>NZ_LR733841.1:0-2077 GCF_902506525.1 Pseudomonas sp. 9AZ
GCTCGCAGTGCATTACTAGAGCAGCTAGCACATGCGCAGCACCTTATCCAAAAGCATCAGCCTGACCGGATGGTGATCCTAGGGGGAGACTGTTTGGTCGACTTGGCACCTTTCGCTTACCTCAACGAACGGTATGACGGGGAGTTGGCAGTTCTCTGGGTCGATGCCCATCCGGATGTCATAACACCCAAAGATTTCCAGCATGCGCATGCAATGGTCATGGGCAACTTGCTAGGCGAAGGCGACCCGGATTTCGCGAGCGCTGTAAGACGCCCGCTCAAACCCGAAAACGTCATGTATGCCGGGCTGCAAGAAACCATGGACGTAGAAACAGCCACTATTGAACGTCTTGGCTTGCGAAGCGCCAGCGCATCTGATTTGGCCAATACGAGCGAGCCCGTGCTGCGCTGGTTGAAGGAAACGGGAGCCAAGCACCTCGCCATCCACCTTGATCTTGATGTTCTGGATCCGAACCTCTTCCGTTCGCTCCTGTTTGCCAAACCTGATATCCCTGAAAACACCTTCGATGGAATCGCTCAAGGAAAGATGACCATCCAGCAAGTGGTTCGCTTATTGAGCGACGTAGGCCAAGTAGTCGACGTGGTCGGACTTGGAGTGGCCGAGCACTTGCCATGGGACGCGCTGGCATTGAAAAACATGCTGGCCGATTTGCCATTGATTGGAAGTTCATCGAATCATTGATCAAGAACACTCAGTCAATAGAGCCGGGCATTCAGGCGCAGCCGCCGGACTTTGCGTAGAACAAGCGCGGCTCCTGTGCCCGCGACCCCGATCCCACTGGACATCGGTTGCGTCTAAGCCACTAGGATGAGGGCTAATTCAAGCCAGCTTGAGTTCATCTCAGCGCGCCGATTCCGAGCCTACTTTTTCTACTCGATCTGCCATAGGAATAATGATGAAAGCCCTCGTTGTTACCAAGTTCGGCGCTGAGCCACAGATGGCTATACAGCAACGCACAGCGCCTTCAATAAAGTCTGGGTATACGCTAGTGAAGATGCATGCAGCTACCGTCAACCCGCTGTCTAATCAAGTTCGCACAGGGATGGTCAGCACAGCTACTGCTCCCATCGTATTGAGCAACGATGGTTCAGGCACAGTAGAGCAAAGCGATCAATTCATACCGGGAGCCCGAGTGGCTATTTATGGGGGAGGCCAACTGGGGATTACCGAAGACGGCCTGCAACAGGAGTGGGTACTGGTCGAAAACAAGCGGATCATTGCGCTGCCGGACAGTTATAACCTCGATGAAGGGGCAGCTCTCCCTATCAATTACGTAACAGCACACCAAGCATTGACGCGCGTCGGACGAGTCAAACCTGGCGAAACCGTGCTGATATCAGGAGCATCGGGCGCGCTCGGTCATGCGCTGATTCAGATGACACTTGCCCTGGGCGCAACCGCGATCGGGGTAGTTTCTAACGCCAAAAAGGCCCAGAGCGCTCTCCAGTCAGGGGCGGAAAAAGTCATTGATATATCTACTCAAAACATCAAAGATGCGGTTTTAAGCGCTACTGACGGACAAGGCGCTGACATTGCATTTGATCCTGTTGGTGGCCCGATTCTAGGCCAGTTACTGAGCGCCGTCCGAACCAGGGGTGCAGTAGTGTCAATCGGATTTGTCGGCGGTGTAAGCGCAAACATTGATGTCGCCGACGTGGTGATCTATGAGAAGAAAATTCTGGGCTACGATGCCTGGCTGGAAACTGAGTCAGATGTTTCCAGCGCGCTCAAATCGATCCAAGAGTTCATCTCACAGGGGGCAATCCGCCCTACCATCGATAGCACCTTTACGATGGATCAATTCGAAGCAGCATACGAGAGATTAGGCTCTCGCCAAGCAACAGGAACTATCGTTATGCGTCTCTGAACATCTGCGTCTCTAAGTTTTGGCGTACCTGCCTGCTCTAGCATTCAGAAGCCGCTGACGGTGGATAACCCTTCAGGTGACGCATGTGCGCTTGAAAAGCAGACTTAGCTTAAAGGGAGTTTTCCAAGCATTGCCGGAGTTTCCCTGAGCGCGGCGTTAAGCACGGCATGCACTCGGCCAATACCCGAC
>NZ_LR733840.1:0-4464669 GCF_902506525.1 Pseudomonas sp. 9AZ
GCTTTGCAAGCCCTTTTTAAATCTAACTTCTTGTTTTATAAGAAGTTTAAGGAGCTACTTACGCCTGAAGAGGTGCGCATTATAGGGACTGGCAAACGAAGGTCAATGATTATTGCGCTTTTGTTTCAACACCCCCGAACTCAAGGGCTGTAGCCACACAAACCACTAGCGCGCCGCCTACAGAAACGCCCCCTTCTTTAAACCCAGGTAGGGATGCACTGCATCCATATATGAAAGAAGCGACGCCCCCCCCCCAAAGAAAGCGGCACTAGCCGATCAATAGCAGTGCTGCATGCAAACAGCCTGACAAGATCATCAGCATCAGGACCAGAACCAGAACCAGAACCAGAAGCCCCCAATCATCAAGCACACAGGTGCGATGCACAAAATTTTGCCATAACACTCAAGCAGCCTGAGGTGCACGCCGACGAACACCCCTTGTCGAATCTAAAAACCACCGGATACTGTATATAAAACCAGTAAAGGCGATTCCCCTATGAGCAACGCTCAGATCCTTAGCGAACTACACACCAATTGCACTCACCTTCCATTTTTTGAGGCGCACATTCCCGCCGGCTTTCCCAGTCCTGCCCTGGATCACATGGAACACAAACTGTCTCTGGACGAGCTTCTCGACATCAATACACCGCACACTTATGTCGCGCTGGTAAGCGGTGAAAGCATGAATGGCGCAGGAATCTTCGATGGCGATTACCTGATCGTCAGTCGCGCACTGGAAGCAAAGCCGGGCGACATCGTTGTGGCCTGTCTAAATGGTGATGTATTCGTCAAACGTTTGGGCCGGCACCATAAGTCGTATGTGCTGCAATCCGAGCACCCTGATTACGCACCTCGCTACGTACTTGACGATGACGAACTGATGATTTGGGGGGTTGTGAGTCACAGCCTGAGGAACCACCGCCACCATGCCTGAGCCAGCGTTCGCACTAATCGACTGCAACAGCTTCTACGCAAGCTGCGAGCGAGTGTTCCGGCCTGACCTACAGCACACACCTATCGTGGTACTAAGCAACAACGATGGCTGCGTAATTGCTCGCTCTGCAGACGCTAAACCTTTCGTAAAAATGGGGGCGCTATTCCATGAAATCCGTGGCGAACTCGACCGTCATGGCATTATGACTTTCAGCAGCAACTACGCACTCTATGGCGACATGAGCGAGCGAGTGATGAGCATCATAGAAGCGCGCCTGCCGGCCGTTGAGGTTTACAGCATTGATGAGGCCTTTGCCGACCTTTCCGGGATCACGGAGCCACTAGAGCATCTATCCAGAGCACTCCAAAACGAGATCAGGCAGAAAACGGGCATCCCTGTTGGTATCGGTATCGCTGAAACCAAAACCTTGGCGAAACTGGCCAACCATGCCGCCAAACGCTGGCAAAAACAGACCGGCGGAGTCGTCGACCTACGCGATCCGATCCGGCGCGACAAGCTACTTAATATCGTGCCCGTAGGAGAAGTCTGGGGAATCGGCGCACACATGCAAACTCATCTAAACGCACTGGGCATCAAAACCGCCTGGGATTTGGCTAGACATGATGCTCGAGAACTGCGAAAGCGCTTCAATGTGGTGATCGAGAAAACCGCACGCGAACTGCGCGGTACTGCCTGCTTAGCACTCGAAGAAACTGAGCCAGCCAAACTGGCGATCTGCTGCAGTCGCTCGTTCGGCAAACGCCTGAAAACCATCGAACCGATTCAGGAAGCCGTTACTGCATACGCCACCCGAGCGGCTGAAAAACTGCGTCAACAAGGCTCACTGTGTAGGCAGATTCGCATCAGCCTGCGTACCGGTATGTTCAACCCTGCAGAGGCTAAATATGCCAATGGTCTGATTTGCCAGCTGCCCTACCCGACCGACGACACACGCCTGATCATTTCAGCAGCGCGTGAGGGAATAAGCCGGCTTTATCGTAATGGGTTTAGCTATGCCAAAGCTCAGGTACTGCTGCTGGATCTGTGCCGACGTGACGAATACACAAAAGATCTATTTACACCCGAACAAACCATGAGAACCGAGCACCTGATGAAAACACTGGACGCCATCAACGGACGATGGGGGCGCGGGACATTGAAGCCTGCACGAATCACCAAACACACAGAGTGGAGCATGCGTCGGGAGCTGCTATCACCGGCTTACACGACTAGGTGGCAGGACCTGTTTAAGGTTAAAGCACAATAGATTTTTAATCTCAGTAGAGCCCACCACACGATCTCTCATGCCACGACCACTAGAAGCCATGAGATCTCAAGCTTAAATCACTGTTCTCACACCTGTGTTCAAGCCAGACTCGCCTTTGAACATTCAACCTCGGAGACTTTGCCGGTCGCCAAAACATCGTATAAATAGGCCACTATCGACCTCAACACGCAGATGACGTGCACCCTGTGGAGCAAGTCGCCACTGACTGATCGTTAAGCCGATGTTTCACACTGCAACCTCCATATAAAACGAAGGTCAACCCGATGGCTGTGTCAGCGATAAGCATTTTAGAAAAGGTAAATGTCGGGCCAAACTTACGCATTGGAAAATAACCGCCCACAAAAAAGCCTAATCAGCATTAGATGATTAGGCTTTTTTGTATATATATGGTCGGGACGGAGTGATTCGAACACTCGACCCCTAGCACCCCATGCTAGTGCGCTACCGGACTGCGCTACGCCCCGACTAGGCGTGAATCAGTTTTCTTATACCAGAAAACGTCGCGGACTATACATTAAGCTCCTGAAATGTGGAAACTTTTTTGAATAGAGCGACTATTTTCTAAGCACCATCAACACGTCTTCAAGCTCGGTAATCATTTGCTTGATCAGCTGCTTGTACTGGGTGCTGTCATCTTTAGCTTCATCACCCGAAAGACGCTGACGCGCTCCGCCGATGGTAAAGCCTTGGTCGTACAAGAGCGCGCGAATCTGCCGAATCATCAACACATCTTGGCGCTGATAATAGCGTCGATTACCACGCCGCTTAACCGGGTTGAGTTGTGGGAACTCCTGCTCCCAGTAACGCAACACGTGCGGTTTTACAGCACAGAGTTCGCTAACTTCACCGATGGTGAAGTAGCGCTTGCCGGGTATGACGGGCAGTTCGTCGTTATGACTTGGTTCCAGCATACGCCTCGACCCTGGCTTTAAGTTTTTGGCCTGGACGGAAAGTCACGACACGGCGAGCCGTGATCGGAATTTCCTCTCCTGTTTTTGGATTGCGGCCGGGGCGCTGACGCTTATCGCGCAGATCAAAGTTACCGAACCCCGAGAGTTTGACCTGTTCGTTGAGCTCCAGCGCTTGGCGGATCTCCTCAAAGAACAGCTCCACCAACTCCTTGGCTTCCCGTTTATTCAGGCCCAGCTCTTCATACAGACGTTCCGCCATCTCAGCTTTCGTCAGAGCCCCCATACGCTACTTCCTTAACGTGGCGTTGAACCTTTGTTCCAGGGAGGTGAGAATATTTTGCATTGTGGTGCTCACCTCATCGTCATTAAGAGTGCGCGATGGATGCTGCCAGGTCAAGCCAACGGCAAGGCTTTTTCTATGAGGATCAATACCTTTACCGTGATACACGTCAAATAGCTTGAGGTCAGTCATCCATTCGCCTGCAGCCTCACGAATTGCACCGAGCAAATCCTGTGCAGGCACGTCACGGTCAACCAGCACAGCCAAGTCACGCCGCACTTCGGGGAACTTAGACAACTCCTGAAACTTTGGCATAACGCCTTGAGTGATCTCAGCCAGCACCAACTCAAACATAAAGACGGTTTGATCTAGGCCTAGCGCTTTCGACAGCTCGGGATGCATCGCACCCAGGAAACCGACTACTCGCCCTTCGCGCTCGATACACGCTGTTTGCCCTGGGTGCAGCGCAGCATGTTCACCCGGCACGAAGGTGAAGCTACCACCCGCTCCTGCACTGGTCAGCAAGGCTTCGACATCGGCTTTAACATCATAGAAGTCGACATCATCTCGACCGTGCGCCCAACCCTCAGCCAGGCGACCGCCACAAATTACGCCCGCCAGCATCGGCTCTTGCTTCAAACCTTCGAGCTGCCCAACAAAACGCAAGCCGCTTTCGAACAGACGCACACGCGACTGTTGACGATTCAAGTTGTGTTCAAGCGCCTTGATCAGACCAGGCCACAAGGAAGAGCGCATTGCTGCCATATCGGCAGAAATCGGGTTCGCCAACATCAGCGGCGCAACACCTGGATTGAACAGCTCGAACAACTTGGGATCAATGAAGCTGTAGGTAATCGCTTCCTGATAACCACGGGCAACCAACAAACGACGCAGTGCAGGTAGGTCGACAGCAGCCTCGGCTTTAGCTTGCGGAGCCAGACGCGCTTGCGGATAGCGAACCGGCAAACGGTTATATCCATACAAACGACCCAACTCTTCAATCAAATCGACTTCAAGACTGATGTCGAAGCGATGACTCGGCACATCGACTAGCCACTCACCAGCGCCTTGAACGGTCACACCGAGCCCCAACGCTGTGAGCAGACGCTCAACTTCAGCGCCCTCCATGTCCATACCCAACATTTGGCTGATGCGTTCGGCTCGCAAGGTAATTGGCGCAATATTAGGCAAGTCGGTGGCACTGGCCACTTCAATGACAGGACCAGCTTCACCACCGACGATATCCAACAGCAGTTCGGTTGCACGCTCCATCGCATGGCGCGCCAGCTGCGAGTCAACACCGCGCTCGAACCGATGCGATGAATCAGTGTGCAGTCCATAGGAACGGGCTTTGCCAGCTACCGCAATGGTGTCGAAGAAAGCACTTTCCAAGAACAGGTCACGCGTTTTAGCACTTACACCGCTATGTTCACCGCCCATCACACCGGCAATAGCCAAAGCGCGATTATGGTCAGCGATCACCAGGGTGTCTGCTCGCAGGCTGACTTCTTGCCCATCCAGCAGAACCAGCTTTTCACCCTCTTCAGCCATACGCACGCGGATACCACCATTGATCTCAGCAAGATCAAAAGCATGCATAGGCTGACCGAGCTCAAGCATTACGTAGTTGGTAATATCAACGGCAGCATCAATGCTACGAATGTCGGAGCGACGCAGACGCTCGACCATCCACAGCGGCGTAGGCTTGGACAAGTCGACGTTGCGCACAACCCGCCCCAAGTAGCGCGGGCATGCTTGAGGGACCAAGACATCAACCGAGCGTACTTCGTCATGGGAAGCCGCAACCGGAGCGACAGACACAGGTGCCACAGTCGCGCCGTAGATCGCGCCCACTTCACGAGCCAAGCCGGCCAGCGACAGACAATCACCACGATTTGGGGTCAACCCGATTTCGATGCTGGCATCGTCCAAGCCCAGATAAATGCGTATGTCCTGACCAACAGGTGCATCCGCCGCCAGCTCCATGAGTCCACTGTTGTCATCACTGACCTGCAACTCGGAAGCCGAACAGAGCATCCCCTGAGACTCCACGCCACGCAACTTGGCCTGTTTGATCTTGAAATCACCAGGCAACTCAGCGCCGATCATGGCGAAGGGAATCTTGATACCGACGCGAGCATTTGGTGCACCGCAAACGACTTGGAATGTTTCATTGCCGTTACTGACTTGGCAGACACGCAGCTTGTCAGCATCAGGGTGCTGTTCAGCGCTAAGAATCTCGCCCACCACAACGCCACTGAACTGACCTGCCACAGGCGTTACCGCATCGACTTCCAGACCGACCATCGATAGGCGGGCCACCAACTCATCGCGCGCAACATCCGGATTTACCCAGCTACGCAGCCATTGTTCACTGAATTTCATACTGTCTGTTCTCCTGAACCAATTCGATTACGGAATGCGAGGGCGCTAGCGAAATTGCGCCAGGAACCGCAGGTCGTTATCAAAGAACAGCCGTAGATCGTTAACGCCGTAACGCAGCATGGCCAGACGCTCAACCCCCATGCCGAAGGCGAAGCCGGAATATTTCTCTGGATCAATGCCAGACATGCGCAGCACATTCGGGTGCACCATGCCGCAGCCCATGACTTCCAGCCAACCGGTCTGCTTGCAAACGCGGCAGCCTTTGCCGCTGCACATCACACACTGCATATCGACTTCAGCCGATGGTTCGGTGAAGGGGAAAAATGAGGGACGGAAACGTACGCCCAGCGGCTTCTCGAAGAACACCCGAAGGAACTCTTCGATGGTGCCCTTGAGGTCAGCAAAGCTCACACCCTCATCGACCAGCAGGCCTTCTACCTGATGGAACATCGGCGAGTGTGTGATATCGGAATCGCAGCGATAAACACGGCCAGGGCAAACGATGCGGATCGGCGGCTGCTGCGATTCCATGGTGCGCACCTGGACCGGAGAGGTGTGGGTGCGCAGCAACATATTCGCGTTGAAATAAAAGGTGTCATGCATCGCCCGAGCCGGGTGATGGCCTGGAATATTGAGCGCTTCAAAGTTGTGATAGTCGTTTTCAACTTCCGGGCCTTCGGCAATGCCGTAGCCAATACGGGTGAAAAACTGCTCAACGCGTTCCAGCGTCCGGGTTACCGGATGCAGACCACCAGAAGTCTGACCACGACCTGGCAGTGTCACGTCGATTTTTTCGGCGGCGAGCTTGGCGCTCAGCGCGGCCTGTTCCAGAGTTGCCTTACGGCTGTTAAGAGCATCCTGAACCTGATCCTTGGCGGCATTGATCAACGCACCAGCTTGTGGACGTTCTTCTGCCGACAGATTGCCCAGGGTCTTCATCACCTGAGTCAATTCGCCTTTCTTGCCCAGATAGTGAACCCGCAATTGCTCCAGGACATTCACATCGTCGGTGTGGCTAACGGCCTCAAGCGCTTGCGAGACCAGCACATCCAGATTTTCCATTTACAGACTCCAGATACGAAATAGGGGAAGAGCTTAAAGGCTCTTCCCCTATTGGTGACGTTTAGCACCGGGCGAGCCCGGTGATTGTCGGGGACTTAAGCCAGTACGGCTTTCGCTTTCTCGACAATCGCAGCAAACGCCGCTTTTTCGTTCACTGCCAGATCAGCCAGTACCTTACGGTCGATCTCGATGGACGCTTTTTTCAGGCCGGCAATGAAACGGCTGTAGGACAGACCGTTAACACGAGCACCAGCGTTGATACGAGCGATCCACAGAGCGCGGAACTGACGTTTTTTCTGGCGACGGTCGCGGTAGGCGTACTGGCCTGCCTTGATCACCGCTTGCTTGGCAACACGGAATACGCGTGAGCGTGCGCCGTAGTAGCCTTTAGCGAGTTTCAGAATTTTTTTGTGACGCTTGCGAGCGATAACGCCGCGCTTAACACGAGCCATGAGTAATTTCCTCTATCTTGACCGATTAACGAACGCGCAGCATGCGCGCCACTTTTGCTACGTCAGACGGATGCACCATGGTGCTACCGCGCAGTTGACGCTTACGCTTAGTGGACATCTTGGTCAGGATGTGGCTCTTGAAAGCGTGCTTGTGCTTGAAGCCGTTAGCGGTTTTGAGAAAACGCTTGGCTGCACCACTCTTAGTTTTCATCTTTGGCATGTTCGGATACTCCGCATTCAGTTGATAAACATAACCGCAAGGCCTGCCGTGCCCTGGTGATTATTTCTTCTTTTTGGGGGCGATGACCATTATCAGCTGGCGTCCTTCCATCTTTGGATGCTGTTCAACGGTGCCGTATTCAGCAAGGTCACCTTCAACCCGCTTCAACAACTCCATGCCCAGCTCCTGATGCGCCATCTCACGGCCGCGGAATCGAAGCGATACCTTGGCCCTGTCCCCATCACTAAGGAAACGTACCAGGTTGCGTAGTTTTACCTGGTAATCCCCTTCCTCCGTCCCTGGACGAAACTTGATTTCTTTAACCTGAATCTGCTTCTGGTTTTTCTTTGCAGCAGCAATCTGCTTCTTCTTTTCGAAGATCGATTTGCCGTAGTCCATCAGCTTGCAAACAGGTGGCACTGCATCGGCAGAAATCTCTACCAGATCCAGCTTGGCCTCTTCGGCCTTAAGAAGCGCGTCTTCAATTGACACAATCCCAAGCTGCTCACCTTCAGCGCCAATTAACCGAACCTCACGTGCCGAGATATTCTCGTTGATCGGGGCCTTCGGTGCAGCTCGTTTATCTTGTCTCATTTCACGCTTAATAATGATTACTCCAAATCTTGGCGACCACGCCGGGAAACCGCCTGCGCAAGAAATTCAGCGAATTGAGTGACGGGCATTGAGCCCAGATCAGCACCTTCACGGGTACGCACGGCGACAGTTTTCGTCTCAACTTCCCGATCTCCGATAACCAAGAGATAAGGAACCTTGAGCAAAGTATGCTCGCGGATTTTAAAGCCTATCTTCTCGTTCCTCAAGTCAGACTTGGCACGAAAACCGCTTTGATTGAGCGATTTCTCCACTTCGAGGGCAAAATCGGCCTGTTTATCAGTGATATTCATCACCACGGCCTGAGTCGGAGCCAGCCAAGCTGGGAACGCACCTTCGTAGTGCTCAATCAAAATACCGATGAAACGCTCGAACGAACCGAGAATCGCCCGGTGCAACATGACCGGTACTTTGCGACTGTTGTCTTCGGAAACGTAGCTCGCCTCCAGGCGCTGCGGCATATTCGGATCGTACTGCAGGGTACCGCACTGCCAGGCACGACCGAGGCAGTCGAGCAGCGTGAATTCGATCTTAGGACCGTAGAATGCGCCCTCTCCTGGCAGATACTCCCAAGGCAGACCCGCTTCGTTCAGCGCATTGGCCAGCGCCTCTTCGGCACGATCCCAGAACGCATCATCGCCCACACGCTTGGCTGGGCGGGTTGAGAGCTTCATCTTGACATCGCTGAAACCGAAGTCAGCGTAAACCTGCAAGGTCAGCTTGATGAAATCTGCGGCTTCTTTCTTGACCTGCTCTTCAGTACAGAAGATGTGCGCGTCATCCTGAGTGAAGCCACGCACGCGCATGATGCCATGCAGGGCGCCTGATGCCTCATTACGGTGACAGGAGCCAAACTCAGCCAGACGCAGCGGCAGCTCGCGGTAGCTCTTGAGCCCCTGATTGAATATCTGCACATGGCACGGGCAGTTCATCGGCTTGATCGCGTAGTCGCGGCTTTCCGACTGAGTGGTGAACATGTTGTCAGCGTAATTGCCCCAGTGCCCGGATTTCTCCCACAGCACACGATCAACCACCTGCGGCGTACGCACTTCCTGGTAACCGTTGTCGCGCTGAACACCACGCATGTACTGCTCAAGCACCTGATAGATGGTCCAGCCATTGGGATGCCAGAACACCATGCCCGGCGCTTCTTCCTGGGTATGGAACAGATCAAGGCGCTTACCGATCTTGCGATGGTCGCGCTTCTCGGCCTCTTCGATACGCTGGATATAAGCCGCCAACTGCTTCTTATCAGCCCAAGCCGTGCCATACACGCGCTGTAACTGCTCGTTCTTGGCATCGCCGCGCCAGTAGGCACCGGACAACTTGGTCAGCTTGAACGCTTTGAGGAAGCGCGTATTCGGCACATGCGGGCCACGGCACATGTCGACGTACTCTTCGTGGTAGTACAGACCCATGGCCTGCTCGTCCGGCATGTCTTCAACCAGACGCAGCTTGTACTCTTCACCACGAGCGGTGAAGACATCAATAACTTCAGCGCGTGGCGTCACTTTCTTAATGACGTCGTAGTCCTTCTCGATCAGCTGCTGCATGCGCTGCTCGATTGCTGCCACATCATCTAGAGTGAAAGGACGCTCAGAGGCGATGTCGTAGTAAAAACCTTCGTCAATAACCGGACCGATCACCATCTTGGCAGCAGGAAACAGCTGCTTGACCGCATGACCAATCAAATGCGCACAGGAGTGGCGAATGATTTCCAGGCCTTCCTGATCTTTTGGCGTAATGATTTGTAGAGTTGCGTCGCTATCAATCAGATCACAGGCATCAACCAACTTGCCATTGACCTTACCAGCTACCGTGGCCTTAGCCAGGCCAGCACCAATAGATTGCGCCACCTCGAGTACGGATACCGGGTGATCGAACGAACGCTGACTGCCGTCGGGAAGAGTAATGATGGGCATGGCGCCTCCTCTCCTAGTGGTGACCTCTACCAAAGGCCACATGGGTTGGGATGAGCCAGTAAGCGATGCGGCGGTAAACCTGCCTTACAATGGCAGGAGCTTTTCAGCCAACCAAAACCGAACCGGGGTCACTGGAGGTTTGAAACAACGATTTACCCCACGGATGCTTGCAGAAAGCCGGGCTTACTGGCAAGAACCCAATAAAAAAGGGCCGCCTAAGCGACCCTTTTTCTACCAAATTTGGTAGGCACGATTGGACTCGAACCAACGACCCCCACCATGTCAAGGTGGTGCTCTAACCAACTGAGCTACGTGCCTACGATGGGTGCGCATTCTACGGCCGCGCAAAAAACTGTCAACCTATTTTTTACGCTAACTGTCTGAATAACTGAATTTTTTACTGTTCTACAGCGCGTTTAATATTTCGCACAGGCCACTAGCCGGGCATTTTCAACTCAGGTAGCATCTGTCCATTCGTAAAAAATAAAGAACAGAGGTTGCAAAATGGCGCACACAGCTTATCCACAATCCTATTACGCGGCCTCCGCCAATCCGGTACCGGAGCGCCCAGAATTGAATGGTGAAGTCGAGACTGACGTGTGCATCGTCGGCGCGGGCTACACCGGTCTATCCACCGCCATCGCCCTGCTTGAGAGTGGCTTCAAGGTCAGCATCGTTGAGGCGGCCAAGGTCGGTTTTGGCGCATCGGGTCGTAATGGCGGACAAATCGTTAACAGCTACAGCCGCGATATCGACGTGATCGAACGCAGTGTCGGCCCCAAGCAGGCGAAACTGCTGGGCGATATGGCGTTCGAAGGCGGCCGCATCATTCGCGAACGCATCGCCAAGTACAACATCCAGTGCGACCTCAAGGACGGTGGCGTCTTCGCTGCTAACACCCCAAAGCACATGAAACACCTGGAATCGCAGAAAAAGCTTTGGGAACGCTACGGCCATACTCAGTTGGAACTGATGGACGCCAAGCGCATTCGTGAAGTAGTGGACAGCGACGCCTATGTCGGCGGCATGCTCGACATGAGTGGCGGTCACATACATCCGCTCAATCTGGCACTGGGCGAAGCGGCTGCCGTTGAGTCGCTGGGTGGCGTGATCTATGAACAATCCCCCGCTATCCGCATTGATCGCGGCGCCAACCCTGTTGTGCACACGCCCAACGGCCGGATCAAAGCCAAGTTCGTGGTCGTCGCCGGTAACGCCTATCTGGGCAACCTGATTCCGGAGCTGTCGGCCAAGTCGATGCCGTGCGGTACCCAGGTGATCACCACCGAACCCCTGTCCGCTGAGCTGGCGAAAAGCTTGCTGCCGCAGGATTACTGCGTCGAAGATTGCAACTACCTGCTCGACTACTACCGCCTGACCAGCGACAAGCGCCTGATCTTCGGCGGCGGCGTGGTCTACGGCGCACGCGATCCGGCGAACATCGAGGCGATTATTCGCCCGAAAATGCTTAAAGCCTTCCCACAGCTGAAGGACGTGAAGATCGACTACGCCTGGACCGGCAACTTCCTGCTGACCCTGTCGCGCCTACCGCAGGTCGGCCGCCTGGGCGACAACATCTACTACTCGCAGGGCTGCAGCGGCCACGGCGTGACCTACACACACTTAGCCGGCAAAGTGCTGGCTGAAGCCCTGCGCGGCCAGGCAGAGCGCTTCGACGCCTTCGCCGATCTGCCGCATTACCCCTTCCCCGGCGGCCGCCTGTTCCAAGTGCCATTCAGCGCTCTGGGTGCCTGGTACTACACCCTGCGTGACAAGCTGGGCGTCTAAAGCACAACCCGCAAACAGAAACGGCACCTTAAGAGGTGCCGTTTTGCATTCTATCTTTCGACGGTTTTACAGCTGCGCATCCGGCCAAACCTGACGCGCCGTGCGCAACGCCCGCTGCGCCGCAGTCGCACGACCTTGCTTTTGCAATTCCTGCGCGGCCGCCATCCACGTCTGTTTGTTTGGTTGCGCAGGCAACTGATCGGTAGGCATGACCAATACAGCCCAGCGCCCCGCCTCACCCCACGCATCGTCGAAGCTAGCAAAGCTGGTGTACCAACGCCGGGTGTTGCCAGAGCGCAGCACCAGTGTGCGCTCACGCTGGTCATAGCCAACCAGCAGCGCAAACTGCGCGCCCGGCCCGCCAAATAAACGATCCTGCATCACCAGCACTGGATGACCTGCCGACACTTGCTGCATCAGCGCATCCAGGTTACCCGGCAAGGGGTAGACCAGCAGATCATAAGAGCGAGCCGCCGCTTCAAGGCCGACTTGCGCGCTTTGTCCCTTGGCCAATTGCTGAATGCGCTCATCCACCAGGCCGGGGCTACTGATCACACCATGATGATTGAGTAACGCCGCCAACGCCGAAGGCCCGCCCTGCGCATCACTGAGTTGAAAAAACGGCACATCAGCCAACTCGACCCGCTCGGGCAAGCGCTTGGTCTCAGGCTGCAGCTGCGGCCCACCAGCGCAGGCAGCGAGCAGAAAAAACAGGGCTACTGGCAGAAGCTTTACTACGCGCACAGACTGAAACATCACTCACCCACTGGCTTGTTTGTGGCGCAGAGCATAACGATGAAGTGCCGATGCCCCAACCTATCTGCGCAAAATGCCGAGTTTCCGGCAGACAGTGCTCAAGTCACACGCACAAACGAAAACCCTCTCCAGGCCGATAAACTGCCCGGCACTGCAGCCAACGCTGCCTTCACCCGGCACACCACCGATTTACGACCGCAGACCTTGCGCTCGCCGTCAAACAAACAGCCCCCTATGCCCAATAACTTTGCACCTGCCAGCACGCCTCTAACCGCGCTTTCTCGGCGCGTCTTCGTTGCGTCGATGATGGATTGGGCATATTCACTCATGCCGGGAAACCGTCTTAGATTCATAACCACCTGCCTTCAGCACCTGTAACCGGCCAGAAGCGGACGTTTTACTCGTGGCGGGATAGCCCTTTAGAAGGATGCATTGCGATAGACCTCCTCGCCGCCAAGCAAAGTCCAAAGAACCTTGGCTTTGCCGAGCTGATTAATTGGCAATTTGAAGATGTTCTGATCGAGCACAATAAGATCGGCTTGTTTGCCCACTTCCAGCGAGCCGGTGTCCTTTTCTTGGCGCAGGGTATAAGCCGCATCCAAGGTGTAGGCCTTGATTGCGGCTTCCAGGTTCGGCAGACCACGTTCACCTAAACTCAGGGCATTCTGCATGATGCCCAGGGGCGAAAGCGGGTTGACGTCCCAGTCGGAGCTAAGGGTGACACGCGCACCGGAGTCATACAGTTCGCGCATGGGCAGCATCGCGTAGGCGCGCTGGCCGATCATCGGCTCGTTGCTTTTCAGAAATGACGGCGTGAAGTACGGGCTTGGCTGGAAGTCGGCGATCACTTCGAGCTGTCCAAAGCGCGGGATGTCTTGCTTGGCCACCAGTTCGACGTGGGTGATGCGGTGACGGCCTTGGCCGCCAGTGGCATCGATAGCGTCCAGGGCATCGCTGACGGCCTGGTCGCCAATGGCATGGATATGCATATCGAAACCGGCCTTGGCCAGTTCGCGGCTGTAGCGTTCGAGACGCCCAGGACTGAAGTAGTACAGGCCTTTCGCTTCGACCCCTGGCAGGTTCTGGTTATAGGGCCGCTGCAGGCGGGCGGTGGTGTTGTGGATGATGCCGTCGACATAGAACTTGATCTGGGTGACGTGCAGCAGGCTGTCGGCGGAGCCTTCGTCATACAAGGCCTTGAGCTCGGCCAGCTGTGTGTCATCGTCCCGCGTCGGGTAGGCCCACAAGCCCAGCGTGGTGCGCGCCGTCAGCTCATCATTGCGCGCCGCCCGCTGCCAGGCCTGCATATGCCCGCGCTGCCAGAACACCCGTGCATCAGCCACCGAAGTGATGCCATTTTTTGCCAGCTCGTCCTGCCCGGCCAGCACCGCCTGGTAGTAGACCTCTTCGAGCGCCTTGGACGGCGGCAATGCCCTGTCCAGGGCTAGATCGCCAGCGTTATCCAGCAGCACACCGGTGGCCTCGCCAGCCGCGCCACGTAGGATGATGCCACCCTCCGGGTTCGGCGTATCGACAGTAATGCCGGCCTGCTCCAGCGCCTTGGAGTTGAGCCAGTAAGCATGCGAGGTTTCTTCCATGATCGCCACAGGGCGGTCGCTGACAATGCCGTCGAGCAGTTCGCGCGGGGTTTTCTGCTGATCCAGCAGGCTGTGCAGGGAAAAGCCCCAGCCCAGCAGCCAGTCGCCGTCGTCCTGTTTATTGCAGGCGGCGATCGCCTGCAACCACTGCTGCACGTCATCCGCTGCCTCGACCTTGCAGTCGCCCTGGGCCTCGGAGGAGGCATCCAGCACGTGGGCGTGGGTGTCCTGGAAGCCCGGCAGCACCAAGCGGCCTTCGAGGTCGACGGTTTCGGTCTCGTCATCGACATAGTCGGCGACATCCTCGTCATCGCCGATGGCGACGATGCTGCCGTCTTCATCGATCACCATAGCGCTGGCCCAGGGCTGCTCTGCATTGACGGTGTAGATCGTGGCGTTGTGCAGCAATAGGGTGGCGGATTGATCGGCCAGCGCCAGGTTGCTGCCGAGCAGCAGAACCAGCGCCAGGGAATGTGAGCTGCGCATGGGCAAGGCCTCGTCGTAATGCGCACCAGCCTCGTCAGCCGGCACAGGGATAAAACACAAAGCCGCTACCGCCAGGGCTGGCGATAACGGCGGCGTGCTGCAGAAAATATAGCCGTGCACGCACGGCTGTGCCGGGCTTAGAGGATATCCAACGGGTAGGAAGTGATCAGGCGGAATTCATCGTTATCCGCCCCGGAGTTGGTGGCGTTCATAGCGTCATTACCGCGGTAAGTGGCTTGGCGCAGGGTGAAGGACAGGTCCTTGGCCGGGCCGTTTTGCAGCACGTAGGCCACCTGGATATCGCGCTCCCACTCCTGGCCATCCTCCAGCTCGTTGTAGAACGCGTAGGCACCTTCGGCGTCGGCCGCGCGGCCGTCGGCACCGCTACCGCGGACGTAGCGAACCATAAAGCTCAGGCCTGGCAACCCGAAGCTGGCGACGTCGAGGTCATATTGCAGCTTGTAGGACTTCTCGCCCGGGGCGTTGAAGTCGGCGAACTGCGAGGAGTTGGCCAGCCAGATGGAACCGGCCGGGTTGAACTTGCCGTCGCCGGTTTCCACCCCCAGGTAGTCGAACGGCGTATCACCGTTTACCCGCTGGTGGGCGAAGGTAAAGCTGTGCGCACCAGCGACCAAGGCCAGCGCCACGCTGTAGGCGTCGGTGTTAACGTGGCATCGCCACTGTCGTCGGTTTTGTAATAGGCGATGCTGGTATTCAGCGCAGTCTCTTCGCCCAGCGGCAGGCTGTGGTAGAGGTCGGCGTAATACTGCTGCCATACGTCTTGGTACTTGGAGGCATGCAGGCCGCCAGACAAGGTGTCACTGAAGCTGTAATCGGCACCGACAAAATCGGCACGCTGGAACGCGGTCTGGCCGTAGGTGGTGCCCAGATTACCGTCCTGGTTGGTACTATTTTCAGCATTGCCGGAAGTGAAGTGACCGCCTTGCAAGGCCAGGCCGCTGATCTCGTTGCTGGTGACCAGGCCACCGGTAAAGTGCTGCGGCATCAGGTACAGATCGCTGTAACCGAACACAGGGCTATTGGGTTGCAGGTTGCCGACTTTCAGCTCGGTTTCGGAAACCCGCAGTTTGACTGCACCACCGGCCAGACCGTAGGCGTCTTCACCTTGGCAACTGCCGGTCAGATCGTCGCAATGATTGCTGCCCGGAAACACGTTAACCCCGCCCACACCGCCAGTGCCACCGGTACCCGCGCCGCCGGTCAGGCGCACCGCGCCATTGGCAAACGCGTCCACGCCGAAGCCCACGGTGCCCTGGGTAAAGCCCGAGGTGTAGGTGAGCATGGCGGCATGCCCCCACTCGTTGATCGCGCCTTGGTTGGTGTTGACGCCATCGTTAAAACCGTCGGCAGCATTAGCGGCGGCGTTATTGTTGTTTTTGAAGTTGCGATTGATCGCCACGTTGCGATTCAGCAGGTTCAGCTGGCTGTCTTCGATAAAGCCCTTCGACTGCCCCTGGCTGGAGTCGGCCAGGCCGCGCGCCAATTGCTCGACGGCTACTTCATCGGCGGCGTTCGCCAACTGCAGGGTAGCCACCGAGATGGCCAGCGCCATGGCGCTGCACGTCTTAATTTGCATGAGAGGTTGTTCCTTATTATTGATTTGGATACGGGCCGTTCACGGCCTCAGGCACTCAATTCGAGTAACCGCTGGGCCAGCGCCATAAACCCGGGAATAAAAACAGCCATGTCGCGGCCAAAATCCCCCTGTACTGACGGTAAGCAGCCAGCGCGTGCACCAACTCGCTAGCCTCCGAACGACCTAGCGCACAACCACGACACAGCTAAATAAGGGGCTACACAAAACCCCTCAGGAGCAAAAACGCACTCAGACCGCCGGCATGTTCTTAGTCACGCAGTGGATACCACCGCCGCCACCGGCGATCGGGTCGATATTCACCTGTACCACCACGCGCCCCGGATACAGCTTGGCCAGCAGGTCCTTGGCGAATTTGTCGGCGGCACTGTCGCCAAACTGCGGCACGATCACCGCGCCATTGATCGGCAGGTAGTTGATATAGCCGGGGGCGAAATCCGGGTTGTTCTGGGTGTAGACGTTACTGCGTTTTTTCAGGGGCGGCGGGAGGGTATGCACCACCAGCTTGTTGCCATCGGCATCGGTGGCGGCCTTGAGGATATTCAGGTGGGTGCGGGTCACCGCGTAGTCGTAGGACTTGGGGTCGTTATCGAGGTTGGCGATCACCACGCCTTTGGAGGCGAAGCGCGCGTAGAAGTCGACGTGGGCATCGGTGATGTCCTTGCCCTTGATCCCCGGCAGCCAGATGATCTTGCGCAGTCCGAGGTTGGCTTTCAGCTCAGCCTCTATCTGCGCCTTGCTCATGCCCGGGTTGCGGTTGCTGTTGACCCAACAGCTCTCGGTTATGATCGCCGTGCCATGGCCATCCACCTCGATACCACCGCCCTCGCCGGTCAGCTGGCTAGCGATATAGGTGGCATAGGTTTCGTAGCTCAGCGCATCGGCAACCTGGGTGTCGTTGCTCGCCGTCTGCTTGCCACCCCAGCCGTTGAAGTTGAAGTCGACCAAGCCGCGACCGCCCTGACCGTCAACCACGAAGCAGCCGCCGTAGTCACGTACCCAGACATCGTCCAGTGGCATGGTGAGGAACTTGATATTGGTGGTGCCGCACTTGCTCTTGGCCAGCGCCAGCTGGTTGGCCCGGCACAGCACGGTCACCGGCTGGTACTTGGCAATGGTCTTGGCCAGTAGCGCGATGCAGTTGTTTACCGGGGTCGCCCAGTCATCCCAGACTGCCGCGCTGGCAGCGAACGCCAGGAAGATTCGCTCCTGCAGTTCGTTCTCGTCCGGCATGTGCCAGCTGTTGCCCAGCGCGGCGCGCACCTGCGGCGCGCTCAGGCCGATGCCCATGGAGGCGACGACGCCCAAACCTGCGGCGGCCGTCAATTGTTTGATGAAATCACGACGTGTAGACATGGTGCTGCACCCTCTCTTTTTTATGATGGATACCCGCCGGTCAACGCCCTTCGCAGCGTCCGGCAAGGCCCTCCATGGCGTGCTGCTCCTGCCCGCCACAGGCGGTTGCAACGCGTTGCTCTTGCTGCCGGCCGCAACGGCCTTGACTTCTGGTTTCGCGGCAACTCGCACCTGTTGTTATCTCCGTTGCGGCCGCACGCTACCGCCTGACCGCGCCGATGGCGCGGCAGTTGGCAACAAGGAACGGGCGACGGCTAACAGGCAGGCGGTAAAGCCTAGAGATCGGTCTTGAAGGTGCTCCAGGTGCGCATGCGTGCGCGCATGTCGCGCTGCGGAATGTCCTTGCCGGGAATCAGCCGCGCATAGGTGGCCTCATCGGCATAGATATCCGGGTTGTTGCGCATGTCTTCAGCCACCAACGGCCGGGCCTTGGCGCTGGACGTTGGATAACCGGTGGCATTGCTGATCGCCGCCATGTTCTCCGGACGCATGATGAAATTGATCAGCGCGTAGGCATATTCCGGATGCTGGGCATCGGCCGGGATGGCCATGGTGTCCATCCAGATGGTGCTGCCCTGCACCGGGATGCGGTAGCCAAAGGTCCGACCCGCTTTCGCCTCATCCGCCGTGCGCTGGGCCTGGGTCATGTCGCCGCTGTAGCCGAGCGACAGGCAGATTTCACCGTTGACCAGCTGGGTGACCGGCTGCGACTGGAACTTGCGCACATAGGGCTTGATGCTTTTCAGCAGCGCCAGCGCCTCAGCCAGGTCTTCCGCCTTGCCGCTGCGAGGCTCATGCCCGAGGTAGTTGAGCACCACGGCCAGCACTTCGTCCGGCGAGTCGATCATCGAGATGCCGCAATCGGCGAACTTGGCGGCCAGCTCCGGCTTGAACAGCATGTCCAGGCTATTGACCGGTGCCTGAGGCATGCGCTGCTCAATCATCTGGGTGTTGTAGGTCAGGCCAATCGAGCCCCAGGTGTAAGGCACGGTGGCATGCCGCGAGTAGGGGTATTTGGTCTGCAGGTTGCGCAGACCCGGCTCGATGTCATTCAGATGCTCAAGCTTGGACGTGTCCAGCTTCTGCAGCGCACCGGCACGCATCAGCCGTTCGGCCACGGTGTCACCCGGGAAGATCAGGTCATAACCGCTGCGCCCGGCCATCATCTTGGCCTCCAGCGTTTCGCTGCCTTCCATGACGTCGTAGATCACCCGGATGCCGGTTTCCTTAGTGAAATTGCTTAGGGTCTCCGGGGCGAAATAGTCAGCCCAGTTGTAGAGGCGCAGAATCTTTTCTTCGGCCTGGCCCCAGGCCTGGGCACAACCCAGGGCCAGGCTCAGCGAGGCGATCAGTAAGGCATTACCAGATTTCATCATCAGACTCCTTGGTGATTCCAGCGCACATGTGTTTGCCGTCCGTCCAGGCCCAGCAGCGGGCCGTACATTTCCGGGCGACGATCTCGGTAGATGCCCCAGGTCTGGCGTTCTTCGCCCATCGCGGCTAGATCGAGCTCGCGTACCAGTACACCCGTGCTGTCGCGATCAGCCTCGGCGAGCAACTTGCCCTTGTGGTCGGTGATAAAGGACGAGCCGTAGAAGCTCATCTGCAAGGCTGGATCAGTGGTCGCCACCTCTCGGCCGACGCGATTGGCGGCGATCACCGGCATGATGTTGGCGGCAGCATGGCCACGCTGAGTTAGCTGCCAATGGTCGCGCGAGTCCAATGCCGCCGCGCCCGGTTCGGAGCCGATGGCGGTGGGAAACAGCAGCACCTCGGCGCCCTGCAAGGCCAGGCAGCGCGCCGTCTCGGGAAACCACTGGTCCCAGCAGATGGCCACGCCGATGCGACCGAAGGCGGTATCCCAGACGCGAAAGCCGCTGTCACCGGGGCTGAAGTATTCCTTCTCCTGGTAACCAATGGCGTTAGGAATATGGGTCTTGCGGTACACCCCAAGCAGACGGCCATCGGCATCGGCCACGCTCAGCGAGTTGAAGTAGGCGTTGCCGGCCTTCTCGAACCAGGACAGCGGCAGCACTACACCGAGCTCCTTGGCCAAGGCGGCGAAGCGCTTGAGCACGCGGCTCTGGCTGTATTCCTCGGCCAGCGCCAGGTGCTTGTGGTCCTGCTCGATGCAGAAGTACGGGGTGGCGAACAGCTCCTGCAAGAGGATCAGTTGCGCGCCCTTGGCGGCCGCCTCGCGCACCAGGCGCTCGGCCTGATCGAGGTTCTGCTCAAGGTTCCAGCTGCAGGCGAACTGGGTGGTGGCGACGGTCAGTTTGCTCATGACTTCACCCCTTCAGCGGCCAGGCCGGCTGCTGCTGAGTGATGCAATGCACCCCGCCGCCGCCATGGGCCAGCTGGTTGATCTGCACCGGCACCACTTCGCGGCCCGGGAAGGCCAGGCGTAGGGTCGCCGCCGCTTCCTCGTCCGCCGCAATGCCGTAGGCCGGCATGATGATCGCGCCGTTGCAGATGTAGAAGTTAGTGTAGGAGGCGCAGAACACCTCGGCCTCAGTGTCTACCGCATCGGTGGCCTCGAACAGCTCAAGCAGCTCGAACTTGCGGCCGCGGGCGTCGGTGGCCAGCTCGATGGCGCGACGGTTTTCGCGCACTACCTCGGCATACACCGAGCCCTGATCGCGGGTGGCGTCGACCAGCAGCGCGCCGGGCTTGGCGAAGGCACACACGCCATCGATATGGCCGTCGGTCATGTCGCCCGTCACGTACTGCGGATCACCCGGCAGCCATATGGTCTTCTTCACGCCAAGCAGGCGGGCGAAGATTTCTTCCATCTCGGCCTTGTTCATCCCCGGATTGCGGTTGGGGTTGAGCAGCACCGATTCGGTGGTGATCAGCGTGCCGTCGCCATCCACATGGATCGCGCCGCCCTCGTTGCTCAATGGTGTGCCGAAGCAGTCCATCCCCAGGCCGTTGAGAATGCGCCGGGCCAGACTCTCATCCAGATCATGCTCGGATTTGCCGCCCCAGGCATTGAAGCGCCAGCTAACACCGGCCACCCCACGCTGCGGATGGCAGACAAAGCTCGGCCCGGAATCGCGGCACCAGCTGTCATTCACGGCCAGCTCAAGCAACTCGATGTTGGGCCCGCACAACTCACGTGCACGCAGCGCTGCCGATGGATCAACCACCATCTTTACCGGTTCGAAGCGAGCAATGGCGTTGGCCACCCGCGCGAAGTCCACCTGCACCTCGGCCAGGGTGACACCCCAGCCGGACTCCCAGAGCGCCTGATTGTGAGGCCAGACCATCCAAGTCGCGGCGTGCGGAACCCATTCGGCGGGCATGAACCAGGAATTTTCTGCGACTGCGCTATGCTGCATACAAGTGCCTTCAGTTAAGTCATTGTTATCACTGAAAACCGCGAATGCGGTGATGACTTGCATGCTAGGCCTGTAAAAACGCCACAACAAACGATAGATTTTGCGCACATCAGATTAGAAAGGCTTATCAATCATGCTTAAACATTGGCCGCCTCTAAACGCCCTGCGCGGCTTCGAAGCCGCCGCCCGCCTGGGCAGTTTCCATAAGGCGGCCGAGGAGCTGCACCTGACTCAGTCGGCGATCAGCCAACAGATTCGCAGCCTGGAGGGATTCCTCGAACAGCCGCTGTTCCACCGCAGTGGACGCAGCGTTAGCCTGACCGATGCCGGACATGACCTGCTCAGCACGACGCAATCGCTGTTGCAGCAATTGGCAGTGGGCATCCGTCGCCTGGAGCAATACCGCAAGCCCAACCAACTGGTGGTCAACACCACACCGGCCTTCGCCCGCCACTGGCTCGTGCCGCGCCTGGGTGAATTTCATCGCCTGCACCCGGAAATCGACCTGTGGCTGTTCACCAGTGATGAGGTGCCGGACATGACCACTCAGACCATCGACCTTGCCGTGCGTGACGACCTCACTGCCCAGGCCGAGTGCAGCTTTCGCGTGCTGCTGGAAGACCGCCTCTATCCAGCGGCCCACCCCAGCCTGCTGGCGCAACAACCAGACGAGCGCTGCACCCTGCATGGCGAACGGGAGATGGATTGGAGCCACTGGGCCGTACAAGGCGGGCAGGATGTGGGCCAGCAGAGTCACGGGCTGAATTTTTCCGACCCCGGCCTGCTGCTGGATGCAGCCAGCCAAGGCTTGGGCATCGCCCTGGTCAGCCAGTTGCTGGCTGACCAGGCGCGGCGCAATGGTCTGCTGCAGCCCCTGGTGGAACAGACGGTGCGCGGTCCCAACTGGGCCTGGCTGGTGCACCGTGATAGCGAGAGCAGCGAGCTGACGCGCAGCTTTAGTGACTGGCTGACTCACAACTTGGTGGCAGCAAGGCTGACTACGCATCCTTTATAGAATATGGCACTCATAACGCGGTGAGGCGCCCATGCCTTTGTACCTAACGAACGACCGCTTTTGGCCGATTGTGTTGAAAAAGTCGGTTTCGGAGAGAGCTTCTTTTCGGCAGCTCGAAAATCGCTCGATTTCGGCGTTGCTACGTAAAAACCAAGACAGCTTCGTCTTCTGAGCGAACCAGATTTCAACGTCGCTAACACTCTTTCATGGGGAAAAATCGCGACGGGACTTTTTCAACAGAATCGGCCGACAGCTGCCTATCGTGCAGTTAGCTAGCAACCCGCCCAGCAACTGCCGCGGTCCTGCGCAAACCCAGGCAAAGGGGTTATCACGCGCAACTACACAGGCTTGAACATGGCACCACTGTTCGACCTTTCCCCACAACTCTGCCGCAACACAACGATAAGCAGTTGGCGTGCGAAGCGAAGCGTGTAGAATCCCGCGCCCCAAAAATGCAGGAGACAACACGTTGGCTATTCACTACACCGCGTCCGCGGAAAATATCGCATGTGGACGCACCGGCTCGAACCTGAGCAGCACCCAGGATGTCACTCAGGTTTCATGCAAGCTGTGCCTGCGCAGCGTTGAAAAAGGCACTGCCGAACCTGTCCGTAAAACCCCAAGCCTTGCTGAGCTTAGAGCCGCCGCAAAAGCGGCGAAGGCCGCTGCCGCAGTGGCTGAAATGGTAAAGCCAACCGCTACCCTGAAACCCCGAGCCGAATGGCAGCAACGCCTGGAGCAACTGCCGGGTAGAAACCGCATCCCGCGCGGGATGGCTCGGCAGGTATTTGTTTAAGCACGGCTGGCCAATTTCTATCTGTCGCCAACTACTCGCAAACCCCGTGGTGGCGTAAGCCCTTGCTGCGCCACCCTCAGGACATCTGTGCCAGCGTCTTGCGAAAGCGCAGCAGCGCGCCGGCAAAGAACAACGCGCCGATGCCGATGATCGCCAGGAACTGCGGCCAGACGGTCGCAAACCCGGCGCCGCGATAGAGAATCGCCTGGGCCAGATCGACGAAGTGGGTGGTGGGCGCCACCAACATGATTTGCTGTACCAGCTCGGGCATGCTCTCGCGCGGTGTGGTGCCGAAGAAAAAACCATTGAAAAGGATGTGATCGCATTAATGGCGGAACAGGCCGAGGGTTAACCATGCAATTCATAGCGACGGTCGAAGCCCGGCCGTCGCTCAGGGCCAGAAGCGGGAACGGAGGTAACCAATTTCCGGGGCGATCCGGCGCTGTTGCTCTACTTCGTCACTCGCAATGCTTCGAGCACCAGAGCGAAGGCCGGTGAGGGTTGTCTACGACTGGGATAGTAGAGGTGATAGCCGGAAAATGGCTCGCACCAGTCCTCCAGCACACGAATCAGCCGGCCCTCTTCAAGGTGCGGAGCGAACTCATCTTCGGGTAGATAGGCAATTCCCAAACCACCGACAGCGGCGTCCGCGATATGGGTCGTCGTGTTGAATACCAACGGCCCTTCGACCCTCACCTTCAGTTTTTTGCCTTTGCGCTCAAACTCCCAGGCATCCACCCCGCCGTAGGTAGGAAAGCGGATATCGATGCACCGATGCACCGCTAGATCGTGCGGATGCCTGGGCATGGGGTGCTCGGCAAAGTAGCTGGGTGCAGCCACTGCGGCCATGCGCAGGGCGCCGCCGATGGGCAGCGCAATCATGTCCTGCGCCACCGTGGCGCCGAAGCGCACGCCAGCATCGAAACGCTCAGCCACGATGTCACAGAAGCCATAGTTGATATTGAATTCGAGCTTGATATCCGGATAGGCCGCCAGGACGGGGATCAGCTTGGGCAGCAAGGTCGTCTTGATGATGTTGTCGCCACAGGTGATGCGCACCGTGCCTGCCGGCTTGTCGCGCAGCTCGGTCAGGGCATCCAGCTCGGCTTCTATCTCGTCGAAACGATGGCCGATAGCCTCCATCAGCCTTTCACCGGCCACCGTCAGGGAAACGCTGCGAGTGGTACGTGTGAGCAGGCGGATCTGCAGCCTTGCCTCCAGTCCGGACACCACCTGACTGACTGCCGACTGGGTAACCCCTAAGTGTGCTGCTGCGCGCGTAAAGCTGCCTTCGCGAGCCACTGTCACGAAGGCCTGCAGATCGTTGAAGTTATGTCGAGGCATGCGCCCATCCTCTGATTGAGTAGCACAGGTTATAGCGGCTTTAAGCATTCATTAGCTAATCAAAGCCTAATTTTTTCACGACAATGCCTTCCACCCATTTGCGTCTTCTCCCGCGAGTGGGGCCAAACAAACGCCAGAGCCAACTCCGCGATTGATCTTCAACCCATGAAGAGGACCATCCCCATGAACAGACTTTTTGTAGCGCTAGGCCTTCTGCTCAGCTCGATCACAGCTCTAGGAGCCGATATGTCCAACGGTGCTGACAATTTCTTCAAGAGCGACAAGGTGACCATGGAAAAGGTCAGCTTCAACAACCAGTACCACATAAAGGTGGTGGGCAATCTGTTCATCCCCAAGAGCGTAGGTAAGTCCATACGCAGCCCGGCAATCATCGTTGGCCATCCCATGGGCGCGGTTAAGGAGCAGAGTTCCAACCTGTATGCCCAGAAACTGGCGGAGCAAGGCTTCGTGACCCTGGCATTGGACTTGACGTTCTGGGGTGAGAGCGAGGGCTCCCCGCGCAACGCCGTTCTCCCCGATATGTACGCGGAAGATTTCAGTGCGGCTGTCGACTATTTAGGCACCCAGGCGTTTGTGGATCGCCAGCGCATCGGTGTGCTGGGTATCTGTGGCAGCGGCAGCTTCGTAATCAGTGCAGCCAAGATCGACCCGCGTATGAATGCGATTGCAACGGTCAGCATGTATGACATGGGGGCCGCCAACCGCAACGGCCTCAAACATTCGCAAACCCTGGAGCAGCGCAAGCAGGCAATTGCCGCCGCAGCCGAGCAGCGCTACGTGGAGTTCACGGGCGGAAAGACGCAATACACCAGCGGCACGGTGCATGAGCTGACAGATGACACCCACCCGATTCAGCGTGAGTTCTTCGATTTCTATCGCACCGCACGCGGCGCGTTCACCCCGGCGGGTTCCAGCTCCGAGCTGACCACACACCCGACGCTGACCAGCAATATCAAGTTCATGAACTTCTATCCGTTTTCGGACATCGAGACGATCTCTCCGCGTCCGATGCTCTTTATCGCAGGCGAGAACGCTCACTCACTTGAGTTCAGTGAAGAGGCCTTCCGCTTGGCGGGTGAACCCAAGGAGCTATTCATCGTCCCTAACGCCGGGCACGTCGACCTGTATGACCGGGTGCAACTGATTCCTTTCGACAAACTTACCCAGTTCTTCAAGAACAGCCTGAAGTGATCCGCAGGCAGACATCATGACGACCCAACTTGCCGCCCAGCCAAGCGCCATAGCAACTGACCAGCCGCTGCCCCGCCCCAGTCATTGGGGTGGGGTCTTCGCGATGACGCTCTGTGTCTTTGCCCTGATCGCCTCGGAGTTCATGCCCGTCAGTCTGCTCACGCCCCTGGCAACGGACCTTCAGGTCAGCGAAGGCACTGCAGGACAGGGTATCGCCATATCTGGGGCGTTCGCCGTGTTGACCAGTCTGTCGATAACCAGGCTGGTCGGAGGCATGGATCGCAAGATGCTCCTGCTTATCCTGACAGTCCTGATGGCGATCTCCGGTGCCGTTGTAGCGCTTGCGCCGAGCTTCACCCTCTACATGGTAGGGCGAGCATTGTTAGGCGTGGTCATCGGCGGTTTCTGGTCAATGTCGGCGGCCACGGCCATGCGCCTGGTGCCCGATGATCAAGTGCCCAAGGCGCTGGCCATCTTCAACGGTGGCAATGCCCTGGCCACGGTGATCGCGGCGCCACTGGGCAGCTACCTGGGCTCAGTAATCGGTTGGCGGGGAACGTTCTTCTGCCTGGTGCCGGTGGCGCTCGTTGCACTGGCCTGGCAGTGGTTCAGTCTGCCGAGTATGAGGGCCCCAGTGCGAAAGAGTCCTGCACTCGGTATTTTCATGCTGCTCAGGACTCGTTCGGTGGCGTTGGGTATGGCGGCTTGCGGCGCCTTCTTCATGGGGCAGTTTGCTCTGTTCACCTACCTGCGGCCCTTCCTCGAAATGGTGACCCTGGTTGATGCCACCACCCTGTCATTGATCCTACTTTTTATGGGTCTAGCCGGTTTGAGTGGAACCCTGCTGATCGGCGCACGCCTGGAAAAGGACCTGTATCGCACGTTGACTGCTATTCCAGTGCTCATGGTGGTCATTGCTCTCGCGTTGATCCCCACCGGAGGCTGGGTCGTTCCAGTGGCGATATTGCTGGGCTTGTGGGGGCTGATGGCTACGGCAGCGCCTGTTGGCTGGTGGAGCTGGATTGCACAAGCGATGCCCGATGATGCCGAGGCAGGTGGCGGGCTGATGGTAGCTGTGGTGCAGTTTGCTATTGCTTCGGGCTCAACACTGGGCGGCTGGTTGTTCGACCACAGCGGCTACCAGAGCACCTTTACTGCAAGTGCAGCCATTCTGCTGCTTGGCGCTGCTCTTGCCGTTCTGGCCATGCGTGCGCAGGCGGATCAGCAAGCTGGAGGAAGGCGTCTTCAAGATGAATAAGGTCAGCCAACACTTCTGCCTCTCGAGCGTTCGGTTATGCCTACTGTTAATCCTGAGTGAATGCACATTCGCGGAGACAAATTTAAAGGAGGATCTTATGTGGATGACCATTGGGGCACAGCGCATCGCAATCACCCTCGACGATAGCGAGACCTCACGGGCACTTGCACAACTATTACCCCTTACCCTGGACATGAGCGAACTCAATGGCAACGAGAAATATGCAAACCTGCCGCAGCGGCTGCCAACCCGCGCAGCAAGGCCCGGCACGATCCGTAATGGTGATCTGATGCTGTACGGCACGGATACGCTGGTGATTTTCTACCAGACGTTCGAGTCGACCTACTCCTACACCAGGATTGGGCGTGTCGATAGCCCCGATGAGCTAGCTGAAGCGTTAGGCCGGGGCGATGTGACTATTCACTTTTCTGTGAACTAATAGCGGCGCAAAGCAAGCACAGTGAAGGTCTACTATTGGCCTATATCTGCCAGCCAGATTGGCTAGAGTTGTTCACAATCGGTCGTGACAACGAATACCTTATAGCCAAAAGCTTACACGCGCTGGTAGCAATGTCCTCTGCTTTACCTTAGCCGTTGAGCCTAATCTAACCATATCAACTGAAGTGCAGGACGCGCTCAGGATCAAGGATGATCGACCATGGCCTGGATGGCTACCGACAGGATGTCGGAATGGTCTTGAAGAAACCCGCCTCGGCGGGTTTTTTGTTTTCCGCACAGGCACTGGCGAGCTTTGTGACTCTCTCAACCTCCGCTGCACAAAGCGCTGTAGAGATTAGCTCCTCTGCGTTTTCATTTTTCAAGTCGTAAGGAAGTACTGGCATGCGTAACGCCTCTTGTATTGCACTCATAGCGTTACTCGCTGGTTGTGGTGGAGTCCCCTCTGTCCCCTATGTAGATCCACCTCAGTCAGCTGATACCGCACACATGCGCGTCATAACCAATGCAAGCGTTTACGGCGACAGCATTACCTCCAACTGCGCGCCACAGCCTCGGCATCTGATGGCTCAAGCGGGTCGTCAGTACGAAGACGGAACACCTCACCAAACCTGGGCTTAGTACCCGCTGAAGACTAGCAAGATCGAGGGTATGCCAAAACGTATGCGCCCAAGCTCATTGACCTGAAGCCAAATATTCGGATGGCTGAAGGTATGTACGTTGAGGTGGAGACCGAGTACGTAGTGCCCACAAACGCTCCGTTTCAGATAACCACGCTAGGCGCAGCTATGGGCGGGTACGGCAGCTCATATCCAGTCTGTCGCCAAGACGCTAAGGTCTTTGATCTTGATGCAGGTCAGTACTATGAAGTCGTTGTGGGCATGAACCCCAGGAAAACACCTGAGGGCGAACAGATGTTCTGCGTGCTGACGGTTTACAAAATGATATCCCTCGGAAAGTCGGGGCTTTCACTGCCCTTGCCATTGAAACCAAAGCCAGCTCCCACCAAATGGTGCGACAAATAGATGCGGCTAAAGCCTCATTGATTTTGTAACCGAGTGATCCATAGTGGCATCCTGCTATGGGTCGTTCTCCACCAGTTTTGCCATTGCGTGTGCTGGTGGCCAGGACAACTCACCACATAAGCTGTCCGTGGTAGACCAAGCCCTAAGCGTGAATCAATTCATCTCGCAGAATCTGGATGGTGCATTTCGCATCGCTGGAAACACGGACATTTCCGCGTTCTACTTGGTGGATTTCAATGGTGATTCAGTCACGTAAAAGCTGTCGGAGAACCAGTTCAGGATCAGCATCAGGCGCAAGACTTAAGACGATGGATTGGCCTGCGCGGCGGGTTAGCATGAGGTGGGACATGACATACCTTCCATGGTATTGAGCTTGTGCCGAGTATAGACAACTCACCAGGCCGCTCTTCTTTTCCTATTGAGTGGCTGACTCGTCATACCAGTGACAGCTGTGTGATTCATCAGAAACCAAGCAGCAGATAAGTGCAGTCGTTGTTGAGGGGGTAGTAGGTGAATAGCTGCTTCATGCGAGTCGTTTTCTTGCTGCTGGCATTTCCGCTGACGGTGCAAGCATCCACATTAAGGTATGCGGTTACCAATGAGAGTTGGGAGCCCTACTGGATTTTTCGTGACGGTCAGGTCAGCGGGATTCTCAGCGATGTCATGCAGGCACTCGACACCCAGCTGGAAGTAACCCTGGAGGCGGATACCCCACAACCACCGTTACGCGCCCAAAAGTATTTTCGAGAGGGTCTCGTTCAGCTTGAGTGCTGCGTCGATATTGAGTGGCGTAAAGATCCCGAGCAGGTCAAGGTTTCGCTCTGGAGCGATCCGCTTATGAGTGCGGAAGAGGTGATCATATTCCCCCCAGGACGCCAATTTTCCTTCAGCAAACTGCAAGACCTGCAAGGACGAACCATTTCGACAGTTAGGGGCTACGGCTATGCCGGCAGCCAATACTTCGCACGTGTCGACAGCCCCAACAGCACAGCGCAACTCAATAGCGTGGCCTTAGGTCGAGCCGAAGCCGGCATCATTGATCGTCTTGAACTGACCTACCTCCTTGCAAGTCACCCAGAAATCGGAGGGCGTGCGGTGAAGATTGAACGGGGACCTGTTGTGAACCGCTCAGAGCTACGCATTCGCCTGCACAGCTCACGCGCCGACATGCTTCAGCCCCTGAATGCAGCTATCGCCCGTATACGCGCCGATGGAACGCTTTCGAAAATCGTACAACGGTATACGCAACCAGTCAGGCCACAGCTAAACCCATCGGCGATATCTTCTTCAAATCTCTAAAGCGTAACGAACCCTAATCGGGTTTCTGCTCACTGCACAGATCAGGATTCTCACTGAGCACTACGCGCTTGATACGCCCACTGTCGAAGAACGGCACCTCGGGACAAAAGCGCGGGCCGGCAGACGTGTTTGTCTGTTTCCAGGCTATTTCTTCAGTTCGCAAAAGGGTCGGTTTCTGTCCGTTCTGGCTGAGCTGCCAGATGTCGATATACGTGCGCTCAAGAAATACCCAGGCATCGATGTCGCAGGTTTTCGGTTCGACCTGACGCAGTTTCAACGAACCATCGCCTGTCTGCTCAACCCGGCTGATGAAATCGATTTCACCGTTCTGATAGCTCGGCGTTATGTAGCAAAGACGTCGCTCGCTTCCGTCCACCAGCGGCATAAAGTAACTGCTCTGGGAGTCGATTTCTTCGACGTCGCCATCGGTCCAACGATAGGTTGAAACGCCGTGCTCGCAGCAACTGGCTCGCCAGTAGGAGTAGACGATCCGATGAAGCGGGTCGAACTCGGCCGAGCTGATGCCCTGCAACCCAGCGGGTGCATCGACGAAGCGGCCTGTGGCCACGTCGTAAAGCCAGGTCTGATGCGGAATGTTCGGACCCGCGGGGAGAAACATGGCGAGACTTAGGTCAGGCCAACCATCGAAGTTCGCGTCAATCAGATCGGGCGTGAAAATGCCGCAGGTTCCCTGGGACTCAGTCACCAGAGTCTGGATTAATGCACCATCTTTGTAGAGGCGGATAGCTGAAACCCGCGGCGGATTTGGGCAACCATCGCCCTCTTCCTCTGGTAGAGCATCGGCTAGCAGCCGTATGTCATAGGGGAAGCGAGCCTCCAGATCGTCCTGGTTCTGGTTTAAGACTAATGGAAGCGTCCGCTTACCATTGGGCGAGGTCCAAGTGCCCGTAGTACCGCCCTCAAAAGACTCGATATGCCAGGTACCCGTTTCAGCAGCGCCATTTCCGCTATCTCGCTCGCTCAGCAAGGCCCCCTCGCCTCGCATCCGGCCGTTCAGCACCAGCTGCCTGCGCGTCTCGGCTCGGCAGGGCTGATAGCAGTAGCTGCCCGAAAAGCTATCGGCAGTGCGGTTAAGCTCGACCTCTACCTGCTTGCTCCCCAAGGTGCCAATCCAGCTACGACTCCAGACGGAAAACTCCACTGAACTGGGAGGGGCTTGAGCGGCGCTGAGCGGCAACGCCTGCAGCCACAACAACGCCAAGATGAGTTGCAAGCCTAAGAGAACACTGCGGGTACAACGGATAGAGCGCATACAACTTCCTTGTTTTTCAGCGAGCCGAACAGCATCCATTATGCTGCATGCCGCACCAAGCGGGGATTCTTCTACCATAGCCTGATGAGCAAGCAGGCCAGTTCTCGCCGAAAGGCGATAGCTATTTAGATATATCGGGGCGACAGCTTTTAGCCGTTTGCGATGCTTGGCTAGAGGCAGCACCGGCATCTTACGAGCACACGGAGAGGACAAGTCGGTCAACGATTGCTCATCGAAAATCCGTCTTTGCTGCGCGCTTTAGGGCTTTGGTTTTGGCTACCAAGGCCCAGGTCTGTTCACTCGGATTCAGTTCCGGAAATGCAGCAATGGCTCGATTAATAATTTCCTCAATGACCAGCCCCATAACGCGGCCAGTGGCGAGTTTTACATCCGCATGCTGCGATTCGGGAAGATATTTCAGCGCCTCACTTAGCATCTCATCCAGAGCAGCCATCGCATCTATACCGCCATCCCGCATTGCTCGCGCAGCATCCAGTGTCAGGTCCATACCCGGTTCCTTTTGTCAGGCATTTGATTGGTAAAAAATCTTCATCGACTCTGGGCAACTCATTGCGGCGGTTTACTGCGCTCCAACATCAACCCGGCATGCTGTTTTATGCAGGAACCGCAGCAGCCAGTTCTTCGCGTTGTGCAGTCAACTCTAGGCTGCGGTCAAACATCGCCTGAACCCGCTCCTGATGGCTGACACCGATCACCGTGCACTGCGGCAACTCGCGTCGCAGCATGGCCAACAGTGACTGTGCCGCCCGGTCATCCAGTTGGTTGGTCGCTTCATCCAGGTAGAGCGTGTGAGGCTGAAACAGCAGAGCCCTCGCCAAACCAAGGCGCTGCTGTTCACCCCCTGAAAGCTCGCGCTCCCACTCGGTCTGACGTTCTAGCTGGCAAGCCAGGTGTGGCAGCCCGACCTGTTCGAGCACCTCACGCAGACGCTGATCAGCCAGCATGTCGGCCGATGGATAGACCAACAGTTCGCGCAGCGGTAGCGCTGCCAGGTATGGCTTCTGCGGCAGAAGCAAACTGCGCCCGTTCGGTAGCTGCCACGCTCCACGATAATAGGGCCAAAGGCCCTGCAGAGTTCGCAGCAAAGTGGATTTGCCCATCCCGCTAGGTCCCGCCAAGCGAACCCACTCGCTATGCTGCACCTGCCCACGCAAATCGCACATGAGCGGCTCGCCGTTTGGCAGCAGTACATCCAAACGATCTAGGCGCAGGCAGTCCCCGCACAGCGGCTCACGAACTTGCTGGCGAGTGCGAACGATGGCCTCCTCGAATTGACCGAGACGCTCAACGGTTGCACTCCACTCCGCCAGGGTGGTGTAGGCACCAATGAACCAGCTCAGCGAACCTTGTACTGCGGAGAAGGCGGTTCGCACCTGCATCAGTCCACCCAGGGTAATGGTCTTGGCCAGGAATAGTGGCAATGCGGCGAAGATGGGAATGATGTTGCTCACGCGGTCGTAGCCGACCACAAAGAAACCCAGGTTGCGTTCGCGCACCATCAACCGCCACCAGTTTTCGGCAATAGCCTGAAAACGCACACGCAGTTGCTGACGCTCAGCCTCTTCTCCCCGATAGAGAGCGATCTGCTCGGCATGGTCACGCTTGCGCAGCAGGTCGGCACGAAAGTCTGCCTCACGGCTCTGCTGGGCGTAGTTCAAGCGGTGTAACGGACGCCCAAGCCAGTGAGTAACCAGAGTGCCGACCAGCGTGTAGATGACGGCAATCCAGACCAGATACCCCTCCACCTGCCATCGATAGCCGAATAGCTCGAACTCTTGGGTACCGGATAACGCCCAGAGAATGCCGACGAACGCAGTAACCTGGGCCACATTGGTAATGAAGGAAACCAACAGATCGACACTACGGGTGACCAGCAGGTTAACGTCCTCGGCTATTCGCTGATCCGGGTTGTCTGGCTCCCCCTCAAGGCCAAGCCGGTAGTAAGCCTGACCCTGAAGCCAATCACCGATCAGTCGCTCGCTCATACTCTGCCTCCAACGCAGTAGCAGCGCCTTGCGCAGCCAAGCTTTGTAGACAGCAATCAGCACGAATATGCCGATGTATAACGAGTACTCGCCCATCAACCCATACAGGGCATCGGTATCAAACTCGCCCAAGGTGTCGTAGAAGGTCTTGCTCCAGGCATTGATCCGCACGTTGATCTGTACGATCCCCAGACCGAGACCAATGATGCTCGCCAGCAACAACCAGGACTGCCAGTTGCGCCGGTCGAGCCAATAGGCACCAACAAGCCGCAGGAAATTACGCAGCAGCTTCATGCATCAGGCTCCACGCGCGGCAAAACGTCTAGGCGCACACGGTTATCAACCGGCAGCAACTGTCTGGCCAGCTCACGCAGTGGTTCAAGCTGCAGGGCCTCGGCCAGGCTGGTTTGACTGGAGAGGTAACGTGGATCACCCCAGCGACGATCACTGAGAATCAACCGATGCAACTGCGTGGAGTTATCGCTCAAGCGCTTCTGTTCCTCACGCTCCAACGCATTGCGTAACTGCTCGACTCTGCCCTCCTCTATCCGCTGCGGCAGCTCACGCAGCACAGCATCAGCCTGCAGCCACAACTCTTCTATGCGATGCGGGTCACAGCTGAACAGCAAGCGAGTCTCCAGACGCCCATTGGCCGGATTCAGCTCACTGTCGAAAGTCAGTTGGTAAAGAGCACGCGCCTCCCCACGTAAGCGTTCTTTGAGCGCTTCTCTGGCGAGCTGGCGTAGAGTGGCCACGCGTACAGCATCTTCCGGCGTCCAGGCACGCTCGGCATACCCAAGAACCTGCAACGTTGCTCTCGGCTCAATCGCATTAGCCAGGCGCATTTGGCGTACACCGGGCTGCTGCAACAGGGGCTCGCCGTTAGGCAAACGGCCCCTTGCGATGCCCGCCAGCTCAGTGCTGACCCACTCACGCAGCTGCGCCTCATCCACATCGGCGGAAAGATAGTAGGTGACCGGTGCCGCCATCTGCCGTGCCCAGGCGTCAAGCAAATCGGTACGACTTACCCCATGCAGCTCGGCTGCATCAGGAAGACCACTCGGCTGTGGGCCGAAGCGCAGCCGAGCCAATGCCCGCTCCTGAGTCTCGCGTGCCGTCGACGGCTCCTGCCGCAGGCGACGAGCAAGATCCTCGCGCAGTTGCACCACCGCCTCCTCGGGCAACCCAGGTTGGCTCACACGGGTACGGTAAAGTGCGAAAAGATCGACTAGACGCTCAACGTCGACCTCTGAGGTGTAGGTCGTATGCAACGGCTGTTGGTCCTGACTCAGGTGTAAACGCTCACGCTGTAACCAAGATTGCCACTGCTGCTCATCGAAGCCTTGTGGCGGGCTGTTCCAGACCAGTTGAGCTGCACTCTGCTCCAGCCAGGGTTCGGCATCAGCATGTCGATAGCCACTGCCAGACTCGATATGAAGGCTGGCCTTGCCATCGTCACCCGACCGACGCAGCCAGACCAGCCTATCTCCGTTGCTCAACATCCAATACTGCACCCGCTCGGCATCGAAACGTCGCACACTTTCAACACTGCCGTGGCGTTCTGCAGCAGGCAGTTCGGGCACCACTAACGGGGTCTGTTTTACTTCCTGCTTAGGCTCAGCGAGACCAGATACATCAATGCCCACCAGAAGAGCCTGATACCGTTCGGTATTGGGCAAAGCCAGTGATCGCTCGTTAGGCGCGCTGAACTGCAACACCAGATCTTCGCTGTCAGTCCAACGCGTCACCCGCTGATTTATCTCGTCCAGACGGATTGATTCGATCAGTGGCAAGCTGTCGCGCGCGATCATGCTGCGCGTCTGTATCCGCCCTTCGGCCTGGCTTGGATCACTTAATAGCTCTACCCAAGCGGTGAAATCCCTCGAGTCACCGCGCGCCAGCATGTCTTCGCCAATCTTTCGCAGCTTGCCCTTCTCACGATCCAGATCGCTCTGATAAAACCCGAAACGGCGCAGGCGCTGAACCTCGATAAGCAGGCTCCGCAGTGCCTGCTCGTGGACTGAGTGTTCCAACGAAGCTGCCAGAGCCAACACTTCAGAGTGTTCGCCGATTTGAACTCGCTGCATGCTGTAGGCACGCACCCCATCCGGTAGAGGTTGGCGCTGCAGTTGTATAAGCAACATGCGTGTGGCTACGCGGTCGAGCAAACGCTCGCGTCGGCCAGCCAGAGTGTCAGGGCGATTGGCCTTGTAGTGTCCGCGAAATAGCAGAGCTACCTGATGGCTTCCGCTCTCACTGTCTTGCAGGCGAAAGGTCTTGAGTCCCGGCTGCAATGGCAGATCGAGATCGCGTGCTGGCACCTCTCGCTTATTTGCGCCACCCATAGCCTTGGCAATCTGCGCTTGCAGTTCGGCCGGATCGAAATCACCCACGATATTCAGCTGCATATTGTTGGGCGCGTACCAGCGCTGATGGAAATCCCATAGGCTGGCTACCGACGCGCCGCGAATGGCCGCCTCAGAACCAATCGTTGGGTGCCCGACATAGCGTGAGCCAACCCGCTGACTGTCACGGCGCTGATCATTCATTCGCTGCGCCACGCCTAAGCCGCCGCGCCACTCCTCGATGACAATCGGGCGTTCCAAATCCAGATCAGCAGCACTGAAGTCCCGCTTAAACAGCAGTTGAGCCAACGTCCCAAGGGCCAGCTCGACTTCCTTGTTACCGGCCGGTGGGCTCAACAGATACTGGGTTCTTTCGGCGCTGGTCATGGCGTTGAAGTTGCGGCCCTGCACCCAGCTAGCTGCTTGCAGCCGCTGGCGTACGCTGCGCTGCCGAGCGTCGCGGTTATAGAACAGCATATGCTCCAGCAGGTGGGCGACACCGACCTGATTTGCACGCTCATCCACCGAGCCGGCATCGACTCGCAGACGTATATCTAGACGCCCAGGCTGCTCCTGCGTAGGTACAAGGCGATAGCGCAAACCATTGTCCAAACGCCCTTCGATCACACGCTCGTCCCGCTGGGCAGTATCGGTTGCGTTGCCAGCAGGCAGCTGTGTACAGGCAATGCTAAGCATCGCCAACGAGGCCAGCAGCCCCGCGCGTAGGATTTTCATCAGGCTTTCTCGTTATGCTCAGAAGGTGTAGCCGACTTCCAGCCAGTACTGGCGACCAGTTTCGTAACTCAGACTGCCGTTCGTATCGCTGACGATGTCGTTGACCTCGTCGGTGACATTGGTGATGTCCACGGCTACATACAGAGCCTGTTCGTCTGCGGTTGGAATTTCCCACTTGACTCGAGCATCCCAGGTTGGCGCTGCTCGCACATCGCCAGTCTGGTAGTAGTCGTAAGTGGTGCCGTCGACCACGATAGTGTCTGGGTTAGCCTGGTAGATCTGCTCGTAGGCACCGCGGTAGCGGAAGAAGTTGCTCAAGGTCAGGTTCAGCTGCGGGATGCTGGTGACCGTATTCAGACGTGCCGTCCAGGGGCGGTTGAAGTTGTTGGTCGGCAATTCACTGTAGGGCAATAACTGGCCATTGAAATACACGTCTTCATCAGCGAGCTTTTCAGTATCGAGGTACTGCTCGTAGTCCCCGTTGTTACTTTCCGTCTTGCTCCAGTCCAACGCCAACTGCCAGGTTGTTTGAGTGCCGGCGAAGCGTAGGTTGTGCAACGGGGTAATGCTCAGTGTGACCGTCTGGCTGCTGCTCTCACCGGCGTTGGTGTAGGTGAAGTAATTGCTGATGGTGCTGCTGCCATCGCCAGCCTCCAGACCCAAATCTTTGGCGCGGGAACGAACCACTTGGTCACGACCGTCGCGATGCACGTATTTGAGATCAAAGCGTAGATCGGCAAACTTTTGGGCGATGCCCAGCATCCACTCATCGTCGTAGGGAATGTCCAAGCGACGGAAGCTGGTGTCATCCACGCCGTAGCCCACAAGGGTACCGAAATCGGTAATGGTATTACCGGTCGAGGTGCCTCGAGTGGCGCGCGATAGCAGAGACTCTCGGCCATCGGCCAGTCGATACTTGAACAGGTTGCGGCCGTAATAGCGGTTCAAACCCGCACTGAGCATGCTGCTCTGATCACCGAATAAGTCGTAGCTAGCGGCAAACCGTGGCGCCAGCGTCTTCTTATCCATGTAATCGTCGCCATCCAAACGCAGGCCAGGCCGCAGATTGAGACGGCCGACCTGTATCTCGTCCTGGAAAAACACTGCAAAGTCAGTCTGCGCTACCTCAATCTCGCCGGCGCGATAGTAATTGAGGTTTCGGAAATACTGGCGCTGCGCAGTACCCGTAGCGTTGATGCTGACCGAACAATACTCATCGTCCTCTGCACCGCTAGCGGTGGTACAGGACGTACTGCCGTTAGCAGCGGTCAAGTAGGGCGTAGAGGCGGTCCAGGAGTCCTCCATGACTTCGTAGCGGGCTTTCTGGTAGCCGACCTCCAGCCCGCTGCTGATGCGGTGCGTTGCGCCCAGGATGTCGAACGCTTGCACCTCACCCTTGAGGCTGTACTCGAAGCCAGTCTGACTCTGCTCCAAGTCGCCCATGCCGCCCTCGATACTGGTCGAGGCGTTCGATAGCACGCCATCGTCGTTGTAAGGACTGCCCCAGTTCTTCGCCTGCGACCACCGCCACGACTTGAGTACGTTGCTTTCGGCATCGCGCGAGGTCTGCACTTGTTTGTAAGACAGCTTGTTGATGTAGGTAACAGTGTCACCAGACCAGACCGCCTGCAGGGCTACGGTCTGCCCACCCTGATCGATGACGAAACCAGAGTTCTTCTGGTTCGCCTTGAAGTATTGGCCACCGGCCGGCGCATCCACCAAGCTCATGGTGAGATCAAGCCTGTCGTTGGGCGTCCAGAAACTCTTGATCATGTAGTTGTCGATCTCGCGGGTCTGCTCACGCTTGAGCGAGTCCCCCTGACTCACGTAGCCGCCTTCATAGGCGTACACGGGAATCTCCGAAGTCTTACGCACAAAGTTACCGATCAGGCCGAAGTTCTCCGTGACCATGCCATCAAGCATGACGCGCTGGGTGAGCTTCTTGAATTCCGGCTGGTTGCTTTGGTCGCTGGAACGTTCGAACTCCTCATCGCTGATCTCATCACCATTAAGGTGGTACTCAGTCCACTCAGAGCGGGTCATGCTAGCGGAAATCTTGCCGTGAAAGCCCTCGCGTGGGCGGCGGGTGATGGCATTGACTACCCCCCCGTTGAACCCACCATATTCGACCGGCACGTTACTGTCATAAACCAGCACCTCCTCCAGCAGATCGGCATCGAGCGCAATGCCAAAGGCATTACTCGGCAGATCATAAATACCGTTGTAGTCGTTACGAGTAGCGCTGCTGGCCCCAGGGTCAAGGTCGTTATTGATGCTGACGCCATCGACCATGAAATTGTTCTGGTAGAACTTGGCGCCGTTTATGCTGATGTCAGCCGGGTTGATCTCGCCGGGGGTATTGGAGCTTTGCTGAGTGGTATCGAAGCGAACACTTGGGTGCATTTTCAGCAGGCTGGTGATGTCACCATTGGCGCCGGGAAAGTTCTCGATGGCGCGACGGTCAATTCGCTCTTCGCCCTGATAGGGATTCGCCGTTTGACCCAGGATGACCATGCTGCCCAATCTTAGGACGTCGCTCTCTTCCTGACGTCTATGGAACGTGAGTACGTCCTGCTTTAGCTTCCACTCAATGCCGCTGTTGCGGAGCAATTGCTGCAAGGCATCTCCAGCACTCAGATCACCCTCGACTGGCGAACTCCGTAGGCCGTCGAGCAGTTCGGTGTCCACGCTGACCTGCACGCCACTCTGTTGAGCAAACTCGATCAGAGCATCCGTCAGTGGCTGTGCCTGGATGGAAATGTGATGGATCTGCGCCAGGTTAGCTGCGCCTTCCTGCTCCGCCGCGGCCGGTATGCTGGAAAGCAGAGTACCGAGAGCCAAGGCCAGTACGGATAGACGAGGACGGCCGCGTGTTCTGAGCACCTGCATATACCGCGAACTCCCGATAAAGTTAATGCGAATCCATATCAATTGGATCGCTCGGGATCAAAGACGCAGTGAGGTACGAACTTTTTCAGAATTATTTGAAAATAATTAGCGACTACGGCCAATCAGCAGTACAGGGCCAACTCGCCGCAACTCACCACCATGCATTCGCAGGATCGCGCGAAGGGCGTTATCCGGATCGTCGAGGTCATACACGCCGGTAATACGCTTCTCGCCCAGATCGTTATCGCGTAGCAGCAAGACGTCACGGCAGTAAGGGCGCAAAGCATCAATGACATCGGCGATGCGCTCTTGACGCAGGATAAGGCGCCCCTGCCGCCAGGCAGCAACCTGGCCAACAGGCTGGTCATTTGGCTGCAGAGCACCGCTCGCGGAAAGCGCCACACCATCCCCAGGAAGCAGGCTGATTTCGGCAGCATAAGGCCCGGAAACGCGAACACTACCCTCGGCCACATTGACCCGCTGGCGGGTACTGTCGATGTTGAATGCCGTTCCCGTCACCGTGACGCTTAGCTGTCCGGTGAGCACGCGGAAGGGATGTGCGGAATCCTTGACCACCCTGAAGTAGGCCTGTCCCGCCAGTATTTGCACCTCTCGGCGCCCATCAGCGAAGTCGAAGGCAACGGAGGACTGCGCATCTAGGGTCAACTGACTGCCATCCGGCAATTGCACGTCTCTGCGCTCACCCGTAGCGGTCACTATGTCCGCACGCAGAGTCGGGTAGAGGTTCTGCACGAGCAGCGCCAGAGTGCAACAAGCCGCCATAGCTGCGACTGCCTGCGCCAAACGTCGTCGGCGCCCTGGCCTGGCTGGAGGCAATCTTGAAGTGGATACAGGCAACTGAACAGGAAGGTGCTGCTCCGGCAACAGGCCGCTGATCCCCCACGCCCTCTCCGCCTTTCGATAAGCGATGAGATGCGCCTCATCACTGGCCAACCAGCCGGCCAGGCGCTCGCGCAACTGGCCATCCTCCGGACTCTGCTGGACCTGCAGCAGCCAATCCAGAGCTACATCTACTGGGTCGCGGTGATCAGCGGTCATTGTCGTTGAGCGTTCCGAAAAAGGTCCCATAGGGTCGCATAGCCAACTACTGATGACCAAAAGACGTTTCGGGCAATGGAGAATTTCAACTGCCGCTACTCCAACGCATCGACACAGCTGCGCAACGCGGTATGCACCAGTTGGTGAACTGTACCTATCGAGATATCCATGGCATCAGCCACTTGTTGCAGCGTGTAGCCTTGCAGGCGGTAGAGTTCGAATGCACGTCGCGTTCGCTCCGGCAGCCGTTCAAGTGCTTCACTGACACGCTGTAGCTCATTACTGCTGACAGCGTGAGCCTCAGGCCCCGGGGATTGATCGGCAACCCCTTCTAGCCAGGAAGCATCGTCTCCAGAATCCTCACCTCGATCCCGCCTTATATGGTCGAGCGCCAGGTTGCGAACTATTCGGTACAGATAGGACGACGGCTGGGTAATTACGCCCTGCGCAGCGACAAAGCGCAGCCATGCCTCTTGCACGACATCCTCGGCACCAGCGCGGCTGCCAACGATGGGAGCCGCATAGTCGACCAACTCTGAGCGGTGCGCGAGATAGAGATCGAGTCGATGGTGCGAGTCGGGCACGGAATGGGAAGGCTTGAGAAAGGAGACGCCAATCTAACAGCAATAGGAATTATTATCAATTGATGATTTTGGCCGTTTTCAGCCATTCACGAAATGCTGAAAAACAATAGAAACTGCCCGTCGTTAATTACCGAAGAACTAACAGCCACAAGCGGACGTGGCATAGCGCAGGCTGATAAAATCACCTGATACTTCTTTACCGGCATCTTCAATGCAGCAAACTATTCCCCTTTCCCGCCGTTTTTCCTGTGCCCCCATGATGGATTGGACGGACCGTCACTGCCGCTTTTTTCTACGCCAGTTGTCCAAGCACGCCTTGCTGTATACCGAGATGGTCACCACAGGGGCGATCCTGCACGGAGATACCGCACGCTTTCTGCGCCACAGCGTGGCGGAGTACCCGCTGGCTCTGCAGCTCGGCGGCAGCGTAGCGGCAGATCTGGCAGCCTGCGCCAAGCTGGGTGAGGCTGTCGGCTACAGCGAAATCAATCTGAACGTCGGCTGCCCCAGCGACCGTGTGCAGAACAATATGATCGGCGCCTGCCTGATGGGCCATCCACAACTGGTCGCCGACTGCGTGAAAGCCATGCAGGATGCGGTGGATATCCCGGTAACGGTGAAGCACCGCATTGGTATCAACGACCGCGACAGCTATGCCGAGCTGTGCGATTTCGTCGGCACCGTGCGTGATGCCGGCTGTCGCAGTTTTACTGTGCATGCGCGGATCGCCATCCTGGAGGGCCTCTCGCCCAAGGAGAACCGCGAAGTGCCGCCGCTACGCTACGAGGTGGCGGCGCAGCTCAAGCAGGATTTCCCCGAGCTGGAAATCATCCTCAATGGTGGCATCAAGACCCTTGAGGATTGCCAGCAGCACCTGCAAACCTTCGATGGCGTGATGCTGGGTCGCGAGGCGTACCACAACCCTTACCTGCTGGCCCAAGTGGACCAGCAGCTGTTTGGCTCAACGAGCGCAGTGCTGAGTCGTTTCGAGGCCATGCAGAGCATGCGTGGCTATATAGCCGCGCACCTGGCCGAAGGTGGCAGCATGCACCACATCACCCGCCATATGCTCGGCCTGGGCCAGGGCTTTAATGGCGCGCGGCGCTTTCGCCAGCTGCTCTCGGTGGACATTCACAAGACCAACGAACCACTGGCGCTGTTCGATCAAGCGGCGCAATTGCTGCAAGGCCGCTGACTCGGGTAAGGTCGGTGCATCTGCAACGACAAGGCTGTGTCATGACCTCCAAGCTGGATCAACTCAAGCAGTTCACCACCGTGGTCGCCGATACCGGCGACCTAGACGCCATCGCCCGCCTGAAGCCGGTTGATGCCACCACCAACCCTTCCCTGCTGCTTAAAGCCGCTGCCATGCCTGGTTACAGCGCACTGCTGAAAAGCGCAGTGACTGCCGGCAAAGGCGATCTAGGCCTGGCCTGTGACCATTTTGGCGTTGCTGTGGGCGGTGAAATCCTCAAGATCATCCCGGGCCGCATCTCTACCGAGGTGGATGCCCGGCTGTCCTTCGACACCCAGGCCACACTGCAGCGTGCCGAGCGCTTGATTGGCCTGTACGAAGAAGCCGGTATTGGACGTGAACGCGTACTGATCAAGATCGCCTCGACCTGGGAAGGCATCCGCGCCGCCGAGCAGCTGGAAAAGGCTGGTATTCAGTGCAACCTGACGCTGCTGTTCTCTTTCGCCCAAGCTCAGGCCTGTGCCGATGCCGGTGTGTACCTGATTTCGCCCTTCGTCGGGCGTATCTACGACTGGTACAAGAAGGCCGAAGGCCGTGATTTTGTCGGCGCAGAAGACCCCGGCGTGCAGTCGGTTACGCGCATCTACAACTTCTACAAAGCCAACGCCTACCAGACCGTGGTGATGGGCGCGAGCTTCCGCAATATCGGCCAGATCGAACAACTGGCTGGCTGTGATCGCCTGACCATCAGCCCCGAGTTGCTGCAGCAACTGGCCGATGATCAGCAACCACTGGCGCGCCTGCTCAGCCCTGGCAAAGCTGCCGAAGCCAAGCAGAGCCTGAGCGAAGGCCAATTCCGCTGGGCGATGAATGAAGACGCCATGGGCACCGAAAAGCTGGCCGAAGGCATTCGTCTGTTTGCCCGCGATCAGGAAAAGCTGGAAAAACTGCTCACCGCTCAAGCCTGAATGGCCTGAAAGCAAACGGGGCGCTCAATGAGCGCCCCGTTTTTTTAGCCACTCGAATCAATGATGCTCAAGGGCATTGACCAGGTCATGGAAGGCTTCGCGATTGGACTCATTCAACCCCATGAGAATCCGATGGGCTTCCAGCACCTTGGCACGCACAAGCTCTTCTGACTGATCCTGAGACGGCAGGTCGTCCAGACAATCCGGGCACGGCACCGGCGTATCGACAATATTGAAAACCTGATCAAACCCCATCGACTGCAGCAGACGTGTGATATCGGCGTGCGTCGTTACCACTGTTGGCAACAGGCCAATTTTCTGCCGCGAGAGTATCGACAACTTGGCCAAAAGCCCGAGGGTCGTGCTGTCGATACTGCGAGTTTCGGTGAGATCAATCACGATGGCTGAGAAATTCAGCGCCGTGAAAATTTTCTCAATGGTTGCATCCAGTGCCGAACACAGCGTCAGGCGCACTTCACCGACAAACTTCAGGATGAAGGTACCGTTTTGTTCGGCAAACTGGATTCGACCGGGGCTTATCCCAGGGTTCATGCAAGGTTCCTGCTTAACACCAGCAAGGCGATATCATCCGGCATATCCCCCAGATTGGCCAGCCCAAAAGCCTTGCGCAAGCCATCCAGGGTGCCGCCCGCAGAACTGATCAGCTGCGGCAACAGGGTTTCCTTGTCTTTCAAGGTATCGCCCGGGAGTAGATCGAGGATGCCGTCGGAGAGCAGCGTCAAGCTGAAGGCCTCAGGCAGTTCGAGTTCCAGATCGTTGTATTCTGCCTCTACAAACAGCCCAACCGGCAGACCGCGGCCTTCCAGGTAACGCGCCTGACCGTCGCTGTAGAGCACCGGTAGCGGTAGATGGCCGCCAATGCTATAGGTCAGACGGTTGTTGACCTGGTCGATCACACCGCCAAGCATGGTCACGTGCTTGCCCAGCTTGCAGTTGAGCAGACCACGGTTGATATGACCGAGCACTTCAGAGGGCTTGAAATCCGGCAGGTTGCCGCCGCGCCGCGACTCATAGAGCAGGCGTGTGGTCATAAACTTCAACAGCACGGTGATAAATGCCGAAGACGCGCCGTGCCCAGAAACATCGGCCAGATAAAAAGCGATACGGCTGTCATCGACGCGGAAATAGTCGACAAAGTCGCCCGACAGGTACAGCGATGGAATGATCTGATGCGCGAAGCTCATGCCATCGGCCTGCCACGGCGTCACCGGCAGCATGTTCATCTGCACCTGGCGACCGGCGTTCTGATCCTCCTGCAGCAGGTGCAGACTGGCTTGCAGTTCGCGGTTGGCGGTTTCCAGCTCGTCGCGGTAGCGCTGGTTTTCCAGGCGCAGGTTGGTGCGGTCCAGCGCACGACGCACTGAATGCTCAAGCACAGCGAGATCCGCCAGCGGCTTAATCAGGTAATCCGCGGCGCCCAGACGCAGGGCCTCTACGGCATCGCTCATCACGCCTGCACCGGACACCACGATCACCGGGGTTTCAACCTGCAGGGCGTTGATGCGGCGGATCAGTTCAAGACCGTCGACTTGCGGCATGCGCAGATCGCAGATCACCAGATCCGGCGACTCGGCATGAAAGACTTCCAGCCCCTGCAAGCCATTAGCGGCCTGCAGCACATGAAAACCACTGTCTTCCAAGTAGGCTGCGAGGCTCGCACGCACTACGTCGTCGTCATCGATAATCAGCAGCGTGGCACTGGTTTTGTGCATGAGGTATCCAGGCAAACTGCGCCGGGTATGGGTTGGGTTTAGTGCGTGAGGGCCGGAGCTTACACGCGCGAACTCGGCTTGCTTTAAGGCGCAGACGGTACTCCCATCCGTTATGCGATTCAAGCGTACGCCGGTCGTCGCAACACGACTTTACACCTCAAATCGGCCAAGGTTATAAGAGCTGCAGGACAACCCCCATAACAAGAGGAAAAAGCCCCATGAGCCAGAATGATCGTGCCTACAGTGAGAAACGCGATTACATCCGCATGCGGCTAGAAGCACCTGTGACCCTGCACCACGATGGCAAGGAGATTCCTGCCCTGTGCCTCGACCTTTCCAGCACCGGCATGCAGCTGGAGGCCGACAGCGCAGTAAAGACGGGCGACAAAGTGCGTGTACACATCGCGTCGGAGCATAACGAACTGCGCGGCCTGGACGCGCAAGCCGAAGTGATGCGCGTCAGCACCCTAGAAGATGGCCGCCAGGCATTAGGCTTGGCGATTATTTCCATGAACTGACACGTTAAAACAACAAAAAGGCGGCCCTCAGTGGCCGCCTTTTTGTTGTTCGCCATTCATGCATGGGCGTTGCAGAGAGCGCTGAGCAATAAGGAACGGCTTCAGGCCGTTTACATGCACATCAGCGACTCAGAAGTCGTCCTCGACCTCGCCATCGCGCACTTTGAATTCGCGATTCTGCAGATAGGCATTACGAATAAAGATGTACTTGTCGCCGCTGACCATACGCTCGGCTTTTAGCAAGTTGGCCCGCAGGCTCACGGCTTCAACCCCAGTCACCACATTGCGGGCCGGAACGTGGTCGATGTGCATCGGCGCAGTCAACATCGAATCAGGAACACGGCCAAACGTATCACGCACGGTGCTTGGCCCAAGTAGCGGCAGCACCACGTAAGGGCCGCTGCCCAGCCCCCAAGCGCCTAGCGTTTGACCGAAGTCCTCATCACTACGCTGCAGCCCCATCGGGGTCGCCACGTCGAAGAAACCCAGCAAGCCGAAGGTGGTATTGAAGATCAAGCGACCGCTGTCCACGCCGGCGTTATGCAACTTTCCCTGCAACAGATTGTTAGCCAGATTGCGTAAATCCCCGATATTGCGGAAGACATTACTGACACCGTCTTCAACAAGTTGCGGCGCCACAGCCTGATATCCCTGGGCCAATGGTTTGAGGGTATAGGCATCAACGTTGTCGTTGACCTTGAACATAAAGCGGTTGTAGCCCTGCCAAGGGTCTTCTTCGTTGGCTTGCGCCAGTGCAGGCAGCAAGAGCACGCCGGTACAGGCAATCAACAGGCTCAGTCGTTCAATCCAACTCGCACCGGTTACACGCATCACAGTCGCTCCTTGAAAATTCTTAGGCGGCCGCAGGCCGTCAAATCAGGCCGAGCAGTATAAGGCGGCAGCCCACTAAATAGGCAGCATAGCGGACGATCAAATAGCTGAAAATCTTACTGGCTGTTGCCATACAACTCAGCATTCAGCGACAACACGCAAAGAAATAAAGCCTTCATCTGCTTGTAACCTGGGACCGTTAACCTGGACTAGACCATTTTCAAGGACGGCCCATGCAGTCGCCCACCACCTCGCCCGCCTTCAATGCCATTTTGTTTAGCCTGTCCGGCTGCCTGGTGGACTTTGGCGCTCGCACGGCCCCTCTCACCTTGCAACGCCTGTACCCGACCGCGGTAAACCTGTCGAACCTGCCAAACGCTCTGGGTCGCGAACCGGAGCCAGCAGAGTGGCTGACATACCAGCAAGCACTGTGCGAGACCGCACGCGCACAGGCTGAAGCCACTGCATCTGCCCTGCCCTTGCTTGAACAGCTGCGCCAGCAAGCGGTGCCCTGTGCCTGGTTAGATGAACTGCCGCGCGATGCCAGCATCAGCCTGGCGGGTGCACTCCCAGAATGGCTTCCAGGTTTCCCGCCCCACCGCCATCGCCCATGGCCAGCTCCAGATGCCATCTGGCTCAGCCTGATGGCCATGCACGTTGATAAAATTGAAGGCTGCGTACTGGTCAGTGGTGAACCGCGCCTGCTGCAAGCCGCGCTAAATGCCGGCATCTGGACCATAGGTTTGGCCATCAGTGGCCCATTATGCGGCCTGGCACTTGCTGACTGGCAAAGCTTGCCAATGGGCGAGCGTGATCGCCTGCGCAGCCAAGCCACCCTGAGTCTTTACCGCCTTGGCGTACACTCGGTCATTGATCAACTCAGTGACCTACCCACCTGCCTGGCGGACCTCAGCCTACGTCGGCAAAAAGGTGAAAAACCTTGAAACAGCGCGCTAGGCCTGTATTGCCCGGAGCTTGATCCAAAGCAAGCAAAGCCCTCCGGCTTGGATTAACCTGAAGACATGCCGAACCTTTCGCCCCCGCGCAAGGTCAGTCAATGAGTTGATCACCAAAGGGAGAACCTCATGCCTGCAAGCCGCCTGCAGCAACAACTGCAAGACCTGCGCGACCAACTGGCCGAGCAACCACTACTGACAGAAGAAGAACGTGCTGAACTGTTTGTGCTGACTCAGGAAATTGAACTGCAGTTGGCCCGCCAGGCTGCAGCTGCCCCTGACGCAACCCTGATCGACGGGGTCAACCTCGCGGTGGAGCGCTTCGAAGCCAGCCACCCGACCCTCGCCGGCACCCTGCGTAATATCGTGCAGAGCCTGGCCAATATGGGTATTTAAACGCATGCAGCACTAACGAAAACCCCAGCACTTAGCTGGGGTTTTGCATTACTGGCGCACCAAACGCTGATTATCTGGGCTGATGGGCCCGCTGCTGCGATAGGGGTTGATATCCAACCCGCCACGGCGCACATAACGCGCATACACCGTCAGGTGCTCAGGCTTGAGCAGGCGCTGCAGGTCGAGAAAGATTCGCTCCACGCACTGCTCGTGAAAATCCGCATGCTGGCGAAAGCTCACCAGGTAAGCCAACAGGCTGGCGTGATCCAGCGCCAGGCCACGGTACTCCACTACCAGCGTGCCCCAATCTGGCTGGCCGGTGACCGGGCAGTTGGATTTGAGCAGGTGACTGTGCAGACTTTCCTCGACCACTCGATCCGTATCGCAGCGCAGCAGCTCAGGCTGCGGCTGCGCATAGTTGCTGATGGCTACATCCAGTTCGTCAATGCAGGTCCCAGGCGCAGCCTGCATACCGTCGGCCGTCACCTCAGCCAGGCTGCGCACACGCACGCCAACCGGTTTGCCGGCGGCTGCCGAGAGGTCCTTTATCAGTACCGCCGCCAGTTCGTCAGCGCTGTTGAACACCGACTGGTTTAGCGAGTTGAGGTAGAGCTTGAAGGATTTCGACTCGATGATATTCGGCGAGTCGGCGGGAATCGCAAACTCGCCCATGGCCACCACCGGTTTGCCCGACGGCAACAACCAGGACAACTCGAAACAGTTCCAGAAATCCACGCCCTGATACGGAAGCGTCTCGGCGCTCAGGCCCAGCTCGACCCATTTCGCGGCACGCGGAATAGGGAACAACAAAGACGGGGTGTAGGTAGCGATGTATTCGCTGGATTTGCCCAGTGGCGAATCTTCGGCGGCGGGATGCATGGAGAAAACCTGGCTAGTCGAGACGCGGTGATTGTATACAACTCTGAAAGCAGATTCAGTGTGGCAAGACCGATGTCGGCCTTGCCACAGCAGCATCAGGCCAGCTCAGCCACCACCGCTGCCAGCGCCTGGGCGGGATTGGCAGCCTGGCTAATCGGGCGGCCGATCACTAGATAATCCGAGCCTACATCCAACGCCTGACGCGGAGTCAGAATACGGCGCTGGTCATCCTGGGCGCTGCCGGCCGGACGAATCCCCGGCGTCACCAGTTGCAACGCCGGGTAAGCGAGCTTCAACGCTTGCGCTTCCTGAGCCGAACACACCAGGCCATCCAGACCGGCCTGTGCCGCCAGCCCAGCGAGACGCAGCACCTGCGCCTGCGGTTCGAGATCCAGGCCAACGCCCGCAAGGTCTTCGCGCTCCATGCTGGTCAGCACGGTGACGCCGATCAACAACGGCTTGGCCCCAGCGAGCTTGTCCAAGGTTTCACGGCAAGCCGCCATCATGCGCAGGCCGCCCGAGCAGTGCACATTGACCATCCACACGCCCATCTCGGCAGCTGCCTTAACAGCCATGGCCGTGGTGTTGGGAATATCGTGGAATTTCAGGTCGAGAAACACCTCGAAGCCCTTGCCGGCCAGCACGTTGACGATCTCCGGTCCGCAACGGGTAAACAGCTCCTTGCCCACTTTGACCCGGCAGAGCCTAGGATCTAGCTGATCAGCCAATGCCAGCGCGGCATCACGGGTCGGGAAATCCAGGGCAACGATAATTGGGGTCTGGCAAGCGGACATGGGCGGGCTCTCGGGCAAGACAAATTCGGCGCGCATTGTAGCGGATGCGCCGCAGGCTTGCCGCTCCGGTGATCCGCCCACATCGATACGCTATTACACCGCCTAAACCACAAATGGCTAGCAGCGACTTGGCAGGCGCCACAGCCTCTTATCGAGCGTAAATAGCGTCTGCCCGTTGGTCCACAAGCGCGGCTGCGCTCGAAAAGCACGCTGTGGACGATTCATAGCCACCGGAACTCAAGCCCATCCGTTCACAGCCTCGGCATGTAGCGTCCACCAATCAGCGCACCAGCGGGTCATCCCAGAATGAACGCTCGCTTTCCTGGATAACATCCGCACGGCTTAAACCCAGATCCTTCAACGCTGCATCATCAAGCATCGCAAGGCGCCGCCGCTGCTCGGCCAACTGCCACCAGCGGGCAAACTGGCGACCAAGCGCACGCAGTATTTCAGTCGGCCGACGGCTCTTTAAGCGCCCAGCACTGGCTATTGCATAACCTTTTTGACCTTTCATCTCGTCGCCCTCCTTGTGGGGTTGGCGACAGTCTCGCGCTCGACTTATGATCAATCCAACGAATGTTACTTATGCAATGCATCTCAGAGATTGATGTATGGCCAGTTACCCGAGCATCGACAGCGAACTGCTGCGTACCTTTGTCGCGATTGCAGATCACGGTGGCTTTACACGCGCAGCGGAAATGGTCAACCGCACCCAATCAGCGGTCAGCATGCAGATGAAGCGCCTGGAAGAAGACGTGATGCAGCGTCCACTGTTCATTCGCGACGGCCGCCAGTTCAGCCTCACAGCCGAGGGCCAGCTGTTGCTGAGCTATGCACGGCGTATTCTCAAGTTGCACGCCGAGGTGATGAACAGCATGCGCGAGCCGCATATGGTCGGCACCGTGCGCATCGGCACCCCGGACGACTATGTGATGCGCTTTATGCAGGGCATTTTGGTGCGGTTCGCCCAGTCCTATCCGCTGGTGCAGGTCGAGCTGCACTGCGAACCGTCCTTCCAACTGCTGCAGCGCCAGGACCTCGACTTGACCATCGTCACCCGCGAGCCAGGTACCGAAATCGGCCAGCTGTTGCGCCAGGAACACCTGGCCTGGGCGCAAGCGCGCAACGCCAACCTACATGAGCTAGAAACCCTGCCGCTGGCGATGTTCAACTCGCAGTGTTTCTGCCGTTCCTGGGCCTGCAACGGCCTGGAAGCGCTGGGGCGTAACTTCCGCATTGCCTACACCAGCCCCAGTTTGTCGGCGATCATGGCAGCGGTCAGCGCCGGCCTGGCGATTACCGCCCAGCTGCAAAGCCTGATCACCCCAGACTTGCAGATTATTGGCGAGGCCGAAGGCATGCCGGCCCTGCCCTCTGCCAGCATCGTGCTGCTGCGCAACAACAACACGCAAACCCAGGTCACCGAGACTCTGGCCGAACAAATCGTCGGAGGTTTCAGACTTTAAGCGCGAGCAATACCGCGCAAAGCAGCAGAAAACCGGCAAATAGGCCGCGCAATACCCGCTCCGGCAACGCATGCGCGAACTTCACCCCCCAGCTGATGCTCAACAACCCGCCCAGCGCCAAAGGGGCGCCCAGCAACCAGTCGACGTGATCATGCGCGGCATAAGTGGCCAGGGTGACCGCAGTGCTCGGCGCCGCCAGCGCCAGAGAGAGCCCTTGCGCGACCACCTGACTGGTGCCGAATACGGTGGTCAACACAGGCGTTGCTAAGACAGCTCCGCCCACACCGAACAACCCACCAAGCAAACCGGCGCCGCTGCCCAATAGCGTCAACCAAGGCCAGGGATAACGCATGCCCACAAACAGCATGGCAGGCTTGCTGTACAGCCCAGAGAGGTTGTAGACCGCCAGCAACACCAGGAAGACCACGAACCCATGGCGCATGCGCTCGGCGTCCACAGTGACTGCCCAGCCAGCTCCCAGCACGGCAAATATCAGGCTGGGCACCGCCAGGGCCAACGCATGCCGCCAGTCGATACGGTTGCGCTGGTGATAACGCCACAGCGCCAATAGCACATTCGGCACCACCATCACCAGCGCCGTACCCTGAGCCAGCTGTTGATCCAGGCCAAACAACACGCCGAGCGCCGGAATGGCGATCAGCCCACCGCCAATCCCAAACAGACCGCCAAGAGTGCCGAGGGCCAGTCCGAGCAGAAGGTTCAAGGCAAAATCGAGCAAGGTCATCGGTAGGCTCCAGAATGAAGCTGTACAGCCTAATTATTCGCCACTAGCCGCGAAACGCACAGCAACGCAAAATGGCTATGCATATAACGCACAGCAGACCTTGACCATGAACCCCGATAGCCTGACCGACCAACTCAGCCTGTTTCTCGATGTGCTGGAAACCGGCAGCTTTTCCGCCGCAGCCCGGCGACACCCGCTAACGCCCTCGGCTGTGGCACGGCGCATCGATGCCTTGGAACGTTCGCTGGGCAGCAACCTGTTCAGCCGCAGCACCCATGCCGTACGCGCCACCTCCACCGGCCTGGCGTTTGCCGAACGGGCCAGGCGCATTCTCGCCGAGTTACATCTGGCCCGTGCCGAAGCTGTATCACTGAGCAGCGCGCCGGAAGGGCTGATCCGCATCGACGCCCCGGCACCGTTCGGCCGGCGCCATCTGGCCCCCGCGATAGCCGAGTTTCTGGTCGCTTATCCTGGGCTGGATGTGCAGTTGCGCCTGATCGACAGCTTCGTCGACCTGCATGGCACGCACCTGGGTGAGGTCGACCTGGTGCTGCGCATCGGCCCCCTTGCCGACACACGCCTGGTCGCCACGGCGCTGTCGCCGATGGTGCGGGTCGTCTGCGCCAGCCCTGACTACCTGGCACGCCGCGGCGTACCACGCAGCCCCGGCGAACTGATGGAGCATGACGGCCTCGACTGGGACAGCCTGGCACCGCCTTATGCCTGGCGCTTTGAACAGGATGGCAAGCTGCAACTGTGCCGCCCCAAGCGCCTGCGCATGACTGCCAACAATGCCGAGGCGCTGTTGTTCAGCGCCCTCGCAGGCTTGGGCATTGCCCATCTACCAACCTGGTTGATAAGCGACTATTTATTGCGTGGTGAATTACGGCCGCTGTTCTGTGAAAACGGCCTGCCGGCGCCCGAACCCAGCGGTATCTACGCCCTGCGTCTGGAGCGTGAAACCGACTCGCGCAGCCGCTTGTTGCTGGAGTTTCTCAAGGCCCGCTTCGGTCCAGTAGCGCCATGGGACCTGGCACTGCAAAGCGGCCTGCAACGTGGTTAAAGGCTGATACAGCACGCACAAAAATGGTCGGAAGTCTTGCTCAGCATCGCGCGGCGACGACCCAAAGACTGGCCGCCCTGGATGGCTGGCCATAAAAAAGCCCGACGCTAGGTCGGGCTCTTTCTTCTCGCCGTTAAAGCCGATCTTAGACCGGTGCTTTAGCGCGGGATTTGTACTCACCGGTACGGGTATCAATTTCGATCCAGTCGTCGATGTTGCAGAAGTCAGCAACTTTGATCTCGGTGCCGTTGCTCAGCTTGGCTGGCTTCATCACTTTGCCAGAAGTGTCGCCACGGGCGGAACCTTCGGTGTAGGTGATCTGGCGAACGATGGTGGTAGGCAGGTCAACCGAAACCACTTTACCTTCAAAGAATACGGCTTCGCAGACGTCAGTCATGCCATCGACGATGTACGGCATTACGCTTTCCAGATCGTCTTTGTTCAGCTCGTACTGGTTGAACTCTTGGTCCATAAAGACGTAGTTCGGCTCGCTGTAGTACGAGTAAGTCACGTCTACGCGATCAAGGATCACCGGCTCCATTTTGTCGTCGGCTTTGTAAACAGTTTCAGTCGAAGAGCCGCTCAGCAGGTTCTTCAGCTTCATTTTAACGATGGCGCTGTTACGACCGGACTTGGTGAATTCGGCCTTCTGGATCAGCCAAGGTTGGCCGTCAATCAGGGCCACACTGTTGGGCTTCATTTCTTGTGCGGTTTTCATACGAATATCCGGGTTTGGATGGAATTACAAAATTCTTGGCCGCGTATCATAGCCAATTTAGGTAAAACTTCACCAGCGCCTCGGCAAGATCGGCCTGAGAAGCCCGTTGCAGACACCACTGTTCGGCGTGCTCCTGCTGCTCGGGCCAGCCTTGCAGCAGCTGACTCCAGCTTTCTTTGACCGATTGGCCGGTATTCCAGGCATGCCACAGCTCGACCAAGGCACGCTGCCCATCCGCTGATAAACCCGCTTTATAGTGCGCAAGAAATGCATCGAGCTTTTCCAAGTGGATGTCATCAGCCTGCTGGTAGATGTGCCAGAGCAGCGGCCGGCCAGCCCATTGCGCACGCACAAAGGAGTCCTCGCCGCGCACCGCATTGAAATCGCAACTCCACAACAACCGGTCGTACTGATCCTGCTGGATAAACGGCAGCACCTGGATATGCAGCTGACCGCGCTGTTGCATATCGCCAGTGCGCAAGGCTGAGCAATCGAGCCACGTTTGTAGGTCCTGCAGAATGCGCCCTTCCGGCACAAGCAGCTGATTGATCTGGATATCGGCAGCCAGCACGTCCAGCCAGCTGGCCAGCGCGGCGTTCTCATAGGCAAACAGCGAAATCATCCGCGCACCGGGCAATGGCGCTACGCCGATACTGCGCAGAAATACCTCGCGAGCACCGCTGTCCGCCTGAAACGCACGACGCTGCTCAAGCAAATCACGTTCGCGCAACAAACCGCCGCTGCCGGCTGTAAAACCAGGAAAGAAGAAGAACTTCGACAAGCCGTTGGACTGCAGGGATGGCAAACCGTGGCAGCCCTCAACCCACTCCTCGGCACTCAGGTATTCAAGGTTGAGCCAAAGCGGTTTCTGCGCACGCCTTGCCATCGCAGCTATATATGAAGCGGGCAACTCACACGCAAAAGCCTCGATCACCACATCAGCGGGGTCTACGGCCTGCCAATCATCGCCCCACCAACAGACTTCGACGCCCTGCTGGTGTTGTCGAAGTGCAGCTACATCGGCCTGCGGGCACAGCCGCACAAACGCACTCAAATCATCCACCCACAGCCGCACAGCCAAACCATGCTCGGCCACTAACTGTCGAGCCAAGCGCCAGGTCACCCCGATATCACCGTAGTTATCGACAACGCTGCAGAAAATATCCCACGTGGGGCGCATGGGTGGCTCCGTTATGTAGTGCACTCACCTTAAAGACAGCCAAGCCTTCAGCAAATGCCAGAAACGAAAAAGCCCGACACAAGGTCGGGCTTTTCGTCAATTAATCTGGCGGTGAAGGTGGGATTCGAACCCGTTTCGACACCCCTCCGTTGCTGACCTTTATTGGATAAAACCAGCAAGTCCGCACCGCTGCAGGCCGCCATTCTGTCCAATGCTGGCCTTCTCTGGCTAGTGATTTCGACACTTTTTCGACACGCTGGCTAGACAGCTATGGAGCCTGCCAGTAGCTTCTAACTTCAATGGTGCTATCAATCAGCCCCAAGTCTTGCCTCATGCCGCTTTTCATCTTTCCCGTGCCGTGTTTTCTGCTCGGGCTTGGATGAAATTCAAAGCTTAGCGAGTGACAAGGACCGTTATCAGACACCTTCAGGTGTTTTATGCGATAGGAATGTCGCCTAATCATAGTTATTCATCGCGGAGAAATTTATGGCTGACATGACACTTATCGCAACAGCTCTAAGCGGGATCAAGACAGCCACAGATATTGCCCGACTATTAAAGGACAGTGATTTTTCGCTGGAAAAAGCGGAACTAAAACTTAAATTGGCGGAGCTTGTGGGCGCTCTTGCTGATGTAAAGATAGAGTTATCAGAAATTCAAGAAAAAATCTTAGAAAAAGATAAATGCATCCAAGAGCTTAAAGATGCATTTCAAAGCAAATCAACAATTAAGAAATATGGTGATGCTTACTACAAAATCGACGCATCCGGAAAGGCAACCGGGGCTCCTTACTGTCTAAAATGCTGGGAAGTCGACCATAAAAAACGTCCACTGGTAATCCTATCCACCAATAGGTTTACGCATGTCTGCCCTGCCTGCTCTCATCAATACACGGTTCGGCGCACACCATTTATATCCAACCAAAGCGGAAGCTCCGCATAACAATGCGCTCAACTATCGCTAACTCCGTTCGCTGGACGTCCAAAACCTGCACTTTTGGCCGTCCATTAGCTTAATCGTTAGCCTCATATGGAGCATGATTTGAGCATCAAGGATCTCATTCCTTACATAGCTTTGGCGATATCGCTTACAGCTTTGTATTTTGCGGTTAGGAATTACCGACGAAAGTCTGGGACACATATTAAAGGTCAGTTTTGCATTAGCTCTAGCTCATACGCAGAAGATAAATATGTAAGCAGTATTACTCTAGAGAACTTCAAGATAGATCTGTAATTATATTTAAGATTTTTTGGCGGACTGGCACTAACTACTATATCGAACTAGATGATTTTGAGCATGAACCAAAAATTTTAAAATCATATGAATCATACACAAATCATTATGGGCCAGTCGATTTCTATTGCTTGAGCATGAATCGAGTTAAATTAGACAAATTGCTCAACCCTCAAAAGGTAAAGATGAATCTCGTCCTATCAACTTCTCATGGGAAGTATGTGGTGAAAGAGCGGATAGATAGATGGGATCCTGTTTTTGATTTTTTCAACAACCATATGACAGCATCAATAATTCCAATGCGCCCCAAAGAAGGTGTGGGATATTATGGATCAGATGTTAAGTATTTAGCCAAGCTGCACACCGAAGATGGTTATAAAAAGACAGTCCCTATTTATGCTAACGACTACAACTATCCGCGATTCGAGAAATTCAGACTAACTGAAGAGTCGCTTTCGTCGAGTGAAGCTCTGCAAGAGTTTCTATTAGATCAAGCAATAAACGGAAGGCTCCAATGCGTTGATGTTGAGGTTATTGATGCCGGCCAGCTTAGAAAATATAACTACGGCCATGGCTTCGATAAGTCTTTTGAAGCAAAGTACTACAGCTGGATTTTCTATGTTGTTATCGGTAAATTGCTAACTACTTGGAGTAATATCCGGCTCTACCTCATAAATAGAAAGCATAAAAAGGCAAACAAATCATAGACATTGACCAATCAGGCTGGCTTGCCAGCTAACAAGTGATTAAAATCGCTCACCTCACTCATTGGGACGGGCTAAAGCTCGCCACTTAACCAAACGTTAGCAGCATCCCGAAATAACGTGCGTTACCAACTCACACCACACAGGAAATTACATATCATGGAAAAAATTGAAAGTTTAGAAGATATTGCTCGTATACTAGGTGATGGCGGCTCGTTTAATCCTGACACTGAATTTGAGACCGTTGAAGAGCTTGTAGATGCTTTGGTTGATCTTGGGAATACCGATAAGGTTTTGGTACGTCATGATGATCATCTAGGCTTAAAAATTGATCTACCAGATGAATTTCTCAATTCATCGCTAGATGATATAGCTAAGCCTGAATTTGAATCCGCAATAGAAGCCGTCATCGATCAGGCCAATATAATTATTCCGCTTTCTCAAAGAAAATTATCTGAGGATGACATCGAAGAAATACAAGAGGATAAGCTCTTAAGAGGCGAAGATATTGATGATTAATATTTACATCTAACAATGCTCTCAAATCGCTCACTTTGCTCGCCGTGACGGGCTGAAGCTCGCTACTTAGATCAATTGTTAGCTGTTCAATCAATATCGTGCCAACGCAAAGGAATCGCTAAATGGCTAAGGCTGGAAGACCACCAAAAGTAGATCACTTAAAAAAATCGTTTATAAAAGATATAGATTCGGCACGAAGTCTAGTCACGAAAATAAAGAGTGTTGCCGCTATTAACCCAAACTCAAGCACGCCACGAATCCATGTAAAGCATGCCCAACGAGTAGTGGAACTTGCATTCATGGGCGTGGTTGCTAGCTGGGAAGACTTCTTAGAGCAAGTTTTAGTTCGTTACCTTGCAGGAGCTAAAACTGACTCAGGCTATCAGCCGACCCTCCGAATGGGTGCTACATCAGGTATCTCTCACTCATACGAGGTAATAATGGGAGACCCTAAATTTAACCCATACAAAAACTACATAGGGTTTGGCTCACCAAACGACGTTATCAATGCCGCGAAGCTTTTCCTTGATCACGGACAGCCCTTCCAAAACGTAATACATCCAAAGATTGAAACCTTAAAAAATGCCGTACGAATACGCAACAGAACAGCACACTCATCTAGCAAATGCATAACCGACTTCGTTGATACGGCAAAGAAAATGCTTGGGCAAGATAAGTTGCGACAAAGTTACAGGCCGGCTGATCTTTTGGAAGCCAAGGCTGAAAGAGGCTTTGGAAATTCCGTAAAAGATAGAGGCATAACATATTTTGAAGCGCTCATGGAAATGTACGAAGACCTTGCAAAAGGTATTGTGCCGTAACAACTAAAAACTGTTTCAAATCGCTCGCTCCGCTCGCAGAGACGGGCTAAAGCCCGCCATTAACCAAACATTATACAAACCTAGCCGCGAGTGCCGTATGGAAACCCAACAGTTGCTAGAAGCAGTACAAACAATCGAAACAATTAAGTTACTATTTTCAGAAAACCAGAACGAATGGCTTCCTGTTATAGCGGCGATTGGCGGTGCATTTATAGGTGGAGTTTCAACATTTTTCCCCACATACATAATAGAAGCAAGAAAACGTCGCCATGAGAAAGATGCCATAACAACGGCACTGCTATCTGAAATATCGGCCCTTCTTAAAATAGTCGAACACAGAAAATACCTCGACAGCGTTGAAGAGGCAGTGGCTTATCTAAAAGAAAACACAGAAGCCCTGTATAAATTCAGCGTAAGAATTCCAGAGCACTACTCTAGAGTTTATCAATTTCATGTCGCAAATATTGGCATCGTTAATCCATCGCTAGCAGCAAGCATAATTGAATTTCATCAACTAATTGACGCTGTAGTTCAAGACGTCACACTAGGTGGCCCAATAGCTGAAACAGGAGGTGATGCTGAAGCCTTCGAAGAATTACTTGCAATACTAAAATCAGCTATTTCTATTGGCCAAAAAATAACTAGTCGACTCGGATAACAGTTAGTTCAAAGCCGTTCGCTTCGCTCACTCGGGACCGGCTAAAGCCGGCCCCTTAACTAAACGTTATGCCATTTTCCAGACAAGGAGTAGCCAGAATGCAATTTATACATACTGATCTAGGTCATAGAAAAAAGGGCGAGATCGTTGAAGTTACACTGACAAGTGGCGCCAATGTTCGATTAATGGATAGCTCAAATTTCAGCAGCTATAAGAATGGTAGGCAGCACAGATACACTGGAGGCTTGGCAAAAAAATCACCTATTAGGCTACAGATTCCAAACTCCGGTCATTGGCATGTTGCTGTTGACATGCAAGGCCTTAGAGGTAGCACACGAGCTTCCGTTCGAGTTATTCCAGGAGCGCTTGCTGAAATTCAAGAGCGACCACTATCAGATGTACCAAGCCTTGTACGAGATAATTTACCTCCACCAACAGAATCAGGTGGTGAAACTCATGATGTTTTCATCTCTCATGCATCAGAAGACAAAGATGATTTTGTTAGGCCTTTGGCCAACGCGCTCATAAATGAAGGCTTGAATGTTTGGTACGATGAAATGACTCTTCGTATTGGTGACAGCTTAAGACAAAAAATCGACAAGGGTCTTGCCAATAGTCGTGTCGGACTAGTGGTGTTATCCCCATCTTTCATAAAGAAAGGCTGGACCAATTACGAGCTAGACGGCATGGTTACAAAAACAATATCCGGGGAGCAAATTCTTCTACCTATCTGGCACAACATAACAAAACAACAAGTTGTTGACTTTAGTCCGTCCCTTGCGGATAAAGTTGCTCGCAGCACCGCGACACATACCATCGAAGAAATTGCAAAAGAGATTGCTGAGCTATTGAGGTCTGCGCAATAAGCGCATAACAATGCGCTCAAATCGCTCACTCCACTCTCTGGGACCTACTAACGCCGGCCCCTTAGCTTAATCATTAGGTCAACAAGGATCATCATGCTTTGGTTTGCATTAATTACTGTGTTCGCATTTATTGTTGGCCCGTGGGGACTACTCTCAGGGAGTTTGTACCGAAAACCATTTTTCTTAGTCTTATGTGGATTAGCTTTAGCTCTAACAGGAGGGTGGTTCTCCTACATATTCGAGCATGGGTCAGAGATCAAGCTAGTCGCGGAAATATTCCCAGATCTTAAACTTTCAGCTGCACTCGTCGGTTTTACTGTAGCGGCTACTGGTGGGAGCTTAATCGCAAGCGGCATCGTCTTGAAGGCTCAACACCAGGCCCGTATAGAAAAATCTAGAGCTGATACAGACCTACAAAGAGCAATAAAAGAATTGGAGCGGGTAAAAAATGACGACGAAGAACTTAAAAGCGATGCGCTAAAACTTAACAATGATGAATTCAAAATTCGACTGCAAAGAATAAGAAGCTCTTATGTGTATGCGCACGAGCGGGTCGTAGAAACAATGCGGAAATCAAAAGAGCTTGAATTTTGATCCGTAAGCTAAAAACCTAACAACTGGTCAACTCTTTCGCTTCGCTTACTGGGACGGGCTAACGCCCTCCCCTTAACCAAACGTTAGGTTATGTCATGTTTCATGAAATAACACACACTAGTGGAACATCCCACAGACTTGTGTCGCATCAAGGCAAATCACAAGACTCTTTCTTTTTTTGCGCATTTCGTTCTGATGGATTAACTCTGTATTGATTCCACCAGAACTTACATGCATCAGATGAATAGCGTTGCTCCTGTTGCACTCTTGCAAGCTCTGCTTGTCTGTTTGCTTGTACCTGGGCTTCTCGTTGTTGTCGCAGCCGCTCTGCTGCAGCCATTCGTTGCTGCATTTCGGCGTGTGCCTGCTTCGACTGCAGGGTGGCTTCCCGAAAGCTCCGCTCCATGTATATGGCGGCTTCGTTTAACGCGGCCTTTAAGCGCTGCTCTTGTATGTAGTCGTAAACCAGCTTTCCTCCCCATATGCCACCGACAATGATCATCGCAGCTAGGATTATTGCGTGGCTTGTATCCATGGGTGGATGTGCGCGCCTGGCGCTAACCTTTCTGTAGCCTCGACGTTCGTTGCGATCGTCAATTTCTTCATCCATGTCGAAGCTGAGGACTTTCAGCTGGTCATCGATGTCACGTTTATTCATTCCTAGAGTCCCTTCTAACTCACCTGATCCAGTGCTTTCGGGCGTACCAGCGCCTAGTCACTTCCTTGGTAATCGCTATCCCGCGTTTTGACTGGTCAAGTTTCGGTTGGCCTCGTCGTACTCGGGGCTTGTCTGACCACACTCTGGGGCTGTATGGCCGCTCGCTACCCAAAGCGCATATTGCGGGTAGATCTTTACCAGCACCTCTACCTCCTCAGTACTCAACCTCACCTTTTTGTGGCGAAGGTTCTTCCATCGGCTGTAGCTGATTTCTGACTGCCTTACGAGGTCGTCTAGGCCGGTCTTATAAATTAGGGTTATGGCCCTGTCCTGCATTGATTCCATAAAGATCTAAAAGCTCTCCGAGTTCAATATTTGAACTCTAGGATTGAACTGTTATGATTGCCCAACGAGTTCAATATCTACACTCCAGAAATGAACTCATATAGCCCAATAAAGACCAACATAGTGCAGGAAAGGCCATGAATGGGGAAGAAATCAACCTCACGCTGAAAGACCTTTTGACACCACCTCCGGTGATGCCTTGGCGCGAGTTTGCGAACTGGATTCGCATGAATAATGACCACGACATTGTTTGGGGGTGGATACGCAACGGCTATATCCCCTCTCACAAGGTCGGCAAGCACGTCATGGTCAATGTCGCGCTGCTCACCCAACACCTCATGGAAAAGGAATTCATGGCATGACCATTAATTCTGTTTCCTGCCTCCCTGGTGAGGGCATGAGCTATGACGCCATACAGCTACCAGCAGCACGCCCAGAACTGCGACTGCTCTGTCTGCTGGTCAAAGGCCGAAATGGCCAAGCCCGATCTCTGCCCGTCCACACCCTGCGACCAATGCCGCCCCGCGTCTGCCCGACCCGTGCGCACGCTGAAAATGCGCCTCGTCGCTGGTGTCTGGACGCCCTTGCTGTCCCAGTGGGAAATCACACCGGCCTTTACCTGCGCGAAACACACGCCAAGCGACCGACCGCCCAAGTATTGGAGCGTTGTGGCCAACATCGGCAAGCCGGTGCCTTTCGTGCCTCTGCACGAACCTTTCCAACTGGTGGGGTGAGCGCATGAGCGGCTTTGACGATATGCCCATGGTTCTTGCGTTTCTGGCTGCTATTGCCTGCCTGACTATCGGCTACTGCCTGGGCCGCCTGGATCGCACCACGGCCACTCGCAGCAGTGCTGATCCACGTTTGGCCTATACCCGCGCCGAACTCCACGGCTTCACCTGCGGCCTGCTCGCTGCAATTGTCGCCACACATATCAAGGCAGACCCGCCCAGTAGATCGCCGCCTGTGTCCGGGACTGGTTTACCAGTCGCGGGCGCAGGTGGCGAAACGGGATGACAAGGGCGCGGCCCTTGGTGTCCACCGCATAACAGTTCAACGCATCACCCGGCTTTAAACCCCGGCAAGCCGAAACAACCCAGCAGATTCGAACTTTGAAAGTTCACCTGCTCGGGATCGCTCGGCCTGCAGAAAGGCAAAACCGCGCACTAACGCGCAACTGAAAAGAGGAAATACCGATGGCTCGTTCAACTATGGAAGTTGCATTTCTCGGCACCCAAATGACCCAGGTGGAAGACACCAAATACGCCAAGGTCTTTTACGGCGATGAACCGGACGGCAAGACCGAACACGGCCTGTCCATCATCGGCATGGCGATCTCCGAAGACGCCGCCGACGAAGTGTTTAACGCCGGCGCCCAGTTCGAACCCCTGCAACTGGTGCGCATCACCTTCGATGTTGCCCGTGGTGGCCAGAACAAGGGCAAGAATCTCGCCCTGCACATCGAAGCGGTAGACAAACCAACCGCCCGCGCTGCCGCTCCACAAGCCAACGCCCAGCAGCAAGCCAAACCAGCGGCCCAGGCTGCTGACCCGGCCAAGTCCTAAGCAGGCCGGCTCCCGTGGTGTGGATGTTCTGCAATCACTGCCGCAAGACCTCGCCCGCTGCTAGCTGGCGTGTGATCTGCGCGTGTCCGCACTGCCGGAGCCCCCTGTGAACTTTCTGGCCTGCGAGGGCGAATGGGTGGCCGGCCCAGGTGGTGAACCCATCTGCGCCGGTCAGCTGCTCAACCTCACAAGCGAGGAAATGCAGGGCCTGTATGGCACTGCACTCAGTTGGGATCAGGTCAGCGAGCTGCAGGGCGAAACCATCGTGCTGTTTGCCCTGGTGTTCGGCTTCCTGGTTCTGAAAAAAGTCCTGAAATAGCGAGGTAACAACCATGAAAAACAAACTGCAAAACCTGAAACGCTCCCTCGGCGCTGCCGCTGCCCTGGGTGTCCTGGCCACTCAACAAGCCTATGCCGCTGTGCCGCCTGAGGCCACTGCAGCACTGGATACCGCTGGCACCGACGTCGGCACCATCGGTTGGGCTGTCTTCGGCGTACTGGTCGCCGCTGCTGCCTTCAAGTACATGCGCCGCGCTCTGTAATCGCTGCGCGCTTCACCCAAGTCCCGCTACGGCGGGACTTACTTTTCAGGGCCACTCAATGAACTACGAACTCTACGTCCTGCTGGTCACCGTGGTGGCGCTGTACCTCGTATTTTTCGGGCGGGTCTGACCATGAAACTACGCTTGCTGTTTTGCCTGCTGCCGCTCCTTTCCTGCTCGCTGGCTCATGCTGCTAATCAACGCCCGTACAAGCTCACCGTAGGCGATGAACTCTATGCCCCTGATCCCTTTCAGGCGTGCTCTCTGATTTCTCTGTCGGCCATTGATCCTCGCACGTTTCCGTTCTCGCAGCCCGGCTGGACAGCTTCAAGGCTCACTGATTCTGTTGAGCTCAACGGCCCTAACAACAATTGCATCTATGAGTTTTCCCACCCTTCAAGCGGTTCAAAAAAGACAGGCTCCGGTCAAGTCGGTGGCATAACCGTCGCCGCTGTCCTGCAGCCTGTCTGTGAAGCTGACAGCAGCGAATCTCGCTCTTTCCCTATCGGTCGAGAAGAACGCGCCATTGGTGATGCCTCGTTCACCAGCTTCGGCAATAACGCACCGTCTACGCTCTGCCTTTCCGGCTGCAATGCCACCCGGTCAGCTGAGCAATCCCAAGACCTGTTTGCAGTGCCAGACCCTGCCTCAAATCTGCATGACCTGATCTACGCCAATGTCGATTACACCCTAGACGGTGCCACTTGCTCGTCCGCCTCCAACCCAGCCCCGCCGGAAATCCCGCCACCACCTGAGCCTACAGACCCCACTGATCCAACCGATCCGACTGACCCAACGGATCCGACAGACCCCACTGACCCTACTGATCCGACCGACCCAGGCGATGGCGGCACCAACCCCGGCGACGGTGGCACAAACCCAGGTGACGGCGGCACTAATCCTGGTAACGGCGGAACCAACCCCGGTAACGGTGGCACCAATCCGGGCAATGGCGGCACCAACCCAGGTGGCGGCGACAGTGACGGCGGTAGCGCCTCCGGTCTTGCCTGTGATCAGCCCTTGGCCTGCTCCGGTGATGCCATTCAATGCGCCATTCTCGACACGCAAAAGCGCGCCCGTTGCGATGCCCAAGCCGCTGGAAACTTCCCCGCACAAGAAGGCGACATCACCGGCTTTATCAACGGTAAAGGCGACAGCGCCAAGCTCGACGAAGGCGACGGTGAAATTGATGTGTCCGGCCTATTCAGCGGCCCGACCGATCCGCGCTTTCTGCCTGCAGCGTGCCCACCGGCCAAGACCTTCACCCTACAAACCCAAGGTGGCCGCACCTTTGAATTTTCCTATGAGCCGCTGTGCCAGTTCGCCACCGACCTTGGCTACCTGATCGTCATAGCGGCCTCACTGTTCTACGCCGTCTACGTTGGCCGCGCCTCAGGAGGTGAGTGATATGCCTGCATTTCTATGGGTAGCCCAGTTCCTTTGGCAGATCGCCGGCCCGCTGGTGATGACTGTTTTTCGCGCCATCGGCTTTGGCTTCGTGACCTACTTCGGCTTCAACGCGCTGATCAACGCCGCCCGCGATTACATGATCACCAATATGGGCAACTCGGGGATCGTCATTCAGCAAATCCTTGGGCTGGCCAAGATCGACATAGCGATAAACATCATGCTGTCCGCCGTGTTCACCCGCTTCATCATCGCGGGCATCAACAAGGCCCAGGATCGCAAACGTAATCAGGTCTGGCGCAAGCCGGGCGGCACCTCCATCGAAGCATAAGGGGGCGCACCCATGCTCTATATCCGCACCGGCAAACCCGGCCACGGCAAGACCCTCAACACCATCAAGGAAGTGGATCAGAAGGCTCACGCAGAAGGCCGCACCGTCTACTTCCACAACATCAACGGCCTGCAGCCAGAACAGCTCAAAGCGTCGTGGTACAAGTTCGATGATCCCGAAAAGTGGTTCGAACTGCCCAACGACTCAATCATTGTCGTCGACGAGGCCCAAGGCTGGTTTGGTGGTCGTGATCCTCGGGCGCGTCCGCCTGAACACATCACCCGCTTTGAAACCATGCGCCATAGCGGCCATGAAGTGCACTTGATCACCCAGGACCCGCGCTATCTCGACGTGCACCTGCGCCGCCTGTGCAATGGTCATATCCACTACTGGCGCGTCTTCAAATCCCAGCAACTGCTGCGCTTTGAATCCGATTCGGTGATTGAAAAAGTAGAAGTGAAATCCAGCTTCAAGGATGCCGAGAAAACCACGGTACGCCTCGATAAGAAGTTTTTCAGCGTCTACACCAGCAGCAACGCCCAGCACCATTTTCAGACCAAGCTACCGACCAAATTCATCTTGGCCGTACTGGTCATCGCCGGTGCCGTCTTCATGGTCTACCGCGCCTACGAACGCTACGAAGCCGGCAAACAGACCGAGCAAGCTGCCGCCAACGCCCAGGCCGAAACCAGCACCCCGACCGGCGTGGTCGATCAAGTGAAAAGCTCGGTCGGCTCACTCATAAACCCGGTCAGCAACAAACCAGGCAAGAAGGCACTCAGCCTGGATGAATACCTTGCCGCCCGTGTCCCTCGCATACCGGACGTGCCCAGCTCCGCCCCTATCTACGACGAACTGACCAAGCCGCAAAGCTACCCGCGGCTGTCCTGCGTCATGAGTTCGGATGAGGGCTACATCGACCGCAATTCGAAGCGCTACCGGGTCGTAAGAACGCAGGAAAAAGCCTTTATCTGCGAGTGCTTCACCCAGCAAGGCAGCTGGCACAAAACCTCGTTCTCGTACTGCAAGAACACGGTAGAGCGCGGCGCCTTCGATCCGGCCCGCCCTGACCCCGGCGCGCGCCCCGACCTGCAGCAAGCCAACAACCAACCCCAGCAGCAGCCGCAACAACCCCAGGAAGCCCCCAAGGGCGTCACCGTGACCCGTATTCCATACGAGAAAGGCCGATTCCTATGGTGATCACTCAGCGCCTTCGCTTGGCGCATTTGAGCGCATGCGCGAGGTACGAGCGCCGCGCCAAATGCGCGCGCTGACGTCCCTGTAACACGTCATATAAGTCCGAATGAAAGTGGCCATTATTGGTCAATAAAGGAAAAACAGATGAGCGTAAAAGACCAAAGAAGACTTGATCGACTGACCGGCCTGGAATGCAAACGAGGTCGTTTATTCATAGATGCGGCCAGTGCTGCACTCACTGACCTGTCAGGCGTGCGCCTGCTCCGCTGTGGCGTCGACACCGTGCGCCAACTCTACAAAGGGCTGATCCGCCCCGAGATCATGGCCCTATTCGAAAATCCGGGCACCCTGGTCGACTTTGCGGGCCAGCGTTGGCACTCAGGCCGTGTTGGCCGTGACTCGGGTTACCAGTACAAGCTGCAGAATGCTGACCTGGGCATCATCCTGTTGGTGAAGAACTTCAACGCCAAGCTAGACACCATCGGCCCACACCTGAAAATCGAAGTGTCACCCCATGCAATCGACAGCCTGTCGCCTGAGCGCCTTCAGGCACGGTTAGATTTTTACGCCGCCCAGGTACTGACTCACGTAGAAATCAACCAATGCGCCGTACACCTCGCGCTAGACCTCCAGGGCTGGACACCTCCCGCCGATCTGGTGGCCCGCATGCACTGCAAAGCCCGCGTGCAGCGTGACATAACCGGCATCAACGAAATCAACTGGGCCACCAAATCCAGCACCTACGGACGTGGCGAAACCTCCATGTTTGGCTCTGCCAACGGCGTTCAGCTCTGTATCTACAACAAGACCGAGCAAGCCCGCGCAACTGACAAGCTCGACTACTGGGAAAGCGTCTGGAAGCGTCGTGACAGCTTCGACGAAAAAGACCCCGACAACTACAACCCCGACCAAGCCGTATGGCGCGTAGAACTGCGCTATCACCACTCGATCATCCAACAATTCGCTAGCGGCTCACTCGACGTGAGAACCGGTGAAGCCATCGACACCAGTTCGTTTGCAGCGTTTGCGGGTCATCTGGACGGCCTGTGGCGCTATGGCCTGCGCCAATTCAAGTTGCTCGACCGCCCTGGTTACTTCTCCCCCATCTGGACACTCATTCGCGAGGATGTGCGCGTGGATCTACCTGTTGATTCCCTGCTTGAGGACACCGAATACAAGCGCTACTACAAGACCTCCCGTGGCTTCTCGGGCAAAAACGTCGAACTGTTCCTGGGTAACTTCGTCAGCCTGCTGGCAAGGGAACGCGTGGGCGCAAAAAAGGCGTTTGACCGGCTGCAAACCTGGGAATGCTGGCCGGTAATTCGCGACCACTATGCCGCCAAGGAAATGAGCGAGCACGACATATACAAGCACATCAAAAACCTGCTTGAAGAACGCAACGTACGTTGGGGGCGTGCCGTCTAATGTCTATCGAACAACTACCGGACGGTCGTTGGAAGGTCGATGTAGAACCCGTCAAGGGCAAACGCTTCCGTAAAACCTTCAAGACCAAAGGCGAGGCCCAGCGGTTTGAAGCGACCTGCAGAACCAAATGCATCGAAACGCCCAGTTGGTCACCCAAGCCCAAGGACAAACGCCGGCTGTCTGAGTTGTGCGACCGTTACTATGACCTGCACGGCCACACCCTGGCGGATGCTGCACGGCTAAAGCAGATCCTCGCCAAGTTGTCCAAGGATCTGGGCGACCCAGTTGCCGTAACCTTTACCGGCAACGCCTACTGCGAAACCCGGCGTATACAGTTTGATAGCGGCGTGAAAGGCAAAACCCTGAATAACCGCCTCGGCTACCTCAAGGCCGTATTCAATGAACTGCATCGCCTGGGTGAAATCGACTACCCCAACCCGCTGATTAACGTCCGGCCCCTTCGCCTGCAGGAAAGGCCCCTCTCCTTCCTGTCCGTGCCTCAAATCAACGAAGTGCTGGCCGCCTTGGATGCACGCGACACCACGCCGGGAATTGGCCTTGTAGCTCGCGTATGTCTGGCAACGGGTGCGCGCTGGGGTGAAGCTCAGGCCCTAACGCCTGAACGGGTGAAAAATGGCGCCGTGACCTTCGCCAATACCAAGTCACGCCGCACAAGGACTATCCCCATCAGCGAAGCCCTGGAAAAGCAGCTACAGACCTACTTCAAGCAAAACGGCCTGTTCAGTAACTGCATGGTGACCTTTAGCCGGGTACTGGAAACCACCTCGATCAAGCTGCCAGAAGGCCAAGCCACCCACGTACTGCGGCACACCTTCGCCAGTCACTTTGTCATGCGTGGCGGCAACATCCTGACCCTGCAGAAGATCCTGGGCCATTCCAGCCTGACAATGACCATGCGCTACGCGCACCTGTCACCCGATCACCTGCAGGATGCTTTATCGCTCAACCCGCTGGCCGACAAATGACGTTAACAAAACGTACGTTTTGGCGTACGCTAGCCATAACGACATAGGAGGCCAGGCCCCATGCAAACCCTAACCGCAAGCGAAGCACGGACAAACCTATACCGGCTCATGGATCAATCCGCCGAATCGCACCAACCGATCCTGATTTCAGGCAAGCGCACCAACTCTGTTCTGGTGTCTGCAGAAGACTGGGAAGCGATTCAAGAGACTCTGTATCTGCTGTCAGTTCCTGGCATGCGCGAGTCCATCAAGGAAGGCATGGCTGAACCGGTCGAGGAATGTGCTAAGGATCTGGATTGGTGAATTGGCAGCTCGTCTACACAAAGCAAGCTCAGAAAGATGCACAAAAATTGGCAGCGGCTGGCTTAAAGGACAAGGCTAAAGCCCTGCTGGCGGTCGTACAGGAAAACCCGTTTCAGAACCCTCCCCCCTATGAAAAGTTGGTCGGGGATCTCGCCGGGGCTTACTCACGCCGCATCAACATTCAGCACCGTCTGGTTTACATGGTGCTGCAGGATGAACAAGTGGTGAAGGTTCTGCGCCTCTGGTCGCACTACGAGTAAACCAGCCTTTCGACACTTCATCGACACCACCGAACGCCAGAAAGCAAAAAGCCCCGACAACTCGTGAGTTATCAGGGCTTTAGCTGTATCAATCTGGCGGTGAAGGTGGGATTCGAACCCACGATACGATTTCTCGTATACACACTTTCCAGGCGTGCTCCTTCAACCGCTCGGACACTTCACCGGGTCTAGACACACATTGCTGTCTGTCGAGGCGCGCAAATGTAGCCGAACAGCCAGCCAAAGGCAAAATCTTTTTTCAAAAGATTCATGTGCTTATGCCAAATGCTGGTCCTCGGGGGAGGACTTAGCGGGATTGGGTTCAAATCGGTGTTGGCCGAACAGAATAAAGCTAAGCGAGACAAACAGGCTGAAAGCAAACAAGCCCAGCACGCCGACAGGGTTTTGGCTGCGCGGTTCGGTGGCCAGCCAGAGCAGCCCGAGCAATAGCAGCAAGGCCAATGCAACGCGCCAGGACCTGAAAGAGAGGGTTAAACCACGCATAGCGTCATCGCTCATGAATAAAGTGTCGACGGTAGCGGTGCATCCGCACAGCCGACCAATTACCGATCTTGATCAAGGTCATAGCTGAAGCAGCCGCGCTCACTGACCAGCCAGTCAGCCATCGTGCTTTACCTGGCCAGTGCGGATGAGTAACGTCTGCTGCACTTCAGCACAAGGAACCCGACCATGAGCGACCTGATCAGCTACCAACTCGACGATGGCATTGCCACCCTGACCCTGTGTAATGGCAAGGTAAATGCCATCTCCCCGGACGTGATCACTGCTTTCAATGCGGCTCTGGATCGCGCCGTGCAGGACAAGGCCATCGTTATCATCACCGGCCAGCCGGGCATTCTGTCGGGCGGCTACGACCTCAAAGTGATGACTTCCGGCCCGCAAAATGCCATCAACCTAGTGGCGTCCGGCTCCACGCTGGCGCGCCGCATGCTTGCTCACCCCTTCCCGATCATCGTTGCCTGCCCAGGTCATGCGGTCGCCAAGGGTGCCTTTATTTTGCTCTCGTCCGACTACCGTATCGGCGTTGAAGGCGCGTTCAGCATCGGTCTCAACGAAGTGCAGATCGGCATGACCATGCACCACGCTGGCATCGAGCTGGCCCGTGACCGCCTGCGCAAATCAGCCTTCCACCGCTCGGTGATCAATGGCGAGATGTTTGACCCGCAAAGCGCTGTGGATGCTGGCTTCCTCGACAAAGTGGTGCCAGCCGAACAGCTGCACGCCACGGCGCTGGCAGTTGCCCAGCAGATGAAGAAAATCAACATGACGGCGCATAAGAACACCAAGCTGAAAGTGCGCAAGGCGCTGCTCGAAGCCCTCGACCAAGCTGTCGAGCTGGACAAACAGCACATGGTGTAAACGCATCATGCAGCACCAGGAGCCCGGCCTTTGCGCCGGGCTTTTTGCATTTAATGGCTAAACAGTGGCAAACCGGCAAGCAATCTGTCCAGGCTGTATTACTTTTAATAAGTATGGCCAAGGAGCAGAGGCACTCACCAATCGATTCGAAATTGCCGCCGGGAGCGTGTTATGAAGATTGCCCACAAGGTTGGTCTGGCCGCGGCCATCGTGTTGTTCCTCACCACCAGCCTGCTGTCGCTGGCGCAAGTCACCCAGGTTCGCGCCACCCTCCAGAGTCAGGTGGCAGCCAGCATCGCAGAATCAAGTAACGCACTCGCCAGGCAGATCGAGAACTGGCTCAACGCCAAGCTCAAGCTGATGGACCTGATGGCGCAGAGCATCGACAGCAACTACAGCCCCGAAGAAACCCAGCGCATCGTCAACACACCAATGCTGAAGAACGAATTCATCCTGGTCTTTGGTGCCCTGCAAAGCGATGGCAAGCCGATCAAGAACAGCGATGAATGGAAGCCCGCCCCTGAATGGGATGGTCGTCAACGGCCCTGGTACGCGACGGGTAAAGACGGCATACAAGCCGTACTGACCGAACCCTATGTGGATTCCACTACGGGTGAAATCCTGATTTCTGCCGTTACGCGCATCACCAATGCCGGCGAATTTCTAGGGGTAATGGGCGGTGATATCCGCTTGAAAACTGTGGCGGATGCCGTCAACACCCTGGATTTCAACGGCGCCGGCTACGCCTTTCTGCTCACGCGCAACGGCAACATCATTTCCCACCCCAACACCGAGCTGAACGGCAAAAGCTACAGCGAACTATTCGACGGCCAGAGCCCTGCGCTGAACAAGGAGCTGCAGGAAACCAGTGGCGGCGACAAGGATCTGCTGGTGTCCTTCACCCCGCTGCCCAACCTCAAGGGAATGGACTGGTATATCGGCGTGGTGCTGGACAAGGGCATCGTCATGGCCGAAGCCAATGCCCTGAGCTGGCGCGCGGTGATAGGCACCATGCTGGGGGTGATCATCAGCCTGATCGTGCTGGGTGTGCTGATGAACAACCTGCTCAAGCCCCTCGACCATCTGCACAACTCTCTGCATGAGGTAAACAGCGGTGAAGGCGACCTGACTCGTCGCCTGCCCGCCACCGGCAACGATGAAATTGCCCTGGTCTCCAAGGAGTTCAACAGCTTCCTGCAAAGCCTGCAGAGCTTGATCAGCGAGGTGATGGGCAGTTCCAGGCAGGTGCGTGAAAGCACCACACTGACCTCCAGCGAAGCCAACCAGGCGGCCAATCGCTTGCAGCAACAACTGCAGGAGCTTGATCAGCTGGCCACCGCCATGCAGGAAATGGCCTCCACCGCCGAAGAAGTGGCGCGTAATGCACAGGCTGCGGCACAAGCCGCGCTGGCGGCCAACGAGGAGACTGAAAATGGCGTACGCGTGGTGTCGCGCTCTACCGAGGCGATCAAACACCTGGCCGATGAAATGGACGAGACCAGCCATGCGATTAACGAATTGGCCAAGCTTAGCCACAACATCGAATCGATCCTGTCGGTGATTACCAGCATTGCCGACCAGACCAACCTGCTTGCCCTTAACGCCGCTATCGAAGCGGCACGCGCCGGTGAATCCGGCCGTGGCTTTGCCGTGGTGGCTGATGAAGTCCGCTCACTGGCCTCACGGACCCAGCAGTCGACCCAGGAAATCCGCCAGATGATCGACCAGCTGCAATCCGGGGTGAAACAGGCCGAATCGCGCATGCAGCAGAGCCGCGACACTGCCAGCAAAACCGCCGAAGAGGCCGGCGCGGCCAACGACATGCTTGGGCGCATTAGCGATGCGATCACCCGGATCAACGACATGAACCTGCAAATCGCCACCGCTGCTGAACAGCAGAGCGCCACCACCGAGGAAATCAACCGCAACACTACCAACATTCGCGACATCAGCCATGAAGTGGCCGCCGGCGCTGAAGAACAGGTGCGTCAGTGCGCCGTGATGGTCGAACAGGTCGGCCAGCAGGACCATCTGCTCGGGCGTTTCAAGGTCTGAGTTTCCCGACATCGGGCGGCACCTTCGCGTGCTGCCAGCGCCAATCGAAAAAGCGATTAGGCATACTCGTCGCGTGGCTCCTGTGCCTGGCCTTGCTTAGCATCGCCCAGGCGAAACGTATTGATGTGTATATCAATGATCGCCTATCGATTCTCTGGAAGCTGCAGCAGATGCGCAGCGAAGGCATCTTTGCCAGCAGTGGGCTGAACAGGTTGGTTGAAAGCCCTACCCTCTCCAGTGAACACGGGTCACATGGGCTATACACGTATCAATATTACGCTCGGTTGACCCTGGCAGCGGCTCTAACAATGGCGCAACAAGCGGTAACGACCTCTGATCAGCATCAATTGCCGAAAGCAGTGCACGCCCGTACACTGCGCGCCTTTTTCCTATGACGGGCGTACCAAATGCTTTTTCTTCTGCGCATGCTGGCGATGGGCGTGCACTTTATCCTCGCCGGCATCCTAGGCCTGCTGCTTGGCATCTGCCGCCCGTTTAATCCAGATAACAGCCGCTTGTGCGCACGCCTGTACAGCATCCCGGCGCAGTGGCTATTACGCTGGAAGTTGAAGACCGATGTACAGCCACTGCTCGACCATCAGCGTTCCTGCGTGATCGTCGCCAACCACCAGTCCAACTATGACCTGTACGTGCTCGGCCGCGTGGTGCCCAAACGCACCGTAAGCATCGGCAAAAAGAGCCTGAAGTGGGTGCCATTCTTCGGTCAACTGTACTGGCTGGCGGGCAATGTCTTGCTCGATCGCGGTAATGCCGTGCGCGCCAAGCAGGCCATGCTCACCACCACTGAGACGCTCAAGCACAAAGACACCTCGATCTGGGTGTTCGCCGAAGGCACCCGCAACTTGGGCAAAGGGCTACTGCCATTCAAGAAAGGCGCGTTTCAGATGGCCATTGCCGCTGGTGTACCGATTATCCCGGTGTGCGTCAGTACCTACGTTAACCACCTGCACCTCAACCGCTGGAACAGCGGCGAAATCATGATCCGCTCACTGCCTGCCATTCCTACGGCAGGCCTGACGCAGGATGATCTGCCACAGCTGATCGACACCTGCCGCACGCAGATGCAACAGTGCATCGACGCCATGGATCAGCAACTCAGCCAACGCGCCTGAGACTGCTCGCTGCGCCTACATAGCCCAGCCAAGTGCTGGGCTTTTTCTTGCTGGCAGTACTTCACATCGTCCACTGGCAGCGACTAAGCCGCTAAGCTGCGTGCTGAGTTCACCACCAATAAGAGAGATTTTATGGGTCGCGTTGTGGCTGCCGCCGTGTACAGCAAGGGCAAAAAAGTCACCACTATCAGCCTCGACGAAGGTAAACCATGGTCGAAAAAACCGGGGCACTTCGTCTGGATTGGCCTGCATGACCCCTGCTCCGAAGAGCTGACCAGCCTGCAGCAGCAATTCGACCTGCATGAACTGGCGCTGGAAGACGCCCTGCAGCGGCACACCCGGCCCAAGCTGGAAACCTTCGGCGATGCGCTGTTTCTGGTGCTCTACTCGCCCATCCGGGTCAACGACGAACTGACTTTTGTCGAAACCCAGCTGTTTGCCGGCAGCGGTTACATCATCAGCGCCCGTTACGGCGAGTCCGCGCCCTACTCGCAGGTGCGCCAACGCTGCGAGGCGCGCCCGCTGCTGCTCGAACACGGCGAAGACTTCGTGCTCTACGCCCTGCTCAGCTTCGTGATCGAGAACTACCGCCCGCTGATGGACAGCTACCACAGCGAGCTTGAGGAGGTGGAGCAGCACGTGCTGAAAAACCCGCTGAGCCAGGCCGATGTCGAGCGCATTCAGGGTTTGCGCCGTGATCTGCTCCGCCTGCGTCGCTACATCGGGCCGCTAGCAGAAATCTGCCAGGAGTTGCAGCGCCTAGAGTTTCCGTTTATCGACAAGAACATGCGGCCCTACTTTCGCGACGTGGCGATTCACGTCAACCGCCTGCTGGAAGACCTAACCGCCCTGCGCGAAATGGCTGATCACGCCATCGAAATTGGCTTGCTGCTGGAGTCCTCTCGGCAAAGCGTGACCCAGCGCAAGTTCGCCGCCTGGGCCGCGATTCTGGCCTTCCCAACGGCTGTAGCCGGAATCTACGGGATGAACTTCCAAAACATGCCGGAACTGACCTGGCACTACGGCTACTTCGGAGTGCTCGGACTGATCACCACCGGTTGTGCTGGGCTCTTCATCAGCTTCAAACGCTCCGGCTGGCTGTAATCATCGTCTGGAAGGATTTTTAACGGTGCGCAACGGCGGCCCGCACGGTAGCGGTTATGGATGACACGCCATAAAAAAAGCCCGGTCACTGACCGGGCTTTTTTACACAAACGTCGCTTATTCGGCCAAACCGGCACGGCCCTGGGCGACAAAGCGCATCATCCATTCAGCCACGGTGTGGCCCTGATGATCGCGCTGCAGACTGTCGACGCCCTTGGAGTAGGTCGGCTCACCAATGTGCTGCTGACGCAGATCGAGCAACGCGCGCGAATAGTCATGCACAAACTCGGGGTGGCCCTGGAAGCACAGCACCTGATCACCGATGCAGTAGGAGGCAATCGGGCAGAACTCGCTGCTGGCCAGCAACGTAGCTTTTTCCGGTAGTTGGGTCACTTGGTCTTGATGGCTGATCAGCAGAGTCAGGTCTTCCAGATCAGGGCTCATCCAGGTTGGTTTGTTCGCCATACGGTACTGATGAATGCCCACACCCCAGCCCTGCACCGCCCGCTCAGCCTTGCCGCCCAGCAACAGCGCCAGCAGCTGATGGCCGAAACACACGCCGAGCAGCTTGTCGCCCCGGTTGTAGCGCTCCAGCAGGTAGGTTTTAAGCGTCTGGATCCAGGCATCGCTGCCGAAGGAGTCTGCCTTGCTGCCCGTCACCAGATAGGCATCGTAGCGCTCGCTGTCCGGCGGGTAATGCCCCTCCATCACGTTGTACACCTTGAACTCGGCAGCAATCGGCTGACGGGCGAACAACTGCTCGAACATACGGCCATAACTGTCGTATTGGTCGACCAATTCAGGGCGAAGAACATCGGTTTCCAGGATGCAGATCTGCAGCGGCATATGGGCGGTTACCTAGGGCGCAGGAGGGTTGTTTTTCCAGCGCGCAAGCGTGCCTGCTGACAGGCTGCAAGGCAATAGCCACGGGGCAAACCCGACCAATTACCCGGGTCCCATCAGCGCCCTCGATAGTCACCATAAGCACCATTCACTTCTGTCGATAGCGGCACGCGCAGATGATCTTGCCATCGGGCAGTGCGCCCACTCCACCAGAGGACACCAGCATGACCAGTTTTTCCGCTATCGCCAGCCTGCTTGCCGCTTCCGCCTTCAACAGCAACCACAGTGCGAGCAACCAGCGCCAAGCCGAGAAAGTGCAAGCCGCACAACTCAAGGCGGACCAGAACGCCGCTAGATAACTGCGCCCCGCAATCAGGAGAACGCCATGAGCATCGCCCAATCGCTGAGCAACCAGAACGTCTATGGCGTGACCTATGCCACTGTTGACGACAGCGGCATCCACTTCGAGTCCGAGCTGGCTATCCAGCTTAGCGACGGCACCTTAACCACCCTGCGCATGCCCACTCACCTGAGCGAGCGTCAGGCTATCCAGCAGCTCGTTTGCGGCCGCCAGGCCTGCTGACAGTTATTGCACTGGCATCGGGCAGCTGAGGTCGCCTTCTTCACAGACGGCCAGCTGCTCCAGCTCCTTGACCCGCGCGGCGGTCTTTTGCGTCAGGCAGCCGTTAAGCACCATCGGATAGGCCGAGCCGCCCTCTACCGACGCCGACTCAAACGCGCAGGCCAGGTCGCGGAATTTGATCCAGGCCAGCTGGACGTCTTTGAGTTGCTGCTTCTGCCCATCATCCAGACGCTTGCGATAATCGCCGTAGAGCTGATTCAGGCGTTTGTCCTGTGCGGCGTAGTCCGCCGCCGCGCACTGGTTGAGAGTGAGTTGATCCATGGCATTGGCGCAGTCATCCGCCCACACCGGCGCGGCCAATAACCCCAGGCTGATTGCCAGCGCACTGCTTATCCCGATTTTCATAACACCTCCTTGCGCCACACCTGCGTGGCTGTTGCAGCAGTCTAGTGTCATGCCCATAAAAAAACCGGCTCACAGGGAGCCGGTTTTCAGTACATCTGCTTTAACACGACGGATTTAGAAGCTCTGGTTCTTCGCCGCCTTCTCCAGCAGCAACGCCGGCGGTAGGAAGCGCTCGCCATACTGCTCAGCCAGGTACTTGGCACGGGCGACGAAATCCTTCACCCCGTACTGGTTAATAAACTGCAACGCCCCACCGGTCCAGGCCGCAAAACCGATGCCGAAGATCGAACCAATGTTGGCGTCAGCAACCGACTTGAGCACACCCTCTTCAACGCAGCGCACGGTTTCGATGGCCTGGATAAACAGGATGCGATCACGCACGTCGATCTGCGAGATCTGCGCATCGCGCTTCTCGAAACGCGCCTTGAGTTCTGGCCACAGGTGTTTCTTGCCGCCTGCAGGGTAATCGTAGAAGCCCGCACCCGCTGCTTTGCCCGGACGTTTGTATTCATTGAGCATCATGTCGATCACGGCAAATGCCGGGTGCTCGGGAATCTGCTTGCCTTCGGCTGCGAGGTCCTTGATGGTCTGCTGACGGATATGGTTCATCAGGCTCATCGACACTTCGTCGCTGATCGCCAGTGGGCCGACCGGCATCCCGGCTTTGCGCGCTTCGTTCTCGATCATCGCCGCGCTCACGCCCTCGCCCAACATGGCCAAGCCTTCGTTGGTGAAGGTGCCAAACACCCGTGAGGTGAAGAAGCCACGGCTGTCGTTGACCACGATCGGGGTCTTCTTGATCTGCATGACGTAGTCGAAGCCGCGCGCCAGGGTTTCGTCGCTGGTGTGCTCGCCCTTGATGATTTCCACCAGCGGCATTTTGTCCACCGGGCTGAAGAAATGCAGGCCGATAAACTTATCCTGCTTCTGCACCGCCGTGGCCAAGCCGGTAATCGGCAGGGTTGAGGTGTTGGAGGCAATCACCGCGTCAGCCAGCGCCGCGCGCTCAGCAGCTGCGGTGACGTTGGCCTTGAGGTCACGATCCTCAAACACGGCTTCGATGATCAGGTCGCAGCCTTCGAAGTCAGCGTCACTGACGGTGGGTTTGATCCGCGCCAGAATGCCATCGCGCTTCTCAGCGCTCATCTGGCCACGGCCAACTTTCTTCTCCAGCAGCTTGGCCGAGTAGTCCTTGCCCTTCTCAGCGGCCTCGATGGAGATGTCCTTGAGCACTACGTCGATACCGGCGACCGCGGATACATAGGCAATACCGGCGCCCATCATGCCTGCTCCGAGCACACCGACCTTCTTGGTCACATAGGGCTCAAAGCCTTGCGGACGTGAGCCGCCGGCGTTGATTTCATTGAGCTGGAACCAGAAGGTGCCGATCATGTTCTTCGCCACCTGGCCGGTGGTCAGCTCGGTGAAGTAGCGTGCTTCGATGATCTGCGCGGTGTCGAAATCAACCTGCGCGCCCTCAACGGCGGCGCACATGATCTTCTCCGGCGCAGGGAAGCAGCCCTTGGTCTTGTCACGCAGCACGCTTGGCGCGATGGCCAGCATTTGCGCCACATTCGGGCTGGACGGCGTGCCGCCGGGAATCTTGTAGCCTTTCACGTCCCACGGCTGCACAGCGGTCGGGTTGGCGGCAATAAAGGCGCGAGCCTTGGTCAGCAGGTCATCGCTATCGCTGGCCAGTTCATGAATTAGGCCGGCCTTGAGCGCCGCATCGGGACGCACTTTCTTGCCTTCAGCCAGATACGGCAGGGCTTTTTCCAAGCCGAGGATACGCACCATGCGCACCACCCCGCCGCCGCCCGGCAGCAGCCCGAGGGTCACTTCCGGCAAACCGAGCTGGATGCTGGAGTTGTTCAGGGCGATACGGTGATGGCAGGCCAGGGCAATTTCCCAGCCGCCGCCCAGGGCCGCGCCATTGATGGCAGCAACCACCGGCTTGCCGAGGCACTCCAGACTGCGCAGTTGGCCCTTGATATTGAGGATCATCTGGTAGAAGGCAGGCGCATCGGCCTTGGTGACCTTGATCAGCTCATTGAGGTCGCCGCCGGCGAAGAAGGTTTTCTTCGCTGAGGTGAGGATGACCCCGGCAATGGAATCCTTCTCGGCCTCCAGGCGGTCAACAATCTTGCCCATGGCTTCGCGGTACACCGCGTTCATGGTATTGGCGCTCTGGCCGGGCATGTCCATGGTCAGAACGACGATATTGTCCTGGCCTTTTTCGTAACGGATGGCGTCAGTCATTTTTCTTATCTCCGCCTCAAACTCTTTCAATAATCGTGGCAATGCCCATACCGCCGCCCACACAGAGGGTGGCCAGGCCGTAGCGCAGTTGGCGCTTCTCCAGCTCGTCAATCAGGGTGCCAAGAATGGCGCAACCGGTTGCACCCAGCGGGTGCCCCATGGCAATGGAGCCGCCGTTGACATTGACCTTGTCCTCGCTGACGCCCATGTCCTTCATAAATTTCATCACCACCGAGGCAAACGCCTCGTTGACCTCAAACAGGTCGATGTCGTTGACGTTCAACCCGGCCTTGGCCAGCGCCTTGCGGGTGGCCGGCGCCGGGCCGGTGAGCATGATGGTCGGGTCGGTGCTGGTCACAGCAGTGGCGACGATGCGTGCACGCGGCTTCAAGCCCAGTTCTTTACCTTTGGCCTCGGAGCCGATCAACATCAGGGCAGAGCCATCGACGATGCCGGAGCTGTTGCCCGGGGTATGCACGTGGTTGATCTGCTCAACATGGCTGTAAACCCGCAGCGCGGTGCTGTCGAAGCCCATCTGGCCCATCATCTCGAAGCTTGGCTTGAGCTTGCCCAGGCCTTCGAGGGTGGATTCGCCACGGATAAATTCGTCGTGATCGAGCAGAACGATACCGTTCTGATCGGCCACCGGAACCATAGATTTGCTGAACGAACCGTCCTTGCTGGCGCGGGCGGCCTTTTGCTGCGAGCGCAGGGCAAAGCTGTCGACGTCGGTGCGGCTAAAACCTTCCAGGGTGGCGATCAGATCGGCGCCGATACCCTGCGGAGTGAAGTGGGTGTGCATATTGGTCGCCGGATCCATCACCCAGGCGCCGCCATCGGAGCCCATGGGAATGCGCGACATCGACTCGACGCCGCCAACCACTACCAGGTCCTCGAAACCGGAACGCACCTTCATCGCGCCGAGGTTCACCGCTTCCAGGCCCGAGGCGCAGAAACGGTTGAGTTGCACGCCCGACACGCTGACATCCCAATCGGCGACCATGGCTGCCGTTTTGGCGATATCCGCGCCCTGATCACCCACCGGCGTTACGCAGCCGAGCACGATGTCATCGACCTGGCTGGTGTCCAGGTTATTGCGCGCTTGCAGCGCCTTGAGCAGGCCGGCGATCAGGTCGACAGGCTTGACGCTGTACAGCGCGCCGTCCTTCTTGCCCTTGCCGCGGGGCGTGCGCACGGCATCGAAAATATATGCTTCGGTCATGGCGTCCTCAGACCTCCAATGGAGGGTGGCTGATGGCGCAGGTGAGGCCCGCGCCTGTTTTTGTTGAGTGGGCCTACCATACGCCGAGCCGAAGTAGTCTCAATGACCGAAGTGCTCAGGCCTATTGACCGCTCAGCTCAGACAAACGGTCAATCACTGGACGAAGGCCCACAAGCGCGTCTAGCTCAAGGTCCGCTTGCCTGTTGCAGGCCGCGCGTCATAACCGCTGGCAACTAGCCCACGCACCTTAGTAATCAAGGCGTCTATAGCCAGGTGCTGCACGCCCCTACAGTTGAATCAAGCCACCGGCAAATAGAGCGCAGGTCGGCTGTTGTAGGCGTCGTCGCCGGGTTTTGCCGGGACGGCTTGAATGATCAACACGAGGCGTGGCGTCGCATCCGCACATTACGCAGGACAGCGACGACCACCCGCAAAAAACAACAAGGCCAACCGCCATGTTCAATCTAGTGAAAATGCGTCAGGCAGGCATGATCGTGTTTGCCACCACCGTCATTCTGATTCTTCCCAACCTGACCCGCTTGGTCAGTTAACCCCCTGACTTCCTGCCCTGCCTGCCACCGTGGAGTGAGCCGGCAGCGGCAGCGCTAACTCAACAAACACGTGCAAAGCAGCGCCTGTGCTAGGGTGATTTCAATCAACCCAAGGAGCACATCATGCGCACACTATTTGCCACCCTCGGCCTGCTGGTCAGCCTGCCTCTGCTGGCCGGCGAAGCCGAACTCAGCGCCGCCGTTGTCGCCCTGCAATCACCGGAAAGCGTGCTGATCGATGTCCGCACCGCCGAAGAATTCGCCGCTGGCGCACTGCCCGGGGCAGAGCAGATCGAACACGAACAGATCGCCAGCCGCATCAGCGCCATCGCCCCGGACAAGGACACGCCCATCGTGCTGTATTGCCGCAGCGGCCGTCGCTCCAGCATCGCCGAAGAAAGCCTGCGCGCCATGGGCTATAGCAACCTGATCAACGCGGGCGGCTATGACGAACTGAAACTCGCCCTGGAGTCGCAGGATTGAACAAACGCGCTCTTGGTATCGCCCTGTTCGCCCTCCTACCCTTCACCCACCTGCACGCCGCCGAACTGACCCTGGAGCTGGGCAACGGCAGCCAGCGCCTGAGCAGCGCGCAACTGCTCGCCCACACGCAGGCGCAAAACGTCGAGATCAGCGACGACGTCAGCTACAAACGCAGCATGCGCTACCGCGCCGTGCCGTTGGCCGCGCTGCTGGAAGGCGTGCAGCCGGGCGACCACCTGCAACTGGTCGCCAGCGACGGCTTTGCCGCCGAACTCTCCGCCGCCCCCGCGCTCAGCCAAGCTGGCAGCAAAGCCTGGCTAGCCATCGAAGATCCAGCCCAACCCTGGCCCGCCCTGGGCAACGGCAAACCCAGCGCCGGGCCGTTCTACCTGGTCTGGCAAAACCCCGCAGCCAGCCAGATCGGCCCCGAGCAATGGCCCTTCCAGCTGGCCACCATCCGTAAACTGGCCCCGGTAGCGCAGCGCTTCCCGCAGCTACTGCCCGCCGCCGAAGCCAGCCCAGCGGTGCAGGCCGGTTTTGCCCAATACCAGAAGAACTGCATGGCCTGTCATCGCCTGAATGGCGCAGGCGACTCACAATTCGGCCCCGATCTGAATATTCCGCATAACCCGACGGAGTATTTCAGTGGCGACTTTCTAACCCGCTATATCCGCGATCCACAAAGTTTGCGGCGCTGGCCGCAGGGGAAGATGCCGGGGTTTGCGGTTGAGGTATTGAGTGACAAGGAACTGGGGGTGTTGGTTGAGTATTTATGGCACATGGCGGGGCGCAAAGTGCAGCCTTTGTAGGAACGGGCTTGCCGCAAATCGAGGTGAATACAAAAACATCACGGCCGATAACTAGGCGTTCCCGCCGCTGCTACAGGTTTCGCAGAGCCCGCCAGTTCGTAGGATGGGTCGGGCCGCGCAGGTTGAGCAACGTGATACTCATCAAATCGTCTTGGTGGCAGGCATCTGCTTTGGCTTTTAGTCAATCCACACAAAACGTGCAGACGACGCCAAACGCCCCTTCAGGAGGGTGAACAGAATCGTTGTGTAGAGGGGTGAGCCGCATGGATGCGGCGAAAGGTGTAAAGGGCCAGGGACGGCCCTTGTACGCCGACCCTCGGAGCAATGATGGCGTGAACGAACCCTGCCGCAGGCAGGGCCGGATGTCGGGGCTAGACCTTTTGGTTCCTTTTGGGGCAATTGCCAAAAGGGACTCGCCCGTAAGGGGCGAAACCAAAATTAGAGCCGACAAACGCTTGGTGGGTTAGGTGGCGCTCAAGCTCCGAGCAGAACCATCAATCTCGGATTAGCGCCACTAATCTACCCCACGAAGCAGGCTTCATTCGAGGGCGGTGTCGTACGCCATAAACCCCTCTCCCCAACCCCTCTCCCGCAAGCGGGCAGAGGGGCTTTAAGAGCCTACTGCTGTTGCACCCGCACCAGCGGTGCAACCTCCACCTGCGCATGCATCTGCTCAATACCGCCACCCCGACGCATACCGCGTACCGGGCAGGCATCCAGATAGTCCAGACCAACCGCCAACTTCAAATGCCGCTCCGGTTTGGCCAGGCAGTTGGTCACATCAAAGCTGTACCAGGCGTCGTCCAGCCAGGCCTCGGCCCAAGCATGGCTGGCCAGGTGGTCTTCGCTGTCGGTAAACAGATAGCCCGACACATAACGCGCTGGAACGCCCAGGCTGCGCGCGCAGGCCAGGAAGGCGTGAGCGTGATCCTGGCAAACGCCCTTGCCGCCGGCGAAGGCTTCACTGGCGCTGGTTTCCACAGCGGTGCTGCCCGGCTGGTAACGGATATGCGCATTCAACGCATGCATCAGGTCGATCAGACCGCTGCGGTCCGGGCGGCTGCGGCTTTGCAGTTTGGCAAACTCGCGCAGGGCTTCGTCGGCTTCGGTCAGGCGGGTAAAGCGCAGAAACGGCAGCGCCGACTGACTTTCGTGCTCGGCCTCTCGCGCTTCGTCGATTTCCACCTGGCCACGGGCGCCGATAACGATGGATTCGTGCGGCTCATCCATGGTCAGCACATGCAGGATATTGCCGTAGGGGTCGAGCTGGGCGCGCACCGGGCGCGGCAGGGTCAACTGCCAGCTGAGTACCTGCTGACGCTCGCTGTCGTGCGGCGTCATGCGCAGGTACTGGATGCTGGTGCGCACCTGGTCTTCATAGTGATAGGCAGTGTCGTGGCTGATAGACAGTCTCATGCGACCTCCAGGTAGGAACTTTGGATGGCTTGGCCTAGCTGGCGGACCAGCAGGATGAAATCGGTGAGCCAGGCGTGCAGGCCCTCGTCGAGTACTTCTTCGATGCTGGTATAGCGCAGCCGCGCTTCCAGTTCGGCGGCCAGGCGCTGGGCCGGGCGGCCGTTGTCGCCAGGCAGGCTAGCGAGCATCAGGCTCAGTTCGTCCATGCAGGCGCGCAGCGAGCGCGGCACGTCGGCGCGCAGTAACAGCAGTTCGGAGACTTTGCGCGTACCGGGCGAGCCACGATAGATCTCGGCAAAGGCCTCGAACGAGGACAGCGCACGCAGCAGCGCGGTCCACTGGTAGTAGCTACGTGCCGGTCGGCCGTCGACTTCGTCGATGTCTTCGCCGAGCATTTCATAGCGCGCATCGAGCAGGCGCAGGGTGTTGTCGGCGCGCTCGATAAAGGTGCCCAGGCGGATAAAGCGGTACGGGTCGCCGCGCATGATGGTGCCGAAGGTGGCACCACGGAACAGGTGCGAGCGCTCCTTGACCCATTCGCAGAAACGGCTGATGCCGTAGCGGCTCAGGCCTTGCTGCGCGATGCCGTGGATTTCCAGCCAGGTGGCGTTGATGTTTTCCCACATGTCGGCGGTGATCCGCCCGCGCACGGCGTGGGCGTTGCTGCGCGCGGCCTGCAGGCAGCAGTAGATGCTCGCCGGATTGGTCGCATCGAGGGCGAAGAAGTGCAGCATGCGCTCGGCGTGCAGCGGGCCGTGGCGCTCCAGGTAATCGTCGAGGGTGCCGGTAATCAGCAGCGGCAGGGCCAGTTCTTCCAGGCCATCACCGCGGCCGTCCTGCGGCATCAGCGACAGCGAGTAGCTGACTTCAAGCATGCGCGCGAGGTTTTCCGCGCGCTCCAGGTAGCGCGACATCCAGTACAGATCAGAGGCAGTTCTTGAAAGCATGGTTAGTCCTCCACCACCCAGGTGTCTTTGGTGCCGCCACCCTGGGACGAGTTGACCACCAACGAGCCTTCGCGCAGCGCGACGCGGGTCAGGCCGCCGGGGACGATGCGGGTTTCCTTGCCGGATAGAACGAATGGCCGCAGGTCGATATGCCGAGGCGCGATACCGCGTTCAACAAAGGTCGGGCAGGTCGATAGGCACAGGGTCGGTTGGGCGATATAGGCCTCGGGACGGGCAATCAGCCGGGCGCGGAAGTCTTCGATTTCGGCCTTGGTGGCTGCCGGGCCGACCAGCATGCCGTAGCCGCCGGAGCCCTGGGTTTCCTTGACCACCAGGTGTTCCAGGTTGGCCAGCACGTGGGACAACTCGGCCGGCTTGCGGCACTGAAAAGTCGGTACGTTTTTCAGGATCGGCTCTTCGCTGAGGTAGAAGCGGATCATGTCGTCGACATAGGGATAGATGGATTTATCGTCCGCCACCCCGGTGCCAATGGCGTTGGCCAGCACCACGTTGCCGCTGCGGTAACAGGCCAGCAGGCCCGGCACACCGAGCATGGAGTCCGGGTTGAAGGCCAGCGGGTCGAGGAAGGCATCATCGAGACGGCGGTAGACCACGTCCACCTGCTTGGCCCCGGCGGTGGTGCGCATAAACAGCTTGTCGTCGCGCACAAACAGATCTGCACCTTCTACCAACTCCACACCCATTTCGCGGGAGAGGAAGGCGTGTTCGAAATAGGCGCTGTTGAAGCGCCCCGGCGTCAGCACCACGACGTTGGGGTTATCCAGCGGGCTGGAGGACTTCAGCGTGTCGAGCAGCAGGTTCGGGTAGTGATCGATCGGCGCCACGCGCTGGGCGGCGAACAGCTCGGGGAACAGGCGCATCATCATCTTGCGGTCTTCGAGCATGTAGCTGACGCCGCTCGGGGTGCGCAGGTTGTCTTCCAGCACGTAGTAGCTGCCGTCGCCATCGCGCACCAGATCAACCCCGGCGATATGGGCGTAGAGGTCGCGGTGCAGGTTGAGGCCCTGCATGGCGATCTGGTAACCCTCGTTGGCCAGCACCTGCTCGGCGGGCACGATGCCGGCCTTTATGATGCGCTGGTCGTGGTAGAGGTCGGCGAGGAACATGTTCAGCGCCTGCACGCGCTGGATGCAGCCGCGTTCGACGATGCGCCATTCGCTGGCAGGGATGCTGCGCGGGATGATGTCGAACGGGATCAACCGCTCGGTGCCCTGGTCGTCGCCATACAGGGTGAAGGTGATACCCGCGCGGTGGAACAGCAGGTCGGCTTCCCGGCGGCGCTGGGCCAGCAGTTCATCCGGCGTATCCGCTAACCAGCGGGCAAATGCTTGGTAGTGCGGGCGGACAGCGCCACTCGCGTCGTACATCTCGTCATAAAAGGTGCGGACCATGCCGTACTCCTTGTCACCCGGACATGGAGACAGCTTTGCAAGGCTCGCGCCATACAATAAAAATGTTTTAAATCAGTAACTTGAGTATTTACGACACAAGCAACGCACCAAGCCAGGGCGCAATGGTGACCGCCAGGTCGCAGCGCGCGCCATTTTAAGGCGGCCAGTCCTTAGGGTGGATAACGCTCTTTTTATCCACCGCACGGCAACCACTGGTGGATGGGAAAGCGTCATCCACCCTAGCCGAGCATCAGAACCCGGCCAGTTGCAGCCAGTGGCGATAGAAGCCTTCTGCTACGCGGTTTAGCTCGGCAATTTTGGCGGGCAGTTGGTCGAGCATCTGCGCCCTGCTCTGCTGGCTGGGTTGGCTTTCATCCAGCAGGTGATGCCAGTCGCCGAGCCACTGGCGGACCAGGGCTTCGTCCATTTCCGGGTGGCCTTGCAGGGCCAAGACTTTATCGCCCCAGGCAAATGCCTGGTTGCTGCACCAGGGGCTACTGAGCAAAGGCTGTGCACCCTCGGGAATAGCAAAGCTGTCGCCATGCCACTGGAAGATCTGGAACTGCTCAGGCACATGCTGTAACCAGGGGCTGGGCGCCGCCTGGTCCAGACGGGTCAGCTGCTGCCAGCCACTTTCGGTGTAAGGCATGCGGCTGATGTCCGCGCCTAGGGCCTTGGCCAACAGCTGGCCGCCCAGGCAGTGGCCGATCAGCGGAATATCGCGGCGGATAAAGTGCTGCAGCGCGGCGACCTCGGTGGCCAGCCAGGGCAGCTGATCATTGACGCTCATTGGTCCGCCCATGATGGCCACGGCCTTGGGTCGGTCCAGATCAATGCCTTCCAGCTCACCGAGGTCAGCGCGTAACACGGTATAGGGGTGGCCAGCCTGCTCAAGCACCTTGCCCAGGTGGGCCGGCGGGCAGTAATCGATATGGGTAAGAATCAGGATGTCAGTCATGCGCCAAGTCTGAAGCAAAGCACGGGCTGGGGTCGAGGGGCGATTGGCTGGGCGCGCGTCGGCGAGGTAGAAATGACACGGGCCAGCTTATGGCCGGCCCGTGTGCAGACTTCAGGGCTGCCTTACCTCCTGGGTAACACCCCACCCATCCAGTTTGCCGCCAAGCGGCGCCACGACTGACTCCAGGTCATGCTCGAAGTCATCGATGCCGTGGTATGTCGCGAACATTACTTTACTGACTTGCAGGTGCCAGACACCGTCATCACGCTCGGTCACCAGGGCGTGTAAAGACTCACCTCGAAATTTGCGGGTGGCCATGCGGGCCCGCTCCTCATCAGGGAAAAGGGCGTAGAACTCGATGGGATGGAAGCTGGCAAAGTCGAAGCCACCCTCCTTCATCCGCCGTAAAACCCCGTTACTGACATCATCGTGCAAGGCTGTGCTCATGAAGTGACCTCCTCAGGCGATGGACAAATTTACAGGACGCTAAAGAACCAACTAGGTGTCGATACTGCAGTGCTACGACCTGGTAAACGCTTTCCCATTGCTACCGCCAGAGCCTCAGCGGTGTTGCGGCACCGATTGCAGTGCCGCCCGAGAATCAAGCGATATGCTGCTTGATATGTCATAAGCCAGACCTGAAACCAGGGCTGGTCAACGCAGGCTTGTTCAGAGCGAACAAGTCAGAAGCGTTAGTTGCAGACTAGTCCCATCAGCGCGCATTTGCCCAGCGAAAGTTGTTTCAGCCACACAAGCAATCCATCAGTCGCGACTAAGCCAAGCCATGATGCGCCGGGTCAGCCAGGCGGGCGTCAGCTGGCCGGACCAGTACAGCAGCTTGAATTGTCGGCTGATCGGCCGGTGTACTGCACGACTATGGCTTTGCGCCAAAGCAGCATGAGCCACGGCTTCAGCCTCCAGATTGACGCCCAGACGGCGCAATACCGGGGCCTGGAAGCGTTGGTTGTTAAGCATCGGCGTGCTGACAAACGGCGGCATCAGGTCACCGACGCGGATACCGTGCTTGGCCCACTCCAGGTCCAGCGCCTCGGTCAGCCCGCGCACGGCGAACTTGGAGGCCGAATAGCTGGCCAGATGCGGTACGCCATAGAGCCCGGAGGCCGAGCCCATATTGATCACCTGGGCGTCGGGCGTGGCTTTCAGATAAGGAAAGGCCGCGTGGGTCATATTTAGCAGCCCCTGCACGTTGATCTGCAGAATGCGCGCATGCTCGCTCAACTCGATGTCCTCGAAGTGCCCGCACCGCAGAATCCCCGCGCTGTTGAACAGCAGGCGCAACTGACCGCCATGCAGAGCGCAGAAGTCCGCCAGGGCGACCTTGACTGCCGCCGGGTCGGCCACATCCAGCTCGGCATGCCAGACGTTACCCAACTCACCGGCCAACTGAGTCAGCGCCTGGTGATTGATATCCAGCAACCCAACCTGCCAGCCGTGTTGATGAAACAACCTGGCGGTGGCGGCGCCGATCCCTGACGCGGCGCCGGTAATCAGAATATTGTTCACTCAGCAGCCCCGCTCACGCAGAAAACTCACCACTTCAGCCAGGGCAAAATCGGCGGCCTTGAGCATGCCCGCGTGGGCCTGAAACACGTGCCACAGGTTCGGATAACGCTGCAGGCGCACATCCACACCCGCCGCCTGGGCCTTGTCGGCAAAACGCAGGCTGTCGTTACGCAAAATTTCGTCTTCACCAACCTGAATCAATACAGGGGCCAGGCCATGCAGATCGGCAAACTGCGGCGACAAGCCAGGGTCGTCATGCGCCAAGCCTGCCGGGCAATACAGCGCCAGCGCCTGCTCCACCCATTTGCGGTGGATGAGCGGGTCACCGGCTGGCGGCTCGTGCAGCTGCGTACCGGTAAAGTCAGTGACCGGAGAGAAGCACACCAACGCTGCCGGTTGCGGCAGATCCAGATCACGCAAACGCAAACTGGTAATCAGCGCCAAGTTGCCACCGGCCGAATCGCCGCCAATCACGATTTGCTCGGGCGTATAACCTAGCTTCAACAGCTCCTGAAACGCGGCCAACGCATCGTCACGGGCGGCTGGGTACTGATGCTCAGGTGCCAGGCGGTAATCCAGCGCGCACACATCCATCTGTCCGCGTTTGGCCAGGGTCGAGCAGATCGTGCGGTGGGTATTCGCCCCGCCGATCAGGTATGCACCGCCGTGCAGGTAAAGCAGCACCGTGCCGCGACTACTCTGTGGTTTATGCCACTCACAGGATCGCCCGCCCAAGGTGCCGGCGCTACGGGTAACGCCACTCGGCGCCGGGCTGGCGGCTGTCAGCAGGCGCAGCACCGCGCGCTGTCCGGCAATCGGCATGGGTGGGCGTACCAGACCACGGAACAGCAGGCGCAGGCTGGTACGCAAAACGCTGCGCAGCAGTGCCTGATCGGCCGCCGGCGCGGTGAATTCAACGGGTGCATTCATAGTCATCAAGCTCCGGTGCGCGGGTCTGCTGGCGGTAAGTGAAGGTATAGCCCGGCCAGTTATTGGTGCTTTTGCCGGAGGCGGTTTTGTACCAGCTTGAGCAGCCCTGCTCCCATATCGTTCGATGTGAGCTGGCCTGAATCTGCTGGTTGTAGCGCTGCTGTACTGCGGCTTTTACGTCGACATAACGGACGCCTTGCTGGCGCAGCAAATCGATGCAGCCGAGCACATAGCGGAACTGACTTTCGAGCATATAAATGATCGAGTTATGCCCCAGGTTGGTATTCGGCCCGTAAAGAATAAACAGATTGGGAAAACCGCTGACGCTGATGCCCTTGTAGGCTTCGGCGCCGTCGCGCCAGGCCTGGTTCAGCTCCTGCCTGTCGAGCCCGCGAATTTGCATCGGCGCGAGAAAATCCGTGGCAGCAAATCCGGTGCCGTAGATCAGTACATCGCACGGGTGCTCGCGGCCATCGGCGGTGATGATGGCGCGCTCGCCGACGCGGCTGATCGCCTCGCTGATCACCGCCACATTGGGCTGCGCCAGGGCCGGGAAGTAGTCATTGCTGATCAGGATGCGCTTGCAGCCCATGGGGTAATTCGGCTGCAGCTGGGTGCGCAGCTGCGGATCACTGATGTGCTGATTAAGGTGCCGTTCGAAGCTGAAGCGAAACAGCTTCATCAGCCACGGCATGCTGATAAACGCTAGGCCGCGAACCTCGTGTTGCAGGTACTTGAGGCCGCGGTCGATGCGTTGCAGCCAGGGCAGCCGGCGCATTACCGCTAGTTCCCACGGCCGATAGGCGCGGTCCGGCTTGGCCAGCACATAGGCCGGCGAGCGCTGAAACAGCTGCAGCAGCTCGACCTTGGGCTGGATTTGCGGAACAAACTGGATCGCCGAGGCGCCGGTGCCGATCACCGCCACGCGCTTGCCGGTCAGGTCCAGGTCATGCCGCCAGCGCGCCGAGTGAAAGGCCTCCCCGGCGAACTGCTCAATTCCAGGCAACGCTGGATAGGCCGGCTGATTGAGCTGGCCGCAGGCGCTAATAAGCACCTCGGCGCAGAGCTCTTCGCCAGAGCTCAGGGTTACCCGCCACAGCGCTGCGGCCGCATCGAAAGCGGCAGACGCCACTTCGGCATTGCAACGAATACGCGGCCGCAGCTGATACTTGGCCACGCAGTGCAGCATGTAGCCATGGATTTCCGCCTGGGGCGCGAATTTGCGGCTCCAGTCGGTTTTCGGCTCGAAGGAAAAAGAATAAAGATGCGACGGCACATCGCAGGCCGCCCCCGGGTAGCTGTTGTCACGCCAGGTGCCGCCGACTTCTGCAGCCTTCTCCAGGATCAGAAAATCTTCGATCCCGGCCTTCTGTAACTGGATGGCAATGCCCAGGCCGCCAAAGCCGCTGCCGATAATCAGCACGCGCAACGGGGCCTGGTTCTGGGAAGTGTTGTGCATTTTTATATCCCCAACCGCAAACAGTGCGGATACCAAGATGCTACTTGCACGGCACGTGAGAGGTTATGGCATAGTCGGCCAATCGGTTGTGACTTTCGGACAAATCAGCGGATAACTGCATGTCGGCTCTTCCCTACAGCCTGCCACGACGCAGCATCACCAGTGTGCAACTGCTGACCCAGCTGGGCCTCGACCATGGTTTGAGTGTCGAACACTGCCTGCGCGACACCGGACTCAGCCCCCTGCAACTGGCCGAGCTGCACAGTGAAATCGAAGGTGCGCAGGAGCTGCAGCTGATCCGCAACCTGATCGAGGCCCTGCCTGGCCGGGATGACCTCGGCCTGCAAGCCGGTTTGCGCTATCAACTGACCACCTATGGCATCTGGGGTTACGCCCTGCTCAGCAGTCAGAGCTTCCGCCAGGCTGCCGACCTCGGACTGCGCTACTTGGACCTGACCTTTGCCTTTAACCGCATCAGCTTGCGTGAAGACGCCGACCAGGCGCATCTGCAGCTGGACGGCAGCCATTTGCCAGATCAGGTGCGCGACTTTCTCCTGCTGCGCGACACCGTGGCGGTGATGGTGATTCAGCGCGAACTGACCGGCAACCGCATGCCACTGGATCGCGTACAACTGAGCATGCCGGCGCCGGCTGACACTGCACGCTTTATCGAGCAATTCGGCCTGCTGCCGGAGTTTGCCTGCGCAGAGAACCGCATCAGCTTTTCCCGTCACCTGCTTGATCTGCCACTGCCCCGCGCCAATCCGCACAGCGCTCAGCTCTGCGAGCAGCAATGCCAGGCCCTGCTGGCCAAACGTCAGGTGCGCAGCGGCCTGGCCGGACAGATTCGTGATCGCCTGCTGAGCACACCGGGACGGCTGGCGGACATGGAAGTCATCGCCTGCGAACTGAACATCAGCAGCCGTACCCTGCGTCGCCGTTTGGAAGAGCAAGGCAGCAGCTTTCGCCAGTTACAGGAAGAAGTGCGCCAGGCCCTGGCCGAGGAATTGCTGGCCATCGCCAGCCTGAGCCAGGAGGAGATTGCCGAACGCCTGGGCTACAGCGAGGTGTCGAATTTCCTGCATGCCTTCAAACGCTGGAAAGGCCTCACGCCTGGGCAGTATCGTCAAACGCTGGCCTGAAAATACGACTGACAAGTCGTCGGTGCAGATGGCACTTTGCTATTTCATCCGCCAAATTGGCACTTTCCACCCTAAAGCCGGCGGCCATTTGCGCCGATACTGCTGAACAACCTACTGACTGGAGTTTTCATGCGACAGGGTTTCCTTGGGCAGTTCCTGCCACATGATTTGACCGACCAGGCCAGCATCCTGTTGGCCCGTACCCTCGCCTTCAGTGCCCTGTGCAGCATGGTCATTGGCCTGTACAGCTGTATCAAGTGGGGCCGCCTGGGCAACGATGCATTGATGTATGGCTCGTTGCTGCTGGTGCTCGGCATGCCGCTGATGCTGCTGGTACTGCGCAGCGCCTTGCTGCCGCTGGCTGTGCCAGCCAATATGGCGCTGGCCAGCATGGCCAGTTACTCGATGCTGCTGATCTACCAGCTGGGCGGCCTGCATTCGGCGCATATCTACTGGCCGGCGGTGATTATCGTCTTCGCCTACCTGCTGGCCGGCACCCGCAGCGCCATGGTCTGGAGCCTGGTTCAGGTGCTGTTCGTGTTCTGGCTGATCCGCCTGGAACGCAGTGGCGCCAGCCTGCCGGTGTTCGAACTGAGCCCGCGTGATGCGGCGGTGAACACCTACTCGGGCTACATACTGCCCGTACTGACCGTCTGGTTGGCGCAGTGGTACAGCGCACAACTGCGTAATCAGGCCCTGGCCGATGCCGAACAGGCGCTCAATGAATCCCGCGAGTTCGGTCAGCGCGCCGCGCGTAATCAGGATCAACTCGGCGGCATCGTCGATGACGTGCGCAGCACCGCCAGCGATTTGCTACAGATGGCCGGCAAGCTGCAACAGACCCTCGGTGGTATCCGCCAGCGCTGCCAGAGCATCGATACCGATGTGCAACAGCAGGCCGATGCCATGCACCAGCTGGATCTGGCGCTGCATGAAGTGCTCGACAGCCTCGCCGCTAGCACCGGCCATATGCAGCAGCTCAGCCAGGACACCCAGCACAGCAGCAGCCAGGTGAATGTCTGCGCACAGCGCATGGAAGATGCGCAAGCCAGCATGCAGGCCATTCAGCAGAGCAACCAGCGCATCGCCGAATCCATGCAGATGATCAGCGCCATCGCCCAGCAAACCAACCTGCTGGCGCTTAACGCCGCCATCGAAGCCGCCCGCGCCGGTGAGCATGGCCGCGGCTTTGCGGTGGTGGCCGATGAAGTGCGTAACCTCTCACAGCGCAGCAATGAAACTGCCGACACCGTACAGAGCGTGCTGGGCCAGTCGCAGCAGATCATCGACACCGGGGCGATGCAGGTCAGTGAGGTAGGCAGCGCGCTGAGCAGCAACGCCGGGCTGACTGACAACCTCTCCAGCTCAATCCTGCAACACAGCCAGGCACTTACCCAGGCGCACCAGCAACTGTTGCACGTGCGCGACAACAGCGCCGCGCAACGTGACGCCAGCCAACGCCAACGCGCCGCCAGCGCCGAACTGCTGGATGCTCAGGAGTCGCTGGTGCACCTGGGCCAACAGCTGGAGCAGCTGTCGCATCAGTTGCATCAGCGCGTGGCCAGCGCTTAGCTAGCACGCACCCTCTCCCAAGCCAGGGAGAGGGTAAACGCCAGTTTGAAAGTCAGTTCTGCGCTGACAGCCAGCCGAACGGCGGTTATTGTTCGGCCATGAACCAATCACCCCACACTCTGCTTCTGAGCTATCAACCGCCCTGGCAGTGGCAACAATTCCACGCGCACTTTGCCCTCCGTGCCCTGGCTGGGGTGGAAAGCTTGCAACCGCACAGTTACGCGCGCAGCGTGCTACTGGAGGACCAACCTGGTTGGTTCCGCGTGCAACCCCTGGCTGATCAGCACGCGCTGCAGCTGCACTACAGCGAATCGCTGCAGACCTGTCTGGCGACGCTTACTGCGCGGGTGCGCAAAATGTTTGATCTGGACTGCCAGCCGCAGCAGATCAGCGCGCACTTTGCTAACGATACGCAGCTCGGCCCGCTGGTTGCGCGAAATCCCGGCTTACGCCTGCCGACTGCTTTCGAGCCGTTCGAGCAGGCCGTGCGCGCCATTGTGGGTCAGCAGGTTACGGTCAAGGCGGCAGTGACCATTACCGGCCGCCTGGTTACGCGTCTGGGTGAATCACTGCAGTTTGCCGATGCGACCGATATTCAACGGCTGTTCCCCACAGCCGCAGCCATTGCTGACGCCAATCTGGACGGCATTGGCATGCCCGGCAAACGCGTGCAGACCTTGCAGCACTTCGCTGGGCAGGTGGCCAGCGGGGCACTGCGTCTGGATTTGCAAAACGGCTACACAGCCTTTGTCGAGCAGCTGTGTGCCCTACCCGGCATCGGCCCGTGGACGGCGGAATACATTGCCCTGCGCGCCTTTGGCGAGGTCGATGCATTTCCCGCCAGCGACCTGGGCCTGCTCAAGGCGCCGGTGTGGGGGCAGGAAGGCATCGACGCCAAACAGCTCAAGGCCCGCGCCGAAGCCTGGCGACCTTGGCGCGCTTATGCCGCGGCACACCTGTGGCACAACTACTCGGAGGGTTGAAGCGATGTTCTACCGCTACCACGACAGCCCAATTGGCCGCCTGCTATTGGCCGCTGACGAAACCGGCCTGCAACAACTGCTGATGGATATCGATGACAAGCCCTGGCATATCGGCGAACGCTGGCGTAGCGCCGCCAATGAACTGGATGAAGTGTGCAGACAGCTGGATGAGTATTTCGCCGGGCGTAGACAGCGCTTCGAAGTGCACCTGGCGCCGCAAGGCACGGTGTTTCAGCAAGCCGTTTGGCAAGCGTTGCAGACCATCCCGTTTGGCCAAACCAGCTGCTACAGCGCCCTCGCCGCCGAGATCGCGCGGCCCAAGGCGGTGCGCGCCGTCGGCGCAGCCAATGGCGCCAACCCGATTGCCGTCATCATTCCCTGCCATCGTGTAATCGGTCGTGACGGCAGCCTGACCGGTTATGCCGGCGGCCTGCCGCGCAAGGCGCTTTTGCTTAAGCTCGAAGGGGCGCAGCTGCCGGAACAGCGCTTGCTGAGCATTTAGCCTAGGGCTGAACCCGCGCCAGCACGCGCGCCGGAGCCTCTAGCGGCAACGCCAGAATCAGACCCTCGCCAGACGCCGGGTAGATGCCGGTCAGCGCGGTGATATTGACCTGATGGGAGACCAGCACCAACGGCGCACCACGCGGTTGTGCATTGATCTGCTCGATCAGCGCGGCGGTTTGCTCACGGGCGGTGTTGGGTGTTTGAAAGAATGAATCCAAGGCGGGCAGCGCTTCGACTGCGCCCAAGCCCATTTCGCGGGCCGTATCCTGAGCGCGGCACCAGCGGCTGCTGAGCAGACGCGGCTCGATCCACTGACTACGCAACAACTGTCCCCAGCGCTGCGCCTGCTCACGGCCAACTTGATTGAGGTTGCGCTGGGTGCGGCAATCATTCAGCTGGAAATTCGCCGGATCACCCGTACCGGGCGCTGTGGCATGGCGCAACAGCAGTACGGCGCGGCCTTCACGCAGCGCAACCCAGGCGTGCTTATCGCTGGCCTGAACCGCGCCACTCAACAGGCAAAGCGCCAACCACCACACGCCGGCCCGCCGCATAACTAGAACTTGACCGTACCGCGAGGCCCCAACAGCGCCCAAATGATCAGACCGATCACCGGCAACAGTACGATTAGCAAGATCCACAACACCTTGATGCCCGTTTCGGCGTTGCTTTTGATGACGCTGAGAATCGCCCAGATATCCAGCGCCAGAATGACCAGACCCAGTAAACCGTTGAACATTGAACCCATATGGTGTTGCTCCTATGCGAAGGGATCGCTTAAGTAGGATAGACGCTGGCCAGAAGAGTTCAGCCGCTTTACCTATCAGCAGTCATCCAGCCCCGCAAAGGCGGCGGCAAACTCACCCGCGACAGGCACAAAATCAGGCACCTTGGCGCTGTCAAACAGACGCAGCACGGCAAACCGTGGATGCTCGCCGCCATCGAACCAATGCGCCGTAGTGGCGGGCAACAGCAGCAGATCACCCTTCTCGCACAACAGGCTGTAGACGTACTCGCCGATATGCAGCGCCAGCAGGCCACGCCCGGCCAGGTAGTAATGCAGGTGGGCCGGCTGACAAGATTGCTCTGCGCGCAGGCGGCGGGCCAGCTCACTGCCCTCACCACGCTCATCACACAGGCTCAGCACCTCGGCAGTGGCGTAGCCATACGCGGTCATCAGCTGGTCGACCTGTACGCGACTGGCCGCCAGCAGCTCATCACTGGCTATACCGGCCGTGACCGCCTGCTGAACCGGCACCTGACTGAATTGCACGCCAACAGCAGCCAGAGTGCTGGCGATGTCCTCGGCGTGAGTCAGCAGCTTGTTCGGGTACTCGGGCGAAGACTGGTGGTAGACGGTCAGGCTGCTCATGCTCAAGGCTCTCGTACAGTCGGTTTCAAGTCAGCGGTTCAATTCAACAGCTAAAGGTTCAAGGACGCTCATCGCGCATATAGCGCGCGGTAATCACCGCAGCCGCCAGGGCAATCAGGCTGGCGATGGCAAAGGTCCAGGCCGCACCGAGGCTGTGCCAGCTATAGCCCGAATACAACGCGCCCAATGCGCCGCCCACGCCCGCCAGCGCGGCATACAAGGCTTGGCCTTGCCCCTGTTGGCGATCGGCAAAGCTACGCTGAACAAAATGCATGGCCGCCGCATGGAAACTGCCAAAAGTCGCCGCATGCATCAGCTGAGCGAACAGCAGCACCGGCAAATGCCCAGCCAGATTACCCAGCAACAGCCAGCGCACGGCAGTAATCAGAAAGCTCGCCAGCAGCACGGTACGCAGGGAATAGCGCGCCAGCAACCGGGCCATGACCATAAACAGCACGATTTCGGCCAATACGCCCAGCGCCCACAGCTGGCCGATCACCCCGCGCGAATAGCCTAGTGCTTCCAGGTGCAAACTGAGAAAGGTGTAGTACGGGCCATTGCTCAACTGCATCAGCCCGGCGCTGAGGTAGAAGGCGAGAATCCCCGGCCGCCGTAGTTGCTGGAGAAAGCCGCCCTGCTCCAGGGTGTTGGGGCGCAACTGCGGCTGTGCATTAGGCACCCACCAACTGCTCAAGACGATGCCGCTCATGATCAGAATCAGCGCCCAGGGATAGGCATCCAGGCTGAGCAACTCGAACAGCTTGCCGAGGCCCACCACTGCGACGATAAAGCCGATGCTGCCCCAAAGACGGATCTGGCTGTAGCGCGCCGCCTGCTCTTTGAGATGGGCAAAGGTGATGACTTCAAACTGCGGCAGCACCGCGTGCCAGAAGAACGCATGCAGCGCCATGATCAGCGCCAGCCAGGCGTAGCTCTGGCTGATAAAGATGCCGGCAAAGCACAGCAGCGTGCACAGCGCACCAAAGCGCACAATAGCCAAGCGCTGGCCCGTGTGATCGCCCAGCCAACCCCAGATATTCGGCGCAATGCAGCGCATCAGCATGGGAATGGCGATCAGCTCACCGATCCGCGCAGCGGAAAACCCCAGGTGATCGAAATACAGCGCGAGAAAGGGCGCGGTGGCGCCGAGCAGCGAGAAATAGAAGAAGTAGAAACCGGACAGACGCCAGTACGGCAAAACCGGGCTCATGCTGGGCACAAACCCGGTAGCGTGCTGCGGAGCGCACGTGGCCGCGCAGCAGCGTTGATCACAGCTGTGGCAGCACCGGCGTGCTGACCCGCACATCGGCATTCTGCGCGCGATGGCGCAGCAGGTGGTCCATCAGCACGATGGCCATCATCGCCTCAGCGATTGGTGTAGCGCGGATGCCCACGCACGGGTCGTGACGGCCCTTGGTGATGATATCCACCGGGTTGCCGTGAACATCGATCGAGCGCCCCGGCGTGGTGATGCTCGAGGTCGGTTTGAGCGCCAGGTGCGCAACAATCGGCTGGCCGCTGGAAAGCCCGCCGAGAATGCCACCGGCATTGTTCGAGAGGAAACCTTCAGGCGTCATCTCGTCACGGTGCTCGGTGCCGCGCTGCGCCACGCTGGCGAAACCCGCACCGATTTCCACGCCCTTGACCGCGTTGATGCTCATCAGCGCATGGGCCAGTTCGGCGTCCAGGCGGTCGAAAATCGGCTCGCCCAGGCCGGGCATCACGCCCTCGGCAACCACGGTGATCTTCGCCCCAACCGAATCCTGATCACGGCGCAGCTGGTCCATATAGGCTTCCAGCTCCGGCACTTTGTCCGGATCGGGGCTGAAGAAGGCGTTCTGTTCGACGCTGTCCCAGGTCTTGAACGGAATTTCAATCGGGCCGAGCTGGCTCATGTAGCCGCGAATCACGATGCCCTGAGTCGCCAGGTATTTCTTGGCAATGGCCCCGGCGGCCACACGCATGGCGGTCTCGCGCGCCGAACTGCGGCCACCACCGCGGTAGTCACGCACGCCGTACTTGTGGTGATAGGTGTAATCGGCGTGGGCCGGGCGGAAGGAGTCCTTGATCGCCGAGTAGTCTTTGGACTTCTGGTCGGTATTGCGGATCAGCAGGCCAATCGAGCAACCGGTGGTCTTGCCCTCGAACACACCGGCAAGGATTTCCACCTCATCGGCTTCCTGGCGCTGGGTGGTATGACGGCTGGTGCCTGGTTTGCGCCGATCAAGATCGCGCTGCAGGTCTTCCAGGCTAATCTCCACCCCCGGCGGACAGCCATCGACAATGGCGACCAACGCTGGGCCATGGCTTTCGCCGGCGGTGGTGACAGTGAACAGCTTGCCGTAGGTATTGCCGGACATGTGCAAAACGCTCCGCGAAAATCAGCTCCGAGGCTACGCCAGCCGGCGCAAAGCCTCATTTGGATAAAGGCGGCGAGTATACCCGTGGCGTCCGCGCAGATCATCCTCGAACCTTCAGGGCAGATAAACGTCCAAGATGCTCACCCCCGGCAGTTCCTTTCCATGACCCGAGCTCTTCTGTTGCCCCTTCTTTTCTGCAGCGCCCTGCTAAATGCCGCGCCCAACGCCGCCCACACCACCACCGCACACAGCAGCGTGCAGCAACCCATGCGCCTGCAGACCGGTCAAGGTACGCTGCATGGCACGCTGCTCAAGCCCAGCAACAGCAAGCCGGTGGCCGTGGCGTTGCTGATTGCCGGCTCAGGCCCCACCGACCGTGACGGCAACAACCCCGAAGGCGGCCAGAGCGACAGCCTCAAGCGCCTGGCGCAAAGTCTGGCCAAACAGGGCATCGCCAGCCTGCGCTATGACAAACGCGGTGTAGCCGCGAGCCGCGCCGCCACCCCAGATGAACGCAACCTCAGTGTCGAGGGGTATGTCAGCGATGCCGTGGGCTGGGCACAGCTGCTCAGGACTGATCCGGCGTTTGACCGACTGATTCTCATCGGCCACAGCGAAGGTGCGCTGATTGCCAGCTTGGCGGCCGAACAGGCCCAGGCCGATGCCCTGGTGGCGATTGCCGGCAGCTCGCGGCCGATTGATCAGTTATTACGTGAGCAACTCGCCGCTCGCTTGCCCCCACATCTCATGGCGCAGAGCAATCACCTGCTTGACCGCCTATTGGCCGGGCAACTCACCCCGCAAGTGCCCAAAGACCTGCAGGTGCTGTTTCGCCCCAGTGTGCAGCCCTATTTGATTTCGCTGCTGCGGCAGAACCCCGGTCAAGCCTTTGCCCGCCTGCAGATTCCGGCGCTGATCGTACAAGGCAGCCACGACATTCAGGTCAGTGTCGCCGATGCCCATGCCTTGCAGGCGGCCAAGCCTGATGCCGAGTTGCTGATCATCCCCGGGATGAACCATCTGCTGCGCATCAGCGCGCTGGATTTACCGGCGCAACTGGCCAGCTATGACAATCCTCGGCTACCGTTGGCACAGGGGCTGGGCGAGCAGATCGCCCAGTTCATCCAGCGCAGCGGCAAAAAGCCAGCCTCCAGTTAGCCGAGCGGCGGCCGATAAGCGCATCAGACGACACCTGAAGATGTCGCGCACAGGATCGCCGTGTATGACTGACAACCCAGAACCACAGAACGATACCGACGCCGCTTCGCAGGATGTCGTCGAGCAAGCCCACCCGTGGGCCGATCTTGCGCCCGAGCACTTTCGCCTCTTGCGCCTGACCGCCTTGCCCACCGACCGCCACACTGGCGCACGCCCCTTGCGCTTTATCCAGTTCGGCCGCGTCGAGCGGCTGGGCAAGCAACACAGTTTGCTGCGTTTAAGCTTGCAGCTCCCCGGTCAGCGGGTGCGTAAGGAGCAGAATATTCTCGAAGTCTGGGCCGATCACGAACAACGCCTGCTCAGTTTCGGCCCCGACAGCGCACTGCAGGTGCAGCCGGAAAACCGAGGTTTAGGGCGCTTTATGCTGGCCCAGGGGATTAGCTGGGCGCGTCAGCACTTCGCCCACTATCAAGTGGCCAACACCATACTGCCCAGCAAGGACGCCTTCAGTGAAGAAGCCCGTACGCGTCGCGACCACTGCCTGCAGGCCCAGGGCTTTGTCGTCGAGTACCTTGACCCACTGAATATCAAGGCGCATTGCGTCGCACCACGGGTCAGCTCACTGCATGGCGACTGGCATACGGAAAAAGTGCAGATCGTCGAGTTGCTGGACGCCGCCAGCATGCTGCAGCAGGCTGACCAGAGCCTGCGCGAGCAGGAAGTGAAAGTACGCAAACTGGAAGAGCGCATTGAGGTTTTCAAACGCGAAGACAACGGTCTGCGCTTCACCATTACCTGCCTGGTGGCCTTCTGCGTGTTTCAGGCGGGGTTGCTGATCTGGATTGCCACGCGCTAACGGATGGCGCGGGCCTGGCGATACTGCCCTGGCGCCACGCCATAGGCCTGTTTGAACTGCCGACTCAGATGGCTCTGGTCGGCAAACCCCAGCTGCATCGCCACACTCAGCGGCGCACAGCCATTCCTTAATAACGCCCGAGCCTGTTCCAGGCGGCGCTGCATCAGCCAGCTATGCGGCGGCAGGCCGGTGGCGCGGCGGAATACGCGTGCGAAATGAAATGGCGACAAGCCCACCACCTGCGCCAGTTCCTCCAATGAAGGAGGCGACGCCAGCTGGCTGCTGAGTAATTCTTTGGCGCGGCTGACCGCATGCGGCTCATGGCCTGGTGCCAGGACCTCAGGCAGATGCGCATGGCGCTGAAACAGCAGCAGAATCGCCTCACGCCAGGCAGTTTGCAGCTGCAGCGCCGACGCCTGGCTGTCCAGTAATTGATGCAAGGTGACGAACTGGTGATGCAGCTGTGGATCATGCAGCACGCTGAGCGCGAATGACGGCATGCCCTTTTGACCCCATTCCAGCTCCGCGAGCACGCCGCATACCTGCGTATTGTCCGGGTAAAAACCGCGGTAATGCCAACCCAGATCATGAGCTTTGGAGCCGGTATGCAGCTCGTCCGGGTTGATCAGCACCATGCTGCCGGCCGGCGCCAGATGATCGCTGCCGCGATGACGAAAGCGCTGCGCACCATGTTCAATAACGGTGAAGACAAACCCTTCATGCACATGCGGGGAAAAGCGCTGCTCAACATAATGCGCCTGCAACAGCTCTACCCCGCCCAACTCGCGTGATTGCCAGAACCGTGTCTGCTCGCTGTGTGCCTGCGCCATGAGTCAACCGCTGAAACGCGCCTCCAGCTGCTGCTTGATCGCCGGCCAGTCGTGATCCGTGATGCTGTACAACACGCTGTCGTCCAAACGCCCGTCGGCCAGGCGGCGATGGTTTCGCAGCAGACCTTCGCGCTGCGCGCCGAGCTTTTCGATGGCACGTTGAGCGCGTAGGTTGCTCGCAGCGGTTTTTAGCTGAACGCGGACCAGCCCCCAGTGCTCAAAAGCGTGCTTGAGCATCAGATACTTGATAGTGGTATTGAGGCCCGTGCCGTGCTGGCTGCGATCCAGCCAGGTCCAGCCAATCTCCGCGGCGGGCAAGCTGTTCATAAAGTCGCCGAAACGGGTAGTGCCCACCAGCTGGTCGCCCAGGCGAATCACAAAGGGCAAGGCCCGCCCTTCGCGCTGATCAAGCAGCCCTAGGCGGTACCAGTCCAATCGCAGGCTGCCACTCATGTAGATCAATTCTTGGCGATTGGCTTCGGCCAGGCTGATCAAAGCCGGGATATCGGCATCGACCATTGGCTCGATGCGCAAACCACCACGTTGCAGGGTAATCAGTTGCGGCTTGAACATAGGGTCCCTCCTCGGACAGAGTCGCAGGCGCGACACGCTAACAGGGCCAACACGTGTGCACAATCCACAACAGCAACAGGTTCTACACCAGTGCGACCTTGGTCGTGCCTGACGCATCGCGACTTTGCTGCGAGACTGACACCCATCATCTGCCGTCGACGCTGATGCGGTAGGCTCTGGGCAGCCGCTGCGCTGCCAGGTAAGACCCCGGCAGCCCCCTATAGTTTGTTTTCGGAGTTTGCATGACCCTGTCTAGCGGGCTGATCGCCGCGGTTGCGCTGATTTACATGGCCCTTCTTTTCGCCATCGCCTTCTACGGCGACCGCCGCGCCACGCCCATGCATCCGAAGGTTCGCGCCTGGGTGTACAGCCTGTCGCTGGCGGTGTACTGCACCAGCTGGACGTTTTTCGGCGCTGTAGGCCAGGCCGCTGAGCAGCTGTGGTCATTCCTGCCGATTTATCTAGGCCCAATCATCGTTCTGGTCTTCACCCCCTGGGTGCTACAGAAGATGGTGATGATCAGCAAACAGGAAAACATCACCTCGATTGCTGACTTTATCGCCGCGCGTTACGGCAAATCCCAGACGCTGGCTGTAGTAGTGGCGCTGGTTTGCCTGGTTGGCGTATTGCCCTATATCGCTTTGCAGCTCAAAGGCATCGTGCTTGGGGTCAACCTGCTCAGCGGCGCAGGCGCCGGCGCCAATGGCACCGGCGCTCAGGACACCGCGTTGATCGTCTCACTGGTGCTGGCACTGTTCACAATATTGTTCGGCACACGCAACCTGGATGTCACCGAACACCACCGCGGCATGGTCCTGGCAATTGCCTTCGAGTCACTGGTCAAGCTGCTGGCCTTCCTCGCCGTCGGCACGTTTGTGACTTACGGTTTGTACAACGGTTTTGGCGACTTGTTCAGCCAGGCTAAAGCCAGCACTGAACTGGCGGGCTTCTGGGCAGAAACCGTGAACTGGCCGGCGATGATGACCCAGACGGGGCTGGCGATGATTGCCATCATCGCCCTGCCCCGTCAGTTTCATGTGGCCGTGGTGGAAAACATCGAGCCCAAGGATCTGCGCCTGGCGCGCTGGGTGTTCCCCGCCTACCTGATACTCGCCGCGTTGTTTGTGGTGCCCATTGCCTTGGCCGGGCAGATGCTGCTGCCGGCCGGTATCACCCCCGACTCCTTCGTGATCAGCCTGCCGCTGGCCGAAGCCCATCCGGCGCTGGCCATGCTGGCCTTTATCGGCGGCGCATCGGCGGCCACCGGCATGGTAATTGTCGCCTCAGTGGCGCTGTCGACGATGATTTCCAACGACATGCTGCTGCCTTGGCTGCTGCGCCGGCAGAACACCGAACGGCCCTTTGAAGCATTCCGTTACTGGATGCTCACAGCGCGACGGGTAAGCATCGTGGTGATTCTGCTGTTGGCCTATGTGTGCTACCGCCTGCTCGGTTCCAACGCCAGCCTGGCAACCATCGGCCAGGTCTCCTTCGCCGCCATCGGCCAGCTGGCCCCAGCGATGTTCGGCGCACTGGTGTGGAAGCAGGCCAACCGCCAGGGCGTATTCGCCGGGCTGTTCGTGGGCGCGCTGATCTGGTTCTACACCCTGGTCATGCCGCTGGTATCGCGCAGCCTGGGCTGGCCGGTGGATGCCTTACCGGGCATACACACCCTGCTGTACGGGCCGATTGGTTTTCAGGTCGACCCGCTGACCCGTGGGGTGGTGCTGTCCCTGGCCGGCAACTTCCTGCTGTTTGCCTGGGTTTCCTACTTCTCGCGCACCCGGGTGGCCGAGCACTGGCAGGCCGGGCGCTTTATCGGCCATGACCTGGGCAACAAACCGAGTAACCGCAGCATGCTCGCGGTGCAGGTCGGCGACCTGTTGCTGCTGGCCAACCGTTTTGTCGGTGAAGACCGCGCACGGCAAAGCTTTATGCGTTTCGCCTACCGCCAGGGCAAAGGCTTCGACCCCAACCAGACCGCCAACAGTGAATGGATCGCCCACACCGAACGCCTGCTGGCTGGTGTGCTCGGCGCCTCATCGACGCGCGCCGTAGTCAAGGCGGCCATCGAAGGCCGCGAGATGCAGGTCGAGGATGTGGTGCGCATCGTCGACGAAGCCTCGGAAGTGCTGCAGTTCAACCGTGCGTTACTGCAAGGCGCCATCGAGAACATCACCCAGGGCATCAGCGTGGTCGACCAATCGCTGCGCCTGGTGGCCTGGAACCACCGTTATATCGAGCTGTTCAATTACCCCGAGGGCCAGGTGTATGTCGGCCGCCCGGTGGCTGAACTGATCCGCTTCAACGCCGAACGCGGCCTGCTCGGCGGCGGTGATATCGAGGAGCACGTCAGCAAACGCCTGTACTGGATGCGCCAGGGCACGGCGCACACTTCAGAGCGACTGTTCCCCAACGGCCGGGTGATCGAGCTGATCGGCAACCCCATGCCAGGCGGCGGTTTTGTCATGAGTTTCACTGATATCACCGAGTTCCGTGAAGCCGAGCGCGCACTGAAAGACGCCAACGAAGGCCTGGAACAACGCGTTAGCGAGCGCACCCAGGAGCTGTCACAACTGAACCAAGCGCTGACCGAAGCCAAGGGCGTAGCCGAAGCCGCCAACCAGTCGAAAACCCGCTTTCTGGCCGCCGTCAGCCATGATCTGATGCAGCCGTTGAATGCTGCGCGGTTGTTCTCCGCCGCCCTGTCCCATCAGGACGACGCCCTGCCCGCCGATGCCCGTGAACTGGTGCGCCATCTGGACAGCTCGCTGCGCTCGGCCGAGGACCTGATCAGCGACCTGTTGGACATCTCGCGCCTGGAAAACGGCCGCATCACTCCGGACCGTCATGCCTTTGTGCTGAACAATTTGTTCGACACCCTGGGTGCAGAGTTCAGGGTGCTGGCTGCCGAACACGGCGTGGACTTCCGCCTGCGCGGCAGCCGCCTGCGGGTCGACAGCGATATCAAACTGCTGCGGCGCATCCTGCAGAACTTCCTGACCAACGCCTTCCGCTACGCCAAGGGCCGTGTGCTGCTCGGCGTACGCCGCAACGGCCAGCAGCTGCGTTTGGAAGTCTGGGACCGCGGACCGGGAATACCGGAAGACAAACGCAAAGTGATTTTTGAGGAATTCAAACGTCTGGACAGCCACCAAACCCGCGCTGAAAAAGGTCTGGGCCTAGGCCTGGCGATTGCTGACGGCCTGTGCCGAGTGCTCGGTCATCAGCTGGAAGTACGCTCTTGGCCAGGCAAAGGCAGCGTATTCAGCGTCACCATTCCCTTGGCATTGCACGCCGAACCGCCGGTGCTACTCAGCCAACCCGACCACAATGGACAAGCACTGGCCGGCATCCAGGTGCTGTGTATCGACAACGAGGACAGCATCCTCGCCGGCATGCACAGCCTGCTGTCACGTTGGGGGTGTCAGGTGTGGACGGCACGCAATCGCTTGGAGTGCGAGCACCTGCTGAGTGAAAACGTGCGGCCGCAGCTGGCACTGGTGGACTACCACCTGGATGACGGCGAAACCGGCACCGAGCTGATGGCCTGGCTGCGCACGCGCTTGGGCGAGCCGCTACCGGGTGTGGTGATCAGCGCCGACGGCCGCCCCGAGCTGATCGCTCAGGTGCATGCCGCCGGCCTGGATTACCTGCCCAAGCCAGTCAAACCGGCCGCTTTGCGCGCCCTGCTCAGCCGCCATCTAGCGCTGCGCTGAGAACCGGCTCTTAACCTTGCAGGCGCTGGCGGAACAGCGCCTGATGCTCACGGCATTGCGCAGCTGCGAGCAGAAATACGCCGTGACCGCCACGCTCGAATTCCAGCCAGGTGAAATCGACTTCCGGGTACAACGCCTCGACATGCACCTGGCTATTGCCGACTTCGATAATCAGCACGCCCTTTTCGGTCAGATGATCTGCCGCCTCGGCGAGCATGCGCCGCACCAGGTCTAGGCCATCGTCACCGCAGGCCAGGCCCAGCTCAGGCTCGTGCTGGTATTCGGCCGGCATATCGGCGAAATCCTCGGCATCCACATACGGCGGATTGGATACGATCAGGTCAAAACGCTGGCCTGGCAGCCCAGCAAAACCGTCGCCCTGCACGGTGTACACGCGGTCCTCAAGGCCGTGGCGCTCGATGTTCTGATTGGCCACTTCCAGCGCCTCAAACGACAGATCACCCAGCACCACTTCAGCCTCGGGAAACTCGTAGGCACAGGCAATGCCAATGCAGCCCGAGCCGGTGCACAAATCGAGAATCCGCGCCGGTTCCATCGCCAGCCAGGGCTCGAAGTGCTGCTCGATCAACTCACCAATCGGTGAGCGTGGTATCAGCACACGCTCATCAACAATAAATGGCATGCCGCAGAACCAGGCCTCGCCCAGCAGGTAAGCGGTCGGTACGCGCTCATCGATGCGCCGTGCGAGCAAAGCATGCAGGTGCGCATGTTCGGCGTCTTCCAGGCGGCAATCGAGGTAGCTGTCGGCAATTTCGTAAGGCAGGTGCAGGGCACCGAGCACCAGCTGGCGGGCTTCATCCCAGGCATTGTCGGTGCCGTGGCCGAAGAACAGCTCCTCGCCATGAAACCGACTGACTGCCCAGCGAATGTAGTCGCGCACGGTACGCAGGCGGGTTGGGTAGGCATGTGTAGCGTCAGTCACGGCAGCTCTCCACAAAAAAAGTGCGCCATTCTAGCAGCCCGGCGCGCCCACCCGCGCCGGGTGAGCGTTCGTTAAGCCACGCGACGCATTGCTGACTATATAGGCCGCCACAGTCACAAAGTAGGCCTGCACAAGCCTCATACGCATCAGTATAATTTTGTTACCAATTCCAAACCCTTTCCCTCCCTTCTCAAGACATTCCTAAAAATGGTCATAGATCCGTTCTCGATCACGGGCTTGCTCGTGCTGGCGATATTTTTGATTGGCATGACGCTAATCGTTTTTGAAGCACAACTGGAGATGGATAAGTTCAAACCGGCGATGTTCATGATGTCCGGCTTGATCGTTATCGGTGCCCACTACGCGCTTTACGACCCCAATGGTTTTCAGTTCTTTCTGCATGCGCAGAGCGAGATCAAGGAAGAACTGTTCGGTCTGATCGCCTTTATGGCGTTTATGTGGATGGTGGTCGAGCTGCTCAACGAGAGGAACGTCTTCACCGCCCTCAATGGCTACCTGATGCGTAAGGGCCTCGGTGCGCGCGGTATGTTCTGGGCCACAGGCGCGCTGTCGGCGCTGCTCTCACCGTTTCTCAATAACATCACCACGGCGATGATCTTTGGCAAAACGGTGAAAAACATCTCAACCAATCAGCGCTATACGCATATTTCGCTGTGCAACATCGTGGTCGCCTCCAACTCCGGGGTGTGGTTCCTTGGCACCTCGACCAGCCTGATGGTGGTGCTGGCCGGCAAGATCAGCATTGCCGGCCTGCTGTTGCTGATCCCCTCAGCCTTGATCGGCTGGTTGCTGTTTGCCGCGACCCTGCATTTCTTTTACTTGCGCAAACTCACTGGCCAGGACTTGATTCAAGTGGCCGACCAGGCCGAATCCGCACTCAAACCCGGCGGCGCGGGCCTGGCGATAGTCGGTTTCTTTGCCGTATTTGGCGCGGTGCTGTGCAATATCTTGCTGAAAGTCAGCATCGAGTTTGCCATCGGCATCGGCCTGGGCATCGTCGCCCTGTATGCCTGGCTGCTGATGCGCCGCGGCATTGAATTGCCGTGGCAGGATCAACTGCAAAAGGTCGAGTGGAACGCGCTGCTGTTCTTTATCGGCATCATCACTTCGGTGGCCTGCCTTAACCACGTCGGCTGGTTGTCATATATCTCGCGACTGTTCGAAGTGCTGCACCCCACCGCCGTTAACGTGGTGCTAGGGGTCGCGTCCGGTGTTATGGATAACGTGCCCGTGGAAGCAGCTGCGCTAATGTCCAACCCGCAGCTGGGGCTCAATCAGTGGGCGCTGAATGCGCTGATGGTGGGGATTGGCGGCTCGCTGACGGTGGTCGGCTCCGCTGCGGGAGTCATGGCGATGTCGCTGGACAAGACCTACAGCTTCGCCGTGCACCTGAAGTTTCTGCCGGCCATTCTGGTCAACTTCTTCGGCTCGCTGGGTATCTGGTACCTGCAGTTCGAACTGTTTGGCCTGTACTAAAACGAAAGCGCCAGGGCATGCCCTGGCGTTTGTCGATGAATGCGGCGTTGGCGCACACCACCATTAGTCTCGTTTAAGGTGCAATTCGCGCAGCACAGCGATGGAAATCGCCACGGCAAACAACAGCCAGAAATGTTCGGAAAACAGTGCAATCAGGCTCATATTGCAGCTCCTTTGCTTGAAATAGCCGTTCCTCGGCAGCCCCTCGATTCTGCTCGCCGTATAGGCAGTACGCAAGATCATCGACCACAAAGGTTCACAGCAGCGCAGCACAGGCGGACAATAGACCCACTGTCCATGCCAGCCTGGAGTTCCTGCCATGTCCGCCCCTAAAACCATGTTCGCCCTCACTGGCCGCGGCCATGCCCCCGCCAGCCTGAGCAATGCGACCTTGCTGATCATTGATGCGCAAGAGGAATACCGCAGCGGCGTGTTGCAACTCCCGGGGCTGGATGCCGCGTTGGAAGAAATCGCCAAACTGCTCGCAGCCGCTCGCGCACAAGGCAGTGCCATTGTTCACGTCAAACACCTGGGTATTCCTGACGGCCTGCTCGACCCACGCGGCCCACGTGGCCATCACCTGCCGGAAGCTGCTCCGCTGCCGGGGGAGCTGGTCATTGAGAAACGCATGCCCAACGCATTCAACGGCACCGACTTGCACGAGCGCCTACAGGCCTTAGGACATCTGGACCTGATCGTCTGCGGCTTTATGACTCATTCGAGCATCAGCACCACCGTGCGCGCCACCAAGGACTATGGTTACCGCTGCACCGTAGTCGATGCCGCCTGCGCCACCCGTGACCTGCCAACCCCAGACGGCCACGTCATCAGCGCGGCCGACATGCACCGTGCCGAGATGATCGCCCTGGGCGACAATTTCGCCGCCGTGGTGCCGCGCGCCAGTGCGCTGATCTGATTCACCGCCAGCGCGCAGCAGTTCGCAACTTGCACAGCGGCTGAACGGCGAAGTTGAACCCCGCCAGCCCGGGCCGGTCATACCGCCGATAGCCACCAAGGAACTTGGCATGAGGAAATCGGAATGAAACACGCCGATGGTTTTGATGCACGCCGCCTGCGCCCACGCAATGCCAGCAACTGGCGCCTGCGCCTCGGCGCTGGCTTGGCAGCGTTGTTTGCCACATTCGGCATACTGCTGAGCATGGCAGGCATCGCCACCCTGCTCGGCCAACCTGCTGCGCTCGGCCCCCTGAACGAATCGCCAGCCGCCGCCAGCGTTTTTGTAGTGATCGGGCTGCTGTTGCTGACCTTCGGCGTGCTGCTGTGGCGCCGCTGCCGACGCCGCCTGCGCCGTCCCAGCGACCTAAGCATGGCCCCACATCTGATGAAAAAGCGCGACTGAGTGCCGGGCAGCTTGGTTACACTAACGGCCTTCGCGGAGATCTAGGGTCTGTTACCGTTTTGTCGCGAGCCGCGTTGCCGCGTAAAATCTCGCCAGGCTAGGCGGAGGACGCAGGTAATGGTCGCTCCCTTGCCAAGACCTCCAACACCGCATGGCGAGATTTTTCGCGCAACCCGAAGGGCCGGGCCTGTTTTAGCGCGATACTGCGTTTCTCGACACTCATTTGGAACACCAAACTTCGCGTCTCGTGCCTTGCCTCGCGCTAAAACAGGCTCCGGCGCAGCCACGACAAAACGGTAACAGACCCTAAATGCAAGACGACGATTTTTCCCTATTCAAAGCCGAGTTGCGCGGCGTCAAACCGATCAAGCATGACCGCGCCGACACTGGCAAACCAAAACCTAACCGCGCCCAGCTGGCCACCCTGCGTCAGGCTGCTACGGCGCGCGTGGATTCAATCAAGGTCGACGGCCTGTCCGACCAGTTCGTGATCGACGTCGGCGCCGAAGACCCGCTGTACTGGGCCGGCAACGGCGTGCAGGATGGCCAGATGCGCAAGCTCAAACTGGGCCAGATCAGCTTCGAAGGCAGCCTTGACCTGCACGGCATGAGCGTGGAAAAAGCCCGCGACACCCTGTGGGAATTTATCGCCGAGGCCAACAAACTGGAGGTGCGCTGCGTGCGCATTACCCACGGCAAGGCGGTGCGCATGGACGGCCGCAAACCGATGATCAAAAGCCACGTCAACACCTGGCTGCGCCAACACCCACAAGTGCTCGGTTTCACCTCCTGCCTGGCCAAACACGGCGGCACCGGCGCGGTGTATGTGATGCTCAAGCGCACCATGATGGATGGCCGCGACGAATAAGCCCCTGCGGCTGGCGGCCTGCGCACTTGCCAGCCCGACCCTCGCGGCCTAACCTGCGCCCTTCAGAAAGACCTACGAGATTGTCCATGTCCCTGGAACAGCAATACACCGAGATCCTTGGCCAACTTGGCGAAGACGTATCCCGCGAAGGCCTGCTCGACACGCCCAAGCGCGCCGCCAAAGCCATGCAGTACCTGTGCAAGGGCTATCAGCAAACCCTCGAAGAAGTCACCAACGGCGCGCTGTTCAGCTCCGACAACAGCGAAATGGTGCTGGTGAAGAACATCGAGCTGTATTCGCTGTGTGAACACCACCTGCTGCCTTTTATCGGCAAGGCCCATGTCGCCTATATCCCCAACGGCAAGGTGCTCGGTCTGTCGAAAGTCGCCCGCATCGTCGATATGTATGCACGCCGCCTGCAGATCCAGGAAAACCTCAGCCGGCAGATCGCCGAAGCCATCCAGCAGGTCACCGGCGCCCTCGGCGTTGCAGTGGTGATCGAAGCACAGCACATGTGCATGATGATGCGCGGTGTGGAGAAGCAGAATTCCTCCATGGTTACCTCGGTGATGCTCGGCGAGTTCCGTGAAAACGCCGCCACACGCAGTGAATTTCTCAGCCTGATCAATAACTGATCAAGGTCTGAGTCAGAAGAAACCGGCCCTGCGCCGGTTTTTTTCTGCCTGCACATCCTCAAGGCAAGCGGCGAGATTCCGCCAAAAGCCGCAATAAATCCGCCCGAGCATGGCGAGATCACGCCACCTAGAGCCGTCGAGCAAACCCGTGCAACTGCGGCAGCGCGCCGCAGTCCAACGCTTTGCAGTGGCGGGCATGCTTCTTGCGATTAGCCCAGGCAACGCCAGTCGCCGCGCCTTGGGCCGCTGCCGTTATGCACACGACGCCCTGCACACCCTGCCCCGCGCCTGTCGCTCGCCGACGGGCCAGCACGCTATTGCCACACGCCTGATCCCGTGTCGGCGCAGGCCGTCACTTTGACTTCACCGATTGAAATGGTTGGTTTAATGAAAAAGCTCCTATTGACCCTGCTGTGCCTGAGCGTGATCGGCTGCGCCAAGCACCCCGAGCCGGAAAAATCCGTGGATGTTCTGCTGATTGGCGGCGGCATCATGAGTGCCAGCCTGGGCACCTACCTCAATGAACTGGAGCCCGGCTGGAGCATCGACATTTACGAACGCCTCGACCGCGTCGCCGACGAAAGCTCAAATGCCTGGAACAACGCCGGCACCGGCCACTCGGCCTTCTGCGAGCTGAACTACACCCCCGAGCTGGCCGATGGCAGCATCGATATCAGCAAGGCGGTGGCAATCAACGAATCCTTCGAGATTTCCAAACAGTTCTGGGCCTATCAGGTCGAGCGTAAGGTGCTTAACAATCCGCCTTCGTTTATCAACAACGTGCCGCATATGAGCTTTGTCTGGGGTGATGTCAACGTCGAGTTCCTCAAGAAGCGCCATGCCGCCCTGCAAGCCAGTTCGCTGTTCCGTGGCATGGAATATTCCGAAGACCCGCAGCAGATCAAGCAGTGGGTACCGCTGGTGATGGAAGGCCGCGAGCCTGGGCAAAAACTTGCCGCCACCCGCGTCTCGATCGGCACCGACGTCAACTTTGGTGAAATCACCCGCCAGCTGTTCGATTCGCTGAGCCAGCAGGACAACGTCAGCCTTAACCTGCAGCATGAAGTGCGCGGTATCGAGCGCAATGCCGACAACACCTGGAACGTGCAGGTGGCCGACCTGGCCAACGGCGGCGCCGAGAAAACCATCAACGCCAAGTTTGTGTTTATCGGCGCTGGCGGCGCTGCGCTGAAACTGCTGCAGATGTCCGGTATTAGTGAAGGCGAAGGCTATGCCGGCTTCCCGGTCGGCGGCTCGTTCCTCGCTACCAGCAACCCGGAAATCGTCGCGCAGCATCAGGCCAAGGTCTACGGCAAGGCCTCAGTCGGTTCGCCGCCGATGTCCGTGCCGCACCTCGACACTCGTGTAATCGAGGGCCAAAAGGTGCTGCTGTTCGGACCGTTCGCCACCTTCTCCACCAAGTTTCTGAAAAATGGCTCGCTGCTCGACACCTTCAGCGCGCTGACCACCGACAACATCCTGCCGATGGCCCATGCCGGCATCGATAATTTCTCGCTCAGCACCTACCTGATGGGCCAACTGATGCTCAGCCAGGAAGACCGCATGGATTCGCTACGCGAGTACTTCCCCAATGCCAAATCGGAGGATTGGGAGCTGATCCAGGCGGGTCAGCGCGTACAGATCATCAAGAAAGACGCCGAACACGGCGGCATTCTGCAGTTCGGTACCGAAGTGGTCAGCGCCGCTGATGGCAGCATCGCTGCCCTGCTAGGCGCCTCGCCAGGTGCCTCGACGGCTGCGCCGATCATGCTCTCGGTGCTGGAGAAGACCTTCAAGGACGAGATGCAGAGCCCCGAATGGCAAACCAAGCTGAAAGAAATCATCCCGTCCTACGGCCAAAAGCTGAATGACGACCTGGCGCTGACTAATCAGACCCGCGCCTGGAGCAGCGAACGCCTGCAACTGGAGTTCGTTGAAGTGCCACCGCTGGCCCTCACCCCAGAGGTCAGCCAGGCGCAGTAAAGCGCCTGCTGGGCAATGCAGATTGCCCGAAGCACTGTTTACCGTCGCTACGGCGACACACCCTGCCGCCATGGATGGCGTGCAATAAAAAACCGGCCACAAGCCGGTTTTTTATTGCACTGTGAAAGCCTACTGGCCCTTGAACGGCACGCGTGGCTTGGTGCGTAAAGGGTCGAGCAGGCCCGACAGGCCGTTATGGTCGATCTCCTGCATCAGCGCCAGCAGCCGACCGATTTCACCCTGGGGGAAACCTTCACGGGCAAACCAGTTGAGGTAGTTACCCGGCAGATCGGCGAGCAAACGGCCTTTGTATTTGCCAAACGGCATTTCGCGGGTCACCAGCAGCAACAGGTCTTCGGGTTTCATCGCAGGCTCAGCAGGGTCAGGCAATCGAGCGCAAATTATGCCGTTCGACCGGGAGCACGGCCAGCGCCGGGCCAATCGCAGCAAACTCGGGTAAGCTGCGCGCCCGTATTTAGCTACCCAAGGTTTGCCCCCGCATGATTATCAAGGCACTGCGCATTGGCCTCGGCCAGTTGATCATCTTCCTCGACTGGATCAGCCGTCCGGCCAAGCTTAAACGCACCCCAGAAGCTCAGGCTGCGGTCGAGCAAAGCGCCAGCAACCTCGCGCTGTACCAGTTCCACGCCTGCCCGTTCTGCGTAAAAACCCGCCGCACCCTGCACAAGCTGAATGTGCCAGTGGCCCTGCGCGACGCGAAAAACGACGCCCAGGCGCGCAGCGAGCTGGAACAGCAAGGCGGCAAGATCAAGGTGCCGTGCCTGCGCATCGAAGAAAACGGCCAGAGCACCTGGCTGTACGAGTCCAAAGCGATCATCGCTTATCTCGATGAGCGCTTCGCTGCAGTCTGAACAAACAACCGGGGCCGCTTAGCGGCCCCGGTTGTTTCAGCGCTATAGCTGATCACTCAGCCCAGCCATTCAGTTCGCCAACACGCGTACCTTGCCGACCATTCCGGCCTGGTAGTGGCCGGGAATCAGGCAGGCAAAGTCGAATTCACCGACACGATTGAAGGTCCAGACAACCTCCTCCTGTTGTCCCGGCGCAACATGCGTCATATCCGCTGACTCATGCTGCATGCCCGCAGATGTCGTCATCATCGCAGCATGCGCCTGTAACTCAGCCTGGGTGCCGAGCACGAACTCGTGCATAACCTGCCCCTCGTTACGATGAACAAAGCGGATGGTTTCGCCCTGCTTGACGTCAAGCTGATCGGGGCTGAAACGCATCTGATCACTCATACTGATTTCGATGGTACGACTGACCTGTTCCGGCTCGCCGGCAATCCCCCAGGCCTTCTGCTGCTTGGCCGGCACTGCCGCGTGATGCCCGCCGTGATGCTCGCCAGCGGCCCACGCAGCGCCACTGCCCAACAGCAGGCCCAGACTCAACAGCAAGACAACGGAACTTGAAGATGCACTCATGGTTAATTTCTCGGAATAAAAACTGAATAAATGCTGTGAGCAGACCGCGCCACAGAGCTGGCCACACACAACAACACGGTGTTCAGACGAGAAATAACCGCGGCGGACGTTCGAGGGGTTCGCTGATAAAGCCGACAAACTGATCCAGTCGCGCCAGGGACGGCTCGACTGCTTGCAGTGGAGAATTACTGACAATCACCGTGCTCAGGGCCACCGCACCGACACAGAACGCGCAAAGGCTGCACAAGCTGTTACCGGCGGCAGGTAGGAACTTGCTGGAGTTGTCGCCGGCGTGATGTTGGCCATGGGCAGACGCCTCAGCCGACTGAGCCATGACCATCGCGCCCGGATGGTGCGCCGCCATTTGCGCATCAGCCTTGGCCATCGGCCCGCTCTGCTGGGTTACCGCGCATAACTGCATGCTGAGAGCCGCCATGCTCTGCGCTGGCAAGGCGAGCATCAGCATGCAAATCAGGGCAGTTCGCAGTGAGCGCATGGCGTTGGATGTTGTCGTAGGCAAAGACATGGAGGCGGATTATCCGCCCAATAGCAGCTTTGTCCATGCCCGAGCATGGGCAAAAGCCCCCGCAGCTGGCTATGATCGGAGCCCATGACCAACATCCCGCCCTTGCGCCAACCCTGCCCACCCGGTGCCTGCGATTGCGGGCGCGAGCAGCTATTGCAGCAAGCCAATAGCGATGTGCGTATCCTTTTGCTCACCCGCACCGAGGAAAAGCGCCTGCTAGAGCGCCTGGAAAACCTTGAGAGCCTGGCGGATCTGGAGAAGATGCAGCGACGCATCTACGAGCAGCTCGGTGTGCGCGTCGCGGTTGCCCCAGGCTTCAATGAAGTACGCAGCATGCGCGGTATCCAGATCGAGATCGATGAACTCCCCGGCCTTTGTCGCAAAACCCGTCAGGCCATTCCCACCGCCATCCGCCGCGGTCTGGAGAAACGCCCGCAGATCGCCTACGACCTGCTGAACGCCCATGACCTGTTTCGCGATATTTGAGGGGCTGGCTAAGAGGGTCGTGAAATGGCAAAAAGGGCTAACCCCCGGTCGACTGCATGAGCCGAAGACCGCGCGGTTGACAGGCTGGTAAAAATCAGCAGAATCGCCGCCCCTTTTCCACGGATGGAAGTCCCTCGTGCAACGGATTGTGATTTTGGGCAATGCCGGCAGCGGCAAGTCCACACTGGCGCGGGCCTTGGGCAAGCGCCTCGGCGTAGCCGTCGTGCATCTTGATGCCCTGTTCTGGGAGCCCGGCTGGGTCGAGCCCGACGCGGCGCAGTTCCGTGAAAGGGTCCGCAATGCGCTCACAACGGAGGCCTGGATCTGCGAAGGCAACTACGCCCGCCGCACCTTCGACCTGCGCCTGCCCAGCGCCGATCTGATCATCTGGCTGGATACGCCGCGACTGTCCTGCCTTAGGCGCGTCATCGTGCGTAGCGTCTTGAACCGACCGCGCCCCGACCTTCCGGCTGGCTGTAGAGAGCAACTCGACCGGGCATTTCTGGATTTTCTTAAATTCGTCTGGCAGTTCGACCATGGCTACCGCCAAGGTATCGAGGCAGTGCGCATGGCCATCGGCCCGACGGTGCCAACAGTGCATCTACGAGGCGGTCGAGAGATTGCCGCCTTCCTGGCTCAGTTGCCCGCAACACCTGCAACCCGGCCCAGTTCGATCAACTGACGACCCGAATAAAGGGATTATTACTCGTGGCAAAACACTTCATTCGCCCGCTCGCGCTGTGCATTTTTCATCATCAGGGGAAAATACTGGTCAACCAATTCCACGACGCCGATGAGAACCGGACGCTCTTTCGCCCCATTGGTGGCGGCATTGAATTCGGCGAAAGGAGTCACGACGCCATCGTCCGCGAAGTGCAGGAAGAACTGGGTCGCTCGATCAGCGACATTCGCCTGATTGGCACGCTGGAAAGCATCTTCACCTAAGCAGGCAAGCCGGGGCACGAGATTGTTCAGGTCTACGATGCCAGGTTTGACGACGCAGAGGTCTATGAACAACCCTGGCTAGACGGCCACGAAAGCGATGGCGCGCCGTTCAGAGCCGCGTGGCACTCCAGCGCCAGCTTCACCCTTGCATCGCCACTAGTACCTGAAGGACTCTACGATCTGCTCAAGCGAGCATCACTGTTGTGACGGCCCGAAGGTAGTCTGGGGCGGCTACATGGCAATTCATGCGATGTGGGCAATGCGAAATTTTCGTAGCAATCTGGAATTCCTGGTACAGAAAGCGCCCATTACTGAGGCCCTGATGGAGACTGACTTGAAGGATGCCCCAGCGCCCGACCTGCTTGCGACAAAAGCATGCCCTGTGGTTATGCGGATCATTGACGGCATGGAGCACCTGCTGGTATTCAAACATCCGCTGGCGGGTTACCAACTGGTGAAGGGCACCATTGAAATGGCTGAGCGGCCTGCACATGCAGCCGTGCGCGAGCTTGCTGAAGAATCGGGCATTCGTAATGCCCAGGCAGTAAGGGATCTAGGCAGTTGGAATTCCAGGTACGAGCAACAGATCTGGTCGTTTCAACTTTGCGAGGTCACAGAGTCGCTACCCCAGCAGTGGCGTTTCGACACACATGATGATGGCGGACATGTCTTTGAGTTCTTCTGGCATCCGTTGAATGCTGATTTGCCCGCGCCTTGTCACACGCTATTTCAGGCAGCCTGGGCACAGATCAGAAACCGGCTTTACGCCACGAGCGCGGAGACGCATAAGCCCTTACAGGTGCTCTCACAGCAGCTCATCGCCACTCAAAAAAGCTGACCTAATACACCCATGACCTGCTGCACGGTGCATAGCACAAGCTACTTAGGCTGCTTTAACCGTGGGCAGTTGGGGCACAATTCCACCCCTGGCAGCACATAGCGGATGCAGCACAAACGTCGCTGCCGCCAGGGGCGCACCTGGCCGTCGGTGTGCTCGATATCGATATAGCGGATTGGCGCATACAGCGGGTTGCGCGAACCATCCGGGCGTTGCGCGGTGCTTAGCAGCCGCTGGCCATCGAGCAATAACTCTGCTTGCTCGCTGCGTTTTTGCAGTTGCCCGAGCCAGGCTTCGAAGTAGTTGCCGGCATTGCTCCAGAGCACTTTCGCCGATACTCCGGTATGGGCGCAGAGTGCCTGGATAAAGGGCTGCAGATTGTCATCGAGCAGATGGGCAAAACGCTCGAAGGGATTGTGCGGCGGCGGCAGCGGCTCGCACGGCCCAGGCAGTTTGAACACCAGCGGCAAGCCTTCGCCATCAACGATGATCGCAAGCTGCTCAATCCGCAGCGGCATACGCTGGTTCAGCAGCAGCGCCGCACTGATCACCGGCGGAAACAGGCGCATAAAGTACTGATTGGCCCAGATCGACGCCAAACCGCGCTGGTCAGCCGTCGCGAACTGCGGGCGGAAGCGCGCCATCAAGGTACTCAGCGTCTGCGGCTGAAGGAATTCCTCGCCAGAGATGGCCTCGCGCGGATCATCTGCCGCCACAAAAACATTGCGGTAACGCGCCAGATCGCCACTGAACAGCGTGGTCAGCTCGGACAACATTTCTCCCTCCACAGAGGTATCCGTTGAGGTCGCAAGAGCTGCGGTTACAGGCAAATTCGGCGCCTCAACAGCAACGTTGTTCTTGGAATAATCCTTGGCGTGCAATGCCTTTACTCGTCACAAAAGCCAATATTAACGCTAACGATTAGCATTTGCGCAATGCTGATTCATTACTTAAGATGCAGCCCGCGCCCAATCTAGAGCGGTTATGCACATGGATGATGTAGGACACTCGAAAGCAGCCGTGCATCTGGCGATGCTGATCAACCTGCTTTCCATCGGCAGCCTGATGATGGTGATGCCCCTGGGTCCGGACCTTGTACGCGACCTCGGCATGCAGGCCAGCCATGTCGGCTATATCAGTGGCGGCGCCACGCTCGCCTCGGCCCTGAGCATGGCTCTGGCAGCGCCCTGGCTGGATCGCCTGCAACGCAAACAGGCGCTGGTGATCCTTCTAACCCTGCGTTTCGCCCTGCTGATGGCCTGCGCCCTGACCAGCAGCGCCGAGCAGCTGATTCTGTTGTTTGTGCTCTCCGGCCTGGTTGCCGGGCCCATGGGCGCGCTGCTGATGGCAAGCATGCTCGACATCATCCCGCCGGCCGAGCGCGGGCGAAAACTCGCCTATATCGGCATGGGCTTTTCTCTGGCGGCGATTGTGGTGGTGCCCCTGGCTCTGGAGCTGGCGCTGCGCTGGAGTTGGCAGGCGCCCTTTATCGTCTTCGGCGGCCTGGGCCTGGCGCTGGCGCTGCTGTGTCACCTGCTGCTGCACATTCAGGCCAGCGCTTCGCGGCCCAGCGGCTCCGTGTTACCGCTGCTGAAATCACCGCTGTGCCTGGGCGCACTGGCGATCACCGCGCTGCAGATATTCGGCCACTTTCTGCTGGTGCCGCATTTCTCCAACTACTTCCAGTTCAACCTGAATTTTCCCCGCGAGCAGATCGGCCTGCTGTTTCTCTGCGGCGGTCTGGCCAGCTTGGCAGCCATGCGCCTGGGCGGTATCTGGATCGACCGTGGCCAGGCGCTGACGGTGATTCTGCTCAGCAGCTTCGGTCTGGCACTGACCACGCTACTGGGTTTCGCCACTCCGATTGGCCTGTCGATCTACCTGGTCTTCGTGCTGTTTATGGCCGCCAGCGCGGTGCGCACCAACAGCAGCATGACCATTGCCGCAGCGATCCCACCACCGCACCAGCGCGCCGCCTTTATGGCGTTTCAGGGCACCGTCAGCAATGTCGCTGCCGGGCTCGGCAGCCTGTTTTCGGCGCTCTACCTGAGCACCGGCGCAGACAACCAGCTTCAAGGCTTCAACCAGTTAAGCGGCTTTTATGTGGTCGTCGGAATACTCACGGGGGTGGGTATGTGGTTGCTCCAACGCGGCATCCGGCGACGCGACGCCGCCAGCCACACCGCAGGCATAACAACACAGGCGGGCTGAAACCGCCGATCACCAGTGATCAGCTGTAAACGCGTCAACACCTACTCAAATGGAACCTGTCATGTCTTTTGTCAGAAACATCAATCGCCGTCGCGCCATCTCGGTGGGCGTACTGGGTGGTCTGCTGCCTTTCGCGGCGCTGGCCGACAACAGCGTCACCCTGGAAGACAGCATCGTCACCGCCTCGCAAACGGCACACAGCCAGTTGAGCGTTCCCGCCAGCGCCTCGGTTATCACCCGCGCTGAGCTGGACAAAATGCCGGTCTACGACCTAGCCGATGCGATAAAACGTCTGCCGGGCGTACACATCAATACCTCCTCGGCCTATGGCCGCAAGGAGATCAAGATTCGCGGTATGGATTCGGATTACACCCTGCTGCTGGTCAACGGCCGCCGCATCAACTCACGTGACGCCCTGACCTCCAATTACGCCAACGACTTCGACCTGTCCTCGATCCCCATGGCAGCGGTTGAGCGCATCGAAGTGATCCGTGGCCCGATGTCTTCGCTATATGGCGCCGATGCCCTGGGCGGCGTGGTCAACGTGATCCTGCGTCAGCCCACCAACAGCACCGAAGCCGGCGTGGCCTACAGCTACGAGCACCCGACCAAGGGTGATAACGGTGACCGTCACATCAGCAGCGGCTACCTCAGCGGCGCGCTGATTGAGGACAAGCTGCTGGGCAATCTGATTGTCGAATCCACCGACCAGGCCGCCTGGCAAACCGACAAGCTCAGCCTCAAGGGCACCGACGCCACAGAAAAGCGTCAGGGCGCCAACGTGCTTGGCTCACTGAGCTGGTTGCTCGACGAGCAGCAGAGCATCGACCTGGACTTCAGCCACCGCAAGGATGAGCGCAAGGCACGCTGGAACAATGCCGGCGCCCCTGCCCCGCTGGTCACTAACGAGCAGGAAATGGATCGCACCACTTTCGGCCTGTCGCATAACGGCAACTGGGACAGCTTCAACTCCCGCGTGCGCTACTACTACGAAGAGGTCGATCTGACCGACGACTCGCAGATCATGACCACACTGCGCGGCCGTGTGGGTGAAGTGGAGCAGAATAACCACACCGTAGACGGCCAGATCTCGACCACCTTGGGCAGCCATCTGCTGACCGCCGGTAGCGAGCTGCGTCGCACAACCCTGGAGCACAACCAGAACCTCGGCAAGGAAACCGAAGTCGACCAGAAGGCCGTCTACCTGCAGGACGAGTTTTCCCTTGGCGCCCTCGATATCACTCTCGCCGGCCGCTGGGATGACCACGAAGTGTTTGGCGGAGCATTTAGCCCGCGCCTATACGGCATCTACAACCTCACCGACAACTGGGTGCTCAAGGGTGGCCTGGGCAAGGCCTTCAAGGCACCGGACATTACCCAGTCCGACGAGAACTACAGCGTACTGGCTTGCCGTGGCATGTGTCAGATCGTCGGTAACCCGGATCTGAAACCGGAAACCTCGGTCAGCTATGAGCTGGGCACCCTGTATCAGGACGAGCGCCTGCAAGCCGGCATTATGTTCTTCAACAACGAGATTGAAGACATGATCGTCAGCGACAGCTGGCGGCCGCCGCTCTACCGGCCACGTGTCATGACTTACACCAACGTCAGCAAAGCGCGTATTCAGGGCTATGAGTTGCAAGGCAGCTACGCCTTTACCGATGCAGTGACCGCACGCGCCAATTACACCTACTCAGACGCCGAAAACCGTGACACGGGCAACGAGCTAAATTACAGCCCGAAGCACGTTGGCAACATCGGCCTCGACTGGCAGGTACTGCCGAAACTGGGCCTGAACCTGGACTACCAGTACACCGGCAATCAGATGCTGGTCATCCCCAACAAGGCCTCCAGTGTTGAATCGGATGCTTACCACACCGTCAGTCTGGGCACCAAGTTCCAGGCCACCAAGGAACTCGCGCTCAAGGCCGGGGTAAACAACCTGACCGATAGCAAACGTGATGATGTGGCGCAGTCCATCGACCATCTCCTGATGGGCCGCACTGTGTTCGTCGGCTTCAGCTACGACCTGTAACACCCGTACCCCGGCGGCACCTGTCGCCGGGGTTACCCGAATTCTGTCCAGTAGAACCATGAGCCGACTAACCCGCACCTTCCATATCCAGCAACGCCACGTCCTGCTCGCCGGCAGCCTGTTGCTGCTTGGCCTGCTGGCGCTATCCCTGGCCACCGGTGCCGGGCAATACGGCGCGGCGGATGTGCTCGGTTTTCTACTGGGCAACCCCAGCAGCCTGGCCGATGACAAACTGGCCATGGTGGTTAACAGCCTGCGCCTGCCGCGCACCCTCGCGGCGTTGCTGGTCGGCGCCAACCTGGCACTGGCCGCTACTCTGTTGCAAAGCGCCACCCGCAACCCACTGGCCGAACCCGGCCTGCTCGGGGTCAACGCTGGCGCGGTGCTCGGACTGGTGATCGGGCTGATCTACTTTGGCGTCGAATCCACCCATGGTTACCTGCTCTGGGCCGGTGCCGGGGCGCTGCTGGGCAATCTGCTGGTGCTCGGCATCGGCGTAATGCTTGGCCAGGCCAGCCCGCTCAAGCTGATCCTCGCCGGCATGGCGCTGGCGGCGGTATTCGGCGGTATCGCCAACTTTCTGTTGCTCTCCACACGGGTGGCGCTGGAGCAGTTTCGCTACTGGAACCTCGGCTCACTGTCGGCCTCCGAGCTGTCTGCAGTGACCACGATCAGCCCACTGGCGCTGCTTGGCTTGGTGCTCGCCGCCCTGCTCTGCCGGCAACTGACGCTGATGCAGATGGGCGACAGCCAGGCCCGCGCCCTGGGCATCTCGACTACCTGGGTGCGCGTTGGCGTGCTGCTCGCCGCCACCCTGCTGACCGCCTGCGCCATCGCCCTGGCCGGGCCGATTGGCTTTGTCGGCTTTCTGGCGGCCTATTGCGCTCGCCTACTGGAGCCGGTGGGTCTGCTGCGTCAGCTGTTGTTTTCCAGCCTGTTCGGCATGCTGTTTCTGCTCGCCGCCGACATCCTCGCGCGCTGGCTGGTGCAACCCTACGAGCTGCCGGTAGGCACCCTACTCGCTGCGCTGGGCGCGCCGGCCTTGATCGCCATCGTCCTGCGCGGCGGTTTCCGTTCTCTATTGGCGGTGAAATAAGCATGCCCAGCCATCAACCCTCCGGGCTCTGGCATCTGCGTTTGGGCCAACTCAATCTGCTGCTGCATCGGCGCACCTGGCTGCTCAGCCTGCTGGTGCTTGCGGTGCTGTTGGCGCTGGTAATCATGGCCATCAGCCTCGGTTCCGGGCGCATGGGCGTGCTCGACGTACTGGCCACGTTGAGCGGCCAGGGCAGCAAGCTCAACGACATCATGGTGTTCAAGATCCGCATGCCCCGCGTCGCCGCCGTGGTGGTCGCAGGACTCGCCATGGGCATGGCTGGCTGCCTGATCCAGACCCTGGTACGCAACCGCCTGGCCACCCCGGACATGGTAGGGGTCAACGAAGGCGCATCGCTGGCGGTGATCGGCTTTGCCCTTTATCTGACTGTTGGCAGCTGGCCCTGGTGGGCCTCACCACTGGGTGCGGCGCTGGCAGCGGTGGCGCTGTTCGTACTTTGCCGCCGGCCAGGCGAGCAGGGTTATCTGTTTATCGTGATCGGAATCGCCCTGTCGGAGCTGCTCGGCGCCATCGGTGATTTTATGATGGCCACGCAACCGTTGGTGCACCTGGGCAGCATCTACCTGTGGACCATGGGTCACTTCGCCGGAGCCAGCTACCAGACGGTCACACCGATTGCGCTGATTCTGTTGGCGCTCTGCCCGCTGCTGGCCTGGCTTAACCGCCCGCTGGCGCTGCTGCGCTTCGGCGAGGCGACGGCGCAGAACCTCGGCATCAAGGTCGCGGCGCTGCAACTGACAGTGCTTGGCGTGGCGATTCTGGTGGCGGCGCTGGGCACCGCCATCGGCGGCCCGGTGATCTTTATCGCCATGGCCGCGCCGATCATCGCCTCCTGGCTGGCCCGCGATCACCTCGCGCCGATCTGGCTGGCAGCGTTATGTGGCGCGGTGCTGCTGGTGGGCAGCGACACCCTGGCGCGCCTGCTGGCGCAGCCCGAAGAAATCCCCACCGGGATCATGACCCGCCTGCTCGGCGGCGTTCTGCTGCTGATCCTGTTGCTCAAAGACCGCAAAGGCTCCGATTGATGCCCCTGTTACCCACGCCGATACCCCAGCCCCTACCTGCGCAACTGCGTGCGCATAACCTGAGCTTCGCCTACCAGGCCAAGAGCGTGCTGCAGGACGTCTCGTTCGAGCTGCCCAAGGGCAAGCTGATCGGCATTGTCGGGCCCAACGGCAGCGGCAAATCCACCCTGCTCAAGCTGCTGGCGCGGCAACTGCCATTGCAGGGCGGCCAAGTCGAACTCAACGGCATACCGCTGCAACGCTACGCAATGAAAGCCCTGGCCCGCGAGCTGGCCTTTCTGCCGCAGCGCCCGGTGATGGCCGAAGGCATTCGCGTCGAACAACTGGTGCAATACGGCCGCCATCCGCACCAGGGCTGGTTCAACCAGTGGAGCGCGGAAGACGCCCGCCAGGTCGCCCGCGCCCGCGATGCCATGCAGCTGCAAGATATCTGGCAACAGGTCGCCTCCTCGCTGTCCGGCGGCCAGGCCCAGCGCGCCTGGCTGGGTATGATCCTGGCGCAGAACACCGACCTGGTGCTGCTCGATGAACCCACCAGTGCTCTGGATATCGGCCACCAGGCCGAGGTCATGGAGGCGGTGCTGAATATCGTCGGCGAGGGCCGCACCGTGCTGATCGTGATTCACGACCTGGGGGTGGCCGCGCGCTACTGCGATGAAATCATCGCCCTCGACAACGGCCGTATCGCCGCCATGGGCCCGGCCCGCGAGGTGATCAATAAAACCCTGGTCGACCAGCTCTACCACACCGACGTGGACATCCTCGCGGCGCCTGATGACGGCGCCCCCGTGGTGGTGCCACGCCGGCGCAAGCCCGCCCACTCTGAACAGGACTAATCCGATGACTACTCTTTTGCGCTGGAGCCTGCCCCTGCTGCTGGTCAGCCAGCTGTTAAGCGCGACCGCCGTGGCCGACACTCGCCAGATCGAAGACGCCTTCGGCAACCCGGTTACTGTGCCGAGCGCGCCGCAACGGGTAATCACCCTCAGTGAACTGGATCTGGATGCGGCGCTGGCCCTGGGCATCACCCCGATTGGCACCATCAACGGCCGTGGCCAGGCCGCGCCACCGCGTTACCTCGACAGCCAAACGGTGGCCGGGATCAAGGTGGTCGGCGATATCGACAACCCGAACCTGGAAACCCTGCTGGAACTGGAGCCCGACCTGATCCTTACCGGCCCGGTGAAACCCGAGCAACTGGCGATTCTCAATGAAATCGCCCCCACGGTGATCACCTTCGCCTGGGCCAAGCCCTGGCAGGAAAGCCTGCAACGCACCGCCAACGCGCTCAACCAAAGCGCTGCCGCCGAAGCGCTGCTGGCACGCTACAACGCCCGCGCCGCCGAAGCCCGCGATCGTTTGAAGGCTCACCAAGGCGAGACTTTCAGCATCGTGCGCTGGAACCCCAAAGGCCCGTCCTACATGTTCAAGGATGCATTTGCCAGCAGCGTGATCGCCGACGTTGGCTTGCTGCGCCCCAGCTACCAACAGGACCCCGGCCACACCCATTCCATGGCCCTCAGCCTGGAATCACTGCAACTGCTGGATGCCGACTGGCTGGTGATCGGCACCCTTAGCACCAGCGGCGAAGCCGTGGAAGCCCTGCAACAGGCCGAACAGACCCCAGCGTTCAAGCAACTGTCGGCAATCCAGGGCCGGCGTTTCGGCGCGGTCGATGGCTCGCTGTGGACCTCGCTCGGCGGCCCGCAGGCCGCGTTGCAGGTGATCGCCGATATAGAACAGCTGCTCGGCAAGGCCGATACACAGCCGATCAGGAACTGAGCAACGGCTACTTGTCCCGCCCCGCCAGGATGCGCGTTGCGCCCTGAGTCTTCTGGCAGTACCAGAACACCCGGCTGACGCCGCGAGTGACGGCAACATAGGCCAGGCGCAGGCTTTCATCCTGCATGGCCTGGTCGTAGCTACTACTGAAGAAGCCCGAGTAGGCATACAGCGCATTGCGTAGCGGGTGCGGCTCGGGTGGTTGGCAGTCATCGAGGATGATCGCCACTTCAGCTTGCAGGCCCTTGGCGCGGTGGATGGTGTAGGCCTTGACCGGCAGTTTCTTGTCCAGCTGCGCGGTGATGGCTTGCAGTGGCTCATTCCGCCGGCTCAGTAGCAGCACGGCATTCCGTTCGCGGCTGTTGCGCTCGGCGGCGTAAGCGCACTGCGCGCTGATCTGTTTGAACAGCTCCGGCAAACGCGCCTTGCTGTCGAAGCGCTGAATCAGGCGCACGCCATGATCGCCCGGTTGCGTGGCTTTAATCGCCTGGCTGGCCTTTGCCTGTTTGTGCTGCACGTCGCCGAGCAGCGCTTCAGCGTCACGAATAATCGGCTCAATCGAACGGTAGTTGTTGGCCATGGTCAGAACGGCGCTGCGCTTGGCTTTACCTTTCCCGGGAAAGTGCCGATCAAAGTCGATAAATAGCTCCGGCGAACTGCCGCGCCAGCCGTAGATCGACTGCCAGTCATCGCCGATGGCCATCAGACTGACCGCAGCCCCCTGCCCGGCCAGCGTGCGCTGCACGGCCTGCAGCCACTGGACGATCTGCGGCGAGATGTCCTGAAACTCATCAATCAGCAGATGGCTGAACGGTGTCAGCAGTGACGCTGCCACGCCCTGCCCGTCTGCATTCAGCCTTGCCGTGAGCTGGGCAAAGGCGGCGTTGAAGGTAAACAGCCCCTGCTCCTGCAAAGCGCGCTGGAAATAGGGCCAGAACAGCAGCAATGCCTCAAGAAACTCACGCACTGGCGTTGCAGTGTCGAGGCGTTGCGGCTGCACAGTCGACAGCTCAACGCCGATACTTTCGGCAAACCCGGCCTGGGCGTAGAACGCCTCATAGAGCGGCGCAGAACTGAATTCGCCCGACAGCTTGTAGGCATCCAACGGCGCCTTCGGCAGACGCTTACTCTCAGCCGGCGGCAAGGGTAATTGCAGCAGGCTATGCACCCGCTGACGAAACTCCGGCTGCTCGGCATAGCACTGCTGGTAAGCCTGCTTGAGCAGACGCTGTTGGGCCGGCCGCAGCCGTCCGGCGCTGAGTGGGTTATCCAGTTCGCGGCTCGCCGCCTGCGGGTCGTCCAGCTGTTCGAACCAGCGTGGATTGTTCAGTACGCCCTTGGCCACGCTGCCCATGGCCGCGTGGAAGGTGCGCACGCATTGGCGCCCCTGCACAGCATCGAAGGGATAGTTGAAGAAGCCCAACACCTTGAGCAGCTGTTCGCGCAGCTCGGCGCAAGAAGCATTGGTAAAGGAAATCACCGTCAGCTGCTCGGGCTTGATGCCCATGTGACAGAACATAAACACCACCCGCAGCACCAGCGTGGTGGATTTGCCCGAACCGGCCCCGGCGAAGATGCGCGTCAGCGGATGATTGCTGAGGATCATCGCCCACTGTTCATCCGATGGCGCACTGAGCAGCCCAGCCGTCACCGCCCGCGCCACCTGCTCGCGCATGGCCTGAGCTTGCGCGGCCTCGACTGTCAGCATGGCCGGCCCGTAAATGCCTTGAGAGCGTGGTTTACTCGCAGCGCGGCGCGGATTTGCCGGCGGCTTCGCGCCAGCAGATTGACCCTTGCTAGCGGCTTTTTTGGCCCTAGGTGTAGGCTTTTTTAACTGCGCCGCCGCCTCACGCTCGGCACGCAGATAAGCTGTGGTATGGGGAAAGTAGCGCGCCAGTGCAGCGGACAACAGCCGCTTATAGCGCTGAACAGCAGATGGCATTCGCGATCCAGCCAGAAGATAGATCGTTGAATAATAAGTGCTTTTTACGTCGAGCTGGCGACTGAGCAGTGAGAAAGGGCAGCGCCTCTCACCGCTCAGCTGATCCGACAGCTATCAGTCGAGCATACCGATATAACGCGGATGGCTGGCAACCCGCTCCAACCAAGCGCGAATGGCCGGATAGGGCGTCAGATCAAAGCCGCCTTCATCCGCCACATGGGTGTAGGCGTACAGGGCGATATCGGCAATCGAGAAATTCTCGCCAACCAGATACGGCGTGCGCTGCAGCTGCTTCTCCATCACCTTGAGTGCCTTATGACCGCGCACATGGCACTCTTCGTACTCGCTGCGGCGCGCTTCGGGCAGGCCCTGATACAGCTGGATGAAGCGTGCCACCGCGACGTAAGGCTCGTGGCTGTATTGCTCGAAAAACTGCCACTGCAGCACCTGAGTGCGCAGACGCGGCTCGCTGGGTAGAAACGCGCTGCCGTCGGCGAGGAAGTTGAGGATGGCATTGGACTCCCACAGGCAGGTGCCGTCGTCCAGCTCAAGCACCGGGATCTTGCCGTTGGGGTTCTTGGCCAGGAAGGCGTCGCTCTGGGTTTCGCCCTTGAGGATATCGATCGGGATCCACTCATAGGGCTGATCCAGCAGGTGCAGCATCAGCTTGACCTTGTAGCAGTTGCCCGAGCGGTAATCGCCATAGACCTTATACATATCGCCCTCCTCCTAACCTGCGTAACGCGTGGACTAGCTTGCTTGTGCCTGGCGAATCACCTCGGCCAGGCGCTTGAGGCCTTCACTCAGGCGCTCCGGTGCAACGTGGCTGAAGTTAAGCCGCAAATGCCCAGGGTTAGCGTCCGGATCAATAAAGAACGGTTCGCCCGGCATAAACGCCACGTTCTGCGCCAGCGCCGGCGCGAGCAGCGTACGTGTATCCAGCGGCTGCTTGAGGGTCAGCCAGAAGAACAGCCCACCTTGAGGAATCTGCCAGTCGGCCAGGTCGCTGAAATGCTCGACCAGCACGTCCTGCATGGCATCACGGCGTACCCGGTAAAAATCACGCAATTCAGCCAAGTGTTCGCGGTAATGCCGTGTGCCCAGCCATTGCAGTGCCTGCCACTGACCAATACGGTTGGTGTGCAGGTCAGCGGACTGTTTCAACCGCAGCAAATAGGGGTACAGGTCTGGGGTGGCGATCAGGTAACCGACGCGTAGGCCAGGCAGCAGGGTTTTCGACACAGTGCCGGTGTAGATCCAGCTGGCCTGTTTAAGGCGGCTGACAATCGGTGTGGCGCTGCCATCATCAAACACCAATTCGCGGTAGGGCTCATCTTCGATCAGGGTCACGCCAAACTCATCGAGCAAGGCTGCCACCGCATCGCGTTTGGTTTCGCTGTAGCGCACCGCCGATGGGTTCTGGAACGTTGGGATTAGATAGACGAAAGCCGGCTTGTGGTTCTGCAGCCGCTCGCGCAACGCATCGATCTGCGGGCCATCGGCTTCCTGCGGCACGGCGATGCAATCGGCGCCGAACAACTGAAAAGCCTGCAATGCCGCGAGGTAAGTCGGCGCCTCCAGCAACACCTCGGTACCCGGATCGATAAACAGCTTGCTGGCCAGATCCAGGGTTTGCTGCGAACCGCTGACGATCAGCACCTGGCTGGCGTCGCAGGGTACGCCCAAGGCGCGCGCCTCTTCAGCAATCGCTTCACGCAGCTCAGGCTCGCCTTCGCTGGTGCCGTATTGCCCCATGCTGGTGGGCATATCCGCCCATTCCACCCGCGGCAACATCGGCTCGGCCGGCAGACCGCCGGCAAACGACATCACTTCTGGACGCTGCGCGGCAGCCAGGATTTCACGGATCAGGGAGCTTTTCAGGCGGGCAACACGTTCGGAGAAGGCCATGGATACACCGGTAGCGAAGGCAAATAAAAATAGGTCAAACTGTTTGACCAAAGCTCTGTTTGACAGAAGCTACGACGATCAGCCTGGATACGTCAACATGCTTGACCTTAAAAACCCAAACACTCAACAGACCGCCATGGAAGCGTTCTTCTTCGGTTACCAGGCGTTTACCGCCAAGGCCGATGAGATGCTGGCTCGCCGTGGCCTGTCGCGTGTACATCACCGCATTCTGTTCTTTATCGCCAAGTACCCCGGCTTGAGCATGAAAGAGCTGCTCGGCTACCTGGGTGTAAGCAAACAGGCGCTGAATACCCCGCTGCGTCAGCTGCTGGAAATGAACCTGGTGCAGAGCCTTGCCGCTGAAGACGACAAGCGCAAACGCCTACTCGGCTTTACTGCTGAAGGCGCCAAGCTGGAACAGGCTCTGCGCCGTGAACAGGCCAAGCTGCTGCAACGGGCGTTCAGTGAAGCCGGAGAAACAGCCGTGAGCGGCTGGTTACAGGTCAACCAAACCCTGCACAACAGCGCAAATGAAGGCTGAGAGAGCACCCTCGGCAAAACTGTACTGACGCTGCGACCGAGCCAACTAAAACTGTACCGCCCATTGCCTGCATCGCTGTACCGCGACGCTCTGAGCATCTCCCCCTAGGCTGATCAGCACTGCCCCCAATAAGTGCTATGAGCCTGCGCCATGACCACCGAACTGCTGCTCGCCTTTATCGCCTTTGCCTTTGTCACCTCGGTGACGCCGGGCCCGAACAATATGATGCTGCTCGCCAGCGGGGTGAATTTCGGCCTGCGCCGCAGCCTGCCGCACATGTTCGGCATCAGCCTGGGGTTTATGCTGCTGGTGGCCTCGGTCGGCCTCGGTTTGGGCCAGCTGTTCGAACAAGTACCGCTGCTGTATGACGTATTGCGCTATCTGGGCGCGGCCTACCTGCTGTACCTGGCCTGGAAAATTGCTAACTCCGGCGCACCAGACAGCCAAGCCACAACGCGCAGCAAACCTTTCAGCTTTCTCCAGGCAGCGGCCTTTCAGTGGGTTAACCCGAAAGCTTGGATCATGGCCATCGGCGCTATCACCACCTACACCCCGCAGGAAAACTTCGTGGTCAATGTGCTGCTGATCGCGGCGCTGTTCGCCCTGGTCAACTGCCCTAGCGTCGGCCTGTGGACGGTTGCCGGTAGCCTGCTGCGCAACTGGCTGAGCAACGCCCGAGCGCTACGCGTATTCAATATCGGCATGGCTCTGCTGCTGGTAGCCTCGCTGTACCCCATCTTCGCCGACACCGGACTGCTCTGATGCACGACCTGCCGCAAACCCGCCTTCGGCCGCTGGCCGACACCTCTACCTCGGCGGTAGTCGCCGGGTTTATCGCCATGCTCACTGGCTACACCAGCTCGCTGGTGCTGATGTTCCAGGCTGGCCAAGCCGCAGGGCTGACCAACGGGCAGATTTCATCGTGGATCTGGGCGCTGTCGATTGGCATGGCGATCTGCTGCATCGGCCTGTCGCTGCGTTATCGCGCGCCGATCATGATCGCCTGGTCCACCCCTGGCGCGGCCCTGCTGATCACCAGTCTGCCCGGCGTGCCGTATAGCGAGGCAATTGGCGCCTATATCTTCGCTTCAGGGCTGATTGTACTGATCGGCCTGACGGGCACGTTTGACCGCCTAATGCGGCGTATTCCCGCCTCCATTGCGGCAGCGCTGCTGGCGGGCGTGCTGTTCAAAATCGGTCTGGAAATCTGCGTAGCCGCCGAACAGCAGCCGCTGCTGGTGGTGGCGATGTTGCTCGCTTACTTGTTGGGTAAACGGCTGCTACCGCGGTATGCGGTGCTGGCGGCACTGATTGTCGGCAGCGTGCTGGCTGCGGTCTTCGGCCTGCTCAATTTCGAGCAATTCGAGCTGCAAATGGCGGTGCCGGAATGGACCACACCGAGCTTCTCCCTGGCAGCGGTCATCAGCATCGGCATTCCACTGTTTATCGTCGCCATGGCCTCGCAGAACTTGCCGGGCATGGCTGTGCTGCGCGCTAATGGTTATGACGTACCGGCCAGCCCGCTGCTCACCACCACCGGGCTGACATCCATGCTGCTGGCGCCCTTTGGCAGCCATGGCATTCATATGGCCGCTATCAGCGCAGCGATCTGCGCCGGCCCGGAAGCCCACGAAGACCCGAAAAAACGCTACACCGCCGCCATCTGGTGCGGGGTGTTCTACGGCATTGCCGGTATCTTCGGCGCAACCCTTGCCGCGCTGTTTGCCGCGCTACCGAAAGCCCTGATCCTGTCCATCGCGGCACTGGCTCTGTTCGCTTCGATCATCGGCGGCCTGACCCAGGCCATGAGCGAGCCGAAAGAGCGTGAAGCGGCGCTGATCACCTTTCTGGTAACCGCCTCGGGCATGACCTTGTTCTCGGTGGGCTCGGCGTTCTGGGGGATTGTTGCGGGCTTGCTGACCTTGGCGATTCTTAACTGGGGCAAGCGAGACGCGTAATTAGCAGGTATAAAAAACGGGCTTATGCATACACATAAGCCCGTTTTTGTTACAGCCGGTGCAATCAGCCGCGCTGACGCTTCGGCAGCACATCCTTAAGCTTGGCGTGCATGCCGCGCAGGGTTTTCTCGGTGCTTTCCCAATCGATGCACGCATCGGTAATGGACACACCGTACTTGAGCTGGCTGAGGTCCTTGGGAATCGACTGGTTGCCCCAGCCCAGGTGGCTTTCCACCATCAGGCCGACGATCGACTGGTTACCTTCGAGAATCTGGTTGGCGACGTTGTCCATCACCAGCGGTTGCAGGGCCGGATCTTTGTTGGAGTTGGCGTGGCTGCAGTCGACCATGATGTTCGGGCGTATGCCGGCTTTGGTCAGTTCCTGCTCACAAACGGCAACACTCACCGAGTCGTAGTTCGGTTTGCCGTTGCCACCGCGCAGCACTACGTGGCCGTAGGCATTGCCTTTGGTGGTAACGATGGACACGCCACCTTCCTGGTTGATACCGAGGAAACGGTGCGGGCTGGAGACCGATTGCAGGGCGTTGATCGCCACGGTCAGGCCGCCATCGGTGCCGTTCTTGAAGCCAACGGACGAGGACAAACCAGAGGCCATCTCGCGGTGGGTTTGCGATTCGGTGGTGCGTGCGCCGATGGCCGACCAGCTGATCAGGTCCTGCAGGTACTGCGGGGAGATCGGGTCGAGGGCTTCGGTCGCGGTCGGCAGGCCCATTTCAGCCAGGTCACGCAGCAACTGGCGACCGATATGCAGGCCATCCTGAATCTTGAACGAGTCATCCATAAACGGATCGTTGATCAGGCCTTTCCAGCCGACAGTGGTACGCGGCTTCTCGAAATACACCCGCATAACCAGATACAGACTGTCCGAAACCTCGGCAGCCAGCGCCTTGAGGCGCTCGGCATACTCGTGGGCGGCCTTGATATCGTGGATCGAGCACGGCCCGACCACCACGAACAGGCGATGATCCTTGCCATCGAGAATATTGCGGATCACCTCACGACCGCTGGCAACCGTGCGCAGAGCAGCATCGGTCAGCGGAATTTCACGCTTGAGCTGTGCGGGGGTTATCAGGGTTTCGTTGGAGGCAACGTTCAGGTCATCAATCGGTAAATCAGCCATCGTGCTATTCATCAGTCAGAGTCATCAGGTCACGGGTGCCGGCCGCCAGCGATCCCCGTGTGGCGGAGCACAGCAATATGAGCACAGCGGGGAAGCCGAACCTTAGCGCGTATAGGCCTGGCTCGACAATGGGCTTTGCGGCTTAAGCCGCGCCGAGTGGACGATTCAACTAATTCAGGCTGGCGCGGGAAAATTCGGCGGCATGCTGGCTGATCCACTCCTGCGCCACCACCTCGACCGGCAAGCTGCAGCCCAGTTCCTGCTCGCGTTGATGGCGATAATGCTCAATCTGGCAGACCTGTTCGACCATACGCGCGCGAAACAGCGTGTCCTCATCGACAAAGGCGATACCCACCAGGTATTTGTCTTCCTGTTTGCGGCACCACGCCACCAGGCCTGGGTAACGCGCATGCTCGCCGAACAACGGAATACGCAACTCGATGGCCGTACCTCGGCGAAAAGCACGGTTGGAGTTGCAAGCCACACCGCCGAGACTGATATTGTTCAGCCGCTGCTTGGGCACGAACGCCTGTTTACGCAGCACTAACTCAACGGGCATATCACTGGGATGACGCAAAAAGTGACGCATCTTATGACTACCTCGGATGCCATCAATTTGATACCACATTGGCCAGTATAGTGACTGAGCTGGAACTGACCGATTTAGATGCAGACCGCTACTTGCTCGACGCGCCTGGCATCTCATTGCTGATATTTACCAGCATAGGTTGTGCCAGTTGCCGCTGGGTGAAGCGTGAGCTACCTAAGTTAGCCTTACCCATCCAACGCCTGGCCTGGGTCGATGCGGCCGACAACGGCGGTTTAGTGACGCGTTATGAGGTATTTCAGCTCCCGGCGCTATTCGTAGTGCGCGATGGTCAGTTTTATGGCGCGTTGCAGAGCCGTCTGCAGCCCGCCGCACTTATTCAGGCGCTGGACACTGCCCTGTCGCGCCCCGCAGAGGACTTACCCTGATGACCCCAACTCCCCGTATCGGCATTATCGGCTCCGGCGCCATTGGCGGCTTCTATGGCCTAATGCTGGCCCGCGCCGGCTTTGATGTGCATTTTCTGCTGCGCAGCGAGTTCGCCGCAGTCGCCAGCCAAGGCTTGCACGTCAACAGTGCCCTACATGGCAACCTGCACCTGGATAACGTGCAGGCGTATCAGTCATCGGCTGATATGCCGCCGTGCGACTGGCTGCTGATCGGCGCTAAAACCACCAGCAACGCCGAACTCGCTCCACTGATCAGCCAGGCCGCCGCCCACGGCGCCAAAGTGGTGCTGATGCAGAACGGCCTGGCCGTGGAAGACGAACTGCGCCCACTGCTGCCGGACTCGCTGCACCTGCTGGGCGGCCTCTGCTATATCTGCGCCCATCGCAGCGCACCGGGGGTGGTCGAGCATCAGGCGTTGGGCAGCGTCAATCTGGGCTATCACTCAGGCCCGGCTAGTGATGCCGAGAGCCGTCAGCAGATCCTCGAACAAGGCTGTGCACTGTTCCAGGCTGCTGGCCTGGACTCCACCGCCATGGCCGAACTGAACCAGGCACGTTGGCAGAAGCTGGTGTGGAACGTGCCCTACAACGGCCTGGCCGTGCTGCTGAACAGCGCCACCACAGCGCTGATGGGCAACACTGACAGCCGCGCGCTGATCGAGGCAATTATGCAAGAGGTGGCGGATGCAGCCGGCGCCTGTGGCTATCAGTTGCCCGCAGGCTTTGCCGGCAAACTGTTGGCGGCCACAGACCGCATGCCGGATTACCTGCCGAGCATGTACCACGACTTTGCCCTGCAGCGCCCACTGGAGCTGCACGCCATCTACGCCGCGCCGTTGGCCGCTGCGGCGCAGGCCGGCTGCGCCATGCCGCGCACCGAGATGCTTTATCAGACCCTGCGGTTCCTCGAACAACGCGCACAATAGGACACGGCCATGAGCAAGGGATTAGGCGACAAACTGGTGCTGGCGATTTCCTCGCGGGCGCTATTCGACCTGTGCGACAGCCATCAGATTTATGAAAGCCAGGGCGTCGAGGCCTATCGCCAATACCAGATTGAGCATGAGGACGAGATCCTCCCGCCAGGGGATGCCTTTCCGCTGGTCGAGAAACTACTGGAGCTGAACACGGCCCTCAATCAGCAGCGCGTTGAGGTGATCCTGGTTTCGCGCAACAGCGCCGACACCGGCCTGCGCGCGTTCAACTCGATCCAGCACTACGGGCTGGGCATATCCCGCGCGGCCTTTGTTGGCGGGCGTAGCCCCGACCCTTATTTGGCCGCATTTGGCTGCCATCTGTTTCTCTCCACCCATGCCGAAGATGTGCGCAGTGCGCTGCGGGCCGGCTTCGGTGCGGCGACCATTCTCTCCGGCGGCGCTCGACGCGCGGCAAGTAACGAGCTGCGCATCGCCTTCGACGGTGACGCCGTGCTGTTTTCCGATGAATCCGAGCGGGTCTATCAGCAGGCCGGCCTGGAAGCCTTCCAGAGCCACGAACGTGAATCGGCCCGCGAGCTGCTCGGCGGCGGCCCATTCAAACCCTTCCTTGCCGCCCTTCACCGTCTGCAACAGGAGTTTCCCGAAGAACAGTGCCCGATTCGTACCGCATTGGTTACAGCGCGTTCGGCGCCGGCCCATGAGCGGGTGATTCGCACGCTGCGCGAGTGGAATATCCGCCTGGATGAGTCGTTCTTCCTTGGTGGCCTGGAAAAAGCCGCGATTCTGGAAACCTTCGGCGCCGACGTGTTTTTCGACGACCAAACCGGCCACTGCGAAAAAGCCAACAAGGTCGTACCTACCGGCCATGTGCCACACGGTATCAGCAACGAACAGCAGCTCTAGTCCCCGCGCGGGGGCGATCAATCGCCCTCGCCGCTAAGCGCACCATATCTCCCAGCCTATATAACCATTCGTCCTCAAAACTTCGGCTTTCTTTGACTTATCGAGGGCACTGCTAAGCTCAGATCAGGCCTGCCAGTCTGGCAGTCAAGGAGGCCGAATGATTCGCTCGATTCTCTATGCAACCGACCTAGGCCTTTACGCCCCCTACATCCTGCAGCATGCGCTGGCACTCACACGCTCCTTCAACGCCAGCCTGTATGTGGTGCACGCCGTGGAGCCCATGGGTCTGTTTGCGGAATCAGTGCTGCAAACCTACCTGGATGAAGAGCGCCTTAAGGACCTGCGCACCAACGGCCTCAGCACAGTGATGGCGAGTATCGAGCAGCGGGTGTTAGAGGGCTTTCGCGATGAGATTGGCGAAGCGTTGCATGACTTGGATCTGATCAAGGCGGTACGCGTGGTACAGGGCGATCCCCCCTTGGTGATACTCGATGAAGCACAGCAACTCGGTGTGGATTTGTTGGTCCTAGGTAGCCACAGCCACGGCACGGATATGGACATTCCACTGGGCCGTACCGCGTCGCGCCTGGTGCAGTTGTCAGAAGTACCGGTGTACTTGGTGCCGATGCTGCAGCATCGCAGCCGAGGTGATCTTTAGAAGAAGCGCAGCACATTTCTATTTTTGGTCTAGATTTAATGCTTCAATCATCATTATGGTTATATAGAACGCCGGTAACCTGAACGGCCGTCTTTTTGCTTTGAGGGATTTTTATGAAGCTTCAGCAACTGCGCTACATCTGGGAAGTCGCGCATCACGACCTCAACGTTTCTGCCACGGCACAAAGCCTCTACACCTCACAACCCGGCATCAGCAAACAGATCCGCCTACTCGAAGACGAGCTGGGGGTTGAAGTCTTCGCCCGCAGCGGCAAGCACCTGACCCGCATCACCCCAGCGGGCGAGCGCATCATCAACACCGCCGGGGAAATCCTGCGCAAGGTCGAAAGCATCAAGCAGATTGCCCAGGAGTTCTCCAACGAGAAGAAAGGCACCCTGTCCATCGCCACCACCCACACCCAGGCGCGCTATGCCCTACCGCCGGTGATCAGTGCCTTTATCAAGCAATACCCGGATGTGTCCCTGCACATGCACCAGGGTACGCCGATGCAGATTGCCGAAATGGCGGCCGACGGCACCGTCGACTTTGCCATCGCCACCGAAGGTCTGGAGCTGTTCAACGACCTGATCATGATGCCCTGCTACCGCTGGAACCGCTGCGTGGTGGTACCTCAGGGCCATCCGCTGACCAAGCTGCCGAAGCTGACCTTGGAAGCCCTGGCCGAATACTCCATCGTCACCTACGTGTTCGGTTTTACCGGCCGTTCCAAACTCGACGAAGCCTTCAGCCATCGCGGTCTGACGCCGAAAGTGGTGTTTACCGCCGCCGACGCTGACGTGATCAAAACCTACGTACGCCTGGGCCTGGGCGTGGGCATCGTGGCCAAGATGGCCGTCGACCCCAAACTCGACCCGGACCTGGTGGTGCTGGATGCCGGCGAACTGTTTGAAGCCAGCGTGACCAAGATCGGCTTCCGTCGCGGCACCTTCCTGCGCGGTTTCATGTGCGACTTTATCGAGAAATTTGCCCCGCACCTGACCCGCGACATGATGGCCAAAGCCGTGCAGTGCCACAGCAAGGTCGAGCTGGAAGAGCTGTTCGAAGGCGTTGAACTGCCGCTGCACTGAGCCAACCTGCAGATATGAAAAAGCCCGTCCAAGTGACGGGCTTTTTCATACTCGGCGATACTTATTCAGTGGCTTTCAATTCTTTGCCATGAGCAAAGTTCACCCACCAGCCAAAGGCTGCCGCGGTGAAGAACATGATGATGCTGTAGATCGCCGCAGGGATCGACATGGTGGCGTTATTCAACAGCATCGGGCTCAGTGCCAGGGCTATCGCCAGGGTGCCGTTGTGGATGCCGATCTCCATGCCGATGGCAATCGACTGGCGCAGGCTTAGCTTAAACAAACGCGGCACCCAGTAACCCACCGCCAGGCTGATCAGGTTGAACGCCAGCGCCGCACCGCCCACCAGGGGGGCGTAGTCGACGAAGGTCTGCCAATCCTTGACCACAGCCAGGATGATGATGATCAACAGAAACAGCGCGGAGATGATCTTCACCGGCTTCTCCATACGTGCGGCAAATCCAGGGAAGCGGCTGCGTATCCAGATACCAATAGCCACCGGGCCGAGGACGATGACAAACACCTGCACCACCTTGGTGAACTGCAACGGCAAGGCCTGATCGCCTTCCATAAAGTAGGCCAGCGACAGGTTGACGATCAGCGGCATGGTCAGCACCGCGATCACCGAATTGACCGCCGTCAGGGTGATATTCAGTGCCACATCACCATGCGCCAGGTGGCTGTACAGGTTGGCAGTGGTGCCGCCAGGCGAGGCTGCCAAGAGCATCAGACCAACTGCCAGCGCCGGGGCCAGACCAAAGGCCTTGGCCAGGAAGAAACACACCACGGGCAGCAGCAACAGTTGGCAGCTCAAACCGATCAGCACCGGCTTGGGAAACTTCACCACCCGGGCAAAATCGGCCAGGGTCAGCGACAGGCCCAGGCCAAGCATGATGATGCCCAAGGCGATGGGCAGGAACAGGGTCAATAACGGGTCAGCAGTCACGGCTTTCTAACTCCTTGATCAAAGCGCTGGGCGATCTTGAACAACGACGTAGAACACTGCAGTGACTTTAGTGGCCAACTTGGTGAAAGAAATGGCGAGGTATAAAAAAGCGCCCAGATGGGCGCTTTTTTTATTACTGAAGGAAATCAGATGGCGGTGGCCCCGCCATCCACCGCCAGCGCGTGGCCGGTTGTGAACGCCGCGTTATCGCAGCACAGGTACAGCACGGCAGTAGCGATTTCCTCGACCTTGCCAATGCGACCGACCGGGTGCATGGCGGCGGCGAACTCGCCCTTCTTCGGGTCGGCTTCATAGGCGCGGCGGAACATGTCGGTGTCGATCACCGCCGGGCAAACCGCATTGACCCGCACTTTCTTCTTTGCATATTCAACAGCAGCTGACTTGGTCAGGCCGATCACCGCATGTTTGGATGCGCTGTAGATGCTCATCTTCGGCGCAGCACCCAGGCCGGCGACCGACGCGGTGTTGACAATGGCGCCACCGCCCTGAGCCAGCAGCAGCGGGATCTGGTGCTTCATGCACAGCCACACGCCTTTGACGTTGACGCCCATGATGGCGTCGAACTCGCTTTCGCTGCCCTCGGCCAGCTTGCCCTTCTCGATCTCGATGCCCGCATTGTTGAAGGCATAGTCCAGGCGGCCGTAGGCGCCCAGCGTGCGCTCCATCAACACCTTGACCTCAGCATCACGGGTCACGTCGCAACGTACAAACAGCGCATCGCCGCCCGCTTCACGGATCAGCGCGGCAGTCGCTTCGCCACCGTCGACATCAACGTCGGACACCACCACCTGCAGGCCTTCGTTGGCGAATGCCAGTGCCGTGGCACGACCAATACCCGCTGCACCACCGGTGACCAGGGCAACCCGGCCGGAAAAGCTCAAGCTCATCTGCGTGTCCTCGCAAGGATTAAAAACTGCATTGAGTCTAATCAGCTGCTGCGTACCAAGGCAGCACTATCAAATTGCTGGTGATAGCCCCATCGAAATGAGTGATTAACACCCCAGCATGGCTATCACTCGAATGGATTTACAAGCATTCGGCCCACGGGCAAACCTTGCCCCGCTGACCAGCACGGGCTATCAACAGGCTTTCCGTTCAGTGAGTACCTGCCATGACTGCCCCACTCAACCGCCAATTCCTGCTTGCCCAACGCCCAGTCGGTCTGCCCAGCCGCGAAACCTTCAGCTATGTCGAAACCAGCGTCGGTGAACCCGGCCCCGGCCAAATTCTGGTGAAGAACGCCTACCTGTCGCTGGACCCGGCCATGCGCGGCTGGATGAACGATGCCAAGTCCTATATTCCGCCAGTCGGCATTGGTGAAGTGATGCGCGCCCTCGGCGTGGGTGAAGTGGTGGCCTCGCAGCACCCGGACTTTGCCGTGGGTGATCATGTAAATGGCGCCCTTGGTGTACAGGATTATTTCCTCGGTGAGCCCAAAGGCTTCTACAAGGTCGACCCCAAGCGCGCGCCGCTGCCGCTGTACCTGTCGGCACTGGGCATGACCGGCATGACCGCCTACTTCGCTCTACTGGATGTCGGCGCGCCGAAAGCGGGTGAAACGGTGGTGATTTCCGGTGCAGCCGGCGCGGTCGGCAGCGTCGCCGGGCAGATTGCCAAGCTCAAAGGCTGCCGTGTAGTCGGCATCGCCGGCGGTGCGGACAAGTGCAAGTTCCTGGTTGATGAACTGGGCTTCGACGGCGCCATCGATTACAAAAATGAAGACGTGATCGCCGGCCTCAAGCGCGAGTGCCCGAAAGGTGTGGATGTCTACTTCGATAACGTCGGCGGCGACATTCTGGATGCCGTGCTCACCCGCTTGGCCTTCAAGGCACGTGTGGTGATCTGTGGCGCGATCAGCCAGTACAACAACAAACAGGCGGTCAAAGGCCCGGCTAACTACCTCAATCTGCTGGTCAACAGCGCACGCATGGAAGGCATGGTGGTGATGACCTACGCTCCGCGTTTTGCCGAAGCAGCGGCGGAGATGGGCGGCTGGATGGCCAGCGGCAAGCTGAAATCCAAGGAAGATATCGTCAGCGATCTGACCACCTTCCCGGAAACCTTGCTCAAGCTGTTCAGTGGCGAGAACTTCGGCAAGCTGGTGCTGAAAGTCGACTGAGGCAATTTCGTAGGAGCGGCTAAGCGCCGCTCCTACGAAAACCAGGCATCAGGCGACTGCCATTGCCTCACTGTCCTGCTTTATCGGCCGCCAGCGGCGCAGCAGCATGTACAGGGTCGGGATTACAAACAGGGTGAAGAAGGTGCCTACCAACAGGCCGCCGACAATCACCATACCGATCTGCTGACGGCTTTCCGCCCCTGCCCCGGTGGCAATCGCCAACGGCAGCGAACCCAGCACCATCGCCCCGGTCGTCATCAGAATCGGCCGCAGACGCTGCACCGACGCTTCAATCACCGCCCCTCGCAACTCATGCCCTTGTCGCAGCAGCACGTTGGCGAACTCGACGATCAGGATGCCGTGCTTGGTAATCAAGCCAATCAACGTCACCAAGCCGATCTGCGAGTAGATGTTCAAAGTGCCGCCGAACATCGTCAGGGCCAGCAAGGCGCCAGCCATCGACAGCGGCACGCTGAACAGGATGATCAGCGGGTCAGTAAAGCTTTCAAACTGCGCCGCCAACACCAGGAAGATAAACGCCAAAGCCAGCGCGAAGATCAGTGCAATGCCCGCACTGGACTCCTTGAAGTCTCGCGACGTGCCGGTGTAGTCGTACTGCGTCTCTGCCGGGAATACCGTGCGCGCTGTGCTTTCCAAGTGTGCCAGGGCTTCCCCCAGGGTGTAGCCGGAGCCCACGTTGGCACTCACAGTTACCGCACGCAGCTGGTTGAAGTGGTTGAGCTCGCGCGGCGCCACGGTTTCGCGCACCTCAATCAGATTGGACAGCTGCACCATGCTGTCATCGCGGCCGCGCACATAGACGCGGTCGAGATCCTGCGGGTTGCTGCGATCCACGTCCTGCAACTGCACCAGCACGTCGTACTGCTCACCGTTCTGCTTGAAGCGCGTCACCTGGCGGCTGCCGAACAGGCTTTCCAGGCTGCGGCCGATGGTGGCCACATCAGTGCCCACGGCTACGGCCTGTTCGCGGTTAACCGCGACCTTGAGCTGCGGTGCGTTGAGCTTCAGATCGCTGTCCAGACTTTCCAACCCAGGGTAATCGCGCAGTTGATTGAGCAACTGATCGACATAGCCCTGCAACTCGCTGTACTCCATGGACGAGCGAATCACAAAGTTCACCGGCTGGTTTCGCGCGCTCTGGCCGAGCGGTGGACGGTTGACCGGGAAAGCGCGCACCCCGGCAATATCCTGCAGTTTGGGCAGCAGCTCATTACGAATCTCGAACTGGCTGCGCGAGCGGTCCGCCCAGTCCTCCAGTTTCATAAAGGAAATGCCCTGAGCCACCGTCGGAAAGCCAGCGATGACCATGTAGCGATTGGTTTCCGGGATGCTGTCGTAGGCCGCTTCGATCTCGCGGGCATAACGCCCGGTGTAGTTGATAGTGGCGCCGTCAGGGCCGTTGAACACACCGACAATGGTGCCGGTGTCTTCGGTCGGCGCCAGCTCGGATTTAAGCCCTGAGAACAGCAGCACGCAGGCCACAATAGTCAGTAACAACACGCCCACCACCAACACCCAGGCACTCAGTGCTTTGGCCAATAGATGCTTGTAGCTGTAAGTCAGGCTATTGAGGAAATTCTCGATCAGGTTGTACACCCGGTTGTGCCGCTCACCGGCCTGATGCGGCTTAAGCAACAGAGCGCACATCATCGGCGTCAGGGTCAGGGCGACAAAACCCGACACCAGCACTGCGCCGGCCAGGGTCCAGGCGAATTCTGTAAAAAGTTTGCCGGTGGTGCCCTGCATAAAGCCGATGGGGGCAAATACGGCGGCCAGGGTCAGTGTCATGGCGATGACCGCAAAGGCAATCTCGCGACTGCCCTTGAGCGCCGCCTGCAGCGGCTGCATGCCCTCCTCGATATGCCGGTGGATGTTCTCCAGCATCACGATGGCATCGTCCACCACCAGGCCGATGGCCAGCACCATCGCCAGCAGCGTCAGGGTGTTGATGGTGAAGCCCATCAACGACATCAAGGCAAATGCACCGATCAGCGACACCGGGATGGTCACCAGCGGAATAATGGTGGCACGCAGCGAACGCAGGAAGATAAAGATGATCAGAATGACCAGCCCCACCGCTTCCCAGATGGTGATAAACACATTGTCGATCGACTCGCGAATAAACTGCGAGTTATCGTTGGCCACCGCCATTTCCATGCCTTCCGGCAGCAGCGCGCGTACATCGGGCATGGCCTCAGCCAGGCCGTCGGAGATATCCAACGGGTTGGCGGTAGCCTGCTTGATCATGCCCATCGAAACCGCCGGCTTGCCCTTATAGCGAACAATACTGCGTTCGTCCGCCGCGCCGATTTCGGCATAACCAACGTCAGCCAGGCGCAGCAGGTAACCGCGCGAGTCATCGAGAATCAGCTGATTAAACTGCTCCGGGGTATTCATGTCGGTTTCCGAGAGCACGGTGAATTCGCGCTGCTGCGACTCAATACGCCCCGCCGGAATCTCGACGTTCTGCCGGCGCAGGGCGTCTTCCACGTCTTGCACGGTGAGGTTGTGCGCGGCGAGCTTCTCCGGGTCGAGCCAGATGCGCATGGCAAAGGTGCGCGCGCCGCGAATCTGCACTTCGGAGACGCCAGGGATGGTCTGCAGGCGATCCTTGATCACCCGCTCCAACACGTCGGTGATCTCCATGGCGCTGTAGCGCTCGCTGTAGAAGGCGATCCAGATCACCGGCTGGGCATCGGCCTCGACCTTCTGCACAATGGGCTCGGCGATTTCATCCGGCAGCAGGCCACGCACCCGGCCCAGGCGGTCGCGTACATCGTTGGCAGCTTCATCGGAGTTGCTGCCCAGGCGGAACTGCGCGGTGATCTGGGTGTTTTCCGAACGGCTGATGGAGCTGACGAAGTCCAGCCCGTCGATGCCCGACAGCACGTCCTCGATCGGCTGGGCGACCTGAGACTCCATGATTTCCGGGCTGGCGCCCGGATAGGTAACGTTGACCGTGACAATCGGCACGTCGATATTCGGGTACTCACGCACGGCCAGGCGGTCATAGGCCATCAAGCCAAGCAGCACCACAATCAGCGACAGTACGGTGGCGAATACCGGCCGTCGGATGCAGATATCCGACAGGGTCATGACGCTTGCTCCACTACCTTGGTGCGTACCGGCGCGCCGGCCCGAACCTTCTGCCAGCCGGCGCTGATCAGGGTTTCATCACCCTGCAGGCCTTCCAGCACCTCGACCTTGCCAGCCAGACGCTTGCCCAGTTTGACCTCACGCAGCTCGACCTTGCCCTCCACAACCAGATTGACCAGCAGCTTATCGCCCACCGGCATGATGGCTTCTTCTGGAATCACCAGAGCATTCGGCCGCTCGGCGAGGATCACCGAAACGCGCACGAACTGCCCTGGGCTCAAGCGACCATCGCTGTTACTGATATGCGCACGAATCGCCTGACTGCGTCCGGCTTCGTCCAGGCGTGGGTTGATGGCGAAAATCTCACCGTTAAACCGCTCATCCGGGTAAGCATCCAGGCTGACTTCGATGAGCTGCTTGAGGCGAATCTGGCTGACGGCTTTTTGCGGAATGCGGAAATCCACCTTGAGCGGATCGAGCACTTCCAGGTTAACGATGTCCTGGCCTTCGCTGAGGTAATCGCCGGGGCTGACGGCGCGCAAACCCAAGACACCGTCGTAGGGGGCGAGGATGCGGGTCTTATCCAGGCGCGCCTGAGACAGCGCCAGGCTGGCGCGTGAGGCCTGCTGCTGCGCGCTGGCTTCATCCAGCGCCTGGGCGTTACTGGCGCCGCGCTTGAATAGCATCTGTGCGCGCTGAAAGTTCTTTTCCGCCAGGTTCAGGTTGGCTTGCGCCTGGGCCAGCTCGGCGCGGGTAATCGAATCATCCAGGCTGATCAGCAACGCACCGGCCTCGACGCGTTGGCCTTCACGAAAATGCAGCTGCGCCACTCGCCCGGCGATTTCCGGTCGGATCATCACCGACTCGTCAGGGCTCAGCGAGCCAAAGGTCACCAGCTCATCGCGCACCAAGCTTCGCTCGGCCTTGACCACCTCGACCAGTGGCCCTTCGTTGGCGTGCGCGGGCACGCTGACAAGCGAACACACGAGAAAGACGGTACCGAACAGAGCAGGTGCGCGGGCAAACATATACAACCCCTAATTCTTTGTAGAGGCTGAGTCTAACGGCCGAGCCGCGCAGATCAGCCGTTAAAAATGTTTCCCGATGTTGGTTGCCGGTTACTGGCGCATGCCCCGACCGCTAACCAGCAAGCGGATGCACACGCCATACAGCACAGCAGTAGCGACCAGCATAAAACCGATGGCCACGCCGATGCGGATATCGGACACCCCGAGAATGCCGTAGCGGAAGGCGTTGACCATATGCAGCACCGGGTTGGCCAAGGACACGGTTTGCCAGAACTGCGGCAGCAAGGTGATCGAATAAAACACCCCGCCCAGGTAGGTCAAAGGCGTCAGCACAAAGGTTGGAATGATCGAAATATCATCGAAGTTGCGCGCGAACACCGCGTTGATAAAACCGCCCAGGGAGAAGATGGTCGCGGTCAGCAGCACCACCAGCACGGTCACGCCGAGGTGGTGCACCTGCAGCTTGGTGAAGAACAGCGACAGCAGAGTGACGATAAAACCCACCGCCAGGCCCCGCAGCACACCGCCGACCACATAGCCGGTGAGGATGATATGCGGCGACACCGGCGAGACCATCAACTCCTCGATGGAGCGCTGGAACTTGCTGCCAAAGAAACTCGACACCACGTTGCCATAGGAGTTGGTGATCACCGACATCATGATCAGCCCCGGCACGATGTACTCCATATAAGTGAAGCCACCCATGTCGCCGATCTGACTGCCGATCAGGTTGCCGAAGATCACGAAGTACAGAACCATGGTGATCGCTGGCGGCAGCAGGGTCTGCGGCCAGATGCGGGTAAAGCGGCGGATTTCGCGATAAACGATGGTGCGCAGCGCCACCATGTTGGCGGTGAATTCGGAGTTCAGATAAGCCGTGCTCATACCGCCACCTTCGCCAGATTCTTCTCGACCAGGGAAACAAACAGCTCCTCCAAGCGGTTGGTTTTATTGCGCAAGCTGAGCACCTCGATGTTCTGCAAGGCCAACTGGCGGAACAACTCGGTAATGCCCTGCGCCTTGTCCACCTGCACTTCCAGGGTATGCCCGTCGAGCAACTGCGCCGGGTAGCCGATCAGTTGCGGCGCCACCAGCAGCGCCTCTTTGAGGTCGAGCAGGAAGGTTTCTACATGCAGTTTTTTCAGCAGGTCCTTCATGCTGGTGTTCTCGACGATCCGCCCGTGGTCGATGATGCCGATGTTGCGGCATAGCTGTTCGGCCTCTTCCAGGTAATGGGTGGTGAGGATGATGGTGATGCCCTGCTCGTTCAGCTCGGTGAGAAAGCTCCACATCGAACGGCGCAGTTCGATATCAACCCCGGCCGTCGGCTCATCGAGAATCAACAAACGCGGCTGATGCACCAGCGCACGAGCGATCATCAGGCGGCGTTTCATCCCACCAGACAGTTCACGCGACGGCACATTGTGCTTGCCCCACAAGCCGAGCTGGTTGAGGTACTGCTCAGCGCGTTCCTTGGCGATTTTCGCTGGGATACCGTAGTAACCGGCCTGGGTTACGACGATATCGAAGGCCTTCTCGAACTGGTTGAAATTGAACTCCTGCGGCACCACACCCAGGCAGCGCTTGAGCGCAGAGGGCTGTTTGTCCAGGTCATGACCGAAGACGTTCACCGTGCCGCTGCTTTTGGTCACCAGGGTGGAAAGAATGCCGATGGTGGTGGATTTGCCGGCACCGTTGGGGCCGAGCAAGGCGAAGAAATCACCTTCAGCCACGTCCAGGTCGATGCCGTGCAGCGCCTGGAAGCCGTTGCCATAGGTCTTGGTCAACTGGCGAATGGACAGTGCAGTACTCATAAAAATGCGCACACCTGATCAGATAAAAAGAAATTCGAGAGGGGCTGCGCCTGCAGCGCGAAGTGGCCCAAGTCTAGCGCCTGGAAGCTCCCCACCACAGCATCTTTGCGCAAAACTGCCGCCCCCACGGCTGGGCAGCAGCCTACCAGCGCCAGGCGCAGATTAAACCCGGCCGTTTCCGATGGTGCTTATCAACCCTGTCGATAAATCATCCAGGCACGGCCTCAGCGGCGAAGTCGCCACTGATCGACAACGCGTCATCGGCAAAAAGATGTGGGTAACACGCAGCCAGATGACCGAAGAACAGCGGCTCCGGCACATCGGCAAACTGGCCGTGGTCATGCAGGTATTCCATATAACGCTCGCCCTGCTGGTTGAACGGGTGAAATACGCTGTCGCTCAGGCCATCGAATTCCAACGGTGCCACCTTGAATACCCGACAGAGCGCTAGGTTGAACGCCGGCGTGGCCTTGACCCAGCGGCCCTCAAGGTACAACTCGGTGTAGCCGTGCATGGCGAACACCTCACTGCGCAGCATTTCCATCAGCCGTGGAGTAGCCAGGTGGTTGCGCACATCCGCCAGGCCGATGCGCGCCGGGATACCACAATGGCGGGCGCAGGCAGCCAGCAAAGTGGCTTTGGGCACGCAGTAACTTTCGCCCGCCTGCAGTGCGTGACTGGCCTTTAGGGTGTCGGGGTCGCGGCTGAACACATAGGGGTTGTAGCGAATTTCATCGCGCACCGCGTAGTACAGATTGATCGCCTGTTGACGCGGGTCACGACTGGCCCCGCGAAACTTTTCTGCGAACTCCACCAGCACTGGGTGGTCACTATCGATGAAGCGGCCGGGCTCGAGGTATTCACGCATCAGGGTTTCTCCATGACAGAGACCCAGTCTAACGACGCGGCTCCGGCCAATGTCACGACGATTCGGCCAAGCTCACCGCTCTTGTCGCCATCAATGACGACTACGCTCGTGATGGTGCGTAACAACGCATTGTCATCATGGAGGATTCTGCATGCTCGCTCTCTGGTTAATCGCCCTGCTGCTTAGCACGGCCTTTCTCGCTCACCGCCGCACCGCGCCTCTGCCCGCACTGGGAATCGTGGCCGGCTTGCTAATTCTGATGGGCGTGTTCAGCCATGCACCTGTCTGGCTGATGGGCCTACTCTGGTTGCTCCTGCTGGCCGTGGCCTTGCCACTGCTGTTGCCACAACAACGCCGCAGCCTGTTCACAGCACCGCTGTTTACCTGGTTCAAGCGCGTACTGCCGCCGATGTCGGCCACCGAACGCGACGCCATTGAGGCCGGCACAGTGTGGTGGGATGGCGAGCTGTTCAGCGGGCGCCCGGACTGGGACACCCTGCTCGCCTACCCCAAGGCGCAGCTCACCGAAGAAGAGCAGGCGTTTATCGATGGGCCCACCGAAACGCTGTGCGCCATGGTCAGTGACTGGCAGATCGGCCAGCAGATGGACCTGCCCGCTGAGGCCTGGGCGCATATCAAGCAACACGGCTTCTTCGCCCTGATCATTCCCAAGCAATACGGCGGCAAGGGCTTTTCCGCCTATGCCCACTCCCAGGTGGCCATGAAGCTGGCCACCCGCTCCGGCGATCTGGCCTCCACCGTGATGGTGCCCAACTCCCTGGGCCCGGCCGAACTGCTGCTGCACTACGGCACCGATGCGCAGCGTGACCATTACCTACCGCGCCTGGCTCGCGGTGAAGACATCCCCTGCTTCGCCCTCACTGGCCCCCTGGCTGGCTCTGACGCCGGCGCCATGCCGGATACCGGAATCATCTGCAAAGGCCAGTGGCAAGGCGAGGAAGTGATCGGCCTGCGTCTGAACTGGGAAAAGCGCTATATCACCCTCGGCCCGGTCGCCACCCTGCTTGGCCTGGCCTTCAAGGCTTATGACCCCGAGCATCTGCTGGGTGAAGAGGAAGATCTGGGCATCAGCCTTGCTCTGGTGCCCACCGAAACGCCTGGTGTCGAAATCGGCCGCCGCCACCTGCCGCTTGGAGCGGCTTTTATGAACGGCCCGAATTCAGGCAAGGATGTGTTTATCCCACTGGATTACTTGATCGGCGGCCAGGAGATGCTCGGCAAGGGCTGGATGATGCTGATGAACTGCCTGTCCGTGGGCCGCTCCATCTCCCTGCCCGCCGTCGGCACCGGCGCTGCCAAGTTCACCAGCCTGACCACTGGCCAGTACAGCCAGGTGCGTGAGCAGTTCAACGTGCCGCTTTCAGCCTTTGAAGGCATTCAGGAAGCCCTCGCGCGTATCGGCGGTAACGCCTGGCTGATGGACAGCGCACGTATCCTTACTGCCAATGCGGTGGATCTGGGCGAAAAACCCTCGGTGCTCTCGGCCATCCTCAAGTACCACCTGACCGAGCGCGGCCGCGAATGCATCAGCCACGCCATGGACGTGCACGGCGGCAAGGGCATCGTCATGGGCCCGAACAACTACCTGGCGCGCTCGTGGCAAGGTGCGCCGATCTTTATCACCGTGGAGGGGGCCAATATCCTCTCGCGCAACCTGATGATCTTTGGTCAGGGCGCGATTCGCTGCCACCCCTACGTACTCAAGGAAATGGCCCTGGCCAGTCGCGAAGACCAGGACCAGGCGCTGCAGGAATTCGATGAACTGCTGCTGCAACATATCGGTTTTGCCGTCAGCAACGCCGCCAGCAGCCTGCTGCTCAGCCTCGGCTTTGGCGCTTTCAGCCAGGTGCCGGGCGATCGCATCAGCCGCCCTTATTTCCGCGCGCTCAACCGCCTGGCAGCGTCCTTCGCCCTGCTCGCCGACACCAGCATGATGTTGCTCGGCGGTGAACTGAAACGCCGCGAACGCCTGTCGGCGCGGCTCGGTGATGTACTCAGCCACCTTTACCTGGCCTCGGCGGCGCTCAAGCGCTACCACGACCTCGGTTATCCGGAGCATTCACAGCCCATGCTGCGCTGGGCCGTGGAAGAAAGCTTGGGCAAGGCCGAACAAGCACTGGAAGAGCTGCTCAGCAACTTCCCCAGCAAACTGCTCGGCTGCGCTCTGCGCGTGCTGGTATTGCCGCTGGGCCGCCGTCACAAAGGCCCAAGCGATGAACTGGACGCCGAAGTGGCTGGCATCATCGGCCGTAACAGCGGTGATCCGGCGCTGGAGGAATTGCTCGAAGGCTGCTATCGCCCACAAGCCGAACAGGACCCAGTGGGTGCTCTGCAATATGCGATGAACCTGCTGCAAGAAGTACAGGGACTGCAGAAGAAACTGCACAAGGCTGTCAAAGCCGGCCAGGTACAGGAACTGCCAGGGCAAAGCCTGATCGATGCCGCGTTGGCTGCTGGGGTTCTCAACCCGGAAGAGGCGCACAGCCTGCATCAGGCTGAAGCGGCGCGGCGGGTGGTGATCGATGTCGACGACTTCGCCAAGGAGGAACTGACCTTGGGCTCCGGCAAGGTGCGTTAAACCGACGGGACAGCGGGCGACGCGAGCCTTATACTTGCGCGCCCGTTTTACCTACAGGATTGCCCCATGGCCAACACCCACATCGACCATCACCTCGCCCTGCTGCAGCACCTGCGCACCATCCTGGTCGCCCTGGGCGAAGCCGAGCAGATTCTCGATGACAGCCACGCCATGTACCTGGAGCGCTACGACGAATTGCTCATCGACCTGCCGAGCGACCCAGAGGCCAGCCTCTACCTGGGCCAGGACCTGATCAGCCAGATCTTCCAGCGCTACCCGCAAATCGCTCACTTGGTACCGCGCGACCTGCTGTGGTTCTTCGGCGGAGACTGCCTGCATTTCATGCCGGACGAAGAAATCGAAATGTACCAAACCCTCGAAGAACGCCGCTTCTACGCCGAAGAAAACGACGAACCCTTCGACTGGAATCAGGAAAAGCAGCTGCTGAGCATGCCCGCTCAGGGCGGCAAGCACTGAGCCTAAGTCAGAAACAAAAAAGCCCGCACGGCATAACCGGCGGGCTTTTTTGTGGGCACTAAAAACAGCAGAAACAAAAACGCCGCTCAATGAGCGGCGTTTTTGACTATTTGGAGCGGGAAACGAGACTCGAACTCGCGACCCCGACCTTGGCAAGGTCGTGCTCTACCAACTGAGCTATTCCCGCATACAACTTGGTACAACAAAATGGCGTCCCCTAGGGGACTCGAACCCCTGTTACCGCCGTGAAAGGGCAGTGTCCTAGGCCACTAGACGAAGGGGACCTTGGAACTTGTCGGCTACCTGCCTGAGCAGATCACCTTAATTTGGAGCGGGAAACGAGACTCGAACTCGCGACCCCGACCTTGGCAAGGTCGTGCTCTACCAACTGAGCTATTCCCGCATACAACTTGGTTTTTAGCAGCACACTTCATAAAGAAGTGGCGTCCCCTAGGGGACTCGAACCCCTGTTACCGCCGTGAAAGGGCGGTGTCCTAGGCCACTAGACGAAGGGGACGCAGCCCGGAAACTACAACTTCTATCCGGCTTCTACACGTTTTGCCGTGAGGCATTGCGCTACGAAGTGGCGCGCATTCTATGGAGCCTTGTAAGGCCCGTCAACCTCTGTGTAAAAATTTTTATAAATCAACGACTTCAGCTGCGAATGTGAGGCAGCTCTATCAGCCTCCCGGCTAACGCACTACACTCGGACGAAAACCGGTGATCGAGAGGCTGCACCCATGTCCCCACTCGTGATTACCATATTGATTGTGTCTGGCATCGTTATTTTGATCGCCATTGCCTACATCAATCATATGGTCGAGAACAACAAACTGGAGAAGGCGCGCATCAAGGCTGACCTCAATGATCGCCTGCGCCGTTGCACGGACCTCGCAGAAGCGCTCCCCGGTCAACTGATGACGCCAGCATTGAAGTTATTGCTGAGCCGCCTGCAGCTGCACTTCAGTGAACGCGTACTGCCGTATGACAAGGGCAACAATGCTCTCAAAGCGCATATTGAAGAGCTGCGCAAAATGATCGCCCAAGGCGAGTCAATTACCGTAAACAATCCGCCACAACCCATCATTAATGAAGCTAAAGCGAAGGAAGTACGCTTTCAGCTGGAAAGCCTTCACGGTCAACTGACCCGCTCTGCAAAAGACGGAATTATTCCGGCCAGTGAGGCCAAGCATTGGTTGAAGGAAGTGCGCCACATGCTGACTCAGGTGCATATCGAATTTTTCGGCAACCTTGGCCAACAGGCCTTGCAGCAGAACCAGCCTGGCCAAGCACGCCTGGCGTTCGAGCGCGGCGCACAATATTTGCGCAAGCAGCCTGACCCCGCTCCTTATCAAAACGCTCTGAAGAAATTCGAAGAGCAATTGGCACGCGCCAACGCCATGGTCCTAGAAAGCAGTAAACCCGTCACCGAGCAGCCCAGCGAACTGGATGCCGGCCTGGAGTCTCTCGGCGGCGACGAGTGGAAAAAGAAAAACATCTACGACTAACCCCTCCAGCGCACAACGTGCGCGCTATCCATCTGCCACGAGTGCCGCGCATGAGCCTGACTGTTTACGGTGCACCGCTGTCACCCTTCGTTCGTAAAGTGCGTCTGTTTTTGGCTGAAAAGAGCCTGGACTACCAGCTGGAAATCATCCTGCCGTTCGGCCAACCAGCCTGGTACCGCGACATGAGCCCACTGGGACGTATCCCCGCGCTCAAAGATGGTGATTTCACCCTCGCCGACTCCAGCGTAATCTGCCAATACCTGGACGATAAGTATCCGACCCAGAGCAGCCTTCTAGGCCAGAGCGCTGAACAGCGCGCACAGGTACGCTGGCTGGAAAAATATGCTGATTATGAACTGGCGCCACTCTGTACCTTCACGGTATTCCGTAACCGTGCACTGAAGCCAAGCATGGGGCAAGAATGCGACGAGGCGGCCGTGCAGAAAGCCCTGCTTGAAAAGCTGCCGCCACACTTTGACTACCTGGAAAAATGCCTAGGCTCGGCCCATTACCTGGTGGGTGACAGCCTGACCCTGGCCGATCTGGCCCTGACTTGCCAGTTGATCAACATGCAGCATGGCGATGAGCAGGTGGACGCCCAACGCTGGCCTAATCTGAGCGCGCACGCTGCACGTATCATGGCGCGTGATTCAGTGCAGGGCGTATTGCCCGGTGAGTTGAAAATGCTCGCCAAGATGGCCAGTAAGGCCTGAAAAACCAGTCGCCATCCACTAAAAAGCCCGGTCGACACCGGGCTTTTTAGTGTTTTGTGTTTGCTCACCCCTTCAGCATTCAGTCAGCTCAACAAATACCTCGACCAAGCGTTCAATACCAGCCTGATCTGCGGCGCTAAAACGCGCCAGCGACGGGCTGTCCAAATCCAGCACACCCAGCAGACGGCCATGCTTGAAAAACGGCACCACCAGCTCACTGTTGGACGCACTGTCGCAGGCGATATGCCCGGCAAAGGCATGCACATCGTCAACCCGTTGGGTCTGCCCAGTCGCCGCGGCGGCGCCGCACACACCGCGGCCGAAGGGAATCCGTACGCAGGCGACTTTGCCCTGAAAAGGCCCAAGCACCAGTTCTTCACCACGGGCCAGGTAGAAACCCGCCCAGTTCAGGTCGCTCAGCTCCTGAAACAGAAACGCCGAAAACTGCGCCGCATTGGCAATAAAGTCGCGCTCACCCGCCAGCAGCGCCTGCAGCTGCGCCACCAGCAGTGGATAGCCATCGAGCCCTGGCCCGCTGTGTTGTAAATCAATCATCGTGCTTACTCAGTAATTGCAGGCCCACCCAGTCACGGGCGAATTGATAGGCGCAGCGGCCGTTGCGGTTACCGCGACCCAAGGCCCAGCGTATGGCCGCTTTTTCCAGCTCGTCGTCCCATTGCCAAGCCAAACCGGCCTGCGCGGCATGCACCTCGACCCAGTGCCGGACCACGTCGAGGAAGTGTTCCTGGGTGAATGGATAGAACGACAGCCACAGGCCGAAACGATCGGACAGCGCGATCTTGTCTTCTACCGCCTCATTTGGGTGCAGCTCGCCATCCACCCGCTGCCAGCTTTCGTTGTCGCTTTGTTTTTCCGGCAGCAAATGACGGCGGTTGGAGGTGGCATACAGCAACACATTGTCCGGCGCACGCTCCAGTGAACCATCGAGCACGGTTTTCAACATGCGGTAATCGCCCTCGCCGGCCTCGAACGACAAGTCATCGCAGAACAGCACAAAACGCTGCGGCAGCTCGCTCAACTGCTCGACTATGCGCGGCAGATCGGCCAGATGGTCACGCTCGATTTCAATCAGGCGCAGCCCCGCCGCCGCATGCTCGGCCAGCAGTGCCCGCACCAGCGATGATTTACCCGTACCACGCGCGCCCCAGAGCAACGCATGGTTGGCCGGCAGGCCCTGGATAAACTGCTGGGTATTGCGCGCCAACTGAGCACGCTGGCGATCCACCCCGATCAAATCAGCCAGCTCCACATCCAGACTGACCTGCAGCGGTGCCAAATAGCCACTGCGCCCCTCACGCTGCCAGCGGGCAGCCAAGCTTTGCTGCCAGTCGATAACCGGGCGCTGCACCGGCAGCAAAGGCTCCAGACGCGCCAACACAGCCTCAGCACGCAACAAAAAATCACTCAAACGCGAATCCACAACACACTCCAGGGTTTTCGAGTTGTTCTGCCACTGCCGTCCGGCAAAACAGATGGGCTATGCTTGGCAAGCGATTCAACATGAGATCAACCGGCCAATATGGATATAGCGCTTACCCAACGCCTGTCATTCAAACAGGCCGGTTTGACCGTATTGGTAGCCTTCATCCTCGGCACTGCGCTCAGCTTGATACAAGTGGGCATCGATTATGCCAGCGAAGATGCCTCCATCAACCGCGAGATCAACGCACTGATGGAGATCAGCCACAACCCGGCTGCGCGCATCGCCTACAACATTGACGCTGAACTGGCGCAGGAACTGGTGCTGGGCCTGCTGCGCTCACCGGCCGTGATCAGCGCGCAAATCATCGACAACAATCAGCTCACCCTGGCCAGCGTTAGCCGCCCGGCCATGGAAAGTCGCTACCGGGTGCTCAGCGATTTCATGTTCGGCGAGCGCCGGCACTTTGAAACGGCCCTGTTCGTCAGCCATTCACCCGAAGAGCCGCTGGGCAAACTGAGCCTGGAAGTCGACACCTACGCCTTTGGCAGCCATTTCCTCAATCGCTCACTGCTGACCTTGTTGACCGGTTTTGCCCGTAGCCTGCTGCTGTCACTGATCTTGCTGGTGCTCTTCTACTTCATGCTGACCAAGCCACTCACTGGCTTTATCCGTGCCCTCAGCGAGCGTGACCTGCGCAGCCCCAATAATGCCAAGCTGCCCTACCCACCCAACCATGAACGCGACGAGATCGGTGTGCTGGTCGATGTGACCAACCGCCAACTGAGCAGCATCGCCAGCGAAATAGAGCAACGCCAGCAAGCCGAAGCCCGCCTGACCCGCTACCTGGCCGAGCTGGAAGACATGGTTTCGGCGCGCACCGAGCAGCTGGAAGCCGCCAACAGTCGCCTGCTCGACTCCAACCGCGAGCTGGAGCAAGCCAAACGCACGGCCCTGGACATGGCCCAGGCGCGCTCGGCCTTCCTCGCCAATATGAGCCACGAGATTCGCACCCCGCTCAACGGTCTGCTGGGCATGCTTGCGCTGTCATTGGACGGCCCCCTGAATAACGAGCAGCGCCAGCAGCTGTCGATTGCCCACGACTCCGGCAAGGTGTTGGTGGAGCTGCTTAACGACATTCTCGATCTGTCGAAATTCGAGGCTGGGCAGCTGGAGCTGGAACATATCCCCTTTGACCTCGGCAGCATGGTCGAAGACACCGCCAACCTGCTGTCGCAGAATGCCGCACCCGGCGTTGAACTGACCTGCCTGATTGATCCCCTGCTGCCCAACCAGCTGCTCGGCGACCCAACGCGGGTCAGGCAGATTGTCAGCAACCTGCTGTCCAACGCGCTGAAATTCACCCGCTTTGGCCGCGTAGACATCAGTGTCAGCACGCATGACGGTGGCGTCAGGATCATTGTGCGCGACACTGGCATCGGTATTGCCGAAGAGGCTCAAGCACGGATCTTCCAGCCGTTTGCTCAGGCCGGCGTTGGTATCACCCGGCAATTTGGCGGTACCGGCCTGGGCCTGGCCCTGACTCGCCGGCTTTGCGAAGCCATGCGCGGCCAACTGAGCCTGGAGACACAGGAAGGCTTCGGCAGCACCTTCTGCGTTGACCTACCGCTGCCCAGCCAGAACCACACCCAGCCACTTCCCGTGTTGCACGGACGCGTTATTGTCCTCAGCCCAGCGAGCTCAGGCCTGAGTGAACAGCTGAGCCGATTGCTGCCCGCTTGGGGCCTGCACTATCTGCATCAGGATGCCGACAGCGTGCTGGGCCCGCTTGATGCGGACGTGCTGATCAGCGACAGCCCGCAGCGTTTGAATGAGCTGCGCGCGCACTCCAGCCTGCCCATTCTGGTGGTCAGCGCCTACGGTAATTTTCTCAGCAGCGAACAGGTGGAGAACCTTTCGCCTATCGAGCAACTGGCCCGACCGCTGTCACGCCAGGTGCTGCTGCAGGCCTTACGCCGCATTCTCGGCCAGGGCGCTGCACATGCCACCGAGCAGCACAGCGAACCGCAACGCAGCCGCCAGGCGCGCGTCTTGCTGGTGGAAGACAACCCAGTCAATCAACTGGTAGCCAAGGGCATGCTCAGCAAGCTCGGCTGCGAGGTGTTATTGGCCAATCATGGTGGCGAAGCGCTGACCTTGCTGGAAAACCAGACGGTCGATCTGATTCTGATGGACTGCAACATGCCGGTCATGGACGGCTATGAAACTACCCGACAAATTCGCCAGAAAAGCGAATTCGCCGAGTTGCCAATCATTGCCCTCACCGCCAATGCGCTGTCAGATGAACGTGAGCGCTGCCGCGCTGCGGGGATGGACGACTACCTGGCCAAGCCTTTCCGTAAAGACGAGCTAGCGGTGCTGCTCGATCAGTGGTTAAGCGTCATAAACTGATCCAGCAACACGCCCACCTGGCTGCGCAACGCCGCGACCTGATCCAGGTCAACACCGCGCTCGCACAACAACTGGCTTTTCAGCGGCAGCACCTGCTCACGCAAGGCGCAACCGGCCGGTGTCAACGCCAGGTGTACCTCACGTTCATCACTGGCCGAACGCTTGCGAAGTAACAAGCCTTGCTGCTCGAGGCGCTTAAGCAGCGGCGTCAACGTGCCGGAGTCGAGCAACAAACGCTCACCCAACGCCTTGACCGTTGGCAACGCCGGCGGTTGCTGCTGCCACTCCCACAGCACCAGCATGGCCAGGTACTGCGGGTAGGTCAGACCGAGCTGATCAAGCATCGGCTTGTAGGCGCGGATCACCGCCCGTGAAGCGGCGTAGAGTTTGAAACACAGCTGGTTGTCCAGCTGCAGCCCGTCATCCGCGTGCAAACTGGCCTGAGTCATTTCAGCAGTGCTTCGATCTCTGCAGTCAGGTCCTCAGGCTTGGTGGTCGGGGCGAAACGCTTGATCACCGTGCCGTCGGCACTCAGCAGAAACTTGGTGAAGTTCCACTTGATACCCTGACTGCCGAGCAGGCCCGGCGCGCTCTTCTTCAGGTTGACGAACAGCGGGTGGGCATCGCTGCCATTGACATCGACCTTCTTGAACAACGGGAAGCTCACACCGAAGTTCAGCTCGCAGAACTCACTGATCGCGCCCTCATCACCTGGCTCCTGCTTGCCGAACTGGTTGCAGGGGAAGCCCAGCACCACCAGACCTTGATCCTTGTACTGCTGCCAGACGTTTTCCAGGCCCTTGTACTGCGGGGTGAAACCGCACTTGCTGGCAGTGTTGACCACCAGCACGGCCTTGCCGCCGAAATCGGCCAGGGTTTTCTGCTCGCCCTTGATGGTGGTAACCGGAATATCGAAGAGTGCGTTGCTCATGCTGGTCATCCTGAGGAGTGGTAATGGACGCAAGATAGCGAGCAATTAAATTGTACGCAATTTAATTAAAGCAAAATAAGGCCCGCTGATAGCGGGCCTGTGCAATGGCATTAAGCCTTCGGCACCAGCTTGAGCGATGCCGAGTTGATGCAATAACGCAGCCCCGTTGGCGCCGGCCCATCGGGAAATACATGGCCCAAGTGAGCATCGCACTTGGCGCATTTGACTTCGATGCGGTGCATGCCGTGATTGAAGTCATCCAGGCTGGTGATGGCCTCGCTGTTAACGGGCTGGAAGTAACTCGGCCAACCGCTGCCAGAGTCGTACTTGGCGTCCGAATCAAACAACTCAGCCTGGCAGCAGGCGCAGTGGTAAATACCTGGCACCTTGCTGTCGTGGTATTGGCCGGTAAACGCGCGCTCGGTGCCGCCCAGGCGACAGACATGAAACTGCTCCTCGGAAAGTTCTTCGCGCCAGGCTTCCAGGGGTTTTTCCAGCTTGTCCACAGGCAAGTCTCCTCTACATGAAAAAATCGCCGGGAGCGATTTTTAACGTCGCGCAGCGACGGCCCAAAGGGTGGCGGCCATGGATGGCACGCCATAAAAAAGCCCGACCAGTACCTTTGCCAAGGTCGGGCTGCCACGTATCATTCGACCCCAGTCTGTCACCGGCGTTACAACCTGCCAAGGCTCGTTAGATCGCGTCTTTTTGCAGGGTAATTCAGCGGCGTCCACCATTCGGGATCACATACATGCAGTTCAGCAAATCGAACAAGCTTGCCAACGTCTGCTACGACATCCGCGGGCCGGTGCTCAAGCACGCCAAACGCCTGGAAGAGGAAGGCCATCGCATCCTCAAGCTGAACATCGGCAACCCGGCACCGTTCGGTTTTGAAGCGCCTGAAGAAATTCTGCAGGATGTAATCCGTAACCTGCCCACAGCCCAGGGCTACAGCGACTCCAAGGGCCTGTTTAGTGCGCGCAAGGCGGTCATGCAGTACTACCAGCAGAAGCAGGTAGAAGGCGTTGGCATCGAAGACATCTACCTGGGCAACGGCGTATCCGAGCTGATCGTGATGGCCATGCAGGCGCTGCTGAATAACGGTGATGAAGTACTGATTCCGGCACCGGACTACCCGCTGTGGACGGCGGCAGTGGCTCTTGCCGGTGGCAAGCCCGTGCATTACCTGTGCGACGAGCAGGCGGGCTGGTTCCCCGATATCGCCGACATGCGCGCGAAAATCACACCAAACACTAAAGCCCTGGTGCTGATCAACCCGAACAACCCGACTGGCGCGGTGTATTCCAAAGAAGTGTTGATGGACATCGTCGAACTAGCCCGTCAGCACAACCTGGTGCTGTTCTCCGACGAGATCTACGACAAGATTCTCTACGACGAAGCCCAGCATATCTCTACCGCATCGCTGGCCCCAGACGTGCTCTGCCTGACGTTCAATGGCCTGTCCAAGTCCTATCGCGTGGCGGGTTTCCGCTCCGGCTGGGTGGCGATTTCCGGGCCCAAGCACCGCGCGCAAAGCTATATCGAAGGCATCGATATCCTCGCCAATATGCGTTTGTGCGCCAACGTGCCGAGCCAGCATGCGATCCAGACCGCGCTGGGCGGCTACCAGAGCATCAATGACCTGGTGCTGCCGCAAGGTCGCCTGCTGGAGCAGCGCAACCGTACCTGGGAACTGCTCAACGACATCCCCGGGGTCAGCTGCGTCAAACCGATGGGCGCGCTGTATGCCTTCCCGAAGATTGACCCGAAAGTCTGCCCGATCCACAACGACGAAAAGTTTGTGCTCGACCTGCTGCTCTCGGAAAAACTGCTAATCGTTCAAGGCACCGCGTTCAACTGGCCGTGGCCGGATCACTTCCGCGTGGTCACCTTGCCGCGCGTGGATGAGCTGGAAATGGCCATCGGCCGTATCGGCAGCTTCCTCAAGACTTACCAACAGTAATCGGAGCGCACATGAACCAGAGCAAACGCTACCTGCTAACCGGTGCCAGCTCTGGTATCGGTGCCGCTCTGGCCCGCGAATTGGCGGCCAAGGGTTATGACCTGGCCCTGGCCGCACGCCGCGAAGACAGCCTGCACCTCTTAGCCGCCGAACTGCAGGCGCGCTTCAAGCGCAAAGTGGTGGTCTTGCCGTTGGATGTGACCGACTACGACGCATGCCAAGACGCCGTAGGCCTGGCCGCCAACTTGCTCGGTGGTCTGGACGGAATTATTGCCAATGCCGGTATCGCACTGACCGGTAAAGCCGGCGGTGGCCATTTCAAGCGCGCACGTTTGACCGTGGAAACCAACCTGATCGGCGCGATTGCCTGCCTGGATGCCGCCTGCGCACTGTTTCGTCAGCAAGGCCACGGCCACCTGGTTGCCGTCGCCTCAGTCGCCGGCAAACGCGGTTTACCGCATACGGCGGCCTATTCGGCGAGTAAAGCTGGCCTGATCAGCTACATGGAAGCCACCCGCGCCGAGCTGCTGGGTAAGAACATCGACACCACGCTCCTGCTACCGGGCTTTATCGACACGCCCTTGAACAGCGATATGGCCAGCCGGCCATTTCTGATTGATGTAGAACGCGGCGCGGCGATGATCGCCAAGCACATCGACAAACGCCATGTTAGCGCCTACGTGCCTGGCTGGCCCTGGGCGCTCCTGGGCCGCGTGCTGCCTTATCTTCCAACCTCAATGATTGGCAAATTCTGATGGACCTGCAGATCGACGACTTCTACAAGGATGCCGCCGCCGGCATGCTGACTCTGTACCAGGCATTTCCGAGTAAATCCGCACTGTATGTGGAAGACCTGATCGGCCGCGAAGAGCCGGATGAGTTCGGCCTGCCCACACCACGCCATCAAAGTTGCCTGGGCGCCCTGCTGTGGCTGGCCGAGGAAGGCTATATCCGCTTTGACTCCACCATCGGTTACGACGCACTGGATCAGGCCGTGCTCAGCGAAAAGGGCTTTCTGCGGCTGACCCGCGGCGTGCCTCACGCCCTGCCAGAGGGTGACGCCCTGCCGCCCAGCGTGCGCCGCGTGCACGCCACCCTGGCCTTTCAGCTGCGCGAAGCGCTCGGCCAAAGGCATGGCGAGCGCATAGCCCGCCTGACTCGCCTGCTGTTCGAATCCAGCCTAAACGGCGCAAGCGACATAGTTTGAAATAGTCGCCAGGTTGAAGTGCCTGGGGGTGCGCCCTTATATAGCCGTCATATCCAAGAGTGGTCGTTGAAAACCCGGCGAAGCAGCCAAAACAGGGTTTCCAATGGCCTTATAGAACATTTTCGTGAGGAGTCTCAATACACCATGATGCGCATTATGCTGTTCCTGGCCACCAACATTGCGGTGTTGATCATCGCCAGCATCACCCTGAAATTGCTTGGGGTTGACCGCTTTACCGGCCAGAACTATGGCAGCCTGCTGGTTTTCTGCGCCGTGTTCGGCTTTGCCGGCTCGCTGGTCTCGCTGTTCCTGTCCAAGTGGATGGCGAAGATGAGCACCAAGACCGAAATTATCACCCAGCCACGCACCCGCCATGAACAGTGGCTGATGCAGACCGTGGAAGAACTGTCCCGCGAAGCCGGGATCAAGATGCCTGAAGTGGGTATCTTCCCGGCCTACGAGTCCAACGCCTTCGCCACCGGCTGGAACAAGAACGATGCCCTGGTAGCCGTCAGCCAGGGGCTGCTGGAGCGCTTCTCGCCTGACGAAGTACGCGCGGTGCTGGCCCACGAAATCGGCCACGTAGCCAACGGCGACATGGTTACCCTGGCGCTGATTCAGGGCGTGGTGAACACCTTCGTGATGTTCTTCGCACGGATCTTCGGCAACTTTGTCGACAAGGTCATTCTGAAGAACGAAGACGGCCCAGGCATCGGTTACTTCGTTGCCACCATCTTCGCCGAGCTTGTTCTGGGCATCCTGGCCAGCATCATCGTTATGTGGTTCTCGCGTAAGCGCGAGTTCAAGGCCGACGAAGCTGGTGCACGCCTGGCCGGCACAGGTGCCATGATCGCCGCTCTGCAGCGCCTGCGCGCTGAGCAGGAAGTGCCGGTCACCATGCCTAACAGCCTGACCGCGTTCGGCATCAACGGTGGCCTCAAAGGCGGCCTGGCTGGTCTGCTGATGACCCACCCGCCACTGGAAGTCCGCATTGAAGCCCTGCGTCAGCGCGGCTAAGTAGCAAAAGCAAAAAGGGCGACTCTTGAGTCGCCCTTTTTTGTGGCTGTTATTCAGTCTTTACGCAGCTGATAGACCCGCTCATCCAGGCGCTCGAGACCGCGCTTTAAAAACTTCCAGTTATCGCCCAGCACATCGCCGCACACCAGCTCCTGCAACTGCCATTCAGGCGTATACAAGCGCTGCACCTCCTCATCTGCCACAGCGAAGGGCGGGCCGTCCATCCGCGCCTGGTCATAGTCCAAGCTCACCAGTAACCCCTGGCAGCCGCTGGGTAAGACTTGCGTCAGATGCGCCACATAACGCGCGCGCATTTCTGGCGGCAAAGCAATCAGCGCGGCGCGGTCATACAGTGCGGAGCAGCCAGCAAGCTGCTGCGCCGTCAGGGCGAAGAAATCACCGCAGTAGATTTCCACAGCGCCAGCCCGATACAGCCTGAGCGCGCCGACCTCACTAACCTCCGGCAGCAGCTTATGCTCGTCGAAGAAATCTTCCACTGCACGCTGCGCCAGCTCAACACCGACGACGTGACAACCCTGCCCCGCCAACCAGGCCAGATCCAGGCTCTTGCCACACAACGGCACCAACACACGTGCGCCCTCCGGCAAACCCAGCGCCGGCCAGTACTGCTGCAGATAGGGATTGACCTCAGGTAGATGAAAGCCGATTTCACTGCGCGCCCAACGTGCCTGCCAAAATTCTGCGTGCATACCCACTCCTGAAAAGACTCGACGAAAGATCGTGACGCACCCGGCCCATAAGACCAAGAAGCTCCACCCACGCAAACCATCTATTTAAGCGATTTAAATACCCAGTCTTTTACGCTTTTATGTACAGGTTGACTGATGGAAGATGCAGGAAACCGATCAGGAGCCTGTCATGTCACTGCCCAGTTTATTTATCTCCCACGGCTCACCCATACTGGCCCTGCAACCCGGCGCCAGCGGCCCCGCTCTTGCCCGCCTGGCCAGCCAACTACCCAAACCGCGCGCGATTGCGCTGGTTTCGGCGCACTGGGAAAGTCGTGAGTTGCGGGTTGGCAGCGCCGTACACCCACAAACTTGGCATGACTTTTACGGGTTTCCCGCTGAACTGTATCAGGTGCAATACCCAGCACCAGGCGAGCCCGAGTTGGCCGCCGAGATCGTCAATCTGCTGAAGCAAGGCGGCCTTCCGGCCCAGCTGGATCCTGAACGGCCGCTGGATCACGGTGCCTGGGTGCCCCTGGCGCTGATGTACCCACAGGCGGATATACCCGTGGTGCAAATCTCCCTGCCCAGCCACCAGGGTCCTGCCCTGCAACGCCGCGTCGGCCAGGCACTGACCAGCTTACGCGCGCAAGGCGTGCTGCTGATCGGCTCGGGCAGCATCACCCACAACCTCGGCGAACTGGACTGGCATGCGGGTCCAGATGTCATCAAGCCCTGGGCGCAGGCTTTCCGTGACTGGATCGTGGATAAACTGACGAGACAGGACAACGCCACGCTCGATGATTATCGCCGGCAAGCCCCCTATGCTGCGCGCAACCACCCCAGCGATGAACACCTGCTGCCGCTATTTTTTGCCGCAAGCGCCGGCGGGCAGTTCAAGGTCGAGCACAGCGGCTTCACCCTGGGCGCGCTGGGGATGGATATCTACAGCTTCACCTAAGCCCTATGCCCACTGTGTAACAGCCATAAAAAAGCCCCGCACTGAGCGGGGCTTTTTTATTCAGCGAAGTATCAATCTTCGCGATAACGACGCAGTTTCAGCGGCTTGCCACCGACGCGAGTGTCTTTCAACTTACCCAGCAGACGATCAAGGCCTTCTTCCGGCAGCTCGACCAGGCTGAAGCTCTCACGCACCTGAATGCGGCCGATGTCTTCACGGGTCAAACCACCTTCGTTGAGGATCGCACCCAGCAGGTTCTTCGCGGCAATCCCGTCACGCGCACCCAAGGCGGTGCGGCAACGCGCGCGGCCTTCGGCCAACGGCACAGGTGCACGGCGCTCGCGGCTGCCTTCACGATCAGGACGCTCACTGCGCTCGCTGCGTTCACGCGGAGCGCTGCTACCACTACCCGGAACCAACGGCTGATCACGTTGAACTTCAGCCAGGGTCAGGGCTTGGCCATTGGTGGCCTTGCGCAGGAGTGCTGCGGCCAAAGCACGTGGGCTGCAACCGATATCAGCCGTCAAGCGATCCAGCAGATCACCGTGACTGGCTTCGGCATCGGCCACCAGTGGCGCCAAGCTGTTGGTCAACTTCTTGATGCGTGCGTCCAGTACTTGCTGAGCGTCCGGCAGCTTCACCTCACCCACTTTCTGCCCAGTTACACGCTCAATCACTTGCAGCATGCGGCGCTCACGTGGCGTCACCAGCAACAGGGCGCGACCGGTACGACCCGCACGGCCAGTACGGCCGATACGGTGCACGTACGACTCTGGGTCATACGGCATGTCCACGTTCATAACGTGGGTGATACGCGGCACATCGAGACCGCGAGCAGCAACGTCGGTAGCGATGACGATGTCCAGACGGCCATCCTTCAACGACTCGATCACGCGCTCACGTTGATTCTGGGCGATGTCACCGTTCAGTGCAGCAGCCTTGTAACCCTTGGCTTCCAGCGCAGCGGCCAGGTCTAGGGTGGCTTGTTTGGTACGCACGAAACCGATCAGCGCGTCGAACTCTTCGACTTCCAGCAGACGCAGTACTGCCGCGTGCTTCTGGTCGGCGTGGACCATCAGGTGCGCCTGCTCAATCGCAGTCACGGTCTGGGTCTTCGAAGCGATTTTGATGTGTTGCGGATCGCGCAGGTGTTTTTCTGCGATGGCGCGGATCGAATGCGGCAGAGTAGCGGAGAACAGCACGCTCTGGCGGCTTGCTGGCATGGCTTCGAAGATTACTTCGAGGTCATCCATAAAGCCCAGCTTGAGCATTTCGTCAGCTTCGTCGAGGACCAAGTACTGAATGGTCGACAAGACTTTCTCATCACGACGCAGGTGGTCAACCAGACGACCCGGCGTGGCCACGATGACCTGTGCACCCTGACGGATAGCCTTCAGCTGCGGACCCATCGGCGCGCCGCCATAAACGGCAACCACATTCAGACCTGGCATCTGCTTGGAATAGGTTTCAAACGCGGTGGCCACTTGCAGGGCCAGCTCGCGGGTTGGCGCGAGGATCAGCGCCTGCGGCTCTTTCTTGGCCGGGTCGATTTTCGACAGGATCGGCAGCGCAAAAGCAGCAGTTTTACCGGTACCGGTCTGGGCCTGACCGATCATGTCCTGACCGGACAGAATCACGGGAATGGCCTGCGCCTGAATCGGCGACGGCTCTTCGTAACCAACAGCGGTCAGTGCAGCGAGAATATTGGAGTTGAGTCCGAGTGCGGCGAAGCCGCCGGTTTCCTGGGTCATGGGTCTGCCTCTAGTGCATCCGCAAAGACCCATGTTCCAAAGCTGCGCATGCCGTGTAAGACCCGAGAGTCACCCTGGCAGCCATGTCGGCGGGGATTTGCGAAAACGTGTGATAAATGAATCGTCAAGGATAGTCCGCAAAACGGACTAACTGCCAAAGTAAACCTTCGGGCGAGTTGTACTACCTGAACGTGGCCAAGAATTGACCGGCGCGCACTATACCGGAAAACCTGGCCGATGTGCCTGTTTTTCCATCAACCACGCATAAAAAATGCATAAGCAGCACCTATAACGTGCCATACAGCCATCCTCTGATAGCCTGCAACTGCCATGCTGTAACGGCCTCAACCCCAGCCCACCTACCTGCGCACAAGGACTCCCAGCCATGACCCAAAGCACCAGCGGCCGCGTCAGCCGTGAAAAACGTGGCCAGATCATGTTGATCGGCCTGGACCGAGCGAGCAAACGCAATGCTTTCGATATGCCCATGCTGGATGATCTGTGCCGGGCTTACGGCGAGTTCGAGCGCGACAGCGACGCACGTGTGGCGCTGGTATTTGCCCACGGTGAGCACTTCACCGCTGGTTTGGACCTGGCAAACGTAGCGGCGCAATTTGCCGCCGGCTGGAAGATACCTGACGACGGCTGTGACCCTTGGGGGGTGTTCGGCGGGCCGCGAGTGAGCAAACCGGTGATCGTCGCTGCTCAGGGCTACTGCTACACGATCGGTATCGAACTGATGCTGGCCTCGGATATCAACCTGTGCGCCAGCAATACCCGCTTCGCGCAGATGGAAGTGCAGCGTGGGATTTTCCCATTCGGCGGCGCCACCTTGCGCATGCACCAGAGCGCTGGCTGGGGCAATGCCATGCGCTGGCTGCTGACCGGAGATGAATTCGATGCTCACGAAGCCTATCGCCTGGGGTTGATCCAGCAGGTGGTGGCCAGTGAAGAGCTGCTGCCCAAGGCACTGTGGCTGGCTGAACGCATTGCCGCACAAGCCCCGCTGGGTGTGCAGGCTACCCTGGCATCGGCGCGCCAGGCCGTGGTCGAAGGCCCGGCTGCCGCAGCCGCCAGCCTGCACCCGACCGTGACTCGCCTGATGGCCAGTGAAGATGCGCAGGAAGGCGTGCGAGCGATGCAGGAACGCCGTCCGGGCGACTTTAAAGGGCGTTGAACGTGATCAGGTCGCAGGACGTACCGCTTTGATCAACGACTCCAGCGAATAACCGAACTGCGGCGCCAGCAGCTCATTGCGGCGGCGCAGTTCGGCAAAGTCGATTTCCTGCTCCAGATCCGCCGGCACCAGCAACACGACATTGCCCTCCTTCACCGGGCACTCCCAGTAATGCCGGTGGTAGAGGCCGCGCAGCAGCGGCGCACCCAGTGGTTTGCCGTCGTTGCCGGCCCACTGGTTGATAATCAGCCAGCCGCCGGGGTTGAGCTGCTTCTGGCAATTTTCCAGAAAACGCCAGGCAAGATGCCCAGTTGCAGGGCCATGATCGGTGTACAGGTCGACAAACAGCAGGTCGGTCTTTTCCGCGCTTTCCAGCAGCTCCAGCGCATCGCCGATACGAATGGTCAGGCGCGGATCATCGGTCAGCCCCATGTGCTCCATGGCCAGGCGCGGCACATCGGCGCGCAGCTCGATCACCTCAACATCGTCCAGCGGCAGAAACTTCAGGCAAGCCTGGGTCAGGTTGCCGGCGCCAAGGCCTAGAAACAGAGCACTTTCAGGGTGTTCATGGCACAACGCGCCAAGCAGCATGGCGCGGGTGTAGTCGTACTCCAGCCAGCTGGGGTCTGGCATATACACGCAGCTCTGCTCGATCGCTTCGCCGAACTCGAGAAAGCGGTAAGCACCCATTTCGACTACCTGGATCACCCCGAAGGCATCGTGCACTTCGGCGATCAACAGCGGGTCCGGCATCTGACCGACCGGGGGTAAACCTGGCATCCACCACTCTCCACCGTGACATCCCCGACCATTTCGGCCGGGGGAAAGGCGCTAATTGTCATTGAGGCACCCTCCCCTGGTCACGCGATAATTTGCCGCAGTCGGGAGCGCCGAGTTCGTCGTTATGCGGCTACAACAATAAAAACAAATATCGAGGTTTGCCATGTACGCCATTATCGGTGCCGGCCCCATGGGGCTGTGTACAGCACGTCAACTGCACAAGCACGGCATCGACTTTGTCGGTTTCGAACTGCACGCGGATGTTGGCGGCCTGTGGGACATCGATAATCCGCACAGCACCATGTACGACTCGGCGCACCTGATTTCCTCCAAGGGCACCACCCAGTTCAGCGAATTTCCGATGCACGCCGAGGTAGCCCCCTACCCGCATCACAGTGAAATGCGCCGTTACTTCCGCGACTACGCCAAGCACTTCGGCCTGTATGCGCACTACCAATTCAACACTCGCGTGGTGGAAATTCAGCGCCTGGATAAGGGCTGGAAGCTGATCAGCGAGTACGACGGCGTGCAGCGTGAATGGCTGTTCGACGGCGTGCTGATGGCCAACGGTACCCTGCATACGCCCAATCAGCCGGCGCTACCCGGCACGTTTACCGGCGAGCTGATGCATTCCAGCGACTACCGCTCGGCAGCGGTGTTCGACAGCAAGCGCGTGCTGGTGATCGGCTGCGGCAACTCGGCCTGCGATATCGCCGTGGACGCTGTGCACCGCGCCGTCTCGGTGGACCTGTCGGTGCGTCGCGGTTATTACTTCCTGCCCAAATTCACCCTGGGCCGGCCGACCGACACGCTTGGCGGCGCGATCAAGCTGCCGCGCCCGTTCAAGCAATTCCTCGATGGCCTGCTGATACGCGCGCTGGTCGGCAAACCTTCGCAATACGGCCTGCCCGACCCGGACTACAAGCTCTACGAGTCACACCCGGTGATGAACTCCCTGGTGCTGCATTACCTCGGCCATGGCGATATCAAGGCGCGCCGCGATGTGGCCAAAATCGACGGTATGCAGGTGACCTTCAGCGATGGCGAACAGGCCGAGTACGACCTGATTCTGCAAGGCACCGGCTACAAGCTCGACTACCCCTTTATCGACCGTGCGCACCTTAACTGGCCGAGCAACGCCGGCGCGCCGCAGCTGTACCTGAATGTGTTCCATCCCGAGTACGACGATCTGTTTATGCTGGGCATGGTCGAAGCCTCAGGCCTTGGCTGGCAGGGCCGTGACGAGCAGGCTGAGCTGGTGGCGCTTTATATCAAAGGACTGCAAGCCGGCAGCCAGGCGGCCAAAGACTTCCAGGTGCTCAAACGCGAACGCGCCGGCATACGCCTGGACGGCGGCTACCAGTACCTGCAACTGGAGCGCATGGCCTACTACGTGCACAAGGACAGCTATCGTCAAAGCATCGCGCAGCACAGCAATAGCCTGCGCGCCGGCCTGGCTGCGCTGCCTGCTACCGCCAGCCGCACTGTTGAAGGAAGCCTGTGATGGAGCCGGTGAATATCCAGTTCGACCCCAGCAGCCTGGTGCTGATCAACATCATCCTCGCGGTGATGATGTTCGGCGTCTCGCTGGATCTGCGCCTGGATGACTTCAAACGCATCGTCCGCGAGCCCAAGGCACCGCTGATTGGCCTGTTCGCGCAATTTGTCCTGCTGCCGGCGCTGACCTGTCTGGCCTGCTGGGCGCTGCGCATCGAGCCGATGCTGGCCCTGGGCATGATGCTGGTGGCGGCCTGCCCCGGCGGCAGCTTCTCCAACATCATGACCTGGATGGCGCGGGGCAACGTCGCGGTCTCGGTGAGCATGACGGCGGTATCCAGCCTCGCGGCCAGCGTACTGACGCCACTGAACTTCGGCTTCTACGCCTGGCTTAATCCGCTGACCCGACCACTGCTGACGCAGATAGCCATGGATCCAGTCAGCCTGCTGCTCCTGGTATTGCTGGTGCTCGGCCTGCCGCTGATCGCCGGCATGTGGATCGGCCGGCGCTTTCCCAGCCTGTCGCTCAAGGTGGAAAAGCCGCTGCGGATCTTTGCCCTGCTGGTGATGCTGGCCTTCGTCACCCTGGCCTTCAGCCGCAACTTCGACCAATTCATCGCGCACTTCCATCTGTTCTTCTGGCTGGTGGTGGCGCACAACGCCCTGGCTTTAGCGGTGGGTTACGGCTGCGCGCGGCTGTCCGGGCTGCCGGCAGCGGATCGCCGGGCGATCACCCTGGAAGTGGGTATCCAGAACTCGGCCCTGGGCCTGGTGATCATCTTCACCTTCTTCCCGCAGGCCAGCGGCATGTTGCTGATCGCCGCGTTCTGGGGCTGCTGGCATTTGGTCAGCGGCCTGACCCTGGCCTTTATCTGGTCGCGCAGCGCGCCCATCGCCGCCTCACCCGCACCTACGGCCCTGGCCAGCGCTGGAGAAAAATAATGCACATCGTATTGATCACCGGGGCCGCCAGCGGCCTCGGCTGGGAACTTGCGCGCGCCTATCACGGCCAAGGCTGCAATCTGCTGCTCACCGATATCAATGCAGACGGCCTGACCGCGCGGGTAAATGAGCTGGGCGCCGAGCGGGTAATCGGCCTGGCCGGCGATATCACCGACCCGCACCTGCATCAGCAATTGCTGCAAACCTGCCGCGAGCGCTTCGGCCGCCTGGATGTGCTGATCAACAATGCCGGCATCACCCACCGCTCGCCTACCCTGCAGACCGACCCAGCCGTGTTTCGCAAGGTCATGGCCGTCGACTACCAGGCACCCGTGGAACTGACCCTGAGCGCCCTGCCGCTGCTGCGCCAGAGCCGTGGGCAGATCATCGCCATTGGCTCCATGGCCGGCTGGATGCCGGTACTCGGTCGTGCCGGCTATTGCGCGGCGAAAAGCGCCCTTGGCCAGTTCTTCGAGGTGTTGCGCGCTGAGGCCGCCCGTGACGGCATCAAGATGCTGCTGGTGTACCCCAGCTTTCTCGACACCCCCATCGAACAGAACGCCCTTGGCGGCGACGGTCTGCAGGCGCAACACGGCCGCTCGACCGTAGGCCAGATACGCGGCGCCGACTGGATGGCCGCGCAGATTCTCCAGGCACAGAGGCAAGGCCGCGAGCGGCTGTTTCCCGACCGTGGCAGCTGGCTGGCCAGCCTGCTCTGGCGCATTGCCCCCGGTTATTACTACCGCAAGATGAGTGCACGCTTCGCTGAGGAGATGGGCTGATGGACGTTATCTGGCTAACGTTGGCGGGCTTTATCCTGCTGGCGTACACCCTGGAGGCGATCACTGGTTTCGGCAGCATCGTGATTGCCCTGTCACTGGGCGCCTTGCTGTTGCCCATCGAGCAGCTGCTGCCGGTGCTGGTGCCACTGAATATCTGCATGACCGGCTACCTGGTCTGGCGGCATCGGCAGATGATCGACCGCCGCCTGCTGCTGGGCATGATCCTGCCCGGCATGCTGCTCGGCACGGCTCTCGGCTATGCCCTGCTGCCCTTCCTGGACGCAGCCCTTGCAAAGCGCCTGTTTGGCGCATTGGTGCTGTGGTTTGCCGCTCGCGAACTGTGGCGCCTGCGTCATGCGGCCGTGCAGCCCGTGCGCCCCATGTGGCTTAGCCGCCTGCTCAGCCTGTGTGCGGGCATCAGTCACGGCCTGTTCGCCTCCGGCGGCCCGCTGCTGGTATTCGCCCTGACCGGCACGCAACTGGACAAGGCGCGCCTGCGTGCCACCCTGGTCACGGTGTGGTTCACCCTCAACAGCCTGTTGACCCTGGCCTTTCTGCTCGACGGCCGCCTGCTGCCCGCCCTGCCGCAAGTCGCCAGTTACGCGCCGTTGCTGCTGATCGGTGTGTGGCTGGGTGAACGCCTGCACCAACGCTTCAACGAACAACATTTCCGCATTGCCATCTACCTGTTGCTGCTGGTCACCGGCGGCCTGCTGCTTGCGCCCTGGAGTTTGCTATGAGCCACGACATCATCATCAAGAACGGCCTGTACTTCGACGGCAGCAACCAGCCAGTGCAACTGCGGCATATCGGCATCAAGGACGGACGCATTGATGTACTCAGCCTAAGCCCGCTGGATGAAAGCGGTTGCCCCGAGGTGCTGGATGCTGCCGGCAAGTGGGTCACCCCGGGCTTTCTGGAAATCCACTCGCACTACGACGCCGAAGTGATCGCCGCCCCCGCCTTGAAAGAATCCGTGCGCCACGGTGTAACCAGCGTGACCATCGGCTCCTGCTCGATCAGCATGGTGTTGGCCGATGCAGAGGACTGTTCCGACCTGTTTACCCGCGTCGAAGCGGTGCCGCGTGAATACGTGCTGCCGATCCTGCAACAGAAAAAGACCTGGCGCGACGCCGCCGGCTACCGCGCGTTCTATGACCATCAGCCGCTGGGGCCGAACGTCAGCTCATTCCTTGGCCACTCCGAACTGCGCGTGGCGGTAATGGGCCTGGAGCGCGCCACCAGCAAAGTCAAACCGACCGAAGCCGAACTTGCACGCATGGAGCAACTGCTGGAAGAGGCGCTGGACGCCGGCTGCATCGGCTTGTCGGTGATGACCACGCGCCTGGACAAGATGGATGGCGACCGCGCCTGGTCCAGCCCGCTGCCCTCGACCTTCGCCAGCTGGACGGAGTTCTCGCGCCTGTTCGCCATCCTGCGTCGTCGCGGCGCAGTGCTGCAGGGGGCGCCCAACGCAGTGACCAAGGTCAACGTGTTCGCCTTCCTCTGGCAGGCCCACGGTTGGTTTAGAAAGCCGCTGAAATGCTCGATGCTTACCGCCCTGGACCTGAAATCCCAGCCGCTGCTGCATTACTTCACCCGCCTCTCTGGCTGGCTGGCTAACCGCGTGCTGCGCGGCCATTTCCGCTGGCAGACTCTTCCAGCGCCCTTCACACTGCGCCTGGAAGGGCTGAATGTGAACGCCTTCGAGGAGTTCGGTGCGGGCGAGATCCTGCGCAACATCAAAGACCCGGACGAGCTGTACGCCAAGGTGCTAGAGCCGGAGTTCCGTGCGCTGTTCAAAAAGCAGGTCAAGGCCGTGCTGACCAAGGGTCTATGGCACCGCGACTTCTCCGACTGCTGGGTAACCGAATGCCCGGCCGCCAGCATGGTCGGCAAGAACTTCAAGCAGCTCGGCGCCGCCCGTGGCCTGGACCCGGTGGACGCCTACTTCGAGCTGGCCTGCCAGTACCGCGAGGCACTGAAGTGGACCACCTGCTACGGTAACCAGCGCGAGGCGGTGATGCACAAGCTGCTCTCCAGCCCCTGGACCCAGCCGGGCTTCGCTGACTCCGGTGCACACCTGCGCTCCATCGCTCAGTACAACTTTCCGCTGCGCTTCCTTAAATATGTGCGCGATGCCGAACTTACCGGCACCCCGTTCATGGACATGGGCCGCGCCATCCACCGCCTGACTGGCGAGCTGGCGGACTTTATCGGGGTCGACGCCGGCACTATCCGCGTTGGCGACCGTGCTGATGTGGTGATCGTCAACCCGCAAGGGCTGACCGACGAGCTGGACGACATCCATGAAGCGCCGATGGAGGTGCTCGGCCTGGAGCGCGTGGTCAAACGCAATGACGCGGCGGTGGACGCCACCCTGATCAACGGTCGCATCGCCTACCGCCGCGGTGCCGAGTTCCCCGACGCGCTGGGCAAGCAACCCGGCTTTGGCAGCTTTCTGCCTGGCCGTGACGTTGCGCCGCGCACAGCGCCAGCAGCAGGTTTCAAACCCGCCACGGCCTGAGCCGTACGTCACCATGCAGCGGCTCTATCACGCCTATCGGCTTGCCGGCGATGGCTTATCGGTTACCATGCCCGTCCGCCTAAATTGACTTAAGCCGAGAGCCGCAATGTCGCAACCCTGGAGCCCTGAAAGCTGGAGAGCCAAGCCGATCCAGCAACAACCGCAGTACCCGAACGCCGCGCAACTGGCCCAGGTCGAGCAGACCCTGGCCGGTTATCCGCCACTGGTGTTTGCCGGTGAAGCCCGTGAACTGCGTCGCCAGTTTGCCGAGGTCACCCAGGGTCGCGCGTTTCTCCTGCAAGGTGGCGATTGCGCCGAGAGCTTTGCTGAGTTCAGCGCGGCGAAAATCCGCGACACCTTCAAGGTGCTGCTGCAGATGGCCATCGTCATGACGTTTGCCGCCGGTTGCCCGGTGGTCAAAGTCGGGCGCATGGCCGGTCAGTTCGCCAAGCCGCGCTCGGCCAATGATGAAACCATCGACGGCGTGACCCTGCCCGCCTACCGCGGCGATATCGTCAACGGTATCGGTTTTGACTCGGCCAGCCGCGTGCCAGACCCGGAGCGCCTGCTGCAGGCCTATCACCAGTCCACCGCTTCGTTGAACCTGCTGCGTGCCTTTGCCCAGGGCGGTTTTGCCGACCTGCATCAGGTGCATCAGTGGAACCTCGACTTTATTGCCAACTCGGCGCTCGGTGAGAAGTACAGCCAGCTGGCTGACCGCATCGACGAAACCCTAGCCTTTATGCGCGCCTGCGGCATGGACGGCGCGGCGCAAGTGCGTGAAACCAGCTTCTTCACCGCCCACGAAGCATTGCTGCTGAATTACGAGCAAGCCTTTGTCCGCAAAGACAGCCTTACCGGCGGCTGGTACGACTGCTCGGCGCACATGCTGTGGATCGGCGATCGCACCCGTCAGCTGGACGGCGCGCACGTTGAGTTCCTGCGCGGCGTGGGCAACCCGATTGGGGTGAAAGTCGGCCCGAGCATGGGCAGCGAAGACCTGATCCGCCTGATCGACATCCTCAACCCGGACAACGATCCGGGCCGCCTCAACCTGATCGTGCGCATGGGTGCAGACAAAGTGGAAGCGGGCCTGCCGCGCCTGATCCAGACCGTGCAGCGTGAAGGTCGCCAGGTGCTGTGGAGCAGTGACCCAATGCACGGCAACACCATCAAGGCCTCAAGCGGTTACAAAACCCGCGACTTTGCGCAGATCCTTGCCGAAGTGAAGCAGTTCTTCGCCGTGCACCAGGCTGAGGGCAGCTATGCCGGTGGTATCCATATCGAGATGACCGGGCAGAATGTCACCGAGTGCATCGGCGGTGCGCGGCCGATCACCGAAGACGGCCTGTCGGACCGCTATCACACCCACTGCGACCCACGAATGAACGCCGACCAGTCGCTGGAGCTGGCCTTCCTGATCGCCGAAACCCTCAAGCAAGTACGCCGCTAAAGGCGGCTGCCAACCCCGCTGCTACGTCGTAAATGGCGCAGCAGCGGGATGCATTCAGGCAGTCAGGCGTTCACGCAAACGCCCGAGCATGCCGAGCAAACTGCCGACCTTCTCCCGATCACGTTCTTCACGCGGCTGCTGCGCCAGGCGGGTGACTACCTGCGCCGGCTGCGCGCGCCAGATCTGCGCCTGTTCGGCCGCTGCCAACAAGCCCTTGTCGAACAGCCCGCGACGAATCGGCTTGGGCAGGTAACGGAAAATCTGCGCTTCGTTGATCAATTTGAGTAGCGCCTGGGTATCGCAGAACGGCGTAACCACCAGGCTGAGCAGACGTGGATGGGCCTGGGCTAGGCTTTTCAGCAGTGGTGCAGTGTCTTCCCCAGCCACTTGCAAGTCACTGACCAGCAGATCAATCGGCTGGCTGTTAAGCAGCATCACGGCGTCGCTCAGCGAAGCCGAGCGCAGCAGACGATGACCGCCGGCCACGCAGAACTCGGCCACCACATCCAGAGTCGACGCATCCTCATCCAAGAGCAGCACATTGAGCGCCGCCGGCGGTATGACTGCCGAGACTTTCGGTGCCTGCAACTGGCGTGCAGCAATCTGCGCGGCCTGGCGCAGGGTGAAGGCCATCTCCTGCTGATCCCAGGGCTTGGTCAGGTAACGGAAGATACCGCCGCTGTTGAGCGCCTCCACGGCGGCATCCAGATCGCTGTAGCCGGTCAGCAGAATGCGCAGGGTATCGGGGACAATCTCACGCGCCTGGGCCAGCAGCTCGGCACCGCTCATCTGTGGCATGCGCTGGTCGCTGACGATGATCTGCACATTCTCGCTTTTCAGCCGCTCCAGGGCGCGACGCGGGTCGCTCTCGGTCAGCACTTCATATTCACGGCGAAACTGCAGGGCCAGGCTGCGCAGAATGCGCTCTTCATCATCAACAAACAGAATACGAATCGGCTCGCTCATATCAGGCACTCCGTTGTAGTGGCAGCGCCTGCGGACGCGGCAGGCGGATCAGAAAGCGCGTACCGCGCCCAGGCTCGGACGCTGCGCGGATCTGCCCGCCGTGGTCCTGGATGATCTTGTAGCTGATTGATAGCCCCAGGCCGGTGCCCTGGCCCACCGGTTTGGTGGTAAAGAACGGATCGAAGATGCGCGCCAGCACTTCAGGTGGCATGCCACGCCCGGAATCCTGCACGGAAATGCACACGGCACTGTCGTCGGCCCAGGTTTTCACCAGGATCTGACCGAAACCATCGATGGCCTGGGCGGCGTTGTTGAGCAGGTTGAGCAGCACCTGGTTGATCTGCGACGGCGCACAGGGAATGCGCGGCAACTCGCCAAGCTGCAGGATGGTTTCGGCCTTGTCCTTGATGCCGTTACGGGCAATCACCAGGGCGCTGCGGATGCACTCATTGAGATCGACCTCCTCGCTCATGGCGCGGTCCAGGCGGGCGAAATCCTTCAGCCCGACCACCAGCTCGGCAATCTGCTGCAGGCCATACAGGGTGTCGCTGAACAGCTGGGTAAAGTCCTCCACCAACAGTTCCGGAGCAGCCTTAGTACGGGCTTCGGCAGCAACCTCCAGGGCCATGGCCAGGCGCGCCTCATCACAGGTCGGATCGTTCAGGCAATCGCCCAGAGCAGCCTGCGCCTCGGCCAGTTCAAACAGCGGCGCACTCAGTTCGCGCAGTAGCTGCACATTGTTTTTCACATAACCCAGCGGGGTGTTCAGCTCGTGGGCGACGCCGGCGACCATCTGCCCCAGGGATGCCATCTTCTCTGACTGTACCAGTTGAGTCTGCGATTCCTTGAGCTCAACAAGCGCCTTGCGCAGCACCAAATTGCGCTGGGCGATGCGCGCCTCCATGGCCTTGAGTAGATCGAGCACAGTGCCCAGGCCGCGATACAGGCCTTGGGCGTCGACCAGGATAAAGTCCTCAGTAATCGGGTACTGCAACTGCCCGGTGATCTGCTTGGCCGCATCCTCCAGGCTGGTATCCAGGCTGACCACCAGCGGTGCCGCATTCATCACCTCTTGCACCGCGTGACGGCCGCGCAAATCGCGACCGAAGCGCTGCATAAAGATGTCCTGCAAGGTGGTGCGACTGACCAGGCCCAGCGGCCGGCCGGCGCTATCTACAATGGGCAGCGAGAGAAAAGCTTTGAGCTCCGGCGTCAGCAGACGATCCGCCACATCAGCGATGCTCATGTCTGCAGCCAACGGCGAAACCGGCTTGAGCAAGCGCGTGAGCGCGCTGACAGTGGTCATCGGCAGACTCCCTGTGCGTTGGAAAGCCGCCATTCAACCAGCGCCAAGTTGCCGCCATGTGACAGTCATCACATTTAACCCCGCACGCCAGAGCCTTGCGCGCCTCCCGTCGAAACGCTGTTGCCGTTTAATTACCGACTGCCGCGCGCTATGGTGGCTGCTCAACTCTGCAAGGATGGTGTTATGACCTGGTATATCTGGCTGTTCATACTTCTGGTATTGGGCTCAATCGTGGGCGGCTTGATGGTGCTGCTGCGCACCGCCAAACCACTGCCCTTGAGCGAAGAACAGCTGACAAAGATTCACCAGCGTGAACGCGAACAGGCAGCCAAGGACGCTGACCAGCGCTAACCCCATTACAAGGATGTTTCATGCCACTGCATCTGCGCCTGCTGCTCCCCGCCCTGTGCCTGGCAAGTGGGTTTGCCCTGGGTTATATCCACCTGGCGGGGTTGGCCGCTGGAGCCGCACTCGGTGCATGGCTGTTGTATGTCGAAAAGCACCTACACCCAGCACTGTGGACAGGACTGAGCCTGCTGGCCTGCATTGCCTTTGCCGCACACCTCGTCCCAGGCTTTAGCGCCACACCGTTATGGTCGCCACGCCAACTCAGCGTCGATGCCGCGCCATACGCACTGCGCCTGTCCTGGGACAAGTTGCTGGTAGGTGTCACGCTGCTGGCCTGGTGGCTGGGGCAGAAAACGCCGAGCAAGCCACTACCCATAAACGCCTGGCTCACCGCCGCACTGACGTTGCTCGGTGTACCGCTGATGGCGTTGGCGCTAGGCTTGGTGGGCTGGCAGCCGAAATGGCCAGACGGGTTTTGGCTGTGGTTGGCGGTCAACCTGGGAGTGGCCGTGCTGGCCGAAGAATTACTGTTTCGCGCCTTGTTGCAGCGCCACCTGGTCAGTTGGCTCGGTGCCTGGGCGGGGATTGGCCTGACGACGCTGCTGTTTGCCGCGGTGCACCTGCCCTTCAGTCCTTTATTCGCGGTGGTAGCCGGGGTCGCCGGACTGGGCTATGGGTTGATTTTTCATTTCAGCGGACGCATCAGCCTGGCCATCGCCCTGCATGGTGCAGTCAATGTGCTGCACCTGCTGCTACTGAGCTATCCGTTGCGCGCGGCATAACCGCAACCTGATAGCGGCTAAAAATCGCTTCCAACTGGCCGCTATCGCGCAGCGGCTCATACAGCGCCACAAACTGCTCAGGCGTGATCGGCGACTGCGGGCGTAACAGCACATGATGGCGATAGCGCTGGTCGGCACGCTCGGAAATTAACGACTGCCCTGCGTATTGCCGATTACGCTCCAGAAAATCCCCAATGTAGGAGCGCGTGACCAAGGCGATCTCCGCCCGTTCGTGCAATACCATCAATAGATTGCTTTCGTGGGAATGGGTCAAGGTGGCGTTAAAGGTCTTGGTCAGGTGTTCAGGCGAGGAATCAAAGCCGGCAAAGGCATAGTGATAGCCATGATAGAGGGCCAAGCGCTTGTCTTTGAGCGAGTCGAAATAGTCTTGACCACGGTTCGCCTTTGCGCGGGCTACAAACACTTCAGAGTCTTCCAGCCCCATGTCCAGAGCCACATGTGGGACGTTCTGCCAGCCCCAACCGGGGTTCTCGAAAATCGCCAGGTCGATACGCTGCTGCTTGAAATCACGAAAGCGCCGCTTAACCGCGGTTGGCACCATGACAAAGTGGAAATCCGTTTGGGCCTGATTCAGTGCCACGACCAACTCTTCGAGCAAGCCGGTGGAGCGCGTCTGCTCGGCTTTGAACACATAAGGTGGGAAGTACACAGAGGCCACGCGCACTTCCTGCGCGGCCATAAGTGGCCCGGCGAGCAACAACGCCAAACCCGTGCCCAGCCCTCTAATTACCCTGCGTCCTAAGAACCCCATTTGACGACAACTTCCTTATTTTTTTGAGTACCAGCAGCCTACCCCAGGAAAATCTGACCGAACAGAGCGTTTTCAGTCATTTATAAGTGCCGATGCGTCACGCAGATGGTAGCGATTAAGCAACTTATCCAGCTGTTTATCATGATTGAGTTGCTCAAGCAGCCGGGCAAAAGTGTGTGGCTGTATCGTCGACTCCGGACGGAAGAGTGCTTGGTGCTGGTATATCTGATCGACTCGCTGGGAAACCAGCAACGCGCTGCTTTGCTCAGGGTAGTGCTGCTGATACGAGCGTAGGTATGAACGTGTCACGACGGCCACATCGGCGCGACCGCGCAGGAGCATGATCAGATTGCTGTCGTGGGAATAGGTCAACACCGCGTTGAATGCATGGGTTAAAAACTGTTTGTCCGAGTTAAACCCGGCAAAACCATAGTGATAGCCGCTGTACAGGGCCATCCGTTTACCCGCGAACTCGTCGAAATAATGCTCATCACGACCTGGCTGCCGACGTGCCACATAGACTTCGGCATCTTCGACACGCAGGTCCAGCGCAGTGTGCGGGGTATCCTGCCAGCCCCAAACTGGGGACTCGAACAGCATCAGGTCGAAACGACCACTTTGCAGATCGCGATAACGCCGCATGGCTGAGGTCGCGACCAGGCTGAAGCGGTAGTCGCTTTGCATCTGATTGAGTGCCTGCAGCAATTCGGGCAGCAGCCCGCCAGGGCGCTCGCTTTCGGGTTTAATCACATAAGGAGGGAAATGGTAGGCCCCCACTCGTACATCTTCTGCGGCCTGCACAGCGCACACCGCAGAAAACATCAATCCGAGCAGTACCCACCGTAACAACGCGGCCACACAGCGAACCTCAGAAAAAACGCAGCGACTTCTTCCGTGACCTAAGACACCAGTAATCCATTGGCGCCAAAATACTATCAATAGGCCATGTAGCGTAGCTGAATTTCCTCAAGCGTCCTTTAGTACCAGCGACAGGGCCTCTTCGGCCAGTTGATCAAGAGTCATGGGGCCTTCTGGACGGAACCAGGTTGTGGTCCAACTCAGCGCACCCGTCAGCAGGCGACGCAGAATAAACGGGTCAGCTTTGAAGTAACCAGCCGCCTTCGCCTCGCCCAACACCTGCAGCCAGAGCTGCTCGTAGGTATCACGCAAATCGAGAATAAACGCCTGACCGGGCTCCGACAGCGAACGCCATTCGTACACCAGCACCGCCATGGCCTCACCGGTGCCACCCATGATTGATTGCAGCTCGCAGCGGATCAGCGCCAGCACGCGGCCGCGCAGGTCCGTCGCTTCGGCCAGCGATGCCTGCATCAACGCGGTGTTGTAGCGGATGGTCTCCTCCATCACCGAACGCAGGATCTCGTCCTTACTCTTGAAGTGATGAAAGATGCTGCCGGACTGAATGCCCACGGCACTGGCCAGATCACGCACCGTGGTGCGTTCATAACCCTTGCTGCGAAACAGGTGTGCTGCGGTTTGCAGCAGCTTGCCGCGTGCACTGCCCGGATCGGTGATCTGTCCGCTGGCCACCAGTTGCTGCATCACCGCCTGCGCTTGTTGATCATCCACGCTAAGTACTCTCCAACTCTCTTTATGCCTCGGGCCAAGCGGCCCAGCCTGCAATTGCACGCTGGTTCTCAGCTGGTTTACCCAAGTGCTTGTCGTTATTAGTGAAATTTATGCTGCACCAGCCACCCAAGCAAGCGCTTGGCCACACTTTCGGTTAGAAAGATTCGCCGCGGGGCTTTTCAACCAAGCGCTTGCTTGGTAGCCTTCAATTCACCTTATTCATGTGTTGCGGACCTATTCCAATGACTAAAACCGTACGCATCGGCTGCGCTTCCGCCTTCTGGGGCGACACCAGCACCGCCGCCGCCCAGCTGGTAAAGGGCACCGAACTGGATTACTTGGTATTCGACTACCTGGCCGAAGTGACCATGTCGATCATGGCTGGCGCGCGGATGAAGAAGCCGGATGAAGGCTACGCCCGCGACTTTGTTGAAGTGCTGACACCGCTGCTAGGCGAGATCGCCGCGAAGAACATCCGCGTGATCAGCAACGCTGGCGGCGTCAATCCGAGCGCCTGCGCGGCTGCCCTGGCCGCTGTCTGTGAGCAAGCCGGGGTCAACCTGAAGATTGCCGTACTGCATGGCGACAACCTGCAACCCAAGCTCGGTGAACTGGCCAAGGCCGGCACAGTCGAGATGTTCAGTGGCGCGCCATTGCCGCCCTTCTGCGTTTCGGTCAACGCCTACCTCGGCGCCCCGGGTATTGTCGAAGCCTTGAAACTGGGTGCGGATATCGTCATCACCGGTCGCGTAGTCGACAGCGCCGTGGTCAGCGCCGCGCTGGTGCATGAATTCGGTTGGAACTGGAGCGACTACGACCAGCTGGCTCAGGCCGCGCTGGCCGGGCATATCATCGAATGCGGCGCGCAGTGTACCGGCGGCAACTTCACCGACTGGGAAAGCGTGCCGGACTACGAACATATCGGCTTCCCCGTGGTGGAAGTGGCAGCCGACGGCAGCTTTGTCGTGACCAAGCCGGATGGTTCCGGCGGCTTGGTCACGCCTTTTACCGTGGGCGAGCAAATGCTTTATGAAATCGGCGACCCACGGGCCTATTACCTACCCGATGTGCTCTGCGATTTCACCCAGGTGCAACTGAGCCAGGTCGGCGACAACCGTGTGGAGCTAAAAGGTGCGCGCGGCCTGCCGCCGACTGATCAATACAAGGTCAGCGCCACTCACCCAGACGGTTTCCGCTGTACCGCCAGCTGCTTGATGGCTGGTATCGATGCGGTAAAAAAAGCCCAGCGCGTCAGCCAGGCGATCATCAGCAAGACCGAAGAAATGTTCGTCGAGCGCGGCTGGGGGCCTTACAAGGAAGTCAGCATCGAGCTGCTGGGTTCCGAAGCCACCTACGGCCAGCGTGGCCAGCGCACCGACACCCGCGAGATCGTGATCAAGATCGCCTTGCGCCATGCGAAGAAAGAAGCGCTGATTCTGTTCTCTCGCGAGATCGCCCAGGCAGCCACCGGCATGGCACCGGGGCTGACCGGCATAGTCGGTGGTCGCCCTACGGTTTACCCGGTAATCCGCCTGTTCAGCTTTCTCGCTGACAAAGGCGCCTGCGCGATGGAAGTGGAACTGAACGGCGAACGCACACCTGTCGCACTGCCGCAGATCGCGGTGCTGGATAGCGCACAGATCGCCGCCGATATATCCGCCCCGCTACCAAGCGGCCAGGCCGACGCCTGCGTACCGCTGATCAAGTTGGCTGTGGCGCGTTCCGGCGACAAGGGCAATCACAGCAATATTGGCGTAATGGCCAGAAAGCCCGAGTACTTGGCCTGGATCGCCGCTGCGCTGAGTGAGGGTGCCGTGGCCGAATGGATGCAGCACGCGCTGGATGCGCAAACCGGCAAGGTTAGCCGCTGGTATCTGCCCGGCAGCCATAGCCTGAACTTCCTGCTGGAGAACGCCCTGGGCGGCGGTGGCGTCGCCTCCCTGCGCATCGACCCGCAAGGCAAGGCCTTCGCCCAACAGTTGCTGGAATTCCCGATACCGGTGCCCAAGGCGCTGGCCGCTAGCCTCGAACAAGGACAATAACAATGAGCTACGACTCGGTGTTTAAACCCGGCCTTTTTAGCGGCCAGACCATCATGGTCACCGGTGGCGGCAGCGGCATTGGCCGTTGCACTGCCCATGAACTGGCGAACCTCGGTGCCCATGTGGTGCTGGTCGGGCGCAAGCTGGAAAAGCTCGAAGCCACCTGCGGCGAAATTATTGAAGATGGCGGCCAAGCCAGTTTCCAGGTATGCGATATCCGTGATGAAGAAGCGGTCAAGGCCATGGTCAAAACCGTGGTCGCCGAGCGCGGGCAGATCCATCACCTGGTCAACAACGCCGGTGGCCAGTTCCCCGCGCCACTGATCGGCATCAACCAGAAAGGCTTCGAAACCGTGGTGCGCACCAACCTGGTCGGCGGTTTTCTGATCGCCAAGGAAGTGTTCCTGCAGAGCATGAGCAAACACGGCGGCAGCATCGTCAACATGCTCGCCGATATGTGGGGCGGCATGCCCGGCATGGGCCACTCCGGTGCGGCGCGCGCCGGCATGGAGAACTTCACCAAGACTGCTGCCTACGAATGGGGTCATGCCGGGGTACGGGTCAACGCCGTAGCACCGGGCTGGATCGCCTCCAGCGGCATGGACACCTACCCCGAATCGATGAAGAACATGATCCGCTCACTCAAGGATCACGTGCCGCTGCAACGCATTGGCAGCGAATCGGAAGTGGCCGCCGCCATCGTCTTCCTGCTCACGCCAGGCGCCAATTTCATCAGCGGCAATACCATCCGCATCGACGGCGCAGCGAGCCAGGGCACGCGCGCCTGGACCCTGGGCAAGGCGAAGAACAGCGAAACTTATAACGGCTTCCATCGGGCCTACGTGCCTGACGTACTCAAGGGCGAGGAGTAACGCCATGCCGGTAATCCATTCCGAGATTGACGTGCATGGTGAGGACTTCGCCAAGAACCGCGAAGCCATGCTCGCTGCCGTCGACAGCTTTCGCCAGATCGAACAGAACTGCCTAAACAAGGCTGCCGAGGCCAAAGCAAAATTTGAAAAGCGCGGCCAGTTGCTGCCGCGTGAGCGCCTTAACCTGCTGCTCGACCCCGGCGCGCCCTTTCTTGAACTGTCGTCGCTGGCTGGCTACAAGTTGCATGACGACAAGGACGGCACCCAGGCCGGTGGCGGGATTATTTCCGGTATCGGTTATATCGCCGGGGTGCGCTGCCTGGTCACCGCCAGCAACAGCGCAATCAAGGGCGGCACCATCTCCCCCACCGGCCTGAAGAAAACCCTGCGCCTGCAGCAGATCGCCTTCGAGAACAAACTGCCGGTGGTGGCGCTGACCGAAAGCGGCGGCGCCAACCTCAACTACGCCGCGGATATCTTCGTCGAAGGCGCGCGCGGCTTTGCCAACCAGGCGCGCATGTCGGCCATGGGGTTGCCGCAAATCACCGTGGTGCACGGCTCCAGCACCGCAGGTGGGGCCTATCAGCCGGGGCTGTCTGATTATGTGGTGGTGGTGCGTGGCAAGGCCAAGATGTTCCTAGCCGGCCCGCCGCTGCTAAAGGCCGCCACCGGCGAGATCGCCACCGACGAGCAACTGGGTGGCGCCGAGATGCACGCCCAGGTCGCCGGCACCGCCGAATACCTGGCGGAAAACGACGCCGACGGCGTACGCATCGCCCGCGAAATCCTCACCATGCTGCCGTGGAATGCCCAACTGCCGGCGCGCCCAGTCAAGGCCTTCAGCGAGCCGCTGTATCCGGTCGAAGAGCTGCTCGGCCTGGTGCCGGCCGACGCCAAAAAGCCCTACGACGTACGCGAGATCATCGCCCGCATTGCTGACGGTTCGGCGTTTCTCGACTTCAAGAACGAGTTCGACAACCAGACGGTCTGCGGCCACTTGCAGATCGAAGGCCAGCCCTGCGGCTTTATCGGCAACAACGGCCCGATCACCCCGCAAGGCGCGGCCAAGGCGGCACAATTTATCCAGCTGTGCGAGCAGAGCAATACGCCGATCCTGTTCTTCCACAACACCACCGGTTTTATGGTCGGCACCGAGTCGGAACAACTCGGGGTGATCAAGCACGGCTCGAAGATGATCCAGGCTGTGGCCAACGCCACGGTGCCGAAACTGACCATTGTCGTCGGCGGTTCCTACGGGGCCGGCAACTACGCCATGTGCGGCCGTGGCCTGGACCCGCGCTTTATCTTCGCCTGGCCCAACAGCAAAACCGCGGTGATGGGCGGCGCCCAAGCCGGCAAGGTGCTGCGCATCGTCACTGAGGACAAGCACGCTAAGGAAGGCAAGGAAGCCGATCCGAAGATGCTCGACATGCTCGAGCAAGTCACTGCGCAAAAACTCGACAGTCAGTCCACCGCGCTCTATGGCACTGCCAGCCTGTGGGACGACGGCCTGATCGACCCGCGCGATACGCGCAAGCTGCTCGGCTACCTGCTGGATATCTGTGCCGAAGCCGCTGTTCGCCCGCTTAAAACCACCACTTTCGGCGTAGCCCGCCTGTAACCCTTCGGAGAATAAAAAATGATCTTCACCCAAGAACACGAAGAGCTGCGCCGCACGGTCCGTAACTTTGTCGACAAGGAAATCAACCCGCACGTCGAGCAGTGGGAAAAAGACGGCCGCTTCCCGATCCACGAAATTTTCAAGAAAGCCGGCGACCTCGGCTTGCTGGGCATCTCCAAGCCGGAAAAATTCGGCGGCATGGGCCTCGACTACAGCTACTCGATCGTCGCGGCTGAAGAGTTCGGCACCATCATCTGCGGCGGTATCCCGATGTCCATCGGCGTGCAGACCGATATGTGTACCCCGGCGTTGGCGCGCTTCGGCTCCGATGAGCTGCGCGAAGAATTCCTCAAACCGGCAATTACCGGCGAGATGGTCGGCTGTATCGGCGTTTCCGAAGTCGGCGCCGGCTCGGATGTGGCCGGGCTGAAAACCACGGCCAAGAAAGACGGCAGCGACTACGTGATCAACGGCAGCAAGATGTGGATCACCAACTCCCCGTCCGCTGACTTTATCTGCCTGTTGGCCAATACCAGCGACGACAAACCGCACGTCAATAAATCGCTGATCATGGTGCCGATGAACACCCCAGGCATCACTCTCAGCCCGCACCTGGACAAACTCGGCATGCGCAGTTCGGAGACCGCTCAGGTGTTCTTCGACAACGTACGCGTGCCGCAGCGCAATCGCATCGGCCACGAAGGTGCCGGTTTTATGATGCAGATGCTGCAGTTCCAGGAAGAGCGCCTGTTCGGCGCGGCCAACATGATCAAAGGCCTGGAGCACTGCATCAACGCCACCATCGACTACTGCAAAGAGCGCAAAACTTTCGGCAATGCGCTGATCGACAACCAGGTCATCCACTTCCGCATGGCCGAGTTGCAGACCGAAATCGAATGCCTGCGCGCCCTGGTCTACCAGGCCACTGAGCAATACGTGCGCGGCCGCGACGTGACCAACCTGGCCTCCATGGCCAAGCTCAAGGCCGGCCGCCTCGGCCGTGAAGTCACCGACAGCTGCCTGCAGTACTGGGGCGGTATGGGCTACATGTGGGAAAACCCGGTGGCCCGCGCTTACCGCGATGTGCGCCTGGTGAGCATCGGCGGCGGTGCCGACGAAATCATGCTGGGCATTATCTGCAAGCTGATGGGCATTCTGCCTGGCAAGAAAAAATAGCCGGGAGCTATTTTTAACGTCGCGTAGCGACGGCCCGAAGGGTGGCCGCCAGGGATGGCAGGCCATAAGAAGACTGATCCGTAGGGAGGGTGCAACCCGCGCTGATGACAACGCGGGTTGCACCCGCCCTACTTCAACGGAACGATGAAATGTCTCTACCGAACTGCGAAACCCTGCTGCTGAGCCTCGACGCCGGCGTGCTGCACATCACCCTTAATCGCCCGGACAGCCGCAATGCCATGAGCCTGGCCATGGTCAGCGAATTGCGCGCGGTGCTGGAAAGCCTGCGCAATGATCTGAGCGTGCGCGTGATTGTCCTGCGCGGTGCCGGTGGGCACTTCTGCGCCGGTGGCGATATCAAGGATATGGCCGGTGCCCGAGCGGCCGGTGGCGATGCCTACCGCAGCCTTAATCGCGCCTTCGGCAGCCTGCTGGAAGAAGCACAGAACACCCCCCAGGTGCTGATTGCCGTGCTGGAAGGCGCAGTGCTTGGTGGCGGCTTTGGCCTGGCCTGTGTGTCGGATATCGCCATCTGCCAGCAGGACGCCAAGTTCGGCCTGCCGGAAACCACCTTGGGCATTTTGCCAGCGCAAATAGCCCCTTTCGTGGTCAAGCGTATCGGCCTGACCCAGACCCGCCGCCTGGCACTAACCGCCGCCCGCTTCAATGGCAGCGAAGCCGAACGCCTGGGCCTGGTGCATTTCAGCGAAGCCGATAGCGAAGCCGTCGACGCCCGTTTACACCAGGTACTCAGCCAAGTACGCCAATGCGCCCCCCAGGCCAATGCCCAGACCAAAGCCCTGCTACTGGCCGCCGAACACGAAGCCCTCGGACCACTGCTGGACCGCGCCGCCGAGCAGTTTGCCGCAGCGGTAACCGGCGGCGAAGGCATCGAGGGCACCATGGCCTTTATGCAAAAACGTGCACCGAAGTGGGCTGCTGAATAAGCCCCCTACAACATGACCTAATCGCCAGGTTTACGACCCCAGCAGGAGCACACAGATGCCCGCCTTTAACAAAATCCTGATCGCCAACCGCGGGGAAATCGCCTGCCGGGTGATGCGTACCGCCCAAGACCTCGGTTACCGCACCGTGGCCGTCTACTCGGAAGCCGACGCCGGCGCACGCCATGTGCAGCAAGCCGATGAAGCTGTGTGCATCGGCCCGGCCCAGGTCAACCAGTCCTATCTGCTGATCGCCAATATCATCGACGCGGCGCAGAAAACCGGGGCCGACGCGATCCACCCTGGCTACGGCTTTCTCTCGGAGAACGCCGACTTCGCCCGCGCCTGTGAGGCCGCTGGCATCGTATTTATCGGCCCGACCGTGGAAGCGATTCACCTGATGGGCAGCAAGCGTCTGTCGAAAATTGCCATGCTCGAAGCCGGCGTGCCGTGCATTCCCGGCTATGAAGGCGCCTCCCAGGACGACGACACCCTGAGCCGCGAGGCGGCGCGTATTGGCTACCCGCTGATGATCAAGGCCAGTGCCGGCGGCGGTGGCCGTGGCATGCGTCTGGTACACGAATCCAGCGAGCTGCTGGCGCAGATCCGCACCGCCCGCTCGGAGGCGCAGAATGCCTTCGGCTCCGGCGAGCTGATTCTCGAACGTGCGGTGATCCAGCCACGCCATGTGGAAATCCAGGTGTTTGGCGATCAGCACGGCAATATCGTGTATCTCGGCGAACGCGACTGCTCGGTGCAGCGTCGCCACCAGAAGGTGGTCGAGGAAGCGCCCTGCCCGGTGATGACACCCGAGCTGCGCCAGGCCATGGGCGAAGCGGCTGTCAAGGCCGCTGCCTCGGTCAACTATGTCGGCGCCGGCACAGTGGAGTTCCTGCTCGATCAAAGCGGCGAATTCTTCTTTCTGGAAATGAACACCCGTCTACAGGTGGAGCATCCGGTCACCGAACTGATCACCGGCCAGGACCTGGTCGCCTGGCAGATTCGCGTCGCCGAAGGCCAGCCGCTACCGCTTAAGCAAGACGATATTCGCCTTACCGGCCACGCCATGGAAGTGCGCCTGTACGCCGAAGACGCCACGCAGAATTTCCTGCCGCAAACCGGCACCGCCCTGCGCTGGGAGCCGGCGCTGCGCGAGGGCATTCGCATCGACCACGGCCTGGTCGAAGGCCAAGCGATCACGCCGTTCTACGACCCGATGCTGGCCAAGGTCATCGCCTACGGCGCCACCCGCGAAGAAGCGCGGCGCAAGCTGGTGCGTGCGGTTGAGGATTGCGTGCTGCTCGGCGTCAACGGCAACCAGCGCTTTCTCGCCAACCTGCTCAGCCACCCTGAGTTTGCCGCCGGCAATGCCACCACCGCGTTTATCGCCGAGCATTTCGCCAGCGACCCAAGCCTAAGCCCGCAGCCGCCAAAAGCCAGCGAACTGGCCGCCGCCGCTGCCTTGCTGTTCCAGCAATCGGCCAATGCCCGTGCGCACCAACCAGGCCTCTCCGGCTGGCGCAATGCTGGCAGCGCGCCCTGGCGCTTTCTGCTCAAGCTGGGCGAACAGCCATTTGCCGTGGAGCTGCAAGTGCTGGGCGACGGCCCACAGCCCAGCCTGCTGGCCACGATTGGCGAACAGCAGGTCAGCCTCACACTGCTGGCCAGCGACGGCCGCTGGGCCACCCTGGAGCTGGATGGCATTCGTCAGCGCCTGGCCTATCACCTGGCCGGCGAACACCTCTGGCTGTACGGCCATAACGGCAATCTGCAGCTAACTGATATCACCCATTTGCCAGTCAGCAGCGCTGCCGGCGCCGGTTCGGGCAGCGTCAAGGCGCCGATGGACGGTGCGATTGTCGAGGTGCTGGTGGAAGAAGGCGCCAGCGTCAGCAAAGGCCAACTGCTGGTGGTGCTGGAAGCGATGAAGATGGAACACCCGCTCAAAGCCAGCATCGACGGTGTGGTACGGCGGATTGGCGTCAGCCGTGGCGATCAGGTGAAGAACCGCCAATTGCTGGTAGAAATCGAAGCCGCAGAGGCCTGATCCACCCTACATAAAAATAAAATTGGAGACGCCATATGTCACTGCAAGGCAAAACCCTGTTTATCACCGGCGCCAGCCGCGGCATCGGCCGTGAAATCGCGCTGCGCGCTGCGCGCGTGGGCGCCAATATCGTGATTGCGGCGAAAAGCGCCGAGCCTCACGCCAAGCTGCCCGGCACCATCCACTCGGTGGCCGCCGAGGTCGAGGAAGTCGGCGGCAAGGCCCTAGCCCTGCAAGTCGATGTACGTGACGAAAACGCGGTAAAAGCCGCCATGGCCCAGGCAGCCGAAAACTTTGGCGGCATCGACGCGCTTATCAACAACGCCGGCGCGATCAAGCTGGTCGGTGTGGAGAAACTCGAACCCAAGCGCTTCGACCTGATGTTCCAGATCAACACCCGCGCAGTGATGGTCTGCAGCCAGGCGGCCCTGCCGTACTTGAAGCTGAGCAAGGGTCATATTCTCAGCCTGTCGCCGCCGCTTAACCTCGATCCCAAGTGGTTCGCCAATTACGGCCCTTACACCACCACCAAATACGGCATGAGCATGCTGACTTTAGGCATGCATGAGGAATTCAAAAAGTACGGCATCAGCGTCAACTCGCTGTGGCCAAAGACGGTGATCGCCACCGCCGCCATCGAGTTCGAGGCCGGCGGCCCGGCGGTGATGAAGGCCGCACGCCTGCCGGCGATCATGGCAGATGCCGCCCATGCCATCCTGTCCAGCAGCGAACGCAGCATCAGCGGACGCCTGCTGATCGACGAGGAAATTCTGCGTGAGCAGGGCCAGAGCGACTTCGAGCAGTACCGCTATGACCCCGCCGGCAAACTGATGAACGATCTGTTTGTCGACTAGCCGCCCTAGTGCGCAGTAGGCGGTAATAGGTGTTCAGTAAAAAACGCCGCATACCCCTGCTGCGCAGCCACCTCGGCCTGCGCTCGCTCATAGCGTTGCAGGTAGCGCCCAGCTGCGGCGCGGGAGAATGCCGAATACAACTGCATGTGCTCCCTGGGCAACGGCAGCAAGCGAATGCTGTCTTGCATGCTCAGGTGTTGCACCTGATAGCGCACGGCCAAGTCATCGGGGTAGTAGAACGCTTCCAGGCGCCCGGCCTGGAGCATCTCCAGGCTCTGGTTCAATACGTTGCTGCTGCTCAGGGTTTGCAGTTGCAAGCGTGGGTCACGCAGCATGGGCGAGCGGTAGCCGTCTTGCCAGGCACCTAAGCGCAGGGGCAGCAGTTGTTCGACCGAGTCAACCCGCTGCAGAGGGTGCTCACGGGCCACCAGCAGCAACGGTTGCACCACCACAAAGGGCTGTGCCGGGTAGACCAGCGTCGCTTCACGCTCCGGAGTCTTGGCCAGGATCAGTGCCATATCCAGCTGATCACGCTGCAGCATCTGTAACAGCCGCGACAGTGGATAACGTTGATAACTCACCGCTTTAAGCTGCATACGCTCGGCAATTTTCTCGAAGTAGGCAATCGCCGTCCCTTCAGTATCGGCCTGCCCTGGCAACGGCGTATGCGGCGGCAGGTCGAAGTAGCCAACGCGCAGGCTGTCGGCACTCGCCAACGGGGCCAGCAGGATCAGCGCAAAGAGGATAAACACAGGCGTTGAAGCTGAAACACGGCGAGTTGTTCTCATGCACAAACCTTAGGGTAAAACCTGTTGAACTGAACGCTGTAGAGAGTCTAGCCGTAGGCCAGCTTCAGTGGCTTGCCGGCCTGCAAAAACATCGACCTGGCGTTTCAGCTCAGCCGCCAGGGCGGATTCAGACGATTTTCGCCGGCGTGATAGAGACACAGCGGATTGCCATCTGGGTCCTGCAGGTAGGCCTCGCGCCATAGCCAGGGCTGGTCGGTCGGCAGCATGCTGAACACGATGCCAAGGGTCTGCAGGTGGGCGACAGTCTGATCCAGTGCAGCGCATTCGAAGTAAATCAGCGTCTGGCTGGCCGGCACCTTTTCGACCCGACTCAGGGAAAAGCTGGCCTGGCCATCCGGGCAACAGAACCGCGCATAGTCCGGCAGGCTCTCGACAATCAGCTGCAACCCCAGTTGCTGGTAAAAGCGGATCGCGCGTGGCACATCGGTGACCGTAACAGTGACTTGATTCAGGTTCATCGCCGGCTCCTCAGCATTAAGCATTCCCTGTAATGCCACACCCAGAATGGCTCGGCAACGGCCTGTGTGGTTATTTGCCGAGCTGCCTTGTCCGGCATGCGCCACAGCCATGGCAGCGCTATCGGACGATGGCTAGAGTGGCACTTCGCCCCCGCAGAACAACCATAAGCGCGAGAGCCATGAGCCAGACCGATCTGATTTCCCCGCTGCGTTTCCTAACCCGCCTACCGCAGCACCTAACGCGAGTGCCGCGTATGTTGCGCGGCCTGTATTACGCAGGTATTCGCAACCGCGAGAAGAACCTCTCCCTGGCCTGGGCACTGGAACGGGCAGCGCAGCAATACCCCGAGCGCCCGGCGCTGTTGGATGAGTCGCGCAGCCTCAGTTATGCCCAGTTCAACGCCTGGGCCAATCGCCTGGCCTGGGCATTCAAGGCTGAAGGCGTTCGTCATGGCAGTGTGGTGGCGGTGATGCTGGAAAACCGCCTGGAGCTGCTGGCTACTCTTGCCGCGCTGAGCAAACTCGGCGCGGTGGGCGCGCTGGTCAACACCACCCAGCGCGGCAGGGTGCTGGCGCACAGCCTAAATCTGGTCAAGCCAGGTTTTGTGCTGATCGGCGAAGAACTGCTCGTCGCCTTCAGAGAGGTTGCCGAGCAACTCGACAACCCGCAAACACCGCGTTACTGGGTGGCTGATCGGGACTGCCTACAGGACGCCGGCCAGGCCCCCGACGGCTGGACCAATTTGATGCAGCTGGCGCGCAGCCAGGCCAGCGATAACCTGCCCGACAGCGCCAAGGTGCAGATGAAGGACCCTTGCTTCCTGATTTACACCTCTGGCACCACCGGCCTGCCCAAAGCCTCGATCATGAGCCACGGCAAGTGGATCAAGGCTTACGGCGGCTTCGGCCACTCCGGCCTGACCCTGAACAACCAGGACGTGCTCTACCTGACCCTACCCTGCTACCACAATAACGCCGTGACCGTGTGCTGGAGCGCCGCGCTGGCCGGTGGTGCGGCCATCGCCCTGCGCCGCAGGTTCTCCGCCAGCGCCTTCTGGCCAGATGTGCAGCGCTATCAAGCCACATGCTTCGGCTATATCGGCGAACTGTGTCGCTACCTGCTCAACCAGCCCGAGTGCGCTGCGGAGAAGCACAACAGCCTGCGCTGCATGATCGGCAACGGCCTGCGGCCCTCGATCTGGGCCGAGTTCAAGGCGCGCTTCGGGGTTGAGCAGATCACCGAGTTCTATGCCTCCAGCGAAGGCAATATCGGCTTTACCAACGTATTCAACTTCGACAACACCGTAGGCTTCTCCCCCGCCACCTACGCCATCGTGCGCTACGACCTGGAGAACGATTGCGCCATCCGCAACGCCAAGGGCTTTCTGCAGAAGGCCGACAAGGGCGAGCCGGGTTTGCTGATCAGCGAGATCAGCGCCAAGTGGCCGTTCGACGGCTACACCGACCCGGCCAAGAGCGAAGCGGCGATCCTGCGCAACGTGTTCAAGAAGGGCGATGCCTGGTTTAACACCGGCGACCTGATGCGCGACATCGGCTGCAAGCACGCGCAATTCGTCGACCGCCTCGGCGACACCTTCCGCTGGAAAGGTGAAAACGTCTCGACCACCGAAGTGGAGAACGTACTCGGGGCCTTCCCCGGCGTGGAAGATGCAGTGGTGTATGGCGTGGAAATTCCCGGCACCAACGGCCGCTGTGGCATGGCCGCGCTGCGTCTGAGTGAAGGCCAGCAACTGGATAGCGCCGCCCTTGCCGCGTACCTGGATGCAGAATTACCGGTGTATGCCGCGCCGCTGTTTATCCGCCAGCTGGGCGAGGTGGAAACCACCGGCACCTTCAAATACAAGAAGACCGATCTCAAGCAGGCCGCCTACAACCCCGCAGCCGTACAGGAGCCGCTGTGGGTGCGGCTGCCGGGCGAGCAGCGCTTTACCCCACTGGATCAGACGCTGTTCGCCGACATTGGCGAGCAAGCCTATCGCTTCTGATTGACGGTAGCAGGCGGGCTATCAACGCTGCCTGCTACTGCTTGAACTCGAACTGCAACTGCGCGCCTTCCACCGATTGCCAGTAATCGTCATCGCGCTCGTTAGTGATCAGCTTGCCATTGAGTTGAAAGGGCTCCTCAGTCTTATCCTTGTCGCCAAACATAGGCGGCAATAACGGGATCGACAGGTCGCTGAGCGGTGCAACTGGCTGCAGGGGATCAAACACATCAGTACGCAGTTTCAGATCCAACGGCGCTTTCGCTTCAGCGGGCTCGGGCTTGCTTGCAACCACAGCAGGTTTCGGCTTGGTAGGTGCCGCTGCCGCAGGTTTGGCTTCAACAGCCTTGTGCTGTGCAGGCTTGCTCACAACAGGCGCCGGCTCAGCCTTGTCCGCTTTGCTGGGAACCACGGTTTGCGCGGGTTGCGCCTTGGTGGTTTCAACCTTGGGCTTTGCAGGAGGGTTGGTACTTTGCTCGCAGGCCACCAGTGACAGCATTGTCAGCAGCAGCGCGAGGCTTCGAATAGGCAACATGGGCAGGTACAAAGGCAGTGACACAAGTCGCTATGCTGGCCCCTCCCCCCCACGCTGGCAAGCGCGCAATACGTACGGCAGGTAACAGCGCGCTAAGAGTCAGCCGACGGCCACCGGTGTCGATGGCCGCCAGCGACTGACCTATTCAGCCTTATTCAGCCGATTGCAGTTGCTGCAATTGCGCGTCGATATCCAGCTCAGGGTGCTCACGCATTAGCTGTAACAGCAAGGCATCGGCCTCGTCCGTCCAACCATCACGGCGCAATTTGAGTAAGCGTTGCAACTCGCTGCGCAGTTGCTGTTCGGCCTGACTGCCAGCTGCGTCTGCCGCTTTTTCGGGGGCTGATACAGCAGGCGCACGGGCTGCTTGTGGCAGTTGCTCATGCAACGCATCGGCTGCGGACTCTTCGTGCAACAGCTGATTAGAGGCATCGGCCGAAAGCTTTTTCTCGGCCTGGGCGGCATCAGCACTGTAGCCTTGGATCACCGGAGCAGGCTGCGCCGCACGCGAGCGTTCAGCCTCATCAGCCACCACAGCGGATTCCGCCAGCGGCGCGGGTATCGGCGCAGACTGCGGGGCCATCCTCGCCGCAGCCGGCGCCATCGGCGCGCCGCTGGGCACGGCATCAAAGGCATCCGGAGCCTGCTCGAAGGTGCGCCAGGTCAGGCTCACGCCAATCCCCAGGCAAGCGACTCCAGCTAGTGCCACAGACCAGCGCTGCCGACCACCTGCGCCGAACAGCCAGCTGTGCAGGCGTGCGCTCAGGCCAGGCTTGGCTTCAGCTGTGGCCGCGCTGCGCGCTGCTGCACTGGCGGCCGCGAGAATCTGCGCATCCAGCTGCGCACTGGGCTCGCCGCCGCTGTGCTGGCGGAAATGCTCCAGCATTTGCCGTTCCTGCTCATCGGGTATGTGTTGATCGTGGTTCATACGGGCAACTCCTCGGCGGCCGGGTCAGCCAGCAGCCGACGTAACTTCTGCAGGGCATAGCGCAAACGGCTTTTCACCGTTTCTGTAGGTATCTGGGTCAGCTCGGCAATCTCGGTCAGTTCCAGATCACCGTGGGCGCGCAGCAGAAACACTTCGCGCTGCTCTGCCGGTAAATCCGCCAGCGCGGCCTCTAAACGCTGCTGATCGCGGCTCAGGCTGAGCTGTTGCTCAGGTCCCGGCTGCGGGTCGTGCGGGGCATGCTGCTGTTCATCGTACTCAGCATGCCCCGCCTGGTGACGACCGTGCTTGCGCCAGGTGTCGATCAACCGGTTGCGGCCGATCTGGTACAGCCAGGTCTTGAACAGCACGCTATCGCGCTGTTCGCTCTGGCTGCGGATCAAGCTCATCCAGGTATCCTGAAACACCTCTTCGGCCAGGGCGTGGTCGCCGCACAAGCCCAATAGAAAGCGAAACAGGCCGAGCCGGTGACGCTCATACAACTCGGCAAAAGCCGCCGCATCACCGCGGCGGTAACGCCGCAACAAGGCGGCGTCGTCATCCGTGAGGGGTCGATTCACTGCTGTACTCGTGCGGTCGTGGAAAGATTCGACGCAGTTTGCAGGCTCTGCGCCAGTTCCACCAGTTGTACGAACTCGCCGCGCAGACCGAAGCGGTCATCGCCTTTGGCGTTACGCGCCAGCTCGGCGCTGTCGGCCAGGCTGAAGCGCCCGGTGTAGGTATCGCCCTTGAGCTGCTGAGCAAAGGCGGCCACAGCGGCGGCAAAGCGCAGGTCTTCACTGGCCTGGCTGACGGCACGTACATCAGAGGCCTGAATCGGTTGCTCCAACAGTTTGCTGACGTCCTGCCCTGGCGTCTTGTAGCGAATGCGTAGCCAGGCCAGTTCGCCCGCCGGGCTGTCCGCCTTGGCCGCTTGCTGATAGCGCAGCGGTTCCAGCCAGCCCTTTCCGCCCACCGGCACCACTTCATACAGCGCGGTTACCGTGTGGCCCGCGCCGATTTCACCGGCATCGACTTTGTCGTTACTGAAGTCCTCACGCTTCAGCGCGCGGTTCTCGTAGCCCAGCAGACGGTACTCGCTGACCTCAGCCGGGTTGAACTCGACCTGGATCTTCACATCGCGGGCCACCGTCGCCAGGGTCGAGCTGAGCTGATCAACCAGCACCTTCCGCGCCTCGCGCAGGTTGTCGATATAGGCGTAGTTACCGTCGCCAGCGTCGGCCAGTTGCTCCATCAACTGCTCGTTGTAATTATCGGTACCAAAGCCCAGGGTGGTCAGGGAGACGCCGGTTTTGCGCTTGTCGGCGGCCAGTTGCTTGAGCGTTTCGAAATCGCTGATGCCGACATTGAAGTCGCCATCGGTAGCCAGCAGGATGCGGTTGATGCCGCCGTCGATAAAGCCCTGCTGCGCCTGCTGGTAGGCCAGCTGAATGCCCGACTCGCCCGCCGTTGAACCGCCCGCCGTAAGCTGGTCGATAGCCGCGCGGATCTTGGCTTTATCACTGCCGGATGTTGGCTGCAGCACCACGCTGGATGAGCCGGCGTAAACCACCAGCGACACTTTGTCCTGGGCGCGCAGCTGCTCGACCAGCAGCTTCAAGGTGCTTTGCACCATGGGCAGGCCATCGCGGCGATCCATAGAGCCGGAGACATCCACCAGAAACACCAGATTGGCCGGCGGCAGCTCGTCTACCCGCAGATCCGAAGCCTTGATGGCGATACGCAGCAGGCGGCTCTCCGGGTTCCACGGCGTGGCCGCGAGCTCAGTGTGCACGCCAAACGGTACATCGCCCTTGGGCAGCGGATAGGCATAGGGGAAGTAGTTGACCAGCTCCTCCAGACGCACCGCATCCTGCGGTGGCAATTGCCCGCCATTGAGGAAGCGCCGCACATTGGCATAGCTGCCGGTATCCACATCAATGCTAAAGGTCGACACCGGCGTCTCGGCCACGGCATGCACCGGGTTGTCGGCCAGTTTCTGATACTGCTCGCGGTTCTCATCACGGTAGCCCGGCGGCAAGGCATCGGCCTGCACAGACATCGGCATCGGCGCATAGGCCACACTGGGCATCACCTGGCTTTTGCGTTGCAGTTCAGCGGGTGCCGCGGCCAGCTGTTCATGCAGCTCAGCGCGTTCACGCTTATGGACCTGATCGCTCAGCTTCGGGCTGCCAGCCTCTGCGGCCGGCGCTTCGGGATTGGCGGCGCTGCACGCACCAAGGCTGATCAATACGCCTGCGGCAAAACCGGCAAGCAGAGGACGGGTAAGCAATACGGGGTAAGCAGACATGGGGGCATCTCCTGAGCGATCAAATAAACCATTCGCTCAGGTAGACGCAGCCCTTGGCTAAATCGGGTTAAGCCGCTGTTAAAAACTCGCAGCGCCTTCCTGACACAGCTGCCCGGCCAGCATGCCCAAGGTCATCAGGGCACGCTCGGCTTCGCGGTTCCACGGGATGCCGCAGTTCAGCCGGATGCAGTGGTTGAACTGCTCGGTATTACTGAAGATCAACCCCGGCGCAATGCTGATGCCCTGCTGCAGGGCGCGTACGTGCAGGTCCTTGGTATTGACCCGCGCTGGCAAGCTGACCCACAGAATAAAGCCGCCCTTGGGCCGACTCATCTGTGTGCCTTCGGGGAAGTATTGCTGCACCGCCAGCTGGAAGGCGCTGAGGTTTTTGCGGTATTCCTGACGGATAAATCGAAGGTGACGGTCGTAACCGCCGTTCTCCAGATACGCCGCTACCGCCATCTGCGTCACGCTGCACGCTGAGTGGGTGCTGAAGGTCTGCAGGCGCTGGATTTCATCCTGATACTTGCCGGCGACAATCCAGCCGATGCGTACACCGGGTGAGAGGGTCTTGGAGAAGCTCGAGCAATACACCACCCGCCCTTCGCGATCATGGGATTTGAGCGCCTTGGTCGGGCCCTGCTCGAACATCAGCTCGCCATAGATATCGTCTTCGATGATCTGGATATCGTAATCACCGGCCAGACGCAGCAGCTGGCGCTGACGCTCTTCGGGAATGGTACCGCCCAGCGGATTGCTCAGCCGCGCAGTCAGTACCAGCGCTTTGATCGGCCATTGGTTGGCAGCCAGTTGCAGGGCTTCCAGGCTGATGCCGGTGGTCGGGTCGCTGGGAATCTCGATGACTTTCAGGCCGAGCAGGTCAGCCAGTTGCAGCAGGCCGTAATAAGTCGGCGACTCGGCGGCGATCAGATCACCCGGCTTGGTCAGCACGCGCAGGCTCATCTGCAGGGCATCCACGCAGCCGTGAGTAATCACAACTTCAGTCGGGTCAACCACCACGCCGGCATCGCGCATGCGAATCGCCACCTGGCGCCGCAGCGGCTCAAAACCCGGGCTGAACATATAGCTGAAGGCCCGTGCACTGTGAAAACGGGTGACCTTAGCGAGTTGCTGGTGCAACGCGCGCACCGGCAGGTAATCCACATGCGGCACCGCTGCGCCGAGGGGAAACACACCCTCGCGGCGAGATTCGGTAAGCACCTGGTTGATGATGCTGCTGCGCGTGACCAAGCCAGGCCGCTCTACGCGGGCAATATCGGGAGTGGGCGCGGTCAGGGCTGGGGTCTGGTGGACATAGAAGCCTGACTGCGGGCGGGCGCGAATCAGGCCCTGATCTTCCAGATTGGCGTAAGCCTGCAGAACAGTCGCGTGACTGACGCTGAGCTGCGCACTCATCTTACGCACCGAAGGCACACGCTCACCGGGCTGGTAGACGCCACGGCGGATGTCTTCCGCCAGCTGCTGGGCAATGCGCTGATAAAGCAACAGATTGGTCATGACCGCGTTCCTGCTTGACTGAACCGTAACAGTAAACCGGGCATTTATAATTGCACCGGTACAGCTCACAGAATTGTGGGCGATACAGTGCCAATCTGCCAGGACTGTAACGGTTCAATCATTCATTGTGCGGATTGTGCAACTGCACCTGAAGACACCCCGTAGTCGTTAACTCACCCAAATAGCAGGCAATAAAAAGCCCCGGCTAACCGAGGCTTTTAACGGCAGAAAGCTTAGCGTGACGAGCCTAAGTTACCTTGCTCATCAGAGAACACGATCTCCACCCGGCGGTTCTGCACCCGACCTTTTGCCGAGGCGTTTTCGGTGACCGGGAAGCTCTCGCCATGGCCCTGTACTTCGATACGCTTGGCATCAATGCCCAGATCGACCAACACATCGGCCACGACCTGAGCGCGTGCGCGAGACAGTTCAAGATTTTCCTGAGCATCGCCGCGGCTGTCGGTATAGCCCTCGATGCGCACGACGCGTCGAGGGTTAAGCTGAAGGAACTGCACCAGCTTCAACACGGTGCGATTGGCCGACGCCTTGAGGTCACTGTGGCCAGCATCGAACAGCACATCGCCCAGGGTCATCACCAGGCCACGTTCGCTCTGAATCGTCGCCAGGCTCACCATCTGTTCCTCAAGCCAGTTGCTCTGATCCTGCACGCTGAGCAGCTTGGCTTCACGCAAGGCCAACTGTAGGCGCTGGCGTTCCAGCTCCAATTTGACTGCACGCTCCTGGTTCAGATTAAGCGCGCTCTTCTGCTTGGCAATCGCACTGTACTGCTGACTGAGGTAAGCATAATGGCTGACATCATCGGTACTGCCCCAGTAGCTCGACAGGCGATCGGCTTTGGCCAACGACTCGCCCGCGCGAATCAGGTCCTTGGGTGCGCTGCGCAACACATCGGCATCTTCTTTGACCTGCTGAAAGGCCGTATGCGCGGCCTGCAGAGCCTGATCACTGGAGTTATGCGATGACGCACAGCCTGCCAACAACACGGCCGCGGCAAGTCCTAATAGGCTGAGCAGAATAGGCTTCATTGCAAGCCTCCCAGCTGCTTGCGCAAACGATTGATGGCGTTGCTCAATTCGGCTAATTGCTGCTGACTTTTTCCGGTCAGATGTTCCGCTTCGGCCAGACGTGCGTCCAACTCAGCCTGCTCGGCATGCACCCGCGCTTGCTTGTAATCCTCGTCGGCCATGGCGGTTTGCGCCAACAAAAGCTTTTCCTCGGCCAGGCGTAATGAGGCCGATTGTTCGGCGGCCATACCCAATGCCTTGGCCTGGCTGAGGGCTTGCTCGGTCAAGCGAAGCTGCTCGTTAGGCGCAGGGTCGGATGCACAAGCGCTGAGCATGAGCGGCAGCAAGGCCGCGCAGATACGTCGATAAATCACAGGTATTCCCTACTGTTCAGTGTCAGCACTGGGTGTGAGCTGTTGATCTTTCCAGCGCTGTAGATTGCGCTGCAGCAAATCGTCCGGCAAACCACTGGCAACTGCCTCGTTCATTTTCTTCGCCAGCATGCCGCGCAGCCACGCGTCATTGCAGGCCGAGTTATGCGACAGCGTCAGGTATAAGCCTTCACTGGAGATCGGCGGATCAAGCACCAGCAAATCGTCTTGCATGCCGAGACTATCAGCCAGCGCCTGCCCCGGATAACGCTCATACAGCACGTAGTCGGTGCGCCCCAGCAAAAGCTTCTGGAACGCCTGGGTCAAGCTGGCAACGCCTTCCAACGTCAAGTTGCTCTTGGCGTAGGCATCAAAGGTCTGACCAAAGCTGTTATTGACCAAGGTATCGCCTGTTCGATTGCGCAGGTCATCCCAGCCGGCATAGGGGAACTCAGCACCGCGATGTACCCACACCACGCTGGGGGTGAAATAGAACGCGGGGTGCACATAGTCCATGCTTTCTAGGCGCGGCAGCGTCAGAAATGCACCGGCAATCAGGTCAACACGCCCGGTGCGCACCTCATCCTGAGCCCGCGACCAGGGCCCGGTGTAGATGATATCCACGACCACGCCCAGCTCTTTGGCCAGGTGTTGCAACAGATCGGCATTGGCGCCAATCAGTTGCTGGGGGTTCTGCGGATCACGCCACAGATATGGCGGGTACTCCGGATTACCCGTCGCCACCAGGCGCTCGCACTTGCCTGCGGCCACGGCAAACGCTGGCATCAGCAATAAAGCGAACACTTGAAGAACCGACCTATAAAAACCACGCTCAAGCATTGGCGACTTCTCGACTTAACCTTGGATGGGCGTCTGCGGCCACACATCGGGGGGATTTCTGAATCATGCTAGCTTAATACGCATTCATACAAATTCGCGATAAAGACTAGCCATGAAAAAACTGATCGCCGCATTGATGCTGCTGTTCGCAGGCAGTGCCGCCCAGCTCTACCTGTCGCCTGCCGCCTTGTTAACGACCCTACAACTGGTGGAACGGCAGCGTGCCGGGCTGAGCCTTAAACAAATCAGCGTGGGCGATCTTAACATTCATTACTACGAGGGCGGCCCAAGCAGCGCACAAACCATCCTGATGGTGCATGGCTTTGCTGCCAACAAGGACAACTGGCTGCGCTTCGCCCGCTACCTCAGCCAGGATTACCGCGTTATAGCCCTCGACTTGCCAGGTTTCGGCGCCAGCGATAAACCTGCTGGCAGCTACGACGTAGGCACCCAGACCGAGCGACTGGCCAGCGTGATTGATGCACTGGGAATTGAGCAGCTGCACCTGATCGGCAACTCCATGGGTGGGCATATCAGCGCTCTGTATGCCGCACGCTACCCGCATAGAACTTTATCTCTGGCGTTACTCGACAACGCCGGCATCACATCGCCACACCCCAGCGAACTGATGCAACGGTTACAGCACGGCGAGCCTAATCCTCTGGTGGTGAAACGCCCTGAGGACTTTCAGCGCCTATTGGACTTCATCTTCGTGCAGCCGCCCTACCTGACAGAATCGCTCAAGCGCTATTTCGCCGAGCAGGCCATCGCCAACAGCGCCCACTACGACCAGGTATTTGTCCATTTGATCGAGCGCTATATCCCGCTGGAGCCTGAACTACCGAAGATCCAAGCGCCGACGCTGATCATCTGGGGCGCCGAAGATCGGGCCTTGCACGTCTCCAGCATCGAGGTCATGCAACCGCTGCTGCGCAAACCCAGCGTGACCATCATGGCGGATACGGGCCATGCGCCGATGATCGAACGCCCCCAGGAAACCGCCGAACACTACCGAGCCTTTCTCCAGGCCCAGCAGAACTAACGCGAAAGAGCGGGCATAAAAAAACCCGCTCGATGAGCGGGTTTCTTCTGCACTAGGGAAACCGGCTTAAACCAGTTTCTCCAGCTCAGGCACAGCTTCGAACAGGTCAGCGACCAGGCCGTAATCAGCCACCTGGAAGATCGGCGCTTCTTCGTCCTTGTTGATCGCAACGATCACTTTGGAGTCTTTCATACCGGCCAGGTGCTGGATCGCGCCGGAGATACCGACGGCGATGTACAGCTGCGGGGCAACGATCTTACCGGTCTGACCGACCTGCATGTCGTTCGGCACGAAACCGGCGTCAACTGCTGCGCGCGAGGCACCAACAGCGGCGCCCAGCTTGTCAGCCAGAGCGTAGAGGTGCTTGAAGTTGTCACCGTTCTGCATACCGCGGCCGCCGGAAACGACGATCTTGGCAGCGGTCAGTTCAGGACGATCAGACTTAGCCAGTTCTTCACCGACGAAAGCCGATTTGCCAGCGTCAGCTGCGCCGCCAACGGCTTCAACGGCAGCAGAACCGCCTTCAGCAGCAACCGGGTCGAAACCAGTGGCACGCACGGTGATCACTTTAACGGCAGCGGAAGACTGCACAGTAGCGATGGCGTTACCGGCATAGATCGGACGCTTGAAAGTGTCAGCGCTTTCAACAGCGATGATTTCCGAGATCTGATCAACGTCCAGCGCAGCGGCAACGCGCGGCAGGATGTTCTTACCATTGCTGGTAGCAGCAGCCAGGATGTGGCTGTAGCCCTTGCCCAGTTCGGCAACCAGCGGCGCAACGTTTTCCGGCAGCTGATGCGCGAAAGCAGCGTTGTCAGCAACCAGTACTTTGGCCACGCCAGCAATCTTGCCAGCAGCATCGGCAGCAGCGCCGCACGCGGAGCCGGCTACCAGAACGTGGATGTCACCACCGATCTTCGCGGCAGCTGCAACAGTGTTCAGCGTGGCGGGAGCCAGGGCGGCATTGGTGTGTTCAGCGATAACCAGGATAGTCATTTAGATTACCTTCGCCTCGTTCTTCAGTTTCTCGACCAGTTCAGCCACGGACTTGACCTTGATGCCGGCGCTACGAGTAGCAGGCGCTTCGACTTTCAAGGTTTTCACGGTGGAAGCGGTGGAAACACCCAGGTCGCCCGGGGTAACGGTTTCCAGCGGCTTCTTCTTGGCTTTCATGATGTTCGGCAGCGACGCATAACGCGGCTCGTTCAGACGCAGGTCAGTAGTCACGATGGCCGGCAGGCTCAACGCAACGGTCTGCAGACCACCGTCGATTTCGCGGGTTACGTTGACCTTGTCACCAGCAACTTCCACTTTGGAAGCGAAGGTGCCCTGGCCGAAACCAGTCAGCGCGCCCAGCATCTGGCCAGTCTGGTTGTTGTCGCTGTCGATGGCCTGCTTGCCCATGATGACCAGCTGAGGCTGCTCTTTATCAACAACAGCTTTGAGCAGTTTGGCCACAGCCAAAGAGTTCAGCTCGTCGGCAGACTCAACCAGGATGGCACGATCAGCACCCAGCGCCAGTGCGGTACGCAGCTGCTCTTGAGCAGTGGCCGGGCCGATGGTGACGACAACGATCTCGCTCGCCAAGCCTTTTTCTTTCAGGCGTACAGCTTCTTCCACGGCGATTTCGCAGAAAGGGTTCATCGACATCTTGACGTTGGCAAGATCAACGCCGCTGTTGTCCGCTTTGACGCGAACTTTGACGTTGTAGTCGACCACTCGTTTGACAGCTACAAGAACCTTCATGGATTCCTCGTTACTCTCCGGTGAATAAGAATGTCGCCAGAAGCGAACATGGCGGGAACTGCAGACCGGCCGGAACCGGGAGTCGACCAATAACGGCAGACACAAAACCGCCCGTATCTTGACCGCACGACCTAGACTGGTCAATACAACGAAGCGGCCAATCGTCAGCGATGTAGTAAGATTCTAACAGCCCTACAGAAAATTCAAACAAACGTTTGTATTGGCCCATTCGAAGGGTCTGGATATAATGCGCCAGCATCGCTCACGGAACGAGCTCGATCGCCAAATAAAATTAGAGAGCCCTGAGTAGGAGATAGCCTGTGGAACGCGAATTTATGGAATTCGACGTCGTCATCGTCGGCGCCGGCCCAGCTGGTTTGTCCGCCGCCTGCCGACTGAAGCAGAAAGCCGCCGAGGCCGGCAAAGAAATCAGCGTCTGCGTGGTCGAAAAAGGCTCCGAAGTCGGCGCGCACATTCTTTCAGGCGCGGTGTTCGAGCCGCGCGCACTGAATGAACTGTTCCCAGATTGGAAAGAGCTCGGCGCACCGCTGAACACTCCAGTCAAGCGTGACGACATTTACGTTCTCAAGAATGCCGAGAAAGCCTCCAAGGTTCCGGACTTCTTCGTACCCAAGACCATGCACAACCATGGCAACTACATCATTTCCCTGGGCAACCTGTGCCGCTGGCTGGCGCAGCAGGCGGAAAACCTCGGCGTAGAAATCTACCCGGGCTTCGCCGCTCAGGAAGCACTGATCAACGAAGAAGGCGCGGTCTACGGCATTCTCACCGGCGATCTGGGTGTCGACCGCGAAGGTCACCCGAAAGAGGGTTACTACACCCCAGGCATGGAACTGCGTGCCAAGTACACCCTGTTCGCCGAAGGCTGCCGTGGCCATATCGGCAAGCAGCTGATCAAGAAATTCGACCTCGATTCCGAAGCCGACGCTCAGCATTACGGTATCGGCATCAAGGAAATCTGGGACATCGACCCAGCCAAGCACGAACAAGGCCTGGTGGTGCACACCGCTGGCTGGCCGCTGGATATTGTCGCCAAAGAAAACACCGGCGGCTCCTTCCTCTATCACCTGGAAAACAACCAGGTAGTAGTCGGTCTGATCGTCGACCTGTCGTACAGCAACCCGCACCTGTCGCCGTTTGATGAGTTCCAGCGCTACAAGCACCACCCAGTGATTGCCCAGTACCTGGAAGGCGGCAAGCGCGTGGCTTACGGTGCTCGCGCCCTGGCTAAAGGCGGCATCAATTCGCTGCCTAAAATGGTCTTCAACGGCGGCGCACTGATCGGCTGCGACCTCGGCACCATGAACGTGGCCAAGATCAAAGGCAGCCACACCGCCATGAAGTCCGGCATGCTGGCTGCTGAAGCCGTGGCTGATGCACTGTTTGCTGGCAAAGAAGGCGGCGATCAACTGACCGGTTATGTCGATGCATTCAAAGCCAGCTGGCTGTACGACGAACTGTTCCGCACCCGTAACTTCGCTCCAGCGATGCACAAGTTCGGTCCATTGATGGGTGCAGGCTTCAACTGGCTGGATCAGAACATCTTCGGCGGCAAACTGCCCTTTACTCTGCACGACACCAAGCCGGATTACGCCTGCTTGAAGCCGGCTGCAGAGACGCAGAAGATCAGCTACCCGAAACCCGATGGCAAGCTCAGCTTCGACAAGCTCAGCTCGGTATTCCTCTCCAACACCAACCATGAAGAGGAACAACCCTGCCACCTGAAGCTCACCGATCCGAGCATTCCGCTGAGTAAGAACCTGCCAATGTACGACGAACCGGCGCAGCGCTACTGCCCGGCCGGCGTTTACGAAATCATCACCAAGGAAGATGGCGAGCAGAAGTTCCAGATCAACGCGCAGAACTGCGTGCACTGCAAAACCTGTGACATCAAGGACCCTGCCCAGAACATCAACTGGGTGGCCCCTGAAGGCACTGGCGGGCCTAACTACCCCAACATGTAAGACGCAAAAAAGGCTCCCTCGGGAGCCTTTTTTATTGCGCTAAATTCAACCACGACTGGAGGAGACGATCAGTCCGGCTGCGGGCCTATAGGGAAGAACTCACCACGGCTCCACACACCCAGCCAGGTCTTGCCATTGATCTCGCCTGGTACTGCAAGCTCGACCAGCTGATAAAACACATTACGGTGGATCAGCGCCTCAAGATTGCTGCGTACCAATACATAGGGCGCCGGCTCTTCGGTCACAGCATCCAGATCGACCCGCAGCGGGTGTTCGGCACCTACCACCACCTCATCCTCGACATTGGTGACAAAGCGCAGCACCTGCGCCTCGCCCTCACCGTCTACCTGCAGACTGACCGCGACAAAGGGCGCGTCATCCACCTGAATGCCGACCATCTCTAACGGCGTCACCAGCACGTACTTGTCGCCGTCACGCCGAATGATAGTGGAGAACAGCTTGACCATTGGCTTGCGGCCAATCGGCGTCCCCATGTAATACCAGGTGCCATCGCGGGCAATGCGCATATCGATATCGCCACAGAACTCCGGGTGCCACAGGTGCACCGGTGGCAAGCCCTTGCCCTCGCCTTTGGGTATCTGCGCCAGCAGGTCGCCGGCCTTGCCTGTATCAGTCATCACTCAACGCCCCAAACCCAATAAACGCCGCGCATAATCTTGCAACGCCGGACCAATCAAGTCCTCAGGCTTGGCATCATAAAGCGTGAGGAAGCCTCCGCGGCTACGAATGCGCGTGGTATCGACCAAATAGCGAGTATTGGTCTCGATCAGCATCAACTGAATCACCCCGCGATCGGTGCCCAGGCGGTCCAGTGCCTCCTGATCCTCCCACTCCTCCACCGTGCCGATACGGTCATCGGCATAGGCGAAACGGCTGTACAGCAGGTAATGTGCACCCGCCTCGCGCGCCTCGGCCAGGGACTCGTCCAGACCTAATGGCGCCTTGGCGCGACGCACCATGGGGAAGTACTCGACAAAGCCCTTGTAGGCTTCCTCGGCCACCACATTAGGCCGTGGATAGGCACCACCGGGCGGCACAAAATGCCCTTGGGCGATGTAGATGACGGAATCAGCCTGCAGACGCCACGGACTGGCCCGACGCGTCTGGCTGTGATCCAGCACGCCCACATCACGCAACTGATAGATCGCCTCATCCGCCAGGTCACTGGCCTTCATGCAACCACTCAGCAGCACCACACCGACTATCAGCAACACACTACGCATCACGCATCTCCCGCAGCCGGTGACAGAAAACCGGCGTATAGAGCCTAGATGCAGATTTCACGCCACCTGCTGCGCATCAAAGCCCGCGCTGCCACTCCTGGCGTAACCGCGCCTGTTGCGGCTGCTCGATGGCCTGCCGTACCTGTGCCAGAAGACGCTGTTTGTCAGCGCCAAGAGTGCCCTTGAGCACCAAATAGTTGGAGGCATGGTCACTGCGGAATACCGTATCGCGCAGCTCCAACCTCTGTAGCAGTCGCTCCACTTCAACAAACAGCTGCTGCTGACCGAGCGGCCGGAAGTCGGCAAACCCTTTGCGAAACCGCGCCTCACCAGTCGGAAAACTCACCACCAGGGTCGAGAGAAATTCCGGCTGCGATTCATTCATCAAACGCGCCGAATTATCCGCATGCTGCTCACTCAAGCTTGTGCCGCCGAGGCCATTGAGGATCATCACCGAACGGGTGATGCCAGCCTGGCCAAGCTTGACCAGCGCACTGAGGCTCGACTCGTAGGTTTCGCCTTTGTTGACCCGTGCCAGCACCTCGTCATCACCCGACTCGCAGCCCACATAGGCCATGCGCAGGCCGGCATCGGCCAGTTCCTTGAGCTCATCCACAGACTTCTTGCGCAGGTTGCGCGGCAGGCAGTAACTCGACACTCGCTCGACTTCTGGCATGTGCTCGCGAATCGCTTGCAGAATGGTCAACAAACGCCGCGTCGGCAGCACCAAGGCGTCACCATCGGCCAGGAAAACCCGCTGCACGATCATCTTCTCGCCGGTCAGGCGAATCTCGTCGAGCACCTGCGCCTCATCGCGGGCGCGGAATTTCTTCTGTTCCTGAGTGTACATTTCACAGAACGTGCACTTGTTCCAAGAGCAACCATTGGTCACAGGCAGGATCAGCGAATGGGCTTCGCTGGGCGGGCGGAACACCGGCTCGATATAGCTGATGGGGAAATCTTGCATGGTCTTCACTCAAGGCAGGTGGCGATCTTAGCCGCCAATAATCTTCATCACAGTCGCGCCGCCAGAGAATGCCAGATCCTGTTTGTCGCCCAGCGCCTTGACTAACAGGCCTTGCAACGCAGGCAACGCCTGGTGGCGCGGTTTTTCGAGCAAATCGCCCACATAGTGGCGATTACTCGATGACAGGCAACCATGCAGCCAGCCGGTCGAGGACAGGCGCAGCCGCGAGCAGGTACGGCAGAACGGCACACTTTCATTGGCGATCACACCGAAGTGGCCCACTTCAGGAATGGCGAAACGCAGCGCGGTGGCATCCAGCGGCGCGTGCGCCTGAATATAGTCGTAGCGGCTGCCGATCAGCGCCAACAGCTCCGGCATGCCGACAAACTGGCGCTGGAAGCTGTTGCCGTCGCGGGCCAGGTGGCCCATGCGCATCAGCTCGATAAAGCGCAACTCGAAGCCATTGGCCAGGCAGTAGTCGAGCAGTGGCAGCACCTGATCAAGGTTCTGCCCACGCAACGGCACCATATTGACCTTGATCTGCATCCCTGCCGCGCGCGCTTGCTGCAGGCCATCGAGCACTGTCGCCAGATCGCCGCCACGGGCAATGGTGCGAAATGCCGCAGCGTCGAGGGTGTCCAGAGAAATATTCAAGCGGCGGATGCCGCATTCCAGCAGCAGCGGCAGCTTGCGCGCCAGCAGCTGGCCATTGCTGGTTAAGCTGATATCGGCCAAACCGAGCTGACTGACGCCGCGCAAAAAAACGTCGAGTTTGGGGCTGACCAGCGGCTCACCGCCGGTGATGCGCAAGCGCTCAATACCGGCGGCTTCAATCAGATAGGCCACGCCACGCAGCATGGCCTCGGCCGAGAGCTCGTCCTGAGCGGCTACCAGCCGCTTACCGTCGGGCACGCAGTAGGTGCAGGCATAGTTGCAGGCGGCGGTCAGGCTGATCCGCAGATTGCGAAAGCGCCTGCCCTGGCGGTCAACGATCATGCATAACTCCAGCAAAGGTAGGCGCCGATTATAGGGGCGCCGCCAACGCAGCAGATTCGTTATCCACCCGCTGAATACCTCAGCTAGCCGGGGTATCGCCCTCACGCTTGCGCTTATTGCCCATGCGCACGCCGATATCCATGAGGAACTGGAAGAAACCTTCCTGATCTTCCAGCACGTTGCTCCAGAACGGTGAGTGATACAGCGCCACAGCGCCGTGCACCAACGCCCAGGCGGCGCAGTAATGGAAATACGGCGGCACGTCTTCCAGCTTGCCTTCGGCAATGCGGCCCTTGATCAGCTGGGTCAGGCGCTCGAAGTTGGAGGCGCGAATCTTGTGCAGCTGCTCGACCATCTCCGGCACTTGATTACCCTTGACCACCTTCTCTTCCAGGCGGTCAAACAGGCGGTAGCGCTGCGGATCGCGCATGCGGAACTCGAAGTAGGCGCGTGACAGGGCTTCCTTGTCACGGTCGACATCGGCCGAGTGCAGCAGCTCGTTGAGATCGCGCTCATAGTCGAGCATCAGGCGCAGGTAGATCTCCGCCTTGGACTTGAAGTGTTTGTAGATGGTGCCTTTGCCAATACCAACCGTGTCGGCAATCATCTCCACAGTCACGCTGTCTTCACCCTGATCGAGGAAGAGCTTCAGTGCTGTGTCGAGAATTTCCTGTTCGCGGCGGCGAAACTCACGGACCTTGCGGGGTTCTTTATGCATAAAAGGACTACGGGGTCAAAAAAACGAAGGCGCGTATTATGCCTAACTAACGGCAAATTGCACGGATCATCCGACCATGTACGCAGTTCATGACGAGTTTCCGCAACTTCCCGGCCTGCGCTATCTGAACCACGCAGCCGTTTCTCCTTGGCCACAACGGGCAGTCGATGCGGTTAGCCGCTTCGCCAGCGAGAACGCCCGCACCGGCGCCCGCGACTACCCGGCATGGCTACAGGTCGAGCGGCGCCTGCGTGAACGTCTACAGCGTTTGCTCAACGCGCCCTCGCATAGCGATATCGCACTGGTTAAAAACACCTCAGAAGCTTTGTCTTTTGTCGCCTTCGGCCTGGATTGGCGGCCTGGCGATCAGGTGGTGATCAGCGACGAAGAATTCCCCTCCAACCGGATTGTCTGGGAAGCGCTCGCACCTCAGGGCGTCGAAGTCGTGCAGGTCAATCTGCATCAGGGTGATGCCGAAGCAGCCCTGCTCGCCGCCTGTGGGCCGCGCACCCGGCTGATGGCGATCAGCGCCGTGCAGTACGCCAGCGGCCTGCGTTTGGATCTGCCGCGCCTAGGCCAGGGCTGCGCGGCGCGCAGCGTGCTGCTGTGCATCGATGCGATCCAGCAGCTCGGCGCCCTGCCCTTCGATGTGCAGGCCAGCCAATGCGCCTTTGCCATGGCCGACGGCCATAAATGGTTGCTCGGCCCGGAAGGCCTTGGGGTGTTCTATTGCCGCAGCGACCTGCGTGCGCAGCTCAAGCTGCATGAATACGGCTGGCATATGCTCGAACATGCCGGCGACTACCAGCGCACCAGCTGGGAACCCGCCCAGAGCGCTCGGCGTTTTGAATGCGGCAGCCCGAACATGCTTGGTGCTATGGCGCTGGAAGCCAGCCTTTCGCTGCTGGAAGAAGTGGGCATGACGGCGGTCGAAAACGCCCTGCAGGAGCGCATGCAATGGCTACTGGATGGGCTGAGCAAAATCCCTGGTGCGCACCTGCACAGCGCCGTGGAACGCCAGCAGCGCGCCGGAATTCTGACCTTCAGCCTGGATGGCTGGGACAATTCGGCGTTGTTCAGTCAACTGAAACAGCAGCAGGTGATCTGTGCGCAACGCGGCGCGGGTATCCGCCTGTCGCCTCATTTCTACACAGAACCTCGGGTTATTGAAGAGGCATTGGCGCTGCTGCAGCAGTTGGCGACTGCTTGAGGACTCAGCAGCGCACTCTGTATTCCAAATCCGTTTAAGAATCACGGCAAACGGCCTGGACGATCGGCAATCTTCACCAATACTAAGGAGTACTGGTGTGCGGCGTATCCCCCAAGCGCCCCGCCAGGCAAGGTACCGTGGACCGCGTACCTTGATTTACTCCTAATGGTCTTAACCCGGTCTCATCCCCCAGAGGCCGGGTTTTTTTTGCCCGCAGTTTTATATGGCAACTGCTATCAAACCACACGGGCCAGCGGAAATAGGCGCTTGAAATTGGCCGTGGTCTGTTCCGCCAATTGCTCGAAGCTCACGCCACGCAGCACCGCCAGGTACTCGGCTACATCGCGCACGTACTCAGGCAGGTTCGGCTTACCGCGATGCGGGATCGGCGCCAGATAGGGCGAATCGGTTTCCACCAGCAAGCGATCGACCGGCACCTGGCGCGCCACTTCACGCAGCGCCTCGGCATTGCGGAAAGTGACAATTCCGGACAGCGAAATATAAAAGCCGATATCCAGCGCGGCCTTGGCCATTTCCCAGTCTTCGGTAAAGCAGTGCAGCACGCCGGCTTGCGGCAACGCCGCTTCGCGCAGCAGCGCCAGGGTGTCGGCGCGCGCTTCGCGGGTATGCACGATCACCGGTTTACCGGTGATCCGCGCCGCATCCAGGTGCAAACGAAATGACGTTTGTTGCAGCGCCGCAGACTCAGGCTCGTAGTGATAGTCCAGGCCGGTTTCGCCGATGGCCACCACCTGCGGGTGGTTCAATTCGCCGAGCAGCCAATCCAACGCAGGCGCCGCACCGGGTTCAAGGTCCAGCGGGTGAACACCGACCGAGCAATCGACATCGGCATAGCGCTCAGCCAAGCCTTTGACGGCAGCGGCATTGTCAGCGCTGACGCCGATGCACAGGAAATGACCAACGCCGCGCGCCCGCGCAGCATCCAGCGCCGCATCGAGTGAACCGCCATGGGCGGCCAGATCAAGGCGGTCAAGGTGACAGTGGGAATCAACCAGCATGGGGAACAATCACTTGATAATCGGTGCCGCAAAGCGGGCACCGTGATACGCAGGAAAAACCAGTTACATGGTGTGAGTCGGACGATCCGACGTCAGCGCACCGGCCAGGTAGGTTTCGATCTTGTTGCGCGCGGTGTTGTCGCCATCATTGAACTGCACACCCACACCGGCAGCGCGGTTACCTTGCGCACCTTTTGGCGTAATCCACACCACCTTGCCGGCGACCGGAATCTTTTCCGGCTCATCCATCAGGTTGAGCAGCATGAACACTTCATCACCGAGCTTGTAGCTCTTGTTGGTTGGAATAAACAGGCCGCCGTTCTTGATAAAGGGCATGTAAGCGGCATAGAGCACGGATTTGTCCTTGATTGTCAGCGACAAAATTCCGTTACGCGGGCCCAAGTTAGGAGGCAGACTCATGCGGCATTCCTGATTTTATTCACTTAATGGCCGATTCTAGCCCGGTCCGGGCAGGCTTGCCCACTGCACCAGCAAGGCTTCGAGAAGCAAGACACGGTTAAGGTTAGCCTTGCCGAGGACTTTCTGACGCTGCGCCAATAACCAATCCTGAATGTTCAGCACTTTCGCTTGCGGCGTTTTCTCCGCCAAGTACTGCACCACCTTGCGCATATCGGTTTGCCCGAGGCCGTCTTCATCACGGGTCAGTTGGTAGCGCAGCATCAGCTGCGACCACTGGCAGAACCAGTCGAACAGCAACTGCAGAGATACCGCATTCCAGCTTTCGGCCAACTGGCTGGGGGCAATCTGATGTTTGAGCAGCTTCTTCACCCCCTCAACCACCTGCGCACGCTGCGCGATAACGCCCTGCTCATGCATCTTCACCGCGGCTAACGGCGAGCCGGCGGCAAGGAAGAGCAACTCGCGATGCTCTTCAGCGCTACAACCGGGCAACGCCTGCTGCAGCCACGCCAGGCTCATCGCCTCGCTTGGCAACGGACAGGCCTGTTGCACGCAGCGGCTTTTCACCGTCGGCAACAGGCGGCTGGGTTGATGGCTGATCAACAGCAATACGGTATTGCCGGATGGCTCTTCCAAGCTTTTCAGCAAGGCGTTGGCGGCGTTGACGTTCATCGACTCAGTCGGCTCGACCAGCACCACTTTGCGCCCGGCCAGCTGCGCGGTCTGCACCACAAAACTGACCAGATCACGCACCTGATCAACTTTGATCGCCTTGTCGGCCTCTTCCGGTTCCAGAATGTAGTTATCCGGGTGGGTGCCAGCCGCCAGCAAATGGCAGGACTTACACTGACCGCAGGCATCCAGGCCAGCGGGCTGCTGACACAACAGCCGCGCCATCAGGCGTTCGGCCAGGACGCGTTTACCGATGCCTGCCGGCCCGTGCAGCAGATAGGCATGAGCATGTTGCGCGCGCCCAGCTAGTTGCTGCCACAGAGAATCCTGCCAGGGGTAAGCGTCAGCCACGCTGCAGCTCCAGCAGTTGCGGCAGCAACTCGTCCAGCGCGCGCTGAACCTGACTCAGAGATTGCGAGGCATCAAGGATGCGGTAGCGCTGCGGCTGCTCGGCGGCGCGGCGCAGGTAGGTCTGGCGCACTGCATCGAAGAACTGCCGGCCTTCCTGCTCGAAGCGATCCAGTCGACCGCGCGCCGCAGCACGAGCCAGGCCCACCTCAATCGGCAGATCGAATACCAGGGTCAGGTCCGGGCGTAACGCGCCCTGCACGAACTCTTCCAGCAAGGCAATACGCACCTCGGAAAGACCACGGCCACCACCCTGATAGGCGTAGGTTGCATCGGTAAACCGGTCACAGAGCACCACAGCGCCACGCGCCAAGGCCGGACGAATCACCTGCGCCAGGTGCTGCGCACGCGCAGCAAACACCAGCAGTAGCTCGGTGTCGGCCGCCATTGGTTCATCACTGGGTGCCAGTAGCAGCTCGCGCACCCGTTCAGCCAACGGCGTACCGCCCGGCTCGCGGGTCAACAGCACATCAATACCGTGCTCACGCAAGCGCTCGGCCAGGTAGTCACGGTTGGTGCTTTTGCCGGCGCCTTCTGGGCCTTCCAAGGTGATAAACAAACCGCTCACAGGCTGTCCTTACTGATTATTGGGCACGGCCGGGGCCGGACTGGAACGGTAATCCGCGCGGCGCTTGAGCTGATACTCACGCACAGCCCGGTTGTGCTGTTCCAGGGTGTCAGAAAACACATGGCTGCCATCACCACGGGCAACGAAATACAGACTGCTGCCGGCCACCGGATTCAGTGCGGCATGGATGGCTTCACGGCCGACCAGGGCGATTGGCGTCGGCGGCATGCCGTCGATGGTGTAGGTGTTGTAAGCCGTCGGCTGACGCAGGTCATCACGGGTGATGCGGCCGTTGTAGCGTTCGCCCATGCCGTAAATCACGGTTGGATCCGTTTGCAGGCGCATGCCGATACGCAGACGCCGTACAAATACCCCGGCAATTTCACCGCGCTCTTGCGGCACGCCGGTTTCCTTCTCGATCATCGAGGCCATGATCAACGCGTCATAAGGTTCTTTGTACGGCAGATCCTTGGCCCGCTGCGCCCATTCCTCAGCCAACACCTGCTCCAGCCGCGCATGCGCCTGCTTAAGCAGCTCAAGATCGCTCATGCCACGAACAAAACTGTAGGTGTCGGGGAAGAAACGCCCTTCCGGATTCAAACCGGGCAGGCCGAGCTTCTTCATCAGCTCAGCATCGCTCAGCTCACTCAGGGTGAGTTCGAGCCGGGTTTCACGCGCCAGTGCCGCGCGCACCTGGCGGAAATTCCAGCCCTCTACCAGCGTCAGGCTGTATTGCAGCACTTCACCGCGCCGCCACTGGCCGAGCATATCCAGTGCCGTAGTGCCGGGAACCAGGCGGTATTCGCCACTGTGCAGCGCTTCATTACGCAGATTGAAACGCCAGTAAAGACGCAGCCAGAAGGCCTGATCCAGGATGCCGTCAGCCTCAAGACGATTGAGCACGCCACCAGGCGTCGCTCCAGCCGGCACTTCCACCACAAGCTCATCAGTGAGATTTAACGGTTGCTGCAGTGCCACATGCTGTTGCCAAGCGGCAAACGCAACCAATAAGCCAGCCAGCAGCACGACGCCTTCCAGCAGCAGCAAAAATTTGCGTATCACGAATCAGCAGTCCAGTAGATCGCGGGCAATGGCCTGCAGTTTACGGGTGAGCGGGCCGACCGGCCAGTCGTGTGCGAGTAAAGCGCGAACTGGCCACACGCCATAGACGCTGTTGCACAGCATGACTTCATCCGCCGCCAGTAATTCGGCGTAGCTGATATCACGCACCTGACACTCGATGCCCAGCGCAGCCGCCTGCTCCAACAACTCGGCGCGCATCACACCCGCAACCCCACAACGCGACAGGTCAGCAGTAATCAGCACACCAGCGCTGACCAGTAATAGGTTGCTGTAAACGCCCTCGATCACCCGGCCGCTGCTATCCAGCATCAGGCCCTCGGCATGCTCGGCGTCCTGCCACTCGCTGCGCGCCAGTACCTGTTCCAGTCGGTTGAGATGCTTCAGGCCCGCCAGCAGCGGCTGATCGGCCAAACGCGTAGTGCAAGCAAACAGACGCACGCCCTGTTCGGCATAGGCTTCGGGATAAACCGGCTTCGCGGCAGCCTGCAGCAGCACGCGAGGCTGGGCGGGCTGTGGCGGCGCATAGCCCCGCTGCCCATCACCGCGAGTCAGGATCAACTTGGCCACGCCGTCACCCAGATGCTGACTGAAGGCCAGTAGCTGGGTACGTATAGCGGGTAGGTCGAGGGGAATTTTCAGCCGCACACAACCTTCGGCCAAGCGCGCCAGATGACGCTGCAACAGAACTGGTTGCCCGGCATTTACGGCAATGGTCTCAAACAGCCCATCGCCGTAGGCCAAGCCGCGATCCTTGACGGACAGCAGCTCGGCCGGCTGGCCATCGACCCAGCTCAGCATCAACCGGCGAACCGGCGGAACACCAGCGAGCCGTTGGTGCCGCCAAAGCCAAAGGAGTTGGACAGCACGACATCCAGCGCCATGGCCTTGGCCTGGTGCGCAACGAAGTCCAGATCACAGCCTTCGTCCGGGTTATCCAGGTTGATGGTGGGCGGCGCCACCTGATCACGCAGTGCAAGGATGCTGAAGATCGCCTCCACCGCACCGGCAGCACCGAGCAGGTGGCCGGTCATGGATTTGGTCGAGCTAACGGCCAGCTTGTAAGCGTGCTCGCCGAACACCGACTTCACCGCCGCTACTTCAGCCTTGTCACCGGCCGAGGTCGAGGTGCCATGAGCATTGATGTACTGCACCTGCTCAGGATTCAGCCCGGCATCGCGCAAGGCGTTGGTCATGCAGCGCGCTGCGCCTGCGCCATCTTCCGGTGGCGAGGTCATGTGGTAAGCGTCGCCGCTCATGCCAAAGCCGATCAGCTCGGCATGGATGGTCGCACCACGCACCTTGGCGTGCTCCAACTCTTCCAGCACCAGCGCGCCAGCGCCATCGGAGAGCACAAAGCCATCACGCTCTTTGTCCCATGGGCGGCTGGCCCTGGCCGGCTCGTCATTGCGGGTCGACAGCGCACGGGCAGCACCGAAGCCGCCCATACCCAGACCGCAGGCGGCCATTTCGGCGCCGCCTGCAACCATTACATCGGCCTCGCCGTACATGATGTTGCGCGCAGCCATGCCGATGCAGTGCGTGCCGGTAGTACAGGCCGTGGCGATGGCGTAGTTAGGCCCCTGCAGCCCCAGATGGATCGACAGGAAGCCGGAAATCATATTGATGATCGAGCCAGGCACGAAGAACGGCGAAATGCGCCGCGGCCCTTGCTCGTGTAACGATCTGCAGTTGTTCTCGATATTGGTCAGGCCACCAATACCGGAGCCCATGGCCACGCCGATGCGCTCACGGTTGGCATCGGTGACTTCCAGGCCGGAGTTGCGCACTGCCTGAAAACTGGCAGCTAGACCGTACTGGATAAACAAATCGAGCTTGCGCGCCTCTTTGGCGGACAAGTATTCCTCGACGTTAAACCCCTTTACCGCACCACCAAAACGCGTGGAAAAAGCGGAAAGATCCATATGCTCAAGCAGGCCAATGCCACTGCGGCCAGCCAAAATGCCCTGCCAGCTACTCGGCACATCGTTACCCAATGGCGACAGCATGCCCATACCGGTAACCACGACGCGTCTACGCGACACAGCAATCTCCTTTTCTAGTTATCAACGCCTGGAAAGCGCTTAAAGAAAAGCCGCACGCCTGATGAAGGGAGTGCGGCTTTTCCGAGTCGGGATCCGACGATTACGTTTTACGCGTGAGCGGTAACGTAGTCGATCGCTTCCTGAACAGTGGTGATCTTCTCGGCTTGTTCGTCCGGGATCTCGGTCTCGAACTCTTCTTCGAGAGCCATCACCAGCTCAACGGTGTCAAGCGAGTCGGCACCCAGGTCTTCAACGAAGGAAGCGCTGTTGGTTACTTCCTCTTCTTTGACGCCCAGTTGCTCGGCAACGATTTTCTTGACGCGTTCTTCGATGGTGCTCATACGTTGTTCTCACTCCTAATGGGACAAATCTTGGCCGCTATTCTGCGACCAAGTGTATAGAAAGGGTTTTTAGCATTTCAAGCTGAATGCCGGGGTGCCCCACAAACACTTCAACGACCTGCCTACAAACCTGTTGCAGCTTTATAACGGATTTTAGACAGCATCTATGACAGTTTTCTGAAGCCATCCGTCACATTCAGCTCATGTACATCCCGCCGTTCACAGGGATAGTAGCGCCTGTGACGTAAGCCGCGCCATCAGAAGCGAGGAAAGCGACCACTTTTGCGATCTCTTCGGCCTGCCCTAAACGGCCCAACGGAATTTGTGTCAGCAGCGCATCGCGCTGCGCTTCTGGCAATTCACGGGTCATATCAGTGTCGATAAAACCCGGTGCCACGGCGTTCACGGTAATAGCCCGCGAACCCACTTCACGCGCCAGCGCACGGCCAAAACCTTCAAGACCGGCCTTGGCAGCTGCATAGTTGACCTGCCCACCGTTGCCCATGGCGCCCACCACCGAACCGATATTGATGATGCGCCCGTAGCGTGCCTTGGTCATACCGCGCAGCACAGCCTTGGTCAGCCGGTACAGGCTGCTCAGGTTGGTGTTGATGACATCAAACCACTCATCATCTTTCATGCGCAGCATCAGGTTATCGCGGGTGATACCGGCGTTATTGACCAGAATCAACGGCTGACCAAGATGTTGCTGGATATGTTCGAGGGTGCTGGCGACCGATTCACTGTCGCTCACATCGAGCACCAGACCGGCCCCTTCAATGCCATTGGCTTTCAGGGTTTCAGCAATACGCTCAGCACCCGAAGCGGTGGTAGCGGTACCAACAACCACGGCACCCTGACGCCCCAATTCCAGGGCAATCGCCTGGCCAATACCGCGGCTTGCGCCAGTGACCAATGCAACCTTACCTTGCAGGCTCATAACGTTTCTCCTTAATCAGACCAGGGCCGCGTTCGCAGCAGCGAAGGCGTCCGGGGTGTCCAGGTTATGGGTATTGATGCCTTTGACGCAGCGTTTGTTCAAACCAGACAACACCTTGCCCGGACCGCACTCAACCAGATCCGTCACACCTTGCGTAGACAGGCAGACAATCGACTCGACCCAACGCACTGGACTGTAAAGCTGAGCCAGCAGGTCGCGCTTGAGCCCTTCCAGATCAGTCACTGCCGCAGCGCTGACGTTCTGTACCAAAGCGATTTGCGGAGCCTGCCAGTCAATTGCCGCTACTGCTTCGGCAAAGCGCTCAGCCGCAGGACGCATCAGCGCGCAATGCGACGGCACGCTAACCGGCAATGGCATCGCACGCTTGGCGCCACGCGCCTTGCACGCCTCAATGGCGCGCTCAACGGCAGCAGCGCCGCCGGCGATCACCACCTGGCCCGGAGCATTGAAATTCACTGCGCTGACCACTTCACCCTGCGCAGCCTCAGCGCAGGCAGCCAATACATCAGCATCTTCCAGACCGAGAATCGCCGCCATGCCGCCCTTCCCGGCTGGAACAGCCTGCTGCATCAGCTGACCCCGATGTTCAACCAACTTGACCGCCTCGGCCAAGGACAAACTACCGGCAGCAACCAGCGCCGAGTACTCACCCAAGCTGTGCCCGGCGACAAACGCCGGACGCGCGGCGCTCTCAGCAAGCCAGACCCGCCACAGCGCAACAGAGGCGGTGAGAATCGCCGGCTGAGTCTTGTCGGTTTGATTGAGTTGTTCTTCGGGACCTTGCTGGGTCAGCGCCCAGAGGTCATAACCAAGGGCTTCGGAAGCCTCGGCGAAGGTCTCGAGGATCAGCGGTCGCTGCGCACCATGCTCGGCGAGCATGCTCAGCGACTGGGAACCCTGACCTGGAAAGACGAATGCGAGAGATGCAGACATGGAAACCTGTTCCTAATGATCGTGATCGTCGGTAATACGCGCCCAGCCTAGCCAAGCGCAAGAAACTGACAGTTGGATGACAGGCTGCCCGCTGCGGTCACATTCTAAAGCAGGTGCTCGCCCAGGCGACCGTGCAAACGCTGCGGTAAATCCTCTTCAATCTCCCGCAAAGCTCGGCGAATAGCGCTTTTAAAGTCGTCAGGCCCGGCCGCACCATGGCTTTTCACCACAATACCCTGCAGCCCGACAAAACTTGCACCATTGTGCTGCGCTGGGGCCAACTCACCCTGCAAGCGCCGCAAAAACGGTAGCGCCAAAACCCCCACCATTCGCGCCGCCAGGCTGGATTTGAACAGTACCTCAATCCGCCCGGCAATCATTGCCGCCAGGCCTTCGCTGGACTTGAGCAGGATATTGCCGACAAAACCGTCGCACACCACGACATCGGCCTCACCGCGATACAACCCATCGCCCTCGACAAAACCGATATAGTTCAGACCTTCCGCTTGCTGCAGCAGACTGGCTGCCAGCTTAACCTGCTGGTTACCCTTGATGTCTTCAGTGCCGACGTTCAGCAGCGCCACGCGCGGACGCACCGTACCCAGCGCCTCGGCGGTAACGGAGCCCATCACGGCAAACTGATAGAGGTGCTCGGCGCTGCAATCGACATTGGCGCCCAGATCGAGCAGATGACAAAAGCCCGCCTGAGTCGGAATGGCGGTAACCATGGCCGGGCGATCAATGCCGGGCAGGGTTTTCAGCACATAGCGCGACAACGCCATCAGCGCCCCGGTATTACCAGCACTGACGCAGGCCTGCGCCGCACCACTGCGCAGTAACTCAAGGCTGATACGCATCGACGAATCCGGCTTGCCACGCAGCGCCTGGGCCGGACGTTCGTCCATGGCGATAATCTCAGCAGCATGCTCAACGCACAGGCGTGTACGGTCGACGCTGGGATAGCGGGCAATCAGAGATTCAAGAAGCGAGGATTGGCCGACGAGGACCAGGTGCAACGAAGGGTATTCAGCCAGGCAAGAGATGCAGGCTGGAACAATGCAGTGGGGACCGAAGTCCCCACCCATTGCATCAATCGCGATGATCGGAGCGGACAAGATTTACTCGTCAGCGCCCTTGTCGATCACTTTACGACCACGGTAAACGCCTTCTGGCGATACGTGGTGACGCAGGTGGATTTCACCGGTGCTTTTCTCGACCGACAGAGTGCTGGCCTCGAGGGCATCGTGCGAACGACGCATATCACGGGCGGAACGGGATTTTTTGTTCTGCTGAACAGCCATAACTAATTAACTCCTAAACGTTTGGGTCACGCTTTAACTGCGCCAATACACTGAACGGGTTGGACCGCGTTACCTCGTCCTCGCTCGACTCGGGCTCTTCGAGGCCGGTCGGCTGCTGGCAATCTTTAGGGTCATGAGCCGGGACAATGGGCAAGGCAAGCAGAAGCTCCTCCTCAACCAGCGCCAGCAGATCCAATGGGTCTTCACCCAACTCAATCACGTCATAGCCTTGCGGCACTGACTGGGTATTCGCACCCTCTTTCACCACAGCGTAATCACACGCGCTATGGATCGGCAAAGTGACCAGCTCCAGGCAACGCTGGCAAACCATCTTGACTTCAACCTCAAGCTCGCTGTGAAAAACTACAGCATTGCGCTCGTCGCGCTCGAAGAAGAACTTCGCACGCACCATGCCTTGGTTATCGGCAAGCGGGCCGCAGAGTCGCTGCAAATCTGACAGTTGCAGCTCACCTTCAAGGGTGGCGCTGCGATCGGCTAATTTGCGCGGATCAACGTGAGGTGGAATCGGGCCATTTGACATAGGCGGCGCATTTTAGGGATGCAACCCGCCGCTGTCAAAGGAAATTCGGCCTGTCCAGCATATGGGCCGACAGCTAGAATCGCCCACCCTCTGCAAACAACTATATATAGAAGGAAATAGCCGTGCTGCCTCTGGTGCTCGCCTCCAGCTCACCCTACCGACGTGAACTGCTCACCCGCCTGCGCTTACCCTTCACCTGGAGCGCTCCGCAAATCGACGAATCACGACGACCTAATGAAGGCGCTGAAGCCCTGGTACGCCGATTATCGCTGGAAAAGGCCCAAGCACTGAGCGCTAGCCACCCGCAGCACCTGATCATCGGCTCAGATCAAGTCGCGGTACTCGACTCACAAATCATCGGCAAACCGCACACCCTGGAGCGTGCTCGCGAACAGCTAATGGCCGCCAGCGGCAATAGCGTGACCTTTCTGACTGGCCTCACCCTACTTAACAGCGCCACCGGCCAGCAGCAAACCGACTGCGTACCCTTCACGGTGCATTTCCGCCGACTCAGCGAAGCGCAAATCATGCGCTACCTGACCGCCGAACAACCCTTCGACTGCGCGGGCAGCTTCAAGGCCGAAGGCCTGGGCATCAGCCTGTTTCGCAGCACCGAGGGCAGCGACAGCAACAGCCTGATCGGCCTCCCCCTGATCCGGCTGGTGGACATGCTGCAAGCCAGCGGCATCGATATCCCCTAAAAACAACAAGCCCGATCAATGACCGGGCTTGCTTGCAACAGCTACAGACCTTAGCGCAACGCCGGCCCCTGGAACCCCATCCACAGGGCAATGCGCTCAGCCATGCTGGCACCTAAAGTTTTGGCAAACTTATCGAAAGGTGATTCTTGCACCGTGAAGTCGACGATTTCCTTCTCGCCAATCACCTCCCGCGCCACGTAGCTGGTATTGCCCAAGGCATCGACCAACCCAAGCTTTAAAGCCTGCTCGCCAGACCAGACCAAGCCCGAGAACAGCTCAGGGTGCTCGGCATCTTTCAAGCGCTCGCCACGCCCCTGCTTAACGCTGGCAATAAACTGACGATGGGTGGTTTCCAGAACGCCCTGCCAGAACTTGGTCTCTTCGGCCTTTTGCGGCTGGAACGGATCGAGAAACGCCTTGTGCTCGCCGGAGGTATACACGCGGCGATCAACACCCAGCTTCTCCATTACCCCCACAAAACCAAAGGTGGCAGCTGTGACACCAATGGAGCCGACCAAACTGGCTTTATCGGCATAGATTTCGTCAGCGGCACTAGCGATGTAATAGGCACCCGACGCACCCAAATCGGTGATCACTGCATACAGCTTGATCGCCGGGTATTCGGCGCGCAGGCGGCGAATCTCGTCATAGATGTAGCCCGACTGCACCGGACTGCCACCCGGGCTATTGATGCGCAGGATCACGCCCTTGGTGTTGGTATCCTCAAACGCCGCACGCAGGCTGCTGACAATATTGTCAGCACTGGCCGATTCCTGATCGGCAATCATCCCGCGCACTTCGATCACCGCAGTATGACTGCCAGTGGTTGCGCCTTTTTTCATCGCAAGCATGGGCGAGAACAACGCCAGCGCGCCGAAGATATAAATGAAGGTCAGCAGCTTGAAGAAAATCCCCCAGCGCCGCGCCCGACGCTGCTCCTGCACACCGGCCAGCAGGGTCTTCTCCAGCAGCTGCCAGCTTTTACCGTCGCCATCAGCAGCAGCCGACGCCTTCCATTCATCTGCCATGCAAAACCACCTCAACTGACTGATTAGACGCACGCTGACCTAGCCAGACGCGCAACTCGGTGAAACATTCTATTGCCAGCGTTGGCTGACACTCACGCAACGCCTGCAACGGCTGTGCGCCATAACCCACCGCTACACAATCCATACCAGCGCGCTGCGCCATCAACAGATCAAAGGATGAGTCACCCACCATCAGCGCCTGACTAGCAGCAACACCGCTTTGCGCAAGAATCTCGTGCAACATCAGAGGGTCCGGCTTGCTCGCCGTTTCGTCGGCGCATCGGCTGTAGTCGAAATAATCCAGCCAGCCACGATCAGCCAGCACGCGCTGCAAGCCATGCCGCCCTTTGCCAGTCGCTACCGCCAGGCGATAACCGTCGGCACGAAACGCCTCTAAACCCTCAGCCACGCCATGGAACAGCGGCGAAGGCTCGGACTCAAGAGCCAGGTAGTTTTCGCTGTAGCTTTGCCGCAAGCGCTGCGCAAGAAGCGCATCATGCATATCCGGATAAAGACAACGAATCGCCTCAGGCAAACCCAAGCCGATAATGCCGCGCACCTGCTCATCCGTGCAACGCGGCAACTCACAGGCATCGGCAGCCATATGCATCGCAGTGACAATCCGACCAATGGAATCAACCAACGTGCCATCCCAATCGAAAATCAGCAGCTGGTAACCACGCTCCTGACAATCACTCACTGAGACGCACCATAGTCCGCGCCCACACTTCATCGACTGGAGCTTCAAGCTTGAGTTGACCACCCTCAGGCAGCGGCACAACCAACTCATAGGCATGCAGAAACAGGCGTTTACCGCCTAGATCGCGAATTTCCTTGGTGAAATCGTCATCGCCGTACTTGCTGTCACCGGCAATGCAGTGCCCGGCATACTGTGTATGCACACGAATCTGATGGGTACGCCCAGTGACCGGCTTGGCCTCAACCAAGGTGGCAAACTCGCCGAAGCGGCGCAGCACACGAAAAACGGTCAACGCTTCCTTACCCTCAGGATTGACCTCGACCATGCGCTCGCCGGAACGCAAATTACTCTTCAGCAGCGGCGCATTAACCTGTTTCTTGGCCGTTGCCCAGTGGCCGCGCACCAGCGCCATATAGCGTTTGTCCACACCATCGCCCCGCAGGGCTTCGTGCAGGTGACGCAACATGCTGCGCTTCTTGGCAATCATCAACAGACCGGACGTATCACGATCCAGACGATGCACCAGTTCCAGATCCTTGGCATCCGGACGTAACTGACGAAAGGCTTCGATAACTCCGTAATTCAGTCCACTGCCGCCATGCACAGCGATACCCGCCGGCTTATTCAGCACGATAAGCGCCTTGTCTTCATAGACAATCGCCGCCTCGAGGCGCTGCAAAAGCCCCTGCGCCAACGGCTCGGGCTCATCGCGTTCAGCCAAGCGCAGCGGCGGTACACGAATAATGTCACCAGCCTGCAGCTTGTATTCAGGCTTGATCCGCCCCTTGTTCACACGCACTTCGCCTTTACGCAAAATCCGGTAAATCAAAGTCTTGGGCACGCCCTTAAGCTGGGTGCGAAGAAAGTTATCAATGCGTTGGCCGGCAAGTTCCGGCGCAACCTCGAGCAGCTGGACGCCGGAGGTTGGAGGGGAAGGATTTGTCATCGCGCAATCATAACAATTTTTTATGGAATTGAAGCACTTAATCATTGCTGCTATAGTCGGGAACGCCGCCAAAAGCGGCTTGGTTTGCGGATGATCGCCAAAACTGCCATCCCCCAACCAACGCAACCCATTTGGGACGTGAGGCCGTCCGACGGGTTATTCAACGAAAGAAAAGCCTCCAAGGCTGTGAATAACTCGGAAATAAAGCCTATAAGCCATGATGCGCAGCCAGTCCCTTTGGACGGTTGCGGTAATAGTTAACCCGCTGCGGATGTTCGCGAGCGGCACCCGAGTTTCAGCGATACGTGTAGGGTGGAGATGTACAACTGTTGGTCCGCGTAGCAGCTCGCTTTACCAAGACGCTTCATCTCGTCCGCTACCAACAGCTGATTCCTCCTCCTGACTTAGTGCTTTCTGTTATCACAGCGAGCAGGAGACGTCCGTCGCGGCCCAGCACAATTGGCTGACCGCCGCTAGACACTGGAACGCTTTACGACCGTTCCTGACGCACCTGACACCGACCCCTGAAGTCGTGTGTGCCGAACGCCGCTTCCGCCAGCACCGGAAACCGACGGTACTACATGAAAAGAATGCTGATTAACGCAACTCAGCCCGAAGAGTTGCGTGTTGCCCTGGTAGATGGGCAGAAACTCTACGACCTGGACATCGAGTCCGGCGCCCGTGAGCAGAAAAAATCCAACATTTATAAGGGTAAAATTACCCGTGTAGAGCCCAGCCTCGAAGCTGCTTTCGTCGACTTCGGCTCTGAACGCCACGGTTTTCTTCCGCTCAAAGAAATCTCCCGCGAATATTTCAGCAAGGCCCCAGAAGGTCGCGTCAACATTAAAGACGTGCTCCGGGAAGGCCAGGAAGTCATTGTTCAAGTCGAGAAAGAAGAGCGTGGCAACAAGGGCGCAGCCCTAACCACCTTTATCAGCCTCGCCGGTCGTTACCTGGTGCTGATGCCGAACAACCCACGTGCTGGTGGTATCTCGCGCCGCATCGAAGGCGAAGAGCGTAATGAGCTGCGTGAAGCACTGAACGGCCTGGTCGCGCCAAGCGACATGGGCTTGATCGTGCGCACTGCAGGCCTCGGCCGCTCCAGCGAAGAAATGCAGTGGGACCTCGACTATCTGCTGCAGCTCTGGACCGCGATTAAAGAAGCCTCGCTGGACCGCGCTGCCCCCTTCCTGATCTATCAGGAAAGCAACGTGATCATCCGCGCAATCCGCGACTACCTGCGCCAGGACATCGGCGAAGTACTGGTCGACAGCATCGAAGCGCAGCAGGAAGCCCTGAGTTTCATCAACCAAGTGATGCCGCAGTACGCCAGCAAGATCAAGCTGTATGAAGACAGCGTGCCGCTGTTCAACCGCTTCCAGATCGAAAGCCAGATCGAAACCGCCTTCCAGCGCGAAGTGAAACTGCCGTCCGGTGGCTCCATCGTCATCGACCCAACCGAAGCCCTGGTGTCCATCGACATCAACTCGGCGCGCGCCACCAAAGGCAGCGACATCGAAGAAACGGCCCTGCAGACCAACCTGGAAGCGGCTGAAGAAATCGCCCGCCAACTGCGCCTGCGTGACATCGGCGGCCTGATCGTCATCGACTTTATCGACATGACCCCGGCGAAGAACCAACGCGCCGTGGAAGAAAAAGTCCGTGAAAGCCTGGAAGCCGATCGTGCCCGCGTACAAGTGGGCCGTATCTCGCGTTTTGGCCTGCTGGAAATGTCGCGCCAGCGCCTGCGTCCATCCCTGGGTGAAAGCAGCGGTATCGTCTGCCCACGCTGCAACGGTCAAGGCATCATCCGCGACGTTGAATCGCTGTCGCTGGCAATTCTGCGCCTGATCGAAGAAGAAGCCCTGAAAGACCGCACTGCTGAAGTCCGTGCGCAAGTACCAATTCCGGTTGCAGCCTTCCTGCTCAACGAAAAACGCAACTCGATCACCAAGACCGAGCTGCGCACGCGTGCACGCATCGTGATCATTCCGAATGATCACTTGGAAACACCGCACTTCGAAGTTACGCGCATCCGTGACGACAGCCCTGAAGCGCAATCCACTCAGTCCAGCTATGAAATGGCGACTATTGAAGTGGAAGAAGAGAAGCAGGCCGCCGCAACGCGCACCCTGGTTCGCCAGGAAGCAGCGATCAAAACCGCGCCGCAGCGCACTGCACCAACTCCGGTTGAAGCAGTAGCCGCACAGCCTGTTGCTGCCGCTGAGCCAAGCCTGTTCAAAGGCCTGGTCAAGTCGCTGGTCAGCCTGTTCGCTGGTAAGGAAGAGGAAAAGCCTGCCGTCGTCGAGAAGAAAACCAGCGAACGCCCTCAGCGCAGCGATGAGCGTCGTAACGGTCGCCAACAGAACCGCAACCGCGGTGGTCGCAGCAGCGAAGAGCGTAAACCACGTGAAGACCGCGGCCCTCGTGAAGAGCGCGCACCGCGCGAAGAACGTCAGCCACGCGTTGCCCGTGAAGAACGCGCACCGCGCGAGGAACGTGCGCCACGTGAAGAACGCAGCCCACGCGACGTTGTAGAAGTTCGTCAGCCGCAGGAAGTGCGCCAATCGCGCCCACCGCGCGAAGAGCGTCAGCCGCGCGACCGCAAGCCACGTGAAGAGCGCCAGCCGCGCGAACTGCGTGAGCCACTGGATGCCGCACCGGGTGATAGCGCAACGGTCAGCGAAGAAGTCCGTGCCGAACGCCCACAACGCGAACCACGCCAGCCGCGCGCACCGCGTGAAGAGCGTCAGCCGCGTGCTGAGCAGGCCGCTGTAGCCGCCGATGAAGAAGTACTGAACGCTGAAGAAGCGCTACAGGACGATGAGCAGGAAGGCAGCGAAGGTGGCGATCGCCCACGTCGCCGCTCCCGTGGCCAGCGTCGTCGCAGCAATCGTCGCGAGCGCCAGAACGATGCCAACGGCAACCCGATCGAAGGCAGTGAGGAAGGCGCAGAAGTATCAGCTGATGCCGACAACGCAACAGTTGCAGCAGTAACCGCCGCCGTTATCACCGGCGCAGACGAAACTGCCCAAGCAACCGTTGAAGCAGCACCGGTAGTTGTCGAGCAGGAGCAGCCACGCGAAGTCGCTGCCGCTGAAGCGCCACAAGCCGCTGTTGAGGCAGTAGTTGTAGAAGCAGTAAGCAACCCGGTTGTCGAATCCAGCGAAGCACCTGTATATGCCACCGAAGTCAGCGAAGCTGCACCAGCACCTGCTGTTGTAGAGGCGCCAGCTCCGGTTGCAGAGGTTGTTGAAGCGCCTGCCGTGGTTACCGCACCCGAGCCGGTTGCCGAAGCCGTAATAGCTGAAGTTGTAGCAGCCGAAGCTGCCCCTGTTGTTGCCGTCAGCAGCAGCGGTCGCGCGCCTAACGATCCGCGCGAAGTGCGTCGTCGTCAGCGTGAAGCCGAGCGTCTCGCCCGCGAAGCCGCCGAAGCACCAGCTGCTGCCGTACAGGTTGAAGCTGCTGCACCGGTAGCTGAAGAGCCGGCTGCAGAAGTGGTTGCCGAAGCCGTAGTTGAAACTGCAGCCGAAGCACCTGCAAGCATCGAAGCCGTCGAGCCCAAGGCCGAAACCGCCGCGCAAGTAGAAGCAGAAGTAAGCCAGGAGCCGCAAAGCTCACTGTTTACTGAAGTAGAAGCTGACGAGCAGGATAAAGAAGCGGTCAAACCGCAGGTCTGATCCGCTAGGCAATAAAAAAGGGGATGCTTCGGCATCCCCTTTTGCGTTCTGGCTTTTATTACAGCGCTATCAATACGCTGGTCGCAGCCTGCCGCCAAACGCCTTACAGCACGTTTGGCTCGATCTCCAACTCCACCGCAAAACGCTGGGCGATATCCGCCTGGATACGCTGCGCCAGTGCCAACAACTGCGCCCCGGTGGCTGCACCGTAATTCACCAGCACCAGCGCCTGCAAACGATGCACACCTGCATCACCGTCACGAAAGCCCTTCCAGCCCGCCCGCTCGATCAACCAGCCGGCGGCCAGCTTGACCTGTCCGTCTGCCTGAGCATAAGCCACCAGATCGGCATGCTCAGCGCGCAAGCGTTGCGCCAGCTCACCCGATACCAGCGGGTTCTTGAAGAAGCTGCCAGCATTGCCTAGCTCAGCCGGGTCAGGCAGTTTTTCGCTGCGAATGACGCAGATGGCCTGACTGACATCCAGCGCCGTCGGGACACCAATGCCCTGCTCCGCCAGACGCTGACGAACCGGACCGTAATCCAGATGCAGCGCAGCCGCGCGGCTCAAGGCAAAGCGCACCCGCAGGATGACCCAGCGCCCGCTTTCGCGCTTGAACAAGCTATCGCGGTAGGCAAAGGCGCAGTCCTGCAAAGAAAACTCACGCAGCTCGCCACTGTGCCTATCCAAAGCAGTCAAACCGGCAAACAGATCCTTCAGTTCAACGCCGTACGCACCGATATTCTGTACCGGCGCCGCACCCACGGTGCCAGGAATCAGGCTGAGGTTTTCCAAACCGGCAAAACCTTGCGCCAGCGTCCACTGCACAAATGGATGCCAGGACTCCCCCGCTTCCGCCTCAATCAGCACACGCTCGCCGTCATCGCTGAGTACGCGAATACCGCGACTGGCCATGCGCAAAACCAGCGCCTCAACGTCAGCGGTGAGCAGCAGATTGCTGCCGCCACCGAGCAACAACAGCGGCAACTGCTGCGTTTGCGCATAGCTCAGCGCTTCGCGCACCTGCTGATCATTCTCAGCCTCGGCAAAATGGCTGGCCTGGGCCTGGACGGCAAAGCTGTTATAGGGCTTCAGCGATACCTGGGTGCGCACCTGCAAGCTCATAAGCGCCCCTTGAGTTCGATAACCAGGGCATCACAGGCCTGCTCGATCAAATCCAGCACCTGGGCAAAACCGGCTTCACCACCGTAATAGGGGTCCGGCACTTCATCCAGCTCCAACTGATAACGACGCAGAAATAGGTCCAACTCGGCCGCATCATTGCCCGCACGCAGCTGCTGCAGGTCGTGCAGGTTGCTGTTATCCATCGCCAGAATCAGGTCAAAGGCATGAAAATCCGCCGCTTTGACCTGCCGACCGCGCAGCGCAGACAGGTCATAGCCACGCTGCTGCGCAGCCTGACGCGTGCGCAGATCAGCAGCCTTGCCCACGTGCCAGTCACCAGTGCCGGCCGAATCTACTTCGACGCGCCCTTCCAGCCCGGCTTCACGCAGCTTGTGGCGCAACACGCCTTCGGCCGTGGGTGAGCGGCATATATTGCCCAGGCAGACAAACAGAACGCGCATCAGGCCCCCAGCAGGCGACGAACCCGCTCCAGGTCTTCCGGTGTGTCGACACCCGCAGACGGCGCTTCAAGGGCATCGGCGACATGGATACGCACGCCATGCCAGAGCGCGCGCAGCTGCTCCAGGCACTCGGTGTCTTCCAGCCAGCACGGGCCCCAGGCGACGAAGTCATGCAGAAACTGCGCACGGTAGGCGTAGATGCCGATGTGGCGACGGTATGGCACGCCTGCTGGCAGCTCGTCACGGTTCTTGGCGAAGGCATCCCGCGCCCAGGCCAGCGGCGCACGGCTAAAGGTAAGGGCAAGGCCAGTCTTGTCGCTGACTACCTTGACCACATTGGGGTTGAACAGCGCCTGCACATCCTCAATCGGCTCAGCCAGGGTGGCGATTGCCGCCTGCGGATTCGCTGCCAAATTGGCCGCCACCTGATCAATGATCGATGGCGGAATCAGCGGCTCATCACCCTGTACGTTGACCACGATGGCGTCAGCAGCCAGGCCTAGAGCCGTCGCCACCTCGGCCAGACGGTCGGTGCCTGAATTGTGATCGACGCGGGTCAACACCACCTGCGCACCAAAGCCCTGACACGCCTCAACGATGCGCGCATCGTCAGTGGCGACGACCACCTGCTGCGCGCTGCTTTTGCACGCCTGTTCCCAGACATGCTGAATCATCGGTTTGCCGGCAATATCCTGCAGCGGCTTGCCCGGCAGGCGGCTGGAAGCAAAACGCGCCGGAATCACAACGGTAAAGGCAGTGCTCATTTACTTGTCCAGGCGCTCGTCGACGTTGAGGGTGCGGGCTTCGGTTTCCAGCATCACCGGGATGCCATCGCGAACCGGGAAAGCCAGGGCGTCGGCCTTGCAGATCAGCTCGCTCTTGTCAGCGGCGAGCTTCAGCGGGCCCTTGCACAGTGGGCAGGCGAGAATGTCGAGTAGTTTCGGGTCCATGGGAGGTCCTTGATAGGAAGCAGCTGCTGGGACGGACGAGGCCGCCGAATGATCAGAACAGTCAGGCGCGCGGCACAAGACGCTGCAATTGCTGATCAAACCAAGCGACAAACGCGGCCGAAGGCTCGGCATCCACCGCCAGGTACCACCAATCATCAGCCGCAAAGGCACGGCACTTGACCGCATCCTTTTCCGTCATCAGCACCGGCAGCTCCGGGCTGAAATTCAGCAGCTCGGCACTGTACGGCGCATGGTCGGCAAAGGCATGCGCGACAGGCCGCCAGTGTAGCCCTTCGAGGGTATTGAAGAAACGCTGCGGGTTACCAATACCGGCGACCGCATGCAGGGCCTGACCGGCCGGGAAGTGACTGAGCGGATGCTGCTCGCCACTGCGCAGGTTGACCAAGGTACGTGGCTGCAGGGTAAAACCGTAGCCATCCTGCGGATCGCTGGACGCGCCGTTATACAGCAGCGCATCCACGCTCTGCAGACGCTCGACCGGCTCGCGTAGCGGGCCGGCAGGCAGGCAATGGCGATTGCCCAAGCCGCGCGCGGCATCGATCAGCACCAGTTCGAGATCTCGGGCCAGGCGGTAGTGCTGCAGGCCGTCGTCACTGAGGATCAGGTCCAGCGGTTCGGACGCTAGCAAGGCCGCCACAGCGCTTCCACGATCAGGATCAATCATCAGCGGCACGCCGCTGCGTTGCACAATCAGCAGCGGCTCATCACCGGCCACGCTGGCGGCCTGATCAGCCTGCACGCGCCAGGGCAGCTGCGGCGGCTGTGCACCATAACCACGACTGACCACACCGACGCGCAGCCCCTGACGGCGACAATGCTCGATCAGCCAGAGAATCATCGGGGTTTTGCCGGTGCCACCGACGGTGATATTGCCGACCACCACTACCGGTACGGGAGCACGGTAGATCTCGCCCTCACCGGCCAGAAAACGTGCACGCTTGCGCTGTACCACCGCGCGATACAGCCACTCCAGCGGACGCAGCAGGCCCAGCGCCGGATGACCGGCGTACCAGGCAGCAGTAAGGCGTGCGGACAGGCTCATCAGTGGGCAACCCTCAAGGCGCGGCTTGCGCCTCGATGGTGGTCATGCGCAGGTGGGCAAAACCCAGCTTGCCGGCCGCATCCATAGCGGTAATCACCGCCTGATGCTGGGCCTTGGCATCGGCGCTGATGATAAGCGGCAGGCTGTTATCACCTTCCGACTCCTTCTGCAGCGCAGCCATCAGGCTTTCCAGATCGCTTTTCAGCAACTGCTTGGCATTCAGCGAGTAGCTGCCATCGGCGGCAATCAGGATTTCCAGCTGCTTCAGTTCGGTCTGCTCCGGCGGCGTGCCGGTGGCGGCCTCCGGCAGATCGACCTTGAGCTGGGTCTCACGGGTAAAGGTGGTGGTGACCACGAAGAACAGCAACAGGATAAACACCACGTCGATCAACGAGGCCAGGTTGATCTCGACGTTCTCCCGCGGTTTGCGCCGGAATTTCACGCCTTATCCTCGCCCATGTCGACATCACGGTCGCCCTGCACCACTTCCACCAGGCGAATCGCCTCCTGCTCCATACCGACCACCAGCTCATCGACGCGGCGTTGCAGGTAGCGGTGGAAGAACAGTGCCGGAATGGCCACCATCAAGCCCGCCGCCGTCGTGATCAGCGCCTTGGAAATACCGCCGGCGAGCAAGGACGCATTGGCCATGCCCGAGCCCATAAAGGAGCTGAAGATTTCGATCATGCCCAGCACCGTACCAAGCAAACCCAGCAGCGGCGCGATACCGGCAATGGTGCCCAGGGCATTCAGGTAGCGCTCCAGATCATGAATGACCCGTCCGGCAGCTTCTTGGATGCACTCCTTCATGATCTCGCGACCATGTTTGGAGTTGGCCAGGCCAGCGGCGAGGATCTGCCCCAACGGCGAGTTGGCGCGCAGCTCCTTGAGCTTCTGGTTATTGAGTTTCTTATCCTTGATCCACTTCCACACCTGACCGAGCAGGTTGGGTGGGGTTATGCGGCTCGGCCGCAACGTCCACAGGCGCTCGGCAATGATGCCGGCTGCAGCGATAGAACACAGAATGATCGGCAGCATCATCCAGCCGCCAGCTTTAACCAGTTCCCACACGGTGGCAGATCCCCTTCACAAAAGTGGCGCCACTCTAGCATAGGGCCGCGGCCTCGCCGACCGCCGCCGTTCTCATTTTTCCCGCCAAAAACGTGCTCGATAGCGCAAACCCTGCGCAGGCTCGAATGCGCCTAAACGAATCCTTACCGCGCCCTGCTCGACGGTGTCGTACAGCCGCGCCTCCAACGTCCGGTAACGCTCAATAACTTCGGCATGCGGATGGCCAAAGGCATTGTGCGCACCACGGGAAACCAGAGCAGCTGTGGGTCTGACCTTTTCCAGAAAAGCCGCCGAAGATGAACTGCGACTGCCATGGTGCGGCGCCAGCAACCACTCTGCCGGCATGGACAGATCGCTGTTGAGCAATGCACGCTCGGCTTGACTATCGATGTCACCGGTCAACCACAGGCGCTCGCCGTTGGCCTCAATGCGCAGGACGCAGGACGCTTGATTGCCATCGCTCGCACCATCCCAGCGCCAAGTACTGAATTGCACGCCATCCCACTGCCAGTGCTGATCACTGGCGCAAGCTTGGGCCTGCAGTGAAGGCGCGAGCTTATCCGCTTCGCCACTGAGCACTTGCCTGACCGGCAGACCGCGCTGAATCGCTGCGGCGCCACCGGCATGATCGCTATCAGCATGGCTGATCAGCAGCAGATCCAGGGCTCGGACATCCAGCGCCCGCAGAGAAGGCAGTACGACGCGCTCACCAGTATCGAACTCGCCAAAGCGCGGTCCGGCGTCATACAGCAGGTCATGCGACTGGGTTCGCACCAGCACCGCCAGACCCTGACCGACATCCAGCATCCACACTTCGGCTCGCCCGTATTCCGGGCGCTGCTGCGGGCTGAACAACAAGGGCAGCAGCAATAAGGCACCCAAGCTGCGCATTGGAAAAGCGGCTGGCAGCAGCAAAATCAACGCGCCCAACGCCACCATAAGCCAAGCCCAGAATGGCAAAGCACTAGGCAACCAGGCCGGCAGCCACAGGGCCAATTGCGTCAATAACTCGAACAGCAGGTCCAGCACCCAGCCGGCTACCCAGAGCAGTGCAGCCCCCACTCCAGGCACGGGCATCAATAAGGTGCCGAGCAATGCCAGCGGCACCACCAGTAATCCCACCACGGGAACAGCCACCAGATTGGCCAAGGGGCCACTGGCACTCACCGGCAAACCGAGGGCAAGCAGCAGCGGCAACAAGCCGATAGCCATGGCCCATTGCGCGCGCAGGAGGGTGCTCCACCAGGACCAGGCACCGAGCCGACCGCTGAAAATCAGGATCAGCAGCATCACTGCGCCAAAGGACAACCAGAACCCTGGTTGCAAACTGGCCAACGGCTCGCCCAGCAACACTGCAAGTAATGCCACCAACACAGGCAACCACACACCCAGATGGCGAAAGCGCCAGCGCCAGAGCAGCACCAGGCCGATCATCACGCAAGCGCGCTGTACTGGTACTTCAAACCCTGCCAATACGCCGTACGCCAGCGCACCAAGAAAAGCCAACAGACAGGCACTAGGCAGCCAGGACCAACTGCGCGGCCAAAGTCCTAGGCGCGCCAAACTGGCAACTAGGCCATATAACAGCGCCGCCAACAGACCAATATGCTGGCCGGAGATCACCATCAGGTGCACCGTGCCGGAGTTCTGCAGCACCTGCCAATCTGCAGTCGACAGCCCCGAGTCATCCCCTAACACCAGAGCCGCTAACGCGCCTTCGCGGCCATGCGCGGGCGTTGCCAAGAGCCGCTGACGCAAGCGGTCGCGCCAGGCTCCTGTTCCACTGGCAGGGGCAATCAGCTCGCCGCTTTTTACTGTGCCCGTGGCGCCAATGCGCTGCGCCAGGAGCCAGGCTTCGTAATCGAATGCCTGAGGGTTGACCAGACCATTAGGGCGCTTGAGGCGTACGGCTAAACGCCAGGTTTCACCGGCGCGCACTGCCGGCCCGCCATACCAGGCCAGACGCAAACGTGCGGGCAATGTGTCACGTCGTGAAACCACCTGTTCTAGCTGAAAGCGCACCACGCCCTCGCCCACCTCGGGCAGGCCAACCACCTGCCCTTGCAGCCACAAGGTACGTGCATCCAACTGCCGCGCCAGGCGATCATCAAGTGCCCACTGCGCCGACACGCACGCCCACGTGAAGCCAAATAGAAACAAGGCAATGGGATAGCTGCGAAATGGCAACAGCATCAAACCGGCGACCGGCAGAACAGCCAGCAGCCATAAGGGCGGCAAAGCCGGGAGGTAGCGCAGCACCAGCAGTCCGACCACCAGCGCGAAAATCCCTGTGCGCATAGACTCGCTCCGTGAGTCGAATACAGCATTTAACCTATCGATCAGCTTTTGCTTATTTGCTGTCACAAAGTGTGAAAACAGACTGCCATCAAAGGGTGCATAATATCGGCGCTTTTACCCGCCAGAGAGCCTTCATGCCGCGTCGTTTATTCAAGCGCTACATGCCCCACCCAGACCGTATCAAGGGCAATAAATCCCTGCGCTTTCTGGGCAGCCTGATCCACGATCCCAACCTCTGGCACCTCAACCGCCATTCTGTTTCACGCGCCATGGCCATCGGTCTATTCTGGGCAATGATCCCCATGCCCATGCAAATGGCCGCAGCCGCCGCCGTGGCGATTCCAGCCCGGAGTAACCTGCCGATTTCGATTGGTCTGGTCTGGCTGACCAACCCGATCACCATGCCGCCCGTGTTCTACTGCAGCTACAAGTTCGGCGCCTGGCTGATGAACACGCCTACCCTGCAAATGCCTGATCACATCACCCTTAGCTGGGTAGGCCATGTTCTGCAAACCCACTGGCAGCCGCTCTATCTGGGCTCGTTAGTACTCGGCCTGCTGTTCGCCCTGATCGGCTACTTCGCCACCAACGCTTACTGGCGCTGGTGGGTTCGACACAACTGGCGCAAACGCCAGGAAAAACGTCGGCAGCAAGACGTACAGCACTGATGCAAAAAAGCCGTTACTGAGTAACGGCTTTTTTGTTTCTGCCAGCGTAGCTTATTCGTAACGCAACGCCTCAGCAGGTTGAATGCGCGATGCTCGCCAAGATGGGTAAACGGTAGCCAGAAAGCTCAGGCTGAACGCTGCACCGCAGATCAACAGCACATCAGACAGCAGCAACTCAGACGGCAGGTTGCTGATGAAATACACATCCGAACTCATCACCTGCTGACCGCTCAAGCGCTCGATCCAGCCCACCAACTGGCTGACATTCAGCGCCGCGAGAATCCCCAGCACCGCGCCAATCACAGTACCGATCACGCCAATCACCGTACCTTGCACCATAAAGACGCCCATGATCTGAGCCGGCGTCGCGCCCAAGGTGCGCAGAATGGCGATATCTGCGCCCTTGTCTGCCACCACCATGATAAGCGTCGCAATGATATTGAAGGCCGCCACTGCAACGATCAGCAGCAGCAACAGGCCGATCATGGTCTTCTCCATCTTCATTGCACTGAACAGGCTGCCCTGGGTCAGGGTCCAGTCCGCTGAGCTGTAACCCGCGCCCAGCTCACCGACAATCTGCGCGGCTACTTGCGGCGCCTGATACAGATCCTGCAGTTTCAGCCGTACGCTTTGCACCTGACCCGGCTGCATGCGCTGGATGTGCGCCGCATCGGCAACGTGAATCAGCGCCAGCGAGCTGTCCAGTTCAGCACCCACTTTAAAGATGCCGACCACGTTAAGGCGCTGCATACGCGGGCTTATACCACCCGGCACAGTGCTTAGCTCCGGCACGATCAGCGCCAGCTTGTCGCCCACCCGCAGCTGAAAGCGCCGTGCGGTAATCTCACCCAACACCACGCCAAACTCACCTTCACGCAGGTCGCTCAGACGGCCTTGCTGCATATGCTTGTCGATGATCGACACTTGCGGTTCCAGCGCCGGATCGATGCCATGTAACTGCACAGGCTGCATCGCTCCGCGTACCGAAAACATGCCTTCGAGCTCGGCAAACGGCACTGCCGCGACTACTTGCGGATTGTTCTTCGCGGCTGCAGCGACCTGCTGCCAGTTATCCAGCGGCTGCGTCCCGGCGATGCTGGCGTGCGGCACCATACCGAGGATGCGCGTGCTCATTTCCTTCTGGAAACCGTTCATCACCGACAGCACCACGATCATGGCCAATACACCCAAGGCCAGGCCGATCATCGAAGTCATCGAGATAAAGGAAATAAAGTGATTGCGCCGCTTGGCCCCGGTATAGCGGATACCGATAAAGATACTCAGCGGACGAAACATCAGGCGGCCACCAGCTTGCCGTCTTCCAGACGCAGAATGCGGTCCATCTGCTGGGCCAGCGCCATGTCGTGTGTCACCACCAAAAAGGCGGTCTGCGACGAGCTGCTCAGCTCCTTCATCAGATCCTGAATGCCTTGCGCGGTGTGATGATCAAGGTTGCCGGTGGGCTCATCGAGCAGTACCAGACCCGGCTGATTGACCAGCGCGCGGGCGATGGCCACACGCTGACGCTCGCCACCGGAAAGCTCAGACGGCTTGTGCGCCAGGCGATGACCAAGGCCAACCCGTTCCAACAGCGCGGTGGCACGCTGGCGCGCTTCGCTGATCGGCGTGCGGCCAATCAGCAGAGGCATGCACACGTTTTCCAGCGCGGTAAATTCCGGCAGCAGGTGGTGGAACTGGTAAACGAAACCCAGGGCGCGGTTACGCAGCAGGCCGCGCTGCTTTTCATTCAGCGCCGACAACTCCTCGCCCGCCAGCCAGACGCTGCCAGTGCTCGGCGTATCCAGGCCACCTAGCATATTCAGCAAGGTGCTCTTGCCCGAGCCGGAGCTGCCGACAATCGCCACGCGCTCGCCGGGGTGCAGTTCCAGCTGCAAATCATGCAGCACCACCACTGATTGCGGGCCCTCGTCGTAGCTTTTACCGAGGTTGCGACAACTCAACACTGCACGATCTTGCATAACCGAATCACTCATAACCTGATCATTCATAACCTGATCACTCATAACGTAGCGCCTCCGCAGGCTGGGTACGCGCTGCGCGCCAGGCCGGATACAGGGTGGCGAAGAAACTTAGAATCAACGCCGCGCCACAGACCAGCAGCACGTCCGCCAGCATCAGCTGCGAGGGCAGGTAGTCAATGAAATACACATCGGCATTGAGAAACTTGATCCCCAACAATCCTTCCAACGCAGCAATCGCACTGCTGATATTCAAAGCGGCAAGGCAGCCCAGCACCGCGCCAATCGCCGTGCCGAATACGCCGATCACCGTGCCCTGGACCATAAAGATCGCCATGATCTGCCGTGGCGTCGCGCCCAGGGTACGCAGAATAGCGATATCGCCCTTCTTGTCGGTAACCACCATGACCAGGGTGGAAATGATGTTGAACGCAGCGACCGCAACGATCAGCAACAGCAGCAGGCCAATCATCGCCTTCTCCATGCGGATCGCCTGGTACAGGTTGCCGTGGGTACGGGTCCAGTCGCGGGCATAGTAGTCACCCTCACCCAAGGTTTGCGCCAATGCCCAAGCGGTGCGTGGAGCTTCAAATAGATCAGCGAACTTCAGACGAATACCCTGCACTTGATCGGCCTGCCAGCGCTGCAAGCGCGCCAGATCCTGCACATGGGTCAGGGCCAGGTGACCGTCGATCTCGCCGGCGCCGACATGGAAAATACCAACCACGGTAAACCGCTTGAGGCGCGGAAACATGCCGGCTGGAGTAACAGTGACTTCCGGGGCAACAAAGGTGACCTTGTCGCCCAGACCAACACCGAGCTTGGCCGCGGCCTTGTCGCCCAGCACCATGCCGAATTGACCGGGCTGCAACGCCTCCAGGCGACCCTGCTGAAAAAAGTTGCCGATGATCGAGACCTTGGCTTCTTCCTGCGGATCGACCGCATTGATCAGCACTTTCTGCACTTTGCCATCGTTGGTCAGCAGGCCCTGCATCTGGCTGAAGGGGGCAACCGCCAGCACTTGCGGGTTGCGCTGCGCCTGATCGGCCAGGCTGCGCCAGTCCTTGATCGGTGTGGCGCTCTCAACCGTGGCGTGCGGCACCATGCCGAGCACGCGGGTGCGCATTTCATGGTCGAAGCCGTTCATCACCGACAACACCAGAATCATCACCAGCACGCCAAGTGCCAGCCCGATCATCGAGGTCAGGGAAATAAAGGATACGAAGTGGTTGCGACGCTTGGCCCGCGTGTAGCGCGTGCCGATAAATACGAACAGAGGTCTGAACATGTCGGGGCTGATTCGAGGGAAAAAGAAACGTCCTTGTGGCGGGGCTTGGCGAGCAGCCTTACACTCTGACCACTACTGCTGCCATGGGTTCGCCATGCCGACTCAAGATGAAGATGATCGCCGCGAATACTATCGTATCGACGATACGATCGCACTGGAATTCACCCTACTCTCAGGCGCCGAAGCCCTGGCCAGTGACGAGCTTCACGACAACTCGCCATTGTTCAACCTGCTCAGCGACCTGCACCTGATGGACTTCGAGTCGCAGCACCTGCTGCGGCACATCACCGAACGCGATCGCACCCTGGCCAACTACCTCAAGGCGATGAACAAGCGCATCGACTTGCTCGGTCAGGCCGTGGCGCAGAGCCTGCTGCGCGACATTGGTACGCCGCGCAGGGTCAGTCTGTCCGAGGGCGGTGTCAGCTTCAATAACCCTCAACCGGTCGCTGCCGGCGCGCACCTGGCGCTGAAAATGGTGCTGATGCCGCAAGCCCTGGGGCTGCTGTTGCGGGCCAAGGTGGTGCATTGCCAAGCATTGCCCTCACAGCAATTTGAGATTGGTGCAGAATTCGAGGCCCTGACCGATGCCCAGCGCCAGCTACTTGCCCGGCATATTCTGCAGCGCCAGGCCCTGGAGCGTCGCCAGGCCCGCGAGCAACCTCTGCAACCCTGATAGCGAGCCACCATGCACCGTCTGTTTCTGCTTTTCGCCCTGCTCCTGCCTCTCGGCACTTACGCCGATACCCTGCAAATTCCTATCGGCCAGCAAGGTGGCGGCATACTAAAGCTGCCGCAGTTCGGCGAATCACAACGCGCGGTGCTCGAGCGTTTCGGCCTGGCCGATGAAGAACATCCTAGCGTTGGTAACCCACCGATCACCCGCTGGGATTACCGCGAATTCAGCGTCTACTTCGAGCACAAACACGTGATCAACAGCGTGCGTCATCATCAGCCCGGCGCAACCCTGCCCGACAAGGAGCAACAGTGACAGTCATCTATGGACATCGCGGCGCCAAAGGCGAGGTGCCGGAAAATACCCTGGCCAGCTTCCAGCAATGCCTCAAGCACGGCGTGCGCCGCTGCGAACTGGACCTGCACCTGTCGCGCGATGGCGAGCTGATGGTGATTCACGACCCAACCCTCAAGCGCACCACCGGCCACCGCGGCAAGGTCGTTGAGCATGATGCGGCCGAGCTGGTGACTTACGACGCACGCAGAGGCGGCCCTGGCGCCGTTACGCCATGCCCGATCCCGCGACTGGAAGAGCTGTTCCAGCACTGTGATTTCGAGCACTGGCAACTGGAAGTCAAAAGCGCCTCGAAGGTTCGCTCCGCGCGTATGGTCAAGGCGATTGCCGAATTGGCCGAGCGCTACCAGCTGACGGACAAAGTCACCGTAACCTCCAGCTCCCGCGAAGTGCTCGGCGCCCTGCAACGCCTGACGCCGCACCTGCAACGTGGCCTGGTCGCAGAATACGCCTGGCTCGACCCATTGAAAGTGGCCAAGCACTACGGCTGTCACCTGCTCGCGCTGAACTGGACGCTGTGCACCCCGGAACGCCTGCTCAAAGCGCAGAAAGCCGGCTTGCACGTCTCGGTGTGGACGGTCAACGAACCGGCCCTGATGCGCCGCCTGGCAGACTTCGGCGTGGACAGCATCATCACCGACTTTCCCGGCCTGGCCGTGGCGACCCTGGAATAACCTCCCGAATAGCCCCGCTACAGAAACGAAAAACCGGCCGCAAGGGCCGGTTTTTCGTTAAGCCTGATCAGAAACTTTCGCGATTAGGCCAACGCCAGTCGCTGGAGTCGCTGAACGGGTTCTCCCCGGCCGGCTCAGGCCACCGGCCGGAGCCGCTCAAAAAAGCCGGTTGAGGCCGTCGAACGCCGCCACCCGGTAGGCTTCCGCCATGGTCGGGTAGTTGAAGGTGGTGTTGACGAAATACTTGATGGTATTGGCTTCACCCTTCTGGTTCATGATCGCCTGGCCGATATGCACAATCTCAGAGGCCTGGTAGCCGAAGCAATGCACGCCGAGCACTTCCAGGGTTTCACGGTGGAACAGCAGCTTGAGCATGCCCACCGGCTCATGGGAAATCTGCGCACGGGCCATACCTTTGAAAAACGCCTTACCGACTTCATAAGGGATCTTTGCCTGGGTCAGCTCGCGCTCGTTCTTACCAATCGAACTGATTTCCGGAATGGTATAGATGCCGGTTGGTACGTCATCAACGAAGCGCCAGCTGCCATTATCGACGATGCTGCCCGCAGCCGAACGGCCCTGGTCGGCGGCCGCACTGGCCAAACTCGGCCAGCCAATCACGTCGCCCGCCGCGTAGACATTCGACACCTGGGTACGGTAATTCTGATCAACCTCGATCTGGCCACGGCTATTGACCTTGATGCCAATATTTTCCAGACCTAGCTGATCGGTATTGCCAGTACGGCCGTTGCACCAGAGGAAGGCGTCGGCTTTGATCTTCTTACCGGACTTGAGGTGCAGGATGACCCCGTTATCCAGCCCTTCGACACTTTCGTACTCTTCATTGTGGCGAATGAGCACATTGTTAGTACGCAGGTGGTAACTCAGCGCATCGGAGATTTCCGCATCAAGGAAACTCAGCAGTTGATCGCGGTTGTCGATCAAGTCGACCAATACGCCTAAGCCACTGAAGATAGAAGCGTACTCAGAGCCGATTACACCCGCTCCGTAAATGATGATGCGCCGCGGGGTATGACCCAGGCTGAGAATGGTGTCGCTGTCGTAGATGCGCGAATGATTAAAGTCCACGTCCAGTGGGCGGTATGGACGAGAGCCGGTAGCAATGACGATCTGCTTGGCCACCAGTTTTTCCACCACGCCATTGGCGCACACCACTTCAATGGTGTGCTCATCAGCAAAGCTGCCGGTGCCGAAGAACACATCAATACGGTTACGGGCGTAGTAACCAGTGCGCGAACTGACCTGTTTGGCGATGACCCGCTCGGCACTTTTCAGCACATCCGGAAAGGAGAACCAACGCGGCTCACCGATCTGACGGAACATCGGATTGGTGTTGAACTGCATGATCTGCCGCACCGAATGACGCAGTGCCTTGGACGGGATAGTGCCCAAGTGGGTGCAGTTACCGCCAACCTCGCGGCGGCTGTCGACCACGGCTACCTTACGCCCAGCCTTGGCTGCGTTCATTGCCGCGCCTTCACCCGCAGGGCCGGAACCCAGCACCACTACGTCGTAGTTGTAGACCGCCATGTTTACTCCTTCAGATCACACCGGAGCACTTATACCGTGCTCTCGGCAGGGCCAGCACTGCACGCGCAGCCTGACAATCAATACGTTCACTGCAGCCTAGCTTGTTCGCGGGGCACAGGACGTTTAGCGTTTGGTCGCGTCGTAAGCCAGGGCTTCGGTTTTGCCTTGTGGCTCGCTGTTGATCTCTTCGCACTTCTCACGGCTGCCACCACAGATTGAGCACTCTTTCTCAATACCCAAATTGGCAATACCGCCGCATGAGCCGGCGATGGGCTTACGCCCCATGATCACACCCACGGCCATCATGCCCACTACCAGCACCATGACCAGAAACACCACTAAAAACGTCATTGCTCGTCTCCTGCAGCGAATAGCTGCTCGAAAGCCTGAGTTGTCTGTGTGACGAAAGCGTCACCATCACGGGTCACGAAAAACGCTGCAATCCCCATGCGCTCAGCAAATGCCAGGCCACGCTCAGTGCCCATCACCATTAGCACTGTAGACAAGCCATCGGCACGCAAGGTCGATTTGTCCACCACGGTTACCGCTGCAAGCTTGTGGGTGATAGGCGCACCGGTCAACGGATCGAGTGTGTGCGAGTAGCGCTGCCCCTCTTCCTCGAAGTAATTGCGGTAATCACCTGAGGTAGAAATGCCGTAGCCATCGACCGCCAGCACCCGCTGTGCGACACGCTGGCCGTCCTGCGGGGCCTCCAGGCCAATGCGCCAAGGCTGACCGTCGGGCTTTTTACCCGCGGCCTTAAGCTCACCGGTTACCTCAACCATATAACTGGTCACGCCCAGTTCAGTGAAGCGCTGCACAAGCTTGTCCACCGCATAACCGGCAGCAATGCTGTTGAAGTCGACCTGGACATCAACCTCTTTGCACAGCTGCTGCCCGTCACGACGCAGATGCTGCATGCCCACCCGCGCACGCGCGGCGACCAATTGCTCAGAGGTCGGCACCTTTTCGGCGCGCGCCTTAGGACCGAAACCCCACAGATCGAGCAACGGCTCCAGGGTCAGGTCGAGTGCACCCTGACTTTGCTCATGCAGCAGGCGTCCGGCGTCGACCAGCTCCAGCACCCCGTCCGGCATGGTCTGACAAGTACCCGCTGGGGTCTGGTTGAATTGCTCGATTGCGGAATCATCGCGATAGGTCGACATCTGCACGTCAACCTCAGCCAGGATGGCGTCGGTCTCGCGCTTGAGTGACTCAACGCTCGGTGAATCCTTGCTGCGCACATATTTGACGGTGTAGGTGCTGCCCATGGTCGGGCCGCCAAACTCTTCTACACGCTCTGAAAACCAACAGCCCGTTAGGGCTGTCAGCAAGCTGACAGCGATAACGGGCCGCAGTAGCACATGGCTCATCATTAACCGCCGAAGTCGTCGAGCAGGATGTTCTCCTCCTCCACACCCAGATCGATCAACATCTTGATCACGGCGGCGTTCATCATGGGCGGGCCGCACATGTAGAACTCGCACTCTTCCGGAGCCGGGTGGTCCTTGAGGTAGTTCTCGTACAGCACGTTGTGGATAAAGCCCTTGAGCCCCGTCCAGTTGTCTTCCGGCAACGGATCAGACAGCGCCAGATGCCACTTGAAGTTGGGATTCTCGGCCTGCAGCTGATCGTATTCTTCAACGTAGAAGGCTTCACGCATGGAGCGCGCGCCGTACCAGAAGCTGATCTTGCGGGTCGATTTCAAGCGCTTGAGCTGATCGAAGATGTGCGAACGCATCGGTGCCATACCGGCACCACCACCGATGAAGACCATCTCGGCGTCGGTGTCTTTGGCGAAGAACTCACCAAACGGGCCGTACACATCAATCTTGTCGCCCGGCTTGAGGCTGAATACGTAGGAACTCATCTTGCCCGGTGGCAGATCGTCTTTACCCGGTGGCGGCGACGCAATACGGATATTGAACTTCACCAGACCCACTTCTTCCGGGTAGTTGGCCATGGAGTAGGCACGGATCACGGTCTCTTCGACCTTGGACACATACTTCCACTGGTTAAACTTGTCCCAGTCGCCGCGGTACTCTTCCTGAATATCGAAGTCCTTGTAATGCACTTCGTGCGGCGGACATTCCAGCTGCACATAGCCACCGGCGCGGAAATCGACGCTTTCACCTTCCGGCAATTTCAGCGTCAGCTCCTTGATGAAGGTGGCCACGTTGGGGTTGGACTCAACGGTGCACTCCCACTTCTTCACGCCAAACACTTCTTCCGGCACTTCGATTTTCATGTCCTGCTTGACCGGAGTCTGGCAAGACAAACGCCAGCCAGCCTTGGCTTCGCGACGAGTGAAAGCAGCCTCTTCGGTTGGCAACATTTCACCGCCGCCGTGCTCGACCACACACTTGCACTGGGCGCAGGTACCGCCGCCGCCGCATGCCGAAGACAGGAAAATATTGTTGGCCGCCAGGGTCTGCAGCAACTTGCCACCCGCAGGAACCACAATGGTTTTTTCGCCGTTGATCTCGATGCTCACGTCACCGCTGGAAACCAGCTTGGCGCGCGCCGCGAGAATAACCAGCACCAGCGCCAGCACGATGCCGGTGAACATGCCGATGGCGATAAGGATCTCTAAATTGATCATCTATGCATCCCTTCCTTACAACTGCACGCCGGAGAAGGACATAAAGCCCAGAGACATCAGACCGATGGTAATAAAGGTGATACCCAGGCCCTGCAGGCCGTCTGGCACATCGCTGTATTTGAGCTTTTCGCGAATACCTGCCAGCGCAGCAATCGCCAGCGCCCACGACAGGCCGGAACCAAAGCCATACACGGTACTTTCAGCCAGGTTGTAGTCACGTTCAACCATGAACAGGGTGCCGCCCATGATGGCGCAGTTCACCGTGATCAGCGGCAGGAAAACCCCCAGGGCGTTGTAGAGGCTGGGTACATACTTATCCAGCAACATCTCGAGGATCTGCACGATGGCCGCGATCACCCCGATATAGCTGAGCAGCCCGAGGAAGCTCAGGTCCACTTCTGGCAAACCGGCCCAGGCCAGGGCGCCATCTTTCAGCAGGTAGGTGTAGATCAGGTTGTTCGCTGGCACGGTGATGACCTGCACCACGATGACCGCGATGCCCAGGCCAATCGCGGTCTCGACTTTCTTCGAGATCGCAATAAAGGTGCACATGCCGAGGAAGAAGGCCAATGCCATGTTCTCAACGAACACCGCCTTGGCCAGCAAGCTGAGGTAATGCTCCATTAGTAAGCCTCCTTATTCGAGACCTGCGGAGCCATCTTGAAGCTTGGCTTCTCCAGCTGATCTTTTTTCCAGCTACGCAGCGCCCAGATGAACAAGCCGATCAGGAAGAACGCCGAAGGCGGCAGCAGCAGCATACCGTTAGGCTGGTACCAGCCACCGTCGTTGATCACCGGAATGATCTCGTAGCCCATCAGTTTGCCCGCGCCGAACAGCTCACGAACAATGCCCAGCACGATCAGCATGGCGCTGTAGCCGAGGCCGTTACCGATGCCGTCGAAGAACGACAACACCGGCGGGTTCTGCATGGCAAAGGCTTCAGCACGGCCCATCACGATGCAGTTGGTGATGATCAGACCGACGAATACCGACAGCTGTTTGGAGAGGCTGAAGGCAAAGGCCTTGAGCACCTGATCGACCACGATCACCAGGGAAGCAATGATCACCATCTGCACGATCATACGGATGGAAGTGGGAATCTGGCTGCGAATCATCGAGATAAACAGGTTGGAGAACCCGGTTACCAGGGTCAGAGCAATCGACATTACCAGTGCGGTTTTCAGGTTCGAGGTCACCGCCAGAGCGGAACAAATACCCAGAATCTGCAAACCAATCGGGTTGTTGTTGAAAATCGGGTTGAGCAGAACTTCTTTAATAGTCGGCTGCGACATGATCAAGCCTCCCCTTTTTGCAGATTGGCGAGGAACTGGGCGAAGCCGTTCTCTCCCAGCCAGAAGTGCAGCAAGTTATTCACACCATTGCTGGTCAGGGTTGCACCCGCCAGGCCATCAACCTGGTGAGTCGCCTGCGCGCTCTGCGCATCGACGTTACCCTTGATGATCTGAATGGCCAGCTCGCCCTTGTCATCAAACAAGGTTTTGCCCAGCCACAGGCTTTTCCACTTCGGGTTATCCACTTCGCCGCCCAGACCAGGGGTTTCAGCATGCTGGTAGAAACCGAAGCCAGCCACCGTATTCAGATCGCCCTGCAGTGCCATAAAGCCGTGCAGCGTTGACCACAGGCCATAGCCGCGCACAGGCAGAATGACCGTTTCCAGCTTGCCATCCTGCTCCACCAGGTAAACCGTGGTGAAACGCTCACGGCGTTTGATCGAAGCGATATCGTCCGAGCCAGACAGCGCGGCTGACAGCTTAGGATCTTTGGACGCTTTCAGAGGGTCGAACGTAGCCGGGTTCTGCGCATCGCTAAAGGTGCCAGTGTCAAGATCGACAATGCGCGCACTGATGCGTTCGGCGAACAACGCCTTGACCTGCGCACTGCTCATGCTGGCATCGCCTAGACCAGCAATCGCCAGAATGCTGCGCTGCTTATCCAGCTGACGGTTTTCCACTTGAGTCGGTTTCAGCGCAATGGCGGCACCGGCAACAAACACCGAACACACCAGGCAGACCAACAGGGCCACCACCAACGTGCGGACGGTGGATTCTTTTTGACTAGACATTGCGTGCCAGCCTCCGCTTGATATTGGCTTGAACGACAAAGTGGTCGATCAGCGGTGCAAACAGGTTGGCGAACAGGATCGCCAGCATCATGCCTTCCGGGAACGCTGGGTTGACCACACGGATCATCACCACCATCACCCCGATCAGGGCACCGAAGATCCACTTACCGGTATTGGTCATGGACGCCGACACCGGATCGGTGGCCATAAAGAACATACCGAAAGCAAAACCACCGACTACCAGGTGCCAGTACCACGGCATAGCAAACATGGGGTTGGTGTTCGAACCGAGCACATTGAGCAGCAGGCTGAAGCCGATCATGCCCAGCATTACGCCGGTCACAATGCGCCAGGAGGCAATCTTGGTAATCAGCAGAATGCCGCCACCAATCAGAATCGCCAGGGTGCTGGTCTCACCCATGGAACCGTGAATGGTCCCTAAGAACGCATCCATCCAGGAGATGCCGTTGCTCACCACATTCTCAATGCCGCCAGCAGCCGCAAGGCTCAGCGAGGTTGCGCCAGCGAAACCGTCAACCGCGGTCCAAACTGCATCACCGGACATCTGCGCCGGATAGGCGAAGAACAGGAAGGCACGGCCAGTCAGCGCCGGGTTCAGGAAGTTCTTGCCGGTACCGCCAAACACTTCCTTGCCGATCACCACACCGAAGCTGATACCCAGAGCGACCTGCCACAGCGGAATGCTCGGCGGAAGAATCAGGGCGAACAGCACGGAGGTGACGAAGAAACCTTCGTTGACTTCATGCTTGCGGATCGACGCGAATAGCACTTCCCAGAAGCCGCCGACGATGAACGCCGTGGCATACACAGGCAGGAAATACGCCGCGCCCTGGATAAAGTTATCCCATAGGCTGTTGGGATCAAACCCAGCCAGTGAACCGATCAGTGCAAAGCGCCAGCCTTCCTGGACTGCCAGCAGTTCAGGGCTGTTCGCGAAAATCAGGTTGGCTTGATAACCGGTGTTCCACATCCCGAAAAACATCATCGGGAAGGTACACAACCACACAGTGATCATCATGCGTTTAAGGTCGATGCCGTCACGCACGTGGGCGGTGGTCTTGGTTACGCTGCCAGGGCGATAGAAGAAGGTGTCAATGGCCTCGTACAGCGCATAAAAGCTCTCGTACTTGCCACCTTTTTCGAAGTTGTGCTCGATTTTATCGAGGAATGCACGGATACCCATGACTTAACCCTCCTTCTCAATACGGGCGAGGTTATCGCGCAGGATCGGGCCGTACTCGTACTTGCCGGCACATACGTAGGTGCATAGCGCCAAGTCTTCTTCGTCGAGCTCCAAGCAACCCAGTTTCTGGGCCATCTCGGTGTCACCGACAATCAGGTAGCGCAGCAATTGAGTTGGCAGGATATCCAGCGGCATTACGGCTTCGTAATTGCCCACCGGTACCATGGCGCGTGGGCTGCCATTGGTGGTGGTGGAGAACGCGAACTTCTTCGCTGCACTCAGCTTGGACACAAAGATGTTCAACACCGAATGCTTGTTCACCCCGGCACGCAGGTAATGCATCAGCTCACGCTCATGCCCTTCGGCCAGACAAGACACTTGCAGGTGATAACGACCAAGGAAGGCAAAAGCACCCTGCGCAGTACGGCCACCCAGCACTGAGCCGGAAATAACCCGGTTGAACCCAGGCTGCAGCTGACCGGCAGTCAGCTCGCTGAGGCTCGCGCCCAAACGGGTACGCAGCAAGCGTGGCTGCTCGACCACTGGACCGGCCAGCGCAACAACGCGCTCGGTCCACAGCTGTCCTGTGGTGAACAGTTTGCCGATGGCAATCACGTCCTGGTAATTGATCGACCAGACACTCTTGGTGGCGTTGACCGGATCCAGGAAGTGAATATGCGTACCCGGCAAGCCTGCAGGGTGTGGGCCGGCAAAGGCTTCAGTGTGCACATTACCCAACTGCTCGCCAGGCAGGCTCGCACCCTCGGCTTTGCACAGAAACACCTTGGCCAGGTTACTCAGCACCTGCAAACCATGGGTAAAGTCAGCGGCGTACTCGGCAATCACTACAGCCGGGTCAGCGGCCAGCGGATGAGTATCAATGGCCGTGACGAAAATCGAACTGGGTTTCGCATCAGCAGCCGGCACCTTGCTGAAGGGACGTGCACGCAGCGCAGTCCACAAACCCGATTGCAGCAGCACTTCGCGCACTTTGGCATCGCCAACAGTCGCCAGCTGATCCACTGCTACCTGATCAAAGGTGATGTGCTCATCGCCCTCGACATCAATCACCACGGACTGCAGCACCCGCTTCTCACCGCGATGAATGGCGCTGATCACGCCTGCAGCTGGAGCGGTGTATTGCACGCCTGGCGACTTTTTGTCCGAGAACAGTACCTGGCCAAGCTTGACCCGGTCACCGACCTGAACCTCCATCGAAGGCTTCATACCGTGATAATCGAAGCCTATGACGGCGACGCTGCGCACCGGCCTTGCAGCCTCAATGCGCTGCGCCGGCACGCCTGTTATGGGCAAATCAAGCCCATGTTTTATTTTGATCATAGGTTTGCCTAACCACTGATTTATAAGCTTTTTTAGAATACGGACGACACCAACGCAGAAAAATGCGGCGCAACGCCAAATAACGCATTAGGCGCTGGACAGGATGTCGGTCGCGGGAAAAAATCTGGTCGATTATAAGTCGCACCTTCGGCCACTGGCCACCCAAGCGCTTGCTTTTATCCGGTTTAACGTAACAGAAGGCAACAGATGGCAACTTGACGGCCAAGCCGCAGCGCGCGACATAAGACTAATAGACCAACCCGGAGCCTTACCATGCGCCTGCTAATTGCGCTTACCACCCTACTGCTGCTCAGCGGCGATGTATTCGCCAACAACCGCGAACGCCTGCAAGAAGCTAACTTCGCCACCACTCACGAACTCGCGCAAAGTAATCTGGAACGCAAAAACCAAAGCGTACTGACCTACCTGTGGGCGGATGTCTACGCTGCAGCCTTCTATGCCCCGACCGAAGCCAGCGCCCGCCAGGCGGTCAGTACGCCGCTAACGCAACGCCTTGAGCTCTATTACTTCCGCAACATCGACAGCCAAGACGTGGTCAAAGCGGCGTGGGTCACCCTTGAGCGCCAACATGACGCTGCCACATTGCAACGCCTACGCCCCGAACTGGATGCCCTGCACGCTACATTCAAGGATATTCAGCCCGGTGATCGCTACGCCCTGAACTTCACTGCCGGCAGCGGCCTCACCTTGGAAATCAACGGCAAAGTCGCCTACACCAGCCTGAACCCGGCACTGGCCAGGGCCTATCTGGGCATATGGCTCTCGCCCGACGGCCTGTCGGATGAATTGCGCACCAGCCTGCTGGCTGATTAAAGCGCCACACGGCGCGCAATAAAAAACGGGAGCCGAAGCTCCCGTTTTTATTCACCCTGCGCTTAGCGCGGGAAGGCTGGCGGGTTAACCCCGGCCATGTCTTCCATCACTCGTACCACCTGGCAGCTGTAACCGAACTCGTTGTCGTACCACACGTACAGCACAACGCGATTGTCATTGCAGATGGTTGCTTCAGCATCGACTACACCAGCGTGGCGCGAGCCAACGAAGTCAGTGGAGACCACTTCCTGCGACTGGACGAAGTCGATCTGCTTTTGCAGGTCGGAGTGCATGGCCATCTGGCGCAGGTACTCGTTGACTTCTTCGCGGGTGGTGGCTTTCTCAAGGTTGAGGTTGAGAATGGCCATCGATACGTTCGGCGTCGGAACGCGAATGGCGTTGCCGGTCAGCTTGCCTTTCAGCACGGGCAGTGCCTTGGCAGCAGCAGTGGCAGCACCGGTTTCGGTGATTACCATGTTCAGCGGTGCGCTGCGGCCACGGCGATCGCCCTTGTGGAAGTTATCGATCAGGTTCTGGTCGTTGGTGTACGAGTGAACGGTTTCGACGTGACCATTAACGATGCCGTACTGGTCATTGATCGCTTTGAGCACCGGCACGATGGCGTTGGTGGTACAGGAAGCGGCCGAAATGATCTTGTCGTCAGCGGTAATTTCGCCGTGGTTGATGCCGTGCACGATGTTCTTCAGCGCGCCCTTGCCAGGCGCGGTGAGCACTACGCGATCGACACCTGGGCAGGCCAGGTGCTGGCCCAGACCGTCGGCATCACGCCATACACCGGTGTTGTCCACCAGCAGCGCGTTCTTGATGCCATATTGGGTGTAATCCACCTCGGCTGGCGATTTGGCGTAGATCACCTGAATCAGGTTGCCGTTGGCCGTGAGGGTGTTGTTCTCTTCGTCGATGGTGATGGTGCCATCGAACTTGCCGTGTACCGAGTCGCGGCGCAGCAGACTGGCGCGCTTGACCAGGTCATTGGTCGCGCCTTTACGCACAACAATGGCGCGCAGACGCAGGCCGTCGCCGCCACCGGTTTTCTCAATCAGGATGCGCGCCAGCAGACGGCCGATACGACCGAAGCCATACAGCACAACGTCAGTGCCTTCACGGGCTTCGCTGTTCTGCTTGCCGGCTACTTCCACCAGTTCATCTTTGGCGAACTGCTCGATGCTACGGCCTTGGCCTTCAACCTTGAACTTGCTGACCATCTTGCCCAGGTCAACAGAGGCAGCACCCAGCTTAAGCTCGCTCATGGCCTTGAGCACCTGGAAGGTGTCGTGCACCGACAGCTCGCTGTCACCGGTCAGGCGGTGACGAGCGAAGCGATGGGCCTTGAGAATGTCGATCACCGAACGGTTGATCAGACCACGGCCGTAGATCGAGGTGACCACGTTGTTGTTACGGTAGAGTTGGCCAATCATCGGAATCATCGCTTCCGCAAGGGCTTCTCGATCGATCCACTCACCGAGACACTGGTCGGGCTTCTGAGTCACGGGCAGTACCTTCCACATGTAGGGGCTGAAAAAAGGGGCTACATTATGACGGCGCACGCGTGCTTGAGCAATGCACGGCTGTCGTAACTGACACCACACATAAACGCCCGCTACAATCGGCGACCTTGTGTCCTGACCGTGAGCCGCCCGTGCCTGTACTGCGTCTACCGTCCCTGCCGGCCACTGCCGGCAAACAACACTGGGGCAACCTGCCCGGTGCCGCGCTGAGCCTGGCAATTGCCGAAGCCGCCAGCAATGCTAAACGCTTCACCCTGCTGCTGACTGCCGACAGCCAGAGTGCCGAGCGCCTGCAAGAGGAGCTGAGTTTTTTCGCTCCGCAGTTGCCGGTGTTGCATTTTCCCGATTGGGAAACCCTGCCCTACGACCTGTTCTCACCGCACCAGGACATCATTTCCCAGCGGATTGCAGCGCTCTATCGCCTGCCGGAGCTCAAGCACGGCGTATTGGTAGTGCCGATCACCACCGCCCTACACCGCCTAGCGCCGAAACGCTTTCTGCTTGGCAGTAGCCTGGTCATGCAAGTCGGCCAGCAGCTCGACGTCAACCAAATGCGTGGCAACCTCGAAGCCGCCGGCTACCGCTGCGTTGACACGGTGTATGAACACGGCGAGTTTGCTGTGCGCGGCGCACTGATTGACCTGTTCCCAATGGGCAGCAGCCAGCCGTACCGCATCGATCTGTTCGATGATGAAATTGAAACCCTGCGCACCTTCGACCCGGAAACCCAGCGCTCAATCGACAAGGTTGATTCAATCAAGCTGTTGCCAGCACGCGAATTCCCGCTGGAAAAGAAAGCCGTCACCGATTTCCGCGGGCGTTTTCGCGAACGCTTCGATGTAGATTTCCGCCGCTGCCCCATCTACCAGGACCTCAGCACAGGCATCACACCGGCCGGTATCGAGTACTACCTGCCGCTGTTCTTTGAAGAGACCGCCACCCTCTTCGACTACCTACCGGCCGACACCCAGGTATTTTCCCTACCCGGCATCGAAAAAGCCGCTGAACAGTTTTGGGTGGATGCACGCAGCCGCTACGAAGATCGCCGCGTCGATCCGGAACGCCCACTGCTGCCGCCGGCGGATATCTTCCTCCCGGTGGAAGACTGCTTCGCCCGCCTGAAAAACTGGCCGCGCGTGGTGGTCAGCCAGGACGACATCGAAGAAGGCGTCGGCCGCACCCGCTTCGACGCCAACCCACTTCCCGACCTGGCAATCCAGGCCAAGGCCGGTGAGCCGCTGGCAGCACTGCGGCGCTTTATCGAGGAATACCCCGGCCGCGTGCTGTTCTGTGCCGAGTCTGCCGGACGACGCGAAGTGCTGCTGGAACTCCTTGCACGCCTCAAGCTCAAGCCGAACGAATTCGAGAGCTGGCCGGCGTTCACAGCCAGCAAGCAGCGCCTCGGTATCTGCATCGCCCCGCTGGATGACGGTCTGCTGCTTGAAAACCTCGCCCTGGTAGCCGAAAGCCCCTTGTTCGGTCAGCGCGTTATGCAACGCCGGCGCCGCGAAAAATCGCGTGATGGCGGCGACAACGTCATTAAAAACCTCACCGAACTACGCGAAGGCGCACCCGTGGTGCACATCGACCATGGCGTCGGCCGTTACCTGGGCCTGGTGACCATGGAATTCGACGGCCAGGCCGCCGAATTCCTCGCCCTGATGTACGCCGAGGAAGCCAAACTCTACGTCCCGGTCGCCAGCCTGCACCTGATTGCCCGCTACACCGGCAGCGATGATGCCCTTGCCCCACTGCACCGCCTCGGCTCGGAAACCTGGCAGAAAGCCAAACGCAAGGCCGCCGAACAGGTGCGCGATGTCGCCGCTGAACTACTCGACATCTATGCGCGCCGCGCTGCGCGTGAAGGCTATGCCTTTGCCGACCCGAAGGCCGATTACGCCACCTTCAGCGCCGGCTTCCCCTTCGAGGAAACACCTGACCAGCAAGCCGCCATTGAAGCCGTCTACAGCGACATGCTCACTGCGAAACCGATGGACCGCCTGGTGTGCGGCGATGTCGGCTTCGGTAAGACTGAAGTGGCCATGCGCGCCGCGTTCATTGCCGTACATGGTGGCAAACAGGTAGCCGTGCTGGTGCCCACGACCCTGCTCGCCCAGCAGCACTACAACAGCTTCCGCGACCGCTTCGCCGATTGGCCGGTCAAAGTCGAGGTGATGAGCCGCTTCAAGAGCGCCAAAGATGTCAGTGACGCGATGCAGCAACTGGCAGAAGGCAAAGTGGATATCGTCATCGGCACCCACAAACTGCTGCAGGACGACGTCAAGTTCAGCAACCTGGGGCTGGTGATCATCGACGAAGAGCACCGCTTCGGTGTCCGCCAAAAAGAACAGCTGAAAACCCTGCGCAGCGAGGTGGATATCCTCACCCTCACTGCCACGCCCATTCCACGGACGCTGAACATGGCCGTGGCGGGCATGCGTGATCTGTCGATCATCGCCACGCCGCCGGCACGGCGCCTGTCGGTTCGCACCTTCGTCATGGAGCAGAACAATCCGACGATTAAAGAAGCCCTGCTGCGCGAACTGCTGCGTGGCGGCCAGGTGTACTACCTGCACAACGATGTGAAAACCATCGAGAAGTGCGCCGCCGACCTGGCTGAACTGGTGCCCGAGGCGCGTATCGGCATCGGCCACGGGCAAATGCGCGAGCGCGAGCTGGAACAGGTGATGGGCGACTTCTACCACAAGCGCTTCAACGTGCTGATCGCCTCGACCATCATCGAAACCGGGATCGACGTGCCGAGCGCCAACACCATCATCATTGAGCGCGCTGACAAGTTCGGCCTGGCCCAGCTGCACCAGTTGCGCGGTCGTGTTGGCCGCAGCCACCACCAGGCCTATGCCTACCTGCTGACTCCACCACGCAAACAGATGACCGACGACGCGCAGAAGCGCTTGGAGGCCATCAGTAACGCCCAAGACCTTGGCGCCGGCTTCGTCCTGGCCACCCATGACCTGGAAATCCGTGGCGCCGGTGAGCTGCTCGGCGACGGCCAGAGCGGTCAGATCCAAGCGGTCGGTTTCACCCTGTATATGGAAATGCTCGAACGCGCAGTGAAGTCCATCCGCAAAGGTGAGCAACCCAACCTCGACCAACCGCTTGGCGGCGGCCCTGAGATCAACCTGCGCGTGCCGGCATTGATCCCCGACGACTACCTGCCTGACGTACACGCACGACTGATCATGTACAAACGCATTGCCAACGCCGCTGACGAGGATGGCCTGAAAGAGCTGCAGGTGGAGATGATCGACCGCTTCGGCCTGCTGCCGGAGCCGACCAAGAACTTGGTACGCATCACCCTGCTGAAATTACAGGCAGAAAAGCTTGGCATCAAAAAAGTCGACGCGGGCCCGCAAGGTGGCCGCATCGAATTTACTGCCGACACCTGCGTCGACCCACTGACGCTGATCAAGCTGATTCAGGGTGCACCGAACCGCTACAAGTTCGAAGGTGCGACGCTGTTTAAATTCCAGGTGCCGATGGAGCGCCCGGAAGAACGATTTAACACACTCGAAGCGCTGTTCGAGCGCCTGACTCCCTCTACATAAAGGATTACCCCATGCGCGCACTCCGCAACTTGGCCCTGCTGCCGCTCATTCTACTGAGCCTGCTCAATAGCACTGCCGCCCTGGCTGAAAGCCTCTACCAGGTTGAAGTCATCGTATTCCGCCAGGCCGCCACGCCGATTTCCGCCGGCCAATTGCCACCCGATAACTGGGCACAGAATGCGCTGCCAGTAGACGGTAGCAACAGTCGCACACCCGCATTGAATGCCGAAGCCGGCAAACTCAACCCGTCGAACGGCTATGAGGTCTTGCTGCACAAAGCTTGGGCCCAAAGCCTGGGTGAATCGATCAGCCGCGTCGCTATCAGCGCCGGCGATGAACAGTTCGGTCACTTCCCGATCGAAGGCACCATCGGCCTCAAAGGTGGCCGCGTGATCGAACTAGAGAGCGACATCTGGGTTAATCAGATCGACACCAGTGGCACCATCGCGGACAGCGAACGCATCAAACAAAGCAGTCGCCTGACCAGCGGCGAATTAACCTTTGTGGATAATGGCAGCCTGGGCATGCTGATTCGCGTCAGCCCGCTCTGAACAGTCAGGCACAAAAAAGGGCCGCATTATGCGGCCCTTTTTTGTGAATGCAGGGTGACCAGCTAACTGGTCAGCACCCTTGCTAGCACGGCCTTGACCGTCCCCATCCCCTCTTCCAGGGCGCGCTCGATTTCCGCCATGGTGATCAGCGCACGGGACTTGCCAGCGGCCGGGTTTACCACCAGCGCCAGGCAGGCGTAGGGCAAAGCCAGCTCACGGGCCAGTACCGCTTCCGGCATTCCCGTCATGCCGACAATGTCGCAACCATCGCGCTCCATTCGTGCGATTTCCGCAGCGGTTTCCAGGCGCGGGCCCTGGGTACAGCCGTACAGCCCATGATTGCTGAACGCACAGTGTTCGGCAGTCAGTGCATTGGCCAGCTTGGTGCGCAGCCCAGCGTCATAGGGATGGCTGAAATCCACATGGGTGACATGTTCCAGCTCGCCCTCAAAATAGGTGTGCTCACGCCCGTAGGTGTAATCGATGATCTGGTGCGGCAGGCAGAAGTGCCCGGTGCCCATGGCCGAGTGAATTCCGCCCACCGCATTCACGGCGATGATGGCCTTAGCCCCCGCCTCACGCAGCGCCCAGAGGTTAGCGCGGTAGTTAACCTGATGCGGCGGGATGCGGTGCGGATGCCCGTGACGTGCGAGGAACAACACCTCGCGGCCGGCATAATCGCCCTTGAGCACCGCCGCAGAGGGCGCGCCATAGGGCGTATCGATATGCAGCGCGGCCTTGATGGTCAGCCCGTCCAGCTTGGTCAGTCCCGTACCGCCGATAATCGCGTAAACCGTCATCCCTAACTCCTCAGTCGATTAATTGCGCATCACGCAGACTGCCCAGCGCAGCCAACCAACGCGGGTTCTGCCGGTACTCAACCCCAGGAAAGGCTTGCCGGCGCATGCGCGCCAAGCCTTGCGGCGGTTCAACCTTGAGACGTTGTAGGGCACTCAAGGCCAGCTCTGCCGCTGCCCGGTCATTACATACAAGGCCCATGTCGCAACCAGCAGTCAGCGCCGCCTCAATACGGCAAGCCGCATCACCCACCACATGGGCACCGGCCATCGACAGGTCGTCGCTGAAAATCACCCCATCAAAGGCCAGCTCGCCACGCAAAATATCTTGCAGCCAGCGCCGCGAAAAACCGGCAGGCTGGCTGTCCACTTGAGGGTAGATCACATGGGCTGGCATCACCGCAGCCAACTGCTGACTCAACTGGGCAAAAGGCTGTAAATCGACTGCACGAATCTGCTCCAGGCTGCGCTCATCCACTGGGATGGCCACATGGGAATCCGCCTCGGCCCAACCGTGCCCGGGGAAATGCTTGCCGGTGGCGGCCATGCCTGCGGCGTTCATCCCGCGAATAAAAGCGCCGGCCAGCAAAGTCGCACGCTGCGCATCACGTTCAAAAGAACGGCTGCCCACCACAGCGCTGCGCTGATGATCAAGATCCAGCACCGGTGCAAAACTCAGGTCCAGCCCTGCAGCCAGCACTTCGGTCGCCATAACCCAACCGCATTGCTCAGCCAGGTGCTCGGCATTGGGGTTATCAGCCAGCGCACGCATCGCCGGTAAGCGCACAAAACCCTGACGCAGTCGCTGCACGCGACCACCTTCCTGATCCACCGCCAGCAACAGGTCCGGACGAACCGCGCGAATGGCAGCAGACAGCTCGTGCACCTGGCGCGGGTCTTCAATATTGCGGGCAAACAGAATCAACCCGGCCACCTGCGGCTGACGCAGGATCTGGCGATCTTCCGCGGTCAGCCAGGTGCCGGCGATATCCAGCATCAATGAACCTTGCATGGGTGAACTCACAACTCTTCCTTAAATAAGAGGCGCCGCTGCCCACTCGGGGCAGGCGGCCTCGTCAATCTGTACCGCACATTGAACAGGGACACGCGCAAAGAGTTCCAACAGATCGCTGTTGCGCAGGCGCACACAGCCATGCGACAGCGCAACGCCCATAGGCTCGCTGTCCGGCGTACCGTGTATGTAGATATAGCGGCGAAAGGTATCGACAGCGCCCAGACGATTGCGCCCAGGCTCACAGCCGCTCAGCCAGAGAATGCGTGTGAGGATCCAGTCGCGACCAGGAAATTGTGCATGCAACTCCGGCGACCAGACCTCACCGGTCCAACGCCGCCCGCGCAATACAGCTGCTATTGGTAAGCCCTCACCAATCTTCGCCCTGACCGTGTGCAAACCACGTGGCGTACAGCCAGACCCGTTACGTTCGCCAGCGCCATTCAGCGCAGTGGATACACTCAGACGCAGCTGCAGCTGACCGTTGGCAAAGCCATACAGGCACTGATCAGCGAGGGAGATATGAAGAAGATCGAGATTCGCCATGGGCGGCTAGCTTAGCGGATCGCCTCCACCAAGCCCACCCATAGCGATCACGCTTTGCTGGGAACAGCAGGCGCTTTAGTACGTGGTTTGAGTTGAGCGCTGGCCAAAGCCTCATCAGCGAGGCCCGTTTCCGAACGCATGCCAGCGGCCAAAAATGGCACCATCAGGCGCATGACCTGCTCAATCGAGGTATTAACCCCAAAATCAGTTTCCGACATGGCCCGCAGGGCTTTGATCCCGGACATGCTGAACGCCGCCGCACCGAGCATAAAATGCACGCGCCAGAACAGTTCAAGCGGTGGGATGCGTGGAGCAGCCTCATGGACCAGCTGCATGTAGCGACGGAAGACCTTGCCGTACACCTCTTCGAGGTACTTGCGCAGGTGTCCTTGGCTCTGGCTAAAGGCCAATCCCAACAGACGCATAAAAATTGAAAGGTCATTACCACTGCGCGGTTTTACAGCCAGCGCCTGCTCAACGAGTAGCTCAAGCAGCTCTTCGAGACTGACCTTGCTATCCGGCTTCGCCTGACGGCGGTCCAGCTCGCGCTCAAGGCTTACACAGAACGGCCCGAGAAACCGCGAGAACACCGCCTGAATCAGGGCTTTCTTTGAGCCAAAGTGGTAGTTCACCGCCGCCAGGTTGACCCCTGCCTTGCTGGTGATCAGGCGCAGCGACGTTTCGGCGAAGCCTTTCTCTGCAAAAAGCTGCTCTGCCGCATCAAGAATGCGTTCAACGGTTTCCGACTGGGCCATGACTCTTTTCATCTGAACAAACACTTGTTTGAAACATACGTTTCAGTCGCCCGCCTTGTCAAGCCGGGCAAACCATCTTGTGGCCGGGTGGTCACAGACATCCGTCAAGGATACGCGCTAACCCTAGCTAGACGCCCCATAAACGGCCTGAGTAACAGTGCACTGCAACAGACGATACGAAGGTCAATTGAGTAGAGATCAGAACACAAGGATTGCCAATCGCCGATCACTGTATATAATCCCAGTCACTGTACAAAAAAACAGAGCCAACCATGCTAAAACTGACGCCGCGCCAAGCTGAAATTCTCGCTTTCATCAAGCAGTGCCTTGAAGACAACGGCTACCCGCCTACCCGAGCGGAAATCGCCTTGAAACTGGGTTTCAAATCCCCCAACGCAGCGGAAGAGCATCTCAAGGCCCTGGCTCGCAAGGGTGCAATCGAGATGACGCCTGGTGCTTCACGCGGCATCCGCATTCCAGGCTTCGAGCCTAATGCTGAAGAGGACGAAGGCTTACCGGTAATTGGTCGCGTTGCGGCAGGTGCGCCGATTCTTGCGCAACAGCATGTTGAAGAGTCCTGCAAGATCAACCCAGACTTCTTCCACCCCAAGGCTGATTACTTGCTGCGTGTACGCGGCATGAGCATGAAGGACATCGGCATATTCGATGGCGATCTGCTGGCCGTACACACCACCCGTGAAGCCCGTAACGGGCAAGTAGTGGTGGCGCGTCTCGATGACGAAGTAACGGTCAAACGTTTCAAGCGTGAAGGCAACAAGGTCTGGCTGATTGCGGAAAATCCGGAGTTCGCGCCGATCGAAGTAAACCTGGAAGAACAGGACCTGATTATTGAAGGCTTGAGCGTCGGCGTTATCCGCCGCTAGTGGAGGATTTATGCAGTTCCCGCAATCACTGAACCGTACACAACTGCCTTTGTTCGATGCATTCCTGGCATCGACAGTGACACCATTATTTGCCGATAGCACTGAGCTAACCTGGCCGGATGATGAAACAGAGGCTTTCAGTGAGCTATCGCTGCGCGGGGCAGCTGGGCACTGCCTGAACCTTCTAGCGCCGATTTTGCGTGAACTTAGTGACAACCACGATGAACGCTGGCTGACCCTCATCGCGCCACCATCAAGCCTGACCCAAGCTTGGCTACGCGACGCGGGCCTGAACCGTGAACGCATCCTGCTGCTGCATCCCCGGGGTACACAAAGCCCGCTCGAACTGGCCCAGCAGGCCCTCATGCTAGGACGCAGCCACACCGTTGTCAGCTGGCTGCATCCACTTGAGCGTCAGGCGCGGCAACAGCTTGAGCAGGCTGCCCGACAGGGAAAGGCGCAAAGCCTAAATATCAGTTTGGGATAATTGGCCTCAGGTCGCACAAGGAGCGTGCGGCTTAGCCGAAAAGAGGTCTAGGCAACAAAACGCTGGCAGATCGTTGTAATTTCAGCCACCAAGAGAACTGCAATCAATGCAGAACCCGTGGCCCTTCTTCATGCTGAAAGTTATTTTCAGCTAATCGCCCCGCCATCTGCACACCAACATTGAGCATGGCCTTAGCCACTTCGACGTGCTGCCCCTGCAGGAAGGCTTTGGCATCGGCAGAAAAAACCAGCACCACCAGTGACTCTTCATCCTCTGCACGACGCAGGGCAATACGCCCGTCGGGCAATTCAACAATTTCCAGGAATGATGTAGGCATTGGATTAGCTCTCCACAATAGGCCGACAGTGTAACAGCCGACTCGGGCTCGCCCTAGTCCGCCGGTCCAATCAGCGCCTTACCACTCGCTCAAGGTTTCTCGAAACCGCTGCGCCAGAGCCTTCAGCTGCTGACGCCACGTCTCCAGCGTTTCCTGCGTCAACGGCATAACTTCTTCATCTAGGCTGACCGCGGTGATCAACGGTATAGCGGGATCGACCTTAGACTTCTTGCCAGCCTGCGGCGGCTGAAACAGCTCGACATAAGCCTTGAGCAGCTGAGCAACCCAGCTGTCGGCGGACTGTGCCAGCTCGACCAGCTCACCCAGCTCCTGGCTAGGCGCCGCCTGCAACACGTCCTCGGTGAGAAAGCGTTCGGCCCGCGGCGCGGCGCTGTCCGGCAAGCGGTAGTAACCGGCAATCTCATGGCACAAGCCCAACAGAGCACCGTAGAGATGAAACAAAGCGGCCTCACGCTCAGCCTGGATCAAAGCCAAGGCATTCATGCTCTGGCTTTGTTCAGCCTTACGCCAGGACTCCAGCGCCAGGCCGGCGTAGAAGATTTTTTGATTGGTGCGGGTATAGAGTTCATTGGCCATTGCGGCGCCCTCCATAACGGATTAGATAAGCATACGCGCGCCGGCCAGCGGCAAGCGCGCGTCGTGCTAAATCAGCTGTTGATCAGCTCTTGTCTTCGACTTTCCACTTGCCGCCGTCATAGAACGCACGCCAGCCCGTCGGTTTGCCGTCGACTTCGGTCTGCACGTACTGCTCTTTGGTCTTGCGGCTGTAGCGGATAACCGCCGCACGACCTTGCGGGTCTTTCTTCGGTGCATCGCAAAGGAAGTGGTACTTGGGATCGACCTCATCACGGTGCGGGATCAACTCGAGCACCAAGGGCGCGCGGGTTTCACGATTTTTCGGGAACTGGCTGGCAGCCAGGAACAGACCCGAAGCACCATCACGCAGGATGTAGGTATCGTTGACCTTCTCGCACTTGAGCTCCGGCATCTTCACCGGGTCCATTTTCGGCGGCGCCGCTTCACCGCTTTTCAGCAGTTTGCGGGTGTTCTTGCATTCGCTGTTGGTGCAACCGAAGAACTTGCCGAAACGGCCGGTCTTGAGCTGCATCTGGCTGCCGCACTTGTCGCAGTCCAGGCTCGGGCCTTCATAGCCCTTGATGCGGTACTGGCCCTGCTCTACTTCATAACCGCTGCAATCAGGGTTATTACCGCAGATATGCAGCTTGCGGGTTTCATCGAGCAGGTAGGCGTCCATCGCGGTCGAGCAGATCGGGCAGCGATGCTTGCCGAGCAGCACGCGCGACTCAGACTCACCCTCGTCATCCGCAGCAATTTCGTCACCCGGCACCAGGTTGACGGTGGCCTTGCAGCGCTCTTTCGGCGGCAGTGCATAACCGGAACAACCGAGGAATACCCCGGTTGATGCGGTACGAATGGTCATCGGTCGGCCGCAATCGCGGCAAGCGATATCGGTCAGCGTAGGCTGGTTGGCACGCATGCCGCCCTCGCCGGCCTCAGCCACTTCAAGCTTCTTCTTGAAGTCACCATAGAACTCGTCAAGCACGTGCTTCCACTCGCGCTCGCCCTGGGCCACATCGTCCAGGTGCTCTTCCATGCCAGCGGTGAAGCCGTAGTCCATCAGGTTGGAGAAACTTTCGGCCAGACGCTCGGTGACGATGTCGCCCATCTTCTCCGAGTAGAAACGACGGTTGTGCAGCGCCACATAGCCGCGATCCTGAATGGTGCCGATAATCGCCGCATAGGTCGACGGACGACCGATACCGCGTTTCTCCATTTCCTTGACCAGGCTAGCTTCCGAGTAACGTGCAGGCGGCTTGGTGAAATGCTGGCTGGGGTCGAGCTTGACCAGCTTGAGCACTTCGCCCTGATTCATTTCCGGCAATACATCGTCATCGCCCGGCTTGCTTAGCTGCGGCAATACGCGGGTGTAACCGTCGAACTTGAGAATACGGCCCTTGGCACGCAGCTCGAACTGCGCTGCCGTCACGGTAACTGTGGTCGACAGGTATTCAGCAGGCGGCATCTGGCAGGCAACGAATTGGCGCCAAATCAGCTCATACAGGCGCTCGGCGTCACGTTCCATGCCCGACAATTGAGTCGGCTTGAGATTGACGTCGGAAGGACGGATCGCCTCGTGCGCTTCCTGCGCGCCTTCTTTGCTGCTGTAAGCGATCGGGTTGGCGGGCAGGTACTTCTTGCCGAACTCGCCTTCGATAAAGCCGCGCACCATGCTCACGGCGTCAGCCGAGAGGTTGGTCGAGTCGGTACGCATGTAGGTGATGTAACCGGCCTCGTACAGACGCTGGGCCATCATCATGGTCTTCTTCACCCCAAAGCCCAGGCGGTTACTCGCGGCCTGCTGCAGGGTGGAAGTGATAAACGGCGCCGAAGGCTTGCTGCTGGTCGGCTTATCTTCACGCTTGCTGATGCTGTAACTGGAGGCTTTCAGCGTGGCCAGGGCCGCCATTGCCTGGGCCTCGTTCAGCGGCTTGAACGCAGCGCCATTCTCACGGGCCACTTCAAAGCGCACATTGGCGCCTTTGGCGGTGCCCAGGTCGGCGTGCACTTCCCAGTATTCTTCCGGAACAAACGCGCGGATCTCTTTTTCACGCTCGACCACCAGCTTCACGGCTACCGACTGCACACGACCAGCAGACAGGCCACGGGCGATCTTGGCCCACAGCAGCGGCGAAACCATGTAACCCACTACACGGTCGAGGAAGCGCCGCGCTTGCTGGGCATTGACCCGGTTGATATCCAGCTCGCCAGGCTTGGAAAACGCTTCCTGGATGGCCTTCTTGGTGATTTCGTTGAACACCACGCGTTTGTAGCGGCTGTCGTCACCACCGATGGATTCGCGCAGGTGCCAGGCAATGGCTTCCCCCTCGCGGTCCAAGTCGGTTGCGAGATAGATGGTGTCAGCATCCTTGGCCAAACGGCGCAGCTCTTCGACCACCTTCTCTTTGCCTGGAAGAATCTCGTACTTGGCTTTCCAGCCATGTTCGGGATCAACCCCCATGCGCGCGAACAATTGGCGCTTGGCTTTCTCCTTGGGCGACAGCGCCGGCACTTCACCTGCAGCGGCCTTGCCACGCTTGACCGGCTCTTTGGCGGTACTCGCCGAACCACTGGTGGGTAGGTCACGGATGTGGCCGATGCTCGACTTCACCACGTACTCGTTGCCCAAGTACTTGTTGATGGTCTTGGCCTTGGCCGGGGATTCCACGATGACCAGCGATTTGCCCATGGATTGGAAAATTCCTGAAATTCGGTAAATAAATGCGGGAGGCGCTGTACTGCCTGCTAGCGCGGCACCGCTATATATAGTGGTGGTCCGGCCGAGGTCAAGCGCAGCAATGGCCCGATGTCAGCTCAAGGCCGAGTAAACAGTGCGGTTTCAGCCTGAATCAAAGCAAAGCGTGGAACCGTCTCGCCGTCCACCTCAACGCTTTCACAGAACATCTCCAGCGGCCTCACCCACAGGCCGAACTCGCCGTACAGCGCCTGATAGACCACCATCGCCTGCTCTGTTTCGGAATGTTGGGCTACACCAAACACACGGTACTCAGGGCCTTTGTAGTGACGGTAGAGGCCGGGCTGTAGTTGCATGAGGGCATGTCCTTGAAGATTTTCCGCTGAGAAAAAATCCGGGAGAAACTTTTCACATCGCAGAGCGATGGCCGGAGGGAGACCGTCAGTGACGGTCGGCATAAAAACAAAAACCGGGGCACCTGGCCCCGGTTTTTCCATCTCTTACACCCAGTGAAGCTTAGAGGCGTTCGAAGACGGTGGTGATGCCTTGGCCGAGACCTACGCACATGGTGGACACACCGAAGGTGCCGCCATTCTGCTTCATCACGTTCAGCAGGGTACCGGAGATACGCGCACCGGAACAACCGAACGGGTGACCCAGGGCGATCGCGCCGCCATGCAGGTTGACCTTCTCTTCCATCTTGTCGAGCACTTTCAGGTCCTTCAGCACAGGCAGGGCCTGGGCAGCGAAGGCTTCGTTGAGCTCAAAGAAGTCGATGTCATTGATGGTCAGGCCAGCACGCTTGAGGGCTTTCTGAGTCGACGGTACTGGACCGTAACCCATGATCGCCGGATCAACACCGGCCACGGCCATGGCGCGAACCACTGCCATTGGCTGAATGCCGAGGTCTTGGGCACGCTGGGCGCTCATGACGATCATGCAGGAAGCGCCGTCAGTGATCTGCGAGGACGTACCTGCAGTCACGGTGCCGCCTTTCGGGTTGAACGCAGGCTTCAGCGCAGCCAGGCTTGCCAGAGTGGTTTCCGGACGAATGGTTTCGTCGTAGTCGAATACCTTCAGGAAACCGTTCTCGTCGTAGCCTTGCATCGGGATGATTTCATCCTTGAACTTGCCTTCGACGGTAGCTTTATGGGCCAGACGGTGCGAACGCTCACCGAATGCGTCCTGCTGCTCACGGCTGATGCCATGCATCTTGCCGAGCATTTCAGCGGTCAGACCCATCATGCCCGAGGCCTTGGCTGCGTAGAGCGACAAGTGCGGGTTTGGATCGACGCCGTGCATCATGCCAACGTGGCCCATGTGCTCCACACCGCCGATGACGAACACGTCACCGTTACCGGTCTGGATAGCCTGCACAGCAGTGTGCAGAGCGCTCATGGACGAACCGCACAGGCGGCTTACAGTCTGGCCAGCAGCTGTGTGCGGGATCTGGGTCATCAGCGACGCCATGCGCGCAATGTTCCAGCCCTGCTCCAGGGTCTGGTTAACGCAGCCCCAGATCACGTCTTCCACTTCAGCTGGATCCAGCTTGGTGTTACGTGCCAGCACGCCGCTGATCAGGTTGGCCGACATGGTTTCGGCACGGGTGTTGCGATGCATGCCGCCCTTGGAACGACCCATCGGGGTACGGCCGAAGTCGACGATGACTGCATCTCTAGGATTCAGGCTCATAAATTCACTCTCGCTCTAGTCTGTCCGCGATTAACCGAAAAACTTCTGGCCGTTAGCGGCCATTTCGCGAAGCTTGGCAGTCGGGGTGTACAGCGCGCCCAGCTCGGCGTATTTGTCGGCCAGGGCAACGAACTCGGCTACACCGACGGTATCGATGTAACGCAGTGCACCACCGCGGAACGGAGGGAAGCCGATGCCGTAGATCAGACCCATATCGGCCTCAGCTGCGGTATCAACGATGCCGTCTTCCAGGCAACGCACGGTTTCCATGCACAGAGGAATCATCATGAAGTTGATGATGTCTTCATCAGTCACTTCACGCTGCTCGGTCACGATGGACTTCAGCAGGTCGTAGGCAACCGGATCAGAAACCTTCTTCGGCTTGCCGCGCTTATCCATTTCGTAGGCGTAGAAACCTTTGCCGTTCTTCTGGCCCAGGCGATCTGCTTCATACATCACGTCAACCGCAGTACGACCTTCAACAGCCATGCGATCCGGGAAGCCTTCAGCCATTACGTCACGGCCGTGGTGACCAGTGTCGATACCGACTACGTCGGACAGGTACGCCGGGCCCATTGGCCAGCCGAACTTCTCCATGACTTTGTCGATACGCACGAAGTCCACGCCGAATGCCAGCAGCTTGGAGAAGCCACCGAAGTACGGGAACAGCACGCGATTAACCAGGAAGCCTGGGCAGTCGTTGACCACAACAGGGGTCTTGCCCATTTTCTTGGCGTAAGCAACTGTGGTCGCCACGGCTACGTCGCTGGACTTCTCGCCACGAATCACTTCAACCAGCGGCATCATGTGCACAGGGTTGAAGAAGTGCATGCCGACGAAGTTTTCTGGACGCTTGAGGGCCTTGGCCAGCAAGTTGATGGAAATGGTCGAGGTGTTCGACGCGAGGATGGCGTCTTCTTTAACCACACCTTCCACTTCAGCCAGCACGATCTGCTTGACCTTCGGGTTTTCAACCACGGCTTCGACAACGATGTCGACAGCGCCGAAGTCGCCGTAGGACATTGTCGGGCGAATAGCGGTGAGGGCTTCAGCCATCTTCGCCGGGGTCATACGACCTTTGGCAACGCGACCGCCAAGCAGCTTGGAAGCCTCGGCCAGACCCATCTGGATACCCTCTTCACGGATATCCTTCATCAGGATCGGGGTGCCCTTGGAAGCGGACTGGTAGGCGATACCGCCACCCATGATGCCGGCGCCGAGTACGGCAGCCAGTTTCACGTCTTTGGCGATTTCGTCGTACTGCTTGGCTTTCTTCTTCAGGTCCTGATCGTTCAGGAACAGGCCGATCAGGCTGGCAGCAACCGGGGTTTTAGCCAGTTTGACGAAGCCAGCAGCTTCCACTTCCAGCGCTTTGTCGCGACCGAAGTTGGCAGCTTTCTGAATGGTTTTGATCGCTTCAACCGGCGCCGGATAGTTCGGGCCAGCCTGACCTGCAACGAAACCTTTGGCGGTTTCAAAGCACATCATCTGCTCAATCGCGTTGAGCTTGAGCTTTTCCAGCTTCGGCTGACGCTTGGCCTTGTAGTCCAGCTCGCCAGAGATGGCGCGCTTGATCAGGTCCAGGGCAGCGGCTTGCAGCTTGTCAGCGGCAACCACAGCATCCACCGCACCCATTTTCAGGGCGTCAGCAGCTTTGTTTTCTTTACCACCGGCAATCCACTCAACGGCGTTATCGGTACCGATAACGCGTGGCAGACGCACGGTGCCGCCGAAGCCTGGGTAAATACCCAGTTTGACTTCCGGCAGGCCAACTTTGGCGCTTTCGGCCATGACGCGGTAATCCGCCGCCAGGCACATCTCAAAACCACCGCCCAGGGCGATGCCATTGATCGCTACCACGGTTGGAACATTGAGGTCTTCAAAATCACTGAAGATCTTGTTGGCTTCGAGGTTGCCAGCCACCAGCTCTTCATCCGGCAACTTGAAGTTGTCGACGAACTCGGTGATGTCGGCGCCGACGATAAATACGTCTTTGCCACTGGTGACAATCACGCCCTTGATCGAACCATCGGCCTTGATCGCATCAACAGATTGACGCAGTTCATTGAGGGTAAGACGGTTGAATTTGTTGACGGATTCACCCTTGAGGTCGAAATTCAATTCGACGATGCCACTCTCAAGAGCCTTAACCGTGATGGCTTTACCTTCGTAAATCATCAACTGATCTCCACGGTATGGAAGCTGAACAGTACACATCGGAGCCAACCAGCAAGCTACTCCACGGCATAGCCGTCTCAGAGTAGCCCCAATCAGCCTGGCACACCCACCGACGCGATAATCGGGCTGTAAAGGCGGTGCCTTTGAAGGCAAACGCTCAATTCATACGCCCGTTTGATTTGGGTGTGCACACCTTCAAGGAAAAGCCCCTACTTGTCAATTGGCCTGTAGTGACTGCTTGGGCGTACAAAAAATTACGTTCCAGCATCTGCCGACGCACAGATTACTCTGCAGCGAAAACGCCGCTATCCGCAGCGATATGCCGGCAGTTCTTCGGCTATGCGAACAGAAGTGTGATCCAGCGCAAACCTAGCAAAATGATTTAGCTGCAGGTACAGTCGTCTCAATACGGCCGTTTTAGACCGCCCGTAGCCAAAACAAAAACAATTAGAGCCCAATCAAGGGCGCACGGAGTTTCCCCATGTCGAGCCGCATGCTTGCCATTGCTTTGAGCACCCTGCTCGCAATCACCCTCCCCCTTTTCAGCGCCGCAACCCATGCTGCAGATGCCGCCACCAGCTTGCTGAAATTGCACCAGATACGCCTGGCTGCGCAAAAATCGCTTGGTGACTTTTACATGTTTAACGGCATGGAAGGCGATCAACGCTACGCACGCATGATCAACGACTCGCTGAGCGAAGTGAACAACCATATGACGGCGCTGGCCGACATGCCCGGTGAAGGCTCAAAAGCCCTGCGCTCGCAGCTCGACCAGCAGTGGAAGGGTTACCAAATTGATCTCGACAACCTGATCAACGCACTGAAAAGCCAAGGCTATACCGACCTGCAGCCGGTGGCTGACCTGGCGGGTCGCAACCAGCAATTGATGGCTCTCAGCCAAGAGCTGTATACCAAGATCCAGCAGGAAGGCAGCTACAGCGTGCCGACACTGACCCAACGCAGCCGCGAGCAAAGCATTCTGATGCAGGGCATTGCAGTGGATTACGCCTCACGCAGCGCCTCCGTGGGCGCTACCTTTATGGGCGGCGGCGATGCACGACCGATTGAGGAGCTGGTCAGTGAGTTCGCCAGCAAGATGGCGGCACTGGAGAAGGACCCAAAGAACACACCGCAGCTCAAGCAATCCTGGGAAAGTGTGGCCACCAAATGGCGCTATATTGAAAAGTCGCTGATCAACTACAACGAGAACAGCGTGCCATTTCTGGTTAACAAGTACTCCAACACCATCATTCAAGGCATTGAGCAGATTTCCGGCCAGTACGCGGCCGCCAACCTCTAATTACGACCGCCGCCATACGCATTCGTTTTACCGGCCTGCCTGGCCGTACTCCGGCCCAGTGTTCGCACTGGGCCTTCTTTTATTCAGGCTTTGGCCTGGAGAAACGCGACAATTGCTTCCAGCGCCTCGCCAGCACCCCGCTCTCCCCAGCAGACCGACAGCATCTGATCGGTCGCCTCAACCTTGAACGCATCCACCGGCAAGGTATGCAATTGCGCCAGCAGGGCTTGATCGGCACAAGGTTCGCGCCATTTATTCACCCACTGCCCCGGCTCCATCTGCCAGTAGCACCAACTATCAACTTGGCCGCGCTTGCGCGCCCGGTGGTATTGCGGGCAGGCGTGCGGTGGCTGACGCAACAGCCAATGCGGCCATTCCTGGCGCGACAACTGCATTGCCACGCCCATACGCCGCGCCTGCAGACGCACATCCATCTGCCCACGCTGATGGCGCGAGGGAACCAGCCAGGCCAGCGGGCTGAGCAAAAAAGCCAGGAGCAAAAGCAAAAACCAGGGACTCATATCGTTATCTCACCGGCAAAAGCCTGTCATCAGCGCTCAGGACGGCCATACTAAAAGCATTGATCCACTTGCAAGGAGAGTTACCCCATGCCCTACCAGCACATTCTGGTCGCCGTCGACCTGACCGAGGAATGCGACCCGGTGATGCACCGCGCGCTGAAACTGGCCGCCAGCAGCGGGGCCGCATTGTCTGTGGTGCATATTGTCGAACCCATGGCCATGGCCTTTGGTGGCGATGTACCAATGGACCTATCGATGCTGCAACAGCAACAGTTCGACCAGGCCCGCGAGCGCCTGGACAAATTTTCCGGCAAGTACCCCGACCTGAGCGCCGAGCATCGCCATCTGGCCTACGGCCAACCGCGCCAGGAAATTCATCGCCTGGCGGAAGAACAGCAATGCGACCTGATCGTTGTCGGCAGCCACGGCCGTCATGGTCTGGCGTTGCTACTGGGCTCGACGGCCAATGACGTACTGCATGGCGCACCCTGCGATGTACTGGCCGTACGCCTGAAAAAAGCCGAATAAAGCGAGCGATGGGTGAATAACGCGGCTGCGTTATTCACCGCTATCGGGTGAGCTCATGACCAATGGGCGAATCTTCTGCAGCTGGGTTTCCAGCGAATAGGTCATGCTCGAGGCCATGGAGAAGAAGGTGAGGAACGCCTTGAGGTTGGAATCACCCTCGCAGGTGGCATGAATACGCTGCCAAAACGCCTGATTCACCAGCTGCAACTGCTGGAACATCCGCACCAGCCCCTTCAACTCCCAATCCGCAGCACGCCCTTCACGCAGGTTGAAATACTGCTGCGTCAGGTACAACGACACCGTGCGCAAAATGAACTCTTGGCTATTGGCAAACGGCAGATGGTGTTGCGCCAGGGGCTTGAGCTTACCCAGCACTGGGCAGGCACTGGTGGCCATGATCACCCCGAGCAGAGCACGCAAGCCCTCTTCCAAACCCACCAGCTTGTTGTACTCGCGTTCGGGCGTGCGCACCCACACCGCTACTTTCTTGAACGCCGGCAGCCCTTGGAAATCCTCGATAACCCGATGCAGGTCAACAGCAGCAGGACAGTGACTGAAGTTATCCTTACTCAAGGGGCAGTTACTGCACTGCTGATATTCCAGGCGTGTCCAGGCTGGTGCGCTTTGCGCAACCTCTACCTCATAGACTCGGTTCAGCTCAATCCTGTAGCTGAACTGATGATTGTCGTCGAGAGTGATGCGGTACTCGATGGCCATGACTGTCTCCGCCAGAAGTCTCAAAATCCTGTTTGAGCACGTTTCCTAATACCGTGGGTTAGCCTTCCAGCTCAGCCCAACGCTCGACCAATTGCTCCAGTTCCAGCTGCACGGCCTGCAGCTTCGCCAACACTTCGGCGGTTTTTTCTGCCGGTTGCTGATAGAAGCTCGGCGAGCCGATCTGCTCCTGCAAGCTGGCAACCTGGCCTTCCAGCAGATCAATCTGCCCTGGGATGGCTTCGAGCTCGCGCTGCAGCTTATAGCTGAGTTTTTTCTTGCTCACCTCGGCCACAACAGGCTCCGCTGCAACGGGTGCAGGGACCACTGCTGAGGCTAGTTCAGGCTTACCGGCTTTGCTCTCACCGACGCCAAGCAAACGCGGCGAACCGCCCTGCCGCAGCCAGTCCTGATAGCCACCCACGTATTCGCGCACCAGCCCTTCACCCTCAAACACCAGGGTGCTGGTTACCACGTTGTCGAGGAATGCCCGGTCGTGACTGACCATCAGCACGGTGCCTGGGAAGGTCAGCAGCACTTCCTCAAGCAACTCCAGGGTTTCCACATCGAGGTCGTTGGTCGGTTCGTCCAGCACCAGCAAGTTGGCCGGTTTGCTGAACAGCTTGGCGAGCAAGAGACGTGCCCGCTCACCACCGGACAACGCTTTGACCGGCGTGCGCGCACGCTGCGGGCTGAACAAGAAGTCGCCCAGGTAGCTCAGTACATGGCGGTTCTGCCCGTCGATCTCGATAAAGTCGCGGCCTTCGGCGACGTTGTCGATCACGGTCTTTTCCAAATCGAGCTGGTGACGCAATTGGTCAAAATAAGCCACATCGATACGCGTGCCTTCGGCCACTTCACCGCTGGTGGGCTGCAAACCGCCGAGCATCAGTTTGAGCAAGGTGGTTTTGCCGGTGCCGTTGGCGCCAAGCAGCCCAATGCGGTCGCCGCGCTGCAGCACCATGGAGAAGTCCTTGATCAGGAACGGCCCACCTGGATGCGCAAAACTGACGTTTTCCAGCACCATCACCTGCTTGCCGGATTTCTCGGCGGTTTCCAGCTGGATATTGGCCTTGCCGGTGCGCTCACGGCGCTCGCTGCGCTCTACGCGCAGTGCTTTGAGGGCGCGTACACGGCCTTCGTTACGGGTGCGGCGGGCCTTGATGCCTTGGCGAATCCACACCTCTTCCTGAGCCAGGCGCTTGTCGAACAGCGCGTTGGCCGTCTCTTCAGCGGCCAATGCGGCTTCCTTGTGCACCAGAAAGCTCGCGTAGTCGCCGTTCCAATCGATCAGGCCGCCACGGTCCAATTCGAGGATGCGTGTGGCCAGGTTCTGCAGGAAAGAACGGTCGTGGGTGATAAACAGGACTGCACCCTGGAAATCCGCCAAGGCTTCTTCCAGCCAGGCAATCGCGCCGATATCCAGGTGGTTGGTTGGCTCATCGAGCAGCAGCAGATCGGGCTCGGAAACCAACGCTTGAGCCAGCAGGACGCGGCGACGCCAGCCGCCAGAGAGCTCGGCCAGTGTCTTGTCAGCCGGCAGCTGCAAGCGGCTCAAGGTGCTGTCGACCAGTTGCTGCAAGCGCCAGCCGTCACGGGCTTCGAGGTCTTGCTGGACATGCATCAACTTGTCCAGATCGGCTTCGGTGACACAGTTCTGCGCCAGGTGGTGGTACTGCGCAAGTAACTCGCCCACGCCGTCCAGACCCTGAGCGACCACATCAAATACGGTGCGATCGTCAGCCACCGGCAATTCCTGCGGTAACTCACCAATTTTCAGCCCGGGTGCACGCCAAACAGCGCCGTCATCTGCCTTCTGGTCGCCCTTGACCAGCTTCATCATGCTCGACTTGCCGGTGCCGTTGCGGCCGATGATGCACACCCGCTCGCCACGGGCGATCTGCCAAGACACCTTGTCCAAGAGCGGCATTGCGCCGTAAGCCAGGGAAATATCGGTGAACTTGAGCAGGGTCATGGCACGCCTCAACAAAAAACGACGGGTGAAAGCCGGTTTAACCGCAACCGAGCAACGGGCTTCGTTGCATCCAGGGCACAGCGGCAACCTGAAACACCCAAAAAATCATCTATGGCTGCCGGAAGCACCCACAAAACAGGGCGCGCATTCTAACCGAGAAGCGCATCGACCAAGCAGGCAATTTCAACGGTGCACGCAGTAAATTCCGCTGCGATTCCTGGCGCACCTGGCGCCAAGCCCTCTAGCACGCTTACCCAGGCTAAAACAGCGGTGAGCGCGATCAATTACGCGTTGAAACGCATTGCACCTTCACCGCCCATAGGCAAACGACTAAGCTAGGGCCATACGCACTATTTGCCTGGAAGTGTCATGCGCGGTCCCCTGTTCAGCTTGCTGTCCTGCCTGTTGGTTTCCACCTTGAGCGTCTCTGCAGCGCAGGCCGCTACCCTGACGCAACAACGTCAATATTACGATCAAGCCAAAGCTGCACTGGCCAAAGGCGACAAAGGTCCTTATCAGCGCTATGCCAGTGCTCTACATGATTACCCGCTGGAGCCTTACCTGGCGTATGACGAGCTGACCGCCCGGCTGAAGTGGGCCAGCAATGACGAAATCGAGAAATTCCTCGCCGAGCATGGCGACCTGCCGCAAATCAGCTGGATGAAGCTGCGCTGGCTGCGCTGGCTGGCTGAACGTGGCGAGTGGCAAACCTTTATTAATTACTACGACCCGAAGCTGAATTTCACTGAGCTTGACTGCCTGTATGGCCAGTACCAGCTGAGCCACGGCATGCGCGCCGAAGGCAACGCCACCGCCGAGAAACTCTGGCTGGTGGGCAAATCACAGCCCAATGCCTGTGACCCGCTGTTCGCAATGTGGGCCGCAGAAGGCCAACTCACCGAACAGAAACGTTGGCAGCGCGCCAAGCTGGCGGCCGAAGCGCGTTACTATGGCCTGGTTACACACCTGATCAAGACGATGCCAACCTTGGGCAACCAGGGCCAGCGCCTGCTAGAAGTGGCGCAGAAACCTGAGCTACTGAAGCAGACTGCACGCTTTACCCAAGCCGACCCAGCCATGGCCGATGTAGTTGGCCTCGGCCTGCGCCGCCTGGCCCGCCAGGATCCGGAAAGCGCACTTAAGCTGCTCGATGGCTACGCCCAACGGATGAAGTTCTCCAGCGACGAGCAGGTGGCTATTGCCCGCGAAATCGGCCTGACCCTGGCCAAGCGCTTCGACTCCCGCGCTCTACAGGTCATGGCCAAGTACGACCCCGAGTTGCGGGACAACACCGTCAGCGAATGGCGCGCCCGCCTGCTGCTGCGCCTGGGCCGTTGGGATGAGGCTAACCAGCTGACGCGCCGGATGCCTGCGGAACTGGGTAATACCAACCGCTGGCGTTACTGGCAGGCGCGCAGCCTGCAACTGGCGCAGCCCAACAGCCAGGAACCGAAAGCGCTGTACCAGGCACTGGCCAAGGAACGTGACTTCTACGGCTTTATGGCCGCCGACCAGGTGCAGGCGCCCTATCAACTGAATAACAAGCCACTGACCCTGAGCCCACAGACCATCCAGAAGGTGCGTAATTCGGCAGCGATTCGCCGTGCTCTAGAGTTCCACGCCCGTGGTCAGGTCGCCGATGGCCGGCGCGAGTGGTACAACGTCAGCCGCTTGTTCAGCCGCGATGAGATGGTTGCCCAGGCGCGTCTGGCCTATGAGATGGGCTGGTACTTCCCGGCTATCCGCACCATCAGCCAGGCACAGTATTGGGACGATTTGGACGTACGCTTCCCCATGGCGCACCGCGAACACTTGGTGCGTGAAGCGAAAAACCGCGACATCCATTCCAGCTGGGTATTTGCCGTCACCCGCCAGGAAAGCGCCTTTATGGCCGATGCCAAATCCCACGTCGGCGCCATGGGTTTGATGCAGCTGATGCCAGCCACTGCCAAGGAAACCGCCAAACGTTTTGGCATTCCGCTGTCATCGCCACAGCTGGCTTACCGTCCGGAAGTCAATATCCAACTGGGTGCGGCCTATTTGAGCCAGATCTACGGCCAGTTCAACGGTAACCGCGTGCTCGCCTCTGCGGCCTATAACGCCGGCCCAGGGCGCGTGCGCCAGTGGCTGCGCGGCGCGGATCATCTGTCGTATGACGTGTGGATCGAGAACATCCCGTTTGATGAAACCCGCCAGTACGTACAGAACGTGCTGTCCTACTCGGTGATTTACGGCGAGAAGCTCAACGCGCCGCAGCCACTGGTGGCCTGGCACGAGCGTTACTTCGACCAGTAACAGCTTAATAGGCACGCTCAACTGCAACGGTTGAGCGTGCAGCGCTGTTTACTCCAATACCTGCACCGGCATATCCAGACGCAGCTGCCCTTCGCCACAGGCGATCAGGTTCTGCCCGAAATACACCTCGCCTTCACGCTCACGGTAGGTTTTCAGGGTAGCCAGCGGTTCGCGATCGGCGCTGCGCTCGCCCGTCTGCGGGTCGAGGGTGGTCATGATGCAGCGCGAGCAGCCCTTGACCACCCGAAACTCCAGCTCACCAATACGAATGCGCTTCCAGCCGTCTTCGGCATAGGGCTCACTGCCACTGACCACCAGGTTCGGGCGAAAACGCAGCATCGGCAACGGTCGACCGATGCGCGCCGAGAGGTCATCCAACGACGCCTGACCGATCAGCAGCAAAGGAAAGCCATCGGCAAACGCCACCTTGTCGCCGACCTCGGCATAGGCCGTATCGACCTGCCGCGCCCGCGCCTCCGATACCTGAACCAGACGGCAGGCACGGCCAAGCAATTGGCTAAGCCAATGCGCCGCCTGATCACCGGCGTCCGGCACCTGCAAACTGTCGCGCCAGATGGTCACGCCACGCAGCGGGGCCTGCTCATCCGGCACTGCTACCTGCAGATCAGCCATGCCCGGCGCACTCAGTTGCAGGTGCGTGCTACCCAGCCAGCGCGCCTGCAACTGAGTCATCTGCGCAAGCAAGCGTTGCGTAAGGAAGCGCCCGGATTCAGCATCGACTACCATCCAGCGGCGATCACCCTGCACGCCCAAAGCGTCCAGCATCGTTTCGCGCAGGGCTTCGCCCGCCGCCGACTTCAGTGGATAACGGTACAACCCGGAGAGATGCAACATGAGTCCAGCTTCCGTTTGGCAAAACGCACTTATACGAGCAACCCGACGTACCTACAAGCCCGCTTTGGCCCTGCCGCTACTGGTATTGCTAAGCGCTTGCAGCGGTACTGCGCCGGATAACCTGGGCATCCATGATGGACAACTGAGCGCCTGTCCAGACTCACCGAACTGCGTAAACAGCCAGGCCAACGATGCGCGACACGCCATTGAACCGCTGCCACTGCAAGGTACCGCTGAAGAAACCCAGGCACGCCTTAAGGCGTTACTCAGTGCAGAGCCACGCGTGAGCGTGGTGGAGGAGGCTCCGGGGTATTTGCGCGCCGAATTCAGCAGCAAGCTGATGCGCTTTGTCGATGATGTGGAATTTATGATCGGAGCGGCCGGAGTGGATGTGCGCTCGGCATCGCGCCTGGGCTACGCGGATTTCGACGTTAACCGCGAGCGCATTGAACACCTGCGCCAGCGGCTAAGCGAATAAACAGAAGGTGCATGCCAGCCTGACGCCCGCGTCAGGCTTATTCCTCGGGGTGCAGCAGGGCCAAACGCTGGTGCACCACATCAACCAGTTTGTCCGGCTGGAATTTGGAGAGGAAGTTGTCGCAGCCGACCTTCTTAACCATGGCCTCGTTGAAACTGCCTGAAAGCGAGGTGTGCAGCACCACGTACAAGTCCTTGAGACGCGAGTCGTTGCGAATTTCGGTGGTCAGGCGGTAGCCGTCCATCTCCGGCATTTCCGCATCAGTGATCACCATCAGCAGCTTTTCATGCACATCGACGCCGGCATCAGCCCAGCTCTTCAGCAGGTTAAGGGCACGCAAGCCATCACTGGCGGCATGGCAACGGATATCCAATTGCGCCATGGTGCCCTTGAGCTGACTCATAGCCACGTTGGAGTCATCCACCAGCAGCACTTCGCGTCCTTTGGCATGCTCCAGTAACGGATCGGCGAGTTTTTCCGGAGAGACCTTGGTGCTCATCGGGCTGATTTCCGCCAAGACTTTTTCCACGTCGATCACTTCGACGATCTGGTCTTCAACCTTGGTGATGGCGGTCAGGTAATGCTGACGCCCGGCGCCACCGGGTGGCGGCAGGATGGATTCCCAATTAAGGTTGAGGATGCGTTCAACCCCACCGACCAGAAAAGCCTGCACCGAGCGGTTGTACTCAGTGACGATAATGGTGCTGCGCTCATCCGGCACAATCGGGCGCATGCCGATGGCCTGGGACAGATCGATCACTGGCAGCGTCTGCCCACGCAGGTTGACCACCCCACAGACAAAACGATGACGCTGCGGCATCAGGGTCAGCTTGGGCATTTGCAGGACTTCCTGAACCTTGAAGACGTTGATCGCAAACAGTTGCCGACCCGCCAGGCGGAACATGAGAATTTCCAAGCGGTTCTCACCCACCAGCTGGGTGCGTTGATTCACTGAGTCGAGAATGCCGGCCATCATGCGCTCCTGTTCACTTATCGATCTAGCCTAGCTCAAATAGCCATACCCGGGTGTATCGGCCATCTGCCGTGCATCTGAAGGCAGATGGCGCAGCGCCATCATGCGATAAGCGCGGCGACTAGGCCAGTCAGGCGGCAGAAGCCGCTCGACTTATTCAACCAGCAGCGGCGAGTCTTCCGGCAAATGCACACGTAACGCCTTCGGCCTGGCCGCAAACCGCAGTTTGCGGCTTTCCATCGGCTCACCGTCAAGGTTGAGATCCAGGCCTTCGGGGACTTCGACTTCCAGCCAAGGCAGCCGTGCGCTGAGGGCTACACTCTGCAGGCCATTGATTCCGCCAGACAGCAGCGTACCGAGGGTGCCTACCACATCCGCTGCCGCCGGCACGATGCAGACATCCAACAAACCATCGTTGACTCGCGCCTGCGGGCATAGCACATGCCCACCGCCGGCCTGTCGGCCATTGCCGATGCCGAGCGCGAGAAACTCGCCTTCCCACTGAAAATCAGGCCCGGTAAAGCGGCCAAACGACGATTGCACTTCGACAAAACGGGTCAAGCCCGTCAAAAAATAAGCAGCACCGCCGAGCATGCGTTTGAGGTCTTCCGACGTGTTGGCGGTGACGTTAGAGCCAAAACCGCCCGTGGCCATATTTAGGAACACCTGACCATCCACTTCGCCCAGATCGATCGGCTGCGCCGGTAAATCCAACAAGCTCAAAGCAGCCAGTGGCTCGAGCGGAATACCGGCCGCACGCGCAAAATCATTGGCTGTACCCAACGGCAACAGCGCCAGGCTTGCCTTGGTTTTTGCCAACGCCATAGCTTCAGCCACGTCACGCAGAGTGCCATCACCACCGCCGGCAATAAGGGTTGGGTAGCCCGCCTGCAACGCCTCGTTGACCAGACGCTGTGCATCGCCACCCTCCCAGGTGACCCGCACATCCACTTGCCAGCCCTCTTCACGACGCGCCTGCACCGCAGCGCGCACCTCGGCATTGAGAGCTTGCTTGCCATGCAGGATCAGCAGCGCTTTACGTTCTTGCATTCACAGCATCCTTTCACGTTTCAACACAAAGATTCAGCAACAGGGCATGAGGTTGCACCAGCCGGCTGGTGACGAAATAAACATCAGCTAAATAGATTATTAAGCTCAATATTTACGCATTTTTAATCGTATTGATTTATTGGATCATCCTTACATCGCCAATGAACACCGCCGCTGAAAGCCGGTGCTCCTTAAATGAGGATATGCAGATGATCGACGTACGCCCCTTCGCCGAGCTCGGCGGTGCCCATCACGGTTGGCTGAATGCCCGCCATCATTTTTCCTTTGCCGAATACTATGACCCAGCGCGCATGAACTGGGGGCCGCTGCGGGTCTGGAACGATGATGAAATCGCGCCGCACACCGGCTTCCCGACCCACCCGCACCGCGACATGGAAATCATCACCTATGTACGCCAAGGGGCCATCACCCACAAGGACAACTTGGGTAACCATGGCCGTACCGAAGCCGGTGATGTGCAAGTGATGAGCGCCGGCACCGGGATTGCCCACAGCGAATACAACCTGGAAGACACCACCACCAAGATCTTCCAGATCTGGATTCAACCCAACCAGTCGGGCCTACCGCCGTCCTGGGGCGCCAAGCCGTTCCCTAAAGGTGAGCGCGCCGGCACCTTCGTCACCCTGGCCAGCGGCTTTGCCGAAGATCAGGACGCCCTGTCGATCCGTACCAATGCGCGGATGGCCGCAGCCACCCTACAAGCGGGCCAAAGCACCGAGTATCCGATTGGTGCTTCTCGCAAGGCTTATCTGGTGGCCGCCAGCGGCAGCATTGAGGTCAACGGCGTCAGCGCCCAGGCTCGTGATGGTGTGGCAGTCAGCGATGTAGAAGTGATCCGGGTGACGGCCATCGAAGACAGCGAAATCATCCTGGTGGATGTGGCATAGCCAGCAGAGATGGCTTAGCGGCGCAGCAGAACCTGTGCGCCGCTAAGCGGCTTTACGCCGGATACCCAGTAATCTTGCGAATGGTCTGATACAGCGGCTTCAGCTGCTTGTACATGCGCTGATAAACCTGGGTGTACAGCTGCTGATAGGTGCGCTGCGCCTCTGGGTTGGGTGTGAACACATCACCGACCCGGGTCATGGCTTTGATCGCTGCTGGGTAATCCGGGTGCAGGCCCAGGCCCACTGCGCAATTGATCGCCGCACCCAGGCCGCTGGTTTCATACAGATGCGGGCGCTCGGCAGGCAGGCCGAAGATATCGGCCGTCAGCTGCATCGCCGCATCGCTCTGTGAACCACCACCAGAAACGCGCAGGCGGGTGATGCGCGTGCCCGAACGCTTCTCGATCTTCTCCTTGCCCTGGCGCAGGGCATAGGCCAACCCTTCCAGAATCGCCCGGTAGATATGCGCGCGGGTGTGCACGTCGCCAAAGCCGATGATCGAGCCCTTGGCCTCCAACCCTGGCTCACGAATACCCGGAGACCAGTACGGCTGCAACATCAGGCCCATGGAGCCGGCCGGCACGCTGTTGACCAGCTCATCAAACAGCGCCTCAGGCTCGACGCCCAGCTCCTTGGCCCGCTGCATCTCGCGCAGACCAAATTCTTTTTTGAACCAACTGACCATCCAGAAACCGCGATAGATCATCACCTCGGTGTTGAAGTGATCAGGAATCGCCGCTGGGTATGGCGGGATCAGCGGGATGGTTTCAAGGTACTTGCTACGTGTAGTGTTGATGGTGGCCGTGGTGCCATAGGACAGACAGGCCGTAGTCGGTTCCACACCGCCGGCACCGAGCACTTCACAGGCCTTGTCAGCGCCTGCGGCAATAAGAGGCAAGCCTTCGGGAATCCCGGTATGCCGGCTGGCCGCCGCCGTGATGTGGCCAAGCAACTCGCCCGGCTTGCGTAATTCCGACAACTGCTCGCGGCGCACCGGCATGGCCTGCCATTTCCAGTCGCCCGGTTTGGCCCACTGCAGGCGCTTGTAGTCGAACGGCAGGTAGGCCACGCAGCTGGTCAGCGAGTCGACAAACTGGCCGCACAGCCGGTGAGTAAGAAACCCTGAAAGCAACAGCACCTTGTGCGTCTTGGCCCAGATGTCCGGCTGGTTCTGCGCGATCCAGTTGACCTCGGCCTGGGCGCGAAAATGATCCACCGTGGCCTGTACCCCGGCGATCTTGAACAGCCAGCCCCAAGGCCCCTTGATCGGCCCGCGCACCTCGGCCTGGCGCTGATCGAGCCAGAGCATGGCAGGACGCAGCGGTTGGCCCTGCTGATCGATATTGATCAGGCTGCCGCGCTGGGTAGTCAGCGATACGCCCTTGATCCGACTGCGGTCGATATCCACCTGCTGCCACAGCTGCGCACAGGCCTCGCCGAGGCTGGCCCAGTAGTATTCCGGGTCCTGCTCGGCCCAGCCGGGTTGCTTGGAGTAATAGGCCTCAAGCTCCACCTTGCCCTTGGCGAGCAGATTGCCCTGAAGATCGAACAACAGCGCCCGAATGCTCTGGGTGCCATTGTCGATGGCCAGCAGATAACTTTTCTCGCTCAAGACGCCGTCCTTCCTCGTGATCCATCTTCCGCCGGCAGGCTGTAGCAACGCTGCCAGAGTTGCAGATACGCCTGTTCTTCCTCTTGCCAGCGCGCGTCATCCCACCCCAGGCGGGCCTGACACAGCGCACGTATACGCGGCAGTTCGGCCACCGCGCCGCACGCCAGCAGCAGGCCCAAACGTGTGCGGCGCAGCAGCAGGTCATCCAGGTGCAGCACCAGCTCCTGCTCGGCCGCCCAGGCCAGCTCGGCCCACAGCGTGTCCGTGCCGGCCACCTGCTCGACACCCAGCTCATCGAGCAACGCCAGCACCTGCGGCAGCGCCCGGCCATAACGACCCATCAAGCGCTTCTGCTGAGCCGGGCTTAACTGCGGCATCGGCTGCTGCGGTACGACAGCAAAGGTCGCCGCGCCCTGATCATCCAGCGTACGGCCAACCATCGGCGCGCAAGCCTGCAGCACTTCAAGCGCCAACAGGCGGAAAGTGGTCAGCTTGCCACCGGCCAGGGTCACGCAACCGGGCTCAACCCACAGCGCATGTTCGCGTTTTTCATCCGAAGGTTTGCGCCCTTCACTGCCATCCGTGACCACCGGGCGCACCCCGGCCCAGGTCGATAGCACATCCGCTGCCTTGATCTGTGCCGTAGGAAACTGCTGAGCGCAGGCATCTAGTAAATACTTAACCTCATCCGAGCTGATCCGTGCTTCTTCGGCTAGCGGTGCCGGATGATCCAGGTCGGTGGTGCCAATCACCGTCGCGCCTTCCCAGGGGAAGACAAACACCGGACGCTTGTCCGCCGCATGCATAAAGCTAAACGCATGTGCCACCGGAAGGCGCCAGGCCGGCACCAGCAGGTGGCTGCCGCGCAGCGGACGGATATGCTCCAGCCCGCTTTTCTGCCGCAGCTGATCGGCCCATGCACCTGTGGCCTGCGCCACCGCACGGGTCTTGAAGCGGTACTGCAGGCCGCTTTCGCTGTCTTCGGCGAGCAGGCCAGTGACACGCCCTTCTTCGCGCCGTAACTCGACCACGCGCATGCCATTGAGCGCTTCGCCGCCGTCGGCACGGGCCTCACCCAGCACGCGCTGTACCAAGCGCGCGTCATCGGTGACCGCATCAAAGAAGCGCGTGCCACCGAGCAGGCCGTCTTCCTTCAGACCTGGGGCGAGATAACGCAGTTGCTGCAACGGGTAGTACAGGTGATTGCGCTTGCCGGCCAGGGCGTCATACACCGCCAGCAGCCCGCCGAACACTCGCGGGCCGGGAAAGCCGCCCTGGTAATGCGCCATGATAAAACTCAAGGGTTCGACCAACCCCGGCGCTTCCTGCAGCAAGCGCTCGCGCTCGCGCACCGAATCGCGGGTCAGGCCGAACTGGCCCTTGGCGATATAACGCAGCCCGCCATGCACCATCTTCGAGGAGCGACTGGAAGTGCCCCAGGCAAAGTCGCGCTGCTCCAGCAGCAGGCATTTCCAACCGCGCCGCGCCGCTTCACGCAAAATTCCGGCACCGCTGATGCCGCCGCCGACGACGATCAGGTCCCAGTCGCGTGCAGCCAGCTCAGGCAAGGCCTGTTCACGCCAGGCGGCGTTCCACTGGCTCATCATCAATCCTGCAGCAACACGCCGGGAGCCAGGCGCTGCTCAGGGTCGAAATGCCCAGCCAGCGCCTTGAGGGTGGCCATACCCAGCTCGCCCTTCTCCACCGGCAGGTAAGGCGCATGATCGCGGCCGACACCGTGCTGATGACTGATGGTGCCGCGGTTCTCGGCGATAGTCAGGCTGGCGGCATGCTTGAGCTTCTGCCAGCGCGCCATGGCCTCGGCGTAGTTCGCACCTGGGCGGAACACGTAAGTGGTGTAGATGCTCGAGCCTTCGTTGTAGACGTGGGACAGGTGGGTAAACACATGCACCTGCTCGCCCTCCTCACTCAGGCCTGAGCGCAGGCTCGTTTCGACCTTGTTCAGCAGGTTATCGACATTGCTCCAGTCGGTGGCGGTTTCCAGGGTATCCACCGCGTAGCCGGCGGCCCACAGGCCGTGGCGCAAGTAGGGGAAACGGAAGCGGTTTTCTGCCCATTTCTTGCCCAGCAAGGTGCCGGTAAATACGCCACCAAAGCTCTTCAGCAACTTCTTCGCCTGCTTCAGCGAGGCGGCATTCTGCGTACGGCTGCCGGTAACGCCGAAGGTCAGCATGCACTTGCCCTCGCGGGCGCCGCGCAGGGCCAGGTATTTCTCCAGCCAGGCGATCTGCTGCGGATGGCCGGCAAGGGCCAGCTGGGTTTTGGTTTCAATGGCGTTGGACAGGCGCAGCATCGACAACGGCACCCGCGCCTGGGCCAGGCTGCGAATGGCGCTCAGCGCCTGCTGCCAGTTGGGCAAAAATACCGCGTAGAAATTTTCCTGCTCGGCCAGGCGGGTGATGCGTACCTTGACCTCGGAGATGATGCCGAAGCGCCCTTCCGAACCCATGAGGATTTCGCGCAGGTCTGGCCCCGCGGCAGAGGCCGGGAAGGTCGGAATTTCCAGGGTGCCAGCGAAGGTCTCGACCTTGCCGCCGGCAAACAGCTGCTCGATACGTCCGTAGCGCAGCGATTGCTGCCCGCTGGAACGGCTGGCGACCCAGCCACCCAAAGTCGAAAGCTCCCAGGACTGCGGGAAATGGCCCAAGGTGTAGCCCTGAGCGCGCAGCTGGCTTTCCACTTGCGGACCATTGGCGCCAGGGCCGAAGGTGGCAATCAGGCTGTCGTGGTCGATCTCGATCAGCTTGCTCATGCGCGCCAGCGACAGGGTCAGCACCGGTTTGTTGCTGGCCTGTGGGTTGATATGACCGGCGACCGAGGTGCCACCGCCGTAAGGAATGACGATCAGGTCATGCTGGCTGGCCCAGGCCAGCAACTCGCGGACCTGCGCAGCGCTTTCCGGGTAGGCCACGCCATCGGGAAACACGCCAAAATCGCCGGAACGCATCGCCAGCCAGTCCGGCAGGCTCTGGCCACGGGCGTGACGCACGCGGTCTTCGGCATTCAGGCAAATCAGCGGGTGGGCCTGCAGACGCGAGGCCGGCACCTGTGCCAGAACCTGCTCCAGGCTGGCATCGGCCAGCAACTGACCCGAGCCGACCAGTTCGGCAAGAAAAGCCTCGCCATGGGCCGGCAGTTCCACCACTGTTGCGTCATCACCCCAGCCGTTCCAACGTCGCATCTGTATCTCCCGGATATTTCAGTCACCCTCGATGGCTGCCTATACTAGCTGGCCGTTTCAAGGCGTCACTGTCGTATCGAGCCAGGCGATATCGCCAATCAAGACATTCAGAATAAGAACAGTTCATGGAAAACCTCGGTTATACCTCTGTCCCTTCCCTGCTCAAGTACCTGCGCCACGCCGAGCAATTGGGCCTGGATATCGACCAGGCGTTGGCGGCCGCCGGCATCAAGACCGAGGACCTGGCCGACAACAGCAAACGCATTCCCAGTGAAACCCATGAGCGCCTGCTCGATCACTTGCTCAAGGTATCGGCTGACCCGCTGTTTGGCCTGCACTGCGCGCGCTTTGTGCAGCCGGGTTCGTGGAGCGTGCTGGGCTATATCACCATGAACTGTGCAACCCTCGGTGAGGCCATGAGCCGCATCGTGCCTTACGAGAAACTGGTGGGGGACATGGGTGTCAGCCGGGTCGAGGCCGGCGCAGACCACGTTCGCCTGATCTGGACCTGTCGCCATCAGGCTGAGCCGATCCGCCGGCACATGGTGGAAAACGTACTGGCTTCGTGGTTGCTGTATGCGCGCTGGATCTCCGACTCAGACAGCTCGCCACGGGAGGTGTGGTTCGAGCACGCCCTGCCTGAGGGCGCCGATATTGCCGAGTACCAGACGATTTTCGGCTGCCCGATCCGCTTCGAGCAAAGCTGCAATGCGCTGATCGTGCCGCTGGAATACCTCGCTGTGCCGCTGCGCCAGGCCGACGCCAACTTGTTGCGCACCCTGGAAGAACACGCCCTGACGCTGATGGCTGGACTGGACGACAACGAACCACTGCCGCAGCGGGTAAAAAACGCCCTGCGCTTGCTGCTCAAGGATGGCCTGCCACGTAAGGAACGCGTGGCGGAGAAATTCAACATGACGGTGCGCACCCTGCAGCGTCACCTTCAATTGGCCGGCACCAGCTACCAGCAGATTCTCGATGAACTACGCCAGGAACTGGCCGAGCATTACCTGCTGCGCAGCGACCTGGCGATTCAGGATATCGCCAGCTATCTGGGGTTTACCGAGTCGCGCTCGTTCCACCGCAGCTTCAAGACCTGGACCGGGCAGACCCCAGGCGAATTTCGCGAGAGCCGGCGCAATAGCTGACAACCTTGGTGGATGGGTAAAGCGCCATCCACTACAAAGAGGCAGCAACTACGCGGATCTAACCGAGTATCTCGCTGAGCGGAATAAACCTCAGGCTGTCGCCCTCGGCAAGCGTGGTGCCCTCCAGCACTTCGGCAAAACCCTCAGCCCAGGCAGCGCTGCGTAGCACCCCGGAGCTTTGATTTGGATAAGGCACCACGCGTCCGTTTTCCAGACGCGCGCGCAGGTATTCGCGGCGATTGCCCGGCTTGCTCCAGGTGAAACCAGCCAGCATCGGAAAGCCCAGCGGTTCGACCCGCTGCACACCTAAACGGCGCAGCAGATACGGCCGCGCGAGCAGGCCGAAAGTCACCAGGGTCGAGGCCGGATTTCCCGGCAGGCCGATCACCGGTACGCCGCGAAACTGCCCGCAGGTCAGCGGTTTGCCAGGCTTGATCGCCAGTTTCCACAGCGCCAGCTCGCCCTCTTTGCGCAGGGCCATGCCAAGGAAATCCGCCTCGCCCACCGATACGCCGCCGGTGGAAAGAATCAGGTCAACATCACTCAACGCAGCTAGCGCTGCGCGGGTCTGCTCCAGGTCATCGAGCAGAATGCCGCCATCCACAACTTCGCAGCCCAGTCGCTGCAGCCAAGCGATCAGCACGCGGCGATTGCTGTTGTAGATTTGCCCGGGCCCGAGCGGCTGACCCGGTTCGACCAGCTCATCCCCCGTGGACAGCACCGCCACCCGAGGTCGGCGGCGCACATTCAATTCAGCGCAACCCAGGGACGCAGCCAAACCCAGCTCAATCGGACCTAGACGCGTGCCGGCGGGTAGAACGCTATCGCCAACACGGGTTTCCTGGCCCTGAGCGCGCACGTTCTGCCCGCGCTTGAGCGGCTCGCTAAAGGCAACGCGGCCGTCCTCACCGAGCACGGCGTTTTCCTGCATTTCCACAGTATCAGCGCCGGCTGGCAGAGGCGCGCCGGTAAAGATCCGCGCACAGGTGCCGGGCTGCAAAGGCGCAGGCGCGCTACCGGCCTGGATGCGTTGGCTGACAACCAGCGGCTCGCCATTCCAATCGACCAAGCGCAGGGCATACCCGTCCATGGCGCTGTTATCCCAGGGCGGCAGATCCAACTCGGCCAGCAATGGCTCGGCCAATACCCGGCCTGCGGCATCGCTCAGCTTGACCCGCTCACATTCAACAATCGCGCTGGCCTCGGCCTGCGCCAGCAACCGCGCCAGCGCCGCCTCAACGGGCATTAATCCCGGCTTGTCACAGCAGCTCATCCACGGCTCTCGCAGGCGGCCACCGATTTGAGGTGCGGAACGAAATTGCACGGGCGGTGGCGGTTATCCAGCTGCTCACCGAGGATGCCATCCCAGGCAGTACGGCAGGCATTGGTCGAGCCCGGCAGGCTGCACACCAGGGTGCCATTGGCCAGGCCTGCCAGAGCGCGGGACTGAATGGTCGAGGTGCCGATATCAGGCACAGAAATCTGCCGGAACAGCTCACCAAAACCATCGACCTGCTTGTCCAGCAAACAGCTCACCGCTTCCGGTGTGCTATCACGACCAGTAAAGCCGGTACCGCCGGTAATCAGCACCACCTGCACCTGATCCTCGGCAATCCAGGTGGCGACCTGGGCGCGAATCTTGTACAGATCGTCCTTGAGCAAAACCCGGGCGGCGAGCTGATGGCCGGCGGCCTGCAGGCGGTCGACAAACAGTTGGCCGGAGGTGTCAGTTTCCAGGCTGCGGGTGTCGCTGACGGTCAACACCGCGATATTCAAGGGCACGAAATGTGCCTCGGCCTTGTGGTTCATGGCAGGCTTCCAGTTATGGGCGATAATGCCCGCCGTTATATCACAGGCCCGCTTTCGGAGACTGCGTATGCCCGCTCCCACGACCCTGCCCCGCTGTTCTGTTTTGCTGCTTGCGGGCGGCCGTGGGCAACGCATGGGCGGTGCCGACAAGGGCCTGCTCGACTGGCAAGGCCGCCCGCTAATCGCCTGGCTGCACGAGCTGGTGCGGCCGCTAACCGATGACCTGCTTATCTCCTGCAACCGCAACGCCGAGCGCTATGCACCCTTCGCGGATCGCTTGGTCAGTGATGACGAGGCGGACTTTCAAGGCCCGCTGGCGGGCATTCGCGCCGGCCTGCGCGCCGCACGCCAGGCGAATGTATTGATCCTGCCGTGTGATGCTCCGCAACTCGACAGACTGCTGCTGGAGGCGCTACTGAACCTGGCCGGTGAGCGCGCAGTCGTGGTACGTCAGGGCGAGTTTCTCGAACCGCTGTTCAGCGTCATTCCCCGTGCACTGCATGCTGACCTGGAGCAGGCCTGGCAAGCCGGCGAACGCAGCCCGCAACGCTGGCTGCGCAGCCTTGATCCATTGACAGTGGAGTGCCCACTCGGTGACCCTCGCCTGGCCAACTTCAACACGCCCGACTTGCTGACGACACGCGGATAAACACCGGCAAGGGAACTTGAACGGCAAAGTTTCGTCACAAGCAGGGTAAAAACATCTATCTAATCAAGGAGAAACCCATGTCTCAGCGGATTATTCCAGCATTGCTGCTTACCTTGGGCCTGATCGCGCTGACTGGTTGCGCGTCGCCAACGGTAATCACCCTCAATGATGGCCGCGAAATTCAGACCATCGACGAGCCGAATTTTGACGAGGATTCGGGCTTCTACGAGTTCGAACAACTCGATGGCAAACGCGCCAAGGTCAACAAGGATCAAGTGCGTACCGTCAAAGAGCTGTAAGCCGATAACCCAGGCGCTGCCACGTACTACTTGCCCAGCGCCTGGACTCTGATTGATATATTCAAAGCGCTTGGCCAATAGAAAAAATTAAAACCTAAGCCCTTGTGCGGTAAAACTTTCTCAGTAAAATTTCGACCCATTCGGAGTGTAGCGCAGCTTGGTAGCGCGTCTCGTTCGGGACGAGAAGGTCGCAGGTTCGAATCCTGTCTCTCCGACCAGATCACATAAAAAAGCCCGCTTAATTGCGGGCTTTTTTATGCCTGGAGAAAAGCTATTGCAAGCTTTCGAACGCATGCACCAGGGCCTTGCTCAGGTCCACTGTGGAGAACTTGGTCAACACCGCATTGGCGCCCACTGCCTCGGCTTTTTCAGTGTTCATGGTGCTGTCGAGCGAGGTGTGCAGCAGAACATAGAGCTGGCCGATATCCGGCTTTTTACGCAGCGTGCGCACCAAGTCATAGCCATCCATTTCCGGCATTTCGATATCCGACACCAACACCTCGATAGGCTCGCCGGCATCGAATTGACGCTGCAGTAACTCCAGCGCTTCGGCGGCGCTGCGCACCATTTGGCAATCCAGCTCCAGCTTGCGCAGGGTAATCATGGTCTGCTGTAACGCGACGTGGGAGTCATCCACCACCAGTACACGACGCCCCTTAAGCAGCGCGCGCTCACGCTCGGATAACAGCTGATCATCCAACTCCTCAATATTCATCGGCGCGAGTTCGTGCAGGACTTTTTCAATATCGAGGATCTGCACAATCTTGCCGTCGATCTGCGTCACGCCGGTGATAAAGGCTTTGCTGCCGGACGCGGCCGGCGGGGGACGAACGTCACGGGTGTAGCACTGCACGATGCGCTCGACGCTCTGCACATGCAGGCCCTGCCGAGAGCGACTGAGCTCCGTCACAATCAGACAGCCGTCATCATTGCCCGGCACGCCTTGCTCGCCGATCGCTTTGCCCAGATCAATCACCGTTAGCGCCGAGCCACGCAAGGTGGCAACGCCACGGACATGAGGATGACGACTGGGCAGTTTGGTCAGCGCCGGGCAGGGAATGATTTCCTGCACTTTCAGGAGATTAATACCCAACAGACGGCCGCTGTGCAGGCGGAATAACAGCAGTGACAGTGCGTCACCTAGCACGATGCTCATGCGTATGTGTCCTGTAAAAATGCCATCCGTGCCAACGCACTAATCATGACTATTACGCAAGAACTCAACGATCTGTTCAGCCTCGAACGGCCAGTTCAACTCAGCACCGGTATCAATACGGCGCAGCACTGGAATGCGCAGACCATAGTCCTCGACCCAATGCTCCTGCTCAGCGATATCGACCAGCTCGACCAACAGGCCATGCTCGACAAAAGGCATCAGCAACGCCTCGGCCACCTCACACAGGTGGCAGCCGAGCGTACCGAATAATTGGCATTCCGGGAGCATCTGCGCACCTCCACTGACTACTGGAGGTGCAGTTTAGCACTGCGCCTGACTCAGGCGTCCGAGGACTTGCTGCTGTCTAGGGCGGGGTTGAGCAGGTTCTGCAGGCCATCGAGCAAGCGGCTGTTGAGCTGCTCGGCCTTGTCCAGGCGACCGCTGTCAAAACGCTCATTCAGCGAGAAGCCGCCTTTGAGCATATCCAGCAAGCTGGTTTTTGCGGTGCCTTCTTCAGCCACCTGACTGGCGCTGCGCAATGCGTCGAGCAGGCCCTGGGCGTAGTCAATCAGCGAGCTGTTTACTGCGCTGGCTGCTTGGCCGCCGTCCTGTGCAACGGCGCTATAGGCATCGGTTGCTTGGCGAACGGTGGTTTGAGTTAGGCGCAGGGACATCGACGCTAACTGTTCGCCATCCATGTCCAGCGCCATGGCGCGGTCGAAGGCACCGGACAGATCGCCGGCATAGAACTTGTTGGAGAGGTCCTGGACCTGGCCGAAGAGTTTTTCCAGTGCGGCGCGTTCTTCATCATCCAGCTCGCCTTCGACGCTGACTTGCCAAGCGCCAATCTGAAGGCTGCCGGATTGGCTGCTGGCCACAACCGAGCTGCCGTTACCATTGCTGCTGGCAACAACGCCACTCTGCGACCAGTTGGCCGAAGCCTGAGCGATGGAAATCCACAGGCGGTCACCATCACGGGTGGTCACTTCCATATCGAAGGTTTCCGCTTGCGCGGCAAACCGCTCGCTGTAAGCGGCGATATTGGTTGAGCCCTCAACCAGGGCCGCATCAGGATTAAAGCGTTTATCCAGGTCACTGAAACCGTCCTGGATTTTCTGGTAGGTGTCGTCGATATCGCTCGCCACCTTGCCTTGCAGCACCCCCATGCCGTCGAGAATCTTACGGGCCTCAGCAAAGCCTTTCTCTACGCCGCTGCGCGCCTGTTCAAGCAAACCCTTGAGCTTGCTGGGGTCGGCACCAGCAGCTTGCTCGCTTTGCAGGCGCTGCTCGATAAAACCGAGAATACGCCCGGCGACTTTCTCCGGGGTGTAATCATTGGCCTTGCCGGCCAATGCACCCGGCTCAAGCCCAAGGCGTTCAGCCAAACGGTTGGCCAGTGTCGCCTGCGCGTCAGCAGCATTGCGCACAACCGGCTGAGCAGTGGCGGAGGTAGGACGTGAAGCAGAGGATAAATTTGCGGCCAGAGGGTTCATGGCAAAGTACCTGGGCGGTGTATCTGACTGGTTGGCGGCCGTGCGGGATGAAACTTTAGCCTGATTGCGGATAAACCGATCAACGGCGCATCCAGCAGGCTAGAGCGATTGCAGCGGAGACAGTTGCACGCTGCACCCACACAGAGCGCGCCCGAGCAGACCAAAGTCTAAAAGCCAAGCCTAAGCCCCCATGCTTTATTGCGCCTCGCTGTATCAGATCGGCCACAAGCCGACCCGCACACACGAGGAGCTAACAATAATGACTCAATCTCCCCTCGCTCGCGCTGTGGCATTCGCCACACTGGGCACCTGCCTCACCCTGCCATCGCTGGCCCAGGCAGAGTTTATCAAGGACAGCAAAGCCAGCCTCGAGCTGCGCAATTTCTATATGAACCGCGACCTGCGCAATAGCACTGCGGCGCAGCAATCCAAACGTGAAGAGTGGGCACAGGGCTTTCTCTTCAAGGCCGAGTCGGGCTTCACCGAAGGCACCGTGGGCTTCGGCCTAGACGCCTACGCAGGGCTGGGCCTAAAGCTCGATTCGGCGGATGAGCGCGCCGGCACCGAACTGCTTCCCAACGCCTTTGGCGATGAGGGGCCGGGCGAGTATTCCGAAGCCACCGCTGCTGCAAAGGTGCGCCTATCCAAAACCGTCGGTAAGGTCGGCGGCCTGATGCCCAAACTGCCAATCGTGGCCTCCGGCGACTCGCGTCTGCTGCCTCAGGTTTTCACCGGCGGCATGCTCACTTCCCAGGAGATTGACGGCTTGACCGTCAATGGCGGCCAGTTGCGCGAGGTTAACTTCCGCGACTCAACCGACAGCCAGGACATCACTGCGACCAACGTTGGCGGCGAGAGCGACCGCTATAACTTCGCCGGCGGCGACTACAAGTTCAACGGCGGCAACACCACCGTCGGCCTGTGGTACGGCGAGCTGGAAGATATCTACGACCAGAAGCTCTACAACCTGATCCACGTACAACCCATCGGTGACTGGAAACTGGGGGCCAACCTGGCCTACTTCGACTCCCAGGACAATGGCAGCGCCCTCGGCGGCGCGTTAGACAACGACCTGACCTCGGTCAATCTCTGGGCCGGCACTGGCGCGCATACCTTCCGCCTCGGTTACCAGAAGGTCGGCGGCGACAACGCCTTCCCTTTCCTCCATGAGACCGACCCCTATATCGTCAACTACCTGCAGATCCTCGATTTCACCCGCAAGGACGAGAAATCCTGGCAGGCGCGCTACGACATCAACTTCGCCACCTACGGTGTGCCGGGTCTGAATGCCTTCGTGCGCTACGTCACCGGTGATGGCTTCGATGGGGCTGGTGGTCGCGATGGCAAGGAATGGGAACGCGATCTGGATATCAGTTACACCATTCAAGAAGGCACCTTCAAGAACCTTGCATTTCGCTGGCGTAACGCGATGGTTCGCAGCAACGCCGCTGCAACTGGTGGCGACCTCGATGAAAACCGTCTGATCGTCAGCTACACCCTGCCACTGCTCTAAGCCTCAACACTTAAGCGGTTGTAATAAAAAAGGCCCGGATATTGTCCGGGCCTTTTGCATTAACGCTCAGCGATCAATCCTGGCTGACAGCGCCAATCTTATGCACCGAGAGGTCAGCACCGTAGTACTCCTCCTCCTGGCTCAGGCGAATACCCACGGTAGCCTTCAGCACACCATAAACCAGTACGCCGCCAATCAAGGCCACCACCACGCCCAGCGCGGTGCCGACAAACTGGCTGGCCAGGCTGACGCCGCCCAGGCCGCCCAACATCTCTTGGCCGAAGATGCCGCAGGCAATACCGCCCCACACGCCGCACAGACCGTGTAGCGGCCAAACCCCGAGCACGTCGTCGATCTTCCATTTCACTTGGGTCGCGGTAAACGCCCAGACGAACAACGCACCGGCAATCGCGCCAGTAACCAGAGCGCCAACCGGGTGCATCAGATCGGAACCGGCACACACCGCCACCAGGCCAGCCAGCGGACCGTTGTGCAGGAAGCCTGGGTCGTTACGACCAACAAGCAAAGCCGCCACCGTACCGCCGACCATCGCCATCAGGGTGTTGACCGCCACCAGACCACTGACGCTGCCCAGGGTCTGTGCGCTCATCACGTTGAAGCCGAACCAGCCGATGATCAGAATCCACGAACCCAGCGCCAAGAACGGAATATTTGACGGGGCAAAAGCAACCAAGCGGCCATCACGGTAACGCCCGTTACGGCGCCCCAGCAGGATCACCGCGCCAAAGGCCAGCCAGCCACCCATCGCATGCACCACCACCGAGCCGGCAAAGTCATGGAAGGTGGCGCCAAACTGCGCCTCAAGCCAAGCCTGGACGCCGTAGTTGCCGTTCCAGATCATCCCCTCGAAGAAGGGGTAGATAAAGGCCACGATCAGCACTGTGGCACACAGCTGCGGGCCGAACTTGGCGCGCTCGGCGATACCACCGGAAATAATCGCCGGGATGGCCGCCGCGAAAGTCAGCAGAAAGAAGAACTTCACCAGCGCATAGCCGTTGCCTTCCGTCAGCACGCTGGCAGGCTCTAGGAAGGTCACGCCGTAGGCAATCCAGTAGCCAACAAAGAAATAGGCCAAGGCCGACACGGCAAAGTCGGAGATGATCTTCGACAAGGCGTTGACCTGATTCTTCTGCCTGACCGTCCCCACTTCAAGAAAGGCAAAGCCAGCATGCATGGCCAGCACCATCACGGCGCCGAGCAGGATAAACAAGGTATTGGAGCCGTGAATCAGGGTTTCCACAGCACTGTTGATGTTTTCCATCTGCGAAGAAAACTCCGTCGCGGGGAAAAAGCACCAAAGCGGATCACAAACCAATAAATACGCACCATATAGCGGCACTCATCATGATCCAGCTTGCCGAGGCCCAGGCTGTACAGCACCAAGCCGGTGCTGACTGAACCTTGCCTCGAAGTACTTATTCCATAGTTATTAATAAGTTATTGATGCACCACGGCGTCCTGGCCAGAACCCTCACAGCCCCATAAAGGAGCGCATCTGCAAGGGCGCGCACCAGCGCAATGCAAGCGCTGTACCAGCCGATCAGTCGGCTGCATCCGTCCTGCACCAAAGAAAAAAGGAACCACTGCCCCGCAGAGGACTCGAACCCCCTACACTGCCCCGTCATAAGGAGAGACACCATGGCTCGTAAGACCCCCGTATCGTCCAGCTCGGATCAGTTACTCGACGAGTTCCAGGCGCTGGTACGCGACACCGAAAGCTTGTTGCAGCATTCCGCCAGCCTCGCCGGCGAGCAGGCCGAAGAGCTGCGCGAGCAGATCCGCAGCAGCCTGGGCCGTGCGCGCAGTACCCTGCACAACGCCGAAGACGCACTGCATGCCCGCGGCAAGGCGGCTATTGAAGCCACCGAAGGCTATGTGCAGACTCACCCATGGCAGACCCTCGGTATTGCTGCCGCCATTGGCCTGCTATTGGGCATGCTGATTACCCGGCGCTAAAGAGAAACCTTAATGGATGCAACACCGCCCACCCCGCCAAGTCGCGGCAGTTCGCCACGGCGATTTGCCAGCGCCTTGCTGGGGTTATTGCAGGGCCATATCGCGCTGTTTGGCGAAGAGCTTAAAGAGCAGCAAAGCCACACCCTCAGCCTGCTGGTGCTGACCAGCCTGAGTTTGCTGTTCGGTCTGCTGCTGATCATCGGCCTGTCGGCTGCGTTGCTGGTTGCCTTCTGGGAGACGCACCGCCTGCTGGTTATCAGCGCCCTGTGTGGCTTCTATGCACTGGGCCTGCTGGGCACCCTGTTCACGCTGTTGCAGCGTGTACGCAATGCTCCAGCCCCCTTCAGCGCCAGCCTTGAAGAACTGGCCCGTGACCGTGAGCAACTGCTGCCATGACTATGCCCGAGCTACCCGCCAAGGCCTCGCGCCGCGAGCTGCGCAAAACCCTGCTGCGCATGCGTCTGCAAATGCACCGCCAGGAACTGCGCCATGAAACCCTGGTGATGCTGCAACCACTGCGGCAGGCACAGTACTGGCGCAACCACTGGCGTGAAGAACTGGGCAATAGCAACGCACCGCTTTGGGTCGCTGGCGGCGCACTGCTGCTGGCTACCGTCGGCATTCGCCGTGGCCACTGGCGCCGTTGGCTGCGTATCGCCCTGATCGCCTTCCCGCTGCTGCGGCGCAATCCGCCGCGACGCCCAGACACATCCGCCGACACGACTAAAGATACCCGCGCAGGGGATTAAACTGGCCACGATCTTGCTTAGTCACCTGGCTTCGCCGCCCACCGGGGCGTCTGCCTGGCTAAGGAACTGCGCAGTGTTCAACGGTCAACCGCTTGCTGTTTTTCAACCTTTTATCGATACCGCCACCGGACGTATTGCCGGTGTCGAAGCACTGGCGCGCCTGCGCAGCGCTGATGGCCAGCTGCACTCCGCAGGCCCATTGTTCAGTGACCCGAAAACCCCGCCTACCGCGCTGCGCCGCCTTGATCGCGAAGTCCGTGAACAAGCTCTGAAGCGCTTTCATGAAGCCCCGCAAGACTGGTTTCTCAGCCTGAATATCTCGCCACGCTGGATCAGCCGGCTGCGCCCTGAACAAGCCTTGCCCAGCCTCAAACAGCTGCAACGCAGTGGCATTGACCCTGCACGTATCGTCTTTGAAATCACCGAACTGGGCGGCGCCAGCTCACGCCTGCCGGGCGTGGTGGAACGCTATCGAGAAGCCGGCGCACGCATCGCCATCGACGATTTCGGTGCAGGCTACTCGCAGCTCGACCGCGTACTGGCCCTGCAGCCGGACATCCTCAAGCTGGACATGCGCCTGTTTCAGCAAGCCGCCCGTGGCGGGCCAAGCAGCGAGATCGTCAAGGCGCTGGCGCAGATGGCAGAAAAGACCGGCTGCTGGATCATTGCAGAAGGCGTGGAGACCGAGGCAGAGCTGGATTTCGCCCTGGAGTGCGGCGCGCGTTATGTGCAGGGCTATCTGTTTGCCAAACCCGAAGAGGCCTTTTTCAGCAGCAGCGCATTCGTCAAACGCTTTGCCCAGCTGCGCGACCACTATGTGCAGCAAAAACTCGCCGAACGCGCGCGACTGATGACCCTGCGCCAGCAGCTCGGTGAGCTGATGAACAGCTTCAAGACCTGGATTGAAAGCGGCTCACAGCCCGATCAGCTACCGCAACCGCACGCCTACCCATGGCTGCTGCGCATCTACCAATGCGACCGCCACGGCACCCAGCTGACCGCCAACCTGGAGTGGCGCGAGCACAGCTGGCACAGCGATGCGCGTTACGTCGGGCATAACTGGTCATGGCGCCCCTATTTCTATCAACTGCTGGCCGAAGGCTGGGAAGAACGCCGGCTGATTCTCTCCAGCACCTACCGTGATGCCACCACCAATCAGTACTGCCTGACCGCCGGGCAATTCATCGACAACGGCAAACGGCTGCTGCTGATCGATATCGACGCAGCGGGGTTTTGACTGCATAGGGCCGCACGCCTTGCATCATCGGCTTAGAACCCCGAAGCTAGCTGCCACAGCCAGGTAACGGCGAGGACAACCCTTGGATTGGCAAACCCTGCTCAACCGTGAACGACTCGGCAAGCCGACGCACAGCGTCGTCGAACTAGGCCGCACCCCGTTTCACAAAGACCATGACCGCATCATCTTCTCCGGCGCCTTCCGCCGCCTAGGCCGTAAGACCCAGGTGCACCCGGTCTCCAGCAACGACCATATCCACACCCGCCTGACCCACTCGCTGGAAGTCAGCTGCGTGGGCCGCTCGCTGGGCATGCGCGTTGGCGAGATGATCCGCGATGCCCTGCCGGACTGGTGCGAGCCGAGTGACCTGGGCATGGTCGTGCAGTCCGCCTGCCTGGCCCACGACATCGGCAATCCACCTTTCGGCCACTCTGGCGAAGACGCCATCCGCCACTGGTTCCAGCAGGCCGCCGGACGCGGCTGGCTGGACTCGATGAGTGCGGCCGAGCGCGGTGACTTTCTCAGTTTCGAGGGTAATGCCCAGGGCTTTCGTGTACTCACCCAGCTGGAATACCACCAGTTCGACGGTGGTACCCGGCTGACTTACGCGACGCTCGGCACCTACCTGAAATACCCCTGGACCGCACGTCACGCCGAAGCGCTGGGCTACAAGAAGCACAAGTTCGGCTGCTACCAGAGCGAGTTGCCGCTGCTTGAGCAGATCGCCAGTAAACTCGGCTTGCCGCAACTGGAAGAACAGCGCTGGGCGCGTCATCCACTGGTCTATCTGATGGAGGCAGCAGATGACATCTGCTACGGCCTGATTGACCTGGAAGACGGTCTGGAAATGGAGCTTCTCGATTACAGCGAAGTCGAGGCGCTGCTGCTCGACCTAGTCGGCGATGACCTGCCAGAAACCTATCGCCAGCTCGGCCCCGACGATTCTCGGCGGCGCAAGCTGGCGATCCTGCGCGGCAAAGCCATCGAACACCTGACCAATGCCGCCGCCGAAGCGTTTGTCGAACAGCAGGATGCCCTGCTCGCCGGCACCTTGCAGGGTGATCTGGTCGAGCACATGCACGGCACCGCCAAGCGCTGTGTGCAAAGTGCCAAGGACATGGCCCGACGGAAAATCTTTCAGGACAAGCGCAAAACCCTGCATGAGATCGGCGCCTACACCACCCTGGAAATCCTGCTAAATGCCTTCTGCGGCGCAGCGCTGGAGCAGCATGGCGGACGCACACCGTCGTTCAAGAACCGACGCATCCTTGACCTGCTCGGTAAAAACGCACCCGACCCAAGCTGGCCGCTGTACCGCTCATTCCTGCGCATGATCGACTTTATCGCCGGCATGACTGACAGCTACGCTACTGAAATGGCCCGCGAGATGACGGGCCGCTCAAGCCCGGTATAAGCCATGACGAGCCTATTGCGACAAACCTTCAGCTGGCATGCCGGGCCGCCCGCCTGGGGCCCCGCGATGGTTGCCGGCTTCGGCTGTGCACTGCCGCTGCTGCTCGGGCTGTTCAGCGCTCACCCGGGTTTTCTCTGGGCTTCGGCAGGTGCCTTCCAGGCTGCCCAGGCCAACCCGCTGCACCGCCTGGGTATGCTGCGCATGTTGATGCTCTGCGGCCTGGGCGCCTGTAGCGCCGGGTTGGGCTTCTGGTCAGCCAGCCATCCGTATGCCAGCTTGCTGGTGTTCGCGGTGTTTGGTTTCTTGCTCGCCTGGCTGCAGCGCTTTGGCAGCGAAGCCGGCAAGCTAGGCATCGGCCTGGCCATCTGTCTGTGCCTCGGCCACGGTCAGCAGGGCCTGGGCTCGCTAAACAACCCGTATGCCATTGCCATGCTGTTCATCCTCGGTGGACTTTGGGTGATGCTGCTGGCCTTCGGCCTGCGCGGTATGCATGGCTTGCGCATGTGGCCGTATATGCCGCGTTTTATCAGCATCTTCAAGGTACTCAAACGCCACGCCAAGCGCCTGCCACAGCAAAAGTGGCGCCTGCATGCACTGGGTTGCACCTTGGCGTTTGCCCTCTCCGGGCTGATCGTCAACCTGGCTGAGTTGCACCGTGGCTACTGGCTGACACTGACTGTAGTGACCACCCTGCAGCTGGACTTCCAGGGCAGTCTGGTAAGGGCCGTGCAATCGATCCTCGCCAGCCTGGGCGCCGCAGCACTGCTGATCCTGCTCGGTCACAGCATGCAAAACCCGGCACTGATGGTCGCCACACTGCTACCGCTGATCGCCCTTAGCCGTGCCCTGCAGGCCAACCATTACGGCCTGTTTGTGCTGCAGACGACGGTGTGCTTCGTGTTGCTGGCCGAAAGCCTGGCGCATGACTGGCAGCTGCCTCAGGTGCGCTTGTTCAACAGCCTGCTTGGCGTGGCCCTGGCATTGCTGGTAGCGCTGCTGGTGTATGGCCTGGAGCGCTGGCTAGATCATCGAAACAATCTGCAAAAAATCAAGCACAGCACAGGCCCAATCTAGAGCTGTTGCAGCGCAAGAAACCTGTGTTCGCGCCACGGCAAAACGCACAACGCTCCACTATGCTTTGCGCTTGGCCAAGGCATAAAAGGACATGCGCGGATGCAGCAGACAGCAAGGTCTAAGGAACGACGTTTTCCGCTCCATATCCATATCAGCGTGCTGTTTACCCTGCTTTTGCTGGGCTCCGGGGTGGTGCTGGGGTACTTCAACTACCAGCAGACCAGCAAGATTATCCTCAGCAGCAGCGACCAGCTGTTCACCCAGATGCGCAAAGAAGTGCAGGCGAGTCTGCGCAATACCTACCAACCGATTCGTAACATGATCAACCTGCTCGCGCGCAACGAGCAGCTTAGTGGTCGCGACCGCCACGAACGGATGGTCATGCTGCCGATTTTCAGCCAGGCGCTGCGCGACAACCCCAAGCTGGCTTCAATCTATGTCGGCTATGGCGATGGCAGTTTCTTTATGGTGCGCCCACTGCGCAGCGAGAAACTGCGGCAGATCTTCTTCGCACCCGACAATGCGGCCTATCAAGTGTGGAGCATCGACCGCATCAGTGAACAACGCCTGGACTCCGAATACCTGTTCTTCGACAAACAACTGCAACCGATTAGCCGGCGGCAGAACCTTAAAGAAACCTATGACCCGCGCACTCGCCCCTGGTACAACGGTGCTCTGCAGAGCACTGAGCACTTCACCACCGCGCCCTATGCCTTCTTCTCCACGGGAGAAATTGGCACCACCCTGGCTCGCAAAAGCACTGAAACCACAGTGGTGGGGGCCGACCTGACCCTTGATGACCTGTCCGCCACCCTGGCCGAACACCGCCTGACCCCCTCTACCGAAGTGGTGCTGTACAGCCCCGATGGCAGCGCGGTTGCATACCCGGACAGCGCGCGCCTGGTAATCCCAGGAGAAACACTGCAACTGGCGCAAGTCAAAGACCTCAGCCCAGTGCTGGCCGACTTTCTCAGCCTCGGGCTCGACGCGGATCGCCAAGGCTCCGTGCGCCTGAATAAACAGCGCTGGCAGATTTCTTACAGCCAGTTCAGCGAAGGTGGCCCGCAGGGATTGCGCCTGGCCCTGCTGGCCCCGGAAAGCGAGCTGCTGGCGGATGCCTACCGCATCCGCTGGCAGGGCGCGGTACTGACCTTGTGCATTCTGCTTTTATGCATACCGCTGGGCTGGCTGCTTTCCAATATTCTGGTCAAACCGTTGCGCTTGCTGGTGGGCGAGGCCGAAGCCATTCGCAGTTTCAATTTCGATTACCCGGCCAGCGGCCGCTCCTTCGTCAAGGAAGTCGACCAGTTGGCCGTGTCGATGGGAAAGATGAAGGACACCATCTCCAGTTTCCTCGACATCACCGCCACGCTTTCAGCGGAAACCCGTTTCGATGCCTTGCTACGCCGGGTGCTGCGTGAAACCGTCGACCTCAGCGAAGCCAGCGGTGGCCTGCTGTATTTGCGCGACAGCAGCAGCGGCCGCTTGGAGCCGTACGGCCTATTTATCAACGAGCAGCAACACAACCTGGAAGAACACCGTATCCCGAGTTTCGACCCCGATGACCCCGCCCTGCCCAGCTGGTTAGCGCAAACGGCCACCGGCGGCACCAGCGTCACCGTGGCGCTGGGGTTCGAGCATGCGCAGGGTTTCCAGAGCCTGCTGCATACCCTCGACAGCCCGCGTGCGCACCTGGTCTGCACCGGCCTGCACAACCGCCAGGGTCAGACATTGGGTGTGCTGGTACTGCTGCACCGCGACAGCGGTGACGAAACAGACCTGGCCATGCTACGCCCCGAGCGCATTGCCTTTGTCGAGGCTGTTTCCGGCGTCGCGGCGCTGTGCATTGAGAGCCAGCGCCTGCTCGATCAACAAAAGAAACTGCTCGACGCCTTTATCCAATTGATCGCTGGCGCCATCGACGCCAAAAGCCCCTACACCGGCGGCCACTGCCAGCGTGTACCAGAACTTACCCTGATGCTCGCCCGCGCGGCTGAAGCCAGCGAAGAAGCCGCATTCCGCGATTACCAACCCAGTGAAGAAGAATGGGAAGCCCTGCATATCGCCGCCTGGCTGCATGACTGTGGCAAGGTCACTGTGCCCGAATACGTGGTGGATAAAGCCACCAAGCTGGAAACCATCTGTGATCGTATCCACGAGGTGCGCATGCGCTTCGAAGTGCTCAAGCGCGATGCCTGGATCAGCTACTGGGAGAACCTCAGCCAGGGTGGCGATGCTGCGAACCTCGCCCAGGAGCGCGATGAGCTGCTCACCACTCTGGATGACGAATTTGCCTTTATCGCCCGCTGCAACCTGGGCGGTGAAGCCATGGCCGAAGCCGATCTTGAATGCCTGCGCCGCATCGGCGCGCGCACCTGGGCGCGCACTTTGGATGATCGCCTGGGAGTGTCCTGGGAAGAAAACCTGCGCCAATCACGTACACCGGCGCAGCCCTTACCGGTGCAGGAAACGCTTCTAAGCGACAAACCCGAACACCTGATCGAGCGCCCTGAGAGTGAACTGATCGCCGAGGACAACCCCTGGGGTTTCAAGCTGGACATACCACACTACAAACACAATCGCGGCGAGCTGTATAACCTCGGTATTGGACGCGGCACCTTGACCAATGAGGAGCGCTTCATCATCAACGGCCATATGGTGCAGACCATCCGCATGCTCAGCCACCTGCCCTTCCCTGCGCACCTGGCCAACGTCGCTGAAATTGCCGGTGGTCACCACGAAAAAATGGACGGCACGGGCTACCCCAAACGCCTTAAGCGTGAAGACATGAGCCTGCCAGCACGGATGATGGCGATTGCGGACATCTTCGAAGCGCTGACGGCGGTGGATCGGCCTTACAAGAAAGGCAAACTGCTGTCGGAATCACTCAACATCATGGCGGGCATGTGCAAGGGGGCACACATCGACCCCGAGCTGTTCGGGCTGTTCGTGCGGGAGAAAATCTACCTGCAATACGCCGAACGCTTTTTGCGCCGTGAGCAAATTGACCAGGTTGATATCGCTGCGCTGCTGGCCAAGGCTGGACTGAGCGACTGACGGGAATTGCAGAAGGGCGAAGCAACAGGGCATGCGCGATGCATGCCCTGCTCACAGGTCTTAGGCCTGATTGATCGAGTTGTCTGGGTACCAGACGTCGATCAGCGGGCTGGCAGTGAAATCTACCAGCTCGTCACGGCCTTTCAGCCAGGCTTCAACAGCTGCACGCTGCTCTTCATTGACCGAGCCACGCTTGGACAGGCATACCAGACCGAAGTCATCGCCGCCGACATAGCCCAGGCCGTTAGCGACCATCGCGTCACGCAGAAAATCTTCCAAGAAGCTGTCGATGGCTGCATCGCTCAGGTCTTGTTTGAAGTTCAGGTTCAGCTCAAAGCCCAGCTCCTGGAATTCATCCACGCAGAGTTTTTTGCGCAGACGGCGGGAACGGTTAGTAGCCATGGAACAATCCTCAAAAGTGATAACGCGCGGCACTCTAGCAGTTTCGCGGCCTACGCGCCCGTCTGGAAGACGACAGGTCAACCGATAGCCTGCAGAAAAGCCCGGCCAATCGCATTTACTGCCACTCAGCCGGAACTGTCTTGGGGCATAATTGCCAACATTATCCCAACCCGCGACGGAACCTCGTTAGATGCCTCGCGTCACCTTTGTCCCTCAGTTAGAGGGGAGTCGCCCATGATCAAAAGCCTACGTCACCTGGCCATCGCCGGCCTGCTGTTACCTGTTTGCCTGCCGCTGGCGGCCGCCACCCCGGGCTTATCAAACAAAGTTCAACAGTCATTGAAAGCCAACAAGATCAGCAGCCAGTCACTGTCTGTGGTAACCGTGCCGCTCAACGGCCCGGGTAATAGCACTTATTTCAATGCCGACATCTCCGTCAACCCGGCTTCGACCATGAAGCTGGTCACTACCTACGCAGCGCTTGAACTGCTCGGCCCGACCCACCAGTGGAAAACCGAATTCTTCACCGATGGCCAACTGAAGAACGGCGTGCTTAACGGCAACCTGTACCTCAAGGGCGGCGGCGACCCCAAGCTGAACATGGAAAAGCTCTGGCTGATGATGCGCGACCTGCGTGCGAACGGCGTGCTGCAGGTGACGGGCGACCTGGTACTCGACCGCAGCCACTTCGTACAGCCACAGCTGCCCAGCTTCAATGACGACGGCGGCGACGCCAACAAGCCGTTCTTGGTGGCCCCCGACTCACTGCTGGTCAACCTCAAGGCGCTGCGTTTTATCGCCCGCACCGAGGGTGGCAAGGTGCATATCGCCGCCGAGCCGCCGATTGCCTCTATTCGCATCGACAACCGCGTCAAAGCCCTGCCGGCAGCCAAATGCCCGGGCTGGCCGGATGTCCGCTACAACCCGGTCACCGAATTTGACGGTACCACGGTCATCGTGACCGGCAAACTGGCCGAAGGCTGCAGCTCGCAGACCTACCTGTCGCTGCTGGATCACCCGGGCTACGCCGCCGGCGCCATCCGCGCCATCTGGCAGGAACTGGGCGGCAGCATCATGGGCAAGGACCGTCTTGCGCCAGTGCCGGAGAAAGCCCGCCTGCTGGCCCGCGCCTACTCCCCGGACCTGACCGAGATCATCCGCGACATCAACAAATACAGTAACAACACCATGGCCCGGCAGCTGTTCTTGAGCCTCGGCGCGCAGTTTCGCAACTCCGCCGACCAGGACGACAGCAAGGCAGCGCAACGAGTGATTCGCAGCTGGCTCGCGCGCAAAGGCATCACCGCGCCGCACCTGGTGATGGAGAACGGTTCCGGGTTGTCGCGTGCCGAGCGGGTCAGCGCGCGGGAAATGGCGACCCTGCTGCAGGCGGCCTGGAAGAGCCCTTACGCCGCTGAGTTCATGGCCTCACTGCCGCTGGTGGCAATGGACGGCACCATGCGCAAACGCCTGCACCGCACCCCACTGGTGGGCGAGGCGCGGATCAAGACCGGTACGCTGAACAACGTGCGTGCCATCGCCGGTTTCAGCCGCGACAGCAACGGCAACAGCTGGGCCGTGGTAGCGATCCTCAACGATCCACGCCCCTGGGGCGCCTCGTCGATTCTCGATCAGGTGCTGATTGATCTGTACAAGCAGCCCAAACTCAGCGCCCAGCGCTAGCCCTCGCTCAATCCCGCGCCGTCCCAGGCGCGGCGTTTTACTCCATTTCCCCACACAGCTGCGCCGCGCGTAACAACGCGGCAGTCAGGCTGTGCCGCTCCCATTCCTGCAAACCGGCAAAGCGCGCGACAAACTCCGGCGGCAGCAGGCTCGGCGCCTGTTGCAGCAGGGTGCGGCCCTGTTCACTGAGCAGCAGCCACTGCCGGCGGCGATCCTGATCATCACGCTGACGTTGCAACAGGCCCTTTTCCTCCAGCCTGTCGAGCATGCCGGACAGGGTCGCAGCCGTCAGGCTGACACGACCACTCAGGTCGCTGGCCGTCAGGCGTGTCTCTCCCGCCAACACCTGCAGAATCATCAATTGCATCGGCGTCAGCCCACCAAAGCGACCGAGCCGTTTGGCATGTACTTCCCCGGCCTGCTGCAAACGCCGCAAGGCCTGAAACAGCGGCAGTTCGAAGGCCGAAATAGATGACAAATCTATTTCAGTAGAAACCTTTTTATCGACCATATACGCCTTTTAATTCGATATAAAACTTTGACATGAAAGCATTATTTTGTTTTGGTGTAAAAGGTTCGGCAGCCCCGAACCACTCCCCAACGGCAATACCGGTAAGGAATTATGTGCGCAATCGCTGGAGAATTACGTTTTGATCAACGACCGGCCGACCTGGCTGCAGTCGAGCGAATCACCCACCACATGACCGCCCGCGGCCCCGATGCCCACGGCTTCTTCAGCCAAGGCCCGCTAGCCCTCGGCCATCGCCGCCTGAAAATCATGGACCTGGCCGAAGCGTCTGGCCAGCCGATGATCGACAGCGAGCTGGGCCTGACGATGGTGTTTAACGGCGCCATCTACAACTACCCGGAACTGCGTGAAGAGCTGAAAGCCCTCGGCTATCGCTTCTTCTCCGGTGGCGACAGCGAAGTGCTGCTCAAGGGCTACCACGCCTGGGGCAGCGACCTGCTGCCCAAGCTCAACGGCATGTTCGCCTTCGCCATCTGGGAGCGTGACAGCCAGCAACTGTTCATCGCCCGCGACCGCCTCGGGGTCAAGCCACTGTATTTGTCACGCACGGGCGAACGCTTGCGCTTTGCCTCCAGCCTGCCCGCACTACTGGCTGGCGGTGACATCGGCAAAACCCTCGACCCCGTCGCCCTCAACCACTACCTGAACTTCCACGCCGTGGTGCCGGCACCGCGCACCCTGCTGGCTGGGGTGGAGAAACTGGCACCGGCCAGCTGGATGCGTATCGACGCCCAAGGCAACTGTGAACAGCAGACCTGGTGGAACCTGACATTCGGCCCGCAGCGCGAGGAAATCGCCTTCGGCCTGGAAGAATGGCAAGAGCGCGTGCTCGACGGCATGCGCGAGGCGGTATCGATCCGCCAACGCGCTGCCGTGGACGTCGGCGTACTGCTCTCCGGCGGCGTCGACTCGAGCATGCTGGTCGGCTTGCTGCGTGAAGCCGGGGTGGACAACCTGTCGACCTTCTCCATCGGCTTTCAGGATGCCGGCGGCGAACGCGGTGACGAGTTTCAGTATTCCGACCTGATCGCCGAGCACTTCGCCACCCGTCATCATCAGTTGCGTATTGGCGAGCACGAGATTCTCGAACAGCTGCCCGCCGCCTTCCGCGCCATGAGCGAGCCGATGGTCAGCCACGACTGCATCGCTTTCTACCTGCTGTCACGCGAGGTGGCCAAGCACTGCAAGGTGGTGCAGAGCGGCCAGGGCGCCGATGAGCTGTTCGCCGGCTACCACTGGTATCCGCAGGTGGACGCTGCCGAGGATGCCTTCGGCGCTTACCGCGCGGCGTTCTTCGACCGTGATTACGACGAATACGCCGCCTGCGTGCAGCCCGCCTGGCTAACCGGCGACATGGCTGGCGACTTTGTTCGTGAGCATTTCGCCCAGCCTGGCGCCGTGGCCGCTGTGGATAAGGCGCTGCGCCTGGACAGCACGGTGATGCTGGTCGACGACCCGGTCAAACGGGTCGATAACATGACCATGGCCTGGGGTCTGGAGGCGCGCACGCCGTTCCTCGACTATCGCCTGACAGAGCTCTCAGCGCGCATTCCTGGGCGTTTCAAGCTACCGGATGGCGGCAAGCATGTGCTCAAGGAAGCGGCACGTAAGGTGATCCCCAGCGCCGTCATCGACCGGCCCAAAGGGTATTTCCCGGTGCCTGGCCTCAAGCACCTGGAAGGCGCCACCCTCAGCTGGGTGCGTGACCTGCTGCTCGACCCCAGCCAGGATCGCGGCCTGTTCAACCCGGCCATGCTAGATCGTTTACTGAGTGACCCGCACGGTCAACTGACGCCCTTGCGCGGCTCCAAGCTGTGGCAGTTAGCCGCGCTGAATCTCTGGTTGAACGAACACGGCCTGTAGAGCGCTGCAGTGGCTGGGTACACACCCGCCACCGCAGCATCCGCCACCTGCTCACGGCAAAGGAACCCCTCCAATGCGTGCCACTGCCTTTAATCAACGCCTGCTACGCGGCCAAGCGCCCTCCTACGAGCGCCTGCAGGCGCGCCTGGCCGAGGGCCACAACGCACCGCGCAGCGAGCCGCAAGCCGTGCACTGCGGCTGGGGCCGCCTGCTGCTCGGCCACACCTACCCGGATGCTGCCGCCCTGGCCAGCGACCTGCTGACCGAGCAGCCTGGCGAGCGCGATATCGCACTGTATGTGGCCGCGCCGCACCAGGTGCTGGCGCAAGCCCCGCAGCAGCTGTTTCTCGACCCTTCCGACACGCTGCGTCTTTGGTTTACCGACTACCGCCCAGCGCGCCGGGGCTTTCGCGGTTACCGAGTGCGCCGGGCACAGAATGCCGAGGACTGGCAGGCGATCAATGAGCTGTATCAACTGCGCGGCATGCTGCCGATCGACCCCGGCAAACTCACCCCGCGCCACCTTGGTGGGCCGGTGTATTGGCTGGCCGAGGATGAGGACAGCGGCGCGGTTATCGGCAGCGTGATGGGCCTCAATCACCACAAGGCCTATCAGGACCCGGACCACGGCAGCAGCCTGTGGTGCCTGGCGGTCGACCCACGCTGCAGCCGACCTGGCGTCGGCGAGGTGCTGGTACGTCATCTGATCGAACACTTTATGAGCCGCGGCCTGAGCTACCTGGATCTGTCCGTGCTGCATGACAACGAACAGGCCAAGGGCCTGTACGCCAAGCTGGGCTTTCGCGAGCTGCAGACCTTCAGCATCAAGCGCAAAAACGGCATCAACGAAGCCCTGTTCCTCGGCCCTGGCCCGCATACACCGATGAACCCTTACGCGCGAATCATCGTCGATGAAGCGCTGCGACGCGGCATCGAAGTGCAGGTCGACGACGCCGACGCCGGGCTGTTCACCTTGAGCCACGGTGGCCGGCGCATCCGCTGCCGGGAATCCTTGAGCGACCTGACCAGCGCGGTCAGCATGACCCTGTGTCAGAACAAGCGCCTGACCCATCGCACTCTGGCTCGCGCTGGCTTGCACCTGCCCGCCCAGCGCCTGGCCGGCAGCGCCGAGGACAACGCCGCGTTTCTCGCCGAGCATGGCAGCCTAGTGGTCAAGCCGGTGGATGGCGAACAGGGCCAGGGCGTAGCGGTGGACCTGCGCACGCCGCTGGATGTGCAGGACGCCATTGAACGCGCCAGCACCTTTGACAGCCGCGTGCTGCTGGAAAGCTTTCACCCAGGCTTTGATCTGCGCATTCTGGTGATCGGCTTTGCCGTCGTGGCCGCCGCCATTCGCCGCCCAGCGGAAGTGATCGGCGACGGCCAGCACAGCATCGGCGAGCTGATCGACGCACAGAGCCGTCGCCGGCAGGCTGCCACCGAGGGCGAGAGCCGCATCCCCAAAGACGCCGAAACCCTGCGCACCTTGCATGCCGCCGGCGTCGACTACGACAGCGTGCTACCAGCCGGGCAGCGCCTAGCCGTGCGCAAGACAGCCAATCTGCACACCGGCGGCAGCCTGGAAGACGTCACCGACGTCCTCCACCCGGTACTGGCCGATGCCGCAGTAAAAGCCGCCCGCGCTCTGGACATCCCGGTGGTTGGCCTCGACCTGCTGGTACCCGCCGCTGATCAGCCCAAGTACGTGTTTATCGAAGCCAACGAGCGCGCAGGCCTGGCCAACCACCAGCCGCAACCCACGGCAGAGCGCTTTATCGACCTGCTATTTCCCTTGAGCCAGCCACCCAGCTAACCCATTCCCCAGCCCCTCTCCGGCTGCGGCAGAGGGGCGCAATCGCCGTAGAGGAGACTCCATGCAACAACTCCCAGAGCCCGACCTCGTCTATCTGCAGAAGGTGCTGCTGGAAATGCTCGCCATTCCCAGCCCCACCGGCTTTACCGACACCATCGTGCGTTACGTCGCCGAGCGCCTGGAGGAGATCGGCATTCCCTTCGAGATGACCCGGCGCGGTACCATTCGCGGCACCCTCAAAGGCAAGCAAAGCAGCCCGGATCGCGCGGTCTCGGCGCACCTGGACACCATTGGCGCGATCGTCCGCGAACTGCAGGACAACGGTCGCCTGGGCTTGGCCGCAGTCGGTTGCTGGTCGAGCCGTTTCGCCGAAGGCAGCCGTGTCAGCGTGTTTACCGACCAGGGCGTGATTCGTGGCAGCGTACTGCCGCTGATGGCCTCGGGGCACGCCTTCAATACCGCCGTGGACCAATTGCCGATCAGCTGGGACCACGTCGAACTGCGCCTGGATGCTTACTGCAGCACCCGCGCTGACTGCGAATCACTGGGCATCTCGGTGGGCGATTTTGTCGCCTTCGATCCGCTGCCGGAGTTTACCGAGAGTGGGCATATCAGCGCGCGTCACCTGGATGACAAAGCCGGCGTCGCGGCGCTGCTAACCGCACTCAAAGCCATCAAAGAGAGCGGCCTGGAACCGGAGATCGACTGCCACCCGCTGTTTACCATCACCGAGGAAGTCGGTTCTGGTGCGGCAGCAGCCCTGCCCTGGGATGTCAGCGAATTTGTCGGCATCGACATCGCCCCGGTTGCGCCGGGCCAGCAGTCCAGCGAACACACCGTCAGCGTGGCCATGCAGGACTCAGGCGGGCCTTACGACTATCACCTGTCACGCCAACTGCTGCGCCTGGCCAGCGAGAATGAAATCCCGGTACGTCGCGACTTGTTTCGCTACTACCACAGCGACGCACAGTCGGCGGTCACCGCTGGCCACGACATCCGCACCGCCCTGCTGGCCTTCGGCTGCGACGCCACACACGGCTATGAACGTACGCATATCGACAGCCTCAAATCCCTCAGCCGTTTGCTTGCCGCTTACGTGCTCAGCCCACCGGTATTCTCCAGCGATGCCCAGCCGGCGAAGGGCTCGCTAGATCGCTTCAGCCACCAACTGGAGCACGATGCCCAGATGGAAAGTGATACCCGTGTACCGACGGTTGACAGCTTATTGCGCCCCCGCGATCAGGACGCTTGAAGGGCCGCACGCATCCGGGCAAAGTGACAGCATGACGCGAGGCCGGATCTGGCCTCAGATAATAATATTGAGGTCGGTGAATGCCTCGGATATGGCTGGCGATGGTGCTGTTCTGGCTGTGTGGGCCGGCGTGGGCGTTGCTGCCTGCCACACTGGACAGCGCCGATTTGCGTCTGTCACTCGGCCCGTCCATGGCTTACCTGGAAGATTCAAAAGGCATGCTGAGCGCCGAACAGGTCGGCGCGCTCAGCGATGAGCGCTTTACCCCTGTCAACGGCGAACACGCCAACCTCGGCAAAAATGATTCGGTCTGGTGGTTCAAGGTACGTCTGAACAACCGCCTGGCACAGGACCTGGCCGGCTACCTAGAAGTCAATTACCCCCTACTGGACCACCTGCAGGTCTACCTGCGCCACGCTGATGGTCAATGGCAGATGCAGGAAAGCGGCGACCGCTTTGCCTTCTCCCAGCGCCCCGTTCAGGTGCGCAACTTCTGGTTTCCACTGGAGCTGACGCCCGGTGAAAGCACCTTGCTGGTACGGGTCGAGACCACCAGCACGATCTTTATGCCGCTGTTCTTCAGCACCTACCAAGCCAGCGCGGCCGCCCAGGAAAACCTCATGGGATTCAATGGCGCGTTCTATGGCGTGCTGTTTGCGATGTTCTGCTACAACCTGTTCCTGTTTATCTCACTGCGCGAGTCGGCCTACCTATGGTACCTGGCCTACAACCTCAACGTCGGCCTGCTGGCCGCCTGCTTCGACGGCATGCTGTTCAAGCTACTGCCCGAGCATGTGGTGTTCCAATCGGTGAGTATCTACATCCTGATGTACCTGCATTGCCTCACCGCCATTCAATTCAGCCGGCACTTCCTGCATGCGCCGCAGTACTTTCCACGCCTGGACACTGGCCTGCGCTTATTGATGCTGGCTTGCGCCGGCTGCCTGTTGTCAGTGCCGCTGATCGGCTTCAACGCCTGGAATATTCTGGCCAGCGTCACGGTCTCGCTGGTGTCACTGATCTTGCTGCTCACCGGGGTCTATGTCTGGCGGCGCGGTGTACGTTACGGCTCTTATTACACGCTGGCCTGGGCCATCTTGCTGTTCGCCTTTATTCAAGCCACCACTGGCTCGCTGGGCCTGGAAGTGCTGGGTGTGTTCGGCGCAACGGTGGTGAAAATCGGCGTAACCATCGAGCTGATCACCCTGTCCATCGGCCTGGCCGACCGCATCAACCTGCTCAAGGAAGAAGGCTTCCAGTCGCGCCGCGCCGCTGAGCAAGCGGAAATCGAGAACCTGGCCAAGAGCCGCTTTCTGGCCAAGATGAGCCATGAAATCCGCACCCCACTCAACGGCGTATTGGGCATGTTGCAGCTGCTCAAAGAGACCCCACTGGACCGTAGCCAGCGCTTCTATGTCGACACCATTTCCAGCTCCGGCAGCTCGCTGATGGCGGTGATCAACGACATCCTCGATTACGCGCGCATCGAATCTGGCAAGCTCAGCCTTGAACACATCGAATTCGACTTGGAAGAACTGATTTCCGACACCCTCAGCCTGTTCACCGGGCAGGCGCTGGATAAGCGTCTGCGCCTCTATGTCAGCCTGGAAAGTGGCGTGCCACGCCGTGCCCTGGGAGACCCGACACGGCTTAAGCAGGTGCTGATGAACCTGCTCAGTAATGCCCTGAAGTTCACCGCCGAAGGCCACGTGGCACTGAATGTCTGCCGGCGCAATGATTCCCAGGGCAAACCGCATCTGGTGTTCGCCATCAGCGACAGCGGCATTGGCATCAGTGATACAGCTCTGACCCAATTGTTCGAATCCTTCGCCCAGGGCGACTCCAGCACCACCCGCCGTTACGGCGGCAGTGGCCTGGGTCTGGCGATCAGCAAGGAGCTGGTGGAAATGATGGGCGGCCGTATCGAGGTGCAGAGCACCCTCGGCCAGGGCACGCGCTTTGCCTTCGATGTGCCGCAAAGCGCTGACGAACTCCCGACCGATCCACTGCACGAGCTGCTCAAGGGCCGCACCGCTCTGCTGACGTCACTCGACGGTCTCGGCCTCGATGCCTTGAGCCGTTTGCTGGGGCGTTGGGGCATGCGCACCGAGCGCTGCCAGAACCCGGAAACCCTACAAGGTTACCTGGAAGACTTCTCCGCCCCGCCACTGCTGGTGCTGATGGCACCTTGGCCGGGTAGCATTCAGCACTGGCTGGATTCGCTGCGTCCACTGCTGCAACCTGGGCAACGCGTGCTGCTGCTCTGCGCGCCCGAACACTGTCAGCAACTGCCCAGCTCCGCCGGCCTGCGCCTGCTCGGGCTGCCTCAGCCGCTGGCCATCAACGCCCTGCGCAGTGCCCTACTCGAACTGTACGAAGAGCCGCGTATCGTGGAAATCCAACCGCAACCCAAAACCCACACAGATACAGGCACCGCGCCTTGCATTCTGGTGGCCGAAGATAACCCCGTGAACCAGCTGGTGGTGCAGGGCTTTCTGAAAAAACGTGGCTATAACGTGCGCCTGGTGACCAATGGCCTGGCTGCGCTGAATGAGTACCAACGCGACCCCAATGCCACGCAACTGATTCTCATGGACTGCGAAATGCCAGAAATGGACGGTTTCGAAGCCACCCGGCAAATCCGTCGCCTGGAGCGTCAGTACAACCTGCCAGCCGTACCTATCATCGCCCTGACCGCCCATATCCTGGATGAGCACCGCCAGCATGGCGCTGATGCAGGCATGAATGACTTTCTCGGCAAGCCCCTGGACAGTGCCAAGCTGTACAGCACCCTGGAAGCGTATCTGCAGCATGCAGAGCCGTCCGTTCAGTAGCGGCGCGGCAGAGATGCTCACGCAGAGCCCTGTGAATCGCCCCTGAGGTCGTGCTCAAGTGCGTTAGTCACAAGCGGCTTTTCAAGGCAGTTTTTAACGCAGCACTGCCAACGTAGGTAATTTCTCAACGGCCTGCTAGCATCCGCGCTGCGCTCTGGAGGCCTTACCGTGCTGATCCCTTATCACCTGCTCGAAGCTGACACCCTGACCCGCCTGATCGAAGACTTCGTTACCCGCGACGGCACCGACAACGGCGACGAGACTCCACTGGATACACGTATCGAACGGGTACGCCACGCGCTGAGCAAGGGCCAGGCAGTGATTGTGTTTGATGCGGAAAGCCAGCAATGCCAGCTGGCGCTGAAGCGCGATGTACCGAAAGAGTGGCTGGATGCGCTTGAGGGTCTTGAAGACTAAGGGGCATGTGGCCGGCTACCCTCGCAGGCCGCCCTCGCGCTCCCAGGCACAACGCACGCGCAATTCACCTTCCTGCGGGCTGTGGAAGCCACTGTCGGACTCCCAGCGAAAGGTGTGCGTACCGTTCAGCTCGGTTTCCAGGTGCACCACCGCACTGGCCCAGTAAAGACGCTTGAGCAGCGCCTCGAACTGCTTGATCCACAGGCTCCACTCATACTCCACCGTACGGTAGCTGGCGCCGAAGTGGATCACCTGGGTCTGGTACAAGCCATCGCCCGGTTGTTCACAGCAGGCGAACATCTCACGCCCGAGAAAGCTCCAGGCATCGCCGGCCGGTAGCTCTTCGAGCACTTGCCGATTGATTTCACGGCGCAGTCGACTCTCCGCCGGACTGTCCGATGGCCAGTCTCGGATGCAACCATAAACGATGGATTCGGACTCCACGCAGGCACTCCAGCAAATCAAGGCTGCCTTCTATCACAGCCGTCCAGAGCAAGGAAGGAACTACTGCCAAATAAGCGTCATTGCCGTGGCATAGCGACGCCTAAGCGGCGTCAACTAAAGGCGCGCTTCGGCCCGCGCCGCATCATCCAGGCCAACACCGTCATCAGCACTGCAAGCCCGGTAAGCACCATAAACGGCAACTGGTAGTTACCCGCCAGATCGCGCGCCAACCCGGTCAATACCGGTGTCAAACAAGCAATGCTGTATCCCATGCACAGCATCATCGCCGTCCAGCGGCTTACCGCCAGTGGCGATCCCGCCTCGTACAACGGCAGCACCAGCGACAAGGCAAACGAGCCGCCTAAACCAAAGCCGATGGTCACCGCCCAAAGTTCAGGCAGCACGGTCGGTTGAAAGGTAATCATCGCCAAGCTGATCGACGACAGCAGCCCACAGCCGACCAGCAGCAGGTAACGGTTCTTGAACCGCTGCGCCAACCAGGGCAACAGAAATGAGCTGGGCAGTCCCATCAGCATCGACACACTGAACAGACTATTGCTGTGCATCAGGCTCAACCCGGCTTCGTTGTAACGCGCTACGGCCCAGGTGGCGAGGGCATAAAACAAGCCGGCTTGGATGGCAAAAAATGCACTGATCAACCAGGCCCGTGGCTGCCGCCAAGGCAAGCCGGTGCCACCCTCTTCGCTTTCGGCTTCGACACGGTTAGGCAGGAACAGCCACAGCAGCAAACCGACGACCGCCGGTAGCGCCCAGATGGCCAGGCCATAGGTCCAGTCATTCGCCAACCACTGGGTAGCCGGTATCGTCAGTACTGCACCGCCCGCACCGCCAATCGCCATGCTCAGCGAATACCAGCCCACCACGCTGCCCATCCGCCCAGCGAAGTGGCGCTTGATGAAACCCGATAGCAACGGCCCAGCAACCGCGATGGCCGCGCCCAGCAGCACCGCACTGCCAATCAGAATTGCGCTGGCATGCCCTACCGCACGCAGCAACAGCGCCACAGCAATAACCGCCAGACACAGGGCAATGGTACGTTCGAGCCCCAGGCGCATCGCCAGACGCGGCGCAAAAGGCGCGAGCAAACCCATGCATAACACGGGAAGCGCAGTGGTGAGGCTGATCAGGCTACGGCTCAAGGCCAGTTCTTCAGCAATCCGCTCAATCAGCGGTGCCAGAGAAGTGATACCGGGTCGCAAGTTGATTGCAGCCAGGATCAGGCCCAGCAACAGCAGGGCCCGCGGGAAAGGTTTCACAGTAAATCCATCAGTTTCGCGGCCATACCGACATGGCCGCAAACCTTAGAGCGCAAGTTCACACCAGACAAGCCCTAAACGGGATAAAGTTGACTGATAAATCAGCAATTATACCACTACAGGTCAAATTACTTGGTGCGCGGTGCACGCATCTTGTCGGCCATGGCTGTCATTTCGTTATAGAGCAACTGCGGGTTCTTCTGCTTCAACGCCCAAGCCATACGGCCCTGTTCGTGAGGCAGAATCATGAACTCGCCTTTGCCGATTTCCTGGTAGATGTAATCGGCAATATCGGCCGCACTGATCGGTGAGCTTTCCAGCAGCTTGCCCACTTGCGCTTTCATGGCCGGCGTAGGACCGCGGAAAGAATCCAGCAGGTTGGTCTGGAAGAACGAAGGGCACACCACATGCACGCTGACTTCATGCAGCTTCAACTCGATCAACAAGCTTTCCGACAGTGCTACAACTCCGGCCTTGGCCACGTTGTAGTTACTCATGGCCGGGCCCTGCATCAAGGCTGCCATGGAGGCAATATTGACGATTTTGCCTTTGCTCTTTTCCAGTAACGGCAGGAAGGCCTTACAGCCCTTCACCACACCCATCAGGTTGATCGCGATCTGCCAGTCCCAATCTTCAAGCGACAACTCGCTAAAGAACCCGCCAGAGGCTACACCGGCGTTGTTGACGATCACATCGATGCCGCCGAGCTTCTCCTCACAGGCCTGGGCAAACGCAGTCAGCTGGCTGTAATCACGTACATCACAACGCTGGGTAAAGCCATCGCCACCCGCCTCACGAACCATCTGCAGGGTTTCCGCCAGGCCCGGCTCGTTGACATCCGACAGTGCCAACTGCCAGCCCTCACGCGCCCAACGCAGGGCCATCTCACGCCCCAAACCCGAACCTGCGCCGGTGATCATCATGCGATTTTGCATAGGAAAGCTGCCTTGTGCTGCTGTGATTGATGGAGCCAGTGTAGCCGGGTAAATTATCTTGCCCGCATACCATCATCCATCTGAATAAGGCGGCCTAAGCTCAACTCACGGCCGCTGCCAACGCTGCCACAGCAACACGCCATAAATCAGCGCATTGAGCAGCAGAACAAACACCCCCAAGCCAATCTGAATCTGCGGTGTCAGCCCAGCCGGGTAGATGATCGGCAGCAAATAGTGCTCCACAAAACCGCCGCTGTAGCCCACCTGCCCTGCAGCCAGACGCAGGCTGTGTTCCAGCGGCGTCAGCGGACAGGGCCAATGCATCAACTCCACCAACACACCCCATAAGGCTGCTGGCACATGCAACCAAACCAGCCCGTGCCAACGCCACACCAGCAAACCGCCCAACACCGCAAATAGAATAAACAGCAGGTGAAAGACCACCACCGCATCTGCCGCCACTGCCAACCAAACCATAAAGCGCCTCGCGATTAATCCTCAACCTTATTGTTGTCAAATAACAGGCAACGACTATTAAAAACCTGATTGCCAGAAAGCAAAAAGGCCGGTTAATAACCGGCCTTAATTCAAACTACTAAACGCGTCAGTTAATACTCAACTTGTCGCGATTCTTTTCCAACGTTGCTTCGCCGATACCCTTGACCTCCAACAACTCATCCACCGAAGCAAAATCGCCGTGCTCATCACGATAAGCAACAATCGCCTGCGCTTTGACCTCACCAATCCCCAGCAACTCACGTTGCAAAGTGGCCGCATCAGCAGTATTGAGATTGACTTTACCTACTGGAGCCACTTCGGCTGTTTCAACTACGGATGCCGACTGGGTGTTAGTTTCAACAGCGGAAACCGCCAAGGGTATAGAAGCAAGAAGAACGAAAAACAGAGACCACAGTTTGACTTTTAGCATACGAGAATCCTTTCGTTAGTTTTTTTCAAAGCGTGGGACTTCCCTCTCCACGCTCTAAAAACTAGCTGTTGCCATGCACTTGTCAAATAACTTTATGCATCACTGAAGCGGGCAGCAAAACCTGCAGCTATACCCTGCTCAACTAGGCCTTACTGCATAACCCTAAGGCTCAAGCCGACGCTTCATATGTATCCAGTCAACAATCTCGCCTTCTGGCTTGTAACCGCTAACCGTCTTACGCAACAACTGGCGCACACGATCATAGTCATCACGAGCCACCGCAGCTAACAGTTCGCTTAACACCGCCTTGAAGGCTTCCCACGAAAGGTGCTCTTCATTAGCCCGCATGATCATAGGATGTTCAGTCGGGCTAACGTTATCGCCAATCAACAGCTCCTCATAAAGCTTCTCGCCCGGACGCAGACCAGTAAAATCAATAGAGATATCACCCTGAGGATTCTTGGCAGAGCGTACGCTCAGGCCACTGAGATGGATCATTTTCTCCGCCAGCTCGGCAATTTTGACCGGCTCGCCCATATCCAACACGAAAACATCCCCGCCCTTGCCCATCGCTCCGGCTTGGATCACCAACTGCGCCGCCTCCGGGATGGTCATAAAGTAGCGGGTGATATTAGGATGAGTGACTGTAACCGGCCCGCCTTTGCGAATCTGCTCATGGAACAGCGGAATAACTGAGCCGGATGAGCCCAGCACATTGCCAAAGCGCACCATGGTAAAACGCGTTTTGTTCAGTTGGCGCAGCGCCTTGTCATCCTCGAATAAGACTGGCGCCGACTCGCGACTAAGAGCCTGGAGCACCATCTCTGCCAGACGCTTGGTACTACCCATTACATTGGTCGGACGCACGGCCTTATCGGTGGAGATCAGTACAAAATTACTCACGCCGGCCCTGATCGCCGCTTGCGCAGTATTCAGCGTGCCCACTACGTTATTCAGCACCCCTTCGGCAATATTGTGCTCCACCATCGGCACATGCTTATAGGCTGCAGCGTGATAAACCGTATCCACTTTCCAGGCATTCATAACATCCAGCAGCCTATCGGCATTGCGGATAGAGCCGAGAATCGGCACTAGGCGAAGCGGTAACGACTCACGCTTGATACGCGCCTCAAGCTCGCTGTGAATACTGTAAAGATTGAACTCGCTGTGTTCGAATAACAACAGCATTGCAGGCTGATTGAGCAGAATTTGTCGGCATAACTCTGCTCCAATTGAGCCACCAGAGCCGGTGACCATCACCACCTGGTTGCGAATACAGCGCTCGAATAGCACCTGCTGTGGCGGAACGGAATCACGCCCTAACAAGTCGGCGATATCCACCTCCTGAACATCCTCGACCTTAACCCGGCCACTGGCCAGATCCATAAATCCGGGAATACTGCGTACATGCAGCGGAAAGTTTTCCAATTCCTCAAGAATTTGCCGCCGTCGCCCACGCGACGCCGAAGGCATGGCCAAGAGAATTTCATCGGCACCTGTTTCATCAATCATTTGCTGAATATGCTTAGAGGTGTATACCCGCAAACCTGCAATCGTGCGATTGGCAATGCCCGGATCGTCATCAATAAAGGCTACCGGGCGCATAACGCGTCCCAACCTAAGCGCAGCAACCAACTGGTTACCAGCCGCACCTGCACCATAGATGGCGACTTTGGGCAAACCGCTTTCACGACCTTGTAACCTAGTTGGCAGGTCGGCAGAGAACCAGTCCCCCATAAAATACTGGCGCATCATCAAACGCAACCCACCGACCAATACCAAACTCAACCACCAGTAGTTGAACACCATTGATCGCGGGATGAGCTTAGGCGCCGCCTGATGCCAATAAACAGCCAACGCCAGTAATAACGCCGACAGTGTGACAGCCTTACCAATAGCCAGCAGCGCATCGTTGCCGAAATAGCGCATAACAGCACGGTACATGCCAAAACGAATAAACATCGGAATGGCGATAATCGGCGCCAGAGCGAACAACCAGGCATGTCCGCCAAGGGGCTCGATAGACTGGCTATCGCCCAGGCGCACAACAAACGCCAACCACAGCGCACTCCAAACAAGCACCACGTCCATGGCCACCTGAATCAGTCGCTTTTGACGCCGTGGCAAACTAACCAAACGACTGCGCAACGTTTCAGCAAGTCTTAGCACAACGACTCCTCAATCCTTTGGAAAATAAAACCCGGCCTAGCAGGCTTCCCGCATGACTTCGACCAGAACATCACAAGTCTTATTAATTTCTGCGTCTGTAAGCGTCGGATGAACCAGTAACATCAAGCTGGTTTTCCCCAGCTCTTTTACAACGGGCAAGCGATCTACCGGGCGCCAGCCTGTACCATCGAACGCTTTCTCCAGATACACCTCTGAGCAAGAGCCCGAAAAACAGGGCACGCCTCTAGCGGTCATTTCATTGAGGATACGATCACGATCCCAACCCGGTTTCAAAGCAGCCGGCTCAACAAACACATAACACTTGTAAGCAGCATGCGTGACTTCTGAGGGCACGGCTGGTACTCGCAAACCAGCAAGCGCCTGCGCAGACGACCAGATACGCTCGGCATTGGCCAACCGCTTAGCGTGCCAATCCTGCATACGCTGCAACTGGATCCGGCCAATAACTGCCTGAACCTCCATCATCCGCCAATTGGTACCGAAGCTCTCATGCAGCCATCGAAAGCCCGGCGCATGCTGACGCTCGTAAACTGCTTCCCACGATTTGCCGTGATCCTTGATCGACCACATGCGTGACCACAGAGCGCGATCGTTAGTGGTAACCATGCCGCCCTCACCGCCAGTGGTCATTATCTTGTCCTGACAAAACGACCAGGCACCGACATGACCAATCGAGCCAACCGGGCGACCTTTGTAGTACGCACCATGCGCTTGGGCGCAATCCTCAATCACTTTAAGATCATGTTCTACGGCCAGCGCCATGATCGGGTCCATATCGCAGGGCCAGCCAGCCAGATGCACGCAAATTACGGCCCGAGTACGCGGTGTTAGCACGGCGCGGATGGTTTCGGCAGTGATGTTCTGCGACTCGCTATCGACATCTGCAAAAACCGGTATCGCCCCGGCATTGACAATGCACGACACCGAAGCCAGGAAGGTACGCGGGGTAACAACCACCTCATCACCTGCACCTATGCCCAATGCCTGCAGCGCCAGATCCAGTGCAACAGTGCCATTAGCCAAGGCGATGGCATGCTCGCTACAGGCCCATGCCGCAAACTCTTTCTCAAACTCACGGCACTCCTTCCCCGTCCAATAATTGACCTTGTTAGAAAGAATTACATCGCGAACAGCATTAGCCTCTTCTTCAGAGAACGAGGGCCAAGGGGAAAACGGGGTGTTGAGCATAAAACCTCTGATTACCTCATCCTTTTAGCCGGTACGCCGGCCACAGTCACATCATCTGGAATATCACTCACGACCGCCGAACCGGCGCCAACCATCACGCGCTCGCCGATGCGAACCAGTTGACGCACACTGGAACCGATACCGACCCAGCTCAAGTCACCCACTTGCACACCACCTGCTAGCCGGGAGCCTGGACTGATATGGACGGCATCGCCCAACACACAGTCATGATCGATGCTGCAGCCAGTATTGAGAATGGCACCCTGACCTACGCATGCCCCAGCATTCACTACAGTTCCAGCGAATACCACCGCCCCCTGACCAATAGCGGCGTAGCGACTGACGTTGGCGGCGGGATGAACCAATGTTACCAGGCAAGCCCCCGCCGCCCGCAGCTCAAGTAGCTTAGAGTGACGTATACGGTTATTGCCGATGGCCACCGCAACACCATCAAAGTCCGCTAACCGGGCCATTAGAACGGCGCTATCGCCTACAACTGGCCAAACAGCATTTGTTTGAAGCCCAGGCCAAGCGTCATCGAAAAATTCAACAGTCTGCCATCCACAGCATTCAGCAGTATCTGCGACCACCTTGCCATGCCCGCTAGCACCGAGAATGGCCAGTTTCATTAAGACTTTCTACCAGTGAATTTGGCCATGGTTGCCTCCCCATCCGCACTGATACCGTCGCGCACAATTACCTTTTTGATGGTCAAGAGGATGATTTTCAAATCCAGCAAAAATGAACGATTGTCCACGTACCAAATATCCAGCTTAAACTTCTCGTCCCAACTCAGGGCATTGCGGCCATTGATCTGAGCCCAACCGGTAACGCCAGGACGCGCCTCATGACGCCGATACTGCTCGGGACTGTAAAGCGGTAAGTACTCAATCAACAGTGGTCGCGGACCGACCAAGCTCATATCGCCTTTGAGTACGTTCCACAACTCTGGCAACTCATCCAGGCTGCTGGAACGCAGAAAACTGCCAAACGACGTCATTCGTTGAGAGTCTGGCAGCGGGTTGCCATCGACATCGAAAGCATCGAGCATGGTTCGAAATTTCACCATCTTAAACGGAACTCCGTTCAGACCTGGCCGAACCTGCGAGAAAATTACTGGCGAACCTAGTTTGCGATGAATACACACCGCCACGATGGCAATGATAGGAGCAAGGACTATCAGACAGAACGAGGCAAGCAAAATATCCAGAAGCCGCTTCACTTGCAGCCCCTTGGAAAAAGAATCGCTAGATAGTCGCTGGCCAACTTCGAGTAGCTACGATTCTGCAGCAACCATTCACGCCCTCTCACACCCATTTCTTCTCGCTCCGATTGGTTCCGGCGACTCATCTCAAGAATAGCGACCACGAGCGCATCAACATCGTTCGCAGGGACGAAATTACCGCACCCAGCCTCATTGATCATTGATGGGTAACCATTATAAGAGGCCACAACAGGCTTGGCGGCCAGCATATAATCGATGACCTTGTTTAAAGACTGACCGTAGTCCCATACCTTGGAATTATGAACCGAAAAATAGAGGAGATCGCCCTTTTCCAGCACTGCCTGAACCATGTTCCGCGCAACCTTCGGAGCGAACACTAGGTTGGTTAGATGACCATATTGACTCTGATAGCTTTGCCTCAGGGCGCCATCGCCGACGATGATGAACTCGATATCGTCGTGCTCTCGCATCGCTTGTGCCGCAGCGAAAAACACATCCAGCGCATTCGTGATTCCGATAGTGCCCGCATGCACGACCTTGAACTTATTGCTGGAAAGGTAGCGCTCAACGTAATCAACGGGAAGATCGGCAACGTCGTTCAAGTGATCCTGACTCACCCCCATCGGCACGCAGAAAACCGGACGCTCGCAGCCGATCTCGCTGCGTACATGCGCGGCCAGATTGGGCATAGTACCAACGATAGAGTCAGACTTACGGTAGGCGAGTCGCTCCAGCCAGGCCAAGCCCCTGACAAACAGGTTCCGGTTGCTGAAGCCACCCTCTTCCACAATGGTGAGTGGCCAAATGTCGCGTACCTCGAATACTAGCCGAGACTTATATTTGAAGCGCAGCAACAGACCATTAATGATGGTCAGCAGCGAAAGGCTGGAAATGATAACCACATCAGGCCGCGGTAACTGGCTCTTGTCGAGCCAGAACAGATTCCACTCGAAATGAAACCAGCTCAGAATCCTGCGCAAGGACTTGGCAACCGAGTATTTCATCGTTTTCAGCCAGACGATTTTTACACCATCGGCGTTCTGCAGCGTTACGCGCGCCTGCAATACCGGTAGATCCACCAGATTGTTGGAATCCGAGCTAATCACGACAACCTGACAACCGGCGCGCCGCATCTCATCTACCAAAAACCAGCCCCGTCCTCCGGGGCTATTGGCAGTCTTAGGGGAAAAATACTTCGTGACGTACCAGATTGTTTTGTTCATCGCGTCAGTTGGTCCGTCAGTCTTTGTACAAACGTGGAATTGCATTGATGATTTTGATCACCTCAGTGAAATCCATCCCCAAGGCATCAAGGTACCAGCGAATGTTTTGGTAACGCGGGCGGTTTTCTTCACTTACTAGCTCGAGTGCACGCTCGCGAGTAATCTCACCCTCACGTACCTGATTGCTGCGGAAGGTGTCATGCTCGGAAAAACCAGCAACGAGGTAGTAAATATAGTTGTACAGGCCCGCAGTACCATCACCGATACGCCAAGTAGTACTGGTATCGACTGCAAGCTCCCAGCCATAATCATTGATTAGCGTGTCATCGATGGTTTTCTCATCCCAACGCCAGTAATCAAAGATATGGTAGTAATCCTTCTTCTCAGTAAAACTACGGTAGTACTCGCCTGACAGTGTGTCCCAAAGCGAGCTGTTAAAATAGCCCGGACTTTTGAGCATCGCTTTAAAACGTAAGCTCTGGTATTCCATTTGTTTTTGCCAGCCATGCATATATACGCGTTTTTCCTCGAAATCCGGTGGAACACCGAGGAAGCCAGCTTTGAAGTGAGTAACCTCAAGCGGGTTAACGCCCCAGAGGTTCAGGCTGACACCAGTCTGCTTTTTCACCGTTTCGATATGACGGAAGAAGTGCTTATCACCGGAGGTCAGGATACTGATCATCCCTAGATGCGGAGCCTTCAACCAAGCTTTAAGGTTGACGGCAATATTCCTACGCTTCTTGGCGATATCGTCGGCAACTATAATATTCTCCACACCTAGCTCGGCGCTCATCCGGCTGATATTGCGCCGCCCAAGATCAGTCACCATGCCCCAGTCATAAGTATAGGTGACGGCGTTCATTTTCAATTCTTTAACTATCAGATGCAGTCCGTAACAGCTATCACGACCACCGGAGAACGGCACGATGCAGTCGGTAACGCCGGCACGGCGATAGCCCTCTACGAGATTGAAGAGCTCTTCTTTTGGCTTAGGGACATTGCGTGGTGTATAGGAGTGACAATAATTGCACACGCCGTCCGCATCAAAGATAATGTACGGCATCGTCTCAGGAAGAATACAGCGAGTACAACGGCGCAGATTCGGCTGAGGATATAGCAGTTGCTTTTCTTCGGACGAAATATATTGAAAAGGCGGAATCAAGTTATGAATACGTTGATTATCGTCAGAAACATTGATCACTGTAGAAGTCGGTAAATCCAAGACAAAAGCGTCTTGCTTAACCTGCTTGATATCAGAGCAGCCAATCTGACTAAGCGGGAACATTTCCGAAGAAAAACAGATACCCTCCTGAGCGTTACCAACATAAAGACTGCCATTGTTTGAGAAAAGCAACGCTTTGCCCAAACGAGGAATAACTATCGCACAGGCAACAACCCCCACACACAAAGTCAGCACCTTATGCGCCAGCCCGTCGAGATCGTCTCCCGACTCATCCAGATGTTGTTCGGCAATGGCAGCAATCACCTCACTATCGATTTCGAGAGCGCGGACGGGCTTGATGTGATTCCACACATCGGCATCATTGACGATGATGCCGTTGTGGATAACACAAATATCACCACGAACAACCGGCTGATTGTCAGAAAGACCGTTAGTAATCAAACGGCTATGACCAAAGACGAAAGAAGATTCGAAAGGCTTGACATTAGAAATCAACTTCTTAATGTCGTAATCGGCCCGTTTGACTTGATAACTAGAACTATCCGTATAGATCAGACCACTGGAATCACGCCCGCGTTGCCTAGCGTGCAAAGCCAGAGTCATTAGACTTTGTTGGTTAACCTTCTCTCTGGCAATAAAGCCAAAAATTCCGCACATAAAATGACTCTTTAAAGTAGCAGCATCACCGTCTGAACAGTGAAAACTTGCTTAAGATTATTAAATTAGAAGTTAAGAATTTAAGAGAATTGAAGCCGCCACCCGTCGCGCCGCGTCACCTGCCCCATAAGGCTGCACATCTTGCCCTCGACTACCCAGAGCAGCATCCATAGCCGCCTGAACTGCTCTCGCATCCTCCGGCGGTGCCAGCCGATTCCACCCAGCCTGTACAAGCTCCACCCATTCGGTTTCGTTACGCACGGTGATACAGGGCACCCGATAGAAAAAGGCTTCTTTTTGTACTCCGCCGCTGTCAGTAGCAATCAACGCGGCAAATTTTTCCAATTGCACCATGTCCAGATAACCAAGCGGATCAATCAACGTAACTTGACTGGCCAACGCCTCCAGCAAACCGGCTTTTTGTAGCTTGGCACGTGTACGCGGGTGTAGCGGCCAAACTACAGGCAGAGTACGGGCGGTAACACGAAGGGCTTCTACAATGACGGCAAGACGCTGAGGGTGATCAGTGTTTTCCTGACGATGGATGGTCGCAAGCACATAACCCTTTTCTGTAAGACCTAGCGCGGCCATCAAGCCGGTATCCGCTCGTACACGACTGCCATGGTGTAAGGCAACGTCATACATCACATCGCCAACTTCGGTGATACTGCTCTGCGCATGACCTTCACGCAACAGATTAGCGCTAGCGGTATGAGTAGGGGTAAATAGCCAGCGGGAGATGCGATCGGTCAGGATACGATTTATCTCTTCGGGCATTTTCATATTGAAACTGCGAAGTCCAGCCTCGACATGCGCAACTGGGATATCCAGCTTAGCTGCGGCTAAGGCACCAGCCAAAGTGGAGTTGGTATCACCATAGACTAGAACAACATCAGGCTGCTCCTGCAGTAATACCTGCTCCACCGCTTCAAGCATGCGCCCGGTCATGGCGCCATGATTACCGCCATGGATATCTAGGAAATAGTCCGGCTTGTTCATACCTAACTCGTCGAAGAAAACTTCAGACATATTGGCATCATAGTGCTGACCTGTATGAAGCATCACTTCGGCCAGTCCAGAGGTGGAAGCGATGGCGTGACTGACTACGCTGGCCTTAATAAATTGAGGGCGCGCACCCAAGACGGTCAGGACTTTTTTCATGACTACTTACCCTCTGATGCTTCGCTGGTCGGAACAACATTCGAGGCTAAAACCTCCTGATAAAGCTGAATCAGCTTCCTTTCTTCATTAAGCCAATTGTACTTTTCTAGAACTGCTCTACGACCATTTTCACCCATCCGCTCACAGCCGTCGGGATCACTTATCATTTGCGCAATTGCTTGGCGAATGTCATCAGGATTAGCGGGATTGACACAAATCCCACATTGAGCACCATCAACAATATCTCGCCAAAGAGGAAAGTCGGAAGCAATCACTGGTAATCCAGCCGCCATATACTCAAATAGCTTATTGGGAAAAGCATTAACATGGTTAGGCTCTGGTAAATAGCAGATCATGCCTACCATTGCCCCCCTCATAGCCTCAACAGCTGACTTACGGTCAATATTTCCCAAGTAATCAACATTGCGCCATCCCGGAAGTCGCTCTAGTTCCTTTCTTGTATCGTCGCTATCAAAAGGACCAGCCAAAACCATCTTTGTCTGTAGAGATGCTAAAGCAACAATAATCTCACGCACCCCACGGACAAGCGTGATCCCGCCTAAAAAGCAGACTACTGGGTTAGGATTTCTAGTAGCCGACACACTAATAATTTCAGATTGTAGGGGGAAATTATTAATAGCGATTGACCGACATCCTATACTCGAAAACCTCTCAGCTATAAATGGCGTTGCCCCAACCACGCAAGCCATTCGACGCGCGACAAAGTTCTCAAAAAACTCGAAGCACATAGAAACTATTCGACGTATCAAAAAAGGGATCCAATCACGACTCATAATAGATCTAGGGACATCTTCATGACTATCATAGATGACCTTGGCGCCACGCCCCTTGAGCGCAATTGCTATCGTCAACAACTCTGGATCATGAAAGTGGTAGATGCTCGCATTTATCTGCCGCGCTCTACGCAGCAAAAGCTTTGGGAACACCAACATACGCTGAAAACGTCCATGGGGAATACCGACATCTAGAACCTCGACATTACCAATCTTGGCGTCACCCTCACCATCAGCCACTACAAAATAGACACGGTATCCCGCAGCTGCAAGACTATTGCATTGTTTCAAGTGCACGCGTAACTCGTTACGGTGGTGACCTGAACTAACATGAACAACCTTAATCAAAGCAACTCCTTAACTTCGAGTTTTTCCTGCAGCCCCATGTAATATAATGAGCCACAAACTTCGTATCCTGCTGCTTTATGCTGGGCCGGATGCGATAGATATCCGATCGTGTCATTTGCACATGAGACAAGAAAATCAGAAGATTCAAAAGCAGTGATTTCAAGATGATAGAGATGTGAAATCTCGAACGGAAAAAAATGAAACTTCACCCCAGGAAAAAACTCGACAGAAAAAGCATCTACAGCCTCTCCACCTAGTGGAATTAGCTGCCGGGCCTGGACATTAAACTCATCGGCCACCAACGAGACCACTCGATACTTAACTGCCGCCTTGACGGCTTCAATATATTTTTCATTTAAGCGAAGGATGTCGGCAGCATCCGGATGCCAATTGAATTTCCAATTGAGACGAAAACGCGGAAGCCATGAAACCCGCTTCTTAGCAAGATTCGGACGAATATCACCTGCACACCCCTGCAAAAAAACTACAACTTCAACATCAAAACGCTCTCTAACCGCCTGACGAACTGCGCCAATGTAGTCAGAAGACAACTCACACTTAACACCGCGACTGGTTGGATGACAGGCATGATAAACCAAGACAAAATGGGCACATTTGTCATCACAAAATTCAAAAAAATAAATTGATTTATCAATGACTTTTGCATCATTCGGATAAAACCCGAAACGACTCGATAAAAACCGATTTAATAAATTATCTGGATAATCAAATCTACGATATACCGGAACGTCCAATTCGGACCGATAAAGACGACATACCGTTGACTCGACTTCATCGAGATGCATCTGTTCTAGAGCGTCAACATATGCATCAAAACCAACCTGACTAAATTCACCAATATGCGGCTTTCGATCATCGAGCATTGGAGCATAATGGGTATGCGTGGCCGCTAAAATATGATTTATATCACCCTTATTAAAGTACTCGACCAAACGTCCCGCATACAAAGCATCGACTGAAGAGATACGATAATTAAAACCATCTGGAGTCCAAACCTCGAACCCATTGCATTCGAGCATTTCGCTTGAACTCAACGACATTCGGCTTGCATCCCCCCCACCCAAAGGCTCACCTGGCTGCAAATTAACCTTAGATGAAAATAGTTTTACCTTCATCAATACAGCCTCAAGCTACAAGTTGGGCAGAAGCTCTTTTCACACTTAACGAATCGTGGCTTTTCACGAAGAACAGATAACTCCACCTGTAAAGCTCTTAAAGCTGAAGGGACAAATATCCACGACACACCGTTCCACTCACCCTTCACCAGATTATCATCTTGCTGATAAAGTTTATAAAACTTACCGAATGACTCGCTACACCCTGGTGCCTCCGGCGCTACTTTCGAAAAAACTCGTTCATCATCCACTACATCCCACCGAAGGAGATAACGAATTAAGTGTCGTTGACTCAACCCCAATATGTTCTGTGCGACATGAATTGTTGAGAAGCCCGGACTTTCATCAACACAGCCCAAAAGTAACATCGAAAAATCAAACTGCTCCGCTAACTCCTTAATCGGCAGAAAACAAGGCGAATCAGCATTATGTCGCTTTAGCACCTGAGCAACACGCTCGCCATACCCTGCAAACGCATGAGTAGGATGTCGACTAGCAACCGCTTCAGGCATATCTGAAACAAGCCTACCTAATGATCCTGAATTGGTTTTGTATGGCTCGCCTACGCGCGCAGGAGTTCTCCACAAAGGCCGTGCACCATGAAAATATGGGACAATAAGCTCATCAAACTCCAATCTATTTCGTAAAAAATTAATTACGCCTTTATCTGCTCGAATCTGTTTCGCAAGTGGCGCTAAACCAGCACGCACATACAAAATCCCTGATTTACACGCGATCATTATAATAGCCCCCCGAAACGCTAGGAGTAGACATTCACTCGCCTTCCCAGCATACGCTCAACTAAAAACTGAGCCTTCTTGAGTAACTTATAACGACTATCCCAGTTTTCGAAATCAGTGTAATGCCTATTCGGCTCCTGCATTAATTCATCAAACTCAGCACGCGATATGCGCAATTTTTTGCATAAATAAGCGATATCAACCTCAAGCTCCTGCAAATCATAGAGAGGCTCAGCCAGTTTCACAATCGCTTCATCCCGCGTCATCTGACCAGACACAATCAAACTAGAAAGATGAGGACGGCGCTTATCCATACCAAATTTTTCCGGCAAATAGTAATTCTGGAAAAACTTTGTAAAAACAGACTCCCCATGTTTGCGAGGGTACGGTTTGTAGCCAACAGTCTGCTGTAATTCCTTCAAGGCTTCCGCCTTGTCGTAAACCATGTAATTCAAAGGGCGTACCGTACGCATTTTCTTTACAAACGGATACCAAATATAGTGTTCAGAAAAGCTAATGGTTTTATAATTCTTAAGCTTAGATTTGCCATACTTATTATGTATAGCATTCAAATTTATGGCATCCATCGCACTACCATGCCAGGCAGAAGGTGAGATACCCTCTGTTGCCAAATTACCGCCCGAAAGGATGTAACGAATGTTATTCTTTGTAGCGAAATGGTAAAGGCTAGAAAAAAACACATGATCTTGCGGCACATCTTGGTTGGCTATTGCAGCGCGCAAATAGGCTAGCTGCAGATCTCTCATCTCTTCCCAATCTACAACATGTGTATGAAGATCATAACCGCAATGTTTGACAATAGACTCAATATTGGCAACGGCTAATTCACTGTTCCAACCGGCATCGACATGCATAACCAGTGGACGCAATCCCCACTCTTGCATTTTGATTGCCAGATAAGAACTATCCACACCACCGCTCAACCCCAGAATGCAGTCATACTCCTGTCCCTTACCACTGACTTTGATCCGCTGCACCAGAGCCTCCCAGCGACGACGACCTTCTTCGTTCGGAAACCATTCTCGACACGACCGCTCATCAAACTGATGACAATGATTGCAAATGCCATGCTCATCAAAAGTGATTTCCGGATCAGAGGTGTCCATCACGCATCGGCTGCAGACTTGAGCCGTTGAAACAGAATTTTGCATACTGAGTTAACCAAATTGTTATATGGAAATTAGCTAAAAAATTATCCTACTCTGACGAATCAGATTTGGGCGGGAGTATATTTATAAGATGTTTTACCGATATCCGAGAACAAAGCGAAAAGGACAAGCATACCGATTCCAGATGAAACCAAAGCCGTTGTAGCTGCTTGTTCGGTGAGCAGAATTGCGTAAGAGAATCCGATGTAAATCAGGGCCGGATTTTTCGTGCACTTATAATTAGCATCGAGCAAAGCAAAGACAAACGTAACAAGCAGGATCGTGGCGACATACATGGGAATGCCTCCAGCTGCGAGCTGATAGATAAACGCGTTAGTATTAGCATTCAATCCCGCCATACCAAGAAACCACTCACCAACAATAAACGTAACTGGTTCCGTTGAGTTTATACCCTCCAGTGCCATCCAGGTATGCATAGCGGTCGACCCCATAAACTCAAAATATGCTGAAATCAACCAGGGTGGTACGGTCAGGGCGCGACGAATAAAATAATCGGCGACAAAAGAGTAATTGAATGCAATATACTCAACTAAAAACAAAGCGAATATCCCCAACAATAGAAAACTGATCGCCCTCACCATTGTATGCATTTTCCCTATACGCACCGAATAACCGATTACAGAAGCTACAGCAATTATTAATAAAGGTGCCTTTAGACCAAGGAGGTAAAAAAATGAAACTCCACAAAATAGCGAAAATAGCCACAACCAAATCCGGCGCAGCCAACTTGCAACAAAAGCTAAGAAAGGCGCGAACCCATTGACAATGGCACTGCTTAAATACGCCAACAGCGAACCAGTAGTATAAATATCTCTACCTTCCATTCGTCGCTCATAGGCGGTATCAATACCGAAGCCTGCCGAAACCGGTTGGTTAAATAAACCAAAAATTACGCCAACCACAGAAACCAGAGTCAATAAAAAAACTCCAGACTCAAAGGTAATCAATCTAGGAATTCTAAGAGGCGGCACAGCCAGGCTCACTAACCGAATACAGATAAGCGGTGCCGCGAGCGTAAAAAAATATAGAACCAACTCTTGAGTAGAGATCATACTCCTTATAGGAAATAGAACCGCATATGGCAAGAGCACAAATAACCCATATAAAAAAGAAAAGAAATCTGACGGCTTGCTAATTGCTACCGGAAGAAATGCACCAATCACAGAAACGGTAACTAGTATAGTTAAAAAATAGTAGATATCTATTGGGAATTTTATATAACCAATATATTCATTCATCTCAGCCAACTGAAGACTGTACGACAAGATAATACCTAAAGCCAAAAGATAGACATAAACTAAAATTCCTATCCGAGATAATATTGATGACATTAGCTATTTCCGAACTTATAGACAAATATTCTTAGGATAATTGATGAGCACCGCTCGGTGTTTTCCGTGAAACACAAACATACTCCCCGCAGCGACTGCTGAAGCCCCCCCCTCAGTAACCGCCTGCGAGAGGTGCTCTAAGGTGCCGGCACCGCCGCAGGCCACGACCGGGACATTTACCGTCTGCGTAATACTGCGCAGGAGCTGCAAATCGTATCCTGTCATCATGCCATCACGATCCACATTGTTAATGAATATCTCGCCTATACCTGCTGATACCAACTGCTTTATATGCTCATCGAGACCAATTTTGGCGTCGACAGTTGCCGACTTTGTAACCACACGATATCCGCCGAACAGAGTCTTCTTGACGTCAACTGCACCAACGACTGCCTGGCTACCAAACATGTCAGCAGCTTCGCGAATCACACCCATTGATTCGGTTGCGACTGTATTGATAACGACTTTCTCGATTCCTGAGCGGATCAGACGGCGAACTTGTTCGAGATTGCGGATACCGCCACCGTAGGCCAGCGGCATAAAGGCCTCGCCAGCCATTTCCTCGATCAGCCCGTAGTTGGGCTCCCTTCCTTCTCGTGATGCATCGATATCGAGGACGACGATCTCATCGACCTCCTTGTCACTGAAAATCCGTATCGCATTGATAGGGTCGCCGACGTATACCGCCTCCTTGAATTTACGGGTCTTGACCAGCCCGTTACCACGAACGAGCAAGCAAGGAATGATACGTGCACGGTACATTCAGTCACCTTTCACAAACGAAGCGAGGAGTTGCTTACCGAATCGATGACTCTTCTCGGGATGGAATTGAACACCTGAGATGTTTCCGCGCGATACACCCGCTGCGAAGTCGATGCCGTAGTGCGCGAGCAGAAGAACGTCATCAGGATCAAACGGCTCCATGTAGTAGCTGTGCACGAAGTAGAAGCGCGCCTCGGCCGCCATGTCGCGAGTAAGACGATGACTGTCCGACCTAGGGCGCACCTGATTCCAGCCCATATGAGGTACGCGCAGGCCGGGCATCTCCGGAAAGCGGCGCACCCGCATGTCAAGCCAGCCGAGCCCTCGCTCTATTCCTTCGGCACTCTCGGTGCCAAGCATCTGCGCACCCACGCAGATACCCAGCAATGGCGTAGCTTGTTCGAGTACCTTGCGTTCCAACACAGGAATCAGTCCGCTTGCACGGAGATTTTGCATGCATGCATCGAATGAACCATTACCCGGCAGGATGATACGCTCGGCTTGCTCGACCTCTTCCGGTTTAGCGGTAATCGTGCATCGGATTCCGAGCCGCAGCAGCATGTTGGCCACCGCACTGATATTTCCGATGTCGTAGTCGATGATTGCAATCAACTTCTCACTCCCAGGCTAAAACGATACGACATTACTAGATAGATGACGTAGAGCATGCTGTAGCCAGCACTATAGGCCTGCAGCGCATGTTGATGATTAGTCGGGATGCTCAAGCTGGAAATGGTCATGCCTAGCAAGGCAATCTGCCAAAACAAATCCACATGTTGTTTTCCCGCGATGTAAACCATATAGCTCAGTGGGCTTGCAATAAAGCTCAGAGCAAACAGAGGCAGCAACCAAACCGCGATCGTGCCGGCGCCGCGCCACTCTTCGCCAAAAGCCAGCGCAAAGAGCGGCTCGTTGGCGAAGGCCATCACTGCGCAAAAGGCAAGCGAGCCTAATGCCAGTACTTTGAAGGTGCGGAGGTAGTCACTGCGGCACTCGCCGCGCTCGCGAAAACTGGTGGCAGCATGGCGTTTGAAAACGTCGAGCACCGACTTACCGAGCAGGCCAATGGGTGCCCCCAATATACGCATGGTCATAGCCAAGAGTCCGGCGGTCTCTGCGCCGAATCGGCTGGCTACGATAAGGAGTGGCAACTGGGCTGCCGCCGTATTGATGGCATCTGCAGGTAATGACAACAACGGGAATCGACGTTGACGACTCCAGAAACTTCGAATCGACACAATGGCCTGGCCGGCGGGAAAGGTGCCCACTGGCATCAGGTACGCTGAAACAGCGAGTCCGACAATCACACCCATAAGGTGTGAAATGGCAAGTGTGTCGGCGGACGCGTGAAATGCCCCTGCGATGACCTGAATGAACGTGACAGCGCCTGCCTGTGCAATGCGCATCATAGACAGTTGACGATAGCTACCTTCTGCAGCGGCCCAGGACTGCCAGGTTTGTGCGGCAGCGATTGCCAGTCCAGTCGGAACCGACGCGAAAATTAACACGGCTGGAAAAGCATTCATCCCGCCTGGCGCGACCAATCCGCCTATAGCAAGCAAGATGGCCGCAGCCCCGGCCACAAAACATGCGGTGGCTAGTGTAGAAAGAACTGCAAGCCGACGTGGCTCACCATCCACCTCGACCGCTAGAGCCATTTCGAAACGACCGGTCAATACCACGCTGAGCAACAGCACTATACCAAACCAGGCCGAGAACACGCCAAAATCGGCTGGCGCGTATAGACGGGCAATTACCAGCGATCCGATAATCGGAATAACCTGGGCTAGGGCAGAACCCGTCAGCACCGAAGCTACGCTTTTCCAGTAGCTACTCACTAGCTGAGGCCTGATGCAAAAAGCCACTCAACAGAGCTAATGAAGCTTGTGTAGTGAGCCAATACAGACGAAGAGGTACCCAGGCTACAGATGAACTAATTACTAGCAACGTATGCCCCATTCATAATTTCAACCAGTGGCGCTACAACTTTATTTAACTGATCGCCAGAAAGATAAGGATGCATTGGCAAGCTCATCACTCGGGTAGCAACGACATCGCCCACCGGCAGAATCGCATAAGCATCACTGACCGCGGGCTGACGATTAAGAGGGATCGGGTAATGAACAGCAGTCGGAACACCAATAAGACTCAGACGTTCCTGCACAAATTCACGATTTTCCAACTGGACGGTGAACTGTGCCCATGCACTTTGGTTATGCGCTTCGATAAAGGGCGCAGCGATGCCGGCTTCGTTCAGAAGACTCGCGTAACCGTTTGCGACCTGCTGCCTGAGCTGAACCTCCTCCTCAAAGATTTCAAGCTTTGGCAACAAAATCGCCGCCTGAATAGTATCCAATCGGCTATTCACACCAACCCGGATATGGTGATAACGGCGATCCTGACCGTGCCGCGCGATCTGACGCAGAACTTTTGCCAGTTGGTCGTCATTGGTGAAAATCGCGCCCCCATCGCCATAGCAACCTAGCGGCTTGCTGGGGAAGAAACTGGTGCAGGCAATGGTGCTCAAGTTGCAAGAACGTTTGCCCTTATAGGTAGCACCGAAACTCTGCGCAGCATCCTCAATTACTGGAATGCCGTGTTTAATTGCAATAGCGTTGATGGCGTCCATATCTGCGCACTGGCCATACAGCGACACAGGGATAATCGCCTTGGTACGTGTCGTGATGGCCGCGTCAAGCAGATTCGGGTCGAGGTTGTAAGTGCGCGGATCAATATCCACATACACGGGCTTTGCACCGAGCATCGCCACTGTTTCAGCAGTAGCGATGTAGGTGAAGCCTGGGGTAATGACCTCATCGCCTGGTCCAATGCCCAGCGCCATCTGGGCAATCTGCAGAGCATCGGTTCCATTGGCGCAGGTAATGCAGTATTTGGCGCCGGTAAAGGCGGCAAGCTTTTCTTCCAGTTCAGAGACTTCTGGACCAAGGATGTACTGGCCATGGGCTAATACGCGCTGAATACCAGCGTCGATCTTATCCTTAATACGGACTTGCTGGGTTTTCAGGTCGATGAATTCGATCATGTATTACGCATCCACTTTGCTTAGGGAATTACCGCTCAAAACATAGCGTGCCCTGGTGTGTTGGCAGGCAACCTCACCTTCGCCTGCCACTGGCAGAGCCAGTTGCTCGCCGAACTCGCTCATCCAACCAATCTGGCTGGCAGGTACACCTACCATCAGGGCATAGGCTGGCACATCCTTGTTGACTACCGCACCAGCCCCAATGAAGGCGAACTCGCCAATGGTCACACCGCAGACAATAGTGCAATTCGCACCAAGAGTAGCGCCCTTCTTTACCAACGTATCGCGGTACTGATCCTTACGCTCAATCAAGGAGCGCGGATTGTACACATTGGTGAATACCATACTCGGCCCGCAAAATACGCCCTCCTCGAGGGTGACGTTGTCGTACACAGAGACGTTGTTCTGCACTTTGCAGTTGTCGCCGATCACGACCTTGTTGCCGACGAAAACATTCTGGCCCAGAGATACGCCCTTACCAATGCGGGCGCCGCCACAAACGTGAACGAAATGCCAAACGCGCGAGCCTTTGCCGATTTGGGCACCATCATCGACGATGGCACTGGAGTGCTGAGTATAAGACATACGTTAATATCCAGAAATTAATTATTAATAAATCTTCCTAAAAGGACCAAACCTATAAATATAGCAATGGCGAGCTACGCACAAAATGACAACTTAAAACCAATTAAATTTAGCAATTCTTTAATAACTAAGAATGATCCGAAATCGGCCGATTATTTCAGACCATCTCGCGACAAGGCACTTGGTATGCCGATAACTGTTACTTGACTTGTGACGTCAAAAACGGGTGGCCTTCATTATTCTGCGCACTGACGATTGCAGCGCAGCGGATGGTGTTGACCGTTTCCACGCAATGCCGCGCATCTTCGATTCCGTAACCACGACCCGCGAGGATTTCCTGGTAGCTGGTGGTGTGTAGATCGGTGAAGCCTTCCGAAAACTCCACCTCCTCGCCGTTGACGGTGATGGAGCGGTAGGTTGGCTTCTTGCCCTTCACGGAATCAGGTAGGTCGTTGGCGTCGATGGAGAGAAACCAGCGCACGCGGGCGTTCTCATATTCGAGGTAGCCAGCAGCTTTATAGTCTGAAACGAAATGCACGACGTTGCGCTGCAGCTTGCCGAAGATGAAATGAAGCATGTCGTAGAAATGCACACCGATATTGGTGGCCACGCCAAAGGATTTGCGCGGGTCGCCTTTCCAGCTCTCCATGTACCACTTGCCACGCGAGGTTATGTAGGTCAGCTCGACATCGTATTTGTGTTGGCTGTTTTCGCAGGCGACCTTGTCCTTAAGACTGAGAATGGCCTGGTGGTGACGCAGTTGCAGTATGTTGTAGAGGCGCTTGCCGGTTTCCCGCTCGACCAAGGCAAGTTCATCGAGATTTTCCGGTGTGGGTACTAGCGGTTTCTCGCAAATGACATCGCACCCCATGCGCAGACCGGCGACGATATGCGAATGATGCAGGTAGTTGGGCGAGCAAACGGCGACATAGTCGAGTGCACTAGCTGGGTCACGTCTCAAGCGATAAGAGTGTTCTTGGAAACGTTCGAACTCGGTGAAGAACTCGCTTTGCGGCGAGATGCTGTCGATGATTCCGACCGAGTCGTTGATGTCGTAGGCGGAAACCAGCACGTTGCCGGTGTCCTTAATAGCGCGCATATGTCGGGGAGCAATGTATCCGGCTGCTCCGATCAGGGCAAAATTTTTCATGGGTGTTCCTTGCATTGCATCAGTACCCGGCAGGCTATAAATCGGACCTGCCAGGCAATGTTATAGGGGGCCAGTGATCAGGCTTTGATGATGTGCGCAGCCGGAGCGCGGTATTTGCCACGGCTATCGACAATCAGCTTGGCGTGTTGTTTGATCAGTTCGTAATCGAACTTATCGTGATCGGTGGCCAAGACTACAGCATCAAATCTAGCGAGGTTATCGGCCGTCAAAGCTTCGCTGCTAAGCTCGAAGTGGTGCTCGCGCATCTGAGGGAAAACCGGAACATGAGGGTCGGTGTAGGCCACAATGCCGCCCTTAGCCTCGATCAACTCCATAATCTCCACAGAGGGCGATTCGCGCATATCGTCAACGTTCTTCTTGTAAGCAATACCAAGAACAAGCACTTTGCTGCCCTTCACTGCCTTACCGCTATTATTCAGACCATCCATCAGCTTGCTCAGCACGTATTCGGGCATAGCTTGGTTGACTTCACCGGACAGCTCGATGAAACGCGTGTGAAGGCCGTATTCGCGGGCTTTCCAGGTCAGGTAGAAGGGATCGATGGGAATACAGTGGCCACCTAGGCCGGGGCCAGGGTAATAGGCTGTGAAGCCAAACGGCTTGGTAGCGGCAGCGTCGACCACTTCAAAAATATCGATACCCATTCGATCAGCAACGATCTTCATCTCGTTGACCAGACCGATGTTGACAGCACGATGGATGTTTTCCAGCAACTTGGTCATTTCCGCCGCTTTAGTTGAACTGACCGATACCACCTGATCGATTGCCTGCTCGTAAAGGGCAATACCAACTTCCAGGCAAGCCGGGGTATGACCGCCGATAACTTTTGGGATGGTACGGGTTTCGAAGTTTGGGTTGCCCGGATCTTCACGCTCAGGCGAATAGACCAAGAAAATCGACTCGCCTACCACCAGCCCCCCTTCCTGCACACGCGGCAGCAATTCTTCTTCGGTGGTGCCTGGGTAGGTAGTGCTTTCCAAGGAAACGATCTGGCCGGCACGCAGATAGGGCTTGAGTGCATTGGTTGTATCGATCACGAAGCTCATATCCGGCTCGCGATATTTATTCAGTGGCGTCGGCACGCAAAGAATCAGAGCATCACACTCGCTGACCCGACGAAAATCTGTAGTTGCCTCGAAGCCGCTTTGGCAGGCAGCCGTGATTTTATCAGCGGGGATATGTTCGATATAGCTCTGACCAGCGTTGAGCTTGCTCACCTTACTTTCATCAATATCTATGCCCAACACACGAAAGCCAATTGCGTTGTAGCGCAACATCAAGGGTAGGCCGACATATCCGAGCCCGACGATACCTACGAGGGCTTCCTTGTTTTTGAATTTATTAATGCTGGACTGCTTCTGCTGAGACATTAAACAACTCCGATATATCTAACTTAAACTCTTAATTTTAATATATTTTCAGAAACTTATGAAACGAGCTACATCTAACTGATACTTTCAGCCCTAGTAAAAAATCAGAACCTGGCTGCACGCTTTATAAGTATCAAGCGAATAAGTGCGGCAAAAACACCCAGCACCCCACCCAGTAAAACACCTAAAACTAGAACAAGAGCTTTTTTAGGCTTAATGGGCTGATCTGGAACTTCTATATCACCGTCTTGCCGAAAGACTGCAACCTTCTCGGGATTAATACTTACACTCGAGAACACCTGATATTTAGCTTCTAATTCACGCAGCTCTGGAACGAAAGGATCATCGGATAACCGCTCAACCAAAACTTGCATTTCCGCACGTAGAGCCTTAGTCCCTCGCATATACATTAGACTGCCGTCCATGAATGCGGAAAGCTCACTTTCATTTGAAACCCTCCCTGTAATCACAGGAGGATTGTCCAAGCCTATTGCCTCTGCAACCTTCAATGCCTCTTGCAATTGAACAATTCGATCATCTCGTCGACTCTTGGCACCCACCTGCTCAGACTTGATTTGCTGCTCAATATTGCGCGCCTGCACAGCAAGTTCGCGCTCCGCGTTTTCAAGCATTTCAGTCAGTGACCGCTCAGCCACCTGATCGATAAATTCTTTTGCCCAAGCTGAAGCTAACTGTGGCGAATGATAGTTCACAGCAACTGAAAACCGTTGCGGCTGGTTTTTATCAGGCACATTGATACTCAACTTATTATTGAAATTCTTATAAAGACTATCTCGCGACCCCGATCTCTGTGCTTCATCCAGAGACGGCAAATAGACCTCACGAAAAAACTTACGCTTAGAACTATCAGACTGGAGGTTTCGGGAAAAAACCGCATAAACATCATCAACCACAAATGGTTTTAAGCCATTACCTCTTGTTTTATCACCCGTCCGGCCCTGGTTGAAACCGGCAATATCACTGAGAGTAGGCGGCTGCACAGCAATGCGCGCCTCATAAACTGGCGTAGTAAAAAAAGCATATGTTGCTGCGCCTATGACGCACAGCATGGTGACCAAAATAATCAGCCACTTTTGTGCCCACAGGCCGCAAAAAAGCTCCACCAAGTCAATTTCATCGCCATAGATAGCTTGGCTGCTGTTTGAAGTTTTCATGTCGCTCATTGAATTGCGGCCCCGATATTAAGAATGACTCATAAAACACTGCGCCAAGTACTAGCTCTTTTCCACGATATCGGAAAATTAGTGCATCTCTCAATTGCCCCTTTTCCTCGAGCTGACCGTGAACAATCCGCACTTGTGACTGCCATTGGGGCATTCTGGTAAAAAACCAAAGCAATCCATTTAGATCCGCATGTACCGAAAAGCCGCATATGATATGCACTTAAGCCCGAATGGCATAGCGCTGCTCGTCCATTTACACTTACCCGCCTGTATGAAACCGACGTATATGCCGAACCGTGGTGCCTTAGACTGATACCCTACAAACAGTACATAATGCCTTCCTGCATGGCCTTGAGATAGTTGACGATACAACCACTGGAACACATTCCGTTACCAGCGATAAAGGTGACAGGCTGAGTAGCTTGGGCCTGACAGTTGACCATGGCCAGGCGAGCCTGGCCATGGTCAACTGTCAGCGGGTTACGAAATGCCGAAGGATTGCACCCGTTTTGGAGGCACGACAGAGCTTCAGCTTCCCAGAGGGGATACAGCTCTCGGTAGACCTTAGTGAAATGGCTGGCCAATAGGGAGTAGAGGATCACGGGGAGGCTAGACCAGTCGATTTGGGGCTGCTATGCACGCCAACCCTCGACTCGGACATCATGATTCGTCTTACCTTCTGCCCCTTGGAATAAGCCGCAATCGATCAACAGCCTGCTGGCGATATCCATAAGCAGTAGGCGGCAAGATGCGGCCACGCCTGACACAACACCATGATGAAAGATATGGGGGAAGTACATCGGCTAATCCATTAACTCAGGGAAAGTACGTCCATGACCAAACGACAGATAGCAATACGGGATAGACTGCAACTGATCCGGTAGTTCAGAAGGGCGCATTATGCCATGATAAAAAGATGAAGCCAGTCTCAGTCGACGAAAAAGCAACGCTGGGGAAATGACGATTTCAATAATTACGACCGCCCCACTCCGGCAGCAGCTCAAGTTTGGTCATTCATCTTCATTCACCCGATCCCGCAACTCCTTACCTGGCTTGAAATGCGGAACAAACTTACCATCTAATGTGACCGAGTCACCGGTCTTGGGATTACGCCCAACCCGCGGCGCGCGGTAATGCAGCGAAAAACTGCCAAAACCACGGATCTCAATCCGATCGCCAGTGGACAATGCCTGCGACATTTGCTCAAGCATGGTCTTGATCGCTAACTCAACATCCTTGGACGAGAGCTGCCCCTGATGGGTGACGATGCGCTCGATCAACTCCGACTTGGTCATGGTTTTCCCTTCTTTTTCAAGCGGCTAGATCACTAGATAAAAAGGTTTTAGCATGCCTCGTCAGATTTGAACAGCCTATAAAACAACACCTTAGCGATTTTTAGGCACAAAAAAGGGCGACCGAAGTCGCCCTTTTTCTGGATTACCTGAACTTAGTTCTGGTTTTCCATTTGCGCACGGATCAGATCACCAATGGTGGTCGGACCAGCAGAAGCAACTTCGTCCTGCTTAGTACGCATTTCTTTGATTGCTTCTTTCTCGTCTTCAACGTCTTTCGACTTAACCGACAAGCTGATTACGCGGCTCTTACGGTCAACGCTGATGATTTTGGCTTCAACTTCTTCGCCTTCTTTCAGGACGTTGCGCGCATCTTCAACGCGATCACGGCTGATTTCGGAGGCTTTCAGAGTGGCTTCGATGCCGTCGGCCAGAGTGATGATGGCGCCTTTGGCGTCAACTTCTTTAACGATACCGCGCACGATGGTGCCTTTATCGTTAACAGCAACGTAGTCGGAGAACGGATCTTCTTCCAGCTGCTTGATGCCGAGGGAAATGCGCTCACGCTCCGGATCAACGGAGAGGATAACGGTTTCCAGCTCGTCGCCTTTCTTGAAGCGGCGTACAGCTTCTTCGCCTACTTCGTTCCAGGAGATGTCGGACAGGTGAACGAGGCCGTCGATGCCGCCATCCAGACCAATGAAGATACCGAAATCGGTGATCGACTTGATGGTGCCGGAGATCTTGTCACCTTTGTTGAACTGACCGGAGAAATCTTCCCACGGGTTAGTTTTGCACTGCTTGATACCCAGGGAGATACGACGACGCTCTTCGTCGATATCCAGAACCATAACTTCCACTTCGTCGCCGACGTTAACGACTTTCGAAGGATGGATGTTTTTGTTGGTCCAATCCATTTCGGATACGTGCACTAGGCCTTCCACGCCTTCTTCCAGCTCTGCGAAGCAGCCGTAGTCGGTCAGGTTGGTTACACGCGCAGTAACACGAGTGTCCTGCGGGTAACGCGCCTTGATGGCAACCCATGGATCTTCGCCCAGCTGCTTGAGGCCGAGGGAAACACGATTGCGCTCGCGATCGTACTTGAGGATTTTGACGTCGATTTCATCGCCAACGTTGACGATTTCCGACGGATGCTTGATGCGCTTCCAAGCCATATCGGTGATGTGCAGCAGGCCGTCGACGCCACCCAGATCCACGAACGCGCCGTAGTCGGTGAGGTTCTTGACAATACCTTTGACTTGCTGGCCTTCCTGCAGGGATTCCAGCAGAGCCTCGCGCTCGGCGCTGTTCTCGGCTTCCAGAACGCTGCGGCGGGAAACGACAACGTTGTTGCGCTTCTGGTCCAGCTTGATGACTTTGAATTCGAGCTCTTTGCCTTCCAGGTGAGTGGTATCACGCACCGGACGGACATCGACCAAGGAACCTGGGAGGAACGCACGGATGCCGTTAACGTCGACAGTGAAGCCGCCCTTAACCTTACCGTTGATAACGCCCGTAACCACTTCCTCAGCGGCGAAAGCTGCTTCCAGAACGATCCAGCACTCGGCACGTTTGGCTTTTTCGCGGGACAGCTTGGTTTCACCAAAGCCATCTTCAACCGCGTCCAGGGCAACGTGAACTTCGTCACCGACCTTAATGGTCAGCTCGCCAGCGTCGTTGTGGAACTGTTCCAGCGGAATGAGGCCTTCAGACTTCAAACCAGCGTGAACGGTTACCCAACCAGCTTGGTAATCGATGTCGACGATGATAGCGGTGATGATCGAGCCAGCCTGAAGATTCAGGGTTTTTAGGCTTTCTTCAAACAGTTCAGCAAAGCTTTCGCTCATTTTAATTCCTGTTGATTCAGGGCAGGGAATCCGCCCAAACCACATTCCAGACAATGTGGGTACGTTCATTTAAAAAGAGGCAAACGGGACTAGGACTGGGTTCCCGTACGCCTCCTTGCGAGCCGGTCAGCTTAAAGCAGCTGTGGCTCTTATCATCCGGCGAGATCGCGATTGGCGACTTCACTCAGAATTCGTTCAAGCACTTGTTCGATGGAGAGTTCGGTGGAATCCAGCTGGATCGCATCGACTGCCGGCTTGAGCGGAGCCACTGCACGCTGGGTATCGCGCTCATCGCGCGCCTGAATCTCATCAAGAAGACTCGCGAGATTAACATCATCGCCCTTGGCCTTCAACTGTAAGTAACGGCGACGGGCACGCTCCTCGGCGCTGGCGGTGAGGAAAATCTTCAGCGGCGCATCCGGAAACACCACAGTGCCCATATCGCGGCCATCGGCAACCAGTCCTGGCATTTCCTGAAATGCCTGCTGACGCTGCAACAGAGCCTCACGCACGGCGGACAGCGAGGCCACCTGCGAAGCACCGGCGCCGACCTGCTCGTTACGGATCAGGTCAGTAACCTCTTCCCCTTCGAGGATGATGCGCTGGCCATGACCGCCACCGGCGGCGATAAATTGCACATCCAGATGAGCGGCAAGTAGTTTCATCGCCTCTTCATTGGTCAGATCAACGCCGTGATTACCGGCGGCAAAGGCCAGCAGGCGATACAGCGCGCCCGAGTCCAGCAGATTCCAGCCCAGTTGTTTAGCCAGCAGGCCGGCGATGGTGCCCTTGCCCGAGCCGCTCGGCCCGTCGATGGTGATAACCGGTGCGACGATCATGCCTTGCCCTCCTCGGCCACACGAATGCCAACCTGAGCCGACAGCGCGAGGAAGTTGGGGAACGAAGTGGCAACGTTGGCGCAATCATGGATGCGGATCGGCGCAGTGGCGCGCAGCGAGGCCACGCTGAACGACATGGCGATGCGGTGATCGCCGTGCGCCCAAACTTCGCCACCGCCGATGCTGCCGCCCTCAATGATAATGCCATCTGGCGTTGGCTCAGCCTTGACGCCCAGAGCAATCAAACCATCAGCCATCACCTGAATCCGGTCGGATTCCTTGACCCGCAGCTCTTCGGCGCCACGCAGCACAGTACGGCCTTCAGCCACCGAAGCGGCGACGAACAGCACCGGGAACTCATCAATAGCTAGGGGCACCAGGTCTTCGGGGATATCGATGCCTTTGAGCTTGGCGCTGCGCACGCGAATATCAGCCACGGTCTCGCCGCCGACTTCACGCTGGTTTTCCAGGGTGATGTCGCCGCCCATCAGCTTGAGGATATCGATGACGCCAGTACGGGTTGGGTTGATGCCTACGTGCTCAAGCACCAGCTCCGAGTCTTCGGCAATGCTGCCGGCCACCAGAAAGAATGCTGCCGAGGAGATATCTGCAGGCACTTCGATATGGGTCGCGGTCAGTTTATGGCCAGAGGTGACGCTGGCGGTGCTGCCATCCACGGTTACCGGGTAGCCGAAGCCACGCAGCATGCGCTCAGTGTGGTCGCGGGTAGGCGCAGGCTCAGTCACTGAGGTGGTCCCGGCGGCGTAAAGCCCAGCAAGCAGCAGGCAGGATTTAACCTGAGCACTGGCCATGGGCATTTCGTAATCCATCCCGGTCAGGCGCTGGCCGCCTTTGATCATCAGTGGCGGGCGACCTTCCGGGCCGGTTTCGATCACTGCGCCCATTTCGCGCAGCGGCTTGGCGACACGGTTCATCGGCCGCTTGGACAACGAGGCATCACCGGTCAGCGTGGTGTCGAACGGTTGCGCTGCCAACAAACCCGAGAGCAAGCGCATCGAGGTGCCAGAGTTGCCCATGTACAGCGGACCGGCCGGCGCCTTCAGACCATTCAGCCCCACCCCGTGAATGGTCACGCGGCCATGATGCGGGCCTTCGATGACCACCCCCATGTCGCGGAATGCCTGCAGCGTCGCCAGCGCGTCTTCACCTTCCAGAAAACCCTCGACATGCGTGGTGCCTTCAGCCAGCGAGCCGAGCATGATCGAACGGTGAGAGATGGACTTGTCGCCCGGAACGCGAATACGCCCGGAGAGTTTGCCGCCAGGGTTAGCCAGAAAAACCAGATCGTTCGAGTGCATAGCGTCCACATAGGCCCTACGGGCCAAAATTTTGCCGAAATGCTCACGGGCCACGCGGGCGCGGGTGAATACGCCCAGCAATTGATGCCCATCCCCAGCGTCGACCGCGTCGCGCAAGGCGTCGAGGTCGTCGCGAAATACGTCCAGCGTGCGCAGCACCGCCTCGCGGTTGGCGAGGAAGATGTCGTGCCACATGACCGGATCACTGCCGGCGATCCGCGTGAAGTCGCGGAAACCACCGGCGGCGTAACGAAAGATCTCCAGGTTCTCACTGCGCTTGGCCAGCGAGTCAACCAGAGTAAAGGCCAGCAAATGCGGCAGGTGACTGGTCGCAGCCAGCACCTGATCGTGATGCTCGACCTCCATATGCTCAACATCCGCGCCCAGCTCGCGCCACAGGGCGTCGACCAATGCCAGAGCTGCGTCATCACTCTGCTCGCAAGGCGTGAGGATGACCTTATGGCGGCGGAACAGCTGCGCATTGGACGCTTCCACACCGCTCTGCTCGGAGCCGGCAATCGGGTGGCCCGGCACAAAACGCACCGCTTTACCGGCAAAGGCCAGGCGCGCCGCACGCACCACATTGCCTTTGGCGCTGCCCACATCGGTGAGCACCGTCGTACCCAGGTCAAGCTTGGCCAGCTCTGCGAGCAGCTTTTCCATGGCCAGGATAGGCACCGCCAGCTGGATAATATCGGCCCCCTGACAGGCGGCAGCCAGATCAACCTCACAGCGATCAACCACCCCCAGCTCAACCGCCAACCGCCGCGACTCCGGGTCAAGATCGACACCTATCACTTCGCGGCACAGGCCGCGCTCACGCAAACCCTTGGCGAAGGAGCCGCCAATCAGGCCCAGGCCGATAACCACCAGGCGGCCGAGCTTAGGGGCGGCAGGTTGCACCTGAGTGACAGCAGATTTGGCTTCACTCACGCGCTCAGCACCTTGGCCAGGGCGTCAAGGAAGCGCGCGTTTTCAGCAGTTAGGCCAATCGACACCCGCAGGAAGTTCGGCATGCCATAACCGGCCACTGGGCGCACGATCACCCCAGCACGTAGCAGCGCCTGGTTGATCGCAGCGGTATCACGGCCAAAGTCCACAGCAATAAAGTTGCCTTTCGACGAGATCCAGCTCAGACCCAACTCGCGCAGGCCGGCCTCCAGCTGCGCCATGCCGGCGTCATTGAGCTGACGGCTTTGCGCCAGGTAATCGGCATCATCCAGCGCCGCACAGGCCGCGGCCAGGGCGAGGCTGTTGACGTTGAATGGCTGGCGTACACGGTTGAGTACATCGGCGATCTGCGCCGAGCTGAGCGCATAACCGACGCGCAGCGCCGCCAAGCCATAGGCCTTGGAGAAGGTGCGCGAGACCAGCAGATTGTCATAGCGCGCCAGGTACTTGAGGCCGTCCGGCAGCTCATCACCTTCGGCGAACTCGATATAAGCCTCATCCAGCACCACCAGCACATTGCCGGGTACGCGAGCGAGAAAACGCTCAAGCGCGTCGGGGCCGAACCAGGTGCCAGTCGGGTTGTTCGGGTTGGCGATAAACACCACGCGGGTGTTGGCGTCGATGGCAGCCAGCATGGCTTCCAGGTCGTGACCATGGTCCTGCGCCGGCACCACTTTGCCCTGAGCACCTACGGCCTGGGTCGAAATGGGGTAAACGGCAAAGGCATACTGACTGAACACCGCATTAAGGCCGGGGGCCAGATAGGCACGAGCGACCAGATCGAGAATGTCGTTGGAACCATTGCCCAGGGTGACCTGATTGATCTGCACGCCGCAACGCGCAGCCAGACGGCTTTTCAGCTCGAAACCATTGCCATCGGGGTAACGAGTCAGATCCGCCAGTTCGCCGCGAATCGCTTCCAGCGCCTTGGGGCTTGGACCTAGCGGATTCTCGTTACTGGCCAGCTTGACGATGCTGGCCGGGTCCAGATCCAGCTCACGGGCCAGCTCATCCACCGGTTTGCCTGGCACATAGGGCGAAAGCTGCTGTACGCCTGGCTGGGCCAGGGAGAGGAAATCGGTCATAGCAAAGCCTCACGCTTAAAGCCGCAAGCCCCAAGTACAGCCCGGCGTCGATGCGCGTGTAGCTTGAGACCTGAGGCGTGCCGCAGCAGTTTTAAAGTACCGCTTTCGGATAGGAACCCAGCACCTTGAGCGCCACGGCTTCCTGATTGATCTTTTCCAGCACGTCCTTGATCAGCGGGTCGCGGTGGTGACCAACGAAGTCGATAAAGAACACGTAGGTCCACTTGCCGCTGCGCGACGGGCGGGTTTCGATGCGGGTCAGGTCGATGCCGTTGTTGTGAAACGGCACCAGCAGCTCGTGCAGTGCACCCGGTTTGTTGCGCATGGAGACGATGACCGAGGTTTTGTCGTCGCCGGTCGGCGGTACTTCCTGGCTGCCGATGATCAGGAAGCGCGTGGAGTTGTCCGGACGGTCTTCGATCTTCTCCGCCAGCTTGGTCAGGCCGTAGAGACTGGCCGCCATATCGCCGGCAATCGCCGCGCTGTTCCACTCGCTTTTCACGCGCTTGGCTGCATCGGCATTGCTCGACACCGCCACGCGCTCGACGTTGGGGTAATGCGCATCCAGCCACTTGCGGCACTGTGCCAGGGACTGCGCATGGGAATAGATGCGGGTGATCTTGTCGGTCTTGGTGGTTTCACCGACCAGCAGGTGGTGGTGAATGCGCAGCTCGACTTCGCCACAGATGACCATGTCATGCTCGAGGAAGCTGTCGAGCGTGTGGTTGATCGCGCCTTCGGTGGAGTTCTCCACCGGCACCACACCGAAGTTCACCGCACCGGCGGCCACTTCGCGGAATACTTCATCGATAGCCGCCATCGGCACGCTGATCACTGCGTGACCGAAATGCTTCATCGCCGCAGCCTGGGAGAAAGTACCTTCCGGGCCGAGGTAAGCCACCTTGAGCGGGTTTTCCAGGGCCAGGCAGGAGGACATGATTTCGCGGAACAGCCGAGCCATTTCCTCGTTGCCCAGCGGCCCCTGGTTGCGCTCCATGATGCGTTTGAGCACCTGGGCTTCGCGCTCCGGGCGGTAAAACACCGGCTTTTCGCCTTCCGGCAGGGCCTTCATCTTCACCCGCGCGACTTCTTCAGCGCAGCTGGCGCGATCACTGATCAGCGCGAGAATCTTCTCATCGAGGTTGTCGATGCGCAGGCGCAGGGCTTGCAGTTCCTGCTCGGAAATTGGATCGGTCATCAGCCGTGCTCCTTCTCGAACTCAGCCATATAGGCCACCAGCGCTTCAACCGCATCCAGGCCCACGGCGTTATAGATGGAAGCACGCATGCCGCCGACCGAACGGTGGCCTTTCAGGTTGAGCAGGCCACGCGCATCGGCACCGGCGAGGAACGGCTTATCCAGCTTCTCGTCGGCCAGGCGGAACGGCACGTTCATCCAGGAGCGGGCGTTATGGGCAATCGGGTTGCTGTAGAAATCGCTGGTATCGATGGCCTTGTACAACAAGTCTTTCTTGGCGCGGTTGATCCGCTCCATGGCGGCCACACCGCCCTGCTCTTTCAGCCACTCGAACACCAGGCCGGACAGGTACCAGGAGAAGGTCGCCGGGGTGTTGTACATCGAGCCGTTATCGGCAGCGATCTTGTAGTTGAGCATGGTCGGGCAGACGCTGCGGGCACGGCCGAGCAAATCTTCACGGACGATGGTTACCACAAGGCCGCTGGGGCCGATGTTCTTCTGCGCGCCGGCGTAGATCAGGCCGAACTTCGACACATCGATCGGGCGCGAAAGGATGTCGGAAGACATATCCGCCACCAGCGGCACGTCACCGACTTCGGGTATCCAGTCGAACTGCAGGCCGCCGATGGTTTCATTGCTGGCGTAGTGCAGGTAGGCGGCATCTTTCGACAGTTGCCACTCGTTCTGCCCTGGGATGGCGAAGTAGTCATAGGCCTTGGCGCTGGCGGCGACATTGATGTGACCGTAGCGGCTGGCTTCTTCGATGCTTTTCTTCGACCAGATACCGGTGTCGATATAGTCGGCGACGCCATCTTCAGGCAACAGGTTGAGCGGGATTTCAGCGAACTGCTGGCTGGCACCGCCCTGCAGGAACAGCACCTTGTAGTCGGACGGAATCTCCATCAGGTCGCGCAGATCCTGCTCGGCCTTTTCCGCGATGGCGGTGTACTCGTCACTGCGGTGGCTCATCTCCATCACCGACAGGCCTTTACCCTGCCAATCGAGGAGCTCCGCCTGGGCGCGTTGCAGAACAGCTTCAGGAAGCGCGGCCGGGCCGGCGCAGAAGTTAAAGGCTCGCTTGCTCACATCCACTCTCGCTCAAAATAGTGGGCGGGCTGGTGCGTGCCAGCAGCCGCCAAATCCTACTCCGTCAGGGGCGAGCGCACTCGCCCCGACAGATCACTCTTCGCTGATCGGGCTTTCGTCAGCTGCGGCTTCGGGTGCATCACCTGCATCCGCAACTGCGCCGTCAACACCCTCTTCGCCTTCCAGCAGCTCTTCGTCGTCTTCCGCCGAAGGCTCCTGCACTCGCTCAAGACCAACCAGGGTTTCATCCTTGGCCAGCTTGATCAGGGTCACGCCCTGGGTGTTACGACCGAGGCTGGAGACTTCGCTGACACGGGTACGCACCAGAGTGCCCTGGTCGGAAATCAGCATGATTTCCTCGCCTTCAAGCACCTGCACGGCGCCGACCAACTTGCCGTTACGCTCGTTGCTGACCATGGCGATCACGCCCTGTCCGCCACGACCGCGACGCGGGAACTCGGCCATCGCGGTGCGCTTACCGTAGCCACGTTCGGAAGCGGTGAGAATCTGCGCGTCGGCTTCAGGAATCAGCATGGAGATGATTTCCTGGCCTTCCGGCAGACGCATGCCACGCACACCGCGAGCGGTACGGCCCATGGTGCGCACCTTGCTTTCCTTAAAGCGAATGACCTTGCCGCCGTCGGAGAACATCATCACTTCGCGGGCGCCGTCAGTTACGGCAGCGGAGATCAGGGTGTCATCTTCGTCCAGCTTGAGGGCGATCAGGCCCGAGCTGCGCGGACGGCTGAACTGCACCAGCGGCGTCTTCTTCACAGTACCTTTGGCCGTAGCCATAAAGATGTAGGCACCGGTCGGTTCATCCGGGGTCTCGTCGTCGACGTCATCGCCTTCGGCCAGGTCTTCGACTTCTTCAGCCTCGACCACTACGCCTTCGATATCGTCCGGCTCGTCGCCTTCCGGCGCCTGCTGACGCAGCGCTTCCAGGTCGACCTGAAGCATGGCGGTAATGCGCTCGCCTTCGTCCAGCGGCAACAGGTTGACCAGCGGACGACCACGGGCGGCGCGCGAGGCTTCCGGAATTTCGTAGGTTTTCAGCCAGTACACCTTGCCCTTGCTGGAGAACAGCAACAGCGTGGCATGACTATTGGCAACCAGCAGGTGCTCGATGTAGTCCTCATCCTTCACACCGGTGGCGGACTTGCCCTTACCGCCGCGACGCTGCGCCTGGTAGGCATGCAGCGGCTGGCTCTTGGCATAGCCACTGTGGGAGATGGTGACCACACGCTCTTCTTCGGTGATCAGGTCAGCCAGGCTCAGATCCAGACGGTTGTCGAGAATCTCGGTGCGGCGCGCATCGCCGAACTCGGCTTTGACCGCTTCCAGTTCTTCGCGGATCACTTCCATCAGACGCGTGGCGCTGGTGAGGATGCGGATCAGCTCGCCGATCTGGGTGAGGATTTCCTGGTATTCGGCCAGCAGTTTTTCATGCTCAAGACCGGTCAAACGGTGCAGACGCAGCTCGAGAATGGCCTGGGCTTGTTCCGGCGAGAGGAAATACTTGCCGTCACGCAGACCGTACTGCGGGTCAAGATCGTCCGGACGGCAGGCGTCGGCACCGGCGCGCTCGACCATGGTTTCCACTGCACTGGATTCCCACGGCGTGGCGATCAGCGCCAGCTTGGCTTCGGCCGGGGTCGGCGAAGCCTTGATCAGAGCGATAACCGGGTCGATGTTGGACAGGGCAACCGCCTGGCCTTCAAGGATATGGCCACGTTCACGGGCCTTGCGCAGCTCAAATACGGTGCGGCGGGTGACCACTTCACGGCGGTGCAGAATAAAGGCTTCGAGCATGTCCTTGAGGTTAAGGACCTTCGGCTGGCCGTCGATCAGCGCCACCACGTTGATGCCGAACACACACTGCATCTGGGTCTGGGCGTAGAGGTTGTTGAGCACCACTTCCGGTACTTCGCCGCGACGCAGCTCGATGACAATGCGCATGCCGTCCTTGTCGGACTCATCGCGCAGCTCGGTGATGCCTTCGAGCTTCTTCTCCTTAACCAGCTCGGCAATCTTCTCGATCAGGCGCGCCTTGTTCAGCTGATACGGCAGCTCGCTGACGATGATCTGCTGACGGCCACCGACCTTGTCGATGTCTTCAATGATGGCGCGGGCACGCATATAGATGCGGCCACGGCCGGTGCGGTAGGCCTCGATGATGCCGGCGCGACCGTTGATGATCGCTGCTGTCGGGAAGTCCGGACCGGGGATGTATTGCATCAGCTCATCGACAGTCAGCTCGCCGTTGTCGATCAGCGCCAAACAACCATTGATCACTTCCGTGAGGTTGTGTGGCGGAATATTGGTGGCCATGCCCACGGCGATACCGCTGGAGCCGTTGACCAACAGGTTGGGGATCTTGGTCGGCATTACCGCCGGGATCATTTCGGTGCCGTCGTAGTTCGGCACCCAATCCACAGTTTCTTTATGCAGGTCAGCCAGCAGCTCATGGGCCAGCTTGGTCATGCGTACTTCGGTGTATCGCATAGCGGCTGCGTTATCGCCGTCCACCGAACCGAAGTTGCCCTGGCCGTCGACCAGCAGGTAACGCAGCGAGAATGGCTGCGCCATGCGGACGATGGTGTCGTACACCGCGGTATCACCGTGTGGGTGGTACTTACCGATAACGTCACCGACCACACGGGCGGACTTCTTGTAAGCCTTGTTCCAGTCGTTGCCCAACTCACTCATGGCAAACAGCACACGGCGGTGCACGGGCTTTAAGCCATCACGCGCATCCGGCAGCGCTCGCCCAACAATTACGCTCATCGCGTAGTCGAGGTAGGACTGCTTGAGTTCGTCTTCAATATTGACCGGGAGGATTTCTTTGGCCAGTTCGCCCATGAGTAGCCTTGTTCCTTTTTCTGGTGAAACTCCGCGCCGCTCGTCCTGAGTGGTGTGGAGCCTGTCGCCGTGCCTTGAGGCTCATAGCGACTCACGACAAATCAATAAGTTATGCCATGTATCTGCGCAGGTAAGAGGCCCATAACAGGCACCCCCGAAAACCGCCGGAGCTTACCACAATCAGTGCGTCGCACCTATCCCCAGCGCCGCCCTACCGACTAGGTGTGCGCACCCGCAGAAAAACTCAGTGCAGACGCTTGCGACACATCAATTGCGCCATTTTTTCCGCATCCGGACGATCAACCACACCCTTCTCGGTGACGATAAAGTCGATCAGGTCCGCCGGGGTCACATCGAATACCGGATTAAGCGCCTCGATCCCGCCGGCGATGCGCTTGCCGCCCAGTTCCAGCAGCTCGCTGGGGTCGCGTTCTTCCAGGACGATATCGTCGCCATGCTCCATGGCCATGTCGATGGTCGAGCTGGGGGCGACCACCATAAAGCGCACACCGTGGTGCATGGCATTAACCGCCAGTTGATAGGTGCCGATCTTGTTGGCCACATCGCCATTGGCAGCGATGCGGTCTGCCCCAACGATGACCCAGGTGATGCCACGGGTTTTCATCAGGTGCGCGGCAGCAGAGTCGACATTCACCGTGACCGGGATACCGTCAGTCGCCAGCTCCCAGGCAGTCAGGCGCGAGCCCTGCAACCAGGGCCGGGTTTCGCCGGCATATACCCGCTCAAGCAAACCATCATGAAAAGCCGCACGAATCACCCCCAACGCCGTACCGAAGCCGCCCGTGGCCAGAGCACCAGCATTGCAATGAGTCAGCAGGTTCTGCTGATTGCCCTGGTGCTTGCGGATCAGATCGACGCCCAACTGGGCCATGGTCAGGTTGGCTTCACGATCGCTTTGATGGATGCCGATGGCTTCGACCTCCAGCAGCGTCAGCGGGTCGTCATGGCTTTTCAGCCGGCCCAGTCGGTCGCGCATGCGCTCAAGCGCCCAGAACAGGTTGACCGCCGTCGGCCGCGATGCAGCAAGCAGGTCGAAATCCGCCTGCAATGCCGCTCGCCAGTCGCCGCCCTCCTGCAGACGAGCCCTTACAGCCAGGACAATCGCATAGGCCGCGCTGATGCCGATGGCCGGCGCGCCGCGCACCACCATGCTACGGATCGCCTCGGCGACATCCGCAGCCGAGTGATAGCTCAGCCAGGTTTCCTCGAAAGGCAGCGCGCGCTGATCCAGCAAGTGCAGAGCGCCGTCACGCCACTCGATGGCCCTGACCTTCTCTGCCGCTAGCAGTTGCTCGCGCATGACACACCTCCGCCGGAAAAAGCCGACCATTATACGCACAGCACTGCGCACATCGCGCCAGATCAGCTGCATGCAGCTTCAAGCCTAGGGCGTTCCCCTATAAACTCGCCACTCTACTGACTGCCGGAAGCCTTCCCATGCCCCAAGCTCCGCTCGATTTGCTGCTACTGCCCACCTGGCTGGTCCCGGTCGAGCCAGCTGGCGTGGTGCTGCTGGAGCACGGCCTGGGCATCCGCGACGGGCGCATCGCACTGATCGCACCGCGCGCTGAAGCGCTTAAACACGCAGCCCTGCAGGTGCTTGAGTTGCCCGGACGACTGCTCACGCCAGGCCTGGTCAACGCCCATGGACATGCGGCAATGACCCTGTTCCGCGGCCTGGCCGATGATCTGCCGCTGATGACCTGGCTGGAGAAGCACATCTGGCCGGCCGAGGCCAAATGGGTCAACGAGCAATTTGTTCAGGACGGCACCGAGCTGGCCATCGCCGAACAGCTCAAGGGCGGCATTACCTGCTTCTCCGACATGTATTTCTTCCCGGAAACCGCCAGCCAGCTGGTGCACAGCAGCGGCATCCGCGGGCAGATCACCATTCCGGTACTGGATTTTCCGATTCCCGGCGCCCGCGACGCTGACGAAGCGCTGCGCAAAGGCCTGAATCTGTTCGACGACCTTAAGCACCACCCGCGCCTGAGCGTCGCCTTCGGCCCCCACGCGCCCTACACGGTGAGTGACGACAAGCTAGAAAATATCCGCGTGCTCGCCGAAGAGCTGGACGCCGGCATTCATATGCACGTGCACGAAACCGCCTTCGAAGTGCAGCAGAGCCTGGAGCAGCGCGGCGAGCGGCCACTGGCACGCCTGGCGCGCCTCGACCTGCTCGGCCCGCGCTTCCAGGCCGTGCACATGACCCAGATTAATGATGAAGACCTGGCCCTGCTGGTGGAAAGTAACAGCAGCGTGATCCATTGCCCGGAGTCCAACCTCAAGCTGGCCAGCGGCTTCTGCCCGGTGGAAAAACTCTGGCAGGCCGGGGTCAATGTGGCCATCGGTACCGATGGTGCAGCCAGCAACAACGATCTCGACCTGCTCGGCGAGACCCGTACCGCTGCCCTGCTGGCCAAGGCCGTGGCCGGCTCGGCAACGGCACTTAACGCCCATAGCGCACTATGCATGGCCACCCTGAACGGCGCACGCGCCCTAGGTCTGGACGAGCAGATCGGTTCATTGGAGCTGGGCAAGGCTGCAGACATAGCGGCGTTCAACCTCTCCGGCCTGGCCCAGCAACCGGTCTATGACCCGGTATCGCAGCTACTTTATGCCGGCGGCCGCGCCTGCGTCGAACACCTGTGGGTTGGCGGCAAACAATTGCTCGATGCCGGCCAACTGACGCGCCTGGACGAACAACGAATCATCGCCAACGCCCGCGCCTGGGGCGCGAAAATCGCCGGCAAGTGACAGCCAGCCCAGAGAATTCGGGCACTGCGACAAACTGACATACATTGGACGCATAACAGGCGTCCAATCCACCCGGCGAAACTGGCAACATGAGTCTCCCGCCGCCGCCTGATTCAGGGATTTATATGAGCAACGTCGACCGCGCCGAAATCGCCAAATTTGAAGCCCTTGCCCACCGCTGGTGGGACCGTGAAAGCGAATTCAAACCGCTGCATGACATCAACCCGCTGCGCGTCAACTGGATCGAAGAACGCGTCGGCCTGGCCGGCAAGAAGGTGCTCGACGTTGGCTGCGGTGGTGGCATTCTCAGCGAATCCATGGCCCAGCGCGGCGCCAGCGTCACCGGCATCGACATGGGCGAAGCACCGCTGGCAGTAGCCCAATTGCACCAGCTGGAGTCCGGCGTCAGCGTCGAATACCGGCAGATCACTGCTGAAGCCCTGGCTGAAGAAATGCCAGAACAGTTCGACGTGGTCACCTGCCTGGAAATGCTTGAGCACGTACCCGACCCGGCGTCGGTGATCCGCGCCTGCTACCGCATGGTCAAGCCTGGCGGCCAGGTGTTCTTCTCCACCATCAACCGCAACCCCAAGGCCTACCTGTTCGCCATCATTGGCGCTGAGTACGTGATGCGCCTACTGCCGCGCGGCACCCATGATTTCAAGAAATTTATCCGTCCGTCCGAGCTCGGCGCCTGGAGCCGCGAGGCGGGTCTTGAGGTCAAGGACATCATCGGCCTGACCTACAACCCGCTGAGCAAACGCTACAAGCTGGAAGCCGATGTCGACGTCAACTACATGATCCAGACCCTCAAGGAGGCGTAGGGCGTGCCATCCGTTATTTCCCTGCAGCGTTGCTGCCAGAAAGCCGGCCAGGCTAGGCGCTGGCCGCAGGCAATGGTTGTTCCATTGCCAAGGACAGCAACAACGCATGGCCGGCTTTCTGGCGCAACCCGTAGGGCCGGGTCTGTTTTGGCGCGATGCTGCGTTTCTCGCCACTCATTTGGAATAACCAAACTTCACGGCTCGTGCCTGGCCTCGCGCCAAAACATACTCCGGCGCTGCAAGGGAAATAACCAATGACACGCCCAATGCGCTTGCGCGCGGTTTTATTCGATATGGACGGCACCCTGCTCGACAGTGCGCCGGACTTTATCGCCATCAGCCAGGCCATGCGTGCCGAACGCGGCTTGCCACCGATTGCCGATAAGCTGATCCGCGACCAGGTGTCCGGCGGCGCGCGCGCCATGGTCGCTGCCAACTTCGCCATGGACCCCGAAGCAGCAGGCTTCGAAGCCCTGCGCCTGGAGTTTCTCGACCGCTATCAGGCGCATTGCGCGGTACTGACGCGACCGTTTGACGGCATGAATGAGCTGCTCAATGACATCGAACAGGCCAAGCTGATCTGGGGCGTGGCAACCAACAAGCCGGTGCGCTACGCCGAACCGATCATGCAGCAACTCGGCCTGGCGCAGCGCTCGGCCGTGCTGGTTTGCCCAGATCACGTCAGCCGCAGCAAGCCCGACCCCGAGATGATCCTGCTGGCCTGCGCAAAGATGGGCGTAGAACCTGCCGCCACCCTGTTTGTGGGTGATGACGAGCGCGACATCGAAGCCGGTCGCGCAGCAGGTTGCAAGACCGCCGCTGTCACCTACGGCTATATCCACCCGCAGGACAACCCACGCAACTGGGGCGCCGACGCGGTGGTGGACCACCCACTGGAACTTCGCACCGTGCTCGAACAAGCCCTGTGTAGCTGTTGAAGACGGTTTACCGGACGCGCATCACGTGCCACCCGCTTTTGAATTAATGAGGCTTTACCCATGCATGACTATTCCGCCCGCCCCGACCTGCTCAAGGGCCGCGTGATTCTGGTGACCGGCGCTGGCCGTGGCATTGGTGCAACCGCCGCTAAGACCTTCGCCGCCCACGGCGCAACGGTGCTGCTGCTGGGCAAGACCGAAGACAACCTCAGCCGCGTCTATGACGCCATCGAAGCCGCAGGCCACCCGCAAGCGGCAGTGATCCCGTTCAACCTGGAAACCGCCCTGCCGCATCAGTACGACGAACTGGCAGCGATGATCGAAGCCGAATTCGGCAAACTCGACGGCGTACTGCACAACGCCTCGATCATTGGCCCGCGCACTCCGCTGGAACAGTTGTCCGGCGACAACTTCATGCGCGTGATGCAGGTCAACGTCAACGCCATGTTTATGCTCACCAGCACCCTACTGCCGCTGCTCAAGCTGTCGGCAGACGCCTCGGTGGTATTCACCTCGAGCAGTGTCGGGCGCAAAGGTCGCGCTTACTGGGGGGCCTACGCAGTATCCAAGTTCGCCACCGAAGGCCTGATGCAGGTGCTGGCCGATGAAGTCGACGGCATTGCCAACGTGCGCGCCAACAGCGTCAACCCAGGTGCAACACGCACCGATATGCGCGCCCAGGCCTACCCCGGAGAGAACCCACAGAACAATCCACTGCCTGAAGCCATCATGCCGGTTTACCTGTACTTGATGGGACCGGACAGCACAGGCGTTAATGGCCAAGCATTTGACGCGCAATAAACCATGACGGCTACCGCCGGTTTTCCGGCGGCAGCCCGATTCACTGGCATCAGATTGCCAGCAGTCCCGCCAGTTAACCGGCAAATCCTTGCCGCACGCCCGCCTAATGAATCGCTAAGCCAATGAATTAAAAGCACTTTTAAAGTGATTTTGAAATTGGCACGGAATTCGCTCTAGCCCAACTATCGCCGCGTACTGCGCTAGAGGTAGAGCTTCATGGCCCCGCACAACCAGTCCAACACCATTGATTTCGACGCTGCCAAACTACAGCGCCTCGGCTATGCCGGCCGCCTGCAGAAAAGCCTGAAACCAGTCAGTCTGGCACAGTTGCGCCAACAGCTGAGCCTGCGCCTGCAGACCTCACTCGAAGCCGAACGCATTCTTGAGCTGTTCTACAGCGAAGTGCAACGCCTGGTGCCGCTCAGCTCCCTGAGCTACCAGCTGGCCTCCTGCGACCTACGCCTGGAGCTGGGCGAGCGCGCGAACCATTCGGCTGGCTATCGGTTGAATCACGACGGCGAATTCCTCGGTGAACTGACCTTCCGCCGCAACGTGCGCTTCAGTGAAGATGAGTTGGGCCAACTCGAATCGCTGCTCGCCAGCCTGCTGTTCCCGCTGCGCAACGCCCTGCTCTACCGCGCAGCCGTGCAAAGCGCATTGCGTGATCCGTTGACCGAAACCGGCAACCGTATCGCCATGCAGCAAACACTCAAGCGCGAAGTCGACATCGCCCGACGCACCCTGCAGCCACTGTCCGTGCTGATGGTCGACATCGACCACTTCAAACGCATCAACGACACCCACGGCCACCTGATCGGCGACCAGGCGCTCAAAGCCGTCGCCAGCGCGCTGAAAGAAAGCCTGCGCAATGTCGACATGGTGTTCCGCTTCGGCGGCGAAGAATTCATGGTGCTGCTCTCCAACACCAACCGTGAAGCCGCGTCGATGGTTGGCGAGCGCCTGCGTATGGCCGTTCTCGGCATCCAGTACCTGGTGGAAAACCGTGCCATCGAGCTGTCAGTCAGCCTCGGCTGCGCCACCCTGCTGCCGGGCGAATCCATGGAAAGCCTGTTGCGCCGTGCGGATAACGCGCTGTACGTGTCCAAGCGTGATGGCCGCAATCGCCTGTCGATGGCTGGATAACACCGCCGACACACAATGGCTGCGAAACATTTTTAATGCCGCGCAGCCACGACCCGCAGGTTGGCAGCCATGAATGGCAGGACATAAAAAAGGCGACCCGAGGGTCGCCTTTTTACATCCACCGTAATGGATTACTCCGGCTTAGGACCGCGACCAAAACCTGGACGCTGACCGTCGCGGGTTGACTGGCTACGGCGCTTAACTGGCGCACCCGCTGGCTTACGCGAAGGCCGATCAGTCAACTCAACACCTGGGCGTTGCGCACCCGGCTTGGCCGGACGTTTCTTGTTGACATCACTCGGACGCTCAGCAACCGGCGTCCCCTTGCTCTGATCCGCACGCGGTGCACGCGGGGTGCGCACCGGGCGCTCGCCACGCTCATCACTTTCACCACGGGCAGGACGCGAACGGCCTTGATCACCAGCCGCTGCCGGGCCGCCGCCATGGGCTGGACGCAGAGTCCGCTCTGGGCGGGCGGCACGACCCACTGGCTTGGCCGACTTACGCTGCAGACGGTCGATCTTGTCGCGGGCTTTTTCCTTCATATCCGGCAAGGCGACCGGCTTGAGGCCGACTTCCTCGCTGAGAATATCCACTTCGCGCTGGCTCATTTCGCGCCAGCGACCCATGGTCAGGTCCGAGGTGATAAACACCGGGCCGAAACGCACACGCTTCAGACGGCTGACCACCAGGCCCTGGGACTCCCACAGACGACGCACTTCACGGTTACGGCCTTCCATCACCACGCAGTGATACCAGTGGTTGAAGCCAACACCGCCCGGTGCGACCTTGATGTCGGTGAACTTGGCCGGGCCATCTTCCAGCATCACGCCGGCTTTCAGGCGCTCGATCATCTCTTCGTCGACCTCGCCACGCACGCGCACGGCGTACTCGCGGTCCATCTGGAAGGACGGGTGCATCAGGCGGTTGGCCAGCTCACCGTCAGTGGTGAACATCAGCAGACCGGTGGTATTGATGTCGAGGCGACCGATATTGATCCAGCGGCCATCTTTCGGCCGGGGCAGACGATCAAATACAGTCGGACGGCCTTCTGGGTCGTCACGGGTGCAGATCTCGCCTTCAGGCTTGTTGTAGATGATGACACGACGCACGTTTTCGGCAGCTTCTTCGCGGCGGATCACCTTGCCATCGACAGCAATCGCATCGTGCAGGTCAACGCGCACACCGAGGCTGGCGACTGCGCCGTTGACCTTGACGCGGCCAGCGGTAATCCAGGCTTCGATTTCACGGCGTGAAGCCAAGCCCATGCGCGCCATGACTTTCTGCAGTTTTTCGCCTGCGGGGCTGTATTCTTCGATTTCTTCACTCATCTGGGCACCTCCCGGTGTTTTCTTTAGTGATTGGACGACTCGAGTCGTCGAAGGGCCGCGGAGCATACGCGAAACGCGGCGCTTACGCACGGGTTGAGGCTAGTCGCCTGATCGGTGGCCGTCAGCCTTTGCGTCGACCGATGGTCGCCAAACTCAGCAAGCGCATATCCGCTTCGGCCAGAACGGCACGTCGGGCAGGCTTGTCGAGCTTCTTCCAGCCTTTGATCTCGGCCTTGCTGCGCCCGCAACCGAGACAGATATCGCGCTCGAACTTGCACAGCTTGATGCAGGGGTCTTTCACCGCGCTAACGCCTTCACTGGTGCCACCAGCACTTCAGTCAGGCAGCTGCTCTTTATCCAGGGTTTTGTGAGGATCTTCGGCATCGTCACGCTCATCGTCCTGCTCGGGTAAGTCGTCAAAGTCAGTCTTCAGACCCTGCTCCATCGAGTCGAGTTCAGCCAGCAGGCTGCTGAAGCTGGTTTCTTCGCTCGCTTCCACCGCGGGCTCATCGGCCAGGGCCAGGTCGGCACGCGCCTGCAGGCTTTGTGGCGCCTCCAGATCATCCTCAAAAGCAAGCGCCGGCTCCGGTTCCAGCTCGCGCAGGGCGGCTAGGGGCGGTAACTCGTCGAGGCTTTTCAAGTTGAAGTGATCGAGAAAGGCCTTGGTAGTGGCAAACATCGCCGGCTTGCCCGGCACATCGCGATAACCCACCACACGAATCCACTCACGCTCCAGCAGGGTTTTGACGATATGGCTGTTCACCGCCACACCGCGCACATCTTCGATCTCGCCACGGGTGATCGGCTGGCGGTAGGCAATCAGCGCCAGGGTTTCCAGCATGGCGCGCGAATAGCGCTGCGGGCGCTCTTCCCATAGGCGACCCACCCAAGGCGCAAACTTCTCGCGTACTTGCAGGCGGTAACCGGACGCCACCTCGATAAGCTCGAAGGCGCGCCCTTCACAGGACTTGCCCAGATGCGCCAGCGCCTTTTTGAAAACCGCCGGTTCCGGCCGCTCGGCTTCTTCAAAAAGCTCGAACAAGCGCTCCAGTGATTGCGGTTTGCCGGATGCCAGCAGAAAGGCTTCGAGCAGGCTGGCCAGCTCGCGAGGTTCGTTAAGGTTCATGCTTATTCAGCCCGCGCACGCACATGGATTGGCCCAAAAGCCTCATTTTGCACCAGTTCAACCAAGGATTCCTTGATCAACTCGAGCACCGCCATAAAGGTCACCACCACCCCGAGCTTGCCCTCTTCAGCACTAAACAGGCTGACAAACGGCACAAACGCACCGCCTTTGAGACGCTCAAGCACTTCGCTCATGCGCTCACGGGTCGACAGCGCCTCACGGGTGACCTGGTGGCTTTCGAACATATCGGCGCGGCGCAGCACTTCAGCCATCGACAGCAGCACTTCTTCCAGGCTGACGTCCGGCAGCAACTTGCGCGCCCGCGCTTCTGGCGCGTCCAGACGCGGCACCGTGACGTCACGGCCAACCCGGCTAAGGCCGTCGATACCTTCTGCGGCGGCCTTGTAACGCTCGTATTCCTGCAGACGGCGGATCAGCTCGGCGCGTGGGTCGTCTTCCTCCGCTTCCGCCTCACTGGAGCGCGGCAACAGCATGCGCGACTTGATCTCGGCGAGCATGGCCGCCATCACCAGATACTCGGCAGCCAGCTCCAAGCGCACCGACTGCATCAACTCGACGTAGCCCATGTACTGGCGGGTGATTTCCGCCACCGGGATATCCAGTACGTCGATGTTCTGCTTGCGGATCAGGTAAAGCAGCAGGTCCAGCGGCCCTTCGAAGGCTTCGAGAAACACTTCCAGCGCATCCGGCGGGATGTACAGATCGAGCGGCATTTCAGTGACCGCCTGGCCATACACCAGGGCAAATGGCAGCTCCTGCTGCGCATTGGCCTGATCCTGGGGATGGCTCTCGGGATGTTCCTGGGCTGGCACGCTGGACATGGTCATTCTCGAAGGTAGATACAGCGTCAGGTTCAGCGGTAATTCAGGCCAAGGGCCAGGCGCACTTCAGTGAGGGTTTCGCGCGCTTCAGAGCGCGCTCGCTCGGCGCCATCGGCAAGAATCTGCCGGACCAGATCAGGGTTGTCCTGATAATCCGCAGCACGCGCCTGCAGAGGTTGCAGTTCCTGCTGCAGCGCTTCGACCAAAGGTGCCTTGCATTCCAGACAGCCGATGCCGGCGCTGCGACAGCCTTGCTGTGCCCAGTCGCAGGTTTCATTGCTGGAATACAGCTGATGCAGCGACCACACCGGGCAATTCTCCGGGCTACCCGGATCATCACGATGCACCCGCGCCGGATCAGTCGGCATGCGGCGGATCTTCTCCTCGATCGCCGAACCGCTGTCACGCAGGAAAATCGCATTGTTATTGGATTTGGACATCTTGCCGCCATCAAGCCCAAGCAGCTTGGGCGAATCGCCCAGCATGGCCTGCGGTTCGATCAGCAGAATCTTGCCGCCACCTTCCAGGTAGCCGTAAAGGCGCTCTTTATCGCCCAGGGTGATGCTCTGCTGATCCTTGAGCAGGGCTCGCGCGGTTTCCAGCGCCTCAGCGTCGCCCTGTTCCTGATAGGCCCTGCGCAGGTTGTTGTAGAGCGTCGCGGCTTTCTTGCCCAGCTTGATTATCGCCGCCTCGGCCTTTTCCTCAAAGCCCGGCTCGCGGCCATACAAGTGGTTGAAGCGCCGCGCCACATCGCGGGCAAACTCGATATGCGCCAGCTGATCGCTGCCGACCGGCACCACGCCTGCGCGGTATAGCAGGATGTCAGCCGCCTGCAGCAAGGGGTAACCGAGAAAGCCGAAGGTGCTCAGATCCTTGCCGTGCAGCTGCTCCTGCTGTTCTTTATAGGAGGGCACGCGTTCCAGCCAACTGAGCGGGCAGATCATCGACAGTAGCAGGTGTAATTCGGCGTGTTCAGGGACTTGCGACTGGATAAACAGCGTCGCTGAGCTGGGGCTCACGCCGGCAGCCAACCAGTCCACCGCCATGTCCATGACGCGCTGCGACAGCGGGCCGACATCGTCGTAATCAGTGGTCAGGGCGTGCAGGTCAACGATGCAGAAGAAGCATTCATAGGTGTGTTGCAGCTTCACCCAGTTCTTCAGCACACCTTGGTACTGCCCCAAGTGCAACAAGCCACTTGGGCGCATGCCAGACAGCACGCGGCGTTCAGCGTCAACAAGACTCAAAACGGATTACCTGAAAACTCAAAGGAACCCGATTATAGCCAGGATCAGTTGCCATTCGTAAAAGGCGACGGATCACCGCACCCCACTCGAAACACCTCGGGCTCATCGTTGAGCAAGCTGACCACAGTGGAGGCTTCCAGGCCGCCGAAGCCGCCATCGATAATCAGATCGACCTGATGCTCAAGCATCTGACGCATTTCGTAAGGATCACTCATCGGCAGCGTTTCGCCCGGCAAAATCAAGGTCACGCTCATCAATGCCTCATCCAGCTCGGCCAGCAAGGCCATGGCAATCGGATGATTAGGCACACGCAGGCCAATGGTGCGGCGTTTGGCATGCAGCAGCATGCGCGGGACTTCACGTGTGGCATTGAGGATAAAGGTGTAAGGCCCCGGGGTATGGCTCTTGAGCAAGCGGAAGGCTGCAGTATCAACCTTGGCAAAGGTGCTGAGCTGCGACAGGTCGCGGCATACCAGGGTGAAGTTATGCTTGTCATCCAGTTGGCGCAGGCGGCGAATACGCTCCACGGCGTTCTTGTCGCCAATATGGCAGCCGACTGCATAGGAAGAGTCGGTCGGATAGACCACCACACCGCCATTGCGGATGATTTCCACGGCCTGTTTGATCAACCGTGCTTGCGGGTTTTCCGGATGAATCTGGAAGAATTGGCTCACGCTAGGCCCCGGGTCAAAGTGCAGTAGGCTGCTGGACATGTTGGAACCGTGCCCATAAGGGCGGTAGATCCTCGGGCACCGGGCGGTAAACGCCCAGTTCAGACCACTGGCCAGGCGCATGGAAATCACTGCCTGCGGTGACGAACATGCCAAATTCCCTCGCCAGAATCGCCAGACTGCCCACCTGTTCGGCCGGCTGCATGCCGTTGACCACTTCCAATGAATGCCCACCCGCTCCGACAAAATCGGCAATTAACTTACGCCGTTTACTCCGAGTAAAGTCGTACTGCCAGGGATGCGCCAGGCTGACCCAGGCACCTGCTCGGCGCAACGTATCCACAGTTTGCGCCAGCTCCGGCCAATGCTGTTTCACATCCCCCAACTTGCCTGAACCCAACCACTTGCGGAATGCTTCAGCGCGGTCCTTGACGTACCCACTGCGCACCAGAAAGTCGGCAAAATGCGGGCGTGCCGGAGCATTGCCACTGTCGCCCAACTCCTGCTGCAGAGCACGCGCACCTTCCAGTGCCCCCGGCATACCTTTGGCTTCCAGACGCTTACTGATTTCCGCAGCGCGCAGCCAGCGCCCATCGTGCAATTCGGCAATTGCCTGCTGTAACGCCGGCGCATCGCGATTAAAGGCGTAGCCCAGCACATGAATGGTCGCGCCGCCCCAGGTGCAGGACAGCTCGATACCGTTGATCAACTGCATGCCCAATGCCTGCGCCGCTGCGACTGCTTCATCGAGGCCATCAAGGGTGTCGTGATCGGTCAACGCCAGCACACGCACACCGCGCTCAAACGCCCGCGCCACCACCACAGCGGGCGCGAGTGCGCCATCTGAAGCGGTGCTGTGGCAATGCAAATCAACATCCATAGGGGGCGCTTTCCGAGTCATTTATGTTTGATATTATGCCGCCAGATGCAGATTCTTGCTGGCTTGCACCAATATTTCCTCGACTTTGCCTGACCGGGCTGCTTTTCTCCCCTGGCAGCGGCCTGCGCCGACGACCTTATTAAGGATTGAGATGCTCTACGCGATCATTGCCACCGATGTGGAAAACTCCCTGGAAAACCGCCTGAGTGCTCGCCCAGCGCACCTTGCCCGCCTGGAGCAGCTGAAAAGCGAAGGTCGCCTAATCCTCGCCGGACCGCACCCGGCCGTCGACAGCAATGACCCAGGCCCCGCAGGCTTTTCCGGCAGCTTGATCGTCGCCGAGTTCGACTCGCTGCTAACCGCGCAACAATGGGCTGAGGCCGACCCTTACCGCGCCGCTGGGGTGTACGCCTCGGTGCTGGTAAAACCCTTCAAATTGGTCTTGCCTTGAGCCAATCTCCCGCTGAATAACCCATAACAACAATTACAAAGATAGGAGTTCCGATGCGTCCAGGCCCGCTGTTTCTGCTCTTGACCCTGTGCTTGCCAGCCGTCACTCAGGCCGAGGAAAGCCCTCCGCTGCCATTGGCAGAAGCCACCTCAGCGCAGACGCAGATTGATGAACTGGAGCAGCGACTGGCGCTCAGCGAAGAGCAACGCGAAGCCCTCGCGACTGAACTGCAGACCAGCAGCAACGAACGTGACACCGTGCAGCTGCAGCGCCTGCGCCAGGAAAACCAGCGCCTCAAGCTGCAGCTGAAAAAAGCCATCGCCAGCGCCCCGCAGCCGCTGATCAGTGAACAGCAGATGTGGTTTGCCACGGGCGCCGGGGCCGGCTTACTCGGGGTGATCATCGGCGCCCTGCTACGCCGTGGCCGCAGCTCACGCAGCGAGTGGCTTAACTGACACATGAGTGATCTGCTGTTAATCGACGACGACGTCGAACTCTGCGAACTGCTGACCAGCTGGCTGACCCAGGAAGGCTTTCAGGTCAGTGCCTGCCATGATGGCCACAGCGCGCGCAATGCCCTCGCCAAACACAGCCCGGATGCCGTGGTGCTGGATGTGATGCTGCCCGATGGCAGCGGCCTGGAGCTGCTCAAGCAGTTACGCAGCGACCATCCGGAGCTGCCGGTGCTGATGCTCTCGGCGCGCGGCGAACCGCTAGACCGGATTCTCGGTCTTGAACTGGGCGCCGACGATTACCTGGCCAAACCTTGCGACCCCCGCGAACTCACCGCGCGCCTGCGCGCAGTGTTACGCCGCAGCCTGCCGGCCACACCCAGCAGCCCACTCGACCTGGGTGACCTGCATTACAGTCAGGCCCGCGGCACCGTGACCCTGAGCGAACAAGAAGTGCTGCTGACGCTCTCGGAAAGCCGCATCCTCGAAGCCTTGCTGCAACATCCGGGCGAACCGGTGGATAAACAGGAACTGGCGCAACTGGCCCTTGGCCGCAAACTGACCCTGTATGACCGCAGCCTGGATATGCACGTCAGTAACCTGCGCAAAAAACTCGGCCCGCATGCCGACGGCCGCCAGCGAATTTTGGCGCTACGTAGCCGCGGTTACTACTACAGCGTCTGAGCCGTGGTTGTGTAATTCAGCTGCGCCGCGCTCTTTACCTAAGCTTTACCTTGCCCTGACCGCCCTTGACCTTGACCGCCCTAGACTGGGCTCATCCGGTGTTTACCGGTTTCAGACAAGGAGACACACCATGCGTAAAACCCTGACCGCAGTACTGCTCGCCCTGACGCTCCCAACCCTGGCCATGGCCATGCCAGAAGACGGTCCACGGCACGGCGGCGGCCATCATGGCGAACATGGCTCCCGGATGTTTAAAGAACTCGACCTGAGCAAAGAGCAGCACCGCGAAATCCGTAAGCTGATGGGCGAGCAGATGCAAGGTCGCCATGAGATCACCCAGCGCTACCTGGACAAGCTGCCCGCCGCTGAACAGAAAGCCATGCAGGACGAGTTGCAGGCCGCCAAGGACAAACAGCAAAGCGCCATCCGCGCCCTGCTCAAGCCTGAGCAGCAAAAAGCCTTCGACGAACACCAGAAAAAGATGGAAGAGCGCCGCGCCGAGCACCAGGCATTCAAGGCTTGGCAGGCAGACCAAGCGAAAAAGAACTGATCCAGGCATTGTTGCCGCTACGCCCACCCGGTTTTCCAGCCGGGTGGGCGTTAGCATTTCTACTATTGCATCACTAAGGAGCTACCGTGCGGTCACTGTTCTGGCGCATTTTTGCCAGCTTCTGGCTGGCCATTGCCCTGGTTGCCGGGCTGTCCATGTTGCTTGGGCGCATGCTCAATCAGGATGCCTGGCTGCTCAGCCAGCACCCCGGCATGGACGACCTCGCCGAGACGTGGACGCAACGTTACGAAAAGAAAGGCCCGCGCGCAGCCCAAAATTTGCTCGAACAACGCAAACGCAAGTTCCGCATCGATGTGCAGGTCCTCGATGACAGCGGCCAGCCGGTCGTTCAAGGCACCTTCCCGCCGCGTGCGGCGGCTTTTGAAGCCCGTCACCGCAATGAAAAGCGCCTGCCCTGGCGCCGTTTGAGTGTCGATTACACCAGCCCACATAGCGGCGAAACCTACCTGTTTATTTACCGCATCCCGATTCCAGAAGTTGCCGCCTGGCAGCGCGACAGCCTGCTTTGGCCGCTTAGCGCGCTGGGCATCGCCATGTTGGTGCTGACCCTCTTCAGCCTCTGGCTGACGCTGTCTATCACCCGCCCACTGAATCGCCTGCGCGGCGCAGTGCATGACCTGGGACAAACTGCCTACCAGCAGAACAGCCTGGCCAAACTGGCCGAGCGACGTGATGAACTCGGCGTACTGGCGGGTGACTTCAACCGCATGGGCGAACGTGTTCAAGGTTTGATCAGCAGCCAACGCCAACTGCTGCGCGACGTGTCACATGAGTTGCGCTCGCCCCTTGCCCGCCTGCGTATCGCCCTGGCGCTGACCGAGCGCGCCGATGCTGCCGAACGGGAAAAATACTGGCCGCGCCTGAGCCAGGAGTGTGACCGCCTGGAAGCGCTGATCAGCGAAATCCTCGCCCTCGCCCGCCTCGACGCCGAACCGGGCGCAGCGCAGCCAATCAACCTGGGTGAGCTGCTGCACAAACTGCAGGACGATGCGCGCCTGGATGCGCCCGAGCAAACAATCGAGATTCAGCTGGAAAGCGACCTGCAGCTCAACGGTTGGCCGGACATGCTGCAACGCGCGCTGGATAACCTGCTGCGCAATGCCCTGCGCTTTAACCCGGTTGGCCAAACTATTGAACTGACGGCAAGCCGAAACGCCGAGCAACTATGTCTGAGCGTACGTGACCACGGCCCCGGCGTTGCGCCTGAACTGCTGACGCGACTTGGCGAACCCTTCTTCCGCGCGCCCGGCCAAACCAGTAGTGGTCATGGCCTCGGGCTTGCCATCGCGCGCCGCGCGGCGGAGCGGCATGGCGGGCAACTGGAGCTGAGTAATCATGCGCAAGGCGGCTTTATCGCCACCCTGCGCCTACCGCTTACTCTGCCGAATCAGGCGCCGACCAGGCCGTAACAAAATCATCGACCTGAACCTGCGGCACAGCACGTAACTCGCGCTCCGGAGTACCCAGGTAGAGGTAGGCAATAACCTGCTCATCCGCGCTCAGACCCAGGCCAGCAGCGACCTGCGGGTTGTAGGCCATATCACCGGTGCGCCAGACCGCACCAATACCTTGCGCATGGGCAGCCAGCAGAATCCCGTGGGCAGCGCAGCCGGCGGCCAGCACTTGCTCCTGCTCTGGTACTTTAGGGCTGGCTTGTACGCGGGCAATCACCACCACCAGCAACGGCGCACGCAGTGGCATGGCACGCGCTTTGGTCAAGGCTTCAGGGCTGGCATCAGCAGGTAATGCACGGGCAAACAGCTCACCCAGTTGCACAAGCGCTTCGCCTTCCACTGTGAGGAAGCGCCAGGGTTTGAGCTGACCGTGATCGGGCGCGCGCAAGGCGGCACGAAACAGCAGCTCACGCTGAGCAGCATCAGGGGCAGGCGCCATCAGGCGCGGCGCAGAAACACGGTTTAGCAACGCATCAAGAGCGTCCATCAGCCACCTCGGCAATTGAAACAGTCGACCATTCTAGTGCCTGCGCGCAGCTGAGGGGCAATCCGCACAGATTCTCAGGCCACCCGCTCGGGAGAAACGCTCGGCAACACCGGCGGCATTAACGGCGGCAAGCCGTGCGCACTGCGCGCCGCATCGCAATGCGGATTGTGCTCGCCATTGGCCCAGGAGGCCTCAAATTCGCGGCAGGTGCTGGAGCGCTGCTCATAAAGCGTACAGCGCACCCCCTGGCCAACGTCCCCCAGCAGGGCGTTACAACGCGTGGGTTTGCTTTCCGTGCCACGCATGGCAACACGGTGCGGGGTGATCAGCACAACCTGATCGTCCGGCATCAAACCACCGGCCGATTGGCACTCCCCCCAGAAAAAAGACACACGAAAATGCGCGCAGCAGGCGCCACAGCTAAGACAAGGATTACTATCGGACATGATTTGGCGGGCTCAGAAACCGGCAAGGGCCGGCACCTGGTGGCTATTCTATGCAGCGCCAAGCGCTTGTAAAGCACGCATTACGACTGCTGTACAGCGGCTACAGCGCGCGTAGAATGACGCCCCTTTGCCCTACAGAGCCCGAGCCGACTCCATGTCATTGCCGACACTGCGCATCATTGCTTTTATTCTCGGCATCTTCCTGATCACTCTGGCCGTCAGCATGCTGATCCCCATGTTGACGCTGCTGCTCTATTCACGCACCGACGACCTCAACGCCTTTCTCTGGTCCAGCCTGGTAACCGCAGTGGCTGGCATTGCCATGGTCCTCCCTGGGCGACCGAAAGAAGCGCATCTGCGCCCGCGCGACATGTACCTGCTAACCACCGGTAGCTGGCTGGTGGTGTGCATCTTCGCCGCCCTACCGATGGTGCTGATTCAGCATATCAGCTACACCGATGCCTTCTTCGAAACCATGTCCGGCGTTACCACCACTGGCTCAACCATTCTGGTTGGATTGGATAAGGCATCACCGGGCCTGCTGATCTGGCGCTCGATGCTGCAGTGGCTGGGCGGTATCGGCTTTATCGGCATGGCGGTGGCGATTCTGCCGTTGCTGCGGGTTGGTGGCATGCGCCTGTTCCAGACAGAATCCTCCGACTGGGGCGAGAAGGTCATGCCGCGCTCGCATATGGCGGCCAAATACATTCTGCTTATCTACCTGAGCCTGACCCTGATCGGCTTTCTCGGCTTTTGGCTGGCGGGCATGACGCCCTTCGATGCGATCAATCATGCAATGACCTCGATCTCCACCGGCGGCTACTCGACCTCGGATTCATCCCTGGCCAACTGGAGCCAACCAGCCGTGCACTGGGTGGCAGTGGTATTGATGATCTTCGGCGGCCTGCCCTTTACCCTGTATGTCGCCACACTGCGCGGCAACCGCAAAGCGCTGTTCAAGGACCACCAGGTACGCGGTTTTCTCGGCTTTCTGCTGGCCACCTGGCTGGTGTTCGGTACCTGGCTGTGGCTGCACTCGGATAACAGCTGGCTGGATGCGTTTCGCATCGTTGCGGTGAACGTCACCTCGGTGGTCACCACCACCGGCTATGCCCTGGGCGATTACACCACCTGGGGCAGTTTCGCCGTGCTGCTGTTCTTCTACCTGACCTTTGTCGGCGGCTGTTCGGGTTCCACCTCCGGCGGCCTGAAGATCTTTCGCTTTCAGGTGGCCTATGTGCTGCTGCGGGCCAACCTGCAGCAACTGGTGCACCCACGCGCTGTGATCAAGCAGCAGTACAACAATCACAACCTCGATGAAGAGATTGTCCGCTCGCTGATCACCTTTTCGTTTTTCTTCACCATCACCATCGGCGTGATTGCCCTTGGCCTTACATTACTGGGCCTGGACTGGGTAACCGCGCTAACCGGTGCTGCGACAGCCGTCTGTAACGTGGGCCCGGGACTAGGGCCAATCATCGGCCCGGCAGGTAATTTTTCGACCTTACCGGATGCGGCCAAATGGCTGCTGACCATCGGCATGCTGCTCGGTCGACTGGAAATCCTCACCGTACTGGTTCTGGTCACGCGAGCATTCTGGCGCCATTGAGTGAAATCGACCGAGCGAAAAGCCAGCCCGATCACCTAGACTCCTGCTACTCATGGAATGGAACACGCTTAAATGGCTTGGCCGACCCTGCGGATTATCGCGTTTATCAATGGCATCTTTCTTCTGACCCTGGCGATCAGCATGGCAGTCCCCATGTTGACCCTCGTATTGTTTGCGCGGCCTGATGAGCTCAATGCGTTTCTCTGGTCCAGCCTGATCACATGCATAGCGGGTATCGCGATGATTGCCCAGGGCCGGCCCAAAGACGTGCAGCTGCGCCCACGCGACATGTACTTGCTGACGGTGTCCAGCTGGATTCTGGTGGGGCTGTTCGCCGCACTGCCGTTCATGTTTTCCCAACACCTGGGCGTGACCGACGCTGTGTTCGAGAGCATGTCGGGCATCACCGCCACCGGCGCCACGGTCCTCACCGGGCTGGACAGCATGTCACCGGGGATTCTGATCTGGCGTTCTCTGCTGCACTGGCTCGGTGGGATTGGCTTTATCGCCATGGCCGTGGCGATTCTGCCCATGCTGCGCATCGGCGGCATGCGCCTGTTCCAGACTGAATCCTCGGACCGCTCCGAAAAAATCATGCCGCGCTCGCATATGGTCGCCAAATACATGATCGCCGCTTACCTGGGCATCAGCCTCATCGGCTGCCTGGCACTCTGGACCGCTGGCATGGGCGTATTCGATGCGATCAACCACACCATGTCAGCCATCGCGACCGGCGGGTTTTCCACCTCTGATCAGTCCCTGGGGAAATGGACCGAGCCCGCCGTGCACTGGGTGACCATCGTACTGATGATTCTCGGCAGTGTGCCGTTCGTGCTGTTTGCCTCAATGCTGCGCGGCAATTACAAAGCGCTGATCCGCGACCAGCAGGTGCGGGGCTTTCTCGGCATTCTGCTGAGCACCTGGCTGCTACTCGGCACGTGGTATTACATCAGCACCGAGTTGCACTGGCTCGAAGCCATTCGCCACGTGGCGTTCAACACCACCTCGATCATGACCACTACCGGCTTTGCCCTAGGTGACTACACGCTTTGGGGCGGTTTTGCCGGCATGCTGTTCTTCTACTTGGGGTTTATCGGGGGGTGTTCGGGCTCAACTGCCGGCGGCCTGAAGATCTTCCGTTTTCAGGTAGCCTACGTGCTGCTCAGGGCCAACCTAATGCAGCTGATTCATCCGCGCGCGGTGATCAAGCAGCAGTACAACCGCCACCATCTGGATGAAGACATTGTCCGCTCGATTCTGACCTTCTCGTTCTTCTTCACCATCACCATCGCCGTGCTGGCATTGGGCCTGACGCTCTGCGGCCTGGACTGGATCACCGCACTCAGTGGCGCGGCCAGCACCGTCTCCGGCGTCGGCCCGGGCATGGGCCCGATCATTGGCCCGGCGGGTAACTTCTCCAGCCTTCCGGACACCGCCAAATGGCTGCTGACCTTCGGCATGCTGCTCGGCCGCCTGGAAATCCTCACCGTGTTGGTGCTGATGCTGCCGGCCTTCTGGCGACACTAAGCGCGTCGCTACAGCCGCGCGCGGTACTCGCCCGGCGTACTGTCAAACCAGCGACGGAAAGCGCGGAAGAAGTTGCTCGGATCAGAGAAACCCAGCAGGTAGGAAATTTCCAGCAGGGTCAGGTTAGCCTGCCCCAGGTACTGACCGGCTAACTCACGGCGCGTATCGTCGAGCAGGTGCTGGTAGCTGGTGCCTTCATCCTGCAAGCGCCGCTGCAACGTACGCTCAGACAGCAACAGCGCCTGCGCCACCGCCTCACGCTTGGGTTCGCCCTGAGGCAACAGACGGCATAGCACCTGACGCACCTGATGGGTCACTCGTGTACCGGAAAAACGCGCCAGGTAATCTCCGGCAAAGCGGTCATGCAGCTGTGCCAGCGCCTCATTGGCTGACGGCAGCGGAGCATCCAGGTCCGCGCGCTCGAACAGCAAGGCGTAATGCTCGGCATTGAATTTCAGCGGACACTGGAACACTTCGTCATAGGGCGCCATGTCCTCCGGCGCCGGCCCGATAAAGCTCACCCGCCGCGGGCGCAGCGGTTTGCCGGTCAGCCAACGGCAAAACGCCAGGGAGTGCGCCAGCGAGGCTTCGGCGCTCTGCCGGGCCGAGGGTAAGCGATCACCATGGATCGCCAGCAGCATTTCATAACCCTCCGGGGTGGGATGAAAGCTGAGGTCGGCCCCTTCGCCAATAATCCGCTGATAACGCACCAACCGGGCAAAGCCTTCCTGCAGGTTGCGACTGCTCATCACCGCATACCCAACCACATTGAAGGACGATGGTCGCAAGATCTTCGCCATATTCAGACCAATGGCCGGATTGCCCGAGGCCTCCACGGCCATGTGCCAGAGCCGGGTCATCGCATCTTGGGCAAACCGCGCGTCGGGATCGGTCAGGGCTGCATAGTCGAGCCCCAACTGGGCAAACAGGCTGCGGCAATCAACCCCGCCAAGCTCCAGGGCCGCGACAATGCCCGAGGCCCAACTGGATGAAGTGGTACGTTCGCTCATGAGTTGTTCTTATAAGGGAATCTAGGGGGCGACAGAAGGATACTAAACTGGCACCTAATGTCAGTGGCCCAGCGCGTCAGTCGACCTAGACTGCTAGTAAGCCGCCACAGCTGCAAGCTGGGTGACGCTCAAAAGAATAAGAGGAGCCCCCGATGAGTACTGAAACCCACGAACGCTTCAGCAGCTTCGCCGAGTTTTACCCCTATTACCTGCAGGAACACAGCAATGCTACCTGCCGCCGACTGCATTACGTCGGCAGCCTGTTGGTGCTCTGCGTGTTGGGCTATGCGCTGGTCACTCAACACTGGCTGTGGCTGCTGGCCATCCCGTTGCTGGGCTATGGCTTCGCCTGGGTAGGGCACTTCGTTTTCGAAAAAAACCGCCCCGCCACCTTCGACTACCCGTTCTACTCGCTGATGGGTGACTGGGTCATGCTGAAGGATGCCTTTACCGGACGCATCAAGTTTTAGGCACTCACTGCGCGCGACCACTGACCCATGCGGCCCTGCCGTTCAGCCGCCGCGCTTGGCGGTTGCGGTGGGCTTGGTTATGATCCCTGGCTTATTTCGCGCAGCCTGCACGGCGCGCCACCCAGGCACCCAGCAGAGGTGCCAGACGAGCAGCAGGGATTGTCCCATCGGATGAATGTCAAAAGCGCCCCCCGAATTTCCGCACTGCCGGCACCACCGCTGCGTGAGTACTACTCGCGCGTACTGGCCTATATCGCCATCGCAGCCAGCATTGCCGCCGGCACCTACACCCAACATTTCAGCTACGACATTCTCTGGATGGTGCCCTACGCCCTGCTTTACCCGCACCTGGCGCACCACCTGAGCCTGCGCTTCAAGCGTGATCATCCGCAGCGCACGATGCTCAGCCTGCTGTTTATTGATGCCTTGCACTGCGGCGGTGCGATTGCCCTGCTGGGCTTCTCAGTGGTACCCAGTTTAATGGCGCTACTGATCATGACGTTCAGTGCCCTGGTCATCGGCGGCCTGCGTTACCTCGGCCTGGCTGGCCTGATCGCCCTGAGCAGTGCCGTTTTTATCCTGGCCATGATTGAGGCCAAGCCCAACGTGCACACTCCGGCGCTGGTGGCACTGGTCAGCATTGCCTTCACCACCCTGTATATCTGCATCACCGCCTATTTTGTCCACCAGCAGGGCCTGCGCCTGGCGCAGGTGCGCAGCGAAATCAGCCGCGAACAGGAAAAAGCTGCCCGGTTAGCACGCAATCTCGCCAAGTACCTGTCACCGCAGGTGTGGGAGTCGATCTTCACTGGTAAGAAGAGCGTGCGTCTGGAGACCCAACGTAAAAAGCTCACGGTATTCTTCTCCGACATCAAAGGCTTCACCGAGCTGTCAGAGGAACTGGAAGCGGAAGCCCTGACCGACCTGCTCAACACCTACCTCAACGAGATGTCGAAGATCTGCCTGAAATACGGCGGCACCATCGACAAGTTCGTTGGCGACTGCGTGATGGTATTTTTCGGCGACCCGAGCAGCAAAGGCGCCAAGAAAGATGCAGTGAATGCCGTGTCCATGGCCATCGCCATGCGCAAACATATGAAGGTTTTACGCCAGCAGTGGCGGGCTCAGGGCATCACCAAACCGCTGGAAATCCGCATGGGGCTGAACACCGGTTACTGCACGGTAGGTAACTTCGGCGCCGATACGCGCATGGACTACACCATCATCGGCCGCGACGTGAACCTCGCCAGCCGCCTGGAAAGCGCTGCTGAATCTGGCGAAATTCTGATCTCTCATGAGACCTATTCACTGATCAAGGACGTGATCATGTGCCGCGACAAGGGCCAGATCACCGTCAAGGGCTTTACCCGTCCGGTGCAGATCTACCAGGTGGTGGATTTCCGCCGCGACTTGGGCGCCACGTCGAGCTATGTCGAACACGAACTGCCCGGTTTCTCCATGTACCTGGACACCAATGGCATCCAGAATTTCGACAAGGAAAAGGTCATCCAGGCCCTTAGTCAGGCAGCAGACAAGCTGCGTGACAAGGTGATCATGTAAGCGCCTGCTTATGCCCCGCTGCGTGTGAGTCCTGCACAACAGGCATACACAACTCACCATCCAGCAGCGGCTGCTGCGCCAGAAACTCCAGTGCTGACGCCCGCCAGGATTGTCGCGCGGCCAACTCGGCGCAACGCCCCCGATCCAAGCTCAAGGCCGCCAGACAGGCCGCGCGCAAGTCATCAAGCATGACCCCGCTTACGCCCTCTTGCAGCACATCCAGCGGCCCGGCCACCGGAAACGCTGCCACTGGCGTACCGCAGGCCAAAGCCTCGAGCATCACCAAACCATAGGTATCGGTACGCGAGGGGAATACCAGTACGCTGGCGGCCTGAAACGCCTCAGCCAAGGCCTGGCCATGCTGGTAGCCGAGAAAATTCACCTGCGGATAAGTCGCCTGCAATGCCTCGCGCTGCGGGCCATCGCCGACCACTAGCTTTTGCCCCGGCAGATCAAGGGCCAGAAACGCCTCGATATTCTTCTCCGGGGCGATCCGCCCGACATACAGAAACGCTGGTTCGGCAGGGCTTGGCAGCGTTTTGGCTGGACGAAACACTCGTGTATCAACGCCCTTGCACCACAGCACCAGGCGCTTGAAGCCCCAACTGGAAAACTCGTCGCGCATGCGCTCGGTGGTCACCAGCACGGCCTGACTCGGCCGGTGAAAGACGCGCAGAAAGGCATAACCCCAACGCAGTGGAATCCAGGGCCAGCGGGTGTGCACGTATTCGGGGAAACGCGTATGGATGGCGCTGGAGAACGCCAGGCCACGCTTGCTTAGCCAGCGCCGTGCGGCCCAACCCAGTGGGCCTTCGGTAGCCAGGTGCACGCAGTCCGGCTGAAAGGCACGAATGGCAGGCCCAACCCGCCAGAGGTTCCATACCAAGGGAATCTCCGGGTAACTGGGGCAAGGCAGCGCGCGAAAGTCAGCCGGCGACAACAACTTGACCTGATGGCCAAAACTCCGCAATTCGCTGATCAACGCCTGCAAACTGGTGACCACACCATTGACCTGGGGTGTCCAGGCGTCGGAGACGATCAGAATTCTCACAGAGCAGGCTCGGCAGCCGCAACTGGAGCTGCTTGCAGCTGGCGCGCCTGATCATCGGCCAGACGATACAGTTCGATGCTGCCATCCAAATGTTCGATCAAGGCGGTGCAAGACTCCACCCAGTCGCCGCAGTTCATGTACTCGACATCCCCCATCGGGCGAATTTCGGCATGGTGAATATGCCCACAGATGACACCATTGAAGCCACGCTTGGCGCACTCATGGACGATGGCTTCTTCAAAGTCGCTGATGAAATTCACCGCGCTCTTGACCTTGTGCTTGAGGTACGCCGACAGCGACCAGTAGCCATAGCCATAGCGGCTACGCCAGAAATTCAGCCAGCGGTTGAGGGTCAGAGTAAAGCCATAGGCCGAGTCGCCAAGAAAGGCCAACCAGCGGTGGTAACGGGTGATCACGTCGAACTGGTCACCGTGAATCACCAACAGGCGGCGACCATCGACAGTGAAGTGCTCGGCCTCGTCGACCAACTGAATATTGCCGAGCATCAGGCTGGAATAGCGGCGCAGAAATTCGTCATGGTTGCCAGTGACGTAGACCACCTCGGTGCCGCGCTTACTCATGGTCAGCAGGCGGCGGATCACGTTGCTGTGCGACTGCGGCCAGTACACCCCGCTGCGCAGCTTCCAGCCGTCGATGATGTCACCGACCAGGTAGATCTTGTCAGTCTGGTAGCGTTTGAGAAACGCCGCCAGGTGTTCAGCCTGACAATCCCGGGTGCCCAGGTGCACGTCGGAAATCCACAGGGTACGGACACGTTGCTTGCGGCTGGGCTTGGCGAGCTGAGCGCTGGTCATGGACGACCTCCGGCTGGGTTTGCTCGAGTCTGCGCAGACGGAGTGAAAGACGCATGACAGCGCCGTGGCAATTCGGTGACAACCTCTAAAGGGTATAGACTGGCTGGCCGAACAAGGAGCCCACCATGTCCTCGCTGCTCTCGCTGCGTCACTACAGCCATGAACTGCTTAGCCACAGTCATGACCATGCGCAGCTGGTGTTTGGCTTGAGCGGCCTGCTGGAGTTCGAGGTGGCAGGCCAAAGCAGCCAGGTGAAACACCAGACCCTGGCCGTGGTACCCAGCGCTGCGCAGCACGCCTGCGGTAGCAAAGACGGCAGTCGTTGCCTGGTGCTCGACGTACCCGCAGACAGCTGGCTGCAACAACAGCTGGGCCGGCACGTGGATGCCACTCGCCGCCTGCTGGACAAACCTGCCGCCGTCAGCCTCAACCCTGCGCAGAGCCAGTTGGTCAGCTGGCTGGCCGCCAGCCCAATCAATGACCCGGTCATTGCCCAGCAAGGCGCCGCTCTGCTCTTGGCCAGCCTGGCCAATGGCGAGACTTCTGCCCACGCCGCCAGTCGCCTGCCGCTGGCGGCGCTGGATGCGCATATCGACCAGCATGCCGCGCACCCCTTGCAGGTGGCCGATTTGGCGCGCCTGGCCGGCCTGTCGGCAGCACGTTTTCATCCGCGCTTTCTCGCCGAAACCGGGCAAACACCGATGGATTACGTGCGCAGCCGTCGCCTGCAGCTTGCACGTCAACTGCTCCAAGGTAGCAACCTGGCAATTGGCGAGATCGCTGCGCGGGTCGGCTACAGCTCGCAAAGTGCCTTTAGCGCCGCCCTGTCACGGCATCTCGGCGTTACGCCTCGGCAACTGCGCCGCACCGACTAATTTGCCGGCACTCTTTTGTGAGAGCCTGGCGACAAAACCCACGATTCCCGCGACAGACAACCGCGCAGATAGGCACCTAGACTGCCCGGCAGAATCGAGGAGTCGCCTATGCAAAACATTGAATGGCAGGATTTTGAAAAAGTGGAGCTGCGCGTCGGCACCATTCGCACCGCCCGACCTAATGAAAAAGCCAACAAACCCGCCTATGTGCTGGAAGTGGATCTCGGCGAGCTGGGTATCAAGACCTCCAGCGCCCAGCTCACCGGCCATTACAGCTGCGAGCAGCTAGTCGGCCGCCAAATACTGTGCGTGTGCAACTTCGCCGCCAAGCGCATCGCCGGCGTGCGCTCCGAAGTGCTGGTGACCGGCGTGTATGACGCCGACAACCGCGTGGTACTGGCCGGCTTCGACAAACCGCTACCCAACGGCGCACGCCTAGCATGAATCAACGTAATGCCCTCTGGGCAATTCATCTGGGCGCCCTGCTGTTCGGCTTGTCCGGCATATTTGGCAAGCTGGCGAATACGACCCCGCAGATGATATCCGCCGGCCGCGCCATCTTCGCCGTGGCGGCCCTACTGCTGTTCGCCAAACTGATCAGCAACGCGCGTCTGGTACGCCTCGGCCTGCGCCAAACCAGCCTGCTGGCCCTTGGCGGCCTGCTGCTTGGCGGTCACTGGTGGAGTTTTTTCGAGTCCGTGCATATCTCCGGCGTGGCCATCGCCACCCTCGGCTTCGCCAGTTTCCCGGCCTTTACCGTACTGCTCGAAGGTTTGCTATTCCGCGAGCGCACCCGACCGGTCGAATACGCCATGGTGGCGCTGGTGTGCCTGGGCCTGGTGCTGGTCACCCCGCATTTCGACCTGAGCAGCCAGGCCACCAGCGGCCTGCTCTGGGCAGTACTTTCCGGCCTGCTATTCGCCCTGCTGTCGCTGCTCAACCGCGCCAGCACCCGTGGCATCGAGCCAGTCCAGGCGGCGCTGTACCAGAACCTCACCGTGCTACTGGTATTCCTGCCGCTGGCCTGGCCAACCCTGCCCAGCGTGCAGGCACAGGACTGGTTGTGGATGGCCATGCTTGGGATCTTCTGCACGGGCCTGGCGCACAGCCTGTTCGTCGCCAGCCTGCGGGTACTCAAGGCACGCACTACGGCGGTGATTTTCGCCCTGGAGCCGATCTACGGCATTGCCTTCGCCTGGCTGCTGTTCAGTGAGGTGCCAACCCTGCGCATGCTGGCGGGCGGGCTGCTGATTGTCAGCGCGATTTTTCTATCAGCGCGGATGGCCAAGTGATCAATGACTGCGGTCGTTATGGCCCAGATCCCGCGCCGGATCGATCTGATCGCGCAAGCGCTGCTTGAGCACCTTGGCCTCGGGAAAACCGCCATCGGCCTTGCGCTCCCAGATCTGCACACCATCACAGGTGATGCGAAACACCCCACCAGTACCGGGCTCCAGGCAAACCTTGGACAAATCATCGGTAAACGTCGACAGCAGTTCCTGCGCTAGCCAGGCAGCGCGCAGCAGCCACTGGCATTGCGTGCAATAAGTGATAACTACTTCGGCTTTGGGGTTGGACATTGGCAGGCTCACGGCGGATGAAAAACCGATGATAACGCGCAGCTGCCATAGGTCAGCAGAAGAAAAACGCCCGCTTAGCGCAAGCTAGCGGGTGTTGAGCAACAGCGTTCTGAATCAGGCGATTTTAGCCAGCAGCTGACGCGCCTCCTGCTTCTGCTCCTCATCGCCTTCGTTGATTACTTCATTGAGGATCTGGCAGGCGCTGTCCAGGCTGCCCTGCTCGATATAGGCCAGAGCCATGTTCAGTTTGGACAGGTTTTCGCGGTTGCTGGCCAGCTCATCAAAATCATCCAGCAGCTCCACATCGAGGACGTCACCACCCCAACCGTCATTGGATGTTTCTTCCACCAGCATGGACTCGGCAAACGGGCTGCGGGCATCACGGCTGCTGGACAGTTCGAAGATATCCGAAGTCTTACGCTTGGCCGCTGCAATGCTGCCGGCCTTGTCAGCCAATTTGTTCGGCGCAGTTGGGGCAAAGGGGCTGACCAGATCCCAGTCGGCATCCAGCGACATATCGTCCAGATTGAGCTGGCCATCATTGGCAGCATCCACCAACGGCTGCGCCTCGACCTCATCCAGCTCCAGCACCACATCGTCCAGCAAACTGGCCGGCGTCGCGCTGAACAACCCGGCATGCCGCGCCTTCAACTCGTCGATCCGCGCCGGAGTAAAGCCGGATGCCCGCACCACGGCTTCATGGTCGATAAAACCTTGGGCATCCCCCAACAACGCCAAAACTTCCAGCAAGCGGAAACCGATATCACTGCGCTGCGGCTGAGCCTCCCAGGCCTTGCGTAACGTACTGGCGGCCTCATTCAGGCGGCCATAAGCGATATACACGTTGGCACTTTGCAGCGCATCCTCACCCGCTGCTGGCCATACCGGCCCACCACGCGGCACCTCGCGCATATTGAGCGCCACTGCGGCGGCCGGCGTGACGGCTGCCGCTGGAGCAGAGCTGGGCACCGTCTGCATGACCGGCATCACGGCAGTGGCGACCGCAACAGGGGCTGGCTCAACGGGTTTTCTGCTGCGCCAGAACAGCCCCACGACACCGGCCAGTAATAGCGCCAACAGACCGGCAATAATCGCCAGCCAGTTGCTACCTGATTCCGCCGTAACCGGTGCGGTTACCGCGACCGGAGCAGGCACAGGCGCGGTACTTGCTTCGGCGCTCGCACGACGCGCGGCCAACTCGGCCTGCAGGCCAGCAATCTGCTGATCACGCGCCTCCATCTGCTCCTGCAGCTGCTGAACCTGCAAGCCCAGCTGCGCCAGGCTCTGTTGCAATTGCAGGGTCTCACTAATCTGGCTGGCCAGCTCCTGCTCGACGCGAGCCTGCTCCTGAATCAGCAACTCGGCTGGCGGATCGACCGGCAGCTGATCATTCGTCACAGCATCGGTTTCTGGCACTAGCGTTGCGGCAAGAGGGGCTTCGGCGATGGCAGGTGCGGCACTGGCGAGGCTATCGGGCAAGAGCAATTGCGCACCGGCACGCAGGCGATTGATATCACCGTTAATAAAGGCTTGCGGATTAAGCGCGTGCAGATCACGCATCAGCGACTGAGGTGTTACCTGCCCTGCCTCAGCGGCCAGACGCTCGGCAATCTTCCACAAGCTGTCGCCGCTTACCACGCTGTAGCGATTTCCCTGCTGCGCGGCGGGCAATACCGCTGGCCGTGTAGGCTCAACAGCCTCGGCACGAGTCACAGTCGGTGCTAATACAGGCACTGTAGATGCAGCAGGCGCCGCTAGGCTGCGGTAAGCCGCAGAGCTGGGTGGGTCAAGCAATACGGTGTACTCGCGGTACAACTGGCCGTTGGGCCTGACCACTTCAACAATAAAATCCAGGTAAGGCTCACGCACCGGCTGCGTCGATACCACGCGAATCACACTCTTGCCGCCCCGCAGCAACGGGGTAAAACGCAGGTCATTAAAGAAATACAGACGGTCGACGCCGGAACGGCTGAACACTTCGGCAGGCGCCAGGCGCACACGCATGTCTTCAGCGGTCAGATCGCCTACATCAAACAATTCGATTTCGGCATCCAGCGGCTGACTAAGTGCCGAATGCAAGGTGATCTCACCCAAGCCGAGCGCAGGGACTAAACCTGAATACAAAGCTGAACTTGACGCCAAACCTAGTAGTAACTGACGAACCTTTGCCATAAAAAACGCTCCCGTGACTCCGCCCCCTAATCCCTCGCCACTTCACGTCCAAGACGTGCGCTTCCAGCGCTTGCGACAGAGTAGGAATCGGCAAATGTTGCCTTGGGAAGTACGTTCCGTGTTTAACCCGGCTGGTGCATGGCCATAAATACGGCGCAATGAATAGACGAATAACCGACGCCGCTCGGCAAAAAGCCATTACAGGTGCAAGCATAGGCGTTTAGCCAAGAAAACGACAACTCCGTCACACAACCGTTTAGCTGTCAGTGCCTGGTCGACTTGACGCCCCAGGCCGCCAAAACCGTGATCGCGAAGACGCCAGCCACCAACCAGAAACTCTGCTTGAAGGCGAGCATCTCCGCGAAATGATCGCCGCCTTCGGCGCTGTGCCGCCATTCCAGAAAGAAAGTCAGCAGATTGACCCCAAATGCGCCGCCCAGTTGGCGGACAAAGGTGATAGCCCCTGCGCCCTGGGCCAGCTCATCGGGGCTAAGGATATCCAGTGACCCGGTACTCAAGGCCGGCAGCAACACGCCCAGACCAATGCGTCCGACACAGGCCCAGAAACACAGTTGAATGAATGAGGCGCCCTGCTCAACCCAAGCCATCCCCGCCGCCGACAAGGCAAGGATCAACAGCCCGCCACTCAGCAGCACGGCCGCAGACAGCCGATCACTGAGCCAGCCGCCGAGAAAGGACGCCATGCCCATCAAGATTCCCGCCGGCAACAGCAGCAGACCCGAGCGTCCGGCGCTGAAGCCTTCAACGGTCTGCAGATACAGCGGAATCAGGTAGGTGGAACCATACAAGCCCAACCCCAGGGTCAAGGCGACCCAACTAGCGCTACGGAACCCGGCATGCCGCCACAAGACAAGCGGCAACAGCGGCTGAGCAGCGCGCCGGCTGCGCAGGATAAACGCCATACCTGCCAGCAGTGCGAGGCAACCCGGTAACCAGACCCTCGGCGCAGTCCAGGCAAAACGCTGCGCCTCGGCAAGAAAGCCCAACGCTGCAAATATCGCCACACACAGCCAGGCAAAGGCCTGAATATCCAGACGCGGGGTGCTGACCGCACGTTCACTGGGCAACAACCACTGCCCGGCGAGCATGGCCAGCAGGCACATCGGCAGCGGCATCCAGAAAATCGACGGCCAACCGAAATGATCGACCAAGTAACCACCGATTCCCGGCCCCAACGACGGCGCCAGCATCACCCCCAGGCCATATATGCCCAGCGCCATGCCGCGGCCGCCATCGGCGAACACCCGAAAAATCAACACCATGGCCAGCGGCTGCACAACCCCCGCACACAGCCCCTGCACGATGCGCAAGGCAATCAGTTGCCAAGCCGCATGAGCCACCAACGCCACCAGCGAACTGAGGATAAACAGCAGCAGACCAAACTGCGCCGTACGCCGCGCACCAAAGCGCGCCTGGGCCCAGGCGGCAAGCAGCAGGCCAGCGGTCATGGCCGCTAGAAACCCCGTGGATAACCACTGCGCCAGCGGCCGCCCAATGGCGAAGTCCGCCATGATTGCCGGCAAGGCGACGTTGATACTGGTGGAGGCCAAGACCATGGCCATGCTGCCGACCATCAGTACCGCCAACAGCCACTGCGGGTAACGCGGACCGAAACGTTGCTGCAGGGCCTGCAGGTCGTCACGCATCAGCGTTTTTCCAGGTTACTCAACACCTGGGCATGAACCTTCTGGCAGCGGCGCAATTCGTCTTCATCAATGCCAGCGAACACTTCCTGGCGCAGTTGCGCAGAGATCGCTTCGATCTTTTCAATCAGTGGGCGGGCCTGCGGGCTGAGGGCAATCTTCTTCGCGCGACGGTCTTCCGGTACTGCCTGGCGGCTGACCAGGCCTTGGGCTTCCAGACTGTCAAGCAGACGCGCCAGGGTCGGCCCTTCGACACCGACGCTCTGCGCCAATTCGCGTTGGGTCGGCAATTCGGCAAAGCGCCCCAGATGCAGCAGCACCAGCCAACGGGCCTGGGAAAGCCCCAGGCCGACCAGGCGGCGATCCAATTCGGCGCGCCAGGCACGGGAAAGCTGGGCAACTTGCATGGCAAAACGGTGTTGATCGGTATGCGACATGGACAACGGCTCTTAACTATAAAAAACTAATTATTAGCCAGCTAACCATAACCCTTTTCATGAGGCAAGCCTGCAGAAGGCTTACAACCGTTTCACCACTTTACATACTGATCTTCAACAAAGCCCCAGAGATTGTCGATGCGCACTTCGGGCCGGCCAGTCGGGCGCAGCACGCCGGTGAACTGGCCAAATATCTGTTTGAAGTTGCTCGCCAGCAGCCCCACGTTCAATCGCTCCTTGTGCAGGCCACGTCCCTCGAAGCGCAGCTCCACCTGGCCGTCATAGGAGTTGATCAACCAAGGCTGCAGCGGCTGATCACGATCAAAGGCAAAGCGCACGGTATCGACCTTGAGCAGCTCGCCATCCAGCCAGAAGCAGTTCTCGGTAAAGCTACTTTCATTGACCCCGCAGGACAGGTTAAGCCCGACCCGCTGCTCGCCGGCCGGACCGGATAAGCAGGCCCAGTTCCAATGGGTCTCCGGGCGCATATAACCGGCCGACCAGTCGTGGTGGGCAAATGCGGCGATCTGCGCCAGGTCGAAATCCCCCAGCGCACTGCGCACTTGCCCGGTGCAGCGTACCCCCGCCACTTTCTGTGCATAGACCCAGCCATTGACCGCCGTCGGCGTGTTGATGCACATCGGCTGAAAAGCAGGTTGTGCCTCAGAGAAACAGGCGTCGATGCGAGTGCCATCATCCAGTTCCACCAGCAGACGCTTTTCCTTCGATAAGGAGCTGTTCTCCAAGCGCAGAAGATTGCCGCCGCTACGCACCTCGCACACGCCCTGATCTGGGGTCTGCGAGAACTGGCTGCCAAAGCCCAGCGGCAGCTTGAACTGACGCTCGATCATGCGCCCGCTGGCTGGGTGGAACAGATAGACAAACCCCACACCCAACAGGCTGAGGTTGGCCAGCGCGCAGCCGCCAATCAGCTCATCGCTGATCAGGCCGAAATACTGGAATTGATGAAAACGCCGCCATTTGGCCAACGCACCCAACTTGCGCCCCATAGGCGAGCGGAAATCAAAATCGCGGTAGTTGATCAGCCCCGGCGCGGCGGGAAAGATGCCGTAATGCGGCTGGCCGTTGGCCTGAATCAGTCGATCCATCGGAGCAATCACTCAAGGAGAAAACCTCAGCGATGCTAGCACCGCGACTTTGCTCCAAGCATTCACCGCAGGCGCCAAGCGCAGCGGCAAAATCGGCCACCTCAAGCCCAGACTCTCAGGCCACGACCTGATTACGGCCAAACGCCTTGGCTTCATAAAGAGCGCGATCTGCATGCTCATAGAGCTGCGCCAACGCCCCCCCAGCGGCAGGCTGGATGCAGGAAATGCCGATCGACATAGTCAGCATGCTTGCCGTATCCGAGCCGACATGTTGGATGTTCAAGGTCTGCAGAGTCTGACGCAGGGCTTCGGCATGATGCCGCGCTTCGGCTTCACCGATGTCGTAAAGCAACACGGCAAACTCCTCACCGCCCAGGCGCACGGCAATGTCCAGTGGGCGCCGTGCCGCGTCCTGCAGCAGGCTGCCTATGCGCTGCAACACGTTGTCGCCGGCTTGGTGACCGTAGTGGTCGTTGTAGGCTTTGAAGTGATCAACATCGCAGAGTAACAGCGCCAGGCTGCGCTGTTCGCGTTGCGCCTGACGCCAGAGGCGCTCGAACTGGCGGTTGAAACTGCGGCGGTTGTGCAAGCCGGTCAGGCTGTCGTGATCGGCCAGTACGCGCATCAACCGGCTGATCAAAAAATGCTCGCGCGACTTGAACTCCAGCAAGTAACACCCTACCGCGCCCATCAAGTTGCCAAACAGTAGAAACAGGGTGTTATTGATCAACCTAGGCATGGGTAAATCGGCGACCAGTAGCTCGACACAGACGTATACCAACAGCACCAGTAAAGAGCAGCACAACGCCTCGATCAGGCGTAACCCGGCCAGAAAGTAGGCGGCCATACAGACCAACAGCAGCCCTTCATAGGGGTAACTGGGGTCCACTCGATGGGCAATGCCCACCACCAGAGATGCTGCCGCGCCAAGTGCCAGCAGGCTGACCCAGCTAAGCGGTTGCAGCAAATGAACATGCTTGCGCTGAATCAGCAATACACCAAACAGGCACAGCAACAGTAAGACGGCGAGGCGGATGGCCAGCATCCACCACACCTCGGGCGCCCGAATCAGGACGAAATCGAACGCGGCAAACGCCAGCCACACCAAAATGCCCACAACCAGGGCAATGCGCTTGAGATCGAAGGTGTCGTCACGCACATAGTTGCGGTACTCCTGCTCCAGCGGCCGAGAGAAACGCAGCAGTCGAAAACCCAAGGCGAGCTGATCGGCATAGGGGCTGGGGCGAACATCGTCTAGCCAGGCATGGGAAAGCGGCACCGGAACCTCTGCAGCTGAGTGGCTGAAACCACCTTAGCCGCTCATACCGGGTGCCACAAGCCGAACCATACGCGGGGATAACAGCCACGCGAAGCGTGTCAGGCCTCGAATTCGGCCTGCAAGGCAGCACGTACGCAGTGCAGGATGCCCAGCTCAACCCGCCCGGCAAACTGCTCACTGATCGCCGCTACCGGTGGCAACTCACCTTCGCCATCGAGGAAGGCATCCTGAATTTCGCCGAGCAATCCCTCAGGCACATCCAGCGCCTGTTCCAAGGACAGCTGCTGCCGACCAATGGCTTCGGCCAGCAGACCGTAAACATTCTTCTCGCTGCAACTCAGCTGGCTGGCAATCTGCGCAGGGGTCATGCCCGCGCGGGCCAGGCTGACCAGCTCGTGGCGCAAGTCGACCACTGCACGCGGTGCTTCATCATCCGCACCGAGCACCGCCAGGAAGGCCTCACCATAGCGTTCCAACTTGCGCGCACCGACGCCACTGACCCGCGCCATTTCAGCCAGGGTGCTGGGCTGGCTACGCAGCATCTCCAGCAAGGTGGCATCCGGGAAGATCACATAAGGCGGCACGCCATGCTCTTCTGCCAGTTTGCGGCGCAAGGCGCGCAGCGCTTCCCACTGGCCGCGCTCCTCGCCACGTACCAGTTGGCTGGCGGCGCTGCTGGAGGCTTTGGCGCTTTGCTGGGGTTTCAGATCACGGCGTAGCTGCAGGCTGACCTCTCCCTTGAGCAAAGGCCGGCAACTGTCAGAAAGGCGCAGCCCACCAAAACCGTCCAAATCAACATCCGCCAAACCGCGCGCCACCAACTGACGAAACAGCGAACGCCACTCACCCTCGGCCAGCGCCTTACCAATACCAAACACGGCCAAATGCTGATGACCCACGGTACGAATTTTCTCGTTATCGCGCCCGAGCAACACATCAACCAGATGCCCCACACCGTAACGCTGGCCGGTGCGGTAGATCGCCGACAGCGCCTGACGCGCCGGCTCGGTGGCATCCCAGGTCTGCACACCGTCGATGCAGTTATCGCAATGACCGCAGGGCTGCGGCATGTCTTCGTCGAAATAAGCCAGCAGCGCCTGGCGCCGGCAGCGGGTTTCCTCACACAGGGCGAGCATGGCATCGAGCTTGTGCTGCTCGACGCGCTTATGCCGCTCGTCGCCTTCGGAGTTGTTAAGCATCTGCTTGAGGAAGATCACATCCTGCAGGCCGTAAGCCATCCAGGCATCTGCGGGCAGGCCATCACGGCCGGCGCGACCGGTTTCCTGATAATAAGCTTCCAGGGATTTCGGCAGATCAAGGTGGGCGACAAAGCGCACGTTGGGTTTATCGATGCCCATGCCGAAGGCGATGGTCGCCACCATGATCAGCCCTTCCTCATTGAGAAAGCGCTTCTGGTGATAGGCGCGCAACTCGTTGGCCAGGCCGGCGTGATAAGGCAACGCGGGGAAGCCTTGCTCAGAGAGGAACGTGGCCACTTCCTCGACCTTCTTGCGCGACAGGCAATACACGATGCCAGCATCGCCCTTGCGCGCAGTCAAAAAGCTCAGCAGCTGCTTGCGTGGCTGCTCCTTGGGCACGATGCGGTAGAAGATGTTCGGCCGGTCGAAGCTCGACAGGAAACGCTCGGCATTCTGCAGGTGCAGGCGCTGGACGATTTCCTCACGGGTGCGCATGTCGGCCGTGGCCGTCAGAGCAATGCGCGGCACGTGAGGGAACAGCTCGGCCAGCTGGCCTAGCTGCAGGTATTCGGGGCGGAAATCATGCCCCCACTGCGACACGCAATGCGCCTCGTCGATGGCGAACAGGGCAATGTCGAGGTTCTGCAGAAAGCTCAGCATGCGCGGCTGCACCAGCCGCTCGGGAGCCAGGTAAAGCATCTTGATTTCGCCGCGTTTGATTCGCTCGGCGATCTCGCGCTGCTCATCGGCGCTCAAGGTCGAGTTCAGCGCCACCGCGGCCACGCCCAGCTCATCAAGAGTGGCGACCTGATCATCCATCAACGCAATCAGCGGCGACACCACCACTGCCAGGCCATCGCGCAACAGGGCCGGCACCTGGAAGCACAGCGACTTGCCGCCACCGGTGGGCATCAGTACCAAGGCATCACCACCGCTGGCCACGCGCTCGATAATGGCACCCTGACGGCCACGAAAACTGTCGTAGCCAAAGACGTCTTTGAGGATGCGTTGCGCGTGCTCGAGCATGAAGGGTCTCCGAAACAAGCCGCGCATTATACGCAAGTGCCGCTTGGGCACGCGCAGGCATGCTGGCGTTTGATCCGATTTTCACCCGCCATGGCCGCGCCTATGGCTGCACTGGCCGCTCTAGACTAGAATTCAGCCTCGTTTACTCCTTCAAGGTAGCCCCCGATGTCCTTCGCCGAGCAACTCTCCCGCCTGCAAGCCTTCCTCGATGCCGATGAGCTGCATGAAGAGGCACTGGACTACATCGCCGCCCATGGCTACCTGACCGCGTTGTCGATCTGCCCAGAGCCGGTTCCTGAGCGCGAATGGATTGACGCGCTGTTCTCCGAGGCGCCGCATTACCGCAGTGATGCAGAGCGTGAAGAGATCGAAGCGACACTGATCCAGCTGCAAAGCCATATCGCCCGCCAACTGGCCAGCGACGATGAGCCCGACGTACCGTGCGACCTCGACCTGGGCGAAGAGCCAGACGATTCCGACCTGCGCGGCTGGTGCATCGGCTTTATGGAAGGGGTGTTCCTGCGTGAAGCGGTATGGTTCGACGACGCCGAAGATGAAGTCAGCGAGCTGCTGCTGCCGATCATGGTCGGTTCAGGCCTTTTCGACGAGCAACCTGAATTCGCCGAGATCGCCCGTGACCGCGACCTGGTCGACAGCATGGTCGAGCAGATCCCTGAGCTGCTGACCGCACTGTTCCTGCTGTGCCATGCGCCGGAAGAAAAGCCGGCTCTTCTGAAGCCTCGCCACCACTAAGCACGCGCCATGGCGCGTGAGATTCCGGTGCCGCCTGTTCAAGAGCAGCGCAACCCCGTTATTCGCTACGTTCTGCTGGCCATCGGCTGGCTGAGCGTGGCACTGGGTGTTATCGGCATCTTCCTCCCAGTACTGCCCACCACGCCTTTTCTGCTGTTGGCGGCAGCGTGCTTTATGCGCAGCTCGAAGCGCTTCTACCTGTGGCTGGTCAATCACCGCCAGCTTGGCCCATGGATCGTTGATTACCTCGAAGGCCAGGGTATTCCACTCAAAGGTAAGATCTACGCCATAGGCCTGATGTGGCTGAGCATCGGCCTTTCGTGCTACCTGGTGCCATTTTTCTGGGCCCGTGCTTTTATGCTGACCAGCGCGGTCGTGGTCAGCTTGTACATCCTCAAGCAGAAAACCCGGATCAAACCCTAAGCCCGCACTTCTGCCATCGCCGACAGCGCTCATCACAGATTCAGGTTCTACGCGGCAAAAAGCACAGGCTGCACCTAGACTTGCCTGATCTCTGGTCGAGGCGCGTTACATGCCAGCCCGTCAGTACCTTCCCCTCAAGCTGATACCGCTCAAGCGAGCCGCGTTTGGCTGCAGCGCACTCTTGTTTGGCTTGGCCAGCGCCCTGGCCAACTGGGACTTCGGCGTGATCCTGCAAAATGCTGAAACCCGGTATGGCAACCTCGGTGCCGCCAAGCAGCGTATCCAGGCCTGGGAAGCACAAATCAAGGCCAGTGGCAGCAGCAGCGAAAGAGACAAGCTCACCGAGGTCAACCGCTTCTTCAATCGGCAGATCCGCTTTACCGACGATATCCGCCTATGGAAACAGAACGATTACTGGGCCACGCCCATCGAGATGCTGATCAAGGGTGAAGGCGACTGCGAAGACTATTCCATCGCCAAATACTTCACCCTGCGACGCCTCGGCATCCCCAGCGACAAACTGCGCATCACCTACGTCAAGGCGCTCAATTACAACCAGGCGCATATGGTCCTGACCTACTACGCCAGCCCCGGTGCCGAACCACTGGTGCTGGACAACCTGATAAATGAAATAAAACCCGCCTCGCAACGTAAAGACCTGCTGCCGGTCTATGCATTCAACGCCGAAGGCCTCTATCTACCGGGTTCCACCAGCAGAAAGAGCGACTCCAAGAAACTCTCGCGCTGGCAGGACATCTTGAAAAAAATGCGCACGGAGGGCTTCGCCATCGGCGAAGGCTAGGAGGAACCTATGTCTCTACTCAAGCAGCTATTTCTCGCCATCTGCCTGTTTCTGGTCGTGGCCTTTACCGGCAGTTTTATTGCTGGGGTGGAAAGCTCGCGTGAGCAATTGCTCAGCCAGCTGCGCTCGCATGCCCAGGACGCCGCGACTGCACTGGGCCTGTCGATGACCCCACACGTAGATGACCCAGCAATGATCGAGCTGATGGTCAGCTCGATCTTCGACAGCGGCTATTTCACCAGCATCCGCGTGGTGCGCATCCCTGGCGGTGAGGTGATTGTCGAGCGACGCAGCGACGAGGCCAGCGCCGACACCGTTCCGGTCTGGTTCAGCGAGCTGGTCAACCTAAAGCCCCAGGGCGGTGATGCGCTGATCATGCGCGGCTGGGAACAGGCCGCACGGGTTGAAGTCCTCAGCCACCCGCAATTTGCCCTGGCTAAACTCTGGGACAGCGCTATTGGCAGCCTACTCTGGCTGCTGCTCTGTGGTTTGGTTAGCGCCGTACTCGGAGGCTGGTTACTGCGCACCCAACTGCGCCCGCTGGACAACATGGTGCAGCAAGCCCAAGCCATTTCCCGTCGTGAGTTTCTTACCCTGCCCAAAGTACCGCGCACACCCGAGCTCAAACGCGTCGTCACCGCCATGAACCAGATGGTGGAAAAACTAAAAACTCTGTTCGCCGAAGAAGCCGCGCGCAGTGAAAAACTGCGTGAAGAGGCCTATCAGGACAGCATCACCGGCCTGGCCAATCGCCGCCTGTTCGATATCCGTCTGGCCCACCAGTTAGTGGTCAGTGAGCAAAATGCCGAAGGCTATCTGCTGCTGCTGCGGGTCAACGACCTCGGCGGGCTCAACCAGCGCCTCGGCGGTCAGCAGACCGACGCGCTGATTGCCGCCATTGGCGAGCTGCTCAAGCGCCTACTCAATCAGACCAACCGCTCGGACTGGCTGGCCTCACGCAGCCGTGGCGGCGAGTTCAGTTTGCTGGCCCCGGGCATTGGCAGTGAAGAAGCCGACCTGCTCGCCGGCGAGCTGTATACCGGCCTGGAAAGCCTGCGCCAAACTGGCGCCAGCGACTGCACACCGGTAGCGCACATGGGCATTGCCGCCTTCCGCCCAGGCGAAGAACCCGGCCAAGTCATCAGCCGCGCTGATCAGGCCCTGGCGCAAGCGCAGAACGATCCGAGCCGCGACTGGGTACGCCTGGATGATTACAACGCACAACCGACTCAGGGATTGCACGACTGGCGCATCTGGATCGACGAAGCACTCAACAAGCGCAAGCTGCAGCTGTATTTCCAGCCGGTCACGCAATGTGCCGACCGTAATCAGCTGCTGCACCATAAGGTGCTGGCGCGCCTGCTTGACCCGCAAGGTGAAGCGATTGCCGCCGGTCGCTTCCTACCATGGATTGAACGCCTGGGTTGGACCGCGCGTTTTGACCTGGCCATGCTTGAACACAGCCTGGCGCACCTCAGCCAGCATGCAGCGCCGCTGGCCTTGAGCCTGTCGGCCGCGACCCTGCGTGACAGTGAAACACTCAAGCGCATGTTCGAAATACTCAGACAGCACCCGCAGCAGGCCAGCCTGCTGACCCTGGAAGTGGACGAGCGTCACCTGCCACCTGCGGCCGAGCTGGAAGCCCTTAGCCAGGGCATCCGCGACACCGGCTTTAGCCTCGGGCTGCAACACTTCGGCGGACGTTTCAGCCTGATCGGCAACCTGACCCACCTGGGCCTCGCCTACCTGAAACTCGACGGCACCTATATCCGCGCTATCGATCAGGAAAGCGACAAACGTATGTTTATCGAGGCGGTGTTCCGCGCGACCAACAGCATTGACCTGCCGTTGATTGCGGAAATGGTGGAGACCGAGGGCGAGCTGGCAGTGCTCAAGGAGCTGGGGCTGTACGGCGCAATGGGTCGCCTACTGGGCGCGCCAGAACCGTGGAAAGACTGATCCGCCAACGCAAACGGGGTAGTCCGACTTCGACCTACCCCGATTCAAGTACAGCGCTTAGAGCCCATCTCCAGCGGCTCAGCTGGCAAACAGATACCCTTCCACATCCATCCCTGCATCACGCATCTGCGCCAGCTTGTAGCGCAAGGTACGTGGGCTGATGCCCAGGCGCTCAGCGGCTTCCTTACGGCGGCCGCGCTCGGCACGCAGGGTATCGATGATCATCTGAAACTCATGCCGACGCAGATCATCGCCCAAGGCGCCCGCTTCAGCAGGCGAGGCGTCCTGCTGCGCAGGTATGCTATTGACCACGACCGACAACAGCGGTTGCGCGGGCGGCGTAACGGCCGAACCAATCGGCGCCAGCAGACAGAGGTCCTGCGGCTGAATCAGACCGCCTTGCTGCAGAATCAACGCACGCTGGATGGCGTTATCTAGCTCGCGCACATTGCCCGGCCAGCTATGACTCATCAGGCTCACCTGCGCCTGCGGGGAAAGCCGAATCGGCGCGTGGTTCATTTTCTTAACGTACTTGGCCAGCAGACGCTCAGCCAGCGGCACGATATCCGCCGGCCGCTCACGCAGAGGTCGCCAGGCCAGCGGAAAGACCGACAGGCGATAGTAAAGGTCTTCACGGAAACGCCCCGCCGCCACTTCTGCGGCCAGGTCACGGTTACTGGTGGCCAGCACGCGGATGTCCAGGGTGATCGGCTTACGCGCGCCAACCCTCTCCACCTCGCGCTCTTGCAGCACGCGCAGCAACTTGGCCTGCAGACCCAGTGGCATCTCGGAAATCTCGTCGAGCAGAATGGTGCCGCCCTCGGCCAACTCAAACTTGCCTGGCGCGCTGGCAATGGCGCCGGTAAAGGCGCCCTTCTCGTGACCAAACAGCGTGGCCTCGAGCATATTGTCCGGAATCGCTGCGCAATTGATCGCAATGAAGGGTTTGCTGACGCGTGGCGATTGCTGGTGAATAAAACGCGCCAACACTTCTTTACCCGTGCCGGACTCGCCCGTGATCAACACCGTGGAATCGCTTTGCGCCACCCGCGTGGCCAACGCCAGTAGTTGCACGCTGGCCGGCTCTTCGGCAACGGGACCATCCTGCTCGCTGACAGAAATACGCCCCAGTGCATGCCGATCCACCAGCGTCAGTAACGCCTTTGGCTCAAAGGGTTTGACCAGGTAATCCGCTGCGCCCTGGCGCATGGCATCCACCGCCCGCTCCACCGCGCCAAACGCAGTCATCAGCAGCACCGGCAGTTGCGGCTGACGCTGACGAATCTGCGCGAGCAACTGATGGCCATCCATGCCGGGCATGTTTACGTCGCTGACCACCAGGCCGAAAGGTTCTTCGGCGATCGCCAGCAGCGCCGCTTCGGCGCAATCCACCGCGCGGTAATCATGCCCACCCAGCGCCAGGGTATCGGCCAGGGCTTCGCGCAACGCGCGGTCATCTTCGACCAGTAGAATTTTGCTCGCCATGGATGGTTACTCCTGAATCAAAGGGTGCGTAGCACCAAGCAGCGGCAGGGTGAGAATGGCGCAGGTGCCACGCCCCGGCCGCGAACGCAGCTGCACATCGCCTTGATGGGCACGCGCCACTGCCTTGACCACGGCCAGGCCAAGCCCGGTGCCGGTGGTTTTGGTGGTAAAGAAGGGTTCGCCAAGCCGCGCCAGCGTAGCGCTGTCGATGCCAGGACCGTTGTCGCTGATGCACAGGCGCAGCGTTTCGCCGCGCTGATACAGATGAATCTTCAAACGCGCTTCACGGCCACCGGCCTGAATCGCGTTCTCGATTAGGTTGAGCACCGTGCCCACCAAGGTGTCACGGTTGCACAGCAGCTCGCCCGCGCGGCTGTCGCACTGCCAGCGCACCTGCATATCAAGCACGTGGGGTTCGGCGGCGCTGCGCAGAGCCTCGAACAGTGCCTTGGGCGCCAAGCGATCCGGCAACGGCAGTTCGCCACGGGCGAAGATCAGCATGTCACGCACCTGATGCTCCAGCTCATGCAGACGCTCTTTCAGGCGGCCAGCAAAACGCTGCTGCTGCTCAACCGGCAGTACCTGTTCAGTCAGATGACTGGCATAGAGCAATGCGGCAGAGAGTGGCGTACGAATCTGATGCGCCAGAGAGGCAACCATGCGGCCAAGGGCAGACAGACGCTCGTGGCGAGACAGCTGATCCTGCAAGCGCCGGGTTTCTGTCAGGTCGGTTAATAGCACCAGCTGACCTGGCTCGGCATGCAAGGAACGGGTGGCAATCGACAAACGCCGGCCATCCTTCAGGGAGATTTCGTGACCGTCATCCTCGCGCGGGGCAAAGTTACGCGCGATCACCTGGCGCCAAAGCATGCCCACCAGCGGTTGGCCGAGCAGGTTACGCGCCACCGGGTTGGCCTCACGCACCACGCCCTGACCATCAATCACGATCACCCCGCCGGGCAGCAAATCCAGCAGGCTCTGCAGGCGATGAGCCAGGCGCTCTTTCTCGGCCAGCTCTTGCATACGCTGAGCACTTACCAGCGCCAACTGGCCCTTAAGCTCAGTTACCCGCGCCTCCAGCATGCTGTAGCTGGTGCTGAGTTGAGTCGACATCTGGTTGAACAAGGCAAAAGCCTGTTCGAGCCCAGCACGGCTGGCCTGCTCCACGGGAGCGGGCGCTTCGGATTCTTCAGGGCGTTGGGCGTTGGCGTTCATGGTTCTCTCTCGCGCAGCGAGCCGTCATAAGACAGTCAGTTGCAAGAGAGATAGCAATACCCGTGCCTGAAAAAATATTCTTTTAAATCAATGCCATAAAAAATAAAGCCGAAGGTTTCGTCAAACCTTCGGCTTTATTAGGGGTGCTGCGCCAAGTCACTGACGATTGCCTGACGCAGAAAGGTCAGTCGTCCAGCCCCTCATCATCACGCCGGCTCATGCCGTACTTGCGCATCTTCTCGACCAGGGTGGTGCGCCGAATACGTAAACGCTCGGCAGCACGCGCCACTACACCACTGGCATCGTCGAGCGCCTGTTGAATCAAGCCCTGCTCAAGGTTGCCCAGGTAATCCTTCAGATCCAGGCCTTCCGGCGGCAGCATGGCCATCGAATCCACACCCGGCAGACCGGCGAGGATAGTCGCGCGCTCATCCAGCTCATCACGCAAGCTAGCCACCATGTTCTCGTCTTCATCGTCGACATGGCGGAATTTCTTCGGCAGCTCGCCCACGCCAATCACGCCATAGGGATGCATGATCGCCATGCGCTCGACCAGGTTGGCGAGCTCGCGCACGTTACCCGCCCAGTCATGCCGGCACAGCGACATAATCGCAGCCGAGTTGAAGCGGATGGAGCCGCGCTTCTCGAACTCCATGCGCGATATCAGCTCATTCATCAGCAGCGGGATGTCCTCGATACGCTCACGCAGCGGGGCCATCTCGATAGGGAAGACGTTGAGACGGTAATACAGGTCCTCACGGAAGCTGCCGTCCTCGATCATTTTCTCGAGGTTCTTGTGCGTGGCCGCAATGATCCGCACATCGGCGCTCTGGGTCTTGTTGCTGCCGACGCGCTCGAAAGTGCGCTCCTGCAATACGCGCAGCAGCTTCACCTGCATCGGCAGCGGCATGTCACCGATTTCATCGAGGAACAAGGTGCCGCCATTGGCCAGCTCGAAGCGCCCGGCACGGCTGGTGATAGCACCGGTGAATGCGCCCTTCTCGTGACCGAACAGTTCGCTCTCAAGCAACTCGGCAGGAATTGCACCGCAGTTAACCGGTACAAAAGGCGCTTCCCGACGCTTGGAGTGGTAATGCAAGTTACGCGCGACCACTTCCTTGCCCGTGCCCGATTCGCCAAGGATCAGCACGCTGGCCTCGGTATCGGCCACCTGCTGCATCATCTGTCGCACTTGCTGGATGGCCCGACTGGTACCAACCAAGCTGCGGAACAGGTTGGTCTCACGCTGACGGCCACGCTCACGAGCCTGGTCGTACATCTCGCGGTAAACCTGGGCGCGGTGCAACGAGTCGAGCAACTTGTTGTAGCTCATCGGCATTTCCAGCGTCGCCAGCACACAGCGGCGCTGCTCTTCTGGCCACTCGGCAGCGACCTGATCGTTAATCAGCAGCGTCGGCAGGAACTCATCCCAGACGGCCAGCTGTTTCAGCATCTCTAGCACGCCACCTTTGGCTTTCACTTCACCAAGCAAGACGCTGAGTACTTCACGACTAGACCCCAATTCCGCGACGCATTGACGCCAGTTTTGACTGTCACACGCCAGATGATCTTCACCGAGAAAATTCAAGATCACCGTCAAGTCGCGACGGCGCTCGCTGTTGTCGTCAATCAGGAGGATTTTGGTTTCACGCCACATAATTTATTTACTGATCCTGGAGTGAAAAACGCGCCCGCCGCCTAAACATCGCTCAACCCAGCGCCGGCAATTGGCCAGTAGTTAAGTCAATTTTTTGTTAATAGTCAATTTAATGGCGTGCTTTTTATTGGACTCGCCAAGCAAACTCAGCTTGAGCAACAACTTAGGGGAAATGGAGAGAAGATGAAGCGTTACCAGAAGGTCGATACTGGACAGCATCGACCGAAGACAGCCAATCAACCAAATAGCTGATAGACCTTGGCACCTTGTTGCGACTGGTTCAGCTGAACGAGCTCATGGGCCAAGCGCTGCTGTTCGGCTTGGCACACATTCACCAGTTCGCGATAAAGATCCAGCAACTCCTGCATGCGCGCACGCAGGGTTTCTTCATCGTTCGCAGATTCAACCATCGCTTCGTCAACAGCCAGGCGGCACTGTAGGTCTAAATCGCCAATGGCGGCCCAATCCTGACTGGCCAACGCAGTGCGCAATGCGCTACCGGTTTCTTCAAGACGCTGCACGGATGAACTCATAAACAATTCCTCAGGCGGGAAACAGCATCACTCAGCGATAGCATCCCAGCCAGCTTTTACATTACGCAGCAGGCCTGCAACTTCATCAAGCGGCGCGATCTCATTCTGCACATTGGCATCCACCAAGCGTGTGGCCATGTATTCGTACAGACTATCGAGATTGGCAGCGACTTCACCGCCTTGCTCATGGTTAAGACCTTCACGCAAGCCGCCAATAATACCAATGGCCTTGCTGATCAGCTCGCCCTTGAGGGCGACCTGGTTGCGCTCCATCGCACCACGCGCTTGCGCCAAACGCGTCAGCCCACCTTCCATCAACATCTGAATCAAGCGATGTGGGCTGGCTTCAACAGCCTGAGCCTGAGTGTTGACGGTTTGATACTGCTTGAGAGCCGCCATAGCGTTCATCGTTGTTCTCGCTGTTCTGTTTACTGAATACCTTGGGTATCGGCGCTGCAGAACAAAGCTTTAGCAACGAAATCAGTTTCCTACAGCTGGCTCAACCTCTGGACCGATGGCGTCCCATGCGCTCTTGATTTGCTCAAGCAGCGCCTGAACCTCATCCAGCGTACGCGGCGTACTGTCGACTGCTACGCCCGCCAAACGACGCGTCATATAGTCGTAGAGTGAATCCAAGTTCTCGGCAATCTCACCACCCAGCTCTTTGTCCAAGCTGGCCTGCAATACACCCAGGATAGTGATGGTGCTGCCAACAGCCATACCGCGAATCTCGGCATCGCCCTCAACCTGCGCATGCTTAGCCAACATCACGCGCTGCAGTGCCCCCTCAAGCAACAACTGAACGGTGCGATAGGGCGAAACATCATGACTGGTATTGACCTGTTTATAGGTGTCGATCGGTTTCTTGCTCATTACTAATCCTTTTTAACGAAGCCTGGCAGGCTGGCAAGTTGGTTGGCCAGGCTCTCGCTGGTTTTCTGCAGACGCCCTACAAGGGAATCCATAGCGTTGTATTGGGCATAAAGACGCGTTTGCAGACTCTCGACTCGAACAGCCAATGCTTTGCGCTGCTCATCGACACCAAGCTTGGTGACTTGCAACGCATCAGTACGTTGCTTAAGTACACCTGTAGCGCCCACATAAGCGCCAACAGAGTTGGATAGACGCCCCATCAGGCCATTGTCACCGGCAAGATAACCGGCCACTTGATCGAAATTACTATCCAGCTGCTTGGTTAACGTCGTGTCATCAATCTTGAGCTGACCGGTTTTCCAATCAGAGGTAATGCCCAAACCTCCAAGCGCTTTAACACCGCCTTCGCCGGTGATATTGACCATTTCGTTACGCAGGCTGGACAACACATTTCGTATGGACGAATCACCGAGCAGAGGGCCGGTTACCGGCTTACCGCCATCGACTGGAACGACAGCAGTCAATTGCGACGTTGTACTGATCAACGCGTTATAAGCGTCGACAAACTTTTGCAGGTTGCTTTTCACTGCGCCTTTATCGACGCCAACAGTGACACTGATGGTTTTACCATCGGCTAAATCAGTGGCGCTCTGCGCTGCAGTCAGATCCAGCGTCACCCCTTCTAGAGCGTCTTCAATGCGGTTGGTATTGCGCACCAGCTCCAAACCATCAATCGATATCTTGGCCGACTGAGCCTTGGTGATCACACCACCAGCACCCGTAGTGGAATTAGGTTTAAGGAAGGCATCGGCATTGCCGGGGTCGACCGTCGGAGCAAACGCCTGAGAGGTCAACGCGTTGGCTCCAGTGGTGACATTGTCTTCGCTGGCTACGACCTGAATATCATTGCCTGCACCACTTTTGGTTGAGTTCAGCACCAGCCGCGAGCCCGAATCATCCGTGATGATGGTTGCACTCACACCACTGCTTTTACCCGCCTCGTTGATTGCATCGCGCATACCCGCCAGGGTGTTATTGCCAGAGGTAATGTTGACACCGAAGCTAGAACTGCCCGTAGAAATAGTCAGTGAACCGCTGTTGAATGTAGCGGTATTACCACCCGTGACCGACTGCAACGCTACCTTGCTGCTGGTCGCCAACTGCTTGACCTGCACGTTGTAATTGCCTGCAGGGGCGGTAGTAGATGCGGTAACTTTAAGAGCGCTGGTATTGGAGGAACTCGCCGTTCGCGACTCGAATAATGAAGGCTTATTCAGCGAGTCGACGGCAGTTTTGAAGGTATTGAGCGCGCTGGTCAGCGAGCCCATGGCTGAGATGCGTGCAACGGTGGTTTTCTCGAGACGGTCCAGCTGGTTGGTCTTGGGTGCTCTTTCGGCATTGACCAACGCTGTGACGATTTCGTCGATTTTGATTCCTGAGCCAATGCCCGTAATCCCGACCATGCTTCACCTCGCCAAAATAATGACTGCAATCACGCTAGATAAGCGTTAACAGTCAAAAGCTGTGCCAACCTTGTTGGCTAGGCCTCAGCTTTGAATAACAAACTACGGACCTCCGAAAGATTCTCTGCCAACTGCAGCGCTTCTTCAGAAGGGATTTGCCGGATCACATCACCCGACCCTGCATCGGTCACTTTAACCACGACACGCCCACTACCTTCTTCAAGGGAGAAATTGAGACTGCGACGAACTGATTGGACAAAGTCCTGAATCGTCGCAACTGCCGCTTCAACCTCTTCACGAGAAGCCGCAGGGCCGCTCTCTAACTGTGTAGCGCTTCCAGTTGTAGCGTCTTCAGAAGGCTTACGCTCAACACCATCGGCACCAACCTTGGCAGATGGACTGGGCGTACGCTCTGCTTTAGAAGCAACAGCGGTGGATGCCGACGAAACCTGAATTGAACTAATGTCCATAACTTTCTCCTCAGAATGAGGGAACGGGGAGAAGAGCTAAGCCCTTCTCCCCGCAGTCTAGCGCGTTTACCCTTAGCCGAGCAGGCTGAGCACAGCCTGTGGCAACTGGTTAGCCTGGGCCAAGATCGCAGTACCAGCCTGCTGCAGGATCTGATTTTTGGTCAGTTCCGAAGTTTCAGCAGCGAAGTCAGTGTCACGAATCCGGCTGCGAGCTGCAGAGGAGTTCTCAGAAATGTTCTGCAGGTTCGAGATGGTGTTCTCGAAACGGTTCTGAACAGCACCAAGCTGGGCACGCTGGCTATCGATGTTAGAGATCGCACCGTTGATGATACCCAGCGCATCCTGAGCACCCGTCGCTGTACTGATGTCGATGGTGTTGACCGCATCCAGCTCACTGAAACCATCAGCGCCCAAACCACCACTCAGACCGTTCACACTGAAGGCATCAGCTGCTTCAAGCTGAACTTGACCGTCAGCCCGCGCGCCGCCACCAACAGCAATGGTAGCTGCAGTACCTACATCGGTCTCACCGTCAAAACTCTTAGTCGTCAGGCTCGCACCGCCTGAACCCGCGTAGTTGCTGATGCTGATCGCATCGCCACGGGAGCTGACCAGCTCGATGGTGCTGCCTTTGGAAACAGCCGAGATGCCCGTTTTACCGGTTTCACGGTTGATCGCATCGGCCAGGGAAGACAGGTCGGTCAGATCGTTTACAACGGCAGAAACAGTAGCTGAGTCAGTTTCAAGCGACTTACTGGTCAGGCCAGACAGGTCGAAGGAAACAGTACCCGAAGCAGTGATACCACCCAATGTGGCAACGGTACGAGCGTTGGCAGTTACGCCGGTTTCGTCGCTCTTAGCGTTGATGGCACGAGCCACTTCACTCGCCGAGCCGCTGGCTGTACCAGCAATGGCTACATCACCGTCGGACAGTTTGGAGTTGATATTGAAGGACGCATCACCGTAGGCACTACCCGAGGTGGCGCTGAACGCAGCACCCGACGCAGTAGCAGCTGCGGCTGCACCATCAGTGGTAAAGCGGTTGATACCGATACGATCAGTGGCTGCAGAACCGATCGAAACGCTGATTGTTTCGTAGGCGTTTGCACCCACCTGGAAGCTTTGCGAACCGAAAGAACCATCAAGAATCTTGCGACCACCGAAGCTGGTGGTTTCAGAAATACGGTTCAGTTCTTGTTGCAACTGCGACACTTCGCCTTGCAGAGCGGCACGTTCGGTAGCACCGTTGGAACCGTTGGCCGACTGCAGAGCCAAGTCACGAATACGTTGCAGAATGCCAGTCGACTGCTGCAGTGCACCTTCAGCGGTTTGCGCCAGGGAGATGCCGTCGTTGGAGTTACGGGTCGCAACGTTCAGACCGTTGATCTGGCTGGTCAGACGGTTGGAAATCTGCAAGCCGGCGGCGTCATCCTTGGCGCTGTTGATGCGGAAGCCAGTGGACAGGCGCTGCAGCGAAGTGTCCAGGCCTTTGGATGAGCTGTTGAGGTTACGCTGGGTGTTGAGTGACGCTACGTTTGTGTTGACTGTAAGGGCCATGGTGTTTGCCTCCAAAGGACCGTGCTACTGAGTTTGTCTGAGCCTGCGAGCTTCGGGCCTGCTTTGCTCAGACGCCCCATAAAGTTCGCATTCGATCTTTATATCGGCGGCCTTAGGAACAGCTTTAGCAACTCGTTCTATTTTTTTTTCCGCAGATAGAACAATTACTTAAGTGGCAACACCGAGAAAAATTTGGTATCTGCCGACATCCCGACGGCAAATACCAAATTTTTTCACACACCAAAACAGCTTTATTAATGCATCACACAAACCGACAGCATGTTGTCGGCATCAATCGGGCAACCATGAGGCTCTCCACGCCTCAATATTTGCCCCATCCAGCATCCAGCCATCCTGTACCTGACGACGTAGCTCATCGCCCATCCTGGCACTCGCCTCCAGATCACTGATGTGCATACGAATGGCGTCGACCCAATCCTTGAAACGGTTTTTCACCCGAGTTACCGGCAATGCGCCCTGGTAGCACACCAAGTCACTGCAAACCACCGGGAAACCACACGCGCCGTACTCAAGAAGACGCAGGTTGCTTTTGCATTCGTTGAACAGGTTCTGCTCGACTGGTGCCAAAGCCAGATCCAGATCCAGCCGGGCCAATGCGGCTGGGTACAGATCAATTGCAACGCCGGCATGCAACTCCTGTACATAAGGGCGAATTCGGTCCGGGCACATCCCCATAAACACCCATTCGACTTCACCTGCCAGCTCTTTGACCACGTCAGTGATCAGTTCAAGATCACCGGTATGACTGACACCACCCGCCCAACCAACGCGAGGTTTCCTGCCGCGTTGCCGCTTGGATGAGAGGCCGCTCCACCAATCCACCGGCAAGCGGTTCTCAACCACCCGAATGTCCCCATGCAAGCCGGCAAAGGCCTCAGCCAACGGCGCAGTGGATACCGTGAAGCGGTCAACAAAGCTCAGCCCCTTGCGCAGCGACTTAAGTATGTCTTTTGGCATCTGCGGACGATGCACGCTTTTGAGTGGCAGGTTGGGCAGGTAATCGTCCAACTCATAAATGGTGAAAGCGCGCGAGAACTTTTTGATCCGCCGCATCGCATCCAGCCGCTCATCACCTATTTGTCGTTGCAGCACAATCACGTCAGGATCAAGACGTTCCAGATCCGGCACCTGCAACAGCCCAATAGACATCATGCCATCAACCATTCCGTGCTCTTTAAGCGCCGAGAACGGTTTGATCACACGGTAGTTACCGCAGCCAAAGGGGTCCGCCGGATGCGCCAGTACCACTGGCAGTGGGCGCCAACTTAGTGGACGCCAGGTCAAACCGGCGTCAGCTTCTAAATCAAAACCGCGCCCGCTTAGCGCCAGATTACGGTTGTAAGCAGGATCACGTGCAATATCGGGCAGGTGACGCTCGTAGAGAGCATCCTGCTCAGCCACGTCAGCCTCTTGGTATACATGGTCATGCATTAACACCGCATGAGCAGCCCATACGGTCAGGTAACCCGCTGAACGCACCCGAAGGCAGAAATCGACATCACGGTAGGCACTCAGCGTGGTATCCAACCCGCCGACTTGATGATAGATCTCAGCGCGGACCATCAGGCAGGCATCGCTGACGGCGCTGTAGTTCTGATCGACCTGCAGACGCTGGAGGTAACCCGCGCTGTCCATTGCCTCACCGGCAAAAGCACGACCTGCAGGACCGCGCAGCCCGAGCAGCAAGCCAGCTTGATCAATACGCCCATCACCGCTCAGCAGTTTGCCGCCGACGACACCGACTTCAGGACGCTGCGCATGATTGAGCAACTCGTCCAGCCAACTGTCACTCACCGCGACCGCCTCACCAGACAACAACAGCAAGTACTCGCCTTGAGCTGCCAGGGCAGCCTGATGCTGGGCCTGGGTAATATCCGCAGCTGCAACAACCCGGAGCCGGGCATCTGCCAGATCAGCAATACCCTGCAGCCACACCTGAGTATCCGCATCCATCGCTTGATGGGCGCCGAACAGGATCTCGTAATGCCCGTAGCGGGTTTTCTCGAGCACACTGTCCAGGCAACGCTGTAGACAGACAAGGGACGTGTCGACCGCAATAATGATCGATACCAGCGGTGTATTCGAATGGCCGTAATCAATGCGATAACGCGCAGGCAACCCCGGAACAACCCGAGCCTGATAGCCACGCTGAGCTAGATGACGCTCAATAACGCGCCGCTCATCCGGGTTATCCTGCAGCGCAGGCGCATCCGTGATCAGCAGTGGTTCATCGACATGCCCGAGACCAACCAACCCTTCCTGCTCGATGAGCCGGGTCAACAGCTCGAACTCAAATGCCTCGGGAAACTCGGCGTCGAAGGCACCGGCAGCGAGGAACATATCTCGGCGATACAGCCAATGACGCGCCATGACCAGCGGGAAACTGAGCAGTAGATCGAGGTTGAACCCTGGCAGAAAGGCGCCACCCAGGCTGCCATCAGGCAAGCGCTGCAATTGGTCACCATAAATTGCACGGCACTCCGGGTTTGCCGCCAGCTCGAGCCCGGCGACCATCAGGCCACTGGGGGTGAACTCATCGCCGGCGTGGGCCAGCATGAACCAGGCAAAATCGCTCTCATTCACTACGCGGTTAATCTGAGACGCCAGGGTTTCATCGCTCAGTCGAACGAAGTGCAACTTATCCGCCGCAGAGGTTTTCGGTACATCAGCGCTACTGGTCAGTACCACGATCTTCAGAGTGGCATACAGGCAGCGCTCGCCGATCAGGCTCTTTAGGGTTTGCATCAAAGGCGGCGATTGCCCTTCAAGATCAAGCACGATGATGCCGATTAGCGGGCCGCCATTTTGATCCTGAAGGTATTCATTAATCAGGCGATTTTCCGTCTCGGTCGGAATACGCTCCGCCAGCCAACGCTGCAGAGTAGGTATTTTGGAGCGTACTTCCACCGATACGCCCAGACGTTGCAGCATATCCCCACGTTCATGCGTCAATACCTCACTGTCCGAGCCGGGGTAACGCTGATACAGCAGTTGATAAAGCGCCGGGAAGTTCTTCCGCTCCCGACCCAGCATGTGATCGTCACTAGGACTCTGCTCACGCGTATGAACTTCACTGGTCACAACCGGCACATGAACAAATGGGTAGCGCGTGGCCAGACGCAAGAGCATGTCCCAGTCCTCGAACGCGGCGAGGCCGGTGTCGAACTCGCCTACGGTCGCCAGCATCTGCCGTGGATGCGCCCAGGTGTTAACCGGGATGTAGTTCTGCACGAACAAGCGGTCGCGGTCGAACACCTGATGCTTGAACGGCTGACCACGGCCCAACTCGAGCCGCTGCCCGTTTTCCAGCTTCTCGTTGACGTACTCCACGCCGGTATAAATGACACTGCCCGGATACTGTTCAAAGGCTTCGGCCAGCACCGCCAGGTGATTGGGCAAGTAGATGTCGTCGTCGTCGAGGTAGACGATGTAACGCCCACGCGCCAGCGCCAGCCCCGCGTTGCGCGCCGCTGAGAGGCCCTGGTTGCGCCCCTGGCGGATGTAGGTGATTGGGAAGTCATAGGCAGCCAGCAGGTGCTCGACCGGCTCGCCGTTGTCATTGATCAGGATGACTTCAAAATCGCGCAGGGTCTGGGAGCCCACACTGGCCAAAGCGTCCTTGAGCAGATCCGGGCGGTTGTAGGTGGTGAGGATGATGGAGAACAGAGCGCGCTCGCCAAGCGCGGCCAGTGCTTCGAGCCGCACACACAGAGACTGCACGCGCGCACCCAACGGCGAATGCTTTTCATTGGGGTACTGGCCAAGCCGTCCGCGAAGATGCGCCGCGACATCCAGTTCTCGCCCGCTTAACTGACGTTCGGCGCCGCGCTCGAATACACCCTCAACAATGAGAATGTGGTCTTCGAGTGGAGCGGTGGAGGCATAAAACTCCGTGGAATGTTGTTCAGAGTGGACACGATACCCAACACCCGGAATATGAGTGAATATGAAATCCGGGTTACGCTCCGCTAGCTGTACGGCCATATCCCAGTCACCGGCTCCCTTCAGCCTGGGATTCCAAGACCAGCCTGACAACAACGCCTGACGCCTAATGATAGTGGCAGAAGGCGTGATGTAGTTGTCGTATACCAATAAATCAGCGACTTCGTTTCGGTCACCCACATAATCCGTGAGCCGGTGCCCCGGATGGCGTGGCGAAGCCAATGGTGCGGCCTGGTCGTCGATGTAATTTACAGGCGCATAGCCAAGCGCAGACTCAGGGTGTTCCTGCAACAACGGCAACAATCGAAGAAAATGACCGCTGAGCAATATGTCATCGGCCATGAGTACTGTCATGAATTGCCCGGTCGCAATACGCATCCCATTGAGTACATTGTGACTCGGGCCAATATTCCGACGGTTGCGCATGAAGCGAACTCGCGGATCAGTCGCAAAAGACTTCATCACCTCGGATGTCTCGTCTAAGGAGGCGTTATCCAGTACCAGAACCTCTAGAGACTGGACGCCCTGAGACAAAACCGAAGCGACGGTCTGCCCAACGAAACGTCCATAGTTGTATGAGGGGATGATGACACTGATCAATGGAGTGCCTCCCCTGACCTGAATCGCATCAGCGGCAACAGCCGCCGTCAGAGCATTGATCCAGGCGTCAATGGAGTATGGATAGCTATCCGAACTCGCCCAAAAGTGCCGCATCGCCTCCACCATCGCCCGATAATCCTCAGGCGCCATGGTGTCGAGAAACAACTCAAGCGTATCGCGATCAGGAAAGCGCCTGCCGTCCACATAGCTGTTTTCCGGGATCCAGGCAGGCACCGGCCAGTCCGCCACGTGCACAGGCACCATGCCATTACGCAAACAATCCAGCCAACAATCGGACAGCCAGCCCGAGACGCGCTCAGCGCCCTCGCAATAGGCGAAATGCGCTTTGCTGACATCATCTATGCCCTCTCGGCCATAAACGGCTACCTGTTCGGTAGCGAATGGACGCGACGCGGGCTGCTCAGCCATCTCAATAGACGGGTTCAGACAAATCTGGCGCTCGTCGCTGAGGGGGTTGCAGCCAGGCATGAAGATGCGTGCAAAGTGGTGCTCATAAACTGCTTCACAGCGCTGTCCGGCATCCAGCAACAACAGGTAACGACGTAGCGGCGACTCGAAACAGACTTTCGGTTCAGATTCACGAGTGAGCACGACCTGTAACAAAGCGTCGAAGCCCTGTGTATCAACGGCCTGCAAAGGCTCGAACAACAAACCATTGGCATCGCCGTATTCGCGCAATTGCGACCAAGGCAATAGCTCACTGAGCCTCTGCCAGTCTTTTTCGTTGAGCAGGGATATCCGCTGTGGATCACCCACTGAGCTACCAGCGACGCCAATCCGCCAAGGCGCCCCAGGACACCGTCCGCCTGCTATGCCTGCCCACTCCATTACGCTTACCTCTTCATATCCCTGCCATCCGGCAAGGCTTATCAATCTACGGTCGATTCACCATAACCATGGGCTCGAGCCCATGCAGCCATGCTGTCTATGGACGCATCCAACGACGTCCACACGTCTAATCCCAGACCACGTGCTCGACTGACATCAGGCACGTAGAACGATCGTCCGCAAGTGTCAGCATTGCCCAGAATCTTTATCGACTTGTCTGGCGCGATTCTGGCCACCACACGCCTTGCCAGGTCAGCGATGCTGATGGCCTGGTCGGAACCCACGTTATAGACCTGCCCTGACTGGCCGCGCAGCAATAGAACCAATAGCCAGCAAGCCAAGTCGGCTCCATGCAGGTAGCTACGCACGGCCTGCCCAGCAGACTTCAGAACGATTGCATCGGCACACAATGCATCGCGGACAAAATTGCCGATTGCAAAGTGCCCATCGAGCGGCAGCCCCGGACCAGAAAATGCGAAACAACGTGCCATGACTACATCAAGTCCATGATCCTTTGCATAAATCGCTCCCAGTACTTCCTGGGCACGCTTGGCCTCGCCATAGGCACTACTGACGCATGAGCTTTCACAAGCCCCCGAATAGTCCTCGCCCACTAGCTGAGAAGCAGACATGACACCGTACTGGGCGCCTGAACCAATGAGTAGAATGCGATCCACGCCACTTTGCGCCCCCAGCTCAAGCACCCTCCGTGCCCCGCCGATGATGCTATCGAAAAGTTCCAAGGGGCGTGCATGCGCCGCAGCGGAAGTATCAGCTGCGGCATGCAAGATCATATCCGGCGCTCTTTGCATGGGTATCTGCAGGTCACGCACGTCCCCCTGCTCCCAGTGCAGCCAAGGTAAGTCACGAAAATACGGCTGTAGTGCGAGAAAGCGCGACGGATTGCGCGACAACGCTGAGACATCGACCCGCATCCCCTGCCCATTGAGCTGCGCCAGGAGAGCCAATAACCACCGCCCAAAGAACCCGGTGGCGCCGGTGAGCAGCAAGTGTTTACCGTCTAACGCCTCGTGCAGACCGAGAGTTTCAGGAATGTTTTGCAGATCAGCACGGATCTGTGCCGAATCAGGTGAAAAGGCTAACTCTTGCATTTCAGGCGCGCCTCGCCAGTACACCGATCACCTGGCTTTGCCGCCACCCCAGCTCCACCGTCAGCAAATGGCTATCGACCAGTACCAATTCCGCACTCTCGAGCAGGCAATGCAAAGCCTGTGGGGTGAAGAAATTGATATGTTCATGCCAATGACGTTTGAGAGCGGCAAGGCCCAGGCTACCTGGATGCCCACGCATGAGAGCTTCATACGGCACTTCCAGATAAACCAGTGTCTGTTCATCCAACGCGGGAAGAATCTGCTTGATCAAGGCCAATGGAAACGGTACGTGCTCCAGTACCTGACTGCAGACGACCAAGTCGTAACACCCTGCAGCGAGTTGCGAAGCGCTTATCCGTTCAACACCCGGCATGAGCTCTACCGAAGAAATATCGTGAACATATAACGCGTTGCTCTGCTGAAGAAAGGGCGTGTTCGACCCACTACCGCCGCCCCAGTCAAGCACGATTGGGCGCTCGGGCAAGTGCGGAGCCAGCCATGACTCAACATCACCGATGTAAGCCTCACGTTGATGATAGTGGCTGGCAATAACGGCATAACCCGGCTCGTAATGATCACGTTGGCGGGTATACGCCTCGTCCCGATAGCCATGGTATAGAGCCGCCATTTGCTCATCGGTAAAGCGATAATCGAGAAACAACACTCCGCAATGCTGGCACTGTAAAGAGTTGCATAGGGTATAGGCCATGCCCGGTCGTAAATCGCGCAAGCCCCACTCCTCGGTTATCTCCACGGGCTCGTGACCAAAAACCCGGTGCGCGACGAAGGGCATCAACACCGCTGGCGAACGCTGCAGCTGATTGCCACCACAGCAAATGCAATGCCGGGCGATCAACTCGCAACTCACCATGTGCTACGTCCTCCATCCATCACCAGATTGGCGCCGTTCATGTAGGTGGACGCATCGGAGCAGAGGAAGGCGATGGCGCCTCGGTACTCGTCGGCCTCGGCCATGCGGCCCAGCGGGATCAGTTGCGTCAGTTTGCTGACGAATACATCGTTCTGCCCGGCGTAGACGCCACCAGGCGAGAGCGCATTGCAACGCACGCCCTGTTCGCACCAGTAGGTGGCCAGGTACTTGGTCAAACCAATCAGTCCATGCTTGACCACCGAGTAAGTCACCGGTTTGACCGGCTGCTGCTCGGCCTCACGCCCATCCACCCGGTACAGCCGTTGATCCGGCGCGATGACGCCCAGGTCGGAGGCGATATTGACGATCACCCCACGCCCCTGCCGCGCCATCTGCGCACCGAAGACCTTGGCGCAGTTAAATGCACCACCCAGCCCGACGTTGAGGTCGAGTTGCCATTGCTCCCAGGGAAAGTGCTCCAGACGGGAGAAGTCCTTGTCACCGGCGCTCTCCACCTTGGGATTGCGCGCGGCATTGTTGATCAGTATGTCCACCCGGCCATGCTCGGCCAAGAGTTGCTGCCCAACGGCCTCGAGTGCCTGCAGCTCGGTGATGTCGACCACGTAGCTCGGAGCCTGGCAGCCAGTTTCTTCGGCCAGCCTGGCGGCGTTAGTGGCCAGGGCTTCGTCATTGATATCCAGCAGCACCGGGATGCCGCCAAGCCCGGCGATGGTCGCGGCATGCTGGTACCCCAGCAGGCCGGCACCACCCGTAATGACGGCCACGCGACCGTCCAGACGGAACAGGCTTTCTACGCTAGCCATGCACGTTCACCTCGCTCAGCGCCACTTCCCTGCCCTCCTTCAGCGAGCGCAAAGCAGCCAACGCCAGGCGCAGGCTCTGCAGGCCATCGTGCAGGCTCACCTGCGGCGTAGCCGAGCCGTTCACGCAATCGAGAAAATGCCGAGTTTGGGCCAGGAACATGTCGTTGCGCACGAAACCGGGGAAGTCGTTTTCCTCGCTCAACTCGCCCTCGGCGCCGTAAACCCGCAAGCGGTTGGCCAGCAGGTCGATCTCGGCGTAGCCGGCGTCGCCGACGATCTTGAAGCAGCGCACCGGCGGGCGTTGCAGGTAATCCTGATGCAGCAGGATGGGGAAGCTGCCCATGGCACCGTCACAGCGCATCAGCGACGAGGCGGTGTCTTCGACGTCGATTTCCAGGTGACTGAGCTGGCCGCCATGGGTGACGATGCTGCGTGGCAGGCCGAAGAACCAGTAGATCAGGTCCATTTCGTGAATCTGCGACAGAACCACACCGCCGCCCTGATCGGCGCGCGCAGCGTACATTTGCCGGTAGTCCTCGTAGCGGTGCCAGTTGGGCAGGTACTCGCCGATTTCCGAACGCACACTCAGCACACGGCCGAAGAAACCGCTCTCGAGTAGCGCCTTGAGGCGCTGTAAACCGGGGTGGAAGCGGAAGTTGTAGCCAACATGGAACGGCAGGCGGCGCTGCTCCACCTCGGCCAGCAACTGGTCGATGCCGGCAAGATCGCTGGCCAGCGGTTTTTCCATGAACACCGGCACCCCCGCTCGCACGCACTCGAGCGCCACCGGAACATGCAGCGAATTAGGGTTGCAGATGAAGGCGGCAGCCGGCTTTTCGGCCAGCGCCTCGGCCAGGTCGTGATGCACGACGATGGCATAGTCGCGTTCGAGGTCGGCGCCTTCGTCGACTGTCAGGTTGTCGCGCAGTTTGATGCGTTGGCCGCGTACTCTATAAGCATGCACCTGCAGCTCATCACCGAGCAGTTGACGCAGGTTGCGCAAGTGGCGCTGGCCGATACCACCCAGGCCACAGAACAGAATCTTCACGATGTCTTTCTCTCATTGAAGGCCGTACCGCGCAGCCAGTCGGATGCGAGTGCAGCCATGCCGGCGAGCCAGCGCGGTTCGTCACCGGCCTCGCCACGGGCGACCTGCAGTACGAAGTCGCCGCGGTAGTCGTACTGGATCAGTTGCTCGCGCAAGCTGGGAAAGTCGGTATCGCCCTGCCCCAACGGTACGGTCGTGGCACCCAGGCGGCGATCCTTGATGTGCACGCTGCCGACGCGCGCGCCATAGGCAGCGAATTCATCCGCCGGGCGATAACCCAGCGAGGCGCTGTTGCCGGCATCGTAGTTGACCTTGACCAGCGGGTGATCAAGCAGGTCGAGCAGCTCACGAAACGCCTGCGGCGCCAAGTCGGTTTCCAGGTGCAGTTCAACGCCATGGCGCTCGGCCTGCGGTAGCACCTGGTGCAGATTAGTAACCACCTGATCACGCTCGCTTTCATCGCGAATGCGCGAGGCGTCGACGAAAGGCAATACCACGCGGCCCACGCCCATTTCCGGACAGATGCCCAGCAGCCAGTGCAAGCGATCGAGCAGTTCGGCGTTCTCGGCCTGGCTGCAACGCAGCATCGGACGGTCCATGAAATAGTCGGCGCAAATCGACACCACGGCGACCCCGTGCTGAGCGAGCAAGCCACGGAGCTCCTCACGCCCTTCGGCCGTTTCCAGCGGGTTGGCGCCTTCGCCGAATAGGTCATAGATCCATTCGATACCGCGCAGGCCGATCTCGGCGGCGCGAGCGATTTCCAGGCGCCAGCCCTGACGCGGGAAGGACTGGAAGCGCCCCGCCTCTGGCGCGCCCAGGCGACCCTGCATGGTGTAAAGACCGGCGTCGGCGTATTGGCTCAGGTAATCGCTCATCTTCAGTCGTCCACCAACGGAATCAGCATGTTGGCGCGCAACTCATCGCGTTCCAAGAAGGGGAAGAGGTCTTCCAGCGGGCTGGAAACCATGGCGCCGTTCTGGCCGATCTTCGAGGTGATGCGCGGGCCGATGGCCTGGTCGGACTCGACCATCACCTCGCACAGTACCGGGCCTTCCAGCGCCAGTGCCTCATCAATGGCCTGACGCAGGTCGGCCTTGCCATCGATACGACGCACCGGAAGGCCAAAGGCTGCAGCCAGAGCGGAAATGTCCGGCAGGGTCAGCCCAGAATCCGGGTCGCAACCGATGGTCTGCTTGAAGTAGCCACCTTGCGAAGCGCGGATCGAGGCATAACCGTTGTTGTTGAGCACGAAGTATTTGATCGGCAGACGCAGGCGGCGCACCACCTCCAGCTCTTGGATGTTCATCACGAAACCGCCATCGCCATCCACCGAGATGGTGCGTCTACTGCCGCTGCCCAGGCAGCCGCCTATGGAGGCCGGCAGGCCATAGCCCATCGAGCCCAGTCCACCAGTCGCCACCGCGCGCTGACCGCGCTTGAGGCGCACCGACAGCCAGAAGGTGTCCAATGCGGCACCGGAACTGCCGGGGATAATCTGATCGCCTTCGGCCATGGCCTCAGACAGGGTTTCGCTGAACACGTAGGTGTTCACGTAGTCGCTCGGTTTGCGGTACTCGGGCAGCACCACCGGGTAGGCGGCCTTCCAGGCCTGGCAGCGCTCGCGCCAGCTCTGGCAATCCAGCGCCTGCGAACCGTTGGCGGCAAGAAGTTGCTGCATAAACACGCGCGCATCGCAGACGAAGCGCTCGTCAGGCATGTTGCCCAGTTTGGCGATTTCCGCCGGATCAATGTCCACCACCACGATCTCGGCCTGACGCGCGAAGTGGCTGCGATTGAAGCCGGTAATGGAAAAATCCATGCGGCAACCGATGGCTAAGACCAGGTCGGCGTTCTGCACGCTGAAATTGGCACCACGCTGCGCCACAGTGCCACAGCGGCCGACGTAAAGTGGGTGTTCGTATTCGAGCAGATCCGCGCCGATCCAGGTAGTCAGCGTCGGCAGTCCCAGCGTCTCGGTCAGCTCGCGCATGGCGATTTCGCCGCCGGCAGCATGCACGCCATTGCCCACTAGCAGCACAGGGCGTTTGGCCTGACGCAGGCGTTGCACCAGTCGGTGCACGGCGGCTTCGTCCGGCACTGGCGACTGTTCATCCGCTTCAGGGGTAAAGCCGACCAACTGCTCCGGCGCGATCTCGGTAGCCTGCACATCCAGCGGCACATCGAGCCATACCGGGCCCTTGCGCCCGTTGAGCATCAAGTGCAGCGCCTTCTCCAGCTCATAGCGCACGCGCAGCGGATCGAGCAGGCACACCGCATACTTGGTCAGTGGCGTGACCACACTGACGATATCCAGCTCCTGGGTGCCGAGCTGACGCAGGCCGCTATCTCCCTTGAGGTCGGCACGCTTGACCTGTCCGGAAACGAACAGTGCCGGTGTCGACTCGAACCAGGCACCGGCCAGGCCGGTTATGGCATTGGTCGCGCCGGGGCCGGAAGTGACTAGGCAGGTACCGAATTTACCGCTGGTACGCGCATAGCCTTCGGCGGCGATCGCGGCGCCCTGCTCATGGAGCATGCTCACGGCAGTCAGCCGTGGTTGACGCAGCAAGGCGTTGTTGAGGTGCATGGCCCCGCCACCCGGCAGGAAGAACACATGCCCGACGCCCTGGTTGGCGATGAATTCGAAGATGTAATCGGCAACGCGCATGGGAATTACTCGGCAGCGGAATGCAGGGGAAGTCGGTTATGGGGAACGGCATAGAGCACCAGATCCCAGCCCTCGGCCAGATGCGGGCCAAGACGGAAGTTGTAGCCAGGTTGATAGGCGTGAAGTTGCAGCAAGATCGTCCATAGGTGGTTCTGCTCGTGGTAGACGCACACCGCAATCAGCGGCTGTCGCTCACTGATCAGTTTGCGTCCCCCTTCGAGACATTGCGGCTCGAAACCTTCGATATCGATTTTGATGAATGTGGGCGGTACGACGCTTCCGCAAAGCGTATCCAGTGTGGTCACCGTGACCCGCTCGCTACCACTGCCCACGCGCGCGGCCGGACCGCCCTGAGCCTCGATCAGCACCTCGCCACAAGCATCGCCTACCGCCATTTGGTGAGCATGAAAACTGCCGTGCCCTTGCAGACGCTGCAAAGTCTTGACCAGTGCCTGGTAGTTGCTCGACGAAGGCTCAAACGAGTGAATTTCGCGAAAGGGGCGACCACTTTCCAGATAGCCCAACACCGAGTCACCGTTGAAGGCACCGATGTCGTACACCACCTCGTCGACGTTCTCGTTGCTGAAATAGCGGTCGAAATAGATCGACTGTGGCGCAGCTGGCGGTAATAGGTCGTAATCGAGAAACAGCCGCCATTCGACATGATCGATAAACAACTGTCGTGACTCATCGTCCCCCAGCAGACCAAATGCCGAACGAATGCGCTCGGCATCGGCCAGCACCTTCTCTGGCAAATCCAGGGAGTAATGCGGCAGGAAGCTTTGCGGGTAACGCCAGGCCAGATGGCCGAACAGAGCGATGCGCTCGAACCCTAGAGCGCGTAGCGGGTCCAGTCGGTCGACCATACGGTCGCTCGCCTCGCCACACCAGATAGTTGCGATTACACCTGGCAGTGGCCCCTGCCATTGCTGGGCCAGCGCTGCTGGTGCGAACACCGGCACCTGCTCGATCTGCGTCCCCCACAGCACGGGGTTGTTGTCGATAAAGGCCTCTGGCTTGACGCCCATTGCCTGCAGTACGGCCAACGCCTTGCGCCCCAGGTTGCCGGCACCGAACATGATGAATGGCTGATCCAGCCCGCCCAGCAAGCGATCCAGGGTTTGCGTCTGGCGCTCACGCACTTCATCGAGTGGCTCGGCCAGCAAACGATCAAGGCGCTGAATAAATGTTTCGCTATACATGGCTGCTGCCTCGCAATGATTGCAGGTAACGCAAAGCCGACCAGAATCCTGCGCCATGATCCTTGTGCCCCTGCCAAACCTCGGGAATGAAGCTGACCTGCGGGTGCTGGCGAATCTGCGCCCAAGTGGCCGGCCAATCGATGTCGCCGGTGCCCATCAGCACGCCCTCACCGTTAGTGCCCTTGGCATCGGCCACGTGCAGGTGCGCGGAATGCGGCAGCAACAGGGCCAGCGCTTGCTGGAAGTCGAGGCCGAAGTGGAAGCAGGTCATCTGCAGGTGCGACAGGTCCAGGCACAGGCGCAGACCATGGTCACGCGCCTGTGCGGCCAGTTCCTCGGGCATCATGAAGATGTTCTGATGACGCTGGCCGCCGAAGTGCCAGGGGAACGGCGCCATGTTCTGCGGAATCAGCTCGGTGCCGGCGAAATCCACCTGACGGCAGGCCTCGTGGAAGCGCTCGTAGAGTTCCGGGCGCATGGCCAGCGGGCGCGGCTCGTCAGCGGAAAAACCACCGATGTTGGCCACGATCAAACGCGCATCTGCATTGGGGAAGAATTCGCCGATTTCCAGCGTGGCGTCCACCACCCGCTGCAGATTGTCGATCGAGCGCTGGCGATACGCCGGATCATCCGACGCCAGATCCAGCAGCTCGCTGTTCTCGAATAACTCCGGCGCATGCACCACCAGGCGCGAACAGTCGACCTCGGCGAGAAACGGCTGCGGCTTGAGGCTGAGGTCGCGGTAGGACAGGTGAAACTCGAACAGATCCGGGCTGATCCGCCGACGGTAATCTCGGAAGTCGTGATAGCGCACCGGCACGCCCCAGCGAATCGGCAGGTCGAACGCCAGCCGCTGCTCCTGAGCCTGCTCGCTCAGGTCGCTGTCGAATAGGAAATCGCCCAGAGCGATATCGCGTCCGGCCGGTTTGCCCAGCAGTTCCGGCAAACGGTACGGCGGCAAACCCTGGCCTGGGCTGGCGATACGCAGCATCGACGCGTCCATGACGGTGCCACGGGCGATGTCGCGTGCGGCGATCACGCTCTTGCCGAGGTTCTCGCGGTTGAGCAGCTCGCCCTGGCTGGCATGGCGACCCGGACCTTGCCAAGGCAATGCAAGTTCCAGTTGACGGATGCCGTCGACCAGTTGGCGAAACTCGCTCGGCTCAAGGCTAGCCAGGTGATCCGGTCCTTCCATACCCCTATCCAGGGTGATGTGCCGCTCCACCAGCTTGGCGCCCAGGGCGACTGCGCCGAGGGTAATGGCGATGCCACGCTCATGGCCGGAGTAGCCAACCAGATCATGCAGTTCCTGCAACCGGCGTAAGTAGCCAAGCTGGATATCGGACTCGGGGGCCGGATAGGCGCTGTTGCAATGCAGCAGCGCGAATGGCGTACCAAGCGCATTCAACTGTTCAATGGCCCGAACGATTTCGTGCTCAAAGGACATGCCGGTAGACAGAATCAGGGGCTTGCCCAGGCTTGCAGCCTTGGCAATCAGGTAGGGATTGCACAGATCAGCCGAGGCGATCTTCAGGGCGGCGACATCAAAATCCGCCAACAACTCGACACTGGGCTCATCCCAGGGTGTGCACAGGTAAATAATACCCTTCTGTTTACAGTACTCACGTACCTCACGATGCTCTTCGACGCTCAGCTCAACCTTGTCCAGCAGGTCCTGGATGTACTCCACGCCAAGGTCTTCGGCCCGCGAGCCATCAGCCTTTTGCCGGTACAGCGCCTCACGGTTGCGCAACTGGAACTTGACGCAGTCGGCCCCTGCATCGAGCGCTGCATCCACCAGGCGTTTGGCCAGCGCCAGCGAACCATTGTGATTGTTTCCGGCCTCGGCAATCACAAAGACGCGCTCGCCGCCCAGCGCAATTCCGTCAAGAAAAATAGGAGTCATTGGATTTTTGTTCGCCATGAGGTTACTCCGCTGGATTCAAAGCGGAAGTTCTGGGTCTGACAGCCCAGTGCACGCACTGCATGCACAACCCGCTGCCGATACTGTGGCTGTACGTAGAACAGAAAGAAGCCTCCCCCACCCGCGCCAAGCAACTTGCCGCCCAATGCCCCGGCCGCTAGCGCCGCGGCGTAGATCGCATCCAGACGACCATGGCTGATCGCAGAGGAGAAGCGCTTCTTCAACTGCCAGGCTTCATCGAGGCACAGGCCGAAATCACGCAGCTCACCACGCATCAGGTAACGGTGCATACGTCGACATAGCGCCACACTGGCGCTGAGCAGCTCAGTTTGTGACGACTCAGCCTCTATCTCTTCACGTTGCAGCTCATGCAAACGCCCCGAGTCATGGGAAATACCGGTGTCACACAGCACCAGGCATGACTCCAGTTCATTACGGATAGCCTCTTCCAAGCGAATCGGGTGAACCAGGTTGCGCTGGTTCTCGAACTCAATCAGGTTGAAGCCACCAAAGGCGGAGGCGTACTGATCCTGCCAACCACCGGCAATGCCGAAGCACAGGCGCTCGGCCTGGAAAGCGAGTTCGGCAATCTCATAAGTGTTCCAACGATCCTGGCGCAACTCATTGAACGCCGCGATGCTAGCGATGGTGGCCGCTGAAGACCCTCCCAGTCCAGACCCCACTGGAAAGTCTGAGCGCAGGTACAGATCAAAACCGTACTTGGGCTTGATCACCGAAACGATGGTTGCCAGCAAGCTCTTCTCTGCAGTCGACAGCAGTGCTGGCAGCGAATTGAAGTGTTCTTCACGCCCTAGATCTTCGGAAAAAATATGGATCTGCCTATCGTCACGGGGGACCAAGGTTGCGTGAGCATAGAGCCCCACTGTGCAGCTGAGCACAGCAGCTGGGTGGTCGATAAAAAAGTAGGTCAGATCAGCACCGCCGCCACAAAAACTCATCCGCACCGGAGCACGCGCACGTGCCAGTACAGGCACCTCTGCGCTGGCCGCCATCTGGCGGGTGTAAACCTCAACAAGGCGCCCTTCGGCATCCAGACCTGGTAAAGCGTTATGCCCGAGATCGAACGCTTTCAACAAATCTTCACGCGGGGTGGTAATCGATACGCTGCGAAACTCGCGGTTCATACAGGCTGTGACGGGCTGATCGGTCAAGCCACCCTGCAACAGGTAACGGCGTACATCGCCATTGGTCACAACACCGAGCAGACGCATATCCGCGGCAACGACAAAGGCGATCTGCAGATTCCCGGACTCAATGCATTTGATGGCATCAAGAATCGTCTGCTGCATGTCGATCGTGAGTTCCTTGACCAGCACGCTCATCAGACGGCACTCCCGCGCAATTTAGACTTGAACGCATCCAGAGAATCAGGTGTACCTATGTCCACGAACGCTCCGCTGTACTCACGTACATACAGCCTGTGCTGACGCATAAGTGACGGCAGTAGGTCATGCTCCATAGAACAACTTGTGACAGGCATATTCTCTAGCGCGCCAGCCGTAAAACCATAGACGCCAGCATTGATCAAACCAGGTCCCGCCTGACCTTTTTCCTCGAAACCAAGTACTTCGCCCAGCGCAGAGCAATCCAAACTGCCATAGCGCGAGCGATCCTCGACCTGCACGCCGACCAGAACGTCTCGCTCGCTGTCCAGTGCAAGGCGATACGCGTAGGGATCAAGGAAAGTGTCCGCGTTAAGCACCAGATAACGCCCATCAGGCGGCACTTGAAGTAAGGCGTTCAGCACAGCACCACCGGTGCCCAGCGGGGTTTCCTCGATCACCAACTGCAACGGCAAACCAGACTCTGCCTCTAACGAGGGCAACAATGCGGCCAGTTGATCAGCACGATAATGCGCGCAGAGCACACCGCGACTGACACCGGCCTCACGCAATTGCGCCAGCACCAGAGCCAGGAATGGACGACCGTGAATATCCACCACGGCCTTCTGCGTGTCGTTGATCACACTGCGCAGGCGGGTGCCAAAGCCACCGCAGAGGATATAGGCATTCATCAGCCCGCCCTCAAGCCAAAGAAAGTCTCTAGACAACGCGCAGCGTGCTCCAAATGTTCCTCGCCAAGCCCAGGCCACACACCGATCCAGAAGGTGTCGTGCATCACTTTATCGGTTACCGACAACTCACCTGAGACCCTGAAATTGCGGCCTTGCATATAGGGCTGACGCACCAGGTTACCGGCAAACAGCAGCCGTGTACCGACACCTTGCGCATCCAGATATCGCAGCAACTCAACCCGACGGATACCGCAACCATCACGCAAGGTCATGGGGTAGCCAAACCAGGAAGGGTCACTACCAGGCGTGGCCTGCGGCAGAATTAGAAAATCCTGACAGCCGGCCAGGCGCTCACTGAGCCAAGTGAAATTACGCTTGCGGGCAACGATGAAGTCATCAACGCGGTCCATCTGCGCCAACGCACAGGCAGCCTGCATATCGGTGATCTTCAGGTTGTAGCCCAAGTGTGAGTAGGTGTACTTGTGGTCATAACCCTCTGGTAGATCGCCCAACTGCCAGCAAAACCGCTTGCCACAGGTGTTGTCCTCACCTGGCGCGCAATAGCAATCACGCCCCCAGTCACGAAAGGATTCGATAATGCGTTTAAGCGCCGGGTTGTTGGTAAATACAGCACCGCCCTCACCCATGGTGATGTGGTGAGCCGGATAAAAACTGAGGGTACCGATATCGCCGAACGTACCGACCATATGCCCTTGATAGGTCGACCCCAGTGCATCGCAGCAGTCCTCGATCAACCACAGGCCGTACTTATCACACAGGGCGCGAACCACACTCAGATCGAAGGGATTACCCAGCGTGTGGGCCAACATGATGGCCTTGGTTTTCGGGCTGATTGCCGCCTCGATCTTCGCCGGATCGATGTTGTAGGTCGGCAATTCAACATCCACAAAAACCGGCACCGCACCGAATTGCAGGATGGGGTTGACGGTAGTCGGAAAGCCAGCCGCTACACCGATCACTTCGTCACCGGGCTTGATCGCCCGATCACCGAGACGCGGCGAGGTCAATGCGGAAAATGCCAGCAGGTTGGCTGATGAACCTGAGTTGGTGGTGAGGACGCAACGGCGTCCAAGGTACTTGGCCAGACGCTTCTCGAACGCCTCATTGAAGCGCCCGGTGGTCAGCCATCCATCGAGCACAGCCTCGGTCATCGACTGCAACTCACCCGCGCCAATCACTTTTCCCGATGGCGGCACCGAGCTCTGCCCCACCACAAATGGCTTAGGCGCCATCTGCAGTTCGGCATAGCGTCCGACCAACTCGGCAATCTGTTGGCGCAACTGTTGCGCGGTGCTGTCACTCATTGAATTTCGCCTTGGTGAGCCGCGATCTGTTCGCGGGTAACGCATGCCATGTCACGCCCGTTTTGCCAGGCCAACTGCCAGTCCAGTGTGTGCTTCAGCGTCGTATCCAATGACCAGCGCGGCACCCATCCCAGCGATTGTCTGGCCTTGCTGGAGTCCAGCGCCAGTAAGCCCGCTTCATGCGGCTGGGCATCAGCAGAAGCAGACCAGCGCGCCTCACCTGGCCAGAGCTCCGCAAGACGCGCCACGACTGCCTCCACTGTCGCGAGCCCGGCATTGTCTGGTCCAAAATTCCAAGCAGCAGCATGACGTTCAGGGTCTGTCAGCAGTCCTTGGGCCAGTTGTAAATACCCCATTAATGGATCAAGCACGTGCTGCCAGGGACGAGTCGCATGGGGGTAGCGCAAAATCACTTCTCGACCTTGCTGCCAAGCGCTGAAGATATCGGGGATCAAGCGCTCCGCAGACCAGTCACCACCACCCAGTACATTGCCCGCACGAGCAGTTGCTAAGGCAACACCTGAGGCCCTGAGGAAGGAGTCGCGGTAACTGGCGCACAGCACTTCAACACATGCCTTGCTGCTGCTATACGGATCAAAACCTCCGAGAGCATCTTGCTCCCGATAAGGCCATGGCCACTCGCGATTCTCGTAGCATTTGTCTGTGGTCACCACCACAACAGCGCGTACAGAATCAGTAGAGCGAATAGCCTCCAGCAGGTTGAGCGTACCCATGACATTGGTGGCATAAGTCTCTGCTGGCGCTCGGTAGGATTCACGTACCAAGGGTTGCGCAGCCAAGTGCAGAACCAGTTCAGGCTGAAACTCCAGCAACACATCACTCAACCTTGCGGCATCACGAATATCCGCAAACTCACCCGTGATCTGCTGATCCAGTTGCACCACCTGCCAAAGCGACGGTGTGGTAGCCGCGGGCAAGGCAAAGCCACGCAGATCAGCCCCGAGCTGACGCAACCACAGCGCCAGCCAGCCACCCTTGAAGCCGGTATGCCCAGTCAGCAGGACTTTACGCCCTCTCCAGAAGTCCGGGCTCACCGCCATAGCTGCCACTCCGCTTCACCGCTTTTCCAGCGATCCTCCAAGAACACCCGATCACGCAGAGTGTCCATCGGCTGCCAGAAACCACGATGAAGGTGACTCATCAACTGCCTTTCGCTGGCCAGCGCACGCATGGGCTCAAACTCCCAGGTCGTGGCGTCATCCTCGATATAGTCGATGACCGCCGGTTCCAGTACAAAAAAACCGCCGTTTATCCAACCACCATCACCCAGGGGCTTCTCCTGAAACCCACTGACCACCTGCCCTTGGACATCAAGTGCACCGTAGCGACCTGGTGGCTGTACTGCGGTAACAGTGGCCAATTTGCCATGCTGTTTGTGGAAAGCGATCAGTGCTGGGATGTCGATATCGGAGACCCCATCACCGTAGGTAAAGCAAAAGGCCTCATCACCTAGGTAGTCGCGTACACGCTTAAGACGACCGCCTGTACCGGTTGATTCACCCGTATCAACCAGCGTTACGCGCCACGGCTCAGCGTGACGCTGATGGATGTGCATACGGTTTTCGCCCATGTCAAACGTGACATCCGACATGTGCAGGAAGTAGTTGGCAAAATATTCCTTGATTACATAGCCTTTGTAGCCCAGGCAAATAACGAAATCATTGATGCCATAGTGGGAGTAGATTTTCATGATGTGCCAAATGATCGGCTTGCCACCAATTTCGATCATGGGCTTTGGCTTGAGATGGGATTCCTCACTGATGCGAGTGCCCAACCCACCAGCCAAAATCACTGCCTTCATTATTCAAACCTCAAACAGGGCATCACTGAAAAATACCTTTAGGCCATGAATACAGGCCGTATTGGAAAGTGCCAATAAAACAGCACATTGCCCACTCTACTACCGATTAAGCAAAACCTTGGCCAACTATGTTTGATTAAACAGTAGCAACCTACTGGCCAGGTCAAAACACCTGATCACAATCCTTCAGCGCAACAGTCCAGACAGGCTAAACAGCCATCTTCCCACACACGAGAAACGCGAAACCCCAGCAAGCTGGGGTTTCGCGTTAAGTAATTAACATATTAGAACCTGCCACATGGCTCCAGAGCCTATTAAGGCCATTGCACCAGGGGGCGCTAGCGCAACTGATTAAATAAATTTAACCCCGCGATCTTCACATAGCTTTGCTGCGCAGCCTCCAACACGATCGTTTGAAATGACAAGCGAGACAATGCCTCGGCATAGTCCAGCTCACGCAGATCAGCCTGCACGGATTTGTTTACAAGAGTGACATCTTCGTTATCGATTTCGGTGGTTTCGATGAGGTTCATCCGCGCACCGATTTCAGTCTGCACCTCAAGCACCCTGCCCATGCCGTTGTCCAAGTTAGTCAGGGCAATTGCCACTTCGTTGCGCACACCGAGGTTACCCGCCGGCGATGTAGGGGAAGACTCGAGTGCCTGACGCAGGCGGCTGATGGTGTTGAGAATGCTGCGCTGTTCTTGAAACTGCGGCTGCACGCCGAATTCGTCACCGCCGGCGACCGCCGCCGGAGCGGACAAGGTGAAATCAGCACCGAACACGCTGAAGGTTGCCGGATAAGGCCCCGCCACGGCACCAGTCGTTAATACCGGGCTGCCCGGTCCCACTGGCTGAGAGTAGACCTCGTAATTGGTGTCGTCGGTAAACCGTATGACAACCCCGGATGTCGGAAACTGGCTGTCAAAGGTTGCCTGGTTGCTGATCCCTGCTGGAGCAACAATGGCAGCCGAGTTGTTGGTGGATGAGCGATTAACTGAAAAGTCCGTGGGCGCGGACTGCAGGGTAAAACTGTGGGTATTGATCCCTGGGGTACCCGGTGTGGCGGTATCAGCCAACAGGTTGTCCAGGTCGAGCTCATTATCCCCAGGCTGCAGGACCACATCTAACTGGAAACGCATGCCACGAAAATTGATGGTGTTACCACTATTGATCAAGGGGTCAATCACGCCACCGCCGGGCACCTCAGATGTGACGTCCGCACCAGCACTGTCATAGATGCGAAATTCAGTACCGCTGACAAACGCCAGCGAATAGGGCTCGCCAGCGCGAAAGTTACTGTTGAAGGCTTGATTGTCCTGCACCAGTCCCGGGGAGATAAACACCCGCTGATCTGCCGCCGGCAGCGCTGGAATAGTGGTGGCAGGTAACGGCGGCGTTGGTAACGCAGCGTTATTCACGCCAAGCCCATTGATAATCCGATTCGCATTAGCCACATCTTCAAAGAGGCGCTTGCCGTTATCGTTGATTGCCACGTTGCTCGAGCCGGCCACCTGCAGGCTGCGCTGGCCCTCATCACCCTGATAGGAATACGTGCCGTCTGGGTTACGCAGAAAGGGTTCGGTTTTGCCAAGAAAACCGCTGAACAAATACTCACCACGCGCGTTACGACTGTTCATCAGGTTGAGCAGCTCACCCTCGCGTTCGCTCAGCTCTTTGGCGATCGAGCGACGGTCATTACCTGACAGTGCGCCGCCACCGGCCTGCACTGCAAGCTCACGGATACGCTGCAACACGTTCACCACCGAGGTGATCGTGGTTTCTTCCTGAGTCAGACTGTTCTTCGCCGCCGTGAGGTTTTCCTTGTACTGACCCAATACCGCCTGCTGCTGTTCGAGCTGTAGCAAACGCACCGAGGCAACCGGGTCATCGGCCGGGGTAAGAATACGGTTCCCGCTGCTGATCTGTTCCTGAGTCCGGATCACATTGGAATAGTTGCGCCCAAGGCCGTTGACGCCGTTATTGAAGGCCTGAATCGAAGAGATGCGCATCACCATAAAACTAACCTCGAAGTTCTAGACGGCGCGTCAGAACGTATTAATCAGTGTATCGAACAGGCTGCGGTCAACTTGAATGATCTGCGCTGAGGCCTGGTAGTACTGCTCAAACTGAATCAATTTGGCCGCTTCTTCATCCAGATTGACGGCTGAAATCGAATCACGGTTATCGGTGGCCTGCTTGAGAATGGCGCCAGTGGCTTCACCATCAACCCGCGCCTGACTGGTCAGGGTGCCCACCCGCTCCACCAGATCGCCGTAAGCATCGGTAAAGCTTGATCCAGTGGTTGCTGGAGCCAATGGGTTGATCCCAATGGTCGTGCGATTTTGCAGATCAATCAGCTTCAGGGCATTACGGTTATCAGACACCCCATTGGTGTTGAAGGAAACCGAGAAGTTGTCGCCCCCTTGCGGCCGGCCACTGATGGCCACTTCATAGTCAAAGGGCACCGGGACGGCGGGTGGGCCAGCGGTCGCGGGCACGGTAATCGTGATCTTGTTGTTCTGCCCCGGCACGATTACCCCGGTATCAATCACGTTGCCATTGATATCAACGACGTCATAGCCCTGGGTAGCCCCGCCACCGGCACCCATGACAATACGCAGCGGCGGCGCATTGCGCAGGCTGGTTTCCAGGTTGGTTTGAGCCACTGGGTCATAGATGTCGATTTCAGTCAGCAGCGTGGGCTGGCTGATTACCCCAGTGCCGATATTTGCCGGACTGGTTTGCGATTTCAGCGGCGCGGCAAAAGCCAACTCTTCAGGCCGTTTCATATCGGCACGGATGGACTCACCGGCGTTGCGCGTCGGCATCACCCGAAAGCGATCACCGGCAGCAAAGGTGCCACTGGCGACGTTCAACGACACGCCATCAAACTCCGCCGCTGGCACTACGGTAATGTCGAAGGGACCAAAGCTGGTGCCATCACTGACACGTCGCACGGTGTAATCCGTGGCGCTGGTGAACTCCACTTCATAGTCGCTGGTGGTCAGCTGGGTGGTGTCTTCAATCAGTACATTCAGGTTGGCCGTGGTATCGCTATTACCGATACGCGCGAGACTGCGCTGACCAATCAATTCTGGGTCATTCAGCTCGCGAAACAGCCCATTGCCAAACTGGCCGTTGAGGTCCAGGCCCTGACCCAATTGGCGGTTGACCTGATCAGTAACGGATAAGGCCAGGCGTCCAACCGAGTTCAGCGTGGTGTCCAGTACATCCTCACGGTAGCGAATCAGTCCGCCCATCTCGCCGCCCGTAATCAGCGAGGTAATGCCCTGGCGTGAGTTACCACTGACAAACTGAACTTCACTGCGCAGCGGGTCAGACAAGCCCGGTACAACTTCCAGACGCGATGCCGTACTGCCCACTACCAGTGGTTGACCGGAGCCGACAAACAGGTTGTAGCTGTTGTCATCTTGCGCAACCACCGTCACGCCAATAAAGGTCGACAGCTTGCGCACGGCCTCTTCACGGGCATCCAACAAGTCGTTGGGTTGCTGACCATTGGAGGCGGCCACCGCGATGGCCTCGTTGTACCCAGCGATTGAGGTGGCCAACTGATTGACCTGATCCGTCACTGCCGAGAGCTGTTTGTTGATAAAGGCATTCTGCTCGTTTAAGCGGTCGTACACAGTATTGAAGCGCTTGGCCAAGCCCTCAGCTTCAGACAGCGCCAGCTGCCGCGCCGGGATGTTAGCTGGGTCTTCGGCTGCGGTTTGCAGCGCGGCAAACACCTTCTGCAACCCAGGATTGACGCCGGTGGTGCTGCCAGCCAGCAATGAATCGAGCTGATTGATCTGCCCCAGGTAGCTCTGGGTATCGCTGTTAAGCGCCGTGCTGCTACGTACCTGGGTATTGAGAAATTCGTTATAGATGCGCCGTACATCGACCAGCGTGGTGCCCGAGCCGATATAGCCGGCACCGCTGAACTGCGGAATACGCGTGGCCTGGACAGTCTCCTGGCGCGAGAAACCCGGTGTGTTGACGTTGGTGATGTTGTGACCGGTGACCGCCAACGAGGTCTTGTTCGCGGCAAGACCGGACAGGCCAATATTGAGTAAGTCAGCCATGGTTCATCATCCGTTGGTGGACGGCGTACTGACGGCCGCGACTGTTTGATAGGTCTGCATTTGCCGCGCTATCTGAGCAATCTTGCGGGCGTATTGCGGGTCCGTGGCGTAACCGGCTTTCTGCAGCTCTCGGGCGAACTGTTCAGGCTTGTCAGTGCTGGCCAGGGCTTTCTCGTAGCGACCATTGCCCTGCAGGAAGCTCACAAAATCGTTAAAGCTGTGCTCGAAGGAGTCATAGGCGCGAAACGAAGCGGCTTCCTTGACGGCTTTGCCACCCTTGAATTCAGTGGTTAGCACCCTCGCCGAGTCGCCTTCCCAGGTGTTATGGGTCTTGATGCCAAACAGGTTGTGGCTGCTGGTACCGTCCTGCTGACGAATGATCGATTTGCCCCAACCGGTTTCCAGTGCGGCCTGAGCCACCAGGTAACGCGGATCGACGCCAATCTTCTCGGCGGCCTTCTCGGCCATCGGCAACATGGCAGCAATAAACTCATCCTTCGAACCGAACGCGGCTTTGCCCGGCGCCAGCGGTGGTTGAGCAATGCGCCGGCCGGTGATCGCATCCGTGCCGTTGAGCCCCAGCGCGGTATCGGCGGGGGCGGCAAAAGCCTTGGCCGGAATCCAGTCATTCTGTGCCAACGGCTGACCTTCGGCGGCCGTGGCCGAAGGCACGATGCCCGCCAGCAGACGGTCCGTCAGCTTGCCCGGCAGAGACAGGCGCCGCTGGTTGATCAATGAGGTGTCGTCTCGCGCACTGTCGACCTTGGCCAGGGGCTTGCTGGGTGCGCTCGGCACCGGCTCATCCACCTGGGCAAACGGGTTAGGCCGGCTGCTCGCATCCTTGATCTTCGACATCTGCCGCACCAGCACATCGGCCAGACCGATGCCGTTCTGGTGGTTGGACAGGGTCACCGACAGCTGTTGATCGTGCATGTCCTGATAGGTTTTGCTCTCGCTGCTGTTCATGAAGTTGCCTTCACCGAACACTTCGTTGGCCGAACGCATGGCCTTGAGCATTTCATTAAGAAACAGCGACTCGAACTCCTGAGCCACCTTCTTGATGTTTTTTTCGCTGTCACCGCCAACCTTGAATTGGTTGAGGCGATTGAGATCGTTATAGGCACCACTGTCGACAGTGCTGGTGCCGCCGAGCAAACCGGCTGAAAGGCGAGAGTCCATAGCGTGCGCTCCCTTAAATCACGATCAGATCAGCCTGCAGAGCGCCGGCTTGTTTCAGCGCCTCCAGGATGGCCATTAGGTCGGAAGGCGAAGCGCCCACCTGATTCACCGCACGGACGATTTCATCCAGCGTGGTCCCCGGGCCGAACTTGAACATCGGTTTGGCTTCTTCTTCGGCATTCACCTTCGACCGCGGCACGACCGCCGTCTGGCCGCCCGACAAGGCATCAGGCTGACTGACAATCGGGTCTTCGGTAATGGTCACAGTCAGGCTGCCATGAGTCACAGCAGCAGGTTGTACGCGCACGTTCTGGCCAATCACGATGGTGCCGGTACGCGAATTGATGATGACTTTGGCCACGGCCTGGCCGATTTCGACTTCGAGGTTTTCCAGAATCGACAGGTAGTCCACCCGCTGACCCGGATCAAGTGGCGCACTGACGCGAATCGAGCCACCATCGACTGCTTGCGCCACACCAGGGCCCAGCAGTTCATTGATGTGATCAACAATATTCTTGGCAGTGGTGAAATCCGGACGGTTGAGGTTGAGGGTCAGGGTGTTGCCCTGATCGAAACCGCTAGGCACCGGGCGCTCGACCGTTGCCCCACCGGGAATGCGCCCCGCTGAGGGTACGTTGACGGTAATCCGTGAACCGTCGCCGCCTTCGGCGTCGAACCCACCGACCACCAGATTGCCCTGAGCAATGGCGTAAACATTGCCGTCGATCCCCTTCAGCGGCGTCATCAACAGGCTCCCGCCACGCAGGCTTTTGGCGTTACCGATGGAGGACACTGTGATGTCGATGGTCTGCCCGGGCTTGGCGAACGCCGGCAGGTCAGCATGGATCGACACTGCAGCCACGTTCTTCAACTGCACGTTGCCACCCTGCGGCACCTTGATGCCGAACTGCGCCATCATGTTGTTGAAGGTCTGGACCGTAAACGGCGTCTGGGTGGTCTGGTCGCCGCTGCCATTAAGGCCGACCACCAGGCCGTAGCCGATCAGCTGGTTAGAACGCACGCCCTGGATGCTGGCCAGGTCTTTCAAGCGCTCGGCCTGCGCCAGCGACGCCATCAACATGACCGCAATCACCACTAGGTATTTAGGAAGCGTCATGGTGGCCATCCTCAGAACGGCCACATTGGGCTAATAAAGAAACGACTCATCCAACCCGGCTGGCTGGCATCGGCGAAGGCACCAGTGCCCGAGTAGGTGATGCGTGCATCGGCAATACGGGTCGAAGACACAGTGTTGTCGGTGGCGATGTCATCCGCGCGCACCAGGCCGGCAATCCGCACCAGCTCATCGCCAGTATTGAGGGTCATCCACTTTTCACCGCGTACCAGTAACACGCCGTTAGGCATCACTTCGGCCACCGACACGGTAATCGAGCCGGTAAGGCTATTGCTCTGCCCTGCTGCACCAGAGCCATCCGCCGAGCGTGCGGCATCAAAACTTGAGCCCAAACTCAGGTTATCCGCAGTCATACCAAGCCCTTCGGCCACACGCCCCAGGCCACCAATAGCGGTCAAAGGATTCTGCGGAGAAACCGTCATACCGAACAGGTTAGGCACGCCGATATTGGCGGAGCTGTCTTTGCTGATCTGGCTGTTGCTGTTCTTACTGGCCTGGGTGCGCTCATTCAGGGTGATGGTGATGATGTCACCCACGCGGTAAGCCTTGCGATCACCGAACAGACCATTCTCAAAACCGGCCTGATAGATCGAGCCGTTGTTCTGCGCAGCCGGCAGCGGTGTACGTGGCATCACAGGCGCGTAATAGGGATCATCCGGCTTAGGCGCGGGAGCCATGCAGCCGCTCAAAGCCAAAGGGCCAAGCAGTGCACTTATGATTATCAGCCGGTTCATATCTACTACCTCATGCGTTGCCTGGGGTGGTGCGCAACCTGAGCCACCAGTACCCGTTCAAGCGATTCCTTGCCATATCCAAAGCCGAGCCCATCGCTGAGCGACTAACCCGCTTTACCTATCAGAGATTCTGCGAAATAAAGCCAAGCATCTGGTCAGCTGTGGAAATGACCTTGGAGTTCATTTCATACGCACGCTGCGTGGTGATCATGTTCACCAACTCTTCAACCACGCTGACGTTGGAGTTTTCCAGAGTGTTCTGCAGCGTGGTGCCCAGGCCGTTCAGCCCCGGTGTACCGACTTGCGGCGCGCCGCTGGAAGCTGTTTCCAGAAACAGGTTGTTGCCGATGGCTTCCAGCCCCGCCGGGTTAATGAAATCTGCGGTCTGCAGGTTGCCAACGATCTGTGGCTGCGGGTTACCGGCGGTGGTGACTGACACAGTGCCGTCTTCACCCACGGTAAATGTGCGCACCTCGTTGGGCAGCACAATGGCAGGCTCTAGGGCATAACCGTTGGACGTCACCACCTGGCCATCGGAGTTCAGGTGAAAGCTACCGTCGCGGCTATAGGACACCGTGCCGTCCGGCAGCAGCACCTGGAAGAACCCCCGGCCATTGATCGCCATATCCAGTGGCTGCTCAGTGGTTTGCAGGCTACCGGCGGTGAAGATCTTTTGCGTGCCGACCACCCGTACACCCGTACCCAGCTGCAGACCGGACGGCAGTTGGCTGTCCTGACTGGATTGGCCACCCGGCTGACGACGGATCTGATACAGCAGGTCCTCGAACTCGGCGCGATCACGTTTGAAGCCCGTGGTCGAAACGTTGGCCAGGTTGTTGGAAATGGTGGTCAGGTTCATGTCCTGAGCGGACAGACCGGTCTTGCTGACCCACAGTGCCGGAAGCATATCGATTCTCCTCGGGCGCCGTTTTAACGACGCCACGTGCTGATAATTAGGTCATCTGCAAGACGCGCGCCATGGCCGACGAATTGTCTTCGGCGGTGCGCATCATCTTCACTTGCAATTCGAATTGGCGGGACAGCGAGAGGATCGCAGTCATCTCTTCCACGGCGTTGACGTTGCTCGATTCGAGAAAGCCCGAGGTAATCTCCATATTGGCGTCCGCCTGTACCGGGCCTTGGCCCTTGAAGCGGATCAGGCCGTCAGTGCCCTTCTCCATCTGCTTGAGGTCCGGGTTGACCAGTTTCAGACGATCTACTTCGGCCAGCACATTGGGCGCCTCACCCAAGGCACGAATACTGATGGTGCCGTCCTTGCCGATTTCGATTTTCTGCTCTGGCGGCACCGCAATCGGCCCGGCGTTGCCCATCACCGGCAAGCCATTGCCGGTACGCAACACGCCCAGGGCATCGACATTCAGGCTGGCGGTGCGTACGTAAGCTTCGCTGCCGTCAGGTGCTTGCACGGCTAACCAACCTTTGCCACCAATCGCCACGTCCAGATCACGTCCCGTTTCCTGCAGGGAGCCTGGAGTAAAGTCAGTACCCGGGCGTTCGCTCATGGCGTAAACCCGCGACGGATAACTGTCACCAAAGATCGGCATGGAACGCGCCTGTTCGAAATCCCGGCGGAAACCATTGGTGGTGATGTTCGCCAGGTTGTTGGCGTGGGCACGCTGGGCCAGGGTGTTGTTGTGGGCGCCAGTCATGGAAACGTACAGCATCTTGTCCATGGTTATTCTCCGAGTGGGCTTGCCGCCCTGCTGCTCTATGCAAGCTCTAAAGCAACGGCTGTGCCAGCACTCAAAAAATAAATATAACTAATTGATTTATATGTAATTTATAAAATAAAAAAGGCTCCGAAAGGAGCCTTCTAAATGCCAGCGCGGCGTACTTTTGCCGCCCGCGACAGGCACGCGCCTGCCGCAGGCAACACCTATCAACGCAGGTTGATAATGGTCTGGGTCACCGCACTTTCGGTCTCAATAGTCTTGGCATTGGCCTGGTAGTTGCGCTGCGCCACGATCAAGTTGACCAGCTGATCCGACAGTTCGACGTTGGAGTCCTCCAAGGCACCGGACTGTAGAGCACCCAGGGTGCCGCTGCGCGGGGTTCCGCGTACCGGCTCACCCGACTCGAAGGACTGCACCCAGGCAGTTTTGCCCACCGGCGTCAGGCCTTGCACGTTGGCAAAGTTGGCCAGAATCACCTGCCCCTGCACCTTTGACTGGCCGTTGGTGTAGCGCGCGAAGATCACACCCGTATCATCGATCTCCAACCCTGCCAGTTGACCGGTGGTGTAGCCGTCCTGACTGACCCGATTGACCGCAAAGTTGCTGGAGAACTGTGTCGATGGGCGAATATCGATCGCTACACCCGCAGCACTGGCATCAGCACCGTTACTGCTCCACACCGGAGGAATAGAGGTATCCGGCGCAGCAGGAACCCAGGTGGTCAGGTTAATCACACCATTTGCATCCACCGCAAAACCTGTCGGTGTCGAGGCGATCAGCGCAGGAATATCCAGCTGCCCAGCAGTGGTGAACTGCAAATTCACGGACGACGGCGTGGTCAACGTCGGATCATCTGGATTACGCCCATCGATCAGTACATTCATCTGCCAGGTATTGGGGCCCGTCTTGAGAAAGTACTGGGTGAATACGTGTGAGTTACCTTGAGTGTCGTAAATATTGGTTGAGGTTGACGAGTTATAGGTTGTGGGGTCCGACGGGTTGAACGGGACGGTGGTCGGTACCTTATTGGTCGAGTTGAGGTTGAACACCTGCTCAAGTTTCTCGGTTGCACGAGGCTCTTGACTGGCCGTCTCGATACGTAAGTCATTCACGATGCCATTCTGCAAATTGCCGTTGGCATCCACCGCATAGCCCTGCAGCCGATAGCCAAAGTTATTCACCATAAAGCCATCGCGGTCTGTACCGAAGTAACCCGCACGGGTGTAGCTGACGTCGCCGTTGTTGCTGGTCTGAAAGAAACCATTGCCATTGATCGCCAGATCCAGGGCATTCTGCGTGTAATTGATGTTGCCCTGATTAAACAGCTGCGACACATCCGCCAACAGCACGCCACTGCCCTGCGGGTTCGAACCAGTACCCAACACAGATGCGGCATACACATCGGCAAACTCAGCACGTGACTGCTTGAAGCCCGCAGTACCGGCGTTGGCGATGTTGTTGCCGGTCACGTTGAGGTCGCTGGTGGCGGCACGCAGACCGCTCAGACCGATATTGAAACCCATAGAAGACTCCTTTGCCGGACAGCCGGCGGCTATAACCTGGCTAAAACCTGTTAATTACTGACCGATCACCTGGACTTGCGACATTGGCACGCTGCCGAGCCCAGCCAGGTTCAACATCAACTCTTTGCCGCCCAGGGTCACACTGTCGACGTTAGCCGGCAGCATGGTGTAAAGCCCCTTGGTGCCATCGGCGTAGGTAGCCTGCGCCTCGAACTTGTATGTGCCAGGCGGCAACAGATTGCCGCTGGCATCCTTGCCGTCCCAGATAAAGCTGACATTACCGGCCGCCTGCTCACCCAAGTTCACACGCCCGACCGCGGCACCGGCCTTGTCGTAAATGTTGACGTAGACGTTGCTGCTGCTCGCCGGCAGCACCAGGCTGGCTTTAAAGCTCTCGCTGGTATCAACCACGGCTTTTTCGCTTGGGATAATCACCTTGCGCCCCACCAACGAAGAGGCCTGCAGCGCCTGAGAAGACTGATACCCCGTGAGCAGCGAGCCCATGCTGGTATTCAACTTCTCGATGCCCTCCACCTGACTGAATTGCGCCAGCTGGGCGATAAACTCGCCGTTGCCTTGCGGCTCCAGCGGGTTCTGGTTATTCAACTGGGCCACCAGCAAGTTAAGAAACTCGTTCTTGCCCAGGTCTTTGTTCGTCTTGGTTTCGTTCTTGATCTGGTATTGATCCAGTGCCGAACCAGTCACATCGCCAACAGTACTCATCGGTCTGCGCTCCTTATCCGCTGGCTTACTGACCCAGGGTCAATACGCGCTGCATCATCTGCTTGGCGGTATTCATCATTTCGGTATTGGTCTGGAATGCCCGGCTGGCAGAGATCATGTCAGCCATCTCCTCCACCACATTGACGTTGGGGTAGTACACATAACCGCCGGCATCGGCCGCCGGATGATTCGGCTCATAGCGCGGCATCAGGCTGCTTTGATCTTCGACCACACCCAGCACCTGCACGCCTACGCCAGCTTCATCCTGCTCGGCAAACAGCGAGCCACGGTCGCCGTTCTGCGCGGACTGGAACATGGTGGCGAATACCGGATGGCGCGCGCGGTAGGTTTGATCAATGCTTGAAGAAACCGATTCAGCGTTGGCGATGTTGCTGGCGATGGTATTCAGGCGAGTGCTCTGAGCGCTCATACCGGTTCCGGCAATGTTGAACACACTGGCTAGTGACATGGCATCAGGCTCCTGTTATTCGCCGCGCAGGGCGTTGACCAGCCCTTTGAACTTACTGTTGAGGAAAGTGAAGCTGGCCTGGAACTGCACCGAGTTCTCGGCGTAGTTGGATTGCTCGATCTGCAGGTCGACAGTGTTCTGATCAATCGACGGGCTGAAAGGAATGCGGTACTCCAGGCTGGCATCACCGCCGGCCACCCCCTCGGCAGCAATATGCTGGCTATCCGTACGGTTCAGGCTGACCGGGCCACGCTGGCTCTTTGCACTCTGCTCTGCCAGCACATTGGCAAACTGCAGATCACGCGCCTTGTAGTTCGGCGTATCCGCGTTGGCGATGTTGTTGGCCAACACTTCTGCGCGCTGAGCGCGAAAGCCCAGTGCTTTTTCATGGATGCCGAGTGCCCGATCGAAACTGATGCTCATGGTCTAAAACCTTTGCCGGTGGGTGGTGCGCCTTTCCGTGCAAGACCATAAGCAATGATTGTGCCATATTATTTTTTACTTATTTATCAACTACTTAACTGATAAATGGGGCGCCGAGCGTGGCAAAGCGGCAATTGCTTTCCGCCTATGGGCAAGCAGACGGCAACGAATCTCGGTCGATTGCCGCACGCCCGATCACTCACAGCTAACTGCCACATGGGCCGCGATGACTCAAAGCAAATCACCTCACCCGCTGGCAGACGCTCACTTGCACCGTCCGTCAGGCAATTCGCAATCAACCACACACAGTTTTGACAAGCATTCTCATTAACATTAGTATCCTTCGCACTAGCCACTGCCCTGCCACGAGCCTTAACCATGTACGTGTGTCTCTGCGAAGGTATTACTGACGGTCAGATCCGCGAAGCCATCTACGAAGGCTGCTGCAGCTACCGTGACGTGCGCGCCACCCTGGGTGTTGCGAGCCAGTGCGGTAAATGTGCTTGCCTGGCCAAACAAGTGGTACGCGACACCCTAAGCGAAGTACAAAGCAGCCAAGCGCCCATGGCCTACCCGGCAAACTTTGTTGCCGCATGAATTTAGCGCTATAAAAAACCGGACCTAGCGTCCGGTTTTTTTATGCCTAAAATTCAACACCTTAGCGCCCAAGCGCAGAACTTAAGCATTCGTATTCATATTAATTTTAACTTTAAATTCAAACACTTAGGTTTGACAGCCGAAAACCATCGGCCCAGAATTTGACGCTAACTCCCCCTGCAAGGCAGACGCAGACATGAAAGGCGACAAGAAGGTCATCCAGCATCTGAACAAGATCCTCGGTAACGAGCTGGTCGCGATCAACCAGTACTTCCTGCACGCACGCATGTATGAAGACTGGGGCCTGAAGAAACTCGGTGAGCATGAGTATCACGAGTCCATCGACGAGATGAAGCATGCGGATAAGCTGATCAAGCGCATCCTCTTCCTCGAAGGCCTGCCAAACCTGCAAGACCTCGGCAAGATCCTGATCGGTGAAAACACCAAGGAAATGCTCGAGTGCGACCTGAAGATTGAACACAAAGCGCATATCGACCTGAAAGCGGCGATTGCCTACTGCGAAAGCATCGGCGACTACGCCAGCCGCGAACTGCTCGAAGAAATTCTCTGTTCGGAAGAGGACCACATCGACTGGCTGGAAACCCAACTCAGCCTGATCGAAGCCGTAGGCCTGCAGAACTACCTGCAGTCACAGATGGACGAATAAGCGCAAACCACTGCGCCATAAACAACAAACCCCGCTCTTGGCGGGGTTTGTTGTTTATGGCGCAGACGAATTAAGCGCTGGCTTTCTGCACGGCGTCCTTGATCAGGGTCTGCAGCTCACCCTTGTCAAACATTTCCGCGAGGATGTCGCTGCCGCCGACCAGTTCACCGCCCACCCACAGCTGTGGGAAGGTTGGCCAGTTGGCGTACTTCGGCAGGTTGGCGCGGATTTCTGGGTTTTGCAGGATGTCGACGTAGGCGAATTTCTCGCCACAGGCCATCACAACCTGCGCAGCTTTGGAGGAAAAGCCGCACTGTGGAGCGTTCGGCGAGCCTTTCATGTACAGCAGAACGGTGTTATTGCCGATCTGTTCTTTGATAGTTTCGATGATATCCATTGGGCACCTCAGGACTTAACTTCCCGACTCACGGGTCGGCACGGTGGCGGCATTGTAACGAAAAGCCGAGCGTGATGCTCGGCCTTCCCTGCCACTTTACTTATGCCGAATATCGCCTGATCAGGCCGCCTCAACCTGCACCGGCACACCGTTCAGCGCCGCATTACCGGACAAGGCGTCGAGTTGTCGCTCATCGGTCAGGTCATTGGCGCTGGCGCCTGGCTGCTCGCTGGCGATGCTCATCTGCACGCCGGGGCGCGCATGCCCCCAGCCATGCGGCAGGCTGACCACACCGGCCATCATGTCTTCACTGGCGGCAACTTCTACCTCAATGACTCCTACCCGCGAACGCACGCGCACCAATTGGCCATCGGTTAACCCGCGCTGGCTCAGATCCACCGGATGCATCAGCAGCTGATGGCGCGGCTTACCCTTCACCAAGCGGTGATAGTTATGCATCCAGGAATTATTACTGCGCACATGCCGACGACCAATCAGCAGCAGCTCATCCGCCTTGGCAGCAGGCTGCGCGGCAAAGCGCTGCAGATCAGCCATGATCACCGTAGGTGCCGCTTGAATCTGCTTATTGGCGGTTTTCAGACGACCGCTCAGGTTGGGTTTAAGCGCCCCTAGGTCGAGCCCATGCGGGTGCTCACGCAGAGCAGCCAACGACAGTTTATGTTCCGACTTGTCGCCGTAACTACCAAACCGCAGCCACATGTCGATCATCTGCTCGGGAGCCATGGTAGGTTTCAGCTCCACGCCCGTCTTGGCGGCAAAGGCCTTGGCCAGACCGACGAAGATTTCCCAGTCATGCAGCGCGCCGACAGGTTTGGCCAGCACCGCTTCATTGAAGCGGGTGACATTGCGCACCGCGAACATATTGAACGTGGTGTCGTAGTGATCATGTTCCAGCGGCCCAGTCGGTGGGAGGATCAGGTCGGCATAGCGGGTGGTTTCATTGATATAGAAGTCGATGCTGAGCATGAACTCTAAACCATCCAACGCTTGCTCCAGCTGACGACCATTGGGCGTGGACAGCACCGGGTTGCCCGCCACTGTGACCAGCGCACGCACCTGCCCTTCGCCCTCATTGAGCATTTCCTCAGCCAAAGCCGACACCGGCAATTCGCCGCCGTACTCCGGCAAGCCGGATACGCGACTTTGCCAGCGGTTGAAATGCCCACCGGAGGTTGAGGCCACCAGGTCCACGGCCGGCTCGGTGCAAAGTACGCCACCAACGCGATCCAGATTGCCAGTGAACAGGTTGATCAACTGCACCAGCCACTGACACAGGGTGCCGAAAGCCTGGGTCGAAACGCCCATGCGGCCATAGCAGACCGCCGATTCGGCAGCGGCAAAGTCGCGCGCCAACTGGCGGATCGTTTGCGCCGGCACGCCGCATTGGACGCTCATGCTTTCGGCGGTGAAACCGGCAATCGCCTGACGCACCTCATCCAGCCCATCAACTGCCAGGTGACTGGCACGGCCGAGGTTTTCTTCAAACAGGGTATTGAGCAAACCGAACAGCAACGCGGCATCTTGCCCCGGACGCACGAACACATGCTGGTCGGCAATCGCTGCTGTTTCGCTGCGCCGTGGATCCACCACCACCAACTTACCGCCGCGCTTCTGGATGGCTTTCAAGCGTTTTTCCACATCCGGTACGGTCATGATGCTGCCGTTGGACGCCAGCGGGTTGCCGCCGAGGATCAACATAAAGTCAGTGTGGTCGATGTCCGGAATCGGAATCAGCAGGCCATGGCCGTACATCAGGTGGCTGGTCAGGTGGTGCGGCAGCTGATCGACCGAGGTGGCGGAATAGCGGTTACGGGTTTTCAGCTGGCCAAGGAAGTAGTTGCTGTGAGTCATCAAGCCGTAGTTATGCACACTCGGATTGCCCTGATACACCGCCACGGTGTTCTGCCCGTGCCGCGCCTGCAGCTCACTCAGGCGCGTGGCCACCAACTCAAAGGCGTCATCCCATTCGATGGCTTGCCACTCATTGCCCACCCTGCGCATAGGCTGACGCAGACGGTCAGGGTCGCTCTGGATATCCTGCAGGGCCACGGCCTTGGGGCAAATATGGCCACGGCTGAAGCTGTCCTGGGCATCGCCCTTGATCGAACGGATCTGCGTGGAGCCGTCGTCCTGCAGTTCGGTCTCAATGGTCAGGCCACAAATGGCTTCACAGAGATGGCATGCACGGTGGTGGAGGGTTTTGGTCATGGCCGAGCCTCTTGTTTTGATTCGATGCACGCAGCACCGTAAACCATGACTATGGCGGCTGCCTGCCCTCTGCACCAGCAGGGTTCGTTACGTGAATTGCCCGGCATCAGGTCGACCGATGGATGGTCTTTCACACAGCCCCTGTCGCTGTGACCGTGCAGGCAATTTGCGCCTGATCGGCGTTTGCTTATAAGATCGCGACTTCCCCGTTTCGTCGCATAGTGCGGCCCCCCAGCCGCAGGTTCTGCCGTTTCTTCTATTTAATTAGGCCATTGAACCTGCGCCCAGCTGTCAAAAGGTAGTTAACGATGAGCGCAAGACACTTTCTCTCGCTGATGGATTGCACACCGGATGAACTGGTGAGCCTGATCCGCCGCGGTATGGAGCTGAAGGACTTGCGCAACCGCGGTGTACTCTTTGAGCCGCTGAAGAATCGCGTACTGGGCATGATCTTCGAGAAGGCCTCGACCCGCACCCGCCTGTCGTTTGAAGCCGGCATGATCCAGCTCGGCGGCCAAGCCATTTTCCTCTCCCCACGTGACACTCAGCTGGGCCGTGGCGAGCCGATCGGCGATGCCGCCATCGTCATGTCGCGCATGCTTGATGCGGTGATGATCCGCACCTTCGCCCACAGCACCTTGACCGAATTCGCCGCCAACTCAAGGGTCGCAGTGATCAACGGCCTGTCCGATGACCTGCACCCCTGCCAACTGCTGGCCGACATGCAGACCTATCAGGAGCATCGCGGCAGCATCAAAGGCAAGACCGTGGCCTGGATCGGTGACGGTAACAACATGTGCAACTCCTATATAGAAGCGGCGATGCAGTTCGACTTCCAACTGCGCGTCGCCTGCCCCGAGGGTTATGAGCCAAACGCCACGTTCCTCGCCGCTGCCGGCGACCGTGTGCAAATCGTGCGCGACCCTCGTGAAGCGGTTGCCGGCGCACACTTGGTAAGCACCGACGTATGGGCCTCAATGGGCCAGGAAGACGAAGCTGCCGAACGCCTGAAGTTGTTCCAGCCCTACCAGGTCAACCGTGCACTGCTCGATGCAGCCGCCGACGACGTGCTGTTCCTGCACTGCCTGCCGGCTCACCGTGGCGAGGAAATCAGCTTCGATCTGCTCGACGACCCGCGCTCGGCCGCCTGGGATCAAGCGGAAAACCGCCTGCATGTACAAAAGGCACTGCTCGAATTTCTGGTTGAACCGGCGTACCACCACGCATGAACCAGCCCCTGCTGAACCTACGTGACCTGAGCTGCGGCTACCCCGGACACACGGTGGTACAGAACCTCAATCTGCATCTGAATGCCGGTGATATCGGCTGTCTGCTCGGCCCTTCGGGATGCGGCAAGACCACCACGCTGCGCGCCATCGCCGGTTTTGAGCCGGTGCTGGAAGGCGAGATCCAGCTGGCCGATGAGGTTATCTCCAAAGCTGGCTTTACCTTGGCACCGGAGAAACGCCGGATTGGCATGGTATTCCAGGATTACGCGCTGTTCCCGCACCTGAGCGTGGCGGAGAACATAGGCTTCGGCATCCGCAAACAACCTAATTGCGAGCGGGTTACCCAAGAGCTGATGGAGCTGGTCAAGCTTGGTCACCTTGGCAAGCGCTACCCGCATGAACTGTCCGGCGGCCAACAGCAGCGCGTAGCCCTTGCCCGCGCCCTGGCGCCGGAACCGCAATTGCTGCTGCTTGATGAGCCGTTTTCCAACCTGGATGGCGAGCTGCGCCGGCGTTTGAGCCATGAGGTGCGCGACATTCTCAAAGCCCGTGGCACCAGCGCGATTCTAGTGACCCATGACCAGGAAGAAGCATTTGCCGTCAGCGATCACGTCGGCGTGTTCAAGGAAGGCAAGCTGGAGCAGTGGGACACCCCATTCAACCTCTACCACGAACCGCTGACGCCGTTTGTCGCCAGCTTTATCGGCCAGGGCTACTTTATTCGCGGCCAGTTGCTTAGCCCGGACTCTGTTCAGACTGAGCTGGGCCTGATTCGCGGCAACCGCGCCTATAACTGGCCAACCGGCAGTGCGGTCGACGTGCTGCTGCGTCCAGACGATATCGTGTATGACCCGGACAGCACGCAAAAGGCGCTGATCGTCGGTAAGACCTTCCTCGGTGCAGCGACCCTGTATCGCCTGCAACTGCCCACTGGCAGCCAGCTGGAATCAATCTTCCCCAGCCACGCCGATCACTTACCCGGCCAGCAGGTCGGCATCCGCGTCGCCGCCGACCATCTGGTGGTATTCCCCGCACCCGGCAGCATCGCCGCCCAGGTCAACCTGGGTGAGTCGGGCGTGCGTCGCTACAGCAGCGACAGCTGACCTACCCCAACAGTAACCGGCCACTGGCAATCAACAACGCCTGGCCGGCAATCTTTACCCGCTCGCCAACCAGCTCACAGTGCAACTCGCCGCCGCGCGCCGAACACTGGAACGCACTCAGCCGGGTCTTGCCCAGGCGTTGCGCCCAGTAGGGCGTAAGGATGCAATGGGTTGAGCCAGTCACCGGGTCTTCATTGATACCGATAGACGGGGCGAAGTAGCGCGAGACGAAGTCATGCTGCTCACCAGGCGCACTGATCAGCAAGCCCAGTCCGGGCAGCGTGGCCACAGCGGCCAGATCCGGCGTATACGCTTGCACCGCCGCTTCGCTCGGCAGAACCGCTAGCAGTTCCTGAATCCCCTGCCCTTCATGCAACGCCAACACACTGTCCACCGGCAACCCCAGCACCCGCTCAACGTCTGCGTGTAAGTCGCACGGTTGCGCGCGGTGCACAGGGAAATCCAGCACCAGCATGCCGCCTGCTCGGCTGACCCGCAGCGCACCCGACAAACAGGTGAAATCAAGCACATCACCCGGTTCGCCGTAGACCTCGAACAGCACATGGGCACTGGCAAGGGTGGCATGGCCGCACAGCGGCACTTCGGCCGTTGGAGTAAACCAGCGGATATGCCAGGCCGCGCCTTCCTTCACTACAAAGGCGGTTTCCGCCAGGTTGTGCTCGCCGGCAATCTGCTGCATCAGGGCATCGTCCAGCCAACGATCCAAGCGATAGACCATCGCTGGGTTACCGGTAAACGGTTGCGAGGCAAAGGCATCGACTTGGTGAAATTCAAGCTGCATGGGACGCACTCCGGATTCTTCGTGCGTTAAAGCATGCCGAAAACAGACTCGACATGACCGCTACAGCGGCGGCCAATTACAGCCATACAGCGCGCCCACAAGCCTTGCTCGGCAAGCAGATACCAACCACAGTCAGGGACCCTGCACCCCATACGCCGCCAGTAAAGCCTGCAAGCGACCATTGGCCCGATAACGCTGCACACCCTGCTCAAACAACGCGACATAACGTGGACTGCTTTCCAGTGCCGGGGAGAACGCCAGGTAGATCGGCACATCCGGAGCGCGGCACCCGGCCTCACGCAAGCCTCCCGCCTGCCCCTGACTGGCCAGCATGGCCTGCATCACCCAGGCGTTTTCCAGCACTACATCCACCCGGCCGTGCATCAGCTTGCCGATGTTCAAGGCCAGTGCCGTATCACCGGCGGCAATCTGGATGCGCTCGCTGTCACCGTGGTGCAAGGCGATATACGTGTTCAGTTCATCGCCATAGCTGTAGTCATTGATGACCCCCAGGCGTTGCTCGGCGAGTGATTCAGTACCGCTAAAGTGCCAGGTGGAATCCGGCAAGGTAAAAAAGCAGCTACGCGACGACGCCACGGGGGTAGAGCCAAAGAGAAAATCCGGCGCATCCTCAACGCCCGCACCGATTGCCGCATTCAGCTGCCCGCGGCGCACCTGCTGCAGAGTACGCGCCCAATTCAGCGCCTGGTACTGCACCTCGATACCGGATTCGGCAAAGATCTCCCGCGCCAACTCAACGAAAATGCCCGGCCGCTCGGAGCCTGGCTGGCAATTCACCGGGCACCAGATATCCCCAGCAATCACCAGCGTTTCTGCCCGCGCCCAGCCGACAGAACCCAGCAGCGTGAGTAACAATCCACGAGCGACCAGCTGACGGCATATCGACATGCAGGGCTCCAAGACCAATAAGGTTGCAGGGAGTTTTACCACCCTCAGCCTTCGCTGCGCACCCTTTTCACCGCATCCAGCCACCCGTCATAGAGTTTGCTGCGATGACTGTCCGCCATGCGCGGATCGAACCGCTGCTGACGGTGCCAATGCCGGGCAATGCTCGCCAAATCCTTATATAGCCCGGCTTGCAGGCCGGCCAGGTAGGCCACGCCGAGCGCTGTGGTTTCCGTGACTTCCGGACGCTCCACCGGCACCCCGAGGATGTCGGCAAGAAACTGCATGACCCAGTTGTTTTCCACCATGCCGCCATCGACCCGCAGCGCACTCGGTTCGGCCGCGCCGTCCTGGCGCATGGCTTCGAGCAGGTCACGGGTCTGATAGCACACTGACTGCAAGCCGGCGGTGACGATTTCCTTGATCCCGGTATCGCGGGTCAAACCGAAGATTGCACCACGGGCTTTCGGGTCCCAGTACGGCGCGCCCAGGCCGGTGAAGGCTGGCACTAGGTAAACGCCGCAGGCATCACCGGTCTGCTCGGCCATGGCTTCGGTATCTCGGGCATGACTGATCAGCTTGATGCCATCGCGCAACCACTGCACAGCAGCGCCAGCGACAAAGATGCTGCCTTCCACCGCATAGGTGACCTGGCCATTCAGGCGATAGCCAACCGTCGTGAGCAGGCGGTTTTTCGAGATCACCGACGTGCTACCGGTGTTCTGGATCATGAAACAGCCGGTGCCATAGGTGCTTTTGACCATACCTGGCTCGAAGCACGCTTGACCGATCAGGGCTGCCTGCTGATCACCGGCCATGCCCAGCACCGGAATGGCGGCGCCGAGCAGATTGGCGTCGGTAATGCCGAAATCAGCGGCGCAATCGAGCACCTCCGGCAGCAGGCTGGCGGGAATCTCGAATAGCTTGAGCAGCTCTTCATCCCACTGCTGGGTATGGATATTGAACAACAGGGTGCGCGAGGCGTTGCTGGCATCAGTCTTGTGCGACTTGCCACCGGTCAGGCGCCACAGCAAAAAGGAATCCACGGTGCCAAAGCGCAGCTCGCCACGTTCGGCGCGCTCAAGGGCGCCGGGCACTTTATGCAGAATCCAGCGCAGCTTGGTGGCCGAGAAATACGGATCAATCAGCAGCCCGGTCTTGGCCGCTACCGCGGCTTCATACCCGGCGTCTTTCAGCTCGGCGCAGTAGTCAGCGGTACGGCGGTCTTGCCAAACAATCGCCGGATGGATCGGTGTACCGGTCTGCGCATCCCACACCAAGGTGGTTTCACGCTGATTGGTGATGCCGATAGCCGCCACATCACTGGCACTCAAACCGCTCTGCTTGAGCGCCTCACGGCAGACCTTGAGGGTGCTCAGCCACAGCTCTTCGCCGTCATGTTCAACCCAGCCATCCTGCGGGAAATACTGTTTGAACTCCTGCTGTGCACGCGCCACGGGCAGCCCTTGGGCGCTGAAGACAATAGCCCGGCTGCTGGTGGTGCCCTGGTCGATGGCAAGCAGGTAATGAGACATGCAGATTTCCTTATTTTTATAGGCTGTAGAGCGGCTGCTAGCCGCGACCAATTGGTGCAAAGATTGCCTGCGTCAGCTGGGCCAGCACAGTAGCTTCTAGCTGCACCTCCAGTCCGCGCCGTCCGGCACTGACATAAATGCTGGGAAACTGCTGCGCCGATTCATCGATAAAAGTACGCAGGCGCTTCTTCTGCCCCAGCGGGCTGATGCCGCCGAGCAGATAACCGGTGGCCCTTTGCGCCGCATTGGGGTCGGCCATATCGGCTTTCTTTACGCCGGCGGCCTGCGCCAGGGCTTTCAGATCAAGCGTACCGGCGACCGGCACTACAGCGACCAGCAACTCGCCTTTCTCACTGGCGGCCAGTAGCGTCTTGAACACCTGAGCAGGCTCAAGGTTGAGCTTTTCCACCGCTTCCAGGCCATAGGAAGCGGCTTTGGGGTCATGGTGATAACTGTGCACCTGGTGCGCAGCTTTAGCCTTTTTCAGCAGATCGATAGCAGGCGTCATGTTCGAATGTGAAAACAATCTGACAAAGTTGGCGTACCTTAGCCGCAAATTGGCTGCGGTGACAGCCTATAATGGCGCGCACTTTCAAGGAGTTTTCATGACCCTGCCGCCACGCCAACACGACATTCTCGAACTTGCCCGCGAACGCGGCTATGTCAGCATCGACGAGTTGGCCCAGGCGTTTGCCGTCACCCCGCAGACCATCCGCCGCGACATCAATCAGCTTGCCGAGCAAGGTCTGCTGCGCCGCACCCATGGCGGAGCAGCCAGTGAAAGCTCCAGTACGCAGAACACCGCCTACAGCATGCGCGCCGGGCAGATGCGCGATGAAAAGCAACGCATCGCAGCAGCCATTGCCGCACAGATCCCCAACCACGCTTCGCTCTTCATCAACATTGGTACCACCACCGAAGCCATTGCCCGTGAGCTGCTCGGCCACAAGGGCCTGAAGATCATCACCAACAACCTGCATGTAGCGGCCCAGCTCAGCGCCAAGGCCGACTTCGAAGTGCTGCTGGCCGGCGGTACGGTGCGCAGCGACGGCGGCATCGTCGGCCAAGCAGCGGTGGATTTTATCCAGCAGTTCAAGGTCGATTTCGCCCTGGTCGGCATCAGTGGCATCGATGAAGACGGCAGTCTGCTCGACTTCGACTACCAGGAAGTGCGGGTCTCCCAGGCGATTATCAGCAATGCGCGCCAGGTATTTCTGGCCGTCGACTCCAGCAAGTTCGGCCGCAACGCAGTCGTGCGTCTGGGCTCGGTCGCCCTGGTCGATCGGGTGTTCACCGATGCCGCGCCGTCCGCGGCCATAAACCGCCTGCTCACCGAGCACAAAGTACACCTCGACCTGGTGTAAGACCGCCAGCACTCGCCCTCTCACCTGCCTAGCCGATATCCCGTTACCAATTCCTCACAACCGCTGGGCGCGAAAGCGCACTTCGGGGTGGCGAAGCCGTGCATATTCGACTAGCATATTTTCGAAAGTGAACATTAAAAGTTCAATACTGACTTTCGGTGCCGCCATGCCTACTCGTCCCGCCAGCAACACTCCACTCGCTGAAGTTTATGACCTTGCCGTGATCGGCGGCGGTATCAATGGTGTCGGGATTGCCGCCGATGCAGCCGGGCGCGGTTTGTCCGTGTTCCTTTGCGAAAAAGACGACCTGGCGCAACACACCTCGTCGGCCAGCAGCAAACTGATCCATGGCGGCCTGCGCTACCTGGAGCACTACGAATTCCGCCTGGTGCGCGAAGCACTGGCCGAGCGGGAAGTGCTGCTTAGCAAAGCCCCACATATCGTCAAACCTATGCGTTTTATCCTCCCCCACCGCCCGCACCTGCGCCCGACCTGGATGATCCGTGCTGGGCTGTTTCTCTATGATCATCTGGGCAAGCGCGAGCAACTGGCAGGCTCGCGTAGCCTGCGCTTTGGCGCCGGCAGCCCGTTGAAAAGCGAGATCAGCCGCGGTTTCGAGTATTCCGATTGCTGGGTTGATGACGCCCGCCTAGTGGTACTCAACGCCATGGCAGCCCGCGAGCAAGGCGCTCACGTGCACAGTCGCACCCGTTGCGTCAGTGCGCGGCGCAGCAAGGGCCTGTGGCATATCCACCTGGAACGCAGCGACGGTAGCCTGTTTTCAATCCGCGCCCGCGCTCTGGTCAATGCTGCCGGCCCTTGGGTCGCGCGGTTTATCCGCGAGGACCTGAAACAGGAGTCGCCTTACGGCATTCGCCTGATTCAGGGCAGCCATATCGTGGTGCCGCAGCTGTTCGAAGGCGAGCAGGCCTACATCCTGCAAAACGAGGACCGCCGCATCGTCTTTGCCATCCCCTATCAGGAGCGTTTCACCCTGATCGGCACCACAGACCGCGAATACCAGGGCGACCCAGCCAAAGTGGCGATCAGCGAGGAAGAAACCGACTACCTGCTGAACGTGGTCAACACCCACTTCAAGAAGCAACTGCAGCGCAGCGACATCCTGCACACCTATGCCGGCGTGCGGCCGCTGTGTGATGACGAATCGGACGACCCATCGGCAGTCACTCGTGATTACACCCTGTCACTTTCCGCTCATCCCGGCGAAGCGCCGTTGCTATCGGTGTTCGGCGGCAAGCTCACCACCTATCGCAAGCTCGCCGAATCGGCGCTGGCGCAACTGGCGCCCTTTTTCCCCAAGATGGGCCCAAGTTGGACCGCCAGCAGCCTGCTGCCCGGCGCCGAACAACTGGACAGTCAGAGCGCACTGATTGAAGCCCTGTGCGCCCGCTTTGGCTGGCTGCCCACCTCACTGGCGCGGCGCTGGGCCAGCAGCTACGGCAGCCGCAGCTGGTTGATGCTCAAAGGCGTGAGCAACCTCAGCGACCTGGGCGAACACCTGGGCGGAGGCCTGTACACCCGCGAAGTCGACTACCTGTGCCAGGAAGAATGGGCCATGCAGGCAGACGATATTCTCTGGCGCCGCAGCAAACTCGGCCTGTTCACCACCCCGGCGCAGCAAGCCAAACTCGACAGCTACCTGCGCATCGAATCACCGCGCAGCCCGGAAGATGCGCACGCGGCGTAAATGATTGTTTCAGGGACAGAGCATCTTCTTGCCCGCGCCGCAATTTTCCGTGTCATGCACGGCTGCCGACTGCATGCGCACCGTTGCCTCTGAAGTCAGGACAAAGCCCTTGCGTTTGCCACAGATGGCCGCGTACTGGTCCCATGACTGCTTGGAGTTTTCGCTGAAGCTGCCGCCGTATTGGCGCTGATTGAATTTCGATGCGCTGCTGAGCAGGTGCTCGACCATCGGCACGATCAGTTTCACGCAATACTGCACGCGGATTTTCAGCAGATTGGCATCTTGAATCGACACCGGGTTCTGCTGGGCCGAGCGGTACATCAGGTTGTCATTGGGTATGGCTTGAGCGGTTTGGCCGCTGCTCAGTAACCCGGCATGGGGCGCCTGCCAGGCGCTGAAGCTGTTGAGCGCTGGGCTGATACGGGTGATCAGCACGAAGTTGTCGACCTCCTCGGCGGTTTTGTCCATCCGCTCGGCCTCCGGATATTGCGAGAACATCGGGTACATGCCACGCAGCAGGCCACGGCGCATGCTTTCGTACTGCGCGTTGTTCACCGCACCGAGGCGAGCCGCCTGGAATGCCGCGTAGTTCAGTTCGCTTTTCGCCGAATAGATCAACGTCGCTTGAAACGCCCCGAAGATCAGCAGAATCAACACCGGAATGATGATCAGGAACTCAACCATGGCCTGCCCACGATCCAGCCGGCTACTCGGTACTGGCTGGGACGTGCTCATCAAACACCTCGATCAGTTGCTCGGCGCGTTTCAGGGCCGACTGTGCCCCGGGATTCTTTCGGTCCAGATAACGCCGTGCCTCCATGGCTGTCAGCGTTAGCTCTTGCGCTTGTAGCTGCATCAGGTTGTACCAGGCGCCGGCGTGCTGCGGGTCACGCAGCAAGGCTTCGCGGTAAGTCTGGATCGCCAGGCCATGATTGCCTTCGCGCGCCAGGCTATTGGCCAGGCGATAACGGGTGTCGGCATCGGTGGGCATGCGCGTCGCCAGCTTGCCGTAATACTCGCTGGACCGTGCGTAGTTGCCTTTGGCGTAGGCCTGTTGCGCCTGGCGCTCAAGGTCGAGCAGGTCGTTGGAGCTGCCGAGCCCAAGCCCGGCGCAGCCCTGCAACAGAACGCTCAGGGCGATGAGGATTAAGCCACGCATTGGATCTGGTCCCCCGCTGTAATGTTCAGCCGCTGGCATTCGCCGGCGGCCATTTCGATAACGCTGTTGGCTGGCCAGCACAGGCTCAGTTGCCAGGGCCGCAGCTGGGCGCGGATCTGCAGCACCCGCTGTTGCTCGTCCAGGTAGATCACATCAATGGCAAAACGCATAAACCAGCAATGCACGGAATTACACGGCCGCAGCCATAAGCCGTGGCCGGCCGGCAGGGTTTTGTAGCCGAGCAAACCGCGCAGCCGTGCCCAGGGTGTATGGGCGAGTTGCAGCTGCAAGCGGCTCGCTGGGCGATGGCCTGCGGCATGCAGGACGAGGGCTTCAGGCATCAGGTTTGCCCCATAAACTTGACCACAATCGGGAACAGCAAGATCACGAAGGTCAGCGGGAAGATGAACATGATCAACGGGATGATCAGCTTCACGGGGGCCTGCATGGCGGTTTTCTCGGCGCGCTGAAAGCGCTCTTCGAGGCGCTGCTGGGCCTGTATCTGCAGGGTGTTGCGCAGGCTGCTGCCCATCTTCTCGGCCTGCACCACCGAGCGCACGAAGGTGGTGACATCCTTCAGGTTGATGCGTTGCTCCATGCGCGCCAGCGCTTCAGCGCGCGGCAGACCGGAACGGATATCGCGCAGCACGATGCGGAACTCGTTTTTCATGGCGCCATCGGGGCCTTTATCCACGGCCTGCTGCAAGGCACCGAGGAAGTTCAGGCCAGCGTCGACACACATGGACAGGTATTCGAGAAACACCGGCAGGTTGCGCACAATGTCGCGGTCGCGGCGTTTGTGCGTGTCGCTGATCCACATGACGGGCAAGGCGGCGCCCATCAGCAGCATCAACAACACCACCGACCAGAGGATGCCGCTCTTGCCGCTGGCCATCGGCAGGATCGCCAGCACCGGAAACAGCAGCGCCATGGTGATGCACAGGGCGAGAAAGTCTTCGGCGGTGAGCACATAAAGCGCCCCGGTGCGCTGCATGCGCACGTCCAGCCAGTCCATCAGTTTGGGCGGCAGGTTGCTGCAGGCGAAGTGGCTAACCAGGCGCACCAGCGGCCAGACCGGGCGTATCCAGCCGGGCACCGGGTCCATGTAGGTGCGGTTTTCCGCGGGCAGCAAGGTGAACAGCGACAACACCGCGAGCAGGATGCAGGTGACGGTCACCCCCAGGCTGGCACTGCTGAACAGGACAAGAAGTTCGCTCATGATCAGGCGTCAATCCGGGTGATTTTTTTGATGAACATAAAGCCCAGCACTTCCATCACCACCATCACCGCCAACACCATCAGGCCGTTGCGGGTGGTGTAGAGCTGGCGCATGGCTTCCGGCTCAATAAAGCTGAGGATGATGGCCAACATGATCGGCAGCATGGCCATAAATGTGCCCTGGGCGCGGCCCTGGGCGGTGAGGCTGTCGATCTTGCCCTCCATGACTTTTTTCCGCCGCAGCATGGCGGCCATGCCGTTGATGGTTTCCACCAGGTTGCCGCCCACTTCGCGGCTGATGCGAATGGCCGAGCTGGCCATGATGAATGAGGGCAACGGCAGGCGTTTTTCCAGCTTGATCAGCGCCTCTTCCAAGGTGACGCCGAGGCGGATGTTCTTGATCAGCAGGCCGAACTCCTGATTCAGCGGCGCCGGCGACTGATGCACCACGTTCTCCAGCGCCATGTTCAGGCTGGCGCCGGATTGCAGGCTGCTGGACAGCAGCATGAAAGCGTCGGGCAACTGCTCTTCGAACTTCTTCAGGCGTGCCTTGCGCAGGTGATTGAACATCAGGTGCGGGGTGAACAGCGTCACCACAATGCCCGCTGCCGTGACCACCGGCAGCTGGAACAGCAGTTCGAGCAACACCGGCACCAGCAACAACAGCACCAGGGTGAGGATGACCACTTGCCGGCCGCTGGTGAAAATGAACATGTCGGCCATTTCCAACTCGGCGCGGCGGGAAAACTGCCGGCGATAATGGTCCAGGTTGTCGGCCACCCGCCGGCTGATCAGCAAGGCCAGCGCGCAGACCGAAACGGCCAGCAGCAGCGCGCACAGCACCAGCCACACGGCGGCCACTTACAGGCGCTCCGGGGTGTGAAAGATGTCCATGTTCACGCCAATGCCGCGCTTGCTCAGCGCCTCGTAGAACTCGGGAATCTGCCCGGTGGCGCGGTAATGGCCCTTGACCCGGCCGTGCTCGTCAAAGCCCTGTTGCTGGTAGGCAAAGATCTCGTTGAGCAGGATCGTGCTCTGCTCCATGCCGGTGACTTCGGTGATGCTGATGATGCGCCGCGAGCCATCGCCAAAGCGGGTTTGCTGCACGATCAGCTGCACGGCCGAGGAGATCTGTTCGCGAATGGCCTGCACGGGCAAATCCATGCCGGCCATCAGCACCATCACTTCCAGACGGCGCAGCATGTCGCGCGGCGAGTTGGCGTGGCCGGTGGTCAGTGAGCCATCGTGACCGGTGTTCATCGCCTGCAGCATGTCCAGGGCTTCACCGCCGCGACACTCGCCGACCACGATGCGATCCGGGCGCATGCGCAGGCAGTTGCGCACCAGGTCACGAATGGTCACCAGGCCCTTACCCTCCATGTTGGCCGGGCGCGCTTCCAGGGAGACCACGTGGGGTTGCACCAGCTTCAACTCAGCGGCGTCCTCGATGGTCACCACGCGCTCATCCAGCGGGATGAAGTTGGAGAGAATGTTCAGCAGCGTGGTTTTGCCCGAGCCGGTGCCGCCGGACACCACGATGTTCATCCGCTGCTCCACAGCGATACGCAGGAACTCGACCATGGGTTCATTGATCGAGCCATAGCCCAGCAAGTCATCAGTGGTGAGCTTTTTCTCCGAGAATTTACGGATGGTCAGGCACGGCCCACGCAGCGCCAGCGGCGGGATGATGGCGTTGACCCGCGAGCCATCCTTGAGGCGAGCATCGACCATTGGCGAGCTTTCATCGATGCGCCGGCCCAGCGGTGAAATGATCCGTTCTATGGTGGACAGCACGGCCGAGTCGGAGCTGAAGCTGATGCCGGTGCGCTCCAGGCGGCCCGAGCGCTCCACGTAAATATCGTCGTAACGGTTGACCATGATTTCCGACACGCTGGGGTCGGCCAGCAAGTCTTCCAGCGGACCCAGGCCTACGGCTTCGTTGATCACGATCTTGTGCAGAATCTCGCGACTGAGCGTGGCCGGCAGCCGATGGGCGATCTGCTCGGTAATGCCGTTGATCAACTCGGACAAGCTGTTGCGCACCTCCAGCGGGCCCATGCTGTCGAGGTTCATCCGCCGCAGGTCCATGGCGCGGAACAGTTCCGCCTGCACGTACTGCGACCACTCCATATAGGGTGCGTTGTCCTCACCGCTACTGATCGCGGCATCCGGTGGCAGCGGCGTGTCGGCCTCGGTTTCGATCTGCCCAACGGCCCGCACTTGCAGGTTGTAGGCGCCGATGCCGATCAAGTCTTCCGGGCTAAGTGGGCCGAAGCGTTCCACGGGTTTGCCGTTGACCAGCAGCTCGTTGCCGCGGCTGATGTTTTCCACAAACAGGCCGCCCAGCGATTGCTCGATGCGCGCGTGATTGGGGGCCACCTTCCAGCCGCGCAAGCGCACAAGCCCGGTTCGCGCCTTGCCCACCTCGCATTGCGCCGAGGTGCAGGTGAGCATGTCGAGCTGCTCGCCGCCTTTATAGGTCACCACCACTTCAAACATGCTCAGCCCTCAATCAATCAGTTCGAGATTGCCAACGGTTTTGGCGTACTTCTCGATCATCTGTTTCTCGCGGGCGAGCTCTTTGACGTTCGGCGAGTCGGCGCCTTCGGTGAGCAGGCGCGGGGTGATAAAAATCACCAATTCAGTGCGATTGCCTTTGAAGCTTTTATTGCGAAACAGAGCGCCGAGGTAAGGGATGTTCATCAACCACTTGATGCCTTCAATGGTTGATTGGCTGTCCTCGGTCACCAGGCCGGAGAGCACCAGGGTCTCCCCCACTTTGAGCTGCACTTCGTTCTCGGTGCGGCGGGTTTTGAAGGCTGGGTATTCACCGACCTGGTTGGCTTTGTCCAGCTGGCTGATTTCCGCCTTGACGTTGGTGGCGATGGTTTCGCCGCCGTACAGTTGCGGCTCGATATTGAGCAGGATGCCGAAGTCCTTGTACTCCACCGAGGGGCCGTTGATGCTGCTGGTCACCACCGGCACCTGACCGCCAACGGTCAGCTCTGCCTTGCCGCCACTGCGGGCGCTGAGCCGTGGCGAGGCCAGGGTCAGGGCCGAGCCGTTTTTCTCCAGCAGGTTGATCCGCGAAGTGATCTCACTGGCCACGCCCCAATAGGCGTGGGAACCGACATCACCAACCGCATCGTTGAGGTCGTCAAAGGTGCCGGAGGCGCTGGGAAACTGCCCACGGTAGAGGTTGTTGGTGCCACCGTCGGCGTTGAAGGCGAACGTCGGGCCATTGATGCTGGTGCTCCAGTTGACGCCCAGCTCCTCCACATCGTCCTTGGCGAACTCGGTGATGCGCACATCGAAATAGATCATCGGCGCGAGGAACTTGGACATCGGCTGGGCCAGCACCAGCAGATCCGGGTAGCGTGCCTTGAGCAGCTCGATGCGGGTGATGTCGATGGCATCCAGATCGCCGTCGATAACAATCTGCCGGCCGACGGCTTTGATCTGAATGCCGGGAATCTGCCCGAGCATGGCCTTGACCTCTTGCAGCACCTGGGCCGAGTCGGCCTTGATGGCGGCGCCGGTCTGCTCTTCGGCCAGCACCAGCACGTTCTCATAGAACTTGGCGGCTTCCTTGACCCGTGCCAGGTACTCACTGCTCAGGCGACCCTCCAGCACCACCTGGCGACCCACGGTGCGGATGCGCAGCCCCGGAATATCCGACAGCAAAGCGCGCAGCTCGCCGACCTGGCGGTAGCCATTGGCCTTGGCCACCACCACGCTGACCTCCTGGCGCTGGTCATCGGCAAACCACAATTGCACCGTGGTTTCCCCCGGTGTTTCTGCGGTAATCACCACCTCTTCGTTTTTCAGCATGGTAGCGCTGATGATCTCCACGTTGCCGACGGCCACGCGCTCCACACCGGGGGCCAAGATCACATGCACATCGCCGTCGTACAGCACCATCGACGCGGGAATCTCGTCGGCCTGAACCTGCAGGGCCATGGCGGCACCGCACACTATCGATAACACTCGTAGCCTTTTCATTGTCGCCCCAGCGTGTGCAATTAAGTGAGTCGACGCAGGCACAGCCCGCGCGCGGTGGTGAGGTTTATTCAAGGCGCAGGGTCTGCACGGGAATAACGCCAGCGGTGCCTGTACCGCCGGGAATGAACTGGATCATGCGGGTGGGCTCCAGGCGCTTGTTGCGCGCTTTGCCCGACTGTTCGCTGGGCAGGTTGGCGGCCTGTTCGGCGGCCACCGTCAGGCCGCTGACCAGCACGTTGCCATTGCCATCGACGAGCTTGCCGTTGAGCAGTTTCCCCGTGGCCTTGCCGTCGGCGCCGAATACGGTGTCGCCGCGCAAGGTGCCGATGATGTTGCCCTCGGCATCGCGCACCACGACTTTGGCATCGCCCTGAACCGCCACCTGGGCACCCGCCACCACCTGCCCGGCCAGATCACGGACTTCGCCATTTTTGACGCTGCCGACCTTGCGGCCCTGGGCATCGATAATGTCGTCGCCCACCAGGGTGCCGAGCACCTTGCCGCTGGCATCGCGGGCCACGCGCACGTTGCCCTCAACAGGGCGACCATTGCTGTCGAGCTGAATGTTCTCGACCTGGCCGAGCACCTTGCCGTCGCGGCTCAGCACCTGGCCGTCCTTGACGTTGCCGAGCACGTTGCCGTCGCTGCCGATCAATTGGCCGTCGACCACCCGACCGATGATCTTGCCGTCGGCATCGCGCGCCACTTGGCCCATCTCGCCGACGATCTTGCCTTGTGCGTCTTGCACCACGGTGCTGATCGTGCCGAGTGGCTTGCCGTTGAGATCAACCGCTTTGCCGTCACGCTGGTGCCCGATCACCTGGCCTTGGGCATCGACGATCGTGTCGCCGTCCACCCGACCGAGCACCTTGCCGCTCGCATCGCGCACCACTTGGCGCTCTTGATTAGCCGGTGCTGTGTGGTCCTGTACCCGAGAGCGACTCATGTCGACCACGCGGCCCTGGCTGTCGAGCACGACGTAGGCTTCGACCTTGCCCAGCGACTTGCCATCCACGCCGACCGCCTTGCCATCAACGACAGTGCCGATGGGGTTACCGCTGGCATCGATAACCTTGCCGTCAACTACACGGCCGAGCACATTGCCCTGCTCATCGCGCACCACCGTGGCACGTTCATGCATGCGCAACAGCGGGTCGTCGCCATTCAGGCCGCGAACGATATTGCCGATCACGTTGCCGTCGAAGCCCACCGCCTGGCCGTCGACAATCTTGCCGAGGATGCGACCATCGGCGCCGACAATGTTGTCGCCGACGATACGACCGACCAGATTGCCGTCGGCATCCACCACCACGTCGATTAGCTCCTGCGGTGGCGGGTCCAGCAGGTTGGCGACGGTGACCTGACCGAGTGCGGCCATGCTGGTGTCTTTGGGGTGACGCAGGACGGCGACCATCTCACCGGATTTTTCCGCCAGCTCAACCCGTGCCACCTGGGCCGGCGTGAGCATCAGCGACAGGGTGGAAAAGTTCATATTGAAGCCGTCGGGCGTGCTCTGGTCGTAGTAGTTTTCATACTTGTGGCCGCTGGCATCTTCGCGGCCGGCGGCCAGCACGATGATGTCTTCAAGGATGTTGATCACCACATCGTCGGCATAGTTGGGCTGCTTTTGCAGGCCGATGTCGCCGACGGCAAAACTGCCCAGCAGGTCGATGTGGTCGCCGGGGCGCAGCATGCCGTCAAAGGAATTGATCTTGCTGATTTTGACCGTCTTGACCCGCTTACCCAGCTCAACGTTCTCCGAGAAGCGCGAGACGCGTTCCTGCTCCACAGCATCCCAACTGATGGGCCGGCCACGTTGCAGCGGCGCAACCGTCATGCGGCCTTCAAGCTTGGGCCAGTCCTCGGCCAGAACGGCATTGGAGGCCAGGTAGTCTTTGGGCACATCCAGGGTGGCGACCAGCTCCGGGGTCAGCACTTGGGCCTTGCCGATGTCCGCCCGTGGCACAACCACCGTGACCTTGGCTTCTACCGGCGGCCTATAGGCATCGCGGTATTGGGCTTCCTTGGATTTCAGGTACATCCAGCCCATGGCCCCTGCGAGCACGCCACACGCCACCGCGATGATCAGCAGTTTCTTTCCTGATACAGATGACATGGTGCTCCCCAGTGCAAAAAGTGCAGTCAGCGCAAACGCGCAATGTTTAATCGGTGTCTCTTATGGTTTTTCTATGCGTTTGCAGCGTGTCTGGCGTGGCTCGCGGGTGCGCATCAGTTGTGCCGCAGCGACCACTGTGTCCCGATAACAGGGTCCTTGGTTTGCAGCACAGAGAAGCGTGCTTTGCAGGCGTCCGCCGCGCTGTCTAAGTAGCTGACTTGGGCGTCGGGTGCGCTGAACTGGGTGTACACATTGGAGCCAATGACCACGGTTGCGCCTGCTGCCGGCAGCGGATTGACCTGCTCGGCGGCCCAGCCATAGGGGCGCACGATGCACAGCGAATGCTTGCTCCAGGCGGCTTCGGTTGCAGGGGTGAGGTAGAGACTGACCAGCTCGCCAATTACTTTGCGCGGACTGGTGAATGCACTGCTGGCCATACCCAGCGCATCGCCCCTCTCATACACCAGGCCGTTGGCCTCGTAACTGGCGACGTAGGTTTTACCTTCGAAGTACTTCAGCACGTCACGGGTAGCGATGGGCGTCAGCCCTTGAGGCTGTTTGCTCAACGCGTTGCCGGTGGAGGCGTTGTAGTACTTGTTGCCCTTCAGGTACGCGAACCCCAGCACCTCACCACTGGCGTTGGCCAGTGCTTGCAGCACCAGTGGCTTGCCAGTGCTGTCGACGTAAACCTGGCGAGTGCTGAAGCCGGGATACAGCGCCTGGCCATTGAGATCGACCAGGTTGATTTTGGCGAGTTCTACACTGTCGTCCCTGCCAATTTCCTTACCATCGCTGTCGATTAGCTTTTTATTTTCCAGGCGCCCCACATAAACGCCGCTGGCGTCATACACTTCGTCCAGTGCTGCGAGTTTGTCGTTCGCAGGCTGTTGTGGCTCGGTCGGCGGCGGTGACTCAGGCTGGCCGTCATCGAAGCCGTCATCCGGGCTGGGGTCGAGGAAACGCACGGCTTCGTTGTTGTACAGCTGAACCTTGTTCATCTCGCTGGAGTAGGTTTTGTAGCTGCTGCGCACGTTGTCGAACAGGCGCTCGACATCGTTGCCCGCCAGCAGCAACGCCGCGCCGGTAACGCCGAGCACCACCAGGTACTCGGTCATGGATTGTCCGCGCTGGGGCTTCATCAGCGATCCATCCGGTTGACCAACACTTGGGTCTTGTCCTGATGGCGCAACAAGCCGACCGTCATCAGTTCACGCTCGCGGCTGTAGCTGAGCACCACGCCGTTGGCCTGTTGGCTGCGCTGCTCCAGGCTCCAACCTTGCTGCTTGAGTTCGGTTTCGTACCACTGGGCGGTGGTATTCATGTCTTCTTCATTGAGCAACAGCACCAGGCGACCTTGGCGAATGTCGTCATCGCTGCGCATGTCACTGATCACCTGGGCGCCGGGCGGCACCGGCATGCCATCGCCGAGCACTGGCGTCGCGCCAGCGCTTGCCGGGGGGTTGGTGATGACCAGTTGGCCATAGCTGTAGCGATCGTTCTGGCGCTTTACCTGAATCATCATCATGCACTGTTGATTAATGTGCAGGATCTGCTCCCAGCCGTTGAACGCCGAGAAGTCGACCTCGTCGGCCCAGGCCTCGGCGTAAAAGTTTTTGACGGCCGCCAGGTCGGCAGGCACGCGAAAACTGCGCCCGGCCATGGGCGTCTGATTCCACTGAATGTTGCTGCCGATACTGGCAACCAACATGTCCGGCATCAGCGGGAAATCGTCGTAATCACACTCGGCCTGCGCCCAATTGGCGGCCAGTAACGAGGTGAGGAAGAGCAGCGGGATGATTTTCATAGGCTTATTCGAAGTAACAGAACCCAGTGCTGCTGGTGCATTTGGCCGGCTTATCGGGGATGGGCTCGATGCCGACATAGTCAAACTCGACATCCTTGAACGAGGGTTCAAAGATGCCGATGGTCGAGATAATGGCTTCGATCAGGGGGTTGCTGAGCATGGTGCCCACGGCGAAGTCGTCAGCGCGCTCCTTGAAGTGCGCATCGCCCTGAGCGTTCCAGCCGTCGGCGAGCACCGCGGACTGGGCGCGAATGTTCAGCTGTTTGTCCAGGGCGCCGCCAAACAACGGCTGGCTGCCTAAGCGGCTGCCGGCCATGGCCACGGGAATAACGATGTTGGGGTTGTAGAAGTTCTCGGTCTCGTGGGCGACTTGCAGAAAGTCGTCATCCTTGGCGATTTTCAAAAAGCTCAGCACTTTCATCACGCCACCCATGGCGTCGTTGTAAATGCCGATAACGTCGTAGCTGTAGGACGGCGTGTCCTTTGCACTCAAGCTGGAGGTGCTCGGCATGCTGCCGCTGGCCGTCATCGGCTTGGCCCCGCCGCCGTGGGTCCAGCGCCATAGCGTGTGGTTGCTGCTGGTGCTGACGTTGCCGTCGATGTCGGCAGCGGTGAACGGCTGGATCGCCGCCGAGTAGGACATCAGGCGTTTTTCCGCACTTTTCAATACCGCCTCATTGCCGCGCTGGGCGGTATCACCATCGTCGGTCTCGCCCGGTGTCTTGTTGGTGTCGAACCAAACGGTGCGTTCCCAGGCCACATAGCGCGCCACCTGTTGGGCGGTGTAAGCCATGTCGGCCAGCTTGGCCACCACCGGTACCAGCACGAACAGCAGCAGCACGCCGCCCGCGACCATGACCACGAATTCCGCCATGGCCTGACCGCGCATGCGGGTTGGGGATGTATGGGTGGCCACGGTCATTTCAGCAGCCCGGAGACGGCGCCGCTTGCGGAGGTGGTAACCGTGTCGACGAACTTGTCGAGCACCGGGTTGACCGGGCCACGGATAACCGAGGGCAGCTTGTCGATGACCCGATCCTTGCCCGGCTCGATCAGTTTTTTCAGGCCAATGTCGAGCACTGCGCCGACAATGGCCGAGGTGCTGGCGCCAGGTTGCAGGCCCAGCACGGCCATCAGGTCAATCTGCCCGGCGGCGATCATTTGCACCACGCGGCTCGGCTCGCGCAGGCGGGCATCCCAGAAGGGGCTGAACTGATTGGGGGTTTCTACCCGGCCGGGCGGTGGAGCGAAATAGGACTCTGCCGAGGCGATGGTCATCATGTTGTCAGGGCCGCCCCACAGCGACGACAGCGCGTTGTCGGTTACGCCCCGGGTGTCGAGGGCAAACTTGCCGGTATCCAGGCCCAGGCTGGCCGGGTTGTCACTGGTACGCAGGCTGCCCAGTGGTTTGGCCACCGCCACGGTAAATTCGTTACTGGTACCACGGCCCTGATAGTCGCGACCGAGGCTAAAAAAAGACGGCGCGCCGCCATAGCCGGTGCTGACGTCTTCCGCCTGATTGGCACCGAACACGCCCAGTGCGTTGCCATAGATCCAGGTTGCCGCATGCACGGTTTGCATGGCTTCGCCGTAGGGTCGCGGGTTTCCGGCAGGGGTGTTTTGCGTGGGGCTGCCCCACTGCGAACCAATCAAAAACTGATCGCCAGCCTTGGCCACCAGCTGGTGCGTGCCGGCGCTGAGCGGCAAGCCCATTTCAATGGGGAAGTCGGTGTCGAGAATTTCGATGCAGCCTACAAACGGCAGGCAGGCTTCGATTTGCAGTGACACTTGCAGCTTGAAACCGATGGAGCTGAAGTCGACAGACGTCCAGCCGTAATGCGGAATACCTTTGCCGCCCGCAGCAGTGCTCTTCGGGTTGTAGACATAGGCGGTGCCGCCATTGTTGAACACGCCCACCTCAACGCCCAAACCCAACCTTATGGTGATAAAGCCGAGATAAATCGGCAGCTCCGGCGGAGAAAAGCTGACGGTCGCATCGAAGGTGCGCGCATCCAGCCAGTCGTTGCGATTGCTGTTCATAATCGCCGCGTACTGGCGCCCTGCCGTGCGTGCGGCACTGTTGTCGGCATTCTGGGCGGTGCTGTTGTCGTACATTTCCGGCGCGGTGTTGACCAGCATGGTCGAGGGCGCAAGGCTGCCAAGAAAGTCGGCGACAAAGTCATCGGCTGAGGTCGCACTGCCGCCGGCAGCCGTACTGGCACTTTTTGCCTGGCTGGCCAGGCTGCTCAGATTCAGGTCACTGGCGAAGTACGTCAGGATAAAGTTCTGCGCCAATAACAGATGGCTGAGGGTGACGACTTTCAAGTCATCGTTGGTGCCCGGCATCTCGTGGCGATCGACAATTGTTAACGGTGCCGTGAACTGCGCCTCCAGGGTGGCAACCGCAAAGATCTTCTGGAAGAAGCCCATCACCAGGTTGAAACTGGAGATCACGTCGGGGTAGATACCGAGCAGCGGCTTGGCCACAGTACCCGTAACTGTGCCGAGTACCTGATAGGGCAGCGTGATGGTGGACAGCACATCACCGACGGTCGGCTTGGGCGCTGGTGCGATAGGGATCTGGTAGAGCGGAAAGGTGTTCACCCAACGCGGGATGTTGGCGTAGCGCTTGGACCAGGACATCAACGCCACCACCTGACCAACCGACATCTCATTAGCGACGATGGCGCGGTTGGTGTAGGCGATCAGGTTCTGGTGGCGAGCAAACAGCTTGGCTTGCGAATAGGCGGCCGCATCCGCGGCGTTCTCGACCTGCACACGGTCACGGGTCAGTATGCCGCGGTTGTACATCAGGATCAGGCCAATCAGCGCGATGCCGATGAAGAACAGGCCAAAGACCATGGCCTGTCCCGACTGCCGGTGCCTGCTCACAACCGGGGGATCAGCCGCGTATTACTTGCGTTCGTCTTGCTTGAAACTGCTCAAGTTGTGCTTGGCGCCAGCGGCTGTCTGCGCTTCGGTACCTGTTGTGGCGGCCGCTTGCTTGGCTTCGCCACCGCCCAACTCCGCCGCCATGTCACCGACCTGCTCGCGCACGGTGCTGCCGAACAGGTTGTAAACCACGATGGCCGAGATCGCGATCAGGGCCACGATGATGATGTACTCGGTCATGCCTTGGCCCAACTGGCGGGCGCGCAACTTAATGGACATGGTGCTTCCTCTGGTCTGGGCCGAGTGTGTTTTGGTGGAGGGTTGCTGGCGTAACCACTCACTGACCTGGGCGGTGATGACCGGCGCCCTGCCATAGGCACCGTTCTCGTATACCGATGCTAAGCGAGAGCAACCCGCACCGTATGTCCCCACTTATAGCTACAGATAAAGCTGCCGCCTTGAGCCGTAAAGGCAATACCGCCTGTAGAGCTGCGCTACTATCGCAGCAATGAACTCGTCTCATTCAGGATCAAGATGCGCAGCGAAAATGACAGCATGCCGATTCGAGTGATCCTGGTTGAGGACGATGTAACCTTTCAGCAAGCACTGCGGCAAACCTTCACCACAGCAACCGATATGCAATTGGTGGCCGTGTTGAGCACGCGCATTGAAGGCTTAAACATCCTCGACCATGCGCCGGCGGATGTTCTGTTGGTTGATCTAGGCCTGCCGGACGGCTCGGGCATTGATGTTATCCGTGCCGCCCATGCCAAATGGCCCGAGTGCAACATCATGGTCAGCACCGCCTTTGGCGATGAGATGCATGTGATGCAGTCGCTTGAGGCCGGCGCAACGGGCTATCTGCTTAAAGACAGCAGCACCGCCAGCATTGCCGCGGAAATCCGCAGCCTGCACCAAGGCGGCAGCCCGGTCAGCCCGCTGATCGCCCGGCAGATCCTCATGCGCTTTCGCCAACCAGACACGACACAGCCCCTTGCACCCACCGCAGCCAACGCTGCCCGCGCGCGCTTGTCCACCCGAGAACAGCAGGTGCTGGAGTACATCACCAAAGGCTTTAATTCGGATGAGATTGCCGGGCTGATGGGCGTATCACGCCATACGGTGCTGACCTTTGTACGGCGAATTTATAAGAAGCTTGAAGTGAGCTCGAAAACAGAAGCCATCTATGAAGCGCGCAGCCAAGGGTTGCTAGGTGCTTAAGCAATGGCCAGGGATCGTATTGCTGACAACTGCACTGCTAACGCTCTGTATTCCGGCAGTGGCTGCAACAGAATCCTTACACATTACCAGCGCGCAACTATTAAACATCCCCAGTCAGGGTTTTAGCGCCCCACCCCAACGGGTTGATGAGAAACTGCTGCCTGACAATTGGACCACGGTTACATTGCCGCACGCCCTGACCCGGCAATTGCTGCCCACTTCAGCCGAGCATGAAAACGCTAAAACACCGACGATAGAAACCTGGTATCGCCTGCAACTGCCCGCCTCAACATCAGAATCACAACAACAACTTTACATTCCACGTTGGAAAACCGACGGCAACTTGGCCATCTACGCAGACGGCCAGCTTATTTATATGTCGCATAGCGGTGTGTACTGGAATGGCTGGAATATCCCCCTTAGTATTTCTTTAAATGCAACAGCCGACACTCCACGCCCACGCGTTATTCTCTTGCGCATCCAACGCCCAAGCGATTCGGGTGGCGGTATTTCATCGATATGGGTTCAAGACAGCAGCAGCCTGAACTGGCGTTATCGGCTTCGGCATTTACTGCAGGTTCAGTTGCCGTATACCAGCAGCGTGGTATTTCTAGCCGTCGGCTTATTTTCATTTTTTGTTTGGTGCAAATCACGTCACGAACACTCGTACTTGCTGTTTTTCTTTATTTCAACGGCATCCTTTATTCGCACCCTGCACTATTACGTGGGTGAAACTGAACTACCCATACCGGAATCTTGGTTTAGCTGGCTAACAATCAACGCGCTGTTCTGGATGGTGCTAGTTACTCACTTCTTCCTACGCAGCCTGCACCATCGCCCGACCGGAAGGCTGAGTACGCTTGTCACCTTGGTTACTCTTTTGGCCGGCGTGCTTACGCTGCCGCTGCTGTCCGGGCTGCTGAATGCCTATGCCCTGTCACCACTGATCTACTGCGCGCTAATTATTACAGGCTCTTTAGTGGCAGGGGTTGGCGCCTATCAGTCTTGGCAGGCGCGCTGCAATGATGGCTTGTTGTTAAGCGGATGGGCGATAGCAGGCATGTTGCTGGGTTGCCATGACTGGCTACTGCAAAATAATTATTTAAGTATCGAATCTATTTACTTGGGGCCTTACAGCAATATTGGCGCCTTCCTGATTGTAATGCATATTATTTTTCGACGTTTTCTCAAGGCCAATGACAATGTCAAAATGACCAATGCCAGTTTGGCCTTTCGCCTGCAAGAGCGCGAAGATGAGTTAAAGAAAAGCCATCAACGCCTACGCGTAATAGAACATCGCCAGACACTCAGCAAAGAGCGGCAACGCCTCATGCAAGATATGCACGACGGCATGGGCTCATCATTGATCATTGCATTGCTTGAGGCTGAAAAAGGTCATCTTGATGCATCTTCACTGACCGACGTCCTGAAAAACTGCATTGAAGACCTGAAACTGACTATTGACTCGATGGAACCCGTAGAGGCCGACTTATTACTGTTGATGGCCACATTAAGATTCCGCTTAACACCGCGACTGGAAAGTGCCGGGATTCGCTTGCGCTGGGATATTCAAAATGTTCCCGCACTTGACTGGCTTGACCCGCGCAATGCGCTGCATATCTTGCGCATTCTTCAAGAGACATTCTCCAACATTATCAAACACACCAATGCCACGGAAATTCGCATCACCACATCTTCTGATTCGACTCATATCAGAGTCATCATCATAGATAACGGCCAGGGTTTTAGCGCAGAACAGTCCGCGCTAATTAACGGTAAAGGGCTTAAGAATCAACAGCGTCGCGCTGCTTCAATAGGCGCTGAAGTTCTCTGGCACTCCACCACGACTGGCGTAACTGTCACATTAACGCTGCCTATCGTCGTTACTGAGCGAAATAGCCATACAAGCGAATGCCTGCAATAAAATATAAGCCCTGTTAACTGACGTTGAGAAACAGCCATAAAAAAGGGCGACCGAAGTCGCCCAAATTGCCTTGCGTGCCCCTGACAGCAGAATCAGCCCTGCTTGCGCTTGTGCGAATCCTGCCAGATGAAATAACCGACACCGGCGAAGAAGGCGACCATCAGACCGACGGTGCCGATACCGGCGAGAACTACGACATCGATAAACATGGTTGCCTCCTGCTGTGAAGCCTGTGTGGGTATGGCTTCAAGTTAACAGGGGCTGCAGGGGCGCCATTGATCCAGATCAACAAGCGGCGGGCGCGGGCCAGATGAGGCTTTGATTAGCTGATCCAGATCAACAAATCAGCCTGTGAAGGAGCCGCCTCAAGGCTTTTTCGGTTTGCCCTTGGGCTTTTTCTTGCCTTTGGGCAGCGGCAGGGCCTGTTCGAAGGCATCGCGCATTTCATTGAGTTTCTTGTCGCGCAGGTCATGGATGCGCTTGTCGCGCTCGGCGGCGAAATCAATCAGCTTGTCGTCTTTGCTCATGGTCTCGGCTTGATCAAACGAAAGGTCAGGTTCAGGCGTGGCGCGCAGGCGCTGCGCGTCTTCGCCACTTGATGCTGCCAATAATGCTGGGTTGGCCCGCGCATGACCAGCAGCGAACCATGCGGCAGCGGCAATGAGTGTTCGATGCGGCTCTGCCCTTTTCGGCGCAGATCAAAGCGCCGGGTGCCACCCAGATTCAGCGAGACGATTAGCGGGTTGGCACCCAACTCGGCCTCATCATCACTGTGCCAGCCCATGGAGTCCTGCCCATCACGGTAATAATTGAGCAACACGCCATTCAGTGGTTGCCCCACTGCCCGCTCCACCTGCGCACGAATCTGCGCCAGCAGCGGCGTCCAGGGCAACGGCTGATGGGTCAACCCGGAATAGCGATAACTGGCCTCGTCGTCACCGTACCAAGCCACCAATCGCGGCACCGGCAGTTGCCGCCCATATATCTGCACCTGCGGCTGCTGCCAGGGCGTCTGCGCACTCAACTCGGCCAGCCAATGATCGGCGGTGGCTGCATCAAGCCAGCTCGCGTGCAACTGCAAGTCAGCATCAGGCAACTGCAACGGGCTGTCGGCAAATAGATCCACGGAACAAAACTCGAACAGGCGGAACACCTAGTGTGCCCAGCTCAGACTTCCACATCCACCCACAAACCCTGACGTGGCAGTTCACTGACCACCGCCTCATCGGCCTCGGCCACTTCACCTTCGGCCAGTTCTTCCGGTGTGTAGCCGTGACGGCGCTGGCGACGGCGCTGTTCTTCGCGCAACAGCATTTCCGCTTCCTGCGGGTGGCGTTTATCCAGGCTCACGCCACTTTCCTTGGAGCTTTCCGCAGACGCCGTAACCGGCGGGATTTCCGGGCGCGGCTTGACCACGTCCTGCTGGACGGTAACCGGAACCAGACTGTGTGGGATCGGCGGCAGCATCTATTTAGCCCTCCTTTGGTCAGACTGTCGGCCAGCCAAGCCGCGACTTGAGCCTTGCCTCGCTACACTTTTGATCAACCTAATCACACAAAGTGCCCGATGCGTAGCAATGCGCCTTTGGCCACGGCCCGACGCTGCGTTAACATAGTCGGCTTTTTCACGCGGGAGACAAGCATGGCGCAGTATGAACCGGGGCAACGCTGGATCAGTGACAGCGAAGCGGAGCTGGGGCTGGGAACCGTTCTGATGCAGGACGGCCGCATGCTTACCGTGCTCTACCCGGCCACTGGCGAAACCCGCCAGTACGCCCTGCGCAATGCGCCGTTGACCCGCGTACGCTTTTCGCCGGGCGATGAGATCACCCACTTCGAAGGCTGGAAACTGACCGTACAGGAAGTCGACGACATCGACGGCCTGCTGGTCTATCACGGCCTCAATGCACAGCATGAAAGCGTTACGCTGCCGGAAACCCAGCTGTCGAACTTTATCCAGTTCCGTCTGGCCAGTGATCGCCTGTTTGCCGGGCAGATCGACCCGCTGCCCTGGTTCGCCCTGCGCTACCACACCCTGGATTACACCAGCCGTCAGTTGCAATCCAGCCTCTGGGGTCTGGGCGGCGTGCGTGCGCAACCGATTGCGCACCAGCTGCACATCGCCCGCGAAGTCGCCGACCGTATCGCCCCGCGCGTATTGCTGGCCGACGAAGTGGGCCTGGGCAAAACCATCGAAGCAGGCCTGGTGATCCACCGTCAACTGCTCTCAGGGCGCGCCAGCCGGGTGCTGATCCTGGTACCGGAAAACCTCCAGCACCAGTGGCTGGTGGAAATGCGCCGACGCTTCAACCTGGATGTCGCGCTGTTCGATGAAGAGCGCTTTATCGAAAGCGATGCCAGCAACCCGTTTGAAGACTGCCAGCTGGCCTTGGTCGCGCTGGAATGGCTGTGCGAGGACGAAAAGGCCCAGGACGCGCTGTTTGCCGCTGGCTGGGACTTGATGGTGGTCGACGAAGCGCACCACCTGGTTTGGCATCCGGAACACGCTAGCCCCGAGTACGCCCTAGTCGAACAGCTGGCTCAGGTCATCCCGGGCGTGCTGCTGCTCACCGCGACCCCGGAACAGCTCGGTCAGGACAGCCACTTTGCCCGCCTGCGCCTGCTCGACCCGAACCGCTTCCATGATCTGGCCGCCTTCCGCGCCGAAAGTGAGCACTACAAGCCGATTGCCGAAGCCGTGCAGGAACTGCTCGACCAGGGCCGCTTGTCGGATGCCGCACACAAAACCATTCATGATTTCCTCGGCGCCGGCGGTGAAGAGCTGCTGGCTGCGGTCAACGCCGGTGACAGCGAAGCCTCCGCGCGCCTGGTGCGCGAGTTGCTGGATCGCCATGGCACCGGTCGCCTGTTGTTCCGTAACACCCGCGCCGCCGTGCAGGGTTTTCCGGACCGTGAAGTGCACCCCTACCCGTTGGCCAGCCCCGATGAATATATGGAGCTGCCGATTGGCGAGCACGCTGACCTGTACCCGGAAGTCAGCTACCAGGCGCAGCCGGATGTCGATGAAGAGCAGCGTTGGTGGAAATTCGACCCGCGCGTCGAGTGGCTGATCGACACCCTTAAGATGCTCAAAAAATTCAAGGTGCTGGTGATCTGTGCCCATGCCGAGACCGCAATGGACCTGGAAGACGCCCTGCGCGTGCGCAAAGGCATCCCGGCTACGGTGTTCCATGAAGGCATGAGCATCCTGGAGCGCGACCGCGCGGCGGCCTACTTCGCCGACGAAGAGTTCGGTGCCCAGGTGCTGATCTGCTCGGAAATCGGCTCGGAAGGTCGTAACTTTCAGTTTGCCCACCACCTGGTGCTGTTCGACCTGCCGGCTCACCCTGATTTGCTTGAGCAGCGCATCGGCCGCCTCGACCGTATTGGTCAGAAGCACCGTATCCAGCTGCATGTGCCCTACCTGGAAAACAGCCCGCAAGAACGCCTATTCCAGTGGTATCACCAGGCGCTGAACGCCTTCCTCGCCACCTGCCCAACCGGCAACGCCCTGCAGCACCAGTTCGGCAGCCGCCTGCTGCCGCTGCTGGAAAGCGGCGATGACGGTGAATGGCAAGCGCTGGTTGATGACGCCAAAGCTGAGCGCATTCGCCTGGAAGGTGAGTTGCACGCAGGCCGCGACCGCCTGCTGGAACTCAACTCCGGCGGTGCTGGCGAAGGCGAGGCATTGGTTGAGGCGATCCTCGAGCAGGATGACCAGTTCGCACTGCCGATCTATATGGAGCAGTTGTTCGACGCCTTTGGTATCGACAGCGAAGACCATTCCGACAACGCGCTGATCCTGCGTCCCAGCGAAAAGATGCTGGATGCCAGCTTCCCCCTGGGCGACGACGAAGGCGTGACCATCACCTATGACCGCGACCTGGCCCTGGCCCGCGAAGACATGCAGTTCCTCACCTGGGAACACCCCATGGTGCAAGGCGGCATGGACCTGGTGCGCTCCGGCTCGATGGGCAACACCGGCGTGGCGCTGATCAAGAACAAGGCGCTGAAACCCGGCACCGTGTTGTTGGAACTGCTCTATGTCAGCGAAGTGGTGGCGCCGCGCACCCTGCAACTGGGCCGCTACCTGCCGCCGATCGCCCTGCGCTGCCTGCTCGATGCCAACGGCAACGACCTGGCGGCCAAGGTTTCGTTCGAGAAGCTCAACGAGCAGCTGGAGCCTGTGCCGCGCGCCAGTGCCAACAAGTTTGTTCAGGCCCAGCGCGACAGCCTCAACCCGCTAATTAATGCCGGGGAAGGCAAGGTTGCTGAACGCCACACGGCGCGCGTCGACGAAGCCAAGCGTCGCCTGGCCGCCGAAACCGATGAAGAGCTGGCGCGCCTGATCGCCCTGCAAGCGGTCAACCCCAGCGTGCGCGACAGCGAACTGAACGCACTGCGCCAGCTGCGCGAGCAAGGCCTGGCTATGCTCGACAAGGCGGCGTTGCGCCTGGAAGCCATACGCGTCTTGGTTGCCGGTTAATTTCGCCGAGAAAACAAAAGGCCCGCAGATGCGGGCCTTTTTTTGGGGTCAGGCAGGCACCGCCTCAGTCATACCCTGCTGCATCTTGGCCGCATCGGCGACGAAGCAGCGTGAGGCTTGCAACAGCGCCACCATGGTCAGCATCAAGGCCACGGGAATCAGATACATGGCGTTATGCAGGCCAACCGCCTTGAAGGTTTCGTTCATTTCACTGGCCCCAGCGGCGAGCATTGCTGCATGGGAGTAGTGATCCGACAGCATACCCACAGCCAATGGGCCAAGGCCGCCACCAAGCAGATACAGCCCGGCGAAGAACAGCGCCATGGCAGTGGCACGCAGGCGGGGCTCGATCACATCCTGAATCGCGGTGTAAACGCAGGTGTAGAAGTTGTATGCAAACAGCCAGCCAATGCTGAACAGCGCCACGAACACAGCGATTTCAATTTGCCCGGCCAGCAGGGCGTAGCCCGTGGCGACAGAGGCAATCAACATGCTCAGTGCGGCAAACAGCAGGCGGCCGGTCTGCCAGCGCTGGTGAATCTTGTCCGCCAGCCAGCCGCCCAAGGTCAGGCCAACCAGGCCGGTTAACCCAACGATTACCCCGGTGGCCATCGCGGCCTGCTCCAGCGGCATCAGGAAGTAGCGTTGCAGCATCGGCACCATGAACGAGTTGCAGGCATAGGTGGCGAAGTTGAAGGCCAGGCCGGCCATCACCAGCCACCAGAAGGTACGGATCGCCATGACCTTGCGCAGGGGTTTTTCCACCGGCGTAGTACGCGATTGCACCAGTTCGGCCGCGCCGCGCTTGGGTTCTTTAATAAAGAACATAAACAGAGCGAGGATCAGTCCCGGCACAGCGGCAATAAAGAAGGGGGCACGCCAGCTGTCGAACGCCTTGACCATCGCACCAATGGTGAAAAACGCCAGCAGCAGGCCAATCGGCAGGCCGAGCATAAAGATGCCCATGGCCCGCGCACGTTTGTGCGCTGGGAACAGATCGCCGATCAGCGAGTTGGCCGCCGGTGCATAACTGGCCTCACCAATGCCGACGCCCATGCGAATCAGCAGGAAGCTCCAGAAGTTCCAGGCCAGACCGTTGACCGCCGTCAGGCCACTCCAGACCGCCAGGCCCCAACCCATGATCTTGCGCCGCGCACCGGTATCGGCCATGCGCCCAAGCGGGATGCCGGCAATCGCATAGACGATGGTAAAGGCGGTACCGATCAAGCCCAGCTGCAAATCACTGAGATTCCACTCCATGCGGATGGGCTCAATGATGATCGCCGGAATGGTGCGATCGAAGAAGTTGAACAGGTTGGCGAGAAAAAGCAGGAACAGAATGCGCCAGGCATTCGTCGCTTGAAGGGACTGCTGCTGCATGGAATCCATCTCTATTGTTGTTATCGAAGCAAGTCGGTGACGCTTGGCCAACCGCTGTATCCAGCACGTGAAGGCGCAATCTAGAGCCTTGCGACTATGCTGTCTGTGACTATTTGTGGTGTGTATGCCGGGTAATGGGCGCCCGAGCAAGCACCCAGGTCACAAAGCGCATCGGAAAAACTCCGAATATGCCTAAGTAAAACCATGTGAAACCGCGAGATTTTCCATTTTTCATGCTACAAACAAGCCTGTTGAGCGAAATGTGGCCATTTGCCGCTCCACCCTCGTTAGCCGCCGGACTGTCTCCAAATGAAAACAAAAAAAGACGCTGTGACCCCACCTGCGACCGAAGCCACACTGGCGGGCTTGGCTGATACGCTGCTGGCCCCGCTTGAACCGTTGCCGCCCCCCGCACCGCTGGTACCGGTGCGCATCGACAGCAGCGGTGAGCAATACATGTATTTCACCGAGCGCGACATTGATCGCATCCTCGACAACCTCGACGGCTTGCGCAGCCTGGTCTTTCCTCCAGCGCCACATGACGAAGAGAACGACCGACGGGTACAGCATTTCCCATCGGTGTGCCTGATTGGCCTTGGCCGCTGCGGCTCGAACATCGCCCTAGATGTCGCCTCACTGGTCTACAACGCTCGGCAGTTCTACCTGAGCGAATTCAAAAGCGAAGAAAAAACCGTTGCCGAACAGGACTTCCGCCCGACCCGCTGGATTCGCAGCAACCTATTGCGCGCACCGAGCAAGGACAGCAAGCCAGTATTTCTGATCGAGCCACTGGTCATGCTCGGCGATCTGGACAAGGACATCGAGGGGCGCATCCGCTTCTCGCGCAAGGGCGAAACCAGCGGTTTCCTCAGCGACTACAGCAAGATGAAGATCATGGACCTCTCCGAGGTGCATGCCGGCGGCGCCGGTAACGCGCCGATCCTCGGGCAATACCTGGCCAAGATCATCCTCAACAAGGATACCCAGCGCTTTACCAATGAAGACTGGAAATTCATTCACAGCTACCTGATCGACTCCTGCGGCATCAAGGCCAATCAGTCGCGCCTGTACTTCTACATTTTCAGCGCCGGCGGCGGCACCGGTTCGGGCATGGCCTCAGAGTTCGGCCTGGCCCAGCAATTCGCCTACATGAGCAAGACCTTCGACACCAAGAGCTTCGACGAAACCCCGGAAAACCGCGACCACAGCTTTGTCTTCGAGCCGATCTTCACAAGCGGCATCTGCATCCTGCCGAACATCTCCGACCAACGCAGCGAGATGTCCGAAGCCCTGCACATCAACGCCGGTCGCCTGCTGTGTAAGTACCTCGCCGAGGAATGGGATTTCTCCTACAACTTCGACAATGAAGAGAACAGCGAAGAAAGCGTGATGCGCCGCATCCGCCCATGGAACGCCATGATGCTGATTTCCAACGACATCATGCGTTACGCCGAGGAAAGCGATGACGGCAATATCCAGAACATCGACGTCAACGCCATGGAGCGTCACGCCAACCAGTACATCTCGCAGCAAATCTTCAACATCCTCACCGCCCAGGCGGTGACCACCGACTACGACCAGAACTACTTCCGCCGCGCGGGCATCGACATCGGCGAAACCATTCGCCTGGACGCCAACGACCTGTTTATGAGCTTGGCCGGCCCAGTGGCGGTGGCGTATGCCGAATCAGTGGTGCCTGAACAAAGCACCGCCGCGCTGGACAAATTCCGCGTACTGGACAAAGAACCGTCACGCCTGAATATCGACGACCTGTTCTTCCGCTCCATCGACCTGCCGCACTTTAATAAGGTCACCCAGGCCATTGAGGGCATCAGCCTGCTGCCGATCGAGTCCAAGCGGTATCGCGAAGCGCTGGATGAGTACAAGAAGTCCGATTACAACGCCGCCAAACTCAGTGACCTGCACTTCTTCAAGAACTGCTCCTCGGTGGTGTCGATCGTTTCACTGCCGAAAGACTACAAGCTGTCCTACATGGACCTGAACCGGCTGAAGACCCACCTCAATAGCTTGTTCCCTAATACCACATTGAAGCGCTATGCACTGGTCATCGGCGCGTCGGCCAACCTGTCGTTGACCACCTTGATCGCCAAGAGCCCGTGCCTGTCGGACGACTTCCTGACGCTGATCGTGGCCTTTATCAAGCGCTGCTTCGCCCGCGACCCGCATCGTTTCGATGAAAGCCTGGACAACGCCATTCTCGATTTCATCATGAGCGAGGAGTTCGACGAAGTACGGGTCGACGCCATGCTCAACGAGTACGAGAATCCGGCGAAAATCCTCGACACCAACTGGTACGCGATCAAGCCGATGTACGAGAAGAAGTACCGCGAGCTGATCCACGATCAGGACAAATTCGTCTCGATCAACGACATCCGTCTGTCCCGTGAAAGCGTTAAAAAAGCGATCAAGTACCTGCGCGAGATCTACCGTCACCGCATCGGCAAGACTCGGGTTATCTCGCTCAATAAGTACCAAGAAGATCCGCAAGAGTAAGGCCGAGGCGCCTGTTTTTCGCTGCAGTCGCTGCGAAAAACAGGCGCCTCACTCAGGCGAGCATGGCTCGCCATTCACTCAGCCAGTTCAGGCCGGCCTGGGTGCCCGCCTCTCCCGGTCGGTATTCCGCTGCCAGCCAGCCCTCATACCCACCGTCACGCAAAGCCTTGAGCAAAGGCGCGAACTGCAACTCGCCGCGGCCCGGCGCACCACGCCCCGGGTAATCGGCAAACTGCACATGGCCGATACGCCCTGCCAACAACGCGATACCAGCCTGTATATCCAGGCCCTGCCGCGCCATATGGTAGAGGTCGTACTGCGCCGCCAGGTTGGGATGGCCCACAGCCCTGAGCAACTCATCCAGTTGTGCCGGGGTATTGATCAGAAAGCCGGGCATATCCAGCGGATTGATCGCTTCTACCACGACGCCAATGCCCAATAGCTGAAAAGCTTCGGCGGTCTTGCGCAGGTTGGCGATCAAACAGGCCAACGCCTGCCCAGACTTAACGCCCTCAGCCAGGCGACCCGGCAACACATTGACCAACGCCGGACGCACCATCGCGGCGTAGCTCAACGCCTGCTGCAACGCAGCATCAAACTCGGCCTGCCGCGCAGACACTGCAGCCAGACCTGGCCCGCCGCTCATCAGGTCGCCGGCTGGCAGGTTGATCAGGCGCAGTGGCATACCCGCAGCCTCCAGCGCCTCTTTTAGAGCAATAGCCGGCAGCTCGTAGGGAAACTGGATTTCCACGCCATCAAAGCCTGCTGCAGAGGCAGCCACCACTCGTTCGATAAGCGGCAGCTCAGTAAACAGCAGCGACAGGTTGGCCGCGATCTTCAAGACCGTGGCTCTTGAGGCTGCTGCGCACGATACAGCTGCACCAGCGTCGCCGGGTCACGCTCCAGATTGCCCTGGCTGCCGTGTTGGCGCATCAGCTGCGCGGCCAGACCGCTGAGCGGTGTAGCCGAGCCGACCTGCTGCGACAGTTTGACCGCCGTGTCGAGATCCTTGAGCAAAGTGCGCACATGCCACTTAACCGGCTCGAACTGACTCTCGGCCATCTGCGGCGCGAGAATCTGCAGCGGTTTGGAATCGGCAAAACCGCCGGCCAGCGCCGGTGCAATCAAGCTGGCATCAACCCCAGCCTGCTCGGCCAGGGCCACTACTTCGGCGATCACCAACGCATTACAGGCAACGATCATCTGGTTGCACACTTTGGTTACCTGGCCCGCACCGACATCACCCATGCGCGTCAGGCGTTGCCCCAGGTGCGCGAGAATCGGCCTAACGCGTTCAATGTCCTCAACCCGCCCTCCGGCCATGATTGCCAACGTGCCATTGGCCGCACCCGGCGTGCCGCCAGAGACGGGCGCATCGACCCAGTGCATGCCGCAACGGGCGTGCAACTCAGCTGCCATCTCACGGGTGGCGGCCGGTTCCAGACTAGAGAAGTCCACCAACACCTGTCCGGGCTTGGCCGTTTCCGCGATGCCGCCAGGGCCAAACACCACCTCGCGCACCACCTCAGTATTGGCCAGGCAAAGCATGACGATATCGGCCCGAGCACAGAGTTGCGCCGGGCTGGTCATCACCTGCGCCCCCAACGCTTGCAGTGGCGCGCACTTATCAGGGGAACGGTTCCACACGCTCAGCGGATAACCAGCGGCCAACAAGCGCTGGGTCATAGGCAGGCCCATCAGGCCAATACCAGCAAATGCCAAAGCAGGAAGGGAGGTGGACATAGGCAGACTCCGACTCATTGATGGTCGCCATCTTAACCTAGTGGCTGCGGAACCTGTCCCGCCAGTCAACGCCCGAGCAACAGGCCTACAGGCCGTCTTTTTCCAGATGATCGAGGTTGACCGGCTCGCCGCTCTGCGCGCCGAGCTTGGCGCGGATGTCTTCGAACATCAGGTCGTACTCGGCGTGGCTGCGCATGATCAGGCTGCTGTTGGTCGGCAAGCCATGCTTGTGCGCCAGGCGCGTGGCCACGCTGGCGAAGTTGAAGGCGGTATCGCGGTGCAGTTCGAAGATTTCCTCAAACGCTTTACCCTCCACCTGACCGTGCATGCGCATGTGCAACATCGGGCCTTCGGTCGGGTCCTGGCGTACTTCGTAATGCAAGTCGACACTAAACAGCGGCGCATCGGCCGTAGCCAAGGTATTGGCGCGATGCAGATGTCCGGGTTCAAACATGCTGGCAGCTCCTGCAATCAGTCCATGGTGCTGCCAGCATAGTTGCTCTGGATAAAGCGTGATACGCGCGCCAGATCAGTGCAGCGGCGCTCGCTCAATGCGTTCCTGCGCCAGTACCCAGGGCGCCACTACCACCGCCCACAGCTCTGGATCGCGGGTTAGCAGGTCTTCGGCGCGGCTGTCGTCAGCCTTGCTCAAGATACCTGCAGCCAGCCAGGCGGCGACTTTTTCCTGATCGTTCTGCGCCACAGCCTGCGCTACTTCGATCAGATCCTGAGTGCCGTCGACCAGCAGCAAGGCGCCACGGGCGAAGAAAGGTTGTAGCTCCTGCCAGGTAATAGCTGCAGTTTCACCAAGCAGCTTGGCATAGAGGGTGCTAGGTTGTTCTGTCATGGATTGCCCTGTCATTGGTGACCGCTTTTTTAATCGGCCGCCATGATAGCGTCGACCAGCCCGCTGGCAAATTCGCAACGCTGTTCGCGACGTTGCCAACGGCGATCAAGACACGCCGTTTTTCTATACGTTTATTGCGTTAAAGCGACACCTCAGGGTTTTGCCCCCAGCAAGCCGCTTTTCAAGCCGCAAAGCCGCGCTCTACACTGCACCGGTACAGTTGCCGGGGGGATGACCGGGGGAACAACCCGGTTCTGCAGCTTTGGCCGCCAGAACTACAACAATCAAAACCAATAAGAGTGGAGCACTATGAACAAGGCTACTAAGCAGATTTCCAAACTGTTTGCCGCCATGGCCATGGCTGGCGTTGCCAGCTACTCGGTAGCGGCTGACACCATCAAGATTGGCCTGGCAGGCCCAGTCACCGGCGCCGTCGCGCAATACGGTGAAATGCAGTTCATCGGCGCCAAAATGGCTATCGAGCAGATCAACAAGGCCGGCGGGGTGAACGGCGCAATGCTCGAAGGCGTGGTGTATGACGATGCCTGCGATCCAAAGCAAGCCGTTGCTGTTGCTAACAAAATCGTCAACGACGAAGTTAAATTCGTAGTTGGCCACCTGTGCTCCAGCTCCACCCAGCCAGCGTCCGACATCTACGAAGACGAAGGCATTCTGATGGTCACCGCGGCTTCCACCAGCCCGGACATCACCGCTCGCGGTTACGAGCTGGTGTTCCGCACCATCGGTCTGGACAGCCTGCAAGGCCCAACCGCTGGCAACTTCATCGCTGACCACGTCAAGCCGAAAGCGGTTGCCGTGATCCACGACAAGCAGCAGTACGGTGAAGGCATTGCTACCGCGGTCAAGCAGACTCTGGAAAGCAAAGGCACCAAAGTCGTTATGTTCGAAGGCATCAACGCCGGCGACAAAGACTTCTCCGCAATGATCGCCAAGCTCAAGCAAGCCGGTGTGGACTTCATCTACTACGGTGGCTACCACCCAGAGCTGGGCCTGCTGCTGCGTCAGTCGGCTGAGAAAGGTCTGAGCGCCAAGTTCATGGGCCCAGAAGGCGTTGGCAACAAGGAAATCTCGGCCATCGCTGGCCCAGCTTCCGAAGGCCTGCTGGTTACTCTGCCGAAGTCGTTCGACCAGGACCCACGCAACAAGGCGCTGGTTGATGCGTTCAAAGCCAAAAACGAAGACTCCAGCGGTCCGTTCGTGTTCCCGGCTTACGCCGCGGTACAAGTGATCGCCGAAGGCATCACCAAGGCTGGCGACAACGACACCGCTAAAGTGGCCGCAGCCCTGCGCGCCAACAGCTTCGACACCCCAACTGGCACCCTGGCCTTCGACGAGAAGGGCGATCTGAAAGACTTCAGCTTCGTCGTCTACGAATGGCACCAGGACGGCACCAAGTCCGAAGCCAAGTAAGCTCTTAGCCTGAACCCAAAACCCACTGCTTCGGCAGTGGGTTTTGTTTATTAGAAGAATTCCGGTTGCATGCTGCGCCAAAAGCGCTGCCTTGCGTGACAACCCAGGAGTTAGGCAATGCCTGATCTTTATCACTACCTGCAACAGCTGGTTAACGGTCTGACCGTTGGCAGCACCTATGCCTTGATCGCCATCGGCTACACCATGGTTTACGGCATTATCGGCATGATCAACTTCGCCCACGGCGAGGTTTACATGATTGGCTCGTACGTAGCCTTCATTGTGGTCGCCGGCTTGGCCATGTATGGCCTGGACAGTTTACCCATCGTGATGATTGCGGCCTTTGCCGCCAGCATCATTGTCGCCAGCGCCTATGGCTACAGCATCGAACGGGTCGCCTACCGCCCTCTGCGCGGCGGTAACCGTCTGATTCCGCTGATTTCCGCTATCGGCATGTCGATCTTCCTGCAGAACCAGGTGCTCCTGGCGCAGGACTCCAAGGACAAATCGATCCCCAACCTGCTACCAGGCAACTTCGTCTTCGGCGAAAGCGCCATGAATGGCGTGGTGATTTCCTATATGCAGGTACTGATCTTCGTCGTCACCTTCTTTGTCATGGTCGGCCTGACGCTGTTTATCTCCCGTTCACGCCTGGGCCGCGCCTGCCGCGCCTGCGCTGAAGACATCAAGATGGCCAACCTGCTGGGCATCAACACCAACAACATCATTGCCCTGACCTTCGTCATCGGCGCCGCACTGGCTGCCATCGCCGCCGTGCTGCTGGGCATGCAATACGGCGTGATCAATCCACACCTGGGCTTCCTCGCCGGGATCAAGGCCTTCACCGCAGCGGTACTCGGCGGTATCGGCAGCATTCCCGGAGCGGTACTCGGTGGTCTGCTGCTGGGTGTGGCCGAAGCTTTTGGTGCCGATATCTTCGGCGACCAGTACAAGGACGTGGTGGCCTTCAGCCTGCTGGTACTGGTGCTGCTGTTCCGCCCAACCGGTATTCTCGGCCGTCCGGAGGTTGAAAAAGTATGAAGACCTCCATTACCCAAAACCTCAGAACCGCGATCTTCAGCGCCTTGCTGGTGCTGGCCGTGGCCTACCCGGTTATCGGCCTGAAGCTCTCCACTGTCGGCATCAAGCTCGAAGTGCAAGGCGCCAGCCCAGCCGTGCTGTGGACCATCTTCGGCTGCTCGATTGCCATGTTCTTCTGGCAACTGTTCCGCAACCACCTGAGCGCCGCCTGGAGCAATGCACCCAAGCTGCCCAGCATGCCGGGCAAAGCCAGCGAGTTCCTCACCCTGCCCTCGACCCAGCGCTGGATCGTTCTTGGCCTGATCGTCGTTGCGCTGGCCTGGCCGTTCTTCGGCTCGCGTGGTGCGGTGGATATCGCCACGCTGATCCTGATCTACGTGATGCTCGGCCTCGGCCTGAACATAGTGGTCGGTCTTGCCGGCCTGCTCGACCTCGGCTACGTGGCCTTCTACGCCGTAGGCGCTTACAGCTACGCGCTGCTGTCGTTCTACTTCGGCCTGAGCTTCTGGATCTGTCTGCCGATTGCCGGCCTGATGGCGGCGTTCTTCGGCTTTATCCTGGGTTTCCCGGTGCTGCGCCTGCGCGGCGACTACCTGGCCATCGTGACCCTGGGTTTTGGCGAGATCATCCGCATCCTGCTGAACAACATGACCTGGCTGACCGGTGGCCCGAACGGCATCGGCTCGATCCCCAAGCCAACGCTGTTTGGCCTGTCGTTCGACCGCAAGGCCGCTGAAGGCATGCAGACCTTCCACGAGTACTTCGGGGTGGCTTACAACTCGATCAACAAGGTGATCTTCCTCTACCTGATCGCCCTGCTGCTGGTGCTGTTGACCCTGTTCGTGATCAACCGCCTGCTGCGCATGCCGATCGGCCGCGCGTGGGAAGCGCTGCGTGAAGACGAAATCGCCTGCCGTGCCCTGGGTATGAACCCCACCGCGATCAAGCTCTCGGCTTTCACCATCGGCGCCTGCTTCGCTGGTTTCGCCGGCAGCTTCTTCGCCGCGCGTCAGGGCCTGGTCAGCCCGCAGTCGTTTACCTTTATCGAATCGGCGATCATCCTCGCCATCGTCGTACTGGGCGGCATGGGTTCGCAGCTCGGCATTATCCTCGCGGCCATCGTGATGATTCTGCTGCCGGAACTGGCGCGTGAATTCAATGAATACCGCATGCTGATGTTCGGCGCCCTGATGGTATTGATGATGATCTGGCGTCCGCAGGGTCTGCTGCCCATGCAACGTCCACACCTGGAGCTGAAGCAATGAGCCGCCCGATTCTAGAAGTAAGCGGCCTGTCCATGCGCTTCGGCGGCCTACTGGCCGTCAACGGGGTGAACCTGCAGGTCAAGGAAAAACAGGTTGTGTCGATGATCGGCCCGAACGGCGCCGGCAAGACCACCGTATTCAACTGCCTGACCGGCTTCTATCAGCCTACCAGCGGCAGCATCCGCCTCAATGGTGAGCAGATCGAAGGCCTGCCCGGCCACAAGATCGCCCGCAAAGGCGTGGTGCGCACGTTCCAGAACGTGCGTCTGTTCAAGGACATGACGGCGGTGGAAAACCTGCTGGTCGCTCAGCACCGCCACCTCAACACCAACTACCTGGCGGGCCTGCTGAAGACCCCGGCGTTTCGTAAAAGCGAACGCGAAGCCATGGAGTTTGCCGCGCACTGGCTGGAGCAGGTCAACCTGACTGAGTTTGCCAACCGCACGGCCGGCACCCTGGCCTACGGTCAGCAACGTCGCCTGGAAATCGCCCGCTGCATGATGACCCGCCCGAGCATCCTGATGCTCGACGAGCCAGCCGCTGGCCTCAACCCGCGCGAGACCGACGACCTCAAGGCGCTGATCCGCGTGCTCAGCGACCAGCACAACGTCACCGTGCTGCTAATTGAGCACGACATGAAGCTGGTCATGAGCATTTCCGACCACATCTACGTGATCAACCAGGGCACGCCCCTGGCGGACGGCACGCCGGAACAGATCCGCGCCAACCCGGACGTGATCAAAGCCTACTTGGGGGAAGCGTGATGCTGTATTTCGAGAACGTTTCCACCTTCTACGGCAAGATTCAGGCGCTGCATGACGTCAACGTCGAAGTCCGTCAGGGTGAGATTGTCACCCTGATCGGCGCCAACGGTGCCGGCAAGTCGACCCTGCTGATGACTCTCTGCGGCTCGCCCCAGGCGAGCAGTGGCAGCATCCGCTACCAGGGTGAAGAGCTGATCGGCCAGGACACCTCGAGCATCATGCGCAAGAGCATTGCCGTGGTGCCGGAAGGTCGTCGGGTGTTCTCCCGCCTGACCGTGGAAGAAAACCTGGTGATGGGCGGCTTCTTCGGCAGCAAGGCCGACAATCAGGAACAGCTGGACAAGGTCCTGCACCTGTTCCCGCGCCTGAAGGAACGCTTTGCCCAACGCGCCGGCACCATGTCCGGCGGTGAGCAGCAGATGCTCGCCATCGGCCGCGCGCTGATGAGCAAGCCCAAACTGCTGCTGCTCGACGAGCCGTCGTTGGGTCTGGCCCCGATCATCATCCAGCAGATCTTCGACATCATCGAACAGCTGCGCAAGGACGGTGTAACGGTGTTCCTGGTCGAGCAGAACGCCAACCAGGCGCTCAAGCTGGCCGACCGTGGCTATGTCCTGGAGAACGGCCGGATCGTCATGCAAGGCAGCGGTGAGCAACTGCTCAACGATCCAAAGGTACGCGACGCCTATCTGGGCGGTTAAGCGCTACCTCGCTGAAAAAACCGCTCTTCGGAGCGGTTTTTTATTGCCGAGGACAAAGCCAACCCTGCCCGCCTGTCTCTGCCTCAATACTGACAACAGCTTTTATCGCCGCCGTTCGCCCGATGTTCCGTGCACCGGGGGCCTGTCCGGTTACAATGGCGGCCCTTTTTTTGCCGATGACCGCTTTTATGACTGACCCCATTCGCCTGTCCAAACGCCTGATCGAAGTGATTGGCTGTTCGCGCCGCGAGGCCGAACTCTACATCGAAGGCGGCTGGGTCACGGTGGATGGTGTGGTCGTAGAAGAGCCCCAGTTCAAAGTCGCTGAACAGCGCGTGGAACTGCTGCCCGATGCCGTCCTGGCGCCGATCGAGCCAGTCACCTTGCTGCTGAATGTGCCCAATGGGCATAACCCGGAACGCGCAGTGGAAGGCATCAGCTCGGCCAATCACTGGCCGGAAGACAGTTCGGGGGTTCGCCCGTTAAAAGGCCATTTCGCCCGTCTGATCAGCTGTGCACCGCTGCAAGCTGGCGCAGATGGCCTGCATGTACTGACCCAGGATTGGCGCATCGAGCGCAAGCTCAAGGAAGACCTGAGCAAACTGGAGCAGGAATATGTGGTCGAAGTCGTCGGCACTCTGAGTGCAAGTCAGCTCAAGCGCTTGGCACACGGCCTGACTTTTAATGGCGTGGCCTTGCCACCCTGCAAGGTCAGCTGGCAGAACGAAACCCGCCTACGCTTCGCTTTGAAGAACCCGCTGCCCGGACAGATCGTGTTCATGTGCAACAGCGTCGACCTCAAAGTGCTGGGTATGAAGCGCATCCGTATCGGCGGTGTGCCGATGGCCAAGGTTCAACCTGGGCAATGGCGCTACCTGGCCGGTAAAGAACGCTTCTAATCATTTTTTAACGGCTGCTTTGAGCCGCCGCATTTTCAGGACCTTTCCATGCTTAACAACGACGTACTGCGTAGCCTGCGCTACACCCTCGACATCAGCGACGCGCAGATGGTCGACATCATTAAGCTCAGCGGCAAACAGGTTGCCCCCAGCGACCTCGCGGCCATGCTCAAGAAGGAAGACGAAGAAGGCTTTACTCCTTGCGACGACGAGCTGATGGCACATTTCCTCGACGGCCTGGTGTTCTTCAAGCGCGGCAAGGATGACAGCCGCCCCGCTCAGCCGCTGGAGCTGCCCGTGACCAACAACATGGTGTTGAAGAAACTGCGCGTGGCCTTCGAGCTGAAGGAAGACGACATGCACACGATCATGAACAGCGTCGACTGCCCGGTTTCCAAGCCGGAGATGAGTGCGCTGTTCCGCAAGTTCGGCCACAGCAACTACCGCACCTGCGGCGATCAGTTCCTGCGCAACTTCCTTAAGGGTCTAACCTTGCGCGTTCGCGGCTAAGAACCTATTTACGATCTGCTGCGCGTCGGCCATCCGGCGTTAAAAACAGCCTCGGCAAGCCACTTGTGGCTAACGCGCTTTAGCGCGACCCGAAGGGCGAGTGAAACGAGTAATGCTCATTTACAGCTCGTAAACTCCGCTTGATTCGCTACGCTCACCCTTCGGGTCAGCCTGCGGCTGTTACTGCGCTTCGCTGCGTTTCTTGGCTGTTTTTGCCTTGTCTGGCTCTAGCTCGCGAGATCGTAAACAGATTCTAAGTCCGCGCTGCCATGCCTGCCCGCATGGCAGCGTATTTCCACAGGCAATGATGACTGCCATGGCGCGGTCAGATGATTAGGGTAGTGGCACTCATCCGTTAAAAGGATTCGCCATGCACCCCTACTTCAGTCTGCAAGGCCGCACCGCTCTGGTGACCGGCGGCACACGCGGCATCGGCAAGATGATCGCCAAAGCCTTTGTCGAAGCCGGCGCCACGGTCTATGTTTGCGCGCGTGACGGCGAAGCCTGCGCACAAACCGCTGCCGAACTATCAGCCTTTGGCACCTGCCACGGCATCGCCGCCAACCTAGCGAGCGAGGAAGGTGTGCACGTGTTGGCTGAGCAGTTGGCCGGCAAGATCAACAGCCTGGATATCCTGGTCAATAACGCCGGCACCACTTGGGGCGCACCACTAGAAAGCTATCCGGCCAAGGGCTGGGAAAAGGTCATGCAGCTCAATGTGACCTCGGTATTCAGCTGCATCCAGCAATTGCTGCCGCTACTGCGCAAGGCAGGCAGCGCGGCTAATCCAGCGCGGGTGATCAATATCGGCTCGGTCGCCGGCATCACCTCCCACGGCGAAGACGCCTACGCCTATGGCCCGAGCAAGGCGGCGCTGCATCAGCTGTCGCGCATGCTCGCCCGCGAGCTGGTCGGCCAACATATCAACGTCAACGTGATCGCGCCGGGGCGCTTCCCGAGCAAGATGACTCAGCATATCGCCACCGACGAGGCCGCCATGGCCGAAGACACCGCGCTGATCCCGATGCAGCGCTGGGGCCGCGAAGAGGAAATGGCCGCTCTGGCGATCAGCCTGGCCAGCACGGCCGGGGCCTACATGACCGGTGCGATCATCCCCATCGACGGCGGTTTTCACCTATAGTCAGGTACTATGGCGGCGTTTTCACTCGATCACGCCGCCATGCCCTACTCCGTTTCCCCCATCGGTTTTGTTCGCTCCTGCTTCAAGGAGAAGTTCGCCATTCCGCGTCAGCCGCAATTGGCCCCAGCGGCCCGTGGCGTGCTGGAGCTGGTCGCGCCCTTCGATAACGGCGATGCAGTGCAGGGATTGGAGAAGGTCAGTCATGTCTGGCTGCTGTTTCTGTTTCACCAGGCGCTGGAAGACAAGCCGCGGCTCAAAGTGCGCCCGCCGCGCCTGGGCGGCAATCAATCGGTCGGCGTATTCAGCACCCGCGCTACCCACCGACCCAATGGCATCGGCCAGTCGGTGGTCAAACTGGACAAGGTCGAAGCCGGCAAACTGTGGCTGTCCGGTATCGACCTGCTCGACGGCACCCCGGTGCTGGATATCAAACCCTACGTGCCCTATGCCGACAGCATCGCCGGAGCCTACAACCGCATCGCCGACAGCGCGCCGGCACTGATCGACGTCGGCTGGCAGGACAGTGCACTGATCCAGGCAAACGAACATGGGCAGCGCCTGAATGAACCGCTGGTCGAGTTGATCGAACAATGCCTGGCCCAGGACCCACGCCCGGCCTACCAGCAGCCCAGTCCCGAGCGCCGTTATGGCGTGCGTTTCTGGGATGTCGATGTGCACTGGCACTACCCGCAGCCTGGCAGCATTTGCGTGCTGGAAGTCGTGCCCGCCGGCTGATCTAGTTCGCGCCCCCAACACGCGCGGATAGGCTGAGCAGCTACTTTGTCTTATATTTGCCAGATAAATGTATACAAAATAGGATGCTCATCATGCTCGAACGCCCCGGTCGCCTCAATGGCTTGCGCCATATCGCCCTGCTGGTCCCTAACCTGGAAGCCTGCGAACGCTTTTATGTGGGTATTCTCGGCATGCAGGTGCTGCACCGCGCCAATCCGGACCTGGTCTACCTGACCTGTGGTAATGACAACCTCTCCCTAGGTCGCGCTTCTGTGCCCAGCAGCGGCGAGCAGGCAGTGGATCACTACGGCTTTATCGTCGACAGCATCGATGAGCTGCACGCCTGGTACGCCTACTTCAAGGCACACGGCGTGACCCTGCTTGACCGCCCTTTCGCCCATGGCGACGGCGCGCACAGCTTCCACTTGCTCGACCCTGCCGGCAACAAGGTACAGCCGATCTACCATCCGGCCGTCTCCGGGCAGCGCTTTAGCCACGCGCAATAACAGGCAGTACGCCGTCGACACGGCGTTCTACACTGAGTAGACGCCCGTCAGCAGTGATCGGCATAGCCCTGCAGGCGACAAACAGACGTGCACTGTTCAACGCCTTGCGGGTATGGTGAGTGCAAGGGGCATGCTGCCAAAGCGCCAGTAAGCGGCCCGATAAACCGTCATCACACATCGACACACTGTGAACGCATGAAAGCCAGCACCTACGCGCCGACCGAAAACCTTGTCGATCTGCTGCTCGACGCCATCTGCGTGGTCGACAAACGCGGCCGCTTTGTTTTTGTCAGTGCCGCCTGCCAGCGCATTTTCGGCTACAGCGCAGAAGAAATGATCGGCCAGGTGATGATCGAAATGGTCCACCCCGAAGACCGCGCCAAAACCCTGCTGGCGGCGAAGGAAGTAATGGCCGGGGTGCATAAACCACAGTTTGAAAACCGTTACCTGCGCAAGGATGGCAGTAGCGTGCATATCCTCTGGTCTGCACGCTGGTCGGAAGATGATCAGGTGCGCATCGCCGTGGCCCACGACATCACCGAGCGTAAGCGCAGCGAAGCCCTGCAGACCGCGCTGTATGGTATTTCCGAAGCCGCTCATTCGGCCAAGGACCTGCTTGGCCTCTTTCAGCAGGTGCACCAGATTATTGGCGAACTGTTGCCAACCCTGAGCTTTTCCGTCGCCTTGTATGACGAACAAAACGACGAATTAAGCTTCCCCTACCCTGCCGAACCCCTGCCCATTCCGCTGACTGATTCGCCGCTGAATGCCGTTACGTTGAGTGCCCAGGTCATTCGCAGCGGCAACACTTTGCTGTTGCCCAATGCCAGCCAGCCGCATCCTGAATCGCCACACAGCTGGCTGGGCGTGCCGCTGCACTCACACAGAGGCATCATCGGCGCACTGCTGGTGCAAAGCAGCGCCTCCACCCGCTACAGCGAACGTGATCAGGAATTACTGCAATTCGTCTCGACCCAGGTGGCTGCGGCCATTGAGCGCCAGCAAATGCTCAGCCGGCTGCAGTTTATGGCGCAGTACGACCAACTTACCCGACTGCCCAATCGCGAACTCCTACGCGACCGTCTGCACACGGCCTTGGCCCGCGCACGTCGCGAGCAGTCGCAGGTCGCGCTGTTGTTCCTTGACCTGGACAAGTTCAAGCAGGTCAACGACAGCTTCGGTCATGCCGCGGGCGATCAACTGCTGCAAGGTGTCGCTCAACGTATCCAGCTGTGCCTGCGCGAATCCGATACGGTGGCACGCTTTGCCGGGGATGAGTTCGTCGTGCTGCTAGAAGACTTTCACTCGACCGATCACGCCAGCGTGGTAGCCGAGAAAATCCGCCAGAGCCTCAATCAACCCTTTGAAGTGTGTGGCCAGAGCCAGACCGTCCTGCCCAGCATCGGCATCGCCCTGTACCCCCAGCACGCCCAGGACGAGCAGCAACTGTTGCAACATGCCGACAACGCCATGTACCAAGCCAAGCAGAAAGGCGGCAACCGTGCGCACAGCGCCTTAGCGCTGGAATAGCGCGCATAAAAAAGCCCGCCGATTGGCGGGCTTTTGATAACGGCAGGCTTACTTCTCGACGAAGGCGCGCTCAATCAGGTAGTCACCTGGCTCGCGCATGCGCGGCGAGACCTGCAAGCCAAACTCGTTGAGCACTTCGCTGGTTTCATCAAGCATGCTTGGGCTACCGCAAATCATCGCGCGGTCGTCCTGCGGATTGATCGGCGGCAGGCCGATATCCTGGAACAGCTTGCCGCTGCGCATCAGATCAGTCAGGCGGCCCTGATTTTCAAACGGCTCGCGGGTCACCGTCGGGTAGTAGATCAGCTTGTCCTTCAGCGCATCGCCGAAGAATTCATTCTTCGGCAGGTGCTCGGTGATGAATTCGCGGTAGGCCACTTCGTTCACATAACGCACGCCGTGAACCAGAATCACCTTCTCGAAGCGCTCATAGGTTTCCGGGTCCTGAATCACACTCATAAACGGTGCCAAGCCAGTGCCCGTGCTGAGCAGGTACAGGTGCTTGCCAGGCTTGAGGTCATCCAGTACCAGGGTCCCGGTGGGTTTCTTGCTGATGATGATCTCATCGCCTTCCTTGAGGTGCTGCAACTGCGAGGTCAGCGGGCCATCCGGCACCTTGATGCTGAAGAACTCCAGATGCTCTTCCCAGTTCGGGCTGGCAATCGAATAGGCGCGCATCAACGGACGGCCGGTTTCCTGCTGCAAGCCGATCATCACGAACTGACCATTCTCGAAACGCAGACCCGGATCACGGGTGCACTTGAAGCTGAACAGCGTGTCGTTCCAATGGTGAACGCTAAGAATGCGCTCGGCGTTAAGATTGCTCATGTTCGGAGCTCCGCAAAGGTAATGTCGCCTGCGCGCCTGCGCGCAATTGCACGGCATTGTAATGAGCGGCAGAATATCTGTTAACTTGATTATCAAGATATAGGTTATCGGTTATATAGATATGCGATTTACCCTCAGACAACTGCAAGTCTTCGTCGCCGTGGCCCAGCATGAAAGCGTGTCGCGCGCGGCCGACTCCCTGGCCCTGTCGCAATCGGCCACCAGCACATCGCTCAGCGAACTGGAGCGCCAGTCCGACTGCCAGCTGTTCGACCGCGCCGGTAAACGCCTCAGCCTCAACGCTCTAGGCCTGCAACTGTTGCCACAGGCGGTGGCGTTGCTCGACCAGGCCAAGGAAATCGAACGCCTGCTGGGCGGCAAGAGTGGCTACGGCTCGCTAAACGTTGGCGCCACGCTCACCGTCGGCAACTACCTGGCCACCCTGCTGATCGGCAGTTTTATGCAGCGCCACCCGGAGTGCCGGGTCAAGCTGCAGGTGCACAACACCGCCTACGTGGTACAGCAGATCGCCCACTACGAACTGGACATGGGCATGATCGAAGGTGACTGCCAGCACCCGGATATCGAGGTGCAGCCCTGGGTTGAAGATGAGCTGGTGGTGTTCTGCGCACCGCAACATGCGCTGGCGCAGCGCGGTGAAGCGAGCCTCGACGAGCTGACGCGCGAGGCGTGGATTCTACGTGAGCAAGGCTCCGGTACGCGCCTGACCTTTGACCAAGCCATGCGCCATCACCCCAGCAGCCTGAATATTCGCCTTGAGCTGGAACACACCGAGGCGATCAAACGTGCGGTGGAATCAGGCCTAGGGATTGGCTGCATTTCCCGCCTGGCACTGCGCGATGCCTTTCGCCGCGGCAGCCTGGTGGCGGTGGAAACCCCTGAGCTGGATCTACGCCGGCAGTTCTACTTTATCTGGCACAAACAGAAATACCAGACCGCCGCCATGCGTGAGTTCATCGAGCTGTGCCGCGCCCTGACCGCCGGCGTGACGCGCAGCGACCAGATCGTCCTGCCGACTATTGCCTGAAAGGCGGATTAACCGAACAGGATAATCGCCCACACCAGGGCAATCAGGCTGAGGGCGGTGAACTGCGCGGCACTGCCCATGTCCTTGGCATTTTTCGACAGTGGGTGCAGCTCCAGGGAAATACGGTCGATGGCCGCCTCCACTGCAGAGTTAAGCAGTTCGACGATCAGCGCCAGCAGACACACCGCGACCATCAAGGCGCGTTCAACGCGGCTGACATCCAGGTAGAACGCCAAAGGCACAAGTATCAGGTTGATCAGCAGCAGTTGGCGAAACGCAGCTTCACCGGTAAAAGCGGCGCGCAGGCCGGCCAGCGAGTAACCAGTGGCATTGAGTACACGTTTAAGGCCGGTCTGGCCTTTGAATGGAGACATTGAGGGTCATCACAACGAGAGAAGGAAAACAGCGCGGCAAGCCTGCCAGGCAAAGATTAACGGACGCTTAACCATCCGCTTGTGAAGGAATCGACTCCAGCTGTTGCAGCAGCAAGGCCGCTTGAGTCCGAGTACGCACTCCCAGTTTACGGAAGATAGCCGTCACATGGGCCTTCACCGTGGCCTCAGACACGCTGAGTTCATACGCGATCTGCTTATTCAGCAAGCCATCACAGACCATGGTCAGCACGCGGAACTGCTGCGGCGTCAGGCTGGCCAGGCCTGCACTGGCGGCTTTGGCTTCAGCCGACAAGGCAATCGCTTCCTGAGTCTGCTGTGGCCACCAGACCTCACCATCCAGCACCAGGCGAACTGCCTGCTGGATCGTCTCCAGCGGGCTGGATTTGGGGATAAAGCCACTGGCGCCGAACTCCCGCGAGCGCGCAACGATGGACGGCTCTTCCTGAGCGGAGATCATCACCACCGGAATATGCGGGTACTGCCCACGGAGCAACACCAAGCCTGAGAAGCCATAAGCGCCGGGCATATTGAGATCAAGCAGAACCAGGTCCCAGTCGGTCTTCTGTGCCAGGCAGGCTTCCAATTCGGCAATGCTGGCGGCTTCGACCAGCCGTACATCCGGCCCCAACCCCAGGGTTAACGCTTGTTGCAAGGCACTGCGAAACAGGGGGTGATCGTCAGCAATGAGGATTTCAAAAGCGGCCATGGTGAATCCTGTTTTTGTTATGTGGGTACCCGCCAGGGTACTGTCCAGGGCACGGTGAACAATGCGCACAGGCCGCAGGGTTGCGGCGCAACCAAGCCTGAAAACGCAGAAAAGCGACCAAGCATGCCCAGCACTGACGGGGTGGTCAAGCACGACGCTTTGCGGCACAGTTCGCAGCTTTGCCGACGAGAGCCTGAAATGCGAAGCCACGCCCTGCGCGCCGACCTGTTAATGCTGCTGACTGCCATGATCTGGGGCTCGGCGTTTGTAGCTCAGCGCCTGGGCATGGACTCCGTAGGCCCGTTTCTCTACAGCGGCCTGCGTTTTGGCTTGGCAGCACTGATTCTGCTGCCAGTGCTACGCCTGCTGGAAGGTCGCAGCAAAAGCGCGACAGTCGCACCACTGAACCGCCAGTTGCTGCGTGGCGGGGTGCTGATGGGCTTGGCCCTAGCTTTGGGTATCAACCTGCAGCAGGTTGGCCTGCTGTTTACCAGCGTGACCAACTCGGGCTTCATCACTGGGTTGTACGTGATCATCGTGCCGCTGCTAGGGCTGTTTATTGGCCATAAAACCGGCCTGGGTATCTGGTTGGGCGCCTGCCTGGCAGTGGTCGGCATGTTCCTGCTCAGCGTCGGCGAGGGCTTTACCGTGGCCTCCGGCGATTGGCTGCAACTGGCCGGGGCGTTCGTGTGGGGCGTGCATGTACTGCTGGTGGGCTTCTTTGCCGGGCGCCATGACCCGCTGCGCCTGGCGCTGGTGCAGTTCATCACCTGCGCGGTAATCAGCCTGGTGCTGGCAGTAGTCTTCGAGGAAATTCAGCTGGACGCGATCATCGCCGCGGGACCGGCGATTCTCTATGGCGGCATCTTCGGCGTGGCCATTGGTTTTACTTTGCAGGTGGTGGCGCAGAAAGACGCCATCGCCTCGCATGCGGCCATCATCCTCTCACTGGAGGCGGTATTCGCCGCCATCGCCGGAACCTGGCTACTCGGTGAATCACTGGAACTGCGCGGCTACTTCGGCTGCGCACTGATGTTTGCCGGCATGCTGTTGGCGCAGTTGTGGCCCAAGAAGCTGACCCACTAGCCGCTAGAGAAACGCGCGCAGGCGTTCGTGCAACGGATCATCCAATGGCACCGCACGCGGTGCCTTGGCAGCCAGGTAGTGCTGACTAAAAACATCCAGGTAAGCATTCAAACCATCCGCCGCGCGCTGGTCGCCTGCCAACTCTAGGCACAGTGCCGCGACCTCGGCCGTGCAGAAATGGTCATCGCGTTTGGAGCGTCGCAGCTTGTAGCGTGACAGCTGCTCAGCCTGAAGGCTGAGTACAGGTAGGCTGTCGAGGTAGGGGCTTTTGCGAAACATCTTGCGCGCCTCGCTCCAAGTGGCATCCAGCAGCACAAACAAAGGCCGCTTGCCGGGCGCGGGTTGAACTTCGCTGACCACTCGTTCGGCGGCCACGTATTCGCCCGGAAACACCAGGTAAGGCTGCCACTGCGGATCGTTCAGCAACGCCGGCAACTCGGCATCAACCTCGACACGTGACCAGCCGAATGCCGACGTATCAGCCAGCACATCGGCAATTAGCCAGCCGGTATTGCTCGGTTTGAGCGCCTCGACATCGTGCATCAACAGACACACCGCTGATGTAGCAGCAATGCGCGGACGCCAGGCACACAGGCAATGGGTCATCACCAAACGGCACTCGTCACAGCGCACTGAGCGGCTACCACGGGCCAAAAATGGTTTAGCACTGCGGGCAATCCGCGCAGCGCGTAAACGCGAGACAGCGTGGCTCATCAGGCGTACACCTGACAGATAAGAAGAAACGGCATGAGTCATCCTGGGGTCAGCAAGCGCGGCAGTCTATCAAAGCCCGCTCAGGCGTATTCAACCGTGCGTCTTACGTGGCCTACCGTGGTAACTGCGTAAGTGTCGGCAGACGGGTAAGATAGGCGCCACTGAACCTCTGCCCGGTAGCGCCGGTCAGAAGGTGCGAATCGACTTTGGAGAACCCCATGCTGCGTTTGATCAGCCTGACCCTGGCAGTGAGCCTGCCCCTGTTTGCCCATGCCGCTACCTTGAAAGACTTTGAGCTGAGCAAAACCCTGGAAAAAGTCGCGCGCGAGAGCAGCGTAGGCACGCCACGGGCAATCAATGAAGACATTCTTGATCAAGGTTATACCGTTGATGGCAGTGAGCTGGTCAACCACCTCAGCGTACGCAGCGAGCATGCGGCACAAATGCGTGGCAACCCGGATGTGGTTCGCGCACAACTGGCTAACAGCGTGTGCCGCAACACCGGGTATCGCCAGTTATTGGCCCGCGGCGCTGCGCTGCGTTATGAATTCAGCGAATACAAAAGCAACCGACCAGTGACCACCGAGCGTTTCAGCAAAGCCGACTGCGGCCTGTAAGCCTCAGCTATCCGTTTGCTCCGCGCGCCGCTGCTCATCATCGGCGCGCAGATCGGCTAACAAGGCATGCATATAGCGCGAACGCCTAACGCCGCCCTCAAGACGATGCAAACACTCTTCTTCAAGGCTTATCTGGTTCTGCTGTGCTGCCTGCTCTAACAAGCGGTACAAATCCGCATCAAGATCCAAAGTCAATTTAGGCATACCTGCCCCTCCTTTTCCCACACCCACTGGCCTGCACTAACGCAGACAGTGTGGTTCTCCCCGCCCTTGCACGGCTGCTTGCTCCTCGGCACTGAGCAAATCGCCAAGCGGTTTTTCCAGCAACGCGGCAGCGGCCTCCAGCACATGCGCCCAGCTCGCCTGGTTGGCGAACAACATACCGGCTTCATCCAGGGTGCCACCTCGATTACGGTAGCCCAGCACACGGCTGTGTCGAGCCTCACCCAGCAGCGGCCACAGATGCCCACGGGCAACTTCCGGGCGCATATGGGTGAGCAGCACACGCTTTATGCTGGCAGCCGGGAATAACCGCTCAACCCGCTCGGCATCAACAATCACCGCCTGTTCCCAGGTATCGCGAGCCGCACGAAAACGCCCCGGCTCTTGCAAGTAAACCAGACGCCAGGCGCACCCGGCCGCGCTCAGACGAACGGCCGCGCGCTGCATTTCCGCCAACTGATAACTACCGGTGGCGATCAACAGCAAAGGCTGCTCGCCTTGCTTCTCAGCCAGCACAACAGCGCCATCCTGCGCCAGCTGCTCGGCCTGTTCGCGAGTGAATACACAAGGCCGCTCACGTTTGGCAATCACCATGCAGGCGAGCTGGCCACGCGCCTGATAGATGCCCGGCAGCAGCGCCAATACCGAATTGTGGTCGGCTGGAAATACCACCCGCACCATATCGCTCATTTCACCGAGCAAGGCCTCGCAGAAGGTGGTGTCCTGGTGCGACTGCTGATTCTTGCCGTTCTCCCAGGTGTGCGATGTAGCCACCAGCGGCCAGCCGAGCCAACCTGCGGGGCGCCCAGCCTCTTTCTGCTGACGGGCAAAGATAATGCGTTGACGTACTGCGCCAAGCATCTTCACGCAGAAGGCCTCATAGCTCGCCACCAGATTCAGGCCACCCTGGTTGGCCAAGCAGGCAGACACCACGGCTTCTTCATTGAGCGCAGTGATGATGGCGCCATCCAGCGCTTCCAGCTCGCTCTCCGGCGCGGTCACCCGGTGCTTGAGCGCCTTGAGCACGCCGCCCAGGCGATTGCTGGCCAGCTCATCGGGGTTACCGACACGCGGGCGCAACTGCGGGTTGGCTTGCACCAGATCGACAAAGAAACGATCAAGGGCCAGCATCGGCGAGCAGGCGCCGTCCTGATACTGCAACTCAGGCAGTTTTGGCAGCGCTGGATGACGCAGCGCCAGCGGGTTATCGCGCTCCAGCGGGCGGGAGCCTCGATCCGCAAACAGTGCGCAGGCGGCGCTCAGCTCTTCCGGCGCGACCCAAAGCTGCGCAGCATGCAGATTGAACAGTTCACGGGCGCCGCTATCGGTATGCGGGTTGGCCGGTAACGGCAGGTTGTGCGCCGCATTGCTGCCAGCGCCGTAAAAGCCGAAACCCTTGAGCGTTTCGGCAATGCCGTAAGGCATCGGCAACGGGTAATTCAGCACGCCATCACGCAGCTCCTGCACGCGGCGCCCCATACGCTGCTCCATCTCCCAAAGCGCGCAGACAAAGGCCGCCGGGTCGCGGCCATCGAAACTCACGGGATCAAAGCCGCAATGACGCAGGTGCTCACGGAAGTTATCCAGCCCGGCGGGCGTCGCCAGCTCGGTACGCTGCTCGATGCGCCGGCCATTGGCGATCATCAACGGCAACGCCACGCCGCAATCTTCGGCGCGCCACCAACGCGGCATCCAGTCACTGCCGCGTTGCTCCTCGGCCGCGCCATCGGAGAGAAACGTCACCAGCTTCTCGCCGGGTAACGGCAGATGGGTATATTGCAGCTCGGCAAAGCCCAGATAACCACCTTCGGCAATGCCGCCAGCTGTGTGCGGATTGACGTGGCTGCCCAGCGGCGCGCTGACCTGGCCGGCGGCGTTCTGCGCATAGCTGTAGAAGTCCGCCACCAACTGGCTCATCCCGGTTTCGTCACAGGGGTAACGCTCGGCCTGTTCCGGGTGCTGATTGGCCGTTAGCAGGTTGAGCGCCTCGATGGCTGCCACACAGTGGCCCTGGCCCATCAGCCAGCCACGGGTTTCCCCGGTCAGGTTATTCAACGCCAGGTAACCGGCATAGGCCGGCACCGTATTCAGCGCACCTCCGGTATGCCCTTCGGGCGACACCTTGAAGTCCTCTGCAGCCAACGCCACGCCATCGAGGCGCACGCGCTGGGCATAGGTCATATGCACCACCAGCCACAGCCCTGCGGCCGTCAGCCGATCCAGCGCGTGAAAGTGGCGGTAGACGCTCGGCAGATCCGCCTGCGCGCCGGCCTGCACCAGTTGGTGGGCCATACGGTAGACCGCAGCGCAGGTCTGCGGACTGTGCTGCAAAGGACCATAACCGCGCTGCCAGGCGGCGAAGGTTGGCTCAAGGCGGGCATGCTCGGCCAACTCGCTGGCGCTGGGAAATAGCTGGGTCATATGCGGCTCCGATAGTTTTAGTCAGCTTAGAGCGCGGGATACAGGCAGATGCTGACCTGTATCAAAACCCCCGGTTACCTGATGGGTCAGCCTTAAGCGCCACCCATTCAACTTGTTCAAGGATTAGCCATGGCCCTGCTCAACTTCCTCGGCGCAATTCAACAAGTCACCGGTTCCTGCTACCTGATCGAAAGCCGCGACGGGGCACGGGTATTGCTCGACTGCGGCATGCGTCAGGGCCGCCGCGAAGAGGAAGACGGCAACCGCGCGCCGTTTGCCTTTGACCCGCACAGCCTGGACGCCGTGGTGATTTCTCATGCGCACATTGACCACACCGGCCTGCTGCCGAAACTCACAGCCGCCGGCTATCGCGGGCCGATCTTCGCCACTGATGCGACCTGTGAGCTGATGGAATTGATGCTGCTCGACGCCGCGGTTCTTCAGGAGAAAGACGCGGAGTGGGAAAACAAATGGCGCGCGCGGATGGGCAAGGCACCAATCAGCCCGCTCTACACCAACGCCGACGCCGAACAGACGCTGAGCCAACGCAGACCGATGCTGTATGGCGAAAGCCGCGAAGTGGCCAAGGGCGTGCAGGTCACCTTTCACGATGCCGGGCATATCCTCGGCTCGGCGATTGTCGAACTCGAAGTACAGGACCACCACCTGACTCGCCGCCTGGTGTTCTCCGGCGACCTGGGCAATACCTGCTCGCCCTTGATGCAAGACCCCAGCACGCTGAACAAAGCCGATGTGGTGCTGCTGGAATCGACCTACGGCGACCGCGATCACCGCTGCAGCGAGGCCACCCTGGAAGAACTGGCGGAGATTCTGCAGCAGGCCCATCGCGATGGCGGCAACGTGCTGATCCCGTCCTTCGCCGTCGGTCGTACCCAGGACCTGATCTACTACCTTGGGCGTTTCTACCACGAAGGGCGACTGCCGCAGCAAGCGGTGTTTCTCGACAGCCCCATGGCAATCCGCGCCAACGCCATCTACTCGCGTTTTCAGGACCAGTTTGCCGCCGAAGACCGCGCCGCCTTTCAGGCCCGCGGCAGCAAACGCATCGAAGACTGGCTACCAATCCTGCGCTGCACGCCGAGCCCGGAAGAATCGATGGCGATAAACCGGATACAGAGCGGCGCAATCATCATCGCCGGCAGCGGTATGTGCACCGGCGGGCGCATTGTCCATCACTTCAAGCACAACCTCTGGCGCGAGAATTGCCACCTGATCTTTCCCGGTTTCCAGGCCAAGGGCACGCTGGGACGCAATATCGTCGACGGCGCCGAGAACGTGAAAATCCTCCATCAGCGCATCGCGGTAAAAGCCAAGGTGCACACCCTCGGCGGCTTCTCCGCGCATGCCGGGCAATCACAGCTGCTCGACTGGGTCAGCCACTTCGAGCACCACCCCGAGCTGTACCTGGTGCATGGCGAACTGGAGAAGATGCAGGCCCTGCAACTGGCCTTGCGCGAGCGTCTGAACTGGATCGCCAACATCCCTGAACCAGGCGAGCAAATCGCCCTCTGATGCAGTCCTGGCATGGGCTGTCGGTTGTCACGCATGGGCATGCGTCGCACAATCCCTCAGCCAGCAGCCATACTCAGGACAAGGCCGACGCGGCAATAAGCTGCTCGGCCGGCAACCAGAAGGAGAAGTTGTATGCCCGATGAATCGGACGATTTTTTGTCCCGGCATTTTCAGACCAGTGGCGTCGACCTGACCACCCGAGTGGAAGAACTGGGCATCCTCGCCGCACCGCCCGACAGCCCCAACACCAAGCTCTACCAGGCCATGCTCGGCACGGTTGTGCGCATGGCGCAGGCCGACCGCAACCGCTGGGACGCCAAGATCATGCTGCAGACCCTGCGCGAAATGGAGCATGCCTTCAGCACATTGGAACAGTTCAAACGGCGGCGCAAAGTGACCGTCTTCGGCTCGGCGCGCACCCCGTCCAGCCACCCGGTTTACCGTCTGGCCCGAGACCTGGGCGCGACTCTAGCCAAGCACAATCTGATGGTCATTACCGGTGCCGGCGGCGGCATTATGGCCGCTGCTCACGAAGGGGCTGGGCTGGAAAACAGCCTGGGTTTCAATATCACCCTGCCCTTCGAGCAAGGCGCCAATGCCACCGTACAAGGCAGCAATAACCTGCTGTCGTTCCACTTCTTCTTTCTGCGCAAACTGTTCTTCGTCAAAGAGGCCGACGGCCTAGTGCTTTGCCCTGGTGGTTTCGGCACCCTGGACGAAGCACTGGAAGTGCTGACCCTGATCCAGACCGGGAAAAGCCCACTAGTACCCGTGGTGCTGCTCGACCAACCTGGCGGCACCTTCTGGACCAGCGCCCTGACGTTTTTGCAGGAACAACTGCAGGACAACGGCTATATCATGCCCAGCGATATGCGGCTGATGCGCCTGGTGCACAGCGCCGAAGAAGCAGCCGAGGAAATAGCCCAGTTCTACCGCAACTATCACTCCAGCCGCTGGATCAAGGAGCGCTACGTGATCCGCCTCAACCACGCGCTGAGCGATGCGGCCATGCAGCAACTCAACGATGAGTTCCACGACCTGTGCATGCACGGCGACTTCCAGCAGCAAGCGCGCTGCGACTCCGAGCAGGACGAACCGGAGCTGTGCCACATGACGCGCCTGGCTTTCGCCTTTAACGGACGCAACCACGGCCGCTTGCGCGAACTGCTTGACCTGGTCAATCAGTCGCACAACTGGGCGGAAAACGGCTGATGTATCGCCCAACCGATAGCCTGCTTGCGGGCTATCGGTAATCGTGGCTCAGCTGGCTAACAAGAAAAAATCAACCTCACTCATTTCAGTACGGAAAGCATTGGCTTCCGGTACTGCTGCATCATTGGCGTGTGGGAGTAGGCAACGGGGAGAACGGAGGGAACTGATACAACTGGTCAGCGAACAACTAGCTTCGGTTTAATCGTCCAACGCACCGCGTAGCAAGCGCCCGATCAGCTCAGGCGGATAACCCCGGTAACTGAGAAAGCGTCCCTGCTGGGCACGCTCGCGGGCGTCACGGGGTAGCTCACCGGCAAACTTGCGTTGCCAGGTTTCCTGCAGATGTTCACGCCAGTCGATACCACTGTCGCGTAGTGCCTGCTCGACATCACTGCGGGTCAGGCCACGCTGGGTCAACTCTTCACGAATACGCAACGGCCCATAACCGGATCGCGCCCGGTAGCTGACAAAGGCCTGCAGGTAACGCGCCTCAGACAGCAAGCCTTCTTCAGCCAGGCGATCGAGAGCGGCTTCGATCAACTCATCTGCCGCCCCACGACTGCGCAATTTGCGGGTCAACTCGACCCGACCATGTTCGCGTCGCGCCAGCAGATCCATGGCCGCCCGCCGCACCGCGACGGGGTTATCCAGAGCAATGGACATAGGCAGGCAAATCAGGCGTCGGCGTCAGCCAGATCATCGGCCGTGGAGTTGGCCTTGACCGTCGGACTGACCACCAGCAACTTCTCACGGATCAAGCCTTCAATGGTGCGTGCCACTTCCGGGTTGTCTTCCAGGTACTTGGCCGAGTTGGCCTTGCCCTGACCGATCTTGTTGCCCTGATAGCTGTACCAGGCACCTGATTTTTCCAGCAGACCGAGCTGCACGCCAAGGTCGATGATCTCGCCGTTGCGGTAGATGCCCTTGCCGTAAAGAATCTGGAACTCGGCCTGACGGAACGGCGGCGCGACCTTGTTCTTCACCACTTTGACGCGGGTTTCGCTACCGACCACTTCGTCGCCTTCCTTCACCGCGCCAGTACGGCGGATGTCCAAGCGAACCGAAGCATAGAACTTCAACGCGTTACCACCGGTGGTGGTTTCCGGGCTGCCGAACATCACACCGATCTTCATACGGATCTGGTTGATAAAGATCACCAGGCAGTTGGCGTTCTTGATGTTGCCGGTGATCTTGCGCAACGCCTGGCTCATCAGGCGGGCCTGCAGGCCTACGTGCATATCGCCCATTTCGCCTTCGATTTCCGCCTTCGGCACCAGGGCCGCCACGGAGTCGACGATGATCACGTCAACAGCGTTGGAGCGTACCAGCATATCGGTGATTTCCAGGGCCTGTTCACCGGTATCCGGCTGCGACACCAGCAGGTCGTCAACGTTGACGCCGAGTTTGCCGGCATAGTCAGGGTCGAGTGCATGCTCGGCATCGACGAAGGCGCAAGTGGCGCCGAGCTTCTGTGCTTCGGCGATCACCGACAGGGTCAGGGTGGTTTTACCGGAAGACTCAGGGCCGTAGATTTCAACGATTCGGCCTTTCGGCAGGCCGCCAATGCCCAGCGCGATATCCAGACCCAGCGAACCGGTGGAGATGGCCGGAATCGCCTGGCGATCGTGATCGCCCATGCGCATCACTGCACCTTTGCCGAATTGCTTTTCAATCTGGCCCAGGGCTGCCGCCAAGGCGCGCTTCTTATTCTCGTCCATTTAAGTCCTCACGTAATCAAGAAGGGCCAGCTAGCGGCCACCAACAACTGTATAAGTAGACAGTATTATTCCACAGGGCAAGTCGCCCGCCTACCCCGCGTTTGGATTTTCTTGCGCAAGCAGGCGCAACAGCCCAGCCAGCGCGGCCTCGACCGTTTGTCGGCGAACTTCGCTGCGATCCCCGGCAAACTGCCGGCGCGCACTGAATAGCTGCTCACCATCACCCCAGGCCAGCCAGACCGTGCCCACCGGTTTCTCTGGCGAACCGCCATCCGGCCCCGCGACACCGCTGACCGCCACCGCAAAGCGCGCTCCACTATTGGTTTGTGCCCCCCGCACCATGGTCTCGACCACTTCCTGACTCACCGCGCCAACCGTAGCGAACAGCATCTCGGGCACACTCAGCTGCTTGGTTTTCTGCGCGTTGGAGTAAGTGACATAACCGGCTTCAAACCAAGCCGAGCTACCGGGAATCCGAGTAATCGCCTCGGCAATACCGCCGCCGGTGCAGGATTCGGCTGTCGTCACCTGAGCTTTGGCGGCAATCAGCTGCCCGCCCAGCTCGGCAGCCAGTTGGGTCAGGGCATTTTCATTAGCAGTCATCTGCACTCCGGGGTTAAAGCCAGCCAGGTCGATACCGTACACTAGGCGCTTTTGCGATTCAGCCGGACAGTTAAAACGATGAGCCAAAGCGACCTCAGTTCTCACACGCCGATGATGCAGCAGTACTGGAAGCTGAAAAATCAGCACCCGGAACAGCTGATGTTTTACCGCATGGGCGACTTCTACGAGATCTTCTACGAGGACGCGAAAAAGGCTGCCAAGCTGCTGGATATCACCCTGACTGCTCGCGGCCAATCCGCCGGGCAGGCGATTCCCATGTGCGGGATTCCCTACCACTCGCTGGAGGGCTACCTGGCCAAGCTGGTCAAGCTGGGCGAGTCGGTGGTGATCTGCGAGCAGATCGGCGACCCGGCTACCAGCAAAGGCCCGGTGGAACGCCAGGTGGTGCGGATCATCACCCCCGGCACCGTCAGCGACGAGGCGCTGCTCGACGAGCGCCGCGACAACCTGTTGGCAGCGGTGCTAGGTGATGAGCGCCTGTTTGGCTTGGCCGTGCTGGATATCACCAGCGGCCGATTCAGCGTGCTGGAGATCAACGGCTGGGAAAACCTGCTGGCCGAACTGGAACGCCTGAATCCGGTTGAACTTCTGATTCCCGATGATTGGCCGCAAGGCTTGCCGGCGGAAAAGCGCCGTGGCGTGCGCCGCCGTGCGCCCTGGGACTTCGAGCGCGACACAGCTCATAAGAGCCTGTGCCAACAGTTCGCCACCCAGGACCTCAAGGGTTTTGGCTGCGAGAACCTGACCCTGGCCATCGGTGCGGCGGGTTGCCTGCTCGCCTACGCCAAAGAAACTCAGCGCACGGCCCTGCCCCACCTGCGCAGCCTGCGTCATGAGCGCTTGGACGATACGGTAATTCTCGACGGCGCCAGCCGGCGCAATCTAGAGCTGGATATCAACCTCGCCGGCGGTCGCGAGAACACCCTGCAATCAGTGGTCGACCGTTGTCAGACAGCTATGGGTAGCCGCTTGCTCAGCCGCTGGCTGAACCGCCCATTGCGTGACCAGGCCATTCTGGAAGCACGCCAGGAATCGATTGCCTGCCTTTTGGAACGCTACCGCTTCGAAACCCTGCAGCCGCAGTTAAAAGAAATCGGCGATCTGGAACGCATCCTCGCCCGTATTGGCCTGCGCAATGCGCGCCCGCGAGACCTGGCACGCCTGCGCGATGCACTCGCCGCCCTGCCCACGCTGCAGATGGCCATGAGCAATCTGGAAGCGCCGCACCTCGTCGAGCTGGCAGGCGTAGTCAGCACCTACCCAGAACTGGCCGAGCTACTGGCCCGCGCCATCAACGACAACCCGCCGGCGGTGATCCGCGATGGCGGCGTGCTGAAAACCGGCTACGACGCCGAACTGGACGAGCTGCAGTCGCTCAGCGAAAACGCCGGCCAGTACCTGATGGACCTGGAAACCCGTGAGAAGGCCCGCACCGGCCTAGCCAACCTCAAGGTCGGCTACAACCGCGTGCACGGCTACTTTATCGAGCTACCGAGCAAGCAGGCCGAATCGGCCCCGGCCGACTATATCCGCCGGCAAACGCTGAAAGGCGCCGAGCGCTTTATCACCCCCGAGCTGAAAGAGTTCGAAGACAAGGCGCTGTCAGCCAAGAGTCGCGCCCTGGCCCGGGAGAAAATGCTCTATGACGAGCTGCTCGAACGCCTGATCAGCCACCTAGGCCCGCTGCAGGACAGCGCCGCGGCCCTGGCCGAACTGGACGTAGTGAGCAACCTGGCCGAACGCGCGCTGAACCTGGACCTCAATCGCCCGCGCTTTGTAGATGAGCCGTGCATGCGCATCGACCAGGGCCGTCACCCGGTGGTCGAGCAGGTGCTGACCACGCCGTTTGTGGCCAACGACCTGAGCCTGGACGACGACACACGCATGCTGATCATCACCGGGCCGAACATGGGTGGTAAATCCACCTATATGCGCCAGACCGCACTGATCGTGCTGCTTGCGCATATTGGCAGCTTCGTGCCGGCGAAAAGCTGCGAGCTGTCGCTGGTCGACCGCATCTTTACCCGTATCGGCTCCAGCGATGACCTGGCCGGTGGCCGCTCGACCTTTATGGTGGAGATGAGCGAAACCGCCAACATCCTGCACAACGCCAGCGAACGCAGCCTGGTGCTGATGGATGAGGTAGGCCGCGGCACCAGCACCTTCGACGGGTTGTCGCTGGCCTGGGCCGCTGCCGAACAGCTGGCCAAGCTGCGCGCCTACACCCTGTTCGCCACGCATTACTTCGAGCTGACCGTGCTGCCGGAAAGCCAGCCCATCGTGGCCAACGTGCATCTGAATGCCACCGAGCACAATGAGCGCATCGTGTTCCTCCACCACGTGCTGCCTGGCCCTGCCAGCCAGAGCTATGGCCTGGCGGTAGCGCAACTGGCGGGCGTGCCGAATGAGGTTATCCTGCGTGCCCGCGAGCATCTGGCGCGCCTGGAAACCACCAGCCTGCCCCACGAACTAACGCCTACACAGCCAGGGCAGACGGCCGTACCGATGCAAAGCGATATGTTCGCCAGCCTGCCGCACCCGCTGCAGGAGGAATTACGCAAGATCAACCCGGATGATCTGACTCCGCGTAAAGCGCTGGAACTGTTATATACATGGAAGACACGCTTCTAACGTTATTGCGTGCGAACTGTTAGAATCGCGCGCATTTTTATGACTGCCCGACTTAAAGCCTGAGCCGTGGCCATTACCCCTAGCCTGCTGAAACCCGCATAGAACGGGGCAGGCTGGCGCCCGAGGAGAGAATCAGAAATGACCTTCGTCGTTACCGACAACTGCGTCAAATGCAAATACACCGACTGCGTAGAAGTCTGCCCGGTGGACTGCTTCTACGAAGGCCCGAACTTCCTGGTGATCCACCCGGACGAGTGCATCGATTGCGCACTCTGCGAGCCTGAGTGTCCTGCACAAGCCATCTTCTCCGAAGATGAAGTGCCGGAAGATCAGCAGGAATACATCGAACTGAACGCTGATCTGGCCGAAGTCTGGCCAAATATCACCGAGAAGAAAGAGTCCCTGCCGGACGCTGAAGAGTGGGATGGCGTGAAGGACAAGCTGCAGTATCTGGAGCGCTAGTATTTAGCTGCGCTGGCTACACAAAAAACCCGCCTTGCGCGGGTTTTTACTTTTCTGCAGACCCGAATAGCCTGGAGCAAGGCCCGCAGAGTGATCTGCAAACGGTGGGCACACAAAACGCGGGCAAAAAAAGGGGCGGCTCGCGCCGCCCACTCTTTTGTCCCTAGTCCCTGTATTTCCCAGCTCATCATCCTGATGAATCGCGTCTTGCGATATCCTGATTATCTTCCTGACAACCTGTGCTTGTCCCTGAGCACAGGTGTAATACTAGCGATTTCTGCCTTCCTAACAAGCGCTTAAAACTCCATCCAAATGGTCTTTAGCCTTCGCCAATAAAATTAAATATTGTTTAAAAACAATAACTTAAAATAACACAGAGCACTTCGCCGGCTACCTTGCGCACCAATGGCTTACGCACCCTGTAAGCAATGGCTTACACAAGTACTCACAAAACTCGCCAGGAATATCTTATGGCGATATCCATGTCGCTCACTAGAGAGTGGCTAGCATGGAACACAGGTACAAAAAACCCGGCCAGGGCCGGGTTGAGTGTTAACGCATCAAGCTCACTGGAACAGTGAGTCGCTCGACAGACCGTTCTTCTCCAGAATTTCCCGCAGACGCTTGAGTGCTTCGACCTGAATCTGCCGAACACGCTCACGAGTCAGGCCGATTTCCTGGCCAACTTCTTCCAGGGTGCAGCTTTCATGGCCGCGTAGGCCAAAGCGGCGAATCACCACCTCACGCTGCTTGTCAGTCAGCTCGGACAGCCACTGATCGATGCTCTGCGACAAGTCATCATCCTGTAGCAACTCGCAGGGGTCAGTTGGGCGGTCATCGGTCAGGGTATCGAGCAGGGTTTTATCCGAATCCTGGCCCAGTGAAACATCCACCGAGGAAACACGCTCATTCAGGCCGAGCATGCGTTTGACTTCACCCACCGGTTTTTCCAGCAGGTTGGCAATTTCTTCTGCCGAAGGCTCATGGTCGAGCTTCTGGGTCAATTCGCGAGCAGCACGCAGGTAGACGTTGAGCTCTTTGACCACATGAATAGGTAAACGAATAGTACGGGTCTGATTCATGATCGCCCGTTCGATGGTCTGGCGAATCCACCAGGTGGCATAAGTCGAGAAACGGAAACCACGCTCGGGGTCGAATTTCTCTACCGCGCGGATCAAACCGAGGTTGCCCTCTTCAATCAGATCCAGCAGGGACAAGCCCCGATTGACGTAACGGCGAGCGATCTTCACGACCAGGCGCAGGTTGCTTTCAATCATGCGTTTGCGGCCGGCAGGGTCGCCCTTCTGCGCCAAGCGCGCGAAGAACACTTCTTCTTCAGGAGTCAGGAGAGGGGAAAAGCCGATTTCGTTGAGGTACAGCTGAGTGGCATCAAGCGCGCGGGTGTAATCAATGTACTTATGCTGCTTGCTGCTAGCTGTGGATGCTTTTGCTTTGCTGCGGGAAAGTGGCGGTTGCGCTTCTTCGTCTGAATCATCGTCAAGGACAATAGCGGGCTCCATCAGGAGCACTTCATCATCGACGTCAAACTCCGGCGCTTCTTTTTTATTGAGAGCCATTTTTGTTATTCCTTGCTGAGTTCGACAGCAAGCCCTAGCGCGACCAAATCCCTGGTTACACCAAAGCCTGTCCCTCCCACGTGGTGGAGACAGGCTAGCGCTAGATCAACGTCGCGGCAGGTATTGCAGCGGGTCGACAGGTTTACCTTGGCGGCGTACTTCAAAATGAAGTTTCACCCGGTCGGTTCCTGTGGAACCCATTTCGGCAATTTTCTGCCCGGCTTTGACCTTTTGCCCCTCCTGCACCAACAGCCTGCGGTTGTGGCCGTAGGCGCTTACGTAGGTATCGCTATGTTTGATGATCACTAATTCGCCGTAGCCCCGTAAACCACTCCCGGCGTAGACCACTGAACCATCAGACGCAGCTAAAACAGGCTGGCCCAATTCTCCGGCGATATCAATGCCTTTATTCAAACTGCCGTTTGAGGAAAACCGTCCGATAACTGCCCCATTGGAAGGCCACAGCCAGCCCGATGCAGAGCGCTGCGTGGGCGGTAACGCAGTGACGGCTGGGGTGGTTTTCACTGGCGCTGGCGGTTGGGTTTGCACGGGCTTGGTCTGAATGGGTGTGCTCGGCCGACCGGAAGGCGTGGCCACGACTGGCGCAGTCGCCACCGCAGGCGGACGACTGGCAGGCTGGCCATCAAAGCGAATGATCTGGCCAACCCGGATCAGGTAAGGCGGCGCAATGCCATTGCGTGCAGCCAGCGCCTTCCAATCCCAGCCGAAGCGGAAAGCAATCGAGTACAGCGTATCACCACGCTGCACCTGATACTGGCCACTGCTGACCGGCTGACGCTGCGGTGCCTGATTGGCACCGCCATGGGCACGGTCAACCACCTTGACGCCACCCGGTGGCGGGCTCGCACAGGCACTGAGCAGCGCACTGAGGACAAGGCCACTCAACAGGGTACGAGCACTGCTGGCGCGAATCGGCAATTGAATGGCTGTGAAACTCACCTGCATCTCCCTCGGGTAAAACTGCTTACATCTTGCTGGCATGCATTGTGCCGCAATTATGGGTTATCACCAGCGCTTTGCGGATTGCGGATTGCGCCCAGCCAGCCACTCCAGGCCCAGCACCAGTAGGATGCCAGCAACCGCCAGGGCAATCGCCAAGAGCAACTGCGGGTCTTGGTCACTGATTTCAGCGAACTGCGCAGGCCAGAGGTTCGCCTGCAGCAACGGCACCTGCTCACCATGGCTATCGGTACGCCAGGTCAAGGTTTCCTTCCAGGGCCAGATCTTGTTCAGCGAGCCGATCATCAGCCCCGTGAGAAACGCCAGGGTCAGGTCACGCCAGCGCGCCAGCAGCCAACGCAAAATCCCGGCGAAGCTAACAATGCCCACTAGGCAACCGCTGGCAAAAATCAGCAGCACAGTAATATCCAGGCCCTTCACCGCCGTCAGCACAAAGCTATACAGGCCCAGCAACACCAGAATAAAGCTGCCGGAAATACCGGGCAGAATCATCGCGCAGATAGCGATAGCACCGGCGAAGAACAGGCTCAATGGGTCATGCCCCAACTGCAGCGGCGAAGCTACGGTAATCCAGTAGGCGAATGCCGCTCCTAGCACCAGACTGACAACCCGCGTCCAGTTCCAACGCTGGACTTCGCGAACCACCAAATGCGTGGAAACCAGAATCAGACCGAAGAAGAACGACCACACCGGAATCGGCTGCTCATCCAGCAGGTAGGTGATCAAGCGCGCTAGGCTCAGGACACTGGTCATGATGCCCAGCAGCAGCACCAGCAAAAATGTCGCATTGGCAGCCTTCCAGGCCTCAACGATACGCCCGCGCAGAAATAGCCCTATCGCTACCGGCACGCTGGCAATCGAGCGCAGCAGCTCGTCATAGATACCGGTAATAAAAGCCACAGTGCCGCCGGATACGCCGGGCACTACGTCGGCAGCGCCCATGGCAATGCCTTTGGCGTAGAGCAGGAAATACTTCTTCATGAGTTCATCCGTAAACAATGAATCAGGCCAGGGGCCCATTGAGCAGGGGCACAAAGCGCACCGCATCCAGCACATGACGGGAGAAGCCATCGTCTTCACGGACGATCAGCAACAGCTCCTGTACATCGCCTGCCCCGACAGGAATCACCAGACGCCCGCCCGGAGCCAGCTGATCGAGCAATGCCTGCGGCACATTGGCCGCCGCTGCGGTGACGATGATGCCGTTGTACGGGCCCAGTGCGTTCCAACCTTCCCAGCCGTCGCCCCAGCGAAATACCACATTGCGCAGATTGAGCTGAGCCAGACGCTCCTTGGCTTTTTCCTGCAGGCTCTGAATGCGCTCGACGCTAAACACCCGCTCCACCAGCTGCGCCAGAATCGCGGTCTGATAGCCTGAGCCGGTGCCGATCTCCAGCACCTTGTCCAGCGGACCGGCCGCCAGCAGCAGCTCGCTCATGCGCGCGACCATATAGGGCTGCGAGATGGTCTGGTTGTTGCCGATTGGCAAGGCGGTGTCTTCATAGGCGCGATGGGCCAGGGCTTCATCGACAAACAGATGACGCGGCGTTCGGCGAATGGTTTCCAGCACATGGGCGTTGGACAGCCCTTCCTCGTACAGCCGCTGAATCAGACGCTCGCGGGTACGCTGTGAGGTCATGCCGATGCCGCGATGCTGCAGCTCGTCCTGTTCCCGGCGGATCACAGCAGCCCCTCCAACCAGGGCTGCAGGCTATTGAAGCCATCAGCAAAAGTACGGTCCAGCTGCAGTGGGGTGACCGAGACATACCCTTGCATCACCGCATGGAAATCCGTGCCGGGGCCGCCATCTTCGGCATCACCAGCCACCGAGATCCAATAGCCTTCCTTACCGCGCGGATTGACCACTTTCACCGGCGCCGCAGCGCGGGCTCGATGGCCCAGGCGGGTCAGCTGAATGCCGCGGATATGCTCCAGCGGCAGATTGGGGATATTCACGTTGAGTACGGTGCGCGGCGGCAAATCGAGTTGCTCGTGGGCTTCGACCAGCTTGCGCGCGAAATAGGCAGCGGTCAGCAGGTTGTCCGGCATGCGCGAAAGCAGGGAAAAGGCAAACGCCGGACGCGCCAGAAACCGCCCTTCCAGGGCCGCAGCGACGGTGCCGGAATACAGCACGTCATCGCCGAGATTGGCGCCCAGGTTGATGCCTGACACCACCAGATCCGCCACGTGCGGCAACAGGCCGTTAAGGCCCAGGTGTACGCAATCGGTCGGTGTACCGTTCAGGCTGATATAGCCATTGGGCAGCGTGGTCGGGTGCAGTGGACGGTCGAGAGTCAGCGAGCTGCTCGCGCCGCTCTTGTCCTGATCAGGGGCAATGACCGTGCACTCGGCATAGTCGGCCAGCGCCGCATGCAGCGCAGCAAGGCCTGGCGCAGCAACGCCGTCATCATTGGAAATCAGAATACGCATGGGTTGTCCGTCTGCCCTGCAGGCAACAGATCGACGAGCTCACGCACCAAGACGGTGGCGAAGCATCCAGCCGGCAGGACGAATTCCAGTTGCAGAATGTCAGGCTCGGGATAATGCCACGACAGGCCGCCAATGGGGAGGCGCAGGATACGCCGTTCGTGCGTCATGTCCGCTTCTGCCAACCAGTCGACCAGAACGCTTTCGCGTGCGGCCAGATCCTGCTCCAGCGCCTGCGCCACACCGCCGGCGCTAGAGACGCCTGCGCCCCACAACGGACCCGTCGGATGCAGATCGAGAATCGCCAGGCGCGGATCGCTGCACTCCGTCTCGCCAGCAGGGAAAAAGCTGCGGCTGTCGGTAAAGGCCAGCAGATCACCGAGCAGCGCCTGATTCCAGGTGCCGGCAGCTACCCGCTCGGCCAGCACCTGATTGAACAGGTAACTGCGCGCCGCCGAGAGCACCCGCGAGCGCACATTGCGCTTCTCCGGCAGGCTCTTGTTCGCCGCAAAATGCCGGGCATGGGCGACATTGCCGCCTTCATAGCCGAAGCGCTGCAAGCCGTAATAGTTGGGAATGCCCTGGGCAGCGATTTGCGTCAGACGCTTATCCAGCGCCTCGCGATCTGCAGCCAGCTGGGTCAGGCGCAGGGTAAAACCATTGGCGGCATGGGCGCCGCGCTGCAGTTTGCGGGTATGCCGCACCTGCTTGAGGATGCTCAGGCTGGCATCTTCGGCTGCGCTCAAATCGGGATCGACTTTGCCCGGCAGGTGCAGGCTGAACCACTGACGGGTCAGGGCCTGACGATCCTTGAGCCCGGCATAGCTGATCAACCGCAGCGGCACGCCGGCAGCGCGGGCGATGCGTTTGGCCGCTTCTTCGGTATTCAGCTCGCGCTTTTCTACCCAAAGCCAGAGGTGTTCACCCTCGCCGGCCAGGGGAATATCCAGCACTTCATCGACCTGAAAATCCTCCGCCACGGCCTTGAGTACCGCCGTACCGCAAGGTTCGCCATAGGCGCGCGGGCCGAGCAATTCGAGTTCGCTCATCGGGCGACCAACAGCGCAACGGCATGCACGGCAATGCCTTCTTCACGACCGGTAAAGCCAAGCTTCTCGGTGGTAGTGGCCTTGACGTTGACCTGATCCAGGCTCACCTGCAGGTCCTCGGCAATCCGCGCACGCATGGTCTCGATATGCGGCGCCATCTTCGGCGCCTGGGCGACGATGGTGGCGTCGACATTACCGACTTGCCAGCCCTTGGCATGCACCAGACCGAGAACATGGCGCAGCAGCACGCGGCTGTCTGCGCCCTTGAAGGTCGGATCGGTATCGGGGAAGTGTTTGCCGATATCACCCAACGCGGCCGCGCCGAGTAGAGCATCGCTCAGGGCATGCAGCAGCACGTCACCATCGGAATGGGCCAACAGGCCGAATTTATGGGGAATCTGCACGCCGCCCAGGGTGATGAAGTCGCCCTCACCGAAGCGGTGCACATCGTAGCCGTGGCCAATACGCATAAGAAACAACGCCCTGAAAAAGTCAGGGCGTGATTCTAACTGAAAGCTGCCTACAGGAGCCGGCTAGCTGGCGAAACGAAAGTCGTCCGCCAGCGACGGTTCAGCTCAATAGCGCTTTGGCATGATGACGCAGGTGGTCATCGATAAAGCTGGCGATAAAGTAGTAGCTGTGGTCATAGCCCGGCTGCAGGCGCAAGGTCAGCGGATGCCCTGCGGCCTGCGCCGCGGCCTTGAGCGCATCCGGCTTAAGTTGGTTTTCCAGGAAATCATCACGATCACCTTGGTCGACCAGAATCGGCAGCTTTTCCGTTGCTTCGGCGAGCAAGGCGCAGGCATCCCATTCGCGCCAGCGCGAGCGCTCGTCGCCCAGATAACGCGAGAACGCCTTCTCGCCCCAGGGGCAGTTGCTCGGGTTGCTGATCGGCGCAAAGGCCGACAACGACTGATAGCGCCCCGGGTTGCGCAAGGCGCAGACCAGCGCACCGTGCCCGCCCATGGAGTGGCCACTGATACCGCGCTTGTCGGATACCGGGAAGTTGGCCTCGATCAGCGCCGGCAGCTCCTGCACCACATAGTCGTACATGCGGTAGTGCCGCGCCCAGGGTTCCTGGGTGGCGTTCAGGTAGAAACCCGCGCCCAGGCCGAAGTCCCAGGCCTTGTCCGGATCATCCGGCACCTCAGCGCCGCGCGGACTGGTGTCCGGCGCAACGATGATCATCCCCAGCTCGGCCGCCAACTTGTGCGCGCCAGCTTTCTGCATAAAGTTCTCATCGGTACAGGTCAGACCGCTCAGCCAATACAGCACCGGCAGTTTGCCGCCCTGCTCGGCCTGCGGCGGCAGGTACACGGCAAACACCATGTCGCAGCCCAGCACCGCCGATCGATGGCGGTAGCGCTTGTGCCAGCCGCCGGCACTCTTCTGGCAGGAAATATTTTCCAAGGTCATGGGGCCTCCATTGGGCGGCTGTTACAGCCGCCCAGCGCAATCAGAAGTGGATAACGGTGCGGATGCTCTTGCCTTCATGCATCAGGTCGAAGGCCTTGTTGATGTCTTCCAGCGGCATGTTGTGGGTGATGAAGGTATCCAGCGGGATTTCGCCTTTCTGCGCCTTTTCCACATAGCTCGGCAGCTCAGTACGGCCCTTGACGCCGCCGAAGGCCGAACCGCGCCAGACGCGGCCGGTCACCAGCTGGAACGGACGGGTACTGATTTCCTGGCCGGCACCGGCCACACCTATGATCACCGACTCGCCCCAACCCTTGTGCGCGCATTCCAGCGCCGCGCGCATCAGTTGCACATTGCCGACGCATTCGAAGGAATAGTCCACGCCGCCGTCGGTCATCTCGACGATGACCTCCTGAATTGGCTTGGCGAAATCTTTCGGGTTAACGAAATCAGTCGCGCCCAGCTCACGGGCCACCTCGAACTTGGCCGGGTTGATATCGATGGCGATGATGCGTGAGGCCTTGGCCATCTTCGCGCCGATAATCGCCGCCAAACCAATGCCACCCAGGCCGAAGATCGCCACGGTAGCGCCCTCTTCCACCTTGGCGGTGTTGAGCACGGCACCGATACCGGTGGTCACGCCACAACCGAGCAGGCAGACCTTCTCCAACGGCGCTTCCTTGGGGATCACCGCCAGGGAGACTTCCGGCAACACGGTGTATTCGGAGAAGGTCGAACAGCCCATGTAGTGGTAGATCGGCTCGCCGTTGTAGCTGAAGCGGCTGGTGCCGTCCGGCATCAGACCCTTGCCCTGAGTGGCGCGTACCGAGCTACACAGATTGGTTTTGCCGGATTTGCAGAATTTGCAGGCGCGGCATTCGGCGGTGTACAGCGGAATCACGTGATCACCCACCTTGACCGAGGTCACGCCCTCACCGATCGCCTCAACGATGCCGCCGCCTTCATGACCAAGAATCGCCGGGAATACCCCTTCGGAATCTTCGCCAGACAGGGTGTAAGCATCGGTATGACACACGCCGGTGGCAACAATACGCACCAACACTTCCCCGGCCTTGGGCGGCGCCACATCGACTTCGACGATTTGCAGCGGCTGATTAGGGGCAAAGGCTACGGCAGCACGGGACTTGATCATGATCGCTCTCCAGCGGATTCAACGGTGGCGCAGAGTGTAGATCAGTGATGCAGATAGATAATCCGCCAAAAAACAAAACATTCTTGCTATACAGGGATAATCAAACCGTACCAAGGATATCCACCATGAATCGCTGGGAAGGCCTCGATGAATTTGTCGCCGTAGCCGAGTGCGGCCAGTTCACCGCCGCCGCCGAACGCCTGAGCCTGTCGTCATCCCAGGTCAGCCGACAAATCGCCCGCCTGGAAGAGCGCCTGCAAACCCGCCTGTTCTACCGCAGCACCCGCCGTGTTGCGCTGACCGAGGCCGGGCTGACCTTCTTGCAGCACTGCCAACGCCTGCAGGATGCCCGCGAAGAAGCCCTGCGCGCGGTGGGCGATCTGGGCAGCGAACCCAAAGGCCTGCTGCGCATGACCTGCGCGGTGGCCTACGGCGAACGCTTTATCGTGCCCTTGGTCACCGACTTTATGCTGCAGCATTCGCAATTGCGGGTGGATATCGAACTGAGCAACCGCACCCTCGACCTGCTGCATGACGGCCTCGACCTGGCCATCCGCCTGGGCCGCCTACAGGACTCAAGCCTGGTGGCCACACGCCTGGCACCAAGGCAGATGTACCTGTGCGCCGCCCCCGAGTACCTGCAGCACTATGGCAGGCCGCACTCGTTGTCGGAACTGGCGCGACACAACTGCCTGATCGGCAGTTCGGACCTCTGGAGTTTTCAGGCCAGCGGCCGCGATTCCAGCCTGCGGGTACAGGGCAACTGGCGTTGCAACAGTGGCCAGGCGGTGCTGGAAGCTGCATTACGCGGCCTTGGACTGTGTCAGCTACCGGATTATTACGTGCTGGAACATTTGCGCAGCGGCGCGCTGGTCTCGTTGCTTGATAACCAGCAACCACCGGACACTGCAGTGTGGGCTCTCTATCCACAGCAACGGCACCTATCACCCAAGGTGCGGCAACTGGTGGACTTTCTTAAACAGGGGTTGGCGCAGCGCAGCGAGTATCGCTAGCTCTTCAGGTGCCAAAGGCTGGCCAAGCTGCGCAAATCTTCAGGACGGGTGACTTTCAGGTTATCCGCACGCCCTTCTATCAGGCGTGGCGCGTGCCCGGCCCACTCGATGGCCGAGGCTTCGTCGGTAATCGCCTGACCGGCAATCAGCGCATCGGCTAGCGCGCGCTGCAATTCACCCAAACGGAACATCTGCGGAGTAAAGGCCTGCCAGATGATCGAGCGATCTATGGTGGCCTGCACCCGGCCATCGGCGCCAGCACGCTTAAGCGTATCGCGCGCCGGTACGGCCAACAGGCCACCCACCGGGTCATCAGCCAGCTCACTGAGCAGCAGATCCAGATCACTGCGTGCTAGGTTTGGCCGCGCGGCATCATGCACCAGCACCCAATCCTGCTCCTGGGCACCCAGCTCACTCAAACGCAGCAAACCGCTCAGCACCGAATCGGCGCGCTCGACACCGCCATCGGCGCGATGGATACGCGGATCGCTGGCACAACCCAAGTTCGGCCAATAAGGATCGTCCACCGCCAGGCTGACCACTACCGCACGCAGTTGCGGATGATCGAGAAAGCACGCCAGGGTGTGTTCGATAATGCTTTTACCGGCAAGCTGTAGGTACTGCTTGGGCCGATCGGCGCGCATCCGGCTACCAATGCCAGCAGCCGGGATCAGCGCCCAGAAAGGGGGTAATTCAGAGGTATTCATTCAGCCAACTGATAGAGGGTTTCGCCCTCTTTAAGCATGCCCAGCTCATGCCGCGCACGCTCTTCGACGGTTTCCATACCGCTTTTCAGCTCCAGCACTTCTGCCTCAAGAATCCGGTTGCGCTCTTGCAACTGCTGGTTTTCGCCCTGTTGATCGGCGATCTGCTGCTGCAACTGGGCCACCTGCGCCAGGCTGCCATCGCCGACCCACAGGCGATACTGCAGACCTGCCAACACGGCAATCAGCACGATAAATACCCAGTAAAAGTTATTGCGCATAGCGTAAAAAGCTTCCGAACGAAAAAGGGGCGACTCGCGCCGCCCCTCTTTTACCATGCCTGGGTTCAACCACGGAACTCGGCGCGGCCTTTGTAAGGTGCTTTGCCAGCCAGCTGCTCTTCGATGCGCAGCAGTTGGTTGTACTTGGACACGCGGTCCGAGCGGCACAGCGAGCCAGTCTTGATCTGGCCAGCAGCAGTACCGACCGCCAGGTCAGCGATGGTGCTGTCTTCGGTTTCACCCGAACGGTGCGAGATCACGGCGGTGTAACCGGCAGCCTTGGCCATCTGAATGGCTTCCAGCGTCTCGGTCAGGGTGCCGATCTGGTTGAACTTGATCAGAATCGAGTTACCGATCGACTCGTCGATACCGCGCTTGAGGATCTTGGTATTGGTCACAAACAGATCGTCGCCCACCAGCTGTACTTTGCTGCCGATCTTGTCAGTCAGCACTTTCCAGCCAGCCCAGTCGGACTCGTCCATGCCGTCTTCGATGGAGATGATCGGGTAACGCTCGGACAGACCGGCCAGGTAGTCAGCAAAACCTTCGGCGTTGAAGACTTTGCCTTCGCCAGCCAGGTCGTATTGACCATCCTTGAAGAACTCGCTGGAAGCGCAGTCCAGCGCCAGGGTGACGTCGTCGCCCAGGGTGTAGCCGGCGTTAGCAACGGCTTCAGCGATAGCAGCCAGGGCGTCTTCGTTGGAGGCCAGGTTCGGCGCGAAGCCGCCTTCGTCACCGACGGAGGTGCTCAGGCCACGGGCCTTCAGCACGGCTTTGAGGTGGTGGAAAATCTCGGTGCCCATGCGCAGCGCGTCGGCGAAGGTTTTCGCGCCTACCGGCTGAACCATGAACTCCTGGATATCAACGTTGTTATCGGCATGCTCGCCGCCATTGATGATATTCATCATCGGCACCGGCATCGAGTAGACGCCCGGAGTGCCATTCAGGTCGGCGATGTGTGCGTACAGCGGCACGCCCTTGGCCTGAGCGGCAGCCTTGGCAGCGGCCAGGGATACGGCGAGGATGGCGTTGGCGCCCAGGGTGGCTTTGTTCTCGGTACCGTCGAGGGCAATCATCGCCAGGTCGAGGGCTTTCTGGTCAGTTGCATCTTTACCCAGCAGCAGGTCGCGGATCGGGCCATTGATGTTGGCCACGGCCTTCAGCACGCCCTTACCCAGGTAACGGCTCTTGTCGCCATCACGCAATTCCAGCGCTTCACGCGAACCGGTGGAGGCACCGGACGGCGCGCAGGCGCTACCCATGATGCCGCCTTCGAGAATTACATCGGCTTCCACAGTAGGGTTACCACGGGAATCGAGAACCTCACGACCTTTGATGTCGACGATCTTTGCCATTGCGTGTAGCACTCCAAAAAATTGACGAAAAGGGTAGTACCGAGTTGCACACTCATTGAACGCCGAAGGTTAAGCCAGCGCACAATATGTACCGACTATTTAGTCAGATTGTATACAAACTGCACTTTACCGGAGATTTGCCGTTTCAGGCAGTCTCAATCGGCGCAAAACTCTTGATCAAATCATCCAGCTGCTTGAGCTGGGTGAGGAACGGCTCCAGCTTGTCCAGACGCAGGGCGCAAGGGCCGTCGCATTTGGCATTGTCCGGGTCCGGATGCGCTTCCAGGAACAGACCAGCCAGGCCCTGACTCATGCCTGCCTTGGCCAGATCAGTGACCTGAGCACGACGACCGCCAGCGGAATCGGCGCGACCGCCTGGCATTTGCAGGGCGTGGGTCACGTCGAAGAACACCGGGTAGTTCATCTGCTTCATGATGCCGAAGCCGAGCATGTCCACCACCAGGTTGTTGTAACCGAAGCTGGAACCACGTTCGCAGAGAATCAGTTGGTCATTACCGGCCTCTTCACACTTGGCCAGGATGTGCTTCATCTCCTGGGGTGCGAGGAACTGGGCTTTCTTGATATTGATCACCGCGCCGGTCTTGGCCATGGCCACGACCAGGTCGGTCTGCCGCGAAAGAAACGCCGGCAACTGGATAATGTCGCAGACATCGGCCACAGGCTGCGCCTGATACGGCTCATGCACGTCGGTGATCACCGGCACGCCGAAGGTCTTTTTGATTTCCTCGAAGACCTTCATGCCCTCTTCCAGGCCTGGGCCACGGAATGAGGTTACGGACGAGCGGTTGGCCTTGTCGAAACTGGCCTTGAACACGTAGGGAATGCCGAGCTTGTCGGTAACCCGCACATACTCTTCACAGGCGCGCATGGCCAGATCGCGGGATTCGATGACGTTGATCCCGCCGAACAGCACAAACGGCTTGTCGTTGGCGATTTGAATGTCGCCAACCTTGATGATTTTCTGCGCCATATCCCTAGGCCTTCTTGGCTTTTTGCGTCAGCGCTGCAGTCACGAAGCCACTGAACAGCGGGTGGCCATCGCGTGGAGTCGAAGTGAACTCCGGGTGGAACTGGCAAGCGACGAACCATGGATGATCCGGTGCTTCCACCACTTCAACCAAAGCGCCATCGCCTGAGCGGCCGGTGACCTTAAGGCCGGCTTCAATCAGCTGCGGCAACAGGTTGTTGTTCACCTCATAACGATGACGATGACGCTCGACGATTACATCTTTGCCGTAGCAAGCGTGCACTTGCGAGCCAGACAGCAGCTGGCAGTCCTGTGCGCCCAGGCGCATGGTGCCGCCAAGGTCGGAAGCATCGGTACGCTGCTCGGTCACGCCGGTCGCATCCTGCCATTCGGTAATCAGGCCGACCACTGGATGCGTGCTGACGGTGTCGAATTCGGTGGAGTTTGCATCAGTCCAGCCCAAGACGTTGCGGGCGAACTCGATCACCGCCACTTGCATGCCGAGGCAGATGCCCAGGTAGGGAATCTTGTTTTCGCGAGCGTACTGCACGGTCTTGATCTTGCCTTCCACGCCGCGTAGGCCGAAACCACCCGGAACCAGAATGGCATCCACGCCTTCAAGCAGCGCAGTGCCTTTGTTCTCGATGTCTTCGGAGTCGATGTAGCGCAGGTTAACCTTGGTGCGGTTCTGGATGCCGGCATGGCTCATCGCTTCGATCAACGATTTGTAGGCGTCCAGCAGCTCCATGTACTTGCCGACCATGGCGATGGTGACTTCGTGCTCCGGATTCAGCTTGGCATCGACCACGCGGTCCCACTCGGACAGGTCGGCACCGTTGCATTCCAGGCCAAAGCGCTCGACGACGAAGTCGTCCAGACCCTGGGCATGCAGCACGCCTGGAATCTTGTAGATGGTGTCAACGTCTTCCAGGGAAATCACCGCACGCTCTTCAACGTTGGTGAACAGCGCGATCTTGCGACGCGAGGAGATATCGATCGGGTGATCGGAACGGCAGATGAGCACGTCTGGCTGAAGGCCGATGGAGCGCAGCTCCTTCACCGAATGCTGGGTCGGCTTGGTCTTGGTTTCGCCAGCGGTGGCGATATACGGCACCAGGGTCAGGTGCATGAGCATGGCGCGCTTGGCACCTACTTCCACACGCAGCTGGCGAATGGCTTCGAGGAACGGCTGCGACTCGATATCGCCCACCGTACCGCCGATTTCAACCATGGCCACGTCAGCATCGCCAGCACCCTTGATGATGCGGCGCTTGATCTCGTCGGTGATGTGCGGGATGACCTGAATGGTCGCACCCAGGTAATCACCACGGCGCTCGCGGCGCAGCACGTCTTCGTAGACGCGGCCGGTGGTGAAGTTGTTGTTCTGGGTCATGGTGGTGCGGATAAACCGCTCATAGTGGCCCAGGTCGAGGTCGGTCTCAGCGCCGTCGTGGGTGACGAACACCTCACCGTGCTGGAAGGGGCTCATGGTGCCCGGATCGACGTTGATATAGGGATCCAGCTTGAGCATGGTGACCTTCAGGCCCCGCGCCTCCAGGATAGCCGCCAATGAAGCCGAGGCGATGCCTTTCCCCAATGAAGAAACAACACCACCCGTGACGAATATGTAGCGCGTCATGAAAAACCCTAGAAGTCTGCGTTTAAGCGGTCAATGCCGCCGGGGAAAGCGAAGGAATACCGAAGCGGCCAATTGCAATACACCGCAATTAGCTAGCCCTGCCGATTCCCAAAGGGAGTCAACAAAAGCTGTAGTAAGACGGGAGCGTAGTCTACCGGAAAGGGCTTATCAGCTCAAACCTTGATCATTCGTCGGTGGCTGCCAATGCAATTGCCAGCTGCCATCAGCGGCGCCCTGCATACCTGGCAGGTTGGCGATTGCAACCACCTGGTTATCCAGACGCAGCAACGGCAGGCGATCACGGACAAAAGCCGGTACGCGCAACTCATTGAATAAACGCTTGAGGTCGCGGTTTCCGCGCCCAGGTAACAATATCTGGTCACCGGGCTGGCGATAGCCCAACTGCCAGTTGCCTGCAGGCAGCTGACCATCAATTCGCACACTGCCATTGGCGGGCAATACCAACTGCTGATTGTCTTGAACCGTCACATTGACCGGTACTGGAGAGCGCAGCCAGTCGCCGGCCAACCACCACAGCCGCTCATCACTGCGGCGCAGCTCCCCAGCTGCCAACTTCCAGACTGGCGCAGCATCCGGCGCTGCATCGCGCAGCGCCTGCCAGCCGGCCCAATGTTCGCTATCCGGCATCGCCGTCAGCGGGCGGAGCCAGTAACGCAGGGCATTGCGCTGACGCGGCTCACTCAGACTGCGCAGCGTAGGCAGTGCCAGATTTGGTAACCGCAGCCAGGCAAACTCGGCTGACACCCGCGCGGCGGCTATATCCTGCTGCGCCAATTCATCGAGCAACTGCGCGGACTCACTCAAGTGCGCGGCGCTACGAGCCATATTGGTAGCGGCTTGCGGCCAGCGACTGAGCAACACAGGCAACACCTGACGGCGCAGGTAATTGCGCGAGAAGCGCTCATCCGCATTTGACGGATCTTCGATCCAGGCCAGCTTGTGCTCACAGGCATACGCCAGCAGCTCATCGCGCGAGCAGTTGAGTAGCGGCCGAACCAGCTGCCCCCCCCCCAATGCACGACTCATCGGCATGGCCGACAAACCCTGCACGCCGGCACCGCGCAACAGGCGAAACAACAGGGTTTCCGCCTGATCATCACGATGCTGCGCGATCAGCAGTAGTTCACCTATGCCAAGACGGGCCGCAAAAGCCGCGTAACGGGCCTCGCGCGCCGCACGCTCAAGGCTGGCACCGGAAGCTACCTGCACATATTCAATCTGCAACGGCACAGACAAATCTGCGCACAGTTCACGGCAATGCGCCGGCCAGGCATCGGCCGCAGCCTGCAGGCCGTGATGAATATGAATGGCGGAAAGAGGCGGCAATGCCTCGCGTTGCGCGAGGCTGGCCAGCAGGTGCAACAGCACCGTGGAATCCAGCCCCCCGGACAAGGCTACACACCAGCCCGAGGCACTACGCCAGGGCTGCAGGGCATCACGCAAACGAATATGCACAGGAGTCATCGGCCAAGCTTAAAGCAACAACGGGCCCGAAGGCCCGTTGTATGCGCAGCTACCGAGCAATCAGGCAATTCCGTAGCTCATCAGACGCTCATAACGACGCTTGAGCAGCGCGTCGGTATCGAAGGTCTTGAGCATGGACAACTGCGTCAGCAAGGCCTGCCGCACCGACTCGGCGGCGGCAGCTGGGTCGCTGTGTGCGCCGCCAAGTGGTTCACCGATTACCTGGTCAACAATGCCCAGGCCTTTCAGGCGCTCGGCCGTAATACCCATGGCCTCGGCGGCATCTGGCGCCTTTTCTGCGGTCTTCCACAGAATCGAGGCGCAACCTTCCGGCGAGATCACCGAATAGGTGGAGTACTGCAGCATGTTCAGCTGATCGCATACGCCAATCGCCAAGGCACCACCGGAACCACCCTCACCGATTACAGTGGCGATGATCGGGGTTTTCAGGCGCGCCATAACGCGCAGGTTCCAGGCGATGGCTTCGCTCTGGTTGCGCTCTTCGGCGTCGATGCCTGGGTAGGCACCCGGGGTGTCGATAAAGGTCAGGATCGGCATCTTGAAACGTTCGGCCATTTCCATCAGGCGACACGCCTTGCGGTAGCCCTCCGGACGCGGCATGCCGAAGTTGCGGCGCACCTTTTCGCGAATCTCACGGCCTTTCTGGTGACCAATCACCATCACCGGCTCACCATCCAGACGGGCAACGCCGCCCACCAGGGCCGCATCGTCGGAGAAGTGACGGTCGCCATGCAGCTCATCGAACTCGGTAAAGATGTGCTGCAGGTAATCCAGGGTGTAAGGACGGCGTGGGTGGCGCGCCAGCTGAGCGATCTGCCAGCTGCTCAGGTTGCCGAAAATGCTTTCGGTCAGCGAGCTGCTCTTGTCCTGCAGGCGGGCGATTTCATCGTTGATGTTCAACGAGTTGTCGTTACCGACCAGGCGAAGCTCTTCGATCTTGGCTTGCAGGTCGGCGATCGGCTGTTCGAAATCGAGAAAATTCGGGTTCATAGTCATCCGTCTTGCGTCGACGGCCAAGTGGCCGGGAGCTGTATCCGTTATCGCGCTCTACCTTATAGCAGCAGGCGCATTCAGGTCGACACCCGGTTCTGTACGAAAGCCTTCAATACAGAACCCACTGGGTATCACGACCGACCGGCGAAGCCTGAGCCTCGCAAATCAGCGGTAGTGCAAAAAGACGTTGTCGCGGCCGAACTGGTCACGCAATGCCTGAATCAGACTGTCAGCCGGCTCAATGCGCCAGCCTTCGCCAAACTGCAATTGCGCCTTGGCGTCACTGCCGCTGTAGTCGACAGTGATCGGGCACGCACCGCGATGACGGCCGCACAAGTCGGCCAGCCAACGCAGACGATCGCCCTGCAAGGCGCTGCTGGCGACCTTCAGACGCAAGCTATCGGCCAGACCGGTTCGCGCTTCTTCCAGACTCATCACCCGTTTGGCACGCAGGCGCAGACCACCGGAAAAGTCGTCATTACTCACCTCGCCTTCGACCACCACCAGGGCGTCGGTCTGTAACAAGGCTTGAGCACTGTTAAAAGCTTCGGCAAACAGAGAGGCCTCGATACGCCCGGAACGGTCATCGAGGGTGATAAAGCCCATCTTGTCGCCCTTCTTGTTCTTCATCACCCGCAGGTTGACCACCAGACCGGCAATCGTCTGATCGCCGCGTGCGGCTTTCAGGTCGACGATGCGCTGGCGGGCAAACCGCCGCACTTCGCCTTCGTACTCATCAATCGGGTGACCAGTCAGGTACAGGCCCAGGGTGTCTTTCTCACCTTTGAGGCGCTCTTTCAGCGTCAGCTCGCGGGCACGCAGATGATTGAGGTAAACATCCGCCTCGGCATCGGCAAATACCCCGCCGAACAGGTCCATATGCCCGCTCTCGGCGCTGCGCGCAGTCTGTTCGGCGGCCTGCACAGCCTCCTCCATTGCACCCAGTAATACCGCGCGATTGCGGTCGATATTGGCCTTGTAGGCTTTCAGCTCTTCATGGAAATGCGGTCCCAGACGGTCCAGCGCGCCGCTGCGGATCAGCGCTTCGAGGGTGCGCTTGTTGATGCGCTTGAGGTCGACGCGCGAGCAGAAGTCGAACAGGTCCTTGAACGGTCCTTCCTGACGCGCCTCGACGATAGCCTCCACTGGCCCCTCGCCGACGCCCTTGATCGCACCCAGGCCGTAGACGATCCAGCCTTCGTTGTTAACCGTGAACTTGAACTCGGAGATGTTCACATCCGGCGCATCGAGGCGCAGCTTCATGCTGCGGCATTCCTCGATCAGGGTGACCACCTTGTCGGTGTTGTGCATATCCGCCGACAACACCGCCGCCATAAAGGCCGCCGAGTGGTGCGCCTTAAGCCAGGCCGTCTGATACGAGAGCAAGCCATAGGCAGCGGAGTGGGATTTGTTGAAGCCGTAACCGGCGAACTTCTCCACCAGATCAAAGATGTTACCCGCCAGGTTCGCATCGATCCCGTTGCTGGCGCAGCCTTCAATAAAGCCACCGCGCTGCTTGGCCATCTCTTCGGGCTTTTTCTTACCCATGGCGCGGCGCAGCATATCCGCACCGCCGAGGGTGTAGCCGGCCATGACCTGGGCGATCTGCATCACCTGTTCCTGGTACAGGATGATGCCGTAGGTCGGCTTAAGCACCGGCTCAAGACCCGCGTATTGATAGTCCTGATGCGGGTAGGAAATCGGCTCACGACCGTGCTTACGGTTGATAAAGTCATCCACCATGCCCGACTGCAGCGGCCCCGGACGGAACAGGGCCACCAGAGCGATCATGTCTTCCAGGCAGTCCGGCTTGAGCTTTTTGATCAGCTCCTTCATGCCACGCGATTCAAGCTGGAACACCGCAGTGGTCTCGGCCTTCTGCAGCATGCTGAACGTCGGTTTGTCGTCCAACGGAATAAAGTCGATGTTCAGATCCGGCAAGCCCTTCTTGGCCTGCTCGCGGTTGATGGTCTCCATCGCCCACTTGATGATGGTCAGGGTGCGCAGACCAAGGAAGTCGAACTTCACCAGGCCGGCGGATTCCACATCGTCCTTATCGAACTGGGTGACTAAGCCGCCACCCTCGTCATCGCAGGCTATCGGCGAGAAGTCGGTAAGTTTGGTTGGCGCGATAACCACGCCACCGGCGTGCTTGCCGGTACCGCGACAGATGCCTTCGAGCTTGAGCGACATCTCCCAGATTTCCCGGGCGTCTTCGTCGACCTTGAGGAAGTCGCGCAGCGGCTCTTCCATCTCGTAGGCTTTTTCCAGGGTCATGCCGACTTCGAAAGGAATCATCTTCGACAGGCGGTCGGCCAAGCCGTAGGACTTGCCCTGCGCCCGCGCCACGTCTCGCACCACCGCCTTGGCCGCCATGGTGCCGAAGGTGATGATCTGGCTCACCGCGTTACGGCCGTATTTCTCGGCCACGTAATCGATTACCCGGTCGCGGCCGTCCATGCAGAAGTCGACGTCGAAGTCGGGCATGGACACCCGTTCCGGGTTGAGGAAACGTTCGAACAGCAGGTCATAGGCCAGCGGATCGAGGTCAGTAATCTTCTGCACGTAGGCCACCAGCGAACCGGCACCCGACCCACGGCCTGGACCGACCGGGACGCCGTTGTTCTTCGCCCACTTGATAAAGTCCATTACGATCAGGAAGTAACCGGGGAAGCCCATCTGGATGATGATATCCAGCTCGAAATTCAGCCGGTCGATATAGACCTGACGCTTCTCTTCGTAATTGGGCGTGGTCTCCTTCGGCCAGAGCACCGCCAGGCGCTCTTCCAAGCCCTCGAACGAGACCTGGCGAAAGTATTCGTCCATGGTCAGCCCGGCCGGCACCGGGAAATCCGGCAGGAAGTACTTGCCCAGCTGCACTTCGATATTGCAGCGTTTGGCGATCTCGATGGTGTTTTCCAGCGCTTCCGGCAGGTCACTGAACAGCTCGGCCATTTCCTCCGGACTTTTTAGATACTGCTGATCGGAATAGGTGCGCAAACGGCGCGGATCATCCAGACTGCGGCCTTCGCCGATGCACACGCGGGTTTCGTGGGCGGCGAAATCGTCCTGCTTGATAAAGCGCACATCGTTGGTCGCTACTAGCGGCGCTCCGACCTTGTCAGCCAGGGCCACCGCAGCGTGAAGATGTTCTTCGTCATTGACCCGGTTGGTGCGCTGTACTTCCAGGTAGAAACGCTCGGGGAACACCTCCATCCACTCGCGCAGTAAGGCTTCAGCCGCCGCTGGCTCACCATCGAGCAAGGCATGGCCGACTTCGCCTTCCTTGGCTCCAGAGAGCGCAATAAGGCCTTCGGCCGCTTCCTTGACCCAGTCACGCTGGATGATCACCAGGTCATTGCTCTGCCCTTCGCTCCAGCCGCGCGAGACCAGTTCAGTGAGGTTGCGATAACCCTTGGCATTCATCGCCAGCAGGGTCATGCGGCTGAGCGGGCCATCTTCATCGGCACTGGCCAGCCAGATGTCGGCGCCGCAGATTGGCTTGATACCGCCGCCCATGGCCGCCTTATAGAACTTCACCAACGAGCACATATTGCTCATATCGGTGACCGCCACCGCCGGCATTCCAGCTGCCGCCACCGACTTGATCAGTGGCTTGACCCGCACCAGCCCATCGACCAGGGAAAACTCGGTGTGCAAACGCAGGTGGACGAACGAAGCGGTCATGGCAGTCCTATACAAAACGCAAAAACGACAAGGCAGGGATTGTACAACCGCAGCAGCGCGCGACAAGCGCTACCGGGCACAGGATAACGAGGGAATTTCGCCAGCGTTGTGTCAGTCGTCCAACAACGCACGTACCGGGCCAAAAGAGCGCCGGTGAATCGGGGTCGGCCCTAGGCGCCGCAGCGCTTCCAGGTGTACCGGAGTCGGGTAGCCTTTGTGCCCGGCGATACCGTAACCGGGGTATTGCTTATCAAGCAGCTGCATCTCGCGATCACGGCTGACCTTGGCCAGAATCGATGCCGCAGCAATCGCCGGCACCTGGCTATCGCCTTTAATCACCGCGGCGCTGGGCACCTGCAGTTTCGGGCAGCGATTACCATCGATCAGCGCCAGCTTGGGCGTGACGCTCAAGCCCTCGACCGCGCGCTGCATGGCCAGCATGGTGGCCTGCAGGATATTCAGCTGATCGATTTCTTCGACCTCAGCGCGGGCGATGCACCAGGCCAGAGCTTTTTCACGAATCTCGTCGAAGAGTTTTTCCCGGCGCGCCTCGGTGAGCTTTTTCGAATCGTTCAGGCCGAGAATCGGTCGCGCCGGATCGAGAATCACCGCCGCAGTCACCACTGCGCCACACAGCGGGCCACGGCCGACTTCATCGACGCCAGCCACCAGCTCCTGCACCTGGGTGAAATCCAGCCCGAGCTGCATCAGCCGCGACCTGTCAGCTGCAACACAGCTTTGGCGGCCTGCACCGAAGCGTCACGTCGCAGTGCGCGGTGAATCACATCAAAGCCTTCGGTCTGCACCTCGCCGCCATCCAGCAATGGCGCCAGCAACTGGGCCAATGCTTCAGCCGTAGCGGCATCCTGAATCATCTCGGGTACCAGCAAACGCTCAGCCAGCAGATTCGGCAGGGAGATATAAGCACTGGTGACCAGGCGCTTGAGGATGCGGTAAGTCAACGGCGCAACCTTGTAGGCCACCACCATAGGTCGCTTGTACAGCAGGGCCTCAAGGGTCGCCGTGCCGGAAGCGATCAGCACCGCATCACAGGCCGCCAGCGCCTCATGGGAGCGGCCATTAAGCAAGGTCAGCGACAGATCACGGCCCACCAGCATCTGCTCAAGCTGCGCACGGCGCTCCAGGCTGGAACAGGGCAGGACAAACTGGATACCGGGGCGCAAGGTGCGCAACCGCACGGCGGCATCGAGAAACAGGCTGCCCAGGCGCGATACTTCGCCGCCACGGCTACCCGGCATCAGGGCCACCACTGGCTGATCATGCGATAAGTTCAGCGCATCACGGGCCGCGGCGCGATCCGCCTGCTGCGGAATGGTATCGGCCAGCGGGTGGCCGACAAAGCGCACCGGCACCTGATGATCCTGATAGAACTGCGCCTCAAACGGGAACAGGGTCAGCATCAGGTCGCAGGCCTCACGAATCTTCAGCACGCGCTTCTGCCGCCAGGCCCACACAGACGGGCTGACGTAATGCACGGTCTTGATGCCCGCCTGACGCAACTTGAGTTCAAGGGTCAGATTAAAATCCGGCGCATCGATGCCGATAAAGACATCCGGTTTGGCCGCGATCAGGGTATTGATCAGCCGCTTGCGCCGCGACAGCAGCTCAGGCAGACGGCCAAGTACCTCGACCAAGCCCATCACCGACAAGCGCTCCATCGGAAAATAGGAATTCAGCCCCTGGGCCTGCATCAGCGGGCCACCGACACCGATAAATTCGATCTGTGGGTATTTGGCTTTGAGGGCCTGCATCAGGCCCGCACCGAGAATATCGCCAGACGCCTCGCCAGCGACCAGCGCGACACGCATCAGGTCAGTCATAAATTATCGGGTAATGCCGCGGCTTGAAGCCTGAATGGAGTCGCGGAAGATCGCGACTTCGGGGAACTCAGCAGACGACTCGGCCAGTTCGGCCATCGCCTGCTCAACCGTAAGTCCCTGGCGATAGACAATCTTGTACGCGCGACGTAAGGCGGCAATCGCCTCGGCGCTGAAACCACGACGGCGCATGCCTTCGAAGTTCATGCTGCGCGCTTCGGCCGGGTTGCCGAACACGGTGACAAATGCCGGTACATCCTTGCCAATCGCCGTGCCCATACCGGAAAAGCTGTGCGCACCGATACGACAGAACTGATGGACTAGGGTGTAGCCAGAGAGAATCGCCCAGTCATCGACCCACACATGCCCGGCCAACGCGGTGTTGTTGACCAGGATGCAATGGTTACCGATCACGCTGTCATGGCCGATGTGGGCATAGGCCATGATCAGGTTGTGGTCGCCGAGGGTGGTTTCGCTGCGATCCTGCACGGTGCCGCGGTGGATGGTGACACCCTCGCGGATCACGTTATGGTCGCCAATGACCAGTCGAGTCGCCTCACCCTGGTACTTAAGATCAGGCGTGTCTTCACCCACCGAAGAGAACTGATAGATGCGGTTGTGTTTACCGATCCGCGTCGGCCCCTTGAGAATCACATGGGGGCCGATCACTGTACCCTCGCCAATTTCTACATCGGCCCCAACTATCGACCAAGGGCCGACGACGACGTCGTCAGCCAACTTGGCGCTGGGATCGATGATGGCGCGAGGGTCAATCAAACTCATAGCTTGCGTTCCGCACAGATGATTTCTGCCGAGCAGACTTCCTTGCCGTCGACGCTAGCTTTGCACTCGAACTTCCAGATGCTGCGCTTGCTGCTAAGGTAGCGGGCTTCGAGGATCAGTTGATCACCCGGCACCACTGGCTGGCGAAAGCGTAGCTTGTCGGAGCCAACAAAGTAATACAGGGTGCCATCGGAAGGCTTCAGGTCCATCATCTTGAAACCGAGAATGCCGGCTGCTTGAGCCATGGCTTCAATGATCAACACGCCCGGCATAATCGGGTGCTCAGGGAAATGCCCGTTGAAAAACGGCTCATTGATGCTGACATTCTTGTAGGCGCGAATTCGCTTGCCTTCAATATCCAGCTCAGCCACCCGGTCCACCAAGAGGAACGGGTAGCGGTGCGGCAAGTATTCGCGAATCTGGTTAATGTCCATCATGTGCAGAGAAGCCTGTAAGAGAAAAAAGAGAAGCCGGCAAACACCGGCTCAGGCATCAGATGAAGTGTCGGCGGTTGGGGTCACGGCCGCCAGCTGCTTTTCCAACTGTTGCAGGCGGCGCGCCATATCATCCAACTGACGAATCCGTGCCGCGCTCTTGCGCCATTCAGCAGCTGGCTGCATGGCGGTGCCCGAGGAATAGGACCCCGGTTCAGTGATCGAACGGGTGACCATGGTCATACCGGTGACAAATACGTTGTCGCACACCTCGATGTGCCCAACCATGCCCACACCACCGGCGATCATGCAGTTCTTGCCAATCTTGGTACTGCCGGAAATACCCGCGCAACCGGCCATGGCCGTGTTTTCGCCGATCTGCACGTTGTGCGCGATCATGATCTGGTTATCCAGCTTGACCCCATTACCAATCAGCGTGTCCGACAGCGCACCACGGTCGACGGTGGTATTGGCGCCGATCTCGACGTCATCACCGATAGTCACGCCACCGATCTGCGCAATCTTCTGCCAAACGCCCTTCTCGTTGGCAAAGCCGAAGCCTTCACCGCCGATCACCGCGCCGGATTGAATAACTACCCGCTTACCGATGCGTACGTCGTGATACAGCGTCACTCGCGGGGCCAACCAGCCGCCCTCACCAATCACCGAACGCGCGCCAACAACACACTGCGCGCCGACAGCTACGCCAGCCGCAATCTGCGCGCCACTCTCGATCACCGCATAGGCGCCGATACTGGCAGTCGCATCGATCTGCGCATCCGCAGCCACCACAGCAGTGGGGTGCACACCAGGCAATGCCTGGGGCTTGCGGTCAAATAGATGGGAGAGCTCGGCATACGCCAGATAGGGATTAGCAACGACCAAGGCATTGCCGGCATAGCCTTCGGCATCAGCAGGGGTCAACAGCACCGCGCCAGCCTGGCAGCCCGAGAGAAACTTACGGTATTGCGCATTGGCGAGAAAGCTCAGCTGATCAGCGCCGGCTTCCTGCAAGGTAGCCAAGCCGCTGATCGGCTTGCCTGTGTCGCCACGCAAGATGGCGCCCAGACGCTCGGCCAGCTGGCCAAGGGTATAAACCGTTGCACTCATGATCAGCGCAGCTGATTCATGCGCTCAATAACCTGGCGGGTGATGTCGAACTGAGGTTTGACATCAATCACCGCGCCGCGCTCCAGCACCAGGTCGAAGTTACCGGTCTTGATCACTTCTTCCACGGCCTTGTCCAGGTTCGGCTTGAGCTTCTTCAGCATTTCACGATCAGCCACGGCCTTAGACTCATTCAGTTCTTTGGACTGGAACTGGAAGTCACGAGCTTTTTGCTTGAATTCAAGCTCCAGGCGCTCGCGCTCAGCGGTCTGCATTTTTTCGCCGTCTTTGACCAGACGGTCCTGAATGCGTTTGGCGTCGCTTTCCAGGGTTTTCAGCTTATTCAGCTGCGGGCCGAATTTTTTCTCGGCATCCACGGCGTAACGCTTGGCAGCGTCAGATTCAAGCAAGGCCATTTGGTAGTTCAGTACCGCTACTTTCATCTCGGCAAAAGCCGGGGTTGCCAGCAGGGCAACGCTTAACAAAACCAGTTGAGTCAACTTACGCACGGTGCAACTCCTGCAAAACTGTTGGTATTCAAAAATCCGACGCTTAGAACGTCTGACCGAGAGAGAACTGGAAAATCTGCGTATCAGCATCATCCGGTTTGATGATTGGCATGGCCAAGCTGAAGCTCAACGGGCCCAGGGCTGTGATCCACGTCAAACCAACACCCACAGAGCTGGCCAAGTTGCCTGGATCGATGCTGCCGCACTCTTCCTGGGACTTGCCACAGTTGGTGTCGAAGACGTTACCCACATCCCAGAACAGCGCAGTGCGCAGAGAGCGTTGATCTTTCACGAAAGGCATAGGGAACAACAGCTCAGCACCACCTTGAATCAGTACGTTGCCACCAAAGGGCAGTGGGTCTTGATCAGGGTCGAAGGCTGTACCAGGGTTAGTACCACGGCTCGGCGTACTACGCGGCCCAAGGCTGCTGTCTTTGAAACCACGTACCGAGTTGAAACCACCCGCGTAGTAGTGCTCGTAGAACGGCAGATCGGAAGTAGAGCCATAGCTCTCGCCATAACCCAGCTGGCTATGCAGACGCAGGGTATAGGTGTCGCTCAGCGGTTTGAAGACCTGACCACGGTAATCGACCTTAAAGAACGACAGGTCACTGCCCGGCACCGTGGTTTCAAAGACCAAACTTTGCGAGTGGCCACGGTTAGCGAGTACGCCGCGGTTTAGTGTCGACTCAGACCAACCGACCGATGCTTTCAGGTTCAGATAACTGTCACCCTCTTGCTCGATAAAGTTGAAAATCTCATCGACTGTATACACACCAGTACCGATGCTGTCGTTCTGCACGGTCAAACCATAGGTCAGGCGCGAAGTATCACTGATTGGATAGCCGATACTGGCGCCCACGCCGTAGCTATCCACCGAGTAGCTAGATACATCGGTGTTCAGTTCGTCGTAATCGGTTTCACGGAAGAAGGCGTTGTAGCCCAAGCTAACGCCATCTGGCGTCCAGTAGGGGTCAACAAAACCAAAGTTGTAGTTGCTCTGATACTCGCTGCGAGTCAAGCCGACGCTGACCTTGTTACCCGTACCCAGGAAGTTGTTCTGGGTAATCGAACCACCGAGAATCAGACCGGCGTTCTGGGCAAAACCAACGCTGGCGGTGATGGAGCCAGAAGCCTGCTCTTCCACGCTGTAGTTGACGTCAACCTGATCATCGGTGCCTGGCACCTGTGGGGTTTCGACGTTAACTTCCTTGAAGTAGCCCAGACGTTCCAGACGGGTCTTGGACTGATCGATCAGGTACGTCGAAGCCCAACCACCTTCCATCTGACGCATTTCACGGCGCAACACTTCGTCTTCAGACTTGGTGTTGCCACGGAAGTTGATGCGGTTAACGTAAGCACGCTTGCCCGGATCGACCACAAAGGTAATCGACACAGTGCCATCATCATGGGCTTCTGGCACGCCATTGACGTTGGCGAAGGTATAGCCTTCGTTACCCAGGCGGCGGGTGATCAGCTCGGACGTAGTGGTCATCACTTTCCGCGAGAAAACCTGACCCTCCTGAACCAGCAGCAGGGCCCGTACGTCTTCTTCCGGAACCTTCAGTTCACCGCTGAGTTTGACCTCACGTACGGTGTACTTCTCGCCTTCATCAACGTTGACGGTGACATAGACGTGTTTTTTGTCTGGGGTAATGGATACCTGGGTTGAGCTGATATCCATGTTGATATAGCCGCGATCCAGGTAGTAAGAACGCAGGCGCTCCAAGTCGCCGGAAAGCTTTTCACGGGCGTACTTGTCATCATTTTTAAAGAAGGACAGCCAGTTGGTGGTCTTCAGCTCAAACAGGTCAATCAGGTCCTCATCAGCAAAGACCGAGTTACCTACTACGTTGATATGCTGAATCGCAGCAACCGAGCCTTCATTGATATTGATCTTTAGCGCTACGCGGTTGCGCGGCTGCGGAATCACCTCGGCTTCGATTTCGGCGGAGTAGCGACCCTGCGCAACGTATTGACGCTGCAGCTCATTACGCACACCTTCGAGGGTTGCGCGCTGAAAAATCTCACCTTCAGACAGACCGGACTGATTGAGACCTTTGAGCAAGTCTTCGCTGGTGATGGCCTTGTTGCCTTCAATTTCGATACTGGAAATCGACGGACGCTCAACCACGGTCACAACCAGTACGTCGCCATCGCGACCGAGCTGAATGTCTTGGAAAAAGCCGGTTTTGAACAGCTCGCGTGTCGCCTCAACCAGCGAACGGTCATCGGCTTGCGCGCCCACATTAAGTGGCAGGGCACCGAATACGCTACCCGCGGAAACGCGCTGCAGACCGGTGACCCGGATATCGGAGATGGTGAAGGACTCGGCGTGAACTTCGGTGATCATCAGTGCGGCAAGCACCGCAGGTAGCAGCAGACGTTTCATGAAGTCCTTTCTTATTCCAACTGACAATAAAAAATCTGCCGCTTAGTGCGACACGTATTGTTCGTACCGAGAGCGTAATTCAGCAGTGGTTACAGGCGACCCAAGTCGTTTACCAGGGCCAGTAACATCACCCCGATGACCAAACTGATGCCGATCTGCATCCCCCAACCCTGTATCCGTTCCGACAGCGGGCGACCACGCACCCACTCGACCAGATAAAAAAGCAGATGCCCCCCATCCAGCACGGGGATAGGCAACAAATTAAGAACCCCCAGACTAATGCTTAAGTAGGCGAGAAATTTAAGAAAATCACTCAAACCTGACTCAGCAGAAGCGCCCGCCACTTTAGCAATGGTTATCGGCCCGCTCAAGTTTTTTACCGAGAGCTCGCCAAACAGCATTTTCTTCAGTGAATTAAGGGTCAAAACGCTCATTGCCCAGGTGTTTTTGGCGCCTTCGGCAATGGCTTCTAAAGGGCCATAGCTGACTTCGCGCAACATCTCAGGCGGCCATTCGCCCCCCGCGACACCAGCACCCAGGTAACCACTCAGCGCCTCAGCTTCACCCCGAGCGGCCAGAGTCAACGGCACATCCAGCTGCTGACCTTGGCGCTCTACCCGCAAACTAATCTTTTTACCCGGCAAGCCACGTACTTGATCCACCAGCTGCTGCCAATCGGCCAAAGACTGACCGTCGAGCGCCAGCAGGCGATCGCCAACCTGCAAGCCCGCAGCAAATGCCGGACCTTCAGGATCAAGCTGCGCCAGCACCGGCTGCAGCGCCGGACGCCAAGGGCGAATACCCAATGAGGAGATGGGATCTGGCTCATCGGCACCGCGCAGCCAGTTATCCAGGACGATCTGCCGAGGACTGTCGACCGAGGAACCCGGCTCGCGTACCGCGAGATCCAGACGACCACTTTCCCCCAGCCGACTAACCAGCTGCAGATTTACCGCAGCCCAGCCGGTGGTGGGCTCGCCGTCAACCGCAACAATCTCCTGCCCGACCTGCAAACCAGCGACATCGGCCAGACTGCCCGCATCGACCGCGCCAATAACCGGGCGCACCTGCTGGCTGCCCAGCATCGCCACAACCCAGAAGAACAGTAGCGCTAGGAGGAAGTTCGCCACCGGACCAGCCGCCACGATGGCAATACGCTGCTGGACTGACTTGCGATTGAACGACTGATCAAGCAGCTCCGGCGGCACATCGCCTTCGCGTTCATCGAGCATCTTCACATAACCGCCCAGCGGGATGGCGGCCACGACAAACTCAGTGCCCTGGCGGTCATGCCAACGCAGCAGCGGGCTGCCAAAACCGACGGAAAACCGCAGTACCTTGACGCCACATCGGCGGGCGACCCAGAAGTGCCCATATTCGTGGATGGTTACTAGCACACCCAGTGCAACCAGGGTACCGACCAACATATAAAGCGCACTCATCAAACTTCTCCGCGTCGGTGATCAGCGCAGACTCAGCCATTGTTCGGCCAGATAGCGGGCCCGACCATCTGCAGCCAGCACCGTATCCAGGCTCTCAACCGCCAGGGCGGGCTCAGCGAGCAAAACGTCTTCGATGATACTCGCGATTTCGGGAAAGCGGATGCGTCGCTCAAGAAAGGCCGCAACCGCCACTTCATTGGCCGCATTGAGCATGGCTGGCGCGGTACCGCCGGCTTGCGCAGCATCACGCGCCAGGCGCAGACAAGGAAAGCGCTGTTCGTCAGGCGCCTGGAAGTCCAACCGAGCAATGGCGAACAGATCCAGCGGCGCAACACCCGAGTCGATTCGCTCTGGCCAGGCCAGAGCATGACTGATCGGCGTACGCATATCCGGATTGCCCAATTGGGCCAGCACCGAACCGTCGACATAATCGACCAGCGAATGGATCACGCTCTGCGGATGCACCACCACTTCAATCTGCGCCGGGGTAGCATCAAACAACCAGCAGGCCTCGATCAGCTCCAGGCCTTTGTTCATCATGCTCGCCGAATCGACCGAGATTTTGCGCCCCATCGACCAATTGGGGTGCGCGCACGCCTGCTCGGGGGTGACCGCATGCAACTGTTCCAGCGGCATTTCGCGAAATGGCCCGCCCGAAGCGGTCAACAGAATACGCCGCACACCGACTTGCTGCAGGCCGCGAGCGTAGTCACCCGGCAGGCACTGAAAAATCGCATTGTGTTCACTATCGATTGGTAACAGCACAGCGCCGCTTTTACGCACAGCCTGCATAAACAGCGCGCCCGACATCACAAGAGCTTCTTTGTTGGCCAGCAGCACCTTCTTGCCGGCCTCGACCGCCGCCAGGGTCGGCGGTAAACCGGCCGCGCCGACGATAGCAGCCATCACCGCATCCACTTCAGGATGCGCAGCCACTTCACACAGCCCTTCGGGGCCATGCAACACCTGAGTGGTCAGGCCGGCCGCACGCAAACCATCCTGCAGATGGCGAGCTTGCAGAGCCTGCGGCACCACAGCAAAGCGCGGGCGGTAGATCATGCACAACGCCTCCAGTTCAGTCAGACGACTGAAACCGGACAACGCGAATACTTGATAACGCTCTGGATGGCGGGCGATGACATCAAGGGTGCTCAGACCGATCGAGCCGGTCGCGCCAAGCACGGTAATCTGCTGCGGATGACTCACAGCGCGCCCCAACCCGCCAGCCACAACAACGCAGCGAACACCGGGATTGCCGCCGTCAGGCTGTCGATACGGTCCAACACGCCGCCGTGGCCCGGCAGCAGATTACTGCTGTCCTTAACCCCGGATTGACGCTTGAACATGCTTTCGGTCAGGTCGCCGACAACCGAGATCAACACCACCACGGCGGTGCCGATCAAGCCCAGCAACAAACTGGTAAACGACCAGTCACGGTAAATCGCCACGCCCACACAGATCAGCAGGGTCGCCAGCAGGCCACCGAACACCCCTTCCCAGCTTTTACCGGGACTTACCTGCGGGGCCAGCTTACGCTTGCCGAAGCGCCGACCGGCGAAATAGGCACCGATATCCGCGCCCCATACCAGCACCATCACCGCCAGAATCAGCCAATTCGCTTCAGGCCACTGCTTGAACAGCACCAGGCCCTGCCAAGCCGGCAGTAGAATCAGCAAGCCGATCAGTAATCTCACCGGAGCCTGCGTCCAGTGACGGCTGCTGGCTGGATAACCCAACACCAGAAAGGTCGCCACGCCCCACCAGACAACCCCAAGCAACAACACCCAAGGCGCCAACGCTGGCAGCAAATACAAACCGAACAATAGCGCGGCCACCAGCGCGGCGTAGGCCACGCGCTGCACCTGCGCAGTAAAACCTGCCAGCCGCGCCCATTCCCAGGCGCCCAAACTGACCACCGCGCCGATAAACAGCGCAAACAGCGCGCCATTGAGCAGAAAGAAGCCACCCAAGGCGAATGGCAACAGCACCAGCGCCGTGATAATTCGTTGTTTGAGCATCAGCTACGGGCCTCAGCAGCCACCTGATCGCTGGTTTTCCCAAAGCGACGCTGGCGGCTAGCAAAATCGGCCAAGGCTTTGCGCATGGCGTCGTGTTTGAAATCCGGCCAAAACAGGTCGGAGAAATACAGCTCGGTGTAAGCCAGCTGCCAGAGCAGGAAATTACTGATGCGGTGTTCGCCACCGGTGCGAATGCACAGATCCGGCAGCGGCAAATCGCCGGTTACCAGGCAACTCTGCAGCAATTCGGGAGTGATGTCCTCGGCGCGCAAATGACCGCCTTGAACTTCACGGGCTAAACGCTGCGCCGCCTGAGCGATATCCCACTGACCGCCATAGTTGGCCGCCACCTGCAGGACAAAGCGTTTGTCGCCAGCAGTCTGCGCTTCAGCCTCACGCATCGCGGCCTGCAACTCAGGGTGAAAGCGTGAACGATCACCAATGATGCGCAGGCTGATGTCATTGGCATTGAGTTTCTTCGCCTCGCGGCGCAGCGCACTGAGGAACAGCTCCATCAGCGCACTGACTTCCTCGGCCGGGCGCTGCCAGTTTTCACTGGAGAAGGCGAACAGCGTCAGCACCTCGACGCCCGCCTCGGCGCACACCTCGATCACCGCACGCACCGCATCGACACCGGCTTTATGACCGGCTACGCCGGGCAGCAGACGCTTCTTCGCCCAGCGATTGTTACCGTCCATGATGATCGCCACATGCCGTGGTACGACGAACGGACTACCGTCTTTGGTCTTTTCCATGACGATATCCTGGCCGTTAAACGGCCATCAGATCCGCTTCTTTCTGCTTCACTGCCACTTCGATTTCCGCGACAAACTTGTCGGTCAGCTTCTGGATTTCGTCGGCTGCACGGCGCTCTTCGTCTTCGCTGATTTCCTTCTCCTTGACCAGGTCTTTCAACTGGCTCAGGGCGTCACGACGAATATTGCGCACCGCCACACGACCATCTTCAGCCGCATCACGCGCCTGCTTGGTGAAGCCCTTACGGGTTTCTTCGGTCAGCGCCGGCATGGAGATCAGCAGCAGCTCACCCAGATTGGTCGGGTTGAAGCCCAGGCCGGAGCTCTGGATCGCCTTATCGACAGCAGACAGCATGTTGCGCTCGAAGGCTACAACCTGCAGGGTACGGGCGTCCTTGACGGTGACGTTAGCTACTTGGTTCAGCGGGGTGTCGGAGCCGTAGTAAGGCACCATCACGCCACCGAGGATGCTTGGGTGGGCCTGACCGGTACGGATTCGGCTGAAGGCATGAACCAGTGATTCCAGGCTCTTTTGCATACGCACTTGGGCGTCTTTCTTGATCTCATTGATCATGTTTATCTTCCTCAATCAGAGTGCCTTCAGCGCCGCCGACTACAACGTTCAGCAGGGCACCAGGCTTGTTCATGTTGAAAACACGCAGCGGCATATTATGGTCGCGGCACAGGCAGATAGCCGTCAGGTCCATTACGCCCAGCTTGCGGTCGAGCACCTCATCGTATGTCAGGCGATCGAACTTCTCGGCATGCGGGTCTTTGAATGGATCGGCAGTGTACACACCATCCACCTTGGTCGCCTTGAGCACCACGTCGGCATCAATTTCGATGGCGCGCAGGCAGGCAGCCGAGTCGGTAGTAAAGAAAGGATTACCAGTGCCAGCGGCGAAAATCACCACCTCACCGGTCTTCAGATGACGCAGCGCCTTGCGCCGGTCGTAGTGATCGGTCACTCCAACCATGGAAATGGCCGACATGACGATGGCCGGAATATTCGAACGTTCCAGCGCGTCGCGCATGGCCAAGGCGTTCATCACGGTGGCCAGCATGCCCATATGGTCGCCGGTTACCCGATCCATACCCGCCGCGCTCAGCGCCGCGCCACGGAACAGGTTGCCACCACCGATAACCAGACCGACCTGTACGCCAATACCGACCAGCTGGCCGACTTCCAGCGCCATGCGGTCCAGCACCTTGGGATCGATGCCAAAATCTTCCGACCCCATCAGGGCCTCGCCGCTAAGTTTGAGCAGAATGCGCTTGTAGCGCGGTTGACGACCACTCATCTGCTGAGCCATTGCGAGTCTCTCCTGCGGCGTTTGAATTCTGTGCAAACCTTCGGTTCGCTTTTATCGAGCGCTTCGACAGCGCCCTGAGTCATTGGTGCCAAAGCACCAACCACTCCACAGCTTAGCTGTGCCCTCAATTTGACAAAGAGGCCGCGCGCGTTAGCGGGCAGCCTCTTCGGGGCAACAGCGGTTAGCCGTCTTACTGCTTGCTGGCAGCAGCTACTTGCGCAGCAACTTCTTCAGCAAAGTTATCGACTGGCTTCTCGATGCCTTCGCCAACCTTGAAGTAGGTGAAGGAAACGATTTCAGCACCGGCTTTCTTGGCCAGAGCACCGACCTTGATTTCCGGATCCTTAACGAAGGCTTGCTCAACCAGGCTGGCTTCAGCCAGGAACTTCTGGATACGACCAGCAACCATCTTCTCGACGATTTCAGCCGGCTTGCCCTTGATCTTGTCTTCGTTGAGGCTGACGAACACGGCTTTCTCGCGCTCGATGGCTTCAGCGGAAACTTCCGAAGGCAGCAGGAATTCAGGGTTGCTTGCAGCTACGTGCATGGCGATGTCTTTGGCCAGGTCGACGGTGCCGCCCTTGAGCACAACCACAACACCGATCTTGTTGCCGTGCAGGTAAGAACCCAGAACGTCACCTTCAATACGCGCCAGACGACGGATATTGACGTTCTCGCCAGTTTTGGCAACCAGGGCCAGACGGGCTTCTTCTTGAGCAGCGATCAGCGGCTCAACTTCGGTCATCTTGTCAGCAAAGGCTTTCTCGACGCTGGCAGCAACGAAATTCTTGAAGTCGTCCTGCAGAGCCAGGAAGTCGGTCTGCGAGTTGACTTCGAGAATGACGGCAGTCTTGCCGTCTTCCTTGATGCTGATCGCGCCTTCAGCAGCCACGTTGCCGGCTTTCTTGGCAGCTTTGATCGCGCCGGAAGCACGCATGTCGTCGATGGCTTTTTCGATGTCGCCGCCAGCCTTGGTCAAGGCCTTCTTGCAATCCATCATGCCTTCGCCAGTACGCTCACGCAGTTCTTTAACCAACGCTGCAGTAATTTCTGCCATTTCAAAATCCTCTGGATAGGTTGTTAACCATTCCACCCGCGAAAACGGGCGCTCAATTCGTAACGCATTGCCGACAATGACCAGAAACGATTGCAACTGCACGTCGACGATGGTTTTCAAGGTGGCAAAAAGGGGGCTAAGCCCCCTTTTTGCGAACTAAGCAAACGCTAAGCGCGCTTTACTTAGCCTTCAGCAGTTTCTGCAGCCGGGGCTTGCTCAACGAACTCGTCGGCGCCGCCGTTAGCGTTGGTGCGACCACGGATTACCGAGTCAGCCATTGCACCCATGTACAGCTGGATGGCGCGAATGGCGTCATCGTTACCTGGGATGATGTAGTCAACGCCTTCAGGGCTGCTGTTGGTATCGACGATGCCGATAACTGGGATACCCAGCTTGTTGGCTTCGGTGATAGCAATGCGCTCGTGGTCAACGTCGATCACGAACAGAGCGTCTGGCAGACCGCCCATGTCCTTGATACCACCCAGGCTGCGATCCAGTTTTTCCAGATCACGGGTGCGCATCAGAGCTTCTTTCTTGGTCAGCTTGGCGAAAGTACCGTCCTGGGACTGAACTTCCAGATCACGCAGACGCTTGATCGAGGCGCGGATGGTTTTGTAGTTGGTCAGCATGCCGCCCAACCAGCGATGATCGACGTACGGCGAACCGCAACGTGCTGCTTCTTCAGCAACGATCTTGCCAGCGGAACGCTTGGTGCCCACGAACAGAATCTTGTTTTTGCCCGAAGCCAGTTTCTCAACGAAGGACAGTGCTTCGTTGAACATTGGCAGGGTTTTTTCAAGGTTGATGATGTGGATCTTGTTGCGCGCGCCGAAAATGTACTTGCCCATTTTCGGGTTCCAGTAACGGGTCTGGTGGCCGAAGTGCACACCGGCCTTCAGCATATCGCGCATGTTGACTTGGGACATGATAGTTCCTTGATAAGTCGGGTTAGGCCTCCACGCATCCCGATCTCCAACCCGGCGAACTTGTCGCCAGGCACCCAGGAAACCGTGTCGATACGTGTGTGGGTTTAAGCTTTCGGGCACACAGCCCGTAAAGCGGCGCGTTTTATATCATAAAAGTCAGGGCCAAGCTACTCACAGACAGCAACATATGCAGCCAAGTTAGCCACAGGTTTAACGTGGCGCTTATGGCTGGCGGCTTGTAGCTGTTAAGATGTCGCCCTTTCTGTTCGCGTTCGAGAGCCGCACATGACCGTCACCATCAAAACGCCCGACGAAATCGAGAAAATGCGCGTAGCCGGTCGCTTGGCTGCCGAAGTTCTGGAAATGATTGGCGAACACGTCAAGCCCGGCGTCACCACCGAAGAGCTTGATCGCATCTGCCATGACTATATTGTCAACGTGCAACAGGCCATCCCTGCGCCGCTCAATTACAAAGGTTTCCCTAAGTCGATCTGCACTTCGGTCAACCACGTGGTCTGCCACGGCATCCCAAATGACAAGCCGCTGAAAGAAGGCGACGTGATCAACATCGATATCACCGTGATCAAAGATGGCTACCACGGCGATACCAGCAAGATGTTTATGGTCGGCAAAGTGCCAGAGTGGGCTGAGCGCCTGGCCAAGATCACCCAGGAATGCATGTATAAAGGGATTGAGCTGGTCAAACCCGGTACGCGCCTGGGCGATATCGGCGAAGTGATCCAGAAGCATGCGGAGAAGAACGGTTTCTCGGTGGTGCGCGAATACTGCGGTCACGGCATTGGTGCGGTGTTCCATGAAGAGCCGCAAGTGCTGCACTACGGCCGCGCCGGCACTGGTATGGAACTGAAGGAAGGCATGACCTTCACCATCGAGCCGATGATCAACCAGGGCCGCCCGGAAACCCGCACCCTGGGTGACGGCTGGACCGCGATCACCAAGGACCGCAAGCTCTCCGCCCAGTGGGAGCACACCATTCTGGTGACCGCTGATGGCTACGAGATCTTCACCCTGCGCAGTGATGACACCATCGCCCGTACATCGGCCTGAGCCGCTCGCTGAGTCTGCTTTATAGATAGAAGGAAGGCCGCAATGCCGCAGGTAGATCCCGAGCTGTTCGACCGCGGCCAGTTCCAGGCGGAACTGGCCCTCAAGGCCAGCCCTATTGCGGCGTTCAAAAAGGCCATTCGCCACGCCCGCGAAGTGCTCGACGGGCGTTTCACCAGTGGTCGCGATGTGCGCCGCCTGGTTGAGGACCGCGCCTGGTTTGTCGACCAGATCCTGCGCGAGGCCTGGGATCGCCTGTCATGGAGTGAAGACGCCGATATCGCCCTGCTCGCCGTCGGCGGCTACGGTCGCGGCGAACTGCACCCCTTCTCCGATATCGACCTGCTGATCCTGCTCGATAACGCCGACCACGAGACCTTCCGCGAGCCCATCGAACGCTTCCTTACCCTGCTCTGGGATATCGGCCTGGAAGTCGGACAAAGCGTGCGCAGCGTGGATGAGTGCGCTGAAGAGGCACGCGCCGACCTCACGGTGATTACCAACCTGATGGAAAGCCGCACCATCGCCGGCCCTGAGCGCCTGCGTCAGCGTATGCAGGCGGTTACCAGCACCGAGCAGATGTGGCCGAGCAAGCAGTTCTTCCTGGCCAAGCACAAAGAGCAGCGCGCCCGTCACGGCAAATACAACGACACCGAATACAACCTGGAGCCCAACGTCAAAGGCTCACCCGGCGGATTACGCGATATCCAGACCATTCTTTGGGTCGCGCGCCGGCATTTCGGGACACTGAACCTGCACGCCATGGTCGGACAGGGCTTTTTGCTGGAAAGCGAATACGCCCTGCTTGCCTCCAGTCAGGAATTCCTCTGGAAGGTGCGCTACGCACTGCACATGCTCGCCGGCCGCGCCGAAGACCGCCTGCTGTTTGACCACCAGAGCAAGGTAGCGGCCCTACTGGGTTACGAAGACAGCGACAGCAAGCGCGCCATTGAGCGCTTTATGCAGAAGTACTACCGCGTGGTGATGGCGATCGCCGAATTGAGCGATCTGATCGTCCAGCACTTCGAAGAGCAAATCCTCAACGCCGGCGAAATTGGCCAGGCCACGCCGCTTAACAGTCGTTTCCTGCTGCGGGATGGTTATATCGAAGTCGCGCACCCCAACGTCTTCAAGCGTACACCGTTTGCCATCATGGAAATCTTCGTGCTGATGGCGCAGCACCCCGACATCAAAGGCGTGTGCGCCAACAGCATCCGCCTGCTGCGCGAGCACCGTCACCTGATCGACGATGATTTCCGCCGTGACATCCGCAACACCAGTCTGTTCGTTGAACTGTTCAAAAGCCCGCAAGGCATTCACCGCAACCTGCGCCGAATGAACCGTTACGGCATCCTCGGCCTGTACCTGCCGGAGTTCGGTCATATTGTCGGGCAGATGCAGCACGACCTGTTCCACATCTATACGGTCGATGCGCATACCCTGAACCTGATCAAGCACCTGCGTAAATTCAAGTGGACCGAGCTGGCGGAAAAATTCCCCCTGGCCAGCAAACTGATCGACAAGCTGCCCAAGCCCGAGCTGATCTATATGGCTGGGCTTTACCACGACATCGGCAAAGGCCGTGGCGGCGACCATTCGGAGCTCGGCGCAGTGGATGCCGAAGCCTTCTGCGTACGCCACCAGCTGCCAAACTGGGACTCCAAGCTGATCGTTTGGCTGGTGCAACACCACCTGGTGATGTCCACCACGGCGCAGCGCAAGGATTTATCCGACCCACAGGTAATCTTCGATTTCGCCCGCCTGGTCGGCGACCAAACCCGCCTGGATTACCTCTATGTGCTGACCGTGGCCGACATCAACGCCACCAACCCCAGCCTGTGGAATTCCTGGCGCGCCAGCCTGCTGCGCCAGCTGTATACCGAGACCAAGCGTGCGCTGCGCCGCGGCCTGGAAAACCCACTGGACCGCGAAGAGCAGATACGCCTGACGCAAATCGCGGCGCTGGACATTCTGGTACGCGGCGGCACCGACCCGGACGACGCCGAGCAGCTCTGGTCGCAACTGGGTGACGATTACTTCCTGCGCCATACGGCATCGGACGTGGCCTGGCACAGCGAAGCGATCCTGCAACACGGCAACAACAGCGAGCCGTTGGTATTGATCAAGGAAACCACCCAGCGCGAGTTTGAAGGTGGCACGCAGATATTCATCTACGCCCAGGATCAGCACGATTTCTTTGCCGTGACCGTGGCGGCCATGGCCCAGCTCAACCTGAATATCCATGACGCGCGGATTCTCACCTCCACCAGCCAGTTCACCCTCGACACCTACATCGTGCTCGAAGGCGAAGGCGGCTCGATTGGCGAGAACCCAGTGCGGATCAAAGAGATTCGCCAGGGCTTGGTCGACGCATTGAAGAACCCAGACGACTACCCGGCCATTATCCAACGCCGGGTACCGCGCCAGCTCAAGCACTTTGCTTTTGCGCCGCAAGTGACCATTCATAACGATGCGCACCGACCAGTGACCATCCTCGAAGTCACCGCACCGGATCGACCGGGCCTGCTGGCACGGATCGGGCGAATCTTCCTCGACTTCGACCTGTCGCTACAGAATGCCAAGATCGCTACCCTGGGCGAGCGGGTGGAAGACGTGTTCTTCGTCACCGATGCGCACAACCAGCCGCTGTCCGACCCCGAGCTGTGCATACGCCTGCAGGAAACCATGGTTGCGCAACTGTCCGATGCCTCAGGCACGCAGGCCGAACCAAGCCGAATCGTTATTTAAAGCCCCTTATTACCCTTGAGCCGCCCGCCATCTTGGATGCGGGCGCTGGCAGACCTCAGGAAGCAACAATGAACGACGCGTTAAACCAGCTGCAGCCCTACCCGTTCGAAAAGCTCCGCGCACTGCTGGGCGCCCTACAGGCTCCCGCCGGCAAGAGCCCGATTGCCCTGTCGATCGGTGAGCCGAAACACCGCTCGCCGGAGTTTGTCGCCGAGGCGTTGCGCGCTAACCTCGACCAGCTTGCGGTCTACCCGACCACCCTGGGCATCCCGGCGCTGCGTGAAGCCATCGCCAACTGGTGTAACCGCCGCTTTGGCCTGCCGGCCGGCGTGCTCGATCCGGCGCGCCACGTGCTGCCGGTCAACGGCACCCGTGAGGCGCTGTTTGCTTTTACCCAGGCGGTGGTCAAGCGCGATGTCGATGGCCTGGTAGTCAGCCCCAACCCCTTCTATCAGATCTATGAAGGCGCGGCTTTTCTTGCAGGCGCGCAGCCGCACTATCTACCATGCCTGGAAGAACATGGTTTCAACCCGGATTTCGACGCCGTCAGCGACGAGGTCTGGCAGCGTTGCCAGATCCTCTTTCTCTGCTCACCCGGCAACCCGACCGGCGCGCTGATTCCGCTGCCGACGCTGAAAAAGCTGATCGCCCTAGCTGATAAATTCGACTTCGTGATCGCTGCGGATGAGTGCTACAGCGAGTTGTATTTCGATGAAGGCACCCCACCGGCCGGCCTGCTGACGGCCTGCGCCGAACTGGGCCGCCATGATTTCAAACGCTGCGTGGTGTTCCACAGCCTGTCCAAACGCTCCAACCTGCCAGGCCTGCGTTCGGGCTTCGTCGCCGGCGACGCCGACATTCTGAAATCTTTCCTGCTGTACCGTACCTACCACGGCTGCGCCATGCCGGTGCAAACCCAGCTAGCTAGCGTCGCCGCCTGGAGCGACGAAGCCCACGTCAAAGCCAACCGCGACCTGTACCGCGAGAAGTTCGACGCGGTGCTGGCGATTCTTGGCGATGTGCTGGATGTGCAACGGCCGGATGGCGGTTTCTACCTGTGGGCGAAAACGCCGATAGACGATGAAACATTTACCCGCGAGCTGTTTGCCCGCGAGCATGTCACCGTGGTGCCTGGTTCGTACCTGTCGCGCGCAGTGGACGGCAACAACCCGGGTGCCGGCCGTGTGCGTATGGCCCTGGTCGCACCGCTGGCCGAGTGCGCGGCAGCAGCCGAACGTATCCGTGATTTTGTGAAGAGCCTCTGATGAGCAAGACCCTGTTTGGCATAAAAGCCTGCGACACCATGAAAAAAGCCCGCACGTGGCTCGATGAGCACGGGGTAAGCTACGCCTTTCATGATTACAAAGCCTGCGGCATAGACCGTGGCAACCTGGAAAAGTGGTGCAATGAGCATGGTTGGGAAACCATCCTGAACCGTGCAGGCACCACTTTCCGCAAGCTGGACGAGGCGCAGAAAAGCGACCTCGATCAGCACAAGGCGATCGAACTGATGCTCGCCCAACCGTCGATGATCAAACGCCCGGTGCTGGATCTCGGCAACAAGATCCTGGTTGGCTTCAAGGCTGACCGTTATGCCGCCGAACTGGTTTGAACCAGCCGGCCCACACGAATTTGCGGTAAGGAAAACAACATGAGCACAACCCTCTTCAGCCTGGCTTTCGGCGTTGGCACCCAGAACCGTCAGGGCACCTGGCTGGAAGTCTTCTACGCCCAGCCACTGCTCAACCCGAGCTGCGAACTGGTCGCCAAAGTGCTGGAAAAAATCGCGTACCAAGGCGGCAGCCAGGCTCTCAGCCTGACCAACAGCCAGGCAGGCGATCTGGCCGAAGCACTGAAAAATGTCGACAGCCAGCAGTCCGCCCTGCTCACCCGCCTGGCCGAAAGCCAGAAGCCGTTGGTGGTCACCCTGCTCGCCGAAGACGCCGCGCTGACCAGCACGCCTGAGGCCTACCTCAAGCTGCACCTGCTGTCGCACCGCCTGGTTAAGCCGCACGGCCTGAACCTCACCGGAATCTTCCCGCTGCTGCCAAACGTGGCCTGGACCAGCCAGGGTGCCGTCGACCTCGGTGAACTGGCTGAGCGTCAACTGGAAGCGCGCCTGAAGGGCGATCTGCTGGAAGTCTTCTCGGTGGACAAGTTCCCGAAAATGACCGACTACGTGGTGCCGGCTGGCGTGCGTATCGCTGACAGCGCGCGTATCCGCCTGGGCGCCTATGTGGGCGAAGGCACCACCGTGATGCACGAAGGCTTCGTCAACTTCAACGCCGGTACCGCGGGTCCAGGCATGATCGAAGGTCGCGTATCGGCGGGCGTATTCGTCGGCAAGGGTTCGGATCTGGGCGGCGGCTGCTCAACCATGGGCACCCTGTCCGGTGGCGGCAATATCGTCATTTCCGTGGGCGAAGGCTGCCTGATCGGCGCTAACGCCGGCATCGGCATTCCGTTGGGCGACCGCAACACTGTGGAATCCGGCCTATACATCACCGCCGGAACCAAGGTGGCTCTGCTCGATGCTGACAACAAGCTGGTCAAGGTGCTCAAGGCCCGTGACCTGGCTGGCCAGCCGGACCTGCTGTTCCGCCGCAACTCGCAAACCGGCGCCGTGGAGTGCAAAACCCACAAGTCGGCTATCGAGCTGAACGAAGCCCTGCACGCGCACAACTAAGCGCCACGCAGTTACCACAGGCCGGGCCCATGCCCGGCCTGTCTATTTATACTCAACAGACAGTTCCTGCGGTGCCCTAGCCCATGTCACTGATCTCCCCCTGGCGTGCTGACTTCCCTGGCATTCAGGCCCTTGCGGCCGAAGGCCAGACCTATCTGGACAGCGCAGCCACCGCGCAAAAACCCCAGGCCATGCTCGATGCCCTGCTCGGCTATTACGCCGGTGGCGCAGCCAATGTGCATCGCGCCCAGCACCTGCCGGGCGAGCGTGCCACCCGCGCCTTCGAAGCCACGCGGGAGAAGGTTGCACGCTGGCTAAATGCGCCCAGCGCGCAGCAGATCATCTTCACCCGCAGCGCCACCGAAGCCTTCAATCTGCTGGCCTACGGCCTGGAGCAGCGCCTGCAGCCCGGTGACGAGATCGTCATCAGCGCCCTGGAACATCACGCCAACCTGCTGCCCTGGCAGCAACTCGCGCTGCGCCGCCAGCTCAAGCTGGTGGTGCTGCCGCTGGATCAGCATGGGTTGATCGACCTAGCCCAAGCGGCGCAGCTGATCGGCCCACGCACCAGCCTGTTGGCGGTCAGCCAGCTGTCCAACGTGCTCGGCTGCTGGCAGCCACTTGAGCAGCTGCTGGCCTTGGCACAGGAGCAAGGCGCACTGACTGTGGTCGATGGCACACAAGGCGTGGTGCACGGTCGCCAAGACTTGCAAGCCCTGGGCTGCGACTTCTATATCTGCTCTAGCCACAAACTCTATGGCCCGGACGGCGTGGGCCTGCTTTATGGCCGCACGCACGCCCTTGAGCAGCTGGCGCACTGGCAGCTTGGTGGCGAGATGTTGTTGCACACCGACTACAGCAGCGCCAGCTTTCGCCCAGCACCATTGGGTTTTGAGGCTGGCACACCGCCGATTGCCTCGGTGATCGCCCTCGGCGCCAGCCTGGATTATCTGAACAGCCTCAATGCCAGCGCCGTAAGCGCCCACGAAGCAGCCCTGCATAGCCAGCTGATCACTGGGCTGCAGCAGCGCCAGGGCCTTCGCCTGCTCGGTACACCGACTGTCGCGCTGGTCAGCTTTGTGGTCGATGCCGTGCACCATGCCGACTTGGCTCACCTGCTGACCGAACAAGGCATCGCCGTGCGCGCCGGCCATCACTGCGCCATGCCGCTGTTACAGGGCCTCGGCCTGAACGGGGCGATTCGTGTGTCGCTGGGGTTGTATAACGATGGCGGCGATTTACAGCGTTTTTTCAGCGCACTGGATCAAGCCTTGGAGCTGTTGCAATGAGCCTTCCTGTCACTGCGCAGACTGCACTGCAAGCCTTTGGCGCCAGCCCCAGCTGGGAACAGCGCGCCCGCCTTCTGATGCAATGGGGCGACCAGCTCGTCCCGCTGAGTGATGCCGAACGCATTGAAGCCAACCGGGTGCAAGGCTGTGAAAGTCAGGTGTGGCTGTTGGCTGAGCAGGACGGCGCTAACTGGCAGTTTCGCGCCAGCAGTGATGCACGACTGTTGCGGGGTTTGCTCGCGCTGCTGCTGGCCAGAGTCAACGGCCTGCCGGCATCCGAACTGGCGCAGCTGGATCTGCAGGACTGGTTTACCCAGCTTGGCCTGGCCCGTCACCTATCACCCTCACGCAGCAATGGCCTGCAGGCCGTGCTGACACGGATGCAGCACTTGCTAGATGCCAATGATCAGGGCGCGGCGCGCCACTGATCGGCATTGCCAGAATACAGGGCCTGTTGCAAACGTTGCAGCTCACCGCTCTGCGCCAGGCGACGCAGGCCGGTATTAAATATCTCACGCAACTGATCGGCCTTGGCATCACCTTTGCGAAACAGCAGGTGCAGCGGTTCAGCATGCAAAATACGCGGATTATGGGTAATCAACGCTCGCTCCTGTTCGGAAAACAGGCGACGCAACATGGCATAACCGACCGCTCGATCCTGAGGGTGGAAGTCAACCCGCCCCAGGCTCAGTAAACGGAAGCCAGTGTCTTCTTTGCCATGTTGCTGCACCTGCAACTGCCCAGCATCTAGTGCCGCATCAAACTCCGTACCATAGGAGTAGCCCAGCGTCGTAGCGATGCGAAACGTCTTAAGATCGCCGAAACGGGTCCAAGCAAGTTGCTGGTCGCTGCGCTGGAATAACACCACGTCCCCCGCCACAACGGCATCACTGCATGCAGTGAAACGCTGGCGACTCTTACTGCAGATATACGGCATCACCGCATCCAGGCCGCCCTGCTCGAGCATCAGCAGGTTGCGGTCCCAGGGGTAATAAACGAACTCAACCTGATAACCGGCCGCCTTGAAAATGTCCCGCACCAACCGCGACAAGGCGCCGCCATCTTTGCGCTGCTGATCAACATAGGGCACCCAGTCACCGGTACCAACTCGCACAACCGAGTGGGCATGGACGCTCAGGCAAGCAGAGAGCGCAGCAAACAGCAGCGCATATCGCGGGACATGACGTAATACATGACGCAGCAGGGACAACACAGCACACCTCAAAAGAGAACTACCAGCACATCCCTGCTGAACATCGACCGCAACCGGTCATTCTTTAAATATTAGCCAACATCATCATGTGCGGGCCGCCGCTCTGCCGGCCGCCGAGTACCAGCAACCAATTTATCGACGATGCGCGCAGCGGCGACCATGCCAAAAGTCGCGGTCACCATCATCACTGCGCCAAAACCGCCAGCGCAGTCGAGCTTGACCCCCTCCCCCACAAAACCCTTGTACTGACACACCGTACCGTCGGGTTTGGGATAGCGCAGCTGCTCGCTGGAATACACGCAGGGCACGCTGTAATTGCGCCCAGGCGTGCGTGAGAAGCCGTAATCGCGGCGCAGGGTGGAGCGCACCTTGGACGCAAGCGGATCATTCCAGGTTTTGTTCAGGTCGCCGACCTGGATCTGCGTCGGGTCGATCTGCCCGCCGGCGCCGCCAGTAGTAATCACCTGGATCTTGCGTCGCTTGCACCAGGAAATCAGTGCAGCCTTGGCATTGACGCTGTCGATGCAATCGATCACTGCATCCAAGTGCTCAGTGATGTATTCGGCCATGGTCTCACGGGTCACGAAATCCGCCACCGCATGTACCACACAGGCCGGATTGATCGCGCGGATACGCGCCGCCATTACCTCGACCTTGGACTGACCAACCGTGCTGTCGAGCGCATGCAGCTGACGGTTGCTGTTGCTGACGCAGACATCATCCAGATCAAACAAGGAAATCTCGCCCACTCCGGAGCGCGCCAAAGCCTCTGCTGCCCAGGAGCCCACTCCGCCAATCCCGACCACCGCCACATGCGCAGCCGCGAGCCGCTCGGCTCCCAGGCGACCATACAGACGGGCGATCCCGGCAAAGCGTTGTTCATCCACAGGCATTCTTCACTCTCACAAGCCACAAGCGGCGCGCATTATAGGTAGCCGACGAGCCGCACCCAAGCCCTGTCTTGGCCTAGCCCTGTCTATCCGATGAACAGCCATAGCACATTGCCACTATCGGAACCTTCACGACCGACAATCGTCCCATCAATATGCCCGCCTGCCGGCTATACAGCCCAATGGCGGCGGCGTAGCATGCGGCACCCGACGCTCGTCGCTTTTTATTGCCCCTTCGCTGGACCTGCACACTATGCCTTCGCGTAAGTTTGGACTGAACCTGGTCATGTTCCTGGCAATTGCCGCCGTGTTTACCGGTATCTGGGCGCTGTATAACCGCCCGGTAACCGCACCGGATTGGCCAGAACAGATTTCCGGATTTTCTTTCTCGCCTTTCCGCGCCGGGCAAAACCCGCAGCAGGACACCTACCCCAGCGATGAGCAGATGCGCGCTGACCTGGAGCTGCTGAGCACGCACACCGACAACATCCGCACCTACTCGGTAGACGGCCCACTGGGCAACATCCCCCTGCTCGCCGAAGAATTCGGCCTGCGCGTGACCCTAGGTATCTGGATCAGCCCGGATCTGGAGCGCAACGAGCGAGAAATCGCCAAAGCTATCGAAATAGCCAATAACTCACGCAGCGTAGTGCGCGTGGTAGTCGGTAACGAAGCGCTGTTCCGCAGCGAAGTGACCCCGGAAAATCTGATTGCCTACATCGACCGCGTGCGCGCGGCAGTCAAGGTGCCGGTGACCACCTCGGAGCAGTGGCACATCTGGCAGGACCATCCAGAGCTGGCTCAGCACGTCGATCTGATCGCCGCCCACGTTCTGCCCTACTGGGAATTCGTGCCGATGGAGGACTCCACCGAGTTCGTGCTGGAGCGCGCCAAGGACCTGAAAAAGCTCTTCCCGAAAAAACCCCTGCTGCTTTCCGAAGTTGGCTGGCCAAGCAACGGCCGCATGCGCGGCGGCGCCGATGCCTCTCAAGCGGACCAGGCGATTTACCTGCGTACGCTGGTCAATGCGCTCAATGCCAAAGGCTACAACTACTTCGTTATCGAAGCCTTCGACCAGCCGTGGAAAGCCAGCGATGAAGGCTCGGTGGGTGCGTATTGGGGCGTTTACAACCTCGAACGTCAGGCCAAATTCGCTTTCGAAGGCCCCGTGGTGGCGATTCCCCAGTGGCGCTTGCTAGCCATCGGTTCGGTGGTGCTAGCCCTGCTCAGCCTGGCGCTGATGCTTATCGACGGCAGTGCCCTGCGTCAGCGCGGGCGCACCTTCCTGACCATTGTCGCGTTCGCCGGCGGCTCCGCCCTGGTATGGATCGGCTACGACTACAGCCAGCAGTACAGCACTTGGTTCAGCACCTTGGTTGGCCTGCTGTTGGGCATTGGCGCCTTCGGCGTGTTTATCGTCCTACTGACAGAAGCCCACGAACTGGCTGAAACCGCCTGGACCCGCGCGCGGCGCAGGCCGTTCCAGCCGGTCTTGGCCGACAGTGCCTACCGCCCCAAGGTATCGGTGCACGTACCCTGCTACAACGAGCCGCCGGAGATGGTCAAACAGACCCTCGACGCCCTGGCCGCACTGGATTACCCGGATTACGAAGTCATCATCATCGACAACAACACCAAGGACCCGGCCGTGTGGGAGCCGGTTGAGGCGTATTGCAAAGTCCTGGGCCCACGCTTCCGCTTCTTCCACGTCGCACCAATTGCCGGTTTCAAAGGCGGTGCACTGAACTACATCCTGCCGCACACCTGTCCGGACGCCGAAGTGGTGGCGGTGATCGACGCTGATTACTGCGTCGACAAGAACTGGCTCAAGTACATGGTGCCGCACTTCAGCGACCCTAAGATTGCCGTGGTGCAATCACCGCAGGATTACCGTGACGGCAACGAGAACGTCTTCAAGAAGCTCTGCTATGCCGAATACAAAGGCTTCTTCCATATCGGCATGGTGACGCGTAATGATCGCGACGCGATCATCCAGCACGGCACCATGACCATGATCCGCCGTACCGTGATGGACGAGCTGAAGTGGGCCGACTGGACCATCTGCGAAGACGCCGAACTGGGCCTGCGCGTATTCGAGAAAGGCTACAGCGCCGCCTACGCCCACGAAAGCTTCGGCAAGGGACTGATGCCGGACACCTTTATCGACTACAAGAAGCAGCGCTTCCGTTGGGCTTACGGCGCCATTCAAATTATGAAGGGGCATGCACGCAGCCTGTTCCTCGGCAAGGACTCCGAACTCAAGAGCGGACAGCGCTACCACTTCGTCGCCGGTTGGCTGCCGTGGATCGCCGATGGCCTGAATATCTTCTTCACCGTCGGTGCGCTGCTCTGGTCGGCAGCGATGATCATCGTGCCGCAGCGGGTTGACCCGCCGCTGATGATCTTCGCCATCCCGCCGTTGGCGCTGTTCCTCTTCAAGCTGGGCAAGATCCTGTTCCTCTACCGCAAGGCCATGGGAGTTGACTTGGTGCGCTCCTTCCAGGCTGCGCTGGCAGGCCTGGCGTTGTCGCACACGATCGCCAAGGCGGTGCTCTACGGCACCTTCACCAAGACTATTCCGTTCTTCCGCACACCGAAGATGGCCAGCAACCACGGCATCCTGGTGGCCTTGGCCGAGGCCCGCGAAGAAGTGTTTATCATGCTGCTGCTGTGGGGTTCGGCCATCGGCATCAGCATCGTCCAGGGCTTGCCCAGCGCCGATGTGAAGTTCTGGGTAGCCATGCTGCTGGTGCAGTCGCTGCCCTACCTGGCGGCGCTGATCATGGCTTTGCTGTCGTCACTGCCGGCGCCTCAGACAAGCGCGCAGGAAACCGCCGCGGCCAGCTGATCACAGGTGTGCCTGAATGCTAGACGGCGGCCAATGGCCGCCGTTTTGCTTTAAGATGGCGGCCTTTCCGCTTGATGCCGCCTTGGAGCCGCAATGACCGCCAACGCCACGCCCCTCTCCCCGACGCTGGAGCTTGCCTGTGAGCTGATTCGTCGTCCTTCCGTCACGCCGCTTGATGAAGGCTGCCAGGAGCAGATGACGCGCCGCCTTGCCGCCTGCGGTTTCACCATCGAGCCGATGCGTATCGAAGATGTGGACAACTTCTGGGCCAGCCACGGCAGCCAAGAGGGTCCTGTGCTGTGCTTTGCCGGACACACCGATGTGGTGCCCACCGGCCCGGTGCAGAAGTGGCAGCACCAGCCATTCGATGCACTGATTGATGAAGACGGCATGCTATGTGGCCGTGGCGCGGCGGACATGAAAGGCAGCCTGGCGTCGATGATCATCGCCGTTGAACGCTTTGTTGCGGAATACCCGGACCATAAAGGCCGTATCGCTTTTCTGATCACCAGTGATGAAGAAGGCCCGGCGCACCATGGCACCAAGGCGGTGGTTGAACGCCTGCGCGAACGTAACGAGCGCCTGGACTGGTGCATCGTCGGCGAACCCTCGAGCACTACCCTGGTCGGTGACGTAGTGAAAAACGGCCGCCGCGGCTCGCTCGGCTGCACCCTCACCGTACGCGGCAAGCAAGGTCACGTGGCCTATCCGCACCTGGCGCGCAACCCGATTCATCTGGCCGCGCCAGCCCTGGCCGAACTGGCCGCCGAGCATTGGGACGACGGCAACGCGTTCTTCCCGCCGACCAGCTTCCAGATTTCCAACCTCAACGCAGGCACCGGCGCGACCAACGTGATTCCGGGTGAGTTGAAGGCCATCTTCAACTTTCGTTTCTCGACTGAATCGACGGTAGAAGGCCTGCAGCAGCGTACTCAGGCCATCCTCGACAAACACGGCTTGGATTTTGAACTTGACTGGGCACTCTCCGGCCTGCCTTTTCTCACCGAGCCAGGTGCCTTGCTCGACGCCGTTGCGGCCAGCATCAAGGCCATCACTGGCCGCGATACCAAACCGTCTACCAGCGGCGGCACATCGGACGGGCGCTTTATTGCCACCCTTGGCACCCAAGTGGTCGAACTTGGTCCGGTCAACGCCACCATCCACCAGGTCGACGAACGCGTGCTGGCCAGTGATCTGGATGTGCTGACCGAAATTTACTACCAGACCCTGGTCAATCTGCTCGCATGAAAATCCATGAACAAGCCTGCTACGCACCCCGATAGCTGCGTTGGGCGGTACTCGCTCCTCGCCTATCTATTTGATATGTCTCGTCGCTGCGCTCCGTCCGCCTTGCTCTCGGGGCGCTCGCGACGGCCTGTTAATGGATTTTTCGCATGCTGATCTGCCCGATCTGCCAGGCGCCGCTGCAGACGCTCGACAATGGTGTGGCCTGCCCGGCCAACCACCGTTTCGACCGCGCACGCCAGGGTTACCTGAACCTGCTGCCTGTGCAGCACAAGAACAGCCGCGACCCCGGCGATAACGCCGCCATGGTCGAGGCGCGACGGCGCTTTCTCGACGGTGGGCATTACGCCCCTCTGGCGCAGCGCCTGGCCGAACTGGCTGCCGGTTATAACCCGGAACGCTGGCTGGATATTGGCTGTGGCGAGGGTTACTACACCACACAGATCGCCGACGCCCTGCCACAGGCCGATGGCTATGCCCTGGACATCTCCCGCGAGGCGGTCAAGCGCGCCTGCAAACGTGCGCCCCAGCTGACCTGGCTGGTGTCGAGCATGGCCCGTGTGCCGCTGGCAGACGCCAGCTGCCAATTACTCGCCAGCGTCTTCAGCCCGCTCGACTGGCAAGAAGCCAAGCGCCTGCTCGCCACCGGTGGTGGCCTGCTGCGCATGGGCCCGACCCGCGAACACCTGATGGAGTTGCGGCAGAAGCTGTACGACGAAGTGCGTGACTACGATGATCAGAAACACCTGGAGCTGATCCCTGAGGGCATGCGCCTGGCCCACAGCGAAACCCTGACCTTTAATCTGCACCTGGACAGCAGCGAGGCCCGCGCCGACCTTCTAGCCATGACCCCACACGGCTGGCGCGCCAGCGCCGAGCGCCGCGCGGCGGTAATCGCCGAACCTTGCGACGTAACTGTCGCCATCCGCTACGACTGGATCGAGAGACTATGACCATGCGCCAACCGGATATCGAGATTTACCTGAAAGACGCCGACCACACCGCCATCGGCGAGTGGCTGAACAGCGCACTGGGCAGCTGCACGCCTTGGCAGCAGAAAGGCCAGACCTATAAATGTACGGCCGGCGACGTACCCGTCACCTGGCTGCCCAAAGCGGTTGGCAAATGGAACAGCCTGTATCTGGAAAGTGATACCACGCCCTGGGCTGACGACCTGGCCTGCGCTCAAGCGGCCTACGCCGCACTGAATGTTGAAGTCCGCTGCGCGCCGGGCGGCTGGCAGGAAGAAGAAAGCGACGAGCAAGCCGACCGCTGGATGCGCATCAGCGCTGATGGCGTAGAGGAAATCACCTGGCGCACAGCTTGACCGACCACTGAAACTAAAGCTCACCGCTGTTCGATCGGTTTAGTCGCAGACACAAAAAACCCCGCCTAGGCGGGGTTTTGTTTAGCGCGATTTTACTTCTTGCCCATCTTCTTCAGTTCTTCATCACGCAGTTCGCGGCGCAGGATCTTGCCCACGTTGGTGGTCGGCAGGATGTCGCGGAACTCCACCGCTTTCGGCACTTTGTAACCCGTGACGTTGGCGCGCATGTGCTCCATCACCTGCTCTTTGGTCAGGGTTTCACCCGGTTTGACCACCACAAAGATCTTGATCGCTTCGCCCGACTTCTCATCCGGCACACCGATGGCTGCGCACTGCAGCACACCTGGCAGAGTGGCGAGCACGTCTTCCAGCTCGTTCGGGTAGACGTTAAAGCCGGACACCAGAATCATGTCCTTCTTACGGTCGACGATACGCATGTAACCGTCTTCCTGAATCACCGCGATATCGCCAGTCTTCAACCAGCCTTCGGCGTCGAGGATTTCGTCGGTGGCTTCCTGGCGCTGCCAGTAGCCCTTCATCACCTGCGGGCCTTTGACGCACAGCTCACCAATCGAACCCAGCGGCTGCTCGACACCTTCGTCGTCGATCACCTTACACACGGTCGACGGTACCGGAATACCGATGGTGCCGATTTGGATATTGCTGAACGGGTTGACCGAAGCCACCGGGCTGGTTTCGGTCATGCCGAAGCCTTCGCAGATCGAGCAACCGGTCACCTGCTTCCAACGCTCGGCAGTCGCCAGTTGCAGCGCCATACCGCCGGAGAAGGTGGCTTTCAGGGTAGAGAAGTCCAGCTTGCGGAAGTCCTCGTTGTTGCACAGGGCAACGAACAGGGTATTGAGGCCGACAAAGCCGGTGAATTTGTACTTGGCCAGGTCCTTGGTCATCGCCGGCAGATCACGCGGGTTGGTGATCAGCACGTTGTGCCCACCAATCAGCATCATCGCCATGCAATGGAAGGTGAACGCATAGATGTGGTACAGCGGCAATGGCGCGATCAGCACTTCGCTGCCTTCGCTCATTTCTGAGCCCATCAGTGCCTTGACCTGCAGCATGTTGGCGATCAGGTTGCGGTGGGTGAGCATCGCGCCCTTGGCCACGCCGGTGGTGCCGCCGGTGTATTGCAGCACGGCAATTTCACCATTGGCCGGAGCTGCTTCTTTCACGCTCTGACCACGGCCTTTGGCCATGGCAGCAGTGAATTTGACGGCTTGCGGCAGGTTGTAGGCCGGGACCATCTTCTTCACGTGCTTGACCACGCTGTTGACCAGCAGGCGCTTGAGCGGCGAAAGCATGTCGCCGACTTCAGTGATGATGACCGTCTTGATCCCGGTTTTCGGCAGGACCTGTTCAGCCAGGTGGGCCATGTTGGCCAGACTGACCAGGGCCTTGGCGCCGGAATCGTTGAATTGGTGTTCCATTTCCCGCGCGGTGTAGAGCGGGTTGGTGTTGACCACCACCAGACCGGCGCGCAGGGCACCGAAGACAACAACCGGATACTGCAGCACGTTGGGCAGTTGCACGGCGATTCGGTCGCCAGGCTGCAAGTCGGTGTTCTGCTGCAAGTAAGCGGCAAAAGTGCCGGACAACTCGTACAGCTCACCATAGGTAATGGTTTTACCCATATTGCTGAAAGCGGGCTTGTCGGCGAAGCGTTGGCAGGACTCTTTCAGTACCGCCTGGATGTTCGGGTACTGGTCAGGATTGATTTCGGCAGCAATCCCAACGGGATACTTATCCTTCCAAAAGTTTTCGGTCATGGAAGCCCACTCCTCAGCAACAGCTTGATCTTCACCGCGCGTAGACGGTTGTTTATTGTAGATTTGCGTGTTTTCTGCGATTTGAACGGCAAAAAAATTACCGGGAGCAATTTTTGACGTCACACAGCAACAGCCTGGAAAGCAGGGTCGCCATGGATGGTGGATCACAAAAAAGCCGCCCGAGAGTAGCAGCTTTGCCAAACAGCGACTAGCACCAATAAGCGCCGCAGCAGTCACAAAAATGACCAACAAGGCAATTTAAGTCATTTTTATTGATGACGCTGAAAGCAGCGAGTTACAGGGGTTGCGCGGGGATTGGCGGAGGTTTCATACAGCCGCAGCTTAACCTGCGGCTGTATTGACGCGACCGTGTATGCGTCAGGCGATATCGCGCAGCTCGCGACGGAGAATCTTGCCTACCGGGGTCATCGGCAGCGAATCACGGAAGACGATCTGCTTGGGCACCTTGTAGCCGGTGAAGTTCTCCTTGCAGTAGGCCTTCAGTTCATCGGCGTTGAGGCTGCTGTCGCGGGCCACCACGAACAGCTTGACCGCTTCCCCGGACTTCTCATCCGGCACGCCGATGGCCGCGCAACTGGCGACTTTCGGGTGAGCCATGACCACATCTTCGATCTCGTTGGGGTACACGTTGAAACCCGAGACGATGATCATGTCCTTTTTGCGGTCGACAATGCGCACAAAGCCATCCGGGTCGATCACCGCCACATCACCGCTCTTGAACCAGCCCTCGGCGTCCAGCACCTCGGCGGTGGCTTCTTCACGGTTCCAGTAGCCCTTCATCACCTGCGGGCCCTTGATGCACAGCTCGCCGCGCTCGCCCAGGCCTTGCTCAACGCCGTCATCATCAATGACCTTGAACGCCGTACCCGGCACTGGAATGCCCACCGTGCCCAGACGCGCTTTATCGCCATAAGGGTTGGTACTGGCCACTGGCGAGGTTTCGGTGAGGCCATAGCCTTCAACCACAGTACAGCCGGTCATCGCCTGCCAGCGCTCGGCGGTGGCTTTGACCAAGGCGGTGCCGCCGGAGTTGGTGACCTTGAGCTTGGAGAAATCCAGTTTCTGGAACTCGGGGTTATCCATAAGCGCGACGAACAGCGTGTTGAGGCCCAGCAAGGCAGAGAACTGCCACTTGCCCAGCTCCTTGACGAAGCCTGGAATGTCGCGCGGGTTGGTGATCAGCACGTTGTGGTTGCCGTTGACCATCATGCACATGCAGTTCGCGGTGAAGGCATAGATATGGTAGAGCGGCAGCGGCGCGATCATGATTTCCTGGCCCTGCTTCATCAGCGGGGTGCCATCGTTGCCCAGCTGCGACAGGCAGGCATCGACTTGCAGCATATTGGCCACCAGGTTGCCGTGGGTGAGCATCGCGCCCTTGGCCACACCGGTGGTGCCGCCGGTGTATTGCAGCACGGCGATGTCTTCCTGGCCGACCTTGACCGGCTTCAGCGCATGCCCTTGGCCCTGCTTTAGCGCATCCTTGAAGCCCACCGCCTGCGGCAAGTGGTAGTCAGGAACCATCTTCTTGACCTTCTTCACCACGGTGTTGACCAGCCAGCCTTTCAGGCTAGGCAGCATGTCACCCATCTTGGCTTCGATCAGGTAGTCGATCTCGGTATCCGGCAGCACGTCCTGCACCAGCTTGCCGAACATGTTCAGGTACACCAGCGCACGCACGCCGGCATCCTTGAACTGGTGGCGCATCTCGCGGGCGGTGTACAGCGGGTTGGTGTTGACCACAATCAGCCCGGCGCGCATAGCGCCGAATACGGCAATCGGATACTGCAGCACGTTGGGCATCTGCACGGCGATGCGCTCGCCCGGTTGCAGGTCAGTGTGCTTTTGCAGGTAGGCGGCAAAGGCCGCCGAGAGCCGATCAAGCTCGGCATAAGTCAGGGTCACGCCCAGGTTGCTGAAGGCGGGCCGGTCGGCGAACTTCTTGCACGAACGCTCGAACACCTCGATAACCGACTTGTAAGCCCCCAGGTCGATGTCATTGGGTACGCCGGCCGGGCGTTTGTCACTCCAGAAATCAGGCTGCATTATTTTTATCCTCTTGCCCTGAGATGGTCTAATCCGCGCTGCGGAGTTGGCTGGAAGTTAACAGCTAACGCCAAACAGGCAAATAGCCGAGCAGCGTCATTGACGCACTGAATCTTGCCGCTCCCTATGGAACTATCCTGCCGCGCCACCTATAACCAATCTGCACCCTGCGCTGACGGCTCCCCATGCCTATCGTTCTATTCGTTGCAACATTGCTGTTTTTCTTCGCGCAATCGGCGCAGGCCCAGCCACAACTGCGCATGGCCACTCTGGAATACCCGCCCTACAGCTCTGAACACCTGCCGGATGGCGGCAGCATCGTCGCCCTGACCCGCCGCGCCTTTGCTGTACGCGGCTATCCGCTGCAGATCGACTTTCTACCCTGGGCGCGAGCGCGCGTTGAGCTGGGCAACGGCAACTACCAGGGCGCGCTGGCGCTGTGGCCCAAGGAGATTAACGAGGAAGGGCTGCAGCCCTCCCGCCCACTGTTTTACAGCGAACTGGGGCTGTTTATCCGCAACGGTTATCCGCTGCAGTTCAGCCAGCTGCAGGAATTACGCGGGCGCACCCTGGGCATCGTGCGCGGCTACGGTTACCCACAGCATATTCTCGACGCTGGGCTGACCCTCGAAGACGCCGTGGACGACATCAGTAACCTGCGCAAGCTCAATGCCCGGCGTTTCGACATGGTGTTGCTTGAACGTATCGTCGGTAACCATTTGATCGCCAACGATGAGCAACTGCGCGGCAAGCTCAGCTGGCAGGGCAATGTGCTGGAGCGCGTCCCGCTGCTGGTCGGCTTTGTTCCCGCCAAGCCCGGCGAACCGGATTGGAGCGCAGTGTTTGAGCAGGGCCTGCGCGATCTACACAGCAGCGGCGAATATATGCAGATATTGCGCAGCCATAATCCTTAAACCCGCACGGACTTTGCGCCGCGCCGCGCGGGGTGCACAATGCGCAGCTTCTGCAGGCTTAAGGGATTCGCCATGCTCCACCAAGCGTTCTGGCTCAATAGCACCGATGCAGCGCCCCTCTTTATCAACCGCTGGTACGCCGAACAGCCGCCGAAAGCGTTGCTGATGGTCGCTCACGGCATGGCCGAACACAGCGGGCGCTATGCACGCCTGGCCGAAGCACTGGTGGCGCAAGGCTTCGAGGTGTATGCGCATGACCAGCGCGGGCACGGTAAAACTGCCGAACATGGCCTGCTCGGCCACTATGCCGACAACAAGGGCTGGGAGCTGGTGGTCAATGACCTGGCCCACCTTAACCATCATATGCGCCAAACCCACCCGCAAACGCCGATATTCCTGCTCGGCCACAGCATGGGCAGCTACATCAGCCAGGCCTACCTGATGCACCACAGCTGCAGCCTGCAGGGCGCTATTCTTTCCGGCTCCAACTACCAACCCGTGGCGCTGTACCGCGCCGGCCAGTTGCTGGCACGCTTCGAGCGCTGGCGGCAAGGGGCGCAGGGGCGCAGTGCGCTGCTGGAGTTCGTTTCGTTCGGCTCATTTAACAAAGCCTTCAAGCCCAACCGCACCGCTTTCGACTGGTTGAGCCGCGACCCGCTGGAAGTCGACAAATACATCAATGACCCGCTATGCGGCTTCCGCTGCAGCAATCAGCTGTGGGTCGACCTGCTCGGCGGCCTGCAACAGATCACCCCGCTGGAAAATCTTGCGCAGATCGACAACAGCCTGCCGCTGCTGGTGATCGGCGGGGCCTGTGACCCGGTCAGCGACGGCCACCGTCAGCAAGACCTGGCTAATGCCCTGAGCGCCGCCGGCAACCAGCACGTACAGGTCAAGCTCTATCCCGATGCACGTCATGAGCTGCTCAACGAGAGCAACCGCGACGACGTCACCGCCTACATCATCGACTGGTTGCAACAGGCTCTCAGCCAACCGCGCCAGTGCCACCAACAGAGCCAAGAGAGTCACCAATGACCCAGAGCAGCAACACGCCCTACGACGCCCTCGAAGTCGGCCAGACCGCCAGCTACAGCAAGACCGTCAGCGAACGCGACATCCAGCTGTTTGCCGAAGTATCCGGCGACCACAACCCGGTGCACCTCGACGCTGAATATGCCGCCACCACCATGTTCAAGGAGCGTATCGCCCATGGCATGTTCAGCGGTGCATTGATCAGCGCCGCCGTGGCCTGCGAACTTCCTGGCCCTGGCACCATCTACATCGGCCAGAGCATGCGCTTCACCGCACCAGTGAAGCTCGGTGACACCCTCACCGTGCGTCTTGAAATCCTTGAGAAACTGCCAAAATTCCGCGTGCGTGTAGCCACTCGCGTGTTCAACCAGAACGATGAGCTGGTGGTCGATGGCGAAGCGGAAATCCTCGCCCCGCGCAAAGCGCAGACCGTTGAACTGACTCAGCTGCCGCCCATCACCATCGGCTAAAAATTGCTCACGATCGACTGCCCGTTGCTCGGCGGCAAGATCATCAACAGCTTCTAAGCTTGTTAGCCCACGTCACCGCCGCTGCCTGCGGCGGTGCACCGCACTTCTAAACAATCGCGCCAGGGCAATCCGCTTCGGCGCTTCTGGAGATTCTCATGTCCCTGTCCATGTACCAAGCATCCATCCCGGTCTTCACCCGCCAGCTAAACAACCTATCGACTATCCTCGGTATCGCCGCTGCCCACGCCGAAGAGAAGAAGATCGAGCAGAGCGTATTTCTCAACGCGCGCCTGGCTCCCGATATGTTTCCACTAAGCCGCCAGGTGCAGATCGCCTGTGATGGCGCCAAGGCCGGCGCTGCCCTGCTGGCCGGGGTCGACGCACCGAGCCATGCCGATGATGAAGCCAGCTTTGCCGAGCTGCAGGCACGCATCAGCAAGACCCTGGACTTCCTGCACAGCCTCGACGCTGCGCAGATCGACGGCAGCGAAGCACGCACCGTAACCCTCAAGCGCCGCGACAAGGAAACCCACTTCCAGGGTCAGGCCTTCCTGCTCGATCACGTCATGCCGAACTTCTATTTCCACTACACCACTGCCTACGCCATCCTGCGCCACAACGGTGTCAGCATCGGCAAGCGCGATTTCCTCGGCACTCGCTAGCCCGTTAGCCCGGCGGACACTTGAGTTGTTCGCCGGGCTTGCTTTACTCCCCTCCACACACCCCGACGGCCGTTACAAAATCGCTTTTGTCATTTAATTAAATTTAAATTTAAATTCAATTTATGACGACCTCAGCCCCCCCTCTCTCGCCAAGCACACCCCGCGCTCCCGGCCGCCCAGCCGGCGAGTCGATTGTCCAGCGCGAATGCCTGCTGGATGCCGCACTCCACGCGTTTTCCCACCAGGGCATCGCCAACAGCAGCCTGCGTGCCATTGCCAGTGCCGCCGGCGTGACTCCCGCGTTGGTCAATTACTACTTCGGCAACAAGGAGAAACTGCTCGCGACCGTGGTTGAAGAGCGGGTATTGCCACTGCTGATGGGCCTGGGACAAAACCTGCGGCAGATCGGCGATGAACCCATCGAACTTGTCCGCGGATTTATCCAGGGCATGCGCGGAATCGTCGCGCAGCACCCCTGGCTCCCTCCCCTGTGGGTGCGCGAAGTACTGTGCGAAGGCGGCGGTTTACGCGATCTGCTGATGAGCCGCCTTGCCCCCATGCTCCCGCACATGCTTGCAGCGCGCTTCACGGCGGCCCAGCAACGCGGGGCCCTCAACCCTGACCTCGATCCGCGGCTGCTGGTGGTTTCGCTGATCGGTCTGACCCTATTCCCCTATGCGGCCGCACCGATCTGGCGCGGCTTTTTCCCCGCTGCCGAACTGGATGATGACGCCTTGGCACGTCACACCATCGCCCTGCTCGAACACGGCCTGGAACCCCCTCATGAACGCTAGACACCTGCTACTGGCAATTGCCCTGCTCTGCTCAGGTTGCGGCCCGCAAAGGCTAGACAGCCTGCCGGGCACGCTGGAATGGGATCGCATTGCCTTGCCGGCCGAAGCCTCTGAACCGGTTCTGCGCTGGCTGGTGGCCGAAGGGGATCAGGTCGCGGTAGGGGATCTGCTGCTCGAACTCGATCCGCGCAGGCAAAAGGCCCGTGTCGCGCAGGCGCAGGCTGAAGTCGAACAGGCCAGCGCCCGCTGGCGTGAGCTAAGTAACGGCGCTCGCCTGGAAAACATCGAAGCCGCCCAGGCCATGATGGCGCGTAGCCAGGCGCGGCTCACCGAGAGCGAGCGCAGCTTTCAGCGCATCGCGGCCCTGCAAAGGCGTGGCATGGCCGCCAATGCCGAGCTTGATCCGGCCCGCGCCAACCGCGACAGCGCCCGAGCTGAGCTGAACAACGCCCGCGCACAGTTGAACGAACTGACTGCCGGAGCCCGTGTGGAGCAACTGGAACAGGCCAGCGCCGCGCTGGCAGCCGCCCGCGCGGTACTGCAACAGCAGCAGCTCAACCTTGAACGCCTGAGCCTGCGTGCCCCGCATGCCGGTCGCGTCGATGCTCTGCCCTTCAAACCGGGTGACCAGCCGCCGGTCGGGGCCACATTGGTCAGCCTGCTGGGCGGTCAAGCGCCTTATGCGCGCTTGTTTATACCGGCGTCACAACGGGCCGGACTGGCCATTGGCGATCGGCTGCGGGTGCAGGTCGAAGGCATCGCCGAACCGGTCGCTGCGCGCATCCGCAGCATTGCCAGTGAGGCCAGTTTCACCCCCTACTATGCCCTGGTGGGTGACGATGCCAGTCGCCTCAGCTACCGCGCCGAAGCTGTCCTCGAAGGCGATGCGGCGCGGCAGCTGCCCGCCGGATTGCCACTGCACGCCGAGCGTATTGACCATGCCGGGGAATGATCTGGTCATTCGCGCTGAAGGTCTGAGCAAATGCTTCGGTGAGCTGCTGGCCGTCGACCAGCTCAACCTCAGCGTGCGTCGTGCCGAAGTCTTCGGTTTTCTCGGCCCAAATGGCTGCGGCAAATCCACCACCATTCGCATGCTCTGTGGCCTGCTGCTACCAAGCGCGGGCCGTATCGAGGTACTGGGCAGCCAGATTCCCCGTGATGCCGAAGCGCTGAAACGACGTATTGGCTATATGACGCAGAAGTTCTCACTGTATGAAGACCTGAGCATCAGCGAAAACCTGGAGTTTCTTGCCGCTATTCAGGGCCTTGATCGGCGTCAGGCCCGCCAGCGAATCGACGAACTGTTGCAGCGCTATTGGCTCGGCGACCGGCGCAAGCAACTCGCCGGTACCCTGAGCGGCGGGCAGAAACAGCGCTTGGCGCTGGCCGGGGCGGTGCTGCACAAACCCGATCTGCTGCTACTGGATGAACCGACCAGCGCGGTCGACCCGCAGTCGCGCCGCGAGTTCTGGGACTCGCTGTTCGAGTTGGCCGATGCCGGCACCACCCTGCTGGTGTCCACTCACTACATGGACGAAGCCGAGCGCTGCACCCGCCTGGGTATTCTCGATCGCGGCCGCCTGGTTGCCGACGGCAGCCCCAATGAGCTGATGGCCAATCTGCCCGGTCACCCCCTGTTGGTTGAATGCCCTCAGCCACGCCTGGCACAGCAAGCCCTGCAAAGCCTATCTGGTGTGTTGGCCCTGACTCAGGTTGGCAACGCCCTGCGCGTGCTGATGGCCAGCACTGCCGGCGAACCCGCCGAACAAATAGCTGCCCACCTCAAGACTGCCGGTATCCCGGCCAGGATCACAGCGGCAGCGGCGAACCTTGAGGACGTGTTTGTCAGTGTCACTCAGCGCCCTCTTCACGCCACCCAACCTACAGCATGCCACCCAGTATGAACCTGCGTCGCCTAGCCGCCATCGTCCTCAAGGAACTGCGCCAGCTGCGTCGCGACCGCCTGACCTTTGCCATGATTATCGGCATCCCCACTCTGCAGTTGGTGCTCTTCGGTTATGCCATCAACATGGATGTGCGCAACCTCGATGCCGCAGTTCTGGATCAGTCAAACACCGCCCGCTCGCGCGAACTGGTGGCCGCTATGGGCGCCAGCCAGGTGCTCAACCTGCGTTATTCATTAAGTTCCCCAGCGCAGCTGCAAGAACTGCTGCGCCGGGGCCAGATCAGCCTAGCGCTGGTACTGCCGCGGGATTTCGAGAGGCGTCTGGAGCAGGCCGATCGCCCAGCCCTGCAGATCGTGGTGGATGGTTCCGATCAGGTGGTGCAATCAGCGGCACGCCAGCTGGCAGCCTTCCCGCTTCCCGGTCGCGCACGCAGTGACGTGAACAGCATCGAAGTGCTCAATCTGTATAACCCGCAACGCCTGGCGCCAATCAATACGGTACCGGGGCTGATCGGCGTGATTCTGACCATGACCATGGTGATGTTCACGGCCATTGCCCTGGTGCGCGAACGTGAGCGCGGCAACATGGAAATGCTCATCACCACACCGATGTCACCCTGGGAGCTGACCCTAGGCAAGGTGCTGCCCTTTGTCGCCATCGGTTTGCTGCAGGCCAGTCTGGTGCTGCTTCTGGGAAAACTGCTGTTTGCCGTTCCCCTGCGCGGTTCACTGGGTGAGTTGTATGTGGCGATAGTGGTGTTTATCTGCGCCAGCCTGTCACTTGGCGTACTGGTCTCAACCCTGGCCCGCAGCCAGTTTCAAGCCATGCAGATGGCATTCTTCACGTTTCTGCCGCAGATATTGCTATCCGGTTTTATGTTCCCGTTTGCCGGCATGCCTAAGGTCGCTCAATGGCTGGCGGAGCTATTGCCGTTGACGCATTTTCTGCGCCTGGTACGCGGCATCATGTTGCGCGGTGCCAACCTGAGCGAGCAGTGGCCGGCGCTGGCAGCATTGCTATTGTTTACCCTGCTGACCCTCAGTCTCGCCGTGACCCGCGTGCGCAAACGCCTCGACTGAATGCCTGCCGTATCACTACAACCGCGCCCACTGCCCATCGCCCCGATGGGCCTGCAGGTGCGGCAACACCGCCGCCAGCAAGGGTTCTTTGAACGCTTCCTGAAAGCGGTGGGCCAGACCGGGGATCAGTCTCAATTCGCTGTTTTTGATATGCGCCGCCACATGCACGCCGTGCATCACCGGCAGCAGCGGGTCGGCCGTGCCATGCACCACCAGGGTTGGCACGCGCAGACGGTTAAGCAGCTCGACCCTGCTCGGCTCCGCGAGAATCGCCAACAATTGACGTTGCACGCCTTCAGGGTTGAACGCCCGGTCGTAGGCAATCTGCGCCTGTTGCAGCAGTAACTGCCGGTCATCGCTGACCGCCGGGCTGCCCAGCGCGGCCAGCAGGTCGGCCTGCTGCTCCAGGGCTATCGCGCGGTTGGGCGCTTCACGTTTGGCCAGCAGACTCAGTAGCGCGCTACTTGGCGCCGGCAACCCCTGGGCACCGGAGCTGGTCATAATCAAGGTCAGGCTCTGCACCCGCTCAGGTGCAAGGTCGGCCATATGCTGGGCGATCATTCCGCCCATGCTCGCCCCAAGTACGTGAACCTCACGCACGGCCAATGCATCCAGCAAGCCCAGGGCATCCTTGGCCATATCGCGAAGCCCGTAGGGTGCTGCCACCGACAGACCGAGGCGATAACGCAGTGCTTCATAGGTCAGATTGATTTCTGGCGCGTTGCCAGCCCATGCGCTCAGCCCAACATCGCGGTTATCGAAGCGGATCACCCGAAAGCCCTGCTCACATAGGCGAGCCACCACTTCATCCGGCCAGTGAATCAACTGCCCGCCCAGGCCCATCACCAGCAGCAGCGCAGGATCACTGTCGCGACCAATGCTCTGATACGCCAGACGCACCTCGCCCACATCCGCCGTGTGCGTCGGCACCTCCACATCACAACGCTGCGCCGCAAAAACCGGCAGGCCGCACAACAGTGCAGCGAGAAGAATCAACCCACGCATAACATCACCCAGACCCGGGACAGCAGAACGCAGCACCCCATTAAGACGCGAGTGTGGTGATGTTTGTGCGAGCGCGCTGCCACACAAGCGTGACAATTTGATGAAGGGAGACGAGCGGTCTTTCTACCGCGACAAAAAATAGCGAAAGCCCCTGCGACAGCCGATCAGGGCAGTCACAGGGGCGTGCTCGTGAAGGCAATCAGGCCAGTTCGCTACGCAGCTGACGAGCTGCCGCCACCATATTGATCAACGCGGCTTCGGTCTCCGGCCAGGCACGGGTTTTCAGGCCGCAGTCCGGGTTGACCCACAGCCGCTCGAGCGGAATGCGCTGCGCAGCCTTGCGCAGCAAGTTGACCATCTCCCCGCTATCCGGCACCCGTGGCGAATGGATGTCATACACGCCGGGGCCGATGTCGTTGGGGTAGTCGAAGCGTTCGAAGGCCTCCAGCAGCTCCATGTCCGAACGCGAGGTTTCAATGGTGATCACGTCGGCATCCATGGCAGCGATGGACTCGATCACGTCGTTGAACTCGCTATAGCACATGTGCGTGTGGATCTGCGTTTCGTCACGCACACCCGAGGCGCACAGGCGGAAGGCCTCGGTGGCCCAGTTCAGGTAACCCTGCCACTGCGCCTGGCGCAGCGGCAGGCCTTCGCGGAAGGCGGCTTCGTCGATCTGGATGATCTTGATCCCGGCCGTTTCCAAGTCCACCACCTCGTCACGAATGGCCAGAGCCAGCTGGCGCGCTTGCTGCTCACGGGAAATGTCATCGCGCGGGAAGGACCACATCAGCATGGTCACCGGGCCGGTCAGCATGCCCTTCATCACTTTGCGGGTAAGGGTCTGCGCATAACCGATCCAGGCCACAGTCATGGCCTTGGGCCGACTCAGGTCGCCGTAGATCACTGCAGGTTTTACGCAACGCGAACCGTAGCTCTGCACCCAACCGAAACGGGTAAAGGCATAGCCGTCGAGCTGCTCGGCAAAGTACTCGACCATGTCGTTACGCTCGGCCTCACCGTGCACCAGCACATCCAGACCGAGGTTTTCCTGCACCTCGACGGCATGACGGATTTCGCTGTGCATGGCCTCGGTGTAATCCCCCGCCGACAGCTTGCCAGCCTTGAATGCCTGACGCGCCAGACGGATGGCGGCGGTTTGCGGAAACGAGCCAATGGTGGTGGTCGGCAAGACCGGCAACTGCAGGCGTGCTCGCTGCTGTTCGATGCGTATGACAAATGGCGACTGACGCTGGCTGTCGGCGGCAGTAATGGCAGCCAAACGCGCCTGCACTGCCGGTTTGTGGATACGCGGCGATTGCGCGCGACTGGCCTGCACGGCTTGGCTCTGCGCCAGCGCGGCCTGCACCTGAGCATCCTGCGGGTTATTAAGCGCCGTGGTCAGCAGTGCGACTTCCTCACACTTCTGCACGGCAAAGGCCAGCCAGCTTTTCAGCTCATCATCCAGTTTGTCCTCGCGGTTCAGGTCGACCGGGCTGTGCAACAGCGAGCAGCTTGGCGCCACCCACAGGCGCTCGCCCAACCGCTCCTGGGCCTGTTGCAACGTCTCCAGCACCGCTTGCAGATCGGTACGCCAAACGTTACGGCCGTTGACCACGCCCAGCGACAGCACCTTGTAGGCCGGCAAACGGTCGAGGATGGTCGGAAACTGCTCAGGGGCACGCACCAGGTCGATATGCAGGCCATCCACCGGCAGGCTGGCGGCCAGGCCGAGGTTGTCTTCCAGGCCGGCGAAATAGGTGGTGATCAGTTTCTTGCCGGGCTCGCGCTGCAGCAGGTTATAGGCGCGCTCGAAGGCGTTCTTCCAGGCTTGCGGCAGGTCCAGCACTAGAATCGGCTCATCGATCTGCACCCACTCCACACCCTGAGCGGCCAGGCGCTGGAGGATTTCGCCGTAGACCGGCAGCAGCCGCTCCAGCAGGTCAAGCTTGTCGAAATCGCCACCCTTGGCTTTGCCAAGCCAGAGATAGGTCAGCGGACCGATCAGCACCGGTTTGACGCGGTGACGCAGGGCGTGGGCTTCTTCGACTTCCTCGAACAGTTGTTCCCAGCTCAACTGGAACTGCTGATCGGCGGTAAATTCAGGGACCAGGTAGTGGTAGTTGGTGTCGAACCACTTGGTCATCTCTTGCGCATGAGCAGCGCAACAGGCGCTCTGGCTGCTCTTGTTTGCAACGGCACCGCGCGCCATGCCGAACAAGGTATCCAGGGTCGGCTTGCCGTCTGCCGGGCGAAAGCGCTCGGGGATCACGCCGAAGCTCAGCGAGTGGGTTAGCACCTGGTCGTACCAGGCAAAGTCGCCGACCGGCAGCAGATCGATGCCAGCGTCCTTCTGCAACTGCCAGTGGGCGGCGCGCAGTTCACGACCTACAGCCCGCAGGCCGGCCTCGTCCAGTTCGCCCTTCCAGTAGGCCTCCAGGGCTTTTTTCAGTTCACGGTCGCGACCGATACGCGGAAAACCAAGGGAATGGGACAGGGCCATGTCAGAACGCTCCAGCAGATCAATAAGATGCTGGCTATTCTCGGCACCCCGCCTAAGTGAGACAAACTCAATCTATTCGCCTTGATCTATAGTTTTACTCATGTTCTGCTTGTCGCTAGAACGCCGACCCGCCAAACACCGAGGCCCGCCATGCTCGAATTGCGCCACCTGAAAACCCTGCATGCTCTGCGCGAAAGCGAAAGCCTGGTGGATGCCGCCGAACGCCTGCACCTGACGCAATCAGCGCTGTCGCACCAGTTCAAGGAGTTGGAAGAGCGTCTGGGCATGCCGCTGTTCGTGCGCAAAACCAAGCCAGTGCGCTTTACCAGCGCCGGCCTGCGCCTGTTGCAGCTATCCGACACGGTATTGCCGCTGCTGCGCGGTGCCGAGCGTGATTTAGCCCGCCTGGCCGGTGGCACCGCCGGCCGTCTGCACATGGCCATCGAATGCCACAGCTGCTTCCAGTGGCTGATGCCGACCATCGACCAGTTCCGCGATGCTTGGCCGGAAGTGGAACTGGACCTGGCCTCGGGCTTCTCCTTCGCCCCACTGCCCGCCCTGGCCCGCGGTGATCTGGACCTGGTGGTAACCAGCGATCCACTGGAGCTGGCCGGCATCACCTATGTGCCGCTGTTTACCTATGAAGCCATGCTCGCCGTGGCCAACCAGCATCCGCTGGCCAGCAAACCGTGCATCAAGCCGCAGGACCTGGCCACGGAGACCCTGATCACCTACCCGGTGGAACGCGACCGTCTGGATATCTTCACCCGCTTCCTTGAGCCGGCAGATGTCGAACCAGCGCAGGTGCGCACCTCCGAGCTGACGGTGATGATGATGCAACTGGTGGCCAGCGGCCGCGGCGTGTGTGGTCTGCCCAACTGGGCGCTGCATGAATACAGTTCGCGTGGCTACGTGACGGCAAAACGCCTGGGCGATAAGGGCCTGTTCGCCACCCTGTACGCCGGCATCCGCACCGACATGCTCGACGCGCCGTTTATGCGCGACTTCCTGCTGACCGCCAAGGACACCTCCTTCGCCAATCTGGAAGGCGTCAGCGTGGCACGCGGCTAAGCTTGCATAACCCGCCGCCTGAATATCGAGCACTGCATGCGTTGTTTGCTTTCCGTCTTGCTGCTCTGGGCTGGCCTCTGCCAGCCCCTGCATAGCCAGGAAAAAATACACATCGCCATCGGCGAATGGCCGCCGTTTATCAGCGCATCGCTGCCTCACTACGGCGTAGTGCCGCAGTTGATCAGCGAAGTCTTCGCCAGCCAGAACGTCAGCGTGGAATACGGTTTCTTCCCTTGGAAGCGCGCCTACACAGAGGTCAAACAGGGTCACTGGCAAGCCTCGGCCATCTGGGGTCGCACGCCGGAGCGCGAGGCCGACTGTCTGTTTTCTGCTGTGGTCTACAGCGATGAACTGGTGCTGTTCTACCGTCGCGACAAACCGATCAGCTGGGACGGCCGCCTCGCAGGGGCCGAGCAGCTCAATGGTCTGCGCATCGGCATTCCGTTGGGATCGGCGAAGATGCCAGTGCTGGAGCAAGCCGAACAGCGCGGCTGGGTGCGGTACGAAGCCAGCGGGGATGAGCTGATCAACCTGCGCAAGCTGGCCGCCGGGCGCATTGATGCGGTGGACATCGTCAAAGGCTCGGGCAGCCATGTGCTCAACCAACTCAGCGCCAAGGAACGCGCCCACCTGACCACCACGCAAACCTACGATACCTGGGATTACCACCTGATTTTCTCCCGCCAGTTGCCTGAGAGCGAACGCCTGCAGCAACTCTTCGATCAGGGCCTGCGCGAGCTGAAAGACAGCGGCCGTTATGCGCAACTCTGGCAACCACTCAGCACATCACACCATCCTTAAACGCTGATCCATCCAATCACGGCAAAGCCTGTTACAACTGCCGGCTTGCCGCATCGTGACCAACAGTCATAGCATGACCACCGGTCACAACCTCCGACAAATCCGTATGCGCTACCAAGATCAACTCTTCGAACAACGTGAGAACGCCCTCCTAGACGCGGCCCGCCAGCTGTTTGCCGAGCAGCCCTGGGATCGCGTGACTATTGCCGAAGTGGCGCTTGCCGCCGGCATCGGCAAAGGCACGGTGTACAAGCACTTCCCCAGCAAGGAAGCGCTGTATGCGCGCCTGGTGCTCGACCTCAGCCGCGCCAACCTGCTGGAACTGCGCCAGCTGCATGCCGCCAGCCCCGCACAGGACGCCATGCGCCGGGTGATCCACCGCGCCTTCGAGCAGATGCTGGCCAACCCGATCCAGGCGCAGCTGTGCCTGCACTGCGACCGCCCAGAGTTTCAGGAGCGCCTGGAAAGCCCGTACCGCCAGCAATTCCTCGATATAGAGCGCGAATTCCAGCTGTTCTTCAGCGACATGCTCGGCGTGGCCCTGAACAACCAGGCGCTGAGCCAGAGCGACTGTCAGAACCTGTTGTGGGGCGTGGAAGCCTGCGTCAACGGGGTAATGGCACGCATCGCCTCCGGTGGCTTTGCCCACTGGGCCGAGCCGATTGCCCTGGATGAGTACTTCGCCCGCGTCACCGATTTCATCATTGCTGGCCTGCGCACTCAGGCCGCCGAACTGCTTGCTCAACCCCATTGCCACGAGTAACCACCATGTTCAGTCAGCTGTCCAAACGCCCCTGGTTGATCGCCGTCGCCATCAGTCTGCTGCTCATGCTGTGGCTGTTCAGCGGCTCGCTGTTCAAGACCCAGGAAACCGCCACCGCCGATGCGCCAGTGGCGGAAAAGGGTCTGACCAAGGTTGAAGTGCAGTGGCTGGAAGCCAGCCCGATGCAGCGCCAGCATGTGGTGCAAGGGCAGATCGAAGCCTGGCGCCGGGTCGAGCTGCGTTCGCAGATCAGCGGCACGGTAACGCGCCTGGATCAGGACAAAGGCAACCCGGTCAAGCAGGGTCAGTTGCTGCTCAGTCTCTCCACCGACAACCGCCCGGCCCAAGTGGCCAAGGGCGAGGCCGATGTACGCCAGCGCGCCGCCGACGCCAGCGCCGCCGAACGCCTGCGTGAACGCAACCTGGTTTCCACCAATGAACTGATCCGCCTGCAGAGCGAACTGGCCAAAGCCCGCGCCGAACTCGACCTGGCACGCATCCAGCTGGGCAACACGCAGATCAACGCGCCGTTTGCCGGGGTGTATGACCAGCGCATGGTCGAGCTGGGTGATTTCGTTCAGCCGGGGCAAAGCTTGCTGACCCTGGTGGACATCAGCCAGCTCAAGGTCAGTGCGCAGATTGCCCAGCAGGAAGTCACCCAACTCAAGCTGGGGCAGCCGGTGAAGGTCGAATTGCTCGACGGCCGCGAACTGCAGGGCGAGCTGCACTTTATCGCCGCCGCCGCCGATCCGGGCTCGCGCAGCTTCCGCATCGAGGTCAAGGTTGATAACCCGCAAGCCCTGCGCCTGGCGGGTGCCAGCGCGACCCTGCATGTACAGACCGGCGAAGCCCTGGCCCATCGCCTGTCGCCCGCCCTGCTGAGCCTGGATAAAGCCGGCCGGCATGGCGTCAAGTGGGTAAACGAGCAGCAACAGGTGGAGTTCACTCCGGTGCAGCTGATCAGCGTCGACAACCAGGGCGCCTGGGTCAGCGGCCTGCCTAACAAGGTCGCCTTGATCACCCTCGGCCAGGGCTTTGTCGAGCCGGGCCAGCAGGTGATCAGCCAGCTGGCCAAAGGGGGTAGCTGATATGCACGGCCTGATCGCTGCGGCGCTGGACCGCAGCCGCACCAGCCTGCTGGTGCTGCTATTTCTTATGCTGGGCGGGCTGACGGCGTATTTCGCCATCCCCAAGGAAGCCAATCCGGATGTCAGCATCCCAATCATCTATGTTTCGGTAACCCTCGAAGGCATCAGCCCGGAAGACGCCGAACGCCTGCTGGTTCGCCCCCTTGAGCAGGAGCTGCGCAGCCTCGAAGGGGTCAAGGAAATGCGCTCCATGGCCAGCGAAGGCCATGCCTCGGTAACCCTGGAGTTCGACGCCGGCTTCAACGCCAAGTTGGCCCTGGCCGATGTGCGCGAGAAGGTTGATACCGCCCGCAGCAAGCTGCCAGAGGAAGCCGAGGAACCGACGGTCAATGAAGTCAACGTGGCGCTGTTTCCGGTGCTGTCGATTGGCCTGTCCGGGCCGATTGCCGAAACCGAATTGGTCTACATCGCCCGGCGCCTGAAAGAGAACGTCGAAGGCATCGCCGAAGTGTTGTCGGTGGAAATCGGCGGCGACCGCGAAGACCTGCTGGAAATCGTCGTAGACCCACAGGTGCTCGACAGCTACGGCATCGATTACAACGAGCTGTTCAACCTGGTCAGCCGCAACAATCGCCTGGTCGCCGCCGGCAGCCTGGACACCGGTGCCGGGCGTATGAGCATGAAAGTGCCCGGGGTGATCGAAGACCTCGAAGACGTACTGTCCATGCCGATCAAGGTGGTCGGCGACAGCGTGGTGACCTTCGGCGACGTCGCCACCATTCACCGCACCTTCAAGGACCCCACCGGCTACGCGCGGATCAATGGCCAACCGGCGGTGGTACTGGAGGTGTCCAAGCGCAGCGGCGCGAACATCATCGACACCATCGAGCAGGTCAAGGCGTTGATGGTCAAAGCCCAACCGCTGCTGCCTGAAGGCCTCAAGGTCAGCTACATCATGGATCAGTCGCAGCAGGTGCAGAGCATGCTCAGTGACCTGCTCAACAACGTGATGACCGCCATCGTGTTGGTGCTGATTCTGGTGGTGGCGAGCATGGGCATGCGCTCGGCACTGCTGGTCGGACTGACCATTCCGGGGGCCTTTCTCAGCGGCATCCTGCTGATCTGGATGCTCGGTTTCACCCTGAATATCGTCGTGCTGTTCAGCCTGATTCTGGTGGCCGGCATGCTGGTGGACGGTGCCATCGTGGTGTCTGAGCTAGCCGACCGCTACCTGCATCAAGGGCAGACGCCACGCCAGGCCTGGGCCAATGCCGCCACGCGGATGGCCTGGCCGGTGATCGCATCCACCGCCACCACCCTGGTGGTTTTTCTGCCGCTGCTGTTCTGGCCCGGTGTAGTCGGCCAGTTTATGAAATACCTGCCGGCCACGGTGATCGTCTGCCTGCTGGCCTCTCTGGCCATGGCCCTGGTATTCCTGCCGGTGCTCGGCGCGGTCACCGGTGGCCAACCGTTACCGCAAGCCACCCAACCAGGCCGTGGCGCCGTCGGTTATCGCCGCCTGCTCGCTACGTTACTGAAGCGCCCCGGTCTGACCCTGCTGGGCATCCTCGCAGTAATTGCGTTGATCTACACCGCCTATGGCCGCTTTAACCATGGCGTGGAGTTCTTCCCCGAAGTCGAGCCGGAAAATGCGCAGATCTGGCTGCGCGCCCGGGGCGACCTGTCGGTGCAAGAAAAAGACGCCCTGCTGCAACAGGTGGAAAAACGCCTACTCGGCATGAGTGAAGTCAAGGCGCTATACGCCCGCTCCCTAGCGCAGCCGGATGGCCAGCTTGGTGCGGATGTGATCGGCACCCTGCAGTTCCAGTTCGTCGAATGGCATGAGCGGCGTTCGGCCGGCCAGATCCTCGCCGACATGAGCACGCGAACGGCGGACATCCCGGGCATCGTGCTGGAGTTCCGCAAACAGGAAGAAGGCCCCAGCAGCGGCAAACCCGTGAAGCTACAGGTCAGTTCCATGGACCCGGCCAAGGCCGATCAGTGGGTCGAACAGGTGCGCACCAACATGCAGCGCCTGGGCGGCTTCAAGGATGTTGAGGATGACCGTGCTCTGCCGGGTATCGAATGGCGGGTCAAGGTCGACCGCGAGGCGGCCGCGCGTTTTGGCGCGGACGTGCTGAGCGTGGGTAATGCCGTGCAGATGGTCACCAACGGCCTGAAACTGGCCACCTACCGCCCGGAAGACGCCACCGACGAGGTGGATATCCGCGTGCGCCTGCCGGCCAACTGGCGCTCCCTCGACCAGCTCGGCCGCCTGACCCTGAACACCCCGGCCGGGCAGATTCCGCTGAGTAATTTCGTCTCGCTGCAACAGGCGCCGAAGGTCGGTACCCTGCGCCGGGTCGACGGTAACCGCACCATCACTCTGCAAGCTGACATCGCCGAAGGCGCGCGCCTAGACGAGCGCCTGCAGGCCCTGCGTGAAGCCATGGGCGAGGTGCCCGTTGATGTGCAGGTGAAGTTCGCCGGCGAAGACGCCGACCAACGTGAAGCCGCGACCTTCCTCGGCACCGCCTTTGCGGTGGCGATCTTCCTGATGTTTATCATCCTGGTGACCCAGTTCAACAGCATCTATCAGTCGCTGCTGGTGCTCTCGGCCATCGTGCTGTCCACCGCAGGAGTGCTGATGGGCCTGCTGGTCAATGGCCAGTCGTTCGGCATCGTGATGGTGGGTATGGGCCTGATCGCCCTGGCGGGGATCGTGGTGAACAACAACATCATCCTCATCGACACCTACAACCAGCTGCGCCGCCAGGGTCTGGAGCCGCGTGAGGCGGCGCTGGAAACCGGCAGCCTGCGCTTGCGCCCAGTGCTGCTGACCGCCGTGACCACGGTCCTCGGCCTGGTGCCGATGGTGATCGGGGTTAACGTTGACCTGCTCACCCCAAGCCTGGGCTTTGGCGCGCCGTCGACCCAGTGGTGGACCCAGCTGTCCAGCGCCATCGCTGGCGGCCTGAGCTTCGCCACCGTGCTGACCCTGCTGCTGACCCCTTGCCTGCTGGTGCTCGGCTCGCGTTTCGAGCGTCGCCCGCCGCCGCTGGAAACCTTCGATGATGACCTGCTCGACTTGCCGGAGCATCTGCTGGCCAGTGCCACCGGCAAGGTCGAGCTGCAACGCACGCCCTAAGCTGTTTGCCCAGGTCTACAGTGGCCTGGGCAATGGCTCCCCCAACGAAAGCCTGGACTGCTGATTGCGACTGGGTAGTCGACCAAACAGCCCGTACACTCGGCGCATCATTGTCGAGGGCCCACCATGCGCACGCTTTATCAGTTCCCGATATCCCACTACTGCGAAAAAACCCGTTGGCACCTGGACCACAAGGGCCTCGATTTTCAGGTGGATAACCTCTTTCCTGGTCTGCACCGGCTGAAAAGCAAGCGCCTGGCCAATATCGTCACCCTGCCGATCCTCAAGGATGGCGAGCAGGTCATCGGTGACTCCACGCAGATCGCCCTGTACCTGGAGCAGCATTATCCAGAGCGTCCGCTGCTGCCGACCGACGCGGCACAACGCGCCGAGGTGCTGGAGCTGGAAGAACAGTTCGACCGCCTGGGTGTGCATGTACGCCGCTGGTTGTACGGCCAGATCAAGCAATGGGACTCGGTGATGCACGCCATGCTCAAGGTCTACCGCCCGCTGCTGGGCCTGCGCGACCTGATGAAGCCGGTGCTGATCAACGGCGTACAACGCCTGTATGGCGTTACGCCGCCGCGGGTGGCCAAATCCCAGGCCGAATTGCTCGAAGGCCTGGCACTGATCGAGTCGCGTATTCATGGCGATCCATCACGCTATCTGGTCGGTGAGCAGCTGACCCTGGCCGATATCAGCGCCGCCGCCCTGTTCGCTCCGCTGTTCACCCCGGCCGATACGCCGTGGGAAGGCATTGCCGGACACGATGCCAAGACTCAGGCGTTCCTTGATGAGCTGCACGCTCACCCGGCCGGCCAATGGGTGATGCGCCGCTATGCAGAAGACCGTCAACGCCGCAGTTGAGCGGCTTGAGCAAAGGACTAACACCATGAACCTCAGCGATATCCCATTCGGCGTTACCGACTGGAGCCAGGTTGAGCGCAGCGAACATGCCGGCGAAACCGGTATTGCCTACTGGCGCACCCAGATGTTTGGCAACATTCGCGTGCGCATGGTCGAGTACAGCGCCGGCTACCTGGCCGATCACTGGTGCAAGAAAGGCCACATCCTGCTGTGCCTGGAAGGCGAACTGCACACCGAGCTGGAAGATGGCCGGCGCTTTGTGATGACGGCAGGCATGAGTTATCAGGTCGCCGATCAGGCCGAGGCGCACCGCTCGTTCACCGCCAGCGGGGCGCGGCTGTTTATCGTCGACTGACGGCTTTATCAGGCCTGATCAGTTGCGCTCGGAGCTCAGCAGCATCAGCAGCGAAACCGGCTGTTCGCTCTCCGGGTGCAACGGTTCCTGCAGCCATTGCAGACGCCAGCCGGTTTCACTGGACAACGCCAGCCAGGACTCCAGCGTGCGAAAGAACCAGGGCATCGGTTGGGCAAAGCCCTCGCCGAAGCCGGCAAAGGTTTCCACCCGCCAACCATCGCGATAGCTCGCATCGTTGCAGGCACGCCAGGGATGCAGGGTCTGGATCAGTAAGCGACCGCCCTCCGCCAGTAGGCCATGCAAGGCATTCAGGGTCGGCGTCAGGGGTTCTTCCAGCAGGGCAAAGTTGCACACCAGAACATCGAAACGGCCCAGTAGCTCGGCCTGACTTTCCAGCTCGGCATAGCCGCATACGCGGTACTGCGACGCACCTGTCGCCACCTGCTGCGCCACAGCAATCAGCGGAGCGGAAGCATCCACGCCAACCGCCTCGATGCCATGTTCGACCAACCCACGGCACAACCAGCCCTCGCCACACCCCAGATCCAGCACACGCTTGGGCGCCAGAGCCAGAATCGCCTGAACGATGGCCGCATCAGTCACCAGTCGGCGGCTTTCAATGCGCTGCTCGCGCACGGCCGCCGTCCAGGCATCGGCATTAGCCTGCCAACTGAGGTTGAGTTGCTCCCGATGGTCGCGCTGCATCGCTCACTCGTCGCCTGTTCCGTCACGGCAAAATTCTAGCAATCTGCAGTTGCCCGCAGCGCCAGAGGCAATCCTGCGCCAGTTGCGGGACATCTATGTTGCCGCTGATCACTTAATCCACGTATCGGCAGATAAAAAACAATGAAAAACCCTCCGTCTGCCAAGCCCATCCCGGCCTGCCCGGTGCGCCAACGACTAAACTACAGGCAGTGGCCAGCTGAGAGGAACTCAGTGCTCAAGCCCGCTGATGTTATTCAGCAACCTGTCAAACCTATGGATGAGTACATCAGGCTAAATGAATATGGGCGCACCTTGGCAACTCGATATCACCACCCTGCCGGCCGGCGAACCACCTAACCGGCGCAAGCGCATCAGTAAAGTGAAGGTCACTTTCTGGCTGCTGGTTTTACTGCTGTGCATCGCTGCCGGCTTTTGGCTGGCCGAGGAAGTGCGCACCTCACGCTTTCAGGCTCAGGAACTCAGCCGCTATGCGCAAACGTTGAGCTACCAGGTCAAGCCAGGCCCCAGCCCATCTATCATCTATCCCAAAGAAGGCCCTTTCGATAAGCGCCAGGGCTACACCTACCTGCCCCTGATGCTGGAACGGCTTGGCCAGCGCAATTACATCGTGCAGCAGCAGGCGCAGTTCTCCCCCGCCCTGCTCGACTATGCCCAGCGCGGCCTGTTTATCCCCTACCCGGAAAAAATCCAGAGTGGCCTGCGCATCAGTGACTGCAGCGGCACGCCCTTCTATGAATTTCGCTACCCGCAACAGCGCTACCCAAGCTTCAACGCCATCCCGCCACTGGTAGCCAGCAGCCTGCTGTTTATCGAGAACCGCAAGCTGCTCGACCCCGAGCAGCCGCTGGCCAACCCAGCGGTGGATTGGCCGCGCTTCGTCATGGCGGCCATCTCCCAGGTCGGCAAGTTGTTGGACATGCAGGATCAGTCTGCCGGCGGCAGCACTCTGGCCACCCAGCTGGAGAAGTACCGCCACTCCCCGGATGGCCTGACCTTGTCGGCCACGGAGAAACTGCGGCAGATGCTTTCCGCCAGCGTGCGCGCCTACCAGAGCGGCCCGCAGACACTGGCTGCGCGGGAAAATATCGTGCGCGACTACCTCAATAGCGTGCCGCTGTCTGCCGCTCCCGGGCATGGCGAAGTGCATGGCCTGGCCGATGGCCTGCGCATCTGGTTCGGCGCGGACTTCACCCAGGTCAATCTGCTGCTCGACCCAGCGCGCTCGCCAGATGCCAGCCTGGCCGAGCGCGGCCTGGCGCTGCGTCAGGTACTGGCCCTCATGATTGCCCAGCGCCGCCCCTCGTATTACCTGGCTCAGGGGCGTAATGACCTGGCCGAACTGACCGATAGCCATATCCGTCTGCTGGCCGGCGGCGGCCTGATTGACGCGGCGCTACGCGATGCGGTACTGAACCAGTCACTGGTCTACCGCGACTGGGCCCTGGAGCCCAACCTACAGGTGGTGGACGGTAACAAGGGCATCAGCGTTTCGCGGGCACGCCTGTCAGCCATGCTCAACATGCCGCTGTATGACCTGGATCGCCTCGACCTGAGCACCACCAGCACGCTGAACAACCAGCTGCAGCAAGCCGCCAGCCACTACCTGCAGCAATTGGCCGACCCGGAGTTTGCCGGGCAAATCGGCCTGTTTGGCGAGCGTCTGCTGTCCCCGGAAAAGACTGCCGATGTGCGCTACAGCTTCACCCTGTTCGAGCGCACCAGTAACGGCAGCGTGGTACGGGTGCAAACCGACAGCACAGACCAGCCGTTCGACATCAATGAAGGCAGCAAGCTGGAGCTGGGCTCCACCGCCAAACTCAGGGTGCTGGCCACCTACCTGGAAATCATTGCCGAGCTGCACCAGCGCCATGCCGGCCAAAGCGCCAGCGAATTGCGCGCAGTCAACGCTCAGGACAACCTCACCCGCTGGGCCATCGGCTATCTGCAGAGCACCCCCAACGCCAGCCTACCGGCCATGCTGGATGCCGCGCTGGAGCGCAAATACTCGGCCAGCCCGGGCGAGCGCTTCTTCACTGGCGGTGGCATTCACACCTTCGCCAACTTCCGCCGCGAGGACAATCAGCGCATCGCCAGCATGCGCGAAGCCCTGCGCGAGTCGCTCAATCTGCCATTTATCCGCCTGATGCGCGATCTGGTGCGCTACAGCACCTACCAGGGCCCGAACAACAGCGCCGAACTGCTCAAGGACGACAAGGACCCGCGCCGCCAGGCCTACCTGCAAGACTTCGCCGACCGCGAAGGCACCACCTTCCTGCTGCGTTTCTGGCGTAAATACCAGGGCCAGCCCGAGCAACAGCGCCTGGACACCTTCCTCAACGGCCTGCGCCACACCTCGGTACGCCTCGCTGCCGTACACCGCTACCTGATGCCGCATGCAGACGAAGCCAGCTTCGCCGCCTTCCTGCGCAAGTACCTGCCCCAGGAAAAACTCAGCGATAGGCGCATCGCCGAGCTCTATAAGAGTTACGGCCCCGGCACCTACAGCCTGCCTGACCAGGGCTATATCGCTCGCGTCCACCCGCTTGAACTGTGGCTCTTGGGCTACCTGATCGAACAACCGCAAGCGACCTTCAGCAATGCGGTGGCCGCCGGCCAGGACGAACGCCAGGAAGTCTACGGCTGGCTGTTCCGCAGTCGCCACAAGAGCGCGCGCGACAGCCGCATCCGCATCATGCTGGAGGTAGAGGCCTTCCTCGATATTCATCGGCGCTGGCAAAACCTCGGCTACCCTTTCGCCCATCTGGTGCCATCACTGGCCACCGCCATCGGCAGCTCCGGCGATCGGCCGGCCGCGTTGGCCGAACTGGTTGGAATTATTCAGAACGACGGCATTCGGCAGCCCACTGCGCGCATCGACAGCCTGCATTTCGCTGCGGATACGCCCTATGACACCCTGGTGGTACGCGATCAAACCGAGGGCAAACGAGTGATGGCCTCTGAGGTTGCGGCCGCGTTGCGCAGCGCCCTCGCCGATGTGGTTGAAGCCGGTACTGCGCGGCGCCTGCTCGGTAGTTTTATCCAGGCGGACGGTCAACCGCTGAAAGTCGGCGGCAAAACCGGCACTGGCGACAATCGCATCGAAACGGTTGGCGCCGGTGGCCGGGTACTCAGCTCGCGGGCGATGAACCGTACGGCAACGTTCGTGTTCTACCTCGGTACTCGCCACTACGGGACGCTTACCGCTTTCGTCCCAGGCCGTGCGGCAGAAAACTTCCGTTTCACCTCAGCCCTGCCAGTGCAGGTGCTCAAGGGCATGGCCCCGATTCTGCAGCCCTACCTTGAGCCAGATACCCACAGCCAGTGCCTGCCACCCAGCCCCGCAACGCATGTCAGCAACTCGTAGGGCACGAATCAAAAACTGTCCGCAATAAAAAACGGGAGGCAAATGGCCTCCCGTTTTTCAATACAACGACTGTTACTTCGCCTTGTAGATGATCCCAGGACTGCACTGCACCATCTGGTAGTGGTTAGGCAGGCCATTAAGCGCTTCGGAAGCCCCCAGAAACAGGTAACCGCCCGGCTTCAACATGGCATGAATGCGCGTGAGGATGTCCTTCTTCACCTCAGCCGAGAAATAGATCAGCACGTTACGGCAGAACACCACATCGAACTTGCCGAGGCTGGCGTAACTGTCCAGTAGGTTGAGAGGGCGAAACTCAATACGGCTACGAATCGCAGGTTTGACCACCCAGCGCCCCGGCCCCTTAGGGTCGAAGTAGCGCTGCAGACGCTCCTGGGAAAGCCCACGACCCATCGCCAGACTGTCGTATTCACCGGATTTACAGTTGATCAGCATGGTGGGCGAGAGGTCGGTGGCCACAATCTGCAAACCGCCCTTGAGCTGACCGATATTGGTCTTCTCGAACTCGTCGATGGTCATCGACAGTGAATACGGTTCCTGCCCAGAAGAGCACGCCGCCGACCAGATGCGCAGGCGCTGACCGGGGCTAGCCTTGATCATCTCCGGCAGCACACGGTTTTTCAGCACTTCAAACGGATAAGTGTCGCGAAACCACAGGGTTTCGTTGGTGGTCATGGCATCGACCACTTGCTCGCGCAAACCACTGCGCGGCTGGGTCTGCATGCGCTGCACCAGCTCCCCCAGGGTCTTGATGCTGTTCTGCTCCATCAACTTGTTGAGCCGACTGGAAACCAGATACTGCTTGTTGGTGCCAAGCAGGATGCCGCAGGCTTTTTCCAGGAAAGTCCGGAACTGCTCGAAATCCAAATTACCTGTAGACACTCGCGAGGCCTCGACAAACATATGATTCACTGAGGGCAAAGCCCTCAGTCCCCTGCCGCGATATTGATGCGGTCAGCTACCCGTGCAGCCAGGTCATCTGGGCGAAACTTAGCGAGAAAATCATCCGCGCCGACTTTCTTCACCATGGCCTGGTTGAACACGCCCGATAACGAAGTATGCAGGATGATGTGCAGCTTTTGCATGCGCGGATCTGCGCGGATCTCCGCGGTCAAGGTATAGCCATCCATTTCCGGCATCTCGATGTCGGAAATCAGCATCAAAAATTCTTCTGCGGGATTCTTGCCCTCGTCCACCATCGCCTTCAGATAATCCAGTGCCTGACGCCCATCATTCAGCGCAACCACCTCTACGCCGACAGTTTCCAGGCAGCGAGTCACCTGTTTACGCGCCACCGAAGAGTCATCGCAGGTCAACACACGCTTGCTCACCGCACGTGCCTGCGTCTCCGCATTCAGCACACCTTCAGAGATCACCTCAGATGTCGGTGCGACTTCGGCCAGAATCTTCTCGACATCAATGATTTCAACCATCTTGTCGTCCAGGTGGGTGACCGCTGTCAGGTAATGGTCACGCCCGGTGCCCTTGGGTGGTGGATGAATCGACTCCCAGTTCATGTTGACGATGCGCTCGACCGAGTGCACCAGAAAGCCCTGAACCTTGGTGTTGTATTCAGTGATGATGACAAAACTGTTGTCGATGTTAGCCAGCGGCGCGCTGCCGGTGGCCATGGACAAATCAAGAATCGGGATCGTACCGCCACGGATATTGGCGACACCACGCACGACCGGGCTCGATTTCGGCATGATGGTGAGTTTGGGGCACTGCAGCACCTCTTTCACCTTGAAAACATTGATCCCATACAGTTGGTTGCTGTTCAGACGAAACAGCAACAACTCCAAACGATTCTGCCCAACCAACTGAGTTCGTTGGTTAACCGAATCCATCACACCGGCCATACCCAAACTCCTTATTTGAGTAACAGATTGCTGTCAGCGTAGCAGGCGGCACGCGCCTTGCTATCTAACCCATATGAACACTGAAACGACAACGAACCGACACTCACTGGCAAAATGCCGCTACTGGCTGGCAGTTGTACCCGCTTTGCTGGCAGTCGGCTATAGCGCTTTGGCAACAGCCAACGCCACACGACCTGAACAACTTATCGGCGCTGGCGAAGTTTTTCTTGAGCAAGCGGTGAACGATTATTTACAGCGTAGCAACATCGCTGGCCGCCATGAGATTCAAATCAACCGACTCGACCCACGCTTGCGCCTGCCAGAGTGCCAGCAGCCCCTGACCACAACCTTGGAAAGCCCTGCGGAGCCGATTGGCCGCGTCACCCTGCGCGTACGCTGTGACGGCGCCTCGCCTTGGACGGTGTTTGTGCCCGGACAAGTGCGCCTGTACCGGGAGGTGGTGATCGCCAGCCGGCCATTGAAGCGCGACATCCTGTTGACACAAATGGACGTGATGTTGGCTGAGCGTGATGTCGGCCTACTCAACCAGGGTTATCTCACTGCACTTAAGCAAGCTATCGGCAAAAAATTGACGCGCCCTTTGTTACCCGACCAGGTGCTTGCGCCCATCCATGTACAAATGGCCGACGCCATCCGCAAAGGTGATCAGGTTGTTATCAGCGCCCGCAGCGCAGGTATCAGCGTGCGAATGCAGGGCGAAGCCTTATCTGACGGCATAATTGGCAAGCAGATCAGTGTGCGCAATCAACGCTCGAACAGAGTGATCAGAGCCCGTGTAATCGGCCCTGGACAGGTTGAAGTAGCGATGTAGGCATGATTCTTGTTTTAAACTTTGTTCACTCGGTGAGCTGACGATTATCCACACTGTGTTTAGACTGTTATTTGGCGCACACTTTTTTGCCCTAAAGTTTTCCAGGGCAATGCCGACAAGCTAGGCAAGCGTCCAAACTCTGTTCGAGGTTTTGCATCATGGTCATTGACATCAACCGGCTCAACAATGCCGCATCGCCAGCCAATTCGGGGCGGGCCGGCAGTGCGCAGGCAGGTGGCCAGAACGAAGCCATCAGCGGCAAACAGCCTGGCAACGTCCCCAACCCTGCCGAGCAGGCACAACAGGCCGGCAAAAGCGGTGAGTCCGTGCAGCTGAGCCGTGATGCGCAACAACTGCAGAAAGTCAGCGAGAAGTTGCGCGACCAGCCAACCGTCAATAAAGAGCGCGTTGCCCAACTCAAGCAAGCAATTGAAGATGGCAGTTACCAAGTTGATAGCCAGCGCGTTGCCAGCAAACTGCTTAATTTCGAATCCCAGCGCTAGTCACCGGGCTACGCTGGGGTAATTGGTCGCCCAATAGACGCTGAATGCTACTCGCATCAGTGCCTGTTACCCCGAAGAGCCTGCAATGCACGACACCCAGTTGCTTGAACTGTTCACCAACGATATCGGCACCGCCGATCAGTTGCTTGAATTGATCGACACCGAATTCCAAGCCCTCAGCGACCGCGACCTCCCTCGCCTGCAAAGTATCCTCACGGAAAAACTGCCGTTGCTGACGCTACTCGACCAGCACGGCAAGATACGCAGCCAGCTGCTTAGCAGTCTCAACCTCAGTACCGACCGTGCTGGCCTGCAAACGCTTGCAGCTCAGTCCAATCAGGGCGAGCTGTTGCTGGAGCGTGGCGACCAGCTCAACAGCCTGCTCGAACGCTGCCAAGCGGCCAATCTGCGCAATGGCCGGTTGATTCGTTCCAGTCAGGCGTCCGCTCACAGCATGCTCGGCATTCTGCGCGGCAACGAGACACCCAGCCTCTATGACAGCCGCGGCAGTGCCGCTAGAATCGGCCAGCAGCGCCCGCTTAGCCAGGCCTGAAACCCAACAAGGCACAGGGGACATACTGTCATATTGCCAGTATGCTAGTGCCATAGTATTTGCTCGGAGAGTTATGGACCGTGTCCAGTCCTTTTAGCCAGGAAGATGGCCCGCAGCCGCCCAAGGTGCTCAAGGCACCGGTGGAAATAGTTGCCAACCTGCGCCAACTGCAACAAAACCATGACCCACTGATCATCACTTTCCACGAACGTAACCAACGCTTCCAGAGCTACGTAATCGAAGTTGATCGCGACAAGAACCTGCTGATTCTTGACGAGTTAATGCCGAATGATGGCGAGCGCTACCTTGCTAATGGCGAGGCGTTTAATGTCGAAGCCTTCCATGATGGTGTCCGCGTCGCCTGGACATGCGAACAAAGCGTGCGCATTACCGACCATGAAGGTGCGCGCTGCTATTTCAGCCCGATGCCGCTTGAGGTGACCTATCACCAACGGCGTAGTGCCTTCCGCGCGCCGCTTAAGCAAAGTGAGCTGATCAAAATTGAGCTCGCCGGCGATAAGCTGCTTACAGCCGTACCGGGGCATTTGCTGGATATCTCTGCAACCGGCTGCAAGCTGCGTTTTCCCGGCAACATCACCGGCAGCCTACAGGCGGGCCAGGTCTATGAGCGGTTTACTGCACGCTTTCCTTTCGGCGCCATGACCACGGCCATCGAAATGCGGCACGTGCAATATGAAGACAAGGTAGACACCACTTTTGTCGGTGCACGTTTTCACCGTATCAATGGCCAGGAACAGCGTCTGGTCGAACGCTTCGTCTACCAGCTGCAGCGCGAAGCGCGGCGCTTTGAAAGTGACGGACTGTTCTAGATCACGATATTCAACGCCGCCAGGCGAGACAAATCTTCAGGTCGATCCACATCCCACAACGCGGGCAGCAGCCCCGGATGCCAGTCCAGCTGCTGCAGGCGTTGCAGTGTCATATCCAGCACTCGCTCAGTGCCCCACGGCATCTCACTGAACAAAGTTGCGTCTATACAACGCAACCCTAGCAGCACATAACCGCCATCCTCCGCAGGCCCAATCACGACAGACCGCTCCTGCAATGCGCTACAAGCTGCTTGCAGGTAGTCGCCATTGAGCGCCGGACAGTCATTGCCGATCAGGATTACCGCATCACTTTCAGCCAGCCCTAGCGTGGCGATACGGCGCATGCGCTCGCCAAGATCGCCAGCCGGTTGTTCGACCAACGTCCAGCCAAGGCGCTGCGCCAGCGCCTGCAGACTTGTACTGGGAACGCCATCCAACCAGAGAAAGCGCTCAGCAAAGCCGTCAGCCGGTAACTGCAATGCGCGCTCTAGCAGCATTTGCTGCAGGTCACAGGCCCCCTGAGCGCCCAGGGCTGGAATCAGGCGAGTCTTTACCTGCCCCGCGACCGGTGAACGAGCAAGCAGGTGCAATGAGATCGACAGGTTCATAGCCATGACCCTCGGCGGTATTGGCGGGCCAGCTTTGCTGGACTGACACCACAGTAGTAGGCAAGCCGCAGGCGCCACATCAGCAGCACAGTACGCACAATCCCGTTCTGCTCCCAGCGCCGACTTGAGGTCAATAAGGGCGGACGCAGACAGCGCGGTCGAGCCAGCGACTTAAGTCGTTTGCACAGCTGTAAATCTTCCATCAAGGGGATCTGTGCATAACCGCCCAACGCGTCAAAGGACTGTCGGGCAACAAAAATCCCCTGATCACCCGAGGCGATACCGCTCAGGCGCGAACGCAAACTGATCATCGCGCCAATCAGCCGCAGTGCCAGCCCTTGCCCAGATAAACGCACATCGAAGCGTCCCCACAGAGGTCGCTCACTTAGCACGTCGTGTAAGCGCATGAGCGACGCGGCACTAACCCGCGTGTCGGCATGTAAAAACCACACATATTCACCACAAGCCACCGCCGCACCGGCATTCATCTGCAACGCACGCCCAGGGGCCACTCGAAGTATTTGATCAACCCGCCCCCGTGCCAGCTCGCAAGTGCTATCGCTGCTACCACCATCGACCAGGATCAACTCAGCACCAGAGGCACGAAGTCCCGCCAAATCATCCAACAATGCGGGCAGGGCTTGCGCTTCATCGCGCGCAGGAATCACCACGCTTAGCAACGGTTTCATCCGCGCGGCTCTGGCTGAGTAGGCGATTCACCTTCAGGCGCTTGCACGGCACTGGTGTCATGCATCTGCTCTTGCACCACCTGCTCATCGACGCGCGGATCAAGTGCCGCCGTCAACGGCGAACTGGTGGTGCTGTCTGGCATGGGGATATGGTGCAGCGGCGCGTCTACGACCTGATGCAGATGGGTAACGCGCTCCGGCCGGATACGCAGCACCAGAATCAAGGCGCAGCCGCAGACGAAGGCATACAACATGTTCGCGCCGAGAAAGCGCATTAGCACGCCTGCCAGCAACGGCCCGATACTGGCGCCGACACCGAAGGTCACCAGCAGCATGGCCGTCAGTGATACCCGCCGCTCGGCTTCAACATGGTCATTGGCCAGCGCCACCGCCAGCGGATAGAGGCTGAATTGCAAGGCACACACCGCAAAGCCGCCGGCAAACAACAGCGGCAAACTGGCCTGCGGCAGAATCGCCAAAGGCAGCGCAGCCAGCGCCAGCAACGCGGCACAGCCACGGATCAGCTGCACGCGGTCATGCCGATCAGACAACCAGCCTAACGGCCACTGCACCACCAGGCCAGCGATGATGCAGCAACCCATAAACAGACCGATCTGCTCAGTGGACAAACCCATGCGCGTGCCATACAGCGGCGCCAGGCCGTAGAACGAACCAATCAGCAGTCCCGCGACCACAATGGTGGTCAGCGACAACGGCACACGGTCGATAAAGAAGCGCATTTCCAGCGGGGCTGGATGCAAGGGTGCAGGGTGCAGTTTGCGGGTCAAGGCCACCGGCACCAGGCACAGGGCAAAGCACAATGCCACCAGCATCAGCAGCTCAAGACCGAGCGTCGGGTGCACCACCAAAACCAGCTGGCCGAGAATCAAGCCGAGGTAGGAAGCCCCCATATAACCGGCAAACACCTGGCCACGCTGGCTGGTTTCCGCCTGCTCATTGAGCCAGCTCTCGATCACCATGTACTGGCACATCATGCCCAGACCGACCAGCATCCGCAGTAGCAACCAGCTGGGTAACCAGTCACTCAAGCCATGCCCGAGAACCGCAGCGGTGACCACACCGGCGCAGGCGACATAGGCGCGGATATGACCCACCCGAGCAATCAGACGGTGGCCAATCTTGCCGCCCAGCACCAGCCCCAGGTAATTGGCCGCCATCAGCGCACCGACCCAGAGTCCATCGGCCGTTTCCGCCAACCGCAACGCCAGGTAAGTACTCAACAAACCCGAGCCCAACAGCATCAACAGGGTGGCGAAATACAGCGAACTAAATGACTTGAGGATCACAGACATGGGGCGGCAGGTGTCTCCATAAAAGCCGCCGAAACCCTGCTCGGCGGTCAGACTCTAGGCATGGGCCGCCAACACGCGGCGCTCCCACGGGGTAATTTCATCAAAGAAACTGGTGAGTTCCAGCGTCTTGCTGGCGATGTAGCCTTCGATGAACTCGGCACCAAACAGTTCCTGCGCCAGTGCACTGCGCTTGAGACGCTCGATCGCGGCATGCATGGTACAGGGTAGCGCCAATTCGTCCGGGACTTCGAACTCACCCTGGATCGGCGCACTGGGCTGCAGCTGCTGTTCAATCCCATACAAACCCGCCGCAAGGCTCGCCGCCAGCGCCAGATAAGGATTGGCATCGGCGCCCGGCAAGCGGTTTTCCACCCGCCGCGCCACTGGCGCACTGGCCGGAATGCGCAGGCCTGCGGCGCGATTATCCTCCGACCAGCAGGCATTGTTCGGCGACGCATAAGGATGACAAAGGCGCTGATAGGAATTTACATGCGGGGCAAACAGCAGAGTGAAATCAGCCATAGCGGCCTGCTGACCGGCAATAAATTGATAGAACGCCGACGTTGCCTGGCCATCGGCCGCGCTGAAGATATTCTGCCCACTGCCCTGCTCCACCACACTCTGATGAATATGCATGGAGCTGCCCGGGGTATGCGCCAGCGGCTTGGCCATGCATACCACAGTGAGCCCATGCTTGAGCGCGACCTCCTTGAGCAGGTGTTTGAACAGAAAGGTCTGATCCGCCAGCAGCAGCGGATCGCCGTGCAGCAGGTTAATTTCAAACTGGCTTACGCCCATCTCATGCATAAAGGTATCGCGCGGCAACCCTAGCGCCGCCATGCACTGATTAACCTCACGGAAGAACGGACGCAGCCCGTTGTTGGAACTCACACCGAAGGCCGAGCCGCCGTCTTCACGCCGACCATCTAGCCCGAGCGGCGGCTGAAATGGCTGCAGCGGGTCGGCATTGCGGGCAAACACGAAAAACTCCAGTTCGGTCGCCACCACCGGCTGCCAGCCATGACTGGCGTAACGCGCAATTACCTGCTTAAGCAGGCCGCGGGTCGACAACCCGGAACTACGTCCATCCAGTTCATCAGCATCACAGATGGCCAGTGCGCGCGACGTTTCACTCCAGGGCAGCCGATGAATCTGTGTCGGTTCTGCATTCAAGGCCAGGTCACCGTCATCACTGCCGTAATAACACGGCGCCGGATAGCCACCCATGATGCATTGCAGCAATACCCCGCGCGCTAACTGCAAGCGCCGTCCCTCCAGAAAACCCTCAGCCGTCATCACCTTGCCGCGCGGCACACCGTTGAGATCAGGCGTTACACATTCAACTTCATCAACACCACGCAGCAACTCAGCCAGGGCGGTGCGGTCGAGGGTACTCATTTGCTGTTGTCCTTATTGATGCAAGAGGCCGCAGTTGCACGGCGAGGCGCACAAAATACGCACCAGCCGTTCGATATTTCAAGCAAAGCCACACCCGATACCTGACGCGCAAGCTACGCAGTCAAATGTATCGACTAATTAGATATTAATGATCATGCACAATCGCTCCAAAAACCATCGTATAGACACTCAAAAATAAATATAACTACATGATAAATAAACTATTAATTCAACTATCGATGCCGTCGATGATTACCATGCCCAGCCTGCACTTCTTCATCAAATTTTCATCCGTATGATTGGCTCCGTACTCACTTACACCCGCCCTTACGAGGAGCCTGAACATGAAAAAGCAAATTCTCACCGCCCTGATCCTGAGCAGCCTGTCCATCAGCGCCTTTGCCCTGCCACAGAACAACCCGCAGCCACTGCTGGGTGAAAAGCAGGACAGCAGCGTAAAAACCCTGATGGGTTTTGGTAGCAACCTGCAAACTGAAGGCGGTGCTGATCGCACTGGTGCAAACCGTATCGCCGAAGGCGGTGCTGATCGTCTGCAAGAGCGCCTGCGTGTAGCCGAAGACGGTGCCGACCGCACTGGCGCAAACCGTGTCGCCGAAGGTGGCGCTGATCGCCTGCAAGAGCGCCTGCGTGTGGCCGAAGACGGTGCCGACCGCACTGGCGCAAACCGTGTCGCTGAAGGCGGTGCCGATCGCCTGCAAGAGCGCCTGCGTGTGGCCGAAGACGGTGCCGACCGCACTGGCGCAAACCGTGTCGCTGAAGGTGGTGCTGATCGCCTGCAAGAGCGTCTGCGTGTAGCCGAAGACGGTGCCGACCGCACTGGCGCTAACCGCGTCGCTGAAGGGGGTGCTGATCGCCTGCAAGAGCGTCTGCGTGTAGCCGAAGACGGTGCCGACCGCACTGGCGCAAACCGTGTCGCTGAAGGTGGTGCTGAACGTACACCAGGCCTGCGCTTTAGCTGATTACAGCTAATAGGCAATACAAAAAAGGTGCTCAATCGAGCACCTTTTTTGTTTATTGCGCAGGCGACTCCAACTGCGCCAAGCGCTCTTCCAGCGCCGCAATCCGCGCCTCCAAAGCTTCCAGGCGCTCATCCTGCTGCCCCCCCGCCGTCGCGCGCTGCGGCTCACTGGCTCTGGCTGCCAATACCGCCTGCAAATCCGTTGGGTCACCCAGCACATGCATATAACGGTCTTCACGCTGCCCCGACTGGCGTGGCAACAGGCAGGCCAGTTCGCGGCTGATCAGGCGCTCAAGGTGATGCTGCACCTGCTCGGCATCATCAAAATCATGCATGCGGCTGCTGCGGGTCAGCAGCTCGTTGATGGTCTGCGGGCCTCGCAGCAGCAACAGACCGATCAGCACCACCTGCGCCGCCACCAGCTCCAGCGCTTTGTCGGCGCGGTGTTCCCAGCGATCCGCTCGGCTCCCCATCACCAGGCGCGCCATTTCACGCCCCTCCAGGCTGCGCAGAGCCTGGCCGACCTGGCCGGCGGTAAGGTTGAGCACCGGCTCGCGACTGGTTTTCTGATTGCAGGCCAGCACCAGGGCATTCAGCGTCAGGGGATAGGCTTCGGGGGTGGTCAGCTGCTTTTCGATCAAGCAACCCAGTACCCGCGCTTCGACGATCGTCAGGGTTTCAACCGCCATAGCGTTCGCATCTTCGTTGGACATAACCACCTCATGGCCTCGCAAAGGCCCTAGCCTAGCCCGCCTGACGGCCGGTTGATAGGCATGACTGCCGCTGGGCGGCGCTGGCACTGCACCAGCGCTTAACAGCGGATCACTGTGGTAGAGTCGCGCGCTATTTTTCAGCGTGGCCTTGTTTCATCCCCCGCGAAAAGCCTCATAACGCGCACCGCAGCCATGCATCCAGCCCCCGGCGCCCCAAGCCCCGCAGGCAATATGAAGAGATCGCAGGCCTGCCCGCCAAGTAGAGATGCATGTCATGACCACTGCCCAACACCCGCTTGTCCAACTGCTCAACCGCACCAGCCTGGTGCTGCAAATCGCTATCGGCCTGGTGGCCGGTATCGCCCTGGCGCTGCTCCTGCCTGAAGCCGCAGCGAGCGTCAGCTTCCTCGGCAAGGTGTTCGTCTCGGCGCTGAAGGCCGTGGCTCCGGTGCTGGTATTCGTACTGGTGGCTGCATCGATTGCCAACCATCAGCAAGGCCAGCAGACCCATATCAAACCGATTCTGCTGCTGTACCTGATCGGCACCTTCAGCGCAGCGCTGATCGCAGTAGCCGCCAGCTTTGCCTTCCCGTCCAGCCTGACCTTGGTGAGCAACAGCGCCGAGCTGTCGCCACCCGGCGGCATCAGCGAAGTGCTGAAAACCCTGCTGCTGAATGTGGTGGATAACCCGATCAACGCCCTGCTCAAAGGCAACTTTATCGGCATCCTGGCCTGGGCCATTGCCCTGGGATTTGCTTTCCGCCACGCCAGCCCAAGCAGCAAGCAAATGCTCGCTGACCTCTCCGACGCAGTAACCAGCATCGTAAAACTGGTGATTCGCCTGGCACCACTGGGGGTTTTCGGCCTGGTTGCAGCCACGCTGGCCGAGTCGGGCATGTCCGCTCTGCTCGATTACCTGCACCTGCTGCTGGTCCTGGTCGGTTGCATGCTGTTTGTCGCCCTGGTGACCAACCCGGCGATTGTCTACTTCAAAACCCGTCGCAACCCCTACCCGCTGGTACTGACCTGCCTGCGCGAAAGTGGCCTGACCGCGTTCTTCACACGCAGTTCGGCGGCCAATATCCCGGTCAACCTGCAGCTCTGCCAGCGTCTGGGCCTGCATGAGGAAACCTACTCGGTGTCGATCCCACTGGGCGCGACCATCAACATGGCCGGCGCAGCGATCACCATCACCGTACTGACCATGGCCGCCGTACACACCCTGGGCATCGCTGTCGATCTGCCGACTGCCCTGCTGCTCAGCCTACTCGCCTCGATCAGCGCCTGCGGCGCGTCGGGCGTGGCCGGTGGCTCACTGCTGCTGATCCCGTTGGCGTGCAGCCTGTTCGGCATCCCCAATGATGTAGCCATGCAGGTGGTCGCCGTCGGCTTTATTATCGGCATAGTGCAGGACTCAGCAGAAACCGCGCTGAACTCCTCCACCGATGTGCTGTTCACCGCCGCCGCTTGCCAAGCTGAGCAACAACGCAGCTAAACGCTGGCCGAAACAACAAAAGGCTTACCCATGGGTAAGCCTTTTTTATGCACGCCATTCAGGGTTCAACGCAACGCGGCGTGAATCAGCGCTCCAGGCAGCTTTTATTACTCAACCGATAAACGTCGCACGCCCAGCGTTTGAATAACCTAACGATTCCGGTAGGCTTTGCCGCTTCTTTATAAGGAGTAATTCCCATGGCCCGCGCCACTGCCCGTCACATCCTGGTTGCCAGCGAAGACAAGTGCAACGAACTGAAAGCCGCAATCGAAGGCGGTGCCGACTTCGCCCAAGTCGCCAAAGACAACTCCAGCTGCCCGTCCAGCCGCAGCGGCGGTGACCTCGGCTCGTTCGGCCCAGGCCAGATGGTCAAGGAATTCGACACCGTAGTATTCAGCGCACCAATCAACGTGGTGCAAGGCCCGGTGAAGACCCAGTTCGGTTATCACCTGCTGGAAGTGACCAGCCGCCAGGACTGATCCTGCCTCTTCGCTGGGCCGCTCGGCCCGGCGAATCCTATTTTCGCGCAGCGCCCATCGGGCACCACGCCACTGACCAACAGTCCAGAACCTCGGGCAATAGCCAGGTATACTCGCCGGCCTTTTCTTCTCGCACCCGCGGACCTCGCCATGACCCAGATTCCAGCAGCTGAACCCACCCTCGCCGTTCAGTCTGCCGACAGCGCCGCGCCGTCCACCAGCGAGAGCAACGCCACCAACGCGGTTAAAGCCAGCGGCTTTGCCTCGCTGTTCGGCGCAGCCAAAGCCGCTTCAGGCAAACAAGACGATCAGCCCTGGCACCAGAAGGGCAACAAGTCGAGCCACGAAAAGAAGATTGGCCCAGCGCCAAGTGGGACTCGCCGCGCCATGGGTAAACGTTAAGCCCAACGCGCGCGCAAACGCTCCTGCAACCAACCGCCGCAAAAATTCAGCAGCAAACCGAGCATCACCAACAGCGCACCGACTAGCTGCAGGCTGCTCAGGCGCTCATCAAGCAGCAATGCCGATGAGGTCAGTCCGACTACTGGCACCAGCAGCGAGAACGGCGCCACCTGGCTGGCTGGGTAGCGCGACAGTAAGCGGCTCCACAGGCCATAGCCCAGAATGGTCGCGCCGAATGCCAGGTAGACCAGCACCAGCAAGGTATCCAGGCTAAAGCCGCGCAGCGCAGACTCGATTACCTCAGGGCCTTCCATCAGCCAGGACAGCGCAAAAAACGGCAACGGCGGTACCAGGCTACCCCACACCACCAAGCCCACCAGATTCACCTTGCCCAGCTTGCGCGTCACGATATTGCCCAGCGCCCACATGGCGGCAGCGCATAAGGTCAGTAGAAAACCGGCCAGGGTCATCAGGCCATTACCCTGCGAGCCAATCAGCAGCAACCCACCGGCCGCCACCAGCAGGCCGAACAGATTGGCCAGGCGAAAACGCTCACCCAGCAACAGCACAGCAAACAGCAGGGTAAACAGCGCCTGCGATTGCAGCACCAGCGACGCTAGGCCAGCCGGCATGCCAACGGACATGGCCGAGAACAGAAAGGCAAACTGCCCCAGCGAGATGGTCACGCCATAGGCCAGCAGCCAACGCAGCGGAATCTGTGGCCGCTTGATAAACAGCACGGCAGGAAAGGCCGCCAGAAGAAAGCGCAACGCGCCCAGCAGCATCGGCGGCATCTCATGCAGGCCGATCTTGATCACCACAAAATTCATGCCCCAGACGATGATCACCACCAGGGCCAGCAGTAAATCCTTGGGTTGCATGGACGCTCCAGATTAATCAATCAGCGCTTATTAAAGCGGCCAGCAACGCCATAACGCCCATACAGAAACCCGGCAAATAAGCCGTACAGCACAACACTGATCGGCAGATTGCAGCGCCACAGGTGCCGCCAGCGCCTCGAAGGGCTAGAATCGCAGCCTTTAGAATTTGTTTCGGATCTTGCGCTGCGCAAGCGCGACCATTGTTAACGCCTAATCACCGGCGCACAGCAGGTTCGAGACCCACCTATTAACCCGCAACGACGAGAAAACCCATGGGCGCCCAGTGGAAAGCCAAACCTAAAGAAGCCGCGGCCAACGCCAGAGGCAAGATCTTCGGCCGCTTGGTCAAGGAAATCATGATCGCCGCCCGCAACGGCGCCGACCCGGACCTGAACCCCAAGCTGCGCCTGGCCATCCATCAAGCGAAAAAAGCCTCGATGCCCAAGGAAACGCTCGAGCGGGCGATCAAGAAAGGCGCCGGCCTTTTGGGCGACACCGTAACCTTCCATTCCGCCACCTACGAGGGTTTCGCCCCGCATCAGGTGCCGGTGATCATCGAGTGCCTGACCGACAACATCAACCGCACTGTGGCAGAAGTCCGCGTGCTGTTCCGCAAGGGCCAGATGGGCGCTTCCGGCTCGGTGACCTGGGATTTCGACCACGTGGGCATGATCGAAGCCAGTACCGAGAGCGATGCCGACCCGGAAATGGCCGCCATCGAAGCCGGCGCTCAGGATTTCGAGCCAGCCGATGAAGGCAACACCCTGTTTATCACTGAGCCGACTGACCTCGACGCCGTGTGCCGCGCACTGCCGGAACAGGGTTTCAGCGTCAACTCGGCGAAGATCGGCTATATCCCGAAAAACCCGGTGAACAGCCTGACTGCAGAACAACTGGAAGAAGTCGAAGCCTTCCTCGAAGCCCTCGACGCACACGATGACGTGCAGAACGTCTACGTCGGGCTTTCCGGCTAAACAAAGACTGACCAGGCCCGCCGTGCAGGATGCGCTGCGGGCCCACCAACTGCCCCATCAATGTGCGCAGTTCGTCGAATCGGTCGATTAACCACTGCCCGCGCCCCGCAAAGCGGGTAGAATCGCCGCCCGCCGCGCCACCAGCGCCCGGCGTGTACACAAGGACGTTGTCACACAGGAGTTTTACCGTGCACAAGTTTCTGATTCTGGCCGCTTGCCTGCTGCTTGGCGCCTGCGCCAGCAACCCGCAGACGACCTACCAGCAAGACGTCAAGGCGGGCAAAAGTCCCATGGCCAAGAGCGCCCTGGAAGCCATCCACAACACTCAGGCCATCCCGCTGCCGCTCAACCCGGGCCTGTTGGCACCACAGTGGCCGATCAGCGCCGATGAGCCGCGCCTGGACTTCGGCAGCTCGATCTCCAACTACCGGATCTTTTCCCTGCAGCTGAAAAAGGGCGAGCGCTACACGCTCAACGTGCACTCACTGTGCAACGACCCCTGCATGGGCGTCAGCAAATATGCCCTGAAACCACGCGCCATGCTGCTGGATGCCTACGGCGCAGTGATTGCCGACAAGCCCTCGCGTGCCGAGGCCGTGGTCGGGCAGATCAGCCTGAGCTGGGATGGTGAAGCCGCCGAAGACGGCACTTACTACCTACTGGTAGCCGCCGATAACGACGACATCGGTGAAACCATCGTGATCGACGATGTCTGGGTCAACAACTCGCCGCTGATGGCGGTCAAGGTGGGCATGCAAAGTTCGCCATTCGGCAAGATCAGCGCCTTCTCCAGCACCCGTTAGTCCCTCCCCCGCTTTCCCGCTACGCCAGGCAGTATCCATGTGCTGCCTGGCGTGGCCTATCGCCGTGCAACACCCAATCAAGGATGAGCCATGAAAACTCTGCATTACCTTGTAGCCGCGCTGTTCAGCCTTAGCCTGACCGGCTGCGTATCCTTCACCCCAGCCGGCCCGATTGGCGACCCCAAGCAGCCCGCCAGTTACACCCAGCCCCGCGCCGTGATGGTCGATGACGTACAGATCACCGACAACAAGATCAACGACAACCTGCGCAAAACCCTGAGCAGCCAGTTCACCGAACAACTGAGTAACCGCATCGAGCGGGGCGAGTACTTCGCCAAGGTGATCAGCTTCCCCGCCACCCTAGGCGAACAGGATGTGCTGCTCAAACTCAACCTAACTTCGCTCAAAGGCAAGCGCACACCGCATCCAGCCTATTTCCCCGGAGCCCTGCTGACACTGACTGTGTGGATCTGGGTCAACGGCCCCATCTATGTCGACAAATACGACCTGGCCGGCGAACTGTCGATCACCGACGTCCAGGGCAAGCTGCTCGCCAGCAGCCGTCAGCAGGTCAAGCTCGACCAGAACACAGGCCTCTGGGACAACGACTATTTCAACATGTCGCTCGGCTCAGACCAGCTGAACCAACTGGTTGAACAACTGCTGCAGGACAGCACCCGTCAACTCGCTCGCCCCTAACAAGGATGTCACGCATGAAAGCCGTCTTTACCGCCCTACTCGCCGCTGCCCTACTTTCGCTAACGGGCTGTCTGTCCTACTCGCACCACGACCTGGCCCAGGTTGAACAGTGGCCGCTGACCGCCAGTGAGCAACCTACACAGTCGGCCTACGTCAAAGTTGATAGCCAATACCTGTTCAATGATCAGACTCGCGCAGGGGGCTTCAACCAGGCCAATCTGGAAAAGCTGGTCGTTACCCAGTACCAGGACAGCAAGCGTTTCAGCAACGTCACCACGGCCAAGCAGAAAGCCGACATTTATATCAGCGTGCGCGTCAGCAACCATGAGCGCGGCAGCCTGGCCAGCGCCTTTATCACCGGCTTCACCCTGTTTGTAATACCGGGCAAGTTCAGCAATGAACTGAGCATGGAAACCACCTTCAAGGATGGTGACGGCAAGGTGCTCGGGCGCATCGAGAAACGCGAAACCATCACCACCTGGATGCAACTGCTACTGATCGTGGCGGTGCCCTTCAACGAATCGATTGACCCCATCCTCAACCAGCTGACCCAGAGCAGCCTGGAAGAAGCCGCACGGCAGAAGTTGATCTAGCCACACCGCACCAGGCATCACGACCGCAATGGTCGTGGTGCCCAACAGCCCATCCACTCACTTATTGATCCATCGCAAGATCCTCTGCCCAGAGCGCTTTAGCCTATGCCGATGACATCCATTGCCATCGACGAGGGTCCCATGAGCATCACCTCTGCCAGCATCTGCGCGGCTGCCGACCAACTACAGGGCTTTGTCGGTTTCAATGCCAAGACCGGGCGCTATATCGTGCGTTTTTCCGAAGACTCCTTTGGCCTCGACGTGCTCGAACAGAGCATCACGCCTACGTGCGAATTCGTCTGGCGTGCCTTTGACGGCGAACTGATGAGCCTCGACCGCGCGCGCCTGCAACTGCTGCTGGAACAGAACATCGATGACCGCCTGGCGATCAGCGAACCGCTGCGGGCCTATATGCGGCGTACCGATATGCCGGAGATCAGCGCCGAACGCCGTCGCCTTAACGCTTGAGCAGCTTGGCGAGGTGGCCGAATTGACCGAGGGTTGTTCACTTACACCCTCACAACAACGGCGTACGGCAGACTAAGCTCGACGGGTCAGAATCACTCGCCAAGGAGCTTGCCGATGTTCGATGTGCTGATCAAAAACGCGCTGTTTTTCGATGGCACCGGCGCGCCCGGCGTCGTGCGTCACCTTGGCATCCGTGACGGTAAGCTGGCCTGCATCAGCGCCAGCGCCCTGGATGAGAGCGATTGTGGCCAGGTGATCGATGCGCAAAACCGCTGGGTGACACCCGGTTTTATCGACATGCACACCCATTACGACGCCGAACTGGTGGCCGCCCCTGCGCTCAAGGAGTCGGTGCGCCATGGCGTGACCACTGTGATGATCGGCAGCTGCTCGATCAGCATGGTGTTGTCCGGCCCGGAAGACTGCTCGGACCTGTTCACCCGCGTCGAATCGGTGCCGCGCGAGCATGTCCTGCCGCTGCTGCAGGCACGCAAGACTTGGCACAGCGCCAGCGAATTCGCCGCCTTTCTCGATCAGCATCCGCTGGGGCCGAACATCTGCTCCTTCCTCGGCCACTCTGATTTACGCGTTGCCGTGCTTGGCCTGGAACGCGCCGTAGACGCCAACGTACGCCCCACCGAGGGTGAATTACAGCAGATGGAACGCTTGCTGGAAGAAGCGTTGGACGCCGGTTTGCTCGGCCTGTCGAGCATGACCAACCCTTGGGACAAGCTCGATGGCGACCGCCAGCGCTCGAAATCCCTACCCTCGGTGTATGCACCCTGGGCCGAGTACGCGCGGCTGAACAAGATCCTGCGCCGGCGCGGACGCATCCATCAGGGCGCGCCGAACCTGGTGACCAAACTCAACGTGCTGGCCTTTCTCTGGGACAGCATCGGCGGTTGGTGGCGCAAGCCGCTGAAGACCACCCTGATCACCCTGATGGATGTCAAAGCCGACCCGTGGCTCGCCCCGGTACTTGGCCCACTGACCCGCTGGATCAATCGCCTGACCCATGCCGACTTCCGTTGGCAAACCCTGCCGGTGCCGTTTGAAACCTACGCCGACGGCATGGAGTTTGTGGTTTTCGAGGAGTTTCCCGCCGGCCAGGCCGCGCTGCACCTGGCCAACCACGACATGCGCAGTCAACTGTTCCAGGACCCGGCCTACCGCCTGCGCTTTCGCCAGGACGTGGAGAAGAAATTCGGCCCACGGGTCTGGCACCGCGACTTCGACGACGCCTGGATTGTCGACTGCCCGGACGCCAGCGTGGTCGGCAAAAGCGTTGGCGAACTGGCCAAGGCCCGTAATGAACACCCGGCCGATCTGTTTCTCGACCTGCTGGTGGCCCACGGCCCGCGCCTGCGCTGGCGCACGTTGATCGCCAACCATCGCCCCGAGGTGGTGGAGAAGCTGGTGTGCGAGCCAAGTACGCTGATCGGTTTTGCCGACTCCGGTGCGCATATCCGCAATATGGCCTTCTACAACTTCGGTGTGCGCCTGCTCAAACTGGTGCGCGATGCCGAGCTACGCGGCCAACCGGTAATGCCGATTGAAACGGCAATCTGGCGCCTGACAGGCGAGCTGGGTGAGTGGTTCAACATTGACGCCGGCAGGCTCTACGAAGGCGCTCGTGCCGACCTGGTAATCATTGACCCCAGTGCGCTGGATGAATCCCTGGCCAGCTACCAGGAAGCGCCGATGGAGGCCTTCGGCGGCTTGCAGCGCATGGTCAACCGTGGCGACGCCGTGGATGCTGTTGTGATCAACGGGCGTATCGCGTACCAGCAAGGCGTATTCGCCAGCGACCTGGGGCAGGCGCGTGGCTACGGAGCGTTCTTGCGCAGCAGGGCCTGAGTCGACAATGGCAATCGACCTACGGCATACGGTCGCGACGCCAGGCTGGCATAATGCGCGCCGCACTGCCCACTGAACCCTGCCGGGCCGGTATTGAAAGGATTCATATCGATATGCCACTCCCCTTGCAACAGACCGTCTGGCGCTGGCTGTTATGCCTGTTGCTGTGCGGTTTGTTATTGCCCGTGCACGCGAGTGACGCGACCGCCATTTACTACCCGCGCTGGAGTGACGGTGATGAGTCGCGCTCCAACTACATGCTGGCTCAGTTACGCTTGGCGCTGGATAAAGCCGGCAGCCCACTGCGTCTAGTACCCACGCACACCAGTATGGAGCAAGAACGTGCGTTGGTTGATTTGCAACACGACAAACACCTGGATGTGGTCTGGAGCATGACCAGCCGCGAGCGCGAAGAACGCCTACTGCCTGTACGCATACCGTTGGACAAAGGGTTATTCGGTTGGCGTGTCGCGTTGCTGCCCCGCGAGCGCGTGGACCTGCTCAAGCACGTGCGAACCCTGGATGACCTGCGCCAGTTTACGGCAGGCCAGGGCCACGACTGGCCCGATACCGCCATTCTGCAAAGCCAGGGCTTACCCGTGGTGGTGTCGTCCAATTATGCCAGCCTGTTTCATATGCTGCAGGCACGGCGCTTTGATTACTTCCCGCGATCGATTCTGGAAATCGGTACCGAGCTGCAAAACCCACGGGCACAGCAGTTGGTCGCCGACCCGCATGTGCTGCTGCACTACCCCACAGCGTTGTATTTCTTCTTTTCACCGCGACGTCCGGAACTGGCCGAAACCGTTCGCATCGGCATGGAGCGCGCCGTCGCGGACGGCTCCTTTGAGCAGTTGTTCAAGCAACAATTCGCCAACAGCCTGGCGCATCTGCAAGACGCCGAACGCCAGGTGATCGAACTGCCCAACCCGCTATTGCCCAGTGCCACCCCGCTGCAGAGGCGTGAACTGTGGTTCAGTCCGACGCAGTTACGCCAGACACAGGGGGCGCCAAAGTAGTCTGCACAACGTTGCGGGTGTGTGCGCCAAAGCGTTTAAACAGCACCACCAACATCTGCTCAAGTACCGGGTCGGCTTGAGCCTGAGTCAGCTGATTCCCCCCGCTAAACCCTGGCGCAGCCGCGGGCTTGCGGGCCAACCACTGACCAATCACCGGATCCAGCGCATCCGCCGTGGCATAGGACTCGGCCGCCACCACCTGCTGCGCGTAATCCACCGAATAAGTCGGATACGCATCCGGTGGCGCTTGCGTATACGCCTGCAACAGGGGCGCTGGCGTTTGTTCGTCCATCAGGTGCTGCATGCGCTCCAGCTGATACTCCTCGATGGCCGTGTGCCGATCCGCCACGCGGGCAATCGCTGCTTGGCGGTCTTGCGGGTAACCGGCTGCGCCTTTGAGCGCAATCAGCATCAGCTCTGGCGTACTGAAGCCCGGAACGGTCTTGGCGTGGTAGGGCTGGGTCAGGTCCTGCATGTAGTGCAGCGCCCAGCCGAGGAAGCGATAGCCCCAGTAGTCGTGCCCAGTGGCCAAGGCCAGCCGCGCCAGCCCGGTGTATTGGTAGATGCGCCAGTGCGGCAGGGTGCGGCGTAGATAAGGCGCTGCCTGAAGCACCAACTCCGGCTCGTGGTAATAACCGATATGAAATGGCGCCTGGGAGGAATACTCGAAGCGCGCATCGCCGAAGGGCTGCACGCCGAAGTTGTAGCGCGCGCCGGAATCGCCTGGGTTGTCGCTGAACAGGTTGATATCGTGGCCATAGTCCGGCTCATCGGCCGCACTGCTAAGCACCTGCACGGCACTCACCGCCTCACCCGGCTGCAGTGCCAGATAACGCCAGTGGCTCCAGGGGCCGATCTTGCGAAACACCAGCACCTGCTCGGCAGCCAGACGCGGCCGGCCGTCATCGGCCTGCCCCGGCAATTGCTGAACGAAACCAGCCAGACGAATCTGCGGGTTGACCCGCAATGCCTGCAGAAACGCGGCACGACGCTGCTCAGGCAGGGTGCTCGCGGCCTCGAATCGCAGATCATCAGGGCGTGGTGGATAGTCCGGAAAATGCGCACGGGCAAAGGTTTCCTGCTCATCCAGCAATTGCTCGATTGCCGGCGCCTGTGCGTCCAGAAAGGTCTGCAGCGGTTCATAGGTCAGTGTGCGCTGCAACTGCGGCAGGTTCTGCAAGGCCAGCTGACTGCCCAGCGAGTGGTTGGACCACGCCAGGGCATTGAACGGCTGAAGCGCCAGGCAACAGGCAGGTAGCAACAGGAGCAATGGCTTCACGGAGACTCCAACAGCGGATGGCAGTGCAAAGGACGTAGCCTAACGCCAAAGCTGCCACCTGGCACTGTCGTATCAAGTCAGCCCATTCACCAATCGAGCAGCGCAGTGCGCGCAGAGCCCGCCAGAGCTAGAGAACAAACACCACCACCGCCGCGACCGACCCGGTTACCAACAGCCCAGCCAACGCCAGCAACGGCTTGTTCAAGCCAGGGGATTCATTGGCCGGCGCTGCACGCAGCGGGTTGGCCTGCACGTTTGTGCGCAGCGGGTTGGACTGGTTGTTCGGCGAGCTGGAAAGCGGCGCCGCTTTGAGCGGTTTTGGCAGGTCCACCGCGCGCATAAACAGCGTGGCGTCTTCATCCTCGCTTGTCGCCACGGTGCTTTTCGGACCGATCACCAGCAGGCTCACCGAGCCCATCTTCAACTGATCGCCCGGCTGCAGTACCGCCGTCGTGACCTTCTGTTGGTTGACCAGTAGGCCGTTAGCCGAAGCCAGGTCTTTGACCTCTAGCACGTCATCCTTGAGGAAGAACTCACAGTGACGGCGCGATAACTCCTGATCGCTGAAGCACAGCTCGCACTTCACCGAACGGCCAAAAGTCATGGAGCCGTTGATATGAAATTTCTTGCCTTCGTGTTCACCCTGAATCACCTGCAAGTACCAGCGCGCGGCTTGCTCGGTGTGGGTCTTGCTGCGCGCCGGGTCGACCAACTGCAGCTCCACCTCCCCCAGGCGCACACGGTCATCAGCGCGCAGTTGGAAGCGCGTGCTGACGCGCTCGTCATTGACGAAAGAGCCGCTCGGACTGCCCACATCGGTCAGGTAATAGAAGCCCTGATCCTGACGGATTTCCGCGTGAAACGAAGCGATGCTAGGGTCTTCCAGCACCAGGCTGTTGCGGCTGTCCTGGCCGATGGTGAAACGCTCGTCGACCAACCAGATCGGGGCCTGACGATTATCACTGAAGTGAATTTTGAGCATCTACGCACTCCGCCAACATCGGTTAAACAACCAGCTGTAACCCGTCGTACCTGGGTATTCATATACGGCACGGTGGACGAGGCGCGCATGCTGCCTGCCAATCTAGCCAGTAGCAATATGCCAGCATAAAAACTTAATCGAATAGGTTGTTCCATAACCGCTTGACGGGGTTTACCGGTGCCGGCTGTTCAGCAGCTGCCGGCCGGCGCCGCGGCGTTTGGGCCAGGCGCACACGCTGCTCGTGGCCATCCAGCAACTGCAATAACGGCTCGTTGGCCGGCTCCACTTCCAGGCCCTGCTGCACCAGCGCCAAGGCCAGGGCAAACTCGCGGCGCTTGTAGGCGGCTTCGCTTTGCTCGATATAGCGCTGCGCCACCCGGTTGATTCCGGCCAGGGCCAGCAGATTATCGGGCTCCCAGGCCAACACCTGACGGAAGTAGTAAGTCGCACTGTCATCCTCAGGCAGCAGCAACTGCTGATCAGCCAGACGCTGCTCAGCCAACGCCAAGTACTGGTTGATCCGCGCCTGCAGCACCCGCGCCAGGCCATCCAGAGCTTCCGGGTTATCCGCATCCAGCGCCAGCACCTGGCGGAACAGGTAATCGGCGTTGTCCTGCGGCGGTTCCAGCAGGCTGCCGTTCTGCAGGCGCAGCTCGGCACGCGCCAGGTAGTCGCTGATCTGTTTTTGCAGGTACAGGTAATAACCGCCGCTGGCAGCACCGGCCAGCAACACGATGCCGGCCAGCAGCGAGACCCACAGCGTACTGCGCGCAGTTTTGCGTTTGGCCGGTTTGCTCAGGCTCAGCGCGGGGGCGATGCGCGTGCTGTCCGGGTCATCGTGGGTCAGCTCATCGAGGCTGGCAAGCAGCACCTTGCAGTCAGCAAAACGCTCATCCGGCTCTTTCGCCAGCATGCGATCGAGCAACCACTGGTAGTTCTGCAAATGCGCCGGCAGTTGCGGCACGTCCATCTGCAGGTGGTTCATCACGGTCTGGGTGTAGTTGGCGGCGCGGTAGGGATTACTGCCCGTGAGCATCTCCAGCAGGATCACCCCCAAGCTGTAGATATCACTGCGCGCATCCAGTGCCTGGCACTGCGCCTGTTCGGGGCTGCTGTAGGACGGGCTGCCGACGGCGATGCCGAACTGGGTCAGGTCATGGTCCAGCTCGACTTCCTTGGCCACGCCAAAGTCGGTGATCACCGCCGTGCCGTCGCTGCGAAAGAGGATGTTGGCCGGTTTGATATCGCGGTGTACCAGGCCTTTGTCATGTACCACCGCCAGGCCGCTGGCCACCTGCTGCACGATACGCAGCGCGCGCGGCAGGTCGAACACCTCGCCCTTGTGCTGCGCCAGATCGCCACCCGGGACGAACTCCATAGTCAGGTAGTGGCGACCATCGGCGAGCTGGTCGATGTCATAGATGGTGATGATCGAGGGGTGATGCAGGGACGCCACAATGTGGCCTTCCTTGAGAAAGCGCTGACTGAACGCCTGATCATCCGCGCTCAGCAGCACCTTGATCGCCACCTTGCGCTGCAGGGACGCCTGCGTGGCCAGGTACACCTCGGCCATGCCGCCTTTACCCAGGCGACCATGCACCTGATAACCGGGGATTTCGAGCAATTGTTCAGTCATGGGGGTCAGTGCACACCGGCGAATTAGGGCTTGCGGGAGGTAAACAGGCGGCTGAGCAAACCTCGCGGTTTGGCCTCGACGCTGTGCGTGGCCGCATCACGGCCGAGCACGATACAGGAGATATTATCCTTGCCGCCCAGTTGGTTGGCCTGCGCCAGCAGCTGTTCTACCAGCTCATCGAGGGTCTGAGCGTTACTGCACAGCTGCTGGATCTGCGCGTCTTCCAACTCGCCAGTCAGGCCGTCGCTGCACAGCAGCAGCAACTCATGCTCACCGAGCGAGCCTTGCAACATGCCGACTTCCAGCGGCTGATCATCACGGCCCAGGCACTGCAGAATGACATTGCGCTGCGGATGGCTACGCGCCGCTTCGGCGCTCATCTGTCCGGCATCGATCATCGTTTGCACCCAGCTGTGATCGCGGGTCAGACGCTCGATCTTCCCGGCGCTGACCCGATAAGCGCGGCTATCACCGACCCAGGCAATGCTGAAGGCCGCGCCAACAAAGTGTACCGCCACCAAGGTCGTGCCCATGCCGCGCTGCTCACCGGTACGCGCCACGCTGAGGATTTCGCGATTGGCCGCATGCACCGCCGTCACCAAGTCCTGGCCTTCGGCACAGGCCGCCTGCAGCGTTTGTAAGGCCAGGGCACTGGCCACTTCGCCGCATTGATGCCCCCCCATGCCGTCCGCAATCGCCCACAGATTCAGCTGTGGGCAACACAACAGAGCATCTTCATTGTGCCCACGCACCCGCCCAGGCACGCTCTGGCCGGCATAAATCAGCGCTTGTTCCATCAACGTCTCGGCTTAGGGGTTCAACAGTCGCACAGCAAGCAGGCCGTACACGGCGTAATTAAGCCCATGATGCGGCGGCACGCTCAGGCTGTCACCGCCATCCACCGATTTTGCCGGTGAACTGTTAACCAGTCGAACCCTGTCCTGCATCCAGACGCCCAAATAACGCCTCAGCTATTCGCCCTGCATGGGCGTAGACTCCAAGTACCAGCCTCGCCTCACCGCGAGGGGATGGCCCGCTCCAGAACATTCAACCACGACATTGTCAGAGGTGAAGATCATGAGCAAAGGTATGGATTCGAAGAAACAAGTGAAGAAAAAGCCGCTGAAAACCGCCAGCGAAAAGCGTACGGACAAGAAAGACAAGCAAGGTGCGAAAACCCTGCTCGGCAGCCACGCCGCCAACGCCTGAAGCACCCGTCTGAGGTAAGCATCGCGCTTGCGCTCAGGCATCCACTCACCGTCGCAACAGTACCTGCAATGCACTACCGCCAACTCCCCGCCTCGCTCAAGCCACTGGCTGACAAGTTCTACCGCAATCAACGATCAGCCATGCGCGCCGCAGCCGGCGCCCAGCTCTGGGTAGCCGAAGACAGGGATATCCTCGCGGCGCTATGCCTGCACCCGGTCGCGCACGGACATTGGCTGACCAGCCTTCTGGTCGATAGCACTCGGCAGGGGCAAGGCATCGCGCGCCAGTTGATCGAGACTGCGTTGCTCGATTGCCCGGCACCGGTCTGGCTGTTCTGCCACCCGCAGCTCAGCGACTTCTACCTGCGCCTGGGCTTTTCCCCCTGCACCGACCTGCCTCAGCCGTTGGCTGAACGCCTGAGGCGCTATCAGCGCAGCAAAAACCTGCTGGCATTTGTGCGCGTGCCGAGCTCGAGCCTTACCGCTCAACGGCTGGAACCTTAGTACCAGATAAACCAACACCATTCGGCAGATAGTGGCTCATGCTGGCACGTTGCAGAATTTTACTATTGCCATCGCCAGGGCAAGCTCTGCATGCTTAGCTCATAACAACGACAACAGTGGCCTTTAACTATGCAGATATCGCGGTTGCTCAGGCGCCTGCGTAGCGACTTCCAGTTGTCCATCATCACGCTGATGGGCCTGTTTGGCGTGATTGGCATTAGCCCCTATGCCGTTTACCGGCTAGCGACCGGCAACTACCTGGTAGGCACCTCCGACACCGTGATCGTTGTCTCCACAGTGATGGCGGTGATCTATGCCTGGCGCACCGGTGACACGATCAAACCCGGCATCTACCTGGCCACCATTTTCTCCGCCGGTGCAACGCTGATTGCCATCAACCTCGGTGTAAACGGCCTGTTCTGGATTTACCCGCTGATCATGTTCAATTTCTTTATGGTGTCGCCGGCCAAGGCCTTGTTGGCCACCACTCTGGTGCTCACCACGCTGGTCGGTTACGGCCAACTTAAACCCGGCTCGGTATTCGAAAGCGACTACCAGATGGTGTCATTTCTGGTCACCAGCATGATGGCCAGTATCCTCAGTTTCGTCTTTGCCTACCGCACCAGCACCCAGCGCGATCAACTGCAGCAACTGGCCATCCATGACCCGCTGACCGGCGCCCGTAACCGCCGAGCGATGAATGAAGAACTGAAGATCGCCGCCTCCATTTACCGCCGCCACGGCAACAGCTACGGCGTCTTGGTGATGGACCTCGATCATTTCAAACGGATCAATGACAACCATGGCCATCATGCCGGCGACCTGGTGCTGGTGGACTTTGTCGAACTGATCAAAAGTTCATCACGCAAGGAAGACCGACTGTTCCGCTTCGGCGGCGAGGAATTCCTCCTGCTGCTGCCCAACACCGAACGCGCAGGCTTACTGGCCGCCGCGCAACACCTGCAGCAGCAAGTGGCGCAGCACCTGCGCGGGCCCAGCGGTGCGGTGACCATGTCAGTCGGCGGGGCCATCCTACGCCGCGACGAACACTGGGAAAGCCTGCTGCAGCGCGCCGACGAACGCCTCTATCGCGCCAAGAATGCCGGCCGTAACTGCATCGTCATCGATGATGGCGTGGATAAAACCAGCAGCCTACCCATCGCCTGATCCCTCGATTTATCTTTACTTACAACTTGCGCGGAAAAATTCTCGCGCGCGGCGAGCAAGGCTGTAACAACTCGGCTTTGTCTCTGTCTATTGGCCACACTTCATACAGAGCACTGCCATGAAAAGACGCTCCCTGCTCAAGGGGATGGCCCTCTTGCCAGCCCTGCCCTTGCTCGGTCACGCCCCACTTAGCCTGGCAGAAGCTGTTGCCAGTAGCGTGACGCCTCTGAATAAACCTCACAGCGACTGGCGCGATCTGCTGACGCCCGAAGCCTATGCCGTGCTCTTCGAAGAGGACACCGAAGCGCCTGGCAGCAGCCCGTTAAATCAGGAAAAACGCGATGGCACCTACCTGTGCGCCGCCTGCTACCTGCCGCTGTTCGCCAGCCAGGACAAATATGAAAGCGGCACCGGCTGGCCCAGCTTTACCCAGCCGATTGCCGGCCATATGGGTACCAAGCGCGACTTCAAGCTGTTCTTCCCGCGTACCGAATACCATTGCGCGCGCTGCGGCGGGCACCAGGGTCATGTCTTCGACGACGGCCCGAAGCCGCGCGGCGAACGCTGGTGCAACAACGGCGTGGCCTTGCGCTTTATCCCGCAAGGCGAAGCCTTACCTGAGCTGCGGAGCTGAACATGACTGCTATCACCTACACCTGGCGCCGCCGTCTGCTGGCCAGCAGCATCCTCGTTTTGGGCGGCCTGCTGGCCGCTTGTGAACCCACAGCTGCGCAAGCGCCGCAGCCGCAGCCCAAAACCGCAACGCCGATAGTGGAAAACCCCGGCGTGGCAATCTTCGCCGGCGGCTGTTTCTGGTGCACCGAGTCAGACTTCGACAAAGTGCCCGGCGTGATTGACACCACCTCCGGCTACATCGGCGGGCATGTCGACAATCCCACTTATGAGCAGGTCTCTGCCGGCAGTAGCGGGCATATCGAAGCGGTACGCGTACGCTTTGACCCCAGCAAGACCAGCTACGCCAAGCTGCTTGAGGCCTACTGGCCCACCATTGATCCGGTGACCGCCAACGCCCAGTTCTGCGACCGCGGTCCGCAATACCGCAGCGCGATCTTCTACAGCAGCGCCGAAGAGCAGCAACTGGCCGAAACCTCCAAAGCCACTTTGGATAAATCCGGGCGTTTGCCGGCCCCGGTGGTCACGGAAATCCTCGCCGCCAGCACCTTTTATCCAGCCGAGGACTATCACCAGGACTATTACCAACGTAACCCGCTGCGCTACAACTACTACCGCAACGGCTGCGGTCGCGATCAACGCTTGGAGCAACTCTGGGGCAAGAAGCAATAAACCGCGCCCATCGGCTAGCCCTCGTGTCCGCTGATGGTGCTGTATTCAGCCGCTGATACCAGGGTGCGGCAGTCGCCGCATCCGCTATGGTTGAGTTCACACCTAGCCCAGTGAGCACGCCATGGCCCCGTTGAAACCCCTGTTCAAACTCACCTCGCTGATCGCTCTGTTCGGCTGGCTGATGCTGGTCTGCCTGCCATTCTGGCCCTATACCGATGAACTGGTACTGGGCCTCAGCGTGGTCCTGCTGGCCATCGTCTATAGCTGGCTGCTGTTTGTCGCCATGCGCCAGCGGCCTGAACCGGGTAGCGGCAGGCCCGGTTTCTTTAGCCTCGGCGGGGTGCTCTCACTGCTGCGACAACCCACAGCCGCACTGGCAGCCTGGATACATATTCTGGCGTTCGATCTGATGGTCGGGCTGTATATCCGCCACGAAGGCGCCATCGCCGGCATCAGCCACTGGGCACTGTTGCCCTGTTATGTGCTGACGCTAATGTTCGGCCCACTGGGCCTGCTGGCGTTTCTAGGCTTGCGCTGGGGCTTGGTGATGGCGGCCTGAGCTAGCAGGCCGTTGAGAATGTTAGCGAGGCAGTCGAGACAAGGCGCTACGCTAGTAACAGCCTAAGGCTGTTCAAAGCGGCAAGGAAGCGGACTGGGCTCGCACACGAGTTTACGAGCTGTAAATGAGCATTCCGAGACGCCGCGTCCCGGCCTGTTTTCAACGCAGTATCGGCAACGTAGGTAATTCTTCAACGGCCTGTTAGCGGCTGCGCTCATAGTATTCAGTGCTCTGACCTGGATACTGCTGCACCCGATAGCCATTGGGGTACTCAATCGTTTGCTTGATCGTTCCGCGATTCTCTATCGACTGGCTGCCGTAGCGCTGCTCATGGCGCTGCAGGCCGTCGGGTAGGCGCTGCCCGCCATAGAGGTTATGGCTTTCGATGGTCTGTGAGCTGCCGATGCTGCCACTGGCACCGGGGCTGATATAGGTCTTCGGAATGACCCGCAACGTCTGCGGCGCCAGCTGCTCGGCATACAGCGGCGTTACCAACAGCAGCCCAACCAGGCTGATCGCATATCGACACATCGTCATCACAACCTCTGCGCCATCGGCGCGTAACGAACTTGATGGTTTGGCAACAGCAACCCACCTGCGGTTCCGACCTGTGGTCCACCTTGGCAGACTTGAGCCGTAAAACTGCTCAAATATTGAGCAATCATCCGCGAATCGCAGAAAACCACAAGCCCCCACGTAGCCAATGCAGAAAGCCCGTGGGTAAAGCTGACCTGCTGTTTCGCGATGCCCGTCCCGCAAAATCCGCCAAGCATTTATTACTATCACCGACTACGTCTTCGCTTGAGCAACATGCCCAGATGACCTTCCGCATCGTTCTACTATTTCTTATCAGCCTGCCCAACCTGGCACTTGCTGATCCCTTCAGCTGCAGGGCAGTGGCTATCAGCGACGGCGATACATTCAGCTGCCAGACCACCGAGAATAAACGGCTGCGGGTTCGCCTCGCAGAAATTGACGCACCAGAAAGAAAGCAACCCTATGGCGCCGAAGCCAAGCAGGCGTTGTCAGCTTTGGTGCTGGAGAAACAGGTCGTCCTGCAGGTCAACGAGGTGGATCGATATGGCATCACACGGGCTCGCGCCTATGTCGGTGGCACTGACGTGAACTACACACTGGTCGCGCAAGGCGCTGCCTGGGCCTATACCAAGCAGCTGAAAGACCACCGACTCAAAGATGCCGAAACCCTGGCCAGAAACATGGGTAAAGGCCTCTGGCAGCTACCCGCCGAAGACATCGTCGCGCCCTGGGACTGGCGCTACGCCGGCAGAATTGCCGCGCCGCAAAAAACCAAACCCAGTCGAACGGCATCGTTCTCTCAGTTCGGTGGCGGCTAGAAAATTGGGGGAGATGGTGCCGGAGACAGAAATCGAACCTGCGACCTTCGCGTTACGAGTGCGCTGCTCTACCGACTGAGCTACACCGGCAAGATATTGCTTAAGTCGCACACACCAGATGCAACGCGACTCAAGCTGTCATCCCAAGCCTAGCTGACGGCCGTACACCTCACGGACTTTGCGCTGCTGTGAAGTGTAACGGTGGTTACTTGCTCGGCAGTTCGATACGGTCTTCGTGGATCACGATGCGACCCTGTTTGTACAAGCCGCCGATGGCTTTCTTGAAGTTGCCCTTGCTGACGCGAAACAACCCAGCAATTTCTTCAGGCGAGCTTTTGTCATTCACCTTGAGTACGCCATCGTGCTCGCGCAACTTGGCCAGAATCTGTTCGCCAAGGCTGCTGGCCGCTTCTTGGCCAACCGGTTGCAGGCTCAGGCTGATTTTGCCGTCGGCGCGCACTTCCTTGATAAAGCCTTTTTCCTGCATGCCGCTGCGCACGAACTTGAACAGCTCATTCTTGTGTATCAGCCCCCAGTGCTTGCCATTGATGATGGCCTTGAAGCCCATATCGGTGGATTCGACCACCAACAGATCAACTTCCTGGCCCGCCGTATAGTTGGCTGGCACGTTATCCAAGTAACGATCCAGACGTGCGGTAGCGGTGATGCGCTTGCTGCGTTTATCGAGGAATACATGCACCACGCAGTAATCACCAATCTGCAACGGGCGCTTTTCTTCGGAGTGCGGTAACAATAAATCTTTCGGCAAACCCCAATTCAGGAATAAGCCCACGCGATTTATATCCACAACTTTCAAACTGGCGAATTCACCCACCTGAACTTTTGGTTTTTCTGTGGTGGCAATTAATTTGTCTTCGCTGTCCAAGTAAATAAAGACGTTTAACCAGTCTTCCACTTCGCTTGGGGTGTCGCTCGGGATATAACGCTTAGGCAATAGAATTTCGCCATCCGCACCGCCATCCAGGTACAGGCCGAAGTCGGTGTGCTTCACGACCTGCAAACTATTCATTCGTCCAATTACAGCCATGATGCCCTACCCTCATTACCAGGCCGGCATTCTAGCCGACTCGCCTCTGAATTTCTCGGCCTACCGGCCATCGCACGGCGCCAGCCTGATGACCTACGGAGCAATCCGACCGATGGCCTAAATCGCAAGGCGCAGCCTCAATACGATTTATCTATTCTTATTAAAACAACCACTTACTGGCATATCCGCTAATTACCCGGGCTATTTACAGAATAATCTCTCTGCATATCGCCACATCCGAGCTTTATTTATCAAGCAATTGTCAAGCATTTCGAGTATTATGCGCGGCCAAATTAATTTTTGAGTAGGTTAATGGCCGTCATGCGCGTAAAAGCATCCAACAGCAAACCCAAGCCGGCTCCAGCCGTGGAAACCAGCGCCTCGATCGACGCACAGATCGAAGCCTTCCTGAAATCCGGCGGGGAAATTCAGCAAATTGCCAAAGGCGTCAGCGGCCAGGTGTACGGCACCACCAAGCAGATCACCATCGGTAAAAAGTAACGCTTTCTGGCCATGCAGCGCTTTGCTCGCAATGACAAGGCGCTGGCCAGTGCATAACCCCCTCCGCTTCCAAGCCCCCTTCCTCAGTCCGACATCAGTTGTTTCACCCTTTTACGCCCCGCCCACTGGCGCTTAGCACAACCTTGTTTCAGAATCATGTCAGCCCGCAATTTGCGGCGTTTTCGGCATTGCCACTGCTGAACGATGGCAATCGCCCCAGGAGTACCCGTGCGCGTTACCTGCAATTGGCTGCGACACCCTTCCAGCACCCTGCTTACCCTCGGTTTGTTGTTACTCGCCCTGCCATTGCTCAGCCGCTACCTGTTGGGCTGGTCGCATACCTATGGCTATCTGTCTGACCTGGCGATCGGCAGCTTGCTGGTGGTAATCCTGCACCAACGCTCGTGGCTGCTGAGCATTGCTCTGCTGCTGACCTGGTGCATTTTCACCCTGAGCACCGCCGAGCTGGTCAATGCCGTAGGCCGCATGCCAGAGCCAGCCGACTTGCAGTACTTAGGCGACGCACAGTTTGTCAGTCATTCAACCCAAGGCAGTGGTTTGAGCCAGCCATTATTGGCTTTAGCCATGGCCGTGCTGATAGCGCTTTACCTGGGCCTGCGCAGCGTACAAACACCGCGCCGTGCCGTGCCGTTTGCACGCGCCTGGCTGTTGCTGCCACTGGCCCTGTTTGTCGTGCACACCGTCGGCCAGCAATTCAAACCCAGCGAAGCGGACCAATGGTTGCAGTTCAACCTGACGCACAAGTTACTGGCGGAAAGTACCAATGGCGCTCAACAGCACCTGGCCGACTGGCTGGCGGGGGACGAGCCGAGCAGCCCACCTGACATCAGCGGCCTGAATCAGCTTGATCTGCACGGTACACCGCTGCTCAAGCAAGCCGGCAGCGCCCGCAACGTATTGATCATTACTCTGGAAGGCGTAACCGGCGCCTATCTGCAAGCCAGCCGTCAGGCCATCGGCAGCAGCTACGCGCAAGACCCGATGCCGCGCCTGAGCCAGTGGGCCGAACGCGGCATGCTCACCACCGATTATGTCCTGCATAACCATCAAACCATCCGCGGGCTATACGCCATGCTTTGCGGTGATTACGAAAAACTCGACTCCGGCACGCCGAAGGGCGTTGAACTGCTCAACAACCCGGCGCGCAGTGAGCAGTGTCTGCCCGCGCAATTACGCGAACGCGGCCTGAGTACGCACTTTCTGCAAGGTGCCGGGCTGCGCTTTATGGCCAAAGACCAAATCATGCCGCAGATGGGCTTCGACAAGACCTTGGGCCGCGACTGGTTCAAGAACAAGCCCTACCTCGAATTCCCCTGGGGCATGGACGATAAGGCCTACTTCGAAGGTGCCCTGGGTTACGTGCAACAGCTGCGCAAGAAGCGCCAACCCTGGATGCTGACCCTGCTGACCGTGGGTACTCACCAGCCCTACTCCGCCCCGCAGGACTACCTGGACCGCCACCCTAACGCCAAGCTGGCGGCGATTGCCTACCTGGACGATGCCGTTGCTGACTTTCTCAACGCGCTGGAAAAACAGGGCGTGATGAAAGACACCCTGGTGATCGTCACCTCGGACGAATCACACGGCCTGGAAAACGTCCGTCTGGCTTCGGCCTGGGGCTTCAACTTGCTGCTGGCGCCCGAGCAGGCGCAACTGCCCGCCATCAAGCAAGGCGTGTATGGCCATGTCGACCTGACAGCGTCGGTGCTCGACTACTTCGCCTTCCCGGTCCCGAGCAATATCGCCGGACGCTCATTGCTGCGCGATTACGCCACTGGCCGCCAGATCATTTCCTACACCAACGGGTTGCTGCGCCAGCATGACGGCCAGGGCACGCTGACCGAATGCGACTTCCAGAATGTCTGCCGACGCTACGCTAGCACCGGTTTTATTGCCGACAGCGCACGCTATCTGGGCCGCTTAAGCGGCAAACCTGCACGCCTGATCAGCCAGCAAGCGGCCCTGCTTGACCAGTCACTGAGCAATGGCGGCCAGATCAAGCAAAGCTATCAGTTCGCCAACCAACAGCCTATCAGGCTAAAACCCAGCGTCAGTGATGATTGGGCAGACAACCTGGTGGGCGCGCAGTACCTGACCTTGGGTGCAGCTACCCAGACCACCGTCACCCTGAAAATCCGCGCCCTGCGTATGGATAAAAAAGGCGCCACGCTGCAATTGAAAACTAAGGAATACGACCGCGATGTCGACGTGGCGATCCCAACGCTGCCACTGCTGACACGCGATAAGCCCGTCCAGGTCAGCTTCACCTTCGATAACCCGCAAGCACGCAAGGCGTTCTCCTTCCACCTGCTGGGCCAGGGTCAGGGTGCAATCGAGATTGTTGATTTCAGCGTCAGCAGCTTACCCCTGCCCAGCGAGGAGCTGCTCGCTGCGCAAGAAAGCCTGGAAGAAGTGGCGCCCGTCAGCCAGTGACGACAATCACAGACCTTCAATACACGGCGTAACGGCGCTCGATGGTCGTGTATTCACCATTCTCCCGAATCGCCGCCAAACCCTGATTGAAGCGCTCGCAATCGGCCTGCAAGCGGCAACCCAGCTTGTAATCTGTGGGCGCAAAAATCGGGTACAGGGTCAGCGGCTGCGTCACATCGACCTGGGTATACACCTCGCGGTTGAAGTAACGCAGGATGCGCATGTCCGACACCACCACATCCACCCGACCGCTGTAGAGCATGCGGTTGCGGGCGATCTGAAAGGCTTCTTCGCGGTAGCGCGGGTTGTTTGCAGCCATGGCCTCAAACTCGCTGCCAAGCAGAAAGCGCGCACGCTGGAAGGCATTGACCGAGTAACCGACCAGGTCGCTGATGCGCTGGATATCCAGGTTGCGCGAGCGCAAGGCCACCGCGACGTTCTGGTAGCGGATATAGGCATCCGAATAAAAAATAGAACCACCGCTGCGCTCGTTGGTGGTGGCAATAACGTCGATATGGCCCTTGCTCAGCATCAGGTTCAAGCGCTCCATCGGCGCGTAGTACGCCATCGGTTCCAGCCCCCCGCGCTGCGCGGCAGTCATCACGATGTCGTACTCCAGGCCACTGGCCTCACTCTCGAAGATATAAGGCGGTTTGTGCGTACCAAAGCCTACGCGCAAGGCTTGCGCCGAGACGCTCAGACTGCACGACAACAAACAACAGACCCACAACCACTTCATAGCGATACCCAAGTTGAACCAGAGCCCAGCATAGCCGGCTATGGCATGACTCTGCATTGCTCTATCGGTGAGATTGATTATTCCGAATCGGACATACGCCACGCACCAGCAGCTTTCAGTGCAAGACTGAAAGCCTAACTGCCCAGCCGTGCACTAGCGGCTGAGCACGCATTGCCAAACGTTGTTAAACGAGATTGGCTTTAGCCGCCGTATCGGCAAAAACCTCCGGCGACAACGCGGCCGGGCCCTGGTCGTCAAGCAACTCACGGGAATGCTCACCCCCAGGAATGCTGCTATCAATCATGCTGAGCAGTTGCAAGCCTCGTGGGGTCAGCACGAAGTTCTCGCCGTTACCGCCCTCTTCTTCCGGCCGAGGTTCGATAAAGCCAGCGCCGAGCAACTGCAATTCGTACTCCGCCGCCTGTGCTTTCAACGCATCCAAGTTATCGGTGTGCTCACCTGCACGCTCAAGTTCCTGCGCGAGCTCCTCGGCATAAGCACGGGGCGCGAAGTTTTTACCGGCGGAACTTTGCACTTCATGCAGCAAGCGCTCGATAAGATCCCAGTTATAAGACATATCGCTCTCTCCCATTCGCGTTGCGCTCAACCCAGTGGCAAGCGCGAGGGCTGCATTGCACGCCGCCCTGTTAAGTTCCGACCCACCTCTGCCCGCTTAGGTTCGACCTGAACTTTCCCCACCCAGGCCTACTCAACCGAACACGTCTGCCTATTCGCCCGCGAGGACATTGCCATGAAGATCACTCTGCCCAGTAAAACCGCTCTGAGCCTTTGCGCTGCCTTCGCTCTATTTGCCCAGAGCACGGCCTACGCTTCGTGCAGTTCCGAGGAGGCGATCGCCAAAGCCGGGCAACTCGCTGCCAAAGTCGCAGAGATCACCAAAAAAGATCCTGCCCGTGCGGAACAGCTGCGCGCAGAACTGAAGGAAACCTCACCCGAGACTTCCTCTGACGAGATGGAAAACGCTTGCGAAGGCTACGACCAGCGTCTCAATGAACTGGAAAAAGCCGGCGATGACATGCAAGACGACCCAAACTAGCCACCACTCGGCTTGTTCAACCGCTGCCGATCACCCAGATCGATAACGGAGGATTCGTCGCACCTTGGCCACTCCGGTCTAGACTTCAGCCACTTTGTTCAGCCTCTACCGGAGAATTCCCATGCTTAAAGCCGAATACCAACACCGTGGCCCACAACCTCACGAGGTGATCGCCGCTGTAGAACTGCAGCTGCCAGAGCTTGGCGCGGGCCAGGTACGCATCAAGGTTCTGGCTGCGCCGATCAACCCCTCCGATGTACTTACGCTGACCGGCGAATACGGCATGCTGCCGCCGCTGCCAGCAGTAGGCGGCAACGAAGGGGTCGGCCGCGTGGAAGTACTGGGCCCCGAGGTCAGTAACCTCAAAGTCGGCCAAATGGTGCTGTTACCGGTTGGCTGCGGCACCTGGGTCAGCCATTTGAATGCGCAGGCCAATAAACTTATTCCCCTGCCGGAAGCCGACCCACAGCAACTGGCGATGATGACGGTTAACCCACCGACCGCCTCCCTGATGCTCAGTGAATTCGTCGACCTCAAACCCGGTGACTGGGTGATCCAGAACGCCGCCAACTCCGGCGTCGGCAGCTACCTGATCCAGCTGGCCAAGCTGCGCGGCTTCAAAACCATTAACGTGGTACGCCGTGAGTCGGCAGTGGCCGGCGTGGAAGCAGAAGGCGGTGACGTGGTGCTGGTCGACGGTCCGGATCTGGCTAAACGCGTGCGTGCCGCCACTGGCGGTACAAGCGTGCGCTTGGGCATTGATGCCGTGGGCGGCGAAGCCACTGATCACTTGGCCGCCAGCCTTTGCGAGGGCGGCGTATTGGTCAACTACGGCATGATGAGCCGTCAGCCGTGTCAGGTTTCGCCCGCCTCGTTTGTGTTCCGCGATGTCAGCCTGCGCGGCTTCTGGCTGGCCAAGTGGTTCCAGAACGCCAGCCAGGCCGAGCAAATGAAAGTGTTTGGTGAGTTGGTACAACTGATCGCCAGCGGCAAGCTGCATACCCGCGTTGCTGCGACCTATGACGTCAGCGAGATCAAGCAGGCCGTAGCAGCTGCCGCCAGTGGTGAGCGCGATGGCAAGATATTGATCGTACCGAAGTAAGCCCTGAAATGACGACGGCGGATTAGCTCCCCAGCCAACCCGCCGTTGTAATCACACTGCAGCCGAGTTATTCCGCTGCGGGAGTACGGCGCTTCAGCGGTGCCAAGCCGTCCTGGCTGACCAGCACCGGCGCATCAGGTTTCGGCCGATTGATCGTGTTGCGTTTGCTCGGAGCCTTGGTTGCCGGTTTTTTCGCCAGCTTCTTGCCCGTTTTCGGGTCGACCTTTTTCTTCTTCGGGCCAACCGCTTTACCGGACGCTTTGAGGTTTTTCGGCCCCTGGTAGATGCCCTTAAGGTCTTTGATATTGCGGCGCTCGAAACGCTGTTTGAGGTAGCGCTCGATGCTCGACATCAGCGCCCAGTCGTTGTGACAGATCAGCGAAATCGCCAGACCTTCAGCGCCAGCACGGCCAGTGCGACCGATGCGGTGTACGTATTCGTCGCCGGAGCGCGGCATATCGAAGTTGATTACCAGATCCAGGCCGTCAACATCCAGACCACGGGCCGCCACATCGGTGGCCACCAGAATCTTCACCGCGCCCTGCTTGAGGCGGTCGATGGCCAGCTTGCGATCCTTCTGGTCCTTCTCGCCATGCAACACAAAGGTCTTGAAGTCATGGGCGACCAACTTGCCGTACAGGCGGTCAGCCTGGACGCGGGTATTGGTGAAGATGATCGCCTTATCGTAGGTCTCGTTTTTCAGCAACCACTCGACCAAGCGCTCTTTGTGATGGTTATGGTCAGCGGTGATGATCTGCTGACGGGTACCTTCATTGAGCTGGCTGACGCGGTTGAGCTGCAGGTGCTCAGGCTCTTTCAGCACCTTGCCGACCACTTCGCGCAGGGCTGCGCCGCCACTGGTGGCGGAGAACAGCAGGGTCTGGCGGTCGGCATTGCACAGCTCGCCGAGACGTTGCACGTCTTCAGCAAAGCCCATATCGAGCATGCGGTCGGCTTCATCGAGCACCAGCACTTCGACTTCATCGAGCAGCAGGTTGCCGGCGTTGGCGTGTTCGATCAGACGGCCTGGCGTACCAATCAGGATGTCGACCTTGCGCAGCATGGCGGCCTGCACCTTGAAGTCTTCACCACCGGTGATCAGACCACCCTTGAGGAAGGTGAACTGAGCGAAGCGCTCGACTTCCTTGAGGGTTTGCTGCGCCAGCTCGCGGGTTGGCAGCAGGATCATCGCGCGTACGCTCATGCGTGGCTGGGAAGCGCCATCGCCGAGCAGGCGATTGAGCATTGGCAGCACAAAGGCTGCGGTCTTGCCGCTGCCGGTTTGCGCGGTAACCCGCAAGTCTTTTCCTTGCAGCGCCAGCGGAATGGCCGCCAACTGCACCGGGGTGGGCTCGACAAATTTCAGCTCGGCCACGGCTTTGAGCAGGCGTTCATGCAGGGCGAATTGGGAAAACACGGGTATACCTCGACAAAAAATCAGCAATACAGTGGCATAGATTACCGGTTCTGCCGGCTAAAAGCCCGAACGGCCTGGCCAACGGCGTCTGTAGCCTAGTTGTCGGCCCTGCAGCCGCGCGCAGAAACAGCACAGATCGACGCCTCCCGTCAGACCACTACGCATATACGGCATCGCGCCGGTAGAATGCGCGCCGCCATTCAATTCCGGGTGGCATGGGTTCCCTAACCCCATTCAGCAAAAAGGTTCCGTCATGCTTATTACCGCCCCTCAGCGCCTGCGCAATGCGCTTATTGCACTGGTGCTGTTTCATATCCTGATCATCATCGCCAGCAATTACCTGGTGCAGCTACCGATCACCCTGTTCGGCTGGCATACCACCTGGGGCGCGTTCAGCTTCCCGTTTATCTTCCTGGCCACTGACCTGACCGTACGCCTACTTGGCAAACAGGCGGCGCGCCGGGTGATTGCTCGGGTGATGCTGCCGGCGCTGCTGATTTCCTACATCGTCTCGGTGCTGTTTCAGGAAGCCAGCTTTCGCGGTTTCGGCGCCTTGCTGGAGTTCAACGAGTTCGTGCTGCGCATTTCCATCGCCAGCTTCCTCGCTTACGTCCTGGGACAGTTCCTCGATATTCAGGTATTCGACCGCCTGCGCCAGCTGTCGCTATGGTGGGTAGCGCCAACAGTCTCGACCGTCCTTGGCAACCTGCTGGACACCTATGCGTTCTTCTCGGTGGCATTCTGGAACAGCAGCAACCCGTTTATGGCCGAGCACTGGGTGGAGATCGCCACGGTCGATTACGGGGTCAAACTGGCGGTCAGCCTGCTGCTGTTCGTGCCGCTCTACGGTATGTTGCTCAATGCCATTCTGCGCATGTTGGCTGGGCGTACTCAGGCCGCCAGCTAAGCGCGCAAGACCAGCAGGAAACTTTGCTGCGTAATCCGACTCAACCGTTCAACAGCCCTCGCCATGGGCTTGTTCGGTTGCCGGGGGGCATCAGCATGAAACCCACTCTGATCTACTACGTAGCCGCCAGCTTAGACGGCTATATCGCTCGCCCGGATGGCCGGGCCGATTGGTTGGAAAGCATCCAGGCTGCTGGCGACGACCACGGTTATCACGCCTTTTATGACGGCATCGACGCCCTGCTAATGGGCCGCATGACCTTCGACACGCTGATGGACGCCGAGGAGGATTGGCCCTACCTCGGCAAACCCTGCCTGGTACTGACCCGCTATCCGCACGAACAATTACCGGATGGCGTAAGCATGCGCCATTGCACACCGAGCGAAGCCCTGACGACGCTGGCCGAACAAGGCCATCAGCGTATCTGGCTGGTGGGCGGTGGTTCGCTGGCCGGTAACTGTTTCGCTGCCGGCCTACTCGACGAGCTGGTGGTGAGCCTGGTGCCTTATCTGCTGGGCGCCGGTATTCCAATGTTCGCCAGCGGTCTGGAACGCAGCCTGAGACTGCACGAACAACGCAGTTTCAGCAGCGGCGTGGTGCAACTGCACTATCAGGTGCTGCCGGAAAACCCTGCGGATGTCGTTCTATAAACCTTGCCGCGCCTGCTTGATCAATAGCCGCGCGCTGTCCCAGCCGACCAGCAGTACCGCCAGCCAGATCGGCAGGTAGGTCAACCATTGCGCGCTATTGAACTGCTCACCGAGAAACAGTAGCGCTACGAGAAACAACAGCACCGGCTCGACATAACTGAGAATACCGAACAGGCCCATCGGCAGCAGACGACTGGCAGCCATCATCGCGGCAAACGCCAGGGAGCTGAGGATCGCCAGCCCCGGCAGCAGCCACCACAGCTGCGGCGCCTGGCTGAACAGCTGCGGCGGGCTCCATTGCAGCACCAGCCAGATCGCCACCGGTGCCATAAACAGCATCTCGAAGGCAAAGCCGGACAAGGCGTCCAGGCGCATCCAGCGGCGCAGCATGAAATACGGTGGATACCCCAGCACCGTGACCATCACCACCCAAGAGAACGCCTGGGTCAGCCACAGTTCATGGGCCACGCCGAGCAAGGCGCAGAACACCGCCAGACGCTGTAATGGTCGCAGCCGCTCGCCATAAAACACCCGCCCGGCCAGCACCATGGCCAGCGGCAGCAGAAAATAGCCCAGCGACACTTCCAGCATGCGTCCGGCCAGCGGCGCCCAGACAAACAGCGCCCACTGAATCCCCATCAACAACGCGGCCAACGGCAGACTGGCGAACAGCAACGGCTCGCGCCGCACTCGTTCGCAGGCGGCGAGCAGCACCGGCCATTGCCGCGACAAAGTGATCAGCAGCAACACCGCCGGTATTGACCACAACACCCGCTGGGCAAACACCTGCAAGCCATCCAGTGGTGCTAACAGCCGTACATAGCCCGGCACCAGAGCAAACAACATCGAGGCAATAATCGACAGCGCTACACCGCGCCCAGACAGCTGCATCACTCCACCCTGCTTAATCAGACCCTGACATCTTGCCTGGCTTGTAGTGAAGACCACAGCCACAAAGCGACACAGCCAGGTACTTAAACAGCCGTACAGTGCAAAAATGCAGGGCATAAAAAAGCCCGCACTGCATCAGCAGAGCGGGCAGAGACGTCCAGGAGCACCGGACGCCAGGAGATCAAGATATTGCGGAAAAATCAGATGGCCTGGGCCAGTTGCGCCTTGGCCTGATTCAGGCCCTTTTCCATAAACTCGCTGCCCAGGTTGAGGCCTTCGGCATGGATAAAGCTGACATCGTGGATACCGACAAAAGCCAGCGCCTGACGCAGGTAGGGTTCCTGGTGGTCCTGAGCGCTGCCGGCGTAGATGCCGCCGCGAGCGGTCAGGACAAAGGCGCGCTTGCCGCTGAGCAGGCCTTGCGGGCCGGTTTCGGTGTATTTAAAGGTCACCCCGGCGCGCAGCACGTGATCGAGCCAAGCCTTCAGGGTGCTGGGGATGGCGAAGTTGTACATGGGAGCGGCCAGCACCAGCACATCGGCGGCCAGCAGTTCATCGGTCAGCAGGTTGGACAGCGCCAGCGCCGCTTGCTCGGCGTCGCTCTGTTGCTCCGCTGGGTTCATCCAACCGCCTAGTAGGTTGGCATCCAGATGCGGTACCTGATCAACCGCCAGGTCACGCACTTTGATCTGATCTGCCGGATTGGCAGAAGACCAGTTGGCGATAAATTGCGCCGTCAGCTGACGCGAAACCGAACCTTGCTGGCGGGCGCTGCTTTCAATTACTAGGACGTTGGCCATGTTGTGTGCTCCATCGAAGGGGTGTTGAACGTCGATGGACAAAGAGTAGGCGCACTTAATTCGATTAAAAAGCGCAAATAACCGCACAAAACAATCTAATAATTTGATTTATAGCCAGGCCGCGCTTAGTCTCAGGCCAGTATTAAGACAGTTCGCAGGTTAGTTTGACCCGCAGCTTGATAATGCTACGGCTGAACTTCACCGCCAAGTTGTTGCTGTCACCAGCGGGCAGGACGACCTTGCGGGTGCGCGGCGCTTCAGGGCCGTTACGGAAAACCGCCGTGCACTTGGCATCGCTACGGCCATAGTTGTACAGCTGCACAGCACCCATGTTGTGGTCGATTTCCTGAGTGGTGGCGGAGACTTCAGCACCATTAAGCTGTTTTTCCACCTCGATCGGGTAGGCCATTACAGTCAGCGGCAAGCAGGCCAGCAACGCACAACAGAGCTTTTTCATCAGGGCAGTCTCCGGTAAAAGACGGCCAGTTTAGGTTGATTGAGTGGGTGTTTGCACCCTCAGTACGGGAATCGAATATGAAAGCCCCCCGCGTAACGCTCGACCAATGGCGCACCCTGCAGGCCGTGGTCGATCACGGCGGTTTTGCCCAGGCCGCCGAGGTGCTGCACCGCTCACAATCTTCGGTGAGTTATACCGTGGCACGGATGCAGGAGCAGCTGGGCGTACCGCTGCTGCGTATCGACGGACGCAAGGCGGTGTTGACCGAAGCCGGCGACGTGCTGCTGCGCCGCTCGCGGCAACTGGTCAAACAGGCCAGCCAACTGGAAGACCTGGCGCACCATATGGAGCAAGGCTGGGAGGCCGAAGTACGCCTGGTGGTCGATGCCGCCTACCCCAACGCCCGCCTGGTGCGCGCGCTGACCGCCTTTATGCCGCAAAGCCGCGGCTGCCGTGTACGTCTGCGCGAGGAAGTGCTGTCCGGGGTGGAAGAAGTGCTCAAGGACGGCATGGCCGACCTGGCCATCAGCGCGCTGAACATTCCCGGCTTTCTCGGTGCGGAAATGAGCACCGTGGAGTTTGTCGCCGTGGCTCACCCCGATCATGCGCTGCATCGCCTGCAGCGCGTCGTAACCTTCCAGGACTTGGAAACCCAGATGCAGGTGGTGATTCGCGACTCAGGTCGCCAACAACCCAAGGATGTTGGCTGGCTCGGCGCCGAACAGCGCTGGACGGTCGGCAGCCTGGCCACGGCCGCCACGTTTGTCGGCAACGGCCTGGGCTTTGCCTGGTTGCCACGCCATATGATTGAGCGCGAGCTCAAGGACGGCCTGCTCAAACCGCTGCCACTGGACCAGGGTGGCAGCCGCAACCCCTTGTTCTTCCTCTACTCGAACAAGGACAAGCCCCTGGGGCCCGCTACACAGATTCTCGTTGAGCTGATTCAGCGTTTCGATGCTGCGCCGTTAAATGCAGCCTTTGCTGCGCCGCTGCCCTCGGCCTGATAAGGAGTCCCGCAGATGCCCTACTTCAACAACGATGATTGCCAGCTGCACTACGAAGACTATGGCCACGGTGCCCCTGTGCTGCTGGTACACGGCCTTGGCTCAAGCACCCGCGATTGGGAATACCAGGTGCCCGAGCTGGCCCGTCATTACCGGGTGATTGCCTTGGATGTGCGCGGCCATGGCCGCTCGGACAAACCCCGCGAGCGCTACAGCATTCAAGGTTTCGCCGAGGATGTGGCGGCGCTGATCGAGCACCTGCAACTGGCGCAGGTACATCTGGTGGGCATTTCCATGGGCGGCATGATCGGCTTCCAGCTGGGCGTGGATCGCCCCGAATTGCTGAAGAGCCTGTGCATCGTTAACAGCGGCCCGGAAGTGAAGGCGAAAAGCCCGCGCGACTATATCGAGATCGCCAAACGCTGGACGCTGTCGCGCCTGCTCAGCCTCGACACCATTGCCAAGGCCTTGGGCAAACTGTTGTTCCCCAAGCAGGAACAGGAAGAGCTACGGCAGAAAATCCTGGTGCGCTGGCCGCAGAACGACAAGCGTGCTTACCTTGCCAGCCTGGATGCGATTATCGGCTGGGGCGTGCGGGAACGCCTGGCGCGGATCAGTTGTCCGACCCTGGTGGTCACGGCCGACCGCGATTACACCCCGGTGGCGCAGAAGCAGGCCTACGTTGACGAAATGCCCAATGCGCGCCTGCTGGTAATCGAAGACTCGCGTCACGCCACACCGCTGGACCAACCTGAACAATTCAACAGCAGCCTGCTAGCCTTCCTTGCCGAAGTCGAACAGGCCGCCCCCACTGCCACGCAACAATAAGGACTACCCGCATGTTCAAGACCCTCACCCTCGCCGCCTGCTCCATCCTGTTTGCCGGCAGCCTGCTGGCCGCCGAAAACCCGAAAGTGCTGCTGACCACCAGCCTCGGTGAAATCGAGATCGAACTGGATGCCGAAAAGGCGCCGATCAGCACCGCCAACTTCCTCGCCTACGTCGACAGCGGCTACTACGCTGGCACCCAGTTCCACCGCGTGATTCCGGGCTTTATGGTGCAAGGCGGCGGTTTCGATGCCGACATGCAGCAAAAAGACACCCAGGCGCCGATCAAGAACGAAGCCGACAACGGCCTGCACAACGTGCGCGGCACCCTGGCCATGGCCCGTACCCAGGTACGCGACTCCGCCACCAGCCAGTTCTTTATCAACCACAAGGACAACGCCTTCCTCGACCACGGCTCGCGTGACTTCGGTTACGCGGTGTTCGGCAAGGTGGTGAAGGGCATGGACGTGGTCGACAAGATCGCCCAGGTACCGACCGCCAACCGTGGCGGCCATCAGAACGTCCCCCGTGAGCCGGTGCTGATCACCGAAGCCAAGCGTCTCTGATATCCATACGCGGGGTGGGCCTGCTCACCCCGCGCGTTTCCCTCCTGCTTTTTCTGCGCAACACCCTCCCCGGCAAACTCGTTAGAATCGGGCGCTATTCCCTGATCTAGGCAGGATGCCTGACATGCTGTTCCGCCACTTCGAACACCTGATCGACGTTTTCAAAGCCAGCCCGGATATCGAGCCTCCGGCCGGCATGCTGGCGTTTTACGCCTACTATTTGCGCCAGGTCTGGCCGCTGATGCTCGCCGTGCTGGTGGTCGGTTTCGTCGCCGCCCTGATCGAAGTGGCGCTGTTCAGCTTCCTCGGGCAGCTGATCGACATGACGCAGAACACCCCGAGTGGCGAGTTTTTCGAGCAGCACCAGCACACTTTGCTGTGGATGCTGCTGGTGGCGCTGGTCATCCGCCCGCTGGTGTTCGGCCTGCATAACCTGCTCACGCATCAGACCATCAACCCCGGCCTGACCAACCTGATCCGCTGGCAGAACCACAGCTATGTGCTCAAGCAGAGCCTGAGCTTCTTCCAGAACGACTTCGCCGGGCGCATCGCCCAACGCATCATGCAAACCGGCCCTTCGCTGCGCGACTCGGCGATGCAGGTGGTTGACGCGCTCTGGCATGTACTGGTGTACGCCGTCAGCGCGCTGTACCTGTTCGCCGCCGCCGACCTGCGCCTGATTGCCCCGCTGCTGCTGTGGATAGTCGGTTATTGCGCGGCGCTCTGGTACTTCGTGCCGCGTATCAAGGAACGCTCTGCGGCGGCCTCGACGGCGCGCTCGAAAGTCATGGGTCGGGTGGTCGACGGCTACAGCAACATCACCACGCTCAAGCTGTTCGCCCACACCCAGGTCGAGGAACACTATGCCCGCGAAGCCATGCAGGAATTGCTCGGCAAGGTGCGCCTGCAGTCGCGCATCATCACCACCCTGGATTTCCTGATCACCTGCCTTAACGGCATGCTGATCGTCGGCACCGGCGCGCTGGCCCTGTGGCTATGGGATCAGCAACTGATCAGCACTGGCGCTATCGCCCTGGCACTGGGCCTGGTGATCCGCATCAACGGCATGGCCGAATGGATCATGTGGGTGGTTAACGGCATTTTCGAGAACGTCGGCACCGTGCAGGACGGCATGAAAACCATCGTGCAGCCGCGCCAGGTACTCGACCAGCCCGAGGCAAAGCCGCTGCACGTCAGCCAGGGCGCCGTGCAGTTCGACAACATCCACTTTCATTACGGCAAGCGCAACGGCGTGATCGCCGGCCTGAGCCTGACGGTTGCGCCCGGCGAGAAGATCGGCCTGATCGGCCCGTCCGGCGCGGGCAAATCAACCCTGGCCAACCTGCTGCTGCGCCTATACGACCTGGAGAGCGGGCGGATCCTGATTGACGGTCAGAACATCGCCGAGGTGGCCCAGGAAAGCCTGCGCGCGCAGATCGGCATGGTCACCCAGGACACCTCGCTGCTGCACCGCTCAATCCGCGACAACCTGCTCTACGGCAAACCCGAAGCCAGCGAAGCACAGCTGCTCGACGCCGTGCGCAAGGCACGCGCCGACAGCTTTATCCCGCTGCTGGACGACGGCATGGGCGGCCATGGTTTCGACGCACAGATCGGCGAGCGAGGGGTAAAACTCTCCGGCGGCCAGCGCCAGCGCATCGCCATCGCCCGCGTGTTGCTCAAGGACGCGCCAATTCTGGTGCTGGACGAAGCCACCTCGGCGCTGGATTCGGAAATCGAAGCGGCCATTCAGGAAAGCCTGGATACCCTGATGCAGGGCAAAACAGTGATCGCCATCGCCCATCGCCTGTCGACCATTGCGCGTATGGACCGGCTGGTGGTGATCGATCAGGGGCGTATCGTCGAAACCGGCAGCCACAGTGAGCTGATCGCCGCAGGCGGCCTCTATGCACGCCTTTGGCAGCATCAAACGGGTGGCTTTGTCGGCGTCGATTAAAACCTGTTCACGATCTGCTGCGCGTCGGCCCTGCGGCGTTAAAAACAGGCTCGGAATGCTCATGTACAACAGTACACTCCGCTTCCTCGCCTGTTTTTGCCTTGCAGGACTCTAGCTCGCGAGATCGTGAATAGGCTTTAAGAACGGATGGACGAAGCTCAGTTACGCGCATGGGCCATCTGAAACTTCGCCACCCCTTCCAGCTGCGCCAGCTCATCGGCCATATCGCTGATCCGTGCACTCTTCTGCCCGTCCACCGCCACGGCGACAAAGCGCCATTCCAGCTGGCCCTGCTCAAAGCTCACGGTGAACGAACCACCAGCAATCACATAGCCGCGTTCGCGGGCAATCTCGCGCAAACGCGCCTCATGCGGGCGGACAAAACCCGGAGCGAAGCGCAGCACAATGGCCAGCGCCGGGCGCGATGGCAGCCGTGCTTCCAGCTTGGCGCCCCACATCATCAACCCGGCGGAAATCAGGCTGAGCAGCACCGCCGCGCCATAAAAGCCAACGCCCACCAGAACGCCAATCGCCGAAGACGCCCAGATCGACGCCGCCGTGGTCAGCCCGCTAATGCTCATGCCGTCTTTCATGATCAGCCCAGCGCCGAGAAAACCGATACCGGTGACCACGCCCTGAATCACCCGTGTCGGGTCGACGCTGGAGAGTGAGTGATCACCCAACCAGTGCTGCGGGTACACGCAGAGCACCGTCAGCGCACAAGACGCCATGCAGACCATGCCATAGGTGCGCATGCCCGCCGCCCGGCCATGGTAGGAACGCTCATAACCGACCAGCAGGCCGAGCAGCAGCGCACCAAGCATATTCAGAAACAGGGTCAGGTTGACCGCCACGCCCGGCAGCAGCCAGAGCTTATCGACCAGGGCAAATGCACTCACAACACACCTCGCACAGCTGCGGACATGCTCAGAGCGTAGTTGCCGGCCCGCTAAGCTGCGCGAGCCGGCGGTGCTATTGGCGGTACGGCAGCAGCTCGCGAGCCTGTTCGGCGTAGCCGCGCACGCCGTGCTGTTCTTCGGCGAGAAAGTTCGCCACGGCATTGCGCAAGCCGGGGTGGCAGAGGTAGTGCCAGGAGTGGGTGATGACCGGTTCAAAGCCGCGAATCAGCTTGTGCTCGCCCTGGGCACCGGCGTCGAAGCGTTGTAGGCCAGCGGCGATGGCATGGTCCATACCCTGGTAGAAACAGGTCTCGAAATGCAGCCGATCAAACTCCGCCAGACAACCCCAGTAGCGTCCGTACAGGCTGTCGCCGCCGACCAGGCTAAAGGCCATGGCCACCGGTCTACCGGCCTGATGGGCGAGCACCACACGGATCATCGCAGGCATGCGCTCGGCCAGCAGGCTGAAGAAGGCGCGCGTCAGATAAGGTGACTGGCCGCGCACGCGGTAGGTATTGGCGTAACACAGGTAGACGAAATCCCACTCCAGCTCACTGAGCTGATGGCCCTCACGCCACTCAAACGCGATGCCCTGCCCCGCCACCTGTTCGCGCTCTTTGCGCATCTGTTTGCGCTTGCGCGAGCTAAGCGCATCGAGAAAGTCCTGAAAGTCCCGGTAGCCACGGTTTTGCCAGTGAAACTGACAACCCAGGCGCTGCAACCAGCCATCACGGCCCTGCAGCAGGGCATTCTCAGCCTCGGTGGTGAAGTTGATATGCAGGCTCGACAGCCCCTGCTGCTCAAGGCCAGCGCTTAGCTCATCGAGCAACTGCCCGGCCGCCTGTTGCTCGCCCAGCACACGCTGGCCGGTCACAGGCGAGAAGGGAATCGCACCGAGCAGTTTGGGGTAATAGTCGATGCCCGCTCGGTGACAGGCATCCGCCCAGCCATGATCGAACACGTACTCGCCATAGGAATGACTTTTCACATAGCCCGGCATGGCGGCCAGCAGTTGGCTTTGTTCGCCGAGTAGAACTGCATGAGCCGGCTGCCAGCCAGTGCGCCCGCCCACACTACCGCTATCCTCCAGCGCCGAGAGAAAGGCGTGGCGCAAAAAGGGCTGCGCATCAGTCAGCAGAGCATCCCACTGACTGGCGGCAATTTCATGGATGGACTTCAGGCAGGTAGGCAACATCGGTAGCTCGGCGATTCGGGCAAGGCTGCACTATAGCGCCAAGCCCAGCGCCAGACACCTTGCCTGGCGCGATATGACCGTGTCAGCGCGTGGCCTTGTAGGCAGCCATATACGGCAGCTTCTTGCTGGCCATCTTGCCCATTTCCTTGCGGTCGACGGATGAGTAGCCGCCCAGCTCCGCCGCCTTGAAGCCGCTGTCACCGACCGTGCTGTCGGCCTTCAGGGCGACCATCAGCTTGGCAGCGGCAGCAATCGCGTCGCGGTAGTCACCCTTGTCGCGTAGGTCGTACTCACTCAGATTGAGCTGGCCACGCAGCCAGTTGCCCCAGTAGAACTCGAGAAACTCAGGGGCCACGTCGCCCGAACGCGGTTTGTCGTACGCCACCTCGCGGGTGAAATACACCAGCGCGCGGTAGGGATCATCGCCCAGATTGGCCAGGCCAAGCTGCGCTGGAATCTGCTCCGGTGTAATCACCTGACCTTGGCCATCCTTGAGCCAGACCTTACGCGCGGTTTGCATGCGCTGCCAGAAGCTGGCCAGATCCGCGCTGTCGCTGAAGTTGTCGGTCACCTTGACCCACATCTGTAGCTTGGCACCGCCTTCAGGCTGCTCCCACAGCGTGGTGAACGTATGGTGACCGTCGGTCAGGTACAGCTGGCCCCCTGGGCCTACCACCACGGTTTTCATCTCACTGCTGCGTGAAGCCACTGCGCCCTGGCAACTAAAACTGTCCGGCTGATGCAGATTGGCGCCCTTTGGCACCTTACTGCTTTCGCCCTGGCCATTGCCCTCGCAGTACTCATCGAAGAGTTTGTTCGGCTCTTTGGCAAAACGCCCCAGTTTGTAAAAAATCTGGTCATAACCCACCACGGCCTGGGTCGGGTGCAACTGTTCAAGGCGCACCTGCAACAACTCACCCGGTTTGGCCGCACGGTAATCCTCAGCCACAGCCGCAGCACTCATACCCGCCATCAGTAGCAACACAGCAAAAACGCGCATCGGTCCTTCCCCACATAAAAATTGCGAAAAAAAGCCCCGCACTAGGCGGGGCTTAAAGATAGGAGCAGCAGTTGAGCGGTGTTACTTAGAACACGTACTGCAGACGACCAACGATGGCCTGGCCGTCGTCTTCTACTTTGTAGGTTTTGCCGTTCTTGGTCAGGCTGGCATTGGTGTTGACGTTGTCAACTTCATAATCGACGTAGTTCAAGCTCATGCGAATGGCTTTAGTCGGGAAGTAGTTGACGCCGACAACCATGGCACTGGTTTCAAACTCGTCATTGACGCTAACCGGAGCCACGCCGGCGATGATGTTGGTGCTAACGGCGGAAGCATCACCGTCGATAGTGCTGTTTTCATAGCGGGCAAACACTTCGATTGCACCGGCTTCAGTTGGTTTATCCCACTTGCCATCGGCAGCTTTGAAACCACGAACACCGCCAAACATGTAGCCAACCTGAGCGTAGTAACCGTCAACATCAACGTCCTGGGAAGTGCCAGTTGTGCTCTTGCCACTGATGCTACGGCTGAAGTATTCAGCTTGTGCACGCAGACCGCCGAACTGGGCACCGGCTTCCAGCAACCACTCGATATCTTTGTCAGTCACGCGAGTATCGGTGAAGGCCAGACGGTCATCACCATCACTGCGCAGGCCCATACGGGTGCGAACGCGGGCACGGTCGTCATCAGGGTTGTTGCTGTGGAAGTTGGCGCCGAGGTGAACAACGTCGGTACCGTTCATGTAAGGAGCCCAGTTGGCACGCAGCGTATAACCAAACGACTCATCGTTATCTGTATCGCCATCGTTGTATTCGGTCTTGTAGGTAGCAGCCTGAGCCAGCAGACCATAATTGTCGCCGCTGTGTTTAACCGCCACGCCAAAGTTGGTGTCTTCGTCACCATTGAGGTAGTCGTACATGAACGGACGCTCAATACCAGTGATCCACGAAGAGCTGGTGGTGTTTTCCAAGCCGTAATCCACGCCAAAACGACCAATGGTCACGCTGGCAAAATCAAGACCGTCGTAGCTGAAGTAGGCATCGGTAAACTCAGTCGCGTTGTCATCCGAGCCATCGTGTTCCAGGGTGAAACCGTAACCCCAGTTCTTGTACGCAACACCTTCGATAGACAGCTCAGCACGACGGATATAGGTGTTGAAAGTGCTATCGAACGGGCTGTCCTCTGCTGCGGCGCGCAGACCATCAAAGTTGGTGGCATCCCACTGCAGCTTGCCGCCCAGTTTGAAGCTGAATTCTTTGTCGGTGGTGGCGACTTCCAGGCCACCCTTGGTCTTGATCACGAGATCGGCGCCGTCAGTGGTGACGGTACCGGCGAAAGCCTGGGCGGAAACGGCCAGGGCCAGAGCGCTGGTTGCGAAGCCGGCCATTACTCCACGAAAGCTGTGCTTACGGATCATCGAAGATTCCTCTAAATGGACTTTTAAGTGTTGAAAACACCCGAGCGCTGGGGCTCGTTCGTGCTGGAGGGAATCTTGGCGGCGGGATATTTCACGGCAGTTGCTGATATATAAATATTTGATGACAGCGGAACTTTTTACTTCCTTTACCTATAAGCAATAAAAACCGATCTAGTTCAATGCTTTGCCAGAGGCCCGCGCCATTGCAGCGGCGGGCCCTGTTCGGCTCAAGGCTGCTTGCGCAGGGCCTTGGCCAGCCAATAGTCGAGGCTCAACCAACGCCCGGACCCACTGAAAAACAGCGCCACCAGCATCACCAGGTAGGTGGCGGCAAACTCGATACCGTTGTTCAGTACAACCAGCTTGCCGCTGCTGGTCAGCCAGTCGTAATTGCCGTGCTCTTTGAGCAGCTCGCGGGCACGCTCGAGCTTGCCCACCGAGTCCATGACCCGCTCATTGGCGAACGGCGCGCCGGCATCGGCAATCGCCTGCCAACCGAAGGGCAGGTGCACGGCAAAGATCGCCACCAGCATGGTGACGATCAACGGGATACTCACCCAGCGCACCGCCAGGCCAAACAACAGCAGCAGCGCCCCGCCCGCCTCGGTGAGCGCCGCTGCCCAGGCCAGTAGCTCGGGAAATGGCAGGCCCAGGCCCCAATCCGGATTGCCGAACCAGGCGGCGGTGGCGTCGATATCCGCCAGTTTGTGCATGCCGGCCATCCAGAACACCGGCACCAGGTACAGGCGCAGCAATAACGGACCGATAAAATCCAGACGACGGGTAGCGTCCAGGGCATCCTGGAGACGATTGAGAAAGCTCAGCATGGGAAATCTCCGCAAGTCGACACCGAGGGTGCCGGGGTCAAGTGATTAGGTGGTGGGGCAATGCCAGATTTCCTGGCGGCCCCATTCCGCCAGCAGGTTGTGAGCGTTGCTGAAGAACTGTGTGTCGGCGCTCAGACCATGCTGCTGGGCCAATGCCAACAATGCTGCGTCAGCGCCTTCACCAGCCTGCAGCCGTGTCGCCAGCTGGTAGGCAAAGGGGCTGATTTGCATAAAGCGCACCTTGTCCAGCCCATCGCGCCAGACCAGCAGACAGGTCGGTTCGCCCGGCGGCGTTGTCGGCTGGAAGTCGCCACCAATACGCTGCACCGGCCACTGATAGGCCAGCGGCCAGGCCAGTGGCGACCAGCCCTGCGCAGGCAGCTCGGCCTCGCTGACATCCAGCGCCAGCTCGACCCACTCGTAATGCGCCAGTTCGAGGATAAATGGCGGATCGCCCGCCTCGGCGACATAGCCCTGCTGCAACCAGGCGAGAAACTCCTGGCTGATCTGCAAGAAATAAGGCGTGCGCGCCTGATGCTCGGCAATAAAACTGCGTACCAGACGCTGCCAGCGATCAGCCTCGATCAGCCGGTGCAGCACCGGGAAGGCGCCGCTGATAAAGCCTTCGATATTGTTGAAGAACAACGCTTCATACACCGCCATCCGCTCGGCCGTAACGCCCTCAAACAGCGGCTGCTCTGCCGGTTGGCGGATCCGCGCGGCAAACGCGCGCTGTGCTTCGACGCCACTCATGTGCCGTAACTCCGCACCGGAGCCGCAGCCGCTTGCAGCTGCCGAATCTGCGCCACCTCGGCGTACAGCTCGCTAATCGGTGGGAAGTTGAAATCGCGCTCCAACAAGGTCGGACGCACACCATGCGCGGCATACGCCTGCTCCAGCAGCGTCCACACCGGGTCGATCACCGGCGCGCCGTGAGTGTCGATCTTCAAATCACTGGCCTGGTCGTAATGCCCGGCCACATGCAGATAAGCGATGCGCGCACTGGGCATGGCAGCGATATAGGCGGCCGCATCGAAGTTGAAATTGATGCTGTTAACGAAGACATTGTTCACGTCGAGCAACATCTGGCAGTCGGCCTGCTCCAGCACCGCACGGACAAATGCCGGTTCATCCAGCTCGCCCGGCAACTGCGCATAGGCCGAGACGTTCTCGATGATCAGCGGCCGCTCCAGCACGTCCTGCACGATGCGCACGCGCTCGGCGATATGCCGCACCGACTCATCAGAAAACGGCAGCGGCATCAGGTCATACAGCTGGCCATGGTCGGCGCAAGCCGACAGGTGCTCGCTGTAACCGCGTACGCCATGCAGGTCGAGAAAGCCCTTGATGGCTTTGAGCAGCTCGATGTCCAGCGGGGCAAAGCCACCGAGGTTAAGGGACAGACCATGGCAGAGCAGCGGCAGGCGCTCGCTCAGTGCACGCAGCTGCTTGCCCAGGCGCCCACCGACACCGATCCAGTTCTCCGGCGCCAGCTCGAGGAAATCCACCTCGTCTGTGCTGCACTCCTGCAGCGCGCCAAGCAGGCCGCGACGCAGGCCCAGCCCGGCACCGTTAACGAAATCCATCTGCATGCTCTGCCCCTGCACTCAGTCCGTTACTCGGCTTTCTGCTCGCCGCCGCATTTGCCTTCACCGCACTTGCCTTCGCCTTCGGCCTTGGCTTCGCCACCGCATTTACCCTCGCCACACTTGCCTTCCCCTTCGGCTTTCTTCATTTCGCCGCCGCATTTGCCTTCGCCACAGCTGCCTTCAGCAGATTTTTCGCCAGCAGCCAGGCTGTAGCCGCTGCTCAGTTCCTGTGCGGCAAACGGGTTGCTCGCGGCCTGTACGCTCAATGCAGCGCTGCTCAGCAGTACCGCGCCCAGGGATGCAACAACAGTGTTCAGATGGTTCATGGCAACGCTCCGATGGTGGTTTACAGTGGCGGCCGATTGGCTGCCTCGGCCCAATAGACGAGCCTGATCGGCGGCTGTTACAGCTGCGCTGAAAAAATTTCGCAACCCAGCTGACGCCTGCTAAACCCTAGAAGATTTTTGCCGCCAGCCAAGCGATCCGGCACACTACGCCCCCCGAGCAAATGCTCGTTTTCAAGCCTGCAGACTCCGTATGACCCGATCTCCGCTCCGCCGTCTCGTTTTTGGCACCTTGCGCCGCGTGCTGTACCTCTGGGTGCGCTCGGAAACCATCAACCAGTCCGCCTTCACCCTCAAGCTCGACCGTAGCAAGCCGGTGTTCTACGTGCTGCAACAGCCGTCGCTGAGTGACCTGGCGGTGGTCGATACGGAATGCCGCAAGGCCGGCCTGCCGCGTCCGGTGCTACCGGTGGCTGTGGGTGAGCTGCTGGAGCCTGCCGCCTTCTTCTACCTGACCCCAGAGCCCGACTGGCTCGGGCGGCAGGACAAACGTGGCATCTCGCCGACCCTGCAACGCCTGGTCAGCGCACTCAGCCAGCATGCGGTGGACGATGCGCAGATCATTCCGGTCAGCGTGTTCTGGGGCCAGTCGCCGGACCGTGAAACCAGCCCGTGGAAGCTGCTGTTCGCCGACAGCTGGGCGGTCACCGGGCGTCTGCGCCGCTTGGTGAGCATCCTGATTCTCGGCCGTAAGACCCGCGTGCAGTTCTCCACGCCGATTCATCTGCGCGAGCTGGTCGAGCAGGACAAAGGCCACGAGCGCACCCTGCGCATGGTCCAGCGCATCCTGCGTGTGCACTTCCGCAACCAGAAAGCCGCAGTGATCGGCCCGGACGTGTCGCACCGACGCAACCTGGTCAAAGGCCTGGTGCATGGCCCGCAGGTGCGCCAGGCGATCATCGAAGAAGCCGAACGCGAGAACATCAGCCTGGAGAAGGCCGAAAGCCAGGCCCTGCGCTATGGCAACGAAATCGCCTCGGACTACACCTACACCGCCATTCGCTTCCTCGAACTGGTGCTCAGCTGGTTCTGGAACAAGATCTACGACGGCATCAAGGTCAACCATATCGAGGGCGTGCAGGAAGTCGCTCAGGGCCATGAGGTGATCTATGTGCCCTGTCACCGCAGCCATATCGACTACCTGCTGCTGTCCTACCTGCTGTTCCGTAATGGCCTGACGCCGCCGCATATCGCTGCCGGCATCAACCTGAATATGCCGGTGATCGGCGGCCTGCTGCGGCGTGGCGGCGCATTCTTTATGCGCCGCACCTTCAAGGGCAACCCGCTCTATACCGCGGTGTTCAACGAATACCTGCACACCCTGTTCAGCAAAGGCTTCCCGGTCGAGTACTTCGTCGAAGGCGGCCGTTCGCGCACCGGGCGCATGCTGCAACCGAAAACCGGCATGCTGGCCATCACCATGCGCAGCTTCCTGCGCAGCAACCGCCTGCCAGTGGTGTTTGTGCCGGTGTATATCGGCTATGAGCGCGTGCTGGAAGGCCGCACCTACCTGGGCGAGCTGCGCGGCGCGAGCAAGAAGAAAGAGTCGATCTTCGATATTTTCAAGGTCATCGGCGCCCTCAAGCAGCGTTTCGGCCATGTATGGGTCAACTTCGGCGAGCCGATCAAGCTGGCGGAATTCCTCGACAGCGAGCAGCCCGACTGGCGCGAGCAGGATTACGGCACGCAGTACCGTCCGGCCTGGCTGAATGAAGCCACCAACAACCTCGGCGAGCGCGTGGCCCAGCACCTCAACGAGGCGGCGGCGATCAACCCGGTCAACCTGGTGGCCCTGGCGCTACTTTCCACCAGCAAACTGGCCCTGGACGAACGCGCCCTGTCGCGGGTGCTCGACCTCTATCTAGCCCTGCTGCGCAGCGTGCCCTACTCGCCGCACACCACACTGCCGGACGGCAACGGCCAGGCGCTGATCGAATACGTGCAGAAGATGGACCTGCTCGCCGAACAGAAGGATGCCCTCGGCAAGATTCTCTATCTGGACGAGCAAAACGCCGTTCTGATGACCTACTACCGCAACAACGTGCTGCACATCTTCGCCCTGCCAGCGCTGCTGGCGAGCTTCTTCCAGAGCAGTTCACGGATGAGCCGCGAGCAGATCCTGCGCTACACCCGCGCGCTCTACCCCTACCTGCAAGCCGAACTGTTTATCCGCTGGAACCTGGATGAGCTGGACGGTGTGGTCGATCAATGGCTGACCGCCTTCGTTGAACAGGGCCTGCTCAAGCTCGACGGCGATATGTATGTCCGCCCGGCGCCCAGCTCGCGCGAGTTCGTCCTGCTCACCCTGCTGGCCCGCGCCATCGTGCAGACCCTGCAGCGCTTCTATATGGCCACCGCCCTGCTGTTGAATGCCGGACAGAACGCCATCAGCGCCGAAGAGCTGGAAGACCTCTGCACCGTGATGGCCCAGCGCCTGTCGATCCTGCATGGCCTCAACGCCCCGGAGTTCTTCGACAAGAGCCTGTTCCGTCACTTTATCCAGAGCCTGCTCGACCAGGGCGTACTGCGTCAGGATGAAGCCGGCAAGCTCAGCCACCACCCGCTGCTCAGCGAACTGGCCGAAGGCGCCGCCAAGCGCGTGCTGCCGGCAGAGCTGCGCCTGTCGATTCGCCAGGTGACCATGGATCGCAACGTGGATGTCGCCGAGCCGGTGTAAACCGGCCTGGCCGCAGCGTTATGAGCGAAACCAACGACCAACCCGCACGGCCCTCCCGTGCGGAGTTTCACCAAGCCAACCAGACCCGGGCCGAAGCCGAAGCCCAGCGCCTGCTGGCCGCCAAGACAGAGTTGGGTGGCCGTTGGCTCAGTTGGGTGGCGGCCCAGCTTTATGCCCTTAAGCCCGCCGCCTACGCACAAATGGTGCGTCGCGAGTTGCAGCGCTTAACCAACTAGCTTCGCCCCTTCTCCCTCTCCAGCGACCTTCTGGCGCGACGCCCTGCCAGAGCGGCGACGCAACTGCAGATTTGCCTGCGCGCGCCACTCCGTTAAGCTCCAGTTACTGCCTTACCAACCGCACAAGGATGCCCATCATGCTCCGTCTTATCTCCCTGGCCGCCGGCCTCGCCCTCTCCAGCAGTGCTTTCGCCCTGTCGCTGGCCGATCTTTCGCAAAGCGACGCCAGCGGCGGCCTCAAGGACGCCCTCACCCAAGGCGCCAAAGTAGCCGTGCAGCAGCTGGGCAAACCCGGCGGTTTCAGCAACAACCCGGACGTACGCATCGAGCTGCCGGGCAACCTCGGCAAAGCCGCAAAAACCATGAAGATGATGGGCATGGGCGCGCAGGTTGATCAGCTTGAAGCGAGCATGAACAAAGCCGCCGAAGCCGCCGTACCGCAAGCCCAGGCGCTGCTGGTGGATTCCGTGAAAAAGATGACCGTGCAGGACGCCAAGAGCATCCTCAGCGGTCCGCAAGATTCCGCCACCCAATACCTGAACAAGACCAGCCGCGAACAGATTCGCGCCAAGTTCCTGCCCATCGTTAAACAAGCCACCGACCAGGTCGGCCTGGCCAAGCAGTACAACAGCTTCGCCGGCCAAGCCGCGAGCTTCGGCGTAATCGACGCGAAAAGCGCGAATATCGAGAACTATGTAACCGAGCAGGCGCTGGATGGCCTGTTCGCCATGATCGCCGAGCAGGAAGCCAGCATCCGGGAGAATCCGGCTGGTGCGGCGACCAGTTTGGCCAAGAAGGTATTTGGGGCGTTGTAAGACGGGTTGGATCGATGTGAAAAAGCCAGACCGTGAGGTCTGGCTTTTCTGGGCAAATAAGTAATCTGGCCTTCAAAACCATCTACTGATCAAGCAACAGACAAAACATATAAAGCCCTAAAAAAATTAAGACTAAGCACCTTAGGCAAGCGACTTATCTAAACTTCGAACTAAAAGTATCTAAATTTACTTGGGGGACAGCATGACTGAAAAAGATGAAAAAGCTAGCCCACTCATCAATAACGGCCTTGAGGGGCGCGAGTGCGTACCTTTTTTCACGAACGACAGAAGCCAAATTGCATTCGAATTCCTCTACCTGATACTTACTTTACTTATTGCTTCGGGAGTAATGATAAGCCTTCAATTCTACGGAAATGATCTTGGAATATCACACCGAGACAAGCTGGCCATGATGGCTATCATAGGTGGCTTTTTGGGAGGCTGGGTCTACGACACAAAATGGTTCTATCGTGTAACAGCGAGAGGAAAACATGATCAGCACGGATTTCCTTGGCAACCTCATAAGTTCTACTGGCGCATAATGACGCCTTTTCTGTCATCCCTTGTAGCTTTTTCTACATATTTATTAGCCACTGCCGACTTCTTTCCTTTTTCAGTTAAAGAGAAAGAGTCTGCAAGAACTGCCTTCGCCATGTGCTTTTTACTTGGGTATTTCTCTGACCTAGTATTAAGCCGCTTAGCAGCATGGGCAGAAAAAGTAATCCCGAAGGCATCCAATGACTAACAACTGCAACATCTGCCTTGAAGTCTCCGGACTAGAGACCGACAAATTCGACCCAACATATAGCGAACTAATTAGAACCAGGAAAAACATCATCCTTGAGTCAACAAATTTTCTTGTAATTCCAAGCTTCGGTCCCCTGAACCACTCTCACGCAATGCTTATACCAAAGAAACATGCAAATAGTTTCGCCGAACTATCAACCGCTGAAATTGATGAGGGGTTTGGTGTCCTAGACTTATTACGGTCGTACATCCAAGAAAAAACAGACAAAACACTAGTATTTTTCGAGAGCGGCGCCGGCACTATGACTTCGCATTCAGGCGGATGTATAACGCACGCCCACATACATTGCGTCATTTATTCGGAAAAATTCGATAACAGGATCATGACTGAAATCGCTTTGGAACCATTACTTCAAAGAAAAGACTACTCGACCTCCGACACTAAAGCTGGCTACGTTTGGTATCTCAACAAAAACAATATCAGCCACATCTGCAACAACCCAATGCTTCCATCTCAATTTCTTCGTTACATCTATGCGCAAGCGTGCGATTCCAGCTCTGCATGGAACTGGAGAAGAAATATAAATATTACTGGGGTCTTATCTGTTCTACAGACATACAAAGATCTAGTATCACCTTCAACTTATAAAGTTCTCTGAGTGCTGCAGCACCTATCAACCTCCTAATATCCGCGATATACGCATCGACTATCAGTCACCGTTTCGCCCTTACGGCGAGTCACTTTCTCTTTGCGCGCGCAAAGAGAAAGTAACCAAAGAGAAAGCGCGCCCGGCATCCGGGTTTCGCTGCGCTCAACTCCCCTCGCTCCGGCGCTGTTCCGAGGGTCGGCAAGACGGGCCATCCATGGCCCGACATACCTCGTTTGGCATCCATGCCAAACGCCCCTCTCCACAGCACCTACGCTCGGCCTCCTGACGGGGTTCGGGGACCGCGTTGTTTGGGCGAGTTGTGGAAGGGAGAGCGGAAAAGCCGAAGCAAAAGCATCGCGGGCAAGCCCGCTCCTACAAGGTCGGCGGACATTCGTAGGATGAGTTGAGCAGCGCGATACCCATGCGGTTGATTGATGGGTATCGCTGCGCTCCACCCATCCTACGCAGCGCTGGTTTGGCCTTTTTGTCATTTGCCCACAACCTCACAGACGACGCCAAACGCCCCATCAGAAGGCCGAGTGGAATCGTTGCGCAAGGGGTTGAGCGGCATGGATGCCGCGAGAGCCGCGATGGGCCAGGGATGGCCCTTCGCGGCGGGCCCCTGGAGCAATGATGGAGCGAGGGAACCCGACGAAGTCGGGCCGGATGCAAGGGGCAAGACCTCTTGGTTACTTCTGGGGCGCTTGCCAGAAGTGACCCGCCGTAAGGGCGGAACCGTTAGTCCAAACAACACATAAACGGCGCAAACAAAGCCGCAAAACCTGCCACATCCATACCAATCAGAAACAGCAAAGCTCGCGGCCATGGGCCGCTCCTACAAAGGTGAGACATGCCATCGCCGGGGCAGAAAAAAAAAACCCCGCCAATCAGCGGGGTTAGTGGGCCAAGCGCCTGGCTTATTCCGCCTGCGCCACCAGCGTGCCGTTGTGGTTACGGCTCCACTGCGGCAGCAGCGTACCAATCAACATACCGGCCATGCTGAACAGCAGGCCCGCCAGTTGTGGCGGCCAGAAGGCAGCTTCGCTCCAGGTGTATTCCAGATAAATCCACGACACCAGACCAAAGGCGATGGCAACCAGCGCGCCCTGGGTGGTAGCGCGCTTCCAGAACAACCCGGCAAACAACGGCACCACGGCCGCCACCAGGGTCACCTTGTAGGCGTTGCCGACCATCTCGTAGATGCTCGCATCGGAATACAGGGCAAAGCTCAGGGTCGCCGCCGCGCAGACCACGATGGTCACGCGCATCAGCAGCAGGAACTGCTTGTCGTTAAGCACCGGCAGGAAGCGCTTGAGCACGTTCTCGGTCAGGGTTACCGACGGCGCCAGCAAGGTGCCGGAGGCAGTGGACATGATGGCCGAGAGCAGCGCGCCGAAGAACATGATCTGGGCGAACAGCGGCGTCTTTTCGAGGATCAGCAGCGGCAGAATCATCTGCGAGTCTTCGGTCAGCCACTTCTCGACCAGCGCCGGATCGATCATCGAGGCGGCGTACACCAAGAAGATCGGCAGCATGCAGAAGCCCAGATAGAACACCGCGCCGGCCATCGAGGCACGCGCAGCAATGTTCTCGCTCTTGGCCGACATCACGCGCTGGTAGACGTCCTGCTGCGGGATGGAACCGAGCATCATGGTCACCGCGGCGCCGATAAAGGCGACGATGTCCTTGGGCTCGAAGGCGTGCATAAAGGTGAATTTGCCATCGCTGGCCGCCTTGCTGATCACCAGGTCGGCGCCGCCGGCCATGTCGCTGAACAGCCAGACCAGGTAGATCAGGCCAACCACGATGATGATCATCTGGAAGAAGTCAGTCAGGGCAATCGACCACATGCCGCCGAACAGGGTGTACATCAGCACGATAAAGGTGCCGAGGAACATGCCCTGGGTCGTGCTGATACTGCCGTCGGAGATGACGTTGAACACCAGACCCAGCGCAATCAGCTGCGCGGCGATCCAGCCCAGGTAGGACATGACGATGACCAGGCTGATGATCAGCTCGACCTGCGGGCCGAAGCGTTTCTTGAAGTAGTCGCCGATGGTCAGCAGGTTCATCCGGTACAGCGGCCGGGCGATGATCAGGCCGACCAGGAACAGGCAACCAAATGAGCCAAATGGGTCTTCGACGATGCCGGCAAAGCCTTCTTCGAGGAAGGTGGCGGGGATACCCAGCACGGCCTCGGAGCCAAACCAGGTGGCGAACACCATGGCGGCGACGATGGGGAAGCCCATGCTGCGACCACCGGAGGCGAAATCGCGGGTGTTGTGCACCCGGGTGGAGGCGTAGAAACCGATGGCGACAGTCACCAGCAAATAGAGCGCAACGAACCAGATCAGCATGCTTTCCCGTTCCACAGACGTCAGCCCACCGCATGCATGGCCCGCGCAGGCTGCGCAGGACGGATCGATGGGCTACAGGTTTTTGTTATGACCATTCTCGACGGGTTACTGCACGCGCCCGTTCAAGGTCGCGCAGTCTGGCAAATACGTAAAATATGTCAAACAAAAACGACGAAACGTAAGCAGATAATTCGAAGAAACGCTCTAAACACCTCTGTAACAGACTGTAATCGCAGTAAAAGTCAGCCGGGGCGCACCACTGACAGTTGCATATTTTTGACAGTAGACCGACAGACGACTTTTCTGACCGGCATAAAAAAGCCAGGCACTGGGCCTGGCTTTTCACATCGTCTGCCGCTGAATCAGGCTGGTTTCGCTTCCACTTCCTTGACCCGGAACCATGCCGCATACAGCGCCGGCAGGAACAGCAGAGTCAACGCGGTGGCGACGATCAGGCCGCCCATGATGGCCACTGCCATCGGCCCGAAGAACACGCTGCGCGACAGCGGGATCATCGCCAGTACCGCCGCCAGAGCGGTCAGCACGATAGGCCGGAAACGCCGCACGGTGGCTTCGATGATCGCGTGCCAGCGGTCCATACCGGCTTCGATATCCTGCTCGATCTGGTCGACCAAAATCACCGAGTTACGCATGATCATCCCCGACAAGGCGATGGTGCCAAGCATGGCAACGAAGCCGAACGGCTGTCGGAAGATCAGCAGGAACAGCGTCACGCCAATCAGCCCCAGCGGCGCCGTGAGGAACACCATGGCCGAGCGCGAGAAGCTTTTCAGCTGCAGCATCAGCAGGGTCAGTACCACCACGATAAACAGTGGAATACCCGCGTTGACCGACTTCTGCCCACGGCTGGAGTCCTCCACGGTGCCGCCGACGTCCAGCTGGTAGCCGTCAGGCAGCTGTGCACGCACCGGCTCAAGGGTTGGCAGGATCTGCTTGATCAGGCTGGCCGGCTGCTCCTTGCCATACACATCGGCACGCACGGTGACGGTCGGCAGACGGTTGCGGTGCCAGATGATGCCTTCCTCGAAGCCGTACTCCAGGGTGGCGATCTGCGAAAGCGGCACGCTGCGACCATTATCGGTGGGCACCGCCAGGCTTGGCAGCAGGCCGAGTTCCTGACGCTCACTCACCGTGCCGCGCAGGAGGATTTCGATCAGCTCGTTACCTTCGCGGTACTGGCTAACAGGCGAGCCGGTCAGCGAACTTTGCAGGAAGCGCGACAGATCGGCGGTGCTCACACCCAAGGCGCGGGCACGCTCCTGATCGATGTTCAGGCGCACCACCTTGCTCGGCTCTTCCCAGTCCAGGTGCACGTTGCTCACATGGCTGTTCTCGCGCACCTTATCGGCCACCTGACGGGCCAACTGACGCACCTCGTCGATATGCTCACCAGAGACGCGGAACTGCACCGGATAGCCCACAGGCGGGCCGTTCTCCAGACGCGAGATACGCGTGCGCAGGGTCGGGAACTCGTCGTTCAGCACCTCAATCAGCCAGGTGCGGATCTTCTCGCGGTCTTCGATGCTTTTCGCCAGCACCACAAACTGGGCAAAGCTGGCAGCCGGCAGCTGCTGGTCCAACGGCAGGTAGAAGCGCGGCGAACCGGTACCGACGTAGGCGACAAAGTTGTCGATGCCTTCATGGCCACTGAGTAATTTCTCCAGACGCTTGGCCTGCTCCTCGGTGGCGGCCAGGGACGCACCTTCACTGAGTTTGAGGTCGACCATCAGCTCCAGACGGCCGGAGGCCGGGAAGAACTGCTGCGGGACAAAGCGGAACAGCAGGATGGAGCCGACAAACAGCGCGATAGTCAGCACGATCACGGTTTTACGCCGACGTACGCACCACTCCACCGCCGTGCGCACGCGCCGGTAGAACGGCGTGCCATAGGGGTCGTGGCCGTCGGCGCTGCCGCCATGCTTGGCCGCGTGCAGCTTGGCCAGATCAGGCAGCAGCTTGGCGCCGAGGTACGGTACAAACACCACGGCAGCGATCCACGACACCAGCAGGGCAATCGCCACCACCTGGAAGATCGAGCGGGTGTATTCGCCGGTGCCCGACTGCGCCGTGGCAATCGGCAGGAAGCCGGCGGCGGTGATCAGGGTGCCGGTGAGCATGGGGAAGGCAGTGCTGGTCCAGGCATAACTGGCCGCTTTAATGCGGTCATATCCCTGCTCCATCTTGATCGCCATCATCTCCACGGCAATGATCGCGTCATCCACCATCAGGCCCAGCGCCAGCACCAGCGCGCCGAGGGAAATCTTGTGCAGGCCAATGCCGAGGTAGTACATGGCGGCGAAGGTCATCGCCAACACCAGCGGAATCGACAGCGCCACCACCAGACCCGTGCGTAGGCCAAGGGAGAAAAAGCTCACCAGCAGCACGATGATCACCGCTTCGGTGAGCACGCGAACGAACTCACCAACGCCCGTTTTCACCGCTGCTGGTTGATCCGACACCTTGTTCAGTTGCATGCCGGCCGGCAGGGTTTCCTGCAGGCGAGCGAACTCACCTTCCAGCGCCTCGCCCAGCACCAGAATATCGCCACCGGCCTTCATCGACACGGCCAGGCCGATGGCGTCTTCACCCATGTAGCGCATGCGCGGCGCGGGTGGATCATTGAAGCCGCGCTTGACCTCGGCTACATCAGAGATACGGAACGTACGGTCGGCCACACGAATCGGGAAGTTACGGATTTCATCAACCGTTTCAAAACGCCCGGTGACGCGCAGTTGCACGCGATCCGAAGCGGTTTCGAAGAAGCCGGCGGCAGCCACCGCGTTCTGTTCTTCCAACGCCTGCTGCACGGCCGCCAGTGGCAGGCCAAGGGTCGCCAACTTGGTGTTGGACAGTTCGATCCACACCTTCTCGTCCTGCAAACCGAGCAGATCGACCTTGCCGACGTCCTTGACCCGCTGCAGCTGCAGCTGGACGCGATCGGCGTAATCCTTGAGCACGGCGTAGTCGAAGCCTTCACCGGTCAGTGCGTAGATATTGCCGAAGGTGGTGCCGAATTCATCGTTATAGAACGGCCCCTGAATACCCTGGGGCAAGGTGTGGCGAATATCGCTGACCTTTTTACGCACCTGATAGAACAGGTCAGGAATGTCGGCGGAATGCATCGAATCGCGGGCGATAAAGGTCACCTGGGATTCACCCGGACGCGAGAACGAGACGATCTTGTCGTAGTCGCCGGTCTCCATCAGCTTCTTTTCGATGCGCTCAGTGACCTGCCGGGCCACCTCTTCGGCGCTCGCGCCTGGCCAGTTGGTGCGCACCACCATGGCCTTGAAGGTAAAGGGCGGGTCTTCGCTTTGGCCCAGCTTGGTGTAGGAAATAGCGCCGACTACAGCCAGCAGCAGCATGAGGTACAGGACAATCTGGCGGTTACGCAGCGCCCAGGCGGAGAGGTTGAAATCCATCGGGCTTACTCCTCGACCGTCAGGTCGGCCTTGGCCGTCAACTGCACCGCACGGTTGTCGCGGTCCACCGGACGCACCTGCTGACCTTCACGCAACACCTGACCACCAGCCGCTACCACCCAATCAGTGGCTTGCAGGCCTTCGAGTATCGGCACGGTTTTCTCACCGTAGGCACCAATGCGCACGTCGGTACGTTTGAGGGTGGAATCCTTGGGGTCGACCACCCAGACATAGGGCTGGCCCTTCTCGGCCGTCACGGCCGACAGCGGCACGGCCAGCGGCACGTCGCCGTTGTGGGCGATAAAGACGCGGGCGCTCTGGCCCAGTTCGGCCGGCACCTTGCCTTCCACGAAGGCCACGCGGGCAGCGAAGGTGCGCGATTGCGGATCGGCCGATGGCGACATCTCACGGATGCGCCCCGGGAAGCGCTGATCCGGCTGCGACCACAGTTCAACCGCCACATCCTGGCCGACCTTAAAGCGCTCGAAGGCTTGCTCCGGCAGGTTGATCAATACTTCCCGCTCGCCATCCGCAGCCAGGGTGAACACGGTTTGCCCAGCGGCTACCACCTGGCCGACTTCAACCATCCGCCGCGCCACTACACCGTCCTGGGACGCGCGCAGTACCGCGTAACCAGCCTGGTTGTTAGCCACGTTGAATTCAGCACGCACTTGTTTCAGGCGCGCCTCACCGGAGCGGTAGGTGTTTTCGGCATTGTCATACTGCGAGCGGCTGACCAGGTTACGCGCCAGCAGGGTTTTGTAGCGGTCACGCTCGGCACGTACCAGCTGCAAGTTGGCCTCGGCTGCCGCCACTTGGGCGCGGATAGCCTCCAGCTGCAGACGCACGTCCTGCGGGTCCAGTTCGGCCAGTGGCTGGTCCTTCTTCACCCGCGCGCCCACATCAACAAGGCGCTTGGCCACCTTGCCACCGATACGGAACGCCAGCTCCGGCTCCAGGCGCGCACGCACCTCACCGGGGTAGGCATCCATCAGGTCGCCAGCCAGTTGCGGCTGCACCACCATGGCCGGACGCACGGCAATCTTGGCGGGCTCGCCATTACCGCAAGCGCCGAGCAACAGGATAAGACTGACAGGCAACGCAACAGACAGTGCATGACGAAACATGATGACGAACCTTTGTGGAGGCTTTTGAATATTTATACTGGCGGGTATAGTAAAAATAGCAAACTCACTAGTCCAGTATTAAAAACGACCAATGCCAAACAAAGTGTTGCCACCCAGCGGCCCCGGCCGACCCAAAGATCTGGCCAAACGCAAAGCCATTCTGGAAGCGGCGAAGACCCTGTTTCTTAGCAATGGTTATGACGGTAGCAGCATGGACGCAATTGCCGCGGAAGCCGGGGTTTCCAAACTCACGGTGTACAGCCACTTCACCGACAAGGAGAAGCTGTTCGCTGAAGCCGTGAAGTCCAAATGCGAAGAGCAACTACCCGAGCTGCTCTTCGAACTGGACGATCAGGTACCTATTGCGCAGACGCTGCTGAACATCGGTCGCGGCTTTAACCTGCTGATCAACAGCCGTGAGTCCGTGGAGCTGCACAGGGTGATGGTGAGCCTGGCGGCGCAGGACTCGACGCTGTCGCGGATGTTCTATGAAGCCGGCCCACAGCGTGTGCTGCACGGCATGGAAGAGCTGCTACGCAGCGCCGACCAGAGCGGCAAGCTGCGCGTACCCGACCCGCTGAGCGCCGCCGACCAGTTCTTCTGCCTGATCAAGGGCGGTGCCAACTTTCGCCTGTTGATCGGCTGTGGCGAGGCCTTGCAAGGCAACGAGGCCGAAGCCCATGTGCGCGATGCGGTAGACGTTTTTCTGCGCGCCTTCCGCGCCGAGTAGCAGTCCGTTGAAAAACGTAGGCGAGGCAGCCAGCGCAAGGCAAAACAGGCGAAAAGGCGGAGTTTACAAGTTGTAAATGAGCATTTTGAGCCTGTTTTTAACGCCGCGTTGGCAACGTAGGTAGTTTTTCAACGGCCTGCTAGCGCAAGGTGTCGCCAGCGTTACTCGCTGGCTGGCTGCAGCTTCTTCTTCGGGTAGATGTCGTAGCGACTGGATTTGCCTTCCAGGGCATAACCCGGCTTGGCGCCTTCAATCAGCGGGGCCTTGCGTGGGCGCTTGACCACCACCCGATGGCTGGCCAGGTTCAGCGCCGCTTCAAGCAATGCGGGCGCATCCAGGTCATCGCCAACAAAGGGCCGGAACAGGCGCATCTCTTTCTTCACCAGCGCACTCTTGTCGCGGTGTGGGAACATCGGGTCGAGGTAGATCACCTGCGGCGGCTCGCCCTGCCAGGCGCGCATCAGCTCGATGGCATTACCATTGAGCAACCGCATCTGCGCAGCAATCGGCGCCACATCGCGATCCAGCGCCGCACGCACGAGACCATCCTCAAGCAACGCGGCAATCAGCGGTTGGCGCTCGATCAAGGTCATGCGGCAACCCAGGCTGGCCAACACAAAGGCATCGCGCCCCAGGCCAGCGGTGGCATCCAACACAGTCGGACGCACCCCAGCCTGCACCCCAACCGCCTTGGCAATCATCTGCCCACTGCCGCCACCGAACAGCCGCCGATGCGCCACAGCGCCTTCGACAAAATCCACTCTCACCGGCCCCGGAGCCTGCGGGCCCAGCTCAACCAGCTGCAAGCCGCCCTCACCCAGTTGCAGGGCAAACTCGCTGTCGCCCTCCAGCGGTAAACCCAGGCGCGCGGCCCAGGCTTCAGCCGCCGCCTGCAGATGGGTAGCGAGGGCTTGCATACGAACTCTGGCTATTAGCCGCTCATCACTCATCAGAAAATGTGCTCAAAAATCACTCAATTGACCGTCACAGCGGCCGATAACCTGCCTGAGCGGCATTTTGCCAGACCCGGCAGCTTCCAGCCGCACCGAGTTCGCCATGTTCGATGTAATTTCCGCCCCACGCAGCGTCGCGCCGTCGGCCGCTAATACCAGTTCAATCAGCGAGACGCTGGAGGATGGCAAACGCGCGTCGCTGGATTACCAAATCCTGCGGCGCACCCTGATGCCCGATGAGGTGGAAGCCGAAGCGCCTGCCAAGGCGCCGGAAACGCCCAGCGAGCCGCCCGCTATCACCGCCCAGGCCAGTGATTTTCAGGAAATGGCAGCCCAGCGCGAGCTGGAGCTGAACGTCAACATCAACGCCGAACCGAAGAAAACCGATCCACTGGTGCTCGATCTGGCCGGTAACGGCTTCAGCACCAGCGGCCTGGCCCGCTCGGTACGCTTCGATCTGGATGCCGACGGCAAGCTCGACCAGATCAGCGTGCCCACCGGCGACGATGCCCTGCTCGCTTATGACCGCAACGCTAACGGCCGCATTGATGATGGTCGCGAGCTGTTTGGCGACCAGAATGGCGCAGCCAACGGCTTTGCCGAACTGCGCAAATACGATGACAACGGCGATGGCCGTATCGACAGCCAGGATGCGATCTTCGAACGCCTGAGCCTACTTCGTTTCGACGCGCAGGGTCGGCAGTCGAGCCAGTCGCTAAGCCAGGCTGGCGTCAGCGCCATCGACCTGCAAGCGCGCGACGTGAAGATTGCTCTGGGCGCCTACGACGAAATCGCCCAACTCGGCCGCTTCGAGTTCGCCGACGGCCGCAGCGGCCAGGCTGCCGACCTATTGTTGGCGCAGCGTTAAGCCGCTACTTAACGGCACATGCGCCATAACCCCATATCCACATGAAAGTGGTCACGATGGGCCGCGTTGTATTCCGGCCCCAGCGTGGTGTTAAAGCGCCGACAAGCCCCCTGCTGCACCTGGCGCAGAAACTCGGCGTTCTTGCCCTCTTTGGGCCAATCCTGCAGCACGCTGATGCGCCGCCCATCAGCCAGGCGAAACCCGACGATATCCAGCGCATTGGCCGAGGCATGCTGGCTACGCCGCTGACTGCCAGCAATGGTACGGCAGGCAAAGCTGCCCACATGCTCAACCCGCGCCACGCGCTGACCAAACACGGACTGGGCTGTTGGCTGCAAGTCATGCTGCTCGAACAGGGCAAAGGCCGCCGCCAGCGGGCAACTGGCGATAAAGCTGCTGCTGAAAGCAACTCCAGAGCTGTGTACGCGCAGGGTATTGTTCAACGGACAGGCCACCTCTGGGCTGCTGTCGGCTTGCGGGGTAAAGCGCAGTGAAGAGGTGTTCAATGCCTGCTGGCATAGCGCCGGATCGTCCTGCAACCGCCAGAGCTTGAAGCTGGTCAGCAGGTTCGGCGTCTCGCGAATATCCAGCACTGCCCAGGGGTTCCAGCGCGGCGGCACATCCAGCCAGCCACGCCAGATCACCAGCAACAGGCCGGCGAGCATTACACAGAGAAGCAGAAAAGCACGGAATAAAGTCATGGAGCGCAGCCTATCAGAGCAGGCCCAACTGCTCGACCTCGTCCTCGACCTGCACCTGAGGTAAGGCTGGCAACCCTGGCAAACGCTGCATCAATTGCTGGTGGAAGCGCTGTGCTAGCTGCGGAGCCAGGCGATTATCCGAGGTATGTAGGAATACGTAGGGCGTGCGCCCTCCTTCAATCCAGCCCGCCACCTTGTCCAACCAAGGCGCCATAAAAGGGTCATTGGCCAGTAACTCGGGATGACCAATAAAGCGCAGCTGCGGGGCCTGGCTAAAGGCAGTGGGCCGCAGCGGCAGACGCGGTTTCTTGGCCTGCGCATGCAATACGGCTGGCGCGCTGGATACACAGCTGAACAACGCCCGCGAATCCAGACAGATGCGCTCAATACCACGGCCATGCAGTAGACGATTAAGGCTGCGTTCTTCCTCGCCCTTGGCAAAGAACGCCGGATGACGCACCTCGACGGCCAGCGCCTCGGCCTGCCAAGGCTCGATAAAAGCGCTCAGCTCCGCCAGGCGCTGCGGGCCGAAGCTTGCGGGCAGTTGCAGCCAGAACGGCGCGACCCGCTTACCCAACGGCGCCAATAGGCGGCGAAAATCGTCGCTGGCGCTCAGTTGGTCACGCAGGTCGCCGTTATGGCTGATCTCGCGCGGTAGCTTGGCGCAAAAGCGCAGATGCGCCGGCATTCGCTCGGCCCAACGGGCCACGGTATCGACGGAAGGCTTTGCGTAGAAGGTGGTATTGCCCTCAACAGCATTGAACACCTGAGCATACAACGGCAGAAAGTCGGCGCTGCGACTGCCTTCTGGATACAAAGAACCGCGCCAGGCGGGCTCGCTCCATGACGGGCAACCGAGGTAGTAAGGCAAGATCAATTCGAAGACCGTTGAGAAAGGTAGCGAGCAAAGACGAAATCAGCTGAGGGGAGCAGTGTACGAGTTGTATATGAGTACGACGAGGCTGATATCAACGCGGCATGGCCGAGCGCAGTAGTTTCGCAGGGGTTCTTCTAGGCGTAGAGGTCGAGGCCCATAACCTGCTGGGCATCCGCCTCGCTGGCGAAACTGGCGGTTGAGCTGTAGCTGGCCAACGCCTGGGCGGCGCGGTTGTTCAGTGGCGGCTGATACAGCTGGTCTTGCAGGCGCGAAGGCAGGCTGTCGCTGCTGGCATTACCGGCTTCGACCTTGCGCGTTTGGGCTACTGGCTCAAAGCCCTGGGTGCTGGCAGGTGATGCAGGCTGCTCGCGACGCTCCTCAATCTCGCGCTGTGCTTCGCGAAATGGCGTAACCGCAGAGCCCGAGCGGGCACTGCGGTCTGGCGAATAAGAGGAGGTAAAACCGTCGATACGCATCAGTTACTGCTCGGCTTGCTTAGCCAACGATGGACACAAGTGATGGCAATTTAGCCCCCGTAGACCGGCTTGGCAATCAAGCGCGGTGCAACGCGGCAATATGCGCGACAGAAGGTGCGCCGATACCCAGCGGTTTAAACCGAGGCTTTGGGCGTGGCCACTTGATCCCGCAGGTAGACCGGCTGCGCCAGGTCAGCGTCCAGCGCCTCACCACGCGCCCAGGCAAAGCGCGCCAGGCTGAGCAGGTCTTCGGCATGCGGCAGCATGGCGGCATCCTGCCCGCTGACGGCAACTGGAATACGCGCTGCAAAGGTGCCCCAACCAGTACCGGCAGCAAACCAGTCGCCGCTGGCATCACCCGGCAGACAGGCACGCTCCGGAGGCAATACAGCCTCGACGCCGGCCAGGCGCATTTCGCCCTGCTCAGCGCGGTAGCAGCCCCAATAGACTTCATCCATACGCGCATCAATGGCTGCAGCCACCTGCTGCGCGCCATGCTCACGCAAGCTGCGCTGCGCCAGCACGGCCAGATTGGAAACAGGCAGCACCGGACGCTCCAGGGCAAACGCCAACCCCTGCACCACGCCAATGGCAATCCGTACACCGGTAAAAGCGCCAGGACCGCGGCCAAAGGCAATTGCGTCGAGCGCCGACAACGGCACCTCGGCATCGGCTAGCAGCTGCTTGATCATGGGCAGCAGACGCTGGGCGTGCAGGCGCGGAATCACTTCGTAGTGGCTGAGCACCTGACCGTTATGCAGCAGGGCAACGGAGCAGGCTTCGGTGGCAGTATCCAGGGCCAGGAGAGTGGTCATTGCAGTCGGACAGGTGACGAAATGGACGGGCATTAGACCGGCTTGAGGCATTTTTTTCCAGCGCAATCACTGTCGCGCGCGCCTGTCACGCGAGCGAACTCACAGCATCACAAGCTTGCAGCGAGCCAGAACAGGCCCGCTGCTGCCTGACTAAAGCGTGCTTACCAGGGCTGGATAACGGTCTTGGCATCCCAACCTTGCAACGGCGCTTTGGACCAAGTGCCGTAACTCGCGTTGGGGAAGACAATCCACTCGGTGCCCCATTTACCTGCTTCGGCGGCCACGGTAGCGCGTTGATCGGCTAGCGGCGTCTTGCGAAAACGCGCATCGAAGTCATGCAGGGTGTCCCCCAGCAGCAACACGATCTGATGATCTGCACTGACGATGGCGCGACGTTCCACTTTAGGCGGCCCCAGCAACAGCACGCTTTCTTCAGAGATTTGCGGCAGCCCGAGCTTGCTCAGCGTGGCCAGGGTGTACTTCTTCTGCTCATCGGCGCGATCAGAGATGTAGCGAATGGTCACCCCGAGCTTGTCGGCGTGCTCAAGAAATTGCTTCGCACCTGGAATCAGCGCAGGAGTACCGTCACGCTCCCAAGGCAGCCAGGTGTCCCAGGCGTCATAGGTGTGACAGTTGGCCAGATCACGCGCAAGCAGGGCGCTGTTATCAATAACGGTTTCATCCAAGTCGGTAACGATGGCCAGCTTGGACGGATCTTTCGCTGCGGCCACTGCCGCATCCAGCTTCAGCGTCGCGATGTTGTACGCCTGCAGCTGCAGGGCCTGAACTTCCGCCGATTGCTGCTGGAAGCGCAGCCCCATGGTGAACTCGGCAACGCTGCAGTCGGTCTTGGGCTTCGCCGGAGTCTCGGCGAAGGTCGCAGGACTCCCCACCAGTGCTAACGCAAGGCCCAACCAGATGGCACTCTTTGCTGTTTTCTCGGTCATTGAATGCGCTCTCTTCCTTAGTATAAGTAAAGGCTTAATGCCTACGACCAGCCCATCCTGGTATAGACCAAACCGATGCTAACTTAGGCGAGCAAGGTTACTGTTCCATGAACGACGCTCAGCGAGTCCAGCGCGCCAACCGCAGAAACGACAACGGCCCGCAAAAGCGGGCCGTTGGCTGACTGCAGCAGGGCTTAGCTGAGCGCAGCAAGCACCTTGGCAGTGATCTCGTCGACCGAGCCAACGCCGGCGATGGCGCTGTACTTCGGCGTGCCATCAGCGGCAGCGAGCTTCTGATAGAAGTCCACCAGCGGCTTGGTCTGCGAATGGTAGACCGACAGGCGATGACGCACGGTTTCTTCTTTATCGTCGTCACGCTGGATCAGCGCTTCACCGGTTTCATCGTCAATACCGGCGACTTTCGGCGGATTGTGCTCGGTGTGGTAGACGCGGCCCGATGCAGGGTGCACGCGACGACCCGCGATACGGCCGACGATTTCTTCGTCATCAACGGCAATTTCGACCACGTTGTCGATGACCACGCCGGCTTCCTTCAGGGCTTCAGCCTGAGGAATGGTGCGCGGGAAGCCATCAAAGAGGAAACCATTGGCGCAATCGGCTTGGGCGATGCGCTCCTTGACCAGATTGATGATCAGGTCATCGGAGACCAGACCACCGCTGTCCATCACGCTTTTGGCAACCAGGCCCAATTCAGTGCCAGCCTTGACCGCAGCACGCAGCATGTCACCGGTGGAGATTTGCGGAATACCAAACTTCTTGGTGATGAAACCAGCTTGGGTACCTTTACCGGCACCGGGCGCCCCCAGCAAAATCACGCGCATCGATGTGCTCCTCAAGATTTAAGTAAAAATCGTCGGACTCGCCTCGTGGGGCCAATCTCAGAATTGTTCAAGCAGCGCTGCCAAACTGGGCCAGAGTGCCGAAAGGCCGCTCAAGATACACAGCGCACCCATAGCGCACAAGCCACCGAAAGTCGGATACACCTGCGACCACCTCTGAAAGGTAGTGCTTTCGCCAGCGCACTACATATGTTCCAGCGAAAGCCCCCTCTTCCCTCTGCAATACGCCTAGCCGGTGTTACGCAACCCCGCCGCAATACCCGCCACACTGACCAGCAAGGCCTGTTCCAGAGGGCTGTCGGCCTGATTATCACGCAGCCGTGAGCGCGCCAGCAGCTCGGCCTGGAGCAGGTGCAGCGGGTCCAGGTAGGTGTTGCGCACACTGATCGACTCCAGGGTTTCCGGGCTGTGCGCCAAGAGCTGCGACTGCTCGGTCAAACCCAGCACTGCGACCACCGCCTGCGACAATAGGCCGCGTAGATGCTCACCCAGCGGACGCAGGGCTGGCTCGACCAAACGCTCGTCATACAACTGGGCGATGGACTCGTCGGCCTTGGCCAGCACCATCTCCAGCATGTCGATACGCGTGCGGAAGAACGGCCAGTGCTCGCGCATCTGCCCGAGCAGCTCGCCTTCGCCGCGCTGCAAGGCATTGTCCAGCGCCGCTTCCCAGCCCAGCCAGGCCGGCAGCATCAGGCGCGTTTGCGTCCAGGCGAAAATCCACGGAATCGCGCGCAGGCTCTCGACGCCACCCTCGCGACGCTTGGCCGGGCGGCTGCCCAAAGGCAAGCGGCCCAACTCCTGCTCCGGCGTAGCCTGGCGGAAATAGTCGACGAATAACGGGTGTTCACGCACCACCGCGCGGTAGGCGCTGACGCCATCGCTGGCCAGTTTGTCCATCAACTCGCGCCAGGCCGGCTCCGGGCTAGGCGGCGGCAACAAGGTGGCTTCCAGCACTGCTGCCAGGTAGAGATTGAGGTTCTGTTCGGCGATATCTGGAAGGCCGAATTTGAAACGAATCATTTCACCCTGCTCGGTGGTGCGGAAACGCCCCGTCACCGAACCGGGCGGCTGCGACAGAATCGCCGCATGTGCCGGGCCACCGCCACGCCCCACCGTACCGCCGCGGCCGTGAAACAGCAGCAGCTCGACATCCTGTTCACGGCACACCTGCACCAGGGTTTCCTGGGCACGGTACTGCGCCCAGGCCGCCGCAGTGGTGCCAGCGTCCTTGGCCGAGTCGGAGTAACCGATCATTACTTCCTGCGGCCCGTGCAAGCGCGCGCGGTAGCCATGCAGCGCCAGCAGCCGGCTGATCACCGGACCGGCGTTGTCCAGATCGGCGAGGGTTTCAAACAGCGGCACCACGCGCATCGGCCGTTGCAACCCGGCTTCCTTGAGTAGCAGTTGCACTGCCAGCACATCGGAAGCCGCACCGGCCATGGAGATCACGTAGGAACCCAGGGATGCGGCAGGCGCACTGGCCACTTCACGGCAGGTGGCCAGTACCTCTGCGGTTTCGCCGCTGGGTTTGAAATGCCCCGGCAGCAGCGGCCGGCGGTTCTCCAGCTCTTTCAGCAGAAACGCCAGGCGCGCTTCTTCATCCCACTCGGCGTAACGACCCAGGCCGAGGTAATCGGTGATTTCACTCATGGCGGCGGCGTGGCGACTGGAGTCCTGACGCACATCCAGACACACTAGAAACAGCCCGAAGGTCGCCGCGCGGCGCAGGCAATCGAGCAACGGGCCATCGGCGATCACGCCCATGCCGCATTCATGCAGCGACTGGTAACACAGGGTCAGCGGATCGAGCAGCTCGCGGTTGTCCTGCAACACAGCAGCAGACGCCGGCACTTGCTCATGCAGCGCGGCCTGGGCCCAGCTGCGGGTGGCACGTAGACGCTCACGCAGCTGTTTGAGCAGACTACGATAGGGCTCGGCGCTCTCGCCTACACGCGCCAGCAGAGCCGGGCTGGCCTGCTGCATGGACAGATCGGCGGCCAGGTTATCGACATCGCGCAAGTACAGATCCGCCGCCATCCAGCGCGCCAGCAGCAGCACTTCGCGGGTAATGCTTGCGGTGACATTTGGGTTGCCGTCGCGGTCGCCGCCCATCCAGGAGGCGAAGCGAATCGGTGCGGAATCCAACGGCAGGTGCAACCCGGTGGCGCTGTGCAGCACTTGATCGGCCTTGCGCAGCACATTGGGAATGGCATGCCAGAGCGAATGTTCGATCACCGCAAAGCCCCATTTGGCTTCATCCACCGGGCTCGGCCGGCTGCGGCGGATTTCCTCGGTGTGCCAGGCCTCGGCAATCAGCCGCTGCAAGCGCTGTTTGACCTGCTCACGCTCGGCCGCCGAGAGGTCGCTATGGTCGCCGGCCGCCAGCTGTTCGGCTATCGCATCGTATTTCTGAATCAGGGTGCGCCGCGCCACTTCGGTGGGGTGCGCGGTCAGCACCAGCTCGATATCCAGGCGGCCGAACTGACGGGCCAGCGCCTCGCCTTTGTGGCCGTTGCTGGATAACCGCTGCAGCAGATCGGCAAGCATATTGTCTTCAAACGGCTGCGCTTCACCCGGCGCGCGGCGGCGTACACGGTGGTACTGCTCGGCGATATTGGCCAGGTTGAGAAATTGGTTGAACGCCCGCGCCACCGGCAGCAGCTCGTCATCATCCAGTTGATTGAGGGTTGCACTGAGTTGCTCTGCACCCTCCTGCGAACCGCGGCGCGAGGCCTTAGCGCCCTTGCGAATGCGCTCAATCTTGTCGAGAAAGGCAGCGCCATGCTGCACGCTGATGGTGTTACCCAGTAGTTCGCCGAGCTGGTGGACGTCCTCGCGCAGACGCGCGTCGATTTCTGCCATGAGTGTTGCCTCCGCTGATCCTGCCTCCAGAGTGCCCAGCGCGCCAACTTCTTACAAGTGCGCGACGCTGCGGCCGCACTTATCGGGGCAGGCACTAGTCTGAGTTAAGCAAGCCCAGCCCAGACTCACAGGGCGGGCACAGAACAGACACGAGGTCATCATGAAGATTCGCGAGCTTGTTCAGCACTGGCAGGAGAATGCCCAAGGGCGGCTGAGCGCAACGCCTTATCAGATACGACTCGACCTGGAAGCCGAAGCGCGTCTGGCGGCCTTGCAGGAGATGTACCCCAAGCACCACATTGAAGAGCTGCTCGGGGAATTGCTCGGTGCCGCGCTCGATGAGCTGGAGGCCAGCCTGCCCTACGTTCAGGGCAGCAAGGTGGTGGCCAGCGATGAACAGGGCGATCCGCTGTATGAAGACATCGGCCTCACACCGCGCTTCCTCGCCCTGTCACGCCGACATTTGCAGCGCCTCAGCGAACAGCAAAAGCAGACGGGCTGAGGTTATTGGCCTTCGCTGCAGCGCACAGCCTGCTTGCGGCGGTCGACGAGTACGCCGCTCAGACCCTTCTGCTCCAGGTCAAACATCACCAGTACGCCATCAATGCACTGGGCGACTTGGCTGGCAGGTTTGAGGGAGACTTTATAGTCCTCGCCCGGCACCGTCTTGAGCATGGTGAACTCGGACAGCAGCAACGCATCCTCTGGCTTGGCGATGTGCAGGTAGCCGTAATAGCTGAGCACAGCCACCGTGGCGCAGATGCTGCCAATACCGGTGAGGATCAGCGGGATGGGGTTTACTTCACTCATAACAGGCTCTCGGATTTTTCAGTTAGCGGGCTAAGCACAGGCGGCGCAGCTTGCAGCAAACATTCACGCCTGCAAAGGCCCAGATTGCCGCATCATTTGCCGCCAGCGCGTACTTCCTCGCGTGCTTTGAACGTCGCTTCATAGATGCGCTCGGCCAGGCGCGAGAACGGCAGGCTCTGCACCCACACCGTACCAGTGCCCTTGAGCGTAGCGAGGAGGATCCCCTCGCCGCCGAACAGCATGCTTTTCAGGTCGCCAGCCAGGGCGATGTCGTAATCAATGCCGCTGGTAAAAGCCACCAGACAACCGGTGTCCAGGCGCAGGGTTTCGTTATTCAGTTCCTTGCGAATGACCGTGCCACCGGCATGCACAAAGGCCAGGCCGTCACCTTCGAGCTTCTGCAGAATAAACCCTTCACCACCGAAGAAACCGGCGCCCAGACGCTTGTTAAAGCTGATCCCGACTGCCGTGCCATAGGCGGCGCAGAGAAAGGCGTCTTTCTGGCAAATCAGCGTACCGCCATGCTCCGCCAACTGGATCGGCACCACGGTGCCGGGATAAGGCGCCGCAAACGCTACGCGCGCCGGGGTTTTACCGGCATTGGAGAAGTGCGTCATAAACAGCGATTCACCGGTCAGCATGCGCTTGCCCATGCCCCACAGTGTGCCCAGCACACCGCTGGCGGCACCATCGCCCATGCGTGTTTCAAAGCGGATGCCGTCGGTCATATAGTTCATCACCCCAGCTTCGGCGATCACCGTTTCGCCGGGATCAAGAATGACCTCCACGCTCTGCGCGGAGGCGCCAAGGATTTCGTAGTCGAGTTGATGGCTGGGCATAGTGGCTCCTGAGCTGATGGCAGTGGCCGTCGACGCGGCGGGGTCTAGCGGCGTACTAACGCCTCAACCTACGATCAATTAGAGGTCAGTGAGTTGCGGCGGCGCTCAACAAAATGGTCACAGGATGTTGGCGTAGTCGGCTTCGATCCGATCAAGACTCAGGTGATTGAGGAAGTTGGAGAAACACATCCAGGCCGACAGCGAGTTGAGATCACTGAACTGCGGTGGCAGGTACTTGGGCGCAACAACCAACCCCTCATCCACCAGCTGACGCAAGGAGCGCATGTCTTCCAGGGTGGTCTTGCCGCAGAACAGCAGCGGAATCTGCTCCAGCTTGCCTTTGCGCACAGCCAGCTGGATGTAGTTGTAAATCATGATGAAGCCTTTCAAGTAGGACAGGTCCTTGGTGAAAGGCAGGCCGTTGGGGGTGGAACCACGGAACACCCGGTTGGCGTTGCTGTAGCTCTGCTCCTGGCTAAAACCCTGCTCGCGGTAGAAGTCGAACACTTGCAGGAAATCCGCGCCCTCTTCAGCCATGTGAATGGCGCGGGTGCGGTTGGTCAGCTTGCGTAAACGGGTTGGGTAGGAGGCAAAGGTGATCACCTCCATCAGGATTGCCAGGCCTTCCTGGGTCACCGTGGACGAGGGCGGGCCCTTGGCCAGAAAGGTGCAAACCGGCTGGCTCAGACCATTCAGGGTGGTCGCCACGTGCACCAGGCCCTCGTGCACTTCCAGGGCTTTTACATCGCGCTCATTGAACATCGCATCGGCGCGGATCTTGATGTAGTCGGCACCGGCGGCCGCATCGGCGAGAATACCGTCAGACTCAAACACCCGAATGGTGCCCTCCTCCTCGCCAAACACCTTGTTCAGGCGCTGTTGCAGCAGGTTGACGGCCTCTTTGGCGGTCAGGGTCTTGGCTTCATCCTTGAGGTCGCCGCGCTTGTCGATGTTATTCAGGAAGTCGGAAAACATCAGGCCCAGGTCGGCCAGGGTTGGATCGCCGGCATGGAAGGCGTCGGAAGCCGCACCGTAGAGTTCCTGGCTGATCAGGCCAAAGTCCTCGGTGCCGCGTGCTTCGAGCATGCGAATAACCATGCGGTACTCGCGGCACATGCGCCGCATGATCTTGCCCACCGGGTTGAACTGGCCAAGCTGGCGAGTGATGTCGCGCTCGATATTCTGGAATTCCAGCTTCTTCGCCGCCGCATCAAAGGGCAGCGGCCGGTTGGCGTAGTAGGCGCGGTCAACGGCTGGCAGTTTCTTGCCTTTGTGCTTGAGAAACTCGCTACGGATCGAGTCGTCCCATTTCACCGCATCCAGCACGCGAATCGGCGTCTGCGCGTCGACTAGACGGTCGGACAGCGCGCGCACGATCAGCTGATAATCGTCCAACCCGGTATGACTGTTCATGCTTTCCTCACCACAACCTGCTAGTCACCCGCTCGCTGATAACGCGCGACTTCGATAAACACATCCGAATTGGCCTGATCGTCGAGATAGCTGAACACCTGCTCCAGCGGGCTGCTGATCAGCACGCCATCGCCTTCTGCACCATCAATCACCTCGCCCTGTAAGGCACCTTGCTCCAACTCTTGAAGGATGCGGTCGACATCCAGGTTGTAGATCACCAGCTCATTGCTGGTGGTCAGCTCAAAACCGGCGATGGCGAAGTTCGCCCCCAGGCTTTTCGGCAACCCTACAGAGAGGTACCAGCGGCGGCCATGATGGGCCACGGTAAAGCCGTACTCCTCGACGCTGTCGAGGTTGTCCAGGCTGTCGACATAGGCCCGCGCCTTGTAAACGTTAGAGCCAGAGCGGGTAATTTGCAGATACAGCTGCTCGCCCCACTCATTCTTGCGCGACCACTCGCCAAGCAAGGGAATCGGGGCTGCTTCATTGGCGGGAATCGGGTCCTTGAAGGTTACCAGACAGCCACCAAGCAACAGGAAGGACACGGCAAGCAGCGCGCGCCAGGCTTTCATTCAGCTCTCCTTGTAAACGGATTGACCGGGTTACAAGCCCAGTACCAGATGCATATAACGTTTAAGCATGGCCAACATCTCTTCACTGTCTAGATGATCAACGCCATCAAGCAGGCCCTGATACTCCATGCGCACAATAATCGCCGTCAAGAGCTTGGCATCCTGCTCTGCTTGTTGTGAGCCCAGCACTTCAAAGAAGTGCGTCACGCCCTGCAGCAGAATCTGCCGATGGGCCCGCAACAGTTCATGCAGGCGTGGGTTAAGCAAGGCCTCCTGCTGAAAGGCCTGCTCGGCCAGCAGGTGCTCACGGCGGGTCAGCAATTGCTGACGCACGTACTCCACCGCCAACCGGGCGATTTCATTGGCCAGACGCCGGCGCGCCTCGGCACTGCCATCTAGACGGTTGACCTGCTCACGCAACAACCCTTCGGTACTGCTCCAGAACTGGCCCATATGCGCTGCGCTGCGCTCTACGAACTGAGCGAAGGTGTCGGTGATCAGGTCGTTGATGTCTTTGAAGTAATAAGTAGTCGCCGACAGCGGCACTTCGGCCTCAGCGGCCACCGCGCGGTGGCGTACGGCACGCACGCCTTCACGTACGATAATACGCATGGCGGCATCGAGAATGGCCTGGCGGCGCTGTTCACTGCCCTGTCGGCTGGCTTTGCGGCCGTGGTATTGCACGCTCTCGGCGACGGCGTTGGCCACCAGGGTGGCGCTTTCTTGGGCAGGCTTGGCTGTCACAGCAAGACGATCCTCTGTCGTTTATTCAAGATTACTAATGACTTAGTCAGTAAATCTCAAAAATAATCCATCTGCAGACAATAAAAAGCCAGGCAATAAAAAGCCGCCCGGAGGCGGCTTAGCAACATCAGGCCTGCGGACGCATGTGCGGGAACAGGATCACGTCGCGAATCGATGGTGAATTAGTCAGCAGCATCACCAAACGGTCGATACCAATCCCCTCACCCGCGGTCGGCGGCATGCCGTACTCCAGGGCGCGGACGAAGTCGGCGTCGTAGTGCATGGCTTCGTCGTCACCGGCGTCCTTGTCGGCCACTTGCTGCATAAAGCGCGCAGCCTGATCTTCGGCATCGTTGAGCTCGGAGTAGGCGTTGGCGATCTCGCGGCCACCGATAAACAGCTCGAAGCGGTCGGTCACGCTCGGATCATCATCACTGCGACGGGCCAGCGGCGACACTTCAAATGGGTAGCGCGTAATGAAGTGAGGCTGCTCCAGCTTGTGCTCGACCAGCTCTTCGAAAATCATCACCTGCAATTTGCCCAGACCTTCAAAACCCAGCACCTTGGCGCCGGCCTTCTTGGCGATGGCACGGGCCTTGTCGATGTCGGTCAGGTCGGCAGCAGTCAGCTCAGGGTTGTACTTGAGGATCGAGTCGAACACCGAAAGACGCACGAACGGCTCGCCAAAGTGGAACACTTTGTCGCCATAAGGCACGTCGGTGGTGCCGAGTACCAGCTGAGCCAGCTCGCGGAACAGCTCCTCGGTCAGGTCCATGTTGTCTTCGTAGTCGGCGTAAGCCTGGTAGAACTCCAACATGGTGAATTCCGGGTTATGCCGAGTCGAGACACCTTCGTTACGGAAGTTGCGGTTGATCTCGAACACCTTCTCGAAGCCGCCCACCACCAGACGCTTGAGGTAAAGCTCCGGCGCGATACGCAGGAACATCTGCATATCTAGGGCGTTGTGATGCGTCTCGAACGGCTTGGCCGCTGCGCCACCTGGGATGGTCTGCAGCATCGGCGTTTCCACTTCAAGGAAGTCGCGCTTCATCAGAAAGCTGCGGATGTGCGCGATAACCTGCGAGCGCACGCGGAACGTCTGGCGCACGTCTTCGTTGACGATCAGGTCAACGTAGCGCTGACGGTAGCGCTGCTCGGTATCGCTCAGGCCATGATGCTTGTCCGGCAGCGGGCGCAGCGACTTGGTCAGCAGGCGCACGTCGGTCATTTCCACGTACAGGTCGCCCTTGCCGGAACGGGCCAGGGTGCCAACGGCGGAGATGATGTCGCCCATGTCCCAGGTTTTCACCGCGGCCAGAGTTTCTTCCGACAGAGTCTTGCGGTTGACGTAGACCTGGATGCGCCCGGTCATGTCTTGAATCACCATGAACGAGCCACGGTTGAGCATGATGCGCCCAGCCACTTTGACCGGAATGGCCGCCTCGGCCAGCTCTTCCTTGCTCGATTCGGCGTACCGTTTCTGCAGGTCGGCGCAGTAGTTGTCACGGCGGAAATCATTCGGGAAGGCATTGCCCTGTTCACGGATAGCAGCAAGCTTTTCCTTGCGCTGGGCAACCAGCTTGTTTTCTTCCTGTTGCAGGTCGTGCTGGTCGAGTTGTTGGTCGCTCATGGTCATCGGTTTCCGTCACGGGTTCGTCACCTCCCCGCACAGGGGGAGGAACTGAAAGGTCTTACAGGCCCTGTTTCAGGCTGGCTTCGAGGTATTCGTCGATATCGCCGTCGAGCACCTTGTCGCAATCGCTGCGTTCGATGTTGGTCCGCAGATCCTTGATCCGCGAAGCATCGAGCACATAGGAGCGGATCTGGTGGCCCCAGCCAATATCCGACTTGGTCTCTTCCAGCGCCTGGGAGGCAGCGTTGCGCTTCTGCACTTCCTGCTCGTACAAGCGCGCACGCAACATCTTCATTGCGGTGTCTTTGTTGGCATGCTGTGAGCGTTCGTTTTGGCACGCCACCACGGTGTTGGTTGGTACGTGGGTGATACGTACCGCCGAGTCGGTGGTGTTTACGTGCTGACCACCGGCACCAGAGGAGCGGTAGGTGTCGATGCGCAGGTCAGCCGGGTTGATCTCGATCTCGATGTTGTCATCGATTTCCGGCGAGACGAACACCGCCGAGAACGAGGTGTGGCGACGGTTGCCAGAGTCGAACGGACTCTTACGCACCAAGCGGTGCACGCCGATCTCGGTACGCAGCCAGCCAAAGGCATACTCGCCCTTGATGTGCACGGTAGCGCCCTTGATCCCGGCGACTTCGCCGGCAGACAGCTCGACGATCTCGGCGCTGAAACCACGTTTGTCAGCCCAGCGCAGGTACATGCGCAATAGGATGTTGGCCCAGTCCTGCGCCTCGGTGCCGCCGGAGCCGGCCTGAATGTCGAGGTAGGCGTTGTTCATGTCCATGTCGCCGCTGAACATACGGCGGAATTCCAGCTTCTCGAGAATGCCGCGCAGGCGCTCGATTTCGCTGACGATATCGCTCACCGCACCTTCGTCGTTCTCTTCGACGGCCATATCGAGCAGGTCGCGCGAGTCGGCCAGACTGCCAGTAAGATCGTCGATGGTCTCGACGATCTGCGCCAGCATGGCGCGTTCGCGGCCCAGGTTCTGTGCGTATTCGGGGTTGTTCCAGACGTTAGCGTCTTCGAGTTCGCGGTTTACTTCGACCAGACGATCATGCTTGTGATCGTAGTCAAAGATACCCCCGAATAGTCTGGGTGCGCTCGGACAGGTCCTTGATGCTATTAAGGATCGGGTTGATTTCCATGGCTGGCAGCACTCGTAGGTCAAACTTTCGGAAAAGCCGGCGAGTATACCCCACTCGAATCCGCCCTTGCAGCCCGCAATTGGCGCTGGCGCACAGCCATGCAGACCAACGGCGCACTATACTCAAACTCACCTGTACACTGCCTACCCGCCCTCAGGAGCCGTCGTGCCATGACTTCATCGCACAGCCTGCGTAGCCGCTTCGCCATTCTGATCGCCCTGCTGGTCGCCAGCCTGAGCTGGTTGCTCGGCACCCTGATTGGCAATGACGCCAGCCAGCGCATCCGTGAGGAAGTGGGCCGCGACCTCGCCGAAGTCTCCTTTATGATGGTTGATCGCCTAGACCGTGACATGCAGAGCCGCGCCGCCATGCTGCAGGTGATCGGCAAACTGCGCGCCCTGCGCCAGCCAGACGATATTGTTGAAGTGCGCGTGTTGCTTGATCGCCTGCAAACCGAATTCCCGAGCATCGCCTGGATCGGTTTTACCGATACCCAGGGCACGGTGCTGGCCTCAAGCGATGGCGTGCTTGAGGGCGCCAGCATCGGCCAGCGCCCCGTGTTCCTCGAAGCACAAAAAAACGTATTTATCGGCGATGTGCATGAAGCCGTGCTGCTGGCCAAACTGCTGCCCAACCCAACCGGTGAGGCCATGAAATTCGTTGATATCAGCCTGCCGGTGTTTGCCACAGACGGCAGCCTGGTGGGCGTGTTGGCCTCGCACCTGTCCTGGTCGTGGGCTGACGAAGTGCGCCGGGCCATTCTCGAACCGATCCAGAAACGCCGTAATGTCGAGTTCTTTGTGATCGGCAAGGACCGCACGATCCTTCTGGCGCCCAAAGACATGATCGGCCAACGCCTGCACCTGCCCGCCCTTAACGAAGTGACGCAACGCGATGACTTGTGGGCCGTGCAGGAATGGCCGGACGGCAAGCAGTACCTCACGGGCCTGGCGCTGAGCCAAGGCCACATGGATTACAAGGGGCTGGGCTGGACAGTAATTGCCCGCCAACCGCTGGACGAAGCCTACGCCCCAGCGCGCGAAACCACGCTCTACATTCTGCTTTGGGGTAGCGTCCTGGCGCTGCTGTTTGCGCTATTGGGTTGGCTAATCACCGGCTACTTCACCCGCCCCTTGCGGCAGATCGCCGAGGCGGCGGACCGCCTCAGCGCCGGAGAAATCAGTGCGATACCGGAGCTGAAAAGCACCCGGGAGATCGAAGCACTCAGCAACTCGATCCGCCATTTGGTGGAGAGCCTGACTCACCAGCAAAACGCCCTCGGCGTCATGGAAAATCTCGCCCACCACGACGCCCTCACCGGCCTGCCCAACCGCGTCGCCTTGGAAAGCTACCTGCCACGCGCCCAGCAACGCAGCCAGGCCAACAGCAATTGCCTGGCGTTGTTCTATCTGGATCTGGATGGTTTCAAGCCGATCAATGACCAGTTCGGCCATGCTGCAGGCGATCAGCTGCTACGCGAGGTGGCGGTGCGCCTGCGCAGCTGCCTGCGCGAAGGTGATCTGGTCGCGCGCCTGGGCGGGGACGAGTTCCTGATGGTGCTTCAGGTACCCAGCAGCGAAGCCCTGGTGCAAGCGCAGCTGATAGCCGAACGCACCCTGGCGGCGCTGAGTGCGCCGGTCGATTTGGGCAACAATCAGGTCAAGGTCGGCTGCAGCATCGGCGGAGCACTCTGGCCGCTGGACAGCAGCAACCTGGCCGAAGCACTGGAACTGGCCGACCAGGCCCTGTACCGGGCGAAACATGCCGGCAAGAACTGCGCGGTGTTCCACACGGCCTACAAACACTGAGGCTTATTTAGCCCGCAGACGCAGCAACTGGTCCGCCATCTCGGCCGCGTGCCGCTCGACCACCAGCGGCACCAGGTTGTCGTTGTAGCCGACCAGACGCGAGTAGATAAACTTCCAGCGCGTCTGCGCCCGTTGCAAACGCTGTTGCTGCTCGCCGGTCAACTCAGTGGCTAGGGTGGCGAGTTCGGCATCAACCTGCTTGGCCAGCACATCGATATCCTGATTCAGGTAATGCTGCTGTTGCTCGGGCAGGGTCTCGATATCGCCGACATAAGCCCGCGCGGTGTAGCGCGCCGCCAGGTATTGCACCTTGGCCGGCAGGCTTTGCAAACGCAGATCCGCCGCTGGCAACGGCTGCGCCAGGCCTTTCAGCAGTTGCTGCTCAAGTGCCTCCAGGGCCGCCACCAGCTCGCGCAGGGCCTTGCTGTACTGGAAGTTGAATTCCCACGGCAGGTCCGGCTCGCTGGGGTTATAGGCCAGGGTCTGCTCGACCAGCGCTGTAAAGGCTGCCAATGGCGGCTGCAACTGCTCCATCGCCAAGCGCGCCGAGTCGGTCAGCGGCTGCGCCTGCAAGGTCGCCATGCTTTCACGTAGTTTGCCCAGGTCAGCCTGCACCTTGGCTGCCAGCTCGGCATGCCCGCCTTCACCGCGGTGGATAAACAGATCGGTACTGGCGCGAAACACCTGTACCTGCGCCAGCTGCACTTGAGTCAGCGCCACATCAGGCGCGGACTGCGCGATTGCGCTGAAAAGAACCAGCGCCAGACTCAGCAGGCAATTCGTGTAGGTGCGGCGCATCGGGCGTCCATCCATAGCGAGGAAAGGCGCCGATTATAGGGAGGCCGCCGGCTAGCGGCCAGAACCCTGGGCAGATGGCCGCTACGCGCTATTAGCCCGCCACCAGCTCCTGACGCACCTGAGCCTCAAGTTCGGCCTTTAGCGCCGGATCCAGCTTGAGCTGACGGGCCAGCTCTTCCAGGTAGGCACGCTCCATAAAGTGCTCTTCATCGACCATCAGCACACTGGCGATATACATTTCAGCGGCCATTTCCGGCGTGCTGGCCGCACGGGCGATTTCGGCGGGGTCCAACGGCTTGTTCAATTCGGCCTGCAGCCAATGCTGCAGCTCGGCGTCGCCGGTGAGCTTGACCAGCTCGCCTTCGATCAACTCCCGCTCGCGGGCGTCGACATGACCATCGGCTTTGGCAGCGCCCACCAGCGCCTTGAGAATGGCCTGGCTGTGAATCTCGGCCTGTGGTGCCGGCAAGCGGTCCAGGGTTTGCGGCTCAGCCTGTGGCGCACTGGCTTGCTGCGCCTGCCAGTTGCTGTAGGCCTTGTAGGCAACCACACCAAGTGCGGCCAGGCCGCCGTAGGTCAGCGCCTTGCCGCCCATTTTGCGCGCACTCTTGTTGCCCAGCAGCATGCCAAGCGCGCCGGCGGCCAACGCGCCACCGCCCGCGCCTTTGAGCAGAGTGCCGAGATCACCGCCCTGGCCACTTTTACCGGCGCCGCCGAGCAAACCGCCCAGAGCGCCGCCAAGGCCACCCGCTGAACCGCCTTTGCCACCGGCGGATTTCTGTTGCATCAGGTCCTGGCCGGATTTCAACAACTGATCAAGCAAGCCACGGGTAATCATCAAGCGCTCTCCCTAAAAATGGTTGTGCAAGCACACAGACCGATTCTAGAGAGGGAGGTTTCTCGCCACCTAACGCCAGAGTGCTTCGAAAGATTGCCAACGAGTGTGAAAGCCATGAAAACCGGCTATTCGTCGGTTTTCTGCCGGTTACAGGACTGCAAATATGTCAAATAGTGGTCACCATCACATTCTGCCGATGGTCGATCTATATTTGACGCCGATAGGATGGCGCTACAAAAAATTGCCGGGAGCAATTTTTGACGTCGCACAGCGACGGCCCGTAGGGTGCCCGCCAAGGATGGCGGGCACACAAACCTCGCAACGGCAAAAGGCTATCAAGAGCCGACGCCGGAGACTTCGCGCCATGCACCCACGCGCCAATCGCCCCGCTCACCGTTTGCTGCGCAGCCTGCTTGCCAGTTGCTGGCTATTCAGCCCGGCGCTGGTGGCCGATGCGCCGACTACCCAGCACAGCGCCCTGGCTACTGCTCTCAGCGATACGCGTCTGGCCAGCTGGCTCAACCTGCTCGACAACTCCGCTGGCGACGACGAGCGCGCCCAGCTGGAGCGGGTCAACCACTTCATCAACCGTTCAGTGAGTTTTGTCAGTGACCCGCAAGCCTGGGGAGCCGACGATTACTGGGCCACGCCGGCGCAAACACTCCGCCTGGGCAAAGGTGACTGCGAAGATTTCGCCATCGCCAAATACTTCAGCCTGGTGCGTATGGGCGTGCCGAGCGACAAACTGCGCCTGACTTTCGTCAAGGCACTCAAGCAGAACCAAGCGCATATGGTGCTGGCCTATTACCCCAGCGGCAGCCAGCAACCGCTGATTCTCGACAACCTCGACCCACGCATACGCCCGGCCAGTGAGCGTGGCGATCTGCTGCCGGTGTATTCCTTCAATAACCACGGTGTGTTTCTGGCCAAGTCGCCGCAGCGCGTCAGCCAGCCTCCGGAGTTTCTCGCCCGCTGGAATGAGCTGAGCGAACGCGCGCTGGCCGATGGCTCAGCCGCGCCCTCACCGCAGAGCTAGCCAATCAGCGCGGGCTGATATGGGCGATCAGCAACTGCACACTTTCTTGCCCACGGTACTCATTGACGTCCAGCTTGTAGGCCAACTCGACCCAGCGCACGGTCGGGTTCGGCCAGATTTCGCGATCCACACCAAAGGCGATGCCATCGAGCTGCACGCTGCCGCATTCGCTTTTCAGCACCACTTTGAGGTGCCGCTCACCCACCACGCGCTGCTGCACCAGCTGAAATACGCCATGAAACAGCGGCTCAGGGAAATGCTGGCCCCATGGCCCGGCATTGCGCAGCTCCTTGGCCAGCGGTAGGTGGAACTCTTCAATGGACAAGGCGCCATCGGACAACAAACGACCGGTCAGATCGTCTTCACACAGCTGACGACGCACCTCAGCATCGAAGGCGGCAGCGAAGGCCGCGAAATTCTCCTGCGGCAGTGACAACCCGGCCGCCATGGCGTGCCCGCCAAACTTGCTGATCAGCTCAGGGTGTTTGGCGGCCACAGCATCCAGCGCATCGCGGATATGAAAGCCCGGCACCGAACGCGCCGAGCCTTTCAGCACGCCATCGCCGGCATCGGCAAAGGCGATGGTCGGACGGTGATAACGCTCTTTCATCCGTGAAGCGAGAATACCAATCACCCCCTGATGCCAATCCGCCTCGAACAGGCACAAACCAAAGGGCATGTCTTCCAACGGCAAGTCCTTGAGCTGGGCCAAAGCCTCGCGCTGCATGCCCTGCTCAATGGCCTTGCGGTCCTGATTGAGCTGATCGAGCTGCACGGCCATATCGCGGGCCAGCGCTTCGTCTTCACAGAGCAGGCATTCGATGCCCAGCGCCATATCATCCAACCGCCCGGCCGCATTCAGCCGTGGGCCAAGGATAAAACCCAGGTCGGTGGAGGTAATGCGCCGATGATCACGCCCTGCCACTTCAAGAATCGCGCGCAAGCCCGGCCGCGCGCGGCCGGCACGAATCCGTGCGAGGCCCTGATGCACCAGAATGCGATTATTGGCATCCAGCGGCACCACGTCGGCGACACTACCCAGGGCCACCAGATCAAGCAGCTCGCCCAGGTTCGGCTCTGGACGCTGAGCAGTGAACCAACCTGTTTCTCGCAGCCGCGCACGCAGCGCGAGCAGCACATAGAACATCACGCCAACGCCGGCCAGTGCCTTGCTGGGGAACGCACAGCCCGGCTGGTTGGGATTGACGATGGCATCCGCCGCCGGCAACTCGGCACCGGGCAAATGGTGATCGGTAACCAGCACAGTCAGCCCCGCGGCCTTAGCTGCGGCCACGCCTTCGACGCTGGAAATACCGTTATCCACGGTAATCAGCAATTGCGGCTCGCGCTCCAGCGCCACCGCGACGATTTCCGGCGTAAGTCCGTAGCCGTACTCAAAGCGATTGGGCACCAGGTAATCGACATGCGCTGCGCCGAGCATGCGCAAACCAAGCATCCCCACCGTGCTGGCGGTGGCACCATCGGCATCGAAGTCGCCGACGATTAGCATGCGCTGGCCTTGCTGCAGCCCAAGCACCAGCAAATCGACTGCCGTGTCCATGCCTTTAAGCTGCTGGTAGGGAATCAACCGCGCCAGGCCTTTATCCAGCTCGGCAGCAGATTGCACACCACGGGCGGCATAGAGGCGGGTCAGCAGTGGCGGCAGAGCGCCAAGATCAGGCAGGATTTCAGGAAGCGGGCGGGACTCGATACGCATGGTTATTCTTTGTCATGTAGGGCGGGTGTAACCCGCCGAAATCAAAACGGGAATGAGCACTACTCGCTTCGCTCGCCCTTCGGGCCGCGCTAAAGCGCGTTAGCCGCAAGCGGCTTGCCGAGCCTGTTTTTAACGCAGCAGGGCCGACGCGCAGCAGATCGCAAATAGGTTCTTAGCGCTCGCCAGCCAACCACTCGATCGGCAGCTCATGCTGGCCGCGCTCATCGGTGACGAACAGCTCACCGTCGCTGATCATCACGCTCCAGTTCAGCGAGCGCGGCATATCCAGCGCCAGCTTGGCCAAGGCTTCCTGGTCGAGGGCGACGACGTTGATATTTTTCAGGCTGCGCACCGGATCGAGCGCCTTGGTCTGCCAGACGCGCAGGTTGCCGTAGGCCACCAGGCTGAACTTCTCGGTACGTCGCGAGCACCAGGTGATGCGGTCGCTGTCTGGCTGGCCAACTTCGATCCAGTGCAGCACACGGTCATCCAGGCTCTTTTCCCACAATGCCGGCTCATCGACATCCGACAGGCCGCGACCGAACGCCAGCTGCTCGTGATAGAACAGGCAATAGGCCACCAGCCGCGCTGCCAGGCGCTCTTCGGTCTCCGAAGGGTGCTTGGCCACGGTAAAACGCAGGTTTTCATAGACACTGCGGTCCATGTCGGTGAGGTTCAGCTCGATTTTGTAAGTGGTAGACGGCAGGGCCATGGACGGGGCTTCTTGACTGGTCGAATAAGCCGGCAAGTCTACCGCAAAGGCAGCCCCGCCACGAACCCGAGCGCTCGGTGGAGCAGAGCCCCATTCAACCGCCCTGCTGTCGCCGCCGCGGGGTATAGCGCCAGGCCGCGTAGAGCGCACCGCACAAAGCGCCAGCCAGATGATATTCGAAGGAAATACCCTGCTGCGGCAACAGACCGAATACCCAGCCACCATTCAACAGCAGCACCAGGACCGCTAGCAGCAGGTCCAGCCAACTACTGCGAAACCAGGCACGAGCCAGCAATAACGACCAAAGCCCGAACAGCCAGCCGCTGGCTCCGACATGGATACCCTCGCGGCCGAACACCCAGACCAACAAGCCACTGCCGAGCAGTATCACCACACTTGCCTTGATAAAGTCGCGCCGCGATTCAAGTAGCGCCAGCAGACCAAGCACCAGCAGCCCGCTGAGATTGCTCAACAGATGCGCCCAGCCGCCATGCAACCAGGGCGCAAAGATAATGCCCGGCAAGGATTCGACCCGCCGCGGTATCACCCCCCAGATATTCAGGCTGTAACCGCTCAGGCTGTTACCCACCTGCAAAAGCAGCATCAGCAAGGCGATACCCAGCAGCAACTGCAGACGCACCAGCAACCAGGTTTTCATGGCCGCTCACCACTCATACAACCCAGCTGCGGCGGGGTGAAGAGGTGCTTATGCAGGCAAGGTTCGACAGTCATCATCGTGTTTATCGCACTTATTAGAGTGGTGAGCCGTTATGCCGGATATCCGCAGGGCTTGCCAGAGGGGAAATTGCGCCGGATTGACCACTGCAACTGCCACCCTTCCAGCAACAGCCTGGAGCAATAGCCCAACTGCGCACAATGCAATAGGCTTAGCCGCGCCCCACAGCCCAGGAGACAACATGTCCTTGCCCAACAAACCCCTCGCCGGCCTGAAAGTGATTGAACTCGGCACCCTGATCGCCGGCCCCTTTGCTTCGCGCATCTGCGCCGAGTTCGGCGCAGAGGTGATTAAGGTCGAGTCACCCGATGGCGGTGACCCGCTGCGCAAGTGGCGCAAGCTGTACGAGGGCACGTCGCTGTGGTGGTTTGTGCAGGCGCGCAACAAGCAGTCGATCACCCTCAACCTCAAACACGAGGCCGGACGTGAGGTACTGAAGAAGCTGCTTGGTGAAGCGGATATCCTGATCGAAAACTTTCGCCCCGGCGTGCTGGAGAAACTGGGCCTGGGCTGGGACGTGCTGCATGCACTGAACCCGAAGCTGGTGATGGTGCGCTTGTCAGGCTTCGGTCAAACCGGCCCCATGAAAGATCAACCGGGTTTCGGCGCAGTGGGTGAGTCCATGGGCGGGCTGCGCTACATCACCGGTTTCGAGGATCGCCCACCAGTGCGCACTGGCATCAGCATTGGTGATTCGATTGCCGCGCTGTGGGGCGTGATCGGCGCACTGATGGCGCTGCGACACCGCGAAGTGAACGGCGGTAGCGGCCAGATGGTGGACGTGGCGCTGTATGAGGCGATCTTCGCCATGATGGAGTCCATGGTGCCGGAGTTCGATGTGTTCGGTTTTATCCGCGAGCGCACCGGCAACATTATGCCCGGCATCACGCCCTCCTCCATCCATACCAGCAGCGACGGCAAACATATCCAGATCGGCGCCAACGGCGATGCGATCTTCAAGCGCTTTATGCAGGCCATCGGCCGCCAGGACCTGGCAGACGATGTGACGTTGACTAGCAATGACGGACGCGATGCGCGACGCGACGAGATTTATGGTGTGATCGACCGCTGGGTCGGCTCGCTGACGCTGGAGCATGTGCTGGCGACACTGAACCAGGCCGATGTGCCGGCCAGCCGCATCTTCAGCGCCGAAGACATGTTCAACGACCCACAATTTCTCGCCCGAGAAATGCTCCTGTCAGCCAAGCTGCCAGACGGAAAAGCCTTCAAGATGCCGGGCATCGTACCCAAACTGAGCGACACACCAGGCGAGGTAAACTGGGTCGGCCCGGAGCTTGGCGAACACAATGAGCAAGTACTGAGTAGTCTGGGCTACAGCAGCGAACAGATCGCCAACTTGCGCAGCGATGGCGCCATCTAATGAAGCAGCTCCAGCACAAGGACTGTGCTAACAGATCGCTTTAAACGCAGGATTGCCAACGCAGGTAGTTTTCCAACAGCACGCTAGAGGTGAACACCGTATTTGGCGTAGATCCCCTCAATAACGCCGCGCTGCTTGAGCGTCAGAATGGCTGCATCAAGCTTGCCGACCCAGGCCTCATGGCGCGGCTGAACACGCATGCTGATATCAAAAGAACTCATCACATCGCCAATCTCGAGATCCCGATACTCAGGGATCTTTGCCAGGCTGTATTGCGCAATCGCCTTATTGACCACAATTTGATCGAAGCGCGATTTGGCCAGCATCTCCAGCAATTGCGCTTCATTCAGTGCATTGCGCCGATCCAGCAGCCCCTCATCAATCAACGCACGCAGGTCTGGGTAGGCATAGCCACGCACTAACCCAACTGACTTACCGCGCAAATCCTCAGGCCGCGCCACCGGGAAGGCCTTGCCTGGGGCAAATACCATGACATCGACGACCTTGCCAAACGGTACCGAAAATACCCCTGGCGTCGACTGCCCCTGCACCCACCCCGGATAAACACCCGGCTCGATATCCAGTTGCCCGCCATTAAACAACAGGCCAAGGCGCGGATAGGGGTAGTACTGCACGTTGAAGGTATCGCCCGTCAGCTTGCCCAACTCATCGAAAATATCCTGATAGATGCCGGTCTTATCCTGCTCGATCATCATCGGCGGGTAGTTATAAAAACCAACATCAAAACTAGCGGCATGGACACCAGCCAGAGGAAAGAAACCGCACAGCAGCACAACCGCTTTGATCAACCCCTTCACCCGACTACCTCTACTGCACAACACTCTGCCGCTAAAACGCGCCAAACCACCAGGCCACTGCAGCACCCAGCACGAGCAAACCCAGCCACCAGACGATACCGCCATGCCCGCCCGACTGCACCACCGATACACCTGCCCTCTGTCGATCCGTTCCGCAGCCCTCGACTAAATCCTTGGCCTCTTTCAAGCCCAGCCCCCTGAGCTCGCGCAGCAGTTTGATCGCCTCGATTTTCTGCCCACGCTCAAGCGCCGCCACTACCTGCGCGGGTAAATCCTGATCAGACTCAGCCATCGCACATCCCTCTCCGGTAAGTAGCCAGAGCATAGCCACAAAAAAAGCCGGCCCCTTGCGGGTACCGGCTTTATTGACCAGCGCCGGGCTTACAGCGGCTTGCCGCGATTACCGTGCTGGGCCACAAAACCCTGTACGGTTTTCAGGTCATTGGCCAGTACCGTGCAGCGCTCTTCACGCTCGAATAGATCCGCCAGGTGCGCCGGCAAGGCAGGCGCCTGACCGACACCGGCCTTCTCAACGGCTTCCGGGAATTTCACCGGGTGCGCGGTACCGAGGATGACCATCGGCGTCGCCAGGCTGCGACGGCACTCTCGTGCAGCACGCACGCCAATGGCCGTATGCGGATCAAGCAGCTCGCCACACTCGTTAAATACCTCGGTGATGGTTTCGCAGGTCTGCGCATCATCCACCGCGAGGGAGTCGAACAGCTTGCGTGCTTCGGCCCAGCGATCCTGATCAACACTGAAACCGCCGCCCTGTTTGAAGGTGGCCATCAACTCGGCAATCGCCGCACCGTTACGGCCGTGCAGGTCAAACAACAGACGCTCGAAGTTCGACGACACCATGATATCCATGGACGGCGACAGGGTCGGATGCAGGGTGTCCTTCACATACTGATTGCCGCTCATAAAGCGGTGCAGGATGTCGTTACGGTTGGTCGCGACGATCAGCTGGCTGATCGGCAGGCCCATGTTGCGCGCCAGGTAGCCGGCGAAGATGTCACCAAAGTTACCAGTCGGTACCGAGAACGCGATGGAACGCGCCGGACCACCAAGCTGCAGGGCTGCGTGGAAGTAGTAAACGATCTGGGCCATGATCCGCGCCCAGTTGATCGAGTTCACCGCGACCAGACGGGTGCCCTTGAGGAAAGCCTGATCAGCGAAGCTGTCCTTGACCATTTCCTGGCAGTCATCGAAGTTGCCTTCGATAGCGATGTTATGGATGTTGTCGCCGAGGATGGTGGTCATCTGCCGGCGCTGCACCTCGGACACACGGTTGTGCGGGTGCATGATGAAGATGTCGACGTTGTCGCAGGCCTTGCAGCCTTCGATGGCCGCCGAACCGGTATCACCGGAAGTGGCGCCCATGATCACCACGCGCTCGTTGCGCTTGGCCAGTACGTAATCAAGCAGACGACCGAGCAACTGCAGGGCGAAATCCTTGAACGCCAGGGTCGGACCGTGAAACAACTCCAGCACCCACTCGTTACCGTTCAGCTGACGCAGCGGAGCGACAGCGCCATGGGCAAACACGCCGTAGGTTTCTTCGAGGATCTTTTTAAAGTCGGCATCCGGAATGCTGCCAGTGACGAACGGGCGCATAACCCTGAAGGCCAGCTCGTGGTACGGCAGACCGGCCCAGGAGGCGATTTCTTCCTGGGTGAAACGCGGCAGATTTTCCGGTACATACAGGCCGCCATCGCTGGCCAGGCCGGCGAGCAGCACATCTTCGAAATTCAGGGCCGGTGCCTGGCCACGGGTACTGATATAGCGCATAGGGGCAAACCTTCGGTTAAATCTTCGAGAGCCACCGCAGCCCGGCTGCGGCGGCCAAAAGCGGATTAGTTCAGCTGCTCGACGCGGATACGCACAACGCTGCCTACCACATCAGTCAGAGCTTCAAGGGCGCTGATCGCCTCATTGATTTGTGCCTCGAGCACGCGATGGGTGACCAGAATCATCGGCACCAGACCGTCCTGCTCCTCGACTTCCTTCTGCATGATCGACTCGATATTGATCCCGCGTGCCGACAGGATGCTCGCCACCTGGGCCAGCACACCCGGATGATCCTTGGCCTGAATGCGCAGGTAATAAGCGCTCTCGCAAGCTTCAATCGGCAGTATCGGGTGATCGGACAGCGAGTCGGGCTGGAAGGCCAAGTGCGGCACGCGGTTGGTTGGATCGGCTGTCAGCGCACGGACTACGTCAACCAGATCAGCGATAACCGAAGACGCAGTCGGTTCCATACCAGCACCCGCGCCGTAGAACAGTGTGCTGCCGGCGGCATCACCATTGACCATTACGGCATTCATCACGCCGTTGACGTTGGCGATCAGACGATCCGCCGGAATCAGCGTCGGGTGTACGCGCAACTCGATACCAGCGTCGGTACGACGGGCAACGCCGAGGTGCTTGATGCGATAGCCCAGCGCTTCGGCGTAGTTCACGTCAGCGGTGGTCAGCTTGGTGATGCCTTCGGTGTAGGCCTTGTCGAACTGCAGCGGGATACCAAAGGCGATGGAGGCCAGGATGGTCAGCTTGTGTGCAGCATCGATGCCTTCAACGTCGAAGGTCGGATCAGCTTCGGCATAACCCAGCGCTTGCGCCTCAGCCAGCACGTCGTCAAAGGTGCGACCCTTCTCGCGCATTTCGCTGAGGATAAAGTTGCCAGTACCGTTGATGATGCCGGCCAGCCAGTTGATACGGTTGGCTGCCAGGCCTTCGCGAATTGCCTTGATCACCGGGATACCGCCAGCAACAGCGGCTTCAAAGGCGACAATCACGCCCTTTTCACGCGCTTTGGCAAAGATTTCATTGCCGTGCACAGCGATCAGCGCCTTGTTGGCGGTAACCACGTGCTTGCCGTTTTCGATGGCTTTGAGCACCAGATCCTTGGCCAAGGTGTAACCGCCGATCAGCTCGATAACGATATCGATCTCAGGGTTGTTCACCAGCTCAAACACATCGTTGGTGATGCTAATACCGGTCGTGTCGTACTGCGGCTTGGGCGAGCGAATGGCAATTTGGGCAACTTCAATACCGCGCCCTGCGCGCCGGGTAATTTCCTCGGCATTTCGCTTGAGTACATTCAACGTACCGCCACCGACGGTACCCAGCCCACAGATGCCTACTTTCACCGGTTTCACACTGAACTCCCCATCTGCACTGCGTAAAACGGCCGGAGCAAGCCCCGGCCGTAGAAAAGAGCCGCACCATACGAAGCGGCTGTTTATTAGTCAATCAGGCGCATGCCTCAGATCATTTGGATTCGAGGGCAATTTTCGCCAGCTGCGGAGCTGGTTGATAGCCCGGAATGATCTTGCCATTGGCCAGAACGATGGCGGGTGTACCGCTGACCCCGATCATTTGCCCAAGGGCATACTGCTTGGCAACAGGGCTGTCGCACTGAGCATCCGCTACGCCCTGACGGCTCTTCGCACGGTTCATGGCGTCTTGCTGATCCTTGGCGCACCAGACATTCGACAGCTCTTTGGCCGCAGCACTCTCCAGACCCTGACGCGGGAAGGCCAGGTAACGCACTTCAACGCCCAAACGATTGAGCTCAGGCACTTCACTGTGCAACTTTTGGCAATAGCCGCAATCGGTGTCGGTAAATACGGTGATATGGGTTTTCGGTTGTTTAGGCGCAAACACCACCATTTCCGAAGCAGGTATGGCATCCAGCAGCTTGACCACGCCCTTACTCTCAGCGGCTTCGGTCAAGTTGACCGGCTTGCCGTCCTTGACCTGAAACAGGTAACCCTGCAACAGGAACTGGCCGTCGGCGCTGGTGTACAGCTGCCGGCCACCGGCCAGTTCGACCTGATAAACGCCGGGCATCGGACTTTCGGCAATTGCCTCAATCGGCAGAGCCGGATCGATAGCTTTCAGGCTGTTGCGAATGGCCTGATCGGCATCGGCGGCAACGCCCACGCTGCTGGCCAGACCCAAGGCCAATGCAACAACAATGCGGTTAAAACGCATACAAACTCCCGGCAGAAGACGACCTAACAATGGATGGGCGCAGCCTACCATAGAAGCCCACAGAGGCCGACCATCGCAGGCCGGACGGCGTTCTCAGCCTCGCGGGTGGTGCTGCGCATGCAACTCCTGCAGCCGCGCGCGGGCAACATAGGTGTAGATCTGCGTGGTTGACAGATCACTGTGCCCCAGCAACATCTGCACCACCCGCAAATCCGCGCCGTGATTGAGCAGGTGCGTGGCAAAGGCATGGCGCAGCGTATGGGGCGACAGGCTTTTACTGATCCCTGCCACTTTGGCCTGGTGCTTGATGCGGTACCAGAAGGTCTGGCGGGTCATCTGCTCGCCGCGCAGACTGGGAAACAGCACATCGCTGGGTTTGCCATCCAGCAGAAACGGTCGCGCCTCTTTGCTGTAACGCTCGATCCAGGCAATCGCCTCCTCACCCAACGGCACCAGGCGCTCCTTGCTGCCCTTACCAAACACCCGCAACACGCCCTGACGCAGATTGACCTGTTCCAACGTCAAGCCAATCAACTCGCTCACGCGCAAGCCACAGGCATAGAGCACCTCAAGCATCGCGCGGTCGCGCAAACCAATCGGATCATCCAACTCAGGAGCGGCTAATAAAGCCTCGACATCGGCCTCGGACAGTGACTTCGGCAGGGGTCGCCCCAGTTGCGGCAACTCCACCTGCAGAGTCGGATCACGGCTGATTAACTGCTCACGCAGGAGAAACCGGTAAAAACCACGTAAACCCGAGAGCAAGCGCGCGGTAGAGCGCGCCTTGTAGCCCTCATTCAGGCGCCAGGCCAGGTGATCGAGAATCAGCTCACGTCCCGCGTCAGCCAGCTGCACATCACGCGCCTGCAACCAGCCATTGAACAGCGCCAAATCGCTGCGATAGGCGGCGCGTGTATGGACAGACAAGCCCTTCTCGAGCCAGAGCGACTCAAGAAAACGGTCAATCAACGGGTGATCAGTAGCAGGCATCAAAAAACCTCAAACCATATGCCCCTAGTGTCCACGAGCGCAGCGTCATGGGCCAGCATTAAGCACATGCACGCAAGACCGCACCGGAAGGTCGATAGACAACCGACCAGCGGTGGCGAGACCAATGAAAAAAGCCGTCGTCACCCTATCTTTGGGAGGGTGACAGATGCCCATTTGCAGACCATGATTGCATCACGCCACTACAGCACAATGGTGCCAACGTATGTCCAGCCAACAGAACTCACGCCTTGGTCAGGTTCTGATCAACAAAGGACTGATTAACCGCGGCCAGCTGGATGCGGCCATTCAACTGCAACTCACCAACCATAAACGCCTGGGTGAGACGCTGATCGAGCAAGGCTGGCTAACTGAACGCCAGCTGAAAAAAGCCCTCAGCAAACAGAACAACCTGCGCCTGGCCGCCACTCTGGTCGCCGCCCTGCTCAGCCCCTTCCAGATTGCCAGTGCCGATGCACCACGCAACCTGCCCAGCGCCATCAGCCAGGAAGAAACCCCACGCGGCCTGCGCCCGCTGAGCGATATGGAAATGAGCAATGTCAGCGCCCAGGGCCTAGACGACGTGCTGCAAGGCCTGTTTCTACAAGCCGGTAGCGGTGACGGTTTGGGCACCGTTGGCCAGTTAAGCAAACTGGTGATGCCGGTACTGAGCAGCCTTGAGGCGGAAACCTCGATGAAGGATGTGCAGTACGACACCAGCAAACTGACCTCTGCGATCAATGCCGATGGCTCAGTCAATGTGCGCCTGCCGAGTTCGATTGGTGAGCTGCGCTTCGACAACATCCGCGTTGCCGGCGCCTCACCAGGACAGAGCTTCGGCAGCCTGAGCTTGCACGATATCGACCTGTCGCAGGCCTCACTGCGAATCAGCCTGCACCAATAGAACCTACAGCAGACACCAGCCTTCAGACTGGCAACACAGGCACCGGCTTCTTCTGCCCGTCAATCGCGACAAAGCTAAACACGCCGCTGATTGCCCGCTCGCGGGCATCGCTGCACATGCTTTCGACAAACACCTCGACCTCGACTTTAAGGCTGGTATTGCCGACCTTGATCACTCGCCCAATCAGCTCGACGATCGAGCCGGCGGGAATCGCGTGCTTGAAGTCGATGCGATCAGACGACACCGTCACTAAGGGCAAGCGACAAAAGCGCGTGGCGGCGATAAACGACACTTCATCCATCCAGGCCAGCGCCGTACCGCCAAACAGCGTGTTGTGATGGTTGGTGGTCGGCGGGAATACCGCCTTGGTCACACGGGTTTCCGATAGCTCGATGCGCCGCAGGATTTCTTGCTCTCTCGGGGTCATACCACTACTGCCTGAATCAATCGGATGTGGCTGCCACTGTGCTGCGGGAGGTTATTATGATTATTTTCACGCTGCCAAATGGGCAGAGCTAAGGCGGGTAAAACTTACCAGTCACCGGCCCAGAAACGAAAAAAGCAGCCCGAAGGCTGCTTTTTTACAAGGAAGCTGAGACTTAGCCCAGTTTTTCCTTGATGCGTGCTGCTTTACCCGACAGGTCACGCAGGTAGTAAAGCTTAGCTTTGCGCACGTCACCGCGACGCTTAACAGCCAGGCTATCAACCAGCGGGCTGTAAGTCTGGAAAGTACGCTCTACACCAACACCGTTGGAGATCTTACGAACAGTGAAAGCACTGTTCAGACCACGGTTACGCTTGGCAATAACAACGCCTTCAAACGCCTGCAGACGCTGACGGTCACCTTCTTTCACTTTAACCTGGACAACAATGGTGTCACCTGGTGCGAAAGTTGGGATCTCTTTGCCCATCTGCTCAGCTTCAAGTTGCTGAATAATCTTGTTGGTCATGCTGCGCTCCTAAGACAGGCCTCGGCCGGTCATCGATACATTAACTATCGTCCCGCTGGCGGACGTATTCCTCCAGCAGCTTTTTCTCTTCTCCAGAAAGCGAGCGGCTTTCCAGAAGATCGGCGCGTCGTTCGTAGGTCCGACCAATGGACTGCTGCAAACGCCAGCGCCGGATGTGTTCGTGGTTGCCACTAAGCAACACGTCAGGAACACGTTTATCCGCATACACCTCCGGGCGGGTGTAGTGCGGGCAGTCGAGTAAGCCATCCGTAAAGGAGTCTTCTTCGGCCGAATTTGCATGACCCAATGCACCAGGCAAAAGGCGCGTTACCGCATCGATCAGCACCATGGCCGGCAGCTCACCGCCAGACAGGACGTAGTCCCCAATCGACCATTCTTCATCGACATGCGCCTCAATAAAGCGCTCATCAATGCCTTCATAGCGGCCGGCAATCAGGATCAATGCATCCTCATTAGCCAGTTCGCGTACTGCTGACTGCGTCAGCTGGCGACCTTGCGGCGATAGGTAAATCACCTTGGCCGCACCACCTGCAGCGCGCTTCGCCTCAAGCAAAGCATCTTCAAGCGGCTTGATCTTCATCACCATGCCTGGGCCACCACCAAAAGGCCGATCATCCACGGTGTGGTGACGGTCTGTGGTGTAGCTACGCGGATTCCAGCAGGTCAATTGCAACAAACCCTGCTTCACCGCTCGGCTGGTAATGCCGTATTCACTGATTGCGGCAAACATTTCCGGGAACAGCGTAATGACTTCAACGCGCAGATTTGGCATCAGGCTTAGAAGTCCGCATCCCAGTCGACCCGCATTTCGCCAGCACTTAGGTCAATCGACAGCACGCATTGCTCAATGTAGGGCAACAAGCGCTCACGACCATCCAGGCTGTCGGTGCAGGGTTTGACCACCATCACATCATTGGCACCCGTCTCAAACAGATGATCGATCTTGCCGAGCAATTGCCCTGCTTGATCAATAACCTTAAGACCTTCCAGCTGGTACCAGTAGTAATCACCGTCGGCCAAATCAGGGAACAGGCTGCGCGGAACACAGATCTCATAACCCGCGAGAAGACGTGCTTCATCACGGTCATCAAGACCCTTAAGCTTCGCGACCAGGAATTTATCACTCCCGCGTCCACTGACCAGCTCTACCTGTTTGACACTGCCATCGCGCCTAAGCGTCCAGGTCTTGTACTCCAACAGGTTTGCAACAGGATCAGTAAAGGAATACACCTTCACCTCACCGCGAACGCCATGTACGGAGTAGATCTTGCCGATAACGATCAAGTCATCGGTAGAAGCAGGCGTCGCGTTCATATTGCTTAGGCCGCAGCCTTAGCAGCATCCTTCAACAGCTGAGCAACACGATCAGACGGCTGTGCGCCGACGCTCAGCCAATGAGCCAGGCGATCTTGTTTAACGGACAGACGAACTTCCTGACCGCGAGCGATCGGGTTGAAGAAACCGATTTCTTCTTTGTGCGAACCGTCGCGTGGGTTACGGCTGTCGGTCACGTTGATTTTGTAGAACGGGCGCTTTTTGGAGCCGCCAAGGGCAAGACGAATCGTTAGCATGTGAACATAGTTCCTGTAGTCGGTGCTGCAAATCTAAATGCACAGCGGGCATAGGTGCCCGAAAGGCCGCATATTCTAAGGAATATCCGGATTTTTGCAAATGGCTTTTTCAGGCGCATGAGGCCGTGCAAGCAAGATTTGCCAGAGGGCCGCTATCCAAACCGGCCAATCAGCTCCCGCGAAAGGCGGGTTTACTGTAAACACCCGCCAACTCAGCGGGGTTTGCGCCGACATCGCTGCCGACGCGGATTCCTTATATCTTCGGCATGCCGCCCGGCATCATCCCACCCATGCCGCGCATCATCTTGGCCATACCGCCTTTGGCGGTGAATTTCTTCATCATCTTCTGCATCTGCTTGTGCTGCTTGATCAAGCGGCCGATGTCCTGCACCTGAGTACCGGAACCCATGGCGATGCGGCGCTTGCGCGAGCCACTGATCACGTCAGGATCGCGGCGCTCCTGAGGCGTCATCGAGTTGATGATCGCCTCCATCTGCTTGAACTGTTTCTCGGCAGCGCCTTGGGCATTGCCCATTTGCGCCAGATTGACGCCGCCCATCTGTGGCAGCTTGTCCATCAGGCCGCCGAGACCGCCCATGTTCTTCATCTGCTGCAGCTGGTCACGGAAGTCTTCGAGATCGAAGCCCTTACCCTTCTTCAGCTTTTTGGTGAGCTTCTCGGCTTTCTCACGATCCAGGGTCTGCTCGGCCTGCTCGATCAGACTGAGTACGTCGCCCATGCCGAGAATGCGCGAGGCAATTCGGTCCGGATGGAAGGGCTCCAGCGCCTCGGTCTTCTCGCCCATACCGATAAATTTGATCGGCTTGCCGGTAATCGCACGCACCGACAACGCCGCACCGCCGCGCGCATCACCGTCGACCTTGGTCAGCACTACGCCCGTCAGCGGCAGCGCATCATTAAAGGCCTTGGCGGTGTTGGCGGCGTCCTGACCGGTCATGGCATCGACCACGAACAGAGTCTCGACCGGCTTGATCGCCGCATGCAGCGCCTGGATCTCCGCCATCATCTCGGCATCAATGGCCAGACGACCGGCGGTATCGACGATGACTACATCAATAAACTTGAGTTTGGCTTCCTTAATCGCCGCTTCAGCGATATCCACCGGCTTCTGGCTGAGATCGGAGGGGAAGAAAGTCACGCCAATATCAGTGGCCAGGGTTTCCAGCTGCTTGATCGCCGCCGGACGGTAAACGTCGGCAGACACCACCATCACGGTCTTTTTCTTGCGCTCTTTAAGGAAGCGCGCCAGCTTACCGACAGTGGTGGTCTTACCCGCACCCTGCAGACCTGCCATCAGCACCACGGCTGGCGGCACGGCATTCAGCGCGAGGTCCTCGTTGGCCGCGCCCATCAGCTCTTCGAGTTCGGCGCGAACGATCTTCACGAACGCCTGGCCCGGCGTCAGGCTCTTCGACACCTCGGTGCCGACCGCGCGATCCTTGACCTTATTAACGAAGTCCTTGACCACCGGCAAGGCAACATCAGCCTCGAGCAAGGCCATGCGCACTTCACGCAAGGTGTCCTTGATGTTGTCTTCGCTCAGCTTGGCTTTGCCAGTGACATTTCGCAGGGTCTGCGAAAGGCGGTCAGTCAGATTTTCGAACATGCGCGTTCCTTTCAGGCTCAGTCGAGCCGAGGGTGGGCTTGCAACAGGTCGCGGATTATAGCGAAGACTGCAAGGCACCGACACCGCCAGACGCTTTCGTGGCGCACGGGTTGTATGCCACACTGGCCGCCTTTCGGGTTTGCCTGACAAGGATTTATGCACCCTCTGCTACCCAGCCTCGCCGCTGCCTGCCTCTATGCCGGAGCCGCACTCTATCAAGGCCTGCGCCTGCAACAGCGCAGCACATCCAATAAGCGCCTGCTGGTTGCACTCGGCACACTGGCGCTGCTGCTGCACGGCAGCAGCCTGTTTCTGCAGATGTTCGATGCCAGTGGTCTGTCGCTGGACTTCTTCAAGGCCGCCAGCCTGATTGCCGCCGCCGTTATTCTGCTGACGCTACTGGCCTGCATGCGAATCCCGGTGGAAAACCTGCTATTGCTGCTATTCCCCCTGGGCTTTGTCACGGTGCTGCTCGCGCAATTTATGCCCAGCGGCACCACCCAGGCCATTGATGAAGCACCCGGCATCCTGGCGCACATCCTGCTGTCGATCACCGCTTACGGCATGCTGACCATTGCCGTGTTCCAGTCACTGCTGCTGCTGCTGCAGGACCATCAGCTCAAGCACAAGCACCCGTCCGGGCTGATCAAGAACTTCCCACCCCTACAAACCATGGAAAGCCTGCTGTTCGGCTTTCTCTGGGCTGGCTGGGGATTGCTGTCACTCTCTCTGCTGTCTGGCGCGCTGTTTATCAGCGACCTGTTTGCCCAGCACCTAGCGCATAAAACCATCCTCTCGTGCTTTGCCTGGGTGGTGTTTGCCGTGCTGTTGTGGGGCCGCCATCAACTCGGCTGGCGCGGCCACAAAGCCATTCGCTGGACCCTGGCGGGCTTCTGCCTGCTGATGCTGGCCTATTTCGGCAGCAAGCTGGTTCGCGAATTCATCCTGCATATCTGAGACCCCTTCCGTGGACGACCTTCACTCCGGCTACCTGCTTGGGCTGCTGATTTTTCTGATTCTGTGCTCAGCCTTCTTCTCCAGCTCGGAGACCGGGATGCTTAGCCTCAACCGTTATCGCCTCAAGCACATGGCCAAGGAAGGGCATAAGGGCGCCAAGCGCGTCACTATCCTGCTCAGCCGCCCAGACCGCCTGCTCGGCACGATTCTGGTCGGCAACAACGTGGTCAATATCCTCGCCGCCTCCATCGCCACCGTGCTGGCCGTGGATATCTGGGGCGAAGCCGGGATCGCCATTGCCACCGCTGGCCTGACCATCGTCGTGCTGATTTTCGGCGAAATCACCCCGAAAACCTTGGCAGCGCTGCGCCCGGAACTGGTGGCCTTTCCCGCGAGTCGCTTGCTGCTGCTGCTACAACGCCTGCTCTACCCGGTAGTCTGGACCACCAGCACCATCAGCAACGTGCTGCTGCGCCTGCTCGGCATCGATCCTTCGCAACGCGCCAGCGACAGCCTGTCCACCGAAGAACTGCGCAGTGTAGTGCGCGAATCCGGCGCCGGCATGCCGAAGAATCGCCAGAACATGCTGCTTGGCATCCTCGACCTTGAGCGGGTGACGGTGGATGACATCATGATTCCGCGCAACGAAGTCACCGGCATCAACCTCGATGACGACCTCGAAAGCATCATCAGCCTGCTGACTAACACCACCCACACGCGCCTGCCGGTGTTTCGTACCGACATCAATCAGATCGAAGGCATCGTGCATATGCGCCAGATTGCCAGACTGCTGACGCATAACGAGCTGAGCAAAGAGGCGCTGCTAGCAGCCTGCAACGAGCCGTATTTCGTACCCGAAGGCACGCCGCTGTCGACTCAGCTGATCAATTTTCAGAAGCAGAAACGCCGGATCGGCATCGTCGTCGACGAATACGGCGATGTGATCGGCATCGTTACTCTGGAAGACATCCTCGAAGAAATCGTCGGCGACTTCAGCAACCAGGACACCCTGCGCAGCCCGGACATTCATCCTCAGGAAGACGGCACCCAGGTAATCGATGGCGCCGCCTATATCCGAGAAATCAACAAGGCACTGGATTGGCACCTGCCCTGCGATGGCCCGAAAACCCTCAACGGCCTGGTTACCGAGGCGCTGGAAAGTATCCCCGACAGCGCCGTGTGCCTGAAGATCGGCCCTTATCGCCTGGAGATTCTGCAGTCGTCAGATAACCGGGTAAAAAGCGTGCGCGCCTGGCAAACCAAACCTAAGACGCACGCCGAGCCGCCGGCGCAAGACTGACGGCCAGCCCCTGCGCCCACACGCGATAGCCCAGACCTGACGGGTGATAACCATCACGCGCCAGGTACTCGGCGGAAAATTCCAGCTCAACCGCGTGATGCCCTGCCCCCAGGCTCACGACCAACTGACGCAGGCGCGCATCCAGCAAGCCTGCGCGCATACCGAGCAAACGCCGCAGCAGCCAGGGCAAGGCGCTGAAATGCTGCAGCGGCGGCACACTGCTGAACGCCACTCGAGCACCACGCGCGGCCAACGCTTCAGCCATGCCGCCGAGTGCGGCGTCCCAACGGGGTAATGAGGTCAGGTGGGTGGTGTCATTGACGCCGAAGACCAGCAGCGCCAGATCAAAGGGCTGATCCAGCACCTGCGGTAGTAACCGCTCACGGGCTTGCGCGGCCGTAATGCCGTTCTCGCCACACGCCCGCCAGGCAACCGGACGGCCGCATCGCGCAGCCAACGCCGTAGCCAACTGCCCGACCAACGCGGCGTCCAGCTCATCCACACCGACGCCAACTACGGTCGACTCACCCAGCACCAGCAGGCGCAGTGGCTCGCCCGGCAGATCTGCGCCAGCCACGCCACTCAATGGCCCTGCAGCTGGCGGTAAACGCAGCGCACTACGACGCGTGCGCACTGCTAGCGGCAAGGCAATCGGCGCCAGCAGTGCCAAGCCTAGCCACCAGGCATAGGCCCGTAACGCACTCACAGCTCGACCTTGACCGCCTGCGCAGCACGCGTGGCCTTGGTCCGCGCCGCTTGTAACGACTCATCCCGCGCCAGCGCCACGCCCATACGACGCTGGCCGCTGACTTCGGGCTTGCCGAACAGACGCAAAGCGGTATCCGGCTCAGCCAGAGCCGACGCAAGATTGCCGAAGCTGACCTGCTGCGACTCGCCCTCGACCAATATCACCGCAGAAGCCGACGGCCCGAACTGACGAATCGCTGGAATCGGCAAACCAAGAATCGCCCGCGCATGCAGGGCAAACTCGGACAGATCCTGGGAAATCAGGGTGACCAAACCGGTGTCGTGCGGGCGCGGCGAGATTTCGCAGAACCACACCTGATCACCTTTGACGAACAGCTCAACGCCGAACAGCCCGCGCCCACCCAGTGAACCGGTAACCGCCAGAGCGATGCGCTCGGCTTCAGCCTGAGCCTTGGCGCTCATCGGCTGCGGCTGCCAGGACTCCTGGTAGTCTCCCTTGACCTGACGATGGCCAACAGGCGCGCAGAAGGTGGTGCCGCCACTGTGGCGCACGGTAAGTAACGCGATTTCATAATCAAAATCGATAAAGCCCTCGACGATCACCCGGCCCTTGCCGGCGCGGCCACCTGCCTGGGCGTAATCCCAGGCAGCTTGCAGATCATCCAGGCTTTTCAGCACCGACTGGCCCTTGCCGGAAGAGCTCATGATCGGTTTGATCAGGCAGGGAAAGCCGATGCTCTCGACTGCGGCGCGGCACTGCTCGAAGGAGTCGGCAAACTGATAGGGCGAGGTCGGCAGGCCCAGCTCTTCGGCGGCCAGGCGGCGAATGCCTTCACGGTTCATGGTCAGCTGCGCAGCGCGGGCACTGGGGATAACGGTAAAACCTTCATTCTCCAGCTCGACCAGGGTCGCGGTGGCAATGGCCTCGATTTCCGGAACGATATAGTGCGGCTGCTCCAGCTCGATCACCGCGCGCAGGGCTGCGCCATCGAGCATATTGATCACGTGGCTGCGATGCGCCACCTGCATGGCCGGCGCGTTCGCGTAACGGTCAACGGCAATCACCTCGACACCAAGGCGTTGCAGTTCGATCACCACTTCCTTGCCCAGCTCGCCAGAGCCACACAACAGCACACGGGTCGCGCTCGGCGACAAAGGGGTTCCGATACGGGGCATGGTGAATCCTCAAACTGATCAAGAAAGTTACAGCAGAATGCCTTTGGCCTTAGCCCGCTCATGACACTGCACCAACACCTCACGGCGCTCAGCGTTATCCATCAGGCTCCAGCGGGTGATTTCGGCGACCGTGCGCTGGCAACCGATACAGATATCTTCATCATCCAGCGCGCAGACATGCACGCAGGGCGAGGCAACGGGACGTATCTGCGATTGCATCAGTCGTCCTGCTCCTGCAGATCACGAGCATAGCGCTGGGCGTTGTGCACGTAATGGGCAGCGCTGGCTTCGAGCATCTTCTTTTGCGGTTCGGACAGCTCGCGCACCACCTTGCCGGGCGAGCCCATAACCAGCGAGCCGTCGGGAATTTCCTTGCCTTCACCGATCAGGCTGTTGGCGCCGATGATGCAGTACTTACCGATTTTGGCGCCATTGAGGATCACCGCATTGATGCCGATCAGGCTGTAATCGCCCACCGTGCAACCGTGCAGCATGGCGTTATGGCCAATGGTCACCCCAGTGCCGACATTCAGTGGAAAGCCCATGTCGGTGTGCATCACGGTACCGTCCTGCACATTGCTGTTCTCGCCGATATGAATCAGCTCATTGTCGCCGCGCAGCACGGCGTTGAACCACACGCTGGCACCCGGCTCCAGTTTGACCTTGCCGACCAGCGTGGCATTCGGTGCAACCCAGCTGTCGGCATGGGCCTCGACGTGGGACGAACCCAGGCGGTATTTCATGGATGCTTCCTCAATAAGCTCAGGTGAGCTTGATAAAGTGCTCGGGCGGCTGATGCATATCGATATGCACATCGTCGAACACCAGGTTGACCAACTCGACCAGCATGATCGCCGTCAGCCCCCAGATTTTATATTCGCCATAGCGGTAACTCGGCACATACCAGCTGCGCCCGAGGTAATCGATACGGTGGGTGGTTTCCCGCGGGTCGTCGCGAAAGAACGCCAGCGGCACGGCAAATACGGCGGCAATCTCACCGTCGTTGGGCTTGTACTCGACAAAGTCCGGCACCAGGCCGACATAAGGGGTGACCTTAATACCGTGGCGCGACACCAGGGTACTTAGCGGACCTACCACCTCGACCAAACCCGGCGGCAAGCCAATTTCCTCTTCAGCCTCGCGCAAAGCGGTCTCGACCAGATCGGCATCTTCCGGATCACGCCGACCACCGGGAAACGCCACTTCACCACCATGGGTAGACAAACCGCTAGCGCGCAAGGTTAGTACCACTTCCGGCTCATCGCTGCGGGTGATGGGCACCAGCACTGCGGCCTCAGGGTAGCGCTTGTCAGTCTGCAGAATGTGCGGGCTATAGCCACGCATGCGGTGGAGCAACTCGTCCAGCATGAGGATTCTCGGTCTTTTATTCTGCGTTCGATCATGGCACGAAAGCAGCGCACGGCCCAAGCCCTGCGCCAGCAGCGGCAATCATTCAGGCGCTGGATAATTTGCCCTGCCAGGCCGCTTGCCGAGCAGCTGAAATGCGCGCCAAGATAGCCAACACGCAGCGAGGATCTTGCATGAAGTTCTGTAGCAACTGTGGCGGCGCGGTAAGCCATATCATCCCGCGGGGGGACAACCGCCTGCGCCACGTCTGCGCGCAGTGCCAGACCGTGCATTACCAGAACCCACGCATCATCGCCGGCTGCTTGCCGGTGTGGGGCGAACAGGTGCTGCTGTGCCGCCGCGCCATCGAGCCACGGCGCGGTTACTGGACCCTGCCGGCCGGTTTTATGGAGAACGGCGAAACCTTGGAACAGGCCGCCGCCCGCGAAACCCATGAAGAAGCCTGCGCGCGGGTGCGCAGCCTGAGCCTCTATACCCTGTTCGATCTGCCGCACATCAATCAGGTGTATATGCTGTTTCGCGCCGAGCTGGTCGACCTGGACTTTGCCCCCGGTGAAGAAAGCCTGGAGGTTCAGCTATTTCACGAACAGGACATCCCCTGGTCAGAGCTGGCTTTCCCGACCATCGGGCGTACCTTAGAATGCTACTTCGCGGACCGCCGCGAGCAGCACTACCCGGTCCGCAACGAGCCGCTCGAAGCCTTGCGCGCACATTACAAGAAAGCCTTTTGATTCACGGGAAATACGATGCGCTGGTTGTTCGCCCTACTCTGCCTGACCGTTACCCTGGCTGCTCCCGCCAGCACCACACCGACCCTTAATGGCAAAACCATCGACAAGGTGTTGGTGATCAAATCTGAACGCAAATTGCACCTGATCAGCCGTGGCGACACCCTCAAGTCCTATCGCATCTCTCTGGGCAAAAAGCCTAAAGGGGCCAAACAGCGCGAAGGCGACCTGCGCACACCGGAAGGTTTCTATTGGATCGACTGGCGCAAGACCAGCGACAAGTACAACCTGTCCATGCACATCTCCTACCCCAACGCCCGCGACCAGGCGCAAGCCCGCGCCAAGGGTGTACCGGCCGGCGGCATGATCATGATTCACGGCACGCCGCTGGATGAGGAATACCCGGAGTGGATGTTCCACACCCTGGACTGGACCGAAGGCTGCATCGCCATGCGCAACATTGATATGCGCGAGGTCTGGGCAGTGGTCAAGGACGGCACCCTGATCGAAATCAGACCCTGATCAATAGACATAAAAAAGGCGCCTTCATGGCGCCTTTTTTATGAATTAGAACTGGATATCTGACAGCCGCCACACCTCAAAAGCTGGCGTTTCATAGGGATGCTGCTTCTTCATGGCCTTAACGGCATCATGGATCAGCTCATCGACCACGACCATCTCGACTTTCCACTCTGCCACCTGTTCGACCTGCCCAAGCTGACCGAGAAATGGCTGACTGCCTTCCAGAGCGCGGAACTGGCCCTGCCCTAGGGCTTGCCAACAACACTGATCATAATGACCAATACGTCCGCCGCCGGCGCTGAACACCGCGCTTTTCACGGCATCCAGATGAGTTTCAGGCACATAAAAACACAGCTTGTACATCGAAGTCTCCGCCGGCAAGACTGATAAAAACAGTTCGATAATGATGCCACACAATAATGGCATTTTGCCTTATCGGGTATTCGCGCAGCCCATCACACTTGCACCCTATGACCGGATAATGTGCTGTGTGTTCAACGTATTAGCTTAATAAGCCCAGGCTACAAACCACGCCAGAATCGCCGCCAGCGGGCCTTGAAGCCGCTTACCGGCTGGTTATGGCTACCATCACAGTAAGGTAGACGTTGCGAGCGCGCGCAACGGCAAAGCAGCAGAAACTGCTCACGTTCAGGCTGCAGTTTAAGCGCATCAGGGCAGGCAGAAACACAATCGGGAAGCTGGGACGAACGCCCGCAGCGGCACAGCAATAAAGTATCGCCAGGTTTGACCTGGCGCACCTCAGGCAGAATCGGCGCAGGCTTACTCGACATAAGCCCGCGCCAACCGGATCAATCCACCCACACGCGGGCGTTGCGGAACATGCGCATCCAGCCGGCATCTTCCTGCCAGTCATCCGGTTTCCAGGAGTTCTGGACAGCGCGGAACACCCGCTCCGGGTGCGGCATCATGATGGTCACGCGGCCGTCGCGGCTGGTCAGGCCGGTAATCCCGCGTGGCGAACCATTCGGGTTGGCCGGGTAGGTCTCGGTGACCTTGCCGTGATTGTCGATAAAGCGCATGGCCACGCAGCCGGACAGATCGGCTTCGAGCAGAGCTTCCTCGTTCTCAAACTCGGCATGCCCCTCACCGTGCGCAATGGCGATCGGCATGCGCGAACCGGCCATGCCGCGCAGGAAGATCGAGGCCGATTCCTGCACCTGGACCATCGCCACACGCGCTTCGAACTGCTCGGAACGGTTACGCACGAAGTGCGGCCAGAACTCAGTGCCAGGGATCAGCTCGTGCAGGTTGCTCATCATCTGGCAGCCGTTACACACGCCAAGACTGAAGCTGTCCTTGCGCTCGAAGAACGCCTGGAAGCCATCACGGGCGCGGCTGTTGAACAGGATCGACTTGGCCCAGCCTTCGCCGGCACCCAGCACGTCACCGTAGGAGAAGCCGCCGCAGGCGACCAGACCTTTGAATCCGTCCAGGCTGACGCGACCACTGAGGATGTCGCTCATATGTACGTCGATCGCGTTGAAACCGGCGCGATCAAAGGCCGCTGCCATTTCCACCTGGCCGTTGACGCCCTGCTCACGCAGCACGGCGATCTGCGGACGTACACCTTTACGGATATACGGCGCGCTGATGTCCTGATTGACGTCGAAGCTGAGCTTGGCCGACAAGCCTGGGTTTTCCTCATCGAGGATGGTGTCGAACTCCTGCTCGGCACACTGCACGTTGTCGCGCAGACGCTGAATCTGGTAGCTGGTTTGCGCCCACTGGCGCTGCAGCAAGCGGCGCTGACCGCCGAAAACCGGCTGACCATTGAAGCTGATGGCCACGTCGTCGCTGTTGACCGGCTGACCGATCACCGCCACGCAGTCGCCCAGACCGGCGGCGCTGAACTGCGCCAGCACTTCCGGGGTGGCGTCCTGATGCACCTGAATCACCGCGCCCAATTCTTCGTTGAACAGCACGGCGGCCAGCTCAGCGCTGTTATCGGCCAAGGCGTCGAGGAACAGGTTCAAGCCGCAGTGGCCAGCGAAAGCCATTTCCAGCGCAGTCACCATCAGGCCGCCGTCTGAACGGTCGTGGTAAGCGAGGATATGGCCGTCTGCATTCAGACCTTGGATCACCGCGAAGAAGGCCTTGAGGTCTTCAGCGTCATCCACATCCGGTGCCTGGGTGCCGAGCTTGCCGTACACCTGGGTAAGGATGGAGGCACCCATGCGGTTCTGGCCGCGGCCCAGGTCGATCAGGATCAGGTCGGTTTCGCCCTTGTCCATGCGCAGTTGCGGGGTCAGGGTCTTGCGAATATCGCTGACCGGAGCAAAGCCAGTCACCACCAGCGACAGCGGCGAGGTCACGCTCTTATCCGTGCCCTCGTCGCGCCATTGGGTTTTCATCGACATCGAGTCCTTGCCCACCGGAATGGTGATGCCAAGTTCCGGGCACAGCTGCATGCCGACCGCTTTCACGGTGTCATACAGACGCGCATCTTCGCCCGGGTGGCCGGCAGCGGCCATCCAGTTGGCGGACAGTTTGATGTCGGAGAGCTTTTCGATGCGCGATGCGGCCAGGTTGGTCAGGGTCTCGCCAATCGCCATACGCCCGGACGCCGCAGCATCCAGCAGCGCCAGCGGCGTGCGCTCGCCCATGGCCATGGCTTCACCGGTATAGACGTCGAAGCTGGTGGCGGTGACCGCGCAGTCAGCCACCGGCACCTGCCACGGACCAACCATCTGGTCGCGAGCAACCAGACCGGTAATGGTGCGGTCGCCGATGGTGATCAGGAAGCTCTTGCTGGCCACGGCCGGGTGATGCAGCACGCGGGTCACGGCTTCGTCGATGGCCAGGGTGCTGGCATCGAAATCATCGCCCAGCTCAGCTTCGCGGGCGGCCGAACGGTGCATGCGCGGCGGTTTGCCGAGCAGCACTTCCAGCGGCATGTCCACCGGGGTGTTGGCGAAATGGCTGTCAGTCACGGTCAGGTGGGCTTCTTCGGTGGCCTCACCAACCACGGCAAACGGGCAACGCTCGCGCTCACAGATGGCCTTGAAACGCTCGAAATCGACAGCACTGACGGCCAGTACGTAGCGTTCCTGGGACTCGTTGCTCCAGATCTCGTGCGGAGCCATGCCCGGTTCGTCGTTGGGCACGTTGCGCAGTTCGAAGCGGCCACCACGGCCACCGTCATTGACCAGTTCCGGGAAGGCGTTGGAGATACCACCGGCACCGACATCGTGGATAAAGGCGATGGGGTTGTTGTCACCCAGCTGCCAGCAACGGTCGATAACTTCCTGGCAGCGGCGCTCCATTTCCGGGTTTTCGCGCTGTACCGAGGCGAAATCCAGATCAGCCGAGCTGGCACCGGTGGCGACCGACGAAGCGGCGCCGCCGCCCAGGCCGATCAGCATGGCTGGGCCGCCGAGCACGATCAGCTTGGCGCCCACGGTGATCTCGCCCTTCTGCACGTGATCTGCACGAATGTTGCCCATACCGCCGGCGAGCATGATCGGCTTGTGATAACCACGCACTTCTTCACCGCGCGGGGTCTGGATCGCCTGCTCGAAGGTACGGAAGTAGCCGGTCAGGGCCGGACGGCCAAACTCGTTGTTGAACGCCGCGCCACCCAGCGGGCCTTCGATCATGATGTCCAGCGCGGTAACGATGCGCTCGGGCTTGCCGTAAGGCACTTCCCAAGGCTGCTCGAAACCGGGGATGTTCAGGTTGGATACGGTAAAACCGGTCAGCCCAGCCTTCGGCTTGGCACCACGGCCGGTGGCACCTTCGTCGCGAATCTCGCCACCGGAACCGGTGGACGCACCGGAGAACGGCGAGATGGCCGTCGGATGGTTGTGGGTTTCCACCTTCATCAGGATATGCACGGGCTCCTGGGTCGCGCCGTACTGGCGGGTCTCAGGGTCCGGAAAGAAACGCCCGGCAACGCTACCGACGATCACCGAGGCGTTGTCCTTATAAGCGGACAGCACGCCTTCGTTGTGCATCTGGTAGGTGTTCTTGATCATGCCAAACAGGGATTTTTCCTGGCTTTCGCCATCGATATCCCAGCTGGCATTGAAGATTTTGTGGCGGCAATGCTCGGAGTTGGCCTGAGCGAACATCATCAGCTCGATGTCGTGGGGGTTGCGCCCCAGACCATTGAAGCTGGTCACCAAATAATCGATTTCGTCTTCGGCCAGCGCCAGGCCCAGCTCAACGTTGGCCTTCTCCAGCGCAGCGCGACCGCCACCGAGGATGTCCACGGCAGTCAGCGGCTTGGGCTGGGCGTGGCTGAACAGCGCAGCGGCGCCTTCGAGGTTATCCAGCACCAGCTGGGTCATGCGGTCATGCAGTACGTCGGCAACCTGCTGCGCCTCGGCGGCATTCAGCTCGCCGCTGACGTAGTACGCCAGGCCGCGCTCGATGCGCTGAATCTTCGCCAGGCCGCAATTGCGAGCGATGTCGCTGGCCTTGCTCGACCAGGGCGAGATAGTGCCAAAGCGCGGAATGGTCAGGAACAGGCGGCCGCTTGGCTCCTGCACCGGCACACTCGGGCCGTATTTCAGCAAACGGGCCAATACCTGCTCTTCGTCGGCAGTCAGAACGCCGGTGACTTCAGCGAAATGCGCGAACTCGGCATACAGGCCGGTGACCGCAGGAACCTTGCTGGTCAGTTGCTCAAGCAGTTTGCCGTGACGGAAAGCAGAAAGGGCGGGAGCGCCGCGCAGGATCAACATCGGGGACAGCCTCTGGGAAGGGGTGTACTTTGAGGCCGTGCATTCTAGCCTAAAGCGCCGCCAACGGCACCCGTGAAGGCGGGCCAAACGTAGCAACTGCGCTAGCAGAGAAGCAACCCGCTGTCGAGATATGGCGCGCCCCATGCTTTGCGTATACTGCGCCAATGTTTGCCCAATCTGCGTTCCGCGTGCGCTGCGCCTGCTGGCTGTCGGTGATCGGAATCCTCCTGGTGCTCGGCGGCTGTGCTGAAGAACCCAGCACACTCGAGCGCGTTCAGGCGGAGGGTGTACTGCGGGTGATCACTCGCAACAGCCCGGCCACCTACTTCCAGGACCGTAACGGCGAAACCGGCTTCGAATACGAGCTGGTGAAGCGCTTTGCCGATGATCTGGGTCTTGAGCTGAAAATCGAAACCGCCGACAGCCTCGACGAGCTGTTCGCCAGCCTGAACAAACCCAACGGGCCGGTACTGGCTGCCGCCGGTTTGGTAGAAAGCGACGGACGGCAGCAACACGCACGCTTCTCCCTACCCTACCTCGAAGTCACCCCTCAGGTGATTTATCGCAACGGCCAGCAACGCCCGACCCGCCCGGATGATCTGCTCGGCAAACGCATTCTGGTGCTCAAAGGCAGCAGCCATGCCGAACAACTGGCGGCGCTCAAGCTGCAATTGCCCGAACTGAGTTATGAAGAGTCAGCTGCCGTTGAAGTGGTCGACCTGCTGCGCATGGTCGATGAAGGGCAAATCGACCTGACCCTGGTCGACTCCAACGAGCTGGCGATGAATCAGGTGTACTTCTCCAACGTGCGCGTGGCCTTTGACCTAGGCGATGCGCAAAACCTGGCCTGGGCCACAGCCCCTGGTGAAGACCGCAGCCTGCTTGATGAGATGAATGCCTTTATCGAGCGAGCGCACCAGAACGGCAGCCTGCAGCGCTTGAAAGACCGCTACTACGGCCATGTCGATGTACTCGGTTATGTCGGCGCCTACACCTTCGCCAAGCACCTGCAACAACGCCTGCCGCGCTACGAGAAACACTTTCGCGAAGCTGCCCAAGCCAATCAGGTCGACTGGCGCTTGCTCGCCGCCATGGGTTATCAGGAATCACTCTGGCAACCCACCGCCACCTCGAAAACCGGCGTGCGCGGGCTGATGATGCTGACCCTGCGCACCGCCCAGGCCATGGGCGTGTCAGACCGCTTGAACCCCAAGCAGAGCATCGAAGGTGGGGCCAAATATATTGTCTATGTAAAGAACCAGCTGCCGGAAAGCATTCAAGAGCCGGACCGCACCTGGTTCGCTTTGGCGTCCTACAACATCGGCGGCGGCCACCTGGAAGATGCGCGCAAGCTCACCGAGGCCGAAGGCCTGGACCCGAATAAGTGGCTGGATGTACAGAAGATCCTGCCGCGCCTGTCGCAGAAGCAGTGGTACAGCAAAACCCGTTATGGCTATGCCCGTGGCGGCGAACCAGTGCACTTTGTGCGCAACATCCGCCGCTATTACGACATCCTCACCTGGGTAACCCAGCCGCAGCTGGAAGGCTCGCAAATCGCCGAAAGCAATCAGCATGTGCCGGGCATCGACAAACGTCAGCCTAATGAGCAGACCCCGCCGCTTTAACAGAACCTATTTCAAAGGCGCGCGAGCTAGAGTCCTGCAAGGCGCTACGTAGTAACAGCCTCCGGCTGGTCAAAACGGCGAGGAAGCGGAGTTTACTGATGTAAATGAGCATTACCCGCTTCGCTCGCCCTTCGGGTCGCGCTAAAGCGCGTTAGCCGCAAGCGGCTTACCGAGCCTGGTTTTAACGCCGCAGGGCCGACGCGCAGCAGACTTTGGATAAGTTCTAGCGCTGCTCGCGCCTGGCCTTGAAGAACGCACTCAGCGCCGCACCGCACTCCTCCGCCAATACGCCACCCTCAATCAACACCCGGTGATTAAGAAACTCCTGGCTGAAAAACTGTCCGCGACTCAACGCTACCCCAGCTTTAGGCTCGGTTGCGCCATACACCACGCGCTGCACCCGCGCATGCACGATCAGCCCGGCGCACATGCTGCACGGCTCCAAGGTGACATACAGGGTGCTGCCCGGCAGACGGTAGTTATCCACGGCCTGGGCGGCGGCGCGAATCGCCACCATCTCAGCGTGGGCGCTGGGGTCATGCGTGGAGATCGGGCAATTAAAACCGCGCCCGACAATCTGGCCATCCTGCACCAGCACTGCGCCGACCGGCACCTCGCCCAAGGCCGCACCTTCGGCGGCCAGGGCCAGGGCCTCGCGCATAAAGTGCTGATCCTGGCTGCGATCAATGATCAGGGGGTGGCGCACGCTTAAACGACCTCGATTGATGCCATCAGACCGGTTTCCATATGGTCGATCACATGGCAGTGGAACATCCATACCCCGGGATTATCGGCGACCAGCGCGACGCGCGCGCGCTCATTCTTGCCCAGCAGGTAGGTGTCGGTGAAATACGGGATGATCGACTTGCGGTCCGAGGCTAGCACCTTAAAGGTCATGCCATGCAGATGGATCGGGTGCTGATACTGGCTGAGGTTGCGCAGCTCGAAGATATAACTCTTGCCCAGCTGCAGCCGAGCAATTGGCCGGTCGGCGCAGGTCTTGTCGTTGATATCCCAGGCCTGGCCATTGATCTGCCAGAAGCTGTGCGCCGCGCCCTGGTCCAGACCGACCGATACCGCACCAGCCCACTCGAAGTTGAATTTGACGGTTTCCGCATTGGCCAGATCAGGCTCGGCCACCGGGTTAGCTGGCAGCGCAGGCGGCCACTCACCCGCCCCCTCGGCATTGGGCTGCGCGCGCAAGGTCGCCAAGCGCAATGGCCCGTTACGCAGCGACAGCTCATTGCCGGCCGCAGGCACCTTCAACCCAAGTTCGATACGCATACCTGGCCCCAGCCAGTACTCCTTGCCCAGCGGCCTTGGCTCGACCGGATTGCCGTCCAGCGCATAGATACGCGCATCCGCGCCGGGCAGGTTAAGGCGATAGGTCAGGGTGTTATCCAGATTGATCAGGCGCAGGCGCACCACCTGCCCGGCAGGTAAATCCAGGGTTGGCGCGTGCTTGCCATTGACCGTACTCAGTCGCCCAGGGGTGCCGCCACGAGCCGCCTCGCGCGGTACGCTGAAATCGGTAAAAGCGCCCTGCTCGTCGATATGCCAGCTTTTCAGGTTCAGCGTGTGGTCGTGGAGAAAGCCCGTCGGCTCGCGCTCTTCGACGATCAGCGCGCCGACCAACCCACGCCCCAGCTGCTCGCCGCTGGCGACGTGCGGGTGATACCAGAAGCTGCCGGCGTCGGGAGTGATGAAGTTGTAGTCGAAGTATTCACCCGGCAGCACCGGCGCCTGCGACACATAAGGCACGCCGTCCATCGCCAACGGCAGACGGATGCCATGCCAGTGAATAGTGGTCGGCACGTCCAACTTATTAATGAAGCGCACGCGCAAGCGCTCGCCCTGACGGCAGCGCAGCTCGACCCCAGGCGCTTGCCCACCATAGGCCCAGGCCGAGGTGGTTTGCCCCGGCACCAGCTCGATATCCAGCGGCGCGGCGATCAGCTCATAGTCATGGGTCGCCACATTTTCCGGACGACCCAGCCAGTAGCGCACGCCACCAGCACCAAGTCCGACGACGCCAAGCCCAGCCAGGCCGATCAGCATTTGTCTGCGGGAAAACAACATATCCACTCCAGGTTGCCTGGCTATATGCCATGGCCATGCATCGGAGGAAGAACTCACTCCCGATAGATGCAATAGTTTCTCATCTAACTAGCGCTCAAGACGAGCCTGAAATCGAGGCTGATTGCCGCACCGCTGGCATAGGGGATCAGGAAGCGTCCAACTTACCGCCGCCATGGCCGACCTGGCGCATCGCCTCGGTCAACTCGTCAGGCACCCCGCGTAGATTGAGGTCGTACTGGTTGTACGGGATGCTGATATTGGCCGCCGCAAGCGCCTGCAGCATGCTCACCATCAGCTCGCTGCGCGTAGTGGTCCAACGGTCGTAGTCCTGCGCCCAGGCGCGCACGCTGAAGTTCAGCGAGCTGTCACCATACTCCTGCAACAACACGACCGGCGCAGGCTCTGCGGCCACTCCAGGGACAGCGCGTGCCACGCTGGCCAGTAGTTCAATCACTTGGGCAGGGTCGCTACCGTATGCGACGCCGATCGGCACTTCAATGCGCCGATTGCGGTCCTGCAGCGTCCAGTTGGTCAGGTTATTGGCAACCAGAGTGCCATTAGGCACCACGATGTCGGCGCCATCGAAGGTACGGATCTTGGTGGCGCGTAGGCCAATTTCGCGGACGCTGCCGCTGGCGCCGTTGATCTCGATAACGTCGCCAGGCTGAATCGGCCGTTCGAACATCAACACCAGCCCCGACACGAAGTTACTCACCAACCCCTGCAAGCCAAAGCCAATACCCACACCCAGTGCGCCGAACAACAGCGTCAACTGACTGACCTTGAAACCCGCCGCCGACAACGCCAGCAAAAAGCCCAGCAACAGCAGCGCGTAATAGGTGAGCGAGGCGATGCTGTTGCCCACCCCGCGTGGCAAGCGGCTATGTCCCTGCAACTGCTCGCGCAGTATCAACTTGGTCGCCCGCGCTGCAGCAATAGTGATCAGCACCGACAGGGCAAACACCAGCACATCTCCCAGGCTGATGGACAACTCGCCGACCTCGACGTCATAGCCCAACACCTGACTGACGAACGCCTGCACCGGCAACAACACGCGAAAGCGATCCATGCTGTACAGCAGCCAACTGACTGCCGCTGCCAGTAACAATGCGCGACGCAACCAACTCAACAATGCCTGGCCGTGTCGACGAAACAGCCATACCCGCTGCACAGCCGGCAGCTCCATCAGCATCCGCAGCAGCGCATTGACCAAAGTCATACTGGCGTACAGCAGCAGGCCGATATAACCGCTGTCAATCACCCCGCTGGTGAGCGTCTGAGTCAGCAGCACGGCACCGGCCAGATTGGCCAGCAGCGAAGCCAGCAGCAGCCCGCCGCCCAGCCAGAAAGCTCCACGCACCATCGTTCGTGCCCAGCCGACACTGCGTTCGGCTCGCCGCAGCATCTGCCGCAGTAGCCAGAGCGTGAGTAGCAGCGCGACGACCGTCAGCCCGAGCTGAAACACGCGATAAAAGTCTTCACCGCCCCATAACAGCGCCCCCAGCCGGTCTGCCAGATACAAGCCAGCCGCCATTAGCGGCCAGCTGCCAAGCAGGTCATGGGCACGCTGCGGGAGCATGCGCAACGCAGGCACCACTGCCAGCAGCGTCAGCACCTCAAGCGCCATCATGGGTGCATCCGACTCGAACACCTGCACGACCATCACGGCCAGCAGCAACCAGGCGGACAACGGGCGCGCGGCTACCCGCTGGCTATCGTCATCACGGCTCACGTGAGGCGCCAAGCGCTGCTGGCGCGCCAGCCAGAGCAACACAAGCAACAGCAGCACCAGCAGTGCTTGCATCGTGTGTACTTTGATGGCGTTCACCGCGCTGTAGGCATCGGCAAAGCGGGCTTCAATATCCAGCCCCGGCACCACTGAATCCGCATCGGCTTGCTGGTCGTCAGGTACATGCAGCGCCTGCCACAACGGCAGCGAATCACGGCTAAACAGGCGTGCATCAACACCGCTGATGACCCTGTCCACTTCTTCGCGCCCAAGCTGAATACTTGAATTGATCGCATTGGCCCGTTGCCCCAACTCAATCAGCTGCTCCAACGGCGCTGCAAGCGCCTGCTCGGCCGCCTGCAGCTCGCTGATCATCAAGTCGATCTGCCGAGCCAGAGGCACGGGCATGCTGTCTGCCGGGGTCGCCACGCGCGTGGCCTGCCAACGTGCACGGCGTAGCGACAGCTCAGCCGTGTCATCGGCATAAGGTTTGGTGACGGCGCGCGTCTGCGTACGCCAGGCTTGAATACGGTGGGCATCGAAGCTCCAGTGGCGCGCCAGACTCTCCAGACGCACAAAAGGCAGCTGGCGCAGTTCATCCACGCTGAAGGCCCGCAATTTCTCATCGACGGGCCGCGCAATGTCATCAAGCAGAGCGCCAAGCGCGGCAGCCGGGGCCGCACTCGCTGCCCTGCGTTTGGCACGGTCCGCCAGACGCTGGTCATCATCCGCGCGCAGCAGAATGTCACTCAGGGCAATCGCCGCAGCAGCCGTGGCAGTTGGAGCAACAGAAGCTGATTCGTCTTGCGCCCACGCTGGGCTGACGGCCAGCAGCAGAGTGCTCAGGGCCAGCCCCAGCAGATGGCCAAGCAACTTATCCTCGGTTGCAGCGCCCTGACGGCAGCAACGCCGCGCCATGCTCGCCAAGGCAAATAGTGCGGTCATCGTGATCTCCCTGCATAAATGGCCGGACACCTGGATTCTGGTTCAATCCGCCGCCCGAGCATAGCCACGATAAACGCTGCAGGTTTCGCCAGCCTGCGGCTGACTGAATAAAAACAGCCGCTGCCTCTAAGCCAATAGAGAACAGCGGCTGCCCGATACCCATACGCAGGCGCAACCGATCAGGGCCAACAAAAAGGGGGCCGCAGGCCCCTTCTGGTTACTCCCACTCGATGGTGGCAGGCGGCTTGCTCGACACGTCGTAGGTGACGCGGGAGATGCCTTCGATTTCGTTGATGATGCGGCCACTGACAGTTTCCAGCAGCTCGTAAGGCAGGTGCGCCCAACGTGCAGTCATAAAGTCGATGGTCTCCACCGCGCGCAGGGCAACAACCCAGGCGTAACGACGGCCGTCACCGACCACGCCCACCGATTTCACCGGCTGGAACACCACGAAGGCCTGGCTGACCTTGTGGTACCAGTCAGCCTTGCGCAGCTCTTCGATGAAGATATGGTCAGCGCGACGCAGCAGGTCGGCGTATTCCTTCTTCACTTCGCCGAGGATGCGCACGCCCAGGCCTGGGCCAGGGAATGGATGACGGTAGACCATGTCGTACGGCAGGCCGAGTTCCAGACCCAGACGACGCACTTCGTCCTTGAACAGTTCGCGCAATGGCTCGACCAGTTTCAGGTTCATCTCTTCCGGAAGGCCGCCGACGTTGTGGTGCGACTTGATCACGTGGGCCTTGCCGCTCTTGGCGCCCGCCGACTCGATGACGTCCGGGTAGATGGTGCCTTGGGCGAGGAACTGGATGTTATCCAGCTGGCTGGCCTGGGCATCGAACACGTCGATAAAGGTGCGGCCGATGATCTTGCGCTTCTTCTCCGGGTCGGCTTCGCCGGCCAGGTTGTCGAGGAACTGCGCTTCAGCGTTGGCACGGATCACCTTGACGCCCATGTTCTCGGCGAACATGGCCATCACCTGCTCGCCTTCGTGCAGGCGCAGCAGGCCGTTGTCGACAAATACGCACGTCAGCTGATCGCCAATGGCTTTGTGCAGCAGCGCCGCAACCACCGAGGAGTCCACACCGCCGGACAGGCCGAGCAGCACGTTGGCATCACCGACCTGGGCGCGCACCTGGGCGATGGCGTCTTCGGCAATCTTCGACGGCGTCCACAGGGCTTCACACTCGCAGATGTCGAGAATGAAGCGCGACAGGATACGGCCGCCCTGTTTGGTGTGGGTCACTTCCGGGTGGAACTGCACGCCGTAGTAACGGCGCTCATCGTTGAACATACCGGCAATCGGGCAGCTCGGGGTGCTGGCCAGGACGTGGAAGTCGGCCGGCATCTTGGTGACTTTGTCACCATGGCTCATCCACACGTCTAGGCCGAACAGGCCGTCGGCGTCGACGTGATCTTCGATGCCATCGAGCAGGCGGCTCTTGCCAACCACATCCACGCGGGCATAGCCAAACTCACGGAGATCAGAACCCTCGACCTTGCCGCCCAGCTGCTCAGCCATGGTCTGCATGCCGTAGCAGATGCCGAACACCGGCACGCCGAGATCGAACACCGCTTGCGGGCAGCGCGGGCTGTTGGCTTCGTGCACGGACTCAGGGCCACCGGCGAGGATGACGCCTTTGGGAGCGAATTCGCGGATCGCGTCCTCATCCATGTCGAACGGGTGCAGCTCACAATACACACCGATCTCACGCACGCGGCGGGCGATCAGCTGGGTGTACTGGGAGCCGAAATCCAGAATCAGGATGCGGTGAGCGTGGATGTCTTGATGAGCCATGACCGTCTCTCGTAGCGAAATTCACAAATGACTCGGGGCTGCCCTGTAAAACAACAGCGACAGCCCCGGGCTTTATATCAACTGATCAACAATCAGCCCACGCGGTAGTTCGGGGCTTCTTTGGTGATCTGTACGTCGTGTACATGGGACTCAGCCATGCCAGCACCGGTGATGCGCACAAACTCAGGCTTGCTGCGCATCTCCTCAACCGTTGCACAACCGGTGTAGCCCATGGAGGCACGCAGGCCGCCCATCAGCTGGTGCACGATGGCTGCCATTGCACCTTTGTATGGCACGCGGCCTTCGATACCTTCCGGCACCAGCTTCTCGGCACCGGCCGAGGAGTCCTGGAAGTAACGATCCGAAGAGCCCTGCGCCTGCGCCATGGCGCCCAGCGAGCCCATACCGCGGTAAGCCTTGTAGGAGCGGCCCTGGAACAGCTCGACTTCGCCCGGTGCTTCTTCAGTACCGGCGAGCATCGAACCGATCATCACGCAAGACGCGCCAGCAACGATGGCCTTGGACAAGTCACCGGAGAAACGGATACCACCATCGGCGATCAACGGCACACCGGTGCCAGCCAGTGCGGCGGCAACGTTGGCCACGGCGGAGATTTGCGGTACGCCGACACCAGCAACAATGCGCGTGGTGCAGATCGAGCCAGGGCCGATACCGACCTTGACTGCATCAGCGCCAGCTTCGGCCAGGGCCTTGGCGGCTTCGCCGGTGGCGATGTTGCCGCCGATCACTTGTACGTCCGGGAAGTTCTGCTTGACCCAACGCACGCGGTCGATCACGCCTTTGGAGTGACCGTGGGCGGTGTCGACAATGATTACGTCAACACCGGCATTAGCCAGCGCGGCGACGCGGTCAGCGGTATCGGCGCCGGTGCCGACAGCTGCACCCACACGCAGGCGACCTTGGTCGTCTTTGCTGGCCAGCGGGTAAGCTTTGGCTTTTTCGATGTCCTTGACGGTCATCATGCCCTTCAAGCGGAAGGCATCATCGACGATCAGGACTTTCTCGATACGGTGCTTATGCAGCAGCTCGCGCACCACGTCTTTGTCGGCGCCTTCCGGTACGGTGACCAGACGCTCTTTCGGCGTCATCACTTCACGCACGGTGGCATCCAGGCGGTTCTCGAAGCGCACGTCACGGGAAGTGACGATGCCGACCAGGTCGCCATCGCTGAGTACCGGTACGCCGGAGATATTGTGCATACGGGTCAGGTCGAACAGATCACGCACGGTGGCGTTGGCTTCGATGGTGATCGGGTCCTTGACCACGCCCGCCTCGTAGCGTTTGACCTTACGCACTTCGGCAGCTTGCTGCTCGACGGTCATGTTCTTGTGGATGATGCCGATGCCGCCTTCCTGAGCCATGGCAATTGCCAGACGGGCTTCAGTGACGGTATCCATGGCAGCAGAGAGCAACGGAATATTCAGTTCAATACCACGGGTCAGGCGCGTTTTGAGGCTGACATCCTTCGGCAGAACTTCGGAATAACCTGGAATAAGTAGAACGTCGTCGAAGGTAAGAGCTTCTTGACTGATACGCAGCATGGCGGGGGCTCCCGGACGGGAAAATTGGAAGCGCGCCATTATACTCAGACGCCCCCCTGCACTCAACGCAAACTGCAACATTGCCCTGCGCGCATACGCGGCGCTATCCAGAAGGCGGACGAGAACAATATAATAATGATTCTCAAAAACATCCGCATCTGAGTAGCACATGTCTTTCAACCGACTCTCCCCCACCCAGCCCGGCTGGCGCTTAAGCGTCCTTGCCTTGGCGTTACTGCCTGCCGCCAGCAGCCTCGCTGCCGATGTAGCCAACCCATTGGAACTACCCAGCCAGGCCGTCACCGCCACCCGTGAAGACCAAACCGGCTACAGCGCCAGCACGGCCAGCACCGCCAGCAAAAGCGCCGTACCCATCATGCAGGAAGCACAGGCGGTGCAAGTGGTCACCGAGCAGGTGATCGAGGACTACCAAGTGCAATCGCTCGACGACGCGATGAAGTTCGTCAGCGGTATAAGCCAGAGCAACACCCTGGCCGGCACCCAGGACGGCTTCGTCAAACGGGGTTTCGGCACCAACGCCGACGGCTCGATCCTGCGTGACGGCATTCGCTCCAGCCTGTCGCGCAACTTCAGCGCCACCACCGAGCGCGTGGAAGTGCTCAAAGGTCCGGCTTCTCTGCTCTATGGCGCCATGGAACCGGGCGGACTGATCAATGTGATCAGCAAGCAGCCTGAATACCGGCAGAGCACGCAGATCAGCGGTGAAACCAGCAGCGAAGGTGGTGGCAACCTTATGCTCGACACCACCGGCCCATTGGGCGACAGCAGCTTTGCCTATCGACTGATAGCCGAACGCCAGCACGAAGACTATTGGCGCAATTTCGGCGCGGACAACCACAGCCTGATCGCACCGTCCCTCAGCTGGAGCGGCGAAGACCTGCGCATCACCCTGGCCTACGAGCAAAAGGAATACTCGACCCCGGTCGACCGTGGCACGGTGATCATCAACGGCAAACCGGCGAGCACCGAGTACAACGCGCGCTTCAACGAAAGCTGGGCTAAAGCCCAAGGCACCGATGAGCTGCTCACTGCCAAGGCCGAGTACCAACTCAACCCGGACTTGCTAAGCCGCCTGACCTACGGCTGGAACAACGAGCGCTACGACTATGCCGAAGCGCGGCCCAACGCGCTTAACGCCAGCACCGGCTCACTCAGCCGCCGCGCCGACGGTAGCGAACACGACAACCAGACCCAGTACCTGGCCTGGGACTGGATCGGCAACGCCAGTGTGTTCGGCCAACAACATGACTTGCTGTTGGGCATCGATACTGAGCGCGCCGACAACTTCCGCGGCGACACCTACCGCGGCCCGGCGGTTAGCGGCTTCAATATCTACCGCCCGGTCTACGGCAACCTTGCCGAACCTTCGCTGATCAGCGCAGCGCAGAGCGACAGAAGCGACGCACTGCATTCACGCTCGCTGTATGTCAAAGACAACTGGCACCTCAACGAACAATGGATAGTCGTGGCCGGTGGTCGCTACCAGCACTTTGACCAGTTAGTCGAACAAGGCCGTGGCAACAGCTACAAGAAAACCACCGACCGCCAAGACAATGCCTTCTTGCCGTTTGCCGGCTTGGTTTATCAGCTCAACCAACAGGTTTCGCTGTACGGTAATTACAGCCGCTCATTCGTACCCAACGCCTCCGACGCCAACACCAGCCAGGCATTCGACCCCGAGGAAGGTCGCAGTTACGAGCTAGGGGTAAAACTTGACCTCCCCCAGGGTATCGGCGCCAGCCTGGCACTGTTCGATATCGAGAAGGAAAACGTCGTGGTCACCAACAACGCCGTGTCTGAAGCGGCAGGCAAGGTGGGCTCAAGGGGCGTGGAAATCGATATCAGCGGGCGAATTGCCGAACGTTGGGAGCTGCTCGGCACCTACGCCTACACCGATACGGAAATCCTCGATGACCCGGATAACCAGGGCAACGCACTGGTGAATGCCGCGCAGAATATAGCCAGCCTGTACCTGACCCACCACCTGGCGCTGCCCAGCGACGCCGGACAATGGCGAGTAGGCGGCGGCGCGCGCTATGTCGGTGAACGCGCCGGCGATAACGCCAACAGCTTCTGGCTGGACAGCTACACCGCGGCCGATGCGTTTCTCAGCTGGGAAAGCCAGCTACTGGGCGACAAGACCCGCCTGCAGCTGAATGCGCGCAACCTATTCAACCAGGAGTACTACCCCTCCAGCGGCGGCAACCTGCGCGTCGCCGTCGGTGAACCGCGCGAACTACGCCTATCGGCCAGCGTCGATTTTTGACCTTTTCAGCAGGGCTCAGGGATGAGCCTACTTAAGAAAGATCGACCCGCACCAGGGAAACCGGATAGCCCAAGCGCGCGGCAAACTCATCGAGAAAGCTCTGCTTAAAGCCAGCATCCGCCCAGTTATTGAAAATAAAACCCAGGCTGGAAAACCCGCAGGGCTGCAGAAACAGAAAGCCGTTGATATCGTCTTCATGGCCGCACAGCGGGCAGCGAAAGTTATCGGTATGCCCCGGCATCCACTCCTCCAGGCTGTCGAACAACCTTTCGCCCACTTCGCGCCGACACTCAGGGCAGCCCGCCTCCTCTAAAAAGCCCGCCGTAGGCGTATAGATGCAGCGCTTATAAATGATCTCCAGGCCATGCACTGCCTGCCCAAACGGCAGCAACTCGGGCCGCTCGACTACACGCCGCGCGCCCTCGGCAATGCCGTAGCCCATATGTTTGAAGGTGCGACCACAGGTGGTCAGCTGTTCTTCGATGATGTTCTGCTTAACCAGCCAGCGCACGATCAACCGCGCGCGTGCCTCGTGGCCGGGAAAGCTGGAAATCTGCGGCACGACGATCGCCTGCTGCTCACTCATAACGGGACTCGGTTTGCGCTAAAGGCGCGCAGCTTAAAGGGCTTACAGCGGCGGTCAAGGCCAATCCCCTATGGCAGGCTGGGCAAAGCCTTTACTATGCCGGCCATGATCAAAGATCCCTTCCAACGCCTGAACCTCGACCGCGAGGTGCTCAGCGTCAGTCAACTGAACAACCGCGCACGCCTGCTGCTGGAAGATGTATTCGGCGGCATCTGGGTCGAGGGGGAAATCTCCAACCTGGCCAAGCCGGCGTCCGGACATATCTATTTCACCCTTAAAGATAGCCAGGCTCAGGTGCGCTGCGCGCTGTTCCGGCAGAACGCCGCCAAGGTGCGCCAAGCAATGCGTGATGGCCTGGCGGTCAAGGTGCGTGGCAAGGTCTCGCTGTTTGAAGGGCGCGGCGATTACCAACTGATTCTTGATGCCGTGGAACCCGCCGGCGATGGCGCGCTGCGCCTGGCCTTCGAGGCCTTGAAGGAAAAACTCAGCGCCGAGGGGCTGTTCGCCGCCGAGGCCAAAGTCGCCCTGCCAGCGCACCCGAAACGTATTGGCATTATCAGCTCGCCCACCGGCGCGGTGATCCGCGACATCATCAGCGTATTTCGCCGCCGCGCACCGCAAGTCGAACTGACCCTGATCCCTACCGCCGTGCAAGGCCGCGAAGCCACCGCGCAGATCGTCCGCGCCCTTGGCGTAGCAGACAGCAAGGGCTTCGATGCGCTGATCCTGGCCCGTGGCGGCGGCTCGCTGGAAGACCTCTGGTGCTTTAACGAAGAACCGGTTGCCCGCGCCATTGCCGCCTGCGTCACGCCCATCGTCAGCGCGGTGGGCCATGAGACCGATGTGTCCATCGCCGATTTTGTCGCCGACGTACGCGCACCAACACCTTCCGCCGCCGCCGAGCTACTGGCCCCCGACAGTAGCGAGCTGGTGCAACGCCTGCACAATCTCAAACGCCGCCTGAACCTGCGCATGCAACACCGCCTGGAACGCGAACGCATGCGTCTTGAGGGTTTGCAGCGGCGCTTGCGCCATCCCGGCGAACGCCTGCGCCAGCATGCTCAGCGTGTAGATGATCTGGATATGCGGCTGACCCGCGCCTTCGCACGCCAGCTGAATAGCCGCCGCGAACGCCTGAATCACCTGCAAACCCGCCTGCTCAGCCTGCATCCGGAACGTAATCTCAAGCTGCTAGACCAGCGCTTGCAGGCACTGGCCGAACGCCTGCAACGCAGCATGCGCGAGGGCCTCAAGGCACGCCGCCTGCAGCTGCATAGCCACGTGCAAACGCTGCATGCGGTCAGCCCGCTGGCGACCCTCGGGCGTGGCTATAGCATCCTGCTGGATGAGCGCGGCCGCGCCATCCGCAACGCCGCCGACACCCGCCCCGGCCAGCGCCTGAAAGCGCGCCTGGGCAACGGCGAGCTGGATGTGCGGGTCGAAGACAACCATGTGCAGCCGGTTACCCTCTCGCTGCTCGATTGATTTCCACACAGGTCCCCCATGCGTCTATTCACCCTGCTCACCCTGTTCTGCCTTGCCCTGCCCGTCCACGCCGAAGGCTTTATCAGCCGACTGCTCAATAAACCCGTGCCCGGCGGCGTGGCGGTAGTCGATCTAGGGCCAGCAGCCAGCGCACCCAGCGTGCGCTATCAGAACAAGCCGGTGCTGGTGATTCACGAGGACCAGCAGCGCTGGATCGCCATTGTCGGTATTCCGCTGAGCATCAAGCCGGGCAACCAGCAGATCAGCGTTAACGGCAGCCAGACCCTGAGCTTTCAGGTCGGCAGCAAGCATTACGTCGAACAGCGCATCACCCTCAAAAATCAACAGCAGGTCAACCCAAACGCCAAGAACCTTGCGCGCATCGAACGCGAACTGGCCGAACAAACCCGCGCTTACCAGCAGTTCAGTCCACGTCAGCCAAGCAACCTGCTGTTCGATAAGCCGGTGAACGGGCCGCTATCCAGCCCCTTCGGCCTGCGCCGCTTTTTCAACGGTGAGGAGCGCAACCCGCACTCCGGGCTGGACTTCGCGGCCAATAGCGGCACGCCGATAAAGGCCCCGGCCGCAGGCAAGGTGATCCTGACTGGCGACTACTTCTTTAACGGTAAAACCGTTTTTATCGACCACGGCCAGGGCCTGATCAGCATGTTCTGCCACCTCTCGGCCATCGGCGTAAAAGTCGGTGATGAAATTCCCCGTGGCGGCTTACTCGGCAACGTCGGCGCCACCGGTCGCGCCACCGGGCCGCACCTGCACTGGAACGTCAGCCTGAATGATGCCCGCGTCGATCCCGCGATCTTTATCGGTGCGTTCAAGCCCTAACCGTTCGTCGACCTACCCACCCGAGCCTATCAAGCCTTTTCAGCGCAGGCCGATTACGCCTGTGACGCCGGGCTTTCCGTCCGGCCGAGCGGGTACACACGTAGATGCTGACGGTTAACACCAACATCTCGTCGTCGTTCACGCGCCGCCAATTGGAGAGCAACAGCACAGCACTTGGTACTTCGCTGCAGCGCCTGTCCACCGGACAGCGCATCAACAGCGCCAAAGACGATGCTGCTGGACTGCAAATCTCCAACCGTTTGACCTCGCAAGTGCGGGGGCTGAACGTGGCCACGCGCAATGCGAACGACGGCATATCGCTGCTGCAGGTAGCGGAAGGTGCTTTACAAAGCGTCACCGACGCTCTGCAGCGCATTCGCTCGCTCGGCTTGCAGGCCATGAACGGCTCCAACGGTGCCAGTGAGCGCACTGCACTGGATCAAGAAGCGCAGCAGCTGTTGCAGGAAATCAACCGCGTCAACGAAACCACGACCTTTGCTGGTCGCAAAGTATTTGACCAAGGTACCTTTTCAGTCCTTGGCGACCCGGATCAGCGTGCCGTGTTGAACGCCCTCAAAGGATTCTGGATCAGCGAAGGTGAGCAGCGGGTATTCGACGCCTTCGGGCTGACGGCCGATGGCGCTGAACTGGAAATAACCTTTACCAATGACTCGTCCAGCCAAACCCTGGCCTCTGTATCAGGCACCTCCGGTGCCGGCGGCAAAATTTTTGACCAGGTTCTGAACGTCAACCTGGCTTACTTCGATGCCTCAACCCTGCCCAACGGCGGCAGCACACCGCAATATACCGATCGAGTCATCGCGCATGAGATGGCGCATGCCGTCATGGGCCGCACGATGAATTTCGCCGGTTTACCCAGTTGGTTTATTGAGGGCACTGCAGAAGCGCTGCAAGGCGCGGACGAGCGCCTTGCAGGAGACACCGCTGGAGGCACCAATACCGCGACCATTCTGGCGGCATTTAATGCCGACGATGTCAGCGCTTCGGCCGGTTATTCCGGCGGTTACGCTGCTGTGCGGTATATGCATGAAGAAATAAAAGCGGCGGGTGGCAAAGGCATCAAAGACATCAAAGACATCATGGGTTACCTGCAAAAAAACAGCGGTTCTACCCTGGATCAAGCCCTGACCAACGCCAGTAAAGGCGCCTTCAGCAGCCAGGCGGACTTCAGCACTCAGTTCAATGCTGATGCCGCGGCCTATGTTGCAGGACTGGACCTGAGCAACGCGGATACTGGGGCGATTGGCGGCTTCGACGCTGACGGTGGCAATGTCCTCACCGCCGAGAATGTGCTGCCCAACCAGGGCACCGGGCTCCCGGGTTCCAAGGGCTTTACGCTGGTCGAACCGGAGTTGTTCAATGCCAACGGTGTAGGCGGCAACACCCTCACCCAGCTCCAAGTCGGGGCTCAGGCCTATGAAACGATCCAGATCGGCTTCAGCTCATTCAGTGCCGATGCGATGGCCTTGGGCCGCCTGGACCTCGGTAAGACACCCGGCCTGGCGGTGATGGATATTGATGACGCACTGGCCTACATCGACCGCCAACGCGGCTACATGGGTGCGTTACAAAACCGCCTGGAAAGCACCATCAACAACCTGCAAAGCATCGCTGAAAACGCTGCCGCCAGCCGCTCACGCATTCTCGACACCGACTTTGCAGCTGAAACTTCTAACCTGGTTTCTCGCCAGATTATCGAGCAGGCCGCGCAAAGCGTCCTTGCGCAGGCTAACCAGCGCCCTCAGGCGGTCCTCAGCTTGCTGGGCTAAGCCCAATTCGACAACGCCCTAAGACACGTCCAGCAACCAAGCCACCCTGCCCAATAAGTGCTCGTTTGATAAGGTTGCTTTGTTATTAAGTTGAGCGAGCCCCGAGGAGCGGCATGAACGACCTGTACAGCAACACACAGCAGTGGCTTGAGCATTACCCCTCACTCTATAGCCTGACCGGCATCTCGCTGCTGCTACTGGCAGCCTGGTTGGCCAACTGGGTGGTCAAACGCATTCTTTTGCGCGGCCTGTACCGCGCACTCAAGGCCACGCCGATTGGCCAGGACGGCAGCCTGCATGACTCGCGGGTGATCGCGCGACTGGCAAACATTGTTCCTGCGCTGATCATTTCCGTCGGCATCACCCTGGTGCCCAACCTGCCGGAAGCTGCCGTGGCGGTAACTGGCAACGTGTGCAGTGCTTTTATCGTACTGACTATCGCTCTGGCCATCAGCGGCGTGCTGACGCTGCTCAACAACGGCTACCAGAAGCGCCCGAATGCCCACCTGAAGCCGATCAAGGGCTATGTGCAGGTGGTGAAGATTCTGCTCTTCGCGATTGCCGCAATACTCATGGTCGCCAGCCTGATCGACCGCTCGCCGCTGATTCTACTGTCTGGCCTGGGCGCAATGGCCGCCGTACTGATGCTGATTTTTCAGGACACCTTGCTGTCCCTGGTCGCCAGCGTGCAGATATCCTCCAGCGACATTGTGCGCGTCGGTGACTGGATCGAGATGCCACAGTTGAACGCCGACGGCGATGTCATCGATATCGCCCTGCACACGGTCAAGGTGCAGAACTACGCGTGAGCTCGACCGATTTGACAGTTATCGTGATGTCTACTTTTATGGACAGACACCTTTAACAAGGAGTCTTCCATGCTAGGTCGACAAGCCGAAGACCATGCGCTCTACCACAAGGTGGGGCTGACCAACGTCCCATTGTGGGAGCCTTGCGCCCCCGGCGATCCAGACGAGCTGCGGATCGACGCAAACACTGATCTCGATCCCTACCCAGTCAAAGCAATACCCCTCCACCGCACCTCCGCGAACCGCCTTTTCGTCATTGTCCAGCCTGACGGCTCACTCTGGGCTGAGGGCAGCCTTTACCTGTTCGAGCGGGTCACAGAGCTTGGCACCAAAGCATCCACTGCTTCGAACATCGCAGGAGACCTCTCTCACTTCATGAACACGCTCTTAGCCGGAGGACGTGACTATCGAAACTTCAGTGGCCCCGCCTTTAATCGCCCAACTTATTTCTACAAAGCTGAGCTAAAAAAATTACTTGCAACACATGATTTAAAAAGAAGCACAGCAAATAGAAAGATAAATAGCGTAATCGGATTCTACATATGGCTTCTCACAAGCAGAGGCTTTAAACCACAGCAAGACATGTGGGAGAAAAAGAATCGGAGTGTAGCCTTCCTAGACAGGCACGGCTTCCAACAGAGCAAACAAGTAACGAGCACCGACCTGACCTTCAGTAGTGCCGCCCCCATACCGACAGGAAAGTATATAAATGATGGGGGAAAGCTTTGCCCATTGAGCAAAGAATACCAAAAAACGCTAATAGAAACATTAGTCGACCTTGGCAATACCGAAATGTTGTTGGTTCACGTAATTGCACTAACCACAGGAATGCGCATTCAGTCAGTCCTTACACTGCGCCATTCCAGCATCAAACGCGGCTTGGGGGGTCAGAGCAATGAGATGCAATACGCCCTCCATGGCATAAGAATTGGCGAAGGGACTCCGGTAGATGCAAAAAATGGAAAACCCCAAACAGTGCTAATGCCTGCATGGCTGCACCACAAACTTGAAATTTACATCAACTCAACACGACACAAGGAAAGAGCTATGAAGTCACCTATCAGAGAGGACGGCCTTCAGTATCTATTCTTAACCAGAACGGGAAAACCTTACTACGTGGCGTCAGCTGATGAAGAAACTTTCAGCTACAGCAACGAAAAAGGCTCTGCGATTCGCCAGTACATCGCCACTATCAACAAACTAATTAAAGAAACGTGCAGCAGTTTTAACTATCAGTTCCATGACCTAAGGGCCTCGTTTGGCGTGAACTTAGTCTTAGACAACAGCAAACACCTGGAGAGCGGAAAAATGAACCAACTAGAACTTCTAGACCTAGTTAGAAGAAGAATGAATCACGGCAATTTAGAAACATCAATGCTTTACATCAAGTTCCCACAGGAAAGCGGACTTGTAGCTTACGGGCAATCCGATTTTGAGAATCACTTACAGAACATTATCTCAAAGGAAATGTTAAACAATGAAACCAGAAGAGCGCCGCCATTACTATGTTGAACTTTATTCCATCGACCATGTTGAATGCCGGCGAATTTTAGCTTCGAAGCCAATTGAAGATCTAATCCTCCGCTGCACAAATGACCGCAGAATCGACATCGGCGCCGTCTGTTATGCTGAGCGCAACACTAAGACCCGCGTCTACCCCAAGCCTGTAAACAAAGCCTCGCTGAGACCAGAGCGCGCCTCACGCATACTACTCTGGTGTATTGACCTGCTCAGCAGGTACTTCACCGGTGCATCTGCATACACGACGTATTGCAAAGCGTGCGAACTGATCAATTTTGTTGACTGGTGTGACGACAACAAACTCAGCCATCTTTTTGAATCTGCGTCCGCATACAAAGAAGCCATTGACCTTTACACCCAAAACCTACTGATCCGAATTAAAGACTCAAATGGGATAAAGGCCTTTACTGCCAACAGATTACAGAGCGAAGCACTCAGAAGCGGCAGAATATTTTTCCCCAGTACAGAAATAAACTTCCTGAGCGACCTCCCGATCATCTCAAACAGTAACTCTGATGAAGAGCAGACTGACACCCCCTCAGAAGCGGCCATAGCCGCACACTTAACAGCATGCCAATATCTGTTTGATGGGCTATCAGAATTTATCCTTGAAGGGCTCGATTTCCCACACTCCATCCCCTTTAATTTAACCAACGCGATTCTGCTTCCAGCGGAATACACCATTACGACAGAAGAAATTATTCAAGAGACCCCCAAGATACAGGCAAGCATCTTCTGGGATTACACCAAAGGAGCGATTAATAGTTTATCAGAGTGCATAGCAAGAACCTCTCAGCAAGAATATCACGTAGCTCGACAACGCAATGAAGCACTCGGCACCCTCAAAAATGCCAACGATGACCCTCGGCATCCTAAAAGAATGTGGCTTGCAAAATTTGCTCAAGACGCCTTTATATCTCTCTTCGCAGCAAACTCTGGCTTGAATGAGTCATCAATTAGAAATTTAGAACCACTGAGCGGGAAATATACCAACAGTGACAACGCTGGATTCGTAATAACCAAGGCCCGCGCAGCGGGCAGGGAAATTGAAATCGAAATCCAAAAAACCTTCAAAAAGCAATTGAACAAGTTTTTGAAGCTCAGAGAATACATTTGCACCAACAATAATCACCCCTACCTATTTGTTAAAATCACTAACGGAGAACCAATCCGGCAGCCGATAAAATCAGTGACGATTGGTAATTTCAATGACCAAATCAGAAGATTTCTTGACCCAAACTTTCAAGGCCTAAGCTATAGAAAACTGCGCAAGTATAAAAGTGTATACCTGCTTGGCAGGAATCACCCGATCCCTGTAGTCGCCGCAATAATGCAGAGCAGTGTCAGGACTGTTGCCAAGCGCTATTCCCTAGCAGAGGAAAAGAAGGCAATCGACGAGATCAGCACGATGCTGACCCATTTGATATCGATTCTTGACGCGCCGAAAGAGCTCGACACTCCAGCTGGAGAGTGCTCTGGGCCACAAACGCCTAAAGCCGTAGGTACTCCCCCTGTAGCACACACGCCTAATTGCAAGGACTTTATTGGCTGCGTGTTTTGTAGCGAATTTCGGCTCCACGCCAACGAGGCTTCAGTTCGAAAATTACTGAGCATGAGGTATGTGACCAATGCATACCTTACCGCCTGCTCAACCGAGCAACAATTTCACAATGTTCACGGAGAATCAATTCTACAAATTGACCGAATTCTAGATGAGCTCAAGAAAGCTCGCCCCCAAATGAAACGTGTCATCTCTGCCATTCAAAAAGATATCGACGAAAAATTCAAACTAACTGAGTACTGGCTTCGCACATATGAACGCTTAATCAAGACAAAGGTGATTGAATGAAAACCAAGCCTCGCGATTTTCGCCTAGAAAGCTCTCCATATCCACTTCGCTATGAATTCCTGGCCACTGACATTTACTATGGAATGTCATTTAACCGGATCGGGCCTGGCACGGTAATTTCAAGAACAAAAGACGGAGAACCAATAAGCCTTTTCGAACATGACATTTGGCATCTTGCAGCATTCGCATACCATGTATCCGACAACGCTTACTTCGATTTCTTACCGCTATATAAATCGTCAGCCCTATCAAATGAGAATGCCGCTACATGTAAAAAAATATTCATAATCAGAATGTTTTCGCAAAATACAAAATCAGGCAAACCATTGCGCGTCAGTTACATGCAGACGGTACTCTTGACACTTCGGCATATGTGCGAATTTTGCGCCAATAAACGCATCACGATTCAAAGCCTACTCATTAGTTTAGCTACATTCGATGAATTTCAGAAAGACCTCCCCTCCAGCTTAATCAGAACATTAGTAAGCCTCATCCGGACACTCAACTCATTGCGCAGCGCAGAAAAATTGCTTGAGGTTGATGGATCAATTTACCCATTGATTCAAAAAATAGCACGAGAAGTTAGAACTGAAGGCCAACAGTTTCCAGTAATACCAAGCAGAATACTATATATCAAATATAGACAGTATCATGAATGCATTGATGACTTCATGGAGCACCACAGTCAACTCAGTAATTTCTTAGAAAAAATGACCACTGAACCTTATTTTGGCCGATCAACAAAATCCCAGTATCGCATTGGACTTAATACCGGTGACAAGCCTCCCACAGATCATTCGCAGGCTGATTCGGCTGGATTCAGGGAAGCCATATACGAATACGGCCTTGGGAAACTTCTAAATAAGTACGACTGGAAGATGGTTAGCAGTGTTTCGTCTTTCTTGGCTCTGGTACAGCACTGCTGCAAGAACTTAATTCATTTACTAACCCTCATGCGCCATCATGAAGTAATCTCTTTACGCACCAACAGCCTAGAGCGTATTAAAGGCTGGAACAATGAGGCTCTCTATGTTGCTGGAGTTACCACGAAATTATTCTCAGAAGAAAAGGAGATGAAATGGATCACAACCGACGCCATCCTTAAGCCAATTAATACACTTGAATTAATTAACTTGTTTCTGGCGCCGCACACCAAACACAACAATGATCTTCTATTCCTATCCCCTACAATACTCACCAACCGCAGCCGCAAACAGACAAAATCTATACACACATCCAAAAGCCCTGATCTTAGGCTTCCACCAGTCCTTATAAACGAGGCCGACATACAAGAACTTGAATCAATTGATCCATTCAGAAACTGGAGAGATGACAAAAAATTCCAAATAGGTCAACCCTGGAAGGTCAGTTCCCACCAGTTCAGGCGTTCCATCGCAGTGTTCGCTGGACAAAGCGGCCTGATAACGCTGCCATCTTTAAAGCGGTTACTCCGGCATTTAACTCTCGTCATGTCGACCTACTACATGCGCGGCTGCTCCGCCAAAAATTACTACTTCAATCTCGCAAACCCCGAGCTCGTCAAAGAGCTTAAGAATGCGAAAATGGAGGCCGATGGCGCGATGTACATTCGCGAAGTACTTCAATCAAGCGAACGACTTTTTGGTAGTCATGGACGAGAAATTATGGAGGGACGGGTAGATTCAGCCGTGTGGCTAAACGAGCCAGAGGAATACACTCATGACAAAGTGAAGGTTGGCCTGATGGCTTTCGCGGAGACCCCTCTCGGGGGATGCGCTTCTGTAGCGCCTTGCGACCGGCGCGCGCATGGGGATTTCACCACATGCCCCGGCTGCAAATCCTTAATTGGCAAAGAGTCTGTCATGAACGAGACCATCGCCGTCATGGCTTTTGACCTAGAGCAACTCGCAGCCGGCACCATGGAGCACCGAGCTGAGAAACAGAACCTTGATGACTTCATTGCTTTGCGAGATCGTATCCTCGCGAAAGGCTGAATCTGGATTGCTGACCTACCCCTTGATAGAGAGGCCCTCAGATGGCGAATGAGCTCGAAGCCCCAGACTCCCAAACGCTATTACCCTACTATGCGGCGCTCAACCGCCTAGTGGCTGGCGAGAGTTTGCACGTACCCATAGGCAGCAAGATAACACTGAATGCTGTGGCACTGGAGGCCTGTAGGAGCGCCGGTAGCATCAAGAAGAGCCGGCCTATCTTTGATGCCCTGATCAGAGAAATTCGCATTCGAGCAAAACAGCAAGCTGAAAACGCAGCTCCTGGGTCTAGCCAGATTCGAGTGGCTAGACTCAAAGCCGAGAAAGCCCGCGTATCAGCAGAAGACTTTGAAAGCAAATATAAAGCCGCCCTAGCGCGGGAGCTCATGCTGCTGCGTGCCTGGGATAAGGCCCAGCAACAGCTCAGGAAAGTCAGCAATGTCGTTCCATTGCCGCAGGCCAAGCGAACCTGAAACGGAGCACTGGATATACAACTGATACTTAGAGTATGAGCAACTGATCAGTCTGCCTATCTGAACTGCTCGTGAAACTACTCAGATGTTATTAACATCGCCGATGTAAGAGCGCCCAACCTCTAAAGTTAATTTGCCAGTTGGGGCTCCTCATCTCTTACCTTTTCTTGCGCTTCTACATAATCGCGTCTAGCGTGAACCGTGACAGTTTAACTTAACCTATTAAGTCATCTAAGGGCTTTTATGGTCTTCGCTCTCCTTTACCCCACTGAATATGATCAGCCGAGGCCTATTGATGGCGAGTATGCAGCCACTGTCTTTGCGCGTCATGCTGAGTTTCACTACTTAGGGCGAAAAGTCATAGCCTCTGCCCACAGCATAATCCATGCTGAGAGGCATCCCGGAAAAGTTGTGGTCAAAGGCTTTGGCGCCTCTATTTCTTTGATCGCCCCCTTGCCTGAAAAACCGGAGGAAAGTCTTCTTGATAAAGTGCTCAACTACACCCCTTACGTCGAAAGGCAAATCAGCTTTGACAGTTCGCTTATCGCGACTCTGCTCCCGCTTGATTTTGATAAAGCCCACCCATTTGCCGATGGCCAACGAGAGTTCAAATGCCGAACTAAAAGTATCGACATCTCGTTTGGCGGGGCAGATCGATTTAGAGCGACTTTAGACGGCTACATTCAGTTCGCTGTCACCGATGCCCCCTGCACCCTCCAACCCGTGGAGGGAAGTCCTATGAAGTGCCTGGTTGTTCTTGATGAAGCGACCATTTACCTAGCTAAGAGGTATGGTCGAGGGACATATGACAAATTGGTGGCCGAGGCCGTTAACGAGATCCAGCACGCCTCATTTAAAATTGAAGAGCCCTGACAGCATGCCAAATTAGGACTGAAGCCCTGTCACTACCTAGGATAAAACGCGTTCTGTACATCAGTTTGCGCTAATGGCTGCCGAAGCTCGCGCGAGTGCTCCAGCCTCGCTCGCGATAGGTGCTGGCCACTTGATATTGCCCTACACTGACCATGCAGGTTATAAGCTATCTTTTCGTCGATACGGATATCGCCATGCACCTCCCCGAATCCCTAAAGTCCCTCGGACTAATCGTCTCTGGCTTTACAGCGGGAATTGCGGCCTTTCAAAGCATTCTTTCCATAGCAAATCTAGAGGTTGGCCCCCGCCATTCCTCCTGCCCCAATGACCAGGTCGCCCTGCGGGTTGAGGCCTATCCATTCGAGGCCAAGGTCGACATTAATGAGCTCGATAAGCCCTTCTATAACGGGATGTGCCTCAATCAGGGCCGTTATGGAGTTACCGTCAGAGCCGACCGGTATCAAGAAGAGCACCGAGTTGTGCAGCTTGGGGCGTCGGATCAGATTTCACTCTTTTCCCTAAAGCCTAAGATCATTGTCCATCTTGATAAAGAAAGCCTTATCCAAGATCGAGAGTTTACTGGCGAATCGATTACCATCAGATTGATGGATATTGACGTGCGATCTTCCGTCCAGCTGATAGCGGACTTTGCAGGCAAAAACTTCGTCGTTTCGAATGACGTGGAAGGGACAATAAGTCTAGCGCTGGAGAATATCCCTTGGGACTTGGCGCTGGATTCAATACTGATCTCTACCGGAAATAAGCTTGAGGAAAGGAACGGGCTGTTTTATGTGTCCAAGAAATACTAATGCCCGATCCAGAAGGGGCTCGAAATGATTGAGAGCGAAATCCCTCCACCAAAGCCAGCTGATTTTTCTGCAACGGCCTTGGATGTCCAAATCGGAGCGCCCGTACCCGTGCTGGACAGAATGTTAATAATGTCCTCCGACGACTGGGAGGATTTCACGCTTGAGCTCGTGCACTACCTCAAGGAGCAGTATCACAAAGTCACGAAATGCGGTGGCGGCGGGGATATGGGGCGTGACGTAATCGCCTACACCGCAACCAGATGGAGTAATTACCAGTGCAAGCATTATAAAGAAAAGCTTAGTGTTGAAGATGCCGTCTTAGAAATAGGTAAGATTTGCTATTACACCTATATCGGCGAATACCCGCTTCCAGAGCGCTACTTTTTTGTGACGCCTAAGGGCTGTAGCACCAATCTCATCAAAGCCCTACAAGACCCGCAAAAACTGAAATCTGAGCTTTTAGGTCGATGGAAAAAAACTTGTGCAAGCAAAATTACTAAATCCAAAGTCATCGAACTGGATTCAGAATTTCTTGCACATATCGACTCCATTGATTTCTCGATCTTCGACGATATTCCTCCCCTGGCGTTGATTGAGCTGCACAGCAAAACCCCTTTCCATACGCTGCGCTTCGGGCTCTACAACAGAAGAAGGCCTGAAATACCAAAAGCCCCTGAAGCCATTGCGGCGTCAGAGCATATTTATACAGCGGCTCTGCTTGAAGCTTTCTCCGATAAAAAGGGAGAAATCATAGACCTGTCTTCTATCGCCAACCATCCAGACTTCAAGGTTGAGCTAAAAAGCGCCCGCAATAACTTCTATGCCGCCGAGTCCCTGGAGCGGTTCTCCAGGGACTGGTTGCCCATCGGTTACTTCAGTGATTTGAAAGAAGAGTGCCACGAGGCTATCTCTGCCACCGTGAACCAGCAATACACGGACGGCTATGCGCGCTACTTAAAGACCTGTGAAATATCGGCTCTTGCACAGTACAGCTCTCATCCACTCCATCCCTTTATAAAAATTCAAGACAAAAAGGGGCTGTGTCACCACATCGTCAATGATCAGGTTTTTCGGTGGGTTAAAAAATGAATCTACCAGTCGAAATATTCAATGGCCCGATTGAGGTCGGCACTCGCATAGCGCTGATTCTGGCCAACATTGAAAATATAGAGCTAAATTTGGATCAGCTTGCCTTCTTAGATTATGTATTAATCTACTCCAAGGAATTCAATGGTGTAGCCAATGTTCATCCACCTCTTCCAAATCACTTTGCCGAGATCATTAAGCGAAGAGAAACACTTCCCGCTACGCTGGCCTACTTCATATCCAAGGGCATAATCACGACAAGCATTGGTCGTGATGGCATAAAGTACAAGGCCACAGACAAGGCGATTTACTACACAAGCGCGCTGAAATCCTCTTACTACAAAAAGCTTATTCAAAATCTCTCGTGGATAGAGAACAACCTTGATGCGCTGTTTGAGGAGCAGAAAAGCTTGTTTACCACAAGGGTTCGCTACAGATGATTATTCGCAGCCTGACTGTCACTGGCGAGAACAAAGTTTCCTCTGCACTATTTTTTGAGCGTGGCGCCAACATAGTCGTGGGCGCATCCGACACAGGTAAATCCTACGTCGTCCAGTGCATAAAATTTATTCTTGGCGCCGAGGAGCCGCCCAAACCTATCGATGAGTCTACCGGCTACACCACACTGACCGTTCAGTTCGAGCATGACGATGGCTCTGGCTTCGCCTTAACGCGGGAACTGAGCGAAAAGGCACCCATATTTCTGTATGAGCCAGGTTGCTCGCCTCGCAAGCTCAAAACGAAGCATCAGTTTGGCGACCTCAACAATTTATCGAACTACTTCCTGGACAAGATATCCTTAAGTGATAAGAAGCTTCTCCAAGGAAAGGAAAAGTTAACCACTACCTCGCTGTCTCTGCGAAACCTAGAGAAGGTGTTTGTTATCGATGAGACGAGGATTGTGGCCGAATACTCACCCTTGGGAACGGGGCAGAATAATGAAGCCACGTCCGAACTATCGCTGCTGCGCACTTTACTAACAGGGGTGGATGACGCCGAGGTTGCGTCGATCAAGAAAGACTTGGTATCCAAATCCACCCTGAATCAGAAGATCTCCACCGTCGAGTACTTGTTAGGGCGGCTTTACCCTGAAGGAAAGTTGCCGCTTGAGACCGAGATCGATGAACTTGAAGAGAATCTGGAAGAACAAGAAACTCTCCTAGAACTAAGAGAGCGGGAGCTTAACGCTCTGGTCTCTGAAGATGACCATCTGTTAAACTTCAAGCAATCAATATCGATCAATCTTTCGGCGGCAGTTGAATCTCTTGCAGAAAACCAAGGGCTGATGGATAGACTTGTCTCACTGCAAGGTAAATATCGCTCTGATGCGGAGCGCCTTTTGGGCATAAGCGAGGCCTCTGGCCTGCTTGAGCTATACGAGGAAGTTCTATGTCCAACCTGTGGCAGCAAAGTCCCCCATGATCACTTAGAGAACTCCCCTACAGACATCCTGCCTGCTGTACAGGCCGAAAGTGCAAAAATTGACTTCCACCTAAACGAGCTGTCGGTTGCACTCGCAGACCTAGGCAATACGATTTCTACTGAACAAACCTCAATCAACAGCCTGAAGGATACTCTTTTCAATATTGAACAGAAACTTTCAATGTCCTTTACTGATGTCTTGGACGCGGTGAATGGTATTAGAGATAACTGCAACGAGCTGAAGCGAAAAATCCTGGCTCTCCGACATAAAGCCAGCTCCTTCGACGAGCTTGACCATGAGCTGGATCTACTCAAAGGAAAGCTCGATGAGAAGCAAAATGATTACGCAATTCCAGACTTTAACAACGAACTCAAACAACTGTCGGTAGCCGTGGAAAATGTCTTGGCGCGCTGGGACTTTCCTAACCACAAGCCAACTGAGTTCGACACGAAGAAACGAGACTTGGTGATCGCTGGCAAGAGAAGACCTCACTTCGGAAAGGGTTATCGCGCCATCGGCTTTTCATCGTTTGTCATTGGCCTGATGCAACACCTTGCCCCACTGGGTCGACATCCTGGTTTTGTAGTACTCGACTCGCCTCTTACCACGTACAAACAGGCCGACCAAGACCGTGGCGAAGAGCAAAGCGAAGCTGACAAGATTGCCGGAGACATGGTGTATTCGTTCTATAGCGATGTTGCCGAAAACTACAAGGATCGGCAGATCATCATCTTCGACAACCAAGAACCCGACGTATCTCTGCTCCCAGCCGTGACCTATTACCATTTCTCGAAAAATAGGAATATGGGAAGATTTGGTTTCTTTCCACCTGTTGATGGGAAGGACTACTCTCAAGTCCAAAGGGAACCGCGCTAGAGAAACCTGTGGGCATTGCTTAGCGCCTGCGAATGCAGTAAAAAAGTAATCTCTAAAAGTAGGACTGACGATGTCTATTATTGCTGAATACAAAGCCCTCGAAGCCCAAATCGCCGAGCAGCAAAAGCGCCTCGAAGCCCTCAAAGGCGACGAAAAGCTCAAGCGCGAAATCGAGTTTGAAAGCAAACTGCGTGGCCTGCTGGCCGAGTACAACTACTCGCTGAAGAACGTCATTGCTCTGCTCGATCCGCAAGCAAGCAAAGGTGCTGCTGCTCCTAAAGGCGCTCGCAAGGAGCGCGCCTTGAAGACCTACAAGAACCCGAACAACGGTGAAGTGGTCGAGACCAAAGGCGGCAACCATAAGATTCTCAAAGCTTGGAAAGAACAGTACGGCGCCGAAACAGTTGATGGTTGGCTGCAATAAGCGCGTATAGAAGTACGGAAGGGCCGCATTTGCGGCCCTTGTCGTTTTTGGTAGCTGTATGACACGCGATCAGGCAAGGTCGCTCTGGGCAATTGCGCTGGTCGAGTACAGTGCCCAAGTGCTGGAGCAGAACGTCTCGGGCGTTCTAGAGAAGCTGCTGACGGGCAAGCTCGCCGAAGAGCTTCCCCGGCATGTGAATGCGTATGGGTTGGCGCAACTGATAGGGCTTTTGTTGGCAAATGTAGAGGCCGGGGAACGGCCATTGCTCGGAGCACTTCGCACCATGAATCGTGAGCACTTCCAGGTGCTGCGACACCTCCATGGCAGGCTGACAATTACCCTCCTGTCTGACCTTCCTGCTGCACATATTCCAGCGGGATTGCGCCGACTAAGAGCCGTTGCGGATTTTGGGATGTAGCTATGGATCTCAATCAACTTCTTGGTCGGTCGGCAGAGCTTGAAGCTCGCATCGCAGAATTTCTGGGCCTTCCACTTTTCGACGGATCTTCGCGCCTGCAAGCAGTTCGCTCGGTAGCAAGCCTCTGCTTCGAACACGCTCAGAGCTTGAAGTACCTGACAGCTGCTGGCCTCTGCACATCAGCAGCGGCACTCTTGCGCGTGCAGTACGAGTCCCTGGTACGAGCGATTTGGATGCACCACTGTGCTTCTGACCAGGAAGTGGAACTCATGCTTGCAGAGCTGACACGCGAGACTGCTAAGCAAGCGAGCAAGATCCCAATGCTCAGCCGGATGCTCGATGAGATCGAAGCGAAGGCAGCCCACGTACCTGTCGCCGGCCTGCGCGAGTTCAAGCACTACTCCTGGAAGCCCTTGAGCTCATACGTGCATGGCGGCATCCATGCGGTGCATCGCCATGGCCGGGGCTTCCCGATGGAGCTTGCCCTTATGCAGATACGGCACTCGAACGGCCTGCTGGGGCTTGCGGGCAATCTGCTGCTGATCATCGCGGGCGTACCTGCGGAGGCTGGCGTCATGACGGGTATTTATAAGGAGTTCGCTGACTGCCTGCCACCTGCCGAACCTCCCTACCCCAAAAAGACCGAGCCTGCGCACTAGCAAGGTACTCAGTTGGATCTCACGGAGGACAGGTATCGACCACGTAGCTGCCATTTGTTAGGGGATGTTTTCATCAAAAAGTGAAGTGCTCTGAAACCACACCTAAACAATCAGATGTCGAAACAGGTTTTTGTCATTCGTGGGGGGTGGCAATCTCCCGTTCCGTACGAAACAATTGAAGGCTTAGAACAATACTGGGGCTGCTGTAAATCCCACCATTGAGATTATGAGCCGGACTGAAATCGTAAAAAATAAACCTACAGAAATAAGGTCGCCATGGAAAGCCCACTAATTAATCTTGCACTGCTTGAAACCCTAAAGACTGAAAGATTTAATGATGAAATTGACCTTTTTCTACCCTTCATAGCAGTAACAATACGCGAACTTCAGAAGCCTGTGGTTCAAGTTGCAGAGATACAAGAAAAGCTGGCTGAGCTTTTTGGTTTTCGACCGCCAATTTCTGCCATAAAAGTATTGATGAACCGCGCAAAAAATAAGGGATTGTTGATTAGAGAGAACCATGCATTCATCCCGTGCTCAGCAAAAATTGATGAGTGGTCAAATGGCTACGAGCGAAAAAAAGAAGACTTACAGGTATCCCTTGACAGCTTAAAGGGGGCTCTTTCTGATTTTTCTTCTGAGAACTTCCAAAAAGAACTAACCCTCCGAGATGCTGAAAATTTAATTTTCCAGTTTATACAGGACAATGTTTCATCAGCGATTAGTCGGCGAGCTTACAGCAAGGCGGAGCTGAGCAATGATATTAAGAATACAAATCATGTGATAGCTGCTTTTATTAGTCACATTCACAGAAAAGAAGCTCATTTGATGGAGCATTTTGGCAGATGCGTCAAAGGCATGCTTCTAGCGAACTATTTATACTTTGCCGACAAGAGCACAAGCAAAAAGACTTTTGAGAAGATTACTGTATATCTAGATTCTCCTCTAGTGATCGGACTTCTAGGGTTTAATGGATCATTTAATCAGCAGGCAAATGAGGAGTTCATTGAGCTGTTGAGAAATTTGAAGATAAAAGTCTGTATATATGACAGAACATTGGATGAGATAGAAAGCCTTTTGTCTGCGTGGAAAAATGATATCGCAAGAAAGGTGTTCACGCGTTTTAACACCAAGACACTGGAGCTTCTTAGATCTCAGGGCTATGACGAAGCCCGACTTGACACCGAAATCAAAAAACTTCAGAGAACCATAGAGAGCAAAGGAATAGAGGTGGTTATTGGATTCTCTGCAAAGCAAAGATTCCAATGTGATGAAGTGAGCTTAGAGCGAGCCATTGCAGAAAACTTCAAAAAAGACAAAGACCTCACGCACGATACCGTCTGTATCTCACGCACCCATAACATGCGTGAAGGTAAGCACATCCAAGGTCTTAATGAGCAGTTTTCCGTTTTTGTTACAGGCAACACAGGTCTTGCCAAATTTGCAAATGGATTTTTTAGCAAAAACAATTATCGCAGTGCCATTCCTGTTGTGGTAACAGAGCAGTGGATGACAATAATGTTTTGGTTAAAAAATCCTGACATCACTAATAAGCTACCCACAGACCAGGTCGTTGCAACTGCCTACAGTCTGCTATATACAGACGATAAGTTTTGGGATGCTTTCTTGGAGCGTTTAGAGCGCATTAAGCGAAGAGGAGCTATCTCGGAGGAGGACTTTGTACTAGTTCGCTGGGATGCAGACCTTCTCAGAGCAGTCCATGATGTCTCTGTCGATGTTGGTGATGATTTTTCAGATGATGATGTTTTTGATATTGTTGAAGGTGTAAAACGCAAGTATCTACTTGACTCCGAAAAAGCAATGGCGGAGCTTGAGCGTGCAAACGCCGAAGAAATTCAAAGAGTGCGTAACGAGGCGCAAGCAGAGGTAATAGCTGAAAGAAATGCCAGAGCCGTCGAGCAAGGCGAAAAGGAAAGACTGCTCAAAAAGAATCTTTCACTAGAGAGGAAAATCAGGAAATTTTCTAGAGTCGTAGCTCGCTGCATCTCTATACCTGTTTGTTTTGCCTTAATTGTCTCTCTCATTCTAGCCGCCATGCAGGCGTTGCCCGATAATGTTTTCCCATCGGCGCTGCCGTCGCTAAAACTGTCGCCGACCCTCACCATGGGGATATTGGTAATAAATATAATTTGGGGGATATCGAGCTGGGTGTTTGGGCTTAGCGTAAAGTCGGTTAATAGCGTAATTGAGAATTGGCTTTCTGAGAAAATACTAAATTTTTTCACAAACTGAAAAGCACTAAATCTAAACGTCGCTGGCTGGCTTAAATATGCTTAATGGCTGATTTTGATCGTAACTCGACCTTCGAGAGCGACAATCTCCAGCAATATTAAAGCTTTCTCTAGTAACAGCTTCTGGCCGAGAGGCGCCTGTCGCGACAGGCAGGAACCGGCCAGTAGCTGCCTGTCACCAGCGCCTGCTTCCGGCCAATAGCTCCCTGTCACCTGTAAGACGCCTGAGCCCCAAGAAATAAATTTTTGCTCAATCATTTGCAATAGACGCATTGGCTACGCTCAATACTGGGGGCCTATTTTTTAGAAGCGAGTTTATGGCCTTCGCGCTACCGCAGCCCTTGATTAAAACTTGGTGAACGCCGGATAAGGGCGTACCCATAACACCAACATTGAACTCCGCAAGGGCAACGCTTCGACAACGACAGGGGGCAGCAACGCAAATTACTATGGTTTGAACGGCAGGCTTAAATGGATTTTACGGACAGCCAGATTGGCATATGCAGTTATTTTGTAAGGCGTAGCGTGTACCATAACAGGGCTTAACTAGATGAAGATAATTTATCACGGAACACATATATCTGTTTAATAGCTTTCAGCTTTTCGATCCGGATTTTACATTTATCGGCAAGCATCTATACTTTTGCTCATCAATAAAAACCCATAGGATTCTAGGATTATATGGATGTGCGGTAGAAATTTATGCGGGATAGATATACATGGGTACAGAGATAAGAATACTTGATTTTTACTATGATGCTGAGTTAATGGAAGCTCTTCATGAGGTTTTTCAGTTTATTTGGTTTCCGCCTTCTACTTTTTTTATCTCCAATAATTTAATTGCAGCCGGCAAGGTTTCCGAGGCTCTTGAGGCTTATGTCCCCAAGCAGCTGAGCACGTTTCTTGCTCGCCACTTAGACAGTCTAACAGCAAGTCTTCAGATAAATCTTGATGCAGACGGTGGGTGGGAACTTTGGTCGCGTGTATCAGGGGTTAATTCACCCTCCTTTGGGTATCTTCATATAGATAACGACGAACTCCTAAGGTCTAAGGATGGCACTATTTTTACACCTGTACATGGAACTGTCTTGTATGTAGGGCCTAACCAAGGAATCGAAGGAGGGGAAACAGCTTTCTGGGTCAGTGAAAAACCATGTCCTCAAGACCATATATTTACCAATCTTCCCAAAGATGAATTTTTGCCTCCTGAATTCAAACTTGTGTCTCCTCGTGCGGGCCGTCTAGTAGTATTCCGTGGAAGCATACCGCACGCTGTAATTTGGGCCAATACAACACCTGCAAATCCCCGAGTCACGCTATTGGCAAATTACTGGAATGCGCGGATATCATCTGTTCCCCATGGGGTATGTTCAATGAGTCCTGGCGAGTATAAAGGAGATTGAATGAAAATCGTGACTAACCCTCGCGCCATTATCTGGCCGGGCCAGCGCCTGCAGTTCGCAATTGCTGAGTCTGAGAAAAAAGTTACAGGAGTCATGGGGTTCTCCAGTGAAATATTAAGCTTTCTCCGCAACAGTATGGTTCCTACCTCTATCGGAGAACTATGTGAAACGCTTGATCAAGTGAGCGCGCCCTCAAGGCTGGATGACCTTATTGATGCTTGCTTGCTAATACCTTCCTCTAGAAATGAACTCCTAAAATATTGGAAAGGATTTCGAATTTCGGACTGTATCTCAACCTTTAAACCTTACGGAAATTTGGAGCCAGTAGTCACTGAGAAAAGCGTCTCAAATCTTCCACTGTATGTTGTAGACAACTTGTTTGATTCCGAATGTATAGAGTCGCTAGCGGCTTGGTTTTCTACACAGGCTTTCTCCTTATCAGATGTTGACTGTGAACAAACGGCATTCTCTAAACATTGGGTAAGAACCTTAGAAAGTGAATCAGCTATTCTAAAATCTGTTCCGACGATTAGCTGGATAGATGCTACGTGCTGTTCGCTATTACCGTCAGTAAAATTGAAACTTGTGGAGGCGAAGGCTTATATGACACCTTATGGCGATACTCCAACATATCACCGTGACTCAGAGATTGGCCCGACTATCACAGCACTTCTATTTTCCCATCGAAAATGGGAGCCAGACTGGGGGGGCGAACTGATTATTTGCAATGAGAGTGGAGAGCCGCACACGGCTATCTTTCCAAAGCCAGGAAGATTGGTTGTTTTCAGAGGAGATCTTCCGCATAAGGCAGGAAGCCCGAGCAGGCTGGCATTCGATACACGTCAAACCCTCGTTCTTCGTTATGAATTACAATAACGCTGAGCCAAGTTAAGTACATGCCTTTCTATAGATGTATGAACATTATCTAGGAGGCCTTCTCGCAAGCATTCAGGCATAGTATTCACAGATTTACTTTGCCATAAGTGAATGGCTTCGTTTGCCGAAAAGCACTCCTCAAAAAGTATCGTGGACTTTCTTAGTATCTCTGAGTTTATTATTTTTGCAGCGTCTTTAAAGATAGAATTTGGAAGGAAAGATGCTGGGCCGATTCCTTTCCACGCAACGGAAAGGGACACTGAGGTGTTTATTGTGACGCCTTCATGAGGGAAATAAGGTGGGATATACAAAACATCACCAGGAAAAAGCTGTACGTCTAACAAAATATCGCGTTCAAGGTGGGGGCGCGATATTCTGGGATTAGGGCCTTCGATTGGTGCGAGTAATTGATACCGATATTCTATTGGAGTGAAGCTTTCTTTCCAAACACGCCACCGTCGAGATCCATATAGTTGAACGATAATTCCGTCCTCATGGCCTGCGTGATATCCTATCCCTGACTCCGGTGTAGACAACGTAGAAATTACGTCATCAAGTCTCCACCAAAAGGGGATTCCGAATGACTGTCGGAGATTAAAAATTACTGGATCTACGAGTTCTACATCATTCATGTGGAAGGTGAAAGCTGATTTTGCATCTCTAAAAAGTTTGTAATACCTACGCGCACTTTTGGGATTCAGCAATCCGGATCTTGAATCGCCATTAGATTTGTTTTCGAAAACTCTCATCGCACCGGAAGTCTTGTCAGCCCAGCTCAGAAAATTTTCCTCACTAAACCGACTAATGATTTTGGAGTTAATCACGTTTTTGGCAACGACTGGCGATTTTCGCCAGTGGTGTTTTAACAGATCACTCCCAAAGCCCTCGGTATCTCCAAAATTGCGCATAGGAAACCTATCACTTGGATGTCTTTTGGTTCTTGGTTTTTTTTGGGGCTAATCTTGTTTCTAGCTTTTTAAGCGCGGAACTTAAATCCGAGTCTTGTTCGCGGGCTGAGACCATTCGCGCGACATCCTTGGCAAACTGCTTAGGATCGTCTCGCCATGTTTTTGATAGTGTAATAATGTCAAATACTTCGGCTAGTGGCTTGTTATTTTCTCTAAGCTTCAATAAGTCAACCGTACCATCTTCAGCAATGCTGGACTTCAGTTGTGCCTCAATTTGTTTACGCAATTCTGCTATTTTTTCTACATTGAGCTTTTGAGTATTTTCCGTTGCCATTTGTAGTGCTCCTGCTTTCTATTTGCGTGATATTGCTCCGCTATTCTCTATAGCCGAAGAGTTCGGATACAGCAAATGACAATTTTTTGGTGGGGGGGGGGAGGAAATTTAGCTAGGGAGTTTTATAGCCGTCACCGGCGGCTTTTGGCCGACTCCAGCCTGATGCGACAGGCTAAAAGAGGCATGAAGCAGGCGTCAGGTGCCGCTAAGACCGTATTCATTGCTGCACAGCAGGGTGGCAACGGAGCGCGTCAGATTGGGGAAGCTTCATCGCCCAGTAAAAGCTCTACATCGCCTACCTTGCCCTGAAGGACTTGCGCGATATTGGCTCTAAGCTTTTTGTCGATTTCCTTGTGCAAACGAATCTTACCTATCGCCAAAGCTGCGATGAACTCCATGGCGGCCTCACCCCGCTCATAGCCATAGCCTTGAGCAACCCGAAGGATGATGTCAGCCATGGATGCGCTGTAGGATTCGTGGGCACTGTAATCGAGCTCCGTGGGCAAGGCTGCCCGGAGAAATGCGCCCTGAATGATGCCGTCGTCGTATCGAGAAAAAACCTCTGGCGATAGCAGCACTTGCTGCAATTCACCTGACTCCAGGCGCTTCGCATCTTTGATCTTTGCATTCTCACGGGCGTTCTGGAGAACCCACAAGATGGTTAGGAAGATGTCTGTGCATGCTGCCACGGTGACATCCTTGGTGCCACTCACAAAGGCAAAACCTTTGGTCAATCTCATCGGGCCGCGGTGATCGCTGCTCTGCCAGAAGGCATGGTCAGCAAGGCCTGCTACGCCGGCCTGGTCGAACGCATTCAGGCGATCTTTCGCCTCATCTGAAGCACCATCTCCGTTGAATGCGAGCAGTTGGCTCAACAGCTTGTACTCTTGCTTCCAGTGGTTGTTGCAGGACAGGCTGGCAGCTGGAATTTCTAGGTATGGCTTAAACACATACTTTCGGCTGCCCTTGGGCGGCTGGATGAGGTTGGCGGCTAGTTCTCTCATCAGTTCGTACGAGCGCCCCAGAAGCGCGCCTATGAGGTAAACGCGCGTTCCTGAATTCTGGGCCGACCTGAGTCGGCGGCTGATACTGAGTAACAGGGTACCCCGTTCGGCTGCTGCGGCGACGACTATCACTGACCCATCAAATTTTTTGTCCGGGTTGAAATCCTTAGCGTTAACGACATTGCACGTCAGCCCCCTCGCCACTAAGAAATCCAGCGCGTCCTGGGCCATCTTCTCGCTCGCCGTATCATCGTCGTGGATGATGAAAGAGGTAGAGGCCGGCGACTCCTCCATCAATGCCTGGGTGAACCAGTCGTTGAACTCCTTGGTGGCTACCAGCTTGTCCTTGTCGACGTTTACAGTCCGCTGCCTTTCTCGGTTTGGTATCTGGCTAAAGCACGTGAACAGGCCCTGCCCCATGTATGAATAGAACTTGGACTGAAGCCCTTCGGGCAGATGATCCATGCTGATATTGAGCAACCGCGTCTCGGTATGCTCCGCTACAAATCGCTCACCGTGAATGCGGATTAGCTTCCTGCCATCTGTCGATTCGGTCTCGGCTATAGATTCGAAATCGTCTGGTTTCTCGATGGTATGAAGCACTCTGCACGAGTCGGACTCTGGTAGGAACGAGAGGAAAGTCGTGACCAAGCTTGGCGAGGCCGCATTAACCCTTACCCACTCCCTCGCCAACCCGCAGTTGGTCGACGCAGAGATCAAGCACAAGGAGGAGGCCCCATTCGGCAATGGGCCATCCCGCAAGCCATCGTGAGAATGAAAGGATTTGATGGTTTGAATCGTTGGCTTGCCGAATTTTGCCTGGAACAGTTGGATCGAGAGAGCGATTGGAAGAAACGCCATCGTATCGAGATAGACCGTATCAAGCTCTCGCACACCATTCTCGGAGGCGTCCTTGATCACCTTCAGGCATGCAAAAGCGAGAAAGTGCGAGTGCTGCGTTTCGCTCAGCAGATTCTCGGCTCTGATGAAGTAGTTGGACGCTCGCGACGATGGCTTAGAAAAGAAGAAGCCAGCAGGCGCCTTGGTAAGCACCGAGGTGCACTTAACCAGCTTCTTCATTCCGGCTTGAACGATCTGATCCGCTGCGCCAGTAATCAGCCGATTGATCTCCTTTGCCACACCAGCGACGTTAGCGTACTTGGTGATATCCCCATGCTCGTTGAAGAAGGTGAAACCATAGGAGAGAGTCGCACCTGGAGCACGCCTTTCGAGAGCGATTGCAAGCGGCGTCGTTTTATCCGCGCATTGGTCTTTAATCCATTGCCGGTAACACTCAGGCACAAGGAACGTGACGTGGTCTGGGAGGATATAGTCGTTCAGCCGCCTCTGAAGCGCTTCAGTGATATGGGCTGCCGTGATCCGCTCAGGCCCAATGAAAAACACCACAACATGCGCAGGCTCCCCTCCTGTAGAGGGGGTGAGACATACCTCGAAATCGAAGAGATCTGTCATCTCAGCTCACCGGAATGCAGATCGTAAATACGGTGCCTTCGGCTGCCGTCAGTTCGCGCTCACCACTCCAGCTCCTGGGGTTGTACGCGACAACCTGATCGAACCCCTGAAACGTCTGGTACAGACAGAGTCGACCTGTACGAAGGCGAACATAAGCCTTGAGCTTGTTGAGCGCTTGCACTGCGTTGTGCAGGCCCATGCCGGAGGTTGCAGATTCTTTTGTCGTGACGTGCTTTTTGAAGCACTCCAGAGTCGCCTCCAGCTCCTCGGCCAGCGGAAGCTCACTCAAATCCTCGACTGGAACGCCTTTTTTAGCAGAGAGCCATCTCCGTGCAAGACCAGGCCCTGCGTCGATCACAGAAATCTCCAGGAAGTCCAGGTACTCGGCGCCCTTGAGCATATTCTTCAATACGAACAGTGCGAACTGTGATTCCTTGTCTGAATGAAGATGGATGTCATGTTTTTTAATCCGACTGGCCTTCACAGAAATGCCGCGCAAACCTTTCTTGTACTTCACGCCATGCACATCGGTAACGGCGTGTTGATCAGCATTGGCAATCAACTCGGCAACCACACTTCCAAGCGCTGGCAGCCCACCCCGGATCAATGAGTTCTTACCCTGCTTCGTATGCATCAAAGCGGACGATTTCTCAATGAGGTTGGCGAACGATGAGTGAGAGTGGATCTGCGGAGCACTTTCCCCGTAGTAGAAAGGCTTGATGAACTCCATCTGGGCGAAGTTGATGCTGAATAGATTGATGGAGGTAGGTCGTGCGCCACGCTCATTCGAGGTATTGCGTAGGTCGCCTTCGTACATCGCTTCGATGAAGGGCCTGATCATGGTGAGCGCGGCCCGCTTCTCAACGGATTCATGCTTCTCGGCCATAATCTTCTGAGCCATGATCAAGGCCGCCAGGCCTGCTGCGGATCTACCTAACTGCGAGATCTGATCCAGGGCTTCTTCGATTCCTGCATAGAGGTGCAGAACGCTTTGCTCATGAGCACGAGCCCAGGTGATTACCAGCTGGGCAAGCGCAGCATCTATGCCCAATAAGCCACCATGACTCATGCTTTTTGGAAGCCGGAGGACAGCATCACCCTGGGCTATGGGATAGAGATCTTCGAGCTCATAGGTCGTTAGGCTTTTAGCGATCTTCATCAATACCTCTGACAATCCATTGTTCCGAGTACTGGCCGAGCATCTGGGAACATCTTCCCCATCTTATAGCCAGGTTTAAGCGGCGCGATAGGCACCTGAGCAACAGCGCGTTGCCACACCCATCACTCCTGCCTCAAATACAGGCGGGCAGATACCGCTCGCGGGCACAATTGCCCCGCTTGGATCAATGAAAGTTCCTGCTCCGCACGTCAAGCCCATCAAGCAGATCACTCCGGTCTTTCAGATGCCCCGCGATCAGATGCCTCACGCCGGATTGATCCTCAAGCTTGTACACAATGGGTTTGGTAGCGGTCGGCCAGGAATGGGCATCAAAACCCACCTGTCCAGATCTAGATGTAGTGGCCAAAAAATGTAGCAAAAGGCACCATCTGGTGAATCACAGTAGCCAGCAGCGCCCGCCTTATGACCTTTCCAAATGACATCAAACTCGCCATGCGTGAGTGTATTCTCAAGCTGCTTTGGCCCAAGGACGACATAGTCGGCTTCTTCGAGACAAACAGTTGTACAAAGAGCGATATCAAGGCCATTGGCGATCACAAGGCCATGCATCGATACGCAATCGTTGATGCAATGTTCAAACATCTAAGCGCTAAACCCGATGGGGGGCTCGGCCAGTTTAGGGCGATGCTACAGGCGCTCATCACCTGGAAGCATTTCGACTCTTACTACTTCGACTCGCTCAAGAAACTGAGTCGTACCGAGGCAGAGTGTGCAATCACACATCTAAGGCAGTTGCAGGAAATTCGCGACCATAAGATTCAGCAGCAGCGAAAAGAACGAGAGCGTAAGGAGTCTGCTGCTCGCGCCCCAAGCACAACACTACCTGAGCTCAAGACCAAGTTTATTGCTCTTCTTCAGGGACAGGAAGTCGGAGCAAAACGAGGCTATGCGTTAGAAAAGATTCTACAGTCGCTCGCCCAGCTGGCCTCACTTGAGGTGACTGAACCTTTCAGGGTGAATGGTGAGCAAATCGACGGTGCAGTCAAGTACGACGGAGAGCACTATATCATCGAAGCAAAGTGGCAGGACAAAGCAGCCGCCAATGAAGCCGTATATCAGTTTGCCGGTAAGATTGAAGGGAAAATGTATGGACGCGGGCTTTTCTTCTCGATTCATGGATTCAGCGAGCAAGTAATGGGCTCGCTTGTAGCGGGTAAGGCTATCAAGACCGTTTTCGTAGATGGCGGCGATCTTATTGTTGTGCTTGAGGGACTACTTGGTTTCACCGAGATGCTGGATCGCAAGATTAAAGCCGCACAAACGAAAGGCCTGATTTACGTCGATGCCATAACCGGAAAAACCAAGCAGTAAATATGGGGCAAAACGCCAAAAATGGAAGCTGGTATGTGTCAACAAAGTGATTGGGAAGTGATGCTGAACGGCGATCCCCGAGATCTACGCCAGCTCAGCGAAGCGGGCATTAGCACGGATTATTTTCGGATCTGGGGCGGGATTGATCACTGGCATGACTGTCTTAACGATCACTTCAGCTTCAACTCACTTTACTTCGAGAATGAACAAGACTCGGAGATCGTGTGGCAGGTGTCATACGAACTGGTAAGTTTGTTCAATGGTGCCTCCGATTTTTTCTGGCAAGACTATCGGAAACTCTCCATTCATGGCATTAATTTTCGAGAGAAGCCCGTTGAATTCTCGGAGAAAATCGCGGTTTCAGGCCTACTGCAACGTCCTGCAATCTCTCCCCGCAAAAGAAATGAGGAGCTGATAAATGCTCTAAAAGCATCGCCACGTCTCGGCCTTCTTGTGCTAGCTACTGAGCATCATGATGTATACATGATTTTGAAGTATCTAGATCTCGATAGAAGTTGGGCTAATTACTACAAATTAATGGAGACCGTTGACTCGCACGCTGCTTTAAAGAAGCTTCAACTTACCGATGTGCCAGCAGATAGGAAAGCGTTTACCAATACTGCCAATAATTTTTCTCTTGCAGGCTTTGATTCGCGCCACGGCTTCAAGCAGATTGTAAAGGCAAATAAGACGCCCGCAATGAAGCTTGAAGAAGCTCACGCGTACATTACTGGGCTATGCAAGCGCTACCTCCAGGCGGCATATCCGGAATACTTCGGCTGATCTCTAGACTCGACTAGGTGCAGCAACTGGCCATTGGTGAGCGGTCTAGTCCTTGTTGCAGGTCACCACGACAGCTAAGTGTCGAAATCCGCTCTTATCAAATGACTGCTTCTGGCCGATTGGGATTAGCAGCTATCCTCGCCACTGGCCGGCAGCATTGAAAGCGTCGCATGCAGTATCAAGGCGGGCGAGCTGCGCCTTGTGCTGTTCTGCCACGCGCGGATGACATCTCTGTTCGAGCCGAGAAGTCAGCTGCATCACTTAGTCGCGGATAGACTGGCGCATCATGGCCTCGGCTGATCTTGGGACTCTGTAACTAGGCCAAACTCGTCATCGGCACCGGGCTCGTTGTAGAAGAGATTCATGATCCGGCGCTCCTGCCGCAAGAAGCTCAAGACACCCAGGAAGCAGCCTTGGCAGAGGTGAACCAGGTAATGGTCACTCTGCCCCTCGTGGCCGCCTGGCAGGCTGCCCTTAAGCGTGCCGCAAAGCCTTGCATGGCAGGGATCTCCGCAGAGGGTGCAGCGCATTCCGTGAGCTTCTTGGTGTGGTTCATCCATCGTGTCCACACTGCTTTCTACGTTAGTGCTTGATGGCTTCGAGCTGCCGATTGTGGTCAAAAAACTCGCCCAACCGTTTCTAGGGTTGCACGCTTGCGCACGCCGTCACCGAGCAAGATGTAGACCCTATTAACGGTCTGGAACATAAAGCCGTCGTGGAAAGCATGCAGGTAAGAAGTACGCACGAAGTCGCCTACGTCCCACCTTCGCGAGCTGTCGTAAATCACGGTGTGTGCGTAAGCGAGTACGGGCTGACGCTGAGTCCTCACTAGCTCAGCGTGCTGTGCAGGCGTCACATATAGGTCAATCCAAATCCAATCCCGGACGAGGCAGTATTCCGAGTACGGAAAGCGCTCCCGGACGATCCTGATGGCTTCCTCCTGATCAACCAATGCTCCAGGCATGGGAATCCCGGTGCTAAAGAGCAGGTCGGTTATCTCCTGTAACTCGGCCATCGCTCATCCCCCGTAATAGCGTCGAGCAGGCGACGTAGCTGTGTAGAGCACGACCTCTGACCCCATTTTCACTTGGCTGGCCATCAATTTCGCCGGGCCTCCGAACTGGTGGCAGCCAAATTTTGTGAGGACGAGGTGTATAAGCTCCCCGCGCTTGGTTCGTTCCTCTTTGAACTTGAGGACATCAGCTACTCCTATTCCAGAGTTGTCGGGAAAGTTGCAACTGAAAACCGCCTGAAAACTTCGGACGTATAGCCCGTCACCGGGGGTACTCAGTGTCCGTTTGATAATCTCAGGGTCGTTGCTTGCGATTGTTTTGACGACATTGTCGGTGCCTGTGCGCGCAAGCGTAATGTTCATGAAGAGATCACGGCCTTGCTTGTTTAGGCACCACAGGCCTGGGCTTTCAGATTTGAACTCAAAGTCTGTGTGTCCTGCTTGAGCAGCCATCATTTTCTCCGCTTCGAATATCTGTTCGGTTGCTAAGTCGCCCAGCAGGCGAGTCGTAATCCTTGGTGCTAGGAGCAGAAGTTGGGTATTGCATTTTCGGACTCGTTTGGCTTGGCCTTGGCGTTCCGCTGGCGTCCATCACGCATGCTTACCTTGCGTCAAAAATACCAATCAGCATGTATTGACAGGCTCTGCTGCTATGATAATACGCCACATAGTTAGCTTAATAGCTAACTATGTGGCGAGTCAAAACTGCTCTGATGCTGGGTTTTGAGCGCAATGAAAATGGGGTTTGAAAAGGTACTGGGACAAGTGCTTCGGGATGTGAGGCTTCAGGCGGGGCTATCACGCACTGAATGTGCAGAACGAATCCACAAAGCAAACCTAAGTAGAATTGAGAACGGCCAGACCCTCCCTCGTCTCGATACTCTTGCTGCACTCTGTGAACTGCTGGGGGTAGCTCTCTCAGATCTGCTTCTGATCGTTGAAGCACGCCAATCTGGTCGAAGCATTGAAGAGCAGATCGCAGTGAGCAGTGGGAGGCTGGAAGAGATGCTGCGCGTTGGCCGGTTTGAGCCAGTTGCGGCGGATGACGCGATTCGAGGGGTTCGAGGGCAGAAGGCAGATGCCACGCGCTTTGCTGTCATTACCTTGCAGGCCGAGGGGCTGAGCAAAGAAGAGATCGCCCGGAAGTTGGGCGCGGGGCTTCGGACGGTGCAGAGATATTGGGTTAAAGACGAATAACTCAGCCCCCCCTGCCGCTGTCTCGATCTAGTGCGGCTATCCCATGCGAGCAGGTGGGCCGTAGTCCCGCCTTCAGTTTCAGCTAAGACGTCCCTCAAAAGTCCAAAAAACGGACAAATCGCAAAAAAGGTTAAGTGACTGATTTTACGATTATTGATGTGTCCATTTAAGGCAAGAGCTCACGCATACAGAACTGGGACAAAACCATCACCACCATCCCGACCAAACGCTTTATCAGCGACCCGTTCAAGAATTGGCGCGGGATGCAGGAGTCCGGTGGACGGCGAATCAAGCGCAGCCTGCTGCTTGACCAAACCAGCATCAGCTTCCTCAGCCCAGAGCAGATCACCCGCCTGCAGCGTTTTCTGCTGCTCGGCCAGTACCTGAACAGCAAGCAGAGCGAGCTGCTCAGCTGGAACAGCGCACTGGCAGAGGCCAGCCAGGAGCCGGCAAATACCCGGCGGGTCACCAACATCGGCACCTTCCGCGCTTACGTCGAGCACTACCTGCGTCAGCACCCTGGTATCCACCAGGAGATGACCCAGCTGGTCAGGCAAATGAACCCAACCGCAGACGGCCTGCCACTGGAACTCTACTGCTTCACCAACACCATCGTCTGGGCACGCTATGAGGCTATTCAGTCGGATATCTTCGACCACCTGCTGGCGATCCTTCCCGAGTTCGGTTTGCGGGTCTTCCAGCACCCGAGCGGGGCGGACATGCGTGAACTGAAACACAACCTGCTGCCTGGCTCTCAGCCTTGACGCCACAGCGGGCGGCCTAAACACCTGAGCCACCCGCAATCCAAACGCTTACCCACGACTTTTTACGCAAAATTAATCGCCTAAAAACACCTAAACCGCACTCAAACACCAATTTTTCAGCATTGCTTGCCAGCTTTGACCTCAGAGATTAGGGTGGCGCTATGAACACCTACCACACCCTTATTCTGCTGCGCCAACACGCCAACCTCTGCCTGGTGAGCCAGCGACTGCGTGGCTGAATTTTCACGCCCACGCCCTGCCCTGTTTTCTCAGTTTTTGCCCGGCTCGCCGCTTGCAGCCGCGCCACAAGGATCAACACCATGAGCATGCTTAAAGACCCGTCCAGCAAGTACCGCCCGTTCACCCAGATCCAGATTCCAGACCGTACCTGGCCAGACCAGATCATCGACAGGGCGCCGATCTGGCTGTCCACCGACCTGCGTGATGGCAACCAGTCGCTGATCGAGCCGATGGACGCCGAGAAGAAGATGCGCTTCTTCAAGTGCCTGCTGGCCGTGGGTCTGAAGGAAATCGAAGTCGGCTTCCCGTCCGCTTCGCAGACCGATTTCGACTTCGTTCGCGAGCTGATCGAAGGCGGCCACATCCCGGATGACGTGACCATCCAGGTGCTGACCCAGGCCCGTGACGACCTTATCGAGCGCACCTTCGAGTCGCTGAAAGGCGCGAAGAAGGCCATCGTCCACTACTACAACGCCTGTGCGCCGAGCTTCCGCAAAATTGTCTTCAACCAGGACAAGGCCGGTGTCAAAGCCATCGCCGTGGCTGCTGGCCAGACCATCAAGCGCCTGGCCGATGCTGCACCGGAAACCCAGTGGGGCTTCGAGTATTCGCCGGAAGTCTTCAGCAGCACCGAGATCGACTTCGCCGTCGAGGTGTGTAACGCGGTGATCAACGTGTTCCAGCCGACTCCGGCAAACAAGCTGATCCTTAACCTGCCAGCGACCATCGAGTGCGCCACACCGAATAACTACGCCGACCAGATTGAGTGGTTCGGCCGTCGCATCGACCGCCGTGACAGCGTGCTGATCAGCGTGCACACCCACAATGACCGTGGCACCGGCGTCGCCGCGTCCGAGCTGGCCGTGATGGCCGGCGCCGACCGCGTCGAAGGCTGCCTGTTCGGCAACGGCGAGCGCACCGGCAACGTCTGCCTGGTGACCCTGGCACTGAACCTCTACACCCAGGGCGTTGACCCCGAGCTGGACTTCTCCGACATCGACGCCGTGCGCAAGGTGGTCGAAGACTGCAACCAGATTCCGGTGCACCCGCGCCATCCGTACGTAGGTGACCTCGTACACACAGCCTTCTCCGGCTCGCACCAGGATGCGATCCGCAAAGGCTTCGCTCAGCAGCAGGCCGATGCAGTCTGGGAAGTGCCGTACCTGCCGATCGATCCGGCCGATATCGGCCGTGATTACGAGGCGGTGATCCGCGTCAACAGCCAGTCCGGCAAGGGCGGTATCACCTTCCTGCTCGAACAGGAATACGGCATCAACCTGCCGCGCCGTATGCAGATCGAATTCAGCCAGGTGGTGCAGAGGGAAACCGACCGCCTCGGCCTGGAGATGACCGCCGCGCAAATCTACACGTTGCTCGAAACCGAGTACCTGCAGGCCACCGCACCCTATGCCCTGAAAGGCCATCGCCTGCAGGAAGAAAACGGCACCAGCGCGGTCGATGTGGAAGTCATCAATGCCGGGGAAACCCAGCATTGGCGCGGGATCGGCAAAGGCCCGCTGGAAGCCCTGGTTGCCGGCCTGCCGGTAGACGTGGAAATCATGGACTACAGCGAGCACGCCATCGGCGCCGGCACTAATGCCAAAGCGGCGGCTTATATCGAGCTGCGCGTCAACGGCGGCCGCGCGCTGCACGGCGTGGGTATCGATGAAAACCTCACCACGGCGAGTTTCCGCGCGCTGTTTAGCGCGTTGAATCGCGCCCTCGGCCAGGCAGCAGAGCAAGCTGCCTGATAGGCACCGGGCGCTGGCGGACGCTCTCCGCTAGCGACCCGATACCCTACTGCTCATTCACTCTGCTGCTGCCAGTGACTACGCCCCCACTCACACATGGCAGCCAGCACCGGCTGCAACGTGGCACCATGCTCAGTCACGCAATATTCCACTCGCGGCGGTACCTCAGCGAATACAGTTCGGGTTAGCACGCCGACACGCTCCAATTCACGCAGCTGCTGAGTCAGCATCTTCTCGGTGATATCCGGCACCAACCGCTTCAGCTCTGAAAAGCGCAGTGGCCCGTTGAGTAGGCGATACACCAGCAGAGCCTTCCATTTGCCACCTATCACCTCCAAGGTGACATCCATCGGTGTGCTATAGACCTTATCGCCTTGCATCAGACGCTTGTTCTCAACCGTCCCGGCTTGTTGCTCAGCCATTAATGGTTACCTTTAAGTAAGTTACCGCCTTTATCGTACGTACTTCCTAAAAAGATTGCCACGCGCATAATAGCCGCCTTGGCCTATACAGCCACTTCGAAGACCTTGATGGAGGCTTTATGACGATTGAACACCTGCAAGCACCGCTGCAGCTTGGCGCTTTGACGCTGCCCAACCGCCTGGTGATGGCGCCCTTGACACGCCAGCGCAGTCTGCCGGGTAACGTCCCAGGCGAGCTGAATGCCAGCTACTACGCCCAGCGCGCCAACGCAGGCCTGATCATCAGTGAAGCCAGCCAGGTCTGCCCTGAAGGCCAAGGCTACGCCTGGACACCGGGCATCCACAGCGATGCGCAAGTGGCCGGCTGGCAGCAGGTCACCCAGGCAGTGCATAAAGCCGGCGGACGCATTTTCCTGCAGTTGTGGCATGTGGGTCGTATCTCCCATCCGCTGCTGCAACCGAACGGCGCCGACCCGGTAGCCCCTTCGGCCATCCAGGCTAAGGCCGAGTGCTATGTAGTCGAAGTTGACGGTAGCCACCACAAGGCTGCCACTGCCATGCCACGCGCACTGGAAGTGAGCGAGTTGCCAGGCGTTGTAAGCGCTTACGCTCACGGCAGTGAAAACGCGATCAAGGCCGGTTTCGATGGTGTTGAAGTGCATGCTGCTAACGGCTACCTGCTGGATCAGTTCCTCTGTTCCAATAGCAACCAGCGCACCGATGTCTATGGCGGCTCGGTGGAAAACCGCGCGCGCTTTGTACTTGAAGTACTGGACGCTACGGTGACTGCGGTCGGTGACAGCCGCAAGGTCGGCATCCGTATTTCGCCCATGGGTACCTTTGGCGATGTGCACGATGCCAATCCACTGGAGACCTTCAGCTACCTGGTCAGCCAACTCAATAGCCGCAACCTGGCCTACCTGCACGTCAACCGTCCGGATTGGCTGGGGGGCACCTTCCAGGGCTTTGATGATCTGCTGCGCGCCCTTCGCAACCTTTATAAGGGCACGCTGATTATTGCGGGTGGGCAGACAGCGGAAAGCGGTGAGCAGGCTATCGCCAACAACCTGGCTGACCTAGTCGCCTACGGCCGCCCCTATATCGCCAACCCAGACCTGCTGGCGCGCTTTAAAGCCGGGGCTGAACTCAACCCACTGGACGGCAACACCCTGTATGGCGGTGGGGCCGAGGGTTACACCGACTACCCAAGCATGAGCTAACTCCCCTGCTGCAACAAACGCCGGTGCTTGCCCGGCGCTTGTTGCCATGTGTCAGACAGCCACCTGGATGCGCTCGGCCCTTAAGCAGTTTAGATGGCAGGTAAATCGCGCAGCGCCTCAGCCATTAACTGCTGATGGCGTAGACACCAGGTAACGCGCGGTCATCCGCAAGGCTTGAGTTATATCGGGCCATACCAGCCTGTGGCGCTGAACCAGCGCATCCGTCGCAGCGGTATCGAAACGAGTGGTCTGGATAAAATCCAGCGACTCGGCATCGGTACGCAGCAACCGCGGCACACCCGGAATTTTTAGCAACGCCCGCAGCAAGGGAATCGACACATGCCGACTTGGCGCGCTGACGCCTAGCGTGTGGGCCAATTGCTGAAGCATGCCCTGCAGGTTGGGCGTCGCGGCATCCAGGGCGAGAATCTCCTGCCCGGCCTGCTGCTCATCAAAAGCCGCGGCCACGATCAGCTCGGCGAGAAAATCCACACTGACCAGCGGCAGCCAATGTGCTGTCGAGCCCGGTATTGCCCCGAGCAAACCGCCTGCCAGATTGCCGACCAGCCCAGCCAATGGCTGCGCCGGCAGAATATGCCCACTGCGGCTGTGACCGCATACAGTGGCCGGATGCACCACCGTCAGTGGCGCCTGCAGCTCAGCCATACGCGCGTGCACGCGAAAATGCGCCTCCAGCTTGCTGCCCTCATAGGCGCCAGTACGTTGATAGACCTTGTTCCAATCAGTGCGCTCGGGCCGCTGCAGCTCAATGCCGATGCGCTGTAGATGCTCATAATTCGCCAGCATAAAGCCGCCCACCATCAGCAGGCGACTGCCTTGCTGCGCCGCCAGCTCAGCCACAGCCAACGCGCCCTCGACATTGACCTGGCGCGCCTGCTCGGCAGCCAGCCCCCAGGCGAACTGCGCGCCCAGGTGAAACACCACAGCAGCCTGACGGACCTGCTCACGTGCAGTGCCATCTAGCCCCAGGTCAGCGCGCCCCAAGTCACCGGCCACCGCCGTCAGCAGCTCACCGCGGCCGCCCAATTGCTCAATTTGTGCGCGCAAGGCCGGCAAGGTTTGCGGCTGGCGCATCAGCAGCGTCGCCGAATGGCCCTGACGAGTCAGTAGCGCCAGAAGATGCTGACCGATAAAGCCGCTGCCGCCGGTTACCAAACAGTGTTTGTTCATGATCAATCCACCCGAACCATTAGTGACCCGAGCAGGCTAAACTGTCGAGCACACTCTACAGTCAAGCGAGATTTTCATGCGCATAGGCGAACTGGAAAAACGCAGCGGCGCTAGCCGTCACACCCTGCGTTATTACGAAAGCCTGGGGCTGATCAGCGCCCTGCGGCGCGACAACAATTACCGCGAATACAGCCAGCAAACGCTCAATGACCTGGGTTTTATCCAGCAGGCGCAGGGCATGGGCTTTTCCCTCGGTGAGATCGGCGAAATCCTCAAAGCCCGGCGCGAGCAACAGCTCGACTGCGCCCAGGGCGCCGAGCTGGTAAGCCGTAAGCTGGTTGAGGTGGAGCAGAAACTTGCCGACCTGCAGCAGCTGCGCGATTTTCTGCGCAGTGAGAAACTGCGCCTGGAAGCCAGCGCCGCCGAACAGAAGCCCACTGCAGCTGGCTAAATCAACCTGGAAATTCAGACCAAGTGCACGGCGAGCGAACAGGCGATCACTACACTGACGTCATGGATCGCAGGAGCACCTGACCATGCGTTCACTGACACACTGGATGTGCACCCTCAGCCTGCCGCTGCTGCTCGCCTGCAGCGCAAATGGCCTCGCGGCCACTGTGCTCATGGCCTTCGGTGAAAAGATTCCGCCCTTCTGCTTTCCAGAGAGTGACAGCGGTATCGAGCTGGAAGTGATTGGCGAAGCCCTGGCCTTTCGCGGCCACAAACTCGAACCCCGCTACTTTCCTCTGGCCCGCGTGCCACTGGCGTTTCGCAAAGGTGAAGTGGATGCGGCCATGACTGACCTGGGTCAGGACCTTGCCGCTGTAAGTGGCCACTACGGCAACCCAGCGGTGATCTACTACAACGTGTTTGTCAGCCTGAAAGGCCGGCGCTTCGACATCCAGAAGCCCGAGGACATCAAGGGCCTTAGCATCGTGGCCTTTCAGGGCGCCGCCCAGCGCTACCCCGAATGGTTGGCCGCCAGCCAGAAAGATGGCCTGTACTTCGAGCAGAACAATCAGGAGCTCCAGGTGCTTGGCCTAAACAAGGGCCGTTACGATCTGGTACTGAGTGATCGCAGCATCTATCGCTATTTCGAACTGCTGCTTGAACGCACCACCCTGTTCAAGGCCAAAACCATCGCCATGCACCAGTTCGTCGAGGAAGACCCGCAGAACTACCGACCGGTATTTCGCGACCCGCAGATCCGCGACGACTTCAATGCCGGCCTCGCCCAACTCAAGGCCAGCGGCCGCTACCAGGCGATCTACGACCACTACCTAAAGCAGTGAAACCACCCATCAGTCAGCCAGGGTAAAAGAATCCGCATCGCGATAAGCCGGGAAACGCTCACGGTAAGCGGCCAACTCGGCAGCTTTGAGGGTTACCCGAAAGACGCCATCCACCGCGCCCGGCTCCAGCAGCGGCTCTCCCTGAAAATCCAGCACCTGGCTATCGCCGCTGTAGGCATGGCCCTTGCCGTCCTCGCCTATGCGGTTTACCGCCGCGACATAACAGAGGTTTTCGATCGCTCGCGCTGGCAACAGGCGGTTCCAGTGGAGGCGCCGTGCGGCTGGCCAGTTGGCGGTGTAGAGCAGCAGGTCGGTGGTCTGTGGATCGCGGCTCCACACCGGGAAACGCAGGTCGTAGCAGATCAGTGGGCGCACCTGCCAGCCGTTGACCTCCAGCAGCACCTGCTCAGTGCCAGCGCTGTAGTGCTTGTGCTCACCTGCCATGCGAAACAGATGACGTTTGTCATACCGCGCCAGAGTACCATCCGGGCGTGCCCAGAGCAGGCGGTTGCGGTAGGAACCATCAACGGTTTGGATAATCAGGCTGCCAGTGACTACAGCCTGCAGCGACTGAGCCTGCTCGCGCAGCCACTGGCTGGTTGGGCCATCTTCTGGTTCGGCCAACGCGGCGGAGTCCATGGAGAACCCCGTGCTGAACATCTCTGGCAGCACGATCAGGTTGGCACCGCGTGCCTGCTCCAGCAGGGATGCAAAATGCGCACGATTGGCGGCTGGGTCCTGCCAGGCCATGGTGGTCTGGATCAGCGCCAGTTCGAGGTCGGGCAACAGGCTTAGATCGCGCATAGTTTATCCGCCGCCTGGCGCAGGGTTTCTTCACGCTTAGCGAAGCAGAAACGCACCAGACGCAAATCCGCAGGTGGGCTCTGATAGAACACCGACACCGGAATCGCCGCCACACCATGTTCGCGGGTCAGCCATTCGGCCATGGCCACATCATCCAGATCACTGCGAATCGCCGAGTAATCGACCAACTGGAAATAGGTACCGGCGGCGCGGGTGAAGGTAAAGCGCGAGCCGGCCAGCAGGTCGCAGAACAGATCACGCTTGGCCTGATAGAACGCAGGCAGCTCTTCGACGTGCTCGGGATGCTCAGCCATATAGTCGGCCAGGGCCCACTGCAGCGGCGTCACGCCACAGAAGCTGACGTATTGGTGAACCTTGCGCAGCTCGGCGCTCAAGGCTGGCGGCGCCACGACATAGCCGGTTTTCCAGCCGGTGACGTGGTAGGTCTTGCCGAACGAGCTGACCACAAAGGCACGCTGATACAGCTCGTCATGGGCCAGAACGCTAGCGTGCTGGATACCATCGAACACCAGATGCTCGTAAACCTCGTCGCTGATCAGGTAGATATCGCGCTCGCGGATCAGGCCCGCCAGCTGGTCCAACTCAGCCCGTGAAATCAGCGCGCCGCTAGGGTTGTGCGGGCTGTTGAGGATAATCAGGCGAGTCTTGTCGCTCAGCGCATCCTGCAGGCGCTGCCAGTCGATGGAGAAACCCGGCAAGGCCAGTGGCACATGCACGCAGCGCCCGCCTGCCAGCTCGACTGAGGGCTCGTAGCTGTCGTAACTGGGATCGAAGACAATGACTTCGTCGTCAGGCTGAATCAGCGTTTGGATGGCGCAGAAGATGCCTTGGGTAGCACCGGGAACGATGGTGACTTCAGTATCGGCACTGACAGTGCGGCCATAACTGCGGGCAATCTTCGCAGCCACCTGCTCGCGCAGCGCTGGTAAGCCAGTCATCGGCGCATACTGGTTATGCCCAGCAGCAATATGTCGGCCGACCGCATCACGCAGCGCCTGCGGCCCATCGAAATCCGGAAAGCCTTGGGACAGATTGAGCGCGCCGGTTTCCACGGCGAGCTGCGACATGCGGGTAAAGATGGTGGTGCCGACGTTCGGCAGTTTGCTGATAAGCATCGAGGCAATATTCCTGGGCCAAGCGCCGAGTTTGAGCGCTAGTGATGCGGCAGGATAGCCGATACCCCAGAGACGCAAAAGGCACCCGAAGGTGCCTTTATAGAGCGTTTAAATCCAAGCTTAGCGCTTGTCTTTGCGCTTTTTCTCAGCCTTCTTGTGGTGGCTCATCAGGCGGCGCTTCTTGTTCACCTGACGATCCGTGAGGGTATTCTTATTGCCCTCATAGGGGTTATCACCGCCCTTGAACTCGATACGGATCGGCGTACCGACCAGCTTAAGCACGCGGCGGTAGGTGTTTTCCAGGTAGCGGATATAGGACTTGGGTACCGCCTCGACCTGGTTGCCGTGGATCACGATCAGCGGCGGGTTGGCACCACCGAGGTGGGCATAGCGCAACTTGATGCGGCGATTGTTGACCATGGGCGGCGCATGATCGCTGACGGCGTCTTCAAGAATCGTGGTCAGACGGTTGGTCGGCCAGCGGGTGATTGCCGACTTGAACGAGGCCTGCACCGACTTGTACAGGTTGCCCACGCCAGTGCCGTGCAGCGCCGAGATAAAGTGAATATCGGCAAAGTCGACGAAGAACAGCCGGCGTTGCAGCTCGACTTTCACGTAATCGCGCTCGCTCGGCTCCATGCCGTCCCATTTGTTCAGGGCAATTACCAGGGCGCGGCCGCTTTCCAGCACGAAGCCAAGCAGGTTGAGGTCGTGATCGACCACACCTTCGCGGGCATCCATGACGAATACCACGACGTTGGAATCCTGGATCGCCTGCAGGGTCTTGACCACCGAGAACTTTTCCACCGCCTCGAAGATCTTGCCGCGGCGACGCACGCCGGCGGTATCGATCAGGGTGTACTTCTCGTCATCGCGCTCGAACGGGATGTAGATGCTGTCGCGGGTAGTACCGGCCTGGTCATAAACGATAACCCGCTCTTCACCGAGCATGCGATTAACCAGAGTCGACTTGCCGACGTTCGGCCGGCCGATGATGGCCAGCTTGATGCCGTCCTTCTCGCTCGGGCCGGGAATACGCTTGGCTTCCTGACCTTCGAGAACGATCTCTTCTTCCTCGCCCTCTTCCGGCTCGGTGGCATCCTTGGGGAAGGAGCCCAGCACGGCTTCGAGCATCTGAGTGATACCGCGACCGTGAGCACCGGCAATCGCCAGGGACTCGCCCATGCCCATGCTGGAGAACTCAGCGCGGGCCAAGTCGGCGTCGATATTGTCGACCTTGTTGATGACCAGGAAGCTGCGCTTGTTACGGCGACGCAGGTGCTCACCAATCATCTGATCGGAAGCGGACAACCCGGCGCGGGCATCCACCAGAAACAGCACGGCATCCGCTTCTTCGATGGCTTGCAGCGACTGCTCGGCCATCTTCGCGTCAATGCCTTCCTCGTCACCGGAAATACCACCAGTGTCGATGACGATATAGGTTCGCCCCTGCCACTTGGCCTCGCCGTACTGGCGATCACGGGTCAGACCAGACAGGTCGCCGACAATCGCGTCACGGGACTTGGTCAAGCGGTTAAACAGGGTGGACTTGCCGACGTTCGGGCGGCCCACCAGGGCAATTACGGGAACCATTAGGCTCTCCACTTCGTTATTTCAGAAAATACAAAAGCCGCTGCAGGGGCAGCGGCCGGAATTCATTACGCTGGCTATGCTGCACAACCCTAGGTGCTGTGCAGCATAGCCAACGCGTCAGCGAGCGATCACTTGATGGTCAGAGCCACCAGATTGCCGCCGTTGCCGTAGGCATACAGCCAATCACCCACGACCAGCGGACGGGCACGCAGGCCGTCGCTGTCGATACGCGTACGGCCGACAAAACGACCGTCCACCTGGCTGACCAGGTGCAGATAACCTTCCAGGTCACCGAACGCGATATAGCTGGAGAACACTTCCGGAGCCGACAACTGGCGGCGAGCCAGGGCATCGTTACTCCACAAGGCCGAAGCCGAACGCTCGTCGATACCTTCAACGGTACCGCTGGCCAGGCTTACGTAAACACTGCCGTAACCCTGAGCAACACCAACCGAACTGGACGCTTCGCGCTGCCAGAGGATACGACCGCTTTCCAGATCCAGCGCCGCAACACGCCCCTGGTAGCTGACGGCGTAAAGGGTGCCAGCCGAGAGCAGCAGACCACCGTCGATATCGACTACGCGATCCAGTTCGGAACGGCCCTGCGGCACAGCCACACGTTGTTCCCAGACTGGAATACCACGCTGAGCATCCAGCGCAATCACCTTGCCGGTGGACAGGCCGGCGATCGCCAGGCGGTTGGTCAGCACCGGGCTACCAGTGCCGCGCAGGGTCAGTACTGCCGGGGTGTTTTCAAAGATCCAACGCTGCTCACCGGTGTTCATGTCCAGGGCGATCAGACGGTCATCCTGAGTCTGTACCAGCACCACGTCGCCGTTCAGCGCAGGCGGAGCCAGCACTTCACTGGTCACGCGGGCGCGCCATTTCTCTTCACCACTGGCAGTGTCGAGGGCGATGATCTCGCCTTTGAGCGTACCAACCACAACCAGGCCATAGCCTGCACCGACGGCGCCGGACACCGGGAGCTCCAGGTCGGCTTTCCAGATGACCTTGCCGGTCATGCGGTCCATGGCCACAACCAGGCCTTCGACATCGGCGGCATAAATCTGCTCACCATCAATCGCCGGTACCAGCATGTTGAAGGACTCGCCCTGGCCGTCGCCAATCGAACGACTCCATTCTTTCTGCAGGCTAACCTCTTCCTCAAACTTGGGCAGATCGGCCGGTGGCAGTTCCTTCTTGCTATTGCTGCTGCAACCTACGGCCAGAACGGCCAGGGCCAGCAGTGCGGCATTCTTCCAGCGCATCACGTCACGCATCCCCTTTTGCCAGATCATCCAGCTTCATTTGCAGACCACCGACAGCGGCGTCTTCAGAGAGCGCAGCCTTGGCTTTTTCGTAAGCGGCATGCGCGTCATCGGCACGGCCGAGTTGCACCAGCAGGTCACCTTTGAGTTCTTCACGGCTGGCGACAAAGGCCGGCGCAACCTTGGCATCCAGTAGCTTCAGGGCATCTTCAACTTTGTCCTGCGCAGCCAGTACGCGCGCCAGGCGCTGACGGGCCAGCTCAGCCAGACTTTCATCGGCCGGTTTGTCGACAATGGCCTGCAACTCGCTAGCAGCGTCGTCCAGTTTGCCGGCCTCAACTGCAACCTTGGCCACAAATAGTCTGCCGTACTGCGCGTAATGGGTACCGGCAAAATCTTTTTTCAGCGTGTTGGCCAGTTCTGCAACTTTGCTCGCATCGGGCTTGCCGCTCGGGTCCAGCGCAGCTTCAAGCAACTGCTGATACACCAGCGAGGCGCCCTGGGACTGATTAGCCTGGTATTTCTGCCAGCCCTGCCAGCCGAACACCACCACCAAGGCCAGCGCAACACCGGTCAGCAATGGCATGCCATTGCGCTGCCACCAGTCCTTGATTACCGCCAGTTCTTCATCATCAGTACGCGAAACCACCCCAACACTCCTATTCGCTAAATCACTCAACAGGCGCTCAGGCCTGATCGGCGCTGGTCGCCAAATGGTCGGCCAATGCCGACCACGCAATACTTTGTTGCTCGCCCTGACCGCGCAGCGGTTTGCAACCTACCACTTGCTGGGCCAATTCGTCTTCACCCAAGATCAAGGCGTACAAGGCGCCACTCTTGTCGGCTTTCTTGAACTGACTCTTGAAGCTACCCGCCCCGGCATTCACCTGCAGACGCAGGTTTGGCAGCTGGTCACGCAGTCGCTCGCTCAAGGCCAGCGCAGCCAGTTCAGCAGGCTCGCCAAAGGCACACAGGTAAACGTCGACCGTACGGGCGATTTCAGCCGGTACTTTACCTAGAGTTTCGAGCAACAGCACCAAACGTTCGATACCCATGGCAAAACCCACGCCTGGCGTCGGTTTGCCACCCATCTGCTCAACCAGGCCATCGTAACGGCCACCCGCGCACACTGTGCCCTGGGAACCGAGCTGATCAGTCACCCACTCGAACACGGTCTTGCTGTAGTAATCCAGCCCACGCACCAGCTTGGGATTGATCACGTAAGGCACACCTGCCGCATCCAGACGGGCTTTAAGCCCCTCGAAATGCACGCGCGACTCTTCGTCCAGGTAATCCGCCAGCTTCGGCGCATTGACCAACAGCGCCTGCGTTTCCGGAGCCTTGCTGTCGAGCACGCGCAGCGGATTGGTGTGCATACGGCGACGGCTGTCTTCGTCCAGCTGATCGGCATGAGCCGTCAGGAACTCGACCAATGCATCACGGTAAACGGCACGCGCGGCACTGGTGCCCAGGCTGTTGAGCTCGAGCTTCACCGCATCGCGAATACCCAGCAGGCCCCACAGGCGCCAAGTCAGCACGATCAACTCGGCGTCGATATCCGGGCCGTCGATGTTGAAGACCTCTACACCAATCTGGTGAAACTGGCGGTAACGGCCTTTCTGCGGACGTTCGTGGCGAAACATCGGGCCGATGTACCAGAGTTTCTGGGTCTGGCCACCGCCGGACAGGCCATGCTCAAGCACCGCGCGGACACAGGCAGCAGTACCTTCCGGACGCAGCGTCAGGGAATCACCGTTGCGGTCGTCGAAGGTGTACATCTCTTTTTCAACGATATCGGTGACTTCACCAATAGAACGTTTGAACAGCTCGGTGAACTCAACGATCGGCATACGAATTTGCCGATAGCCGTAACCGTCCAACAGACTGGCGACGGTACCTTCAAAATAACGCCAAAGCGGAGTCTGCTCGGGCAGGATATCGTTCATGCCACGAATGGCTTGCAGGGGCTTGCTCACTTCAATTCCTTAGCAGTCTTAGCTGCGCACGATGACCGCGGCGTCAGCAGCAACCTTATCGGCTGCTTTCTGGCGGATCAGCTTTTCCAGCTCATCAACCAGGTTGTCATTACCCAGCTTGTGCGCCGGTTTGCCATCGATATAGATCAGGTTGGGCGAACCACCGGTCAGGCCAATATGGGCTTCCTTGGCTTCGCCTGGGCCGTTGACGACACAGCCGATGACCGCAACATCCAGCGGTACCAAAAGGTCTTCAACGCGCTGCTCCAGCTCGTTCATGGTTTTCACCACGTCGAAGTTCTGCCGTGAGCAGCTTGGGCAGGCGATGAAGTTGATGCCACGGGAACGCAGACGCAGGGATTTGAGGATGTCGTAGCCGACCTTGATCTCTTCCACCGGATCGGCGGCCAGAGAGATACGAATGGTATCGCCGATGCCCTCAGCCAGCAGCATGCCCAGTCCGACCGCCGATTTCACGGTACCCGAACGTAGACCACCCGCTTCAGTGATACCCAGGTGCAACGGTTGTTCAATCTGCTTGGCCAACAGGCGATAGGCTTCGACGGCCATAAACACGTCAGAGGCCTTTACGCTGACCTTGAAGTCGGGAAAATTCAGACGATCCAAATGCTCAACATGACGCAGGGCCGACTCAACCAATGCCGCGGGTGTGGGTTCGCCATATTTCTTTTGCAGGTCCTTTTCCAAGGACCCGGCATTGACTCCGATGCGAATCGGAATACCTTTATCGCGCGCCGCCTCGACTACTGCGCGCACACGGTCTTCACGGCCAATATTACCTGGGTTGATACGCAGGCAATCGACGCCAAGCTCGGCTACGCGCAAGGCAATCTGATAGTCGAAGTGAATATCGGCCACCAGCGGCACACGCACCTGCTGTTTAATCTTGCCGAAAGCTTCGGCTGCATCCATATCCGGCACCGAGACACGCACGATATCCGCGCCTGCATCTTCGAGGCGACGAATCTGCGCCACGGTGGCTGCTACATCATTGGTGTCGCTGTTGGTCATGCTCTGCACGGCGATGGGCGCATCACCACCCACCGGCACAGAGCCAACCCAGATTTTACGTGAAACACGCCGCTTGATCGGTGATTCACAATGCATGTTACTGCCCACCCAACTTCAGACGCGCGGTTTCACCGGAGATAAACGGGGCCACATCAACTGGACTGCCATTCAGGCTCACCTGAGCACCTCGCGCGAAGCCCAGACGCAGCTCCAGTGGTGCCTTACCGGCCAATTCTAAGCTATCGCCTTTACGCTTGAGGGCGCTGAAAAGCACCTTGCCATTAGCATCTGTCAGCTGCGTCCAGCAATCAGCAATAAAGGTCAGACTAACCACCGCCTCACCGGCTGCTGCCTGCACAGGTGCAGGTGCAGGTGCAGGTGCAGCAACAGAAGATACTTCGGGCAGGGCGTCAGCAACTACCGGCGACACCTCAGCAGACGCAGCAGGCACTGCAGGAGCACCTGCTATATCGGTAAGGGTTTGTGGCGGCTCAACTTGAGGGGCAACCACGGCAGCAGCTTCGGCTCCGCTTGTACTGGACAGCTCTGCAGCACCCTCAGGAAGTGGCGGTAACGTCACGCCTGCATCCAGCTGGGCGGCCTCTACCGCTTGATCTTCCGGTTCATCCAACGGATGGATCTGTGTGGTGCCGTCGGCGCCGTCTACTTCAACATGCTCAAGGCTGGTTGAAGCCAGATCTTCGGCCCGCCGCTCGGCTTGCTCCTGCCACCAGAAGAAGCTCAAACCGGCTAGCGCCAGCAAGAGGACAAAGCTGACCATCCGCAAGATACGTTGCGAGTAGCTCACGGGCTCCTCGATACGGCCCAAGCTGTGAACACTGCTACCCGCCGCATCGCTGCCAGTGAATTGGTCAAACTCCAGCACCAGACGATTCTGATCGATGTCCAGCAACTTGGCGTAGGCCCTGACATAACCACGCGCAAAGGTATGCCCAGGGAGCTTATCGAAGGCACCTTGCTCGACCTGGCTCAAACGCTGAGGGGTCAAATTAAGCTGCGCTGCAACTTCGGCAATAGTCCAACCACGCCCCTCACGAGCCTTGCGCAAAGTCTCACCCGGGTTGATACGGGGAACTGCTAGCACTTCTGGATGCGCCGCTTTCATCATTGCTCCGACAGGTATTGCTGATATTCCGGCGTGCCCGGATAAAGTCGTTTCAACTGCAAACCGAGGCTCGCCGCGTTGTCGCGCTCTTCGAAAATCTTCGCCAGCCGGACGCCCAGCAACAGGCTGCGCGCATCTGGCTGAGCAAGCGCCATGTAGCTATCGTAATAGCCCCGCGCGGGAACATATTGTTTGTCCTCAAAGGACAACTGCGCCATTTCCATCAACGCGCGGGGACGGCGGCTATTCAACCGTAGCGAACGCTCGAAATAGGCCTTGGCCTGCTCACGCTGCTTGAGCTGCAAGGAGGTCAGCCCAAGGTTTTCAAACACCCGTGACCGCTCCGGATAAAGCGTGTCCTGAGCAGCTTGGGAATAGCGCTCGAAGGCTTCCTGGTAACGCTGCTGCTCAAACAGAAAACTACCGTAGTTATTCAACAAGCGAGCATCGTCACTGTTTTGCGAGAGCGCCTTGCGGTAGTGATCGTCAGCCAGCTTGGGCTCCATTTCAATCTGGAACACCAACGCCAGTGCAGCATGTGCATCCGCATTCGATGAGTCGAGCTCTAACGCTTTCTTCAACGGAATCTTGGCGCGTTCGGTCTCGCCTTGCTGTAGATAACCAATACCAAGCTGCACGTAAGCATCTCGGGCTTCATCACGTCCTTTGGACGTTTTCATCGGATCGACATTACCGGTTGTAACGCAACCGACTAACAGACTGGCGGCCAACAGCAATAACGCGGGACGCAAGGTCATGGGTATCCTCCCCTCAGGTTCGATTGGCGGCGGAACTCGGCGTTTCGGCCTCGCTACTCAATTCACGCACAGCAATATAGCGCTCACTACGGCGGGTACGATCCATGACCTGGCCGACCAACTGACCACAGGCCGCATCAATGTCCTCGCCTCGCGTGGTACGCACGGTGACATTGTGCCCGGCTTTATGCAGCAGGTCCTGGAAACGGCGAATCGCATTGTTGCTAGGCCGCTCGTACCCGGAGTGGGGGAAGGGATTAAACGGAATCAGGTTGATCTTGCAAGGCACATCTTTGAGAAGTGCGATCATTTCCTCAGCGTGCTCGGTCTTATCGTTTACATCCTTGAGCAGGGTGTATTCGATTGTAAGCACGCGTTTCTCGCCGAGACGCGAGACATAACGCTTGCACGCCGCCAGCAGCATTTCCAGCGGGTACTTCTTGTTGATCGGCACCAACTGGTTGCGCAGCGCATCGTTCGGCGCATGCAGTGACAGCGCCAGTGACACATCAATCACTTCGCCGAGCTTGTCGATCATCGGCACCACGCCCGAGGTGGACAGCGTCACCTTGCGTTTGGAGATGCCATAGCCGAGGTCGTCCATCATGATTTTCATGGCGGCGACGACGTTGTCGAAGTTCAGTAGCGGCTCGCCCATACCCATCATCACTACGTTGGTGATGGCACGGTCGATCTTCGCCGGCACGCTGCCGAACGACTTGTTGGCAATCCACACCTGACCGATCACTTCGGCGGCACTCAGATCACTGTTGAAACCTTGTTTACCGGTTGAGCAGAAACTGCAATCCAGCGCACAGCCGGCCTGCGACGACACACACAAGGTGCCACGCGCGCCCTGGGGGATGTAAACGGTTTCTACACAACTGCCTGACGCCACCCGCACTACCCACTTGCGCGTGCCATCAGTGGAAATATCTTCGCTGACCACTTCCGGGCCGCGGATCTCAGCACAGGCCTTGAGCTTTTCGCGCAAGACCTTGCTGACGTTACTCATGGCATCGAAATCATCGATACCAAAGTGGTGAATCCATTTCATCATCTGCCCGGCACGGAAACGCTTTTCCCCGATGCTTTCGAAGAATTGTTCCATCTCTGCCTGGGTCAGACCCAGCAGATTGATTTTACCGGTAGCTTCAGTCATGGCTTCACCCTCACCCGATTCGCTTAGCGAATACGTGCGCAAACTTCGGTGGCAGCGAAGAAGTAAGCGATTTCGCGGGCAGCGGAGGCTTCCGAGTCGGAACCGTGAACAGCGTTTTCGTCGATGGAAACAGCGAAATCAGCACGGATGGTGCCGGCAGCTGCTTCTTTAGGGTTGGTGGCGCCCATCAGTTCGCGGTTAGCCAGAACAGCGTTTTCGCCTTCCAGAACCTGAACGATAACTGGACCGGAGGTCATGAAAGCAACCAGGTCTTTGAAGAAGCCGCGCTCGCTGTGCTCAGCATAGAAGCCAGCCGCTTCGCGCTCGGACAGTTGAACCATTTTCGAAGCAACGACGCGCAGGCCGGCTTTTTCGAAACGAGTGGTGATCTCGCCAACAACGTTTTTAGCAACGGCATCCGGCTTGATGATGGAGAAAGTGCGTTGAACAGCCATGTGAAACTCCAGAAACAATGATTAAAGCGAAAAATTAAACCCGCGAATTATACGCGGGTTCCGGTTAAATGCGTAGGCCAGGCCAAAAGGCCAGTTAATCCGCCTCGTCGATCCAGGCCGCCTGAACGGCTTCAAGCACCTTCTCACCGCCGCGCTGTGGGTCGTCACTGAACTCCGGCAACGCCAGAATCCATTTATGCAGATCCACAAAGTTCACGTAGCGAGGGTCTACCTCAGGCTTGGACTCCGCCAGCTGAATGGCGATTTCCAGAACATCAACCCACTTCAGACTCATAACAACTCCTTGAATCAGTGCGGCGCTTCGGCAGCGTGGTTGAGCGAGTACTTGGGGATTTCCACGGTCAGGTCTTCATCACCGACAATAGCCTGGCAGGACAGCCGCGACTGCGCCTCCAGCCCCCACGCCTTGTCGAGCATGTCTTCTTCCAGCTCATCGGCCTCGGCCAGCGAGTCAAAGCCTTCACGAATAATGCAGTGGCAAGTGGTGCAGGCGCAGACACCGCCACAGGCGCTTTCAATTTCGATATGGTGTTCATGCGCCACTTCGAGCACAGACGTACCTGGCGCAACCTCGACCACCAGCCCTTCCGGACACAGCACCGCGTGGGGCAGAAAAATGATCTGCGGCATGCTTATTCCTCAATCTCATCAAGACTACGGCCGGCCAGCGCAGCCTTGACCGTGGCATCCAGGCGACGCGCAGCAAAAGCATCGGTCACCTGGGTCAATCGTTTGGTTTGCTGCTCAATCGCCAAGCCATCCGTGCCGGCCATCAAATCGCGCAATTGCTCGATCTGCGCATCGATGGCCATACGCTCATCGACCTCCAGCAGACGCTCACCATCGGCCAGCAACGCCGCCTCGACCGCTTCCAGCAGACGCTGGGCGTCGACCTGCTGCTCACGCAGTACGCGGGCAACTTTGTCGTCGCCGGCATTTTTGAAGGAATCCTGCAGCATGCGGGCAATTTCGCCATCGGTCAGCCCATAAGATGGCTTGACCTGGATACTCGCCTCAACGCCCGAAGCCAGCTCACGCGCAGCAACGCTGAGCAGGCCATCGGCGTCAACCTGGAAGGTCACGCGAATCTTCGCCGCACCGGCGACCATCGGCGGAATACCGCGCAATTCGAAGCGTGCTAAGGAACGGCAATCGCTGATCAACTCACGCTCACCCTGCAGCACATGTACCATCATGGCCGTCTGACCATCTTTATAGGTAGTGAAGTCCTGGGCGCGCGCCACGGGAATGGTGGTATTGCGCGGAATCACCTTTTCCATCAACCCGCCCATGGTTTCAAGGCCGAGCGACAGCGGAATCACATCCAGCAACAGCAACTCTTCGCCATCGCCGCGCTTGTTGCCTGCCAGAGCATCAGCCTGGATAGCGGCACCAATGGCCACCACCTGATCAGGATCGATGTCGGTCAGCGGCTCACGGGCGAACAACTCGGCGACGGCCTGACGCACGCGCGGCACTCGGGTGGAGCCGCCAACCATAACCACGGCTTCAACCTCATCCAACTCAATGCCGGCATCACGCACCGCGCGACGGCAAGCCTTGAGGCTGCGTGCGAGCATGGGCTCGATCAGCGCATCGAACTGCTCACGACTCAACTGCCCTGCCCAGCCGGCATAACTGAGGCTTGCCGAAGGACTGTCGGTCAAGGCTTCTTTGGCGGCACAAGCAGCTTCCAGCAACAAGCGCTGCTGCGCGGGATCAAGGTCAGAGGAAATACCCGCCTGCTCAACCACCCAGCCAGCGATTGCGTGATCGAAGTCATCGCCGCCCAGCGCACTATCACCGCCGGTAGCGAGCACTTCAAACACACCACCGGTCAGGCGCAATACGGAAATATCAAAGGTGCCGCCGCCAAGATCATAGATGGCGACCACACCCTCGGCATGCTGATCCAGGCCATAGGCGACTGCTGCTGCAGTCGGCTCGTTGAGCAGGCGCAGCACATTCAGCCCGGCCAGACGCGCAGCATCTTTGGTGGCCTGGCGCTGGGAGTCATCGAAATAGGCTGGCACGGTGATGACCGCACCCACCAGCTCACCGCCGAGGGTGGCTTCGGCACGCTGACGCAGCACCTTGAGAATATCCGCCGAGACTTCAACCGGGCTTTTCGGCCCCTGCACGGTCTCGATAAACGGCATATGCGATTCGCCACCGACAAAGCGGTATGGCAGCTGCTCACCGAGCTGCTTGACGTCAGCCAAACCGCGCCCCATGAGGCGCTTGACCGACAGCACAGTATTCAGCGGATCAGCCGATGCGGCCGCCTTGGCGACCTCGCCTACCTCGACCCGATCAGCGTGATAACGCACTGCAGACGGCAGAATGACCTGCCCAGCGGCATCGGCCAGCGGCTCGGAAAGGCCGCTACGCACGGCGGCGACCAGCGAATTGGTGGTACCCAGATCAATCCCCACGGCCAGACGACGCTGGTGTGGCTGGGGGCTTTGTCCGGGCTCAGCGATCTGCAGTAAGGCCATGATTAATCAGTGCTTAGATATCAGGCGCGCCGCAATAGGCGCGCCAGCGTTAATCGTCGAGGCGCTCTTCCAGCTGGCGGACCTCGTGAGAAAGCTTGTCGAGAAACTGCATGCGACGCATCAGGCGCTCGGCCTCTTCGCGACGCGAAGCATCATCCCAACAAACGGCAAAACTTTCGTTGAGCTCGTCCTGAGCCACTTTCAGACGCCGCTTGAACTGCGCCACCCCGGCCAGGTCGGCACTGTCGTGCAGATCTTCCAGCTCTTCGCGCAGCTGCATTTGCTGCAGCAGAAAATCCGGATCCTGCACCGTAACTTCCAGCGGCAGCTCGGGCCCGCGCAGTGCCAGCAAATAACGAGCGCGCTGCGGCGCACTCTTGAGCGTGCTGTAAGCCTCGTTGAGACTGGCAGATTGCTCGAGGGCTAAGCGCTGCTCACGCTCGGAAGCATCAGCAAAACGATCCGGATGAATCTGCCGCGCCATCTCACGGTAACGCGCGGCAAGCAGCTCCTGATCCAGCCGAAAACCTGGCTGCAGGTCGAATAAAGCAAAGTGACAAGGACTGCCCACACGCGCCTCAGATGTTGAAGCTTTCGCCGCAGCCACATTCGCCGCGCACGTTTGGGTTGTTGAACTTGAAACCTTCGTTCAACCCCTCTTTGACGAAATCAAGCTCAGTACCGTCGAGGTAAACCAGGCTCTTGGGATCGATGATCACCTTGACGCCATGGTTCTCGAACACCTGATCTTCGCTGGCGGCCTCATCGACAAACTCCAGCACATAGGCCAAGCCGGAACAGCCTGTGGTGCGCACACCCAGGCGAATACCTTCGCCCTTGCCGCGCCCCTCAAGAGAACGACGCACGTGCTGAGCGGCTGCTTCGGTCATGCTGATAGCCATCGACAAACCTCCTTAGAGCAAGCCTTTCTTCTGCTTGTAATCGCGCACAGCAGCCTTGATGGCGTCTTCGGCGAGTACCGAGCAGTGGATTTTCACCGGTGGCAGAGCCAATTCCTCGGCCAGCTGGGTGTTCTTGATAGTTTCAGCTTCGTCCAGGGTCTTGCCCTTCATCCACTCGGTAGCGAGGGAGCTGGAGGCAATTGCCGAACCGCAACCGTAGGTCTTGAACTTGGCGTCTTCAATCACGCCCTGCTCGTTGACCTTGATTTGCAGACGCATCACGTCACCGCAAGCCGGCGCGCCGACCATGCCAGTGCCGACGTCTGGGTCTTCCGCGTCCATCTTGCCGACGTTGCGCGGGTTCTCGTAGTGGTCAATGACCTTTTCACTGTAAGCCATGCTGGTATTCCTTCCTCATCAGAGAGTCGCTCTTGCTCGGCGACTACTTAGTGCGCCGCCCACTCGATCTTGGAGATGTCGACACCGTCTTTGTACATATCCCACAGCGGCGACAATTCGCGCAGCTTGGTCACCGCCTCGCACACTTTCTGCGCGGCGTAATCGACTTCTTCATCAGTGGTGAAGCGGCCGAAGGTAAAGCGAATAGAGCTGTGCGCCAGCTCATCATTGCGGCCCAGGGCGCGCAACACGTAGGACGGTTCCAGAGAAGCCGAGGTGCAAGCCGAGCCGGACGACACCGCCAGATCCTTGAGCGCCATGATCAGCGACTCGCCCTCAACATAGTTGAAGCTGAGGTTGAGATTGTGCGGTATGCGGGCGGTCATGCTGCCATTGATGTACAGCTCTTCAAGACCATCGACCTGTTTGAAGAAGCGATCACGCAGGGCCTGGATGCGCTGGTTTTCCTGGGTCATTTCTTCTTTGGCAATACGGAACGCCTCACCCATACCGACGCACTGGTGAGTCGCCAGGGTGCCGGAGCGCATACCACGCTCGTGACCGCCGCCATGGGTCTGCGCTTCCAGACGCACACGTGGCTTGCGACGCACGAACAGCGCACCGACGCCTTTCGGGCCATATGTCTTGTGCGCGGAGAACGACATCAGATCGACCTTGAGCGACTCCAGATCAATCGCCACCTTGCCGGTGGACTGAGCCGCATCAACATGCAGAAACACGCCGCGCGAACGGGTCAGCTCGCCAATCGCCGCGATGTCGTTGATGGTGCCGATTTCGTTATTCACGTGCATGACCGACACCAGGATGGTGTCCTCACGCAGCACTGCCTCAATCATGGCCGGGGTAATCAGACCATCTTCACCTGGCTCGATGTAGGTCACCTCGAAGCCTTCACGCTCAAGCTGGCGCATAGTGTCCAGCACGGCTTTATGCTCGATTTTCGAGGTAATCAGGTGCTTACCTTTACTCTTGTAGAAATCGGCAATGCCCTTGATCGCCAGGTTGTTGGACTCGGTGGCACCAGAGGTCCAGACAATCTCACGCGGGTCGGCATTGACCAGCTCAGCCACTTGGCGGCGAGCATTCTCCACGGCCTCTTCAGCCTTCCAGCCAAATACGTGGGAGCGCGACGCCGGATTGCCGAAGTTACCGTCGACCAATAGGCAATCGCTCATTTTTTGCGCTACACGCGGATCAACCGGCGTAGTGGCGGAATAATCGAGATAAATCGGCAATTTCATAACTTTCTCCTAATCAGGTATCAGGCGAGCTAGCCAGCGCTTTGCGCTCAATCGACGGCGGACGTTTCGATCTTATCCAGGTACGGCGTCCTGCCATTGCAGCGGCGCTGATCCTGGCGCTGGGCAACTTCCTGCACTTCACGGCGGGTCACCAAGTCAGCGAGACTGATGCCACTCAGAAATTCGTGTATCTGCTGACTGAGGTCACACCACAAATGGTGGGTCAGACAGGTATCACCGGCATGGCAATCGCCCTGCCCCTGACAGCGCGTGGCATCGACCGACTCGTTGACCGCATCGATCACCTCAGCTACCTGGATGCCCTGCATATCGCGCGACAGCTGGTAACCGCCACCAGGTCCACGCACGCTGGACACCAGATTGCCACGACGCAGCTTGGCAAATAGCTGCTCCAGGTAAGAAAGGGAAATACCCTGCCGCTCGGAGATATCAGCCAAAGACACCGGCCCACGCTGAGCGTGCAACGCCAGATCAAGCATGGCGGTGACAGCGTAACGGCCTTTGGTGGTGAGTCGCATAAGGGATTACCGCGTGATCGCAATATGCCGCGAGTATGCAATTCCCGAGCATTTAAGTCAACTATAAGACCTAGTGCTTTAGTCGGGATTAGCCAGAATGGAGGGCGCGTATCATAGCAAAATGCGCCTCACCACACCATCACGCCGCGGGCTTGTCTGCGTCTTTGACCACACCAGCGAAGTCCTCGTCACGCAGCTGCGGCAAATCCTTGGCGCAGTAGTCACTGCCCAAAGACTTGAGAGCGCCGCACATGCCCTCCAGGCGCCCATCCACCGCATGCAGGTGATCAAGCAGCTGACCAATGGCGCGCGCCACCGGGTCCGGCATGTCCTGACTTACGCCGTAGGCATCGAAACCCAGCTTCTCGGCAATAGCCTGACGCTTGGCCTCCTGTTCATCGTCGGTTTTGACGATGATCCGCCCAGGAATGCCGACTGCCGTAGCGCCCGCCGGGACTTCTTTAGTCACCACAGCATTGGAGCCAATCTTCGCGCCCGCGCCGACCGTGAACGGCCCCAGCACCTTGGCACCAGCACCAACCACCACACCATCTTCTAGCGTCGGATGACGCTTGCCTTTGTTCCAGCTGGTGCCACCAAGGGTCACACCCTGGTAAAGGGTGACGTCGTTGCCGATTTCGGCGGTCTCACCGATAACGATGCCCATGCCGTGATCAATAAAGAAGCGCCGACCGATCTTCGCGCCCGGATGAATTTCGATACCAGTCATCCAGCGACCGAAGTTCGACACCACGCGCGCCAGCCACTTCCAGCCACCGCTCCACAGCGCGTGCGCTACGCGATGCAACCAGACTGCATGCAACCCCGGATAGCAAGTGACAACCTCAAAGGCATTACGCGCCGCCGGGTCGCGATGAAATACACTTTGGATATCCTCTTGCATGCGCTCAAACATCTGCCTTCTCCTGCTTAGGGTGCTCGCCACGCGCCGCCTTGATGGTTTCCGTCAAGATACCGCGCAAGATATTCATTTCCAGCCTGCTCACTGCGCTACGCCCATACAAGCGACGCAGGCGACTCATCAGATGTCGCGGCTTGGCAGGATCAAGAAACCTAATCTCAACCAGCGCCTGCTCCAGGTGACGATAAAACGATTCCAGCTCATCCGCAGCAACCGGCTCTTCATCCGGATCGACGACTGCAGACTGCTTGGCCGGCCGCCCCTCAGTTGCCAGCCAGGCCATACGCACTTCGTACGCCAGCACCTGCACCGCCGCCGCCAGATTCAACGAACTGAACGCCGGATCGGAGGGAATGTGCACATGATAGTGACAGCGCTGCAGCTCCTCATTAGTCAGACCGGCATACTCGCGCCCAAACACCAAGGCAACTTGCGCACCTTGCTTGGCCTGCTCGCACGCCGCCACACCACACTCTCGCGGTTCCAGCATCGGCCAGGGAATATGCCGATCCCGTGCACTGGTACCCAGCACCAGGCGACAACCGACAAGCGCCTCCTCAAGCGTGGCCACCACCTGCGCCGCATCGAGAATATCAGTAGCGCCAGAGGCCCTGGCCACCGCGTCTTCGCTCGGAAAATCCCGCGGATCAACCAGTACCAACTGCGACAACCCCATGTTTTTCATGGCCCGTGCCGCCCCACCGATATTGCCCGGGTGACTGGTACCGACCAACACAACGCGAATATTTTCCAGCAACGCAAACGCTCACAGACAAGGCTTTGAGGGGCAAATCTTACAGAAGCCACCTACCTTACGCCACGCAAGACGCAGGTTGCACTTCAACCGCCGGGCTTTTCTGCTAGAATGGCCGGCTTTCTTTAACGACCCAGGTGAACATCCATGCAGCCCATGCTGAATATCGCGCTGCGCGCAGCCCGTAGCGCCGGCGAAATGATCTTCCGCTCGACCGAACGCTTGGACGTCATCTCGGTCGACGAGAAAGAAGCCAAGGACTATGTCACTGAAATTGATCGCTCCGCTGAGCAGCTGATCATTCAGGCCCTGCGCAAAGCATTCCCGAACCACGGCATCCTCGGCGAGGAAAGCGGCCTAAGCGAAGGCAGCGGCGACGGCGCAGACTACCTGTGGATTATCGACCCGCTGGATGGCACCACCAACTTTATCCGCGGCATTCCGCATTACGCCGTCAGCATTGCGTGTAAATACCGCGGTCGCCTTGAACACGCCGTGATCATCGACCCGGTACGCCAGGAGGAATTCACCGCCAGCCGTGGCCGTGGCGCAGCCCTCAACGGCCGCCGCCTGCGCGTCGGTAATCGCAAGAGCCTGGAAGGCGCCCTGCTCGGCACCGGTTTCCCGTTCCGCGACAGCCAGATGGAAAACCTGGAAAACTACATCGGCATGTTCCGCAGCTTGGTTGGGCAAACCGCTGGCGTACGCCGCGCGGGTGCCGCCAGCCTGGACCTGGCCTACGTGGCTGCTGGTCGCTTCGACGCCTTCTGGGAGTTCGGCCTGTCCGAGTGGGATATGGCTGCCGGCGCACTGCTGATTCAGGAAGCAGGCGGTCTGATCAGCGACTTCAGCGGCGGCCACGAATTCTTGGAGAAAGGCCAGATCGTTGCCGGCAACACCAAGTGCTTCAAGGCTGTCCTGACAGCCATTCAGCCGCACTTGTCAGCTTCTTTGAAGCGCTGATTAAGTCGCAATAAAAAAGCGCCCCGCGGGGCGCTTTTTTTGTACCTGCTAAACATGCTTCGATCAGTTGGACTGATCAACCAGCACCAACTGACCATCTTTGACCGGGATCTGACGACCCGGGTCACTGGCCATTCGCACCTGACTCACTTTGCCATCCAACTCGTACTTAACGTCGTAACCCACCAACTTCTCACTGGTGTCTGTTACCGTGCTGCAACGGGTTTCAGTCGTGGTGTAGGTATCACGGCTCTGCAAGTGCTCCTGCGCCTTATTGCCGGCATAGCCACCACCCACCGCACCCGCAACAGTCGCCAGTTTCTTGCCGTTACCGCCGCCCACCTGGTTACCGAGCAGGCCACCCACCACAGCACCAATCGCCGTACCGGCTATCTGGTGCTCGTCCTTGACCGGCGCCTGACGAGTGACCGCCACGTCCTTGCAGACTTCCCGCGGGGTTTTGATGGTTTCCTTGACCGGTTTAACGGCCAGCACTTCGGCATATTCAGGCGCACTGACGAGGCTGTAAGTAGCCACTGCTCCACCCGCCGTCACACCCACCGCCCCCAGTACCGCGCCCACCAACATCGACTTATTCATACATACCTCCTTGAAACCGCTGCTTAGCGCTTAACGCGCCTAACTCCCAGCCTTGGAGCATAAAAAAACCGGGCAAGTTCAACACCTGCCCGGCTCATTCAGCTATTTGCGATAGGACGCACAGATTCAGGGGCGCTCATCAACCTCTTCTTCGACCACCGGCGGAATCAGGTCATCGACCGTCAGATCGAGCCACACCAGCACCACGTTAGCGATATAGACCGAGGAGTAGGTACCCGCACTCACACCGATAAACAGCGCTACCGAGAAGCCAAACAGATTGTCGCCGGCGAACAGCAGCAACGCAGCAATTGCCAGCAAAGTGGAGATTGAGGTTGCCATGGTGCGCAGCAGGGTCTGCGTGGTGGAGATATTGATGTTTTCGATCAATGTTGCCTTGCGCAGCATGCGGAAGTTCTCACGCACCCGGTCGAATACCACAATGGTGTCATTCAGCGAGTAACCGATGATTGCCAGCAACGCCGCCATCACCGTCAGATCAAAGGTGATCTGGAAGAACGAGAGAATGCCGAGAGTGACAATTACGTCATGGATCAGCGAGATAATCGCCCCTAAACCGAACTTCCACTGGAAGCGGAAGGCCAGGTAGAGCATCACCCCGCCCAATGCCAGCAGCAGACCAAGACCACCCTGATCGCGCAGCTCTTCACCCACCTGCGGGCCGACGAACTCGACCTTTTTCACCTCAAGCTGCTCTCCGGCTTGGCGCAACGCTGCGGCTACTTTATTACCCAGCTCAGGGTCATCGCCCTGCATGCGGACCACCACATCGGTGGTGGCACCAAAGCTCTGCACCACGGCATCGGCATAGCCAGCGCCAGCCAGCTGCTCACGGATATTACCGAGGTCTGCCGGCTGCTCGTAGCTCAGCTCGATTTGCGTACCACCGGTAAAATCCAACCCCAGGTTCAGCCCTTTGGTAAACAGGCTAACCAGTGCCAGCAACGTCAGCAGCAGGGTGAAGGCGAACGCAATATTGCGTACCCCCATGAAGTTGATCGTACGATTCATCACAGCCCCTTAAATCCACAACTTCTTGAAGTCACGCCCGCCGCAAGTCAGGTTGACCATGCAACGCGTCACCAGAATGGCGGTAAACATCGAGGTGAGAATACCCAGCGACAGAGTCACCGCGAAGCCTTTGACCGGCCCGGTACCCATGGCGAACAGGATGCCGCCGACCAGCAGAGTGGTCAGGTTGGCGTCGACAATCGCCGAGTAAGCCCGATCAAAACCTTCATGGATGGCCCGCTGAATCGACATGCCATTGGCGATCTCTTCACGAATACGCGAGAAGATCAGCACGTTGGCGTCCACCGCCATACCCATGGTCAGCACGATACCGGCGATACCCGGCAGGGTCAGCGTGGCACTGAGCAACGACATCAGCGCCAACAACAGCACCATGTTCAGACCCAGAGCGATGGTCGCCAGTACACCGAAGAAGCGGTAGATGGCGATGATAAACAGCGAAACGAACAGCATCGCCCACAGCGAGGCACTAACGCCCTTGGCAATGTTGTCAGCACCCAGGCTCGGGCCAATTGTGCGCTCTTCCGCGAAGTACATCGGCGCAGCCAAGCCACCGGCACGCAGCAGCAGGGCTAGCTCGGACGACTCGCCCTGACCATCCAGACCGGTGATGCGGAACTGGCTACCCAGCGGCGACTGAATGGTGGCCAGGCTGATGATTTTCTTCTCTTCGACGAAGGTCTGCAGCTCGACTTCCTTCTCGACGCCATCAACCACCTGGCGCACGTAGCGGGTTACCGGCTTCTGCTCGATAAAGATCACCGCCATGCTGCGCCCGACGTTATTGCGGGTCGCGCGGTTCATCAGGTCACCACCGCGGCCATCCAGACGGATATTGACCTGCGGGCTGCCGTTCTCATCGAAACTGGCCTGAGCATCGGTGACCTGGTCACCGGTGATGATCAGATCACGCTCCAGCTGCGCTGGCGGACGACCTTCCTCGCGGAATTCGAAGCTTTCGGTCGCAGCCTTGGCAGCGTCCGGCTCGGCGGCCAGACGGAACTCCAGGTTGGCGGTCTTGCCGAGAATACGCTTGGCTTCGGCCGTGTCCTGCACACCTGGCAGCTCAACCACGATGCGGTTGGCACCCTGACGCTGAACCAGCGGCTCGGCAACACCCAGCTCGTTGACCCGGTTACGCACGGTGGTCAAGTTCTGCTTGATCGAGTACTCGCGAATCTCAACCAGCTTGGCCTGAGTCAGGGTCAGGCGCAGCACCTGCAGCTCACTGCGCTGCACGGTAGTCATATCAAAATCGTTGAAGTCCTTGCGAATCAGCTGCTGGGCTTTCTCCAGCGCAGCCTCATCGGCAAAGCCCAACTGGATGGCACCATTAAGCTCAGGCAGGCTGCGATAACGCACGCGCTCTTTGCGTAGCAGGCTCTTGACCTCGCCCTCGTAAACCTTGCGGCGCGCATCCAGCGCCTTGTCCATGTCTACTTCCATCAGGAAGTGCACACCACCGGACAAGTCCAGGCCAAGCTTCATTGGGCTGCCGCCCAAGTTGCGCAGCCAGTCCGGCGTGGTTTGTGCCAGGTTCAAGGCCACCACAAATTCATCACTCAAGGCCTTGCGCACCAGCTCTTTGGCTGGCAGCTGGTCTTCAGCGCTGTTCAAACGCAGCAAACCGGCACGGCCCTGATTGGCCAGGCTGACGGCTTTGACGCTAATACCGGCCGCTTCCAACGCACGGCTGGCGCGGTCCAGGTCGGCCTGCTCGACGCGCATGGCGGAGCTGTTGCCACTGATCTGGATCGCCGGATCATCCGGGTACAGATTGGGCGCGGAATAAAAGAAGCCGATTGCCAGCACGGCCAGAATCAGCAGGTACTTCCAGAGGGGAAATTTGTTGAGCATGACGCCGCCCGTTATGACGCGGGGCGCATTAAGCGCCCCGTCGAATGGTAAAGGTGTGTTGCTTAGATCGCTTTCAGCGTGCCTTTAGGCAGCGAAGCGGCAATCGCCACTTTCTGAATCTTCAGCTCGACGGTGTCGGATACTTCGATTACCACGAAGTCATCGGAAACCTTCGACACCTTGCCAGCGATACCGCCGCTGGTTACCACTTCATCACCTTTCTGCAGGCTGCTGATCAGACCTTTGTGCTCTTTGGCACGCTTGGCCTGTGGACGCCAGATCATCAGATAGAAGATGACCAGAAAGCCGACCAGAAATACCCATTCAAAGCCACTACCAGCAGGACCGGCAGCCGGTGCGGCGCCTTCAGCGAAAGCAGCGGGGATAAAAAAGCTCATGTAACACTCCTGTAGCAAGGGTCTTTAAAAGTTGGGGATCAATCCAGTGGCGGCGTTGGCAGCCCGCGTTTGGCGTAGAAGGCATCGACAAAGGCGGCCAATGTACCCTGTTGAATAGCCTCGCGCAAACCAGCCATAAGCACCTGATAGTGCCGTAAGTTGTGGATTGTATTGAGCATGCTACCGAGCATTTCGCCGCATTTATCCAGATGGTGCAGATAGGCGCGGGAGAAATGTTTGCAGGTGTAACAGTCGCAGGTCGGGTCCAGCGGCGAATTGTCATGCTTATGGAAAGCATTGCGAATTTTCAGCACGCCGGTGTCGACAAACAGGTGGCCGTTACGCGCATTGCGCGTCGGCATCACGCAATCAAACATGTCCACACCACGGCGCACACCTTCAACCAAGTCTTCCGGCTTGCCCACGCCCATCAGGTAGCGCGGCTTATCGGCCGGAAGCTGAGCGGGCAGGTAATCGAGCACCTTGATCATTTCGTCTTTCGGTTCGCCGACTGACAGGCCGCCAATGGCATAACCGTCAAAGCCGATTTGCTCCAGCCCATCCAGAGAGACCTTGCGCAACTCCTCATGCATGCCGCCCTGAACGATACCGAACAGCGCTGCCGTGCTTTCGCCATGGGCCTCTTTCGAGCGCTTCGCCCAGCGCAGCGACAACTCCATTGAGCGCTTGGCCACATCAAACTCGGCCGGATACGGCGTGCATTCGTCGAAAATCATCACGATGTCCGAGCCTAGGTCGCGCTGCACCTGCATCGACTCTTCCGGCCCCATAAACACCTTGGCGCCATCGACCGGCGAGGCGAAGTACACGCCCTCCTCCTTGATCTTGCGCATCGCGCCCAGGCTGAACACCTGGAAGCCGCCGGAGTCGGTAAGGATCGGCCCCTGCCACTGCATAAAGTCATGCAGGTCGCCGTGCTTCTTGATCACCTCAGTACCGGGACGCAACCACAGGTGAAAGGTGTTGCCGAGGATGATCTGCGCGCCAATCGCCTCGATATCACGCGGCAGCATGCCCTTGACTGTGCCGTAGGTACCCACCGGCATAAACGCCGGGGTCTCGACCACACCACGGGGGAAGGTCAGCCGGCCACGGCGCGCCTTGCCCTCGGTTGCCAACAATTCAAAAGACATGCGGCAGGTGCGCGTCATAACTGTTCCTCTGGCCCGCGCGGCGCGGGATTGCGGGTGATGAACATGGCATCACCGTAACTGAAAAAACGATATTCGCCGGCAATCGCCGCCTGATAAGCCGCCATGGTTTCCGGGTAACCGGCAAACGCCGACACCAGCATCAGCAGGGTCGATTCCGGCAAATGGAAATTGGTCACCAGCGCATCGACCACATGCAGCGGCCGGCCGGGGTAGATAAAGATATCGGTGTCGCCACTGAAGGCTTTGAGCACGCCATCGCGCGCGGCGCTTTCCAGCGAACGCACGCTGGTGGTGCCGACGGCAATCACCCGACCGCCACGCGCGCGGCAGGCAGCAACGGCATCGACCACATTCTGGCTGACCTCCAGCCATTCGCTGTGCATATGGTGGTCTTCGATGCGCTCAACACGCACCGGCTGAAAGGTACCCGCACCGACGTGCAGGGTCACGAACGCTTGCTCAACGCCCTTCTCGGCAATCGCAGCCAGCAGCTGCTGATCAAAATGCAGCCCGGCGGTCGGCGCCGCGACAGCGCCGGCACGGTCGGCATACACCGTCTGATAGCGCTCGCGATCCGCCTGCTCATCCGGCCGATCAATATAGGGCGGCAGCGGCATATGCCCTACCCGCTCCAGCAGCGGCAGTACTTCTTCGCCAAAGCGCAGCTCGAACAGCGCATCGTGTCGCGCAACCATCTCGGCCTCGCCACCACCGTCAATCAGGATGCTCGAGCCCGGTTTGGGCGACTTGCTCGAACGCACATGAGCCAACACGCGATGAGCGTCCAGCACGCGCTCGACCAGAATCTCCAGCTTGCCGCCCGAAGCCTTCTGGCCGAACAGCCGCGCCGGAATCACTCGGGTGTTGTTGAACACCATCAGATCGCCAGGGCGCAGGTAATCCAGCAAATCACTGAACTGTTTATGAGCCAGCTCCCCCGTCGGCCCATCAAGCACCAGCAAACGGCTGGCACGACGTTCGGCAAGGGGATGGCGGGCAATCAGAGCGTCTGGCAGCTCGAAATTGAAGTCGGCAACGCGCATGGTAGGAAGGAGGTCGTCTAGCAGGGCGGCAAAGCTTACCGGAAATAGTGCATTCTGACCACGCAAGTGGATTGACCAACCCCAACACCATCCCTATACTGCGCCGCCATTGTGCCCCGGTGGCGGAACCGGTAGACGCGGCGGATTCAAAATGACTCCAACCAACTACCAGACCGCTCTAGAACGCACTTTTCAGGCCATCAAGGCCGCTGCTACACCACTGAGTCACGGTTAAGACTCAATCCTGACAGCCTCGTCAGGCATCTTCAAGACCACCCAAAGCAAACGGCATCAGACCTGCAGATTGCAGCGCTTCTTGACGACATTTCCGCCTGCCCCAAGCGTCGCCAAGGCGTCGGCCTGCTCGTTTCTAGGGATGCCGCTGTGAGCCTTAACCCAGTAGGCGGTGACCTCCTTCCCTTGCAGCAACTGGTCAATCCGCTGCCATAGGTCGACATGCTCCGGGGGCTTCTTGTCGGCTTTCCTCCAGCCCTTGGCCTTCCAGATCGCCAGCCAGCTTTGGAATGCCTTGGCGATGTATGCGCTGTCGGTGTTGAGAGTGATAGGCGCAGCCTGGGTGCAGCGCTCCAGGGCTTCGACGACTGCCATAAGCTCGGCCCTGCCGTTGGTCTGTGGCTGCCCCTCAGGAACTGGCCCGGCAATCTCCAGAGTGTCGCCTTGAGGATTGGTCAGCACTGCGCCCCAGCCTGCTCTGGCGTTGGGCTTTCCATTGTTGTGGCATGCGCCGTCGGTGTAGATCGTGTAAGCATTCATGGGTAGGTACTCCTTGTTAAATGCGTGGGCAGGCCTCCACCTCCTGACGTTACTCAGGTGAAGACCTCCAGTGATGCGGGTCAGGTAGTCGAGGCCGAAGGCCTTCAGGGGAAGACCAAGTTTTAAGGGGATGCCATGTGATGGCCGAGAGACGCGCCTAGAGCTGCGCCTGGGGATGGCCCAGGTGGTGGTCTTTGCTTGGCTTGCCTTTGAAAGGGGCAACTACAACGACAGCACCACGGCGAACACCCGGAGACCTCCAGGAGGTAGTGGGGCTGGTGGTCTTTTATATTACTGGGGGCTTTCCCACCACCTTGATACAAGGTGCCTACAGCCAATATCAGCCGCCAGCTTTGGCGGTTCTGAGTACCCACTGCTGCAGTACCCGGTCTCTGAGTTGCAGGTCACCCCTCCAGGCATACCAAGGATGAAGACAGACTTTCAACGGCCAATGACGCCCCTGGTGCTTTCGCTCAATCAATCGCCACTGCTCAAGTTCGGTCAAGGCTCGCTCGACAGTTCGCTGGGGGATGCCGAGTGCCTCGACCAATCCTGCCACTGACCCGAACCAGACATTACGCCCTGATATAGCGCGGGCCAGATGGTGGAAGACCCTGACAGCCTTGTCGCTCAGGCCGACATCCAAGAGCTGCAATATATTGTGGGCGTTGACCATAGACTGCCCCATCCACCAGTCGAATGACTCAACAGCTCTCCACAGCTCATCTTCGTCCCTGGCAGCGGCCGGCCAAGGTGTTGTGATACCAACATAGGCAGACCTGCGCAGGTCGCGCTTCGGAAGCTTCGCCTGCATCTGCTCAGTAGGATTCAGGATTTCTCCAGACTCAATATCGACGAAAAAGCGAAGACCAAGACCGCAAGGCACAACAGCAACGGTCTTGGCCTCGACAAGAACAGGAAGTGTGCTCGATAGTTGCTCCATGCGCCCCCCCCTTAGCGGCTCAGTTCAGCAGGGGTGAGAGCCTTCCCGCCCATTCGATTGACCGGGCCAAGCTGCAGCCAGTGAGGCGCGCTCTTGTCGTCCTGGGCTAGCTCCAAGAGGTCGGCAGGCGGATTGCTGAGGCCAGCAGCCAGGGCTAGTTCCAGGGCTTCGCCCAGGCGTGTATCGCGACCTTTCTGTGCCGCCAAGGCGTTGGCCAGGGTGACCAACTGAGTGGCATGGTCGCGGCGCATATGGACATGGAAGCGCACCAGGGGCGCAGGTAGTTGATGCTTCATCGGGTAGTGTTCCTGTGTGATAGGCGAACGCCATCGCCCCGCCAAGGGTTAGCCCTGCAGGGTGTCGGGAGGAGTCGCCGGGGAGTGTTGAAAGGCAGGAAAGACGGGGCTTTGAGCGCTTTGCCTTTCTGCTAGTACTGGGGGTATTGCGGAAGCTGAAGTAGCGGGCTGCGTGTCATTGAGGCTTGTATCTAAAACAAACTCCTACGATACCTTGGGTTGTTCAAACAGCATGCCAATCATGGCTTGGAAATTTCTGAAGAAAACGTCATCTCTCGGAGTAATCCGCTAAATTAGTTTCAGAGTTTAATAAATATACATCATGTACGGATTGATTTTATGAAACCAAGATTTTCCTTTTTAGTTTTTTTCATTTCGGCGCAAACTTTTGCGCTTTCTGAGAGTGCTAAAGATCAAGTTAGATTTTTAGACAAGCCGTATGCAATTACTCGCATTAGTAGTCTAGATACAGATTGTGTATGGACGAAAGACGATAAGGGGCGTCTAGTGAGTGAGGCGAGTGGGCCATACGGCTCAGGAGTGTGCTGGCATGAAAGTGCTGTGGAAGAGGCTGAAAATCTGAATGACCAAGGAATTTTGACGTGGCATGAGGCTCCCGTTTTCGACTATGAATATGGCAATAAAAACAAGTGCTATTATGAGGTCGACAAGAAAAACGGTATCGCTCGGTTATTGTTTGGTGACAATGTAACTGAAAGAGAGGCTGAGGAATGCAGGCGGCCAGAAAGTGAAATAAAAGCCATCGCTTCAGCCTCTTTGATTGAGAGAAAAGTAGAGTTCGGCGGTTATGTGGCCAGAAAGAACAATCTTCTAGGCTCGCTGACGCTGGCCTGTTATACCGGTAGTTTGGATACGAATAACATAATGGTTTCCGAGGCAGAGAGAATGAGGCGGTATAGAGCTATCTTAGATTTATACAAAGACGATAACCCTAGTGCAAGCCGTATTACTAGGGCATTTGAATTTGCTAGCAAGAACCTTAGTAACAGATACCCGCTTGACACACGAGGCCAATACCGCGTGGCGGTCTGCGACCAAATGGTTGCCAGCGGAAAGCTATAGAGACACGTTGAGAAGTCCTCCTGTCGACCGGCTACACCCGCTGATTATCCCGATATAGCAGGTGGCCTTCGCCGACGCAGAGCATGCGGCGAGACGCAGGGCTTTAGCGAAGGTCTGAGGTAGCTTCGGTGCGGCTGCTACCTGGGCTTCCAGTTCCTGCCAGCGGTCAACCAACTTGGCGGTGAACTCAGGGCTTAGCTGGGCGACGATGACGTAGCTGTCGCGCTTGCCGATGCGGTACTCGGTGCCGGTTTTGGTCGCAGTTTTAATTTCCACAATTTGTGGAGATTCGATTACACCGCGCTCCACAAGGGTCTCGATGGTGCGCTTCACACTGTCGTGGCGCTTACCAGTCAGCTCAGCCATTTCGCGGCTGCTCATGGTCAGGGTGGCGTTGGTGTTGAAGGTGGTCAGTGCGTTATAACTCCTGATATGGAGACCAAGGAGCTTTCATGTCTAGTTTGATCGATAAAGTACCTGCCGCCCAAGCATGGCTAGAAGATGCGTTCAAACGCTGTAGTGATGAGGCGTATGGTAGTTTCGTTTCTGCTGTATTGTGGACTGCTCAAAAAGACAGTACGGGAGAGTTAATAGTCCCCGTCGACCCGATAGAGCTTGTGAGAAAAATAAATACATCTCCATTTATTCTTCTGAACAATCACGACCCAGGCAAGCCGGCAGGCCAAGTTCTTGAGAGTGCTTACTTTGAGAGCGAGGAAGCTGAATGCTTCGTAGTGGCTGTATTGGGTTATTACGCTGGCGGGGATGCTTCAACTTTTGAAGAGCTAGGCTTAGAAATAAACGAGGAGATTTCGCTCCCCACTAACTTACCTACTTTTCCAAGTGACTGCTGTATTGTTGTCGCGACAGACCCCAGGGAAGTGGATGAAGAATGGCTAGGTCGCGTTACATCAAGCGCCCCGATTGCAGTGGAACGTGTAGAGCTTTCTCATAATGCCGCTGAGTCTGCACAAGAGCTAATAATAGTAGGCTTGGCTTTTGTTGCTCTTGTATGGAATCCGTTTGTCAAATCATTTGCATCTGAGGCCGGTAAAGACACCTACAGACTTGTAAATTCATGGATCAAAAAACTTTGCGAGGAACTCTCAGACAGGATGAATCCTGTTCTTGATATTCATACACATCAGAAGGGCTGCCAAGTTTCATTCTTGCTTCGTGGCAATGATAGGTCTATGCACTTTAAAGCCCATGAGGAGCTTTCAGGCGCAGCTATGAAAGCGGCAGAACTAATAGACAGAATGAAATCTAGAGGAACTCCTGCTCAACAGTTGGTATATGAGTTTGACAAGGAAACTCTTAGATGGTTTCCGTCCTACGCCATATTGTTCAATAATAAAATTATTACTAGTAATACTGCGCTCATAGCTCTTGAGCAAATTCCAAGAGGCTTGAGTCTCGGTATCAGCCGTAAAGACATGCCCCCCAAGAGATAGGGGGCGGCCTACGTGATTTAGGCGTTCTCCTCCAGGGTGGCGACCAGTTCACGCGCAGTGTCGAGGTGGGTCTTGGCGAGCTTCGATGCTGTAGCCTCAGAGGTGAAGGTGACTTCGGCCTTCTTGTTCAGGATGTCGTCGATGACCATGTCGCAGAACACAGCGAACTTCACGTCCAGCCAACGGGCGAAAAAGACGGCCAGCTTCGGGTGGCCCCAGGTGCCTACCATCGGAGACTTCCCGTTCCCGGTCTTGGTATTAATCACTGGGATTCCAGGGACTAATTTTTCCAGTTCGTTGATGTACTCAAGCGTCCCCTCGTTGGCGAAGAAGTTGTCCATGCGTTTACCGAAAACCTTCGCAGCCTTGGTCATGTTGAAGTACCCCCTGGGTTTGGAGGGATTAATAGTCGGATAACCCGACATTTAACTACCTGCTATTGCCTGCAGGCTCTTGTGGAAATTGTGCCGGAAACAGCTCATTTAATTGTGTCTCGGTTAGCACATCGTGGGGCGGGAAAATGCGGACATCTCCCGCAATATCATTGGCTCCCCCGGAGGCCGTAACGGCGGTAACTGGGGCCACCCTGAGCCGGCCGTCTTCACCTTTCGCGCTGACGGCTAATGGCCGCTCTCTTGAGTTCCAGTGATAGCTTCGCAGCCAGTGTGCGCGGCCTTTCCTACAGTGGAATGTAGAAAACAACAGGGGATGAGACCGACGGGAGGAAAGCGCGAGACGCTTGATGTCTTCGCTTGGGCTGATGTGTTCGGAAGCGGTTGTAATTGGCTCTGAACGTGCGTCTAAAGTGTAGCTATCGTGCTGGGTAGACTGCAAATCCTGCTCGGTCTTGTGCATCCTATGCGCCTCTCCAGGGGCTGCCTGGGGAAGTTTCAAGACCACAGACAAGGAGTAGAACGGATGCAAGTTGCAGTACCGACCAAGAACAGCCCGCACGTCTTTGTTAACCAGACGCTGACGCTGTTGGATTACTGGCCGGAAGTAGCCGACAGGGTGCCGAATATCCCCGGTGCGTGGTGGCTGGTGACTAGGTCGCTGGCGCAGGCCTTGGAGGCCTCAGGGGAAGTGGTGGCGACTGCTGCCTGCTCTGATTGGTGGTTCACTACAGTAGATCGCCCGGAGGATGCCTTAGAGGCGCTGGGGCTGACTGACTTCCTAGCCTGAGCATCCCCCCCAGATACGCCAAGCCCCCGTTGGGTGACCTCCGGGGGCTTCGTCTTTGTGTTGTAGGTGATAGGCGTCAGGCTGTGGCGGTGGCCTTGTCTCTCGCCCGCAGGACAGTGCTGGTGCTGACCCCCAAGAGCTTGGCCGTCTCCCTGATGCCCGTCCCTTTGTTCAGCAGAGCTAGGATGCTGGCGTGCTTGTCTTTGTCGATGCCTCGGCCCTTGTAAGCCCCCTGAGCCTTGGCCTTGGCTATGCCTTCGTCCTGCCTTCTGCGTCGGTCTTCGTAGTCCTTCCGGGCTACCGCTGCGAGCATGTCCAGCAGCATGTCATTGATGGCCCCCAGCATCCGAGAGGTGAAGGCGTCGGCTGTGGTGGCGTTGGCTGTGGCCATGAACTGGTGAGAGGTCGGCAAGTCCAGTGCTACGACCCGCACCTCCTTCGCCTTGATGGTCGCCCGGAGTTGCTGCCAGTCGCCCTCAGTGAGACGGCTCAAGCGGTCGACCTGCTCAACCAAGAGAACATCCCCCGGCTTTGCGTCAGCCAGCAGGCGAAACAGCTCAGGGCGCTGCAGAGACGCGCCGCTCTCGTTCTCAGTGTAGTAGCTGGCAATGGCTAGGCCATGACTCAGTGCAAAGGCGTCCAGTGCAGAGCGTGCGCGGCTGGCGTCTTGTTCAGTGGTGGATGCCCGGAGGTATGCGCGGACAAACATGGGTGACAGCTCCTTGTTGTCGTTAAGGTGTTGTCACTATGTATGTTGCCGTATGAGTGGTCAATACCCTGTCAAACGACAACAAACTCAAGGGCTGTTGCTGTTGTCGCCGAGGTATACCCAAAGAGAACGCCCGGAGCGGTGCTGGAAGGGGGCAATGCCTAGGCTCAGGCAGCAGCGAAGGTCTGCAAAGAGGGACGCCAAGGCTGGGCTGTCGACAATGGGTAGGGTAAGCCTGGGCTTGATGTCGGGACGAAATGAAAGCCCCCCCGGTACGGGGGAAGCCGACCAAATCCTTATTACAGAAGGGCGCTCAGATTTTTTCGCCAGAAACATTCTGGACAGTCACAGCAGCACCCATCATGAAGATCGGAAGCAGTACTTTCGGCGATGGTCTAACTCTAATGCTTCGGCGTAGCGCTGTCGTTGAACGGCTTCAATCGCCAAATCCAGTAGGTACGCATTACAGCCATGCGCCCCCAATACCTGGACGACATCTCGGGTAGTGAGCGCTGCTCCAATAGGCTTACTGACCTGACCGAGAACAGTTTCACCGATAGCCTGCGCCTTCTCACCGGCAGACCAGTTAGCGACGGAAAGCATTGGAATGAGCAACATGCACGCAATGACGACCGATACGACCACACTTTTACCCTGCATACCCCACCTACCTGTAATCGCGCCCTAGCAACTGCATGAATACATTTTCCACCGCCTGCATCGGCTCCCTCAAGTCCTCCACACTCAACCGCAGGTAGTGCTTCATGGTCACGTCACCACCGACGCTGTGGTTGACCATCCGCTTGACTGTAGCCAAGTCCTTGAGCGTCCTCTGAGCAATGGTGACAAACGTCCGACGCAAGTCGTGGGGCGACCATTTGAACTGCAGCTGATTGACCAGATGCTCGACCATCAACTCCAAGCGACGGGTCGTGAGCTGGAAGACCAAGCCCTGACGCCCCTCACAGTGAACCTTCAGCAGCGCATAGAGCCGCCGGCACAACGGTAACCGGTGGTCGCTACGGTTCTTGGTGTCGTGGAAGGTGACTGTCTTTGCCTGCCAATCAATGTCCGTGGTCTTCAGCCGCAGCGCCTCCCCTCTTCTGCAACCGGTCAGAGCAATGAAGACGAAGGCCGCTGAAGCCTCCTTGTCGGGCAATGCTTCAACAGCCCTCCACCACCTTGGCTGCAGCGCGTCAGGAATGACGCCATCTCTTGGCTTGATGTGGTGAAGACCACCCATAGCCTTAAGTCTCTGCGTCGGGTTGATGGCCGTGATGCCGTATTTAGCAGCCCCGAACGACCAGACCGCAGAGAAGATACGGGCAAGCTGATTGGCCTGCGCTTTGGACTTAGCACTGACCTCGTTGAATCGCTTCTCGAAGACATCCGAGGTTGTGGCCAGCCAGCTTCGCTCAAGCCAGTCAGTGGCATAGCGGTTGAAGACCTTTTGATAGTCGTCAGCGGTGGATGGCTTCAGCTTGCGAGTGTTGCGGTACACGTTGAAGACCGCCTGCAGTGTCGGTGCCGGCTTGGTCTTTGGCTTAGCCGGAGGTGCGAGCGCTGGTGCTGGGAGTGGCGCAACCTCAACCCGAGCAACATCCTGCCTAGAAGTAACCCCAAGCCTTGCTCTCAAGGCATCCAGCGCTGCCGCCCTGGCCTCCTCCGCGCTCATTACAGGCCAATGGCCAAGCGTCCTATAGCTTCCCCGCAGGCGAACCCGGAAAACCCTTGAGCGCGCCCCTGCGACCATCTGGAAGCCGACCAAGTGGCTGTCGTGGATGACCTGTCGCGCATGTCCTGAACAATTGACCCGAGCGACCGAGGAATCGGAAAGAAGGAAGCGTTTTGCTGCTGAACTCTGCGTCACCATTGCTACACCGCTGCGTCACCAAAGTGCATGGGCGTGACTCAGCTGTGAACGGCCAGACGTGGGCCTTCCACACTCAGAGAGGTAGCGTCAGGAAGCCTTCAAGAGGCCCGAAAGCATTGAAATACAAGGATTTGCAGCAAGTGCATTGACCAACCCCAACACCATCCCTATACTGCGCCGCCATTGTGCCCCGGTGGCGGAACCGGTAGACGCGGCGGATTCAAAATCCGTTTTCGAAAGAAGTGGGAGTTCGAGTCTCCCCCGGGGCACCATAGATTCGAAAAAAGGCCTTGAGATTCAAGGCCTTTTTTATTGCCTACGAAAAAGCCGGGCGCATGCAGATGCGACATCTTTCTCACGCGCAAACGCGCCATAAAGGCACACTCAACGCGCCGCAGAAAACACCTGAACCCCAGCAATTACATGCCCTGCACGGGCTTGGCATTTGCCGGGAAGTTGGCGTAAAGTCTGCCCCACTGTGTTTGCATGGGTCGCCGAAAATCGTGACCTGGTGCAGTAGATCATCCAGATCCGCTACATCCCGCTCGACGTCGCCTGCCACCTTGCAACCAGTATTCAGCCCCTCATGTCGAGTAGCGGCTGTCATCAACTCAAGGTTCAAGGAAATACATCATGTCGAATCGTCAGAACGGTACCGTGAAGTGGTTTAACGACGAGAAAGGTTTTGGCTTTATCACGCCAGAAAGCGGTCCGGATCTGTTCGTGCACTTCCGCGCGATCCAAGGCAACGGCTTCAAGAGCCTGAAAGAAGGTCAGAAAGTCAGCTTTATCGCTGTGCAAGGCCAGAAAGGCATGCAGGCTGACGAAGTACAAATCCAGGAATAATCCTGCCGCATTGAAGAACCCCTGATGGCAACATCAGGGGTTTTTTGTGCCTTGTCATCCATGATGACCATCCCTGGGAGCCGTCGCTGGGCAAGGTTAAAAATGATTACCGATCATTTTTTATGGCCGACCACCCCCACGGATGCCTTATTGTTGCCGCCATTCCGCCAGCCGAATAACTAAAGAGCCGACCATGACGAAACACCTGCTGCGCCCGCAGGGTGAATTCCCCACCGCGGGGCTAATCCGCCGCCTCGCCGCGATGTTTTATGACTTCCTGCTGTGTATCGCCCTGCTGATCGTCGTGACCTTTGTCTACAAGCTGATCCTGATGGGTTTCTACGGCGAGGCGCAACTAAAGCAGATGTCCGACGCTGGTGCCTTGGATGGCGACCCGCTGCTCTCGACCGTGCTGTTTCTCAGCCTGTTTGGCTTCTTCGCCAAGTTCTGGACGCATAACGGCCAGACACTGGGCATGCAGGTGTGGGGCCTGCGCATTCAGAATCCCGACGGTACGGCGATCAGCCTATGGCAGGCATTGCTGCGTTTTCTGGTTGCCATCGGCTCCTGGCTACTGCTGGGCCTGGGGTTTCTGTGGGTGCTTTGGGATAAAGAAAAGCGCAGCTGGCATGACATCTACTCGGACAGCCAAGTGATTCAGCTGCCGAAGAACATCCACAAGAAGTAGACCTCCAGATACAAAAAAGCCGGCGTGCCCAATAAGTGCACGCCGGCTTTTTTACGCCTGAATCAACCGGCGCGGCGCAGCAACCAGACGCCGGCCAGCGCGCAGATACCGGCTGGAATCAACACCGCCAGCAGCGGCGAGAAGCCGAACACCAAGCTCGATGGGCCGAGCAAGTCCTGACTGATCTTGAACACGAACCCCACCAGCACCCCGGTAAACACCCGCTGCCCCAAAGTCACAGAGCGCAGCGGGCCGAAGATAAAGGAAATCGCCATCAACACCAGCGCTGCGGTTACCAGCGGCTGCAGCACCTTGGTCCAGAACGACAACCAGTACTGACTGTTATTCAGCCCCTGCTCGGCCAGGTAGTGGATATAGCTCCACAACCCAGTGATAGACAGCGCATCAGGTGCCAGGACTACGGTGCCAAGCAACTGCGGCGTCAACTCGACATCCCAGCGCTCATTGTCCTGCTTGATGACCTCACTGCTGCGCTCACGGAAGTGCGTGGTTGCAACATCTTCCAGCTGCCAGTGATCACCCTGGTACTGCGCACGTCGAGCGAAACTGGAGGACTGCATACGCTTGTGGTCGTCGAAGCGGTAGCGAGTCACCCCGAGCAGCACGCCATTGGGCTGCACGGCGTTGATGTGCACATATTCCTGCCCCTGGCGATGCCACAGGCCACGCTTGGCGCTCTGTGCTTCGCCGCCGCCTTGGGCCATGGCGCGACTGGCCTGAGCCTGATTTTCGCTGTAAGGCGCCAGGTACTCGCCAATTAGCACGCCGACCAGCATCAGCACCAGCATCGGTTTCATCACCGCCCAGACAATCCGCCCGATCGATACACCCGCCGCACGCATGATGGTCAGCTCGCTGTTACTGGCCAGCGAACCCAACCCGATCAAACAGCCAATCAAGGCGGCCATCGGCAACATTTCATAAATTCGCCGCGGCGCCGTCAGCAGCACATACCCCAGGGCATCAAGTAGGCCGTAGTTGCCTTCGACATCCCCAAGCTCATCGATAAAGGCAAACAGCAGTGCCAGACCGACGATGATGCCTAGCACAGCAAGAATGGCGACAAACACCTGAGCGCCGATGTAGCGATCCAACTTAACCACGGGCCACCTCCAACGCCACACGACGGGCTGCCCAGCGCAAGCGCAACGGCTCCCAATACAGCAACAGCAGCCCGATCAATGCGAACAGCCCATGCACCCACCACAAGCCCAGGGCTGCGGGGATCTTTTCTTTATCCAAAGCACCGCGCGCGCCAATCAACAGCGCCAGGTAAGCCATGTACAGCAGAATGGCCGGCAACAGCTTGAGAAAGCGCCCCTGCCGTGGATTAACCCGCGACAGGGGCACAGCCAGCAGAGTGACGACAAAGACCAGTACTGGAATCGACAAACGCCACTGCAGCTCAGACTGCATACGTGGCTTGTCGCTGCCAATTAGCTCGCGCGTAGGCATGGCCTCGCGGTCGGTGATTTCCACTGCCACTTCCGGCTTGGGCAATAGCACGCCGTAGGTTTCGTACTGGATAGCGCGATAATCCGCCTGGCCCGGGTTACCGTCATAGCGGTAGCCATTTTCCAGAATCAGGTAGCGACTGCCGTCCGTTTGAATCTCCTGACGGCCGGATTCAGCCACCAGCACGGAGATACCACGCTCCTTATCACCACTGCTGGACAGCTGCTTCTCAGAGATAAACACCCCAGCCAGCGAGCCGCGATCCTCGGACAACTCCTCGGTGTAGGTCACCCGCGAGCCATTCTTCATCGACTGAAAACGCCCAGGCTCCAGGGTATCCAGCTCCGTCATGGCGCTCTGCTGGTTCAAAATCCGCGCCACATGCTCAATGCCTTGCGGTGCCAGTCCCAGGCTCAGCCAGCCAGCCAGCAGCGCCACCAGGGTTGCGGGTGCCAGGCTGTAGGCAAACAAGCGTTGCTGGCTCATGCCGGTGGCCGACAACACGGTCATCTCGCTGTCGAGGTACATGCGGCCATACGCCAGCAGGATGCCGAGAAACAACGCCAGCGGCAGGATCAGCTGCAAAAAACCAGGAATGCGGTACGCCATGATCAGCAGCAGCACACCGGGATCGAGCAGCCCTTGCGCTGCCTGAGCCAGGTAACGGATAAAACGGCCACTCATAATGATGACCAACAGCACCGCGCTCACGGCACTCAAGGTCAGCAACACTTCACGGGACAGATAACGGAAGACGATCAAACCAGACACTCCAGGGTTGTCAGGCTCAGGCGGCTAAGATCAAACTAGCCGCACTGCTTGCCGGCTCGCCCAACTGGCGAACCATCGAAAAATAGCCGGCATTATCCTGCAATACCGACGCCTTGTCTTGGGGACACCACGTAATGGAATTTATTGTTAAAAGCGTACGCCCAGAAACACTAAAAACCGCCACCCTGGTTATCCCTGTTGGTGAGGGCAAAAAACTCGGCGAAACCGCCAAGGCCATCGACACCGCCAGTGCTGGAGCGATCAGCGCCCTGCTCAAGCGCGGCGACCTGGCCGGCAAGGTCGGCCAGACCCTGCTGGTGCACAACCTGCCAAACCTCAAAGCCGAACGCGTGCTGCTGGTCGGCACCGGTAAAGACAGCGAACTGTCTGACCGCCAACTGCGTAAATTGATCACAGCCGTTTACAACAACCTGAAAAGCCTCGGTGGCAGCGACGCGGTACTCGCGCTCGACGAGCTGCAGGTCAAGGGCCGCGAGACCTACGGCAAAACCCGCCTGATGGTGGAAAGCCTGGCCGACGCCGGCTACTGCTTCGACCGCTTCAAGAGCCAGAAGGCCGAAGCCGGCGCGCTGAAAAAGCTCACCCTGCTCACGGACAAAGCCAACCTGGCCGACGCCGAGCGCGCCAGCACGCACGCCCAGGCGATTGCCGCCGGCATGGCCTTTACCAAGGACCTCGGCAACCTGCCGCCGAACCTCTGCCACCCAAGCTATCTCGCCGAAGAAGCCAAAAATCTGGGCAAGACCTACAAAAACCTCAAGATCGAAATCCTTGATGAGAAGAAGCTCAAGGAACTCGGTGCCGGCGCCTTCCTCGCCGTTGCCCAGGGCAGCGACCAGCCGCCGCGGATGATCGTGCTCAACTATCAGGGCGGCAAGAAAACCGAGAAACCCTACGCGCTGGTCGGCAAAGGCATCACCTTCGACACCGGAGGCATCAGCATCAAGCCTGCTGCCGGCATGGATGAGATGAAGTACGACATGTGCGGCGCCGCCAGCGTGTTCGGCACCCTGAAGGCCGTGTTGGAGCTGCAACTGCCGATCAACCTGGTGTGCCTGCTGGCCTGCGCCGAGAACATGCCAAGCGGCGGCGCGACTCGCCCTGGCGATATCGTCACCACCATGAGCGGGCAGACCGTGGAAATCCTCAACACCGACGCCGAAGGCCGTCTGGTGCTGTGCGACACCCTGACCTATGCCGAGCGTTTCAAACCGCAAGCGGTGATCGATATCGCCACCCTCACCGGTGCCTGCATCGTGGCCCTGGGCAGCAATGTCTCCGGTCTGATGGGCAACAACGACGAACTGGTGCAGCAAATCCTCGGCGCCGGCCTGACCGCCGACGACCGTGCCTGGCAGCTGCCACTGTATGACGAATACCAGGAGCAGCTGGACAGCCCGTTTGCCGACATCGCCAATATTGGTGGGCCGAAAGCCGGCACCATCACCGCTGGCTGCTTCCTTTCTCGCTTTGCCAAGGCCTACAACTGGGCGCATTTGGATATCGCCGGCACTGCCTGGATCAGCGGTGGCAAGGACAAAGGCGCGACCGGTCGCCCGGTGCCGATGCTGACGCAGTACCTGCTGGATCGCAGCAACGCCTGAGAACCTGTATCGGATCTGCTGCGCGTCGGCGATACGGCGTTAAAAATGGCCTCGAAAGCCGCTTGCGGCTAACGTGCTTTAGCGCGACCCGAAGGGCGAGTGAAACGAGTAATGCTCATTTACAGCTCGTAAACTCCGCTTCCTCGGCCATTGTTGCCTTGTCTCGCTCTAGCTCGCGAGATCCGAAACAGGTTCTAAGTTCCAGGCGCATTGTGGGAGCGGTGTTAACCGCGATTGACTGGTAAGCTGCACGCCTGTCAGCAAGCCGCTCCTGCAACTAACGCCAAACCGTGCCGTCATGCCCCGAATAGAATTCTATGTACTGTCTACTGCCGTGCCGGCCGAGCGCCTGCGCGCAGCCTGCCAGCTGGCGATGAAAGCCTGGCGCGCCGGCCTGCCGGTGTTTCTGCGCGGCAGCGATGCGCAGCAATGCAGCGAGGTGGATGAACTGTTGTGGCGTTTCAAGGCGGAAAGCTTTGTGCCGCACAGCCTCTACCAGGATGACGCGCACGCACCGGTGGTGATTGGCCAGGACGAAGAACCCAGCAGCACTCAGGGCGTGCTGATCAACCTCGGCAGCACCCTTTCACCCCAGGTCGAGCGCTTTAGCCGGGTGATTGAAATCGTCAACCAGGAACCCGACCTGCTGACAGCCTGCCGGGAGAATTTCCGCAGCTACCGGCAGCGCGGGTATGATCCCAAACGAGTCGAACTCTAGTTGCACAGTATGGACACCCCAAAACCGCCGCAAAAACCCGCCCAACTGCTGAACGACCTGGAGTCGATCCGCCAACTGCTGGGCGATGAAAACCTCGAACCACCGCTGCTGGTCGACACGCTCGATCCGGACAGCATCCCCCTGCTCTCGGAGATCGTCACTCCACCGCCCGTGGCCGCCGCCCCAGCACCCGCGCCCAAGCCAACGGTTGCGCAAACCCTGCGTGAAACCGTGAGCCAGAGCGTCAGCCGCGACAGCGAACTGAACCGCCTGGACAGTGAACTGCGCGCCGCCGCCCAGTTGATCCTGCAGGATGTGATCGACGATTTCGTGCCGCAGATCGAGGCCGAGCTGAAACGCCGCCTGGATGCGCGCCTGACCCGACTGCTTCCGCCGCGTCGTCCGTAACCACACGCACGCCCACCAGTCAGCCGTACCGCGCGCGCCCTTACGTCATATAGGCCATCCCCGCTATACTTGCCGGCTTTTCCGTCTAGCCGTCATAAGGGTCCCGCCGCGCATGGACAAGACCTACCAGCCGCACGCCATTGAAACCGCCCTGTACCAGAACTGGGAGGCGAACAACTATTTCGCCCCGCAGGGTGCAGGCGAGCCTTACACCATCATGATCCCGCCGCCGAACGTCACCGGCAGCCTGCACATGGGCCATGGTTTCAACAACTCGATCATGGATGCGCTGATCCGTTTCCGCCGCATGCAGGGCCGCAACACCCTGTGGCAGCCGGGTACCGACCATGCGGGCATCGCCACCCAGATGGTGGTAGAGCGCCAGCTGGCCGCCGACGGCATTGGTCGTCACGATCTGGGCCGCGAGAAATTCCTGGAGAAAGTCTGGGAATGGAAGGAGCAGTCCGGTGGCACCATCACCCGGCAGATCCGTCGCCTGGGCAGCTCGGTGGACTGGTCGCGCGAGCGCTTCACCATGGACGACGGCTTGTCCGAATCGGTGAAAGAAGCCTTTGTGCGCCTGCATAAAGATGGCCTGATCTACCGCGGCAAGCGCTTGGTCAACTGGGACACCAAGTTCCACACCGCCATCTCCGACCTCGAAGTGGAAAACCACGACGAGAAAGGCAGCCTGTGGAACCTGCGCTACCCGCTGGCTGACGGCAACACCACCGCCGACGGCAAGAATTACCTGATCGTCGCCACCACCCGCCCGGAAACCATGCTCGGCGACAGCGCCGTGGCCGTGCACCCGGAAGACGAGCGCTATAAAGCCCTGATCGGCACCTTTGTCGAGCTGCCGCTGATAGGTCGCCGCATTCCGATCATCGCCGACGATTACTGCGACCCCGAGTTCGGCACCGGCTGCGTGAAGATCACCCCTGCCCACGACTTCAACGACTATGAAGTCGGCAAGCGCCACAACCTGCCGCTGCTGAATATCTTCGACAAGAACGCCGCCGTGCTTGCGCAGGTCCAGGCGTTCAATGTCGATGGCAGCGTCAACAGCCAGATCGACTGCAGCCTGCCGGCCGAATACGCCGGCCTGGATCGTTTCGAGGCGCGCAAGCAGATCGTTGCCGCCTTCGAGGCCGCTGGTCTGTTGGAAAGCATCGACGCCCACGCCCTGAAAGTGCCGAAAGGCGACCGCTCCGGCACCATCATCGAGCCGTGGCTGACCGACCAGTGGTACGTCAGCACCAAGCCGCTGGCCGAAAAAGCCATCGCCGTGGTCGAGAGCGGCGAGATTCAGTTCGTGCCCAAGCAGTACGAAAACATGTACTTCAGCTGGATGCGCGATATCCAGGACTGGTGCATCAGCCGTCAGCTCTGGTGGGGCCACCGCATTCCAGCCTGGTACGACGATGCCGGCAACGTCTATGTTGGCCGTGACGAGGCGGAAGTACGCGCCACCCATAACCTGGGTGACGCCAACCTGCGCCAGGACGAAGACGTTCTGGACACCTGGTTCAGCTCGGGCCTGTGGACCTTCTCCACCCTCGGCTGGCCGCAGCAGACTGCCGAGCTGAAGACTTTCCACCCGACCGACGTGCTGGTCACCGGCTTCGACATCATCTTCTTCTGGGTCGCCCGGATGATCATGCTGTCCACTCACCTGACCGGGCAGATCCCGTTCAAGACCGTGTACGTACACGGCCTGGTGCGCGATGGCCAGGGCCAGAAGATGTCCAAGTCCAAGGGCAACGTGCTCGATCCGCTGGATATCGTCGATGGCATTACCCTCGACGAGCTGCTGGAAAAACGCACCAGCGGCATGATGCAGCCCAAGCTCGCCGAGAAGATCGCCAAGCAGACCCGCGCCGAGTTCCCTGAAGGCATCGCTGCCTACGGCACCGACGCCCTGCGCTTTACCAACCTGGCGCTGGCGTCTACCGGCCGTGACATCAAGTTCGACATGGGCCGCGTTGAGGGTTACCGCAACTTCTGCAACAAGATCTGGAACGCCGCCAACTTCGTGCTGGAAAACACCGACGGCCAGGACACCGGCGTCAACGGTGAGCCGGTCGAACTGTCCTCGGTGGACCGCTGGATCATCTCGGCCCTGCAGCGCACCGAAGCCGACGTGACCCGTCACCTCGACGCCTTCCGCTTCGACCTGGCGGCGCAGACACTGTACGAGTTCATTTGGGACGAGTACTGCGCCTGGTACCTGGAGCTGGTCAAGCCGGTGCTGTGGGACGAAGCCGCGCCAATCGAACGCCAGCGCGGCACCCGCCGCACGTTGATTCGCGTGCTGGAAGTGGCGCTGCGTCTGGCCCATCCGTTTATGCCGTTTATCACCGAAGAAATCTGGCAGCGCATCAAGGCGCAAGCCGGCGTCAGCGGCGACACCATCATGCTGCAGGCCTGGCCGGTGGCCAATGAAAGCCGCATCGATGCCGCTGCCGAAGGCGATATCGAGTGGGTCAAACAGCTGATGCTCGGCCTGCGGCAGATCCGTGGCGAGATGAAAATCTCCATGGCCAAACGCATCGATATCATCCTGCAGAACGCCAGCGCGGAAGACCTACGTCGTCTGGCCGACAACGCGCCGCTGCTGAACAAGCTGGCCAAGCTGGAGTCGGTACGCGTGCTGGAAGCCGGTGAAGAAGCGCCGATGGCCGCCACCGCTCTGGTTGGCGATATGCAGGTGCTGGTGCCGATGGCCGGGCTGATCGACAAGGACGCCGAACTGGCGCGCCTGGATAAAGAGATCGCCCGTCTCTCCGGTGAAGTGCAGCGCGTCGGCGGCAAGCTAAGCAACGAAGGCTTCGTCGCCAAGGCGCCGGCCGAAGTGCTCGATAAAGAGCGCGCCAAGCTGGCCGAAGCTGAGCAAGCCCTGAGCAAGATGGTTGAGCAGCGCGGCAAGATCGCCGCACTCTGATCCTCTGGCAACTCCCGCAGCCCGCGCCCTTACCGGCGCGGGTTTCGTTTTTTCTGGGTTGGGCTTTCCAGCCACAGTTTCATTGATCGACCGGTACACCCATGACTGATACACGCTCCCCTTCCCTGCTCGATGCCCTGCTGCCGATTGGCGTGCTGGTGTTGCTGCTGGGCCTCTCCGTCTACCTGTATGGCGACAGCTCCTCCAGCGGACCGAACCAGATCGCGCTAATGAGCGCCGCCTTTGTCGCCGGCCTGGTCGGCCTGAAGAACGGCCTGCAGTGGGCGCAGATCGAGGAAGGCATCCTCGCCGGCATCCATATGGCGATGAAGGCCAACCTGATTCTGCTGGCGGTCGGTGCGCTGATCGGCACCTGGATTCTTGCCGGCACCGTGCCGACCATGATCTGGCTGGGCCTCAAGCTGATCTCGGCAGAATACTTCTACGTCACCAGCTGCCTGATCTGCGCCCTTACCGCCCTGTCCATCGGCAGTTCCTGGACCGTGGCCGGCACTCTGGGTATCGGTTTGATGGGCGTGGCCGCCGGTTTGGGCCTGGACCCGGCGATTACCGCCGGCGCGATCATTTCCGGTGCCTACTTCGGCGACAAGCTCTCGCCACTCTCCGACACCACCAACCTGGCGCCTGCCGCTGCCGGGGCCGAGCTGTTTGCGCATATCCGCCTGATGCTGCGCACCACGGTGCCGGCCCTGCTGATCGCCCTGGTGCTGTTCCTTATTCTCGGCCAGCGCGCCGACAGCAGCCATGACACCGCGCGCATCGCCGAAGTGCTGCAGGCACTGGAAAGCCAGTTCAGCCTCGGCTGGCACCTGCTGCTGCCGGTGGCGCTGCTGCTGTTTCTCGCCGTGCGTCAGTGGGCCGCCTTTCCGGCGGTGTTTGTCGCCGCGCTGCTCGGCGGGGTATTTGCGGTGGTGTTTCAACCCGAGGTCATGGCACGTCTGGCCGATCCGGCGGCCGGCAGCCTGGCACCGCTGAAAACCGTGTGGACGGCGCTGTTCGCCGGTTATGAATCCAGCAGCGGCAATCCTGCGCTTGACGGTCTGCTGTCCAAAGGCGGCATGGGCAGCATGCTCACTACGGTGTGGCTGATCATTTGCGCCATGTGCTTTGGCGGCGTGCTGGAAAAACTCGGCCTGCTCCAGCGCCTGCTGCAAAGCACCCTGCATTTGGCGAAAAGCACCAGCAGCCTGATAGCCAGCACCATAGCCACCAGTATCGGCACCAATATCATCACCGCCGACCAATACATCGCCCTGGTACTGCCGGGCCGTATGTACCGCGCCGAGTATGAAAAGCGCGGGCTGGCCCCGGTCAACCTGTCACGCGCCCTGGAAGACGGCGGCACCCTGACCTCGGTGCTGGTGCCGTGGAACACCTGTGGCGCCTATATGGCAGCCACTCTGGGCGTAGCGACCCTGAGTTACCTGCCGTACTGCTTCTTCAATCTACTGATGCCGCTGTTGGCCATCTGCCTGGCGTTTATCTTCCCGCCGCAGCCCGTGATGCCGGACAGCGCTGAACGCGACGACCTGTCGCAGGCCTGAGCCAAAACCCGCCCGCGACTGCGTATCCCGCGCAGTCCGGGCGCGCGAACGCTAACCGGTCAGTCAGAAAACGCCTATGCAAGTCGCAGGCAGGCTAACTGACGATAAATACCCTCCCAATTTCTGAGCATTTCAGGCATCTTCGTCCACGCATCAAAAGCTCGCGGCACCTCTAAATCAATAAAAAAGCCCTGCAAATGGAATTCTGACCATGTATGCGTTGATGGCACTGATCTTTGTCCTCGGTTACCTGTGCATCGCCCTCGAACACCCGCTGAAAATCGATAAAGCCGCGTCGGCCATCCTGACTGCGGTGATTTGCTGGACCCTGCTGGTCCTCGGTGCGGACAGCATTCTGCCGCTGATCGGTGCTGCCACCGCCGGGGCCAGTGGCAATGACCATCACGTCACCGAAGAGCTGCGCCATCATCTGGGCGAAATCTCCGAGATCCTGTTCTTCCTGATGGGTGCCATGACCATCGTCGAGCTGATCGACGCCCATGAAGGCTTCAAGGTCATCACCGACCGCATTCGCACCAACAAGCGCGTCACCCTGCTCTGGGTGGTGGCGCTGATCACCTTCTTCCTCTCGGCAGTGCTGGATAACCTGACCACCACCATCGTCATGGTTTCGCTGCTGCGCAAACTGGTAGCGGATCAAAAAGAGCGCTGGTTCTACGTCGGTATCGTGGTGATTGCCGCCAACGCCGGTGGCGCCTGGTCGCCGATTGGTGACGTAACCACCACCATGCTGTGGATCGGCAATCAAGTCACCACCGGCGGCATCATCGCCAACCTGTTTATCCCCAGCGTGGTCTGCCTGCTGGTGCCGCTGCTGGTACTCAGCATGACCATGAAGGGCGAAATCCAGCGCCCCCTGATCAGCGAATCGGACGAGGAACGCCGCGACCCGACTACGCCCTTCGAGCGCAACCTGGTGTTTGCCCTGGGCATTGGCGCTCTGGTGTTCGTGCCGGTATTCAAGACCGTGACTCACCTGCCGCCGTATATGGGCATCCTTTTCGGTCTGGGCGTGCTCTGGGTGGTCACCGAAGTGATTCACCGCGGCAAGAACGACGAAGACAAGCACCCGCTCTCGGTGGTTGGCGTACTGCGACGTATCGACACCACCAGCGTGCTGTTCTTCCTCGGCATTCTGCTGGCGGTCTCCAGCCTGGCCACTGCGGGCCACCTGACCCAGGTTGCCGTCGCGCTGCGTGAAAGCCTGGGCAATGTGTATGCGATCAATATCGCCATCGGCCTGCTGTCGTCGGTGGTCGATAACGTACCGCTGGTAGCCGGCGCCATGAAGATGTACCCACTGGTCACACCGGAGGCGCTGGCACTGGCCGGTGCCGACACCGCCTGGCTGAGCAACTTCCAGGTCAACGGCACCTTCTGGGAAATGCTCGCTTACTGCGCCGGTACCGGCGGCAGCTGCCTGATTATTGGTTCGGCAGCCGGCGTGGCGGCCATGGGCATGGAGAAGATCAACTTTATCTGGTACTTGAAGAAGATCAGCCTGCTGGCCTTCCTCGGCTACATTTCCGGTGCCGCGACCTATATCGCGATTGCCACCTTGAGCTGACCCTTCACCAGGCCGTGCGCCCTGCGCACGGCATCACACCAGGTACATGCCCATGGATGTCAGCAAAACCCGCAGCAGCTTCTACCGTCGCCTATACGTGGCCTGGCTGATTGACAGCGGTACAGCGACCAACGTACCCGCCTTGATGGACGCCACCGGCATGCCCCGGCGTACCGCCCAGGACACCCTGAGCGCCCTGGCCGAGCTGGATATCGAGTGCACCTTTGCCCAGCAAAGCGGTGAGCGCAATAACGCCGGGCACTACGAGATTCGTGACTGGGGCGCGATCAATCCGCAGTGGATTGCCGCCAACCTGGCGCAGATAAAAGCCGTACTCGGCTACCCCTGAAGCCACGAGGCCACCATGCGCAGTTCCTCCCGCCTGCTGCTGGTCATCCTGTTTCTGCTGGGTCTATTCGTGCTGTTCGAAACCCTGGGCATCCGCGCGAAGTTCAACCTCGACGCCTTGCAGGCGCTGCTCCTGATGCATCCGGTCGTCGGTCTGCTGCTGTTTACCCTGCTATTTGCCCTGGGCAATCTGATCCAGATTCCTGGCTGGGTATTTCTCGCCGCTGCGGTGCTGGCCCTGGGACGGGTGTATGGCGGTGTCGTCACCTATATAGCGGCCTGCGTGTCCTGCACCGTCACCTACATCACCATTCGCTATCTGGGCGGAAACGCCCTGCGTGAGTTGAACAACCCGCTGGCGCAACGCCTGCTAAGCGGCCTTGATCGCCATCCGCTGGCCAGCATCATCAGTCTACGCATCCTGTTTCAGACCGTGCCGGCGTTGAACTACGCGCTGGCCTTGTCTGGCGTGCGCTTTCGTATCTACCTGCTCGGCACCCTGCTCGGCCTGCCGCTGCCCATTGCCCTGTACTGCGTGTTCTTCGACTACCTGGCCATGCTGCTCAATATTGCTCACTAGCGCCGGCATCCAGCGTTTACCTACAGTCGGCAAGCAACCTGCGTCCAGCTGTGGGAAAATCCCGCGCCCCAAGTCTTAGATTCGCCTGCCATGTCCCTGCCGCCAAAACGTCCCAGCCGTAAACCTGCCGCACCGCGTCCTGCGCCCAGTAAACCTGCGGCCAACAAGGCCGATGCGAGCAAAGGCCAGTTGCACCCACGCAATCGCCATCAGGGCCGTTATGACTTCCCCTCGCTGATCAAGGCCAGCCCTGAGCTGGCAACCTTCGTGATCATCAACCCCTATGGCAAGGAAAGCATCGACTTCGCCAACCCGGCGGCGGTCAAGGTGTTCAACCGGGCGCTGCTCAAGCAGTTCTATGGCATCCAGCATTGGGATATTCCGGCGGATTATCTGTGCCCGCCGATCCCAGGCCGCGCCGATTACCTGCATTACCTGGCCGACCTGCTGGCCGCCAGTAACGGCGGCGAAATCCCGCGCGGCGCCAAAGTGCGTGCGCTGGATATTGGCGTAGGGGCCAACTGCATCTACCCACTGCTGGGCCACCGCGAATACGCCTGGCAGTTTCTCGGCTCGGACATCGCTGCCAACGCCATCGCCTCGGCCAAGACCATCGTGCAGGGCAATCCGGGCTTGAGCGAGGCGATTGAGCTGCGCCAGCAGCGCGACAGCACGCATATCTTCCAGGGTTTGCTGCATGCCGATGAGCGCTTCGACCTGACCCTATGCAACCCGCCCTTCCACGCCAGTGCGGAAGAAGCCAGCAGCGGCAGCAAGCGCAAATGGCGCAACCTCGGCAAACTCGACCCCAAGCGCAAACTGCCGGTGCTGAACTTCGGCGGCCAGGCGGCGGAGCTGTGGTGCAAGGGCGGCGAAGCGGCGTTTGTCAGCCAGTTGATCAAGGAAAGTGTCGAGATTGGCCAGCAGGTGCTGTGGTTTAGCAGCTTGATTTCCAAGGCAGGCAACCTGCCGGGCGTGTACAGCGCGTTGAAGAAAGCCGGCGCGCTGCAGGTACAGACCGTTGAGATGGCGCAGGGCCAGAAGCAGAGCCGCTTTGTCGCCTGGACCTTCCAAACGCCGGAACAGCAACAGCGCTGGCGGCAGAACCGCTGGCAATAACCGCGGAGACTTACCAGGGCAGCCAGCCGCCCAACGCCAGCCATACCCCAGCCAGGCCCATACTCAGCAGGGTCACCGGCACGCCGCTGCGGGCAAAGTCGATAAAACTCAGCGGCACGCCCTGACGCCGCGCACTTTCGGCGACGATCAGGTTGACCACGCTGCCGATCAGCAGCAAGTTGCCGGCCAGCGTCGACATGATCGCCAGGCTCACCAACAAGGCCTCACTGGCCTCCGGTAATACGCCCAACAACAACATCACATAGGGCACATTACCGATCAGGTTGCCGGCCAGCAGCGACAGGCTCGCCAGGGTGATCACCCCGTGCGGCAGCAGGCCCAAGTCGGCCAGATTGCCGGCCAGACCGGCGACCTGCGGCAGGCTCATCGCCGCGCCCGTTACCACAAACAGCCCGGCAAACAGCAGCAACAGGTTCCAGTCGACCTTCTGCACATAGTCGCGACTGTCCACCCGCCGCGAGATCATCACCAGCACCGCGATCAATAGGGCAGAAATCTCCCGCGGCATGCTGGTGGAAAACAGCCCGAGCAGCACCAGGCTGCCCAGCAGCGGCTTCAGGTAACTGCGTACGCCGTAGATATGCTGCACCGGAGTCTCTGCCTGTACCGCCGGCTTGGCCGTGCCCCAGCGTTTGCGCCACTGCAGCCAGATCACCGCGTAAGTAATGGCCAGTGCGGCCAGCGCAGGTGGCCCGGCGATAAAGGTGTAAGACCAGAAATCCAGGCCGCCGGCCTGGCCAATCAGGATGTTCTGCGGGTTACCGATCAGGCTCGCGGAGGAGCCGGCATTGCACGACAGCGCCAATGCCAGGAGAAATGGCCGTGGATCGAGGCCACGGGCCAGCAGGCTATGGCACAGCAACGGGGTCAGGGCAAAGGCGACGATGTCATTGACCAGCAGCGCCGACAGCACGCCGCCCAACAGAACCACGCCCAACAGCAGCAGTGCAGGCTGCTCGGCATAGTGGCTGAGCTGCTGGTTAAGCCAGGCGTACACGCCGGAGAAGTCGAACTGCGCACTGATCAGCATCAGCGCCAACAGCAGCAACAGTGCACCGGCATCCAGATGGCTGGCCGCCTCGGCCGGGGATTGTGCGCCGCTGACCAGCAGCAACACCGCCGCGCAGCCAGCAATCCAGCTGCGATCAACGCGCAGGCCACGAATGCCCCCTGCGGCCATGCCCAGGTAGGTCAATACAAACAGAATTGAAACGACCAAAACGGTCATGCGCCAGTCATCCCCTGTTAACCGCGCGATTGCGCTGCAGCACTCTAAAGGGCCTGAAGCTGACGGGGAACTGGCCGCAAAGAAAAAGGGGCCAGGAGCTATTTTCAACGTCGCGCAGCGTCGACGCGAAAGGTGGCCACCAGGGATGGCAGGCCATAAAAAGCCGGCGCACAGGCCGGCTTGTTTGAGACTCGGCCAGGCGCAGACAGCGCGCCTGGCCGGAACAGGCGTATTACTTGAGCAGCTCGAACACCGCCACGTTGCCGCTCTTCTCCAGGCCAGTGACCAGGAAATGCCGACCCTCACGCTCAACATGAGCCAAACCTTCCGGCGCCAGGTTGCCGGAGCCGGCGCCTTCACCGGCACCTACGACCTGCAGCACTTTGGGTTGCTCGGCCTGGTCCAGGTCGATCAGGGCCAGGGCATCGGCACGCTCCAGGGTTGCCACCGCCAGACGTTTGCCGAAGGCATCGAAACTCACCACACCTTCCGGCTCGCTGCCTTTGTTGGGGCTGCGCGCATCCGGGTAAACACCGGCCTGGGCGGCCATATCGTCGAGCTGGCTGCCGGTATCACCGAGCAACTTGCCGCTCATGGCATCGAACACACTGACCGTGCGACCGCCACCGCTAGGCAAGCCAGCCTTGGTTTTGGCGATTTTCGGGTCGGTATCACCTTCATCAGCGCTGACCAGGTAACGGCCATCGGCGCTCACCGCCAGGGCATCGGGTTCGCGCAGAGCAAACAGCTCGGCTGCCGGGGCGTACTTGCCGTCATCGACGATGTCCGCGGCATGACGCACAGTGCCCAGGCCAAACACTTTGTCCAGCTTGCCTTGCAGCACATCCACCACAGCAATCGCGTTGTTCTCTTGCAGGCTGACGTAGGCACGCGCGCCGTCCGGGCTGAAGGTCACGTATTCCGGTTCGATATGCTCAGGGCTGGTGCCGAACGGCACTTTCAACTCTTCGCCGTCGATCACCCGTTCCACCAGACGCTTGTGCTCATCCTGGGTCGCGCCCTCGACACCTTTCAGGTCCGGCAGGGTGATCAGGCTGTGCTTGGCCGCCGCCACGCCGCCACGCAGGTCGATCAGGCTGATTGAGCCTTCACCGCTGCGGAAACCCTCACCGTCACGCACATAGCCTTCGCCTTCGTTGGCCACCACGATGAAGTCGCCCTTGGGCGAAAACGCCAGGCTGTCAGGCCAGATGCCAATTTCAACGGTATTGAGTAGCTTGCCATCAGCCACCGAGCGCAACTCGACGCGACCGTTTTTCAGGCCATCGCTGTTGCGGATGCACACGGCAAACAGGTCTTCGCTGGGGTGGAAAATCGCCGAGGTGATTTCCCCCGTACCGGCTGCCACCAGGTTATGCCGGGCAATGCGATTGAGACCCTTGGCCGGGTCCAGCTGCAGCACATCGACCAAGCCTTCGGCACTATTGGACACAATCACGCGCATGCTCGAGGCCTGCGCGCTGACAATTTCAGTGCCGGCCGCAAAGCCGCTCTCGTACAGCGCCAGGGGTTTAAGCTCAAGGGCAGAGGCCAACGGAGCCAGGGCAAAAAGCGCGCAAAGTGTAGGGATTCGCAGCACAGCAACTATCCTTATGCAGAGACATGGGGATTGAACAAATCCGCAGCAGTCTTCACCCGCGCGATGACGTTTTAATGAAACATTAATGGCGTTTTATCTGCGCCTGCGCAGTGGTATTACTAGGTCATTAACACGTGTTGGCGATATTCCCGGTAGTCACTAAGGGGCTTTGATGAAGTGGAAAAACCTGTTCGTCGGGTTCTGTCTGTTGCTGGGGCTGCCCGCGCAAGCCAGCGAACAGCCAGAACTGAAGATCAGCGTCGGCGACTGGCCGCCTTATCTGTCCAGCGAGTTACGACACAACGGGGTGATCGCCCACCTGATCAGTGACCTGCTGGCCGATGAAGGCTATCGCGTCACCTTTCAATTTCTGCCCTGGCCACGCGCTTATTCATCAGCTGCGGCGGGCCGCTTTGACGCCAGCGCGGTGTGGATGCACAAAGCCGAGCGCGAGGCTGACTTTCTCTTCAGCGCGCCATTGCTCGACGAGCAATTCGTGTTCTTTCACCTGAAAAGCCTGCCCTTTGACTGGCAGCGCTTTGATGATCTCACAGGCATGACCCTCGGCGGCGGCCTGGAATACAGTTATGGCCCGCAGTTCGATGCCTTTCTCGCCGAGAACAAGGTGAAGATGGAGCGCGTCTCCAGCGACCAGCAGAACTTCGAAAAACTGCTCAAGGAGCGTGTGGTGCTCTACCCGCAGGAGATGAACGTCGGTTACGCCGCCCTGCGCAGCCACTTCAGCGCGGAAGATCAGGCCAAGATCACCCATCACCCCAAACCATTGCTGGTCAACCTCAGCTACCTGATGCTGCCGAAAAGCCTGAAAAGTAGCCCGGCGCTGCTCGAACGCTTTAATAAGCGCCTGCAGCTTTACCGTGACAGCGGCCGTTACCAGCGTTATTTCGATGATCTACAGCAAGGCAAGTACCAGCTGGAGCCGTCAGCATCACCCACAAATGAGTAAAAACCGGTCTTTTATGCACAACTGACTAGAGTGTTTTAGAGGATCACATGCACAGCCAGAACAAGAAGAAATGGACGAGCAGGTCCTGCAGTCGCCTGCAATCAGGGCAAGGAGCGTATCGATGACCTCTCGACAGCTGCTGCGTGGCCTGGTGATCAGCTGCCTGCTGATACCGGGTTTTGCCAGCGCAGCGGAGCCAGGCCTGAGCACGGATGAAGTGCGGATCGGCATGGTCAATGCGCAGAGCGGCCCGGCGGCAGCCCTGGGGTTGGGCATGCTCAATGGCGCTCAGGCCTACTTCAAGCGCGTCAACGCCGAAGGCGGTGTGCATGGCCGGCGCATCACCCTGCTCAGCCGCGACGATGGCTACGAGCCCAGCCAGACCGCCGCACACACCCGCAGCCTGCTGAAAACCCAGCAGGTGTTCGCCCTGCTCGGCTATGTCGGCACGCCCACCTCACGCGCCGCCGTGCCGCTGGCGCTGCGGGCGCAAGTGCCTTACCTGTTCCCCTTTACCGGCGCCGAGTTTCTGCGCACACCGGCAAGACCTGGGGTGTTCAATATTCGCGCGTCCTATATCGAGGAAACCGAGCATCTGGTCGAGCGCATGACCCAGGACCTCAAGCTGAGCAAGATCGCCATCCTGATGCAGGACGACTCCTTCGGTGAATCGGTCAAGGGCGGCCTTAATGGCGCCCTGCTCAAGCGCGAGCTGAAGATTCATGCGCAAGCGCGCATCCAGCGCAATTCGCTGGACGTGACTGCTGCCATCCAGGCCTTGCAGCGCACCCGGCCGGAAGCGGTGTTCTTTGTCGGCACTTACAGGCAACTGGCGGCCTCGATCAAACAGGCGAAAGCGCTGGGCTTCAATACACGCTTTATCAGCGTGTCGTTTATCGGCACCGAGGGGTTTATCCGTGAGATCGGCAGTGATGGTGATGGGGTGTATATATCCCAGGTAGTGCCCTCACCTGACGACCGCTCGCTGGCGCTGGTGCGCGCCTATCAGGCCGATATGCAACCCGGCGATTTTGACCATGCCTCGCTGGAGGGCTATATCGGCGCGGCGGTGTTTACTCAGGCGTTGCGCAAAGCCGGTACTGAGCCTACACGCGAGACGTTTCTCGATGCGCTGGAACACCTCGAAACGGACCTGGGCGGCTTCAAGGTGGCGTTCTCGCGCAGTCAGCATCAGGGCTCCAGCGCGGTCTTTCTGACCCGTATCGAAAATGGCCAAGCCGTACCCGTCAAGACCATGCGCTAACGCCCAGCCAGCTGTACCTGCAACAGATCGGCCACCGGCAGCGCCACGCCGAGGCGGCTGAGGTTCCAGTAATGCCCTTCCAACGTGCGATTGACCAGCAAGGTGGCCGGTGCCGGTTGCAGGCTGCCCAACGCACCCAGCACATCGGGTAACAGCCGTTGCACCTGTTCATGCAACGGCGTGGCGGCAAAGTCCCAGTGCACGCCAGGTTGCAACAGCGGCCCGAGCAAGCCATGCAGCTGGCGGTACAAGCCATAGGGTGTGGTGGATTGCGGCTGGCGTGTACCGAGCGCCTGGAAGGCCTTTTCCAGCTGCTCGCCGTCGCGGGCCTGCAGTGCCTTGTAGGTTTGTACATAGGCCGCCAGCAAGGGCGCGGACAGTGCCTGCACACAGCCGAAGTCATACACCACCAGCTCACCGGCGGCGGTGTAGGCGAAATTACCCGGATGCGGATCAGCATGCAGCAGGCCCAGCTCAAAGGCTTGAGCACTCAACCAACGCACCAGCGTCAGGGCCAGGCGCTCGCGCACGTCGGCACTGGCCTGGCTGACTTCGGCAAACGGCAAGCCCGCTTCCTCGCTGAGCGCCAGCACGCCGGGCCGGCACAGGTCTTCCTGCGGCTGCGGCAGACGCAAGCCAGGCCAATCGGCGAAATGCGCGCGAAAACCCTGCAAGCGGCGCATCTCCGCTGGGTAATCCAGCTCGGCCTCAATCACGGCGGTCAGCTCTTGATACAGCCCTTCCAGCTGCGCGGCCGGCGCGCGGAACAGACGCCCCAGCGGCAATAAGCGGCGCAGCTGGCGCAGATCCGCCTGGCAGATCTCGGCGATGCCTGGGTATTGCACCTTGAGCACCAGCGCCCGACCATCCGCCGCGATAGCGCGATGCACCTGGCCAAGGGACGCAGCGGCGAAAGGCTGCTCATCAATCTGCTGGAAGAACTGCCCGAGGTCCGCGCCATACACCTGCTGCAGGTGCCCGCGAAGTGCGCTGAAGGGCAAGGCCGGTACGCGGTTCTGCAGCGAGGCCAGCGCCTTGGCCACCGGCTCAGGCAACACACCCTGCCACTGCGAAGCCATTTGCCCCAGCTTCAGCACCGGGCCTTTCATCTCACCCAGGACATCGGTGAGCAGATCGCCCACCGGCTGCCAATCAATCGCGCTGCGCCCTGGACGCAACCGTTGTCCCAATACGCTACCGCCGATACGTGTGGCCGTACCGGCCAAGGTCAGAAAGCGCCCAAGCGCAGAGGCAGACGGTGGAGCGGCGGGAGGCTTGGCCATGCAGCAATACTCATTGAGGCGAAGCACGATCATGCACCTGCCCTTGACAGGCTCCAAGCATTAACCGACTCAGGGCTGAGAGCGTGCCAGAAAATCCCGCACCTGCTGCCGATACGTCACCGACTCGCGCTGACGCTCAATTTCATCCCAGATACGCGCGGCATACGCGGGGTTATCCGCCACATAGGCGTTGGACAGCATCAGGTAGTAGGCCTTCTCTTCCAGCGGCAGTTTGACCTTCTCCAGCAGCGCTGCCAGCTCAGGATTGCTCTGCAGCACAAAGTCGCCACGCAGGCTCTGTAGCGCCGCCGCTTCGATGCGTTTAAGGCTGAGCATCTGCAACAGCGCCAGGGGATCACGGCTGGTTTCGTCCACCTCGGCGCCCTGAGCGCGAATAAAATCGGCAACCGAAAAGCCGCTCAAAGCCCCCACCCGCCCATGCAGTTGGCGAAACTCTTCACCATCCCAGCTCACCAGACTGTCTTTGCGTCGGTACAGGGCATAGATCGAGGTGTGCAGTCGCTTGCGTTCATCCAGCCGGCCCTCGGCATCCTGTGGGTAGCGACCGAGAAGCAAACGCTCCTCCTTAAAGCTGGAGGCAAAAGCGCCGTCATAAGTACCTTGAGCAAGCCCGGACAGGCAGCGTTTCCAGGGTACGGCAACAAAGCTGAACTGCACTGGCAAGGCATCGGCAACCAGGCGCAGCAGCTGCAGATTGAGCCCGCGGCCGTCGGCCATCACCCAGGGGTAAGAGTTCTTGTCTTCATAACAGAGGGTCAAAGCCTCGGCCGAACGTGGGGCCGCGTGGGCATCAAAAACCAGGCAACAGCAGCACAGCAGGTAGATCAACAGCTTGGCCAAGTGCAATGCTCCGAGACAGTGGAAAGCGTCGTTTCCTGATAATGGGTGCGGCTTCCTGCGCGCTGTTTTTCAGTATAGGTAGGCATAGCCCAAGCAACGCTGGCGCAGATCAATTGTCTCGAACACTCACCGCAAAGCGCTTATCCAGGCCGCTGTAGCCCATGCCGACGCCCTTGTGCACTTTCAGCTGCACTGGGATGCGCTCCTTGAGCGCCTCGACATGACTGATTACGCCAATCATCTTGCCGCTGGCGTTGAGGTTATCCAGCGCATCCAGCGCCAACTCCAGGGTTTCCCCGTCCAGGGTGCCGAAGCCTTCATCGAGAAACAGTGAGTCGATGCTGGTTTTATGGCTGACCAGATCAGATAGCGCCAGGGCCAAGGCCAAGCTGACCAGAAAGCTCTCGCCGCCGGACAAGGTTTTGGTGTCGCGCGCCGCATCGGCCTGCCAGGTGTCGATCACCTCCAGCTCCAGTTCTCCGCTGCTGCGCCGCGCCAACTGGTAGCGGCCGTGCAGGCGTTCGAGCTGCTGATTGGCCAGGTAGACCAGATGATCCAGGGTCAGTCCCTGGGCGAACTTGCGGTACTTGGCGCCATCGGCCGAGCCGATCAGGCTGTTAAGTTGCTGCCATAAGTCGTATTCACCCTGCTTGGCTTGGATCTCGGCAAACAGGCTTTGCTGGCCTTGCCTTCGGGCGTCGTCACCTTGCAGCTGAGCGCGGATTTCGCCCTGGCGTTCGCTTAGGGCTTTTAGCTGGACGTTCAGAGCAAGCAGCTGCTCATCCAACTGCGCCAGGCTAAGCGCGGTGGCCGGGCTAGCTTGTAGGGCGGCCAATTGCTGCGTGGCGGCACGGACCAAGGCCTGAGCATCGTTCAAGGCCTTCTCCAGACGCTGACGCAATTGCTGCAACGCGGCACGCTGCGCCTCATCCAGCAAGGCGGCCAGATAATCGGCTTCGGCATTATAAGGGCTGGCAACCAGAGCGGCCGTCCACAGCTGCTCGGTCTGTTGCAGGCGCGCCTGATCATCCTGCAGACGGCTGGCCAGGGCCTGACGGCTACCGGAAAGCTGCTGCTGGCGGCGCTGCGCCTCTTCCAGTTGCATCTGCGCCTGCTGCAAAGCCGCCTGCGCATCGGCGGGCTTGGCCAAAGCCGGTTGATCGGCCAGGCCCAATACATCCCAGCGTTGCTGCCAGAGCCGGGCAAGCTGAGCTGCGTTTTGTAGCCCATGATCCAGCTCGCTTAACTCGCGCTGTAAATCCAGGCACTGCTGCTGATTGTGCTGCCAGCGCTGCCACTCGGCCTGACGCTCAGCCAGCCAGGCGCTGGCGTCGTCCGGCAGCTGATAGTCGAACTCGGCCAAAGCTTGGCTTAGGCTGGCGCTACGCTCGCTGGCAACCTGCAACAGTTGCTGCAGACGCAGCTGGCCTTGCTCGTTCTGCTCCTGGCGCTGCTGCAGTTGCAGGCGGTTGAGCGCCTGCTGCTGTTCCAGCTGGCTGCACAATTGCTGCAGAACCAGCCGTGCCTGCTGGCACTGTTCGAGGCGGCTATTGAGCTGTTGCAGCTGCTCGAGGCTCTGCTGCAACTGTTGCAGCTCAATGCGCTGTTGCGCCTGTTGCTCAGCCAGGGCAATGGCATCGGTCAGCGGGGTTTCCAGCTGAGCATTAAGCGCCTGCCAGCGCTCACTCTGCTCGGCCTGGGTCTGCTGGCCACGCTCGAACTGCTGCTCTTGCTGCTCCAGGCGCGCGGCGAGCTTTTCCAGCTCGCCAGTCAGTTGCCGACCTTGTTCAGTCAGGGCTTCCAGCTCAGTGCGTTTGTTATTGAGCAGCGCCTTGGTCGCCGAAACATCCAGGGCCTGGTAGGCGCTGATCGCCGGGTGAGACTCAGAGCCACACAGCGGGCAGGCCTCACCGGGTTGCAGCTGGGCGCGATGGGCTTCCAGGGCCTGAATGCGCTGTTCCTGCTCCAGCAGTTTTTCCTGGGCCTGCACCTGCTGCTGCAAGTCCTTGTAGCTCAGACGCAGCTGCGCCACTTCGGCGTTCTTGGTTTGATGCTGCTCACGCAAGCTAATCAGGGCGGTTGTCAGCTGGTTCTGCTCAACCGCCAGGCGCTGTTGGGCCGTGGCCAACTCGCCCAGTTGGGTCAGCACACCGCCCTGGATATGCAGCTGCTGCCAGCGCTCACGCAAGGCCAGTTCGCTGCGCCCAACCAATAGCTCATCGCGTTGCTGCTGCGCGGCGCTTTCCTGCTCGCGGGCCTGCTGCAGACGAAGCTGTTCGGCGCCAAGTTGTTCAGTTTGCTGGTTCAGTTGCGTCTGCGACGCGGTGATAGTTTCTTGCAGTTGCTGCTGGCTCAGTTGCAGCTGGGCGATTTCCTCAATCTGTTGCTCGCGTACCTTAAGCTGCTCGCCCCAACTGCCCAGCTGCTCACCCAGACGGCCATGCTGCGGCTGCGCGGCCAGTTGTTGCTGCACCAGCTGCAGGCGTTCGGCCAGCTGCTGACGCTGCGCCTGGCAATCGGCAAGCAGCAAGGCGCTAAGTTCGCGGGCCTGCCAACTGTGCTCGGCAATCGCCTGCTCAACCTGGCGCTGCTCAGCGGCATTCTGCTGCAAGCCCTGCTCTGTCTGCGCCAGGTTTTGGCGGGCCTGCTGCCAGTCATGGTGCAACGGTTGCAAACGCAACGCAGGCTCGCTGGCGGCCAGTTGCGCCAGCTGCGGCTGGGCCTGTTGTAACTCATGTTGCGCCGCCTGCTCGGCCTGCTGGCTGGCGTGCAACTGAGCCTGGGTCTTGCTCAGCTCCTCGCACCAGCGGCGCTGGCGCTGCAACTCGCCATGCTGGGCGCCAAGTGCGGCTTCATCAATAGCCAGTTGTTTGGACTGCGCTTGCAACTCGGCGCGCTGCTCTTCACTTAGCAGCTCGACACCATCGGCACGGGCGCGCAGCTGGTCGAGGGCAAACTTGACCTCGCGGCACTGCTCGAACACCCGCTGAGAAATCTGCCCATAAATGTCGGTGCCGGTCAGCTCTTCCAGCAGCTCGGCACGCTGGTTGGCATTGGCTTCGAGAAAGGCGGCGAAACCGCCCTGAGCCAGCAGCATGGATTTGGTAAAGCGCTCGAAATCGAGACCCGTGAGACGCTCGGTCTCACGCAGCTTCTCGTTGATCTTGTCGGTGATGATCTGCCCGCTGGCATCAGCCAGTTCCACCTTGGGTGCCTGCAGCGCACCATCGGCTTTATCGCGGGCGCGGCGCTGGCTCCAGAACGCGCGGTAGGCGACGCCTTTGACCTCGAATTCGACCTCGGCCAGGCAGTCGGCGGTGTGCCGACTCATCAGTTCATTGGCGCTGGCCGACACCGTGCTCATACGCGGCGTGCGGTGGTACAGCGCCAGGCAGATGGCGTCGAGCAGCGTGGTCTTGCCCGCGCCGGTCGGGCCGGTGATCGCAAACAGGCCGTTGTCCTTAAACGGCTCGGCGGTAAAGTCGATCTTCCACTCGCCTTTGAGCGAATTGAGGTTTTTCAGGCGCAGGCTAAGGATCTTCATACCTCGCCCTCGCGCAGCTCGCTTACCACTTGCTGATACAGCCCCAGCAGGCGCTGCTGCTCGGTTTCGTCCAGGCTTTCGCTGCTTAGACGTTGGGCGAATACATCATCAACGCTTAGCTCATCCAGGGTTTCCTTGGCCTGGCCCTGCAAGCTCGCGCTGGCATTACCGCGCTCGCGGCGAATGCGCAGCACCTCCACCGGAAGGCCGTCGCATAGGGCGGCGATACGCAGCTGCAAATCACTCAGGTAATCGTCGGTACCGACCAGCACTTCCAGCCATACCGGCAGCTCGACACTGCCCTGCTCCGCCGCTTGCTTGATCTGCCCGTCCAGCTCTTTTAGCGAGCCGCGTAAGGACAGCAGCGGCTGAAAACGCGGCACAGGCAGCGCGGTGATCTGGCGCAAGCCACTGCTATCCAGCTCCACCAGCAGCACCTCTTTCTGCTGTTTGGCTTCATCGAAGCTCAGCGCAATAGGCGAACCGCAGTAGCGGATATGCTCCAGGCCACCGACCTTCTGCGGGCGGTGGATATGCCCCAGGGCGATATAGGCCGCGGGCGGAAAGGCGCTGGTGGGAAAGGCCTCCAGGCTGCCGACATAAATCTCGCGCACCGAATCGCTGGCACTGGCACCCACAGTAGTGAGATGCCCCGTGGCAATAATCGGCAGGTCTACACCAAGCTCGGCACGCTTGGCCTCGGCCAAGACATAGAGATCCTGGTAGTGCTGCTGGATCGCCTGTTGCAACGACTGCTGCTTGTCCTGCGCACTCTGCCCGGCCTGGCTAAGCAATACATCGCGCGGACGAATAAAGGGAATGCCACAGAGGATCGCACCGGGCGAACCGTCGCGCCGATGCAGCACCAGCAGCTGTTCATCCATCTGCTCGCAGACGCCGGGAATCACCCGCGTACCGAGCTGCGCCAGCAGCGTCTTGCTCTCGCCGAGCATGGCCACCGAATCATGGTTACCGCCGAGCACCACCAGCTCGCAGCCGGTGCCACGCAGTTCGACGATAAAGCGGTTGTACTGTTCGCGGGCGTAGCTGGGCGGCGCGCCGGTGTCGAAGATATCGCCGGCAATAAGCACGGCATCGACCGCCTGCTCCCGTACCTGTTCGATCAGCCAGGCGCAGAACGCCTGATGCTCGGCCTGGCGGGTCTTGCCCATAAAGTGCTGGCCGAGGTGCCAGTCGGAGGTGTGCAAAATGCGTATGGGCTGAGTCAAAACTGCCAGTCCTTGACCACCATATGGGTCTTCACTTTCTGCATACCGGGGAAGTTTTCGATCTCGCCGCGAATCTCGCTCAGGCGCTGCATCGACGCGGCTTCGATGGACACCAGCATATCGGTCTCACCGCTGATGCCACTGCAACGGCGCACTTCCGGGTATACGCGCATCAGCTCGACATAGTGCTCGCAGCGCCCTCCCTGATAGAACAGCTCCAGATAGGCCTTGATCCCAGCAGCGCCCGGCACCGTCACCTGGGCCTGATAGCCGCTGATCACGCCGCTGTGTTCCAACTGACGAATGCGCTCGCTGACCGCCGAACGCGACAGGTTGACCTCGCGGGCGATCTGGCTGACGGGCAAACGCGCATCGGCGCGTAACAGGGCGAGTATCTGCTGATCGAACTTGTCCACGCGGGGCTCTCGGAAAAGGCAATTTGACGGCCAAATGCGCCAGATCGTCGGTTAAAGCCGACGCTTCGCCAGCAGCCTGTAACAGACGGGCGATTTAACATGGCTAACGAAACCGCAGAGCATACAACATGAGTCGTCTGAACCCGGAATTGGGCCTGCTGCAAGGGATTGGCCTGCTAAGTACTTCACTGCTGGGCACCGGGATTTTTGTGATCCCGGCGCTGGCCGCCACTGCTGCCGGCGAGGCGTCGTTATGGGCCTGGATGCTGCTGATCGCTCTGGTGCTGCCAGTGGCGTTTACCTTCGCTCAGCTGGGTCGGCACTTTCCCCATGCTGGCGGCGCGCCGCATTTGATTGGCCGCGCCTTTGGGTCGCGGATGGAGCGTATCAGCGCCCTACTGTTTCTTGCGGTGTTGCCGGTGGGTTTGCCGGCAGCGCTGAATATTTCCACCGGTTTTTTCCAGGCCTTGTTTGCCATCGGCCGCGGTGAAGCGCTGCTGATTCAGCTCGCCACGCTGGGGGCGATGTTGCTCCTCGGCCAACGTCCGGCAAAGGCCTCGGGCATGGTGCAGGGGGCGATTGCCTTGGCGATTATTGCCATGGTGGGGTTGATCTGGTGGGCCGGTGATTTGCCCCACGCCAATCAACCTTTGCTGCCGGAACTGAGTGGTTCCTGGCATCTGTTGCCCGTCGCGCTGGGGGTGATGTTCTGGTGTTTTGTCGGCATCGAAGCCTTTACCCATATGGGCGAGGAATTCAAGAACCCTGAACGCGACTTCCCACTGGCGCTGCTGTTGGGTGTGCTGCTGGCAGGCCTGGTGTACTGGGCCTTTTCGGTGGCGGTGTTGAGTTTTCATGCCTACGGCGATGTGCAGACCGATGCTGCGTCCCTGCCGCGTATGCTCGACCAACTGTTCGGCGCCAAGGCCCGCTGGCTTAGTGCGCTGATCGGCTACTTGGCCTGCTTTGCTTCGATGAATGTCTATGTGCAGGGCTTTGCGCGGTTGATCTGGAGCCTGGCCGATGAAGGCAAATTGCCGCGCCCGCTGGCCCAACGCAACCATCACGGTGTGCCGGCTCGCGCCTTGTTGCTGGTGGTGGTGATCTGCGCCCTGTGCGCCAGCTTGGCAGCGGTGATGCAACTGTCGGTGGACCAACTCATCCGCTACGCCAATGGCAACTTTGTGCTGATTTATCTGTTAAGCATGGCCGCTGGTTGGGTGCTGTTAAAAGGGCTGTGGCGGTGGGTGGCGGCGTTTAGCGCGCTGCTCTGTGCCCTGGTGATGATCGCCCTGGGTAACGACGCCTGGTATGCCATGGGCCTGCTGCTGGCCTTGGCGGCGCTGGACTGTATTCGCAGCCGTCGTACGCCGACCTCACCCTCTTCGGCGCATTAACGTCAGGCAAAAAAACTGGCGCCCCAACCACGGGCGCCAGTTTTTTTCGGCTAGAGCCGGTTAAGGCTGATGTTATCCAGGTACAGCGATTGGTCTGGGCGGGTACCAAGCACCAGCAGTTCCATGCGCCGATAAGCGCCGGCCGGCACCTGGAAGCTCTGCTGCAACTTGCTCCAAACGCCGCCCTTGGTATTCACCACACCGAGTGACAGCGTACGAGCTTTGCCGGACGTGTCTTCAAGGTAGAGGTAGGCATAGGACAGCGCAGCGACGCTGGCGGTGCGGCTCACCATCACGTCAGCGCTAAAGCGATACGACAAACCTGGCTGCACCTTGCCGGCTAGCAACAGGCTAGCGCCAGTGCCATCGGCCTTACGCGCATAGACCTCCAGCGACTTGCCGGTCTTCGCCAGCGCGGTGAGCCGATTGCTGCCGTAGAAGCCAGTCCACTCACCGATCGCGCTGTCGAACGGCCAACTGAATGCCGCTGGCGTAACTGGCTTGACCGCGGAGGTGGGCGTCACTTCGCTGAGCTGAACTTCGTCCAGCAGCACACCCAAACGGTTGACGCTTAACAGGCCCAGGTAGGTGTTACGAATGACGGTGGGTGGCGGCTGGTAGATAAAGGTCATGTCGATGGGCGTGAACTCGCTGCTGGTCACCGACTTGATCGCGCCGTTGGCGCTGCTGTAGCTGATACCGGCGTTTTCCTCATGGACCATGCCTAAGTACACGTTACCGCGCACGTTGGTGCCCTTGAGCATGACCTTGGCTTTCAACCGGTAGGTGGCGCCCACCTTGAGCGCGCCGACAGAGGTGGCGAGCATATCGTCACGACCAGCCGGTAGGTCGAATTGCAACGCGTCGTCACGGCAGGTTTTACCGACGTTAAGTTGGCTCAGCTTGGCCACGTTAAGTAAGGTTTTCCAACCATCCAGGGTGCGGAACTCACCGTTGGTTACCAAGCTCGTGAGGGCGGGCTTGGCGCACCAAGCCGTTACCGGCGGTGCTACGGGCGGGATCGGTGTGGTTGGTTTAGTGGGCGTGGTCGGCGTAGTAGGTTTGGTCGGCGTGCTGGTGGGGTTGACCGTTTCGGGCACTTTTGTCGGACGCAGTGCGGCGATGTGTGCGGCCATGTCATTTAGCGCGCGAGCGGCGTCAGCATAGCTGGCACGGCCACACGCCTGGTTGGCACAGGTACTGTCAGCCAGGGCTGGGGTGGAAAACAACGGCGCCTGCACCGACGCGTTAAACGCCTGCGGGTAGGCCATGATGGTCGCGAAACGACCCTGCACGCCATAGCCGCGGCCCCACTCATAGGTGCCTTGGTGAATGCCACGGGCTAGGTAGGTGTAGTAACCCTCGGTCTGGTCTTGCTCGTAGGAATGACGCAGTCCCAGGTTGTGGCCAATCTCATGAGCCATGGTGCTCAGGCTGCAATCCACGCCGGTGATGCCGTAGGCACTGGCCCAGGCGCCATTCTGGAACGTGCCGCTGTTCTTCGGACCGGAGAGCACGTAACCAATGCCGCACACCCCATAGCCCTGGCCTACTTGGGTACGGCTGATCAGTTGCACCACGTCGGCGCCGTAGGTTTCACGCAGTTGTTGTACCCGCGGGTCGGCGGCGAACGCAGACAAATCTTTGCCAGATATGGTCGGGTAGCTGGCCCAGTTCAGCAGTTGCCGGTTGACCAAGCGCAGACGCAGGTTGACGTTGCTTTTCTTGAACGCGTTGTTGGCAAATTCGATGTAGCTGGCGATGCGTGCGTCAATGTCACGCCCATTAGGCAGGGCTTGCGCCTCTTTGGTGTAGAGCACCAGCAGATCGACGGTGCGCGGTTCGGTGGCAGCTTGAGTCAACGGGGCCAGCAAGAGCATGGCCAGGCAGACGAATAATTTTTTCATGATGTCTAATCCTGTAGCACTCAGCCGCGGGTTGGCGGTGGGAGTGGCTGCAACGGCGTGGATTCAGGGGTCACGAGGGCGTCCGGGGTGGCACGCAGCAGCAGCTCGTTCTGGTCGGTAATCAGCGTGCTGCCGGTGGCGTTGTCCACCACAAACGACAGGGTCTTATCGCTGGTCGCCAGGGTGATGTGGGTCTCCAGTTGCCCGCGCACGACGGTCAGCGAGTCTTCCGGCTGCCCCCCTTGCACCGACCCGCTCCAAACGGCGACACCGGTGTTGTGGGTCTCGTCCAGCGTGGCGCGTAGCGGTTCTTTGCGCCCCGGCACGGCCAGCTGCAGGGTTTTGCCCACGGCCAGGGTGCCAAGGGCAGAAACCGGCATGTTGGTGCGGTAGAGGGTCATTTCGTCTTGCTGCTCAGGCACCAGCGAACGGCTGTCCCAGAGCTCAATCACGTTGTCAGCCGGTGCAGCCGCTTGTACCGATACGTCTTTAACTGGCGTGCTCGCGACCACACCCGCAGCAGCAACCGACGGTGCACTGAACGGCTTGGACGGCAGCAAACCAGTGGACGGCGCCGCAGCAGCCAGGGCAGAAGGCAACGGGGCAGAAGGCGTAACAGCGACGTTGGCCGTTGAAGGCTCGTGCAGTAAAAATGCAAGCGTGGCACCTGAGGCAAGCAGGGCTACTGCCACATAAAGCAGGGTTCGGGGCATAGGCCACCTTCCTACGTTCAACCCGCAACAGCCGGGTTAGAGCGAAGCCACGGAAGAGCATCCCTGAAAGACCGCGGAACAGGTTAAACCGTCGTGGAGCAACGGTCGGTTGTTGTTCGTTTTATTGACGTCAAAATATTGATATCACAGTGCTATCATCGCCCACAAAGACGAATTCGCTATAGAGAAACCCTGAAAAACGCATTCCAGAAGCTTATAAAGCTGTCTGACGCTTCGTTTCCGCTCTAAATCGAGCGCCAGGCACAGCCCGCACGACGCACGTGTACAAGGGCAACAGGCGAAAAAGACGCCGGACGGTTAACCTTTACGCACTCAGAGCAAGGCCAAGGAACTGCAATGCGAAGAATCCTGCGCGACCTAAAGATTATGTTGTTGACCAACCTGTGGATCGTGCCCGTAGTGGCCGCCTTGGTCGGTGCCCTCTTCTACTTTGTTGCCCCACCACCGCCCATGCATGCCCGCATGGCGACCGGCGCAGTGGGCGGTGGCTACCATGCATTTGGCGAGCGGCTGCGGGACGAACTGGCGCTGCAGGGTTTCAGCCTGGAACTGGTAGAGAGCGCGGGCTCTGCAGACAATCTGGGCAAACTGGGTCGCGGCGACGTGGAACTGGCCATGGTCCAGAGCGGCCAGGAACTGACCCTTAGCGACGAGGCGCGCAGCACCCTCAATGGCCTGGGCGTGATGTACCGCGAACCGCTGTGGCTGTTTCTCGGCGACACAGTCAAATTCGAACGCCTGAGCGATCTGATCAAGCTGCGCCTGGCCATCGGCTCCGCCAACAGTGGTACCCAGGCAGTAACCGCGGCACTTTTTGCCGCCAACCGCATCGAGCCGCCACAGTACCCACAGCGCTGGCAACAAATGGGCGGCAGCAAGGCCGCTGATGCGCTGATAGCGGGCGAACTGGACGCGGCCTTCTTCGTGGGCCCCGCCGAAAATGCCTTGATCCAGCGCCTGGCTGCGGAGCCCAAAGTACGCCTGGTCAGCTTGCGCCGCACCGAAGCCTACCTAGCACGCCTGCCCTACTTAAGTCAGTTGCAGGTGGGCGAAGGCATGCTCGATATGCAGCACAACACACCAGACCGAGACATCGTGACCCTGGGCCCGGTCGCCACGCTGGTCGCCGGCGAGGAATTCCACCCGTCACTCACCCCGCTGATCCTCGAAGCGGCGAAAACTGTGCTGAAGAATGGCAGCCTGCTCGACCCGGCCGGCAGCTATCCGGCCAAACCGCCGCTATCACTCAATACCCTGAACGAAGCCGAGTACTACTACGACAAAGGCCTGCCCATCCTGCAGCGCTATCTGCCGTTCCGTATTGCCTCCCTGGCTGACCGCTACATCATCCTGGCAATTCCACTGTTGGTGCTGTTGTTCCCGCTGTTCAAGGCCATCGGCCCGATCTACCAGTGGCGCATCCGCGCGCGCATCTACCGCTGGTACAAACACCTGCGCGAGATCGACCAGCAGCTCTACAAAGGCAAACTGCCCAGCGACCTGGATGCTGAGATCCTCCGCTTGGAACGCCTGGAGGATGAATTGGCGCGGATTGAAGTACCGCTGTCCTACTCCAGCGAGCTGTACCAGTTGCATATGCACCTGCGCTACATGATCGAACGCCTGCATGCACTGCAGCAGCGCACGACTGCCAAGCAGCTGGTCGGGTAAGATGCGCGCTTTCCGTTTACGCACCACGAGGCCGCTATGCCGATCCGCCACTGCATCGTTCACCTGATCGACAAAAAGCCTGATGGCACTCCCGCCGTGCTGCATGCTCGCGACACCGAGCTGGCCGCCTCGCAAGCCATCGAAAACATGCTCGCCGACCTCAACGAGAGCTATAACGCCAAGCAGGGCAAGGCCTGGGGGTTTTTCCACGAGGAGTCCGGTGCCTATCCGTTCAGCGGCTGGTTGAAGCACTACCTCGACGAAGGTCAGGACTTTGCCGCATTCAGCCGTCAGGCGGTCGAGCAGCTGCAGAAGCTAATGGAAGAATCCAACCTGTCCACCGGCGGCCATGTGCTGTTCGCTCATTATCAGCAAGGCATGACCGACTACCTGTCGATCGCCCTGCTGCACCACAGTGAAGGCGTGGCGGTGAACGAGGCGTTGGACGTGACCGCCGCCAAGCACCTGGACCTGAGCCAGCTGCACCTAGCGGCGCGCATCAACATCTCCGAGTGGCGCAACAACGCCAACTCCAAGCAGTACATCTCCTTTATCAAGGGCAAGAACGGCAAGAAGGTCTCGGAGTACTTCCGCGACTTTATCGGCTGCCAGGAAGGCGTCGACGGCCCGGGCGAAACACGCACCCTGCTGAAAGCCTTCAGTGACTTCGTGGAAAGTGAAGACCTGCCGGAAGAACAGGCCCGCGAGAAGACCAAGACCTTGGTCAGCTATGCGGCGAACCAGGCCAAACAAGGCGAGCCTATCACCCTCGATGAGCTATCCGGACTGATCGACGAAGAACGGCCCAAGGCCTTCTTTGACCATATACGCAACAAGGATTACGGCATGGCCCCGGAATTTCCGGCGGACAAACGCACCCTCAGCCAGTTTCAGCGCTTTACCGGGCGTGCAGAAGGCCTGTCGATCAGCTTCGAGGCACACCTGCTCGGCTCGAAGATCGAGTACGACGAAAGCACTGACACCCTGGTGATCCGTAACCTGCCGACGCAGCTGACCGATCAGCTTAAGCGCCGTAAAAACTAAGCATGAGCCGCCTGCCGGATAGCCTGCTGGATGCCTGCCGCTGTGACCCGGCAGCGCCTTTTGCCCAGGACCCGGCGCGCGATTTCGGCCTGGATAAGCAAACGGCCAAACTGGCTCTGGCAGAACTGCGCCCCTGGCTCAACCAGCAACAGCGCATGCTCTGGGCCAACCGGCGTCATGCCCTGCTGCTGATCCTGCAAGGCACCGATTGCTCCGGTAAGGATGGCGTGATTCGCCGGGTGATCAGCAGCTTCGATCCCCAGGGTCTGCGCATCCACAGTTTTCAGAAGCCCGATGCCTGCGAACAGCGCCATGACTTTCTCTGGCGCTATCAACGGCGTTTGCCGGGGCTGGGCCTGCTCGGGGTATTCAACCGCAGTTACTACGAAGGGCTGATCAGCGATCCGCTGGATGGCCTGTGCAGCGCCGCCGAACTCCCCGCGCGCCAACTGGCGATTCACGCCTTCGAGGCGCAGCTGATCAGCCAGTCGATTCAACCGCTGAAATGCTTTTTGCAGCTATCCAGAGATGAACAAAAGCGTCGCCTGCAGGAGCGTGTTGAACAACCGCATAAACGCTGGAAACTGCACAGCAGCGACCTGCAGTCCTACCGCGAATTTGACCTGCGCCAACAGCGCTGGGCCGAGCAACTTGCAGCCAGCCACAGCGACGCAGCACCCTGGTATGTAATTCCGGCGGATCATCGCTGGCTGCGCGACTGGCTGGTGGCAAGCCTGCTGGCCCGCGAGCTGGAGCGGCTAAAACTGGATTGGCCGGATACCCCGCCGCCGTTCAGTCTGGAAGACTTGCAGCGCAGCTAGCACACGGTTCACCAGACCATCGACACAAGCAGGCAAAGGAACGCCCCATGAAGAAAGTCATTCTGCTGCTTAGCGCCCTGGCGCTCTTCCAACACTGGGACACGGTGCAACGCTGGTTTCAACCGCCGCTGGCTGATCGACCAGGCGAAGTGGTGTTGTATGCCACGCAATGGTGCGGCTACTGCGCGAAAACCCGCGAGCAACTGGCACAGGATCAGATTGCCTACCGGGAAATTGATATCGAGAAAGACCCCGCCGGCCAGGCGACCTTCAAGGCTTTGGGTGGGCGCGGCGTGCCCTTGCTGGATATCAAGGGCACGCTGATTCACGGTTACGATCCGCAGACGATGCGCGCTGCCTACTGAAAAGCCAGCGCGCAATAGACCGTAAGCAGGCTCTTACAACGCCTTGATGGCAAAGCCCAGCCGCGGGAAATGCACATGCACGGTACCGGCACGATCATCCTCGCGGCGCAGGATCAGTTCTTCAGCACCGGCGAACACGAGCTCGCCCTCTACCGGGTCGACACCGTAATCGGTGGCGGCAATCTGCACCCGCTGACCGACCGTGAGGCCGTTGGGTTCCGCGAACGGCTCGTCCGGCAGAGCCGCCGGCGTCGCCGCACGGGCGATGGCGATAGCGTCTTCTGCACTCAGCGCACTGGATGCACCGTGACCGAAGCCCAGCACGCGGCCGAGCCAGGCGCTGACATTCGGATAGGCATCGACCAGCGGCGCGGTCACTGGGGTGCCTTTGAGGAACCACAGACAATGGGCCAGGGAGAAGTCCGCAATCGACGGCTCACCAAACAGGAAGTCGCCCGCCTCGCGCGCCAGTTGCTGCTCAACCCGCCCCATCAGCGACGGCCAGTTGTGCTTGGCCACCTCCACCGGTACACGCGTGGCGCTACCGCCACTAAACAGCCCGGCACGGTCGGCGACAAAGGCCTTGACCGCCTCAGGCGGCAGCTTGCCGAAACGCACCGCGACCGACTCTGGCTGAAACACCAGGCTCACCGCATGCTGAAAAATCTGCGAGTCGACCCACTGAGCAAAGCTCGCCGTAACGAACTCCTGGCCCTCAGGGAAGAGCGCAGGGGTTGCTTTCTCCGCGTCCAGGCGACGCGCAATCAGTGCAGTATCACAGTAGATATCGGCCCCCAGCTGCAGCACAGGAGTCTTGCGGTAGCCACCGGTCAGCGCCACTAAATCGGGCTTGGGCATGATTCGCGGAATATCCACCGAGCGCCAGGACAGCTGCTTGAAACCCAGCATCAGGCGCGCCTTCTCGGCAAACGGTGAGGCATCGTAATGGTGCAGGATCAACTCGTGCATGGCAGGCTCCGCAAGGGGTCAGGTAAACCAGCAGCTTACCCGCGCAAGCCGAAGCAGCCTACCCGCTTAGCCTGATGGTGCGTTATCAGCTACGGCGATAACAGGCACGGCGGCCACCAGGGTTTCCTTGGCCAACTTGCTCATGGCCTTGATCGCCCGTTCACGGCGTAATGCATCACCTTTGCCGGCGCACGGCTCGATATACACCAGTGCCTGCGCCGGACTGGAGTGGAAGAAACGCGCACCTTTACCGCTTTGGTGCTTGGCAAAACGCTTGTGCGGATCGTCGCTGATGCCGCAGTACAGCGCACCATTGGCCGCACGCACCAGGTAGACAAACCAGGGTTTAGCGGCAGGTGTTTCAGGCACAGAAGAGGAGTCAGGCATCAGTTAAATCGGCAGGCAATAAGCAAGGTCGCCGAGCTTAACGGCTCTTCCGGAACGCCGCCAAACCTTTACCCGCCTGCTGGCGAATGGCGTTTTGCACAAACGGCGCCCAACCCAGCAGTTGACCTTTAACGCCCAGCGCCTGACCTGCCCAGCGCCACAGATCGAAGTGATCGCGATGCTCGCTGATTTTGCCGTCGCGAAAACGGAAGTTGGCCTCGATATGGTTGACCACCTGATTGCCCGTCTGGCTGAAGGTGTAAGTAGCCACCCAACGCGCCTTGCCAGAGTGATCATCCGCCGCCACGCCATCAAAGGTCAGAGAAAAGCCCTGAGCCTTGGCGCAGAGCATGCGCCACATATCACCGGCAGCCGCGCCGCGCAGGTCGGTAAACACCGGGTCGCTGAACTGCACATCCTCGCTGTAACAACTGGCCATGGTTTCGGCATCCAGCTGCTGGAAGGCTTGGTAGAAACGGGTGATCAGCTCGGCGTTGGGGTGGGTCATGGGGCGAACTCCGGTAGGGAACGTGCGAGCAGTATTGTCGTTAAATCGCCGCCGCGCGATTGGCGCAAAAGACATACTTGTGTCAATAATCGCCAACCCTTCATCAAGCCTGAACACGTCATGCTGAAAATCGCCTTGTACGTCTGCCCGCAAACTGTGTGTTCCAGCCTGAGCATGGCCATGGACGCCTTTGCCCTGGCCAACCGCCTGGCCGAGCAACGGTTGTTCGAGTTGCAGCGCGTCAGTCTGGATGGGAAGGCGGTTGATCTGGGCTTTGCGCAGATCCAGGTCGATGGCGACCTGAGCCTGGCCGAGGATGCCGAGCTGATTCTGCTCGCTGCCAGCGGCAGCGCCATCGATACCACCCTGAGCGATAACGCCGCCCTGCTGCCCTGGCTGGCGCAACGCGCACCCACCCAACAACTGGCCAGTCTGTGCAGCAGCGCCTTTCTGCTGGCCGCTGCCGGTGTACTCGACGGGCGCCGCGCCACCACCCACTGGGCGCTTGCCAGCCAGTTCCGCCAGCGCTTCCCGCAGGTCAAGCTGCAGATCGAGCAACTGGTCTGCGAAGACGGCCAGTTGCTCAGCTCCGGCGGCGCACACGCCGGACTCGATTTGTGCCTGCACCTGATCCGCCAGCATGCGGGTGACGCGCTGGCACAACAGGTCGCCAATGCCCTGGTGTTCGACAGCCAGCGCGGTCAGCAATCACGCTTCGCCCCGCTGCTGCCGCCGCCCAGCAGCGATTGTCCGCTCGCACCGGTGTTGCAGTGGCTGCACCGCCATCACGGCGAAGCTATCGACCTCAACCGCCTGGCCGCTGAAGCCAACTGCTCATCGCGCACCCTGTTGCGCCGCTTCAAGGCCAGCACCGGGCTGACGCCCAACGACTATCTGCAGCGCGTGCGCATTAGCGCCGCGCAGCGCGCCCTGCGCAGCCCGGCGTCGCTGGAGCAGATCGCCGAGCAGGTCGGGTACGCCGACCGCGCCACCTTTGCCAAGCTGTTCAAGCAACTCTGCGGGGAAAGCCCTGGGGCGTTTCGCAAGCGTTTACGCCAAGCACACTGAACGTCGCCACCGCGTATCAAGATGCCGCGTCAGCGCTTGTCGATTAATACACTAAAGTCCAAAATGGAATTAAATGTTTAATTCGTACGGAGCCGCCCATGTCGACCACCCCTTATGTGCTGGATAAAACCGCTGCCGAACAGCTGCTGGCCCAGGTCGATGTACACCAGGCCATGGTCACCATGTTCCGCGAGCTGGCCGCCGGTCATGCGGTGCAGCCGGCGCAGCAGCTGGTGGAGTTCCCCAACGGGGCTGGCGACTTTATCAACTACCTGGGCGTACTCGCCGGAGCGGGTGTGTACGGGGTGAAAACCTCGCCCTATGTCGTCCGCGAGCAAGGCCCGCTGATTACCGCCTGGACCCTGCTGATGTCGATGCAAACCGGCCAGCCACTGCTGCTGTGCGATGCCGGCAGCCTGACCACCGCACGTACCGCCGCCACCACCGCAGTGGCCGTGGATGCCCTTGCCACGCCCGAAGCCAACCGCCTGGCGGTGATCGGCAGCGGCGCCGTGGCGCAAGCCCATGTGCATTACGCCAAACAGCTGCGACAGTGGCAGAGCATCCGCCTTTACTCACCAGGTTTGGCCGGCAAAACCGGCGCGCAGCTGCTCAAGCTGCAGCAACTCGACCCACGCATCCAGCTGTGCGCCAGCCAGGCAGACGCCATTCGCGATGCCGATGTGGTGATGCTCTGCACTTCATCGGCGAAACCGTTGCTCGATCCCGTCGAGCTGGATAAACCGGCGCTGATCACCTCAATCAGCACTAACGCGCCGCGCGCCCATGAAGTAACGCCCGCCAGTCTGCTGAATATGGATGTCTACTGCGACTACCGCGCTACCACCCCGGATAGCGCGGGGGAAATGCTCCTGGCCAGCCGTCTGGGCTGGAGCAGTGCCGACATCCTGGGTGATCTGGCTGGGCTCGTCAGCGGTAAGGCCGTGCGCCCGGACTATCGCCGCTCAGTATTTTTCCGCTCCATCGGCCTGGGCCTGGAAGATGTCGCCCTGGCCCACGCGCTATACCAGCTCAAGCAGGAGACCTGCTGATGCACCAGGCGGACTACCTGATCATCGGCGCCGGTATAGCCGGTGCGTCCACCGGCTACTTTCTCGCCGCCCATGGCAAAACCATCCTGCTGGAGCGTGAGCAACTGCCCGGCTATCACTCCACCGGCCGCTCCGCCGCGCTCTACACCGTAGCCTACGGCACGCCGCAGGTGCGCGCCCTGACCGCCGCCAGCCGCGCGTTCTACGACGCGCCGCCGGCCGGCTTTGCCGAGCACCCGCTACTGACCCCGCGCGGTGAGCTGGTGGTGGACTTCGCCGGAGATGCCGCCGAGCTGCAACGCCAGTTCGACAGCGGCAAAGCCAGCGTGGCGGAAATGCGCCTGCTTAGCGCCGACGAAGCCTGCGCCCTGGTGCCGGTGCTGCGCCGCGACAAGGTGCAGGCCGCCATGCTCGACCCCAGCGCCGCCGACATCGACACCGACGCCCTGCACCAGGGCTACCTGCGCGGCATACGCCAGCAGGGCGGGGAAATCCACAGCCACTGCGAAGTGCTACGCATCCAGCGCGACGGCGATGTCTGGTTGGTGGACTGCGGCAGCGCGCAATACCGCGCCAAGGTGCTGATCAATGCCGCCGGCGGCTGGTGCGACCAGATCGCCGCTCTGGCGGGTGTGGCCCCCATCGGCTTAATCCCCAAACGTCGTGCGGCCTTTACCTTTAACGGGCCGGAAGGCATCGACTGCCATGCCTGGCCCTGCGTAGTCAGTCTGGACGAATCCTTCTACTTCAAGCCCGATGCCGGCCTGCTGCTCGGCTCGCCAGCCAACGCCGACCCGGTCGAGCCCCACGATGTACAGCCGGAAGAGCTGGATATCGCCCTGGGCATCTACCAGATCGAAGAGCACACCAGCCTGAGCATTCGCCGCCCGGCGCATACCTGGGCTGGCCTACGCTCCTTCGTCGCCGATGGCGATCTGGTCGGCGGCTTCGACCCGCAGATGGCGGGCTTCTTCTGGGTGGCCGCGCAAGGCGGTTACGGCATCCAGACCTCAGCCGCCATGGGCATGGCCTGCGCCGCCCTGGCTCGTGGTGAATCGCTGCCCGAACACTTGCGCCAATTTGGCCTTACGGAAGCCATGCTCTCCCCTGCCCGCCTACTCAAATAATCAGTCGCAGCGCCCGAGGATGACGCCTCGGGCGCTTTGCGGCACACTCGCAACGCCACCTGAGCCCGAAGAGTTAGCCGCATGACGCCGCCCCGCCCCGCCCCCGAGCTGGACAACTACCGCACCATCGCCGACGCCATCGCCACGCTGTTCTTCCCCCACGCCGAAGTGGTGTTGCACGACCTGCGCACGCAGAAGGTCGACTACATCGCCAACAACATCTCCAAACGGGTGATCGGTGATGACGCGGCGCTGGAAGACATGCTCAGTGGCGACGTCGACGAACGCACCATCGGCCCTTATGAAAAGCTCAACTGGGACGGCCAGAAGATTCGCTCGGTCAGCAGCGTGCTACGCGACGCCACCGGCACGCCCATCGCGGTGCTGTGCATCAACCTGAATATCTCGCTGTTCGAGACCGCCAAGCAGGCGCTGGATCTGTTTCTTTCCTCCAGCAAACTGGTGCCGCAGCCCGACGCGCTGTTCCGCGACGACTGGCAGGAGCGCATCAACACCTTCCTGCACAGCTGGCTACGCCAGCGCCAGCTCGGTCTCAACCTGCTGACCCGCGAGCACAAACGCGAGCTGGTCGAAGCCCTGCACGCCGAAGGCGCCTTCAAAGGCAAAAGCGCCGCCAACTACGTGGCCAACGTGCTGAATATGGGCCGCGCAACGGTGTACAAACACCTCAAAGAGATCAAGGGCGAGGCCTGAGCCCGCTCATTCGGCAAGGACTGCCAGACATGCAACGCTTTCTCAGTTTTATCCTCGCAACCATTCAGGCGCTGGGCATTCCCCTGGTGGCTGGGCTGTTTATCTGCGCCGTCACCGGTGAGCCGCGTCGCACGCTGGAATGGCCATTTTTAATCGATGTCGATTACCCGCTGCTGGAAATCCTGCTGCTCTCGCTGCCCAGCATATTGCTCTACGCCGCCCTCATCAGAGTGTTGAAAAATCGTCGTTTGCGAGCGGCCAGCTTTGTTCTGCTGGCTGTGCTTGCGGCCTATTTTAGCTGCGTGGTATTCGCCCAAGCCTTTGGTAATACCTGGACGCAGTCAGCGATTTTCATCGCCCTGTTTCTCGGGCGCCTGCATCTGCTTGCAATCGCTCTACTACCTGGCCTGCTGCTGTGGTGGCTTATTGATGTTCTCGCAATGTCACTACGCAGACGCCTCACACAGATGTGAGCAAATCACGCTTTGCGACTAAGTGCGGGCACCATAAATGCCGCGAGCGTTTTTCTTCTGCAGGATCATCGATGCTTCGTTGTAGGCATGCTGGAAGGCGTCGCTGCCGATCCAAACCACTGCAGTGTCTTCATCTTCATCGTGGAAAATCGCGCGATAAACAATAAGCAGCCCCATCATAAAGTCCGTGGCAGCCTCTTCCGCTTCCTCCGCCACTACCAACTCCAACACCGGGTATTGCAGGAATATCAGGCACATTGCCAACAGGCTGATGCCTTCGCCGACCTTCATCGCCTGGAACAGGTCGTCGAAGTGCGCAGGGTCGAAACCGTTCTCTTCGATGTCTTTGAAGTCGAAGGTGCTCAGGTCGATTTCCACATCATCGAACGGCTCGTTAATCAACGGGTTGGCCAGCAGCGGGTGTACGACATGGGCTTTAGCCTTGCCCGAACGGTTCTGCTTGGCCTTGGCTTTGGCCCGCTGGACGCGTTTCTGCTGTTTATCTGGGGAAGCCATGGAGGCGCGGTCCTTGTTCGGTAGAGCCATAGTTATGGCCCAGGATAGTCTGGCGCATAGTGTATTCAGTCTTGGCTCAGTGCGTCGGCCATATGCTGCTGAGCCTGGCGCGGTGGCTGCTGGAAAGCGCTTAAGGCTGCCACTCCAGCGTTTCATAAACCGGCTTCACCGAGTTGAACTCGTCGTAATGCGTCTGCGCTTCGGCGCGGGTGGCGAAGCAGAACTGGCCGGCCATCTGGTCGGGCTTGAACAACGCCTTCTGCGCATTGGCAAAGCAGTAACCCGAAGGAGGACTGCATTGCACCTCAGGGAAGCTGAACGGCCGCCAGGCCTCGGGCTGCTGCTGCCTGACCTTGTTCACAAAGGCAGAGAGCGTGGTCATCATGCCGGCCGAGGTTATCTGCGGGCTGGGGCTCTGGAAGATCGCCGATTGCACGCCGCCGGGCTTCTTCACCACATAGATATAGGCATGGCAGAAGGTATTGCCCTGGGGCGCGGCAGCAGGCGCAGCAATCACCGGAGTTGGCACTGGCGCCGGCGGCTGAGCAACGGCAGCAACTGCAACTGCAACTGGCGCAGCGCGCGTCGGAATGGCCAGCGTAAGCTCCTGCTGCGCCCGATTGCGCCATACACCCAATGGCGCGCGGTAGCCGCTGCGCAGACGGCTGGTGATCGACTGCACATCCTCTGGCCCGCGCACTTCCTGACCAGACACATCGAGGATCACATCCATCGACTTTAGGCCAGCTTTTGCCGCAGGGCTGCCAGGGGTGACGCTGACTACCCAGGCACCGGTAGGGCTTTTCAGGCCAAGGGCACTGACCAATTCCGAGCTCGGGCTTTCCAGGGTCAAGCCGAGGTCCGTGGCCTCGATACTGCTGCTGCCGATGTTAGCCGCAGCAGGCGAAACGCTGGCCGGCGCCGCTGCTGCTCGCGTTGCTAGCTTGGCGGCCTTTTCAATCGGCGGCGGAGTCCAGGGCACGTGCACCGTGTCCCAGTTCATTTGTAGCCTGGTTAGGTTTGCAAGGCGCTCGATCTCTGCAGCGGCATTGGCCGGGCTGTCCTCCATCAGGCAACCACCCCGGCCGTCCGTAACCCCGTAGGTCGAGCGCAGCATCGCATTGAACGCCGCGGTCTCCGCCGCGCCGCCGTCGGTGTAAAAGTCGCGATAGGTAAACACCGGAGTCAGGTAGTTGACCGTTTCCGTGCCGGAAAAGCAGTAGCCGTAAGCCGTGACCTGCCCAGAGGCCGGCACCGTGGCCGTACTGCCAAAGCAGTCCTGCTCGCGGCGCACCTGATTAAGCGCATCCATCTGCCAACCATCAACCCTGGCCATGCCCGGGTCACCTGATGGGTTGGATTTCTGATGAAGCTCTAGCATATAGGCGTGGCTTTCCTCCAGCTCACTACAGCTTTTACCGCGCCAGGTGGAGGTGGTGATGCCGAGTTTTTCTGGCGTTATCGAGGCCTCCATCGCCGCCTCCATCGCGGGAGAAAACACCGCGTGAGCAGCATGCATACAACCGGAGAGCGCTGCCGAAGCAACCGCCAGCGCCGCTAAACGCAAAGCCAGTACGGTGTGATCACTCATTGCGCAGCACCATCTGCACGTCGCGTTTAGCCTGGTTGCGCCAGACGCTGACTGTGGCCTTGTAACCGGCGCGCATGCGCGACGAAATATCCGCGACATCCTGGGCCGAGGCCACTTCCTGGCCACTGACTTCGACAATCACATCCAGCGGCTTGATGCCCGCCCGATCCGCCGCACTGCCCTTGACGGTGTCCGTCACCCAGGCACCTTTCGCCGAGGCCAGCCCCACTGCTTTGGCGTAAGACGGCGTCACCACGCCCAGGCTCATGCCCTGCAACGAGGCAGAAGTGGCCTTGAGCGGCGTGGCGCTACCGCGCGCGGCAAGCGGCAGTAACGGGGGCGGATTACCCGACGAGGCAATAAGGACCGGAACGGTATAGAAGTTGTGTGCACGCCAGTATTTGAGATTGATGCTGGAGCTGATGGGAGCTTTGGCAATGGCCAGGCGAAAGTCGACGGAGTCTGCAATCGGCTGGTCATTGACTGCTACCACGATGTCGCCGCTAAGGAGTCCGGCATTTTGCGCACTGCTGCCTGGCCCGGTGCGATCGATCAGCACGCCCGTCGTCGGTGCTGATATCCGCGCGGCACTGACGGCGTCAACCGTATCCATGTGCACGCCAATGATCCCGCGCGGCAGGTTCGCCTGGGTACAACCCTTTTCATACCAGACCTGGCTGGCAGCGACCTTACGGGCCTCGCCCGCCTGCTGCAGCAAAGGCTCGCTACTGCCGACATAGCCAGGCACTTCAATCAGCGCCATTTCGATGTACTCGCAGGAACGTGGGCGATAGCGTTCAGGCGTTTCGCGGGTCACCAGCATCTGCAGGTCCGGTTTATACGGCGCGGCTTGCCCCGGCACAGGCACAGCACCAGGCGTCGATTCTGTCGAGCTGACCGAAGCCAATGCGACGGCTCCACCTGCAACGGCTGCCGTTGTAAGCAGCGCGCTGGCATCCCCAGGAATGGGTGCAACCATCGCCGCCACAACCGCCAACTCCCCCAGGCCGCCATCGGAGGCGCAGCCGCTGAGACCCAGCATGGAAAAGGCCAGTAACAGGTAGCAGGCTGACTTCGTAGGGTGCCCGACCATTGAAACCTCCAACGCACGCAAGCGTGCTTGTAATAGATTTCGGCATCATGGCAATTTGCCTTGATGTTGTATATGACGGGGCGAGCTACCGCGAAGGCGAGCGGTGATAAGTGACTAGGCATGCTGTAAACACAAGCCGAACAGTAAAAAGCCGCGCACTGCGCGGCTTTTTACTGCCTGATGCAATCAGTCGCCGTAGATATCGAAGGTGAAGTACTTGTCCTGAATCTTCTGGTATTCGCCGCTGGCGCGAATAGCCTGGATGGCCGCATTCAGCTTGCCCAGCAGTTCAGCGTCGCCCTTGCGCACGGCGATGCCGGCGCCTTCACCGAAGTACTTCGGATCGGTAAACGCCGGGCCGACGAAGGCAAAGCCCTTGCCGTTAACGGTTTTCAGAAAGCCTTCATCGACCGGGATGGCGTCAGCCAAGGTGCCGTCCAGGCGCGCGGAAATCAGGTCCAGGTAGATCTCGTTCTGCGAGCTGTAGCGCACCACTTCAACTCCTTGTGCGGCCAGCACCTCGCTGGCGAAGCGGTCGGTGGTGGTCGAGCGTTGCACACCGATGCGCTTGCCCTTGAGGTTGCTGAAATCAGCGGCGACTTCACTGCCAGCCTTCATCACCAGGCGCGCCGGGCTGTAGTAGTACTTGCCGGTGAAATCCACCGATTTGCGCCGGTCATCGGTGATGGTCATGGACGACAGAATGGCGTCGACCTTTTTCACCTTGAGCGATGGAATCAGGCCATCGAACTCCTGCTCGACCCATTGGCACTCGGTCTTCATCTCAGCGCACAGGGCGTTGCCGATATCCACATCAAAACCGGCGATTTGCCCGCTGGCCTCTTTATAAGCAAACGGCGGATAGGCGGCCTCGATACCCAGGCGCAAGGGTTTGTCTGCGGCGAACAGACTGGATGCAATCAGGCTCAGGGCGATGCCGCCCGCCAGGACGATTTTCTTCATTGTGCGGATTCCTGCTGAGGGAGTGACAGGCCCGTTTCACCTGGCATTACGGCGCAGGTAAAGCGGGCAACGACAGTTGCTGCAAGACAGAAGAAAGGCGCATCAGGTGTGCACCTGAGCGGGAAGCGATGACTGATAAGCATACGTGGACGGGTCATTTGCCAGTCTCGATTTATACTTTAAATTCCATACTGGACTTATATGTATAAATCGTCAACCGGGCAACAGTCATCGCTGCGACTGAAATACCAGCGCAGGCGATGCATGCACAATCCGCTTAAGGTTGTTGTTTCCAGCGCTCGGCAGCAGCCTGATCGGAGCAACGCCCTTCGACCCAGCGCGGGCCTTCAGCGGTGTCTTCCTTCTTCCAGAACGGCGCGCGGGTTTTCAGGTAGTCCATGACGAAGTTGCAGGCATCGAAGGCTGCCTGACGGTGGGCGCTGGTGGTGCCGACAAAGACGATTGGCTCGCCTGGTTCCAAGCGACCGATACGGTGGATGATCTCGATACCCAACAGCGGCCAGCGCTGAGTGGCTTCCTCGGCAATCTTGCCCAGGGCCTTCTCGGTCATGCCGGGGAAGTGTTCGAGAAACATGCCGCCGACTTCGCGCCCCTCGTTGAAGTCACGCACATAGCCGACAAAGCAGACCACCGCGCCAATGCCCAGGTTGGCGGCATGCAGGGCGTTAAGCTCAACGCCCGGATCGAAGGGTTGCGACTGGACGCGGATGGCCATACTCAGCCTCCGGTGACCGTAGGGAAAAACGCCACTTCATCGCCTGCTGCCAGCGGCTCATTCAGGCTGCAGAGTTCCTGATTGCGTGCACACATAAGGTTCTGCTCAGCCAGTACTTCCCAGACCCCGCCACGCGCCAGCAAGTGTTGACGCAGTTGATCAAGGCTGGTGAATTCAGCGCTCAACTGCTCACCATCCAGACCCAGGGCTTCGCGGTAACGGGCGAAATACTGCACGCGGATCATGCTTCTTCCCCAGCTATAAAGTGTCCACTCTTGCCACCGACCTTCTCCAGCAGGCGCACGCTTTCGATCACCATGCCGCGATCCACGGCTTTGCACATGTCGTAGATGGTCAGCGCGGCGACGCTAGCAGCGGTCAGAGCTTCCATTTCCACCCCAGTCTGCCCGGTCAGCTTGCAGCGCGCAGTGATGCGCACGACATCCGCGCCCTCAGGGGTCAGCTCGACCTTGACGCTGGTGAGCATCAACGGGTGGCACAGCGGGATCAGGTCGCTGGTTTTCTTCGCTGCCTGAATACCGGCAATACGCGCCACGGCGAACACGTCACCCTTGGGGTGATCGCCCTGAGCAATCATCTGCAGGGTTTCTGGGCGCATGCGCACCAAAGCTTCGGCCACGGCTTCACGGACGGTCAGGGCTTTATCGCTGACATCGACCATATTGGCGCGGCCTTGGGAATCGAGATGGGTTAACACAGACAGACTCCAGGCAGGTGTCCGGCGATTGTAAACCCAGGGGTCAGGTTTCGGCACCTGTGAATGCCAGGTGATTCAGACGGGAGGTTACAGCGGCGTCCGGCCCAGCAGGCATAACGGCCTGCTGGGCGAGCGCGGATGAGGGTTACATATGGGTTTCGGCGTACTCGGCAAGGATCGAACGCGGCACACCCTGCAGGGTGATATGCACGCCATGCTCGAAGTCTTTGAAGCGCTCCGTCAGGTAGGTCAGGCCCGAGCTGGGCGCCGACAGGTAAGGCGTATCGATCTGCGCCAGGTTGCCCAAGCACACCACTTTGGAACCGCTGCCGGCACGGGTGATGATGGTTTTCATCTGGTGCGGGGTAAGGTTCTGACATTCGTCGATCAGGATCAGGCTCTGCTGGAAGCTGCGGCCCCGGATGTAGTTGAGGGATTTGAACTGCAGCGGGACCTTTTGCAGGATGTAGTCGACGCTGCCATGGGTATTCTCGTCGTCCATATGCAGGGCTTCGAGGTTGTCGGTGATCGCGCCGAGCCAAGGCTCCATCTTCTCGGCTTCGGTGCCGGGGAGAAAGCCGATCTCCTGATCCAGCCCCTGCACGCTGCGGGTGGCGATAATCCGGCGGTAACGCTTGCTGACCATGGTCTGTTCGATGGCCGCTGCCAGGGCCAGGATGGTTTTTCCGGAACCGGCTGCGCCGGACAGGTTGACCAGGTGAATGTCCGGATCCAGCAGGGCAAACAGCGCCAGTGACTGATAGATATCCCGCGGGCGCAAGCCCCAGGCTTCCTGATGCATCAAGGGTTCCTGGTGCATGTCGAGAATCAGCAGTTCGCCATGCTTGATGCCCTTGATCCAGCCAACAAAGCCCTGTTCGTCGATGATGAACTCGTTGACGTGCACCGCCGGCAGGTTGTCGGTGAGTTGCACACGGTGCCAGGTACGGCCGTGATCCTGACGGGTTTCCACCTTGTTCACGCGGTCCCAGAAGGAGCCGTCCATGTTGTGGTAACCCTGCGACAGCAAGGACACGTCGTCGACCAACTGGTCGGTATGGTAATCCTCGGAATCGATGCCACAGGCGCGCGCCTTGAGGCGCATGTTGATGTCTTTGGTGACCAGCACCACGTTGAGACCGGGGCGACGGGACTTCAGCTCGACCAGTTGGTTGATGATCTTGTTGTCGTTGAGGTCTTCCGGCAGCCAGGTGACTGGGGTGGCGCTCTTGCTCATCAGAATCGACAAATACCCACAGGGGCCGCTCTTGTCACGCTGAATGGCAACGCCGTGTTCCACTTCCTCCGGGTTGGCGCTGCCGAGAATCTTGTCGATTAGACGGATGGCCTGGCGGCACTCGGCGGCCACGCCCTGTTTGCCGGTTTTAAGCTTGTCCAGTTCCTCCAGTACGGTCATGGGAATCGCAACGTGGTGCTCCTGAAAATTCAGCAGCGCGTTGGGGTCGTGGATCAGCACATTGGTGTCGAGGGCGTACAGGGTTGGGGCGGTGGGCTTGGAGCGTCCGTGGTCATCCATACTCGGTCACCTTCTTGTAGTAGCCAAGCAACGCAGGGGCGAGTCTGCGCCGCGGAGGGGCCGTCGACTCCTCAGTGCCGAGGCTGAGAAGGCTGCAAAAAGGTGAGGGCCAATGGCCGCCACCTGTCTGCAGGGTTCGGCGGTCTTGCCTTTTAGATACTCCAAAAAAGATGACAGAAAAACGTTTTTTTCGGCATTTACCGGTTTATTTATCGGCGCGACAAATAGCGCTTGGCGACCTGTGCGGTCGCCGTTAAAGTCGGAAGTCCCACCGGCTTTCGGGCCGTAAGATTTTTACCCGTCAGCCCCGCTCCACCCCGTGCTCACGAGCACAGCGATTGACCTCCACGGTCACATGCACTAACTCCGCAATCCCCGCCAGCCGCGCTTTGTAGCGATCTGCCGAGCCGTCGCCATGGGTCACCACGCTGACGATGCAGGCGAACTGCGCCCGGCCAACGCGCCATAGGTGCAGATCGGCCAGTTCAGTGTCTGCCTCCTGGGCCAAAGCGCTGCGTACACGCTCGACCACCGGGCTGTCCATCTCGCGATCGAGCAGCACCTTGCCGGTTTCGATCAGCAGGCCCTTGGCCCACACCGCGATAATTACCGCGCCAATCACGCCCATCAGCGGGTCGAGCCAGTCCCAGCCCAGCAGCAGGCCACCCAGCAAGGCGACAATGGCCGCCACCGAAGTCAACGCATCGGCCAGTACGTGGATAAAGGCGGCATGGCGATTAAGATCCTTGCCCGCCGCTGGCGCTGCGTGATCGTGATCGTGATCGTGATCAGCATGCGCATGCGCGCCAGCGTGACTATGGCCCTGGCCGTGGGCATGCCCGTGATCATGGCTATCACGCAGCAGCCAGGCAGAAGCCAGGTTGACCAACAGGCCAACGACGGCGACCCACAGCGCCATCTCGAAGGCAATCACCTGGGGCTGCAACAAACGCCAGAAGGATTCGAACGCCAGCATCGCCACCACCACCAGCAACATCAGTGAGCTGGCGAACCCGGCCAGTACCTCGACCTTCCAGGTGCCAAAAGCAAAACGTGGGTCGTTGGCGTAACGCCGCGCCAGCAGATAGGCCAGAGCCGTCAGGCCAATCGCGAGCATATGCGAGGCCATGTGCCAGCCATCGGCGAGCAAGGCCATGGAGTTGAACGCATAACCGGCGACAATCTCCACCAGCATGGTCACCCCGGTCAGCGCGGCAACGCGCCAGGCCTGACGCTCTGCAGTGGTTTCCAGCGGGCGGTAATCGTGGGATGGCTCCCAGCGCGAATGGTTGCAGGCGGTCATGACAGCTCCTTGGAGGATTCGACCTGGGCAGACTACAACCCCGTGGCGGCCCCTGGGTCAAGCGTCTCAATCGCCCTTATAGGTAGTCTCAAGCGCCAGCAGCTTCTAGAATCGCCGCAGACTTTCAGGAGCACAGTTTTATGTTGATGGTGATTTCCCCGGCCAAGACCCTCGATTACGAGACGCCGCCCGCCACACCACGCTTTACCCAACCGGAACACCTCAACCACGCCCAGGAGCTGATCCAGCAGCTGCGCGACTTTACCCCGGCGCAGATCGCCGAGCTGATGCACCTCTCGGACAAACTCGCCGGCCTTAACGCTGCACGCTTCGGTAGCTGGGTGCGGCCGTTCAATCCGTCCAATGCCAAACAGGCGCTGCTGGCATTCAAGGGTGACGTGTACACCGGGCTTAACGCCGAGGATTTCAGCGAGGCCGACTTCGACTTCGCGCAAACCCACCTGCGCATGCTTTCCGGCCTGTATGGCGTGCTGCGCCCGCTCGACCTGATGCAGCCCTATCGCCTGGAAATGGGCACCAAACTGGCCAACCCGCGCGGCAATAACCTCTATGACTTCTGGGGCGAGCGCATCAGTGGCTGGCTGAATGAGGCGCTGGCGGCTCAGGGCGACGAGGTGCTGCTCAACCTAGCGTCCAACGAATACTTCAGTGCAGTGAAACGCAAAGCATTGAATGCACGGATCATCGACACCGAATTCAAAGACCTTAAAAACGGCCAGTACAAGATCATCAGTTTCTACGCGAAAAAAGCCCGCGGCCTGATGGCCCGTTACGTGATCAAAGAGCGCCTGACTGACCCAGCCGGCCTCAAGGACTTCAACTACCAGGGCTATCGCTATTCGGCGGAACACTCCAAGGCTGATAGTCTGGTGTTCCTGCGTGACCAACCCGAGGCCTGAATAATGCTATTCGGCGCAATTCTGCTGTTGAGCTGGCTGATACTGCTGATCCGCTACCCGAGCAAGGCACTGCCGATCTCCCTCGGGGCGCTGATCGGCCTGGGCCTGGTCGCCAGCTGGGTGCTCTGGCAGGAAAGCCGCGAGAACCGCCACCTGGCCCACCTCGAATTACGCCTCGACTATGCCCCCGAGCGCTGCCCGGCGGATCGCCCGCTGGCCCTGAACCTGAAGAATGGCAGCGAAGCCGCACTGCTTGAGCTGCATTGGCAGATCGCCGCCTATCGCCCTGGCGACAGCGTCAACCTGGCCGAGCGCCTGTATGAAACCCCGCACTACAGTGGCCCTGGCGAATTGTTGCCCGGTGACGACTGGCAAGCCTGCCTGCCGCTGCCCACGCTGCGCAGCGGCTACCGCGCCAAGACCCTGGAGTTTCGTGCTGAGCGCCTGCAGGGCAGCTTTAGCCGTTGACGGCTACCCCCATTAAAACAATAAGGAAAGTTGCATGACCCAGCCCAGCGTACTGATCACCGGATGCTCCAGCGGCATTGGCCGCGCCTTGGCCGAGGTGTTCCAGCAGGCCGGCTATCAAGTTTGGGCCACTGCGCGCAAAGCTGAAGACCTTAATGCCCTGAGCGAAGCGGGCTTTAACGCCGTACAACTGGACGTCAACGATGGCCTGGGTCTTGGCCAACTGGCCGAACGCCTGAAAGCGGAGATCGGCGGGCTCGACGTACTGATCAATAACGCCGGCTACGGCGCCATGGGCCCACTGCTCGATGGTGGTGTCGAAGCCATGCGCAAGCAATTCGAAACCAATGTGTTCTCGCTGGTCGGCGTGACCCGCGCGCTGTTCCCGCTTCTGCGGCAGAACAAAGGGCTGGTGGTGAATATCGGTAGCGTCTCCGGCGTGCTGGTCACCCCGTTTGCAGGCGCCTACTGCGCCTCCAAGGCCGCCGTGCATGCTCTGACCGACGCCCTGCGCCTGGAACTGGCACCCTTCGCTATCGAGGTGATGGAAGTGCAGCCCGGCGCGATTGCCTCCAGCTTTGGCGCCAACGCCAGCCAACAGGCCGAACAGCTGATTGATGAAGCCTCTCCGTGGTGGCCGATACGAGACGGCATCCGCGCCCGCGCCAACGCCTCGCAGGATAACCCCACGCCCACCAGCCACTTTGCCCGCAACCTGCTGGCCGCCGTGCAGAGTAAATCCCGGCCGAACCTGGTACGCCTGGGTAATGGCAGCCGCAGCATGCCGCTGCTGGCGGCGCTGCTGCCTAAACGCCTGCTCGAAGCCGTTTTAAAGAAACGTTTCGGCCTTAATCGCAGCCTCTAGGAGCACGCCTCATGCGCGAGCCAAGCCCCAGCAGCGTCGCGGTTACCCGCCTGGCCATTGGCGGCGTGGTGGCGGTTATCGTGCTCAACCTGCTGCTGCGCACCTTCGTCAAACTCGGCGGGCTGTTGACCACGGTGCTGATCGCCGCCCTGGTGGCCGCTGGTATGACCCTGTGGTTCTCCTGGCGCAACCGCCGCGCACCCTTGCAAGGCGAACGTCGCCGCTTGGTCGCGCTGTATGGCGGCATCCTGGCGCTGCTCTACCTGGGGTTACTGGCCATGATGGCGTGGAAGGATGATCCCAGCCCCATGGGTTTGCTGATCTTTGGCCTGCATTATTTCTGTTATCCGCTGATGGCCTGGCTGTTTCTCGCCAAGGGTTTTGGCAAGCGCAGTGAGTGACTGCCTCCCCAAACGTCCCACTGACGCCGCCGTGGGAACGCCCATGTCATCCACCCGCCTTGTCTGCATGACGACACTCGCGCTGATCGCCTTCGCGGCCAACTCCCTGCTCTGCAGGGCGGCACTCGCCGACGGCAGCATTGATGCCGCCAGTTTTACCAGCATTCGCCTGCTCGCCGGGGCCGCCGTGCTCTGGCTGATCGTGCGTATCCGCGCCGGTAGCGCCGCTGGCCAAGGCAACTGGCTATCAGCACTGGCCCTGTTTGCCTACGCCGCCGGCTTTTCCTTCGCTTACCTCGAACTGTCGACGGCCACCGGCGCCCTGCTGCTGTTTGGCGCAGTGCAAAGCACCATGATCGGTTATGGCCTGTACCGCGGCGAACGCCTGCGAGTGCCCCAGCTTGGCGGCCTGTTGCTGGCCATTGGCGGGCTGGTTGGGTTGCTGTTACCGGGTATCTCTGCACCGCCGCCACTGGCTTCGGCACTGATGCTGGGTGCGGGCATGGCGTGGGGAATCTATTCGTTGCGCGGCAAAGGCACGGGCGATCCGCTGCAGGTCACCGCCGGCAATTTCCTCCGAGCGGTGCCGATTGCGCTGATTCTGAGTGTCGCCATGCTCGGCGATCTCTCGCTGCAACACTCCGCAGGAATCGCCTACGCCATCGCCTCGGGCGCGCTGGCATCCGGGCTCGGCTATGCCGTCTGGTACAGCGCCTTGCCGGCCTTGAAAGCCACCACGGCCGCCAGCGTGCAACTCAGCGTACCGGTGATCGCTGCGCTGGGCGGTGTGGTGCTGCTCGCCGAACCGCTCAGCCTGCGTCTGCTCTTGGCCTCACTGGCCATACTCGGCGGCATTGCGCCGGTGATCCTGACTGGCAAGCAGGCCAGCCCAACCCGCCGCTGACGCGGCGGTGTGCAACCGCTGACCGACACTCAGCGCTTGATGGTCTTGAGCAGGTCATCCGGGGTGATATAGCCCACTACACCGCCGCTGCTTTGCGCGCTGCCCGGCTGTGGCTGATGCAGGATATGGCCCTTCATCTTGCCGATGATGTGCATCTCACACGGTTTGCAGTCGAACTTCAGGGTCAGCACTTCGTCCTGATGGATCAGCTGCATGTCCGAGACCTTGGTGCGTACGCCGGTCACGCCTTTGGCCTGTTTGGGGCACAGGTTGAAGGAGAAGCGCAGGCAGTGCTTGGTGATCATCACCGGCACATCGCCTGCCTCTTCATGGGCCTCATACGCCGCATCAATCAGTTGCACGCCGTAACGCTTGTAGAAGGTGCGCGCCTTGTCGTTGTAGACGTTGGCGAGGAAGGTCAGGTGCGATTCCGGGTAGACCGGTGGCGGCACGCTCACCGGCTTACGCCCGCCACGCGGATGAGCGGCAACGCGCGCTTGAGTCAGCGCTTCGATGGCTTCGCGGCGCAGGGCCTTGAGTTGCGAGCCTGGGACAAACGGCACGGCCTCACAGTCAATCTGCGCGCCAGTGCTGTAGTAGATGGTGGTGCCCAGTTTGCTCAGGCCATCGGCCAGTTGCTCGCGAGCTTGCTCAGCATCCTTGGCGGCGGCGAACGGCCCGGCCAGGCTAACGCGAGCGCTGATGCCCTCTTCACTGGTGACGCTCACATTCAACTGATCGCCCTGCACCGCCAACTGCCAGCTGACCGCAATGCGGCGCTCGGCGGAGGTTTTCTGCAAGGCCTGTTGCCAGTTGTGGTCGAGGTTGCGGTTGAGCGGATGCTGCGGGCGCACGCGGTGCATGGCTTCGGGCATCTCATTAGGCTCGACGCGGTAGCGGTAGCGCTTCTCGCCGTCTTCTTCAAACTCGCCTTTGAGCTCGCAGATGTTGCTACGAAAACCCACCACTTCGCGCTTGATCAGCACGTTCAGGCCATCGCCGTTGGACAGCGGCGTATCGGTAACGGCGATCAAGTCGCGCTTGTTCACTTTCTCGATATAGCCCACCGCCAAGCCGGTAAAGGTCGGCGAGTCGAACGCGCCGATGTCCACCTTGCGGTCGGTGACGAAATAATCAGTGCTGCCGCGGTGGAAGGTCTTGTCAGTGTCCGGGGTGAAGAAGTGCTCGGTGCGACCGCTGGCTGCGCGGGCCAGGTGCGGGCGTTGTTCGAGAATCGCATCCAGCTCGCGGCGGTAGTGCGCGGTGATGTTCTTCACGTAGCTCATATCTTTGTAGCGCCCTTCGATCTTGAACGAGCGCACGCCGGCATCGACCAGATGAATCAGGTTGTCGGTCTGGTTGTTGTCCTTCATCGACAGCAGGTGCTTATCAAACGCCACCACGCGGCCCTGATCGTCCTTCAAGGTGTATGGCAGGCGGCAGGCCTGGGAACAATCGCCACGGTTGGCGCTACGGCCAGTTTGCGCGTGGGAGATGTTGCACTGCCCGGAGAAGGCCACACAGAGCGCGCCGTGGATAAAGAACTCCACCGCCGAATCGACGTTGCGGCAAATGTTGCTGATTTCTTCCAGGTTCAGCTCGCGGGCCAGCACCAGCTGGGAGAAGCCGGCGTTGTCGAGGAAGCGGGCTTTTTCCAGGGTGCGGATGTCGCACTGCGTGCTGGCGTGGATCTCGATGGGCGGCAGGTCCATTTCCATCACGCCCATGTCCTGCACGATCAGCGCATCAATGCCCGCTTCGTAGAGTTGCCAGATCATCTGCCGCGCCGGCTCCAGCTCATCCTCATGCAGGATGGTGTTGAGGGTGACGAACACCCGCGCATGGAACAGGTGGGCGAACTGCACCAGCTCGGCAATGTCCGCCACACTATTGCTGGCGTTGTGCCGCGCACCGAAGCCGGGGCCGCCGATATACACGGCATCGGCGCCGTGCAGGATGGCCTCTTTGGCAATGGCGGTATCACGCGCGGGGCTCAGCAATTCGAGGTGGTGCTTGGGCAGGGACATGGTTTCGCTATCGGGCAGTCAATCAGGCCGAGCATTTTACTCGGAATAGCTGATTTGTCTGTGCCCGCTTGGCAGCCGCACAACAACTGTATAGGCATACAGATAAAAGCCTGCGTAGAATTGCCTCTCAATACAGACCCGAGAGCAACGCGGTGGACTTACAACAGGGCTTTCTGCTGACCCGACACTGGCGTGATACGCCGGCCGGCACGCAGGTGGAGTTCTGGTTGGCCACCGACAGCGGCCCGCGCCTGCTGCGCTTGCCGCTGCAAACCTCGGTGGCCTTTATCCCGGTTGCGCAACGCGAGCAGGCGCAAGCGCTGCTGGCCAACGAGCGCGGCGTCGAGCTACGCCCGCTGGGCCTCAAGGACTTTCACCTGCGCCCGGTGCTCGGCCTGTATTGCCAACAGCACCGTACCTTGATGGACCTCGACAAACAGCTGCGCCGCGCTGGCCTGGACGTTTACGAAGCCGATGTGCGACCGCCCGAGCGCTACCTGATGGAGCGTTTTATCACCGCTCCCGTGCAGTTCACCGGCACGCCCGATGCAACCAATCCAGCCCTGCTGCTGGAGGTACAGATCAAGCCCTGCGAGGGTTACCGCCCCACGCTCAAGCTGGCCTCGCTGGATATCGAAACCAATGCCTTTGGTGAGCTGTACTCCATCGCCCTCGAAGGCTGCGGCCAGCGCAACGTGTACATGCTCGGCCGTGCGCCCGAACAACCGCCGCAGGTGGATTTCCAGCTGCACTACTGCGCAAGCCGTGGCGAGTTGCTCGAATGCCTGAACCAGTGGATGGCCGCACATGACCCGGACGCGATCATCGGCTGGAACCTGGTGCAGTTCGACCTGCGCGTGCTGCATGAACATGCGCGCAACCTGGCCATCCCCCTGCGTTTGGGCCGTGATGGCAGCGAGATGCAGTGGCGCGAGCATGGCAGCGGCAACGGTCACTTCTTTGCCGACGCCGCCGGCCGCTTGATCATCGACGGCATCGAGGCGCTGCGTTCGGCGACCTGGAGCTTCCCTTCGTTCAGCCTGGAAAACGTCGCGCAAACCCTGCTCGGTGAGGGCAAGGACATCTCCACGCCCTACCAGCGCATGGACGAAATCGACCGCATGTTCCGCGAGGACAAACCCGCTCTGGCACGCTACAACCTGCGCGACTGCGAGCTGGTCACACGCATCTTCGGCAAGACCGCGATCCTCGACTTCCTACTGGAGCGCGCCACGGTCACCGGCCTGCCCGCCGACCGCAGCGGAGGCTCGGTGGCGGCCTTCGAGCACCTGTATATGCCGCTGATGCACCGCCGTGGTTTTGTTGCACCGAACCTGGGGGACAACCCGCCGCAAGCCAGCCCAGGCGGCTTTGTCATGGAGTCGCAGCCGGGGCTGTACGAGTCAGTGCTGGTACTCGATTACAAGAGCCTGTACCCGTCGATTATCCGCAGCTTTCTGATCGACCCGGTGGGGCTGATCGAGGGCCTGCGCCAGCCGGATGACGCCCATTCGGTGCCGGGCTTTCGTGGTGCGCGCTTCTCCCGCACGCAGCATTGCCTGCCGGCCATAGTTGAGCGCGTATGGCAGGGCCGTGAGGCGGCCAAACGCGAACACAACGCGCCGCTGTCGCAGGCGCTAAAGATCATCATGAATGCCTTCTACGGCGTGCTCGGCTCGAGCGGTTGCCGCTTCTTCGACACGCGCCTGGCTTCGTCCATCACCCTGCGCGGCCACGAGATCATGGCCCGCACCCGCGCGCTGATCGAAGCCGAGGGTTATGCGGTGATCTACGGCGACACCGACTCCACCTTTGTCTGGCTCAAACGCCCGCATGCTGAAGAGGACGCCGCACAGATCGGCCGTGCACTGGTGGCCAAGGTCAATGCCTGGTGGCGCGATCACTTGCGTGATGAGTACGGCCTGGAAAGCGCCTTGGAACTGCAGTTCGAAACCCATTACCGGCGCTTTCTGATGCCGACCATTCGCGGCACTGAGGAAGGCAGCAAGAAGCGCTACGCCGGCCTGATCACCCAGCCTGACGGTGGCCACAAGATGGTCTACAAAGGCCTGGAAACCGTGCGCAGCGACTGGTCGCCGCTGGCCCAGCAATTTCAACGCGAGCTGTACGAACGCATCTTTCTCGGCCAACCCTATCAGGACTATGTGCGTGGCTACGTCGAGCGCACCCTGAACGGCGAGCTGGATGAGCAACTGGTCTACCGCAAACGCCTGCGCCGCCTGCTCACCGATTACGAACGCAACGTACCGCCCCATGTGCGCGCCGCGCGCCTGGCTGACGAGTTCAACGCCGCCCACGGCCGCCCGCTGCAATACCAACGCGGCGGCTGGATCAGCTACGTGATCACCACCGCTGGCCCGCAACCGCTGGAAGCACGCAACGCCGCCATCGACTACGACCACTACCTGAGCCGCCAGCTGCAACCGGTGGCCGATGCCATCCTGCCGTTTGTAGAAGATGACTTCGCCACGCTGATCGGCGGACAGTTGGGCTTGTTTTAAACGCACCCTACACGCTGCCAGCATCCATCAATCCACCGTCAGGACGACACCCATGCTGCACACCCTCGCTGTCGCCAACTACCGCTCGATCAACAATCTGGTGCTGCCGCTGGGGCGGCTCAATTTGGTCACTGGGGCCAACGGCAGCGGCAAGTCCAACCTGTATCGCGCCCTGCGCCTGCTGGCGGAAACCGCCCAGGGCGGCGTGGTCAATGCATTGGCTCGCGAAGGCGGGCTGGACTCCACCTTCTGGGCCGGGCCGGAAACCCTCAGCCGGCGCATGCTCAGCGGCGAGGTGCCGGTGCAAGGCGGTCCACGCAAGGAGGCCCGACGTTTGCGCCTGGGCTTTGCCGGCGATGACTTCAGCTATGCCATTTCCCTCGGGCTACCTGAGTCCAACTCCGGTGAGAGCCGCGATATGCCCAGCGCTTTCGCTCTGGATCCCGAGATCAAACGTGAATGCATCTGGGCCAGGGGCAGCTTTCGCCCCGCCTCGCTGCTGGTGGATCGCGCCGGCGCGATGGTGCGTATGCGTGAGGGGCGCAACTGGCAGGTGATGGCCCAGCACCTGCCGAGCTTCGACAGCCTGTATGAGCAGATCGGCAATGATCCGGCCTGCCCGGAAGTCTCCCACCTGCGCGAGCATATTCGCCGTTGGCGCTTCTACGATCACTTCCGCAGCGATGCCGACGCGCCCGCGCGCCAGCCGCAACTGGGCACCCGCACGCAGGTTTTGCACCACGACGGTCGTGACCTGGCGGCGGCGTTGCAGACCATTCGTGAAATCGGCGATGCCGCTGCGCTGGATGCGGCCATCAGCGACGCCTTCCCCGGCGCACGTTTGCGTATCGACTTTCAACAAGGCGGGCGTTTCGCCGTAGAACTGCAACAGGAAGGCCTGCTGCGGCCGTTGTCGGCCAGCGAACTGTCGGACGGCACCCTGCGCTACCTGCTGCTAGTCGCCGCCCTACTCACCCCACGGCCGCCATCGCTAATGGTGCTGAATGAGCCGGAGACCAGCCTGCACCCCGACCTGCTGCCAGCCCTCGGCCGGCTGATCATCGCCGCGTCGCAGCACACCCAAGTCTGGGTGGTATCCCACGCCAGCCGCCTGATCGCCACCCTGGAGCAACACCCCGAGTGCAATGCCATCGTCCTGGAAAAGCAGCTGGGACAAACCGTGATCCAGGGCCAGGGCATGCTCGATGAGCCGGCGTGGAAGTGGCCGAGTTAACCCTTGGCGGCCAGGGCAACCGTTGCCGGTAGCGCCTTGGGCTTACGAAACACCAGCACGTTACCCAGCATCACCAGCAGCAGGCCGAACAGCGCCGGGGCCGTCCATTGATAGCCCTCGGCAAACACCGAGATATTCAGTGCCACCACCGGGAACAACACGGTGCAGTAGGCCGCGCGCTCCGGGCCCATGCGCCCGACAAGGGTCAGGTAGGCGGTAAAGCCGATCACCGAACCGGGAATCGCCAGGTACAGCAAGGTGCCGATGTAACGGGTGTTCCACTCGAAACCAAACGGCGTGCCGCTGACCAGGCAGATCGCCACCAGCATCAGCGCGCCATACAGCATGCCCCAGGCATTGGTGGTCAGTGGCTTGAGCCCGGCCTTCTGCTGCAGACTGGAAAGCATATTGCCGGCGGAGAAACACAGGGTGCCAATCAGCGCCAGGCCGATACCCAGCAGGGTTTCACGACTGGCTTCCTGTCCAGCCAGTTCCGGCCAGAACAGCAGCGCCAGGCCGCCCAGCCCCAGCGCGCCGCCGGCCAGTACATTGGCGGCGATCTTCTGCTTGAAGAACAGTCGCGCGTTGATCGCATTCCACAACGTTGCAGTGGAAAAAATCACCGCCACCAAGCCGCTGGGGATCCACTGGCTGGCGGTGTAGAAGCACATAAAGTTGATACAGAACAGACACAGCCCCTGCGCCAGGCAGATCAGCTGGCCGCGCTTATCGAGTTTCTGCAGGCGGCCGCTAAGCAGCAGGACGGCGAACAGCACGGCAGCGGCCAAGGCAAAGCGATAGGCGATGGAAGCAGCAATTGCCACCTCGCCCAGTTGCAACTTGAGGGCGATCCAGGTGGTGCCCCAGATCAGTACGGTCAACAGATAGAGCGACAGGTTCATCACAGACTCCCTTGGAATACTCAAAAGTCTGCGCCTGATCGGCCTGGCTGTTCTTGCACAAACTTGCGCTTTTTACTCCTTCAGACTGATCGCGCGGTGCCGAGGCAGTCCAATGGAGATCAGCGCCGCCAGCAGAACAAAAGCCGAAGACACCCACAAGCAGGCTTCCAAGCCATAGGCCTGATACACCCAGCCCGACAGCAGCGTGCCGATTAACCGGCCGAGGGCGTTGGACATGTAATAGAAGCCGACATCCAGCGACACACCGTCTTCCTTTGCGTAGCTGACGATCAGGTAGCTGTGCAGCGAGGAGTTCACCGCAAACAGCGCGCCAAACACCATCAGCCCGCCGAGCAAGACCCACTGCGCCGGCAAGTCACTGCTCAGACCCAGGGCAATGGCGGCGGGCAACCCGGCCAGCACCGCAGCCCAGGCGAATGCCGCGCGGCCATCCGGCAACTGGCCGCTGGCATTGCCGGTGATGACTGGGGCGAAGGACTGCACCATGCCGTAGCCAATCACCCACGCCGCGAGAAAGCCGCCAACCATCCAGAAATCCCAGCCAAACACGCTGGACAGGTACACCGGCAGCGCCACCACAAACCACACATCGCGGGCGCCGAATAAGAACAAGCGTGCGGCTGACAGAATGTTGATCGCCCGGCCCTTGGACAAAATATCGCGGAACTTCGGCCTGGCCTTGGCCTTGCCCAGATCCTTTTTCAGCAGCAACAGGCTGGCCAGCCAGATCAGCGCCAAAACCGCCGCCATGGCCAGCACTGCGCCAGTGAACCCGAGCAGCGCCAGCAGTGCGCCGCCCATAAAGAAACCCACGCCCTTCAGCGCATTCTTCGAACCAGTAAGAATCGCCACCCACTTGTACAGCGTGCTCTGCTGACTGTCCGGCACCAGCAACTTGATCGAGCTTTTCGCGCTCATCTTGTTCAGATCTTTGGCGATACCGGACAGCGCCTGCGTGCCCATCACCCAGGGAATCGTCAGCCAGGCCGCGGGCACGGTGAGCATCAGCAACGCCGCCACCTGCAGGCCCAGGCCGATATTCATGGTGCGATTAAGCCCCAAGCGCGCGCCCAGATAGCCGCCGACCAGATTGGTGACCACACCGAAAATCTCATAGAACAGAAACAGCGCAGCGATCTGCAGCGGTGTGTAACCCAGGCTATGAAAATGCAGCACCACCAACATGCGCAGCGCACCGTCGGTGAGGGTAAAGGCCCAGTAGTTGCCGGTAACCAGCAGGTATTGGCGCACTTCGGGGGCTAGGCGGGATAAGGCGTGCATGTGCTGATTTCCTGATCAATCGCGGTGTCTTTAGCCCCTCTCCCCAACCTTCTCCCCAAAGGGGCGAGGGAGCGGATTTCATGCGGCTTGAAGAAATCCACGAAATAAAGCGGGAGGCGTAACACTCCCCTCTCCCGCTTGCGGGGCGGTGCGGGGAAAGCGAAGCACTGCTTCGCCCGCTAACGCGCCCTGAGTTCTGCGAAGGGCTGGGGCGCAGAGCGGGGGTTGGGGGAGAGGGCCGCAGTTATTGCGCACCGACCATCCGCGCCAACTCCACGGCGCGGTTGGCGTAGCCCCATTCGTTGTCGTACCAGGCGTAGAGCTTCACCTGGGTGCCGTTGACCACCATGGTCGACAGCGCATCGATAATCGAAGAGCGCGGGTCGGTGCGGTAGTCAATGGACACCAGCGGACGTTCCTCATAACCCAGGATGCCCGCCAGCGGCCCATCGGCGGCAGCCTTAAGCAGTGCGTTGACCTCCTCCACCGTAGTGGCGCGCTCCACTTCGAACACGCAATCGGTCAGCGAGGCGTTGGCCAGCGGTACGCGCACGGCGTGGCCATTCAGCTTGCCGCGCAGCTCGGGAAAGATCTCGGCAATCGCCGTGGCCGAACCGGTGCTGGTTGGGATCAAGCTCATGCCTGAGGCACGTGCGCGGCGCAGATCCTTGTGCGGCGTATCGAGAATGCTTTGGGTGTTGGTCAGGTCGTGGATGGTGGTGATCGAACCGTGGCGAATGCCACGGTTTTCGTGGATCACCTTGACCACCGGGGCCAGGCAGTTGGTGGTGCAGGACGCCGCCGTCACGATGCGGTGCTGCGCCGGGTCGAATAGCTGCTGGTTAACGCCCATCACGATATTCAGCGCGCCCTGCTCTTTTACCGGCGCGCAGACCACTACGCGCTTAACGCCTTGATCCAGATACGCCTGCAGCACCGCAACGGTTTTCATCTTGCCGCTGGCCTCGATCACCAGATCGCAGCCGCTCCAGTCTGTATCGGCGATGGTCTTGTTGGCCGTGACCTGAATGCGTTTTCCGTCAATCAGGATGCACTCGCCCTCACTGCTGGCCTCGCGCTGCCAACGGCCATGCACCGAGTCGAAATTCAGCAGATGGGCATGGGTCGGCGCATCGCCGGCCGGATCATTGATCTGCACAAACTCAAATTCCGGCCAGCCCCAAGCAGCGCGCAGCGCCAGACGACCGATACGACCAAAACCGTTGATACCTACCTTGATAGCCATGTACAGACTCTCTCGTTGAACAGGTTAAATATTGCGCGGCGCAAACATGATGATCGCCATGCCGAGCATGGCCACAGCGGCGCCCAGCAGGTCCCAATGGGTCGGGCGAATACCGTCCACCAGCCATAGCCAGATAATCGCCATCGCCACATACACCCCGCCATAAGCGGCATACACCCGCCCAGCGGCAGTTGGATGCAGAGTCAGCAGCCAGGCAAACAGCGCCAGCGAGACAGCGGCCGGCAGCAGCAACCAGATGCTCTTACCCTGCTTGAGCCACAGGTACGGCAGGTAACAGCCGATAATTTCGGCCAGGGCCGTAAGGGCGAAAAGCCCAATGGTGTTTAGAATGCTGACCTCAATAGCCGACCCGCAGTCGGTCTGGACGCGTGTGGAGGGTTGGCGGCTGAACCTTAAATGGATCCCTGATTGACCCGTTTACTCAACTCGTCGGCGGACTCCTTGCGCTCGGAGTAACGGTCCACCAGGTAGTCCGTTTGGCCGCGCAGCAACAGGGTGAACTTGATCAGTTCCTCCATCACGTCGACCACGCGGTCGTAATAGGCTGAAGGCTTCATCCGCCCGTCGTTATCAAATTCGAGGAAGGCCTTGGCCACCGAGGACTGGTTGGGGATGGTGAACATGCGCATCCAGCGCCCCAGCACGCGCATCTGGTTCAACGCATTGAAGGATTGCGAGCCGCCGCTGACCTGCATCAGCGCCAGGGTCTTGCCCTGGGTCGGGCGCACCGCGCCCATGCTCAGGGGAATCCAGTCGATCTGCGACTTGAACACCCCGGTCATCGCGCCATGACGCTCCGGCGAGCACCAGACCATGCCCTCGCTCCACAGCACCAGCTCACGCAGCTCCTGCACTTTGGGGTGGTCTTCGGGGACGTCGTCCGGCAGCGGCAGGCCGCTGGGGTTGAAGATCCGCGTTTCGGCGCCGAACTGCTCAAGCAGGCGCGCGGCTTCTTCGCTCAGCAGGCGGCTGTAGGAACGCACGCGGTTGGAGCCATACAGCAGCAGAATGCGCGGCTTATGGGTGACGGTGGGCTGAACCAGCGTGTCCGCCGTGGGAATGTCCAGCAGCTCAGAGTCGATATTCGGCAACTCGGGGATCATGGTCTTGCTCCAGAAAACAATGGCTCAGCCGCACAACGAGGCGCGATCAGGACGGTCACGCATGCTGTGCAGGCGCAAACGATCCTCGGCCAGTTGCGGGTCTTCAGCCTGGAGCACCTGCTTCAGGATCTGCCCGACCCAGGCCGGCAGTTGCGGATGCAGGCGGTAGTAGACCCACTGCCCGGCGCGGCGGTCCTGCAACAGGCCGCTGCCGCGCAGCTGGGCCAGATGGCGGGAGATCTTCGGTTGGCTCTCCTCAAGGGCGGCGGTCAACTCGCAGACGCACAGCTCGCCCTCCTGAGCAATCAGCTGAGTCATGCGTGCGCGGGTGTCATCGGCCAGGCATTTGAACAGGGTCACCGGGGCGAGCATCTGCGTGGGCTGGCTGAATTTGCTTTTGACCAGCACGAACATCTTGATGCGCTCGTGGATCTGCTGCAGACAACGCGTGTAGGCATTCTGCTGCTGGCTGCTGGCCGGGTCCTCGAAGTCCCAGGCGATGTATTCGCCAGCCCCGGGCAAGGTGCTGCACTCGAAGGCGGACTTGTCGCACAGGGTGATCACGTAATCGAACTGCTGGCCATCGAAGCTCTCCAGCGCCTTGCTGTGCAGGCCTTCCTTGCTGACGCCCAACTGCTCCAGGGCCTGACGTGCACGCGGATCAACCTCACCAGGCAGAGTGCCGGCGCTAAAAACCTCGTAGCCTTCGGGATCGGTATGGCGTAGCAGCGCTTCGGCCATCTGCGAGCGGGCAGCATTGGCCACACAGAGAAACAGCACGCGAATCTTTTGGCTCATGGCGATGGGTGTCATGCAAATACGGTTTGGCGAATATATTGATATCCATATATCTTGTAAACCGTATATTCCATCTACCCCAAGCCGACCCAGATCAACACCGGCCGCAGCGGGAGTGGCTAGACTCGCCCCTCACCCAAGGAATCCAGCATGGCCAATGCCCTAGAATCCTCCGCTCCTCAAACCCGCTCGCCGCTCGGTCTGTTCGAGCGTTACCTGACGCTCTGGGTATTTCTCTGCATTATCGGCGGCACCCTGCTCGGCCTGTTCGCCCCCGAAGCAGCGCAAGCGGTGGGCGCTCTGGAAGTTGCTCAGGTGAATATCCCGGTGGGATTGCTGATCTGGGTGATGATCATCCCCATGCTGATGAAGATCGACTTTCGCGCGATTGGTGAGGTCTATCAGCAGCGCGCCGGCCTGGGCGTGACGCTGAGCATCAACTGGCTAATCAAACCGTTCACCATGGCCTTTCTGGCCTGGCTGTTTCTGCGCCATGTGTTCACCGACTGGCTGCCAGCCGAACAGATCGACAGCTACGTAGCCGGGCTGATTCTGCTCGGCGCCGCGCCTTGCACGGCTATGGTGTTTGTCTGGAGCAACCTGTGTAAGGGCAACGCCAACTTCACCCTGACCCAGGTGGCGATCAACGATCTGGTAATGGTGTTCGCCTTCGCCCCCATCGTCGCCCTGCTGCTGGGGGTGTCGTCGATCCCGGTGCCGTGGGACACCCTGCTGCTGTCGGTGGTGATGTATATCGTTATCCCCCTGGCCATCGCCCAATTGATCCGCGCGCATCTGCTGCGCCGGGGTGATGCGGCGTTGCAAGCGGTGCTCGCGCGCATCGGCCCGTTCTCCATCCTCGCCCTGCTGGCCACCCTAGTGCTGCTGTTCTCCTTCCAGGGCCAGACCATCGTTGCCCAGCCTTTGATCATCGCCATGCTGGCAGTGCCAATTCTGCTGCAGACGCTGTTTATCGCGGCCCTCGGATACTGGATGTGCCGGCAATTCAAGGTGCGCCACGATATCGCTGGACCGGCGGCGATGATCGGTGCGTCGAACTTCTTCGAGTTGGCCGTAGCCGTGGCCATCGCGCTCTACGGCTTCAACTCCGGCGCAGCGCTGGCCACGGTGGTCGGTGTGCTGATCGAGGTGCCGGTGATGCTCTGGCTGGTGCGCATGGTCAATAACAGCAAGGGTTGGTACGAGCGCACGCAGGGCTGACTGCTCGATCCCGACGGTTAATAGCCATTCACTCGCATGCCCGAAAATTACCATCCAGAGCGGTATATGCGGCGGGTCGACAGCCTATGCCCGGCAGGCTAGCGTCAATACAGGGTGTCGCTGACGCATGCGCCCCCGCCACACTGCCTGAGCCACCCGGCGTTGCCGGTCGCTGTAGCCTGAGGTACGCCGCATGTCTTCTCGCCTTGGCAACGCGCTTGCGTTTGTTTCCTTGTGTTTTTTCAGCCTGACGCTGTATGCCGAAGCTAAGTGGGAGTCGCTGGACTTCATCACCGAAGAATTCCCACCCTACAACTACACCGAAAGCGGCATCGCCCGTGGCATTACCGTGGACATCCTGCTGGAAGCGGCCGCCAGCGCCGGCCTACCCATCGCGCGCCGGGATATTCGTTCACTGCCCTGGGCGCGCGGCTATCAGATGGCGCGCAAAGGTCCGGGGGTGATGCTGTTTTCCATGACCCGCACCGAGGAGCGAGGCCCGCAGTTCAAGTGGGTCGGGCCGATCATGCCCAGCCGCATCGTGCTATTGGCGCGCAAGGATCGCCAGTTACAGATCAAGCAACCGGCAGATCTCAGCGCGCACCGCATCGGTGTAATTCGCGATGATGTCGGCCATCACCTGCTGAATAGCCTTGGTATCAAGGACAACCAGCTGCAGATCTCTGCCAGCGCGATTCAGCTGGCCAACCTGCTGCATAACAGCCGTATCGACCTATGGGCCTACGACGAAACCACCGCCTACTGGTTTATCCGCAACCTGGACATGCACAGCCACGACTTCACCCCGGTGCATGTGCTCAAGGAAAGCGCCATGTATTACGCCTTCAGCCTGGACACCGACGCGGTGCAGCTCACCCGGCTGCAGAACAGCCTGAATGCGCTCAAGCAACAGCCACGCTACCTGGAAATACTCGACAGCTACAGATAACCGCGCCTTGCATAATCTTGCGCTTTTCCGCGCGCGGGGGCTGGCACGCGGGCATGCCCGGCGTAGCATGGAGCGACGGAGGATTTATGTCGCAACTTGAGCACCTACAGGTTTTCCAGAGCATGCACAGCTCGCCCAACACCCGCCTGCACCGCAGCGCCGAGTTGGGCGACGGGCTGGCGGCTGCCGTGTGGAGCAACCGTCATGATGCCCGCGATTACGAAGCCCCCAGCCATCACACGCTGTCCTGCTACCTGGCCGGCGGCACCGGCACCTTCCGCCGCGAGAGCCCACACAGCAAAGGCGCGCCAGACAAGCTGTGCATCCTTCCGGCCGGCCATCAGTCGGAGTGGGTGATCAACGGTGAAATCCATCTGGCCCATCTGTATATCAGCCAGGAGCAATTCGCCCTGGCGGCCGTCAACCTGTTAGACCACGAACCACGGGAACTGGAACTGCGCGAAGGCACCTTTCTCGACGACCCGCAGCAGGCCCAGCGCTTTCGTCAGCTGAGCCAGCTGGATTGGCAGGAACCGGCCGAACGTCTGCTCAGCAGCAGCCTGGCCCACGGCCTGATCAACCACGCGCTGCTGTCCCAAGTGGGCCGCCGCGAAGGCCTGCGCCTGACCGGCGGCCTGGCACCCAGCCAGCGCCGCCGAGTGCGCGAGTTTATCCAGGCCAACCTCAGTGAAGCGCTCAGCTTGGGTCAGCTGGCCAGTTTGTGTGCGCTCTCCGAATACCACTTCGCCAGAATGTTCCAACTCAGCTTCGGCCTGCCGCCGCACCGTTATGTGCTGGCGCAACGCCTGCGCCATGGCCAGCAACTGCTGCAACACAGCACGCTGCCACTGGCTGAAGTGGCCCTGGCCTGCGGCTTTGCCAGTGCCAGCCACTTCAACAACCGTTTCCGCCAGGCCTTTAGCGCCACGCCGGGGCAATACCGCGCCGCCCTGCAACGCCCCTGAGCCCACGCCAAGCAGCATCAGCCCGCCGCATACCCGCCTATCAGGCAACGCAGCTTGCGCACCATGAGCCTGAAAACAGCCTGCTAATCCCACGCTGGCTGTGCAAGAATCATCGGCTGCCTTCGAGAAAGCTGCCCATGCCACGATTCATCTACTCGCCCGCCCGGTGCCTCTGATGGCCCTCGACATCCTGCATCTACGCCAGGAAGACTGGCGCGCAGAATTCGGCGACGGCGACTTGCTGCGCGGTCAGGCCTATGCCGCACAAGGCCGCAGCCGTTTGCTCAGCCTCAAAGACAGCACCCTGTTGGCCAGCTGCCGTGGCTCCGGTGCGCAAACCTATCAACAGCGCATCACCCTGCATCATTACGGCCAGGGCTGGGGCGTAACCGGCCATTGCAGCTGCCCGGTGGGCTTCAACTGTAAACACGTGGCCAGCGCCCTACTCACCCTGCAAACCCAGCAGGAACAAGGCGTCGACCTCTCGCCACTGATCGTCAGCAGCCCGCAGGCCCGCGAAGAGTGCCTGGAAAACCTGCAGCCCAGCCCAGTACTGAGCCTCGGCAGCCTGGTGCGCGTGCACTTCGATGCGCGCAAGGGCCGTATGCAGGAGCAGACCCAGCACCGTGCCGCATTGGCCTTCGATTACCAGGGCCACCTGGCCTCCGGCAAACAGGGTAAAGACCTGCTGATCAAGCAGAGCGCCCAGCACAGCCTGCGCATCGTGCGTGACATCAGCGCTGAAACCCAGCTGCGCAAACGCCTGGAACAAACAGGCCTGCAAGTGGCACTGCGGCAGAGCGAAGCGCTGCCGGAAAGCGCCGGCGAAGCTTACGAGCAACCCAGTGAGACTGCCTGGTTGCAGTTTATTCGTGAGCATCTGCCAGCGCTGCGCGCAGAGGGCTGGCAAATCCGCATGCAGCCGGACTTCCAGTTCAACCTGGTACAGGTCGATGACTGGTACGCCGAAGTCGAAGAAGATCCCGAGCAAACCTGGTTCGATCTGGAACTGGGGATCGAGGTCGAAGGCCAGCGCATCAGCCTGTTGCCGATTCTGCTGCAAGCCATCCGCCGCGCACCCTGGCTGCTCAATGGCGAGGCGCTAAACAAGCGCGATGACGATGAGGTGCTGCTGGTCAGCCTGCCGCATAACCACAAGCGCGTGGCCCTGCCGCTGGCGCGACTGAAACCGCTGCTGGCAACCCTGGGCGAGCTGTTCGTGCGCGAGCCGGGCGAGTCCAGCCAGCGTCTGCGCCTGTCGCGCCTGGATGCCGCACGGCTGAATCACCTGCAAGAAGGCCCGGCAATCAGCTGGCAAGGCGGCGGCCCGCTGCGCGACTTCGCCGAACGCCTGCAGCGGCTGGACAGCGCCACCTTGCAAGCGCCCGCCGGCTTGCAAGCGGAGCTGCGGCCCTATCAGCTGCAAGGTCTGGCCTGGATGCAGGGCCTGGCTGAGCTGGAGGTCGGCGGCCTGCTGGCCGATGACATGGGCCTGGGCAAAACCCTGCAGACCCTCGGCCATATCCTCTGCGAGTTCAACGCCGGACGTTTGCAGCAGCCGGCACTGATCGTCATGCCCACCAGCCTGATTCCCAACTGGCAGGATGAAGCCGCGCGCTTCACCCCGCAGCTCAAGGTGCTGGCCCTGCACGGGCCGAAACGTCGTGCGCTGTTCAAGCAGATCGACGAGCACCAGATCATCCTCACCACCTACGCCCTGCTGCCGCGCGACCTCAAGGCATTGAGCGCCTACCGCTATCGCCTGCTGATTCTCGATGAAGCGCAGAACATCAAGAACCCACGCAGCAAGGCCGCCGTCGCCGCAGGGCAACTGCAGGCCGGGCAACGTCTGTGCCTGACCGGCACGCCGCTGGAGAATCACCTCGGCGAGCTGTGGTCGCTGTTCAACTTCCTCATGCCTGGCTGGCTGGGCGACAGCAAAAGCTTTACCCGCGACTACCGCACACCGATTGAAAAAAACGCCAACCAGCAGCGCCTGACGCACCTAACCGGGCGGATCAAGCCCTTTATCCTGCGCCGCACCAAGGAGCAGGTGGCCAGCGAGCTGCCGCCGAAAACCGAAATCACCCACTGGGTCGAACTCAGCGCGGCGCAGCGCGACCGCTACGAAACCCTGCGCCTGGCCATGGACCAGAAGGTCCGTGCAGAGATTGCCCGCCAGGGTCTGGCGCGCAGTCAGATCGTGATTCTCGAAGCGCTTTTACGCCTGCGCCAGGCCTGCTGCGACCTGCGCCTGCTCGGCGATGAGGGCGACAGCAATCTAACCAGCCTGGATTCCGGCAAGCTCAGCGGTCTGCTGGAAATGCTTGAAGAGTTGTTTGCCGAAGGCCGGCGGGTGCTGCTGTTCTCGCAGTTCACCTCGATGCTGGCGTTGATCGAAGCCGAATTGAAGGCGCGCAACATTCCCTACGCCAAGCTCACCGGTAGCACCCAGGACCGGCGCACCCCGGTGCAGCAGTTTCAGGCCGGCGAACTGCCGATCTTCCTGATCAGCCTGAAAGCCGGCGGCTCGGGCCTGAACCTGACCGCCGCCGACACGGTGATCCACTTCGACCCGTGGTGGAACCCCGCCGCCGAAGCACAAGCCAGCGACCGCGCCTATCGCATCGGCCAGGACAAGCCGGTGTTCGTCTACAAACTGATCGCCCGTGGCAGCGTGGAAGAGAAGATCCAGCAGCTGCAACAGGCCAAAGCCAACCTGGCCCGCGGCGTGCTGGAAGGCGGCAGCCAGACCCAGCTGCAGCTCAGCGAAGACGACCTGCAGGCGCTGTTTGCGCCGTTAAGCGACTGATCAGCCCTACGCCTCAGTCATCGCTCTGCGCATCATCACGCTCGGCCGCTTCATCCGCCGCATTGGTCTTTTTCCGCGCACCGCCGGCCTGCACTGCGGGGAAGCGCGAAGAGGCATAGCGCACCACAAAGATCGCCAGCGCCAGCAACAGAATCGCCCCGGAGACCATCACCACACCCATGTCGGGCTTATGGTTATGCGAGATATCGGAAATCATCAGGCGGGTCAGCGCGGTAATCGCCACATAGATCATGAAGCGGATCGGCATGTGGTTGGTCTTGAAATAGATCCCCACCATCGCCGCCAACTCGAGGTAGATAAACAGCAGCAGGATGTCGTCTACCGTGATATGGCCCTTCTCCAGCATGCCAAGAAAGGCCATGATCGCGGCCCAGGCGGTGATGGCGCCGATGGCGAACAGCGCCAGGTAGTGGAACGCCTCCATCAACAGATTGCCCAGCGATTCCGCCAGCCCATGCATGCGCTCGCGGGCGCGTTCAGCCAGATTGTCCTTCACGATCCTTGCACTCCCAAAATCGACGGTCCGCTCCAACGCGGAATGTACCTGCACCATGCAGAAACAAGACCAGCTCTCAGGAGATGGCACTCACGTGGGCCAAGACACGTCCCAGGGCGCATCAGAGCGCCGCGGCTGGAATGGCGCTGCTGGACTCAGGCCAGGCGAAACAATGCTTACCAGCTTCCTTGGCCCGATACATGGCAGTATCCGCTGCCGCCACCAGGCGACGCCGGTCTTCACCATGCTGAGGAAACTGCGCCATACCGATGCTCACGCCCACTCGCACATGCGGCATCTCTTCCAGCAGCGGCGTATCCAGTGCAGTAATCATGCGGGCGGCCAGGCACTCGATAGCCGCCACATCCCCTTCGGCCACCACGGCAAATTCATCGCCACCTAACCGAGCCAATACCTCGCCCTCGCGCAGTAACGTCCGCCAGCGCTGAGCAATGGCCTTGAGCACACGGTCGCCAGTGGCGTGACCATGTTCATCGTTGACCGGTTTGAAGCCATCGAGATCCAGGTAGATCAGCGCCAGCGGCCGCTCGGCGCGCCGCGCCAAGGCCAGGGCCTGATCGAGGCTATCGTTAAAGACGCGACGATTTGGCAGCTGAGTCAGGGCGTCATGCTGCGATTCAAAGGCCAGACGTTTTAGCAGCTCCTCACGCTCGCGCAGGTCACGGCGCAGGTCGAGGTAGGTCAGGCCGAGCAGTCCAAGCATCAGCAACGCCACCGCACTGCCGCCCCAGATGGCGACTTGCGAGCGAACATCGGTGCTTTCATGCAGCGCTTCAAGCTCATCACTGACGTTGCCCTCCAGGCTGCTAATCCGCTCACGCAGCTCATCCATGTAACGCCGGCCCTGATTGTCCATCACGCGCTGGCGGGCAGCTTCAGCGCCAGCCAAACGACGCAGTGCGATGGTTTCGCTTAGCTCGGTCATTTTAAACTCGGCGAGCTGCTCAATCCGCGCGATGTCGTCGGCGTACATCTCCATCAACGGTATCGCGCGCAACGCTTGAAACTGGCTGTGCAAGTGCTGCACCGCCACGTTATAGGGTTGTAAAAATGACTCTTCGCCCGTCAGCAGAAAGCCGCGCTGCCCAGTCTCGGCATCCTTGAGCAAGGACAGGGTTTCACTGAGCTGATAAAGCGAGGTGTGTAGCACCTCAACACGCTGCCCGTCGATCAAGTGGGCGCGGCTGCCCCAGATGGCACCGACAATGACGAATAGACTGAGATAGGCAACAGCCAACAGGGCCAGCAATTTGCGCTCGACTCGACCCGCAGACAGCAACATGGTGCACCTCACAGAGAGCCGATGGCGTGCCGAATAGTAGAGTTGGCCACTGCGCCCAACAATAGCTTATGGCGACAATGTACAAGTATTTCGTCTCAGCTGTATAAGCTGCGTATAGGTTTCTAACCACACGAGGACATCAGCATGCCAAGCTCATTCACCCGCACTCGGTTGTTTAGCGCACTGCTTGCAGCCCAGACCCTGATCCTGGGCTACACCCTGCCCCTGAGTGCCAATGCGGCGCCGGTGGCCAAACAGCAGAATCAGGTCGCCGGCTTCTACCGCATGACCCTGGGCGAATTCGAAGTGACGGCGCTGTACGACGGCTACGTTGACCTCGACAGCAAAATCCTCACCGGCGCCAGCGCCGAGGATATCCAGAGCCTGCTGGCGCGCATGTTCGTTGACTCCAGTAAGGGCGTGCAAACCGCCGTCAACGCTTACCTGATCAATACAGGCAGCCACTTGGTGCTGGTCGACACGGGGGCGGCGCAATGCTTCGGGCCAACCCTGGGCGTGGTGCAGAACAACCTTAAAGCTTCCGGTTATAGCCCGGAACAGGTGGACACTGTGCTGCTCACCCACCTGCACCCCGACCATGCCTGCGGCCTGCTGAACAGCGACGGCCAGGCCGCCTACCCGAATGCCAGCGTCTACGTGCCCCAGGCCGAAGCGGATTTCTGGCTTAGCGATGAGGCGGCTGCAAAGGCCCCGGAGCCCATGCGCGGCATGTTCCAGATGGCCAAGCAGTCCGTGGCACCCTACGACGCTCAGCAGCGTCTCAAGTTGTACGCCCCGGACAGCGCACTGCTCCCAGGCGTCAGCTTGGTGCCGAGCAACGGCCACACCCCCGGTCATAGCTCCTACCTGTTCACCTCACAGAACCAGAGCCTGCTGGTCTGGGGCGATATTGTGCACAGCCACGCGGTGCAGTTCGCCAAGCCGGAAGTGGTGATCGAGTTCGACATCGACAGCACACAGGCCAAGGCTACGCGCCAGCAGATATTCGCCAACGCCAGCCGCGAAAAACTCTGGGTGGCTGGTGCGCATATGCCCTTCCCAGGGCTGGGCCATGTGCGCAAAGAAGGTGCAGGCTACGCCTGGGTACCGGCCGAGTTCGGCCCGCTGCGCAGCGACCGCTGAACGGCTGTGACGCACAGAATCGGCTATGGTGTTAGCCGGCATGGCAATTGCTGCTGGTCAAATGCTGGCGAGTTCTTTATGCTCGCAACCACTGTACAGATAAACAGTTAACTGCAACCTATTAGCGTGAAGGCGTAGAGGTGATGAATGGCCGTCGAAGTGGTGTACCGCAGCAGCCGGGATTTGGAGCGTTTGTTCATGGATAAAGCCGAAGCCGATCGTCATGACAAAATGCTCGAACTGGCCGAGCTGCTCACCGAAGTGCTGCAAAAAGCCGTGCCATCGCTGAATGAAACCCAGGGTGAAGAGCTGGGTATCTACATGGCGAAGAACCGCGACATTTTCGCCAAGGCATTCAAGAACCAGCCTGATGCCTTGAGTGAACTGAGCGAACCGGCTGCCGAGTAACGCCGGCGGCAGTCAATAAAACCCCAGTCCATGACTGGGGTTTTGCGTTTTTATCAGTGCCACATTCAGCCATACAACAAGCGCTCGGCAATCGCATCGGCGACCCTTGCCGGTGAGCGCTTGTCGGCCTGGGCATGGCCGAATATCTCGGTCAGCCGCCGGCTGATCTGCGTCAAATGCGCGGTGATTGCCGGCAGAGGCTCCCCCTGATGCTTCAGCGCCACGTAGATCAAGCCGCCCGCATTGATCACATAATCCGGCGCATACAAAATCCCCCGCGCCTGCAGGCTGTCGGAAATATCGGCACTGGCCAATTGGTTATTCGCTGCGCCCGCCACTGCCGAGCAACGCAGTTGCCCGACGCTTGTGCTGTTCAGCACACCCCCTAACCCGCATGGCGCCAGGATGTCGCAGGGCGTGGCGAGCAGGGCTTCGCTGGCCACCGGCCGCGCACCCAGCTGTTCAACTGCCAGCTGAACGCGGCCGTGATCCAAGTCGCTGACCAACAATTCGGCCCCCGCAGCATGCAGCTGCTCGGCCAGCGCAAAGCCAACATTGCCCAGCCCCTGAATCGCTACCCGCAAACCTTCCAGGTTGTCACTGCCCAGGCGCGCCAGGGCGGTTGCGCGGATACCGGCAAACACACCCAGCGCCGTGTGCGGTGACGGATCCCCCTCGGCCGTGGTGCTGGTGACATGCTGGGTGTGCTGAGCGATGCAGTCCATGTCAACGCTGGAAGTACCGCTGTCCATCGCGGTGATGTAGTGGCCGTTAAGGGTGTCGATAAAGCGCCCGAAGGCTTCAAACAACGCGCCACGATTCTCGACATGCGCAGGACGGATGATCACCGCTTTGCCGCCGCCCTGCGCCAAGCCGGCCAGCGCGGCCTTGTAACTCATGCCCTTGGCCAGCCGCAGGGCATCGTCCACGGCACTCTGTTCATCGGCATAGGGCAGGTATCGACAACCGCCCAGCGCAGGGCCAAGGCGGCTGTTGTGAATAGCAATGATGGCCTTAAGGCCTGTGGCCGGGTCATCGGCAAAATGCAGCGACTCCAGCCGAGCGCTTTCCATCAGGGTAAACATGCTGTCGCTCCCCTACTGCGTTGCTCATCAGTATAGGCAGCACTACTGATCACACCCCGCCGGTGATCAGTTCACCAGCAGGGTGACAATCTGTTCGCTGTAGCGGTTCACGACAAAGGGCAGCGAGCGCTCGCGGTATTCCAGCAGCGGCTGTTCAATGTAATTCCAGATCACCTGCACCTGGCCCCACTTTTTACGTTGCTCGGCACTGCCGGCCAGGGTTAGCTGCAGCTGCTCAAGCCGCTGGCGAAAGGCCTTGGCCAGCACGTCCACAGGCTCAAAGCGTTCCTGCGCGCTGTCGTACACCGCCGATCCGGAGTCAAAACTGGCGGCCTCACGCACATACTCAGCAGCAATTTGCTGCATCAGGATGGCCTGACGCAGGTCCAACGTCGGTGATGCGGCCGGCGCTAACGCCTGCTGCTGCCGATTGAGTTGCAGCAGGTCATGGGCGCTCTGCGAAAGCGTATCGAGGGCATAAAAATCAATCGCTTCGTAGTTCAACCGGGCATTGTTCAGCAACACCGCCTGAAAATGCTGCGCCTGTTGCTGCAACGGCGCTGGCAACGCCTCAGGGTGCGCAGTTAACAAACCGGCGAAATGCTGAACTTCTGTCTCCAGGCGTGCCTGCACGTCAGGTGACCCCTGCTCCAAACGCAATAAGTGAAACAGCGTTAGCAGCCGGTACGTTGACAACTCTTGAGCCAGGAGCGGCGCTTGCGAAGCCTGTGCCGCGCTCAGCACAGGGCTCATCAGTATCAGCACGATCAGGGTGTAACGGCGAAGGGTTGCAGGCATGCTTGGCGTCCTTGTTCAACAACACAGCAGCCACACTGCCACAGCCCTGAAACAACAATGTACTGGACGAAGGTTAGGCGCTTGACTACAAAGCCAGAGACCCTGGGAGAATGTGATGACCCCACGCGCTGCCTGCCTTGCCTGCCTGGAACAAACACCACCTGCGCTGTTTGAGGCTGCGCTGTGGATTGCCGTGGAACACCAGCCCACGCTGCAACCGACCGACGTGCTGCAACGGCTCAACGGTTTGCAGCAGCAGGTCAGTCAGGGGTTGCCTAACCTGCCGCTGCAGGAGCTGGCGCAACCGCTGCTGCGTCGGCTGAGTGAGCTGGACTTCCATGAGGACGACGAACGCCCGCTACGGCCAAGGGCCGCGTTGCTGGATCAGCTGTTGTTGCGCCGCCGCGGCCAGCCGCTCACTCTGGCCCTACTGGCACTGGAGCTGGCCAGGCGCCTGGGAATTCCATTACAGGGGGTCAATTTTCCCGGGCATTTCCTGCTACGCGTACCCGGCGCCGACCATCTACTCGACCCTTGCAGCGGCCGGCGGCTGTATACCCGCGAGTGCCGCGAGCTGCTGCAACGCCATCTGGGGCCGACTGCCGAATTAAACGCCAGCCAACTGCAGCCTTGCGACGCACGCAGCATGGTGCAGCGCCTGTCGCGCAACCTGCGGCAACTGCATCAACTGGACGATGATCCGCTGGCCGCGCTGCGCGATGCCGAGCGCGTGCTGCTGCTCGGCACGCCAACATTGCAGGACCACCTGGCCCGCGCCGAGATTTATCAACGGCTCGACTGCCCGCAGGGCGAGCGCTTCGATCTGCAGTGCGCCCTGCTGCTCAGCGATGACCCGGCGCAGCACCTGCAACTCAGCCAACGCCTACGCCTGCTCAGCGCCAGCCCAGCGCTGCACTAGAAGAAGCCCAACGCCTTGGCCTTGGCCACCGCCTGAGTGCGCCGCGCCACCCCCAGCTTGCCGTTGATTCGGCGTGCATGGGTTTTCACTGTGTGCAGGGATATAAACAGCTGCTCGGCCACTTCCTGATTGGACAGCCCCTGGGCTATCAACCCAAGCACCGCCAACTCACGGCTGCTCAGCGCATTGCTGCTGGCGACGGTCACAGCAGACGGCGTGCCCTCCACCGGGCTCTTCACGCGGAACCACGGACGTCGATAGCCCAGGCGCTGCTGCAGTGCCTGGCCGATTTGCCGAGCCTGTTCAGCACCCGTCTTATCGTCACAGGCCGCACAGGCATCGGCATAGCTCAGCCATAAGTCGCTGACCAGGGCCTGCCTACCCTGCTCAGCCACCTTCGCCAACAACTGCCGCAGAGGCTCGCGCACATCCTCACCCTGCATGCGGTCCAATTGCAGCAATAACGCTTGAAACCGCGGAATCAGCTCGGGAAAGTTCGGCGTCGGCAACACCGCTTTAACCCGCTGCTCATAACTCAATACCCGAGTCGCCGCGACGCGCGCCCGCGCATAGTGGCCCTGGGCAATCCACAGGTGACTGCTGGCCAACAATAGGGTGCCGCGGTACAGGGTTTCATTGACGCGCTGACGCTGCATCTGTCGTTCAGCCTGGCCAAGGTGAGCAAAGGCTGTGGCCATATCACCCTGCCCCATCGCCAACTCGGCCAGGCCGAGGTAGCCATGAAACGCGCTTGGATCGCCACAGACAAGAGCATTTTCAAGTCCGCGCTGCAGCGCTACCTCCGCTTCATCTGCACGCCCCTGGCGCAGTTGCAGACGCCCCAGACGCAACTCAAGCCGCGCCAGCACCGGTGTGTTGCGTAAAGCGGTCGGTGCAGTTGCCGTCAGCACCCGCTGCAGCAGCGTTTCGGCGCGGGCAAACTCACCCCGCGTTTCCAGCAACAGGGCGTGGTCCAGTTCAAGCAGGGCTTCAAACACTGGGTTGCCATGCAGGCGCGCCTGCTTCAACGCTTCAAAACTGAGCTTCTGTGCCACCTCAAGCTGACCTTCGCCAATGGCCACCAAGGTCAATGCCGAACGACATAGCAACGACTGCGCCCACGCACTTTGCGGCAGCCCTTGCAGAGCATCATGCAGGTGGGCGCGAGCATCCACGGCACAGACTCGGCCGTAGGCGATGATGCCCTGAATAGCTTGCCAGTGAGCGAACAGCTCACGGGTTCGCGCGCCATCGCTGCGCGGCTGAAAGCGTGCCAGTTGATTGATACAGGTCTGCGCTTCATCCAGACGGCCAACCAGTAGCAGCACCCAGGCATTCAGCAGAATCAGCCGTGGCGTGCTGCACAGCAGGCTGTCCGGCAGCTCGCTGCGCCAGCGCAGAATCAGCGCCAGGTCCTGCCCTTGCAGCACCTGCTCCTCGGTAAAACGCTCAAGAAAACTGCCGGCCACGTCCGGTTGCCCGGCCAGCAAGGCGTGCTCTACCGCTGCGCGAATATCACCATGACTGGCAAACCATTGACTGGCATGCACATGCAACGCGCTGCACGGCAGATTCATGGCCTGCCGCTGCAGCAACCGAGCCAGCGGTGGGAATAGCACATACCAGCCCTTGGCTGTGTCCAGTTCCTGAATAAATACGCCACGCTCAATCAGCGCTCGCAACCACTGCGCGCCTTCGCCGACACCAAACAAGTAGTCACAGAGCGACGGATTGAATCGCGGCAACTGGGCCAGTTGCTCAAGTATGCGCAACAGCTCATCGGGCAACGGTTGCAGCACCTCGCGCTCGACATACTCGACCAGCAGTTGGTCATGTTCGCCGTCCTGCGGTGCGCTCAGCGCAGCCGGCTCGGCTTGAGCCGCCAACAGCACTAGGCGCAAGGCCGCCGGCCAGCCTTGGGTCAGTGTATGCAGGGCGTGCGCCCAGGCGTTTCGGCCAGGGTCCAGCTGTTGCAGCCAGGCCAGCACCTCTGCTTCATTGAAGGCCAGCTCACTGCTACCCAACTCGAGCAGCTCGCCCTCCAGCAGCAGGCGGGAAAGGTTACAGACCGGCCGCCGCCGGCTGCCCAGCCACCAACAAATGCCAGGGGGGGTGACCATCAGCAGCTGATTGAGGTACGCATCGAGGGCGAGATTCGGCTGCGCCGGGTAGTCATTGAGCATGATCCACAGCGGCCGCGACTCCTGCGCCAAGGTCTCCAGCAACTCACCACTGCTGAGGTCTGCGGGGTAATTGAGGAGTTTGCCGAGCTGCTGCGCCAGCTGTTCAGCATGCCAGCCTTCACCTGCACAGCTCAGCCAGAGCAGGTGATGCGTGGCCGGGCACTCTCGGGCGCAATCTGCCAGCAGTACGGTTTTACCAAACCCGGCCGGACCGACTAGCAAGCGCAGGCGGCAGTCGTGCGACAAAAGCCGCTGCTGCAGGGATAGCCGAGCGATATGCCCAGGTGGCGGGCGTTGTACGCCGCCACACGCGGACGCTGTGGCGCTTTGCGGGAAAGGCGCTAATGCGTTCATGACGGCTCGTTTTATTGTTCTTGCAGGAACCGGATTGCTGCAGGCTAAACCTCAACATCTATCGCTCACAGCTCTATCACGAGAGGTGATGGCCAACGATAAAAAAGGCGGCCCGAAGGCCGCCCAATCACGGAGTATTTCGTGCAGTGTGCGGCCTAACGAACGCCGGAGCTGCGCAAGGCGGCTGGCGTGTAGTCGGCAGCGGTGGCTTTGAAACCAAAGTTATACGCCGACTTCTCTTCGTTTTTCATGCCCAGAGCCAAGTAACGACCGGCCACCAGGTCATACAACGCTTCCAGGGTGTAGCCCGGCACTTGATGGTTGTAGTAGTGCTGCGCATGTCCTTCGGCAACACGCCAAAGCTGACCACGGCCATCGTAGTGATCAACCAGTGCGATCTGCCAGCTGTCCTCGTCGATGTACATATGGCGCTTGGCATAGATGTGCCGCTCGCCGCTCTTCAACGTGGCAACCACTTCCCAGACGCGGTGCAGCTCGTAGCGTGTCAGCTCCTGGTTGATGTGTCCGGCCTTGATCACGTCGTCGTACGACAGCGCCGGCGAATCCAGCTTGTAGCTGTTATAGGGAATGTACATTTCCTTTTTGCCGATCAGTTGCCAGTCATACCGATCCGGCGCGCCCGAGAACAAATCGAAGTTATCGGCCGTACGCATGCCGTCAGCAGCAGTACCCGGACCGTCGTAAGCCACCTGCGGTGCGCGGCGTACTCGGCGTTGACCGGCGTTGTAGATCCAGGCCAGACGCGGCTCTTTCACCTGATCAATGGTCTCGTGCACCAGCAGCACGTTACCCGCCAGACGTGAAGGCGCGGTCACCCGCTGCTTGAAATACAGCAGGATATTGCTGCCCTTGGCCGGATCAAGATCGGGCATGTCCGCCGGGAAGGCCACCTCGTCCTCGAACTTCACCAAGCTGTATGAGCCATTGGTCTGCGGCGTGGCCTGCGTCACCACGCGACGGGTGTTACCGCCCCGGTAACGGGTGATGTGGTTCCAAATCACCTCAACCCCAGTCTTGGGAATGGGGAAGGCGTAGTAACGGCTGGCGTTGAAGTTCTGCAGGCCGTTCCCGCCGTCAACGGGCGTGGTATTGACCGCACTGACCCTGGCTGCCTCGCCGATCGCAGCGGGTACGGATGTAGTCCGATGAGTGGGGTATACCGGGATGGTATAGCTGTCCGAGTAACGCTTGAGCATCGCCATCTGCCCAGCGGAGAGTTTGTCTTTGTACTGCTCGGCATTGGCGGCAGTAATGGTGAAGAGCGGCGTTTCGTTGGCAAAGGGGTCAGCGAGAAACCCCTTGGCGTCGACCGCTGCCGCACTGGTAGACAGGCCACCTTCCCAGGCCGGGATAGTGCCATCGGCATTCCCAGCCATTTCTCCGCCCAGCGGCGTCAAACTGGTGCCCAACTGCGCCGCTTCTTGCTCAGAGACTGCGGCCATCACGCTGCTGGCTAACAACGTCAGCAGCAGCGCACCAGCTTGCAGGATTCTTGTATTTTTCATGGTGTACGGATCCTTTTGCACTGCGTTGATCAGAAGTTCACACCGAAGCTCAGGGCAACAAAGTCACGGTCGACGTTGGTGTTGTAATCCCCACCAAAGAAGTCGGTGTAACTGAGGCTGGCGTTGTAGGTGTTCTGGTAGTCAGCATTCAGGCCCAGGCTCACCGCCTTGCTACCTTCACTGAAGTTGGGGCCATAGCCATCGACGTCATGCGACCAGGCAATGCTTGGCGAGAGGTTGACCCCGGCGAAGACGTTGCTGTAGTCGAGACTGGCGCGCAGACGGTAGCCCCAGGAGCTGCTGGTAAAGAAACCATCGTCATTACACTGGTCAGGGTTGGCGGTGTTCACCCCTGCCGTACAGGTCGTGTTGGGGTTGAGCTGACCAATGCCATAGACCGGATCGCGACCGAAACGCAGCTCGCCGAGATCATCACTGATGCCACTGACATGGTTGTAACCCACCTCGCCCACCAGGGTCAGGCGACTGGCTCCGAGCACTCGGTCGAAAAACTGCACCGCCGAGACTTGCGCCTGGGTCACTGGCTTGCGCACGTAACCGGCCACTTCCTCACCCACGGCATTGCGCCCATGACCGCTGGTAAATACCGGTGAAAACCCCTGGCGCAGAGATGCAAAGGTCATGTCCGTGGAGTTGATACCAATTGGCATGTTAGGCCGGTAACTGAGTTCACCCGACAACGCAGTGCCTTCAACGTTGGTCTGGAAACTGACGCCGTAGAGACGAATATCTTCCGGGTACTCCAGAAAATAGCGGGCAGCCTGTGGCGCCCCGGTGCCGACAATGATGCTGCCGCTCGGGCTACGGCTGTGGTAATTCATCGCATACAGACCGAATTCCGTGTCGTTCAGCGACTCGGCAAACCAGCGCAGGGCAACGCCGAACTGCCCACTGTCGCGCGCATCACGATCCCCTCCGCGCGGAATGAACACCGGATTACCTGGCGCACCGGTGTTTTTTGACGCATCAGGCGCGACGTCAGCCCCGGCGACCACCAGGCGGTCGTTACAGCCATCGGCGGCCGTGTCGCTGGGTGCAAAGAACGTCCCGCAGTTATCGATAACAGTCTGGTCCCACTCCAGCTGGTAGAACGCTTCCATGCTGACGGTGTCGGTCAAGCTCTGCGAGACATAGAGCATGTTGACCGGAATCAGCCCCTCCTTGATCTCCGCACCAGGCCGGCGAAACGCTGCAGCATCCACGGGGTTGATCGAGTTGATCGAGTTGCCGATAAAGGTGCTCTCACCCCAGCTGACCACTTGCTTACCAACCCGCACACTGCCCGGCATGCTACCCAGGTTGTAGTTGTGATAAATGAAGGCATCGAGAATTTCCGCGCCAGAGGCTTGTGCCGCCGTCTTGCGGTTGTGGTCGTCGATGTCATACAGCAGTCGGCTTTCGTCCTTGGTCTCGAAGTCGTACCAATACTTGCCGCGAATAAACACGCCGGTATCCCCGTACTTCAATTCAAGGTCGTGAATGCCTTTGAAGATCTTCGAAAAGGTTTCGCCTTTCTTGAAGTTCAGGCGGCCGTCATCGTTGGTCTGAGAGGACGCCTTGCCGCCGTTACGTGTACCGATAAAGTCAGGATCGGCACCGCGCACGCTCCAACTGGCCCCCACAGAAAGTGAAGAGTCGAACTGCGCTTCGACATCACCAATATTGAATGTAATAGCCTGGACAGGCGCGACACAGCCAACAGCAATGGCAATCGCCAAAACACTGGGCTGGAAGATGGCATGTCTTGTTCTTGTTCTCATGCGGCTCTCCTGGAAAGCGGGTTTCGTGTTGAGCCTCCACGCTACCCAGCCACCTTGAGTGGGATAAGCGCCCGAAAGAGGTATTTGCCCTGTCAGCCAAAAGAGTGAATACGCCCCTAAAAAGCCAGCCCGCCGCCGATCCATCGACCCGTTCAATGGCGCTTTATAGGGCGGATGAATGACAGTGACGGCCCGTTACGTATTGACCACTGCTGACGTTGCTGCCTGCACCTCCAGGCGCTGTGACTCCAACACAACCCGCAAGCCCAACAAAAACGTATCGATTTAAATACACCGTAATGAAAGCGACACAAACCGTTCAGCCCACGACACCAGAGCCTTTGCGCAGCGCGTGGCGAACGCGCCGATCAGCGGCGTATTGAATTCAATACACACCAACAAAAACCCATACCAACTAAAAGCACTTAAGTTATTGTTTTTATTGATAAAAATAACAATGGCACCTACTTTGCTATGGTCTTTTCACCTTCCGCTCGTGCCCAGCACGCGCGTCCAGCACATCGCCCCCAGCAGAAAGGGCGAGTCACCCCCCTTGAGGAGTACACATGAGCGAATTGCGTTTTACCGTTGAGCACGAATGGCTGCGTCAGGATGCCGATGGCCTGGTTACCGTGGGCATCACCGCCTATGCCCAGGAAGCCCTGGGTGACGTGGTATTCGTTCAGCTGCCGGAAGCCCAGAGCTACGCCGAGGGTGACGAAGTAGCGGTGCTGGAATCGGTAAAAGCTGCGAGCAATATCGCCATGCCGCTGGACGGTGAGGTGGTCGAGGTCAATGGCGAGCTAGAATCCAGCCCTGAGCTGGTCAACGAAGATCCCCTGGGCAAGGGTTGGTTCTTCCGTTTCCGTCCAGCCAATGCCAGCGCGGTAGCCGACCTGCTCGACCAGGCCGCCTACGAGCGCCTGCTCAACGCCAATGCTGACGCCTGAGAGATTGTGATGACCAAGCTGACCACCCAGAACGAATTTGTCGCCCGCCACATCGGCCCACGTGATGCCGATACCGCGGCCATGCTCGAACTGCTCGGCTACGCCAGCATCGACGCACTGACCGATAACGTCATCCCCGAGAGCATCAAGGGCACCAGCGTGCTGGGCTCTCTGCCGGGCCTGTCGGAAGCCGACGCCCTGGCCAAGATCAAGACCATTGCGGCCAAGAACCAGCAGTTCAAAACTTATATCGGGCAGGGCTATCACGGCACTCACACGCCGAGCCCGATCCTGCGCAACCTGCTGGAAAACCCGGCCTGGTACACCGCTTACACCCCGTACCAGCCAGAGATTTCTCAGGGTCGTCTGGAGTCGTTGCTGAACTTCCAGACCCTGATCAGCGACCTCACCGGTATGCAGATCGCCAACGCCTCGCTGCTGGACGAAGCCACCGCCGCTGCCGAAGCCATGACCTTCTGTAAGCGCCTGTCGAAGAACAAGGCCAGCAACGCCTTCTTCGCCTCCCAGCATTGCCACCCACAGACCCTCGACGTGCTGCGCACCCGTGCCGAGCCGCTGGGCATCGAAGTTGTGATCGGCGACGAAGCTGCGATCACTGACGCCAGCGTCTACTTCGGTGCGCTGCTGCAATACCCAGCGAGCAATGGCGACATCTTCGATTACCGCGAGCTGGTCGAGCGTTTCCACGCCGCCAATGCGCTGGTGGCCGTCGCTGCCGACCTGCTGGCACTGACCCTGCTCACTGCACCGGGCGAATTCGGTGCCGACGTGGCCCTGGGCAGCGCCCAGCGCTTCGGTGTGCCGCTGGGCTTCGGTGGCCCACACGCCGCCTATTTCGCCACCCGCGATGCATTCAAGCGCGACATGCCGGGCCGTCTGGTCGGCATGTCCATTGACCGCTTCGGCAAGCCGGCCCTGCGCCTGGCCATGCAGACCCGCGAGCAACATATCCGCCGCGAGAAGGCCACTAGTAACATCTGTACCGCTCAGGTGCTGCTGGCCAACATCGCCAGCATGTACGCGGTGTACCACGGCCCGAAAGGCCTGGTGCAAATCGCTCAGCGCGTGCACCAGTTCACCGCGATCCTGGCTAAGGGCATACGCGCTCTGGGCTACACGGTTGAGCAGGAATTCTTCTTCGACACCCTGACCCTGGCCACCGGCGGCAAAACGGCAGCCCTGCATGCAGCCGCCCGTGCGGCCGGCATCAACCTGCGTGAAATCGATGGCGAGCGCCTGGGCCTGTCCCTCGACGAGACCACCGACCAAGTCGCCGTTGAAGCCCTGCTGGCGGTCTTCGCCGAAGGTAAGACCGTTCCAGCCTTCGCTGAACTGGCTGCCGGCGTAATCGCTCAGCTGCCAAAAGGCCTGCTGCGCGAAAGCGAAATCCTCACTCATCCAGTATTTAACCGCTACCACAGCGAAACCGAGCTGATGCGCTACCTGCGCAAACTGGCCGATAAGGACCTGGCGCTGGACCGCAGCATGATTCCGCTGGGTTCCTGCACCATGAAGCTCAACGCTGCCAGCGAAATGATCCCGGTGACCTGGGCCGAGTTCGGCAACCTGCACCCCTTCGCCCCTGCCGAGCAAAGCCAGGGTTACACTCAGCTGACCACCGAACTGGAAGCCATGCTCTGCGCAGCCACCGGTTACGACGGCATCTCCCTGCAGCCGAACGCCGGCTCCCAGGGCGAGTACGCCGGCCTGCTGGCCATTCGTGCTTACCACCTGAGCCGTGGCGATGATCAGCGCGATATCTGCCTGATCCCCCAGTCGGCCCACGGCACCAACCCGGCCACCGCCAGCATGGTCGGTATGCGCGTGGTGGTGACCGCCTGCGACAGCAGCGGCAACGTCGACATCGCCGACCTCAAGGCCAAAGCCGAAGAGCACAAAGACCGCCTGGCTGCGCTGATGATCACCTACCCGTCGACCCACGGTGTCTTCGAGGAAGGCATCCGCGAAATCTGCGCGATCATTCATGACAACGGCGGCCAGGTGTACATCGACGGCGCCAACATGAACGCCATGGTCGGCCTGTGTGCCCCGGGCAAGTTCGGCGGCGACGTGTCCCACCTGAACCTGCACAAGACCTTCTGCATCCCGCACGGCGGTGGCGGCCCTGGTGTCGGCCCGATTGGCGTGAAAGAACACCTGATCCCCTTCCTGCCCGGCCACGGCCATATGGCCCGTAAGGAAGGTGCCGTCAGCGCCGCACCGTTCGGCAGCGCCAGCATCCTGCCGATCACCTGGATGTACATCAGCATGATGGGCGGCGAAGGCCTCAAGCGCGCCTCGCAGATGGCGATTCTCAACGCCAACTACATCGCCCGCCGCCTGGAAGAGCACTACCCCGTGCTGTATTCGGGCAGCAACGGCCTGGTGGCGCACGAGTGCATCCTGGATATCCGTCCGATCAAGGACAGCAGCGGCATCAGCGTTGACGATGTGGCCAAGCGCCTGATCGACTTCGGCTTCCACGCCCCGACCATGTCCTTCCCGGTCGCTGGCACCCTGATGATCGAGCCGACCGAGAGCGAATCCAAGGAAGAGCTGGACCGTTTCTGCGACGCCATGATCGCCATCCGCAACGAGATTCGTGCGGTGGAAGCTGGCCAGCTGGATGCCAACGACAACCCACTGAAAAACGCCCCACACACCGCACTGGAACTGGTCGGCGAGTGGACTCACGCCTACAGCCGCGAACAAGCCGTGTACCCAGTGGCCAGCCTGATCGAGGCCAAGTACTGGCCGCCGGTCGGCCGCGTGGACAACGTGTTCGGCGACCGCAACCTGATCTGCGCCTGCCCGTCCATCGAGGCGTACCAGGACGCGTGATAACAGCCCGCGGCCCGGAACACCTCCGGGCCGCAGGACTGCTTTCTCCCCAATTTTCGACTCACCTCTACCCGAGGCGGGTTAGCTGCACCTCATATAAAAACCAGAGGGCCTCACCATGTTTAGCAAGCACGACCAACTGCAAGGCTACGATGACGCCCTGCTCGCTGCGATTAACGCCGAAGAGCAGCGCCAGGAAGACCATATCGAGCTGATCGCCTCGGAAAACTATTGCAGCCAGCGCGTGATGCAGGCCCAGGGCAGCGGCCTGACTAACAAGTACGCCGAAGGCTATCCAGGCAAGCGTTACTACGGCGGTTGTGAGCATGTCGACAAGGTCGAAGCCCTGGCCATCGAACGCGCCAAGCAGTTGTTCGGTGCTGACTATGCCAACGTGCAGCCGCACTCTGGCTCTTCCGCTAACAGCGCGGTGTACCTGGCGCTGCTGAATGCTGGTGACACCATCCTCGGCATGAGCCTGGCCCACGGCGGCCACCTGACCCACGGGGCCAAGGTGTCGTCCTCCGGCAAGCTGTACAACGCGGTGCAGTACGGCATCGACGAACAGGGCCTGATCGATTACGCCGAGGTCGAGCGCCTGGCTGTCGAGCACAAACCGAAGATGATCGTCGCCGGTTTCTCCGCCTATTCGCGCACCCTGGATTTCGCCCGTTTCCGCGCCATAGCGGACAAGGTTGGCGCACTGCTGTTTGTCGATATGGCCCACGTTGCTGGCCTGGTCGCAGCTGGTCTGTATCCCAACCCGATTCCGTTCGCCGACGTGGTCACAACCACCACCCATAAAACCCTGCGCGGCCCGCGCGGCGGCTTGATCCTGGCCAAGGCCAATGAAGAGATAGAGAAGAAGCTCAACTCCGCCGTGTTCCCCGGCAGCCAGGGCGGCCCGTTGATGCATGTGATCGCGGCCAAGGCCGTGTGTTTCAAGGAAGCGCTGGAGCCCGGCTTCAAGACCTACCAGCAGCAGGTGATCAACAACGCCCAGGCCATGGCCGAGGTGTTCGTTGCACGCGGCTATGACGTGGTCTCCGGCGGCACCGACAACCACCTGATGCTGGTCAGCCTGATCAAGCAGGGCCTCACCGGCAAGGCAGCCGACGCAGCCCTAGGCGCGGCGCATATCACAGTGAACAAGAACGCCGTGCCGAATGACCCGCAGTCGCCGTTTGTCACCTCTGGCATCCGCATCGGCACCCCGGCAGTCACCACCCGCGGTTTCAAGCAGGGCGAGTGCCGCACCCTGGCCGGCTGGATCTGCGACATCCTTGATGAGTTGGACAACCCAGCCGTGATCGAGCGCGTTCGCGGTCAGGTTGCGGACCTATGCGCCAGCTTCCCGGTCTACGCTAACTAAGACAGCACGCAATTTTGCCACTCGCGGCGCGGTTACCCAGCGCGCCGCATAATCGCCGCCCCACAAGGGCGGCAGCAAAACACGCAGTCGGAGCAAGCATGTCACTTAGCGTTTTTGACCTCTTCAAGATCGGCATCGGCCCGTCCAGCTCGCACACTGTCGGCCCCATGCTGGCCGCCCTGCGCTTTGCCGAAGGCCTGCGCCGCGATGAGCTACTGGCCGCCACCGATACCGTGAAAGTGGAGCTATACGGCTCCCTCGGCGCCACCGGCAAGGGCCATGGCAGCGACAAAGCCGTGCTACTCGGCCTGGAAGGCGAACAGCCGGACAGCGTCGACACCAATACCATCGACGCCCGCCTGGCAGCGATTCGCAGCAGCGGCGAGCTCAAACTGCTCGGCGAAAAGTCCATCCGTTTTGTCGAAAAACAGCACCTGGCGATGATCCGCAAGCCGCTGCCTTTTCACCCCAACGGCATGATTTTTCGCGCCTTCGACGCCGCTGGCTTGCAGATCCGCTCGCGCGAGTACTACTCGGTGGGCGGCGGTTTTGTCGTCGATGAACAAGCCGCCGGCGCCGACCGCATCGTCGAAGACAGCACCGTACTGCAGTACCCCTTTACCACCGGCAAACAGCTGCTGGCGCATTGCGCCGAACACAACCTGTCGATCAGCCAGGTGATGCTGGCCAACGAAGCCGCCTGGCGCCCGGAAGCCGAGACCCGCGCGCGCCTGCTGCATATCTGGCAGGTGATGCAGGATTGCGTCGAGGCCGGCTGCCGCAACGAGGGCATCATGCCCGGCGGGCTCAAGGTCAAACGCCGCGCTGCCGCCCTGCACCGCCAGCTGTGCAAGCACCCGGAAGCCAGCCTGCGCGATGCGTTGAGCGTGCTTGACTGGGTCAACCTCTACGCCCTGGCGGTGAACGAGGAAAACGCCAGCGGCGGCCGCGTGGTCACTGCGCCCACCAATGGCGCGGCCGGTATCGTGCCGGCGGTGCTGCATTACTACAGCCGCTTTATCCCCAGTTCTAACGACGACGGCGTGGTGCGTTTTCTGCTCACCGCTGCCGCCATCGGCATCCTCTACAAAGAAAACGCCTCGATCTCCGGCGCCGAAGTCGGCTGCCAGGGTGAGGTCGGCGTGGCCTGCTCGATGGCCGCTGGCGCCTTGTGCGAAGTGCTTGGGGGCAGCGTCAATCAGGTGGAGAACGCCGCCGAGATCGGCATGGAACACAACCTTGGCCTGACCTGCGACCCCATCGGCGGCCTGGTGCAGGTGCCGTGTATCGAACGCAACGCCATGGGCTCAGTGAAGGCGATCAACGCCGCACGCATGGCCCTGCGCGGCGACGGTCAGCATTTCGTCTCGCTGGATAAAGTGATCCGTACCATGCGCCAGACCGGTGCCGATATGAACAACAAGTACAAGGAAACCGCCCGCGGCGGCCTGGCCGTGAATATTGTCGAGTGCTGACACGGCATCCCATAAAGCCTGTAGACGTGACGCTTTTAGCTCGCGCCTCCACAAACAACCTTTACCGACATGGAGAACCGCATGACCACTGAAACCCTGGCGAAAACCCCGCTACATGCCCTGCATCTCGAACTGGGCGCGCGCATGGTGCCGTTCGCCGGCTACGACATGCCCGTGCAATACCCGCTCGGGGTGATGAAGGAACACCTGCACACCCGCGAAGCCGCCGGCCTGTTCGACGTGTCGCATATGGGTCAGATCATTCTGCGCGGCCCCCAGGCGGCACAGGCCCTGGAGCGCCTGGTGCCAGTGGATATCATCGACCTGCCCGTGGGCATGCAGCGCTACGCCATGTTCACCGATGACCAGGGCGGCATCCTTGACGACCTGATGGTCGCCAACCTGGGCAACGACACCCTGTTTCTGGTGGTCAACGCAGCCTGCAAGCACAAGGACCTCATGCACCTACAACTGCAGATCTCCAGCCAGTGCCAGATCGAAGCTTGCTTCGACCGCGCCCTGCTCGCCCTGCAAGGCCCGAAAGCCGTCGATGTGCTGGCGCGCCTGGCCCCTGAAGTCGCCAAGATGACCTTTATGCAATTCGCCCCGGTGCGTCTGCTGGGTGTCGACTGCTACGTCAGCCGCTCTGGCTACACCGGCGAAGACGGCTTTGAAATCTCGGTGCCGGCTGCCCACGCCGAAACCCTGGCGCGCAGCCTGCTGGCCGAACCGGAAGTGGCCGCCATCGGCCTTGGCGCGCGCGACTCACTGCGCCTGGAAGCCGGCCTATGCCTGTATGGCCACGACATGAGCACCAGCACCACGCCGATCGAGGCCAGCCTGCTGTGGGCCATGTCCAAGCCACGTCGCGCCGATGGCGCACGTGCTGGCGGCTTCCCAGGTGCCGAGCGAATCTTCGCCCAGCAACAAGAAGGCGTTGCCAGCAAGCGCGTCGGCCTGCTGCCGCAGGAGCGTGTACCGGTACGTGAAGGCGCAGAAATTGTCGATGCCGATGGCACGGTGATCGGCACCGTATGCAGCGGCGGCTTCGGCCCTACCCTGGCTGCGCCGGTAGCCATGGGCTATGTGCAGAACAGCCATATCGCTCTGGATACCGAGGTATGGGCCATGGTGCGCGGCAAGCGCGTGGCGATGAAAGTGGCCAAAACCCCGTTTGTGCCGCAGCGCTACTACCGCGGCTAAAGCGACCTTAGCGACAACCTTGGCGGGCAGGACAAACAACCCTGCCCGCCAGCGTCCTGTTAATCGCGCAGCTGCCCGACCATGGCGGCTGCAACGCTGAGCACATCCTTGCCCAGCTGCATCGACCGCTCGCCATTCCAACCCGTCAGCGGATTGGGCCGATCATCGTGGTCTTTGAATGGCATCTCGATGGTGAAGGCCAAACAATCAAACTCCATACCCACCGCATTGCAGGCCAGGGTGGTATTGGCCTGACCCGGTTCGTCGCGCGGGTAGCCGAAGGTGGTCTGGAACTCGGCGCCGTTTTCGATCAACAACTGGCGGAACTGGTTTTCCAATCGCTCAAGGCGCGGGCTGTAGCCAGGATTACCTTCGCAACCAGCGGTAAACACGTGAGGAATTTCCTCATCGCCATGGATATCCAGAAACAGATCGACGCCCACCGCGCGCATCTGCTGCTGGACGAAATACACCTCCGGGCTGTCCGCCTCGCTGGCCGACTGCCAGGCGCGGTTAAGGTCGCGACCGGCGACGTTGGTACGTAAATGGCCACGGAAGGCGCCGTCCGGGTTCATGTTCGGCACCAGGTACAGATCGGCCTTCTCCAGCAGGGCATTCAGCTCGGAATCATCGCGCCGCTGCAGACGCTCAAGCAGCCCCTGCATAAACCACTCGGCCATATGCTCGCCGGGGTGCTGTTGGGCGATTAGCCAGATCTTGCGCTGCGCTTGCGGATTACGGCTGATGCGCAACAACTCGATTGGCCGCCCCTCGATGCTCTTACCCGTGGCAAACAGCTCGGCGCCCGCCAAACGCTGCGCATCCTCGATCAACTGGCTATGGCGCTCGCGGCTGTAGGGCTCGAAATAGGCGAACCAGATCTGCCCATGCTGCGGCTCAATGTCGAAGTTCAGCGCGCCCTCTTCAAAGCGGCTGGGCACCCGAAACCAGTCGCGCTGATCGTAAGAGGCTACGGCGTGGTAACCGCTCCAGGCATTCTTGTAAGACGACTGCCCGGCGTTGCCCAGGCTAAAGCCGTAAGGCTGACCAGGCTGCAAGCCCTCGACCTTAAAGTGGAACCATTGGAAATGTTCACTGTTGAGATCCGGACGAATCGCCAGCTGCACCTGCAGTGGGTTGCTGGCGTCGATGACCTCGATATTGCCGCTGTCGAAGTTGGAGCTGATCTGCATGGGGACCTCGATGGCTTGGGGCGCAAGAATGAACAAGAATCGCAGCTCTGGCGCAGCAGCGAAACGCTGCAGGCGACAAACTGATATGGATTCTGCAACTGCGCCCGACACTCGCGCCTGCGACAGCCCTCGGACAACGCGCAACTTACCGGTAAGCCTGCAGTCTGGTGTTTAACCGCCTCAGGTTCGACTTAACCCCCAACGCCACCTTTAAGGGAGCAGCCATCCGCATGATCAAACCGCTGCCAAGCCATCGTTCACTCGTAATACTGCTCTGCGCAGGAATGCTGCTGGTCGGCTGCGCCAACCAGTCAGAGCAAAACCGTAACGCCCCGCCGACCCAGACAACCGCTGCGACCAGCGAAAATAGCGTCGACGAGGCCAACCTGCGCAGCCAGGCCAACCGGGGTGACCTCAACAGTCAGTTCCAGCTCGGCAGCCTGTACTTCGTCGGCAAACCGCACAAGGACCTCAAACAGGCTGAGTACTGGTGGAAACTCGCCGCCGACAAAGGCCATGCCATGGCTGCCGTGAGCCTGGCCTACCTGTACACCGGCCGCGACAATCCAGACTTCAACAACCCCCAACTGATGCTCAAGTACCTCAACCAATCAGCCGCTGGTGGCAACCCGATGGCTCAACACATCCTTGGCAACCTTTACCTCAAGGGCGCACAAGGCGTGCCGCGCGACCCGATCCAGGCCAAAGCGTTGTTCCAGAGCGCCTGCCAGCAACGCTATGCCGCCAGCTGTGAAGCACTCAACAAGGCCCCTTAACAACCTCGCATCAAGCCTCGGTAGCGGGCTCCGCCAGCTCGCTTGCCGGCTGCTCAGGCTGTTGCGGCTCAGCCTCATCAACCGGCTCGCCCAACCACTCATTGGTTGACTGCTGCACCTCGTCCACCTGCTTATTGAGCTCTTTCACCGTCTCATCAACCGCTTCGCGGGCGACATCCACCACGGCTTGTTCGGCCTTTTCAGCCAGCTTTTGCGCAGACTGCTCAGCCGCCTCACAACCGACCAGGCCGATCAGTACCAACCCCAGCACACCCATTTGCATCGACTTACGCATAACGTTCTCCATAAGCAGCCGTGAGCGGTCTGATTGACGACCGCGATCCAGTGACCATGACCCGGATTGATCCAGCACTAACAGGGACTCACTGGTGCGGGCGCAAATGTAGGGAGGCACACGGATTTACTCAATTGCATAGAGTTTGCAAGGTGTTACCAGTCAGCTAGGCGCGCACTGGCAATGCAGGGTGCTATGCGTAATACATCGTTCATTTCGCTGGCACAAAAGGACACTAGGCAATTACGCGCAGACGCGGTTAATAATGTTCCCTGTACACACCAGAAACACTAGGTCATGCAGACCCGCGAGCGTTCATCGCAACTAAAGGATTAAGTCGTGCTGTTACGCCATGCATTGTTTTTCGTCACGGCCTTGATAACTGCCGTCCCGGCTGCAGCCGAAACGGTTCACTTTGTAACCGAGGAATTCCCACCGTTCAGTTTTTCGCGCGGCGGTATTGCCAGCGGCGCGCTGCCCGAGATAGTTAATGCAACCTGTAGCCTCTTGCAGTGGCATTGCGAAATTGAAGTATTGCCTTGGCGGCGCGCCTTGCAACAAGCCGAAGACGGTGAGGTTGATGGTATTTTCACTGTGATTCAGTCGCCTGCACGGCGTAAGGCATTTCTAATCACCCCCATGATGGTGACCTCCGGCTACGACTTTTACACCCTGCGTTCAAATCACTTTCAATTCACTCAACCCGATGATTTGCGTGGTCGCCAGATCGGCGTATACGGACCGTCCGGAACTTCATTCGTCCTGCAGGAAAGCCTGAAAAACACCCCGGATGTCGACATTAAATTGGTGACCAACAACCATCGTCTGCTCCTGATGCTTAATGCCGGGCGCTTTGGTGAAAAGGGTGTGGTATTACTTAATCGCGATGTTGCTCGTCACTTGATCGAGCATGAATATCTCTACGCGCTGCGTAACGCCGGACATTTGACGTCAATTTCATACGGCATTGGTTTTTCCCGCAAGCGAGTCAGCCCAGTAAAGTTCCAGGCATTTAATCGCGGGCTGAATTCACTGCGCAATAACGGCCAGCTTGCAACCATCGTGCAGCGTTACGGTCTACAACCTGCCAATTAAGCACGCTGGACATTTAACTTGGCTTCGCCATAATTGCCGGGCGCAGCCTAATTAGCCCTTTAACAAACCTGACAACTCGCTCAGGTAATCCACAATAAAAGGGCAAACAGGCGCGGCAATAGTCATCAACACTATTGGCCACGCTTATTAAATGCGCGAACTAAACCTGTTTGGCGGCCTCATGTGCCCAGGCCCTATGCCTGGCATCCAGCCACTATTCTGTTCAAGACCATGGGTAACTACGTGACGAAAGACGAACTGCGCGCCGAACTCGAGCGCCAGGCGCAGCGTTACAAGGATGTATACGGCGGAGAAGTGATTACCTACGCCGCTCAACCGGACCCCGAGCGCAAGCCGTGGCGCAAGAAGGCTAACCTTCTCGACCAAGCGTTTGAAAAAGAACTGGTAAAAATCGAAAAAGAGCTCCAATCCAAGGCCGACGAAGCAGCTGGCTGACGCCCCGCCGCATCAGTCAGATAGCGTGGCCATCCCTAACTGGATGGCCACGCCTTCAGCGCCGTTTACCACCCATCAGCGACCCCAACAAACCACGTACCAACTGCCGACCAATCTGATTGGCCGCCTGGCGCATGGCGGTTTTCATCACTTGGCTGGCCAAACCGCCAAGCAGCTCGCCCGCAGCACCGGCCATACCGCCTCCGACCTCGCCTTTGCTCGCTGAACTCGGTTTATTGGACTCTGCCTGCTGCGCAGCTTGCTCTGCACGCGCTGTCAGCAACTCATAGGCGGACTCACGATCAATTGGCTTGTCATAACGTCCCCGCAACGCGGACTGCTGGATCAACGCTGCTCGCTCGCTTTCACTCAACGGACCGATACGCGACTGCGGCGGCGCAACAGCAACACGCTGAACCATGGCCGGCGTGCCTTTAGCTTCCAGCGTACCAACCAGGGCCTCACCGATACCCAGTTCAGTAAGCACCTTCAGCGTGTCGATGGTCGGATTCGGACGGAAGCCATCGGCCACCGCGCGCAGCGATTTCTGTTCTTTCGCGGTAAACGCACGCAAGCCATGTTGAATACGCAGGCCAAGTTGCGCCAGCACATCATCTGGCAAATCGCCTGGCGATTGGGTGACGAAATACACCCCGACGCCTTTTGAACGGATCAGTCGCACCACCTGTTCCAAGCGCTCCTGCAAGGCTTTTGGGGTATCGGCAAACAATAGGTGCGCTTCATCGAAAAACAGTGCCAAAAGCGGTTTATCGGCATCCCCGCGCTCAGGCAGCTGTTCAAATAACTCAGCCAACAGCCAGAGCAGGAAGGTCGCGTAGACCTTCGGCGCCTCATGCACCAGGCGGCTAGCGTCGAGCAGGTGAATACGCCCGCGACCATCGCGGTCTGGATGCAGAATGTCTTCCAGCTGCAGTGCCGGCTCACCAAAGAGTGCCTCGGCGCCCTGCTGTTCCAAACCGGCTAACTTGCGCAATAAGGCTTGCGATGAGGTGGCCGTGAACAAGGCGCTGTCTTCCCCCAACACCTCGGGGTGATTTTTCAAGTGTGCCAGCAGCGCTTTGAGGTCTTTAAGATCAAGCAGCAACAACCCTTCACGGTCTGCCACCTTGAACGCGGAATAGAGTGCAGCCTGCTGGCTGTCGGTCAACTCCAGCAGCGCGCCGAGCAATAAAGGCCCCATCTCACTCAGCGTGGTGCGCAGTGGATGGCCGCTCTTGCCGTGCACATCCCACAGGGTTACCGGGTAGGCCACCGGCTGATGGTTGAGCCAGGGCATACTGGCAATGCGCTCAGCCACTTTGCCTTGCGGTGCGCCAGCCGCCCCCAGACCGCAGAGATCCCCCTTCACATCGGCGGCAAACACCGCAACGCCAGCATCGCTGAAGGTTTCGATCAAGCGTTGCAATGTCACGGTTTTACCGGTGCCCGTCGCGCCAGCAATCAGTCCGTGACGGTTCGCCAGACGCAACGCCTGCCCCACCGGCAGCCCCTCAAGATCGGCCCCCACAACAAACTGATCGGTTTGCACCATCTTGTTATCTCCATGGTTAAAGCTTTACTGCAATTAGGCCGACATAGTTAGCGTGCCCTGCAATAGCCACTGCCTAACATCAGCCCAAGACTGATGCCAGAACTCACCGGACGCAAGACGCCATGACCAACAACCTGAAGTTCAGCCACAAGATTCTGCTCGCCGCCTCGCTGGTGGTGATCGCCGCATTCTCGCTGTTCACGCTTTACAACGATTACCTGCAACGCAACGCGATCCGAGATGATTTGGAAAGCTACCTAAAGGAGATGGGGAATGTCACCGCCAGTAATATTTCCAACTGGCTGTCAGGGCGCATTCTGCTGGTAGAAAACGTTGCTCAATCCGTCGCCCGCGACTCTTCCGGCGACGTTCTGACCGGACTGCTGGAGCAGAAGGTACTGGCCTCCACTTTCGCCTTCACCTACCTGGGCAGCGCTGATGGCAGCTTCACCATGCGCCCGGACGAGGACATGCCGGATGGCTACGATCCGCGTCAACGCCCTTGGTACAAGGATGCGATGGCAGCAGGCGGCACTACCCTCACCGAACCTTACGTCGACGCCGCCACCAGCGAACTGATCATCACCATCGCCACGCCCGCCAAAGCGGCAGGAGTGGTTGGCGGCGACCTGAGCCTAAACACCCTGGTCGACATCATCAACTCGCTGGACTTTGCCGGCATGGGTTATGCCTTTCTGATCAGCGCGGATGGCAAGATTCTCGTGCACCCGGACAAGTCCTTGGTGATGAAGAACATCAGTGAGGTCTACCCGCAAGATACCCCGCGCATCAGCGGCGAGTTCAGCGAAGCGGAACTCAATGGCGAGACGCGCATTCTCACCTTCGCTCCGGTCAAGGGCCTGCCCTCAGTTAACTGGCATGTCGGCCTGTCCATTGACAAGGCCAAGGCCTACTCAATGCTCAGCGAGTTCCGCGCCTCGGCGATCGTTGCCACCATCATCGCGGTGGTGCTGATCATGTTGCTGCTGAGCATGTTGATCAGCGTGCTGATGCAACCGTTGAATGTCATGGGTAAAGCCATGGAAGACATCGCCCAAGGCGAGGGTGACCTGACCAGGCGTCTGAGCATTCAATCCAACGACGAATTTGGCCGCCTGGCCAGTGCCTTCAACCAGTTTGTTGAGCGTATCCACAGTTCAATCCGCGAGGTGTCATCCGCCACCAGCCAGGTCAATGAAGTGGCGAAACTGGTGGTCGGTGCCTCTAACTCGTCGATGATCAACTCCGACGAGCAGGCCAGCCGAACCAACAGTGTGGCCGCTGCGATTAATGAGCTGGGCGCCGCCGCGCAGGAAATTGCGCGTAACGCTGCCGATGCATCGAACCAAGCCTCCGATGCACGCCACCTGGCTGAGGACGGCCGCCAAGTGGTGGAACAAACCATCAAAGCGATGAACGAACTGTCCGGAAAAATCAGCGCATCCTGCGGCAATATCGAAACCCTCAACAGCAAGACGGTGAATATCGGGCAGATACTTGAGGTGATCAAAAGCATCTCCCAGCAAACCAACCTGCTAGCGCTCAACGCTGCTATCGAGGCAGCGCGCGCTGGTGAAGCCGGGCGTGGCTTCGCAGTAGTGGCCGATGAAGTACGCAACCTGGCCCACCGCACCCAGGAATCGGCGCAGGAAATCGAGAAGATGATCGAAGAGCTGCAAGTCGGCTCCCGCGAGTCGGTCACCACCATGACTGAAAGCCAACGCTACAGCGAAGAAAGCGTGGAGATCGCTAACCAAGCCGGCGCCCGCCTAAGCAGCGTCACCGAACGCATCGGTGAAATTGATGGCATGAACCAGTCGGTGGCCACCGCAACCGAGGAGCAGACCTCGGTGATCGAATCGCTTAACGTCGACATCACCGAAATCAACACCCTCAACCAGGAAGGCGTGGAAAACCTCAACGCCACCTTGCGTGCCTGCGGCGATCTGGAGCAACAGGCCAGCCGCCTGAAGCAACTGGTCGACAGCTTCCGCATTTAACCCATGCGGAAAACAAACGGGGCGCTCAGTGAGCGCCCCGTTTTTATTTCTGCTTTTCGTGGTTCGTTGGCGACTGTTCGTCTTGCTGCAACTGCCGCCATAACTCGGCGGCATCGGTAAATTCGCTACCGTCCTCAGGACTTAAAGCCTCAGGGTCATAGCGCTGCGTACAACCCTCACCAAGCACTGGTGGCGCGCTGGATGTGCCACGCGCGAGTGGATCAGTCATAACACCTCCAATGAACGCTACCAGCCTTCAACTCAGCACCACACGGCCTTCGTCATGCTGGGCAAACTCTTTGACCGCACGCAGCACATCGCTGCGGCTGACCTGGCCAATCAAACGGCCGTCTTCGACCACTGGCAGGCGTCGGCGCCGGCCGCGCAGAAAGCGCTCGGAGATTTCGATGATATCCGCCTCCGGCGAAATCACTTCCACCTCGGTGGTCATGTAAGCGCTGACATCACCGCCCGCTGACTCGTAGTAGGCGCCAGAAAGGATGCCGCGCAAGCAATCGCCCTCCGACAACAAACCCACCAGATGCCCTTGTCCGTCAACCACCGGCGCGCCAGAGATTCGGTGCTCAAGCAAGCGGTTAATCGCGGTGAACAGGTTCATTTCAGGCCGGAAAGTCACCAGATTGCGGGTCATGTAATCTCGCACTTTGATTGACTTGAGCATCAGTAATACCCTCTATCTGCGCTGAACCGAACCCTAATGACGCCTCAGTCGAACACCACTGTTTTATTGTCGTGCACCAGCACTCGGTCTTCTAAGTGATAGCGTAGACCACGTGACAGCACCATCTTCTCGACATCTTTACCCAGACGCACCATCTCTTCGATGCTATCGCGGTGGCTGACGCGCACCACGTCCTGCTCAATGATCGGCCCGGCGTCCAGCTCCTCGGTTACATAGTGAGAGGTCGCACCAATCAGTTTGACCCCTCGCAACGATGCCTGGTGATATGGCTTGGCACCGACAAACGACGGCAGAAAGCTGTGATGGATATTGATGACGCGCTGGGAGAACTCGGCGCAAAGTGGCGCAGGCAAAATTTGCATATAGCGCGCCAACACAATTACGTCGGCGGCATGGGCTTTTACCAGCCGCGCCACCTCATCAAATGCCGGTTGTTTATCCTGCGAATTAACTGGCACATGGAAATACGGAATGTCATGCCACTCCACCATGCTGCGCAGGTCATCGTGGTTAGAAATGACGCATGGAATATCGCAATCTAATTCGTCGCTGTGCCAGCGGTGCAGCAAATCGGCCAGGCAGTGCGATTCGCGACTGGCCATCAGCACCACACGTTTCTTAACCGCCGAATCGGTAACCCGCCACTCCATGGAAAACTCACGGGCAATCGGCGCAAAAGCCTGGCGAAAACCATCCAAATCAAATGGCAGCGAGTCCGCGCGAATCTCGTGGCGCATAAAAAACCAGCCACTCTGATTATCCGAATGATGACTGGCTTCGGTAATCCAGCCGTTATAGGTGGCCAGAAAGTTACTCACCTTAGCCACAATTCCAACCCGATCAGGACAGGCAATGACCAATCGAAAAGTACGCATCAACGGCTCCGGGGCTCAAATAAAGTCGGCCATTCTAGTCTCAACATGGAAAAACTGCAGTACTCAGACAGCACATGCCAGGGCAGGCAACAGAACAGGACAGTTACCGCTGGCGAAATAGTGCAGTACTACCGCCCAAACAGTTAATAACTCGCTATATACAACAGGCCAAGCGGCCACCCAGTTACTTAACAATACAATTCATAAAAAATACCTATAAAGCGGTTTACTTGTTAAAAGTGCCTGACTACTATTGCTATCACTTAATCGCCAATCCCGAATACAGGTACCCATCATGTCGTTGATCAACGAATACCGCGCCACCGAAGAAGCAATCAAAGAACTGCAAGATCGCCTGAAAAATCTGTCGCAAGACGACAAACTGAAGAAAGAGCTGGAATTCGAAGGCAAACTGCGCGCACTGATGGGTGAATACCAGAAATCGCTGCGCGACATCATTGCCATGCTCGACCCAGAAGCCAAAGGCAGCAAAATCACCCGCGCCGCCAAAACAACTGGCACCAAACGTGCCCGTAAAGTTAAGCAGTACAAAAACCCGAATACCGGCGAAGTGATCGAAACCAAAGGCGGCAACCACAAGACGCTGAAAGAGTGGAAAGCCAAGTGGGGCGGTGACGTCGTTGAAGGCTGGGCAACCCTGCTGGGCTAAGCCTGCTGCTTAAGCGCCACAAGCTTCACGCAAAAACGCCAGCGATGCTGGCGTTTTTTATGGGCATTGTTTCAGTCACGCCTACAGCATTTAGACCTATCAACTACAGGGCATAACGCTGGCGTAACTGTTCTGCATGATCGCGCCACTCCAACAAAATAGCTTGTTGCACCGAATCACTCTCTGAAAGAACGCCCGCAAGTGCTTGGTTGAACTGTTCAAGCGTATTCGGGGCACCGTATTCGGGCTGCGTCAGACGCTGCTGACAGAATGTTCGCCAGCGTTGTTGCTCCTCAACACTCAACGTCGCGTTAAAGTTTCGCGCGCGGTATCGAAATAACAGCTCCGGCAAACGCCCATCATCAAATGGCCAAACTGCCTCGGCCAAACGCTGCGGTTCGGCACGCCTTACCTGCTCACACAGTCGGCGATCGCGATCGCCAATAAAGCCCTCATATAACTGCTGCTCAGGGTCTTGATTGGCGGCGAACTGCTCTTCGGCATACACCTGCACCAGTTTTTCCTGCCACTGCCCAGGACTACTGCGTAATTGTTCGGTTTGTGCCTGATAGGCCGAGACATCGAGCTGCAGACGCTGAATATCCTCGGCGCGCAATACATTCATCGGAGCAACAACGGGACAACGATTGATATGCAGCAACTTCAGCGGCACCGGCAACTCGCCGTCGGCCAATTGATCGCGACGGGTGTACAAGCGCGTGCGTAATGTTTCAGCTGACTCATTGAGCAGCGGCGAGATATCGGCCTGCAGATCACAAACAATCAACGCATTGCGATTACGCGGATGCCAAGCCAACGGTAAGACCACCGCCAGGTAATGCCGCGCACCGGCATAGCGCCCGGAGATATGCACCAACGGCTGCAACAGGCGTATTTGATCCTGCACCCGCTGTTTACTGCGCAGTTGATACAGGTAGTCATAGAGCTTGCGCTGCTTGTTGCGCAGCAAACGCGCCAGGGCGATGGTTGCTCGCACATCGGACAGCGCGTCGTGGGCCTGGCCATGCTCGATGCCGTTGGCAGCAGTCAGACGCTCCAGTTTGAGCGTCACCCGCCCCTCTTCTTCCGGCCAGACGATGCCTTCCGGGCGCAATGCATAAGCCGTACGCACTAGGTCGATCAGATCCCAGCGGCTATTGCCGCCCTGCCATTCACGAGCGTAGGGATCGAAGAAGTTGCGATATAGGCTGTAACGCGTCACCTCATCATCGAAACGCAGGCTGTTGTAGCCCACCCCGCAGGTGCCCGGCTGCGACAACTCGGCATGCACACGGCTCATAAATTCGGCTTCATCCAGGCCATGCTGCGCCAGCTTGCTCGGGGTAATTCCGGTCACCAGGCAAGCTGCCGGATGCGGCAGGATGTCGTCGCTGGGCTGGCAGTAGATGTTCAGCGGCTCAGCAATTTCATTGAGGTCTTCATCGGTGCGAATCCCCGCGACCTGCAGCGGCCGGTCGCGCCGCGGGTCAATACCGGTGGTTTCGTAGTCGTACCAAAAGAGGCTGGAAGTCACAGTTATGTCCTGATGCTGAGGCGCAGGCAGTCTACCACCCCGTCAGCATCACGCAGACAAGCGCAGAACCTTGCGCCAGCGCACGCCGCACGTGGGGTCTGTGCCTTGTAGGGCACCCTGGCGGAGACTAAAGTGGGAAGCCCGATTAACCACTCTGAACAAGGACGCCCCATGAGTGAGATCAACCCCAGCAATCCCTACGCCGCTCCAGCCAGTGCACTGCAAGAAGCGCCGCGCGACAGCCAGGTGCCCAGCATCGAAGAAGCCCTGAGCCGTGGCTACGACTTCACCATCAGTGACCTGCTCAGCGAAGCCTGGCAACGGGTAAAAGGCACCAAGGGCATCATCATCGGTGGTTTTCTGGTGTTCTACGTCGTCCTGCTGACTGCATCCTTTCTGATTGGCGGATTCTTCGGCCTGCTGGGCGTGGTAAGCGACAGCCCAATGCTCGCGGTCGTGGCCGAACTGGTCATCGGCATTCTGGCTTCGGCCCTGGCTTATCCCTTTATGGCTGGGATCAATATGATCGGTATCCGTCGCGCCGCCGACCAACCGATCAGCTTCAATGACATTTTCAGTCACTTCGGCCGCACCGTGCCGCTAGTGATCACCGCGATTATCAGCATGCTGCTGATCTACCTCGGCATGTTCCTGTTGATCATTCCCGGCCTGTACCTGGCCATCGCTTATATGCTGGCCATTCCGCTGGTGGTGGAGCGCGGCCTGACGCCGTGGCAAGCCCTGGAAGCCTCGCGCAAGGCGATTACCCAGCACTGGTTCAAGGTGTTCGGCTTGTTCCTGCTGCTGGGCCTGATCACGCTTATAAGCGCTATTCCGCTCGGTATTGGTCTGGTGTGGAGCATTCCGCTGTTTGTCATCGCCATGGGCGTGCTCTATCGCACCATCTTCGGTGTACTGCCCGCGCCGCAATAATCCTGACTAAATAACCCCGCTGCGCCGGTTCAGATCACTGAGCCGGTTGCTTCCCTGCCTGCTGCTGGCTAGCATCGGGCTTTCCTCGACGCAGTCTGCCGATGTCGCCCACGCCAACCCCTGCTTCAGTCGCCGCTCGCCCGCTGCTGGATACCCGCTATAAGGTGGAAACACCGGAAGGCATCGACCTGATCCTGCGCCCAGCTGGGGTAGTGCCGCGCGCGTTGGCATTTAGCATTGACCTGCTGATTCGCGGTGCGCTGCTCGGCGCATTGTTTGCCGTGCTGGCGTTGCTCGGCCAGTTCGGTATGGGCCTGGGCACCATCCTGCTGTTTCTGGTGACCTGGTGGTACATGGTGCTGTTTGAGGTGCTCAACCAGGGCCGCTCACCGGGCAAGCAGATGATGGGCCTGCGGGTGATTCATGATGACGGCACGCCAATTGGCTGGGCCGCCTCGCTTACGCGCAATTTGCTGCGTTTCGTCGACATCCTGCCGTTTGGCTACACCCTGGGTATTCTCAGCTGCCTGAATCACCCAGCGTTCAAGCGCCTCGGCGATATCGCCGCCGGCACCTTGGTGGTTTACCGCGATAACGCCCCAGCAGCACCCGAGCTACCGCAAGCCGAGCCCATCCGTGCACCGTTCAGCATGAGCCTGAGTGAGCAGCGCGCCCTGCTCAGCTTTGCCGAGCGAGCGCAGAGTCTATCCAGTGCACGGCGTCAGGAGCTGGCAAGCATTCTTGCCGAGCCCTTGCAGGTACCTGCTGAGCTGGCCGAACAGCAGATCCACGGGATTGCCCGTGGCTTGTTGGGGCCGACATGAAACAGAGCCTGTTTGAACACCAGCACCAAGCCGAGTGGCAAGCCTTTAATGCGCAGCTAGAAGCCATTGAGCGCGGCAAGGCCGATAGCCAGCAATGCAAGGCCTTTGCCGCCAACTACCGCAGCCTGTGCCAGCACCTAGCCCTGGCCCAGAGCCGGGGCTATAGCAGCCACCTGATCGAGCAATTGCAGCTGCTGGCCATGCGCGGCCATCAGCAGTTTTATCGCCATCGCAGCCCACTGGGGGCGCAACTGCTCGGGTTTATCCTGGCTGGATTTCCACGCCTGGTGCGCGCCGAGTGGCGTTTTGTCGTGGTCGCCAGCCTGCTGTTTTTCGGCAGCCTGCTGCTGATGGGCACGCTGGTGTATCACTTCCCCGACCTAGTCTACGGGGTGATGGCGCCTGACCAGGTCGGCGAGATGGAAAAGATGTACGACCCCGACGCCAGGCGCATCGGCCGCTTCAGCGAACGCGACTCCGGCGATGACTGGATGATGTTCGGCTACTACATCATGAACAACATCGGCATCGCCTTTCAGACCTTTGCCAGCGGCTTGCTGTTTGGCCTGGGCAGCTTGTTCTTCCTGCTGTTCAACGGCCTGATGATCGGCGCAGTGGCCGGCCATCTGACGCAAATTGGCTACGGTGAAACCTTCTGGTCGTTCGTCATCGGCCACGGTTCTTTCGAACTCACCGCCATTGCCCTGGCCGGCGCGGCCGGCCTGAAGCTCGGCTGGGCGCTGCTGGTTCCCGGCCGCCTGCCACGCGGCGAGGCGCTGCGGGTCGCGGCCGGCAGCAGCGTGCGGCTGGTCGGCGGAGTGATCGTATTTCTGCTGCTGGCGGCGTTTATCGAGGCCTACTGGTCATCCATGGACCTGGCCAGCCCCGCGATCAAATATGCAGTCGGCGCTGGTCTTTGGCTGCTGGTGCTGGCTTATCTCCTCCTGGCTGGCCGAGGTGCACATGCGCCTGACTGATGCCAGCGTCGCCATCCGCCCCCGTAGCGCCTGGGAAGCCGTCGACCTCGGCGTGTTGCTGGCCAAACAGCAGGCCGGCCTGTTGATGCTCAGCTGGGCCTTGGTCACCGTGCCGATTTTCGCCCTGCTGTGCCTGCTGCTGTGGGATTACCCAAGCATCGCCGTACTGATTTTCTGGTGGCTGAAACCGGCTTTCGAACGCCTGCCACTGTACATCCTCTCGCATGCCCTGTTCGGCGCCACACCGAGCCTCAAGCAGGCGCTAAAAGCCCTGCCCGGTCTGCTCAAACCGCAACTGCTGGCCAGTTTGACTTGGCGCCGGCTAAGCCCCACACGCAGCTTCGACCTGCCGGTGATGCAGCTGGAAGGCCTGTCCGGCAAGGCGCGCAGCCAACGCCTGATTGTCCTCGGCCAGCGCGATGCCGGCGGTGCCAGCTGGCTCACCATCGTCGGCGTGCACCTGGAAATGGCGCTGTGGTTCGGCATTATCAGCTTCGTCTACATGCTGCTGCCGGCGCAGATTGAGCTAGACTGGACATGGGACAGCCTGATCAATGCGGCGTCTGGCGAGTGGCTATGGCTGGAACATCTGTCCAACCTGACCTACGTTCTGATGCTGATTCTCTGGGAACCGATCTACGTCGCCTGCGGCTTTACCCTTTACCTGAACCGCCGCACCGCTCTGGAAGCCTGGGACATCGAACTGGTCTTCCGCCAGCTACGCCAGCGCCTGACGGGCGTGGCTTATGCCCTGCTGCTGGGCTGCGGCCTGCTGTTGATGCAGCTGCCAAACAGCGCCATGGCCTCCGATACCCAAACCGCAACCGCAAGCAGCTGCCCGCTGCCGGTTGAAGACCCCATAGGGCCAGAAGCCGAGCGCCTGCTCAAGCAGCCGCTGACCAGCGCCGAAGCGCAAAAAAGCATAGGCCAGCTGCTCGATCAGCCGCCCTTCGAGCACCGTGAAACCGTCACCCGTTGGCGCCTCGGCGAAGAGCCCAAGGAGCCGAGCGAGGAAGACGCCAAAGCCCTGATCGAACTGCTGGAAAAATTCTTCAAACTCACCGAGTTCTGGAAAAGCGTCGATGCAGTGGCGCTGTTCTTCGAGGTGCTGCTGTGGGCGGCGCTGTTCAGCCTGATCGCCTGGTTGCTGTGGCGCTACCGCGACTGGCTGAGCGCCTTTGCCGGTCGCCTGCGTTTGCCGCAAACCCGCACCTATCAGCCACCTGAGCAGCTATTTGGCCTGGAAGTAGCCCCACAAAGCCTGCCAGCGGATGTCCCCGGTGAAGTGGAACGACTCTGGGATGAACAGCCACGCGCCGCCCTCGGCCTGCTTTACCGCGCCCTGCTCAGCCGTATGCTGCACGAACAGCGCCTGCCGCTGAAAAACTCGCACACCGAAGCCGAAGTGCTGCAACTGGTGCAGGCGCTGCAGCAGAAAGACCTCAGCCACTTCAGCCAGGCCCTGACCCGCCACTGGCAGAACCTCGCCTACGGCCATCGACTGCCGCCCGCGGCACTCAAACAGGGCCTGTGCAATGCCTGGCGACGCCTGTTCGAACAAGGGGCGCAGGCATGAACCGGCGTCTCCAGTTCCTCCTCGGTGCCGGATTACTGCTGGTGCTCGGCCTGCTCGGCATCTACTTGCTGGGCAAACTCACGCCCTATGAGGAGACCCTCGAGCACGGCCCCGCACCCGAGGCCCGGGCCAACCCTTACCTCGCCGCCGAGCATTTCCTGCGCAAACAGGGCCTGCAGATACAACGCGCCGATGGCCTGGAGGTCATGAAGGACCTGCCGAGCGCCGGGCAAACCCTACTGCTGCTCGGCGACCGCAACCGCATGACGCCCAAGCAGGCCGAACGCCTGCTGGCCTGGACGGCCAAAGGCGGCCACCTGCTGTTTGTCGCCGAGCGGCTGTGGGATGAAGAGGAAGGCAAAAGCGGCGATCTGCTGCTCGACAGCCTGGGCATCCAGCAATACGAAAGCGAAGAACTCGACGAAGATGCCAGCGAAGCAACGGAAGAAGACGCCTCGACTGAGGACACGGCCGACGCTGAGCCGCAGGCTGAAGCGGAAGCTGCGGCTGCGGCTGCGGCTGCGGCTGCGGCAGATGCAGCCACAGGTTCAGACAATGCCTACCCAGAACTGACCCAGCTGTATCTGGAAAACGAAGAGGCGCCGGCCTACTTCAACTTCGACACCGACTTCCACCTCTACGACTCCGAGAACCGTGCCCACGCTTGGGCCAACAGCGACGCCGCCACCCACCTGCTGCAGCTCTACCATGGCGATGGCCTGATCAGCGTGGTCAGCGACAGCTGGATCTGGCAAAACCAGGGCATCGGCGAATACGACAACGCCTGGTTGCTCTGGTACATGACCCAAGACAGCCAGGTCACCCTGCTCTACCGCGCCGACCGCGATGACCTGTTCAGCCTGCTGCTTGAGCACTTCCCCCAGGCATTGGTTGCACTCGTGCTGTTGCTAGCATTCGGCCTGTGGCATCTGGGCATGCGCCAAGGCCCGCTGCTGTTGCCCGCCAGCCGCAATCGCCGCCAACTGCAGGAACATCTGCGCGGTAGCGCTGACTTCCTGCTGCGCCACAACGGCCAGCACAGCCTGCTGCAAGGCTTGCAACAAGACATCCAGCGCCGCGCGCGGCATCGTCACCCCGGTTTCGAACGCCTTGCCGTGGCCGAGCAGTGGCAGGTGCTTAGCCGCCTGACCCGCCAGCCTTCTAGCGTTATCAGCCAAGCCATGCGGCCGTTGCCCAAGCAGCGCCTGGCTGCCGCCGACTTCACCCGCCAGGTCGCCAACCTGCAAACCCTCAGGAATGCCCTATGACGAGCGAACACACACCCGAACAGCAGGACAGCGAGATCGAATCAGCCCCTGTCGCCGCTGAAACTGTCGAAGCTGCGGCCACCGAAACGCCTGTACCGGCCCCAGCACCAGCTGCCCCGGCACCCGCAGCGGCGAATCCGAATGCGCAGCGCCAGCGCGCCAGCCAGCTGGCTCAGGCGCTGCGTGCGGAGTTGCAGAAAGCCCTGATCGGCCAAACGGCGGTGATTGATGATGTGCTCAGCGCCCTGATCGCCGGCGGTCATGTGCTGGTCGAAGGCGTTCCCGGCCTCGGCAAAACCCTGCTGGTGCGTGCCCTGGCGCGCTGCTTTGGCGGCGAGTTCGCGCGCATCCAGTTCACCCCGGACCTGATGCCCAGCGACGTCACCGGCCACGCTGTGTACGACTTGCAAAGCGAGCAGTTCAAACTGCGCAAGGGCCCGGTATTCACCAACCTGCTGCTGGCGGATGAAATCAACCGCGCCCCGGCCAAGACCCAGGCGGCGTTGCTGGAAGTCATGCAGGAACGTCAGGTCACCCTGGAAGGCCGCGCCCTGAATGTGCCGCTGCCCTTTATGGTGCTGGCCACGCAGAACCCGATTGAGCAGGAAGGTACCTACCCGCTGCCGGAAGCCGAGCTCGACCGCTTTATGCTCAAGCTGCGCATGGATTACCCCGAGCAGAGCGAAGAGCTGAATATGGTTCGCCAGGTGGCGCGCTCAAGCAAAGCCGACATGCTCGAAGTAACCCCGCTGCGCACCCTGCTGCAGGCCCGCGATGTACTGGCGTTGCAGAAAATTGCCAGCGACCTGCCGATTGATGAGCAGGTGCTCGACTACGCTGTGCGCATCGCCCGCGCCACCCGCACCTGGCCGGGTCTGGCCATCGGCGCCGGGCCGCGCGCCTCGATTGCCCTGGTACGCTGCGGCCGCGCCCGAGCGCTGCTGCGCGGCGGTGATTTCGTGCTGCCAGATGACATCAAGGGTTGCGCCCTGGCCGTACTGCGCCACCGCGTGCGGCTGTCGCCGGAGTTGGATATCGAAGGCCTGTCGGTGGATCAGGTGCTGCAACAGCTGCTCGACCAGGTCCCGGCACCGCGCCTATGACCCGCACTTGGCAAAAGCCCGCATTGAAAGGCGCTCTCGCATGAAACCCTCACGCGCGCTGCTGGCGCTGCTCGCCGGTCTGTTCGTGCTCGGCATTGCCCTGGGTATCTGCAGCGCCCTGGGCGTTGCCGTGCCGCGCAGCTTCACCCCGATTTACTGGGGCCTGCTGCTGATGCTGCTCGGTCTGACGCTGATCGACGCCCTGCTGCTGCGCCAAGTACCTTCGCCGCGCATCGAACGCCAGCTGCCCGGCAACCTGCCGCTTGGACGCTGGAGCGACGTGCGGCTGAGTCTGCACCATAGCTACACACGTGCGCTGCAGGTGGAGGTGTTCGACCATCTGCCCGGCGATATGGCCTTCGAGCACCTGCCGCTCAGGGTTGATCTGCACCCCGGCGAACAGACCCAGGTCAGCTACCGCGTACGCCCACTGCTGCGCGGGCATTTCTATTTCCCGCAGTGCGAAGTCAGCCTGCCCAGCCCCATGGGCCTGTGGCGGGCCCGGCGTTATCTGCCCGTAGCCGGTGAAACCCGCGTCTACCCAGATTTCGCCCGGCTTTACGGCGCGCAACTGATGGCGGTAGATGACTGGCTCAGCCAGCTGGGCGTACGCCAGCAGCAACGCCGCGGCCTGGGGCAGGAATTTCACCAGCTGCGCGAATTCCGCGACGGCGACACGCTGCGGCAGATCGACTGGAAAGCCACTGCGCGCAAACGCACACCGATTGCCCGCGAATATCAGGACGAGCGCGACCAGCAGATCGTCTTCCTGCTCGACTGCGGCCGACGCATGCGCAGCCAGGACGGCGAGCTGTCGCACTTCGATCACGCCCTCAACGCATGCCTGCTGCTCAGCTACGTAGCGCTGCGCCAAGGCGATGCGGTTGGCCTATCGACCTTTGCCGGCGAGCAAAACCGCTTCCTCGCCCCGGTCAAAGGCCAAGCGCAGCTGAATGTGCTGCTTAATGCCTTGTATGACCTGCGCAGCACCCAACAACCGGCAGACTTCACCGCCGCTGTGGAAAACCTGCTCAGCCGCCAGCGCCGCCGCGCCCTGGTGGTGCTGGTGACCAACCTACGTGATGAAGATGATCAGGCCCTGCTCGGCGCGGTCAAACGCCTGAGCCGCCAGCACCGCGTGCTGGTCGCCAGCCTGCGTGAGGAAGTGCTGGATACCCTGCGCCACACCCCGGTGCAGGACCTCTCCGGCGCCCTGGACTACTGCGGCACACTTGACTACCTGAATGCCCGCGCTGGCCTGCACGAACGCCTGATTGCCAACAAGGTGCCGGTGCTGGATGCGCGGCCGAGCGAACTGGGACCGCAGCTGGTGAGCAGTTATCTCGCCTGGAAAAAAGCCGGCGTTCTCTAGCACTGGCCACGCCAACGCCGACCTAGGTTGGCGTTGAGCGCCCCGCCCCAACCTACGGCTATAGCCACGTCACGTGCTGCTCCAACGGAAAGCGCAGACGCGGGTTGTACACGCCCTTCTCGTCCTGCTTGCCCACCGCCAGCAGCATGATCGGCAAGGCCTGGCGCGGGATGTTCAGCGTCTTGCGCAGGCGCACCTCATCGAAGCCTTCCATCGGGCAGGTGGCATAGCCATGGCTCTGGAAGGCCAGCATCAGGTTCTGCGCCGCCAGAGCCGTGGATTTCACCGCCCAGATGCGCATCTGCGCCTGGCTGTTAGGCGCGCGCATCAACGGTTTGCGCCAGGCTGCCACCCGCAGCAGCTGACGTTTGAACAGCCCAAACAGACCGAATGGGCCCTGGTTGTACTGAAAGGGTGCGGTCTTGTTGTAGAAGCTGCGAATCCGCGCAGGTACTTCCGGCTCCGGCCAATAGTCGATGATGTTCTGGCAAGCCTGCTTCCAGGTGTCCGGCCGCGCCAGTACGGCAATGATCAGCGGCGCCTTGGCGGCGTTCTGACTCATGCACACCGGGTGCAAGCGGGCCAGCAACGCCGGATCGCGAATCACTTGGAAACTCCAGGGCTGCAAGTTGCAGGAGTTGGGCGCGAGCACTGCCAGTTCTAGGCAATCACGCACCACCTCATCAGGCACCGCTTCGGCCTTAAAGCGGCGGACTGCGCGGCGACTTTCGATCAGCTCACGCAGTGCGGCGGGGGTCGCGGGAGAAATGGCGGTATCAGCGGGAAACAGGCTCATCAGGGGCATCCTCGGCAGGTTGCCCGATTAAGCCGCGATGCCCAGCCACGAACAAGCCGTATACCGGCTTAGTCCGCAGCCTTGGCGCAAATGGCCTTAACCCAGCGCCTTTTCGATCGCCTGGATCAGGCTCGGGTCATCTGGCGTGGTGCGCGGCGAGAAACGCGCCAGCACACGGCCGTCGTGACCGACGAGAAACTTCTCGAAATTCCAGGTGATGTCACCCGGGAACTCGGCGCCCTCGCCTGCCAGCAGGCGATACAGCGGATGGCGGTCCGGCCCATTCACTTCAAGCTTGCTGCCCAACGGGAAGGTCACGCCGTAGTTGAGGCTGCAAAACGCGCGAATGGCGTCCTCGCTGTCGGGCTCCTGCTCAGCAAACTGATTGCACGGCAGCCCGAGCACGCTGAAGCCCTGTCCTTTGTATTGCTGATAGAGCTTTTCCAGGCCCGCGTACTGTGGCGTCAGGCCACATTTGGAAGCCACATTGACCACCAACACCACCTGCCCCTTGAAGGGTGCCAGCGGCAGCTCTTGGCCATCCAGTGCACGCAGGTTGAGGTCGTGAAAGGCACTCATGGTCTAACTCCTTGAGAACACACAGGTTACGTATAGCGGACAAAAAATGGCCGGGAGCCATTTTTAACGTCGCACCGCGACGGCCCGCAGGGTGAGCCGCCAAGGATGGTGGCTCATAAAAAAGGCGCCTATCTGAAGGCGCCTTTCTTCTGTTGCAGCTTAGCAGTCAAGCCAACGGTTGATACGACCATAAGTCGACTCGTGGCGACCACATAAGGCTAAACCATCAATGATGATGACCGCCTTCGCCATGGATATGGCCATGCGCAACTTCTTCTTCGCTGGCATCACGCACGCTGACAACCTTGACCTTGAAGTGCAGGCGCTGGCCAGCCAGTGGGTGGTTGCCGTCAACGATCACGTCGTCGCCTTCCAGCTCACGGATAGTAACGATCTGCATGCCACCGTCCGGACCAGAGGCGTGGAACTGCATGCCGACTTCCAGCTCATCAACGCCTTCAAACATCGAGCGATTGAGGGTGGCTACCAGCTCGGCGCTGTATTCGCCGTAGGCATCTTCTGGCTCAACGGCCACGTCCAGCTCATCGCCAGCTTGCTTGCCCAGCAGGGCTTTTTCCAGGCCACCGATGATGTTGCCGGCACCGTGCAGATAAGCCAGCGGCGCGCCGCCTGCGGAACTGTCGATCACCTCACCGGCATCGTTAGTCAGGGTATAGTCGATGGAGACGGCCTTATTGGCGGCGATCAGCATGGGGCGAGACCTTTTGCTTGGAAATAAAGAGCGGGCAAGTTTACCCAAGGGCACGCGCGAAAGCGAACCGGACACAGACGGACGGCCACGCGCGGCCTCAGTGCGCGTGCTTGATTTTCGTCAGGATGAGCACGGCCATTGGGTGGCAGTATTGTCCTGCGGCCATACTCAGCACCTGCGCCACCAGCCGCCCTGGCAGAATCGCGCGTGGGTGCTGGATGCTCATCAACGCCAGGCGCACGTGGGAGAACTGTTCCTCTGCGGCTGGTGCGCGGCTGAAAATAGCGCAAGCGAGGCGACGACAGAACGCCCGAACCACGATTTGAACAAGGAGCGGTAAATGCCCGCACGCAATATTCTGGTGATCAACTGCGGCAGCTCATCAATCAAGTTTGCCCTGATCAACGAAGACCAAGATGCCTTTATTCTCAGTGGTCTGGCCGAACGCCTGGGCAGCCCGGATGCACAAGTCCACTGGCAACAAGGCGATAGCAAAGACAGCCTGATACTGCCCCATGCCGATCACCGCGCCGCCCTCGCCCAGGTGTTACCCCTGGTACAGGCCGCCGCTGGCGGTCAGTTGCACGGTATTGGCCACCGCGTGGTGCATGGCGGCGAGCATTTCACTGCTGCCTGTCGATTGGATGCGCTGAGCCTTGCGGCGATTCGCGCCACCGCGCCGCTGGCACCGCTGCATAACCCGGCCAACCTGTTGGGCATCGAAGCGGCGATCAAGCTGTTCCCCGACCTGACTCAGGTGGCGGTGTTCGACACGGCTTTTCACCAGACCCTGCCCGAACACGCCTATCGCTATGCCCTGCCCGAACACCTGTATCGCGAACACGGCGTACGCCGCTATGGCTTCCACGGCACCAGCCACCGTTTTGTCAGCCAGCGCGCCGCAGAAATGGCCGGGCTGCCGGTCAATGCCAGCAGCTGGCTGGTGGCACACCTGGGCAACGGCTGCTCGACCTGCGCCATCGTCGATGGACAAAGCCGCGACACCAGCATGGGCCTGACGCCGCTGGAAGGCGTAGTGATGGGCACCCGCAGCGGCGATGTCGACCCCAACCTGCACAGCCACCTGGCGCGCACCCTGGGCTGGAGCCTGGAGCAGATCGAAGCCATGCTCAATAAAGACAGTGGCCTCCAGGGCCTGTCTGGTTTATCCAACGACATGCGCACCCTGGAGCAAGCCCGCGAGCAGGGCCATGCCGGCGCCACCCTGGCCATCGAGGTGTTCTGCTACCGCCTGGCCAAATCCCTGGCAGCCATGAGCTGCGCACTGCCACAACTCGACGGCCTGGTCTTTACCGGCGGTATTGGCGAGAACTCGGCACTGATCCGCAGCAAAACCGTCACTCACCTGAAATTGCTCAACCTGGCCCTCAATGAGCAGGCCAACGCTCGCACCGTGCGCGGTGCGGCCGGGCCGATCCAGGCCCACGGGCACCCGCGCGTGCTGGTCGTACCGACCAATGAAGAACGACAGATTGCCCTCGACACCCTGGCGCTACTTGAAGCCTGACCGTCACCTGACTACTACGGAGCGCGAATGCACACTTTCTTTATTGCCCCCACCGGTTTCGGTGTCGGCCTTACCTCGATCAGCCTGGGTCTGGTCGGCGCCCTGGAGCGTGCTGGCCTCAAGGTCGGCTTTTTCAAACCCATCGCCCAGCCGCATCAGGGCGACATGGGCCCCGAGCGTTCCAGCGAGCTGATCGCCCGTACCCACGGCCTGCATTCGCCAAAACCGCTGGCCCTGGCGCATGTCGAGCGCATGCTCGGTGACGGCCAGCTGGATGAACTGCTGGAAGAAATCATCAGCCTCTATCAGCAGGCCGCTGCAGATAAAGACGTGGTGATCGTCGAAGGCATGGTGCCGACGCGCCAGGCCAGCTACGCCGCGCGGGTCAATTTCCACCTGGCCAAAAGCCTGGATGCCGAGGTGATTCTGGTCTCAGCGCCGGAACAGGAAAGCCTCAGCGAATTGAGCGACCGAGTGGAAATTCAGGCCCAACTGTTTGGCGGGCCAAAAGACGAGAAAGTGCTCGGGGTGATCCTCAACAAGGTACGCAGTGACGATGGTATCGAAGCCTTCGCCAATCGCCTGAAAGAACTCTCGCCACTGCTCAAGGGCGATGACTTCCGCCTGCTCGGCTGCATCCCCTGGCTGGAAGAACTGAACGCCCCACGTACCCGCGACATCGCCGACCTGCTCGGCGCGCGGGTGCTGAATGCCGGCGATTACGAGCAGCGGCGCATGCTGAAGATCGTGCTCTGCGCCCGCGCGGTGGCCAACACCGTGCAACTGCTCAAGCCTGGCACCTTGGTGGTGACGCCAGGGGACCGCGACGACATCATCCTCGCGGCCAGCCTGGCTGCGATGAACGGCATGCCGCTGGCCGGTTTGCTGCTGTGCAGCGACTTTGCGCCTGACCCACGCATCATGGAACTGTGCCGAGGCGCGTTGCAGGGCGGTTTGCCGGTGATGACGGTGAGCACTGGCTCCTACGACACCGCGACCAACCTCAACCGGTTGAACAAAGAAATCCCGGTCGACGACAAGGAGCGTGCAGATAAAGTCGCCGACTTCGTCGCCAGTCATATCGACCATGAATGGCTATTCGCCCGCTGCGGCACGCCACGCGAGCTGCGCATGTCGCCGCCGGCGTTCCGCTATCAGTTGGTGCAACGTGCCAAGGCCGCCAACAAACGCATCGTTCTGCCGGAAGGCAGCGAGCCACGCACCGTGCAGGCCGCGGCCATATGCCAGGCACGCGGCATCGCCCGTTGCGTGCTGCTGGCCAAACCGGATGACGTCCACGCGGTGGCCCGCGCCCATGGCATCGAGCTGCCGGAAGGGCTGGAAATCCTCGACCCGGATCTGATTCGCGAGCGCTATGTCGAGCCCATGGTCGAGTTGCGCAAGGGCAAAGGGCTGAACGCGCCGATGGCCGCCGCGCAACTGGAGGACACCGTGGTGCTGGGCACCATGATGCTCGCCCTGGATGAGGTCGACGGCCTGGTTTCCGGGGCGATCAACACCACCGCCAACACCATTCGCCCCGCCCTGCAGCTGATCAAGACGGCACCGGGCTATAAGCTGGTGTCGTCGGTGTTCTTTATGCTGCTGCCCGACCAGGTGCTGGTCTACGGTGATTGCGCAGTAAACCCTGATCCAACAGCAGTGGAGCTGGCGGAAATCGCCCTGCAAAGCGCGGCCTCGGCCAGCGCCTTCGGCATCATTCCTCGGGTGGCGATGCTCAGTTACTCAACCGGTGACTCCGGCAGCGGCGAAGAAGTCGAGAAAGTCCGCGAGGCCACCCGCTTGGCCAAGGCCATCGCCCCACAACTGCTGCTCGACGGCCCGCTGCAATACGACGCGGCGGCGATTGAAAGCGTCGGCCGGCAGAAGGCCCCTGGCAGCCCGGTCGCCGGCCGCGCCACGGTGTTTATCTTCCCCGACCTGAACACCGGTAACACCACCTACAAGGCGGTACAACGCAGCGCCGATTGCGTCAGCGTCGGCCCGATGTTGCAGGGTCTGCGCAAGCCGGTGAACGACCTGTCTCGCGGCGCACTGGTCGACGATATCGTCTTCACCATCGCCCTGACCGCAATCCAGGCCGCCAACCTGCCGCAGTGATGCGCAGCCAGGGCTGCTCAAAGGCGGCCCTGGCCAGGCAAAAGTGCTAAACATCCGCGAATCGCTGCGATAACCCATATTTCGAGGGGTTGCAGTTCGGTGCACAGACGTTAACCTGTGCGCCGACCGATCTGCGGTGCAAAACCGCAGGCGTAGATAAGTCGGGGATCAAGCCGCTTGAGCGCCACAGCAATGGCCCGCAACCAGCCTGGCCCCATTTTCTGGAGGCACCTGCCCCAATGCTGCATTTCCTGCCTGCTCCACTGCGCGGCCTGCTTGCCGGCCTGATGTTGGCACTCAATACCCTGTTCTGGTGTTGGCCGCTGTTTATCCTGGCACTGGTGAAACTGCTAGTCCCCATACCTGAGGTACACCGCATCCTGCGCTTTATGATGCACGCGAGTGCCGAAGCCTGGATTTCCATCAACAAGTTCTGGATGAACCTGGTCGGCCGAACGCATTGGGATGTGGCCGGGCTGAGTGGCTTCGATAAACAGCACTCATACTTAGTGACCAGCAACCACCAGAGCTGGGTGGATATTCTGGTGCTGCAATACCAGCTCAATCGGCGTATTCCGTTTCTCAAGTTTTTCCTCAAGCAGGAGCTGATCTGGGTGCCGGTGATTGGCTTGTGCTGGTGGGCGCTGGAATTTCCATTCATGAAGCGTTTCAGCAAGGAATACCTAGCCAAGCACCCGGAAAAACGCGGCCAGGACCTGGCCACTACGCGTAAGGCCTGCGAGCGCTACAAGACCAACCCGGTGTCGGTGTTCAATTTCCTCGAAGGCACGCGCCTGTCGCCGGCTAAGCACGCGCAACAGCAGTCACCGTTCAAGCACCTGCTCAAACCCAAGGCCGGCGGTATTGCCTTTGTGCTGGACGCCATGGGGGAGCAATTGCATAGCCTGGTCAATGTCACCATCCATTACCCACAAGGCAACCCCGGTTTCTGGGACCTGCTGTGCGGACGGATTGATCAGGTAGTCGTGCGTTTCGATCAGCTGCAGATTCCCAAGGAATTTATTGGCGGCAACTATGATCAGGACGAAGCCTACCGCTTGCAGTTCCAGCAATGGGTCAACCAGCTGTGGCTGGACAAGGATGCGCAGCTCGACGAGCTGAAGAAGCGCTATCCCGCGCGCTAAGCCGCTATCGCTGAATCCTCAAGCCCGCCTAACCAGCGGGCTTTTCGTTACGCAACGGCAAATTGTGCCAATCCAGCTGCGCGGGAAAGGTTTTGATCTGCTCGGCGTTTAACCCCGGCGCGACTAGAAAACCCTGCATGATTGCGCAGTTGTGCGCCGCCAGCCAATCACGCTGAGCCATGGTTTCCACGCCCTCGGCGATCACCTCCAATCCCAGGTTGCGGCCCAGGTCGATGATGGTGCTGACCACCGCAGCATCACGCGGCGAGTCGAGCATATTGGAGATAAACAGGCGATCGATCTTCAGCGTATCCAGCTCGAAATGTCGCAGGTAAGCCAGTGACGAATAACCGGTGCCGAAATCATCGATGGCGATCTTCACCCCGAGCTTACGCAACTGACGCAGCTGTTCCTGGCTGGTTTCCAGATCCTGCATCAACGCGCTTTCGGTAACTTCAACTTCCAGCTGCCGAGGGTTCAACTGGTGCTCTTCAAGTACCCGGCGCAGGTCGTCGACCAGCTGCGGCATGCCGAACTGCACTGGGCTGACATTCAGGCTAAGCACCAGCTCGTTGCCGAACTGCTGGCTCAGCTGTTGGCATTTTTCGATCCCGGCCTTGAAGATCCAGCCGCCCAGGCGGTTGATCAGACGAGTCTCCTCCAGCAGCGGAATAAACACCCCCGGCGCCACGGTGCCGGCAACCCGATGCTGCCAACGCAGCAACGCTTCGAAGCCACGCAGGCGCCCGCTCTCCAGGTAAATCTGCGGCTGGTAGACCAGGACGAAATCATCATTCTCGATGGCGTTGCGCAGGCTTTCCTCAAGCATCAACCGTGAGCGTGCGCGGCCGTTCATTTCCTGTGAGAAGAAACGGTACTGCTGACGACCGGTGCGCTTGGCCTCGTACATGGCCATGTCAGCGGCGCGCAGCAAGCCTTCCACGGTTTGCCCACACTCGGGAAAACAGGCAATGCCCACACTGGCGCCCAGAGTCACCTCGATGCCGTCGAGGTTATGTCGCACCGACACCTGCTCGATCAGTTTTTCGGCGATGCGCGCGGCGTCTTCCGGATGTTCCAGACTGTCGAGCAGGGCAGTGAACTCATCGCCGCCAATCCGCGCCAGGCTGTCATAGGGGCGCAGGCTGGCCTTTAGCTGTTCACCGACCAGTTTGAGCAAGCGGTCGCCCACGTCGTGGCCGAGGGAGTCATTGATCCGTTTGAAGCCATCCAGATCAAGATAAAGCACCGCCATACGCTGGCCGCTGCGTTCGATCCGCGATAACGCCGACTCCAGCGCCTGATAGAAACCACGCCGGTTGAGCAGGCCAGTCAGGGCATCAGTAATCGCCTGTGACTCCAGTTGCTGATGCAGATGGCGCACAACCGACATATCCAGCGCCATCACCACCATGGCGTGCTGCAGACGCGGCAAGGGTGAACAAGACAGCGCCACCGGCACCTGCCCGCCGTTCAGCGTGCGCAGGTTGGCGTCATGCAGGCGATAGGCCTCACCGCGCCGCCACTGCAGGTAAAACTCGGACAACCGCCAGTCACTGGTGACTTGCGGACTAACCAGATAGGAGAGCATTTCACTGCCTTCCAGATCGTTTATCGAGCCCTCAAGCATGCGTGCCATGGCCGGGTTGGCGAAATTGATCCGACCATCCTCGCCCACCACCATGATGCCTTCGGCGGCGTTGTCCAACACCGAGGCGTTAAACGCCCGCGCGGTGTCCAGTTGCTGGGTCAGTTGCAGCAGCTCGCTGCGGTTGCGCTCATGTTCGAGCAGGGCGTGAATCTTATGGCGCAAAACGCTGGAATCGAAGGGCTTGAGCATGAAATCCACTGCGCCGGTGGCGTAGCCCTTGATCACCGAATCCTGAGTCTGCGCGATGGCAGAGACGAAGATAATCGGGGTGTAGCGCGTACGCGGGTTACCACGCATCAGCCGCGCCACCTCAAAGCCGTCCATGTGCGGCATCTGCACATCCAGCAGCACCAGGCCAACGTCCTCTTCGAGCATGCACTGCAAGGCGCTCTCGCCCGAGTCGACACAACGCAGTTGCCAGTCGCCCTCCTCCAGCAGAGCTTGCATGGCCACCAGGTTTTCCTGACGGTCATCCACCACCAGCAGAATCTGCGTGCTGGGCACGCTCTTCAGCTGTACATGTGCCATAAATCCTCCCTTGTCCCTGGCGAGCGTCTTGCGACTCCTGTTGCGGTTGAGGTTGAGGTTAGCAGGCCACAGCGAAACTATTGCGGTGGTGCAGCAGATGCTGCAAATGAGCCGTTTTGCGGACCGTTGTTGGCCAGCCAACGCACCAGTAAATCCAGCAAGGCCTCGCGACTGACCGGTTTGGCCAGGTAGTCATCCGCGCCTGCGGTGATGCATTTCTCCCGGTCACCTTTCATCGCATGGGCGGTCAGGGCGATGATCGGAATGCTGCACCCATGCTCGGTCTTGAGTAAACGGGTGGCGGTGTAGCCGTCCATGGTCGGCATGGCCATGTCCATCAGGATCAGGTCAAACGGCTCGCGCTGATAACAGTTGATGGCCTCCTGCCCGTCCTTGACTGAGCTGACAATCAGCCCGACCTCATCAAGCAGGGCCGTCAGGGCGTAAACATTGCGCACGTCATCATCGACCAGCAGCACGCGCCGGCCCTCCAGCGGATTCTCGGCGCGTGGCGCTCCCAGCCGCGTGGGGTTGCGCACGCTGCCCAGGAAGCCTTGCACGGCCTCACTCAGGTCCTGCATGTCCTCACCATGCTTGTGCACCACCACCGCGCTGTAACGACGCAAGCGCTGCAAGGCCTGGCGGGTGACATCCACCCCGGTATTGATCACAACACGCGTGCCATTCAGCGGGCGCTGCCGGTTAAGGGTTTCCAGCAGTTCAAAGCCATCCTGATCAGGCAGATCAAGGTCGATCACCAACGCACTAAAAACTCCGCTGGCATAAGCTCGCTGCGCTTCATCAGCTCGCGCGCAGGCTTGCACGTCAAAGCCCAGCTGCTGCAGATGCTCGCGGTAATGTTCGCGCTCAACCTCAACATCCTCGACCAACAGCAAGCGCTGGGCAGGCGACGGGGCAAGCTGTTGCAAGTCGACAAACACCTGCTCCAGATCAGCCCGCTGAATCGGCTTGACCAGATAGCGCGTGCCGTCATCATTCCAGTCCACCGGTTGCGGCACGCAGGAGATGATGTGCACCGGCGTGATGCGGTGGCTGGCCTGGCTGCGCAGGCGGCGAAACAGCTGCCAGCCGCTGATATCCGGCAGCAGAATATCCAGGATCACCGCGCTGAAGCACTCGCTCTGCAGCAAGTTGAGGGCTTGCACCCCAGAACGGCAATGCACACTGGCAAAACCGTGGGCGTGTGCCTCCTCGGCCAGTACCGCCGCAAAATTCACGTCGTCTTCAACAATCAGTACAGCTGGGCCCTCACCACTGCGCTGCGGCGCGTCCACGGCCGACTCCACCTGAGTCTGCGCCACCACCCGCACCGGCAGTTGCACGGTAAAGCAGGAGCCCTCGCCTAAGGTGCTTTGCAGGTTGATCTCGCCGTCCATCGCCAGCACCAGCTGACGGGTAATGGCAAGCCCCAGACCCGTGCCACCGAAGCGCCGACTCGTAGAGCCGTCGATCTGCTGAAAAGCCTGAAAAATCTGCTCATGCTGCTCGGCAGGGATACCGATCCCACTGTCGCGCACGCTGAAATTGAGCAGCTCATGTCCCTCCTCCGGCTCACCGCTGGCGCAGGACACCGTCAGGCTCACCTCGCCGTGCTCGGTAAACTTCAATGCGTTGGACAGCAAGTTACGCAGGATCTGCTGCAGGCGAATGCGGTCGGCGTGAATCACCCGCGGCACCCCGGCTTCCAGCTGGGTATGCAGGCGCAATCCTTTGATCTCCGCCATCGGCCGTAAGCTGGCATCCAGCTCAACGAGAATATCCTGCATGCTCAGCGGTTCGAGCTTGAGCTGCATGCGTCCGGACTCGACCTTGGCCAGGTCCAGCACATCGTTAATCAATTGCAGCAGGTCACTGCCGGCACGGTGCACGATATCGGCATGTTTGGCCTGCTTCTCGGTCAGGTTGCCGGCACTGTTCAGGCGTAGCTGATCGCTGAGGATCAGGATGCTGTTGAGCGGCGTGCGCAGCTCATGGGACATGTTGGCAAGAAATTCCGACTTGTAGCGGTTGGCCAAAATCAGTTGCTCGGCCTGATCACGCAGGCGTTGCTCGGCGGCCTTGCGCTCGCTGATGTCGATGATCACGGCCTGCACCAAGGCATCTTCACTGCCTCGGATTGGTGATAATCCGACCTCCAGCGGAATCTGTCGGCCATCACGGTGCAGGCCAAACAGCTCGCGGTTATTACCCATGCGCCGCGGTTCCGGGTTGCGCTGATAGTCCTGGCGCATCGGCACATGGCTGCTACGCAAAGCCGTGGGCAGCAGGATCTCCACCGGTTGTGCCAGCAAGGCTTCGCGGTCGTACCCGAACAACTGCTCGGTCTGCCGATTGACCATGGCGATGCAGCCGTTCTCGTCGATCAACACAATGGCGTTGGGGGAGGCCTCGACCACCAGGCGAAAGCGCTCTTCGGCGCCTTTGCGGGCGCGCAGGTCAATCAGGTTGATCAGGTAATTGACCCCGCCTGAATCGCCCAACACGCTCAGACTGAGTGCCACCGGGACTTCTTCCCCAAGGTCGCGGCGCGCCTGGTACTCGTTGGACAACTCCGCGCTGTCACGATCAATCGCCAGCGAACTGAGCTGCTCGATACTGGGCAAAAAGCGCTTGACCCGCTCACCGACCAACCCTTCGGGCGTTGAGTCGAGTAAATCGGCGGCGCTGCGGTTGGCCATTTCGATCCGCCCCTGGGCGTTACACAGCAAGGTGGCTACGGGCAGACGCTCGATCAACAGACGGAAGCGCTCTTCACGCTCACGCAGTTGGTCGGTCGCCAAGTGGCTGGCGTGCAACTCACGTTCACGCAGGTACAAGTAGCCGCCAACCAGCAAGGCCAGCAAGGCGGCAGCCACCAGCCCCAGCCATAGGCTGGCATGCCCCTCTAGGTTGACCTGCGCAGCGTCATAGACGGCCGTGCTGCTAACTTCCAGCAGCCAATTACGCCCGTACAAGGGCAGTTCGATGGCATGACGGAACGAGGCTTCCGCGTCAACGCCTTCTATGCCACCGCTGAGCAACAGCATGTCGGGAGCCTGCTGATCCCTCAAGGTGATGGCAAAACGGCTGGACTGGGCGCCCAGAATCCCTTCCATCAAATCATGGCTGCGAAAGACGGCGTGGAGCATGCCGAGCACAGCAGCGCGCCGCTCTTCGGGGGTACTCAGCGGCCTGCCAGGCTGGTACACCGGCAGGTACAACAGTACGCCGGCCTGCACATTTTCTTCGGTTTCCTGCAGCAGGGTGACCGGCGCGCTCAGGGTTGCAACGCCACTGTCCATGGCTTGATCAACCGCCGCTCGGCGCACGGCCTCGCTGAGCATGTCAAACCCCAGAACCCGTCGATTGCGCCAGTCCAAGGGGCTGATGTAATCAATTAATAGGTAGTGTTCACGCTGCCCCGGCGGGAACACACGAAAGTTCTCACGCCCAGCCGCATGCTCCGCGGCGAGGAACGCTTCAAGCTGCTCATGAGCCAGGTAACGGGACCACGCCAGCCCCTGAATACCGGGGTATCGATCCTGCAACTGCAGCTGATCAATCGCGCGCTCCCATTCTTCACGCGACACATAGTCACTGCCCGTCATCAAGCCCGACGTACCGCGCAGCACCATTTCATAAGCCTGCATGCGACTGATGACGCGCTGGCTGATGTCCAGCGCTTCCACCTCAAACTGTTGCTGGCGCTGTTGATGGTCACGCTGGTTCCAAGCATGCCATTGCCAGAGCGACACGCTGCCAAGGCTGACCAGCACCAACAGAGAGGCCCACAACGGTAGCCAGGGTTTGCGGGCGAGAAATATGAGTCGATCGTCCATGCGCTCTCCAGTCATCGTCCATGTCGGCGCAGTTTGGGCACTGCGGCAGCAGGGTTGAAATGAACCACTGCCAGCAGTCTAGTCACGATTTGAACGGCTGACCGAGCCTGAATCGCAGGCACAAAAAAGCCGCGCACTCGACTGAGTGCACGGCTTTTTTACAGCTTGCAGTTACAGCGGACGCAGGTTGATTTCTACCCGGCGATTCTGTGCGCGACCGGCTTCATTGGCATTGCTGGCAATCGGCTGATTCGGACCGGCGCCATAAGACGACAACCGCGAAGCCGCAACGCCATTGGCGCTTAGGTAAGAGGCGACGCTCTGCGCACGACGGTTGGAGAGGTTCTGGTTCAACTCCAACGAGCCGGTGCTGTCGGTATGGCCGACGATATCCACACCGTTCTTATCAAACTCCTTGAACACCTTAACCAGAGAATTGAGGGTTGGATAAAAGCTGCTGGAAATATCCGCCGAGTTGCTGGCAAAGGTGATGTTGCCCGGCATGATCAGTTTAAGGTCATCGCCATTGCGCTGCACTTGCACGCCAGTGCCCTGCAGGGTCTGGCGCAACTTGGCTTCCTGGGTGTCGACGTAATAGCCGTAGCCACCACCAGCCGCACCACCCACTGCTGCACCGATCAAGGCACCTTTGCCGCGATCCTTTTTGCTCGATGTGGCTGCGCCAATCACCGCACCGGTGACTGCGCCAACACCACCGTAGATGCCCGCTTTGCCTGCCTCGCGCTCACCGGTATAGGGGTTGGTGGTACAGCCGGCGAGTACGCCAAGACCGAGGGTCACAACAGCCAGATTTCGCCAAAGTTTCATGCGTACTTCCTTTGAATATCGGATCGGGACAAGCTTACCGTCGGGTTTCGAGCCCAATACCTGGCTAAAGTTCACTGCCAGGGATCATTGCGCCGACCAGCAACCGGCTAAGCACGAACAAATGGATTCTCACGCATCTCATCACCGAGGCGCGTATCGGCACCGTGCCCCGTAACCACGGTGGCGTCTTCATCCAAACTGTACAACCGCTGCTTGATCGAACGCTCGATGGTCGAATAATCCCCACCCCACAAATCTGTCCGGCCAATGCCGCGCTTGAACAGGGTGTCACCGGCGATCAGCAACTTGGCATCGGCAAACCAGAAGCTCATCGAACCTGGCGTATGCCCCGGCGTGTGCAACGCCACACCACAGCCGCAAGCCAGCTCCTCGTCATCACTGAGCCACTGATCCGGCGCGGGAACCGGCGTGTAAGGCACACCAAACATGCGGCACTGCATTTCCAGGCTGTCCCAAAGGAACTGGTCTTCTTTATGCAAATGCAGGGTCGCGCCGGTCTTCTCCTTCATCTGCCCGGAGGCGAGGAAGTGATCCAGATGCGCGTGGGTATGGATGATGCTCACCACCTTCAACCCGTGCGCCTCCAGACGCGCCATGATCAGATCAGGATTGCCACCGGGATCGACCACAATGGCCTTCTTGGTCACAGGGTCACCGATGATCGTGCAGTTGCACTGCAAAGGCCCGACGGGGAAGGTTTCGCGGATCAGGGTCGGGGTTGCGGCAGAACTCATGGTTATTCCTCAGCGCGGTAATCGCTGGGCAGTTTACCCGTCCATTTCTTGAACGCACGGCGAAAATTCGACGGGTCGCTGAAGCCCAGCAGGTAAGCGATTTCATACAACGGCAAGTGGGTGGTGGTGAGGTATTGCAGGGCCAGGCTCTTGCGTACTTCATCAAGCACTTGCTGGTAGCTGGTGCCCATGCTGGACAGGTGTCGGCGCAGGCTGCGGCCACTGGTGTGCAGGGCACTGGCGGCGCTAGCCAGGTCGGGGAAGTCGCCGGGCCGCGCCAGCAGTAAGCGGCGCACGCGGGTCAGTAGCCCGTCTTGTACATCCAGGCTTGCCAGCAGGGCTTCGCATTGTTGCTCGCACATTTGCACCGTGGCCGGGTTTGCCAGCGCCATCGGCCGGTCCAGGTAGGTGATCGGCATGCTCAGGCGGTGATAGGGCTGTTCAAACGCCACCGCGACGCCGAACAGCCGTTCATAGCGCTCGGCGTAATGCGGCGCGGCATGGGCAAAGCCCACTTCGACCTCCTGCAAACGCTCGCCCACCAGAAAGCGCGCAATGGTGTAGAGGCTGGTCAGCAAACCTTCAGCAGCAAAGCGACTGAGCGGACCCAATGGCATGGTCTCACTGGCGCGCAGTTCGATCCGCGCGCCCAGCTCGACCATTTCCAGTTCGTAGGTCAGGCCAAGTACGCGGTAATACTTGAGGGCGAACTGCATGGCCTTGCCCAGGTTGGCGCTGGAGAGCACCGCATAACCGAGGATGCCGTGGGTCGAGACATTCAGCCGCTGGCCTAGCAGCAGGCCAAGCGCTGGTTCATCACACAAGCGCAAAGCGCTGCTGGTGAGCTGGGTGAAATCAACAAAGGACAACCGCCCCTGCGGGTTGCCCAGCACTTCGGCGCGCACCCGCGCCTCGGCAAACAGCTGCGCGCGCGGTACGCCCAGCTCCTCGACCAGGTCGAGCAAGGCGGCGGCGTAGGCAACGGGAACCAGTTCAGCGGAGAAATTCAATGATGGCTTCATGGGCTTCTTATTATCTGGCCAGATATGACCACTGGCAGCGACGATAACCTTGTTCGACAAAAGCCGACAAGGGCACCCCGCCGCACCGTGCCACGTCAGTCGCCTGCGTCGGTTGTGCGAAGGCTTTGGCCATACTCAGGACTTAATCGACCGATCACCACAACCGAAGGTTGGGCGCACGCGGGCCACGAAATCCCTCAACGCCCTGTAAGCCCTCTAGCACTGCGGCTTGGCATCATGGCCACGGCTCCAATAAACCATTACGTTTGGTACACACGTGCAATATTGGCCACATATGACCGAAAGATTGGCTGTTGTGAACCTTTGCCGAAGCATGGGGCGAATCCATAGTTAGGCCACGCTTCAGTCACAGACTCAGGGAGTCAGCATGGTCAGCACTACCCCGGCAGGTTTGCAGATTCGTCCACGGCATATGGATTTCGATTTCCCCAACCCGCTGCCGCGCCACTGGCACAGCGGTGATGCCTTCAAAAGCCATCTGTTCGACGCCATGTCGGTGTTGTTCCCCGACGGCGAGCGCTTCTTTATCGACTCGGTGCGGCACTTCCGCGACCAGATCGATGACCCGGTGCTGAAAGAGCAGATCCGTGGCTTTATCGGCCAGGAAGGCCACCACAGCCGCGAGCATCTGGAATACAGCAATCGCCTGCGCGACCTGGGTTACAACATCACCCGTATCGAAAAGCGCGCGCAGGCACGTATTCGCTATACCCAGAAGAAGTTCTCGCCGCAGCGGCAACTGGCGGCCACCGCCGCGCTGGAACACATCACCGCGATCATGGCCGACGGCCTGCTCAAGGACCCGAAACACCTGGAAGGTGCCCACCCCACCATGGTGCGCCTGTGGCGCTGGCACGCGCTGGAGGAAACCGAGCACAAGGCGGTGGCCTTCGACGTGTACAACCAAGTTTGCGGCAGCCGTAAACTGCTGCGTCGGGCGATGATCATGGGCACCTTCTTCTTCGTGCTCGATACCACTCGCGGCCTGGCGCATATGCTCAAACAGGACGGCCTGCTGTGGAACTGGCGCGTGTGGCGCGACGGCATTCAGTGGATGTGGGGCAAGGAAGGCGTGTTCCGCCCGCTGATCAGCACCTACCGCGATTTCTTCAAACCCAACTTTCATCCCTGGGAGCACAACAACCTGGAGCTGCTCTACCAGACCCGCAGCGAATTCGACCTGCCCGTGCAAAGCCAGGCGGCCTGAGCCAAACGCTGAAGTACAACGACAAGGGAGCCAGCTGGCTCCCTTTTTTATTCTTCTTTATTTACCGATTGCGACAGCGCTGCCGCCGCAGTCGGACTCTGCTTTATCAGCCCTGGAGAAAGCGCAGGGCATCAGCCGCGCTTTGCTGCGGGATTTCTTCCATCGGAATATGCCCAACACCCGGATAGGTTTTCACCTGAATCCCCGGCAGGTCACGTTGCCAGAGCGGCACATGCTTGGGTGAAATCCAGCGATCACGCTCGCCCCACAGCAGCAGGGTTGGCGCCTGAATCTGTGCGACCCGCGCCGAAGTACCGTGCAGCTCTTCCTTATTGACCTTGAGCAGCACGCGGAAGATATCCATCATCGCCCGGCGATTGCCCGGCCGGCGCGTCAGGTCGTTGTAACGATCCACCACGCCCGGTTTGATCCGTGCCGGTTCGCCGTAGACTTCTTTGATGCCCTGGGCGATCAACGCACGTGGCATCCACATCGGCATCGCCACGGTGGCACCAGGCAAGGCAGCGGCGGCAATCATCCACGGCACCTTGTGCATGTGATAACCGGCCGGGTCGATCAGTACCAGCTTCTCAACCCGCTGCGGCTGCGCCAGGGCGAAGTTCCAAGCGATATAACCGCCCAGCGAGTTGCCGACAATCGACGCCTTGCTCACGCCGAGGTAGTCGAGCAGCAGGCCGAAGACCTTGATCATTCGCTCAGCGGAATACACACCATCACGGGCCGGGCCGGTGAGGCCGAAACCCGGCACATCGAAGCGAATCACCCGGTAATCAGCGGCAAAGGCTGGCAACCAGTCATCCCAGGTGTGCAGCGAGGCGACCACACCGTGGATCAAGACCAGCACCGGCTTATCGCGGCTGCCCTCGTCGCGGTAGTGCAGATTGAAACCGTCGAGTTCGATGTAACGCGAGCCATTGGCGGCATTGCCATAGCGCGCTTTGAGGCGCTCCAGCGGCAGGGCGCCGAAGCCCAGACGGGCAAAACCGGCCGCCAGCGGTGGCGTCAGCGAGAGACTGGAAGCAGACATGCAGGCACCTCTAGATTGTTGTTATGGGAAAGACGTATCCGGTCTATCAGAGCACGCCCACTTAAACCTGACGCCTAACCTAGGTTGAGCGGGGCGCAGGACACAGCGAGGCGATCAGCAGCTCACTGAGCACGCGCTTGGCTTGTTCGATTTCCGCGCGACTGGCGGCGCGGCCAAGCAGTTCCAGTGATGCCGCTTCCATGGCCCAAATCAGCGCGCGGTAGGTCAGCGGCTCGGCGGTTTGAGTATCGCCATGCAGACGCTCAGCCAGCAGCCGCGCCATCTCGGCATGTGCCCGCTGGCGGTGGGCGGCCAAAGGTGAGTCGGCGCGCAGAGCCTCTTCCTGCATCAGGCGAATAATCGGCCCGACCGCCAGGTGATAGTCGAAATAACGACCGACCATGCCCTGCAACCAGGCCTGCGGGCTGCCGGCGATGCTCTGCATTTCACTGAAACGCGACAACAGCAGGGACACCGCCGTCTGGTAGATGCCTTCTAGCACTTGCATCTTGTTCTCGAAGTACTTGTAGAAGGTGCGGCGCGACACATTGGCCGCCGCCAGCAGGTCATTCACCGTGGTATCTGCCAGGCCCTTGCGCGCAAACACCGGGATCGCCGCCAACTGGATATTGGTGCGCTGTAGATGGCCAATCAGCGGCCCGTCGCCATCCTGTTCCTGCTGCTGGGCCACCGCGCCGTAACCACCCAGATCCTCAAACACCGCACGAACAGCACCGAGCTCAGCCAAGGCTTGCTGCATTGCACACTTCCCAACCAAGGCGCGGGTGACGCAGCAGAGCAAGCTGGTTACTCTGCAGTTGATTACTCTGAACGCCATCGCCGCAGGATTATTGTTGTGCTGACCACGCTACCACGCCGCCTTTGCCTACCGCTGGCCATCCTTTTGCTGGTTCTGCTAACACCCGTACAGGCCACTGAGCTGTTCTACCTCGGGCAGAAGATTCCCGATATCCACAAGCCTTGGAACAGCGCCGACTACCAGCAACTGCTGGAAGCGCTGAACAAGGTCGACAACACCCAGCTCAACGCCCTCCCCCGGCGCAGCGGCGAGTTCACCGGGCCGATCTACCAGCGCATGGTCAGCGAAGAGAACTTCCGTCCTCAGCTCAACATCTACGCACCCCTGGAACTGCGGCAGAACGAAGCCCGCGAAGCGCTGTTTCGCCTCAAAGAGCTGATGCGCCTGTACTTTGATTTCCGCGCCGTGCAACAGCCCTATGCCGCCGAGGCGCTGGGCCTGATGAGTTATTCACTGCGCCAGCAGGCGGTGCTGTTTACCCTGACCACCGAATTCTGGATGACCCTCTCGGAAAGTGAGCAAAGCAACCCGGTACGCCTGCAAGGCCTGCATGAAACCAAGGCCGCGGCGGCCATGCTCACGTCCAGCGCACTGGACTACCTGGGCCTGACCAAACAATTTGGCCGTGAAGAACTGGTGCTCTACAGCGCCGAGCTGAGCAAACAGCTGCCAGAGCTGTTTATTCATTTGAGTGGGGAGGTGCGTGAAACCCTGCTGCAACGCGTCGAGCAACTGGCGCAGCAGCATGCCTACGCAGAAGTACAGGCGAACATGCGCGAACTGCAGCCAGTGCTGCTGAGCATTCAGCAGGATGTTCAGGAGAAGCTCGCGGCCGCCGCAGCACAACCGCGCAAGGCACCTACGCGTAGCCTCGACCTGTCAGTACCCGTTGAGTCAGCGCAATAGCCCCAGGCTCTTGGCCCGCGCCACGGCCTGGGTGCGCCGCTCCACCCCAAGCTTGCTATTGATGTGCCGGGCGTGGGTTTTCACCGTGTGCAGGGAGATAAACAGGCTGTCACTGATTTCCTGGTTGGAGCAGCCTTGGGCGATTAATTGCAGCACGGACAATTCACGCGAACTCAATGCATCGACCACTCCCGCGTAATCGTCGTGGCTGACGACGTTCGCTGACTGCGGCAAGTGCTGCAACAAGGCTTCAATTAACGGGCTGGCTTCATACGCCAGCAATTGCTCACGCAACCACTCAGGCTGCCGAGTCAGCAGGCCATGAAAGGGTAATAAACCGCCACCGGCCGCTGCCTGCAGCGCACTGCGCAACTGCTGCTGTGCTTCACGCTCACGCCCGTTGTCGCACAGCAAGGCGGTCAGCTGCATCTGCGCAATCGCCCCCAGCAGCTGACCGCCGGCGTTCTGCGCCAGCTGGCTCAAACCGCGCAAACGCCGCTCGGCGAGTTCGTCTTCACCCTGCAGACGTTCGTGGGTGGCCAGATGCAATTGGATATGCAGCGGCAGCTGCGGATGGAACTCCGGGGCCGCAGCGGCCTGTTCACCGCCGTAGGTATCCAACAGACGACTCAGCCAGACCCCCGCCAGCTCGGCTTGCCCCTGGCGCAGCCACAGCTCACATTTGGTCAGGGTGATCATCGCCAGGTAATAGATCGGCGGAATGTCCCAGATATGCATCAGCCGCTCAGCCTCGGCCAGCTGAGCAAAGGCCTCCGGCAAGTTACCGCTGCGCCCTTCCAGACTGGCCAGTACGCAGTAACCGATCAACACGCTGATATCACGGCAGCCACGCGCTTCGGCAATCCCAGCCAGCAAACGTTGCCGGGCCTGTTGCGGTTGCAGGCGCAGGCTCAGCAGATAACCTTCATAGAGGGTCAGTCGCCCGCGCGCTGCATACTGCCGCTGAGCCGGCAGACGGGCCAGGCGTTGCTGGCCGTGACGCACCTCATCGAGCGCCCGCAGCACTTCGCCGCGGGCTTGCAACACCCGCGCGCGATCATAATGGGCCAGCGCCTCGAACAACGGGTTACCAACGCGCTGCGCTAGCTCCAATGCTTCGCGGTTCAGCCCACGGGCACGCCACAGATCACCGTGCACGATCGCCAGGTTGGCCAGGCTAGACAGGCACATCAGGCGTTGCCCATAACGGTCCAACGGCAAGCAACTCAACGCTTCGCTGCAATAGGCCTGGGCCTTGGCACTGTCACCGCGCCCCCGCGCAATCACCCCGCTCAGGGCCAACCACTGTGCCAGCAGGCCTTCTTGCTCGTTGCGCTCACGGGCAGGTAGAAAGCGCCCCAGCTCAGCCAGCAGTTCTTCGGCAGCATCCAGTTGGCAAGCCAACGCCAGGGCCCAGCCATACAGCAGAATCAGACGCGGCGTGCTGGTCAGCAGGCTGTCCGGCAAGTCCATCTTCCAGCGCAGTAAAGTGGCGACATTCTGCTCGGCCAGCAGTTGCTCTTCGGAGAGGTTCTGTACCAGGTTCGCGGCCACATCCGGTTGGCCGGCACGCAACGCCTGCTCAATGGCCTCATCCAACAAACCTTCGGCACTGAACCAGCGGCATGCGCGCAAGTGCAGGCCGGAAGTGGGCTGCGGACGACTGCGCAGCAGGTCGGAAAACAGGTGGTGATAGCGAAACCATTTGCCCTGCTCATCCAGCGGCACCAGAAATACCTGATGCGCCTGCAGGTGGCGAAGTATCGCAGCGCTGTCATGGGCATCACGCAGGGCATCGCACAGTTCTGCGCAAAAGCGCTCTTGGCTGGCTGTTTCATAGAGAAAAGCCTGCACGTCCGCCGGCTGGCGCTCTATCACCTCCTCCAGCAGGTAGTCGTGAATCAACCCATCACCACCTTGCACATGCGCCGGTAGCGCGGTCGACTCCTGTGCCTCACTGATAGCCAGGGACCAGAGGCGTAACCCTGCGACCCAACCCTCACTGCGCAACAACAAGGCTGTCAGCGCATCAGCCGACAGCTCAGCCCCCTGCAACCTCAGCAGCTCAGTGCTTTCAGTGTCCGTCAGGCGCAAGTCCTGCTCATGCAGCTCCAGTAACTGACGCGACAAACGCAGCCGCGCCAAATGCCAGTCCGGGCGCTGACGGCTGGTCACCAGCATCACCAGGCCAGCTGGCAGATGGCTCAGAAAAAACTGCAAACAACGGTCGAGCACAGCACCTTGAGCCAGGTGATAGTCATCCAGCACTAGCAACAGCGGTTTCTGCGGGTCAAGACAGAGCGCCAGCTCATCAAGCAGGCCATCGAGCCATTCTTCGAAAGCAAACGGCTGATGCCGTTGCCGCAGCCGCAGCAGTCCGAGTGCTTCTTGCCCGAGCTCAGGGAAGAACTGCTGTAGGCCACTCAGCAAACGCTCCAGAAAGCGCCCAGGGTCACTGTCCCGCGAACTCAAACCCAGCCACAGGCTTTGCCACTGTTCTGGCAGATGCTCGCAAAACTCAGTGGCCAATGAGCTTTTACCGAAACCGGCCGGCGCAGTAACCAGCAGCAAACGACCCACCAGACCGCCCAGCAGACGCTCACACAACCCTGGGCGCGGCACATAACTGGCCGGCAAGGGTGGGCGATAGAAATGCCCGCCGAGCCCACTAGGCGCAGCCACTAAGCCAGAAATACGGGATAGATCAGTCATCAGCCAGTTCTTGTAGTAGTCAGGCAGAGGCACTACCAATGCCCCGCAGACTAGCCGCTTGATGCCTGCATTTGAAGCCCTTGCGACCATCCAGTAGCAAACAGCAATGATTGATTATCCATTTGCTGGATGATCACTGGCGTTGTCCAGGCCTAAAAAATAGCCGAAAGCCACTATTAACGGCGCCTAGCGAGAACCCGACGGGGTGCCGCCAAGAATGGTAAGCCATAAAAAAACCGGCCCAATGGGCCGGTTCTTTATGCAGCGTGAGTCAGGTTTAGCGCACGCCAGCCTGGCGCAGGGCCGCTGGGGTGTAATCGCTTTCCTTGGCTGGGTAGCCGAACTCGTAGGCACTCTTCTCTTCGTTCTTCATACCCAGAGCCAGGTAACGACCAGACAGCATGTCGTACAGGGTCTCGATGCTGTACCACGGCACTTGCTTATCGTAGTAGTACTGAGCATGGGCTTCAGCCACACGCCACAGGGTACCGCGACCGTCGTAGTGATCGATGACAGCAGCTTGCCAGGTATCTTCGTCGAGGTAGAAGTCACGCTTGGCATAGATATGACGCTCGCCCGACTTCAGGGTCGCAGTCACATTCCATACGCGGTGCAGCTCGTAACGGGTCAGATCCTGATTGATGTGGCCAGCCTTGATGATCTCGTCGTACTTCAACTTCGGCGAGTCCAGACGGTAGCTGTTGTAAGGAATGTAGATTTCCTTTTTACCGTTGAGCTTCCACTCGTAACGGTCAGGTGCACCGTTGTACATGTCGAAGTTGTCGGACGTACGCAGGCCATCAGCAGCGGTACCTGGACCGTCATAAGACACCTGCGGTGCACGACGCACGCGGCGCTGACCGGCGTTGTACAGCCATGCCAGACGTGGCTCTTTCACCTGGTTGAGGGTCTCGTGTACAAGCAACACGTTACCTGCCAGACGCGACGGAGCCGTTACGCGCTGTTTGAAGTAGAACAGTACGTTGCTTGGCTTGCTGTTATCAGCATCCTGCAATGCGCCACGGAAGGTGAACTCATCCTGGAAATACACCAGGCTGTAGGAACCATTCGCTTGAGGAGTCGCCTGGGTGACCAGACGCTTCACGCTGCCGCCACGGTAGCGGGTGATGTGGTTCCAGATGGCTTCCAGGCCATCCTTTGGAATCGGAAAGGGGTAAGCCTGGTCGAAGTTCTCCAGACCGTTACCGCCCTCAACCATCTTGGTGTTGACGGCGTTGTTCTTCGCAGCAGCCAAAACAGCATCCGGCATGGTTGCCGTACGATGAGTTGGGAACACCGGCATTTTGAAGCTTTCCGGATAACGCTTGAACATCGCCAACTGACCTGGGGTCAGCTTGTCTTTATATTGATCAACGTTTTGCGCAGTGATGGTGAACAGCGGTTGCTCACTTGGGAACGGATCCGACAGGAAGCCTGCGGAATCCGCAGTACCCGCGCTGGCTGGCAGGCCGCCAGTCCAAGCTGGAATCGAACCGTCAGCGTTACCGGCCATTTCCGCGCCGACTGGTGTCAGCGTGGTACCCAGTTTGGCTGCTTCATCCGGCGATACTGCCGCCATCACACCACTCGCCAACAGCGAAAGTGTCAGGGCGCCAGTTTGCAGCAGACTTTTTGTTGTTTTCATAGTCATAGTCGTCCTCAAAATCTCGTCCGCTTACTTAGAAGTTCACGCCAAAGCTGAGCGCAACAAAGTCGCGGTCAATTGAAGTGTTGTATTTACCACCAAAGAAGTCGGTGTAGGCCAAACTGGCGGTATAGGTGTTCTGGTAGTCAGCATCCAGGCCCAGGCTGACAGCCTTGGCACCTTCAGTGAACAGGCCATTTGGACCGTAGCCGTCAACGTCATGCGACCAGGAAACACTTGGCTTCAGGTTCACGCCTGCGAAGACATCGGGATAATCCCAGATAGCACGAGCGCGATAGCCCCAAGCAGTAGAAGTAACAAAGCCATCATCTTCACAATACTTGGACTGGTTTTCGCGGCTAGCAGTACCCAAAGTACTTCCATTGAGCGTGCTACAGGTATTCAAGCCGCCAGTAGAAGGCAAAGGACCAGGACCAAAGACAGGATCACGACCGTAACGGATATCACTCGAACTTTCGAGTCCCCCAACATGCACAATCCCAACTTCGCCAACCAAGGTAAGACGACTAGCGCCCATTACCTGATCAAAGAAGTGAGTAAATGTTGTCTGGAACTGAGTGATCTCTTTACGTTTATAACCGTTAACCTCTTGGCCTGGCTGCCCGTCAATGAGTGATGCGTTACCGAACAATCCACCCAGTGGGTTGACACCTGCGAATAGGATATCAGTTGTGTTAAATAGAACCGGGGCATTAGGACGATAGCTAACCTCACCAGCCATAGCAGTGCCAGTAGGTAGCGTTGTCGAGAAACTCAAACCGTAAAGCTGAATATCTTCTGGGTACTCAAGAAAATAATTCGAGTTCCCAGCAATTAGCAACGGACGTAAAGGCTGTAAGTTAACGTTAGTAGTAAAAGGCGCGCTGTTTGCGATCGCATAAACATCTGCACCAGGCCCAGCAGCACTAAAAGCAGGCGTACGGCTATGGTAGTTCATAAAGTAGGCACCGAACTCTGTATCGAGTGCCTGTGAGAAATAACGGAAAGCTGTCCCAAACTGGCCGCTATCACGAGCATCGCGATCACCGCTACGCTTTACAACAACACCTTCAGTTGTTTGAGTAATAGCAAGGTCTGAGCGACCCAAGAGACCCACAGTGTTATTGATACCGGCTCGAGCAGCCGGATTATTACTCAATACAGCCAGGTTATCGGTGCACCCATCAGCAATAATGTCTGGTTGAGCAAAGAAAGTACCGCAGTTATCAGTTACAGTTTGATCCCACTCAAGCTGATAAAAAGCCTCCATTGAAAGATTTTCGGTCAAGCTCTGGGATACATAGAACATATTGACCGGAATCAAACCCTCTTTAATTTCGGCACCTGGGCGGCGAAAGGCCGATACATCAACTGGGTTAATCTCGTTGATGCTGTTGCGGATAAAAGTACTTTCACCCCAACTTACAACTTGTTTGCCTAAACGAACCGAGCCTGGCTGATCACCGATAGCATAGTTGTGGTAGACAAACGCATCGAGAATCTGTGAACCAGAGGACTGAGCCCCTTCTTTGCGATTGCTATCGCTGATGTCTTTAAACAGGCGGCTTTCATCTTTCAGTTCGAAGTCATACCAGTACTTACCGCGTACGAACACACCGGTATCACCGTATTTCAATTCAAGGTCATGAATACCTTTGAAGATTTTGGAGAAGGTTTCACCGCGCTTGAAATTCTGACGCGAATCATCAGTGGTCTGCGATAGGCCGTCACCACCGTTATTAGAACCAATCAGATCTGGATCCGCGCCACGCACCGACCAGCTCGCGCCAACCGACAGGGACGAGTCGAATTGACCTTCGATTTCACCGATATTGAAAGTAACGCCGAATGCAGGTGCGGCGAGGGTGGATGCGAGGCTGACGGCCAGTGGCAGTTTTGCCAGGCGCCAGGTTTGTTTTGTTTTTGTCATCGACGCTACTCCATGTGTTTTTTGTTATGGATGGTGCGGACTATAGCCAGCGGGTACTTCTGCTTGATCCCTCTAAAGTGTGATTTGCAGCCCCCAGGCACTCTGGCTCGCAGGTTTCGGCGTGGTTAGCACAGCCGGCAGAGCCAAGAATGGCTTGGAATGAGCAATTAGCAAGCCAAACGCTTGTTTGACTGACCAGTCACCGACACGGACTTGGGATGACGTGCATCGAGGAGTGAACAACACCCTGTAACCCGCCCCGGTAAATTGTTTAACGTCCCCCTGGAAGCCCCTAAACAACTAGCGTTGAGACTGAAAACTCAACGGGCGAGGCATGCGCTTCGCCCGTAACACAAGGTGTTCAGACTGTGGATAGAAATGGGCTGCCGGATGCTTGCCACTGGGCGATATCCAAGCGAATACGTTTCTTATCCAGCTTGCCGACGCTGGTCTTGGGAACTTCGGTAACAAGGGCAATCTGCGATGGTATCGCCCATTTGTTGATGCTGCCCTGATCGACAAAAGGCTTGAGGTGTTCCTTAAGGCCCTTGGCATCCAAGCTCTGACCTTCGCGCAATACCAACAGGGCAAACGGCCGCTCGCCCCACTGCGGATCGACCACACCGACCACCGCTACTTCACGTACTGCCGGGTGACGGCTGATCAGGTCTTCCAGCTCCAGGGAGGAAATCCACTCGCCGCCGGTCTTGATCACATCCTTGATGCGGTCGCGAATATCGATAAAGCCGAAGTCATCGATGGTCGCCACGTCACCGGTGTGCAGCCAACCGTGCTCCCACAGTTCTGCCCCCTTCTCCGGCTCACGGAAATAGCCTTGAGTCAGCCACGGCGCACGCAACACCAGTTCGCCCTGTGTTTCGCCATCAGCAGGTAACAGGGTGCCGTCGGCAGACATGATTGCCGCTTCCACCAATGGCACCGGCACGCCGGCCTTGATGCGGTAGGTGGTGCGTTCATCTTCACTACCGGCCATCAGCTCATCGTTGATATGGCCACAGGAAATCAGCGGACAGGTTTCCGACATGCCATACGCGGCAGTCAGCTGGATGCCCCGGGCCTTGGCGGCCTCATACAGCGAACGATTCAGCGCGCTGCCACCAATGATCATCTTCAAACCGCCAAAATCATGGCCTTGAGCGCCTGGTGCGGCCAACACCATCTGCAGAATGGTCGGCACGCAATGGGAGAAGGTGACCTTTTCATCTTTAATCAGCCGGCAGAGCAGATCTGGCTCATAACGACCGGGATAGACCTGCTTGATCCCCAGCATGGTGGCCACATATGGGATACCCCAGGCATGCACATGGAACATCGGGGTGATCGGCATATACACATCGTTGGTGCCCAGCAGGCGGATGCTGTCCAGGCTACCCAGCACGCTGGCTTCGGCCATGGTGTGCAGCACCAGTTGGCGGTGGCTGAAGTACACACCCTTGGGGTTGCCGGTGGTGCCGGTGGTATAGAAGGTGGTGGCGACCGAGTTCTCGTCAAAATCCGGGAAGTCGTAGCGCGGGCTGGCGGCGGCTAGCAGGTTTTCGTATTCACCGACCAGGCCGCCCAAGTCGGCGGTTTTCTCAGCCGCATCGGTGAGCAGGATGGTCTTCTCCACCGTGGTCAGCTGGCTTTCGATACCTTTGTACAGTGGTACGAACTCGCTGTTGACCAGCACGAACTTATCGTCGGCATGGTTCATGGTGTAGAGGATCTGATCCGCCGACAGGCGGATGTTGATGGTGTGCAGCACGGCACCGATCATCGGGATGGCGAACATACACTCCAGGTAACGGTGGCTATCCCAGTCCATCACGGCCACGGTGTCACCGGCCTTGACCCCCGCCTCGGTGAGCACATTGGCCAGGCGCGCCACACGCTCGTTGAGGGTCGCGTAGCTGTAGCGCAGCTGATCGCGGTAGACGATTTCGCGGGTTTTCTCGTAGCGAATGCCCGACAGCAGCAGCCGCTTGATCAGCAGCGGCGCATTGTGAGCATTGTCAGCGGGAGCAATCAGACGGGTCTGCAGCATGGCGATACCTATTGTTGGTTTTTTCAGTGGGCCCAATCTAGAGGCCTAGCAGCCGGCTCAAATCAGCCCAAAGAATGATTTTTTGTGTGACTCTTTGGGCATTTTTAGTCACGCAGTAGAATCGAACGCTCGCATTCGATGTGTGTGACCTGCGACCTAATACAAAAACGAGGAGTTTCCCGATGTCCGATATCGTCATCGTCAGCGGCGCACGTACGCCGATGGGTGGTTTTCAAGGCAGCCTGTCGAGCATTGCTGCGGTTGACCTGGGTGCGGCCGCCATTCGCGCGGCAGTTGAGCGTTCAGGCATTGCTCCTGCCGACGTGCAGGAAGTAATCATGGGCTGCGTGCTGCCGGCTGGCCTCAAGCAGGGCCCGGCGCGCCAGGCATCGCTGAACGCTGGCCTGCCCGCTGCCACCGGCTGCACCACAATCAACAAGCTCTGCGGTTCGGGCATGAAAGCGGTGATGATGGCGTTTGATTCGCTCAAAGCCGGCAGCAACACCGTGATGATCGCCGGCGGCATGGAAAGCATGTCCAACGCGCCCTACATCATGACCAAGGCCCGCGCAGGCTTGCGCATGGGTCACGGCGAGATCAAGGACCACATGTTCCTCGACGGCCTGGAAGATGCACGCACCGGCCGCCTGATGGGCTCCTTCGCCCAGGAAACCGCTGACCAGTACGGCATCACCCGTGAGCAGATGGATGCCTACGCCATCGAGTCGCTGAAACGCGCCCAGGCCGCCATCGCCAGCGGTGCGCTGGATGCGGAAATCGTCCCGATCACCGTCAGCGGCCGTAAGGGCGATGTCGTGGTCAAGGATGACGAGCAGCCGCTGAACGCTAATCTGGAGAAAATCCCCGGCCTGAAACCGGCCTTCCGCAAGGACGGCAGCATCACCGCGGCCAACGCCAGCTCGATCTCCGACGGCGCCTCGGCGTTGCTGTTGATGACCGCTGAAGAAGCCGCCAAACGTGGCCTCACGCCGCTGGCGAAGATCGTTGCCCATGCCACGCAGAGCCAGGACCCAAGCGAGTTCACCATCGCGCCGATTGGCTCGATCACTAACCTGCTGAAGAAAACCGGTTGGGACAAGGCCGACGTTGACCTGTACGAGATCAACGAAGCCTTCGCCATGGTCACCATGCTGGCTATTCGTGAACACGGCTTGGATCACGCCAAGGTCAACGTCTACGGAGGCGCTTGCGCCCAGGGCCATCCGGTAGGTTCCACCGGCTCGCGGATCATCCTGACCCTGATCAACGCGCTAAAGAACACCGGCGGCAAGCGCGGCATCGCCTCGCTGTGCATCGGTGGCGGCGAAGCTACAGCTGTAGCGGTTGAGCTGATCTAAAAGGATCGACGCATGGCCGCAATGGCCATGCTCACGTTGCGGTAACGGGCCAGCCTTGCGCTGGCCCGTTGCGTTTTAGATGCCGATCTTATCCAGCGACTTGCCGACCTTGCGCCAGAAGCTGCGCTGCATGCGCTCGGTTTCGCCGCTGGCTGCAATGCGCTCGAAAGGCTGGATCTCACGGGTAGTGCTGATTTCTGTTGCGGCCACTTCGCGGGACACCAGTTGCAGCGGGCCATCACCCTGGCTGACTGCCTGCTCATTGACTGGCGGCGGGTTGAGTTCGTCATAGCGCAGGTAGTAAATACCACCGGCTTCGGCGTCCAGGGTAAAGCTGCTGATCAGGGTGAAGTCCAGCGGACCGTCAGCGAAGAAGGTCCAGTGCGTGCCAAACAAAGGCCGGCGCATTTCCAGCTGATAACTGGCGATATCAAACTCCAGCACCATGTAGGCATTGCTCGGCAGGCTGCCGATACGCGCGTTGTTCAGAAACAGCGCCGGAGCTTCCAGCTCCTGATCCGCCCAGTCGCTCTGCGGGCGGTAGAAGTAAACCAGCGCGTGGTTGTCATCGCTGAGCACATGCTCACGAAACGCTTCGCCCTCGGTGGCGCCAAAGAACGCCCCAGGGGTCGAGCAACCACTCAAGGCAACCACCAACAGCACCGCAAGCCAGGGCAGACCACGCATCGACAGCATCCTTATTCGAGTTATAGGCCGAGCATAGCGGCGCCCTGCCCGGCCTACACCAGACAAAAGTGCGGGCCGAAAAGTGCGGGTTAGCGGCGACGATCGAGCAGGTTGACCAGCAACTGATCCAGCGCGCCCCAGATGGACTGCTGCAGCCGGCGCCACCAGGGCCGTGCGCGCCAATCGGCCAGGGTGATTTCCTGGCTATCGGCAAAGTCCGCCTGAAAGCTCGCCGCCACGCTGGCGGTAAAGGCAGGATCGAGCGCTTCGAGGTTGGCGTCCAGATTGAAGCGCAGGTTCCAGTGGTCGAAGTTGCAGGAACCGACACTGACCCAGTCATCCACCAGCACCATCTTCAGGTGCAGAAACCGTGGTTGGTACTCGAAGATCTGCACCCCAGCCTTGAGCAGACTGGCGTAATAGCGCTGCCCGGCAAAGCGCACCGGCGGATGATCAGTGTGATGCCCGGCCAGCAGCAGGCGCACGTCTACACCCCGTTTGGCCGCTTGGCGTAAGGTGCGGCGTACCCGCCACGTCGGCAGGAAATACGGTGTAGCCAACCAGATACGCTGCTTGGCGCCACGTAAGGCGCGCACCAGAGAGAGCAGGATGTCGCGGTGCTGCGACGCATCGGCAAAGGCCACCCGACCCAAGCCCTGCCCCAGCGCTGGCAAAGCCGGCAGATTCTTCAGGCGTAACGGCATGCGCGGTCGCCAGGCGATCCACGCCTGAGACGCCTGCCACTGACGCTCGAACAACTGTTGCCAGTCGGCCACCAGCGGCCCGCTGATTTCCACCATGACTTCATGCCAACGGCTGCTGTCTTGCTCCGGCTGCCAGAATTCATCGGTCGCGCCCGTACCGCCGACAAAGGCAAATTGCCCATCGACCAGCAGCAGCTTGCGGTGATCACGGTGAAAGTTGCGCACGCCGTGCTTCCAGCGCAGCGGGTTGTACCATTGCACCTGCACGCCGGCCGCCTGCAGAAGCTGACGATCCGCCGCATGCAGCCCCTGCGCGCCAAAGGCATCCAACAAACAGCGCACGGCAACACCACGCTGAGCCGCCGTGCAGAGCGACTCGAGCAGGGCTTTGCCACAGGCTCCACTTTCCACCAGATAGAGTTCAAGTTCGACCTGTCGCTGCGCGGCGTCGATGCGCGCCAGCATCTGCACGAAAAACTGCGGCCCGTCGATCAGCAGCGTCAGTGCGTTACCGCGGCGCCAAGGAAAGACGTTATGCGGCATGACAGTTCACGTTGCAGTTGATTCTGCGCATTGCGTCTCACGCATGGGGAATGGAGACGCCACCATAGCCGCCCAGCAGGGCCTTGCAAACCCTGCCGGCGGGACGAACAGGTCGCCACCCTGTTACGGCAGCGGCGCAGCCTGCGGTAACAACTGGCAACCCTGACGCGAGCCCAGCCACTGAGCACTCTGGGTGCTGCCCAGGCCGCGCGCGGTCACACGCTTGTTGGCTTGGTCGTCGAAAAAGCCGGAGAGCGAAACATACTGCGCCACATACGCCTCGCAGTAGTCGGCCGGGTTGTTCGCCACATAGCGGCACGAACAATATTCCTTGGCCGAGTAGGCGCCGATGATGCCGGGGAAGGCTTGCAGGTGTGCGCGGTTCTGCCAGGCAAGAGCAGCGAGCAACAGCACAATCAGCAACAACAGGCTGCTGAACGGACGACGACGAATCATGGCTGCACCTCATCGGCCAACGCGGCGAGAACCAACTTGAGGAAATGGTTGCGATCAAAGCTGCCATCGCGATCATCGGCATAGCGCACGATCACCAGGTTCTTGCTGGCGATCACATACAAGCCCTGCCCCCAGTGCCCGGACGCCACCAGAGTATCCTCCGGCGCATCCGGCCACGGCCTGCCCGCACCGGCTACCGCCGCGTTCAGCCACCACTGGCCGCCCGGTACTGCTTCGCCGGGCTTGTCGGCTTTTGGCTGGTAGTTGGCAAAGGGCGTGCGGTTGAAGTCGACCCAGGCCTTTGGCAGTAACTGCTGCTCGCCCCAGCGACCATCGTGCTGCATCAGCAGGCCGACACGGGCCAGGTCGCGGGCGCTCACATAGACGTAGGAAGAACCAACAAAGGTGCCGGCGGCATCACGCTCCCATACGGCAGTGGTAATGCCGAGCGGATCGAACAATGCAGTCCAGGGGTAATCGGCGTAAGCCGCTTCGCCTACGATGTTTTTCAACGCAGCGGCGAGCACGTTGGTATCGCCACTGGAATAGCGGAAGCGCTCGCCCGGCTCGGCATCGGCGCTGTGCGCGGCGGTGAACGCCGCCATATCACTGCGACCGCGGGTATAGAGCATTGCCACCACCGAGGATTTCAGCGGCGCATATTCATAGTCTTCCTGCCAATCCAGGCCCGAGGCCCAGTTGAGCAAATGCCCGACCTTGATCTGCGGGTGTGCAGAAAACGGCGGGTAGTAATCCGCCACCGGCGCATCCAGACGGAAGAGGCCCTGACCATAGGCCACACCCATGGTGGTGGCCAACAGGCTTTTGGCCATCGACCAGGTCAGGTGTGGCGTGGCGGCAGTGGTCGGCGCGGCGTAGCGCTCGTAAACCACCTGGCCATCGCGGATCACCAACAGGGCATCGGTACGTACGCCCTTGCGGGTGGCGTCATCGCGGGCCGGGAAGGCATAGTTTTCCAGCTCGCTGAGCGCGGCGCTGGGCGCGACCAACTGGCTGTCCCAGTCGTTGCCAGGCCAATTCTCGGCGTGCGCCGTGGCGCAGCCTAGGGCGAAGATGCACGCCAGCATCAGCCGCCGCGCGGGAAAGGGAGTAAAGGACATAGAGCCGCCTCTGCTGGGATCGAAGGCGGCACCGTAGCATGGCGCTGATGACGACAAAAAGCGCCGAACACGCCGGTTTAGCCGGTGATTCGGCGCGAAAAGTCACTGTGCGAAAAGCTGTTAAAAGTCTCGCGAACGAGAAACCTGTTTTTAACGCTGCAGGGCCGACGCGCAGCAGACTTCAAGCTCGCACTTATTTAGGCAAACGGAAATCTTCCGGCCCCATCAGATCCATGCCGCACTCCAGGTTCTCGATCCAGTAGAGGAAGGCATTGATCATTTCCGCGCCGACAAAAGGCCGGCCGTGCTGCGGCACGATCATCGCCACATCCATCTCTCGGACCATCGCCGCCCACAGGCGGCAGACCTTGTTACTGGCCATATAGCGTCGGTGAAAGCCGAGCATGTTCGGCACATGGTTGACGAAGTCGCTCACCGGGTGCGCGTCATCAACCATCGAGGCGCCCATATCGCCGGAAAACAGGATCTTGCTCACCGGGTCATACAGCTGGAAGTTGCCCACCGAGTGGAGAAAGTGCGCAGGCACCGCCTTGAGCGTGCATTTGCCCAGGGCAAACGACTGGCCGCGATCTGGCAGCGCGATGATCCGGTCAAAGGTGTTGATGCCACGGCTGAGTGCCAGGTAGTTGGCCGTCAGATGCGGCAGAAAACGCGCCCAGAGCTTGGAGCAGATCACCCGCGCACGCGTGTGCAGCAGCCATTTGTCCAGCGAGGCGATGATGTCCGGGTCCTGGTGCGAGGCAAAGATGTAAGTCAGGTCCTGCACCGGGATGTGCTTGGACAGCTCCAGCGATAACGGCGTGTAAGTCAGATCGCCGCCCGGATCGAGCAGCAGGTACTGCTCGTTGTCGGTGATCAGAAACTGGTTGGACTGCACGCCCTCCCCGCTGACCAGATCATCGAACATCATGCATTGATGCTCGCCGTTATCGAACAGCACTATGGGCTCGCGTCGCATGGCAGGCTCTCTCCCGAAAGCCCGCGAGCTTACTGACGCAGCGGCTCAGCCTTACTGATCTGGATCAAGCCGGCACGCCATGCCGAGTTAAAGGTTGATGCCGAGCACAGCCTGCGCCTTCTGCAGACGTTTACTGCGCGCGCTGCCGGCAATCGCCAGCAGGCCTTTGTCGCGCTGCCAGAGCTGCGCCCAATGCGCATCACCCGCAGCAAAGGCGTTGCCCAAATCAGGGCGCAGGCTGTCGAACTGGGCAAACAGCCCAGCCAGCATCACGTGACTGCCCGCCGCACTTGGGCATTGCCGCGCCACTTCCGCGCAGCCGGCCAGCAAGCCGAGCAAGCGCAATTGCAGGGCCTGCGACCAGGCCGACTCCTGGCCCACACCAAACAGCCAGGCGGTCAGCGCCGCCAGCACGTGAGTGTCTTCCAATGTGCGGAAAGGTTTTACGTAGTCATCCCAGCCATCGCCGGGCAGACGTTCGCACTGCGCACCCTGCAGATGCAGACGGCCATGGCTGACATCCGGCATCAACGGCAACGCTGGCAGCGTCTCGATCTGCACACCCGGCGCGCCATTGCGCACCACGCCCAGGGCCAGGGCCAGCTGCACCGGCGCATCGCCAGCTTCCTCACGCGCAGCCACCAAGAGCCAGTCAGCGGCTTCGGCGGCGGTGACAAAATCCTTGCGGCCATCAAGGCTCAGCGCATCGATCCGCGTCGTCATATCAGCCGGGCGGGTGCTGCGGTTTTCGGTGACGCACAACGCGCCCAGGGTCCAGGGCGCTGCCGGCCAGAGTGCGCGCAATGCGCCCTGGTAACCGGCGAGAAACGCCAGCCCCGGTGTCGCCGCCAGTCGTCCTCCGAGCAAGGCCAGCTGCAACGGGGCCGGGTGGCCGATGCGTTCCAGCAGGCTGGCGTACCACTCCTCCAGCCCCGCGACCGGCAGACGCGTTTGCGGGCTCAACAACTGTTGCCAGGGCATGCATTGCTCCTTGTTGGGGTTATCGAAGTCACTGTCACACAAGCATCACCAAAGATTCACGGAGGTGACACCGCCGCTACCTAGCCTGAGCTTGCCCAACAAGATCGACCGGCTGCAAGGCAAAAAGCCGGCTAACTAGGCCAAGTGAAAACGTCGCGAGCGAAGGTTAGGCAAGGCGAAAGCAAGCGAGGAAGCGGAGTGTACGAGTTGTACATGAGCATTCCGAGGTTGCTTTCAACGCGGCATAACCGAGCGCAGTAGTTTTCACACGGCCGAAATGGAGATGACGGCATGACCCAAATGGCAATCACCCGCGACCGCACCACCCCAGCTCGTCGCCTGCAGGCCGAGCGCTTACACGGCGCTGCCGCCCTGCGCGAAGCCCAGGCGCTGCGCTTTCGCGTATTCAGCGCCGAATTCGATGCCAAGCTCAAGGGTGCCGAACTGGGCCTGGACATGGATGACTACGACATTCACTGCCAACACATCGGCGTGCGTGATCTCAACAGCGGTGAGCTGGTGGCCACTACCCGCCTGCTCGACCACCGCGCTGCCGCCAGCCTGGGGCGCTTCTACAGCGAAGAAGAATTCAGCCTGCACGGCCTGCCGCACCTCGAAGGCCCGGTGCTGGAAATCGGCCGCACCTGCGTCGACGCGGCCTACCGCAACGGCGCAACCATCGCCGTGCTTTGGGGCGAGTTGGCCGAAGTGCTTAACGAAGGCGGTTACCGCTACCTGATGGGCTGCGCCAGCATCTCCATGCAGGACGGTGGCATCCAGGCCCAGGCGATCATGCAGCGCCTACGCGAACGCTACCTGTGCACCGAACATTTGCGCGCCGAACCGAAAACTCCGCTGCCGGCGCTGGATGTGCCGAGCAACGTGATCGCCGAAATGCCGCCGCTGCTCAAGGCCTATATGCGCCTGGGCGCGAAGATCTGTGGCGAGCCGTGCTGGGACCAGGATTTCCAGGTCGCTGACGTGTTTATCCTGCTCAAGCGTGACGAGCTGTGCCCGCGCTATGCACGGCACTTCAAAGCTGCTGTTTAACAGCAGGTCGGAGCAATGTTGCACAACTCGCCGGCACTCTGTAGACAGTGCCGGCGTTTGTGTTTTTGTCGCGAGAGTGTTCGATGAAGAAAGTGCGTTTGTACCTGCGCCTGGCGCGCCTGCTGCTGGTGATCAGCTTCGGCACCCTGCTGGCGGCAGGCATCACCCTGCTCGAACGGCTGGTGCAGCATGACCTGATGCCAACCCGTCAGCGCCTGACTCGCTGGTTTCTCGCGCGCCTGGCAGGAGCGCTGCCATTCCGCTTGCAGGTGCAGGGCGAGCTGCCGCGCCAGCCGATGCTGTGGGTCAGCAACCACGTGTCCTGGACCGATATTCCGCTGCTCGGCATGCTCACTCCGCTGTCCTTCCTGTCCAAGGCCGAGGTACGCACCTGGCCGGTGGCCGGTTGGCTGGCGCACAAGGCCGGCACCCTGTTTATACGCCGCGGCTCGGGTGATAGCGGCCTGCTCAGCCAACAGCTGGGCAACCACTTACAACGCGGGCGTAACCTGCTGATCTTCCCCGAAGGCACCACCACTGATGGGCTGGGACTGCGCACCTTCCACGGCCGCTTGCTGAGCAGCGCGATCGACAGCGGGGTTTACATACAGCCAGTGGCCATCCGTTACCTGCGTGATGGCAAACCCTGCAGCGTGGCGCCGTTTATCGGCGATGACGACATGCTCTCGCACCTGCTGCGCTTGCTCGGCAGCGAGTTGGGTGAAGTGCAGATCCAGCTGCTGACACCGATTGCCAGCCGTGAGCTAAACCGCAATGCCCTGGCTCGCGCGGCGCAGCAAGCGATCAGCCAGGCGCTGTTTGGCACAGCTGAACTACGCGAGGAAGAAAGCCGGGCCGCTTAATCAACGAGTCCACGCTCGCGCGCCACGAAGGCCTGCAGCTCGGGATAGAACTGGCGAAAATCCTCTAGCAGCGGCTGATACAGCCGCTCCAGCTCGGCCGCACCGCCCGCCAACAACCCAGGCCGCGACAGCCGCCGATCAATCCCCGCGACCACCTGCTCCAGCACGGCAAATTCGCGGTAACTGCCCAGCCAATCCTGTGCGGCCATGCGTGGCGCGATCAGCGCCAAGCGCTCGGGCAACTGAGGCTCGGCGGCCAGCACCTGATAAACCCGCCCGGTAAAGCGCGGCAATGGCTCGGCGGCATAGTCGCCCCAATTCAGCGCCAGGCAGTGATCGAAAAATACATCCAGCAAGATGCCGCTGTAGCGGCGCCGCTCAATGGCAAAACGCGCCCGTGCCTGCGCTTGCAGCGGGTGGCTGTCGGTGAACACATCGATGCGCCGATGCAGACGGATCGCCGCCTCGATATCCGCCGGCCACTGCCCGGCCAGCGGCCCTTTGACGAAATCGCCATACAGACTGCCCAGAAGTTGTGCCGGTGCGTCGCCGCCGAGGTGTAAATGTGCGAGGTAATTCATGGCCACAGCTTACACATCAGCCGCCGTGATGATGACTATCGCCACGAACGATCTGTATATCGCCAGCAGCCGATATAAAGTTCGCCCCATCGCGATATGGCGTTATAGCACACAGGGGATAACCCGCATGCAACTCGACATCGATGAAGTGATCAAGGCCTTGGCCCATCCGGTGCGGCGCGACATCCTGCACTGGCTAAAGGACCCACAGGCATATTTCGCCGACCAGGATCATCCGCTGGAAATCGGCGTATGCGCCGGCAAGATCGACCAGCGTACAGGTCTGTCGCAATCGACGGTCTCTGCGCACCTCGCAACTCTGCAGCGCGCCGGCCTGATCAGCAGCAAGAAGGTCGGCCAGTGGAACTTCTTCAAACGCAATGAAGAGACCATCCAGGCGTTCCTTAACCATATCAGCCAAGCGCTCTAAACCAACTTTTACATTCACTTTTTTCAGGAGCTGACGGCATGCCTGCAGCGCTTCTCGTCCTCGCTTTGTCCGCGTTTGCCATCGGCACCACGGAATTCGTCATCATGGGCCTGCTGCCAGAAGTGGCGGGCGACCTCGGCGTGTCGATTCCCGGCGCCGGTTGGCTGGTCACCGGTTACGCCCTGGGCGTGGCAATCGGCGCACCGTTTATGGCCCTGGCCACCGCCAGTTGGCCGCGCAAAGCCTCACTGCTGACGCTGATGAGCATCTTTATCGCCGGCAACCTGTTCTGCGCCCTGGCCAGCGATTACCAGATGCTCATGCTCGCCCGGGTCATCACCGCCCTCTGCCATGGTGCCTTCTTCGGTATCGGCTCGGTGGTGGCCGCCAGCCTGGTGCCGGCCAATCGCCGCGCGTCAGCAGTCGCTTTGATGTTTACCGGCCTGACCCTGGCCAACGTGCTGGGCGTGCCACTGGGCACCGCCCTGGGTCAGTACGCCGGCTGGCGCTCGACCTTCTGGGCCGTGACCCTGATTGGCGTGATTGCCCTGATTGGCCTGTGGCGAGTATTACCGAGCAAAACCGATGAAACCAAGGCCGACTTCGCCAGTGAAGTGCGCGCCCTGCGCGGTGCCGGCTTATGGCTGGCGCTGAGCACCACGGTGTTGTTCTCTGCGGCGATGTTTGCCCTGTTCACCTACATCGCGCCGCTGCTTGGCGAAGTCACTGGCGTATCGCCCAACGGCGTAACCTGGACCCTGCTGTTGATCGGCCTTGGCTTGACCCTGGGCAACGTGCTCGGCGGGCGCCTGGCCGACCGCAGCCTGAAAGCCACCCTAATCGGCGTATTCGTCGCCATGGCGGTGATTTCCACCCTGTTCAGCTGGACCAGCCAGGCGCTGATCCCCGCCGAAATCACCCTGTTCCTCTGGGCCACCGCCGCCTTCGCGGCCGTGCCGGCCTTGCAGGTCAATGTGGTGGCTTTTGGCAGCGGCGCGCCGAACCTGGTGTCGACCCTGAATATTGGCGCCTTCAACCTCGGCAACGCCCTCGGCGCCTGGGTTGGCGGCCTGGTGATCGCCGAAGGCTTCGGCCTGACCCGCGTACCCCTGGCCGCTGCAGCCCTGGCTGTACTGGCGCTGCTGGCCACCCTGCTGACCTTCAGTACCCGTAGCCCTGAACCCGAACTTGCACTCAACGAATAACCTGAGAGGACCGTCCCATGACCACACTTTTCGACCCGATCCAGATTGGCGATCTGCAACTCAACAATCGCATCATCATGGCCCCGCTAACCCGCTGCCGCGCCGATGAAGGCCGCGTACCCAATGCGCTGATGGCCGAGTACTACGTGCAGCGCGCCAGCGCCGGCCTGATCATCAGTGAAGCCACGGCCGTAACCCCGATGGGCGTCGGCTACCCGGACACCCCCGGCATCTGGTCGGATGATCAGGTACGCGGCTGGAGCAATGTGACCAAGGCCGTGCACGCTGCAGGCGGCAAGATCGTCCTGCAACTGTGGCACGTTGGGCGCATTTCCGACCCGATCTACCTGAACGGTCAACTGCCGGTCGCACCGAGCGCCATCCAGCCGGCGGGTCACGTCAGCCTGGTGCGCCCGATGAAGGACTTCGTCACCCCGCGCGCCCTGGAAACTGAAGAAATCGCCGACATCGTCGAGGCCTATCGCCTGGGCGCGGAAAACGCCAAGGCCGCCGGCTTTGACGGCGTAGAAATCCACGGTGCCAACGGTTACCTGCTCGACCAGTTCCTGCAGAGTAGCACCAACCAGCGCACCGACCGCTACGGCGGCAGCCTGGAAAACCGCGCACGCCTGCTGCTGGAAGTCACTGATGCAGCGATTGAAGTCTGGGGCGCTGGCCGCGTAGGTGTGCACCTGGCACCGCGTGCCGACAGCCATGACATGGGCGACGCCAACCGCGCCGAGACCTTCACCTACGTCGCCCGTGAACTGGGCAAACGCGGCATCGCCTTTATCTGCGCCCGTGAGAAGGAAGCTGACGACAGCCTGTCGCCAAGCCTGAAACAAGCCTTCGGCGGCGTGTTTATCGCCAACGAGCGATTCACCAAGGATCAAGCCAATGCCTGGCTGGCTGAAGGCAAAGCCGATGCAGTGGCCTTCGGCATTCCGTTTATCGCCAACCCGGACCTGCCGGCGCGCCTGGCGCAGGATGCCGAGCTGAACACGCCGCACCCGGAAACCTTCTACGGCAAAGGCCCGGTCGGCTACCTCGACTACCCAACACTGTAACGCGGTGATAAAACCTGCATAAAAAAGCCCGCCAATTGGCGGGCTTTTTCGTTGCTGCAACTTTAGAACTTGTTTCGGATCTCGCGAGCTAGAGTCCTGCAAGGCAAAAACCGGCGAGGAAGCGGAGTGTACTTTTGTACATGAGCATTCCGAGCCGGTTTTTAACGCCGCAGGGCCGACGCGCAGCAGATCCGACGCTGGTTCTCAGCGTGCGTCGATCTGCTGCTGCAAATTCTGCACCTGCGCCTGCAGGGTGCTGATATTGCGGCTCATCTGCGCGCGGAAGGCATCGAACTCGGCGGTGCTGCTGCCGGCGGAACGGGTTTCCAGGTCGCTTTTCAACACCAGCAGGTCCTGCTCCACACGGGCAATCGCCTGGCTGGAATTACCCTGTTTCTTCAGCGCATCGATCTCGCTGCGCAGACCGGCAATTTTCTCGTCGAACTTGCTCTGCCCGGCCAGTGCGCTTTTCAGGGTGGCTTGCTCGCTTTTCAGCGCGGCCTGCTCGGCAGTGAGCTTCTTCAGAGTGGCTTCGAGCTTTTCGCCACCACCTTCCTGGCCTTTCAGCTGCGCGGCCAGTTGCTCAAGGCGCTTGCTCTGTTCCGTGTTCTGCCCACTGGCGCCCTGCTGTTGTTTGCTCAGCTCGGCCAATTTGCTTTCCAGTTGCTTGACCTGCAGCTTCAGCGCTTCACTGCCGCTGGTGACCGAGGATTCGGTAGCCACTACCTTGCCGGAAATATCCTGAATACGACCGGCGGCTTCCTCGCTGATGCGCGCAAAGCTTTCCTGGGTCGCCACCAGTTGCTGCTCCATCAGGCTGATCTGCTGGAAACTCCACCAGCCGAGCCCACCCAGGGCAATCATCAAGGCACCAACCAGCGCCCAGAGCGGGCCAGTGCTGGCCGACTTCACCGGCGCAACGGCCGCCGCACGGCCATTGGCAGGGCTGCGCGCAGGCTCCGACTGCTCGGCGGCATAGTCATCGTGATCGCGGTGATCTGCCCGCAGGCTAGGCACGTGATCGAGTTCGTCGTTGGCATCGTTACGCATGGGTCAACCTTCAGTAGCAGAATGCCGCGCAGTATACCGATTCGCGCGCAGGGCTTCAGTGTCGCGCCATGCCAGTGCAAGGTGCACCGACGAAGGGCACGGCTCAGGCCATCGACCCGCTGTAAGCCGCGCAGTTCCGCAGAATGTGAGCTGGTACGCGCTTTGCACTTGTCTATTTGCGACGTTTTCGTAGCACCAGGGAGCAAAGGTGTTGCAGGCGCGATCCGCACGCGGGAAACGCGGCGAGACCAGGCCGGTGGCATTCAGGATGGATGACACCCAGCCCACTTGTACTGACGGGGGAAAGGTCCATGGAGCTGAACAGAGAAGTACTGGATTGCATGATGAGCTTGCGCCGCAGGCTGCGCGAAGAATTGACGGTGGACATCCGCATGAGCCAGCCGGATGCAATCAACAGCATGCTCAGCGCCTGTCTCACCTCAAGCAGTGAGGAAACCCGGCAACTGGGGCAACTGCTAGCCCAATACAGCGACCGCCCCTTCGGCGAGCCTGCGAGCACACCACGCATGCAGGCCGGACACCCGCTGCTGGTGGAAGAAAACGCACACCGCCCGTCTAGCGCCTCGGTGCGCATGTATCGCGGTCAGCGCGTTTACGCCTGAGACCTGTTTACCGGCAGTCAACTCGGGTGATGCGCCTGCCACCAGGCGCAGAACTCATCCAGTGCGCTCCATAAACTGGCCTTGGGTTCATACTCCAGATACTGCTGCGCGCGGCTGATATCCAGGGAGAAATCCTTAGCCATCACCGCCACACCCAGGCGGAACAGGGTCGGCTCAGGTCGCCCCGGCAGCAGCTTGCACACACCTTCATTCAACGCCGCCGCGCCATATGCCAGGCTATAAGGCAGATGACGAGTGACCGGCGGCAGATCGAGTTTGCGCAGCACATAATTGACCACATCCCACAGCGGCACTGGCGCGCCATTGCTGATGTTGTAGACCTGCCCCAGCGCCGGGCCGGCCGCCAGCAGGCAGCTCATCAGCGCTTCGTTGAGGTTGTGCACGCTGGTGAAATCAACCTTGTTCAGGCCGTTGCCGATGATCGACAACCGCCCCTTGCGTTGCATATTGATCAAGCGCGGAAAGATACTGGTGTCACCCGCCCCAGTGACAAAACGCGGACGCAGCGCCAGTACCTCCAGGCCGAACTCCTGGGCGGCAAACACCTGCTGCTCAGCGAGAAACTTGGTTTTGCCGTAGTGATCGGAAAACCGCTTGGGCAGCTGTTCTTCACGCAGACCGACATGCGCCTGGCCATCGAAATACACCGACGGCGACGACAGGTGCACCAAGCGCCGCACCTTCTGTTTCAGGCAGGCGTCGACCACGTTTTCGGTGACCGTGACATTGGCCTGATAGAAATGCTCGTAACGCCCCCAGACGCCGACCGCGCCGGCGCAGTGCACCACCATTTCGACATCCCGGCACAGCTGCTGCACCAGTTCCGGGTCGGACAGATCGCCCTGGACAAACTCCGCGCCACGCGCACACAGATGCTCAACACCCTCGGCACGCCGACCGTTGACCCGCACACTCAGGCTCTGCTCCAAGGCAAAGCGGGCGAAACGCCCGCCGATAAAGCCACTGGCTCCGGTTACCAGAATCTTCATTGCCGCCCCCTTTGCCGTGATTGCAGGCCACTCTAGCAGCGCACGAAGGGTGCTGCCGTGGCATTGCAAGCCAGAACAACGACTGCACACACCCTGCGATAGGCACGCACACGCTGCGGTAACCGCTAAGCTGTGCCCCAACATCACAGCATTGGAGGACAACGGGATGGCCATGCACTGGATGATCTATGGCGCCAACGGCTACACCGGCCACTTGATCGCCGCCGAAGCCAAGCGCCAGGGACTCACGCCCATTCTGGCTGGACGCAACCCGGCCGCCGTACACGCACTGGGCAGCCTGCTGGGCCTGGAATGCCGGATATTCGATATCCACCAACTGGATCGCGCCAAGGAAGCTCTGGCGGATATTGCCGTAGTTGCACACTGCGCGGGGCCCTTCTCGGCCACCAGCACACCGATGCTCGATGCCTGCCTGGCCAGCGCCACCCACTATGTCGACATCACCGGCGAAATCAGCGTGTTTGAAGCCGCTCACCAGCGTGATCAGCAAGCCCGCGAGCTGGGTGTGGTGGTCTGCCCCGGCGTGGGCTTCGATGTGATCCCCAGCGATTGCCTCGCCGCTTGCCTGCACCAGGCCCTGCCCGATGCCACGCACCTGGCGCTGGGCTTCGACTCTGGCAGCGGGCTGTCGCCCGGTACGGCGAAAACCTCGGTGGAAGGTCTGAAGTTTGGCGGTAAGGTACGTCGCGCAGGCGTGATCACCGATGTGCCGCTGGGCTATAAACGCCGTGCCATCAACTTCGGCCGTGGTGAAAAACCGGCGGTGACGATTCCCTGGGGCGATGTCTCCACCGCCTACCACTCCACCGGCATCGACAATATCGAGGTGTACCTGCCGACACCGACAGCGGCCGCGATTGTCATGCGCCTGATCGACCCGCTGCGCGCCCTGTTGGGCCTGGATGCGGTGCAGAACTGGCTCAAGCGGCTGATCGAAAAACGCGTCAGCGGCCCCGATGAAAGCAGCCGCGCACGTCAGCGCACCTGGCTCTGGGGCGAGGCGCGCAATGCAGCCGGTGAGGTAAAAACCGCGCGCCTGGAAACCGCCAATGGCTACGACGTCACCGTGCACGGAGCCCTGCTGGCCGTGCGGCACTTACTCGATTACAGCGGTCCCGGCGGCTATTTCACCCCTACCAAGCTGCTTGGCGAGCGCTGCGTGGAACAGCTGCCGGGCTCGGGCAAGGTCAACATCAACTAGCGGACCGTTGCCAAACGAGCGTGCTTCAACATGGTTACCTTCCGCCCCATAAGCGCAAGGTAACGCACCATATTGCGCCAGGTTCAGCCTGACCAATCGTCACCTCGCCCTTCGCCTGTCAGGCGGCCAAGCGTTGCCACACACCCTCAGTAGATGGTTTTCGAGCCGCCCTTAGGCTTGCGATCGATTTTATTTACGCGACCGTCAAGCAATTCGCACGATCCTTGCAGAATAATCAACACGACCATCCGTTAACGCCGTCTGCCTGGAGCCTCTGGATATGCCGCTACGCCTAAAGCTTGCCCTGAGCTATTTATTTATTGGGCTTTTTCCCGTGCTGGCTATGGCCCTCACGGTGTATTGGCAAGCCAGCAAGGCGTTGCAGGAGCAAACACTTAACTCACTTGAGGCTGTAGCAAATATCAAACAAGCACAATTACTGGACAACCTGCAGGCGCGCCGCGACCAGCTCAGCACCCTGGCCAACAACCTGGGCACCAGTTACGGCGGGCTGACTGGAATGGCGCTGATCAGCGCCTCCAATTACGACCGGCCGATCTACGAGAACTTTATCCAGACTTACGGCTACCGCGAGCTGAAGTTGATCGCCAGCGACGGCACTGTGATCTTCAGCGTACTGCGCGGCGATGATTATCAGCAGAATCTCACTCAGGGCGCATGGCGTGAGCTGCCCATGGGCAAGTTGGCCAGTGCTGGACTGAACCGTCAGGCCAGCCTGATAAGCGACCTAACGATCAACCCGCAAACCGGTGAGCCAAGCCAGTTTCTGATCAACCCAGTGATCAGCGAAGGTGAGCTGATTGCGCTGTTGATGCTCGAACTGCCAATTGCACCGCTGAATAACGTCATGCAGACCCGCCAGGGCCTCGGCGACGCCGGCGAAACCTACCTGGTCGGCGCCGACGGTCTGCTGCGTTCGGACTCCGCGCGTTTCAGTGAGCATCAGGTGCAGCGCACCGAACAGCGCCCAAGCGCTCTGCAGGGCGACGCCATCACCCGTGCACTGAACGGCGAGCAAGGGCAACTGGCAGAAACGGGGCTGAGCGGTCAGCCTGCACTGAAGGCCTTTGTCCCCCTGGAGTTTGATGGCCAGCACTGGGCGCTGATCGCCGAAATGGACCAGGCCCAGGCATTTGCTCCGGTGCACGAATTGATGTGGCAAATCCTACTACTCGCCCTGCTGACCATCGCCGCCGTGCTGTTCGCTACCTGGCTGGTCAGTCGTAGTGTGATGCGCCCACTGGGCGGCGAGCCGGGCACCATGGCTCAGCTGGCACAACGTCTGGCCGCCGGCGAGCTGCGCATCAGTCAGCAGCCCGGCCAGGGCAATGGCCTGATGCACGCCCTGCACGATATGGCCAATGCATGGCGCGTGGTGATCGAACAACTGCGCCAGGCCAGCAATGCCGTGGGTCATGCCAGCGGCGATATTCTCAATGCCGCCGGGCAGACCAGCCAACGCCTTGACCAACAGCAGGAAGCTTTGGAGATGGTGGTCAGTGCGGTCGATCAGATGGCCGCCACCGTGCAGGAAATTGCCGCCAGCGCCAGCCAGAGTGCCGACAGCAGCCAAGCTGCACGCCACGCCTTCACCACGATGCAAGGCACCCTGCAGCGCATGATCGGCCGCCAGGACCAACTGCTTGGTGGTCTGCGCGAGGCCGATCAGGTCGTGCAGACCCTGGCCGGCAATAGCCAACAGATCGCCTCAGTACTGGAGGTGATTCGCGCCATCGCCGAGCAGACCAATCTATTGGCCCTCAATGCCGCCATTGAAGCGGCACGCGCCGGCGAGCAGGGCCGTGGCTTTGCCGTGGTTGCCGATGAGGTGCGCAGCCTGGCTATGCGCACCCGCACTGCCACCGAAGAGGTGGTGCAGATCATCGGCACCCTTGGCAACTCGTCTGCGCAAGCATTGGCCAGCATGCAAGGCTCTACCGCCCAAGCCCGCGCCTTGGAAGATGAGACCCAAGCCGTACTGGGCTCACTCGGCCATCTGGATCACTCGCTCCAGGCCGTACATGACCTGGCCTTCCAGATCGCCGCGGCTGCCGAACAGCAGGCGGCCACTACCCAGGAGGTCAACCAGCATATGCACCAGCTCAGCGCCATGACCGCAGACAACCGGGAAAACGCCGCCAATACCCGCCAGTGCGGTGAGCATCTGCAAAATGTCGCCGGCAACCAGCAGCATCTGTTGGCGCACTTTCAGCTCTGACCTTTTAGCCCGGAGCGGCCACCAGCCAGGTGGCCGCATGCTGCTGCAGATGGCGGGTCAGCTCGCCCAGTAACTCACCGCCATTGCGCCAATGGTGCCAGTACAGCGGCACATCGATTGGCCGATCACTGATCAACTCGACCAGCTCGCCACGGGCCATCTCACCCTGCACCTGCAGCTCCGGGATCAGCCCCCAGCCGAACCCGGCCTGAGCCAGACGGATAAAGCCCTCAGATGACGGGCACAGATGGTGGGCAAACCCACCCTCCACGCCGAGGCCGGACAGATAGCGGTGCTGCAGCAGATCATCCGGGCCGAATACGATGGCCGGCGCGTGGGCCAACGCCTGCGCGGTCACGCCTGTCGGGAAGTTCCGGGCAATAAATCCTGGGCTGGCCATAGCGCGGTATCGCATCGCCCCCAGCAACACGGCACGGGCACCGGCGACGGGACGCTCGCTGGCGCACACGCAGGCCGCCACGTCTCCGGCACGCATGCGCTTGAGGCCGACCTCCTGATCTTCCACCACCAGATCCAGCAGCAAGCGCTGTTCGGTGCAGAACGCGCCTACAGCGCCAGCCCACCAGGTGGCCAGGCTGTCAGCATTTAGGGCAATACGCAGGCGCTCCGGCAAACCGCCCTCATCCAGCCCCGGCACCTGCGCCTGAATATCACGTTCCAGCAAACGTACCTGTTGTACGTGGTTAAGCAGACGCCGACCAATTTCCGTGGGCGCTGGTGGCACCGCACGCACCAGCACCGGCTGACCAACGCGCGCCTCGAGCAGTTTGATCCGCTGCGACACCGCCGACTGCGACAAACCCAGTACCTGCGCCGCCCGCTCGAAGCCAGCCTGCTCGACAACAGCGGCCAAAGCGGCGAGTAGTTTGTAATCCAACAAAATAAGAATTCCTAATGACAGATCAGGATTATTGGTTTCTCTTATATACCCAGTCACAGCAGACTGGCCAGCATCCCCACCCTGAATAAGGCAATCCGCATGGCCGGCGAAACCTCACTGACAACGCTACTGCGCAGCATGAGCCCGCAGTTGAACGATGGCGCATACGTGTTCTGCTGTTTAAGCGATGCCGCGCAACTGAAGGGCTTGCAATCGCTGGGCAGCTTTCAAGAAGCAGAAGGTCTCACGGTGATCGTGCAGCGCCAGCAAGCCGAGCATCTGGGCTTGCCCTTCAGCTACGTGGCCGCCTGGCTGACACTGCATGTGCATTCGGCGCTGGAAGCCGTCGGTTTGACGGCTGCCGTTGCCAGCGCCCTGGCGCAAGCCGGGATCAGCTGCAACGTGATCGCCGGCTTCTACCACGATCACCTGTTCGTCGCCCATGCCGATGGGCCGCGCGCACTGGCGGTTCTGCAACAGCTCAGTGCACAGACGGAGTAACCGAGATGTGGCAAAGCTACAGCAACGGATTACTGATCGCCGCAGGGCTGATCATCGCCCTCGGTGCGCAGAATGCCTTCGTGTTAGCGCAAAGCCTGCGCCGCGAACATCACCTGCCGGTGGCGCTGCTCTGCGTGGTTTGCGATGCCCTACTGGTGGCCGCCGGAGTCTTCGGCCTGGCCGCTGTGCTGGCGCAAAGTCCGCTGCTGCTGGGCATCGCTCGCTGGGGCGGCGCGGCTTTTCTGCTCTGGTATGGCGCTCAGGCCCTGCTGCGCGCCAGCCGCCCGCAGGCCATGGGCTACAACGCCGACAGCGGCCCGCGCTCACGCAAGGCCGTACTGCTGGCGGCCCTGGCGGTGACTTTGCTCAACCCGCATGTGTACCTCGACACGGTCCTGCTGATCGGCTCACTCGGCGCCCAACAGCCGGTACCCGGCGCCTATGCCCTGGGCGCGGCCAGCGCTTCATTGCTCTGGTTCTTCTGCCTGGCTCTGGGCGCGGCCTGGCTCGCCCCCTGGCTGGCGCGCCCGAGCACCTGGCGTTTTATCGACCTGGGCGTGGCCTTGATGATGTTCAGCATTGCCTGGCAGCTAATGAGCAACCCCGGCATGCTCTAAAACGGCACTGATGCAACATGCCGAGGCGGTTTTCCACACAGTTGCCGCGTGTTTAAGGCGCAGTCCCGGTGCTATGATCAAGGGCTTGCGGCGCAAAGAGATAACTCACGCCGCTGAGATGGCCGCCCGTGATCGGCCTCGCGCACACCGCACCTGACCTGATTAGGAGATAGACAATGGCTTTCGAATTGCCGCCGCTGCCCTACGCACATGACGCCCTGCAGCCGCACATTTCCAAGGAAACCTTGGAATTCCACCACGACAAGCACCACAACACCTACGTCGTGAACCTGAACAACCTGGTCCCAGGCACCGAGTTTGAAGGCAAAACCCTGGAAGAAATCGTCAAGACTTCTTCGGGCGGCATCTTCAACAACGCCGCTCAGGTCTGGAACCACACCTTCTACTGGAACTGCCTGGCCCCTAACGCTGGCGGTCAACCGACTGGCGCACTGGCTGACGCGATCAATGCCGCGTTCGGTTCCTTCGACAAGTTCAAGGAAGAGTTCAGCAAAGTGTCCATCGGCACCTTCGGTTCCGGCTGGGGCTGGCTGGTGAAGAAGGCTGACGGCTCTCTGGCTCTGGCCAGCACCATCGGCGCCGGCTGCCCGCTGACCAGCGGTGACACCCCGCTGCTGACCTGCGACGTTTGGGAACACGCCTACTACATCGACTATCGCAACCTGCGTCCGAAGTATGTTGAAGCGTTCTGGAACCTGGTCAACTGGGACTTCGTGGCGAAAAACTACGCCGCGTAACCTGCGTTACCTACAAAAAACCCGGCCTTGCGCCGGGTTTTTTGCTGTCGGGGCCAAGGTTTACAGCAGTTTGCGCGGAGCAAATGCCAGGTGCAGCGCCTCCACTTGCTGCACAGCCATAGAAAGACGCTGATCGGCCACCACTGGCCCCAGGTATTCACACAGCCCGATATACAGCAGGTTGAGCAGTTGCCGCAGTTGCTCCAGCCCCAGGTTGGCCACTTCCAACTCGGCACCCTGCTCCAGCCAGGCCCGCACGCGCAAACGCTGCTCATTGCTGCCCCGCAGGTTGCTCAGATTACCTGCGGCGAAATGCTGTAGACGTGGCAGCAGTCCAGCGTCCAGTCCGTTGAATAGCACTCGGCTTAACGCCTCAAAGGTATACCGTGCATGCACATCTGCCGTATTGCTCGGCGGTGCGCTCAGGCCCATGCGTTGCCGCCAGCTGAGCAGCTGCGGCTCCGGGTCCGGCAACAACGCCGATAACGGCCCCGTGAGCGCCCCCACCAGCTCGCGGTAGAGCTTGGCACGCTCCAACTTGCGCTCGCAGGTCGCCGCCACCTCACCCAGAAACTCATTCAGTGCAAACGGCGGTTTGTCCGCGTATTTACTTTCCCACAGTGCCAGCACAGCCAGCAGTTCGTCTTCAGCAAAGTGGCCTGCCAGCCCTGTGTAGATCGCCCGTCGGCGAGTTGCCAGGCTCATGTCACACCCTCCTCGGCAGGTCGTTACTGTCGAAGGTCACAGCCAGGTTGAACTCGGGATAGCCCACTTCGGCATGCTCGGCATAATCCAAGCCACGCTGCTCATGCTGGGTCGAGGTACGCAGGCCGAGGGTTTTCGCCAGCAATAGATAGAGCATCAGCGCCAGCGGGAAGGCCCAGACAAACGCAACACCCGCGCCGAGCAGCTGCACACCAACCCGCGACCAGTTGAACAGGTCACCGCTGAAAAATAGTCCGGCCGCGACAGTGCCCCACACACCGGCAAAGCCATGCACCGGTACGGCACCGACCACGTCATCGAGCTGCCAGCGCTCCAGCAGACGCATGCCGAAGACCACCACACCACCGGCCACCAGTCCGGTCAGCAGGGCAAACAGCGGCGACATGGTTGCGCAACCGGCGGTGATGCCGACCAGGCCGCCGAGTGAGCCATTCACCGTAGTGGTCAGCAGCACCGGGCTGGAGGTGCTGCGCTGCGCCAGAAAGGCCCCCAACGCCCCGGCTGATGCCGCCAGATGAGTATTTAAGGCAATCAGGCCGAGGCTGACATTCATCTCCAGACTGCTGCCGGCGTTAAAGCCAAACCAGCCGACCCAGAGGATAAAACCGCCCAGCGCGACCAGGCTGAGGTTATGCCCAGGAATGCTGCGCGGTGTGCCGTCCGCAGCAAAACGCCCCAGACGCGGCCCAAGCACCAGAATACCGGCCAACGCACACCAGGCGCCGATGCTGTGTACCACGGTCGAACCGGCGAAATCGATAAACCCCAGCGCCGCCAACCAGCCCTGGCCGCCATAGATGCCGCTCCATACCCAGCTGCCGAATACCGGGTAGATAAACCCACTGATCACCACCGCACCAATCAGGTAGGCCGAATAGCGCGTACGCTCAGCCATCGCGCCGCTGGCGATGGTCGCCGCCGTGGCCGCAAACATCATCTGAAACAGCAGAAAGGTGAAATCCCACGGCTCGCCATCGTGCGGTGCAAAATGACTCATGCCGAACCAGCCAGTGATGTTGCTGCCGAACATCAAGCCAAAACCGAACAGCCAGAAGGTGATGCCCCCCACGCACCCATCCATGTAATTTTTCATCATCACATTGACGGCGTTCTTGGCCCTCGACATACCGCTTTCCAGCAAGGCAAAGCCGGCCTGCATGAAAAACACCAACACGCTGGCCAACACCAGCCAGGCGGTGTTGAGTGCCTCATCGCTGGCCGCTTGAGCCAGTGGCGAAACCGCAAATACCGCTATCCCTATCAGTCGACTTTTCATTGCAGCGTCCCCCATGAAGGTGAATACACGGGGCTTCGCAACTCTCATGCCAAGCAAGAAACCGCCAAACGGCGCTCAAGCCTCGGGCAACTCGCACCGACACAGTGCAGCAGGCCAATACAGCGGTCAGCAGCCGCGCCATCGCCGCGCAGATAATTTGTTCGACAAACTTTAGTAATGGCCCTTTGACTGCAAGCGCGACTTTGCCAATACTCACTAGCGTGTGACGCCGAAGGCCCGAACAAGGAACCGTCATTTGAAGCTGGAACTCAAAAACAGCTTGTCACTTAAGTTACTCCGCGTGGTGCTGCTCTCAGCGCTGATCGTTGGCGTGGTCTTGAGTCTTGCCCAGATTGTTTTCGACGTTTACAAAACACGTCAGGCAGTCGCCAATGACGCGCACCGTATTCTCGGCATGTTCCGTGACCCCTCCACGCAGGCGGTCTACAGCCTGGACCGGGAAATGGGCATGCAGGTGATTGAGGGCCTGTTCCAGCACGAATCCGTGCGAATGGCGGCTATCGGTCACCCCAACGAGCCGATGCTGGCGGAGAAAGCCCGAGAGCAGGTCGACATCCCCACACGCTGGCTCACCGACCCGATTCTCGGCAAAGAACAGAACTTCACCACCCAGCTGGTCGGCCGCGGCCCCTACAGCGAGTATTACGGCGACCTCAGCATCACCCTCGACACCGCGCCCTACGGCGAAAGCTTTGTTACCAACTCCGTCATCATCTTTATCTCAGGCGTGCTGCGTGCGCTGGCCATGGGCCTGGTGCTGTATTTGGTCTATCACTGGCTGCTGACCAAACCGCTGTCGAAGATCATCGAGCACCTGACCAATATCAACCCGGACCGCCCCAGCGAGCACAAGCTACCGATGCTCAAGGGCAACGAGAAGAATGAACTGGGGCTTTGGATTAACACCGCCAACCAGCTGCTGTCTTCCATCGAACGCAACACCAACCTGCGCCGTGAAGCAGAAAATAGCCTGCTGCGTATGGCCCAGTATGACTTCCTCACTGGTCTGCCCAACCGCCAGCAGCTGCAACAACAGCTTGACCAAATTCTGGGAGACGCCGGTCGCCTGCAGCGCCGCGTGGCCGTGCTGTGCGTAGGCCTAGATGACTTCAAAGGCATCAACGAACAGTTCAGCTACCAGACCGGCGATCAGCTGCTGCTGGCCCTGTCCGACCGCCTGCGCAGTCACAGTGGCCGCCTCGGCGCCCTGGCCCGTTTGGGAGGCGATCAGTTCGCGCTGGTACAGGCTGATATCGAGCAGCCTTACGAGGCGGCTGAGTTGGCGCAGAGCGTCCTCGACGACCTCGACAACCCCTTTATGCTCGATCAGCAGCAGGTTCGTCTGCGCGCCACCATAGGCATCACCCTGTTCCCGGAAGACGGCGATAGCACCGAGAAGCTGCTGCAGAAAGCCGAACAGACCATGACCCTGGCCAAGAGCCGGTCGCGCAACCGCTACCAGTTCTATATCGCCAGCGTCGACAGCGAAATGCGCCGCCGCCGCGAGCTAGAAAAAGACCTGCGTGACGCCCTGGCGCTTAACCAACTGCACCTGGTTTACCAACCGCAGGTCGACTACCGCGACCACAGCGTGGTCGGTGTCGAGGCGCTGCTGCGTTGGCAGCATCCGCAACATGGCTTCGTGCCGCCAGATCTGTTTATCCCGCTGGCCGAACAGAACGGCACCATCATCCCGATTGGCGAATGGATTCTCGACCAGACCTGCCGCCAGCTGCGCGAATGGCACGACCAAGGTTTCACCGAACTGCGCATGGCGGTCAACCTGTCCACCGTGCAGCTGCACCACGCCGAGCTGCCACGGGTGGTCAACAATCTGATGCAGGTCTACCGCCTGCCGCTGCGCAGCTTGGAGCTGGAAGTCACCGAAACCGGCCTGATGGAAGACATCAACACCGCCGCACAGCACCTGCTCAGCCTGCGTCGCTCCGGGGCACTGATCGCCATCGATGACTTTGGTACTGGTTACTCCTCACTGAGTTACCTGAAGAGCTTGCCGCTGGACAAGATCAAGATCGACAAGAGCTTCGTGCAGGACCTGCTGGAAGACGAAGACGATGCCACCATCGTGCGCGCCATCATCCAGCTGGGTAAGAGCCTCGGCATGCAGGTCATCGCCGAGGGCGTGGAAACCGTCGAGCAGGAGGCCTATATCATCGCCCAGGGCTGTAACGAGGGGCAGGGTTACCTCTACAGCAAGCCGCTGCCGGCACGCGAACTGACGACCTACTTGAAACAGGCCCGGCGACTTAACAGTGCCGCCAATCCCGCGACTCTCTGACGCCAGACGCCTACGAAAAGCCCGCCAACAGGCGGGCTTTTTTATACGCGGCGCTTTTACCTAGAAGCTGTTGATACCCAGCAACCAGGCCGCTGCCAGCGCGCCGGCCAGACACAGCACGACGCCACCAGCCGCCTGCCAGTAGAACTGACGCACCAGTTCATCCTCTCCAGCACAGGAGAGAATAAACGGCTGCGCCTCACGCGGTTTCGCCAGGTGATGCTGCACCGGCTTAGTACTTTGCCGACGATGCCTGTCTTCGGCCTCCAGGCTCGCAGCCAACTGCACGCGCTGCCACTCACGCTCATCCAGCTGGCCATTGCCGTCACTGTCAAAGCGCTGCAGCAGGCTTCCGAAGTCACCCTTCCACTCGCGAATTACTGCGCCTTGAGCGGCCGGCAGATCCAGGCCCTGACGGCCGCCACCGCTGCTGCGAAAATCACCAATGGCATACAGCGGCTGGCCGGCATGCAAACGCTCCTCGGTATAGCGATAGCGCTCATCATTGCTGAACAGCGCGCGCCAACCGGTTTTCGCCGCGCCCAGAGGATGACGCAAGCTGCCTTTCCACACTTCACGAGTAAGCGGCCGCACCTGTGCGCCGCGCGGATCGATCAGGCAACTGCCGGTGCTGTCGTCGAGTTTCAGTAACGCCTCGCTGCTGCCGCTTTCCAAGGTGCGCCAACTGCGCTTTTTGCCGTTTGAGGTGTATTCCTCGATTTTGTAACGCCACCACAAGCAGGGCGTATTGGTCAGCGGACCGAGCAGTGGAGGCTCGGTGCTGTCATGCAGTACGCCATAGAATTCGACATATCCCTGAGCCGCAGAACGAATCTTCGATGTCGGCGTATCGAGCAGATGCCGCGCCTGGGAGAAACGCCGCAAAAACCACCACGCCCCGCCCGCGCTGACCGCCACGCTGCAGGCCAGCCCAACAAGCTGTCCTTGAATATCCACGGTTTAGCCAAACAGCGACTTGAGGTCGACGTCGGCTTTTTCGCCCTCACTGAACTCCAGCAGCGCGGCCTCCTTGAAAACGAAAGCGCGAGCGACGATCACGTCGGGGAACTGCTCGATGCGCACGTTGTTCAGGTTAACCGCCTCGTTGTACAACTCGCGGCGGTCAGCAATACCGTTTTCCAGACCACTGATGCGCTGCTGCAGATGCTGGAAGCTCTCATTGGCTTTCAGCTCCGGGTAGTTCTCCGCCAAGGCGAACAGCTGACCGAGACCAGCACGCAGGCCCGTCTCGGCCTTGCCCAGGGCATTCATATCGCCCTTGGCCTGGGCGCTGGAAACCGCCTGGCGTGCGGCAATCACCGCTTCCAGCGTGCCGCGTTCGTGCTGCATGTACTGCTTGCAGGTTTCCACCAGCTTGGGCAATTCCTCGTGGCGCTGCTTGAGCATCACATCAATATTCGACCAAGCCTTGCTGACGCCATGCTTCAAACGCACCAGCGCGTTGTAGAGCATCACGGCATACGCCGCGAGCAGGGCCAACAGCACAATGACGACAACACTGGTAAGGCTCATGCGGGACTCCTGAATGGTTCTTGAAGGCAGCTGTGCTGGCATTTTAGCCCTATCGAATTGCCCGTTCGCAGACTTTGCACACAGCTCGCGGTGAAAAAGCTGCATTGACCCTTTGCGCAAAATGAAAATCTTTCGCATTATGTTTCGGTTTTTGTACCCGCTTACGTGGGTGCTTACTCTCACCAGCAAAGGATTCCGCCATGCTCCGTATGCCACTGGCCTCTGCCAGCCTGCTCGCCATCGCCATCTCACTCGCCGGTTGCGGTGAAGACAAAGCGCCAGCCACCCAAGCTGCCGCACCTGCTGCCAGCAGCGCCAGCGCCCCGGCAGCCGCCACCAGCCAAGTCGATGAAGCCGCCAGCAAAGCGGTGGTCAGCCACTACGCCGACCTGGCCCTGGCCGTATTCAGCGACGCCGCCAGCACCGGCAAAACCCTGCAAGGCGCCATCGATGCTCTGCTCGCCAACCCGAATGACGACACTCTGAAAGCTGCCCGCGAAGCCTGGCTGGCAGCCCGTGTGCCTTACATGCAGACTGAAGTGTTCCGCTTCGGCAACGCCGTGGTCGACGATTGGGAAGGCCAGCTGAACGCCTGGCCGCTGGACGAAGGCCTGATCGACTACGTCGCCAAGGACTACCAGCACGCCCTGGGCAACCCAGGCGCCAGCGCCAACATCATCGCCAACACCGAACTGCAGGTCGGTGAAGACAAGCTCGATGTCACCACCATCACCCCGGAACTGTTGGCCAGCCTGAATGAGCTGGGCGGCTCAGAAGCCAACGTCGCCACCGGCTACCACGCCATCGAATTCCTGCTCTGGGGCCAAGACCTGAACGGCAGCGGCCCAGGTGCCGGCGAGCGCCCAGCCAGCGATTTCGTCGTCGGTGAAGGCGCCACTGGCGGCAACAACGAGCGTCGCCGCGCCTTTATCAAAGCCGCCGCCGACCTGCTGGTCAGCGACCTCGACGCCATGGTTGTGCAGTGGCAAGCCGGCAAAACCGACAACTACCGCGCCACGCTGGAAGCCGACACGGCTGAAAACGGCCTGCGCAAGATGCTGTTCGGCATGGGCAGCCTGTCCCTCGGCGAGCTGGCAGGCGAGCGCATGAAGGTCGCACTGGAAGCCAACTCCACCGAAGACGAGCACGACTGCTTCAGCGACAACACCCACAACTCGCACTTCTACAACGGCAAAGGTATTCGCAACGTTTACCTGGGCGAATACAAGAAGGTCGATGGCACCACCCTGACCGGCCCAAGCCTGTCGTCGCTGGTAGCCAAGGTTGACGCCGCCGCCGACAGCACTCTGAAAGCCGACCTCGAAGCCACCGAAGGCAAGCTGCAGGCTCTGGTCGACAGCGCGGGCAACGGCAAGCACTTCGATCAGCTGATCGCTGCCGACAACGCCGAAGGCCAGCAGATCGTTCGTGATGCAATCGCCGCGCTGGTCAAACAGACCGGCGCAATCGAGCAGGCCGCTGGCAAGCTGGGTATCAGTGATCTCAATCCGGATACCGCTGACCACAGCTTCTAAGCACCTATTTACGATCTGCTGCGCGTCGGCCCTGCGGCGTTAAAAACAGGCTCGGAATGCTCATGTACAACAGTACGCTCCGCTTCCTCGCCTGTTTTTGCCTTGCAGGTCTCTAGCTCGCGAGATCGTGAACAGGCTCTAAGAAGCACATGGACTAGCTAAAACTCGCGAAGTCCGAAAATTTGTAGTGCATAAAAAGCCGCGACTCCTAAACCGGAGCCGCGGCTTTTTAATGCCTGCGACCTTTGACCGCCACCGATAATGCAAATCCGTCTTATTTAAAACTGATCAGACTGTTAAGATCAGCCGCCTGTTTTTCTGCTGCGGATGTCCTTTCATGTTTGCGCCGCATCGCGTTGCGCTGCTGTTGGCCTTGGGCCTGAGCCTGGCCGCCTGCGATAAAACCCCACAGTTCACCCAAGCCGAGCCTGGCGAAGCCCTGTCTGCGGGCAGCACTACCGTGCGCAAGGCCGATCAGAACGCCTTCTCCCTGCCTTCAGCCAACCTGTCGCCGTCACGTCGCCTGGATTTCAGCGTCGGCAACAGTTTCTTCCGCAATCCCTGGGTCACCGCACCGGCCACTACTACCGCGCGCGATGGTCTCGGCCCGCTGTTCAATACCAACGCCTGCCAGAACTGCCATATCAAGGATGGTCGCGGCCATCCGCCAGCGCCTGATGCGATCAGCTCAGTGTCAATGTTGGTACGCCTGTCGATTCCTGCCGGCAGCGAACATGCCGAGATTATCCAGCGCCTCGGCGTGCTCGCCGAACCCACCTACGGCGGCCAACTGCAGGACATGGCTAATCCAGGTGTCGCACCAGAAGGCAAGGTACGCGTCAGTTACAGCACGCAGCTGGTCAGCTTTGCCGACGGCCTCCAGGTCGAGCTGCGCAAGCCCAATCTGGAAATCAGCCAGCTCGGTTACGGCGCCCTGCATCCCGACACGCTATTTTCCGCACGCATCGCCCCGCCGATGATCGGTCTGGGTCTGCTGGAGGCCATTCCCGAAGCAGCCATTCTGGCCAATGCCGACCCCGAAGACAGCAATGGCGATGGCATTTCCGGGCGCGCCAACCAGGTCTGGGACCGTGAGCAACAACGCACGGTGCTCGGCCGCTTTGGCTGGAAGGCCGGCCAGCCCACGCTCAATCAGCAGAATGCTGAAGCCTTTGCCAATGACATGGGCCTTACCAGCACGCTGGTGGCCCATGACAACTGCACAATGGCGCAGACCGACTGCCGCAGCGCGCCCCATGGCGGCGAGCCAGAGGTCAGCGATAACATCCTTGCCAGCGTGCTGTTCTACACCCGTAACCTCGGCGTGCCGGCACGCCGCGGCGCCGATACGCCGCAGGTGCTGGCCGGCAAAAACCTGTTTTACCAGGCCGGTTGCCAGGGCTGTCACACCCCGCAATTCACCACCGCTGCCGATGCTGCCGAGCCTGAGTTGGCCAATCAGCTGATTCGCCCCTACAGCGACCTGCTGCTGCATGACATGGGCGAAGGCTTGGCAGACAACCGCCCGGAGTTTCTCGCCAGCGGCCGCGAATGGCGCACCCCGCCACTCTGGGGCATCGGCCTGACCGAAACTGTCAACGGCCACACCCAGTTCCTGCATGACGGCCGCGCCCGCAACCTGCTTGAGGCCATTCTCTGGCACGGCGGCGAGGCCGAGGCAGCCAAGCAGCAGGTCATGACTTTTAATGCCGAAGAGCGCACCGCGCTGTTGGCTTTTCTGAATTCGTTGTAAGGAGCCGCAGATGATCCGCTCACCCCTCACGCTCGCCCTGCTCAGTATCACGCTCACCGCCTGCAGCCCCAGCGACCCGCAGCAACAGGTCAGCCGCGCACTCACCGATGGCGTATTGCTACCGATCTACAGCGCCTGGAGCGAAGCTGACCGCCAGTTGGCCGCCAGCGGCCAAGCCTTCTGCGCTGGCCAACAGAATCTCGCCGAGGCCCGCCAGGCCTTTGCCAGCGCGCAAAGTGCCTGGGCAGCCGTGCAACCGGTGGCCTTCGGCCCGCTGGCAGAAGGCAACCGCGCCTGGCAGGTGCAGTTCTGGCCGGACAAGAAGAACCTGGTAGCGCGCCAGGTTGAAGCGTTGGTCAACAGCAAACCCGAGCTGACCCCAGCCGATCTGGATAAATCCAGCGTCGTGGTGCAAGGCCTTACCGCCTATGAATACCTGCTGTTCGACCCGGCCATTGATCTGAACGTCGCCGAGCAGAAAGCCCGCTACTGCCCGCTGATCGTTGCCATCGGTCAGCACCAGCAAGTCCTCGCCGCCGATGTGCTAAGCCAGTGGCAAGCTAAGGACGGAATGGCCGCGCTGCTCAAGGATTTCCCCAACGCGCGCTACGCCGAAGCCCCGGAAGCGGTGGCCGAACTGCTGCGCACCCAGGTCAGCGCCATCGACGGACTTAAGAAGAAGCTCGGCACGCCACTCGGCCGCCAGAGCAAAGGCCAACCGCAGCCCTATCAGGCTGAAGCCTGGCGCAGTAACGCCAGTTTGACCAACCTCGCTGCCAGCCTGGCCAGCGCCGAACGCATCTGGCTGGGCGCCGAACAGGATGGCATCCAGGCGCTGCTCGGCAGTGATCACGACGCACTGAAACAACGCATCAACGCCGCCTACAGCGACACCCGCCAGCGCCTGGCTGCCGCCCAGCGTCCGCTCGGTGAGCTGCTTAGCGACGAAGCCGGCCGCGCCGAGGTCAACGCCCTGTATGACAGCCTGAATGTGCTGCATCGTCTACATGAATCCGAGCTGGCCAAGACCCTGGGCATCCAGCTGGGCTTTAACGCTCACGACGGTGACTGAGTCATGCAGATCAATCGCCGTGCCTTTCTAGGGCTGAGCATCGCTGCTGTTGCCGCTACGGCAGCGGCCGCCGGTACTTACGGTGGCTGGACGCTGATGCACAGCGGCGCGCAGCCGCTATTGCTGTCGGCACGTAACGACAGCGCCGGTAAGCACTTCGCGGTCGGCTACCGACTGGATGGCAGCCAGGTATTTGCCACTCAGGTGAACGAGCGCTGCCACGATGTCATCGGCCACCCGTTTCTGCCGATGGCGCTGTTTGTCGGTCGCCGTCCAAGCACGCAAAGCTACCTGATCGACACCCGTGACGGTCGTCTGCTGCAAACCGTTCACTCACCCGAACAGCGCCATTTCTATGGTCACGCGGTGTTCCACAAGGATGGCGAATGGCTGTACGCCACCGAGAACGACACCTCCGATCCCGGTCGCGGTGTACTGGGCGTTTACCGCTTGCAAGGCGAGCAATTGCAACGTGTAAGCGAACTGTCGACTCATGGCATCGGTCCGCACCAGCTGCTCTGGATGCCCGACGGTGAAACCCTGGCGGTGGCCAACGGCGGTATCCGCACCGAGGCTGACAGCCGGGTGGAAATGAACCTCAACGCCATGGAGTCCAGCCTGGTGCTGCTGCGCCGCGACGGCAGCCTGGTCAGCAAGGAGCAACTGCCGGAACGGATGAACAGCGTGCGTCATATGGCCGTGGCCAACGACGGCACACTGGTCACCGGCCAGCAATACATGGGCGAACTCAGCGATGCGGTGCCGCTGTTGGCGATCAAACGCCCTGACCAGCCCTTCCAGCATTTCCCCGTGGCCGACGCACAACGTCAGCTGATGAGCCAGTACACCGCCAGCGTGGCGATTCACAGCGAGCTACGCCTGCTGGCATTGACCGCCCCGCGCGGCAACCGGGTATTTATCTGGGACCTTGACAGCGCCGCGCTGCGCCTGGACGCGCCGCTGGCTGATTGCGCCGGTGTTGGCGCCGTGGCGAATGGCTTTGTGGTCAGCAGCGGCGTCGGGCGCTGTCGCCTGTACGACTGCCGCAATCCCCAAATCAGCAGCACCCCACTGCACCTGCCGGCCGGCCTGTGGGACAACCACTTGCGCCTGGTTTAACACCGTACAGCTAAACCTGTAATACGCCTGCGGCACGCTAAAGAACGCTGCCGCAGAGCCGATCTATACTCCTGACTAGCTGCTGCTTCCGGCAATCCGGCCCAGCTGGTACCAGTCGATAGGGATCTTCGCAGTTTGGACGCGCTCAGCGTCACTGGCATCCCGCCTTCCACACTCAGGGGTATCACCCATGTTTCTGCAAAAATCCTTGCGCGCGCAGATTCTCGCCTTACTTGGCGGCAGTCTGGCGCTGATTCTGGTCACGGCACTGGCCTGCTTCAGCTTTCTGTCCAATGGCATGCAGGCCTACCGCAGCCTACTTGAGGGCCCACTTGAAGCGTCGTCCCTGATCGACTCGACCAACCTGAACTTCAAGACCCAGGTACAGGAATGGAAAAACGTTCTGCTGCGCGGCAGCGACAAGGCGCAACTGGACAAATACTGGGGCCAGTTTGAAGCGCAGGAGCGCAAGGTTCAGGACTTACTGGGCCAATTGAGTGAATTGGCCAACAACGATCGCGCGCTGAAGAGCAAGGTTGACGCTCTGCGCAGCGAGCACCAGACGCTCGGCGCCAACTACCGCAAAGGGCGTGATGCCTTTGTCGCGGCCGGCGGCGACGCTGCGGTGGGTGACAAGGCGGTGTCAGGCATTGACCGCAATACCGCCCAACAGATGGAAGCCCTGTCCAGCGAGCTGCATAAGCAGAGCCTGGAGCAAGCCGGCCTGATCAATGCCTCGGCCGAGCGCACCATCACCTTTGGCACACTGCTGATGCTGGGGGCCACTGTGGTGATCGCGCTGTTCAGCCTGTGGCTGGTCAACCGCAACCTGATCAACCCGATCCGCGAGCTGATCGAGCACATTGCCCAACTCAGCCACGGTAACTTTGGCCAGCATGTCGACGCGACCCGTCAGGATGAGCTGGGCAAGCTGGCCATTGCTGCGAACATTCTGCGCGACTTCCTCTCGGACACCTTCACCCGCCTGAAGCGCAGCACGGCTGACCTAGACATTGCCAGCGGCGAACTCAACTCCATCGCCACGCTGATGGCCCAGGGCACGCGTGAACAGTTTTCGCGCACCGACCAGGTCGCCACCGCCATGCATGAAATGTCCGCCACGGCCCAGGAAGTCGCGCGTCATGCCGCCGAAGCCGCCGGCGCCGCCGATGCCGCTGACAGCGCCGCACGCCAGGGCGAAACAGTGATGCAGGCCACCATCAAGACCATCACCGACATTCGCGGTGAGATCAGCAACACTTCGGAGGTGATTCGTCGCCTGGAAGCCGACAGCGGGCGCATCGGCAAAGTGCTGGAAGTGATTCGCGGCATCGCCGAGCAGACCAACCTGCTCGCGCTTAACGCCGCCATCGAAGCGGCGCGTGCCGGCGAACAGGGCCGCGGCTTTGCCGTGGTGGCGGATGAAGTACGCACCCTGGCCCAGCGCACCGCCGAGTCGACCGCAGAAATCCACCAGATCATCGACACTGTGCAGACTGGGGCGGTGAATGCCGTGCGCGCCATTGAAAGTGGTCAGAACCGCAGCGAGGAAGGTGTAACCCAGGTGACCCAGGCCGGCGCCACGCTGCAGTTGATCACCAGTGCGGTGGAAGCCATTCGCGACATGAACAGGCAAATCGCCACTGCCGCCGAAGAACAGACCTCGGTAGCCGAAGACATTTCACGCAACCTGACCGAGATCACCGCAATTGCCACTGCCAACCAGGAAAACGTGCAACGCACCGAAAGCGCCGGGCAAAACCTGCACGTCCTCTCCGGGCAACTGAATGAAGTCACCCAACGCTTGAGTGCCTGACACCCGACCTGCGTACAACAAAATGTCAGCCGATGCTGGCATTTTGCTTAATATCGCCTTGAACCTTGAGGCAACTTTTGCACAACAATGTTTTGCAAATGCGAATCTTTGACAGGCCCCTGCGCGAGGTCTAATGTGCCCGTCTTGCCTATTCCCAGGCCTCTATCCGCCTCGCCAAGGATCCGGAATATGTTGCTCCGCCGTATGCTCTTTATGCTCGGCGCAGTACTCGTCGTGGTACTCGCCCTCGCCGCCTACAAAGGCTTCTCCATCTACCAACAAGTGCAGATGTTCTCCGCACCGCAGCCGGCCATCAGCGTCGACGCCGCGACAGCAGAAGAACGTCCATGGCAGGGTCGTCTGCCCGCTATCGGCACGCTCAAGGCTTTTCAGGGCGTTGACCTGACTGTGGAAGTCGGTGGCACGGTGCAGCAAGTGCTGTTCCGCTCCGGTGAGCAGGTCAGCCTGCAACAACCCCTGATCCAGATGGACAGCGATGTCGAGCAGGCCAGCCTGGCCACCGCTCAGGCCGAACTGGGTCTGGCCCGCGTGGAATATGAGCGCGGCCGCAGCCTGGTCAGCCGTCAGAGCATCTCGAAAAGCGAGTTCGACCGCCTCTCCGCCAGCCTGCAGAAAGCCAACGCCAGCGTGGCCCAGCTGCAGGCACAACTGGCGAAAAAACGCATCCTTGCGCCGTTCGCCGGGACCATCGGTATTCGCCAGGTGGATGTCGGCGACTACCTCGCCTCGGGCACGACCATCGCTACCCTGCAAGACCTGAGCAAGTTGTACGTCGACTTCTTCCTGCCCGAGCAGGCGGTGCCCAAGCTGGCAATCGGTGAGCGCGTGCGTTTCAGCGTAGCGGCGTACCCGGACGAAGTATTCGAAGGCGAGATTGCCGCAATCAACCCCAAAGTCGAAGACACCACCCGTAACGTGCAGGTGCGCGCCATGCTGGCCAACCCGGAGAGCAAGCTGCTGCCCGGCATGTTTGCCAACCTGGAAGTGCTGCTACCCGGCGAACAGGCACAGATCGTCATTCCGGAAACGGCCATCACCTACACCCTCTACGGCAACTCGGTGTACGTGATCGGCGAGAAGAAAGGGGAAGACGGCCAGGTGGTCAAAGACGACAAAGGCCAGGCCGAACTGGAGGTCGAACGCCGCTTCGTCGAAACCGGCGAGCGCCGCGAAGGCCAGGTGGTGATTCTCAAAGGCCTGCAGGCCGGTGAGCAGGTGGTGTCTGCCGGTCAGCTGAAGCTGGATAACGGCGCCCACGTCAGCATCGCCAATGCCCTTGTCGAGGCCAAGCCGAGCGCCGAGTAATCGAGCACGGCACACAGGAACTTATTTATGGCTTTTACTGATCCCTTTATCCGTCGCCCGGTATTGGCGACCGTGGTCAGTCTGTTGATCATCCTGCTTGGCTTCCAGGCATTCAGCAAACTGACCATCCGCCAGTACCCGCAGATGGAAAACGCCCTGATCACGGTGACCACGGCTTACCCCGGGGCCAATGCCGAGACCATCCAGGGCTATATCACCCAGCCGCTGCAGCAGAGCCTGGCGAGCGCCGACGGCATCGACTACATGACTTCGGTTAGCCGGCAGAACGTGTCGATCATCTCGATCTATGCGCGCATCGGTGCCAACAGCGACCGTTTGTTCACCGAACTGCTGGCAAAAGCCAACGAGGTGAAGAACCAACTGCCGCAGGACGCCGAAGACCCGGTGCTGAGCAAGGAAGCCGCGGACTCCACGGCGCTGATGTACATCAGCTTCTACAGCCAGGAACTGAGCAACCCGCAGATCACCGATTACCTGTCGCGAGTCATCCAGCCCAAGCTGGCCACCCTGCCTGGCATGGCCGAAGCTGAGATTCTCGGCAACCAGGTGTTTGCCATGCGCCTGTGGCTCGACCCGGTGAAAATGGCCGCCTACGGCGTGACCGCAGGCGACGTGAATGACGCGGTGCGCAAATACAACTTCCTCGCCGCAGCCGGTGAAGTGAAGGGCGAGTACGTGGTCACCAGCATCAACGCCGAAACCGACCTGAAATCGGCCGAGGCCTTTGCCGCCATCCCGCTGAAAACTGTTGGGGACAGCCGCGTGCTGATCCGCGATGTGGCGCGGGTGGAAATGGGCGCGGAAAGCTACGACGCGATCAGTTCCTTCGACGGTACGCCATCGGTGTACATCGCCATCAAGGGCACGCCGGGGGCCAACCCGCTGGACGTGATTAAGGAAGTGCGCAAGGTCATGCCGGACCTCGAAGCGCAGCTGCCGCCCAACCTGAAAGTCTCCATCGCCTATGACGCCACGCTGTTTATCCAGGCCTCCATCGACGAAGTGGTGAAGACCCTTGGCGAAGCGGTGCTGATCGTCATCGTGGTGGTGTTCCTGTTCCTCGGTGCGTTCCGCTCGGTACTGATCCCGGTGATCACCATCCCGCTGTCGATGATCGGCGTGATGTTCTTCATGCAGCTGATGGGCTACTCGATCAACTTGCTGACCCTGCTGGCCATGGTGCTGGCCATCGGCCTGGTGGTGGACGACGCCATCGTCGTGGTGGAGAACATTCACCGACATATCGAAGAAGGCAAAACGCCGTTCGATGCGGCCATTGAAGGCGCCCGCGAGATCGCCGTGCCGGTGGTGTCGATGACCATCACCCTGGCGGCGGTATACGCGCCTATCGGCTTCCTCGAGGGCCTCACGGGCGCGCTATTTAAAGAGTTTGCCCTGACCCTGGCCGGCGCGGTGATCATCTCCGGCATCGTGGCCCTGACCCTGTCACCGATGATGTGCGCCAAGCTGCTGCGCCATGAGGAGAATCCGTCGGGCCTGGCGCACAAGCTCGACCAGATTTTCGACGCACTCAAGAAACGCTACCAGCGGGCGTTGCATGGCACCCTGGATACCCGTCCGGTGGTGCTGGTATTCGCGGTAATCGTCATGTGCCTGATTCCGGTACTGCTCAAGTTCACCAAGAGCGAGCTGGCCCCGGAAGAAGATCAGGGCATCATTTTCATGATTGCCAACGCACCGCAACCGACCAACCTGGAGTACCTGAACAAGTACACCGACGAGTTCGTGAGCATCTTCAAGGAGTTCCCGGAGTACTACTCCTCGTTCCAGATCAACGGCTTCAACGGTGTGCAGTCGGGTATTGGCGGCTTCCTGATGACGCCGTGGAACGAGCGCGAACGCACTCAGATGGAGATTCTCCCGGAGGTGCAAGGTCGCCTGTCGCAGATCGCCGGCCTGCAGATCTTCGGTTTCAACTTGCCGTCCTTGCCGGGTACGGGTGAGGGCCTACCGTTCCAGTTCGTGATCAACACACCCAACGACTACCAGTCGCTGCTGCAAGTGACCGAACGGGTCAAGCAACGCGCCGTGGAGTCCGGCAAGTTCGCCTTCCTCGACGTCGACTTGGCCTTCGACAAGCCGGAAGTGGTGGTGGAAATCGACCGCGAAAAAGCTGCGCAGATGGGCGTGTCCATGGAAGACCTCGGCCTGACCCTGGCCAGCCTGCTCGGTGAAGGCGAGATCAATCGGTTCACCATCGACGGCCGCAGCTACAAGGTTATTGCTCAGGTCGAACGCGCCTACCGCGACAACCCGGAGTGGCTCGGCAGCTACTACGTGAAGAGCGAAAGCGGCGCAATGTTGGCCCTGTCGACACTGGTCAAGGTCAGCGACCGTGCGCGGCCGACCCAGCTCAACCAGTTCCAGCAGCTCAACTCGGCGATCATCCAGGGCGTACCCATCGTCAGCATGGGTGAAGCCGTCGAGACGGTAACGCAGATCATGCTGGAGGAAGCCCCAGCCGGTTATGCCTACGACTTCGCCGGTGCGTCGCGCCAGCTGGTGCAGGAAGGCAACGCGCTGTACATCACCTTCGGCCTAGCCCTGGCGCTGATCTTCCTGGTGCTGGCGGCACAATTCGAGAGTTTCCGCGACCCGCTGGTGATCATGGTCACGGTGCCGTTGTCGATCTGTGGCGCGCTGATTCCGCTGTTCCTGGGCCTGTCGAGCATGAACATCTACACCCAGGTGGGCCTGGTCACGCTGATCGGTCTGATCACCAAGCACGGCATCCTGATTGTCGAGTTCGCCAACCAGCTACGCCGTGAGAAGGGCTTGTCGCGACGTGAGGCGGTCGAAGAGGCCGCAGCGATTCGCCTGCGTCCGGTGCTGATGACAACGGCCGCGATGGTCTTCGGCATGGTGCCACTGATCCTGGCAACCGGTGCTGGTGCAGTCAGCCGCTTCGACATCGGCCTGGTGATCGCCACCGGCATGTCGATTGGCACGTTGTTCACCCTGTTTGTGCTGCCCTGCGTGTACAGCCTGCTGGCGCAGCCCGATGCGCCACCGACAACGGCCAAGGCCCACTAACAAAAAAGCCCTGCAGTGCAGGGCTTTTTTCTATCTGTCGAATTGCTTGGTCAGCAGGATCAACCTTGCGAACGGGCGCCTTGGGACAGGCTGAACATAAACAGCAGCAGGTCCTGGTCCGGTTTTAGCACCTCGGCCGTTCGCGCCTGGGGCGGCAACGGGCAGTAGCCGCGCTCGTTGAGTGTGATGACCTGGGGACTGGCTTCCTGCCAAGCCGCCGCCGCGAGCGAGGCCACGCTGAGCGCAGTCACCAGGAACAAACCTCGTGCGATTTCTAGCTTCATCACTGCAACCTCTTGATAGCGCTGCCAAACGCTGTTTGTAGACCCTAGATCACTGTTAACCACCGCGCCGTATCGGGCGACAAGTGGTCGTTACTGCCGGACGCTGCCGGCAATGCCATTCTGATCATCCTGATCCACACGCAGCCATTCAGCAGGCCAGGCTTCGAGCCAGATTCGCACCGTTGGTTCAATCGTTGAGCAAACCAAGGATGGGGATCGCATCACCGCACCTGGCGGTAACACCCTCACAGTCACTTAATTGCCCAATTGCATCAGCGTGGTGCGCAATAGAACCTGTGGTTTTAAAACAATCGCAGGCAAAACCGTAACCGGCACAATCTCCAACCATCCATTGAAAACGGCGTGGTAGAGCACATCCAGGTGAGGTCAAAACACGGAGCGACCATGCGTAGCAGCAGCACAGCGCAGATTGACAGGCTCCAGTCCGGGAGCGCGCATCACACAAAGCAATTGGCGTACCGCTTTGCCGCGAGGGACTGTTATAGCCGAGAAAAATGAAAACCCCGTGACAGGCACGGGGTTTTCTTTACTGCATGCAGGCCATCTGGCGATGGCCTGCGGGAGCCGGGCTGGCTTACATCATGCCGCCCATGCCACCCATGCCACCCATGTCTGGCATACCGCCAGCGGCCGGCTTGTCTTCTACCACTTCAGCGATCATCGCTTCGGTGGTGATCATCAGGCTGCCGATCGAAGCTGCAGCTTGCAGCGCCGAACGGGTGACCTTGGCCGGATCGAGAATACCCATCTCGATCATGTCGCCGTAGGTGTCGGTCGCGGCGTTGAAGCCGAAGTTACCCGAACCCTGCTTAACCTTGTCGACCACAACGCTCGGTTCGCCGCCGGCGTTGGAAACGATCTGACGCAGCGGCGCTTCAACAGCACGACGCAGCAGAGCGATACCCACGTCCTGATCGGCGTTGTCGCCTTTCAGCTCGCTGATGGCCTGCAGAGCGCGAACCAGAGCCACGCCACCGCCAGGTACCACGCCTTCTTCAACGGCTGCGCGGGTCGCGTGCAGGGCGTCGTCAACGCGGGCTTTCTTCTCTTTCATTTCAACTTCGGTGCCTGCACCGACTTTGATCACCGCAACACCGCCAGCCAACTTGGCCAGACGCTCTTGCAGCTTCTCTTTATCGTAGTCGGACGAGGTGTCTTCGATCTGCTTACGGATCTGCAGTACGCGAGACTCGATATCAGTCTGAACGCCAGCGCCGTCGATGATGGTGGTGTTTTCTTTGCTCAGGATCACGCGCTTAGCGTTACCCAGATGCTCCAGGGTGGCGCTTTCCAGGCTCAGACCGATCTCTTCGGAGATTACGGTACCGCCAGTCAGCACAGCGATGTCCTGCAGCATGGCCTTACGACGATCGCCAAAGCCTGGTGCCTTAACGGCAGCAACTTTAACGATACCGCGCATGTTGTTCACAACCAGAGTCGCCAGGGCTTCGCCTTCAACGTCTTCGGCCACGATCAGCAGCGGACGGCCGGACTTGGCCACAGCTTCCAGAACTGGCAGCAGCTCACGGATGTTCGAAACCTTCTTGTCGACCAGCAGGATCAGCGGGCCGTCGAGCTCAGCCACCATGGTGTCTGGCTTGTTGATGAAGTACGGGGACAGGTAACCACGGTCGAACTGCATGCCTTCAACAACCGACAGTTCGTTTTCCAGGCCCGAGCCTTCTTCAACGGTGATCACGCCTTCTTTACCGACTTTTTCCATGGCTTCAGCAATGATTTCGCCGATGGAAGTGTCGGAGTTGGCGGAGATCGAACCTACCTGAGCGATGGCTTTGGTGTCAGCGCAAGGCTTGGACAGCTTCTTCAGCTCAGCAACGATGGCGATGGTCGCCTTGTCGATGCCTCGCTTGAGATCCATTGGATTCATGCCGGCAGCGACGGCTTTCAGGCCTTCGTTGACGATGGCTTGAGCCAGAACGGTAGCAGTGGTGGTGCCGTCGCCCGCGTCATCGTTGGCACGGGAAGCAACGTCTTTAACCAGTTGCGCGCCCATGTTTTCGAAGCGATCTTTCAGCTCGATTTCTTTGGCAACGGAAACGCCGTCCTTGGTGATGGTCGGAGCGCCGTAGCTCTTCTCGATGATCACGTTACGGCCTTTCGGGCCGAGGGTGGCTTTTACTGCGTCAGCCAGAACATTAACGCCGACGAGCATTTTCTTGCGGGCGGAATCGCCGAATTTAACTTCTTTAGCAGCCATGATGGTTATTCCTTGATTCGTTCAAATAGAGCGGAATTCGTAGCGACGGAGCGCTGAAATCAACCTTCAACGACAGCGAGAATTTCGCTCTCGCTCATTACCAGCAGGTCTTCGCCGTCAACTTTGATGGTGTTGCTGCCGGAGTAAGGGCCAAACACCACTTTGTCGCCGACTTTAACGGCCAGGGCACGCACTTCACCGTTGTCCAGCACGCGACCAGTACCGACAGCGAGGATTTCACCGCTGTTGGCTTTCTCGGCAGCGGAACCTGGCAGCACGATGCCGCCTGCGGTTTTCTTTTCTTCTTCGCTGCGACGAATTACGACGCGGTCATGCAGAGGACGAAGCTTCATTGTCGATCTCTCCCAATAGGTGGTTTACAGCGGCCGGTGCAATCACCGGCGGGTTAGCAAAGTCCGGCGAGGCCGGTAGCGCTACGCCAGGCGCAGCGCTGAAGTCTGAATCTGTCTGACGACAGAAAACCTTGCGGTGACCGCTACATAAGGGCGCACAAGGGGATTTCAAGGGCTGAGGGTGAAATTTTTACGATCTACAGGCTTTTCTTATGAGCCGAAAATCAGTCGCGGCGCTCAAATTCGCCTTCCAGCACATTGGGACGAACTTGCCCGGAGCGTGCGGCCTGGTCGTCAAAAAAGGCGCGCTGACGCATGGCTTGTTCGGCGGCGCGCAGACGCACCTTGTTGACCAGCAAGCGGCGGGTGAAGGGAATCAGGCAGAGCACGCCGAAGATGTCGCTGATAAAGCCAGGCAGCAACAGCAGACCACCACCGACGGCGATCAGCAGGCCTTCGAGCATTTCCTGCTCGGGTAACTCACCTCTGGCCAGTTTCTCGCGTGCACGCCACGCGGTGGCCACCCCTGCAACGCGCAGCAGAATGGCGCCGAGGATGCCGGTACCAATCACCAGCAACAAGGTCGGTAAGACACCGATGGCACTGCCCACCTGAATCAGCAGGGCCAATTCAATGAACGGGAACAGCAGAAACAGAAACAGAAACGCACGCATCAAAGGATCCTTAACGGAAGATCAGCTTCCTATGGGACTGAAGTATGGGGTGTTGAGCTGAATTCAAGCTGAAGCCTGACCGTCGGTCGGCCAGACTTCGGCGCGGGCCAGTGCCACCAAGGCCTGGCGCACCTCCAGCGGACTGTTACAGGATGTTGGAAAGGCCAGCCAATAAAGCCCCTGACCGATCCGCAGGTGAAAGCCCTCACTGTCGACCCCAACCAGCTCAGCCGGCGCATGCTGGGGTAAACCTGCCAGCTCGACATAATGAGCGATAGCCTTGGCATGGTCGCTGTTCATGTGCTCAACCATGCTGATTTCGCTGTCGCCGGCAAAGGGGTTGGCCTGGGCCACCTCATCCAGCCAGTGAATCGCACCAAACCCGCCGATGTAGCGCCAGCGCACGGGCTCCAGGCGCCAAAAATCGAAATCATGGGCCTGATGGTAGCCACGCGACTCCGGGAAATAGCGGTAATAGCGCTGCGCAGCCGCAACAATCTGCGCCTCGTCATCTAATTGCCGCGCCTCGGCGAGCAGCGTAAGACGACCGACAGCCTGCACATCTTCAGCCCCACGCTCGCCCACCAGCAGCGAGCATTTACCATCCTGCTTGAGGTTGTGGGTGTGCTGGGCGATGCGACTGATCAGCATCAGCGGATAACCGTCAGCATCCAGGCAATAGGGCACCACTGATCCGAAAGGGAAACCCGGCATGGCTTTGGAATGGGTGCTGAGCACGCCCCGGTATTCCTTGAGCAGCAATTCTCGGGCATGCTTGCCGGCTTTCACGCTCACCTTATGACTCCTTGCATAGATTCCGTCACAGAACGGGAGGCGCCTAGATTAACCGCCGGCAAGGTCACACAACACCATTTGAGGGGACTCGCGATGCAACTCAAAGATAAAGTTATCGTCATCACCGGCGGCTGTCAGGGCCTGGGCCGCGCGATGGCTGAGTACCTGGCAGAAAAAGGCGCCAAACTGGCGCTGGTCGACCTGAACCAGGAAAAACTCGACGAAGCCGTGGCGGCTTGCAAGGCGCTGGGCGTAGAAGCGCGCGCTTACCTGTGCAACGTTGCCAATGAAGAGCAAGTGACTCAGACCGTGGCACAGATCGCTGAAGACTTCGGCGCACTCAATGGCCTGGTCAACAACGCCGGCATCCTGCGTGACGGCCTGACCATCAAGGTCAAGGATGGCGAAATCACCAAACTGAGCCTGGCGCAGTGGCAGTCGGTTATCGACGTGAACCTCACAGGTGTGTTCCTCTGCACCCGTGAAGTGGCGGCGAAGATGATCGAGCTGAAGAACGAAGGCGCGATCATCAACATCTCCTCCATTTCCCGTGCCGGCAACATCGGCCAGGCTAACTACTCGGCTGCCAAAGCCGGTGTAGCGGCCGACACCGTGGTCTGGGCCAAAGAGCTGGCGCGTTACGGCATCCGTGTCGCGGGCGTAGCACCGGGCTTTATCGAAACCGAAATGGTTGCCAGCATGAAACCGGAAGCGCTGGAGCGCATGACGTCGGTCATCCCACTGCGCCGCATGGGCAAACCGGCCGAGATCGCTCACTCGGTGGCCTATATCCTGGAAAATGACTACTACACCGGTCGGATCCTGGAGCTGGATGGCGGCCTGCGTCTCTGATCGGCTAGATCGACACGCTGCAAACAAAAAGCCCCGCAATGCGGGGCTTTTTTGCTTTTAATTTTTCAAGATCTAGCGAGCTAGAGACCTGCAAGGCAAAACAGGCGAGGAAGCGGAGTGTACTGTTGTACATGAGCATTACTCGTTTCACTTGCCCTTCGGGCCGCGCTAAAGCGCGTTAGCCGTAAGCGGCATCCCGAGCCTGTTTTTAACGCAGCAGGGCCGACGCGCAGCAGATCGACGGCCAAATACTTACCAACCCACACCAAAACCTAGGCTATAACGGGTTTCATCCAGCTCGCCTTCTGCACCGCTGACCAGGTCCTTCTCAGCCTTCATATTCAGCGAAGCCCAATCGGTCAGCTTGTAACGCAGGCCCACGGCGGCATCCAGGGTGTAGTCAGCGGCGTTGGCCAGTGGCTTGCCCACCTCGCCATCGCTGAACAGTTCGACGCTCTTGCCGACCAGGTAGCGGTTGTAATCCCACTTCAGGCTCGCGGCGTAGAAGTTGTCGCTCTCGCCATTGCTGTACTCGTAGTCTGTGCGGTTAAGCAGGCCGGCCACCGAGAAGGCGCCCAGCTCGTTATCCCAGAACTGGTAACCCGGACCGGTACCCACGGTGCGCTGACGCTCAAGCTCTTCGACCATGTCGCGTTTGTACTCGAAGCGACCCTGCCAGAACCACTTCTCGGTCAGGAAGCGGTCGAGGGCGTATTCGGCGCTCCAGTTATCGGTGGTGACCACGTCGTCCTGGAACTCTCGGTTGTAGTCGGCTTGCGCGTTGTGGCGCCAGAGGCCATGGCGAGCCTGGGTCTTGAAGCTGACGTCGTAGTCGTCGGTGTCGCGCTCGGCACGTTTGTAGTCCAGCGCCGCATCGATATTGCCCTTCCAGACCAAATCCTCGACCAATGGCTTGGGTTTGAGGATCTGCTTGATGCTGGCGAGCTCGATAGTCTTGGGCGCATCGCCATTGGCCAGGATCACCTTGCCCGGCTCGGCCGGCTGCAGGGACTTGGCGCGCTCACCAGCGATGGCATTTTCCTTGATCAGCAGTTCCTGATCGCTTTCCAGGGTGGCGATCTTGCTCCAGTCGAGGGCAATCGCACCGCCGTAGTCGGTCGCCAGCAACAGCTTGCCACCGTCGTAAAACTTGATCTTGCCGGTCAGGCGGTCGCCGTTCTTCAGCCAGACGGTATCCGCCAACGCGGAGGTAGCAGCCACAGAAAGGGCCAGGCACAGCAGGGTTCTGGAAAACATAGGGATGAATTGTCTACTTCGGGTTCGCGGAAGGTCGCGCATTATCCGTAAGCACGACGCCAGAGCAAGCACTGACCGACAGAATCACCGCGAGTTCATCATTGCGTGACCTACCAGCCGACCCCCACACCCAACAGATAGCGACGCTCACTGCTGGTTTGCCCGAGCGCACGCGCCTGATCCAGCTCATACAGCAGCGATAGGCGCGCCCAATCTGTCAGCCGGTAGCGCAGGCCTATTTCACTGTCGAGAACGTAGTCAATCTCTTCTATCGCAGGCAATTGCAGCTCGGCTGTGCTGTAAAACTCCAGACGGGTACCCCACAGCAGACGCTTGTAATCCAAGGCAAGCGAGTAGGTATTGAACGACCGCTCAGCATCACTGGCCTCCAATTGCAGGCGATTGAACTGGCCGATCACATCCAGCCGGCCCAGCTCGTTATCCCAGAAGCGATAACCCGGTCCGGTGCCCAGCGAACGCTGGCGAGTAAAAAAGGCAAACTCATCCTCGTCCTGCTCTGCCCCCACCCGCCAGAACCAGTGATCCGTGATAAAGCGGTCGAGGTCGTACTCCAGCTGCCAGTTGTCAGCGGTTTTCGCGTCATTCTTAATCTTGCGCTCCAGCTCACCGCCCAACACGTGACGCCAACGGCCGTGCTCCACACGCGTATTGCTTTTGAGCTTCCACTCGTCGGTGTCGTTGTCGTCGCGCTTCATATCGAGTTTGGCGTCCAGATTGCCCTCCCAGAAGCGGTCCTGCAGTACCGGGCGCGGTGGGATCAGACGCTTGATGCTGGAAAGCGGCACGGTTTGCGTGTTGTCGCTGACCACCCGCACCATGCCCTTGCCGGCTGCTTCCAGCTGGTTGCTGTGCTCGCTATCGAGCCCCTGGCGGCGCATCAGCAAGGGTTTCTCCGAGCGCAGGGTGTCGATATCCTTCCAGGCAATCAGCACCTGGCCGGCGTACTTGGTTTTCAGGGCCAGTTTGCCGCCATCGAGCAGAACTATCTCACCGCTCAGACGGTCACCATTGTTCAACCACACCGTGTCCGCCCACACAGGTGTGGTCAGAGCAAGAACCAGAAAGCACAACAGAGTACGTATAAGCATGATGGGAAAGCCGGATAACGAGCCAGAACAGGTGCCGAAGCATGCCGCGCCAGGCCAGCCAACAGCAAGCCAGCTCGAGCGTCGCACGGCACTTTATGCGGTGCTGGCGCAGATTCCACCCGGCTGCGTGGTGAGTTACGGGCAACTGGCTTCATACGCAGGCCTGGGTCGCGCCGCGCGCTGGGTCGGGCGCACCCTCAGCCAGCTACCGGACGGCAGCACCCTGCCCTGGCACCGGGTAATTGCTGCCGGTGGCCGCCTCAGCTTGCCGGCTGGCAGCCTCTCCGGCACAGAACAACGCAGTCGTTTACGTGAGGAAGGCGTGCAAATCCATAACGATCGGGTGGATATGCCGCGCTATGGCTGGCGCCCAATGGAGCACAGCGGGTAGAGTGCGCCCTTTATTAGGTCAATCTCAGGCTGATACCCCTTCAATGCCCCGTAAAAGCTGGCGTGATGCCATTGCTGCCTACTCCAGCCCCTCAACCTTGGTGCTGCTGCTTCTAGGGTTCGCCGCTGGCCTGCCTTATATGCTGGTGTTCTCCACCCTGTCTGTCTGGCTGCGCGAAGCCGGCGTGGCACGCGACACCATTGGTTTTGCCAGCCTGATCGGCCTGGCATATGCCTTCAAATGGGTCTGGTCTCCGCTGCTTGATCAGTGGCGCCTGCCGCTGCTGGGCAAACTGGGCCGCCGACGCTCCTGGTTGGTGCTATCACAGATCCTGATCGCCATCGGCCTCGCTGGCATGGCCCTGTGCGATCCGCAGACGCACCTGACCTGGCTGATTTCCCTCGCGGTGCTGGTGGCCTTTGCGTCGGCCACTCAGGACATCGCCGTTGATGCCTACCGCCTGGAAATCGTCGACGACACCCGCCAGGCCGCGCTGGCCGCCAGCTATATGGCCGGCTACCGCGTCGCCGCCCTGCTGGCCACCGCCGGCGCACTGTATTTCGCCGAAGGCTTTGGCTCCACCGCACTGCTCTATCAGCACGGTGCATGGGCCGGCACCTACCTGCTGTTTGCCCTGCTGATGTTGCCTGGCCTGCTGACCAGCCTGTGGATGCGCGAGCCGGATGTGCCACTGCGCACGCAACTGGCCGCTGCGCGTTATGGCTTTAGTCACCAGATCGCCTCGGTACTGGTACTGATTGTGTTGCTGGTATCGGTACCGGCGATGTTTACCCAGTTCTACAACACCGACTTCGCCAGCGTGATCAACGGCGAAGCCAGCATGCTTGACCTGCTATTGGAAGACCGCGCCTTCCTGCGCGCCCTGCTTTACACCATTCTCAGCGCCCTGTGCCTGTCGTCCATGGGGCGCCGTGGCCTGGCGCCAGTGCTGACACCGGTCAACGACTTTATCCTGCGTTACCGCTGGCAAGCGTTCCTGCTGCTCGGGTTGATTGCCACCTACCGCATGTCCGACACCGTAATGGGTGTGATGGCCAACGTGTTCTACATCGACCAGGGCTTTACCAAGGACCAAATTGCCAGCGTCAGTAAGCTCTTCGGCTTGGTCATGACCCTCATTGGTGCAGGCTTTGGCGGCCTGCTGATCGTGCGCTTCGGTATCCTGCCGATCCTGTTTATTGGCGGCGCGGCCTCGGCAGCGACCAACCTGTTGTTCCTGATGCTTACCGGCATGGGCGCTGACCTGCAGATGCTGATCGTGACCATTTCCGCCGACAACTTCAGCGCCGGCCTGGCCACAGCGGCGTTCGTCGCCTACCTGTCGAGCCTGACCAACCTGAAGTTCTCCGCCACCCAGTACGCCCTGCTCAGCTCGATCATGCTGTTGTTGCCGCGCCTGATCGGTGGTTATTCCGGCGTAATGGTGGAGAAGTTCGGCTATGCCCAGTTCTTCCTGGTCACTGCCTTGCTGGGTATTCCGACACTGCTGCTGATCATCCTGCAATGGCGCCGGGAACGGCTGCAAACCAGCGATTTAAGCGTGACTAACGCCACCGAACAGCACCAATAGCATTACTGGCAAGACTCTTGCTCTACCCTGCTCACAACAAGAGGGCAGGCCATGACCGTAGCATTCAGTAACGCCACCCGCCTCACCCACTACCCCAGCTTTGAAAGCTGGTGGCAAACCCAGGGTGAATGGGTCGAAGAGCCTAACGAGCGCCGCGGTGGTTATAGCGGTGTTCAACGCCTCACCCAGCTGGGTCAGTCGCTCTACGCCAAAAAGCAAACCGGGCACACCTACCGCAGCCTGCTTCACCCTTGGGGGCGGCCGACGGTACTGCGTGAACGCGACGCTCTGCTTAGAGCACTCAAGGCCGGTGTAGCGGTACCCGAGATCGTTTACTGCGCCGCCGAGCGCAACCGCGAAGGCTGGCGTGCCTTGCTGGTGACCAAAGCCTTGGAGGGCTTTCAGCCTCTCGATGAATGGTATGAGCATCATGCTCAAGAGGCGCTAGACGCCTCTCTACACCAGCAACTGCTGCAGCAGATCGCGCAAAGCCTGGCCAATTTGCACAAAGCCCGCCAGCAACATGGCTGCATGTATGCAAAACATATCTTTGTGCGTATCCAGGCTGCAGATACGCCGCCATCGTGCGAAATCGCCTTGCTCGATCTTGAGAAGTCGCGCCGCCGCCTCACCCGCAAGCAAGCCGCGTTGCACGACATGCTGCAACTGCGGCGCCATTCGCCGTGGGATCAGGCCGACTGGCAAAGCCTGATCAACCACTACCAACTGGCGATGGGCCGCACGTTCAAAACGCTCTATAACGCCACCAGTCGCTAACTCAGCGTTCCTTCAGACAGTGGGTTGCTGCACCAGGTGCACCACCCGCTGCGGGAATGGGATGCCGATACCGGCCTCGCTTAGGCGTTCTTTAGCCTGCTCGGTGAAGGCGAAAGTCACAGGCCAGAAATCCGGCGTCGCCACCCAGATGCGCAGTGACAGGTTGATCGCGCTATCACCCAAACCGGTAACAAACACCACAGGCGCCGGGTCCTGACGCACACGCGGGTCCTTGGCAATGTCCAGCAACACCTCACGGGCCTGCTTGATATCGCTTGAGTAATCGATACCCAGGTTGATATCCACACGCCGCGTGGATTCGCGCGAATAGTTAGTGATATGGCCGTTCGACAGGCTGCCGTTGGGCACGATCACCACTTTGTTATCCGCAGTTTTCAGCGTGGTGTGGAAGATCTGAATGCTGTCGACACTGCCCGAGACACCTTGGGCCTCAATCCAGTCACCGGCGCGGAATGGACGGAAAAACATGATCAACACACCGCCCGCGAAGTTCGCCAGGCTACCTTGCAAGGCCAGGCCAATGGCCAGACCGGCGGCACCGATCACCGCAATAAAGGAGGTGGTTTCCACACCCACCATCGACGCCACGCTGACCAGCAGGAGCACCTTTAATACGATGCCGACCAGGCTGCAGATAAAACTGCTCAAGGCCCGATCAACCTGACGCAGGTTGAGCAAACGACCCACGCTATTGATGAGCTTGCTGATCAGCCACCAGCCGATCAGCATGGTGATCAACGCCAGAGTCAACTTACCGCTGTATTCCAGCACCACTGGCAACCAGGCCTCTGATACTTTCACCAGTTGTTCGATGTTCATATCCATTTGTTAATCCTTGTAAGCCTTTGAAAATAAAACGCCACGGCAAGCCGTGGCGTTTTTACTGCACCAACACCGTTGCGACGCTTTAACAGCGGCAAGGTTCATTGCGCATGCATTAATCGCGGAAGTTATTGAACTGCAATGGCATACCGAAGTCCTTGGCACGCAAAGCGGCAATCGCTTCCTGCAGGTCATCGCGCTTCTTGCCGGTGATACGCACTTGCTCGCCTTGAATGGCGGCCTGCACCTTGAGTTTTATGTCCTTAATGTGCGCGACGATCTTCTTCGCCAGATCCTTCTCGATCCCTTCACGCAGGATCACTTCCTGCTTGACGCTCTTGCCCGACGGGTAGGCGTCCTTGAACTCCAGGCACTGTACGTCGATCTTGCGTTTGACCAAGCAGAGCTTGAGAATCTCAACCATCTGCTCCAACTGAAAATCCGCATCGGCTGTCAGGTTGACAGTCAGCTCTTTCAGCTCAAAGCTACCTTTACCGCGTAGGTCATAACGACGATCCAGCTCTTTGATGGCGCTGTCGATGGCGTTGGTAACTTCATGTTTGTCCAACTCGGACACCACGTCGAACGAGGGCATGGGCTTACTCCAGATAGACGGCGCGCCCTGCATCACGAACGGGACACGCCTGGCTTGACGGTGAAAAAACCCGGCCATTATATAGCGGTAGCAACACACACTGCCCGGCGAAGTATCGGGCCCACGCGATTTCCCCCTAGCGAGCCTGCCCATGCCGAACCCCCACCTGAGCATTTTGGTCGTCGATGACGCCAAGTTCTCCAGCGCCATGATTGGGCGCGCGCTTAGCCAGGCGGGTTATCAGGACCTTCGTTTTGCCAACAGTGCCGCCGAAGCGATTCGCTTGCTCGAACAGCGCCCCGCCAGCGTCTTGCTCGCCGATTGGTTGATGCCCGAGATGAATGGCTTAGAGCTGACAGTGCAGGTCCGCCAGTTTGATGAAATGGCCCATCACTACACCTACGTCATCCTGCTCACCGGCAAGGAAGGCGAAAACGTATTGGGCGAAGCCTTCGACAGCGGTGTCGATGACTTCATCAGTAAGGCCGCGATGAACGAGCAACTGGTGCCACGCGTCTATGCGGCCGATCGCCTGTGCAACACCCTGCAACGTCTGTTGCAGGAAAACCGCTTACTGACCGAAAACATTGCCAGCCTGGAACAACGCAACCTTATCGACCCGCTTACCGGGCTGGGCAATAGCCGCTACCTGCACCAGAAGATGCTCGACAGCCTGCGCCAGGTGGAATCGCGTGGCGGTGCGCTGTGTTACCTGCTGATTGGTCTGCAAGACATGCACGAGCTGCACCAGCGCTATGGCGACACCTTCTACAACGAACTGCTCACCGGCGTGGCGCGCCGCCTGCAGCAGCTGGTACGGCCATTGGATGTTCTGGTGCGCTTGGATGAAAGCCACTTCGGCCTGATTACTTTGCTGACCGACCTGCACGAATGCTCGCCCAGCAGCTTCAAGCGCCTGCATGAAGGCATCAACCTCAAAGCCTTCAAGACCAGCGAAGGATTTATCAGCCTCAAAGCGGGTATCAGCCTGGTGGGCCTGGATGCCAAAGGCCTCCCCATCACCCCAGAACAGATCATCGATAACGCGACCAGAATCCTGCCCGAATCACACAGCACCGGGCTGGTCACTGCCCTGCGCTTGTCGTTACCGCAATAAGCCACGTTCAGCATGTGGCATATCCTCGGTGCGGGGAGCCTCGGCACCCTATGGGCGACACGTCTGGCGCGAGCCGGCCTGCCAGTAGAGCTGATCCTGCGTGACTCGGCGCGCCTGCATAGCTATCAACAGGCCGGCGGGCTGACGCTGATTGAGCATGGCCAGCCACAGCATTATCCCGTCCCTGCGCAAACACCCGATCATCGCCAGCCGATCCAGCGCCTACTGCTCGCCTGTAAGGCTTATGACGCGGCTAACGCGGTAAGCCAACTGGCGTCACGCCTGGCGCCGGGTGCCGAAATCCTCCTGCTGCAAAATGGTCTGGGCAGCCAGGACGAAGTCGCCCGCGCGGCGCCCCAGGCACGTTGCATCTTTGCCTCCAGTACCGAAGGCGCGTTTCGTCAGGCCGATTTCCAGGTTGTGTTTGCTGGCCACGGCCACACTTGGCTCGGTGACCCACAGAATCTGCAGCCGCCCAGTTGGCTGGCAGACTTGCAGCACGCCGGCATTGTTCACGACTGGAGCCTGGATATTCTCAGCCGGCTGTGGCGCAAGCTGGCGCTGAACTGCGCCATCAATCCACTGACCGTGCTGCATGACTGCCGCAATGGCGAGCTACAGGCACACCCGGCGCAAGTGGCGTGCCTGTGCAGCGAACTGAGCGAGTTGCTGCACACCTGCGGCCACAGCGCCGCTGCCGAGAACTTGCATGACGACGTGCAACGTGTGATTCAGGCCACCGCCGCCAACTATTCGTCCATGCACCAGGATGTCCGCCAGGGCCGTCGTACGGAAATCGCCTACCTGCTGGGCTATGCCTGTGACGCCGCACAGCGCCACCAACTGGTACTGCCGCATCTGCAGGCACTGCACAGCCAGCTGCTGGCGCACCTTGCTGCACGCGGATTGCCCAGCCACTAAGGCCCGCGTTAACCTGCCCGCACTTCCGTCGCCGTGATAGCCCACCATGCCCCTGCGTCAGCGCCTCGAAAACCTACCGGTCGGTCGCAAACTGCTGGTCGCCTTGCTGGCCTTGCTCGCGGCAGTGCTGCTGGTGGCCAACCTGGCGTTCATCAGCGCCGCCTATTGGATTTCTCAGGAAAGTGTGGCCCCTCAGGCCCTGCACACCCTCGGCCGGCTGATTGCCAGCCCGCCATTGAGCAAGGAAGCATTAAGCACCCCAGCAGCGGCCGAAGCGCTACTCCGCCGCCTGGATGACTACGCGCCGCTGCGCGCGGCCGTGATCTATGACGCCGAGGGACTGAACCTGGCACAGCTGCAGCGCGGCACCAAGCTGCAACTGCCGCCGCGCGTCGAAGAGGTGGAATCATGGCGCCACAGCGAATTCCGTATCAGCCAGCTCGTCGAGCTGCCGCAGGCCACAGGCAACCCTGGTCATCTGTTGTTGGTGGCCTCCAGTGAGCTGCCAGGGGTGTTCTACACCGGCACCCTGACCGCCAGCCTGGTTATTCTGGCCTTTAGCGTGCTGCTCTGGTTGATCGTGTCACGCCAGGTGCGCCGCTTGATCACCCGCCCTATTCGCCGCTTGGAAGAGCTCTCACGCCAGGTCACCCGTGAAGAGAACTATGCCCTGCGCGCACGCCGGGGTAATCGCGATGAAATCGGCAACCTGGCCGACGCATTCAACACCATGTTGGTGCGCATCGAGGCGCGTGAGCAGCAACTCAAACGTGCCCGTGATGACGCCCAGGAAGCGTTCGACCAAGCCCAGCATCTGGCCGAAGAAACCCGCCACTCCAACCGTAAACTGGAGCTGGAAGTGCAGGTACGCGGCAAGATCGAGAAGAAGCTCACCGGCTTTCAGAAGTACCTCAACAGCATCATCGATTCCATGCCCTCGGCGCTCATTGCCCTCGACGAACAGTTCTACGTCACACAATGGAACCAGGAGGCCAGCAGCCTTTCCGGCACCCGCCTAGACGAAGCCCTGAACCAGCCGATTTTCCTTGCCTTCCCACCGCTCAAGCCTTTCCTGGTGCAGCTGCGGCGCACCGTGGAACAGCATCAGGTGGAAAAGATCGAGCGGGTCACCTGGGGTAACAGCGAGCAACCACGTCACTTCGCCCTGACCTTCTACCCGTTGACGGGCGGCAGCGGCCGAGGGGTGGTGATCCGCATCGACGACATCACCCAGCGTCTCAACCTGGAAGAAATGATGGTGCAGTCAGAGAAGATGCTGTCCGTCGGCGGCCTGGCCGCAGGTATGGCGCACGAGATCAACAACCCGCTGGGCGCCATTCTGCATAACGTGCAGAACATCCGCCGGCGTCTGTCACCGGAGCTGGAAAAGAACCGTGAACAGGCCGATCAGGCCGGCATCAGCCTGGAGGCCATCGACCGTTACCTGAATGCGCGGGAGATTCCGCGCCTGCTCGACGGTATTCAACAAGCAGGCAGCCGTGCCGCGAAGATCGTCAGCCACATGCTCAACTTCAGCCGCCGCAGCGACCGCCAGCTGGCGCCATGCCAATTGCCGGCGCTGGTTGATCAGGCAGTCGAGATCGCCAGCAATGACTTCGACCTGACCGAGAGTTTCGACTTCAAGAGCCTGACCATCCAGCGCGAGTTTGCCGCGGACCTGCCCGCCGTGCCGGCCACCGCCAATGAACTGGAGCAGGTCCTGCTCAATTTGCTGAAAAACGCCGCCCAGGCCATTCACCAGCGCGACGATAACTCGACGCCTGGGCAGATCATCCTGCGCGTCCGTCTGGCGCCGCCTTGGGCAGAAATCCAGGTGGAGGACAATGGTGTAGGCATGCCTGAATCGGTGCGCAAGCGCATCTTCGAGCCGTTCTTCACCACCAAGGAAGTCGGCCAGGGCACGGGGCTTGGCCTGTCAGTGTCCTACTTCATCATCACTAACAACCACAAAGGGCAGATGGAAGTGCAGTCCAAAGCCGGCCAGGGCACCTGCTTCACCCTGCGCCTGCCTATGACCACCGCCACCCCAGACACAGGTCTCTGAACATGGGCTACCGCCTCTCGAAAATCTACACCCGCACCGGCGATGCCGGCGAAACAGGCCTGGCCGATGGCCGCCGCGTAACCAAGGACCACCCTCGGGTGGATGCCATGGGCGAGGTCGACACGCTGAACAGCCACATCGGTCTGCTGCTGGCTGACCTTGCCGAGCACACCGCCCAGTGCCCCGGATTGAATGAAATCATTGAGGTGCTCGCACCCTGCCAACACCGCCTGTTCGACCTTGGCGGGGAACTGGCGATGCCCGACTATCAAGCCCTGCAGACGCCGGAAATCGAGCGCCTGGAAGCCGCTATCGACCGCTGGAACGAAGAAGTCGGCCCGCTGGAGAATTTCATCCTGCCCGGCGGCTCGCGCCTGATCGCCCAAGCACACGTTTGCCGCAGCCTGGCCCGAAGCGCCGAGCGGCGCTGCCAACACCTGAATGCGGTGGAGCCGATTCGCAGCGTCGGTCTGGCCTACGTCAATCGACTGTCTGACCTGCTGTTTGTCGCGGCGCGGCTGATCGCCAAACGCCAAGGGATTGCTGAAGTGCTCTGGCAGGCAGCGCCCAAAGAACCACAAAGCTAAGCGTATCGCCGCGTAGGGAGGATGACCTTGTTTTAATTCACCTTTACCGGTTGGTGGATGGGTAACGCGCCATCCACCCTAAGCCTTCAGAGCAAACTGAGCTGGCTTTCGAAGGTGCGCCGTTCGCCGGTCAGAGGGTCGATAAAGCTCAGCCCCCTGGCCAGCAGCTTGAGCGGTTTGCTGTAGTCATCCGGCGCATCGGGCGCATCGCTGACCTCGGGATAGAATGGATCATTGAGGATCGGCGCGCCCAGCGCGGCCAAATGCACGCGCAGCTGATGTTTCTTGCCCGTGACCGGGTACAACCGGTACAGCCAGTGCTCGTCCAGACGCTGGGCAACCTCGATGCGGGTTTCCGTATTGGCCTCCCCGGCCACTTCCTGCATGCGGAAAAACGGCTCAGCGCCCTCCAACCGCGTTGCCCGCAACAGCGGAAAATCCAGCTGCGGCAAAGCCGCCGCCAGCGCCTCGTAGCACTTGTCCATCTGCCGCAGGCGAAACAGCGCCTGGTACTGACCACGGCTCTGCCGATTGGTGGAAAACAGCACCAGGCCTGCGGTGTGCCGATCAATCCGGTGCAGCGGCACCAGGTCGGCATTACCCAGGCGCTTGGCCAACCGCGCCTGCAGGGTCTGCTCAACGTATTCACCGGCGGGCATCACAGGGAGGAAATGCGGTTTGTCAGCCACCAGCAGGTGTTCATCAACATGCAGCACGGTTTCTTCGAAGGGGATCGGCGTCTCCGCCGGCACCTCACGAAAGTAATGTACCTTGAGCCCTTCGCGATAAGCCGCCGCCATACCGAGCGGCTGCCCCTGAGCGTCCAGCACCCGCCCCCGGGCAATCCGCTCCTGCCACACCGTCGGAGTAATTGCCGGAAAGTGCGCGCACAAGCATTCGAACACCGTCGCCCAGTTGCCACGCGGCAGATGCAGGGTGCTGGGGCGCATGTTGGACGGGGAACGGGCTTCAACAGACATCAATGCACTCGATCAAGCAGACGCATAAACGGACTCACTCGGGCCAGAACGCGCGAATACCCGCCACGCCCTGGGCGCCGACCTGCCAGGCCTGCTCTACATCGGCCGGGGTAACGCCGCCCAGCAGATAAGCAGGCTGATTGAAGCCCTGCAGCAACTCGGCAACCTGCGTCCAGCCCAGCGGCTGCGCATCGGGATGGGTCTGGGTGGCTTGCACGGGAGATAGGGTGATGAAATCCACGCCCATCTGCGTGGCCAGCTCCAGCTCCTGCGCCGAATGGCAGGAGGCCGCCAGCCAGCGCTGCGCTGGAAACGGTCGACCACCAGCGCTCAATTCGCGCAACTGCTGCGCCGTCAGGTGCCAGCCTGCTGCGGGAAAGTCGCCCAGCCACTCCAGCGGGCCCTTGAGCATCAGCTGCGCCTTGCCGGCGCACAAGCCGAGTGCATCTACGGCAATATCACGATACTGCGCATCGAACATCGCCGGGGCACGCAGTTGCAGCAAACGAATACCGCTTTTCAGCGCAGCCTGAATACCGCGCAGCAGTTCTGGCCCACTCAGCCCCTCGGGGGTGATCAGATAACGCTCGGGCAAACGTGCCGCCGCGACAATCGGCCGATTGGCTGCAGGAAATTCATAGTCGCCCAATTGCCGAGGGCTGACCCAGGCCAGCGGCTGGCCTTCGGCGCCGTGGGGCTCGCCGGTAAACGCCGAGACTTCCCAGACGTCCAGCAGCACCTGCTTGTCCGGGTAGTCGTGGCGCACCTGAATCAGCGGCCGCGCGGCGCTGGGGCGGATGCCGAGTTCCTCGTCCAACTCGCGGACCAGGGCTGACTGAACCGTCTCACCGGCTTCGACCTTGCCACCGGGAAACTCCCAGAGGCCGCCCTGATGCTTATCTTCGGGCCGTTTGGCGAGCAGAATCTGCCCATCCACACCGCGAATAACTGCAGCGGCTACATGAATACGTTTCACGCCAGATGTTCCTCCTGGGCGGCTTGGTACCAGCGCTGAAACGCCGGCCACTGATAGATGGTGTCGACATAGGCGGCAGCTTCTGCTGGCAGCGCCACCTGATAACTGCGCAGACGCGCTGCAACCGGGGCAAAGAAGGCATCGGCCAGACTTGGCTGGCCAAACAGGAAGCCGCCGCCCTGACCAAAGCGCTGCCGGCACTCGGCCCACAGGGCACAGATGCGCTGGATATCGGCCATGGCATCGGTCGGTATCTCAGCCAGTGCCTGATTGCGTTTGAGGTCCATCGGCAGATGGCTGCGCAGCGCAACAAAGCCGCTGTGCATCTCGGCACTGGCACTGCGCGCTAGCGCGCGGGCAGCCCGGGCTTGCGGCCACAGCTGGGCAGCGGGAAAGCACTCGGCCAGGTATTCGCCAATCGCCAGGGAATCCCAGATGGCGCCGTCGTCGCTGATCAGCAACGGCACCTTGCCGGTCGGCGAGTGCTGCAAAATGAGCGCGCGGGTATCGGGGCGGTTCAGGGTAATCAGCTGCTCAGCATAGGGCGCACCGGTCAGTTCCAGGGCCAGCGCCGCACGCAGCGACCAGGACGAATAGGTTTTGTCGCCGATAACCAGAGTAAGTGACATGGGTTGCGCTCGCTGCGAGAGGGTCGCATGACCTTAAAAGGCGGCTCCCGCAATAGCAAATTCCCGTTGCTCATAGGGACATGAGCAACGGGAATGCGGGCAGTCAAACAGCAGGTAGGTGAGCGATCAGGTGCGGTATTCGGCGTTGATCTTCACATACTCATGGGACAGGTCGGTGGTCCAGATGGTCTCGCTGCAGCCACCACGGCCCAACTCGATGCGGATGGTGATCTCTTCCTTGGCCATCACTGCGGCGCCCTGCTCTTCGGTGTAACTGGCCGCGCGGCAGCCCTTGCTGGCGATGCACACATCACCCAGGAACACGTCGATCAGACTGACATCCAGCTGCGCCACACCGGCGTAACCGACGGCGGCGAGAATACGGCCCCAGTTCGGGTCGGAGGCAAACAGCGCTGTCTTGATCAGTGGCGAATGGGCTACCGCGTAGCCGACATCCAGGCATTCCTGATGGGTCGCGCCGCCGTTGACTTGCACGGTGACGAACTTGGTCGCGCCCTCACCGTCGCGCACGATGGCCTGGGCCACCTCCATGAAGACACCGAACACGGCCTCCTTGAGCTTGGCGAACAGGTCGCCGCTGGCCTGGGTGATTTCTGGCAGAGCGGCCCTGCCAGTGGCGATCAGCATGCAGCAGTCGTTGGTCGAGGTGTCTCCGTCGATGGTGATGCGGTTGAACGACTTGTTCGCCGCGTCACGCACCAGGTCCTGCAGCACGCTGCGCGCAACCTTGGCGTCAGTGGCGATATAGCCGAGCATGGTCGCCATGTTCGGCCGGATCATCCCGGCGCCCTTGCTGATGCCAGTCACGGTGACGGTGACGCCATCGTGAACAAATTGGCGGCTGGCCCCTTTGGGCAGGGTGTCAGTGGTCATGATGCCGGTGGCAGCTTCTGCCCAATGGTTCTCGGACAAGTCGTCGAGAGCAGCCTGCAGCGCGCCCTCGATCTTTTCGACCGGCAGCGGCTCGCCAATCACCCCGGTGGAGAACGGCAGCACAGCGCCCTCATCCACGCCGGTCAACTGAGCCAGGGCGGCACAGGTGCGCATGGCATTCGCTAGGCCCGGCTCGCCGGTGCCGGCGTTGGCGTTACCGGTGTTGGTCAGCAGGTAACGCACGCTGCCTTGCACACGCTTCTTGGCCAGAATAACCGGTGCGGCGCAAAACGCATTGAGGGTGAACACACCCGCTACGCTGGAGCCTTCGGCACATCGCATCACTACCACATCCTTGCGCCCTGGGCGTTTGATGCCCGCCGAAGCGATGCCCAGTTCGAAACCTGGAACAGGGTGCAGGGTAGACAACGGGCCAAGACCAACAGCCATAGGGAACGCTCCTTGAGGTGGTAGGACTGATTGCGATGGTAAAACGCCGCGAGCGGTCAAACCGTTCGCGGCGTTAATCAAGCTGGGCCAAGCATCACCAACGTCACTGTCGGCTCAACCCGCTCTACACGGTGGGGTTAATTAACCTGGCCGTGGCAGTGCTTGTACTTCTTGCCGGAACCACAAGGGCAAGGCTCGTTGCGGCCGATCTTCGGCTCGGTGCGCACTGGCGCAACGGCAACCGCCAGATCACCCTCTTCTTCAGTGGCTTGCGGCAGCAGGGCCGAGGCTTCGGCATGCTGGAACTGCATGCGTTCGGCCATGGCTTCGGCTTCACGACGCAGACGCGCTTCTTCCTCAGCCGGATCTTCACGACGTACCTGCACGTGCGAGAGCACGCGAATGGTGTCGCGTTTGATCGAATCCAGCAGTTCCTGGAACAGGGTGAAGGACTCGCGCTTGTATTCCTGCTTGGGGTTTTTCTGCGCATAGCCGCGCAGGTGAATACCGTGGCGCAGGTGATCCATGGTCGACAGGTGGTCTTTCCACAGGTCGTCGAGGACACGCAGGAGAATTTGCTTCTCGAAGGTGCGCAGGGCTTCAGCGCTGGCTTCGGTTTCTTTCTCGTTATAGGCGCTGACCAGCTCTTCAAGAATGCGCGCACGCAGGGTCTCTTCGTACAGCTTGTGGTCATCATCAAGCCACTGCTGAATCGGCAGACGCAGGTTGAAACCGCTGTACAGCGCCTCTTCCAGGCCGGCGATATCCCACTGCTCAGGCAGCGACTGCGGCGCGATGTGCTGATTGATGGTGTGATCCAGCACTTCCTGGCGGAACTCGGCAATGGTTTCGCCGACGTTGTCGGCAGCCAGCAGCGTGTTGCGCATGTGATAGATCACTTTGCGCTGCTCGTTGGCCACGTCGTCGAATTCCAGCAGTTGCTTACGCATGTCGAAGTTACGACCTTCAACCTTGCGCTGGGCCTTTTCGATGGCGTTGCTGACCATCCGGTGCTCGATGGCTTCACCGGACTGCATGCCCAGGGCCTTCATAAAGTTCTTCACCCGATCCGAGGCGAAGATGCGCATCAGGCTGTCTTCCAGCGACAGGTAGAACCGGCTGGAACCCGGGTCACCCTGACGACCGGCACGACCACGCAGCTGGTTATCAATACGACGCGACTCGTGACGCTCGGAGGCGATCACATGCAGGCCGCCCGACTCGATGACCTGCTGATGACGCTTCTGCCAATCGGCTTTGATCTGCGCTATCTGCTCAGGTGTAGCGTTCTCCAAGTTGGCAACTTCAACTTCCCAGTTGCCGCCCAGCAGGATGTCGGTACCACGACCGGCCATGTTGGTGGCAATGGTCAGCGCGCCCGGACGACCGGCCTGGGCAATAATTTCCGCTTCTTTCTCGTGGAATTTGGCGTTGAGCACCTTGTGCTCGATGCCTTCCTGATTAAGCAGCCGAGACATGTGCTCGGAAGTTTCGATGGTGGCCGTACCGACCAGCACCGGACGACCCAGCGCCATACTTTCCTTGATGTCGGTGACGATGGCGGCGTACTTCTCTTCCGCAGTCAGGTAGACCAGGTCGTTAAAGTCCTTACGCGCCAACGCACGGTTGGTCGGGATCACGATCACTGCCAAGCCATAAATCTGCTGGAACTCGAAAGCTTCGGTATCCGCAGTACCGGTCATACCGGACAGCTTGTTGTACAGGCGGAAGTAGTTCTGGAAGGTGGTCGAGGCCAGGGTCTGGCTCTCGGCCTGGATCGGCAGGCCTTCTTTGGCCTCGATCGCCTGGTGCAGACCTTCGGACAAACGACGACCGGGCATGGTGCGGCCGGTGTGCTCGTCGATCAGCAGTACCTGGTTGTTCTGCACGATGTATTCAACGTTACGGTTGAACAGCTTGTGCGCACGCAGGCCCGAATAGACGTGAGTCAGCAGGCCCAGGTTATGCGCCGAATACAGGCTCTCGCCCTCAGCAAGTAGGCCGACTTCGGTGAGCATCTCTTCAACATACTGGTGGCCCGCTTCGTTCAATTCGACCTGGCGAGCCTTCTCATCGACCTTGTAGTGGCCTTCCTGCGTGACCACGCCCTCTTCTTCCTCAACATGCAGCTTGAGGCGCGGAATCAGCTTGTTGATCTCGGTATAGAGGCGCGAACTGTCTTCGGCCTGGCCGGAGATGATCAGCGGGGTGCGCGCTTCGTCGATCAGAATGGAGTCAACTTCGTCGATTACGGCGAAATTCAGCTCGCGCTGGAATTTGTCTTCCAGGCTGAAGGCCATGTTGTCGCGCAGGTAATCGAAACCGAATTCATTGTTGGTGCCGTAGGTAATATCGGCAGCGTAGGCTTCACGCTTCTCTTCCGGCGGCATAAAGGGGGTCACGATACCCACGCTCATACCGAGGAATTCATACAGCGGACGCATCCAGTTGGCGTCGCGACGGGCCAGGTAATCGTTGACCGTAACCACGTGCACACCCTTGCCGGCCAGTGCATTGAGGTACACCGCCAGGGTCGCTACCAGGGTCTTACCCTCACCAGTACGCATCTCGGCGATCTTGCCTTCATGCAGGGTCATACCACCAATCAACTGCACGTCGAAGTGGCGCATGCCCATCACCCGCTTGCCGGCTTCGCGGGCTACCGCAAAGGCTTCGGCGAGCAGCTGGTCGAGGGTTTCGCCTTTGGCCAGACGGGCTTTGAACTCCTCCGTTTTGGCACGCAGTTGCTCATCGGAAAGGGCAAGCATCTGCTCCTCGAAGCCGTTGACGGCTTGTACCGCCTTGAGCATGCGTTTGACTTCACGCTCGTTCTTGCTTCCAAAGAGTTTCTTCAACAAAGGCGCAAACATATCGACAGGATCTTCCAGGCGTATGGATTGAGGGCGGCTGAGCAGCGACCCATGCAGCCTTTATGGCTGCGTGCGAAGGGGGCATTCTACCCGGAAACGCAAACGAGGAAAGCGGCGTTATTCGACGTCGTTAACCCGGGCTATGTAGCTGGCCGGATTGACCAGCCGGCCATTCTTAGTAACTTCGAAGTGCACGTGGTAACCACTGGCACGGCCGCTGCGGCCAACCTTGGCAATCGTCTGCCCGCGCTGAACCAGATCACCAATCTGCACCTGATTGCTTTTATTGTGCGCGTACAGGGTTGTGTACCCATCGGCATGGCTGATTTCAACAACATTGCCATAACCCGACCTCTTCCCCGCAAAACTCACCACTCCAGCCGCAACCGCTACCACATCACTACCTGGCTTGGCGGCAAAGTCCACCCCTTTGTGCTGAGTATTGCGCCCGGTGAGCGGGTGCACGCGACGACCGAATGGCGAAGACATATAGCCATGACGCACCGGCATGCCAGATAAGTATTCGGCCTCGTTGAGCTGACGCTCGCCGATCAGTTGCTCCAGCACTTCAAGCAGCTGCTCGCGACTATCCAGGCGTAAACTCAGGCGATCAAGTTCGTCCATAAAAGGCGGGGGCGCATACGCAGCGTCGCCCAATGCATCCTCCGCACCGCCCTGCCCCACGTTAAGCGAGAAGTCGAATTCATTGGCATCCAGGTCCGCCAGTTCGGTCAAGCGCGCACCCAGGGCATCCAAACGAGTGAGACGCGCCTGCAGCTCGGCCACATGCACAGCGAAGGCATCCAACTGCCGCTGCGCGTCACGGCGTACTTCGCCGACCTCGGCACGCTGCTGATCAATCGCCTGATTGAGCTGGGTGTCATCATGCACCTCAACCGTCGCAGGTGCCCACCAGGCACCAACAGCTACGCCACTGGCCAGTGCCGCGCCGAGCGCCAGCAGCAACGCCAGCAATAACCAGCGCAGATCCAGACTGAGTGAACGTGCAGCACCGTGGTGCCGACTGAGTAATATGATGTGCACGGCCTTCCCCTAGTGGTGAAGCGTCAGTCGGCAGCAGTGATTCTGCTACCATGGCAACCTCACTTTTTCAGGCGTCCTGCCATGACTTTTCGTCCTTTGCCGGCCCGGGCTCCCGCGGCGCTGTTGCGCGAAGCGAAACCCCTAAAGGCACTGTTCAATCAAGCGCAACGCATTGATCGCCTGCAGCACCTCTTGGAAAGCCAGCTGCAACCTGCTGCTCGCGAACACTGCCATGTAGCCTCATGGCGCGAGGGTTGCCTGCTATTAATCATCACCGATGGCCACTGGGCCACGCGCCTGCGCTATCAACAAAAACGCTTGTTGAAACAACTGCAGGCCCTTGAAGAGTTCGCGACCTTAACGAAGATCCTGTTCAAGGTGCAACCTCCGACTGCCGAAAGGCGTGCACCGGATCGCACAATCTGCCTATCCAGCAGCGCTGCCGAAAACATCCAATCCACTGCTGAAGGCATCAGCGACCCCAAGCTACGCGCGGCGCTGGAGCGCCTCGCCAAGCACGGCAAGCCCACTGAATAAGCGCATGGATAGCCGCTAAAATTTAGGCAAAAAAGAGGCCACCCGAAGGTGGCCTCGAAAACAAAGTAAGGAGAGTGTTGCTTTACACGGCCGCAACCGGGCGCATGTAAGAGATTGGCGCGGTGTTGGGGTCGTCAAACGTGACCACCTCCCAAGCATCAGGCTGCTCAATCAGAGTGCGCAGCAGGCGATTGTTCAGCGCGTGCCCCGATTTGAAGCCTTTGAACTCGCCAATCAGGCTGTTACCCAGCAGGTAGAGGTCGCCAATCGCATCGAGAATCTTGTGCTTAACGAATTCGTCCTCGTAACGCAGGCCGTCTTCGTTCAACACGCGGAATTCGTCTACCACGATGGCGTTATCTACGCTGCCGCCGAGCGCCAGGTTCTGTGAGCGCAGGAACTCGATATCACGCATAAAACCAAAGGTACGCGCGCGACTGACTTCTTTCACAAACGAGGTGCTGGAGAAATCAACGCTGGCTGACTGGGTGCGATTGCGGAACACCGGATGATCGAAATCGATCTCGAAGGTCACCTTGAACCCTTCGAAAGGCACGAAGGTGGCGCGCTTGTCGCCCTCTTCAACAGTGACTTCACGAAGAATACGGATGAACTGCTTGTGGGCGTCCTGCTCTTGCAAACCAGCAGATTGAATCAGGAATACAAAGGGACCCGCGCTGCCATCCATGATCGGTACTTCGGATGCGGAGAGCTCGACGTAGGCGTTATCGATGCCCAGGCCAGCCATGGCCGAAAGCAGGTGCTCTACCGTATCCACCTTGACATCACCATTGACCAATGTGGTCGACATGGTGGTTTCACCAACATTGCCTGCACGCGCGGGAATTTCCACGACAGGGTCCAAGTCGGTACGACGGAACACGATACCGGTGTCCACGGGTGCCGGCTTCAGGGTCAGGTATACCTTTTCCCCGGAATGCAGGCCGACGCCAGTGGCGCGGATAATGTTCTTCAGGGTGCGTTGTCTGATCATGGCTTTGGCCGCTATAGCACTAGTTGCGAATAGTTTTCAACAATGGCCGGCGATGATAGCAGAACCGGCCTTTGCTGAACACCAATCACCCCAATACTCCTGATACATTTCATTAATCAGCCTGACGACGCAGGAACGCTGGGATGTCCAGGTAATCCAGGTCATCTTGCGGGTTCAGCTTAGCCGCAGTGGCTGCGCCGCCGTGGCTTTGGCGCTGAACGGTTGGGCGCTCGTAGTCCTTGTAGTTAACGCTCTGCTCGGCACGCGCCGGGGCTGCTGCGTTGCTGCCAGTGCTGGCAGAAACTTGCACAGTATTGTCGATAACCTTGACCGGCTTCTCGATACGCGCACCCAGACCCGTGGCAACTACAGTCACGTGCAGCTCGTCGCGCATATCCGGATCGATCACAGTACCGACCTTGACGGTGGCGTGCTCGGAAGCGAACTGCTCAATGATGTTACCCACGTCAGAGTACTCACCCAGGGACAGGTCAGGACCGGCAGTGATGTTCACCAGGATGCCGCGCGCGCCTTGCAGGTTGACGTCTTCCAGCAGCGGATTACGGATCGCCGCTTCGGTAGCTTCACGTGCACGGTTCGGACCGCTGGCGCAGCCAGTGCCCATCATCGCCATGCCCATTTCGCTCATCACGGTTTTCACGTCGGCGAAGTCGACGTTGATCATGCCCGGACGTTTGATGATGTCGGAGATACCGCGCACGGCACCGGCCAGTACATCGTCAGCCTTGGCGAAAGCCGACAGCAGGCTGGCGTCTTTACCGAGGATGGTCAGCAGTTTTTCGTTCGGGATGGTGATCAGCGAGTCGACACTTTCCGACAGTGCGCGGATACCTTCTTCGGCGATCAGCATGCGCTTCTTGCCTTCGAACGGGAACGGACGGGTCACCACCGCAACGGTGAGGATGCCCATTTCTTTGGCAACTTGAGCGATGACTGGGGCTGCACCGGTACCGGTACCGCCGCCCATGCCAGTGGTAATAAAGACCATGTCGGTGCCTTGCAGCACTTCAGCGATACGCTCGCGGTCTTCCATCGCTGCCTGACGACCGACTTCTGGGTTGGCGCCAGCGCCGAGACCCTTGGTCACCGCAGTGCCCAACTGCAGCACGGTACGCGCGCCGATGTTTTTCAGGGCTTGAGCATCCGTGTTGGCGCAGATGAACTCAACGCCTTCAATGTTGTTTTTCGCCATGTGATTGACAGCATTACCGCCGCCGCCGCCCACGCCGATGACCTTGATAACTGCACTAGCTGGAGCGCTGTCTACGAGTTCAAACATTTTCCCTCTCCTTTACTTTCTAGTTATAACGCCTACTGCAAAATCAGAAATTGCCCTGGACCCAGCGTTTCAGCCGTTCCAGCACAGGTTGTTTGGGTTCATCGCTGTAGCTGCCAAGCGCAGACATGGAGATGCCATCGGCCTGCTTTTGCAGCCCGTACAGCAGCAGGCCTACGCCTGTGGAATAGATGGGGTTACGCACTACGTCGGCCAATCCTTTGACGCCTTGCGGCACGCCCAGGCGCACCGGCATATGGAAAATCTCTTCGGCCAGCTCGACGGCTCCTTCCATCTTCGCTGTACCGCCGGTCAGCACGATCCCAGCCGGGATCAGATCTTCATAACCGCTGCGACGTAGTTCAGCCTGAATCAGGGTGAACAGCTCGTCATAACGCGGCTCCACCACCTCAGCCAGGGACTGGCGCGAGAGGTCACGGGGTGGACGATCGCCGACGCTGGGAACCTTGATGGTTTCGCCCGCACCAGCCAGCTTGGCCAGCGCGCAAGCATACCGAATCTTGATCTCCTCGGCATACTGGGTCGGTGTACGCAGGGCCATGGCGATGTCGTTGGTGACTTGGTCGCCAGCAATCGGGATCACCGCAGTGTGGCGAATTGCACCTTCAGTGAAGATGCAGATGTCGGTGGTGCCGCCACCGATGTCGACCAGGCACACACCCAGCTCTTTCTCATCGTCGGTCAGCACCGCGTACGCCGAGGCCAGTTGTTCAAGAATGATGTCGTCCACTTCCAGACCGCAGCGACGCACACACTTCTCGATGTTCTGTGCGGCATTCACGGCACAGGTCACCACGTGAACCTTGGCTTCCAGACGTACGCCGGACATGCCCAACGGCTCACGCACGCCTTCCTGGTTATCTATCACGTAATCCTGCGGCAGGGTGTGCAGCACGCGCTGATCCGCCGGGATGGCCACGGCCTGGGCGGCATCGAGTACGCGCTCCAGATCCGCGGGGCTGACTTCGCGATCACGAATGGCAACGATGCCATGGCTGTTGAGACTGCGGATATGGTTGCCGGCCACGCCGACAAAGGCTGAGTGAATGCGGCAGCCAGCCATCAGCTGGGCTTCTTCTACGGCGCGCTGGATCGACTGCACGGTGGATTCGATATTCACCACCACGCCCTTCTTCAAACCGCGTGACGGATGGGTGCCGATGCCGACGATTTCCAGTTGGCCGTCCGCATTCACTTCACCGACCAGCGCCACCACCTTGGAGGTACCGATATCGAGGCCGACGATCATCTTGCCGCTCTGCACGTTTGCCATGGCTTTCATCTTCTCCTGATTCACTGCACGACAGCGGTTTCAGCCGCTGCGGGCGCTACCGGCTCACGCCATGCCACGGCAAGACCGTTGGCATAGCGCAGATCGATCCGCGCAATATTCGCTTGTTGCTCTTTCAAGGCCTTGTCGTAAATAGCCGTGAAGCGCCGCATTTTTTCCACCAGGTGGTCACGCCCCAGCAGCAGTTCAATGCCCTGCCCAGTGGAGAGGAACCAGCTGCCGCGTTCACGCAGCTCTAACCGAGCCACGGAAAAGCCCATGGGCCGCAGCATCTGACTGAGTACCTGGTATTGCTGCATCACCTGCTGCTGGGCACGACGCGGGCCATACAACTGCGGCAAGTGCTGGTAATTACTGACTTCCTGCGGGGCAAAGGCTTCGCCTTGGTTGTTCAACAGCGCCTCATCACCCCAGCGGGCAATCGGCAATTGCTCTTCCAGACGCACCACCAACTGATCAGGCCATATGCGGCGTACCTGAGCGCTGGCAATCCAAGGCATCAGCTCCAGCTCGTGGCGCAGGCTGAGCAGGTCGACACTGAAAAAGCTCGCATTGGCATAAGGCGCAATGCGCTCCTGTACCGCCTGCTGGTTGACGTAGCTGAGGTCGCCCTCAACGCTGATCCGCGCAATCGGCTGGTCGGCATAGGGCAACGCACGCAACGACAACTCATAGGTGCCGTACCCCAACGAAAGCAGCAACAGCGGCCAGGTCAGGCGCTTCAGCCAGCTGCCCATGCCGGTTAAACGGGCTTTTGGCAGGCTTATCCGCAGGCTGATCGGCTCCTTGGCCACCAAACGGCTGGCGCCGCGCTGCGCAGGCTTACCGCGCACGGGGGCGCGGTTCGAGCCTGGCTGGTGACGCAAGGTGGCCGTCATGACTTAACCCCGTGCCTCAAGGCTGTCGGCAAGAATCGCCAACACCAGTTGTTGAAAATCCAGACCCGCAGCACGGGCTGCCATTGGCACCAGGCTGTGGTCGGTCATGCCCGGCACGGTGTTGACTTCCAACAGCCAGAATTTGCCGTCGGCGTCTTGCATCACGTCTGCGCGGGCCCAGCCCTGGGCGCCCACGGCCTCACAAGCGCGCGCCGTAAGGTCCTTCAGCTCGGCTTCTTTTTCTGCCGTGAGGCCGCACGGGATGCGGTACTGAGTGTCATTGGCCAAGTACTTGGCGTCGTAGTCGTAGAAGCTGTGCGGCGTGCCGAGGGCAATCGGCGGCAGTACCTGACCGCGCAGCATGGCGATGGTGAACTCCGGACCGGCGATCATCTGCTCTACCAGCACCTGCGAGTCGTAGCGGCTGGCATCTTTCCAGGCGGCGATCAGCGCATCGACATCATTGACCTTGGCCATGCCAATGCTCGAACCCTCATGGGCCGGCTTGACGAACAGCGGAAAGCCCAGCTCGGCCGCCGCCGCATGGCAGTCGGCTTCGCAGGCCAGCGCCGCGTGGGCCGGCGTTGGCAAGCCGAGGCTCAGCCACACGCGCTTGGTGCGCAGCTTGTCCATGGCCAGCGCCGACGCAAGAATGCCGCTGCCGGTGTAAGGAATCCCGGCACACTCAAGCAAGCCCTGCATCGAACCGTCTTCACCACCACGGCCGTGCAGCACGATAAAGGCGCGGTCGATTTTCTCGGCTGTCAGGCGCTGCAGCAGATCATCGCCTGCGTCGATGCCGAACGCATCCACACCGGCAGCCAGCAGCGCTTGCAGCACAGCATTGCCGGACTTCAGCGAGACTTCACGCTCGGCGCTCTTGCCGCCGAACAGCACGGCCACGCGCCCGAAGGCGCTGACCGGAAATTGTGATTGCAGACTGGCAGCACTCATTTCGACTTACCTTCGGCCGCTCCGAACAGCGGACTTTGCAACAGTTGCGGAGCCAGGCCGCCGATATCGCCGGCACCTTGGCAGAGAAGAATGTCACCGGCACGCAGCAGCGGCTTGACGATGGGCGCGAGGTCCACACCGCGCTCGATATAGATCGGGTCGAGCTGGCCGCGCTGGCGGATGCTGTGGCACAGGTTGCGGCTGTCCGCACCCGGAATCGGTGCTTCACCGGCCGGGTAGACTTCCATCAGCAACAACACCTGAGCATCACCGAGTACTTGAACAAAATCGTCGTACAGGTCGCGGGTGCGGCTGAAACGGTGCGGCTGGTAAACCATCACAAGGCGGCGCTCCGGCCAACCACCGCGCACGGCCTTGATCACTGCGGCGACTTCGCGCGGGTGGTGGCCGTAATCGTCGACCAACATCACGCTGCCGCCGTCCACCGGCAGCTCACCGTAGACCTGGAAGCGTCGACCCACACCCTGAAACTGCGACAGGCCCTGGACGATGGCTTCATCACTTATGCCTTCGTCGCTGGCGATGGCGATGGTTGCAAGGGCGTTCAGCACGTTGTGGTTGCCCGGCATGTTCACTGACACGTCCAGCGGCTCGCGGTCGCGGCGCAGCACGGTGAAGAAGGTTTGCATGCCCTGCTGACGCACGTTGATCGCACGCACGTCGGCATCTTCATCAAAGCCGTAGGTTACGGTCGGACGGGCTACCTGCGGCAGGATCTCGCGCACTATCGGGTCATCCACGCACATCACCGCCAGACCGTAGAACGGCAGGTTGTGGAGGAACTCGATGAAGGTTTTCTTCAACTTGTTGAAGTCACCGCCATAGGTGCTCATGTGGTCCATGTCGATATTGGTGACCACGGAGACCATCGGCTGCAGGTGCAGGAAGCTGGCGTCACTCTCATCGGCTTCGGCGATCAGGTAACGGCTGCTGCCCAGCTGCGCGTTGGTACCGGCTGCATTCAGGCGGCCACCAATCACAAACGTCGGGTCCAGGCCGCCTGCGGCGAACACCGAGGCCAGCAGGCTGGTGGTGGTGGTCTTGCCATGAGTGCCGGCAACAGCAATACCGTGGCGATAGCGCATCAGCTCGGCGAGCATCTCAGCGCGTGGCACCACGGGGATGCGACGCTCAAGGGCCGTGGCCACTTCCGGGTTGCTGGTATTGACCGCGCTGGAGACGACCAGCACGTCGGCCTGTTCGGCATTCTCGGCGCGGTGGCCAATGAATATCTGCGCACCGAAGGTTTCCAGGCGCTCGGTCACGGCCGAGGCCTTGAGGTCGGAACCGGAGACTTCATAACCCAGATTGAGCAGCACTTCGGCGATACCGCACATGCCGGCACCACCGATACCGACGAAGTGGATACGGCGAATGCGGCGCATGCGGCGGATTTCCGAACGTGCAGCGGCGGGAGACTTAGCCACGGGCCACCTCCAGGCAGATATCGACAACGGTGCAGGTTGCATCGGGCTTGGCCAGACGACGAGCCGTCTGCGCCATTTGAGTGAGTTGTTCGGGGTGCATCAAAACCTCGGTCAGCTGCGCGGCCAGCTTGGCGGCGTCAGTGGAACGTTGTGGCAGCAGTACGGCAGCGCCGGCACTGGCCAGATAATCGGCATTACGGGTCTGGTGATCATCGATCGCGTGTGGCAGCGGCAGCAGGAATGCTGGCAGGCCGGCGGCGGCCAGTTCGCTGACGGTCAAGGCGCCTGCGCGACATACCACCAGATCGGCCCAGGCATACGCCCGCGCCATGTCCTTGATAAACGGCGCGACCTGCGCTTCGACGTCAACCGCGCGATAGCGTTCAGCAGTAATTGCATCATGTTGCTTGCCGGCCTGATGGAACACTTCAGGGCGCAGCTCGGCTGCTACAAGCGCCAGGGCTTCGGGCAGCAATTTATTCAACGGTTCGGCGCCCAGGCTGCCGCCCAGCACCAGCAAACGCGGCTGGCGGTTGCGCAGCGAATCACGCGGGGTTTCCAGGAACAGTTCTTCACGCACCGGATTGCCGGTGGTGCGACGCTTGTCGCTGTTGCCAAAGGTATTCGGGAAGGCTTCGCAGACGCGGCTGGCGAACGGCACCAGGCTGCGGTTAGCGGTACCGGCAACAGCATTCTGCTCGTGGATGATCAGCGGCGCGCCGCTCATGCGCGCGGCCAGGCCGCCAGGACCGGTGACATAACCGCCCATCCCCAACACGCACACCGGCTGCAGTTCACGCATTACCTTGCGCGCCTGGAACAGCGCCTTGATCAGCTGGAACGGTGCTTTCAGCAGCGACAGCTTGCCCTTGCCACGCAAGCCAGTGACGTCGATCAAATGCAGCGGAAGACCGGCCGCCGGCACCAGTTCATTTTCGATGCCGCGCGGCGTACCCAGCCAATGCACGCTGTAGCCACGCGCCTTGAACTCACGGGCGCAGGCCAGCGCCGGGAATACGTGCCCGCCAGTGCCGCCGGCCATGATCAGCACATTACCGCGCATGCTGAACCTCCTCGGCGGACTGACCTTCGAAGAAATCCGACTCTTTGAAGTCAACGTCTTCATTGCCCAACTGGGTGCGACGCTCCCACTCGATACGCAGCAGCAGCGCCAGGCTGACGCAGCAGATCACCAGCGAGCTGCCGCCGTAGCTGAGGAATGGCAAAGTCAGACCCTTGGTCGGCAGCAGACCAACGTTCACGCCGATATTGATCAGCACCTGACCGATCCACAGGAACGCCAGGCCGTAGGCCACATAGGCCGAGAAAAACTGCTTGGCCTTCTCCGCCCACAGGCCGATATACAGGGCGCGCACGCTGACGAAAACGAACAGGGCGACGGTAATCAGTGCACCGACCATGCCCAGCTCTTCGGCCAGTACGGCAAACACGAAGTCGGTATGTGCTTCCGGCAGGTAGAACTGTTTCTGCACGCTGTTGCCCAGACCGACGCCGAACCATTCACCACGACCGAAGGCAATCAGCGCCTGGCTCAGCTGGTAACCGGCACCGTACTGATCAGCCCAGGGGTCGACGAAGTTGGTCAGACGCTCCAGGCGATAGGCCTGGCTGGTCATCACCAACACGCCAAGGCCGAGAACGCAGGCCGCCAGCGGAATAAAGCGCAGCAGGTTGACCCCGCCGAGGAACAGCATGGCGATGGCCGCGCCAACCAGGACCACGGTGGCGCCGAAGTCCGGCTCGGCCAACAGCAGCGCGGCAATCGGGCCCAGTACCAGCATCGGTTTGATAAAGCCGGTGAGCTTCTCACGTACTTCTTCCTGGCGACGCACCAGGTAGGCGGCGATGAACATCACGCTAAACAGCTTGGCCAACTCGGATGGCTGCAGGTTGAACACGCCCAGGCCGATCCAGCGCTTAGCACCGTTGACCTCACGACCAATGCCCGGCAGCAGTACCAGAATCAGCAGCACCACCGCCGCCAGCAGCAGCATGCCGCTGTAACGCTGCCACAGCGCCATAGGCACCAGCAGGGTCACCAGCGCAGCGCCCAGGCCAATGGCCAGATAAATCAGGTGGCGAATCATGTGGTACAGCGGGTTACCCGATTGTACTGCCGCCACTTCCGAGGAGGCCGAGGCGATCATCACCAAACCCAAGCCGAGCAGCGCCAGGCAACCGGCCAACAATGGGAAGTCGATATCGATACCGCGACGGGTATGCAGCGGAGAAGGCGCGGCGAGCAGGCGGGCCAGCATCATTGCAAACCCTCCACGGCCTGGGCGAACAGACGCCCGCGCTCTTCGAAATTCTTGAACATGTCCAGGCTGGCGCAGGCCGGCGACAGCAGCACAGCATCGCCCTGTTCAGCCAGTTCGGCAGAGCGCTGTACAGCCTCTTCCAGGGTCTTGACCCGGATCAGCAGTGCGGCGTCGCCCAGCGCCTCAGCCAGCAGCTCGGCATCGCGACCGAGTAGCACCACGGCGCGGCAGAACTTGCCGACCGGAGCTTTCAGGGCTGAGAAATCCGCGCCCTTGCCATCGCCACCGGCGATCAGCACCAGTTTGCCGGCGATATCCGCACCCAGGCCTTCGATAGCGGCCAGCGCGGCACCGACGTTGGTGGCCTTAGAATCGTCGTAGAAGCTCACGGCATTGCGCTCGCCAACCCACTGACAGCGATGCGGCAGGCCCGCGAACTGTTTGAGGGTGGCCAACATCGGCTCGAACGGCAGGCCCACAGCATGACCCAGCGCAAGCGCCGCCAGAGCGTTGGACTGGTTGTGCGCGCCGCGAATCTTCAGTTCACGCACCGGCAGCAGCGCAGCGAACTGGTACGCCAGGAATTTTTCGCCGTCCTCTTCGAGCAGACCGAAACGCTTGAAATCCGGCTTGCCCAGGCCGAAGTACCAGCACGGCAGTTGATCGGCCACCAGCGGACGCGACAAGGCGTCATCGCGGTTCACCACCACCTGCCGCGCGCCACGGAAGATGCGGTGCTTGGCCAGGTGATAAGCCGGCAGATCGGCGTAGCGATCCATATGGTCTTCGCTGATGTTCAGGCAGGTCGCCACTTCAGCATTGAGCTGGTCGGTGGTTTCCAGCTGGAAGCTCGACAGCTCCATGACGTACAGCTCGATCTCATCACTGAGCAGGTCCAGCGCCGGCGTACCGAGGTTGCCGCCGACGGCAACCTTCTTGCCGGCCGCAGCCGCCATCTCGCCGACCAGGGTGGTCACGGTGCTCTTAGCGTTGGAGCCGGTAATCGCCACGATCGGCGCCTTGGCATAACGGGCGAACAGGTCGATATCGCCCGAAAGCTTGACCCCACGCGCAGCGGCAGCCTGCAGCGCCGGGGTGGCGAGGGCCAGGCCCGGACTGACCAGCAGCTCACTGGCGCGGCAGAGGAACTCGACATCCAATTCGCCACAACGCACTTCAACCTGCGGGAACTGCTCACGCAAGGTGGCGAGCTCCGGCGGGTTGGCACGGGTGTCGACCACGGCAAACGGCAGGCCCTGGCGCGCGAGGAAGCGCACCAGGGACATGCCGCTCTTGCCGAGGCCGACAACGATGCGGAAGTGGTCAGAAGCGATCAGGGTCATGCTGTTATAAATCCTCAGTCCTCAACGCAGTTTCAGGGTGGCAAGGCCGATCAACACTAGGATCACGGTGATGATCCAGAAGCGCACGATCACGCGCGGCTCGGGCCAGCCTTTAAGTTCAAAGTGGTGATGGATCGGCGCCATGCGGAACACGCGCTTGCCGGTCAGCTTGAAGCTGGCGACCTGGATGATCACCGACAGGGTTTCCACCACAAAGATGCCGCCCATGATGAACAGCACCACTTCCTGACGAACAATCACCGCGATGGTGCCCAGGGCCGCGCCCAGCGCCAGCGCGCCGACATCGCCCATAAACACTTGCGCCGGGTAGGTGTTGAACCAGAGGAAACCGAGACCCGCACCGACCAGGGCGGCGCAGAACACAATCAGCTCACCCGCACCCGGCACGTAGGGAATAAACAGGTATTCGGCGAACTTCACGTTGCCTGACAGGTAGCAGAAGATGCCCAGCGCGCCGCCGACCATCACGGTGGGCAGGATGGCCAGACCGTCGAGGCCGTCAGTCAGGTTGACAGCGTTGCTCGAGCCGACGATGACGAAATAAGTCAGTACGATAAAGCCGACACCCAGCTCCAGACCGAAATCCTTGATCATCGGCAGAATCAGGGTGGTTTCCACCGGGCTCTGCGCGGTCATATAAAGGAAGAACGCAGCACCGAGGCCGAACACCGACTGCCAGAAATATTTCCAGCGGCTCGGCAGGCCCTTGGAGTTCTTCTCGATCACTTTGCGGTAGTCATCCACCCAGCCAATGGCGCCGAACAGCAAGGTTACGGCCAGCACAACCCAGACATAACGGTTGGACAGATCAGCCCAGAGCAGGGTGCTGACGGCGATGGCCGAGAGAATCAGCGCGCCACCCATGGTTGGCGTGCCTTTCTTCGACAGGTGCGACTGCGGGCCGTCGTTACGTACCGACTGGCCGATCTGACGAATCTGCAGGGTGCGGATCATCCAAGGGCCCAGCCACAACGACAGGGCCAGGGCGGTAAGCACGCCGAGGATGCCGCGCAGTGTCAGGTACTGAAACACTGCGAAACCCTTGTGGAACTGTTGCAGGTACTCCGCCAGCAGCAGCAGCATTAGTGAATCTCCCCGGATGTGCCACACAGCGCCGCTACGACTTTTTCCATCGCCGCACTGCGTGAACCTTTAATTAGAAGGGTGGTGTCGCCCTGCTCGCCTTGCAGCGCAGCAATCAGGCTGGGCTGGTCGGCAAAATGCCGACCCTGTGTGCCGAATTCTTCAATGGCATACGCCATCAGGGGACCAACGGCATACACCGCATCGACCTTACCGAGCGCATAGCTGCCGACCTGGCGATGGCCCTGCTCGGCCCACGCGCCCAGCTCGCCGATATCGCCCAGCACCAGCACACGGCGGCCAGGGAAACCGGCCAGGATATCGATGGCTGCGCAGACGGATGTCGGATTGGCGTTGTAGCTGTCGTCGATCACGCGCAGGCCGTTCGGCGCAATCTGCGCAACGGCGCGGCCTTTGACCGGTTGCAGGCTTTCCAGCCCGGCCTTGATCGCCGCAGGGACCAGGCCCAGCGCCTGGGCAGCCGCCGCCGCAGCCAGGGCATTGGCGACGTTGTGTTCGCCGAGCAGGTTGAGCTGAATACGTGCCTCACCGCTGGCGCAATGCAGGGTAAAGGCTGAGCAGCCACGGGCGTCGCGGGCCACTTCGCTGGCATAAACGTCGGCCGCCGGATTAACCAAGGCGAAACTGCTGACGCGGCGACCTTTGGCGCGCTGTTGCCAGATGGCAAAGGCCCGATCATCAAGGTTGAGCACGGCCACACCGCTTTCGCTCAGGCCTTCGAGTATCTCGCCCTTGGCTTCAACAATTTTCTCAGGGCCGCCGAATTCGCCGACATGCGCAGTCCCGGCATTATTCAGCACGGCCACTTGCGGCTGGGTCAGGCCAACGGTGTAGGCAATCTCGCCGACATGGTTGGCGCCCAGCTCGATCACCCCGGCAACATGCTCAGGCGCTAGCTCCAGCAGGGTCAGCGGTGCGCCAAGATCGTTATTCAGGTTGCCACGGGTGGCCAGCACCGGACCTTGCAGACCCTCGCGCAGGATGCTGGCGAGCATTTCTTTGACGGTGGTCTTACCGCTGGAGCCGGTAATCGCCACCACAGGTGCGTTGAATGCCTGACGATTGAGCGCACCCAACTGACCCAGGGCCAGACGGGTATCGGCGACCAGCAGTTGCGGCAGCGGCTCACCCGCCACTTCACGCTCGACCAGTGCCGCCACAGCACCTTTGCTGGCGACTTCAGCCAGGTAGTCATGACCATCAAAGCGCGGACCGGCCAGGGCGACGAACAGCTGGCCAGGCTGAATCGCCCGGCTGTCGCTGCTAACTGCGCTGAATGCCACATCGATACCGATCACCCGGGCGCTCAATGGGCCAGCCACTTCGCTCAACCGCAGCGCCTTAAGCATGCGCCACCTCCCATGCGGCCAAAGCGTTGGCCGCTTCGACCAGGTCGGAGAATGGCTGACGCACGCCGTTGATTTCCTGATAGTCCTCATGCCCCTTACCGGCCAGCACCAGTACATCATCGGCAGACGCGCTGGCGATTAGCTGAGCAATCGCCTGACCACGGCCATGGACGAACTGCACGGCCTCAGGTGTGACGAAACCTGCTCGAATGTCACTGAAAATCTTTGCCGGCGCTTCGGTGCGGGGATTGTCATCGGTGACCAGCACTGCATCGGCTAGACGCTCAACCACCGCGGCCATCAGCGGGCGCTTACCGTTGTCACGGTCGCCACCACAGCCGAACAGGCAAAGCAGGCGGCCTTTAACATGCGGACGCAGGGCTTCGAGAACTTTTTCCAAAGCATCCGGAGTGTGTGCGTAGTCCACCACCACCAGCGGCTGCTTGCCGCCCCCCAAACGCTGCATACGACCGATAGGGCCTTGCAGCTGCGGCAGCACCTGGAGAATTTCATCCAGTGGGTAATCCAGCCCCAGCAGCGTGCCGACCACTGCCAGTAGGTTGCTCAGGTTGAAGCGCCCGAGCAGTGAGCTGCGCAGGCTGCCTTCGCCGCGCGGGGTGACCAGCGTGGCGCGCACGCCCTGCTCGTCAAACTGCGCATCGCGGCAATACAGATAGGCTTCGGCATCGCTCAGGCTGTAGCTGATCAGGCGCGACTCGTGCTCAGCAGCTGCCAACTCACGACCAAAGGCATCGTCCAGATTGAGCACCCGGCAACGCAGACCCGACCAGGCAAACAACGCGGCTTTCGCCTCGGCGTAGGCTTGCATCGAGCCGTGATAGTCCAGGTGATCACGGGACAGGTTGGTCAGCACCGCCACATCAAATGCCAGCGCCGCAACGCGGCCCTGGTGCAGGCCGTGGGACGACACTTCCATCGCCACCGCGCGCGCGCCGGCGTTTTTCATGTCCGCCAATGTCGCCTGCACGCCGATCGGATCCGGCGTGGTATGACGGCCCTGTTCAAGCGCGCCATAAAAACCATTGCCCAGGGTGCCGACAATGCCGCAGCGCTCGCCCAGCAGGTCCAGAGCTTGTGCCAACAACTGGCTGACGCTGGTCTTGCCGTTGGTGCCCGTAATACCGATCAAATGCAGGCCACGGCTTGGCTCGCCATAGAAGCGCCCAGCAATCGCCGACAGCTGATTGGCCAGGCCCTTAAGCGCGACCAATTCAGCGCTGTGCGCGGTCATCACCGCGGCACCTTCGGCTTCATAAGCCACGGCGGCGGCGCCACGGGCAACCGCATCAGCGATGTGCACGCGGCCGTCCTGCTGGGTGCCGGGCACGGCCAGAAACAGGTCACCCGGACGCACCTTGCGGCTGTCCAGGGTCAATTCACGAATCAGTGTCGAGCTGGCGGCTTGCGGCAGTAACTGATTAAGGGGCATGGGCATCAGATACGCCCTCCTTTAACGGGTGCGGCAGCGGCGGTTTCGACCTTCACGGCTTCAGGTTCTGGCAGGTTATCCGGTGCGACATTCATCAAGCGCAGTGCGCCAGCCATGACCTTGCCGAACACCGGAGCAGAAACCAGGCCACCGTAGTAGCCCCCTTCGCTCGGCTCGTCGATCATGATCACGGCGGCGATACGCGGGTTATCGATTGGCGCAACGCCGGCAAAGAATGAGCGGTACGCCTTGTCGACATAGCCCTTGCTGCCGGTTGCGGCTTTACGTGCGGTGCCGCTTTTGCCGCCGACGTGGTAGCCCGGCACCTTGGCCCGCGCGCCGCCGCCGCCCGGTTCTTCAACCACGGACTGGAGCATGCCGAGCACGGTCTTGGCGATCTGCTCATCAATTACTTGGGTCGTAACCGGCTGGCGATCCAGGCGCACCATCGACAGGTTTACGTTCTTGCCATCGTTGCCCAGCACCGAGTAGGCGTGCGCCAGTTGCACAGCGGTCACAGAGAGGCCGTAGCCGTAAGCCAGGGTGGCGGTCTCGGCCTGTTTCCAGACGCGGTAATTGGGCAGATTGCCGACGCGCTCGCCGGGGAAGCTCAGACCCGTGTCCTGGCCCAGGCCGACTTGTTGCATCACGGCGTAAATTGGCTCGGCGCCGATATCGAAGGCCACCTTGCTGATACCGACGTTGCTCGACTTCATCAGAATCTGGGTGAGATTAAGCACGCCGCCGCGCGACACATCACGAATGGTGTAACGACCGATACGCAGGCTGCCGGGGGCGGTGTCTACGGTCATTTCCGGGGTCCAGCGACCCGAGCCGAGGGCGGCAGCGATGGAGAACGGTTTAACGGTCGAACCCGGCTCAAACACGTCGATCATCGCGCGGTTGCGCATAGCAGCCGGCTGCAGGTTACGGCGATTGTTCGGGTTGTAGGTCGGCTGATTGACCATGGCCAGCACTTCACCGGTCTGCACATCGAGCAGCACCAGGCTGCCGGCTTTGGCACCGAACTCGGTCACGGCGTTGCGCAGCTCGCGGTGTGCGAGGTATTGCAGGCGCAGGTCAATCGACAATGCCAAGGTCTTACCGGCCTTGGCATTCTGAGCTACCTGGACGTCTTTGATCAGCCGCCCGCGGCGATCCTTGAGCACCTGGCGCTTACCGGGCACGCCAGCCAGCCAATCCTCGAAGGCCAGTTCCATGCCTTCACGGCCACGGTCATCAATGTCGGTAAAGCCCACCACATGGGCAGCCACCTCACCTGCTGGGTAGAAGCGGCGGAACTCTTCAATGCCATACACGCCCGGCACTTTCAGATCGAGAATTCGCTGACCCTGCTCAGGCGTCAGCCCGCGCACGAGGTACATGAACTCGCGCTCGTGTGCAGCCGCCAGGCGTGCGGAAAATGTCTTGGGGTCCTGTCCCAAAGCAGCCGCCAAGGCATCCCACTTGGCCTTACCGCTCTGCAGTTCCTTGCCATTGGCCCACAGGGTGGTCACCGGGGTACTGACAGCCAAGGGCTCGCCATTACGGTCGGTAATCAAACCGCGATGCGCCGGAATCGGGATATGCCGCACGCTGCGCGCGTCACCATGGGCCTGCAGAAAGCTCTGATCGAATACTTGCAGGTCGACAATACGCCAGGCAATCGCGCCCACCATCAGTGCCAGCAGCAGCAGCACCAGACGGAAACGCCAAGGGTAGAGTGCACCTTCAAGGCCCATCATGGCGCCACCATCCGCACTTCGGCGGCATCAGGGATACGCATGCTTAGGCGCTCAGTGGCCAGGGCTTCGATACGGTTGTGCGCGGTCCAGGTGCTTTGCTCGAGGATCAAGCGCCCCCATTCAGCCTGCGCTTTGTCGCGCACACTGAGCTCGGCATACAGTTCATTAAGCAGCTGACGGTTCCAGTGCGCGCTGTAGGAAACGCCCACCGCAGATACCAGCACAGCCACAAACAACAGCAGCATCAGCAGACTGCCGCCGGGCAATGGCTTGGCGAATAGCGCGCTCATCGCATTTTCTCTGCAATGCGCATCACCGCACTGCGCGAACGCGGGTTGACTGCGAGCTCGGCTTCGGAGGCAAATACCGGCTTACCAATCAGCTTCAAGCGTGGCTCGAAGGCTTTCGGGATGATCGGCAGATCGCGCGGCAGCTTGTCCATCTCACCCTTGGCATGCTTGCGCATAAAGAGTTTGACGATGCGGTCTTCCAGCGAGTGGAAGCTGATCACCACCAGGCGGCCGCCCACTTCGAGGTTCTCCAGAGCGGCTTCAAGGCCACTTTCCAGATCACCCAATTCGTTGTTGATATAGATGCGCAGGCCCTGGAAGGCGCGAGTTGCCGGATTCTTGCCCTTTTCCCAGGCCGGATTGGCGACGGTCAGCACCTGAGCCAGGTCGGCGGTGCGGGTAAACGGCTGCTCGGCGCGGCGCAACACCACGGCACGGGCCATGCGCTTGGCAAAGCGCTCTTCGCCGTACTCTTTGAAGACGCGCGCGATTTCTTCTTCGGCGGCGCTGGCAATAAAATCGGCGGCGCTAACGCCCGCATCCGGGTTCATGCGCATGTCCAGCGGGCCGTCATTCATAAAGCTGAAGCCGCGCTCGGCGTCATCCAGCTGCGGCGACGACACGCCCAAGTCCAACAGAATACCGCTGACTTTGCCTGCTAGAGCGCGCTGCGCCAGTTCGTCACCCAGCTCAGCAAAGCTGCGCTGCACAACGACAAAGCGGCCGTCTTCGGCCGCCAGCGCATCTCCCGTCGCAATTGCCAGGGGATCCTTGTCAAACCCTAGCAAGCGACCGTCTGGCCCGAGCTTTTCCAAAATCAGCCGGCTATGCCCGCCACGCCCGAAGGTGCCATCCAGGTAGCAACCGTTCGCGCGCACAGCCAGCCCTTCGACAGCCTCGTCGAGTAGCACGGTGATGTGGCGGAAATTGCTAGTCATGGTCACAGGATCAGGTCACGTAGGTCGTCAGACAAAGCACCCGGTTGCTTGATCGCCGCCAGATCGGCATCGGCCACAGCATTCCAGGCATCTTCATCCCACAGTTGGAATTTATTGAGCTGGCCGACCAGCATCGCGCGCTTGTCCAGCTTGGCGTACTCGCGCAGACGTGGCGGCACCAGGAAACGACCACTGGCATCCAGCTCAAGATCAACAGCGTTGCCGATCAGCAAACGCTGCAGGCGGCGGTTTTCTTCACGGAAGGAGGCGAGTTCGCGGAGCTTGGCTTCAATCAGCTCCCACTCGGACAGTGGATAGACACACAGGCAGGGGTCAATGGCATCAATCGTGACGATAAGCTGGCCGGAGCAACGCGACACAAGCTCGTCCCGATACCGACTTGGCATCGCGAGTCGCCCTTTGGCGTCGAGACTGATGGCGTTTGCTCCGCGAAACACGATCGCGTTTCCCCTTTTTTATTAGCTATCCGTGCCTAAGAAACCCACTTTGTGCCACTTCTTACCACTCGCGCACACTATAGGAACGCACGCCCCCCACCGTCAAGGCACGCTTGGCGGGAAAAATCCTTATAGAACGGCGATTTAGCGAACTTTGAGAGGGGCAAAACGGAGAAATAACGCGAAGTAATGGATGTAAAAATGAGCATATGCAGCGCGTTGCACTACGAAGTTAAAGTAGTTTGTTAAGAGTAAGATTTTTTCGGTCTTAGAAAGGAGGCGAAACAGTGAAGCGGATAAATGAGGAAGGTGGAGAGTCGATCTGTAAGCCGGGTTCTGTCGAGGACAGTCATTCCTCTACGACGTACATCACTGCACGCCTTTAGCAACCTACCCGGTTCCAGCGCGGGCCACGCCAATGGAACCCTATTTGGTCTTGCTCCGAGTGGGGTTTGCCTAGCCACGAACTGTTACCAGTCGCGCGGTGCGCTCTTACCGCACCTTTTCACCCTTACCGGCACCGAAGCGCTTAGGCGGTTATTTTCTGTGGCACTTTCCGTAGGCTCACGCCTCCCAGGCGTTACCTGGCACTCCGCCCTATGGAGCCCGGACTTTCCTCCCCCGCATTACGCAGAACGCAACACGGCAGCGACTGTCCGATCGACTCTCCGCGGGCAAGGTTAACGGCCTGCGCCCTATAGAACAAGGTTTAAACGTCTTTCTGCTGCTCCAGCGCCACCTGATAGAGCAGGTTCTTGCGCACTCCGGTAATCTCTGCCGCCAGCGCTGCCGCGCGTTTCAGCGGCATTTCCGCCAACAGCAGATTCAACACACGCATGGCTTCGGCACTGACAGCCTCGTCGCCTTCCGGTGCCTGCCAACCCGCGACCAGCACCACACATTCGCCGCGCTGTTGATTACTGTCGGCAGCCACCCAAGCGGCTAGCTCAGCCAACGGCATACCCTTGAGAGTCTCGAAAGTCTTGGTCAGCTCGCGCGCCAGCAACGCGGGGCGCTCATCGCCAAACACCAGCTGCATATCCTGCAGGCATTCGAGGATGCGATGCGGCGCCTCATAGAAGATCAGCGTGCGCGGCTCTTCCTTTACCTGCCCCAAGCGCGCGCGTCGTCCTGCCGCCTTGGCGGGCAGAAAACCTTCGAAAATAAAACGATCCGACGGCAAGCCTGCAGCAGACAACGCAGCAATCAGTGCGCAGGCACCCGGCACTGGAACCACGGCAATGCCAGCAGCGCGCGCCTGGCGCACCAGGTGATACCCAGGATCGGAAATCAGCGGCGTACCGGCATCGGAGATCAGCGCCACATCGTCCCCCGCCAACAGCCGCGTGAGAAAACGTCCGCCCTGATCGCGCTCGTTATGCTCATGACAGGCTGCCAGCGGCGTACCGATGCCAAAATGCTGCATCAGGCGTGCGGAATGGCGGGTGTCTTCGGCAGCAATCAGAGCCACGCTGCGCAGGATAGTCAGCGCGCGCGCGCTGATGTCATCGAGGTTGCCGATGGGTGTAGCAACCACATAAAGACTGCCCAAAGGCGAATTCGCAGCAGCGGAAGTGGTCACAGCACAGGCCTCTTAAATCAGCAAAGCGCGCATTGTAGCCCGTTTCCAACCTTCGACATCGCGTCACCCGGCGGGCTTGGGTACAATTCGACGCTCAATTTGATCAAGTATCAGGAACGCTTACATGATCGCCTGCCTGCGCCCCATCTCTATTCTCTGCCTTGCCGGCCTGCTCGCCGCCTGCGCCAGCCAGCCCTCATCGACCCTGGGCGAGTTGCCGCGCACGCCGCAAGCCAACATTGAACAGCTGCTGCAACAAGCAGCCGAAAGCCCCATCGAGCAAGCCGCAGCACTACGCTTGTCGGCGGCAGACCTGGCCTATAAGCAGAAGGACTTAGCCCGCGCCAGCAGCATTCTGGAGCAAGTGCAACTGGAAAGCCTGAAGCCCGCCCAGCAGATCTACGCCAGCACCCTGCGCGCAGAGCTGGACATGAGCCGCAACAAACCCAAGGCTGCCCTGCGCGCCCTCAGCCACCCGAGCATGGAACGTCTCGGCGAGCTACCAGTTGAACAACAGGTACGCAGCCAGCTAGTACGCGCGAACGCCCTGCAGGCCACCGGGCAAGTCCTGGCCGCAGCGCGCGAGCGCGCCTATATCGCGCCACTGCTCAGTGGTGCCAGTGCCACAGACAACCAGGAAACCATCTGGGCACTGGTTTCCAGCCTGCCACAAGGCGAACTGCAAGCCAGCGGCGATGCTGACCTCGACGGCTGGCTGGAGCTGGCCCGTGCATCCAAGAGCGCTGGCACCCTGGAGCAGCAGCAAAGCGCTATTGATGCCTGGGTTGCAGCCAATCCGCAGCACCCTGCCGCACAGCAACTGCCGCAGGCGCTGGTCGAGCTGAAAAAGCTGTCCAGCCAACCGCTGACCGAGATCGCCTTGCTGCTGCCACAAGATGGTCAACTGGCCAGCGTGGCTCGCGCTCTGCGCGACGGCTTCCTGGCAGCCCACTATCAAGCGCAGCAAGCCGGGCAGAACCCACCGAACATTCAAATTTTTGACAGCTCGCGCATCGGCTCCATGGACGCTTTCTACACCCAGGCCCAAGCCAGTGGCGTGCAGCTAGTGATCGGTCCGCTGGAGAAAAACCTGGTCAGCCAGCTAAGCAGCCGTGAACAGTTGCCCATCACAACTCTAGCGTTGAATTACAGCGAAGGCAGCCAGGAAGGCCCTGCACAACTGTTCCAATTCGGCCTCGCAGCCGAGGACGAAGCCCGCGAAGTCGCCCGGCGCGCCTGGGCAGACGGCATGCGCCGCGCCGTAGCGCTGGTACCCAACGGTGAATGGGGTGACCGCGTGCTCGCCGCTTTCCGCCAAAGCTGGCAAGCCCAAGGCGGCACCCTGATCGCTGCCGAGCATGTTGATCAGCCGGTCGAACTGGCCCGGCAGATCGCCGACCTGTTCCAACTGCGCGAAAGTGAAGCGCGCAGCAAGCGCCTGGCGAGCACACTGGGCACTTCGGTGGCCGCTGCTCCGTCACGCCGCCGTGATGTCGACTTCATCTTCCTCGCTGCAACACCGCAGCAGGCTCAGCAGATCAAACCGACGCTGGCCTTCCAGTACGCCGGTGATGTGCCGGTGTATGCCACGTCGCACTTGTTTACCGGCACCTACAACCAGGCGCAGTACATCGACCTCAACGGCATCATGTTCTGCGAAACCCCATGGCTACTCAATGTCAACGACCCACTCCGGCAACAAGCCAGTACACAATGGCCTCAAGCAGGCGGTAGCCTCGGTCGCCTGTATGCCATGGGCGCCGACGCCTACCTGCTGGCGCCACGCCTCAATCAGCTAAAAGCCCTGCCCGATACCCGCCTGCAAGGCCTCTCCGGCAATCTGAGCCTGAACCCGAGCCAGCGCATCGAGCGGCAACTGCCCTGGGCCGAGTTCCGTGACGGCCAGGTTCAACCGCTTCCCGACAGCATCAATTGAACGAGCGCATCAGCACGCAACAACGCGGAGACGCTGCCGAGTCACAGGCCCGGCAGTATCTTGAACAACATGGTTTGCGCCTGCTTGCACAGAACTGGCGCTGCCGTGTCGGCGAGCTCGATCTGGTCATGCTCGACGCCGATACAGTAGTATTCGTAGAAGTTCGCTATCGGCGCCATAGCGCCTGGGGCGGCGCAGCCGAGAGCGTGGATGCACGTAAACGTGAGAAACTCAGCCGCGCCGCTCAGCACTTTCTGCAACAAGAAGCACGCTGGGCCAAGTACCCATGCCGTTTTGATGTGATTGCCATAACCGCCGACAGCCAAGCCCCCGCGCAACTGGACTGGATTCAAAACGCCTTTGATACCTGAACAGAAGCCACACTGAAGGTTAGACCCCTAATGGACATGCAAGCCCGTATTCGCCATCTGTTCCAAGCCAGCATTGAAACCAAGCAGCAGGCCATGGAAGTGCTCATCCCCTTCATCGAGCAGGGCAGCCAGGCCATGGTTCAGGCACTGCTGAGCGAAGGCAAGATCCTCTCCTGCGGTAACGGCGGCTCAGCCGGCGATGCCCAGCACTTTTCCTCGGAACTGCTCAACCGCTTCGAGCGTGAACGCCCAAGCCTGCCGGCCATCGCACTGACCACTGACAGCTCGACCATCACCTCGATCGCCAACGATTACAGCTACAACGAGGTGTTCTCCAAGCAGATTCGCGCACTCGGTCAGCCAGGCGACGTGCTGCTGGCAATTTCTACCAGCGGCAACTCTGCAAACGTGATCCAGGCCATCCAAGCCGCTCACGACCGCGAGATGACCGTGGTGGCCCTCACCGGTCGCGATGGCGGCGGCATGGCGTCACTGTTGCTGCCGGAAGACGTGGAAATCCGCGTACCTTCAAAAGTCACCGCACGCATTCAGGAAGTCCACTTGCTGGCCATCCACTGCCTGTGCGACCTGATCGACAGCCAACTGTTTGGGAGTGAAGAATGACCCGCTCACCATTAATCCTCGCCGCTTTGGCGCTGACCCTTGCGCTGGCCGGCTGCGGCAATCGCAGCGTCGGCAACAAGATCGATGACCAGTTTATTCCCTCGGAAGTCAGCTCCAGCGTGGCACGCGCGCACATCGACCTGACCAGCCCGACCTCACACATCATCGTCACCAGCTACAACGGTGTGGTGCTCCTGGCCGGCCAGACACCGCGCAACGAGCTCAAAGGCATGGCTGAGCAAGCTGCTCGCCGAGTCGGCAATGTGAAAAAGGTGCACAACGAACTGCAGGTCCTGCAGCCCACCTCTCTTCTTGTACGCAGCAATGACTCATTGCTGACCAGCCGAATCAAAACCCAAATGCTGGCGGACAGCGCCGTGCCAGGCACACGCATCAAGGTGATCACCGAAAATGGCATCGTCTACATGCTCGGCCTGGTCTCGCAGGCGGAAGCCAGTCATGCCACCAACCTGGTGCAGAGCGTCTCTGGGGTGCAGAAAGTTGTGAAGCTGTTCGAGTACACCAACTGATCGCTCTACAGCCGAACTGAATAGCAGCAATAAAAAAGGCGATCCTCGGATCGCCTTTTTTATATTTACTTAACCACTTTAAGACTGGGCCTGCCGCTGGGGCGTGGCGGCTCATCATCCGGAGGGCTTTGCTCATCCGGATCGTCGATCTCGCCACCCTCAAGCATCGGCGACTCGGCATCAAATACCATGCCCTGACCATTCTCCCGCGCATAAATCGCCAGTACCGCAGCCGCAGGGATATACAGGCTTTGCGGCACGCCGGAAAAACGCCCCTCAAAGCTCACGGCCTCATTATCCATGTGCAAATTGCGCACGGCGGTCGGCGAGACATTCAGGACTATCTGACCATCGCTGGCAAAGCCGGTAGGCACTTGCACACCGGCAAATTCGGCATTGACCAGTAAATGCGGGGTGCAGTCGTTGTCCACGATCCACTCATAGAGGGCACGAACCAGATAAGGACGACTCGACTTCATCACTACCTCCTCGGGTTAACGCATATCACGTTCGACAGGCGACAGACTGACCTGGAACGCTTCACGAGCAAACTGACGATCCATGTAGTCCAGCAAAGGCTTGGCCGGCTTTGGCAACTCTATCCCCAGAATCGGCAAACGCCAAAGAATCGGCAGCAGACAGCAGTCCACCAAACTCAACTCATCACTGAGGAAGTAAGCCTTGTCGGCAAACAGCGGCGACACCCCTGTCAGGCTCTCGCGCAGCTCCTTGCGCGCCAGGGCACGGGCCGGCTCTTTGCTGCGCGAATCGAGGATCAGATCCACTTGCGCGCACCAGTCACGCTGAATGCGATGGATCAACAGACGGCTATTGGCACGCGCAACCGGGTACACCGGCAACAATGGTGGATGCGGGTAGCGCTCATCCAAATATTCCATTACCACTGTCGACTCATACAGTGCCAAATCGCGGTCCACCAAGGTCGGCAGGCTGGCATAAGGGTTAACCTCAAGCAGCTTGGCCGGATAACGACCTTTTTCGACACTGATGATCTCGGCGCTTACACCCTTCTCGGCGAGCACAATACGTACGCGGTGGGAATAGTGGTCGGCGGGGTCGGAGTAACAGGCCAACCGATTGGTCACGCCCATGGCGGTCCTCCTCGCTTATAAAGTTATGTGAAGCAGAAAGACCTGCGCGCCCAAAGGGGCGCGCAGGTCAACAGCGGAGATGCAACGGATTAATGCACGTCCTTCCAGTACTCGCGCTTGAGCAGATAGGCGAATACGAAGAAGAAGGCAAGATACAGCAGCACGTAGGTGCCGATGCGCTGACTTTTCAGTTTGACCGGGTTAGCCGAGTAAGCGAGGAAGGTCACCAAGTTCTGGATCTTCTCGTCGAACTCCTCCGGACTCAACGCACCCGTTTTCGGCTCGATGGTCAGCTGGTCGCAGGCTTCATGAGTAATCGGCGTGCCAGTCAGTGGATCGAACATCTTCTTGCCGTCTTCGACCACTTGAACCTGCTTGCAACCGATGTACTGGCGACCCTGCAGGCCCACGAGCACGTTCGGCATACCGACGTTTGGGAACACCTTGTTGTTAGCACCCAGCGGACGCGCAGGATCTTCATAGAACGTGCGCAGGTAGGTGTACAACCAGTCATTGCCACGCACACGCGCAACCAGAGTCAGATCCGGCGGAGCAGCACCAAACCAAGATTTAGCATCGGCTGGCTTCATCCCGATGTTCATGTGCTCGCCAATCTTCGCGCCGGTAAACACCAGGTTGTTCAGCATGACTTCATGCGGAACGCCCAAGTCGTCTGCAACACGCTCATAGCGCTGGTATTGCGCAGAATGGCAACCCATGCAGTAGTTCGCGAAGGTACGCGCACCATCTTGCATGGCTGCTTTATCGGTCAGGTCGATTTCCACTTTATCCAGTGGATAACCACTACCAGCACCCAGAGCCAGGGCCGGCATTGCAGCAATTACGAGTGCAGCAAATAGCTTTTTCATCAGCCAGTCACCCTTTCCGGAACCGGTTTGGTCTTCTCGAGTTTGGTATAGAACGGCATCAGGATGAAGTACGCGAAGTACAGGAAGGTACAAACCTGCGACAGCAACGTACGGCCTGGTGTCGGCGCCAGTACACCCAGCACACCCAGAATCACGAAAGACACACAGAAGATCAGCAACCAGACCTTGCTCATCCAGCCCTTGTAGCGCATCGATTTAACCGGGCTACGATCCAGCCACGGCAGCACGAACAGCACTGCAATAGCCGCACCCATGGCAATTACACCCAGCAGCTTGTCAGGCACCGCACGCAGAATCGCGTAGAACGGAGTGAAGTACCAAACAGGAGCAATGTGCTCAGGCGTCTTGAATGGGTTAGCGGCTTCGAAGTTCGGCTTCTCGAGGAAATAACCACCCATTTCCGGGAAGAAGAAGATCACGAAGCAGAAGATAAACAGGAACACCACCACACCGACGATGTCTTTCACGGTGTAGTAAGGGTGGAAGGCGATGCCGTCGAGCGGAATGCCGTTCTCGTCTTTATTCTTCTTGATATCAACGCCGTCTGGGTTGTTCGAGCCAACTTCGTGCAACGCCAGAATGTGCAGCACCACCAGACCGAGAATCACAATCGGCAGGGCCACCACGTGCAGGGCGAAGAAGCGGTTCAGCGTGATCCCGGAAATCAGGTAGTCACCGCGAATCCACTGAGTCAGGTCCGCACCGATCACTGGGATGGCACCGAACAGCGAGATGATTACCTGGGCACCCCAGTAGGACATCTGGCCCCACGGCAGCAGGTAGCCCATAAAGGCTTCTGCCATCAGCATCAGGTAGATCAGCATGCCGAAGATCCACACCAGCTCACGCGGTTTCTGATAGGAACCGTAGAGCAGGCCGCGGAACATGTGCAGGTACACCACCACGAAAAACGCTGAAGCTCCGGTGGAGTGCAGGTAGCGCAAGATCCAGCCGTACTCCACGTCACGCATGATGTACTCGACCGAGGCAAATGCCTGTTCAGCCGAAGGCGTGTAACTCATGGTCAGCCAGACGCCTGTAACGATCTGATTAACCAGCACCAGCAGTGCCAGGGAGCCGAAAAAGTAGAAGAAGTTGAAGTTCTTTGGCGCGTAATACTTGGAGAGATGGTCTTCCCACATTTTGGTCGCGGGAAAGCGCGCATCGACCCATTCCATGAATTTGCTCATCATGCTTTCTCCTGATCCACACCGATGATGATCACATCATCCGACTCATACGTGTGCGGCGGCACCGGCAGGTTCATGGGCGCAGGCTGAGCCTTGTACACGCGGCCAGCCAGGTCATAGCGAGAACCGTGGCAGGGGCAGAAGTAACCACCAACCCAGTCAGCACCCAGATCAGCAGGTGCAACTTCCGGACGGAAAGACGGTGCACAACCCAGATGGGTGCACAGACCTACCAGCAACAGCACTTCCGGCTTGATCGAGCGGGTTTTCGGATCGACATAACTTGGCTGCTCAGACGCCTTGGAATCGAAGTCAGCCAGCTGGCCCTCGATTTTCACCAAGTTACTGAGGATTTCCTCGGTACGGCGCACGATAAACACCGGCTGCCCCCGCCATTCAGCAACCATCTGCTGGCCAGGCTCAATTTTGCTGACGTTCACCTTCACGGGTGCTCCGGCAGCTTTAGCCTTGGCGCTTGGGAACCAGGACCCTACGAACGGGACCGCGGCACCCACCGCTCCTGCAGCGCCCACCACAGAGGTGGCCGCTACTAGAAAGCGACGCCGGCCTGCATTCACGCCGTCATTGCTCATTCAGTCGTCTCCCATCAGCTTTATGGCCTGTTGGTCAGGCCTATACTAGGTAAAAATCGAGTCGCGCAAAAAATTTGCCAAATGGTAAAGAAAAGCCCCTCTACTGACAAGGTAATTACCCAGCCAGAGCGGACTCAACCCCTTACAAATCACGGCGTGCACGGATGCGGCATGATGCCGCAGAGCAAATAATCGCCCACAAAAAACGCCCAGCTCCGAAAGGAAACTGGGCGTTTTCGTGAACGCAGGTAGCGAATTAACGCTTGGAGTACTGCGGACGCTTACGCGCTTTACGCAGACCAACCTTCTTACGCTCAACTTCACGGGCGTCGCGAGTCACGAAGCCAGCTTTACGCAGTGCAGGACGCAGAGCTTCGTCGTAGTCCATCAGGGCGCGAGTGATGCCGTGGCGGATTGCGCCAGCCTGACCACTTACACCGCCACCGATTACGGTAACGAAGATATCGAACTTCTCGGTCATCTCAACCAGTTCCAGCGGCTGACGAACTACCATGCGGGCAGTTTCGCGACCGAAGAAACCATCAAGAGTGCGATTGTTGATGGAGATTTTGCCAGTGCCCGCACGCAGGAAAACGCGAGCGGTTGCAGTCTTGCGACGGCCAGTGCCGTAATTTTGAGTCGCCGACATAATGAACTATTCCGTTAAAACTTCAGTTCTTGGGGCTGCTGAGCAGTGTGGGGGTGAGCAGCGCCCGCATACACTTTCAGCTTACGATACATGTCGCGACCCAGCGGGTTCTTCGGCAGCATGCCTTTAACCGCGGTCTCGATCACGCGCTCAGGGGCCTTAGCGATCAGCTTCTCGAAGTTGATCGACTTGATGCCGCCCGGGAAACCGGAGTGGGAGTAGTACATCTTGTCAGTGGTCTTGGCACCGGTAACGCGAATCTGCTCAGCGTTGATGATGACGATGTAGTCACCGGTATCAACGTGCGGAGTGTATTCAGGCTTGTGCTTGCCACGCAGACGGCTTGCAACTTCGGTAGCCAGACGACCCAGGGTCTGACCTGCAGCGTCGACGACAAACCAGTCGCGCTTAACTGTTTCCGGTTTAGCAGTAAAAGTTTTCATTCTTTATAGCCTCAGGGGCCGCCCTGATAAATAAGACGGCGGATCTTACTGAATAGTGCGTACTTTGACAAGTCAAAGGCAGCCGAAAACAGGCGCTATCGGGGGCTCGGGTCAGCGCGTCCGTAATACGGCAAGATTCTTCGGCAGGCGGCGCATCACTTCCACTGCAGAAAGAGGTGCGCAATTATGCAGATTGCGCGGAGAATTTCAACACGATTATGCCGACCCGCTTTTCTCAAGGAGCTAGCAATGGATTACCGTCAACTCGGCCGCACCGATCTCAAGGTCAGCAGCCTGTGCCTGGGCACCATGACCTGGGGCGAACAGAACAGCTCTAGCGAGGGCTTCGCCCAGATCGAACGCGCCAAGGCCTACGGGGTAAATTTCATCGATACCGCCGAGATGTACCCGGTACCGCCACGCGCCGAAACCTACAGCAAGACCGAACAAATCATCGGTGAGTACTTCAAACAGCGTGGCGATCGTGCCGACTGGGTGCTGGCCAGCAAGATCGCCGGCCCTGGCAATGGCATCGGCTATATCCGCGACGGTCAGCTCAAACACAACCGCGCGCATATCGCCCAAGCGCTGGATGCCAGCCTAAAACGCCTGCAAACCGACTGGATCGACCTCTACCAACTGCACTGGCCGGAACGCCCGACCAATTTCTTCGGTCAGCTTGGTTATCGCCACCAGGACAGCGAATACACGCCACTGGAGGAAACTCTCGAAGCGCTGGATGAACAGGTCAAGGCCGGCAAGATCCGGCATATCGGCCTGTCCAATGAAACGCCCTGGGGCACCATGAAGTTCCTGCAGCTGGCCGAACAACGTGGCTGGCCGCGCAGCGTATCGATCCAGAACCCCTACAACCTGCTCAACCGCAGCTTCGAAGTGGGCCTTGCAGAAATCGCCATCCGCGAACAATGCGGCCTGCTGGCCTACTCACCCCTGGCCTTCGGCATGCTCTCCGGCAAATACGCTGAAGGCGCGCGTCCGGCCAATGCGCGAATCAGCCTGTTTAGCCGCTTCACCCGCTACACCAACCCGGAATCGGAAACCGCCTGCGCACGCTATGTCGCCCTGGCGCGTGAGCATGGCCTGGATTCAGCCCAGATGGCCTTGGCCTTTGTCACCGCGCAACCCTTCGTCACCAGCAACATCATCGGCGCGACCAGCCTGGAGCAGCTGGACAGCAACCTGGCCAGCAGCGAACTGACACTCTCTGCCGAGGTACTGGCTGGCATCGAGGCGATTCACAAAGCCCAGCCCAACCCAGCCCCCTGACCAATAGCAACGACATAAAAAAGCCCGGCAATAGCCGGGCTTTTTATTCAACGTTTGATCACAGCGAGCGGGCGATGATCTCTTTCATGATCTCGTTGGTGCCGGCGTAGATGCGCTGCACCCGTGCATCGGCCCAGGCACGCGCCACCGGGTACTCCCACATATAGCCGTAGCCACCGTGCAACTGCACACACTCATCCAGCACCTTGCACTGCAGGTCAGTGCCCCAGTACTTGAGCATGGCGGCGGTCGGCACATCCAGCTTCTTGTTCAGGTGCAATTCCAGGCAGCGATCAACAAACACCCGACCCACCTGAATCTCCGTGGCCATCTCGGCCAATTTGAAGCGGGTATTCTGAAAGTCACCAATTGCCTTGCCGAACGCTTTGCGCTCGCGGGTGTACTCCAGGGTCCACTGCAGCGCCGCCTCGGCCGAGGACAAGGCGCCGACACCGACGGTCAGACGCTCCTGCGGCAGCTCTTGCATTAAATAGGCGAAGCCCATGCCGGCTTGGCCCAGCAGATTATCCTTCGGTACGCGCACATCTTGGAAGAACAGCTCGGAGGTGTCCTGGGCCTTCATGCCGACTTTTTCCAGGCGCTTGCCTTTGGAGAAGCCCGGTGTATTAGCCTCGACCAGGAACAGGCTCGTGCCCTTGGCGCCAGCCTTCGGATCGGTCTTGGCCACCACGATTACCAAATCAGCGAGAAAACCGTTGGTGATAAAGGTCTTCGAGCCGTTGATCACATACTCATCACCATCCAGCACGGCGGTAGTTTTTACGCCTTGCAGGTCGGAGCCGGCACCGGGCTCGGTCATGGCGATGGCAGTGACCATCTCGCCAGACACCAGTTTTGGCAGGTAATGCTGTTTCTGCGCTTCGCTGCCGTAATGCAGGATGTAGGGGGCGACGATGTCCGAATGCAGGGAGAAACCGATACCGGTCAGGCCCAGGCGGCCGACTTCCTCGATCACCACGGTGCTGTAGAGAAAATCCGCGGCCATGCCACCGTACTCTTCCGGGATATGCGAGCAGAGCATTCCCGCCTCCCCCGCCTTGTTCCACAGCGCACGGTCGATATGCCCATCCTTTTCCCATTGATGGTGGAAAGGCACGGCTTCCTGCTCAAGGAACTTGCGCACGCTGTCGCGAAACTGTTCGTGTTCGGAGCTGAAAATCGTTCTAGGGATCATGGCAACACCTGCTTGATAGAGCGGTTTTAAAGTGGCCTCGACTTTAGCCAAGCAAACGCTTGGTCACACTGGACACAAGCGCCAAAAAATAAGACGATCCAGCCAGCTCATGACCACTTAGCCTTAATAAGAACAATATATATGCCGAATCCGTCACCAGCGCCGCTGCACCGTGTCAGCATTCTTGCAACCGAGGGTGTGTTTGCCTCGACCCTGATGCAGGCCAAAGACTTCTTCCACATGGCCAGTCTGCGCTACGGCAAACAGCAGGGCCGAGGCCTGACGCCGACCTTTGAAATCCATCTAGTCAGCCCGGACGGCAAGCCCGTGCGCAGCTTCAGTGATGTGCTGATCCCGGTCGACGGCGCACTGGCAGATGCCGACGTGATTATCCTGCCGGCCTTCTGGGATGACTTCGACGCCCTGTGCCAGCGCCACCCGCAAGTGCTCAGCTGGCTGAAACAGCGCCATGCCGCCGGCAGCGCAATCTGCGGCGAAGCCACCGGGGTGTTCTGGATGGCCCAGGCCGGCCTACTCGACGGTAAGGAAGCGACCACCTATTGGCGCTTCTTCAACGAGTTTGCCGAGCGCTTCCCCAAGGTACTGCTAAACCAGGAAAAGCACCTGTCGGACGCTGACAACCTGTATTGCGCCGGCGGTGTGACCTCCGCCTGTGACCTGTATATCTACCTGATCGAACGTTTCTGCGGCGCCAGCGTGGCCCAGGGTGTGGCCCGCGACATTCTGTATGAAGTGCAACGCAACTACGCCCCCGGCCGCATCGGCTTTGGCGGGCAGAAGCTGCACCACGACATGACCATCCTGCAGATCCAGCAATGGCTGGAAGATCACTTCGCCGACAAGTTCCGCTTCGAAGATGTCGCCCGCGAGCACGGCATGAGCATCCGTAACTTTATGCGCCGTTTCCAAACCGCCACCGGCGACAAGCCGCTGCACTACCTGCAACGCCTGCGTATCGAAACCGCCAAAGGTCTGCTCAGCGCCACCCGCAAAAGCATCAAGACCATCAGCTATGAAGTGGGTTACGACGATGCCAGCTTCTTCGCCCGTTTGTTCCGTCAGCACACGGAACTGTCACCCAACCAGTACCGCCGACAGTTCCAGCACAAGGACAGCCATGCTTAAGATCGGCACAGCAGCAGGCTCAACGCACTGAAAAACCGCGCAACTCATCCTTGGATGGGTGGGGCGCGGGCGGCAGCACTCTATGATCGGCGCATACCTACAACAATCAGGTCATCGCCATGCGCCGCACACTTATCGCCTTACTTGCCGCCTGCAGCTTCAGCGCTGTCGCCGCTGACAACTGGAAACCCTTCCCCTACGACCAAAGCGCCTACGACTACTCAGGCGACAAGTTGCGCCAGGCGTGGCCGCAACTGACTCGCGGCTTCGGCGCCGACTACCCCTTCCCCGACGCCGACTGGGTGGTGACCATGGCCACCACGCACCCTCAGGCGCTGGAAAAAACCGTGCTGGCAAACACCGGCTTCACTGGCAAGCCGGAAGAAGCCGAGGTTTACGCGGCCAAGCTGCAGGATGTCTGGCGGTTGATGTTCCGTGGTGATTTCGCCGAGGCCAAGCAACAGGGCCTAGCCTTGGGTGTTGGCGGGCAGATCCCGGCGATGTTTGCCCAGGTGGTGTATGCCATGTTCCTGGTGCCCGACCAGGCCGAGAAGCACAAGCTGCTGGAAGAGGTGATCACTTACACCGACCAGGCCGGCGAGCTGGTTCAGGCCGATACGGTGGCGCAATTCGGCCGGGTGTACGCCAAGGCGCGCCTGGGCGAAGAGCTGGCGGTGCCTGTAGTGCTCAAGCGCGGCTACACCTCGCAGATCCCCGAAGAGCTGAAAGCCCTGCTGGCTAAACACCCGCAACAGCCATTCGCTCTGGCCCTGTATGGCGGCTATGAGGCTGGAGTGATCCGCAAGGTCGGCAAGATGGTCGGGCGTATGACCTACGGCGTCAGCGCCGACAATATGGAGAAGTATTTCAGCCGCAGCTTCAAAGCCCAGGACAACCTGCCCATCGGCCATTACGAATACGCCAACGCCCTGACCTATGTGTACGGTGACGACGAGCAGGACAAGGCACTGCAACACCTCAAGCGCGCAGTAGCGATCAAGCCGATCAACGCCATGGAAGCCCTGGAAGTGGCTCACGCACAGAAAATGCTCGCCCAATACGAGCAGAAGCTGGCGCAAAACTAAGCCCCACTGAAACGCAAAAAGGCTGCCTGATGGCAGCCTTTTTTGATTTTTGCATCGGCAACTTATTGCTTGGCCCGCTCCAGGGGCTCCAACTGCGCCCACAACGCCTGCGCTTCTTCCGTCAGCATCGAATAGCTGCGGATATCACCGTTACGCTGCGCCTGCATTGCCTCTTCCAACTTGGCACTGTATTGCTTGCGTAGTTTCTTGGCGGGATCGCTTTTAAACAAACCGAACATGCTGTGTGCCTCTGTCGACAAAGAGCCCCGGATAGGTGCCTGTCCAGCTTAATTCAGCCACGCGCCATGGTTGAGACGCAGATGTAACAAGCCGCTAAAAGCATCGTCAGCCAAAGGCGTGATCACGGATTTTCTGCAACGCCAGCGACATCTTCGCGGCGGGCACCCGCTGCAGGTTGCACAGCAGCTCATGGGAAATCTCGGCAATGCCATGGCGCTCGCGCAGCAACGCCGCCATGAAGCAGGTCAGATTGGCCGCCATTTCCGCATCGGCCAGCGCACGGTGCGCCTTGCCAGTATCGGGTAGACCAATCCACTGGTTGAGATTGCCCAGCTTGTGGCTCGGCGCCATCGGTAACAGACGACGCGACAGCAATAAAGAACAGGCAAACGGCTGCACACGTCGACGGCGAATCAGTCCCAGCTCGGCGTCCCAGAACTTCTGGTCGAAACTGGCGTTATGCGCCAGCAACGGACGATCACCGACAAACTCGGCCACTTCCTGCATAACCTGCGCGGCAGGCGGTGCGGTGCGCAACATGGCGTTGCTGATGCCGGTGAGCTGCTCGATAAACGGCGGCACCCAGGCACCGCTGTTCATCAGGCTCTGGTAGCGCGCAACGATCTGCCCACCCTCGACGATTACCACACCGATTTCGGTGGCACGCGCCTGCTGGGCCGGCGACATGCCAGTGGTTTCAAAGTCGAGTACGGCGATGGAGTCGGCAAGCATTGCTCAGTTTCTCAGCAGCAGTGCGCCGTCGATCGGCACGTAGCGACTGGCCGCACGCACCAGCGATTGCGCGGTCAGACCTGGCACGCCATAGGCCACCGCCTCAACGCCATAACTGCCGCGAATCTTATCCAGCAGCAGGTCGAAGTCGCCATCACCGGAGGCCAACACCACTTCATCGACGCGCGGCGCAGCGTCCATGATGTCGATGGTGATGCCGACATCCCAATCACCCTTGGCCGAGCCGTCACTGCGCTGGATAAAGGGTTTGAGTTTTACGGTAAAGCCGAGGTTGCGCAGGATCTGCTGAAACTGCTGCTGCTTCTGATCGCCTCGGTCGATAGCGTAGGCATAAGCTTCGACAATCTGCCCATGCTGGCTGATATCGGCCCACAGCGCGGCGTAGTTGAAATGGCAACCATAGGCCTGGCGCACGGTGTAATAGAGGTTCTGTACATCGGCGAATACGGCGATCTTCTTCACCGGTAATCCTCATGGCAGGGCAATAAGCGCCGGGCAGTATGCCAGAAGCAAGGCACTAGCAAAGCCGGCATAAATTGGAGCGCCTGGGGCAATCGGCTAGAGTGGCGACTCTCAGACTCAACACGCGCCCACCATGAATATGACCTCCGCTCTGCGCGACTCCTGGTATTTCTTCAGCCATAACCTGTTGGCGATTGCCCGCCTGTGCCTGCCGTTGATCGTGCTCGAAGGCTTGTTGCTGCAGCAGGTCACCAGCCTGGTGGATGCCGAATCCGCCACCCTCTGGCGCCTGCTCGCCGGTTTGCTGTTCTACCCGTTATATAGCGCCGCGCTGATTTTATTCCTCGACGCACGCAGCCAAGGCCAGCAGCCGCGCGCTCGCGATCTGCTCGCAGCCAGCCTACGGCTGTGGCCAAGTTTTGCTCTGCTGGCAGGCCTCAATACCTTGGCGATTCTGCTCGGCGCATCGCTGTTCGTGCTACCGGGAATCTGGCTGATGGTCAAACTGGCGTTTGCCGAGTACCTGCTGGTGTTGCGCGGTCTGAGCCCGATGAAGGCGCTGCACGAGAGCTTCCAACTGAGCAGCGGTTACTTCTGGCCTATGCTCGGTTGCATCCTGATTGTCATGCTGCCGCTGTGGCTGCTCGACGGCTGGAGTCACTCCAACGAGGTCTTGGCCGACAACGCCCTAGCGAGCCTGCTGCTCGACTGCGCAAGTCGCTTTTTACAACTATTCTCAAGCGTCGTGCTGTTTCGTCTATTTATGCTGCGCAGCGCCCAGCCCGAAGTCGAGTGAACGCCAGCAACACTCAAGGAGGACAGAGCCATGGCTGACGCCAACCCGAGCATCCTTTCGCATATCTCCATAGGCACCAATCAATTCGACAAGGCCACCGCCTTCTACGATCAGGTGCTCGCCACCCTCGGCTGCAAGCGCGTACTCGCCCACCCCGGCGCTGTCGCCTATGGCCGCGAATACCCGGAGTTCTGGGTGCAGACGCCGATCAACGGCAAACCAGCAAGTATTGGCAATGGCAGCCACTTCGGCTTTGTCGCATCGAACAAGGCCGCCGTGCACGATTTCTACCAGGCAGCCCTGGAAGCTGGCGCCAGCGATGAAGGCGCTCCCGGCCCTCGCGCAGAATATGGCGAGCCCTATTACGGCTGCTTTGTTCGCGATCTGGATGGCCACAAGATCGAAGCAGCGTTCTGGGATCTGGAAATGATCTACGAGGTGTATATCGAGCCACACGAACATTGATGGCTGAGGCTGTTGCAGCTCAAGGCGCGGTGGACTGATAACGCTGCGCCGCCTTGGCGATCCAGCCTTCAGCCTGCATCTGCGCCAGTGCTTCGCTTACCTGCTGATACTGCGCCTGCAAGCCGCGCTGGCGGGAGAAGCCAATGTACAAATCGGTGTGTGCCTCGGGCTGAAACACCGCCTTGGCGATATGGCCATTCCAGCGCGCATCGCGCAATTCATAGTCGACCTGGCAATCAGTGCCGATCACCGTTTGCAAGCGACCACGCACCAGCATTTCCAGTAACTGCCCTTCAGTATTGACCGCGGTTTTGCGCAGTTGCGGATCCGAATCAAACGGTTCGAAGTACGCCGACTCCAGCACATGGCCGATCGTCAGACTGGCCAACTGGCTGTAGCTCTGCAGCGCCTTGGCCTGCGCCGGTGCAGCATAGAAACGCGGCGCACAAGCGTAGTAAGGCTGTGCGAGGTAATGGATATAACCCTCACGCTCAGGGGTTTTCGCCAACCCCGTCATCAAGTCCGCCTTGCCGTTCTGCAGCGCCGCCAAACCGCGCGCCCAGGGCGCGCGCTGGACATCGAAGCGCAACCCGGTGCGCTGAGTAAGCTGCTCGAGCACATCAATGTCTAGCCCCGTTAGCGGGCCATCACCCTCCTGCATACGGAACGGTGGCCAGATATCGGTCATGACCCGCAACGCAGGCGGCTCCTCGGCGTGCAGCGGCGCACCGAGCAACAGCAGTAAAACGGGCCATGCGCGGCGCATCAGGACCGTCCTGCACGCTGCGGCTTCAAGCCAGACAGGCGCGGCAGCAGCACCCGCTCGAACAGCCGCGGGAAGAACCGCGCCAACACCCGCGCGCGCCAGTCGACATTGGACAATACCAGCAGCCGACGACGCTTCAAGGCACCTTGGTAGATAGCCTCAGCGACATCCTGCGGCGAAGCCACCGAGCCCATAGCCAACGGAGGTTGCGCCGCCACCGAGCCGTCACCGACCAAGGCATTTTTGCGCAAATCAGTGGCGGTAAAGCCAGGGCATACCAGCATCACATTGACCCCGGAGCCCTTCAGCTCATAGCGCAGGGTTTCAAAAAGACCATGCAGGGCATGCTTGCTGGAGTTGTAGGCACTGCGATAAAGCAGCGGCGCAAAGCCTGAGAGAGAGCTGAGCACGATGATCTGCCCGCCGCGGGCGATCAAACTGGGCAGAGCGGACTTGGTGCAGTGCAGCGCGCCAAAATAGTTGACCGCCATAATCCGCTGAAACACCGCTAACTCCGTGTCGGCAAAGCTGCTGCGGTGGGTAATGCCGGCATTATTGACCAGTACATCAATGCCGCCAAAACGCTCGACGGTCAGCGCCATCGCCCGCTCAACTGCCGCCGCATCAGCCACATCACAGAGCACGCCCAGGGCCTCAGCATTGTGATGATCGGCCAGGTGCTGCACCAGGCTGTCGAGCGCCTGCTGCTGCAAATCAAAGATCACCAGCCGTGCGCCGGCCTGTGCCAAGCGCATCGCCAGCGCGCGGCCAATACCGGCACAGCCGCCCGTAATCACCACAACTTTACGGTCGAATACCTTGTTGGCGAACACCTTGCGGTACATAACCTGTCTCCAACCCAGTGACTGCAAAGGCGGTTACTACAACCTGTTATGGCTGCCATCGCAACAAGGCGGTATCTGGGTGTGCTTGCAGCCACAGAAGTACAGGGTGGCGTCCTCGTCTGCGTGGAACTTCAACGGGGTGAAACCGCTGCCTTTATGCTTGCCGTCGCAGAACGGCTGTGCGGCGCTGAGCCCGCAGCGGCACCAGAAGTAGTCGTTGCCGGCGGTGACCGCAACCGCATAGGGGCTGCGCTGGGCAATCGTTGGGTGAGTCATGTGACCTCCTGAAGCACCCGAGCAAGGCCCTGCAACATCGGCAGCATCGGCCATCTCCGGTATGCTCCCACAGCATAGTTCACCTGCCGGCGATCCTGTTTATGCCCCTGCCCCGATTCCTGCGCCTTCTCCTGCTCAGCCTGGCTAGCCTGTGCTGCGTGCTGGCGGCACTGATCTACAGCCTGACCTGGCACCCAGCCGCCCGCGAAGCCGCCCCCGTGAGCTGCCAGACCAGCGCGCCGCAACTGCAACCTGGCCAGGCTCTGAAAGTGATGACCTGGAACATCCAATACCTGGCCGGCAAGCGCTATGTGTTCTGGTACGACCTGGTCGGTGGCAATGGCCCCGACCAGCGCCCCAGCGCGCAAGACTTGGCGTTTACCCTGGATGAAGTCGCCCGCATTCTGCGTGACGAACAGCCCGATATCGTCCTGCTGCAAGAACTGCACAACGGGGCCAAAGCCACGGACTATCAGAACCAGCTCGCACTGTTGCACGAGCGTTTAAGCGACCTGTATCCGTGCAGCAGCCATGCCTATTACTGGAAAGCCGCCTTTGTGCCGCACCCGCAGATTCTCGGCAGCGTCGGCATGCAGCTGGGCACCCTCAGCCGCTTCCAGATATCCCACGCCGAACGCCTGCAACTGCCGCTGATGCCCGCCAACCTGATCAGCCGCCAATTCAACCTCAAGCGTGCCTTGCTGGTCAGTCACCTACCCGTGCGTGGCGGTGGCGAACTGGTCGCCATCAACACCCATCTGGATGCCTTCGCCCAAGGCAATGACACCATGCAGCGCCAAGTGGCCATGACCCGCAGCCTGCTCGACCAGCTCCAGGCCGACGGCATACCCTGGGTGATCGGCGGCGACTTCAACCTACTGCCTCCCGGCCAGTACCAGCGCCTGCCTGAGAACCAGCGCAGCTGGTACAGCCCCACCAGTGAGTTGCAGCAACTGGCTGAGCGCTACCCGATGGTGCCGAGCCCGGAGCAGGCCAGCGGCGCCGAACAGACGCGCTGGTACACCCATTACCCCAACGATCCGGCAGTGACTGGCCCGGATCGTACCCTCGACTACCTGTTCCACAGCCCACAGCTGACGCTACTCGACAGCCAGGTACGCCAACACGACAGCTTAGGCATTTCTGACCACCTGCCGGTGCTCGCCCGCCTGCTGCTGCCGACGCTGGACTAAGCTTTTTCAGCAAGCCACTGGACAAAAATGCTTGCAGTTAGCCATGCTCGGGTTGTGTGACATTTTTATAACGAAAAGACGGCAGATAGCCGCAGTACGTACCCATTTGATGCCACGATTTCTCTGCCTCGCGCTGGCTGTAGCCTTGCACTGCAGCGCCAGCCTCGCCGCTTCTGCCGCCGATGATTCGCGACCATTGGTGCACGTGGGATATTACGAGTTTCCACCTTATTCCTACACGGACAGCCAAGGGCGCGCCAAAGGCGCCATATTGCAGTTGAGCAAACGCCTGCTGGAACATGCGGGCTATCGCACCACACTGCGCTCCTACCCCAGCGCACGGCTGTACAACGCTATTCAGGATGGCAGCGTACAGGTCTGGCCGGGCGCACCGGGCAAACTGGAATTGCGCGAGCACACCCTGGAAACCCAAACCCTGTTGGGCGAGATCGTGCTCAACCTGTATTTCCGCCGGGACACCCTGATGCCGCGCCTGCCTGACGACCTCAAGGGTCGCGGCGTGATCATGATCAGTGGTTACACCTACTGGCAGACGGTCAACGAAATGCTCAACGACCCGCAACTGGCCGTAGAGCAACACCGCACCGGCACCCACACCGCCGCATTGGAAATGCTCCAGCGCCGCCGCGGCGACTTCCTTCTCGATTACCAAACCCCGGTGGAGCAGGCGCGCAAACGCCTGGGCATGTCCGAGCTGCCGTATGTGGAGCTGCAGCGCATCCCGCTGAAGCTGATTGTGTCCAATAAAGCCCCCGGCGCCGAAGCCCTGCGCGATGCGCTGGATCGTGCCTATGCCGAGCTTCAGGCGGCCGGCGAAGACCTGCGCCTGCCCTGAGGCCTACTTACGCGGCTTGGCCCGCGCGGTGGGTTCGGCGATCAGCGGATCATCCGGCCAGTAGTGTTTCGGGTACCTGCCCTTGAGATCTTTCTTCACCTCGGCATAGGTGCTGCGCCAGAAGTTGGCCAAGTCCTGAGTCACCTGCACGGGCCGCCGCGCCGGCGACAGCAGGTGCAACTTGACCACCTGGCGGCCACCGGCAATGCGTGGCGTATCGGCCAGACCGAACAGCTCCTGTAAACGCACCGCCAACACCGGCGGCTGCTCGCTGTAATCCAGGCTGATGCGCGAACCAGACGGCACCTGCACGCTGCGTGGCGCCAACTCATCCAGACGCTGCGGCAGCGGCCAGGGCAGCAGATTCAGCAACAGGCTGGGCAAATCCAGATTGGCGAAGTGACTGAGCCGGGTGACGTTATCCAGATAGGGCTGTAGCCAACTCTCCAGCGTCGCCAGCAAGGTGGTATCACTGACATCGGGCCATTCGCTGGTGCCCTTGCTGGCCAGATCCAGCGTGCGCAGCAACGCCACTCGCGCCTGCCACTGGCGTAACTCCGGCGTCCAGGGCAGCAGCGCCAGGCCCTTGCGCCGCACAAGGCCGAGCATGGCGCGACTGCGCTGTTGCGCATCGAGCCCGGTCAACGCCTCGCGTGACAACACCAGCTCACCGACCTTGCGCTGGCGTTCGGCGCGCAGGGCGCCTTCGCGTTCATCCCAATCCAGCACGTCCAGGTTGCTGACCTGCTCAGCCAGCACCCCCTCGAATAGCTTTGGTTCCAGCTCAGCGGCCAGGTAGATACGCTCTTCACGCTGCCCCTGACGACTGCCCAGGTCCGCCACCACCAGCCAGCTGTGTTTCATCAGGCCATCGACTTCGGTAAACAGCGCTGCACGGCCGTTGGCCAAACGGTATTCCGCGCCGCCGTCACGCCGCTGCTGAGCGATGCGATCCGGGTAGGCAAACGCCAGCAACGCGCCCAGCCAGCGCGGATGCTCGGGATCGCTGACTGCCTGCGGGCTGGGCCGGCGCTTGAGGTACCCCTGAAACTGCCGGGCCAGTTGCCGGGCGCGCTGCACCCCGCCCTGACTGCCGCGCGCGCCGCGTGACTCACCCGCCAGCAAGGCCAATCGGCTGTGCAGATCAGCGCCCGCGCCACGCAGAATGTCGCGTTCGCCGAGCAACGCAGCAAGATCGCAGGCCAATGGGCCAAGGCCCAACTCCTGACCGCGCAGCAGCAGATGGGCGATACGTGGATGAGTCGGCAGCTCAGCCATGGCCTGACCGTGAGCGGTCAGTTTGCCTTGAGCATCCACCGCGCCCAGCCGTCCCAACAGCTCCAAAGCCTGGGCATAGGCGGCTGCCGGCGGCGGATCAAGCCAGACCAGTTCGGCCGGCTGCACGCCCCAGCGCACCAATTGCAAGGCCAGGCCGGCAAGGTCGGCCTGGAGCATTTCCGCCGTGCCGTAGGCCGCCAATTGCTCATGCTGCGCCTGCGACCACAGCCGATAACAGACGCCCGGCTGCAAGCGCCCGGCCCGCCCGCTGCGCTGGGTGGCCGAGGCGCGGGAAATGCGCTGGGTGTCCAGGCGGGTCATGCCGCTGTTCGGGTCAAAGCGCGGTACCCGCGCCAGACCGGCATCAATCACTACCCGCACGCCATCGATGGTCAGACTGGTTTCAGCGATGTTGGTCGCCAGCACCACCTTGCGCAGGCCCGTTGGTGAAGGCTCGATGGCAGCGCGCTGGGCGCTAAGATCCAGTTCGCCATGCAGCGGGCAGAGCAGAACATCGCGCCGTCCGGCCAGGGACTCTGCCAGTTGTTCATTGACCCGGCGAATCTCCGCCTGCCCCGGTAGAAACACCAGCAGGCTGCCCGGTTCATCGGCCAGCGCTTGCAGGATGGCTTGTAGCACTTTCGGCTCGACCCACTCGCCCGCCTGCCAGGGCGCGCCCCAGCGGATATCCACGGGGAACATCCGCCCTTCGCTGCGCAGCACCGGCGCATCGCCGAGCAGGCCCGCCAACCGCTCACCTTCCAGGGTTGCCGACATCAGCAGCACCTTGAGCGGCAGTTCGCCGGAGTCCGCACCACGAAACATCGCTCGACCATTCAGGCACAGCGCCAGCGCCAGGTCCGCATCCAGACTGCGCTCATGAAATTCATCGAAGATCACCAGGCCGACGCCTTCCAGCGCAGGGTCGTCCTGCAGCCGCCGCGCCAGAATGCCTTCGGTGACCACTTCGATACGGGTGCGCGGGCCGACCTTGCTGTCCAGGCGGATGCGATAACCGACGGTTTCCCCCACCGCCTCACCCAGCTCGCTGGCCAGTCGCTCGGCCGCAGCGCGCGCTGCCAGCCGACGTGGCTCAAGCATGATGATGGTCTGCCCGTCCAGCCAGGGCTGCTCCAGCAGCGCCAGCGGCACACGGGTGGTCTTGCCGGCACCGGGCGGCGCTTCCAGCACCGCTTCGTCACGCAGGGCAAGGGCCTGACACAGCTCAGGCAGCAGCACATCGATTGGCAGGGAATTCATGCGGGCTCCATTCAAGGCGCGGGATTATAACGGCGAACCTGTAGAGCATTGGCGCTGTCTGAGTGTTAGGTATGGCTGCGCGAAATAGCGCTGGCAGCGCCTGACGCAGCGGCATTGCAATACAGGCATTGGTATAGTTGCGCCACTTTTTCCATGGAGATGTTCAATGCGCACCCAAACCCGCGTTATCGGTGGCCTTATCGTCGCCGCGTTGCTCACCCAACTGACCGCCTGCGGCACCCTGTTCTTCCCGGATCGCCGTGGCCAGATCGAAGGCCGCATCGACCCCATGGTCGCTGGGCTCAACGCTATCGGCATCCTGTTCTATGTGATCCCAGGACTGATCGCCTTTGGTATCGACTTCGCCACCGGCGCGATCTACCTACCGGGCGGCCTGACCTCCCAAGTTGACCCGCAAGACCTGCAGAATGTGGTGGATGCTGACGGCAAGGTCGATCCGATCAAGCTCAAGGCACTGATCGAAGTGCAAACGGGCCACAGCCTGCCGCTTGATGACCCGCGTCTGATTCAGCACAGCGGCAGTGCGGAGCAACTGGCAGCCTATGGCCTGCGCCCAGCAGCCTAAGCCCGGTAACAGCAAGCTCATACTGAAAGCCCGTTTTACGACGGGCTTTTGTTATTTAGCGCTAGCCTTGGCAGAACGTCCCCACTCTGGATAACCCGTGAACATACAGCCGCAACACGCCCGCCTGATGCGCCTGGCGACCTTCGCCGCACTGGCGGCGGCACTTACGCTGGCACTGGCCAAAGCCATTGCCTGGTGGCTCAGCGGCTCGGTCAGCCTGCTGGCGGGGCTGACCGACTCGCTGCTTGATGGCGCCGCTTCGCTGCTCAACCTGATCGCCGTGCACTACGCCCTGCGCCCGGCCGATGAGGATCACCGCTACGGTCACGGTAAGGCCGAAGCCCTGGCTGGCCTGGGCCAGGCGCTGTTTATCGGCGCCAGCGCGATCTTAGTCGGCAGTCACGCCATCGACCGCCTGCTCAATCCCGAACCGATTGGTGCACCGGCCTTGGGCATCGCGGTGATGCTACTGTCACTGGCGGTGACCATCGCCCTGCTGATGTTTCAGAACCATGTGGTGAAATTGACCGGCTCCACCGCGATTCGCGCCGATTCGCTGCACTACCGCTCGGATTTGTTACTCAACAGCAGCATCCTCCTGGCACTGCTGCTGGCCAGTTACGGCTGGCCGCAACTGGACGCCATCTTCGGTATCGGCATTGCCCTGTATATCTTCTGGAGCGCCATCAGCATCGTCCGCGAAGCCGCCACCGTACTGATGGATCAGGAGCTCGACCCGCAGATCAGCGCACAGATGCACAGCCTGGCCTGCGCCGTGCCCGGCGTGCTGGGCGTGCATGACTTGCGCACGCGGCTCTCCGGCACCCACTGGTTTGTGCAGCTGCATGTGGAGCTGCCGGGCGAGTTGAGCCTGCAGCATGCCCACGGCCTGTGCGATCAGGTTGAAGCGGCGATCCGCAGCGAGTTCCCCCGCGCCGAGGTACTGGTACACGCCGACCCAAGCAATGTGGCACCGCCAGCAACGGCCTCTTGAAGGTAGCGAGCAGGTAACAGGAGTCGCCTGACACCATGTTTAGCGGCGCGCAGCCGAAGACAGCGGGCACAAAAAAGGGGAAGGCCTGCAGGCCTTCCCCTTTTTTGCGTGTCCGTCATTGTGGCGATGGTAACGCCTTTTCTTCGCCTACCTGGTTGGGCAGTGCGAACCCGGGTGCCGTGACGATCCGGTTGGATCGGCGGCGACCGCTCACCTGATTGGGCGAGGCGGCTGGACGTGTCGTCCGGGCCTTGAAGTTGAGGTAAAGCTTACGCCTGCCGACGTAGTGAAAGATTGCGAACATTGCTGAAATACCCACCACTTGCGCAATTAATAACCACAAGCGCATCATTCTGCACAACCTAATAACGAAAGCAGGATAGAGATGAACAGACTTGATCGTTACGACCTGAATATCCTCGCTGAATTGCAGCGCGACGCCACCCTGTCCAACCAAGACCTGGCCGAACGCATCGGCCTGTCGCCCTCCCCTTGCTCGCGGCGGGTCAAACAGCTCGAAGACGATGGTTATATCCTCGGTCAGGTCGCCCTGCTCGACCGTAAACAGCTCGGCCTGACGCTGACCGCCTACGTGCTGATCGGCATGGACAAGCACACCCCGGAACGCTTTGAGCATTTTCAGGAAGAAATCCGCAAATGCCCGCAAGTGCTGGAATGCTGCCTGGTGACAGGGATGGACGCGGACTATCAGCTCAAGGTGGTGGTACCGGATATGGATCATTACCAGAAACTGCTGCTGGGTACCCTGACCCGCATCGAGGGCGTTTCCAGCGTGCGCTCCAGCTTTGTGCTGCAACAGATTCTCTCCAGTACTCAGCTGCCGTTACAGCACCTGCGCGGCTGATCGCCGCACCTTGGCAGTGGTCGGCTGGCAGAGCCGCCGATGGTGCGTATAATCGCGGCCTCTGTGCGATGGCCTTCCTTTCATGCGCCTCGCATAGCGCTGGTCGGCACCCAGCCGAGCACCTGCAGGTTCACGAGGCCCGAATGGAAACCGAACAGTTCGAATCCCTGATGATGTACGCCCTGGTCGGCGGGCTGATGGTTTTTATGTTCTTCATCATCTGGGACCTGGCAAAAACCTCCAAAGCCGGCCGTTTGGGCACCGCCATCCTGTTCCTCGGCCTGGGCCTGTGCCTGTTTGCCTTCCTGGCCAAACCGGTCATCACCTACATCATCGAAGCAAGTCGCGGCATCCACGGCTAGAAAGCTGCCCCGCGCCGACCACTGCACACCAAGCCGCAGCAAACTGCTCTAGAATGCGCCTTTCCGCCTTCCTCCAGGAGCATTCATGTCCCCTTCCGACCGGGTGATGCAGAGCTATGGCCGCTGCTGCGCCAGCCCTGATTTTTTCGACAGCTTTTACCGGCATTTCCTCGCCAGCTCACCCGAGGTGCGCGAGAAGTTTGCCAATACCGAGATGAACGGACAAAAGCTCCTTCTGCGTCAGGGCATTCTCAATCTGGTGATGCATGCGCGCGGCATGCCTGATACCAAGCTGCGCGCCCTGGGCTGCAGCCACTCCCGCGCCGCCATGGACATCCGCCCAGAGCTGTATGTGCTGTGGCAGCAAGCGTTGCTACAAACCATCGGCGAGCATGATCAGCAGTACTGCAACGAAACCCGCAACGCCTGGAATGAGGTGCTGGATAAAGGCATCGCCGTTATCAAAGCTGGTTACTGATCAATCCAGCCGGGCCGGCACTTCGCGCCACTGCCCCGGCTGCAAATCATCCAGGCTGAACGGGCCGATACGCACGCGCACCAGGCGCAGCGTTGGCAGCCCAACAGCGGCGGTCATACGGCGTACCTGACGGTTGCGCCCCTCGCGAATCACCAGCTCCAGCCAGGCCGTCGGGATGCTTTTGCGAAAGCGCACCGGCGGGTTGCGCTCCCACAGCTGCGGCTCATCCAGTAACCGAGCTTCGGCTGGCAGGGTTGGGCCGTCATTCAACTGCACGCCGTCACGCAGCTGCTGCAATTGCACGCCGTTCGGTTCGCCCTCCACCTGCACCCAATAGGTTTTCGCCAGCTTGTGCTTGGGATCGGCGATGCGGGCCTGCAGGCCGCCGTCATTGGTCAACAGCAACAGACCTTCGCTATCACGGTCCAGCCGACCGGCCGGATAGACGCCGGGCACATCGACAAAATCCTTGAGGGTGGCGCGGCCCTGGTCGTCATTGAACTGGGTCAGCACGTCGAAGGGTTTGTTCAGCACCAGCAAACGCGGCTCGGCGGGCGGTGCCTTGGCCACGCGGCGCACGGCAGGTTTGCCGCTGTGCGGACGAGGGGACGCAGGGCGAGGTGGGCGCGACATAGGTGATCCAGCAACAGGTTACGAGGCTGCCAGTGTAACCGAGGCCAAGGTTGGACTATCAGGCTGAGTGATCCGCGCAGCCTTGGCTGGTGTAGCGGGCTATGCTGGCAAAGTTGTGTTTCCCGTCCCGAGGCCATTGTTATGAGTTCGTCCGAATCCATCGTCAATACCTTTACCGGCTGGGCCGCCAAAGCCCCCGGCGCGCCCCTCGAACCGCACAGTTATGACCCCGGCCCGCTGGGCGCCGAAGAAGTGGAAGTGGCGGTGGAATACTGCGGCATCTGCCACTCCGACCAGTCGATGATCGACAACGAATGGGGCAACGCGCGCTATCCCTTTATCCCCGGCCATGAAGTGGTCGGCACCGTGGTGCGTCTCGGCCCCCAGGCACGCGGCCTCAAACTCGGCCAACGTGTAGGCATAGGCTGGTACAAGGGCAGCTGCATGCATTGCAGCTCGTGCATGGAAGGCTCGCACCAGCTGTGCGGCACGGTAAAACCAACGATTGTCGGTAGCAACGGCGGTTTCGCCGACCGCCTGCGTAGCCACTGGGCCTGGGCAGTACCACTGCCAGACGGCCTCGAGCCAGCGCTGGTCGGCCCGCTGTTCTGCGCAGGCTCCACGGTGTTTAGCCCGCTGCTGGATTTCGATGTAAAACCCACCGACAAGGTCGGCGTGGTCGGCATCGGCGGCCTTGGTCACCTGGCGCTGAGCTTTCTCAATGCCTGGGGCTGCGAAGTCACCGCATTCACTTCATCGCTGAGCAAACAGGAAGAAGCCAAACGCCTGGGCGCACACAAAGTGGTGGCCTCGACCGACAGCGCAGCGCTGAAAGCGATTGCCGGCAGCCTGGATTTCCTGCTGGTCACGGCCAGTGCCGACCTGGACTGGAGCGCTATGATCGGCACCCTGCGTGGTAAAGGCCGGTTGCACTTTGTCGGCATCGTACCAAGCGCGATCCCGGTGCATGTGTTCAACCTGATTCCCAAACAGAAGAGCCTGTCTGGCTCACCGGTTGGCTCACCGGCCAACATGGCGAAAATGCTCGAGTTCTGCGCGCGCCATCAAATCCTGCCGCAGGTCGAGCACTTCCCCATGAGCAAGGTCAACGACGCCATTGACCACCTGCGCGCCGGCAAAGCGCGTTACCGCGTGGTGCTGGACGCCAGCAAGTGACAGCAGGGGCAAATCAGCTGCATGATTTGCCCCTTTTTCACCGCCGCTGAGCCACACATGCCGCACCCGATCGAAACACCCCGCGCCACCGACTTCCCGCGCTTGCTTGAAGTGTGGGAAGCAGCCGTACGCGCTACCCATGACTTTCTCGAAGAGCACGACATTCAGCTGCTCAAACCCTTACTGATCGAGCAGTACTTCCCCCTGGTTCAGCTCAGTTGCATACGTGGCGACGATGGCACGATCGCCGGTTTTCTCGGCTATGCCGAAGGCAAGGTCGAGATGCTGTTCGTTGACCCGCAGTACCACGGCATGGGCATTGGTCGAGCACTGCTCAACGACGCAGTGGTACGCCTCGGCGCACACCAGGTCGACGTCAATGAGCAGAACCTCCAGGCGCTGGGTTTCTACCTGAGCCAGGGCTTAGCAGTCGAAGGCCGCTCACCGCTGGATGGCGGCGGGCGGCCTTTCCCGATTCTGCACCTGCGCCTCGCTTGATGCGTTAGCGGAACGGCGGCTCATCAAAGCTGCGCAGCTTGCGCGAGTGCAGCGAGTTGAGCTGGCTGCGCATCAGTTCCAGCGCGGTGATGCCGATATGCAGGTGCTGGGTGACCGCGCGCTCATAGAAGGCACCGGCCGCACCCGGCAGTTTGATCTCGCTGTGCAGCGGTTTGTCGGACACGCACAGCAGCGTGCCATAGGGCACGCGCAGGCGATAACCTTGCGCGGCGATGGTGCCGCTTTCCATGTCCACGGCCACGGCGCGGGACAGGTTGATCAACGGCCGCTCCTGGGCCCAGCGCAGTTCCCAGTTGCGGTCGTCGTAGGTCAGCACGGTGCCGGTACGCAGACGCTTCTTCAGCTCATCGCCCTCTTCACCGGTCACCAACTTGGCCGCTTCCTGCAACGCCTGCTGCACCTCGGCCAGGGCAGGCAGTGGGATATGCGGCGGCAGCACGCGATCAAGAATGCCGTCGCGGCGCATATAGGCGTGAGCCAGCACGTAGTCGCCAATGGTCTGCGACTGACGCAGGCCGCCACAGTGGCCAATCATCAGCCAGCAATGCGGACGCAGCACAGCCAGGTGATCGGTGATGTTCTTGGCGTTGGATGGGCCGACACCGATGTTGACCAAGGTAATGCCGTGGCCGTCCTCAGCCTGCAGGTGGTAGGCCGGCATCTGGTAGCGGTGCCAAATGACGTTCTCGATAATCGCCTGCATCTCACCTTCGGCCATGCCGCGCTCGATCACCACGTTGCCCGGCAGCACCATGCGGTTGAAGCGCGACTCACCGACCAGCATGTCCAGACCATGGCGAATAAATTGGTCGACGTAGCGGTGGTAGTTGGTCAGCAGAATCCACGGCTGCACATGCCGCCAGTCGCTACCGGTGTAATGCACCAGGCGGCGCAGGGAGAAATCCACCCGCGCGGCGTCGAACAGCGCCAGCGGCAGCGGGTCGGTGTTTTCCCAGTCGTACAGGCCATCGGCTGTACCATCGGTTGCGGCGGACAGATCGGTACTGGGGAACACCCGCGCCAACTCGGCGGCAGTCACCCCGGAGCCGGCCAGCTCATCGCCCTGTTCAACCACGTACGGATAAGGAATGTTCTGCTGGCTGATGCCCACTTCCACACGCACGGTGAAGTCGCTCATCAGCGGGCGCAGCTGCTCCAGCAGGTATTTACGAAACGCTGCCGGGTGGGTGACGGTGATGCTGTAGGTGCCCGGCACCTGCACCTTGGCGTAGGCGCGCACGGTGGTCGGCACTTCGCCCTGACACAGGTAGACCAGACGCAACTCAGGGTAGCGGAACTGGCACTGCTGAGCGGCATCCGGTTTGACGCGCTCTTTCAGGTAGCGCTTGAGCGCCTGACTCAAGCCCGTGGTCGCCTGCAGGTGCAAGGCGGCCAGACGATCCACTGCTTCTTCAGCGGTGTTGGCGACAATAAAGTCATCGGAACAAGGGTTCACAAGGCACCTTCCTGGCTGATCGGAATGGCTCTATCTTGCCCTGATCCGCCGCGCTTGCGATAGCGCGACGTTGCCCGCGCAGGCTACTTGAGTAGCGCCTGCAGATCCTCGGGCACAGCCTGCGGGGTAAGCGGGCCGACGCGCCGTGTACCCGGATTACCCAAGGGAAACAGCCCCAGCAGCGAACCCAGGCTACCGGGGATACGCAGCAGTTGTGCCAGGCCCTCGGCCCAGTCACGCTGACGCCAGGCCCAAGCGAGCATCCACAGGTGGCTGCGCAGGTGCTCGCTGAAATAACGCTGACCGAGAATATGCGCCCGCTCCAGATGACGCAGCTCGGCAGTGGGATCAGTGCCGCGCTGAGCGCGGGCCAGTTGGTACTCCTGCCAGAAGGCTTGTTCACGGGTCATGGCAACGCTCCTCTATTAAGCTGCGTTGCCAGTCTGCAAGTGTGGGGCGGCCCCCAGGTCAAGCATCCGTTGCTAATCTTCTGTCAGCTCGTCTTCTAAGGAAAACTCATGCCGCGCGCCCTGGTCACATTTGTGCTCTGTCTGTTACCCAGTTTTCTGCTGGCCGATAGCCTGGATGGCCACTACCTGACCACGCTGGACGGCCAGCCAGCCGAAATGCACCTGCGCAGCCAGGGCCAGCAGGTCATGGGGGAGTACGTGGAAGGTGGCAGGCTGCACCTGCAGATCAGCGGCACCTTTGACGGGCAACTGCTCCGGGCTCAGATCAGTGATGCGCAATCTGGCCAGTTGATCGCCAATATGAACGCCACTTACGCCAATGGCATGCTCAACGCCCATATTGCCGCACGCAACCCGACGACCGGGGCCACCTTGGAGCGCAAGGCGCTGTTCCACCGGCAGAACCTTAACGCTGCAGCGGCAGCACCAAGCAGCAGCGCCACACGCGATCCGGCGCTGATCGGCACTTGGGTACACGAGAAGATCATCAACAGCGGCGGTGCCAATTTCGCCTCAATGACCACCCAGATGATTCTGCAACTGAGTGATGACGGCAGCGTTTCGCAGTGGACGCGCAGTGTGGCAGGTGGCGCTGATTGGAACTACGACAGCCCTGGCGAGCTGCAATACAGCGGCCGCTGGCAGAGCAACAACGGCTTGTTGGAAGTGCAGATGCAGGGCCGCAGCGATTATCAGCCCGCCGCTTACTACCGCTTCAGTGACCAGTACCTGGTCACTGAGAGCAATACCGGCAAGCTGATCTGGCAGCGCCGCCAGTAGTCAATCAGGCCGGCTGATGCAGACGCGTGTTGAACAGCGGCCCACGGCTATAAGCGGACAGTGCCTTGGCAGCGGCCAGCACACCCAGATCAACCAGTGGCTCGATCAGGATCACGCTCATATAGGCCAGACCAAAACTGCCCACGGCCGCCAGGTTCTCACCGGAGAAACCGTTGCCATAGAACGCCCAGAAGCCGACCCAGGCGACGATGCCACCCTGATAGGCGGTCGACAGCGCCAACGCCTGTTTGTAGGAGAGGTCTACATAGGCGGTGCCCGGCGCGATAATGCGCTTGGCCAGCACACTGATCGCCCACAGCGGCACCAGCAACGTGGTGACGTTCATGCCGTACTGCGGCAGGTCAAACTGAGCAAAGAGCAGCCCCTGCAGTAATAAGCCGAGCGCCAGACCAACAGCCGTGGCACCCGCGCCAAACAGCAGCAGCAGGGTCGAGCCGAGGATCAGGTGTACCTCGGAAACCCCGACCGCATGGTGCGGAAAGACCTCGAAGAAGCAGAACACCAAGGCGGTGGTTAGCAGGCTACGCAGCGCCAGGGCGGCGGCGCCACCATTGCTGCGTACGCTGTCGAGGGCAAGCTTGGCCGTGAGGCCAAAGGCACCTGCGGCGGTTGCATAACTGAGGAAGAGTTTGGCGCCAGTAACGACTTCTGGTTCGATGTGCATAGCGATTCCTGTACCGCGCCCACCGCGCGATGATCCGGATTGAGGGAATGGGCATAAGCGCCCTACTTCGATGGCAGGTCTCCTGGCTCACGGCTTGATACTCCACCCGCCTTCCCAACCTTGCGGTCAGTGGCATCTGGGCGTCGCTCGCCGTTTACAGTTGCGGGGGCAGCCATGGCTTCGGCACCGGTTGTGGTGCTTTCCATGTTCCCTTTTCATCCAGTCGCATCACACGGGCTGGAACCATCGGCGGCCACCTTACCCGGCGGCCGCGGGAAATGACAGAGCCGGGCGTTTACCGCGCAGGTAAACCAACGGACTGAGTAGCGCCTGACGCCGTATGGAGCAAGCAAGTGAAGACACCACTGGCGTTGGCGCACAGCAGCCCCTGAGCATCGTGCAGCGTGGCCTGTACCGCGACATGTCGCCCTTCGCGCTGCTGCACGCGGGCTTCGGTTCGCAGCGGCAAGGCCGCAAGACCAATCGGGCGCAGGTAATTCACCTGCAGGCTGGCGGTCACGTAGACCTCCTCGGCACAGGCTTGCGAATACACCGCCAACCCCAACGCCGCATCGAACAGCGTGGCGGTGTAGCCGCCATGCACACCGCCAAGCGGATTGAAGTGCACAGCCGGCGGCTGACTGCTGAAGCTCGCCACACCGGCTGCGGCCTGCAGCTGAGCGATACCGTAGTCCGCACCGATATCACCGGCCAGCCAGGCCTTTAATCGCTCAAAGAGACTGCTGTGCATGTCCAAGCCTCAGATCAGATGCGGCGTACTGCGCACCACCAGCGCCTCGACATTCACCCCACGCGGCAGAGTGCCGTAGACCCGGCCGCCCTGCCCGCCCAAACGGCTGGCGATAAAGGCATCGCTTACCACCGAATTGCCGGCTTCCAGCAGCAGCTTGGCCTGCAGCGCCAGGGCCACGTCTTCGGTCAACTGACGGGCGCGGTACTGGATATCGGCGGTGTCGCGGAAGTCTGCCTGCAGCTTGGTGATATGCGCCTTGAGGCGTGCATCAGCATGACCATCGCCGAGTTCATGGAACAGTGCATCGAGTACGCCGGGTTCCTTGGACAGGGCGCGCAACACGTCCAGGCACTGCACGTTGCCCGAGCCTTCCCAGGTCGAGTTGACCGGTGCTTCACGGTACAGGCGCGGCAAGATGGTGTCCTCGACATACCCGGCGCCGCCCATGCATTCGGCGGCCTCGTTGATCATGGCGGGCGCACGTTTGCAGATCCAGTATTTGCCCACAGCAGTGACCAGGCGGGCGAACTTGTCTTCCTGCTCGTCATGCGGATTATCCAGCGCCTTACCCATGCGCATAGTCAGCGCCAGGGCTGCCTCGCTTTCCAGGGCCAGGTCGGCCAGTACGTTCTGCATCAGCGGCTGTTCGCTCAGTACCCGACCGCCCACCTGGCGATGAGCGCAGTGGTGTGCGGCCTGGGTCAGGGCCTGACGCATCAGGGCGCTGGAGCCGATCATGCAGTCGAAGCGGGTCAGCGCGACCATCTCGATAATGGTCGGCACGCCACGGCCTTCTTCGCCAACCATCCAGGCCAGGGCGCCGCGAAACTCCACTTCACTGGAGGCGTTCGACCAGTTGCCCAGCTTGTTTTTCAGGCGCTGGATATAGAACTCGTTGCGCGTGCCGTCCGGGCGGTGGCGCGGCAGCAGAAAGCAGGTCAGGCCCTTGGTGGTGTATGCCAGGGTCAGGAAGGCATCGCACATCGGCGCCGAGCAGAACCATTTGTGACCGACCAGCTCGTAAGCCTGGCCCGGGCCACCAAGACCTACGGGGTAAGCGCGGGTGGTGTTGGCGCGAACATCGGTGCCGCCCTGCTTCTCAGTCATGGCCATGCCGATGGTCGCACCGGTTTTCTGCTCGATCGGCAGATTGCGCGGGTCGTACTGGGTGGAGAGTATTTTCGGCAGCCACTTCTCGGCCACATCGGCCTGCAGCTTGAGTGCGGGCACGCTGGCGAAGGTCATGGTCAGCGGGCAACCGCTGCCGGCTTCGGCCTGGCTGTGCAGGTAGCTCATGGCGGCGCGCGCCACCTGAGCACCGGCGCGCTGATCGGTCCAGGGCATGGACGGTAGGCCATGCTCGATGGCCGCACTCATCAGTTGGTGATAAGCCGGGTGAAACTCCACCAGATCGGCGCGATGGCCATAGCGGTCGTGGCTTTTGAACACCGGCTTGTTTTCATTGGCGAGAAAGCCTGCGGCCATCAGCTCACCACCGGCCAGGCCGCCATACACATCCAGGCGCTGCTCGGCCCAGCCGCCGCCGAAGCGTTTGCTCCACTCCTGCAGCGGTAGGTCAACGCGGTACAGGTTAGCGCCATCCAGCGGCGGCACCTGGTTGAACACTTCATGGGTTTCGGCGTGTTGGCTGGCATTCATGACTGAGGCTCCTCTGCGGGCAATGGGGCGCCCACAGCGCGTAGACAAAAGGTAACCAAGGCCTGACTGACTTCAGCCAGGCTGGGGGCGGGATAACCGGCTTCGCGGGCGGCGCGCGCGGGCGGCGATAACGGGCCGACCAGGGCTTCGGCAATGGCGCCGACCAGGCAGGCTGCGACCAGGTTGATCTGCTGTACACGGAACACGCCGAGTGCGGCGCCTTCCTGCAGCAATTCGACGAACAGCTCGGCATAGGCTTCGCGGTAGAACAGGCGCTGCTCGTCGACTTCCGGATCAACCGGCTCAGCAATCAGGGCGAAGGCCAAGCGGCGGCTTTCCCAAGCCCTCGCCGCAAAGCGCTCCAGCCCCGCGCCCAGGCGTTGCTCCGGACGACCGGGTCCGCGCATGGTGGCGGCCAACGCATCGACTTCACGCTGGCTGGCCACAGCAAACACCTCGGCTGCCAGACTGCCCTTGCTGCTGAAGTGACGGTAGAGGCTGCCGGTGGCAATCCCGACATCCTCGGCCAGGGCCTGCATGGTCAGCGCGGCAAAGCCGCCTTCGGCCACCCGCGCCAAGGCGGCGCTGATGATGCGCTCACGCAGCGCCTGGTCACGATCGATACGCAGGGCGGTGGTGCGATAAGCCATGGTCTGAATCCTGATTCACTATTGCTCAAGTGAATCAGGATTCAGAGTTTGGCTAAAGGGCGATTCCGGGCACAACAGCGGGCATATTGGCCAGCTGTTGGCGCATACAACTCAATAATGTATTTACGATCTCGCGAGCTAGAGCCATACAAGGCGCTACGTTAGTAACAGCCTTCGGCTGGTCAAAGCGGCGAGGAAGCGGAGTTTACGAGCTGTAAATGAGCATTACTCGTTTCACTCGCCCTACGGGCCGCGCTAAAGCGCGTTAGCCACAAGTGGCTTACCGAGCCTGCTTTTAACGCAGTAGTGCCGACGCGCAGCAGATCGTAAGATCAGGACTCGCGGCAGAGCACCCAGTCGTGCAATAGATTGCGCAGCTGCTCGAACTTCACCGGCTTGGCCAGGTAGTCGCTCATGCCAGCAGCAAGACAGCGCTCGCGGTCGCCGCTGTGGCTGTGGGCGGTGATCGCCAACACCGGCAGCAACTGACAGCCCGGCAGATTACGCAGCGCCCGGCAGGTGGCAAAACCGTCCATCACCGGCATCTGGCAGTCCAGCAGCACGGCGTCGATGGTCTCGCTACGCAAGAGCTCAAGGGCTTCAGCGCCATTGTCGGCCGTGCGCACCTGATACCCCAGCTTGAGCAGCATGCCGCGGGTTACCAGCTGATTGATCGCGTTGTCTTCGACGATTAATACCGTGCACTGCTCAGGCGCGCGCAGCGCCGGGCCGGTGGCGCGCAGCACGACGGCGACTGGGGAGGTCATTTGCACCGGCAAGGCCAACGGCAGCTCCAGGCGGAAACAGCTACCCTGACCGGGCTGTGATTCATGACTGAGATCACCGCCGAGCAGATCGACCAGCTGCCGGCAGATCGCCAGACCAATGCCCAGGCCGCCGTATTCGCGGGTCATCGAACCATCCAGCTGCTGAAAGCGCTGATACAGCTTGCCGTCCGCCGGTACGGCAAAGCCCACACCGGTATCAATCACCTCGATGCGCAGCGGCAGAATATCGCTGGCCGAACCGCCACGGCTGACCCTTACACGCACCTCGCCATGTAAGGTGAACTTGATGGCGTTATCCAGCAGGCAGTTAAGGCTTTGCACCAGTTTGCTGGCGTCGCCTTCGAGGGTGTCCGGCAGGCTGTCATCCAGCTCCAGCACAAAGCGCAGGCCCTTGTCTTCGGCGCGCGGCGCGTACTGCGCACGCAAACCGTCGAACAGGCCACGCAGGCTGAATGGCTCGCGCCGTGGGTAAAGGCGTCCGGCCTGCAGCTCGGTGAGAGCGAGGATGTCATTGACCATGCGCATCATGTCGCGGGCCGAGCTCGCAGCGGTGCGCTGGTAATGCGCCAACTCACCGTCGATCTCGAGCATCTGCATCAGTTCAAGCGAACCAATCACCCCATTCATCGGTGTGCGCAGTTCGTGGGTGACGGTGGCGAGGAATTCATCCTTGAGGCGGTTGCTGTTGGCCAGTTCCTGGTTGAAGGCTTCGAGCTTGAGCCCGGCCTCTTGGAGGATGCGCGTGCGTTCTTCCTTCATCGCGTTGATGCGGTCGGCCAGGGCCAGCGAGAGCAGGCCAACCTCCAACGCCGAGCCAATCTGACTGGCGTACATGGTGAGGAACATATTCGGCAGGTAGCCCAGCACCATCAGCGTGTTGACCATCCCACCGGCGAGAAAGGCCGTCCAGGCGATGATGAAATAGCGCGCCACACGCATGCCGCGCATCCAGGCGAGGATGCCAGCACTGAAGATCACCACGGTAAAGCCCAGCGCCAGATAGGTGGCCAAACGCAATGACAGGGCATAACTGGCCGTCAGTGCCAGGGTCATCACCAGCACACCAGACCCCATCATCAGCAATAAGGCGCGGTCGACCCAAGGGCTGTGCTCGGCGGTATGCAGGAAGCTGCGGGCGAACTGACACCCAAACAACGCAGCCGCACCAATCAGAAACGGCGTGGCAGCGTTCGCCCACCACGGGCTGTTGGGCCAGAAATACTCGATGGCCGCGCCGTTAACCGACAGCTGATAAAAGCCGAACGAGGCGATATAGAGGATGTAATACAGGTAGCTGGTGTCGCGCACGCTGAGGAAGATAAACAGGTTGTAGATCAGCATCACCAGCAGCACGCCGTAGATGATGCCCAGCACATAGATGCGCGCCGGTTGCTCTTCCAGGTAGGCGTTGGGCGCCCAGAGGGTCAGTGGCGCCTGGATCGAGCCCTGGCTTTCCAGGCGCAAGTAAACACTTTGCCGTTGCCCCGGTGGCAACCTCAGTTCAAACACATAGTTGTGCTGCTTGATCTCGCGACTGGAGAACGGCAAGGCATCGCCGGTGTGCTGGCTCAGTTGATAGCGTCCCTGTGCATCGGGCAGGTACAGCTGCACATGATCAAGCGGCGGATAGGCCAGCTCCAGCAACCAGGGCTGGTCGCCATTCGCCTGCTGCGGGCGGTACTCCAGATCCAGGCGCAGCCAGAACACTGAACGCGAATAACCAGCATTCAGTACGCCCTTGTCATGCTGACGGAAGCTGGCCTGCAGGGCTGGAGAGGTGATGTCCTCGATGCTGGCATCGCCGCGTACATCCTCGAATACAGACATGGCCGTGCCGAGCGGCAGGCTGCGGGTGTTTTCGTCAAAAACCAATGCCCCGGCCAACCCTGGCACCAGCATGAAGAAGCAGAGAAGGATGTAGTGCATGCAGCTCAGCCAGAGTAGGCCAACAGCGCCACGGCGCGCCGTTGGAAGCGGTGTAATTGAATGCTGGCACTCTAACATAGGCCTTTACACCAGAACCCCAGGAAAACCTGAATGACCTGGAGTTTTTTGACCGTTCATTGGGCCGTGTCACAACTCTTTCCGAGCCTGCGACAGATCGTCCGCAGCATGGGCTTTCCTGCCGCAACAGGGTCTGCAAGCCGCCGTTTGGTGGTAAGCTCGCGCACCATGAAAACGCCTACTTCTCGCCCCGTAGTGCTGTGCCTGTCCGGTCACGACCCCAGTGGTGGTGCTGGCCTGCAAGCCGATATCGAAGCCCTGCTCGCCCAAGGCTGTCACGCCGCTCCTACCGTGACCGCGCTGACCGTGCAGGACACCGTCAATGTTTCTGACTTCCGCGTGCTCGACCGCGACTGGGTCTTGGCCCAAGCCAATGCGGTGATCAATGACCTGCCGGTCGAAGCCGTTAAGCTCGGCATGCTCGGCTCGGTCGAGATGGTCGAGACCGTGCTGCATATCATGCAGCGCTTACCCGGCATTCCGCTGGTCTGCGACCCGGTGCTGCGTGCCGGCGGCGGCGGCGCGCTGGGCAAGGACGAAGTCGGTTATGCCATGCGCGAGCGCCTGCTGCCCGTTGCCACCATTGCCACGCCGAACCTACCGGAAGCGCGCATCCTCGCCGAGTTGCCCGAGGGTACGGCCGATGAGTGCGCCGAGAAGCTGCTGCCCTTCATCCAACACCTGCTGATCACCGGCGGTCATGGCGATGAGCATGAAGTGCACAACCGCCTGTACAGCCGTGATGGCAGCCGCCACACCTTTACCTGCCAGCGCCTACCCGGCAGCTACCATGGTTCCGGCTGCACCCTGGCCAGCACCCTGGCCGGGCGCCTGGCACTAGGCCAGGAACTGGTCAGCGCTGTGCAGTTCGCCCTCGATTACACCTGGCGCACCCTGCGCGATGCCGAACAACCGGGCCACGGCCAGTACATCCCGCGCCGCCTGCCGCTGGATATCTCTTAATAGTTAGCCGCTGATGGAGTACCCGATGAAACTGCGTGGCCTGTATGCCATCACCGACAGCGAATTACTCAAGGGCAAGCTGCTGCCCTACGTTGAGGCGGCACTCAAGGGTGGCGCGAGGCTGCTGCAGTACCGCGACAAATCCAGCGACGAAGCGCGGCGCCTACGCGAAGCCGAAGCCCTACGCGAGCTGTGCAACCGCTATGGCGCCGCATTGATCATCAATGACGACGCCGAACTGGCGGCGCGCCTCGGCGTGGGCTTACACCTGGGGCAAGGCGATGGCTCGCTGTCCGTCGCCCGCGCCCTGCTCGGGCGCAAAGCAATTATCGGCGGCACCTGCCACGCCCAGCTGGAACTGGCCGAAGCCGCCGCCAAAGAAGGCGCCAGCTACGTCGCCTTCGGCCGCTTCTTCAATTCCACCACCAAGCCTGGCGCACCGGCGGCTGATGCTGAGCTGCTGACAGCGGCGAAAGCCAAGATCAACCTGCCGATTGTCGCCATCGGCGGCGTGACCCTGGACAACGCCCCTGAGCTGATTGCCCACGGCGCCAGCATGGTGGCTGTGGTGCATGGCCTGTTCGGGGCCGACTCGGCTGCTGAAGTCGAGCGTCGCGCCCGCGCTTTTAGCGCCCTGTTTACCCAGAAATAAAGGCCTGGAGCCATTATTAACGTCGCACAGCGACGACCCGAAGGGTGGCCGCCAGGGATGGCAGGCCATAATTAATTCTTGTCAGGGGCAGCCCGGCTTGCCCCAACTCCCCGTTTGAGAGGCCCTGCCATGTCCCGTTCCGAAACCCTCTTCGCCAACGCGCAAAAGCACATCCCTGGCGGCGTCAACTCGCCGGTGCGCGCCTTCAAAAGCGTCGGCGGCACGCCGCTGTTCTTCAAGCATGCTGAAGGCGCCTACGTCACCGATGAAGACGACAAGCGCTACGTCGACTACGTCGGCTCCTGGGGCCCGATGATCCTCGGCCACAGCCACCCGGAAGTCCTCGACGCAGTGCGTAACCAGTTGCAGCACGGCCTGTCCTACGGCGCGCCGACCGCGATGGAAACCGAGATGGCCGATCTGGTGTGCAGCCTGGTGCCGTCGATGGAAATGGTGCGCATGGTCAGCTCCGGCACCGAGGCGACCATGAGCGCCATCCGCCTGGCCCGTGGCTACACCGGCCGCGACAACATCATCAAATTCGAAGGCTGCTACCACGGGCATTCCGACAGCCTGCTGGTGAAAGCCGGCTCCGGCCTGCTGACCCAGGGCGTGCCAAGCTCGGCCGGCGTGCCGGCGGACTTTGCCAAACACACCCTGACCCTGCCCTTCAACGACCTGGCAGCGGTCGAGCAGATGCTCAGCGAAGTCGGTTCGAGCGTCGCCTGCATCATCGTCGAGCCGGTAGCCGGCAACATGAACTGCGTGCCGCCAGCACCGGGCTACCTGCAGGGTCTGCGCGAGCAGTGCGACAAGCATGGCGTGGTGCTGATCTTCGACGAAGTGATGACCGGTTTCCGCGTCGCCCTCGGTGGTGCCCAGGCGTATTACGGCGTCACCCCGGACCTGACCACCTTCGGCAAGATCATCGGCGGCGGTATGCCGGTCGGCTGTTTCGGCGGCAAACGCGAGATCATGCACTGCATCGCCCCGCTCGGACCGGTGTACCAGGCCGGTACTCTGTCGGGTAACCCGCTGGCCATGGCCGCAGGCCTGACTACTTTGCGCCTGATCAAACGCCCGGGCTTCCACGCCGAGCTGACTGACTACACCAGCCGCATGCTACAGGGCCTGCAGGATCGCGCCGATGCGGCCGGCATCCCGTTTGTCACCACCCAAGCGGGCGGCATGTTCGGCCTGTATTTCAGCGGCGCTGACGACATCGTCACCTTTGAGGATGTAATGGCCAGCGATGCCGAGCGCTTCAAGCGCTTCTTCCACCTGATGCTGGCCGGTGGCGTGTACCTGGCGCCGAGTGCTTTCGAGGCCGGCTTCACCTCCATCGCCCACAGCGATGCCGAGTTGAAGATCACCCTGGATGCCGCTGAACGGGCCTTTGCCGAGCTGAAGAACGCCTGATGCAGTACAGCACGGCACTCTCCGATGGCGTACTGGCTTTGGCCTGCCTGGCCTGCGCAATCGCCATCGGCAAAGCCCGCAGGCACTATGGCGAGGCCGATCAGCCCGCGCTGTTTTGCGCCCTGCTAGGGTTTCTCCTGCCGGCCGCTGCGGCGACCGTTGGCGTGGTTCGCTTCGGCATCGACCCCGACGCACAAGCTGCACATTTGTGGCTGAGCCAAGCCAGCAGCTTTCTCGGCCTGCCGCTGCTCGGCGCAGCCGCACTGGCTTTGGGCCGAGGCTGGGAATGGAGTCGCGCCAACTGGGGGCGCATCCTTTTGGGGCTGTGCGCGTTCTTCGAGCTGTTCCGGCAGATGAACCAGCTGGAGGATTATCGCCTGCTGCTCAACCTGGCAACCTTGCTGCTGATTCTCTACGCCGGTGCTGTGCAGTGGCCCAGACGCGCACCCCTGGCTTCGGCGATTGCGGTGGTCGGGCTGTTTCTGCTGGCCGGCTTGGCCGTCGGCACCGAGGGCTTTATCGGTTCTTTACGCCGAGTCGACTTGTTCCACGCCCTGCTGACGCCGGCCTACCCACTGCTGGCCTGGCTACTGTTGAGCCTGCCTGGCAGCGCAAAAAATGGCCGCACGGAAGAAAACCCGGTAAAGACTTTGTAAGAACGCCGCTGCTTATTTCATAATGTGATGGCTGCCGCGTTACGGCGGCCAGGCACATCGCCTGTTGTGCATCCCGAGGTAAACGGATTTTCATGAAACGCACCGGCCGCACCCTGTCTCTGGGCTGCCTGTTGCTCCTGCTGCCACTGCTTGCCTCGGCGAGCGGCAATTCCTTGCTGATCCCCGCGCTTGGCAGCTGCTCACTCAACACCGCCCCCGAAGAACTACCCGCTGCTGTCGAAGCCTGCGAGCAAGCTGCGCTCAATGGCGATCTGCAGGCAGAGTTTGAACTGGGCGAGTTCTATTACGACGGCAAGCGCGTCGAACGCGATCTCAGCCAGGCGCTGAAATGGTTCGAGCAGGCCTCACTGCAAGGCCATGCGCAATCGCAGTACCGCCTGGGCATGATGTTTTTCCGCGGCGAAGGCGTGCAGGCAAACGCGGTGCAGGCTTATATCGTGCTGAAGATGGCGGCGGTGAATGGCTCGGATGAAGCCATGGACAGCGCCGACCTGATTGCCGCACAGATGCCCCGTGATGAGCTGGAAATCGCCAGCCAGGTGCTCGGGCAAATCTTCCGCAACTACCTGCTGGAATTGCAGAACGCCGACACCCTTACCTCACCGTTCGCCCCGCTGCCCTGATTCAACCCATCTAACACGCTTAGACACTGTTTAAGATCTCGCGAGCTAGAGTCATGCAAGGCAAAAACAGACGAGGAAGCGGAGTGTACTTTTGTACATGAGCATTCTGAGGCTGTTTTTAACGCAGCAGGGCCGACGCGCAGCAGATCGTATGCCGACTGCTTACTTGTCCGGCATGGGCATGGGGAACGGCATGACATTGCCGCCACCCTTGGCTTCGCTGATCTTCGGCGTGCCCAGGCGTTCGACTTCGTCGATGCGGATGATCGCGTGCATGGGGATAAAGCTGCGCACCACACCGTCAAACTGCGCCTTGAGCTTTTCCTCGCTGGGGTCGACGACCACCTGGGTGCGTTCGCCGAAGACGAACTCTTCTACTTCCAGAAAGCCCCACAGATCGCTTTGAAAGATCTGCTTGGCGTACATCTCGTACACCTGACCCTGGTTGAGGAAAATCACCTTGTAGATGGGTTCGCGCTTGCTCATGGCTATGCAGTTCGTACCGATGGGTTAATTGAAAGGGCGCGGATCATAGCATAGCCGCCTAGCAGCCAACGCTAGGAACCCTGGCACTAGCTCCCTATAATGCGCGGTTCTTCGAATCACCCTTTTTGAGCGCGCATGACCAAGAAGCTTTATATCGAAACCCACGGTTGCCAGATGAACGAGTACGACAGCTCGCGCATGATTGACCTGTTGGGCGAACATCAAGCCCTGGAAGTCACCGAGAAGGCAGCAGACGCTGACATCATCCTGCTCAACACCTGCTCGATCCGTGAAAAAGCCCAGGACAAGGTGTTCTCGCAACTCGGCCGCTGGCAAAAACTGAAAATTGCCAACCCCGACCTGGTGATTGGCGTCGGTGGCTGTGTAGCCAGCCAGGAAGGCGCGGCGATTCGTGATCGCGCGCCCTACGTCGACGTGGTCTTCGGCCCGCAGACCCTGCACCGCCTGCCGGAAATGATCGACGCCGCGCGTACCACCAAGATCGCCCAGGTCGACATCAGCTTCCCCGAGATCGAAAAATTCGACCGCCTGCCCGAACCACGTGTCGACGGCCCCAGCGCCTACGTGTCGGTGATGGAAGGCTGCAGCAAGTACTGCACCTTCTGCGTGGTGCCCTACACCCGTGGCGAAGAAGTCAGCCGCCCCATGGCCGACGTGCTCGGTGAGATCATCCACCTGGCCGAACACGGCGTGCGTGAGATCACCCTGCTCGGGCAGAACGTCAACGGCTACCGTGGCGCAACCCAGAATGGGCAGATTGCTGACTTCGCCGAGCTGCTCTACGCCGTAGCGGCAATCGACGGTATCGACCGCATTCGCTACACCACCAGCCATCCGCTGGAGTTCTCCGACGCGCTGATCCAGGCCCACGCCGAAATTCCCGAACTGGTGAAGTACCTGCACCTGCCGGTGCAATCGGGCTCCGACCGCATTCTCGCGGCGATGAAGCGCAACCACACCGCACTGGAATACAAGTCGCGCATCCGCAAGCTGCGCGCCGCCGTGCCGGACATTCTGATCAGCTCGGACTTTATCGTCGGTTTCCCCGGTGAAACCGAGAAGGACTTCGAGCAGACCATGAAGCTGGTCGAGGATGTCGGTTTCGACTTCTGCTACTCCTTCGTCTACAGCGCGCGTCCTGGCACCCCGGCGGCGGACCTGCCCGATGACACCCCGCTGGAGCTGAAAAAACAGCGCCTGGCACTGCTGCAACACCGCATCACCCAGCAGGGCTTCGAAAATAGCCGACGCATGGCCGGCACTGTGCAGCGAATCCTGGTCAACGATTACTCGAAGAAGGACCCTGGCATGCTCCAGGGCCGCACCGAGAGCAATCGGGTGGTCAACTTCCGCAGCGACAACCCGCGCCTGATCGGCCAGTTTGTCGACGTGTTTATCGACGAAGCCATGCCCAACTCGCTGCGCGGCACTTTGCTCAGCGAAACCGTCTGCAACTAAAGCCGCAGCGGCCCGAGCTTCCCCCTCGCGGCCGCTAGCGCTATTCTTCGTTTCACTACCCCAGCCGACTGGCGGCCATCACACGACCTTGAACGCACCCATAGAACCACTCCGCTTTATCCTTGAACCCTTTGAGGCTCGCCGCTTCGCTAACCTGTGCGGCCAATTTGATGAGCACTTGCGCCTGATCGAACAGCGCCTGGGCATCGAGTTGCGCAACCGCGGCAACCAGTTCGAACTGGTCGGCACCGCTGGCCAGACCCGCGCAGCCGAACAGCTGCTGCGCCGCCTGTACCGCGAAGCCGAAAACACCGAACTGTCGCCCGAGCTGGTGCACCTGTTTCTACAGGAGTCCGGCATCGAGGAAATGAGCAACCCGACCGTCGAAGCCAGCGTCGCCCTGCGCACCCGCAAGGGCATGATTCGCCCACGCGGGGCCAATCAGCAGCGCTACGTCAAAGCCATCCTCGACCACGACATCAACTTCGGCATCGGCCCAGCCGGTACGGGTAAAACCTACCTGGCGGTGGCCTGCGCCGTGGACGCCCTGGAACGCGAGCAAATTCGCCGCATCCTGCTGGTACGCCCGGCGGTAGAAGCTGGCGAGAAGCTCGGCTTCCTCCCCGGCGACCTGTCGCAGAAGATCGACCCCTACCTGCGCCCGCTGTACGACGCGCTTTACGAGATGCTCGGCTTCGAACAGGTGGCCAAGCTGATCGAGAAACAGGTGATCGAAGTCGCGCCGCTGGCCTACATGCGCGGCCGCACCCTGAACAACAGCTTTATCATCCTCGACGAAAGCCAGAACACCACGCTGGAACAGATGAAGATGTTCCTTACCCGCATCGGTTTCGGCTCCACCGCCGTGATCACCGGCGACATCACCCAGGTCGACCTGCCACGCGGCACCAAAAGCGGCCTGACCCACGTCATCGATGTGTTGCGTGACGTTCCGGGCATCAGCTTTACCCACTTCAAGCCCAAGGACGTGGTGCGCCACCCACTGGTGCAGCGCATCGTCGAAGCCTACGAGCGCTACGACAATCGCATGCACGGCAAGCTGGATGACGAGCAGGATGATCACAATGCTTGAGCTTGACCTGCAGATCGCCAGCGACGCCGCCTCCCTGCCGAGCGAGGCGCAGTTTCGCGCCTGGTGCGAGATCGCCCTGCGCCAGCGCACGGCAGATTCCGAGCTGACCATCCGTCTGGTCGATGAAGCCGAAGGCCGCGAGCTCAATCACACCTGGCGTCATAAAGATTACGCCACCAACGTACTATCCTTCCCTGCCGACGTGCCGGACGAGATGCTGGATATACCGCTGCTCGGTGATCTGGTGATCTGCGTGCCAGTGGTTGAGCGCGAAGCCCAAGAACAAGCTAAAACCAGCGAAGCGCATTGGGCGCACCTAGTGATCCACGGTTGCCTGCACCTGCTCGGCTATGACCACATCGACGATGAGGAAGCCGAAGAGATGGAAGCGCTGGAACGAGAATTGCTGGCTGAGTTGGGTCATCCCGACCCTTACGCCGACCACGAATAAATACCCCTCTACGCAAACCCAACTGAAATTACAAAAGGTTCCTGAGTAACCACCATGAGCGAAGACCGATCGAGCAACGAGCAGAAGTCCTGGTTTAACAGACTGACCCAGGCTTTTGCTCATGAGCCGAAAAACCGCAAGGAATTGCTGGAAGTGCTGCGCGAAGCGCATCAGAACAAGCTGCTCGACAGCGAAGCACTGGCCATCGTTGAAGGTGCAATTCAGGTCGCCGACCTGCAGGTTCGCGACATTATGGTGCCGCGCTCACAAATGATGAGCATCAAGGCCAACCAGACGCCCAAGGAATTTCTGCCCTCGATCATCGAAGCCGCGCACTCGCGTTATCCCGTGGTGGGCGAGAGCCTCGACGATGTGGTCGGCATCCTCCTGGCCAAAGACCTGCTGCCGCTGATCCTCTCGGGCGAACAGCCCAACTTCAACATCAAAGACCTGCTGCGCCCGGCCACCTTTGTGCCCGAGTCCAAGCGCCTCAATGTGCTGCTGCGCGAGTTCCGCGCCAACCACAACCACATGGCCGTGGTGATCGATGAGTACGGCGGCGTTGCTGGCCTGGTGACCATCGAGGACGTGCTGGAGCAGATCGTCGGCGATATCGAAGACGAGCACGACGTGGAGGAAGACAGCTACGTCAAACCACTGCCTTCCGGCGATTTTCTGGTCAAGGCGCTGACGCCGATTGAAAGCTTCAACGAAGCCTTCGATACCGAATTCTCCGATGACGAGTTCGATACCGTCGGCGGTCTGGTGATGAGCGCGTTCGGCCACCTGCCCAAGCGCAACGAAGTCACCCAGATCGGCGAATTCCGCTTCCGCGTCCTCAACGCCGACAGTCGCCGCATCCATCTGCTGCGCCTGAGCCCGGTTAGTAATTGATCCAAAACCGGCCACCTCCAAGGGTGGCCGGTTCGCAACACTTCCCCCGCCTGCTTTCCCGCTTTACCCTTGCGCCACCTCAATCCAAGGACCTGCATGCAATGCACTGGATAACCCGACTTGGCTGGCCCGGCAACCTGATCGCGCTACTCGCTGGCGCTATCACGCCCCTGGCGCTGGCACCTTACGACCTGTGGCCGCTGGCCATCCTCTCCATCGCCCTGTTCTACCTCGGCCTGCGTGACCTCACGCCGCGCCAGGCAGTGCTGCGTGGCTGGAGTTATGGCTTTGGCATGTTCACCGCCGGCACCAGCTGGGTGTACGTAAGCATCCACGATTACGGCGCGGCCTCGCCGCCCCTGGCGGTCTTTCTGACCCTGCTGTTTGTCGGTGGCCTCGGTCTGCTGTTCGCCCTCAGCGCCTGGGTCTGGACGCGCTGGCTACGCCGAGTCGAAGCGCCGCTGGCCGACGCCCTGGCCTTTGCCGCCCTGTGGCTGGCGCAGGAAGCCTTCCGCAGCTGGTTTCTCACCGGTTTCCCCTGGCTGTATGCCGGTTACAGCCAGCTGGATGGCCCTCTGGCTGGCCTGGCCCCGGTGGGCGGCGTGTGGCTGCTGTCGTTTGCCTTGGCGCTGAGCGCCGCGCTGCTGGTGAATCTGGCGCAACTGCGCACGCGCAAGGCGTTTCTCGCCATCGGCGTTGTGCTGTTAGTCGCCCCGTGGATCGCCGGTCTCGCGCTCAAGGGCCACGCCTGGACCCAACCGCTAGGCGAACCGCTGAGCGTGTCGGCCATGCAGGGCAATATCGAACAGAACATGAAGTGGGACCCCGAGCAGCTCAACGCGCAGCTCGCGCTTTACCGCGACATGACCTTCAGCGCCAAACCGACCGACCTGATCGTCTGGCCGGAAACCGCCATCCCGGTGCTCAAGGACCGCGCTCAGGGCTACCTGGGCATGATCAATCGCTTCGCCAATGAGCGAAATGCCGCGCTGATTACCGGCGTGCCGATTCGCCAGAGCAACGAGCGCGGCGAACAGCGCTACTACAACGGCATCAGCGTGGTCGGCCAGGGCAGCGGCGATTACCTCAAGCAGAAGCTGGTGCCGTTTGGTGAATACGTACCGCTGCAGGAAGTGCTGCGCGGGCTGATCGCCTTCTTCGACCTGCCGATGTCCGACTTCGCCCGTGGCTCCGCCGAGCAGAGCCTGCTGCAGGCCAAGGGCCATTCGATTGCCGCGTTTATCTGCTACGAAGTGGTCTACCCGGAATTTTCCGCCGGCCTGGCCGCGCAGAGCGACCTGCTGCTGACCATCAGCAACGACACCTGGTTTGGCCGCTCCATCGGCCCGCTGCAACATCTGCAGATGGCGCAGATGCGTGCTCTGGAAGCCGGCCGCTGGATGATCCGCGCGACCAACAACGGCGTCACCGCACTGATCGACCCGCAAGGCCAGATCACCACACAACTGCCGCAGTTCGAACAGGCAGTGCTCTACGGCCAAGTGCAACCGATGCAGGGGCTCACGCCTTATCTGCAGTGGCGTGGTTGGCCCATGCTGATTATCTGCCTGGGGCTATTTGCCTGGGCGTTGATGGCCAGCCGTATGGCTAAAACGCTTTAACGACGAAAAAATCGGTAGAACTCGCGCAGCTCAGCCTGCGCGTCGCCGATGCTGACCGGGGTGAAGCGCAGCGGATGGTGCGCCGGGCATTGCGCCAGGCGCCCCTGATCGAGCGGATGCAGCCAACCGAGCAACGGGTAACCGCCCATGCTCTGGTGGTCGGCCTGCAGGATGATCGGCTGGCCATCCGGTGGTACCTGAATCGCCCCACGAGCAACGCCCAACGACCACTGCCGCACAGGCGGCTGCACCGCCTCGCCGAGCAGTCGTGCGCCCATGCGATCGGAGTGTGGGCTAAGCTGCCAGGTCTGGGCGAAAAAGCCCTGCAACTGGTCCTCCTCAAAACTCGCCGCATCGCCGCCGGTAATTACCCGCAGCAAAGGTTTGCAGCGGTAATCTGGCAGATAAGGCCAGGGCACACTGGCCGCGTGAGTAAAATGCGCAGCCCGACAGGCCAGCAGATCGCCCGCCTGCACCGCCCGCCCCAACCCTTCGCGCAGCTGCACGCTAACGCTGCCCAGCAGCGGCTCGGCGACAAAACCGCCCGTCACTGCCAGGTAGGCGCGCTGACCACTGCGGGCAAAGCCCAGGCGTAACTGCTGGCCTTTGCGCAATGGCAGGCGCGTCCACAACGGTTGCGGCTGATCATCCACACTCAGCGGCATCTGCGCGCCGCACACCGCCACCCAGGTGTCGACCTCGGCCTGCAACTCGACACCGCCCAGGGCGATTTCCAGCAGCGGCGTGCCCCAGGGATTGTTCAGCAGATGATTGGCCCAGGCCGCACCATGCCAATCCTGCGGCCCGGCCGGCGATACACCCAGATGCTGCCAGCCGCGCCGCCCAGCATCCTGCAACAGGCTTTGCGGCCCTGGCTTGAGCACCCGCAGGCCGATCATAGCTGACCGCCTTCGCGGATAAAGTCGCGCTCATCGATGCTGCGAAAACGCACCCGATCACCCAGCGCCAGCGGACAGGGCGGCGTGCGCGCGGCGTCGAACAACGACCAGGGGCAACGGCCAATCAGGTGCCAGCCGCCGGGCGAGCTGTGTGGATAGATCGCCGTTTGCCGCTCGGCAATCGCCAGACTTCCGGCCGGTACGGCAATGCGCGGGGTGGCGCGGCGCGGCAAGGCCAGGCGCGCATCCAGCTCACCGAGGTAGGCAAACCCCGGAGCAAAACCAATCGCGCCAACGCGGTACTCGGTCGCCGCATGCAGTTCGATCACCTGAGCGCCGCTCAGCTGGCACAGTCGCGCGACCTCGGCGAGGTCTTCACCGTGATACAAGATAGGGATTTCATGCAGCCGCCCGGCCTGCGCAACAAAAGGCTCGGCCAGCCAGCGCTCCAGCAGGGGTTTGAGCCGCTCGGCCAGTTCGAGATGATCGGTGCGCATCAGGTCGTAGTGCAGTAGCAGGCTGGTCCAACCCGGCACCAGATCGGTAAGCACTTCACCCAACTCGCCACGGACACGCTCGGCCAAGAGGGCGATCCGTTGCGGCAGCTGCGCATCCGGCTGCTCGGCCAGCACCAGCAGCAGCGCTTCGGCACCGGCCGGTTCGAGGCGGATCATAGGGCGTCCAGGCTGGCCCGCAAACTCCGCAATACGGCCAGGGAGTCGGCGTTATCGCCATGCACGCACAGGCTGTCGGCGCGCAGCTGCAGCGGCTTGCCATCAATATCGGCAAACGGCTCGCCTTGGGCAATCGCCAGGGCCTGCTGAAAGATTCGCTGCGGATCATGGTGCACCGCGCCGCTCAAACGCCTCGGCGCCAACTGCCCATCAGCCAGATAAGCACGGTCGGCAAAGGCCTCGTACATCAACGGCACATCGGCGGCATCGGCCAGGCGCAGCTCACGGCTGTTGTCGGCCAGCGCCAGCACCATCAACGGCAAGCCCTTGCGGTAACTGGCGCAGGCCTCAAGCACCGCGTTGAACAGCGCATCGTCACGCACCAGGTCGTTGTACAGCGCGCCATGCGGTTTGACGTAGGCCAGCTGGATGCCGGCCGCGCGGCAGAAGGCATCCAGCGCGCCGAGCTGATAAAGCACCAGCGCGGTGACCTCCTCTGGCGAGCAAGCGATATGCCGACGGCCGAAACCGAGCAAATCCGGATAAGCCGGGTGCGCACCAATGCTCACCCCATGCTGCACCGCCAGGGCGACGGTGCGTTGCATGGTCATCGGGTCGGACGCATGAAAGCCGCAAGCCAGGTTGGCCTGATCAACCAGCGGCATGGCATGCACATCATCGCCCATGCGCCACACGCCGAAGCTTTCACCCATGTCGCAGTTCAGCAGGATTTTTTTCATGCAGACAAGCTTAGTGGTGCATTACCGCTGCGGGAAGCCTGGCCGCGTTAATACACGTCGCGGCGATAGCGCCCTTCTTCGCGCAGGGCCGTGACAGCGGATTCGCCGAGCAACTCATGCAACACCGCATCCACCCCAGCCGCCATACCCTCGAGGCTGCCGCAGACGTAGATTGCAGCGCCCTCGGCCAGCCACTCACGCAGCTGCTCGGCGGACTCACGCAGGCAATCCTGCACATAGACCTTGGCGGCCTGATCACGCGAGAAAGCCAGGTCCAAGCGCGCCAACTCACCGGTTGCCAGCCAGCCCTGCAACTCAGCCTGGCAGTAGAAGTCATGCGCCGCATTACGCTCGCCGAACAGCAGCCAGTTTTGCCGATGCCCGGCGATGATCCGCGCCTTGAGCAGGCTGCGCAGCCCGGCCAGGCCAGTGCCGTTGCCGATCAGGAGCAGCGGTCGATCATCTTCGGGGGCATGGAAGGCGCTGTTGCGCCGTACCCGCGCCAGCAACTGGCCCTGCAGCGCCGCGCCTTCCGTCAACCAACCGGAGCCAAGCCCGAGCGAGCCATCGCGATGCCGCTCCTGGCGGACGATCAGCTCCAGCTCGCCGTCGCGGGGCAAGGAGGCGATCGAGTATTCGCGCGCAGCGAGCGGCACCAGCGCATCCAGCATGGCCTGGGCGTGCAAGCCGACCAGGTGGGTGAACTGCTCAGGTAGCTGCTTGCCACGCAGTGCCTGCTGCAGCGACTGCGTCAGGCCATCGAGGCTGACCGTCTGGTTGCCGTCCAGCGCATGGGCCTGCAACCAGGCCTGCACGGTGGCATCGCTATGGCGCGGCGGTACGTCGAGAATATCGCCGGCACTCCAGTCGACCGGCTGTTCAGCACGCAGTGCCAGCAGGTATGTCGGCGCGCCCTGACTACCCGGATTAAGCAGCTCGCGACGCGTTAGTGTCCACAGGCAGGGCGGCGTTTCCGCTTGAGGCAGCGGCTGGGCGCCTGTCAGCTCACCGAGTTGACGTTGCCAGTGAGCCAAGGCTGTCACATCGGCAGCGTCGACCTGCACCGGCTCGAACAAACTGCGCGCCCCCTGCTGAGCCAGCCAGCCGTGGACCCGCTGGGCAAAGCCACAGAAGTGCTGATACTGGCGATCTCCCAGGGCGAGCATGGCATACCGCAGATTAGGCAGATGCAACGCCTGCCCCAGCAGCCTGCGCTCGAAGCCGCGCGCACTGTCCGGCGCCTCGCCATCACCAAAGGTGCTGAGCACAAACAGCGCGTTATGCGCCTGGCGTAGCATCTGTTCATTGAGTTTGGCCAAGGGCTGCACACTGACGGCCAGGCCGGCAGCCTGCAACTGCCCGGCGGTTTGCCAGGCCAGCTGTTCGGCAAAACCGCTCTGACTGGCAAAGCCAATCAGCCAACCCTCGCCCAGCCCCGTACTCGGTTGCAACGCCCCACGCGCCTTGAGCATGGCGCGCTTTTTACGCCGACGATCCAAGTAGAGCAACCAGCCAGTGATGGCGAACAACGGCATCGCCAGGCTGGCAAGCATCATCAGAATGCGCCCGGTCAGGCCGAAATAGCTGCCCACATGCAAGGCATACACACTGGTCAGCAGTTGATCGCCAAAGCTCTGTTGCTCGTAGCGCGTGTGCTTTCCTGCCTCGCCGCTTAAAGGGTCAAGCGCCAGTTGGTTGAAAGCACGTTCGTGCGGTGCATCATCACGCAGGTAGAACACAGTCACGAGTTGCCCAGCCACTGGCGGCAAGCGCAGGTTGTAGCTGCTCAACTGACTGCCGGCCTCACGCTGCAGGCCTTCCCAGACGGCGTGGTAGTTCACTATCGGCAACTCACCGGCCGGTGGCGGGCCGCGCTTGCCTCCGCGCTGCTGACCACCAGGCTCAGCGCTAAGTAACGCGGTTGCGCCTTCGCGGTACCAGTCATATGACCAATACAGCCCTGTCAGCGCCGCCAGCAGGTATAGCGCCAGGCACCAGGTACCGGCCACCGCGTGCAGATCCCAGTTGAAGCTGCGGCCCTTGCGCGCCCAATCCAGAGTCAGCCAGGCGCGCCAGCTGCCCGCCTGACGCGGCCACCGCAGGTACAGCCCCGAGAGACAGAAGAACACCAGTATCAACGTGCTGGCTGCGGTGATCTGCTTGCCGTATTCCCCCATGGCGAGGAAGCGGTGCAGCCTCAGCATCAGGTCGAAGAACCCTTGCCCGCGTGGCTCAGCTAGCAATTCACCGCTGTAACCATCGAAGTAACGCGACGGCCCACGACGCTCGCCAGGCGGCGGTGCGAAAAACACCCGCGCAGCCCGATCACCCTCTACCGCCAACCACAGGCCGACCACCCGCTGCTGACTGGCCGCTTCGAGTTTAGGCACCAGCTCGGCGGGCGACAGCGTGCCACTGTCACGCACCTCGACCTTCAGCACATCGGGGTTGAGCGCACGCATCAGCTCATCCTGAAACGAGTAGGCCGCACCCGTAACACCCATCAAGGCCAACACCAAGCCGGCTGTGATACCGAAGAGCCAATGCAGCTGGAACAGTATTTTCTTTAACACGGGAAACTCGATCACCGGCGTTGAACACAGGCAGTCGCACTACAAACCGGCAACGGCCAAAGAGAAGCAATTCTATTTAATAATTTGTTTCAATAACCAGCCATATGCCGACCTTTACCGACTCTTTACCTAGCGTGAACGCTCATACAAACAGCCCTAAAGCCGTGATTCGTTGAACGACACGAACGATTCAAGCCTGAGTGAAGCCGAGCCGCTCACTCGGCACGGCGCCGGCCGCGATCGCCGTTCACTCAGCGCAGCCATCCGACATAGCGGACTGCAACAGTTAGCGGTCAGCGAACGCACAAAAACCCTGCACATACTCGAGCAGGGTTTTCTCAATTGGCTCGCAGGCAGGCTGGCTTACGCAGCCTGCCTGCCGCTTGGCGTGGCTAGAAGCGGTATGTGGCCGACAGCACTGCCGAACGCGCTGCACCGTACTCGATGGCCGAAGAGCGTGCGGTGGTGGTGCCGGCACCCACTGTGGTGCCCACTTGCGTTCTCACGCTCTCAACATATTCCTTATCAAACAGGTTGTTGAGATTGAGTTGCAGATCAAGTTCCTTGTTGACCTTGTAACCGACCATGGCGTTGTGCAGCCAATAGGCATCCAGCTTTACGCCATCATTGGAAGCGGTAAGGTTACGCTCGCTGACATAGCGGGCACCGTAACCGACGCGCCAGCCAGCTGGCAGATCATAAGTCGTCCACAGATTGAGCGAACGAGGCGGAGTGTTGGCCAACGCCTGACCTTCGCGGGCAATACCTGCCGCCGTGTTGGCCGCTTCCAGGGTCTCGCTGTCCAGGAAGGTGTAGTTGGCGTAGACATTCCACTGATCAGTGACACGTCCGGTTGCGCCCAGCTCAAAGCCCTGAACGCGCTGCTTGCCTGCCAGCTGGGTAGAGCCGTCAACCATGGTTTCACGGGCATTGCTCTTCTCTACCCGGAACAGCGCTGCATCCAGGCCCAGACGGCTATCGAGGAACTCCCACTTGGTGCCCAACTCCCAGGTTTTGTTCTTCTCAGGCTCAAGATCCTGAGTCGCCGCAGAGAGGCCAGCACCGCTGGTCGCCAGGTTCTCGGCGGATGGGTTGAAGGAGTCGCCATAGGCAACGTAGATACGCCCGTTCTCGGCCGGCTTATAGGTCAGTCCAGCACGCTTGCTCAGATGCTCGTCGCTTGAGTTGAAGGACGTCCGGGCATTGGTCGCCAGGGTGTGATCATCGGCATCGCCATCCACCCAGTCATAACGCAGGCCGAGACTCAGATCCCAGTAGTCGTTCAGTGCGATGGTGTCGAACGCGTACAGCGCGCGGTCGAGAAGGCGCGTCTCGGTATTCGCGCTATCAGCCTTATTGGTCGGACCATTCCAACGACCAGGCGGGTTACTCAGGTCATAACCGCTGTCCGGAAACGCCAAGTTATAGGCGTAGGTAGTACGGTCATAGGTCTCACGTGACAGCTCGACACCGCTGACCAGCGTGTGGGCCAGGCCAAGAGTCTCGAAGTTGGCAGTCAGGTTGGTCTGATTGATCAGCATTTTGCTGGTGACATCACGACCGTAGGCCTGCGGACCTGCGGGCAGATACTTGCCAGCCGCCAGAACTGGACCAACACCCGTTGTCGTTGAACGACGACGCTCAAGGTTCACATGGGACGCCGAGATGACTGTATCGCGGTGGATTTCCGAGTAACGGGTCAGGTTCTGCAAGCGCAGGCTGTCGTTGATGTCATGCTCAAGCTTGACCGTGAATGCATCGCTCTCAATTTCTTCCTTGTCCAGGTTGCGCCAGCCAAAGAAGCTTTCACGGTCCACACCCGCCAGGCGCTTGCCATTGATTGCCGGCACGCCGTAATCAGGCAGGTTGTCATCCGTTTGGTGGAAGTAACTCAGGGTCAAACGCGTCGAATCGCTCAGACCCAACAGCAGCGACGGCGCGATGCCCCAGCGCTGACGATCCACATAGTCGCGGCCTGGCACATCGTTCTCATGGGCCATCAGGTTGAGGCGCATGGCGCTGCCGGTACCCACGCCATCCAGGGTCTGGTTGGAGTCCAGGGTCAGGCGATGATAGTTGTCGGTGCCCAGGCTAGCCCCAATTTCAGTGAAGTCACGCTGGAGCGGCTGTTTGCTGACCTGGTTGATGCTGCCGCCAGTGGTACCGGAACCACCGAATACCGAGTTGGGGCCCTTGATGACTTCAACGGCTTCGATATTGAAGGTATCGGTACGGTTGTTCTGCGAGCTGTCACGCAGGCCGTCGATCTGCATGTTGGCGTTGGCACTGAAGCCACGGATGTTGATGCTGTCGCCCGAGCCACCACCGCCCTCACCGGCGTTGAAGGTGATGCCGGAAACGTTGGCCAGCACTTCTTTCATGCTCAGGGCTTTCTGCTCTTTAAGCAGCGCCTGCGGTACCACGGTGATGGTCTGCGGGGTATCGAGTAGCGGCACAGCGTACTTGGCCGACGCCGAGCTTTCGGTCTTGTAGTCTTCGGTTTGCTCACCTTTGACCGTTACGCTGCCCAGCTCAACCGGTGTCTTGGCTTTTTGCGGCGCTTGCTCAGCGGCCAGGCCTGCGCCCGCCCAAGAGGCGATGACCAGACCAATGGCCGAAGCCAGAACACGACGCTGCGGCAGACTGCCGGCTTTTTTACCCATACCCATGAGAACCACCCCCAGATAAAAACGAGGCGTGATTCTAATTGATAACTATTATCAAGCAATAGGCATTTACACCTTAATTCGTATTTAGTTCCCTCCTCGTGGTTTTTTGTCCAGCAGGCACTCGCTTCCAATACTGGCCAGATCACGACAGCCCGTCAGCGCCATCGCCACTTCCAATTCAGCGCGCAACAGCTGTACCACATGCGCCACCCCGCTCGCCCCGGCGGCTGCCAGGCCATACACATAGGGGCGCCCGACCAGCACGGCATCAGCGCCCAAGGCCAACGCCTTGAACACATCCGTGCCACGGCGAATACCGCCATCGAGCAGCAGCGGCACCTGCCCCTGCACCGCAGCAGCAATTTCCGCCAGTACCTCGATGGTTGCGGGCTGGCCGTCCAAAGTCCGTCCGCCATGATTGGAGACAATGATGCCGTCGACGCCTTCGGCCACTGCACGCCGCGCATCCTCGGCAGTCATCACGCCCTTGAGCAGGATCGGCAGACGCGTCAATGAACGCAGCCATTGCACATCCGCCCAGCCTGGCGCTGCCGCAAGCAACGCACCACCGAGCAGCAAACCACCGCTAGGCGGAGCTTCCTCACGCAATGGCTGCATGCCGCGCAGATTGACCGCCTCAATGCCCCCGGGCAGACAAAAGCCCGCGCGCTGTTCGCGGTTGCGCATGCCGTTGACCGGCGCATCCACCGTCAACACCAGCGCCTGATAACCCGCCGCTTCGGCGCGCCTGACTAACGCTTCAGTAAAGGTTCGATCAGGTTGGATATACAGCTGAAACCACAGCGGGTTATGCGCCTGCTCGGCCACGGCTTCAAGGGACACACTGGCCTGGGTGCTCAGCACCATGCCGGCCTGCACAGCCGACGCAGCCAGCACCGTAGCCAGCTCACCCTCGGCATGCGCCAACTGCTGATACGCCACCGGAGCGAGGAAAACCGGGTGAGTAAAGGTCTGACCGAACAACTGCAGATGAGTGTTACCACCACTGAGATCAGCCAACACCCGCGTACGCAGACGAATACGCCGAAACGCCGCCTGATTTTCCGCCAGAGTCAGTTCATCAGCCGCGCCGCCCGCGATATAGGCCCAGGCCTGGGCGCTCATGCGCTCGCGGGCCAGGGGTTCATAGTCCGCCACGGCAGCAACACTTGGCGGAATCTGCGTCAGTTTTGGTAATGGCATGCCGGTCATGTATTGGCCCACTGCCGCAGCAGGTTGTGATAAACCCCGGTCAACCGCGCCAGCTCAGCACTCTCTGGCACTTCAAGGGTCAGTGCCTGCACCGCCCGATCCAGCTCCAGCAACAGGCCGCGCTGGGTGTCATCACGCACCAGGCTCTGAATCCAGAAGAACGCCGCATAACGCGTGCCACGGGTTACCGGATTGACGCGGTGCAGGCTGCTGCCGGGATACAGCACCAGATGCCCAGCCGGCAACTTGACGCTATGGCTGCCGTAGCTGTCCTCGACCACCAGCTCACCACCCTCGTACTCATCCGGATCACTGAAAAACAGCGTGGCCGACAGATCACTGCGCACTCGATGCGGCGTACCCGGCACACTGAAAATCGCATTGTCGATATGGTTGCCATAGGTACCACCACCGGTATAACGGTTGAAGCGCGGTGGCAACACTTTCAGCGGCAAGGCGGCCGAGACAAACTGCGGATGGTTGCCCAGGCGCTGCACGATAAAGTCGCCAATCTGCACCACCAGCGGATCATCCTGCGCCAGCTGCTGATTGGCCTTGGCCTTCACCGCCTGATGGCCGGCGGTCAGGCGGCCATCCTGCCAACTGGCCTGCTCAAAGGCCTGACGGCACTCCCGCACCTGCTCGGGCGTCAGCACATCGGCAATGCTCAACATCATGATTCGCTCTCCTCACCGGCCGCCCTGAGCGACCGCCACCAAACAGTTGCAAATGATTCTAAATAGCTAGCGCGCACTATGACAGCGCCACACACCGCGGCGTTGATCCAGCCCAATAAAAAGCGCTCAGCCTCCACCTCAATGCGCCAGCCAACCGCGGCAGCGGAAAAATAAAACGCCCCGAATACCATCGGTATTCGGGGCGCTTGTTTGCTGCCTGGTGTGACTTAAAAACGGAAATCAGTGCTCAAGGTTAGGGTGCGTGGATCACCCAACAAAGCACGGCGACCTTGCCAGTTGGCTGAGGCGACATATTCCTCATCCGTCAGGTTATCGATGTTCAGACGCACATCCACATTGGCATTCACTTCATAAGAAGCCATCGCTGCAAAGGTGGTGTAACTCGGCACGCGACCAAAGCGGCCATTGGCGACCATACGCTCGGCATCATCCGGACGCCCCAGGTACGACGAGCCGACATGCTGCGCGCCCAGACCGAAGGTCAGCCCGACCGGCAGGCGGTAGGTCGTCCACAGGTTGCCGGAGACTTTTGGCGTAAAGGCCAGCTCGTCGCCATTGGTACGCAGTTCAGTGCCGTAATCCCCAGCATTCGCACGACGACGTACGTCATCCAGGTAAGCGCTGTGCTTACGTTCGCTGTCCATAAAGACGATGCCGCCAAACACGCTCCAGTTATCGGTGAGTTTGCCCGAAGCGCTCAACTCCAGCCCTTTGACGGCCTGCTCACCATACCCTTTGAGCGTGGCGCTGCCGGTCTGGCCAACATCAAGCCCGGTGATGGCCACATTTTTCTTCACGGTGTAGAACAACGCCGCCGCGGTCGAGAGGCGCTTGTCGAAGAAATCCCACTTGGTGCCGATTTCATAGTTGTGCGCACGCACCGGGTCGGCCCCCTTGATCAGCGCGGGCAGCCCCTGGTCGGCTCGCGAGATATCGGAGTTCGACAGGTAGGAGCCTGGCGGCTGAGTGGAAACGCCATACGCGGTGTAGAGGCTGCCATTCGGCAGTGGCTTGTACACCAGGCCCAGCTTGCCGCCCAGGCTCAACTCGGTGTCATTGAAACCATCGCCCGCCGTAGCGGCACCGCTGCTCAGGTTACGGCTGCTGATGCTGGCCTCGTATTGCTCCAGGCGCAGGCCACCGGTGAGTTGCCACTGCGGGTTGAACTCCAGCGTGTCGTAAACATAAAGCGCGGCAGTATCCACATTCACCTTGGTGCGATCACGCGGAGCCAGTGCTGCCGGCACACTGCGCGACCAGTCCGGGTCAAACACATTGACCAGGCCGGGTAAGGTCTGTGAAGCGAATGCCAGCGACTCGGACTTCTCGTGAGTCAACTCCAGCCCAGTGGACAGGTTGTGGGCAATACCCCAGGTCGAAAACTGGGTGGACAGGTTGGTGATGTTGCTCAGGGACGTGTTGACCCGGTCGTATTGCTGACGCTGCACATTGACCAGCGCGGCATTGGCATTGTTATCGTCATCCAGCACATGGGTAAACCGCGCCTGACGATCCACCCGCGCTAGGCGTGTCTGGTTGCTCACAGTGGTGACAGCACCAAGATCCTGCTCAATACGAAACAGCAATGCATCGCTGGTGGTGTCGTCGAAATCCGACTTTAGGCCGAAGAACGTGTCACGGTCCGCCGACCAAACGGACGGGTCATAGGGCGTGCCGGCACCCTTGAGTTTGTCGCGCAGCGCCACCCCGGCCACCCCAAGGTCAGGACGATCATTCATCTGTACATGCTCATAGGCGAAGATCGCGCGCGTACCGGTGCCCAAGCCAAACGCTACCGAAGGTGCGATGCCCCAGCTGTTCTTCTCGGCATGTTCACGCCCGGCCACACCGCTGTCTTCCAGCAGCAGGTTGAGGCGCACTGCGGTGCTGTCGTTAATCACCTGATTGGTATCGAGGGTCATGCGCTTGCGCGCCTCGGAATCGTACTGGTCGAAGGCATAGCTGATGCCGCCGCCGATAAATTCTTCCAGAGTCGGCGTCTTGGTCACCAGGTTGACGTAGCCACCTGCACCACCCCGGCCGTTGTCGGCCGCCGGGCCCTTGGCCACTTCAACCGACTCGACATTGAATACGTCACGGGTGTAGCTGCCGTTGTCGCGCGCACCGTCGATAAAGATGCTGCCGCTGGTGTCGAAACCACGCAGGCTGAAATTGTTGGTGCCACTGGCAAAGCCGTTCTCGCCGGCATTGAAGCTGATACCAGGCGTGTTGCTCAGCACGTCAGTCAGGTTGCGCGCGCCTTGCTCTTTGAAGAGCGCTTCAGGGATCACGCTGAAGGTTTGCGGCGTATCCAGCAACGCTGCAGTCTGCTTTGGCGATGAGGCTTTATCGACCTTGTAGCCGTCGTCCTGCTGACCTTTAACCGTGACGCTGCCCAGCTCAACTGGGGTTTTATCGGCGTCGGCAGCCAAGCTGTGGCTGGCACAGGACGCGATGGCAAAACCGATGGCGCTGGCCAGCAGGCGGCGTTGCGGGAGACTTCTGCGCTTTTTATCGTAGTTGTTCATGAGAATCGCTCAGGCTTAAAAATCTGGCGCAATTCTAATTAGTAAGCACTCTCAATCAATCTTTACATCTCGTTTACAGCAACTCGTTTGTAACAAAATTGTTACGGCGAAACACCCAGAACTGAAGCCCACACGCCTGCAATAACGGCAGGCACCTGACGGATCAGAGGCAGAAGATTGCGGGCACAAAAAAGGCACGAGGGTGAGCCCGTGCCTTTTTGCCTAGCGTTTAGCCTGCGTATTACAGGTAGAACGACTTCAGCGGCGGGAAGCCGTTGAACTCCACAGCGCTGTAACTGGTGGTGTAGGCGCCAGTGGACAGCCAGTAGACACGGTCACCAATGGCCAGATTGAGCGGCAGGCCGTACTTGTAGTTCTCGTACATGATGTCAGCGCTGTCGCAGGTCGGCCCCGCGATGACAACCTCTTCCATCTCGCCCTTCTTCTCGGTGTAGAGCGGGAACTTGATCGCTTCGCCCATGGTTTCGATCAGGCCACTGAACATGCCCACATCGACATATACCCAGCGCTCGACCGCGGTACGCGACTTGCGCGCCACCAGCACCACTTCGCTGACCAGAATGCCCGCGTTGGCGATCAGCGAGCGGCCCGGTTCAAGGATGATTTCCGGCAGGTCATCGCCGAAGTCTTCCTTGAGGAAACGGATGATTTCCTCGGCATAGGTTTCCAGGCTGTTGGTACGGGTGATGTAGTTGGCCGGGAAGCCACCGCCCATGTTGATCAGCTTGAGCTCAATGCCGTCTTCTTCTTTAAGACGCTCGAAGATCACCTTGACCTTGGCAATCGCCGCGTCCCACACCGAGATGTCGCGCTGCTGCGAACCAACATGGAAGGACAGGCCGTAAGGCACCAGACCGAGGTCACGGGCGAGGATCAGCAGGTCCATGGCCATGTCGGTCTGGCAGCCGAACTTGCGCGACAGCGGCCAATCGGCCGTGGTCGAGCCTTCGGTGAGGATGCGCACATAGACTTTCGCACCCGGCGCAGCCTTGGCGATATTACGCAGGTCGGCTTCCGAGTCGGTGGCGAACAGGCGCACGCCCTTCTCATAGAAGTAGCGGATGTCCTTGGATTTCTTGATGGTGTTGCCGTAGCTGATGCGGTCCGGGCTGACGCCACGGCCCATGACCTTGTCCAGCTCATAAATCGAGGCGATGTCGAAGCTGGAGCCCTTTTCCTTGAGCAGGTCGATAATCTCGACCGCCGGGTTGGCCTTGACTGCGTAATACACCTTGGCGAATTCGAAACCAGCGCGCAGGTCATCGTAAGCCTGGCTGATGATCGCGGTATCGATGACCACGAACGGGGTTTCCTGAGTATCGGCAAACGCCTTCATGCGCTGAAACGTAGCGGGTGCGTAATAGTCTTCGACCTTGATCGGCATGCGGAACTCCAGTTGGCTGAACCCGTTAACACAGTTTTAGTCAGGCAACCGCTGCGTACGCAGCCCGTTGCCCACCATTTAGGGAGACCTGGCGGCTAACCCGCACAGGTAGAACGTCTGATCAGTTTCCCCACTTTGGTTCGCCTACTTCCCAAGGCATGTCGCCGAGAACCCTGTGGGCCTCTCGTCGTCAGTACTTGAGCCGGATGGATCGTTGCCAGCATGGACGTTCGGGCGCGAACTTTAGGGCCATGGGGGGCTGAGATCAATCAAAAATGCCGTGCTTTTGCTCCTCTTTGTCGCCTTATTGATTGAACGTTTTATATTCAAAACAAAACGCCATGAAATGCTGCACAACGCGCGAAAAAACCCAGGTTTTGCGCACTGACTACAGGTCGCCGCGCTGACCGACGTTTACCGTTATAATCGCCGCCTTTTTTGACAGACCGACTATTCAGTCGACGGGTTCCCGCACAATGACCATCCAGGCCACCGAAGTCGGCAAACGCCGTACATTCGCCATCATTTCCCACCCAGACGCCGGTAAAACCACCATTACCGAGAAGCTGCTGCTGATGGGCAAGGCAATCGCCGTGGCCGGTACGGTTAAGTCGCGTAAATCCGACCGCCATGCCACCTCCGACTGGATGGAAATGGAGAAGCAGCGCGGCATCTCCATCACCACCTCGGTGATGCAGTTCCCGTATCGCGAGCACATGATCAACCTGCTCGACACCCCCGGCCACGAAGACTTCTCGGAAGACACCTACCGCACCCTGACCGCCGTGGACAGCGCGCTGATGGTGCTCGACGGCGGTAAAGGCGTTGAGCCACGCACCATCGCCTTGATGGATGTCTGCCGCTTGCGCGACACGCCGATCGTCAGCTTTATCAACAAGCTCGACCGCGACATCCGCGACCCGATCGAACTGCTCGACGAGATCGAAGCCGTCCTGAAAATTAAAGCCGCGCCGATCACCTGGCCGATTGGCTGCTACCGCGACTTCAAGGGTGTGTACCACCTGGCCGACGACTACATCATTGTCTACACCCCGGGCCACGGCCACGAGCGCACCGAAACCAAGATCATCCAGCATCTCGACTCCGATGAGGCACGCGCCCACCTGGGCGACGAGTACGAGCGCTTTGTCGAGCAGCTGGAACTGGTGCAGGGTGCTTGCCACGAGTTCGACCAGCAGGAGTTCCTCGACGGCCAACTGACCCCGGTATTCTTCGGCACCGCGCTGGGCAACTTCGGCGTCGACCATGTGCTCGACGCGGTAGTCGACTGGGCACCCAAGCCGCTGGCCCGCATCGCCAACGAGCGCACCGTGGAGCCGGTGGAAGAGAAGTTCAGCGGCTTCGTGTTCAAGATACAAGCGAACATGGACCCTAAGCACCGCGACCGCATCGCCTTTATGCGTATCTGCTCGGGCAAATACAGCCAGGGTATGAAGATGCGCCATGTGCGTACCGGTAAGGATGTGCGCATCGGTGACGCCCTGACCTTCTTCTCCAGCGAACGCGAAATGCTGGTCGAGGCCTATGCTGGCGACATCATCGGCCTGCACAACCACGGCACCATCCAGATCGGCGACACCTTCACCGAGGGCGAAGCGCTGGGCTTCACCGGTATTCCGCACTTCGCCCCGGAACTGTTCCGCCGCGTGCGTCTGAAGGACCCGCTGAAATCCAAGCAACTGCGCCAGGGCCTGCAGCAGCTGGCCGAAGAAGGCGCAACGCAGGTGTTCTTCCCCGAGCGCAGCAACGACATCATCCTCGGCGCAGTCGGTGTGCTGCAGTTCGACGTGGTCGCCAGCCGCCTGAAAGAGGAATACAAGGTCGAGTGCGCCTACGAGCCGATCACGGTCTGGTCGGCGCGCTGGATCGACTGCAGCGACAAGAAGAAGCTCGAAGAATTCTCCAACAAGGCGGTGGAAAACCTCGCCCTGGATGGCGGCGGCCACCTCACCTACCTGGCACCGACGCGGGTCAACCTGAGCCTGATGGAAGAGCGCTGGCCGGACGTGAAATTCCGCGCCACTCGCGAACACCACTAAGCCACGGCGAAGCCGCGTATGCACGCATGCGCGGCTTTTGCCTCAACATCGAACGCCACACTTCCAACGGACAAGGCACTGGCTTAGGCTGGTTTCTCAACCTACAGGGAGTAACTCCATGCGCACGATGCTCTTCACCGCGTTAAGCCTGCTCGCCAGCTACAGCCTGGCCGGGGTAGAAATCCGCCAACCCTACTGGTTCGTCGAGCTGACTTGCGAGGGCAACCCACAATGCTTTGCGTCGAGTAACGGCAGCTATTCCGCCAACCAGGGAGCCGCTCGCCGCTTTGACGACGCGCACAAAGCGCAGCGTTTTATCGACAGCTTCACCAGTAGCATCAGTGGAAAATCTCCACGAATCGTCCAAGGCTACGACAGTGCGTGCGTCAGCGACGCGGAAGCCCGTCGCATGCAGCTCTCTGGCAAACCGTGCCAACCTTAACGCCATGCGCCTGATCGACACCCACACCCACCTGGATTTCCCCGATTTCGATGCGGATCGCAGCGAGCTACTAACCCGCTGCCGAAGCCATGGCATTGAGCGATTGGTGGTGCTGGGTGTGCATCAGGCCAACTGGCAGCGGGTGTGGGATCTGGTGCAAGCCGAAGACAGCCTGTACGCGGCGTTCGGCCTGCACCCGGTGTACCTGGATGAACACCAGCCAGAACACCTGAGCGAACTGCGTGACTGGCTGACTCGCTGCGCCGGCCACCCCAAGCTTTGCGCCGTGGGCGAGTTCGGCTTGGACTATTTTCTCGAACAGCTGGACCGCGATCGGCAGCAACAGCTGTTCGAAGCGCAGCTCAAACTCGCCAGCGAATTCGAACTACCGGCCCTACTGCACGTACGCCGCGCCCATGCGGCGACCATCGCCACGCTGAAACGCTTCAAACCATCACGTGGCGGCATCATCCATGCCTTTGCCGGCAGCACTGAAGAAGCAAGGGAATACCTCAAGCTCGGCTTCAAACTCGGCCTCGGCGGCGCCCCCACCTGGCCGCAGGCACTGCGCCTGCGCAAGGTGGTGGCGCAATTGCCGCTGGAGGCCATCGTGCTGGAAACCGACTCACCCGACATGGCGCCGTCCATGCACCCCAACCAGCGCAATAGCCCGGACTACCTGCCGGACATCTGCGCGGCCCTGGCCGAGCTACGCGGCATCAGTGCCGAAGAGCTAGCCAGCGCCAGCAGCCGCAATGCCACCGAGTTGTTTTGCTGGGACTGACCTGGGGCGAAACCATACGTCGCGGGCTTATGCCGCCGCCTCAACCAGAGGCTGAGTGTCCGCACGTTTCAACAGTGCATAGCTCACCCCAGTCAGCAGACTGCCCGCAACAATGGCTAACAGGTACAACAGCGCATGGTTAATCGCGTTGGGGATCAACAACACAAACAGGCCACCATGCGGGGCCATCAACTTGCAGCCGAAATACATCGACAGAGCACCGGTCAGTGCGCCTCCAGCGATGCTCGCTGGAATCACCCGTAACGGGTCCTTGGCGGCAAACGGAATCGCCCCTTCGGAGATAAAACACAGCCCCAAAACACCAGCGGCCTTGCCTGCCTGGCGCTCGCTTTGCGCGAACTTGTGCCGCGCCAGCACGGTGGCAATCGCCATGCCGATGGGGGGTACCATACCGCCGGCCATGGCCGCTGCCATGGGGGCGTAGCTCTGCGAGGCCAGCAAGCCAACCGAGAAGGCATAAGCGGCCTTGTTGATCGGCCCGCCAAGGTCCACGCACATCATGCCGCCAAGCAACAACCCCAGCAGCACCGCGTTGGATGTGCCCATGGTGTCGAGAAACACGGTCAGCGCGGCGAGCATGCCGGCAACCGGTTTGCCGACCACAAAGATCATCACCAACCCCGTAAACAGGCTGGCCAGCAGCGGGATGATCAGAATGGGTTTGAGCGCTTCAATGCTGGTCGGCAACTTGACCCAACGCGCCAACGCCTTGGCCGAATAGCCCGCCAAAAAGCCGGCCACGATGCCACCGAGAAAGCCTGCGCCCAAGGAGCTGGCCAACAGCCCGCCAATCATCCCAGGAGCCAGCCCCGGCCGGTCGGCAATCGAATAGGCAATGTAACCGGCCAGCAACGGCACCATCAGCTTGAATGCTGCATCCCCGCCAATCTGCATCAGCGCGGCGGCCAGCGAGCCCTCCTGCTTGAACGCCTCGATGCCGAAGACAAATGACAGGGCGATCAACAAACCACCAGCCACCACCATCGGCAGCATGTAGGACACACCCGTGAGCAGGTGCTTGTAGGGACCATTTTTCTCGCTGGGGGAAGGGCTCGCGCTAGCCTCTGACGGTTCGCCCGTCAGAGGGCGGGCTTCAGCAAAAGCAAGCTCCAGCGTTTGTTGTGGCTGTTTGAGCGCCACACCCGTGCCGCAGCGGTACACCTTCTTGCCGGCGAAACGGGCAGTGTCCACCTCGATATCGGTCGCCAGTAGAACGGCGTCGGCGGCAGCAATGGTGGCGTCATCCAGTAGGTTGCGCGCACCGACAGAGCCGCGGGTCTCCACCTGCAGCACGATGCCCATGCGCGCCGCCGCCTGTTGCAAGGCTTCGGCTGCCATAAACGTGTGTGCCACACCGGTGGGGCAGGCGGTCACGGCAACCAAGCGTCGCACGCTGCTGGCAACCGCAGCCTCTTCGACATAGGGCTCCGCGCGTTCAGCCGCCTCTCGTAGGAAGCGTTGCGGGTCAGCCAAGGCATCAGCGGGCGTGGACTGCACCAGGCGCTTACCAACAAAACGGCTCAGCGACAGCTCGCCGGTTTTCACCACCAGTACCAGGTCGGCCGCGGTGATATCCGCCGCGCTCAATGGCGAGCCGATAGCCCGCGCATCCTGAACCTCAACCTTGGCCTTCCAACCCAGGCGTTCGGCGGCGGCCTGCAGCAGCCGCGAGCACAACACGCTGGTGACCTGGCCATTGGGGCAGGCGGTAATGATCAGCAGATTCATGGTCAATGCCTCTTATTCTTACAAGGGCTGTAGCCGCACAGCGGCTTCTAAGCGGGCTAATTGTTCGCGGTCATGGATGCCAAAGCCGATCTGCGTCACCGCCTGCGCAGCCACCGCCGTCGCCATACGCAAGGTGCGTTCAGCCGGCCAGCCTTGCAGCAGGCCGTGCAAGCTGGCGGCCAACAGCGAATCGCCAGCACCGACTGTGCTAACGACCTCGACGCGAGGCGGTATGGCGCGCAAGGCAATGCCGGGGCCATGCCAGTCGACACCGGCACTGCCCCGCGACAGCACAACATGCTCGATGCCTTGCCCGCGCAATTTACGCACAGCCGCCGTGAGGTCGCTGCCGCAGACCTCGCTGAGCTCCTCTTCGTTGGGTTTGATCATCCAGGGCGCAATGGGCAACGCGGCCTGCAACGCCGCGCCACTGCTGTCGAGCACCAGCGGAACGCCACTGGCTTTGAGCCGATGCACTAACGCGGCAAACCACGCTGTGCTCACGCCGCGCGGCAGACTACCGGCCACCACAATCGCATCGTGCCCCGCCACCAGCGGTATCAGGTTATCGAGCAGGCTCTGCAGGTGCTCGTCCTCGACCTGCAAACCAGGACCGTTTAGGTCGGTAATCCGCCCATCGGCCTCAGCCAGTTTGATATTGCTGCGGGTCTCGCCCGGCACTCGGATAAAGGCATCGGCAAAACCACGGGCCTGCATCAAATTTTCAAATGGCTGCGCATTGTCGCTGCCAAGAAAACCGCTGACCGTCAGGTGATGGCCCAGATCAGCCAGTACCTGGGCGACATTCAGCCCCTTGCCAGCGGCGTGACGCGTGAGGCCCAGGCTGCGATTGACCGCACCGGGGATCAGCTTGTCGAGGCTAACCGTGAGATCCAGCGCCGGGTTCAGGGTCAGGGTCAGGATACGGGCCATCAGTGCATCCCCGCGATCAGGGCACGCACAGCCGCAGCGCTATCGAGTGTCAACGCTTGCTCAGCCAGGGTGCGTGCGGCGCTCATCGTCAATTCGCGCACGCGCGCCTTGACCAGGGCAATCGAGCGCGGTGACACACTCAGCTCATCCACCCCCAAGCCAACCAGCAGCGGCACCGCCAAACGATCACTGGCCAGCTCGCCGCAGACGCCGACCCACTTACCGTGGGCATGCGCGGCGTCGACCGTCATGCTGATCAGTCGCAACACCGCTGGATGCAAGCCGTCAGCCTGTGCAGAGAGGGTCGGATGGCCGCGGTCGATGGCCAGGCAATACTGGGTCAGGTCGTTAGTGCCGATGCTGAAGAAGTCCACTTCCCGCGCCAACATCGGAGCCATCAGCGCAGCCGAGGGCACTTCGATCATGATCCCGAGTTGCAGGTCTGCCACGGGAATTTCTTCGCGTAAACGCTGCGCCATATCGCGCGCCACACGCCACTCTTCAACCGTGCTGACCATGGGAAACATGATCCGCAGCGCACGCCCGTCGGCCGAGGCCAGCAAGGCGCGCAACTGGGTTTCCAGAATGTCCGGGCGTTGCAGGCTAAGGCGAATGCCACGTACGCCAAGGAAGGGGTTTTCTTCACTCGGCATCGGCCAGTAAGGCAACGGTTTGTCGCCGCCGACATCCAGGGTGCGCACCACCAGCGGTCGTCCGCCCAGGGCATCCAGCACACGCCGGTATTCGCGCTCCTGCGCCGCCTGGCTCGGGGCTTGGGCGTGCTCCATAAACACCAGTTCAGTGCGCAACAGGCCGACCGCCTCGGCACCCAGCGCCACGGCCTCGGCGGTTTCGCCACTGGCACCAATATTCGCGGCCACCTCAATCTGTACACCATCACGGGTGATGGCCGGCTGCAGGCGCTCGGCATGGGCCTGCTGCTGGCGCAGTTGCGCTGCCTCGCGCTCACGCAGGGCCTGCTGCTGGGTGGCCTGATCCGGTGCTACGCGCAGCAGCCCGCTGTCGCCATCCAGCAACAACAAGGTGTTCTGCGCCAGCGCCAGCACCGCCTCACCGGCACCGACCAGCGCAGGAATACCCAAGGCGCGGGCAATGATCGCACTGTGCGCAGTGGCCCCACCGCGCGCGGTGAGAATGCCGGCTACACGCTGCCGATCGAGACCGGCGACATCCGAGGGCGCCACTTCATCCATCACCAGGATGTAGGGCTCGCGCGGCTCGTCAGGCAAAGTAACGCCGCATAACTGCGCCAGCACACGCCGGCCGATGTCACGCAAATCCGCCGCACGCTCGGCCAGCAGCGCGTCGTGCAACGCCTCCTGACGCTGCGCAGCAGCATCGATTTCGTGTTGCCAGGCCGCTTCGGCGCTGGCTCCGGCGAGCAGCCGAACCTCAACATCATCAATCAGCGCGGGATCATCCAGCATCGCCAGGTGAGCGCTGAATATTTCCCGAATACTGGCCACACCGGCACCGTCGACCAGGCGCTGAACCTGCACGGCAACCACCGCACGCGCCGCTTGTAGGCGCTGCCGCTCGACATCAACACCCTGGCCGTGCTCGGCATATTCAAAGCGCGGAAAGATCCGCACCAGCGCCGGGCCGATGGCGATGCCGGGCGATGCCGCCACCGCCATCAACTGACTGCCCGCGGGCGGCGCCATTGGCACGGGCGCAGCCGCCGGCAACAGCGCCGCGCCCTGTTCGGCCAGCAACGGTTCCACTGCCTCGCCCAAACCGCTTTCCAGCGCCGCTTGCAGGGCGGGCAAGGCATCGGCGGCAATACTCGGCTCGGCGCTGAAGTGCAGCATCTGCCCACGCCGCGCACCCAACGACAGCAAACGGCTGAGGCTTTTCACCGACACCCCAGCCCCTTCATCGCCGCTCAAGCGGACGCGCAACTCACCACCAAAACGCTGCGCCAGCTCGCTGAGCACCTTGGCCGGGCGCGCATGCAAACCATGGGCATTGAGCAGCGGCAGAGTCAAACTCGGCCAGTCCGGGGCGACTTCGCCGCCCAGCGCCTCGATCACCCGGCGACTGTCATTGGCTTCACTCAGTTCGGCAGCGCGGCCGCCGATCAGCACATCACACAACCTCTCCAGGGCCTGACGGTGCGCCTCGCCCTGGCTGGCCAGGCAAAACAGCCCTTTCAGCACCTCGCCGCGAAACTGCAGGGGCTGCGCCGGGGTGACAAACGCCAAACCGGGGCGCAGCACGCTCTGTTCACTGTGCAGCCACCACAGCCCATCGCCCAGGGGCAGCGGCTCGCTGCGCGCTAAGCCCAGGGCAAAGCCGCTGCTGGCACACTCAGCCTGCCGCAGCAGCCGCGCGCCTTGCCACAGCAGCTCGTCAAAGTCCTCAATGTGCAGCCCCAACCCGACCAACTGGCCGTCGAGTGCCAGCGCCTGTGGCGCACCTTGCAGCAGTTCGACGAGCTGCTCGGGCTCGCGCGCTTGACGCAGCGCCTGACTGAGATCGCCTTCCCCCAGCGCGCGAGTGAGTAATTGCAGCAGGTGCAAATGCTCATCGGACTGCGCGGCAATGCCGATAGCCAGGTACACCTGCTGACCATTCCCCCAGTCGACCCCATCGGGAAACTGGATCAACCGCACCCCGGTACGCAGAACGTGATCGCGGGTTTGCGGCGTGCCATGCGGGATCGCCACGCCCTGCCCAAGAAAAGTCGAACCCTGCGCCTCACGTGCCTGCAAACCCTGCAGATACGCGGCAGTGGCCAGCCCACCATCGACCAGCGCCTCGCTCAGCATGGCCAGTGCCTGCGCCTTATCCGCCGCATGGCAGCCCATTTGGATCTGGCTGGCATCAAGTTCGAGCATGGGTATTCCTCTGGCTATCCGGTTTGACAAGGTGTCGCGGCTGGCTTGAAACCTGCCTGGTGAACAACATTGCTGAAACGATTCATCAAGCAGTGGCACCTTAGCTGATTATGGGTAATCCTTGAAGCCCGACACGGATAACAGCACAGTGGCCAGCGCCCCGCGCGGCCCTGTATTCCAGCCCGGATATCCCTCAGTGAAAGAGTGCTACGCCCGTGAAACTCAGTGACATCGCCAGGCTGGCAGCGGTCTCGGTAACCACCGCCAGCTATGTGATCAATGGCCAAGCTGCTCAGCGGCGGATCAGTCCCACAACCGTAGAACGGGTGCAGGCGGTGGTCGAGCAATACGGCTATCGTCCCGACCAGCAGGCCGCGGGGCTGCGCCGTGGCGACAGCCGTTGTTTGGGCTTTATCCTCCCGGACCTGGAAAACCCCAGCTACGCCCGCCTGGCCAAGCGGCTGGAACAGAAGGCCCGCGCCGCCGGGTATCAGTTGCTGATAGCCAGCTCTGATGACAACCCGAACAGCGAGCGGCAGTTGATCAGCTTGTTTCGTTCACGCCGCTGTGCGGCGCTGATCGTCGCCAGTTGCCTGCCACAGGACGACCCGCTCTACCCCAAGCTGGTCAGCGACGGCTTGCCGATCATTGCGGTGGACCGGGCCCTTTGCCCCGGCCACATTCGTTCGGTGATCAGTGATGATGAAGCGGCTGGCCAGCAGTTGACGCACAGCCTGCTGACGCCCAAACCCCGGCATATCGCCCTGCTCGGCGCACGCCCGGAACTGGTTATCAGCCAGGCACGCGAACGTGGTTTCCATAAGGCCTTGGCGGATTTCGACGGGCGCGTCAGCGTTTATCACAGCGAGCACTTCAGCCGTGACAGTGGCTACCAGCAGATGCACGACCTGATTGCTGCAGACGGGCCGCCGGATGCACTGATCACCACCGCGTATGTCTTGCTTGAGGGCGTGCTGGACGCGATTTATCAGCAGCCCGATGCCGCCTGGTCGGCACTGCGCCTGGCCACATTCGGCGACACCCGGTTACTCGACTTTCTGCCGATGCGCGTCAACACCACCAGCCAGCAACATGAGCAGATCGCCGAACGGGTGATGGCCTGGGCGCTGCAAGCCGTAGAGCAGGCTGACTATCAACCGGGCATTGAAGCCATCAGCCGCCGCTTCAGAGCGCGCATGTAGCGCATACGCAGGGCTGCCGCCGGGCACGCGACCCGACTACGTGAAGCAACTGGTCAATAAACAACCAGCGCCCTGCAGACCGCAAGCCGCTTGACCAAGCGCCAGGGCCGCACACCTTATCCACAGCGTTTTGCACCATTACTGTGGGCTAAACGATTGATCTTGAATGCATTTATATACAACGCCCCTGCAGCTCACCCGCAAGGGCTTCAGTGGCTGATCATCCACGGCCGGGCGCTGGGTTTGGTCTTGAGTGCATGGGGATTTGCCTTGGTTGGCGCCAAAGGTTTGTTCGGTGTGCAGCAACCGCAACCTTTCGGGTGCTTGCGGCTCTGCGCGTATTCTTCAACCGTTTGTGGCGCATTGGCACTGCGTTCGTTGGCCGCAATGGCACGGCGCTGGCTGCCGGACATGGTCGCCAGGCTCGGCGCGCTGAGAATCACCCGCGCGCTGGCCCCGCCACACCAGGGACAGCTGCAGGGCTGGTCACGCTCGGCCATCGGCCGCAGCTGGGTGAAATCACCGCAATCGGTGCAGTCGTATTCGTAGATCGGCATCGCGTCACTCCTCTTCATCATGGCTAAGCAACCGCCCTCTCCCGTATTCGGGAGAGGGGTCGTCGGGTTACTTGTCCGGGGCGATGGGCAGGTCGATGCTGCCATCGAGGAACTTGGTTGGGCCGTTGGCGTTGGGGTTGATGTCGAAATCGAAGATCTCCGTCGGCAGCCACAGGGTGGCGCAGGCGTTGGGCACGTCGACGATACCGCTGATATGCCCCTGCACCGGTGCCGAACCGAGCAGCGCATACCCTTGGGCCGGCGAGTAGCCGAACTTGGTCAGGTAGTTGATGGCATTCAGGCAGGCCTGCTTGTAGGCGATGTTGACGTCCAGGTAATGCTGCTTGCCGGCCTCGTCCACCGAGATACCTTCGAAGATCAGGTAGTTCTTGTAGTTGGGGGTGATCGGGCTGGGTTTGAACACCGGGTTCTTGATGCCGTACTTGGCCATGCCACCCTTGATCAGCTCGACCTTCATATGCACCCAGCCGGCCATTTCGATGGCGCCGCAGAAGGTGATCTCGCCGTCGCCCTGGCTGAAGTGCAGATCGCCCACCGACAGCCCGGCGCCATTCACATACACCGGGAAGAAGATCTTCGAGCCGCGCGACAAATCCTTGATGTCGCAGTTACCGCCATGCTCGCGTGGCGGCACGGTGCGTGCGCCGGTTAGTGCTGCCAGGTCGCGAGCCTCGCCCTTCATCTTGCCCATGTGCGCGGTGGGCGCCATCGGCGGGTTGGCCAAGGCCGGCACACGGTGCGGGTCGGTGTCGATCAGCTCCTGTTCGCGCTTGTTCCAGTCGGCGAGCATCTTGTGGTCCGGCAGGCAGCCAATCAGACCGGGGTGAATCAACCCGGCGAAGTTAACCCCGGGAATGTGCCGGCTGCTGGTAAACATGCCCTTGAAATCCCAGATGGCCTTCTGCGCCATAGGGAAGTGGTCGGTAAGGAAACCACCGCCGTTCTGCCGCGAGAAGAAGCCGTTAAAGCCCCACTGCGAATCGGGCATGGCGCCGATGTCGAGCAGGTCGACCACCAGCAGATCGCCCGGCTCAGCACCGTGTACGCCCACAGGGCCGGACAGGTAATGCACAGTGGACAAGTCCACATCGCGCACATCGCTGGCATCGTCGTTGTTCTTGATCGCGCCGGCGGTCCAGTCATAGGTTTCGAGAATAAAATCGTCACCCGGCTTGACCCAGCAGGCCATCGGAATATCCGGGTGCCAGCGGTTGTGGATCTGCTCGTTTTCGGTGGCGGGCTGGTTGAGGTCGACCTTGATCAGCGTTTCGGTCATGACAAAGCTCCTGGGACCATTGAGGGGGACTTGGCGCCATGGCGCCGGGGTACGGAGCTAGTCTTCAACGCGCGAAGAAATCGGCAAATACGTAGGATGACGTATGCCCGCACCTGCATTAACGAGCCGTTTTCCAGACATGAAAAAGCGGCCAGCGCATGGAGAACACGCCAGCCGCAAAGCTTTAAATTTGAACTACTGCGGGTGAGCCATCAGACCGACAGGTAACGGCTGATGGTCGCTTCGTCGACCTTGTCACGGCTCTCCTCGACCACGAACTTGCCCTTCTCGATTACCAGGAAGCGGTCGGCGATTTCCATGGTGAACGACAGCACCTGCTCGGAGACCACGATGGTCAGATCGCGCAGGTTGCGGATTTCCTTCAGGGTGCGGGCGATGTCCTTGATGATCGACGGCTGGATGCCCTCGGTCGGCTCATCGAGCAGCAGCACCTTGGGGTTGGTCGCCAGTGCGCGGGCGATGGCCAGTTGCTGTTGCTGACCGCCAGAAAGGTTGCCGCCCTTGCGGTGGCGCATCTCCTGCAACACCGGGAACAACGCATACAAATCGTCTGGCACCTTGCCCTTGGCAGAGGCTGGCAAACCCGTCTGAATGTTCTCCAGCACGCTCATGCTGGGGAAGATCATCCGCCCCTGAGGTACATAGGCGATGCCGCTCTCCACCCGCTGATGAGTCTCCAGCTTGGAAATGTCGCAGCCATCCACGCTGATCTGTCCGCCCCACTGCGGCAGCACGCCCATCAGGCTCTTGAACAGGGTGGTCTTGCCCATACCGTTACGGCCCATCACCGCGACGATCTCGCGCTTGGCCACATTCAGGTTGAGGTCATGGAGGATCTGGCTCTGGCCATAGCCGGAGGCGAGGTTGCTGATCTGGAACATGGAAAACTCCTTGTTGAACGTGACCCGGATACCATCCGGACTAGCGCCGATGGATGCGTGAAGCAACTCAATGCCCCAGATACACCTCAATCACTTTCGGGTTGCTCTGCACCGCCTCCATGCTGCCTTCGGCTAGCACCTTGCCCTGATGCAGCACGGTGACCTTGTGCGCGATGCTTTTGACGAACTCCATGTCGTGCTCAATGACCAGTACCGAGCGGCCCTTGCTGATGCGCTTGAGCAGCTCGGCGGTCTGCATGCGCTCGTTGACGCTCATGCCGGCCACCGGCTCGTCGAGCATCAGCAGCGCCGGGTCCTGCATCAGTAGCATGCCGATCTCCAGCCACTGTTTCTGCCCGTGAGACAGTAGGTCAGCCTGCAGGTAGAGGTTGTCGGTAAGCATGATTTCCGCCGCAATCTGCTCGACCCGCGCAATCACCTCGGCGGTGCGTTTGAAGAACAGCGCGCCGAAGACCTTGCGCCCCTTGGGGTAGGACATCTCCAGGTTCTCGAACACCGTGAGGTTTTCGTAGATCGAGGGGTTCTGGAACTTGCGCCCGACCCCGGCACGCACGATGTCGAACTCACGCATCTTGGTCAGCTCACGGTTCTCGAACTGGATGCTGCCGGCGGTGGCCTTGGTCTTGCCGCAGATCAGGTCGAGCACCGTGGTCTTGCCAGCGCCGTTGGGGCCGATCACCACCCGCACCTCATTGCGGTCGATGTACAGGTTGAGGTCGTCCACCGCCTTGAAACCATCGAACGACACGGTCAGGCCTTCGATGGCCAGCACAGGTTTGGGCATCTGAAATGCACTTGGCTGACTCATGGGGTGGTCTCCAGTTCACGGGGTTGGCTGCTGGCCACCGGGGCCTCGGCAACAGGTGCTGGCGTGGCCGGCGCTGCAGGCTTGCGAGCCAGCTTGCCCAGCCATTTGCGTCCGTGGCTTTCCCACAGGCCAGCCAGGCCGTTGGGGAAGTACATGACCACGGCGATAAACAGCCCGCCCATCAGGTACAGCCACAGCTCGGGGAAGGTTTCGGAAAAGTAGGTCTTGCCGTAGTTGACCAGCAAGGCGCCATACACCGCGCCGAGCAGCGACATACGCCCGCCGACGGCAGCGAAGATCACCATCTCGATCGACGGCACGATGCCGACGAAGCTCGGCGACATAAAGCCGACCTGCAATGCGAACATCGCCCCGCCGATAGCAGAAAACGCCGCCGCCACGCAGAACACGAAGATCTTGAAACTGGCCACGTCGTAGCCGGAGAAGCGCACCCGCTCCTCCTTGTCGCGCATGGCCATGAGCAGACGGCCGAGCTTGGAGGCGAGGATAAAACGGCCGATCAGGATGCAGCCGAACAACAGGAAGGCGTTGATGAAGTAAAGGATCATCTTCGAGCTGTCGTCGCGGATATCCCAGCCCATCAGGGTCTTCAGGTCAGTGATGCCGTTGACCCCGCCGGTGAGGCCCTGCTGACCGATGATCAGCACCGTGAGAATCAGCGCAATCGCCTGGGTGACGATGGAGAAGTACACGTCACCGACGCGGCGCTTGAACATCGCCACACCAATCACCAGCGCCAATATCACCGGCACCGCGATCACCGCCAGCAGGGTGAAACCGAAGCTGTGGAACGGCTGCCAGAGCAGCGGCAGTTCGGTGATCTGGTTCCAGTCCATAAAGTCTGGAATGCCGGGGGTGGACTGGATCTTGGTGCTTTCCGGGTCGCTGGCTTCGAGCTTGAGAAACATCGCCATGCAGTAACCGCCAAGACCGAAGAACACGCCCTGGCCGAGGCTGAGAATGCCGCCATAGCCCCAGCAGAGCACCAGGCCAACGGCGACAAAGGCGTAGGTCAGGTACTTGCCGACCATGTTCAGGCGAAAGGCATCCAGCGCCAGCGGAAACACCACCAGGATCAATGTGGCCAGCACCGCCAGGCCAATCGCGCCCTGCTTGCCGCCAAGAAACTTATCGAGTGTCGGGTTCATGGGACGGCTCCTTACTTGCGCACTTTGATGGAGAACAGCCCTTGCGGACGCAGCATCAGAATCAGGATCACCGCCGACAGGGTGAACACCTTGGCCATCGAACCGCTCATGAAGAACTCCATCAGCGACTGCGCCTGGGCAATGCTGAAGGCCGAGGCGATGGTGCCGAGCAGGCTCGACGCGCCGCCGAACACCACCACCAGAAAGGTGTCGACGATGTACAGAGAACCGGCGGTTGGACCGGTCGAGCCAATGGTGGTGAAGGCCGCACCCGCCACACCGGCTACGCCGCAACCAAGGGCAAAGGTCATACGGTCGACTTTCTTGGTGTTGATCCCCACGGCGCGGCTCATCACCCGGTTCTGCACCGTGGCGCGCACCTGCAAGCCCCAGCGCGAGCGGTAGAGCATGAGGAAAATCATGCCGGTCATCAGCACGGTGAGGCCCATGACGAACAAGCCGTTACGCGGAATGTCGATGGCCTCGGTGGGGTTCCATGAGCCCATCAGCCATTCCGGCAAGGTGGCGCTGACTTCCCGCGCACCGAAGATCGAGCGGAAGGCCTGCTGCATCACCAGTGACAGCCCCCAGGTGGCCAGCAAGGTGTCCAGCGGGCGCTGGTAGAGCTTGCTGATCATCGCCCACTCGGCGAGCCAGCCAATCGCACCGGCGATAAAAAACGACAGCACGATGGCGAGAAAAAAATAGTACGGGCCGAAAAACGGCGCGTATTGCTCGGTCAGTACCGAGACCACGTAGGTGGTGTAGGCGCCGATGGTGAGGAACTCACCATGGGCCATGTTGATCACGCCCATCTGACCAAAGATGATCGCCAGCCCCAGGGCCATCAGCAGCAGGACGCAGAAAACGGACAAGCCGTTGAAGCCCTGCATGGCCGCGATGGCACCAAATTCCGATAGCCATTCCATGATGATGGTCTCCAGCTGGAAGAAAGAAACACGTCAGCCCGTACAGGCGTCAGGCGTACCCTCGCGGGTACGCCCTGCCCTGAGTCCGGCTTACGCCGCTGTTACTGGTAGCCTTTCGGGAATGGGTTCGGCTCGATCAAGCCGGATTCGAACACCACCTTGAACTGGCCATCCTTCTGCACCTGGCCGATGCGGGTCTTGCTCCACAGGTGATGGTTGTCATGCACCTTGACGTAGCCTTCCGGCGCAGTGGTCAGCTCGATGCCTGGGGAGGCAGCGGCCACCTTGTCGACATCGAAGCTGCCGGCTTTCTCGACCGCAGCCTTCCACAGCCATGGGCCGAGGTAGGCGGCCTGGGTCACGTCGCCGATCACCGAATCCTTGCCGAACTTGGCCTTGAAGGCTTCCACGAAGGCTTTGTTGTTCGGGTTGTCGAGGCTCTGGAAGTACTTCATCGAGGCGTAGAAGCCGTCCATGTTCTCGCCGCCAATGCCCAGCAGCTCATCCTCGGTGACCGACAGAGTCAGCAGGTTCTGTTTGGCGCTGGTGACGCCGGCGGCTTTCATCTGCTTGTAGAAGGCCACGTTGGAGCCACCGACCACAGCGGTAAAGACCACGTCAGGCTTCTTCAGCTTGACCTTGTTGATCAGCGAGCCGAACTGGGTGTTGCCCAGCGGGTAGTACTCCTCGCCCACCACCTTGCCGCCGAGCACGTTTTCGATGTGCTTGCGGGCGATCTTCATCGAGGTGCGCGGCCAGATGTAGTCCGAGCCGATCAGGTAGAAGGTCTTGGCGCCCTTCTCCTTGGCGATCCAGTCGAGGCCGGCGAGGATCTGCTGGGTGGCTTCCTGACCGGTGTAGATAACATTCTTCGACTGCTCCAGGCCTTCATAGAAGGTCGGGTAGTAGAGCAGGCCGTTTTCCTTCTCGAACACCGGCAGCACGGCTTTGCGTGAGGCCGAGGTCCAGCAACCGAATACCGCAGCGACCTTGTCGCCGACCAGCAGCTTCTTGGCTTTTTCGGCGAAGGTCGGCCAATCGGAGGCGCCGTCTTCCTGAATGATCTTGATCTGCCGGCCGAGGATGCCGCCGCTGGCGTTGATCTGTTCGATGGCCAGGCGCTCGGCCTGGATCGAACCGGTTTCGGAAATGGCCATGGTGCCGGTGGCCGAGTGCAGCTGACCGACCGTCACTTCGGTGTCGGTCACGGCCAGGCCGGTGGTGTTGACGTCGGCCAGGGCCATCTGGCTGAACACACTGGCCGCCAGCAGCGAGAGTGCCGCAGCACCCAACGCTAGCCGACGAGGGAGAAAGCGAGTCGGTGAATCCATGGTCATGCTCCTCTGGTGGTTTTCCTCCCTGGCTCGCCTTGCGGGTACCAGTTCGGTTCGCCACCAGCATGCGTTTGCCACCGATGCGGGCGGTATACGCAGCATGACGTAACGGCATACGTCATCTGACGTACTGCCGCGCGCCCCACGCTGGTGCAAGCTCACGCCCGTGCTGCAAGGCAGATAGAAGTTCGCGCGCGCAAGGACGGCGGTTGTAGACGCAGGGCATGGATGTTGCAAATTCAAACAAGCGTATTAGCCACGACTCAGGAGCGTCCTTGTGCAGCCGACTGGCACCCAGCGCATCGTCAAGATCCGCCGCGACTACAACAGCTGGGTCGCCGACGAGACCATGGAGGACTACGCCCTGCGTTTCACCCCCAAGTCGTTTCGTAAATGGTCGGAGCTGCGCATCGCCAACACCGCCCTGAGCGCGGTGTCGTTTCTCGCCCTGGAGGCCATCGGCGGCGCCCTGGCGCTGAGCTACGGCTTTACCAACACGCTGTGGGCGATCCTTGCGGTGAGCCTGGTGATCTTTCTCACCGGCCTGCCGATTAGCTACTACGCCGCGCGCTATGGCGTGGACATGGACCTGCTAACCCGTGGCGCCGGCTTCGGCTATATCGGCTCGACCATCACCTCACTGATCTACGCCAGCTTCACCTTCCTGTTCTTCGCCCTTGAGGCGGCGATCATGGCGCTGGCGCTGGAGTTGTACTTCAACATCCCGCTGGCGCTGGCCTATGTGATCTGCTCGGTGATCGTCATCCCGCTGGTGGCCTACGGCATCACCCTGATCAACCGCTTGCAGATGTGGACCCAGCCGCTGTGGCTGTTTCTGCTGTTCCTGCCCTACGTCTTCGTCATCGGCAAAAACCCCGAAGCGCTCAGTGACTGGACCAGCTTCGCCGGCCGCGAAGGCGAAGGCGGCGCGTTCAACCTGCTGTACTTCGGCGCCGCCTGCACCGTGGCCCTGGCGTTGGTCACGCAGATTGGTGAACAGGTCGACTACCTGCGCTTTCTGCCGGAAAAGACCCGGCGCAACCGCAAGCGCTGGTGGGCCGCGCTGCTGATGGCCGGGCCCGGCTGGATCATCCCCGGCGCGCTGAAAATGCTCGCAGGCGCCTTCCTGGCTTTTCTCGCTCTGCAACATGAAATCCCCATGGAGCGCGCCGCCGAACCGACGCAGATGTACCTGGTCGCGTTCAACTATGTGTTCAGCTCACCGGAGTGGGCGCTGGCAGCGATGGTGCTGTTCGTTATCGTCAGCCAGGTGAAGATCAATATGACCAACGCCTACGCCGGCTCCCTGGCCTGGTCGAACTTCTTTGCCCGCGTCACCCACAGCCATCCGGGGCGCGTGGTATGGCTGGTGTTCAATGTGGCCATCGCGCTGATGCTGATGGAGTTGGGGGTGTTCCAGGCCATTGAAGAAGTGCTTGGCCTGTACGCCAATATCGCTATCGCCTGGATCGGTGCGGTGGTCGCCGACCTGGTGATCAACAAGCCGCTGGGCCTGTCGCCCAAGCACATCGAGTTCAAGCGCGCGCACCTCTACGACATCAACCCGGTGGGTGTCGGCGCCATGCTGATCGCCTCCTTGCTGTCGATCCTGGCCCACGGCGGCTTGTTCGGCGCCTTTGCCCAGGCCGCCTCGCCGCTCGTTGCACTCGGCTCGGCCATGCTCTTCGCCCCGCTGATTGCCTGGCTGACCGGCGGGCGCTACTACCTGGCGCGCAGCAGCGACCCACTGCTGCTCTACCCGCTCGGCGTCACCACCACGGTGCAGTGCGGCCTGTGCAGTAACGCCTTTGAAAGCGAAGACATGGCCTTCTGCCCGGCCTACAGCACGCCGATCTGCTCGTTGTGCTGCTCACTCGATGCGCGCTGCGGTGATGCCTGCAAGCCGCGAGCGCGGCTGTCCGAGCAGCTCGATGACTTTATTCGCTGGCTGTTCCCGCGGGTGTCGATCCCGCGCCTGCACAGCCGCTTGGCGCAGTACCTCGGGTTACTGACGGTATTGGTGGCGCTGCTGTTCGGCGCTCTGGCACTGATCTACAGCCAGGTATCACAGGGCTTGGTGGCGCAATCAGCGGAGGCGCAGGACACCCTCTACCTGGCATTTCTCAAAGCCTTTCTGACCCTTTCGCTGTTTGCCGCGATTCTCGCGTGGTGGGTGGTGTTGACCCGCGAAAGCCGCCGGGTGGCCCAGGAGGAATCCGACCGCCAGACCCAGCTGCTGATGCAGGAAATAGAGGCCCACCGCAAGACCGACGAGGCCCTGCAGAAAGCCAAGGAAGCCAGCGAAGCCGCCAATGCGGCCAAGAGCCGCTACGTCACAGGCCTGTCCCATGAGCTGCGCACGCCGCTCAACAGCATCCTCGGCTATACGCAGATTCTGCAGCGCGATGCGGGCATGCCTGGGCAGCATCAAGACGCCCTGGCCACCATTTTTCGCAGTGGCTCGCACCTGCTGTCGCTGATTGACGGGTTGCTTGATGTGGCCAAGATCGAGGCCGGCAAGCTCAACCTGGAGCTGACGGAAATCCCCTTCCCCGAATTTATCCACCAGCTCGAACGCATGTTCACCCCGCAGGCTGAAGAGAAGGGCCTGCGCTTTCGCCTGGAAACCAGCGGGCGTATGCCGGCGGTGGTACGCGGTGACGAGAAGCGCGTGCGGCAGATCCTGATCAACTTGCTCGGCAACGCGGTGCGCTTTACCGACAGCGGCGAGGTTTGCCTGCGCGTCAGCTACCTGCGGGAAACCGCCAGCTTCGAGATCGTCGACACCGGTATCGGCATCGACCCCGAGCAGATTGAGCGGATCTTCCAACCGTTCGAACGCGGCGACCTGATGCGCCAGGACAACGGCGTCGGCCTCGGCCTGACCATCACGCGCATGCTCACCTCGCTGATGGGCGGCGAGCTGTCGGTGAAAAGTGTGCTGGGCCAGGGCACGAGCTTCCAGGTGCGCCTGTTCCTCTCCGAGGTGCGCGTGCCGCAGGCGGTGGTGCATGTAGAGCACGACATCATTGGTTATCAGGGTCCGCGCCGGCTGATTCTGGTGGTGGACGACCATATCGAACACCGCCGCGTGCTAGCCGGCATGCTCGAACCGCTGGGTTTCAACATCATCCAGGCCGCCAGCGGTCAGGAAGCGATTCGTCAGGCCGCCCTGCTGCACCCCGACCTGATTCTGATGGACCTGTCGATGCCGCAGATGGATGGCTGGGAAACAAGCCGGCTGATCCGCCGCAATGCCATGTCCCAAGCACCGATCATTGTGATCTCCGCCAACGCCTTCGCCGATGACCGCGAACGTAGCGTGGCCGCCGCGTGCAACGACTACCTGGCCAAACCGGTGCACACCCCGGAACTGCTTGAACGCATCCACAAGCAACTCGATCTGCAATGGCTGCGGCGCACCGCGCCATTGCCAACGCCACCGCTCGCAACCCGCGTGCTACCAAGCAGCAATGACCTAGACGCACTGCGCGAGCTCGGCGCCATGGGCTATATCCGCGGCATTCTGGAGAAACTCGACGCCATTGATCGGCTGACACCCGCCAGCACCAGTTTCACCACGCCCCTGCGCGCCCTGGTGAAAAACTATCGCCTGGACGAATTCAACCGCCAACTCAAGGAGGCCGAGCATGAACGCGCTGACCCATCCATCTGAGCAGCACAGCCGCGCCGCCGAGCGCGGGGTGATCCTGATCGTCGATGACACCCCGGACAACCTGGCGCTGCTTTCTGACGCCCTCGATGAAGAGGGCTACATGGTGCTGGTGGCGCTGGATGGCCTGAGCGCGCTGAGCCGCATCCAGCGCCGGCGTCCCGACCTGATTCTGCTCGACGCGATGATGCCGGGGCTGGACGGCTTCGAGACCTGCCAGCGGATCAAGGCCGATCCGGCCACTGCCGACATTCCAGTGCTGTTTATGACCGCCCTGACCGACAGCGAGCATGTGGTCAAAGGCTTCGAGGCTGGCGGTATCGACTATGTGACCAAGCCGATCAACACTGAGGAAGTCCTCGCCCGCGTGGCCTCGCACCTGCGCACCGCGCGCATCCTGCAAACGGCGCGTGCCGCCAGCCAGGCGCAACCGCTGACGCTGAACGACGAACCGGCCTATGCCACCCTCTCGGCGCGCTTCCAGCTCACCGAGCGCGAAGTGGAAGTGCTGCGCTGGGTAGCCTGCGGCAAGACCAACCGCGACATCGGCGACATCCTCGGCCTCAGCCCGCGCACGGTGAACAAACACCTGGAGCACGTGTACGTGAAGCTCGGCGTGGAAACTCGCACAGCCGCCACCTCGGTGGCCCTCTCCGCCATGGCCGAACGCGCCTGAACCACGCTGACGGCCAGGCATAAAAAAACCCGCCAAGGTGGCGGGTTTTGCTGGGCAGTGGCGAATCAGACGCGGAATGCACCGATTAACTGTTTGAGACGCGCCACAAGCCCGGACAGCTCGCGGCTGGCCTGTTCAGTTTGGCTGGCGCCCTCGGCAGTACGCTCACCGGCCTGGCTTATCTCGACAATGTTCTGGTCGATATCCTGCGCCACGGCGGTCTGCTCTTCGGCAGCGGTGGCGATCTGCTGGTTTTGGTCGACGATCATGCCCACAGCACCGAGGATATTCTCCAGCGCCTGCTGCACTTTGCCCGACTCATTGACGGTGGTATCAGCCATCTTGTGGCTCGCACTCATGGCCTTGACCGCAGCACCAACGCCACTTTGCAGTTTGGCGATCATCGACTCGATTTCTTCGGTGGACTGCTGCGTACGCTTGGCCAGGTTACGCACCTCATCCGCCACCACAGCAAAGCCGCGACCTTGTTCACCCGCTCGCGCTGCCTCGATGGCCGCGTTGAGCGCCAGCAAGTTGGTTTGCTCGGCAATGCCTTTGATCACATCCAACACTTGGCTGATCGACGCACTGTCGCTGGCCAACTTATTGATCACGCCCACGGATTGATCGATTTCACCCGCCAACCGCTGGATGCTGCCGACTTGCGACTCGACCAGCGCTCGCCCGCTGACCGTTTCATCGTTGACGCTCTGGGCGCTGCCCACTGCAGCAGCAGCACTGTGCGCCACTTCCTGAGCAGTGGCCGACATCTCATTCATCGCAGTGGCGATCAGATCAATCTGGCCGCGCTGGCCAGCTACCGCCTGGTTACTTTCACCGGAGACCTGCTGCACGCGGTCCGCCTGACGTTCAACCTCAACCACGGTCTGGCCGACACGCTCGATCAGCTGATGGATCTTGCTGACCGTCTCATTAAACACCTGGCCCAGCTCGCCCAGCTCATCCTGGCTCTGCGCCTTGAAGCTGACAGTCATATCGCCAGCGGCCACCTGGTTCATCACCTGACCGAGCTTTTTCAGCGTGGTGCGGATCGACACATAAAAACCGCTGTACAGGTAAACGATCAGCAGAAATACCACCAATAGGGCCGCGACCAGCAACACCATGTGCGTACGGTTTTCTTCCAGACGGACTTGCAGCTGTTTATCGAGGAACGCCAGCACCGCATGATTGAGCTGGTAGGTTTGATCCATGGCACCGCTGACATCGGCATAGAACTGCGCCCATGGTGTGTCCAGCGAATCGGCAATCACCACCTTGTCTTCAAACAACACTGCGGTGGTTTTCAGGGTTTCCAGGCTGCTGGCGGCTTGGCTTGCGAGTTCGGTGCGAGCCTGCGCGCTGCTGTTAAGTGAAGCTTGCAGGTTCAAGCCGTACTCGGCATGCAGCTTTTCCAGCTCCAGCAACAGCTCGTCAAACGTGGTGCTTGCAGAGGAATTGAGAAAGCCTTGAGCCAGGGAATAAGCACCGACCGCGCGCCCTTCGCTCAGCACCGCCGTAACCTTGGGCGTGTCCACGGACACCAGCTCAATCATCTGCCGCACAGAACCCTGGCGATCCTGGCTCAAGCCGGCTTGGGCGGCGACCAACTTGATAAATACCTGGGAGCTGCCCAGCAGTTTTTCAGCAAGGGCAATTTTGCCCTGCAGCGACGTCTCGGCCTGCACAGCGCCTAACTCGGCAATCAACTGATCACGCTTGTTGTTGAATTCCTCAATCTGCTCAGGCTCGCGTACCACCGCCGCCATGCCCTGCAACGCCTCACCGATGCTGCCTTGCAGCTTGACCAGCCGCGCTTCAAGATCACCCGCTTGGCCCGACTGACCGATCATTGCGTTGATTTCGGTGAGGTCGACGAAGTCCTCAAGATTACGCCGCAACGTCAGGCTCTCATCGAGCAGATCAATGCTCTCGAGCGCCGCCTGGGTACTGACGAACTGCATATAAGAGTCGCGCACCAAATAGAAGTTGGTGACCAGCATGGGCAGAAAGAACAGAACACTGATCAGACTGAACTTCATGCCGAAGCTGAGGCGATTCATTAGCGCGATGGCCGGATACAACACGGTCTTCACAGGACGTCTCCAGTTCTAATTATTGTCGTGTAAGGTTACAAAACAGTCGTTCAGCGTCTCAAACGGCGGCTTGTATGTCCCTTGCTGCTCGACCTGTGGCATTTGCATCAACCGGGTAAATACAGGCAGATTAATGTGATCAATGTCACAAAATAACGACCGAGCAGGGCGTCATGTATACCTCTTATCGACCCCAACCTCTGTAACTTAAGGTTAATGATGCGCAAACAACTGAAGCTCGGTATTGATCTGGGTGGCAGCAAAGTCGAAATAGTCGCCCTGCACAATGGCCAGCAAGTCTTGCGCCGCCGCGCCCCAACCCCCCAAGGCGATTACCTTAAAACCCTAGGCCTGATTGCCAGCTTAGTTGAAGATTGCGAACGCGAACTGGGCATCCAAGGCAGCATCGGCGTTGGCATCCCAGGGACGCGCTCGCCCGACCATGGGCGGATCAAGAATGCCAACTCGCAGTGTCTGATCGGCCAAGATCTGCAAGCCGACCTGGAGCAGCGCCTCCAGCGCCCAGTGCGCCTGGCCAATGACGCCGACTGCTTTGCCCTTTCAGAAGCCTGCGATGGCGCAGGCGAAGGTGCCATAAGTGTTTTCGGGGTAATTCTTGGAACCGGCGTTGGCGGCGGACTGGTCGTGCGCCAGCAACTGCTCAGCGGCCCGAATGCCATCGCCGGCGAATGGGGACACAACCCCTTGCCTTGGCGACGTGATGAGGATGGCCCAAGCCGCCGCTGTTATTGCGGCCAGGATGACTGCATTGAAACCTTTCTCAGCGGTCCAGGCTGGGCAGCACGCAGCGGCCTTGGCCTGGAAGCAGGTGAGCTGGTTCGTGCGGCAGGCGCCGGCCAGGCTGATGCGCAAGAAGCCGTTACACGCTACTACGACCAGTTGGCACGCGGCCTGGCAGCGGTGATCAACCTGTTGGACCCGCATGTGATTGTGCTCGGCGGCGGGCTGTCCAACAACACGGCGCTCTACTCCCAGGTGATGCCTCTGTTGCCGCGCTATGTGTTTTCCGATCAGGTCAACACACGCCTGCTACAGGCCCGCCACGGCGACTCAAGCGGTGTGCGTGGCGCCGCCTGGTTGTGGAACGAATAGCCTGCTTTAAATAAGCAGGGTCCACACAGCGAACACCGAGTACCAGAACACCGCCGCACGCACCAGCAGCTGCCACAGCCCATCAAGAGTGCTGACACCAGCCTCGCCAATCACCGGCTCCGGCGTTTCGCCAGCAGCCCGCGCCGTGATGATGACCAATTGTGCGGCGCTGATATCCCAGCTGAGCAGCTCATGCAGCAAGGTGCGGCTGACGCCGGCGAAGTTGCCGACCATAGCAAAGCTGGCGGCCAGCACACGCACCGGCAACCAGTCCAAGCCGTGGCGTACCTGCACTGCTGCCTCACGCAAGGCTGGCAGCGTGGCATGTTCACTGACCAGGGCGACCAGCCGATATGCCAGCGCCGCCAAAGGCCCCAGCAACGCATACCAGAAGATCACCGCAAAGAAACTCTGGTAGGCCTGCCACACCAGATGCCCCTGTACGCGCTGCAGCAACTCGCCCTCTTCCTCCGCTTCCAAGGCCAGATCGCGCCGCGCTACCAGGTACGCGGCCTCAGCATCCTCACGGCGCCAGCTGTCGCGAAACGGCCCTAATGCCGCCAACAAATCACCACGCCCCAAGCTGTAAATCACCACCAACAGATGCACCGGCAACGCCAGCCAACCATAAGCCACTGGTTCTAGTATCAGCAGAATCAAGCCCAGCAGGAACAACGGCAACAGCACCAGCACGGCCAACACCAGCCAAGGCCGCTCAGCCCACTGCGGCTTGCTCTCAGTTGCAGCCAGCAAACGCAACCATGGGCTATCGTGTTGAATGGGCTTTCGCCAGGACGAAAACTTCTCGACCCACAGCACTAGCAGTAGCACCAGAAAATTCATGTCAGCTCCTTGTCTTGCTGCAATGCCATGCGCACGCGTTGCCAGTCGAATGCCGGGCCGGGGTCGGTCTTGCGGCCTGGCGCGATATCGCTATGGCCACAAATGCGTTCCAGGGTGATCGCCGGGTAAGCCGCCTGCAGCTGCCGGGTCAGCTCAATCAGCGCAGCATACTGCGCGGCCGTAAACGGCAGATCATCGGTGCCCTCAAGCTCAATGCCTAAGGAAAAATCATTACAGTTTTCCCGTTCGGCAAACAGCGACACCCCGGCATGCCAGGCGCGCTCGTTACAGGAAACGAATTGCGTAACAGCACCATCACGCTCGATAAAGAAATGTGCGGACACCTGCAGGCTGGCAATGCTGGCGAAATAGGGATGTTCATCGGCGTCTAGGCGATTCTGAAAAAACGCCTGCACCTTGCCCGTACCAAACTGACCAGGCGGCAAGCTGATGTTATGAATCACCAAGAGGGAGACTTCGCCCAGCGGTCGCTGATTGAAGTTCGGCGATGGACAGTGCTGGATGCCATCGCACCAGCCACTGGAAGGGTCCAGCTGCATGAAAGACTCCTTGAACGAGCCACCACTCTAGTGCAGCACCGGCTCAAGGCCAAGGGTGAATGCCCAAGCAGCGCGCCGATACAAAAACGCCGCCTGGGCTAAGCCCTGGCGGCGTTGTCGTAACGCATCAATATGAGTCGATTAAGCGCCTTTGAGCTTACGCAGGTTGCCAATTACCGACTCCAACGCTCGATCAAACAGCAATGCATCATCTAGCAAGCGAATCGCGTTGCGGCGGAACTCCACAGCCAGCCCCATACGGGTTTTTTCCAGCACCTTCATACCGGTACGGTTGACGAAGATGTATTTACCGGTCGGCTTTATCACCGCTGCCAGCTTGCAACGCAGCTTGTGCTCTTCATCTTCCTGAAACTCGACCCAGCTGCCGACCCGCAGATTATCGACCTGCAGCAGCGACTCATCGTCGTCCGGCAGGCTGGCTTCCGGCTCAGCGGCACGCAGCTCGCCAGGCGCCAGCAGAATGATCTCTTCCACCACCTCGACCATGGCCGGTTCTTCAACCACTTCCGCGGCAGGAAGCTCCAACAATTGCAACTCGATACCGGCCTCAGCCAAAGCAGCACGCTGCTCTTCGTCGATTTCAGCCAGCGCGGGGGCATCATCCTGCGGATGCTCTTCCGGCAGGCTGCGCTTGAAGCGTTGGAAAGCCTGCACATGCAAGGCTTCCAGCTGACTGAAGAATTCACCGGTGGAGAATGGATCAAAGGCCGCGCTGGCCATGCCCTCACGCAGTGCCTTGAGCAGCCCCGGCACCATCTCCAGCAAACGCATACGCGCTTCCGGCTCTTCGTGCAGCTCAACACTCCAGACCAGATCATCCATGGTCGCCAACGCGGCCTGCCATTCTGCCGACTCAACGCCATGCTTCAGGCAGGTCAGCATCAACACCTTGCTCCAGGCTTCCTGCAACAGACGCACCACTACTTCTGGAAGAGTCTTGCCGAGCAGCCGCTCATTCAGTGCTTGTTCGACCTCACGCCGCGCCATTGCAGCCTTTGCGCTACCTTCTTCGGCATCACGGGTACGCTGCTCGAGCAGCTCGCTACGGCGGCGCTCGTCTCCGGTAAACGCCAGGAACTCGGCCAATAGCTCGGAGAAAATCACCGGATCATCAACAAAATCATTGAGCAGGCGTTGCACCACCTGCTCGATCTTTTGATACAGGCTGTCGCGCTGCGCATCGTCCTGCTCACCCCAACCGAGGGCAGCAGAGGCAATTTCATTGAGTAGGCGGCGGGCCGGATGACTACCACGGCTGAAGAAGGTCTTGTCGATCACCGCCACTTTCAGCATCGGGATCTGCAAGCGGCCAATCAATGCCTTGAGTGAGTCCGGCAAGGTACGGTCATCGAGGATAAATTCGAAGAGCATCGACACCAGGTTGATAACGTCTTCATCGACCTCACCGACCACCCGCGCCTTGCCCGCCTTGGCGCTGGCACGGGTGAGCAAACCTTCCAACTGCTCACGCAGATCAAAATCGTCACTGACCTGTGCAGGGGCACGCTGCTGCATATGCGAGAGCAGGCGCATCAGGTCATTGCTGGAAATCGGCATGGCATCGGCCGGGCGATTGCGCCGTGGAATCGCCGAGCCACGCGCCTGGGAAAGCAGCTCCTGCAGTGCGCCAAACACTTCTTGCACGCCTTCATCAGCAAACTCAGCTGAGAGTTCCGACGATGCATCCTGACGAACAGCGCCTGCCGGTGCACTGGCGCGCGAAGGATTACGCCGCGCAGGGGCGGATTTAAGCTCAGGCAATACGCCAGCCGCGATCAAGGCCTGGTTAGCCTCCGCATACAACTGATCAAGGTCGCTGAGTACGTACTTCTCGAACAACTTGAGAATGATCAGCTTGACCCGGATCTCGACGCCCAGGCTGCTGCAGGCATCAAGAAAGAATTCGCAAAGGCTGGCTGGACCGATGGGGTTACTCTTGTCATCCAGTTTTTTGCTGACCATGGCGTTGAAGCGCGTGGTCAGATGGCTGAGCGCAGCGCCGTCGCGGCTGACAACTTTAGCCACCATCGAATCCAGAGCAACTGACTCTTCCAACGCGTCGTTCTGCACCAAAGACAGGGTATCGAACGACACCGCATCCAAAGGCGCAGGCTTGCCAATTTCATATTGATTCAGGGTGGCAAAGGCCTCGAAGACCTTTTGCAGAAAGCCGCGCTCGATATTTTTGCGTTTTAAGCGCAGATCGCGCATCGCCTCGAAGAAAGCATTCTGCTCAGCATTGCTGGTGGCACGATCCGCCATCTCGAACAACGTATCGTCCGCATTGTCGAACAGCGCCTGCAACGCCGCCTTCAGCTGTTGGGCCGCTTTGTCACGCACATTTGTCAGCGCCACAGGCAGTCTTCCTACCGGCGAGGTGGGCGATTGCTCAGAGGCCACCTTGCTCAGGTGAACCACGTTCGCATCAGTCTTCATTGCGAGTCTCCTGCAGACTGCCCCTCTTGGGCGAACCGACCTGCACAGCGATCAACTGAGCGTCATCCGTAACGTCAAAGGCCTGGCGTCAACAATTCTAAAAAGTAAAGCCATTATAGGGATGCGCGCGCGCATACCAAGCTGACTTTTCCTCCAGACATGACCCGCGTCACAGATGCAGCGCCACAGCTTCCCAACGGTTACCTGCACACGACCAAAGCAACACGCTATACGTAACGGCCATACGCAGTTAACGAAGAACCTCCATCAGCATAGCCCCACAGCCGCCAGAGAACAGCCGCAAACACTGCGCAAACAGCCATCAATCCCTATAATCGGCGCATTCTGCTGACTGGAGCCCATCATGCCTAACCTTATCCTCGCCGACCTCGCCAACGAAATCGAGGCCAATGTGCTCCGCGCACTGGCAGAGGATATCGGCAGTGGCGACATCACCGCACAGCTGATCCCCGCCGAACGCCTGGCGCATGCAAAAGTCATCACCCGCGAATCCGCAGTAATCTGCGGCACCGCCTGGGTCGATGCGGTATTTCGCCAACTCGACCCACGGGTCGCTGTGCACTGGCATATCCAGGACGGCCAACGCGCCGAGCCCAACCAGGTACTATTTGAACTGGAAGGCCCCGCCCGCGCCCTACTTAGCGGCGAGCGCAGCGCCCTGAACTTTCTGCAAACCCTCTCCGCTGTCGCCACCCGCTGCCAGCACTATGCAGACCTAGTGCAAGGCACCGCCGTCAAACTGCTCGACACCCGCAAAACCCTACCGGGCCTGCGCCTCGCGCAGAAATACGCAGTAACTCAAGGCGGCTGCCACAACCATCGCATTGGCCTATATGACGCCTTCCTTATTAAGGAAAACCATATCGCCGCCTGCGGCGGCATCGCCCAAGCCGTAACCGCCGCCCACAAAATTGCCCCAGGCAAGCCGGTGGAAGTTGAAGTGGAGAGTTTAGAAGAGCTGCGCCAGGCATTAGATGCCGGGGCTGACATCATCATGCTTGATGAACTGAGCCTTGATGAAATGCGCGCAGCTGTAGCTCTCACCCGAGGTCAAGCTAAGCTTGAGGCCTCGGGGGGGGTAAACGAAAGCACCTTGCGTGCGATCGCCGAAACTGGCGTGAATTATATTTCAATTGGCACTTTGACTAAGGATGTGGAGGCGGTGGATTTGTCGATGCGGCTGAGCCTGTAAATATGACCACCCGCACTCAACCGCAGCCGAACGGCTATTAATTACAGGGATAGAGCGACTCCCGCAGCCAGGATTTAGTTAATACTCAGGCCGCATACAAGCGGCCCCACAACAGTGCCTGGAAGAAACAAGCAAATTAAAGCTCAAAATTCGTTAAACCCAAACGCACCGCAGCTAACTGCGGATACTCAGCTTCTTTCCGCTGAAACTCCTGCAGCGCCTGAAGATAAACCCTTTCTCCGAACTGAGCACGAATCACCCTCAACTGCTCACAAGCATCACTAGGGCGATCATTAATACCAAGTGCGAAGGCATAACGAAACAGGCTAAGCGCCCCCGGATACCTGTAAGAAACTTTACGCATAGCGTCGAGCTGGGGGCCCGACATACCGGCGGCGGGCCACTCACGAACAAGACGAATATATTCACGAGGCTGACTCAATAGAACAACATTCGGAACATTTCCTGCGACCGCCCCAACAACCCCCGCCTCCTCTAAACGACTAACACGATAAAAATCATCAATTATTCGATACTCTTTCCAGTACCAACCGAGCAAACCAACTGAAAACACCAGCACGCCACCGCACAACCAAACAGGCACATTTAGTTCATATGCCGCACACCTCTCAGCAGCAGCCAACCCAAGAAGAAGCCCTAAAGGCAGCAAGAAAAAGGCATATGCCAACGGGTACTCGAGCATGGCATGCACCAAAACAAAACCGGAAGCAACCAATGCAAACAAACTTTCAGGGGAGACAGCCTTCCACACAATTCTCCACAACCAAACAGCAACACAAAAAATCATTACTCCACCCAGAAATGGGCCATTCCACAACAAAAGATCTAACAATATATTATGACTATAGAGCGTCATTAATCGAGGAACTGGATATTCCAGCGCAACACTTATCTGGGCGACACCAACCTGTCCCCAACCATACCCCCAAAGAGGCCCCTGCAAAACAGCCTGCCAAAGCTGCCACCATATATCCAAGCGCGCAGATGACCCTGTTCGCGCCAACGGATCACTCTCTGCTAGTAGCAGAGCATTAGCAATATTCGGCAATACCAGCAAACACAGCACATAAAAGCCCAACCACCCCATCAAAGTGGCGAGAGAGAGACGCCGCCCCCCTCCATAAGCCTTCCAACCCCAAAAAACCAGTACTGCAATAGAAGCAACCCAAGGGGTCCTTGACATTGTCAGCGCCACACCAAATAAAAGACAAACCGCCAGCAACCCCGCCGTAAAGCGCCCCAAGATATAGCGCTCGTACGCATATAAAACACCCGCCAACCCCATACACAATAGAGTGGCGAGGCTATTCGGCTGAGCAAGATTGGCATATGGCCGCCCACCACGAGGCAAGTCGATTACCCAGAAAGAACCAGGGGAAAATAACAGCCACTGGCGCAGAGCAACCCACAGGGATAAGACCGCCCCCACTATCAGTGTTGCGGCCAATAACCGAGTAAAAAACAAACGGCTCTCTTGCTGCAAACCCAGGCTATAGCCAACCATTAACATCAGCGCAAAACCCATTATAAATATCGAAATAATCCAGGCATCGCTCGAAAAAAATACCACCCCAGCCCACCACTGCAGCAACGGAACACTGGCCAGTAGAAAAAAACCTACAACAGCAGGCGTAACCTTTATTTGGCGCAACAACACGACAACTGACAGCAGCATGAGGCCTGCAAAGAAGCTTGCAAACTCTTGGTAAGCCGATGTCCATGGCGGATTATGACTTGGCATAAGCCAAGCAAAAACAAAGGCACCACACGCCAGCAGCATCAACCCCTGATATCGAACTTGTGAACTCACTAATCACTCCAGCACAATAACTAAAAACACCAAAACCCACCCACACCCCGACGGATCAAAACACAAAACATACTAAAAACAAAAATACAAAACACGCGCCAATAAAAATTAACCCACAAACACTGTAAATATCAGCTTTTTTAAACTTAATAAAACGCCCCGGATAACCGAGGCGTTTTGGGCTTCTAAAAAAGCGAGCTCAAAAACTATGGGCAGTCAAAACCACGAACCACCCAATCGAGCATAAGCACCAGTCTAAAAACTCACTTACAGCTACCTGGCATCATGTTCAGCGGAGTACCAGTGCAACGCCAAGAAGCAATACGACCAGCATTGCCTAGTGCAGTTGGAGTTAGCGTGACAGTCACTGTTTGAGCATTGATAGTCCCAGTAGCTACCACTACACCAGTGGCATTGTTTACGTCCACCGCAGTGTTGTAAGCCCCCACCTGAGAAAGCGCATCACAGCCACTGTAATCAGCAGAGGCAAAGGTTGTTACGCTCTGGTTGATTTCTGTTACACAAGTGCGCGCACCACTAGCAGCCAATACGATTTCCGACGCACGAGCACGGTTGGTGTAATCCTGATAGGCCGGCAGCGCGATGGCAGCCAGAATACCGATGATCGCAACCACGATCATCAATTCAATCAGGGTAAAGCCTTTTTGCATTTGAGCTTTCATACAAATCTCTCCTAGGTGTGTTTAGGTCAACGACCTGTGATGCTTCCTGCACAGCCCATGCCAACAACAGAATAGAGCGCCCATCACGCAGCACAATCAATCCCAGCCTAAAGACCACTGCCTTACAGACACAAAGTGACCTTTTTTGTCACCCACAACAGCCGCGTTTGGCAGCCAAGATCAACTAGGCTATAAGGCGAGGATTGTTTAGGAGCATGCAATGAACGATAGCGTTTCCCTTACAGGCCTTGCACGGCAAATGGTGCTAGCCGAGCTGCTGGACGAAAAAGCAGCCCAGCAGGCACAAAGCCAAGCCCAGCGAAATAAATTGTCGCTGGTCACCTACCTAGTGCAGAACAAGCTGGTCAAAAGCCGCGTTCTGGCCGAGCTTGCATCCGAACAATTCGGTGTGTCATTCGTTGACTTGAATGCAATAGACAAGGAAAGCCAACCCAAAGACCTGGTAACCGAAAAACTGGTGCGCCAGCACCGCGTACTGCCGCTATGGCGTCGCGGTAACAAGCTTTTTATTGCCGTTTCCGACCCAACCAACCACCAAGCAGTCACTGACATTCAGTTCAGCACAGGGATGAATACAGAAGCCATCCTGGTCGAAGACGACAAGCTTGGTGAGGCAATCGAGAAATTCTTCGACTCAGCTGCAAGCGGCATGGAGGATCTCGGCGACATAGACCTCGACGGCCTCGATGTTGAAGCGGTCAATGACGATACGCAGGACAAAGGCGACGGCAACGCAGCCGATGATGCGCCAGTTGTACGCTTCGTTAATAAGATGCTATTGGATGCCATTAAAGGCGGCTCTTCGGATCTGCACTTTGAGCCTTACGAGAAAGCCTACCGTGTGCGCTTCCGCACCGACGGCATTCTGCACGAGATAGCTCGTCCGCCCATCCAGTTATCACCTCGTATTTCGGCTCGACTTAAGGTTATGGCAGGCCTGGATATTTCCGAGCGCCGCAAACCGCAAGATGGGCGCATCAAGATGCGTATATCCAAAAGCAAATCAATCGATTTTCGCGTCAGCACTTGCCCTACGCTATGGGGTGAGAAGATCGTAATGCGAATTCTTGACTCTGCAAGCGCCCAGATGGGCATCGACGCCCTTGGCTATGAAGAATCTCAAAAAGATCTCTACATGTCGGCACTCAAACAGCCTCAAGGGATGATCTTGGTAACCGGCCCAACCGGCTCTGGCAAAACCGTTTCGCTCTATACCGGCCTTAACATCCTAAATACCGTCGACGTGAATATCTCCACCGCCGAAGACCCGGTGGAAATCAACCTGGAAGGCATCAACCAGGTCAACGTCAACCCTAAGCAAGGCATGGACTTTACCGCCGCACTTAAATCGTTCCTGCGCCAGGACCCTGACATCATCATGGTTGGTGAGATACGCGACCTGGATACCGCATCCATCGCCATCAAAGCAGCACAAACTGGCCACATGGTCATGTCAACCCTGCACACCAACAGCGCAGCAGAAACACTGACTCGCCTGCGCAATATGGGTGTCCCCTCATTTAACATTGCCACCTCGGTAAACCTGATCATTGCCCAGCGCCTGGCTCGCAAGCTCTGCAATAACTGCAAAAAGGAAATACAGGTTCCCCGCGAAACCTTGCTTGAAGAAGGCTTCCCGGAGAATAAGATTGGCACTTTTAAGATTTTTGAGCCTGTAGGCTGCGAAAACTGCAATGGCGGCTACAAAGGTCGTGTCGGGATTTATGAAGTGGTTAAAAACACGCCGGCCCTACAACGGATTATCATGGAGGAAGGCAACTCTATTGATATTTCTATCCAGATGCGCAAAGACGGCTTTAATGACCTGCGTACTTCAGCGCTGCTGAAGGCCATGCAGGGCGTGACCAGCCTCGCTGAAGTGAACCGTGTGACTAAGGACTAACCGATGGCCGTTAAAGCACTAAAAACCAGCACTTTTGCTTGGGAAGGTACGAACAAGCAGGGTGCCAAAATAAAAGGTGAGGTCAGCGGCCAGAACCCAGCCCTGGTGAAGGCGCAACTGCGCAAGCAGGGCATAAATCCAACCAAAGTACGCAAAAAATCTGCATCCCTGTTCAGCGCCGGGAAAAAAATTAAGCCGATGGATATTGCGCTGTTTGCTCGGCAGATGGCCACCATGATGAAAGCCGGAGTACCTTTGCTTCAGTCTTTCGAAATTATTGGTGAGGGTCTAGACAACCCCAATATGCGCAAGCTGGTTGATGACATAAAACAGCACGTCGCTGCCGGTAATAGTTTTGCTGCGTCACTACGCACACGCCCAGAATACTTTGATGATTTATTTTGCAATTTAGTGGACGCCGGCGAACAAGCTGGTGCACTTGAGGACTTACTTGACCGAGTAGCCACCTACAAAGAAAAAACTGAAGCACTAAAGGCAAAAATTAAAAAAGCCATGAACTACCCAATAGCCGTAGTGGTTGTCGCAATTATCGTATCAGCAATTCTTCTTATAAAAGTAGTACCGCAATTCGAGACTGTATTTTCAAACTTCGGAGCGGAGCTACCTGCATTCACTCAGTTTGTTATCGGTATATCCCAAGCACTTCAAAAATGGTGGTTCGTCATACTTATTGCTATGTTTGCCGCTATTTTCACACTAGGGGAAACAAAAAAACGCTCTGAAAAGTTCAGAAACTGGATTGATCGAACAGCTTTAAAAGCACCAATTGTCGGCGACATTATCTACAAATCATCTGTTGCACGTTATGCCCGCACCCTAGCAACCACCTTCGCTGCAGGTGTACCACTTGTAGAGGCATTGGACTCTGTAGCTGGGGCTACTGGCAATATCGTATTCAAGAATGCCGTCAATAAAATCAAGCAAGATGTCAGCGCCGGTATGCAGCTGAACTTCTCTATGCGCAGCACGGCTGTATTCCCCTCAATGGCAATTCAAATGACCGCCATCGGTGAAGAGTCTGGTGCTTTGGATATGATGCTGGATAAGGTGGCCAGTTATTATGAAGCCGAGGTCGACAACGCTGTCGATGGTCTGACCAGCCTGATGGAGCCCCTTATTATGTCGGTACTGGGCGTACTTGTCGGCGGCCTGATCATCGCCATGTACTTACCAATTTTCCAACTGGGCGCAGTTGTTTAACCTATGTCCGTAATCGACTTCTTGGCCAGCCATGTGCTGGCCTTTATTTTATGTGCGCTGCTTATTGGCTTGCTAGTCGGTAGTTTTCTTAACGTACTGATTTATCGTCTGCCAAAGATGATGCAACGCGAGTGGCGCGAGCAGGCCCGTGAAATATTGGAGCTGCCTTCTGAGTCCCAAACAGCAACATTTAATCTGGTATTACCCAACTCAAGCTGCCCGCACTGCTCCCACGAGATAAAACCTTGGGAAAACGTTCCGGTTATCAGCTATCTGTTTTTACGCGGAAAGTGTTCAAGCTGTAAATCGCCAATCAGCCTGCGCTACCCGCTGATTGAGCTGACCTGCGGCTTGTTGTCGGCCTTTATCGCCTGGCATTTCGGCTTTACCTGGCAGGCTGGCGCGATGCTACTGCTGGCATGGGGCCTGCTGGCGATGAGCTTGATCGATGTCGATCATCAGCTGCTGCCAGACTCGCTGGTGCTACCTCTGCTGTGGCTAGGTTTGATTGCCAATAGTTTTGGCCTGTTTACCAGCCTGGAAGATGCGCTCTGGGGCGCGATTGCTGGCTATTTGAGCCTGTGGTCGGTGTACTGGCTGTTCAAGCTGGTAACGGGCAAGGAAGGCATGGGTTACGGTGACTTCAAGCTGCTGGCGATGCTCGGCGCATGGGGTGGCTGGCAGGTATTGCCGCTGACGATATTGCTGTCATCGTTGGTTGGCGCGGTGCTAGGCTTGGTCATGCTGCGCCTGCGAAACGCGGAAGCCAGCACGCCTATACCCTTCGGTCCTTACCTGGCGATTGCCGGTTGGATTGCCTTGATCTGGGGTGAGCAAATCACCTCCGGTTATCTGAAGATCGCCGGTTTCTGATAGAGCAACTTGACTCGGTCTGCATCCGGGTTAAGGTACCCCGTCAGCGACATCTCGAAAGCCCCTGCACTTAGCGGGCATATCCCTATCGTTCGCCAGCAGCCAATCAGCTGCACTACAATCGCGCCCCTGGATGACCGATACGAGCGCGAACTTTGACGACAAAACCCTGGATTCTTGGCCTTACCGGCGGCATTGGCAGCGGTAAGAGCGCTGTCGCTCAGCACTTTATTGATCTAGGCGTGCATCTGGTCGATGCCGATCATGCGGCGCGCTGGGTGGTTGAGCCGGGTAAGCCAGCGCTGGCCAAGATAGCCGAGCACTTCGGCAGCGATGTGTTGCAGGCCGACGGCCAGCTTGATCGCACAGCACTGCGAAACCGGATTTTTGCCGATGCCAATGAACGACGCTGGCTCGAAGCGCTACTGCATCCGCTTATCGGCCAGGAAATCATCCAGTACCTAGCGCGCGCAGAATCACCCTATGCCATTCTGGTTTCGCCACTGCTGGTTGAGTCAGGCCAGCACAAGCTGACCCAGCGCATACTGGTGGTGGACGCACCTGAAAAGCTGCAAGTGCAGCGCACCATGGCTCGCGACCAGAGCTCCAACGAACAGGTGCAGGCTATTCTCAAAGCCCAGGCCAGCCGTGCAGAACGCCTGCAACATGCCCATGACGTACTGCTTAATGATCAAGACTTGCCCTGGCTGCGAGCCGAAGTGGAACGACTCCACACCTTTTACCTAAGCCTACGCGGAGGCCAAGCATGAGTACGCCAACCCTAGTCGCCTGCCCCACCTGTAGCGCCCCCGTCGAATGGGGCCCGCAAAGCCCGAGCCGGCCATTCTGCAGCGAACGCTGCAAGCTGATCGACCTCGGCGCCTGGGCCTCAGAAGAGCACGCGATCGCCGGCAACCCGCTGGAAGATGATCTGTTCTCTGGCGAGCTACCGCCGCGCGAGCACTGATAGTTAAGGCCGCATAAAGCTGTAATCGCGCTCGTCATCCAGATTGTCCGCGAGAAACTGCAGCTCGGCGGCCAGATCCGCCGCGCTGCGCCCGGCCCGGCTACGCTCGACTACTGCGCTGAGTAAAGCCCGCAGCGCCATGGCCTGATCAAAACACTGCGCCTCTACACCCTGCAAACTCTGCTCGATTGCCTGCCTCGCCCATTGATGCACGCCCATGTCACGTCCTCTCTGTTGATAGATGCAAGATCGCGCATAGCCATTCGCGCAACTTGATCTGGATCAACCAGCACAACGCAATCGAAACGCTGAAGGGCGCGCCATCAGCGCGGCAGATCATCCCCCTTCCAGGGCGCGGCCAGATAACGCGTGCGGTTGAAGGTCTCCAGCCAGTCTGGATAGAACACCACCAGCGCAGTCACCAGCATGCCGTTGATAAAGGCCTCGGGGAAAATCACCAGCCAGAGGTAGCCGATAAAATCCTCCAGCCAGGGCGGCATCGGGAACAACCCGTCCACCCAAAGCAAGGTGAAGGCGGCAGCGATACACAGCAAGGCAGCCAGCGCAGCGGCTAAGAAGCCGCTGAAGAATATGTAGACGAACAGATTGCGAGGCTGCTTTTTCTCAACCCAAAGCGCGCAGGCTTCGGTCACCCACACGGGTATCACCACCAGCAGCACGCCATTAACACCCAGGGCGGCAAGATCCTGTCGGCCCAGCACCAGCAGCCCCAGCTGGGCAATCAACCCCACCAGCATGGCCAACGGCCAATCCAGCAGCAAGGTGACCGCCGTCATGCCGATAAAGTGATAGGACAGGCCCGAGTCGAAATCCCGACGCACCAACCACAGCACAAACAGCGCCAGCGCTGTACCACCCAGCAAATGCTGACGACGCAGATCACTGCAGAGCTCGACCCAGGGCGCACGCCAGATCGCCCAGCACAGCAGCGGCAGATAGATCAGCCAACCCAGTATCAGACTGGTGGAAGACAACAAGTGCGCGGCAATCATGCGGAACAACCCCCCAAGCCATCGTGGCCGACTTATGCAGTCTACAACTGCGGGCTCCAGCAACACATGAAAAGCACGCAACAACCGCCGCAGAGGGGTACCAACAACCCAACCGCGCAGGCTAAGCTGAGCCTATGGATGACTCAGACTATTTGCGCCTGCTGACGCACCAGGCCGAACAAGCCAATGCCTTTCTCTCCAACGCGCGCAAGTGGGAGCGCGAGCGCTGGGTCTGCCAGCGCCTGCTGCAAGCCTTGAACGTCAGCCACCGCCTGGATGAATTCAGCGCCGCCAACCATGAACCACCCGACGTATTGTTCCGCGAGGCCAGCTTTGAAGTGTTCTTCGTCCTCGACGAAGGCCGTCGCCTGAATGATGAATGGCGTGCCGAACTGGAACGACGACGCAGCGCGTTTTCCCTCAGCCAACTGGTGCGGCGCGAAACCAAACCACGGCGCATTGCCGCCGCCGAACTGCAACAGCGGCTGACGCCCACCCTGCGCAAAAAAGCCCACAACTACAAAGAGCGCGGCCTCGACCTGGGCGAGCTGGACTTGCTCGCCTACGTCAACCTGAAGCGCGCCGTGCCAGACTTCAACAGCCACTTTCCACCACCGACCGAGTTTCTCCGCCAAGGATGGCGCTCGCTATCACTGGTCGGCCCGACTTTTGCCCGCGTGCTGTTCGCCCACCCGAGCGCACCCGACTTTCTGCGCCACAACCTCGGTCGCAGCATACTTTTCGATGTAGGTATCAGCCTGTGAGTCCTCTGCATGAACTGCTTGCCGCCGTACCTCAGCAAGGCTGTGTACGCTGGATAGGCGTGCGCCCCGCATCGCGAGCAACGATGATTGAATTGGACGCCGTGGAAGCGCGCCGTGAAGCAGGCCTCACCGGCGACCACAGCCGGCCGGGGCCGCGCAATGCCAGGCAAGTCACCCTAATTCAATGGGAACACCTCGCGGTGATAAGCGCCTTAATGGGTCGCCCTACCGAACAGCCGATCAACCCGATTGAACTGCGGCGCAATATCGCCATAAGTGGCATCAACCTATTCAGCCTCAAGGGCCGACGCTTCCGCCTCGGCCAGGCGATACTGGAAACCACCGGCTGGTGCCAACCCTGCGCCAAGCTGGAGGAACGCTTAGGGCTTGGTACCTTTCAGGCCATGCGCGGCCACGGCGGAATTACCGCGCGCGTGCTACAAGGGGGCATTATTCGCTTGAATGACGCCCTGCGCGTTGAGCCTTTATAAGTCGCGCGGCTAGAATGCCCAGCACTTCAGCCTGCAATCGATCCCATCAATTGCCAACCGGCCCCTTAATTCGAGGCACGCATGTCCAGTCGCCTGAATCCTGATGATCAAAAACGTGTCGAGCAATACCTTAGCGCTCCGCAACATCAGGTCGAGCGCCAGCCGTTCAAAGTCTGGCGACTGCTGCTGATCATCGTAATGGTCACGATTGGTCTGGGTGTGCTGAGCCGTCTTCTGAGTCGACTGGTGCTATGAGCTGCTTAGCGCTCGCCCACTGCGACTCGCCACTTTTTCTTAAAAGCCTTGTGAGCGTGTCTGATGACTCATCAAATCGTAATTGTCGGCGGCGGCGCCGGCGGACTGGAGCTTGCTACCCGCCTGGGTAGAACCCTGGGTAAACGCAGCCAAGCCAAGATCACCCTGGTTGACGCCAACCTGACCCACATCTGGAAACCGCTGCTGCACGAAGTGGCCGCGGGCTCGCTGAACTCCTCAGGTGATGAACTCAACTACGTGGCGCAAGCCAAATGGAATCACTTCGAATTCCAACTGGGGCGGATGTGCGACCTCAATCGCGCAGAAAAACGTATCAGCCTTGCTGCCACCCTGGATGATCAGGGGCAGGTGCTCATGCCTGCGCGCGAGCTCAGCTATGACAGCCTGGTTATTGCTGTGGGAAGTACCACCAATGACTTCGGAACGTCGGGCGCCGCCGAGCACTGCCTGTTTCTCGACACCCGCGAGCAGGCCGAACGCTTCCACCACCAACTGCTCAGCCACTACCTGCGCGCGCACGCCAGCCAAAGCGTAGCTACCGAGCTAATCAACATCGCCATCGTCGGCGCCGGCGCAACAGGTGTTGAACTGGCCGCCGAACTGCACCATGCCGCACGCGAATTGGCTGCCTACGGCTTGGATCGGATCAGCCCGGAAAACATGCGCATCACCCTGATTGAAGCCGGCCCCAGGGTCTTGCCTGCCCTGCCGGAGCGGATCAGCCAGCCCGTGCATAAGACCTTGGAGAAACTCGGCGTAACCGTCCTCACCGGCGCAGCCGTCAGCCAGGTCACTCGCGAGGCGCTGCATACCGCGCAAGGTCAAGTCATCCCAGCCACCTTGAAAGTCTGGGCGGCGGGGATTCGCGCACCTGACTTCCTTAAAGAGCTGGATGGCCTGGAAAGTAATCGCATCAACCAATTGCAGGTGCGCCTGACACTGCAAACCACCCTGGACGACAACATTTTTGCCTTCGGCGACTGCGCCGCCTGCCCACAACCCGGCAGCGAAGGACGCAACGTGCCGCCGCGCGCGCAAGCGGCGCATCAGCAAGCCTCGTTGCTGGCTAAATCGCTGAAGCTGTGCATTGAGGGCAAAGCCCTGCCGGAATACCGCTACCGCGATTACGGCTCACTGATCTCGCTGTCGACCTTCTCTGCGGTCGGCAACCTGATGGGCAACCTGACCGGCAGCGTTATGCTCGAAGGCTGGCTGGCCAGGATGTTCTACGTCTCGCTCTACCGCATGCACCAGATCGCTCTATACGGCGTCACCCGCACACTGCTGATGATGCTTGGCGACCGCATCGGCCGCAGCACCGAGCCGCGTCTAAAGCTGCATTGATTGGCTCAACCCTATCCACAGGAACTCGCCATGGCCGCCCAGCACCATGTGCGGCATGGCCAGTTCTTGAGTTTAAATCCGCCAAAGAATGGAGGTCGACATAAATCGCAGGCAATAAAAAACCCGCACTAGGCGGGTTTTTTATCATTCAAGCATGCTTGAAATGGTGGGTCGTGTGGGATTCGAACCTACGACCAATTGGTTAAAAGCCAACTGCTCTACCAACTGAGCTAACGACCCAAAAATGGTCGGGGTAGGGGGATTCGAACTCCCGACATCCTGCTCCCAAAGCAGGCGCGCTACCGGACTGCGCTATACCCCGATGAAAGATTGGCTCCGCGACCAGGACTCGAACCTGGGACCCAATGATTAACAGTCATTTGCTCTACCGACTGAGCTATCGCGGAACTACTTGCTTCCGTTCTCAGAAACTGGAGCCGGTTATTAAATCGTTTCCCGTGTCTAAGGCGCGCCATTTTACGTTTCCGCGCGCGCCTGTCAACCCCTTAAATTGCTTTTAGTACAATGATTTGCAGCTGCGTGAGCGGCTGCTATATCTTCACTAGGTCTGTATTCATTGCAGGACGCACAAGCCGTAAGGCTCCAGCCAGGAAAGTCCATGAGTAACCAGGGCACACCGCCAAATCCACCCGGCTCAACGCACACCCTTGCCAGCCGTGGCATCCAGCCACGCTTCGGCGACTTGGTGCAAAGTTGTCGAAAACTAGTGATGAACCGCCTGGCTGAACACCTGACGGGGGTCTTTGCCCAGGTCGACGACACGCTGTTCGAATGCGCCGAAAAAGCCGAGAACAATCAGGTGCAAACCCTGTTCTTCGACAACATGCGCGAGATCCGCCGACAGCGTCCGCAGATTGAACGCAGCTATCATCAGCAAATTGCACAGAATTTCTCTGATTTCCTCGAAGGCAAACTCAAGCCACCGCCCAGCACCAGCAAGCTGGACGCTGAGCACATGGCGTTGGTGCAAAACGAGGATTATGAAGAAAGCCTGCAAGTCACCAATATGGTCAGCCGGGTCAAGGCGCGCTGCGCGCAATCACTGTTTGCTCTGGAACAACGCCTGGCACTCCTTAATAACGGCCAGAAACTGGGTGAGGACATCAATCCCTTTGGCCCGCAGATGATTGCCCAGGCGTTTCGCGATGCTCTGACGCCCTGCCCATTTCCACTGCGTATAAAGGTCATCCTTTATACGTTGTTTGATACACATGTTATGCAGAGCCTGGACAGCATCTATACCGCATTGAATCAACGCCTGATCGATGCAGGTGTGCTGCCAAATTTGAAGTACACCGCACAGCGCAACAATCCACTGCTGCGGCCTAAAACCTCGACTGCCGCTCCGACCGAGCAAGCACCTCAAGGCAGCAGCTCCGCCAGCAACAGCCAGACCGGTACGCCTTCGGCACCAGCGCCAGGGCAATCCTACAAGCCTGTCATTACAGACCTCAGCGGCCCACCACCGAGTGACCCCCTGGAATTGCTCGGCAGCCTGGCGACACTACTGGGTGAACACCGCCAGCGCGATATTGACGCGCCACTCCTTGGCGGCACGCGCAGCATTGCCAGCTTCACACCGCGCGAGGCGACCAGCACCTACAGCGCCTCAGCCCTGCTGGATGCGCTGAATCGCATGCAGCAACAATCAGCCAACGACCTGTCGCAGCGGCTGAGTCGCCCGCAACAGGTAGAAGGCCTCAAGGCAGATTTGCAACAGCAGCTGGAGGCGCACAGCGAGTTACCGGGCCAGCAGAAGGTTTCTGACCAAGAAGCCGACGTGATCGACCTGGTCGGCATGCTGTTCGACTTTATCCTCGACGACGACAACCTGCCGGACACGTGCAAGACCACCCTATCCCACTTGCATACGCCCTACCTGAAAGTGGCACTGCAGGACAAAGCGCTGTTCACCCAGCACCACCACCCGGCCCGGCGCCTGCTCAATGCCATGGCCCAAGCCGGTGTTCTATATGGCGGGGAAGGCGACGAACGCGGTCTGCTGGCCAAAATGCAGTGGGTGGTTGAGCGGGTTATCCATGATTTTTTCGGCGACCTGCAACTGTTTAACAACCTACTGGAGGAGTTCAACGAATTCGTTGCGACACTCCGCCATAAGGTCGAGCTGCGCGAGCGCCGTGCAGTAGAAGCGGCCAAAGGCCGCGACAAACTGCTTGGCGCTCGTCAGCATGCAGTCGAAGTGATCGGCAACAGCCTGAATAATCGTCAACCGCCGACCATCATCCGCAACTTCCTCGAACTAACCTGGGCGGACGTACTGGTCTTTGTACTGCTGCGCAATGGTGAGCAGAGCCCGGAATGGCAGCGCGCCTGCGAAGCGGCCGAGCAACTGGCCTGGAGTGGCACCCTGCTTGACGACGCCGGCCGTGAGCGCCTGCAGAAATTACGCGTACCGCTGCTCGAAGACCTGCGCAAAGGCCTGGAGCTGCTGGGCGGCTACCACGAAGACGGCATCCGCCGGCTGCTGCAGGACCTCGTGGCCTGCCAACATGCCGTACAGGCTAAACAGCCACAAGTGGCCGCCCAGCTCAAACCCATCCTGCCCGAGAGCCCACTCGGCGCCATGCTCGGTGAAGACGCCGCGCTGGCCACTCTGGCACCACGCGAATCAACACTCTCGACGCGCGCGCTGGCGCTGGCTAAAGAGCTGGGACATATCGAGTTCGGCACCTGGTTCGAGTTCGTCAATGGCGAGCAGGTGCGCACACTCAAGTTGTCCTGGTTCAGCCCAACAACTCGCAACTACATGTTTGTCGACCAGAGCGGCCAGCGCGTAGCAATCAAGCCACTCACCCAGCTGGCCACTGAAATGGAACAAGGGCTGGCGCGCATCGTCACCCCCGAACGAGGTGCACCACTGGTGGACCGTGCCCTTACCGCCATTTACCGCGTGCTCCAGCGTTTTACCGGGCGCACGGCTGAGCCTCAAGAATAAGGAACTCCTATGGATGACGAACGTCGCCTGCACAGCCGGCATAACGCCGAAGTGCAGCTGGAAGTCTTCGACCTACACACGGGACAACGCCTGGGCCGCGTGGTCGACCTGTCCGCCGACGGCTTTATGTTGTTTAGCGATACGCCGCTGGCCGCCGACGAGTTGGTGGAGTGCCGCCTAGTGAGTGAGCAACCGGTAGAGGGCGTCTGTGAAATCACCCTCGGCGCTGATTGCCTGTGGAGTCGTCCTGGCGCCGACGGCCAGCACTGTTGGGCCGGCTTTCACATCATTGACCTGGCAGAAGACCAGGCTGCCGCACTGGAAGTCCTGCTCAAGCACCTGTAATCCGCCCCAATAAAAACACCCCGGTCAGCGCCAACTGAACCGGGGTGTTTTTTTATTTTGCAGCCCTATTGTGGCCGACAGCGTTTAACCAAAGACGATTTCATCGCCCTCAACCTTACCTGTCACACTGCTGCCTGGGGCGAACTTGCCGGCCAGAATCAGCTGGGCCAAGGGGTTTTCGATCCAGCGCTGCACAGCACGCTTGAGCGGGCGAGCACCATAGACCGGGTCGTAACCAACGGCGATCAGCTTATCCAAGGCCTCATCGGACAACTCCAGGCTCAGCTCACGCTCAGCCAGTCGCTGACGCAAACGGCTCAGCTGGATTTGTGCGATACCAGCAATCTGGTCGCGAGCCAGCGGCTCGAAGATCACCACCTCATCAATCCGGTTGATAAATTCCGGACGGAAGTGTGTGCCCACCGCATCCATCACAGCTGCGCGCTGCGCCTCACGATCACCAACCAGCTCCTGAATCTGCGAGGAGCCAAGGTTGGATGTCATCACGATCACGGTGTTCTTGAAATCCACGGTGCGGCCATGGCTGTCAGTCAGACGACCATCTTCAAGCACCTGCAACAGCACGTTGAACACGTCTGGATGCGCCTTCTCCACCTCATCCAGCAGGATCACCGAATAAGGCTTACGGCGTACCGCCTCGGTTAAATAACCGCCCTCTTCGTAACCGACATAACCCGGTGGTGCTCCGATCAGCCGCGCCACGGAGTGCTTCTCCATAAACTCGGACATGTCGATACGCACCAATGCCTCTTCGGTATCGAACAGAAACTCAGCCAACGCCTTGCACAGTTCAGTTTTACCGACCCCGGTTGGACCAAGGAAGAGGAACGAACCACTTGGCCGATTCGGGTCGGACAACCCGGCGCGGGAGCGCCGCACGGCGTTAGCCACAGCGACTACGGCTTCGTTCTGACCGATCACCCGCTGATGCAGCAGCCCTTCCATCTTCAGCAACTTATCGCGCTCACCTTCGAGCATCTTGCTTACCGGAATACCGGTCCACTTCGACACCACTTCGGCGATTTCTTCCTCGGTGACCTTGCTACGCAGCAACTGGTTCTCGCTTTTACCGTGCTGATCGACCATCTGCAGGCTGCGCTCCAGGTCGGGAATAATCCCGTACTGCAGCTCGGCCATGCGGTTGAGGTCACCCTTGCGCCGCGCCGCCTCAAGCTCCTGACGGGCCTGCTCGATCTTCTGCTGGATCTGCGCGGAGCCTTGCACCTCAGCCTTCTCAGACTTCCAGATTTCCTCCAGGTCGGCGTATTCGCGCTCCAGGCGCGCAATGTCTTCGTTAAGCTTGGCCAGGCGCTTGATCGCCGCTTCGTCGTCTTCTTTCTTCAACGCCTGGGCTTCAACCTTGAGCTGAATCAGACGGCGCTCAAGGCGGTCGAGCACCTCAGGCTTGGAATCGATCTCCATACGAATGCGGCTGGCCGCTTCGTCGATCAGGTCGATGGCCTTGTCCGGCAGCTGACGATCGGTGATATAGCGATGCGACAACTTGGCCGCGGCAATGATCGCACCGTCAGTGATGGCCACCTTGTGGTGCACCTCGTAGCGTTCTTTCAGACCACGCAGGATGGCGATTGTGTCTTCTTCGCTCGGCTCATCGACCAGCACTTTCTGAAAGCGCCGCTCTAGCGCTGCGTCTTTCTCGATGTACTGGCGGTACTCGTTGAGCGTGGTCGCGCCGACGCAGTGCAATTCACCGCGCGCCAGCGATGGCTTGAGCATATTGCCAGCATCCATCGAGCCCTCGCCCTTGCCGGCGCCAACCATGGTGTGCAACTCATCGATAAACAGGATGATCCGCCCTTCCTGCTTGCTCAGCTCATTGAGCACCGCCTTCAGGCGCTCCTCGAACTCGCCGCGAAACTTGGCACCCGCGATCAGCGCGCCCATATCCAGCGACAGCAGGCGCTTATCCTTCAGGCCATCCGGTACCTCGCCATTGACGATGCGCTGGGCCAGGCCTTCGGCAATCGCAGTTTTACCGACGCCCGGTTCGCCGATCAGCACCGGGTTGTTCTTGGTGCGGCGCTGCAATACCTGAATGGTGCGGCGAATCTCGTCGTCACGGCCGATTACCGGGTCGAGCTTGCCTTCTTCGGCACGCTTGGTCAGGTCGACGGTGTATTTATCCAGAGCCTGGCGATTTTCCTCGACGTTCGGGTCATTTACCGCATCGCCGCCGCGCAGGTTGGTCACGGCATTTTCCAGTGCCTTACGGCTAACGCCCTGACCAAGCAACAGCTTGCCCAGCTTGGTGTTCTCATCCATCGCAGCCAGCAGCACCAGCTCGCTGGAGATAAATTGGTCGCCCTTCTGCTGCGACAAGCGATCAGCCTGATTGAGCAGACGCGCCAGGTCCTGCGACAGATTGACGTCGCCGGATGGATTCTGGATTTTGCCCAGCTGATCCAGCTCCTTGCCCAAAGCCAGGCGCAGGCTGTTGACATCAAAACCGACCTGCATCAGCAGCGGTTTGATCGAGCCGCCCTGCTGTTCGAGTAATGCCTGCATCAGGTGCAGCGGCTCAATGGCCGCATGGTCCAGACCAACGGCCAGTGACTGCGCATCGGAGAGCGCGAGTTGCAACTTGCTGGTTAAACGATCAATACGCATAAACAATCAACCCTCGTGGTGATGGCAGGCCGGCGCACTGAATCGCACCCAAACAGAAAGCCTGCGAGATGAAGAGTAGATGAGGACGATTGTGCGGGTTTCAAGCCGAGCTGCGTTGACCTGGGTCATTTGCCGCAACAGTGCCGCAGCTGCGGCACGCGAGGATCAGTTAACCAACCAGATCAGGCTGGCAAAGCGCCCGGTTTGCGCAGAACGGCGATAGGAGAAGAAACGTGGATCGTTGAAGGTGCAGAAATCACCGCCGTACACCGCGTCAACGCCACAGGCGGCCAGACGAATACGCGCCAGCTGGTAGATATCAGCCATAAATTTGCCCACATTGACGCTGGGCTGGAATGCTGACGCGGCTTGCGCATGCTGAGCAACAAAGGCTTCACGCACCTCACCGCCTACTTCGAAGGCCTGCGGACCAATCGCTGGCCCCAACCAGACCAGCACCTGATCTGCCGGCACTGCCAATTGATCCAGGGTGGCTTCAAGCACCCCGGCAGCCAGACCGCGCCAGCCAGCATGAGCTGCCGCAACACGAGTACCGGCTCGATCACAGAACAGCACGGGCAGGCAGTCCGCGGTCATTACTGTGCAGGCGATACCTGGCTTTTTCGTCCAGCTGGCGTCGGCTTCAAGTACCAGAGCAGGGTTGGCCTCAACCACTGCAACACCATGCACTTGCTGCAACCAGGCGGGCTTGCAGCCGAGCAGGCTGACCAATCGCTGACGGTTTTTCAGCACGGCCTTTGGTTCGTCGCCAACATGCTCGCCCAGATTGCAGCTATCGAACGGCGCAACACTGACACCACCACTGCGGGTCGTGACGCTGGTTTTGACTCTTGCTGGCGCGGGCCATTGTGGTGTTAGCCAATCGTGCATCCTGTCACCCTGCTCCCTATTCGCCACTCGCGTTAGTCAGACCGTGCTCAGCCGATAAACGCTTCACGGTCCTGACGCAGCAGCGTCAGCAACCAGACAAAGTCATCCGGCAGTGGCGATTGCCATTTCATGCGCTCACCGGTGATCGGATGATCCAACTCCAGGAAACGCGCATGCAAGGCCTGACGCGGGAACTCCTTGAGAGTTTGCACCATGCTCGGATTGGCGGCAGGAGGTATGCGGAAGCGCCCACCGTAGACTGGATCGCCTACCAACGGATAACCGATATGGCTCATGTGCACGCGAATCTGGTGTGTACGGCCAGTTTCCAGCTTGACTCGCGCATGGGTGTGCGACCGATAACGCTCCAGCACCCGGTAATGGCTGACCGCCGGTTTGCCACCATCACTCACCGCCATGCGCTGGCGCTGCGAGGAGCTGCGGCCAATCGGCGCGTTGATCTTGCCGCCGGAGGTGATCACGCCAATCACGATGCACTCGTAGATACGGCTGACCGAGCGCTTCTGCAACTGATCGACCAAACGGGTCTGCGCCTCGATGGTTTTGGCCACCACCATAAGGCCAGTGGTGTCTTTATCCAGACGGTGCACGATGCCGGCACGCGGCACGTTGATAATATCCGGCACGTGGTGCAGTAAAGCGTTAAGCAGGGTGCCATCAGCATGCCCGGCAGCCGGATGTACAACCAGACCGGCCGGTTTGTCGATCACCAGAATCTGTTCGTCTTCGTAGACGATGTTTAGCGCGATGTCCTGAGCGATCCATTCGCCCTGGGCTTCCTGCTCGGCGTTCAACGCCAGCAGTGCACCGCCATGGACGATGTCGCGCGGGCGCAACACCTCACCATCGACGGTCAGCAGACCCTCTTTGATCCAGGCAGACAGACGCGAACGCGAGTGCTCGGCGAACAGGAGTGCGGCGACTTGATCGAGGCGTTGACCGCCCATTTCATAGGGCACCTCGGCGTTCAGTTCAATGATCTGCTTATTAATAGAGGACATGCTCAGCAACAGAGGGGGGCATAGCTTTTGGTTTCGGCTACACGCTTGTGGTTAAATACGGCGTCTTTGCCCCAGGGATACCGGGGGCGCTCATCATAACAGGACGGCTTTGCTCAAGACAGCCGCCGTCACAGGGACGCAAGCCGCCATGCAAGTGAAACACCTGCTGCTGATCGCAATCCTCGCCCTCACTGCCGCCTGCTCATCGAAAGAGGTGGTCGACGAAAACCTGAGCGAGACCGAACTCTACCAGCAGGCACAGGCCGACCTGGATAATAGTAGCTACACCAGCGCCGTCGCCAAGCTCAAGGCACTGGAGTCGCGCTACCCGTTCGGCCGTTATGCCGAGCAAGCGCAGCTAGAACTGATCTACGCCTACTACAAGAACGTTGAGCCTGAAGCGGCCAAGTCCGCAGCGGACCGTTTTATCCGCCTGCACCCGCAGCACGCTAACGTGGATTACGCCTACTACCTCAAAGGCCTGGCTTCGTTTGACCAGGACCGCGGCCTGATTGCCCGCTTCGTTCCGCTGGACATGACCAAGCGCGACCCGGGCGCCGCCCGCGACTCTTACAATGAGTTCGCCCAGCTCACCAGCCGCTTCCCGACTAGCCGCTACGCACCAGACGCCAAGCAGCGCATGATCTACCTGCGCAATCTGCTGGCCGCCTATGAGATTCACGTGGCGCACTACTACCTGACGCGTAACGCCTATGTGGCAGCAGCCAACCGTGGCCGCTATGTGGTGGAAAACTTCCAGGAAACCCCAGCTGTCGGCGACGGCCTGGCGGTAATGACCGAGGCCTACCAGCGCCTGACCCTGGATGACCTGGCGGCTACCAGCCTGGAAACTCTCAAGCTCAACTATCCGGACCACCCAAGCCTAGTCGACGGCCAGTTTGTCCCGCGCGAAGAAGAAGCCGACAGTCGCTCCTGGCTGGCAAAGGCGACCTTGGGCTTGATTGAAACTGACACCCCGCTGCCACCGGGTGAAACCCGCGCCAGCCAGGATGTGATTCGCCAGTATGAAGATGCCGAAGAGCAAATCCCGGATGACCTCAAGGCCGGCACCAGCGAAGAAAAACCGAGCCGTTCCTGGTTCAGCTACTTGACCTTTGGCCTGTTCGACTAAGCCAAAATAGGTAATGAAAAATGGGAGGCCCGATGCCTCCCTTTTTTATTGGGGCGACGGCAGGGAGTACGAGGCAGGCCTGCCGTACACAAAACAACACCGCATGCTTCGCCAATCGACGCAAGAAACGGCGCTCAGCGCACAGCTTCAAGACTGGGCGCACGCAAACGGCTTAGCTAAACTGCCCGCCTACCGACAGAAAGAGAGCACCATGGGCCTGTTCCGCTTATTGTTCTGGATTGCCATCATTGCGGCCGCTTTTTGGCTGTGGCGGCGCTTTACTCGCACGCCAACTGCACGCCCCGAAGACCGCAACACTGGTGCAGCCCCAATGGTTCGCTGTGCACACTGCGGCACTCATGTACCCCGCAGTCATGCACTGGCTAAAGATGAACAGTGGTTTTGCAGCCAAACGCACCTAGAACAAGGCCCGCAATCCGGTGAGCGCTGATTTCCCCCTGAGCGGGGAGCAAAGCTGGCGAATCCTGCGGCTCTATCACCTCTACCGCCTGGTAATCGGCATTACCCTGGCGCTGCTGATCTCCAGCGACCTCGACGCTCAACTGCTGGACATGATGCACCCGGCACTCTTCCGTAATGGCAGCTGGGTTTACCTCGCCCTCAACGTCCTGATCATCGCCACCGTTCGACGCCCCAAGCGCCTGGCGCAAGTATTCAGCCTCGCACTGGTCGATGTGATTCTGCTTTCGGGGTTGTTCTATGCCGCCGGCGGCACCCCCAGCGGCATCGGCAACCTGCTGATTGTCGCCGTCGCGATCGCCAACATCCTGTTGCGCGGACGTATAGGCCTGCTGATTGCCGCAGTCGCCGCAACGGGCATGATCTACCTGACCTTCTATCTCAGCCTCAGCCGACCGGCTGCTGCCGCACAGTACGTGCAGGCTGGCGCACTTGGCGCGCTGTGCTTCGCTGCTGCATTGTTTGTGCAGGGTCTTACACGCCGACTGCAAGTCAGCGAAAGCCTGGCCGAGCAACGTGCAGCGGATGTCGCTAACCTGGAGGCGCTGAACGCCCTGATCCTGCAACGGATGCGTACTGGCATTCTGGTGCTCGACGAACTGCACCGCGTGCTGCTGGCCAACCAAGGCGCCAACCACCTGCTAGGGCACGCGGACCTGAATGGCAAAATTCTCGACCCGCACTGTCCCGAGCTGATCAAACGCATGCAGCAATGGTCGCACAACCCCAGCCTGCGCCCCGCCAGCTTACAAGCTGCCCCCGATGGCCGAGTGCTGCAACCTAGCTTTATTGCTCTGCAGCGCGGCGAGCATAAACACACCCTGATTTTTCTCGACGACATCTCCCAGATCGCTCAGCAGGCGCAGCAGCTCAAACTTGCTTCGCTGGGCCGCCTCACAGCGGGTATCGCCCATGAGATTCGCAACCCCCTGGGCGCAATCAGCCACGCAGCACAACTGCTGCAGGAATCCGAAGAGCTGGAAGGTCCGGACCTGCGCCTGGCGCAGATCATCCAGGATCACTCGCGACGAATGAACCTGGTGATCGAGAACGTCCTGCAACTGTCGCGACGGCGCCAGGCCGAACCACAACTGCTCGATCTGAAGTATTGGTTACACCGTTTCGCCAGTGAATTCCGCAGCAGTGCGGCTGCCGGGCAGACACTGCACCTGGAAACCAGCAGCGGCAGCATTCAAACCCGAATGGACCCGCACCAGCTCACACAGGTGCTGAGCAATCTGGTGGAGAATGGCCTGCGCTACAGCGCACAAAAGAACAAGCAGGGCCAAGTCTGGCTAAAGCTGTTCCGCGACCCGGAAAGCGAGCTACCGGTACTTGAAGTGCTGGACGACGGCCCTGGCGTTGCCGAAGAGCAACTGCACCACTTGTTCGAACCGTTCTACACCACAGAAAACAAGGGTACCGGCCTGGGCCTGTATATTTCCCGCGAACTGTGCGAAAGCAACCAGGCACGCCTCGACTATAAACTGCGTGACGGTGGCGGCAGCTGCCTACGCATCACCTTCGCACACCCGCGCAAACTGAGCTGACCATGACCCGCCAGAGAGCCTTGATCGTCGATGACGAACCGGATATTCGCGAACTTCTGGAAATCACCCTGGGGCGCATGAAGCTCGACACCCGAAGCGCGCGCAACGTCAAGGAAGCCCGCGAATGGCTAGCGAAAGAGCCCTTCGACCTGTGCCTGACCGATATGCGCCTACCTGATGGTACAGGCCTTGAGCTGGTGCAACATATTCTGCTGCGCCACCCGCAAGTGCCCGTGGCGATGATCACCGCTTATGGCAGCCTGGACACCGCGATCAATGCTTTGAAGGCTGGCGCATTCGACTTTCTGACCAAGCCGGTGGACCTCGGCCGCCTACGTGAACTGGTCGCAGCCGCACTGCGTCTGCGTAGCGCCGATGGCGAAGAGCTGCCGGTGGACAGCCGCCTGCTCGGCGACTCACCGCCGATGAAGGCGATGCGCAAACAGATCCTTAAGCTCGCACGTAGCCAGGCACCGGTGTACATCAGCGGCGAATCTGGCAGCGGCAAGGAGCTGGTCGCCCGCCTGATCCACGAGCAAGGCTCACGTGGTGATCAGCCCTTTATCCCAGTCAACTGCGGCGCCATCCCCACCGAGCTGATGGAAAGCGAGTTTTTCGGTCATAAAAAAGGCAGTTTTACGGGCGCCATCGAAGACAAACAAGGCCTGTTTCAAGCAGCCAACGGCGGCACCCTGTTCCTCGACGAGGTCGCCGACCTGCCACTGCCAATGCAAGTTAAATTGCTACGTGCAATTCAGGAGAAAGCCGTACGCGCCGTGGGCGGCCAGCAGGAGCTGATCGTCGACGTACGCATCCTCTGCGCCACCCACAAGGACCTGGCCGGCGAGGTCGCGGCTGGACGCTTCCGCCAGGACCTGTATTACCGCCTTAACGTGATCGAGCTGCGCGTACCCGCACTACGCGAACGCCGCGAAGACATTGCCCTGCTAGCAAGCATCATGCTCAAGCGCCTGGCCGAGGGCACAGGCCTCAGCCCAGCCAAGCTGGATGACGACGCACTGGAGAAACTCAAAAGCTACCGCTTTCCGGGCAACGTGCGCGAACTGGAGAACATGCTCGAACGCGCCTACACCCTGTGCGAAGACGATCGCATCACCACCAGCGACCTGCGCCTGGCCGACAGCATGCCGATCAGTGAGAACGGCGAAGCCAACCTCGCACAGATCGATAATCTGGAAGACTACCTGGAAGCCATCGAGCGCAAACTGATCATGCAAGCTCTGGAAGAAACCCGCTGGAACCGCACCGCCGCTGCTCAGCGCCTGGGCCTGAGTTTTCGCTCGATGCGCTATCGGCTAAAAAAGCTCGGCATCGACTAACGCAAGCATTCATTACGGGAGGGGCTTTAGCCGCAAGCCCCTCGCAGTGAAACACTCAACAAGTCGAACCCAAGCGCCCAGTAGGCGCATAAGGCGCGGGATCAACAATAGGCTCACGCCCCAGCATCAGGTCAGCCAGCAACTGGCACGACGCCGGCGCCAGCACCAGCCCATTGCGGTAGTGCCCGCAGTTCAGCCACAGCCCTTCATGCCCCGGCACGGGCCCAATAAACGGAATGCCCTCTGGCGAACCAGGCCGCAGCCCTGCCCAATGCCCCACCACCTCAGCCTCCGCCAGCGCCGGCAACAGCTCGATAGCAGAGGCTTTCAAGCTGGCCAGCGCCTCATCAGTTGGCGTTTTATCGAAGCCCGCATGCTCAAGCGTGCTACCAATCAGAACGTGCCCATCACGACGCGGGATTGCATAACGCCCCTTCGCCAGCACTATGGCCGGTAGAAAGTCTTCGCGGCACTTGTACAGAATCATCTGACCTTTGACCGGCACCACCGGTAACTCGATGCCAAGGGTCGCCATCAGCTCGCCACTCCATGCACCGGCAGTCAGCACCACCTGATCGGCATACATATCACCCTGTGCGGTGTGCACACCTGTGATACGCCCACCCTCGCGAATAAACCCACTCACCGCACAATGCTCATGCATGGTGACATTCGGCATCTGCTGCAATGCTGCCCGCAGCGCTTTGACCAACCGCGGGTTACGCACATTCGCCACATCCGCCATCCGCACCGCCCGCCCAAAGCCCTCAGCCAAGGCCGGCACCGCCCGCTCGACCGCAGCAACATCCACAGACCGCAGCGGCCGCCCCTCACGCCAAGCCCAGGCAAGCGCCTCAGCTTCGTCATCAAGATCAAGCCAATACAACCCGGTGACATACACCTCCGGATCAATCTGCGTCTGCGCCAACAGCTGCTGACCCAACAGCGGATAAAAATCCTGTGACCAATGTGCCAACGCCGTTACTGCAGGGTTGTAACGCCAAGGATAGAGAGGTGAAACGATCCCACCGCCGGCCCAGGACGACTCCTCGCCCACCTGAAATCGATCAAGCAAAACGACATCTACATTTTGCCGAGCGAGTAAATAGGCACCAAGCATACCCACTACACCACCGCCCACTGACAAGACCCGCATAACACTGACACCCCGCCGGAAGGAAAACTTACACAGCAACACTGAATTGACTACAGGCGTAATGCCTGTACATGCGCAAACTCAATTACACGGAGCTATAGAGGGTTCAGGATGAACACCAAAACTATTAAGGGCTTTACCCTGCACGAATTACTAATCAGTACAGCAATTGTCTCTGTACTCGCTTGGAGCATGGGGCCACTGGGCCAAGTAGTAGCAAAACAACGCCTTCAAGCGGCACACAGCGAACTTGCCACACTCATCTCTATGGCACGTTGGCAGGCCATGACTAACACCAGCAGAGTAACACTCTGCCCACTTCAGGATCATGGCCGGTGCCAGCTACCCTGGTCCGGGACCCTCACAACCTTTATCGACAACAACGGTAATCGCACGCTAGATCCAGGCGAGGAAATCATCGCCAGCATTAAGCTGCCTAGCCACACAACCCTAACCTGGCGCGGCATGAACCCAACACACTCGCTGCATTTCAGCGGCAATGGCATGACCTTTGTTAGTAACGGCACATTTACTCTGTGCCATACCAATATCGACGAGACACGGCGCATAACCCTAAACAAACAAGGACGCCTGAAAAGCGAAAGCTTAAATAGCACCTGCCCACACTGACCACTCAAGCAGCAAATGCCGCCAGCCATCCACCCTGTATTGAATGGACGAACCGCAGAAGCCAAGATGAGAGTGAAAGTTTCCCTTCGAGAACGCCCATGCTGCGAAGTAAAGGATTTACCCTCATAGAACTGATGATCACTGTTGCCATTCTGGGCATCATTCTAGGGCTCGCTGTGCCTGCCATGGGAGATTTTGCTGTACGCCAGCGCGTCAGCGGCCAAGCCAGTGAGCTGATGCTCGCATTGGCCTTCGCCCGCTCTGAGGCCGTCAAGCAGAATAGTGAAATCGCCGTTATACCGGTTACTAATGCCGCTACTGGCTGGGCTGAGGGCTGGTGTGTCGGCCCAGCCAACAGCATGCCTGACTGCTCAAGTAATAACCGCCTACGCATCTTCGAGCCTAAAACTGGCGTAACTGTTAGCAGCAACTTTCTCCAAGCCACTAATAAGCTGGTGTTTCAACGTGATGGCACGTGCTCCCTATGTGGAAGCACACCATTCAAAATCACGTCTAACAAGCTAAAAGCGGACCCGGCAGACGCCCGCTGCATCGACATCAATCGCCAAGGGCGCTCCAGTATTCGCAAAGTCCCTCGTGACACAGCATGTTCTTAAAAAGGATGAGACTGTTCATGCACATTAATAGCTCACAGCAACGCGGCAGCTCTCTGATCGAAGTATTGATCACTCTGCTGATATTTACCGTTGGCATGCTCGGCCTAGCAGCACTCCAACTTAACGCACTGCAAGGTTCTAGCGACAGCGCCCAACGCTCGCAGTCAACCTGGGTCCTGCAAGACATCGCCGAGCGCATTCGCGCCAACCCGGCCGGTACCGCCGCCCAATACGCAGCGGCACCAAACTGCGCTAACCCGCCAGTTTCCCGCTGCGCGGACTACTATGACCCCGCAACGTCAGCCAAGGTGACTGCACAAAACTGCACTGCCGCACAAATGGCCGCATTCGACCGCTGGGAATCACAGTGCAGCTATGCAGGCCTGGCTTCGAACACCATCAACGGGCGCTTTACGAGTCGCGACTTCATTACTCCGCCTGACAACAACATCACCTTGGGTATTGTTGCCGCAGGTAACACCATTACGCTGCAGGGTTTCTGGCTGGGCCGTGCTGGTGCAGGCAAAAACACCTTCGCCCCCGGTATTCCTGCCTTTGAGGTGCGCCGATGAACATCAGAAACCTCACCATTACACGTCGCACCCAACTTGGCCTTTCGTTAATTGAATTAATGGTTGCCATGGCGTTGGGTCTTTTACTGATGACAGGCGTTATTCAGGTATTCCTCTCTAGCCGGCAAACCTACGCCGCCAACGAGGCAATGGGTCGACTTCAGGAAAACGGGCGATTCGCCTTAGAGTTTGTTGCACGCAGCGCACGTTTGGCAGGCTATACCGACCCAGTTTTTGAGGGCGATAAGCCTCTCACACTCCTTCCTGAAGATTGCAGCGGTTTTGCCCCAGATGTAAAAGAAGACATCTGTGATGACCCTAAACACACCCCTGGAACGAGTACTGCTGCTTTCGTCTATCAACCACCCATTACAGATGGATTACGTCGCGACTGCCAAGGAACAGCCGTAGCCGACGACACACTCATAATTAGTCAATACTTAATATCGGCAGGAGCTCTGTCCTGCCGAAGCTATAACCTTAAAACACTTGCATGGATTTCAGGCCCTGACGCACAAGAACTCATTTCAGGGGTAGACAGCCTTCAAGCTCTCTATGGGATTAACACCAGCGGTGACTCCCGCAGCGCCAACCAATATGTCTCGGCCGATCGTGTCACTAACTGGAACAATGTGCGCGCTGTCCGTATTGCTGTTTTAGCCAATTCGGTCGAGCCGTTAACTCCGGCTCCGGCGCAGCGTAACTTTGTATTGCTGGATGCCGCCCCAATCAGCTTTGCCGATAACCGGGCACGGCAAATATTCAGCACCACTATCCAGCTCAAGAACACCTTTTGAGGCGAACCATGCACATCCAACTCGCACACTCTCACGCACAAAGAGGTGCCACGCTAATCGTGGCTCTGGTCTTCTTGCTGGTACTGACCATTGCTGGTGTTACCGCAATGCGCTTCTCCACTTTTGAAGAGCGTATGGCTAGCAATAGTCAGTTCCGTAATCAAGTCTTCCAACAAGCTCAAAATGAACTGCGTGCACAGCAACTTGCCTTTAATACTGCACCCATATTTCGTCAACCGCTAGTCAATGCGATGGCAAATAAGAACAACTCTAAAGATGCTGCAGAAATAGCCGCCATACAAAATGCTGCACTGCCTGCAACCGCCGGCCCCGCCGAAGCCATCGCCCCGTTAACCGGCACAGTTATCGCTTCAAACTCTGTGCGTTACGTCTGGGAAAAACCCTGCGAAGACGGCTCCAGCGTCGAACGATTTGTTTGTGTTGATTTTCATATGGAAGCTCGAGCAGAGCTCGCAAGCGGCACCTACTCCTGGCAAGCCCAGGGCCTGACCTTCCAGAACACTAAGTGAGCATATAACCATGACCGCACGTATTTGCTTCGCCTTCTTGGGCATACTGCTCAGTTTCAACAGCTTTGCCCAGCAGCCTGATTCCGAGCCGTTGATTCACATTATTGAAATGGAGCGATTGATCGTAACTTGGAGCCCAAACGATCAAGGTCTCGGTCGGGTCACTGCATATCCATGCCAGGACTGCCCAGCTACCAACATGACTATCGACTCCAATGCCCAACTTGAAATCGATGGCCAAATGCGCCCGATCAGCGAGCTAAAACTCAAGGTCGACTGGGTTGGAGCCATTACGGTTACCGACCAAGCACCGAATCATATCCTCAAGTTTTCTATGTACTAAGACTGGAGAAAGACTATGTTTAAACTAAGACCAGTCGCCATATGCGTCAGCGCCTTTATCTATGGAGCTATGGCTTTCAATACCGCTCTGGCTGATGATACTGAAATTTATGTACCTCGCGATGTGCCTGCTGATCAACAGGTACGTCCGAATATTCTATTTGTTCTTGACTCGTCGGGCTCCATGGGAAGCACTGTCGCAAACAGCGCAATACCGCCTAGCAAGAAAAATAGAACCCGTAACGCTGTAATGCAGGGAGTTGTGAACGACCTGATCAATGATCTAAAAGCCAAGGAAGATGTGAACGTTGGCTTTATGCGATTTGATGGAAATGATGGCGGCTATGTATTGAGTCCAGTAAAGCGATTAACGACAGCCAACGCTAGTTCAATGCAGGATGTGGTTGACGACATCCCTGCAAGTGGCAATACGCCAATGCTAGAAACTTACTACGAATCTTACCTCTATATGACCGGTCAGAATCGCGTATGGGGGGACAAAAGCGTTTCATCATCAAGAAACGGCGATAAATATATATCCCCAATTGAGCACAGCTGCCAAAAGTCGCACATCATTTATGTCACAGATGGTGAGCCCACCGTCGACCAAGGCTCTAACTCAGCAGTAAAAGCACTAGTTACAAATAAGAACACGCTCTATCCAGCATCTAGCTGCGGTAACAGTAACGGCCAATGCCTACCTCACCTCGCTGAGTTCATGGCTAATCAGGACCTATTTCCTGCACCAACACCTTTTAGTGACCCGACTAACCGCAGCCAATCGGTAACGTCTCACTTTGTTGGCTTCGCAGTCAATCTTCCACTGCTGCAAAACGCTGCTGCGGCCGGCGGTGGTAGTTACTACACATCAGACAACGTATCTGGCCTTACCGAAGCCCTTAAGGCGATCATTGTCGATATCACCGCTGAAAATACGTCCTTCGCGGCACCAAGCGTGGCTGTAAGCGCCTTCAACAACCTTGGCTTCCGAAACGATCTTTACTATGCCCTGTTCCGCCCATCAGAAGGGGCTAACTGGCCGGGTAACGTCAAGCGCTACAAACTGGGCAAGGACACTGACGGAAACCCATTGATCGTTGATCAAAACAACAATGCTGCCATAGATGACAGCACCGGCTTCTTCAGCAACAGTGCATCCAGCTTCTGGTCTGCCGCGCCGGATGGCAGCGATGTGGCCAAAGGTGGTGTAGCAGGGCGCCTGCTCGACCCTGACACACGGAATATCTTTACCTGGACAGGTGCCGACAGAACCGCGACAGCCACAACCGGCGTCACCGGCTCCGTAAGTCTCAACGCAGCTACTTATAGACTAACAACCTCGAACGGCTCACTCACCAATTCAATGCTGGGTGCCAGCAATACCACGCAAAAAGACCGGTTTATCAACTGGGCGCGGGGTAAAAATACCGACGGTACAAACCGCCTTGCAATTGCTGACGTACTGCACAACGAACCCAAGCTGGTTGCCTACGTTACCGACGAAGATCTTGCACGTGTAACCAATGCACCACTGACATCTCCAGAACAGCTGTATATGTTCTTCGGATCGAACGAAGGCTTTATTCATGCCATCGACCCTAAGACCGGTAATGAGAAATTTGCCTTTATTCCAAAAGAGCTTCTACCCAACCCTGGCGCCTATCTAACAGATGCAAAAGGTTCCAGCAGCAAGAAGTACGGCATGGACGGCCAGATAAATCTTTGGACCAAATACCGTGACGCTAATGCGGCTAATGGTGATGTAGCCGCCAAACGCCGCGTATTGGAAAAAGCCATTCTTTATGCAGGCATGCGCCGTGGCGGTAGCAATTACTACGCACTGGACGTGAGCAATATTAATGCGCCTGCCTTCAAATGGATGATCAAAGGCGCCTATGCTGCGTCGCCGACACCGGGATATGAAAAGCTTGGCTTAACCTTCTCTGCACCCAAGCTAGCAGATGTGAAAATCAACAACGTGCAGACCAAGGTGCTGATTTTCACTGGCGGTTACGATAGGGATCACGACACGATCGGCACCAATGCGCCGAAGGCTGACGGTGTCGGCAACGCGTTGTTCATTGCCGATGCTGAAACAGGCAAACTGCTCTGGCGCGCCGGTAGCAACAGCGATACAGGAGCTAACCTGCAGATCACCAGCATGACCAATAGCATGCCGGCTGACCCAACAATCGTCGATATCAATGGTGATGGCCTAGCTGACATCATCTATGCATCCGACTTACGCGGTCAGGTGTTCCGCTTTGACATCAATAATGCCAATACCGGTATCGGCCCAGCATTTGCGACTGGTGGCCGTGTTGCCCAGCTGGGTGGCAGCATTGCGGCAGACAACCGCCGCTTCTTCAGCTCGCCTGACGTAGCGCTGATTCGTGAACGAGGCGGCAAAACCTACTTCACCATATCCATCGGATCTGGCTTCCGCGAGAGCCCCCTCAACACCGACACCAACGATCGCTTCTATGTGCTGCGTGACAGCAACGTATTCAAAAAACCAAGCAGCTATACCACCATCACCGAATCTGACCTGACTAACGTCACCGGCTTCGACCTGAGCGCGGGGGACACGACAGCCATTCTGGAGGCCATTGCAGCTCTGGAAGCGCAGATGCTGAACCTCAACAATGCCGTTGATGGTGCCAGACAGAACTTCGTCGACTATCGTGCAGGCATTGGCCACACCGCCAAGCAAAATGCTGCCTCTCAGGCATTGAGCGATGCCAACGAGCGGCAAAAGCAGATCGACGAAATCCTTACTGACGACCCTTATATTGCTGATAACAACGAGAACCTCCAGCAGCAGAGCAAATTGCAGAGCAGTCTGGAAAAAGCTCAGGCGGCACTGGGCAAGTTGCAGCAACTCTATCTGGATACCCTGGCACTGGCTGACTCTGCAGATGCTGCAGCCTTGGATAGTGCACGCATCGCTGCTGACGCAGCCAATACCGCAGCAGCCAATGCCTACACGGCCGCTCAACCTATAGCGGATGCTGATGCAATTACTGCAGCAAACGCGGAAGCGGCTGCTGTGGCGGCTGAAGGCATTGCGGCTACAGCCGCTCAAGCGCAAGCGGATGCACAGCTGATCAAAGATCAGGCAGACCAAGCCTCTGCGGATGCGCTGACAGCCCAAACTGCTGCAGCAGCAGCCCTAACAGCCGCAAACACTGCTTTGGCAACTGCCAACGCTGATAAAGCTGCTTCTGCTGCTGCTTTAACCGCTGCTGGAACAGCACTTGCTGACGCACAAGCTGAAGTTGCTGCAAAGCAGATTGATGTAACTGACGCAGCAGCAGCTGCAGCTGCGGCTGCAGCTGCAGACCCCTACGATGCTGCTGCCGACTTGGCAGCCCAACAAGACCTGGCTGATGCTCAAGCAGCCCTGCTCGCGGCTGAGAATGCAGAAAGCACTGCTGTTACTGCGCTTGCCAATGCTACCTCTGCAGACACCACAGCTAAGGCAAACTTTGATGCTGCAACAACCGCAGCAAACGACGCCGCGTCAGCCAAAACTGCCGCTGATAATCTGGTCACCACAACAGCAACGGCTGCAACAACAGCAGCAAACAATTTGACTGCCGCAACCACTGACGCAACAGACAAGGCAACAGCTGCCACAAACCTACGTAACACTGCAACTACCGCCCAGGCTGCCGCAGACGCTTCAGCCCTGGATGCAGCCACCAAACTGGCCGCACGAGATGCAGCCCAAGCCGCACTTGCAGCCGCAAATCAGGCTTATGCGGACGCAGTGCTCAATGACAATAACCTTGCCGCTCTTGTGCTCACCAAAGACAAAATGGCCTATGAATATGCACGACTGACTGAACTGCAGCGCTCCTTGGATGACTCATTCGCATTCATCAAAACCAAGGAAGCAGAAGTCCTTGCTGCTAAGGCAGATCCTGCGCGCACTGATGAAGTCGCCAATCTGCAAGCCGAACTTGAAGTCTTGAGAACAGACTATGCAGATCTTGCTTTTATCGACACACGGGTAAACCTTAATGCCGGGTCGCCAAGCAAACTGGACAACTTGCTTGCAGTCGTCCAAAGCGCCCTGGATATGCCGGGAGCAACTGCCGATATCATTACAGCAACCAACTCAGCACTGACCGCCCTGGCCGCAGATGCTGACATCGGTGATCTTCCGGTCGGCTTCCCCTATAACTATGCGGACCTACTGGCTCGTACAGAAGCTGCCAAAGCAGCCACACTGAGGGCTGCTGCAACCAACAGCCAGACCATTGTGGATCAGATCGAAATCTTGCTGTCTGAGCAGGCAGCGCTGATTGCATCTGGTAATGCCTTGCAGGCCGAAGCGGATGTGCTAGCAGCACAGGCCTACAACCCTGCAAGCGCACTGCTTTCCGCAGCACAACTCACTGCACTGCAAGTGCAAACCGCACCGGAAACACCGACCTTCTTCGATGCCTACCAATTCCTGATTGATCAGGCCTTGGCCAATGCAGCAAGTACTGTCAACGGCCTGCCGTACTTGCGCGGAGAAATCGACAAGGAGTACGCCAAACTGACCCCAGGCAATAGCTACACACCCAACAGTAACTTGCTGGCCGCCAGCAAAGGTTTCTACTTGAAATTGCCGAAGGGTGAGAAGGTGCTTTCCACCTCGATCTCCTTCCGCGGCGCTGTGCTCTTCAGTACCTTCAGCCCTCGCGGACAGGCCGTTTCTACTTGTGGCTCAGACGTAGGCCGCGGACGCGCCTATGCCCTGAACCTGATTGATGCCAGCGCCTTGTATACCGAAACGGCCCCCGACGGCACCAAGAACCCGGTGCGCAGCTTTGACTTGAAACGTTCGGGTATTCCGCCAACCCCATCAGTAATTCTTTCCGAGGGCAAACCTACCGTACTCATTGGTACCGAAATCCTTCGTAATGATTGCGTGGATGGCGCCGAAATTTGTCGAGCTGGCGATGCAGTCAAGGCGACCTACTGGAGAGAGAATTGATGAAGCAACAAGGTTTCAGCCTCATAGAACTGATGATTGTGGTGGCGATAGTCGGCATCCTTGCCGCCATCGCTTACCCGAGTTACCAGAACTATGTATTACGTTCTGGCCGGGCTGACGGTCAGGCCAAACTAATGGAAATACTCCAAGCCCAAGAACGCTTCTATTCACAGAACCAGACCTATACGACCAATTTGGGAGCAGGGGGATTGGGCTATGGTGTTGCTGCCGATGCAGCAGTTGCGTCCGACGAGCGTCGATACAACATCACCGCATTAGCATGCGGGGGTAGCACCATTGCTCGCTGCGTAGTCCTGACGGCTGCTCGTGTCGGCGCTCAGCTACAGGATAACGAATGCGGCAACCTGACATTGGATAGCCGTGGAACCAAAGGTGCCACTAACGTGGAACGCTGCTGGTAAAACACTCAAGCAATAAAAAGGGTCGGCAATGCCGACCCTTTTCTTTTTCACTTCCGCTCACACCTGCCTGACCCGCAACTCCTTCGGCATCGAAAACGTCACATTCTCAGGCCGTCCCTGCAGCTCTTGCGCCCCTGTTGCGCCCCATTCGCTCAATTGCTGGATAACACCCTGCACCAGCACCTCTGGTGCAGATGCACCCGCAGTAATGCCAATGCCCGTCATACCTGCAAACCACTCCTGCTTGAGATCTTCTGCCCCATCAATCAGGTAGGCAGGCGTGCCCATGCGCTCAGCGAGTTCGCGTAAACGGTTGGAGTTGGAGCTGTTGGGACTACCGACCACCAGCAGCACGTCGCATTCAGCTGCGAGCTGTTTGACGGCGTCTTGGCGGTTTTGGGTGGCGTAGCAGATGTCATCCTTGCGCGGGCCGCCGATGGCGGGGAATTTGCTGCGCAGAGCGTCGATGACTTTGCTGGTGTCGTCCATCGACAGGGTGGTCTGAGTGACGAAAGCCAACGCTTCAGGATTACGTACCTGCAGTTCAGCTACGTCGTTTTCATCCTCGACCAGATAAATCGTGCCGCCGTTGCTGGCGTCGTATTGACCCATGGTGCCTTCGACTTCCGGGTGGCCTTCGTGGCCGATGAGGATGCATTCGCGCCCCTCGCGGCTGTAGCGCACCACTTCCATATGCACCTTGGTCACCAGCGGGCAGGTGGCATCGAAGATTTTCAGACCACGGCGCTCGGCCTCGTTGCGCACAGCCTGGGAGACGCCATGGGCGCTGAAGATTACGATGACATCGTCAGGAATCTGATCCAGCTCTTCGACGAAGATTGCGCCGCGCGAACGCAGGTCTTCAACCACAAACTTGTTATGCACCACTTCATGGCGCACATAGATCGGTGGACCGAAGACTTCCAGGGCGCGGTTGACGATTTCAATGGCGCGGTCGACGCCGGCACAGAAGCCACGGGGATTGGCGAGTTTGATATGCATGGCGGTATCTCGACGGTAGACCTTGCGGGCTAGTGTACGGCGCGGCCGCACGCACTGGGAAAGCAATCTGTGTAAGCCGCCGTGATCGCGAGGATCACGCGGGAACACGCAAGACGAAAGCCGCTCCCACAGGAGCGAGCTAAACCTTAGAGCGCTTTGACCTCAATAATTTCAACATCGAAGCTCAGCGCTTTGCCGGCCAACGGGTGGTTGAAGTCGATTGTCACCTTGGCGTCATCAAACGCTTTAACCACGCCTGGCAACTCGGCATTGGCCGCGTCGTTGAAGATCACCAGTAGGCCTTCCGACAGCTCCATATCCTGAAACTGGCTGCGCGGCATAACCTGGATATTCTGCGGATTACCCTGACCGAAGCCCTGCTCCGGACTGATCGGCAGGCTGCGTTTGTCGCCCGCTTTCAAGCCATAGATGGCCTGCTCAAAGCCTGGCAGCAGGTTGCCGTCGCCAACCTTGAAGGTGGCGGGATTTTTATCAAAGGTGCTGTCCACCACATCGCCGTTGTCCAGCTTGAGGGCGAAATGCAGGGTCACCTGCTTATCCGGGCCGATACGCACGTCAGTCATTTGCCTGTTTCTCCGGACTTTTCGCTTTTGAACATATCCAATGCCAGCAGAATGGCACCGCCGGTAATCGCCATATCAGCCACGTTGAAGGCTGGGAAGTACCACTGCTGATGCCAGTGCAGCAGGATGAAGTCGACCACATGGCCAAACACCACGCGATCGACCAGGTTACCCAGTGCACCACCCAGAACTAACGCCAACGCCACCGCAAGCCAGGTTTCGCCAGGCTTGAGGCGCTTGAGCCAGACCACCAGGACTCCGCTCACCACCACGGCAATCGCGGCAAAGAACCAGCGCTGCCAGCCTGCGGCATCGGCCAGGAAGCTGAATGCCGCACCGGTGTTGTAAGCCAGGGTCCAGCTAAAGTAATCGGGGATGATCACGATCTGCTGGTACATGCTCAGGTTGTTGTCGAACCAGAACTTGCTCGCTTGATCGACTACAAACACCAACAGACTCAGCCACAACCAGGCCAAACGCCCGAAACGACTAGCGTTATCACGCATAGTGACGAACCTCACCTGCGCCTTCGATGTTGTCCACGCAGCGACCGCAAATTTCCGGATGCGCTGGGTTCACCCCAACGTCCTCGCGGTGATGCCAGCAACGGGCGCACTTGGCATGCCCGGACTTCAGCACTTTGAGCTTGAGCCCCGCGACTTCGGTTTCCACAGCATCACTCGGCGCGCTGGCGAGCGGCGCCAGGCTGGCGGTGGAAGTGATCAGCACAAAGCGCAGCTCGTTGCCCAGTTTGTTCAGATCAGCAATCAGGCTGTCTTCGGCATACAGGGTGACTTCCGCCTGCAGGTTGCCGCCGATGGCCTTGGCTGCACGCAGGTTTTCCATCTCCTTGTTTACCGCGACCTTGACCGCCATCACGCGCTCCCAGAACGCACGATCCAGCTCGAAGCCTTCCGGCAGCTCGTTCAGGCCCTGATACCAGCCATTGAGCATTACCGACTCGTTACGCGCACCGGGCAGGTATTCCCACAGCTCATCGGCGGTGAAAGACAACACCGGAGCGATCCAGCGCACCAGGGCTTCGGCGATGTGGAACAGCGCGGTCTGGCAGGAGCGACGCGCCACGCTGTCGGCGGCGGTGGTGTACTGACGGTCCTTGATAATATCGAGGTAGAAACCGCCCAGCTCCTGCACGCAGAAGTTGTGCACTTTCTGGTAAACGTTCCAGAAGCGATAGCTGTCGTAGGCTTCTTCGATTTCTCGCTGCAGCAACAGGGCGCGATCTACGGCCCAACGATCCAGCGCCAGCATGTCTTCCGCAGGCAGCAGGTGCTGCGCCGGGTCGAAGCCGCTGAGGTTGGAGAGCAGGAAGCGCGCGGTGTTGCGGATACGCCGGTAGGAATCGGCGCTGCGCTGCAGGATGACCTTGGACACCGCCATCTCGCCCGAATAGTCGGTGGACGACACCCACAGACGCAGGATGTCGGCGCCCAGGCTGTCATTCACTTCCTGCGGAGCGACTACGTTGCCCAGCGACTTGGACATCTTGCGACCGTTCTCGTCGACCACAAAACCGTGGGTCAGCAGCTCTTTGTACGGCGCGTGGCCGTCGATGGCCGCGCCCGTCAACAACGAGGAGTGGAACCAGCCGCGGTGCTGGTCGGAGCCTTCCAGGTACAGGTCGGCACGCGGGCCACTGGCATGGCCCAGGTTGTGCGAACCGCGCAGCACGTGCCAGTGAGTAGTACCGGAGTCGAACCAGACGTCCAAGGTGTCGCTGATCTTGTCGTAGTCAGCGGCCTCATCGCCGAGCAGCTCGGCGGCGTCCAGCTTGAACCAGGCCTCAATGCCTTCCTGCTCAACGCACTTGGCCACGTCCTCCATCAACTCGGCAGTGCGCGGATGCAGTTCACCCGTAGCCTTGTGCAGGAAGAACGGAATTGGCACACCCCAGTTGCGCTGACGCGAGATGCACCAGTCCGGACGCCCAGCAATCATGCTGTGTAGGCGAGCCTGCCCCCACGCAGGGACAAACTGGGTTTGCTCGATGGCTGCCAGCGCGCGCTCGCGCAGGGTGCCGCCTTCATTAGGCTGCTTGTCCATACCGACGAACCACTGCGCCGTGGCGCGGTAGATCAGCGGGGTCTTGTGGCGCCAGCAATGCATGTAGCTGTGCTGGATGACTTCGTGCTTGAGCAGCGCGCCGACTTCGTCCAGCTTGGCGACGATGGCCGGGTTGGCCTTCCAGATAAACTGGCCGCCAAAGAACGGCAGATCGCTGACATACACGCCGTTGCTCTGCACCGGGCTGAGGATATCGTCGTTGCTCATGCCGTAGCCTTTGCAGGAACGGAAGTCGTCCTCACCATAGGCAGGCGCCGAGTGCACCACGCCAGTACCGGCGCCCAACTCAACGTAGTCGGCCAGATAGACCGGGGCAAAGCGCTCATAGAACGGATGACGGAAGCGGATCAGCTCCAGCGCCGCGCCTGGCGCGGTGGCGATGACTTCGCCATGCAGGCCATAACGGGCCAGACAGCCCTCTACCAGCTCTTCGGCCAGCAGCAGCAGACGCTCGCCGGTATCGACCAGCGCATAGGTAAATTCAGGGTGGACGTTAAGTGCCTGGTTAGCCGGGATAGTCCATGGAGTGGTAGTCCAGATCACGATGGAAGCCGGTTTCGGCAAGCTGGCCAGGCCAAAGGATGCGGCCAGTTTGTCAGCATCCTCAACCACGAAGGCCACGTCGATGGCGTCGGACTTCTTGTCCTGATACTCGACCTCAGCCTCTGCCAGCGCGGAACCGCAGTCGAAACACCAGTTGACCGGTTTCAGACCCTTGAACACAAAACCCTGTTTGACCATCTCGGCCAGCGCGCGGATCTCGCCGGCTTCGTTGGCAAAGTCCATGGTCTTGTACGGGTTGTCCCAGTCGCCCAGCACACCGAGGCGAACGAAGTCGGCTTTCTGCCCTTCGATCTGCTCGGCGGCGTAGGTGCGGCAGCGCTCGCGGGTCAAGTCGGACGGCTGATTCTTGCCGAAGGTGGTTTCCACCTTGTGCTCGATCGGCAGGCCGTGACAGTCCCAGCCCGGCACATAAGGGGCGTCGAAGCCGGCCAGGGTCTTGGAACGGATGATGATGTCCTTGAGGATCTTGTTGACCGCATGACCGATGTGGATGCTGCCGTTGGCATAGGGTGGGCCGTCGTGCAGGACGAACTTCGGCCGGCCTTCGCCTTGCGCGCGCAGCTTCTGATACAGGCCAATCTCGTTCCAGCGCTGCAGAATCTGCGGCTCGCGCTGCGGCAGACCGGCTTTCATCGGGAATTGGGTATCAGGCAGATTCAGCGTGGCTTTGTAGTCGGTCATTTCAGGCTCTTCGTAAGCGATTGGCACCCGGCAGTTGAAACCGGGGCTTAAACGCGCCAATGGGCACGGGCGGCAGCAATATCGGCAGCAATTGCCGTCTTCAATGCCTCAAGGGAGGCGAAACGCTGCTCATCGCGCAGCTTGTGGTGGAAAGCCACCGTCAAACGCCGGCCATATAAATCACCGGCAAAGTCCAGCAAATGCACTTCCAGATGAGCGCGACCATCACCGGCCACGCTCGGGCGCACACCAATGTTGGCCACACCCGGCCAGGTTTGGCCGTCAATCTCGGTGCTGACCAGGTACACGCCCTTGAGCGGCACCCGCTTGCGCTTGAGCTGCACATTGGCAGTCGGCGCATTCAGCTGACGCCCCAGCTTCTGCCCGTGCAACACCCGTCCGGCAATCTGGAAAGGTCGCCCGAGCAGGTGCTGCGCCAAGGCAAAATCACCGGCATCAAGGGCTTCACGTACCCGCGTACTGCTGACGCGAATACCGTCCAGCTCAACCGTGCTGGCAGCCTCGACGCTGAAGCCTTCGCGCTCACCGGCCTCGGCCAGAAAGGCAAAGTCACCGGCGCGGTCACAGCCGAAGCGAAAGTCGTCACCCACTTCCAGATGCTGCACACCCAGGCCTTCCACCAGCACACGATGCACGAACTCAGCCGCGCTCAACTCACGCAAGCGGCGGTTGAAACTCAGGCACAGCACTCGATCAACGCCTTCGGCAGCCAGCAGAGCCAACTTGTCGCGCAACCGCGCCAGGCGCGCCGGTGCTACATCAGGTGCAAAAAACTCGCGCGGCTGCGGCTCGAAAATCAGCACGCAACTGGGCACGCCAAGCTCGGCGGAACGCTCACGCAAACGCGCCAAAATGGCCTGATGACCACGATGGACGCCGTCGAAATTCCCGATGGTGGCGACACAGCCCCGATGCTGGGGCCGCAAGTTGTGTAGGCCTCGAACCAGCTGCATAACGCGCTTCTTGCTCATAAAGTGGCCGATTATACGCACACCGAGCAGCGGACAACAGGCAGCAAATCAGCTGCAACTCAAAGCGCACTGCGGCGAGCAAAATCCTTCAAACGGAACCCCAGCAGCGCCAACACGGCCAAATAGGCCAACATACCCACACCCACAAGCCCGCCCAGGCGCAGCAAACGCCAGAGCATAGTGCTGTCCGCCCAAGCTGGTAGCTGCTGCATAGCCAGCAGTAACACCGCCACCATCGCCAGCAGCGCCAGCAAAAGCTTGCCGAGGAACAACGCCCAACCCGGCTGTGGCTGGAACATGTCGCGCTTGCGTAGCTGCCAGTACAAAAGCCCTGCATTCAGACAGGCGGCCAGACCGATGGCCAAAGCCAAACCGGCATGCGCCAAGGGAATCACAAAGATAAACAGCACGTTCATCGCCTGGGTCGCCAACAATGTCACCAGACCGATACGCACCGGGGTTTTGATGTTCTGCTGGGCGTAGAAGGCAGGCGCAAGAATTTTCACCAGAATGATGCCGACCAGCCCCAGCGAGTAAGCAACCAAGGCCCGCTGGGTCATCAAGGTATCGTCAGCGGTGAACTTGCCGTACTGGAACAGCGAGGCGATCAACGGCTCGGAGATAATCGCCAACGCCAACGCACTGGGCAGCGCCAACACCAGACACAAACGCAGCCCCCAGTCGAGCAGCTTGGAATAGTCCTCACGACTGGCGCTTGCATGGGTTTTCGACAAGGCCGGCAGCAGAATGGTGCCTAACGCCACACCGAGCACACCAGCAGGCAACTCCATCAAACGATCGGCGTAGTACATCCAGGACACTGAGCCTGCCACCAGAAAGGAGGCAAAAATCGTATTGATGATCAGCGAAATCTGGCTGACCGACACCCCGAAGATCGCCGGCCCCATCTGCTTCATCACGCGCCATACACCTGTGTCCTTGAGGTTCAGACGCGGCAGCACCAGCATGCCGATCTTGTGCAAATGCGGCAGCTGGAACAGCAACTGCGCCAAGCCCCCCACCAGCACCGCCCAGCCCAGCGCCATGATTGGCGGATCGAAATAGGGGGTCAGAAACAGGGCGAAGACGATCATGCTGACGTTGAGCAGAGTCGGCACAAAGGCCGGCACCGAGAACCTGTTCCAGGTATTGAGCACAGCCCCCGCCAGCGAGGACAGGGAGATCAGCAAGATATAAGGAAAGGTCACCCGCAGCAGGTCGGTGGTTAGCTCAAAGCGCTCCGCCTCATCAGCGAAACCAGGGGCGGAGGCCCAGACAATCCACGGCGCGGCGAGAATGCCAATAAAAGTTACCAGCGCCAGCACCAGCGTCAGCAGGCCTGTCACGTAAGCGAGAAACGTGCGCGCCGCCTCATCGCCCTGCTGGGTTTTATATTCGGCCAGAATCGGCACAAAGGCTTGAGAGAACGCGCCCTCGGCAAAAATCCGCCGCAGCAGATTGGGCAGCTTGAACGCCACCACAAAGGCGTCCGAGGCCACGCCCGCGCCGAAGGTACGGGCAATGATGGTGTCGCGCACAAAGCCCAATACACGCGAAAGCATGGTCATGGAGCTGACGGCGGCCAACGACTTGAGCAAATTCATGTAGTATCCCGGCTCCGCAAACAAGCACTGGCGCGCAAAGGCGACGAGTGTAGCGGTCTGCCGCTGGTCAGGCCAGCACAGGGAAAAGCCAACAGGCTTGACAGCACTCCCTCATATCGGCATGATTCGCGGCCTTATTTGTTTGTAACCCCCAGAATTTTTCTTCGAGGAGCTTGACGGTGGCCAATACACCTTCTGCCAAAAAACGCGCAAAACAGGCTGAGAAGCGTCGTAGCCATAACGCCAGCCAGCGCTCGATGGTTCGTACTTACATCAAGAACGTCGTCAAGGCTATCGAAGCCAAAGACGCTGCTCTTGCAGCTACTGCTTACACCCTGGCTGTGCCGGTAATCGACCGTATGGCCGACAAAGGCATCATCCACAAGAACAAAGCCGCTCGCCATAAGAGCCGCCTCAATGGCCACATCAAGGCCCTGAGCGCTGCTGCAGCTGCCTAAGCTGTTTGCGACACGCTACTCGTTCTTGAAAAACCGGCTTAACCGCCGGTTTTTTATTGTCCGCAATAATTGCTGGCGCAGCCTGCAACGCCCAGAGACAATCGCCACCGGTGGCAAACCACAAAAAAGCCCGAATCACTTCGGGCTTTTTTTGCTTCAGGGCTTTTGCGGCCAGGGCAGAATCGGAATGGCCGTCACCGCATTCTGCGGACTCCCCTCGATTACCCGATCGCTGTAGACCAGATAAACCAGGGTATTGCGCTTCTGATCGAAGAACCGCACGACCTGCATGGTCTTGAATACCAGCGAGGTACGCTCACGAAACACCTCCTCGCCCTCCTTGAGCTTTTCCAGGAAGCTGATCGGGCCAACCTGGCGACAGGCAATCGACGCCTCGGCACGATCCTCGGCCAGGCCCAGACCACCCTTGACGCCACCGGTCTTGGCCCGCGACAGGTAGCAGGTCACGCCCTCCACCTTAGGGTCATCAAACGCCTCGACGACGATTTTGTCGTTCGGCCCCATAAACTTGAAAACCGTCGACACTTCACCGATCTGCTCGGCCGCCGCCAATCCAGGCAACAGCACAAGCGCACCCAGCAATCCCTTAACCAATCGCATCAGCCTTCCCTCAAAACCCATTCAAAGTCTCGCGAGCTAGAGCCATGCAAGGCAAAAACAAGCGAGGAAGCGGAGTGTACTTTTGTACATGAGCATTCTGAGCCTGTTTTTAACGCAGCAGGGCCGACGCGCAGCAGGCTTTGTGCAGGCTTTCAAATCAGGATCAAATTATCCCGATGAACCAACTCGGGCTCATCAACATAACCCAGCAGCCTCTCGATGGCATCCGACGACTGACCGATGATCTTTTGCGCCTCAAGCGCACTGTAGTTAGCCAACCCACGGGCAATCTCGCGGCCATCCGCCGCCACGCAGACCACCATCTCACCGCGGCGAAAGCTGCCCTGTACGGCCTTTACGCCAACTGGCAACAAGCTCTTGGTCCCGGTCGCCAGCGCCTTGACCGCACCATCATCCAGCACCAGAGTGCCGCGCGTCTGCAAATGCCCGGCTAGCCACTGCTTACGCGCTGCCAGCATACCGCGCTCAGGCGCCAGCAGCGTACCCAGGCGCTCGCCCGCCTTGAGCCGCGCCAACACCTGCTCAATGGCACCACCAACGATTACCGTATGAGCACCGGAACGCGCCGCCAAACGCGCCGCGCGCAGCTTGGTCTGCATACCGCCACGTCCGAGCGCACCACCCACGCCACCCGCCACAGCATCCAGCGCCGGATCATCGGCGCGCGCCTCGAAAATCAGCTCGGCATCAGGGTTATGCCGCGGATCGGCGTTATACATGCCGTCGCGATCAGTAAGAATTACCAACAGGTCGGCCTCGACCAGATTGGCCACCAGCGCAGCCAGGGTGTCGTTATCACCAAAGCGGATCTCATCGGTAACCACGGTGTCGTTCTCGTTGATCACCGGCACCACATCCAGATCCACCAGCGTGCGCAACGTGCTACGCGCATTCAGGTAACGCTTGCGATCAGACAGATCGTCATGGGTCAGCAGAATCTGCGCCGTGCGCCGGCCATGCTCGGCAAAGCTCGACTCCCACGCCTGAATCAGCACCATCTGGCCAATCGCCGCAGCCGCCTGCAGCTCATGCATGGCGCTCGGCCGCGCACTCCAGCCCAACTTGCTCATGCCCGCCGCCACCGCCCCGGATGACACCAGCACCAGCTCCACGCCCTGCTCACGCAGCGCGACCATCTGCTTGACCCAAACCGCCATAGCCGCACGATCCAAACCACGACCATCAGCGGTCAGCAGGGCACTGCCAATCTTCACTACCCAGCGCTGCGCACCGGTTACCTTGTCACGCATGATCTTCCAACCTTAGCCGCGACCTGTGATTACAAAAACGCCGCAATTAAGCGGCGTTTTGTAGTTGCTTAATCCCGGACGTAAATGATTTCCGGGCCATCATCTTCGTCTTCTTCATCCCAGAAGCTGTCGTCTTCATCAACATCACCGACTGCCTTGACCCCGGAACGACGCAGCGCGCGCTTGTCGTCCAGCGCCTGCAGCTGAGCGCGCGCTTCGTCCTCGATGCGCGTATCCAGCTCGGCCAACTCGGCGGCGTACTCTGGGTTTTCCTGAATGCGCTCGGCGCGCGCCTCAAGGAAGTCCATGATGTCATAACAGAGCTTCTCAGTGCCCTGGCGCGCCAGGGCAGAAATTACATAAACCGGCCCAGTCCACTCGATCCGCGCGACGATTTCAGCAATCCGCGCCTCCTGCTCTTCATCGAGCATCTGGTCAGCCTTGTTCAGCACGAGCCAGCGCTCACGCTCAGCCAGCGACGGACTGAACTTGGTCAGCTCATCAATAATGGTGGCGGCCGACTCAGCTGGATCGGTCAGATCCAGCGGCGCCATATCAACAAGATGCAGCAACAGACGGGTACGCGACAAATGCTTCAGGAAGCGGATGCCCAAACCAGCACCGTGAGAAGCACCCTCGATCAGCCCCGGAATGTCTGCAACCACAAAGTTTTTGTAGCGATCGACACTGACCACACCCAGGTTCGGCACCAGGGTAGTGAAGGGATAGTCAGCGACTTTCGGCTTGGCGGCCGACACGGAGCGAATGAAGGTGCTCTTGCCGGCATTCGGCAAGCCCAGCAGGCCTACATCGGCCAACACCTTCAATTCCAGCTTGAGATCGCGCGACTCGCCCGGCTTGCCCGGCGTGGTTTGCCGTGGCGCACGGTTGGTACTGGACTTGAAGCGGGTATTACCCAGACCATGCCAACCGCCCTGCGCCACCATCAAACGCTGACCAGCGCGAACCAAGTCACCAATCACCTCCTGAGTGCCGGCATCGATCACCGTGGTACCAATCGGCACCGGCAGGATCAGATCCTCCCCCTTGGCACCGGTACAGTCGGTGCTGCCACCCTTCTCACCATTCTGCGCCTGGAAACGACGGGTATAGCGGTAATCCACTAGAGTATTGAAGTTCTCGACCGCCTCGATATACACCGAGCCACCATCACCGCCATCACCACCGTTGGGACCGCCCTTCTCGATGAACTTTTCACGACGAAAAGCCATCATGCCGTTACCGCCGTCGCCGGCTTTTACAAAAATCGATACTTCATCGACGAATTTCATTTTTACGCCTCCCGCAATCACGCGGGTCATCTAAACCGAGAAACACCAGGTTCTTGCAAAATTGACCTGCATTCAAATCGAACGCTAACACCCAGGACAGTTTGGCAAGAACCCCAAGAATACAGAAACAAAAAAGCCCCGTCGCAAGGACGGGGCTTTCCCAGCAGTCGCGCTATTAAGCCGCAACGACGCTCACGTAACGGCGGTTGAACGCGCCTTTTACTTCAAACTTGATCACGCCTTCGATTTTCGCGAAGAGGGTGTGATCTTTACCCATGCCAACGCCGTAACCGGCGTGGAACTGGGTGCCGCGCTGACGCACGATGATGTTGCCTGCTTTGATAGCCTGGCCGCCATACATCTTCACGCCAAGGCGTTTGGCTTCTGAGTCGCGACCGTTGCGGGTACTACCGCCAGCTTTTTTGTGTGCCATGAGTTCAATACTCCTATAAAGGGATCAGACCGAAACGAATCAGGCCTGGATACCGGTGATTTTGATCTCGGTGTACCACTGACGGTGGCCCTGGCGCTTCATGTGGTGCTTACGACGACGGAACTTGATGATGGTGACCTTGTCGTGACGACCTTGAGCGATCACTTCAGCAACAACTTTGGCACCTTCAACAACCGGAGCGCCGATTTTAACGTCGTCGCCATTGCCGATCAGCAGAACACGGTCAAAAGTCACAGCTGTGCCAGTGGCCAGCTCGAGTTTTTCGACCTTGAGGAATTCGCCTTCGGTGACTTTGTATTGCTTGCCACCAGTAACAATTACTGCGTACATGGTAAATCTCCGTTAATCCTGCTCACCCAGCGCTTTATAGGAATAAGTGTCGGCTGGCATGGCTGCTTGGGGCCGGAAGGACACCCTTGCAATTGCGTAAGGCAGGGAAATACCCAGGGGGAAGTTCAGGGTGCGCGATTGTACGCAAGCAATCGACACCATGCAAGTGCGCCAAGCGCTTGCCTTGACAGCCCCTACCCTGCCCCCTAGCATGCCGCGCAACCCATGAGTAGCAGGTGCAAGCGATGCAACCCCAGGCTTTCTACCGCGTGGTGGCGGATGACTTTACCGCCGTCGACGGCATCATCCGCGCGCAACTGGTGTCGCGAGTCCCTCTGGTCGAGAAAATCGGCGACTATATTATCTCCGCTGGCGGCAAACGCCTGCGGCCGTTGCTGGTTCTGCTCAGCGGCAAGGCCCTGGGCATAGAGGGCGACAACCTGCGCCTGCTCGCTGCCACCATCGAATTTCTGCACACCGCCACCTTGCTGCACGACGACGTGGTCGACATGTCAGACATGCGCCGCGGCCGCAGCACCGCCAATGCCCAGTGGGGCAACGCGCCAAGCGTACTGGTCGGCGACTTCCTTTATTCGCGCTCCTTCGAAATGATGGTCGAACTTGGCTCCATGCCGGTGATGAAGATCCTTTCAAAGGCCACGCGCGTGATTGCCGAAGGCGAAGTGCTGCAGCTGTCGAAGATCCGCGACGCCAGCACCACCGAAGAAACCTACATGGAAGTCATCCGCGGCAAGACTGCGATGCTCTTCGAAGCCTCGACCCACAGCGCCGCAGCACTGGCGGGTGCCAACACCGAACAGACCGAAGCGCTGCGCACCTTTGGCGACCACCTCGGCGTGGCCTTCCAGCTGGTCGACGACCTGCTCGACTACCGTGGTGATGCCACTACCTTGGGCAAGAACGTCGGCGACGACCTGGCCGAGGGCAAGCCGACCCTGCCGCTGATCTACACCATGCGCGAAGGGACGCCTGAACAAGCTGCACTGGTACGCCAGGCGATCCAGAAAGGCGGCATCGAAGACCTGGAAAGCATCCGTAATGCCGTAGAAGCGGCTGGGGCACTGGACTACACCGCACAGCAAGCGCGTGACTTCGCCGAGCGCGCCATCACTTGCCTGGATGCGCTGCCCGCCAGCGAATACCGCGACGCACTGATCGAACTCAGCCGCTTTGCCGTAGCCCGCACGCACTAAAGTTTCCCAGGACAGACAAAAGCCCGCCCATATGGCGGGTTTTTTATTACCTGCGATGCACAGCAATCACACCGCGCGACGAAAGGCAGCAATTAATCCTTGCTATAAACATAATAAGAATTATTCTCATCCAACCACTTGAAAGGGAGATGAGTCATGACCTATCTGATCGATGCCTGGCTGGACCGCCCGCAGCCGTATCTACGCATTCTCAATCGCAATACCGGCGAGGTTTGCGCCCTGCTTAAGGAAGATGCCCTGGATGAGCTGCGTGATCAGGGCGATCTGGATCTGCACGAGCTGAACTCCAGTGAGCCGCTGGTGCTTAAGGAATTGGTGCGTAATTTGTTTCTCTACTGCTACGCCCGGGCATTGCGCCCTTGAGTATCTGGGCTTAAACGCATCGCGGGCATGGCCCGCTCCTACACCAGACTTGCTGGAACCTCGTAGGAGCGGGCCATGCCGGCGAAGGAAAGCGCCTGAAACGTTAGAGAACGTCCAGCAGCTCCACATCAAACACCAGCACGCTGTGCGGCGGGATGCTGCCCACGCCTTGCTCGCCGTAAGCCAGCTCGCTCGGCACGTACAGGCGCCATTTGCTGCCGGCATTCATCAGCTGCAGCGCTTCGGTCCAGCCGGCTATCACGCCGCCAACCGGAAACTCGGCAGGCTGACCACGATCGTAGGAGCTGTCGAATACAGTGCCGTCGATCAGGGTGCCGTGGTAGTGCGTGCGCACTGTATCTTCGCGAGAAGGCTTGGCACCTTCGCCGGCGGTCAGCACTTCGTACTGCAGGCCAGAAGCCAGAACGGTGATGCCGTCACGCTTGGCATTTTCAGCGAGGAACGCCAGACCCGCACCGGCCGCCGCTTCGGCCTTGGCAGCCGCTTCGGCTTGCATGATGTCACGGATGACTTTGAAGCTAGCGGTCAGTTCTGCTTCGCTGACACGGCTTGGCTGGCCGGAGAAGGCATCGGTGATACCGGCGATGATGGCGTCCAGGCTGGCACCCGGCGGCGGGTTGTCGCGCAGCTGACCACCCAGCTGACGGCCAATGCCGTAGCTGACGCGGGTTTCGTCAGTCGAGAGATTGAGTTCGGACATAGCACGGCTCCGCTAGGGCTAAAAAAGGTCGGCCAGCCTAGCACAAACCGCCTGGCCGCCCTACCCGCCGGCAGCGCCCTGACGATGACGCCGACAGCGCTCGGAGCAGTACTTCACCTCATCCCAGCAGCGCGCCCACTTCTTGCGCCAGGTGAAGGGCAGACCACACACCGCACAGGTTTTGACCGGCAATTCGGCCTTTTTCACAGCACCTCGCCGGCATCCAGCCGCGCCAGCAACTGCTCGCCGCGTGCCCACAGGCCTTGTTGTTTGGCCTCAGTCATCTTATCCAGGCCACGGTAGATCATGCCCAACCGATGGTTACCCGAAAGCTTCTCGCGGTGGCGCATGAGGAAATGCCAGTACAGCGCATTGAACGGGCAAGCCTGCTCACCCACGCTTTCCGTGACCTTGTAGGCGCAGTCGCCGCAGTAGTTGGACATCCGTTTGATGTACTGACCACTGGCGCAATAGGGCTTGGAGCCCAGGTAGCCGCCATCGGCGTGCATGACCATGCCCAGGGTGTTGGGCAGCTCGACCCAATCGAAGGCATCCATGTACACCGCCAAGTACCAGTCGCAAACCTGGCCGGGCTGGATACCGGCCAGCAGGGCGAAGTTGCCGGTGACCATCAGCCGCTGGATGTGGTGGGCATAGGCATGCTCCAGCGTTTGGCCGATGGCCTGACTCATGCATTTCATGCGGGTCTTGCCGGTCCAGTAGAACTCCGGTAACGGCCGAGTGTTGCCGAAGGCATTGCGCTCGGCATACTCCGGCATGTGCATCCAGTAGATGCCGCGCACGTATTCGCGCCAACCAATCAACTGCCGGATAAAGCCCTCGGCAGCGTTCAGCGGCACCTGGCCACGCCAGTAGGCTGCCTCGACATCAGCACACAGCCTTCTTACATCCAGCAGACCAATATTCAGCGCCGCGCTGATCCGCGCATGGAACAGAAACGGCTCACCGACTGCCATGGCGTCCTGGTAATCGCCAAAAGCCGGTAGGGCGAAATCGAGAAAATGCTGCCACAGCGCGTCGGCCTCGACATGGGTCACCGGGTAATCGAAAGCCGCCAGACTGCCGTAGTGATGACTGAAGCGCTCGGCAACCAGCACCAGCACCTCCTGAGTTATGGTGTCCGCCGGGAAGCGTGCCGTCATCGGCGCCTTGATCTGCTTGGGCAGTGCCTTACGGTTTTCCGCGTCAAAGTTCCACGCACCGCCCACCGGGGTACCGTCACCATTGAGCAGCAAACCGGTCTTGCGGCGCATCTCGCGGTAGAAAAACTCCATACGCAGCTGTTTGCGCCCCTCGGCCCACTGTACAAACTCGTCACGACCACAGATAAAGCGGCTGTCGGCATGCCAGGTGATCGGCACGCCGCTGCGCTTCAACTGATCTTCCAGCCGCCACTCACCACACTCGGTGACATGCACTTCAGTCGCCTGCAACTGCGCGGCCCAGCGCAGCAACTCTCCCGGCAGCGAGCCGCTGTTGTCCGGGTCGTCCAGTGCTACGTACTGCACGCGCCAACCGCGCTCGCGCAATGCCTCGGCAAAGTGACGCATGGCACTGAAGATCAGCGCAATTTTCTGCGGGTGGTGCGGCACATAGTCCGTTTCGGCGGCCACCTCTGCGAGCAAAACCGCATCCTGCTGCGGGTCCAGAGCCTGCAGACTGGGCAGATCGAAAGACAGCTGATCACCCAGTATCAGGGCGAGCCGGCGAGTGGTCATAACACAACAACCTCGGTGTTTGGGCAGCGCCGTAAATGGCTCAGCACGATGTGGTAGGCATCCAAACTGAATGCCTGGGATGGCTGCTGACTGACGGAATGAAGCAAGGCCGGGTCATCGACCGTGGCCAGGTAGCGCCACTGATCCAACACATGCCACTGCGAGAGCCCATGTTCAGGATCACGCTCAACCAGCGCGACAGTCCCCGGCCAGGGCCATGCCACCGTACGCAGCTGTTCGCAGGCGGCCAGCAGCCGGGCATCATGCGCAGCACGAGGCTCTTGCCCGCAGCAGGCGCCCTGACAGCCGCTCAGTTGAGTGGCAAAGCACGCGCCCATGCCCGCTTCCAGACCGATCAGGCGTAAACACAACTGATGCTTGCGCGCCTGGCTGCGCAGCCAGTCCTGAGCCTGACGCCGTGAGCGGAATAAACCGACACTGCTGTCAATCGGTGCATGGGCGTCGACAGTCTGCAATGCCAGCTGCCAACCGCCCGGAGACTGGCTAAGGCTCCACGTCAGCAGTTCACGCTGGCGCCGCAGTTGCCGGTTATACAACGGCAAAAGCCGCTTGACCTCCGCAGCCTCCAGCAACAGCGCACCCAGCTCGCCGGCCGTAGGCTGCACGCGCACCTCACGGATCTGCTGAGCCACCTGCAGGCTTCGACGGCTGTGGTGATCATTCTGGAAATGCGACTGCACACGCTGGCGCACATTAAGGCTCTTACCGATGTACAGCAGCGCCTGGTTGTCGCCATAAAAGTAGTAAACACCCGGCCGCGCAGGCAGCGCTTGCAATCGCTCAGCACTGAGGAACCGAGGGACTGCCGCTTTGCGTAGTTGGCGTTGCACTTGAACGTCCAGTAGCTCAGCGGGCACCTGCGATTGCAAACTGGAGAGCAACTGCCAAACGGCATCGGCGTCCGGTAGTGCGCGATGACGGAAGAAACGCCGGATCTGTTGACGCTCACACAGCGCCTCCAGACTGTAATCCGGTAAATCCGGCCAGGCGGCACGCGCGAGCCGCACGGTGCACAACTGCCGGTAACGCACCGACAGGCCTGCGAGAGTGAAGGCCCGCCGCAAAAATGCATGCGCCACACGCAGGTTGTGCCCGACCACCACCCGCCCTTCCAGCAACCGGGACAGCTCGCCAGCAATCTCGGCAAACACAGGCTGCTCGTCCAACTCTGCCGGTAACACACCTGACAGCCTCGAAACAGTGCGGGGCAGCGCACATGCGGGCTTTAACAACCAGGAGTGGCGCGCCACCACCGAACCCGCCTCGACCTGCAACACAGCAATCTCCCAGATGTAGTCCTTGTCAGGATGCATGCCGGTGATTTGCACATCGATAACAGCCAGCGGGCGAGCAAGCAGCGGGGTTGTGGGGTTCAAGGCATTACCAGGACGAATTGAAGGAAATCGGTACGCGCAGGGTGTCCTGGGTGCCGTCCTGCATGCCGCACATCTCGTCATGCACCACAGCGTGCACCAGGTGGAACGGGATACGCGGTAAGTCGTGCAGCAGGTCGCGCGCATGCTCAACAGAGCGCAGGTGCAAGGTTTTGCCTTGGCCATCGTTGAGTGGATGGACCCGACCATCCATGTGCGCTTCCAACAAGTAGATGCCGCCCTCAATCGAGATCAGGTTGAGGGCGTCGATATTTCCGGAATGGGCATGCTGTGACAGCTCTTGAAGATTCATGGCTACGTCCTCGGGCAAGCAAAGCTATACAAAAATCTATACAAATACAATTCTTGTACAACACAGCAAAAGCACAAGGCACAAAGCAAACCGCCCGTCCGTTTTGCAACGGCCGGGCGGCAGGTCCAGCGGCAGACGATCAGTGATCGTGCTTGGTGAGCTTGTCCAGGTAGCCCATGGCAAACGCCGAGAGCACAAAGGCCATATGGATGATCACGTACCACATCAGCTTGGTATCGGGGATGTTCTGCGCATTCATGAACACTTTGAGCAGATGAATGGAGGAGATCGCCACAATGGAAGCCGCCACTTTCATCTTCAGCGAGCTGGAATCCATCTTGCCCAACCAGCTGAGCTTCTCGGTGCCTTCCTTGATATCCAATTGGGAAACGAAGTTCTCGTAACCGGAGATCATCACCATCACCAGCAGACCGCCCACCAGCGCCATATCGATCAGCGACAACAGCACCAGAATCAGGTCTGCTTCAGCCATGGCAAAGACGTTGGGCAGGATGTGAAAAACTTCCTGAAAGAACTTCAACGCCAGCGCCAACAGGGCCAGCGACAGGCCGAAATAGATGGGCGCCAGCAGCCAACGCGAGGCATACATGGCATTTTCGATAATGCGTTCCATAAGGACTCACTCAGGGTTCAAGACTGCCGGCGAGTATACCCAGCGCCCCCGCCCAGACAACCCTGGCGTGTGGCAATCAAGGCTCGTTGCAGTTATCCCCGACAACTGTGGATAACCTTGTGGGCAGGCTCAGGATGAATGACTGCACGCTTGCACGACAGCGGCTTCCAGGAGGCTGGTCAGAAACTCGCCAGACGCCTGCTCAGGTGTCTGGATGGCGCTGGCAGTCGCGCAGTGGATGGCCACGATCACCGTTTAGGCGACGCAACTCCGCCTGGATATGCAGGCGCCAGATCGGCACATCAGCGGCTTGCTCATAGCCCATGCCCTGCAGGTTTTCAGCGATATCGACAAGGATGCTTTCAGCAGCAAAAGCCCCGTGGAATGGGCCTTGTGCCTTAATCGTGGAAGGCTGCGCCCCAGCCATGCCTGCCGCACAAATCAGCGTCCAAAGGCCGTTGTTACCGGCCAGCGGCAACACCACGCATTCAATACGGGTGTCCAGGCCCAAGCAGTGACGGGTGAGATTGAGGCTGCGCACCATGGCGACGACCCTCTCGGGAGCAGGTCTTCAGCCTACACCCGAGCGAGCGCCACTGGGAAGCCAACAGTTATCCCCGCTTGCTGTGGATAACTGTGTGGATGAAGTGAGGAAAAGCCGGCCTGAGCCAGGCGCGCGGGCCGGCGGCGCAATTCGCTCAGTGACTGACCAGCCACCGGGCGAATTGTCGCAGCCGGGCGGTCATTCAGCCGCCGGCTTTTTCGCCCGAGGCTTCTTCTCCTTGGCCGCAGCAGCCGGCTCTTCCTTCTTCGGCTCCTCTTTGTCGTCCTCTTCCATGCCCATGGCGGCGATATCACGCAGACGTTCAACCACCCGCGCATTGACGCTGCCCGCTGGGAACTGGCCCTGCTCATTCGGTGAGCCGGCATCTGCGCCGACCAGCAGACTCAGCGCCTCATCGACCTGACGCACGGCATAGATATGGAACTGCCCGGCACGTACCGCCTGCAGCACCCGCTCATCAAGCATCAGGGTGGTGACATTGGAGTGCGGGATGATCGCGCCCTGCTCGCCCGTAAGGCCGCGGGCCTCGCAGAGGCGGAAGAAGCCTTCGATCTTCTCGTTGACCCCACCCACCGCCTGCACTTCACCGAACTGGTTGATCGAGCCGGTAATGGCGAAGCACTGCTTGAGCGGCGTGCGCGACAACGCCGAGATCAGCGTGCAGACCTCACCGAGGGATGCGCTGTCACCGTCGACATAGCCGTAGGACTGTTCCAGGGCGATGCTCGCAGAGATTTCCAGAGGGAATTCCTGGGCATAACGGCTACCCAGATAGCCAGTCAGAATCATCACACCCTTGGAGTGGATCGGCTGGCCGAGGTTGACCTCACGCTCGATGTCGACGATGCCGCTGCCACCGGGATAGACCGTGGCAGAAATCCGCGCAGGCACACCGAAGGCCGAATCACCGACTTCCAGCACGGTCAGACCGTTGCACTTGCCCACGGCGGCACCAGCGGTGTCGATCAGGATGATCCCGGCCAGCATGTCGTCGATGATCCGCGCCGAAACGCGGCCGGTGCGGGTGGCCTTGGCCTTGAGTGCGCGCTCGATATGCCCGGCGTCGGTCACCTCATCACCCGCCAGGCTGCGGATAAAGTCAGCCTCGCTGACAAGCTGGAACAGATCGCCAATACGCGCCGACAAACGCCCCTGGTGCTCGGCCAGCCGCGCGCTGTAGGTTGCCACCCGTGCCACAGCAGCAGCGCTCAGCGGCGCCATACCCTCTTCAGAAGTGCGGGTTTTCATCAGCTGGGCGAACTGCTCCAGGCTGTCATCGGCCAGCGGGATGTCTTCGTCAAAATCGACCAGGACGCGAAACATCTCCTGGAAGTCCGGATCAAGGTCCTGCAGCGTGTAATACAGCTGACGCGAGCCGATGATCACCACCTTGAGGTGCAGCGGAATCATTTGCGGGGTCAGGGTCACAGTGGCGATACGGCCGAGGTCACCGAGCGGCGACTCCATCTTCAGCTGACGCGATTGCAGGGCGCGCTTGAGTGCATCCCAGACAAACGGCTCGCCGAGCATCTTTTCTGCTTCAAGAATCAGAAAGCCGCCGTTGGCGCGGTGCAACGCACCGGGACGCAGCTGGCGGTAGCTAGTGTAGAGCGCGCCCTGATCGGTGTTGTATTCGATCCGGCCAAACAGGTTGTCGTAAGTCGGATGCGGCTCGAACACCACCGGTGCGCCGCCTTGGGCGTGATGGCCGACTACTAAGCTTGGGCAGTACTGCTCTTCGAGCAGTTTGCGGGTCTGAGCATCAATCTTGTCGACCTCGACCAGCTGCTCAACCACAGTTTTCAGCAGATTGACCTGTACCGCCTGCAGGTAGGCGCAGACGCCGGCGTTCTCGGCGTACTTCTCCGACAGCGGCGCAAGCAACGGTTGCAGGGCAATGGTGATGGTTTCTTCATTGAGCTGACGCAGCAGGTTGCTCGACTCACGTTTCCACTGCGGCAGGCTGGCCAGCTCCTCGTTGAGGCGCTCTTCCAGAGTGGCGATATCAGCGTGGAAGCGCTCGCGATCGGCTTCCGGTAACTGAGCAAACTCGGCCTCATCCAACGCCTTGCCTTCAAGCATCGGGGTAAAGGCGATATTGCTGCTGTCGCGATACAGAGCGACGTTCTTTTCCAGCGACAGACGCTCGATCACATCCAGCGCCTGGTCGTAGCGCTTATTAAAGGCGCGGTCGATGGCGTTCTTCTTTTGCTGGAACGAGGGGTGCTCGAACACCGCCGGGAAGGTCGCCAGCAGGTTGTCGATCAGGCCATTGATATCGGCAAGAAACTCACCGGCAGTGCCAGACGGCAGCTCCAGCGCGCGCGGCTCGCGCGGCTCATCGAAATGGTTGACGTACACGCGGTCAGCCGGGGTTTCCAGGCGCTTGGCTTCAGCCTTGAGGTAGCGTTTGACGAAGGAGAAACGCCCGGTACCGGGCTCGCCCATGACAAACACGTTATAACCGGGGCGCGGCATCGCCACGCCGAACTGCAGCGCCTCGACGGCGCGCTCCTGGCCCAATACGCCGCGGAAGGGCTCCAGGTCTTCGGTATTGGTGAAGTTGAACTGCTCAGGGGAGAAGGGACGGGTAAGTGCTTCAGGTGCCAACCGCAAATGGGCTGCGACGGAGTCTGGCATTGGAAATCCTTGGACGGGGGCCTGGTGGAAATCATGGCCGCATCGGCCCGCATCCACAAGCCAAAAGGCGCGTCCTGGCTCGGCAAATCTCGCCAAGTGCCACACCAGAGCACCCGCGCTGAGCAGAGCGCGACTAACCGTACGCCATCACGCTGCCGGTCGTAGCATCGACTAGCCGGCGCAAACGCAACTTCGCGGCGGGATTGCTGCCCGCCGATGCAGAAGCGCATTCAACGTTCGCGCGCATCGGCACAGGCCAGACAACACTCTGCTGCGGGCATCACCTCTAACCGCGCCGCACTGATGGCCTCACCGCAGCGCAAGCACAAGCCGTAGCGCCCCTCGGCCAGGCGCAGCTTGGCGAGGCCGACTTGGCGCAACCCAGTCTCGGCTTCGGCCAGCAGCGCCTGCAGCACGTCATCGTTTTGCCGCTGCTGCGCTTGCTCGGCAAAACCTGCCGAATGCAGACGCGCCAGATCCTGGCGGATCGCATTGGCGCGAGCGCTGTATTCGTTTACCAAGGTGTACAGGGCGATATGGGGGTCGAAAGCAGGCATGTAGGCAGTCCTCAGGAGCACTGCATTCAGTGTGCTCCCGTGCTGGCGCCAAACACTGTCACAGATCAGTACTTGCTCGCGCATTGCACGCGGAACCGGCAAACAAAAACGGAGCCTTTCGGCCCCGTTTTTTTTATTGCAACCTAGCTTACTGCGCCAGCTTCTTGTAACGCACGCGGTGCGGCTGCGCAGCTGCGTCGCCCAGGCGTTTTTTACGATCCGCTTCGTACTCGGTGTAGTTGCCCTCAAAGAACTCGATATGCGAGTCATCTTCATACGCCAGGATGTGGGTCGCCACGCGATCCAGGAACCAGCGATCGTGAGAGATCACAATGGCGGCGCCCGGGAAGTCGAGCAGCGCTTCTTCCAGCGAACGCAGGGTTTCCACGTCGAGGTCGTTGGACGGTTCGTCCAGCAGCAGCACGTTGGCGCCCTCTTTCAGGGTCAACGCCAGGTGCAAACGGCCGCGCTCACCACCGGAGAGGTCCTTGACGAACTTCTGCTGGTCGCCACCCTTGAAGTTGAAGCGCCCGACATAGGTGCGCGACGGCACTTCATAGTTGCCGATCTTGATCATGTCGGAACCACCAGACACGGCTTCCCACACGGTTTTGCTGCCGTCGAGGTCGTCACGGCTCTGGTCCACGCAGGCCAGCTGCACGGTTTCACCGATCTCGATGCTGCCCGAGTCCGGCTGTTCCTTGCCCATCAGCATGCGGAACAGGGTCGATTTACCGGCACCGTTACCGCCGATCACGCCGACGATGGCGCCCTTGGGCATGCTGAACGACAGGTTGTCGATCAGCGCGCGGTCGCCGTAGCCTTTGCTGACGTTAACGAAGTCGATGACCTTGTCGCCCAGACGCGGGCCAACCGGGATGTAGATCTCGTTGGTCTCGCTACGCTTCTGGAATTCCTGCGACTGCATTTCTTCGAAACGCTGCAGACGTGCCTTGGACTTGGACTGACGGGCTTTGGCGCCTTTGCGCACCCACTCCAGTTCTTCCTTCATGGCCTTTTCATGGGCTGACTGCTGCTTGGACTCCTGGGCCAGACGATCCGACTTGGCTTCCAGCCAACCCGAATAGTTGCCTTCGTAAGGGATACCGGCGCCGCGGTCGAGTTCGAGAATCCAGCCGGCGACGTTATCCAGGAAGTAACGGTCGTGCGTGATCGCGACCACAGTGCCCGGGAAGTCGTGGAGGAAGTGCTCCAGCCAGGCCACCGAGTCGGCGTCCAGGTGGTTGGTTGGCTCATCCAGCAGCAGCATGTCCGGGGCTGAGAGCAGCAGACGGCACAGGGCCACGCGGCGCTTCTCACCACCGGACAGGTGTTCAACCTTGGCGTCCCAGGCCGGCAGACGCAGGGCATCCGCCGCAACTTCCAGCTGACGCTCGAGGTTGTGGCCGTCGCTGGTCTGCAGAATGGCTTCGAGCTTGGCCTGTTCGGCGGCCAGCTTGTCGAAGTCGGCATCCGGCTCGGCGTACGCGGCGTAGACCTGATCCAGACGCGCCTGGGCGTCCTTGATCTGGCTCACGGCCTCTTCAACCACTTCGCGCACAGTCTTGCTCGGGTCGAGCTGCGGCTCCTGCGGCAGGTAGCCGATATTCAGCTCCGGCATCGGACGGGCTTCGCCGTCGAACTCGGTGTCGACACCCGCCATGATTTTCAGCAGGGTGGATTTACCCGAGCCGTTGAGGCCGAGTACGCCGATCTTCGCGCCAGGGAAGAACGACAGGGAGATGTTCTTGAGGATTTCCCGCTTCGGCGGTACGACTTTGCCGAGCCGATGCATGGTGTATACGTAAGAGCCTGTTTTGCCTGATTTGTCACCTTTGGACATGGTTTGATTCGCCTTTAATCCAGTTTTTTCAGTGCTTTGATGGTTGCGACGAGCGCTTAAATTCGGAAAAGCAAAACGTTAGGTTTTGCGCTGACCTTAACTTGTTCCTGACTATACTTAGAAAAGTTATTTTTTATGAGGGAGCAATATGGGTTTCCAGGTCATAGAGCAGGTGGTGAATGGTGCTCGTAGAAAGCTGCTGGTGCAAGACTACATCCCGGTTTACTACCCCAACCTCTACATGACCATGGAGCACTCGGGCAGAGCACTGGAAACAACAAAGAAGTACCTTGAGCATCTGGTTGTGCTTGAGCAGTTTCTGGCTTTTTCCTCTATTGATCTGATTTCTCGAATCGAACAGCGCCCTGCCAGCAAATACCTGACAGACAGCGAGCTTTCCAGATTTGTGTCGGACGCGGGGTTTAGTAAGGAAACCTTGGCCAAGAAGTATGCGGGGATGCGTTTGCATCCGACTGCCTACAAATCCGTTGGCAAAATCCATGCGCAGCAGCGAATCGAGGCGGTACGCGACTATCTGGCCTTCCTCTATGACAAGTTGGGTGATCACTCAACACGATATAAGGCGGTTGACGACCTGAAGGAGCGCATCAAACGCAAGATCGATGCGGCCCGCCCTGCGTGGAAAGAAACGCGATTGGACGAAATGAAAGGGCTTACCAGCCAGGAGCGAACTCGATTGCTGGAAATCATGTATCCGGATAGCGCCGAGAACCCCTTTTCAGATGAAGCCATCAGGCTGCGTAACTACATCATTTTGCTGCTGGGTCTCGACATGGGTCTGCGCCGCTCCGAGATGCTGCTGATCAAGACCAGCGATATTCACTGGCACAGTCGTCAACTAGCGGTGGTCAACCTGGAGGATGAGAGCCTCGATCCACGAACCATGGCCCCGCAATTCAAAACCCACGAGCGCATGATGGTGATGACCGATGACCTGTATGACGCGATCACTGAGTACGAATCGAAATATCGCAACAGAAAGCCCCGTAGCGGCGCATCTCAAGCGAGAAGGCATCCGTTTTTGCTGGTGGCGCACAAGCGAAATGAGGGCGGACCTCTGACCATCAAGGCAGTGGATGGCGTTCTGTCCAGGGTCCGAGAAATAGCACCGGAACTGGCTCATGTGCACCCGCATATTCTGAGGCATGACGCGGTCTACACGATGCTGGAAAGCATGCGTGAGGAACTGGCAGCGTTCACGCCGGAGGATCGCACCACGCAAGTTCAAAAGACCCTGACATACATGTTTGGCTGGAGTCCCGATTCGGACATGCCCGGCCGCTACGGCGCGAAATTCTGGAAGGAAGAGGCAGACAAAGCGATACAGAAACGGGCCGAGCGGTTTAAGGCCATCCGTCAGAACGCCGAGGCGACACAAGGAGGCTCAGAGTGAAAATCGCCGTCGAAGCACTTCAGGCACCCACGAAGGATAGCCTCGATGCATGGCTGAACACGCCTCGCTTGGCCAAGTGCGGAGAAGTGTTCACACCTACCCACCCCATGTGGAGACCGGATAAATCGAATGGTCGTTCAGTCAACTGGGAAGCGGCTATTACCTGTGTCTCGCCGGATTGGCAGCCCTGGTTGCACGCCGCCCTGGCGTACCGAATGGCCGATGTGTCAGCGGGCACGGTTCTTGTGGCCACCTCTGTGTTGTCGCGGGCTGCACAAGCCGGGCTTGACCCGCTCAACGAGAATCACCTGATCGATCTGCGGGAGCGCTTTAACCATGCTGAGTTTAGTGTCATTGCCTCTTTCATGGCGTTTTGGCACGACTGCGAATCCCTCGAACAGCGCCCGTCGCAACCCCTTATCGATGCCTACCAGGCACTGCCTAGGAACAAGAAATCCAGCCACGATGTGATCCTCAGCCTGGACCCCGAACAAGGCCCGTTCACGCAGGTGGAACAGGACGGCCTGTACCAATGGATACATGAGCAGTTTTGTCACGGCCAGTTAGATCCCGAGCAGTACCTTTACCTGCGCTTGTTGATGATTTATGGGCCGCGAGGCACTCAGGCGCGAGCGCTGGTTTTTGGTGATTTCACGAAGAGCGATCAGGGCTGCAAGGTCAGGATGCCCTGGGCAAAGCAAAAATGGGACGAGGGAGGTTGGCGAGTAAAGTTCGAAACATTCAGCCTGGATGATGACCTCTACAGCGTGGTGCAGGCCTACAAGGCAATGGTCCTGGCGCAACTCTGGCAAACGTATCCAGACGGTACCGATTGGAATGCAGCCATTCAGAATGTGCCCCTCTTTCGTCGGAAGCTGGATGATGAAGCAGGAGTTAGGGAGCGGGTTTATCCCCCTGTTTTGCTCGATAGCCCCCTCCAAAAAGGCCTCGAAGACGCGCCGCAGGCGATCTTTCATGCCGGAAAAAGCACGATCAATGCTTGGCTTGAGCGCATTGAGCGGATGGAGGACTTTCCGATTTCGCCTCGCACCCATCAGCCGCTGATTGTGACGCGGAGTCACCGGTTCAGGCACACCCTCGGCACGGACCTGTCCAATGCGGGGATGAGTGAGTGGGCGATGGCCCGCGCATTAATGCACAAGGGTACTCAGACAGTGCGAAAGTACCGACAGGTGTCGGCAGAGTTGCTGGCGTTGATCGACGCGAAGATGACCGACCATCTGGCCTTGGTTGTGAATGCGTTCACCGGGATCATCGTCACAGATCGCACCTCAGCGAAAAACGGGGAACTAGCGGATCGACTAATCGAGAATCTGGCGGTGTGTGGTGCCGATGCCGCCTGCCATCTCGATGCGCCGTTTACCTGTTACGCCTGCGGAAAGTTTCAGCCACTTCTGGACGCGGATCACAGTTCGGTCCTTGAGCGATTGGAACGTCGTCGGGAGCAAACCATTGCCACGGACAAAACCACCGGTGTGCTCTGGGATCGGGCCATTCTGGCCTGCCGCAAGGTGATTATAGATTGTGAGGCCATGCGCCGATCATCGGGCGCTGGGAGGACAGAAGAATGACCGAAGGGTTTGATTCTGAACCGACGAAAAACATTGTCGATTTTAAGCCCAGGAGCCAACTGGCTGCGGAGGCTCAGCTCGCGGCGTTTATCGAATGGGCAAAACAGACCCTGCCCAAAGGCATTCCCAATCGAGTGCACGCGAGTATTCGCTGGGAAGACGACAGTTGGCACTCGCATGGCGTCCAATCCTGTAGCTTCACGGAGCTCGGATCGACCAAAACCGCCCCAAAGGCGATGCAGGTACCATTCACGGAGTATGCCAAAGCAATAGTGGTGTACCGAAGGGTGTATTTGCAAAAAAAGAATATCGGTGATTGGCTGTCCCCCCTGAAGGCGCTGGAAGCCGCCCTGTTCGAGTTGACCGGCACGCGGGATGTGACGCGGGTGTCCGCCGCTGTCTGTACTAAAGCGTGCGACCACATGAACCGTCACTGGACAAAAGGCGATACCGCATACAAATACGGTAAGGCACTTGAGGCCGTCATCACATTGATGCGGGCCAAAAAACTGTTCAAGTCGGATTTCCGGTGGACCTCTCCGCTGAGGCGGAGGCTGAGTGGCACGCTCAAGCAGCAAAAAGCGGATCGGGAACATAAGCTGCCCAACCCTGAAGCGATCAAGGCCCTCGGGGAAGTGTTCAATAACGAATTGACCCGCCCCCTCGATATCGTTGTGACATCCGCCTGTGCGCTGCTGCTGAGTGCACCCAGTCGCGTGGGTGAATTGGCGGATGTTGAATTGGATTTCCTAGTATTCAAAGAGGACACCCAAGGCAACCAGCGCATGTTCTTGCGCTGGTACGCGGAAAAGAAAAACCAGGTAATACTGAAGCCCGTCATTACGCCTGAGATGGAGCCGGTCGTCGAGCGGGCCATCACGTTACTGAAACCGATCACCGATGAGGCGCGGGCTTACGCCGCCTGGCTGGAGGACCATCCCGATGAGTTTCCGCCCCATGAAGGACTGCCACCCAAGGGGCCTGATGAACCGCTCACGTACACCGAAGCCTGTGCCGCGCTGAAAATCAGCGCTGGTGAGACCTGCGGCCCGCGAAAAGCATTTAATCGTTCGTTGCTGAAAGGCATGGAGAAGCGAGAGGCGCTCAGCCCCGCCGCCCGAGCCCTAATGGCCGAGATCCGAGACGGGTGGGATGCCAGCGCAGGGAAGAAGATCTTCGTCAAGGGCAAGCTTGGAATCCAGAGCTTTGAATATGACGACCGGTTTGTGATCACGCTGCGCAAGCTCAATGTGCTGTTGCGGGAGAAGTATCTTCCAAAGGATTTTCCATACACCACGCCGTATACGGAGGGCAAAGCTCGGGTGAAGTACCGTAATGCGTTGTTCACAGTGCGCACGGGAGCGCTGGCTGAAGACGCAGGTGGCATTACTGTGACACACGGGTTTGGCGTGGAGATCGCGGTGAACTCTAGCCGAATGACTGTGCAATTAGGTGGTTCGAAACAGCCGACAAGGAAAAGCCTGTTCGAGCGCTATGGCTACCCCGGCGTCACGGTCAACACGCATGCGTTTCGGCACGAATTGAACACGCAGATGCACCGGGCGGGCCTGTCGCAGCTCCTGATTGACGCCTTCTCCGGGCGCACGACGTTGGGGTCGGTCTACAACCATGAAACAGTCGAGGAACGCACCCAAAGGGTTGCGGATTACCACCCACAAACGAAGCACAGCACCGCTGCTCAGCGTCTGGAAAAGGTCAAAACCAATCAGCCGCTGAACCTGATTGAGGTGAGGGAACTGCGCGAGGGTGAGCAGGACCGCATTATCCATCTAACCCCTTACGGCGTTTGTGTGCACAACTTTGCTTCCGAGCCCTGCCCGAAAATGGGTGCCTGTTTGGACTGCGGTCGACTCGGTTGCGTCAAAGGCGATGACGTGAAGCTGGGCAACCTCATGGAAGAACGTGACGACCTTAAACGCCGCCTAGATAAAGCCATGGATGCCCAGTCTCGGGGTGTGTTCGGGGCATCGGAGTCGGCCAAAAAACTGGGTGAGAAGCTCTTTAAGTGCGAGGCGCTCATCCATACGCTGGAAAACCCCGAACTCGAAAACGGTACCATCGTGTGGAACGCCGATAACGGTTGGACGCTGACCAAGAACGCCGCCGCAATGTCGGGGCTGATCGAAGTCAAATTCGTTGAAGATAACCAGGCGCAAGAGGCGTTGCCATCGTTGGATGACGTCTTGGCCTTGCTGGATGAGATTGAGGGTTAACGATGGGGCATTTAACGCCAAAGGATGAGAAACGCATCATTAAGCTAATTGAGGAATGGTCAGAGCCGAAGCTGACCTGGCCTTTGCTCGTTGAGGCCTGCAAAGAAAAACTGGGTATCAGTCGTGCTCGCCAGTCCCTGATGAATCTACCTGCCGTGGATTTAGCAATGAAGAATGCCAAGGCGGGATTGAAGGCTCAGAAGCTGAAGCCGGGCTGGATTAGCGATATTCAGGCAGCCAACGAGCGCATTGAGAAACTGACAGAGAAAAATCAGAAGCTGTCAGCTGCTGCTCGAGATATGTATCGCCGGTTTTTGATCTGGCAAGCCAATGCGGATATGCACGGGCTAACGCAATCGATGTTGGAGCAGCCGGTTTCACAGCTTCAAAAGAAGACCTGATCCGGTGTTCAGAAACTTATACTTGGAAAAAACTCATGGCAGCTACGTCCTGAAATTCGAGCACTCGGCCCATGCTCCGCGCTACGTTCTGGAAGGGGACGAGTTGATAATCCGGGGCTTTGCGCCCCATACCTCGCGACCTATCGCGTCGATCGGCGAGAGCGAGAGGTCGCGGTGGCGTTCTTGATTGTTGACCTTAAGAGGTCACTTCACGCAGCGCCTGATGCAGTGGGTTCTATTATCTAATAGCGCTCAATGAGCGCCCCAGTTTAGTTGCATCCCAACGACTGCTCCTGGGCGGCAGTTGTCTCAAAAGCCGCGCTTGGCGGGGCTGTTTAACTCGTATGCTATCTGCACATCACTCATGCGCCGTGCATTAGTCATCGCCAATCCGATTCCAGTGCTCGGCCAGCTCATCTGTACGATCCGGAACCCGAGGTGTCTTACTGAGAATAAGGCACCGAACAGTGCCGACATACTCCTCGATCAAATAGAGAGTGTCGCCTACGTCGACACCTAGTTCCTGGAGAACTTCATCAGGAATACGGATTGCGCCATCGCCGTCCCAATCTTCGATCGTCGCTAGTTTGGTATCCATTTTCGCGCTCCAGTTTCTTGCTCGCTCTGACGCTGTCGACCTTAGGCCAAGGTCAGGCCTCTAGTCGAGATCGTAAGTCGGAAAAGACTGCTTCTTGCCGGGTTGAGTCATTTGCGAGTGGCAGCTTCGGGCCGAAGCTGCTGCAAAAGTCCCATCGCGATTTTTGCCCTTGAAAGAGCGCTTTCGACGCTGAAATTTGGTTCGTTCAGAAGACGTAGCTGTCTTGGTTTCTAGGTATCAACGCCCGACCTAGTTCTATCCTCGTACGCAAATCACCTCCTCCCAGCGCGTGGTGTATCGCTGACTTAACATGTCTCGGCGCATAGCCCACTTCGGCTTCTTGGGCACCCGGCCGAAGCGTAGGGTACCCCGGCCGTTCTTCTCATTGATCTGGTCAACTATGGCCATCAATCGCTCTGCGCCTGGACGCGGCCCAAGTTCAAAAAAGTCGCCAGTTAGTTCACCGCGCTGGCTCAAGTCCATCAGCAAGATGGAGCATTTCGAGAAGGGATAACCTGGCCGGAAGATTTGCTCCAGGCCACGCTGGGCGAGCGCCAGAATCTCGCGGGTGTCATCGGTCGGTGCCGGGAGGGCTAAGGTCATAGCGTTGGCATAGCGCGGACCGTCGAGGTCGGCCAGCTGCGTCTGTAGGCCGACTTGAATCGTGCTGCACAACGAGTTCTGGCTGCGGAGCTTCTCAGCCGCCCGGCTCACGTAAGCAGTGAGTGCCTCACGAATCGGCGGCAGCTCCTTTTGACGCTTACCAAACATTTTGCTTGAGCAAATAGCCTGCTTCGGTGGCGGTCCCTGCTTGAAACCAATACAACTAACTCCACGCAACTCCCTAGCCGTGCGCTCCATGGTTACACCGAAGGTCTTGCGTAGCGTTGCCGCATCGAACTGCGCCAGATCCCAGGCCGTGGAGATATTCAGAGTGGCCAACTTGGCTGCCGAACGGTGGCCTACACCCCATACCTCCCATACCGGTGCCAAACGCAGTAACTTTTCCTGACGCACTGGGTCAGTCAGGTCTAGCACGCCACCAGTTGCCTTCCATTTCTTCGCAGCCCAATTCGCTAACTTAGCCAGCGTTTTGGTGGTGCTGATGCCCACTCCCACCGGCATACCAATCTCCTGCGCCAAGCGGTCACGGATATTACGACCAAGCGCCTCCGGGTCGGCTACTCCGGTCATATCGCCCCATGCTTCATCAATGGAGTAAACCTCAATCCCTGGAAGCATCTCAGCCATTACTCGCATGACTCGATTGCTGATGTCTGCATAAAGGGTGTAGTTGCTGGAGCGCACGATAACGCCATGTTTGCTTAGCTCCTTTCGAACATCCTTAAACGACGCACCCATGGGAATGCCTAAGGCCTTAGCCTCTGAGGTGCGCGCAATTACGCAACCATCATTGTTGGACATCACAACCACTGGCCTGCGCTTCAGACCCGGCTGGCAAATGCGCTCGCAGCTGCAGTAGAACGAATTACAGTCGATCAGCGCGAACACACGGCGGGAAGTGTTCATGGCGCTACGCGGCTGACCACCCAGCTCACTACGCCCCACACCTCGATAACCAGATCTCCATCCAGCTGCACGTCCGGCACAATCGGATCCGCCGCCTTCAACCATCGCCCGCCAAACAAATCCCGCGCAACCAAGCGCACTCGATAGCCCTCACCGCCCAAGTCGACTACTACAAATCGGTTATCTAGCTGGCATGCCGCGCGATTCACGATCAACCGGTCACCCGGGAAGATGCCAAAACCGAGCAGCGTGTCATCCAGCACCTGCACGCCCCAGATATGAGGCGCACCTAGACCAGTCAGGCGGTCGAGGGAGAGACCCTCCTCCTTTTCGTCCTCAGCAGGCGATTGGAAACCTGTTATGCGCAGGTCAGCCACATCGGTAAGCAGGCGTTCCCGCAGGCGCTCACCACGAGCAAGAATGGAAAGAGACATCAGAGCACTTCCAAAATACTGTATATGAATACAGTATTCGAGAAGACGCCGAGCTGGTCAACCGAGACCAGGAGAGCGCCGACAGGAGGCGCCCTCTCAAGTATTCAGGCGTTGATAAGCTCCTCGCGGAGAATGGTGATCTGTTTGGGCGCATCGATGCTGATGCGAGCTCGGCTGTGGCTCTCGGCAAAGCCCACATGAATGGTGATCCCGTCGCGCAACAGCTGCTGAAGGAGCTTTTCGGGATCAACTCCGGGATCGATAGTGAGGCGGATCATTTCGCCTTCGCGGCGGGTGACGGTCAGAAATCCCATGGGGGCAAGTCCTTTGCTGATTGAGGGAATGTGCGTCCTGCATCGGTAGTCTAGAACAAGGTGACGGAAGTCGAGCCTGCAGCGGCAGGCAATGTGAGAGGGCCAGTTATGTGCGGAGGAGTAGAAGCTCGCGAGGCGGACAAGGTTTGGAGGATCTATTTCCCAAATCCCAAAGCAGCAATTCCAGTTCAAATAGAAGGAAGCGGTCAACTGGACTGGATTCACTGGGGCAGGCGCAAAAAGGAGCCAGGCAGCAGCCCCCAGGGTGGCTGGGCGCGTCTCAGCACAGTGGAGGCTGGTGGTTGGGATAGATACAAGCCGCGCCGTGGCTTCGGCATGGTGGAGCGCTTCATGGAAAAGGAAGGCCGGCTAGGTGACAAGAACCGGCCGTCACACTGGTTCGACGTGCCGCAGGGGTACGCGTTGGAATGTCTGATAATTGGTGAAGGGGAACAACGGCGGCTGTATGTGGTTACCACCGATCCGCCGGAGGAGTACGCATGGATTCATGATCGGTGGCCATTGCTGGCAGAGCTTAAAACCACCTAGAGCAATCTAATATCTAGAATCCAGTCGTCCACCGTCGGCATAGCCTGCTTCCGGCCTAAAGTGGGCGAAGCGAATCGGACGTCCAAATAGGACTCCATAATTGACTATAAACGCCTATAAAGCTCGCCCTAGAGCGGTCGCCCCTAAGCCGGCAAGCCGTGCTCGATCGCGTGAATCACTTGCAGTACTGCCCTCCGGCCCGGCTCAGTAACGAGCAGATCGATCGGCCGCTCGGAGACTAGCGTCAGAACCGGTGAGGTCAGCCAGCGGAGCGCGCCATCGAGATCTCCCTCATGGAGTTCCAATAAGGCGTCCAAGGTCTCGACTAGACGACAAAACACCTCGCCTGTCCGGACAGACATCACGGAGTGTCGAAACGAGGTTCCCACCCACCTTGCGACCTGGGTGCGACGCAGCCCCAGTTCATGCGCCAGATCCGCAACCAGCGTAACCGGAAGCCCGGCCAACACCGCCTGATGCATCCGGTAATGAGTTTTTGGCAAACCTAGCCGATCGTAAAGCTTTTGCATTAGTAGACCACTACAGTTGTCTCTACCAGTTGGTCCTGGCGTTGGGCGTGAAGCGCGTGTTTCCATGCGACCCCGGCAGCATAGCCCTTGAAGTGCTGAGGCGGATTCCAAACCAACTGAATCGCCCCTAATTTCATAGTCACCAACTGACCAGCTGCTTCTGGCTGGTGTCGGCCAACCGTAGATATTGTTGTTGAAGCGCCTACCCGTCTAAAGTCTCCTTATCCTTTTGGGTGATCAAGATGCCAACACACGAAGAAGCGCAACGCCGCTGCCGCGTAGCCCATGTACAGGCCACCAACAATCTTGCGGGCGCTCACATGAGCGCTTTCATGTCCTCGAAAATGGCTGAATATGTGAAGGGCCGCCTTTCCTCGGCTGAACTTGTAGCAGCCGCAAAGGCTCGCTACGGAATCCATGACTGAGTAAGTCAACTCCTTCCACGCCACGGCCTTTCTGGCCCAATCTATGGCCGCACCTATCCAATCTTTGTCCGCCCTCCTAAACGCCGGCTCCTACCCTCCGTGGCCGGCAACTGTCGGCCACGGAGGGCAGGAGCCACTCACTGGCAGTAGAGTCAGTTCTGGACTTCCCCGTCAGCATCAATATCTTGGTCTACACCGATTACTACCCGATCAACATCGCAGGGGCTGCAGCCTTTGCAGGGCCAGCGGCGCTTGTGTTCGCCCACAATGCAGGATTCGATCGGTGCTTTGCTAAGCCATTGAGCCGCATCTTCACCACCAAGCCACGGGAGCGCACAATGCTCCAGCTCGATTGGGCAGGCTAAAATAACGAGCTACGGCTAAACGGGGTAAGTTATTCGTGCATATTTCAAGGTTACAACTCGTCAACTACCGGAATTTCGAATGCGCGAATGTAGTCTTCAACAAGGGCGTTAACACGATCATCGGCGAGAACGGGTCAGGCAAGACAAACCTGTTCCGGGCGTTGCGTCTTTTGCTAGACGACACGCTGCTGCGCGCGGCATATAGGCTCGACGAGAAGGACTTCCACCGGGGCCTTGGCGACTGGCGCGGTCACTGGATAGTCATTAGCCTCGAGTTCGATGAGGTATCCCAAGACGAGGCGATTCAGTCCCTCTTTCTCCATGGGACCGGTAACATCGCCGACGGTGCGATCGGCAAGGCGACCTACAACCTTATTTTTCGCCCCAAGGCGGCAGTCCGGCGGACCCTGGCCGACCTTGCCGCCGGTGATACGGAAGGACTCGCCGAGGCACGTTCGAAGATCACCATTTCGGATTATGAAACGATCTTTACCGGCAAGAGCACCGCAAACTTCCTCGATCCCGAAACCTATAGGCAACTGGTTGGCGACTTCGACGCGGTATTATTTCCCCAAGAACTGACGAACCCCGCTATCGGGGGCGTCATCCCGGGCATGCTCTCGATCTCGCGCGAAGTGTGCTTCACCTTCGTGCAAGCACTGCGCGATGTGGTCTCCGACTTCCAGAACAACCGCACCAACCCCCTCCTAACTCTGCTCAAGTGTCGAAGCGGTGAGATCGATCCGCAGAGCTTCGAGCCAATCACCGCGCTCGTCAAAGGGCTCAACGATGCAATCGAGGGCCTACCAGATGTAGGTACCATCCGCACCGATATCCGCGACACCATCACCGATGCGGCAGGCGAGACCTACTCCCCGCGATCACTTTCGATCCGCTCGGATCTGTCCGACGAGGCCGACCGCCTTTTCCAGTCGCTCAAGCTGTTTGTGGGCGAGAACGAGGAAGAATATGAGGGCGCGATTCACGAGTTGAGCCTGGGCGGTGCAAACCTAATCTACCTGACGTTGAAGCTGCTCGAGTTCAAATATCAGAAGCAGAAAGAGTCCTTCGCCAATTTCCTCGTGATCGAGGAGCCGGAGGCGCACATCCACACCCATATCCAGAAAACGCTGTTCGACCGGCTGAATTTTGATGACACCCAGATCATCTATTCGACCCATTCGACCCACATATCCGAAGTGAACAACGTCGTGAACATCAACATCCTCGGCCGGCAGGACGGACGATGCGAGGTGTTTCAGCCATCTGCGGGACTTGACTCCGGCCAGATTGGCAATATCCAGCGCTACCTCGATGCGGTCCGCAGCAATCTGCTCTTCGCCAAGAGCGTGGTCCTGGTCGAGGGCGACGCCGAGGAGATCCTCATCCCGATCCTCGTTAAAAAAGTGTTCGGGCTCAGCCTGGACGAGCTGGGGATCAGCTTGATCAACATCCGCAGCACCGGCTTCGAGAATGTTGCGGTGCTTTTCCATAACGAGCGCATCCGCAAGCGCTGCGCGATCATCACCGACCTTGACCGCGCGTTTATCGATACGACCAAGGACATACTCGACAGTGACGATAAGGCGGCCGCAAAGAAGAAGGCACTGGGGTCACAGATCGCTGGACTCCAGCGCCAGGCAGTGCTCAAGGAGTTGTGTGACGGGAATCCCTGGTTGTCGGCGCACTTCGCCGACCACACTTTCGAGGTCGATTTCGTCTCCGCCGGCAATGTCGGCACTGTCGTTTCGGTGCTGGGCGACGTCTATAAGGATAGCGGCACCATCGCGACGTCTAAGATGGAGCTGGAATCGGGCGATATCGCACGTTTCGGGACGCGCGTGCTGACGATGGCACGTTACGCCGGAAAGGGGTGGTTCGCCATCATCCTGGGGCGAATGATCACGCCAGAAACTGTCATTCCGGATTACATCCTCGACGCCATCTTCCAAGCACATCTCCCGGTATCCATCCAGACATGGGCGCGTGTCCTGGACTATCGGGTCTCGGTTCTTGCTGAGTCACAACTACACGCGGTAGTGGACATCGACGCGATGCGCGCGCAAATCAGACGCTACTATCGCGGCGAGATCGACTTTGCAGGGGTCCGCGCCGAAATGCTACAGGCCTTTCCGGCCGACGGCATCAACACGATCCTGGCGAGCTTCTAGATGTTTGTCTGGGACAGGAAAGATCTGAACGACGCCCAAGTCGCAGCCATCGAGCATCCAGGCAGCGTCTTCCTCGTTGCCTGCCCGGGGAGCGGTAAAACGAGAACCCTCACCTACAAGATCGCCCGCCTGTTGTCGGAGCTTAAGTCGGACAAAAAACGCGTCGTCGCGATCACCTACACGCACCGGGCTGCGGATGAGATTCACGAACGGATCGAGCAGCTTGGCGTCGATACGAGCCAGCTTTGGATTGGCACGATCCACTCCTTCTGTCTCGAATGGATCTTAAAGCCCTACGGAATCTATCACTCGGCGCTCAAGCACGGTTTCCGGGTGATCAATGCCCATGACACCGAACGAATGCACGAGGAACTCTGCAGCGCGGTGCAGGGCACTAAGCTCAGTAGCTTCGACTGCGCATATTATTTCAAGCCGAACGGCTATGTCCTGACATGCAACAAGACCGACAAGCATGAAGCAATTAGGGGAGTTTTGCGGGCATATTGGAAGGCGCTTCGTGCCGAGCGGCAGGTCGATTTTGAACTGATCCTTTTCTACGCCTATCAACTCATCGAGAATAATCCGTCGATCAGCGTGCTGCTGGGTTCGATCTTCGAATGCGTACTCCTCGATGAATTTCAGGATACGCGGGAAATCCAATATGCGATCCTCGCGTCGATCCTGAAAGCGTCGAAACGCGGTGCGTCCGCCTTCGTGGTAGGCGATCCTAATCAGGCAATCTATGGCTCGCTTGGCGGCTATGCGATTACGGCGGCGGACTTTGGGACGCAGTGCGGCATCGCCTTCAATGAAATGGAGCTGTCAGACAATTACCGGTCGTCATCGCGCATTGTGAGCTATTTCGGCAATTACAACGTCTGGCCTTCGAAGATCGAGGCGGTGGGGAGGAGCAAAGACTACGCGAGCGTGGTGTCGTTCGATCACCAGACGCACCGCGACGCGCTGGAGGAAGAGCTTGTAAGGCTCATCAAATTCAACGTCGAAACGCTCGGGATCGCTCAGCATGAGGTCTGTATCGTTGCGCCTTGGTGGGTCCATCTCGCAAGCATGACACGCAGGCTGGTCGCGGCGCTTCCAGCTTATTCGTTCGACGGCCCGGGCATGGTGCCCTTTGCGCGCGACGTCGACAATTTCTGGTACAAGCTCGCTCGGATCATTCTGACGGAGGCGTCCCCACAGCTCTATGTACGCCGGATGCGATGGGCGGGAGAGATAATCGCTGACCTCAGCGAGGCGGGCGTCGAGGTTCCAGGTTTGGACCGCAAGACACTGCTGCGCGCCTGCAACGCCATCACCGTCACCGAGACCGATGGCCTTGTCTTCCTCCGGGTGTTCTTCGACCAGCTATGTTCCACTTTAGGAATCGATCGCCACACCTGCGCGGCACTCCAGGAGCATCACGACGCTTTCTTTGAGTGCTCGCAGAAGCGCATTGACAAGCTCATCAAGGAAGGCGCTGAGGCGATCGCTGAATTGGCGATGTTCAGGAAGGTCTTTGCGGACCGGACTGGAATCACCGTATCGACGATCCACGGGGTCAAGGGCGCTGAGTATGACGCAGTGATCGCCTATGGCCTGCTAGAAGGGATGGTTCCCCATTTCAGCGATCCGAACCAGGCCGAGACAGCTAAGAAGCTCATGTATGTGGTGTCGTCGCGGGCCAGAAAGAACCTACATCTGATCTCTGAGCGCGGTCGTAGTCGAGGCTGGAGCGGAGATTATCAACCAACCGACGTACTTACTGGATGTGCATTCCGGTACGACCAGCTTTCTTGACGGGTAAGAATCTGGTCGCAAGTGACCGCTCCTGGCCGGTTAGCGACCACTGGTCTGGCCAGCCATGCTTGCCCTCCCACATGTGGAGGACTTGCTATGAACATCATTGCTACCTGCAGCCGTCAGCCCTGGAACAAAGGAAAGTTGGTCGGGCAGAAAACCCCGCTCCGGCTGAGAGATATCTGGGCCATCCGAGTCAGGCTTCAAATTGCAGAAAGAACCCGGGATCTGGCTCTCTTCGATCTGGCCATCGACAGCAAGCTTCGAGCCTGCGACTTAACCAAGCTTCGTGTGCGCGATGTTGCCCATGGAGAGCACATATCTTCACGAGCCATGGTGATGCAGCAGAAAACGCAGCGGCCAGTGCAGTTCGAGATAACTGAGCAAACACGGTCTGCTCTCGCGGCCTGGATACATCAAGCCCAGCTCCGCAGCGAGGACTACCTTTTCCCGAGCCGGCTGCATACCTCAGATCATCTATCCACTCGTCAATACGCTCGTATCGTCAAAGGCTGGGTGAAAGCCATTGGCCTTGATCCAGCCATGTATGGCACTCACACAATGAGACGTACAAAGGCATCACTGATCTATCGCCGGACGAAGAACCTGCGGGCGGTTCAATTGCTGCTCGGCCATACGAAGCTAGAGAGCACCGTTCGGTATCTGGGGATTGAGGTCGATGACGCCCTGGAGATGGCGGAACAGACCGAGGCTTGACCATGCATGGCGACGGTAGGAGTCAGGCCGTCGCTAACCGGCCTGATACGACAGACTGGTCCCGTTCAAAAGCATTTATCCGGCATCTACAACCTTTGCCGTTTACGTTGCTGCTTCACCGTGTACATCTCGCGGTCAGCCAACATGACAGCCTCTTCCGCAGTCATGCTGCCCGGCAGCACAGCGACGACCCCAACACTTGCTCCGGTATAGTCAATATCGTCAAGTTCTGGCCCCAGTCTATATTGGCCTATCGTAGCTTTGCTCAGGCGATCCTGCATTAGCCCGGCGGCATGTTGCATGTCGGTTTTTAGGTCCAGGTGTTCGGATGGTGTACTCACTGCGATTACGATGAATTCATCCCCACCGACACGACCAATCGTATCGCTGGATCTGAGGCAATGTTGCAACTGGGTGGCCACACCACACAAAAACTGATCCCCTGCCTGGTGGCCGTAGGTATCGTTGATTTGCTTGAAGCCATCTAGATCGATCACACCTACTAGCACATATGTACTCTCTCGCAGTGCTTGGTCGAACAGACGAGGTACATCATTGAGGATGGCGCGCCGATTGGACAAGCCGGTCAGAGGGTCTGTCATCGCCAGTGTAGCCAACTCGGAGTTGGCAGCCTGCAGCCGCTCAACCAGCCGTTCACGCTCAATGGAATAGCTCAACAGCCCTGACAGCAGCATCAACAATGGTTCTACATCGGGCGCCCGTGCCACCTGATCTGAACTGGCGGCACAGACCGTACCCAGTACCCGTCCATCCTGGGATCTGATTGGAGCGCTTGCATAGGTTCTGATGCCCAAAGCCGCTGCGGCCTCTGAGTCACCCCAGCATTCGGCAACGTTGTCCGAGTACATGCGGTTCTCGTCCAGTGCTCGCTTACACAGCGTATCTTCCCATGGCACGACAAGTCCTTCTGGGATAACCATGTCACCGACGTTCCGGGCGAACTCGACACGCTGGACGCCTGCATCGGTGTCAATGGTCGTCAGGTAAGTCGACTCCATCCCGGTGGCCTGGCTGAGTAAGCTCAGTAAAGGCCGCGTGAGCTGCTCCAGCGTTCGGGCTTTAGGAATGGTTTCGGAGAGAATCGAGAGAATTTGATCCATTTGTGCGTGCCGGTAGCGAAGGGGCATCTCGATTGTCTACTAATTAGCAGGGTAGTAAACAGCGCGGGCTTTCACCAAGCCACAACGGCCTGCCACAAGGAGTCATCGTTGTGAAACGCCCCAAATCTAGTGGTCACATAGCGAGTGTCTGCTCTTGGCCGAAAGCAGCCTGGGGGAATGGTTTTAATGTTACGGCCTCAGTGAAAATTCCTACTCCCTACATCAAGTCCTTCGAGCAGGTCGCTTCGGTCTTTCAGATGATCAGCATAGCGGGCCATGATCTCGTCGTATTTTGGGTCACTCAAGTTTCGATAACTCAGAGTGGACTCGCTCAAGCAAATCGCTCGCCGGGACTCCAGCCTGAACATAGGCATAGGCAAGAAGGGTAACTGGATGGACTCCCAACACGGTCGCGATGTCGTCGATCTTCTCAATAGATGGTGACTTCATCCCTCGCTCAACGTCACTCACATAAGACTGACTCGGCCCTAGCCCCTCTTGTGGCACCGCACAAGAAATCCTGATCTTCCGTATCGCAATTCCAACCGCCGCCCTGATTTCCATTTGCCACTCTCGCAAAAGGAATCATGAAGCCGTTCGAGCGCGCAAAGGGCTATACTCGATAGAGCATAGGTCGAGGTATTTTATGTTTTTAACTCACAAGCAGGCAGAGGTTGACCTTGGATCACTATTCGGCAACGAACACCGAATGTGGAAATCCGTAGAGCACACAATTCACCAGCCCTGGTTTTACGTGCGGCTGGTTGAGTGCGGAGGAGATATAGAGCTGAGCAGGATGCTGCTCATTTCGGACGGTCAATCCCTGAAGAATCTGATGGCGTGTCAGAACCAAATTCGTCGAGTCGCGGACGTAATGTTAGTGACCCCTGATCACGTGAATGGCACCAGTGTTTGGCAGATGCAAAAGCTATTGCGTGCAGAGCGCCTTGTTCTCGATACCGCTGTAGCATATGCCTACGTGGTAGATAACCTTGCTCAATATGTAACGGGGAGTCCCTCCGCACTGAACGGCGCAGTGTGCGAGGTTATATACGCGGCAGGACAGTCTTGTTCGGCGCCGTAGTCATGACAACCTTGATTCTGGACGTCTTCGGTACCTTGATTGAAAAGAGACCGCGCCGCACAAATCCTTACTCCAAGCTCGCTGATGCAGCAGGCGGAGAGATGCGGCTTCCGTTTCTTACCCGTAATGAGCCCATTAGTGTTTTGGCAGATGAACTCGATGTGGGATTTTTAGCCCCATATCTAGAGCGCCAGATTAAGACCGAAATAGATAGCTTTCGTCTTTACCCCGACGTGCCGCAGACGCTGCTCGAATGGCGCGGCCGGGGATTTCAGATCGCTGTGTGCAGCAACCTCGCTTTCGAATACTGCGCTGCAGTGCGGGGACTTTTACCTATGGTCAGCGATTTCATTTTCAGCTGTGAAATTGGCGCGGCCAAGCCAGATCCTGAAATTTACGCAAGCACCTGCCGACTTTTGAAATGCCGGCCTCGCGATGCATTGTTTATCGGGGACAGCAAGCGTGCCGATTACGATGGCCCAAGAGCTTTCGGAATTAAGGCCCGTCAAATCAATAGAGGGCAAGGAGAGCTCCTAGCTCATTGCTTCCCAGGCAGCTGCTAATACACCAATACGAATCGTATGAACTACATAGAAACGCTTGATCGTGTTACGGAACAGGTGCTCGACGCAGGAAAGTTGATTATCGCCGAATGGGAGCGCCCATCGGGGCCACGTGGGTCAGGCGACAAGGCAGCGGTCGACATCGAGATCGAAGAGCGGCTGCGTGTCGCTCTACTAGAAATTTCTCGCTGCGACTTTTGGGGCGAAGAAACCGAGGCGAGCTTGAGTCGTGCTAAATACTGTTGGGTGGTGGACCCGAATGATGGAACAGCTGACTTCTTGAATGGGCTTAAGGGCTCCGCAATATCTGTTGCTCTCCTTAGAAACGAAGTCCCAATCCTTGGCGTCGTTTATGCACCCGTAACGGTTGAGGGCCCTCCAGATTGTATCGCTTGGACGGAGGGACTTAGGGGCATTCGCCGTAATGCACAAATCCTTCAAACCAGCCTTCGCGGAGCTGCGCTAGAAGCTGGCTGCAAGGTAATGGTAAGCACCGCCGCCTTTCGCAAACAAATGATCAACGCTGAACTCTGTGAACCTGCAGTATTTCATCCTATGCCTAGCATTGCTTATCGCCTTGCAAGGGTTGCTGCAGGGGACGCAGTTGCTGCGGTGTCAGTCGTCCCGGTATCGGCCCACGATGTAGCGGCAGGGCATGCAATTCTAAAAGGTGCGGGGGGAACTCTGTTAGACCAAGATGGTGTAGAAATCACGCGCTACGCGGAAGACAGTCTTGGCATCGTGGGTAATCGAGTTTTCGGAGGGGCATCGCTTGCATGCATCACACTTGCCAGCCGCAAATGGGAGAGAGTATTCCAATGAGAGGAAGGCCAATGCGCTCCGTAATTTATTGCCGCACAACGGGGAATCGACTGGTGATGCCAGGCAAGACGCAAATATAGGATCACTTACAAAAAGTTAAGTTTGGGAGCCTAAATTTGACCCAAAATCAGCAAAAGCTAACTAAAAGCTCTGCCCTGACATAGAATTGAGAGGAAAAACATACTGGAGAGGCTGGAAAGCCAGTGAACATGAGGGCTCTACTACAGATCGCAAAACGTGACTAAAAGTTAATAAGGCAGATACGCATATTGAGCCATGATGACCTTGGTTCTGGGTTGAAACGAAAGAGAAGCCGCCAACTGATACGTGTAGCCTAAGGCTAAACGGCGGGGACGGAGCCGCCAGGCGCTACCTGCGCAGCATCCTGTTCATACAGCCACGCGCGCGTGCGGCAAAGCTACCGGAATGCGCCGAACAGGGCAAACGACGATCGTCGGCGGCGCTGGCACTTTGCCACGGTTATGGCATGCTAGCCGCCCCCTGCCTGCCGGCCATTCTGCGCCCCCAGGAACCGTCATCGTCGCCCAGCCCCAGGATGTAGGTCTTTGCCAACAGTCACGCCCCCAATCACACCGCGTACTCCCGGCGCGCCGCCGGCTGCGACGATGCGTGGGCCGACCCGTGGCGCACTGGTGGTGTTGGTGCTGAGCATGTTGGTACTGCTGCTCTGGCAACTGCGCCAGGAGTCCCAGCAACTGCTCGACAACCAGCGGCAACTGGGCCTGGCCTACAGTTCGCAATTGGCCAACCACCTCAATTTGAACATGGCGCTGAAAGCCAGTGCCGGCCAGGCGCTGCTGCAGCCACATGTGCTGCCGCCAAACAACCCGGATGAGCTGGAAGAACTGCTGCACACGCTGCGCGGCGTATTCCCGACGCTGCGCAGCCTGGCCTGGCTAAATGCCGAGGGCCGCATCATCGCTGACAGCCATGCGCCCACCGACGATACGTTGTACCTCGAAGAGTTGCTGCAACGGGGTGGCCGTGAAAGTTTCTTTTATACCTTCAGTGCCAACGAGCATGGGCGTATCTACCTGCTGCTGCGGCATAACCCCGACAGCACGGCCAGCGGGTTCTGGATATTGCGCCTGACCAACCAGGCACTTACCGGTTGGCTGAATGAACACCATCAAAGCCAACATCACTGGCTACTGGAAGACCGCAATGCTCAGCGGGTGATTGCCAGCAACGTGGCCCAAGGCATTCAAAATGCAGCCGTCGCGCCGCCTGTGACTGCGGAAAACCTCGACCAGAGCATGTTGGAAACCCCACTCAAAGGCAGCGACTGGCAACTGCGTGCGCTGTTCAACGAGCGCAAGGTGCGCGCCCAACAGCTGCCGCAGCAGGCCAGCAAGCTGCTGCTGTTTATCCTCTGCGCCACCCTCACGCTGTTGGCGCTGTACCGCCTGCTGAATGAGCAACGCAACCTGCACGCACTGAATACCGCCTCGCGGCGCTCATTGCAGCAAGCAGCCAGCGTACTCGGCGCCATCGAAGAACGCGTGCTGGTCACCGACAGCAGCGGCCAATTGCAGTACCTCAACCCGCAAGCGGAAGCGATGTTCGGGTTGAGCAACGATGAGGCGCGTGATTGGCACCTGCTGAAACTGCTGCCACGCCTCGACCCGCTGCTGCTGCACGACACCGCGCTGCACAACGACCTTGGCCCGGACCTGGTAGAAATTCAGCAGAACGGCGTCACTCATCTGTATGACATCAGCCGCAGCGACTTGAGCGAAGACAACAAGCGCACCGGTTTTGTCTGGGTGCTGCGCGATGTCACCGAAGAACAGCATGCCTCGCATGTGCTGCAGGAAACCCGCCGACGCTATCAGGACATCTTCGATGGCACCGGCACCGCCCTTTGCGTGCTCGACCTGGCTGAGTTACAGCGCTACCTGCAACAACAGCAACTGCGCGACATGGCCAGCCTGCAGCGCTGGCTGGACGTCGACCCGCAACATCACATTGAGCTGTGCCAGCGCCTACGCCTGACGGAAACCAATCAGGTGGCCCTGCAACTCCTCGGTGTCGACTCCAACCAGCAGGCCTGGCAACACTTGTTCAATAGCGGCCCGCTGCGCCCAGAAGGCTTCCGCATGCAGCTGCTCAGTGTTCTGCTCAGCGGTAGCGGTCAGCTAGAAATGGAGCGCCAGATCACCACGCCACAAGGGTATGAGCGCCACTTGTGGTTATTGATGCGCCTGCCGGAGAGTATCGACGACCTGCAGGCCGTGACCCTCAGCATCAGCGATATCACCAACCGCAAACGCATCGAAACGTCACTGATCGAGCGTGAGCGCTTCTGGTCCGATGTGGTCAACGCAGTACCTGACACCATCTATGTGCACGACATCGCCGGCAAGCGGGTGATGTACAGCAACAACCACCTCGGCCCGCAGCTGGGCTACAGCAAGGCGGAAATGCGTGCCCTCGGTGATCGGCTGTGGGAAAAAATTCTGCATCCCGACGATGTCGAGCTGTACCAACGCATGCGCAATATCCAGCAGGTATTGGGCAATGGCCTGTTGATGCAGTTCGAGCTGCGCTGGAGGCACCGCGATGGCAGCTGGCACTGGTTCGATATCCGCGAGCAGGCCCTGGCGCGCGATGCCAAGGGCCGGGTCAGCCGATTGATTGGCGTGGCCAAGGACATCACCGAACAGATCACCCACAGCGAGTCCCTGCGCACCAGCGAGCAACGCTATCGCCTGCTGGCGGAAAGCATCAGCGACGTGATCTTCTCCACCGATGCCCAGCTGCAACTCAACTATGTCAGCCCATCGGTGATGCCGGTGCTTGGCTATGACAGCGAGTGGGCGCTGGCCAACGGCTTCCAGAGTTTGGCTACCAACCCGCGTCAGCTCAGCGGTTTCTACGCCCTGCTCGACCGCGTGCGCAACGCCCTCGGTGACCCGCAGCGCCTAGCCGAACTGCGCGCCGAATTTCTGCCGCAACTGTTCGTCTTTGACGCCTTGCGTGCGGATGGCCAGAAAATCCCCGTGGAACTGCGCTTGGTGCCAATGTGGGATGACAGCGGCCGTTTCGAAGGCTTGCTAGGTGTTGGTCGCGACATCAGCCTGCAGCGCCGCGCCGAAAAAGACCTGCGCATGGCCGCCACGGTATTCGAGCACTCCACGGCGGCCATTCTGGTCACTGACCCGGCGGGCTATATCGTCCAGGTCAACAACGCCTTCAGCCGGGTCAGCGGCTACAGCTCCAAGCAGATTCTTGACCAGCTGCCGAGCGTATTGACTGCAGACACTCAGCAAGCCAGCCATCTGGCCTATGTGATCAAACAGCTCAACCAGCAAGGCAGCTGGGAGGGCGAGGTGTGGCTCAAGCGCAAGAACGGTGAGAAATTCCCGGCCTGGGTCGGTATCACTGCGGTCAAGGACGATGAAGGCGACCTGGTCAGCTACGTGTGCTTCTTCAGCGATATCAGCGAGCGCAAGGCTAGCGAGCAGCGTATCCACCGCCTGGCGTATTACGACGCCCTGACCCAGCTGCCCAACCGCACCCTGTTCCAGGATCGCCTGCACAGTGCATTGCAGCACGGTGAACGGCATCAGGAGTGGGTGGTGCTGATGTTCCTCGATCTCGACCGTTTCAAGCCGATCAACGACTCCCTCGGCCATGCCGCCGGCGACCGCATGCTCAAGGAAGTCGCCGTGCGCCTGCGCGCCTGCGTGGACAGCGACGACACCGTGGCGCGCATGGGCGGCGACGAGTTCACCCTGCTGCTGCAATCCCAGGCGCAGCGTGAAGGCGCACTGACCCGCGCAATCCACGTTGGCGAGCAGATTCTCGCCAGCCTGGCGCAGCCGTTTATCCTCGAAGGCCGCGAGTTCTTCGTTACCGCCAGTATCGGTATCGCCCTGAGTCCGCAGGATGGCAACGAGCTGAGCCAGCTGATGAAGAACGCCGATACGGCGATGTACCACGCCAAGGAACGCGGCAAGAACAACTTCCAGTTCTACCAGGCCGACATGAACGCCAGCGCCCTGCAGCGCCTGGAGCTGGAAAGCGACCTGCGCCACGCCCTCGAACAGGGCGAGTTCAAGCTGTTCTACCAACCGCAGTTCTCCGGCGATGGCAAACGCCTGACCGGCGCCGAAGCGCTGTTGCGCTGGCAGCATCCACAGCGCGGCCTGGTGCCGCCGAGTGACTTTATTCCGGTACTCGAAGAACTGGGCCTGGTGGTCCAGGTTGGCGACTGGGTGCTGCGCGAGTCGTGTAGGCAACTGGCCGAATGGCACGAGGCGAAGATTCGTGTGCCGAAGATTTCGGTCAACCTCTCAGCACGCCAGTTTGCCGAAGGCGACCTGCATCAGCGGATTGCGCAGATCCTGGAGCAGAGCGGTGTTCCCGCCGCCTGCCTGGAGCTGGAACTGACCGAAAGCATCCTCATGGAAGATGTGGCCAATGCCATGCAAACCCTGAGCAGCTTGAAGCAGCTGGGGGTGTTTATCGCCATCGACGATTTCGGCACCGGCTACAGCTCACTGAACTACCTCAAACAATTCCCGATCGACGTGCTGAAGATTGACCGCAGCTTTGTCGACGGCCTGCCGCATGGCGAACAGGACGGACAAATCGCGCGCGCGATCATCGCCATGGCCCACAGCCTGAACCTCACGGTAATCGCCGAAGGTGTGGAAACCCTGGCCCAGCTGGATTTCCTGCGCGGCCACGACTGCGACGAAGTACAGGGCTTCCTGCTGGGCAGGCCGATGCCGGCCCACCAGTTCACCGCGCTGTTTACCGGCACCGCCCTGTTTATGCTGAGCTGAATCGCCGGCGTGCATGAGCCCCGCTTGTCCGCCAGATGACCACGCTTCATATGCCTGTTTAGTACGGATGAGGTAGAATTCGCCCCCTCTTTCTACCGCCCAGCTGATTTTCTCAGGGGAATGCTATGTTCAGCCGTGATTTGACTATCGCCCGTTATGACGCCGAATTGTTTGCCGCGATGGAGCAAGAAGCCCAGCGCCAGGAACATCACATCGAGCTGATCGCCTCGGAGAACTACACCAGCCCAGCGGTGATGGAAGCCCAGGGTTCGGTACTGACCAACAAGTACGCTGAAGGCTATCCAGGCAAGCGTTACTACGGCGGTTGCGAATACGTCGACATCGTTGAGCAGCTGGCCATCGACCGCGCCAAGGAGCTGTTCGGCGCCGATTACGCCAACGTCCAGCCGCACTCCGGCTCGCAAGCCAACAGCGCCGTGTATTTGGCCCTGCTGGAAACCGGTGACACCGTACTGGGCATGAGCCTGGCACACGGCGGCCACCTGACCCACGGCGCCAGCGTCAGCTTCTCCGGCAAAATGTACAACGCTGTGCAGTACGGCATCACCGATGCCGGCCTGATCGACTACGACGAAGTTGAGCGCCTGGCTGTTGAACACAAGCCGAAGATGATCATTGCCGGCTTCAGCGCCTACTCGCAGGTACTGGACTTCCCACGTTTCCGCGCCATCGCCGATAAAGTGGGCGCTTACCTGTTTGTCGACATGGCGCACGTGGCCGGTCTGGTGGCTGCTGGTGTATACCCGAACCCAGTGCCGTTCGCCGACGTGGTTACCACCACTACTCACAAAACTCTGCGCGGCCCGCGCGGCGGTCTGATCCTGGCTCGCGCCAACGAAGCGCTTGAGAAGAAATTCAACTCCGCGGTATTCCCAGGCGGCCAAGGCGGCCCGCTGGAGCACGTCATCGCCGCCAAGGCCGTGTGCTTCAAGGAAGCCCTGCAGCCTGAGTTCAAGACCTACCAGCAGCAAGTGATCAAAAACGCCCAGGCCATGGCCAGCGTGTTTATCGAGAACGGCTACGACGTGGTCTCTGGCGGTACTGAGAACCACCTGTTCCTGCTCAGCCTGATCAAGCAGGACATCACCGGTAAAGATGCCGACGCCGCTCTGGGTCGCGCCTTTATCACCGTGAACAAGAACAGCGTACCGAACGACCCACGTTCGCCGTTCGTCACCTCCGGCCTGCGCATCGGCACCCCAGCAGTAACCACCCGCGGCTTCAAGGAAGACGAATGCCGCGCACTGGCGGGCTGGATCTGCGAGATCCTCGCTAACCTGGGCGACGACACGGTCGAAGCGCGCGTGCGCGAGCAAGTCAAAGCGGTCTGCGCCAAGTTCCCGGTTTACGGCAACTAAACATCGGCTGCTGCTGAAAAGCCCGCCTCCTGGCGGGCTTTTTTATACCTGCCGAACCACCCTCAGCAGCGATAAAACCAAGCCAGCGGCAGCAGCCTTGGCTATAGTGGATAAAACCTCGCAGGAGTTTCTTTGCATGAGCGAAACAGCCAATGAGCGTCGGCGCTTTCACCGCATCGCTTTCGACGCCCCCACCGAGATCGTGCAAGGGGAACGACGCTGGGCAGTCGAATTGCATGACGTGTCGCTGAAAGGTCTGTTAATCAAGCGTCCAAACGGCTGGAATGGCGACCCTAATCAGCCATTCGAGGCCAACATCCAACTGGCCGATGACACCCGTGTGCGGATGGAAGTGGTGCTGACACGTACTCAGTCTGACCTGCTCGGTTTTGTCTGCCGGCATATCGACCTCGACTCGATCAGCCACCTGCGCCGCCTGGTGGAGCTCAACCTCGGTGATGACAGCCTGCTGGAACGCGAACTCGCCGCCCTCGGCGAAGACGAATAAAAAAGGAGGCCTCGGCCTCCTTTTTTCATCCTGCCTGAGCAGATTTAGAACGTGTTTACGATTTCGCGAGCTAGAGCCAGACAAGGCAAAAACAGCCGAGAAACGCAGCGCAGCGGAGTAACAGCCAACGGCTGACCCGCAGGGTGAGCGAAGCGAATCACGCGCAGTTTACGAGCTGTAAATGAGCATTCCGAGGCTGTTTTTAACGCCGGATGGCCGATGCGCAGCAGATCGTAAACAGGTTCTTACTCGAACAACGCATCCAGCGCTTGCTCCAGGCGCGTGACGGCAATCACCTGCAACCCTGGCGGCGGATCTTTCGGCGCATTGCCCTTGGGCACGATGGCGCGCTTGAAGCCGTGTTTGGCCGCCTCTTTCAGACGTTCCTGGCCGCTCGGCACTGGGCGAATCTCGCCAGACAGGCCGACCTCGCCAAACACCAGCAGGTCATGCGGCAGCGGCTTGTTGCGCAGGCTGGAAATCACTGCAGCCATCAGCGCCAGATCGGATGCGGTTTCCAGCACCTTGACCCCGCCCACCACGTTGAGAAACACGTCCTGGTCATAGGTCGGGATGCCGCCATGCCGGTGCAATACGGCCAGCAACATGGCCAAGCGGTTCTGATCCAGGCCCAGGGTGACGCGGCGCGGGTTGGCCATATGGCTGGTGTCGACCAGCGCCTGCACCTCCACGAGCATCGGCCGGGTGCCTTCCCAGGTGGCCATCACCACGCTGCCGGGCACTTCTTCCTGGGCCCGGGTGAGGAAGATCGCCGAAGGATTGGTGACCTCTTTCAGGCCCTTGTCGGTCATGCCGAACACGCCCAGCTCGTTGATCGCGCCAAAGCGATTCTTCACCGCGCGCAGCAGGCGCAGACGGCCATCGGACTCACCTTCGAAATACAGCACAGTATCGACCATATGCTCGAGCACACGCGGCCCGGCCAGTGCGCCTTCCTTGGTCACGTGGCCGACCAGGAAAATCGCCGTGCCGCTCTGCTTGGCAAAGCGCACCAGCAACGCCGCACTTTCGCGCACCTGGGCGACACCGCCAGGAGCCGACTGCAGCTGCTCGGTAAAGATGGTCTGGATCGAGTCGATCACCATCACCTTGGGCTTTTCCACCCGCGCGGTGGCGATGATGCTTTCAATGCAGGTTTCAGTCATCACCTTGAGCTTGTCTTCCGGCAAGCCCAGGCGGCGGGCGCGCATGGCTACCTGCTGCTGGGATTCCTCACCGGTGACATACAGCGCGGGGAAGCGCGTGGCGATATTGCACAGGGTCTGCAGCAGGATGGTCGACTTGCCGATACCGGGGTCGCCGCCAATCAGCACCACCGACCCGTCCACCAGACCGCCGCCCAGCACGCGATCCAGCTCGCCAGAGGCCGTGGAGAAACGCGGTACCTCCTCGACGCTGACCTCGGCCAGGGTCTTGATCTGCACCTGATCACCCGCCCAACCGGCGCGGCCGCTGGGGGTGGCTGCGTTGGCTTCAAGCAGGGTTTCCACCAGGGTATTCCAGACCCCGCATTCGCCGCACTGGCCGGCCCATTTCGGGAAGGTGGCGCCGCACTCGGTGCAGCCATACATGCGCTTGGCCTTGGCCATGCCGGACTCCTATAAACGCTGAGCCCGGATCATACGAAATAGCTGGATATATTTACAGTCCCGCACAGCTATCCCTTGCAACCGTTACCACAGCCACAACATTGCCCGGCAGCGCGTTTCAGCCGGCGCGCGAGATCATCCTTGAGGCCAACCCGCTCCTGCTTGAGGGCCAGCAGCGCCTCATCAGCCAGCAGTTCGCTGCCCGCCTCGATGCGGCAGATGCGTTTATCCAGGGTTTCGTAGGTGTCCGCCAGGCGGGCGAAGTTGGCATCGCCAAGACGCAGCTCATGCAGCGCGCCGCGCAGTTCGGGGAAATCCTTGATCAGCGGATGGTGTTCAACGTGCATGCGGGTAGCCCTCTGAGATAGTCACTGTTTGCAGACTATCCCTCGAACCGGGCCCCGCACTTGACCCGGATCAAAGCAATACCGTTATTACGCGCTGCTAAGAAAATCGGCCAATTCATCCTTGAGGCTGACGCGCTGCATCTTCAGGCCCAGCAGCAACATCTCATCCATGGCCACCCGCCCACTCTCCGCCTCATAGATGCGCTTATCCAGCTCTTCATACTCCTCGACCAAGCGAGCGAAATGTCCATTGCTGGACAGCAAGGTATGCAGCTGCGTCTTGAACTCGGGAAACTCGCGGTGCAGCGGATGATGTTCCAGTGGCATAACGGCATCCTCGTGGCGGATTCCCCTTGAGCCTAGCCCAGTGGCGCGGGCTCTGCCGAAACGGTCCAGCTACACGGATGGAGAGCGACTTCTGCTATCTTTGCCCAAGCATCAGGAACCACTTACGAGAACAGGTTATGAGTACGACATCAGGATGTTCGGCTTGCCGTGACGGCCAAAGCTTGGATTTCCCCATCAGCATGGCCTTTCAGCCCATTATCAACCTGAGTACGGGCGCCATTTTCGCCCACGAGGCGCTGGTGCGCGGCAAAAACGGTGAGTCCGCTGGCAGCCTGCTGAGCAAGCTCAACGCGGATAATTTGTATCCGTTCGACCAAGCCTGCCGAATTACGGCCCTGGAATGGGCAGCCAAGCTGCAAGTGCCGGCCATGGTCTCGATCAACTTCATGCCCAACGCGGTGTACAAACCCGAGACCTGCATCCGCGCCACGCTGGAGGCCGCTTCGCGATTCAACTTCCCGCTGGAGCGGATCATTTTCGAGGTCACCGAACAGGAGCAGGTGCTGGATATCGATCACCTCACCGGCATCCTGCGCGCTTACCGCAAACAGGGCTTTATGACGGCGATTGATGACTTTGGCGCCGGTTATGCCGGGCTCAATCTCCTGGCCGACTTTCAGCCTGACCTGATCAAGCTGGACATGCAGCTGATCCGCAATATCGAGCAAGACAGCGTGCGGCAGATTCTGGTCGAAGCGACCCTGCAGATGTGCCGCAAGCTGAATATCCGGGTGATTGCCGAGGGCATCGAAAGCATCGGTGAACTGCACGCATTACGCGACATGGGGGTGGAACTGTTCCAAGGCTACCTGCTGGCTAAACCTGCGTTCGAGTCGCTGCCCGAAGTCCATTACCCGGGCTGATAAGTAGCTGGCAAGCGGAGCGTGCTGGATTACACTCAGCGCAACCTCACCTACCAGGGAACGCAGCATGAGCATAATCAGTGAATTCAAAGCCTTTGCGGTCAAGGGCAACGTGGTCGACATGGCCGTGGGCATCATCATCGGCGCGGCCTTTGGCAAGATCGTTTCGTCCTTTGTTGGTGACGTGGTGATGCCACCGCTGGGCGTGCTGATTGGCGGCGTGGACTTCACTGATCTGGCCATCACCCTGAAGGCTGCCGAAGGCGATCTGCCTGCTGTGGTGTTGGCCTACGGCAAATTTATCCAGACCGTGCTCGACTTCCTGATCGTCGCATTCGCCATTTTCATGGGCATCAAGGTGCTCAACAAACTCAAGCGCGAAGAAGAAGCGGCACCCGCAGCACCGGCCCCACCGACCAAGGATCAGGAACTGCTGAGCGAGATCCGCGACTTGCTCAAGTCGCAACAAAGCCGAGACTGACGCCCCGTGTGGAGGGCCGAGGGCCCTCCCGTACATGATTTGTTGCAGGACAGAACGTTGGGCTAACGCACGTTCGTGTAAATTAGCCTCCCCTTGGCTACTTTTCCCCCTCAATGACCCTCCTGATTGCGTTTGCAGTTCTATCCATCCTCGTATCCTTTATCTGTTCGATTCTTGAAGCGGCGCTGCTGTCCCTGACGCCTAGCTATATCGCCCAGCAAAAAGCGACCAGGCCTAAGCTCTACGAGCGTTTGAAGGGGCTTAAAGACAAGATCGACCAGCCTCTGGCCGCCATTCTTACGCTGAACACCGTGGCCCACACAGTTGGCGCTACCGGCGTGGGTGCGCAGGTCACAGTCGTGTTTGGCGACGGCTACTTGGGCATTGCCTCAGCAGTGATGACGCTGCTGATTCTGGTCCTCTCGGAAATCCTGCCCAAGACCATTGGTGCGCGTTACTGGCCAACCCTGGCGCCATTCCTGCCGAGCCTGCTGGGCGGCATGATCCTGCTGCTCAAGCCGTTTATCTTCATGTCCGACATGATCATGCGGCTATTTGGCGGCAAAGAGCCTGAGCACGACATCCGTCAGGAGATCAAAGCCTTGACCCTGCTCGGCCGCGAGGTGGGCAAGCTCGATGAAGACGAACAACGGGTTATCAGCAACATCCTCGACCTGCATGAAATCAAGCTGCGCGACATCATGACGCCACGGATTGTCTGCGAGTTTGCCGCTCCCGATGACACCCTCGACGCATTCAAGGCGCGCGTGAAAGAGAGCCAGTTTTCCCGCTACCCGGTTATCGGTGAGGATGAAGCGCCACTGGGCGTGGTGTTCCGTTATGACGCCCTGGGCGCCGATACGGATGAGGCCCCGGTGTCCAGCATCCTCAAACCGCTCAAGGTGGTTTCCGACAGCATGAACGTCGAAAACCTGATGACGCAGATGATGCATGAGCGTCAGCACATGTGCCTGGTGTATGACGAGTTCGGCAGCTGGCGCGGCCTGGTGACCATGGAGGACATCATGGAAACCATCATCGGCAAGCCGATCCTCGACGAAACCGACGACATCCCGAATATGCGCCGCTTCGCCAAGCGCCGCTGGGAACACCGGATCAAGGCCATCCGCGAGGAATAAGCGCTACCAGTAGTTCTCCACCGCCACCTGCCCCGGTCGCCGGGTCAGGCTGAGCTGCAGGTCGCGCTGTTTCAGCAGCGCGCGGGTGTCGTCGATCATCTGCGGATTGCCGCAGATCATCAGCCGCGAATGCTCAGGCTCCAGGCTCAGCCCCGCCGCCCGCTCCAGCTCGCCACTGTCCAGCAAGGTGGTGATACGCCCATGCAGGCAGCCGGGCACCTGCTCGCGGGTGACCAGCGGCAGATAGGTGAAACGATCGGCGTATTCCTGCAAATGCTCCTGCTGCATCAGCCCGTGAATCTGCGGCTGATAGGCCAGCTCACTGGCCGTGCGCGCGCTGTACACCAGCACCACCCGGTCAAAGCGCTGCCACACGTCCAGGCCCTGCAGAATCGACAGAAACGGCGCGAGCCCCGTGCCGCTGGCCAGCAGCCAGAGGTCACGGCCATCGGCAAAGCGGTCGAGGGTGAGAAAGCCCAGTGCCTGTTTTTCCACCAGCAGGCTGTCGCCGACCTTTAGCCGACTCAGCTCGGAGGTGAACTCGCCGCCTGGCACGACGATGGAGAAGAACTCAAGAAACTCATCATGAGGCGCCGACGCCATTGAATAGGCCCGCCAGGCCACCGAGTCATCGGCCTTTTCTACGCCAAGACGGGCGAACTGCCCGGCGCGAAAGCGAAATCCGGCATCACGCGTACAGCGCAGGCTAAACAGGCTGGGCGACCAGACCTGAATAGAAATAAGCGTTTGCCGCGTGTACTTGTCGTCACTGACCATGCGAGCACCGGACCTATGCGGATTGCACAGGCCCAGTGTGGCGCAACACCGGCCGGACAAACACCGGCAAAACCTGGGGGCTCTTGGCCTTGCGCCTTAAAGCCCGGCCTTAGCGACGGTTGACTGCCTGCGCGGCACGTAACACATCGGCACCGATTTCCGCTTCGTAGGTCTTCCACATCGGGCTCAGTGCGGCGCGCCAGGCGGCACGCTCGTCGTCGGTCAAGGTCACCACTTTGGCATTGCCGGCGGCGATGATGCGCTCGCGATCATTGTTGTTCAGCGTTTCGGCATCCTTATTCACCGCGAAGGACACTTCATCGATGATCGCTTCCAGCTCGGTGCGGGTTTTGTAGGGGATGCTGGTCCAGAACTCCTTGCTGCTGATCAGCATATAGCTCAGCGAGCCGTGATTAAGCTCGCTGATAAACGGCTGCACGGTGTCGACCTTCTGGCTGGCGATGTTCGACCATGGGCCTTCGGTGCCCTGGATGGTACCAGCCTGCAACGCCTTGAATGCCTCGGCGAATGGCATTTTCACGGTCTTGGCACCGAGCTGGCCAAACTGCGCCTGCAACACCGACGAGGGTTGGATGCGGAACGCCAGGTCCTTGGCATCCTCGGGCTTGCGCAGCTCGCGGCTGGCGGTCAGCTGCTTCATGCCGTTGTTCCAGTAGGCCAGGCCATAGATGCCCTGGTTGGACATGGCGTGTAGCAACTCGCGGCTCTTGTCACGCTTCTGGAAGCGTTTGACCGCCTCTAGGTCATCGAACAGGAACGGCAGGTCAAACACCTGCAATTGCTTGGTATACGCCTCGAACTTGGACAGCGACGGCGCCAGCATCTGCACCTTGCCCTCGCGCAGTGCGTTGATCTCCTCGCCATCACCGAACAGCGTCGAGTTCGGATAAACCTCAACCGCGACTTGCCCGGCCAGACGCTCTTCGACCAATTTCTTGAACAGCAGTGCACCCTTGCCCTTGGGGGTGTCCTCGGCCACCACATGGGAGAACTTGATCACGATGGGCGCCGTGCCTTCGGCCAGGGCCGGGCTTGCCGCGACCAGCAATGCGCTGAAGGTTAAAGACAGCAGGGACTTGAACATGGACATACCTTTTTGCAAATAGAACGCCGTGAAGCCTGCATGGGCAGGCCTCATTGAGTGGGGGGGGTGGGCTATGGATGATTCGGTGGACGCGGCAGAGTGCTGCACGGTCCTGATCATCAGGCGCTACCAGATCGCAGCCGGGCGTAGTGCTCGGAGCCTGGTTATTATTTGAATGCCGACCTTGCTGACTCATGCCTGCTGACTGACGGGTATCAGACACGACTGAGCAGATCCACAAGGGGGCGGCATTCTTCGGTAAAGCCGCGTGCGGCACAACTGCGATTTGCTGAACCAGCTCTCAGTTTCGAGACTTTTCCGCCACTTGCACCGACAATAGCGACCAACTGCACTTTTTATCGCGCCCTTGCGGCCTGCACCCGAGTTTTCCATGCCTGTGTTCAGCACCCCGTTCGCCCAGCTCGACCTGCTTCGCCAACCCGACCAGCCCCACGAGCCGCTGCAGGCGTTCGATGCGGCAGACGAATACCTGCTCAACCATCTGCATGAACAAGGGCTGACGAGCAGCACGCGCGTATTGGTGCTGAATGACAGCTTCGGTGCCCTGGCAGCCAGCCTCGCTGGGCAGGCGCGCGTGACCAGCAGTGGCGACTCACACCTCGGCCATCTGGGTTTGCAGGTCAACCTGCTGCGCAATCAGTTGCCTACGGATGCCGTAACGTTTGTACCGGCCAGCGCAGTCGCCCAAGGGCCATTCGACGTGGTACTGATGCGCGTACCGAAAACCCTGGCGCTGCTGGAGGAGCAACTGATTCGCCTGCACGGCCAGCTCGCCCCAAACGCGCAGGTGATTGCCACCGCCATGGTCAAACACCTGCCGCGTGCTGCCGGTGATCTGCTGGAGAAATATATCGGCCCGGTGCAAGCCTCACTGGCGGTGAAAAAAGCCCGCCTGCTGTTTGCCACCCCTGAAGCCAAGCCTGCGCCCGTATCGCCCTACCCGACGCGTTATCGCCTGGAAAAACCGGCCATCGAGCTGCTTAACCACGCCAATGTGTTCTGCCGCGAAGACCTGGATATCGGCACCCGCGCCTTCCTCCCGCACCTGCCCAAACACCTCAGCCGCGTGCGCGTGGCTGACCTCGGTTGCGGCAACGGCGTGCTCGGCATTGCCTATGCGCTGGGCAGCCCGCAGGCCGAGCTGACGCTGGTGGATGAGTCGTATATGGCAGTGCAATCGGCCGAGGAAAACTGGCGTGCGGCGCTGGGCGAACGCCCGGTCGAAATCCGCGCTGGCGATGGCCTGGCCGAGCAGACGGCTGACTCGCTGGATCTGGTGCTGTGCAATCCGCCGTTCCACCAGCAACAGGTGGTCGGCGACTTTCTCGCCTGGCGCATGTTCCAACAGGCCCGCGCCGCGCTGGTCACCGGCGGAGAATTGTGGATAGTCGGCAACCGCCACCTGGGCTACCACGCCAAGCTGAAACGGCTGTTCCGTGGCGTCGAACAGGTGGCGGCAACGCCGAAGTTTGTGGTGCTTAAAGCGATCAAATAAGCGCGCTGAAGCCCGGTGGAAGGGGCTTCAGCCGCGACAGGGCGTCAGCAAACGCTCGTCGCCAAAGCGTCTCCTACAGTGATCACCACTATCGCGCTTACGGCGTGCCCATCCCTGCCGCTTGCATAAACAGGCGCAGCAGATAGGACACCGCGCCCAGGGCCAGCACGCTGCCAGCCCAGATCAGCACCAGCCAACCTAGCCGCTGCCACAGCGGTTTTTTCTCTTCGATGTCGCTCATCACTCGCACCTTAGTGGTAGCCATCTTCTTCCGTAACCTTGCCGCGGAATACGTAGTAGCTCCAGGCGGTGTACATCAGGATAAAGGGGATGATGAACAGCGCGCCAACCAGGATAAAACCCTGGCTCTGCGGCGGTGCGGCGGCGTCCCAGATGCTGATCGACGGCGGGATGATATTCGGCCACAGGCTGATGCCCAGGCCGCTGTAGCCGAGGAAGATCAGCGTCAGGGTCAGCAGGAACGGCGCGTAGTTGGCGTTACGCGCCACCGCGCGCAGCAGCGCCCAGGTGCACAGCAGCACCAGCAACGGTACCGGCATAAACCAGAAGATATTCGGCAGGCTGAACCAGCGCTCGGCGATGTCGGCATGTGCCAGCGGCGTCCACAGGCTGACGATGCCAGTGACGCCAAGCAGGACGAACACCAGCGGCCGCGCCAGGTCATGCATCTGCTGTTGCAGGCGGCCTTCGGTCTTCATGATCAGCCAGGTACAGCCGAGCAAGGCGTAGGCGGCAATCAGCGCCAGGCCGCAGAACAGCGAGAACGGCGTCAGCCAGTCCAGCGCGCCACCTGCATACGCCCGGTCGACCACCTCGAAGCCGTCGATATAGGCCCCCAGCGCCACGCCCTGGAAGAAGGTCGCGGTCAGTGAGCCGCCGATAAATGCCTTGTCCCAGAGGTGGCGTTTGGCGGCCTTGGCCTTGAAGCGGAACTCGAACGCCACACCGCGAAAAATCAGCCCCAGCAGCATAAAGATCAGCGGCAGGTACAACGCGCTGAGCACCACCGCGTAGGCCAGCGGAAAGGCGCCGAACAGCGCCGCACCACCGAGCACCAGCCAGGTTTCGTTACCGTCCCAGACCGGCGCCACGGTGTTCATCATCACATCGCGCTCGCCTTCGCTTTTGACGAAGGGGAAGAGGATGCCAATGCCTAGGTCGAAGCCGTCCATGACCACGTACATCATCACGCCGAAGGCGATGATCACGGCCCAGATCAGCGAGAGATCAATGCCCATATTCAACTCCTCTCAGCCAGCGAATCAGTTTCACCTTCTTCCAGGCCCTCTTCGGGCGCGGACAGCGGACGCGACGGCGTACGTTTCTGGCCTGGGCCGCCCTCGGCGGTTTCCTTGCCTTCGTCGGTGATAGGGCCTTTGCGCACCAGGCGCATCATGTAGCTGATGCCGGCGCCAAACAGGGCGAAATACACCACCACAAACAGGATCAGAGTCAGGCTCATCTGCGCAAAACTGTGCCCGGAGGAAGCATCCGCGGTGCGCATCAGCCCCTGGATGATCCAGGGTTGACGGCCGATCTCAGTGGTGTACCAGCCAGCAAGGATGGCAATAACCCCCGACGGGCCCATCCACACGGCCAGATGGAGGAACGGCCGGCTTTGAAACAGCTTGCCGCGACTGCGCAGCCACAGGCCCCAAAGACCGGTAAGGATCATCAGCATGCCCAGGCCAACCATGATCCGGAAGGTCCAGAACACGATGGTTGAGTTAGGCCGATCTTCCTTGGCGAACTCCTTGAGTGCCGGCACCTGCTTGTCCAGGCTGTGGGTCAGGATCAGGCTGCCGAGGGCGGGAATTTCAATTTTGAAGCGGGTTTCTTCGGCGTCCATATCCGGCCAGCCGAACAAGATCAGCGGAGTCGGCTCATCGCCATGATTTTCCCAGTGGCCTTCGATGGCGGCGATCTTCGCCGGCTGATACTTGAGGGTATTCAGGCCGTGGAAGTCGCCAATCACCGCCTGGATCGGCGCAACGATCAACGCCATCCACATGGCCATCGACAGCATCTTGCGGATCGCCGGGTTGTCGCGACCGCGCAGCAGGTGCCAGGCCGCCGACGCGCCAACGAAGAACGCCGTGGCAAGGAACGCCGCTGTAGCCATGTGCAGCAGGCGATACGGGAACGAGGGGTTGAACACCACGGCGAACCAGTCCACCGGAATCACCCGCCCGTCGATGATTTCGAAGCCTTGCGGGGTGTGCATCCAGCTGTTGGAGGCGAGAATCCAGAAGGTCGAAATGAGCGTGCCGACCGCCACCATCACCGTGGAGAAGAAGTGCAGGCCCGGGCCGACGCGGTTCCAGCCGAACAGCATGACGCCGAGAAAACCCGCCTCAAGGAAGAACGCGGTCAGCACTTCATAGGTCAGCAGCGGTCCGGTGACTGCTCCGGCAAAGTCGGAAAACGCGCTCCAGTTGGTGCCGAACTGATAGGCCATGACCAGACCGGAGACCACGCCCATGCCGAAGTTGACCGCAAATATCTTCGCCCAGAAGTGGTACAGGTCGCGGTACACCTCCTCGCCCGTCTTAAGCCACAGCCCTTCAAGCACCGCCAGGTAACTGGCCAGGCCAATGGTGATGGCCGGAAAGATGATGTGAAAGGAGATGGTAAAAGCGAACTGGATTCGGGCGAGGTCGAGAGCCTCCAATCCAAACATGGCGTTTCCTCAGTCAGGTGATACGGGGCACGGCCACGGGCGCGCATGCCAGTCACGGGTAATCAGTCAGGGGAATTATTGCTCTGGGTGAGGCAACTAGCGAGCTGGGCAAAGCCCTCACAACCGCGCGCCGAAGGTGTTGACGCGGGTCAATGCATGTACAGAGAGTAGCGTTTGCAGGTGCAAGTTCAGCTGTGGTCGATTGTCGCGCGACCGGCTGCCACAAGCATTGCGCGCAGACACAATCTGCCTCTGGCAGCTTGTGCAAGCTCACACCAAGCCCCTAGGCTGCACCTCCCCCAGTATCACTCGAGCCTTTTCGGCCATGTCACAGCTTTTGCTCCGTCAGCACCGTCCATTCCTGGCCTTCTGGTTCGCCCGGGTGTTCACGGCCAGCGGCTTCCAGATGATTACCGTGGCGATTGGCTGGCAGATGTATTCGCTGACCGGCAACGTGCTGGACCTCGGCCTGGTCGGGCTGATCGAGTTTCTGCCGAAGATCCTGTTTATCCTGCTCACCGGGCATGTCGCCGACCGCTTCGATCGGCGCAAGGTGGCGGCGCTCTGCCAGAGCGCCCAGGGGCTGATTGCCCTGGGCCTGCTGCTGGGTAGCAGCGCCGGCAGCATCAGCCGCGAAATGATCTTCGTGATTGCCTTTCTGCTCGGCACCGCCCGCGCCTTTGAGATGCCGACCACCCAAGCTCTGCTACCGAATATCGTGCCGCCGGGGCTGTTTCCCGCCGCCGTGGCAGCCTCCGCATCGGCCATGCAGGCCGCCACCATCATCGCGCCGGCGCTGGGCGGTTTGCTCTATGCGCTCGGCACGCACTGGGTCTACGGCCCGGCCGTGCTGTTATATGGCTGCGCCCTGAGCCTGATGCTCAGCCTGCCGGCGCGCCAGCTGCCGCTGAAACAGAAGGTCTCGCTGGATTCACTGCTGGCCGGCTTTCGCTTTATTCGCAGCCGCCCTGCCGTGTTCGGCGCGGTGTCGATGGACATGCTGGCGGTGCTGCTCAGTGGCGCCACCGCACTGCTGCCGGTGTTTGCCAAGGACATCCTGCTCACCGGCCCCTGGGGCCTCGGCCTGCTGCGTTCGGCACCGGCGGTGGGTGCGCTGCTGATGTCGTTGTGGCTGGCGCGGTTTCCCATTGAGCGGCGGGTCGGCCCGGTGATGTTTACCTCGGTGGCGATCTTCGGCGTGGCGACCATCGGCTTCGGCCTGTCCACCTCACTCTGGTTCAGCCTGGCAGCGCTGGTAGTGCTGGGCGCAGCGGACATGATCAGCATGGTGATTCGCGGCGCCTTCGTGCAACTGCAAACCCCGGACGAGATGCGCGGCCGGGTCGGCGCGGTCAACGGCCTGTTTATCGGTGCGTCCAATCAGCTCGGCGACTTCCGCGCTGGGGTCAGCGCGGCCTGGTTCGGCACCGTACCGGCAGTGCTGATCGGCGGCGTGGGGGCGATTCTGGTTACCGGGATATGGATCCGCCTGTTCCCCGAGCTGGCCAGGCGCGATCATATGCATCCGCAAGGCCCAGAGCGAACCAGCGACTAACGGGTTAGCCGACCAGCATGGCCTCGGCGACCTGCTTGCGCACGGCCTTGCCGCACAGCTGTTCGACCAGGGTCAGAGCAAACGCCAGGGCGGTGCCGGGGCCCTGACTGGTGATGCAGTTGCCATCGACCACCACTGGCTGATCGACAAACACGCAACCGCTCAGACGATCACTGAACGCCGGATAACAGGTCATGCGCCGCTGCCTGAGCACACCGTACTGCTGCAGGGCGACGGCGGGCGCCGCGCAGATCGCCGCAAACAGCTTGCCGGCCTTGGCCTGCTCGCGCACCCGCTCGGCCAACGGCTCGTGCTCGGCGAGGTGTTGTGCGCCAGGCATGCCGCCGGGCAGCACGATCAGGTCGAAGGGCTGGGCCAGAACGTCGACCAGCATGGTGTCGGCGGTCAATCGCGTGCCACGGGCACAGGTGATCATCCGTCGGCTTTCGATGCTGGCCACCACCACCTCAACCTCGGCCCGCCGCAGTACATCAATCAGGGTTACGCATTCGAGGTCTTCAACACCATCGGCAACGCTGATAAGAGCCCGTGCAGTCATCGTTTCGCTCCTTGTTCTGGCCGTGCATAAACTGTCCGAGCGGTCATAAATTCACCCGTTCCAGACGAGCTGATATGATGCGCGCCTTTTTCCAGATCGCCAGCAAAAACATGCACCCACGCGTGGATGTGCTTTGCTTTCGGTTTGCATAAACACGGCAAGAAGGCCGTTACGGGGAGCTCTACATGCTGGAAAGATTGTTCCAACTCAAAGCCCACAACACCACGGTGCGCACCGAGCTTCTGGCGGGCCTGACCACCTTCCTGACCATGGCCTACATCCTCTTCGTCAACCCCAACATGCTGGCCGAAACCGGTATGGATAAAGGTGCCGTATTCGTTGCCACCTGCCTGGCAGCGGCGATTGGTTCAGCCATCATGGGCCTGCTGGCCAACTACCCGATTGCCCTGGCACCGGGCATGGGCCTGAACGCCTTCTTCACCTACACCGTGGTGCTGACCATGGGATACACCTGGCAGACTGCTCTCGGCGCGGTGTTTCTCTCCGGCGCAATCTTCTTCCTGCTGTCGATCTTCAAGATCCGTGAGTGGATCATCAACAGCATACCGCTGGCCCTGCGCTCGGGTATCGCGGCGGGTATCGGCCTGTTCCTGGCCATCATTGCGCTGAAAAACGCTGGCATCGTGGTGGACAACCCGGCCACCCTGGTCGGCCTCGGTGACCTGAGCAAGGGCGGCCCACTGCTGGCCTGCCTGGGGTTCTTCGTAATTGCCGCGCTGGCTTACCGCCGCGTAACCGGCGCGGTGATGATCGGCATTCTGCTGGTCACTGGCCTGTCGATTCTGTTCGGCTTGTCGCAGCTCAATGGCGTGGTGTCGATGCCACCGTCACTGACCCCGACCCTGATGCAGCTGGACATCATGGGCGCGCTGGATATTGGCCTGCTCAGCGTGATCTTCGCCTTCCTCTTCGTTGACCTGTTCGACACCTCAGGCACCCTGGTCGGCGTGGCGCAAAAAGCCAACCTGCTGGACAAGGACGGCAAGATGCCAAAGCTCGGCCGCGCCCTGCTGGCTGACAGCACCGCGACGATGGCCGGCGCGGCGCTGGGCACCTCGACCACCACCAGCTATATCGAGTCCGCTGCGGGCATCAGTGCCGGCGGGCGCACCGGTCTGACCGCCTGCGTGGTGGCCATGCTGTTCCTCCTGGCGCTGTTCTTCGCCCCGCTGGCCGGCGCCGTACCGGCCTTCGCCACCGCACCGGCACTGCTGTTTGTCGCCGTGCTGATGATGAGCAGCCTGGCGCAGATCGACTGGGACGACCTCACCGTCGCCGCCCCCGTGGTAGTTGCCGCCCTGGCCATGCCGCTGACCTTCTCGATTGCCAACGGCATCGCCTTCGGCTTTATCGCCTGGACCCTGATCAAGCTGCTGGCCGGCCGCTGGCGCGACCTCAACCCGGCGCTGGTAGTGCTCTCGGTGCTGTTTGCGATCAAACTGGCGTACTTCGCCTGATGACCCAGCGGGTGAGCCCTTACTCACCCGCCTCCATTTGAAAAGAGTCCTGCATGAGCCGTTCCCAGTTCGATCCCGCCAACTACGCCGCCCAACTTGCGGAGAAGCAGCAGCGCCTGATCGAGCTGTTGGCACCGTTCAACGCCCCTGCACCCGACGTATTCGAATCGCCGCGCGAGCACTATCGCCTGCGCGCCGAATTCCGCTTGTGGCGTGAAGGTGAGGATCGCCACTACGCGATGTTCGAAGCCGGCGATAACCTCAAGCCGATTTTCTTTGAAGATTTCCCCATCGCCAGCGCGCAGATCAATGCGCTGATGCCGCGCCTGAAGGCTGCCTGGCAGGCCAGCAGCGCCCTGAGCTTCAAGCTGTTCCAGGTCGAGTTCCTGACCACCCTGGCCGGCGACGGACTGATTACCCTGTGCTACCACCGCCCACTGGATGCCGCCTGGCAGGCCGACGCTGAAAAGCTCGCGGCCGATTTGCAGGTCAGCATCATTGGCCGCTCCAAGGGCAAGCGCATCGTCATTGGTAAGGACTATGTCGAGGAGAAACTGCAGGTCGCCGGACGCACCTTCAGCTACCGCCAACCGGAGGGCGCGTTTACTCAGCCCAACGGTGAAGTGAACCAGAAGATGCTCGCCTGGGCCTATGATGCGCTTGGCGAACGCTCGGACGATTTGCTTGAGCTGTACTGCGGCAACGGCAACTTCACCCTGCCGCTGGCCACCCGCGTGCGCAAGGTGCTGGCCACCGAGATCAGCAAGTCCTCGGTCAACGCCGCACTGGCCAACCTGGCCGACAACGGCGTGGACAACATCACGCTGGTGCGCCTCTCTGCCGAGGAGCTGACCGAAGCGCTGAATGACGTGCGACCGTTCCGCCGCTTAGCCGGCATCGATCTGAAAAGTTACGACTTCGGCTGCGTATTCGTCGACCCGCCGCGCGCCGGCATGGACCCGGACACCTGCGAGCTGACACGACGCTTCGAGCGCATTCTGTACATCTCCTGCAACCCGGAGACCCTGGCCGCCAACATCGCCCAACTCAACGACACTCACAAGGTGACGCGCTGCGCGCTGTTCGACCAGTTCCCCTATACCCACCATATGGAGTCGGGTGTGCTGCTGGAGCGCCGTTAAGCCTACAGGCGCTGCAAGCCGCGCAGCGCCCAATAGCTCAGCCCCGCCGATACCACTTCCAACAACAGCGCGTAGAGGTTGAACGTCTGCTGCGCGCCACCATCCAGCCACAGCCCGCCAATGCGTGCCAACGCCAGCGCGCTGTAGAGCAGCACCAGCAGAGTCAGCGCAGCGCGCGTCAGGTCCAGCCGACTCAGCGACAAGCCGAGAAACGCCGCCAGCCCCAGTTGCAAGCCACCGTAGAACGCCCGCATATCCGTGGCGGCCGCTGGCGACATCAGCAACATACCGCTGAGGTTGGCCATTTCATGGGGGCGCACAAAATAGGCCAGCCCCAGCCCCGCCAATGCCAACAATTGAATCACCAGTACTGCGCGTGCAAACAACATGAACACCCCTCCCCCCTGAAATCGAGCACGCAGCATAAGCTGCGCCCGTCCGATTCGGAAATCGCCGGTGGTTGGCCACGGCCACCCGGCGCTATGCTCAGCCTTTCACCTGCCAGGAGTTACCCGATGCGCCAGTTGCTTGTTCTCGCCGGGCTGTTTGTCAGCAGCCTGAGTTTCGCCGCCGAACCCCTGACCATCGACGTGCATCGCGATGCCAACTGCGGTTGCTGCAAGGCCTGGATCAGCCACCTGCAGGACAACGGCTTTAAGGTTGTTGATCATGTAGAAACCGATATGAGTGCGGTCAAACAGCGCCTGGGCGTGCCGCCGCGCCTATCGTCCTGCCATACCGGAGTGATCAACGGCCAGTTTGTTGAAGGCCATGTACCGGCCGCCGACATTCTCAAAATGCGCAAACAGCCCGACCTGCTCGGCGCTGCCGTACCCGGCATGCCAGCCGGCTCACCGGGTATGGAATACGGCAATGTACGCGACGCCTATCAAGTCATCGGCCTGGATAAGCAAGGCGCCGAGCGGGTGATCAGCGAATACCCCACCATTGAATAAGTGACACTGCACTGGCGTAGTTCAAGCCTGCGGACGACACTCACGCTCGGCATACACACAGGATGATAGCGATGCGCTGGAAACGCGGAAGACGCAGTGACAACGTGGTGGATGCGCGCGGCAGCGGCTCACGCATGGGCGGCGGCAAAGGGCTGACCCTGGGCGGAGTAGCCATCGTGGTGATCGTCGGCCTGCTCAGCGGCCAGGACCCGATGCAGATCCTCGGCCAGCTGGCCGGGCAAGCCATGCAGGGCGGTTCGGTCAGCGCGCCGCAACGCTCAACGCCTGCCGCCAATGACGAGCAGTCGGAATTCGTCCGCGCCGTGCTCGGCGATACCGAGGACACCTGGCGGGACATCTTCCAGGGCGCCAATCGGCAGTACAAGGACCCGACCCTGGTGCTGTTTCGCGGCGGGGTGAATTCCGCCTGTGGCTTTGCCAACTCGGCAGTCGGGCCGTTCTATTGTCCAGGCGATCAGCGGGTGTACATCGATCTGGCGTTCTTCCGCGAGCTGGAACAACGCTTTGGCGCCGCCGGCGACTTTGCCCAAGCCTATGTGATTGCCCATGAAGTCGGCCACCACGTGCAGACTCTGCTCGGCGTCTCGGCCAAGGTCAACGAGGCCCGCCAACGCGGCGAACGGGTGGAGGGTGCGAACGGGCTACTGGTACGCCAGGAGTTGCAGGCCGACTGCCTGGCCGGGGTGTGGGCCTATCACGGTCAGCAGCGCCATGACTGGCTGGAGCCAGGCGACATTGAAGAGGCGCTGAACGCCGCCAATGCCATCGGCGATGACCGCTTGCAGAAGCAGGCCCGTGGCCAGGTGGTGCCTGACTCCTTTACCCACGGCACCTCAGAGCAGCGCGTGCGCTGGTTCAAGACCGGTTTCGACGGCGGCGATGTCGGCCGCTGCGATACGTTCAAAGCCACGCGGCTGTAAACCAGACAAACGGCCAAGATATTCAGCGCAAAAAATGCCGCTTACCTGATCAGGTAAGCGGCATTTTTTATCAGCGGCACGCCCTGTCTATTGCGCCCAAGGCGGTGGTGGCTCTTCGCCTTTGGGTTCGTCTTCGGCATTCAGCAGCGCCTGACGGCGCGCTTCGTCGGCCAAGGCGGCCTTGATCTCGCGCATCACCGCATCGATATCGGCTTCTTCTTCCGGGTCATCGAATTCACCCGTCAGCGGGCTCTCCGGGGTCAGTTCACCGGCCTCATAGAGCGCCCACATTTCCTTGGCGTACTTGGTGAATTTCAATTCCGGGGCAAACTGACCGAAATACTCAGCCATGTTGCGCACATCGCGCTCAAGCATCTTGAACGCATGGTTGTTGCCGGCCGCATCCACCGCTTGCGGCAAGTCGATAATCACCGGGCCACCCGGATCAAGCAGCACGTTGAATTCCGACAGGTCACCATGCACCAGGCCAGCGCAGAGCATTTTCACCACTTCATGAATCATAAAAGCGTGGAATTCGCGGGCATCGTCCGGGTGCAGGTCGACATCATTGAGGCGCGGAGCCGCGTCGCCCTCACCGTCATCGACCAGTTCCATGAGCAACACGCCTTCAAGGAAGTCATACGGCTTGGGCACCCGCACCCCGGCGTTGGCCAAGCGGAACAAGGCGGCAACCTCGGCATTCTGCCAGGCATCTTCCTGGCCCTTACGGCCGTACTTCGAACCTTTGGCCATGGCCCGGGCATCACGGCTGTTGCGTACCTTGCGGCCTTCCTGGTACTCGGCGGCTTGGCGAAAACTGCGTTTATTGGCTTCCTTGTAGACCTTGGCGACGCGCAGTTCCTCACCGCAGCGCACCACGTAGACCGCGGCTTCTTTACCGCTCATCAGCGGGCGTATCACTTCATCGACCAGCCCGGCTTCGACCAGGGGCTCAATACGTTTTGGCGTCTTCATCAGCTTTAATCAGGGGTCCTGTGTTGCCCAAGTCGACTCTGCCGCCCGTTATACGGCAATCTTTACGCAGCGCCCACCCTCCTGTCAGCACACCCCGCATTACCTGGCGCCACCCAGACCGATCGAAGGCTGAGTAAATCGCTCAATCATGCCGCTTAGCGGTGTGTTAAGTGGCGCACATGCAGCAAACCCGGTGTTACAAACACACGCGCCATGCAACCAAAAGGGATTTAACACTGTCCCATTCGCTGTATATTCGCCAGCCGGTCATGCCACGCGCAAGGACCCTTACCGCCACCCCGCGAAGGCGCCTCGCCTGAGCCTGCATGATTGGGGGAAACAACTGTGAAACATGCCCAATCTGGCAGCAGCACCCTGCCCCAGCAGCCACATCTTCAGGCGCGCAACGCATTGGGCAGTCTGGCCGCCAAGCGCCACGCGCATCCTAAACGCTGCAATGGCATCGCCGCGCTGCACATCGCCTCCAGCCATGTCGTCACCGATACGCCTGCACGCTACATCAGCCGCCTGTGTGCGCAGTTTGCGCACAAGCTGCCCGTCAGTTTCGGTGACCACCACGGGCGCATCGAATTTGCCTTCGGCCTCTCGCATCTGCATGCGGATCGCACCGGCCTGCATATCACGGTCCTGAGTAATAACCCGCAGGACCTGAACAAGCTCAAGCACCTGATAGCCACACACTTCGAGCGCTTTGCCTGGCAAGGCGAGTTAGACCTCGCGTGGCAGTAGCCCACGACACCCCACCACGCAGGTGAGCACCTCAGGGTGCCAATAACTGCTGCCGCAGCGCCTCGATGGCATAACGCACTTTGGCCGGTTGTGCATCGCGGCGCGGTGTCACCAAATAAATACCAAACGGCGGCAGGCGCCAGTGCGGCAGTAGCTCACGCAAGCTGCCATTGGCCAACTCTTCGAGCACTTCCTGCTCCGGTTGCAGCGACACACCCATACCGGCCAAGGTGAAATGGCGCACGGCGAGGATGTTGTTGCAGCCCACCCGGCTTTCCACACGCAGCTTCTCGACCTGGGCGTGTGGCCCATGCAGCTCCAGCAAGTTGAACGCACTGTCACTGTGCAAAATCAGCCAGTCCAGGCCGATCAGGTCCTGAGGCTGAGTGATCGGCGGTTTGCGCAGCAGATAGGCCGGCGCAGCGCACAGCAACATGCGTGTATCACCGATATGCCGCGCCACCAGGCTGGAGTCTTCCAGATGGCCGACACGAATGGCCAGGTCGATGCGCTGTTCGACCAGGTCGACCTGCTCATCCTGAAAAAACAGCTTGAGGCTCAGGCCACTATGCGCCTGCAACAGCGGCGCCAGCGCCGCGCTGAGCCGCCGCCCGGAAAACCCCACCGGCGCGGCAATACGCAGCTCGCCGACCGGGGCATCGCGTAACTCGGCCAGGCGCTGTTCGGCCTGCTGCGCCAGTGCCAGCACCTGAGCGCAACTCTGATAGAAGGTCGCGCCCGCCTCGGTCAGGGTCAGCTTGCGCGTGGTGCGATGCAGCAGGCTGACCTGGGTGCTGTCTTCCAGTTTACGAATCTGCTGACTGACTGCTGAGGCCGTCATCCCCAACACTTCAGCCGCCGCCACCATGGAGCCTCGGTCGACTACGGTGGCGAACACCGCCATGCGCTTTAACTGCTCCATTCGTAAGCCCTTCTTAATAGTTAAAGCCTTTTTAGCCTATTTTTCTGCCCTTTACCCAGCTGCGATTATTGCTGTCACCTAATCGCACCTGGAGAACCCCATGAAACTCGCCCTGATCGGCGCCAGCGGCTTTGTTGGCGCTGCTGTTCTGCAAGAAGCCCTGGACCGTGGCCATCAGGTCACCGGCATCGTTCGTAATCCCGCGAAACTGCCACAGCACCCTGCGCTTAACGCCGTGGCGGGCGATGCCTACAACGTCGAGGCGCTGGCCGCACACCTCAAGGGCCACGATGCAGTGATTCACGCCTTTAATCCCGGTTGGGGCACAGCGGATATTCGCGAACGCTTTATCAAGGGCAGCCAGGCGATCATCGCGGCCAGCAAACAGGTCGATGTGCAGCGACTGCTGGTGGTCGGCGGCGCGGGCAGCCTGTATGTCGCACCGGGCCTGCAATTGATCGACACCCCGGACTTCCCCGCCGAATACAAGGAAGGCGCCGAGGGCGCGCGGCAGGCCCTCAACCTGCTCAAGGCTGAAACTGCACTGGCCTGGAGCTTTATCTCGCCACCGGCGCTGCTGCAGCCCGGCGCGCGCAGCGGGCAGTTCCGCATCGGCGGCGATCAGTTGCTGATGAATGGTGACGCCCCGGCGCAGATCTCGGTCGCCGATTTGGCCGTGGCCATCATTGATGAGCTGGAGCGCCCACATCACCTGCGCCAACGCTTTACCGTTGGCTATTAATCCGTCACTTGACCAGGAGACCCCCATGCCACTGAACGCCAGCGCCTATGTCGCCACGGATACACCTGCCCGCTATATCAGCCGGCTATGCAAACACTTCGCGCACAAGATTCCGGTAAGTTTCGATGAACACCACGGCCGTATCGAGTTCGACAGCGGCCTCGCTCTGCTGCAGGCCGAGACCGACGGTTTGCGCCTGAGTGTGCAAAGCGCCAGCAGCGAAGGCTTGGAAAGCCTGAAACAGGTCGTCAGTCGGCATTTTGAACGCTTCGCCTGGCAAGCCGAACTCAGCCTTGACTGGGAATAACCACTGCTGAGTAGGGAACAACGGCCTGAGCCCAGCAAATAGCGGCGGCGCGGCAGCCTGTCGCTCAGGGCAGGTTGTCACCGAAAGCCGTCTCGATGTTCAGGCCCAGGCTGATCACGCCGAGCAGTACATCGGTATCAGGGTCGTAAAGCGGCGCCGAGACCTTGCTCTGAAAGCTCTGTGTTGAACCGTCATACTCAATCGCGCCGATATACACCTCGTCACGGGGAAGCGACGCGGCCCGCTGAAAATCCAGCTCATCAGCCTGCCAATAATCACTGGTGCTCTCGCTCAAGGCCACCAATTGACCGCTGGCATCACTGATAAACAATTCATTAAACAGCGGGGCATATTGCTGAGCGATACCGGCTAACAGCTTGGATGGCTGCAGGTTGAGCATGCGCCGGATCAATGGTTTTTCTTCAAGAATACGCTCGCGCCGCCACTGCCGATCCAGCTCCTGGATCCGCTCCGCGCTGTTCTCGCGCTGATTCGCCGCCCGCAAAGCCGCAAGCAGATCAGCATGCAGGCCCCAGCGCGCCACATGCTGCGCGACCAGCTGGCGCAGATAGGCCTGTTCCGCATCACTGAGCGCTATGCTGGCCGGAGCGCAGCTTTCCACCTGGCGATTGAAGGCCTTGAGAAAGTCCGGGTGCCCATCGAGAAAGGTCTTGGAAAAATACACGCCCAACGGTGAGTAGCGCACGAAGCGCTCGTGCAGCATCTGCTTACCCTCTGCCTGTTCAAGCGTGCTGTGCATGGCGCTGCTATCAGCCAGCACCATATTGATACGGCCATGGCGAAGCATTTCCACCAGTTGCTCCAAGCGGGGCACTTTCTGTTCAACTTTAATACCGCGCGATTCGAGCCAGATCATGCTGTTGCTGCCCAGTACGCTGCCGATCTTCAGCTGCTTGTCCCAGATGGGCAGGTTGAGCAGGCTGGGGTCCAGTGCGTACCAGTACCATTTCTCCATCAGCAGCGGCGCCGAGAGCACGGCATAGCCATCCACCAAACTATTGGGCGCGGAACTGAAGAAGCCGTCGGCAATCTGCCGGCTGACATTGAGGCGAGCCCGCTGCAGCGAGGTCAGCTGAATCTGATAGGGCTGCTGCAGTTGGTTGAAAATGCATTCCAGCACCTTGACCGACAGACCGCCGAGTTGGCCATCGACCACTACTTGGTAGGGCTCTTCGAAACTGGTGTCGAGCCGCACGGGCACCGGCGGTTGCGCAGCGGCGCACACGCTGGCCAGCACCAGCAGCAGCCCCATATGGCGCAGTCTGAACATTGCCGTCTCCTTGCGTGAGCGCCGTGGCGGATGCAAGGAGTCTAGGCGAGGTTGGCTAAGTCACGGTGCAGCAGCTTGGGCCGCTTTGAAAGTCAGATGTGGATTGGCAGACCGTCAGCCGCAGCCGACAATCCGCCCATGATTATTGAGGATCGCGCCATGCTCGATGCCGACCACTGCTGGCAAGCCGTATGCGACCGCAATGCCACGCAGGATGGCCGCTTTGTGTTTGCCGTACACAGCACCGGTATCTATTGCCGGCCCAGTTGCCCGGCGCGGCGGCCCCGGCGGGAGAACGTCAGCTTCCACCTCGATGCTGACGCCGCTGCCGCGGCAGGCTTTCGCCCATGCAAACGCTGCTCGCCGCAGGGGCAGAGCCCGGCCGAGCAATTAGACGCGCTGGTGGTGGCCGCCTGTGAGCTGCTCAACACCAGTGAGCAGCCGCTGACCCTCGCACAGTTGGCCGCGCGAATCGGCCTGTCCGCTTCGCACCTGGCGCGCGCCTTCAAGGCGCGTACCGGGCTGACACCGAAAGCCTGGAGCGAAGCGCAACGCCGCGCGCGTCTGGAACAGCAGTTGCCAGCAGCAAACAGTGTGCTGGATGCCGCACTAAACGCCGGTTACTCCGGCACCCGCGCGTTGTATCAGCAGCACGCATCCCTGAGCCCGGCACAAAGACGTAAACAGGCCGCTGGCGAACGACTGCGCTACAGCATCGCACCCTGCCCGCTCGGCCACTTGCTTCTGGCCAGCAGCGCCAAAGGCATCTGCGCGCTGCTGTTTGGCGACGACCCGGCTGCGCTGCAAAGTGAACTGCAGCAACGCTTTGCTGCCGCCGAACTGCATGTGGATAACGCGGGCCTGGGCGACAGTCTGCGCCAGGTATTGGCGCAGATCAGCGAGCCGCAGCGCGCCGCCCAGCTGCCGCTGGATATTCGCGGCACGGCATTTCAGCAGCAGGTGTGGCGCGCCCTGCAGCAGATTCCGCTGGGGCAGACGCGTAACTACGCCGAGCTGGCTGCGCAACTGGGCAGCCATCCACGCGCAGTGGCACGCGCCTGTGCCAGCAACCCACTGGGCCTGCTGGTGCCGTGCCATCGGGTGATCGCCAGCAACGGCAGCCTCAGTGGCTACCGCTGGGGCCTGGCGCGCAAAGCAGCGCTGCTTAAGGGCGAAGCCGAGACCCAATAGTCAGCCTCAGCCCGAACTGTCAGTTGAATGCCAGTATTGGGTGGGAGGGGGCGCGCGCGGGCATCAATGACGCGCACAAAAAAAGAGCGGCGCCACCTGCGTGGGCCGCTCCAAATCACGGAGTTGCATACATCAGTACCCGCACCGCGTGCGGATACCGCTGTTTGATTACTTTTCCAGGATTGCAGTCACACCTTGACCGCCAGCGGCGCAAATTGAGATCAATCCACGACCTTCCTGCGCCACTGAGAGCAGCTTGGCCAGGTTGGCGACGATGCGCCCACCGGTGGCTGCAAACGGGTGACCGGCTGCCAGAGAGCTGCCCTTGACGTTCATCTTGCTACGGTCGATGGAGCCCAGCGGCGCATCCAGGCCCAGACGGGTCTTGCAGTAGTCGGCGTCTTCCCAGGCCTTGAGGGTGCAGAGCACCTGCGCGGCGAAGGCTTCGTGAATTTCGTAGTAGTCGAAGTCCTGCAAGCTCAGCTTGTTGCGTGCCAGCAGGCGCGGCACCGCGTAGGCCGGGGCCATCAGCAGGCCTTCCTTGCCCGCGCCGACAAAGTCCACGGCGGCAGCTTCACCGTCCTTCCAGTAAGCCAGGATCGGCAGACCACGGGCCTTGGCCCAGTCTTCACTGGCCAACAGCACCAGAGACGCACCATCGGTCAGTGGCGTCGAGTTGGCGGCGGTCATAGTGCCGCGCGGGCTGCGCTCAAAGCAGGGTTTGAGCGTGGCGAGTTTTTCCAGGCTGATATCGGCGCGCAGGTTCTGGTCGCGGGTCAGACCACGGAACGGCGTCAGCAGGTCGTCATGCCAGCCTTCGGCATAGGCGGCGGCGAGTTTCTGGTGACTGGCCACGGCCAGTTGGTCCTGCTCATCACGCGGAATCGCCCAGGTCTGCGCCATCAGCTCGCAATGCTCACCCATCGACAGCCCGGTGCGCGGTTCGCCGTTGCGCGGAATGGCCGGAGCCAGGTGGCGTGGGCGAATCTGCAGCAGGCTCTTGATCTTCTCGCCGGTGCTCTTGCCTCGATTGGCCTGCAGCAGGATCTTGCGCAGCCCTTCGTTGACCCCAATTGGCGCATCCGAGGTGGTGTCGACGCCGCCAGCGATGCCGCACTCGATCTGCCCAAGCGCAATCTTGTTGGCCACCAGCAGCGCTGCTTCCAGCCCGGTGCCGCAGGCCTGCTGCAGGTCATAGGCCGGGGTTTCCGGGGCCAGGCGCGAGCCAAGCACGCATTCGCGAGTCAGGTTGAAGTCGCGCGAATGCTTGAGCACCGCACCGGCCACCACCTCACCCAGACGTTCGCCATGCAGGTTGAAGCGCTCGACCAAACCATCCAGCGCACTGGTCAGCATCTCCTGGTTGCTCGCGGTGGCATAGACGGTGTTGGAGCGGGCGAACGGAATACGGTTACCACCAACGATGGCGACGCGGCGCGGCTGGGTCATGGATTACTCCTGATGAAGTGAATGGCGCACAGGCTAGCTTGTTACCGCAGTGTGGCATTGGCCGCCTTGCCAGCGCAGCAGGCGGCGCGGTCAATTGCGCATTTCTGCGGGCTGCGTAGAGTGGGCGCACTTTTGATCCATGCGCAGGAGCCGTTTCATGTCAGACCGTTATCTCGCCTTTGCCAACTCCACCTCAGGTCGTCGATTGGTCAGTGCGCTCGGTCTGCCCGCGCCGCTGCTGCTGGAGCGCTGGATGGCAGGGCGCAGCCGGCCGGTCGACGGTGCCCTGCTGATTGGCGGCGAAGGCAGCCTGGCCAGCGCCGTACTGCCCTTTGCCAACAAGCTGACCGACGCCCTGTTCGCCGCCCGTGAAGGCCAGTTTGATTTGCCGCGCTGGACTGCCGAGCATGGCCCCAAGCTCAAAGCGCTGGTGTTTGACGCCAGCGGGCTGACCCGCTTCGAGCAACTGATCGAGCTACGCGACTTCTTCCAGCCGGCTTTCAAGGGCCTGGATAAATGCCCGCGCGTGGTAATCCTCGGCCGCGCCCCGGAATCGCTGAAAGACCCGATTGCCGCCAGCGTTCAGCGCTCGCTGGAAGGCTTCAGTCGTTCCCTGGGCAAGGAAATCCGCCGTGGCGGTAACGTGCAGCTGATCTACGTCGGCAAGGGCGGCGAGACCCAGCTGGAAGGCGCGCTGCGCTTCTTCCTCTCGCCGAAAAGCGCCTATGTATCCGGCCAAGTGCTGCGCCTGAATACCTGCGGCGAACAGGTCAAGGACTGGACTCGCCCACTGGCCGGCAAGAAGGCCCTGGTCACCGGTGCCTCGCGCGGCATCGGTGCAGCCATCGCCGAAACCCTGGCCCGCGACGGCGCCGAGGTGGTGCTGCTGGATGTGCCACCGGCCAAGGATGCCTTGGATGCCCTTGCCGCACGCCTGGGCGGACGAGGCCTTGCCCTGGATATCTGTGCCAGCGATGCCGCCGCGCAGCTTATTGAAGCGCTGCCGGACGGTATCGATATCGTTGTGCACAACGCCGGCATCACCCGCGATAAGACCCTGGCGAAGATGAGCGACGCGTTCTGGAACTCGGTGATCAACGTCAACCTGAATGCCCCGCAGGTGCTGACCCAAGCTCTGCTGGACGCCGGCAAACTGCACGACAATGGCCGCGTGGTGCTGATCGCCTCGATCAGCGGTATCGCCGGCAATATGGGCCAGACCAATTACGCGGTGAGCAAGGCAGGGGTTATCGGCCTGGCCCAGGCCTGGGCACCGACACTGGCCAAGCGCGGTATCAGCATCAACGCGGTGGCACCCGGTTTTATCGAAACCCAGATGACCGCCGCGATCCCACTGACCATCCGCGAAGCCGGGCGGCGGATGAACTCCATGGGCCAGGGCGGCTTGCCGCAGGACGTCGCCGAAGCCGTAGCCTGGTTCGCCCAGCCAGGCTCGGGTGCAGCCACGGCGCAAGTGCTACGCGTATGCGGGCAGAGCCTACTAGGTGCTTAATCGCCCCCGGACTACATCCGAGCTACGGTTTTTAAACCAATATCAGCAGATAGCAAAAGGCCCCGCAGTGCGGGGCCTTTTGCATTCAGCGCGAGCTTGTGCCTGCTCAAGATCTCGCGAGCTAGAGCACTACAAGGCGCTACGTTAGTAACAGCCTTCGGCTGGTCAAAACGGCGAGGAAGCGGAGTGTACTTTTGTACATGAGCATTCCGAGCCTGTTTTTAACGCAGTAGGGCCGACGCGCAGCAGATCGATTGTTCCCTAGGACGACAGGTAAGACGAACGGGTCAGCCCAAGACGCAGCGCGTCGAGGAACTGGGTGCGCTCGCGCGGGCTGATCTTGGCGCTGGCGACCTTGTCGCGGTAGTGGTTCATCAACTCCTCCGGCGACAGGTGCACGTAGCGCAGCATGTCCTCGATGGTGTCGTGGGTCTCGATACCGGCGTGGTACACGCTGCCATCGGCGTTCTGGTAAATGTTCACCGAGTCGGTGTCACCGAACAGGTTGTGCATATCACCGAGAATCTCCTGGTAGGCACCGACCAGGAAAATCCCCAGCAGGTAGTCCTCGCCCTCGCGCACTTCGTGCACCGGCAGGCTGGTCTCGATCGACTGCTCATCGACGTACTGGCGGATCTTGCCGTCGGAGTCGCAGGTCAGGTCTTGCAGCACGGCGCGGCGCAGCGGCTCTTCGTCGAGGCGGTTGAGCGGCAGAATCGGCAGCACCTGACCGATGGCCCAGGTGTCCGGCAGGCTCTGAAATACCGAGAAGTTGCAGATGTACTTGTCGGCCAGCTTGTCGTTGAGTTCGTCCAGCACCTGACGGTGCGAGCGTTGACGCGCCTTCAGCGAGTTGTGCAGGCGGCGGCACACAGCAAAGTAGCACTGCTCGGCCAGGGCTTTCTCAGTCAGGCTGAGTTTGCCATCGGCGTACTGAGTGGCTACATCGCTCATGTAGTGGGTGGCGCGCCAGTAAGTCTCGGTAACCATCTCGATATCGGTCGGGCCGAGCAGCTCAACCAGGTAACGCACGGTTTCCGGCAGGCTGGTGACGTCTTCGATCTTGGGGATCTCGTCGTTGTGTTTTTCCACGTCGGTGACCTGCACCACCAGCATGGCGTGGTGCGCGGTCAGCGAGCGGCCGCTTTCCGAGAAGATGTGCGGATGCGGCAGTTCCTGGGCATCGCAGAACTCTTTGAGCATGCCGACCACGACACCGGCGTAGTCGTCCATGTCGTAGTTGATCGAGCTGGCGTTGCGCGAGTGAGTGCCGTCGTAATCCACACCCAGGCCGCCGCCGACGTCGATATGGTCAACCGGCAGGCCCAGCCCACGTAGCTCGCCGTAATAGCGGATGGCTTCCTTGAAGCCGTGCTGGTAGTCGGACAGGTTGGCGATCTGCGAACCCATATGGAAGTGCAGCAGGCGGATGCCCTGATCCAGCTTGGCCGCGCGGAAGCGCTCGACCACCGACAGCAGCTGCGCCGCCGACAGACCGAACTTGGACTTCTCGCCGCCGGTGTCTGCCCACTTGCTTGATGCCAGAGACGACAGACGCACGCGTAGGCCGATCTGCGGCGCAACCTTGAGCTCGGCTGCCTCGTCGATCACCAGCTGCACTTCGGATTCTTTCTCGATCACGATAAATACGTTGTGACCGAGCTTCTGCCCCATCAGGGCCAGCTTGATAAATTCGCGGTCCTTGTAGCCATTGCAGACGATGGTGCCGCCCTTCGGCGCCAGCGCCAGCACGGCCATCAGCTCCGGCTTGGAGCCAGCTTCCAGGCCGATGGAGACGTTCTGCGTGGCGATGATGTTTTCCACCACCGCTTCCTGCTGGTTGACCTTGATCGGGTACAGCGCGGTGTACGGGCTCTGGTATTCCAGACGCGCGATATTGGCATCAAATGCGCCGGTCAGCTGGCGCACGCGGTCTTGCAGAATGTCCGGAAAACGCACCAGCAGCGGCAGCGACAAGCCGCTGGAACGCAGCTCATCGACCTGCTCGTAGAGGTCAATCGGCGTGCTTTGCGGGCCATTTGGGCGCACCTCGACACGGCCCTTGTCATTGATCGCGAAGTAACCCGCGCCCCAATGGCGAATACCATAGACGCTGCGGCTGTCCGCTACGGTCCACTGGCTGCCGTCATCTTTACGTGTGCGTCGTGCAGACATCGATGTCTCCCTTGCTGGCGATAGTGGCCTTGGCACAGCCAAGACGCGTACAGATTAAAGTCTGGAAATGACGATTACTCAGCTGTGACCCAAGGTCCGCCGAGGAAGTTTAGAAAAGACGGGGTCAGCCGCCGGACTTCTTGGCTTTAAAACCGTGCATGATCAGCTCGGCCATCAGCAGCTCGACGTGGTCACCCTGAATCTCGATCACCCCATCCTTGAGCGAACCGCCGCAACCGCAGCGTTTCTTCAGGGCACTGGCAAGGTCCTTGAGCGGCTCCTCGGCCAGCGGGACACCGCTGATGGTGGTCACCGTCTTGCCGCCGCGACCTTTGGTTTCGCGGCGCACGCGGGCGATGCCATCACCGTCGGGGATCAGGGTCTGTTTGCAGGTGCAGGCATCCACAGGCTGACTGCAGTCCGGGCAATGCCGGCCGCTGTCAGTGGAATACACCAGGCCGCTGAGTGCGGCGAATGACGAAGCTTTCTTGACCACCGGTTTGTCCTCGAAGGGGTCAGGATAGCGACTGGTCGACTGAGTGCTCGGGGTCGACCGCGAAGCCCCACTCTGGCAGGGGCAGCGCACCCTGGCGATACACGGCCAGGGCTTGAAGGCGGCGCAGTGTAACGGCAAAAGCCGCGACTGCTAAGTGTAAAAATGCGCCATTAATCGGCGGATTGGCGACCTTGTTCAGGATGCCGAACAAAACGTCCGGATATCCTGCACAAAGCCAGGGCTGACGCGGGGTTCGGCCGGTATCGAGGGCTTAGCGAGTGGCTGCCAGATAGCGCTGCAAGGCGGCCAGCGAATCGGGGCAATAGGGCAGGTGCTGGGTTTCGGCCAGCACCTCGTCGATGGAGATAAAGCGCGCCTCCAGTACTTCCTCCGGCTGCAAACGCAACGGCGCATCGGACACCGCCGAGTAGGCCATGCACCACAGGCGACTTTCCGGCGCGTCGTAGAGGAAATGCGCATGCTCGACCAACTGCGCGTCTTCGATCCCCAGCTCTTCAGCCAGCTCGCGCGCGGCCGATTCGGCGTAGCTCTCGCCTTCGAGCACCATGCCGCCGGCCGCCACATCCCAATAACCGGGATACAGCGCCTTGCTCAGGGTGCGCCGATGCACGCACAGCTGGCCGGCACTGTTGAACAGCAGGATATAGGTGCCTCGCCCGAGAAGATGCCGCGCGCGCAGCTCACTTCGCAACACACCGCCGAGCAGACGATCCTCCTCGTCGACCCAGGCGATGCGCTCAGCATCAGAGGCAGCGCGGTGCGCCACCTCGGCTTCGGACCAGGCCACCGCTTAACCCTGCGACAGCAGTTGGCGCAGGTCAATCAGCCCGGCATTGGCCCGCGAGATGTAGTTGGCCATCACCAGCGAGTGGTTAGCCAACAGGCCATAACCGCTGCCATTGAGGATCATTGGACTCCACAGGGTTTCCTGGGCTGCTTCCAACTCGCGAATGATCTGGCGCACGCTGACGGTGGCGTTCTTCTTCGCCAGCACATCGGCGAAGTCCACTTCAATGGCACGCAGCAAATGCGCCAGTGCCCAGGCCTGACCACGGGCTTCGTAGAACACGTTGTCGATCTGCAGCCACGGCGTTTCGTAATTCACGCCTTCTATAAAGTCGGCCTGGGCCACGCTATCGGCCAGCGCTGGATCAACCACTGCAGTATTCAGACGCACTTGACCGACACTCGCCGACAGACGCTGTGACAGCGAACCCAGACGCGTGGCGGCGTCGCCCAGCCAGTTATTCAGGTTGTCAGCACGGGTGTAGAACTGGGCATTGCCCTTGCTCGGGTCGCCCAAGCGTTCAAGGTAACCATCCAGTGACTTGATGCCTTCGGCGTATTCCGCCTCAGAGGCCGGCAACGCCCAGCTTTTGTGGTCGAAGTGGAAGCGCGGTTCGGCTTTGGCCAGGTCGGCGTCTTCGGTCGACTGCGATTGCGAGCGGGTGAAGTCTTTGCGCAGCGCACGGGACATGTCTCGCACCTGCACCAGCACACCAAACTCCCAGCTCGGCATGTTGTCGAGCCACAGGCCCGGTGGAGCGAGGTCGTTAGCCAGGTAACCGCCTGGCTTGTTGAGCAAAGTGCCAGCGACCTGCTTCAGGGTCTCCACCGTGGTGTAGCCATTCACCAGCTTGCGCCCGCTAGCCTGAGCCGCAGCTTCGGCGCGTTGCTGTACGGAAAATTGCGCGGGCTCCTGGCTCCAGTACCAGCCCACCACCAGCGCCACGACCAGGTAAAGCCCGAGCAGGCCTGCGACCAAGCGCGTAGCCGTGCGTCCTGTCGATTGATTCGGTGAGGTGGTGGCGGTGTCTGCGGCGCCAGTGCGCGTTTCGGCCGTTCGGTTTTTCCAATCCAGCATGGCAATGTCCTTTTGTTACCCAAGTAGCAAACTCGCGACCGGCTGCATGACCCGGCGGCTGTTAGTTTGACCACAACCCTCAAGCAGGGTTGCGCAACTGCCTTGCACTATAAGGGAAGCGCAGCCGACTGCGCAGCGGCGAACGGCAAACTTAGCGCCGGTTATGCCAATGGTGTATCTGTGATGCTATAGACAGAAGGCCGACGCCAATAGATCGACGGCACTCGCAATAATTCAAACGAGTGTTAGCATTGCTAGCACTAAGCCATCACCCGTAGCCCTGCGCTGCCCTTACTGAAAACGGGCCATGACCGAGCAAGAAGACCCTAGCCGCGACCGCCTTAAGCAGCACTTTGCCCAGCGCGTGATCAATCAGGCGCGTCAGGTATTGGAAGTCTGGCAGCGCCTGCAGCGCAGCGAGTGGAATGATGCCGGCATGGGTGAGCTGCGCGAGGCAACGCAATTGTTGCAGCGTTATGCCGAGCGCTTCGATCAAGCCGAACACAGCCAACTGGCCCTGGAAATCGACAGCTGCCTGCAACTGGTGACCGACAACCGCGGCCGCCTCAACAGCGAGCTGATCAGCCAGCTCAACCAGCTGCTGCAACGCCTGTCACGCACGGGCCTGAGGCATGGCGATCGCTTTGAGCAAACCGTGCTGCCACCCTTGCGCAAGCCGGTGTACTTGGCCTTGCAACACCTGGAGCGGGCCGAACAGCTGGTGCAGCGCCTGGAATTCTTCGGCATGAATGCGATTGCCCTGGACAGCGCCAACGCGTTTCGCAATGCCATGCTTGAGCGCCATCCGGCAGCGATCCTGATGGAAGTCGACTTCTCCGGCCCCGGTTGCGGCCTGCAATTAGCCAAAAGCGTGCAGGAAGGCCTGGAACACAGGATCCCACTGCTGTTCTTCAGCCCTGAAGACACCGACACCATGACTCGCCTGTCGGCTGTGCGCGCCGGTGGCCAGGAGTTCTTCACCGGCAGCCTGGATGCCTCGAACCTGTTCGAGCGCATTGAAGTGCTGACTAACGTGTCGCAATACGAGCCCTACAAGGTACTGATCGTCGACGATTCGCGGGCCCAGGCCACGCACACCGAGCGCGTTCTCAACAGCGCCGGGATCGTCACCCGCACCTTGATCGAACCCATCCAGGCGATGAGCCATCTGGCGGATTTCCAGCCGGACCTGATCATCCTCGACATGTACATGCCCGAGTGCAACGGCCCGGAACTGGCACAGGTGATCCGCCACAACGACCGTTATGTCAGCGTGCCGATCATCTACCTGTCCGCCGAAGACGACCTGGACAAGCAACTCGACGCGATGAGTGAAGGCGGCGACGACTTCCTCACCAAGCCGATCAAGCCGCGCCACCTGATCGCCACCGTACGCAACCGTGCCGCGCGCGCGCGCAGCCTCAAGGCGCGCATGGTGCGTGACAGCCTGACCGGCCTGTACAACCACACCCACACCCTGCAACTGCTCGAAGATGCCCGCTTCCGCGCCGAACGTGATGGTCTGCCGCTGAGCTTTGCGATGATCGATATCGACTTCTTCAAGAAGGTCAACGACACCTACGGCCACCCCATGGGCGACCGGGTGATCAAAAGCCTGGCACTGTTTCTCAAGCAGCGTCTGCGCAAGAGCGACCACATCGGTCGCTACGGCGGCGAAGAGTTCGCCGTGGTGATGCCCGACACCGACGCCGAATCGGCCCGCCGGGTCCTCGATGAGATCCGCCAGCGCTTCGCCGAAATCCAGTATTCCGCGCAGCCGCATGACCTATCCTGCACCTTCAGCTGCGGCATCGCCCAACTGGCGCCGCAACTGGACGGCAAACTGCTGTCGCAGCAAGCCGACCTGGCCCTGTACGTGGCCAAACACGGCGGCCGCAATCAGGTGGCGATCTACCAGGGCGACTGACCCCACCTGTCCCGGCCGATCATCGGCCACTCAGCAGAAAACTGTGACGCAGTCGGCGTCGTCATATTACGGTCACGAAAAAGCAATAAATTCTGAGGCTTAGCAGCCGCCTTGACGTCCACGTCGGCGGCCGAACCGTTCGTCATCGGTCGAGCCTTATGCGCCTGAAATCCCTTACCAACCTCAACACCCTGCTGCTGGTTACCGTCTGCGTCGCCCTGGCCGTCACGCTCTGGTGGTCGCAGCGAGCCCTGGAGCGCCCTTACCTGCTGATGGCGCGCTACCTGAGCCTGTCCCAGCAGTTCCAGGGCGAAGCCGCGCAGAACATCAGCGCCTACCTGGAAAGCGGCGACGCCCTGCGCCACAGCGCGGCCCTGCAGTCGTTGGACAGCCTCGAACAGGCCATGACTGAATTGCCCACGCAATTGGCGGATAACCTGCGCCCTAGCCTAGCTGAACTCAAAGCCTTCAGTGCCAACGAGCTACTGGCCGCAGGCAAGCTCTCCGCCGACCCGCAAGGCCTGCTGTTACAAGCCGAACGGGAAATGGACGCAGCACTGGAGCAGCTCGCGCAATACGCCGACAGCGGCGAAGCCAATGCCGCGGCCGCCTACCGCAGCCCGCTGTTCAGCGCGGCACGCCACTTAACACGCCTGGCCCACGCCCGCGACAAGTTGGTGCGCAGCGGCCGCAGTGAACTGGCCAGCGAAGTAGAACGTGAACTGACAGCCTTGGGTAAGCAGGCGCAAACCCTCACTGATCTGCCGCTGCTCGGCGTGGCCGACGCCAGCCAGTCGTCCGGCGATTCGTTTGCTGACATGCTGGGCTTGGACACCAGCAGTGAGAGCAGCGAGGCCGAAGACCGTGGTATTGCCCTCAAGCGCGATCTGGCCAACCTGATCAGCCGCTACCCGGCCGAACTGCAACGCACCCGTAATCTGATCGAACAACGCGGCGCTCTGGCCACGAGCACGCGCATGCAGATCGATCAGGTACAGCAGGCGCTGGCCGCGCTGGAACCGCAAGTGCGCGCCGAACATGGTCGCATCCAGGGTGAAGTACAGCTGATCCTAGGCTTGATGATCGGCCTGATTCTGTTGATTGCCCTGATCATCGACACCCTTCAGCGACGCCTAACACGGGTACTCACGCACTTGGTCCCCGCACTGTCCGCCTGGGCGCAAGGCGATTTTGCCGCCGACATCCGCCTGGACTCACGCACTCAAGAACTGCGCGATATCGAAGAGTCGCTAAACCGTCTGCGTGCCTATCTGGTCGATTTGGTCGGCACCATTCGCCGGCATGCCGAACAAGTAGTCGGTTCTAGTCGCACCCTGGCTGATCTCAGTGGCGGCCTGCACAGCGGCGCCGAACGTCAGGCCGGCGACACCGCGCAGATCCGCGATGCGCTCGGAGAGCTGCAGGCCACCATCCAGCAGGTTGCCGGCGATGCCAGCCAGGCCGCCGACGCCAGCCGCGACGCCAATCGCGCCCTGGAACAGGGCCAGAAGGTGATCGGCCACAGCCTTACCGGCCTGCACGAACTGGTTGATGAGGTGCAGGGCAACGCCCAGGCCATCGAACGCCTGGCCGAGGAAACCGCGACCATCGGCAATGTGCTGACGGTGATTCGTGGCATCGCCGAGCAGACCAACCTACTCGCTCTGAATGCCGCCATCGAAGCGGCACGGGCCGGCGAGCTGGGCCGCGGCTTTGCCGTGGTCGCCGATGAAGTCCGTTCGTTGTCGCAACGCACCAGCGGCGCGACAGCGCAGATTCAGGAACTGATCGGCCGCCTGCAACAGGCCGCGCTGCAATCTGTACAGGCCATGCGTACTCAGGTCGAACATGCCGAAGCCACCGCCAGCCAGGCGGAAGCCGCCGATGGCGCGTTGGATGAAATCGTCGTGGCGATCCGTACCATCGCCAGCATGGCCGAGCGCATCGCCGACGCCACCGCGCAGCAAAGCGGCGCGGTCAGTGAAATTCGCGGGCACAGCGAACGCATTCACACCCTGGGCGGCGACAACCTGCAGCGCATCGGCGAGGGCCGTAATCAGGGCGACCAACTGCTGCAACTCGGCGGCCAACTGCATACCGCCGTGCAGGCGTTCAGGGTCTAACAGACGGTTAACGGCCGCGGGCGCGGCAATCTGTCGCGCACCATACAGCCTGTAGACAAGACCGCTTACAGCCTAGGCCGTGCCCTGAGCCGCCCGCCTCCGCTATGATGCGGCGATTCCCGCATCACGAGCCTGCCATGCACCGTCTACTCAGCCTGCTTCTGCTTCTGGTCGTACTGCCGGCCAGCGCCGGCCTGTTCGATAAGCCGCCCGCTCCTGCGCAGCTCGGCGCGCCCCTGAACAACAGCGCGGACTTCCTGCCCGTCCGTGAGGCATTCAAGCTGAGCCTGATCAGCAGCTCCAGCGAGTCAGTGAAACTGCGCTTTGTCGCCGCCGAAGGTTATTACCTGTATCGGCACCGCTTCAGTTTCAGCAGCGAGCCAGCCGATATCCAGCTGGGCCAGGCCGTGTTACCGGCCGGCAAAGCCAAGCATGATGAGTACTTCGGCGATGTCGAGGTGTATTACGAGGTGCTGGATGTCGAGGTACCGGTCGACAACCCGAACAATCGGCCCTTCAACCTCAGCGTCAACTACCAGGGCTGCGCCGACAAAGGCCTTTGCTACCCACCGGAAACCGAAGTGCTGGCGATTGGCGGCGGTGCGGCCTCTAGCAGCGCCGTCCCGGGTGCCGCAACACCCTGGAGCTGGACCGATCTGGCGCTGTTCTTCCTCGGTGGCCTGGCGCTGACCTTTACCCCGTGCGTGCTGCCGATGCTGCCAATCCTCACCGGCGTGGTACTACGTGGCCAGCCGGGCGGCATGCGCAGCCTGGTGCTGTCGCTGGCCTACGTGCTGCCGATGGCCCTGAGCTTTGCCATCCTCGGCGCGCTGATGGGCCTGTTCGGCGCGGAGCTCAATCTGCAGGCACGCCTGCAATCGCCCTGGGTGCTGGTGCCGTTTGCGATCTTCTTCGCGCTGTTCGGCGCAGCCAGCCTGGGCTTTCTCGAACTGCGCCTACCGGCGGCAATCGACGGCCCGTTGCAGCGCCTGAGCCAGAAACTGCAGGGCGGCACGATTTTCAGCGCAGCGGCGCTCGGCGTGCTGTCCAGCGTGCTGGTTTCACCTTGCGTATCCGCGCCACTGGCCGGCGCGCTGCTGTACATCAGCGCCAGCGGCGATGCCCTCGGCGGCGGCCTGAAACTGCTGGCTCTAGGCCTGGGCATGGGCGCACCCCTGGTGCTGTTTGCCGTCGGCGGCGGCGCCTTGCTGCCGAAATCCGGGCCGTGGATGCTCACCGTGCGCAACCTGTTCGGCGCACTGCTGATGGCCGTGGCCATTTGGCTGCTCGAACGCGTCGTACCCGGCCCAGTCAGCTTGGCGTTGTGGGGCTTGCTCGCCGCCGGCATCGCGCTGTGGCTGGGGGTGCTGGAGCTGACGCCGAAAACCCATCACCAGAAACTTGCGCAACTGCTAGGCCTGCCCCTGCAGGTCTACGCCTTGGTGGCCTGGGTCGGCGCACTGCAAGGCCAGGATGACCCGCTACGACCGCTTGGCCGCATGGTCAGCACCGCCGAAGCCACTCAGGTGCAAGCTGGCCAATGGCAAACTATCAGCACCCCCGCCGAACTGGATGCCGCCTTGCTTGCCGCACAGAACAATAGCAAGCCACTGCTGCTCGACTGGTACGCCGACTGGTGTATCAGCTGCAAGGTGATCGAACGCGAAGTGCTCAACGCCCCGGAAGTCGGCCGCCAACTCGGCGACTATCAACTGGTGCGCTTCGACATCACCGAAAGCAACCCCGCCCAGCGCGCCCTGCTCGACCGCTACCAGCTGTTCGGCCCCCCGGCGATTCTGCTATTCGACGCCAAGGGTGACGAATGGCTGGATCTGCGTGTCGTAGGTGAGGTGGATGCGACGACCTTTGCTGCGCGCCTGAGCACGGCGCGGGAACGTTTTTAACGCCTCGAGTCATATATTTGCCGCAATCTGCGGTCATCGTGTCGACTATTGCTGAGAACTGGACAGCCCTGCGCTGTCGCGGCATAGTCCTGCCCAGTAGAAAAACAAGGATTAAGGATCATGGCGACCTTATTGGTACTGCACGGCCCCAACCTCAACTTGCTCGGCACTCGCGAGCCAGGGGTTTACGGCGCCGTCACCCTGGAGCAGATCAACCTCGACCTGGAGCGCCGCGCGCGTGAGGCAGGCCACCATCTGCTGTACCTGCAGAGCAATGCCGAGTACGAGCTGATTGACCGTATTCACGCCGCAAAAGGCGAAGGTGTCGACTTTATCCTGATCAATCCTGCCGCTTTTACTCACACCAGCGTCGCATTACGTGACGCATTGCTGGCAGTGAGCATCCCATTCATCGAAGTGCATTTGTCCAACGTGCACAAACGCGAAGCTTTCCGCCATCACTCCTACTTTTCAGATGTCGCGGTGGGAGTGATCTGCGGCCTTGGCGCCAGCGGTTATCGACTGGCCCTGGAGGCTGCACTCGAACAACTTGAACTTAAGCGCCCCTGACCTCACCGGGAGTTGAACCACTATGGATATTCGTAAAGTCAAAAAACTGATCGAGCTGCTGGAAGAATCCGGTATCGACGAGCTGGAGATTCGCGAAGGCGAAGAGTCCGTGCGGATCAGCCGTCACAGCAAGCAGCCGGCCTTTATGCAACAACCGATGTATGCACCAGCGCCGGCGCCAGCCGCTGCTCCGGTGGCCGCTGCACCAGTCGCCGCTGAAGCCGCCGCCCCCGCTGCCGCCAAGCTGAATGGCACCGTGGTGCGCTCGCCAATGGTCGGCACCTTCTACCGCGCATCCGGCCCAACGTCAGCCAACTTCGTAGAAGTCGGCCAGAGCGTGAAGAAAGGCGACATTCTCTGCATCGTTGAAGCGATGAAGATGATGAACCACATCGAGGCCGAAACCAGCGGCGTGATCGAATCCATCCTGGGCGAGAACGGTCAGCCGGTGGAATACGACCAGCCTCTGTTCACCATCGTTTGATCCACGGAGAGCCAGCGATGTTGGAAAAAGTTCTGATCGCCAACCGCGGCGAGATCGCCCTGCGCGTCTTGCGCGCCTGTAAAGAGCTCGGCATCAAGACCGTCGCGGTGCATTCCACCGCTGACCGCGAACTGATGCACTTGGGCCTGGCCGACGAGTCGGTGTGCATCGGCCCAGCCTCTGGCGCGCTGTCCTATTTGAATATTCCGGCGATCATCAGCGCAGCTGAAGTCACTGGTGCCACGGCTATCCACCCTGGCTATGGCTTCCTGGCGGAAAACGCCGATTTCGCCGAACAGGTGGAAAACTCCGGTTTCGCTTTTATCGGCCCGAAAGCCGAGACCATTCGCCTGATGGGCGACAAAGTCTCGGCCAAGGACGCCATGAAGCGCGCCGGCGTACCGGTGGTTCCTGGCTCTGACGGCCCACTGCCGGAAGACGAGGAAACTGCCCTGCAGATTGCTCGCGAAGTCGGCTACCCGGTGATCATCAAGGCCGCTGGCGGCGGTGGTGGTCGCGGCATGCGCGTGGTGTACAAGGAAGAAGACCTGATCAAATCGGCCAAGCTGACCCGCAGCGAAGCTGGTTCGGTGTTCGGCAACCCGATGGTCTATCTGGAGAAGTTCCTCGGCAATCCACGTCACGTGGAAGTCCAGGTGATCTCCGACGGCCAGGGCAACGCCATCCACCTGGGTGACCGCGACTGCTCGCTGCAGCGCCGCCACCAGAAGGTACTGGAAGAAGCGCCGGCACCGGGCATAGATGAAAAAGCCCGCGCCGAAGTACTGCAACGCTGCGTCGATGCTTGCATCGAGATCGGCTACCGCGGCGCTGGCACCTTCGAGTTCCTCTACGAAGATGGCCACTTCTACTTTATCGAGATGAACACCCGCGTACAGGTTGAGCATCCGGTTTCGGAAATGGTCACCGGCATCGACATCGTCAAGGAGATGCTCAGCATCGCCGCTGGCAACAAGCTGTCGTTCAAGCAGAGTGACGTGGTGATTCGCGGCCACTCGCTGGAGTGCCGAATCAACGCCGAAGACCCGGACAACTTCATGCCCTGCCCTGGCAAGGTCAAACACTTCCACGCCCCAGGCGGTAATGGCGTACGGGTCGATTCGCATCTGTACAGCGGCTACACAGTACCGCCGCACTATGACTCGCTGATCGGCAAGCTGATCACCTACGGTGCCACCCGCGACGAGGCCCTGGCCCGCATGCGCAACGCGCTGGATGAGATCGTCGTCGACGGCATCAAGACCAACGTGCCCCTGCACCGCGATCTGGTCCGCGACAAAGGCTTCTGCAAAGGCGGCGTGAATATCCACTACCTAGAGAAAAAACTGGGTATGGATAAGCACTAAGCTTCGGCTAAGCGCACAGACAAGGGCTGCCATTCGGCGGCCTTTGTCGTTTCTGCCAACCGCAAGCGGTGGCAGCTGCACCACCGCTTCAAGTAAGCTGCGCGCCAATTTGCGCCATCCCGCCACAACGTTCACGAGGTTTCCCATGCCCTGGTTACAAGTCCGTCTCGCCATCACCCCTGCGCAGGCGGAAACCTACGAAGATGCGTTGCTGGAAGTCGGTGCCGTCTCGGTGACCTTTATGGACGCCGAAGACCAGCCGATTTTTGAGCCGGACCTGGGCACCACGCCACTGTGGTCGCACACCCACCTGCTCGCGCTATTCGAAGCCGATACCGACGCCAACGCAGTGTTTGCTCACCTGCAACTGCTGACCGGCGCCGAATTGCCGGAGCACCAGGCTGAAGTAATCGCCGACCAGGACTGGGAGCGCAGCTGGATGGACGGCTTCCAACCGATGCGCTTCGGTCAGCGCCTGTGGATTGTGCCGAGCTGGCACGCTGCGCCGGAGCCGGACGCGGTCAACCTGCTGCTCGATCCGGGCCTGGCCTTCGGCACCGGCACCCATCCGACTACCGCATTGTGCCTGGAATGGCTGGACGGCCAGAACCTGCAGGATTGCAGCGTGATCGACTTCGGTTGCGGCTCGGGCATCCTGGCAATTGCCGCCCTGCTGCTCGGCGCGCCGCAGGCGGTGGGCACCGATATCGATATCCAGGCCATCGAGGCTTCGCGCGATAACGCTGGGCGCAACGGTATCGACCCGGTGCGTTTCCCGCTCTACCTGCCGGACGACATGCCGCAACAGCCAGCCGACGTGGTGGTCGCCAATATCCTCGCCGGCCCGCTGGTGGCGCTGGCCCCGCAGATCACCAGTTTGGTCAAGCCGGGCGGGCGCCTGGCGCTGTCGGGCATCCTCGCCGAACAGGCCGAAGAGGTGCGCGCCGCCTATAACGACGCCTTTATCCTCGACCCGACCGCAGATAAAGACGGCTGGGTGCGTATCAGTGGTGTACGCCGCTAACTGCCCCAGCGCGCACAGCTGCTGCATTACCAAGCACTTGCGTTAGACTAGCCGCCTCGTTTAGCCGGATCGCCGCATGACCCAGAGCTTCGTCACCCAGTGCCCCCATTGCCGCACCAGCTTTCGCGTGAACCTCACGCAGCTGGGCGCCGCCCATGGTGCCGTGCGCTGCGGGGCCTGCCTGCATGTGTTCAATGCCGCGCAACAGCTTCGTGAACAGGGCCAGCAACTGCCACCACCCGCAGTGCCTGCCGCTGCGCCAGCGCCGGCACCTCAGCCCATCAAACCGCTTGCGCCACCAGCACCGCCGGCCGCAGCCAGCACACCCTCTGCAATACATCCCGCGCCTGCCAGCAGCAAAAGCAGCGATACACTGTGGATTCATGACGACCTGGACCTTGACGGCCTCGATCTGGACGAAGAGCTGGCCAAGCTCGAAGCCCAGGAGCAGCAGCTGTCCAAGCAGTTCCTGGCGATTGATAGCGCACCGAAATACGCCGAAAATTTTCTGGCGCCCGAACCGATTGAGCGCGACCCGCATGACGAGCGCTGGGCCGAAGCCCTGCTGCAGGACGAGCTGACCAAGCCAGCGGCCAGCCTGAGCGTCAAACCTCAGCCGCTGACGCCACCTGTGCGGCCGACTCCGCCGTCTACACCAGTAGCGCCCGAGCCAGTCAACGAGCCCGATGACGAGCCGCCGCTCGACCTCAACGCCCTTGACCGCCGCCACCCAGAGCCGGAAATCGAGCACATCGAACTGCATGCCGAGCGCGAGCCATTTAGCTCGCGGGCAGACGAACCAGTTGATGAAGAACCCACTGTTGCGGCACCGAAAAAGACCGCGCGCAGCGAGCCCGAACTGAGGGACGAGCACCTGTTCGAGCTGGATGACGAGCCGCTGCAGCTGGACTGGCAACAACCGAAAAAGCCCTGGGGACGCTGGATCGGCTGGGGGTTTCTGAACCTGATTGGGGCCAGCGCCCTGGCCGGGCAGTACGTGATGTATCACTTCGATGAACTGGCGCGCCAGGATCAGTACCGCCCCTGGTTCGAGCAACTCTGCCCGGCGGTCGGCTGTCAGCTGCCCTCCAAGGTCGACATCACCCAGGTCAAGAGCAGCAACTTGGTGGTGCGCAGCCACCCGGAATTCAGCGGTGCTCTGGTGGTCGATGCCATCCTCTACAACCGCGCAGCGTTCTCGCAGCCTTTCCCGCTGCTGGAAATGCGCTTTGCCGACATCAACGGCCAACTGCTTGCCAGCCGCCGTTTCAAGCCCAGCGAATACCTCGCGGGCGAGCTGGCCGGCAACGCGGAAATGCCGCCGCAGACGCCTATTCACATCTCCCTGGACATCCTCGACCCAGGCACCCAGGCGGTGAACTACAGCCTGAGCTTCCACTCGCCGGAATAGCCTGCATGCCGCGGATTGCTTGAAAATCCGCGCTAACCAAACCCTTCGCGATAAGGCCAGAGCTGTTCAGAATTTGTTCAAAACAGCCTTTCTCCGGTCATCCAGAGCGGGTATCATGCCCACCCTTTTTCGCACTCTCCTATTTGTTCAACAGCTGGTCTCTTGAGCAGGGAAGCCCTATGTCGGCGCTACGCATCGGCCCCTATACATTGCCAAATTCGTTGATTCTCGCCCCGATGGCGGGGGTCACTGATCAGCCGTTTCGACAGCTGTGCAAGCGTATGGGTGCGGGTCTGGTGGTGTCGGAAATGGTCACCAGCGATGTGCGCCTGTGGAACACCCGTAAGTCGAGCCTGCGCATGATGCACAGCGGTGATCCCGAGCCACGCTCGGTACAGATCGCCGGTGGTGATCCCGAAATGCTCGCCGAAGCGGCGCGGCGCAACGTGGAAATGGGCGCGCAGATCATCGACATCAACATGGGCTGCCCGGCCAAGAAGGTCTGCAACAAGGCCGCCGGTTCCGCCCTATTGAAAGACGAAGTGTTAGTCCGCGAGATTCTTCAGGCAGTGGTCGCCGCCGTAGATGTGCCGGTGACCCTGAAAATCCGCACCGGCTGGGACCGTGAGAACAAGAACGGCATTGCCGTGGCGAAGATCGCCGAAGACGCCGGCATTGTCGCGCTGGCCGTGCATGGCCGCACCCGCGCCGACCTGTATATGGGCGAGGCCGAGTACGACACCATCGCCGCGATCAAGCAGGCGGTGTCAATTCCGGTGCTGGCCAATGGCGATATCGATTCGCCGCAGAAGGCCAAAATGGTGCTCGCCGCCACTGGCGCTGATGGCCTGCTGATCGGTCGTGCGGCTCAGGGCCGGCCGTGGATATTCCGTGAGATCGAGCATTACCTGCGTACCGGTGAACAGCTCCCGGCACCTAGCCTGCTCGAAGTGGAACGCATTCTGCTTGAACATCTGGCTGCACTGCACGCCTTCTACGGCGATGTAATGGGCGTTCGCATTGCCCGCAAGCATGTCAGTTGGTATCTCGCAACCTTGCCGGGCGCCAGGGAGTTCCGCGCCCAATTCAATCGTCTGGACAGTACGGACGCGCAGTGCACCAACGTTCGCGAGTTCTTCAGCGAGCGTCATAACAATGGAGAAGGGGTGGCCGCATGACGATGTTGACTGAGACTTTAGGAAGTGGAATGGCTCCCGTGAGTGACAACAGCAGCTTGAAGCAGCATCTCAATACGCCAAGCGAAGAGGGGCAAACCCTGCGCGGCAGCGTTGAGAAGGCTCTGCACAATTATTTTGCCCATCTTGAGGGCGCAGACGTCAGTGACGTGTACAACCTGGTGCTCACCGAAGTTGAAGCGCCGCTGCTGGAAACCGTGATGAACTACGTCAAGGGCAACCAGACCAAGGCCTCCGAGCTGCTCGGCCTGAATCGCGGCACCCTGCGCAAGAAGCTCAAGCAATACGACCTGCTGTAACCCCGAACTCCCGAAAAGGGCGGCCCACATGAGCCGCCTTTTTTGCTGATATCCCTGCTCTGATGGATTCTGAAATGACCGACCAGACCACCCGCCTCCCCGTTCGCCGCGCCTTGATCAGTGTTTCCGACAAGACCGGCATCCTCGAGTTTGCCCGCGAGCTCGTCGCCCTGAATGTGGAAATCCTCTCCACCGGCGGCACTTACAAGCTGCTCAAGGACAACGGCATCGCTGCTGTGGAAGTCGCCGACTACACCGGCTTCCCGGAAATGATGGACGGTCGCGTCAAGACCCTGCACCCGAAGATCCACGGCGGCATCCTCGGCCGTCGCGCCCTCGACGGCGCGGTAATGGACGAGCACGGCATCAAGCCAATCGACCTGGTCGCGGTCAACCTCTACCCCTTCGCGGCCACCGTGGCCAAGCCCGGCTGTGACCTGGCTGACGCCATCGAGAACATCGACATCGGCGGCCCGACCATGGTGCGTTCTGCAGCGAAGAACCACAAAGACGTGGCTATCGTGGTCAGCGCCAGCGACTACGCCAGCATCATCGAGTCGCTGAAAGCCGGTGGCCTGAGCTACGCCCAGCGCTTCGACCTGGCGCTGAAAGCCTTCGAGCACACCGCCGCCTACGACGGCATGATCGCCAACTACCTGGGTACCATCGACCAGAGCCGCGACACCCTTTCCACCGAAGAGCGCGGTTCATTCCCACGCACCTTCAACAGCCAGTTCATCAAGGCCCAGGAAATGCGCTACGGCGAGAACCCGCACCAGAGCGCGGCGTTCTACGTGGAAGCACAGAAAGGTGAAGCCAGCGTCGCTACGGCCATCCAGCTGCAAGGCAAGGAACTGTCGTTCAACAACGTGGCCGACACCGACGCCGCGCTGGAATGCGTGAAGAGCTTCGTCAAACCGGCCTGCGTGATCGTCAAGCACGCCAACCCGTGCGGCGTGGCCGTGGCCCTGGACAGTGAAGGCGGCATCCGCCAGGCCTACGAGCTGGCATACGCCACTGATACCGAATCCGCGTTTGGCGGCATCATCGCCTTCAACCGCGAACTGGACGGCGCCACCGCTCAAGCGATCGTCGAGCGCCAGTTTGTCGAAGTGATCATCGCGCCGAAAATCAGCGCAGAAGCCCGCGCCATTGTTGCCGCCAAAGCCAACGTACGCCTGCTCGAATGCGGTGAATGGCCGGCCGAGCGCAGCGCTGGCTGGGACTTCAAACGCGTCAACGGTGGCCTGCTGGTGCAGAGCCGCGACATCGGCATGATCAAGGCCGAAGACCTGAAAATCGTTACTCAGCGTGCACCGAGCGAGCAGGAAATCCATGACCTGATCTTCGCCTGGAAAGTGGCCAAGTTCGTCAAATCCAACGCCATCGTCTACGCCAAAGGCCGCCAGACCATCGGTGTTGGCGCCGGCCAGATGAGCCGCGTCAACTCCGCGCGTATCGCCGCCATCAAGGCCGAGCACGCCGGCCTGCAGGTTGCCGGCTCGGTGATGGCCTCCGACGCCTTCTTCCCGTTCCGCGACGGTTTGGACAACGCTGCTGCCAATGGCATTACTGCGGTGATCCAGCCGGGCGGCTCGATGCGCGACAACGAAGTAATTGCGGCTGCCGACGAAGCCGGGATTGCCATGGTGTTCACCGGCATGCGTCATTTCCGTCACTGATTGATGGAGCGGTGGATGGCTGCGGCCAACCACCCTACGCAGCACCCATTTCGTAGGGTGGATAACGCTTTGCTTATCCACCGAACGGGCTCAACGCCCGCCTCCACTGGGAGAGCAACATGAACGTATTGATCATCGGTAGCGGCGGTCGCGAACACGCCCTGGCCTGGAAAGTGGCGCAAGACAAGCGCGTCGAGAAAGTCTTCGTCGCCCCGGGCAACGCCGGCACCGCCGTTGAGCCCAAGTGCGAGAACGTCACCATCGACGTGCTGGCCATCGAGCAGCTGGCTGACTTCGCCGAAAAGAATGTGCAGCTGACCATCGTCGGCCCGGAAGCGCCGCTGGTTAAAGGCGTGGTTGATCTGTTCCGTTCGCGCAAGCTGGATATCTTCGGCCCCACCGCCGCCGCTGCGCAGCTGGAAGGCTCCAAGGCCTTTACCAAGGATTTCCTCGCACGCCAGAACATCCCAACAGCCGACTACCAGAACTTCACCGAAGTCGAGCCGGCCCTGGCCTACCTGCAAAAAGTCGGCGCGCCGATCGTGATCAAGGCCGACGGCCTGGCCGCAGGCAAGGGCGTGATCGTCGCCATGACCCTGCAGGAAGCCGAAGACGCCGTGCGCGATATGCTCGCGGGCAATGCCTTCGGCGACGCCGGTTCGCGTGTAGTGATCGAAGAGTTCCTCGACGGCGAAGAAGCAAGCTTTATCGTCATGGTCGACGGCGAGAACGTGCTGCCGATGGCCACCAGCCAGGACCACAAGCGCGTTGGCGACGGCGACACCGGCCCGAATACCGGCGGCATGGGCGCTTATTCGCCAGCTCCGGTGGTCACCGCAGACGTGCACCAACGCGTGATGGACGAAGTGATCTACCCGACCGTGCGCGGTATGGCGGCAGAAGGCAACGTCTACACCGGTTTCCTCTACGCAGGACTGATGATCGACAAGGCCGGCAAGCCCAAGGTTATTGAGTTCAACTGCCGCTTCGGCGACCCAGAAACCCAGCCGATCATGTGCCGCCTGGAAAGCTCTCTGGTTCTGCTGGTCAAAGCCGCACTGGCCAAGGCGCTGGACAAGGTCGAAGCCACCTGGGATCCACGTCCGACCGTCGGCGTGGTAATCGCTGCGGGCGGCTACCCGGCCGATTACGCCAAGGGCGATGTGATCGAAGGTCTGGATGCTGCCGCGCAATTGGAAGGCAAAGTGTTCCATGCGGGCACCGCTCTGAAGGACGGCCAGATCGTCACCGCAGGTGGCCGCGTACTCTGCGCCACCGCCATCGGTCGTACGGTTGAAGAAGCTCAGCAGCAGGCCTACCGCCTGGCTGAGAAAATCCGCTGGAACGGCAGTTTCTACCGCAACGACATCGGTTACCGCGCCATCGCCCGCGAACGCGGGGAAAAATGAAGGTAAATAAAGGGTAAAACACGACAAAGGTGGCCAATTGGCCACCTTTGTCATATTTCCCTCGCGAACAGCTTGGCTATAATCCAAGCACTTATTTTTGAAGGGACTTCACTGTGCGCCGGCTGAGGATTGCCACCTACCTGCTACTCAGCACGCTGCTGATGGCGCTTACTGTAGCGTCAGCTCAGGCAGATGCGCAGGCATCCTGGTCAAGCCTCACCGACCCGAGCGCTGAGCTGCAATTCAATGATGTACGCAGCCCCGAGCGCCAGGCGCAGTTCCGCTCAACCGACCTCACCCAGCTTTACACCCCTGGCGGCAACAGTGCGCTGTGGCTGCATCACCGCATGCCAGCCAACACTGATGCGCAGATGCTGCGGGTGTTCGCGCCTTATCTGGCCTATCTCGACCTGTACGTGCTGCAGGGCGATACGCTGATCGAGCAGGCGCACACCGGTAGCAACCTGCCATTTTCCAGCCGCCCCCTGGCCAGCCGTGACTTCCTCTTGCCGCTGCCAAGTGCTGAGCAGCCACTGGATATCTACCTGCGCCTGGCCTCGGAACATTCGCTGCGCCCCAGCATTACCCTGCAAAGTGCGCAGGCGATGGTCGCCGATGACAACCGCCCACTGATGTTTGGCTTGCTGCTCGGCTGCCTCGGCATGCTGGTGGCCTATAACCTTGTGCGCTTTGCCTATACGCGAGCCGTGAGCGGCCTGTGGTTGGCGGCCACCCAGGTCTGCCAGCTGGTGGCGGTGGTCAGCCTGCTGGGGATCAGCACGCCCTGGCTCAGCGAATGGCAAAGCCTGCAACCGCAGATTGCCAATCTATCGATGCTGTTGGCCGCACTCTGCGCCCTGTGTTTTACCGCCAGTTTTTTCCACAAGGTCTGCCCGAGCACGCCGCTCAACCACCTGCTCACCGGCGAAGTGGTGGTGATCAGCCTGGTCTGCGTGGCCCTGCTGGTGGCAACCAATTTGCAGTTCAATCAGCTGGTCTACCTGCTCAATGCCGTCGCAGGACTGAGCATCCTCATGGTTGCATTGACGCACTGGCGGCATGGCTACCAGCCGGCACGGCTGTTCAGCCTGGCAGTGCTACTTTTTTGTGCAGCCTTTATCTGCGCCCTGCCTATCCTGTTCGGCTACTGGGCGGTACAGAGTGAGTGGATCGCTTACGGCCTGCTCGCCACCACCGCCGTCAGCGGTTTTATCCTCAGCATGGCCTTGAGTGAGCGACAGCGACGCATCATGCAGGACCAGTTCAGCACCAGCCGCGCCCTCGCCGCCAGCTCCGCCGAATTGAAAGCCAAGGCGGAATTTCTCGCCAAGATCAGCCACGAAATCCGCACGCCGATGAATGGCGTGCTGGGCATGACCGAGCTATTGCTCGGCACACCACTGTCCGCCAAGCAGCGCGACTACGTACAAACCATCCACAGCTCGGGCAACGAGCTGCTCACCCTGATCAACGAAATCCTCGATATCTCCAAGCTCGAATCCGGGCAGATCGAGCTGGATGACGTGCAGTTCGACCTCAACGCGCTGATCGAAGACTGCCTGGATATCTTCCGCGCCAAGGCCGAACAGCAGAAGGTCGAGCTGATCAGCTTTATGCAGCCGCAAGTGCCACGGGTGATAAGCGGCGACCCCACGCGTCTGCGCCAGACCCTGCTGAGCCTGCTGGACAACGCCTTCAAACAGACCGACGAAGGTGAAATCCTTCTGGTGGTCGCACTCGACACCAACAGCGAGCAACCGCGTCTGCGCATTGCCGTACAGGACAGTGGCAAACCGCTGGATGCCAGCGAGCGCGACGCGCTGCTGAACGCCGAACTGCACAGCAAGGACTTCCTTGCCGCCACCAAAATCGGCGGCCGCCTCGGCCTGATCATCGCCCGCCAGCTGGTGCGCTTGATGGAAGGCGAATTCGGCATCCAGAGCGGCGGCAGCCAGGGCTCGACCCTGTGGCTAACCCTGCCGTTGGACGCAACGCGACTGGAACAACCCACCGCCGACCTCGATGCCTCGCTGCAAGGCGCGCGCCTGCTGGTGGTGGACGACAACGACACCTGCCGCAAGGTCCTGGTGCAGCAATGCAGCGCCTGGGGCATGCAGGTCAGCGCCGTGCCGTCAGGCAAGGAGGCCATGGCCCTGCTGCGGACCAAGGCGCATCTGCGTGAATACTTCGATGCGGTGCTGCTCGATCAGGACATGCCCGGCATGACCGGTATGCAGCTGGCCGCGCGAATCAAGGAAGACGCCAACCTCAATCACGACATTCTGGTGATCATGCTCACCGGCATCAGCAATGCGCCGAGCAAGATCATCGCGCGCAACGCCGGGATCAAACGCATCCTGGCCAAGCCGGTGGCTGGCTATACCCTGAAAACCACCCTGGCCGATGAACTGGCGCAACGCGGCAAGGGCGATTCGCCGATGTTCAGTCCAACGCCGGTTAGCGCGCCGCTGAACGTGCCCAATGACTTCCGCATTCTGGTGGCTGAGGACAACACCATCTCCACCAAGGTGATCCGCGGCATGCTCGGCAAGCTCAACCTGCAGCCCGACACTGCCAGCAACGGCGAAGAAGCCCTCAGCGCGATGAAAACTAAGCAGTACGACCTGGTGCTGATGGATTGTGAGATGCCGGTACTCGACGGTTTCTCCGCCACCGAGCAGCTGCGCGCCTGGGAAGCCGCCGAACGGCGCACACGCACCCCGGTGGTGGCGCTCACCGCACACATCCTCAACGAACATAAAGAACGCGCCCGTCAGGTTGGCATGGACGGGCATATGTCCAAGCCGGTGGAAATGTCGCAACTACGCGAGCTAATCGAACACTGGGTCGCCGAACGGGAAATCCGCCGCCAACGCGACGCCCTGCCTTCCTGAGCAGCGTTGATTGCCCGGCAACCGCTACACGCTTACCCTGCCACCCTTATTTATCGAGACGAGTCCTTTCCATGGCGTCCGCGCTGTTCAGCCTGTATTTGAAACTGCTGGTGCTCTATAGCCCGTTCTTCGTGCTGTCGTGTTTTATCGGCCTGAGCCGTGGCTATACGGTCAAGGAACGCAAGCGCCTGGCCTGGAAAGTCGCCCTCGGCGTGCTGATCGCCAGCGTGCTGCTGTACCTGTTCGGTAAACACATCTTCACCCTGTTCGGCATCACCATCGACGCCTTCCGCATCGGCGCTGGCAGCGTGCTGTTTATCTCGGCCCTCGGCATGGCCCAGGGCAAGTCGGCAGTGCAGAGCGATAACGTGCAGCAGGATGTAACCATCGTGCCGCTGACCATCCCGCTCACCGTCGGCCCCGGCACCATCGGTGCGCTGCTGCTGATGGGTGCTAGCCAACCGGATTGGGGCGATAAAGCCGTGGCCGTGCTGGGCATCGCCCTGGCAAGCCTCACGGTGGGCGTGGTGCTGTATATGTCCAACCAGTTCGAGCGCCTGCTCGGCGATCAAGGTCTGCAGATCGTCAGCCGCCTGATGGGTCTGTTTGTCTGCGCCCTGGCCGCGCAGATCATCTTTACCGGGGTGAAGAACTACCTCGCCCTCTGACCCCGCCCGGATGCGCTTCGGGCTGCACCACAAGCTGGCAATCGGCCCCGCTGCGGTGCACCGACCGTTCTGCGCCGCCCTCTGAAAAGCCGCAATATGCGGCTAACTCATTGAAATAGATCAACTTAGCAAACCTGGCACCGGGCTTGCTCTGATCACTCCATCACTTGGATACAAGATGGAATATCAGCGCATGTCCAACGCCCCGATCGTCCTCACCCTCACCGACTGGCAACAGACCTACCGCGACGGCCAATCACCCGCCGAGCTGCTGCATAGCCTGCGCCTCAAGCTGAGCACAGAGGACAATGCCTGGATCACCCTGGCCAGCGAAGCGCAGCTCGATGCCCAACTCGATGGATTGTCAGCGCTACTCGACGCCGCCAACGGCGAGCTGAGCAAGCTGCCGCTGTACGGCGTGCCCTTCGCCATCAAAGACAATATCGACGCTGCCGGCTGGCCCACCACCGCTGCCTGCCCGGCGTTCGCCTACACCGCGGCAGTCGACGCCACGGTGGTGGCCAAGCTGCGCGCCGCCGGGGCCATCCTGATCGGCAAAACCAACCTCGACCAGTTCGCCACCGGCCTGGTCGGCACCCGTTCGCCCTATGGCGCGGTGCGCAACAGCTTTAATCCGGACTACGTCAGCGGCGGCTCCAGTTCCGGCTCAGCCAGCGTGGTGGCGCGCGGCTTGGTACCCTTCTCGCTGGGCACCGACACCGCCGGCTCCGGCCGTGTTCCAGCGGGCTTCAACAACATCGTCGGGCTCAAGCCGAGCAAGGGCTGGCTGTCCAATAGCGGCCTGGTGCCGGCCTGCAAAACGCTTGATTGCATCTCGGTGTTTACCCTGAGCGTCAGCGATGCACTGAGCGTGGCGCAGATCGCCGGCGGCTATGACGCTGCCGATCCCTACAGCCGCAAGAACCCCAATAGCGCCAAGGTCGGCATGCCGGCCAAGCCGCGCCTGGCAGTGCCAAGCAACCCCGAGTTCTTTGGCGATAGGCAGAACCAAGCGGTGTTTGAGCAGGCCTTGGGCAAGTTGCGCGAACTGGGCGCTGATCTGGTGGAAATCGATTTCACGCCCTTCCAGCAACTGGCCGAGCAGCTGTATTACGGCAGTTGGGTCGCCGAACGCACTGTGGCGCTCGAAGGCGTCGAACCGGCACATATCAACCCGGTGGTGCGCGGTATCGTCGAAAACGGCCATAAATACAGCGCCTGCGATGCCTACAAGGCCGAATACACTCGCGCCGCACTGAGCCGGACGATCAATGACGTGCTGGCCGGCTTCGATGCCCTGGTTGTACCAACCTCGCCGACCCTTCGCAGCCTGGCCGAGATGGACGCAGAGCCGGTGCTGTTTAATAGCCAGTTCGGCACCTACACCAACTTCACCAACCTCGCCGACCTGTCGGCCCTGGCGATACCCGCCGGTATGCGTGCCGACGGTATGCCCGCCGGTATCACCCTGATCGCTCCAGCCTGGCACGACCAGGCCCTGGCTGCCTTCGGTCAACGCTGGCAGCAAGCGCTCAAGCTGCCGCTGGGCGCCACGGGTAAAGCATTGCCCGAGCAGGCGCCAAGCAGCACGCCAGCCCCCGGCAGCGTGCGCGTCGCCGTAGTAGGCGCACACCTGACCGGTATGCCGCTGAACTTCCAACTCACCAGCCGCGACGCCGTGCTGGTCGAGCAAACCACCAGCGCTGCCACGTATCGCCTGTATGCCCTGCCCGGCACTGTGCCGCCGAAACCGGGGCTGGCGCGGGTGGCAGCCGATGGTGCGGCAATCATTGTCGAGCTGTGGGATATCCCTCAGGCCCGCTTCGGCGAATTCGTCGCAGAGATTCCCGCGCCACTGGGTATCGGCAATCTGCAGCTGGCCGATGGTCGCTGGGTCAAAGGCTTTATCTGCGAACCCTATGCGCTAGATGGCGCGCGCGATATCACCAGCTTCGGTGGCTGGCGCGCGTTTATCACCAGCCAGCAGCAGGGCTGACGCCATGCAACTGAGCGGCGCCGCCAACAGCGGTAAGAAACGCCCGGACAACCTCGCCGAGCGCATCTACCTGCAGCTCAAGGACGACATCTTCGAGTTCCGCCTGCTGCCCGGTGATCGCTTCTCCGAAGGCGAGATCGCCGAGCGCGTGGCCGCCAGCCGCACCCCGGTGCGCCAGGCGCTGTACCGCCTGCAGCGCGAAGGCTACCTGCAGGTGTACTTCCGCAGCGGCTGGCAGGTGATGCCGTTCGACTTCGCGCATTTCGAGGAGCTGTACGAGGTGCGCATCGTCCTCGAACTGGAAGCCGTGCGGCGGTTGTGCGAACGCCCCCAAGACGAGCACAGCGACGCACTGGTGCAACATCAACGCACCTGGCTGGTGCAACCCGAACAGCGTTTACAGGACGGCCGCGAAGTCTCGCGCCTGGATGAGCGATTTCACTGCCAGTTGCTGGAAGCTGCCGGCAACCGCGAGATGGCCCGCCTGCACGCCGAGGTGAGCGAGAAGATCCGCATTATCAGGCGCTTGGACTTCACCCAGAGCCCGCGCGTGGCGGCCACTTATGACGAACATGGCGAAATTCTCGCGGCAATTTTGTCGCGACGATGCGAAGAGGCACAGCTATTGCTCAAGACCCATATAGAGGTCAGCAAGGCCGAAGTGCGCAAGATCACCCTGCACATGCTGCACAGCGCGCGTCAGCGCACCATGCCGGCACCAGAGGTGAAGACCTGAAGTGAAGACCCAGGGCCCTGCCCTGTTTCAACTGCCAGACAAACAACTAAAAACCAGCAGCTCAAACACTTAAGTTCGTGAATGGAGATCGCACCATGCAACGTCGCAACCTGATCAAGGCCTTTACCCTCACCGCGTCCATCGCCGCCATGGGCATGACCTGGACCGTGCAAGCCGCCGAGACCATCAAGGTCGGCATCCTGCACTCGTTGTCCGGCACCATGGCCATTTCGGAAACGTCGCTGAAAGACATGGCGTTGATGACCATCGACGAGATCAACGCCAAGGGCGGCGTCAACGGTAAGCAACTGGAAGCCGTGGTTGTTGATCCGGCGTCGAACTGGCCGCTGTTCGCCGAGAAAGGCCGCCAGCTGCTGACCCAGGACAAAGTCGACGTGGTGTTCGGCTGCTGGACTTCGGTGTCGCGCAAATCCGTGCTGCCAGTATTTGAAGAGCTCAACGGCCTGCTGTTCTACCCTGTGCAATACGAAGGCGAGGAAATGTCGCCGAACGTCTTCTACACCGGTGCCGCGCCAAACCAGCAGGCTATTCCAGCGGTCGAGTACCTGATGAGCGAAGACGGCGGCGCCGCCAAGCGCTACTTCCTGCTCGGCACCGACTACGTCTACCCGCGCACCACCAACAAGATCTTGCGCGCCTTCCTGATCAGCAAGGGCGTGGCCGAGAAAGACATCGAAGAGGTCTACACCCCGTTCGGTCACAGCGACTATCAAACCATCGTCGCCAACATCAAGAAGTTCTCCGCCGGCGGCAAGACTGCGGTGATCTCCACCGTCAACGGCGACTCCAACGTGCCGTTCTACAAGGAACTGGCCAACCAGGGCCTGGAAGCCACCGACGTGCCGGTGGTGGCCTTCTCCGTGGGTGAAGAAGAACTGCGTGGCATCGACACCAAGCCACTGGTCGGCCACCTGGCCGCGTGGAACTACTTCCAGTCGGTGGAAAACCCGGTCAACACCGAGTTCGTCAACAAGTGGAAGGCCTACGCCAAAGCCAAGAACCTGCCAGGCGCCGACAAGGCCGTGACCAACGACCCAATGGAAGCCACCTATGTCGGCATCAATATGTGGGCGCAAGCGGTCGAGAAAGCCGGCACCACCGAAGTCGACAAGGTCCGTGAAGCGCTCTACGGCCAGACCTTCGCTGCACCAAGCGGCTACACCCTGACCATGGACAAGACCAACCACCACCTGCACAAGCCAGTGATGATCGGTGAAATCCAGGAAGACGGGCAGTTCTCCGTGGTCTGGGAAACCAGCAGCCCGGTCCGCGCCCAGCCATGGAGCCCGTTCATCGAAGGCAACGACAAGAAGCCGGATTACGCGGTCAAGTCGAACTAAGCACCTGCCAGTAAGCCCGGATGACATCCGGGAACGCCCTGCCCGGATCGCATCCGGGCCAAGGCTGACTAGCCGCCGCGCCCACGCGGCGGCTGGTACTCCCAAAGGACTGCCCTATGCCCACTGCCGTTACCCGAATTCTGCTGAGCCTGCTGTTGCTGCTGCCCCTGGCCGCGCACGCCGGTGACGCCCAGGACTTCGTCACCGCCAACCCGGCCAAGCAGGCCAGCCTGCTCGAACGCTGGTCCGCCGCGCCCGAAGCTGCGCGCCTGCCGCTGCTCGAAGCCCTGCAACAAGGCCGCGTCGCTGCTGACAGCGCCAAAACCGCCTTTATCGAAACCGCCGGCAACTACCAGGCCGCCGAAGGTGAAGCACAGCCCCTCGACACGCCAAAGAAGCTGCGCCTGAACAACCGCCTGCGCGGCCTGATCGCCACTGCGGTGGCCAGCCACCAGCTGCTGGTTGATGACCCGGCGCTGCGCCTGGCCGCCGCCCAGCAACTGCAGAAGAGCGCCAAGCCGGCGCAGCTGCAACTGCTTAACGCCCAGGTCGCCAGCGAAACCGATGATGCGGTGCGCGATGCCCTGACCCTGGCCCTGGCCAACCTGCAACTGGTCGACAGCGACCTGGCCGTGCGCCTGGCTGCCGTGCGCCTGCTCGGTGAAACCGGCGACCCGCTGGCTCGCACCCGCCTGGAAACCCTACTCGACCCGGCCGTGGAAAGTGACCCGACGGTACGCACCGCCGCCGAAACCAGCCTGGCCCAGGTCAAACGCAAGCTGCTGATCGGAGAGCTGCTCGGCCAGGCGTTTAGCGGCCTGTCGCTCGGCTCGATTCTGCTGCTGGCCGCACTCGGCCTGGCCATCACCTTCGGCCTGCTCGGCGTGATCAACATGGCCCACGGCGAGATGCTGATGCTCGGCGCCTACTCCACCTACATGGTGCAGGTGCTGTTCCAACGTTTCGCCCCGGAAGCCCTGGCGCTCTACCCGCTGGTGGCGCTGCCGGTGGCGTTCTTCGTCACCGCCGCTATCGGCATGGCGCTAGAACGCACGGTGATTCGCCACCTCTACGGTCGCCCGCTGGAAACCCTGCTGGCCACCTGGGGCATCAGCCTGATTCTGATCCAGCTGGTGCGGGTGATCTTCGGCGCGCAGAACGTTGAAGTGGCCAATCCCTACTGGCTGTCCGGCGGCATTCAGGTGTTGCCAAATCTGGTGCTGCCGTACAACCGCATCGTGATCATCGGCTTCGCCCTGTTTGTGGTGGTGCTGACCTGGCTGCTGCTGAACAAGACCCGCCTCGGTCTTAACGTGCGTGCCGTCACCCAGAACCGCAATATGGCGGCCTGCTGCGGCGTGCCGACCGGCCGGGTGGACATGCTGGCGTTCGGTTTGGGCTCCGGTATCGCCGGCCTCGGCGGTGTGGCCCTGAGCCAGATCGGCAACGTCGGCCCGGACCTGGGCCAGAGCTACATCATCGACTCGTTCCTGGTGGTGGTACTCGGCGGCGTCGGCCAGCTCGCCGGTAGCGTGATGGCGGCCTTCGGGCTGGGCATCGCCAACAAGATTCTCGAACCGCAGATCGGTGCCGTACTTGGCAAGATCCTAATCCTCGCGCTGATCATTCTGTTTATTCAGAAACGCCCGCAAGGTCTGTTTGCTTTGAAAGGACGGGTGATCGACTGATGACTATGCCCATGAATCAAACGTTGCTGGCGCGCGCCAGTGCCAAACTCGGCCCGCAAGCCTCCATGGCCATCGGCCTGCTGGTACTCGCCGTGCTGCTGGCCATGCCGTTGCTGCACCTGCTGCCGGCGGACAACGCCCTGCATGTCTCGGCCTACAGCCTGACCCTGGTCGGCAAAATCCTCTGCTACTGCATCGTCGCCCTGGCGCTCGATCTGGTCTGGGGTTACGCCGGCCTGCTGTCGCTCGGCCACGGCCTGTTCTTCGCCCTCGGCGGTTACGCCATGGGCATGTACCTGATGCGCGAAGCCGCCGGCGATGGCCTGCCGGCCTTTATGAGCTTCCTCGCCTGGACCGAGTTGCCCTGGTACTGGTACGGCACCAGCAACTTCCTCTGGGCCCTGTGCCTGGTGGTGTTGGCGCCGGGTTTGCTCGCGCTGGTGTTCGGTTTCTTCGCCTTCCGCTCGCGGATCAAAGGCGTGTACTTCTCGATCATGACCCAGGCGCTGACCTTTGCGGGCATGTTGCTGTTCTTTCGCAACGAAACCGGCTTTGGCGGCAACAACGGCTTTACCAACTTCCGCACCATCCTCGGCTTCGACATCACCTCGGCTCATACCCGCGCAGTGCTGTTCCTCGCCACCGTCGTTCTACTCGTGGCCAGCTTGTATCTGGGCTGGACGCTGGCGCGCAGCAAGTTCGGCCGGGTACTGACTGCACTGCGCGATGCCGAGAACCGCCTGATGTTCTGCGGCTACGACCCACGCGGCTACAAACTGTTTATCTGGGTGCTCAGCGCCGTGCTCTGCGGCCTGGCCGGCGCGTTGTATGTACCGCAAGTGGGCATCATCAACCCCAGCGAAATGTCGCCGACCAACTCCATCGAAGCGGCCGTCTGGGTCGCCCTCGGTGGGCGCGGCACGCTGATCGGTCCGCTGCTCGGTGCCGGCTTGGTCAACGGCATGAAGAGCTGGTTCACCGTGGCCTTCCCCGAGTACTGGCTGTTCGCCCTGGGCTTTCTGTTTATCGTCGTGACGCTGTTCTTACCCAAAGGCGTGATTGGCCTGCTGCGTAAAAAGGGAGAGCAATAATGCGCGCCACTCCGGTCCCCGAATTTATGCTCGAACCTGCCTATGACCCGTCCGGCAGCGGCCGTGACCCAATCGGTGCCAGCGCCCTGGCCACCAAGGGTCTGAATGTGCGCCACGGCACCATCCTGACCCTGGAAGACATCAACGTCAGCTTCGATGGTTTCAAGGCACTGACCAACCTGACGCTGTACATCGGTGTCGGTGAACTGCGCTGCATCATCGGCCCCAACGGTGCCGGCAAGACCACCATGATGGACGTGATCACCGGCAAGACCCGCCCGGACAACGGCGTCGCCTACTTTGGCGAAACCCTCGACCTGACCCAGATGAGCGAAGTCGAAATCGCCCAGTCCGGTATCGGCCGCAAGTTCCAGAAGCCGACGGTGTTCGAGGCGCTGAGCGTGTTCGAGAACCTCGAACTGGCGCAGAAAACCAACAAGTCGGTGTGGGCGAGCCTGCGTGCCAAATTGACTGGCGAGCAGAAAGACCGCATCGACGAGGTGCTGCAGACCATCAAGCTCGACGCTTCGCGCCAGCGCCCGGCCGGCCTGCTGTCGCACGGACAGAAGCAGTTTCTGGAGATCGGCATGCTGCTGGTACAGGACCCGCAACTGTTGCTGCTCGATGAACCGGTGGCGGGCATGACCGACGCCGAAACCGAGTTCACCGCCGAGCTGTTCAAGTCGCTGGCGCGCAAACACTCGCTGATGGTGGTGGAGCACGATATGGGCTTTGTCGGCTCCATCGCCGACCACGTCACGGTGCTGCACCAGGGCAGCGTGCTGGCCGAAGGCTCGCTGGAGCAGGTACAGAACGATGAGCGGGTGATCGAGGTTTATCTGGGCCGCTAATGCCGCGATGACGACCTTCCAAACTCCACAGAATTGAGAGTCTGAACATGCTGCAAGTTGAGCAATTGCATCAGTACTACGGCGGCAGCCATATCCTTCGTGGCCTGTCGTTCGAAGCCAAGGTCGGCGAAGTCACCTGCCTGCTCGGCCGTAACGGCGTGGGCAAGACCACCCTGCTGAAATGCCTGATGGGCCTGATCCCGGCTAAAGAAGGCGCGGTGAAGTGGGAAGGCCAGCCCATCACCGCCTTCAAGCCGCACCAGCGCGTGCACGCCGGCATTGCCTACGTGCCCCAGGGCCGGGAAATCTTCGGCCGCTTGACCGTGGAAGAAAACCTGCTGATGGGCCTGTCACGCTTTCCCGGCAGTGACGCCAAAGTGGTGCCGGAATTTATCTACGAGCTTTTTCCAGTGCTGCGTGAGATGAAGCAACGCCGCGGCGGCGACCTTTCCGGCGGCCAGCAGCAACAGCTGGCCATCGGCCGCGCGCTGGCGAGCAAGCCACGCCTGCTGATCCTCGATGAACCCACCGAAGGCATCCAGCCCTCAGTGATCAAGGAGATCGGCGTGGTGATCAAAAAGCTCGCCGAACGCGGTGACATGGCCATCCTGCTGGTCGAGCAGTTCTATGACTTTGCCGCCGAACTGGCCGATCAGTACCTGGTGATGAGCCGTGGCGAAATCGTCCAGCAGGGCCGTGGCGAAACCATGGAAGCCGACGGCGTGCGCGGACTGGTCGCAATCTGAATGGCGACGCTGGCCCTTTACTTTGCGCATAATCAGGCTTTCGCCCACGGATTCGAGGCCCCGATGTTTGCCCTGCGTCACGCTCTGCTCCCGCTCACCGCACTGACGGGTATCGCCCTGCTGATCTGGGCCGGCAGCCAGCCGGACTACTGGATGCTGCGCGCTCTGCCCGCCGGCAGCGAACTCCCCTACCCGCTGAAACCAGTGCTGATTTTCTGCGCCATCGCCTTGGCCGAATGCGGCCTGCTGCTGGCGCTACTGCGTCCGCGCTCCTACTGCCGCTCCTGGGGCCGTGCGCTGTGCGCCTGCCTGCTGGCCATCGGTCTGGCGCTGTTCTGGCTGCAAGGCGCGCTGCATGCCCCGCCCTACTACGGCATGCACTTGCAATGGTGGTTGGCGGTCAGCTTGGGCCTGGTTCTGCTGTGTGTTTACTCCGCCGTGCACGCCTGGCGTCAACGGCGCAACCGGGTGAGCGCATGAACGCTCCCGCCGCCGTCTTCACGCCCAGCTGGCACGCCGAGCTGGAGCTGGGCTATGGCCGCGATGGCGACTGCACGCGGCCGACCTTCCGCCGCCATAAAGGCCCGCTGCGGGTGCAGAAGCACCTATACGCCGAAGGGCCTGAGGTTTGCCAACACATCATCGTCCACCCGCCCGGCGGCATCGCGGGCGGTGATCGCCTGGACATTTCGGCCACGGTCGGCAGCAACGCTTGGGCGCAATTGACCAGCCCCGGCGCAGCCAAGTGGTACCGCGCCGCTGGCCCGGCTTACCAGAGCCTGAAACTGCGCGTGGAAGCCGGCGCCACCCTGGAATGGCTGCCGCAGGAAACCATCGTCTACGCTGCCGCGCAGGCGGAACTGACCACCGAGATCGACCTGTTCGGCGATGCCAAGCTGCTCTACTGGGACATTGTTGCCCTCGGCCGCCCGGCCAGCGGTGAACGCTTCGATACCGGCCACTTCCAAGCGCAGCTGAATATCCGTCGCGACGGCCAGTTGCTCTGGCACGAACGCCAGCGCGTGGTCGGCGGCGATGGCCTACTCGACTCGCCCATCGGCCTGGCGGGCAAACCGGTGTTCGCCACCCTGCTGATCAGCGGTGAAATCGACAGCGACCTGTTGGAGCACTGCCGCAACCTGAGCACACCGGTGCGCGGCGACCTGACCCAATTACCCGGCCTGCTGGTGGCCCGCTGCCTGGCCGACGAAGCCTTGCACGCGCGCGCCTGGCTGATTGCCCTCTGGCAGCTGTTGCGCCCGGCCCTGCTCGGCCGCACCGCAGTGCCCCCACGTATCTGGAGTACCTGATGGACCTGACACCGAGAGAAAAAGACAAACTGCTGATCTTCACCGCCGGCCTGGTGGCCGAGCGGCGCCTGGCCCGTGGGGTAAAGCTCAACTACCCGGAAGCCATGGCCTACATCTCCGCCGCGCTGCTGGAAGGCGCGCGCGACGGCCAAACCGTGGCCGAGTTGATGCACTACGGCACCACTCTGCTGAGCCGTGATCAGGTGATGGAAGGCATCGCGGAGATGATTCCGGAGATTCAGGTGGAAGCCACCTTCCCCGACGGCACCAAGTTAGTAACCGTCCACCAACCGATCGCCTAAGGAACCCATCCAATGTCTACTGCGCTTGCCCATGCTGCGTTGCAAGTTGGCTCGGATTGCTCATTGACAGGCGTCAACTGCGCATCCTCGCCAACTTGCGCCTTGCCTGAGCTGCGCTCGCTACGACCTTGAATGGATTCCTGGAAAACACATGATTATCCAAGACGCTACTAACGCCGACTTGCCCGCCATCCTGGCCATCTACAACGATGCCGTGCAGCAGACCACGGCGATCTGGAACGAAACTCTGGTCGACCTGGGCAACCGCCAGGTTTGGCTGAATGAACGCACAGCGGCCGGCTTTCCGGTGTTGGTGGCTCACAGCGACGCGGGCGAGGTGCTCGGCTATGCCAGCTACGGCACCTGGCGCGCCATCGAAGGCTTTCGCCATACCGTGGAGCACTCGGTGTATGTGCGCAGCGACCAACGCGGTCAGGGCCTCGGCCCCTTGCTGATGCGCGCCTTGATCGAACGCGCGCAAGCTGCCGACCTGCACGTGATGGTCGCCGCCATCGAGAGCGGCAACAGCGCCTCGATTCGCCTGCACGAGCGCCTCGGCTTTGTCACCACCGGCCAGATGCCGCAGGTCGGCCGCAAGTTCGGCCGCTGGCTGGACCTCACCTTTATGCAATTGACCCTGGAGTGAAGCAGCGATGATCCCCGGCGAATACCAGATTCAGGACGGCGAAATCGAGCTTAATGCCGGCCGTCGCACGATCAGCCTGAGCGTGGCCAACAGCGGCGACCGGCCCATCCAGGTCGGCTCGCACTACCACTTCTTCGAAACCAATGACGCGCTGACCTTTGACCGCAGCGCCGCGCGCGGTATGCGCCTGAATATTCCGGCCGGCACTGCGGTGCGTTTCGAACCGGGGCAGAGCCGCGATGTGGAACTGGTCGATCTGGCTGGCCATCGCCGCGTGTTCGGCTTTGCCGGTCGGGTGATGGGCGACCTCTAATCCACGATTTTCGTAGGGTGGAAAACGCCAAAGGCTTTTCCACCCCAGCAGACTCACGGTGGACTAGCTTCGCGTTGTCCACCCTAAGGACAGGACCCACAGCATGAAAATCTCCCGCCAAGCCTACGCCGATATGTTCGGCCCCACCGTCGGCGACAAGGTGCGCCTGGCCGATACCGAGCTGTGGATCGAGGTCGAGAAGGACTTCACCACCTACGGTGAAGAAGTGAAATTCGGCGGCGGCAAGGTGATCCGCGATGGTATGGGCCAGGGGCAGCTGTGCGCCGCCGATGTGGTCGACACGCTGATCACCAATGCGCTGATCATCGATCACTGGGGCATCGTTAAAGCCGACGTCGGCCTCAAGGACGGACGCATTGCCGCCATCGGCAAGGCCGGCAACCCGGACATTCAACCCGACGTGACCATCGCCATCGGCGCCGGCACCGAGGTGATTGCCGGCGAAGGCATGATCCTCACCGCCGGCGGCATCGACACCCACATCCACTTTATCTGCCCGCAGCAGATCGAAGAGGCGTTGATGAGCGGCGTGACCACCATGATTGGCGGCGGCACCGGGCCGGCCACCGGCACCAACGCCACCACCTGCACCTCCGGCCCATGGCATATGGCGCGCATGCTCCAGGCCGCTGACGCCTTCCCGATGAACCTGGGTTTTACCGGCAAGGGCAACGCCTCGTTGCCCGAGCCGTTGATTGAGCAGGTCAAGGCCGGCGCTATCGGCCTCAAGCTTCATGAAGACTGGGGCACCACCCCGGCGGCGATCGACAACTGCCTGTCGGTCGCTGACGAATATGACGTCCAGGTGGCCATCCACACCGACACGCTGAACGAGTCCGGCTTCGTCGAGACCACCCTCGGCGCGTTCAAGGGCCGCACCATTCACACCTATCACACCGAGGGTGCCGGCGGCGGCCATGCGCCGGACATCATCAAGGCCTGCGGCTTCCCGAATGTATTGCCCAGCTCGACCAACCCGACCCGGCCGTTTACCCGCAACACCATCGACGAGCACCTGGACATGCTGATGGTCTGCCATCACCTCGACCCGAGCATCGCCGAGGACGTGGCCTTCGCCGAAAGCCGTATTCGCCGCGAGACCATTGCAGCCGAGGACATCCTGCATGACCTCGGCGCCTTCAGCATGATCAGCTCCGACAGCCAGGCCATGGGCCGCGTTGGCGAGGTCATCACCCGCACCTGGCAGACCGCCGACAAGATGCATAAGCAACGCGGCCCACTGGAAGGCGACGGCCCGGGCAACAGCAACTTCCGGGTCAAACGCTATATCGCCAAGTACACCATCAACCCGGCCATCACCCACGGCATCAGCCATGAAGTGGGCTCGATCGAGGTGGGCAAATGGGCGGATTTGGTGCTCTGGCGCCCGGCGTTCTTCGGCGTTAAACCGACGCTGATTCTCAAAGGCGGGGCGATTGCCGCGAGCCTGATGGGCGACGCCAATGCCTCGATCCCCACGCCGCAACCCGTGCACTACCGGCCGATGTTCGCCAGCTACGGCGGCAGCCGCCACGCCACCAGCATCACCTTTATCAGCCAGGCGGCGTTCGAGGCCGGCGTACCCGAACAACTGGGGCTGAAGAAGAAGATCGGTGTGGTCAAAGGCTGCCGCGAGGTGCAAAAGACCGACCTGATCCACAACGATTACCTGCCGACCATCGAAGTTGATCCACAGAATTATCAGGTCAAGGCCGATGGCCAGCTGCTCTGGTGCGAGCCGGCGGATGTACTGCCAATGGCGCAGCGTTATTTCCTGTTCTGACACAGACAGAGGCCTGGCTGCCGGCAACAGGTTGCCCGATTACCGGCAAGCTGTTGCCGAACGGCCCGCCTAACGCGCTGATTGGGCAGGCTTCGTACGCCGCAGAAGCCGCCCAGCCCGGCGGATGCAACGATTTGGCGCAGGTTTTGCTCGGCACAAGGCTCATTTAGCCTGTCGAAAGGAACCGCCATGAGAATTGATGCAGGAGCCACCCACCCAGCGGCCAACCAACGTGCGTCAGCGGCCAACCAGAACCGAAGCACTGATACGTCCTTCTCAGCGGTGCTGGCCAGCACCGCATCGAGCGCGCCGAAAACCGCACCCGCAGACTTCAGCAGCATGACCCGCCAGGATCTGCGCGACTGGACCAACGGCCAAATCCGCAGCGGGCAGATGTCTCTCGATGACAGCCGCGCGTTTATGGCTATGAGCATGAAAATACCGGCAGCCGGCGGTCTGACAGGCGAGCTGCCCGCGGCAAACGACAGCACGCGCTATGACTTTACCCAGAACGCCCGCGCCGGCATTGAAGGCGCCACGGCGCGTAACGACGCATCAACATTGAAGATGCTGCAGTCGGCCATGTCGATCATGCAGAGCCAGACTGGCGGCGTGGATATTCGCGCCTGACGCTGGCTACGCGGGCGATGGGCGTTGCGGTGCGCCTCAGCGCAGCTGGCTGTCCTTGCTGCCCCGGCGGTTATAGCCGCTGAATCGAGCCTGTTCCTTGTCATGCGCGGTCTGGCAGGCCACGCACAGGTGCACACCGGGGATGGCGTTGCGCCGCGCCTCGGGAATGGCCGCGGCGCATTCCTCGCAATGGCTCAGGCTTTCGCCGCGCGGCAGCTGGCTGCGGGCGCGCTGAATGGCGTCCTCGATGCTGCTGTCGATCTGCTCCTGTACCGCACCATCATTTGCCCAGCCACCGGCCATCGCACTTGTCCTCCGCCGTGTATCCCTCTAGATATGCGCCGTCTGAGGGCAAATCTCAAGCGCACGCGGTCGCCCTACTCCTTGACCTCCATAAACTCGCGCGCCCAGACAATGTAGTCCTCGGGCTGAGTGTATTTGTGGGTTAGCTCGGTGGCGTTGAGGTCGCATGCATCAACACCACGCTGCTCACGCAGGCAGTCGTAAGTGGCCTTGATCGCCGCGAAGTAGGCGGCATGACCGTTGACCACGATGCGCACACCGAGGCTGGCCAGACGCGCGTTATCACGCAACGACGGGTTGCCGTAAGTCACCAGCATCAACGGAACGCTGAGGTGCGCAGCAATCTGCTCTAAGTGAGTAAAATCCTCGACCCCAACCAGGCAAATGGCATCAGCGCCGGCCGCCTGATAGGCCTGAGTACGACGAATCACTTCGCTGACATCCAGCACGCCGGCATGGGTGCGAGCGATGATCGCCAGGTCCGGATCAACCCGCGCTTCCAGGGCCGCACGGATCTTGCCGACACCTTCGTAGATACTGATCAGGTCGGTGGACTTACGGCCGAATTGCGCGGGTAGCAGGGTGTCTTCGATGGTCAGCGCAGCAATCCCCGCGCGCTCCAGTTCCATCACCGTGCGCATTACGTTGAGCGCATTGCCATAGCCGTGGTCAGCATCGGCGATGACCGGCAGGCGGCTGACACGGCCGATCCGCGTGGCCTGCTCGACAAATTCGCTAAGGGTGATGAGGGCGAAATCCGGTGCGGCCAGAACTTGTAGTGAAGCTACAGAACCACCCAAAATGCCGACTTCAAAGCCAAGATCAGCGGCAATTCGAGCGGCCATAGGATCAAACACAGAAGCAGTGTGATAGCAGCTATTCGAAGCAAGAAGCGCACGAAATTGTGCGCGAAGGTCGTGATGCGAGGCTCTTTGCATGGGGTGCACCATCGTTCATGGTCAATTCTGAGCGAGTGATTATGTAGCAAAACTACAAAACTCGTCATGTAGTAAAACTACATAGTCGACCAGTAACCTTGCACCCTCCTTTCAGTCCACCGTGCCACTAACCTAATTCTGCCGGTAAGCGCGGCCCAAAGCCTGCGCCAGTCAGCAGTCCATAGGCCATCCATAGCATCACCCCGGCATACAGCGCACGCGGCAACCAGGTCGCCAGCTGTTCGGTCAGGCTATCCAGTTTCTGTGTTTCCACCCCGGCGTAGTTGAGCAGGCTGGCTGGCAAGGTGCCACTGGCCTCCCCCGTACGAATCAGGCCAAGAGCCAAGCCATGGCCGGGGAAGTCCAGACTGGCCAACGCCTGCGCCAGGCTCTGACCACGCTGAACAGCCAGCTGCACACCACTGAACCGCTTGCGCAGTGGCGCATGGCGGATCACCGCGCAGGCCTTGGGCAGGGCGTCGAGCATGGGCATACCGGCCTCCAGCATCAGCCCCAGGCTCTCGAAAAAGCCCCGCAGATTACGCCGCAGCAGCGCCGTGCCAAAGACTGGTACGCCCACCAGCAGGGCATCGAGCGGCGAAGCCGTCGCCGCTGGCGCGCGCTCACGCCGACGATAAAGCCCACGCCCCAGCGCATAGAGCGTACCCAGCGCCAGCACCGGCCAGAGTACGCCCCACAGATACCCGGCAATACTCAGCTGGCCACCGACCAATGCAGGCAGCGGCTGGATAAATAACGCCAACACCAGCACCGCGGCGGGCAACAGCAAGCGTGATTTTACTGCCGCGCCCTGCTGCGCACGGTGGCTGTAGCGCTCGGCCAGTCGCTGATAAACCGCAGCCAGACAACCGCTGGCCTGGGCGGCGCGCAGCAGGGTGCTGTCCAGCGGGGTGAATACGCCACTGCGCAGTCCGGCACTGGCCATATCGCTGCCGCTGGCTATCTGTGCCTGCAGGCTGGATAACGCTGCCTTGCTGCCCCCCGGTAGCGATACGCTGAGCAATGCCTGCGTCACAGGCACCCCAGCTTTTTCCATAGCGGCCAAGTGGGCAAATAACTGCGCACGGGCCGAAAAATCCAGCGATACAGGACGGGGCATTAACAATGCTCGATACGTAAATGGTCGATCTGTAGGGGCAGGGCTATTCAGTCACAGTGGGCGGTTGGGCGTGTGGCATCCAACGGCGAAAAATCTCAGTGAAACTACCATCCTGATGCATGCCATCCAGTGCACGACGCCAGCGCTGCACTACCGCGACATCCGTTTGCGGGGAAAAGGCGATGTAGTAGGCCGAGCGCATAAACGGCAGGTGCGCTTGCACTTGGTCGGCGCGCAACCCACCGCGCGCCAGCTCAGCGTCCAGCGTCAGGTCTTCGGTGGCAATCAATTGCACACGGCCATGTTTGAGCATGGTCACCATGCTCTTCGAACTGGTCACCCCATAAAGGTTCGTGAAACCTCGCGCCGCCAACGTCTCATAGGTGTACCACTGCTTCGGCACAGCCAGAGGGCCACTGTCGGCCGCCTGCTGCAGGTTATCGAACTGCAGATTGCGTGACTTCAACGAGTAGAAACTGGTAGTGCCGATCAACAAGGGCCCCACCCATTGAAACTTGGCCTCCCGTTCAGGGGTGCGCACGGTGGAGAAAATCGCTGTATCGGCCTGCTGCTGGGCCAGGTGGTAGGCACGTGTCCAAGGCAGCAACTGGATGCTCGCCTCATCGCCCGTGCGCCTGATGAGCTCACGCACCACTTCCACCGCCAAGCCATGCAGCTCGCCATTCTGGCTGAAGCTGGTGGGTGGGGCCTCCTCGGTCAGCAGCTGCAACTCAGCACGAAGCGAACCGGACAAGCAGCACATCAGCCAGATACTGAGCAGGCAACATCGTTTCAGCAAGATGGAATCTCCGGACACTGCAATCAGACTAGCTCAGTGCCAACGAATTGCGTCAAGGCGCCGGGGCCAGTATCGGCATGCTGTTAGGGTCAGAAAACCAACGCCGATGGATGCGCAACAGGCCGCCATCACGGGTCAATTGATCCAGCGCCTGCTGCCAACGCTGCACCAACGCTGGGTCGGTATTTTTGGAAAAAGCGATGTAGGAGTTAGTACCCATCAGGGTGAATTGCAGCTCCACATCCCGGGCGCTCATGCCCTGCTCCGCCAGCATGTCATCGATCGCCAGGCTGCTGGCCACCAACAATTCGATACGGCCATGCTTGAACATCTTGGTCATGTGCTGCGGCGTCGGCACCGCGTAGAGGTTTTTTAACCCCTTATCACTGAGGTACTCGTAGGAGTACCACTGCTTGGGAACCGCAACGGTACTGAAGCGCTCGACATCTTTGAGCGAGCGCACATTCAGCCCGGCACCACGCCGGGCATAAAAGCTGGTATGCCCAAGGGCTATCGGGCCAACCCACTGGAACAGGGACTCTCGTCGTGCGGTGCGGACGATTGAGAACAGGCCGGTATTGACCTCACGCTGCACCTGATGGTAACCCCGGGTCCAGGGCACCACCTGAATGCTTGCAGAGGCCCCAGTGCGCTGGATCAGTTGCTCGACGACTTCAACCGCCATGCCGGTGAGCTTGCCATCGTCGAAATAACTCAGCGGGCGGTATTCCTCGGTATACAGCTGCAACTTCGCCGCCAGCGCCAGACTGGAGTAACCGATGAGCAGCAACAGAGCACCAAGCAGGGACATAAGCCGCATGGCAATACCTCGGACTAACGAGGACAAGACCCGGTTCATGATATGCAGGCCACGACATCACAGCCAGTTCGCGGCCTCACAAAACCGCTTAAGGCTGGCCGGAGAGCGTGTTCTGCAACTGCGTTTGCTCCCACTGCGCCAAGTTGCCCTGGTCAATTCGCTCAGCGTCCAGGGCGACCACCACACGCTCCGCCGGCAACTCGCCACGCGCAGCACGTGCGGCTAACTGCACGGCACGGAAGCCCAGCAGATGGGCCTGCTGGATATACAGGCTGTGAATTTCCCCCGACCGCAACGCCTCGATCAATAACGGGTCGCCATCGAAGCCCACATGCAGCAGCTGCCCGGTTTTACCCAAACGCCGCAACGCAGCCAATACCGCACGGGAACTCGTGCTGTTCGGCGTGAACAGCCCATCCAACTGATCGACCTGCCCTTGCAGCGCCTGCACGGCCAACTGCCTGTCTTCGCCTACATAGACATCCAGCAGCACCTGCAAGCCCCCAGCCTCTGCGGCCTGGCGAAAGCCACGCTCGCGCTCGGTGGTCGACGTCACGTCGGGGCGCAAACGCAATAGCGCGACGGTGCCCCGCCCACCCAGAGCGCGCACCAGGTATTGCCCAGCCTGCTCACCGGCGCGGTAGTTATCGGTCGCGACGAGGCCGCGCGCCACGCTACCTGGCATGTCGCGGTCAAAAAAAATAGTGGTTATTCCGCTGGCTGACAGCTGATTAACCCGCCGCGTGATCTCCTCACCGCTGGGTGCGATGACCAGCGTTCGGCAACCGCGCGCCAGTACCCAGTCAATCATTTCCAACTGGGTCTCCACGCTGCCTTCATGGGTGGGCCCACGAACAAGCACTTCCAGCCGATTCTCGGCCCCGGCCTGCCGCGCCCCCGCTTCCACCTGGCTCCAGTAGGGCGTGAAGCTGGCGGTTACCACTCCCACGCATGCCATCGCCGAGGACGCCCACACACTCAACAGCACACATAACGCCACCAGCGGTTTCCACAAGCCTCGGCAATGCATGGCGATCACTCCCAAAAACGAGACCAACAAGCACCCGTGTGCCACTGCCGGACTGATCTAGAGCCAGTACTAGCAGACTAGCATCAAGCAGTTAGCCTCGCCGGGCGCAGAGCAGTCACGGCCCGTCAAAAACTGAACGGCAGCCCCCGGCCTCACACTTTTTCACACTCCAGGCGACGGCTGGGCTGGTAGCGGCCGCTCAAGCAGGCGATGATCGCGCCTCTCTCCTACACCTTGAATGACATGACCGATACCACGCACAGCACTCAGGCCACGCACAAACCCCGCCCGCTGATCGATCTGCTGGTCAGCATCCTGATTCCTTCCCTGATCCTGATGAAACTCAGCGGCGAGAGCCGACTGGGCGCTGATGGCGCGCTGATGCTGGCGCTGGCCTTCCCGTTGGGCTGGGGCAGCTTCGAGCTGATCAAGTACCGCAAATTCAACTTTATCGCTCTGCTCGGGCTGGTCAGCGTGCTGCTGACTGGCGGCATCGGCCTGCTCAAGCTGGACAACCAGTGGCTGGCGATCAAGGAAGCGGCGATCCCCGGCATCATCGGTATTGCCGTGCTGGTCTCGACGCGCACCCGCTTCCCGCTGATTCGTACCATGCTGTTCAACAAGACCGTGCTCAACGTCGACAAGATCCATGAGCGCCTGGAGCAGGCCGGTAATACCGCGCTGTTCGAAACGCGCCTGCTCAGAGCGACCTACTGGCTGAGCGGCACCTTCTTCTTTTCCTCGGCCATGAACTACGTGCTGGCCAAGTGGATCGTCATCAGCCCGGCCGGCAGCGAAGCCTTCAACGCCGAACTGGGGCGAATGAACCTGCTTAGCTACCCGATGATCGCGATCCCCTCGATGATCATGCTGATGGCCATCTTCTATTACCTCTGGCGCACCATTCACGGGCTGACCGGCCTCAAGCTGGAAGACGTGATGGCCAATGCCGAGCAGGAAAAACAGCCTTAAGCCAGGCAATCCGGCGCACCCGGAATGCTGACGTTCTCTGCCTACCTGGGCCTGTTTATTTCGGCCCTGGGCGCCGCCACGCTGCTGCCACTGCAATCGGAAAGCGTATTGGTAGCGTTGTTGCTCAGCGGCACCTATTCACCCTGGGTACTGCTGGCGGTAGCGAGCGCCGGGAACATTCTCGGCGCGCTGCTCAACTGGTTGCTGGGCCGGTACCTTGAGCACTTTCGACATAAGTCCTGGTTCCCGGTCAGTGAGGCGCGCTTGCAGCAAGCGCAGCGCGGCTATGCCCGTTATGGCCGCTGGTCACTGCTGCTGAGCTGGGTACCGATCATCGGTGACCCGCTGACCCTGGTGGCAGGGGTGATGCGCGAACGCCTGTGGGTTTTCCTGCTGATCGTCGGTCTGGCAAAAACCGCCCGCTATGCTGTATTGGCAACCCTGACCCTCGGCTGGAGCTGATTACGCCTACACGACACACGCCGTAACGCCAACGGCAACTCTGAGGTTGAGCATCGGCCATGCCTCCGTGATACTGCGCAGCCTTCGCACGGGCGTGTGCGAAGACCGTCACCGTGCGAAGGAGTGATCTGAGTGGAGCGGCATCCGTAATGAAAAGGAGCGATCTGGCCTGGACCCTAGTGGGGCTAAGCGCCGTGCTGCTGTCGTGCTACTTGCTCTATCACCAAGTGCGCACCATTTCCCTCGATGAAATTGCCGATAGCCTGCGTGCCATCCCGCGCCTGGATTGGCTGCTAGCCGCCGTGGCCACTCTAGGCGCCTACAGCGCCCTGGCCTGGTACGATCGCATCGCCCTGGCTCACCTGGGCAAAAAGATTTCCTGGCGTTTTATCAGCCTGTGCTCCTTCACCACCTATGCGCTGGCCCACAACATCGGCGCCTCAGTGTTCTCCGGCGCCCTGGTGCGTTATCGCGCTTACCGCAGCAAAGGCATGACGCCGCAGGAAATCGGCATCCTGATCGTCTTCTGCTCCTTCACCTTCGTCCTCGGCACCATCCTCGCCAGCGGCTGCGTACTGGTGCTAGAGCCGGATCTGATCCACCGCGTGGCCAAGGTCACACCGCTGGTCTCCGAGATTATCGGCGTGCTCCTGCTGCTGTTGGTTGCGCTCTATGTGCTCGGTTCCTGGCGGCACTTCAAACCCTGGCACTGGGGCAAGCTGCATCTCGAATACCCGCGCCTGGGGATTGTCGGCCGCCAGCTGCTGGCCGGACCGCTGGAACTAGCCTGTGCGGCGGCGATCATCTACTTCGCCCTGCCGGCTGAGCACAACCCTGGCTATCTGGTGGTATTCGGCGTGTTCCTCGCCTCGTTCTCCCTGGCACTGTTGTCTCACGCCCCTGGCGGCCTGGGCGTACTGGAAGTGACCTTCCTCGCGGCAATGCCCGAGCTGCCCGCCGCTGACGTGCTTGCGGCACTGATTGTGTTCCGCTGCTTCTACCTGCTGCTGCCGTTCGCCCTGTCGTTGCTGGTGGTGCTGGGCTTTGAGTGGTCGCAGTGGCAGAGCCGCCGCAACACCCCTGACAACCCGCCCTTGCCCTGAGTCGCACACACCGGATAACCGGGGGCAGCATTGCGCCGCGCACTCGCATAGAATGCGCGGCCGTTTTTGCGGCACGCCTGCACAACAGCCACTCGCCGGTTTCGTGACAGGATGCCCAGAAACTTCCCGGTACTTATTCAGGAACAGCGCGCCGCATGACTCTCTCTACACCCGCCCGCGCCTGCGGCATCGACTTCGGCACCTCCAACTCCACCGTCGGCTGGCTGCGCCCCGACGCCGAAACCCTGATCCCACTGGAAGACGGCAAGATCACCCTGCCCTCGGTGGTGTTCTTCAACCTCGAGGAGCGCCGCCCGGTCTATGGCCGCCTGGCCCTGCAGGAATACCTGGAAGGCTACGAAGGCCGCCTGATGCGCTCGCTGAAAAGCCTCTTGGGCAGCAAGCTGCTAAAAAGCGAAACCACCGTGCTGGGCAGCGCCCTGCCGTTTAAAGACCTGCTCGGTTTTTTTATCGGTGAGCTGAAAAACCGCGCCGAGGCCACTGCCGGCCGTCCCTTTGAAGAAGTGGTGCTGGGCCGCCCAGTGTTCTTCGTCGACGATGACCCGGTGGCCGACCTGGAAGCACAGAACACCCTGGTGGCCGTGGCGCACAAGCTCGGTTTCAAGGACGTGTCGTTCCAGTACGAGCCCATCGCCGCAGCCTTCGACTACGAGTCGGGCATCAGCCGCGAAGAGCTGGTACTGATCGTCGACATCGGCGGTGGTACCTCGGACTTCTCCCTGGTACGCCTGGCGCCCGAACGTCGCGCAGTGGCTGATCGCCACAACGACATCCTCGCCACCGGCGGCGTGCACATCGGCGGTACAGACTTCGACAAGCAGCTTTCTCTGGCTGGGGTGATGCCACTGTTTGGCTACGGCAGCCGGATGAAGAGCGATGCGCCGATGCCCACCAGCACCCACCTCAACCTGGCAACCTGGCACACCATCAACGCGGTGTACTCGGCACAGTCGCAGCGCCAGCTGCAGAGCATGCGCTACGACATCGTCGACCCTACCGGTATCGACCGCCTGTTCCAGCTGATCGAGCGCCGTGACGGCCACTGGCTGGCCATGCAGGTCGAGGAAAGCAAGATCGCCCTGACCGAGCAGGATGCGCGCCCCATCGACCTCAGCCGCCTGGAAGAGGGCCTGGTCGCTGAGCTGACCCGCACGCTGTTTGAGGATGCCATCGAGCCACTGCTGGAGCGCGTGCGCGCCAGTGTCAGCCAGCTGTTAAGCGATGCCGGCGTCAGTGTCGAGCAGGTGGATACGGTGTTCTTCACCGGCGGTTCCAGCGGTATTCCGGCGCTGCGCCAGAGCGTCGCAGCCATGCTGCCCAATGCCCAACATGTGGAAGGCAATACCTTCGGCAGCATCGGCAGCGGCCTGGCCATCGAAGCGCAGAAGCGCTACGGCTGATCAAATGCCGCAAGGCGCCCGGCCACAATAAAAAACGCCAGCTCGAAGCTGGCGTTTTTTATTGCTGCAGAATCAGCGCGGAACGGCCGGCTTCTTCACCGGTTTCTTGCCTTTGCCCTTGGCAGCATCGGCACGTTCCTTGGCCGCTTGCTGATTACGCGCCTGCGCAGCGGCTTTGGCCTGCTCGCGCTTGTCCCAGGGGTTACCGCCCGCCGCCCCGGTGTCACGCGGTGGCAAGCCGGTGTGCTGGGTCAGCATCGGCTTGCTCTTGGTGGTGTCCTTGGCGACCTTGTGGCTACCGGCCGGCGTCGAATTCTTGCGGCGCGCGCTCTGGTAGCTGGCAGTGGCGGGTTGATGCAGCGGGATCAGCTGATTCTTGCCCGGCCCGATCAAATCGGCACGGCCCATGCGCTGCAGCGCTTCCCGCAGCATCGGCCAGCCTTTCGGGTCGTGATAACGCAGGAAGGCCTTGTGCAGACGGCGCTGCTCTTCGCTCTTGACGATGGTCACGCCGTCGCTCTTGTAGCTGACCTTGCGCAGCGGGTTCTTGCCCGAGTGGTACATGGCCGTGGCAGTGGCCATTGGCGACGGGTAGAAGGCCTGCACCTGGTCGGCACGGAAGCCGTTGCCCTTGAGCCACAGCGCGAGGTTCATCATGTCCTCGTCGGTGGTGCCCGGATGCGCGGCGATAAAGTACGGAATCAGGTACTGCTCTTTGCCCGCCTCTTTCGAGTACTTCTCGAACATGCGCTTGAACTTGTCGTAGCTGCCAATGCCCGGCTTCATCATCTGATTCAGCGGGCCTTCCTCGGTGTGTTCCGGGGCGATTTTCAGGTAGCCACCGACGTGGTGGGTGACCAGCTCCTTCACATACTCCGGCGACTCCACGGCCAGGTCGTAACGCAGGCCCGAGGCGATCAGAATCTTCTTCACCCCTGGCAGCGCGCGGGCGCTGCGGTACAGCTGAATCAGCGACGAGTGATCGGTGTTCAGGTTCGGGCAGATGCCAGGGAACACGCACGATGGCTTGCGGCAGGCGGATTCGATTTCCGGGCTCTTGCAGGCAATGCGGTACATGTTGGCGGTCGGTCCGCCGAGGTCGGAAATCACCCCGGTAAAGCCTGGCACCTTGTCGCGGATCTCTTCGATCTCACGGATGATCGACTCTTCCGAGCGGTTCTGAATAATCCGGCCTTCGTGCTCGGTGATCGAGCAGAAGGTGCAACCACCAAAGCAGCCACGCATGATGTTAACTGAAAAGCGGATCATGTCGTAGGCAGGGATTTTCTCTTTGCCATACGCCGGGTGCGGGACGCGCGCATAGGGCATGCCGAACACGTAGTCCATTTCCTCGGTAGTCATCGGGATGGGTGGCGGGTTGAACCACACATCCACCTCACCATGCTTCTGCACCAGCGCGCGGGCGTTGCCCGGGTTAGTTTCCAGGTGCAGCACGCGGTTGGCGTGGGCGTACAGCACCGGGTCGTTACGCACCTTTTCCATGGACGGCAGACGGATCACCGTCTTGTCACGGGTCATCCGTGGGCTGGCGAGAAGCTGCACGACCTTCGGCTCGTTCGGGTCTTCCTGCGGGCCCTTCTCCTGCTCGATGGCGCAGGCCTGGGTATCCTGAGTGTTCACGTACGGGTTGATGATCTTGTCGATCTTACCCGGCCGATCAATACGGGTGGAGTCCACCTCATACCAGCCCTGCGGCGTATCACGACGGATAAACGCGGTGCCGCGCACGTCGGTGATGTCTTCGATCTTGTGGCCGTAGGACAGGCGCTGAGCCACTTCGACGATGGCGCGCTCGGCGTTGCCGTACAGCAGAATGTCGGCGCTGGCATCGATCAGGATCGAATTGCGCACACGGTCTTGCCAGTAATCGTAATGAGCAATACGGCGCAGGGAGGCCTCGATACCGCCGAGCACGATCGGCACGTTTTTATAGGCTTCTTTGCAGCGCTGGCTGTATACCAGGCTGGCGCGGTCCGGGCGTTTGCCGGCCATGCCGCCAGGCGTATAGGCGTCGTCCGAGCGGATTTTCTTGTCGGCGGTGTAGCGGTTGATCATCGAGTCCATGTTGCCGGCCGCGACGCCGAAGAACAGGTTCGGCTCGCCGAGCTTCATAAAGTCGTCTTTCGACTGCCAGTTTGGCTGGGCGATGATGCCCACACGAAAGCCTTGCGACTCCAGCAACCGGCCGATAATCGCCATGCCAAACGATGGGTGATCCACATACGCGTCACCGGTGACGATGATGATGTCGCAGCTGTCCCAGCCAAGCTGATCCATCTCTTCCCGGCTCATTGGCAGGAAGGGCGCAGGCCCGAAACACTCGGCCCAGTATTTTGGATAATCAAATAACGGCTTGGCGGCTTGCATGGACATGGAAAGTGACCGGCGTAGGCGAACAGGATGGAAAATCGCGGGCGCGGAATATAGCACAAAATTTAACCAAACCCGACTCCAGCGCTAGGTTTAATGACTGAAATACCCCTAGCGCTGTAGCAGCAGCGTAGTGGCTTACGGCTATACTCGGACGCACAACATCGGTCTCCAATAGCCGGGACAAGGGGTGAACGTGGTGCAACGCTTAGCTTTTTCAATCCTAATCATGCTGAGCCTAGCCTTGCTACCCGGCCTTTCGAGCGCAGCCATCACGCTCACGCCCACCAGCAGTGGCATTTCCCTGAACACCGACATAGAACTGCTGGAAGACAGCAGCGCACAACTGACCATTGCCGATATGGCCGACCCGGCTATTCAGAGCCGCTTCAAGCCGGCCAATGGCCGCGCCAGCGTAGGCCAGAGCCTTAACCCTTGGTGGATCAAGGTTACCCTCCAGCGCACTAGCGATGCACCCAGCCACTGGTGGCTGGAAGTCAGCTCGGTCACCCAGCTCGACCTGCGCCTGTACCTGCCCGAGCCGAATGGCCGTTGGCAGGAGCGCCAATCTGGCGAGCTGGTCAGCCATAAAGAAGGCCGCGATCACGAATTCCGCCACATGCTGTTCAAGCTACCGGAGCTGAGCCAACAGCCCCTGACTTTTTATCTGCGCAGCTATGACCCGGCCGGCAACTCGTTCCCGATGCGCGCCTGGCAGCTGGATCAGCTGACCCAAGGAGCCGCAGAAGAGAACCTCGCACTTGGGGTGGTCTACGGCATCATCGCCGCGCTGCTGCTGTACAACCTGTTTATCTTCTTCAGCCTGCGCGACTCGGCCTATTTCTGGTACGTGCTGACCACCGCCGGCGCTCTGCTGATGATCCTCAGCATGAGCGGCCATGGCTTTCAGTACCTGTGGCCAAATAATCCCGTGCCCTTCTGGCTGGACCGCGTCACTCTGCCTTCTCTGTGGGGCTTCTGCGCCTGCCGCTTTACTCAATGCCTGATGCAAACCCGCACCCATGTACGCTGGGCTCATCATCTATTAAGCCTGGCCTGCGTCTGCTATGTGATTGCAGTTGCCCTTGAGGGTCTGGGACAACGTCATACCGCAGCCTGGATCATCGCCCTGTTATCGCTGACCAGCATCCCAGCAGCGCTGGGCTCGGCACTGATTCGCTGGCGCCAGGGTTACTTCCCGGCACTGCTGTATCTTTGTGGCTATGGTTTGATTCTCGGCAGCATCAGTCTGGCGCTGATGCGCGCCACCGGCCTGGTACAACCGGCCATCTGGAATGCTTACGTATTCCCACTGTCGGTGGCAGCCGAATCGATTCTGTTCTCCTTCGCCCTGGCATACCGCATCCAGACGCTCAAGCAGGAAAAAGCCGAAGCCCTGGAGCAGGCAGACCGCGAAAAAACTGCGCGCCTGGCGCAGATGCAAGGCAGCGCCGATGAACTACAAAGTGCGGTCAAGCTGCGTACTGCCGAACTGGCACAGGCCAACCAGCAACTCTGCGAACGCGAGCGCGAGCTACAGCACGCCGCCTTCCACGACCCACTAACCGAACTGCCTAACCGACGTTTTCTAGTCGAGCGCTGCGAGGCCGCGCTGGCCAATGCGCGTCGTCACAATGAAGCCACCGCCCTGCTGCTGATTGACCTCGACCATTTCAAGCCGATCAACGACAAATATGGCCACGATGCCGGCGACCTGATGCTGCAAACCATCGCCCAGCGCCTGCGCGAACATGTGCGCTCGGGAGATGCCGTTGCCCGCCTGGGCGGTGATGAGTTTGCGGTGCTGATCTGCGGCGAAGACGCCGAACAGCACGCCCGCGAAATCGCTCGCCGCTTGCTGGATGAACTGGCCAAACCGGTGGCCTATGGCGCGGATCGGCTGACCGTGACCATCAGCATCGGCGTGGCGCTGTACCCGCGCCACGCCAGCAATTTCACCACGCTGTACAAGGCGGCGGATGAAATGCTCTACAAGGTCAAGGGGCGCGGTCGCTCGGGCTCAGCGGTGTGCGGAGAAGATGGCGAACTGAGCAGCAGTGCACGCCTGCAACTGGACGTGCTCAACGTACCCAGTGGTTTGAGCTGACGGCTCAACGGTCGAGATCACCTCGCGCAGCCCAGCCATCCACCCAACCAACGACGTGCCTGCAACTTCTGTGAACGATCACGCCGCTGCGCCTATACTCGCGCAACCGCCACTCGACACCGGGAAGTCAGTAGTGCAGCGCCTTACCCTATCCATTCTTCTACTGTTGAGCCTGTTTAGCGGTCCGAGCGTTGCCAGCACGGTGCAACTGAGCACCTCCAGCAGTGGCAGCGTGCTCAACGGCCAAATCGAACTACTGGAAGATGTCGACGGCCAACTGAGCATTGCCGACATGGCCGACCCTGCCGTGCAAAACCGCTTTCAACCCGCCGCCGGACGCACCAGCGTTGGTCAGAGCAGCAACCCCTGGTGGATCAAACTCAGCCTGCAACGCAGCAGTGACGCGCCTGCACAGTGGTGGCTGGAAGTCGGCGCGGTTACCCTGCTCGACCTGCAAATCTTCCTTCCCAGCGCCACGGGCCAATGGCAACTGCGCCAGGCGGGTGAACGCGTCGGTTTTGCCGAAGGCCGCGACCATGACTACCGCCGCGCCGTGTTCCGCCTGCCAGTCCTCGGCGAACAGCCACAGACTATTTACCTGCGTACGTACGACCCGGGTGGCAACTCCTTCCCGCTGCGTATCTGGCAGCTGCACGACCTCGAACAACTGGCCAAGCGCGAACATCTGGTGCTCGGCCTGATCTACGGGGTGATCCTCGCCCTGCTGCTGTACAACCTGTTTATCCTGCTGGCACTGCGCGACCCGACCTACCTCTGGTATGTGCTGACCATGGCGGCGTCCTTGATCTTTATCGCCAGCATGAGCGGTCATGGTTTTCAGTACCTCTGGCCGGACGACCCTGTACCGGCCTGGCTGGATCGCATCACCCTGCCCATTCTGGTTAGCCTCGGCATCCTGCGTTTTGCCCAGGCGCTGCTATCCACCCGCACCACCCTGCGCATTGCCCATCACATCCTCAACGGCTGTATCGCCGTGTACCTGCTAGCCCTGGCGGTCAACCTGGCCGGTTATCGCAGTGAAACGGGCCTACTGATCGGGCTGATTCCGATTGTTACCGTGCCCACCCTACTGTTCAGCGCGGCGATCCGCTGGAAACAGGGTTTTACCCCGGCGCTGTTCTACCTGCTGGGCTACGGCAGCGTGCTGCTGAGCTTTGTGATTCTGGTGCTGCGCGCCGCTGGCGTGGTACAGCCAGGCGAGTCCACCGCTTACCTGTTCCCACTGGCGGTGGCGGCCGAGGCGATTCTGTTCTCCTTCGCGCTGGCCTATCGCATCCAGATTCTCAAGCAGGAGAAAGCTGACGCCCTCCAGCAGGCCGACCGCGAAAAAACTGCACGCCTGACCCAAGCCCAGGCCAACGCCGCCGAACTGCAACATTCGGTTGACCTGCGCACGGCTGAACTGGCCGCCACCAATGAGCGCCTGCGCCAGCGTGAACAAGCCTTGCAGCACGCAGCGTTTCACGACCCACTGACCGAGCTGCCAAACCGCCGCTACCTGGTGGAGCGCTGTGAAACCGCCCTGGCCAATGCGCGCCGTCACAGTGAAGCACTGGCCCTGCTATTGATCGACCTCGACCACTTCAAACCGATCAACGACAAACACGGCCACGATGCCGGCGACCTGATGCTGCAACAGATCGCCCAGCGCCTGCGCGAGCATGTTCGCGCAGGAGATACCGTGGCGCGCCTGGGCGGCGACGAGTTTGCCGTGTTGGTAGGGGGCGCCGATGCCGAAGAGCACGCCCGGGAAATCGCTAATCGTTTGCTCGCCGAGCTGGCCAAGCCGGTGATGTACGGTGCAGAACGACTGACCGTGACCATCAGCATTGGCGTCGCGCTGTACCCACAGCACGCAGGTACCTTTACCGCGCTGTACAAGGCGGCCGACGAGATGCTCTACCGAGTCAAGACACGTGGTCGCTCAGGCTCAGCGGTGTGCGGCGAAGATGGCGAGCTGAGCAACAGCGCGCGCCTGCACCTGGATGTGCTCAGCGTGCCCAGCGGCCTGCTCTGACTCAGCTGTTGCGGTAACGCCGTGGCACCCGCGCAGTGACCTTGCTGAGCAGCTCGTAACCAATGGTTCCGGCTGCCTGCGCCACCTCATCCACCGGTAACTGCGCACCCCACAGCTCGACCGCATCGCCCACGGCGGCGTCCGGCACGTCCGTAAGGTCGACCATCAGCATATCCATGGACACCCGCCCGACCAGCATCACACGCTGGCCACGGACGACAACCGGCGTGCCGGCCGGCGCATGGCGTGGGTAGCCATCGGCATAACCGCAACTCACGGTACCGATACGCGACGGCCGCTCAGCACGCCAGGTACAGCCATAGCCAACCGCTTCACCCACCGCTACATCGCGACAGGCTATCAGCTGCGCAGTCAGGCTCATCGCCGGGCGCAAGCCCAGCTCAACGGCGCCCAGATCAGCAAAAGGTGTTGCGCCATAGAGCATGATGCCCGGACGCAGCCAATCCATATGCGCAGCCGGAATGGTCAAAATTGCCGCAGAGTTGGCCAGCGAGCGCTGGGCAAAATCCAGATCCAGCAGATCGAGAAACTGCTCCAGCTGTAGTTCGGTGGTTTCACAGCCGCGCTCATCGGCGCAGGCAAAGTGACTGAGCAGATTCAGCTCGGCCACCTGCGCCGCGACCTGCAAACGGCCATGCCATTCACGCACGGCAGCGGCGCTAAACCCAAGACGGTGCATGCCGCTGTCCAACTTCAGCCAGACATTCACCGGCTGCGATAACGCAGTGGCGAGCAACTGCTGCGCCTGCTGCTCGCTGTGCAGCACAACATCCAGGCCCAGCTGCGCGGCAAACGAGTACTCGTCCGCCTCGAAGCAACCCTCAAGCAATAAAATCCGCGCCTCACCATGCAGCGCGCGCACCTCGGCGGCCTCCTCCAGACTGGCCACAGCAAAGCCGTCAGCCATATCGTGCAACGCCGTCACCACCTCGCGCACGCCATGCCCATAGGCATTCGCTTTAACCACCGCAAACGCCTGTCGCCCCGGCGCACAGCGCCTGGCCACCGCGTAGTTATGGGCAATGGCAGACAAATCGACAGTGGCTACAAGGGGACGCATGGAGAAAAGTCCTTAAACAAAACGGGCAGCCAGTTTACCCACTGGCTGCCCGTTTTTATTGATCTGACACAGCAACACGCTGTGTTGCGCGCCCGCCGCTCTACTCGTCGTCGAACTGGTAGCTACCCGGCGCGAGGTTTTCGAAACGCGAGAACTTACCGAGAAACGCCAGCCGCGCCGTGCCCAATGGACCGTTACGCTGCTTGCCGATGATGATTTCGGCCACGCCCTTGTACTCGGTCTCGGGGTGATACACCTCGTCGCGGTAGACGAACATGATGATGTCGGCGTCCTGCTCGATGGCCCCGGATTCACGCAAGTCAGAGTTGATCGGGCGTTTGTTCGGGCGCTGTTCCAAGCCACGGTTAAGCTGCGACAGGGCGATAACCGGGCAATTGAATTCCTTGGCCAAGGCCTTCAGCGAGCGAGAGATTTCGGAAATCTCGTTGACTCGACTGTCGCCGCTGGAACCTGGAATCTGCATCAGCTGCAGGTAGTCGACCATGATCAGACCGATCTCGCCGTGCTCACGCGCCAAACGGCGGGTACGTGCGCGCATCTCCGAGGGCGAGATACCGGCGGTATCGTCAATAAACAGCTTGCGGTCATTGAGCAGATTGACCGCCGAGGTCAGACGCGGCCAATCGTCGTCATCCAGGCGACCGGCACGCACCTTGGTCTGATCGATACGCCCTAGCGAGGCGAGCATACGCATCACGATGGAGTCGGAAGGCATCTCCAGCGAGTACACCATCACCACCTTGTCGCTGCGCATCAGCGCATTTTCCACCAGGTTCATGGCGAAGGTGGTCTTACCCATCGACGGTCGGCCGGCAACGATGATCAGGTCGGCCGGCTGCAGGCCGCTGGTCAGGTTGTCCAGATCTGTAAAGCCGGTGGACAGACCGGTGATCGCGTCGCCAGCATTAAACAGGGTATCGATACGGTCGATGGCCTTGACCAGAATATCGTTGATCCCCACCGGGCCACCGGTCTTCGGCCGCGCCTCGGCGATCTGAAAGATCAGGCGTTCGGCCTCATCGAGAATCTCGGCGCCGGTACGGCCTTGCGGCATATAGGCACTGTCGGCAATTTCGCCGCTGATGCCGATCAACTGGCGCAGCGTGGCGCGCTCACGAATGATCTGCGCATAGGCCTTGATGTTGGCCACCGAGGGCGTGTTCTTCGCCAGCTCGCCGAGGTAGGCCAGGCCGCCGACTTGCGACAGCTGCCCTTCCTGATCGAGCTGCTCGGATACAGTCACCACGTCGAAGGGGTGGTTACGCTCAGCCAGCTTGAAAATCGCGCGGAAGATCAGGCGATGGTCATGCCGATAGAAGTCGCCATCGGACACCGCATCGAGCACCCGCTCCCAGGCATTGTTGTCGAGCATCAGGCCGCCCAGTACGGCTTGCTCCGCCTCGATCGAGTGCGGCGGCACCTTCAGGGCGGAGGTTTGCAGATCGTACTGTTCGGGCAGGCTGATGTCGTTCATAAGGCTCGGGCAAAGAATTCTGTGTTGGAAAAACAAAGGGCACGGCATCGCTTTCGCAATGCCGTGCCCGATGTTAGCGAGCCTGCACTCAAGTGCAAGCCCGTTGAGCAGCCAGTTAGGCGGCTACAACAACAACCTTAACGGTTGCTTCAACGTCGCTGTGCAGGTGCACGGCTACGTCGTATTCGCCGAGTTGACGAATGGTGCCGTTCGGCAGACGCACTTCAGCTTTGGCCACTTCAACGCCAGAGGCGGTCAGGGCTTCAGCGATGTCGTGAGTACCGATGGAGCCGAACAGTTTGCCTTCATCGCCCGCGGTAGCGGTGATGGTGACTTCCAGTTCAGCCAGCTGAGCAGCGCGGGATTCAGCGTAAGCTTTCTTCTCGGCAGCCAGTTTTTCCAGCTCGGCGCGACGCGCTTCAAACGCAGCAACGTTTGCAGGAGTAGCGGCAGTGGCTTTGCCTTGCGGCAGCAGGAAGTTACGACCGTAACCGGACTTAACATTCACTTTATCGCCCAGGTTGCCCAGGTTGGCGACTTTTTCCAGCAGGATCAGTTCCATTTGGTAATAACCTCTTAACTTTTAACCTTCACCGTTCGCAGGGCCCGAGCCTTGTTTGCGCTCAAAGCGACCACGAAAATCAAGCAGACTGTCGACAATGGCCAAAACCACCAGTAACGGATAAGTCAGCTGCATAAACAGCAACAACGTGATGTACAACCCAACCAGCCAGAACTTACCTAACCGACCTTGCGCCACCATCCCATGCAACAGGGCGATGCCCGCAAACGCCAACGGCACACTGCACAACGGCGTCAACATGGCCATTTGTGGACCCAGATTGGGCCCCAACAGCATGCCGACCAGCAGCAACATCGCCAGCGGGGTGGGGAGGCGTAGTGCGCGAAATTCGCGACCGAAGCCACCCGGGTTATACAACTGCGCCTGCCAGAAGCGCCCAAGCATCAGGCTCAACAAGCTGACTATCTGCAACAACGCCGCGATCAATCCGGTCAGTACCGGTGCAATCAGGCTATCCAGGCGCGCTCGCTCATCCACCGACATCTGTTGGTGAACCCCATCAAGCATTTGCGGCATCAGCTTTTGCAGCTCAAGCGCTATTGCTTCGATGGGTTCGCGGAACACCGCACCCAAGACCAGCCCATACACCAGGCCCAATGCCACACTGCACAGCAGCACACGATTCCAGGACAGGTTGGCGCGTAACAACAACGCCAATCCCAGCGCACCGAGCAACACCAACAGGGTGCGCGGCTCACCGAAATACCACCAGCCAATGGCCGGCAGCAGGGCCCAGGCGAGGATGCCAGCGGCATCACTCCAACCGCGCCGCAGAAGCACCAGGCTTCCAGCGGCAGCACTCAACCAGAACAACAGCGGCAACGCCGCAGAAACCACCACTACGAGAGTGGCCTGCATACGGCCGCGCATAATGAATTCAGCTATGGCGCGCATGCGATCTATCCCTTACTTCTTGTCGAACATCCGGTCTCAGCGGCCGTGGCTGTCGGTGTAAGGCAGCAGGGCCAGGAAGCGGGCGCGCTTGATAGCGGTAGCCAGCTGACGCTGATAACGAGCCTTAGTACCGGTGATACGGCTAGGAACGATCTTGCCGGTTTCCGAGATGTAAGCTTTCAGCGTGTTGAGATCTTTGAAATCGATCTCTTTCACTTCTTCTGCGGTGAAACGGCAGAATTTACGACGACGGAAGAAACGTGCCATGAGAGTGGCTCCTCAATAGATCCGTGGATTACTCGTCAGCGTTGTCGCTGTCGTTGTTGTCGCTGTCATCGCCATCAACAGAATCGGCGTTGTCAGGACGGTCACGACGCTCACGGCGCTCACTGCGGTTTTCTTCGGCCTTGAGCATCTCGGACTGGTCAGTAACGGCCTCGTCGCGACGGATGACCAGGTTACGGATCACGGCATCGTTGTAACGGAAGTTGTCTTCCAGCTCAGCCAGGGCTTTACCGGTGCACTCAACGTTAAGCATCACGTAGTGAGCTTTGTGGACGTTGTTGATGGCGTAAGCCAGCTGACGACGGCCCCAATCTTCCAGGCGGTGAATCTTGCCGCCGTCTTCTTCGATCAGCTTGGTGTAACGCTCAACCATGCCGCCGACTTGCTCGCTCTGGTCCGGGTGAACCAGAAAGATGATTTCGTAATGACGCATAAATGCTCCTTACGGGTTGTAGCCTGCCGCGAAATGCGGTCAGGCAAGGAGTGAATTTCACTTGTTTGTCTTGCTGTAACAGAAAGGCGCAAAAGCACCTGCCGTCGCGGCAAGGGGCGACATTCTAGTGAAGCCCCCTGCTACACGCAAGGTGAACTGGTGATTATTTGAACAATGCTGCGCGATTGCGCGGACAGAAAAGTCATTGCCGAGGTCAACGGCAGCGGGCGCCTTGCAGGCGCCCGCTGCGCATTATTTCTTGCCACCAGCCTTGCGCTGGCGCAATGCCTCGAACAGACACACACCGGTCGCAACCGACACATTGAGGCTGCTAACGCTACCTGCCATCGGCAACTTGACCAGGTAATCGCAATGCTCACGGGTCAGGCGACGCATACCTTTGCCTTCAGCCCCCATGATCAGCACAGTCGGCCCAGTCAGGTCATGCTCATACAACTCCATCTCAGCTTCACCGGCCGTACCCACAACCCACAGGCCGCGCTGCTGGAGTTTCTCCAGACTGCGCGCCAGATTGGTCACTGCAACTAGCGGGATCACCTCTGCTGCGCCGCAGGCGACTTTACGCACGGTAGCGTTGAGCGTGGCGGACTTGTCCTTCGGCACAATCACCGCCAGCGCACCCGCCGCATCAGCGGTCCGCAGACAAGCACCGAGATTGTGCGGATCGGTCACGCCGTCGAGCACCAGCAGCAGAGGCGCACCTTCGGTGCGGTCGAGCAGCTCGTCGAGCATCGCCTCGCCCCAGACCTGACTGGGGCTGACATCGGCGACTACGCCCTGATGCACACCACCCTCGACCCAGGCATCCATCTCACGGCGCTCACACTGACCAACAGACACCCGCGCATCCGCCGCCAGCGCCAGCAGCACCTGCACGCGCGGATCATTACGCCCTTCGGCTAGCCAGATTTGCTTAACCCGCTTTGGATGGTGACGCAGCAGCGCTTCTACAGCATGCACGCCGTAGATTTTCTCCAGCTGACTCATGACTTCGCCTTACGCTTGCGTGCACCGCCTGACGCCGGCGCCCCACCAGCCGGAGCGCCCTTGCGGTGCGCACCTGGCTTACCTGACTTGCTGGCTGGTTTGGCAGACTCACTCTTGGCAGCGCCCTTGCCGGCCTTGCTCTTCGAATCACTGAGCAGCGACTTTTTCAGCGCACGGCTCTTTTCCACATCGGTATTACCTGGCGCAGCACGCTCGCCGCGACGCCCGGTTTTACCCGCAGCCGATTCAAAACCACCACGGCGCTGACCGGCCGGCATAGCCGTTTTACCTTCAGCCAGTTCAAAGTCGATCTTGCGCTCGTCCAGATCGACGCGCATGACCTTGACCTCAACGCTATCACCCAGACGGAAACTGCGACCACTGCGCTCGCCCGCCAGGCGGTGATGTACAGGGTCGAAGTGGTAGTAATCGCCCGGCAAGGCGGTGACGTGCACCAGACCCTCGACGTAAATGTCCTTCAACTCAACGAACAGACCAAAGCCTGTCACCGCCGTGATCACACCCGGGAACGTTTCGCCGACGCGATCCTTCATAAACTCGCATTTGAGCCAGTTCACTACATCGCGAGTCGCCTCATCGGCGCGGCGCTCGGACATCGAGCACTGCTCGCCAAGCTGCTCAAGAATCGCATCGTCGTATGGGTAGATCCGCGCCCGCGGCATGATCGCCGCACCGGCACGCTTGACGTGCGGAGTGTCGAGCTTGGAGCGAACCACGCTGCGAATCGCCCGATGGATCAGCAGGTCCGGGTAGCGACGAATCGGCGAAGTGAAGTGCGCATATGCCTCGTAATTCAGGCCGAAGTGGCCCTGATTGTCGGCGCTATAAACCGCCTGACTGAGCGAGCGCAGCATCACAGTCTGGATCAGGTGGTAATCCGGACGTTCGCGGATACTTTCCAGCAGCAGCTGGTAATCCTTGGGCGACGGACCGTCCTTCGACTTGCCGCGATGCAGCGACAGCCCCAGCTCGGTGAGGAATGCTTTGAGCTTCTCCACACGCTCCGGCGGCGGGCAATCATGCACGCGATACAGTGCCGGAATTTCATGCTTCTGCATAAACGCAGCGGTGGCCACGTTGGCAGCCAGCATGCATTCTTCGATCAACTTGTGTGCATCGTTACGCTGGGTTGGGCGAATCTCGGCAATCTTACGTCCAGCCCCGAAGATGATCCGGGTTTCCTGGGTTTCAAAATCAATGGCCCCGCGCTCATGGCGCGCAGCCAGCAACACTTGGTACAGCGAGTACAGCTGCTTGAGGTGCGGCAGCACTTCTTTGTACTCGCCACGCAGCGCCTTACCTTCGCTGCTTTTCGGCTGCTCAAGCATAGCGCTGACCTTGTTGTAGGTCAGACGCGCATGGGAGTGGATCACCGCCTCATAGAACTGGTAGTCGGTCATCTTGCCGGTCTTGGAGATACTGATCTCACAGACCATGGCCAGACGATCGACATGCGGGTTCAGCGAGCACAGCCCGTTGGACAATTCTTCCGGCAGCATCGGGATTACCCGCTCCGGGAAGTACACCGAATTGCCACGCACCTGAGCCTCGGCATCCAACGCCGAATCGATTTTCACATAATGCGAAACGTCAGCGATGGCGACATAGAGCTTCCAGCCGCCGGAAAACAGCCGCCAGTTGCTGCCGTTTTTCTCGCAATACACCGCATCATCGAAGTCGCGCGCGTCTTCACCATCAATGGTGACGAACGGTAGGTGGCGTAGGTCGATACGCTTTTCTTTGTCCTTCTCTTCAACTTCTGGCTTGAGCTTGTGCGCTTCTTTTACAACCGCGTCCGGCCAGACGTGGGGAATGTCGTAGCTGCGCAATGCAACGTCGATTTCCATACCGGGCGCCATGTAGTTGCCAACCACCTCAACCACGTCGCCCTGGGGCTGGAAGCGCGTAGTCGGCCAGTGAGTAATTTTCACCTCAACAAACTGACCCTGTTTGGCGCCGGCATTACGCCCTGGCGTCACCAGCACTTCTTGCTGAATTTTCGGGTTATCGGCCACAACAAAGCCAACGCCGCTTTCTTCGTAATAGCGGCCAACAATGCTTTCGTGGGCACGAGAGATCACCTCAACCACCGCACCTTCACGACGACCACGACGATCGAGGCCGGAAACCCGCGCCAACGCACGGTCACCATCGAACACCAGGCGCATTTGCGCAGGACTCAGGAACAGGTCATCACTGCCGTCATCCGGCACCAGAAAGCCAAAGCCATCGCGATGACCGCTGACGCGACCCAGGATCAGGTCGAGCTTGTCGACCGGGGCATAGGTGCCGCGACGGGTATAGATCAGTTGACCATCGCGCTCCATGGCGCGCAGACGACGACGCAGCGCTTCAAGCTGCTCTTCAGTAGCCATGCCGAACTCATCGGCCAGCTCTTCGCGAGCTGCTGGAGAGCCGCGCTCATCCAAGTGCTTAAGAATCAGCTCACGACTTGGAATGGGGTTTTCGTATTTTTCCGCTTCACGAGCGGCCTCGGGATCGAGGGATTGCCAATCGGCCATTAGAGGTAATTCACCTTATCTACACAAATTCGGTTTGCCATGTGCCTATTGAAGCGCGAAACCACTGTCCAGGTCAGCACGGCACACAGAATAAAATTTTTTAACAACAGGGGTTTACAAGTAAAAACCCGATCCGTATTATGCGCGCCACAACGACGGGAAACGAAGTTAACCAAGTTGTAGTTGATAGCAAATAAGCAAGTTTTGCAATCAATGCCCAGGTGGTGAAATTGGTAGACACGCCAGCTTCAGGTGCTGGTGACCTTACGGTCGTGGAAGTTCGAGTCTTCTCCTGGGCACCAATTCAAAAAAACCGAGCCACTGGCTCGGTTTTTTATTGCCTGCGATTTAACCCCCAGACGCGTAAACAACTTGGTGGGCGCTCAGGTGCGCCCACCCTGAATCGGCCTAAACGCGAAACTGACCCAAACTGGCTTTAAGCTTCTTCGCCAAGCCATCCAACACGCGACCGCTATTGGCCGTAGCCGCAACAGCCTCAGCCGCGCGCTGCGCCTCAACATGAATAACCTCAACACGCCCACGCACGGCATCAGCCCCCTCCGCCTGATGCGCAGCCGCCTCTGTCGCGGCATTGATCGCGCCGTGCACTTCCTCCACCGCCTCACGCACCGACTGCTGCACTCGCGCACTTTCGCGCAGGGCCGATAAGCCTTGATCAGCCTGCTTACCGGCCTGACTAATAGCCTCAACCGCTTCGCGTGCACCCTGCTGCAATGCGCCGATATGGGTCTGAATATCGCCAGTGGACTGCTGCGTCTTACTGGCCAGCGCGCGCACCTCATCGGCCACCACAGCAAAACCGCGACCACTCTCGCCCGCCCGGGCCGCCTCAATGGCCGCATTCAGGGCCAATAAGTTGGTTTGCTCAGCAATTGAGCGAATCACCGTTAGCACCACTTCAATCTGCTCACTCTGCTTGGCCAGCCGCTCGATGACCGAAGCCCCCGTTTCCACACGCCTCACCAACTCTTCGATCGAGCCCCCCACGCGCAGCGCAATCGCAGCATTGTCATCAGCAGCCTGACGAATCGCACCAACGCGCTGCAAGGCCTCGCGCATAGCATGGCTTTCCGCCTGCGCTTCGCTGGCCATTTCAGCCAACGCCTGCAAACTACCGGCGACCTCATCACGCTGACGCTCGGCCGCTGACTCAGCTGCAGCACTGCGCGAAGCAAGACTGCCAATTTCTTGCCCGGTGAGTGATGCCACCTCACCCGCCTCGCGCACAATCGGCTGCAACTTGGCGACGAAGCGATTGACCGCCGCCGCCATGTCGCCAATTTCATCACGGCTATTGAGTTCGACCCGACGGGTCAGATCCCCCTCGCCGGCCGCCCAGTCATTCAACACCGCAATCAAGGTATGCAGCTTGCTGACTACTCGCCGCCCGAGCACCAAGGCCAATACCAACAGAATCAGCAGTGCCACGACAGCAAGGCCCATGCTGATATTCCAACGCAAACCAGCTGCAGCCTGCTGCACCACCTGACGACTGCTCTGCTCCATACCGCCAGCCGCCTCACGCGCAACACTCAATCGAGCAGCCAGAGCGTCCGCACTGCTAGTGGCCGCACCACTTAAACTGTCTGAAACCAACTGCCCACTGCTGTCGATCAAACTGACGAAACGCTGATCCAGCTTCGCCAGCTCCTCATCCACCGACGCAGTAGAAACCCCCAAAAGAACCTTGCCGATATCCGACCCCATCGGACTGATCGTCGCCTCGGCGATATACACGCCAGGATCATTGGCGGCAGCCTGCAGCACCTTATCCAGTGCGCCACCACCTTCCCCCTTGGCCATCAAGGCACGTACACGTGCGTCCTGCCGATTGAGATGGCGTGTCAGCCGTTCGCCTTGCGCATCGAGGTACACCGCAAATAGCACCGCTGGATTGCGATGCGCTCCACGGACTAACTCAGTGAGCGCGGGCACATCGGCATCCCAGATAGCCTTTGGCGCAACGGCCGATAGCAGCTGCGCCAGCTCGTCCGCCGAACGCTTAAGATTGCTGTCCAATACGCCACGAATTTGCGCCTGCTCCTCGGCCAGCCGGGTAGAAAGGCCTTTGGCCAACTGCGCCTGGGTGCTGGCGGAGAGGCCATCCAGACCGCCACGCACTTCATCACCAGCTTTAGTCAGCTCGTCTACCAATCGCGCCGTATCGGACTGCATGCCTTTGGCCAAATCTGCCTCAAGCGTTGCCACCGTGGTCCGGGTCAACGCCACAGCCACAATGACTTGCACCAACAAGGCCACGCCCAGCGCCAGAAACACCGGCAACAACAAACGACTGCGCAGCACAGAAATAATGGCAAACACGGCAGACACTCCTAACAGCGGTAATGCCTATAACGGCGGGGAAGCTGATTTATAAAGGCTAGCTCGGATATTTTTACGCGGACCAGAAACGACAAAGGGCCGCCAATTGGCGACCCTTTGTGCACTACCTGTGACTATCAGGCAAACGGATGACGCAACACAATAGTCTCGTTGCGGTCCGGGCCGGTGGAAACGATATCAATCGGCGCACCGACCAACTCTTCCACACGCTTGATGTAGGCACGCGCAGCCGCTGGCAGCTCTTCCAGGGTTTTCGCGCCCAAGGTCGATTCGCTCCAGCCTGGCATTTCTTCGTAGACCGGCTGCAGACCCAGGTAGCTGTCGGCATCAGTCGGCGCATCAACCAACACGTCGCCGTTCTGATCTTTATAGCCCACGCAGATACGGATGGTTTCCAGGCCGTCGAGCACGTCGAGCTTGGTCAGACATAGGCCGGAGATGCTGTTGATCTCGATGGCGCGACGCAGGATCACCGCATCAAACCAACCGCAACGACGCGCACGACCGGTGGTGGAGCCAAATTCGTGGCCACGCTTGGCAAGGAACGCGCCGGTTTCGTCGAACAGCTCAGTAGGAAACGGCCCCGAACCCACACGGGTGGTGTAGGCCTTGGTGATACCGAGGATGTAATCCAGGTACATCGGACCAAAACCGGAACCGGTGGCGATGCCGCCCGCTGTGGTGTTGGAGCTGGTGACGTAGGGGTAGGTACCGTGGTCAATATCCAGCAGCGAGCCCTGAGCACCTTCGAACATGATGTCTTTGCCCTCACGACGCATGTCGTGCAGCACGGCGGTCACGTCGGTCATCATCGGCTTGAGCAGCTCGGCGTATTCCATGCACTCGTCGAGCGTCTTCTGGAAGTCGATGGCCGGCTCTTTGTAGTAATTGACCAGTACGAAGTTATGGTAATCCAGCAGCTCACCGAGCTTGGCGGCGAAACGCTCACGGTGGAACAGATCACCAATGCGCAGGCCGCGACGCGCCACCTTGTCTTCATAAGCAGGGCCAATGCCACGGCCGGTGGTGCCGATCTTGGCATCGCCACGGGCTTTCTCACGGGCCTGATCGAGGGCCACGTGGTACGGCAGGATCAGCGGGCAGGACGGGCTGATACGCAGACGCTCGCGCACCGGCACACCCTTCTCTTCCAGCTTGATGATTTCACGCATCAGCGCATCAGGCGCAACCACCACGCCGTTGCCAATCAGGCACTGCACGTTTTCGCGCAGGATGCCGGAGGGGATCAGGTGCAGAACGGTTTTTTCGCCGTCGATTACCAGGGTGTGGCCAGCATTGTGACCACCCTGGTAACGCACAACAGCTGCAGCCTGTTCGGTCAGCAGGTCGACGATCTTGCCCTTGCCTTCATCGCCCCACTGGGTACCCAGGACTACGACATTCTTACCCATAACACTAACCCTCTTCGCAAACTTGATGCCGGCCATAGCCGACGGAAACTTTTCGCCTTGCCGCTCAGGCTGTCAGCGCAGCTAACTGCCAGCGGCCATCACGCAACAGCAGCTGACGATCACAGCCTGCAGCCTCGGCGTCAGCCGCGACCTGCCCAGGCAATGCCTGAACCACGCGCTGACCGTCCTGGCGCAAGCGCACAATCGCCTGCCACAAAAACACATCATGGTTATCCGGAGCCCAGACACCAGCAGGCTCTTCACCCAACTGCATCTGCCCCAGGCTTACCAGGGTTTTCAGGTCGGTGGAGAAGCCTGTCGCCGGACGCGCGCGACCAAAATCAGCGCCGATGTCGTCATAACGGCCGCCCTGGGCGATGGCATAACCCACACCAGGGACGAAGGCCGCGAACACTACGCCGGTGTGATAGTGATAACCGCGCAGCTCGCCCAGATCGAAGTACAGCGGTAATTCCGGGTAGCGCAAGCTCAGCGCATCGGCAATCGCCATCAGGTCATCCAGCGCCGCATGCACATCGTCCGGCGCATCGACCAGGCAGGCCTGAGCCAGGTCCAGCACTTCACGACCGCCGCACAGCTCGCTAAGCGCGCGCAGCATTTTGCGCAGGTCATCCGGCAGGGTTTCAGTCAGCTCAACGACCTCATCCAGCGCCTTGCGCTGCAGCGCGTCGAACAACTGCTGCTCGACCTCGCCAGACAGCTCGGCGGCGCGCGCCAGACCGCGATAGATACCGACATGACCAAGGTCCATATGCACATCCGGTACCGCAGCCAGCTCAAGGGTGTTGACCAGCAGGCTGATCACTTCCACATCGCTGGCCGGGCTGGCGTCACCATACAGCTCAGCACCCAGCTGAATCGGGCTGCGCGAAGTCGTCAACGCACGCGGCTGAGCATGCACCACGCTACCGGCATAGCATAGACGGCTCGGCCCTTCACGGCGCAGGGTATGCGCATCAATACGCGCCACCTGCGGCGTAATGTCGGCACGAAAGCCCATCTGCCGGCCGGACAACGGATCGGTCACCTTGAAGGTGCGCAGATCCAAGTCCTGGCCAGCGCCAGTCAGCAGCGATTCCAGGTACTCGATATGTGGAGTGACCACAAATTCATAGCCCCAGCGCTGGAACAGATCCAGAACCTGGCGGCGCGCCACTTCGATACGCCCTGCGTACGGCGGCAGTACTTCTTCGATGCCATCTGGCAGTAGCCAGCGGTCTACCGTTGCCATTTAGCCATTCCCCTCTTGAACCGGGCGGCACAAGCCTTCAGTGAAGCCAATAAAGAACAGTTGTTCCCAGCAGCATGCTGGCCAACCCCAGCAGACGCAGCTGCCTATCAGACAACTGCATCAGTTGTAAAAGCGTGTCACGCCAATGGCGCGGACACAGAAAGGGCAGGATGCCTTCCAGCACCAACACGAGACACAACGCGATGCCTAATTCCTGCCACATGCTTCCCACAGACGCAAAAAAGCCGGGATTTTCCCGGCTGCCGCATCATACCACGTTTTCCGAAAGGATCACCCCGGCGGCTGCCCGCCGGGGTGATGACTCAAGGCTTGGACTTCTCCAGATAGCGGAAGAAGTCGCTACTCGGATCCAGCACCAGCACATCACGCTTATCAGCGAAGCTCTCGCGATAAGCCCTCAGGCTGCGATAGAACGAATAGAACTCCTGGTCCATGCCATACGCCTTGGAGTAGATCGCAGCGGCCTGGGCATCGCCCGCACCGCGCAGCTCTTCAGCTTGACGGTAGGCATCTGCGAGCAACACGCGACGCTGACGGTCGGCATCGGCGCGAATACCTTCGGCCAGCTCCTTACCCTTGGCGCGGTGCTCACGAGCCTCACGCTCACGCTCGGAGCTCATGCGATCGAACACACTGCGATTCACTTCCTTCGGCAGGTCGATGGCCTTGACGCGCACGTCCACAACCTCGATACCCAGCTCTTTCTGCGCAGCCCGGTTCAAGGAAGCGGTCACGTCTGCCATCAGCGCATCGCGCTCGCCGGATACCGACTCATGCAGGGTGCGCTTACCGAACTGGTCACGCAGCGACGCTTCAAGACGACGCGCCAGACGCTCGTCGGCAATCTGCTTCATACCGGACGTCGCAGTGTAGAAACGCTCAGCGTCAAGCACTCGCCATTTGGCGAAGGCATCAACCATCAGCGCTTTCTTTTCCAGCGTTAGGAAACGCGAGCTGCTGGAATCCAAAGTCAGCAGACGCGCATCGAACTTGCGCACCTGGTTGACGTACGGAATCTTCACATGCAGGCCCGGCTGCACGTCCGGCTGGACGATACGACCAAACTGCAACAGCACCGCACGCTCAGTCTGCGACACGATATAGAAGCTATTCCAGGCGACCAGCGCCAGCACCACGCCAACAATAAGGGCGATCAGCGATTTATTGCTCATCAACGGCTCTCCCTTGTACGCAGTTCAACCTGACGCGGATCGATGGTTACCCGCGAGCCGGCGTCTGCAGTACCCGCAGCACCAGATATCGAGCTAGGCGCGGACGTGCTGCGGCCATCAATCATCTTGTCCAGCGGCAGATAAAGCAGGTTGTTCTGCCCCTTGTCGCCAGTCACCAGCACCTTGCTGGTATTGCTCATCAGCTCTTGCATGGTGTCCAGATACAGACGTTCGCGAGTGACCTCTGGCGCCTTGCGGTACTCGGTCACCAATGCAGTGAAGCGATCCGCCTCACCCTGTGCGCGAGAAACCACTTCGTCGCGATAACCGCTGGCATCCTCAATCAGGCGCTGCGCCTGACCACGGGCTTCCGGCACCACACCATTGGCGTAGGTTTCCGCCTGGTTCTTCTCACGCTGCTCGTCTTCACGGGCGCGGATCACGTCATCGAAGGCTTCCTGCACTTCGCGCGGCGCCGCCGCACTCTGCAGGTTGACCTGAGTGACGGTGATACCGGTGCGGTAATTATCGAGGAAGCGCTGCAAGCGATCCTTGACCTCACTGGCCATCAGCTCACGGCCTTCGGTGAGCACCTGATCCATCTCGGTGGAACCCACCACGTGGCGCACGGCGCTATCGGTCGCATGCTGCAGACTGACTTCCGGCTGATCAACGTTGAGAACGAAATCCTGCAAGTTGCTGACCCGGTACTGCACGGTCAACGGCACTTCGATGATGTTTTCGTCTTCGGTCAACATCTGCCCTTGTTTGCTGTAAGCGCGCTCGCGGGTGACGTTTTCCTGAAACTTGCGATCAATCGGCGGGAAATAGATATTCAGGCCCGGGCCGACTGTTTCGTAATACTTGCCGAAGCGCAGCACCACGGCCTGCTCCTGCTCATCAACGACATAGATCGCGCTGTACAGCCAGACTGCAGCCAGTAGCCCCAGGCCCACGAACAGCAGGCCGAAACCGCCGCCATTGCCCGAACCAGTCTCACTGCCTCGTTTCTTGCCGCCACCGAACAGCCCATTCAGGCTCTCCTGCAGCTTGCGGAAGGCCTCATCGATATCCGGCGGCCCCTTGCGATCACCGCTCTTACGGCCACCCCATGGGTCCTGATTATTCGAGTTGCCACCCGGCTCATTCCAAGCCATAGCGCTCTCCATCTGATAAAGCAAAGACGCGCCCACGGCGCGCCCGCCAATGCTACAGAATGCATGCAACCAGCGGCAAAGTCGCTGATGCAGGCTTTATTGCAAAGTGTGTTGCTCAATAAATTCCTGCGGCTTCAAGCCTTCACGACTAACCAGCCGATTTAGCTCGATCCGCGGCAAGCGCACCGCCAGCAAACTGCTGCCGTCTTCGGTGTGGGACTCGCTCTGCACCGCACCCAGGGCGAAAAACTGCGCACGCAAGCGCGCGAGGCGCTGCGGCAGCTGCAATGTACCGACAAACAGGTCATCGCCCAACAGCTCGGCTATCGCCTGACGCAGTAACGGCAAACCACGCCCATCACGCGCCGACAGCCAGACGCGCTGCGGCTTGCCGTCGGCATCGCGCTGAATCTGCGGCTCCACACCCTCGAGCAGATCGAGCTTGTTATACACCTCAAGCATCGGCAGCTCATGGGCACCGATTTCACCCAACACCGCCAAAACCTGCTCGATCTGTTGATCGCGCTCGGGCTCGTGGGAGTCGATTACGTGCAGCAGCAGGTCGGAATTGCTCGATTCCTCAAGCGTCGCGCGAAAGGCCTCAACCAGCTTGTGCGGCAAGTGCCGGATAAACCCCACCGTATCAGCCAGTACAATCGGCCCCAGATCATCCAGCTCCAAACGACGCAGGGTGGGATCGAGGGTGGCGAATAGCTGATCAGCCGCGTAGACATCCGAGGTGGTCAGGGAGTTGAACAGGGTCGATTTGCCGGCGTTGGTGTAGCCCACCAGCGACACCGAAGGAATATCAGCACGCTGGCGGCCGCGCCGAGCCTGCTCGCGCTGGCTGCGCACTTTTTCCAGTTTCTGCTTGATCTGGCGAATCCGCACGCGCAACAGGCGGCGGTCGGTTTCCAGCTGAGTCTCACCCGGGCCACGCAGGCCGATACCACCCTTTTGCCGCTCAAGGTGGGTCCAGCCGCGCACCAGTCGCGTACTCATGTGGTCGAGCTGGGCCAGCTCGACCTGCAACTTACCTTCATGGGTACGCGCACGCTGAGCAAAAATGTCGAGGATCAGACCGGTACGGTCCAATACTCGACACTCGAAAGCGCGCTCAAGGTTGCGCTCCTGGCTCGGGGTAAGCACGTGGTTGAAGATAACCAGATCAGCCTCGGCAGCCTTGACCTGATCACGCAACTCTTCAACTTTGCCACTGCCGATCAGATATTTGGCCGTAAGCCGATTGCTCGGAACACTGAGGAACGCGACGGTTTCAGCACCGGCCGAGATGGCCAGCTCCTGAAACTCCTGCGGATCCTCGCGCGCCTCGGAATTTTGGCCGTCCAGATGTACCAGAATGGCCCGCTCTCCACCTTCATGGCGCTCGAAGAACAATGCAGCCTCCTAAATCAGGCGTTACCAGGCTCAGCTTCAGCTTGCTCGGTTTCGCTGGCGCTCGGCAGACGCACCGGACGGCTTGGCACTACAGTGGAAATGGCGTGTTTATAGACCATCTGGCTGACAGTGTTTTTCAGCAAAATCACGAACTGGTCGAAAGATTCGATTTGGCCCTGCAGCTTGATGCCGTTAACCAAATAAATAGAAACCGGGACGCGTTCCTTACGCAAGGTGTTCAGGTAAGGGTCTTGTAGCGAATGCCCTTTTGACATGTGCCGCACTCCTTTAAGGATAATTTTTCAATAATTTTAGTAAACCAACTAACGGCTTAAAGCCGCCATACCCCCAAGGATAGACGGCCAACGGCAAGGTCTCAGGTCAATATGGAGACCGCAGCCAGGTATTTCAAGGCACGCGGCAGATTGTCACAGTCGGCACTATCGAGCCAGTGCACATCCTGCTGCCAACCGCGTAACCATGTGAACTGTCGCTTGGCCAGCTGGCGCGTGGCGATTATGCCCCGCTCCTGCATCTGCACAGCATCTAACTTGCCGTCCAGATGATCCCAGACCTGGCGATAACCCACCGCTCGTATAGACGGTAGCCCAACGTGCAAGTCACTTCGCTGACGCAGGCGTTCGACCTCGGCCACCAGCCCCTGTTCCAACATCAGGCGAAATCGCAGGGCTATTCGCTCGTGCAACAGCTGCCTTTGCGCCGGGGCAATGGCCAATTGCGCCACAGTATAGGGGAATTGGCGCACCGCCGATGCGCCACCCGCAGTATTTTCTGCAGCCTGGCGCTGACGATGTACTGTCATGCTCTGCCCACTCACGCGATAGACCTCCAGGGCGCGAATCAAGCGCTGCGGGTCGTTAGGGTGGATACGCGCGGCGGACTCGGGGTCGACCGCACGCAGCTCAGCGTGAAGCACCTCCCAACCTTCGGCCTGGGCGCGCGCCTCCAGCTCGGCGCGCAACGCCGCATCTGCGCTGGGCATTTCGGCCAGGCCCTCAAGCAAGGCCTTGAAATACAACATAGTGCCGCCCACCAGCAGCGGAATACGTCCGCGCGCGGTGATTTCAGCCATGGCCGTCAGGGCATCGGCACGGAACTCGGCTGCCGAATAGCTCTCGGCCGGGTCACGAATATCGATTAAGCGGTGAGGAAACTCAGCCAGCGTGGCCTTGTCCGGCTTGGCCGTGCCGATATCCATATCACGATAGATCAGCGCAGAATCGACGCTGATCAGCTCGCACGGCAGCACCCGCGCCAGTTCGATGGCCAGATCGGTCTTGCCGGCCGCTGTTGGCCCCATCAGGAAAATCGCCGGAGGCAGGCGCTCGGACATGCTAAAAGTCTCTAAATGGCGCGGCGCTTAGCGTCCACGCAGGAACAGCTTGTCCAGATCATCCATGCCCATCTGCGTCCAGGTCGGCCGCCCATGGTTGCACTGGCCGCTGCGCTCGGTGTGTTCCATATCGCGCAACAAGGCATTCATTTCCGGCAGGGTAAGCCGTCGGTTGGCGCGCACGGCACCGTGGCAAGCCATGGTACCGAGCAGTTCATTGAGGTGCGCCTGAATGCGGTCGGTGGTGCCGTATTCGAGCAGATCACCCAGCACATCCTGCACCAGACGAGTGGCCTCGGCCTGCTTGAGCAATGCGGGAATCTGTCGGATAGCCAGGGTTTCCGGGCCCAAACGCTGCAGCTCAAAACCCAAGCGCTGGAACCACTCGGCATGCTCTTCGGCGCAGTCGGCTTCACGCTGGCTTACGGCAATCGACTCCGGCACCAGCAGCGGCTGACCGCGCAGGCCTTCACTGGCCATGGCAACTTTTAAGCGCTCGTAGGTGATGCGCTCATGGGCTGCGTGCATGTCCACCACAACCAGGCCCTGAACGTTCTCGGCAAGAATATAGATGCCCTTGAGCTGGGCAATGGCATAGCCCAAGGGTGGAATATCACCTTGCGCATCCGGTAAGCCAGCAGCAGCCGGCGCAGTGGTCATCGGCGAGAAAAACTCGCGATAGGCGCCCTGTACTTCGGCGGCCGGCAAGGCCGCTTCCGGACGGGAGCCCTGATAGCCGACACCTGGCGAGCGCCATACGGAGGCGCTGGGCGCTGGCTGCAACAGACTGGCGGCCAAGCCGATCTCACCTTGCGGGCCAAACTCGCCAGCTGCCTGCCCCGTGGGGCGCACCATATCGCTCACAGCTGCTGGAGCAGCGAGCTGATCCTCCGGACGCACCTCACCCAGGGCTCGGTGCAGCGTGCCGTAGAGGAAGTCATGCACCATACGCCCATCACGGAAGCGCACTTCGTGCTTGGTCGGGTGCACGTTGACGTCTACCACCGACGGATCAATTTCCAGAAACAGCACAAATGTAGGATGGCGACCATTGAACAGCACGTCGCGGTAAGCCTGGCGCACTGCGTGGGCAACCAGCTTGTCGCGCACCATGCGCCCATTTACGTAGAAATACTGCAGATCTGCCTGGCTACGGGAGAAGGTCGGCAAGCCAACCCAACCCCACAAATGCAGACCGTTGCGTTCGATATCGATCGGCAGCGCCTGCTCGAGAAACGCAGGGCCACAGACCGAGGCCACCCGCCGCGCGCGGCTCTGCTCATCCGGCGCCTCATGCAGACCGAGCACGGTCTTGCCGTTGTGGCGCAGGTGGAAGGCCACATCGAAGCGCGCCAGGGCCAGGCGCTTGATCACTTCCTGCAGGTGATCGAATTCGGTTTTTTCGGTCTTGAGAAACTTGCGCCGCGCCGGGGTATTGAAGAACAGGTCGCGCACTTCTACCGAGGTGCCGACCGGGTGCGCTGCTGGCTGCACGCGCGGCTGCATATCACGGCCTTCGGTTTCCACCTGCCAGGCCTGCTCGGCACCCTCGGTGCGTGAGGTCAACGTCAGGCGTGCGACGGAGCTGATCGACGCCAGCGCCTCACCACGGAAGCCCAGGCTCATGACCTGTTCCAGGTCTTCAAGCTCGCGGATCTTGCTGGTGGCGTGGCGGGCCAGTGCGAGCGGCAGGTCATCCGGGGAGATGCCGCTGCCGTTATCACGCACCTTGAGCAACTTCACGCCGCCCTGCTCAACATCCACCTCGATACGTTTGGCGCCGGAATCCAGGCTGTTTTCCAACAGCTCCTTGATTACCGAGGCCGGGCGTTCAACTACCTCACCGGCAGCAATCTGGTTCGCCAGCCGCGGGCTGAGCAGCTGGATACGCGCCGCTTCACTCATGGCTGCACAGCCAGAGCAGTCGCGGGAATCTGCAAACGCTGGCCGACCTTGATCACATCGTTTTTCAGCGAGTTGGTACTGCGCAGCACTGCCAGACTGACTTGATAGCGCTGTGCAATCAGCGCCAGGCTTTCGCCAGAGCTTACCACATGTTCGCGCGGCCCGAGGGCAATCTTGCCGTTGTCACGCAGCCAAGCCACGTGAGTGCCAGGCGGCGGGTTTTCATGGAAGAACTGCCGCACGCCTGTGACGATCGAGCGCGCCAGCGCTTGCTGATGGCTGGCGCTGGACAGTTTGCGGGCTTCATTGGGATTGGAGATAAACCCGGTTTCCACCAGGATCGACGGAATATCCGGCGACTTCAGCACCATAAAGCCGGCTTGCTCTACCCGCCGTTTATGCAGCGGCGTCACCCGGCCCATATTGCCCAGTACCTTGTTGCCGACGTTCAGGCTGGATGACAACGATGCCGTCATCGACAGGTCGAGCAGCACCCCGGCGAGCATCTTGTCCTTATCATCCAGGCTGACATTGCCGGCGCCGCCGATCAGGTCCGACTGGTTTTCCGCATCGGCCAGCCAGCGCGCAGTCTCCGAGGTGGCGCCGCGATCTGACAGGGCATACACCGACGCACCGAATGCAGCGGCACGCGGTGCGGCATCGGCATGGATGGAAACAAACAGATCGGCGCCCTTCTTACGGGCAATCTCAGTGCGTTTACGCAGTGGAATAAAGTAGTCGCCCGTGCGGACCAACTCGGCACGGAAGCCTTTCTCGGCATTGATCTGCCGCTGCAGCTCCTTGGAAATCGCCAGGGTCACGTGCTTTTCATACTGGCCTTTAACCGGCGACAGGGCGCCCGGGTCTTCACCGCCATGGCCGGCGTCGATGGCAATCACGATATCGCGCTTGCCGTTGGGCACTGGCGTCAGTTTCGGCGGTGCTTGCGTTGGCGTGACCGGAACCTGCGGTGCAGTGGCTACGGCCGTGCTCGGCAAGCTCGGTGCCGCGCCACTCTCCTGATCGAACAAATCAACCACCAGACGATGCCCGTACTGCTGGTTAGGAGCCAGGGTAAAGCTCTTTGGCGTGACCGCTGCGGAAAGGTCAATCACCACACGCAGATCTTGCGGGGTGCGTTGTGCCGAGCGTACGCCGGTGATCGGGGTATTACTCAAGGTCAGCTGATCGAAGCTGGTAGCCAGTTTGGCCCCACTGACATCAATGACGATACGATTGGGCGCGGACAGCAGGAAAACGCTGTGTTGCACTGGACCGGACAGGTCAAACACCAGGCGCGTGTTATCCGGCGCACGCCACAAGCGGACACTGCGCACATCCGAAGCGGCCATTACATCGGCGACCAACGCCACCAATGCCACTCCAATTACGATGAAACGCGCGCCTATGCGCATAGCCAACCCCATATCAAATTCATGCCCCGACGGCCAAAGTGGCGCACCAGGCGTTGCCGCGTTCGCCTTGCGCCTGCAGATGTAGCGCCCGGCCGGCTCCGTGCGGGCTAATGGTAATGTCCATGTCTGCCTTTGGCAAAACGCCTGCGCCGCGTTGCGGCCACTCGACCAGACACAGGGCATCGCCTTCGAAATAGTCACGAATGCCGAGAAACTCCAGCTCCTCAGGATCAACCAAGCGGTATAGGTCGAAGTGATAGGCCCGTACGGCACCTAACTCATAGGGTTCGACCAAGGTAAAGGTCGGGCTTTTCACCGCCCCTACATGCCCCAGGCCGCGAATGATGCCGCGCGACAAGGTGGTTTTACCGGCACCGAGATCGCCATGTAGGTAGATCACGCCAACGCCGCCGGTCGCCTCAGCGATGCGCGCGCCCAGCGCCAGCATCGCCTCTTCATCGGCGGCAAACAGTTCTAATTCAGACACGCAGACTGCTCCTGCAACAATTGACGAATAACCGCACATAAATCACTGGCCGCCAGACCACGGCCCTGCAGCGCCAACTGCTCACCCGCGCAGGCATGCAGATAGACCGCCAGTTGGGCCGCTTCCGGCGCAGGCAGCCCCTGGGCTAGCAGCGCACCGATCAACCCGGCCAACACATCGCCCAAGCCAGCGCCGGCCATGACGGGATGGCCACGATCACACAACCACAAACCACCATCCGGTGCAGCAATCAGGCTGCCTGCGCCTTTAAGCACGCATACCGTTTGATGGCGCCGGGCCAGGGCTCGTGCGGCGGCCGGACGATCGGCCTGCACCTCGGCCGTGCTAATACCCAGCAAGCGCGCTGCCTCGCCGGGGTGTGGCGTCAACACGGCACCTGCTGGTAACTGGACCTGCGCGCGCGCCAACAGGTTCAGCGCATCAGCATCCCACACCTGCGCAGCGCGGCTGACGGAAGCCGCCGACAGCAGACTGCGCCCCCATGCATCCTGCCCCAGCCCCGGCCCGACTACCCAGACGCTGGCATTCGCGCCCAGCGCCAGCAACTGGTTGGCCGAGGCCACGCCAGCGGCCATTACCTCGGGTAAGCGCGCCTGCGCTGCAGACAAATACTCACCACGGGTCGCCAGACTGACCAGCCCGGCACCCGCGCGCAGTGCGCTTTCCGCCGCCAACAGACCGGCGCCGGCAAAGCCACGATCCCCGCCCACGACTAACACATGGCCTAACTGGCCCTTGTGCACGCTGCGCGAACGAACCGGCAACTGCGGCAAGCTGGCCTGCGTCAAGCGCTGCGCGGTAAAGGCTTGAGCAGCGACCAGAGCCGCATCGGCCTGCAGATCGTCAAACTGCAATTCACCCAGATAATCCGCCGACTGCCCGGTAAACAGGCCCAGTTTCAGGCCGATCAGGGTGACCGTCAGTTGCGCACGCACAGCGACGGCCAGCACTTGGCCGGTATCGGCGCAGAGCCCGGACGGAATATCCACCGCCAGTACCGGCAGACCACTGACATTCAACAACCGGATAGCCTGGGCATACGGTTCGCGTACTGCGCCTTGCAAACCCGTGCCAAGCAGAGCATCGAGCACTACGCCCTGCAGCTCGATGCACTCGCTCCAGGGCTGCACCGCCACACCAGCAGCCAGCGCATGGTCACGGGCCAACGCGGCATCGCCCTGCAGCTGCGCCGCATCGCCGACCGCCAGCACCTGCACCCGCCAGCCCGCACGCAACGCCAAGGCCGCCACCAGATAGCCGTCACCTGCGTTATTACCGCGCCCGGCCAGCACCGTCAGCACACCGGCATCTGGCCAGCGCCGACGCAAAGCACGCCAGATGGCATGCGCGGCGCGGCTCATCAGCTCGAAACCCGGCGTGCCAGCAGCGATCAATCGCGCATCCAGCTCACGCACTTGGGCGGCGCTGTACAGCGGCAGAGGAAGATTGTCAGGCGAATGCAGCATGCGTCGGCTCCGATGTCTGGCAGAATTATACCCACCTGCGCCCCGGTTACCCGCCCTCATATGAACACTGACACCCTTGACCTTATCGCCCTCGCCCAGTCGATCAAAGACTGGGGCCGCGAGCTGGGCTTTCAGCAGGTCGGGATTGCCGATGTGCAACTGGGCGAACACGAGGCGCACCTGCAGCGCTGGCTGGATGCGGGTTACCAGGGCGAGATGGACTATATGGCCGCCCACGGCAGCAAACGTTCCCACCCGGACGAACTGGTGCCTGGCACCCTGCGCGTGGTATCGCTGCGCATGGACTACCTGCCCGGCGACACGCAAATGGTCCAGCGCCTCGGTGAGCCGGAAAAAGCCTATGTATCGCGCTACGCCCTGGGCCGCGATTACCACAAGCTGATCCGTAAGCGCCTGCAGCAGCTGGCCGAACGCATTCAGCAGCAGATCGGGCCGTTCGGCTACCGCGCCTTTGTCGACAGCGCGCCAGTGCTGGAGAAGGCCATCGCCGAACAGGCCGGGCTTGGCTGGATCGGCAAGAATACCCTGGTACTCAACCGCAAGGCCGGTAGCTACTTCTTTCTCGGCGAGCTGTTTGTCGACCTGCCGCTGCCGGTGGACCCGCCTCACGCCAGCGAACATTGCGGACGTTGTACGGCCTGTATGGATATCTGCCCGACCGCCGCCTTTGTCGGCCCCTATGTGCTGGATGCGCGGCGCTGTATTTCCTACCTGACCATCGAGCTAAAGGGTTCGATTCCAGAGGAACTGCGTGCACCGATTGGCAACCGGGTGTTCGGCTGCGACGACTGCCAAATGGTCTGCCCGTGGAACCGCTTTGCCAAACCCACCGAACAGGGCGACTTCCAACCGCGCCATAGCCTGGACAATGCCGAGCTGGCCGAACTGTTCGGCTGGAGCGAAGACGAATTTCTTAACCGCACCGAGGGCTCGCCGCTACGCCGCGCCGGCTACGAGCGCTGGCTACGCAACCTGGCCGTCGGCCTGGGCAACGCGCCCTCAAGCATCCCAGTGTTAGAAGCACTCAAAGCACGCCGCGAGCATCCATCAGAATTAGTGCGCGAGCACGTCGAATGGGCGCTGGCGCGCCACGGCCTGTAACCGAGCACGCAGAAAAAAGCCCGCAGTAGCGGGCTTTTTCGTGCATCACACTTTAAGAAAGTGCTGACGGTAGTGCTTCAACTCGGCGATGGACTCGCGAATATCATCCAGCGCCTGGTGTGTGCCCTGCTTCTGGAACGATTCCTTGACCTGCGGCGCCCACAGGCCAGCAAGGATTTTCAGGGTCGACACATCCAGATAGCGGTAGTGAAAGTAGGCTTCCAGGTTCTGCATGTACTTGTAGAGGAAGCGCCGGTCCTGGCCAATGCTGTTGCCGCAGATCGGCGACTTACCCTTTGGCACCCACTGTTCAAGGAAGGCGATGGTCATGGCTTCCGCTTCGGCCGGACCAATGGTGCTTTCCCGTACGCGCTGGGTCAGGCCGCTCTGCCCGTGAGTACGGGTGTTCCACTCATCCATACCGGCGAGCAACTCATCACTCTGGTGCACGGCAATCACCGGGCCCTCGGCGAGGATGTTCAGATCGCTGTCGGTCACGATGGTGGCCATCTCGATGATGACGTCTGTTTCAGGCTCCAGACCGGTCATTTCCAGGTCGATCCAGATCAGGTTATTGGCGTTCTGCATGCGCGGCTCCTCAACTAAGACCGACAGTTTAACAGGCCGCCGGAAAACTACTGCGCTCGGCAGACAGCATTGCACTCAAGCCGCGCCGCGCATGCGCCACACCAGTAGCCGCGACTTGCGCCAGTCGTGCAATTCGATCTGCTGATCCGCTGGCTGCCCCGGCACCTCAAAGGTGTTGCTGACCAGCAGACTTCCGGGCGACATCTGCGCGCAGGCCTTGGTCCACAGCTCGGGCATCGGCGCAGGCGAGAGGAAGCAATACACCACATCGAATAGCGAAAGGTCGGTACGCCAGAGGTTTTCGTAGCGAATCTGGCAATTGCGCTGAGGCACGGCACGCAACCAGGCGATGGCGAAGGACAGCGGCGCGGTCTCAACACCAACAAACTGTGCCTGCGGATAATGGCGGGCCAAGCTCAGCAGCGTACCGGCAGGACCACAGCCCAGATCAATAAAACGAAACTGCGCAGGCTGCAGGCCAAGAACAGCGTGCAAATGCTGACGCGCATCGGCAGCGGTCAGGTACAAGGGCACCCGCTCGCCAAAGCTGTTCCAGTTGAGCAACAACAACAGAACAAAACCGCCGAGAAACACCCAGGATGGCAGCGGCGCACCACTGGCCAGTAACAGCGCCGGAACGAATAGCAGATTTAATCCGCACCACCAGCGCGACAATCCCAGATAACGCGCCAGCGTGGCAGCCAGCAACCCTTGCAGCAGGCCGGCCGCCATTAAGGTCGGACGCCAGGGTGACAGCTGAGCGATCAGGTACAGCGCCAAACCGACCAGCAGGGTTGCCCCCAGCTGAGCAGACAACGCCAGCAACGCCGGATAGTGGCGAACAACGCGCAACATGCAGACTCCTCAACCACCCGACCGATGATGCGCCGCAGTTTAGCTGCGCCAGCAGCTCAATTGGCAGCCCGTGCTAGACTCGCGACCGTTTATTGCGCAATTCAACTCTCGGAAGACCCATGGCCAAACGCCAACTCAACCGCCGGCAAAACTGGCGTATCGAAAAAATTCAGGGCGAGCGTGCTGCCCGCGCCGCCAAACGCGAGTCGCAGGCTGTACAGATTCTTGAAGGTGGCGATCTCGGCCCGGAACAGACCGGCCTGGTCATCGCGCACTTCGGCGTACAGGTCGAAGTAGAAGCGCTGGATGGCGAATTGGCCGGCCAGGTATTCCGCTGCCACTTGCGCGCCAACCTGCCGGCCATGGTCACCGGTGACCAAGTGGTATGGCGCGCCGGCAACCAGGGCATAGGCGTGATCGTGGCACAACTGCCGCGCAGCACTGAACTTTGCCGCCCGGACACTCGCGGCCAGCTCAAGCCAGTGGCTGCCAACGTCGACCTGATCGTGATCGTCTTCGCCCCACTGCCCGAGCCCCACGCCAACCTGATCGATCGCTACCTAGTGGCAGCCGAGCACGCAGGCATCCGCCCACTGCTGCTGCTGAACAAGACCGACCTGCTGGATGAGCAGAACGCCGTAGCCCTCAACCGCATGCTCGGCGTGTATCGCGAACTCGGTTATCCGCTGCTGGAAGTATCGGCCCACGGCGGCGACGGCATGCAACAGCTGCAACAGCAACTTGATGGCCACGTGAGCGTCTTCGTCGGCCAGTCAGGCGTCGGCAAATCATCGCTGGTCAACAGCCTGCTGCCAGAAGTCGATACCCGCGTCGGGCCGCTCTCAGAACTGACCGGCAAAGGCACGCACACCACCACCACTGCTCGGTTGTTCCACTTTCCAGGCGGCGGCGAACTGATCGACTCCCCCGGGATTCGCGAATTCGGCCTGGTGCACGTGAGTCGTGATGACGTCGAAGCCGGCTTTATCGAGTTTCACGACCTGATCGGCCAATGCCGCTTCCGCGACTGCAAGCACGACCGCGAGCCGGGTTGTGCCCTGCTCAAAGCCCTGGAAGATGGCCGCCTGCATCCGCAGCGCATGGCCAGCTACCGGCATATCCTGGCCAGCCTGCCAGAAGCCGAGCACTAAGATGCACAAGGCCGCGACAATGCGCGGCCTTGTGTCAGCAGGGCATGCTCACTCAGCGGGCTGATCGAACTGCAGCACGCCTTCTTCGAAGATATTCAAACGTTCACGCAACTGCCCATCCGGCAATGGATCACCAGGTGCGGCAGGCGCAGCCGCAGCCGGTGCTACCGGCGCAGCGCCAGGCACTGCAGGCGCTTCATCTGCCGTGGCATCGCTTTGCTCACCTTCGATGGCGCGCTGTGCCTTCTTGGTCAGTACAACAATATCGATACGCCGGTTGACCGGATTGAGCGGATTCTCGCGGTCAAACAAGGCCGAGGACGCATAACCGACAACCCGCGCGACCTGCTCGTCGTCATAGCCGCCCGCAATCAGCACACGCCGCGCCGCATTGGCTCGGTCTGAAGACAGCTCCCAGTTGCCATAACCACCGCGCCCGACGAAGGGCGCCGCATCGGTATGCCCGCTGACACTGATCTTGTTCGGCACTGCGGCGATGGTGTCGGTCATGGCCAGCAGAATGTCTTCAAAATACGGCTGTAAGCGTGCGCTACCGGAGGCAAACATCGGCCGATTTTCGGCATCCATGATCTGGATGCGCAGACCGTCCTGGGTGATTTCGAAGAGGATCTGGTCCTTAAAGTTCTGCAGCTGAGGGTTTTCTTCAACCTTGTTCTGCAGCTCCTGCAGCAACAACTCCAGTCGCTCGCGCTCGACTTCTTCGGCGACTGATTCGGCCTGCAACTTGTCCACATCGGCCTGGGCATCCTCAGCAGGGCTTTGCTCTTCCTGGGGTTCAGGGTTGAGGGTGCGATCAGGCGCCGGCGTTGGCGTGCCGCCCAGGTCAATCACATACGGGCTGGCGCTTTCCGAGAAGCCTACCGGGTCCTGAAAGTAGCCGGAAATCAACTTCTTCTGCTCAGGCGTCGCCACGGTCATCAGCCACATCACCAGAAAGAACGCCATCATTGCCGTGGCAAAGTCGGCAAAGGCAATTTTCCAGGCGCCTCCGTGATGACCACCGGCAACCTTCTTTACCCGCTTGACGATAATGGGCTGATTGTTTTCCATGCTATGACTCAGCCCCCACGCATGGCCTGTTCAAGCTCGCTAAAGCTTGGACGGTGCGCTGGGAACAGCACCTTGCGGGAGAACTCCACAGCCAGCGACGGCGGCATACCGGAGGCCGAAGCCACCAAACCGGCCTTGATCGCTTCATACACATTCAGCTCTTCCTTGGCGTCGTGCTCCAAGGCAGCAGCTAGGGGACCGAAAAAGCCATAGGACGCCAAGATCCCGAAAAAGGTACCCACCAGTGCAGTACCTACTTTTTGACCAATCTCAGCGTTATCCGCTTCGGCCAAAATCGACATGGTAATCACAATACCCAACACCGCCGCCACGATACCCATGGCCGGCATACCGTCAGCCACCTTTGCGACGGCATGCGCAGGGTGCTCGATTTCTTCCTTGAGGCTGGAAATTTCCATATCGAACAAGCCTTCCAGCTCATGCGGCGCCATGTTGCCGGATGACATGATGCGCAGGTAATCGCAGATGAACGAAGTCATCTGCTGATCTTTAAGGATGCCGGGGTACTTACTGAAAATCGGGCTGGCGGCTGGGTCTTCGACGTCAGCCTCGATGGCCATCATGCCTTCACGACGACTTTTATTGAGAATCTCGTAAAGCAGCTTGAGCACGTCAAGGTAGTAGGCATGCGTGAAGCGCGAGCTGAACATGCTCAGCGACTTCTTGAACACATGCATGAATGCACTGCCTGGGTTGGCTTGCAGAAAAGCACCCAAGGCAGCACCACCGATGATCAATATCTCATAGGGGTGGACCAACGCCATAAACTGGCCGCCCGAGAGGATAAAACCGCCCAACACACAGGCGAATACAACAATGATACCGATGATTTTTGCCATAGAAAGAGACTTGCCAGAGAGGGTAGAAAGGGGCTTTGCAAAACAACCCTTCTATTTATCGGAAGTTTTGCGCGAGACTATAGCCAGTTAAGGTCAAAAGCCAGCTTGTCTCAACCCGCATGCCAAAGCCCGCCTCTTATCCGCGCACCCTGACAGACTGGCTCAAGCAGCTAGACAGCCAGCTATTGCCTGCGTCCAGTGATAGCCAGCAGAAGCTGCGCCGCGCCTTGGCAGACAGCAATCGTTCCATGCGTGAGCTGGCTGACTTGATGCAGAGCTGCCCCGCGCTGGCGCTCAGCGTGTTGCGCGAAGCCAACCGCAAGAGCAGCGGCCTCAGTGAGCAAACCGAAAGCCTGGAGGCCGCCATCAGCCGCCTCGGCATCAAGCGCACCGAACAGCTGCTCAACGCCCTCCCGGCCATGCCCGAGCAGGAACTGCCGAAAGCGCTACGGCAAATCCTGCTAATCAGCCAACACGCCAGTCACCAGGCAAATGGTCTATTTGCAGGCCGCCTGGCAAGGCTGTGGCAGGAAATACACTGGGGCAGTCTGCTGTTTCTGGCGCCAATATGGACGTTGCTTGCAGCGCACCCTGAACTGTTCGAGGTGTGGGAGCAGCGTGTGTTGGTCAAGGGCGAAGCCGCAAGCAAGGTTGAACAAGAGCTGCTGGGCGTACCGTTACTTAAATTGTGCTTGGCACTGAGTGAGCAGTGGCATTTGCCAGAATGGGTCATCCAGGGCTATCGACTGCTGGTCAGCGACCGACGCCTGCTGGTCAAAGCGCTGCACATTGCCCGCGACAACGAACACCCACTGCACCAGCAGCAAATCCTCGACGCAGACAGCAACCTGCGCCGCTGGCTGACGCAGCCAGCCAACAGCATTCTGTTGGCCAACGGCCTGGCGCTTTCCGCGCACTACGCGTGGAATAGCCCGCACAGCCTGCGCTGGCAGCGTTTGACCGGTTTATTCCTGCAACTGCCGCTCGATAACGTGCAACAGCTGCTGCACCAGAATGCTGTTAGCAGCGCCCGACAGATGGCCAGCACCGACCTTTGGCGCCCCGCCGAAGCGCTGCTCTGGCCATGGCAGGCGCGACACCTGCAAGCCATAGTCGAGCAACCCAAGCCCGCAGTTATCAGTGAATGGCGCCAGCAATGCGCGCAACTGCTCGCCCAACCCAGCGCATTCAGCAATGTGCTGCAACTCACCGCCTGCGCCAATCAGGCTATCCAGGCCTGCGGCATGCAGCGGGTACTGATTTTACTGGCCGACCGCAATCACACACGCCTGATGGCCCAGCAGCAGAGTGGCCTGGACAAAGCCGCCGCCAGCCTCAGCCTGGATCCGCAGCAAAGCCAGGTGCTGCGCCGCCTGCTCAGCGCTCCCGCGCAGCTAAAACTCAGCCCAGCCAACATCGCGCAGTTTTCCGCCATGCTGCCTGGCTCGCTGAAAAGCCTGTTCCCCAGCGAGCACTTGCTGATTCGCTCGATTGCCAGTAACAACCGCGTGGTCATGCTGATCTTCGCCGACCAGAGCGGCCGGGCGCTGAGCGATGCCGGCATGCAGGGCTTCGGCAAAACCGTGCAATGCATTGAGCGCGCCCTGACCAGCTTTGCCAACCGCGGGCGCTAGGCTTTCCGCTACAATCCGTCCTTTCCTGTCAAAAGAGGCCTGGCATGACCGCCTTCGCTGAGCTGCCCCTGCTGATCGAACCTGCGCACCTGGCCAGCCGCCTGGATGCACCCGAGCTGATCCTGGTCGACTTGACCAGCAGCGCCCGCTACGCCGCCGGCCACATTCCGGGCGCATATTTTGTCGACCCCAAGCGCACCCAACTGGGACAACCGCCGGCGCCAGGCTTGCTGCCAGAGCAGGCTCAACTTGAGCAACTGTTCGGTGAGCTAGGGCATAACCCCAACGCGGTTTATGTGGTGTACGACGATGAAGGCGGCGGCTGGGCCGGACGCTTTATCTGGCTGCTGGATGTAATTGGTCACACGCGTTACCACTACTTAGACGGCGGCCTGCATGCTTGGCTGGCAGAAGAGCGCGAACTCAGCACAGCAGTCCCCGCTGCCCACACGCAGCCCGCTGCGCTGCAACTGGACAGCGCACCAACCGCCACGCGCGAATACCTGCTAAGTCGCCTCGGCGCTGCCGACCTGGCGATCTGGGATGCCCGCGCACCAGCCGAATACCGTGGCGAGAAAGCCCTGGCCCAAAAAGCTGGGCATATTCCTGGCGCGATCAACTTTGAATGGACCGCCGGCATGGACCCTGCCCGTGCATTGCGCGTCCGCCAGGATATCCAGGCGCAACTCAGCAGCCTCGGTATCACGGCCGATAAAGAAATCATCACCCACTGCCAGACTCACCACCGCTCAGGCTTCACCTACCTGGTAGCCAAGCTCCTTGGCTACCCGCGGGTCAAAGCCTACGCAGGCTCATGGGGCGAGTGGGGCAATCATCCGGACACGCCGGTCGAGCGCTGAACACCTGCCGACCGCCAGCCACTTTTAAGGAATGTTAATGAAAGACCGCCTGTTTATCCTCAGCCAGTACCTGCTGCCGCACCACCTACTGTCGCGTCTGATTGGCTGTGCCGCCGAATGCCGCGTCGGCTGGTTCAAGAATCGTCTGATCGGCTGGTTCGCCAAGCAGTACCACGTCAACATGAAAGAAGCCCAGGTCGAAGACCTGACTGCTTTTGCTCATTTCAATGACTTTTTTACCCGCGCCCTGAAAGATGGCGCCCGCCCGCTCGACAGCAGCCCTGGCGCCGTGCTCTGCCCAGCCGATGGCGCAGTCAGCCAACTGGGTAAAATTGAACAAGGCCGGATATTTCAAGCCAAGGGCCACAGCTTCAGCGCGATCGAACTGCTGGGCGGTGACACGGAGCGCGCAGCAGCATTCATGGGAGGTGAGTTCGCCACTATTTACCTGTCGCCCAAGGATTATCACCGCGTGCACATGCCGCTGGCCGGCACGCTGAAAGAAATGGTCTACGTACCCGGTCGACTGTTCTCGGTCAACCAGACAACCGCAGAGAACGTGCCTGAACTGTTTGCCCGCAATGAGCGCGTGGTCTGTCTGTTCGACACCGAGCGCGGCCCGATGGCCGTGGTGCTGGTCGGCGCCATGATCGTGGCGTCGATCGAAACCGTCTGGGCGGGCCTGGTGACACCGCCAAAACGCATGCTGAAAACATTCAGTTACGATGAAGCCGCCCGCGCACCGATCGTGCTGGACAAAGGCGCAGAACTCGGACGTTTCAAACTGGGCTCTACCGCCATCGTACTGTTTGGCCCGGAGCAGGTGCAGTGGGCTGAAGAACTAGCCGCCAACAGCCCCGTCCAGATGGGCCAACGTCTCGGCGCAGCACGCGGCTAACCCTCAAAACCTGGCGTTGTCCGCGCATGCGGACAGTGTCGTGACGACCGCTCAGAGTGAACCTCTGAGCATGAAAACCAGTCACAACAAAGACTTCCAGATGATTTGTGTGTCGCGCCAGCTTGGCAACCCAGCCAAGGACATGGCTGCGAGGCATGCGAGATGCTGCTAGAGTCGAAACATAATTCCTAGACTCACCTGCCTTGCCCGTGTGCTGGAGTATCCGATTTAGATGGATAAACAGAATTCTCACTTGCTACTGCGCGTTACCACGCCGGATAAGCAAAGCCTGTCATTCTGCGACGCCAGTCCTCGTGATCTGAAGAAATGGGTCGACGGCCTACCCAAAGCCAATATCGGTGAAACCGCACGCCAGCTTTACCAAGCACTGGTCGAGCTCAACCAACTGCTGACGCCCTCGGAAAATCGCCTGCAACTGCTGGAAATTCTCCGACCGGAAATCTACTTCGTCTGCAAACAGCTGGAAAAGCACTTCCTCAACCAAGCCATCGTGCTGGATGAGCGGCCACGCAAGGTCGCCAACCTTTGCCAGGCCCTGCAAAACCACCTGGCAATTGGCTATAAACTGATCGTGGCACGCCTGGCTGCACAGCCTGGCCGCGAACGGCATCAACTGCTTGCCGTTGCCCTGCAGCGTGCAACCCATAGCCTGTGCGGCCCGTTGATTCGTGCCAGCCAACTTTACTGTCCGGTTCCTGAAGGCCTTTGGCTTGAGCTGCATCAGCTTTACCAGATCGCCCTGGCACGCAGCCTGCACAAGACCATGATTCGTGATACTCAGGCCCTGCGCACGCAAGGCCTGAGCACCGAACAAAGCTACCTGGTAGCTCTACTGCTCGGCTGCGCGCGCTGCAACCAGATGCGCCAAAGCGCCATCGCACGCTTGGCAGAAGTGCTTGAGCCTTGGAGCGCGCTGGCCACACTACAGGCTGGCGATGAGCCGTCCAGCCTGTTCGCTGTAGCCCCGCAACTGGACGGTCCGCCCCGCTATATTTCGCTGTTTCAGCAAACCGAGCTGCACAAAGCGCTCGGAATCGACCCCAGCCAACTGGTCGACGCCATCAAAGAGCACCTGCTGCTGCCGGCCGAAAATATTGCTCAATCACGCCTGACCGTGCCCGAAGGCTTCAGTCACGACATGCTGCAGCATCTGGCGGCAGCCTGGGGCGATATAGCCGAGCGCACCTTCCAGCGCAGCCAGGGCCAAGGCGCACTGACGCTGTGTATCGGAATGAGTGCGCTGCACTTCTACTTGGCGGGCAAGCGTCCGTTCAACGAGGTGCTGCAAGTTCCGGTGACAACCAATGCAGCGGTCTTCAAGGCTGACACCGGCGCACCGGATATCTGGTCAAACGCTTTCGACGCCCAGAAGAGCAACCAGTGGGAAAACGGCCTGCCCTTCGAAGAGATTCAGTACAACAAGCCACATCAGTCCAATCAGCCCGACGAAGCCAATAGCCAGGAAAGCTACCCTACCTACGAAGTGGCTATCGTCAATATCAGCCCTGGCGGCTATTGCCTGTCATGGCCGAAAGACGTGCCGAACCAGCTCCAAGCCGGCGAGCTGCTTGGCGTACAAGGTCTGCCGCGGCAGGGCTGGAGCATTGCTGTAGTGCGCTGGATTCGCCAGGTTCGCGGCGGTGGCACGCAGATGGGAATTGAACTGATTGCCCCTCACGCCCAAGCCTGCGGTCTGCAACTGGTGCGCAAAGCGGAGCAAAACAGCCAGTACCTGCGCGCCCTGCTACTGCCGGAAATCAGCGCCATCTCCCGCCCCGCCAGCCTGATTACCGCACGCCTGCCATTCCAGGAAGGCAACAAAGTCAGTATCAACCTGAATGGCAATGAACACCGCGCAGTACTGAGTCGCAGACAGACCAGCACCGGCAGTTTCAACCAGTTCGAATACCGGGGTGTCGAGCAGATCGGCAGTGAGCAAGGGAAGCCCGTCACAGCGCCGAAAAGCCGCACGCCAGGCGGGGAGGAAGACTTTGACTCACTCTGGAAGTCGCTGTAGATTGCCGACGCACTCCCTTTTGTCGCCTTTTCGCGCCCGTTCGGCGCAGATTTGATACCACACCATGGCCATTGATAAAAAAACCATTCGGCTACTGATCCTCGAAGATTCGCAGAACGAGGCTGAACGCCTGGTCAGCCTGTTCCGCAACGCCGGACGGGCAACCCGCGTGCATCGTTTGACCTCCAGCGACGACCTCGCCGAGGCCCTGCAACAGAGCTGGGACTTGTTGATCTGTGCCCCAAGCAGTGAACAACTCCCCCCAGGTGAGGCGATCGGCGCGATCCGCCGCCAGGCAAAAGACATTCCGGTCATTCAACTGCTTGCTGATAATGACTCCGACAGCGTCACCGAAGCCTTGATGCTCGGCGCCCAGGACGCATTGCCGCAGGGTGAAGACGAACGCCTGATACTGGTTGCCAAGCGCGAGCTGGCCAACTTGGAAGAACGCCGGGCTCGCCGCGCCTCGGAAGTCGCCCTGCGCGAGGCGGAAAAACGTTGCCAGCTGCTACTCGACAGCTCCGTGGATGCCATCACTTACGTGCACGATGGCATGCATATTTATGCCAACCGCGCCTACCTGGAACTGTTCGCCTACGAAGATGCCGATGAGCTGGAAGGCATGCCGATGATCGATTTGATCGGCAGCAGCGACCAATCCAGCTTTAAGGACTTCCTGAAGAATTATCAAAGCGTCGAAGGCAATGCGGAGCTCCACTGCGCTGGGATCAAAGCCAATGGCCAGAGTTTCCCGGCACAGATGAGCTTCTCCCCGGCAACCTACGATGGCGAACCGTGCATTCAGGTGGTGATTCGCGCCGAGACGGGTAACGCCGAACTGGAAGAGAAACTCCGCGAGATCAGCACGCAGGACCTGGTCACGGGTTTGTTCAACCGCACCCATTTCCTTGAGCTGATGGACAGTGCAGCAGAGCGTGCAGTAAATGCGGGCCAGCCATCCTGCCTGGCCTACATCAGGGTCGACCGCTACGCCAGCCTGCTGGCCGACATCGGCCTGGCGGGCATCGACATCCTGCTCACCGACCTGGCTAATCTGCTGCGCGCGCACTTTGGTGCCGACGCACAACTCGCTCGCTTTGGTGATGATGTATTTACGGTGCTGCAGCCCGGCATCAACCCGGAAAGCACCCGCGAGCTTCTCAACGGCCTGCTGAAAAAAGTTGAAGGCCACTTGTTCGATGTCAGTGGTCGTACGGTTCAAAGCACCCTGTCGATTGGTGTGGCCGGGCTCAACGAGAAGACCGCCAAGGCTCAGGAAGTGGTCGACCGCGCTCACCGTTGCGCCGACGACTTGAGCGATGGCAACGCGATCAAACTGTTCAACCCAGCTGATGAGCTGGCCGCAGCGGCAAGCCGCGGCAATATCGTCGCCATGATTCAACAAGCGCTGGAGAAGAACAGCTTCCGCCTGCTGTTCCAGCCGATCATCAGTTTGCGCGGCGACAGCTTTGAGCACTATGAAGCGCTGCTGCGCTTGGTCGGCCCGCAGGGCGAAGAGATTCCGCCGACAGAACTGTTCAATGCCGCGAAAGACGCGGGGCTTGCTGAAAAGATTGATCGCTGGGTCATCCTTAACTCGATCAAACTGCTGGCGGACCACCGCAGCAAAGGCCACAACACCCGCCTGTTTGTGCACCTTTCAAGCGCCAGCTTGCAGGACCCAACCCTGCTGCCTTGGCTAAGCGTAGCCCTGAAAGCGGCGCGTTTGCCCTCAGACTCGCTGGTATTCCAGTTCAGCGAGCCGGATGCAATTGCTTACCTCAAGCAGGCCAAAGCCATCACCCAAGGCCTCAACGAGCTGCACTGCAAATCGGCGATTACCCAGTTCGGCTGCTCACTGAACCCGTTCAACACCCTCAAGCACCTGCACATCGACTTCGTAAAGGTCGACAGTTCCTTCTCTCAGGACCTGAGCAGTGCAGAAAACCAGGAAGCCCTGAAAACCCTGCTGGCCAGCCTGCACTCTCAGGCCAAGCTGACCATCGTGCCCTTTGTCGAGAGCGCCAGCGTGCTGGCTACGCTCTGGCAGGCCGGGGTCAACTATATCCAGGGACATTACCTGCAGGGCCCAAGCCAGTCGATGGATTACGACTTCTCGGCCGGCGATGAGTAAGGCTGTGCACTGACGCACCTGACTGATGGCCATAAATAATCAGCACTAAAAAGCCGCCCTAGGGCGGCTTTTGTTTACCGGTGTTTACTCCAGGCCGTCGCGGTCGCGAAAACCCAGCAAGTAGAGAATGCCATCCAGCCCCAGAGTCGAAATCGCCTGCTTGGCCGATTGTTTGACCAGCGGCTTGGCACGGAACGCCACGCCCAACCCGGCAATGGCCAGCATCGGCAGGTCATTGGCGCCATCACCCACGGCAATGGTCTGCTCCAGGCGCAAACCTTCCTTGGCCGCCAACTCGCGCAATAAGTCGGCTTTGCGCTGGGCATCGACAATCGGCTCGACTGCGACACCCGTGACCAAACCATCAACGATCTGCAGTTCGTTGGCGAACACATAGTCGATGCCCAGCTTGGCCTGCAGCTGCTTGGCAAAGTATGTGAAACCACCGGAAAGAATCGCCGTCTTGTAACCCAGGCGACGAAGCTCGCTGAACAAGGTTTCTGCGCCTTCAGTAAGGCGCAACGAAGCGCCGATATCGGCCAACACGGTTTCCGGCAGGCCCTTGAGCAGCGCCAGACGCTCGCGGAAGCTGGCGGCAAAATCCAGCTCGCCGCGCATCGCGCGCTCGGTAATCTCAGACACTTGCTCACCGACGCCAGCAGCCTTGGCCAGCTCGTCGATCACTTCGGCCTCGATCAGCGTCGAATCCATGTCGAACACCGCCAGGCGGCGATTGCGACGAAACAGCGAATCGCGCTGGAAGGCAATATCGACATTCAGCTCCTGCGCCACGCTAAGGAACTCAGCACGCAGAGCAGCCGGATCGGCCGGCTCGCCCCGCACCGAGAACTCGATGCAGCCCTTGCCCTGCTCGGCCGGCATATCCAACGGCATACGCCCGGACAGACGGTCTATATGGTCGATATTCAGGTCATACCGCGCGGTAATTGCGCTGACCCGCTGCAGCTGCTCGGCGGTGACCTTGCGCGTCAGCAGGGTGACGATATGCCGAGCCTTGCCCTGCCCACTGACCCACTGCTGATAATCAGCCTCGGACACTGGGGTGAAGCGCACCTGCTGATCGAGCTTGTAGGCGGTAAAGAGGATGTCCTTGAGCACCGAAGAGGCGCGCTCGTTATCCGGGATCTCGACCAGAATGCCGAACGAGAGGGTGTCATGGATCACCGCCTGGCCAATATCGAGGATATTCACCCCGCCCTGGGCCAGCACGCCGGTGATGGCAGCAGTCAAACCGGGACGATCTTCGCCGGTGATATTGATCAGGACGATTTCGCGCAAGGCTCGGTCTCCAGTACAGCGTCAGGGGCAGCAGCTTGCTGAACAGGTCACAAGCCGTGGAAAAGGCGCACATTCTACCCATTTTCAGCGGCAAACAGCCACGCACGGCGCTTTGCCCACCGCAGGGGCGCCGCTATACTGCGCGCCAACTACAGTCGACATGAGCCGAGCTCTGTGAACCGGCCCACCCCCGTAAAACCCGATAATTTCTTCCTGCTGCTGTTCCAGGCCCTGCGCCAACGGCGCATTCCCCTGGCCTTACGGATTGTCAGCCATAGCCTGCTGCTGGTGGCCCTGGCCCTGGTGATCTACGGCTGGGTGATCGGCATGCAGTTCAAGCATGCCATGCAGCAACAGGCTGAAGCCTTGGGCACCAGCCTAATCACCCAGACGGCCGCCTCGGCGACCGAGCTGCTGGTGTCCAACGACATCCTCAGCCTCAACGTGCTGCTTAATAACCTGGTGAAAAACCCGCTGGTGGCCCATGCCGCGATCTACAGCGTGGACAACCGCATCCTCGCCGAAGCAGGTTCGCGCCCCAGCCAGAGCATGCTGGGAGAGACCGAGGGGCTGTACTCGACACCCATCACCTTCCAGGAGGTGATCGCCGGGCAGCTGCGTATCAGCCTGGACATGCAGCAGTTCCAGCAACCAATGACCATCAGCCTGCAGAGCATGGGCATCCTCAGCCTGATTTTGCTGGCCCTGACCCTGTCCCTGAGCATGCGCCTGGGCCGGCATATTTCCACGCCGCTGCTGCAGCTGCGCGTCTGGCTGCGCGACCCGGACGACCCGGCGCCCGGCGCTGGCCGTCAGGATGAAATCGGCGACCTGGCGCGCCAGCTGCAAGCACGCCTGGTACCGGAAAAGCCTGCACTGCCAGAAGCAGAAGAAGAGCCGTTCTACGACGACGAGCCGGCCGCCCAGAACGATGATGACTACCTGCCCGAGTCGTTCGATGATGAGCCGGACTTCGAAGTCCGCGACCTGCGCGATGATCGCTTAGATGCGCACGACGAGTTGGCCGAGTCGCTGCATCGCGATGACCAGCCCTACGCCGAGAGCGCAGTGGACGATCCGTTTTCCGAGCTACGCGATCAACCCGAGCGTGAGGCCGCGCCAGCTCCCGCGATCCGGCAGCCACTGCCCAGCGCCGTCCTAGCGATCCAGCTGGGCGCACAGGAACAGCTGCGCCGCTTGCCGCGCACCCGTTTGATGGAGCTGCTGCAGCGTTACCGTGATTGCCTGGACCAGGCTGCCAGCCTGTATCAGGGCGAACTGCACACCTTGAGCGACGGCAGCAGCCTGATGTTGTTCCATCAACTGGATATTGGTGAGGACTACCTGACCCACGCCATCTGCTGCGGCGAACTGATGCGCGCCCTCGGCCATGCCTTGCAGATCGAGGTTGCTGACAGCGGCATTACCCTGCAATTGCAGCTGGGCCTGACCCTGGGTGAAAACCTCAGCGACCTCAGCCAAGGCGATCTACTGCTCAGTGAAACAGCACAAAATGCCTTGGCGCTGTCCCAGCACAGCCGCAACTTGCTGCTGGTTGAACGCAGCATTGCCGATGACGCCCTGGTCAGCCAGCGTGCGCGTATTCGCGCCATTGCCAGCCCGCAAGGTGCATGCTGCGTAGAGCGCTTGCTGGAGCCCTATCCGTCGCTGCTTGAGCGCCAACTCGCACGCATGCACGAAAGTCACTGATCACTCAGCATAAAAAAGCCCGCCAAACAGCGGGCTTTTTTGTGGCGAATGACCTAGAAGCGGAACACTTCCCCTTCACTGCGAATAGGCTCAGCTACGGGAATACGCGGCACATCAGGTACAGCGGGCTTGGCCGGCGCCGGACGGCGAACCGGTGCTGGGGCGACTTGCGGGGCGGGCTTGCCATGGGTTTCCACTGCAGCGGCTAATTGCGCCACCAGTTGCTGCACCACCAGGCTTTGCGCACGCACCTGATCGACGATGCTGCCGCTGTGGGCCTCCTCCAGGCGTACCAGACGCCCGTCGAGCAGCTTGCCGTCAGCACCTGCCAAACGCCACTGTGCCTCCAGTACAGCCGGGCGCTGCGGACCGGAATCCAAGCGGGTGATCGACACGCCCAAACGCACCTGCGGTACAAAGCCTGCAGTCGCCGGTGCCAGTACCAGGCGCTGGCTATTCAAGCGCGAGGCCAACTGGCGCAGAAGCTGCTGATCAATATCCGCCGCCAAACTGCCGGCCCAACGCGCATCTTCGGTGGCGGTTAAGCTGCCATCGGCCTGGCGTTGCAACAGGGCTTCGCGCTGCAGGTAATCGGCAACCGCCACCGGCCCGAGCAGCACAGCAATGCCTTGCTCGGCAGCAGGTACACGGATTTCGCCGCTGTCGAGTTGATACAACGGCGCTTGCTGATAACGCATACAACCCGTCAGGCCAAGCGCACCGGCCAATAGCAAAATTCCGGGGAAACGCAGTGCAGTCATCTCACTCATCCAACCGGCCAGTCTGCCGGCGTGCATACACATTAGGTGCAGGCGGCTCACTTACGTGACCCGCCTTACGGCCGCGTATCATCCTTGAAAGCCGCTCACGACTCCAGCACAGCACTGTGCCGACATGCGTCTGGCGCCGCCGCAGCCTACCCCTGGACTTCGACCAGCAGGCTGTCGACCCGCTGGAAGCCGCGCGGAAGCTTGTTGCCGCGCCGGCCGCGCTCACCTTTGTAGTGCTCCAGGTCATCAGCCTTGAGCGACAGCGTACGCTTACCGGCCTGCAACACCAGCGTCGCACCGGAGGGCAGCACGGCCAGATCGGTGAGGTATTCCTCACGCGAGGCAACCCGCTCACCCGGGATGCCGATGATCTTGTTGCCTTTGCCTTTGCCCAGCTGCGGCAGATCGCGCACGGGGAACAGCAGCAGGCGACCTTCTGTGGTTACCGCGGCCAGCCAGTCTTCTTCGCGATTGGCCAATGGCTTCGGCGGCACCACCAGCGCGCCAGTTGGCAGGCTGAGCAAGGCCTTGCCGGCCTTGTTCTTGGCTTGCAGGTCTTCACCCTTGACCACAAAGCCGTAGCCGGCGTCGGAGGCGATCACATACAACGCATTGTCATCCGGCAGCAACACGCACTCGAAGGTCGCCCCCGGTGGCGGCGTCAGGCGACCGGTCAGCGGCTCGCCCTGACCACGAGCTGAAGGTAACGAATGCGCAGCCAGCGAGTAGCTGCGCCCGGTGGAGTCGATAAACACTGCGTACTGGTTGGAACGGCCTGGCGCGGACGTCTTGAAGGCGTCGCCAGCCTTGTACGAGAGGCCAGTGGCGTCGATATCGTGACCCTTGGCGCAGCGCACCCAACCCTTCTCGGAGATCACCACGGTGACCGGCTCGGTCGGCATCAACTCGGTTTCGCTCAGCGCCTTGGCTTCGGCGCGGGCAACGATCGGCGAACGACGGTCGTCGCCGTATTTTTCGGCGTCGGCCAGAATTTCCTGGCGCACCAGCCTCTTCAGCTTGGTCTCGCTGCCAAGCAGAGCCAGCAGCTTGTCGCGTTCCTTGGCTAGCTCTTCCTGCTCGCCACGGATCTGCATTTCCTCAAGCCGCGCGAGCTGGCGCAGGCGGGTCTCAAGGATGTACTCGGCCTGAATCTCGGTAAGGCCGAAGCGCTCCATCAGCACCGGCTTGGGCGAGTCCTCGGTGCGGATGATGCGGATCACTTCGTCGAGGTTGAGGAAGGCAATCAAGCGGCCTTCCAACAGGTGCAGGCGATGCTCAACCTTGTCCAGACGGAACTGCAGACGACGGCGTACGGTGCCGACGCGGTACTGCAGCCACTCGGTGAGCAGGGTACGCAGGTCTTTTACCGACGGTTTGCCGTCCAGGCCAATCACGTTGGTGTTGACCCGGTAGCTGGACTCCAGCTCGGTGGTGGCGAACAGGTGCTGCATCAGCTCGTCGGCATCCACGCGGTTGGAGCGCGGGATAATCACGATGCGGCACGGGTGCTCGTGGTCCGACTCATCGCGCAGATCGGCAACCATCGGCAGCTTCTTCGCCTGCATCTGCGCGGCAATCTGCTCCAGCACCTTGGCCCCGGACACCTGATGCGGTAGCGACGTCACCACCACATCGCCGTCCTCGACGCGGTATACGGCGCGCATACGCACCGAGCCCTTGCCGGTTTCGTAGATCTTCAGCAGGTCGCTGCGCGGCGTGATGATTTCCGCTTCAGTCGGATAATCCGGGCCGAGAATATGCTCACAGAGCTGCTCGACCGTGGCATTCGGCTCGTCCAGCAGGCGAATACAGGCCGTCGCAACCTCACGCAGGTTATGCGGCGGCACGTCGGTGGCCATGCCCACGGCGATACCGGTGGTGCCGTTGAGCAGAATATTCGGCAGGCGCGCCGGCAGGGTCGCTGGCTCGTTCAGGGTGCCGTCGAAGTTCGGCACCCAGTCCACGGTGCCCTGGCCCAGTTCGGTAAGCAGCACCTCGGAATAGCGCGACAGGCGCGCCTCGGTATAACGCATGGCAGCGAAGGACTTGGGATCATCCGGCGCACCCCAGTTGCCCTGGCCGTCGACCAGGGTGTAGCGGTAGCTGAACGGCTGCGCCATCAGCACCATGGCTTCGTAACAGGCGCTGTCGCCGTGCGGGTGGAACTTGCCGAGCACGTCACCGACAGTACGCGCCGACTTCTTGTGCTTGGAGTCGGCATCCAGGCCCAGCTCGCTCATGGCGTAGACAATACGCCGCTGCACGGGCTTCAGGCCGTCGCCGATATGCGGCAGCGCGCGGTCCATGATCACGTACATGGAGTAATTGAGGTAAGCCTGCTCGGTAAAATCGGCAAGGGAACGGCGTTCAACACCGTCCAGGCTCAAATCGAGGGATTCGCTCATGCGTGCCTCATTGCAAGGTGGATTGGCGCAGCATCAACGTGCCGCCGCGCTGGGTAAATTCGAGTTGTTTCAGGGCACTCATGCCCAGTAATACGTCATCTCCGCCCATGCCCGGGGCGATCAAAGCCTCTACATCAGTCAGTACGATATCGCCCAGCTGCAAGCGCTGCAGGCGCGTACGGTGCGCTGTGGCGCGGCCATTGGCGGTGCTGATGGTGATTGCCGCGCCTGCCTGCAAGCCCAGGCGCTGCGCTACTTCAGTTGGCACCGCGACCTGCGTCGCACCGGTATCGAGAAGGAACGTCACATCCTCGCCATTGATCTTGCCGCCGGCCATATAGTGGCCCTGACGGCTGCTGGCCAGGTGCACCTCGACATAGCCGCTGCCATGCAGCGACTCCGGCGTCTGATTGGGGTTGCGCTGAGCGTCCTCCCAGTCGCCGAAGAACTTGGTCGCCAGCAACAAAGCAGCGCCCCAGGCCAGCACCAGCATCACCCGTCCGGCACGTTTACCCGCAGGCTGCTCGCTCACGGCTTGCTGCCCCAGCCACCTTTAGGGGCGGCAAAACGCCAGATAATCGGCCGCGCCTCACCGTCGGCACGGCTGAAGCGGCCGTTATCGACGCCAATCCAGGCACCGTCCTGATCCACCCACAACGCCTCGGCCAGGCCATAGGACGGCGCATAGAGCCGCTCTGGAGTCAGCGCTTCGATGGCAAACGACCAACACTTCTCGACCTGACCGCTGCTCAGGTCGCGCCGACAGATACGGTGCGCCTGACGCTCAAGGGTGAACAGCTTTTCGTTATGGAAGGCCAGCCCCGAGAAATCCCGAGGCTGCGGCTTGCCGCCCAGCTGCTCAGGCCCCGTTTCCGTACCCGCCTCGCTGAAAAGTACGCAACCACCGGTGCAACGCCATGTGGCATTTTGCTTGTGCGCCACCAACAAGCCACGGCGCATGCGCTCGGCCGCCAGGTACAGGCGCTCGCCTGCCGGATCGACGGCAATGCCTTCAAACAGCGAGTTGTAATGCAGCGCCATGCCGCTGGCGCGCGCCTGGCGCAGCAGGCTCTGGGGCAGTTTCAGCCAATTGGGCTCACCCATCAGCGGTAACTGCAGCACCGCCGCCTTGGCTTCACTGACCAGGTAGCGATTGCCGGCGGCGTCACAACTGATGCCCTCGAAATCCAGCTCGCCCCCACGAACCAGCCCCGCTGCCCAGCTGCGCATACGCAGCCCCCAGGGCAAGCGCGCATCCGGTGCAGGCGGCGCGACAAAGGTCTCGGCCGTGGCTTGCCACTGCGATTCATCCGACTGCAGGCGATAAAGCTGCTGATCATCCCGATCAGAAACCGCCCACAACGCACCATCGCACCAGGCCAGCCCGGACAGATTGCCGCCACTGACGCCACTGACCGCTTGCTCGTTGAGCAGTTTCAGCTCTTCCAATGCCGCCGCACTCGCCAGCACGGGTGAGCAGAGCAGCAGGCAAACAGCCAACAGCCGCTGCATCAGAGCAGCACCTCGGCCAGGTTGCCCTTGGACTCCAGCCAGGATTTACGGTCGCCGGCGCGCTTCTTCGCCAGCAGCATGTCCATCATTTCCTGGGTGCCGGGGTAATCGTCCAGGGTCAGCTGCACCAGACGCCGGGTATTGGGGTCCATGGTGGTTTCGCGCAGCTGCGGCGGGTTCATCTCACCCAGGCCTTTGAAGCGCGTGACCTGCGGCTTGCCACGACGTTTCTCGGCCACCAGGCGGTCGAGAATGCCGTCGCGCTCGGCTTCATCCAAGGCGTAGAAAATCTCCTTGCCCAGGTCGATGCGGTACAGCGGCGGCATGGCCACATAAACGTGACCCGCATCCACCAACGGGCGGAAATGCTGGACGAACAGCGCGCAGAGCAAGGTGGCGATGTGCAGACCGTCGGAGTCGGCGTCGGCAAGGATGCAGATCTTGCCGTAACGCAGCTGGGAGAGATCGCTGGAGCCCGGATCGAGGCCAACCGCCACAGCGATGTTGTGCACTTCCTGGCTGGCCAGCACTTCGCTGCCATCGACTTCCCAGGTGTTCAGAATCTTCCCGCGCAGTGGCAGGATCGCCTGAAACTCTTTATCCCGCGCCTGCTTGGCCGAACCGCCAGCGGAGTCACCTTCCACTAGAAACAGCTCGGAGCGCATCGGGTCCTGGCCGGCGCAATCGGCCAGCTTGCCAGGCAGTGCCGGGCCTTGGGTGATGCGCTTGCGCTCGACCTTCTTACCGGCCTTGAGGCGGCGGTTGGCGTTGCTGATCGCCAGTTCGGCGAGCTGCTGACCGAGCTCCGGATGGCCGTTAAGCCACAGGCTAAAGGCGTCTTTCACCACACCAGAAACGAAGGCTGCCGCCTCACGGGACGACAGACGCTCCTTGGTCTGCCCGGAGAACTGCGCGTCCTGCATTTTCATCGACAGAACGAAGGCGATACGCTCCCAGATATCTTCCGGGGCCAACTTGACCCCGCGCGGCAGCAGGCTGCGGAACTCGCAGAACTCGCGCATGGCATCCAGCAGGCCTTGGCGCAGGCCGTTGACGTGGGTGCCGCCCTGAGCAGTGGGAATCAGGTTGACGTAGCTTTCCTGCACCGCGTCGCCGCCTTCCGGCAACCACAGCAGCGCCCAATCTACGGCTTCTTTATTGCCCGCCAAGCTACCGCAAAACGGTTCATTGGGTAGCCGTTCAAATTCGCTAACCGCATCCACCAGATAGGAGCGCAGGCCATCTTCATACATCCACTCGACTTTCTCGCCGCTGGCTTTGTCCTCGAAGCTGACCGCGAGCCCCGGGCACAACACCGCCTTGGCTTTCAGTACGTGCTTGAGACGGCTGACCGAGAATTTAAAGGAATCGAAATACTTGGCATCCGGCCAGAAATGCACGCTGGTGCCAGTGTTGCGCTTGCCCACCGTGCCGACCACGGCCAGGTCGCTGGCCTTGTAGCCGTCGGCGAAACTCATCTGGTATTCGTTACCGTCGCGCTTGACCGTAACGATCACGCGGGTCGACAGCGCGTTGACCACCGAGATGCCCACGCCATGCAGGCCGCCTGAGAACTGGTAGTTCTTGTTGCTGAATTTGCCGCCAGCATGCAGTTTGGTGAGGATCAGCTCGACCCCTGGCACGCCCTCTTCCGGGTGAATGTCCACTGGCATGCCGCGACCGTCGTCGAGCACTTCCAGGGAGTTGTCCTCGTGCAGGATCACCTGAATCGATTTGGCATGCCCGGCCAGTGCTTCGTCGACGCTGTTGTCGATGACTTCCTGGGCCAGGTGGTTGGGCCGGCTGGTGTCGGTGTACATGCCCGGGCGTTTGCGCACCGGGTCGAGGCCGGAAAGGACTTCGATGGCATCGGCGTTGTAAGAGCTAGAACCTTGCTGGGCCATGGGGTCTCTTGTTCGTCAATTGAGAGCGGAAAAATCGATATCCTGCCACAGATGGCGAGGAATACCGGCGAAAGCGAAAAGCATCGGCAGACGCTCGGCAAAACCCTGAAAGCCATGATCGCCGCCAGCCTGGATACGCAGCGCGCAGGCGCGGTAATAGCGCTGGGCATCGCGGTAATCGAGGGTTTCGTCGGCGGTCTGCAGCCACACCTGATAGCGCGCCGGGTCTTGCAGCACTGCGACATCAAGCTCGGCCAAGGCCGTTACATGGTCGGCTGTCAGCTCCCAGGTCTCATCGCTGTAATAGTTCTTCTGCGGGCCTAGGTAGCCGTCGAAACGCAGATGCGGGCGCACGGCTGGATTGATCAACAACGCCGGCAACCCATGGCGTTCGGCCAAGTGGGTCGCATAGTAGCCGCCCAGCGAGCTGCCAACCAGCACGGGCCGACCAAGCTCGGCTATCAGCGCTTCGAGCTGAGCCATCGCCTGGCGTGGGTGGTGATGCAGGGCCGGTACTTGCAGCTGCGCGGCCAGCCCCAGCTGCGCCATGGCGCGCTGTAACTGGCTGGCCTTGAGCGACGCCGGCGAGCTGTTAAGCCCGTGAATATAGAGAATGGATGTGGTCATGGGGCGGGAGGCTAACCGGTTGCGGCGACCGGCTGCAACCGGTTAGCCGAGCAGCTGCAAAGGGCTTAGTAGCCTTTGATGGTGTAATCGATTTCGAACTTGATGCCAGTCACCCGCGACACCCCGGTTTCCAGGCGGCCATCGTCAAACAGGCGAAGCCAACGATAGCCCGGCGCGGTTTTATCCACCTGAAACTCTTCGCTACCCGGGGCGAACTGCACGCAGGTCGAGGGTGATGCCAACAGTCGGATCGGGCCGCGCTGCTGATCGAGCTCCTGATGGATATGCCCCCACAGTACCGCACGCACCTGGCTGAAACGCTCCAGCACGGCAAACAAGGCATCCGGGTTACGCAAACCGATGGGTTCCATCCATTTGCAGCCGATGGACACCGGGTGGTGATGCAGGCAGATCAGGTGATGACGATCCGGCGCCTCACTTAGCGCACGCTCCAGCAAAGCCAGTTGCTGCTCGCTGAGGTAACCAGGTACGGCACCAGGGATCGAGGAGTCGAGCAGGGTCACGCGCCAGTTGCCCAGGTCGATCACCGGTTCCAGCAGATCACTGCCGACGCAAGCCGCCTGCATGGCAGGCACTTCATCATGGTTACCAGGGAACCAACGCGCGGGCGCGGGGATGGCGGCGGTCATCTCGCGAAAACGCTGGTAGGACTCAGCGCTGCCGTCCTGCGAGAGGTCGCCGCTGGCCAGGACCAGGTCAATCTGCGGCTGCTCCTGCAATACACGCTCAATCACCCGCTGCAAGCTGTCCTGGGTATCCATGCCCAATAGCTTGCCTGCCCCGTCGGCAAACAGGTGACTATCGGAGAGCTGCACCAGCAGTACCGAGCGATCAACAGCAGTGGTTTGAATCGGCGCGCCCGGCAAGACCTTCTCCTTGAGCGGAATTCATGAATTATGCTGGCTAGCCCTGCGAGCGGTAAACCCGCGAAAGGGGAATAGATCACAGAACGTCCGCTGTAAATCCAATACCCACCCTTAGGCTAGCGCGTATCAGAATAATGCGCCTGCGACTGATTATCGGCTGAGCGTGGAAAAACCTAACGCACGGGTGCCAGTTCGTGACCGCAGGCCAGGCAATGGCTCAGCCACTCACCGAGAAACAGGTTGAGCTGAGTCTTCTCATCCGGCTGGTGCATGGCTGCATTGGGATAGGGATAGATGCCGTGGAAGCGCCGAGCACTTTGCGTGCCCACCACCTCGGCCATGCGCGCATCGTGGTAGACCCGCACTTCCAGTCGCGGCACCGGCAGCCAGGACAGACTGTGTTCCTGACGCACCTCGATGGTTGAGGTGTACGGACAGGTTTCCAGCACCTCCAGGGCCAACACGCCGAGCAGGTGCTCGCCCTGGCTGAGGGCCACACGGCGAACGTGCTGACGCCCACGCGCATCATTTCGCATGTCCGGCAACAACTGCAGCAGGCGCACATAGTTGAGTTCGCAAGCAGTCTGCAGCTCGACCAGGTCGACCCGATAGCGCTCGCGCAGCAAGTTCATGACCACAGCCCTCGCACTTCCGCGCGGTTCAGCGCCAGCCATTGCAGGGCGATGATGCTGGCGGCATTATCGATGCGACCATCCTTCAATGCATCCAGGGCATCTTCCAGCGGCCAGACGTGCACACGAATGTCTTCACCTTCTTCCGCCAGCCCGTGCACGCCACCGGCACCATTGCTGTCACAGCGGCCAATAAACAGATGCACACGCTCATCCGAACCACCGGGCGAGGGATAATACTGGGTGATCGGCCATAGCGAGGTCAGCGTTAAATTGGCCTCCTCAATCGCCTCGCGGCGTGCAACCTCTTCAGGTTCTTCGTCCTTGTCGATCAATCCGGCGACCAACTCCAGCAGCCAGGGATTGGCACTTTTATCCAGCGCCCCCACACGAAATTGCTCAATCAACACCACACAATCACGCTGCGGGTCATAGGGCAGTACACACACGGCATCGTGGCGCACGAACAATTCACGGCTCAGTTCCGGGCCCATATCACCGGCAAACTGGCGATGGCGCAAACGCAGCCGATCGAGCTTGTAGAAGCCGCTAAAGCAGGCCTCACGCTCCAGCACTTGCACATCCTCTTGAGCATTCATTGCGGACTCCAACACTCCGTACAACGTTTCGCAGCGGCTGACCTGAACGGTCAGCGTGTTCGCCACAGCTTACACGTTGACCACTGAGCACTGACAAGCTGTCACCACGACCGTTCGGCTAACAGGCTTGGTTTTATACCGTGAGCATGACGACCGCCCACTGCTTCAACGGATCGCCACCGCGCGCTTACGGCTCAGCTGCCCCAGCAGTAACTGCAGCCCCGCAGCCAGCAAGAACGCTGGCAGGGTGGCACCTATTTGCGGCCAGAAATGGCTGAGCAGGTGATAGACCACTGCACCACAGCCCCACGCCAGCAAGGTATCCACGCGCAAGCTGCAAACGGGGGCCAGCTCGGCACGCCGACGGCGCAGGATAAAGTGGTCAACCAATACCACGCCAAACAGCGGCGCAAAAACTGAACCGATCAGCAGCAGGAAATTCTGATACTCGGCCAGCGGTGCCAGCCAGGCGATCAGGGTGCACAGCACGCCAATAGCCAGGGCCAACTGCCCAACCCGAAGCGGCAACGCAATGCCGGCCGATACCGCCGCCGAATGGATGTCCGCGAAAGCGTTTTCCGATTCATCCAGCAAAATCAGCAGCAGCGGAATACCCAAACCGGCACCCGCCAGCGCCAACAGCAACGCATTGGCCTCAGCCCCAGTAGCAAAGGCCAGGGTGTAAGCCACGCCCAGGCTCATCAACCAGACATTACCGAGGAAGAACCCCAGCGCAGTGCCGCCAAACACCCGCGCAGCGCTGCGGCCGAAGCGCGAGTAGTCGGCAATCAGCGGCAACCACGACAGCGGCATGGCAATGGCGATGTCAAAACCCAGGGCAAATGGCATCGAACCGTCCCCTGCACGTGCCCAGAGGCTTGCCAGATCCGCCTTGTCGAACAGATTCCAGGTGAGCCACAGACAGGCACCCAGCAGCAGCCAGATGCCCCATTTACGCAACACCTTGCGCACAAAGGTCAGCGGCCCAGTGACTGCCAACAGGGTCGCCAGCGCGCCAAAGAACAGCGTCCAGATCAGCGGGTTACTCCACGCGGAGCCAGCACCGAACGCACGCTCGGCCAGCACGCCCGCGGCGTCACGCATCACAATGATCTCGAAGGCGCCCCAGCCAATCAATTGCAGCACATTCAGTAAGGCCGGCAGCAATGCACCTTTGCTACCCAGGCTAAGCTTCAGGGCGGCCATACTCGAACGACCGGTATCGCTACCGATCACCGCAACCGCCCCGAGCAACAGCACACCCACGGCTGTGCCGCAGGCAATTGCCAGCAGTGCGCCACTCATGCCCAGCCCGGGCGCCAGTAAAGCACCCAGCTGCAAGACCATCAGGCCAATGCCGAGGGAGAACCACAGGGAGAACATGTCCCGCGCACCCAGCACGCGCTGGTCGCTGGCCACACTCTGGTGTGGGGAATAGGTGTGGGTTGTGCTCACGGTAATAGCCACCTCAGAAAATTAAAAACCACCCAGGGTACGCATGCCGTGGGTGGTGTTCGATCAAGCCGACTCGAGGTCTTAGACCTTGTGGTACAGCTCACTGCCTTGGGATTTGAACTCGGCGGCCTTGGCCTGCATGCCCAGCTCGGCCTCATCCAGTTCCAGCGCGGCGATACGCTGCTCTTCGGCGTAGACCCGCACCTCCTGGGTGATCTTCATTGAGCAGAACTTCGGCCCGCACATCGAACAGAAATGCGCGACCTTGGCCGAGTCCTTGGGCAGTGTTTCATCGTGATACGAGCGCGCGGTGTCGGGGTCGAGACCGAGGTTGAACTGGTCCTCCCAGCGGAATTCGAAGCGCGCCTTGGACAGTGCGTTGTCGCGAATCTGCGCGCCCGGATGGCCTTTGGCCAAGTCCGCAGCATGGGCGGCAATCTTGTAAGTGATGATGCCGGTCTTCACGTCATCCTTGTTCGGCAGGCCCAGGTGTTCCTTGGGTGTGACGTAGCAGAGCATGGCGCAACCAAACCAGCCGATCATCGCCGCACCGATGCCGCTGGTGATGTGGTCGTAACCTGGCGCGATGTCGGTGGTCAGCGGGCCGAGGGTGTAGAACGGCGCCTCGTTACAGCATTCGAGCTGCTTGTCCATGTTTTCTTTGATCAGCTGCATCGGCACGTGGCCAGGGCCTTCGATCATGGTCTGTACGTCGTGCTTCCAGGCGATCTTGGTAAGTTCGCCGAGGGTCTCCAGCTCGCCGAACTGCGCCTCGTCGTTGGCGTCGGCAATCGAACCCGGACGCAGGCCATCGCCCAGCGAGAAGCTGACGTCGTAGGCCTTCATGATTTCGCAGATGTCTTCGAAGTGGGTGTAGAGGAAGTTCTCTTTATGGTGCGCCAGGCACCACTTGGCCATGATCGAACCACCGCGCGAAACGATGCCGGTGACGCGCTTGGCAGTCATCGGCACGTAGCGCAGCAACACGCCGGCGTGGATGGTGAAGTAGTCCACGCCCTGCTCGGCCTGCTCGATCAGGGTGTCGCGGAACAATTCCCAGGTCAGCTCTTCGGCCGCGCCGCCGACTTTTTCCAGGGCTTGGTAGATCGGTACGGTACCGATCGGCACTGGCGAGTTACGGATGATCCACTCGCGGGTTTCGTGAATGTGCTTGCCGGTCGACAGGTCCATGACGGTGTCCGAACCCCAGCGAATGCCCCAGGTCAGCTTGGCCACTTCCTCTTCGATGGAAGAGCCGAGCGCCGAGTTGCCGATATTGCCGTTGATCTTCACTAGGAAGTTACGGCCGATGATCATCGGTTCCAGCTCGGTGTGGTTGATGTTGGCTGGGATGATCGCGCGACCGCGGGCAATCTCTTCACGCACGAATTCGGGGGTGATGATTTTCGGCACGCTGGCGCCGAAGCTGTGGCCGGGGTGCTGCTGAGCGAGCAAGCCTGCTTCGCGTGCCACTTCCAGCTTCATATTCTCGCGGATGGCGACGTATTCCATCTCGGCGGTGATGATGCCTTTGCGCGCGTAATGCATCTGGCTGACGTTGGCGCCAGCCTTGGCACGGCGCGGGTTGTTGACGTGGGCGAAACGCAGCTTGGTCAGTTCGGCATCGGCCAGGCGCTGCTGGCCGAAGTTGGAGCTCAGGCCAGGCAGGCGTTCGGTGTCGCCGCGCGCCTCAATCCACGGCGAACGCACATCGCCCAGGCCTTTGCGCACGTCGATGATGACCTTGGGGTCGGTGTACGGGCCGGAGGTGTCATACACCATCACCGGTGCATTGATCTCGCCGCCGAAGTCAGTGGGTGTCACGTCCAGGCTGATCTCGCGCATAGGCACCAAGATGTCCGGGCGCGAGCCCTGCACATAGACTTTCTGCGAACGCGGAAACGGTTGGATCGACTGCTGGTCGACCTGGGCGGATTCACTCAGGATCGGATTGAGGTTTTTTTCTTGTGTGCTCATCGGCGGCTCTCCAGGGCTATATGTCGGAGCGAACCTGGACGGATGAGCGGCGTTGAGGCGCACCTGAGGCGGTGCCAGAGGCTCGACAGGGGAATGGCGAGCGCATCTTGTTCCCTACGCAGGCCTTAACCTGATCAGGTTCAACGGGATCCGGCAGCTGCCAATCTCAGCCCCTCAATTGGGGCACCCCGACAAGAACGCGGCCAGTCTAATCAACCCCAGCTAATAAAACCAACCCAGGAGTCAAATATTCATGACCCGCGCGTCGGATCATGACGAGCACCCATTCACCGACGGATTGTTGCACCCAGGCAACATAGCTTGTTGCAAACTACACTACAGCCGCCATAACTGCCCTTGACCCTACTAGGCACGGCCCCTTAGCCTTGTCGATTACCGCCAAATTCAGGATTTCCCTAATGTTGCGCAGACTCTCTCTGGCTATCGCCGTGGCCGCCGCGTCCAACGCAATGGCCTGGGCTGAACAAGCCCCGCTGTCCACCAAAACTGACCTGGTCACGGTCTACCAGGAAGCCGCCGCCAACAACGCCGATCTGGCTGCTGCACGCGCCGATTACGAAGCCCGCAGCGAAGTGGTGCCCCAGGCCCGCGCCGGCCTGCTGCCTAATTTGTCTGCTGGTGCCAACCTGAGCGACACCCGCACCCAGGTCGATTCACCGAGCACCACCAGCTCGCGTAGCGGCACCGTGTACCAAGCCAACCTGAGCCAGCCGCTGTTCCGTGCGGATCGCTGGTTCCAGTTGCAAGCGGCCAAAGCCAGCAACGAACAAGCGGTGCTGGAGCTGTCGGCCACCGAGCAGAACCTGATTCTGCAGAGTGCTGAAGCCTACTTCGCGGTACTGCGTGCGCAGGACAACCTGGCATCGACCAAAGCCGAAGAAGCCGCCTTCAAGCGCCAGCTGGACCAAGCCAACGAGCGCTTTGATGTCGGCCTGTCGGACAAGACCGACGTGCTGGAAGCCCAGGCCGGTTTCGACACCGCCCGCGCCAACCGCATCATCGCGCTGCGTCAGGTGGAAGATGCCTTCCAGGCCCTGACCACCCTGACCAATCGCGATTTCAGCGCGCTGGAAGGCATCGAGCACAGCCTGCCAATCCTCGCGCCGACGCCCAATGACGCAAAAGCCTGGGTCGACACCGCTGCCGCGCAGAACCTCAACCTGCAAGCCAGTAACTACGCCGTTGACGCGGCAGAAGAGACCCTGCGCCAGCGCAAGTCGGGCCATGCGCCGACCCTGGATGCCGTGGCCAGCTACCAGAAGGGCGATAACGACAGCCTCGGTTTCAGCAACAACGCCGCCAGCGTCAACCGGTTCAGCGGCGATGTTGAGCAGCGCTCGATTGGCCTGCAACTGAACATCCCGCTGTACAGCGGCGGCCTGACCAGTTCCCAAGTGCGCGAGTCCTACCAGCGCCTGAACCAGACCGAACAGCTGCGTGAAAGCCTGCGTCGCCAGGTGGTGCAGAACACCCGCAACCTGCACCGCGCGGTGAACACCGACGTGGAAACCGTGCAGGCGCGCAAGCAGTCGATCATCTCCAACCAGAGCGCCCTGGAAGCCACTGAAATCGGCTACCAGGTCGGCACGCGCAACATCGTCGACGTGCTCGACGCTCAGCGCGAGCTGTACAGCTCGGTGCGTAACTACAACAACGCGCGCTATGACTACATCCTTAACAACCTGCGCCTGAAACAGGCTGCCGGCACTCTCAGCCCAGACGACCTGAACGCCCTGGAGCAGTACCTGAAATCCGATTACAACCCGGACGAAGACTTCCTGCCGCCGGACCTGGCCAAGGCCGCCGAAGCCCAGCTGCGTGGCAACTCGCAGTACTGAGTGCTCCGCAACCAAAAAGCCCGCTGAATTCAGCGGGCTTTTTTATGGCGTAAGCCGTTACGGGACCAAGTGAGTAATCAATCGCTATGGCGACTCGACCTTCAGCAGCCGTGCCAAACCCGTCAACAGCCGTGCCAGGGCACCTTGGTTAGCCCGCATAACGGCCTGCCCAGCAGTCCGCATGGCCTCTGCGGTCGCCGGTTCGAGCCATAGCTGTGCAACCCGCTGCGCCAAACCGTCCGCATCCGACACCTCGCCCAACGCTCCGGCCGCACGCAACTGCGCGGCTATCTCCAGAAAGTTGAACAGGTGCGGGCCGCTCAGCACCGGCTTGCCCAGCGCCGCCGGCTCCAGCAGGTTATGCCCGCCATTGGCCACCAGGCTGCCGCCGACAAAGGCGATATCGGCCAAGGCGTAGAGAAACAGCAGCTCGCCCATGGTGTCGCCGAGCAGCACCTGATCGCTCGCCAGCAGCGCTTCGCCAGTGGAGCGGCGCCGCGTGTTAAAGCCTTGCCGCTGGCACAACTCGAACACCGCATTGAAACGCTCGGGATGGCGCGGCACCAAAATCAGCAGAGCATCAGGGGTCTGCTTGAGCAGCTCACGGTGGGCGGCAAGAACGATCTCGTCTTCACCGGCATGGGTGCTCGCGGCGATCCACACCGGGCGGTGCGTGGCCTGCCATTGCTCACGCAAGACCGCAGCGCGGGTAAGCAGCTCTGGGTCAATCGTCAGATCAAACTTGATCGAACCGGTGACCTCGACGCACTCAGCGCGCGCGCCCAGGCTGCGAAAGCGTTCGGCTTCCAGCGCTGTCTGCACCGCCAGCAGATTCAGCTCGGCAAGCATCGGCGCGGTGAGGTTGGCAAAACGCGCATAACCACGGGCCGAACGCTCGGACAGCCGCCCGTTGGCCAGCGCAACGGGAATACCGCGTTTGGCGCACTGGTGAATATGGTTGGGCCACAGCTCGGTTTCCATAATCACTGCCAACCGTGGCTGCACCTGATCGAGAAAACGTGCTGCCGCCCAGGGCAGGTCATACGGCAGGTAGCAATGCTGCACACGACCCGCGTATTCCGCACCGCCAAACATCGCCTGAATACGCTCCGAACCGGTCGGTGTCATGCAGGTGATGGTGATCGGCAGCTGTGGGTAGCGCGCCAGCAGTTCACGCACCAGCGGCGCGGCGGCGATGCTCTCGCCCACCGATACGGCATGCAGCCAGATACCGCCCGGCTTGAGTGGCGGCAAACCAAAAGCCAAGCGTTCGCCGATGCGTTTGGCATAGGCCGGCGCCTGCCAGGCACGCCACGCCAGACGCCCGGCCACCAGCGGCAGACCAAGATGAAACAACAGGGTGTAGAGGCTTCTATTCATGGCGCGCAGCTTATGCACTTTGGCCACTATCGTCGAGCCAGGCGCGGGCCCGGCTCACGCCGTGGCCTGCAGATGCCGAGCAAAGCACTCGGCCAACCACAAGGCCGCGGGGCCCAATGCCTGATCGCGGCGACAGACCAGCTCGACCACCAGCGGTGGCGGCGTCCAGTCGCTGCTCAGCTCCACCAGTTGGCTCTGATAAGTCGGGTACTGCACCACATGGCGCGGCAGCCAGGCCCAGCCCAGGTTACGCATCAGCAGTTCGGCCATGGTGTAGAAACTGTCGGTGCGCCACACCGACGGGCTGATTTGCTCACCGCCCGGATAGTGACTGTCTTGCGGGGTCATCAGCAGTTGCCGATGGCGGGCCAGCTCACGCCGATCAACATGCGCCACAACCGCCAGTGCGTGCCCGGCCCCGCACACGGTGACCATTTCGATGGTACCCAGCCGCTGACGTTCCAGCGCATCGGGCATGTGTTCGTGATGGAACAACAAGCCGAGGTCGGCGCGGTTCTCCAGCAGCTTGCGCGCCACATCCCCTTGCGCACCACTGGCCAACTGCACCTCCAGCAGCGGAAAGTGCTGCGCCAGCGCCTCAAGACTGTCGAGCACCGGCTGATAAGGCATCGCCTCATCCTGCGCCAGACGCAAACACACCTCCTCACCGCGCACCAGGCCCAGCGCGCGCCCTTCCAAACGCTGGCACTGGCGCAACACCTCACGCGCCTCTTCCAGCAGAGCCACGCCGGCATCGGTCAGGCGTGGTTGGCGGCCGCTGCTGCGCTCGAAAAGACGCACGCCGAGGTCGGCCTCCAGCAACGCAATCGCATTGCTCACCGCCGATTGTGCGCGCTGCATTTGCCGACCCACGGCGGAGAACGACTGGCCATCCGCAACGCTGACAAACAGGCGAATCTGCTCCAGGTTCCACTGCATAACCCATCTCCATAGCGGATAGGTAATCACTTTATCCCATCCGCCAGGTCACTAGAATGGCCGCCAGATCACTATGGAGGCCACATCATGGGCGGCTATCTCTACCTCGCTATTGCCATCACCGCAGAAGTCATCGCCACCACCTCGATGAAGGCCCTGGATGGTTTCAACAAACCCCTGCCCCTGCTGCTGGTCGTGGTCGGCTACGCCATCTCGTTCTGGATGCTCAGCCTGGTGGTGAAAACCATCCCGGTCGGCGTCGCCTATGCGGTGTGGGCGGGCATGGGTATCGTGCTGGTGAGCATCGCGGCGGTGTTTCTCTACCAACAACGGCTGGACCTGCCGGCCATGCTCGGCATGGGCCTGATCGTCGCCGGCGTGGTGGTGATTCAGTTGTTCTCGCAGAGTGTCGGCCACTGAGAACCTGCCCAACGCCTGCTGCGCTTCGGCCCTGCGGCGTTAAAAACAGGCCGGGACGCGGCGTATCGGAATGCTCATTTACACCAGTAAACTCCGCTTCCTCGCCTGTTTTTGCCTTACATGGCTCTAGCTCGCGAGACGTTGAGCAGGTTCCGAGGTAAGGCGCTAGCGCAGCCGGGTTATACTGCGCGCCTGTTTTCCCGGTGAGACACCTGCATGTCACAGGCATTGAGCACTGATGTTTTGATCGTGGGAGGCGGCATTGCCGGCCTTTGGCTGAATGCGCGCCTGCGCCGCCAGGGCTTCGCCACCCTGCTGGTGGACAACGCCCGCCTCGGTGGCGGCCAGAGCGTGAAATCCCAGGGCATCATTCACGGTGGTGCCAAATACGCCCTGCATGGCGCGCTGACCGGCGCCTCCGAAGCCATCGCCGATATGCCACGGCGCTGGCGCGAAGCCCTGGCGGGTAATGGCGAGCTGGACCTGACTGGCGTGCGTCTGCTCTCCGATGCCCACTACCTGTGGTCCCCCGGCAGCCTGGCTGGCAACATCACCAGTTTCTTTGCCAGCAAAGCCGTGCGCGGCCGAGTCGATCAGGTCAAGGGCGAGCACCTGCCACCGGCGCTGCAACACCCCAAATTCAAGGGCAAGGTCTACCGCCTGGCCGAACTGGTGCTGGATGTGCCGAGCCTGATCAGCCGCCTCGGTGAACTGGCCGGCGATGGTTTGCTGGCAGCCGAGCACATCAAACCGCTGCGGGAAAACGGCGAGCTGGTCGGCCTGATCATCGATGGCCGTGAGATTCGCGCACAGCGCATCATTCTCAGTGCCGGCCGTGGCAATGCCCAGCTGCTCAGCACCCTCGGTCTCAGCCAGCCCGCACAGCAACTGCGCCCGCTGCATATGGTCTTGGTCAAAGGTCCAACGTTGAAACCGCTTTACGCCCACTGCCTGGGCGGTGGACCGAAGCCGCGCGTGACCATCACCACCCACCCGGCGGCCGATGGCCAGTGGGTCTGGTACTTGGGTGGCGATCTGGCCGAAGCCGATGGCGTGGCTCGCGACGAAGCTGCGCAGATCCAGGTGGCGAAAAAAGAGCTGAGCGAGCTGCTGCCCTGGGTCGATCTATCCGCCGCGCAATGGGCCACGCTGCGAGTGGATCGCGCCGAGCCGGCGCAGTCCGGCCTGGTACGCCCGGACAACGCCTTTCTCCACGAGCAAGGCAAACTGCTGGTGGGCTGGCCAACTAAGCTGGCGTTAGCCCCAGACTTTGCCGACCGCGTGCTGGCGGCGCTGAGCCGTGACGGCGTTCAGCCGACCACACATGCGCCACTGCCCGCGCTGCCGCGACCGAGCGTCGCCCCACCCGCCTGGGAGGAACTGTTCTGATGCATCCACTGCACAGCCTGCACAATCTGCATCGCCCATTGGGCGCCACCGAGCTGCTGGTTTCACCGCTGGGCCTGGGCACGGTCAAACTGGGCCGTGATCAGGGGGTGAAATACCCCAACGGTTTCACCATCCCCGATGACGCCGCCGCCCGCGAGTTGCTGGCCCAGGCCCATGACCTGGGCATCAACCTGATCGACACCGCACCGGCCTACGGCACCAGCGAATCCCGCCTCGGCCCGCTGCTGCGTGGCCAGCGTCAGCAGTGGGTGATTGTCAGCAAGGTCGGCGAAGAATTCGACAACGGCCAGTCGCACTTCGACTTCAGCCCTGCGCACACGCGCTTCTCGGTGGAGCGCAGCCTGAAGCGCCTGGAAACCGACTTTATCGACCTGGTACTGGTGCATTCCGACGGCAACGATGTGGCGATTCTGCGTGACAGCGGTGTGTACGAGACGCTGGCTGAGCTTAAACGCGAGGGCAAGATCCGCGGCTTCGGCCTATCCGGCAAAACCGTTGAAGGCGGCCTGCTGGCGCTGGAACACGGTGACTGCGCGATGGTCACCTACAACCTTAATGAGCAAGGCGAGCAGGCCGTGCTCGACTACGCCGAACTGCACGGCAAAGGCATTCTGATCAAGAAAGCCCTGGCCAGCGGGCACGCCTGCCTAGCCCCAGGTGTCGACCCGGTGCGCGCCAGTTTCAAGCTGATCTTCAGCCACCCGGCCGCCTGCAGCGCGATTTTCGGCACCATCAACCCGCAACACCTGGCGCATAACGTCGCTACGGCCGCCGCTGTAATTCAGGATATTGCCTGACGGATCTCACCCGACGATCTGTGCCAAGCTCTCAGGCCATGCCCATGCCCGCGAGGAGTTGCAATGCCGCGCACCCTGATCCGCAAAGACCCCAGCAGCTTCAAGACCCTGCAACTGTTTGTCGAAGCCAGCCCAGAAGGCCTGAGTTACCAGGGCCTGGGCATGCCGCTGAACTTCAGCCAGATGCTGGAAAAGCGCAAACCTGTAGTTGTGGCCGACAGCCAACGCTTTGCCGTGGAACTGGCCAACCTCGGCGTTTCGGTGCGCCTGACCCTCAGCTGGCAGGGCCGCGAATACTGGGTACTGGTGCGCCAGCGTCGCGCGGATCGCGGCGATGTGGTGCTCAAGCTGATCTCCGGCTACGTGCCGGCCCATGAGCTCAACCTGCCGCTGCTCACCGCGATTCAGGAAGTGGCCGAAGAATGCCTACTGGAAACCCCGGAAGGCTGGCTAAGCGGGCGCTTTGGCGACACCTGGCTGCCCACGCCCTACCAGAGCAGCTTGCGTTACCGGGAAACCGCTCACTTCAGCCTTAGCCCGCTGTCCGGCGCCGCGCGCCCAGTGCAATGCGGCAACCTCAAGCTGCTCGAACGCCCGCGTGCCTATGTGCACCTGCCAACCGCTTCGCTGCAGCTGGTCTACGACCTGCGCCTGGATTTGCCCAAGGAAACACGTCAACTCAGCCTGCTGCATGTCGACGAACACCTGGAAGACGGCCAACTGATCGCCCGCCTCAACCGCTCACGCCCAGACTTGTTTCTGATTCCGCTGGATCAGGGCCGGCCAACTGCCGAGCTGCTGACCCTGAAGCAAGGCCAGCTTTCACCCGCCAGCACTCGCGGTCTGTGGCTGGCCGAAAGCTTTGCGCCACAGGATGGCTGGCTGGTGCACGAAGAGCGGATTCGCTGGAAAGATTGGCTGGCGCAGACACAAAAAAGCCCCGCCTAAGCAGGGCAAAAAGGGATTTCAGGTAAGTGGGCTGGATTCACCCAGCCCACGTGAATAACTACTTCAATTCGCTGGAGCTCTTGCCCAGCAAGCGCCTGGCGACGATAAGCAGTTGGATCTGCTGGGTGCCTTCAAAGATGTCGAGAATCTTCGAGTCGCGCGCCCACTTCTCCAGCAGCTCATCCTCGCCGTACCCCAAAGCGCCAGCCAGTTCGACGCATTTCAACGTCACCTCGTTGGCCACTCGCCCGGCCTTGGCCTTGGCGATGGAGGCCTCCTTGGAGTTGGGCAGTTTATTGTCGGCCATCCAGGCGGCTTTCATCGTCAACAGGCGTGCGGCTTCCCATTCGGCTTCCAGGCGATACAGCGTCGCCTCGGCGTGGCTGACACTGAGCAGCGGCGTGCGGTAATCAAGCTTGCAGACTTTCCTCAGCAGTTCGCGGGTGCGGTCCAGCGAGGCCTTGGCCACGCCCACCGCCATACCAGCGACCAGCGGCCGGGTGTTGTCGAAGGTTTCCATCACCCCGGCAAAGCCCTTCTGGACGTCGATTTCCGGGTTACCGAGCAGGTTGGCGGCCGGCACCCGACAATCGCTGAAGCTGATCGCGGCGGTGTCCGAGGCCTTGATGCCGAGCTTCTTTTCCAGCCGTGTCACGCTCATCCCCGGCGTGCCGTGCTCCACCACGAAGGACTTGATCGCTGCACGGCCGAGGCTCTTGTCCAGGGTGGCCCACACCACCACGGCATCGGCACGCTCGCCAGAGGTGACGTAGATCTTCTCGCCGTTGAGCACGTAGTGATCGCCATCCTTGATCGCCGTGGTGCGGATCGCCGCCGAGTCCGACCCGCAGCCCGGCTCGGTAATCGCCATAGCCGCCCAGGTACCGCCGAAACGCGCCAGCTGCTCATCATTGGCCACCGCCGCAATCGCGGCGTTGCCCAAGCCCTGGCGCGGCATGGCCAGCAGCAGGCCGACATCGCCCCAGCACAGCTCCATCACCCCGAGCAGCGCCGACAGATTGCCGCCATTCTTGATGCCTTCCTGCTGCTCGCGGGCCGCACCACGCTTGCTCGCTGAGGTGGCACCGATGGCGTCCGGCGATCCAGCGTTCATGCCATCGAGCAGGGCCGCGAGCAGGTCCAGCTCCTTGGGATAGGCGTGCTCGGCCTTGTCGTATTTACGTGAAATCGGCCGGAAGTAATTCTCCGCCACCTGATGGGCCTGATTGACCAAGCCACGGAATTTCTTGGGGGTTTCTAAGTTCATGGTGATGCGCCCTTAGAGCTGGAGACCGCCGGCCATAATCGCCAGCGCACGCAAGTCGCGGTACCAGCGCTCGGCTGGATGTTCTTTGGTAAAGCCGTGACCGCCGAGCAACTGCACGGCGTCGGTGCCGATCTTCATGGCCTTTTCGCTGCACAGCAGGCGCGCCAGGTAGGCTTCGCGCCGGAACGGCAAACCCTGCTCGGCGCGCGAACACGCGCGCCAGACCATCAGGCGCATGGCATCGAGTTCCACGGCCATATCGGCGACCGTAAAGGCCACACCCTGGCGATGGCTGATCGGTTCGCCGAAGGCCACGCGCTCGTTGCAATACGGCACCACATAATCCAGCGCCGCCTGCGCTGTGCCCACGGCCAGGGCGCACCACGCCAACCCGGCATAATCGAGAAAACTCTGGTAGTTGAAATGCTCAGCGGCCAGTCGCGCCTCAACCGGCACCTTCACGCCATTGAGCCGCACGCGCGCCGTGCTGCCAGCCTTCAGGCCCATGGCCGGTTGCGGGCTGCGCTGCAGACCTTTGGCGCCCGCCTCGACGATAAACAGCGCCGGACCGTCCGCCGCCTGCGCCGCGATGATCAGCTGGCTGGCATCCATTCCACGCAACACCAGGCACTTCTCACCGCTAAGGACGTAATGCTTGCCACGCTTACGCGCTCGAGTCGCCAGCTTCTGCGGGTCAAACAACGGCGTCGGTTCATTGACCGCAATGGCCATCACCGGCGCAGGCTCCTCACCGACAAAGGCCGGCAGCCAACGCGCCTGCTGCGCAGCATTGCCCCATCGGCGGATGCAGTTGGCCGCCGACAACGGCACCAGCAATGCAGCCGCCAAGGATAAATCGCCCTTGCCCAACGCTTCGGCAATCAGCGCATTACTCAGTGTGGTGCGCTCGCCGGCCATGCCGCCCTGCGCCTCACTCACCGCGTAATGCGTCAACCCCAGCTCATGCGCCTGGTTGAGCAACGCCGCAGGCAGCGCCGCCTGTTCATCGGCATCGTGGGCGAGCGGGCGCAGCACTTCACTGGCGAAGGCTTCGAGCATCTCCACCAGCATCTGCTGCTCATCAGACAAGGACAGATCAAACAAGGCATCGGGGTCAGCCGGGCGCGGCAATTTGGCGACTTTGCCCGCACGCTGCGCCGCCGCGCGAAAGCTCGCTCGGCTGCCGGTGTAGATCAGTTTCTCGAAGGGTTTACGCAGCTTCAAACGGTCCGGCCAGTCAGCCTGGGCGACTCGATTCAGCACTGCCAGGGCACGGCCCTGTACGTCGGAACTCATGGCATCTCTCCATACGGGGGATGCCACGGATCATGCGCGCGGTCAGGGCAAGCGCCTATGACCGCGCCGACGCGCTTGACTGGCAAAGCAGCCAGTCAGTGTGGTGGGTTACTTGCTGCGGATCTTCTCGACGATGGCGGTGGTGGAACTGTTTTCCACCAACCCCAGCACGCGCACTTCACCGCCGTAGGCGCGGACGATATCGCCACCTACTACGCCCTCGATGCCGTAGTCACCGCCCTTGACCAGCACATCCGGCTTGACCGCGCGCAGCAGGTTTTCCGGGGTGTCTTCAGTGAAGCTCACCACCCAGTCCACGGCGCCAAGACCGGCCAACACGGCCATGCGGCGGTCCACAGCGTTGATCGGCCGACCCGGGCCTTTCAGGCGGCTGACCGAGGCGTCGTCATTGACCGCCAGCACCAGACGATCGCCTTGCGCGCGCGCCTGTTCCAGATAGGTCACATGGCCAGCATGCAGGATGTCGAAGCAGCCATTGGTGAAGACAATCTTCTCGCCATGGGCGCGGGCGTCTTCGATGGCCAGCAGCAGTTGATCAAGGCTCAGCACACCGCGCTCGGAGCCGGCATCACGCTGGATCGCGCGGCGCAGCTCCGGTGCGCTGATCGCCGCAGTACCCAGCTTACCGACCACGATACCGGCAGCCAGATTGGCTAAAGCGACGGCATTTGGTAGATCTTCACCCGCCGCCAAGCTGGCCGCCAGGGTGGAAATCACCGTATCGCCAGCACCGGTCACATCGAACACTTCACGGGCACGCGCCGGCAGGTGCAACGCCGGGTGCTCTGGGCGCAACAAGGTCATGCCGTGTTCGCCACGGGTCACCAGCAATGCGCCCAGTTCCAGCTCCGCCATCAGGGCGGCGCCCTTGGCCACCAGCTCGGCCTCATCACGGCAATGGCCGACGATGGTTTCGAACTCGTGCAGGTTCGGCGTGATCAGGCTGGCGCCACGGTAGATGGAGAAGTCTTTACCCTTGGGATCGGCCAGCACGGCTATGCCTTTGCTGCGCGCCAGTTGCACCAATGCCTGATGGTTCTGCAGCGCGCCTTTGCCGTAATCCGAGAGAATCAGCACTTTGATGCCGTCTAGTTGCGCTTCCACGCTCGCAGCCAAGGCGGCGCAGTCGGTGCGGAACGGCTCTTCGAAGTCCATGCGCAGCAACTGCTGATGACGGCTCATCACGCGCAATTTGACGATGGTCGGCTGGTCTTTGATCGTCTGGAAGAAGGTCTTTACGCCAACCGCCTGTAGGCTGTTGCGCAGGCTTGCGGCGGCTTCATCTTCACCGGTCACGCCGATCAAGGTGGCCGGTGCGCCGAGGGCGGCGATGTTAAGCGCGACGTTGGCCGCGCCGCCCGGACGGTCTTCGATCTGCTCGACCTTGACCACGGGCACCGGCGCTTCAGGCGAAATCCGCGAAGTGCCGCCATGCCAATAACGATCGAGCATGACATCGCCCGCCACCAGAACGGCGGCCTGGTCGAAACGCGGCATGGACACTTTCATAAACACTCCAGAAACGGCAGAACAGATTGCCGGGGATCATAACATTGGCAGGCCACTGCGCTGGCTAACCGCCGAGCGTGCGCACCCAGAACAGTTCATGGCGGCGCACCGCCTTGCGGAAGAATTCGTCTGCACCGGTAGCGGGCCAGCGCCGCCCAACCAACACATGCTGAATCCAGCGGCGGATACGCCGCTTAAGCGGCAACGGGCCTTGTAAATCGTGCTGCATGGCCAGCGCCATGGCTTTATCCAGTTGTTGCGCGGCATCCAGGCAAGGGCTCCACAGCCCATCAGCCGGTAGCGCCTCAATGGCCGGCGGCAACGCGATGCCAAAACCCGCCGGCCCCATCGGCCAGCGGTCGTTATCGTGCAGGTGGTTGGCGTACAGCAGCAGCGTTTTCGGCTTCCAGCTACTAAGCTCAATCGCTTCTAACAGCGCTTGGGTGCTGGCAACATGGTCGCTGTGCGGGTCCAATTGCGGGTGCGGGGTGACGACAACCTCGGGCTGGTAGTGCTCAAGCGCAGCCACCAGATCAGCCAGCAGATTGCGCCAACTGGGCACACCATCGGCATCACCGGGCAGCGACAAAGCATTGTTCGCACGCAAGCTACGAATATCCGTTTCGCCGGACTCCCGCGAACCAAACGCTTGCTCAGGCTGCGCCTGCATCGCCGGCAACTGCAGGCAGTAGTAGCCAAGCTGCAGGCACTGGCTTTGCGGCACACCGCCCCACAGCGGTACCGCCAGGCTGTCCCAGGCGCGCAAACGACCCTTGAGCTGCGCAGCAGCCGCTTGCTCCAGCCCCAGTTTTTGGTAGGACTCAGCTTCAATTTCGCCCTGCGTGAGGGTCAGGATGCTGACCTCACGCGCCCGGCTGTATAGGCCAAACGCGGCCAGTTCGGCGTCGTCGGCGTGCGGCGCGACAATCATCAAACGCTGCTCGGCGTAGTCCGGATTGAGCTGCGCATGGAGCGTGACATGCGGATCCAGGCGGCAAAACCGGCCACGCAGCGACAACTTGCCCTGCGCCAATAATTCGCCCTGACCAGACAGATTCAGGTAGCGCCGCCCCTTCACGCCCCGCTCAAAGTCCTGACGGTCATTGCCAATCAGCACATAAGGATCGAACCAACGCCCCAGCCAATTGGCGTTTATCTGAACCTGCAGAATCAGGGTATCTGCCGCCGCCACTTCGCCTTCCAGCCTCACGTAACCGGCATCAATGCGACCATTAACGGTACGGGTCGGCTCGGCAAAGGCGTAGCTGTAGTCATCGCTGGGCGAATAGAACAGGTGATCGGCAAACCAAGCCTCATGGGCGACCCAGCCGAGCAATAGGAGGACCGGCACCCACCACCAGGCGACCAGTACGCCGACGAGCGCCAACCCAGCAAGGGCCAACAGCAACGCGATGCGCTTTTGCCGGCGATGGCGCTTGAGCAGGATCTGTTTACGAACCGACATGATCAAACCTGATAAACCGCGACGCGGTTGCACCAGCGGTCTTTATATTCGCGGTCAGCCCGGCCGAAGGAATAGCGCAACGGCTTGCCCAGCGCGCGAGCTTCACTCCAGGCGGTCTGCGTATTGATAAAGCTCAGCACGCTGCCAGGGCTGAACTCGCGATTTTGCGGATCAACCCCGCCGTTGATGTATTCCAGACTGACCCACTGCGGCGCCTCGACACGGTACAGCACTTGAATCGCCACTGGCTGGTCGTTCAGGTAAATCAGTGAGCCGGTCATAAAGTCGCGCATCAGGCTGAATACCTCGGCCAAATGCGCCTTACCGGTGGCTTCAAAACCCCAGCGAAGCTGAAACAGATCAGCATAAATTACCGCCTGCTCGGCAGCAGAAAGCTCCAGCATCGGCCGAATCACCCCGCCGGCCTCTTCCAGTAACCGCTGCTCGCGGCGCTGGTTGTAGCGGAATTTCTTGCTGTATTCCTCAGGCTCGCGCGCCAAGGCCAGCCCCTCGGGCTGCTCACGCAGGGTGCTGATCGAACCGGCATTGAGCATTGAGATATAGCGACCGCGATGACGCAGCGAGACATTGGCTGACGGCGCTGCCGGAAGAATCAATTCCGCATTGCCAAGGTCGAACAGACCGCGTTTACCCTGCTGTTTGAGCACATCCTTGGATAGTGCCAGATGCCGCCCCCAAGTCGGAATCGCCGCCAGCAGATCACCATCGGCAAACCAGCCAAGATAGCGAACAGGCACCCCCGCCAAGCCCGCCAAGCGCTCCACTACCTGAGGATGGGTGGCCACACTGCCGCCGAACCGTTGCCAGGCAGCGGTGTACTCAGATGCCTCGATGACCGTCCAGCCACGCTCGCGCCAGGCGCGCAAATGACTGAGCATCAGGCGCTCGGGTCCAGGTCCAGGCCTAGGTCAGCATCCTCGGCAAAGTCCCGGGCATGCAGTCGCGCGTAATAACCGTTCAACGCTAGCAACTCGCTGTGAGTTCCACGCTCGACAATCTGCCCCTGGTCCATGACCAGAATCAGATCGGCCTTTTCGATTGTGCTTAACCGATGGGCAATCACGATGGTGGTGCGCCCCTCAACTACCTTGTCCAACGCAGCCTGAATATGCCGCTCGGACTCAGTGTCCAGCGCAGAGGTGGCTTCATCAAGAATCAGCAATGGTGCGTCTTTGAGCAGCGCCCGCGCTATTGCCAGACGCTGACGCTGACCACCTGAGAGCAATACACCATTTTCGCCCACCAGCGTGTCGTATCCCTGCGGCATTTTTTCGATGAACTCAGCCGCGTAAGCGTCTTCAGCGGCACGCTTGACGGCATCCAAGGGTGCATCGATCAAGTCACCATAGGCGATGTTGTTGCGCACAGAGTCATTGAACAGCGTCACATGCTGGGTCACCAAGGCGATGTGACGTCGCAGGTTGCGCAGTGTGTAATCTTGGACATCCAGGTCATCAAGCAGAATCTGGCCATGCTCGTGGTGATAAAAACGCGGAATCAGGCTCGCCAGCGTAGATTTGCCACTGCCTGAACGCCCAACCAACGCCACCATCTGCCCAGGCTCGGCGACAAAAGATATGTTATCGAGGACGGGTTTTTCACTGGTCGGATACTGAAAGCTGAGATTGCTGACTTGCAAACGACCTGTAACCCGTTCGCGCTCCTTGGTGCCCAAGTCAACTTCAGGTTGTTCATCTAACTGCTCAAAAATACTCTCAGCCCCCGCGACACCTTTTTGGATAGTCGAACTAACCTCTGAAAGCTGACGAATTGGCTTGGGCAGCAATCCAGCCAGCGTGATGTAAGCCACTAAATCACCTGGGCTGGCCTCTCCACGCAGCAACAGCACCAGAAACATCAAAACAGCCATGGCGCTATAAATTACCAGTTGAAGACTCGGGGTGTAGATAGCGCCTGTTTTAACCATCTTCAATTGTTTAAGACGATTATCTTCGCTGGCTGTTTGGAAGCGTTGCTGTTCATAGCCCTCGCCACCAAAGCTACGCACAACCCGATAACCCTGAATTGTTTCAGACGCAACATGGGTAACATCGCCCATTGCCACTTGAATCTTTTTACTTTGTTTACGAAATTTCTTACTCGTACTGGAAACCATTAAACCAATAACAGGCAGTATCGCGACCATCACCAGGGTGAGCTTCCAATTCATCCACAGCAACGTTGCGAAAAGAAAGACGACCGTCATCCCCTCACGCACCACCACCTTGATCGCATCTGTAGCGGCGCCCGTGACCATGGTGACGTTGTAAGTGAGCCTGGAAATCAGGTGACCTGAGTTGTGGCTATCAAAATATCGATTCGGCAGCGTTAGCAGGTTGTTGAATAACGCGATGCGCAAATCCTGAACCAAGCCCATGGAAACTTTGGCCAAGTAAAAGTTTCCGAGAAATGAGCCAATTCCCTGCCAAAGAGCGATTAGTACAATAAGCAGCGGGACTGCCTGAAGCAGTTTGAGCTGGGCGAGCCAGGGCGCATGCTCTTGCATCCAAGGTACGCCGGAAAAAAGCCCAACATTAGGGTCACCCAGGCCATCCACAAAGAACTTGAGGATGTAACCAAGCATTGGCTGAGTTGAAGCGAAGATCAGAAAACCAACAATACTGATCAAAAACATACCAATGTACGGTTTTACGTACCCCAGCAATCGAAAGTAGACTTTCAGGCTACTCGGCTGGGCCGCGTCATCTTTCACATCACTCATCAATCAACTCGCTTCAATACAGACGGGCCGCAGTTTATCACTGTGCGGTTGTGCAACGAGGGCAAGCGTTAGCGCCAGCGGAAGCCAGATTACAAACCACTCAGCCCTCGGGGTCCCCCATAGACTGGCCGCATCAAACTGAAGCGCCGCCAACGAGACAACCAGCGTTCCGAACACCAGCCGTCCCTCGGCAGAAAAGCGATGTTGCCAAGCGATATGCAATGCGCTTAACCACAGACTGATCCACAAGGCCACACCAGGTAATCCCAGCTCAACGGCGACATGGGTGAAGCCATTGTGCGTGTGGTCGAACCCCTCGGGGTAGTTAAATGTCACAACGCGATAATCGGTGCCAATGCCTAATCCGAGAAAAGGGTTTTGCAAGAACATGTCGAGACTCGCCTGCAAAATTTCCGGACGGTACGACAGGCCGCGCGCAAGGATGAGCGGTGCAAACAGCTCATAGCCTACCAAGCAAACAAGCACTATCGCCGCACTACCGAGCCACACAGCACGGCCACCACGAAGCAAAAGCAAGGAAAACACACCAACTATCAACGCCAGTATTGCCCCGCGGCTCTGCCCCAGCAAAACAAACGCCAAAGCGAATAGCATCAATGCCCCCCATATAAAGCATGGCCAGAAACCAGAAGGCTTGAATCGTGTCCCCCAAATCACTACCAACGCCATCACGTATGCGCCGAGAATCGGATGCCCCACTTGACCGATACCCTCAAGCCGAGCGCTGAGAGAATGCATGTCGCGAACATAGAAGAGGTAAATACTGACAAGACAAGCAAGGGCCAAGCCTACAAAGCCTAACGATAGCCCCCGCCAGATCCGTCGAGGCTCCTCAGCGCCCAACAACGCCAGAGAAACAAGAAATAGCGCCACATAAAAAACGCGTTTCAGTTCTCTGGATGGTTCCTCGGCGCCAGTCCACATAGCGCTCAACGCAGCCCACACCAAGAAGAGAACTAAACACGAGCAGAACAGCCGACTTTTTCGCCAAATGTCCAGCAGGTGCTTGCGAAAGATCACCATCGCCAACAGGCAGGGCAACCAGAGCAACACAACCAGTGCTTGCTGATAAATTTTATTGCTAGGGGCCCATGCAATACCCATCAAAAACCACAAATAACCGCACGTTATCAGCAGCGTTATTCCTGTCGTTTGAATCCTCAACATCAACTCCCAACGCCCTGGGCACTCAGTAGGCGGATGAACCTAAAAAAGAGGTATTCTATGCTGTATATACCAATCGATGCCTCATGCAATGAAAGCCACCCCACAACTTGTCTATCTCGCCTTCGGCGCAGAAATTTACCAACGCGAGGCGGTTTTCAGCATAGCCAGTGCGCTTGCCCACTCTGCCTCCTGCGTCAGCGATCGCCAGTTTGAGATTCAGGTCTTTACCGATAACCCAGAATTTTACGCGAGACTCCCCGTCACAACTCATGCCATAACCCCAACATGGGACGGGCCTCACCGCTACCATTTCAGGATCAAGCACGCGGCCTTGCTTGATGTCCTCAGCGAACATCAAAAGGCTGTATTGATTGACACTGACACGTTTTTCCGTGCCTCTCCTGATTCACTCTTCGAGCGCGTTACCGGCGGTCATCTGCTCTGCAATGCTATAGGGGCCCCACTCGGCGAATCACCATCGCTTCCTCGGCAGTCAGTTAGCTACCTCTCGAAGATAGGGCTGTTGCAGACAAATTTGCGCCAGACGAACTCTGGCGTAATCGGCCTGACCACGGCTGATAAAGGTATTCTCGAGCACTCCATTAAGTTGATGGATGACCTCCGCCCCCTGGCTCCGGAACTCTACACTCTAGAGGAGCTCAGCTTGGCTCTGGCGGCGCATGGAAAGCTGCAGCTCAACGACTGCACCGACCTCATACATCATTATTGGAGTCGCAAGGCACAGTTCAGGGCCAAAATCCAAGCGTGGCACTCAAAGCATCACGATGAACCGCTGAGCAAAACAGCGATGGCAGACGTACTGCTCGTGAATGATCGCCTGCCAAGACCACCGCAGCCTTACCGGGGCTGGCAAAAAGGTGTGACTGCTCTAATCGATAAAGAGCGCAGACAATTTATACGAGAGCTGCTTTATGGGTGCCATGACTATTCAAATGAGTTCGATCAAGCTTGTGCAGTGGCTTGGTGGGATAAAGCATTAGTCAATCTTGAAGAACGACAGGGACAACCACTGAGCAGCGAGCATATGACGCTATGGCTGGCAGATCCGTTGTTAAAACTGTTGGCAGGCAGCCACTACGACACCATGCAGGCCCACCTAATAAGCCGCCTCAAGGCCAAGCAAGTCGTTTAAGGTTAAGGACACACGATGCTGAGCACGAAACACCTGACCGATAGCGCGCTGGCGACACTGACCGCCGAGGCGAAAGTACTCGAAGAAGACAGTCTAGGCCCCAAGGTGTATCGCCTCTCCAACGGCCACTTTCTCAAGCTTTTCCGGCGCAAACGCCTGATTTCCTCAGCCCTGCTCAGGCCGTATTCGGTGCGCTTTTATCAAAATGCAGAGCGCCTGGCTGAATTAGGCATCCCAACGCTGACACCTATCACGCTGTACACCTTTCCTGAAAAGCAGCTCAGTGCCGTTCTCTATACACCGCTTCCAGGCCAGACCCTCAAGGAGCTGTACCTGCAGAATCCCGAAAGCTTTATCACGTACTTGCCGGCTCTCTGTGACTTCATACGCGAGCTTCACAGAAAAGGGATTTACTTCCGCTCACTTCACCTGGGCAACATAGTGCTGACCCCACAAAACACTTTGGGACTAATTGATGTTGCCGATCTGGCCTTTCACCGTCGATCGCTGTCAAAAGCCAAAGCGGCACGCAACCTCAAGCACTTCGCACGCCTACTACGGCAAATGGAGATTGCCGGACGCTTTCCAATGGCCGAGTTATCGACTGCGGTTTTAGCAGACTAACGCGCAAGCAAGTCCTGATAAAACGCCCCGAAGCGCGCCCAAACACCGTCGGCATCCAAGCCCGCACGCTGCACATCAGCCAGTGCAGCGAGGTCTTCTTTCAGCACAGTATTGAGCGCATCGCGCCACGCCTCAGTAGCGCATGGCAAAAGCCCTGCCGCACAATTGAGCTGTTCACGAAAGACCGCTAAATCGTTCGCCAAAACCGGTACGCCTGCAATCACCGCCTCAGGCAAGACCAACCCCAACCCCTCCTGCTCCGAGGGAATGCAGATCAAATCAAAGGCCGAGTACAGTCGGGGGGCTTCGGCATTATGACCGGTCAAATGAACCTGCCTGAGCACACCCAACTTTTCAGCAAGGGCTGTCAATTGCTGACGCCCCCCCCCCTCCCCGACGATCACAAGACGATCCTCGGGGTTGTTCAGAAGCCAACCCGCGGCAGCAGTCACCAGACGACTAAAGCCTTTCTCTGGTACCAGGCGGCCCACCGCGCCAATCGTCTGCCCGGCACCTGGCGGAATTCCAAGGGCACGCTGCGCGGCTTCTCGCGCCATAAGCGAGGATCGAAATGCCACGGGTTCGATCGCTACACGTCCACTCAGCACCCTTAAGCCGACCTGCGCTTCAAGCTCAGCGGCCAACGTGGCAGAAACCGCTACCAGATCCAAACGATCCGCAGGAAAGCGTCTCAAGAGAGCAATGTGTGCTGCCTTTAGCCGTTTTGAGCCATGAAACATCACCACCGCTCGTGTAGCGGTCAACGCTGCCAACAAGGGGAGAATAAAGGCTGCCACACCGATGCCGTCGATAAGCACCACGCGGGGCGGTTGCTGCATCAGCCGCTTAGCCAGACGCCGCCGATCCCGCACACGTTGCAGCGCCCCCAGCAGCCCTGCGCCCTTGATGCGCGCCGAGGAAAGACCGAGCGCAGTAACGCGCCCCAGATCAGCCAGCGGCGCGGCATCACCTGACTGCAATAACAGCGTTTCTACAGTTTCACCAGGCGTCCCCATTTGGAGAACCTGCCGATGCACCTTATGCACGGATACGAAGGCTGCACCACCGCTCCACATAACGTTCAGAACGCTCACATTCACCCCTTGCATGAACCGGCAGGCCCTTAGATCAACTTCCACCTGGCCAGCGGTCGTAAATACCACGGCAGATATTTTTGGGGGCGCAATGCAGGACGCATGGCGTCGGCGATAGCGCCCCCCAGCGCTGCAAAACTGTAACGCTGCTGCGCCAGTACTCGACCCGCCTCTGCAATCATCTGGGCTCTTTCCGGGTCGGCGCGCAACATGCCAAGTTTTTCACGCAGTTCGGGAATATCGCGGTACAGCACCAGGTTATGCATATCGACAAAACCCAGCGCCGCATTTTCTTCGGCACCCTGGTCATAGGCGAGTAATACACACCCCACGGCCATCGCTTCAAAGTTCTTGATCATGTATTCACCCATCCCGACATCTGCGCTTACGAAGAAACGGATACGGTTGAGTGTGTCGTTATATTCCTGGCCGGATTGCGTCTTGGTGACCAACAGGTTCTCGACGGACGCCAACTCATCAAGCAGCGCCTTGCGCCCGCTGTAGGCCACGCTCTTGGTGCTGCCGATAAAGGCCAACTCGATATCACGCGCCAGACCTTGATAGGTCATCAGCCCCTGGTCGTAGCCTTTGGGCACGAAAACAGCATCAAACCCTTCGGCACGCAAACGCTGGCTGACTTGGGCACCGGAGCTGATGATGCGCACCCAGGGCATACGCCGGTAGTGAGCGCTGAACTTGCCCGTGTATTTACACGGAATATAGTTTTGATAAGCGTCGTGCTCGAGAATCACCACATTGGGCAGCGTGCGAATGAAGCGCCATTGGCGCATCTCTTTCTTGAAGCGCAGGAAGAAAAGAACCCTGTCGTAACGGGACAGATCAACGTGCTCGCGAAAATAGCGCTTCAGATTGGCCTGCTCATCGCTACTCAGCCAACGAATGTCGCAGCTGTCGCATGAGGCGGCGATGCCGTCATACAGCCTGTCTAAGATTGCACGCTGCTCGGCTTGAACCAGAAAAAGCACATTCACTGACACACCTCAAAAACGCTACCCATAATCGCCTATGGGAACAGCGCAATAGCTGCCCCGAAGCATCTATACAGCGAGCAACTGCCACGAAGGCAGAAGCAGAGCCTGTCGTTGAATCCGCTAGAGCGTTCCATCTGGTAGTTGCAACAGCTCGGCCAAACGCTGCTTATGCCGCCGGCTGAGGACTTTACTCCAAGGCTGATTGCTCAGTGCGTCGCCTTTGGCTACGACTTTTCGCCTTAGCTCCTCGGCGTATCCACAACCGCAGGCTTCAGCATAAGGATCGGCGCGCATCACCGCGGCGTAATACGCCAGCTTGGCAAGCGAACGAGCTTTGCCAGGAACCAATAGACTTCTCACGCGATAGTCGAGTCGCTGCCACCAGACAGGCTTGGGTTTGGAGGTCGGTACCTCGCGCACCGCCTGTACGACCTGCACTGAAAAAGCCTCGCCATAGCGCTGAAAAAACGCAGCGATCATGTGGCGCCAGTAGTTCTTACCTGAGAAGTAATGCATGACGACACCTTGCGCCTGCGCAGGTCGGCCCAAGTGCCTGGCGGCTACACCCATGGCGAACTGCTCGATCACGTGGATCTTGGGAACCATCGGGTGCAGTACATCGATCAGGGCCAGGGTTTCATCCATCAGGTGTGACGCCTCAACCTGGAAGCCCAGAACACCCGAATTGATCAGCAGCATCTGCTGATCAACACCATGATGTTCTGCCAGGTAAGGCGCCAGGACGTCATACATCACATCGCCCTTGTACTCTTTCCAGACACCTTCAATTTCGTCGACCAACCAGGATGAACCCGCGAGTCGCTCAAATAGCTTGAGCGGTGAAGCCAGAAAGAAGGTATCCGTATCAATGAATATGCTTTGCTCCGCGTACGCCAGCGCATCACGAATAGCCGCCGCCTTGCGTCGGTGCAGATAGGCAGCAGGCCCCGTCCAGCTCGCCAGGGTTGCCGCATCAAGCGTGATCAGATCGACAGGCCAGCCGCTGAACTGTTCCGGTTCATCGGTATAAAGCAAAATTCGCGGACACTCGCCACGTGCGTGATGCAACGCGGAAAGGATGCTGAACTTGGCCTCGCGGTGATACTCAGGCTTCCCCCCATACACGAGGTAAACAAGCTGCTTGGGCTCACGACTGACCATTACCGGCCTCCTGCACGATGCGACTCACACCAGGCCATGACCAGAAATGTGTGCGCGCAATCTCATCCGTAAAACCGGCCTTTACACGCTCAGTACCCAGCGGGCCAAACCTGCCCACGGCAGCAGACCGCAGTCGAGCGGCCAGCACAGTGTGATCACCCAGCGCGAACAAGGCGCTTGAGTCGCCGACCACCTCCGGCGCACCGCCACAATCCGTAGCCAGCACCTGCACATCGGCCGCCATCGCCTCCAGTAACACCATCCCAAATGGCTCATGATCTGAAGTCAGGGCAAACACATCAAACGCTTTGAAATAGATACGGCCATCGGCAACTTGACCGAGAAAACGCACCGATGGGTCCACACCCAGCTCGTGGGCAAGCGTTTTTAATGGAGCCTCAAGCCGACCACTGCCCATAATCGCCAGCAGACTGCCTTCCGGTAGCTGCGGCAAGGCTTCGGCAAAACCGCGAATTAAGGTGGCCTGGTCCTTGTCCGGGTGCAGGCGCCCGACATTGCCGACCACCCAGGCATCCTGAGGTAAGCCCAAGTGCTCACGCGCTGCTTCGCGCGGAACCTGCGCAGCCTGCACAGCGGTGACGTCGATGCGGTTGTACAGCGTCTCGATGCGCTCGCTCGGCCAGTGTGGCAGGCAGGCACGCATGTCATCGCGCACCGCATTGGAAACCCCGAGCAAGGCCAGGCGCTTGCGGAAGAAGTTGGCAAACAGCTGGCGCGTTCGCCGCTTGTAGTCGCCAAACGCATGGTGCACGCCGATCACTGGTAGATCGCTGCCCAACAGGGCGACGTAGATCGGTTTAAAGCGATGGGCGATACAGAATTTAAAGTCGCGCGAAGCGGCAATACGCTTGAGGTCGCGGATCGCCTTGAGCTTGAGCCCGCGCACGTCGCGACTCGAGTAGTCGAGGAAAAGTACCTCGTCAGATGCCGAGCCTTGCTCGACCGCAGCACTCGGTTTACCCGTCAGGTACACCGTGCACACTTTATAAGGCGTACCAACAAACAGCGCGGCGTACTGCCGCGCGCAATCGAGGAAGGGGCCGTCATAGCCGTGACAGAACTGCAGCACCCACGGCTGAGCAGCCTCCGCGACCTCAGACGTTGTCATACCAATCCTTGCCGTCCTTGACCACCAAGATGTCTTCCATGATCAGGTACTGCAGGTCCGAGCCGTAGAACATGTTCAGCGCATCGGTCGGCGAGCAGATCATCGGCTCGCCACGGCGGTTCAACGAGGTGTTCAGCGACACGCCGTTGCCGGTGAGTTTTTCCAACTCCAGCATCATGTCGTAGTAACGCGGATTGTATTCGCGCTTGAGCACTTGGGCACGCGAGGTGCCGTCTTCGTGCACCACTTCGCCGACGCGGGTCTTCCACTCGTCGTTGACTTCAAAGGTGAAGGTCATGAACGGGCTCGGGTGATCAACCTTGAGCATCTGCGGACCGACGGTGTCGAGCATCGACGGGCAGAACGGTCTCCAGCGCTCGCGGAACTTGATCTGCTCGTTAATCCGGTCAGCCACGCCCGGCACGCTCGGGCAGCCGATGATCGAGCGACCACCGAGGGCGCGCGGGCCGAACTCCATACGCCCTTGGAACCAGGCCACCGGGTTGGCGTCGACCATGATCTTGGCGATGCGCTGCGGCATGTTGTCGATCTGTTTGAACACCGGCTTGCTCGGGTGACGAGCACAGGCGGCGATCACATCTTCGTTGCTGTAGGACGGGCCGAGGTAGACGTGCTCCATCTTTTCCACCGGCACGCCGCGCTGGTGGGAAATGTAGGCGGCCGCACCAACCGAAGTACCGGCGTCGCCGGACGCCGGCTGGACGAACAGTTCTTTAACGTCGTCGCGCGCGATGATCTTCTGGTTCAGTTTGACGTTCAGCGCGCAACCACCGGCGAAGGCAATCTTGCCGGTCTCGCGGATGATGTCACCGAGGTAGTACTCCATCATCTCCAGCGCCAGCTTCTCGAACAGCGCCTGCATGCTGGCGGCGTAGTGGATGTATGGATCGTCAGCAATGTCGCCCTGGCGCTTCGGCCCCAGCCACTCGATCAGCTTGGGCGAGAAGTAATAACCCTTACCGTTTTCCTTGTAGCGGCGGAAACCGATGACGTTGGCGTACTCGGTGTTGATGATCAGCTCACCGTTCTCGAACTTGGCCAGGCGCGAAAAATCGTACTTGGCCGCATCGCCATAGGGCGCCATACCCATGACCTTGAACTCGCCGTCAAGCATCTCGAAGCCAAGGAACTCGGTGATCGCGCCGTACAGGCCGCCGAGGGAATCCGGGTCGTAGAATTCCTTGATCTTGTGGATCTTGCCGTTCTCGCCGTAACCGAAGAAGGTGGTGGCGTACTCGCCCTTACCGTCGATGCCGAGGATCGCGGTCTTCTCGGTAAAGCCCGAGCAGTGATAGGCGCTGGCGGCGTGAGCCAGGTGGTGCTCGACCGGCTCAATCTTGATTTTCTTCAGGTCGAAACCCAGCTGCTCCAGGCACCACTGAATCTTCTTGTGGTAACGCTTGTAGCGGCGATTGCCCATGAGGATCGCATCGAGGGCGCGATCCGGTGCGTACCAGTAGCGCTTGGCATATTGCCAGCGGGCTTTCTCGAAGATGCTGATCGGCGCAAACGGAATAGCCACCACATCAACGTCGGACGGTTTGATCCCGGCCTGTTCAAGACAGAACTTGGCCGACTCGTAGGGCATGCGGTTCTTCGCGTGCTTGTCGCGCACAAAGCGCTCTTCTTCGGCGGCCGCGATCAACTTGCCGTCGATATACAAGGCGGCGGATGGATCATGGCTGAGGGCGCCGGAAAGGCCGAGAATCGTCAATGCCACTGGTTGTGCCTCTTTTAGTCTGCTGAGCCGACGGCGGGCGTCAGCGGTAAACGTTGGTTGAGCAACTGGTGCAGCGCCGAGTCGGCGGGCCAGTTACGCAGAAAACGGGCGCGGTCGCGGGTATAGGCCCTGGCGAAACTGCGCGCACTGCGGTGCTGCTGCATGGCGTCGAGGTCAATCAGCGACCAGCATGCCAAGCGCTCGTCCCAGAACAGGTTGTGCCCCTTGAAATCACCGTGACTGATGCGTTCGCGCAACAAGGCAGCGAACAGACGATCAAGAGCCAACAGGTCGCTTTCTGGGGGCGATCCATCGTGGAACGCCTGAAAACGCGCGATTATATCCTGCCCACCGCAGTATTCGGTAATCAGGTAGGCGCGCCCGCGCAGCCAGCACCAGCGCCGCTCTAACACGGCCAGTGGCTGTGGCGTGGCGATGCCCAGCAACTGTAGGCGATTGCCTTCGACCCAACTGTGCCATGCGCGGCTAGGGCGCCAGAAGCGCTTGAGCCAATGCGCCAGGTTCTTCACGTTATAGCGCTTGACCACCAGCGGCCGACCTTGCAGTTGCACTTGCGCCACGGTGGCGGCACCACCGGTTTTGTAGATATGGCCCTGCTCGGTGAGCTGATCCAGATTACTCAACAGCGGCTGCAGCTCAGCCTGCTTGTCGCGGCGAACCACCTGCAGGCCGAACGCACCGACTTTTGCGGCGAACAGGCTGCAATCGCGGGCGATTTTCTTCAAATAATCGCGCAAACGCCATTTGCGCACTTTTTCCACTTCTTTGAGCAACGTTTCTAGCGGCAGAGCATGCTCGCCGTTAGCCAGCAGGTAATGCACCAGCAGTTCTTCGATAAACGGCGTCAATTCGGCGGGTAGCTGGGCGAAGAACACCCCAAGGTTTTCTAGCACCTTGGCGCGCGACAGCGGTTTACCTGCCGTTTCAACCTGCACACCGCCGCCGTCGATAACAAACAGCTGGCCGTTATGCCGCAACAGGTTGTCCAGATGCAGGTCCGCCTGCCACACCCCCTTGAGGTGCATCTGCGCGATGCTGACTAGCGCCTCAGCCAGCACCGCCTGTTGATCGGCACTCAGCAGCGGCTGATGTTCCACCGCGCGCCAAGCCTCCCACAGGCTTTCAGCACCTTGCAGATACTCGAACAGCAGCCAGCCGCCCTCACCGTCACGCAGCCCATCCGCCAACAGCTGCGGCGTATTCAGCCCTTGCTCCGCGAGCAGAAGGGCACCGTCACGCTCACGCTGAAAATGTCGCGCAGCCTTGTTTCCCACCAGCAGCTTGGCCAGCACTGGCTGGCCGCACCATTCGGCCACGCCGACATAGCGTTGGCCTGGAAGTACACGCAACCAACGCTGCACACTCAGACCAGTCAGGCCACCAGCCCCGGTCACGTCAACAGTCAGTGGCAAGGCCGGCGTACGACCGGCCTGCACGAGGCTCGCCAGACTCATCAGCGTGACTCCTTATTACGCCGACGCGCCCCGACTCGAGCGCTCCAGCGCTCGAGATCCGCATCAGGACCGAGGTAAGCAGCCAGCAGGATCTGAATATCCGCCGCCCCCCAGACATTCGCGCGGCGCAGCAATGGCTCCAAGTCCTTAATCCGATCGCGCTCGCCAAACAACAGCGGCCGGGTTTTCTCCAGGTCGATCAACTGCGCGTCGAAGCCAACCGGCGTTTCGCGCAGGAAAATATGCTTGGGGTAAAAACAGCCATGCATCTGCCCAGCCTGGTGCAGACGCCGCGCCAGTTCACCACACGCCTTGAGAATGGCCACACGACGCGCCTCTGCCAGCGCTGGCCAACTGGGCAACCAAGTATCCAGATCCTGCCAACCATCCAACGCGCGGGTCAGCAGCACTGCGCGCTGCTCGCCAGGCAATTTACGCTCGGCAAAAAATGCTGCCTGCAATGCGGGAATCCCCAGCGTCGTGTAGCGCTGAATATTGCGGAACTCGCGGGCAAAGGTTGGCTCACCAAACGGATGACGCAGGGTTCGGGTCAGGTGATTGCTCTGGCGCTTAAGGTAGAACGCCGCATCGCCCAGTTCGAGCCGGTAGACGCTGCTCCAGCCGCCACGCTCCGTATTGGGCTCATCAACAGCTTCAAGTTTTAGCGCCCACAGCGCCTCAAAACTGGCAAGCCCGTGATGTTCCAGCAGGGTACGGTCCTGGGCAGCAATAAAAGCAATCATTCCCGACCCTCAAAAAACGCAATGACCTGACGGATGCGCTTTTTGTCAGAAGCATTCAAGCGCTGACGACCACGGTACTGAAGGTAAAAACGCAACCGCTGGGAACGTGAAAGGACCTTGTGGGCGACTTTATCAAGGCATGCCAGATCCTTGATGATGCGGTAACGCAGCAAAGGCCCCCACCAAAAGGTTCCAGTCGGGCAATCAATGAAGAACAGTTCGCCGCGCTCATTGACCAGCAGGTTGCGCCACTTCAAGTCATTGTGGGTGAAATGGTGATCGTGCAGCGCACGGGTGCCCTTGGCTAACTGCTGACTGACCTGCATAACCCAACGGGAGTCGCTCAACCGCGCATCCTGCCGATTGGCAATTTCGGCCAAATCAAGCGTGCCCTCAAGCTCGCGAGTAATGAGCGCCCCGCGGACAAAAGCCCCCACCTGGCGCTCAAGCCCATAGGCCACAATCGGCGCAGTGGGGATGCCCCACTTGGCGAACAACTTGAGGTTTTGCCACTCCGCTTTAACCCGAGGACGACCAAGGTAACGCCGTAGACCTTTACCAGCGCCCCAGTAGCGTTTGACGTAATAACGCACCCCGCCGAACTCCACACGAATGACTTCAGACAAGGGGTCAGAGGTCAAACGCTCACCTTCAAGTGCAAATACAGCCTCAAGGGTTCCGAAAGCGCCGAGCAGAATCGGATCGTGCAGGTCATGTTTCCACGCTGTCATGCCTGCGTCCTGTTTAAGTCAGGCAGCGCACTGACGATGCGGCGCAACGGAATGAACGGGCGCCAGACTGTTTTGCCCAGCCATTTGAAGCTCAGAACCGGATTGATCACGCTATTGAGTTCATTGAAGCCGGGCCGCCAAGTGAAATCGGTACGCCGGCGCGTAATGGTGAATGTCCGCAACCCCAGCAGTGAACCAAGATGCCCGCCACCCGAATCATTACTAATGACGATGGCGCATGTCAGCAAGAAGTCGACAAGCCCTTTCAAGTCAGTGAACGCATGCACATGATGGCCTGGGTACTGCGCCCTCAAGGCTTGCTGCTCGGCCGGGATACCGACGAACTCGACCTGCCAGCCCCTGGCAACCAAATGGCGAGCGAGGCGGCGAAACCCAGACGTTGAGAAATTCTTACTGGCATGCGGCGTGGTCGGGAAAATGGCCACACGTCGCATCTCCGCGCCGGTTTCACGGGGCGGAACCTGTAACTCCGCAATAGGCGTGGATAGATCAAGCCCCAAGACCTCTTCGGCGTACAGATCGATCCACTGCACCATGGTCTTGCCGGCTTTCGGGTCGCGACAAATCACGTTGTGCGCCCCTTCAATGCAGCAATCATCAAGCCATACAGGCGGCGGCGCGGACCTGAGCTTGACGGGAAGTTTCTTACCGGCGAGGTACGCCACATTGCTCAGAGGAACATCAACGTACCAATCAATCGCACAGATAACCAAATCGTTACAGCCCGCCAGTGCAGGCACATCCGGCGTGCCCCCTAGAATGTCCAGCCCAGGCAGGTACTCGCTCACTGATGACAACGATACTGAAGCCAGGGTGACCTTCGCACCCGCAGCCTGGAGACGCCAGGCAAGGCGCAAGAACAGCGTGGTATCGCCCAACGCAGGACATGGAACCAGTGCAACCCTCACTCCCGGGCCGATCAACGCCTTCTTCTCCGACATCTACAGTCGATCTCCATAACGCTGTTTGCGGCCGTACAATTTAGCCGCCTTGGATTCCAGCCAAGCGAGCAGACGACCTTCTTCCTGAAGGATTTGCCGCAAGGGTTGTTGAAAATAACCACGTAGAAAACGCAGCTTGTCGCGCCGGGTGAGGCCGATATCCAGCACCGAGAAATACAGCGCAGCCAGGTCCTTGTTGCGCCAGCGCAAGGGCAACTGGCTGCGCACCTGGGCGCGGTGCAGGTCGATTACTGACAGGCGGAAATCGTCGGCGGTTACCGGTTTATCGGTGTGCAGCAGAAAGTGGCAGATGTAGCAGTCGCGGTGATTGACCCCGGCGCGGTGCATGCTGCCGACCATGTTCGCCACTTCCTTGATCAGCGCACGCTTGAGGCGTGGCTCGGGCGGTTGTTGCGCCCAGTTCAAGCTGAGTTGCTCAAGGTCGGTAGTCGGCGCCAGTTCTTCGGTGACGATAAAGGAATGCTGCGCCGCTGGGTTGCGGCCGCGTTCGCCGTACGCCACGGCGGTCATGGTCGCCACACCGACTTCGGTCAGACGCTGAATGGCGTCCCACTCCTGGCGCGCACCAAGCACCGGCAGCTTGGCGGTGAGCAAGTTCTTGACGATCTCGCTCCAGCCGATGCCGCGGTGAATCTTGACGAAATAGCCGCGCCCATCGACTTCGGTGCGCAGCGTACGACGGCCTTCCAGCTCGCGGTACACCTGCCCCTGCAGAGCCTCGACGGCGACAAACGCATCGCGCCCGGCCCACAGGCTTTTAAAGGGTTCAGCCAGTACCAGCTTCATAGACGTGTCGCCAGAATGATATCGGCCGCATGCTGCGGCATGGAATAAAGATCGGCGCTATCGGCGTAAGCCAAGCCATTGCGCGACCAGAACGCGCGGCGCTGATCATCGGCCAGCATATCGGCGAGCAGATGATTGAGGCGTTCCTGCTCGAACGGACTGGCTAGCACCCGCCCGGCATCCGCTTCGGCAATGTAGTGGGCATAACCACACACATCCGTTACCAGCACCGGCAAGCCGGAGACCAGCGCCTCCAGCAGCACGGTGCCGGTGTTCTCGTTGTAGGCCGGGTGGATCAGCAGATCGGCACCCAGCAGGAAACGCGGAATATCGCTGCGCCCCTTGAGAATCTGCACCTGATCGGACACACCCAGCGCCTTGGCCTGCAGCTGGAACGAGCGCGGATCGTCCTGACCGATGGCGATCAGTCGGGTGCGTTGCTTCAGTTCGCGCGGCAAGGCGGCAAGGGCTTTGAGGCTGCGATCCAGACCCTTGGTCTTGAAGCCGGAGCCGATCTGCACCAGCAGCAGGTCGCTGTCCGACAGTTTGAACTCGGCGCGAAATTCGGCACGAATTTCGGCGGCATTGGCCGGCGCGCGGCGGTCTGCAGCGATGCCCGGCGGCAGCAGGTGAAAGCGCTGCAGCGGGGTGTGGTAATGCTTGATAAACAGCGGCTGCTGCACTTCGGAGATCATCAGAATCTCGGTCTTCGATTCGGGGGCGAATACCGCACGCTCGTAATCGGCAAAGTGCTTGTAACGCCCCCAGCGCTTGTAAAGCGGGTTGCGCAGAGTCTGCGCCTTGTCTTCATAGCAACCATCGGCGGCGTAGTAGACGTCCAGGCCGGGCATCTTGTTAAAGCCGATCACCCGATCCACCGGACGCTTGGCCAGGTCCGCCTCGACCCAGGCGGTGAGCTTTTCATTGCGCTTGTGGTTGAACAGCGCCTTGACTGGTACCACCACCACCTCGAAGCCCGCCGGCACTTCACCTTCCCAGATCGGCGTGTAGACGCGGATAGCATGACCGCGCGCCTGGCACTCCAGAGCAATGCGCATAAAGTCGCGTTGCAGGCCGCCGAAGGGGAAGTATTTGTAGAGGATAAACGCGAGCTGCATCAGACAACGTCCTCGGCCAGCAACAGGGCCTGCAATTGTGTGGCGACACGCTCGGCATCCAGACCGTCGAAACAGGCTTCGTGGCGATCACCTGAGCCAGCATTCGGCCCCGTGGCGCACAGGTGCACCTGACCACGACCATAGGCACCGACGCGCCCCGGCAGGGTCGGGCCGTACAGGGAAATACTGGGCACATCCAGCGCAGCGGCCAGGTGGCCGAGGCCGGTATCCACAGCCACGCAAGCGCTGGCCCCAGCGATGACCTTGGCCACGCCTGCAAGATTTAATTTGGGCAGCACCGCAGCGTTTTCAATGCCAGCGGCAATCCGTTCGGCACGAGCCTTCTCGGCTTCATTGCCCCAGGGCAGGCGCACCGCCCACCCCTGAGCGCTCATCTGCTCGGCCAGTTGGCGCCAGTCGGCTTCCGGCCAGTGCTTACTTGGCCAGGTGGTGCCGTGCAGAAACAGCAAGTAAGGCTGCGGCGCCTGATCGGCCAGCTGCGCACGGTTCAGGCCGTAATCGCCGACGCCTGTTGGCAGCGCATAGCCCAGCGCCTGAGCGAATAACTGGCGGGTGCGCTCAAGGGCATGCTGCTCGCGCGGCACGGCATAGGTTTGATCATAGAAGCGACTGGCCAGTGGCTCGCGCGCAGAGTCGCGATCCAGACCGGCAATCGGTGCCTTGACGTAACGGGTCAGCCAGGCGCTTTTCAGCAGGCCTTGGGCATCGATGACAAGGTCGTACTTGGTTTCGCCAAGCCGCTGCTTAAAGCGCTTCCACTCACCGTTCTTGAACGTTTGCCACAGGTGCTTGCGCCAGCGGCGAATGGCCACCGGGATAACCTGCGCCACGGCTGGGTGCCAGGCGGGAATCTCGGCAAACCCCTCTTCCACCACCCAGTCGAACTGAATGCCGGGAATCGCCCGCGCAGCATCAGTCAGCGCTGGCAGGGTGTGCACCACATCGCCCAGCGAGGAGGTCTTGATCAACAGTACCCGCAAGCTATTCAACCTCGACCGGGTCGCTAACCAGGCGATCCAGCGCCTCGATCACCGGGCGCGGCTTGAGCTGGCCCAGGCAGTTGTAATGACCGAATCGGCAGGTACGGTCGAAGCACGGGCTGCATTCCAGGCCCAGGCGGACGATTTCCACCTGCTCGGCCAGCGGCGGGGTAAAGCCCGGCGAGGTCGAGCCGTAGACCGCTACCAGCGGGCGATTCAGCGCAGCCGCCACGTGCATCAGGCCGGAGTCGTTGGACACCACGGCGCCGGCGCAGGACAGCAGGTCAATCGCTTCAGCCAGGCTGGTTTCGCCAGCCAGGTTCACCGCTTCCTCGCGCAAGCCAGGAATCAGCCGACTGCGGATGTCTTCGCCGACCGGATGATCGTTTTTCGAGCCGAATATCCACACCTGCCAGCCGGCGCGGATCTTAAGCTCGGCAACCTTGGCATAATGCTCGCTCGGCCAGCGCTTGGCTTCACCGAACTCAGCCCCTGGGCACAGCGCCAGCACCGGGCGATCCAGGCTCAGGCCAAACTTGGCCAGGGCGGCGTCGCGGCTTTGCGAGTCGATCTGCAAGGCTGGACGCGGGTAGGGCTGCGGCAGCGAGGCGCCGGGCTCGAAGGCCAGTGCCATAAAGCGCTCGATCATCAGCGGGTAGCGCTCTTTGTCCAGCGTGCGGATATCGTTGAGCAGGCCGTAGCGCAGCTCGCCCTTCCAACCGGTGCGTTTGGGGATACCGGCGAAAAACGGCACCAGTGCGGACTTCAGCGAGTTGGGTAGGAGAATCGCCTGGTCATACTGGCCGGCCAGGGATTTGCCGATCTTGCGCCGCGTGGCCAGTTCCAGCACGCCGTGACCGAGCGGAAAGCTCAAGGCCTGACGCACTTCGGGCATACGTTCGAGAATCGGCCGACTCCACTCGGGGGCCAGCACATCGATTGCACAGCCGGGGTGACGCTGCTGCAGACACTGAAACAGTGTCTGCGCCATCACCATGTCACCCACCCAGCTGGGGCCTACGATCAGTATTTTCATGCCACTTCCAGAAACGACCAAGGAGGCTTTCGCCTCCCGGACAGACTCAACGCTCGACTATCAGCCTAGCCTGCGGGCCGAATGCAGCAGCATCCAGCCCATGCGAGGCAGTTATTTGACCAGCGTACGCCACTCAGCGTGGGCATCGGTTTTACCCGTCACCAGATCAAAATAAGCGGTTTGCAGCTTCTCGGTGATCGGCCCGCGACGACCTGCACCGATCTGCCGGCCATCGACCTCACGGATCGGCGTCACTTCGGCGGCGGTGCCGGTAAAGAAGGCTTCATCGGCGATATACACCTCATCGCGGGTAATGCGCTTCTCGACCACGTCCAGGCCGTGTTCGGCTGCCAGGGTCAGAATGGTGTTACGGGTGATGCCATTGAGGCAGGAAGTCACTTCCGGGGTGTAGATCACACCGTTTTTGACCAGGAAGATATTCTCGCCCGAGCCCTCAGCCACGTAGCCTTCCGGATCCAGCAGCATGGCCTCGTCGGCACCACCGGAGATGGCTTCCTGCAGGGCCAGCATCGAGTTGATGTAGTTGCCGTTGGCCTTGGCGCGGGTCATCGAGATGTTGACGTGGTGGCGGGTGAAGGAGCTGGTACGCACCTTGATGCCAACCTGCAGGGCTTCGTCACCCATATAGGCGCCCCAGCTCCAGGCTGCGACGATCACCTGGGTTTTCAGACCACTGGCGCGCAGGCCCATGGCTTCAGATCCGTAGAACACCATCGGGCGGATGTAGGCGCTTTCCAGGTTGTTCTCACGCACGGCAGCGCGGGTGGCTTCGTTGATTTCGTCTTTGCTGAACGGAATCTTCATGCCCATGATGTGGGCCGAGTCGAACAGGCGGTCGGTGTGCGCTTGCAGGCGGAAGATCGCCGTGCCTTGCGGGGTGTTGTAGGCGCGCACGCCTTCAAACACGCCCATGCCGTAGTGCAGGGTATGGGTCAGCACGTGGGTGGTCGCGTTGCGCCACGGCACCAGCTCGCCGTCATACCAGATCACGCCATCACGATCGGCCATCGACATAGTTGCCTGCTCCTCACATTCGATTAGTACAGCATTTGGCCGGCCACCTTAAGCGCCCGACCTCTTCAAATTCAGTTCAAACCCAGTTCCTGCCAAATGCGCATCACCGTGCGTCGCTCTTCGGCAAACTGATCACCGCTAACCACCCCTGGCTGCTTTTGCAGGGCCTGGCGGTGCGCCGCCGAGCGGTAGGCCTTGTAGATATCCTGCAGCAAGCGGGCATCTTCGCCCGGTAGCAAGCCGACCCGCTCCAGCCCTTCCAGAATGCGAATATTGTCAGTGAACTCAAGCAATTCCGGGTACTGGCGCGACCAGGCCAGGGCCGCGTATTGCACCATAAATTCAATATCGACGATACCTCCGGCGTCCTGCTTGAGGTCGAACGGCGCCGTGGCTTCGAAGGCATTCGCCGCGGTACCGGCCGCCGTGGCCTTGCTGCCGAGGTTGTCGCGCATCTTCGCGCGCATCTCGCTGACTTCAGTGCGCAGGGTGGCCAGGTCGCGCTCGCGGCCCAATACGCCAGCGCGCACTGCCTCGAACGCTTTGCCAACCCGCGCACAACCGACCAACACCCGTGCCCGCACCAGCGCCTGATGCTCCCAGGTCCAAGCCTCGCCCTGCTGGTAGCGCTCGAAGGCGCCCAACGAGCTGACCAGTAGACCTGCCGCACCGGACGGGCGCAGGCGCATGTCGACTTCGTAGAGCTGGCCGGAGTTGGTCTGCGTGGTCAGCAGGTGAATGATGCGCTGACCCAGACGATTGAAGAACTGCGCGCCGTCGATGGACTTTTCGCCATCGGTTTCCGCATGCGGGTCGCCATCGTGGATAAAAACCAGGTCGAGGTCCGAGCCATGGCCTAGCTCGATGCCGCCGACCTTGCCGTAGCCGACGATGACGAAATCCGGATCGCAGACGCTGCCATCGGCGCGACGCGGCGCGCCGTATTTGCTCACCGTATGGCGCCAGGCCAGGGCCAGCACCTGATCGAGAATCGCCTCGGCCAGCCAGGTCAGGTAGTCGCTGACCTTCATCAGCGGCAGAGTGCCGGCAATTTCCGAGGCAGCCACGCGCAGGCGATGCGCCAGTTTGAAGTGGCGCAGCGCCTCCATCTGCTGCTCCAAGTCTTCCTCTGGAATACGCATCAAGCGCTCGCGCAGCTCGGCGGCCAGTTCCGGTGCCAGTGGCGGCTTGAATAGCCGCCCTTCATTAAGTAGCTCATCCAGCAGCAGCGGAAAGCGGGTGATCTGTTCGGCGATCCACGGGCTGGCGGCGCACAGCGTCAGCAAACGCTGCAACGCGCTGGGGTTTTCCGTTAGCAGCACCAGGTAGGCCGAACGCCGCGCCACGGCTTCGATCAACGGCAGTACGCGCTCCAGCACCAAATCCGGATTTTCATGCTCCACCGCTTGCGCCAGCAGCCGCGGAATAAAGGCATCCAGGCGCTCGCGACCGAGGCGCTGCATGGCGCGTACCTGATTGCCGCTGCGCAGGCCGGCCAAACGCTGCAGGGCCGACTGCGCATCGACAAAGCCGGCTTCCGCCAACTGCCGGCAGGCAGCCTCCTCGTCCTGCATGTCTTCCCAGAGCGGCAACCACTCGCAGCCCACGGCCTCTTCGACCGGCGCGCCACCCTCATTTTCATCGGGGTCAGCGATCACCTGACGGAAGTGCCAGTCAACCCGGTCGCGCCAGTGCATCAGCTGCTCGTGGAACGCCTGCCAGCTGTCGAAGCCCATGATAAAGGCCACCCGCGCGCGGTCCTGATCGCTTTCCGGAAGCATCTGCGTCTGCCGGTCATCAATGGCCTGCAGCGCGTGCTCGGCATAACGCAGGAAGGCATAACCGTCACGCAGCTCGTCAGTCACCGCCGGCGGCAGGTAACCCTGATCGCGCAGGGTATTCAGCACGGCAAACAACGAGCGCTGCTGCAGGCTAAGGTCGCGACCGCCGTGAATAAGTTGGAAAGCCTGGGCGATAAACTCCACTTCGCGAATGCCACCCGAGCCCAGCTTAATGTTCTCCGCCATGCCCTTGCGCCGCACTTCCTGCTGGATCAGCTGCTTCATCGCACGCAGCGCTTCAATCGCCGAGAAATCCAGATAACGCCGGTAAACGAAGGGCCGCAGCATCTCCAGCAACTGCGCGCCAGCGGCTTGGTCACCACCGACCACCCGCGCCTTGATCATCGCGTAGCGTTCCCAGTCGCGGCCCTGGTCCTGGTAGTACTGCTCCAGCGCGTTAAAGCTGAACACCAGCGACCCGGAGGAGCCGTAAGGGCGCAGACGCATATCGGTGCGGAAGACGAATCCCTCCACCGTGATCACATCCAGCGCCTTGATCAGCTTCTGACCGAGACGGATAAAGAACTCCTGATTATCCAGCGGGCGTTTCACCCCTTCGGTTTCGCCGCCTTCGGGGTAGCCGAAGATCAGATCGATGTCCGAGGACAGGTTCAGCTCATGGGCGCCCAGCTTGCCCATGCCGAGGATGACCATATGCTGCGCCTGGCCGCTGCGCCGGCCGATGGGCGTGCCGAACTGCGTGCAATGCCGTGGATACAGCCACTGATAGGCCAGATCGATACAGGCATCGGCCAGATCGGAAAGGTCGCGGCAGGTTTCGATCAAATCCGCCTGGCGACTGATATCGCGCCAGATAATCCGCAGCTGCTGACGATTGCGGTAGCGCCGCAAGCGCCGCCCCAGTTCGTCGTCATCGGCGCACGCTTCCAACGCCAGCGCCAATTGCCCGCGCAACTCGCCCGCCCCGAGGCTGCGTTCCAGCTCACCACTGGCGGCCAGATCGAGCAGCATCTGCGGGTCGCGCAGGCCCTGCTGCACCACGAAATCACTGGCAGCGCCCACACGCTGCAACGCCTCCACTCGCGCGCGCGGCCAACCTGCGAAAGCCGCTGCCGCCTCACTGGAAAGCTCGGCAAATACGTGCTGTAAGGACTGTTCGGCACGCAGTGCGAGGGGGGACAAGGCAGCAGGCAAAGAGGCCAGCGCGGGCAGGCTCATGGTCTATCCTTTTTAGCGGTCTGTCAGTGCAGCGACCATGGATGGCACACCCAGCGCTAGAGCGGGTCGAATCACTGGCAGAAAAATAATTGTAGTTTTACTACCAAAGATTGTATCCAAAAGGCTGAAATCGGCGTCGGAATGTAGTAAAACTACACACAGCCGGTCCTACCCCCGGTCAATCCAAGAATTCACGCGGCCACTCACGAAGTCGGCCACGAAACCTGGCCTCCGATTCTGGAAGCCTTTCCGCCCTGGAGCAAGCCATGCAAGACCTCGATCCCGTCGAAACCCAGGAATGGCTGGACGCCCTTGAGTCCGTCCTCGATAACGAAGGCGAAGACCGCGCACATTACCTGATGACCCGTATGGGCGAGCTGGCCACCCGCAGTGGTTCACAGCTGCCGTATGCGATCACCACGCCCTACCGCAACACCATCCCGCTGACCCACGAAGCACGCATGCCTGGCGACCTGTTTATGGAACGCCGCATTCGCTCGCTGGTGCGCTGGAACGCGTTGGCCATGGTAATGCGCACCAACCTGAAAGACTCGGACCTGGGCGGCCACATCTCCAGCTTCGCCTCCTCGGCAACGCTGTATGACATCGGCTTCAACTACTTCTTCCAGGCTCCCACCGAGGAGCACGGCGGCGACCTGATCTTCTTCCAGGGCCACGCATCGCCTGGCGTTTATGCTCGCGCCTTTATGGAAGGCCGCATCACTGAAGAGCAGATGAACAACTTCCGCCAGGAAGTCGATGGCCAAGGCCTGTCGTCCTATCCGCACCCCTGGTTGATGCCCGACTTCTGGCAGTTCCCGACTGTTTCCATGGGTCTGGGCCCGATACAGGCGATCTACCAGGCACGCTTTATGAAGTACCTGGAAGCCCGCGGCTTTATCCCGGCCGGCAAGCAGAAGGTCTGGTGCTTTATGGGCGACGGCGAGTGCGACGAGCCGGAATCCCTCGGCGCGATCTCCCTGGCTGGCCGCGAGAAGCTGGACAACCTGATCTTCGTCATCAACTGCAACCTGCAGCGCCTCGACGGCCCGGTACGCGGTAACGGCAAGATCATCCAGGAACTCGAAGGCGTGTTCCGTGGCGGTGGCTGGAACGTCAACAAGGTGGTCTGGGGCCGCTTCTGGGACCCACTATTGGCCAAGGACGTCGACGGCATCCTGCAGCGCCGAATGGACGAAGTCATCGACGGCGAATACCAGAACTACAAGGCCAAGGACGGCGCGTTCGTCCGTGAGCACTTCTTCAACTCGCCGGAACTCAAGGCGATGGTGGCCGATCTGTCCGACGACGAGATCTGGAAGCTCAACCGTGGCGGTCACGACCCGTACAAGGTCTATGCGGCCTATCACCAGGCGGTCAACCACAAAGAGCAGCCGACCGTAATTCTGGCCAAGACCGTCAAGGGTTATGGCACCGGTGCCGGTGAAGCCAAGAACACCGCGCACAACACCAAGAAGGTCGATGTCGACAGCCTCAAGCAGTTCCGCGACCGCTTTGACATCCCGGTTAAAGATGACGAGCTGGAAAACCTTCCGTTCCTCAAGCCGGAAGAAGGCAGCGCCGAAGCCCGTTACCTGAGCGAGCGCCGCGCCGCCCTCGGCGGTTTCGTGCCACAACGCCGCGCCAAGAGCTTCAGCATCCCAACGCCGCCGCTGGACACCCTCAAGGCCATCCTCGACGGCTCGGGCGACCGTGAAATCTCCACCACCATGGCTTTCGTGCGCATCCTCGCGCAGCTGGTCAAGGACAAAGATATCGGCTCTCGTATCGTCCCGATCATCCCGGACGAAGCGCGTACCTTCGGTATGGAAGGCATGTTCCGCCAGCTCGGTATCTACTCCTCGGTCGGCCAGCTCTATGAGCCGGTGGATAAAGACCAGGTGATGTTCTACCGCGAGGACAAAAAGGGCCAGATTCTTGAAGAAGGCATCAACGAAGCTGGCGCCATGAGCTCGTTTATTGCGGCCGGTACTTCGTACAGCAGCCACAACCAGCCGATGCTGCCGTTCTACATCTTCTATTCGATGTTCGGTTTCCAGCGTATTGGTGACCTGGCCTGGGCCGCTGGCGACAGCCGCACCCGAGGCTTTTTGATCGGCGGCACCGCCGGTCGTACCACGCTGAACGGCGAAGGCCTGCAGCACGAGGACGGTCACAGCCACATGCTGGCAGCGACCATCCCCAACTGCCGCACCTATGATCCGACCTACGGCTACGAGCTGGCGGTGATCATCCAGGACGGCATGAAGAAGATGACCGAAGAGCAACAGGACGTCTTCTATTACATCACCGTGATGAACGAGTCCTACCAGCAGCCGGCGATGCCGGCGGGTATCGAGGACGGCATCATCAAGGGCATGTACCTGCTCGAAGAGGACAAGAAGGAAGCCGCGCACCACGTGCAGCTCCTCGGCTCCGGCACCATCCTGCGTGAAGTACGCGAAGCGGCGAAGATCCTGCGTGACGAGTTCAACGTCGCTGCAGATGTATGGAGCGTTACCAGCTTCAACGAACTGCGCCGTGACGGCCTGGCCGTGGAACGCAGCAACCGCTTGCACCCGGGCCAGAAGCCCAAGCAGACCTACGTGGAAGAGTGCCTGAGCGGCCGCAAAGGCCCGGTGATTGCCTCCACCGACTATATGAAGCTGTTCGCCGAACAGATTCGCCAGTGGGTGCCGAGCAAGGAATTCAAGGTGCTGGGCACCGACGGCTTCGGCCGCAGCGACAGCCGCAAGAAGCTGCGCCACTTCTTCGAAGTGGACCGCAACTGGGTTGTTCTGGCTGCCCTGGAAGCACTCGCCGACCGTGGTGATATCGAACCGAAGGTGGTGGCCGAGGCCATCGTCAAGTTCGGCATCAACCCGGAAAAACTCAACCCACTGGACTGCTAAGGAGCGAAACGATGAGTGAATTGATTCGCGTACCCGACATCGGTGGTGGTGAGGGTGAAGTAATCGAACTGATGGTCAAGGTCGGTGATCGCATCGAAGCCGATCAGAGCGTGCTGACCCTGGAGTCGGACAAGGCCAGCATGGAAATCCCCGCGCCGAAAGGCGGCGTGGTGAAAAGTCTGAAAGTAAAGCTGGGCGACCGCCTGAAAGAAGGCGACGAACTGTTTGAGCTGGAAGCCGAAGGCGCTGCCGAAACAGCACCCGCGGCGCCGACCGCAGCACCGGCAGAAGCACCTAAAGCAGCTGCTGCACCTGCGCCAGTCGCGCAGGCCAGCAGCAGCGTGCAGGACGTGCATGTGCCGGACATCGGCTCGGACGGCAAAGCCAAGGTCATCGAGATTCTGATCAAGGTCGGCGATAGCGTCGAAGCCGATCAGTCGCTGATCACCCTGGAGTCGGACAAGGCCAGCATGGAAATCCCCTCGCCGGCTGCCGGCGTGGTGGAAAGCATCAGCGTCAAACTGGAAGACGAAGTCGGCACCGGTGATTTCATCCTCAAGCTGAAAGTGGCCGGCGCCGCTGCGGCTCCAGCAGCAGCCGCAGCGCCAGCACCGGCCACTGCACCCGCCGTTGCACACGCCAGTGATGTGCACAAGGTGCCAGAAGGCGCGCACCCGGCGGTCGCCGCCGAAGTCAGCGCAATTGCCTCGCTGGCAGCCGCTGCCGCCAGCGTTGCCGCTGCCCCCAAGCGTGACGGCGCCAAGGTGCATGCGGGCCCGGCTGTGCGTCAGCTGGCACGCGAGTTCGGCGTCGAGCTGTCCGCCGTACCGGGCACCGGGCCGAAAGGCCGTGTGCTCAAAGAGGATGTGCAGGCTTACGTCAAAACCATGATGCAGAAGGCCAAGGAAGCCCCAGCCGCTGGCGCAACCGGTGGTGCCGGTATCCCGCCGATCCCGGTGGTGGACTTCAGCAAGTTTGGTGAAATCGAAGAAGTGGCGATGACCCGCCTGATGCAGGTCGGCGCCAACAACCTGCATCGCAGCTGGCTCAACGTACCGCACGTGACCCAATTCGATTCGGCTGATATCACCGAGCTGGAAGCCTTCCGCGTCGCGCAGAAAGCCGTGGCAGAAAAGGCTGGGGTCAAACTCACCGTGCTGCCGCTGCTGCTCAAGGCCTGCGCCTTCCTGCTCAAGGAACTGCCGGACTTCAACAGCTCGCTGGCGCCGAGCGGCAAAGCGATCATCCGCAAGAAATACGTGCACATCGGCTTTGCCGTCGACACCCCGGATGGCCTGCTGGTACCGGTGATCAAGAACGTCGATCAGAAGAGCCTGCTGCAGCTCGCCGCCGAAGCCGCCGTGCTGGCGGAAAAGGCCCGCACCAAGAAGCTGTCAGCCGACGATATGCAGGGCGCCTGCTTCACCATCTCCAGCCTCGGGCATATTGGCGGCACCGGTTTTACGCCGATCGTCAACGCGCCGGAAGTGGCGATTCTCGGTGTCAGCAAGGCCACCATCCAGCCGGTCTGGGATGGCAAAGCCTTCCAGCCCAAGCTGATGCTGCCGCTGTCGCTGTCCTACGACCACCGGGTGATCAACGGCGCCGCTGCGGCGCGCTTCACCAAGCGCCTGGGTGACGTACTGGCGGACATCCGCACCATGCTGCTGTAACGCATCAACTTTCGAGCAGCCACGCTCGTACCCTCGACCCCGCCCTGTTAGGCGGGGTTTTTTTTAGATTTAAGCCAGCAGTGGAACAATGGGAGGCGATCAGCCTTTCTGCAGATTACGGATCAGAAAACTCAGGGCCTTGGCCAGTTCGGCAGCGCCCTTGTGATCGCGCACGATGGTCAGCATTGGGCTGCCGTCGTTGGGGTTGTGCAGTACGCAACTGATGCCGCTGCTCGGGCATTCGTAACGCACGAAAGGGTCGACGCCAAATAGCGGCACCCGCTGGTTGCGCACGGCAATATCGGTACCCTGCTGGCCACGGGTTTCTTCACGTAGCAGCAGCTCGCCGGACTCGCCCTGACGCAGCTGATACAACAGGTCCTGACGCTGCGCCTGGCCGACCTGATAAGCGGCGCGCAGGGCGTAGGTTTTAAGCAGATCATTGCAATGTGCCAGCAGCGCTTGGCGGTCATTCTCGGTCAGATAAAGGCGTTTCAATTCGAGCAGATAATTGCCCTGTTCGGCACTGCTCAAACCCGTGTCAGGCTCAGCGGCGAACGCTGTCGAGGTGACCATACAGCTGCTCAGCAGCACTGCGGATATTAGTTTTCTTGTCAGTCGCAATTGCATGATGCACCCTTACCCGACGCTATAAATGAAGTGAGTCGATTACCGCTTCGATCAGCATACTGGAAGCCAGCCACCGAATGAAAAGCCATCCCGATGCCGCAAGTCGTTTAGCGGCCGAGGTTGTGACGCAGTTGCCAGTGCCTTCGCGCCTTGGCCTACTGCGTTTCGAGCGCTTGAATGAAGCGAGCTGGGCCCTGCTGTACCTCGATTCAGGCTGCGAACAACAGTTCGGTTTGCCGGCCCATGAGCTCTGCTCCCTGCTCGATGCGCCCTACGCCAGCCTGATGGAACCCGCTGTTCGCCACCAGCTCCACGACAACATTGCGCAGCAGCTGGCCGAGCGTCGGCACTACAGCGTGCAGTACTGCCTACACACCCCGCGCGGCAGCCTGACGCTGATGGAGGTGGGCGAAGCCTTCAAGCAACGCGGCCGACACCTGCTACGCGGCTACCTGCTGGTGATGAACGAGCAGAGCGCTCCGTCGCCACAAACCCTCGAGCTGTACCAGCGCAGCCAGGCCGAGTTGCAGGCGCAGCAGCAACGTACACAAGCCCAGCAACAGTTGATCGTCACCCTCGCGCGCCATCATTACGGCGACAGCAACCCCTTGCGTGAAGCCGCCGAACTGATCAGTAAAAGCGCCTGTGAGTTGTATGGGGTCAGCCGCGTCGGCATCTGGAACCTCAATCAACACATGCTGCAAGCGGTGGCCCTGTATCAACAGGATCAGGGCCGGCATGTCGAGCAACCCGACATCGACGCCAGCCCCTACCCCGCCTACCTGCAAGCGTTGCACAGCGGCCGGGCGCTGGACGCCCATGATGCCTACCAGGACCCACGTACCCGCGAGCTGAGCAACAGCTACCTGAAACCCATGGGTATCGCAGCGATGCTCGATGCCAGCATCCGCATCGCCGGTGAAGTGGTGGGCGTGCTGTGCCTGGAACATTGCGGCTCGCCACGCACTTGGCAGGCTGACGAAATTGCCTTTGCTGGCGAACTGGCCGATCAATACGCTCAGGTGCTGACTAACCAGCAACGCCGTTCTGCAACCAACGCGTTGTACCTGTTTCAACGCGCCGTCGAGCAAAGCTCAAGCGCCTTTATCTTGCTCGACCGTGATGGCCTCGTGGAGTACGTAAACCCGAGCTTTACCGCCATTACCCTGTACAGCGCCAGCGAAGTCCAGGGGCGCCGCCTGTCCGAAATACCGGCATTGGAAAACCTCAGCGACCTGCTGTTTGACGCCCGCTCCAGTCTGGCCGAACAGAACAGCTGGCTGGGTGAATTCAAGAGCCGCCGGAAAAATCTCGACCCCTACTGGGGGCAACTGTCGTTGTCCAAAGTCTATGCCGACGATGGCAGCCTGACCCACTACATCGGCATCTACGAAGACGTGACGGCAAGCAAGCAGGCGCAGCAGCATATTGAGCGCCTGGCCTTTCGCGACAACCTCACCGGCCTTGGCAACCGCTACGCCTTTATCCGCTCGCTGGAAGATCACTTCAGCGCGCACCCCGGCAAACCGATCAGCCTACTGCTGGTGGATATCGACAACTTCAAACGGATCAACGACAGCCTCGGCCACCAGACGGGCGACAAACTGCTGGTCAGCCTGGCGCGCCGCTTGCGTAACACCCTGCACCCCAGCAACGTATTGGCCCGCTTTGCCAGCAACGAATTTGCCGTGTTACTCGACCTCAACCAGGCCGACAGTCAACTGGTGGCGCAAAAGCTGCTGCAGACGTTGGACAAGCCACTGTTCGTCGACAACCAGCTGATCAACGTCACCGGTTCCATCGGCCTGGGCTGCGCGCCCGAACACGGTGATGACCCGCAGACCTTAATGAAACACACCGGTTTGGCGCTGCATAAAGCCAAAGCCAACGGCAAAAATCAGCTGCAGGTGTTTACTGACGCACTGAATGCCGAAGCGCACGACAAGCTGTTCGTAGAGAGCAACCTGCGCCGTGCGCTGATGCAGAACGAGCTGGAGGTGTTCTACCAACCCAAGCTGTGCCTGAAGCGGGGTCGACTGCTGGGCTTGGAAGCGCTGCTGCGCTGGAATCACCCAGACAAGGGCATGATCAGCCCGGACAGATTTATCAGCGTGGCGGAAGAAACCGGCCTGATCATCCCCATCGGCAAATGGGTCACGCGCCAGGCGTGCCGCATGAGCAAACAACTGATCGCCGTCGGCAATGCGCCGCTGCAGATGGCCATCAACCTGTCGCCCAAACAGTTCTCCGACCCAGACCTGGTGGGTGAAATCGCCGCCATCCTGCATGAAGAACAACTCGACCCGGCCCTGCTCGAACTGGAGTTGACCGAGAGCCTGCTGCTGGAAGCCACTGACGACACCCGCCATCAGCTCAGTCGCCTGAAAAGCCTGGGCCTGACCCTGGCCATGGACGACTTCGGCACCGGTTATTCTTCACTCAGCTACCTGAAGAAATTCCCCATTGATGTGATCAAGATTGATCGCAGCTTTATCAAGGACATCCCGGAGAATCAGGACGACATGGAAATCACCTCAGCGGTGATCGCCATGGCACATAACCTGAAACTCAAGGTGGTAGCCGAGGGCATTGAAACACCTGCACAGCTGAACTTTCTGCGCCGCCAGCAGTGCGACATCGGCCAAGGCTACCTGTTCGACAAACCCATCGCCGGTCGCGACCTGCTGGAAAGGCTTAAGCGCTATCCAAACAAAGGCTAGCCGGCTGTAACAAGCCCGCCTTATAACGGTCTATGACACACATGCTTCTGCTGAGGAAATGGCTCATGGTTCTGCGTTCGCAAATTCTCGCCCACAAACTCGAACTGCCCACCGCCGAACAGGCCCTGCCGGGCCGGACAGACGCGATGAAGGTGCCGACTGCGCATTTCGTCAATGGCAATGCGCTGCAGGGGCCATTTCCTGATGGCCTTGAGCAAGCGGTATTCGCCATGGGCTGCTTCTGGGGCGCGGAACGGCGCTTCTGGCAGCAGCCGGGTGTGTGGAGCACGGCGGTCGGCTATGCCGGCGGCCATACGCCGAACCCAACCTATGACGAAACCTGCTCAGGCCTGACCGGCCATACCGAAGTCGTGCTGGTGGTATTCGATCCGCAGGTCACCAGCTACGCCGCATTGCTGAAAGTGTTCTGGGAGGCGCACAACCCGACCCAAGGCATGCGCCAGGGTAACGACACGGGCAGCCAGTACCGTTCGGCGATCTACTGCTACGGCGCCGAACAACTGGCCGCAGCGCAAAGCAGCCAGGCCAAATTCCAGGCAGAATTAAGCAAAAATGGTTACGGCGCTATCACCACCGAAGTACGCGAGGCGCCACCGTTCTACTACGCTGAGGCCTATCACCAGCAGTACCTGGCGAAGAATCCCGGCGGCTATTGCGGCCTGGGTGGCACGGGCACTTGCCTGCCAGACTGAAGACACCTGACGCAGAAGGAACCCCCATGGAACTCAGCAGCCTGACCAACCAGGTGGCGTCCCAGGCCTCGGCTCAAGCCTCCGCCATGGCCTCGCTGCTGTTACTGCGCAAGACCCTGGAACTGCAGGCCGCCAACATCGGTGGCCTGATTGAGGCCGCCACGCCAGCCAGCCTGCCGAGCAACCCGCCCAATCTGGGCAATAGCGTCGACGTCGTGGTTTAGCCCGCTGCATCCGCCGTCGCACTGGCGGCGGTAGGCGCTTGTGCCTTCCAGCTTTTCAACAACTTGCCCACCCTGTAACCGCGCCAGCCGAGCATCCGCGAGGCGGTCATGACCCCGGCCATCAACGCGCCGCCCACGCCAGCCGTCACCGTATCCGCCCCGGTCAGGTACAGGCCCTTGATCGGCGTCTGGGTGTGAATCCAGTGCTGCTCGAAACGCGCGACCGTGTGATCAATCCCGTAGATTTCACCCTGTTCGTTCCACTGGTACCACTCCGTGGACAGCGGCGTGCCCAGCTCGCAGAAATCCAACGCACCGCGCAGTTGCGGCTGATGCTGGTAGAGGGTTTCCAGCAGCTGCGCAGTCAACTCGGCCTTGAACGCCTCGTACTCGGCACCGCGCTTGCCCCAGGTGGTGCCCTTCCACTGGGCGAACCACTGCGGCTGGGTCGGCGCGACGATCTCCACCGTGGCCTTGTTCGGGTAATGCGCATCCCAGGCCGGGTCTTTGGCCGAGGGGAAGCTGATGTAGATCAGCGGCATCGCCGGATTCTGTCCGGCCATAAAGCTGCTGACGTTGTGGTCGTGATCATGACTCGGGTAGACCCAGTAGTTGGTCTTCGGCAGCTTCAACTCGGCGGCGCTACCCTTAAACCCGGCGTACAGGCACAGGGTGGCGGCCGACAGTTTGACCTTGGGCAGTTGCTCCAGCAGGCCATGGTCGCTCGCAACTTGCGGTTCGAGCAGACGGGTATAGGTCGGCACCAGGCCGGCGCAGCTGACGATCTGCGGCGCGCGAATCTCGACGCCGTCTTTCTGCAAACGCACACCGACCGCACGGCCCTTTTCGACCAGGATCTTGTCGACCCCGGCATAGGTGAATACATGACCGCCTGCCGCCTCGATCACCGGGATGATGGTCTCGGAAATCTTTGTCGCGCCGCCCACCGGATAGTTGCCGCCGGTGATGTAGTGCTTGGCGACCATAGCGTGCATCACAAAGGCGGCTTCGGCCGGCGGCAGGCCGTAATCACCCCACTGCGCGGTCAGCACGCCGATCAACTCCTGATTGTCGGTCAGACCTTCAAGCACTTCACGGGTGGTTTTGAAGAAGTAATCCGGCAGCCACAGACGGCGCAATTTGCCGTAGAGCATACCCAGTGAGCGCGGCAGCGCCTGACCCGCAAAAAAGCGCGGCACCTTGGCACTGACCTCGCTGAGCAGATCGACATAGCGGTCGAGCACTGCGGCCTCGCCGGGGAAATGGCGCGCCATCTCCGCTTTGAATTCATCACGCCCGGCCACGTAGTCATAGGTCTGTTCGCCCATCACGATGCGGTCGTAATGGGCGTCCATTGGCGCCCATTCGAGGTGGCCGTCGCTGATCACATCGAACACCCGACGGATCATCGACCAGGGTTTGTGCACCTCGCCGATGTAATGCACGCCCACGTCCCACTCATAGCCTTCGCGCTCATAGCTGTGGGTGTAGCCGCCGGCAGTGTAATGCTGCTCCAGCACACACACGCGCTTACCGAGCTTGGCCAGCAGCGCGGCCGTGGTCAGGCCGCCGATGCCGGAGCCGATGATGATGGCGTCGTAATCATTGCGCGCCAGACGCGAACGAAAGCGGGTTCCTGTGCGTTTCATGGGCAGCTCCGTGGTTATTTTTGTTATGCAAGTTTTTGCATAATAGGCAAGCATTCACCACCCATGCAACTTTTTGCATATCCCGTATACTGCGGCGCATCTCAGGCAGCAGCCGTTAAAGTCCGCCCATGTCACTCAAGCACGCAATTTTGATTCTGCTCGAAAGCGAGCCCGGCAGCGGTTACGACCTGTTCAAGCGCTTCAAGGATGGCCTGGGTTACTTCTGGAACGCCAAACACCAGCAGGTGTACCTGGAGCTGAAAAAGCTCAGCGAAGCCGGCTGGCTGGCGTTTGAAGCACAAACACAAGATACCCGTCCGGACAAAAAGAACTACCGCCTGACCCCAGCCGGCCATGCCGAACTGCTGCGCTGGCTCGGCGAGCCAGTGCAGCCGAATACCATCAACGATGCGCTGCTGGTGAAGCTGTATGCCGGCGCACACACCTCACCCGACAACCTGCGTGAAGAAATGCAGCGGCATATCGCCGTGCACCGCAAAACGCTGGATAGCCTGTTGAGCATTGAGCGCGACTACCACGGCTTACCCGCCGAGCAGCGCCACGCTCTGCGCATGCCTTACCTCACGCTGCGGCGCGGCATTCTGGGTGAACAGTCCTGGCTGCAATGGGCAGAGGAAGTCGAGCACGCGCTGCAGGACACAACGCCAGCCGGCACGCCACCCGGTAAATAGTGCAGAAGCCGCTGTCGCCTGCTGCCACGAGGTAGGCAAACCGCTAGACTGCAAGCCATTAGCCATCATCCTCGACACCCGCATGCCCGCACCCTCAGCCTACATATCCCCCGACCAGCTGTGTGTCGGCCTGTATATCCAGCTTGAACTGGCCTGGTGGGAACATAACTTTGCCTTCAGCAACTTCAAGATCAAGGATGAAAACCAGATCAAGGCCCTGCGCGCCTTGGGGGTTGCACGCCTGCGCTATGACCCCGAGCGCAGTGATTGTGAGCCCCTGAGCGCGACCGAACCCACAGCAACGGTCGTCACCCCAGTACCGGTCACACCGCCCTCGCCACAGCAGCAGGCCAGCCTGGCCCGTGCGGAAAAACTCAAGGCCCTGCGCAAACGCCTGGCCGAAGTGGATCGCAAATTCGTTCAGGCCAGCCAACAGGTCAAAACCCTCAACCAGACGCTGCGCAGCCGTCCAGAAGAAGCCTGCAAACAGGCTGGCGAGGTGGTGGGCGCGATGGTTGATACGCTGCTAGGTGGCAGCGGCGCAGTGCTGCACACCATCAACAGCAAGGCAGCCGAAGACAATTACCTGCACTCCCTGAACGTCACGGTGCTGAGCCTGATGCTGGGTCGCCAACTCGGCCTGGACAGCGAGGACTGTCATGTCCTCGGCATGGGGGCGCTGCTGCACGATGTCGGCAAACTGGAGGTGCCCAGCAAGGTCCTGCTGAAAAGTGAGCCGCTGACACGTCCGGAACAGCAGCTACTGCAGCTGCACTGTGAATTTGGCCTGCGCATGGGCCACAAGCTGATGCTGGATGATGAAGTGCTGCGCGTCATCAACGAGCACCATGAATACTGCGACGGCAGCGGTTACCCGCGTCAGCTGCGTGAAGCGGCCATCGGCCGACTAAGCCGTCTGGTGTGCATCACCAACCAGTTCGACAACCTGTGCAACCCGCTCAACCCGCGTGATGGCCTGAGCCCACACGAAGCGCTGGCGTTGATGTTCAAGCAATACAATGCGCGCTTCGACGCGGTGGCGCTGAAAGCCTTTATCCGCTGCATGGGGGTGTATCCGCCGGGCTGCCTGGTGCAGCTGGATGACCAGCGTTACGGCCTGGTCTTGGGCATGAACCCGAGCCTGCCGCTGAAACCGACGCTGGTGGTCTACGATGCCGAAGTGCCCAAAAACGAGGCGCTGATCATCGACCTGGAACAGGAAACACGCCTCGGCATCGCCAGCAGCCTGCGCCCGGCGCAGCTGCCGCGCGAAGCGCTGGAGTACCTCAACCCGCGCCAGCAGCTGAGCTACTTTGTTGAACCGAGCAAAGGTCGCTAGCCCGCGCTGCCTTCCTCAATCAGCCAATCCAGGCGCCAGCCGCCCTGGCTTTGCCCGAGCAGCTGAGCGAGCCATGGCAGGATCTGCTTGAGTTCGTCTTCCAAACCCCATGGCGGATTGCTGATCACCAGGCCGGAGCCATTCAAGCGCGCTGCTTCGTCGGTGGGGTGTACGTAGAGCTCGACGCGCAGCAGCTTGGGTGCCTTGCTCTTTTGCAGGTCGCTGTAGAAACGCCGCAACTGGCGCAGGTCCTTGATCGGGTACCAGATCGCCACCACCGCCTGACGCATACGGCCGATGGCTTCGCTCAGGGATTGGGCGCAGCGCTCCATCTCATCGACCTGCTCGAACGGCGGATCAATCAACAGCAGGGCGCGCTTCTCGCGGGTTGGCAGCAGGGCGCGTGGCACATACCAACCCTCACCCAGGTGCACGGCCACGCGGCGATCGCCGTGCATGTTTTCCTTGAGCAGACGACCGTCTTCCGGGTGCTTCTCGTTCAAGTGCAAGCGGTCTTGCTCGCGGGTCAGCAGGCGCGCCAGCTCCGGCGAGCCGGGGTAATGACGCAGCTCGCCATCCGGGTTCATCGCCCGAATCACCTCCAGATAATCCAGCAGCGGGTCCGGTACATCGGTGGCCTGCCACAGCCGGGCGATACCTTCCAGCCACTCACCCGTGCGGCTGGCTTGATCGCCGCGCAGGTCATACAGACCGATACCCGCATGGCTGTCGAGGTAGGCGAACGGCGCCTCCTTGCGTGACAGCAGGGCAATCAGGCGAGTGAGGACATAGTGTTTCAGCACATCGGCATGGTTGCCGGCATGGAAGGCGTGGCGGTAGTTCATTGGGCGGACTCCTGTGGCCGGGCAGTTTACCAGTTTGCCAGGCGCCGGATGGATCAGTACGGTGGCCACTGATCCATCCGGCAAAAGAGAACCCACATGTCATTGCGAGACCTATTGGGCATTGAGCTACCACTGATCCAGGCCCCCATGGCTGGCATGCAGCTGCATGGTTTAGCCGCTGCCGTATCCAACGCCGGCGCGCTGGGTTCGCTGCCCTGCGCCATGCTTGATGCGGCCGGCCTGCGCAAGGAGCTGCAGGCGCTCAGCGAGAAGACGCGCAGGCCCTATAACCTGAATTTCTTTTGCCACACACCGCCAACAGCCGACGACACACGCGAAGCCGCCTGGCGTGAGGCGCTGAGTCCGTATTACCGCGAGGTCGGCATTGATCCCGCGACGATTGCCAGCGGTCCCGGCCGCCTGCCGTTCAGTGCCGAGATGGCCGATCTGCTCGATGAATTCCGGCCGGCCGTGGTGAGCTTTCACTTTGGCCTGCCCTCGGCTGAGCTGTTGGCGCGCGTAAAAGCGTGCGGGGCCAAGGTGCTCAGCTCGGCGACTACGGTTGAAGAGGCGTTGTGGCTCGAAGCCACTGGCGCAGATGCGATCATCGCCCAGGGGCTGGAAGCCGGCGGCCATCGCGGCATGTTCCTCAGCGATGAGCTGAGCAGCCAGCTCGGCACCTTCGCCCTGCTGCCGCAGATCGTCCAGGCGGTGCGCGTGCCGGTGATTGCCGCTGGCGGCATCGCCGATGCCCAAGGCGTGCGCGCGGCCATGGCGCTTGGCGCGGCGGGGGTGCAGATCGGCACCGCGTACCTGTGCTGTGATGAAGCCAGCACCAGCGCCATTCACCGCGCCGCCCTGCACAGCCCGGCTGCACAGCACACGGCCCTGACCAACTTGTTCAGCGGCCGCCCGGCGCGGGGCATCGTCAACCGGGTGATGCGCGAGTTGGGCCCAATCAGCCCGCTGGCACCCGCCTTCCCACTGGCGACGGCCGCCATTGCGCCTTTGCGCAGCAAAGCTGAAAGCCTGGGCAGCGGTGATTTCTCTCCGCTCTGGGCGGGGCAGAATGTCAGCGGCTGCAAGAATATCGGCGCCGCTGAGCTAACCCGCGAGCTGGCGCAGGGCTTTGTCCAATAAGCACGCCCTTTGCTGCACAGCCCCGTCGGGGTGGATGACGTCTTTTCATCCACCTTGGCGATCTGCTGGATGGATAAAGCGTCACCCACCCTACCCGACCGCTCCGGCCCAACGCCCCGTTATCACGCTTATTAATAGTGCTGGGAGCCGCACGTGCAGCTGCTTAGACTCGGCTCATCGCAACCGGAGGTACACCCATGTCCGAGTCCCTGCTCAGTTCCCGCAACCTGGCCTTTGAGCTGTATGAAGTGCTGGACGCCGAAGGCCTGACCCAGCGTGAGCGTTTCGCTGAACACAGCCGCGAAACCTTTGACGCGGCCATCGACACCGCCCGCAGCATCGCGGAAAACCTGTTCGCCCCGCACAACCGCAAAAATGACGAACACGAGCCGGAGTATGTCGACGGCGCTGCGGTGCTGATCCCCGAAGTGAAACCGGCGGTGGATGCCTTCCTCGAGGCCGGCTTCCTCAACGCCACCCGCGAATTCGAAGTCGGCGGCATGCAGCTGCCCAACCTGTTGTCGCAGGCCTGCTTCGCCCACTTCCAGTCGGCCAACGCGGCGACCACTTCGTACCCGTTCCTGACCATGGGCGCGGCCAACCTGATCGAGAACTTCGGCACGACTGAGCAGAAGCAGCGCTTTCTGCAGCCGATGATCGACGGCCGCTTCTTCGGCACCATGGCCTTGACCGAGCCCCATGCCGGCTCCTCGCTGTCGGACATCCGCACCCGCGCCGAACCAGCCGAAGACGGCACGTACCGGCTCAAGGGCAACAAGATCTTTATCTCCGGCGGCGACCATCCGCTGTCGGAAAACATCGTGCACATGGTGCTGGCCAAGCTGCCGGATGCCCCGGCGGGCGTTAAAGGCATCAGCCTGTTTATCGTGCCGAAGTTTCTGGTCAATGATGACGGCAGCCTGGGCAAGCGCAACGACGTGGTCCTGGCCGGGCTGTTCCACAAGATGGGCTGGCGCGGCACCACCTCCACCGCGCTGAACTTCGGTGATAACGGCGATTGCGTCGGCTACCTGGTGGGCAAACCGCACCATGGCCTGAGCTACATGTTCCAGATGATGAACGAAGCGCGCATTGGCGTCGGCATGGGCGCGGTGATGCTCGGCTACGCCGGCTACCTGTACTCGCTGGACTATGCCCGCCAGCGCCCGCAAGGCCGCTTGCCCGATGGCAAGGACCCGACCTCCAGCCAGGTGGCGATCATCGAGCACGCTGACGTGCGCCGCATGCTGCTGACCCAGAAAGCCTACGTGGAAGGTTCCTTCGACCTCGGTCTGTACGCCGCGCGGCTGTTCGACGACACCCTAACCCTGGAGACCGAGGAAGAACGGCGCATCGCCCTGGAGCTGCTCGACTTGCTCACCCCAATCGTTAAATCCTGGCCGTCGGAGTTCTGCCTCAAAGCCAACGAGCTGGCCATCCAGATTCTCGGCGGTCACGGCTACACCCGCGATTACCCGGTGGAGCAGTACTACCGCGACAACCGCCTCAACCCGATCCACGAAGGCACCCACGGCATCCAGTCCCTCGACCTGCTCGGCCGCAAGGTCTCGATGAACGGCGGCGCGGCGCTCAAGCAATTGCTCAAGCTGATCCACGGTACCTGCCAACGCGCCGAAGCCCACGCCTCGCTGACCGCACTGCGCCAGCCTCTTGAGCAACTGCTGGCACGCTTGCAAACCGTGACCCTGGCGCTGCTGGGCGACCTGATGAGCGGCAAGGTCAACGAAGGCCTGGCCAACTCAGCGCTGTACCTGAAGGTGTTCGGCCATACCGTGATCGGCTGGCGCTGGCTGGAACAGGCAATCCGCGCAGAGGAAGGCTTGGCGAAAGGCAATCCCAGCGATGTCGACTTCTACCAGGGCAAGCTGCAGGCCGCGCGTTACTTCCTGACCTGGGAAGTACCGAGCTGCCACCACGACCTGGCGATTCTCGAAGCCCGCGACGACACCTGCCTGGGCATGCAGGACGCCTGGTTCTGAACCCAGCGAAGCGCTGTTGAAACTGACGCCCCGCTGAACGCGGGGCGTTTTTTTTGAGCGCGGTGTGAAGGCAGCGGTTAGAATCTCTGGCACGCGCCATGCATAGTGGCACGCTCACCAACCCGCACGGAGTACGCGCCTTGGATGCCAGCACCATCAATAATCTGTTTTTGATCGGTGGCGTTCTGGTCGCAATGAGCATCCTGGTCAGTGCATTCGGCTCGCGCTTCGGTATCCCGATTCTGGTGATCTTTCTCGCTGTCGGTATGCTCGCCGGCACCGATGGCCCTGGCGGCATTGTCTTCAACAACTACCCACTGGCCTATCTGGTCGGCAACCTGGCGTTAGCCATCATCTTGCTCGATGGTGGTATGCGAACGCGGGTCTCCAGCTTTCGCGTCGCCCTGTGGCCGTCCCTCTCATTGGCCACCGTTGGTGTATTGATCACTGCGGGTTTGACCGGCGTAGCAGCGGCCTGGCTGTTCGACCTGAGCTGGATGGAAGGCCTGCTGATCGGCGCCATCGTCGGCTCCACCGATGCCGCTGCGGTATTCAGCCTGCTCGGCGGGCGCGGCCTGAACGAACGGGTTAGCGCCACCCTGGAAATCGAGTCCGGCAGCAACGACCCGATGGCGGTGTTCCTCACCGTCACCTTGATCGCCATGCTCGCCAGCGGTCAGGACGGCCTGAGCTGGGGCTTGCTGGTGCAGTTGCTGCAGCAGTTCGGCATCGGCGCGCTGTTCGGCCTCGGTGGCGGCTGGCTGCTGCTCAACCTGATCAACCGCATGGAACTGGCCAACGGCCTGTATCCGCTGCTGGTAGTCAGCGGCGGTTTGATCATTTTCGCCATCACCACCGCCGTCGGTGGAAGCGGCATTCTGTCGATCTATCTGTGCGGCCTGCTGCTCGGCAACCGGCCGATTCGCTCGCGCCACGGCATCCTGCATATGCTCGACGGCCTGACCTGGCTGGCGCAGATCGGTATGTTCTTGGTTCTCGGTCTGCTGGTCACCCCGCACGAGCTGCTGCCGATTGCCTTGCCGGCTCTGGGCCTGGCGCTGTGGATGATTCTGTTCGCCCGCCCACTGTCGATCTTTATCGGCCTGCTGCCCTTCAAGGCCTTCCATGACCGCGAACGCGCCTTTATCGCCTGGGTCGGCCTGCGCGGTGCGGTGCCCATTATCCTGGCGGTGTTCCCACTTATGGCCGGCCTGCCGAATGCCCAGCTGTTCTTCAACGTGGCGTTCTTTATCGTGCTGGTTTCGCTGCTGTTGCAGGGCACCAGCCTGCCGTTTGCCGCCAAGTTGCTGCGCGTGACCGTCCCACCAGAGCCCGCACCGGTATCGCGCGCTGGCCTGGACGTGCACCCGACCAGCCAGTGGGAGCTGTTTATCTACCGCCTCGGTGCGGAAAAATGGTGCATCGGCGCGCCTTTGCGCGAACTGAAGATGCCCGAAGGCACGCGTATCGCCGCGCTGTTCCGGGGCAAGGAACTGCTGCACCCCTCCGGCAGCACGACTCTGGATGCCGGCGACCTGCTCTGCGTGGTTGGCCACGAACATGACCTGCCCGCCCTCGGCAAACTGTTCAGCCAGGCGCCCACCCGCGGCCAGGACCTGCGCTTCTTCGGTGACTTCGTACTGGAAGGCGATGCCGAACTGGCCGCCATCGCCGCACTCTACGGCCTGCAACTGCAAGGAGCCGAAGGCCAGCTGCACCTGGGCCGCTTTATCGCGCACAAGATTGGCGGCTCGCCAGTTATCGGCGACCAGGTGGAATGGCAAGGCCTCACCTGGACAGTGGCCGCCATGGAAGGGAACAAGATCCGCAAGGTCGGCGTCAGATTCCCCGAAGGCAGTCGCCCAGGCCCTGGGCTCTTCCTTTAAGCGCCGGGTTACGCGCCAGCGCTGTTGCGTAAAAAAGCGCAGCACAAGAGCGTAATCTAGCGCCCAAAAGCCGTTATATGCGGCACAGGCGCTTAACCTGGCGCCTGTTAAACTCAGCCTCTTTTCGAGCCAACGATCGTCACTATGCCCTCTCTTCGCACTTATCTTGCCGTCGCACTGCTCGGGCTGTGCCTGAGCGCCCCGCTGCTCCAGGCTGCCGAGCCTCCCAGCCGGGCTGACGTACAAAGCAGCCTGGACAACCTGGCCGACCGCAAGCTGCCGGAAGCCGAGCAGCTGGCCGTCAAGCAGACCCTGGAGAAAACCCTGGCGCTGCTGGATGAAAAAGCCGACAGCGAGCAGCGCCGCGCCGACCTTGAGAAACAGCTGCAGCAAGCCCCACGCCTGATTGGCGAGGCGCAGCGCGATTACGAGCGACTGAAAAACAGCACGCCCACCCAGGTCAATCTGCGCTACGGCAAAAGCACACTGCCGCAGCTCGAGCAATTGCTCGCCGATCGCAACGCACAACTCAACGAGTGGCAGAAGCAGATCATCGAGGCCAACAGCCTGGTGATCACTGCGCAGACTCGCCCGGAACGCGCCCAGGCAGAAATCAGCGGCAACCAGACCCGCAGCCAGGAAATCAACAGCATCCTGAAAAGCGGCCGCGATGCCAGCAAACCGCTGAGCAACGAGCGGCGTAACCAGCTGAATGCCGAACTGGCCAAGCTTGATGCGCAAACACAGCTGCGCCGCCAGGAACTGGCCGGCAACAGCCTGCTGCAGGACCTCGGTAACAGTCGTCGCAGCCTGCTGGAAGAGCGCATCAAACGCCTAGAACAGGAACTGCTCGACCTGCAGAACCTGATCAATGAAAAGCGCCGCGACCTCTCCGAACAAACCCTGGCCGAACAGTCACGCGAGGTCGAAAAGGCCGGCACCGACAGCCTGCTGGCACAGGAAAGCGCAATCAACCTGAAGCTCTCCGATTACCTGCTGCGCGCCACCGATCGGCTCAATGAACTGACCCGCCTGAATCTGCAGACCAAACAGCAGCTCGACAGCCTGAGCCAGAGCGACCAGGCCCTGGAAGAACAGATCAGCGTGCTGCAAGGCAGCCTGCTGCTCTCGCGCATCCTCTATAAGCAGCAGCAAGCCCTGCCGACACTGAAGATCGACAGCAACCTGCCCGATCAGATCGCCGACCTGCGCCTGTACCAGTTCGAGCTCAATCAGCAGCGCGAAGCCATCAACAACCCCAGCGTGTATGTCGACAACCTGCTCAGCGCCCAGCCTAACGAGGCCGGCAACCAGGCCCTGCGCACCGACCTGCTGGCCATCGCCGATACCCGCCGCGAGCTGATCGACCGCCTTAACCGTGAGCTGAACGCCCTGCTCAATGAGTCGATCACCCTGCAGCTGAATCAGAAGCAGCTGAAAACCACCGCAGAAACGCTGCGCGCCACCCTCGACGAGCAGATGTTCTGGATCCCCAGCAACAAACCGCTGGATCTGGAGTGGATCAAGTCCGTGCCGCGCCTGCTCGAACGGCAGATTGCTGAACTGCCCTGGGGCTCCAACCTGCGTCAGCTGGGTGCAGGCCTGACCGAGCGGCCACTGCTGTTCCTGCCCCTGCTGCTGCTGATTGCGCTGTTGCTGTGGCGCCGCGGCTACCTGTACCGCAAGCTCGCAGAACTGCATCAAGACATCGGCCACTTCAAACGCGACAGCCAGTTGCACACGCCGATGGCGATCATGCTCAACGTATTGCTGGCCCTGCCGGGCACGCTGTTTCTGGCGCTGTGCGGCTTCGCCCTGCAAATGGATGCCCGCGGACAGAACGCCAACCTGGGTGAGGCGCTATTCCAGATGGCCCAGGCCTGGCTGGTGTTCTACACCCTGTACCGCATCCTCGCCGATGGCGGCGTGGCCGAGCTGCACTTCCGCTGGGGCCGCTCACAGGTGGCCTTCCTGCATCGCCAGGTACGCCGTCTGGGTCTGGTAGTCATGGCCATGGTCGCCGTGGTCACGGTGGCCAAACACCAACCGGCCGGCCTGGGCGATGACGTGATCGGCCTGACCGTGGTGCTGACCTGCTACGCACTGATGGTCTGGCTGCTGCACAAACTGCTACTCACTGGCCCGGCACGCGAGCATGCCTCAGCCTTCCGCATGCTGATCGGCATCGGCCTGAGCCTGCTGCCATTGGCGCTGATCATCGCGGTCGGCCTCGGCTACTACTACACCGCACTGAAACTCAGCGACCGTCTGATCAACACCCTGTATCTGCTGGTGATCTGGCTGGTCATCGAGGCCACCTTCGTGCGCGGCCTGGGCGTGGCAGCACGTCGCCTGGCCTACCAGCGCGCCACGGCCAAACGCCAGGCACAGAGCAAGGACAGCGGCGAAGGCACGGAAACCGTGGTCGAAGAACCGACCCTGGATATCGAACAGGTCAACCAGCAGTCGCTGCGCCTAATTCGCCTGGCCCTGCTCGGCACCTTTATCGCGGGCTTGTACTGGGTCTGGGCGGACCTGATCTCGGTGTTTGCCTACCTCGACAACATCGCCCTCTACCAATACAGCAGCGGCAGCGGTGATGCCGCCACTCTGGTGCCGATCAGCCTCAGCGATGTGCTCGGCGCACTGATCATCGTCGGCATCACCATCGCCCTGGGGCGCAACCTGCCCGGCTTGCTCGAAGTACTGGTGCTCTCCAGGCTGAACCTGGCCCAAGGCAGCGCCTACGCCACCACCACCCTGCTGTCCTACCTGATCGTAGCCATCGGCTTTGTTACCACCCTGTCGACCCTCGGCGTCAGCTGGGACAAGTTGCAATGGCTGGTCGCCGCACTGTCGGTGGGCCTGGGCTTCGGCTTGCAGGAAATCTTCGCCAACTTTATTTCCGGCCTGATCATCCTGTTCGAACGCCCGGTGCGCATCGGCGACGTGGTGACCATCGGCAACCTGTCCGGCACCGTGAGCAAGATCCGCATTCGCGCCACCACCATCACCGATTTCGACCGCAAAGAAATCATCGTACCGAACAAGACCTTCGTCACCGACCAGCTGATCAACTGGTCGCTCAACGACACGGTTACCCGGGTCATCGTGAAGATCGGCGTAGCCTACGAAACCGACCTGCCGCTGGCGCGCAAGCTGATGATGCAGGCCGCCGAGGAAAACCCGCGGGTACTGCGCGATCCGGCGCCGCTGCTGTTCTTCCTGACCATCAGCGCCAGTACCTTCGACTACGAGCTGCGCTTCCATGTGCGCGAGCTGGGCGACCGCAACGCCGCCACCGACGAAATCCTCACGCGCATTGCCCTGAGCTTCCGTGAGCACAACGTGGAAATGGCCTTTAACCAGGTCGAGGTGATGATCAAGAACCTGCACGGCCAGGAACTCAACCTGACCACCGGACAAATGGTGGCCGCCACGGCGGCCGCCGATGCGCAGCAGGGACAATTACCACCACCGACACCTGCAATCGACCCGCAGTAGCTTGCCGCCAGGCCCGCCAGCGCGGGCTGCCACCTCATCACTGCCGGGCCGTATGTGCCCGGCTGGAGCCTGACCGTGAAGCCGCTTATCGAGCTGCAGTTCGACAACCGTTTTGCCCGCCTCGGCGACGTATTTTCCACCCACGTACTGCCCGAGCCGATTGCCGAGCCGCGCCTGGTCGTTGCCAGCCCGGCCGCCATGGCCTTGCTGGATCTGGACCCGAGTGAAGCCGAGAGCGAGGTGTTTGCGCAGATCTTCGCCGGGCACAAGCTGTGGAGCACCGCCGAGCCACGCGCCATGGTCTATTCCGGGCATCAGTTCGGCGGCTACAACCCGCGCCTGGGCGATGGCCGTGGCCTGCTGCTGGGTGAGGTCATCAACGACGCCGGCGAGTACTGGGACCTGCACCTCAAAGGCGCCGGACAAACGCCCTACTCGCGCATGGGCGACGGCCGCGCCGTACTCCGTTCATCGATCCGCGAGTTTCTCGCCAGTGAACACCTGCACGCCCTCGGCATCCCCAGCTCGCGGGCGTTGTGCGTGACCGGCTCCAGCACGCCGGTCTGGCGGGAGAAACAAGAACGCGCGGCGATGGTACTGCGCCTGGCGCCCAGCCATATCCGCTTCGGTCACTTCGAGTACTTCTATTACACCCAGCAACATGAGCAACTCAAACAGCTGGCCGAGCATGTGCTGCACTGCCACTACGCCGACTGTTTGCAGCAGGAACAGCCGTATCTGGCAATGTTCCGCGAAGTCATCGAACGCAACGCCACGATGATCGCCTACTGGCAGGCCTACGGTTTCTGTCACGGGGTGATGAACACCGACAATATGTCGATCCTCGGCATCACATTCGATTACGGTCCCTACGCCTTTCTCGATGATTTCGATGCCCAGCACATCTGCAACCATTCCGATGACACAGGCCGTTACTCGTTCAGCAATCAGGTGCCGATTGCGCAGTGGAACCTCGCCGCCCTCGGCCAGGCCCTGGTGCCGCTGGTCGATGTCGACGCGCTGCGCGAGACGCTTGGCCTGTTCCTGCCGTTGTACCAGGCGCATTACCTCGACCTGATGCGCAAGCGCCTGGGCCTGCTCAGTGCCGATGAGGGCGATGAAGCCCTGGTGCAGCACCTGCTGCAACTGATGCAGAGCAGCGCAGTGGATTACACCCTGTTCTTCCGCGAACTCGGCGACAGCCCGGCCGCGCAAGCCGTAGCGCGTCTGCGCGACGATTTCACCGACCTGGCTGGTTTCGATGCCTGGGCAGCTGACTACCTCGCGCGCAGTGCACGCGATGGTGACGACACGGAGCAACGCCGCATGCGCATGCACGCGGTCAACCCCAAGTACATCTTGCGCAACTACCTGGCGCAGCAAGTGATCGAGGCCGCCGAGCAAGGCGACTACGCCCCGGTGCGCGAACTGCATCAAGTGCTATCGCGGCCCTTCGACGAGCAGCCAGGCTTCGAACGCTACGCCCAGCGCCCGCCGGAATGGGGCAAGCACTTGGAAATCAGCTGCTCGTCTTGAGCAGCGCTCAAGCCCCCAACATCCACTCCAGCCCCATGGCTACATGCAGCTCGGTGCTGTCGAGCAGCGGCAGTGGGGCGTCCAGGCCATCGAGCAGCAAACCGATCTCGGTGCAGCCGAGGATGGCCACCTCGGCGCCCTGGGTTTGTAGCGTGCGCAAACAGTCCAGATAGAACGCCCGCGCCTGCGGCAGAAACTGGCCCTGGCACAGCTCGGCAAAGATCACCCGGTCGATTTCCGTCATCTGCGCCGCGTCCGGAGTGATCACCTCAATCGCAAAGCGCTCGGCCAGGCGCTGGCGGTAGAAGTCCTCCTGCATGGTAAAGCGCGTACCGAGCAAGGCCGCGCGGCGCACACCCTGGCATTGCAGGGCCTGACCAACCGCATCGCCGATATGCAGCAGCGGTATCTGCACCGCCGCCTCGATGGCCGGCGCCACCTTGTGCATGGTGTTGGTGGCCAGCAGCAGGGCCGTTGCTCCCGCCCGTTCAAGCCCTTGAGCCGCCTGCGCCAGTATCTGCCCAGCCGTCTGCCAGTCGTCACGCCGCTGCAGCTCGGCAATCTCGGCAAAGTCCACTGAATGCAGCAGCAAGGGCGCCGAATGCAAACCACCGAGTCGCTCGCGCACACCCTGGTTGAGCAAACGGTAATAGCTGGCCGTCGACTCCCAACTCATGCCCCCCAGAATGCCTAGCTGACGCATATCACCTCCTGCTCGATAAAGCCTTGAGCCTAATCCGCCACCGCTCCAGCGCACAGGCACAGTGCGCGGCAGAGCGGTCGGTACAGCCTTATCTATTAAATCGAAAAGGCATATAAACCTTTCCAAACATTCTTAGACTCTCTAAGCAGCAACCCTTATCTTCTCCGCCTTGCGTGGCCGCCCCGTCTGGATTGGCGTGCCCGATACCTCACACGAGATTCAACGCTAAGGATGTTCATGTTCTGGGACTCTCTTCCTCTGCCCTTGCTGTTTGTCGGTGCCCTGCTGATCTGGGTGCTGTACGCCTTTGTGCGCGAGAAGTGGAGCCCGGACATCGTCGCGGCCATCGCCGTGGCTGCGCTGCTGATTACCCAACTGCTGACGCCTGGGGAAGTGCTCAGCGTACTGAGCAACTCGGCGCCAGTGACCATCGCCTGCATGTTCGTACTCTCAGCGGCACTAGAGCGCACCGGCTGCATCGACGCCCTGGGCAACTGGCTGGGCGATCTGGTCGGTACCAGCCCGATTCGCGTACTCACCGGGCTGACCGTCACCGCCCTGGTCATTTCCGCCTGCCTGAACAACACACCGGTGGTGGCCATTCTCACCCCAGTGGCAATTTCCCTGGCACGCCGTGCCGGCACCTTGCCGTCGAAACTGCTGATTCCACTGTCCTACGCCACCATCCTCGGCGGTACCCTGACCATGATCGGCACCTCGACCAATATTCTGGTCGACGGCGTGGCGCGCAAGGCGGGCCTGGAACCCTTCGGCATCTTCGAGATTACCGGCGCAGGCCTGATCATGGCCGCCTTCGGCATGGCCTACCTGCTGACCATCGGCCATCGCCTGTTGCCTGAGCGCGAAACCCTGTCCAAGCAGCTGCGCCCGAACCTCGACCGCACCTTTATGACCGAGCTGCTGGTGCCGCATGATTCGCCCGTAATCGGCAAGACCCTGCACGAAGCCAACCTCAACGGTGGCAGTGGCCTGCAGGTACTGAAAATCTTCCGTGACGAGCAGGAACTCACCGAACCGGCCCACGACACCCTGCTGGTGGCGGGCGATCAACTGGTCCTGCACGGCCAGGTCAAGGATGTGGTGGAGCTGCGCGAAAGCGGCCACCTGATTTTCAACCGCAGCGATGCCTTCGAAACCATCAGCAGCCATGATGTGATCCTCGCCGAGGCCATCGTCGGGCGTAACTCGCGCTACAGCCACCGGCCGATGCGCGACCTCGACCTCACCGCGCGCTACGGTATCGCCGTGCTCGCCGTGCACCGTCAGGATGAGAACATCCAGGGCAACTTGGATGACTTCGAACTGCAGTTCGGCGATGTAATGCTGGTGGAAGGTACGCCGACGCAGATCAAGCGTTTCGCCGACAACGGCGAGCTGATCAGCCTCAATGCCGTGCAGGAACGCGCGTTCCGCCGCGATAAGGCACCAATTGCGATTATCGCCACCCTGGCGGTGATGATCCTCGCCGCGTTTGGTGTAATGCCCATCGAGGGCCTGGCGATCATCGGCGCGGTGACCGTACTGGCGACCCGCTGCCTGGACGTGGAAGACGCCTACAAGGCAGTAGACTGGAAAATTCTCAGCCTGATTTTCGGCATGCTGGCCATCAGTATCGCCATGGACAAGGTCGGTCTGGTCAGCCTGATGGTCAGCAATGTCATGGGTCTGATGCCCTGGGCCGGGCCACTGCTGATGCTGTCGTTTATCTATTTGTTCACCTCGATTCTTACCGAAGTGCTGTCAAACAACGCGGTAGCGGTACTGGTCACGCCGATTGCCATCGGCATGGCCCAGCACCTGGGCGTCGACCCGCGCGCCTTTGTGGTCGCAGTGATGTTCGCCGCCAGCGCCAGCTTCGCCACGCCCATCGGCTATCAGACCAACACCTTCGTCTACAACGCAGGCGGCTACCGCTTTACCGACTTTATGAAGGTCGGCATTCCACTCAATCTGCTGCTGTGGGTGGAGGCCAGTTTTGTAATCCCCTGGTTCTTCCCGCTGACGCCGGTTTGACGGCATAAGCGGCGAACACATCGATCTAACCCAAGGCCCGATTCATTGCTCCAGCGCATTGACCGGGCCTTCTTGCTTTGGCCATGCTGCGGGTCTTTCAAACTGCCCTGAAGGAACGCGCGCATGAAATTGGAAACCCTGGCCATCCACGCCGGTTACAGCCCTGACCCGACCACCAAGGCGGTGGCGGTGCCGATATACCAGACCAGCTCCTTTGCCTTCGACGACACCCAGCACGGTGCCGATCTGTTCGACCTGAAGGTCGCCGGCAACATCTACTCGCGGATCATGAACCCGACCAACGCCGTGCTCGAAGAGCGCGTGGCTGCGCTGGAAGGTGGCGTCGGCGCGCTGGCCGTGGCTTCGGGCATGGCCGCGATCACCTATGCGATCCAGACCGTCGCCGAAGCCGGTGACAACATCGTCTCGGTGGCCAAACTCTACGGCGGTACCTACAACCTGCTGGCCCACACCCTGCCGCGCTTCGGCATCCAGACCCGCTTCGCCGCCCATGACGACATCGCCGCCCTGGAAGCGCTGATCGACGACAAAACCAAAGCGGTGTTCTGCGAATCCATCGGCAACCCGGCCGGCAATATCGTCGATCTGGCCGCACTGGCCGCTGCTGCACACCGCCATGGCGTACCGCTGATCGTTGACAACACTGTGGCCACGCCGATTCTTTGCCGCCCGTTCGAGCACGGTGCCGACATCGTCGTGCATTCGCTGACCAAGTACATCGGCGGCCACGGCACCAGCATCGGCGGCATCGTGGTGGATTCCGGCAAATTCCCATGGGCCGACAACAAGGCGCGCTTCCCGCTGCTCAACACCCCGGATCCTTCCTATCACGGCGTGACCTACACCGAAGCCTTCGGCCCGGCGGCCTTTATCGGCCGCTGCCGCGTGGTGCCGTTGCGCAACACCGGCGCGGCGCTGTCGCCGTTCAATGCCTTCCTGATTCTGCAAGGCCTGGAAACCCTGGCCTTGCGCATGGAGCGCCACTGCGAGAATGCGCTGAAGGTCGCCCATTACCTGCAAAATCATCCACAGGTGGCGTGGGTGAAATACGCTGGCCTGCCTGATCACCCCGAGCACGCCCTGGCGCAGCGTTTCTGCGGCGGCAAACCGGCCTCGATCCTGTCCTTTGGCATTGTGGGCGGCCAGGCTGCAGGCGCACGCTTTATCGATGCGCTGCAGTTAGTGGTGCGGTTGGTGAATATCGGCGATGCCAAATCGTTGGCCTGCCACCCGGCCTCGACCACTCACCGCCAGCTGAATGATGAAGAGCTGGAGCGCGCCGGCGTACCGCGCGACATGGTGCGCCTGTCGATCGGTATCGAGCACAGCGACGACATCCTCGCCGACCTGGCCCAGGCTCTGGACGCCGCGGCGGGCTGATCGCCCTTGATATCCGCACAAGCGACTCCAGATAAGGGATAACCGCCTCTGGAGTCGCCCATGTCCAACCCTCTGCTGATCCCCTGCCCGCACTGCAATGGTCTCAATCGCATTCCCGCCGAGCGCTTGGGCGATGCGCCGCGCTGCGGCCGTTGCAAATCGGAGGTGCTACCCAGCACACCGTTCGACCTGACCCAAGCCAACTTCGACGCGCAGAACAAGGGCGACCTGCCGCTGCTGATTGATGTCTGGGCCAGTTGGTGCGGCCCGTGCCGCAGCTTTGCTCCGATCTATGAGCAGGCCGCCGCGCAGCTGCAAGGCCACTGCCGCCTGAGCAAGCTGGACAGCGAAGCCAACCCTCAGCTCTCGGCTGAAATGGGCATTCGCTCGATCCCCACGCTGATCCTGCTCAAGGGCGGCGTCGAAGTGGCTCGCCAGAGTGGCGCGCTGCCCTTGCCGCAATTGCTCGGCTGGTTGCGTCAGCAGGGCATCTGAGCGGATTGGTCAATCACGCCATGGCATTGCGGTCATTACCGCAGCCATGACCAACCCTTAGGCTGGCTGCACAACAATAATTGTGGAGCCAAGCATGACGATGCCTATCGAACTGGTGCGCCAGCTCACCGAAGAACAGATTGCCTTTGTCCAGCGCAGCGGGCTCAAGGCCGAAGTGCTGGAAGTCGGCCACGTGCGCCTGCTGATGCCGCTGGCGGGCAACCAGAACCATATCGGCAGCATGTACGCCGGTGCGCTGTTCACCCTGGCGGAAATTCCAGGCGGTGCGCTATTTCTCACCAGCTTCGATGCCCAGCGCTTTTACCCCATCATCAAGGAAATGAACCTGCGCTTTCGCCGCCCGGCAACCGGCGATATTCGAGTCGAGGCACACCTTGCAGCAGAGGAAATCCAGCAGCTGCAAAAACAGGCAACAGAACTGGGCAAAGCCGAGTATGTTTTACAGTTGCAGCTAACCGATGAGAGTGGTGAAGTAGTGGCCGAGAGTCGCGGCCTTTACCAATTGCGCGCACGCTGACACCTGACCTTGCCCTAGGTCAAAAGTCCAGCTATGACTCGAGGTCACAATAAATGTGCCGACATGCATCGGCAGGAGAACGCCGACCATGCCCAGCCACATCCTTATTGCCCACGACCTGCGCGACACTGCCGACATGGCGCTGTGCCGCGCCACGCAGCTGGCCAAGCAATTCAACGCCAAACTGACCATCCTGCATGTGCTCGACCCGAGTAAAAGCAGTCAGGAGCATGAGCAGGCCAAGCAGGCGCTGGACCGCAGCCTGACCCAATACGCCCCACCCGGCAGCCAACTGCTGATCCGCACCGGCATCAAGCCCTCGGAAGTGGTGCTGCAACAGCTTAATGAGCTGGGTTGCGACTTACTGGTACTCGGCGGCCATCACCAGCGCCACGACTTCTTCTCCGGCACCAGCCTCGACCGCATTGCCCGCAACTGCCCGGTGCCACTGCTGCTGGTAGCGCGTAACGATTTCAAGCCATACCAGCGCGCACTGGCGGCCATCGATTTTTCACTCTGCGCCTGCAGCGCCCTCGGCCAGGCCTACCGCCTGCTGCCGGAAACGGCCGAACTGCACGCCCTGCACGTCTTCGAGCCAGACAAGGGCACGCCCAAGCAGGTTGAAGCGCAACTGAACACGCAAAAAGCCCTGATCAACCAGTTGCTGGAAGATGAAGCGCAGAACCTACCGGAGAAAGGCCCGACCCTGACTCATTCGGTGGAGCAAGGCGGCATCCTGCGTTGCCTGCAAGCGCGCCTGAAAAGCACCAACACCGAACTGCTGGTACTCGGCAGCCACGGCCGCAGCGCACTGTCGCAAGCATTGCTCGGCAGCCTAGCGCAGCATTTCCTGCACAAGGCGCCCTGCGACATCTACGTCGTCAGGTAGGTTTTCTTCGCCCAACAAAAAAGCTGCCTAGGCAGCTTTTTTGTTATCCAGACTCAACTCAATCAGCACTGTTGAGCAGGTCATGCAGCTCGACAAACTGCTGAGTCAACTTGTGGTTGCGGTCCAGATAGATCAGCGGCGTGCAGGCCTGGTGAGATTCGCGCATCTTCACCGAACTCATCAGGTTGACCGGCAGCACCGGCAGACCCTCGGCAATCAGCTCATCGAGCAGCTGCTGCGGCAGGCTGGCGCGCGGCTGGAACTGGTTGACCACAATGCCTTCGACTTCCAGGCCCTCGTTGTGGTCTTCCTTGAGTTCCTCGATTTCGCGCAGCAGGCCATACAGCGCCTGGCGCGAGAAGCTGTCGCAGTCAAACGGAATCAACACGCGGTCAGCCGCGATCAACGCGGAGACGGTGTAGAAATTCAGCGCAGGTGGGGTATCGAGGTAGATGCGCTCGTAGTCTTCACTGAGGTCTTCGAGCAGTTTGCGCAGCTTGTTGATCTTGTGTTTTTGCTCAAGCTTCGGCTGCAGGTCGGCCAACTCGGCGGTGGCGGTGACCACATGCAGGTTGTCGAACGGCGTCTCGTAGATATCCACGCTGCCTTTCTTGCCGAACGGCGCCGATGACAGCGTGCCTTTAAAGAACTCGGCAATGCCCATGGGGATGTCCTCACCGGTCAGGCCGGTGAGGTAATGGGTCGAATTGGCCTGGGCATCCAGGTCGATCAGCAGCGTGCGATAGCCCTGGGAAGCACTGACCGCGGCCAGGTTGCAGGCAATACTGGACTTCCCCACACCGCCCTTCTGATTGAAGATCACGCGCCGCATGAAATACCCCCTGAATCCCGCATAAACCCCGAAATGGTCCCGGATTCTATGCAAACTACGTGACAAGGGCGAGATTTTCGGCAAAACCCCGCCGCCTCCGGTCAGAACAGTAGGCCATAGATTTGCGCACGGCCCGTACGGTCTGGATAATGCCAGCACTTCGCCATGCCTGCTGCCAAGCCCTCCGCTGGTTGCGGCTGGCGGCAGCCGACATGGATGCCCACCGCGTGACACATTTCAGGATCGAACAATGGCGTGCCTGGGCTCCTGGCCTGGACAGCACGGCTGACTGGTGCGCCTGGCATCAGGCACCGTCGCGCCTGGTGGATGCGGGCCAGCAACCGGATGTCAGCGCGCTGCCGGCCATGCAGCGCCGCCGCCTGAGCCGCCTGGCGCGGATGGCCTTCCACGTCGCCTGGCCGCTGGCCGAAGCGCACCCGCAATTACCGATGGTGTTCGCCAGCCGGCATGGCGAAACCCCGCGCACCCTGACCATTCTCAGTGATCTGGCGCACAACGAGCCGCTGTCGCCGACCCAGTTCAGCCTCTCGGTGCACAACGCGATCATCGGTCTATGGTCGATCCAGCGCGGCGATCACAGCGAAATGACGGCCATTGCCGGCGCCGGCGACGGCCTGGAAAACGCCATATTGGAAGCCTGCGGCATGCTCCACGACGGCGCACCAGCAGTGCTGGTGGTGATTGCCGAAGAAACTCCGCCCGAGCTTTACGCGCCATTTATCGACGACGTCCCGTTCCCCTATGCCGTTGGCCTACTGCTGACGCCGGGCGATGACTGGCAGCTGCACCTGAGCCGGGGCGACGGCGCCGGCAGCGAATGGCCCCACGCTCTCAACCTGGTCCGCGCCCTGTGCAGCGACCAGCCGACCCTGCAGCACCACTGGAAGAACCGACAATGGACCTGGTCACGCAACAAGGCCTGAGCCGTTACAGCCCGCCCTATGTCTGGCGGCTGGTGGCCACGGCCCTGAGCTTCAGCCTGTTCGGCATCGGCGGTGTGCTGCTGCGCGTGCTGATCTTCCCGCTGCTGACCCTGCTGCCAGGCGATGCCCTGAGCCGGCGCACCCGCGCCCGCGCGGTGGTGAGCAAAACCTTCTACCTGTTCGTGCGCTTTATGTACCGCAGCGGCGTACTGACCTACGAAGTCGAAGGCATCGAACGCCTCGGTCAACCGGGACAAATGGTCATCGCCAACCACCCCTCGCTGATCGATGTGGTGGTGCTGATCGCCTTTATTCGTGATGCCAACTGCGTGGTCAAACAAACCCTGTGGGACAACCCGAGCATGCGCGGCCCCCTGCGCGCGGCCCACTTCATCAGCAACAGCGGCAGCATGGACATGCTCGACGAAGCCGCCGGCGCGCTGCAAAGCGGCCAGACCCTGGTGATATTCCCCGAAGGCACGCGCACCACGCCGGGGCAGGCCCCGGAGTTTCACCGTGGTGCAGCGGCCATCGCGATTCGTGGCGCACGCATCGTCACCCCAGTGGTGATCAGCGTCAGCCCCACCACCCTGACCAAAGCCGAGCCCTGGTACAGCATTCCGTCGCGCCGTTTTCACATTCGCCTACGCGTAGGCGAGGATATTGACCCACAGCAGTTCAATGCCATGGGGGCGCCGCCGATAGCCTCGCGCAAACTCAACGATTTTCTGCACCAACACTTTATGAAGGAGCTCGCCAAAGATGAGCGATTTACAGCTGGAAATTAAAAACCTGATTATCGATGCCCTGGGCCTTGAAGACATGGCGGCCGAAGACATTGCCGCCGACCTGACGCTGTTCGGCGAAGGCCTCGGCCTGGACTCGGTCGACGCCCTGGAGCTCGGCCTGGCGATCCAGAAGCGCTTTGGCATCAAGATCGACGCTGAAGCCAAAGACACCCGCAAGCACTTTGCCAACGTAGCCAGCCTGGCGGCATTCGTGTCATCGCAACAGACCGCCTGAGGGAGCCGCCGATGCAAACCCGTGAAGAGATTTTTGACACCCTGCGTGACGCGCTGGTCGAGCTGTTCGAGTTGGACGCCGAACGTATTACGCCGCAAGCCAACCTCTATCAGGACCTGGAGATCGATAGCATCGATGCCGTGGACCTGATCGACCACATCAAGCGCCAGACCGGCAAGAAGCTTGCGGCCGAAGAGTTCAAGGCAGTGCGCACGGTGGGTGACGTGGTCGAGGCGGTGCTGCAGCTGGTTAACGCTCCAGCCAGCGAATAATGAGTCGTCTATTTGGCCTGCTCCTGCTGCTGGCCGGACTGCTCTACCCCTTTGCCGTGTACTACGGCATGGAGCACCTGTCGCCACGCCTGTTCGCCCTGCTGCTTGGTGGCCTGTGGCTGGCCCGCGCGCTGAGCCAATGGGGCAAGCCGGGCAACCGCTGGATGACCGCGGTGGCCCTGGGCTTCTGCCTGCTTCTGGGCCTGGCTGGTGAGCCTGAGCTGCTGCGCTGGTACCCGGTGCTGCTTAACGGCCTGCTGTTGGCGTTGTTCGGCCTTAGCTTGAAGTTCGGCCCGCCGCTGATCGAGCGCCTGGCGCGCCTGACCGAGCCGCAGTTGCCGGAGGTTGCCGTGCGCTACACGCGGACTGTTACCCAGGTCTGGGCCGGGTTCTTCCTGGCCAACGGTCTGGTGGTGGTGGCGCTGAATATCTGGGCACCGCTGAGCTGGTGGACGCTGTATACCGGGCTGATTGCCTACGGCCTGATGGGCCTGCTGTTTGCGGGTGAGTGGCTGGTGCGCCAGCGTGTTAGGAGACATGAATGAACTGGCTGTCCCTCGAGCACCTGCTGCTCGACGCCCACCCCGGTCGCGCAGTAAGCGCGGACCTGGATCACCCCCAGCTGCGCCAGCATGCCCTGCAATTGGCGGCTGAGCTGCAAGGCCGTGGCGTAAAACGCCTGGCGCTGTACCTCGACGATGCCGGTGAACTGGCCATCGCCCTGCTGGCCGCCTGGCGCGCCGGGATTGCTGTGCTGTTGCCAGCCGATGCGCAGCCGCAGACCCGCCAACGTATGAGTACGCAGTGCGACCTGTGGCTGGATAGCCTCGACGACCTGCTTACCCAGGACGGTGCGACCCTGCCGGCCGCGCCACTCGATCTCGACCAATGTCAGCTGACCCTGTGCACCTCCGGCTCCAGCGGCGAAGCCAAGCTGATCGACAAATCCCTGCGCCAGCTGGCCAATGAAGTGACCGCCCTGGAACAGCTATGGGGCGCGCAACTGGGCAACGCGACCATTCTTGGCAGCGTCGCCACCCAGCATATCTACGGCCTGCTGTTTCGCGTGCTCTGGCCACTCTGCGCCGGCCGCGTGTTTCTGCGCCGCGCCCAGCCGTTCCCCGAGGATTTGCAACGCGAAAGCCTGGCCAGCGGTACTGATTTTGCCTGGGTCGCCAGCCCGGCTCTGTTGAAGAGAATGGGCGACAACCTCGACTGGAATGCCCTGAGTGCAGTGCGCCAGGTGTTCTCCTCCGGTGGCGCTCTACCAGCGGAAACCGCTGCAGAGCTGTATGAACTGCTTGGCCAATGGCCCACGGAAATCTACGGCAGCTCGGAAACCGGCGGCATCGCCTGGCGCCAGGGTGGCGAGCTGTGGACGCCATTCGCCGGCGTCGAACTGGGACAGAACGCCGAAGGTGCGCTGCACCTGATCTCACCCTACCTGCCCGTCGGCCATCGCGAACAGACCGCCGATGCGGTGGAACTGCAGGCCGATGGCCGCTTTGCCCTGCGCGGCCGCCTGGATCGGATTATCAAACTGGAAGAAAAGCGTATCTCCCTGCCCATGCTCGAACTGGCACTGAGCAGCCACGCATGGCTCAGCGATGCGCGCCTCGGCGTATTGCAGGAAGGCCGTGCCTACCTCGGCGCCCTGGTAGCCTTGAGCCCAGCCGGCCTGCATGCGCTGCGCAATGAAGGGCGCAAGACCGTCACCGAAACCCTGCGTCGCCACCTGGCCGGTCATTGCGAAGCCATCGCCCTGCCCCGCCGTTGGCGCCTGCTCGCGCAGCTGCCCTATAACAGTCAGGGCAAGCTGGCCCAGGCCACCGTCGAAGCGATGCTGGCCGAGCCACGGCCAACCCAGGTGGAACCACTGTCGGCCGTGGAGCAGGATGGTGAATGGCAATTGGAGCTGGTGGTGCCACTGGACCTGGCGCACTTCAGCGGTCACTTCCCGAAAACGCCAGTACTGCCAGGCGTGGTGCAAGTCGATTGGGCGCAGCAACTGGCGCGTCAGTTGATCAAGGACCTGCCACCACGCTTCAGCGGCATGGAAGTGCTGAAATTTCAGCAACTGGTGCGCCCGGGAGATCGCTTACAGCTGAGCCTGCGTTTCGACGCCGCGCGCGGCAAGCTGTACTTCGCCTTCCGCAACGGCGAGGCCGCCTGCTCCTCAGGGCGAATTCTGCTGGGAGCTGCCCGTGCATAACCCCTGTGCGGTGATCCCGGTCTACAACCACGAACACGCGCTGCCCGTGGTGGTCGCCGCGCTGCACGCGGCAGGCCTGCCCTGCGTGCTGGTGGACGATGCCTCCAGCCCAGCCTGCGCGGCGGTGATGGATCAGCTGGCCGTTCAGCCTGACACCCACCTGGTGCGGCTGGCGGTGAATCAGGGCAAGGGCGGCGCGGTAATGGCCGGCCTGCGTGAAGCGGCGCGACTGGGTTTCAGTCATGCGCTGCAGGTGGATGCTGACGGCCAGCATGACCTCAGTGATTTGCCTCACTTTATCAACGCCTCGCAGGCCGCCCCAGAGGCGCTGATCTGCGGTTACCCGCAGTACGACGAGAGCGTGCCAAAAGGCCGCCTCTACGCACGCTACCTGACCCACGTCTGGGTGTGGATCAACACCCTGTCGCTAAGCATTCGCGACTCCATGTGCGGCTTTCGCGTTTACCCGCTGCCGGCCACCTTGGCCCTGATTGATTCGGTAACCCTGGGCAAGCGCATGGACTTTGACACCGAAGTACTGGTACGCCTGGCCTGGCGCAATCAGCCGATGCAGTGGTTGCCGACCCAGGTGCACTACCCGCTGGACGGCCTCTCGCACTTTCGCCTGTGGCTCGACAACGCGCTGATCTCGAAGATGCACGCCAAGCTGTTCTTCGGCATGTTGCTGCGTGCCCCGCAGATCCTCTGGCACAGGTGGCGCGGATGAGCCAGCCACACTGGGCCGGGCAACGTGAGCGCGGCAGCTTTATCCTGATGAAATTCACCGCTTGGCTGGCGCGCCTGCTCGGCCGCCGGCTGATCAGCCCGCTGCTGTACCTGATCGTGCTGTATTTCTACCTGTTCGGCGCCGAAGCGCGACGCAGCATTTATCAATACCAGCGCAACCTGGCCACCTGGAGCGGACGCCGCGAACTGCAGCCCAGCCGCCTGTCGGTGCTGCGTCACTTTATGAGTTTCACCGACACCCTGCTGGACAAGCTCGACGTGTGGAACGGCAAGCTCGGCCTGGAACAGGTGACCCTGATCGACCCAAGCAACGCCTGCACCCAGCTGCGCCAGGAAGGTCGTGGACAAATGCTGGTGGCCGCACACCTGGGCAACCTCGAAGTCTGCCGCGCCCTGGCCGAACTCGGCGAGCAGGTGACGATGAACGTGTTGGTGCACACCAAACATGCCGAACAGTTCAACCGCCTGCTAGGTGAGGCCGGAGCCACGCACTTGCGGCTGATTCAGGTCAGCGAGCTGGATGCGGCGATCATGCTGCAATTGTCCGAGCGCCTGGAGCGCGGCGAATGGCTGGCAATTGCCGGTGACCGCGTACCGCTCACCGGGAGCCGCACGGTTAACGTGAACTTCCTCGGCAAGCCCGCCGCGTTCCCACAAGGCCCGTGGCTGCTGGCCGGGCTGCTGCAATGCCCAGTCAATCTGATTCACTGCCTGAAAATCGATAACCGTTACCAGGTGATCATTGAGCCCTTCGCCGAGCGCCTGCAGTGGAAGCGCAGCGAGCGGGACGCGGTGATCCGCCACTGGACCCAGCGCTACGCCGACCAGCTCGCGCAACGCTGTCTGGATGCGCCCCTGCAATGGTTCAATTTCTACCCGTTCTGGAATGAAGATGACGACACATCAGCCTGATCCCATCGTGTTTGGCGAGCGCCCCCTGAGCATCGAACAGGTTGTCGCCCTGGCCAGCCGCAGCGCACCGGCGCAGCTGCAAAGCGATGCCGCCTACCGCGAAAAAATCGCCAAGGGCGCGCGTTTCCTCGACAGCCTGCTGGACAAGGAAGGCGTGATTTACGGCGTCACCACCGGCTACGGCGACTCCTGCGTAGTGGCCGTGCCGCTGCACCAAGTCGAAGCGTTGCCGCGTCACCTCTACACCTTCCACGGCTGTGGCCTCGGCAAGCTGCTCGATGAGCCTGCCACCCGTGCCGTACTGGCCGCGCGTTTGCAGTCGCTGTGTCAGGGCGTTTCCGGCGTGCGCGTGGAGCTGCTCGAACGCCTGCAGGCGTTTCTCGAATTTGATGTGCTGCCGCTGATTCCGGAAGAAGGCTCCGTGGGCGCCAGCGGCGACCTCACGCCGCTGTCCTATGTCGCCGCCACCCTCAGTGGTGAGCGCGAAGTGATGTACAAGGGCGAACGCCGCAGCGCCGCCGATGTGCACAAGGAACTCGGCTGGACGCCGCTGACCCTGCGCCCGAAAGAAGCCCTGGCGCTGATGAACGGCACCGCCGTGATGACCGCCCTGGCCTGCCAGGCCTATTCGCGCGCCGATTACCTGCTCAAGCTGGCCACCCGTATCACCGCACTTAACGTGGTGGCGCTGGAGGGCAATCCGGAACACTTCGACGAGCGCCTGTTCGCCGCCAAGCCGCACCCGGGGCAGATGCAAGTCGCCGCCTGGCTGCGCCAGGATCTGGCCATCGACGCGCCGACCGCGCCGCTGCATCGCCTGCAGGATCGCTACTCGCTGCGCTGTGCGCCGCACGTACTGGGTGTGCTGGCCGACAGCCTGGGTCTGCTGCGCCAGTTCATCGAAACCGAACTGAACAGCGCTAACGACAACCCGCTGATCGACGCCGAAGCCGAGCGCGTGCTGCACGGCGGGCACTTCTACGGCGGGCATATCGCCTTCGCCATGGACAGCTTGAAAAACCTGGTGGGCAACGTCGCCGACCTGCTTGATCGGCAGCTCGCGCTGCTGGTCGACACCCGCTACAACCATGGCCTGCCGAGCAACCTGTCCGGCGCTCCAAGCGTCAGCGCAATGATCAACCACGGCTTCAAGGCCGTGCAGATCGGCACCAGCGCCTGGACCGCCGAAGCCCTGAAAAACACCATGCCGGCCAGCGTGTTCTCCCGCTCCACCGAATGCCACAACCAGGACAAGGTGAGCATGGGCACCATCGCCGCCCGCGACGCCCTGCGCAGCCTGGAGCTGACCGAGCAGGTCGCCGCCGCCACCTTGCTGGCCGCCAACCAGGGCGTGTGGCTGCGCCAGCGCGACGGCAAGAACGTCATCCCCGCGCCGATCGCCGCCATGCGCGAACAACTGGCTGTGGACTTCCACCCGGTGATCGAAGACCGCGCCCTGGAAGCCGAGCTGCGTCTGTGCCTGGTGCGCATCCGCGCGCAGCACTGGAGGCTCTATGCGTAGCAAAGGCGTATTGCAGGCGGAAATCGAACTGCAGGTGCCGTTCTTCGACGTCGACATGATGGAAGTGGTCTGGCACGGCCACTACGTCAAATACTTCGAAGAAGCGCGCTGCGCCCTGCTCGACAAGCTCGGCCACAACTACATACAGATGCGCGCCGCCGGCTACGCCTGGCCGGTGATCGACCTGCAGCTGCGCTATATCCGTGGCGCGCAGTTTGGTCAGAAGATCATCGTGCGCGCCGATCTGGTGGAATGGGAAAACCGTCTGAAGATCAACTACCTGATCACCGATGCCGCAACCGGCGAGCGCATGACCCGTGGCAGCAGCGCGCAGGTGGCGGTGGAAATCGCCACCCGCGAGATGCAGTTCGCTTCGCCCAAGGTGCTGATCGACGCTGTCGAAAAGGTACTGGCGTGAAACGCCTGCTGGCAGGCCTCGGCTTCTGGCTGCTGAGCCAGAATGCGCAGGCCTTCGACCTCGACCAGCTCAGCGCCCAGCTGGCCGAGCCTGCTGTGGTGCGCGGCCCGCTGATTCAGGAGAAGCACCTGCGCGCCCTGCCGCAGCCACTGACCAGTCGCGGTCAGTTTGTGTTGAGCCGTGACCTCGGCCTGCTCTGGCGGCTGCAAAGCCCGCTCAAGCAGGATTACCGCATCGACAGCCAGGGCATCGCCAAACGTACGCCAAGCGGCTGGCAACAGCAGCCCGGCCAGGATGTCGCCGCCCAGCAGAGCCGGCTGTTTCTCGCCGTGCTCAAGGGCGACCACAGCGGCCTGGCGCGGGATTTCGAGTTGCAACTAAGCGGCACAGCTGACGCCTGGCAACTGCGCCTGGTGCCGAACTCGGTGTTGCTCAAGCAGATTTTCAGCCGCATCCAGATCGACGGCGGCGCGCTGGTGCAGCGTATCGAGCTGCATGAAACCCAGGGCGACCACAGCGTGCTGCGCTTGCCGGACAGCCAGGCAGGCGATGCCTTGACGGAACAGGAGCGGCGCGACTTTGCGCAGTGAACGCTGGCTGCCGCGCGGCTTTCTGCTGCTGCTCGCCGCCCTACTGGCGCTCGCCGCGTGGCAATGGCGCAACGGCCCGCCCGTGGCTGCGGATATGCTCGCGTTGTTGCCGGCCGGTAGCGGCGATGAACTGGTGCAGCAGGCCGAGCAACGTATGCAGGAGCCGCTCAATCGCGACCTGCTGCTGTTGATTGGCCACCCGCAGCGCGACCAGGCGATTGCCCTGGTGCAGCAGGTAGGCGAGCAGTGGCGCGACAGCGGGCGCTTCGCCCAGGTGCAGTGGAGCGTCGACAGCGACCTCGCGGCGCTGCGCGATTACCTGCATAGCAACCGCCTGGCCTTGCTGCCGACGGCGGATCGCCAGCTGTTGCTGGAACAACCGCAGCAGTTGATCGAACAACGCGCCGCCCAGCTATTCGACACCTTCGCCGGTTTTAGCCTGCTGCCCATCGAGCAGGATTGGCTGGGCCTGGGCTTGCGCGCGCAACAGGCGCTGAATCCGGGTAGCCGCATCCAGGCCGATCTGAGCAGCGGCGCGCTGCTGCTGGAAGAGCCGGGGATGACCTGGGCCCTGCTGCGTGCAAGCGCCAAAGGCAGCGCATTCGATATGCAGGAGCCGCCGCTGATAGCCGCCCAGGTCGCCGCTACCCGCACCCAGATCGAAACCGCCGGCGGCCAACTGCTGGCAGCGGGCGGCGTGTTGTACGCAGCCGCTGGACAAGCCAAGGCGACCCGCGAGATCAGCCTGATTGGCGGCGGCGCCACCCTCGGCACCCTGCTGTTGTTGTTGCTGGCCTTCCGCCGCGTGCGGGTGCTGGTCAGCCTGTTGCCGATTGGTATGGCGCTGTTGGCCGGCTGTACCGCCTGCGTATTGGTATTCGGCCAGATCAACGCGCTGACTCTGGTACTGGGGGCCAGCCTGGTCGGGGTCGCCGCCGACTACCCGCAACACTATTTAAGTAAAAGCTGGAGCAACGCCGAGGGCAGCGAAGGCTGGAGCAGCTGGGGCGCCCTGCGCGCCACCTTGCCAGGCCTGAGCCTGAGCCTGGGCACCAACCTGATTGGCTACCTGGCGCTGGCCTTTACCCCGTTTCCGGCGCTGACCCAAGTCGCGCTGTTTTCCGCCGCCGGGCTGATTGCCGCTTATCTGTGCTCGGTATGCCTGCTGCCGGCCTGGCTACGCGGCCTGCGCCTAAGCCCATCGCCGCAACTGCTGAGCTTTAGCCAACGCCTGTTGGCCGGCCGGGCACGCCTGCTGGCCAAGATCGGCAGCGCACCGCTGCTGGCGTTGCTACTGCTGTTTTGTGCAGGTGGGCTGTGGCAGCTGCATACACAAAATGATCTGCGCCAATGGCTCGGCCAGGAGCCGGAATTGCTGGCCGAGGCCCAGCGCATCGCCGAGCTGACCGGACAGCAGCCCACCAGCCAGTTCTTTCTGGTGCGCGCCGCTAACCCGCAGCAGCTGCTGGAACGCCAGGCGGCGCTGAGCCAGCGCCTGGATCAGGCGGTGCAGAACGGTCAGTTGCGTGACTACCGCGCCCTGAGCCAACTGGTCGCTCCCGACAGCCAGCTGCAGGAATTGCGCGCGGCACTGAGCGAACTGCCGCAGCACTGGCAGCCGCTGCTCGGCCTGGGCATCCCGCCGGCCACGCTGCATAACGAACTGCTGACGCTGCAACAGAACAACCAGGCGAGCCTGGAACAAGCCCTGGCCAGCCCCCTGGGCGAGGCCTGGCGACCGCTATGGCTCGGAGCCCATGCAGACGGCGTAGCCGGGCTGGTCAGCCTGCAAGGGCTTAGTAACAGCAGCGAACTCCAGCCGCTTATCGAGGGCCTGCCGGGGGTGCAGCTGGTGGATCGAATCAGCGAACTCAATGCGCTGTTTGGTGCCACCCAACTTAGCGCCGCCGAACTGAAACTGCTGTCTTCAATCGCCATCCTGTTGCTGCTGTGCCTGCCATTCGGCCTCGGCGGCGCGCTGCGGGTGGTCTGCCTACCGCTGCTGGCGGCCCTGGCGGCGCTGGCCTGCCTCGGTTGGCTGGGCCAGCCGCTGACCCTGTTCAGCCTGTTTGGCCTGCTGTTGATCACCGCCATCGGCGTCGATTACGCCATCCTGATGCGCGAAAACATCGGCGGGCCGGCGGTCAGCCTGCTCGGCACCCTGCTCTCGGCGCTGACCAGCTGGCTGTCGTTCGGCCTGCTGCTGATCAGCGACACCCCGGCGATTGCCAACTTCGGTCTGGCAATCAGCCTTGGCCTGCTGTTCTGCTTTCTGCTGGCACCCTGGGCCGGCACCCGGCAAAGCACAGCTAACCAGGCGCAGACGCTATGACCATCGCACTGGCCTGGTTGGTGCTTCTCGCGCTATTTGCCCTGGTGACCTGGCTGGGCAAACGCCTGCGCCTGATTCCGATTGTCAGCCAGTTGCTGCTGGCCACCCTGGGCCTGCCGCTGCTGATGCTATGGACCACGCCGCTGGGCTTCGGCGCCCGCGAGCTGCTCGCGCCAGTGTGGCTGGAGCCCTTATATGGCATGGCCTTCTGCCTGTTGCTGGGGCATATCCTCAGTGATGTGGTTGATCTGCAACTGGAGCCGGGCAGCCTGCAGATCGCCTTGCCGAGTTTCTTTGTGCCGTTCTTCTGCGGCCTGGCCTGCGCATTCTGGCTGCTGCCAGAGCAAAGCGGCCTGGCCGATATTGCCGTGGGGCTGCTGTTTGCCCTGACTGCCATTCCAGTGCTGTTTCTCTACCTGCAGCACCTCGGCTACCCGGTGGCCAAGATCCGCCAGCTGCTGCAGGCAGCAATCATCATGGATTTGCTGTGCTGGCTGATCTTCGGCCTGGCTCAGGGCAGCAGCGATCCGGCCACCCTGCTCTGGCCGCTGCTGGCCGCCAGCCTGCCACTGCTGTTGAAGCTGCTGCCGCTGCGTTCCTCGCTCCTCAATGGCAGCTGCTTTCTCGCCCTGCTGCTGTTGATGCAGCAACTGCACCTGAATGCCCTGGTGTTCGGCATCGCCTACCTGTTGCTGCTCACTGCCCTGCGCCTGCCTTTACTCCTGCCACTACCCGCCGGGGTGCTGCGCTGGCTGCAAACCTGGCTGGCAGTGCCGCTGATTCTGGCCTTTGGCCTGCTGCAGATCGACTGGCACGACGCCTGGCTGGGGTATTCTGCCTGGCAGTTTGCGGCGCTGTTGCTGCTGCCGATCATCAGCAAACTGGCCGGCAACTGGTTGGGCCTGAGCTGGGCCGCCGGACAACTGCGCGCCTATGCGGGGCAGTGGCGCGAAAGCCTGCTGTTGAATACCCGTGGCCTGACTGAAATCATCTTTCTCAATCTGCTGCTGCAACAGCAGATAATCAGCCCGGCACTGTATTTCGCCCTGATGCTCATGGGCCTGATCTCGACCCTGTTACCGGCCCTGGCCGGTGCTTACCCACACGCCGCCACGCATGAGGCCAGAAGCCGCTATGAAGTCTCTTGAAGTCGAACAACGCCAAGTCGTAGTGATAGGTGCCGGCCCGTCCGGGGCGATTGCCGGTGCGCTGCTCAAGCGCAATGGCCATGACGTGCTGGTGCTGGAGCGCCAGCGCTTCCCGCGCTTCTCAATTGGCGAGAGCCTGCTGTCGCACTGCCTGGACTTTGTTGAAGAAGCCGGGATGCTCGATGCAGTGCGTGCGGCGGGCTTCCAGACCAAGCATGGCGCGGCCTTTGGCTGGGGCGAGCGCTATACCGAATTCGATTTCCGCGACACCTTTACCCCGGGGCAGGGTTCGACCTATCAGGTGCTGCGTGCCGATTTCGACAAGCTACTGGCGGATCAGGCCGAGCTGCAGGGTGTGGAAATTCGTTATGAAGAAGAAATCTTCGCCGTTGATTTCAGCGCCGACCGCCCACGCTTGAGTGTGCGCCGATTGGCCGATGGCCATCAATACCAGGTCGAGTGCGCCTTCGTCCTCGATGGCAGCGGCTACGGCCGCGTGCTGCCGCGCCTGCTCGACCTCGACACGCCGTCGAGCTTCCCCGTACGCCAGGCAGTGTTTACCCACGTCGAAGACCGCAGCGATGGCACCGGTTTCGACCGCGAGAAGATCCTCATCACCACCCACCCGACCCTACGCGACGTGTGGTTCTGGACCATCCCGTTCAGCAACGGCCGCTGCTCGGTCGGTGTAGTGGCCGATGCCACCCGCTATCAAGGTCGCCCGGAAGATCTCGACGCCTGCTTGAAGCAATTTATCGAAGAGACCCCCAGCCTGCACAAGGTGCTGAAAAACGCCGTGTGGGACACCCCGGCACGTACCATTGGCGGCTACTCGGCCAACGTCAAAGCCCTGCACGGCCCAGGCTTTGCCCTGCTCGGCAATGCGGCGGAGTTCCTCGACCCGGTGTTCAGCTCCGGTGTGACCATCGCCATGCGTTCTGCGAGCATGGCTGCTGGCCTGCTGCACCGCCAACTCAGTGGCGAGACGGTAGACTGGGAGCAGGACTTTGCCATCCCACTCAAGCGCGGCGTCGACACCTTCCGCGTGTATGTCGAGGGCTGGTATGACGGCAGCTTCCAAGACGTGATCTATTACGAGAAGGCCCAGCCGGAAATCCGCCGGATGATCAGCTCGATCCTCGCGGGCTATGCCTGGGACGCGAAGAACCCCTATGTGGCAGAGCCCAGGCGCCGCCTGCGCGTACTCGCCGAAGTCTGCGCCAGCCAATAAATAAGGATGTTTATGAACAACCCGGCCGCCACCTACGTCGAGGAAACCCGCTTCGGCTTCTGGTTCTTGCAGAGCCACGTCTGGCAGCACCATGTGCTGCGCGTGGCAATCAATGACCTGCGCGGCCTGTTCGCCGGCCCACTGCCAGAAGCACCGGTGCTGCTGGATGCCGGCTGCGGCCAGGGCAAGTCCTTCGGCCTGCTCGCCGAGGCGTTTGCGCCTGCGCGGATAATCGGTCTGGATGCCGACCCGCACAGCCTCGACTGCTCGCGTGCCGAGGCGGAGCGCCTGGGCCTGGATGTGCAATTGATCGCCAGCGACTGCGCCGCGATCGACCTGCCGGATGCCAGCGTCGACCTGCTGTTCTGTCACCAGACCTTTCATCACCTGGTCGAGCAGGAACAGGCCCTGGCCGAGTTCTGGCGCGTGCTCAAGCCGGGCGGGCGCTTGCTGTTCGCCGAATCCACTCAGTTCTATATCGATACCTGGGTGATCCGCTGGCTGTTCCGCCACCCGATGCATGTGCAGAAAAGCGCCGAAGGCTATCTGGCTATGTTGCGTAGCCAGGGCTTCGAATTTGTCGCCGACAACATCTCCTACCCCTATTTATGGTGGAGTCGCTCCAAGGACTTCGGCTTGCTGGAGCGCTGGGGGCTGATGAAACCCAAGCCGGCCGGCCAGCGCAATGAAACCCTGGTCAATGTGGTGGCGCGCAAGCCGCTGGAGGCAACTCCGGCATGAGACGCCTCGTCCTGCTCGGCCTCGGCCTGCTACTCAGCGCCTGCGCCGCTCACACGCCGCTGCCGCTAGGCGCGCCAAGCTTTGGTGCGCCACTGCCCGCCGCGCTGCGCGTCGAACGCCAGCAAGGCGCGGATCAGCAGACCTGGTGGCTGGTGGTGCAGGCCGAACAATCGGCATTGCGCTGGTCGCTGTTCGATCCACTCGGCGTGCCCCTGGCGCGGCAGTTACTGGAGAATGGCCAGTGGCGCGCCGATGGCCTGCTGCCGCCCAATAGCGATGCCCAGGAGCTGTTCGCCGCCCTGCTGTTCGCCCTCACCCCGATCGACAAGCTGCCCGCCAGCTATGCGCCCGACACCTGGCAGCAACTGGCCGACGGTCAGCGCCGGCTTAATCCGCACTGGCTGATCGACTACCACGCGCCGCTGGATTTCACCCTGAGCCAGGGCCAGGTACTGAGTTACCGGGTCTATGCCCTCGCCGACGAAGAGATTCCCTGATGCCGGTCTACCTCAACGCACTGGGCCTTAACTGCGCCCTCGGCCAAGGCAAGCAGGCGGTGGCGACAGCGCTGTTTGCCGGCGATAGCAGCGGCATGCAGGCGCAAACCGGTTGGGTGGCCGAGCGCGCGCTGACCGTCGGCGCCGTGCCGGGCAGCCTGCCTGATTTACCCGATTTGCCGGACCATCCGCCGAGCCGCAATAACCAGCTGCTGCTGGCTGCCACGCTGGAAATCGAGCCAGAACTGCGCGCCGCTATCAGCCGTTTCGGCGCCGAGCGTATCGCCGTGGTACTCGGCACCAGCACCTCGGGCATTGAGGAAGCCAGCCAGAGCATCGCCACCTATCTCAACGAGGGCGAGTTGCCGGCGCATTATCACTATGCCCAGCAGGAGCTGGCTGAACCGGCGAATTTTCTCAGTGACTGGCTGGGTTTGAGCGGGCCGTGCTTTAGCATTTCCACCGCCTGTACCTCGGGCGCGCGGGCGCTGCTGAGCGCGCAGCGTCTGCTGAACCTCGGGGTGTGCGATGCGGTGATCTGCGGTGGCGTGGACAGCCTGTGTCGCCTGACGCTGAATGGTTTTACCGCCCTGGAAGCCGTCTCGGCGGAGCGCTGCAACCCGTTTTCCGTCAATCGCCATGGCATTAATATCGGCGAAGCGGCGGCGCTGTTCTTAATGACCAGAGAGCCGCTAAGCGGCGCAGCCCAGAGTGCTGTACCAATCACCCTGCTTGGCGGCGGCGCCGGCTCAGATGCTCACCATATTTCCGCACCGCAGCCCGATGGCCTTGGTGCCCAGGCGGCCATGCGCAAAGCACTGGCGGCGGCCGGCATCCGCGCTGATCAGGTCGATTACCTGAACCTGCATGGCACCGCCACCACACACAATGACGCCATGGAAAGCCAGGCGGTGCAGGCTATCTTCCCCCATGGTGTGCCCTGTTCATCGAGCAAGTCCATGGTCGGCCACACCCTTGGCGCGGCTGGGGCACTGGAAGCGGCTTTCTGCTGGCTGACCCTGAGCGAATACAACCCGGATCAGCTACTCCCCCCGCACCTGTGGGATGGCCAAGCTGACCCGGCCTTGCCGGCACTGAATCTGGTTCAGCCCGGAACCCGCCTGAGCAACAACCGCCCAAGCCGACTGATGAGCAACTCCTTCGCCTTTGGCGGCAACAATATCAGCCTGCTCTTGGGTGAAGAGCCTAGTGAAGAGCAGGGTGAAGAGCACGGCGAAATGCCAGGAGAACATCCATGAGCCTATGGCCAATCGCCGAGCTGATTCCCCACGCCGCGGACATGATCCTGATCGATCAGGTGCTGCGCTTTGGCGATGAGGACATCGAAACCCAGCTGACCATCCGCAACGGCGGCCTGTTCAACCTGGAGGACGGCAGCCTGCCGGCTTGGGTTGGCATCGAGCTGATGGCGCAGAGCGTCGCCGCCTACGCTGGCTGCCAGGCACGCCTGCGCGGCGAGCCGGTGGAGCTGGGCTTTCTGCTTGGCACGCGCAAGTACGAATGCAATGTCGAACGCTTCCCGGCCGGAGCCGAGCTGCATATCCATGCAAGCCGCTCGCTGCAGGATGACAACGGCATGGGCGTGTTCGAATGCCAGCTGCGCGGTCCCGGCATCGAGGCCTTGGCACGGCTTAACGTATTCCGGCCACCGCAGGTGGCCAGCTATCTTCAGGAAGAATTTCAGGAAACTCAGCCATGAGCGAAACAGCAGCCCTGCGCGAAACCATTCTGGTCACCGGTTCCAGCCGTGGCATCGGCCGGGCGATTGCCCTGCGCCTGGCCAAAAGCGGCTATGACATCGTGCTGCATTGCCGCGCCCGCCGCGAGGAAGCCGAAGCGGTGCAGGCGCAGATCATCGAAATGGGCCAGCAGGCGCGCATCCTGCAATTCGACGTGTCCGACCGCGCTGCCTGCCGCACGGCGCTGGAGGCCGATGTCGAACAGCACGGCGCGTATTACGGCGTGGTGTGTAATGCAGGGTTGACCCGCGACGGCGCTTTCCCAGCGCTGAGCGAGGACGACTGGGACATCGTCATGCGCACCAACCTCGACGGTTTCTATAACGTGCTGCACCCGCTGACCATGCCCATGGTACGGCGGCGCAAGGCCGGGCGTATCGTCTGCATCACCTCGGTGTCCGGGCTGATTGGCAACCGCGGCCAGGTCAACTACAGCGCCTCCAAGGCCGGCATCATCGGCGCGGCCAAGGCCTTGGCCATTGAGCTGGGCAAGCGCAAGATCACGGTCAACTGCGTCGCACCCGGGCTGATCGATACCGAAATCCTCGATGCCGATGTGCCGGTTGAGGAAATCCTCAAGATGGTCCCCGCGCAGCGCATGGGCACCCCGGAAGAAGTGGCCGGCGCGGTGAATTTTCTGATGTCCGAGGAGGCGGCCTACATTACCCGCCAGGTCCTCGCGGTGAATGGTGGGTTGTGCTGATGAGCGGATGCAAACGGGTGGTAGTCACCGGCATGGCCGGCGTGACCTCGCTGGGCAGCGACTGGCCGACGATTGAGGCGAACTTCAAGGCCGGCAAGAGCGGCATCCGCTACATGCACGAGTGGGACCGTTTCAGCGAGCTGAACACCCGCCTCGGCGGCCCGGTGGATGACTTTGTGCAGCCCAAGCACTGGAATCGCAAACAGACCCGCAGCATGGGCCGCGTCTCCAAACTGGTGGTATACGCCGCCGAACGTGCGCTGGAACACGCTGGCCTGCTCGGCGACGAACGCATTCAAGACGGTCGGATGGGCGTGGCCTGCGGCTCGTCCACCGGCAGCACCGACGAGATCAAGGCGTTCGGCAATATGCTGCTCAACTCGGTGGCCGACGGCCTGAATGCCAACTCCTACATCCGCATGATGCCGCACACCACGGCGGCCAATATCAGCATTTTCTTCGGCCTCAAGGGTCGCCTGATCCCCACCTCCAGCGCGTGCACCAGCGGCAGCCAGGGCATCGGCTATGCCTATGAAGCGATCAAGTTCGGCCGCCTGCCGATGATGCTCGCCGGCGGCGCCGAGGAACTGTGCCCCACCGAAGCCATGGTCTTCGACGCGCTCTACGCCACCAGCCTGAAAAACGATGCACCGCACACCTCGCCGCGTCCCTACGACAGCGGCCGCGATGGTCTGGTGATCGGTGAAGGCGCCGGCATTCTAGTACTCGAAGAACTGGAGCACGCCTTGGCCCGTGGTGCGACCATCCATGCCGAAATCGTCGGTTTTGGCTGCAACTCAGACGGTCAGCACGCCACCAAACCCGTACAAGCCACCATGCGCGGGGCGATGGAGCTGGCGCTGCAGGATGCCGGTTTAGCACCTTCCGCCATCGGTTACGTCAACGGCCATGGCACCGCCACCGACCAGGGTGACGTCGCTGAAACCCTGGCGACCCAGGAACTGTTCGGCAGCCAGATGCCGATCAGCTCGCAGAAGAGCTACTTCGGCCACACCCTGGGCGCCTGTGGCGCGCTGGAGTCCTGGTTCAGTATCGAAATGATGAACTCAGACAGCTATGTGCCGACCCTGAATCTGGATGCGGTCGATCCGGCCTGCGGCGAACTGGACTACCTGCGCGGTGAATTCCGCCAGATGAGCCACCAGTACGTGATGAACAACAACTTCGCCTTTGGCGGAGTGAATACGTCGTTGATCTTCAAACGCTGGAGCTAAAAAGCAGCTGGATTACACTGGCTACGGCAGCAACCTCTTTTTGCGCAACACAAAGCAGTTCCCAGAAAAACCTCATAAAAAGGAGCGACCCATGAACGCCAAAACCTGGATTCTCGCAGCAGCCTGCATCGGCCTGTTCCCTGCCGTCAGCCAAGCGCGTGACACCACCCACTTTCTGCCATTCGAGACTGTCGTGCAGGAAGCCCTCAACGCTGGCCGCCTCGACGGCAGCGTGAAGTTCTACCTGGCTGGCAAAAAACCAGCTGGCGCGGTCAGCGTGGTCAAGTCTGGCGTCACCACCAGCCAGAAGACCAACGCCTTCAACAAGAGCGATGAAGCCGCCTGCAGCTGGGCCCTGCAGTCCGCGTTGATCCGCTTCCAGAACGCGGCCAAAGCAGCCGGAGCCAATGCCGTGGTCGACCTGGCCAGCAACTACAAGAACGTCGAGTACAAAGACAGTCAGAAGTATGAATGCCACGCTGGCGCGATCATGGCGGGCGTCGCCCTCAAAGGAAACCTGGCCAATGTCAAATAAGCCCTTACGGCTCGGCCTGTTCATCGTATTGGCGTTGAGCGCCAGCCTGCCCGCACTCGCCGACGTGGACGGCCAGCAGCTGTACCGTCAGCACTGCGCCAAATGCCACGCCGAAGACGGCCGCGCCAACACCATGCGCGGCTGGCTGTACTTTGCACAGAACCTGAGCAAGGCCAAATGGCAGGACAACAACAGCGACAGCGACATCCTCGAAGCTATTCAGGACGGTCCCGGCGCCATGCCCGATTACGCCGACAAGCTCAGCGAAGCTGAGCAACTGGCGTTGGTAAGGGCCGTACGCGATCTGCGTAAGCCCTGAGAACCTGCCACGGATCTGCTGCGCGTCGGCGATACGGCGTTAAAAATGGCCCGGGACGCGGCGTCTCGGAATGCTCATTTACACCAGTAAACTCCGCTTCCTCGGCCATTTTTGCCTTGTCTCGCTCTAGCTCGCGAGATCCGAGTCAGGTTCTAAGAAACGCAGATAAAACAAAGGCCGCATGAGCGGCCTTTGTTTTGTGCAGGGCTTACTGATGGTACTGCCCAGACAACTCATGCACCGCTTCGAAGAAGGCACGCGCATGCTCAGGATCGACTTCCGGGGTGATGCCGTGGCCAAGGTTGAACACCTGACCACTGCCATGACCATAAGCCGCGAGAATACGCCCGACTTCAGCGCGGATTGCCGCAGGGTTGGCGTACAGCACGCTCGGGTCCATATTGCCCTGCAGCGCCACCTTGTGGCCGACACGGGCACGGGCGCTGCCGATATCGCAGGTCCAGTCCAGGCCCAGCGCTTCGGCACCGCTATCCGCCATCGACTCCAGCCATAGACCGCCACCTTTGGTGAACAGAATCACCGGTACGCGGCGACCATCGTGCTCGCGGATCAGCCCGTCGATGATCTTCTGCATATAGGCCAGGGAGAACTCCTGATACGCCGCTGCCGACAGCGAACCACCCCAGGAATCGAAAATCTGCACCGCCTGTGCGCCGGCCTTGATCTGCCCATTGAGGTAGGCGGTGACCGACTGCGCCAACTTGTCGAGCAACGCGTGCATGGCCTGCGGGTTGTCGTAAAGCATGGCCTTGGACTTGCGGAAGTCCTTGCTTGAGCCGCCTTCAACCATATAAGTGGCCAGGGTCCAGGGGCTGCCGGTAAAGCCGATCAATGGCACGCGGCCATTCAACTCACGGCGAATGGTGCGCACGGCGTCCATCACGTAACCCAGGTCCTGCTCTGGATCGGGGATCGGCAGCGCTTCGATATCGGCCATGGAACTGATGACTTTCTTGAAACGCGGGCCTTCGCCGGTTTCAAAATACAGGCCCTGGCCCATGGCGTCGGGGATGGTCAGGATGTCAGAGAACAGAATCGCCGCGTCCAGCTGTGGGTAGCGGTCCAGCGGCTGGATGGTGACCTCGCAGGCCAGCTCCGGGTTCTTCATCAGCTTGACGAAGTCACCCGCTTTGGCGCGAGTAGCGCGGTACTCCGGCAGGTAACGACCGGCCTGGCGCATCATCCACACCGGGGTGACGTCGACAGGCTGCTTGAGCAGAGCACGAAGGAAGCGGTCGTTCTTCAGGGCGGTCATGGCAATTCCCGAGAAAAGTAATCGGTAAAAAAGTGCGGGCATTTTCGCAGAGCGCAAAACAAAAGGCACGGCGAGTGCCGTGCCTTTTATCTATTGCGACGATTTGCCTCGGCCCGTGAGGCCAAGCCAATCACGCAGACGCTTAGACGCCGAGGTAGTCGAGGATACCTTCGGCGGCGTTCCTGCCTTCGAAGATCGCCGTCACCACCAGGTCAGAACCGCGAACCATATCACCACCGGCGAAGATCTTCGGGTTGCTGGTCTGGTGCTTGAACTGGCTCTGCTCAGGCGCTACGACGCGGCCTTGGCTGTCGGTTTCGATCGTGAAATCGCTGAACCAGGCAGCTGGGCTTGGACGGAAACCGAAGGCGATCAGCACGGCTTCCGCCGGGATGATTTCCTCGGAGCCCGGAATCGGCTCAGGGCTGCGACGGCCACGGGCATCCGGCTCGCCGAGACGGGTCTCGACCACTTTCACGCCCTCAACCTTGCCTTCACCAACGATGGCGATGGGCTGACGGTTGAAGAGGAATTTCACCCCTTCTTCCTTGGCGTTCTTCACTTCCTTGCGCGAGCCCGGCATGTTTTCTTCGTCACGGCGATAGGCGCAGGTGACCGACTTGGCGCCCTGGCGAATCGAGGTACGGTTGCAGTCCATCGCGGTGTCGCCGCCGCCGAGCACGACGATGCGCTTGCCCTTCATATCGATAAAGTCTTCCGCATTCTTCTCGAAACCGAGGTTGCGGTTGACGTTGGCGATCAGGAAATCCAGCGCATCGGTGACGCCCGGCAGGTCTTCGCCGGGGAAGCCGCCCTTCATGTAGGTGTAGGTGCCCATGCCCATAAACACGGCATCGTACTCATCCAGCAGCTGCTGCATGGTGATGTCTGTGCCGATCTCGGTGTTCAGGCGGAACTCGACGCCCATGCCGGTGAAGACTTCGCGGCGATTGCTCAGCACGCTCTTCTCCAGCTTGAACTCGGGGATACCGAAAGTCAGTAGACCGCCGATTTCCGGGTTCTTGTCGAATACCACCGGGGTCACACCGTTGCGCACCAGGACGTCGGCGCAGCCCAGCCCTGCCGGACCGGCACCGATCACCGCAACGCGTTTGCCAGTTGGCACCACGCGCGACATATCCGGACGCCAGCCCATGGCGAACGCCGTATCGGTGATGTACTTCTCCACCGAGCCGATGGTCACCGCACCGAAACCGTCGTTGAGGGTGCAGGCACCCTCGCAAAGACGGTCTTGCGGACACACGCGGCCGCAGACTTCCGGCAGGGTGTTGGTCTGGTGCGACAGTTCGGCGGCGGCGAGGATGTTGCCCTCGGACACCAGCTTGAGCCAGTTGGGAATGAAGTTGTGCACGGGGCACTTCCATTCGCAATAGGGGTTGCCACAGCCTAGGCAGCGGTGTGCCTGGTCGGCCGCTTGCGCAGGCTTGAAGTTGTCGTAGATCTCGACGAACTCTTTCTTACGCTGACGCAACAGTTTCTTCTTCGGGTCTTTGCGCCCGACTTCGATGAACTGGAAGTCGTTATTCAGACGTTCAGTCATTGCAATACCTCATCAAACCACTTCAGGCGCATTCTTATTGCGGGTTGGCACGGGTGCTGGAGAGCAACGACTTCAGGCTTGCCGCCTTCGGTTTGACCAGCCAGAACTTGCGCAGGTAGTCGTCCAGGTTTTCCAGCAGGGTCGCGCCCCACTCACTCGATGTTTCCTGGACGTACTCGGCGAGCACGCGTTCCAGGTGGCTACGGTAAGCCTCCATCGACTCATTGTTGATCCGCTGAATTTCCACCAGCTCGTGGTTAACGCGGTCGTAGAAGCTGTTATCCAGATCCAGCACGTAGGCGAAACCGCCAGTCATGCCGGAGCCGAAGTTGTAGCCGGTTTTGCCCAGTACGCAGACAAAGCCGCCGGTCATGTATTCGCAGCAATGGTCGCCAGTGCCCTCAACCACGGTGTGTGCACCGGAGTTACGCACGGCAAAACGCTCGCCCGCAGTACCAGCGGCGAACAGCTTACCGCCAGTGGCGCCGTACAGACAGGTGTTGCCGATGATGGCGCTGTCCTGGGTCTTGAACGGACTGCCTTTCGGCGGGGTGATCACCAGCTTGCCGCCGGTCATGCCCTTGCCGACGTAGTCGTTGGCGTCGCCTTCCAGGTACAGGTTCAGACCACCGGCGTTCCAAACGCCGAAGCTCTGGCCCGCAGTGCCCTTGAAGCGGAAGGTGATTGGCGCCTTGGCCATGCCCTGGTTGCCGTGTTTGCGGGCGATTTCGCCGGAGACACGGGCACCGATGGAACGGTCACAGTTGCAGATTTCCAGATCAATCTCAGCACCGCTGGCTGCCTCAATCGCCGGCTTGACCAGCTCGACCATCTTCTCGGCCAGCAGGCCTTCGTCGAACGGCGGATTGCGATCAACCAGGCAGAACTGCGGCTTGTCAGCCGGAATGTGGTCACTGCCGAGCAGCGGCGTCAGGTCAAGATGACCCTGCTTGGCGGTTTCGCCCGGCAGCATTTCCAGCAGATCGGTACGCCCGATCAGCTCTTCCAGGCTGCGTACGCCCAGCTTGGCCAGCCACTCACGGGTTTCTTCGGCGACATAGGTGAAGAAGTTCATCACCATTTCGACGGTGCCGATGAAGTGATCCTTGCGCAGCTTGTCGTTCTGCGTGGCCACGCCGGTGGCGCAGTTGTTCAGGTGACAGATACGCAGGTATTTGCAGCCCAGGGCGATCATCGGCGCAGTACCGAAGCCGAAGCTTTCGGCGCCGAGGATAGCCGCCTTGATCACGTCGAGGCCGGTTTTCAGGCCGCCGTCGGTCTGTACCCGCACCTTGCCGCGCAGGTCGTTGCCGCGCAGTGTTTGGTGGGTTTCGGCCAGGCCGAGTTCCCACGGCGCACCGGCGTACTTGATCGAGGTCAGCGGTGATGCGCCGGTGCCACCGTCGTAACCGGAGATGGTGATCAGGTCGGCGTAAGCCTTGGCCACACCGGCGGCGATGGTGCCGACACCGGCTTCCGCCACCAGCTTGACCGAAACCAGCGCAACCGGGTTAACCTGTTTGAGGTCATAGATCAGCTGCGCCAGGTCTTCGATGGAATAAATGTCGTGGTGCGGTGGTGGCGAAATCAGGGTCACGCCCGGCACTGCGTAACGCAGTTTGGCGATCAGACCGTTGACCTTGCCGCCCGGCAGCTGGCCGCCCTCACCGGGCTTGGCGCCCTGAGCAACCTTGATCTGCAGCACTTCGGCGTTGACCAAATATTCGGGGGTTACACCGAAACGGCCAGTGGCCACCTGCTTGATCTTCGAGCTGCGCACGGTGCCGTAACGGGCCGGGTCTTCGCCGCCCTCACCGGAGTTGGAGCGCGCGCCCAGGCGGTTCATCGCTTCGGCAATGGCTTCGTGTGCCTCAGGCGACAACGCGCCAAGGGAAATCCCGGCAGAGTCGAAGCGCTTGAGGATATCGCCCAGTGGCTCAACCTGATCCAGCGCCAGCGGCTGATCGGCCAGCTTCAGTTTCAGCAGGTCGCGCAGCATCGACACCGGACGGGTGTCGACCAGCGTGGTGTATTCCTTGAATTTTTCGTAGCTACCTTGCTGCACCGCCGCCTGCAGGGTGTTGACCACATCCGGGTTGTAGGCGTGGTACTCGCCGCCGTAAACGAACTTTAGCAAGCCGCCTTGCTGGATCGACTTGCGCGCATTCCAGGCTTCGGCCGCGAGCAGCTTCTGCTCGTTTTCGATATCGACGAAGCGCGCGCCCTTGATGCGGCTGGCCACACCACGGAAGCACAGCTCGGTGACGTCATCAGCCAGGCCGACCGCTTCAAACAGCTGCGCACCACGGTAGGACGCAACAGTGGAGATACCCATCTTCGACAGGATCTTCAGCAGGCCCTTGGAGATGCCTTTGCGGTAGTGCTTGAACACTTCATACAGATCACCCAGCACTTCGCCGGTGCGGATCAGGTCGCCCAGCACTTCGTAAGCCAGGAACGGATAAACCGCCGACGCGCCGAAGCCGAGCAGCACGGCATAGTGATGCGGGTCGCGGGCAGTTGCAGTCTCGACCAGAATATTGCAGTCGCAGCGCAGGCCTTTCTCGGTCAGACGGTGGTGAATCGCACCGGTAACCAGCGAGGCGTGAGCCGGCAGCTTGCCAGGTGCGATATGACGGTCAGACAGAACCAGCAGCACCTTACCGGCGCGCACCGCTTCTTCAGCCTGATCGGCCATGTTGCGCACGGCGGCTTCCAGGCCGAGCGACTCGTCGTAGTTCATGTCGATCAGCTGACGCTCGAAGCCTGGGCGATCCAGGTTCATCAAGGCGCGCCACTTGGCCGGCGAGATCACCGGGCTGCTGAGAATCACCCGTGCGGCGTGCTCAGGCGATTCTTCGAAGATATTGCGCTCGGCACCGAGGCAGATCTCCAGCGACATGACGATGGCTTCACGCAGCGGGTCGATCGGCGGGTTGGTAACCTGGGCGAACTGCTGGCGGAAGTAGTCGTACGGCGAGCGCACGCGCTGGCTGAGCACGGCCATCGGCGTGTCATCGCCCATGGAGCCGACTGCTTCCTGGCCTTGTTCGCCCAGCGGACGCAGCACCTGGTCACGCTCCTCGAAGGTGACCTGGTACATCTTCATGTACTGCTTGAGCTGGTCGACGTCGTAGAACGCCGAACCATGGTCGCGGTCTTCCAGGGTCGCCTGAATGCGCTGGGCACTCTTGCGCATCCACTGTTTGTAGGGATGACGCGACTTCAGACGGTTGTCGATGTCGTCGCTGCCGAGGATCTGCCCGGTTTCGGTGTCTACGGCGAGGATCTGACCCGGGCCTACGCGGCCCTTAGCCAATACGTCCTCGGGAGCGTAGTTCCACACGCCGATTTCCGAGGCCAGGGTGATGTAGCCGTTCTTGGTGGTGACCCAGCGCGCCGGACGCAGACCGTTACGGTCGAGCAGGCACACGGCATGGCGGCCATCGGTGAGTACCACACCGGCCGGACCATCCCAGGGTTCCATGTGCATGGAGTTGTATTCGTAGAACGCGCGCAGATCGGCGTCCATGGTTTCAACGTTCTGCCACGCAGGCGGAATGATCATGCGCACGCCGCGGAACAGGTCGATGCCGCCGGTGACCATCAGCTCAAGCATGTTGTCCATGCTCGATGAGTCGGAACCTACGCGGTTGACCAGAGGGCCAAGCTCATCCAAATCAAAGATCTGGTCGTTGGCGAACTTCATACGGCGCGCCTGCGCCCAGTTACGGTTGCCGGTGATGGTGTTGATTTCACCGTTGTGCGCCAGGAAGCGGAAGGGCTGAGCCAGCGGCCACTTCGGCAAGGTGTTGGTGGAGAAGCGCTGGTGGAATACGCAAATAGCGGTCTGCAAACGCTCGTCACCCAGGTCCGGGTAGAACTGCTGCAGGTCGGCCGGCATCATCAGGCCTTTGTAGATGATGGTCTTGTGCGAAAAGCTGCAGATGTAGTGATCGCTGTCAGCGGCGTTGGCCACCGATGAGCGACGACGGGCACTGAACAGCTTGATCGCAAACTCCTGATCGGACAGACCTTCGCCGCCGATAAACACCTGCTCGATCTGTGGCAGACGCTCAAGCGCTAAGCGGCCAAGTACGCTGGTGTCGATTGGCACTTTGCGCCAGCCGACCAGGCTCAGGCCGGCAGCGAGAATCTCGCGATTCATGTTTTCGCGGGCCGCTTCAGCCTTCACTGGATCTTGGTTGAGGAACACCATGCCGACGGCGTACTGCTTAGGCAGCTCGACGGCAAAGTGCTGCTGGGCCATGGCCCGCAGGAAAGCATCAGGCTTCTGGATCAGCAGACCGCAACCGTCACCGGTCTTACCGTCGGCGTTGATCCCGCCACGGTGGGTCATGCATGTCAGGGCTTCAATCGCGGTCTGCAGCAGGTGATGGCTAGCCTCACCCTGCATATGGGCGATAAGGCCGAAGCCGCAGTTATCCTTGAACTCATCAGGACGGTACAAACCTGCTTTCATAGGGACTCTCACCAGACGGCCTATCACAAGGCAATTACTTTCTAATTCAACCACTTACCATGCGCGCAGGACTAAGCCCCAGCTTTGCGCAGGCGAAAGGGCAGTCATTGTACATACCCACCTAGGTCGTCACAAACCTTAGTGACGAAGCCTTGAAAAAATATGTCGCGAAAACGAAGGATAAGACCGGAAGGTCGTGGTAGCGACCGACCGGTCAGCGCGAGCGCTGAAGTGTATCAGCTAGCGCGCCTGAGCAATCTCTTGCTGAATGCCGGCGAAGTTACGCGGCCATGGCTTACCAGCCTGCACTTTTGCAGGCAGGGTACGCAAGGCCGCCTGCGCCGCATCACGCGTGGCAAAGCTGCCATAGGTGACCACGTACAGCGGCTTACCCTGATGCTGCTTCTTGAAATAGTGGTAATCCGCACCGTTGGCTTTTACAAACGCCTGAGCACCACTCTCCAAACGCGCGCCGAGAATCTGCAGGGTATAACGTGAGCCCGCCTGCGCAGCATACCAATCACCACCAGCCGCCGGCTTGGCCGCAGGGGGCGGAGCTTTAGGCTTTGCTGGCGACGGTGCCGCTGTGACCACTGACGCAACCGGTTTGACCACAGGCGCAGCAGGCGGAGCAACCACAGGTGCTACCTTAACCGGTTCAGGCACAACTGGCGCAACCGGAACACTTGCTGACACTGCCGGCTCAGGCGCGATATCCGCAGCGCCTGACACACCCGCTGCGTCAGCTTCTTCAGCGCCACTCAAACCGGCGGCCTGCGCCAAAGGCTCACGAATCACCGGCTGCGCTTCGCCCACCAAAGGCAGCGGCAGTGGCTGATTGGCACCCTCAAATTGAATCGCCGGCGCAACCGCCGGAGCAGCTGTCGCGCCTGGCTCCGCAACCACGACAGACGGAGGAGTTTCACCGAGTGGCAACTGTGCAATCACCGGCGTATCAATATCCTCGACCACCCGCCCTTGCATAAACCAGGCAGCCAGCACGCCGATAGCCACCACACAAAGGGCCAGCAAATGCTTGCGCGGCAAACTGAAGGAAAAACCACCACGACTCGCCGCACCACGCTGCGCCAACATCGCCTCAACCAGCGACTCGCGCGCAACCTGATTGATTACGCCCGGCCAGCCGGAAGATTGCTCATGAATATCGGCAACCTGGCCATCACTCAACACCTCAATGCCCTGCCCCGCACCCTCAAGACGCTGAGCCAGATACTCGCGCGTCTCATCCTCGCTATAGGGCTGCAACTCGATGACATGAAAGCACTCATCACCCGCAGCCACACGCTCAAGCCGCGGCAGCAGCTGCGAATCAGCAAACAGAAAAACATGCGGACGCCCTTCCGCATTGCCAACCGCCAGACTCAGCAAGCTGGTCAAGGCCGCATCACTGAGGTCTTCAGCATCATCCACCAGCACATAGACTTCCTGCCCAGTCAGCGCTAATTGCCCAACCTGCGCAAGAATGGCCGGCAGCTCTGGCCGCTGCACCTGCAGCCCCTGCGCGACCTGACGCAAAATGCTCGCGGGATCCGAAGCGCCCTTGGCGGACACCACAAGACTCTGCACTGCCTGCTTATTGGTACTCGCTACCAGCGCCTGGCGGAGCAGGGTCTTGCCACTGCCTTCCGGCCCACTGACCACCAGCAACAACTGACTGTAACGCGCCAGATGGTGCAACTGACCCAGCACTGGCTTACGCTGGGCAGGGAAAAACTTGAACCCCGGCACCCTCGAAGCGAAAGGGTCGTGGGTGAAGTGGTAATGATCGAGAAACGCCTCGTCAGCATGCAGACTTGTCATGGGACACTCGTTAATTTTTAAGCCGAGCCAGCTGCGCCGCATAGTCTGCGCTCAGCGTGGCATTCAAAATTTCGCGGGGAAAATCACCGGTTACAACCGCCTCACCCAAGCCACGCAACAACACCAGACGCAGCTTGCCATCAAGGACTTTCTTGTCGACCGCCATATGCTCCATAAAATCCTCAGGCGTCATATCCTCAGGTGGTACAACCGGCAACCCTGCAGCCATAAACAACCGAACAGCACGATCGCGCTCGGGCTTGCTAATCCAGCCCAACCGCTCAGACATATCCAACGCCATTACAGTACCCGCCGCCACCGCCTCACCATGCAGCCACGAACCATAGCCTTGGTGCGTCTCGATGGCATGGCCGAAGGTGTGCCCGAGATTCAACGTAGCGCGCACACCTGACTCACGCTCATCCGCCGCAACCACACGGGCTTTGGCAGCGCAGGAATGAGCAATTGCAGCAGTCAGGGCCTCCTGGTCTAAGGCGCGCAATGCTGGCATATGAGCCTCAAGCCAGGACAGGAAGGGCTCATCACAGATCAAACCGTACTTAATCACCTCAGCCAAACCGGCTGACAATTCTCGAGCGGGCAAGGTAGCGAGCGTAGCAGTATCGATCAACACAGCTTGCGGCTGATAAAAGGCACCCACCATATTTTTACCCAACGGGTGGTTGATCCCGGTTTTGCCGCCAACCGACGAATCAACCTGAGACAGCAATGTTGTTGGCACCTGAATGAAATTGACACCGCGCTGGTAACACGACGCTGCAAACCCCGCCATATCACCAATTACGCCCCCCCCTAGAGCAATCACGGTCGTGCGCCGGTCATGCCGCGCACCTAGCAACCCGTCAAAAATCAGCTGCAGGGTTTCCCAGGTTTTGTAACTTTCGCCATCAGGCAAAACAACAGAAGTTACGGCAAAACCAGTAAGCGAGCGCTCAAGCGCTGCGAGATATAGGGGTGCAACTGTCTCATTGGTTACGATCGCGACTTGACGACCAACAATGTGGGCCACCAACACATCATCACGAGCCAACAGCTCGCCACCGATATAGATCGGGTAGCTGCGCTCACCAAGATCGACATGAAGAGTTTGCATAGAGCCCCCAGGTTTCAAAGGGGCCTAGGATAGCGCAGTTCAGCCTGCGCTTTAACGGGGAGAAAGCGCCTCAAGACGCTCAAGGATCTCTTGTACCACCAGACGAGGCGGACGCTCGTCGGTTTCGACTACTACGTCGGCGATTTCACGGTAAAGCGGATCACGAACTGCCAACAGATCAGCCAGAACCTTACCCGGATCCGCCGCCCGCAACAGGGGACGATTTCGATCACGTGAAGTGCGATCCACCTGCTGCTCGACAGACGCATGCAGATAGACCACATGTCCACCGCGCCTAAGGGCAACACGGTTTTCAGCACGCATTACCGCACCGCCGCCAGTGGCAAGCACCATACCGTCGACATCGCAAAGGTCTGCAATCACCGCCTGCTCACGCTCACGAAATCCCTGCTCACCTTCAACATCAAAGATCCAAGGAATATCCGCGCCCGTACGCTGCTCAATCTCTTTATCAGAGTCTTTGAACGGCAACCGCAACTCTTTAGCAAGCAGGCGCCCGATGGTGCTTTTCCCAGCGCCCATCGGGCCTACAAGGATCAAATTTCGCACTGAGTCAACGACTCACCGCAACAGCTGGACTGTTCATTATACGGGGAGTCAGGAAAACAAGTAATTCTGACTTTTGTTCCTGAACACTATCTCGCCTGAACAGTCGACCTACGTAAGGCAACTCGCCTAGAAAAGGAACCTTATCAACAGACTTGGTCTGGGTATTGGAGAACACACCCCCAATAACAATGGTTTCGCCATCACTGACCAAAACTTTCGCATTCACCTCGTTCTTATCGATAGGCGGAATCCCATTGAGGGCGCGCTCAAAGTTCGGTGCATCTTTTGTTACTTTTACTTCCATAATTATACGGTTATCTGGCGTAATTTGAGGTGTAACTTCTAAAGAGAGAGCAGCCTCTTTAAATGAAGTGGTGCTAGCGCCACTAGAACTCGCCTCTTGATAAGGAATCTCTGAACCTTTCAAAATTTTGGCCGTTTCCTTATCCGAAGTAACCACTTTAGGCTGAGATACAATCTCACCGTTCCCAGTTTTTTCCATGGCAGAGAGCTCAAGGTCTAAAATAGTATTGTCTGTTATAAAACCGATACCAATTCCAGATGTAGCCTCGCTAACACCAAGATCTACAAAATTACCAAGCGATGGCGTAGGATTTTGAACACCGGGATTCTGGCCGTAGCCAGGAGCCCCTACACGATTACCATCACTACCACCGACGACAAAGTTACTATTGCCGACGCGCGCACCACGCCAGTTAACCCCAAGCTCCTTATCGTAATCAACATTCGCCTCAACAATCCTCGCCTCAATCATAACCTGACGAACAGCAACATCAAGCTGAGAAACTATACGGCGGAGCTCGTCTAAACGCTCCTGTGTTTGATAGGCAATAATACTGTTTGTTCTATCATCAACAGTTATTGAGCCACGATCATCAGCTTTACCATCAGCGCTTGTTACCGACTGAAAAAGCTTCGCCATATCGGACGCCTTAGCATAATTCACCTGAATTAGCTCACGACGCAAAGGCGCCAACTCTGCAATCTGTTTTTGCGACTCAAGCTCCTGCCTCTCACGCGCAGCTATTTCGTCTGCGGGAGCTACGAGAAGTACATTACCTATCTTGCGCTTATCCAACCCCTTCGTTTTCAGGACAAGATCTAAAGCCTGATCCCACGGAACATTTTGCAACCGAAGAGTAATGTTCCCAGCTACAGTATCACTAGCCACCAAGTTCAGATCAGTAAAGTCTGCAATAAGTTGAAGAACCGACCGAACATCAATGTCTTGAAAATTAAGAGAAAGCTTTTCACCTGCATATGCAAAACTATCGGCTTTTCGCTTTTCAGCTTCAAATTGAGTCAACGGCTTAATACTTAAAGTCAACTTGTTATCTGTTTGATACGCCAAATAGTCATAGACACCGGACGACTCAATAACAATACTGACTTTATCAGCAGTTCCAGTACTGCTTACGAACTGAACCGGAGTAGCAAAATCCTTCACATCAAGCTTCACACGCAGCGATTCAGGCAACTGTGTTTTAGCAAAGTCCAGACGAATCTTACCGCCTTGATCTTGTATATCAGGACTTACAGAAGAATCGGACAAGGTTATAACCACATTCCCCTCTCCCTGCTCACCGCGCTGAAAATCTATATTACTAATCCCCCTCACTTGCGGAGCATATTTCTTCGAAGGAGCAACGGCAGTAGTTACAACTGGCGCCGCCGAAGCAGCAGAAACTTTAGAGCCCTCACCAACCACAACGAAGAGGCTATTTCCCTCAGCGCGAGTGTGGTAAGGAGAAAGGCTCGACAAGTTAATGACAAGCCGCGTACGGTCTTTCGCCTCGACCACGGTCACACTACGAGCATTACCAACACCGAGCTCGCGATTTTTTAAACCTAACTTGTTCGATACACCAGGCAAATCAAGCGCAATACGCGCCGGCTGCTCAATGGTATAGCCGCGAGGAGCGAGCACTGGCTCGTCGAATGTCAGCTTTAATTCGACGCGATCCCCTGGCAAGGCAGCGACATCAAGCGCTGTTAAGTCAGCGGCCATCAACGAGGGAGACACGAGTGCCGCTAGAAAAGAGAAACCAACTAAAGAAGGAGATATGTTCATAATCATATTCCACTGAGCAGATCGATTATTTTTTTTCATTTTCATTCCGCTCTAGTTAAGAGCGCTCCTTAAGGGACAGGCTACGCGGTCGCTCCAACCAACCACCCTCACCATCCGGAACGATTTCAATTACATCAATTTTGGATTCATCTATACCAAGTATCCGACCATGGTTACGACCGAGATAATCACCCACCCGCACCCGGTGAACACCCCCAGCGCCATTCACCAGAGCAAAGGAGCCAGTATCATTAGCCAAGGTACCCACCATTACAAAGGATTCTATATTGAATCCTTCAAGAAATTGCTTAGTGCGTGTTTCATCGGGCTTAATATCTTTAGAACCTTTCTGCCTATCCGCCACTTCCAGTTTTACTGGAGGTTGAAATGGGCTTCTCAACGCAGCAGCGCTGTATGCAAAGCTTTCATAGGGCTGAAATTTTGGCAGCGGTTCAATTTCACCTTTAGGCCGAGCACGCACCTCATCCATATATGACTGGAGATCTGAAAAGTCGCCTCCACCACCACACCCTGAAACCATAACAATTGAAAGCCCAAGTAAAACTCTGAAAAGTATCATTGCACGCCCCCCTTATCATTATAGCGATAAGTTTTGGCCAGAATACTCATGCGCAGCTTAGAAGAAGTATCCGCACTTACAGGAACCAGATTAAAATCATGCAAAGTCACAATTCGCGGCAGACTTGCAACACCACTAACAAAAGTTGCCAGATCATGATATGACCCAACGACAGTTATTTGAATAGGTAGTTCTATATAGAATTGCTGTGCAGCCTCAGGCAATAATTTAATTTCTTCAAACTCTAAACCACTACCCAACCCTGTCCTAGTTATATCCTCCAGAAGACCCGGAACCTCTGTATCGCTTGGGAGCTGCTTCAAGAGGGCGCCAAATGAAACCTCCATCTCTTGCATCTGATCCTTGTAGGCATCTAGGTTTGCCGCTTGAAAAGCCTTACTTGAGAACTGCTCTTTCAGGATAGCCTCTTCAGCTCTTTTACCGTCCAACTGAGTCTGAAGGTCTTTAAGGTGAAAATTATAACCAAAAGCAACAACAGCAATTAGCAACAGAGCACCCGCAATAAACTTGACCGCCGCAGGCCACGAGCCAACATTATTAAAATCAAGATCATTTAGATCAATCTGACGCAGGCTTTCTAAAGAATCATTAAGACTCATTGCTTAGCCTCCTCGGGAGCAAGCGCAGGCTGGGTCTGCTGCACACTTAGCTGAAACACATTAGCCTGATCAACCGCCCCGGCCGTAACAGACTTAACTTCAGTTAGATTCGGCGCCGTTAGCCACTCTGAAGCGTCTAAATTTCGCATCAGATTCGATACACGATTGTTAGATTCAGCCGCGCCAACAATTGAGATATTCTTAGCAGCCATTTTTACTGCAGTGAAATGCACACCATCAGGTAGTGTTCTAACTAACTGGTCAAAGACACGACCAATAATAGGTCGGTTACCTTGTAAATCCTGAATGATCTTCATCCGCTCAAGAAGCTGCTGACGACGGGTTTTCAGCTCACTAATTTCTTTAATGCGCGCATCCAGAACAGCAATTTCCTTACGGACAAACTCATTCCGAGCATCCTGTTGCTCAATAGCACCATTAAGATATTGATCCCCAAGAAATACAGTGCCTGCTGCTACGATAAAGACACCAGCAAGTGTTACTAGAAAGCGCTGCTTGCGCTCTTCGCGCAGCTGCTCGCGCCAAGGTAAAAGGTTAATCCGCGCCATTAGTCGAAACTCCTCATTGCCAGACCACAGGCAATCATCAAGGCTGGCGCATCACTGGCGAGCGCACCAGCGTTGACCTTTCCACTCAGTGCCATTTCAGCGAATGGGTTAGCGACCAATGTCTGAGTACCAATTTTTTGCTGAATCAAACGATCAAGGTCTGGAATCGACGCCGTACCGCCTGCCAACAGGATGTAGTCGACATCATTGAACTGACCTGCAGCGAAAAAGAACTGCAGCGATCGAGCGACTTGTTGCACCACGGCTTCTTTAAAAGGCTGCAACACTTCGCTGTCGTAGTCATCCGGTAAGCCGCCTTGCTTCTTGGCAAGGCCTGCCTCTTCAACTGACAAGCCGTAACGACGCTGAATCTCTTCGGTCAACTGCTTGCCACCAAACAGTTGCTCGCGGGTGTAGATGGTACGGCCGTTGTGGAGAACACTGAGCGTGGTCATGGTGGCGCCAATGTCGACAACCGCTACGGTCAGCTCATCGCGATCACCACCCAATTGGTCAATCAACAAACCATAGGCGCGCTCCAAGGCATAAGCCTCGACATCAACCACTTTGGCGGTGAGACCAGCAAGCGCAAGAGCGGCCTCACGAACCTCGACGTTCTCTTTGCGACATGCTGCGAGCAGCACCTCAACTCGATCGGCATTACGCGGGGATGCGCCCTGCACCTCGAAATCGATGGCAACTTCTTCTAAGGGATAGGGGATGTACTGGTCGGCTTCGATCTTCAGTTGGTTTTCGAGCTCATCATCAGAAAGCCCGGCTTCCATTTCGATGGTCTTGGTAATAACAGCAGACCCGGCAACCGCGACGGCGACGGTTTTTACACCGCTCTTAGCCTTCGCTAGCACACGTGAAAGGGCCTGACCCACACCTTCCAGCTCTGCGATGTTTTTCTCGACCACCGCGTTTGGCGGGAGCGGCTCGACTGCGTAAGCCTCTACCTTGTAGCGGCTTCCGGAGCGGCTCAATTCGAGGAGCTTGACGGAGGTCGAACTGATATCGATCCCGAGTAGCGTATTCGCTTTCTTATTGAAGAGCCCTAGCACGACCGATTTCCTATTGGCATCCGCGACTTACGGACTATTTATGTTTTTTCACATTAAATAACAGTCTTGACAGAAGCGCAAATGGCTACCCGGCAAAAAAACCGCTTATAATGTGATCAGTTTTTCTCTTTTAACCTTGTGTTTCGCTTAACCCGTTCTTTTATCTGGAAATCCAAAAATCTTGATGCGTCTTTTGCGTTTTTTTTGCTGGTCTAGCCTCGCCGCTTTTTGTGGTCTGGTACTCAGTTTCAGCGGGGCCTTCCTCTATCTTAGCCCCAGCCTTCCATCCGTCGAATCATTGCGCAGTATTCAGCTGCAGATTCCTCTGCGCGTTTACAGCAGCGACGCCAAGCTGATTGCCGAATTCGGTGAAATGCGCCGCTCGCCCATCGCCTTTGAAGACATTCCCCAAGACTTCATCAGCGCGCTGCTGGCAGCCGAAGACGACAACTTTGCCAATCATTATGGCGTCGACCTGACCAGCCTGATGCGCGCTGCGACGCAAATCTTAAAAAGCGGGCAAATCCAGAGTGGTGGCAGCACCATCACCATGCAGGTAGCAAAGAACTTCTTCCTGACCAGTGAAAGAAGTTTCTCACGCAAGATCAACGAGATACTTCTAGCTCTGCAAATTGAGCGAGAGCTTAGTAAGAACGAAATTCTTGAACTTTACGTGAATAAGATTTACCTCGGTAATCGCGCCTACGGTATCGAAGCAGCCGCTCAGGTGTATTACGGCAAGTCCATTCGCGACGTCACTCTTTCACAGATGGCCATGATTGCCGGACTGCCTAAAGCGCCTTCGCGCTTCAATCCGCTAGTCAACCCAACACGTGCCCTTGAGCGCCGCGACTGGATTCTCGGGCGCATGTTCAGCCTGGGTCGCATTGACCAGCAGCGCTACAAAGAGGCGCTCGCCGAGCCGATCAATGTCAGTTACCACGTGCCAACGCCCGAGCTGGTAGCGCCTTACATAGCCGAAATGGCGCGAGCTGAGATGGTCGGGCGCTACGGCAGCGAGGCCTACACCGAAGGCTTTAATGTCACCACCACGGTACCGAGCGATCTGCAGCTGGCGGCCAATACGGCCGTACGCGAAGGCTTGATCACATACGACCAGCGCCACGGCTATCGCGGACCAGAAAGCCGACTACCCGGCATGACCAAAGAAAATTGGTTAACCGAACTGAGCAAGCAGACCTCTCTCGGCGGCCTGGAACCGGCCATTGTTACCGGCGTAGAGAAAAGCGGAATTATGGTCCTGCTGCGTAACGGCGAAGAACAGGCCGTGGCTTGGGACAGCATGAAGTGGGCGCGACCATTCCTTAACACCAACAGCCTTGGTTCACGCCCACAGCAGCCTGCGGATGTCAGCCAGATAGGCGACCTGATTCGTGTGCAGCCTCAGGATGATGGAAGCCTGCGCTTCGTTCAGCTCCCCGCAGCACAAAGCGCTCTTGTTTCCCTGGACCCGAACAACGGTGCCATCCGCGCCTTGGTGGGCGGATTTTCTTTTGAGCAGAGCAACTACAACCGTGCCGCCCAGGCCAAGCGCCAACCCGGCTCGAGCTTCAAACCCTTCGTGTACAGCGCCGCGCTGGATAAAGGCTACACCGCCGCTACCCTGGTGAATGACGCGCCAATTGTGTTCGCCGATGACGCGCTGTCGCAGGTTTGGCGACCGAAGAATGACAACAACACCTTCCTGGGTCCGATCCGCCTACGCGAAGCCTTGTACCGCTCGCGCAACCTCGTATCGATTCGCCTGCTGCAAGACCTCGGCATTGCCAGCACCTTGAGCTATATCGAGCGTTTTGGTTTTGACAAAAAGGACCTGCCGCCCAACCTGTCATTGGCGCTTGGCACCGCAAGTCTGACCCCAATGGAAATCGCCGAAGGCTGGAGCGTGTTTGCCAGCGGCGGCTATAAGACCGAGCCCTACTTGATCGAACGGATTGAGGATCGCACTGGCAAACAGCTGTTCAACGCCAACCCAGCGCAAACACCTACTGGGATCGCTCAGCGCGCAGAACAAAACAGCACGATACAACTCAGCACCGGCGACCAGCCTATGCCGCCTGAGCCGGTACTTGCCGAGCAGATCATTGATGGGCGCACCGCCTACATCATGACCAGCATGCTTCAAGATGTGATCAAACGCGGTACGGGGCGCCGCGCCATGGCCTTGGGCCGTGATGACCTGGCAGGCAAAACTGGCACCACCAACGAATCAAAAGACAGCTGGTTCTCTGGTTATAACGCCGACTACATCACCACGGTCTGGGCCGGCTTTGATCAACCGGAAAGCCTGGGTCGCAATGAGTATGGCGGCACTGTAGCCCTGCCGATCTGGATGAGCTACATGGCTGCAGCCCTGAAGGACAAGCCAAGCCATCTACTGGCCGAACCCGAAGGTTTGCTGACCCTGCGTATCGATCCCCACAGCGGTCGCGCCGCTACACCGGATACACCGGAAGCCTATTTCGAGCTGTTCAAAAGTGAGGACTCACCACCGCCAATGGGTGAGTTTGAGCCGGGTACCTACATCCCGGGTAGCCCGCTACCCGCTGACGAATCTGCGCCGATCGACCTGTTCTAAGCCACTCGGCACCTTAAGCAGCGGCTTAGCAAACCGGAAATCGCGCCAATAAAAAACCCGCCTTAGCGGGTTTTTTATTGCTCTTGAGCTAAGCCATTAGCCGTTGAACACGTCGTTTACCGACTGCAGCGGGTAATGCTTCGGATACGACAGAGTCGCCACCCCGCTTTCAATCGCGGCCTTGGCCACAGCATCGCAGACCACAGTGATCAGGCGCGGGTCCATCGGCTTCGGAATGATGTACTCACGGCCAAACGACAGGGCAATACCGCCGTAAGCGTCACAGACCTCCTGGGGCACCGGCAGCTTGGCCAGGTCACGCAGAGCCAGGGCTGCAGCGATCTTCATTTCCTCGTTGATACGGGTCGCACGAACGTCCAACGCACCGCGGAAGATGAACGGGAAGCCCAGCACGTTGTTGACCTGGTTCGGGTAGTCGGAACGACCGGTGGCCATGATCACATCGCTGCGCACTTCGCGCGCCAGCTCCGGTTTGATTTCCGGGTCAGGGTTGGAGCAAGCGAACACAATCGGATTCGGCGCCATGCGCTTGAGGTCTTCAGCCGCCAGCAGGTTGGCACCCGACAGGCCGACGAAGACATCGGCACCGTCCAGGGCATCAGCCATGGTGCGCTTGGTGGTTTCACTGGCGAACACAGCTTTGTACTGATTGAGGTCATCGCGGCCAGCGTGGATCACGCCTTTGCGGTCGATCATAAAGATGTTCTCGACCTTGGCGCCCATGCTCACCAGCAGCTTCATGCAGGAGATTGCGGCTGCGCCAGCACCCAGGCACACAATTTTGGCCTCTGGCAGTGTTTTACCGGCGATTTCCAGGGCGTTGAGCATGCCGGCTGCAGTCACGATCGCGGTGCCGTGCTGGTCATCGTGGAACACTGGAATGTCGCACTGTTCGATCAGCGTGCGTTCAATTTCAAAGCACTCGGGTGCCTTGATGTCTTCCAGGTTGATGCCACCGAAGGTGATCGAGATGCGGCGTACGGTGTCGATAAATGCCTGCGGGCTTTCAGACTCGACTTCGATATCGAATACATCGATGCCGGCAAAACGCTTGAACAACACGCCCTTACCTTCCATCACCGGCTTGGAAGCCAGCGGACCCAGGTCGCCCAGGCCGAGAATAGCGGTGCCGTCGGAAATAACTGCCACCAGGTTGCCTTTGCCGGTGTAGCGGTACGCCAGCTCCGGGTCACGCGCGATTTCGCGCACAGGCTCAGCGACACCAGGGCTATAGGCCAGGGACAGATCGCGCGCAGTTGCGGTGGGCTTGGTGAGCTCGACACTCAGCTTACCCGGACGGGGATTGGCATGGTATTCGAGAGCGGCTGTTTTCAAATCAGACATGTTGGCATTTCCGCTTTGGGCTGTTGAACAGGCAGGCGGCGAGGATACGCAAGTTGTATACAGCTGCACAAGACTGACGAGTCCGGATGGGCACGCCAGCCCTAGCGCACGACCTTCAGCCAGTCGCCAGCACGCGGCTGCCCTGAAGGGTAGAGGTTATTCAGCAGGCGCAGGGTCTTCAGCGCATCCCCCGGCAATTTGCTGCCTTTGGCCAGCGCCTCGATGGTTTGTCCCGGCTTGACCTTGACCATCTGCAAGCGCAGCGGCTGCGCCTGCTGGAACTCGGCGCTGGTCATCGGCCGAAAGCTTTTGATCACGCTGAGAAACTGCTCATCCTGAGTTTCCAGCGAGGCGCGACCACGTACTGCTCCTACAAACAGGTAAACCCGCGCACCATGCTGGATAACCGCCACGCGCTTGGCGGCAGTGCCTGGAATCACCGCGCTATAGCCTTTGAGACCAGCCTGCTGCAACTCGACGCCGGCCACCAACCGCTGACCGCCGACGCGCTGGCGCAACAGTTCAGCCGGCGTCAGTTGCTGCGGGTTATCTTCCAGGGTCATGGCGATAAACGCCTGCTGATCGGCGGTGTGACCGATCAGCGCATCCGGGCGATTGAGCAGGCTCCAGCCCTTGGGAAACGCCAGGGTGAAGTTCAGATCTGCATGGTAAAAGCGCTGGCCGCGACGCACACCGGTTTCGGCGGAGTCTCCAAAGGGCAGACCTTCAAGGCGTTTGAGAAAGGCCTCGCGATTGACCTCCTGCTGACCTGTAGCCAAGGCCCGCGCCGGGCCCAGCACCTGCTGCAAACGCCGGTCGTTATCCGGATGAGTATCGAACAGCCCGTGGTAGCCGCCCGCAGGTTGCGCCTCACCGCGCGCGGCAGCTTGGTCGCGGGCAAAGTCTTCCTGATTTTTCAGCACCTTGACCACTTCGATCATCGCCTGCGGGTCATAACCGCTGCGCGCCAGGTACTGCGCGCCCAGACCATCGGCCTCCAACTCCATATCGCGGCCATAGCCACGGACAACGGCACTGCCCAGCACTCCGGTGACATCGGCAGCAGCACCCACGCCAGTGCCAATCGCCACAGCCTGGCCGAGCAAGCCCCAGGCCGTGGACTGGCTTTGCTGCTGCACGCTGTGCCGCGCGGTGACGTGGCCGACCTCATGACCTAGCACGGCGGCCAGTTCGGCTTCCGAGCTGAGATAGGCCAGCAGGCCTCGATGGATATAGATGTAGCCGCCCGGCAGGGCAAAGGCGTTGATATCCGGGCTGTCGACCACGGTGAACTGATAGGCCAGCTGGTTGCGGTGGCTATTCTTCGCCACCCGCTCACCGACCTGCTGCACGTAGGCCTGCAGCTTCTCATCGGCGTAGCGCGGGTTTTCTTTGAGGATTTCCTGGTTGTAGCGGCGCCCGAGGTCGAGTTCCTGCTGCTCGCTCATCATCACGAAATCGCTGCGGCCAGTGGCCGGATTGACCGCACAGCCGGCTAACTGTACCAGCAGGACAGAGAGCGTCAGTACACGCAGGATCATGGCAGGGCCTCCAACATGGCCTTATCAGTCAATGGCAGCATCCAACGCGCCTGTCCCGCGCGCAAGCCGCCACGTCTGGAGCGGTCGATCACCCAGCCACGAGCCTCGACCTGGCGACCTTCAAGGCTTTCGACCGCGCGCAGATCAAAATTGCCCAACGCCCGGGGCGCGATATGCAGCACCAGCGAATCGCCCATTTCCAGCCACAGACCGCCGCCATTGCGTTCGATACGCAGCACCTGCCCACGGAGCAAGGCAAAGCCGCCACGGCTCAACTGCTTAGGTGCTAGCACTGGCGAACGCTGCCAGAGCCCGGCACGCGCCTGCCGCGCACTGCGCTCGGCGGCTTGCTGGCACTGCACCAGCGCCAGGTTAGGTGCAACCGCCACCTGATAGCCCAAGCCCTCGGCGAGTAGCTGCGCTTCCAGATTATTACCACGGTCGTCATAGGCGTGGGCCAGGGTGCGCCCGTAGTGGTCCTTGGCCTGTCGACCAAGCTGCAGGGCCACTCGACCATCACTGGCCGCCAGCAGCGCCTGCAGGCGTTGGCGCGCGGCCTCGGCAAACGGCTCGGCGGAACGCCCCTGCCGACCCATCTCCGGGCTGTTCAAGCCAATCAACCGCACTGTGCGGCCATCGACCAGGCGCAAGGTGTCGCCATCCACCACCCGCTGCACCTTGGCACTGGGCAAGTTGGCCGGCGCCGGACAGAACGCCAGGGCGCCGCCTGCATAAACGCCGAAAACGAAAAAGGCGCCCACAAGGGACGCCTTTTTCAGTAGCGAGGTGGAACCCATATGGGTCTGCGTCGCTGTGCGCAAGCTTACTGCTTGGCGCCGAACATGCCGAAACGCTGCTTGAAGCGATCAACACGGCCGCCGGTATCCAGCATTTTCTGCTTGCCGGTGTAGAACGGGTGGCACTCGTTGCACACGTCCAGGCTCAACGGCTTGGCCAGGGTGGAGCGAGTTTCGATCACGTTGCCACAGCTGCAGGTGGCGGTGACGGCTACATAGTTCGGGTGGATATCGGCTTTCATGATGATTCCTCAGGGCTGTCGTGCCGCCACCAGACACTATTGTCAGGTACCGCACAGAAATAGGCCGGCGATAATACCAGAGCACCGCCGCGACGCAAGGCCGGCCGTCGACTGGCAGCATGCTAAGATCGCGCCCTGCAACCAGGAGCCCACCGCTTGCCCGACGTCATATTGCGCCTCGCATTGCCCTCGCCGCTGCGCCGCCTGTTCGACTACCGTGCCCCGCCCGGTGTGCCGCGCAGCGCTTTGCAGCCGGGTGCGCGGCTGCGCGTACCATTTGGCCGGCGCGAAATGATCGGCATCCTGATCGAAGTCACCGAGCACAGCGACGTACCGGCAGACAAGCTCAAGCCCGCCCTGCAATTACTGGACGCCCAATCGCCACTGCCGCCCGCACTGTTCAAGCTGTGCCTGTGGACCGCGCAGTATTACCAGCACAGCCTGGGCGACACCCTGAGCTGGGCACTTCCAGTACTGCTGCGCCAGGGCGAGCCGGCGGAAGTACGCCAACAGCGCTTCTGGTCGGTCACCGCCGGCGCGCAGTTGGACGACCCCCGCCTGAGCCGCGCACCGCGTCAGCGCGACGCCCTGAAAACCCTGGCCCAGCACCCCCACGGCGTTGCCCATGCACTGCTGAGCAAACTGCAGCTGAACAAGGACAGCCTCGACCTGCTGCTGGAAAAGGGTCTGGTGCAGATTGACGTGCGCCGTCATGCGCCGAGCGAGCGTCACGCCAACTGGTTGGCGCAGCCGGAACTGCCGCTGAATGCTGAGCAGCGCGCAGCCAGCGAGGCAATCCGCTCAGGTTTCGGCAGCTTCAACGCCTTTCTTCTCGCCGGGGTCACCGGCAGCGGCAAGACCGAGGTCTACCTGCAGCTGATCCGCGAAACCCTGGAGGCCGGCAAGCAGGCCCTGGTGCTGATCCCGGAGATCAACCTCGGTCCGCAAACCCTGGCGCGTTTCGAGCAGCGCTTCAACGCGCGCATCGCCCTGCTGCACTCGGCAGTGAATGACCGCGAACGCCTGGACGCCTGGCTGGCGGCGCGCGATGGCGAGGCGGACATCATCATCGGCACCCGCTCGGCGTTGTTCACCCCCATGCAGAGGCCGGGGCTGATCATCATCGACGAGGAGCACGACGCCTCCTATAAACAGCAGGAAGGTCTGCGCTACCACGCCCGCGACCTGGCGGTGGTACGTGCCCATCAGGAGAACATCCCGATCGTGCTGGGCTCGGCCACGCCGTCACTGGAAAGCCTGCACAACGCCCACAGTGGCCGCTACGCCCTGCTGCACCTGCGTGAGCGCGCCGGCGGCGCCAAGCAGCCGCGTTTTCTGCGCCTGGATGTGAAAAGCCGACCGCTGGATTCCGGCATCTCCGGCCCCATGCAGCAGGCCATCGCACAAACCTTGCAGGCCGGCCAGCAAGTATTGGTGTTCCTCAACCGCCGCGGTTTCGCTCCGACCCTGCTCTGCCACGACTGCGGCTGGTTGTCCGAGTGCCCGCGCTGCGACGCACGCATGACCGTGCACCAGCGCTCACGCGAGCTGCGTTGCCACCACTGCGGCCACGTCGAGCGCCAGCCGAGTAACTGCCCGAAGTGCAACAACGTCGACCTGCGACCGGTCGGCGCCGGCACCGAGCGCGCCGAAGAACGTCTGGAGATTCTCTTCCCCGACGTGCCGGTCTTGCGCGTCGACCGCGACAGCACCTCGCGCAAGGAGGCCATGACCACCCTGTTCAACACCGTGCAGCGCGGCGAGCCGTGCATCCTGGTCGGCACGCAGATGCTCGCCAAGGGTCACCACTTCCCGCGCGTCACTCTGGTGGCGATTCTCGATGCCGATGGCGGCCTGTTCTCGGCGGATTTTCGCGCCAGCGAACGCATGGCCCAGCTGATCGTGCAGGTCGCCGGTCGTGCTGGGCGCGCCGAAGAACCGGGTAAGGTGATTATCCAAAGTCATCTGGCCGACCATCCTTTATTGGTACAGCTGACCGAACAGGGCTACTTCGCCTTCGCCGAACAGGCTTTAAGTGAACGGCGAGGTGCTGGCCTGCCGCCGTTCTGCCACCTCGCTCTACTACGTGCCGAGGCACACAAACCCGGCCAGGCTGAAGGTTTTCTCGATGATGCCTGCACGGAAGCAGAGCTGTTGCTGAACGAGCTGAAACTCAGCGGCATTGAACTGCTTGGTCCGGTGCCCGCGCCAATGGAGCGCCGCGCCGGCCGCTACCGCGCCCAGCTGCTGGTGCAGGCGAACGCCCGTGCGCCGCTGCATCGCTTACTCAACACTTGGATGCACGCACTGGAGCAGATGCCAAGCGGCCGCGCCGTGCGTTGGTCGTTGGACGTCGACCCCATCGATCTGTTCTAAGACAGGCCGCAGTGCGCAGCCTGTTACACTGCACGCCATTTCGTTTAGCAGGCCTGTACCGTGACCCACACCGCTTTCTCTTCTCTGCCGCTTTCCGCCGCCATGCTGGCGAACCTCGAGTCGCTCGGTTACACCGAGATGACCCCGATTCAGGCGCAGAGCCTGCCGGTAATGCTCAAGGGCATGGACCTGATTGCCCAGGCCAAGACCGGCAGCGGCAAGACCGCCGCCTTCGGCATCGGCCTGCTCAACCCGCTTAACCCGCGATACTTCGGCTGTCAGGCACTGGTGATCTGCCCAACCCGCGAGCTGGCCGACCAGGTCGCCAAGGAACTGCGTCGCCTGGCGCGCTCGGCGGACAACATCAAAATTCTGACTCTGTGCGGCGGCGTGCCGTTTGGCCCGCAGATCGGCTCGCTGGAACATGGCGCGCAGATCATCGTCGGCACTCCGGGGCGCATCCAGCAGCACCTGAGCAAGGGCACGCTGAAACTTGACGGTCTGAACACCCTGGTGCTCGACGAAGCCGACCGCATGCTCGACATGGGCTTCTACGACAGCATCGCCGAGATCATCAGCCAGACCCCGACACGCCGACAGACCCTGCTGTTCTCCGCCACCTACCCGGCCGGGATCAAGCAGCTGTCCGCGACGTTTATGCGCGATCCACAGCAGGTCAAAGCGGACGCCCTGCACGACGACACACAGATCGAGCAGCGTTTCTACGAAATCGCGCCAGAAGAGCGCATGGACGCGGTGGTCAAGCTGCTCAACAGCTATCGCCCGCAGTCCTGTGTGGCCTTCTGCTTTACCAAGCAGCAGTGCCAGGAAGTGGTCGATCACCTCACCGCCAAAGGTATTTCGGCCGCCGCGCTGAACGGTGACCTAGAACAACGCGACCGTGATCAGGTGCTGGCGATGTTTGCCAACCGCAGCCTTTCCGTACTGGTGGCCACAGACGTGGCCGCCCGCGGCCTGGATATCGATGCGCTGGACATGGTGATCAACGTCGAACTGGCGCGTGATTCGGAAATTCACATTCACCGCGTCGGCCGTACCGGCCGTGCCGGTGAAAAGGGCCTGGCCATGAGCCTGGTGGCCCCGGCCGAAGGCCACCGTGCTCAAGCCATCGAAACCCTGCAAAAGGCCCCGCTCAATTGGCACCCACTGAGCAGCCTGAAGCACCAGGGCGGCGCGCCATTACAGCCACCGATGATCACCCTGTGCATCGGCGCGGGCCGTAAAGATAAACTGCGCCCCGGCGATATTCTCGGCGCACTGACGGGCGCGGCGGGCATCCCTGGCGCGCAGGTTGGCAAGATCGCGATCTTCGACTTCCAGGCCTATGTCGCCGTTGAACGGGTCGTGGCCATGCAGGCACTCAAGTGCCTGAGTGAAGGCAAAATCAAGGGCCGCTCGCTGCGTATCCGTACCCTATAGTTGCCATAAGCGCTAAACAGACGGTCGCCGTGACGCGACCAGCGACAGAGGAGTAGCACCCTTGCGCAATATTCTGGTGATCGAAGACAGCCCATTGGTGCTGAAGATTCTCGAGCATCTGTTCCGCAAGGAAACCGGCTTCCAACCGATCTTCTGTGCGTCCCTGGGCGAAGCCCAGGTGATGCTGGAGACCTCGGCGGAGCTGTTCTTTGCCGCAATCGTCGACCTCAACCTGCCGGACGCCCCGGACGGTGAAATCGTCGACGTGGTGATGGGCTATCACCTGCCTTGCATCGTGCTCAGCGGCACCTACAACGAACAGCGCCGCGATCAGATGCTGCTCAAGGGCGTGGTCGATTACGTCCTCAAGGAAAGTCAGCACTCCTACGAGTACGCCTTCCGCCTGCTGCACCGACTGGAAAGCAACAGCACCGTGAAAATCCTCATTGCCGAGGACTCCGATGCAACACGCCACTACATCCGCCACGTGCTGACCCCGCATCGCTACCAGATTATTGAGGCCTGCGACGGCGATGAAGCCCTGAGAATCCTCAAGGAACAGCCGGACATCGACCTGCTGGTGGTCGACCACAGCATGCCGGGACTCAGCGGGTTTGACCTGGTCAAACTGCTGCGGCAGAAGATGAAACGCCACGAGCTGATCATTCTTGGCCTGTCCGCCGACACCAAGGGCTCGCTCAGCGCCAAGTTTATCAAGCACGGTGCCGATGACTTTTTGCGTAAACCGTTCTGCTCGGAAGAGCTCAACTGCCGGGTGATGTCGACCTTGGAACGCCGCGACCTGCTGCGTGCGTTAAAACAAGCGGCGCAGTACGACGCCCTCACCGGCCTGAATAATCGCCGTGCGTTTTATGAACATGGCCAACAGCTGTTCCAGCAGGCCCGCTCCGGTGGCCGTGACCTGAGTGTGGCGATGCTCGATCTGGACTTTTTTAAACGGATCAACGATGACCACGGTCACGCCAGTGGTGATGCGGCACTCATCGGCTTTGCCCGGGCGTTTTCCGCCACCTTCCCAGACGCTCTACTCGGTCGCTTGGGCGGGGAAGAATTTGCCATGGTCAGCCAGCAGGACGCCGCCACCCTCAGCGACACCCTCGACCAGCTGCGCACGCACTGCGCCAGCTTGAAGTACGCCATCGGCGCACCCGCACTGTCATTCAGTGCCGGCATCTATCATGGCGCCCCTGATGACCTGGAAAGCCTGCTGCACCAGGCTGACCTGCGCCTGTATCAGGCCAAGAGCCAAGGCCGCGGGCGCAACTGCTGGCAGTAATGCATGCGGTCTGCTGGCGATGCAGCATTAGGTCCTAGAGCCCATGGCGCAGAAAGATCTGCGCATAGCTGCCATCGGCGCGCATGTCCTCAATAGCCTTATTGAAAGCATCGGCAATTTGCTGATGCTGCGGATGCTTGCGGCTAACCAGAATGTGCAGGCCGTTTTCGCTCAACGGCTGCGGCAGAAACTCCAACTGATCGCGAATCCCGGCAAGGCTGCGACTCAGGTGAAAGCGCGCCACCAGCTCATCCTCCAAGGTCAGCTGTACCCGCCGGGCCTGCAACATCCGCGCGCCCACCTCGAAGCCCACCACTCCCACTTTGGTCAAACGGCTGTCCAGATCAAACTCACTGGAGTAGGCATACCCGCGCACCACAGCGATGCTGTAGGGGTACAGATCCGGCAACGTACGGAAGTTGATATGACTGTCCTTTCGTTGCAGAAAGCGAATGCGATTAATCAGGTAGGGCTGTGAGAAATGGCCAAACACAGCCCGCTCATCGGTGTACCAGGCGTTGATCAGGACATCGTAGATTTCTTGCTGCAACCCACGCACCGCACGTTCCCACGGCACCTGAACATAACTGGTGGTATAGCCGGCGCGGACCAGGGCGGTGGTCACCAGGTCAGAGGCCACCCCGTTGTTCAGCAGCGTCTGGTCATTGAATGGCGGCCAAGGGTCCGCCACCAACCGCAAGGTTTCTGCAGCATGGCCATACAGAGGCGCCAACAGCAGCCACGACAGCAGGCAGGCACGCAGTCCATTCATCAACGGCGATTCCAGAGAAAGCAGAGCACTAATCCTAGTCGATCACTGGCTCAGCCACACCCTACAGGCCATGCGCTAATATGCGCGCTGTTTTGCGCCAGCCTTGGCGCGTGTCGCAGGTTGAGGAAATGGCTGTGCTTACCCCCCAGGTCGTGATTATCGGAGCCGGTGCCGCCGGGCTTATGTGTGCATTGACGGCCGCTGCGCGCGGACGCCAGGTGTTGCTGCTGGATCACGCCAACAAAGCCGGCAAGAAGATCCTGATGTCCGGTGGCGGGCGCTGCAATTTCACCAACATGTACTGTGAACCGAGCAATTTTCTTTCGGAAAACCCGCACTTCTGCAAATCGGCCCTGGCGCGCTACACCCAGTGGGACTTTATCGGCCTAGTGGCCAAGCATGGCGTGCCTTACCACGAGAAGAAACTCGGCCAGCTGTTCTGCGACAACAAGGCCAGCGACATCCTCGGCCTATTGCTGAGCGAGTGCGATGAGGCCGGCGTGGACCTGCGCCTGGACACCTCGGTCAGCGAGATCAGCAAGCGGGACAGTGGTTATCAGCTGCAGACCAGCGCCGGCCTGGTGCGCTGCGAGTCGCTGGTGATCGCCACTGGCGGCCTGTCGATTCCAACCCTCGGCGCCAGCGGCTTTGGCTATCAGGTGGCCAAGCAGTTCGGCCACGAGCTGCTGCCGACCCGCGCCGGCCTGGTGCCATTTACCCTCACCGACCCGCAGCTTAAAGCGCTGTGCACCGAGCTGTCCGGTACCTCAGTCGAGGATTGTGTGGTGAGCTGCAACGGCCAGAGCTTCAAGGAAAATATCCTGTTCACCCACCGGGGCCTGTCCGGCCCGGCGATTCTGCAGATTTCCTCATTCTGGCAACCCGGCGATGCCGTGAGTATCAACCTGCTGCCGCATATCGACCTGCCCGAGTGGCTGGAGCAACAACAACGCGAACGCCCCAACAGCGAACTGAAAACCCTGCTCGCCGAGCTGTTTACCAAAAAGATGGCCGGGTTGTTGGCCGACAACTGGTTCGCCTCCAAACCAATGAAGCAGTACACCCACGCAGAACTCAAGGCGATTGCCGAACAGCTCGGCGACTGGCAACTGGTGCCAGCCGGTACCGAGGGTTACCGCACCGCTGAGGTTACCCTAGGTGGCGTCGATACCCGCGAGGTGTCGTCTAAAACCATGGAGTCGCTGAAGTCACCGGGGCTGTATTTTGTCGGCGAGGTGCTGGATGTAACGGGGCATCTGGGCGGTTTCAACTTCCAGTGGGCCTGGGCCTCCGGTTACGCGGCAGCCCAGTACGTCTGACCACTCAGGGCGCCGGGGCAGGCTCAAGCGGCGGCAACGGCTCACCCGGCAACCACTTCTGGTGGATCACGGTAAAGCTGCCATCCCTCTTCATCGCGTCGAGTTCACGCTGCCAGCGGCTGATCAACGCGTCATCCGTCTGCAGGGAAAAAGCGATGTAGCTGTCGCTGTGCATGAAGTCGAACAACAGCTGCACTTCATCCGCCTGGATATCGCCCTGTGCCAGCAGGGCATTGATGCTCAGGTTATCCAGCACCATCAGCTTGACCCGACCGAGCTTGAGCATGCTTACCACCTGCGCCGGCCCGGTTACCGGGGTGAGGTTGCTGAAGCCCTCGGCCAGCAGCCGCTGGTGGCTGTACCAGTCGCGCGGCACGGCAATTTCGCCGTACTCGCGTGCTTCTTCTAAACGGCTGATCGATAGAAAAGAGCGGCGCAGGGCGTAGAAGCTGGTGACGTTGCGGGTAATCGGCCCAACCCACTTAAACAGCTGTTCACGCTCACGGGTGCGCATGGCCACAAACAAGCCCGTGTTCGGTCGGGTTAAGGCCTCCTGATACCCACGCGCCCAAGGCACCACGCTGATCGGCGCGCTCTGCCCGGTACGCTGCAGAATGGCTTGCACCACTTCAGTGGCTAGCCCTTTGGGCTCGCCGTTCTCGCTGAAATTGATGGGCGGGTATTCTTCGGTATAGAAGCGCAGCGGCTGAGCCTGTAAAACCCTGCACGACAAGCAGACAAGCAGCAACACGAGCAATCCACGCACACAGGTGTACAACACGGCAGATGCCTCGCGAATGGCGGATAGTTTAAGCGTAGCCCGGCCGCCGTGATTCACACCAACCCATCGATCGGCGCCACATTTTAATTGGTAGCAACACGGCTTACGGCTGCCAAGTCGACACAGACTCCGTTAGGCTGCTACCTGTTACGGTTAATCAAGGTCGGGCCATGCCGTCCACTGCGCTGCGCCACTCGCTTCGTCGCCTCTGGGCCCAGGATAAATTCAGCTACAGCCTGCGGGTGTTTATCGCCCTCAGCGGCGCGTTGTTGCTGTGCTGGTCGCAGGGCTGGATGCATGCGCTGATCCCGTTGTTTCTCGGCGTCATCGCCAGCGCCCTGGCGGAAACCGATGATAGTTGGCAGGGCCGCGTGGTGGCACTGCTGGTCACCCTCGGCTGCTTCAGCGTGGCGGCCTATGCGGTGGAATTTCTGTTCCCCTACCCCTGGCTGTTCGTCTGCGCCCTGGCGCTGTCGAGCTTTGCCCTGACCATGCTCGGCGCGCTGGGCGAACGCTACGCCACCCTCGGCGCGGCCACGCTGATTCTCGCGGTGTACAGCATGATCGGCGTGGAGCAGCGCGGCGGCGCGGCGGGCCTCTGGCAGGAGCCATTACTGCTGGTGGCGGGCGCAGCCTGGTATGGCCTGCTGTCGGTGCTGTGGAATGCGCTGTTCGCCAACCAGCCGGTGCAGCACAGCCTGGCGCGGCTGTTTCGCGAGCTGGGCCAGTACCTCACGCTCAAGGCCGCGCTGTTCGAACCGCTGCGTCAGCTGGATGTGGAAGAACGCCGCCTGGCCCTGGCCAAACAGAACGGTCGCGTGGTGGCGGCGCTGAATGCGGCCAAGGAAATCATCCTGCACCGGGTCGGCAATGGCCGGCCGGGACCGAAAGTCAGCCGCTACCTGAAACTGTACTTTCTCGCCCAGGACATCCACGAACGCGCCAGTTCCTCGCACTACCCCTATAACGAGCTGGCCGAAGCGTTCTTCCACAGCGATGTGTTGTTCCGCTGCCAGCGCCTGCTGCGCCTGCATGGCGAAGCCTGTCAGCGCCTGGCCCAGGCCATCGAACTGCGCCAGCCATTCGAATACCGCGAGCTGTGCCGCCAGGCGCTGGACGACCTGCACGACTCCCTCGAACACCTGCGCGTGCAGAGCAACCCAGCCTGGCGCCACCTGCTGCGCTCCCTCGGCGCGCTGGCCGGCAACCTGCGCAGCCTGGATGTACTACTGGGCAACGCCAGCAACCCCGACGCCATGGCGGAGCAGCAGGACACCAGCCTGCTCGACCGCGAACCGCACTCGCTCAAGGATGTCTGGGAACGCCTGCGCCTGCAGCTGACGCCGACCTCATTGCTGTTCCGCCACGCCTTACGCTTGTCCCTGGCACTGGCGGCCGGTTACGGCGTGCTGCACTGGATTCACCCGACCCAGGGCTACTGGATACTGCTGACAACGCTGTTCGTCTGCCAGCCGAACTACGGCGCAACCCGGCTCAAGCTGGTGCAGCGCATCAGCGGCACGGTGCTCGGCCTGCTACTCGGCTGGGCGCTGTTTGACCTGTTCCCCAACCCGCTGGTACAGGCGCTGTTTGCGGTGGTCGCCGGGGTGGTGTTCTTTGCCCTGCGCAGCAGCCGCTACACCCTGGCCACCGCCGCCATCACCCTGTTGGTGCTGTTCTGCTTCAACCAGGTCGGCGACGGCTACGGGCTGTTTATCCCGCGCCTGGTCGACACCCTGCTCGGCAGCCTGATCGCCGGCCTGGCGGTGCTGCTGATTCTGCCGGACTGGCAGGGCCGTCGCCTGAATCGCCTGCTCGCCAGCACCCTGAGCTGCAACAGCCGCTACCTGCAGCAAATCATCGCTCAGTACGCCAACGGCAAACGTGACGACCTGGCCTACCGCCTGGCGCGGCGCAACGCGCACAACGCCGACGCCACGTTGTCGACCACGCTGGGCAATATGCTGATGGAGCCGGGGCACTTCCGTAAGGAAGCGGATATCGGCTTCCGCTTTCTGGTGCTCTCGCACACCCTCTTGAGTTACCTCTCAGGCCTTGGCGCGCACCGTGGCGAAACCAGCCTGAGCGGCAGCGACAACCCGCTGCTGGCCAGCGCCAGTCGCTTGGCCGCTAGCCTGGACGAGATTGCCAGCTGCCTAAGTGATGACCGCACAGTGGCCATTTACAGTGACGCCGAAGAACAGCTGGCCAGCGAGCTGGAAACACTCAGCGAAGACCTGGATGACCAACAACGACTGGTGCAAACCCAACTGGCGCTGATTTGCCGTCAACTCGGACCATTACGCACCCTGGCCTCACACCTGCAAAAACGCCAACCTGAGGCTTAACCTCAGGCTATACGGCGTAGTCAGCCACTATTGGCTAGCGCTTAGAGCAGGCTTTCTGCCAGTATGCCAGCGCACGCATACCACTCTGGTCGCTCTATGCTCACCGCCAGGAACATCGCTAATCGATCGCTACCGATCAGCCTAAGCAGCCTGGTCCTAGCGTTCTGTCTGCTGCTGGTAATGCCCCTGAGCCAGGCTGAAATACCCCTCGACGACCACACACCCGCGCAAAACCTCAATGATCTAGCCGATTACCTGGCGGACCCCGGCGGCACACTGACCCTGAAAGATATACGGCAGGTCGACGCCGACTTTCGTCATCGCAAGGATCTCAGCTTCGGCTACACCCGCGGGCCGGTCTGGCTGCGCCTGCAGCTGCGTTCACACACCCTGCAAGCGCGTACCTGGCGCGTAGAGCTGGACTACCCCTCGCTGGATGACGTGCACCTGTACGATGTCGGGGCTGACGGTATACGCGAGTCACGCGCGGGCGATACCGTGCCCTACTCACAACGCAGCGTCGGCCACCGCACGCCGGTGTTCGACATACCCCTACAGCCTGGCGAGCAACGCACCCTGTACCTGCGCGTCGAATCGGCTGGCAGCATGACGCTGAGCGGCAGGCTGATGTCGCTCAGCGACTTCGAGCAGTACAGCCAACGCGGCTACATGGTGCATGCCACCTACTGCGGCGTACTGATTGCCCTGGGCCTTTACAACCTTCTGCTGTTTCTCGCGCTACGCGAGCGGCCCTTTCTCAACTATGTGCTGTTTATGTGCGCCTTTGCCCTCAGCGTACTGTCGCTCAACGGTCTCGGCGCGCAATACCTATGGCCGCAGGCAGCGCCTTGGAGCAACCGCATGCTGCCCGTCAGCCTGACATTGGCCGCACTCTTCTCGGCGATATTTGCCCGCAGCTTCCTCGACACACGTCAGTGGCTACCACGCTGGGATCGTGTACTGGTCGTGCTCTGCTTCGCGACTGCCCTGGCCGTTCTGGCCACCTTGCTGTTGCCAGTACAGCGCGCCTTGCAGACCATGTCGCTGACCGGGCTGACGGTCACGGTCATGCTCCTGCTCACCAGCTTCGTCTGCGTCGGCTACCGCGTGCCAGGGGCCCGCTTATTTGCCCTGGCCTGGATGATGTTGCTGGCCGGCGCCGTGCTGCTGGCACTGCGTAATTTCGCCATCATCCCCTCGAATTTCCTGACGCTCTATTCCATGCAAATTGGTTCCAGCCTGGAAATGATCTTGCTGTCTTTCGCCCTTGCAGCGCGTTTCAATGAGCTGAAGCGGCAGCGAGAGGCTGCGCTGCAAAACAACGAACGGGTACTCGAACAGCGGGTGGCCGAGCGTACCCAGGCACTTGAGGAGGCCAACCAGCGCCTTAGCGAGCAAGCCATGCGCGACCCGCTAACGGGCCTTGCCAACCGTACTGCACTGCAGCAGCACCTGACCCAGGCATTAAGCCGCAACCAGCGCCGCCAAGAGCTACTGGCCGTGATGCTGATTGATCTGGACGGTTTCAAACCCATCAACGACCTATATGGTCACGGCTTTGGTGACCTGGTACTGGCTGAAGTCGCCCAGCGCCTCAACCTGCAAATGCGCGAGAGTGATTTGGCGGCACGTTTGGGTGGCGATGAATTCGTCATGGTCTGCGAAAGCGTGCACTCAGCCGAAGCCGTCCAGCAGCTTGCCGAACGCCTGCTCGACCGCCTGAATCAGCCGATGACGCTCGAAGGACACACCGTGCATGTCGCGGCCAGTATCGGCATTGCCCTGAGCCAAGAAGAAGACGACACCACAACCCTGATTCGCCGGGCCGACGCGGCGATGTATCAAGCCAAAGCGGCAGGCCGTAACCGCACCCAGCTTGGCTGAGGCCTCGCTAAAAGTACTCGGCGCCAGCCTGTCAGCTAACTAATGCAGCAGCCACACGACCTTGAGGAAGCACACCTGTCTGCTGCCCGCGCCAATGCTTTTCCGCTACCCTGCACGCCTGCCCAGAAAGTGCCTGCCATGAATAAGACCGAACTGCTGAAACAGGTAATCGCCCGCCTCGAAGATGACCTGCTGCAGGCTCAACAGGCGGCGCTCACCGCCTATGAAACGGCGACCCATGAAGAAAATATCGCTGAAAACAAATACGACACCCTAGGTCTGGAGGCGTCTTATCTGGCGACCGGGCAGGCGCGCCGTGCGGCCGCCATTCGTCAGACCCTGGCGAACTGGAAGCTCCTGGTATTACGCGCGTTTGACCCTCTACTGGGCATCCAGCTCGGCGCACTGATTGAGTTGAGCGACGATGAAGATCGCCGCCAATGCCTGTTCCTAGGCCCGGACGGCGCAGCGATGAAACTGCAGCAGGACGGCCAGTCAATACAGGTAATCGGCCCGCAAGCGCCCCTTGGGCTGATCCTTATTGGCAAGACCGTTGGCGACGAAGTGACCCTGCACGTGGCCAGTGGTGTGCAACTGTTGGAGATTCTGTCGGTCGACTAAAGGGCTATCAGCCGATAGCGTTAACGGGAGACCGCTATGCAAGCCAACGTCCAAGAGCTCGAAACACTGTTCCAGCAACTGGGTCTCGAGCATGACCAGATCAGCATCGACCTCTTTATCAAGCGCCACTCTCCCCTGCCGGAAGACTGCCGACTGGCCGATGCACCGTTCTGGGACCCAGCCCAGGCCGACTTTCTGCGCCAACAGTTTTTAGCCGACGCTGAATGGGCCGAGGTGGTGGATCAGCTCAACCTGCTGCTACGTGGCTGACAGCACGCCTGCTGTTCCTGGCAGTTCCCGCCAGGTCAGGTAAACACGCAGGTCAAACTCCAGCTGGTGGTAGCCCGGCAGCATGTATTCGCAGAGTTTATAGAAGGCCTTGTTGTGCTCAGCCTCTTTCAGGTGCGCCAGCTCATGCACCACGATCATCTGCAAAAACTCCGGCGCGGCCTCGCGGAACAATGAGGCCACGCGAATTTCCTTCTTCGCCTTGAGCTTGCCGCCCTGCACCCGCGAAATTGCCGTGTGCAAACCGAGAGCACGGTGGGTCAGATCGAGGCGATTGTCGTAAAGCACCTTGTCGATGGCCGGGGCATTGCGCAGGTGCTCCTGCTTGAGGCCCTGGATATAGGCGTACAGCGCTTTGTCGCTTTGAACCGCGTGCTTGCCGCTGTAAGACCGCGCCAGATAATCGCCCAGGCGCTCCTCGGCGATCAGCTGACGGATCTTGTCTTGCAGCTGGGCCGGGTAGCCTTGCAGGTATTTGAGCGGGGTCATGGTCAAAATGGCGTATGCACGGGAAGGCCGAGGATTATGCCGCAAGCCGCGCGCAACCAGGGCGGCTTTTGGCACCGCAGCTACTGGCTCGGTACAACCCGCAGCAACCGACCATCAGCACTGTCAGTGAGCAGGTACAACGCGCCATCCGGACCGACACGCACATCGCGAATACGCTCTTCCAGCTCCTCGAACAGCACGTCCTCACCAGCCAACTTGCCGTCCTGCAGACGAATGCGCCGCACGCTGCGCTCAGCCAAGGTCGAAGCAAACAGATCGCCCTGCCATTCTGGGAATAGTGCCCCGCGATAAATCGTCAGGCTGGAAGGAGCGACCGACGGTGTCCAGTGCAGCAAGGGTTGCTGCAGGCCGGGCAGCTCGGTGTAGGGCGAAATCTGCGCACCGGTGTAATCCACGCCGAAGGTGATCAGCGGCCAGCCATAGTTATTGCCGGGCTCGATGAGGTTCAGCTCGTCGCCTCCGCGTGGGCCGTGCTCGTGGCTGTAGAGGCGCTGCAGCTGATTGTCATAGACGATGCCCTGCACGTTGCGATGGCCCAGGCTGTAGATCTCCGCCGCCGCGCCGGCCTGGCCCACCAGCGGGTTGTCCTTCGGCGCACTGCCGTCGCGATTCAGGCGCACGATCTTGCCGAGGTGGTTGCTGGTGTTCTGGGCATGCTCGCGCCAGTCGAAACCATCGCCCAGGGTCAGTACCAGGGTGTTATCCGGTAGCCAGGCCATGCGCCCACCGTAATGCGCAGCACCGGACTTAGCCGGCTGTGCGGTAAACAGCACCTGCACATCCTGCAGCTGACCATCGACCAGCCGCGCCTTGCTCAGACGGGTGTTGTTGGCCTGGGTCGTGCCGTATGCATAGCTCAGATACAGCTGCTGATTACTGGCAAACTCCGGGTCAAGCAGCACCTCCATCAGCCCGGCCTGGGCGGCGACAAACCCCTCAGGCACGCCGCCAACCGGTTGCGGATTAAGGCTGCCGTCCTGCTCGATGATGCGCAGGCGGCCGACGCGCTCGGTTACCAGCATGCGGCCATCCGGCAAGAAGGCCAGCGACCAGGGATGCTCCAGGCCTTCAGTCACGGTTTCGATGCGGTAATCCATGGCATGCGCCAAGCTGCTGCCAAGCAGACCAAACAACAACAGAGCGCGGGACATATTCAGCATGATTCGGGCCTTTTGCTTGCAGAGGGATAAATCAGGATTGCGCCGGCGATGAGCGCCGCATCAGTCCGGCAAATAACAGCGCGCCGAGACTGCCGCAGGCCATCAGCCCAACGGTGCCGGCAAGCGTGCGGTTGGCGCCAATCAGCGTTGGCATCGGTAGCAGTGCATTGGCCAGCGCCATCGCCGCCAGCACCGCCAACGCACCGGCCAGGGTAAACAGCAGCCAGCGGCCCATTGGCCAGAGGCGCGCCAGCAGGCTTGCGGCTGGCAAGGCAAAGATAAAACCGAGGATCACCAGCATCGCGAAGGTCGGGCTAAAGCCCAGCAGGTCCAGGCAGGTGGTCTGCACCCGCACACCAAGTGGCATGGGCGCACCAAGCGCCTGCAGGTTGGCCAGATTGAACTGGGTCTGCAGCACAGTGCCCATCACACTCGCCAGCAGCACAGCCAGAAAGAAGTACAACAGAGTGCGCAATTTGCTTGGCATGCAGACAGATATCCAGAGCCGACGGTGGCCCGAGTATGGACCAGCGCGCCGCGCTGCACGTGGCCGGTGTTTTACATGGTTTTACCAAGCCCACAAATGGGCGATAGGCGAAGCCACAGCGCTGTAGCAGAATGCCAGCAGCCATCCTGCCGACAACAACCCAGACAAGAACCGCACGATGAAAAAAGTCCTACCCCTCTGTGCGCTGATTCTCGCGCTGATTGCCGTGGCGTTCAGCCTCGGTCCCGTGCCACCCGTCGACACCCAACTGACAGCGATCCAGCTGCCGGCCGACCTCGACCGCTACCTGACCGAGACAGAAGCACCTTACCCGGACATCACGCCCGGCGCGGAAAAGACCATCGTCTGGGCCCATCCAGACCAGCGCCAGACCGACCTGGCAATCATCTACCTGCATGGTTACTCGGCCACTCGCCAGGAAACCGCACCGCTGAGCGATCAACTGGCCCGGCAACTGGGCGCCAACCTGTTCTACACCCGCCTGAGCGGTCATGGCCGAAGCGGCACCGCGATGGCCGAGGCCAGCGTGCACGACTGGCTGCAGGACAGCGAGGAGGCCCTGCAGATCGGTCAGCGTTTGGGTAAACAGGTGCTGGTGATCGGCACCTCGACCGGCGCCACCCTAGCCACTTGGCTGGCGCTGCAGGGCGATAACCCGCAAGTGCTGGCCTATATCATGGTGTCGCCGAACTTTGCCCCCAAAGACCCGGCCGCGACCGTGCTGACCTGGCCTTGGGCGACGCACTTTGTGCCCTTGCTGCTGGGCCCGGAACATCAATGGCAACCGCGCAACGCCGAACAGGCGCGCTACTGGAGCCACCGCTACCCGGTACAGGCGCTGCTGCCGATGATGGCGCTGGTGAAATACGTGCGCGAGCAGCCGCTGGAGCAGATCAGCGCGCCGATTCTCACACTCTATTCGCAGGACGATCAGGTGGTCAGCGCCCCGGCTATCGAAGCGGCCTTTGCCCGCTTTGGCTCGCCGCACAAGCAGCTGATCGCCCTCAAGGACACCCAGGACCCGTCACACCATGTGCTGGCCGGCGACATCCTCTCGCCGCAGGACACACCACGGGTACAGACCGCGATTCTGGCGTTTCTCACCAGCCTGCCGCCGCGCTAGTTGATACGGCACACCGCCGGACTGAATGCACAGGGTTTGTCCGCCAGGTAACTGCGGTAGATCTGCAGCAGCTGCGGGGCCGTCAGGCTACAGGCCTGTGCCCGGCACTGCGCATTGAAAGCAAAAGCGCTGCGCTCGACTTCGGCCAGGCGGATATACAGCGCCGGCCAGTCAGTGAGGGGGGCATCGGCGGGGGTAAACAGCAAGCGCCCATCGCGCTGCACCAGCGGCGCACCGGCCGCCGCATAGTCGAAGACAAACAGCAGGGTACGCGCGGTCTTGGTCGTGCACTCGACGCGGGTGGCGCACTGCTGCGGATCGCTCGCCACCGCCACATTAACGGGCGGCCCGCTCACTGGTGGCTGATGGGCACAGCCGGCCAATGCAGCGAGTACACCGAACAGCCCAATCAACCTCGTCATAAGACTCCTCCGAATAACAAAAAGCCCCGCATCGGCGGGGCTTTCAGTACAGCAACAGGCTTAGTTGACCTTGGCGGCCAGCTCACCTTTGGCATAACGCTGGAACATGCCTTCGAGGGAGATCGGTTTGATCTTCGAGGCGTTGCCGGCGGTGCCGAAGGCTTCATAGCGGGCGATGCAGATGTCGCGCATGGCGGTGACGGTGGCACCGAAGAATTTGCGCGGGTCGAACTCGCTCGGGTTCTCGGCCATCAGGCGGCGCATGGCACCGGTGGACGCCAGACGCAGGTCGGTGTCGATGTTGACTTTGCGCACGCCGTACTTGATGCCTTCGACGATTTCTTCCACCGGCACGCCGTAGGTTTCTTTGATGTCGCCGCCGTACTGGTTGATGATCGCCAGCCATTCTTGCGGCACCGAGCTGGAGCCGTGCATCACCAGGTGGGTGTTGGGGATGCGCTTGTGGATTTCCTTGATGCGGTCGATGGCGAGGATGTCACCGGTCGGCGGCTTGGTGAACTTGTACGCGCCGTGGCTGGTGCCGATGGCAATGGCCAGGGCGTCGACCTGGGTGCGCTTGACGAAGTCAGCGGCTTCTTCCGGGTCGGTGAGCATCTGGCTGTGATCGAGCACGCCTTCGGCGCCGACGCCGTCTTCTTCGCCGGCCATGCCGGTTTCCAGGCTGCCCAGGCAACCCAGCTCACCTTCTACCGACACGCCGCAGGCGTGAGCGAAGGCGACGGTCTGCTGGGTGACGGCGACGTTGTAGTCGTAGTCGGCCGGGGTCTTGCCGTCTTCTTTCAGCGAGCCGTCCATCATCACCGAGCTGAAGCCCAGCTGGATCGAGCGCTGGCAGACGTCAGGGCTGGTGCCGTGGTCCTGGTGCATGCACACCGGGATGTGCGGGAACTCTTCGATGGCGGCCAGGATCAGGTGGCGCAGAAACGGCGCACCGGCGTATTTGCGCGCACCGGCGGAGGCCTGAACGATCACCGGGGAATCGGTCTTGTCGGCCGCTTCCATGATCGCGCGCATTTGCTCGAGGTTGTTGACGTTGAAGGCCGGCACGCCGTAGCCGAATTCGGCGGCGTGGTCGAGCATCTGGCGCATGCTGATAAGTGCCATGGTGTTCTTTCTCCCGGTGGGGCTCGTTAATCGTGCAAGCCTGCCGCAGGGGCAGGCGCTATTCAAGTCATTCAGACCGGGAGTGAACCCGGCCTGTATTCAAGTCGTTGTCAGGGTGCCTTGCAGCCACGGCCGATCAGGTCATCCTTGGCCGTCCAGTAGACCAGCCCTTCCTCGCCTTTGGTGTGAAAAGACAACATCCCGTCACTGTACAGCGCACCCGAGCCGGCGGGTTCCTGCTGCAAGCGATAAACGATATCACCGCCGCCGAGGCGCACATCGACGTACTCTGCACTGCTGTCGGCGAAACGCCAGAGCACTTCGGTCTGGCTGTCGCACACCCAGCGCGTCCAGTTATCCGACGGTGCCGGCTGACTGGCGCAGGCGCCAAGCAGACTGAGCAATGCCAGCAGGGTAATCCGTTTCATTATCGGGACTCGCTCCATGATCAGGCTATTTATGCGTTAGCGCGTTGTTCCAGCACTTCAACCGCCGGCAATACCTTGCCCTCGACAAACTCGAGGAACGCGCCGCCACCGGTGGAGATATAGCTGATCTGCGCGCCAACGCCGTATTTGTCGATAGCCGCCAGGGTGTCGCCGCCACCGGCAATCGAGAAGGCTGGGCTCTCAGCGATGGCCTGGGCCAACACCTTAGTACCGTTGCCGAACTGGTCAAACTCGAACACGCCGACCGGGCCGTTCCACAGAATGGTCTTCGAGGATTTCAGCAGCTCGGCGAACTGCGCTGCAGTTTGCGGGCCGATATCCAGAATCATGTCGTCTTCAGCCACATCGGCCACCAGTTTGACGGTGGCTTCAGCGTCTTCGGCGAAGGCTTTGGCGACGACCACATCAACCGGCAATGGCACGCTGACCTTGGCCGCGATGGCCTTGGCAGTCTCAACCAGATCGGCCTCGTATAGCGACTTGCCCACCGGGAAACCGGCAGCAGCGAGGAAGGTGTTGGCGATGCCGCCACCGACAATCAGCTGGTCGCAGATCTGGCTCAGGCTATTGAGCACGTCGAGCTTGGTCGACACCTTGGAGCCGGCAACGATCGCGGCCATTGGCTTGGCCGGGTTACCCAGCGCCTTGCCCAGCGCATCCAGCTCGGCCGCCAGCAACGGGCCGGCGCAGGCGACCTTGGCGAACTTGGCCACACCATGGGTCGAACCCTCGGCGCGGTGAGCGGTACCGAAGGCGTCCATGACGAACACGTCGCACAGCGCAGCGTACTGCTGGGCGAGTTCATCGGCGTTTTTCTTCTCGCCCTTGTTGAAGCGCACGTTCTCGAACAGCACGATCTCGCCAGCCTTGAGTTCAACGCCGCCGAGGTAATCTTTTACCAGCGGTACGTCGCGGCCCAGGGCCTTGCTCAGGTAGGCCGCGACCGGGGCCAGGCTGTTCTCTTCGCTGAATTCGCCTTCGGTCGGACGACCCAGGTGCGAGCAGACCATGACCGCTGCGCCCTTCTCCAGCGCCAGCTTGATGGTCGGCAGGGAGGCGAGGATGCGCGCGTCGCTCTTCACCGCGCCGTCTTTTACCGGCACGTTGAGGTCTTCGCGGATCAGCACGCGCTTACCGGCGAGGTCGAGGTCGGTCATCTTCAGAACGGTCATATATCAGTCCTTCACGGGGGCTGGAGTAGTCAGGGAGAGAAAGTGTTCAGCAACATCGAGCATGCGGTTGGCAAACCCCCACTCGTTGTCGAACCAAGCCAGCAGGTTGACCAGACGCGGCCCAGAGACGCGGGTCTGGCTGCCATCGACGATGGCCGAGTGCGGGTCATGGTTGAAGTCGCAACTGGCGTGCGGCAGTTCGGTGTAGGCCAGCAAGCCCTTCAGCGGGCCGCTTTCTGCTGCCTGGCGCAACACGCGGTTGATCTCATCAGTGGAGGTGTCACGCGCGGTCTGCAGGGTGATGTCCAGACACGACACGTTCACCGTCGGCACACGAATGGCTTTGGCCTGGATACGTCCGCTGAGTTCCGGCAGCAGGCGCTCGATACCACGGGCCAGACCGGTGGACACAGGAATCACTGACTGAAAGGCCGAGCGCGTGCGGCGCAGGTCTTCGTGGTGGTAAGCGTCGATCACCGGCTGGTCGTTCATCGCCGAGTGGATGGTGGTGATCGACACGTATTCGATACCCACCGTCTCATTCAGCAGTTTGAGCAGCGGCACACCACAGTTGGTGGTACAGGAGGCGTTGGACACCAGCTGCTCGGTGCCGCTCAGGCAATCCTGATTGACCCCGTAGACCACCGTGGCGTCGATATCTGCCTCACTGGCCATCGGTTGCGACAGCAACACGCGCGGCGCGCCAGCATCGATAAAGCGCTGCGCCTCGCTGCGGCTGGTGTACTGACCAGAGCATTCAAGCAGCAGATCAATGTCCAGCGCAGCCCAGTCGATGGCCTCAGGCGTTGCCTGACGCAGCACTTTCACGCAGTCGCCATTGATATGCAGGCAATCGCCGTCGACCTTCACCTCGCCGGGAAAACGCCCGTGGGTGGAGTCGAAACGCGTCAGGTATTCAATGCTGGCCTGGTCGGCCAGGTCATTCAGCGCGACGATTTCCAGTTGTGCCCCGGCGCCCCGCTCATGCAGCGCACGCAGCACGCAGCGGCCGATACGGCCGTAACCGTTGAGGGCAATTCGATAGGGACGCTTGGGCATAGTGGTCTCGATAGGGAACCGTAGGATGGGTGAGCCGCACGCGGCATCACCCATCATTCGCCGGATCAGGCGTCCAGCAGCTCGGCGGCGGTTTCCAGGATGTTTTCGACGGTGAAGCCGAATTCCTCGAACAGCGCCGGCGCCGGGGCAGACTCACCGAAGGTGGTCATGCCGATGATGCGACCTTCCAGACCCACGTACTTGTACCAGTAGTCGGCATGCGAGGCTTCGATGGCGATCCGCGCACCGACTTGCACCGGCAACACGGCCTGCTTGTAGCCGGCGTCCTGCTGGTCGAACACGCTGGTGGACGGCATCGAGACGACGCGCACCTGACGGCCCTGCTCTTCCAGCTTGGCAGCCGCCTGCATGGCCAGGCCGATTTCCGAGCCGGTGGCGATCAGGATCAGCTCCGGCTCACCCGCGCAGTCTTTCAGCACATAGCCACCACGAGCGACATCAGCCAGTTGCTGGGCATCGCGGCTCTGGTGCGGCAGGTTCTGCCGGCTGAAGATCAGCGCGGAAGGGCCGTCATTGCGCTCGATGGCGTATTTCCACGCCACTGCGGACTCAACGGCGTCGCATGGGCGCCAGGTGTCGAGGTTCGGCGTGCCACGCAGGCTGGCCAGCTGCTCGATTGGCTGGTGAGTCGGGCCGTCTTCACCGAGGCCAATGGAGTCGTGGGTAAACACAAACAGCACACGCTGTTTCATCAGCGCGGCCATGCGCACCGCGTTACGTGCGTATTCCATAAAGATCAGGAAGGTCGCGCCATACGGCACAAAGCCACCGTGCAGGGCCACGCCGTTCATGATCGCGCTCATGCCGAACTCGCGCACGCCGTAGAACATGTAGTTGCCGGATGCGTCATCAGCCGACACACCTTTGCAGCCTTTCCACAGGGTCAGGTTGGAGCCGGCCAGGTCCGCCGAGCCGCCGAGGAATTCCGGCAGCAGCGGGCCGAACGCATTCAGGGTGTTCTGGCTGGCCTTGCGGCTGGCGATGGTCTCGCCTTTGGCGGCCACTTCTTGAATATAAGCAGCGGTCTTCTCAGCGAAGTCAGCGGGCAATTCGCCGGCGACGCGGCGCTTGAACTCGCTGGCCAGCTCAGGGAAGGCGGCGGCGTAGGCAGCAAAGCGCTCGTTCCACTCGGCCTCGGCGGCAGCACCGGCAGCCTTGGCATCCCACTCGGCATAGATGTCGGCCGGGATTTCAAACGGGCCATGGTTCCAGCCCAGGGTGGCGCGGGTCAGGGCGATTTCATCGTTACCCAGCGGCGCGCCGTGGCACTCTTCCTTGCCCTGCTTGTTCGGCGAGCCGAAACCGATGGTGGTTTTGCAGCAGATCAGGGTCGGACGGTCGCTGGTCTTGCGCGCGGTCTCGATAGCCATCTTGATTTCTTCGGCGTCGTGACCGTCGACATTGCGGATCACCTGCCAGCCGTAGGCTTCGAAGCGCGCCGGGGTGTCATCGGTGAACCAGCCTTCGACTTCACCGTCGATGGAAATGCCGTTGTCGTCATAGAACGCTACCAGCTTGCCCAGGCCCAAGGTACCGGCCAGGGAGCAGACTTCATGGCTGATGCCTTCCATCATGCAGCCGTCGCCGAGGAAGGCGTAGGTGAAGTGGTCAACGATCTGGTGGCCGTCACGGTTGAACTGCGCGCCCAGTACTTTCTCAGCAATGGCGAAACCGACGGCGTTGGCGATGCCCTGGCCCAGCGGGCCAGTGGTGGTCTCTACACCCGGCGTGTAGCCGTATTCTGGGTGGCCCGGGGTGCGGCTGTGCAGTTGGCGGAAGTTCTTCAGGTCTTCGATGCCCAGGTCGTAGCCGGTCAGGTGCAGCAGCGAGTAGATCAGCATCGAGCCGTGGCCGTTGGACAGCACAAAGCGGTCACGGTCGGCGAATTTCGGGTTGCTCGGGTTGTGCTTGAGGAAGTCACGCCACAGGACTTCGGCGATATCCGCCATGCCCATCGGGGCACCGGGGTGGCCGCTGTTGGCTTTCTGCACGGCATCCATGCTGAGGGCACGAATGGCATTGGCTCGCTCACGACGGCTGGGCATCACTGAATCTCCTGCGGGGCTGCTTGGGCAACTGGGGGGTCGAAAAAGGCGTCCATTTTCGCCCAGCGGCGCCATGGGGGCAATCACAGATGGTCGTTAACCCCGGACAATCGGCAATTAGCCCCCGTCAGCCGCCTCAAATCGACGTTTGCGTGGCCAGACAGGGGGCGCGAAACAGCTCGCCGTGCCACAAACCGTGCAGCGTGCGGCGCATCACCAGCAACCAGACCAACACCAGCTTGGCCGCCAGCAGCAGGCCCACCCACATAAAGAACGCCAAGCCGGTCATCTGCTGCAGAGCAAAGGTGGCCAGGGTGAACACCCCCAGCGGGAAGGTGAATCCCCACCACCCCAGGTTGAAGGGCAGCTCACGGCGCATGTAATGCTGGGTAAACAGACTGGCCGCGACCAACCACCACAAACCCGCACCCCACAGCGCCAACCCACCGACCAGACCCAGCTGCTGCGCCATTTCGGCCGCGCCCTGCAGCGCGGTGCCCTGCCAGGCGTGCGGTGCGGCCTGCCCAAGACTAATCAAGCCCAGGCAACCGGTGGCCAGCGGCCCCAGTGGCAGCCAGCTGCTGGCGGCAAAATCCATATCCGGCAACTTGTGCAGAGCCAGGCGCAGCAGCACAAGAGCGATCAGGGCAAACGCCAAGCTCAGCGACAAGCCCCACAGCACATAGCCCAAACTGAGCAGCAGTTGTGCCGACTCAGCCGCCAGATGCGGCGCCAGTGCCGCCGCGCCGCTGGCCACCACTTCGGGTGCGACAATCGGCAGCAGCCAAACGCCGGTCAGGCTTTCCAGCACATGTTTTTGCCGGGTAAACATCAAATACGGCACACCGAGTGCCGCGCCCAGAGCCAATACCAGCGCCAGCCACCACAAACCATGAGCCAGCGCCACGAGGGAGGTGCCATGCACCGGCGCAGCAAACAACAGCAAACCGTTGATCACCTGCACCAGCCCCATGGGGATCGCCCCCAGAAACATCGACTGCACCGGGTGATCGAGCATCGGCCACAGGGTGTCGCGAAACAACAGCAGGCGCGCGGCAAATAACACGCTGAACAGACCAAACAGCAGCACCGTCAGCCACCATAGGCCTTCGGCCAGCAGCAGCTGCCCAGGGAAAGACAGCGGCAGCTTGGCCACCACCTGCGCCAGCACGCCGGTGCCCATGGTCATGGCGAACCAGTTGGGGGTGAATTGACGAACAAAAGCCAGCGGCTCATGCAAACGGGTAAAGGGGCGCAACATCACGGCATTCCTCACAGACAATCGCCAATGGCGATCCATGACTGGGAGGTTAGGCACAGCCGTGCTATAGGTAAAATACATATAAAAGATACAAGGCATACCTTCTATTTATGAATCTGCACCACCTCAAGGTCTTCCTCGCCATCGCCCAGACCGGCAGCATCAGCGCGGGAGCCGCCCGCCTGTTTATCAGCCAGCCGGCGGTGACCCGTGAGATCCGTGAGCTGGAAGCACGCCTGCGCTTGCCGCTGTTTGACCGACAAAGCCGTGGCGTCACCCTGACCGCTGCTGGGCAACGCCTGCTGCCCTATGCCGAGCGCATCTTTGCCCTGGAGCAAGCCGCCGAGCGCGACTTGCAGGCCTTCGCCAACCTCGGCTGCGGCGAGCTGCACCTGGGCGCCAGTGCCACTCTGGGCAGTTACCTGCTACCAGCGCTGATTGCGCCGTTTCATCAGCAGTATCCCGACCTGCAGCTGAGCCTGCAGATCGACAACACCGCGGCCTGCCTGCAACAGCTGGAAAACAACGCCATCACACTGGCCTTCATTGAAGGGCCGTTCGCCCCGGAACAATTCAATCACCGTCACCTTGGCACGGATGCGTTGCTGCCCGTCGCCAGCCCCAAGCATCCACTGGCCAAGCAGGCGAGCGTCAGCCCGGTTGAGCTGGCCGACGCCGCCCTGCTGATCCGCGAGCAAGGCTCCGGCACCCGCGCCACCCTGGAGCAGGCTTACCAGGCACTCGGCCTGCAACCACGTGTCGCCATGGCCCTGGGCAATAGCGAAGCGCTAAAACGCAGCTTATTGGCCGGCCAAGCCGTGGCCTGGATTTCCGAACTAGCGGTGCAGGAGGAGCTGCGCAGCGGACAGCTGTGTCACCTGCCCGTTCGCGACTTACAGATCAGCCGCGATCTGCATGCCGTCTGGCGCCGTGAACACAGTCTGAGCCCCGCGGCGGCCGCGCTGCTGGAACAGGTCGAACAGGCACTGAACACCAGCAAGGGCAATATCAAAACTTTTTGATATTGCCCTTGCTGGATAAAAAGTGACCGACTAGACTGCCCAACCTATGAATATGCGCGCCTCCCATCTGGCCTTCGAGCCGGTCGATGCACTCGCCGCCCTGTGCAAGGCCAGCGGTGACGCGTTGCGCCTGAATATCCTACGCGCCCTGGCCAACGACTCGTTCGGTGTATTGGAGTTGGCGCAGATCTTCGCCACCGGTCAATCCGGCATCAGCCACCATCTCAAGGTGCTGGCCCAGGCTGGACTGGTGGCCACCCGCCGCGAAGGCAATGCGATTTTCTACCGCCGCGCCCTGGCTCAGGGTGAACAGCTGGGCAGCCGCCTGCATAGCGCACTGCTTGATGAAATCGATCAGCTACAGCTGCCCGCCGAGGTACAGCAACGCATCGCCCAGGTGCACGGCCAACGCGCCGCTGCCAGCCAGGAGTTCTTCGCCCGCAGCGCGGCCAGCTTCCAGGCGCAGCAGGACTTGATCGCAGGCCTGCCGCAGTACCGCGACAGCGTGCTGGCCCTGCTCGACTCACTGGGTTTTGGCCGTGATGCCAGCGCCGTGGAAATCGGCCCCGGCGATGGCGGTTTTCTTCCAGAGCTGGCGCAGCGCTTCCAGCAGGTGCTGGCCCTGGACAACAGCGCGGCGATGCTTGAACTGGCCCGTCAACGTTGCACCAAGGAAGGCCTGGGCAATGTGCAACTGCAGCTGGCCGATGCCCTGCAGGACGACTACCCGGCTGCCGACTGCCTGGTGCTGAACATGGTGCTGCACCACTTCGCCGCCCCGGCCGATGCGCTCAAGCAGCTGGCGCAGCGCGTGAAACCTGGCGGCAGCCTGCTGATCACCGAATTGTGCAGCCACAACCAGAGCTGGGCCCGCGAAGCCTGCGGCGACCTGTGGCTAGGCTTCGAACAGGATGACCTGGCGCGCTGGGCCGCCGCGGCCGGCCTCAACACCTGCGAAAGCCTCTATGTAGGCCTGCGCAACGGCTTTCAGATTCAGGTTCGGCACTTTGCCAAACCGTCACTCAATCATGGCCTACGGGCTGCAACTACCGGTCACTAACAGGAACCCGCACGATGAGCGAATACTCCCTCTTTACCTCCGAGTCCGTCTCCGAAGGCCATCCCGACAAAATCGCCGACCAGATTTCCGACGCGGTGCTGGACGCCATCATCGCCCAGGACAAACACGCCCGCGTGGCCGTGGAAACCCTGGTCAAGACCGGTGTAGCCATCGTTGCGGGTGAAGTCACCACCAGCGCCTGGGTCGACCTGGAACAGATCGTCCGCGACGTGATCTGTGACATCGGCTACACCAACTCCGACGTCGGCTTCGACGGCGCCACCTGCGGCGTGCTGAACATCATTGGCAAGCAGTCCCCGGACATCAACCAGGGCGTCGACCGCGCCAAGCCGGAAGACCAGGGTGCCGGCGACCAGGGCCTGATGTTCGGCTACGCCAGCAACGAAACCGACGTGCTGATGCCCGCACCGATCTGCTTCAGCCACCGCCTGGTCGAGCGCCAGGCGGAAGCGCGCAAGTCCGGCTTGCTGCCATGGCTACGCCCGGATGCGAAATCCCAGGTCACCTGCCAATACGAAAATGGCAAAGTAGTCGGCATCGATGCGGTGGTGCTGTCCACTCAGCACAACCCGGAAGTGTCGCTGGCTGACCTGCGTGAAGGCGTGATGGAACTGATCATCAAGCACGCTCTGCCGGCCGAGTTGCTGCACAAAGGCACCCAGTTCCACATCAACCCGACCGGCAACTTCGTGATCGGCGGCCCAGTGGGTGACTGCGGTCTGACCGGGCGCAAGATCATCGTCGACTCCTACGGCGGCATGGCCCGTCACGGTGGCGGCGCGTTCTCCGGCAAGGACCCATCCAAGGTTGACCGTTCGGCAGCCTACGCCGGTCGTTACGTGGCAAAGAACATCGTTGCTGCCGGCCTGGCCGAGCGTTGCGAAATTCAGGTGTCCTACGCCATCGGCGTGGCTCAGCCGACCTCGATCTCGATCAACACCTTCGGCACCAACAAGGTGGCAGACGATTTGATCATCAAGCTGGTGCGTGAAGTGTTCGACCTGCGCCCTTATGCCATCACCAAGATGCTCGACCTGCTGCACCCGATGTACCAGGACACTGCGGCTTACGGCCACTTCGGCCGCACACCGAAGCAGAAGACCGTCGGCAACGACACCTTCAGCACCTTCACCTGGGAAAAAACCGACAAGGTCGCCGACCTGCGCGCTGCCGCCGGGTTGTAAGCCTGAAGCAATACCCGAAGCCCCGCCTTGTGCGGGGCTTTTTATTGCCTACACATCGCGCTCACTCGGGTAAATCCGACTAGGCTGAGTGAGCCATCTGCCGAGCAAGGACGCTCACGGTGAACCTCCGAATTGCCTGCCTGCTGCTGTTCAGCAGCCCCCTTTGGGCCACCTGCCCCGACTGGCCCGCCCCGCGCGCCGAACGCGAATTGAATGCCCTGAGCCAACAACTGGCCGAATGGGACAATGCCTATCATCGTCTGGGGCAAAGCCCGGTCGCGGACGAGCTGTATGACCAGGCCAGCGTCACCCTGCAACACTGGCGCAGCTGCTTCCCGCAACCCCATAGCGCGGCAGTTAACCCGCTGGCCAGCAGCGCCGGCCCGCAACCGCACCCGGTGGCTCACACAGGCCTGCGTAAGTTGCCGGACAAGCGTGCTGTCGCGCGCTGGATGGCCAAGCGCGATGAGCTGTGGGTTCAGCCCAAGGTCGATGGCGTGGCCGTCAGTCTGGTGTATCACCAAGGGCACCTGCAGCAACTGATCAGTCGCGGCGACGGCCGTCAGGGGCAGGACTGGACCCAGCTGGCCCACCAGCTGCCAGCAATTCCCGCAGAGCTGCCTTCGGCGCTGAAGCTGACCCTGCAAGGCGAGTTGTACTGGCGCAGACCTGGGCATATCCAGCGGCAAGATGGCGGCCAAGGTGCACGCAGTAAGGTAGCCGGCTTGATGAGCCGCAAGGCGTTGAGCCATGAGGACGCAGCCGGTATTGGCCTGTTTATCTGGGATTGGCCCGATGGCCCAGCCAGCATGCTAGAGCGCCTGCAGCGCTGAGCGCGCTGGGTTTCACCGACAGCGCCACGTTCAGCCATCCCCTTCGCAGCGTGGCCGACGCCAGCCACTGGCGCGAGCAGTGGTACAGCAGCGCCCTACCCTTCGCCACCGATGGCGTGGTGCTGCGTCAGGCCCAGCGCCCACAGGCCGCACGCTGGCAAGCAGAACCGCCGCACTGGGCAGTGGCCTGGAAGTACCCGGTCGGGCAGGCTCTGGCCGTGGTGCAGGCCGTGGACTTTCGCATCGGCCGCAGCGGGCGCATCACCCCGGTGCTGCGCGTGCAGCCGGTAAAATTGGATGACCGGCGCATCGAATACGTCAGCGCCAACTCACTGCAACGCTGGCAGGCGCTGGATATACGCCCCGGCGACCAGGTGGTGATCCGGCTCTCCGGGCTTACCATCCCGGTGCTCGACAGCGTGTTCTGGCACACCCAAGAGCGCGCTGAATTGCCGGTGCCAGATGCCCGCGCTTACCACGCACTGAGCTGCTGGCAAGCCAGCGCCGCTTGCGCCAGCCAGTTCCGTGCACGCCTGGCCTGGCTCAGCGGCAAACAGGGTTTAGCCCTACCGGGGGTGGGCCCGGGCACGTGGGAGAAGCTGCTGCAGGCGGGAATGATTAACGGCCTGCTCGACTGGCTGGAGTTAACCCCCGAGCAGTTGATTCGCGTGCCAGGCTTAGGCCCGCGAAGCGCAGCAGTCTTACAGCAGAGTTTTCAATTGGCCCGCCAACGTCCGCAGCAGGCCTGGCTGCGTGCCCTCGGAGTTCCGTCTCAGGTGCCATTAAACGCGGACTGGGACACGTTGGCGCAGCGCAGCACGGCCGACTGGCTACGCCAGCCCGGCATCGGCCCGCAACGCGCGGCGCAGTTAACGGCTTTCTTCCAGCACCCCGAGGTGAAAGCCCTGCAGGCGCAGTTGCGCGCCGCGCAGATCGCCGGATTTGAAAGACCTTAGAACGCGCGAAACTCTTCATGGCAGGCTTTGCAGCTGTCTTCAACGCGCTGCATCGGCGCAACCAGCTCATCAGGCTTTAATGGCTTTGCCGCCGTCGCGGCGACTAGCGCAGCGGTGCTGGTTTCCATGGCGCGAGCCAGCTCCTGAAAACGCGCCAGGCGCTGCCAGACGTCATCCTTGGCACGGCTTTCCTCACCGTCATCACGCACCTGCGGAAAGTGCTGCCAAGGCGTGCGGGTCAACTGATCGAGCTTGGCGGCGCCGTCAACAAATGCCTGTTCCTTGAACGCCAACCGCCCACGCAGCATGCCACCCAGGTCTTCGCTGACCTTGAGCATCTGCTTGAAAATGCTCTGACGCTGGCCTTGCGGCGAATTGGGATCGACACCGCCGCAGCCGCTTAGAGCCAGCGCCAATACAACCAAATACAGGGTTTTAAGCTTCATAACACCTTCAAATGCCAACAACCGGGTGGATAACGGGTGACAGTATCGCCACCCAGTACCCACCGGCCAAGCGTGGTGTTTTGCCGCAGAGGACTGAACAGTCCGGCTGCAATCAAGCCGATACAACAAACAGGCTGATGATCAGCCCCATGTTGACGAACCACACCAGTGAACGCACCGGCGCCCAGTCAGCCAGGTAACAGATGAAATAGACAATACGGCTGACGACAAACGCGATCGCCAACTGATCAAGCAATGCCTGCTCAGCGCCGCCCGCCAGGTGGGCAATGATCACCGCGGCCGAAAAAGCCGGGGTCACTTCAAAACTGTTGAGCTGGGCGTTGTTGGCCCGCCGCCCGACGCCGCTGAGGCTGTTGAGCAACGCCCGCGGGTCATGGTTATGACGCGGGCTAAAACCACCGCTGACGGCCTTGGCGGTAACCGTCGACAAGTAAGGCAGAAACAGGGCAATCAATACACACCAGTAAGCAATCGTCATGGCAGCTCCGCGTTGAGGGAATAAACATCTGCAGCCTGTATCAGCGCGGATACAAACACCATGACTGAAGCAGCCAAAAGCGATGGCGCAACAGCCAATCCACCCGACAGAAAGCCTTGGGCTTATGCGCCAGGCTGGCTATACTTCGCCAGCTTCATGTGGCCGGCACAGCTCCGGTCGCACCCGCCACCTGTCCGAGGGGCGCTGCAGCAAACTCTGGCCACCAGAGATTTGTCAGGCTCGGACAGGGCGTTAACCATACGCATCAACGGCGCCCATTCGCAGACAACGAATGGAGAGCTTTTATGAGCGCCGCTTTTAACGATTTTAAAGTCGCTGACATTTCCCTGGCTGCCTGGGGCCGTCGCGAAACCATCATCGCCGAATCTGAAATGCCTGCTTTGATGGGCCTGCGCCGCAAATACGCCGGCGAGCAGCCACTCAAGGGCGCGAAGATCATCGGCTGCATCCACATGACCATCCAGACTGCCGTGCTGATCGAAACCCTGACTGCACTGGGTGCCGAAGTACGCTGGTCGTCGTGCAACATCTTCTCTACTCAGGACCAGGCAGCTGCTGCCATTGCTGCCGCCGGCATCCCGGTATTCGCCTGGAAGGGCGAAACCGAAGAAGAGTACGAGTGGTGCATCGAGCAAACCATCCTCAAGGACGGTAAGCCATGGGACGCCAACATGATCCTCGACGATGGCGGCGACCTGACCGAGATCCTGCACAAGAAATACCCGCAGATGCTGGAGCGCATCCACGGCGTCACCGAAGAGACCACCACCGGCGTGCACCGTCTGCTTGACATGCTGGCCAAGGGCGAGCTGAAGATCCCGGCGATCAACGTCAATGACTCGGTGACCAAGAGCAAAAACGACAACAAATACGGCTGCCGTCACAGCCTGAGCGACGCCATCAAGCGCGGCACCGACCACCTGCTGTCCGGCAAGCAAGCGCTGGTTATCGGCTACGGCGACGTGGGCAAGGGCTCCGCGCAGTCGCTGCGTCAGGAAGGCATGATCGTACGCGTAACCGAAGTGGACCCGATCTGCGCCATGCAGGCCTGCATGGACGGCTATGAAGTGGTTTCGCCGTTCATCGACGGCATCAACGACGGCACCGCTGCAAGCATCGACAGCGCCCTGCTGAGCAAAATTGACCTGCTGGTAACCACCACCGGTAACGTCAACGTGTGCGACGCGAACATGCTCAAGGTCCTGAAAAAGCGCGCTGTGGTGTGCAACATCGGTCACTTCGACAATGAAATCGACACCGCTTTCATGCGCAAGAACTGGGCTTGGGAAGAAGTGAAGCCACAAGTACACAAGATCCACCGCACCGGCAGCGGCAGCTTCGACCCGCACAACGATGACTACCTGATCCTGCTGGCCGAAGGCCGTCTGGTGAACCTGGGCAACGCCACCGGCCACCCGAGCCGGATCATGGACGGCTCCTTCGCCAACCAGGTACTGGCGCAGATCTTCCTGTTCGAACAGAAGTTTGCTGACCTGTCCGCCGACAAGAAAGCCGAGCGTCTGACCGTGGAAGTGCTGCCTAAGAAGCTCGACGAAGAAGTGGCCCTGGAAATGGTCAAAGGCTTCGGCGGCGTGGTGACCCAACTGACCAGCAAGCAAGCCGAATACATCGGCGTGCCGCAGGAAGGCCCGTTCAAGCCACACGCTTACCGCTACTAATTCGTAGGGTGGATAAGCCTCTGGCTTATCCACCGCCGACTTCCCGCAAGGTGGATGGAACAACGCCCTCCACCTTTCGTCTCCAAGGCTAGACACCCTATGAGCCAAGAACGCCGTTACAGCTTCGAGTTCTTTCCCACCAAAACCGAAGCCGGGCACGAAAAACTGATGAATGTGGCGCGCCAGCTGGCGACCTACAAACCCGATTTCTTCTCCTGCACCTATGGTGCCGGTGGCTCCACCCGCGACCGTACGCTCAACACCGTGCTGCAACTCGACGGCGACGTGAAGGTGCCCACCGCACCGCACCTGTCCTGTGTGGGCGACAGCAAGGCCGAGCTGCGCGAGTTGCTGAACCTGTACAAGAGTTCCGGAATCAAACGCATTGTTGCGCTGCGTGGCGACCTGCCGTCGGGCATGGGCATGGCCAGCGGCGAACTGCGCTACGCCAACGACCTGGTCAGCTTTATCCGCGAAGAAACAGGTGATCACTTCCATATCGAAGTGGCCGCCTACCCGGAAATGCACCCGCAGGCACGCAATTTCGAGGACGACATCGCCAACTTCGTGCGCAAGGCCAAAGCCGGCGCGGACAGCGCGATTACCCAGTACTTCTTCAACGCCGACTGCTACTTCTACTTTGTCGACCGTGTGCGCAAGCTGGGTGTAGATATTCCAGTGGTACCGGGCATCATGCCGATCACCAACTACAGCAAGCTAGCGCGTTTCTCCGACGCCTGCGGTGCGGAAATCCCGCGCTGGGTGCGCAAACAACTGGAAGCCTACGGTGACGACACCGACAGCATCCAGGCGTATGGCGAGCAGGTCATCACTGAAATGTGCGAGCGCCTGCTGCAAGGCGGCGCCCCAGGCCTGCACTTCTACAGCATGAACCAGGCTGAACCGAGCCTGGCGATCTGGAACAACCTCAAGCTGCCACGCTGAGGGGCGATACCGCGTCCATGGCCACTGCACGTGCCATGGACGCTATCCCGCGACACACCACAGTTGTGACTTCCCCCAAGTCGACTGCCTCAGACATATCCTGCCGTGACTCATCACCCATACCGACTTGACCTCTAGGTCAACCCTGCATAGCTTGAAGCTCAAGACCTCCATGGAGTTGCTCAATGGTCAGCAGAAAAACTATCAATGCCTCAGTCACCCCCAAAGGCAGCCTGGAAACCCTCTCGCAGCGTGAAGTGCAACAACTGCGCGAAACCGGTTCCGGCAGCGTCTATGCGCTGTTCCGCCAATGTGCCTTGGCCATCCTCAACACCGGTTCACACAGCGATAACGCCAAGACCATTCTGGAAGCCTACCCGGACTTCGAGATCAATATCCTGCAGCAAGACCGCGGCATCCGCCTGGAGCTGTTCAACGCCCCGGCTGATGCCTTTGTCGATGGCGAGATGATCGCCAGCACCCGTGAAATGCTGTTCAGCGCCCTGCGCGACATCGTCTACACGCAGAGCGAACTGGAAAATCAGCGCATCGATTTTGGCAGCTCTCAAGGCATCACCGATTACGTCTTCCACCTGCTGCGCAACGCCCACACCCTACGCGCCGGCGCCGAGCCGAAGATTGTGGTGTGCTGGGGTGGCCATTCGATCAGCACCGAAGAATACAAATACACCAAGAAAGTCGGCCACGAACTGGGCCTGCGCGGTCTGGACATCTGCACCGGCTGTGGCCCTGGCGTAATGAAGGGCCCGATGAAGGGCGCGACCATTTCCCACGCCAAACAGCGCAACGTGCACGGCCGCTACCTGGGCTTGACCGAGCCGGGGATCATCGCCGCCGAAGCGCCCAACCCGATCGTCAATGAGCTGGTGATCCTGCCGGACATCGAGAAGCGCCTGGAGGCCTTCGTCCGTGTCGGCCACGGCATCATCATCTTCCCCGGCGGCGCGGGCACGGCCGAAGAGCTGCTGTATTTCCTCGGCATCCTCATGCACCCGGACAACCAGAACATCCCCTTCCCGCTGATCATGACCGGACCACGCAGCGCCGCCGCCTACTTGGAGCAGCTGCATGAGTTTATCGGCGCGACCCTGGGTGAAGCGGCGCAGCAGCGCTACAGCATCATCATCGACAACCCCGAGCAGGTCGCCCGGGAAATGGCTGAAGGGATCAAGGCCGTCAAACAGTTCCGCCGCGAACACAACGACGCCTTCCACTTCAACTGGCTGCTGAAGATCGACGAGAGCTTCCAGCACCCATTCGAGCCAACCCACGCCAACATGGCCAGCCTCAAACTGACTCGCGAGCAACCGTTGCACGAACTGGCCGCCAACCTACGCCGGGCGTTTTCCGGGATTGTCTCGGGCAACGTCAAGGACAAGGGCATTCGCCTGATCGAGCAGCACGGCCCTTATGAAATTCGCGGTGAACGCGAAATCATGCGCCAGCTCGACCAGCTGCTGCAGGCCTTCGTCGATCAACACAGGATGAAACTACCGGGCAACAGCGCTTATGTGCCCTGCTATAAGTTGATCACCTGAGCGTACATGCACACATGTTTATAGGTCATGGGCGGCCGACCCACGCAGATAGCAGCTACAGTGAGACAGGGTATCTGCAATGAAGTCTGCGAGGTCACCGCACCATGGTCAGGTTGTATGCACTGCTTTTCCTGCTGTCTTGCAGCGTCAACAGTTTCGCCCAGCCCCTGAAAGTCTGTACCAATGAATGGCCACCCTACACGCTCCTCGAAGACGGTCAGGTGCGCGGTATTGATGCTGATCTTCTGCACCTGGTACTGACAAACCTGAATATCAGTTACGACATTACGCTGGAACCATGGCGGCGCTGCTTGCGCAAGATGAGCGATGGCAAACTGGATATTCTGCTCGATGCGTTCTACAGCGACGAACGCGCCAAAGGCATGATTTTCCCCAATGAAGCCATGGCCGACAGCGCAATGGTGCTGTTCCACGCACGAGCACGCCCTCACCTGATCAACTCGGTGGACGATCTTGCCGGCTTGCGGGTTGGCACAGAACCCGGCTACGCCTACAGCAACCAAGCCTTCGCTAAGGGCACTCACTTTGTGCGTGAGGACGCCCCAACGCTGGACGCCAATATTGGCAAACTCCTGCTTGGACGCATTGATCTGGTGATAACTGACCGTGCCGTCGGCCTTTACACCGCCAAGACAATGGGCGCCGAGAATGCCATCGCCTACAGCCCGCAACCGCTGTACAGCGATCGGGTGTATGCCGCCTTCAGCAAACGGCCTGCCGTGGCAGCACTGGTGCCACGCTTCGAGAGCGAACTGCGACGCCTAAAAAGCAGCCCCGAGTACGCGGCAATACTGCGACGCTATCACCAAGAAATACCGGCTCAGACCGCCGAGCAGACCGACGCTCGCGCTGACTAGCGGCTCTGTTATACTCGGGCCTTCCCGCCAGGCTTGCGCCCGGATGCTAGCCCCCAGAGGCCAGTAGTACCGGACGGGATTACGCCCCCCAAGCGTGATTCAAGCCAGGCAATACACCCCATAGGGCTGCGCCCTCACTAGACAGGATTACACATGTCCTTTGCCTCCCTCGGTCTCTCCGAGGCTTTAGTCCGTGCGGTCGAATCCGCCGGCTACACCCAACCCACTCCGGTGCAACAGCGGGCCATCCCCGCCGCGTTGCAAGGCCGCGACCTGATGGTTGCAGCCCAGACGGGTACAGGTAAGACAGGCGGTTTTGCCCTGCCGATCCTTGAGCGACTGTTCCCCAACGGTCACCCGGATCGCGAACAGCGTCACGGCCCAAAGCAGCCGCGCGTCCTGGTACTGACACCGACCCGCGAACTGGCCGCCCAGGTGCATGACAGCTTCAAGCTGTATGCCCGCGATTTGAAATTCGTCAGCGCCTGCATCTTTGGCGGCGTTGGTATGAACCCGCAGGTCCAGGCCCTGGCCAAGGGCGTCGACGTCCTGGTGGCCTGCCCCGGTCGCCTGCTCGACCTGGCCAACCAGCGCGCCATCGACCTCTCGCACGTGGAAATCCTCGTCCTCGACGAAGCCGACCGCATGCTCGATATGGGCTTTATCCATGACGTGAAGAAGGTCCTCGCCAAGCTGCCAGCCAAGCGCCAGAACCTGCTGTTCTCGGCGACCTTCTCGAAAGACATCACGGATCTGGCCGGCAAGTTGCTGCACAACCCGGAGCGCATCGAGGTCACGCCGCCGAACACCACGGTCGAGCGCATCGAACAGCGTGTATTCCGCGTCCAGGCCAGCCACAAGCGCGCCCTGCTCGCTCACCTGATCACCGCTGGCGCCTGGGAACAGGTACTGGTGTTTACCCGTACCAAGCATGGCGCCAACCGCCTGGCCGAGTACCTGGATAAACACGGCCTGCCGGCTGTGGCGATCCACGGCAACAAGAGCCAGAACGCCCGCACCAAAGCCCTGGCTGACTTCAAGGCCGGCAAGGTACGCATTCTGGTAGCCACTGATATCGCCGCCCGCGGCCTGGATATCGATCAACTGCCGCACGTGGTCAACTTCGAGCTGCCGAATATCGAAGAAGATTACGTGCACCGCATCGGCCGTACCGGCCGTGCCGGGCGCAGCGGTGAGGCGATCTCCCTCGTAGCACCGGATGAAGAGAAGCTGCTCAAGGGCATTGAGCGCATGACCAAGCAGAAGATCGGCGACGGCGATCTGCTGGGTTTTGATGCCAGTACCGTTGAGGCTGAGCGGCCGGAAGTGCGTGAGCCGCAGAAGCCACGTCAACCACGCGGCGCCAAGCCGGAAGGCGAACGCCATGGCGGTGGCCGCAAGGACAAGGGTAAGGACAGCGGTCGCGACAACAACCGTAGCAAGCCACAGGGCGGCCGCAGCCAACAGCCGCGTGGCGCATCATCAAGCCGCGCCGCCGCGCCAGCCGTACCCGCACTCCCTCCGGACCGCGCGCCGGACGAGTTCCGCGACGATGAAATCGATAATTTCGGCAACCGTGCCGACTATGTAAGCCCGAACCAGAACAAGCAGCAGAACCGTGGCCGCCGACCCGGTGCGCCTGCAGCGCCAAGCGGCCCAAGCGCCAGTAATGGCGTTGGTCTGGGCGCTCGCCCGGCCAAACCGCCGCGTAGCAATGGCGGTGGCGCCAATGCTGGCGGTCAAGGCCGTCGTCAGGGCTCAGGCTCTGGTGGCCAGGGCGGTCAGGGCCGTAATGGCTCCGGCCGTGCGCGTCCGCCGCGCGACACCCGCACCACATCGCTGAACCGCGATGAGTTGCCACGCCAGGAAGCAGCGGTGAAAAGCCCGCGCGACAAGCAACCGGTGATTGTGCACAAAGGCTCGCGCCTGGACCGTTTCCCGACGCCGGAGCAGCTCGACGAATTGGCGAGCGCACGTCCGCGTGGCGAAAAGCCGGCCCTGCTGACACGCAACCGCGAAGAGTCATAGTCCGCTAGCCGTACACAAAAACGCCGCCCAATGGGCGGCGTTTTTGTTGGCAGGTCTAACCAGGCGGGTTATGCACCGCCTGACAGGCTTACTTGCGCACGCCTTCCACCGAGATGATCAGTTCAACGTCCTGAGACGCCGGGCCGAGGTCTTTCTGGATATCGAAGTCTTTCAGCTTCAGTTTGGTGCTGCCTTCGAAACCAGCACGGTAGCCACCCCATGGGTCCTTGCCTTCGCCGATGAACTTGGCGGCAATCACCACCGGCTTGGTCACGCCGTTGAGGGTAAGGTCGCCAGTAATGTCGGCAGTGCCTTCACCGGTTGATTTGACCGAGGTTGACGCGAAGGTCGCGGTTGGGTGCTTGCTGACGTTGAGGAAGTCACCGCTGCGGATGTGCTTGTCGCGCTCAGCGTGGTTGGTGTCGACGCTGGTGGTGTTCAGGGTGACATTGACCTTGCTGTCCTGCGGCTTGGCAGCGTCAAAGCTGAAGCTGCCGTCGAAGTCTTTGAACGTGCCGTACAGCCAGCTGTAACCCAAGTGGCTGATCTTGAAATTGACGAAGGCGTGTTGGCCTTGCTTGTCGATGGCGTAATCGGCCGCCATCGCCTGACCAGCGCCGATCAATGCGCCACCCAGTGCCAGGGCTACGAGGGTTTTCTTCAACATGGGCATGCTCCTTGTGAGTGTGAGATGGGGCCAGTCCAGCCCCGGAAACAGCAAACGCAACTAGCGACCGAACATCCGCGTGAGCGTACGGTCACGATCAATAAAGTGGTGTTTCAACGCTGCAAGCGCATGAACGCCTGCAAAAATCACCAGCGTCCACGCCAGATACTCATGCACCAGCCCGGCGACATCTTCCTGATCAGGAATGCTGGTCAAACTGGCTGGCACTTCAAACAGACCGAATACCGGAATGCCGCGACCGTCTGCCGTGGAAATCAGGTAGCCGGAAATCATCAGCACAAACAGCCCCAGATAAAGAAAGCTGTGGCCCAGCTTGCTGGCCATACGCGTCATCCGCCCATGGTTAGGCAGACTCGCCGGGGGCGGACTGAACCAGCGCCACAGCACCCGCGCCAGCATCACGGCAAACAGCAACAGGCCGATGCTCTTGTGCAGGTCCGGAGCCGTCTGACGCCAGCTGCTGTAGTAATCCAGCCCGACCATCCAGTAACCCAGGCCAAACAGACCGAAGACCACCACGGCGACCAGCCAGTGCATAAAGATGCTGACCAGCCCGTAGTGAGAAGAACTATTGCGCCATTGCATTACACACTTTCCGGAGAGAAGGACTAGAACCGCGAGTGGAGCAAGACTAGCAACAAACCTATCGACTAAAAGCGGAATTTTTCGCTTTGAAATATCGGGAAATACGATGCGTAGCCCTAATGCTTTAACTCAGCACGGTTAGTCTAGCGGCACACTGCAAAGTTCAGCGCACGGGCTACAGAAGGCAGAATAGAGCGGACCAGCGGGCGACCCGAGTCATCGTTTAGGGTTGTACCGTCCATCCACTGCAATGCTTCTGATAGGCTGGGTACAGATGAGTGTGAGCCGAGGAAGAAGTAAAGCGATGAGCCTGAATGACCAGTGGATGCAGCGTGACCTGAAAGTGCTCTGGCACCCCTGCACGCAAATGAAGGACCACGAGCAGCTGCCGTTGGTGCCGATCAAACGCGGCGAAGGCGTATGGCTCGAGGACTTCGATGGCAAGCGCTACCTCGACGCGGTCAGCTCCTGGTGGGTCAACGTATTTGGCCACGCCAACCCGCGGATCAATCAGCGCATCAAGGATCAGGTCGATCAGCTGGAGCACGTGATCCTCGCCGGCTTCAGCCATCAACCAGTGATCGAACTGTCCGAGCGCCTGGTCAAAATGACTCCGGCAGGCCTGGACCGGGTGTTCTACGCCGACAACGGTTCCTCGTGCATCGAAGTTGCGTTGAAGATGAGCTTTCACTACTGGCTCAACGTCGGCAAACCGGCGAAGAAGCGCTTCGTCACCCTCTCCAACAGTTACCACGGCGAAACCATCGCGGCGATGTCGGTAGGCGATGTGGCGCTGTTTACCGATACCTACAAAGCGCTGCTGCTCGACACCATCAAGGTGCCCAGTCCGGATTGCTATCACCGCCCCGACGGTATGAGTTGGGAAGAACATTCGCGCAATATGTTCCTGGCCATGGAACAAACCCTGGCCGAGAACCACGGCACCGTCGCTGCGGTAATCGTCGAGCCCCTGATACAGGGCGCCGGCGGCATGCGCATGTACCACCCGATTTACCTCAAGCTGCTGCGCGAAGCTTGCGACCGCTATGGCGTGCACCTGATTCATGACGAGATTGCCGTTGGCTTCGGCCGCACCGGGACGATGTTCGCCTGCGAACAGGCCGGCATCCGCCCAGATTTCCTCTGCCTGTCCAAAGCACTCACCGGTGGCTATCTACCGCTGGCCGCCTGCCTGACCACCGACGCGGTGTATCAGGCCTTCTACGACGACTACTCGACCCTGCGCGCCTTCCTCCACTCACACAGCTACACCGGCAACCCGCTGGCCTGCGCGGCGGCCCTGGCGACCCTGGATATCTTCGAGCAGGACAATGTGATCGAGGCCAACAAGGCCCTGGCCGCGCGGATGGCCAGCGCCACTGCACACCTGGCCGATCACCCGCAAGTCGCCGAAGTGCGCCAGACCGGCATGGCCCTGGCCATCGAAATGGTGCAGGACAAAGCCAACAAAACCGCCTACCCCTGGCAGGAGCGTCGCGGCCTCAAGGTGTTCCAGCACGCATTGGAGCGCGGCGCGCTGCTCAGGCCACTGGGCAGCGTGGTGTATTTCCTGCCGCCTTACGTGATCACCCCGGACCAGATCGACTTTCTCGCCGAAGTGGCCACTGAAGGCATCGACATCGCCACCCGCACCTCGGTCAGCGTGGCTCAAGGCAATGCCAACTACCCCGGCTTTCGCGATCCGGGCTAAGGCATTCACCCTCAGCCGGCTGTATGCGGCACGCCTGAGGCGTTAAGCTTGCCGCCTCAACTGTGCCGCTGCAGCGATCAATCCATGCGCCTTTCTCGTTTCTTTATCGATGCCCCCCTCTACCTCGGTCAGCACGAGCTGCCCGAAACCCAGGCCCACTATATCGGCCGCGTGCTGCGCCATACCGTGGGCGATGCCGTGCAATTGTTCGATGGCAGCGGTCAGGAATACCGAGGCGAGCTGATCGAAGTGGGCAAGAAAAGCGTACGCGTCGACTTGCGCGAAGCCTTGGCTGGCCAGGCCGAATCCCCTCTGCATATTCATCTGGGCCAGGGTCTGTCGCGCGGCGAGCGCATGGATTGGGCGATTCAGAAAGCCACCGAGCTTGGGACCAATGAAATCAGCCTGATCGTCAGCGAGCGCTGCGAAGTGCGCCTCAAGGATGAACGCGCCGACAAGCGCATGGCGCACTGGCGCCAAGTGGCGATCAGCGCCTGCGAGCAATGCGGTCGCTCGGTGTTGCCGATCATTCATCCGCCGATCAGCCTGAATGACTGGCTGGGGCAGGTAACCGCCGAACTCAAGTTGGTGCTGCACCCGGTCGCTGAGCCTTGGGCCAGCCATCCGCAGCCTCAGTCGCTGGCCTTTCTGATTGGCCCGGAAGGCGGTCTGAACGACAGCGAAGTTGCCTTGGCCAAGGCCCAGGGCTTCCACGCCGCCCGCCTCGGCCCGCGCGTGCTACGCACGGAGACTGCGCCGGTGGTGGCGTTAAGCGTCGCGCAGCAGTTGTGGGGCGATTTCTAAGCGCTACTTAAGGCCATAAAAAAGCCCGCTAGCGCGGGCTTTTTTGTTTAGCGTCAATCAGATCAACCCGGCATCCGCCAGCTTCTGCTCCAGCCCAATCAGGTCCGGAATCTTCAGCACGGCCTCGCCAAACTGCACCGCATCCAGCTCCAGCGGCGACAGGGCGGTATCGGCGCGCACCAGATCGGCACCGACCTTGATCGAGCGCGGAATACCCTGCACCAGCACAGCAATAAACTTGACGTTCGGCCGTCCACCCAAAGCATTGATCACCGCTACGCGCGAGCCGGGGCTGACGCTGACCTGGCCATCCGATGCCGCTTCGAACGACAACAGCGGTAGGCGTAGATCACGCCAGGCAATCTGCCCGAGGAACCAGCTGGGCATGCCTTCACTGGTCTGTGGCGCGCGATAAGGGATCAACTCGGCCACTGCCACGTTGGGCAGCAGCAGAGTACGGTCAGTCAGCGGCATCAACAGGCCGGTCAGGCTGTTGGCGCTGTTCTGCGTGGCGACGGCTTGGCTCATGAAAATTTCCTGTACAGGGCACAGCCCCAGATTAACGGCACTGCTCGGCCAGGTGATTGACCAGAGCTTCGGCCAGCTCACGCGGATCACCGCTGTGGCTGCTGTAGCCGGCTTCACGCAGGCTGTCCGGCATGCTTGGACAGGCACAGCTGTCTGCACGCTGGGTCCAGATCAAGCCACCCTGACGGCGCACATAAGCCGCCGCGGCACTGCCGTCACTGCCCATGCCGCTGAACGCAATGACGCCACTCATGGCGCCGAAATGCTGGGCCAGGTTAAGCATCATCTGGTCGATGGACGGGCTATAGGGTTCCGGCCAGCCACGCTCAGATATCTGCATCAGGGCATCATCACTGAAGCCCAGTTCGTGGCTGATCGGTACCACCACCACTTCACCGCAACGCACCGCGTCGCCATGTCGAGCCGGGTTCACATGCCACTGGCTGTGGCGCCCCACGGCTTGCGGCAGCGTGCTCTCGAAACTGGCATCAATATGCTGAGCGTATACAAAGCCCACCGGCAACCCGCCGGGCAAGGCATCGAGAAAGGCTTTTACCGCCGCAGGACCACCCAAAGAGGCAGCCAGCAACCACACTTGACGCGCCGGCTCGCCGGCCACCAGCGGGGTATCGGCCAGTGCAGCCGGCAGATCCAGGCGTGATGGACGTTGCGCTTCAGCCAGCAGGGCTTCTAGGCTTGGGCCGACGGCCTGAGACGGATCGCCCACCAGCTTCTTCAATTTGCCGAACAAGCGGCGTTCCCAGCGCGGGTAGTTTTCCGAATGACGCTCGGGGGCGTGGCCTTCGCCAAACAGCACCGGAGCCGAGGCGCTTTCCATCAGGCTGTCGACCAGCGGCAAATCTTCCGACTGCGCCAGGTCAACCAGCCACAGGTCAGTTTCGCAGGCGTTCAGGGTTTCCTGATCAAGACGCGCCGGGTCGCTGTTCATCACCACCTGGTAGCCGCTGCCGGTCAACGCTTGCTGCAGCACGTGGCGCTGCAGCGAGGTATCGGCAATCACCGCAATGCGGGCTGCAGTTTTCTCAGTCATTGCGGTTTACCGGGTGGCGACCCACCAGTTGCTGAATGGTTTCAAGCAACAAGGACTCCTGGTAAGGCTTACCAAGGTACTCGTTGACGCCGATGCTCATGGCCCGCTCACGGTGTTTTTCACCGGTACGCGAGGTGATCATAATGATCGGCAAGTCTTTCAAGCCATCATCGTGGCGCACCAGGGTGGCCACTTCGAAGCCGTCCATGCGGGGCATTTCGATGTCGAGCAGCATGATGTCGGGCTTGCGCTCCTGCAGCTGCGAAATGGCATCGACACCGTCCTTGGCGGTCAGTACGTTCATGCCGTTACGCTCAAGCAGACGGCTGGTAACTTTACGCACCGTGACTGAATCGTCGACCACCATGACAAGCGTCGGCCGATCCGCTTCGATCTCCGCTGCCGTAGCCGACTGCCTGAGCTGGCGTGGCTGCAGCTGAGTGAGCAAATGCGCATGCAGCACGCGAATGGTTGCGAGCAGGTCAAGAATGACCACCACGCGACCGTCACCAAGGATGGTCGCACCGGAAATCCCGTGTACGCCAGCAAACTGCGGACCGAGGCTCTTCACCACGATCTCGCGCGAACCAGCCAGGGAGTCGACCTGCACGGCCACGGCGTGCTCCTTGGAGCGCACCAGAATCACCGGCAGCGGCAGGCTCTGCCCCACCAGTTTGGGCTGCTGACCGTTGTTCAGCAGGTCGCCCAGATAGCGCAGCTCATAGCTCTGCCCGGCGTACTCGAAGCGCGGTGCATCGGGCGCGTAGTAGGCTTCCAGCTCATACGGGGAGACCCGCACAATACCTTCGATGGTGTTCAGCGGAATGGCGTAGAGGTCTTCACCCGACAACACCATCAACGCACGGTTGACCGACACGGTGAACGGCAACCGAATGGTGAACGTGGTACCCGTGCCTGGGATCGACTCGATGCTCATCGAGCCACCGAGCTGCTTGACCTCGGAGTGGACCACGTCCATGCCCACACCACGCCCGGAAATCTGCGTGACCTTCTCGGCGGTAGAGAAACCAGCCTCAAGGATAAACTGCAGTACTTCGTAGTCGGTCAGGTCGGCGTCAGCGTCCATCAAGCCGCGCTCGATGGCTTTGCGCCTGACCGCTTCCAGACGAATGCCGCCGCCGTCATCGGCCAGGGTCAGGACGATATCGCCACCCTCACGGCCCAGCGCCAAGCGGATAGTGCCCTGCTCCGGCTTACCGGCTGCGCGACGGACGTCAGCCGTTTCAATGCCATGGTCAACCGCGTTACGCAGCATGTGTTCCAGCGGTGCGACGATACGCTCGAGCACGGTACGGTCCATCTCACCATCGGCATTGCCGACGATAAACTCGACCTGCTTGCCCAGCTCACCGGAAATCTGCCGCACGATACGGCGTAGGCGCGGCACCAGACGGTCGAACGGCACCATGCGCGTACGCATCAAGCCTTCCTGCAGCTCGGAGTTGACCCGCGCTTGTTGCAGCAGCAGGGTCTCCGCATCGCGGTTACGCGCGGCAAGGGTTTCTTTCAGGTCGAGCAAGTCGGAAGCGGACTCAAACAGTGCGCGCGACAGCTGCTGCAGCTGTGAGTGTCGGTCCATTTCCAGTGGGTCGAAATCTTCATAGCCCATACGCTCGGCTTCAGCCTCAATACGGCTGAGGATCTGCGCCTGAGTTTCGGTGTCGAGGCGGCGCAACTGGTCACGTACGCGGTCGATGGTGGCTTCCATCTCACTCAGGGTGAAACCAAAGTCGCTGACCTGCTGCTCAACACGGCCACGGAAAATCGAGGTTTCACCGGCCAGGTTAACCAGACCTTCAAGCAGTTCGGCCGGCACTTTGACCAGTTCCTGTGGGGCACGACGCGAAGCGGCTTCCTGAGCGGCCTCTTCAGCGCGGCGCACGAACGGTAGCACCTTAGCCACCAGTTCCTGCGCTGGCATGGCACTGGCCGCAACAATGGGAGTGCTCAATTCCGGCATTCGCGCCGCTTGCTCGACCACGGGCTCAGGCGCTTGCAGGCTCGCGGAATCAGCCACCAGGCTATCATTCAGGCGCTGACGCAGCGCGTCGAGTTCCTGCTGCAAGCCTTCAAAACCCGACTGCACATCAACAAACAGACTCTGCGGCCACGGCGCACCCTGGGCTTGCGCTTCGGTCAGGTGTTGCTCGAGGCTGTGGGTGAGGTCGCCCAGACGCTTCTGCCCAGCCAGGCGTGCGCCACCTTTGAGGGTGTGCAGGATGCGCAGCATATCGTCGATGGCGGCGCCGTCTTCACGGTCAGCTTCCCAACGGCCGATGGCAACTTCCATGGCTTCCAACAGGTCGTCACCTTCCTCAAGGAAGATGTCGAGGATGTCCGATTCGGCATCGTCATCCTCTTCGGCCTCAGCGGCCTTAAGGGCCACCGCGGACGGCATGCTGAGCTGTTCATCCGGATTGCTGCGGAAACGCTTGATGGTTTCGATCAGCGCCTCGCCACTTGGTACGCCGCGCTTGCCGCGAACGGCTTCAAGCATCTCAGCCAGGCTGTCGTGACAGGCCTGAAGCAGCGTGAACAGGTCCTGGCTGGCGCGCAAACGCCCTTGGCCAAGGCCTTCGTAGAGGAATTCCAGCTCGTGGGCCAGATCACCGATTTCACGGATTTCGGCCATGCGTGCACCACCCTTGAGGGTGTGCAAATCACGCTGCAGCGACTCCAGCTCCAGGCTGTTGTTGACGTCGCCCATCCAGCGTTGCAACGCCGCACCGGCACTGTCGATGATGTCGAAACCTTCTTCGAGGAAGATTTCCACCAATTCAGGATCACGCTCATCATCCAATACAGCAGGCGCAGCAATAGCAACCGGTGCTGGCTCTAGCTCGGGAGCAGTGTCGAGAAGCTCGGCAGACTCGACTTCGCCTTCAACAACAGAGTCGACCCATGGCAGCTCATCGAGCTCTACGGCGGGCAATTCGAACGCGTCGATCTCCGTCGGCTCGGCTACCTGCGGCTCGCTATCCGCAGGCTCCTGCGGGGCATCGGCGAGGATACCGAAGTCGATCTCTTCTTCAATCTCTGGCAGCTCAGCAGGCTCAGGCTCTGCCAGATCAAACGACTCGATCATCGGCAGGGCTTCGGCTTCGGCTTCGGCTTCGGCTTCGGCTTCGGCTTCGGCTTCGGCTTCGGCTTCGGCTTCGGCTTCGGCTTCGGCAACAGGCTCTGAGGTAATAGAAGGCACTGGCAAGCTTTGCCCGCCACTCTGGCGGAAGCTGCGAATGGCTTCGATCAGCTCCAGCGGCGACGACATGGCGACGCGCGACTGCAGCTGCTCCAGCAGTTGCGCCAGGGAGTCATGGCTCTGCTGCAGCAGATTCGCCAGTGGTTGCGAGAAGCTGTAGCGGCGATCAACCAGACCTTCGTACAAGGATTCGAGTTCATGGGCGAGATCGCCAATCGGGCGAATCTCGGCCATGCGTGCACCACCCTTGAGGGTGTGCAGGTCTCGTTGCAGCGAGGACAGTGCCGCCTTGTTGTCCGTATCGGCCAACCAGCGCTCCAGCGCTTGACCGGCGCTCTCGAGGATATCGACTGCTTCTTCAAGGAAGATCGACACCATTTCCTCGTCGAGCGACTCGTACAGCGAAGCGACTGGTGCGTCGGCCAACGGCTTACTGGCGTCCTCGGTAACAGGTGCCGCCAGTTCTTCAACGTCCGGCAGATCAAGCTCAAGCGGCTCGGCCAATTCGTCCGGCGCGTCCTGACTGAGTGCTTCCAGCGTAGCCGTGGCGTCGGCAAGCTCGACGATCTCGATACCGGCGTCACCATTGTTGGACAGCAGTGCCAGGGTATTAGGGTCCAGCGCCTCCAACAGCAGGTTGCGCAGGGCCATTACGCGCTCGGGAGCACCGCTGACCTGCAGGCCGGCGGCCACCTGATCCATCATGCCAATCAGCGCTTCGTGGGCTTGTTCGGCTTCGCTAAAGAAGCGCTCGCTAACCGCCAGACGACCCTCCTCGACCGCACCATAGAGGTCGAGCAAGGCTTCGCAGAGCTCATCAATCTGCGGCAAATCGGCCATCTCGGCGCCGCGTCCCAGGGTGGTCAGTTCGTCCAGCAGAGAGGTCAACTCCTGACGCTCGGACGGGTGCTCGCGCCATTTGCGCAGCAAGTCTTCAGCATCCAGCAGGATGTCCATGCCTTCGGCAAGGAAGATGCTGATCATCTGCGGGTCGCGTTTCACGCCTTGATCGGTCTGCCGGCTATTTTCGGCGTGCTCGAGACGGTCACTGTGCAGCTTTTGTACGCGCTCAAGGAACTCAACCGCACCCGGCAAAACGGCCAGTGGCTGACTTTCCAGCTGTTCAAGACCCAGGCGGAAGAGTTTCTCCGCGCTGCTCAGCAGCTCCGCTTCGGCCAGGTCCATCGGGATCAAGTTGGTTTTGAATTCTTTAACCAGTTTTTCGAGCGGCGAAGCAATCTCGGCCACTGGTTGAATACCGGCCATCGAGGCGCTGCCCTTGAGGGTGTGCAGAGCACGCTGCAAGTCATCAGTGACCGGCTGCGGCAGTTCCTGAGCACAGTCAGCCAAGAAGCCGACCAGTGTATCGAGGTGCATTTCCGCTTCGTTACGGAAAATCTCCAGCAACTGCGGATCGAGCCCGTCTTCATCCTCAATAATTTCGCTGGTAGCTACTGGGCCGCCCTCGGGCTCCGCTACCAGCTCAACCGGGGCTTGAGGTTTTGGGAGGCTTCGGCCTTTGGCCAGGGCATGTGCCGTTGCAGCCAGGTGGTCGACATCGTCACGCTGACGTTGCGCTTTATTGGCAAATTCATCGACCAAGGACGGCATCAGCGCGACCACATCGGCGATGACCTGCTGCACGTCGGTACCCGGCTGAATGCTGCGATCAAGCACACGGTTGAGCAGGTTCTCAATCGCCCAACCCAACTCACCAATAACCAGGGCGCGAACCATACGGCCACTGCCTTTGAGGGTGTGGAACGCGCGACGGATCTCGGTCAGGGCATCCTTGTTTTCTGTGTCAGCACACCACTGCGGGAAGAATTCGCCAATGGTCTCCAGCACTTCTCCGACTTCTTCGATAAAGACTTCCAGCAATTCTTCATCAATCGGCTCTTCATCAGCCGGTGGCGGCAGCAGGCTGGGCGGCACATCATGAGCCGGCGGATTAATCGCCTGCACTGGAGCAGCCATCACATCGGCCATCGACAGCGCTTTTTCAGCCACAACGGGTTCTGGTTCTTCACTCACCAGAGCGCTGGGCAGCTCAACTTCGGGCAACTCGAGTGCAGCCAGTTCAGCTTCATTCCAGTTGGCCGGGCTGTCGCTTTCGTCCAGCTCAAAACTGCCGAGTTGCAGCTCTTCACCGGCGAAGGGTTGCTCCGGCTGAGACTCAGCCAGCGGCAGGGGGTCGGCATCGGGTAGGTCGATACTGAAATCAATCAGTTCAAGCTCGGCACTCGGCGCTTCAGACGCCCATTTGGCTTCGCTGGATGACGCGTCAATCGCCGTCGAATCCAGGCCAGCAAACTCCGCACTGAAATCGTCGGTCAGCTCCAAGCTCAACGGTTCTTCTGCAACCGGCTCTAAGTTGAGCTCAACTTCTACAGGCGCCTCAGGCTCGGCGCTGAGCACCTCCATATCGTCCAACGGATCAGCCAATGGTGCGAAGGACTCTATCGGCGGCTCAACTCGATCGAGAATCGACGGTTTTTCTTTCAGCGGATAACCCAGGCTTTCCAGGCTTTCCTCAGCCACGTCGAGAATCAGATCGCCTTGGGTCGCATGGTCTTCTGCCAAACGCTCAAGGTAGTACTCAACGCTGGTAATGGCGTCCGCCAGGGTGTCGAGGTTCTGCCAGTTGGGTACGGCCTTGCGCGCCAACAGCTGTTCCTGAATATAGCGGTTGCAGGCATTCAGCAGGTCGGCAGCACGCTGCAGCGGAATCATCGCCAGGCCACCACGCACCTGAGTCAGCAACTCAGGCACGCGGGCCAGGTGTTCGTGGTTCCACTGCGAGGCAATAAATTCAATGATCGCGTCTTTGGCCTGCTCCAGGCCGTTGCGCGCTTCCTTGATCACCAGTTGGTGAATTTGCGCCACGTCGGTGGTTGGCAGATGGCTTTCTTCGCGACCGCTATCCTGCGATGGACCGACCATACCGGCCAAGGTGGCTTCGACATACAGCAGCGCCCCAGCCACGTCCATCAAAACGGCATCGCTCGGCTCGCCTTGCCCCTTGGCAAGGCCACTGACAACATCAAGCTGATCGGCAATGACTTTGCGCGGCTGCCCAAAGCCCAATACCGCTAGGGTGTCGGCAATTTGCTTGAGTGGTGCTGCAAGGGCATCCAGGTCGGTGACCTGAGTGCGGTCGCTGCGCACAAATAGATCGAGACTATCCTTGACCCGCACCAGCTCTTCACACAATGCAGCCACCACCGAACGCATCGCATCGCGATCCGGACCGGCTAGGCGGGCACGCTCTTCGTCGACAACATCGTTGTCCGGCAGCGCATCGTCGAGGCGGTATTGCTCTTTGAGGGTGCGCACGCGCGGCGACTGCGCCGACGACTTGGCCACATAGAACAGCAGGTTCTTGCTCAGTTCGTCGGGAGCGGCCTGGTTAAGACCATCGGCGCCCTGCTCGAGCAGACGTTTGAGTTCCTTATCAACCTGACGCAACAAGGTGCGAATCGAGGTGCCGTTGGCCAAGCTGCCGTTGGCCAGACCTTCAACAACGCCCGATGCAATCTGCCATAACGGGCCGAGCGGCGAGTCCTTGCAGAGGTTTTCCAGGCGCGCGAACACCCGTGCCATGTAGCCCAGATTGGTCGGCAGGTCCTGGTTGCGGATTACCCCAACCAGAGCCATTTGCAGCATTTGCCGCAGCTTGCGCAGCAACACCGGCAGTTCGGCGGTACGCAGCTGGTCGATGGTTTCATGGGGCAGCGCTGGTGTGCGGCCGGACATATCCGGGGCAAACAGGCTGGTTTCCGAGAGTAGTTTTTCCCCTCGCGCAGCGCGCAGATCGTTGAGCAGTGGCAACACGACCATCGGCAGGTCGCGGCGGGCAGTCTGGATACGATCAAGGTACACCGGCAGCTGCAGAATCGACTGCATCAGCACTTCCAAGGCTTCACCCTGGTTGGTCACCCGGCCATCGATCAAAGCGCCGGCCAGCTGTTCCATTTCCTCAGCCAGTAGCGCCGCGCCGAAAAACTCGACCATCTGCAAGGTGCCGAGCACCTGATGCACATAGGTCTGGCAGAAACGCATGCGCGTGGCGTCCTGGGGGTTCTCGACGAACGCCTCCAGCGCCTGACGCGCCTGCTTCAGGGTTTCCGCGATCTCGCCCTTAACCCATTCCAGGGCGACATAATCGTGCCGATCACCCATAGCCACTCCACTCATAAACTTGGCTCTTCTGCCTTATCCCTTGCGGGTAAACGCCAGCACTCGCTCGTCGGCTACCGGGATCAACTCCGGATGCTGCCAACCTGCTACTTCGCCCACTCCCACCACCAGCAACCCCCCTGGCACCAGGCGCTCGGCCAGGCGGTTGAGGATCTCGCGGCGGCGCCAGCGACGAAAATAGATCAACAAGTTCTGACAAAAAATAACGTCCATTCCGGACATCGGTGCCTTGGCCAGCTCCAGCACATTGAGCCGGGCGCAACACACACGCGCGGCCAAATTCGGCACTACTTTGAAACGTCCATCGTCCTGAGCCAGAAAATAGCGCTGGCACAGATCGGCATCCAACTGCTCCAGACGGCGCGCACCATATTGACCATCGCGCGCCTTGCTCAGGGCATTCAGGCTGATGTCAGTACCTGTTACCCCGAAATGATCCGGATGTTCACTTTCACGCAACACTTCAGCCGCACTGATGGCCAGCGAGTAAGGCTCTTCGCCGCTGGCACAGCCAACACTCCAAAGCTCCCATGGCTGCGTCACACCCTGCTGCAAACGCTCACGCAAATAGCTTTCGAGCACTTCAAAGGAAGGACGATGACGAAAGAAACGGGTTTCCTGCACAGTCAGCCGATCCAGTAGGGTCGACCATTCCACCGCACCACGAGGACCATCAGTGACTTGCCGGTAATACGTGGCGTAGTCCATAACGCCCAGCTCGCGCATACGCGCACTCAGATTGGTCTGCAAAAACGCCCGCCGCCGTTCATTGAGAACGACACCGGTACGCTCCTCAAGCAGTGTCTGCCAGTCACGAAACTCCGTGGCTGTCATGTCTGCCAGAGGCTGCAAGGCCCAGACGCCTGACTGCATGTCGTGCCCCTCGCTCACGGCCATAGTCCTTGTGCGACAGGCCTTTCAGCCTGCCGCGCAGCACCTGATTACGCCTGTTCCCCACCCGGCAAGGTAAAGCCGGATACCGACTTACGCATCTCACTGGCCATCTTGGCCAGGTTACCAATGCTCTTGGCAGTGGCAGTGGTACCGGAGGAGGTTTGCGAGGTGATTTCCTGAATCACGTTCATCGTGTTGGAAATGTGGCCAGCCGACGATGCTTGCTGGCGAGCAGCGTTGGAGATGTTCTGAATCAAGGCCGCGAGGGTCTTGGAAACCTTCTCGATCTCTTCCAGTGCAACCCCGGCGTCCTGCGCCAGACGAGCACCGCGCACCACTTCGGAAGTCGTTTGCTCCATCGAGATAACGGCTTCGTTGGTGTCGGTCTGAATCGTCTTAACCAACGCTTCGATCTGCTTGGTTGCCGCAGAGGAACGTTCTGCGAGGCGTTGTACTTCGTCCGCTACCACGGCGAAGCCTCGACCCGCGTCACCCGCCATGGATGCCTGGATCGCGGCGTTCAGTGCGAGGATGTTGGTCTGGTCAGCAATGTCGTTAATCAGGCTAACGATGTCACCGATCTCCTGGGACGATTCACCGAGTCGTTTAATACGCTTGGAGGTGTCCTGGATCTGCTCACGGATATTATCCATGCCGGTGATGGTGTTGTGCACCACTTCGTTGCCCTTGTTGGCGATGGCTACGGAACGCTCTGCTACCGCAGAGGACTCCGAGGCGTTCGCCGATACCTGGTCAATCGACACGGCCATTTCGTTGATCGCCGCAGAGGCACCAGCAATTTCCTGTGCTTGGTGCTCGGAAGCCTCGGCCAGGTGCATCGCCGTGGCCTGGGTTTCCTGGGCTGCACCGGCTACCTGAACGGCGGTCAGGTTGATCGTGGCTACCAGGTCGCGCAGCTGGTCAATGGAGTAGTTGATGGAGTCAGCGATGGCACCGGTGAAGTCTTCGGTTACCGTCGCGGCTACTGTCAGGTCACCGTCTGCGAGGTCCGCGATTTCGTCGAGCAGTCGCAGAATCGCCGCCTGGTTACGTTCGTTCTTCTCGGCGGTGGACGCCAGACGACGGTTAGTTTCACGCACCATCACCAAGCCGATCAGGATGATCGAACCAAGCGCCAGAGCGCCAAGCACGTAACCGATCAGGGTGTTGATGGCACGACCGGTGGCCAGGTCATCAAAACCGACAGCCAGGTCGGAAGCTTTGTCCAACAAAGTCTGCGAGACAGTGAAGATCACGTTCGCCGACTCGCGCACCTGGAACAGTTCAGGCGAGGTTTCGAGAATCTCGTCTACAGAACCCGATACAAACTCGAACAGCTCGGAAATTTCCGCCAGACGTTCGAGGGCTTCCTCGTCGCTTACCTGGGTAATTTCCATGGCGGCGTTGCCTTCAAGCATGGCCGCCAATACACGGCCGAACAGGCTGGCATCACGACCAAACATGTCAGCGGCCTGAACCGAGTCCTGGTCACCGGCAAGTACCTTGTTTACCGAACCCAAGATACGTTCTGCCAGCAAGGATTGGCGCTGAGCCACCGAAACCTGAGCGGCTGGCGCACCGCTTTCCAGCAGGATATCGACGACTTCTTCGTACTCGACCTGCAGCTGTGGAATGGTTTCCGCCAGGGTGGCAGCTACCTGGTGCAGCGACAGTACGGTCTGTTCGTTGGCCAGAATGGCGTCGGTGTTCTGCCGCAGCGTATCCCAGTCCTGCTGCACAACAGCAATCTGAGGCTGCAGGGATTCTGGCGCTGCAGGCAGGCCGGTTTCCTCGTTACCGTCGGTCAGATAACCCCAGCGAGTCTGGAAATCGTTACGCGCATCACGCAGCAAGGCAAACGCTTCGGCCGTACCAGCCGCCGCTTCCGTAGAGTTTTTTGCGATACGCTGGGACAGCACGCGTAGCTCACCGGCGTGACCGATGTACTCCGTGTCGTAGTTGGATTGAGTGTTGATGTAGGCGAAGTTGGCGAACAACAGCACGATCGAAACGATCAGGACAATAAACAGCCCTGCGATCAATGTGCTACTGCGCGCACCTGCTAACAAATTACCTGCATTTAGTTTTTTCATTTACTGGCCCCCGCCTGGACCGACCGCACTACGGTTCCCATGTAACGCCAAAAGGCCGGCAACGCCGACCCCACCGATAAACTGTTAATACGCCACGTCGAGAAAACCCGGGTTTTGGGCCAGCGCGTGTGGGCTGAACACCAACCAAGGCTGTTCACGTTGAAAGACTCCGTGGATAAAGGGTGCTATGGACGCCTCGAGCGGCGGCAGCTGCTCAGAGAAGGTATCCACAGGAAAATGCTGCATGCCAAACACTTCATCGACCGTCAGGCCAGCAAAGACTTCCTGGTGATCAACCACCAGCACGCGACGCTTCTTGCGCAGTGGTGACAACTCATTGCCGAAGAAACCACACAGATCCATCACTGGCAGCAAGCGACCACGCACGTTGGCCACGCCCTTGACCCAGCTTTTTACGCCAGGCAGCAAGGTATGCCGCGGCTCATGCAAAACCTCACCCACTTCGCCCATGGGCGCGACAAAAAAACGCTCGCCCATACGGAAGCCAATACCGCTCCATGTCTGCACGACCGCTTGCTGCGAAGGCAAGCCAGCAGCGAGCGAACGACAGAGCCTGTCGATATCCTGAAGAGTTTGAAACGGGGTTTGCGCGTCCGACATGCCAGCTGCGGCCTTATTCTTTTTTAATTGCGGACTGATCGGGTTTAGCCGGCCAATACCGCATTCAAGGTTTTAACCAGAGTGTCTTCATCAACTGGCTTGGTCAGGTAATCCTTCGCACCCTGGCGCTTACCCCAGACCTTGTCGGTTTCCTGATCCTTGGTGGTCACGATGATTACCGGGATGTGGCTAGTGTCCGCATCCTTGGTCAGCTGGCGAGTCGCCTGAAAGCCATTCAGGCCAGGCATGACGATGTCCATCAGCACGGCGTCAGGCTTTTCCTGACGCGCCAGGGCAACGCCGTCCGCACCATTTTCCGCTTTCAGTACCTGATGGCCGTGCTTTTCCAGCATAGCGGTCAGTTTGTACATCTCAGTCGGCGAGTCATCAACAATCAGAATTCGAGCCATGGTGTTTCCCAATACTTTAAAAAGGCGTACGACTGTTTAGCCGGACGTCAGGAGGCTTGCTCCACCGGTACAAAGTCCGGCACATGAGCTTTGATCGCACCGAGCAACTCTTCTTTGCTGAAAGGTTTGGTCAGATACTGATCAGAGCCGACAATGCGCCCCTTGGCTTTATCGAACAAACCGTCTTTGGAAGACAGCATGATCACCGGGGTGGATTTGAAAGCGCTGTTGTTCTTGATCAAGGCACAGGTCTGATAGCCATCGAGCCGCGGCATCATAATGTCGACAAAAATGATGTTCGGATGGGTATCGGCGATCTTTGCCAAAGCATCGAAGCCGTCAACTGCGGTAATTACATCGCAGCCCACCTTTTTCAGCAGGGTTTCCGCGGTACGACGAATCGTTTTCGAATCGTCGATCACCATTACCCTCAAACCCTCGGAATGCTGTTCCATGTTTGCCCTACCATCGCCTCGGTGAGTCGTTATTTTTGCGTTATATCAGTGCGCCTGAGGCCCTGTCACCGACGGGCTACAACCCAATCGTCGGGCCTTTTTAGCACACTCTCCTGATGCAATCTATAAGCCGCACGGGGCCAAGGTTTTTCCTTGACCACCCGACTTGTCAGCGCCACCCTGACGCCACATCACGTCTTAGCACACTTTAATCGCTGCCATTTTACGGAGAACACCGCCATGAGCGTCCGCCTCGGCATTGTCATGGACCCCATCGCCCAGATCGCCTTCAAGAAGGACAGCTCGCTGGCCATGTTGCTGGCCGCCCAAGCGCGCGGCTGGACCCTCTTTTATATGGAACAGAAAGACCTCTACCAAGCCAAAGGCCAAGCACGCGCTCGCCTGTCAGAGCTTAGCGTATTCAACGACCCCCAGCGCTGGTTCGAACTCGGCGCCGAGCAGGACATCGCCCTAAGTGACTTGGACGTGATCCTGATGCGTAAGGATCCGCCCTTCGACAATGAGTTCGTCTACTCCACCTACCTGCTGGAGCAAGCCGAGGATGCAGGGGTTCTAGTCGTCAACCGTCCGCAAAGCCTGCGCGACTGCAATGAAAAGTACTTTGCCACCCAGTTCAGCCAATACACGCCGCCGACCGTAGTCAGCCGCAGGGTCGACATTCTGCGCGAGTTTGCCAAAGAGCAGCGTGACATCATTCTCAAACCCCTCGATGGTATGGGCGGATCGATGATATTTCGTCATCGCGAAGGTGATCCCAACCTGTCCGTGATTCTCGAGACGCTGACCAACCACGGCCAGCAGCAGATCATGGCCCAGGGTTACCTGCCGGCAATTAAGGATGGCGACAAGCGCATCCTGATGATTGATGGTGAGCCTGTGCCATATTGCCTGGCGCGTATTCCTGCCGCTGGAGAGACGCGTGGCAACCTCGCCGCCGGCGGACGCGGTGAAGCCAGACCGCTGACCAATCGCGACCGTGAAATCGCCGCTGCCGTCGGCCCGACCCTGCGCGAGAAAGGCCTACTGTTTGTCGGCCTGGACGTAATCGGCGAGCACCTAACCGAGATCAACGTAACCAGTCCGACCTGCATCCGCGAGATCGACGCCGCCTTCGATACCCGCATCGGCGAGCAGCTGATGGACAAGATTGCAGAGAAGCTCAATGCGCGCAGTGCTTCATAGACTTTTCCATGCACCCTCGGCAGACTGCGCGGCAACCTGAGCAGACCCGAAACGCGATGAACGCAGCAGCCCAACTCCCTGAACTTTCCAGCGCCGGCGTAAAGCCGGCGGACCGCCTGGGCTTTACGCTGTTCCTCGCTGCCGTACTGCATGCCGCGCTGATCCTCGGCCTGGGCTTTACTTTGGCCGAGCCGAGCCAAATCAGCAAAACCCTGGAAATCACCCTGTCCACCTTCAAAAGCGAAGAAAAGCCCAAAGAGGCTGACTTCCTCGCCCAGGACAACCAGCAAGGCAGCGGCACCCTGGAACACAAGGCAGCGCCAAAGACCACCGAGCAGGCGCTGTTTCAAGACAGCGAAGTCAAACGCATCACCCCGCCCGCTGCCCCTCAGCAACCAGCAGTTCGCCAGGAAGCACCCAAGGCCGCCGTTGCCACGCGCACCCCGCAACAACAGAAAACCCCGGTCAAACGCGAAGAAGCCAAGCCCACTCCGCAAGCCCGGCCAGCGCCGGTGTTCGACAGCGCGCAACTGTCTTCGGAAATCGCCAGCCTGGAAGCCGAACTGGCCCAGGAAGTTCAGCAATACGCCAAGCGCCCGAAGATCCACCGCCTCAACGCCGCCTCAACCATGCGCGACAAAGGTGCCTGGTATAAAGATGAGTGGCGCAAGAAGGTCGAGCGGGTCGGCAACCTCAACTACCCGGATGAAGCGCGCCGCCAGGGTATTTATGGCAGCCTGCGCCTGCTGGTGTCGATCAACCGTGACGGCACCCTGTACGAAGTGCAGGTACTGGAATCCTCCGGCCAGCGCACGCTCGACCAGGCCGCCCTGCGCATCGTACGCCTGGCCGCGCCGTTCGCACCGTTTACTGGCGACCTGGCCGATGTCGACCGCCTGGAAATCATCCGCACTTGGCGCTTCGAACGCGGCGACCGCCTGTCGAGTAACTGATCAGGCAGACTTTTACCGGCCGCAACAAGCGCAGCGCTTGAAGCCAATGGCCTGAAGCCTGAAACTAACGCCCATGAAAGACGCCAGCCCTAGCTACCTTAAGCATCACTTCCTGATCGCCATGCCGCACATGGCCGATCCGCATTTTGCGCAGACTGTCACCTACCTGATTGATCACAACGAGTACGGCGCCATGGGCCTGGTGATCAACAAGCCCAACGGCCTCAACCTGGCCGACGTGCTTGAGCAATTGCGCCCGGATGAAGAGCCGCCGGCGCTGTGCCAGAGCTTGCCGATCTTTACCGGCGGCCCAGTGCAGACTGACCGCGGTTTTGTCCTTCACCCCAGCGGTCCGCAGTTTCAGGCCACCCTGGAGTTGGGCGAGCTGGGCCTGTCGACCTCGCAAGACGTGCTGTTCGCCATCGCCGACGGTACTGGCCCGGAGAAATACCTGATCACCCTCGGCTATGCCGGCTGGGAAGCTGGACAGCTGGAAGCCGAGCTGGCCGACAACGCCTGGCTGACCTGCCCGGCTGACAACAGCATTCTGTTCGAACTGCCCTTTGACCAACGCTTGAACGCCGCGGCTGCGCGCCTGGGTGTCAACCTCAGTTTGCTCACCTCACAAGCCGGGCACGCCTGATGGCCGAGGCGAATACAAAGCCACTGCGCCTGCTGCTGGGCTTCGATTACGGCAGCAAACAGATCGGCGTTGCGGTCGGCCAGGTGATCACCGGCCAGGCCCGCGAGCTGTGCATCCTCAAGGCGCAGAACGGCGTGCCGGACTGGCAGAAAGTTGAAGCGCTGATCAAGGAATGGCAGCCGGACGCCATCGTCGTCGGCCTGCCACTGAACATGGATGGCACGAAAAGCGAGATGAGCGACCGCGCCGAGAAATTCGCCCGCCGCCTTAACGGCCGCTTCAACCTGCCCGTGCACACCCACGACGAACGCCTGACCACTTACGAGGCCAAGGGCCAGCGCCTGCAGCAAGGACAGAACAGCGGCTACCGCGAGCGCCCAGTCGACGCACTCGCAGCCGCCCTGCTGCTGCAAGGCTGGCTTGAAGAAAATTGCCTGGGCTGACGCCTACTAAGATTGCATCTGGAGTGTTGCCATGAGCTTACCCAACCCGGCCGAACTGCTACCGCAAATGGCCGCCGCCCTGACCAGCCACCTGAATCAGCGGCAGATCAACGAACCGCGCTTTATCGGCATCCGCACTGGCGGCGTCTGGGTTGCTCAGGCGCTACTGGAAGCCCTGGGCCGCGACGATGCGCTGGGCATTCTCGATGTGTCCTTCTACCGTGACGACTTCACCCAGAACGGCCTGCACCCGCAGGTGCAACCTTCCGAGCTGCCGTTCGAGATCGAAGGCCAGCACCTGGTGCTGATCGACGACGTGCTGATGAGCGGCCGCACCATCCGCGCCGCACTAAATGAATTGTTCGATTATGGCCGCCCGGCCAGCGTGACCCTGGTCAGCCTGCTTGACCTCAATGCCCGCGAGCTGCCGATCCGTCCGGACGTGGTCGGCGCCACCCTGTCGCTGGAAGGCGACCAGCGGGTAAAATTGTCCGGCCCCACGCCGCTGACCCTCGAACTCCAGACGCTTGCCCACTGAGACTCGCCAGATGACGACCATAGCCGCCAAGCGCCCGCTGCAACTGAATGACCAAGGCCAACTGCGCCACTTCCTGTCCCTCGACGGTCTGCCCCGCGAGTTGCTGACGGAAATCCTCGATACTGCCGACTCATTCCTCGAAGTCGGCGCGCGCGCGGTGAAAAAAGTCCCGCTGCTGCGCGGCAAGACCGTGTGCAATGTGTTCTTCGAGAATTCCACGCGCACCCGCACCACCTTCGAGCTGGCGGCCCAGCGCCTGTCGGCCGACGTGATCAGCCTCAACGTATCGACCAGCTCAACCAGCAAGGGCGAAACGCTGTTCGACACTCTGCGCAACCTCGAAGCCATGGCCGCCGACATCTTCGTCGTGCGCCATGCTGATTCCGGCGCAGCGCACTTTATCGCCGAGCATGTGTGCCCGAACCTGGCGATCATCAACGGCGGCGACGGCCGTCACGCCCACCCGACTCAGGGCATGCTCGATATGCTGACCATTCGCCGGCATAAAGGCAGCTTCGAGAACCTCTCGGTGGCTATCGTCGGCGACATCCTCCATTCGCGAGTGGCACGCTCGAATATGCTGGCGCTGAAGACACTCGGTTGCCCGGATATCCGCGTAATTGCACCAAAGACCCTACTGCCGGTCGGCATCGAGCAATACGGCGTGACCGTTTACAGCGACCTCGCCGCCGGCCTCAAGGACGTCGATGTGGTGATCATGCTGCGCCTGCAGCGTGAACGCATGACCGGCGGCCTGCTGCCCAGCGAAGGCGAGTTCTACCGCCTGTTCGGCCTGACTGAAGAGCGCCTCAAATTGGCCAAGCCGGACGCATTGGTCATGCACCCGGGGCCGATCAACCGCGGCGTGGAGATCGAGTCGGCAGTGGCCGACGGACCGCAGTCGGTGATTCTCAACCAGGTCACCTACGGCATTGCCATCCGCATGGCCGTACTGTCCATGACCATGAGCGGGCAAAACGCCCAGCGCCAACTTAATCAAGATGCCGAGGAGCAGAACTGATGCGTATCCGTATCCTCGGAACCCGTGTTATCGATCCCAGCAGCGGCTTCGATCAACTTGCCGATATCTATATCGAAAGCGGCAAGATTCTCGCCATCGGCCAGATTCCTGCCGGCTTCGTCGCCGAGCAGAGCATCGACGCCCAAGGCCTGATCGCCGCACCTGGCCTGGTCGACCTTAACGTCGCCCTACGCGAGCCTGGCTATAGCCGCAAAGGCAGCATCGCCACGGAAACCCTCGCCGCAGCCGCCGGCGGCGTCACCAGCCTGTGCTGCCCACCACTTACCAAGCCAGTGCTGGATACCCCGGCAGTGGCCGAGCTGATTCTCGACCGCGCCCGCGAAGCCGGGCACACCAAGGTGTTCCCGATTGGCGCCCTGAGCAAAGGCCTCGAAGGCGAGCAGCTGGCTGAGCTGGTAGCCCTGCGCGACGCCGGCTGTGTGGCCTTCGGCAACGGCCTGGACAGTTTCCGCAATAACCGCACCCTGCGCCGCGCCCTGGAATACGCAGCCACCTTCGACCTGACGGTGATCTTCCATTCTCAGGATCACGACCTGGCTGAAGGCGGCCTGGCCCATGAGGGCGCCACCGCGAGCTTCCTTGGCCTACCGGGCATTCCGGAAACCGCGGAAACTGTGGCCCTTGCCCGCGACCTGCTGCTGGTCGAGCAGACCGGCGTGCGTGCGCACTTCAGCCAGCTGACCAGCGCGCGTGGCGCCCAGCTGATCGCCGACGCCCAGGCCCGTGGTCTGCCGGTTACGGCCGATGTAGCCTTGTACCAGCTGATCCTCACCGATGAAGCGCTCAGCGACTTCTCCAGCCTGTACCACGTGCAACCACCGCTGCGCACCGCTGCTGACCGCGATGGGCTGCGCGCCGCCGTGAAAAGCGGGGTGATCTCGGCCATTTCCAGCCACCATCAGCCGCATGAGCGCGACGCCAAGCTGGCACCCTTCGGTGCCACCGAGCCCGGCATCAGCAGCGTGCAACTGTTACTGCCGCTGGCCATGAGCCTGGTACAAGATGGCCTGCTCGACCTGCCCACCCTGCTCGCTCGCCTGAGCAGTGGCCCGGCGCAAGCGCTGCGTCTGCCGGCTGGCAAATTGAGCGTGGGCGCTCCCGCCGACCTGCTGCTGCTTGATCCTCAAGCCTCGACGCTGGCTGGGGAGAGCTGGTATTCGAAAGGTGCTAATTGCCCGTTTATCGGCCACTGCCTGCCGGGCGCCGTGCGTTACACCCTGGTAGATGGGCATATCAGCTACCAGGCGTGATGCCTCATGCCACAAAAAAGCCCGCCAATTGGCGGGCTTTTTCTTGCCTGAACCTTAGCTGCGTTCGGCGTTCTTGATCGACACCTGGGAGTTCAGCGTCCAGAAGTCATACAGCACACCGAGCAGGAACAGACCACCCGTAAACAGGTAGATGATCCCGGTGATCCACTTACCTTGGTACATGCGGTGCACACCGAAGATGCCGAGGAAAGTCAGCAAGATCCAGGCGACGTTGTAATCAGTATCGCCGGCGGTAAAGCGCAGATCGGCTTCGCGATCCATCGCCGGAATCAGAAACAGGTCGACGATCCAGCCAATAAACAGCAGGCCGAAGGTGAAGAACCAGATGGTTCCGGTTACTGGCTTGCCGTAATAGAAACGGTGCGCGCCGAGAAAACCGAAAATCCACAGCAGATAGCCGATAAGTTTGCTGTGCGTGTCCTGTCGCTGCATAGGTGTGCCTCCTGATGGCTGGTCTCACTTTGACGCCACACTCTACGCAAGGTTCGCTGCCCTGGGAAATCCACGGCACGTTCAGTCATCCCAACGCTTGATGCCTGCTGAAGATTGCTAAATACTGTATGCATAAACAGTTAAGCAGGCATCATCATGCAGCTGATCGAAAAACTCACGGTACTTGCCGACGCCGCCAAATACGACGCGTCTTGCGCCAGCAGCGGCGCCCCCAACCGCAGTTCAAAAGGCAAAAGCGGCATCGGCTCGACCAATGGCATGGGCATCTGCCACAGCTTCACCCCAGATGGACGCTGCGTGGCGCTGTTGAAGATCCTGCTGACCAATTTCTGCCTGTATGACTGCCAGTACTGCGTAAACCGCCGCTCCAGCGACGTACCGCGCGCGCGATTTACCCCAGAAGAAGTAGTGACCCTGACCCTCGACTTCTACAAACGCAATTGCATCAGCGGGCTGTTTCTCAGCTCGGGGATTATCCGCTCAGCCGACTACACCATGGAGCAACTGGTCCGTGTGGCCAAACTGCTGCGTGAAGAGCACGAATTTCGCGGCTATATCCACCTCAAGACCATCCCCGACGCCGACCCGCTATTAATTGCCGAAGCAGGCCGTTATGCCGACCGCCTTAGCGTGAATATCGAACTGCCCACCGAAAGCAGCCTGATTCGCCTGGCCCCGGAAAAGCAGGTGCGCACCATCAAGCAGGCCATGCACTCTATCCACCAGGGCGAGAGCGAAGCGCGCGCGGAAAAGCGCGCACCGCGTTTCGCCCCGGCCGGGCAGAGCACACAGATGATCATTGGTGCCGATGCCACCGACGACAGCACCATTCTGCACACGGCGGCGTCGCTCTACGGCAACTACCGCCTGCGCCGGGTGTATTACTCGGCATTCAGCCCGATACCGAAGAGCCCTAACACCGTGCCCTTCGAAGCGCCGCCCTTGTTACGCGAGCACCGCCTGTATCAAGCCGACTTCCTGCTGCGCGGCTACGGATTCGAGGTGGGTGAGTTGCTCAGCGGCCCTGGCAACCTGGCGCTGGATATCGACCCGAAACTGGCCTGGGCGCTGAACAACCGTGAGCACTTCCCCGTCGACCTCAATCGCGCCGAACCGGCAATGATCGCTCGCGTACCTGGAATCGGCGTGCTCAGTGCGAAACGCTTGGTTGCACTGCGCCGGCAGAAGCGCATCCGCTTTGAAGACCTGACGCGCCTGCGCTGCGCCCTGGAAAAGGCCAAGCCCTTTATCGTCACTCAGGACTACCGCCCCCTGCAGGCCAGCCGCGAATCCCTGCTGCTGCGCCAGCAGCTCAGCGAAACCCCGGCACAGATGGCGCTGTGGTGATGCATCACGCCTCATTCGACGGCAGCTTTGCCGGTTGGCGCGAGGTTGCCAGAAACCTGGTGCAGCACGGTATACCGCCGCATCAGATCACGTGGTTGGGCAACAACGACAGCGGTGGGTTGTTTGACCAAGCACCGATAAGCCTCGCGTCTACGGTGACAAACCCTGCACCGCGGATCCCCAAGCAGCTGCTGGAGCTGCTGCAAAGCGCCGCACACTTTCGTGTCGAGGATCGCTGGAGCCTTCTCTACCGGATTCTCTGGCGGGTCGCTCAGGGTGATCGCGCGGCCATGCTGCCGGGGGACATCGATGGCAGCCAGCTGCATAAACGGCTAAAAGCGGTGCGCCGCGAAGCCCACCACCTGCATGCCTTTCTGCGTTTTCACCCGCGCCCTGAAGACGCCGAAGGCCCACAACTGGTGGCCTGGCATGAGCCGGCCCACGACATCCTGGCCAGTGCCAGTGGGCACTTTGCCGAGCGCCTCGGGCGCACCCGCTGGTTGATTGCCACCCCGGATGACGGTGTGTATTGGGATGGCCAGCGCCTGCATTACCAGCGACCCTGCCCGAGTGAATGGCAACGCCTGGCGCAAACGCCCGAGGATACGGGGGAAGCCCTGTGGCTGGCGTATTACGGCAGCACGTTCAACCCTGCGCGGCTCAACCGCAGCGCACTGGAAACCAGCATGCCGGTGCGCTTCTGGAGAAACCTCCCGGAAGGCCCGCTGATTCCGCAACTGATGAGCCAGGCCCGCGCCGGCGCACAACGCGATGGCCAAGCCGAAACCGTCGCGCGACAGGGTGGCAAACGCATTCATCACCCCAACGCGAAACCGGCGCCAATCAACGAAAACGACGACCTGGATCGTCCTGACTGACTTCCAGTGACAAACCCTGCGCCATGCTGCTCAGGTGATCGCCATCCGTTTCCGAACCGAGCTTGATCATCAAGCGCAAGTCGTTGGCCGAATCCGCATACAGCAGCGCATCTTCGTAGGTGATTTCGCCCTGGCTGTAGAGGTTGTACAGCGCCTGGTCGAAGGTCTGCATGCCCTGCTCGGTGGAGCGTTTCATCAGCGCCTTGAGTTCGTGCACTTCACCCTTGCGAATCAAGTCGGCCGCCAGCGGGGTGTTGATCAACACCTCAATCACTGCGCGGCGACCTTTGCCGTCCGGGGTCGGGATCAGTTGCTGGGCTACGATGGCCTTGAGGTTGAGCGACAGGTCCATCCACACCTGGTTCTGCCGGTCGGAGGGGAAGAAGTTGATGATGCGATCAAGTGCCTGGTTGGCGTTGTTGGCGTGCAGCGTGGCCAGACACAAGTGCCCTGTCTCGGCGAAGGCCACGGCATGGTCCATGGTTTCGCGGGTACGCACCTCACCGATGAGAATCACGTCCGGCGCCTGACGCAGGGTGTTCTTCAACGCCACTTCAAAGGATTCGGTGTCGATGCCCACCTCACGCTGAGTGACGATGCAGCTCTGGTGCTGGTGGATGTATTCAATTGGGTCTTCGATGGAAATGATGTGGCCGCTGCTGTTCTTGTTGCGGTAGCCGATCATTGCCGCCAGCGAGGTCGATTTACCGGTACCGGTCGCACCGACAAACAACACCAGGCCACGTTTGGTCAGGGCTAATTTCTTGAGGATTTCCGGCAGTTTCAGCTCGTCCAGCGTCGGGATATTGGTCTCGATACGACGCAGCACCATCCCCGCCAGGTTACGTTGATAAAACGCACTAACGCGGAAGCGGCCGACGCCGCGTGCGCTGATGGCAAAGTTGCACTCATGGTTCTCGGTAAAATCGCGGCGCTGCTGCTCATTCATCACCGCATGCACGGTTTCACGCGTCTGCTCTGGCGACATGGGCGTCTTGGTGATCGGCATAATCTTGCCGTTGACCTTCATCGACGGCGGTACGCCAGCGGTAATAAACAGGTCAGAGCCGCCCTTTTCCACCATCAGGCGCAGCAGTTTTTCGAATTCCATCGTTGTTCGCCCATGTGCATCACGCGGTTATGCAAGACCAGCGGCAGGCGCGTGAATAGCCGCTGGGCTGAACCCGACAGGCGAATGCCGGCCAGGTACTGTCGATTTAGAAGTTTTCTGGCGTTTTGGCTTTTTCGCGCGCCGCTTCGCGGCTGACGATGCCCTTGGTCACCAGAGTTTTCAGGCAGGAATCCAGGGTCTGCATGCCCAGCGAGCCACCGGTCTGAATGGCCGAGTACATCTGCGCCACCTTGTCCTCGCGGATCAGGTTACGGATGGCCGGGGTGCCGATCATGATTTCGTGGGCCGCCACACGACCACCGCCGATCTTCTTAAGCAGGGTCTGCGAGATAACCGATTGCAGCGATTCGGAGAGCATGGAACGAACCATGGACTTCTCTTCGGCCGGGAATACGTCAACCACGCGGTCGATGGTCTTGGCCGCCGAAGTGGTGTGCAGGGTGCCGAATACCAGGTGACCGGTTTCCGCTGCGGTCAGGGCCAGGCGGATGGTTTCCAGGTCACGCATCTCGCCGACCAAGATGATGTCCGGGTCTTCCCGCAGTGCCGAGCGCAGGGCTTCGGAGAAGCCGAGGGTGTCGCGGTGCACCTCACGCTGGTTGATCAGGCACTTTTTCGACTCGTGAACGAATTCGATTGGGTCTTCGACGGTGAGGATGTGGTGGTACTTGTTACTGTTTATATAGTCGAGCATCGCCGCCAGGGTGGTCGACTTGCCCGAACCGGTTGGCCCGGTTACCAGCACCAGGCCGCGTGGCACATCGGAAATCTTGCGGAAGATCTCGCCCATGCCGAGATCTTCCATGCTCAGCACTTTCGACGGAATGGTCCGGAATACCGCGCCAGAACCACGGTTCTGGTTGAAGGCGTTAACCCGGAAACGCGCCACGCCCGGTACTTCGAAGGAGAAGTCGGTCTCGAGGAACTCCTCGAAATCCTTGCGCTGCTTGTCGTTCATGATGTCGTAGATCAGTGCGTGCACCTGTTTATGGTCCAGTGCAGGCAAATTGATCCGGCGAACATCACCGTCGACCCGAATCATCGGAGGCAGGCCAGCGGAGAGATGCAGGTCCGATGCACCTTGCTTGGCGCTGAAGGCCAGCAATTCAGTGATATCCATGGGACTCCCTAATGACAGACAAGCAGGTAGAATGCCGCGAAACCCAGGCGGCGGGCGCAAGTAATGTCCACGATAGCAGAGAATATTGCAAAGGTCGGAGTGCGCATCCGTGAGGCGGCGCAAGCCTCGCAGCGAGATTGTGCGACTGTTGGCCTACTCGCGGTGAGCAAAACCAAACCGGCCGAAGCGATTCGCCAGGCCTTTGCAGCCGGCACCTGCGATTTCGGTGAGAACTACCTGCAGGAAGCCCTGGAAAAGCAGGCCGAATTGAGCGACCTGCCGCTGACCTGGCACTTTATCGGTCCGATCCAATCGAACAAAACCAAGCCCATCGCCGAGCACTTTGCCTGGGTGCATTCGGTGGACCGCCTGAAAATCGCCCAGCGACTGTCTGATCAACGTCCAGCGCATCTACCGCCGTTGAATATCTGCCTGCAGGTGAATGTCAGCGGTGAGGCCAGCAAATCTGGCTGCAACCCAGATGAGCTGCAGGCCCTGGCACAAGCGGTTACACAACTGCCCAACCTGCGCCTACGCGGATTGATGACAATCCCCGAACCCACCGATGACCCCAGCGAGCAACGCGCCGCCTTCGCCCGCCTGCGCGAGCTGATGCAAGGTCTGAACCTGGATCTCGACACCTTGTCCATGGGCATGAGCCATGACCTAGAAGCCGCCATCGCCGAAGGCGCAACCTGGGTCAGGATTGGCACCGCCCTCTTCGGCGCTCGTGACTACAGCACAACCTGATTGAGTTTGCCTTCAGCTATAAAAGGAAGCCCGTTATGACCACGCCCCGAATTGCCTTCATCGGCGCCGGCAATATGGCCGCCAGCCTGATCGGCGGACTGCGCGCACAGGGCACTGATGCCAGCGCCATTCGCGCCAGTGACCGCGGCGCCGAACAGCGCAACAAGATCAGCACCGAACATGGCATCGAAACCTTTGCCAGCAATGCCGAGGCGATTCAGGGTGCGGACGTAATCGTGCTGTCGATCAAGCCGCAGGTGATGAAAGAAGTCTGTCTGGATCTCGCCGCACATATCGGCGAACAGCAGCTGGTGGTGTCGATTGCCGCCGGCATCAGCTGCGCCAGCCTAGAAAGCTGGCTCGGCCCACGTGCGATTGTGCGCTGCATGCCCAACACGCCGGCGCTGCTGCGCCAGGGCGTCAGCGGCCTGTATAGCAATGCTCAGGTTTCGCCGGCCCAGCGCCAACAGGCCGAACAGCTGCTCAGCGCCGTCGGCCTGGCACTGTGGCTGGATCAGGAAGCGCAGATCGATGCTGTGACCGCCGTGTCCGGCAGCGGCCCGGCATACTTCTTCCTGCTGATTGAAGCCATGACCGCCGCGGGCGAGAAACTCGGCCTGCCGCGCGAAACTGCTGCCCAGCTGACACTGCACACCGCACTCGGCGCTGCCCGTATGGCTGTGACCAGCGATGTCGATGCCAGCGAACTACGCCGCCGGGTCACTTCACCGGCTGGCACCACCGAGGCTGCGATCAAGACCTTCCAGGCTGACGGTTTCGAAGCCTTGGTCGAGAAAGCCCTGAATGCCGCCGCCCACCGCTCTGCCGAGCTCGCCGAACAACTCGGTCAATAAGGAACGAAAATGATCGGACTCAATACCGCCGCCGTCTACATCCTGCAGACCATTGGCAGCCTCTACCTGCTGATCGTGTTGCTGCGTTTTATCCTGCAACTGGTACGTGCAGACTTCTACAACCCGCTCAGCCAGTTCATTGTGCGCGCCACCCATCCGCTGCTGAAACCGCTGCGCAAGGTGATTCCAAGCGTCGCCGGGCTTGATCTGGCCTCGCTGGTGCTGGCCATTTTGGTGCAGCTCGTGCTGATGGCACTCACCCTGATGCTCCTTGGTTATGGCCTGGAGAACCCGCTGCAGCTGCTGGTGTGGTCGATCATTGGCGTCACTGCACTGTTCCTCAAGGTGTTCTTCTTCGCCCTGATCATCAGCGTGATTCTGTCCTGGGTCGCCCAAGGCAGCCATAACCCCACCGCCATGCTGATCAATCAGATCTGCGAGCCACTGCTGTCGCCAATTCGCCGCATTCTGCCGAGCATGGGCGGGCTGGATCTGTCGCCGATCGTCGCGTTCCTGCTCCTCAACCTGATCGACATGCTGGTGATCCGCAACTTGGCGGTCATGACTGGCATGTACAAAGGCCTCAGTTTGGCAATCTGACCGCGAGCGCCGGATGAGCCACTTTCGCTGGGACGGCGCCGACCTGATTCTCGAGTGCCACCTGCAGCCTAAGGCGAGCAAGGATGAGTTCGCGGGGCTGCACGGTGAGCGGGTGAAAATCCGTCTTACCGCACCGCCTGCAGATGGCAAAGCCAATGCCCAGCTGCTGGCGTTCCTCGCCAGCGTATTTGCAGTCAGCAAAAGCCAGGTCAGCCTGGAAAGCGGTCAGCAAAGCCGGCAAAAACGCGTGCGCATCAAACAGCCACAGCGTTTACCCGCCGAACTCGCACTGACCGCTCGGTCACCCTGACCGACCATAAGGCGGGCGGGCGACGACATGCGATTGACGCCATAGCTGCGACCCGCATAATGCCAGGCAGGTCAATCCACGAACGTCGTGGATCTGGCGCAATTGCGCAGGCTTTAAAGCGTTATCTGCCGCGTCAGTTACCCACGCGGTACCGTTCAATGTGTGCCCGACTCAACCTGGGTGCCGTATAGCCCAGTCGCCCCACAATGGATGCGCCAACCGGAGGAAAGCCCAGGATGAGCATGGAACGTCTCAGTCAGCAGGTCGATGCTTACGTCGCCTGGAAGCGCGAGCTGATGCGCGAAATCACCCGCTATCGCAGCTGGCTGCTGACCAATCGGCTCAACTCTGAGGCCGTGGAGGCCAAGCTTGAGCGCGCGCTGAAACTGTTGCGCACTGACCACATCACCCTGGCTTTTGTCGGCGAGTTCTCACGCGGCAAGACCGAGCTGATCAACAGCCTGTTCTTCTCCTCCTACGGCCAGCGCATGCTGCCGTCCCAGGCTGGGCGCACCACCATGTGCCCTACCGAGCTGTTCTTCGACCCACGTTCGGAGCGCTCCTATATCCGCCTGCTGCCGATCGAGACCCGCGTTTCCGAGGCCAGTGTGGCGCAGTTCAAACGGATTCCGCGGCACTGGGTAAATATTCCGCTGGACCTCAGCGACCCGGACAACATGGTTCAGGCCTTTATCCAGGTCGCCCGCACCAAACCCATGCCGGTCGAACAGGCGATTGCTCTGGGCTTTCACCCGGACATGCTGGAAAGCACCAATAAGCCCGGCGAAGTGCTGGTGCCAGCCTGGCGTCACGCCATGGTCAACTTCGACCACCCGTTGTTGCGTCAGGGTTTGCGCATCCTCGACACCCCAGGCCTAAACGCCCTCGGCAGTGAGCCGGAGCTGACCTTGTCGATGCTGCCTAGCGCACAGGCGATCATCTTCCTGCTGTCCGCCGATACCGGCGTGACTGCCAGCGACATGGCCGTGTGGCAGCAGCATATCCGCCAACTCGACGAAGACACCCAGACCAGCTTGTTCGCCGTGTTGAACAAGATCGACGTGCTCTGGGATGACCTGGCCGGCGAAGCCTTTGTGCAGAACGCCATCCGCCAGATTCAGACCAGCACCGCGCGCCAGCTCGGCATCCGCGTCGAGGACGTGCTGCCGCTGTCGGCCAAGCAGGCGATGCTGGCCAAGGTGCGCAAGGATCCGGAACTGCTGGCCCGCAGCCAGATGAGCAACCTGGAAAACCTGCTCTGCGAACGCATCATCGCGCAGAAGGAACGCCTGCTCGAAGACCGCGTAGTCAATCAGGTGCTGAGGCTGCTGCAGAACAGCCAGCACGTGCTCAACCTGCGTCTGGAAAAGGTCAACGAGCAACAGGGCCTGCTGAGCAATCACCAGCACGACAACGGCCAGATGCTGTTCGAGCTGACCGCCAAGACCAAGGAAGACCACAGCCAGCACCATAAACGCCTGCTTGGCCTGAAAACCAACCAGCGTTTGCTCAAACGTCAGGGCGACCTGCTGCGCCATGCCTCACGCAGCGAGCGCCTGGACGAACACCTGAACAAGGTGCGCAAGAATCTCACTGGCAGCTGGACCACCCTGGGTATCAACCAGGCCATCCTGCATTTCTTCCGCAGCGTGGAGCAGGACCTGCACAACCTGGCGCAGGAAGCCGACATGGCCAACAAGATGGTCGCGGCCATCTATCGTCGGCACAACGAAGAGAACCCGCTGCATGGCGTCGACGCACCGCAGTTCAACGTCAACCGCTACCTGCGTGAGCTCAAGCAGCAGCAGGCCAAGGCCGACCAGTTCCGCCTGCAGCTGAAAACCCTGCTGACCGAACAGCGCAGCCTGACCAAACGCTTCTTCGCCACCCTGGTGCAGGAAGTGATCGGCCTGCACCAGCGCATGCGCCAGGAAGCCGAACAGTGGGCCAGCGATGCACTGATGCCACTGATGCAGCACACCCTCGAGCACAAGCAGCTTCTGGAAACCCACATGCTGCGGCTTAAAGCTCTGGCCCAGGAAACCCAGCAGGCGCGTCAGCGCGGCCAGCAACTGGCGCGTTACAGCGGCGAACTGGAGCAGCAACTGGCGCAGGCCAACGACATGCTGCGCATCCTGCGGCGCCCTGCCCCCGTGCAGCGCCAGGGCAAGGTGGTCAACCTGCCAGGCGCCGCTCGCCCGCATAGCGTCGGCGAATAGCCTGTCTCATCAGCAAGACCCCACCGCCCCACGCGCTTGCCGCCTGGGGCGGCGCTCTTTAGACTGCGGCTCTTCCTTTATTGCGAGCAGGGTCGATGTCGACTGCCTTTCCCCAAGACTCTGTTGGCCTGGTAACCCCGCAGGTGCTGCACTTTGCAGAACCTCTGGCGCTGGCCTGCGGGCGCAGCCTGGCCGACTACCAACTGATCTTCGAAACCTATGGCGAGCTGAATGCCACGGCGAGCAACGCCGTGCTGATCTGCCACGCGCTGTCCGGCCACCACCATGCCGCCGGTTATCACAGCGCCGATGACCGTAAACCGGGCTGGTGGGACAGCTGCATCGGCCCTGGCAAACCCATCGACACCAACAAGTTCTTTGTCGTCAGTCTGAACAACCTCGGCGGCTGCAACGGCTCCACCGGCCCGAGCAGCATCAACCCAGCGACCGGCAAACCCTTCGGCGCCGACTTCCCGGTAATGACAGTGGAGGACTGGGTACACAGCCAGGCGCGGCTGGCCGACAACCTCGGCATCCAGCAGTGGGCAGCGGTGATCGGCGGTAGCCTGGGCGGTATGCAGGCCATGCAATGGACCATCAGCTACCCCGAGCGCGTGCGTCACTGCCTGGCGATTGCCTCGGCGCCCAAGCTATCGGCGCAGAACATCGCCTTCAACGAAGTGGCGCGCCAGGCGATCCTCACCGATCCACAATTCCACGGCGGGCACTTTCAGGAACAGGGCGTGATCCCCAAGCGCGGGCTGATGCTGGCGCGCATGGTCGGCCACATCACCTACCTGTCGGATGACGCCATGGGCGAAAAATTCGGCCGTGGCCTGAAGAGCGAGAAGCTCAACTATGACTTCCACAGCGTCGAGTTCCAGGTGGAAAGCTACCTGCGCTACCAGGGCGAGGAGTTCTCCGGGCGCTTTGACGCCAACACCTACCTGCTGATGACCAAGGCGCTGGACTACTTCGACCCGGCAGCAGCCTTCGATGGCGACCTGGCCAAGACCCTGGCCCACGTCAGCGCCGATTTCTGCGTGATGTCCTTCACCACCGACTGGCGCTTCTCGCCGGCACGCTCGCGGGAAATCGTCGATGCACTGACCGCCGCGCGGAAAAACGTCTGCTACCTGGAAATCGATGCGCCCCAGGGCCACGACGCCTTCCTCATGCCGATCCCGCGCTACCTGCAGGCGTTCGACAGCTATATGAAACGGATTAAGGTGTAGCCATGCGCGCGGATCTCGAAATCATCCAAGAGTGGATTCCCGCCGGTAGCCGCGTGCTTGACCTGGGTTGCGGCAATGGCGAGCTGCTCGCCTGGCTGGCCGAACACAAGCAGGTCAGCGGCTACGGCCTGGAAATCGATGCGGACAACATCGCTCAATGCGTGAGCAAGGGCGTCAACGTAATTGAGCAGAATCTCGACAAGGGCCTGGGCAACTTCGCCAGCAACAGCTTCGATGTGGTAGTCATGACCCAGTCGCTGCAAGCTCTGCATTACCCGGACAAAGTACTGGCGGAGATGCTGCGCGTCGGCAAGACCTGCATCATCACCTTCCCCAACTTCGGCCACTGGCACTGCCGCTGGTACCTCACCACCAAGGGCCGCATGCCGGTGTCGGATTTTCTCCCGTACACCTGGTTCAACACGCCGAACATCCATTTCTGCACCTTCGAAGACTTCGAAAACCTGTGCCACAACCAGGGCGCAAAAGTCATGGATCGTCTGGCCGTGGACCGCGACCACCGGCACGGCTGGGCCAGCCGGATCTGGCCTAATCTGTTAGGTGAAATCGGCATTTACCGGATCAGCGGGCCTACTGCCCAGGATGTTCAAATCGCCAATTGAGCGGCCTTATCCCAGGCCGCTGTCCATCTGGAGAACCCTTATGCGTCGCATCGCACTTTTATTTATCGCCCTGTGCCTGAGCCTGCCTGCGCTGGCTGAACGCAAGCAGACGTTCGGCGACCTCGACGTGCACTACATCACCTTCAACTCCAGCTTTCTGCAGCCGGACATAGCCGCGGCCAACGGCCTGGTCCGCAGCAAAACCCAGGGCGTGGTGAACATTTCCGTACTCAAAGCCGGCAAGGCCAGCAGCGCCAGCGTCAGTGGCGAAGTGAAGGACCTGGTCGGTCGCAGCCAGCCGCTGACCTTCAAGCAGGTCAACGAAGGTGAAGCCATTTATTACCTGGCGCAATTCACCTTCAGCCAGCGTGAAATGCTGCGTTTCACCATCAACGTGCGCGCGGCCGATGGCGCGGCGCACAGTTTTAATTTCAACCAGGAAGTCTTCCCAGACGAATGATGGCCCTGAATACATGATGCCTTTCAACGAGCTTGTACTCGCCAGCCATAACGCCGGCAAACTCAAAGAGCTGCAGGCCATGCTCGGCAGCAGCGTACGCGTGCGCTCAGTCGGCGAGTTCTCCATGGTCGAGCCGGAAGAAACCGGCTTATCGTTTATCGAAAACGCCATTCTGAAAGCACGCAATGCTGCCCGCCTGTCCGGCATGCCGGCGCTGGCCGATGACTCCGGCCTAGCGGTGGATTTTCTCGGTGGCGCACCGGGCATCTACTCGGCGCGCTACGCCGATGGCCAGGGTGATGCGGCGAATAACGCCAAGCTGCTCGACGCCCTGAAAGAGGTGCCGGATGCCGAGCGCGGCGCGCAGTTCGTCTGCTGCCTGGCGCTGGTACGGCATGCCGACGATCCGCTGCCGATCATCTGCGAAGGCCTCTGGCACGGTCGCATCCTGCACGCCGCGCAAGGCGTGGAAGGTTTCGGCTATGACCCGCTGTTCTGGGTGCCCGAGCGCGACTGCTCCAGCGCCGAACTGCCGGCGGCCGAGAAAAACCAGATAAGCCACCGCGCCCGCGCGATGGCCTTGCTGAAACAGCGGCTGGGCCTGGCATGACCACGGCGTCCGGCGGTGGCTTCGCGCTGCCGCCACTTGCACTCTATGTGCACATTCCCTGGTGCGTGAAGAAGTGCCCATATTGCGACTTCAACTCCCACACCGCCGGACCAAATCTGCCGGAAGAAGAGTACGTCGATGCCCTGCTGGCCGATCTGGATGCTGATCTGGCGCAGGTACATAACCGAGCGTTGAGTTCGATCTTCTTTGGCGGCGGCACCCCCAGCTTGTTCTCGGCCAAAGCCCTCGGCCGCCTGCTTGAAGGCGTGGAGCGGCGCGTGCCGTTTGCCGCCGATATCGAAATCACCCTGGAAGCCAACCCCGGTACCTTCGAACAGGCCAAGTTCAAGGACTATCGCCGCCTGGGCATCAATCGCCTGTCGATTGGCGTGCAGAGTTTCCAGGCACCCAAACTGATCGCCCTGGGCCGAATCCACGACGGCGATGAAGCGGTGCATGCAGCCGATATGGCCCGCGCCGCCGGCTTCGACAATTTCAACCTCGACCTGATGCACGGCCTGCCGGATCAGTCCATCGAGGATGCACTCAGCGATCTGCGCACCGCCATTGCCCAAGGGCCGACGCACCTGTCCTGGTATCAGCTGACGGTGGAGCCGAACACGGTGTTCTGGAACCAGCCACCCGACGTGCCGGAAGACGATATTCTCTGGGATATTCAGGAAGCCGGACAGGCCCTGCTGGCCGCTGAAGGTTATGCGCAGTACGAAGTGTCGGCCTACGCTCAGGCCGGCAAGGCCGCACGGCACAACCTGAACTACTGGACCTTCGGCGATTTTCTCGGCATCGGCGCCGGCGCTCACGCCAAACTCAGCCAACCGGACGGACGCATCAGCCGTAGCTGGAAAACCCGCCTACCCAAAGACTACCTAGACCGCAGCAAACGCTTCAGCGCCGGCGAACGCGTCCTGGGTGCTGATGAGCTGCCCTTCGAATTTCTGATGAATGTGCTGCGCCTCACGGACGGCGTCGCCAGCGAATTGTTCACTCAGCGCACCGGCCTGCCGCTCAGCCAACTCGCCGCAGCGCGCATCGAAGCGCAAAAGCGCGGCCTGCTGCACAGCGATCCGACACGCCTGTGCGCCACCCGCGAAGGCCAGCTGTTTCTCAACGACCTGCTGCAGTATTTTCTACCCTGACGCACACGCCGCCACGGCTAAGGACACCGGATGGACCTGCTACTCGACCTGATCGTCACCCTGTCGCGCTGGAGCCGCAGCCACCTCTACGATATATCCCTGGCGATCATGGCCACCCTGCTGGTGCTCTTCGGCCCTGGGATCAATGCCTGGGTGCAACGCAATACCAGCAGCATGAACTTCATCTTCCGCACGCTGATCTTCGTGCTGCTCTGCGCAGTGGGCTACGGCCTGCTGATCGTCTTCGCCACACCGTATCTGGCCAAAGGCTTGGGCTTCTTCAACAACTTCACCCTGGCCCCGGTGCTGATTCTGGTGTTCTTTATCATCGGCATCCTCGCCGACCGCAGCTGACTCAGCACTTACGCAAACGGCTTGATCGCCACCTTGAGCACGCCATCGCGCTGGTGAGCAAAGAGATCGTAGGCCGCAACGATGTCATCCAGCGCATACTGGTGCGTCACCAGCGCGCCGAAATCGACGCGCCCGGATGCCACCACATTGATCAGCCGGCGCATGCGTTCCTTACCGCCCGGGCACAGTGAGGTAACGATCTTGTGGTCACCCAAACCGGCATGAAACGCCGCCAGGGGAATCACCAGATCCGTTGAATACACCCCCAGGCTGGACAACGTGCCACCCGGCTTGAGCACGCGAAGCGCACTTTCGAAAGTGGATTGCAGGCCCAATGCTTCGATGGCCGCATCCACACCACGGCCACCGGTCAGGCGCAGGATCTCTTCGACCACATCGACCTGATTGAAGTTAAGGGTGATGTCCGCGCCCATCTGCCGGGCAATCTGCAAGCGCTGCTCGACACCATCGACCACGATGATGGTGCTCGCCCCACGCAGCTTGGCCCCGGCCGTGGCGCACAAGCCAATCGGCCCCTGGGCGAAGACGGCGACCACATCACCGATCTTGATATTCGCGGCTTCTGCACCGGCAAACCCGGTGGACATGATGTCCGGACACATCAGCACCTGCTCGTCAGTCAGGCCATCCGGCACTGGGGCCAGGTTGCCCTGAGCGTCGGGTACCAGCACGTATTCGGCCTGGGTGCCGTCGATGCTGTTGCCGAAGCGCCAGCCGCCCATGGGTTTGTAGCCATGGCAGCTGCAGCCGCCATCCTGAGAGGAATAACCGTCCTGACTAGCGTAGGAGCTGAAGCTTGGGCAGATGGCTCCGGCGATCACCCGCTGCCCCTCGTGGTAACCCTGTACGTTGCTCCCCAGTTTCTCGATGATGCCAACCGGTTCGTGGCCGATGGTCAGCCCCTTGGCCACTGGGTATTCACCCTTGAGGATGTGCACATCGGTGCCGCAGATGGTCGTGGTGGTAATCCGTACCAGCGCATCATTGGGCCCAACGGGCGGGATGGGCTTGTCCACCAGCTCGATGCGTCCAGGCTCGATAAACACCGCTGCTTTCATCATGCTCATGGTCAGGCTCCTTGTATGCGCTAGCACAGAGCCCTGACTGTAGCGTGATGACAGCTCGGCTACTTGTCCTGCATCAACGGCCGGCGCAGTTCGCGTAATGCTCCAAGGCCACACAGCCTCAATCGCCGGGCATAAAAAAACCGCCTGCAAGAGGCGGTTTTTTCAGTGCGACGAGGCTCAGTTGCCTTCGCGACGCAGCGCCTGCGGGGTGAAATCGCGCGGCGTCAGCTTGGCGTTGAAGTTGTACATCGGCTCGTTGTTATCCAGGCCGTCGACAAAGTAACGCTTGCCCTTGAAGTCATAGATGGTCTCCAGGGTGCTGCCGAACATCGGCACGTCGTAGTAGCTGATCGGGTGGCTTTCCTGCACACCGCTCAGCTCGCCGCTCTTGTCGTAGAGGTCGGCGGCGAGGATCTGCCAGCTGTCTTCATCGATATAGAAGCGACGCTTGGCATACGGGTGGCTGAAGCCCTTGCGCAGCTCAGCATCGACAACCCAGACGCGGTGCAGCTCATACCGCAGCAGTTCCGGATTCACGGTATTGCTACGCAGAATGTTGTCGTATGGGATGCCTTTCTGGTGCACGGCGTAGCTGTTGTAAGGCACCAGCATTTCCTGCTTGCCTACCAGGTTCCACTCATAGCGGTCAGGCGCACCGTTGTAGGAGTCGACCACGTCGGCGGTGGCCATGCCGTTGGTGTCCGGCTGCAGGGTGTCGTAGGCCAGCATCGGCAGACGGCGCACGCGGCGCTCGCCACGGTTGAAGCGCCAGGCCTTGCGAATCGCCAACACTTGATCGAGGGTCTCCTGCACCACCAGCGCCGAGCCTGCAAGCTTGGCCGGCGCGACCACCTTGTACTTGTAGTAGAACAGGGTGTTGTCCAGGTCCTGCGGGCTGACACCTTCACGGCCGTAGAGGAAGTAGATGTCACGTTCCAGTTTGAGCAGGTTATAGGCACCATTGCTCAGTACCGCTGCCTGGTTGGTGACAAAGCTGATCTGATCGCCACGGTAACGCATGATGTGGTTCCAGATAACTTCCTGACCGGTTTTCGGCAGCGGGAAAGGGATACCAGCAGCAGCACCATCAACACCGTTACCGCCGGAAATCAGCTCTGCGGTCTGCGCGTTGAAGCGCGTGGCGTCATAGATACGCTGCGGCGCTGCGGCGCTGCGACGGGTCGGGAATACCCGCAGAAAGTAATCCGGATTTTTCTCCAGCAACGCCTTCAGGCCCGCCGGCAGCTGCGCCTGGTACTGCGCCAGGTTTTGGCTGTTGACCTGATACAAGGGCGCATCGGCGCTGTAAGGGTCAGGGTGATGCATGCCCGGCTGGTAGTTGGCTGGCGGTTGCGCCAGGCCACCGTCCCAGGCTGGAATGGTGCCGGCGGCATTGCCCGCGCGCTCACCGCCCAGTGGCGTCAGGTCCTGGCCCAAGCGCGCAGCCTGGGCACTGTCGACTTTGGCCTGCGCCTGAAGCGCGCACGTAGCCAGCAGCAGAATTGAAAGCGTTCTCAACACAGCGATCTCCTCGCAGCCTGGCCTGAGGCAGGGCTGCTGTTTTTATGACCGGGGCAGTGCTGCCCGGGTTTATGTGCCGTCTTGGTGAGGAGCCGTCCTGGCGGGCGTCGGATTATTCCGATCTTGTGCAATCGTCCTTGTGCTTATGGTTTTGCTGCGCCGATACCTCAGCGCGTGAATCAATCAATCGATGCGTTGGAACTTCAGATCCCATACGCCATGCCCCAGACGCTCGCCGCGACGCTCGAACTTGGTGGTCGGACGCTCCGTTGGCCGCGGCACATACTGGCCGTCTTCGGCCTGATTCAGGTAACCGGGCGCGACACTCATCACTTCCAGCATGTACTCGGCGTAAGGTTGCCAATCGGTGGCCATGTGCAACACACCGCCGACCTTAAGTTTCTGTCGCACCAGCTCGGCAAACGCCGGCTGCACGATACGCCGTTTGTTGTGCTTGGCCTTATGCCAGGGGTCCGGGAAGAATAGCAGCACCCGATCCAGGCTGGCGTCGGCCACACAGGTACGCAGTACGTCCATCGCATCGCAGCTGTAGACGCGCATATTGCTGAGGTTCTGCGTCATCAGACCGTTGAGCAGTGCGCCAACACCCGGACGGTGCACTTCCACCCCGATAAAGTCCTGCTCGGGCGAAGCGGCGGCCATTTCCAGGGTGGAGTGGCCCATACCGAAACCGATCTCGAAGGTGCGCGGCGCCGTGCGGCCGAATACCTGATCGAAGTCACGCAGGCCGTCCTCCAGTTGCATGCCGAACTTCGGCCAGCCCTGATCGAGGCCGCGCTGCTGGCCTTCAGTCATGCGCCCGGCACGCATCACGAAACTTTTGATTGCGCGGTGCTTAGAGGTGTCTTCAGCCGGCTCAGGCTGTTGCTGCAATTCAGTCATGCTGTGCTCTTAAAGTGCTTTTACGATTTCGCGAGCTAGAGCTATGCAAGGCAGAAAAAGGCGAGGAAGCGGAGTGTACTTTTGTACATGAGCATTCCGAGCCTGTTTCTAACGCAGCAGGGCCGACGCGCAGCAAATCGTAGTCCTTACTTGATTAGGCCATCCAGCGGCGAAGAAGCGCTGGCATAGAGTTTTTTCGGCATGCGCCCGGCCAGGTAGGCCATGCGCCCGGCGATGATCGCGTGCTTCATCGCCTCGCCCATCAAAATCGGGTTCTGCGCATGGGCAATCGCGCTGTTCATCAGCACCGCCTCGCAGCCCAGTTCCATGGCGATGGTGGCATCGGACGCGGTGCCCACGCCGGCATCGACCAATACCGGAACGGTAGCCTCTTCCAGGATGATGCGCAGGTTGTACGGGTTGCAGATACCCAGTCCGGTGCCAATCAGGCCGGCCAGCGGCATCACAGCGATACAGCCCATGGCCGCCAGCTCGCGGGCGATGATCGGGTCATCGCTGGTGTACACCATCACGTCGAAACCGTCTTTAACCAGCACTTCGGCAGCTTTGAGGGTTTCGATGACGTTGGGGAACAGGGTCTTCTGGTCCGCCAGCACTTCCAGCTTGACCAGCTTGTGGCCGTCGAGCAGCTCACGGGCCAGGCGGCAGGTACGCACCGCCTCGACGGCGTCATAGCAGCCGGCGGTATTCGGCAGGATGGTGTACGTGTCCGGCGAGATCACATCCAGCAAGTTCGGCTCGCCCGGGTTCTGCCCGATATTGGTCCGGCGCACTGCCACGGTAACGATCTCGGCACCCGAAGCCTCAATGGCCAGGCGGGTTTCTTCGAGGTCCTTGTACTTGCCGGTACCGACCAGCAGACGCGACTGGTAGGTACGACCGGCCAGGGTAAAGGGCTTGTCGCTGGGCGCATGGCTCATGGGTAATCCTCGTGAAAGTGGGCGGCTGTCTGAACGCGATAAACCGATGAGCGGGGTCAACCACCGCCAATGGCGTGGACCACCTCAACCTGGTCACCCTCGCGCAAGGCGGTGGTGGCATGCTGGCTGCGCGGCACGATATCCAGATTGAGTTCGACCGCCACGCGCCGTCCGGTCAGGTCCAGACGCTCGATCAACCCGGAGACGGTTTCCCCGTCGGGCAATTCGAATGCTTCACCGTTTAACTGAATACGCATGACGGCTCGGTCACAACTGAGAAAAGGGCCGGCATTCTAGCCTGATCATAGGCGCTGACCAAGGCTAAAGGCTGCCACTCGTCCTGCTTTCTGACTTACGGGTCAGGCGCTACTGCGCGCACCCAGCTTCCAGGCCGCCAGACCCAGGCATAACCAGCCAGCGAGAAACGCCAGGCCACCGAAAGGCGTGACCATGCCCAACGCACTGATATCGCTCAAGGTCAGGGCATACAGGCTACCGGAGAACAGCGCGATCCCCAGGGTAAACAGCGCACCAGCGCAATTGACCAGCGGCGCGGGCCGCAGCAAGGCCAGCAGGCCAACACCGAGCAGCGCCAGCGCGTGAATCAGTTGGTAGTGAGCACCGCTCTGGAATACCGCGAGATAGGCCGGTGTCAGCTGACTCTTCAGGCCATGCGCGGCAAAGGCACCCAAGGCGACACCGGTAAAACCGGCGCAGGCGGACAGCAATAACCACAGACGAGCCATGCATCACTCCAGCTATAAAGACAGGGCTGGCTATAATGGCCGGCAAATTCATCCCGGCCAAGCACGCATGTTTCGATCCCTCTCCCGTCGACTGCTCAAACTCCTGCTTTGGCTGATGCTCGCCTCGGTTCTACTGGTGTTGTTATTCCGTTGGGTGCCGCCACCCGGCACCGCGCTGATGGTCGAGCGCAAGATTGAGTCCTGGATCGATGATCAACCCATCGACCTGCAGCGCAGCTGGCGCCCCTGGAGCGAACTGCCGGATGACCTGAAGATGGCAGTGATCGCCAGCGAGGATCAGAAGTTCGCCGAACACTGGGGCTTCGATGTCGCGGCTATCCAGGCCGCTCTGGAACACAACCAGCAAGGCGGTTCTCTGCGCGGTGCCAGTACCCTCAGCCAGCAAGTGGCAAAGAACCTTTTTCTCTGGTCTGGGCGCAGTTGGCTGCGCAAAGGTATGGAAGTGTGGTTTACCGGCCTGATCGAACTGCTCTGGCCCAAGCAGCGGATTCTTGAGGTGTACCTCAACAGCGTCGAGTGGGGCGATGGCGTGTTCGGTGCCGAAGCAGCCGCGCGGCATCATTTCAAGGTCGGCGCGCCCTACCTGTCACGCCAGCAGAGCAGCCTGCTGGCCGCCGTGCTGCCCAACCCACGCGAGTGGAGCGCCAGCCGCCCGAGTGCACACATCAGCCGCCGGGCCAACTGGATTCGCCAGCAGATGTGGCAACTGGGCGGCAGCCACTACCTCAACCGCCTGCAACCCAACCGCCCCGAGTGGTGGCCAGGCTGGTTAAAGGGCGTTTAGCTCAACGCTGTTTAAGCAGATGCCGCGGCACGGCATAGAGGAAGTACAGCTCGTCGTCCTGCAGGTGAGCGGTCATGCCCAGCTCGGGATACACCCAGGCCTGCCCCTCGGCCAGCTCCAGGGTCAGACGCGGCTGACCGATGCTGGCGGCCAGTCGTGCAACATCCAGCGGCGCTGGCGGCAACAGGGTCAGCGCAATAATCGGGCGATTGGCCAATGGCACCAGCAACTGGCTGCCCAGCGGCTGCTCCTTATCCGTCGGCTTTAGCCCAGCAGCGGCCAGCAGGCTTTCGCGCTCGGCTTTTTCCAGACCCACTTCCGCTTCCAGCGACCAATTGCCATCAGCATCCTGCAATTCACCGCGATACAGCAGGCGTGCGCCTTCCAGATTCGGCTGCAGCCATAGCTCGCCATCCAGAGCATCATGCAAGTGCACCAGGCTCAGGCGATCATCGGCCAGCGGCGTAAGCACCTTGGTTTGCCATTCTGCCAGCCAAGACACCGGTTGCGCTGCGGACTGCGGGCGCATCAGCCACGCGCCCCAGGCAAAGAATAGGGCGGCGACCACGGCAAAGATCAGCCAGTGCTGCAGACGTATGGGCGGCAATTTCATCGAGTTATTCCTTGATCAGAAAAATCGCCGGCCGCGATTTTTAACACCGAGCAGCGGCTGCCCGAAGGGTGGCCACCAGCTATGGCAAGCCATAAAAAAGCCGCACCTGGGTGCGGCTTTTGACAGTAGCGCGATTTACGCAGCGATTGAGCCCTTGAGCTTATTCATCGCGTTCTTCTCCAACTGACGAATGCGCTCGGCCGATACGTTGTACTTGGCGGCCAGGTCATGCAGTGTGGCTTTCTCTTCAGCCAACCAGCGCTGGTTGAGGATGTCACGGCTGCGCTCATCCAAACCTTCCAGCGCCTCGTGCAGATTGGCGGTGGAGCTGTCGCTCCAGTCGGAATCTTCCAGCTGACGCGCCGGATCGTAGCGATGGTCTTCCAGATAATGCGCCGGCGACTGGAAGGCGCTTTCGTCGTCCGCTTCGGCTGCTGGGTCGAAGGCCATATCATGGCCGGTCAGGCGGCTTTCCATTTCGCGCACTTCACGCGGTTCAACACCGAGGCTTGCGGCGACTGCATGCACTTCGTCGTTGTTCAACCAGGCCAGGCGCTTCTTCTGGCTGCGCAGGTTGAAGAACAGCTTGCGCTGTGCCTTGGTGGTGGCGACTTTAACGATGCGCCAGTTTTTCAGGATGAACTCGTGGATCTCGGCGCGAATCCAGTGCACGGCGAACGACACCAGGCGCACACCCATTTCCGGGTTGAAACGCTTAACCGCCTTCATCAGGCCGACGTTGCCTTCCTGAATCAGGTCGGCCTGGGCCAGGCCATAACCGGAGTAGCTACGGGCGATATGCACAACAAAACGCAGGTGAGCCAGCACCATTTGCCGGGCGGCTTCGAGGTCTTGTTTGTAGAAGAGACTTTCCGCCAGTTCACGCTCCTGCTCAGGGGTCAACAGCGGGATGCCGTTTACCGCATGCACGTATGCTTCTAGGTTGGCACCCGGAACCAGAGCATGAACAGGTTGCAAAGAAGTGGACATTTGAATCCTCCGACTTACGAATCGTGGAGCAGTCTAGCACTGCTCCTTGGGACTTTATACCGAGGTACAAGTTCCCTTACACATAGTCAATATCAAGCAAAACAATAACTTACTACCTAGGGGCCAGTTCGCTCAAGTGCCTTGCGACCGCCAGCCAGGCGCCAATATAGCCCAACAGGACCGCGCCGAGCAGCAGGGATAGACCATCGGCTATCGGCACACCCGCCAGGGCGAAGTCGCTGCCGTACAAACCGGCCAAGCGCACCACAGCGTCGTTCAGCCAGCCAAGGCCATAGGCCAGCAGCAGCCAGGCCAGCAGCCCAGCGCCCAAACCATACAGCGTGCCCATGTAGAGGAAGGGGCGACGCACATAGCTGTCGGTACCGCCAACCAGCTTGATCACTTCGATTTCGGTGCGGCGGTTCTCGATATGCAGGCGAATGGTGTTACCGATCACCAGCAGCAACGCCATCACCAGCAGTAAGGTCAGGCCAAAGACGAAGCGCTCACCCAGCTTGAGCATGGCGCTCAGGCGCTCGACCCAAAGCAGGTCCAGCTGCGCCTGCTGCACACGTGGTAGTTCGGCCAACCGCAGCCTTAGGGCCTCCAGAGCGACCTTATCGACCTGCTGCGGTGTCACCACAATCACCCCAGGCAACGGGTTATCCGGCAGTTCCTTCAGCGCTTCGCCAAGGCCAGACTGTTGCTGGAACTCACTCAAAGCCTGCTCGCGGCTGATCCACTCGGCCTCTTCCACATCGTCCATCGCGGCGATCTGCTCACGCAGCGCCTGACCCTGGGCATCTGTGGCATCGATCTGCATAAACAGGGAAATCTGCGCCGCACGCTGCCAGGACACCCCCAGGCGCTCAACGTTATCCAACAGCAAGGCCAGGCCCATCGGCAGACTAAGGGCCACGGCCATCACCAGGCAGGTAAAGAAGCTGCCAATCGGCTGTTTAGCCAGACGGCGCAGGCTGTCGACCAGGCTGGCGCGGTGATTTTCCAGCCAGGCGTGCAGCTGGTGGGTAAAGCTTGGGCCATCGTCGCCCGGCGTTGGCGATTCGGATTTCTTCGGTGCAGCACCGACGCGCTGCGCGGGCTGCGGAGGCGGCATGCGGGTGGCGCTCATGCGGCCTCCCCGTCGCCGATCAGGCGGCCGCGCTGCAGGGTTAACATGCGGTGGCGCATGCGCGCGATCAGGGCCAGGTCGTGACTGGCGATCAGCACGGTAGTGCCCAACCGGTTAATGTCCTCGAATACGCCCATGATCTCGGCGGCCAGGCGCGGATCGAGGTTACCGGTGGGCTCATCCGCCAGCAGCAGGGCCGGCCGATGCACGATGGCGCGGGCAATGCCGACGCGCTGCTGTTGACCGGTGGACAGGTCGCCAGGCGATTGCTCGGCCTTGTCGGCCAGGGAAACCCGCTCCAGCGCAGTACGCACGCGGGTGCCGATTTCATCCTTGGACAGACCAAGAATCTGCAGCGGCAGCGCCACGTTGTCGAATACACTGCGATCGAACAGCAGCTGATGGTTCTGGAACACCACACCGATCTGCCGACGCAGGAACGGAATTTGTGCATTGGTGATATGCGACAAATCCTGCCCGGCCAGCAGCAATTTGCCGCTGCTCGGCCGCTCCATCGCCAGCAGTAAGCGCAGCAAAGTGCTCTTGCCAGCACCGGAGTGACCGGTGACGAACAGGAACTCGCCGCGGCGCACATGAAAGCTCAGCTCATGCAGCCCGATGTGGCCGTTGGCATAGCGTTTACCGACCTGTTCGAACTTGATCATCCTATTTCTCCGCGAACAGCGCCTGAACAAAGGCTTCGGCCTCGAAGGTGCGCAGGTCATCAATGCCCTCACCCACCCCGATATAGCGAATCGGCAATACAAACTGCTTGGCCAGGGCAAAGATCACCCCGCCTTTCGCCGTACCGTCCAGCTTGGTCAGCGCCAGGCCAGTCAGGTTGACCGTCTGATTGAACTGCTTGGCCTGATTGATCGCGTTCTGCCCGGTACCAGCATCCAGCACCAGCAGCACTTCGTGCGGTGCGGTGTCATCGAGCTTACCAATCACCCGGCGGACCTTCTTCAGTTCTTCCATCAGGTTGTCTTTGGTGTGAAGACGCCCGGCGGTGTCAGCGATCAGCACGTCCATGCCGCGCGACTTGGCGGCCTGCACGGCATCGAAAATCACCGAAGCAGAGTCGGCACCGGTGTGCTGGGCGATTACCGCAATCTGGTTGCGCTCGCCCCACACCTGCAGCTGCTCAACGGCAGCGGCGCGGAAGGTGTCGCCGGCGGCGAGCATGACTTTCTTGCCATCCTGCTGGAGCTTCTTCGCCAGCTTACCGATGGTGGTGGTCTTGCCGGCGCCGTTTACGCCGACCACCAGAATCACGTAGGGCTGCTTGTTGCTGTCGATTTTCAGCGGTTGCTCAACCGGCTTGAGCAATGCCACCAACTCATCCTGCAGCGCCTTGTACAGCGCACCGCTGTCAGCCAGTTCCTTGCGCGCCACGCGTTTGGTCAGGTTACCGATGATCGCCGTGGTGGCTTCAACGCCCACATCCGCCGTCAGCAGGCGGGTTTCCAGGTCTTCGAGCAGGTCATCGTCGATGACTTTCTTGCCCAGAAACAGGCTGGCCATACCTTCGCCAAGGCTGGCGCTGGTTTTCGACAGGCCCTGCTTGAGGCGCTCAAGGAAACCGGTACGGCTCTCTTCAGCGCTTTTAGCCGGCGCTGCGACAGGTTCTACGACAGCAGGTGCGGCCACCGGTGGCTCGACGACCGGCTCAACCACCACCGGTACCTCAACGTGCGCATGCAGGACTTCACTGCCCGCGTTGATCCGAAAACGCGAGGGACGTGGCACCGGGTTTAAGCCACTGGTGTCAGCCGACGTAGGCAGGACGGCGGCAGCTTGCTCAACGGGAGCCACTGGAGCCGGCTGGGGCTCGGGCGTATTAACCGGCGATTCAACTGGCGCGGCCACTTCGCTGATCGGCGCAGCAGGCACAGTAGCAGTTTCAGTGACCTCAGCCGCAACGACAGCCGGAGTAGCAGGCTGCTCGTTCACCGAAGCTAATGGCGGCTCGGGCGTGACCGGCGCTTGCGGCTTTTTACGCAGCCAGCCGAACAGGTCTTTCTTCTCTGCAGGTTTCTCGGCAGAGGGCGGCGTAGAGGGCGCGGGCGTGTTCTTGTCGTCGTTGGAACCAAACATGGAGGACGGCTATCTCAAAGGTGCGACGCGCAGACCATGGCCTCTGAAAGCACTGCTCACGCGGCATTAAAAGCTGAAGAGTGCACGCGGAAACAATCAGAAGCCTTAGCAGGCGTGGTCGCCAGTAAAACGGATGCGTATCCTAGCACCTCCGCGCCCGCCGACGCTAAGACCAAGCGGGCCCGTCCGACAGGTCGATAACCTATGCATATGATTGCCCAACGCACTGCAGCCCTGCTGCTCGGCGTGCTCTGCACACCCCTGCTGGCCTTCGCCGCAGAAACCCAGCCGACCCACGAATTCAGCCTGGACAACGGCCTCAAGGTCATCGTCCGTGAAGACCACCGTGCGCCGGTGGTGGTCAGCCAGCTCTGGTACAAGGTCGGCTCCAGCTACGAGACACCCGGCCAGACTGGCCTGTCCCACGCCCTCGAACACATGATGTTCAAGGGCAGCCGCAAGCTCGGCCCCGGCGAAGCCTCACGCATCCTGCGTGAACTGGGCGCCGAGGAAAACGCTTTCACCAGCGATGATTACACCGCCTACTACCAGGTACTGGCCCGCGACCGCCTGGCCATCGCCCTGGAACTGGAAGCCGACCGCCTGGCCAGCCTCAAGCTGCCGGCCGATGAGTTCGCCAAGGAAATCGAGGTGATCAAGGAAGAGCGCCGCCTGCGCACCGATGACAAACCGTCGAGCCTGGCCTACGAACGCTTCAAGGCCATGGCCTACCCCGCCAGCGGTTACCACACCCCGACCATCGGCTGGATGGCCGACCTTGAGCGGATGACCGTCGAGGAGCTGCGCGCCTGGTACGAAGCCTGGTACGCGCCGAACAACGCCACCCTGGTGGTGGTCGGTGACGTCAGCTTCGCCGAGGTGAAGATCCTTGCCGAGCGCTACTTCGGCGCCATTCCCAAGCGCACTGTGCCCACCGCCAAAGCCCCGCGTGAGCTGGCCGCACCGGGCGAGCGACGTATCACCCTGCACCTGAAAACCCAGCTGCCGAGCCTGATGATGGGCTTTAACGTGCCAGGCCTGGCCACCACTGAACAACCGCGCCAGGTGCATGCCCTGCGTCTGGCTGCCGCCTTGCTAGACGGCGGCTACAGCGCCCGCCTGCCGACACGCCTGGAGCGTGGCGAGGAACTGGTATCCGGCGCCTCGGCCTGGTACGACGGGTTCTCCCGTGGCGACAGCCTGTTCATCCTCTCCGCCACACCCAACGTGCAGACCGGCAAGACCCTGGAGCAGGTCGAAGCCGGTCTGTGGCGTGAGCTGGAGGACTTGAAAAACACCCCGCCAAGCGCCGAGGAACTGGCCCGCGTGCGTGCGCAAGTAATCGCCGGCCTGGTCTACGAGCGTGACTCGATCACCAGCCAGGCCACCGCCATCGGTCAGCTGGAAACCGTCGGCCTGTCGTGGAAGCTGATCGACCAGGAACTGGCCGAACTGGAAGCCGTGACCCCGGCTGATATCCAGCAAGCCGCCAGCACCTTCTTTACCCGCGACCGCCTGAGCGTCGCCCATGTTCTGCCTGAGGAGAAGCGCAATGAGTGAGCGCAATGGCCTGCGCTACGGCCTGCTCGGCCTGGCGCTACTGATATTGATGGCGCTGCTGGCCCTAGTGATCAACCGCCCGGATAGCAGCCCAACCGCGACACCGGCCGCCGAATCGACCCACATCGAATCCCTGGCCGCCCTTGGCGATCAGCCGCCCAGCCGCCGCGATCTGGACATCCAGACCTGGCAGACCGCTGAAGGCGCCAAGGTGCTGTTCGTCGAAGCCCGCGAGCTGCCGATGTTCGACCTGCAACTGACCTTTGCCGCCGGCAGCAGCCATGATGATGGCGTACAGGGCCTGGCCATGCTGACCAACGCCATGCTCAATGAAGGCGTACCGGGCAAGGATGTCGGCGCAATCGCAGCAGGTTTCGAAGATCTCGGCGCCAACTTCGGTAACGGCGCATTCCGCGACATGGCCATCGCCAGCCTGCGCAGCCTCAGTGCTGCGGACAAGCGCGAGCCGGCCATGCAACTGTTCAATCAGGTGCTCGGCCAGCCGACCTTCCCGGAAGACGCCCTGGCGCGGATCAAGAACCAGCTGTTGGCCGGCTTCGAATACCAGAAGCAGAACCCCGGCAAGCTGGCCAGCCTGGCGCTGTTCGAGCGTTTGTACGGTACGCACCCGTACGCCCACCCGAGCGACGGCACGGCGGAGTCGATCCCGGCCATCACCCGTGAGCAATTGCAGGCCTTCCACGCCAAGGCCTACACCGCCAATAACGCGATTATTGCGCTGGTCGGCGACCTCTCGCGCAGCGACGCCGAAGCCCTGGCCAGCCAGGTCTCAGCCGCCCTGCCAAAAGGCCCGGCGCTGCCACGCATCGCTCAACCGCAAGAGCCCAAGCCGGGCCTGCAACATATCGAGTTCCCTTCGAACCAGACCCACCTGATGATTGCCCAGCTCGGCATCGACCGCCGCGACCCGGACTACGCCGCGCTCTACCTGGGCAACCAGGTATTCGGCGGCGGTGGCTTCGGCACCCGTTTGATGACTGAAGTACGCGAGAAGCGCGGCCTGACCTATGGCGTCTACTCCGGCTTCAGCGCTATGCAGGCGCGCGGCCCCTTTATGATCAACCTGCAGACCCGCGCCGAACTCAGCGATGGCACCCTGCAACTGGTCAAAAGCATGCTGGCCGACTTTATCGCCAACGGCCCGACTGCCGAGGAGCTGAACAACGCCAAACGCGAGCTGGCCGGCAGCTTCCCGCTGTCCACCGCGAGCAACGCGGCGATCGTTGGCCAGCTCGGCTCCATGGGTTTCTATGACCTGCCGCTGAGCTACCTGGAAGACTTTATGCGCGACGTCGACGCGCTGAGTGTCGAGCAGGTTAAAGCTGCCATGGCCAAGCACCTCAACCCGGACGCCCTGGTGATCGTCACCGCCGGCCCAAGCGTGGCGCAGAAAGAACTGCCACCGCCCACCGACAACCCTGCCGAGCAACCCACTGGCGTCCCGGAGCACTGATGAGCAAGCGACCCAAACCGCCGAAAGCCAACCCCGCCCACAGCGGCGATGGCCAGCTGCGGATCATCGGCGGGCAATGGCGCTCGCGCCAGTTCAACTTCCCCATGGCCGCTGGCCTGCGGCCGACACCAAACCGCGTGCGCGAAACCCTGTTCAACTGGCTGGCGCCCTATGTCGAGGGTGCCAAGGTGCTCGACCTGTTCGCTGGTAGCGGCGCGCTGTTTCTTGAAGCACTGTCGCGCGGCGCGGGCAGCGCCCTGGCCTTGGACCTCAATCCAGCGGCCATCGCCAGCCTGCGCGGCCACCTGCAAACGCTGAACTGCGACAACGGCCAGCTGCAGCAGACCGACGCCCTGCTCTACCTGCAGAACCCGGCCGCCACACCGTTCGATCTGGTGTTTCTCGACCCTCCGTTCAACCAGAACCTGCTGCTACCGGCCTGCACCCTGCTGGAGCAGCATGGCTGGCTGGCGGCCGATGCCTGGGTCTATACCGAAAGCGAGAACCCGCCTTCCAGCCTCGGCATGCCCGGCAACTGGCGACTGCACCGCGAGCAGAAGGCTGGCCAGGTGTACTACGCGCTATGGCAGCGTACAGTCGCGTAGGGCTTTTGCAGGGTGGGTGGGCCGTAGCAGATCAGCAGGGTTTAATCCCCAGCGAGATGTGGCACAACCCACCAGGAAGCAGAACAAGCCCACCCTAAGTCAGGTTCTGTTATTCGCCCCAGTCATAGCGCTTCCGTTTCACCGCCCAAGGCCCTAGCCTGGGCGCTTTCCCTAGCGATACCAGTCCATGCCCTTTAAACCCGCTTGGTGGCTACCCGGCCCCCATCTACAAACCCTATGGAACCCAATGTGTCGCCAACCGGCGAAACTTGAGCGCACGCGCGAGCGACTGTGGCTGGACGATGGTGACTTTCTTGATCTGGACTGGCACGGCCCACACCAGGCCGACGCACCGCTGGTGTTGGTGCTACATGGCCTGACCGGCTCATCCGACTCGTTGTACGTTCTGGGGCTGCAGCAGCAACTGGCAACTCAGGGCTGGGCCAGCGTGGCGCTGAACTGGCGCGGCTGCTCCGGCGAGCCGAACCTGCTGGCCAGGGGTTATCACTCAGGCGCCAGTGAGGACCTGGCAGAAACTGTGCGCCACCTGCGCGCCCAACGGCCGATGGCACCGATCTATGCCGTGGGTTATTCCCTGGGCGGTAACGTACTGCTCAAGTACCTGGGTGAAACCGGGGCCGACAGCCAGCTGCAGGGCGCAGCAGCGGTGTCGGTGCCGTTTCGTCTGGATCAGTGCGCGGACCGCATCGGCATGGGCTTTTCCAGGGTTTACCAGAGCCACTTTATGCGCGAGATGGTGGCCTACGTGAAAGACAAGCAGCGCCTGTTTGCCCACCAGGGCATGGCCGACCGACTGTCCACCCTGGAGAAACTCGGCCCGCTGGACAATATGCGCACCTTCTGGGATTTCGACGGCCGCATCACCGCGCCGCTGCATGGTTATGCCAATGCCGAGGACTACTACCGCCGCGCTTCCAGCCGCTACTTTCTCGGCCAGATCGAGACACCGACGCTGATTATCCAGGCCGCGGACGATCCCTTCGTCTTCCCCCACAGCCTGCCCGAAGCCAGCGAGCTATCACCCAGCATCGAATTCGAACTGCACGCTAATGGCGGTCATGTCGGTTTTGTCGAAGGCAGCCTGAGCAAACCAGGTTACTACCTGGAACGGCGCATTCCGCAGTGGCTTAGCGGCTTAGCGGCTTAGCGGCTTAGCGGCTTAGCGGCTTAGCATAAACGTCTCGTATTCCAGGTCTTCAAGCGAACTGGAGAGACGCATCAGACCGAGTAATACGCACACGAGCAACGACAGGGTGAAGCCATAACCATAGAACGTCGGCCCCATATACTGGCTCAGCAATGTGAGAGCAGCGTTGAGCACCACAAACAGCACACAAAGCTCCAGCACAATGGCGCGCTTATCGAGGTAGAAAAACACGTTCAGCAACGCCATAAACACCACCTGAATACTCACCCCAATCAGGTCAACGTAGAACAGCTGCAGGTAATACGCTGAAATACCCAGCCACTCCAACATTGCCGGTGCCAGGAGGAACAGCAGGACCACGGTCAAGCCTTGTACCTTGCAGATTTCTAACAAGCCTTGGCGGATGGCCAGAATCATCTGTTCTTTCAGTACGCCAATATGCTGCAGCGTCTGCCCGCCGCGAATCGCCGAGTAGACCCGCTCATACCACTCGGCAAAATCGGTTTCGATGCGCACCAGAAACACCGCCATCCCAGGAATAATGGCCAGGTACGCCAGGAAGATTGGCAAGTCGTAGAGCATCGAGGCGCGCAGCGGGCCGATAACCTCGCTGGACGTCTGCGGGTTGAACCAGAAGATGAACTTATCGATCCAGATGCCCAGGTTGTAACAAAAGCCCGTGACCAGCAGGCTGATAAAAACCTGACGACGCTGGAGAAAGTCGAACGCAACGAGTTGCTTGGCGGGGTACTCACGCAAGATATCGAACAGAAACATAAACAGCAGGCTGCCATGACCGATCAGCAAGGCCAGCAGCAGACCATTCATGTGCAAAAAGCGCAGAAAGAACGCGCACACCACCATCAATGAATAGCCCACAAGCATAACCAGCAGAATGCGGTTATAGGCTTTCATACCCGATAGAAAAATGATCACCAACCATAGGTTGCAGAGCGTTACGAAGTTGGCCAGTACCAAGAGGCGATACGCAAAGGGCTCGTCGAACATAAACCCCATGACCAGGCTGGCCAGCACACCCGAGGACAGCGTGACGATCAGCATGATGCCCAGCAGATTGGGCAGGATACGGTCGTTCTTCTTCTCAAACAGCCTGTCAGAAATGAAGCGGGTAAAAAACAGCTGCGCGCCGCCGGTATAAATCAGCGAACTGGCCATCAAGTAGGTAACCGTGACCAAGAACTGCCGCACGGTATTGTCCGGCACAACCACCCCAAGGCTGATCACCCCGATCAACATCACACTGATGATCGACAGCACCCAGGGTCCGGAACTGATCAAGCCCGCATAGAGGTATGCCCGCAACGTTGCCGAATAAGAATCACGTGACAGTATCTTGCGCAGCTCAAAACCAATACCCGCCATATCAAACAGCCTCCATGGCTTCGCGGTACAGGGTGCGATAGCGCTCTAGCATAAGGGTTTCGGTGTAGAACCGATTGACGCGTTCCAGCCCGACGGCCTGGGCGGCATGCCAGCGCTGCGGGTTATTGAGCAGTTCGACAATCGCACGCGCGGTTGCCTGCGGATCTGCGATGGCCACCACCTCGCCGGCGATACCAAGCTCGCGATCCTCGCCCGGCGCACCTTCGATCAGTTCACGGCACGAGCCCACGTCGCTGCTCACAACCGGTGTACCTGCGGCCCATGCTTCAAGGATAACCAATGGCTGCGCTTCGCTGATGGACGTCAACACCATCATGCCCAGAGAAGGCAGCAATTCGTGTATTCGGCGGAAGCCGAGGAACTTGACCTTACCCTCCAACCCAAGGCTCAGGACCAAGTTGTGGCATTCCTGCGCGTACTCCGGGTCCTCCTCTTCAGGCCCGACAACCCACGCTTCGGCCTCTGGAATGGCACTGATCACGCCCCGCATGGCACGGATAAAGGTTTTAACGTCCTTGATCGGCACGACCCGACCAATCAGCCCAACCACCTTGGGAATGCCTTCAGGACGCTGCTGCATGGCATCTTTCCAGGCTTCCATCGAGATGCCATTAGGAATGACCCGCGTGCGAGCGGGATCAGCACCATCATTAATCTGCTGAGTGCGATTACCGCCATACAACGCGATGATGGGGTCGGCTGACCGATAGGCCAGCAAACCAATTCGCTCGAAAAAACGGATCCACAACCGACGGATATAGTTGACCTCGGCATCCAGACCGGTGCGCAGCATTTCATCCGGGCTTTCGGAAATCCAATTCGCCTGAGCCAGGTCAATTTTACGTTCCTTGGTGTAAATGCCGTGCTCACTGATCACGTACGAACACTTCCAGCGGTGCTGCAGGATGCTGCCCAGCAGACCCGCATAGCCCGTTGAGATCGAGTGCAACATGCGCGCACGCGGCAGCTTGCGCGCCGCCTCAGCCAGCATCACCAGCGGCGCCTGCATGGTTCGCAGTGTCCAGAAGTAATTCACAAACGAAGGGTCGCTGCAGTGGCGCACATAGCCTTCGGTGATGGCCTCCCAATTAGCGCGGCTGTGCAGCACATCGTCCAGGCTCATCGCGCCATTGGCGAGGTTTTCCAACATGGCCTGACCTTGCTCCAGGCTGGGCTCATCTGGATGATGGAGAAAGACGTGCATGTCACGCATCAGCTGACGCGGTCCCTCACGCTTGGCGGCAACGACCGCATCACCGGGCTTCCAGGCATTTTCGAGGAAGTGTTCCTCGATATGCACGACATTCGCCGGAATAGCGTATTGGCGTTTGCCATACGCACCGCTTTGACCGCCAATAAAAAACACCGAAAAGGTCAGCTCAGGCAGGCCGAGAATCAGTTGGTTGACCCAGCTAGATACCCCGCCACGGACATACGGCCAAGTCCCTTCCAGCAATAGGCAGATATCTGCAATAGGTGCCTCAACCGCAGGAGTTTTCATAACCAGTATCTCGCCAGGGCCGCAAAGGGCGGCCGCGTCAGCATGTCCTCGGGGAGCTGTCGTAGCAGCTGCGCAATCGCGGTGTAATCGCCGCGGGAGAACGCAATTTCAGCCATAAACGGCAGCAGCTTTTCTAAATCAATGCCTGCTGCTTGTGCGTCCAGCAAATGCTGATCCGCCCCCTCAAGATCGCCCATTTCCATGGAGATCCGTGCAGCCAAAAGATGACTGTCGTCGCCCGCACCCTGCGCCAAGGCACTGTTGACATGCTCACGCGCCTGCTTGAGTACATGCTCCAACACGCTGCCCTGAGCCAGCCCCAGGTAGGCCAACTCCCAATACCAGCGCGCCAGCGTGGCATGCACAGCGGCCTTGTGAGCACCGGTCGCATCGGCCAGTTGCTGCAGTGACACTTGGATACGGTGATTGATCTCGCTTTCTTGCCGATCAAGCATCGAGTAGGCCAGTAATCGCACATCATCCGCAGGGTCGCGCAGCGCCAGCTTGAGAATGGGGATCGAGTCCTTGCTCGGCATTCGCCGGGTGGCGAATAAGGCACTCACGCGCTTTTGCGCACTGGGCGCATGGCGCAATACGTCCTGTAAACCACCGTCCTGGAACATCAAGTCACGGCTGCGTTCTTGCGGACGAAACGGCAGATCAGGGACGCCAATCGCATCCCAGGCCTGTTCTTTTTGCGTGCGCGGCATGTACAGCGCCGGAAAGACCGCGATGGCCACCCCAATAGCGCCCAGTACCGGGACAAAGAAAGACAGGCTGAAGATAAACAGCGGGCTCCACGGCAATGGAAATTTGTAGCGATTTGGCAGTAGCAGCCAGACACCGGCCGCCAGCAGCACGCTGCTGATGCCATGGGCAGAAACGAACAGCAGCGCGGCCGCGCCGATAGGCATCTCTTGGAACAACGCCCCCCAACTGCCTAACTCAAATACAAAGGCGCCGCTAAACAGCCACTTGCTTATCATCGAACCCACACTCATTGAATAGGAAGTGACGCAATGCTTCGCGCTCACGCCCGACGCCGATGTCATAGTGGTGGGTGCGTACACCGAGACTTTCCAGCGTCTGCCCCAGTCCAAAACGCTCAGTGAGCATGCTGTGCAGACGCTGCAGGTAACCCTTGGAGCCTTCAGCCGATGTCAGTGGCAGCAACACCAACACGCAGGGATTCGACTGATCAACAGATTTGAGCTGCAGATCCAGTCCGCGCTGACTGCTTTCGAGCAGGTTCAACAATTCCTCACGGTGCGCTGACGGGCCCACGGTGAAACCCAACAAATAGGCATCAAGGCCATGCTGCTGGGCATCGTGCAAACAACGTTTGAGGTTCTGACTGAACACCTGGGCATCACTGTCCTCGAGCTGAAGCGCCTGCGGATCACTCAACAACAAGTCGGCAATGTGTCCGGCTAGAATCGCCAAAAGGCTCAAGGTTCTGTCGTTGAAGGAGAAAAACGGCATCTGCTCAACAGCCAGCAGCGCCAGGATCCGACCTTCGGTGTCGACCAAGGGAATGCACGCTTGGTACTGGGAATGCTCGCGACTCTCACCACGCTCTAACAGGTCTTCCCGCACACTTAGCAACTCACCGCGTTCCAGGCAAAGCTTGACGAGCAAATCATCTGCCCGCATGGGTTTGCCCGCACCCAAGCTGTTCAGTGGTTGCAATTCAAGCTGACCACTGGGAGCTACACGGTACAACCCCGCCACATGGAACGAGCCATATTGTGCCAACAAGTTCATGATCGACTCAGCGAGCGCGGCCAACGCATCGTCACCACGGGGTAACGCACGCAATTGGCTGCGCAAGCCTAACAGCGAGCTGCGCAAGCTGCGGTCATTACCTGCCACACGCTGCTCAAGGCGGTCGTGAGAGATCCGTAACATGTAGTGCGTGCGCGTAAACGCATCCAAGCGCAGCTGCCGATAGTCGTTGGCCATGTCCAGGCGTTCCAGACGACGCTCCCAGATGTCGCGAAACTCCCCCACCAGCATGCCGGTAATCAGCACGCCAACGATGAACGACTCCGGTATGTCCTGATACACCACATAACCGCTCGCGCGGTAGGCAAACAAAACCAACACCAGCAGCACCGCACTGATCAGGCCATGCATAAAGCCATAGCGCATACCCAGCAACAGGGGCGCCAACACCAACCACGGGAAAGTGTTGTGTACCAACATTGGATCATGAGGTGACAGCCAATACCCCAGGCCCAGTCCCAGCCCAGTCAGTATCAGTGTTTCCAGCCACGAAACGTGCGAACTGGCACGTGGGGCTAGCGTGAAATCCTTGTGCGCCGAGTCCATAACAATTACTCGAGCGACAAATCGCCAATAAGCTCACGCAACACTTTTTGCGCAGTCCCTGCCAGGCTTTCGCGTGACCAGCCGGCGCGAGCGCCACTGCTGCTCCACACTACACGGCCACTGTTCGGTTCGATGATCTGCAGGCTGATACCCACGGCTGGCTCGCCATCGAGGCCGCTTTTGTATTGCCATTCATCAACACTGCCGCTGACAACGTAATCAAGGTTTTCCTGACGCGCCCACGCCAATGCCTGATTAAAGCGTTCACGATCATCCAGCAGAGGCATTTCATCTTGCGTAACGACGGGGTACAGCCGTGGGCGCAATCCCTCCTCGGCCATCACACTGAGCAAAATGTGCTCGCTGCGCTCACCCGCTTGCGGTGCTTGGGAATAATTGATCAGCGGCAGCAGCCCCCACTGTGCGTCACGCGGTAGCGATTCACTCGCTTCGCGGGTGAAGCTTGAACAGCCCGTGACCAAAAGTGCAACGGCCATCAGGGCCAGGCAGCGAATGGATAACATCGTGTATTTCTCCTGTTAAATCTCTGATCAACGCCCAAAACGGGCGCTATAGGTCAAACCAAAAGTCCCACCCGCTTCGCCACCACCACTGCGCGGTGCCGATTGGTAACCGAAGGTCACGGCTAGCTCGTCATCACCCAACACTTCCACACCCAAGCCGGTATTGATTGCGTAATTGAACTCTTGCTCGGTCCACTGCCAACCTGCGAGTACGTCGACCAGCCAGGTGTACTGAGCGCGCCCACGGTTCAGCGCACCGGGAAAACCACGCCGCCAAGTGCTGCCGACATACAACTGGCCGAATCGCTCCTGCAGCAGGTCACTCGCCACGGCACCTTCAATATTCAATGGCCCGCCATTGGGCACACTGATGGTGTCACCTTGCTCGTCAATCTCCTGCCGTGTACTCAGAAGATCGGGATCAATACCACTTTCTAAACGGTTGTTCTGGTAGTTCACACCGCTACGCAGTAACCAAGCGGGCCCCTCAAAAAAAACTGCATGCGTGAGTTCGAGGTTGAACTCTTCACCATTGCCAATCGCATCGCCCTGACGTGTCGCAAACCGCTGATGCCCCAGCGACCAGTTGAGTTGATCACGCGCTGAGAAGCTGTGCCGTCCACTGACATTCAGGCCATCTCGCATGCCCAATGCCCGCAGCTGTCCACCCTGATCAGTTTCCCGATGCCAGTCCAACCCTAGCTGCAGTTCATCACGGGAGGACACCTGCCACGAACGCAAAACGCCAAACCCCAGGCGATCCTCATCAGTGCGTAAACTGCCGTCAAAAGTCAGGGCAAAAGCGCCATCGCTCAGTTCACGCTGCAACATCAACTTGGCATTTGTCTCGCGACCCAGCACATCACTGTCGAGCGTCTCACCGTCATACTGCGCCTGGCTGAACCTCACGTCGGCATACCAGTCGTTGCCTACGTGCCGGGCTATTTGCAGAGACGGGCCGTACAGGTCAATACCGCCAAAGTCACGCTGCATCCAGCCAAGCTGCATGCCCTGCGGCATGCGCTCGTGCAGTTCCACAGTCTGACGCAGCAACTGCTGGCGCACACCGGAGACCTGTTCGTCCGACAGACTGGCCAAGCCTTCACCTAGTGCCGCACCACTGCGACCCAAGCGAGTTAGCGCCTCGACACGCTGAGAGGGATCAAGACCACCTTCCGCAAGCAGATGCTCAAGCTGTTGGCGGTTCTGCGCACGCAGCGCTTCTTGCAGCTGCTCATAGCGACTGATGCTTAACCCTTGACTGCGCGCCCAGGCCAGCCATTGATCTTTCAACGCTGCCTGATTGCTAGCATCAAGTTGAGTGAGAAACTGAGTGAACCAAACTTGCAACATTGGCAACGAGCCGTCCTGCCACATCAGCGCCTGGCGCTCGGCACTGCGCATAGACTGCGTACCGCCCAACAGGCGCAAGTACATGCTGTAACGTTCAGGATTGCCTGCCAATTGCCCAGGCTTAATGCGCGACAGTAGAAACGTGCGCAGGCGCAAGGCCTTGTCCGCATAGCCCGCACCTTCAAGGGCGTCGGCATAGGCGGACTGAACCAACCAGTCACCAGGGCGCAACCTTAGGTACATTCTGAACCAGCCCAGTGCCGGCCCCGTGCGGTTTAACAGCATATTGGCACTGGCGAATGGCAGCCACAGCTCACCGTCATTGGCAGCTAAAGCCCGCCACTGTTGCAGCAAAACCGGCAGCTCATCTCGGCGCCCCTGATCAATAAACAGCCAAAGCAAGCGCTGACGAAATACGTTCTGATCCGGGTATAGGCTCAACCCCAGGCGATAAATACGTTCGGCCTCATCCATTCGCCCGCTCCGGCTGGCGAGCACGCCGCGCGCGCTCAACACCGAGGCTTGCCGAGCACCACTAGGCGAGCGGCTGGCTTGGTCGACCAGCGCCTGCAGTTGCTGCCACTCCCCCAATTGTTCCGCAAGGCTTAGCGCACTGCTCAACCGTCTTGGATCCGCATTACGCTGCCAACTCTGAATCAGCAGAGCCAAGGCCTTTTCGGGGGCTTGCTGGGTATAAATATGGATCAAACGCTCTTCGGCATTACTGCCTAGCGTTCCATCCAGCGCCAAGAGCCGCTCGTATGCAGCACGCACATCATCGTCGCGCTCCAGCTCCCAGGCGAGGTTACCGCGCAGAAACCAGTAATCGCTGCTTTCCACCTGAGTATTATCGATAGCATCCAGCACAGCCCAGGCCGCAGGCGCATCAAACCGCGCCCAATCCACTTCCGCCCACCGTACCCGCTGCTCGATGGTCAAACCGAAGCGTTTATCTATCTCGGCCCACAAGTGGGATTCCTGCTCATATTGCAAGGTATGTTCGAGAATCTGCTGCAGACGCACCCAGGCGATCTTCTGCTCGGGGTACTGCCGCACATAGCTGCGCAGCCAGGCTTCACCCTGCTCAGGTGTACCCCGCGATTGATGGCTGTAAACCAATGCATCCAGCTCTTCATCGGTTAGCCGGCGCTGTTGCGCCAACTGTGCCAACAAGGGAATTGCTTGATCAAAGTCAAACAGCTGGGCAGCCAGGCGCCAGGCATGCTCACGCATGGAGGCATCATCTTTGAGCTGCAAGGCCATCACCCAATAACGCAGCGCGTCCTGTGGTCGTGCGGTCCACTCCGCCAGCTTGGCCATTTGCGACAACAGTTCAAGGTCATCAGGTCTATCGTGGAGCAACACCTGCCCGGTCGCCCACGCACGTTCAAGGTCACCGGCGGCCAGGTGCAGCCGCATTTCCACGGCTAACGCCTCAGGATCTTCAGGACGCTGGGAACGCCAGCGCTCCACGAACAATTCGGCCAAATCATAACGATGACTGCCTACAGAGGCCCTCACCGCTGCCTCCAACAGAACAGTGTCTGTTCCGTTCAGCTCAAGCATGTGCTGACTGAGCAACTCCACCGCACGCTCGCCGCGCTCAGCTGACAACAGGCTATAGAAAGCCTGCTCAAGAAAGTCCATACGCGCATCTGGGGTGGCTGCGGACGCCATCAACTCCAAGTACAAATCAGCGGCTAGCTGAGCGTTACCACTGGCGAGGTACCATTTCGCGGCCTCGCCGAGCCATTCCACATGACGCGCGGGGTCACGAGCTGCCAATTCAGCATAAACTGGCGCCGCCAGCGCCGGCGCACCCAACGCCAAGGCATATTTCGCCATACGCAATCGTTGAGCATCGGACAACACAGAACGATCGAGCGCAGCAAAGCTTTCAATCAGCTGTTTCTTGAGGGAAGGTTCAATACCTTGCGGGTCGGCCAATGCCTGCAAAGCATCAAGCTCAGCACGGTAAAAAGGGAGGCTGTCTACTCCCGCGGGGCTGAGTTTGAGCAGATGGCTTCGTGCGCGCGGGTAATCACCCAAGGCAATCAATTGCTCAATCAGGCTGAGGCGCAGCGCCTGGTCTTGAGGGTGCGCCTCAAGCAGCAGCTCCGAATAGTTGATCGATACGGCATCTGGCTGCTTGCCGTCTGGCAGAAATGCATCCTCGCCTTTATAGACCAACACCAGCAGCCCACCGACGAGTAGAGCAACCAGCAACAGGGTCCAAGGGCTCAGCAAACGCCTGGTTTTAACGGCAGGTGAGTTGGGCATCAAGCACCTGCTTCAGTGGCACATCAAAATGCCATAACCCCTGCCGCTGAAGTCCAGCGTATGTTTTCCCCGCCACGACCAGGCTGCAACTGCCAGTTGCGCGAACACTGAAGCTCAACGGCAGGTTGCCCGCGAACGACAGGCGCACGCGTTGATCATCCAAGTAATCCCACGCCAGCAATGGCAAGCTGGCTTGTTCAAGCGATGGACGCGGATCGCGCTGATCACGCAAGACCAGCACGGCGTGGTCACGGCTTAAATGAACATAACGTCCCTGGGGCAGATCACGTACACCGGCAATACCCTCAGAACGACGCAGATCAGGCCAACCCATTGCAGGGTCAAGTCGCACGGTACGCAACCCGTCCATCGCGCGGATTTGCCAACTCCCATCACTGCGCTTAGCCAAGCTGGCTTGGTAGAGACCATGCATGCGTGGAATGTAATCGCTCATCCACAGTGAGATGGGCTGCTGATCCTGCATGTCACGGTAGATATCGTGCATCACCTTGATGGAGGCTTGTTTAGTGCCTGAGTAGAAGTGGTAGTAAAGGTGAAGCCCGCGCAGTCTGCGTGGTTTATCGGTCAGCGCGAAGGTTTCCATCACCCCGCGGAAACCGTAATACGGACCTGTCCACAAGTTGGTGTAGACGTTCTCGTTAATCACCGGCGCGTAGTAGTGAAGCCCCCCCGCAGTCGGCCGAATCAGCGGATAGAGACCTGTGAGCGATGGGTAGGCATTGGTCAATGCCGTATTGCCGCCATTGACGTTGGCCAAGCCGCTGTCGTAAGCCAGCTTGATGGTGGCAGCATCCGGCATGGCATCACCCGACCAGAACACCATTTTCACTGGTTTTTTAGCCGTGGTGAGGCGCTGATTGATGTAGTCCCGAGACCCGACAATTTCACGCGTGAAATCCAGCTTGTCATACCCCGGAATCGCCATCATGTAGCCATATTCCGGGTTGAAGCCCTCACGCTTTGCGGCCAACTCAGGTTGCCAGAAAAAAGGATGGCTAAAGGTGTGTGTAGCCACCTCTACTTTGTCGTCAGCCAGGATTTCGCGAGCAACCGGCTCAAGCTCACGAGCAAGGTGAGGGTACTTCCCCCGCGGCCCGACCTCGCCCTCAATCACCGAAACAGAAGTCAAAAAGGGATTGGGCCGGATGAACTCCTTGAGGACGGCAACGCCGGAATAAGGCGTACCGGGGATCTCGGCGCGAGAGACGAACCCATCACCATCAATGTGCACAGTGGCGATGCGGCGACCATTCTCAGTGGTGGCATCGGGCCTGGGCATGACCTGCAATTGCAATGCACGCTGCAAGAAGGCAAAGGGGTCGAGAATCCAACGGCGTTGCCCCTGCGCCTCTTCGAACACATAAGGTGACAGTGCAATCCCGCCCCACACCCCGAGAGCAACGGGCGTGTAAACACCTGGCTCACGCCCCTTCAGCGCCAGCACTGGCTGAGTATCCCCATCAAGCACAGTCAACGCAGGCAAATCGCGGCTGCGCGCAACCAGCGGCGCCTCGAAGCTACCCAACAATTTAGCATCGTGCTCGACCACTTCCGCCGTTCCGCTCAAGGGCGCAGACATGAAGCGCAGCCCCAGGCGTTTGAGTACGCCATCGTTCTCAGTCGGCAACCCCGCAAAAATCGCCAGGGGGATATGCTCGTCCATGCGTGCAATGAGCCACTGATTAAAGGCCTGGGCATTGGCGGGCGAGCCACTGGTCATCCAGGTAATAACGCCTGCATACAACCCACTCATTGGCCCGACAGGCAATGCATCTGCGGGCAGGTAATCCACCCTATAACCCAGGTACTCGAGTAATCCACCCAACGAGATATGGCCTGGATTGTCCTCCATAGGCCCTTCACGGGGATCATAGATCAACGCAATTCGACGCGGCTGCACCTCGATCGAGCTGACCCCCAGGTAATTCAGGCCAGGCAGGGTGACATAAGGAATAAAGCCCTCAGACTGCAGCTTCCACGCCAGCTCGCGAGCCTCATCGCGACGCTCTGGCGGCAAATAATCAATTGCAACGAGCGGTATACCCTGAGCGCGCAATGGCTGCAGGTGTAACTCAAGCCAATCACGATCATCCTGAGGCACGACGCGGTATGAGCGCCTTGAAGCATCCCAGCCGGCATGAATTGACTCAACCGCCACGGCAGCAGCAACACCCGGCAACTCGGGCAACACCTCAAAGCCGCGATTGAAAAACAGCTTCAAGCTAGGTTCGCGACGGTGCAACTCAGCAAGAAAATCTCGCAGGGCAAGGCGCTGAGCCTCTCGTTCATCTTCAGGGAGCAACTGAAAGCTATCGAGGGTGTCGAGGAACAGGCCTGAATACCCTGCGGCGCGAAGCTCAGCCGCGCGCTTTAGCAAATGCGCCCGCCACACCTGGGATGTCAAACGCATCACCTGGCTATTCCAGGCTTGGTTGCGCACATTCTTTTCAGTCGACGCCTGCGCACCCTCACCGACCACGGCCAAGTCGCCGTGAAACTCACCAACGGATAAGTAGGCAAACGGCTGACTGCCCTGAGCCCTCAGCAGCTCCACATCTTTTTTCTGGACGTGCTCGGGCTCGAGCACGCTCCAGTCGAACTGAGCAAGCTCGCTAAATGGCGGATTGGCGGCGTACCAGAACGCGACACTTTGCGGCACATCAGAGGACGCATAAGCAGAAGAAATACAGCCTGAGCAGGCCACCCAAGCGCTCAAAACATTAAGCAGCTGGCGACTCCAAAAACGGTTAAATCTAATAGCCATACGAATTAACTAAAACCGACCTTGGTTAACCTTAAAAGCACCCAAATATAATAGAGCGCAATAAAATACATGGCCATTATTCACAACAGATACAAGCAGCGCAAGTTAATACACCAACGCCATACAAATGACGCCAAACTTATAGCAAAGACAAACCACTCATAAACTATAAAACCAATATAAGTTTTAATTCACTAAAACCTAAAACCTAAAACACTCAAATAACTTTAAATTTACACTCAAGCCGGCCGAGCACCAGCGCCCCCGACGACGCATCGCCAGCAAAGACTCTCATTTCTAATAAAACGCGCAAACCACCAGCCCCGCATCAATAAATCAACTCACTACTCGCTGCAACGGCACATACAACTTGGAGTAAAGAGCCTCTACGGCATCACGCGCCTGCGGCGCTATATAGCCACCTTCCAGCGCCAATACCTGATAGATACCTCGACGCAGCATCTCCTGGCTTAGGTCGCCAGGATTGCCGCGGGTGGTGCAGAGAAAGCGCACCCAGGAGGTCATGATGATCCAGCTGTTGAGGGTCAGCGCCTCGATTTGCGCCGCATCCATGAGCAGGATGCCGGCCTCGACAAAGCCCTGATAAATACCCTGCGCGCGCTGTAGGCAGCGCTGCGAGAACAGCTTGTAACGTTCAGCCAGCTCAGGGTCGCAGTCGAGCAGGTGCTCTAGGTCGCGGTGCAGAAAGCGGTAATGCCACATCGCCGCCAACAGCGCTTCGAGGTAAAAGGTCTTGTCCTGCACCGTCAGCGCACGGCCTTCAGGACGGCGCAGAAAGGTATCTACCTGACTTTCATAGAGGGCAAACAACTCGGCGATGATCGCCTGCTTGTTACGGAAGTGGTAGTACAGGTTACCCGGCGAAATCCCCAGGTGCGCCGCGATATGGTTGGTGGTGACACTGCGCTCACCCTGCGCATTAAACAGCGCCAGGCTTTCCTGAATGATGCGTTCGCGGGTTTTCAGTGGGACGGACATAGCGGCTCGATCTCGACTCAAAAGCCCGGCAAAGGTACACGCAGAAACAGCCAAAGTGTTACCCGCACACCAACGGGCATACGGCACCAACTGTTCGATGGGCTGCGTCCGTCGACTGACCCCGGCATCCTATTTGACAGATTAGAGCAATTGCTCTAAAAATCCAGCATACCTTTTCTGCAGCGGCTCAGACCCTCTGACGCACTGCACTGCTGGAATGCCGAGGAGCAATACCATGGTCGCCGACGTCGCTTACCTTGAACAAAGCCTGCACAACAGCCAACAACAGCTCAGTCAGCTGGAGAACAGCTTTGCCCGGCAGCGTGAGGCGTTCAAGGCCAACCCGATGCCTTCGGCCGAGCAGCGCATCCAGTGGCTCAACGTGTTGCGCGACCTGCTCAGCAACGAACGTGATGCGCTGATCCGTGCTATCTCCCAGGATTTCAGCAACCGCAGCGCTGACGAAACCCTGCTCGCCGAGCTGATGCCTAGCCTGCATGGCATTCACTACGCGACTAGACGCATCAAGAAATGGATGAAGCCTTCACGCCGCAGCGTCGGCATGCAGTTTATGCCGGCAGCCGCCAAGGTCATCTACCAGCCACTAGGCGTGGTTGGTGTGATCGTGCCGTGGAACTACCCGCTGTTCCTCGCTATCGGGCCGCTGGTTGGCGCGCTGTCGGCCGGTAACCGGGTGATGATCAAGATGAGCGAGTCGACACCCGCCACCTCGCAACTGGTCAAAGACCTTTTGGCCAAGGTGTTCCCCGAAGACCTAGTCACCGTGGTGCTGGGCGAAGCGGAAGTCGGCATGGCCTTCTCCAAGCTGCCCTTTGATCACCTGCTGTTCACCGGCGCCACCAGCATCGGCAAGCACGTAATGCGCGCCGCCGCTGACAACCTGACCCCTGTGACGCTGGAACTGGGCGGTAAATCGCCTGCCATCGTCAGTGCTGATGTGCCGCTGAGTGACGCTGCCGAGCGCATCGCCTTCGGCAAAACTATGAACGCCGGCCAGACCTGCGTGGCCCCGGATTATGTGTTGGTACCGAAAGACCGCGTGGAGGGCTTTGTCGAGGCCTATCGCAATGCCGTGCAGAGCTTCTACCCAACACTTGCCGACAACCCCGACTACACCGCGATTATTAACGAGCGCCAGCAGCAACGCCTGAATAGCTACCTGCAGGACGCCGAAGGCAAGGGCGCAACCATTGTTCCGCTTTATCCCGCAGCTCAGGGCCGACGCATGCCCTATGCCGTATTGCTGAACGTAACGGATGACATGAAGGTCATGCAGGACGAGATCTTCGGCCCGCTGCTGCCGATCATCCCCTACGACAAGCTGGACGACGCGTTCAGCTTTATCAACGAGCGCGACCGACCGCTGGCGCTCTACTACTTCGGCTATGACAAGGGCGAGCAACAGCGCGTGCTGCTTGAAACCCACTCGGGCGGCGTATGCATCAACGACACCTTGTTGCACGTGGCGCAGGATGACATGCCCTTCGGCGGCGTCGGCCCATCAGGCATGGGTCACTACCACGGCCATGAAGGCTTTCTCACCTTCAGCAAGGCCAAGGGCGTGTTTATCAAACAGCGCTTCAACGCCGCCAAGATGATCTACCCGCCTTACGGCAAGTCGATCCAGAAGCTGGTGTACAAATTCTTCGTTCGCTAACTCCATCGCGCCCTGGTTACTCAGGGCCATGGCCTGCTCGGTGAAAACAATAATGCCTGACACCACCCTTGAAACGCCCAACCTGAGCCGACGCAGCCTGCTTAAGGTTGGCTTGATGGGCTCAGCTCTGCTTGCCACAGCGGGACTGACTGCCAGCCTGAGCGGCTGTTCAGCCAGCACGCCAAAAGCCGGTTTTGCGGTGATCCGCGAGTCTGACCTGGCCTTCCTGAACGCCTTGATCCCGGTGATGCTGGCCGGCGCCGTAACCACGGAACAGCTGCCGCAAGCAGTATCAAACACCCTCGCGAACCTTGATTACAGCCTGAACCACCTATCACCGGAACTGCTCAAATTGACCGTGCAGCTGTTCGATGTACTGGCACTGCCGATCACCCGCGGCCCGCTTACCGGGATTTGGGGTAGCTGGGAGAACGCCTCAAGCGCCGATGTACAGGCCTTCCTCGACCGCTGGCAGAACAGCTCCATCGGCCTGCTGAAAATGGGCCACGCGTCGCTGCTGCAACTGGTGATGATGAGCTGGTACAGCCGCCCAGAGTCATGGGCGCATTGCGGCTACCCCGGCCCACCGACAGTTTGAACTTGCGGCATCTCTAATAAGAATTCGCCTGAGAGCACCCTAAATGCCTGTACCCGACAGTTTCAAAGAAGGCTTGGCCCGTGGTTGGAAAACCTACAACGGCTCACGGCTGGACAACGACCTGACCCTGGACGCCGACGTGGCCATCGTTGGTAGCGGAGCCGGTGGCGGTACCACAGCGGAGATTCTCAGCGCTGCCGGATTCAAAGTGCTGTTGATTGAAGAAGGCCCGCTGAAGACCAGCGACGACTTCAAGATGCTCGAAGACAAAGCCTACGCCAGCCTCTATCAGGAAGGCATCGGCCGCATGAGCAAGGACGGCGCCATCACCATCATGCAAGGCCGCGCTGTGGGCGGCACCACGCTGATAAACTGGACCTCGAGCTTCCGCACCCCTGCCCAAACGCTGGAACACTGGGCCACGGAACATGGCGTCAAAGGCCATAGCCCTGAAGAAATGGCGCCTTGGTTCGAGCAAATGGAGCAGCGCCTCGGTGTAGCGCCCTGGGCTGTACCGCCAAATGCCAATAACGCAGTGATCAGCAGTGGCTGTGAAAAGTTGGGCTATGAGTGGAAAGTCATACCGCGCAACGTACGCGGCTGCTGGAACCTCGGCTACTGCGGCATGGGCTGCCCGACCAATGCCAAGCAATCGATGCTGGTCACCACCATCCCCGCCACCCTGGAAAAGGGCGGCGAGCTGCTCTATCTCGCCCGCGCCGATAAATTACTGATCGACGGCGATCACGTTACCGGGATCGAGTGCCTCGGCATGGACGAGCGCAGCGTCGCGCCCAATGGCCGCAAAATCACAGTCAAAGCCAAGCACTATGTCTTGTCGGGCGGCGGCATCAACACCCCTGGCTTGCTGCTGCGCTCGAATGCGCCAGACCCGCATCAGCGCACCGGCAAACGCACTTACCTGCACCTGGTGAACTTCTCTGCAGCCTTGTTCGAGCAGGTGATCAACCCGTTCTACGGCGCACCGCAGTCGATCTACTCCGACCATTTCCAGTGGGACGACGGCACGGCCGGGCGCCTCTCCTACAAGCTCGAAGTACCACCGCTGCAACCGGCGCTCACAGCGACCCTGCTCGGGCGCTTCGGCATCGACAATGCCATGCGCATGGAACAGCTGCCCAACACCAACGTGATGCTCGCCCTGCTGCGCGACGGCTTCCACCCGGAGAGTGCCGAAGGCCGCGTGGAACTGCGCGGTGACGGCAGCCCGGTGCTCGACTACCAAATGACCGACTACACCTGGGATGGTGTACGCCGCGCCTTCCATACCATGGCCGAAATCCAGTTCGCCGCTGGAGCCAAGGCAGTGCTGCCGCTGCATGCCGATGCCGGTTACGTGAAAACCCTGACCGAAGCCAAGAGCCTGATCGATAACCTCAGCCTGGAGCTGTACCGTACCCGCCTGGGCAGCGCCCACGTGATGGGCGGTTGCGCCATGGGTGAAGACCCGCAGCTGGCCGTCACCGACAGCCTGGGCCGCCACCACCAGCTGAGCAACCTGTCGATCCATGACGGCTCGCTGTTCCCCACCAGTATCGGCGCCAACCCGCAACTGTCGGTCTATGGGCTGACCGCCAAGCTTGCGAGCAAACTCGCCGAACGCCTCAAGTCCGCCTGATAGCGAGGTATTCACGGGCCCTTGTCGGCCCGTGAATCGCCTGGATCGGTGGCACCTGACTTGGCCACGGGGAAACGCTGCGCTACCATCCGACTCCCCAACGGACCCGCCAGGACGTCACGATGAATCGAGTGTTATACCCAGGCACCTTCGACCCCATCACCAAGGGGCACGGCGACCTGGTCGAGCGTGCCGCACGGCTGTTCGACAGCGTGATCATTGCGGTCGCGGCCAGCCCGAAGAAGAACCCACTGTTCAGCTTGGAGCAACGCGTTGAGCTGGCACGCGAAGTCACCAAGCACCTGCCGAACGTTGAGGTCGTGGGGTTTTCTACTCTTCTGGCACACTTCGCCAAGGAACAGGGCGCGAATGTATTCCTGCGTGGCCTGCGCGCGGTCTCCGACTTCGAATACGAGTTCCAGCTGGCCAACATGAACCGCCAACTGGCCCCCAATGTGGAAAGCCTGTTCCTTACGCCGTCGGAGAAGTACTCATTTATCTCCTCGACCCTGGTGCGCGAAATAGCCGCGCTGGGCGGTGATATCACCAACTTCGTGCACCCAGCCGTGGCTGCCGCGCTGACTGAACGCTTCAAGCGCTGACCACTGAAGCCTCTGTTCACGACTGAAACGCTGTTGTTATCCAACTAGGGTGGCGCACTCCAGATCGTGGGCAAGGCGCGTGCATGCGCGGCCCTGATGCGGCACAATTCCTCTCATAGTCTTCCTGCACACATCTAGGCTGCGCCTGCGGGCTGCAGCAGGAGTTGTTCTGTCATGTCCTTGATCATCACCGACGACTGCATCAACTGCGACGTCTGCGAACCCGAATGCCCGAATGCGGCGATCTCCCAGGGTGAGGAAATCTACGAGATCGACCCCAACCTGTGCACCGAATGCGTCGGCCACTACGACGAACCCCAATGCCAGCAGGTCTGCCCAGTCGATTGCATCCCGCTCGATGAGAACAACGTCGAGAGCAAGGATGAGTTGATGCAGAAGTACCTGATCATTACCGGTAAAGCATGAAGACCGGCCGCCTGATCCGCGGCCTGCTCCCCTGGCGCCCTCTGCTCGGTGCGCTTGCCTTACTGTGTGCCTTTGAGCTGCAGGCCGCCGCTCAGCCTCAACATATCGCCATTGCCAGCGCACACCCTGCCGCCACCGTGGCCGGGCAAGAAACCTTGGCCCTGGGGGGCAATGCTTTTGACGCAGCGGTGGCCATCAGCGCCGCCCTGGCGGTAGTTGAACCTTACGGCTCGGGCCTGGGTGGAGGCGGTTTCTTTCTGCTGCGCGAAGCCGGGGAATCGCCTACCTACCGCTTTCTCGATGCTCGCGAACGCGCCCCGCAAGCGGCCCACGCCGATCTGTACCGGGTCGACGGGGAAATCCGCAAAGACCTTTCGCTGAATGGCGCACTGGCTGCTGCTATCCCCGGTCTGCCGGCCGCACTGGTCGAACTGGCCGAGCGCTTCGGCCGTCTGCCATTGCGCGATTCACTGGCCCCGGCAATCCGACTGGCCAGCAGCGGCGTCAGCATCGACCGGGTCTATCGCGAACGCGCGGGCTGGCGCATCGAGGCCATGCGCCAGGACGGGGAAACAGCGCGGATCTTCCTCGACAAAGGCGAAATACCTGACGAATTCGACCTGCTGCGCCAACCGGAGCTGGCGCGCACCCTCGAACAGCTCGGCAGCCAGGGCCGTCCAGGCTTCTACGCCGGCACGGTCGCGGAGCAGCTGGTCAAGGCCGTAAGGGATGCGGGTGGCATCTGGACGCTCAAGGACCTGGCCGACTATCGCATCGTTGAACGCCACCCCCTGCGTGTCTCATTGAATCAGGGCCGCGAACTGATCAGCGCACCTCCGCCTTCTGCCGGTGGCATCGCCCTAGGACAAAGCCTGCTGATGCTGCAGCAGCTGCCCTGGCAGACAACCGACCGCGTGCAACGCACACACCTGATCGTCGAAGTACTGCGCCGCGCCTATCGGGATCGCGGCCTGCTGGGTGACCCGGACTTTGTTGATAACCCGACGCAGCACTTGCTGGCACCTGCTTACCTAAAGCAGCTGGTCAGCAGCATCAACCCGCAACGCGCTACCCCAAGTGACTACCTACTGCCCAGCAACGCCTGGCATGAAGGCGACCACACCACCCACTTCTCGGTGCTCGACACTGAAGGCAATGCCGTGGCTGCCACCCTATCGGTCAACCTGCCTTTTGGCGCAGCCTTCACCGCGCCCGGAACCGGCGTATTGTTGAACAACGAGATGGATGACTTTGCCGCCGACGTCCAAGGCAGCAATGCCTACGGCCTGCGCGGTAGCCAGGCCAACAGCATCGCCGCCGGCAAACGGCCGTTATCGAGCATGAGCCCAAGTTTTATCGAAAGTACCGAGGATTTCGCCAGCTTCGGCACGCCAGGCGGCAGCCGAATTCCCAGCATGGTTTTGTTAGCCATGCTGGAGTACCTGGATCATCAGCCGATTGAACAGTGGCCGGCAGCTGTGCGCTTCCACCACCAGTTCCGCCCAGACCTCATCGAACATGAGCCAAACGCCTTCAGCACAGCAGAAACCACGGCACTAGAAACGCTCGGGCATCAATTGAAATCCACAGGCAGGCAGTACGGCAATCAACAGGTACTGCTGTGGAGCAAACAGGGCGGGAAGGTTGAAGTAGCGAGCGATCCACGAGGGATAGGTAATGCGGTGGCCACACCAGTCGTGCCGCAGTAATGCGAATCACTGATATGCCAGATGAAAACCAAACCGGGCTGCCAAACCAAACACCGCGACAGCCCAGAAGCAGCGAAAACTATCAGTTCTGCTTATAGCCGCTAGTCGTGCAACCCAGGCAACGTACAAAAGCTTCTTTACCTGGTTCAACGACCAGAGCATGGCCGGCTTCGCCAATATTGCCACCAGCGGCCGTGAACGGCAGGCTCACCACGAATGCCACAGCACCGATGGCAGTTGCGCCAATCAGCAATGGCCGGGCAATCAGCAGATCGCCAATCATCGAAAACGCTTTGGGTGCGTTAGCCGTATAAAGAGGGTCGCCGCTTGTATTCTGCTGCGCAGCGTCAGCATAAGCCGGCAGCGCCAGCAGGCCAGTGGTCAGCGCCAGAGCAGCAGCGGTTGAGCGGAACAGTTTCATGGGGCGATCCTTCAGCTATTAGGAGGCGGTGAGACTAACTATAACAGTGCATTGGCAATTGTCAGCGTGACGGCCGTCAATCGCCATAAAAGGCATATTCAGGTTTTTTCGGAATAAAGGGCCGATAAAACGCCAGTATTCTCTCGAGATCGGCTGCTTCATCCCCGCTCGGCACAAAAGTCGGACCAATAAAGACGCGGCGATTTTGATAGTCCAACGCCCCGAGCACAATCGGTACACAAGCGCCGAGGGCGATGTGGTAAAAGCCCATCTTCCATCGCTCAACCTTTTTGCGCGTACCTTCGGGTGAAAGGATTAGCATAAATTGCTGATGCTCGCTAAAGGCGCGCACCGCCTGCTCGACCGTATTGCCCTGACGCTCACGGCGAATGGCAATGCCGCCCCACAACCGCATCAATCCACCAAAAGGCCAACGAAAGATCGTGTGCTTGCCAAACCAACGGGCATTCAGACGCAGCACAAACTTCACTGCGATAAAGATCACAAAGTCCCAATTGGACGTATGGTGCGCGCCGATCACCACAAATTTATCGAGCTTCGGCAGTTCACCTTCGATGCGCCACCCCATCAGTTTCAGCGCCAGACGCCCGACCCACTCGGCCAGAGGGTTACGGGGTAAATAGTTACCGGACATCATTACCTCGGTCATTCTTATTGTTGTGTTGTTCAGCTCAAACACAGGTGCCAGCGGCCAAAGTTAACCTGGCAAAAAAGTCTTAGCGTTGGCAGCGCGGACAATACACGCTGGCGCGCTGGCCCAGCTTGACTTCACGTAACGTGCTACCACAGGTCTTGCAAAACTCACCGCCACGCCCGTACACAAACAGCTCCTGCTGAAAATAACCGGGTTGTCCATCACCACCGACAAAATCGCGTAGCGTGGTACCACCGCGCTCGATGGCATACGCGAGGATGCGTTTGATCTCATCCGCCAGTTTCAGATAACGCGCCCGCGACACTGAGCCTGCCTCACGGCGCGGGTCGATGCCCGCAGCAAACAGCGCCTCGCTCGCATAGATATTGCCAACGCCCACCACCACCGCGTTGTCCATGATGAAGGGTTTGACGGCCATGGCACGACCACGGGACAACTGAAACAATCGCTCGCCATCGAACAGGTCCGTCAGCGGCTCGGGGCCTAGCTTGCTGAGCAGCACATGGCTCCGCGGATCACTGCTCCACAGCAACGCGCCGAAGCGCCGAGGATCGGTGTAGCGCAAGGCCAAACCGGACTCCAGTTCGATATCCACATGCTCATGCTTAGCCGCCGGCAGGCCCACTTCGACCAGACGCAGACTGCCAGACATACCCAGGTGGCTGATCAAACTCCCGGTTTCAGCCTTGATCAGCAGGTACTTGGCACGCCGCTCGACACACTCGATGCGTTGCCCGGACAGCTGGATATCCAAATCTTCGGGAATCGGCCAGCGCAAGCGCCGCTCGCGCACGATGACACGACTGACACGCTTGCCCTCAAGGTAGGGAGCGATGCCACGGCGGGTGGTTTCTACTTCTGGAAGTTCGGGCATGGCAGATCGTCAGGTGAGCCGAAAAACGGGCGCTCACCTTAGCAGGAATGGGTAAAAGCGACGAGTCAGGCAGCCCGGGCTAGCTTGCACCCATGTCACGGATGCTCTCGCGCAGGTTCTCGAAGTCATACTCCGACAACCCGACATATTCCAGCACCAGCTGTTCGATGCTCTGCCATTCAAAATCATCGGGCTGGTTACCCAAGACGCGATAGCTCGAGCAAATGTGCTCGGCCATTTTGAGAATCGCCAACAGGGTTTTCAGCTGCGCATCCCGACTGGAGTCTTCTGTGAAAATTGCCAGCGCATTGTGGTGACTGGCAATGGCTTCGCACAGGTGCAGCGGCAAGTTCCATGATTTCGCCGTGAAGTACCCCACTACCGCATGGTTGGTGTTCAGCAGGCGGTTCTCGGTATCCACCACACGGCGCTCATCGGTCGCACTGGCATAGGCTTCTTCAAGTACGGTCATGTAATTGGGGAAGCGCTTGATCATCAGCGGGATGCCACAGTTGTGGAACAAGCCGAGGGTGTAGGCCTCATCGGGGGAGTGATAACCGATGCGCTTGGCCAGCGTCAGGCAAGTCATGGCCACATCCTGAGCGGTGTCCCAGAACCGGTTGAGGGTGACGATGGCCTCATCCGTCAACTCACCACGGATCGACTGAGCGTTGATCAGGTTGATCACCGTGTTGCAGCCCAGCAGGTTGACCGCCTGCTGAATCGAGGCAATGCGATTGGTCAGGCCGAAGAACGGTGAGTTCACCAATTTCAGTAGCGCACCGGACAGCCCCGGGTCGTGGCTGATCAATTTGGCGATCGTCCGCAGATCCGGGTTCGGCATCACCTGCTCCATCTGCAAGTCCACCATGATCTGCGGCTGCGGTGGCACGCTGATGCCCTGCAGCACCTGCTGGATATATTCGGCGGAGAGCTCTTGAGACATGACGGACACAACCGGTATGAGAGGTAGTAGACAGTCTAGCTAAACCCACAACACTTCCACAGACGACTTTTGTAACCGACCTAAGGCAGCGCAACCCGCTATAATTCCGCTCTTTTTTCGGAGTTCCCAGCATGTCCATGCCCAGCCTGCGCCTGAAAGCCAACGCCGATCGACGCCTGCGCGCCGGCCATTTGTGGGTGTACAGCAACGAAATTGACGTTGCCGCCACGCCGTTGAGCGGTTTTGCCGCTGGCGATCAAGCCGTGCTCGAAGCCGCAGGTGGTAAGCCGCTGGGTATTGTCGCAATGAGCCCGAACAACCTCATCTGCGCGCGCCTGCTGTCGCGTGACGTCAAGCACGTGTTGGACAAATCCCTGCTGGTGCATCGCCTGAACGTCGCCCTGTCGCTGCGTGAGCGGCTGTTCGATAAACCCTGCTACCGCCTGGTGTACGGCGATTCCGATCTGCTGCCGGGCCTGGTAGTCGACCGTTTCTTTGACATTCTGGTGGTGCAACTGGCTTCCGCCACCATGGAACGCCACAAGGACGACGTGCTCGCCGCCCTGATCCAGGTGTGCAAACCCAGCGGCATCCTGCTCAAGAACGACTCCGCTGCCCGCGATGCCGAAGGCCTCGCGCGTTATGTGGAAACCCCATTCGGCGTGGTGCCAGAATGGGTTGCCCTGGAAGAGAACGGTGTGAAGTTTGAAGCGCCAGTGATCGAAGGGCAGAAGACCGGCTGGTTCTACGACCACCGCATGAACCGCGCGCGCCTGGCGCCTTACGTCAAAGGCAAGCGCGTACTCGACCTGTTCAGCTATATCGGCGGCTGGGGCGTGCAGGCTGCGGCCTTCGGTGCTAGCGACGTGATGTGCGTGGACGCCTCAGGTTTCGCCCTCGACGGCGTGGAGCGCAACGCTGCACTGAATGGTTTGACCGACCAGGTTGCCTGCGTCGAAGGCGATGTGTTCGAGGCGCTGAAACAGCTCAAGGCCTCGGAAGAGCGCTTCGACGTGATCGTCGCCGACCCACCCGCCTTTATCAAACGCAAGAAAGACCAGAAGAACGGTGAAGGTGCGTATCGCCGTCTTAATGAACAGGCGATGCGCTTGCTCAACAAGGACGGCATCCTGATCAGCGCCAGCTGCTCCATGCACCTGGAAGAAGACAACCTGCAGAACATTCTGCTGACCAGCGCGCGCCATCTGGACCGCAATATCCAGCTGCTCGAACGCGGCGCTCAAGGCCCAGACCACCCGGTGCACCCGGCAATCGCCGAGACCCGTTACATCAAGAGTCTGACGGTGCGTCTGCTGCCCAACAGCTGATCCAGCAGCCTCACACAACTTGACCCATACTGGACAAGCTTGGGCCAAGGGGGTGAGCGTGAGCGATTGCACACAGGACGAGGCACTGTTCAGCAAGGTCTTCGAATCAGCGCCACTGGGCATGGCGCTGATCGACTCGAACGGACGACTGCAGCACATCAATACGGCACTGGCGCAGCTGCTTCAGTGTTCGTCGCAGGCGCTGCTGGGGATGACCTTGGAAGACCTGCTGCACCCGCAGGACCGTGGCGTCTGTCGCTATGCCCGCGAGCAGGCGAGGCGTAAGCAAGCGGATACGCCCTGCGGAGAGGTCCGCCTCCAGCGCGGCGAGGACGATTATCTGTGGTCCCGGCTCAGCCTCTGCCCCGTGTCGACCGGCGACAGCCCCACCAGCCATTACCTGATTCGCGTGGAGCTGCCCCGCACCACCCAGGAACGCGCCGAACAGATCTACCTGCTCAGCTTTGCCCTGGACTACATCACGGACGGCGTGCTGTTACTGGATGATCAGCTCTGCATCCGTTACATCAACGAGGCCGCCAGCCGCCTGCTCGGTCAAGCCAGGCCGTACTTGCTGGGCCAGGCCATTGGCCAGGCATTGGCCCCGCTCGCCCGGCACAGTGACGAGGAGCTGCACGATGTCATCGACAGGCGGCACGCGCTCTCTCTGGACCTGGTCCATCCGGCGGACAACAGCCATCACCACGTCTCGGTCCAGTTCAACCGGTTTCTCTATGACCGACGAGACTACAGCCTGGCGCTTATTCACGATGTCACTGACCAGCAACGCATGGCAGCAACCCTGCTTCAGAGCGAGCGCCAGTTCCGTGTGCTGATTGAAAACACCCACGATGCAATTGGCCGGCTCACCCCAGACTTTCGCTTGATCTATGCCAACCCGGCGCTGGAAGCGCTCTGCCAGCTACCACTGGTCGAGGCCCGGGGCCGTCCGGCACGGGAGGCCTTCGGCGACAATTCGCAAGTCGACATCCTCGCTGACATGGTGCGCGAGGTGGCCAACAGCGCCACCTCAATCGAGCAGGAACTGATCCACGGCATCGACGGCCCGCCCGACCAGCAACATCATTACCTCGTGCAACTGGTCCCGGAACTCAACCCCGACGGCGAGGTGAATAGCGTGCTGTCGATGGCCCGCGACATCACCGGCATCCGCAAGACCGAGCGGCGCCTCTCGGAAAGTAACCAGCAATTGCGTGAGCTGACCAGCCGACGCGAATCGGCTCGCGAGGAAGAGCGCAAACTGATCGCCCAGGAAATCCATGACGAACTGGGCCAGCACCTCACTGCCCTGCGCATGGGCATCTCAATGCTGCGCTTGCAGTTCGGCGAGCAGGCTCCTGGTCTGAACGATAAAGTGTTGCACCTGATGGGCCTGTGCGATCGCACCATCCAGGTGGTCCGCTCCATCGCCACCAGCCTGCGCCCCGCCGCGCTTAATATGGGGTTGTACCCGGCGCTGGAGTGGCTGATTGGCGAGTTCCGCCAGCACAGCCAAATCCACTGCGATTTCACCACCCATACCGGCGAGCCACGGCTTAGCGACGAACAGGCGACGAAAGCCTTCCGCGTGGTCCAGGAAGCCCTCAACAACATTGCCAGGCATTCCGGCGCCAGCCGAGCCCAGGTCAGCCTTGAGCAACTCGATGATGTCTATCGGCTGGACATCACCGATAACGGACGCGGGTTCGACACTGACCTGGTCAATAACCGCTCATTAGGCCTAGCGGGCATGCGCGAACGGGGGATCAGCCTGGGCGGCGAAGTCGTGATTTTCAGCCACCCGGGACAAGGCACCACCGTGCAAGCCACCTTTCCCGCTACGCCCCCCGAGGAGGCACCGTGATCCGTATTCTCATCGCTGACGACCACGCCATCATGCGGGGCGGGCTCAAACAACTGATCGAATTCGATCGACACCTGCAAGTCGTCGCGGAGGCGGAGAACGGCAGCCAGGTGCTCGAGCGGCTGCGCGACAAAGCGGTCGACCTGCTGCTGCTGGACATGAGCATGCCTGGCCTGAGCGGCGAAGACCTGATCGCCCGCATACGTACCCATCACGCCAAGCTGCCTATTCTGGTGCTGAGCATGCACAACGAACCGCAGATCGCCCAGCGCGCACTCAAGGCCGGTGCGGCTGGCTACCTGACCAAGGATCACAACCCGGAAACCCTGCTCGCGGTGATCCACCGCACGGCGGCCGGCGGACGCTACCTAGACCCACGCATCGCCGAACAACTCGCCTTTGCCAGCACCTCAACCGGCGAGAGCACCCTCAAGGACCTCTCGGACCGCGAATACCAGATCCTGCGTATGCTCGCCCAAGGCCTGAGCGTCAACCAGATCGCCGAGCACCTGGTGATCAGCAATAAGACCGTCAGCACCCACAAGGCCCGCCTGATGGAAAAAATGGGCTTCAGCTGCAACGCCGAAATCATCAAGTACGCCATGGCCCAGGGCCTGACCGAGTAGGGAAAACCTTACAAAAAAGCAGAATGTCCCGACGCCATCATCGGAATCCTCCGATAGTTCAGCCCGCCGCCTGACTCCATTCTGACACCAGCCCCGCAGCCCCGCAGCCCGGCATGCGCGGCCCTGGTGTCCAATGGAGCGCGCACGTGACCAATCCGACCTCTTCAGCCCTTTGGCTTCCAACGGCCCTCTCGAGCCTCAGCTGCTTCGTGTTGCTCGGGCTCGCCGCACAAATGCCCTCCACGTATTGGCTGGCCAGCGCACTGCTGCCGGGCGCACTGGTTTACCTGTGTCAGCGCCACGCCGCCGACATCCAGGCCACCGCGCTGCTGCAGGCGCAGCAGCAGGGCGTCGAGCACGGTCAGGCCGAAGAGGCCGCACGCCACGTCGCAGGCCTCCCCGAACTCTGCCGCACCATTACCCCGATCTGGTCGCAGCAGATCGACGCCGCCCGTCAGCACACCCAGACAGCCATCGACGCCCTCAGCGAGCGTTTCACCCACCTGGCGCAGCGCATCAGCGCGGCAGTGGGCACCGGCGCGCAACACGACAATGACACCCTGCTCAACCTGCTGGCCAGCAGTGAGCGCGAGCTGGAGGACATCGTCAGCCAGCTGCGCCAGGCGCTCACCAGCAAAGAAACCCTGCTCGCCGAGGTAATCAGCCTCAACAGCCACACCGCTCAGCTCAGGGCCATGGCCAAGGACGTCGGCGACGTCGCCAAGCAAACCAACCTGCTCGCACTGAACGCCGCCATCGAAGCCGCGCGGGCCGGCGAAGCTGGGCGCGGTTTTGCCGTGGTCGCCGACGAAGTACGCAAGCTTTCCACGCTTTCGGAAGAAACCGGCAGGCGCATCGGCGAGACCATCGAAACCGTCAGCTCCGCCATTGAACGCACCCTGCACGTCTCCAACGAGCACGCCAGCCGCGATGCCAACACCCTGGGTAACGCCAGTGAGGTGATCCGCCAGGTCATTGAAGACTTCCGCAGCGGGGTCACTCGCCTGGTCGCACATGGCAACGCGCTGCACACCCAGAACCAGGCGGTGGGTGACGAGATTTCCGAAGTCCTGGTGGCGCTGCAGTTCCAGGACCGGGTCAGCCAGATGCTTGGCCACATGCGTGATGACATCGAGAAGCTGGGCCTGCACTTGGGCGAGACCACCCAGCACATCGACGCGCGCGACTGGCTGGATGACCTGTCCCACACCTACACCACCCCCGAACAGCACGCCATCCACCATGGCCGTAGCACCCCCGCCGCCAGCAGCGCTGCCGACATCACTTTTTTCTGAGGACAAACCATGGCCAAGACCATTCTCATCGTCGACGACTCCGCCTCCATCCGCCAGGTCGTCGGCATGACCCTAAAAGGTGCCGGGTACGACGTCATTGAAGGTGTCGACGGCAAAGACGCGCTGACCAAGCTCGACGGGCGCAAGGTTCACCTGATCATCAGCGACGTGAACATGCCGAACATGGACGGCATCACCTTCCTGAAAAACGTCAAGCAACTGCCCAACTACAAATTCACCCCCGTGATCATGCTGACCACTGAAGCGGGCGACGGCAAAAAAGGCGAAGGCCAAGCCGCTGGCGCCAAGGCCTGGGTCGTCAAACCCTTCCAGCCGGCACAAATGCTGACGGCCGTCTCCAAACTGATTCTGCCTTAGGCCAGGAGCGATGCCATGTCTGCTACTTCGCTCGCCGACGACACCCGTCACCTGGCACTCGACGGCGCCCTGAGCATCTACACCGCCGCCGATACTAAGCCGCAACTGACCGCCGCCCTGCAGGGTGCAATTGCCCTGCAGATCGACCTGAGCCAGGTTGAAGAATTTGACTGCGCCGGCCTGCAACTGCTGCTGGCGACCCAGGCGCACGCGCAGCGGATGGACATCAGCCTGCGCTTTATCGGCGCCAGCGCACCCATTGTCGAGCTGCTGCACCTGAGCGGCCTGGCCGGGCAACTGCCCATAGAGGAGGCCGGCGCATGAACCTCGACAGCGTGATCGGCACCTTCATCGCCGAAAGCCAAGAGCTGCTGCAGCAGATGGAAGACGCCTTGCTGCAGATTGAACACGCGCCCGATGACGCTGAGCGGATCAATGCGATCTTTCGCACCGCGCACACCATCAAAGGCTCGGCAGGTCTGTTCGGCTTCGACTCCATCGTAGCATTCACCCACGTCGCCGAAAGCGTGCTCGACCGGGTACGCGCCGGCGATGTGCGCTTCAACGGCGACCTCATCGCGCTGATGCTCAACGTGGGCGACCACCTCGCCGGGCTGATCAGCCAGCTCGCCAGCGGCCATGACCTGAGCGACCTGCCAGAGACCACACGGGCAACCGAAGCGGCGTTGACCCGTGAACTGAGCCACTACCTCGAACCGCAGCCGGCCAACACGACACCTGCCGCCGCGCCCGATACCCCCACACCGGTTGCCGGAGCCGGGCACTGGCACCTGTCGCTGCGCTTCGGTGTCGACACCCTGCGCAACGGCATGGACCCCCTGGCGTTCTTGCGCTACCTCGGCACCCTGGGCAGCATCCTGCATGTGGAACCGGTGCTCGACCACCTGCCAGCCCTGGAGGCGCTCGACCCGGAGAGCTGCTACCTCGGGCTGGAAGTGGCGTTCGAATCCCAGGCCGACCAGAGCGCCATAGAAGGTGCCTTTGAATTCGTCCGCGAAGAAGGCAGCATTCGCATACTGCCACCTCAGGCGCCCTTGTCCGCCTTCCGCGAGCTGATCGAAGAACGCGCCGCCGAAGGCACCGCCCAGGTCGAGCGCCTGGTGCGGTGTGGCAGCCTGGCCGCTGACGCCTTCGAGCAGGCCGCGCAGCACACCGACAGCGCACACGAAACCGCCACCACCCGCACCGCCGACACCCCGGAACGTGCCGCCAAGGACAACAGCCGCACCATCAAGGACGCCAACCTGATCCGCGTCGACGCCGACAAGCTCGACCAACTGATCAACCTGGTCGGCGAACTGATCATCGCGGGCGCCAACACCCGCATGCTGGCCCAGCGCAGCAATCTGGCTGACATGTGCGAGTCCGCCGAGACCCTCTCGCGCCTGGTTGAAGAAGTGCGCGACAGCGCCCTGACCCTGCGCATGGTGCAGATCGGCGCCACCTTCAACCGCTTCCAGCGCGTGGTGCGTGATGTCTCCCGCGAGATAGGCAAAGACATCGTCCTGCAGATCAGCGGCGGCGATACCGAGCTGGACAAAACCGTGGTGGAAAAAATTGGCGATCCGCTCACCCACCTGGTGCGCAACGCCATGGACCACGGCATCGAACCGGCCGAAGTACGGCACAGCGCCGGCAAGCCCTTGCAGGGCGTCGTGCGCCTGAACGCTTACCACGAGGCGGGCGGCATCGTCATCGAAGTGTCCGATGACGGCGGCGGTCTCAACCCGCAAAAGATTCTCGCCAAAGCGACCCAGCGCGGCCTGGTCAGCGAGGGCCAGCAGCTCAGTGACAAGGACCTGCTCAACCTGATCTTCGAGCCCGGCTTCTCCACCGCCGAACAGATCAGCAACCTGTCTGGCCGTGGCGTCGGCATGGACGTGGTCAAGCGCAACATCACTGCCCTGCGCGGCACCGTCGAACTCGACAGCGTGCTGGGCCAGGGCACCTGCGTGCGCATCCGTTTGCCCCTGACCCTGGCCATCATTGACGGCTTCCTCATCGGCGTCGGCCAGTCCAGCTATGTGGTGCCGCTGGACATGGTCGAGGAATGCATCGAACTGCCCAGCGCCGAGATCGCCGGGCAGCAGCACCTCGACCTGCGTGGTGAGGTACTGCCCTTCATTCGCCTGCGCCAGTTGTTCGATGACCAGAGCCAGCCGCCACGCCGCGAAAACGTGGTGGTGGTGCGCTATGCCGGCATCCGTGCCGGGCTGGTGGTTGACCAGTTGCTCGGCGAGTTCCAGACCGTGATCAAACCCCTGGGCAAAGTGTTCTGCCAGGTGCCCGCACTGAGCGGCTTCACCATTCTCGGCAGCGGCGCCGTGGCCTTGATCCTCGATATCCCAGGCCTGCTGACGCAGGTCACGCAGCACGCCAATACGCGCATCGCTGGCCAATCCAATGCACTGAGGAGTACCGCGCAATGAACCGCGCCCTTCGCAGCATCGCGCTGCTTGGCTTGGCGTCCCGCCTGGCAGCCATTGCCGGTGGCATTTACGGACGCCTGGGCCGGCCATGCGCTGAGGCGCTTCAACCCCGTGAACTGTGTGTCAGTCGGGCAAACGTTGCTGGCCGTGGGCGCGGACTCATCCGCGTCGGGAGCTGAACCATGCAGAGCCATCTTGAACTGCACGGCCAGACAGAGCCGCAGCGCCAGTACCTGACATTCCGGGTCGACCAGGATCTGTATGGCGTCGCGACCGGCCAGGTGCGTGAAATTCTCGAACTCGACCAGATCACGCTGGTACCGATGATGCCCAGCGTGGTGCGCGGCGTAATCAACCTGCGCGGTGTGATCGTACCGATCATCGATCTGGCAGAGCGTTTTGGCCACGGCCACACACGCCTCGGCGTACGCACCTGCATCGTCATCATGGAAATTCACGAAGACGAGGAAACCCACTTGATGGGCGCCCTGGTCGACGCCGTCAACGCCGTCGTGGAAATCGAACCCAGCGCCATTCGCAAGGCGCCGGCGTTCGGCAGCCGCATTCGCGGCGAGTTTATCGAGGACATGGCCCGTATCGGCGAGCACTTCCTCACCCTGCTGTGCATGGAGCAGGTGCTGTCTGTCACCCAGATCGCCGCCATGGCAGGCCAACTCAGCGAAGTCCCCCATTTTTCATCCGATGCGCGCGCGCGCGCAGGAGCAAGCAAATGACCATCAGCAAAAAGATGATTCTTCTGGTTCTCTCCGCCGTGCTTGGCATCCTTGTGCTGTCCGGCGTGGGCTATCAGCAGATCAACCAGGTGTTCAACGCCGCCAACCACGGCAACATCAATTCAATCCCCAGCCTCGTCGCCCTGGAGAAAATGGGCGGCGCGGTGAACGTCCAGATCCAGCTGGTCTACCGGCACATCCTGACGACCGATGCCGCCGACATGGCGGAACTCGAGCCGAGGATCACCAGCAACCGCAACGAAATCCAGCAATCGATTGAGGACTACACCAAGGTGTTGTCCGACGATCAGGACAAGCAGTTGCTTGAGGCCGACCGCACAGCCATCGTCACCTTCCTGCAGGGTGCTGACGCAGTCCTGGAGTTTTCACGCAAGAACGAGAACGAGGCCGCTCGCAACGCGCTCATCGCCTTGCAGCAGGGGGCCATCGATCCGCTGCATGAAGCCATTCAGAGACACCTGAACTACAACATCGATGCCGCCAACAAGGGCAGCCAGTCGGCGCAGAGCACCCTTGAGCAAGCCACGCTGATCTCCATCGCCGTGTCGCTGGTCACCCTACTGGTCATCAGCCTGATCGGCACGCTGATCACCCGCAACCTGCTGAGCCAGCTCGGCGGTGAACCGCTCTATGCCGCCGACATGGTGAGCCGCATTGCCGCGGGTGACTTGACCGTCAATGTGGAGACCAAGGCCGGTGACACCACCAGCATGCTGGCGGCGATCAAAGGCATGGTGGACAAGCTCGCGCAGATCATCGGTGAGGTGCGCAGCAACGCCGATTCGCTGTCCAGCGCCTCCGAGCAAATTTCCTCTACGGCCCAAAGCATGAGCCAGGGCGCATCGGAACAAGCGGCTTCGGTCGAAGAAACCAGTGCGTCGATGGAGCAGATGTCCGCCTCCATCGCGCAAAACACCGAAAACGCCAAGGTCACTGATGGCATGGCCAGCAAGGCAGCGCGCGAGGCTGACGAGGGCGGTCAGGCGGTGAAGGACACCGTGGCGGCGATGAAGACCATCGCCGACAAGATCGGCATCGTCGACGACATCGCCTACCAGACCAACCTGCTGGCACTCAATGCGGCCATCGAAGCGGCCCGCGCCGGCGAGCACGGCAAAGGCTTCGCCGTGGTGGCGGCGGAAGTGCGCAAGCTGGCCGAACGCAGCCAGGTAGCGGCTCAGGAAATCAGCGAAGTGGCCAAGAACAGCGTCTCGCTGGCCGAGCGCGCCGGCAGCCTGCTCGATCAGATGGTGCCGTCGATCGCCAAAACCTCCGATCTGGTGCAGGAAATCTCCGCCGCCTCCGAGGAGCAGAGCGCCGGTGTCGGGCAGATCAACACGGCCATGAACCAACTCAGCGAGATCACCCAGCAATCGGCCTCCGCGTCCGAGGAACTGGCCGCCACTGCCGAAGAGATGAGCGGCCAGGCTGAACAGCTGCAGCAGTTGATGGACTTTTTCAAAATCCACAGCAGCGGTGGCAGTAAACGTGCTGAGCGCAGTGAGGCGGTCAGGCGCACGCGTGACGACAGCGAGGTCAGCAATACCTCGTTCGCCCTGGAGTCGGCGCCTGGCGGTTTCATCCGCTTCCAACACTGACACCCCATTGGCAGCGGGCACCCTAAGGTGCCCCAGGAGCGACGCATGTCCAGCTTCAACCCAGCGACCGCCACGGACACCCGCCAGCAATACCTGACCTTCACCCTTGGCGAGGCGCTCTTTGCCGTCGGTACGCTGAATGTCCGCGAGATCATCGAATATGGGCACCTCACGCCGGTACCGCTGATGCCACCGAGCATCCTCGGCGTGATCAACCTGCGCGGCGGAGTAGTGCCGATCTTGGATCTGCGTCAGCGCTTCGGTCAGGGGGCCACCCAGGTCAGTCGGCGCTCCTGCATCGTCATCCTGGAAGTCCAGCGCAGCGGCATCGACCAGGTCATCGGCATCGTCGTCGAGGCGGTGAATGCCGTGCTGGAGATTCCCGAACAGGACATCGAACCGCCGCCCAGCTTCGGCAGCCAAATCCCCACCGACTTCCTCATCGGCATGGGCAAGCTCGATACACGCTTGGTGGTGCTGCTCGACATTGGCCGCGTGCTGTCGCTCGATGACCTGCAGTTACTCGCCGGTCGCGAACTGGCCGAATCGGCCTGAGCCCAGGAGCCTGCAATGAGTGTCACCAACCTGAGCAACCGCGAATTCCAGCAGTTTCGCGACATGATCTACGAGATCGCCGGCATCGCCATGGGTGAGGCCAAACGCCAGCTGATCGCCGGTCGCCTGAGCAAGCGCCTACGCCACTATGAGCTGAACAGCTTCGGCGATTATTTTCAGTTGCTGCTCAAGGACCAGGCCGAGTTGCAGACCGCAGTCGACCTGCTGACCACCAACGAAACCTACTTCTTCCGCGAGCCCAAGCATTTCGACTTTCTCCGCGAGCGCCTACAAAACGAACTGCGCAGCACAAGCCAACCGCTGCGCATCTGGAGCGCGGCGTGCTCCAGTGGCGAGGAACCCTACACCCTCGCCTTGCTCCTGGCCGACTGCCTGGGCCCGCGGCCATGGGAGATACTCGCCTCGGACATCAGCACACGCATCCTCGACAAGGCGCGTGCCGGCATCTATCCACTGGAGGATGCCAGTGGCATCCCGCGCGATCTGCTGCATCGCCACTGCCTGCAAGGCACCGGCCAGCATACCGGTCTGTTCACCCTGGAGCCGGCCCTCAAGCAGCGGATCAGCTTTCGCCAGATCAACCTCAACAATGCCTTGCCTGACGTCGGCCTGTTCGACGTGATCTTCCTGCGCAACGTGATGATCTATTTCGACCAACCCACTAAACGCCAGGTGGTCCAACGCCTGAGCGCGCGGCTGCGGCCGGGGGGATACTTCTTCGTCAGCCACTCGGAAAGCCTTAACGGCTTCAGCGACGAGCTGCAGGCCCTGCGTCCCTCCATTTACCGCAAGCCTCATGCATAAGCCCGAGGGCGTTATCGAGATATTCCTGCAACCAGGGGATCTCTACTTCGGTGACCGCCACACGCGCATCCGCACATTATTGGGCTCGTGCGTGTCGCTGGTGCTGTGGCATCCCCACGAACGGCTCGGTGGCATGTGCCATTACATGCTCCCCAGCCGTAACCGCCAGGGTGAGCAACTGGATGGCCGCTATGCCGACGAAGCGCTGCACCTGCTGCTCAAGGAGGTTAATGCCAGTGGCACCCATGCCGAGGACTACCGCATCAGCCTGTTCGGCGGCGGCAACATGTTTGGCGCCCTGACGCCGCGCAACATTGGCGAAACAAACGTCAGCGCAGGCCTGGAACTGCTCGCCGCTCACGGCCTGCGTTGCCACGCCCGGCATGCCGGCGGGCGGGGCTACCGCAACCTGATTTTCGACATACGGAGCGGCCACGTCGCACTGCGCTGCCCCTCTCAACAACAGATCGCTACACGCCGCTATGAGGCGCAACCATCATGAAGAACATCAAGGTGATGATCGTCGACGACTCCGCTGTCGTCCGCCAAGTGTTGAGCGGGAGCCTGTCCGAACACGCGGGTATCGAGGTGATCGGCACAGCTGCCGACCCCCTCTTCGCCCTGGACAAGATGCAACGTAACTGGCCTGACGTGATTGTCCTGGACGTGGAAATGCCGCGCATGGACGGCATCACCTTCCTCAAGAAGCTGATGGCCGAACACCCGACGCCCGTGGTGATCTGCTCGACCCTCACCGAGAGAGGCGCAGCCACCACCATGGAAGCCATGGCAGCAGGCGCGGTGGCCATCGTCACCAAGCCACAAGGTGGCCTGCGCCAGTTCCTGCTGGAGGCCACCGAGGAGCTGGTCAGCGCCATTCGCGCCGCCTCACAAGCGCGGCTCAAGCGCCTCACGCCCGCATCACCGCCCGTACAGCCAACCCCGAAACTTAACGCCGACGCCATACTCGCCCCGGGCAGTGGCAACGCCATGACCCGCACCACCGAGCGCATCATCGCCCTTGGCACCTCCACCGGCGGCACACAGGCCCTGGAATACGTGCTCACTGCGTTGCCACGCGTCTGCCCGGGCATCGTAATCGTTCAGCACATGCCCGAACGCTTCACCGCAGCGTTCGCCGAGCGCCTCAACGGCCTCTGCCAGATCGAAGTAATAGAAGCCCGCAATGGCGACCGCGTTATACCCGGGCGCGCCCTGATCGCCCCCGGCGGACGCCATATGCTGCTCAAGCGCAGTGGTGCGCAATACCTGGTCGAAGTGGTCGACGGCCCACCCGTGTCCCGTCATAAACCCTCGGTCGACGTGCTGTTTCGCTCCACCGCCCGCGCCGCCGGGGCCAATGCCACCGGCATCATCATGACCGGCATGGGCGACGACGGCGCCCGTGGCCTGCGCGAAATGCACGACGCCGGCGCCCTCACCCTCGGCCAGGACGAGGCCAGTTGCGTGGTCTATGGCATGCCCAGAGAAGCGATGAAGCTCGGCGCGGTCAACCGCGAGATTGCGCTGGAGCAAATCCCCGCCTACATCCTGCGCAGCGACCGCCCCTAACCAGCAGCCTTTCCCCACATACCCTGCCGGGCGTAGAATCAAGCGATTCATCGCCTGGCACCCCCCGGCGGACCCGTGAGCTCCGGCTGCCCGAACGGTGATCCCGTTTCGTCATGCAGCCCCACAACCCTGCGGCGACCTGCCGCCCAACGACGCTCACCGCACACATACCCCGAATTAGTCGCAGGAAACCGCCATGCCTGATTACCGCTCGAAAACATCTACCCACGGCCGCAACATGGCCGGCGCCCGTGCCCTGTGGCGCGCCACCGGGATGAAGGACGAAGACTTCAAGAAGCCGATCATTGCCATTGCCAACTCCTTCACCCAGTTCGTGCCCGGCCACGTGCACCTGAAGGACATGGGCCAGTTGGTCGCCCGCGAGATCGAAAAGCACGGCGGCGTGGCTAAAGAATTCAACACCATCGCGGTCGACGACGGCATCGCCATGGGTCACGACGGCATGCTCTATTCGCTGCCGAGCCGCGAGATCATCGCCGACTCCGTGGAGTACATGGTCAACGCCCACTGCGCCGACGCCATCGTCTGCATCAGTAACTGCGACAAGATCACCCCCGGCATGCTGCTGGCATCGCTGCGCCTTAACATCCCGGTGATCTTCGTGTCCGGCGGGCCGATGGAAGCGGGCAAAACCAAGCTGGCCAGCCACGGTCTGGACCTGGTCGACGCCATGGTGATCGCCGCAGACGACACGGCCAGTGACGAAAAAGTCGCCGAATACGAGCGCAGCGCCTGCCCGACCTGCGGCAGCTGCTCCGGCATGTTTACCGCCAACTCGATGAACTGCCTGATGGAAGCCCTGGGCCTGGCCCTGCCGGGCAACGGTTCGACCCTGGCCACCCACAGTGACCGCGAGCAGCTGTTCCTGCAAGCCGGGCGCACTGCCGTCGAGTTGTGCAAGCGCTACTACGGTGAAGGCGACGCCTCGGTGCTGCCGCGCAACATCGCCAACTTCAAGGCGTTCGAGAACGCCATGACCCTCGACATCGCCATGGGTGGTTCAACCAACACCATCCTGCACCTGCTGGCCGCCGCACAGGAAGGCGAAGTCGATTTCGATCTGCGTGATATCGACCGCCTGTCGCGCAAAGTGCCGCAGCTGTGCAAAGTTGCGCCGAACATCCAGAAGTACCACATGGAAGACGTGCACCGCGCCGGCGGCATCTTCAGCATCCTCGGTTCGCTGGCCCGTGGCGGCCTGCTGCACACCGACCTGCCGACCGTACACAGCACGTCCATGGCCGAAGCCATCGCCAAATGGGACATCACCCAGACCGACGATGAAGCCGTGCATACCTTCTTCCGTGCAGGCCCGGCCGGCATCCCGACCCAGACCGCGTTTAGCCAGAGCACCCGCTGGGACACCGTGGATGATGACCGTGAAAACGGCTGCATCCGCAGCGTCGAGCATGCGTACTCGCAAGAAGGCGGCCTGGCCGTGCTCTATGGCAACATCGCTGTCGACGGCTGTGTGGTGAAAACTGCCGGAGTGGATGAGTCCATCCACGTCTTCGAAGGCACCGCGAAAATCTTCGAGAGCCAGGACAGCGCCGTGCGCGGCATCCTCGCCGACGAAGTGCAGGCTGGTGACATCGTCATCATCCGCTACGAAGGCCCGAAAGGCGGCCCGGGTATGCAGGAAATGCTCTACCCAACCTCGTACCTGAAATCCAAAGGCCTGGGCAAAGCCTGCGCACTGCTCACTGACGGCCGCTTCTCCGGTGGTACCTCGGGCCTGTCCATCGGCCACGCCTCGCCGGAAGCCGCAGCAGGTGGTGCCATCGGCCTGGTGCGCGAAGGCGACAAGATCCTGATCAACATCCACGAGCGCTCGATCAACCTACTGATCAGTGATGAAGAGCTGGCCGCACGCCGCGTGGAACAGGACAAGAAAGGCTGGAAGCCGGTGGAAGTACGTCCGCGCAAAGTCACCACGGCGCTCAAGGCCTACGCCCTGCTCGCCACCAGCGCCGACAAGGGTGCGGTACGTGACAAGGCATTGCTGGACAAACTGGTGCCGTAAACCAACACGCAGCAGACACAAGCCCGGCCTAGTGCCGGGCTTTTTGTTTTCAGCTGACGCCCATGTAGCGCCCGGCGCGGTGGTTGATCGCCAGTACCATATTCAGCGCCAGGGCGCCGAGTATCGACAGCGCCACCTTGTCCAGCGGCACAACCATTACCGCGCCCAGCACGATCAGCACATCGATGGCCATCTGCACCTTGCCGGCGCGCAGGCCGAAACGCTCCTGCAGGTACAGCGCGAGGATATTCACCCCACCGAGGCTGGCGCGGTGACGGAACAGCATCAGCAGCCCCAGCCCCATGGCGAAGCCACCGAACAGCGCGGCATACACAACATTCAGGTGGGTGAAACCAATCCACTGCGGCGTCAATTCAGCCAACAGCGAGACCATGCCCACGGCGCAGAAGGTGCGCAGTGTAAAAGGCCAGCCCATGCGCCAGATGGCCAAGGCGTAGAACGGCAGGTTGATCAGAAAGAACACCAGACCAAACGGCCAACCGAGCAGGTACTTCATCAGAAAGGCCAAACCCACGGTGCCGCCAGTCAGCAAACCGGCCTGGCTGTAGAGGGTGATGCCCAGCGCCACCATGGCGGTGCCCAGCAGCAGCGCCAGGCCGTCCTCCCAGAGCGGGTGGCGAATAAAGATCGCGGCAATACGATCCGGCTCGGCGTGATCGGCATCAGCGTCATGCATGGAGAACAACCTGTAGAGGGCAAACGACAAGAGACAGCGTAGCGGCCAGCAAGGCAGCGCCTGGCATGGATTAACGCGACACAACGACGATGAGCAGCGTGACACGCTCTTCCGGCGGCCACCCTGGCGGAGATCAATGCTGCACAGAAAAACTCAGCCCGAACGGGCTATTTGCGATCCCACACTTCAAACACATAGCCCGGCGTTTCCAGGCCTTCGGGGTGTTCGATGGCGGAAGACAGGTGCCAGCCAGCCTCATCCACGTCAGGGAAGTAGGCATCGCCCTGAGGGCTGATGCCGACGCGGGTCAGGTACAGGCGTTCGGCCTGGGCCAGGCCCAGTTCGTACAACTGCGCACCACCGATCAGCATCAGTTCCTCGGCATCCTCTTCGCGCGCCCAGGCTTCAGCCCGCTCAAGCGCGGCGTCGAGGCTGGCGAACACTTCTGCACCTTCCAGCTGCAAGCCGGGCTGACGGCTGACCACCAGATTAAGCCGACCCGGCAAGGGGCGACCGAGTGAATCCCAGGTCTTGCGACCCATGATGATCGGCTTGCCGAGGGTCAGCGCCTTGAAGTGCTTGAGATCCGCCGGCAAATGCCAGGGCAGTTGGTTATCGCGGCCAATGACGCGGTTTTCCGCGAGGGCGGCGATCATGCAGAGAGGCAGAGAATTTTTCATAGCCGCGAGAATACCGTCTGCGTAGCGATCATTGAAGCCTTCCCCGGAACAGACTCAGTACGCTTAACCATCCTGGCGCTTACCCACCACGCGGTTGCGCCCCTGCTCCTTGGCCAGGTAGAGCGCGACATCTGCCAGGCGCAAGGCATCGCCCAGACTCTGATGCGGCTGCGGGGTCAGGTAGGCCATGCCGATGCTCAGCGTAACCACGCCAGCGGCATCCGAATGAGCATGCGTCAGGCCCAGACCTTCGATGGCGCTGCGAATGTCCTGCAGAATCGCCAGCAGTTGCGCTTCCTCCAGGCCATACCAAACGCCGACAAACTCCTCCCCGCCATAACGTGCCGCGCAATCCAGCGGCCGCCGGGCATACTCGCCGATCACCCGGGCCACCTGGCGCAACGCCTCGTCGCCGGCAGCGTGGCCATAGTGGTCGTTGTAACGCTTGAAGAAGTCCACATCCATCATCACCATGCCCAGGGCCTGCTTATCGCGCTGCGCCTGACGCCAGCTGCGCTCGGCACGCTCACTAAAGGCGCGACGGTTAAGCAGTCCGGTGAGGAAATCCTTCTCGGCCAGGTCCTGCAGCAGCCCATTGGCCAGGAAGTTCTGCCGCGTGGCGTACTCGAGGGAATAGCAGCCCACCGAGCCAATGATGTTGGCCAGCGCCAGGAAAAGGGCGTTGCTCAGCAGCAATTCGCCAGCTAGCCCCAGGCTCAATTCCACCGCCAGATAGGCGAAGAAAGTCAGCCAGCCGCACAACACCGCAGTGGTGAAGCGCAACCCGGTGAGGAAATAGAAGAACACCGTGACCAGAATGATGCCCTCATAGGGCAGCGCAAAGTGGTGATAACGGGCCAGGCCAATGATGCCCGCCACTGCCAGGCCGGAGAGCAACGCCACAATGCCGCCAATCAGCTGTAAATGATCACGCAAACCCGGTCGGTAGGTGGCCAACCAGGCCAGGAGCAGCATCGGCTGGATGACCCCCAGACGTAGGGCAAGTATCCGACCACTCAGTGGGTCCGGCAGGTTGATCGCATCCAGTAACACAAACAGCAGCGCCATCAGTGTCGCCACCAGCAATGACCAACGCATACGCCGTAGGAACACATTGGCGTGATAGCGCTTGAACGCCTGCTCCAGTTCATCGTCAAAACTCAGCGCACGAAATCCCTGCTGATGCTGACGCAGATAGGGCGAATCCTGATTGACCCAATCCAGATGCGGTAACTTCACGATGGCACTCGCTTTTATTGTTATGCATTCAGGGGCTGGTGATCGATACATGCAGCCGCCCGCTGACGACAGACTAGCTGGACTGGCCACAGTAGTACACGCATGCACCGCGGTGCCATGTACCGGCCGCTGCGGTTATGCTCTGGCTTCCACTCAGCTATGGAACACCGCGTGAGCCCACTCAACACCCCCACGCCCAGCCGACTGCAGCGCCTCTGGCTCAGTGAAACCATTCGCTTGCGTGAGGAGCATGCCGGCCCGCTGGACGACAGCGAAGCCAACCGCCGCGCCCAGGCCAAAGGTGGGGCACTCGCTGAGCGCATCCAGAATCGTGCCTGGCTGCTCGCCGAACGCGACGGCCAGGTATCGGCGCTGCAGCATTGGTTACACGGCGCACGCCTGGCTGGGTTGTTGCTGGTGCTGCTGGCCATCCTCAGCGGCAGCGGCTTGGCGGTGGCAGCGTTGGGCGATGGTTTGCGCCCGGTCAATGTGTTCTGGGCCCTGGGCAGCCTGCTCGGGCTGAACCTGCTTCTGCTGCTGGGCTGGGCGCTGGGTCTGCTGCTAAGCCGCGACAGCGCAGGTGCCCTCGGTCATCTGTGGTTATGGCTGAGCGCCAAGCTCGCCCGCGACGCCCAAGCCGCACAACTGGCCCCTGCTCTGCTGTTGATGCTGCAACGCCAACGCCTCAGCCGCTGGGGGCTGGGCGTACTGGTGCAGGGTTTCTGGCTGCTGACCTTAATCACCGCACTGCTGACCTTGCTGGCTCTGCTGGCCACCCGCCGTTATGGCTTTGTCTGGGAAAGCACCCTGCTCGGCGGCGACAGCTTTATCGCCATGACCCAAGCCATCGGCAGCCTGCCGGCGCTACTGGGTTTTAGTCTGCCGGATGCTGAGTTAATCCGCGCCAGCGGCGACAGTGCCCTGGCCAACGAAAGCGCGCGACTAAGCTGGGCCGGCTGGCTGGTGGGTGTGCTGGTGGTCTACGGCATACTGCCGCGCCTGGGCCTGCTGCTGCTCTGCCTGTGGCGCTGGCGCCGCGGTTGTGCGGCGCTGAGCCTGGACCTCAGTTTGCCGGGCTACAGCCTGCTGCGCGAACGCCTGCAACCGAGCAGCGAACGCCTGGGCGTGTGCGATGAGGCTCCGACGCAGCTGCATCAGCCGCAGGGCGGCAGCCTTACCGAAGGTAGCCAGGGCGCGCTGCTGGTAGCCGTCGAGCTGGACCCGCAACGCAGCTGGCCACCCGCGCTACCCAAGGGCATCGGCGATGCCGGGGTGATTGACAGCCGCGAACAGCGCAACCAACTGCTCGACCAGCTCAACCGCTTCCCGCCGGCACGCCTGCTGATTGCCTGCGACCCGCGCCGCTCGCCGGATCGCGGCAGCCTGGCGCTGCTCGGCGAACTGGCGCGCAGCGCAGCCGCCACACGGATCTGGTTACTGCCACCACCGCCTGGCGAAGCCCTCGACAGCGCCCGTTTGGGCGACTGGCATCGCGCCCTAGAGCAATTGCAGCTGAGCTTCAGCGACAGTGCACCGTTCAGCTGGCTGGAGCATGGCCATGACTAAAGCCCTTAAGCTGGCCGTGGTCGGCCATACCAATGTCGGCAAGACCTCGCTGCTGCGCACGCTGACCCGCGATGTCGGCTTTGGTGAGGTGTCCCATCGCCCCAGCACCACTCGCCACGTCGAAGGCGCACGGCTGTCGGTGGACGGCGAGGCGCTGCTGGAGCTGTACGACACCCCCGGTCTGGAAGACGCCATCGCCCTGCTCGATTATCTGGAACGCCTGGATCGCCCCGGCGAACGCTTGGACGGTCCGGCAAGGCTGGCGCGCTTTCTCGACGGCAGCGAGGCGCGCCAGCGTTTCGAACAGGAAGCCAAGGTACTGCGCCAGCTGCTGGCCTCGGATGCCGGCCTCTATGTGATCGATGCGCGCGAGCCGGTGCTTGCCAAATACCGTGATGAGCTAGCGGTGCTGAGCATGTGCGGCCGGCCCTTGCTGCCGGTGCTGAACTTCGTCAGCAGCAGCCAACACCGCGAGCAGGATTGGCGCGATGCCCTGGCGCGCCTCGGCCTGCATGCCCTGGTGTGTTTCGACAGCGTGGCGCCGCCGCTGGATGGCGAGCGTCGCCTATACGACAGCCTGGCGCTGCTGCAGGAAAAGGCTCGCCCGCAACTGCAACGGTTGATCGACGATCACCTGGCGCAACGCCAATTGCGCAAAAGCAGTGCTGCGCGACTGATCGCCGAACTGCTGCTGGACTGCGCCGCCTGCCGCCGTAGCGTGGCCGCGCAAGCGGTGCTGGAACAGGGTGCAATCCGCGACCTGCATCAAACCATTCGCCAGCGCGAACAACGCTGTGTGGAAGCCCTGCTGCGCCTGTACGCCTTCCGCCAGGATGATGCCAAGGCCGGTGACCTGCCCTTGCTCGACGGTCGCTGGGGCGACGACCTGTTCAACCCGGAAACCCTCAAACAGCTCGGTATCAATATCGGCGGCGGCATGGCGGCTGGCGCGGCCACCGGGGTGGGCGTTGATCTGCTGGTCGGCGGCATCACCCTCGGCGCGGCGGCGCTGATCGGCGCCGTGCTCGGCGGCAGCGCGCAAACCCTGCGCGGCTATGGCGCGCGGCTGAAAGGAAAACTCAAGGGCCAACGCGAGTTGACCGTGGACGACGCCGTGCTGCGCCTGCTCGCGCTGCGTCAACAGCTGCTACTGCAAGCACTGGAAGCCCGTGGCCATGCCGCGGTCGAGGCCATCAACCTGAGTACGCCGCAGGACACCAGCTGGCGCGAAGGCAAGCTACCGGAGGCCCTGCACAAAGCCCGCGCGCATCCCGAATGGTCATCCCTCAACGCCGGCGCGATGCTGGAAGACGGAGAGAGGCAGGAGCAGGTGCAGCAGTTGGCGACAGAGCTGCTCTAGCTCTAAGACAGCGCGGCCATGGCCGCGATTAACGATCAGACCGCGACGGGCGCCGGGATATGCGGATGGGCTTGGTAACCAACCAGCTCGAAGTCCTCGAACTTGAACGCCAGCAGGTCTTTCACCTTGGGATTGAGCTTCATCACCGGCAGCGGCAGCGGCTCGCGGCTTAGTTGCAGGTCGGTCTGCTCGATATGGTTGGCGTACAGATGGCAGTCGCCGCCGGTCCAGATGAAGTCGCCCGGTTGCAGGCCGCAGACCTGGGCAACCATCAAGGTCAGCAGGGCGTAGCTGGCGATGTTGAAGGGCACGCCCAGGAATATATCCGCGGAGCGCTGGTACAGCTGGCAGCTCAACTTGCCGTCGGCCACATAGAACTGGAACAGCGCATGACATGGCGGCAGGGCCATCTGCTCAACCAGGGCCGGGTTCCAGGCGGAGACGATCAGGCGGCGCGAGTCGGGGTTCTTCTTGATCATCTCGATCAGCTTGCTGATCTGGTCGATCGACTCGCCGTTGGGCGCCGGCCAGCTGCGCCACTGGTAGCCGTACACCGGGCCAAGATCGCCGTTCTCGTCGGCCCACTCGTCCCAGATACGCACACCGTTGTCCTTCAGGTACTTGATGTTGGTGTCGCCCTGGAGGAACCACAGCAGCTCGTGGATGATGGATTTCAGGTGACACTTCTTGGTGGTCACCAGCGGGAAGCCGTCGGCCAGGTTGAAGCGCATCTGGTGGGCGAAGATGCTGTAGGTGCCGGTGCCGGTGCGGTCACTCTTGAAGGTGCCGGTCTCGCGCACCAGGCGCATCAGGTCGAGGTACTGTTTCATTGCACAGCCTCCTGCGCCGCCTGGCGCTTGTAGGCATAGGCGATCAGACCCAGGCCACCGAGGATCATCGGCACGCAGAGCACCTGGCCCATGGTCAACCAGCCGCCTGCCAGGTAACCAAGCTGGGCATCCGGCACGCGGACAAACTCAACGATAAAACGGAAGATCCCGTAGCACATGGCAAACATGCCAGACACGGCCATGGTCGGGCGCGGCTTGCGCGAGTAGAACCATAGGATGGCGAACAGTGCCACACCTTCCAGGGCGAACTGGTAAAGCTGCGAGGGGTGGCGCGCCAGCTGCTGCGGGTCGGTGGGGAAGATCATTGCCCATGGCACGTCGGTCGCCTTGCCCCACAGTTCGGCGTTGATGAAATTGCCGATACGCCCGGCGCCCAGGCCAATCGGCACCAGCGGGGCAATAAAGTCCATCAGCTCAAAGAAGCTCTTGTTGTTGCGCTTGCCGGACCACCAGGTGGCCAGCATTACGCCGATCAACCCGCCGTGAAACGACATGCCGCCTTCCCAGATGCGCAGCATGCGCACCGGTTCGGCGATATAGGCGGCCAAATCGTAGAACAGCACGTACCCCAGGCGGCCACCGAGGATAACGCCCATGGCGACCCAGAACACCAGATCGGAGAGCTTCTCCTTGTTCCAGGTCGGCGCGAAGGCGTTGACCCGGCGCGAGGCCAGCCACCAGGCGCCGCCGATGCCGATCAGGTACATCAGGCCGTACCAATGGATTTTCAGCGGGCCAAGGGCCAGCGCAACTGGGTCGATCTGCGGGTAAGGCAGCATCAAAAACTCCTTAAACGAGGAAACTCAGACCCACGCTAAACAACAGCAGGGCAAACAGACGCTTGAGCAGGCGCGGCGACAACTTGTGCGCCAAGCGTGCGCCGACACGAGCAAAGTACATGCTGGGGATCGCAATACCGACCAACGCCGGCAGGTAGACAAAGCCAATGCTCCACTCTGGCAGCGCGGGTTTATCCCAGCCCAGCCAGATAAAACTCAGGGCGCTGGCTATCGCAATCGGCAAACCGCAAGCCGAAGACGTGGCCACCGCCTGCTGCATCGCAACGCTGCGCCAGGTCAGGAACGGCACAGTCAGCGAACCGCCGCCAATCCCGAAAATCGCCGAGGCCCAGCCAATCACGCCACCGGCCAGGGTCAGCGCCGGCTTGCCTGGGACAGTGCGGCTGGCTTTGGGTTTCAGTTCCAGGGCCATTTGCACGGCAATAATGATCGCGAACACGCCGATGATCTTCTGCAGCAGCGGCCCCTGAATCGCTGCTGCAGTCATTGCGCCCAACCCGGCACCGAGCAGAATGCCCAGGGTCATCCAGGCAAATACCGGCCACAGCACCGCGCCTTTGCGCTGATGTTCTAGCACCGAGTTGATCGAGGTGAAGATGATCGTCGCCAGCGACGTACCGACCGCCAGGTGGGTCAGAATCATCGGATCAAAGCCCTGCGCAGCAAAACTCAACACCAGCACCGGCACGATGATAATGCCGCCGCCCACCCCGAATAACCCGGCAAGCGTTCCGGCGGCAGCCCCCAGGACCAAATACAGCAGCAGTTCCATCAGCACCCCCCGCAAACAATCCGGCATGGTAACGGATGCACAGGGCCGGACTCTACTTTGGGCGATGGATGTCCGTCCTGGCTTTGCGTAAAGTGCCTGCATCGCCTGTGGAATAGACCAGCATGCGCCCGACCCTGTACCTGAAGCTGAGCTGTAACCAGATGCACCTGACGCATCTGCAGAGTGGCCGCGTACTGCACTTGCAAGCGGACCCTGCGTTCAGCAACCCACGCCTATTGGTGGCAGATTTTGCGGCAGCACAACACCTGCTGCTGGGCGGGATCACGGCCCTGCTGCCCCATCGCTTCCTGCGCCTGAGCCGACCACCACAACTGCTGATTCAACCGCTGGAACGCCTGGAGGGCGGTTTGTCTCAGGTTGAAGAACGCATTCTGCTGGAGCTTGGCCTCGGCTGCGGCGCGCGCAAGGTGCGCCTGCACCTGGGCCAGGAGCTGGACAATGCCGGCGTGCTGGCGAAATTAGGGAGCTGATCATGTGCCTGATCGTCCTGGCCTGGCGACCGGGTCATGCGCAACCGCTGCTGGTGGCTGCCAACCGCGATGAGTTCTATGCCCGCCCGAGCCAACCCCTGGCCGAATGGCCCGACAGACCGGGACTGATTGCCGGGCGCGATCTGCAAGCCGGAGGTACCTGGCTGGGTGTCGGTCCGGGCGGACGCTTTGCCGCACTGACCAATATTCGCGCCCCCGGCCAGGCATTAGGCAGCCGCTCTCGTGGCGAGCTACCGGCGGCCTTTCTCAGTGGCGACCGCAGCATCGAAAAATTTCTACAAGACCTGCACGAGCAGCGGCACCACTACAGCGGCTTTAACCTGCTGCTGGGTGACCCTCAGCAACTCTGGCACTTCAACTCCCATACCGGGAACGCAACGCCTTTGGCGGAAGGCATACACGGCCTGTCGAATGCCGACCTGAATACGCCCTGGCCCAAGCTGCAGCGGGCCAAGCAGGCCCTGAGCGATGGCCTGCATGAAGCCAACCCACAGATATTGCTCAAACTGTTGGCCGACCCCACCGGTGCGGCGGACGCGGAGCTGCCGCAAACCGGTATCGGCCTAACCGGCGAACGCCTGCTTTCCAGCGTGTTTATTGCCAGCGCCAGCTACGGCACGCGCGCCAGCACCGCCTTGATTGTGAATGCCGACGGCAGCCGCACGCTCACCGAACGCACGTTCGGCAGCCATGGCAGTTATCTGGGTGAGGTGCTCGTTCCCTGTTGAGGCCGCTCAGTCGCTGCGCACAGGTTCGCTGAGTTCATCCAAGGTAAACAGCGGCGCGGCAATCGCCGGGTCGTCGGCATCCGCCACCAGCAGGGGTCGACCATCGGCCTGAAAGGTCAGCCCTTCGATCTTCACCACTGGCGCCAAACGGCTCAGCGCGACGATATTCAGTTGCGCGTCCAGCCGCCCAAGTACGCTGCCAACGCAGGCACCGTCCAGGTAGCTGGAATCAGTAGCTTCCGCCGATGCCGTGAAATACAGCGCGCCACTGGGCGCCACGCTGAGATCGGTGAGGCTCAATTGCACACCGTCCAGCTCCGGTAATTGCAGCGGCACAATGCGTTGCAAAGTGGCTGCACTCAACTGCCCGTCTTCTAGATCGCGCAGCACCTGCGGTAAATCGAGCAGCACCAGGGCGTTTTCTCGGCTACGACCATTGCCGCGCTGCGCCAGCAGCACTCGCTCGTGATAGACCACGCAGCCTTCGATATTCAGGTCCTGAAAGTGCTCAGCGAGCGCCCGGTACAAGGGATTAAGGTCGATCACGCGCACATTCCCGGCCTCAATCAGACAACCGCGACAGCGGCGTTCGGTGGAACCGGAACCTAACGCCAACAGGCTGTCAGCGGGCAATGACATCAAGGCTTCGAAGTCGGGCTTTAGGCGCTTGCGCAGCTTGGCATCGCTGGGTAATTCGCCGGGGAGCAGAGTCAGCTCGGCCTGCCAGTCGCCGCTCAGACTGTAGCGCTGCAGCACCAGCGCATCGTCGGCCAACACCCAGAAACTATGCCCCTGACAGACCAATGCGCTGGCTGCCGACAGCCGCAGCGTGGCCAGTTGGCGCAATTGCAGGGGGGTTGCGGCAAGCGTCAGCATGAGCCGCGAGCACTCACGCCTGAATATCTGACGCCGGATTGATCATCCGACCCAGGCCGAGGTTGCGCAGGGCCAGCTGCAGGGTGCTGTGAATCACCTGTGGGTTGTCGATGTTCATCACTTGACCCAGCAGCTCCTGGGCTTTGCCCAGACTGATCTGCCGCAGCAGCCATTTCACCTTGGGCAGGTTGGTGGCGTTCATCGACAAGCCGTCGAAGCCCATCGCCATCAGTAACACGGCGCACGCCGGATCACCGGCCATTTCGCCACAGATACTCACCGGTTTGCCTTCGGCATGGGCGCCGGCCACTACCAGGCGCAGCGCCTGCAGCACCGCCGGGTGAAGGAAGTCATAGAGGTCGGCGACGCGCGGGTTGTTGCGGTCTACGGCTAACAGGTATTGGGTCAGGTCATTCGAGCCGACCGAGAGGAAGTCGACTTGGCGTGCCAATTCGCGCACCTGATAGACCGCTGCGGGGATCTCAATCATCACACCGACCGGCGGCAGCGGCACGTCGGTGCCTTCATCGCGCACTTCGCCCCAGGCACGGTGAATCAGGTGCAGCGCCTCTTCCAGCTCCTGAATCCCGGAAATCATCGGCAGCAGAATGCGCAGGTTATTCAACCCTTCGCTGGCCTTAAGCATGGCGCGGGTCTGTACGAGGAAGATTTCCGGGTGGTCGAGGGTGACGCGGATACCGCGCCAGCCGAGGAAGGGATTGTCTTCCTTGATCGGGAAATAGCTCAGCGCCTTGTCACCGCCGATATCCAGGCTGCGCATGGTCACCGGCAGCGGGTGGAAGGCAGCCAGCTGCTCGCGATAGATCGCCAGCTGCTCTTTCTCGCTGGGGAAGCGCTCCTTGATCATAAACGGCACTTCAGTGCGGTACAGACCAACGCCTTCGGCACCGCGCTCCTGGGCGCGCTTTACATCAGCAAGCAAGCCGGTGTTGACCCACAGCGGCATACGGTGGCCGTCGAGGGTTTCGCACGGCAAGGCGCGCAGTGCATCAAGACCCTGCGCCAGCTGGCGTTCTTCCTCGACTACTTCGGCGTATTGCTTGCGTAACACTTCACTCGGGTTGGTGAACACCTCACCGTGGTAGCCGTCGACGATCAGCTGAATACCGTCGATCTTCGAATACGGCAGGTCGACCACGCCCATGACCGTGGGAATACCCATGGCCCGCGCAAAGATGGCCACATGCGAGTTACCCGAGCCCTGCACCGAAACCAGGCCAACCAGCTTGCCTTCCGGCACTTCGCCAAGCATCGCCGGCGACAGCTCTTCGCTGACCAGAATGCAGTTGTCCGGGTACACCAGAGTTTGCTGACGAGCCTGCTGCAGGTAGGCGAGCAGGCGTCGACCGAGGTCTTTGACATCGCTGGCGCGCTCACGCAGGTAGGCGTCGTCCATCAGTTCAAAACGATTGATGTGCTCGCCAATCACCTGACGCAGTGCGCCCTGAGCCCACTGGCCGGTGCGAATGACCTTAACCACCTCGTTACCCAGGGCGGCGTCTTCCAGCATCATCAGGTAGACGTCGAACAGCGCGCGCTCTTCCGGGCGCAGCTGCGTGGCCATTCTTGCCGACAACGCGCGCATGTCGCTGCGTACGCCTTCAAGAGCGTCATTGAACAGGGCCAGCTCTGCGGCGATGTCGTCGACGGTCTTATCCGGCACCACTTCCAGATCAGCCGGCGGCAGGACCACCACTGCGGTGCCCACGGCTGCGCCAGGCGAGCCGGGTACACCGATGAACTTGGCTTCCTGAATGCCCTTACCCTGCCGACCCAGGCCACGGATCGAACCGGTGGCCTCGGCGTGGGCGATAACCCCGGCGAGCTGCGCACTCATGGTGACCAGGAAGGCTTCTTCGCCTTCGTCGAACTGACGCTGTTCTTTCTGCTGGATAACCAATACGCCCATCACCTTGCGGTGGTGAATGATCGGCGCACCGAGAAATGAGGCGTAACGCTCCTCACCGGTCTCGGCAAAGTAGCGGTAGCGTGGGTGTTCAGAAGCGTGTTCGAGGTTGAGCGGCTCTTCGCGGGTGCCGACCAGGCCGACCAAGCCCTCGTTGGGGGCCATGCTGACCTTGCCGATGGCTTTCTTGTTCAAGCCCTCGGTGGCCATCAGCACAAAGCGATTGCTTTCCGGGTCGAGCAGGTAGACCGAGCAGACCTGGCTGCCCATAGCCTCGCGCACTCGCTGCACGATAATGCCCAGCGCCGCCTTGAGGTCCTTGGCGGCATTTACTTCCTGGACAATCTTGCGCAGCGTATTGAGCATACTTGGCTCTAGCCTGTGTCAGTCCCGCGCCAAGAGGCGCGGAGCGAGTTCCTTGAGGGCGCGACGGTAAACCTCGCGCTTGAATGTCACCACCTGGCCCAGCGGGTACCAGTAACTGACCCAGCGCCAGCCGTCGAACTCCGGCTTACCGGTCAGGTCCATGCGCACCCGATCCTCTGCGCCAGTCAAACGCAGGAGGAACCACTTCTGTTTCTGCCCGATGCACAGCGGCTGGCTGTGCGTGCGCACCAGGCGCTGAGGCAGACGATAACGCAACCAGCCCCGGGTGCAGGCGAGAATTTTCACATCCTGCTGTTCAAGGCCAACTTCTTCGTTCAATTCGCGGTACAGCGCTTCTTCCGGCGACTCATGGTCATTGATCCCGCCCTGCGGGAACTGCCAAGCGTCCTGGTTTATCCGACGCGCCCACAGCACCTGGCCGACATCATTGGTCAGAATGATGCCGACATTCGGGCGAAAACCATCGGAATCGATCACGGCACACAACCTCGTAAACGCCTGAATTTAAGACATGCGGGCATTGTTCCACAAAGGCCGCGGCAGCAGCAACGCGAGCGGGGCGCGTAATAGGAATGACCCATAAAAGCCGTTATTCTGACCGCCTTTCGTAGCTGGCAATCAAAGGTGCTCCCGTGCGTTTGGCTTTATTCGATCTCGACAACACCCTGCTCGGCGGCGACAGCGATCACGCCTGGGGGGATTACCTGTGTGAGCGCGGCATCCTCGACGGGATTGCCTATAAGGCGCGCAACGATGACTTCTATCAGGACTACCTGGCCGGCCGCCTGAACATCACCGACTACCTGAACTTCAGCCTGGAAATCCTCGGCCGCACGGAAATGGCGCAGCTGGAACAGTGGCACCGTGAATTTATGCGCGATTGCGTCGAGCCGATCATTCTCGCCAAGGGCGAAGCGCTGCTCGCCGAGCACCGCGAAGCCGGCGACAAGCTGCTGATCATCACCGCCACCAACCGCTTCGTCACCGCGCCGATTGCTGAGCGCCTTGGGGTCGACACCCTGCTGGCCACCGAATGTGAAATGGCCGACGGCCGCTACACCGGACGCACCACCGACGTGCCGTGCTTCAAGGAAGGCAAGGTCACCCGCCTTAACCGCTGGTTGACGGAAAGCGGCCTTAACCTCAACGACAGTTACTTCTACAGTGACTCAATGAACGACCTGCCCCTGCTGGAGCAAGTCACTCACCCCTTCGCCGTCGACCCCGATCCAAACCTGCGCGCCGAAGCAGAAAAGCGCGGCTGGCCGGTGATCTCGCTACGCTAAACTGGCTGCAAATAAAAACGCCGCCTGATCAGGCGGCGTTTTTATTTGCGGTATTGATCAAGCTGGCTTGGCGCCCATCAACCCCATGATCACCAGCAACAACAACACGATCAGCCCGGCATAGGCCGCGCAGAACCCCAGCAGGCGCTTGGGTGCTGGCGCGCCATTAAGGGCTTGCCAGGTGCTCAGGCGACCCGCCAGCAGCAACCCGGCAACCATCAACACACCAAACAGCACGCTGCTGAGCAGCAGCCAGGTTTGGCTCAGCGGCAAACCGATAAGGTCAACCAGCAACCAGCCGGTTACCGGCAGGCTCAGGGCCAGCAGGCCGAGTACCGGCATGCTGATCAAGCGGGTGCGTTTAAGCTTGCGCTGCAAGATGGCGGCATCACCGCCACGTGAGGCCTTCCATAACATAAACAGGTGCACCAACACCCCAACCAGTAAGAGGATGCCGGGCAGCATGTGCAGCATTTTCAGCAATGGGTAATGTTCCATTGTTTCAGTCCTACCGGGTTTCCGGCTTATCCAAGAAAGAGTTTGTACGCCGGGTTATCGCTCTCATCCCAGTAGGGATAGCCGATGGCTTCCAGCGCCGCTGGCACTAAATGGCGCTCGGCCTGCGGCACCTGCAGGCCCGCGACCACTCGACCATCGGCCGCGCCGTGATTGCGATAGTGGAACATCGAGATGTTCCAGCGCCCACCTAATTTCTGTAAGAAATTGAACAATGCACCCGGACGCTCAGGAAACTCGAAGCGGTAAACGCACTCATCCGGCACCGCCGCCGCATGACCGCCGACCATATGGCGGATATGCAACTTCGCCAGTTCGTTGTCAGTCAGGTCCAACACCGGGAAGCCCTGGTCGCGCAGACCCTGAACCAGCGCGGCACGCGGGTCACTTTCCGGGTGGGTTTGCACGCCGACAAAGATGTGCGCCTCCTTATCTTCGTGATAGCGGTAGTTGAACTCGGTGATCTGCCGCTTACCGATGGCCTCGCAGAACGCCTTGAAGCTGCCCGGCTGCTCGGGGATGGTCACGGCGATGATCGCTTCACGCTTCTCGCCCAGTTCGGCGCGCTCAGCGACGTGGCGCAGACGGTCGAAGTTGACGTTGGCCCCCGAGTCGATACCCACCAAAACGCGCCCACTGCAGCCTTCACGCTCCACATACTTCTTGATCCCGGCCACGCTCAGCGCACCGGCCGGTTCGGTGATCGAACGGGTGTCGTCGTAGATGTCCTTGATCGCCGCACAGATCTCGTCGGTGCTGACGGTGATCACCTCGTCAACATGATCCTTGCACACATCAAAGGTGTGCTGACCGATCTGCGCCACGGCCACGCCATCGGCAAACAATCCAACCTGCGACAACACCACACGTTCACCGGCAGCCATCGCGGCCTGCAGGCAATTGGAATCGTCCGGCTCAACACCGATGACCTTGATCTCTGGACGCAGGTATTTGACATAGGCGGCGATACCCGCAATCAGCCCGCCGCCGCCCACCGGCACGAAGATCGCGTCGATCGCCCCCGGTTGCTGCCGGAGGATTTCCATCGCAATGGTGCCCTGCCCGGCAATAGTGTGCGGGTCATCATAGGGATGGATATAGATGTAGCCCTTCTCATCGACCAGCTTAAGCGAGTAGGCCAGTGCTTCCGGGAAGCTGTCGCCGTGCAGCACCACCTTGCCGCCGCGCGAGCGCACGCCCTGCACCTTGATTTCCGGGGTGGTCTTGGGCATCACGATGGTCGCTTTGACCCCCAGCACCTTGGCCGCCAGCGCCAGGCCCTGGGCATGGTTGCCAGCCGAGGCGGTCACCACACCGCGCGCCAGCTCCTCAGTCGAAAGCTGCGCCAGTTTGTTGTAGGCACCGCGAATCTTGAACGAGTACACCGGCTGCAGGTCTTCACGCTTGAGCAGAATCTGGTTGCCCAGGCGCTCGGAAAGCTGGTTAGCGGCTTGCAGCGGGGTTTCCACCGCCACGTCATAGACGCGCGAGGTGAGGATTTTCTTGACGTACTGTTCGAGCATGGCGGGATCGCAGGCGGCTTTTCAGAGAGTCAGCGAGTCTACCCCAGCGCCGCGCCGAACGACCATACAAGCCACAGGGTTTTCCCGGCCAGCGGCCCCCTGGCGCCTCAGTCAGGCTATAATTCGCGCCTTTCAATCACTCCCACTCCAGGCCTAAAGATGAATCAGGATCAACTCAAGCAAGCCGTCGCCCAGGCTGCCGTCGACTTTATTCTCCCCAAACTCGACGCAAAGAGTGTGATCGGTGTCGGTACCGGCTCCACTGCCAACTGTTTTATCGATGCCCTGGCCAAGCACAAGATGGAGTTCGACGGCGCTGTGGCCAGTTCCGAAGCCACCGCCGCACGCCTCAAGGGTCATGGCCTTGCGGTGTATGAGCTGAACACCGTCAGCGACCTGGAGTTCTATGTGGATGGCGCCGATGAAAGCGACGAGTACCTCAACCTGATCAAGGGTGGTGGCGCAGCCCTGACCCGCGAGAAGATCGTTGCGGCCGTGGCGCAGACCTTTATTTGCATCGCAGACGCCAGCAAGCTGGTGCCAGTTCTCGGCGCCTTCCCACTGCCAGTGGAAGTGATCCCGATGGCACGTAGCCATGTCGCCCGCCAACTGGTCAAACTCGGCGGCGACCCGGTGTACCGCGAAGGCGTGGTGACCGACAACGGCAATATCATCCTCGACGTGTTCAACCTGTCGATCACCAACCCGGTGGAGCTGGAAAGCCAGATCAACGCCATCGTCGGCGTGGTCACCAACGGCCTGTTCGCTGCACGCCCGGCCGATCTGTTACTGCTGGGTACGGCTGAAGGCGTAAAAACTCTTAAGCGCGCCTGATACGCGGAGCTGCAATATCTGGCGGCTGTGCAAAAATGGATCAAGTCGGCAGACAGCCCGAGCCCTTGGCGTCATGCTGCCGGCATTGCTTAGTTATCAGGATCGTCAGGGAGTTTTATGTCCGCATTCGTCTCGTCCGCCCATGACCGCCAGCTAGAGCTCGCCGATCTGCTGCGTGAGCTGGTTGCCCAGGGCCGGACCAATCAGGACAATGCAGAGCAATGCCTGACTATTCGCCGTAGCGCAGTAAACAATAAGCAGCACCCGCTGGAGTTTCTTGCAGCCCAACAACTCGACGACTTGAAAAAGCCCGGTAAGAAGCTTGAGCTGGAGGATCTTACCGCCTGGCTGGCCGAACAATCCGGACAGCCTTATCTGCGGATTGATCCCCTGAAAATCGATGTCGCCGCCATCACTCCATTGATGTCCTACGCCTTCGCCCAGCGCCACAAGATTCTTGCCGTGGCAGTGGACAACGACAGCGTGACCATTGCCAGCAGCCAACCTCTGGTGCACAGCTGGGAAGCCAACCTGATTCATGTGCTCAAGCGCCCGATCAAACGCGTGGTAGCAAGCCCTGCAGAGATCCAGCGCTTTACCGTGGAATTCTACCGCCTGGCCAAGTCGGTCAGCGGCGCCTCGGCCGGCGACATGAAAGTCAGCGGGGCCGGTAACTTCGAGCAACTGCTGAATCTTGGCGCCCAGGATCAGGAACCCGACGCCAACGACGCGCATATCGTTAATATCGTCGACTGGCTGTTTCAGTACGCCTTTACCCAGCGCGCCAGCGATATCCATATTGAGCCGCGCCGCGAACAGGGCAGCGTGCGTTTTCGTATCGACGGCGTACTGCACACTGTCTACCAATTCCCGCCTCAGGTAACCATGGCCATCGTCAGCCGCCTGAAAAGCCTAGGGCGGATGAACGTTGCAGAAAAGCGCAAACCGCAGGATGGCCGGGTCAAGACCAAGACCCCGGATGGCGGTGAAGTCGAACTGCGCCTGTCGACCCTGCCCACCGCCTTTGGCGAAAAAATGGTGATGCGGATTTTCGACCCGGAAGTGCTGCTGAAAAGCTTCGATCAGCTGGGTTTCTCCGCCGATGACCTGAAACGCTGGCAGAGCATGACCAGCCAGCCCAACGGCATCATTCTGGTCACCGGCCCCACCGGCTCGGGTAAAACCACCACGCTCTACACCACGCTCAAGCAGCTGGCCACGCCGGAGGTCAACGTCTGCACCATCGAAGACCCGATCGAGATGATCGAAGGGGCCTTCAACCAGATGCAGGTGCAGAGCAATATCGACCTGACCTTTGCCAGCGGCGTGCGCGCACTGATGCGCCAGGACCCGGACATCATCATGGTCGGCGAAATCCGCGACCTGGAAACCGCCGAGATGGCGATTCAGGCCGCGCTCACCGGTCACTTGGTACTCTCAACCCTGCACACCAACGACGCGCCCAGCGCCATCACCCGCCTGCTCGAACTGGGCGTACCGCATTACCTGCTCAAGGCCACCTTGCTCGGTGTGATGGCCCAGCGCCTGGTGCGCACTCTATGCCCGCATTGCAAGGCGCCACAGACGCTGGATGAAGACGGTTGGCAGAGCCTGACCAAACCCTGGAGTGCACCACTGCCGACTCAAGCCTGCCGTGCCGTAGGTTGCCTGGAATGCCGCGATACCGGCTACCGCGGCCGCGCGGGGGTGTATGAAATCATGCTGATCAACGATGCGATGAAGCCCTTGATCACCGCCGATACCGACCTGATCGCGCTGCGCCGACATGCCTTCAAGGAAGGCATGCGCAGCTTGCGCCTGTCTGGCGCGCAGAAGGTCGCCGCTGGCCTGACCACCATTGAGGAAGTGCTGCGGGTCACTCCGCAGAGCGAGCAGAAATAATCGCGGCCATGAAGTTTCAGCTGCGCGGCAAACGCTGCTGACGGGCGAGGATGCTCGCCACCCGCTGCGGCTTGCATTGCAGGTAAGCCGAGGCTTGCAGCAAGCGCTGATTGGAATGCCAGGCAAACAGAAACTGCCCGCCCTTGAGCTGATCCACCACCATTCTCGCCACTTCCGGACGCACCGCCGGGCAACCCAGGCTGCGGCCGATACGCCCATGCTTCTCTGCCCAGCGTGGGCTGACATAACCGGCGCCATGAATCACGATGGCACGCTCGCGGGCCAGGTCGTTCAGCCCAGGCTCCAGGCCATCCATACGCAGGGAATAGCCATGCTTGCCGCGGTAGCTTTCCGCCGTGCGGAACAGGCCCAGACTGGATTGGTGGCTGCCCAGACGATTGGAAAACGCCTCGGCAAAATTCTCCCCGGACTTGCGACCATGGGCGACGAAATCGCGCAATAGCAGACGCTTGCGCTGCAGATCGAATATCCACAAGCGCCGCTCGGTGGAAGGCCGCGAATAGTCGATAACCGCAAGGCGGCGAGCCGGATCCGCACCATGATTGACCGCGCACTGCATGGCCGCCAGCGCATGCTGCAGCGCCTGCTGATTGAGCCCGGGGGCAATCTGCGCCAGATCCATGAGCAAGTCATCCTGCTCGGTTGCAGTCGCCGACAAGGGCATGCAAGAAAGCCAAAAGCCGATCAGGCAGAACCTGCCAAGACGTCCAAACATTGCGCAAATACCTCGAGTACCTTCGGACGTCCTGTCACAAGATCCGCCCCTAGCCCGCCTATACTGGTTGCGGCTAACCCGCTTTTCGGCCGAGGACTGGAGCAGTAGATTGTTCAAAAAACGCACACTCTACCTGAGCGCCGCCCTGCTCACCCTGCCATTGGTCGCCAACGCCACCGATGCGCCCTTCGCCACCAGCGTCGATCTGCGCCCATTGCTGGCTCAATTGATGCAGCGCTGCAGCCCATTACCGACAAGCCTAGACGAGAATGCTCAGGGCCTGCTGCAGGCTTTTTATGCGCAACGCGACGGCCAACCGGCCTGGCAGAACAGCGAACAACTGCTGCAATTGCGCGAACAGCTGGCGCAATTGGAAGATGACGGCCTGCAGCCCAGTGACTATCTGCTGCCCAGCCTGGTCGCAGAAAGTTTTGTCGAGCAGCGCGACTGCGCGGAACTGCTGACCAGCCACAGCTACCTGCAGGCCCTGCTGCACCTGCGTCGCGGCCGCTTGCTGCAACAGCGCATGGAACCGCTGTGGCAGGCGCCAGGGCAAACCAACCCGGACCCGCAACTGGCGACCCTCTCGCTGGCCCTGCTGCATCTGCATACGCCGTCCCTGGCCTTTGCCAGCGCACGGCCGGCTACGGTGCAATACCAGCGGCTGCGTAGCGCTTATGCACAACAGCGCATGCAGCCGCTGCAGGAGTGGACGACGCTCGCCAGCGGCGCACAGCTCAAACCCGGCGGAAAGGATGCGCGACTGCCAGCATTGCGCGCACGCCTGATCGCCCAGGGCTACCTGGCTGTACCGCTAGAAGAACTGGGCAGCACGTATGATCTGGCCACACAAAGCGCCCTGGAGAATTTTCAGCGCGACCACGGACTCAACCCAGATGGCATCCTCGGCCCCGCCAGCCTGACCGAGCTGAATATCAGCCCACAGCTGCGCCGTGAGCAGCTGCGCGCCAACCTTGAGCGCCTGCGCTGGCTGGCCGACTCTATGGGCAAGGCCGAAGTGCTGATCAATGTTGCGGCCGCCGAAATCCAGGTGCAGCGCGATAACCAGCTGCTTTGGCGCAGCCGCACCCAGGTCGGCCGCGCCGAACGGCAAACGCCGCTGCTCGCCTCCAGCATTATGCGGCTGACGCTCAATCCGACCTGGACCGTGCCGCCGACCATTCTGCGTGAAGACAAATTGCCGGCTATTCGCGACGACATCAGCTACCTGGAGCGCCATCAGATGAGTGTTCTCGACCGTGACGGTAACCTGCTCGACCCGCAGAGCATTGACTGGGAAAGCCCCGGAGCGATCCGCCTGCGGCAGTCGGCCGGTAGCCATAACCCGCTCGGCCGCGTCGCTGTGCGCTTCGACAATCCATTCGCGGTCTACCTGCACGACACCCCCAGCCAGCAGCTGTTCAGCAAGGCACCGCGCGCCTTCAGTTCGGGCTGCGTAAGGGTCGAGGCGGTCGACACCCTACTCGCCTGGCTGCTCACCCCGGATGAGCTGAGCAGCGTACAAACGCGTATCGCCAGCGGCGAAACCCAGCAATACCGCCTGCAACATCCGGCGCCGCTGCTGATTGCCTATTGGACGGTCGAAGCCAGCAAGGACGGTGCACTGCGCTACTACCCGGACATCTACGCGCGCGACATGCGCCTGGTCAAAGCGCTGGCGCCAAACGTGCACTGATCGGCCGCCATGACCGTTGATCGGCACACTCTGCAACGCCATCGACAGCAGTGCCAACGCCAACTGTGCTTAGATAGCTGAACAGCTAATCCGCAGACTAAAACCCACCAAGGAGCTACACCACATGGAAATCGGCAGCGTCATCTTTCTCTTTGTCGGCCTCGCCGTCGCCATCGTTTTTATGGGCTTCAAGGTCGTGCCGCAGGGTTTTGAATGGACGGTGGAGCGCTTCGGTCGCTACACCAACACCCTTAAGCCGGGCCTGAACATCATCGTCCCGGTAATGGACAAAGTCGGCCGCAAGCTCAACGTAATGGAAAACGTGCTGGATATTCCGCCGCAGGAAGTGATCACCGCCGATAACGCCACGGTGCAGATCGACGCCATCTGCTTCTTCCAGATCATCAATTCGGCCCAGGCCGCCTACGAGGTGAACAACCTCGAACACGCCATCCGCAACCTGGTGATGACCAATATCCGTACCGTGCTCGGCTCCATGGAGCTGGATGCCATGCTCGGCCAGCGCGATGCGATCAACGAAAAGCTGCTACGCACCGTTGATGAAGCCACCGCGCCCTGGGGCATCAAGATCACCCGTATCGAGATCAAGGACATCAGCCCACCCGCCGATCTGATGGCCGCCATGTCCGGGCAGATGAAAGCCGAGCGGATCAAGCGCGCACAGATTCTCGAAGCCGAAGGCCTGCGCGCCGCTGCCATCCTTACCGCCGAAGGGCAGAAGCAGGGCGACATCCTTAAGGCCGAAGGCCAGCGCCAGGCTGCCTTCCTCGAAGCCGAAGCGCGCGAACGTGCCGCCCAGGCAGAAGCTGAAGCCACGCGCATGGTTTCCGAAGCCATCGCCCAGGGCAACGTGCAGGCGGTTAACTACTTCGTCGCGCAGAAATACATCGAAGCCCTCGGCCAACTGGCCAGCGCCAATAACAGCAAAGTCATCCTGATGCCGCTGGAAGCCAGCCAGGTGATCGGCGCAGTTGGCGGTATCAGCGAAATTGTCAAAGCCACCTTCGGCGAGAAGAAGGGTTAAACCATGTGGGACTTTTTACAGCACCTGTCGTACTGGAACTGGCTGGCGTTCGGCACCCTGCTGCTGATCCTCGAAGTGTTCGGTGCCGGGGGCTATCTGCTGTGGATCGGCCTGGCCGCCGCCAGCGTCGGCCTGCTGACCTTTATCTTCCCGGGCCTGCCCTGGGCTGCGCAGTTCATCCTGTTCGGCCTACTGTCGATACTCACCGCAGTGTTCTGGTGGCAGCGCCAACGCAGCGCCGCCAAGCCTTCCGACCAGCCAGGGCTGAACCAGCGTGGCAGCGAATTCATGGGACGCACCTTTGCCCTGCATGAAGCCATCCATGAGGGGCGTGGCAAGATAAAAGCCGGAGACTCGTTGTGGTTGGTCAGCGGCCCGAATCTACCGGCGGGCACGCCGGTGCGCGTGGTGGGTCAGGACGGTGTGGTGCTGCGGGTCGAAGCCGAGCAATCGGCCTAACAGGCAAACCGGCACTGGCGGACAACGCCCAGTGCCGGTTTGCTGCCTGTCACTCAGGCAAGGCGTACACCTTGAACAGCGCCTTGACCATATCCCCCGGCTCACCGAAGTAGCGACCGTAAATCTGCTCCAACTCACCGGAGCGCTGCGCCTTGCTCAGGGCCGTGTCGACTAACAGGCGGAAGTCTTCGTCACCACGCGTTAAGGCCATCGCCACCGGGGCGAATTCGTAGATTCGCTCCAGCACCTGCATATCACTGGCATCATCACGCTTGGCCAGGTAATTCTTCAGGACCATGCGCTCAGAAAAGAACGCATCGGCCTTACCCTCGGCCACCAACTGCACCCCCTCCTCCTGGCTGCTGACGGTCACCACCTTAGCGACAACACCCAGCATGCGTTGCTGCTTGCGAATCCAGGCTTCTGTCGCTTCGCCCTGTTTAACCGCATAGGTATGGTTAGCCAAGCCGCGATTGACCGTGGCGCGCCAAGTCGGTCCGCTGTGTGCCACCTCACCGTTGAGCACCTTGAGCAAAGCCTCGGGCGCATCCTTGCGCACCAAGACCGCCAGCCCGGCGGTGTAGATGGGCAGGGAGAAACTGACGTGCTTACGCTGACTGAGGCTTTCCACACTAGGCGAGCAGAGCAGGTCGAGCGAACCGTCACGCACGGCGCTCAGCCCTTGTGTCGCCTTCACAGACTGATAGCGCACCTGCAGCGCAGGCAGGTTCAGTTCGGTTTTGACCTGTTCGACCACCTTCTCGCACAGCTCAATCGCATAGCCGCCGACTTCGCCGTTTTGCAGGCTGCTGAACGGGGCAATGTCGTCGATGTAGCCCAGATTAAGCGTGTTGCTGCTTTCGATGCGCTGCAACGTCTCGGCGTGGGTTACAGGCGACAGCGCCAGGAGGCAGGCCAGCAGCAGGTTGAACGGATTACACAGGTGAAGATTCATATCCATATCCCCAGATTCAAAGGGTTTACTGGCCATTACGCCTTACCGGGCGCGGGTTGCTCGGCAACAAAGCGTTTGGCGATAAAGCCGTACAGCAGATAACCCAACGCCAGCACCAGCATCGCGCCGAACACCGCATCCTTGCCCGAGGCATACAGGGCGTAGAAGCAATAAACCATCGCCACCATCAGCACCACCACGTTGCGGGTATAGATCGCCGCGCTGACGCGGGCCTTGTACATGATCACCAACAACCCGGAGAGCGCCGTGACATAGGGAATCAGGTTGGTAACGGCCGCCAGATTGACCAACTTGCTGAACTGCGCGCTGGCGTTCGGCGAGATAGTCGAAAGCGCCAACAGGGTTTGCAACACCCCGCACACGATCATGCCGATCACCGGTGCATTGGCCGCCGTCACCTTGCCGAACAGTTTGAGGAACATGCCCTGATCCGCCGTGACCTTGGCCGTTTGCGCCAAAGTGAACTGCCAACCCAGCAGCGAGCCGATACAGGCCATGACAGCCAGGCCCATGATGATGTTGCCGATAAAGGGGTTGAACATCTGCGCATAGACATAGGCAAATGGCGCGCTGGAGTTGGCCAGTTCGGCATTCGGTACGATGCCCTGAATCACCGTGGTCGACAGCACATACACCACGGCTGCGCCGAGGGTGCCAAACAGGCAGGCCAGCGGCACATTGCGCTCGGGGTTTTCCACCGCATCGGAGTTCTGCGCCGCCGATTCCATGCCGAGGAAGGCCCACAGAGTCAGCGGAATACTCTGCGCAATGGCATCGCTGATCTTCAGGCTGTGCGGGTTCCAGGCATCCTTCAACACCGCAGGGTCAAACCAGAACCAGCCGATCAGGCTGAGCCCCGCCACCGGGATGATCACGCCCCAGACAGTGATCGCACCAATTCTGCCGGTGATACGCGGGCCGCCGAAGTTGGCCACTGTGGTCAGCCAGATCAGCCCGACCGTGCCGACAAACAGCGGAATCGCGCCACTGCCCAGCCAGGGGAAGAACGGCGTGAGATAACCCACCGCAGAAATGCCGATGGCCACGTTGCCGATGGCCAGCGAAAGGAAATACAGAAACGAACAGAGGAAGAACGCCGACTTGCCGTGCGCTTCCTCGGTATAGGCCGACATACCGCCCGAGCGGTGGCAGTAAATGCCGCATTGGGCGAAACAATAGGCAATGGCCATGGAGCCGACTGCCGTGATGATCCACGACAGCAACGAAACCGCGCCCAACTGGGCCATGCTCGACGGTAACATGATGATGCCGGAGCCCATCATATTGACCGACACCAGGGTGGTGAGCCCCACCAGGCTCATCTTCTTGCTTGACTCAGCCATCGACCTCTCCTTGTTCTTTGCGTGGCACTGGCGCGGCCAGCAGCCAAGGCTGCCGGCCCGGAGTGGCTAAGCGTTACTGTTTGACCACATAGACCTTGTAAGTCAGCCCACCCTGACCATCGCGCTCAATCTCGACGCCATGGTTGTCGTGCTCGAAACCGGGGAAGTGGCTGTCGAACAGCTCCATCGCCAGCAGGTAATCGATGATCGCTTGCTTGTCCGCGCCAGCCTTCTCGCCCGGCATCATCAGCGGAATGCCCGGTGGGTACGGCACAACCTGCACGGCCACGGTACGGTCACGCATGTCACGCACGGCGATCTGCTCGATCTGGCCTTTCACCAGCTTGGCAAACGTCGCCCGCGGTGATGACACCACATCCGGCAACAGACTGAAGGCGGCGTCCATGTTGTGCAGCAGCTGGGAGGCGAGCATGTCCGCATGCATGGCGTCGGCCAGGTCCTTGAGGCCCATGCCGGCGTAACGCTCGCCATGGCTAGCGACCAGCTCAGGCATCACCAATTCCAGCGAGGCGTTGCTGTCGTAGTGCTTCTTGAACTCCATCAGCCCGGCGACCAGTGAGCCCCACTTGCCCTTGGTTACGCCCAGGCTGAACAGCAGCAGAATCGAATACGGCTCGGTCTTTTCCACCACGATGCCGCGGCTGGCAAGGAACGACGACACCAGCGGCGCCGGAATGCCGCCGGCCTCCATCTGCCCTTCCAAGGTCTGCCCAGGGGTCAGCACGGTGACCTTGATCGGGTCGAGCATGCAGTAATCGCGGCCCAGGTCGCCAAAGCCATGCCAGCTGGCGCTTGGTTTGAGCACCCAGGCATCGCCCTGGCGTAACGTCTGCGGGTCGAGGTCGGCAAAAGGCACGCCGTTGACCTCATCCGGTTGCCACACGCCAAACCACCAATCCTGCGGCTTGCGTTTACGCACCTCATTACCCAGACGCACCATGGCCTGGCGGAAGGCGATGGCTTCGCCGATGGACTCATCGGTGAGGTACTCGCCGGCATCATCCATCATCTTCGCCGACACATCGGTGGAGGCGAGGATGCTGTATTGCGGCGAGGTCGAGGTGTGCATCATGAAAGCTTCGTTGAACAGCGCCGGCTTGACCGGCACCTTGCCCGAACGGATATGGATCATCGAGGCCTGCGACAGCGCCGCCAGCAGCTTGTGGGTCGAGTGGGTGACGGTCACTGTGGCGTCATCGGCATGCCGTTCGCCACGGTGCATGCCGTAGCGGCCTTCATACAGCGGATTGAAGCGCGCGTAGGCATACCAGGCTTCGTCGTAGTGAATCCGGTCGACGCTCTGGCTCAGTTCGCGGGTGGTGGTCTGCACGTTGTAGCAAAGGCCGTCGTAGGTCGAGTTGGTCAGCACCGCCAGTACCGGACGGGCCTGTTTGTCGGTCATCAGCGGACTTTCGGCGATTTTCTGCGCCACCGCCTCGGGCATCAGCTCGCTGCGCGGCACCGGGCCGATCAGCCCGCGGGCGTTACGCCGTGGCCGCAGGTACAGCGGCACCGCACCGGACATATTCAGCGCGTAGTTCAGCGACTTGTGGCAGTTGCGATCGACTAGCACCGCATCGCCATCGGTGACCGCCGAGTGCAGGACGATCTCGTTGCTGGCTGAACTGCCGCCGACCGAGAAGAAGGTGTAATCGGCGCCAAACACCCGCGCGGCATTCTTTTCCGCCTCGGCAATCGGCCCGGAGTGATCATTCAGCGAGCCCAGCTCACCCACCGATACGCTGAGGTCGGAGCGCAGCATCTGCTCGCCGTAGAAGTCGAGAAAACTGCGCCCCACTGCGGTTTTCATAAAGGCGGTGCCGCCGGTATGCCCAGGGGTGTGCCAGGAGTATTCATGGGTGTCGGCGAAGTTCACCAGGGCGCCAAAAAATGGCGGCAGGATGCTGTCCAGGTAGCGCCGGGCAGCGGCTTCGATGCGACCAGCGACAAACGCCGGGCTGTCTTCTGGCTGCCAGATAAAGCCGTCGATATTTTCGACAAACTCCAGCGGCACCCGGCTCTGATGCGCCTGGCTCATGCCGAGCATGATCGGCAGCTGTGCGGTGCGCTGGCGGATCAGCTGAATCAGGTGCAGCGCTAACGGCAGGTTCTCCTCGCACAAGCCCCAGCCGAGAATGACGCAGCAATAGGCTGGGTCGGCGCGAAAGGCGATTTCCGCGTCATCTAGCGAGCTGACTCGCTCAACCTCCAGGCCATGTTGCTGCAAGGCCCGACCCACCGCCTCGGCGCTGCGCAGCACGATGCTGTCCGGGTGCTCCAGGGTGTTGACCACAATCAGCACCGGGTAACGCTGGGCCAGGGATGCCGGCAACGGCACTTTCGCATGACTCATGATGAACTCCTTGTATTAGACCTGATGGGTGCCAAGCCTTGGCAGGTTGTTGAAAAACTACCTGCGTTGCCATCGCGGCGTTAAAAACAGACTCAAAATGCTCATTTACAACTCGTAAACTCCGCTTTTTCGCCTGTTTTTGCCTTGCGCTGGCTGCCTCGCCAACGTTTTTCAACAGCCTGTTAGCGCTTGAGGCACCAGAAGTGGTAGCCGCCGTCCTGATGCACGGCGCCCTCTACCTCTTTCTCGAAACCGGGGAAGTGGTTGCCCCAATCCTGCAGGGCCTGGATGTAGCGAATCCACGGGCCATCCAGCGGACCGAGGTTCTCGCCGGGCATGACAATCGGGATGCCCGGTGGATAGGGCATGATGCCGACCCCGGTAACCCGACCTGCTGCCTGTTGCAGCGGCAACAGTTCAACCTCGCCGGCTTGCAGCGCCTGGAACGCGGCACGTGGCGTTGTTTCGATCAGCGGCAGGTTGCCGAAGGCTTCGGCCTGCAGGGCGTCCATGCGGCTGCTGCGCATGTACTCGAACATCTCGCTGCTGAGGTCACGCAGGCCCATGCCGCGGTAGCGCTCAGGCGCCTGGGCGACCAGATCAGGCAGCACCCTTTCCAGCGCGACATTGCCGTCGTAGTGGCGCTTGAAGGCCAGCAGCACGTTGATCAGCGTGCCCCACTTGCCCTTGGTCACGCCGATGCTGAACAGGCACAGCACCATAAAATCGGTGATGCGCGACGGCACGATGTTGTTGCGATAGAGAAAGGCACCGAGGATTGGCGCGGGGATGCCATCCGCCAACAATTGGCCGTCGGCGCCCATGCCCGGCACCATGATGCCGACCTTGATCGGGTCGAGCATGCACCAGCCTTTTTCCAGGCCAGCGAAACCATGCCATTCGGCGCCTGGCTCCAGCTCCCAGCAGGCGGGATCGCTGGCCAGTTGCTCGGCATCGGCGTCGGCAAAATCAACCGTCTTGCCGGTTTTGCTATCGCAGACCTGCGGCGCGTTCCATGGCTGGAAGAACCAGTCGCCACGGCTGGCGAACTCGCGGTGGGTGCGCGCCAGCGCCTGGCGGAAATCCACCGCCTCGCGCAGCGAATCCTGGGTCAGGCTATAGCCGCCGTTGCCATCCATCATCGCCGCGCCCACCTCGTTGGAGGCGAACAGCGCGTACAACGGCGAGGTACTGGCCTGAATCACGAAGGATTCATTGAAGCGGCTGTGCTCGACCGGGTTGCGGCCGTTGCGGATATGGATAAACGAGGACTGCGACAGCGCCGCCAGCAACTTGTGGGTCGAGTGGGTAGCAAACACCGTAGGGCCATCGGCCGGGTGGCTGGCGGGGTCGCCACGCATGGCGTAACGCCCCTGGTACAGCGGATTGAAGCGCGCGTAGCCGTACCAGGCCTCATCGAAGTGAATGCGCTCACTGCTCTGCGCCAGCATGCTCTCGGCGCGTTCGGCGTGCAGGCACATGCCGTCATAGGTGCAATTGGTGACCACGGCATACACGGGCTTGCTGCCCTTGGCCTGGGCGCGCAGCGGGTGGTTGGCGATGGCGGCCTGGATGCGCTGCGCATCGAACTGCGCGGGCAACAGTGGGCCGATAATCCCGTAGCGGTTGCGTGTCGGCGTCATATACAGCGGCAGGCCGCCAGTCAGCACCAGGCCTTGCTCGATGGATTTGTGGCAATTACGGTCGCACAGGGCGAACTGGTTTTCACCGACACAGGCCATAAAGATCGCCCGGTTGGAGCCAGAGGTGCCGTTGAGTACCGAGTAGCTGGCGTGGGCGCCAAAGATCCGCGCCACATAGGCTTCGGAGTCTGCCACTGGGCCGCTGTGGTCGAGCACTGAACCAAGGCTGCCGCGCTCGATACCGCTGTCGGTGCGAAACAGGTTTTCCCCGAAAAAGTCGAAGAACACCCGGCCCACCGGCGACTTGGTAAAGGCAATCCCACCCTGATGCCCCGGCGCAGCCCAAGAGTGTTCATCTTTCATGGTGTAGCGCAGCAATGCATCGGTAAACGGCGGCAGCAGGTGTTCAAGGTAGCGGTTGATCGCGGCAATCACCCGACCGACGACAAAGGGCGCGGTGTCTTCGAGCATCCAGACAAACTCGTCGGCCAGCCCCATGGCCTCCACCGTGATGCTCTTCTTGGCATTACGATCGGCCATCAGAAATACCGGAACGTTTTCGTTGCGCTGGCGAATGCTACGCAGCAACTCCAGCGCCTGGGCGTGGGAGCTGTCGTCATTCTTGCCCAGGGTCCAATCGACGCAGATGCAATGCAGCGCCGCATCGGACATCACCGCCGCCAACCCATCCTCGTAGGAGGTGGCCTTGATCAGCTCGGCATTGCGGCTGGCAAATTCGTCGACCAGCTCGTTGAGCACACGCCCACGCATGCTGGCAGGGCTGCCGAGGTCATCGTCGACCATCAGCACGCGCATTTTCAGGGGTTTGTTGGTTCGCCCAATCATCAACCTGCCTCCATCGTCCTTTTGCGCAAATGCAGTCGCACTGCCCATACCCTGACATCCAGTAACCGTGCGGGGGGTTAGTGCATAGAAACCGGGGAATTGATGCATGCCCACTCAACGCACTATGCACCGAGCGGCGAAACATCTTGTGACATGGATCAACAGCCTAGTCAGCATCGCGGGCCGCGCAAACTTTCTGACCGAACAAACAGCTGAGTGCGACGAATAGCCGTGCTAGAGCGGCACAGTGCCATTACGAGGGATGGGCAAAGACGCAGAAACAACAAAGCCCCGCGAGGCGGGGCTTTGTTTTGCAGCTAAGCGGGAAGCTTAAGCGTCGCTATCGGCTGTGGCCTTGTACGCGGCCGCATCCAGCAGCTTGTCCAGCTCGCTGGCATCGCTTGGCTTGAGCTTGAAGAACCAGCTGCCGTACGGATCGCTGTTGACGCTTTCCGGGGTGTCGGCCAGGCCATCATTGATCGCGATGACTTCACCGGAAACTGGTGCATAGATGTCGGAAGCGGCCTTGACCGACTCTACCACCCCGGCTTCCTGACCGGCATTCAGGCTCTTGCCGACTTCTGGCAGCTCGATGAAGACCACATCACCCAGGGCTTCCTGCGCGTGATCGGAAATGCCTACGGTCACGCTGCCATCGGCTTCCAGGCGCGCCCACTCGTGGCTGGCGGCGTAACGCAGATCGGCGGGGATATTGCTCATGTGTCGTTCCTCATCTGACATGACGGCGACCACGCCGTCATGGAAATTTAGCAGGCCTTGGCCATACCGAAAGAAAGTCTTTAAAAACCTAGCGAGCCGCTCCAAAACGGGCGCTCTCGACCATCCATGGCTAACTCAAGGCTTAGATAAGCGCCTTGCCGTTACGCACAAAACTCGGCTTGACCACCCGCACCGGGTACCACTTGCCGCGAATCTCTACCTCGGCGCGCTCCTGAGTCGCCGCCGGTACGCGGGCCAGGGCGATAGACTTACCTAGGGTCGGCGAGAAGCTGCCGCTGGTAATCTCGCCTTCGCCCACCCCTTCAACCCGCACCACCTGATGCGCACGCAGCACGCCGCGCTCTTCCAGCACCAGGCCCACCAGCTTGGAGGGAACGCCTTCGGCCTTCTGCTTCTGCAGCGCGGCACGGCCAACAAAGCCACGGCTGGCCGGCTCCCAGGCGATGGTCCAGGCCATATTGGCGGCCAGCGGGGTAACGCTTTCGTCCATGTCCTGGCCGTAAAGGTTCATCCCGGCTTCCAGGCGCAGGGTATCGCGCGCGCCAAGACCGATCGGGGAAATACCGGCACCAACCAGCTCATTAAGGAAGGCCACCACTTCGCTGGCGGGCAGCATGATCTCCAGGCCGTCTTCGCCGGTGTAACCGGTGCGGGCGATAAACCACTCGCCATCGGGCTGGCCTTCGAACGGCTTGAGGCTCTGAATCAGGTTGGCGCGCGATTGACTGACCAGCTCGGCAGTCTTGCTGCGCGCATGCGGGCCTTGAATGGCCAGCATCGCCAGCTCGGCGCGCTCTTGCAGCTGCACGTCAAAGTCGACGCTCTGCAGGCGCATCCAGGCCAGGTCCTTGTCGCGGGTCGAGGCATTCACCACCACGCGGTAACCAAAGTCGGTCAGGTAGACAATCAAATCATCCACCACCCCGCCCTGCTCATTGAGCATGCCGCTGTAGAGGGCTTTACCGATACTTTGCAGGCGCTCGATATCATTGGCCAGCAGGTGTTGCAGATAGACCTTGGCCTGGCTGCCACTGACATCCACCACGGTCATGTGCGACACATCGAACACCCCACAGTCGCGACGCACCTGATGGTGCTCCTCGACCTGCGAGCCATAGTGCAACGGCATGTCCCAACCGCCGAAGTCGACCATCTTGGCACCCAGAGCGAGGTGCAGGTCATAGAGCGGTGTGCGCTGTCCCATAAGTGTCTCCTTGCGGGCTGGGCAGTGCAGCGGCAGCCCGGCTGAGCCCACACAATCGGGCACTGGCACGGGCTATCAAGATGATCGGCCGCTGCGAATGGCGCGCATTGTAGCCGCAACACCGGGGGCGGTCATCCCAACGTGGCAGCCTGTCGCGCAGGCCCGTTTGGCTAACCGTGACGGCGCGCCGAACGGCGGATCAGCAAAATCACCGGCAGCAGACCGACCAGCACCAGGGTCAGGGCCGGCAGCGCAGCGCGTGCCCACTCGCCTTCACTGGTCATTTCAAACACCCGCACCGACAGCGTGTCCCAACCAAAGGGGCGCATCAGCAAGGTGGCAGGCATTTCCTTGAGCACATCGACAAACACCAGCAACGCCGCCGACAGCGCACCCGGCACCAGCAGGGGCAGGTAGACCTTGAAGAACAGCCCGACGCCGCCAACACCGAGGCTGCGCGACGCTTCCGGCAAGGAGGGGCGGATGCGCGCCAGACTGTTTTCCAGCGGCCCGTAGGCTACCGCCATAAAGCGGATCATATAGGCCAGCAACAGCGCCGACAGGCTGCCGAGCAGAATCGGCTTGCCCGCACCGCCCAGCCAGCTAGACAGCGGAATCACCAGCTCACGGTCCAGATAACTGAAGGCCAGCATAATCGCCACCGCCAGCATCGAACCCGGCAGGGCATAGCCGAGGTTGGCCACGCCGACAGTGCCGCGCATCAAACGGGTCGGGGTTAAACGTCGAGAGAACGCCAGCAGCAAGGCCACACTGACGGTGATCAGCGCCGCCATCGCGCCCAGATACAAGGTGTGCAGGATCAATGCGCTGTAGCGTTCATCCAGATCGAAACGACCGCGCTGCCAGAACCAGACGATCAGCTGCAGCACCGGGATAACAAAGCCGCAGGCGAATACCAAACCGCACCAGGCACTGGCAGCCAGCGCCTGGCCGCCCTTGAGGTGATACAGCGCCTTGCCGCGCGGACGTTCATTCACCGGACGCACCGCACCGCGGGCGCGGCGCTCGCCGTAGAGCACCAACATCACCGCCAGCAGTAGTAGGCTGGCCAGTTGCGTGGCGCTGGTCAGGCTGTAAAAGCTGTACCAGGTCTTGTAGATGGCCGTGGTAAATGTATCGAAATTGAACACCGAGACCGCGCCGAAATCCGCCAGAGTTTCCATGATGGCCAGCGCCAGACCGGCGCCAATCGCCGGGCGCGCCATCGGCAAGGCTACGCGCCAGAACGCTCGCCAGGGGCTCAGACCAAGCACCCGTGCCGCTTCCATCAAGCCCTTGCCCTGGGCCAGAAAGGCATTGCGCGCGAGCAGGTAGACGTAGGGGTAGAACACCAGCACCAGCACGATGATCACCCCGCCGGTGGAACGCACCCGGGGAAAGCGCACGTCACTGCCGAACCACTCGCGCAGCAGGGTCTGCAGCGGGCCGGCGAAATCCAGCAGACCGACAAACACGAACGCCAGCACATAGGCGGGAATGGCAAATGGCAACATCAGCGCCCAGTCCAGCCAGCGCCTGCCGGGGAACTCACAGAGGCTGGTAAGCCAGGCCAGGCTCACGCCAAGCAGCGTCACACCCACGCCCACACCGAGGACCAACACCAGGGTATTACCGAGCAGACGCGGCAACTGGGTTTGCCACAGGTGCGCCCAGATCTGCTGGTCGACCTCGTGCCAACTAAACATCAGCACGCTCAGCGGCAGCAGCACCAGCAAGGCAACGGCAAAGGCGATGGGGTACCAGCGGCGCTGGGCAGGATGGGCCACGCAGAGTCCTCTACAGCGGAAAAGACAACGCCCCGCAAGTGCGGGGCGTCGGCAGTATAAAGCCAGCGCGTTGCAGGGTGGAAAACCGTGACGGCTTTTCCACCTGCCGGCTTAGCCCTGGCTTAGTTCCAGCCAGCGCGATCCATCAGCATGGTCGCTTCGGCCTGGCGCTTGCCGGCCACTTCGGTGGCGATCGAGTCAGCCTTGAAGGTGCCCCACGCGGCGACTTCCTTGGACGGTGCAACCGCCGGGTTGGCCGGGAACTCTTGGTTAACGCCGGCGAAGATGGTCTGCGCTTCTTCGGTGGTCATCCACTCCAGCAGCTTGCGCGCGGCTTCGGCGTTTGGCGCGTGCTTGGTCACACCGGCACCAGCCAGGTTGACGTGCACACCACGGTCGTTCTGGTTCGGCCAGTACGGCTTCACTTTCAGGTCAGGCTGCTGCTGGTGCAGGCGGCCGTAGTAGTAGGTGTTGGTGATGCCAACGTCGCACTGGCCGGCGTCGATGGCTTGCAGCAGCGCGGTGTCATCGGCGAACACGTCGGTGGCCAGGTTGTTGACCCAGCCTTTGACGATTTCTTCGGTTTTGGCCGCGCCATGGGTTTCGATCAGGGTGGCTGTCAGCGACTGGTTGTAGACCTTCTTGCTGGTACGCAGACACAGGCGGCCTTCCCAGTTCTTGTCAGCCAGGGCTTCGTAGGTGCTCAGCTCGCTCGGTTTAACCCGCTCGGTGGAGTAGAAGATGGTCCGCGCGCGCAGCGACAGGCCGGTCCAGCTGTCAGTGCTGGAGCGGTACTGGGCCGGGATATTGGCGTTGATAAGCTCAGATTTGGTCGGCTGCAGCACGCCTTCCTGCTCGGCTTGCCAGAGGTTGCCGGCGTCGACGGTGATCAGCAGGTCAGCCGGGGTATTGGCGCCTTCAGCCTTCAGACGCGCGATCAGCGGCGCTTCCTTGTCGGTGATGAACTTGACCTTGACCCCGGTTTTCGCGGTGTAGGCATCAAACACCGGCTTGATCAGCTCGTCGATACGCGAGGAATACACCACCACTTCATCGGCGGCCTGCGCTGTGCTGGCGAGCGCAGTGAGGGAGAGTGCGGCGAACAAGCCTTTGCTTACCTGCATGGTGTAATGCCTCTTGGTATAGACGAGTTAAGGTGCCAAATAGTAGTGAATGACATTTAGGTTCTCAACTCGTTATCTATTTAAACCTGTAACAAGTGCCTTCAATCCTCCTTATGCCACCGCCTGCTGCGTGGCCAATTGCTTGGCTTGCTCACGCAAAACAAACTTCTGCACCTTGCCGGTGCTGGTTTTCGGCAGGCAGGTAAACACCACGCAGCCCGGCACCTTGAAGCGCGCCATACGCTGCTGACAGAAGGCGATTACTTCCTCGGCCGTCAGCTCTGCACCTGGCTTGAGGGTGACGAAGGCGCAGGGGGTTTCGCCCCATTTGGCATGGGCCATGGCCACCACGGCCGCTTCCAAGATAAGCGGATGGCGATACAGCACGTCTTCCACCTCGATGGAGGAGATGTTCTCGCCGCCGGAAATGATGATGTCCTTGCTGCGATCCTTGATCTCGACATAGCCGTCAGCGTGCCACACCGCCAGATCGCCGGAGTGGAACCAGCCACCGGCAAAGGCCTCGGCGGTGGCTGAGGGGTTCTTCAAATAGCCTTTCATCACCACGTTGCCGCGCATCATGATTTCGCCGATGGTCTGACCGTCTTTTGGCACCGGTTGCAGGGTGTCCGGGTCGGCCACCATCAGGCCGTCGAGCAGCGGCGCTCGCACGCCCTGGCGGGATTTCAGGCGCGCACGCTGTTCCGGGCTTTCGCTATCCCACTCGCTTTTCCATTCGCAGGCCACGCTGGGGCCGTAGGTTTCGGTCAGGCCGTATACGTGGGTCACGCGAAACTCCAGGGCTTCCATGGCCTCGATTACCGCTGCGGGTGGTGCGGCGCCGGCGGTGAGCACTTTCACTGGACGGGTTTTCAGGACTTTCAGCGCGTCATCGGCATTAGCCAGCATATTCAGCACGATAGGCGCGCCGCAGAAATGGTCGACGCCATGTTCGGCAATCGCCGGGTAGATGGCCTCGGCGCGTACATGGCGCAGGCACACATTGACGCCGACATAGGCGGCCAGCGCCCAAGGGAAGCACCAGCCATTGCAGTGGAACATCGGCAGCGTCCACAGGTACACCGGGAAGCGGCTCATGTCCCAGCACATGGCGTTGGACAGGGCATTCAGGTGTGCGCCGCGGTGGTGGTAGACCACGCCCTTGGGGTTGCCGGTGGTGCCGGAGGTGTAATTGAGGGAGATCGCCTGCCACTCATCCGCCGGCAGCTGCCAGGCATAGTCCGGGTCGCCTTCGGCCAGCAGCGCCTCGTATTCCAGCTGGCCGATCAGCAGACCGTCAGCGTATTCCGGGTCATCGATGCCAATCACTAACGGCGGCTGTGGTAAGTGGCCGACCACGCGCTGGGCCAACTCGCCGAACTCCTTGTCCACCAGCAACACCTTGGCTTCGCCGTGCTGCAGGATAAAGGCGATGGCTTCGGCATCCAGGCGGGTATTGATGGCATTCAGCACGGCACCGCACATCGGCACACCAAAATGCGCCTCGAACATCGCCGGGCCGTTGGGCGCAATCACTGCCACGGTATCGCCCAAACCGATGCCGCGCTGAGCCAAGGCCGAGGCCAAACGAATACTGCGGCTATAGGTTTCGCCCCAGGTCTGCCGCAGGCTGCCGTTAATCAGCGCCAGGCGCTGCGGGTAGACGCTGGCGGCGCGCTCAAGAAAGCTCAGCGGGCTGAGCGCCTGAAAATTTGCCGCATCACGGGGCATGCCGTATTCGTAGGGATTGACGCTGTGCATTGTTGTTCTCCAGCTGGGCGTTGTGCGCAGAGACCATAGCAGCCGTAAGGTTTTTGCGATGCGCGACCTTGGTCGAAACCGTGACTCGCAAGTCAGCAATCACGTCAGCATAGGCATCCGAACAGCCATGCTGGGCGCTTGATCGCGGCGCAATAACCGCCGCAGAGCGTTCCAGACTGCGTGACAAGCCTCCATAGCCTTATCTCGGTTTGTCTGGCGTTATCTTTTCAAGGAGTTATCGAGTGACCTCACGCTTACCTGTGATCGTTGGTTTTGGTGGCTATAACGCGGCTGGGCGCAGCTCCTTCCACCATGGTTTTCGCCGCACCGTGATCGAGTCCATGGACACGCCCGCGCGCCAGCAGACCCTTGCCGGTCTGGCAGTGATGATGAAACTGGTCAAGGTGGTTGATGGCCACTATCAGGATGACGCCGGCAACACCCTGAGCCTGGCCGAGATCGACAGCCGCTTCGCCGAGCAGATTCTCGCCTCGACCCTGGTGCGCCGCATCGAAAAGCAGCATCTGGATGTCGACGCCGCGCACTGGCAGAAAACCATCGACATCAGCGCCACCGCCGGCCAGCCGCTGAGTTTTATCACCCTACGCAAGCACCTGCCCGAGCCGCTGCCATCCGACTGGACGGTGGACGAGTTGAACGCCAGCGAAGTACTGGTGACCCTGCACGACAACTGCGAATTCAAGGTCGACAGCTACCGCGCCCTGCCGGTGAAATCCGCCGGGCAGCTGCCCAGCGGCTTCGAACCGAGCGAGCTGTACAACGCACGCTTCCATCCGCGCGGTCTGGCCATGACCATCGTCGGCGTCACCGACGCCCTACGCGCCACCGGCATCGACTGGCAGACCATCATGCAGCACGTGGCACCGGACGAAGTCGCGGTGTTTGCCGGCAGCATCATGAGTCAGCTCGACGAAAACGGCTTCGGCGGCCTGATGCAGTCGCGACTCAAGGGCGGTCGCGTCACCGCCAAGCAGCTGGCCCTGGGCCTGAACACCATGCCGGCAGACTTTATCAACGCCTATGTGCTGGGCAGTGTCGGCACCACCGGCAGCGTCACCGGCGCCTGCGCAACTTTCCTTTATAACCTGCAGAAAGGCATCGAGCTGATCAGTTCGGGCAAGGCGCGGGTGGCCATCGTCGGCAACAGCGAAGCACCGATCAATCAGGAATGCATCGAGGGTTACGGCGCCATGGGCGCGCTGGCTACCGAAGATGGCCTGCGCCAGATCGAAGGCAACGAGACTGTTGATTTTCGCCGCGCCAGCCGCCCGTTTGGCGAAAACTGCGGCTTTACCCTGGCCGAAGCCTGCCAGTTCGTCGTGCTGATGGACGACGCCCTGGCGCTTGAGCTGGGCGCGGATATCCACGGCGCAGTGCCGGATGTGTTTATCAACGCCGATGGCTTTAAGAAATCCATTTCCGCCCCCGGCCCCGGCAACTACCTGACCGTAGCCAAGGCCGTGGCCAGCGCCGTGCAACTGTTGGGCATCGACTCAGTGCGTGAGCGCAGCTTCGTGCATGCCCACGGCTCCAGCACCCCGGCCAACCGGGTGACCGAATCAGAAATCCTCGACCGCATCGCCAGCGCCTTCGCTATTGCGCAATGGCCGGTCACCGCAGTGAAAGCCTTTGTTGGCCACTCCCTGGCCACCGCCAGTGGTGATCAGGTGATCTCCGCCCTGGGCAGCTTCAAATACGGCATCATCCCTGGCATCAAGACCATCGACGCCGTAGCCGACGACGTGCACCAGCATCACCTGAGCTTCGCCACCCAGGATCGTTCACGCGCACCCGAGCAGCTGGATCTGTGCGTAATCAACTCCAAGGGTTTTGGCGGCAACAACGCCAGCGCCCTGCTGCTGGCGCCTCATGTGGCCGAACGCATGCTGCGCAAGCGCCACGGCGAAGCGGCCTTTGCTGCCTACCTGCAGCGACGCAAAGCCACGCGCCAAGCCGCTCAGGCCTACGACGCGCAGGCGCTGCTGGGGGATTTGGGGATTATCTACAACTTCGGTAACGACCTGATCGACGATAAGCAGATCGAGATCAGCGCCGAGCAGATCAAGGTGCCGGGCTTCGCCCAGCCGCTGCTGTTCAAAAAGGACGAACGCTACGGCGATATGCTCGACTGAGCATCAGTGATGGGTTGGCCTGCGGCTAACCCATCCTACGGCCACGTCTTAATCCAACGCGCGGGCCAGCTGAATCAGCTCGGCGCGCCAGGGGGCGGCGGCCGGCAGCGCCAGAAAATACGGATTGAGCAACGACTCACGCGCCTCATAGGTCAGCACTTCGCCCTTGAGCGTCAGCACTTCACCACCCGCACCTTCCAGCACGCCTTGCGCCGCCGCGGTGTCCCACTGCGAGGTCGGCGCCAGGCGCGGGTAACAATCGGCATTGCCTTCGGCCAGTTGGCAGAACTTCAGCGAGCTGCCGACATTGGCCAATTGCAGATCACCAAAACGCTCGCTCAGCCCGGTCAACAACGCTTCCTGCGCTGGGCTGGAATGACGGCGGCTGGCCACCAGGGTAAAGGCCTCCTGCGGGGCCAGACGCACACGAATCGGCTCAGCCGTACCTGCCGCATCCGCGCGCCAAGCCCCAAGACCGGCACCGCCGTAATAGCACTGGCCGGTGGCCGGAATACCCACCACGCCAAACACCACGCGGCCCTGTTCGATCAACGCGACGTTGACGGTGAACTCTTCGGAGCCGGCGATAAATTCCTTGGTGCCATCCAGAGGATCGACCAGCCACCAGCGGCTCCACTGCGCACGGGTGCTCAGGGCAATATCGGCCGCCTCTTCGGACAACACCGGAATATCAGCCGCCAAGGCCAGCAGGCCGTCATTCAGAATATGGTGCGCGGCCATGTCGGCAGCCGTGACCGGCGACGCATCGGCTTTTTCATTCACCGTCACATCGGCGCGCCAATGCGGCAGCGTCACCGCGCCGGCCTGGCGCACCAGTTCGATTACTGCAGGAATCAGCGGGTGGCTCATGGCTTGGCTCATGGCTTAAAGATCCCACGCTGGGTCAGCACATCGCGGGCCAGGTACAGCGCGGCCAGGGCACGGCCTTCAGTGAACTGCGGATGCTGGATCAAACTCGACAGCTCGCGCAGGCTGGTCTGGTCGACACGCATCGGCTCCGGTTCATCGCCCGGCAGGCGTTCTTCATAGAGATCCGAGGCCAGCACCACCTGAATCTTCTGGCTCATATAACCCGGCGACAGGCTCAGCTCGGCCAGCAGCTCAAGTTTGTGCGCGCCAAAGCCGGCTTCTTCCTTCAACTCGCGGTTGGCCGCCACCAACACGTCCTCGCCCGGTTCGATCAGCCCTTTGGGCAGCGACAGTTGGTAGTCATCGGTGCCGCCGCAATATTCCTCGACCAGCAGGGCGTGCTCGGCATCGACCATCGCCACCACCATCACCGCGCCATAGCCGGAACCCTTGCCCACCAGCCGCTCATAGGTGCGCTCCACGCCGTTGCTGAAGCGCAGTTGCAGCTCCTCAACGCGGAACAGGCGGCTGCTGGCGACAATTTCGCGAGCGAGTACGGTGGGTTTCTGACGCATGGGGCGGCTCCTGGGCAGGACATAGCGGGTTATCATAGCGCGGCTTTTCCTATTATCTGCGTAGGAGATTGCGCGATCACGACGCCTGCGGCGCAAATCGCGACCGCCTGCGCATCTACCAGAAGAACTGCGCATGCCTGCCTTGCCCTGGAACGCCATCGACACCGTCCTGCTGGATATGGACGGCACCCTGCTCGACCTGCACTTCGACAACCACTTCTGGTTGCAGCACCTGCCGCAGCGCTATGCCGAGCACCACGGCGTCAGCCGCGCGCTGGCCGAAGCCGAACTGCTGCCGCTGTTTCGCGAGCACGCCGGCACGCTCAACTGGTACTGCACAGATTTCTGGAGCCGCGAGTTGAACCTGTCGATCCGCGACCTCAAGCGCGAAGTCGCGCACCTGATCGCCCTGCGCCCGGACGCCGACACCTTTATCCAGGCGCTGCGCCAGGCCGGCAAGCAGGTGGTGCTGATCACCAACGCGCACCGCGATTCGCTGTCGCTGAAGCTGGAACGCATCGAGCTGGCGCCCTACTTCGACCGGCTGATCAGCTCCCACGACTATGGCTTCCCCAAGGAAGACCAGCAGTTCTGGCACGCCCTGCAGCAGGACATCAGCTTCACACCGGCGCGCAGTTTGTTTATCGATGACAGCCTGCCGATCCTGCGCAGCGCCGGGCGCTTTGGCGTCGGCCACCTGCTCGCCGTGCGCCAGCCCGATAGCCAGGCGGGGCCGAAGGACACCGAGGAATTTGCAGCCGTCGAAGACTACCGCGCACTGTTGCAAGGGCTTTAACCTCACACCCGTTGTCCGCCCCAGGACGTTGAGGACGCATCATGGATATCAAACAGCTGAAGTTCCTCATCGCCCTGGATGAAACCCGCCACTTCGGCCAGGCCGCCGCGCGTTGCCATATCACCCAACCGACCCTGTCGATGCGCCTGCGCCAACTGGAAGACGAGCTGGGTCTGGAGCTGGTGCGCCGTGGCCAACGCTTTGAGGGGTTCAGCGCCGAGGGTGAGCGCATTCTAGCCTGGGCGCGCAGCCTGATGGCCGCGCACGATGGCCTGTATGCCGAAGCAGCGGCCTGCCGTGGCCAGCTGGTCGGCACCCTGCGCCTGGGTGTAGTGCCGCTGGCCGGTTTCGATCCGATGCGCCTGGTGCAGTTTTTCGCTGAGCAGCATGCTGGGCTGCGCTTTCAGTTGTTTGCCCTGAGCAGCGAGGAAATACTCGAACGCCTCGGGCGCAATCAGCTCGACCTTGGCCTGTCCTATCTCGATCGCCTCAACCCGGAACATTTCGACAGTCTGGAGTTGGCGGAAACGCGCATGGGCTTGCTGCATGACCGCCGGCATTTTCAGTTCACCGGCCCGGCCCTGCGCTGGGAAAGCCTGATCGACCTGCCGCTGGGCCTGCTCTCAGCCGGCATGCATTTTCGCCAGTCGATCGACCACAGCTTTCGCTCCCGTGGCCTGACGCCCAGCCCACGGCTGGAAACCGATGCCGTGCATCAGTTGCTGCAAGCGGTCAGCGCTGGGCTGTGTTGCGCGATCATGCCGCTCAACAGCGGCCTGGCCGAATTTACCGAGCACTTGGCGCTCACGCCGATTGAGGATGCCCACACCCTCGCCCCGCTGGGCCTGATCCTGCGCCGCAGCGCGCCGCGCTCGGCCCTGGCCGAAGCCTGCTTTGCCGAAGCGCACAAACTTTTACCGGGCGCGACTGGCTGAAAGGCCCAGGCTTGAAGCCTTGATAGATACTGTCGATCACTAGATCGGCAGCAGCGATTAGACGCACCCGTTAGAGCGGCCTAGGCTGGCACTATTGCCTCGCTGCCGGGAAGCCTGCTCATGCCACGTCACGCCCCGACCATCGCTAAAGATACAGCTCCAGTGCTGCTGCCAGCGCCCACCTACAGCTATGCCGAACTGGCGGACGCACCGCAGGAAGGCGCCGCTGCGCTGGCCAGCGAAACGGCGCTGGCGATCAGCTACAACGGCATCTGCCACAGCGTGATGATGGTCTCGCCCAGCGACCTGGAAGACTTTATCTACGGTTTCAGTCTTAGCGCCGGCCTGATCGACAGCTTCGATGAGGTCTACGATATTCGCCTCCAGCAGCACGACAGCGCCATCAGCGCCGAGGTGCAGGTCAGCAACCGCGCCTTCTGGGCGCTCAAGCAGCAGCGCCGTACGCTGGCTGGCAACAGCGGCTGCGGCCTGTGTGGGGTGGAGGCGCTGGAACAAGCCCTGCCGCACCTGCCCAGCCTCACGCCCAGTCCCCTGCCGGCAGCCGCCCACTTACAAGGTTTGCGTACGCGAATTCAGGCCGAACAGACCCTGGCCCGCCACAGCGGCGCCGTGCATGCCGCGCTGTTTGTTGATGGCCAGGGGCAGATCCGCCTGTGCCGAGAAGACATCGGCCGGCATAACGCCCTCGATAAGCTGCTCGGCGCCTTGCACCGCGAAGGAGAAAACCCGCGCCAGGGTTTTGCCGTGGTCACCAGCCGTTGCAGCCTGGAGCTGATCCACAAGGCCCTGCGCGCCGGCATCGGCACATTAGTCAGCCTGTCTGCACCGACCACCCTGAGCGTGCAGTGGGCGCGACAGCACAACCTCAACCTGATTCACCTGCCCCAGCACAACGCGCCACGGGTCTACAGCCCGGCCGCACCCGGAGTCGCCCAGCCATGAGCCTGCAACCGATCAAGCCACGCTATAAACCCTACACCGGCGCAGCCGCCGGCTGGGGCGCGTTGCGCAGCGTGACGCACTTCTGGCTGGACAGTAAGCAGCCGTTCAAGAACCTGCGTGCCCTGCTCAAAACCAACCAGCACGGCGGCTTCGACTGCCCCGGCTGCGCCTGGGGTGATTCACCGGAAGACGGCCGCATCAAGTTCTGCGAGAACGGCGCCAAAGCGGTCAACTGGGAAGCCACCAAACGCCGTGTGGACGCGGCTTTCTTCGCCCGTTACAGCGTCAGCCAACTGCGTGAACAAAGCGATTACTGGCTTGAATACCAGGGCCGCCTCACCGAGCCGATGCGCTATGACGCCGCCAGCGATCATTACCAATCGATCAGCTGGGACGACGCTTTCGCCCTGATCGCCGAGCACCTGAATGCGCTGCAAAACCCCAATCAGGCCGAGTTCTACACCTCCGGCCGCGCCAGCAACGAAGCGGCCTACCTGTATCAGCTGTTCGTCCGCGCCTTTGGCAGCAACAACTTTCCCGACTGCTCAAACATGTGCCACGAAGCCAGCGGCGTGGCCCTCGGGCAAAGCGTGGGCGTCGGCAAGGGCAGTGTGACCTTCGCCGACTTCGAGCACAGTGATGCGATCTTCGTGCTTGGGCAGAACCCCGGCACCAACCACCCGCGCATGCTTGAACCGCTGCGCGAGGCAGTCAAACGCGGCGCGCAGGTGGTGTGCTTCAACCCGCTGAAGGAGCGCGGCCTCGAGCGTTTTCAGCACCCGCAACATGCGCTGGAGATGCTCAGCAACGGCTCCGAGCCGCTCAACACCGCATTCTTCCGCCCTGCGTTGGGTGGCGATTTAGCGGCCTTGCGCGGCATGGCCAAGTTTCTCCTGCAGTGGCACCGCGAAGCGCTGGCCCAGGGCGAGCCGGCCGTGTTCGACCTGGCGTTTATCGCGGAACACACCCATGGCGTGGATGACTATTTAGCGCTGCTGGATGCCAGCAGTTGGGATTCGCTGGTCGAGCAATCCGGGCTGAGCCTGGATGAGTTGCAGCATGCCGCCCTGCTCTACCGCCGCGCCGAGCGAGTGATCATCTGCTGGGCCATGGGCATCACCCAGCACCACAACTCGGTAGCGACCATTCAGGAAATCGTCAACCTGCAGCTGCTGCGCGGCAACCTCGGCAAGCCGGGCGCCGGCCTGTGCCCGGTACGTGGGCATAGCAACGTGCAGGGCGACCGCACCATGGGCATCAATGAGCGCCCAGCAGCGGCCTTTCTCGATGCGCTGGAGCAGCGCTTTAACTTCCAGGTGCCGCGCGCACAGGGCCACAACACCGTTGAGGCGATCAACGCCATGCTCGATGGCCAGGCCAAGGTGTTTATTGGTTTGGGTGGCAACTTCGCCCAGGCCACCCCGGACAGCCCGCGCAGCCACGCCGCGCTGAGCCGCTGCGCGCTGACGGTGCAGATCAGCACCAAGCTCAACCGCAGCCACCTGACCACCGGAGCCGACGCGCTGATCCTGCCGTGCCTGGGCCGCACCGATATCGACCAGCAGGCCGGCGGCCCGCAGGCGGTAACCGTAGAAGACTCGTTCAGCATGATCCACGCCTCCTACGGCCAGCTCGAACCGCTGTCGCCGCAGATGCGTTCGGAGCCGGCGATCATTGCCGGTATCGCCAAGGCCACCCTGGGCAATCATCCGGTGGACTGGGATGCACTGATTGCCGATTACCGGCGCATCCGCGAGCTGATTGCCGAGACCATTCCCGGCTTCAGCGACTTCAACCAGCGCCTGCAACACCCCGGCGGCTTCTACCTGGGCAACGCCGCTGCTGAACGGCGCTGGCTTACCCCTTCGCACAAAGCCAACTTCAAAGCCAACCCGCTGCCCGCCGACCTGCTGCCGCCGCAAGTGCGCAGCAGCGGGCAAACGCCGGACCTGATCCTGCAGACGCTGCGCTCCCACGATCAGTACAACACCACCATCTATGGCCTGGATGACCGCTACCGTGGGGTCAAGGGCCAGCGCCAGGTGCTGTTCGTCAATGAGGCGGACATCCTGCGCCTGGGCTTTCAACCGGGGCAGCAGGTCGATATTCAGTCGATCTGGGATGACGGCATTGAGCGCAAGGTTGTTGGCTTTACCCTGCTGGCTTTCGATATTCCCGCCGGCCAGGCCGCCGCCTACTACCCGGAAGCCAACCCCCTGGTGCCGTTGCAGAGTTTTGGTACGGGCAGCTTTACCCCGACCTCGAAATACGTAGCCATCCGCTTGCAGGCCCATCAGGCCACTGCGCGCATTCTTTAAGCGAATGTGTGGCGGCGATCACAGCGGCGACCGGCAGCAGGGATTTTTTCGGCAAACCGCCCTCTAAGACTGTGCGCGGAGTAATCATCCTTTAAAAACAAAGGCCTATCTCCGCACCCTGTTCAATCGAGAAGGTCTGCCGTATGCGTACATTATTTTCTGCGCTGGTATTCAGCGCCCTGGCTTCGCCCCTGGCCCTGGCGGGCGATACCGGCAAGGTCGCCATCGGCGGCGGTATTGGTGGCGCCCTGGGCAACGTAATCGGTCAACAAGTCGGTGGCAGCACCGGCGCGGCGATTGGTGCAGGCCTGGGTGGCGCTGCAGGTGGCGTCATTACCGCACGCGACGGTAACAAGACCGAAGCCGCATTGGGCGGCGGCCTGGGCGCAGCCGGTGGCTCGGTACTGGGTAACAAGGTCGGCGGCAGCACCGGTTCAACGATCGGCGCCGGCCTGGGCGGCGCAGCCGGTGGCGCATTGGCTAATGAATACGCCGGCGGCAGCGAACGTGATCGCGGCCACTACAACGGCAAGAAACACAAGAAGCATAAAAAGCACAAACATCACTAAGTGCCGAGTGCTGACACCAAAAAGCCGCCTAACAGCGGCTTTTTTGTGTGTGGTAAGCACCTTAGCCGCGACGCCAGCCTGGCGGCGCGCTGCTCAAGCGCCGCTATGCAGACGGTTCCATCAGTAGCACCGTCAGCGCCGCCCGCAGGTTCTCGGGAATGCTCATCGGGCGGTTGCTGCTGCGGTCGACGAAGACATGCACAAAGCGCCCGGCCGCGCAGGCCTCATCTTCATCGGCCTTGAACACGGCCAGCTCGTACTGCACCGAACTGTTGCCCAGCTTGCCGACCCGCAGGCCGATCTCGATGCGCTCGGGGAAGGCGATGGAAGCGAAGTAGTCGCAGCTGGAGCTGACCACAAAACCGACTACCTCGCCGTGATGGATATCCAGGCCGCCGACTTCGATCAGGTAGGTGTTCACCGCGCTGTCGAAGAAGCTGTAGTAGGTGACGTTGTTGACGTGACCGTAGACATCGTTGTCATGCCAGCGCGTGGTGATCGGCTGGAAGTGCCGGTAATCGCTGCGCAAGTGTTGGGGTTGGCTCATCGGAAGTCCTTGAGGTTAGCGAGGCGGCTTAATAGGCCACCTGGTAGATGGCCAGGGCATGGGCCTCGGTCATTTCCCGTGGGTTGTTCACCAGCAGGCGCTGTTGCTGCATGGCGTCGCGGGCCAGGGTCGGCAGCATGTCTTGCGGCACGCCGGCATCACGCAGGCGCGTGGGCAGGCCGCTGCGCACACTGAAATCGGCCAGCGCGCCGATAAACTGCTCGGTCTGCTGCAAAACACTGCCGGCGCGCAGCTGATCGCCCAGCACCAGCGGCGCCAGCTCGGCATACAACGGCGCGGCCGCATTGCCGTTGAAGCCCAGCACATGCGGCAGCACCAAGGCGTTACTCAAGCCGTGGGGAATATGGAAATGCCCGCCCAACGGATAAGCCAGCGCATGCACCGCCGCCACCGGCGCATTGGCAAACGCCTGGCCGGCCAGGCAGGAACCCAGCAACATGGCCTGACGCGCCTCGCGGTTACCGCCGTTATGCACCACTTCATCCAGATTGGCCGCCAGCAGGCGCAACGCTTCGCGGGCCAGCAGGTCGGATAACGGATTCTTTTTCAGCGCGCTGGTGTAGGCCTCGATGGCATGCACCATAGCGTCGATTCCGGTGGCGGCGGTCACAGCCGGCGGCAGGCCAAGGGTCAGCTCGGCATCGAGCAGCGCCAGGTCCGGCAGCAGCAGCGGCGAGACCACACCCATCTTGGTGGTTTCGCCGGTGGTGATGATGGAAATCTGCGTGACTTCCGAACCGGTGCCGGCGGTGGTCGGCACCAGGATCAGCGGCAGGCGCTGGCCCCGGGCATTGCCGACGCCGTAAATCTGCGCCAGCTCCTGGCCGCACTCGGGATGCGCCAGCAGCGCCACCAGCTTGGCCACATCCATTGAACTGCCGCCGCCAAAGCCGATGATCAGCTGCGCCTTGAGCGCGCGGGCCTGCTCGACCGCTGCCAGCAGAATGGCCTCGGGCGGGTCGGCGACCACCTGATCGAAGACCTCGACGGTCAGCTCGGCACGGGCAAAACCTGGCAGCACCTCATCCAGCATGCCGAGCTTGCTGATGCCCGGATCGGTGACGATCAGTACCCGCTGCGCGCCGCGCTCGCGGCACAGCTCGGCCAAACGCCGGGAAGCGCCGATCTCACACAGAATCTGCGCCGTGGTGGCAAAGCTAAAGGGCAGCATGGGGGTGATCCTCTTGTTGTAATGATTGGCTCGCGCAGCAGCGTGGCTTGCACCCACGCTACGCGCTTCGGTCAGAAGGCGAAACTCGCCTCATCCATGGCCATCAGGCAGTCGGCACCGCCCAGCAGGGACTCGCGATGGGCGCTGGCCCGTGGCAACACCCGGCGCAGGTAGAAGTCGGCCGACTGCAGCTTGGCCTGGTAGAACGCCGACTCGCTGCTGCCCGCCTCCAACGCATCCTGCGCCCGCGCCGCCGCCTGCAGCCAGAAGCCGGCCAACAGCACATAGGCCGAATACTGGAGAAAATCCACCGAAACCGCGCCGATCTCCTGCACATCGCGCTGGCTGGCCGCAATCACTGCGCTGCTCAGCTCGCGCCACTCAACCAGACGCGCCTGCACCGTTTTAGCCAACGCGGCCAACGCCGGACGGCCCACCTGAGCGTCGCACAGCTCGCTGAACTCGGCATGCAGCGCCGACAGTTCCGCTCCGCCGTCACCGAGCACCTTGCGACGGATATAGTCCAGCGCCTGGATACCGTTGGTGCCTTCATAAAGTTGGGTGATACGGCTGTCGCGCATCAGCTGCTCAATGCCCCACTCGCGGATAAAACCGTGGCCGCCGTATACCTGCACTGCATGGCTGGCGACTTCCTGGCCCATATCGGTAAAGAAGGCTTTGACGATCGGGATCAGCAGCGCCGCACGCTTGCCGGCGGCCTTGCGCGCGGCGGCGTCCGGGTGAGCGTGCTCCAGATCAAGTTGGCGCGCGCAGTAAGCCGCCAGCATACGGCTGCCTTCGACCAGGCTCTTCTGCGTCAGCAGCATGCGCCGCACATCGGGATGCACGATGATCGGATCGGCCGCTTTGCCCGGCTCCGCCGCCCCATTCAGCGCGCGCGACTGCAGGCGCTCGCGTGCATAACGCAGCGCGCCCTGGAAGGCCGCCTCGCCGATGCCCAGGCCCTGCAAACCGACCTGAAAGCGCGCGTCGTTCATCATGGTGAACATGCAGGCCAGGCCCTGGTTGGCTTCACCGATCAGCCAGCCAGTGGCGCCGTCGAAGTTCATCACGCAGGTGGACGCCCCTTTGATGCCCATCTTGTGCTCGATGGCGCCGCAGGACAGCGCGTTGCGCTCGCCCGGAGTACCGTCGGCAGCGGCGACAAATTTCGGTACCAGCAGCAGGCTGATGCCCTTTACCCCGGCTGGCGCATCCGGCAGACGGGCGAGCACCAGATGAATGATGTTTTCTGACAGGTCCTGCTCGCCGCCACTGATAAAAATCTTGCTGCCGCTGACCTTGAAGCTGCCGTCCGCCTGCGGCTCAGCCTTGGTGCGCAGCAGGGCCAGGTCGGTGCCGGCCTGCGGCTCGGTGAGGCACATGGTGCCGGCCCATTGGCCACTGACCAGTTTGTGCAGGTAGGTGTTTTTCAGCGACTCGCTGCCGTGCTTGTACAGCGCCAGCACCGCGCCTTCGGTGAGCCCGGAATACACCCGGAACGACAGCGAGGCACCCATCAGCATCTCGTGGAAGTTGCACGCAAGCATCTGCGGCAGCGCCTGGCCGCCGTATTCGCTGGGCCCGGTCATACTTGCCCAGCCGTTATCGACATACTGCTGATAAGCCTCGGCAAAGCCATCCGGCGTGCGCACCTGACCATCGCTGAGCTGGCAACCTTGCTCATCACTGTTGCGATTCAGCGGCGCCACCACCTCGGCGGCGTAACGTGCGCCCTCCTCCAGCACGCCATCGATCAGCTCGCGGTCAAGGCCGTTGCCGAGCAGCTGACAGTGGCCACTGATATCGAACAGCTCGTGCAGCACAAAGCGCATATCGCGCAGCGGAGCCTGATAACTCATACCCGGCCCTCCTGCACATCGGATACCCGCATGTCGGCGAACCGCTGGCCGCTGCTGGCCAGTTTTTCAATCAGCCGCGCCGGCAGCCAGTGCTCACCGAACGCCGCCTGCAACGCTTTCAAACGATCATGAATCGCCGCCACACCCTGGCCATCGGCCCAGTTCATCGGTCCACCCTTGTCGGCCGGGAAACCGTAGCCATTGAGGTAGACCAGATCGATGTCGTGACTATTGGCGGCGATGTTCTCTTCGAGGATTTTCGCGCCCTCGTTCACCAGCGCCAGCAGGCAGCGTTCGAGAATCTCCGACGGGTCAATATCGCGGCGCGTGAAGCCCAGCTGCTCGGATACCTGCAGCACCAGCGCATCCACTTCAGGGTCATGCTCGGACTGGCGACTGCCTTCGGCGTAGCGGTAATAGCCCATGCGCGCCTTCTGGCCAAAACGGCCGAGGCCGCACAGGCGGTTATCCACCTGCACCGCCGGATCATCCTGGCCCTTGCCGGCCAGCTCGCGGGCGCGCCATTCCAGGTCGATGCCGACCACGTCATACATGCGGAACGGGCCCATGGCGAAACCAAAACCCTGCAGCGCGGCGTCCACCTGATGCGGATAAGCCCCTTCGAGCAGCAGCATGCGCGCTTCGCGTACATAGGTGTGCAGCATGCGGTTGCCGATAAAACCGTCGCAGTTACCCGCCACCACGCTGACCTTGCCGATACGCTGACCCAGGGCCAGTGCCGCGTCCAATACCGCCGGCGCGGTTTTGGCGCCGCGGATGATTTCCAGCAGTTTCATGATGTGCGCCGGGCTGAAGAAGTGCAGACCGAGCACGTCCTGCGGGCGCGCCGTGACGGCGGCAATCGCGTCGATATCCAGCGCCGAGGTGTTGCTGGCGAGAATGGCGCCTGGCTTCAGGGTGGCGTCGAGCGTGCGGAAAATCTGCTGCTTGAGTTCCAGGTTCTCGTACACCGCTTCGATCACCAAATCAGCATCGGCCAGCGCCGCGTAGTCGCCCACCGGGGTGACGCAGGCGAGGCGCGCAGCCGACTGTTCTTCGCTGATACGACCCAGTTTGAGGTTGTGGGCATTAGTCTCGGCCACCACCTTCATGGCCTGCTCGAGCATCTGCGGGTTGTTGTCCAGCCACAGCACTTGAATGCCGGCGTTGGCCAGGCTCATGACGATACCCCGGCCCATGGTGCCCGCGCCGATCACGGCGGCCTGTCGAACCTCGAATGCCTTGCTCATGCCCACTCCTCTAATTAGTGCCGAACGAAATGCCTGTGCTGCAAAGAAAATTCGCCAGCCACCTTAAGCAAGGCGCTACTATTTTTGAAATTTAGTCTTGTGATAAGTCGTATTCAGCAGATGAATTTCTCTACCTTCGACCTCAACCTGCTGCGCGTGTTCGATGCACTGATGCGCGAGCAGAACGTTTCCCGCGCGGCCGAGCGCCTGGCCCTGAGCCAGCCGGCAGTCAGCAACGCACTGAATCGCCTGCGCGAACTGCTCGATGACCCGCTGCTGGTGCGGGTGGGCCGCAGCATGCAGCCCACGCCGCGCGCCCAGACGCTGGAAACGCCGATCCGCGCGGCCCTGCAGCAACTGGAACAGAGTCTCAGTGCCGGCGACGTGTTCGATCCGGCCAACAGCCGTCAGCACTTCAGCATCGCCGTCACCGACTATGTCGAGCTGATCTGCATGCCGCGCCTGCTTGAACAACTCAGCCAGCAGGCACCCGGCATGCGCATCGACATCCGCCACCTGAGCCCCAGCCTGCCGGCCGAAGCGCTGGACAAAGGCGAGCTGGACCTCGTGCTGGGGCGCTTCGAGGACATCCCCGCGCGCTTTGCCCGCCAGCACTGGATGAGTGAAACCCTGCAACTGGCGCTGCGCCGCGACCATCCGCTGGGCAACCAACCGATGGACCTGCCGACCTTTCTGCAGCTGCGCCACCTGTGGGTACACGGCGGTCAGACGCGCGGCATGGTCGACCAATGGCTGGGCGAACAGGGCCTGTGCAGGGAGATTCGCTACACCACGCCCAATTACCTGCAGGCCGCGCATATCGTCGCCAGCAGTGAACTGGCTGCCGTGCTGCCGAACCAGCTAGCGCGCCACTTTGCCCGCCTGCTGCCGCTGCAACTGTTCGAGCTGCCGTTCGCCCTCGGCCCGTTTCACCTGGAAATCGTCAGCCTGGCCCAGCGCCAACGTGACCCGGCGCTGCATTGGCTGATTGAGCAGATCCAGCAGATCGATCAGCGCTGATCACCCGGCAGTCGGACAAAGCCTTCCTATACTGACGGCTACTGTCGTGCGGTCGTGGGGGATCAATCATGCTGAAATCGGCGTTGGCACTGCTGTTGGTGCTGCTGGGCACACTGGCGCAGGCCCAGAATCTGGAGATCGTGCTGCTCGATAATCAGGGCAAACCGCTCAGTGACGCCGTGCTGTGGATCGAACCCGGTCCGGCGCAAAGCCAACCCGCTACTGCAGTGATGGACCAGCAGAAGCGCCAGTTCACCCCCTATGTTCTGCCAGTACAGGTCGGCACCACGGTGAGCTTCCCCAACGCCGACCCGATCAACCATCACGTTTACTCCTTCTCGCCGGCCAAGCGTTTCGAGCTGCGCCTGCACCAGCAGAAGGCCGCACCGCAGGAAATGCGTTTCGACCAGCCTGGCCTGGTCACCCTGGGCTGCAATATCCATGACTGGATGCTCGGCTTTATCCTCGTGCTCGACACCCCCTGGTTCGCCCAGACCGACAGCCAGGGCAAAACCCGCCTGGACTTCGATGCCGCCGCCGGACAAACCCTGCACATCTGGCACCCACGCATCGCCGATCCGCAGGAAGCCATGAGCCGCGCCGTACCCAGCGACGGCACGTTGACCTGGCAACTCACCGGCGCGCTGAAGCGCGACCCTCGGCCGAAAGAGCCGAAAGCCCGCCCCATGGCCAAAGATGACTACGCCTCATGACCCTGCGCGGCAAGATTCTCGGCTTCTTCCTGCTGTTGCTGCTGGCGGTCATGGTGCTGCTATTGGCACTGGTTTATCGCTCCACGTATCAACACACCCTGAGCCAGGTGGCCGGGCAGCTGAACTTCGCCCATGCAGTGCTGAGTAACGAGCTGCAGAGCCGCCGTCAGGCGCAAAGCGCCATGGCCGATCTGATCGCCAAGGACTTCACCCTGCTCGGCGAAATCGCCGACCTGATCGCCAGCCCCCAGCAGGAAGCGCAATCACTGTCCGCAGCATTGGAATCGTTTGCCTCGCGCAGCCAGGCCAGCTTTGCCCTGGTCAGTGCGCCCGAGGGGCTGATCCTGGCGGGCACCAGTGGCGAACTGTTACCGGGCGCGCAATTGCCCTGGAATGACCTGCTCGACACAGATGATGCACAGAGCAAAGAACGCCTGGTGGTGTTCGGTGAACGGGTACTGCATATCAACGCCACGCCAATCTTCGCCCCACGGCCCAACCTGATGGGCTGGCTGATGATGGCTTTTGAACTGGACGATCAGGCGACCGCGCACCTGGCCCGTCTCAGCGGCGCCGACGTCGCGCTGCTCGACGGCCGCCCTGGGCAATACCGAGTATTGGCCAGCAACCTGCAGGCGTTGCCTCGGGCCGAGCTGGCCAGCCAGCTGCTGCCAAATGCTGAGGGCGTGTTCCGCTTCGACTTACAGGACCTTGAGCAAGTGGCCCTGCGCGCACCTCTAGTGGATACCAGAAGCGAACTGCAGGTGCTGCTGATGCGCTCGCTGGCCGCCGAGCTGGCTGATTACCAGCCGCTGCAATGGCAGCTGGCAACCATCTTTACCATCGCCCTGCTGCTGGCCGGGCTCGGCGCGCTGTGGATTGCCAACACCGTCAGCCGGCCGCTGAGTCAGATGGTCGACAACGTACGGCGCATCGCCAGCGGCGACTATCAGGTACCAATGGAAACGCAGGCGAGCGGCGAAGTCGGCTTACTCGCCCGCGAATTCGTCGCCATGCAGCAAGGCATTGCCGAGCGCGAAACCACCATCAGTTTTCTCGCTTACCGCGACCCGCTGACCGAACTGGCCAACCGCAACCGTTTTGTCGCCGAGCTGCAACAGGCCCTGACGCAATGCCTGCCGGGCGAAGGTGTGGCGGTGCTGCTGATGGATCTAGACAACTTCAAGGACCTTAACGACACCCTCGGCCACGACGCCGGTGACCAGCTGCTCTGCCAGCTCGCCGCACGCCTGCAGGCGCTGCTACGCCCCGGCGAGCAACTGGCGCGTCTCGGTGGTGATGAGTTTGCCTTGCTGATCAGCCCCTGCCAGCCGGGCTGGCTGATCCCTGCCGCCGAGCATTACCGCGCTGCTCTGCACGAGCCATTCGCCGTACGCGGCATCAGCATGACCCTCAACGCCACGGTTGGCATCGCCCTGTATCCGGATCACGGAGAAAGCGCCGGCAGCCTGCTGCAGCATGCCGAAGTGGCGATGTACCTGGGCAAACAACAGCGCTCGCCCTACGCCCTCTACCGCCCGGAACTGGACCGCCACAGCCTGCTGCGCCTGGCATTGATGAGCGAATTGAAAGGCGCGGTGGAAGGCGGCCAACTCAGCCTGTATTTCCAACCGAAGCTGAATATCCGTACGCGCAGCCTGTATGGCGTGGAATGCCTGGTGCGCTGGATTCACCCGGTGCATGGGTTTATTCCGCCGGACGAATTTATCCCCCTGGCCGAACAGACCGGCAACGTTTGCGCCCTGACACGCTGGGTGGTGCGCACAGCCGTGGCGCAGAGTCGCGCCTGGCAGGAACAGGGGCTGGCGCTGAAGACCGCGATCAATATCTCCGCACTGGATCTGGCCGATCCCGGCTTTGCTGGCTTTATCGCCGCGCAACTGGCCGCGCATGGCGTGCCGCCATCCGCCCTGATTGTGGAAATCACTGAAAGCGCGGTGATGGCCGACCCGGAACTGGCCATGGGGCAATTGCAGGAGTTGTGCGAATTGGGCGTGAAACTGTCGATCGACGACTACGGCACCGGTTACTCAAGCATGGCCCAACTCAAGCGCCTGCCGGTGCATGAGCTGAAGATCGACAAGTCCTTCGTGCTCGACCTGTTGAGCAACCCCGATGACGACATCATCGTCCGTTCGACTATCGAGTTGGGCCACAACATGGGCCTGAAGATCGTCGCCGAAGGGGTGGAAACCGAGGCCATTCTCGACCGTCTGGATCAGCTCGGTTGCGATATCGCCCAGGGCTACTTGCTGAGCAAACCGCTGCCACCCGCCGCGTTTGCCAGCTGGCTGGAAAACTGCCAGTGGCACTTGCCTGCCGCAACTACTGAAGGCGCTGCTCGCCAACCGCGACCACCGGGCAATTAACGATAATCCCACTGGCTCTCACACTGACCAAGCCTTGTTCCTGCGCTTGCAACACAGCATCAGCCGAGCGCAGCGGGCTGCCTGGCGTACCACTCAACCAGCGCACCTCATAGACATGCCACAACGGGCTGTAAGCCGTGTCCTGGTTCTCACCACCTAACGGCAGTGGGATAGACGGGAATACACTGGCCTGGCTGTCATCAACAAATTTGTAGACCCGATCATAAGTCGCCAACGGGTGCGGGCCGGGTTCATCGGGCAGTGCATTGGCCAGTCTCGGCACATAATTGGCCTGCATCACTGTCGCCATCTGCGCGTCCGAAATATCGGTGGTCAGGTAGTAAACCTGCTCACCGTTGTACCAACCCGGCAACACCGGCAGGCTCATATGAGTAACGTGCGACCGGCTACAACCACTCAACAACGCGGCTAAAAAAAACACACCCAGCAAAGCACGCATGCACGGCTCCCTTAGACTTTTCCAATGATCAGGCCAGTAGAGTCTGATTGTCCGGCGTTATTACAGATTCAGGCATAGCCCGCCTTGGCCCGTTGCCAACAGCGCTGCGATACAGGCATACCTGTCGCAAGTAAGCGCCTGAACAATGCAACACGCACAAAAAAGGCCGCTGCTGATCATCTTGATCAGCAGCGGCCCGGGAAAACGGTGGGGGCGCAGGTTAAAACGCGTTATCGCCAATCAACATGCCGTGCACGACCATGTAGGTCTTACGCCCGGACTGAAGGGTAAGCGGGCTGCGCTCAGCGATCACCCAGCCTTTGGCCAGCAGTTTGTCGATATGCGCCCGCAGCTCTGGCAAGTAGCGTTGCTCTTGCTGAAGCGATTCCATTCTTTTCATCCTCTAGAGGACTCCTTTGCGACAGCAGCCAGGTATACCGGCCCGTTCATCCGTGAAAGCTGTCACAAAAGCATAGTGGCTTAATGCCTGTCTCTAAAGCGGCAAATGGCCACATCTCTGTAGGCATAACGCGCCAAGCAGCTATAGCGTTTGGCTTACATTGTTTGGCAGTCTAGACCGCTGTGGCTGTGCTGGCAGATTCGCCGACATGCGGTGAACTGAACTCCAGGTAACCGTCCTCAACCTTGCCGTAACGCAGCAGCGCCAGGTCCAGCAGGTAGTTCTGGTAGAGCTTCCACGGCGCGCGATCCCCCTGGCTGGGGATCTTGTCAGCAGCGCGCGTGATATAACCAGAGGCCAGGTCAAGGAACGGCGCGTCCTTGACCTGCCGCGCGGCATCTCGCGGCGTGCACTGGCGCATGCCGTTGGCATCCATATGGTTGATCAGGCGGCAGAAGTATTCGCTGGAGAGGTCCGCCTTGAGCGTCCAGCTGGCATTGGTGTACCCCAGTACCACTGCAGCATTGGGCAGATCACGCAGCATGATGCCGCGATAACCCATGCTCTTGGCCGCATCGAAGGGCTGCCCATCCACCACCACTTGCATGCCGCCAAACAGCTGCAAATCCAGGCCGGTGGCACTGATGATCACATCCGCAGGCAGCTCCTGACCCGACTTTAGGCGGATGCCCTTGGCGGTGAACCCGTCGATAAATTCAGTCACCACCGAGGCCTTGCCCTGGCGTAGCACCTTGAACAGGTCGCCATTGGGCACTGCGCACACACGCTCGTCCCACGGTTTGTAGCGCGGGCTGAAGTGACGCATGTCGAAGTCCTTGCCCAACTGATGACGCGCCAACCCGAGCAACGCCTTGCGTACCAGGTTGGGGAAGGCCTTGGACAGTTTGTAGAAGCCCAGTTGCACCGCCACATTGCGCGTGCGCGCCAGGCGGTAGACCCAGGTTTCCGGCAGGAACTTGCGCAGCACGTCGGAGATCGGATCGCCCTGCGGCAGGCTCACCACGTAGGTGGGCGAGCGCTGCAGCATGGTCACATGCTTGGCCTTATCGGCCATCGCCGGCACCAGGGTAACGGCTGTCGCGCCGCTGCCGATCACCACCACATTCTTGCCGCTGTAATCGAAGTTTTCCGGCCACAGCTGCGGGTGGATAAATTCGCCCTGGAACAGTTCACGGCCTTTGAACTCGGGGGTGTAGCCCGCTTCATAGCGGTAATAGCCGGTGCACATCAACAGGTGCTGGCAGCTCAACTTGATCGGCTCGGGCTCATCGCCGCGCTGTACCTGCAGGGTCCAGGTGGCGCGTTCACTGCACCAGTCGGCCTTGAGTACCTTGTGCTGGAAGCGGATGTGCTGCTGGATGCCGTTTTCCTCGGCCGTTTCTGCGATATAGCTGCGGATCGACGGGCCGTCAGCGATCGCCAGCGGGTTGGTCCAGGGTTTGAAGTTGTAGCCAAGGGTGAACATGTCCGAGTCGGAACGGATGCCTGGATAACGGAACAGATCCCAGGTACCGCCCAGCGCTTCCCGGCCTTCGAGAATGGCGAAGCGCTTGCCGGGGCAATGCTTCATCAGGTGATAGGCCGCACCAATGCCGGACAGGCCGGCACCAATGATCAAGACATCCAGGTGTTCGACAGACATGGGGGCTCCTCAGGCTTCTTGTTATGGCTGCAGGTCGATAGATCGACCCGTAATGCCCGCCAGATTCACCCCCAATAGCGCGTTTGTCATCCAACCTTTAGTGGTGTGATCAGGCGCAAGCTGACCACAGTTATGGCTGAAGAATGACCAGAGCGCTCAACAACCTGCCCAGCGATCAGAAACGGTCGCGCAACACCACTTCGTTGTACGGCAGTTTGCCGATACGCGGCTTGGGCTCGATGGTCTTCTTGCCGACGGCGACCATCAGGGCGATGACATGGTTTTCAGGCAGGTTGATCAACTTGCCCACCGCATCGAAATCAAAGCCGTCCATCGGGCAGGAATCCAGACCCTTGCCGCGCGCGGCGAGCATCAGGGTCTGCGCCATCAGGCCACAGCTGCGCATGGTTTCATCGCGCTGCACCTGCGGTTTGTCGCGGTAATAGGTGTCGATGGCACCGGCCATATAGGCCTGCACTTCTTGCGGAGCGCCTTCCCAGACGCGGCCGACATCCTGCTGCCAGCTGTCGAGTTTAGCGCACACCACCACCAGCATTGAGGCGTCAGTCACCTGCGCCTGGCCCCAAGCCACGTCACGCAGCTGCTGGCGCAGTGCGGGATCGCTGACTTCAACCAAACGCACGTGCTGCAGGTTGAACGCTGAAGGTGCGAGCAACGCCAGCTGCAGCAGCTCATCCTTCTCGGCATCACTCAGGGTAAATGCCGGGTCATAGCCTTTGACGGCGCGGCGGCTGCGGATGGCTTCGTCGATATGCATGGGGGGATCCTTCTATGCAGGTGTGAAAGAGAGCAATGCTAGGCACTGGCCGGGCGTAACGCCAAACGCCTTTACCGATAACAATGATCGACACAGACGATTCTAGGCGGCCGCCTGCTAAAATCGCCGCCTCGCCAAATTGACCACAGCCCATGACACCAGCCGCACTCATGACCCTCCAGCAACACCTGCTCGACGCCCTAACTGCGCCGCCCAGTGAAACTCGCCGGCTGTTTCACGGCAGAGGCCGCTGCTGGCCGGGGCTGGAACAGATCACCGTGGATTGGTTGCAAGGCGTGCTGCTGGTGGCGCTGTTCAAGCCGGTGAGCGATACCGAACTGGCCGCGCTACAGCAGATGCTGCTCGACCTCGGCCAATCCAACACCTGGCAGCAAAGTGGCGCGCACAGCCTGATGCTGCAACAGCGCTACCTGCCAGAAAGCCCCACGCAATGGCTGCAGGGCGAACCGGTTGAGCACTGGGATATCTGTGAGCACGGCCTGCACTACCGCCTCGACCTGGGCAAAAAGCAGAACAGCGGGCTGTTTCTCGATATGCGCTATGGCCGTCAATGGGTACAGGCGCAGGCAGCGGGCAAGCGCGTGCTCAATCTATTCGCCTACACCTGCGGGTTTTCCGTGGCTGCACTGGCCGGCGGCGCGCGCCAGGTGGTCAATCTGGACATGGCCAGGGCTGCGCTCAACCGTGGCCGCGATAATCATCGGCTGAACCAGCACGACCTCAGCCAGGTGGTATTTCTCGGCCACGACCTGTTCAAATCCTGGGGCAAGGTGGCCAAGTACGGTCCTTATGACCTGATCATCATCGACCCACCGTCGTTTCAGCGCGGCAGTTTCGTGCTGAGCAAGGACTACCCGAAGGTGCTGCGCCGCCTGCCCGAATTGTTGAGTGCAAACGGAACGGTACTGGCCTGCAGCAATGAGCCGGAAATCGGCCCCGATTACCTGATCCAGGCCATGGCCGCTGAAGCACCAAGCCTGCGCTTCAGCGAACGCCTGGAAAACCCGCCGGAGTTTCCCGACAGCCAGCCAGACAGCGCCCTCAAGGCCCTGGTGTTTCAGCGGCACTGAATCCGCTCGCAGGGCGCCAGCTAAGGACGATATTGCCTGTTGCTGGCTGGTCTACAGTTAGGCGACCACCCCTCGCGAGATCGCCGCAATGACGCTAAAAATCCTTGGCCTTGCCCTTTCCGCCACGCTGTTACTGACCGCTTGCGTCAGCAGCACACCGCAACCGTCGCAGTATTCGGGCTTCCTCAGTGATTACTCACAGCTACAGCCCGCACAGTCGGCCAGCGGCGCACCGGTTATGCGCTGGGTATCAGCGGACTTTAAGCCCGAGAACTACCGCTCGGTATTGGTCGAGCGGCCAGTGTTTTACCCCGCACCGACGCCCACCGCCCAAGTTAGCCAGCAGACCTTGGACAGCATTGCCCTCTACTTGCAGCAGGCCATACGCCTTGAACTGGCTGGACGGCTCAAGGTTGTCGAATATGCCGACCGTGACACCCTGGTACTGCGCTCGGCCATAACCGCGGTCAACCTGTCGCCAGAAGGGCTGAAAGTCTATGAAGTGGTGCCGATTGCCCTGGTTGCCGCGGCCGCGAGCACCGCCGCCGGTACTCGCGATCTCAACAGCAGCATTTATATTGAGTTGGAAGCCATCGACGGGCGCAACAGCCAGCCGATGACCCGCGTGATACGCAAGGGCCATGGCCTGCAGCTGGAAAACGACAGCACTCAACTCAGCCTCAAGGACATCAAGCCGGCGCTGGATGAGTGGGCCAAGGATGCGCGCAACTTCAAACCCTAAGGTCTGACGGCTTAGGCAAATACAAAGTATTTGCGCACCGTCTCGACCACCTCCCAGGTGCCTTTCATCCCGGGCTCGACGATAAATATGTCGCCGGCCCGCAGATGAATCGGCGCCTGCCCCTCGGGGGTGATGATGCAGTAACCCTCCTGGAAGTGGCAGTACTCCCATTTTTCATAGGCCACCTGCCATTTACCGGGCGTGCAGATCCAAGTGCCCATTATCTTGCTGCCGTCCGCCGAAGTGTAGGCGTTGAGGTTGACGGTGTGCGGCTCGCCGGCGATGCGCGTCCACTTGCAGGCATCCAGCAGCGGAATCGGCTGGGTATCACGCAGTACGGTAATCGGTGACATGAGGGGCTCCTAAGGTCGGTAGAACATCACCCGCAGCCTACGGCCGCCCACCTGCCGCGACTGTCCTGAGGTCGACCTGCAACTGCCTGGAAGCGCAGCCCTCCACTCAGGCCGACGTACCAACCGCGTGCTACTTTGAAGAGGGCCTGTTGGCTTATTCAGCCGTTTGCCCGATCCGGAGATGCTCTATGTCCAGTCTTTACCGCTTGGTCACCCGCAGTGATTTTGACGGCCTGGTGTGCGCCGCCCTGCTCAAACACCTGAACCTGATCGACGACATCCTCTTCGTCCACCCCAAGGACATGCAGGACGGCAAAGTGGCGATCACCAGTCACGACATCACCACCAACCTGCCGTATGTCCCCGGCTGCCACCTGGCCTTTGACCATCACCTCAGCGAGACCCTGCGTAACCAACCGGCGAGCAATCACCTGATTGATGCCGATGCGCCTTCCGCAGCCAGGGTGGTGTGGAAGCACTACGGCGGTCACGACGCGTTCCCACGGGACTGGGACGAAATGATGGAGGCCGTGGACAAGGCGGACGCCGCACAATTCAGCCGCGAGGACATCCTCGATCCACAGGGCTGGGAGCTGCTGAGCTTTATCATGGATGCGCGCACCGGACTCGGCCGCTTCCGTGATTTCCGTATTTCCAATTACCAGCTGATGATGCAGCTGATTGACTTCTGCCAGACCCACGGCATCAATGAAATTCTCCAGCTGCCCGATGTTGAAGAGCGTGTGGCGCTGTACCTGGATCACCAACGCGAGGCCAAAGCGCAGATCCAGCGCTGTGCCACGGTCTACCACAACCTGGTGGTGCTTGATCTGCGCAATGAAGAAACGATCTACGCAGTCAACCGCTTCGTCATCTATGCCCTCTATCCGCAGTGCAATATCTCGATCCACGTGATGTGGGGCGTTAAACAGCAGAACACCGTGTTCGCCATCGGCAAATCGATCCTCGACCGCAGCTCCAACACCAATGTCGGCGAGCTGTGCCTGAGCTACAACGGCGGCGGCCATGCCAATGCCGGCACTTGCCAGCTGACCAACGAGGACGCTGAAGCCGCTTTGCGCGAGCTGATTGCCGAAATCACTGCCGACGGTTAGGCAGCACGATGTCCTAAGCAGGCTGGGCGTAGCCTCTGCTAGAGGGTTAAGCTGTGCCCTATGAGCACAGCCCCTTTTATCACGCCGCTTGAGTCCAGCCGCACGGATGCGCCTTCTGGGTTGCGCATCGGCGGCGACTGGACACTCGCTCACTACGCCGACCTGGAAGCCCAGGTTCGGCAACTGCACGGCACATTGAGCAGCACCGCCAGCGTCGACTTGCAAAGCCTTGGCGCTCTGGACACTGCGGGTGCTGCCTTGTTGGTGGAGTTGCTCGGGAGTCAGCGCTTAGCGCAACTGGCTCAGGACGCGCCCGGGCTGCCCAGCGAGCGCCGCGCCCTGTTGCAAACCGTGGGCACAGCGATTGCCGACGCCGGCGATGCGCTGTCCAGCAAACACATCCCCGCCTGGCGTGAATTCTTCGGGCAGATCGGGCAGGCCGTCGATGAGCTCTGGCAACAAGGCATCGCCCTGCTCGGCTTTATCGGCATGACCCTGGCGGCGATGTTCGCCATCCTTCTGCGCCCCGGCCGCTGGCGCATCACCTCACTGGTCGCGCATTTGCAGCAGAGCGGCCTGAATGCCGTACCCATCGTCGCCCTGCTGACGTTTCTGGTCGGCGCGGTGGTGGCCTTTCTCGGCGCGACGGTGCTCGCCGACTTTGGCGCGAGCATCTACACGGTCGACCTGGTGGCGTTTTCCTTCCTGCGTGAATTCGGCGTGCTGCTCACTGCCATTCTGATGGCCGGACGCACCGCCAGCGCCTTTACCGCACAGATAGGCTCGATGAAGGCCAACGAGGAAATTGACGCCATCCGCACCCTGGGCCTAAGCCCCATGGAGCTGTTGGTATTGCCGCGGGTATTCGCCCTGCTGATCGCCCTGCCGATCCTCACCTTTATCGCCATGCTCAGCGGCATCCTTGGCGGCGCGGTGGTCTGCGCCCTGAGCCTGGATATCTCACCGGCCATGTACTTGGCCATGCTGCAGGAAAATATCGCCCTCAAGCACTTCCTGGTGGGCATGGCCAAGGCGCCGATCTTTGCCTTCCTGATTGCCGTGATCGGCTGCCTGGAGGGCTTCAAGGTCACTGGCAGCGCGCAGTCGGTGGGCGAGCGCACCACCTCCAGCGTGGTCCAGTCGATTTTCGTGGTGATCGTACTGGATGCCCTGGCGGCGCTGTTTCTGATGGAGATGGGCTGGTGAAGGGCGAAGCGATTATCGAAGTGCGCAACCTGGTCAACCGCTTCGGCGCGCAGACCGTGCACCAGGACCTGGCGCTGGACCTGTATCGCGGCGAAGTGCTCGGTGTGGTCGGCGGCTCAGGCACCGGCAAATCGGTGCTGCTGCGCAGCATCCTCGGCCTGCGCCGCGCCAACTCAGGCACAGTACGGGTGTTCGGTGAAGAACTGCTGAGCCTGCCTCCCGAGCGTCGCTCGCAGCTGGAACGGCGGTTTGGTGTGCTCTACCAGCGCGGTGCGCTGTTCTCCTCGCTGACGGTGACCGAAAACACCGCCTTGCCGCTGATCGAACATGCCGGCCTCACGCGCGCCGCCGCCGAACGTCTGGCCCAGGTCAAGCTGGCACTGGTCGGTCTGCCACGTGGCGCGGGCGACAAATACCCGACCGAACTGTCCGGCGGCATGATCAAACGCGCGGCTCTGGCCCGCGCCCTGGCCCTGGAGCCGGACATCCTGTTTCTCGACGAACCCACCGCCGGGCTCGACCCGATTGGCGCGGCGGCCTTCGACCAATTGATCCTGACCCTGCGCGACGCCCTGGGTCTCAGCGTGTTTCTGGTCACCCATGACCTCGACACCCTCTACACCATCTGTGATCGGGTGGCCGTACTGGCGGAAAAACGCGTGCTGGTGGCCGACCGCCTGGACGTTGTAGCCGCCACCGACAACCCTTGGATTCACGAGTATTTTCACGGCCCGCGCGGACGCGCAGCCGAACAGGCCGCCAGCGGCGCGCCAGGGAGCAACTGAATGGAACCGCGTGCCCACCACGTGTTGATTGGCCTGTTTACCGTGCTAATGGTTGCCGCGGCCTTGGGCTTTGCCCTGTGGCTGAGCAAGGCCAGCTCGGACCAGGAAACCCACGACTTTGACGTGATCTTCAACGAAGCGGTCAGCGGTCTGTCGGCCGGCAGCGCGGTGCAGTACAGCGGCATCAAGGTCGGCGACGTGATCAGCCTGCGCCTCGACCCGAACGATCCGCGCAAGGTTCGCGCGCACATCCGCGTCAGCGCCAACACACCGATCAAACAGGATACCCGCGCTCGCCTGTCGATCACCGGGATCACCGGCGCCTCACTGATCCAGTTGCACAGCGGCACCCCGGAAAGCCCGGCCTTGGAAGGCAAGAACGACCAACTGGCGGAAATTATCGCCGATCCCTCGCCGCTGACCCGCCTGATGTCCAACGGTGAAGACCTGGTTGTCAGCGTCACTCGCCTGCTCGACCGCGCCAACCAGCTGTTCTCGCACGAAAACATCGGGCGTATTTCCCGCACTCTGGACAACATCGAACAAACCAGCGCCAGCGTGGCCGAACAGCGCGACGAGCTGCGTCAGGCCCTGCAACAGATGACCCGCGCCAGCCAGGAAGCCACTGACCTGATGCGCAACGCCAACCAGCTGCTCAGCGGCCCAGGCCACGACGCGGTCAACAGCGCCAATCGGCTGATGGCCTCATTGGAGCGCAGCAGCAGCAGCGTCGAACGCTTGTTAGCGGATAACCACAGCACCCTTAACAACGGCATGCAAGGCATCGGCGAACTGGGCCCAACCATTGTCGAACTGCGCGAAACCCTCAGCGCCCTGCGCTCCTTCGCCCGCCGCCTGGAGGAAGACCCGGCCGGCTACCTGCTGCGCAGTGACACCATCAAGGAGTTTCAACCATGAGTCGTCTTCGCCTGCTCGCCGCACTGCTGCTGATCGGCAGCCTGGCCGCCTGCTCGGTCTTGCCGAAAAGCCAGGTGCTGAGCATCTACCGCCTGCCGGCCAGCAGCCTGCCCAGCCATAACACCAGTACCGATTGGGCGTTGCGGGTGAACAAGCCCTACAGCAGCCAGCTGCTCGACAGCACGCGAATTGCCGTATTGCCGCCGGGCGACCAGATCAGCGCCTACCAGGGTGTGCGCTGGAGCGACCGCGCACCACTGCTACTGCGCGACCGACTGATTGACGCCTTTCTCGACGACGGCCGCCTCAAGGCGGTGAGCAGCGATGAAAGCCGCCTGCAGGCCGACCTGGAGCTGGACGGCGACCTGCGCGCCTTTCACAGCGAATACCAGAACGGCCGCCCAGCCGCGCGCATCCTATTCGAAGCCCGCCTGGTGCAGAGTGGCAGCCTGCGCATCCTCGCCAGCCGGCGTTTCGAAGTCAGCCAGGCGGCCAGTGATACCTCGGTGCCGGCGGTGGTCAACGCCTTCGGCCAGGCCGGCGATCAACTGGCCCGCGAGGTGCTGGAGTGGACTTTGACCCAGGGTCAGACCGCGCAGCAAAAATGAACTGAGTTGTTCCAGCGAGGGGCGAACCATGGACAAATTTATGCAAGCGGCCATCGACGAAGCCCGCCAGGGCCTGGCCGAAGGCGGCATCCCGATCGGCTCGGTGCTGGTGCATAACGGCCAGATTATCGGCCGTGGCCATAACCGTCGCGTACAACAAGGCAGCGCCATCCGCCATGGTGAAATGGACGCCTTGGAAAACGCCGGCCGGCAAAGCGCCCAGACCTACCGCGAGTCGGTGCTCTACACCACCCTTTCACCCTGCGCGATGTGCAGCGGCGCAATCCTGTTATACGGCATCCCCAAAGTGATCATCGGCGAGAACCAGACCTTCCTCGGCGAAGAAGCGCTGCTGCGCGAGCGTGGCGTGCAGCTCGATGTGCTGCACAACAACGAATGCCTGCACCTGATGCAGGACTTTATCGCCGCCCAACCGACGCTGTGGAACGAGGATATCGGCGAGTAGTGGCTAGCCGCGCTGAACGATCAGCCACTCGCGCACTGCCGCATAGGGGTAGGCGTCCAACGCAGCAAAGCCACTGAACTGACGCGCTTTGAGCTTGGTGAACAGCGGCACGCTGATGCCACAGAGGTAGCGCGTCAGGCATTCAGCGCTCGGCTCAACGCCCTTGAGTTCCTGATGCTTGCGCACAAAACCGTCACAGAGTGCCTGCATATCCAGCTCCGCCAGCGGCGGCAACGCTGGCGGCTCGGGTAGCCGGGCAACCTGCCCCCGGCACACCGAACAATGCCCACACTGCTGCGGCGCGTTGGCGTCACCGAAATAGGCGGCCAACCGCTGACTCAGGCACTGCTCGCTGGCAAACAGCGCGAGCATGGCGTGAATCCGGCTGATCTCGCTGGCCTCCTGCTGGCTGAAATAGCCATGCAGTTCGACGCTCAAGGCCGCCGGATCGAAGCCGGGATCGAGCAGCGCGTAGACCTCAGTCATCTGCTTGCTTTCCAACTCGACCCAACCCTTTTCCTGGAAGTAATCCAGGGCTTTGATCACCCGACCGCGCTCGGCCTGGTGCTGTTGGTAGAGCTGATCGAAATCCACCGTGCACCAGGTGCGCGCGCGTTGCGAGGTGCTGATCAGCGCCTCGACAAACTGCCGCCGCTCGCCGTCGAACTTCTCCAACAACGCTTCGGGTTCCAAGAGGAACTTGAAGCGATATTCGGCGAAATAGGCGTAACGCGGGGCAATGATGCCGCGCAACTCCAGCTGCACCAGCAGGGTTTTCAGTGGCAGCTGGCGGATATTGCTCTGCTCGGAAAGCTGGTTGAGCATCAACTCCCACTCGCCGCCATGACCGCTGGCCAGCAGCTCATCCAGCACACAGCGAATGCCGTCCAGCTCCGGCGTATCGCCATAAACGAAGTTTTCCAGCACGTTGAGACTGTCGTGGTTGGCCAATACCAGGCAGTCGGAAGGCTGGCCATCACGGCCGGCGCGGCCGATTTCCTGGCTGTAATTCTCGATGGATTTCGGCAAGTCGAAGTGCAGCACATTGCGGATATCCGACTTGTCGATACCCATGCCGAAGGCGATGGTGGCAACGATGCAGTTGATCTGCCCCGCCATAAACTGACGCTGAATCGCCTCACGCGCCTCGTGCGGCATACCGGCGTGGTAAGCGCTGGCGGCAAGGCCACGCTGGCTCAGGCGTGCGGCCACTTGTTCAGCAGTCTTCTGTTGGGTGACGTAAACGATGCTTGGCTGCCCGGCTTTGGCACCCAACCACTGCTCCAGACGACGCTGCTTGTCGGCGCCGCTGACTGGCTCCACCAGCAGGTTGAGGTTGGCGCGGTAGAAACCTGTGGTGACCACATCATCAGCGGCGATGGCGAACTTCTGCTGCATATCGGCAATCACCGGCGGCGTGGCCGTGGCCGTGAGCAGCAGCACCTGCGGGATGCCGAACTGGCGCTGATAGTCCGGCAGTTTGAGGTAATCCGGGCGGAAGTTATGGCCCCACTCGGAGATGCAGTGGGCTTCGTCGATCACCAGCAGAGAGATCGGCACCTGGGCGATAAAGTTGCGGAAACGCTCATTCTTCAGCCGTTCGACCGAGATCATCAGAATCTTCAGCTCACCCGATTTCGCCCGCGTCATGACCGCACTGGCCTCCTCGCGGCTTTGCGCCGAATCGATACTGGCGGCGCTGATGCCACGGCCATGCAGGAACGCCAGCTGGTCCTGCATTAACGCCAGCAAGGGCGAGACCACTAGGGTCAGGTGCGGCAGATGCAACGCCGGCAGCTGATAACACAACGACTTGCCCGAACCGGTGGGGAAGATCGCCGCCGCCGAACGTCCGGCGAGCACGGCCGTGACCACACGCTCCTGACCGGGGCGCAATTGCTTGAAGCCGAACACACGTTCCAGGGTACTCATGGCTGTCACTCCATTGACCGCCGCGGCGGTAAACAATGATTAATTCCTACAGGCCGCACCGCTATTGCCAATCCAACTAACACCACAGGCAACACAGGCGTACATTCAAACCATGCCAATAAAAAGGAGATGAGTATGCAGGTATCTGGTTTCAGCGGCAGCTTGCCGGTTATCCACTAGATCGCTCACCACCCAGGCCAGATGGCCGCGCAGCAAAGACCCCGGCGGAACCGGAGTAGCTGATGCGAACCACAGGCCGATGCGCAGTCTGGCGGGAAACTCAGGTTCGCCGTGAGGTGTGCCAAACCATAGCCCTAACGCCGCCACACAACTCGAAAGCACCAGCGGCCACCCGCGGCATATCGACACCTACCTGGCACTCGCCAGTCATGCTGAAGTCGACAGCTGCAGACAATGGCCCTGGAAATCGCCTGAGTTGCCAACCCCGTTAGCGCTGTGGCCCGAGACAGCCATACAGCAACAGCCAAGGCCGTGCAGAGCGGCCACCTGAGCAAGAGTGCAACGCGCGACACCCGCAAACGTGCCTGATCTGCTAGCAGATACGCACCCAAAGCCGCCTCCGGGCGGCTTTTCCGTTTCTTACTGTGCCTGCCAGTGCACCCCGAGAAGGGCTTTAGCCGCGACAACTCGCTCATTAACGAAAGTTCGTCGCTAAAGCGCCTCCTACAGATTGATGCTTAATTTCCCATGCATAAAAAAACCGCCGATTTCGGCGGTTTTTTCAACGCGACAGTTACAACTTAAAGCTGCGGGCCGGCGTTCTTGATGGCATCGCTGACATCGAACTTCTTGAAGTTCTCGATGAACAGACCGGCCAGGCCTTTGGCGGCTTCGTCGTAGGCGTTCTTGTCTTCCCAGGTGTTGCGTGGGTTGAGCAGATTGGTTTCAACGCCCGGTACCGACTTCGGCACGCTCAGGTTGATGATCGGCAGCAACTCGGTTTCGGTACCGATCAGCGCACCGCTCTGAATCGCTGCAATCACGCCACGGGTGGTCGGGATGTTGAAACGCTTGCCAACACCGTAGCCACCGCCGGTCCAGCCGGTGTTGACCAGATAGACCTTGGAGCCGAAGCCGCGGATACGCTTGATCAGCAGCTCAGCGTATTCGCCAGCCGGACGCGGGAAGAATGGCGCGCCGAAGCAGGTGGAGAAGGTCGACTTGATGCCGCCGCCCGAACCCATTTCGGTGGAACCGACCAGCGCGGTGTAACCGGAGAGGAAGTGGTAAGCCGCTTGCTCTTCGTTGAGGATCGATACTGGCGGCAGTACGCCAGTCAGGTCGCAGGTGAGGAAGATCACGGCGTTCGGCTCACCGCCGAGGTTCTTCTCGCTGCGCTTCTCGACCAGCTCCAGCGGGTAGGCCGCGCGGCTGTTCTGGGTCAGGCTGTCGTCGGCGTAGTTCGGTACGCGGTTCTCATCGAGCACCACGTTTTCCAGCACGGCGCCGAACTGGATGGCTTTCCAGATCACTGGCTCGTTCTTCTCGGACAGGTCGATGCACTTGGCATAGCAACCGCCTTCGATGTTGAACACCACGCCCACGCCCCAGCCGTGCTCGTCGTCGCCGATCAGGTAGCGGCTTTCGTCAGCCGATAGGGTGGTCTTGCCAGTGCCGGACAGGCCGAAGAACAGCGTCACGTCGCCTTCTTCACCGATGTTGGCCGCGCAATGCATCGGCAGCACGTCGGCGTCCGGCAGCAGGAAGTTCTGCACGCTGAACATGGCTTTCTTCATTTCACCGGCGTAACGCATGCCGGCGATCAGGACTTTCTTGGCGGCGAAGTTGAGGATCACGCAGCCATCGGAATTGGTGCCATCACGCTCCGGTACGCATTCGAAGTTGGCGACGTTGAGCACTTGCCACTCGTCTTTGCCAGCCGGGTTGTACTGCTCCGGGTTGATAAACAGGCAACGGCCGAACAGGTTCTGCCAGGCAGTGGCGGTGGTCATCTTGACTGGCAGGTAGTGCGCGTCGGCAGAACCTACATGAACGTAGGACACGAAGCTGTCCTGCGCGTCGGAGAACGCTTGTACGCGGTCCCACAGGGCGTCGAACTTGTCAGCCGGGAACGGACGGTTGATTGCGCCCCAGGCGATTTTCGCCTCGGTGCTCGGCTCTTGCACGATGAAGCGATCAGCCGGCGAACGACCAGTGCGATGGCCTGTGCGTACGACCAGCGAGCCGTTGGCGGCCAGCTCGCCTTCACCGCGACGAAGGGCTTCTTCGACCAGTTGGGCAGCGCTGATGTCGGTGTACACGGCGTTGTTGGCTTGCGTCATGTGGGTCCCCGTCGGCCACGTGGCCGAGTCTTCCGAACGTTTTGTAGTAGAAAGTGGAGCACTACTACAGCGAAAAAAGTGCGCCGGATTATGCCAGAAAAAGCCAGCTGCGGGTGCAGCCTCTGATCAGATCATTCCGACACGGTTTAGGGGCTGTGTGCCCCCGAATTTGCTTGAAACTCAGTGGCGCGTATCTGATGGCGCTTCGATGCTGCCATCGATAAACAGTTGCAGCACATCGGCGGCATCGAACAGATAGCGCTCGTTGCAGAACTGGCAATCGATTTCCACGCTGCCGCCGTGCTCCTGCACCAGCGCTTCGGCGTCAGCTTGGCCGAGGCTGATCAGCGCGCGGCTGGAGCGCTCACGCGAGCAGCTGCAGCGAAACAGCAAGGCACGTGGGTCGAACAGGCGCAGCGCCTCCTGGTGATACAGGCGATGCAACAGCGTTTCGTTATCCAGGCCCAGCAGTTCTTCAGCCTTCAGCGTATCGGCCAGGGCCATGGCGTGCTGCCAGCTGGCTTCACGCTCATCGGCCTCCTTCAGGCGGTCGGCCGGCAGCTGCTGCAACAGCAGGCCGCGAGCACGCTGGCCATCGGCGCTGAGCCAGAAACGCGTCGGCAGCTGCTCGGACGTGGCGAAGTAATTGGTCAGGCAATCGGCCAGGGTATCCCCTTCCAGATCGACGATGCCTTGATAACGCTGCCCGGATTTCGGGTCAACGGTCATGGCCAGCACGCCATCGGGCATCAGCTCGCGCAGGTTGGCATCGGCAGTGATCTGTTCAGCGTGGTAGCGGGCGATACCGCGCAGCTCACCTTCGCTGGAGCATTCGACCATCAGCAGGGGCACGGCACCGGAGGAGCGCGCCTGCAGGATCAGCAGGCCTTCAAATTTCAGGGTGCCAATCAGCAAGGAGGCAGCAGCAAGCAGTTCACCCAACAGCTGAGCGACCGGTTGCGGGTAGGTGTGTTTGGCCAGCACATGGCTGTAGCTGTCGGTCAGACCGACCAGTTCGCCACGGATATCGCTGTCGTCGAACAAGAAGCGTTGGGAAAAATCAGACATGCCAACTTCACTGAATGTGATTCGGCCCGCGATTTTAGGCGCAAACGCCCATCCGACCAAGCGCCTCTTATCTATCAGCGCTGCGGGTGGAAGCTATCGATACAAAACCGGGTCACAGTTGTCGACAAAAGACAGGGGGAAATTTTGCATTCTCAGGCCCGACTCCCTAGGATGCCGACCGCTTTAAACCCCTACAAATGACAAGGATGCCTCTGCATGACCTCTTCTTTTCTTAACGATCAGTGGCGTATTCGCCCATTGGTTGCCAGCCATTTCGTCGCTCTGCTGCTGCTTGCCAGTTGGTTGTGGGCACCCAGCCGCGCGCTGTGGGACCAATTCGACCTGCAGCTGTTTGCCCTGCTCAACGAGCCCGTGCACAGCGCCGGGCTGTGGGCGCAAACCTGGGCAATCGGCAGCATGCGCCCGGTGGACATGGGTGTTGGCGTGCTGATGCTGGCCGTGATGCTCAAGGCCGATCTGGTGTTCAGCGGCGCCCAAGTGCGCAAGGCGCTGTATGCCTTTCTCGCGGCGCTGATCGTGATGCTGCTGTTTCGCGTCGGTTTCGCCGAGCTGGTCAAGCTGATGGGTTGGCAGCGCCCGAGCGCATCCCTGGTGGTGGAAGGCGCCGCACGGCTGACCGAACTGTTCCCTGACTGGGAAGAACGCTGGGATATGAAGGACAGCGCCACCCGCAGCTTCCCTGGCGATCACGCATCGGTGCTGTTGATCTGGGCGATGTTTATGAGCTTCTTTGCACGCAACTGGCGTTTGCTGCTGGTCTGGAGCCTGGCGGTGATCTTTATGCTGCCGCGTCTGGTAGCGGGTGCGCACTGGGGTTCGGATGCCCTGGTGGGCGGCCTGTTCCTCGCCTTGCTGGGCCTGGCCTGGTCCTGCTTTACCCCGTTTGCGTACAAGACCAGCGAATGGTTGGAATATGTTACCCAGCCGCTGATCAAGAGCCTGGCCGCGCTGCCAATTCTGGGCCGACTGAACGTTATCAGCGGCCGCTAGGCGAAGGCTGTGACGTGCGCAGCTGAACAGTGCCGCGCTGCTGAGCACGGCGGTCGGCGACACGCGGCCTAGAACTCGTCATCAGCCCACGGATGGCGCAGGCCGCCATCCTGCCGCTCATTGAAATCGTGAATCTGCCGGCGCTGTTTCTTGCTCGGCCGGCCATCGGTCTGCATGCCCAGTGCCCCGGCTTTACGCTGTGCGGCGGCCTGTTCGCGGCGCTCAATGCTTTCGGCTGTCTCGGTGTACAACGCCTGCGCTTCAGGCGCACCGCGGCGCACCACGGACAGTGCCTGCACCACTACACTGCGCTCCTCAAAGCCAGTGCGAATCACATAGATATCGCCAATTTTCGGCTCCTTGCCGGGTTTGCAACGCTCACCACGGTGGTGCACCTTGCCACCTTCAATAGCCGCTTTGGCCAGGGCGCGGGTTTTATAAAAGCGCGCGGCCCACAGCCATTTATCCAGGCGTACCTTGTCGTCGTCTTTTTTCTCGCTCATCCGGCCCTCGCTGATCACACCGTGCAGGCGGACATTTTGCCTGATGCAGTTGTCACACGTGCCAACTAGAATGCCCGCACATAACCCGGAACTGCCCTTTGAAGACTTTTGACCAACTTGGCGTAATCGGTTTGCGCGAATGGATCAACCTGCCGGAACTGGGCATGGTCGGCCTGCGCGCCAAGATTGATACCGGGGCCAGTACCTCCAGCCTGCATGCCAGCGATATTCAACCGTTCGACCGCGACGGCGAGCCTTGGGTGCGCTTTACCGCCCACCTCGGCACAGTGGTGCAGCGTCGGCATCGCTGCGAGGCACAACTGGTTTCAGTGAAAACCATCAAAAGCTCCAACGGCCACAGTCAGTCGCGCTATGTGATTCGCACTCCCCTGACGCTAGGCGAGCGCGAATGGCCGGTCGAATTCACCCTGACATGCCGCAAAACCATGCGCTACCGCGTGTTGCTTGGCTCCAAGGCGCTGATTGCCGGTCAGCTGCTGGTCAACCCGGCGCTGACTTACGTACAGAATAAACCCACCCTCGCTGACTCCCCTGGTGCCCCATGAAGATCGCCGTGCTGTCGCGCAACCCGCGCCTGTATTCCACCCGCCGCCTGGTCGAAGCCGGGCAACAGCGGGGCCACGAGATGGTGGTGATCGACACCCTGCGTGCCTATATGAACATTGCCAGCCACAAGCCGCAGATCCATTACCGCGGAAAGCCGCTGGAAGGCTTCGATGCAGTGATTCCACGCATCGGCGCGTCGGTGACGTTCTATGGCTGCGCGGTGCTGCGCCAGTTCGAGATGATGGGCGTGTTCCCACTCAACGAGTCGGTGGCCATCGCCCGCTCGCGGGACAAGCTGCGCTCACTGCAACTGCTGTCCCGCCGTGGCATTGGCCTGCCGGTGACCGGTTTCGCCCACTCTCCGGATGACATCGCCGACCTGATCGACATGGTTAACGGCGCGCCACTAGTGATCAAAGTACTGGAAGGCACCCAGGGCATTGGCGTGGTGCTGTGTGAAACGGCGACGGCGGCCGAGTCGGTGATCGAGGCCTTTATGGGCCTCAAGCAAGACATCATGGTGCAGGAATACATCAAGGAAGCCGGCGGCGCGGACATCCGCTGTTTTGTGGTCGGCGACAAGGTGATTGCGGCGATGAAGCGCCAGGCCAAGCCCGGCGAATTCCGCTCCAACCTGCACCGGGGCGGCAGCGCCAGCCTGATCAAGATCACCCCGGAGGAACGCATGACCGCCATCCGCGCGGCCAAGGTGATGGGGCTGAGCGTAGCAGGCGTGGATATCCTGCGCTCCAATCACGGCCCGCTGGTGATGGAAGTCAACTCATCCCCCGGCCTGGAAGGCATCGAAACCACCACCGGCAAGGACGTCGCCAGCCTGGTAATCCAGCACCTGGAGAAGAACAGCGGCCCAAACCTGACGCGCACTAAGGGCAAGGGTTGAGCCGGATATAAGCGAACGCACGGCCAAACACGGCCGGGCCTGTATGGCAGGACGCGGCAGAGGTGCCGACACACAGACTCAAGCCTACACGTCGTGCCGCTCCATCCAGGCCTGGAAATCCGCTTCTTTCAGCGGGTGACTGAAGTGATAGCCCTGCCCCAACGAGCAGCCATGCTGGCGCAGGCAATCAAGTTGCCACTGGCTTTCAATGCCTTCGGCCACGCACTCAAGCCCCAGGTTGCGGGCGATCACCAAGATGGTCTGCACCAATACCAGGCCGCTGCCGTCTTCAGCGTCCATATCCCAGGTAAAGCTGCGGTCAATCTTCAAACGATCCAACGGCAGGCGCTTGAGGTATGTCAGCGAAGAGTAGCCAGTGCCGAAATCATCAATGGCAAACCGCACGCCCAGCGTCTTGAGTGCCTGCATATTGCTGATGCACTGCTCGACTTCTTCCAGCAACACGCCTTCGGTGATTTCCAGCTCCAGCGCCGTGGCCGGCACCTGATGGCGCGCTAAGCACTCACTGATGCGCGCGACGCAGTGACGCTGGCGCAGTTCACGTGGGCTCAGGTTGACTGCCAATACCAGCTGCGGCCACTGCGGTAACCAGCGTGCCAGCGCTGCGCAGGACTGTTCCAGCACCCAGGCGCCGAGTTCCTCGATCAGCCCCGTTTCTTCGGCCAACGGGATAAAGTCGCCGGGCATGACTTCGCCGCGCTCCGGGTGCACCCAACGCAACAGCACTTCTGCGCCGGCAATACGCTCGGTGGCCAACGCCAGTTGCGGCTGAAACACCAAATACAGCTGGTTGCGCTGCACCGCCTGGCGCAATTCGCTTTGCATCTGCAAGCGCTGGTCGATGGCCGCCTGCATCTCCGGGGCAAAGAAATGCAACGCGTTGCGCCCCCCCTGCTTGGCCCGGTACATGGCGGTGTCCGCCTGTTTCAGCACGTCGGAGGCCACCTGACTACCGAAAGGATGCAGGGCGATACCGATACTGGCGCTGATCGACAGCTCGTGGCCATCAATCCAGCAGGTGCCCACCAGGCTTTTTAGCAGCTTCTCCGCTGTAATGGCTGCCGCTTCAGCTGCCAGTTGCGGGTTGCTGTCGAGCCCTTCGAGCAGCACCACAAATTCGTCCCCGCCCATCCGCGCCAGGGTGTCTTCGGCACGTAAACCACTGGCCAGTCGCGCCGTCACCTCACGCAAGAGGCCGTCGCCGACCAGATGACCGAGGCTGTCGTTGACCGTCTTGAAGTGATCCAGGTCGATGAACAACAGGGCGCCCAGGGTATTTTCGCGCTGTTCACGGTCCATCGCATGCTGCAGGCGGTCGAGCAGCAGACGCCGATTGGGCAGACCGGTGAGTTCATCGCTGAACGCCAGTCGCTCAATTTCACGCTGATAACGCTGACGTTCGGAAATATCGGTGACGCTGCCGCGAATCAGCACCGGCTCACCGGGCATGCGCACCAGGCGTACCTCGCACGGAATCTGTCGCCCTTTACTGTCGCGGTGCAACCAGTCGAATACTGGCGCTTCACCGTTCATTGCCCGCTTCAAGTAAACCTTACCCAGCTCAGCCGTAAGCTGGCCATCGGCCTGTTTGTTAGGGCTCAGATCAAACACACGCTTGCTGGCGATTTCCTCGCGGCTATAACCCAGCAAACGCAGGGCATTGTCGTTGCACTCGACCAGCGTTCCGTTGAGATCGAACAGCAGGATCGCTTCAGGTGCATTCTCGACGATGGTGCGGTAGCGCGCCTCGGCCTGCAGGCGCTCGCTGATGTCTTCGACCAGCAACAGAAACATGCGCACCCGACCGGTGCTGTGGCGCACCGCACGCAGGCTGACACGGGTGTGCACCAGGCTGCCGTCGGCCCGACGGAAGCGCTTTTCCAACTCGAACCCTTCACGATGCCCGCTGAGTACCTGGTCGAGCAGCGGCTGTTCGTTTCGCAGGTCATCGTCCTGCGACAGCTCTTCCCAGCTGGCCGCCAGCAGCTGTTCGCGCGAGCGCCCAAGGATGCTGCAGAGCTTATGGTTGACCTCTTCCCAGGCAAAGCTCGGGCTGGTCAGGGCCATACCGATCAGCGGCGCTTCGAAGAACAGGCGCAGCCGCTCATCACGTTCGCGCAGTTGCTGCTCGGCGTATTTGCGCGCACTGACATCCTGCAACGCGCCATACACCCTGACCAGTTCGGCGCCATCACGCTCGGTAATACCGCGGATACGCAGCCAGCGCGTCTTGCCCTTGGCAGTCAGCAGGCGCACCTCAATGTCAAATTGCTCCAGCCCATCAATTAGCTGCTGCAGCACCTGCTCGGCCAATACTCGGCCGCTGGCATCCAGGTAGCTCAGGGCACCACTGAGGTCCGGCGTGCCGTTTTTCGGGTCCAGCTCGTAAATACGAAAGCAGCCGGCGCTCCAGTCCATATTCTGCTCGGGCATGTTCAACACCCAGCCACCCAGGTTGGCAATGTGCTCGGTCTGGCTGAACAGGTAGCTTTGCTTGAGCAGCTCGTCGCTCTGCGAACGCACCTGGGTGGCCAGCTGCTCGCGGGCAGTGACATCACTTTGCAGGGCGACGAAATGGCTAATGCCCTGGTCGTCACGCATCGGCGCAAGGGTAAATTCATTCCAGAACTGCTGACCATCCTTGCGGTAGTTACGCAGCACCACATCGCAGCCCATGCCCTCGCGCACCGCCTGCTGCAAACGGCTCAAGCCCTGTTGCTGCTGATCATCACGCAGCAGGAAGTTCCAGTTGTTGCCCAGGGCTTCCTCGCGGCTGTAACCGGTAATTTGCTCGAACGCCGGGTTGCAGTAGATCAGCGGCAACGCCGGCTGGCGGGCATCAGCAATGATTACGCCCAGTGGGCTGGCCTCCAGCGCCAGGTTGGCCAGGGCCAGTTGCTGCTGTATCTGCGCACTGCGCGCCAGGGCCTGGCGCAGGTCACTCAGGCTGCGCCCCACCAGCAGCGTGGCGAGCATAAACAGCAGTACGCTGAAATGCAGTTCCAGACGTTGCGGGTCGAGCCAGGCTGAACTGTTCACCAGGCCGCGCAACAGCGGCAGAATCAACACCATCAATACACTGAGCGCCGCGCCACAGAGGCCGCCGGCAAAGCCCCAGACCAAGGCCAGGCCCAGCATCATCACGCCGATCAACGGCAAATTAAGGGTTAGCGGCAATACACCGAGCAGCCAAGGCATGCCGATTAACAGCACCAGCAGCAGCGGCCATGGCGGTAACTGGCGTAGCACCTCGGGCACGTGCTCGCAGCCGCTGCGCACGGGGCCCGCCAGCCAACCGCGGCGGCGTAACCAGGGCGTCAGGTAGACCAATAAGGGGATGGCGAGGGCCAAGGCCGTGAGGCTGTCAGCCAGCCATAGCGTCATGCTGCCCGAAAGCAACGCCTCAAGCGGTATGTGGCCGAACAGCCAGAGATTGCCCTGTAACCCCAGCACCATGGGCGCAATTGGCAACAGCACACCGAGTAGCATAAAGCGCAGCAGATGACTGAGATCGGGCAAGGCCGGGTCAAACGGCCGCAACCGTAGCAACAGCCAGGCCAGCGCTACACCCAGGGTTTCCGGCAGGGCATAGAGCGCAGCCCATTGCCACTCCAGCCCCCACAGTGGAATCGACACCGCTGCATTGAGGTAAACCGCCAGCAGTACGCGCGGCCCCCACCACAGCGCAAACACCAGCGCCAAGGCAAACGGCGGATACCACAGCGCCGCCCCGTCGGTGAACTGAGTCGCCAGGGACAGCCAGGTGGCCAGATGGAGCAATGGCAACGGCAGCAGCCAAGTCCAAAGAGATAGGCGGTGGGGAACTGCAGGCATGCTGACCTCATGTCATCGCGCTGATAAAGCATAGTTCAGCGCAGTGATGACAGTATGCCAGTGCGGTCTAGACGGCGTCGCGCGGTAACAACAGACCCAACGGCAGGCACACCCGCGCCTCCAGGCCGCCGCCAGAGCGGTTGCGCAACTCGACGCTGCCGCCATGCAAGGCGGCAATCCGCTTAACGATGGCCAAACCCAGGCCGGCACCTTGCCCGCCCCGGGCGCGGTCACCACGAATAAAGGGATTGAAAATACTGCCCAGCTCCGCCGGATCAATCCCTGTCCCACGGTCCAGGACGCTCAACACCACATACGGCGCGCTGTGGTCACCCGACAGGGAAACCGCCACCTCCACCGCATTGCCGCCATAGCGCAGGGCGTTTTCGATCAGATTGACCAGCAACCGCTTGAGCGACACTCGGCGCAATGGGAACGCTGGAACGGACTCCAGGCACAGCCGGACCATTTCCTGCTTCTGGTTATACGGCGCAACCACTTCACGGATCAGCTCCAGCAAATCCAGCTGCTCCAGCGGCTCGTCACGCCCGTCGCGGATAAAGGCCAGGAACTGGTCGAGAATCGCGTCCATGTCTTCGATGTCGCGCACCATGTCCTCGGTCAGCTCCGAGTCGGTGTGCAGAAACTCCATGGACAAGCGCAGGCGAGTCAGCGGCGTGCGCAGGTCATGCGACACCCCGGCGAGCATCAGCTCCCGCTCGCGGGCTGCCTGTTCAACGTCTTCGGCCATCTGGTTGAAAGCGCGGTACACCTCGGTCATCTCGCTCGGCGTATCGCTGACCGGCAGCCTGACGCTGCGGCCTTTACCGATCTGCCGGGCAGCGAATACCAGGCGCTTGAGCGGTGCACTGAGCTGACGCACAAAAATCCACGCGGCGGCGGTGGACAGTAAGCCAATGGCCAGGAACCAGCCCAGCACACTCCAGATCCGCTGGCCGCGCAGCGGGTGCGGATACAGCGGCACCCGTAACCAGTCGTCACCCAGCGCTGGTGCATGCACCCAAAGCGCCGGCGGGCTCTTGGCGCGCACCCGTACCTCGGTGTCAGGGCCCAGCTCGGTGCGCATCTGACGCTCGAAAATCTCACTGTAGGGCCAGTGCTGTTCGGTGGCGGGCACCTGCTCGTAAGGCACCCGCTTCAGCCCGGCAGCCTCGGCGATGGTGGCGCGGTCTTCCGGGTCCGCCGCCCAATAGGCGCGCAGGGTCAATGCGGCGCCGTGGCTGTACTGACGGTCGACCAGCACATCCTCGTTCATCATCAGATAAACCAGGGTCAGCGCCTTGGAGAACAGCACCACGATCAGTACCAGCCACAGCGTGCGGGCGAAAAAGCTTTGCGGGAACCAGAGAGGGGTTTTCATGCATCAGACCGTAAGCGAACAGTGAAACCGCGCCGCTGTATAAGCAGCCATAGATTCTGGCCAGCCAGAGACAAGGCAAAACCTGCCGTGGAGCAAAAGAGTAAAAGTGCCCAACGATAAGGATGAGCCCAAGGTGCAAAGGGGTTCGCCAACAGCGTTAAAAACCCCGCGAAGATCAGCCAAACCAGCACCGCCACCCTGATTCGTCTGGCGGGCCAACGCACTGCAGCGGCATTTTGCAGCACCGACAGGGCAACAAAAACATACAGCGCGAGGTGCAGCGCAATGCCCCAGCTGATCCCGCCACGCAGGCTCAGCCCGCGTGACGCTGCCATTGATACAGCGGTTTCATGCAGGTACACGAATAGCAAAACAGCCGAAGCGCTTAACAGCAGTGCCTGCAAGCACGCCGTGAGCACCACCCGCCATGTCACTTATTACCATCCGGCACAAACACGTAGCCAACACCCCAGACCGTCTGGATGTAGCGCGGTTTGGACGGATCCGGCTCGATCAGCCGGCGCAGACGGGATATCTGCACGTCGATGGAACGCTCCAGGGCGTCCCACTCGCGGCCACGGGCTAGATTCATCAGCTTGTCGCGGGTCAGTGGCTCACGGGCGTGCTGCACCAGCGCCTTGAGTACGGCGAACTCGCCAGTGGTGAGCATGTGCACTTCCTCACCTTTCTTCAGCTCGCGAGTGGCCAGAGACAGTTCGTATTCGCCGAAACTCACGCTTTCGTCTTCGCTGCCCGGCGCGCCTGGCACAACCGGTGCCTGACGGCGCAGCACGGCCTTGATTCGCGCCAGCAGTTCACGCGGGTTGAACGGCTTGGCCAGGTAATCGTCGGCGCCCAGCTCCAGGCCCTGAATACGGCTGGCTTCATCGCCCTTGGCGGTGAGCATAATGATCGGCACTTGGTTGTTCGACTCACGCAGGCGACGGCAGGCAGACAGCCCGTCCTCACCCGGCAGCATCAGGTCGAGCACCACCAGGTTGAACAGCTCGCGGGCCAGCAGGCGGTCCATCTGCTCGACGTTTTCCACCGCGCGCACACGGTAGCCCTGCTCGTCGAAGAAGCGCTCAAGCAGGCGACGCAGGCGAGCGTCGTCGTCGACGATCAGGATTTTTTCGCCTTCAACAGGAAGTGCAATGCTGCTCATTCAGGGCTCCTTGACCAGACCTCCGCCGGGCGCGGACGCGCTGGCAGTATGCAATAGCCGGCATTATGGCTCAGGTGCCACAGCCGACGTGCAGCCCATTGTTAGCAGATTTTTCCCGGACGGGTTCCCGGCGCGTTGCCGGGCAATGTTTATAATGCGCGGCTTTCGTGTCTGGCCCGTGCTCTGCGTGGCTGGTTTTTCGTTTCCGTGTGGGTAGCTTTTTCTATGCTCAGCATCAACAACCGCATCGCCGAAGAACTGGGCGTACGCCCGCAACAGGTCGCCGCCGCCGTGGCGCTGCTCGACGAAGGCTCTACCGTGCCGTTTATCGCGCGCTACCGCAAAGAGGTTACCGGCAGCCTCGATGACACCCAGCTGCGCACCCTGGAAGAGCGCTTACGCTACCTGCGCGAACTCGATGAGCGCCGCGCCAGCATCCTCGCCAGCATCGAGGAACAGGGCAAACTGACCCCTGAGCTGACCCGCGACATTAACTTGGCTGACACCAAGACTCGCCTGGAAGACCTCTACCTGCCGTTCAAACAGAAGCGCCGCACCAAGGGCCAGATCGCCCTGGAAGCCGGCCTCGGCGAGCTGGCCGACGCCCTGTTTAACAACCCCGAGCTTAATCCCGAAAGCGAAGCTGAGCGCTTTATCGACGCTGAAAAAGGCTTTGCCGACATCAAGGCCGTGCTCGAGGGCGCCAAGTACATCCTGATGGAGCGCTTCGCCGAGGATGCCAACCTGTTGGCCAGCCTGCGCAGCTACCTCAAGGACAACGCCACCCTCAGCGCCCGCGTAGTCGCTGGTAAAGAGAACGAAGGCGCCAAATTCCGCGATTACTTCGAGCACGACGAGAAGCTTAAAGGCGCACCGTCGCATCGTGCCCTGGCGATTTTCCGTGGCCGTAACGAAGGCATCCTCAGCGCCAGCCTGAAAGTCGGCGACGAGCTGCCGGGTAGCATGCACCCGTGCGAAGGCATGATCGGCGAGCGCTTCGGCATCAGCGCCCGTGGCCGCGCCGCCGATAAATGGCTGGGCGAAGTGGTGCGCTGGACCTGGAAGGTCAAGCTCTACACCCACCTGGAAACCGACCTGTTCGGCGAGTTGCGCGAAGCGGCGGAAGACGAAGCGATCAACGTGTTCGCCCGTAACCTGCACGACCTGTTGCTGGCCGCACCGGCCGGCCCGCGTGCCACCCTGGCGCTGGACCCGGGCCTGCGTACCGGCTGCAAGGTGGCGGTAGTGGATGCCACCGGCAAGGTGCTGGAAACCTCCACGGTGTACCCCCACGCACCACGCAACGACTGGGACGGCACCCTGGCGATCCTCGCCAAGCTGTGCGCCAAGCACGCGGTCGACCTGATCTCCATCGGCAACGGCACCGCCAGCCGCGAGACCGACAAGCTGGCCGCGGACCTGATCAAGAAGTTGCCGGGCCTGAATCTGACCAAAGTCATGGTCTCCGAGGCTGGCGCCTCGGTTTACTCCGCCTCGGAACTGGCCGCCAAGGAGTTCCCGGACATGGACGTGTCGCTGCGCGGCGCCGTGTCCATCGCCCGTCGCCTGCAGGACCCGCTGGCCGAGCTGGTGAAGATCGACCCGAAATCCATCGGTGTCGGCCAGTACCAGCACGACGTATCGCAGCTCAAGCTCGCGCGCTCGCTGGATGCGGTGGTCGAGGACTGCGTAAACGCCGTCGGCGTGGATGTGAATACTGCCTCCGCCGCCCTGCTGGCGCGCATCTCCGGACTGAACACCACTTTGGCGCAGAATATCGTTGCCTTCCGCGACGCCAACGGCGCGTTCAACAGCCGTGCCGACCTGCTCAAGGTGCCGCGCCTGGGCGACAAGACCTTCGAACAAGCAGCGGGCTTCCTGCGTGTAATGAACGGCAGCAACCCGCTGGACGCCTCCGCCGTGCACCCGGAAACCTACCCGCTGGTGCAGCGTATCGCCGCCGATACCGGCCGTGATATCCGCTCGCTGATCGGCGATTCGAGCTTCCTCAAGCGCCTCGACCCGAAGCAGTTCACCGACGATAAATTCGGCCTGGTGACCATCGGCGACATCTTGAGCGAGCTGGAAAAACCCGGCCGCGACCCGCGTCCGGAGTTCAAGACCGCCGAGTTCCAAGAAGGCGTGGAAACCCTCAACGATCTCAAACTGGGGATGATGCTCGAAGGCGTGGTGACCAACGTGACCAACTTCGGCGCCTTCGTCGATATCGGCGTACACCAGGACGGTCTGGTCCATATCTCGGCGCTGTCGGAGAAGTTCATTAAAGACCCGCACGAAGCGGTCAAGGCCGGCGACGTGGTCAAGGTCAAGGTTATGGAGGTCGACATCCCGCGCAACCGCATCGCCCTGAGCATGCGCATGGGCGACACCCCCGGCGAGAAGGTCGAAGGCCCGCGTGGTGGCAACCGCAGCGGCAGCAAGCCGGCCGGCAATGCGCCGCGCAGCGAACGCCACTCCAGCCAGGACAAGCCGGCTCCGGCCAGCGGCGGTATGGCGGCGCTGTTTGCCAATGCCAAACAACTGAAGAAATAAGCCAACGCCCACGGACATAGGCGCTATGTCCGTGGGCCGCCCTTGCAGCGTCGCCCAGATGCAAAAGCACAGCGCCCAGCTATAACCTTCTTCATCCGCGCCGGGTTATAAAGCGCTATCGACCGCTGAACGCGGTTTTCTCGCCCCCCTTGTAGAGCGCGCGTGTCGTCCCCATATTGAGGCGACCGATGCGTGAAGGAATGCAATCTTGAGCGACCTGTTACCCCGCCGCCTGGCCCAGCTTGGCGAGCGCGCCAACCTCTCCCTGCTTTCCCAATGCCTGCACGGTATCGAGCGCGAATGCCTGCGCGTCGATGGCGACGGCCAGCTGGCGCTGACGCCGCACCCGGCCGCCCTTGGCTCGGCGCTGACCCATACGCAGATCACCACCGACTACTCCGAATCGCTGCTGGAATTCATCACACCGGCCGAGCCTGATCCGGCGGCGACCCTGGCCGATCTGGAGCAGATCCACCGCTTCGCCTACAGCAAGCTGGATGGCGAATACCTGTGGAGCCCGTCGATGCCCTGCGCCCTGCCGGACGAAGAGACGATCCCGATCGCCCGTTACGGCAGTTCGCATATCGGCGAACTCAAGTACGTCTACCGCAAAGGCCTGGCCCTGCGTTACGGCAAAACCATGCAGTGCATTGCCGGCATCCATTACAACTTCTCGCTGCCGGAAGCGCTGTGGCAACTGCAACAGCAGGCCGAAGGTGATACGCGCAGCGCGCGGGACTATCAGTCGGCGCGTTATATCGCGCTGATCCGCAATTTCCGCCGCTACAGCTGGCTGCTGATGTACCTGTTCGGTGCCTCACCAGCGCTGCATAAAGGTTTTATGCGCGGCCGCCCGCATCAGCTGCAGGAACTGGACGCAGAAACCCTCTACCTGCCCTACGCCACCAGCCTGCGCATGAGCGATCTGGGCTACCAGAGCACCGCCCAGTCCGGCCTGACACCCTGCTACAACGACCTGGCCAGCTACACCGACAGCCTGCGCCAGGCCGTCGGCACGCCCTACCCGCCCTATGTGGAAATCGGTGCGAAGAAGGATGGCGAGTGGCTGCAACTGAACACCAATATTCTGCAGATCGAAAACGAGTACTACTCGAATATCCGCCCCAAACGCGTGACCTACAGCGGCGAGCGGCCGATCCAGGCGCTGATGGCCCGTGGCGTGCAATACGTTGAAGTGCGCTGCCTGGACATCAACCCGTTCCTGCCGCTGGGCATCGACCTGAGCGAATCACGCTTCCTCGACGCCTTCTTGCTGTTCTGCGCATTGGCCGACAGCCCGCTGCTGGAAAGCGGCGAATGCCATGCCTGCACCGACAACTTCCTGGCCGTGGTCAAGGAAGGTCGCCGGCCAGGTCTAGAGCTGCAGCGCAATGACCAGCCAGTGGTGCTGCAGGCATGGGCCGATGAGTTGCTGGAGCAGATCCGTCCGCTGGCCGAGCTGCTCGACCAGAACCACGGCGACAACGCCCATAGCTTGGCCTTGCAGGCGCAACAGGCCAAGGTTGTCGACCCCAGCCTGACACCGTCCGCTCAAGTGCTGGCGCAACTGCAACAGGGCCTGAGCTTTACCGAGTTCGCCTTGCGCCAGAGCAAGCGGCACGCCGAGTACTTCAGCAGCCAGCCGTTGAGCGCCGAACAGCAAGCAGCCTTCGAAGCCAGCGCCGCCCAGTCGCTACACGACCAAGCCGAACTGGAAGCCCACGAAGAAGGCGACTTTGACAGTTTTGCCGCGGCGTATCAGGCCAGCATCCTGGCTCTGGCTGTTTAACCTGCGGAGAATGCCGGCTCGCGCGCAGCCGGCATTTCGCCAACTGCATCACATAAACTGCCAGCGGTGGCAAAAGCGAGATCAGCGGCGCAGCCCTGCCCAAGCGATGCGGCTAGCATTGCACGGGTAAATCCACTGCGAGCTGCCGCCATGGCCTGCGCCGACCTCAACACGGAAGATGACCAGCACTGGAGCCTGGAAAGCCTTAATAAGGCTTACCAACAGGGCTACATGGCAGGGCTGACCGGGCAAACCAACACCCCACGCGCGCTCGCCGCCGATGTGCTGATCGCCGCCTGGGAAGCCGGCTGGGACGACGGCCACGAGCAATTCGAGCTGCACAAACGCTACAGCGCCTGATCCCTCGCTCTACCCAACCCTCATCTGCACACACCGTTCACGCCCACAGCACGTCAATCTGCGCGGCTGTGCATCGCCTTGCCTTTGATCGGCGATTGATTTGCCATAGCGCATTAATTCGATTTTTATTCGATATAAATCGATGAAAACTCATATAGCGTCTTATATTTTGCTTTTAAAGCCGATTTTTATCGGATATAAATAGGCCATCCACTGTCGTGACTCGCCCGCGAGGCATGGCACAGTCGCCGGCCTCTGCTAGTGTCAGATGACCGCCCCAACTGCTCTTGAGGTGCCAAATCATGCCCCGTATCGTTACTGTCGCCGCCACCCAGATGGCCTGCTCCTGGGATACCGCTGCGAATCTCGCCAACGCCGAGCGCCTGGTGCGTCAGGCCGCCGGCAAGGGCGCACAGATCATCCTGCTGCAAGAGCTGTTCGAGGCGCCGTACTTCTGCCAGAAGCCCAACCCGGACTACCTGCAACTGGCCACCCCGGCCGAGAGCAACCCGGCGATCCTGCACTTCCAGAAAATCGCCAAAGAGCTGCAAGTGGTCCTGCCGATCAGCTTCTACGAACTGGCCGGCCGCGCGCGCTTCAACAGCATCGCGATCATCGACGCCGACGGCAGCAACCTCGGGATTTATCGGAAAAGCCATATCCCAGACGGCCCGGGCTACCACGAGAAGTACTACTTCAACCCCGGCGACACCGGTTTCAAGGTATGGAACACCCGCTACGCCAAGATCGGCGTGGGCATCTGCTGGGATCAGTGGTTCCCCGAGTGCGCGCGCAGCATGGCGCTGCTGGGTGCCGAGATTCTGTTCTACCCGACCGCCATCGGCAGCGAGCCGCATGACCCGAGCATCAGCTCGCGCGACCATTGGCAGCGCGTACAGCAGGGCCACGCCGGGGCCAACCTGATGCCACTGATCGCCAGCAACCGCATCGGCCGTGAAGACCAGGGCGATTACCACATCAACTTCTATGGCTCGTCGTTTATCGCCGACCAGTTCGGCGCCAAGGTGCAGGAAGCCAACGAAACCGACGAGGCGGTGCTTATGCACAGCTTCGATCTGGACCAGCTAGAACATATCCGTAGCGCCTGGGGCAGCTTCCGTGACCGCCGCCCGAACCTCTACGGCCCGCTAAAAACCCTCGACGGCCATCTGGCCTCCGAGTAAAAACGCCCCTGTAAAAACGCCCCTATAAGATGGGTGGCGACGCGCAGCGTTAATGTCCATCCGTCCCCGCTCAATGTTTTGGTGAATTTATGACAACCCTGACGACTACCCCACGCGCCGACGGCTTCCGCATGCCCGCCGAGTGGGAAAGCCACAGCCAAACCTGGATGGTCTGGCCTGAACGCCCGGACAACTGGCGCCTGGGCGGCAAGCCCGCGCAAGCCGCGTTCACTGCAGTGGCCAGGGCAATTGCCGAATTCGAACCGGTGACTGTGTGCGTGTCCGCCGGCCAGTACGAGAACGCCTGCGAGCGCCTCGCCCACGCCAATATCCGCGTGGTGGAAATCACCACCGACGACGCCTGGGTGCGCGACACCGGGCCGACCTTCGTCACCGACAACAACGGCGAAGTGCGCGGCGTGGACTGGGCCTTTAACGCCTGGGGCGGTCTGAATGGCGGCCTTTATGCCAACTGGGTACGTGACGATCAGGTGGCGCGCAAGATTCTGCAGATCGAAGGCTGCGCGCGTTATCGCACCGATGAGCTGATCCTCGAAGGTGGCTCAATCCATGTCGACGGCGAAGGCACCCTGATCACCACCGAGGAATGCCTGCTCAACCCCAACCGCAACCCGCACCTGAACCGTGAGCAGATCGAGCAATACCTGGCTGATCACCTGGCCATCGACACGGTAATCTGGCTGCCGGACGGCCTGTTCAATGACGAAACCGACGGCCACGTCGACAACTTCTGCTGTTACGTGCGCCCTGGTGAAGTGCTACTGGCCTGGACCGACGACGCAAACGACCCCAACTACCCGCGCTGCCAGGCCGCCATGCGCGTGCTGGAAAGCGTGCGGGACGCCAAGGGCCGTCAGCTGATCGTGCACAAGATGCCGATTCCCGGCCCGCTGTATGCCAGCGATGAAGAATGCGCCGGCGTCGATCTGGTGGCCGGCACCCAGGAGCGCGATCCGTCGGTCCGTCTGGCGGGTTCCTACGTCAACTTCCTGATCGTCAACGGCGGCATCATCGCGCCCAAGTTCGACGACCCCAAGGATGCCGAGGCCGAGGCAATTCTGCGTCGCCTGTTCCCTGAGCATCGCGTGGTGATGGTGCCGGGCCGGGAGATTCTGCTGGGCGGCGGCAATATTCACTGCATCACCCAGCAGCAGCCGGGCCCGCAAATGGCTGGTTAAACATTCAAGGTAGGATGTAAAGTTTCGCCCTGCCAGTCCGATACAGTTCTGGTGAGCGCCAGTGGGCTGGCAGGGGAAAATGATGTTCAACAAGGCAATTAAACAAGCGCTCAGCAGCGCGCTGGCTAAACTGCGTGCCGCAGAAGCCAGGAAGATGGCCGTCGACCGCTCGACCGCCATGATTGAATTCAAACCTGACGGCACCATCGTCAGCGCCAACGAAAACCTGCTGGCCACAATGGGTTATCGACTTGAGGAAATCGTTGGTCAGCATCATCGCATCTTCTGTTTTCCCGACTACCAAGCCAGTGCCGAGTACCGGAAGTTCTGGCAGCGCCTGGCCGCGGGCGAGTTCATCCGCGAGCGTTTCCTCAGACGCCACAAGCAAGGCCAGGAAGTCTGGCTAGAGGCCAGTTACAACCCGATCAAGGGTCCTGATGGCCGTATTGAAGGCGTGCTCAAGCTGGCTACCGACATTACCGCGCTGGTAGCCCGCGAGCAGGAACAAAACAGCATGGTTGAGGCCATTAGCCGCTCCATGGCCGTAATTGCCTTCAACCCCAAAGGCGAAGTGCTCGAAGCCAATGAAAACTTCGAGCAAACCATGGGTTATCGCCTGAATGAGATTCGCGGCAAACACCACCGCATGTTCTGCACCCGAGAGGAGGCGGACTCCGCCGAATACCGCCGCTTCTGGGAGCGCCTGAACAAAGGGGAGTTCTTCTCCGGTCGCTTCCAGCGCATCAATCGGCATGGCGACACCGTTTGGCTGAGCGCCACGTACAACCCAGTGTTTGACGCCAGCGGCAAGCTCTACAAAGTCGTCAAATTTGCCCGCGATGTCACCGGCCTGGTACGTCAGCAGCAGGCCGAGTCAGAAGCCGCCAAGCTGGCCTACGAGATCTCCCAGCAAACCGATGAAAGCGCTCGCCATGGTGCCAAGGTGATTCGCGAAACCGTTGATGTCGTGCGCGGCATCGCCGATGAGCTGTCACGCGCCGCCGAAGGTATCACCGCTGTCAGCCAGCAATCGGAGATGATCAGCAGCATCGTTCAGGTGATCCGCGGGATTGCCGAGCAAACCAACCTCTTGGCGCTCAATGCGGCCATTGAGGCGGCGCGTGCCGGCGAGCAAGGCCGTGGCTTTGCCGTGGTGGCGGATGAAGTGCGCAACCTGGCCGCGCGCACCAGCCAGGCCACCGTGGAGATTGTCGAGGTCGTCAAGCGCAACCATGAACTGGCGCAGGTTTCGGTCGATAGCATGCAGGCAAGCCGCCACAAGGTTGATCAAGGGGTGAACCTGGTCAACCAGGCCGGTGATGTCATCGAAGAAATCCAGAGCGGCGCACGGCAAGTGGTGGATGCCGTCCGCCAGTTCGCCGACGCCCTGGAAGAGCACTGATTGCGGCGCGCGAGCCGCGCCGCTAGACCGCTGTGAGCAGCATGCCCGGCCGCCAGCGACTGGGCATGCCTCAGTCCTGCATGGCCTCGGTGAATTGCCCAATAGCATCCACCACGCGCTGCGCTTCGTCGCGGATCTCCAGCATCACCTCGCCTGCTTTGTTGGCGAGCAGCACACCCTGCTCAGCCTTCTGTTTACTGCCCTCCATCCCACCAACAGCCTGCAAGGCCAGGTCATGGTTGAGGCGTACCACGTCATTGATCTCCACCGTGGCCTGGCTGGTGCGTGCCGCCAAGTTGCGCACCTCATCCGCTACCACAGCAAAGCCGCGGCCTTGCTCACCGGCACGCGCCGCTTCGATGGCCGCATTGAGCGCCAATAGATTGGTTTGTTCGGCAATCCCGCGGATCACCTGAACGATGCTGCTGATGCGTTCTGACTGCGCGCTCAAGGCCTCGATATTGCCTGCTACCTTTGAAAGCTCATCGGCAATGCCGCGCACCACCTGTACCGTCTCTTCCACGGTGGCAGCGCCCTTGATCGCGCTTTCATCGGTTTCCCGGGCGATATCAAACGCCAGTTGCGCGGCAGCGGATTCGGCCTCACGGTGCTCAATCTGATGGGTGATATCAGTGGCGAACTTGATCACCCCATACAGTCGACCACCCGCGTCATACAGAGGGTTGTACGTCGCCCGCAGCCACACCACGCGCCCGCCTTTGGCCACGCGTTTGAAGCGATCGGCAATGAATTCGCCCTGGTTCAGGCGTTGCCAGAAGCGCCGGTACTCATCACTGGCTGCATCCTCATGGGTGCAGAACTGGCGGTGATTTACACCACGTATCTCCTCCAAGCGATAGCCCATGGTGCTGAGGAAGTTCTCATTGGCCTCCTGCACCTCACCAGCCAGGTTGAACTCGATCACGGCAGTGGAACGGTTGATCGCCTGCAGATAGCTGTCGTGCTGATGCTCAACGTGCATACGCTCGGTGATATCTGCGGCCAGTTTAATCACCTTCACAACCTTGCCCTGGGCATCCCGTACTGGCAGGTAGCTGGCTTCCAGCCAGACTTCACCGCCGCCCTTGGCAATGCGCATGTAGCGATCACTGAAGCTCTCACCGTCAGCCAGACGCTGCCAGAATTTTGCATAACCCGGACTGGCCAGCTGCGCTTGGCTGCAGAACATGCGGTGGTGCTGGCCGCGTACTTCTTCCAGGCGATAGCCCATGACGGCGAGAAACGGCGCGTTGGCATCGAGAATCTCGCCCTGGACGGTGAACTCGATCATGGCGAAAGTTTGTCGGATGGCCCCGATTACTTGCTGGCTGGCCGCCAGCTGTAACTGGCACTGCTGTAATTCACTGTGACTCTTTGATCCGAACATTTAAGCGCCTCAAGCAGGACAAAATTGCTCAGGGCAGATGATCAATAACTCATCCCTGATCAACCAGCGTATCGACACGCGGTGGATAACGTTTAGCTCAGATTCACTGCGCGCGCATGGCCCGCGCCGTACTTTCTGCATCCAGCGTTCGCAACGCCTGGTACTGGCTGACAAATACCTGCCCGCCAAAGCGCTGCAGAAACTCCGAACGCTGCAGCCGATCCATCACCGGCCCCTTCACTTCGGCCAGGTGCAGCTGCACGCCTGCGCTGTGCAGACGCTCGCTGATCGCCTCCAGGGTATCCAGCGCACTGGCATCAATTTGATTGACCCCGGAGCACATCAGCACCAGATGCCGCACGCTGGAACGTTGGGCGATCAGCGCGCCGATACGCTCTTCCAGAAACCGCGCATTGGGGAAGTACAGGCTTTCATCGACGCGCAGCGACAGCACGCTGGGGCTTTCCACGACCTGATAGCGCTCGACATTGCGAAAGTGCTCGCTGCCGGGCAGCTGGCCGACCACCGCCATATGCGGCCGGCTGGTACGCCAGAGAAACAACAGGAGCGACAAGCTCACCCCGAGCAGAATGCCGGCCTCAACACCGTACAACAGCACGCCAACCAGCGTTGCCAGCTGCGCCATCCCTTCCTGCGGTGAGTAGCGCCAGGTGCGGCGCAGGCTGGATACATCAATCAGCCCCACTACCGCGACAATAATGCTCGCGGCCAATACCGCTTGCGGCAGGTGCTGCAGCAACGGCGCCAGCCCCAGAACCGCCGCCAGCATCAACCCCGCCGCAAACACACCCACCAACGGCGTGGCCACATTGCTTTGCAGCGCCAGCGCCGAGCGCGAAAAGCTCGCCGCGACCGGCATGCCACCACTGAATGCGGCAGCGATGTTGGCGGCGCCCTGACCGAGCAGTTCCTGGTCAGGGTTGATCGACTGACGCTTGCGCATCGCCTGGCTCTGGGCAATGGACACCGACTCGACAAAGCCCACCAGGGCAATCAACACGGCTGCCGGCAGCAACTCGCGCAGCAAGCCCAGCTCCAGGCTTGGGAGGACCAGCGGCGGCAAGCCCGCCGCCACCGTGCCGACCACACGCACGCCATACGCCTCCAGCTGCAGCACCGCGCCGAGGGCCATCGCCAATAGCATCAGCAGCAACGCACTCAACTGCCTGATACGCAGTGCTAGCGCTTCAGACAAACCGAACATACCCAGGTTACGCAGCAGCACCAGCAACGCCAGGCTGCCCAGCCCCAACAGCAGCGTCGGCAGGTGCAGCGCCGGTAACTGCGCATACAGCGCGGGCAGCACCTGCAACAGGGTCAAGCCGTCGGCGGAGATGCCCAATAAATGCTTGAACTGGCTGACTGCAATCAGCAACGCCGAGCCGCTAACAAAACCGGAAATCACCGGATGGCTAAGAAAGTTGGCGACAAAGCCCATCCGCAACAGGCCCATCAGCAGCAGGAAGACGCCGACCAGCAGGGTCAAGGTGGTGGCCGCTGCCAGATACGCCGCAGTACCAGCGGCAGCCACCGGGGCCAAGGCCGCCGCAGTCATCAGCGATAGCACCGCCACCGGGCCGAACGACAGTGCCACGCCGGGGCTGGCCCCGATCAGGGCATAGACAACCAGCGGCAGAATGCTCGCGTACAACCCTGCCACCGCCGGCAATCCGGCCAGCTGCGCATAGGCCAACGCCTGTGGCACCAGCAGCAGACAGACCAGGCAGGCGGCGAGCAGATCGCGGCCAGCCTGATCGCGGTCGTAACGACGCAAGGTAGTCAGCAGCGTCCACCTAGAGAACATTCAGCGGCACCTTGAGGTAACGCACACCATTGTCTTCGGCGGGCGGCAGATGGCCGGCGCGCATATTCACCTGCACCGAGGGCAGCATCAGCGCCGGCATGCCCAGGCTGGCATCGCGGGCCTGACGCATGGCGACAAAGGCCTCCTCGTCGACGCCCTGGTGCACATGCACGTTATGCACGCGCTGCTCGGCCACGGTGGTCTGGTAGCGATGCAGCTCACGCCCCGGCGCCAGGTAGTCGTGGCACATGAATAGTCGGGTGCTGCCTGGCAGGGCAAACAGCCGACTAATCGAACGGTACAACGCCCGTGCATCGCCACCCGGAAAGTCGCAGCGCGCGGTACCGTAATCCGGCATAAACAGGGTATCGCCGACAAACGCTGCATCGCCGATCAGGTAGGTCATGCAGGCTGGTGTATGCCCAGGGGTATGCAGGGCACGGGCATTTAGCGAACCGAGCTGAAACACCTGCTCATCGCGGAACAACTGATCGAACTGGCGGCCATCAACGGCGAACTCGCTGCCGGCATTGAACAACTTGCCGAAGGTGTTTTGCACCACGCGAATCTGCTCGCCAATTGCCAGCTGCCCGCCCAACGCGGCCTTGAGATAGGGCGCAGCGGACAGGTGGTCGGCATGTACATGGGTTTCCAACAACCACTGCACGCTCAGGTCCTGCTCGCGCACGTAGGCGATCAAGCGGTCGGCGCTGGTGGTGGCGGTTCGCCCGGCCGCCGCATCGTAATCCAGCACCGAGTCGATAATGGCGCACTGCGCAGTGGCTGGGTCGCTGACGACATAACTGTAGGTCGAGGTGGCAGGGTCGAAAAAAGCCTGAATGAGCGGGGACATGGCAGCTCCAACCGACCGGCGGCGAAACCGGTCGGTATTGCAGTGGGTTAACCCTTGGTCTTGCAGGTGCTGATACCCAGCAGCGGGTAAAGCGGACAGAAGCGAAACAGACCGGTTGCCAGCGGCACGATGCCGATCAGCCCCCAGAGGCCAATCACGCCGCTCAGGCTCAAGCCCAACAGAATCAGACCTGCGACAATGCGCAGGCTACGGTCGAGGGTGCCAACATTTGCTTTCATAGTGATCTCCCGATCATCAATTACCCGCGCTGGCGTTCCAGCGCAGCAAACACAACCATTCCCACCAGCATGGCCGCCACGAACAGCAGCACCTGCCAGCGCCCGGTGAGCAGAATCGCCACGGCCGGGCCTGGGCAAATGCCAGCAATCCCCCAGCCGATACCGAATAACAGGCTGCCGCCGATCAACCGCCGATCCAGCTCACGTTTGCCCGGCAACTGCATCGGCGCACCGAGCAGGCTGCTGCGCTGCAAGCGCGCCCAACTGAACGGTAGAAATGCCACGCCAATCGCCGCCACCATCACCAGGGCCAGCGATGGATCCCAGGCGCCGGCCAGGTCGAGAAACGCCAGCACCTTGGCCGGGTTGGCCATGCCTGCGCTCAGCAGGCCGATGCCAAAGATCACACCGGCAAGAAAGGCCAACAGTTTGCGCATGTTCAAGCCCCCAGCAGATGACGCAGGACAAACACCGTGGCGAAACCGGCGGCCATAAAACTCAAGGTGGCAGCCAGGGAACGCGGTGACAGCCGCGATAAACCACAGACGCCATGCCCGCTGGTGCAACCTGCGCCATAACGGGTGCCGACACCGACCAGCAGACCGGCAACCGTCAGCGCCAGCCAGCCGCTGTCGATCTGAATTTCAGGCAGACGGCTAAACAGCTGCCAGAGCAGCGGCGCGAGCAGTACGCCCAGCAGAAACAGACCCTTCTCGCCCCACCCTTCACCACGCTCAAGCAAACTGCCGAGCAGGCCGCTGATGCCGGCCACCCGGCCATTCATTACGGCAAACAAGCTGGCGGCCAGGCCAATCAATGCGCCACCCGCCAGGGCGCTCCAAGGTGTGAAGTTGTACCAATCGATACTCATTGCTCACCTGCGCAGAACAGCTGATACAGGGTGTTGATCACCGCCAGCGCCGCCGGGCTGCTGATGCAGTAATAGATCTGCTTACCCTCACGACGGGTCGCCACCAACCCTTCACGGCGCAACACCGCCAGTTGCTGCGACAGCGTCGGCTGTTGAATACCCAGCAGCGTTTCCAGCTCGCTGACATTACGTTCGCCCTGGGAGAGCTGACACAACAACAACAGGCGATCCGGATTGCCCAGGGCCTTGAGCAACTGCCCCGCCGCATCGGCATTGGCGCGCAGTTGCTGGATATCGAGTGGCGGATGTTCAGGCGTCATAGCAAGCAACTCAGTTAAGATAAAAACAATCTATTCTTTTATATATTGAATAGCAAGCACCGCCCGGCCTCCATACAGCGGTCAATCGCAGGCGATAAAAAACCCGGAACGGAGTCCGGGTTTTTTGTTCAGTGCAGGCAGGGCTGGATGCAACAACTCAGCCTACAGCCACCGCAATCAGAGCAATGGCAGGGTGTAGCTGACGATCAGACGGTTTTCGTCGAGGTCACGACCGAAGTTGTTGCGCATGGTCGCGTTGCGCCACCGCACGCCCAGGTTCTTGAGAGCGCCTTCTTGGAACACATACATCAGTTCGGTATTGCGTTCACGCTCCTTACCTTCGGAAACGTTGCTACCACGGTCGATGTTGTCGCCCGACAGGAAGCGCGTCATAAAGGTCAAACCAGGTACGCCAACAGAAGCAAAGTCGAAGTCATAACGTGCTTGGTAGGACTTCTCGTCCTTAGCAGCGAAGTTGCCGATCTGCACATAGTTGACCAGGAACGGATCCGTACCACCGACATAGGCGAAACCGGTGTCGCCGCTCATTTTCTGGTAGCCGAGGCCAAATTTATGGCCGCTCAGGGCATAGGTCACCATCGCGCCGAAGGCCTTGTTATCAACATTGCTCAGGCCGTCATCGGTGGAGCGGGCATAGCGCACGTCTGTCTTCAGGCTCTGCTTGTCGCCCAGCGGCAGGACATGCACCAGGTTGAAGGAGTGCTGCTTGTACAGGTCTTCCAGATTGGAATAGTAATAACCCGCTGTCAGGTCCTTGGTGAGCTTGTAGTTACCGCCGGCAAAGACGAACTCGTTGGCATTGTTAGCACTGTTGCCGCCCTTGAAGCTGATACCACTGTGGGTATAGGTGCTCAGGGTCATGTCTTCGTAGTCTTGCGAGTTGCGGTTGTTGACCTCATCGAGGTAACCCGCATCCAGGGTCAGACCATCAATTTCCTGGGATACCAGGTTACCGCCGCGGAAGATTTGCGGCAGCAGACGGCTATCACTGGAGGCAATCGCCTGGTTCTTGAACTGCATCTGGCCGACGCGCAGGGTGCTTTTGGAAACCTTGGCCTTAGCTGCTACAGCCAGACCGGAGTAGTTGTCCTGGGAGCCTTTAGAAGCGCCATCCGGAACCAGCAGACCACTACCGGCGGTGCCATCACCCGAATCCAACTTGAAACCGAACATGCCGATGGCATCAGCACCAAAGCCAACGGTACCGTCGGTAAAGCCCGACTCAGCACGCAGGATAAAACCTTGCGCCCACTCTTCACTCTTGGAGGGCTCGGCAGCACCTTCACGGAAATCACGGTTGAAGTAGAAGTTACGCGCTTCGAGAGTGGCTTTGCTGTCGCCAATAAAATCGGCATGGGCGACTTGGCTCAGGGACAAGCCCAGGGTGCTGGCCGCGACGGCCAGGGCCAGGGAGGTCTTTCTCATTATGTTTTCTCCAGTTGTGTGTGGGTTGCACATCGGTGCGGGTACTGTCTTCACGGATGAAGCGGCAGGCGCGCACCGAATTCGGGGGTTATTGCAAAGCCAGGCGCCGGACAGACAAACGGGAGCCGCAGCCAGAATGGCCGTGCAATAAGCGAGATCAGGTGAGCGCGTGAGAACAGTCAGCGCGAGCTGGGGAATGAGGGCATGGCAGCGGACAGGTCAGCATCATGGCGCAGGTCTCTTCATTTTTATTGTCGGCCCATCAACCAGGCCGTTATGTAGAGAGCCCTACGCAGATACTGTGCCAGCCGCCAAAAACAGCTCGCCGACACGTCTATTACAAGGTTTTACAGGCTTTCCGGGGGAGTGCCGAAGCCTGACCTAAGCAGCGATAAGCGGATTTTTGCCGATAGCAAAATATGAAGAGGCGGTTTATCGCCAGCACGCAGACCGTCATGCCTCGGCGCGTGATCAGTCCACCACCACCTGATTCTTGCCCTGGCGTTTAGCCCGGTACATCGCGGCATCCGCCCGGGCATACAAGGCATCCAGGCTTGCATCCTCGGGGCGCAGGCTGGTGAGGCCCTGGCTCAGGGTGATGCCGAACGTTGTCCCTGCATGGCTGAAACTCAGCCGCCGTGTATCGCGCTGTAACCGCTCGGCAATCTGCTCGGCCAAGGCCGGCTCGCAGCGCGGAAACAACGCGGCAAACTCCTCCCCACCGATGCGTCCGAACAGATCACCACGGCGCAGAGTGGTCGCCCCGCAGTAGGCCAGACGCTGCAGCACCTGATCACCCATCTGGTGGCCATAGCGGTCATTGATCTGCTTGAAGTCATCCAGGTCGAGCAGCAGAAAGGCCAGTGGACTGTTGTATTCACGGGCCTGCTCGAACTCGCGCTGAGCGCATTCGAAGAAGTGCCGACGGTTACTGCTCTGGGTCAGTACATCGGTGGTGGCAAGGCGGTGTAACTCACCTTCCAGCTGTTTCTTTTCAGTGATGTCTTCGGCAATGCCAACAATGATATGCGGCTTACCCGGCGAGCTTTCACGGCTGACAAAGCACTTATCACTCAGCCAGCGGACCTGACCATCGCCACGGATGATGCGGTACTCGCGCGCTTCGACGGCGCCGGTTTCCAGCACTTGGGCAAAGCTTTCGGCGGCGTATTCCAGATCATCGGGGTAGATGTTGTTGCGCCACTCGTCGTAGCCGGCCAGCAACAGCTCGGTGGAGCGTCCGAAGACGCGCTCATAGGCGGGGCTGACGTAGATCACCCGCTGGGCATTCCAGTCAAATGCCCAGAGAACCGCGTTCACACTGCCAAGTAGGGTGCTGAACAGCTGCTCGCGTTCCTGTAGCCGCGCCACCTCGGCACGCGTGTGCAACAACGCCAGTGTCAGCTCTTCCTGCTCCAGCTGCTGTCTGTTGACTTCATCCATAAACACCGCCGCCGCTCTCAGATAACGGGGATATGACAGCAGCATACGCCAGAAGTTAAAAAGCCCGCCAATAGGCGGGCTTCGTGGGCGTAGAAGACCGTCAGGCCGTCGCCGGACGCAGCGAGTAGGTCTTCAGTTGTTCGGCGAATTCACGCAGCGACTGAATGCCACTGGCTTCGGCCTCAGTGACCCACTGCTTGATGGCTTCAAGCATGTCATGACCATTGGCGCTGGTTTTCACCCAGATTTGCTGCAGGGCCAGGCGCTTTTCGTAGATCACCTTGAGTGCCTGGCTCTGCTCCAGCATGCGCTGGATGCGCGCCTGGTGACCTTCGTCCAGCAGGCTCGGCTCACGCGAGAGCAAACGCTTGGCGCGGTGGAAGTGGTGACGAACCGAAGCATCGGCCTTGGCCAGTTCCTGCTGCACCAGCGGTGCGATCACCAGCTTGCGGTACTGCGCCATGATCTGGAAGCGGTTGTTGAGGATGGCCATTGCAGTGTCCATGTCCAGGCTGCGCTTGCCTTCTACCCGATGGGCAATCGGCGCAACGCGCTGCACCTGGGCCAAACCAAGCAGACTGAACAGCTTGATCCAGAACCAGCCCATGTCGAACTCCCACTTCTTCACCGACAGCTTGGCGCTGTTTGGATAAGTGTGGTGATTGTTATGCAGCTCTTCACCGCCAATCAGAATGCCCCACGGCACCAGGTTGGTCGCCGCATCGCGGCACTCGAAGTTGCGGTAGCCAACGGCATGACCAAGACCATTGATCACACCCGCCGCCCAGACCGGAATCCACATCATCTGAATAGCCCAGATGGTGATACCGGCAGCACCAAACAGCGCCAGGTCGATGGCCCCCATCAATGCCACGCCGCCAACCGGGAAGCGTGAATAGAGGTTACGTTCGATCCAGTCTTCGGGACAGTTTTTGCCGTAGATGCGCAGGGTTTCCAGGTTCTTCGCCTCTTCGCGGTACAGCTCGGCACCGGTACGCAACACCGTGCCCAGGCCCTTGATCACCGGACTGTGCGGATCATCCACGGTTTCGCATTTGGCATGGTGTTTACGGTGGATTGCCGTCCACTCGCGGGTATTTTGTGCCGTGGTCAGCCACAACCAGAAACGGAAGAAGTGCTTCAGCGCCGGGTGCAATTCAAGCGCGCGGTGCGCCGAGTAGCGATGCAGGTAAACCGTGACACTGACGATGGTCACGTGCGTCATCAGCAGAGTGACTGCGATCAGCTGCCAGACCGACAGATCGAGAAAACCGTTGTACCACATGGATCACGTGCCTCATGAAAAAGGAAAGACATGCCTGCTTTTTAGCGCACATCTGTACACATTATCCCTGACCCGGATCAGAAAACCAGTTGGTCTTTTGCATAAGAATGCCGCGCCCTATCTACATCTATAATGCCGGCCTTACGCAAAGGACTGACTTTTACCCCATGAATATCCCGCAAAGCCCTTGGCGCTTGACGCTCACCTATGCCTTGGCCGCTGGCCTTTGGGTGTTTTTCAGTGACCACTTGCTGGCCACTCTGGGCATGCCGTTGGCGCAACTGGAACGCGCACAACTGCTCAAGGGGCTGGGCTTTGTGCTGCTGACTGCTGGTTTGCTGTACGCCGTTCTGCGTACCCATCGTCAACAACACAACCAAGTCAACCTCGCGCTGAGCAGCAGTAAGGAGCGCTTGCATCAGGCATTAGAGGCGGCCAAGGACGGTATGTGGGACTGGGACCTGCAAACCCAGAAGCTGTACTTCTCCCCCGGCTACTCGGCCCTCCTGGGCGTTGCCCCTGAAGCACTGGGCGATGACCCCGACCTCTGGCGGCAGCGACTGCACCCCGATGACCGCTTGCTCTTCGACCGTAACCTGGAGCAGCGCCTGGCCGCCTGCAACCCTGCGCCCTACGAAGTCAACTATCGCCTGCTGCACCAGGACGGCAGCTACCGCTGGATTCAGTCACGCGGACGCCTGTTGCTCGACGAGCATGGCCAGGCCGAACGCCTGATCGGTACCGCCAGCGACATTACCCAGCGCCGCTACGACGAAGACAGCCTGCGCCAGGCCGCCGCGGTCTTCGATGCTACCCAAGAAGGCGTACTGGTCACCGATGTGCAGCAACACATCGTGCACTGCAACCCGGCTTTTACCCGTATCACCGGTTACAGCCAGGATGAAATCCTCGGCCAGTCGCCGGCCATCCTGAAATCCGGGCGGCATGACCAGGCCTTTTACGACAGCCTATGGCATGCCCTGCAAAACCGCGGGGCGTGGAGCGGCGAAATTTGGAATCGGCGCAAAAGCGGCGAAATCTACCCGCAGTGGCAATGCATCCGCGTGATTCACGACGAGCAGGGCGAGATCAGCCATTACGTCGCAGTGTTCTCTGATATCAGCGCGTTGAAACGCTCACAACGCGAGTTGGATTACCTGGCGCATCACGACCCATTGAGCAACCTGCCCAACCGCCTGCTGTTCACCGAGCGGGTCGAGCGCGCCCTCGAGCGCGCCACGCATGATGAGCAGCGTGGCGCGGTACTGCTGATTGACCTCGACCATTTCAAGCACATCAACGAAAGCCTCGGCCACACCATCGGTGACATGCTACTCAAGGAGGTGGGCGAGCGCCTCGGCCAGCAGCTCGGCAAGCGTATGACGCTCGCCCGCCTGGGCGGCGACGAGTTCGGCCTACTCGATGAGAGCTGCAGCAGCGCCGAGCAGGCCGCCGTGGTCGCCCAGCGCTTGCAGGCGTGCCTGACCCGGGCCTTCCGAATCAATCAACAGGAGTTGTTCGTCACCGCCAGCATCGGTATCAGCCTCTACCCTGCAGAGGCCACTGATGTTGGCCAGGTGCTGCGCAATGCCGACTCAGCGCTGTTCAAAGCCAAAAGTAACGGCCGCGAAAGCTACGCCTTTTACAGCCAGGAGCTGACTGAACACGCCCGCCAGCGCGTCGAACTGGCCAGCGCCCTGCGTCATGCCCTGGATCATCAGGAATTGCGCGTCTACTACCAACCGCTGATCTGCCTGCATAGCCAGGAAATGATCGGCGTTGAAGCCCTGGTGCGCTGGCAGCACCCGCAACGCGGGCTGGTGCCGCCCGGCGAATTTATCCCGATTGCCGAAGAAACCGGGTTGATCGGCGCCATCGACGCCTGGGTATTGGAGCAGAGTTGTCGACAGATGGTCGCCTGGCAGATCGCGGGGTATTCACTGCGCTTTGTTTCCGTGAATGCCTCAAGTCGCCTGTTCAGCCGGGGTGGGCTGGACCGACGAGTGGCAGAGGTACTGCGTGATACCGGCTTGGCCCCGGCATACCTGGAGCTGGAAGTTACCGAAAGCGCGGTGATGGAAGACCCCGACGCCGCGCTGGCCTTGCTTGAGCGCCTGCGCGCACTCGGTATCCGCCTGGCGATTGATGACTTCGGCACGGGCTACAGCTCGCTGGCACGCCTTAAGCGCCTGCCCGTGCACAAACTTAAACTGGATCAGAGCTTTGTCAGTGGCTTACCGCATGATCAGGACGACGTGGCCATCACGCGAGCCGTCATCGCGTTAGGTCATAGCCTGGGGCTCAAGGTACTGGCCGAAGGCATTGAGCAGCTCGAACAGGTCGAATTGCTCCAACAACTCGGCTGCGACCATGCCCAGGGCTACTATTTCGGTCGCCCGCAACCGGCAGAACACTTGATCGCACACCTGGCGCGCAGCGCCATAACCACGAGCTAAGGCAGCACGCATGCGCGTCATGATTCTGGAGGATGACAGCTGGATCGCCGATCTGCTCAAGCAGATCGTCCTCAGCCTGCGCCCTACCAGCCACGTGGTATGCCTCGACAGCGTCAGCGCGGCCCTGCGCGAATGGCAGCAGCGCCCCGCTGAGCTGGTCATTTGTGATTGGAATCTGCCGGACGGCCCCGGCACCCGCTTGCTTGAGCAGGTGCGCCGCGACAACAGCAGCACGCCGCTGGTGGTGATCACCGGCCGTTCCGACCGCGCCAGCGTACTGGCCGTGCGTGCTTTGAAAATCAGCGCTTTTATCAGCAAGCCCTTTCAGGCCGCGCATGTCGCCGCCAGCCTGGCCGTCTTGCTGCCCTCGACAGGTGATGAGTCACACCACCCGCGCACCGAACACCAGGACCTGCTCAGCCATCTGGCCAACGTGCCCAGTCATGAGCTGCAGTTACCGCTCAAATCACATGTTCGCGATCATCTGCTGCAACGCTTCAAGGGTGAATCTGTCGACTTACGCCAGTTGGCCAGCAAATGGCAGCACGACCCCGCACTCACCGCACGCCTGCTCGCCGTAGCCAATAGCAGCGCCTACAACCTGGCGGGCAAACCCTGCATCAGCCTACTCGACGCGTTGCAGAAACTGGGCGCAGATAACAGCCTGAACCTGGCGCTGGGCCTGGCATTACGCCAATGCAGCGTGCTGGATAACGCCCTGCTGCGCCTGTTTGCCCAGGCCCACCTGGACAGCACCGAGTTACTGATTGAGCGCAGCACTCAGCTCGCCCGCCAATGCGCCCTGGACCCAGCGCCGTTCCACACCGCGGCCCTGCTGCACCGCATGGGCGAGTTGTGTGTGCTGTACCTGGCGCAGGTCTGGCAGGACAGCGGGCAGTGTTTCAGTGAAGGCCATGTGTTACAGGCCCTGGACCAATTCAGCGGCCCGTTTGCCATCAGTATCAAGGCACAATGGCACGTGCCATTGCAGCTGCGCGAGCTGATCGGCGCGTGCTACAACCTGCCTGCCCACAACCTCAAACGCGAGAACATCCTCATGCGCCTGGCCGCCTGTGAACTCAACAGTGCACCTGATGACCCCGAGTTGGCCCGCCTACGCCGGCTGGCGGGGCTGATCTGAATGGCACTCTGCCTGGCTAGACGCGAGACGGAGCTGAAGGATGTTTAAACCCTTCAAACTCAACGCCATCCACGGGATTGTCGGCTTGGGTAGCCTGGGCCTGGCGCTGCTTTTCAGCGTGCTCGGCGGTATTGCGCTGAACGAGCGGGAAACCCTGTGGACACTGCAAATCGCCAAACAGCATGAGCTGCAACGCCTCACCCTGAACAACAGCCAGCATGAGCTGGAGCAACAGGCGCAGCTACTGGCTGAAACCTTCGCGGCCGACGCCTGGCTGGTTGACCTGGTGCGCCAGGCACAGACGCTAACAGGCGGTGCGCCCGCAGACAGACAACACCTCAACGCTATCCGCGACCAGCTCTACACCCGCCTTGCGCCGCGTTGGCGCAACCTGCAAGGCATTCGCCCGTTTAACCTCTCGATCCACCTGGCTCCTTCGGCCGAAGTGCTGCTGCGTGTACATGAACCGCAGTCGTTTGCCGACTTCCCCAGCGCGCAGCGCCCCATGTTGCTCGACAGCCTGAGCGAAGGTGCCGCCAAGGCAGGCCTGACGGTGGATGGCGACGCCCTAAGCATGCGCGCCATTGTGCCATTGACGGTGGACACCCCTGACGGCCGCATGAATGTCGGCGCGCTGGAAGTCAGCCTGGATGTATTGAATAACTTGCCGCAGCTGGACCGTGAGCTGGATGCCGGCGTAGCCCTGTTGGTCAAACGCCAGATTCAAACGTCCGCCAGCCGCGACGACGCGCGCAACGCTACGGCGACACCGCACGCTTACTGGCACCTGGCGGGCTTCTCACAGGTGCAGATACAACACTGGCAAGCAGAGCATCGCCTGCCCGCCCCGGACGCAGGCAATACCTTCACATTGCTGGAGGACCGCGGCCGCACCTACCTGCTCAACCAGGTGCTCTTGAATGACTACCAAGTCGAGCCGGCCAACCCCGAAAGCACCGTTACCGTCCTGAGCTGGCGTGACATCACCACGCTGTACAGCCTGCACCTGCGCGACAACCACTGGCTGGTGGCCAAGTGGTTACTGGCTTGGCTGGCCGCCGAAATGCTGTTGCTGTTGCTGCTCAAGGCCACCCGTCACAGCAGCCAACGGTTTATTCAGCGCCACAACGCCGAACTTGAGGCCAAGCACCAACAAAGCGAAGAGGCGCGCCAGCTACTGGCGTTGATCACCGAAACGCAGGCGGCCTATATCAATGCCGACAATCAGCGAGAGTCCTTCGAAACGCTGCTCGGCCGTATTCTGCAAGTCAGTGCCAGTCAGTTCGGTTTTATCGGCGAAATCCGTCGTGACGAAGCCGGGGCGCCCTACCTGCGTACATTCGCCATCAGCAATATCGCCTGGGATGCCCAGAGCAGCGCGTTCTTCGCCGCCCATGCACCGCAAGGCCTGGAGTTTCGCAACCTCAATAGCCTGTTTGGCCAGGTGATCCGCAGTGGTCATGCACTGATCAGCAACGACCCGGCCAATCACCCGAACCGTGCTGGATTGCCCCCCGGTCACCCGCCGCTATTGGCATTTGCCGGCTTGCCCATTCATGCCAACGGCGAGCTGCGCGGCATGCTCGGTTTGGCGAACCGCGAAGGTGGCTACGACGAAGAGTTCGCTACGCAACTGCAACCGCTGCTGACCACCCTCGGTCAGCTGCTCGAAGCCCTGCGCCGCGACCATCAACGCATGCAGACCCAGCAACATATGCAGCGTCAGCAAGCAGCCTTACGCGCGCTCAATGAAATTGCTGCACTGCCTAAGCTGAGCAGCCACGAACAACTGCGTCAGGCCCTGCAACTGGGTGCACAATTCTATGACATGCCAATCGGCATCATCAGCCAGATCGAGGCGGACACCTACCAGGTCAGGGTTCAAGTGTCGCCGCCCGACACCCTGCAGGACGGTCAATACTTCGTCCTCGGAGACACCTATTGCAGCATTACCCTGCGCAGCAATGATGTAGTCGCCATTGCGGCCATGGGCCTGAGTGAACATGCCGCCCACCCCTGTTACCCGCTGTTTGCCTTGGAAAGCTATATCGGCACCAGCATCTGGGTCACCGGTCAGCGCTTCGGCACTCTGTGCTTCGCGTCCAGCAAGGCGCGCGCGACGCCCTTTGATGAGGCCGATGAAGAGTTTATGCGCCTGTTCGCCCGCTGGGTCGGCGCCACCTTGGAGCGCATGCGCCATGAAGAACAGACCCGCGAAGCGCGCAGCTTTCTGCAGGCAGTGCTCGACTCTGCGACCGGAGTCAGCATCATCACCACCGATACCGACGGCCTGATTACCCTGTTCAACTCCGGCGCCGAACGCCTGCTGGGTTATCGCAGCGCCGAAGTCATTGGCCGCCACACCCCAGCCTTGTTCCACCTGACCGAGGAAATTCAGGCGCGCGGCCAGCAGTTGACTCGCCCGCTGGGCACGGACGTCAGCGGCTTTGCAGTATTCACCCGCGTTCCCGACCAAGGCGAGCCGGAAACCCGCCAGTGGACCTACCGCCGTAAAAACGGCGAGCTGCGTATCGTCAACCTCACCGTCAGCACCATGCGTGATACACAGGGCGTGATCACCGGTTACCTGGGCATCGCCAGCGACATCAATGACCAGCACATGACCACCCGCGCTCTGCAAAAGAGTGAAAGTCGTTTTCGCGGCCTGGTCAGCAATTTACCGGGCGCGGTGTACCGCTGCCGCAATGACGAAAACTGGTCAATGAGCTACCTGAGCGAGGAGATTTATGCGCTCAGCGGCTACCCTGCCCACGACTTTATCAACAACCGCGTGCGCAGCTTCTCCAGCGTGGTGCACCCGGATGACCTGCCGATCACCTACCGCGCAGTGGCCGCGATTGAGCGTAAGGAGTCCTTCGAACTGACCTACCGTCTGTTGCATGCCGACGGCCGCAGCGTCTGGGTACGGGAAAAGGGCCGCGGCGAATACGACAGCCACGGCGAGTTGCAATGGATTTCCGGCTTCATCTGGGACATCAGCGACCGCAAGGCCGTGGAAGACCAGCTGCGCCTCAGTCAACAGCGTTTCAGCAGCGCCTTCAGCACCGCGCCCCAGGGCATGGCGCTGGTCTCGCTGCAGGGGCAATGGCTGGAGGTCAACGAAGTGCTCTGCGAGATGCTTGGCTACAGCCGCGAAGAGCTGCTGCGCAGTAACTTTCAGCAGATCACCCACCCTGACGACCTGGATGCCGATCTGCAGCATATCGAAGAGCTGCTGGCCGGCGAGATCAATACCTATCAGATGGAGAAGCGCTACCTGGATAGCCAGAGGCGGATCATCTGGGTGCTGATGAGCGTGTCACTGGTACGCGACAGCAACGATGCGCCGGTGCACTTCGTGGTGCAGATCCAGGACTTCAACGAACGTATCGCCGCCGAAATGGCCATCCGTGAGCGCGAAGATTACCTGCGCACCCTGCTCGACAACGTGCTCGACGCAATCGTTACCATCGACCAGCAGGGCTATATCGAAACCTTCAACCACGCCGCCGAGCGCATCTTCGGCTACAGCCACCTGGAGGTTTCCGGGCACCGGGCCACCCTGCTGCTGCCTGAGCCGCAACGTTCAATGCGTGCCCGCTACCTCAACCATTTCCTGAAAACCGGCATCCAGCAGATTCTGGGCAAGGAAATCGAGCTGACCGCCCTGCGCAAGAATGGCGAGAGCTTCGCCATTGAGCTGGCCATTTCGCAGATCAGTCACCAGGGTGAGCGGCGCTTTATTGCGGTCATCCGCGATATTGAAGAGCGCAAACGCATTGAGCGGATGAAGAACGAATTCGTCTCCACCGTCAGCCATGAACTGCGCACGCCGCTGACCGCGATTGCCGGCTCCCTAGGCCTGGTCAATGGCGGCGCGCTGGGAGACGTGCCGGCGGGCATGCAACAGATGCTGCAGATCGCTCAGGACAACAGCCAACGCCTCAACTTGCTGATCAATGACCTGCTCGACATGGAAAAACTGGTGGCCGGCAAGATGCTCTTCGAGCTACAGGACGAAGCACTGCAACCGCTGCTGGAACAGGCCATTGAAGAAAACCAGCCTTACGCCAGCCACTATCAGGTGCACTTGCAGCTACACGACCTGCCTATCAAGACCCGCGTGCGTGTCGACAAACTGCGCCTGGCTCAGGTGCTGGCAAACCTGCTGTCCAATGCCGCGAAGTTCTCACCGCAGGGCCAGACCGTTGATGTGCGCGTGCACGAACAGGGCACGCGCGTTCGCGTCAGCGTGACCGACCACGGGCCCGGTGTTCCAGAGAATTTCCAGGCGCGCATCTTCAGCAAATTCTCCCAGGCGGATGCCACCGATACCCGGCAGAAAGGCGGCACAGGCCTGGGCCTGGCGATCAGCAAGGAAATCATCGAGCGGATGAACGGTCACATCGGTTTCGACTCGAGCCCCGGTCATGGCGCGACTTTCTGGTTTGAACTGACTACCCTGGCCCAAGAAGCCAGCCCTGAGGAAACCCGGCATGTCTGAGCTACAGCGTATTTTGCACGTGGAAGACGACCCCTCCATCCAAGCCGTGGCCAAGCTCGCGCTGGAAGCAGTGGGCGGTTTTCAGGTGCTCAGCTGCTCATCTGGCCAGGACGCCCTGGATCAACTGCAGGGCTTTGCCCCGGACTTTATCCTGCTGGACGTGATGATGCCGGACATGGACGGCCCGCAAACCCTGGCGCAGATCGCCCGACTGATCGACATCAACCAGTTGCCAGTGGCCTTTATGACCGCCAAGGTGCAACCGGCGGAAATCGCGCATTACCGCAGCCTCGGCGCCCGCGATGTGATCATCAAACCCTTCGACCCAATGCAGCTGGCCGCGCAGGTGCGCCAGATCTGGAGCCTGGCCCATGAGTAAAGGCAAAAGCACCGCTGATGAACTGCAGCAACACCTGCAGCAGTTAAGCAACGCCTTCGCTGTGCGCCTGCAGGTAGAACTGCCCGCCCTCGCACAGAACGCCGAACGCCTATTGCACGCCGCCGATCCGCAGGAGCAGCTGCAGCACCTGCAAAGCCTGCGCGACCAATTACACAAACTGGCCGGCGCCGCTGGCACCTTTGGCTTCAGCAGCCTGGGCCAGCGCGCCCGCGAGCTGGAACAGGAAGCCGATCAATGGCTGGAAACCCTGCAGCAGGAACAACAGAGCCTGCAAGACTTCAGCCACAGCCTGCAGCAACTCGCACTTCAGCAGTTTCAAGCCGAACGCGGGCAGGAAGCCGCCACCCGCGCAGTCAAACCGCCACGGCCGAACAGCAGTGCGCGGCGCATTTATATCCTCGAAGATCAATTGGCGATTGGCGAAAACATGCGCCTGACACTGAACAACTTCGGCTATCACGCCGAACACTTCAGCCATATCGCCGACCTCGACCACGCACTGCAACAACAACTGCCCGATGCGCTGATCGTCGACGTCAACCTGCCTGACGAAAGCCTCACCGGCTTGGAATATGCCGCCAGCCTGCAACAACGCCTGGATGAACCGCTGCCGCTGCTGGTGATCACCACCCAGGACGATTTCGCCACCTACCTTGAAGCCGTGCGCGTTGGCGCCATGGGTTTCTTCACCAAGCCCGTCGACATCCCACAACTGGAAAACCGTCTGGAGCGCTGTTTTGCCCAGCAACAGGGGGAACCGTACCGGGTGCTGATCATCGATGATGACCGCGAACTGGCCAGCCGCTTCAGCCTGATTCTGCGCGGCGCCAATATGCTGGTGGAGATGCTTCACGAACCGGCCGATATCTTCGCCCGCATGCGCAGCTTCAACCCCGAGGTGGTGCTGCTGGACGTGAGCATGCCCGGTTGTACCGGTCCCGAGCTGGCGCAGATCATCCGCATGAACGACGACTGGCTGCGTGTGCCCATCGTTTACCTGTCGGCGGAAACCGATATCAACCGGCAGATGAACGCACTGATCAAGGCCGGCGATGACTTCGTCACCAAACCGATTTCCGACAACGCCCTGGTCGCCGCCGTGTTCTCCCGTGCCCAGCGTGCGCGCCTGTTGAGCAATGCGCTGTCGCGCGACAGCCTCACCGGGCTACTCAAACATGCCGACATCAAAGAGCAGGCGGCAGTCGAACTGGAGCGTGCGCAGCGCAGCGGCAAACCCGCCAGCGTGGCCATGCTCGATATCGATTTCTTCAAGAAGGTTAACGACAGTTACGGCCACGCCGCCGGCGACAACGTGATTCGTGCCCTGGCCAACTTGCTGCGCCAGCGCCTGCGGCGCATCGACAGCCTGGGACGTTACGGCGGCGAAGAGTTCCTCGTGGTGCTACCGGACTGCCCGCCCGATCAAGCCTTACGGATTCTTGATGAAATCCGCCAGCGCTTTGCCGACCTGCACTTTATTGCCGACGGCCAGCAATTTTCGGTCACGCTGAGCGCCGGCATTGCCTCCACCGATGATGCACCGGCTAGTGCCGACGACCTGCTGGATAAGGCCGACCGCGCGCTCTACACCGCTAAACACGGCGGACGCAATCAAGTGCGATAGCCGCCGTCGAACAGCCCCTCGACCTGCCACCACCTCACGCCACTGGCCAACGCTCAGCCGGGATGGACTGCGCCTGCTCGCCAGACAAGCTTTACAAATCATGTCGAAGCCTGAACTCTGCGGCATATTGTTGTACAAAGGTTATGCAAAACAAATAACCCTGTATCAGGAGATTTTTATGTTTGCCCAACTGACTTCGACCACTCAACGCCTCAAGCGCACGCTCATGCTCACAACTGCCGCACTGACATTCGCGGCAATGCCAGCGTTCGCCGACATGCACGGTGATAAGAAAGACATCGTCGACAGCGCGGTTGCCGCCGGCCAATTCAACACCCTAGTGACCGCTGTAACCGCCGCCGGCCTTGCTGAAACCCTCAAAGGTGAAGGCCCTTTCACCGTTTTCGCCCCCACTGACGCGGCGTTTGCCAAGATCCCTAAAGCCGACCTCGATGCTTTATTGGCCGACAAGGAAAAGCTTACCGCCGTGCTCACTTATCACGTCGTACCCGGCAAGTTGATGGCCGCTGACCTGGCCGGGAAAACCAGCCTGAAAACTGTACAAGGTGGTGAGCTGACGCTGGACACCAGCAATGGCGTGACCGTCGACGGTGCAGCCGTCACGAGTGCCGACATTGAAGCCAGTAATGGTGTGATCCATGTCATCGACTCAGTCGTACTGCCCAAGTAAACCGCACCAAAGCTGCACAAAAGCCGACCCTGTTTAGGGTCGGCTTTTTTGTTGGCGGACCGATGAGATGTAGCCACACTTGGCTTTGTGAAATTTATCGCGTAGATTTTCATGAAATTATTTAAATAGAATTTCATGAGGCGCGCCATGTTCAAACAATCCGCCCAGCACATCGGCACCTACTACGCCGGCACCTACCCCGGCGCCATCCCGCTACGCCCGCGCCTGCAGGAAGCGTTGCAATGCGATGTGCTGATTATCGGCGGTGGTTTCAGTGGGCTGCACACGGCGCTGCGCCTGGCCCTGGCGGGCAAGAAGGTGGTGCTGCTGGAAGCCAGCCGCCTGGCCTGGGCGGCCTCCGGGCGCAACGGGGGTCAGGCGCTGCCGGGTTGGTCCTGCGATATGCCGCCGTTTGAGAAGGCATTAGGCCTGGAGCGCGCCCGCCGCCTGTGGGACAGCATGGTCTGGGCTGCCGAGGAAATGCGCGAACTGCCCGAGCGGCACAACTTCGATATCGACTACCGCACCGGCGCGATCTACACCGCCGTACTGCCGCGCCGTGTGCGCCAGTTGCAGGAAAGCCTGGAAGAAGCCGAGCAGAAGTACGGCTATACGCAGCTGAGCTTTATCCCCAAGGAGCAATTGCCCGAGTGGATTGCCAGCCCGCGCTACCTCGCTGCCCTGCATGACAGCGGCGCCGCGCATCTCAACCCGCTGAAACTGGCCCAGGGCCTGGCCGATGCCATCGAGAAGGCGGGCGGAAAAATCTTCGAGCAGAGCAAGGCGCTGAGCTATCAGGAAACGGCTGACGGTTACCTGGCCCGCACGGAACAGGGCGAAATTCGCAGCGACGTGCTGGTACTGGCCTGCAATGCCTATATCGACAAGCTCGACCCGCAACTGTCGAAACGCCTGCTGCCGGTCGGTTCCTACCAGGTTGCCACCGCGCCACTGGACCCGGAGCTGGCGCGCTCACTGTTCCCGCGTGGCACCTGCGCCATCGACAACCAGTTCGTACCGGACTACTTCCGCGTTACCCCGGACAACCGCCTGCTGTTCGGCGGGGGCTGCACCTACCTCGGTGGTATCCCCGCGGACGTGCCGGCAGCCACCCGACCTTATCTGGAGCGGGTGTTCCCGCAACTGCGCGGCGTGCAGATCGACTACGGCTGGGGCGGGCATATCGACTGCACCATGCACCGCACCCCGGATGTCGGCCGCAGCAGGCAAAAGTATTGGCTGCAGGGCTTCTCCGGCCACGGCATCCTGCCGACCCTGGCTGCCGCCCGCGCGGTCAGCGATGCGATCCTCGGTGACGCCGACCTGCTTGAGCTTTATCAGGGCCTGAGCAACCCGCGCTTCCCCGGCGGCGATCTATTGGCCGCGCCGATCGAAGCGGTGGGCAAGGCTTGGTATCGCCTGCGCGATGTGATTTAAGGACGTTGACCATGGATATGCAGGAAGAAGTCGAAGGTCTGGCGATCCTGATCCGCGACCTGCGCAAGCACAAGAACCTCACCCTGGGTGAGCTGGCCGCGCGCATCGACCGTTCGGTGGGATTCCTGTCCCAGGTCGAGCGCGGCCTATCGCGCCCAACCGTGGCCGACCTGACCGCGATCAGCGAAACCCTCGGCGTGCCGACCACCTATTTCTACAGCCTGAGCAAGCCGCGCGACGTGCCCTGGGTCACCCGTCCCGGCGAGCGCCGTACGCTGTATTACGCCGGCGGCATCACCGATGTACTCGCCTCACCGACCATGGCTGGCGGTTTCTCCATGCTCGAAAGCCGTTTGGACCCGGGCGCCACCAGCGGCGACGGGCATTTGAACGACAGTTCCGAGCAAGGCGGCTTCGTCCTCGAAGGCGAATTGACGATCTGGTACGGCGACGCCGCCGAGCCGGTCACCCTCGGCCCAAATGACAGCTTCCAGCTGCCGCCGCATGCGCAGTTTCGCTACGCCAACCTTTCCGATTCCCCCACACGAGTGCTCTGGGTCTTCACCTGACCCGCGCAGATAGACACCATGACAATAACAACAGCATTCCCCGACCTGCTCAGCGAAGTCCGTGCCTTCCGCAGCGCCCACCCCGAGGTGTGCTATGTCGACCTGATCAGCCTGGACATCCCCGGGCATTTCTACGGCAAGCGCTACCCCATCGAGATGCTCGAGAAGGTCGCCGCCGGCAGCCCGCTGAAAATCCCGCAGAACTGCGTGCTGCTTGGCGTGCAGGGCGGCCTGCACCCGATTGGCGATTACTGCTTTAACGACGGCGACCCGGATGCACCGCGCCGGCTGATTCCCGGCACGCTCAAACCGGTGCGCTGGGAAAGCCAGCCGCTGGGGCAGATGCTGATCAGTTCCGACGGCACGCAAGCACCGATCGAGTTCGAACCGCGCGAAGTGCTCGCCCGCGTGCTCAAGCGCCTGGCCGCACGCGGTATCCGCCCGGTGGTGGCGTTCGAGCTGGAGTTCTACCTGTTTGATCGCAAGCTGCAGGACGGCCTGCCGCAGTTCCCCCGCGACCCGCTGTGCGGCGATGCCGATGACCAGCCGAATATGCATATCGAACGCCTGTCGCGTTTTGCCGATGTGCTGCACGAGATCGTCGACGCCGCTAATGAGCAGGGCGTGGACGCCAACGTGATCACCGCCGAACTCGGCCCCGGCCAGTTCGAGATCAACTTCGGCCATTGCGACGACGGCCTACGCGCCGCCGACTGGGCCGCCCTGTTCTGCCGCAGCACCCGCGGCGTGGCGCTCAAACATGGCCAGCGCGCCAGCTTTATGAGCAAGCCCTATCTGCAGGCGCCAGGCAGCGGCATGCATGTGCACGTAAGCCTGTATGACGCCGCCGGCCACAACCTGCTGGCAGCCGACGAGCAGCGCCCGCTGCGCCACGCCGTGGCTGGCTGCCTGGAGCTGCTGCCGCACTGCATGCCGATCTTCGCCGCCAACCACAACGCCTTCCGCCGCTACGGTGCCATGGTCAACGCCGCCAGCCGTGCCAGCTGGGGCTTCGAGGACCGCGATGCGTGCATCCGCATCCCCGAATCGGACGGCAAGAACCTGCGTATCGAACACCGCCTGGCCGGCGCCGACGCCAACCCCTATCTGGTGCTGGCCGCAATCCTCACCGGTATGGAGCACGGCCTGGATGCCGGCCAGGAGCCGATTGCCCCGCTCAACGAAAACCGCCAGAGCGGCATCGACTTTCCTCAGGACATGCTCGGCGCGGTCAGCGCCATGCGCGACCACCCGGTGGTCAACCAGGGCCTGGGCAGTGAGTTTGTGATGGTCTACTGCGAGAACAAGCGCCAGGACCACCTGGCCTTTATGCAGGAAGTGAGTGCGCGGGAATACCGCTGGTTTCTCTAACACGTAACGCGCCCGTTGCCTTGGCAGCGGGCGCGCGACTTCAACGCAGCAGATACACCGCCAGCCCGGCCAACGCCGACACCAGCAGCACCTCCATCACCCCACGTTTGAAGTGCAGCAGCGCCAGCGCTGCGCCCACGGCCAATAGCGCCGACGGCCAGTCGAAAGTGCCGGAAAAACCCTGCGGCCAGAACACGTGATAGGCAAAGAACAGCGCCAGATTCAGAATCACCCCCACCACAGCCGCGGTAATAGCGGTCAGGGGTGCGGTGAATTTCAGCTCGCCGTGGGTGGATTCCACCAGCGGCCCGCCGGCGAGGATGAACAGAAAGGACGGCAGAAAGGTGAACCAGGTGACCAGCGCTGCCGCCAGCGCACCACTGACAAAACCCGAATCGCCGCCGAAAACCGGCTGCAGATAAGCCCCGACAAACGCTACGAACGCAACCACCATGATCAGCGGCCCCGGCGTGGTTTCGCCCAGCGCCAGGCCGTCGATCATCTGCGTCGGGGTCAGCCAGCCGTAATGGCCGATGGCGCCCTGGTAGACATACGGCAGCACCGCATAGGCGCCGCCAAAGGTCAGCAGCGCCGCCTTGGTAAAGAACCAGGCCATCTGCGTCAGCGTGCCGTCCCAGCCGAACAGCCAGGTCAGCAGGCCCATCGGCAGCAACCAAAGCAGCGCTCCCACCGCCAGCAACAGCGCCAGGCGTGATGCGCGAAAGCGCGTATGTGCTAGCGGCGGGCTGTCATCGTCGATCAACGCCGGGCCGTAGCTCACATCCGCCGCTGCATGCCCGCCCCCCAGGCTGAACTGTTGCTGCAACAAGCGGCCACCTAGGTAGCCGAGTAGCGCGGCACTTATCACGATCAACGGAAACGGCAGATTGAAGGCAAAGATGGCGACAAAGGACGCGCCGGCAATGCCCCACAACCAGTTGTTCTTCAACGCCCGCGAGCCAATGCGCCAGGCCGCCTGCATGACAATGGCGGTCACCGCCGGCTTGATCCCATAGAAAATCCCCGCCACCAGCGGCACATCACCGAAGGCGGTATACAGCCAGGACAGACCGATCAAAATAAACAGCGACGGCAGCACAAACAGCACCCCGGCAATCACCCCGCCCCAGGTGCGGTGCAACAGCCAGCCGATATAGGTGGCCAGCTGCTGCGCCTCTGGCCCCGGCAGCAGCATGCAGTAGTTCAGCGCATGCAGAAAACGCCGCTCGGACAGCCAGCGGCGCTTCTCCACCAACTCCTGATGCATGATCGCGATCTGCCCAGCCGGCCCGCCGAAGCTGATCAGCCCCAGCTTCAGCCAGAACCAGAAGGCCTCGCCCAGGCTGACGGCGGGTGGCGCAGACGGTGCGGACGATTCAGGCATACGAGCTACTCACGGCAATAAACGCGGTCGCACTATAGCGCGAGCGCATGACGATTTAAGCGCGCACCGCTCAAGACCGGACGCAGATTTCCGTATACTGAGCGCCGCTGCATCCCCTTCAACCTGCCCGTGAAGCGCCCCGTGAAAATCCGCCAATCGATAGTAAGCCTGCTGCTGATTTGCAGCTGCGTTGTAGTTGTATCGAACACCCTGGCTGCACCCGCCAAACAACAGGACCTGGCCGCTGGCAGCGCGCTGCTGGTCGATCTGCAAACCAATCAGGTGCTTTACGAGCGTAACGCCGACAGCGTGGTGCCAATTGCTTCGGTGACCAAACTGATGACCGCCATGGTCACCCTCGACGCCAAGCTGCCACTGGATCAGCAGCTGCCGATCATGATTCGTGACACCCATGAAATGCGCGGCGTGTTCTCCCGCGTGCGCGTGGGCAGCGAGCTGAGCCGCCGCGACATGCTGCTGTTGGCCCTGATGGCCTCGGAAAACCGCGCCGCCGCCAGCCTGGCGCATCACTACCCGGGTGGCCACGCGGCTTTTGTCGCGGCGATGAATGCCAAGGCCCGCGCCCTGGGCATGAAGCATTCGCGCTTTGTCGAGCCCACCGGCTTGTCGGAACACAACGTCTCCAGTGCCCGCGACCTGGTGCTGATGCTCAAGGCCGCACGCCAGTACCCGCTGATCAGCCAGTTCAGCACCACCTCGGAAAAGACCCAGGCGTTCCGCAAACCCAACTACACCCTGGGTTTTCGCAACACCAACAACCTGGTGCGCAAACCGGGCTGGAGCGTGCAGCTGAGCAAGACCGGCTACACAGGTGAGGCCGGCCGCTGCCTGGTGATGAATACCGTGATGAATAACCGTCCGGTGGCGTTCGTGGTGCTGGATGCCTTCGGCAAATACACCCACATGGCCGACGCCAACCGCCTCAAGCGCTGGCTGGAAACGGGCAAAGTCACCGCTGTGCCACCAGCGGCCATCAGCTACCGCCAGCAGAAACTGGCGCAGCGCCAGGCCAACGCCACGCAGTAGCGAACAGGTAAGCAGCCAGATCAGCACGGCACTTCGTCGTGCCGCCCTCCACAGATAGAAATGCCTCAACCTAATACCTGAGGCATTACTGGAAGCGTCCGACCTCCTGACGCAGCTCTTCGGCCAGCTGATCCAGTTCGCGGGCAGTTTGTGCCAAATTGGCCACCACTTCGCGCTGTTCGCTGTTGGCCAGCGCAATGCTTTGCAGGTTACTGCTGAGCAACGTCGCGGTACTGCTTTGCTCGCTGGTAGCGGTAGTAATGGCGGTGAATTGCTCACCCGCTGCATTGCTCTGCTCGGCAATCTGGCCCAGTGCAGCAGCAACCTTAGCGTTACGCTGCAGCCCATCCTGCATCAGCAGCTTGCCCTGCTCCATGGTGCTGATCGCACTGTTGGTCTCGCCCTGAATACTGCCGATCATTGCGGAGATTTCGTTAGTCGCCTCGCGGGTGCGCGAAGCCAGACTGCGCACCTCATCGGCGACCACGGCAAAACCACGGCCCTGCTCGCCAGCGCGGGCGGCCTCAATGGCCGCATTGAGCGCAAGCAGGTTAGTCTGGTCAGCAATCGAGGTGATCACGCTGACAATTCCACCGATTTCCTGCGAGCGCTGGCCAAGGGTGTTGACCACGACAGACGTGTCATTCAGTGAGCTGGCAATCTGCTCCAAGGCGCTCGAAGCCTCAGCCATTGAGCTGCGTCCAATACGGGTCTGCTGGGCATTGTCGCTAGCCAGGCGCTCGGTATTACGCATATTGTCGGCAATATTCAGCGAGGTGGCACTGAACTCTTCCACAGCGCCGGCCATGCTGCTGATCTCGCCAGACTGTTGCTCGATAGCCTCATAAGCACCACTGGCCAGGCCAGACAGTGCCTGAGCACGACTAGTTACGTTGTGCGCGGCGCCGCGAATGCGCGCCACCATGGTCGATAACGCCTCACCCATCTGGTTGAAGTTGCGCGCCAGCTCACCGATCTCATCCTGGCTAGTAACGTTAAGACGCGCGCTCAGATCGCCTGCGCCCAATGCCTGCGCCTGTTGCACCAGATCACCCAGCGGGCGCAGCTTGCGCCGCAATAACCAGATCACTGCCGCGACCGCCAGCAGCAAAGTCACCAGACTGCCGATCGCCAACTGGCTTCCCACGCGCCAGGTCACCGACTGGATTTCTTCACGCGGCATACTCGCCAGCACCTGCCAGGGCCCGCCGGAAAACGGCATGGCTACGCTGAAGAACTCCTCGACACCGTCACTCCAGAACGCTCCATGGCCTGGTTCAGCCAGTACTTCAGCTAGCTTGCCGGCGATTTGCTCAGGCTCCCGTGCACCGGCTGGGGCAACCAACCACTTACCCTGATCGTCGAGCAACGCCAGCGACCCCGTGGTGCCGATGCGGAAGCGCTTGAGATTCTCAAACTGCGCGTTCTGTCCGTCGGTGTAGTCGAAGCCGACAAACAGCACCGCGATTACCCGCCCGCTAACGTCGCGCACCGGGGTGTATTGCGTCATGTAGAAGCGCTCAAACAGCAACGCCCGCCCCACATAACCATCACCCGCAAGCAGGCGTTTATAAGCGGGGTGCAGATGGTCGAGCACCGTACCGATGGCGCGGGTGCCATCGGGCTTGGTCAGCGAGGTGCTGATGCGCACAAACTCATCGCCATCGCGCACGAACACCGTGGCCACGCCTGCAGTCAGCTGATTAAACTCATCGACTTGAGTGAAGTCGTTGTTCAACAGGCTCGAGCCCAGGTACAGCGCCGGGGTTTGCATGCCGGCCACAGCTATTCGCTCGGCCCCCTGCACACTCAAACCGCCACTGAAACGCCGCTCAAACAGACCGGCAAGACGCTGAGTGCTCTCACGCAGGCTGTCATGAAAAGTGCTCAGCTGATCAGCAAGCAAACGCGCTTCGCTGCCTAAGTGCTCCTGTCGCGTAACTAGGTTGGCCTCGTTCAACGAACGCAGAGCGAATACGGTGCTGACACTGATCAGTAGAACCAGAACCAAGGCCAATGCTGTGGCCAACTGCCAAGCAATACGAGAGCGTGGAGAGGTCATGCATGCCTCCAAGGGCATAAAACGGCAGTTAAAGAGCCATGAAAGGCGTAATCGCCCTCATTTACTCGGCGACCGCACAGAATACTTGAGCGGAGAACTAAGAATATAGCCAACCAAAATTGATCGGCTTTCGCTTGCCGATAGAGGGCCGCACCAAGAAGACACGCCTATTTCATCGCACCAGGATTACCGGCGTCCTGAAATTGCTGGAGTGAGCGCCCAGATACGTTTCAAGCTATCCCGCAGACCTGATCCAGGCGATGCCTAGCTGCTTAGTCCAAACAATGGCTGACGTGTGCCGAACACCAGAAAGCGCGCCAGCTCAGGGAGCGGCAACGCCTTGCTGATCAGGTAGCCCTGCACCTGATCGCAGCCGTATTGGCGCAGCAGTGCCAGTTGTTCGGCATTTTCTACGCCCTCGCCCACCACCTGCAGGTTGAGGTTGTGCGCCAGGTTGATCATCGCCCGCACCAACTGCCGGTTCTCCGCACGCTCGCACATGCCACCGACAAAGCTCTTGTCGATCTTCAGCAGGGTGATCGGTAAGTTGTTCAAGTGCACAAAGGAAGAGAAGCCGGTGCCGAAGTCGTCCAGCGAGAAGCGCACGCCGAGGCGACCGAGGGCCAGCATGGTCTGCTGCACCTGATCACTGCGGCGCATCACCGCGGTTTCGGTTAGCTCGAATTCCAGCCACTGCGCATCAACGCCACGCTCTTCGATCAGCCGACTGAGAGTTGGCAGTAGCTGGCTGTCCTGAAACTGACGAAATGACAGGTTGACCGCCATATGCAGCGCTGGCAGACCACGCCCGCGCAGCCACTGCATATCGCGCAGCGCACGGCTGATCACCCAGTAGCCGAGCGGTACGATCAGTCCGCTTTCCTCGGCCAGCGGTACAAATTCATTGGGCGCCAGCAGACCATGCACGCTGTGGCGCCAGCGCACTAGCGCTTCCAGGCCGAGGATGCGTCCGGTTTGTAAACACAGGCGCGGCTGGTAGTGCAGCTCCAGCTCGTCACGGCGCAGGGCTCGGCGCAGCTCGCTTTCCAGGTCAGCCTGGTTGCGCGCACTGCGGTTGATCCGCTCGTCATAAACATGAAAAGAGCAGCCCTGCTGGCTCTTAGCCTGCTGCATGGCGATATGCGCATGCCACATCAGTGGGTCAGCGCTACTTGTGGCGCGGGAATGGGCAAGGCCGAGGCTGCAACCGATCAGCAGACTTTCGCCGTCAATCCAGTAGGGCTCGCCAAGGGCTTCGGTAATCTGCGCGGCTAAGCGCTCTGCGCGTTGCGGGTCGCGTCGGCTGTCGATCAGCAAGGCAAATTCATCGCTGCCCAGGCGCGCCACTTGGTCGCCTGCCTGCAGCTGCCCCTTGATCCGCGCCACCACTTGCAGAATCAGACTGTCGCCACCCTGGTAGCCGAGGGCATCGTTAGCGTGGCGGAAGTTGTCCAGATCGAGGTGGCCGAGGGTCAGGCCACGGCCTTCATACTCGGCCAGGCGCGCGGCCAGTAGGGTCTGGAATCCTTGGCGATTGGCAATGCCGGTCAGGGCATCCTGATCCGCCAGGCGGTGCAAGGTGTCGTTGAGTTTGCCGTACTCACGGGCATAGCGCAGGCAGCGACGCAGCACTTCACTGCTGAGCTGATGACGCACCAGCCAGTCGCAGACACCCTCGGGCTCGACGTCGGGCTCGGCATCCAACAGCAGGACAATCGGCAGGGAACAGCGCCCGGAGGTAGGCAGGTATTGGGGGGTGGTGAGGAGCAAGGCGTTGCTGGGTTTATCGAACAGCGCGCTGGCCGCCTCCCAGGACGGTGCGGTAATCAGCGCATAACCGCTGCCGAGCGCACCCAGACGTTCACGCAGCAACTGCGCCCAGCCCGGCGTTTCCGCCAGCAACAGCAAGCGTAATGGTTCGACGAACGCGGACAAACAACTTCCCCCACAGCACAAATAAAGAGCATTACAACCGCTCGGATGCGTCGTAATCGACGTCTAATCACGCACATCCTTGTGTCAGTGGCGCGTGTCCTGCGGCGAGGCTGGACCCGAAAGTGGCACCAGAGTACTGGAATAGGAAAATTAACCAAGCCTGGCGGTTTGCCATTATGTGCACTGCAACACACTTCCAGATGGTCACGGCACAATGCGCCAGGCCTGTTAAAATGCGCGCCCACTTCACCTGACGATTGATTCCATGTCCCGACTGAACCCCCGGCAGCAGGAAGCCGTGAACTATGTCGGCGGCCCACTTTTGGTGCTCGCCGGCGCAGGCTCCGGCAAGACCAGCGTGATTACCCGCAAGATCGCCCACCTGGTGCAGAACTGCGGCATACAGGCCCGCCATATCGTCGCCATGACCTTTACCAACAAGGCGGCGCGCGAGATGAAAGAGCGCGTCAGCTCCCTGCTCAAAGGCCCCGAAGCCCGCGGCCTGACGGTCTCGACCTTCCACAACCTGGGCATGAACATCATCCGCAAGGAATACGCGCGCCTGGGCTACAAGCCGGGTTTCTCGATCTTCGATGACGGCGATATCAAGGCACTGCTCACCGACATCATGCAGAAGGAATATGCCGGTGATGACGGTGCGGATGAGATCAAGAACATCATCGACAGCTGGAAGAATGACCTGATCCTGCCCGAGCAAGCCCTGGCCGGCGCACGCAACCCCAAGGAGCAGACTGCGGCCATCGTCTACCTGCACTACCAGCGCACCCTGCGCGCCTACAACGCGGTGGACTTCAACGACCTGATCCTGCTGCCGGTGATGCTGTTCCAGGAACACGCTGACATCCTGGAAAAATGGCAGAACCGTATCCGCTACCTGCTGGTCGACGAATACCAGGACACCAACGCCAGCCAATACCTGCTGGTGAAGCTCTTGGTGGGCATGCGTAACCAGTTCACCGTGGTCGGCGACGATGACCAGTCGATCTACGCCTGGCGCGGTGCGCGCCCGGAAAACCTGATGCTGCTGAAAGAGGATTACCCCTCGTTGAAGGTGGTGATGCTGGAGCAGAACTATCGCTCCACCAGCCGCATCCTCAAGTGCGCCAACATCCTCATTGCCAACAACCCACATGCCTTCGAAAAACAGCTGTGGAGCGAGATGGGCATGGGCGACGAGATCCGCGTGATCCGCTGCCGCAACGAAGACGCCGAGTGTGAACGGGTGGCCCTGGAAATCCTCACCGAGCACCTGCGCACCCAGCGCCCTTACAGCGATTACGCCATCCTCTACCGCGGCAACTACCAGGCCAAACTGATGGAGCTGAAGCTGCAGCACCATCAGATTCCCTATCGCCTCTCGGGCGGCACCAGTTTCTTCGCCCGCCAGGAGGTGAAGGACCTGATGAGTTACTTCCGCCTGCTGGTCAACCCGGATGATGACAACGCCTTTCTGCGCGTGATCAACGTGCCGCGCCGCGAAATCGGCTCGACCACACTGGAAAAGCTCGGTAACTACGCCACCAACCGCAAGATCAGCATGTACGCCGCTGCCGGCGAAATCGGCTTGGGCGAGCAACTGGATGCACGCTACACCGAGCGCCTGGCGCGCTTTACCAAATGGATGGACCGGGTGCGCCAGGAATGCGCGCAGAACGATCCGATTGCGGCGATCCGCAGCATGGTGATGGACATCGACTACGAGAACTGGCTGCGGCAGAACGCTTCCAGCGACAAAGTCGCCGACGCACGCATGGGCAACGTCTGGTTCCTGGTCGAAGCACTGAAGAACACCCTGGAGCGCGACGAAGAGGGTGACATGACCATCGAGGACGCCATCGGCAAGCTGGTGCTGCGCGACATGCTCGAACGCCAGCAGGAAGAAGAGGAAGGCGCCGAAGGTGTGCAGATGATGACCCTGCATGCGTCCAAGGGCCTGGAGTACCCCTCGGTGTATATCCTCGGTGTGGAGGAAGAAATCCTTCCCCATCGCTCCAGTATCGAGGCCGATACGGTCGAGGAAGAGCGGCGTCTGGCCTATGTCGGCATCACCCGCGCCAAACGCAACCTGACCATGACCTTTGCCGCCAAGCGCAAACAGTACGGCGAAATCATCGACTGCTCGCCGAGTCGTTTCCTTGATGAATTGCCGCCTGAAGATCTGGTCTGGGAAGGCCTGGAAGACGCCGCACCGGAGGTTAAAGCCGCTACCGGCAACTCGGCGCTGGCCAATATGCGCGCCATGCTGAAAAAATAACCAACAGCACCGCGCGGGCACAGGTAGACGTATTTCGTCACCGCCTGCATCCGCGCTACGCTGCACCATTACATCCCGGCGCAGACCGGGTATCAGAAAGAACGACGAGGGTAACCGCGTGGAAGCGCTGAAACAGAAGATTCGCGAAGAAGGCACCGTGCTCTCGGAGCATGTTCTCAAGGTTGATGCCTTTCTCAATCACCAGATCGACCCCAAGCTGATGCAGCAGATCGGTCATGAGTTTGCCCAGCGTTTTGCCGGCCAGAACATCACCAAGATCGTCACCATCGAAGCCTCGGGCATTGCTCCGGCAGTGATGGCAGGCCTGGAGTTAGGCGTACCGGTGATTTTTGCGCGCAAGTACCAGTCACTGACGCTCAAGGACGACTTGTACATCTCCAAGGTGTTTTCCTTCACCAAGCAGACCGAAAGCACGCTGGCCATTTCGGCCAAGCACTTGGGCGCCCACGACCATGTCCTGTTAATTGACGATTTTCTCGCCAACGGCCATGCCGCCCGCGCCCTTATTGATCTGATCGGCCAGGCCGGTGCAAGCATCGCCGGTATCGGTGTGGTGATCGAAAAATCCTTCCAGCGCGGCCGCTCCGAGCTGGACGCACAGGGTTATCGGGTCGAGTCGCTGGCGCGCATTGATTCACTCAAGGATGGTCAGGTCAGCTTTATCGACTAAGAGCCTTAGCCCACCGGGAATTACCTTGAGCCGTTTCTAGCGCCCACAAAAAAGCCGCCTTTTAAGGCGGCTTTTTCACAGCAGCGTCAAGCGACTTACAGGCCGGACATCTTCTGGATTGCACCACGCAGCTCGTCATCCGAGCAGTCAGCGCAGGTGCCTTTCGGCGGCATGGCGTTGATGCCGGCAATCGCGGTTTTCAGGATAGCGTCGATACCACCTTCTTTATCAGCACGTGCCTTCCAGGCAGCGGTGTCGCCAATTTTCGGCGCACCCAGGATACCTGGGGTGTGGCAGGCACCGCAGTGCTTGGCAATGATGTCATCGGCAGTACGCGCACCGCCGCCAGCAGCAACGGCTACAGCACCCACGCCCTTACATTCTTCACCCATCACACAGACTTGGCCAACCGGCTTCAGTCGGTCAGCAATGGCGTCGTCGGTCGTGGCCTGAGCAGTCACTGCCCACAGGGCCAATACGGTAGCCGGTGCTACCAGGAGCTTTTTAATCAGGTTCACGGTACACCCTCTTCGTGGCTAGTCACGCTCGCGGCCACGGTTTCGCGAGCGGGTAGCAGTATAACGGCAAGCCGGGCTGGCCGAAACAACCCAGATTGTCGCAGGGTTATTTAGAAATTGGCCGGCGTGGTCGCACTGATCAGCCGGGCAGGCTGTTCGAATGGATTACGGAAACGGTGCGGCTTGCTGCTCTCGAAGTAGTAGCTATCGCCCGGTTCAAGGATAAACACCTCGTCGCCGACGGTCAGTTCCAGCTTGCCTTCAACCAGCATGCCGGCCTCTTCACCTTCGTGGGCGTACATCTCATCGCCTGTGTCAGTGCCGCTCGGGTAGGTTTCATCGAGGAAGGAAATGGCCCGGCTGGGATGCGCCTTACCCACCAGTTTCATGGTGATGGCCCCACTGCAGATATCGGTGAGTTCGGCGGCGCGATAAACCACCTGGGCCTGGCTATCCTGCTCCACATCCAGGGAGAAGAACTCCACCAGGGACATGGGGATACCCGCCAACACCTTTTTCAACGAACTGATCGAAGGGCTTACGCTGTTCTTCTCGATCATCGAAATGGTGCTGTTGGTGACGCCCGCCCGTTTGGCGAGTTCACGCTGGGAAAGGCCTTTGAGTTTGCGAATGGATTGCAGGCGTACACCGACGTCCAATGCTGGAGTCCCCCTTGGGAGTGATACGGAAAAGTCGCCGTATCATGGCATAGCGTTCAGAATTTACAACACTCGCGTTCAAACTCGTCTACAGCGTGGCTGTTAGTGCCCGAGGTAGAGCAGCGGCGCCCTTCGCAGGTTGCAGAAAAGCTGATAAGGAATACTGCCGGCCTGGGTGGCCACGTCGCTGGCGAGTACCTGTTTACCCCACAGCTCGACCCGGCTGCCCAGGCCCGCTTGTGGCAGATCAGTCAAATCGACGGTGAGCATGTCCATCGACACACGGCCGATCAGGCGGGTCAGTTGGCCGTCCACCGCCACGGGTGTGCCTGTCGGCGCATGGCGTGGGTAACCGTCGGCATAGCCCATGGCAACTACGCCAACGCGGGTTGGCCGCTCGCTGACAAAGCGTGCGCCATAGCCCACCGGCTCGCCGGCCGGCAGTTCGCGCACGCTGATGATCTTCGACTCCAGAGTCATCACCGGCTGCAACCGCGCAGCCACGGCCTGCGCCTGTTCGAACGGTGTGGCTCCGTAGAGCATGATGCCGGGACGCACCCAGTCGCTCGGCACATTGGGCCAACCCAATACGGCTGGCGAATTGCGCAGGCTGACCTCGGCGACTATGCCCTGGCGCGCCTGCTGAAACACCGCCAACTGCTCAGCACTGCGCGGGCAATCCAGCTCGTCGGCACGGGCGAAGTGGCTCATCAGCACAATCTTCGCCACCTTGCCGCTGGCCAGCAGGCGCTGATAGGCCGCCTGGTAATCGGCCGGGTGTAGGCCGACGCGGTGCATGCCGCTGTCCATCTTCAGCCACACCGTCAGCGGACGGCGTACCGCGCTGCGCTCAATCGCCTCCAGCTGCCACAACGAATGCACCACACACCACAGCTCGTGCTGCTCGATCAGCGGCAATTCGTCGACCTCGAAAAAGCCCTCCAGCAACAAAATCGGCCCGCGAATACCGGCCTCGCGCAGCTGCAGCGCTTCCTCGATACAGGCCACGGCAAAACCATCGGCCTGCTCCTGCAACGCCTGGGCACAACGCACCGCGCCATGGCCGTAGGCATCCGCCTTGATCACCGCCAGGGCGCGGGCGCCGCTGACTTCACGGGCCAGTTGGTAGTTGTGACGCAAGGCTTGCAGGTCGATCAGGGCGCGGGCAGGACGCATGACGTTCTCGGCTATCAGCAGTTTTCAGAAGTAAAAAAGCCCGGTGTGATGGCCGGGCAAACACTTATCGCAAACGGGACGGGCCGATTTACAGGGCGGCCACGATCATCATTTCCACCAGCACCTCTGGCTTATACATCTTCGCCTCGACGCAAGCCCGTGCAGGCGCCGCGCCTGGCGCGACCCAGGCATCCCAGACCTGATTAAGCCCGGCGTAATCGCGGTCCATGTCCTTCAGGTAGATGGTCACGGAGAGGATCTTCGACTTGTCGCTGCCGGCCTCGGCCAACATGCGGTCGGTATTTGCCAAGGTTTCGCGGGTTTGCTGCACGATGTCGCCGCTGTAGTCGTCCGCCAGCTGGCCGGCCAGGTAGACCGTGCCGTTATGGATGACGATTTCGCTGTAACGACTTTCAGTGTGCAGGCGCTGTACTGACATGCTTGTGACTCTCCTGGGAACGGCTGTAACGGGAAATATCCAGGCCTTCGGCGCTGATCTGCGGACGCTTTTTCGCCATCAGATCGGCAAGCAGGCGACCGGAGCCGCAGGCCATGGTCCAGCCCAGTGTGCCGTGACCGGTGTTGAGGAACAAATTGCGCAAGCCGGTGGCGCCAACAATCGGCGTGCCATCCGGAGTGGCCGGACGCAGGCCGGTCCAGAATTCGGCCTGGCGCAGGTCGCCGCCCTGCGGGTAGAGGTCGGCGGTAATCATTTCCAGGGTTTCGCGGCGACGCGGGTTGAGGCTCAGGTCGAAGCCGGCGATTTCCGCCATGCCACCCACGCGGATGCGGTTGTCGAAACGGGTGATCGCCACCTTGTAGGTTTCATCGAGGATGGTCGAGGTCGGCGCCATCGCCACATTGGTGATGGGCACGGTCAGCGAGTAACCCTTGAGCGGGTAAACCGGCGCCTTGATGCCCAGCGGCTTGAGCAATTGCGGACTGAAGCTGCCGAGCGCCAGCACGTAGCGGTCGGCGGTCTCCAGCTTGCCGTCGATCCAAACGCCATTGACCCGGTCGCCCACGGCGTCGATCCGCTGAATGTCCTGACCGAAGCGGAATTCCACGCCCAACGCCTTGGCCATCTCGGCCAGTTTGGTGGTGAACAGCTGGCAATCGCCTGTCTGGTCATTCGGCAGACGCAGCGCGCCGGCCAGCTTGTCGGTCACAGCGGCCAGAGCCGGCTCAACGCGAGCAATACCAGCGCGGTCGAGCACTTCATAGGGCACACCGGATTGCTGCAGCACGGCGATGTCTTTCGCCGCGTTATCCAGTTGCGCCTGGGTGCGGAACAGCTGGGTGGTGCCCAGGCTGCGACCTTCATAGGCGATGCCGGTTTCCGCGCGCAGCTCGTCGAGGCAGTCGCGGCTGTACTCGGACAAACGCACCATGCGCTCCTTGTTCACCGCGTAACGGCTGGCGGTGCAGTTGCGCAGCATCTGCGCCATCCACAGGTATTGGTCGATATCGGCGGTGGCCTTGATCGCCAGCGGCGCGTGCTTTTGCAGCAGCCACTTGATCGCTTTCAGCGGCACGCCCGGCGCAGCCCACGGCGAGGCGTAGCCAGGGGACACCTGGCCAGCGTTGGCGAAGCTGGTTTCCATAGCCGGGGCGTGCTGCCGGTCGACCACCACCACTTCAAAACCCTGACGCGCCAGGTAATACGCACTGGCTGTACCAATCACACCGCTGCCGAGAACTAAAACCCGCATGCCGCTCTCCTCGCCGCGACAATGCGCGACGGATAATTCCTGAGATCACAATTGAGCGCAGTATAGGAAGAGATCAGCAGTGCTTTTCACTATATAAATAGCTATATTTGGCGACAATTCTTGGCAAAATCGCCTTCCACAGAGGGGTATCCACCGTGCGCACCCAACATCAGAGCCGCCGCGAACTGGACAAGATCGACCGCAATATCCTGCGCATCCTGCAGGAAGACGGGCGCATCAGCTTTACCGAACTGGGCGAGCGGGTTGGCCTGTCGACCACACCCTGCACCGAGCGCGTACGCCGCCTGGAGCGCGAAGGGATCATCATGGGCTACCACGCCCGGCTCAACCCGCAGCAGCTCAAAGCCAGCCTGTTGGTGTTTGTCGAGATCAGCCTGGACTACAAATCCGGCGACACCTTCGAGGAGTTCCGCCGCGCCGTACTGAAGCTGCCACACGTGCTCGAATGCCACCTGGTGTCTGGTGACTTCGACTACCTGGTGAAGGCGCGGATCAACGAGATGGCCAGCTACCGCAAGCTGCTCGGCGACATCCTGCTCAAGCTGCCGCACGTGCGTGAGTCGAAGAGCTACATCGTCATGGAAGAAGTGAAAGAGAGCCTGAGCCTGCCGATTGCCGACTAGCCGTCAGACTAGAACTTGGCGGGTAGTCGCAATCAACTGATGCACCTGCTTTGCCACCGCCGGTTCGATCATCTGCTCCGGTCCCTGGCCGCGCGGGCACGGCAGGCTTGGCGTGGTGCCGAACAGCCGGCAGATCAGCGGGCGCTGGTCATACACCGTGCACCCTTGCGGGCCGAGGTGTACGCAGTTGTACTCAGCCAGCGCGGCGTCATGCTCGGCATCACTCTTTACCGGCAGCCGCGACATCTCTTCGGATGAGGCCGTGACCGGGCCGCAGCAATCGTGGCAGCCCGGCACGCAGGCGAAACTGGGAATCTGCAAACGCAGCTGATCGATCTTTCGACTGGTGCAACTCATGGACGTGATCCTGAAACACAGGTCGGCATAGTAACCGTGGCCAAAGTTGAATCGCGACAGGAGCAGCGGCTAACCGACGAAAATCCGCTTATTTCGCGATTGCCTCTTGGCGTTTGGCAAATTCGACGCTTATGCTTCGTAAAATTTTCCAAACATAATAATCAGGATTCCACACATGAACGCCCGCGTTCACCAGCCGGTTCACAGCAGCCAGCACGCCAACTCCTATTACGCCGCCAGCGCCAATCGCCAACTCGACTACCCCGCCCTGGGGGGTGAGTTGCGCACCGATGTGTGCATCGTCGGCGGTGGTTTTTCCGGCCTTAACACCGCCATCGAACTGGCGCAGAAAGGCCTCTCGGTGGTGCTGCTGGAAGCGCACAAGATCGGCTGGGGCGCCAGCGGGCGCAACGGCGGCCAGCTGATTCGCGGCGTCGGCCATGGCGTGGAGCAATTCGAATCGGTGATTGGCGCGCAAGGCGTGCGCGAACTGAAACTGATGGGCCTGGAAGCGGTGGAAATCGTCCGCCAGCGTATCGAGCACTTCAACATCAACTGCGACCTGACCTGGGGCTACTGCGACCTGGCCAACAAACCCAGCCACCTCGCCGACTTCGCCGAAGACATGGCCGAACTCAAGCAGTTGGGTTATCGCCATGAAATGCGCCTGCTGCAACCGGAGCAGATGCACGAGGTGGTCGGCTCCAACCGCTACGTCGGCGGCATGATCGACATGGGCTCCGGCCACCTGCACCCGCTCAATCTGGCTCTCGGCGAAGCCGCCGCGGCGCAGAGCCTGGGCGTACAACTGTTCGAGAATTCGGCAGTGACGCGCATCGACTATGGCAGTGAGGTCAAGGTTCACACTGCCCAAGGCGTGGTGCGCGCAACTACCCTAGTGCTCGGTTGCAACGCTTACCTGAATGGCCTGAACAGCAATCTGGGCGGTAAGGTGCTGCCCGCCGGCAGCTACGTGATCGCCACAGAACCGCTGTCCGAAGCCGAAGCGCGGGCGATCATTCCGCAGAACATGGCACTGTGTGACCAGCGTGTGGCCCTGGATTATTACCGTCTGTCCGCTGACCGGCGCTTGTTGTTCGGCGGTGCCTGCCATTATTCCGGCCGCGATCCTGCAGACATCGCCGGTTATATGCGACCGAAAATGCTGGAAGTCTTCCCGCATCTGAGCGACGTGAAAATCGACTACCAATGGGGCGGCATGATCGGCATCGGCGCCAACCGCCTGCCGCAGATCGGCCGGCTCAAGGAACAGCCCAACGTGTATTACGCCCAGGCTTACTCGGGCCACGGCGTCAACGCCACGCACCTGGCCGGCAAACTGCTCGGCGAGGCCATCGCCGGCCAGGCCAGCAGCGGCTTCGACCTGTTCGCCAAGGTGCCGCACATGACCTTCCCCGGCGGCAAACACCTGCGCTCGCCGCTGCTCGCCCTGGGCATGCTCTGGCACCGGATGAAAGAACTGGTCTGACGTACTACGCAGCAGGCCACAACGACCTGCTGCGCATTTCCCTCACAGCTTCCAGAACGGCAGCTGCGCCTCGCGCAGGGCCTGCCCGCGGCTTAGCCCGATATCCTTGAGCTGTTCATCGGTCAGCCTCAGCAGCGCGCGGCGAGTCGTCAGGCGCTGCCAGAATGTGCTCCAGCGGGGTGCAGCTGGCTTCGCTGTACCCTGCTGAGCATACAGATGCCCGCCCGCAGACTGCTGCAGCTCGCCTGATTTCATTGTCAGCCTGACATCACTCAACCCGTTCATCGCCTGCTCCTGCCCGTAAGCCTGATGGGAGGTCATGATGGGTGACACGGGAAAAGCATGACAGATTCAAAAATATACTTTTAAATCCATACAGATTTCAGAAACCAAGCTCTGAATGGTGGATTTGTTCCCTATCTGTACTGGCTTGGTGCGGCACACAGAGAAATTGCGAGGCAACTGTTATGACGCTTTACGTCAACCTGGCTGAGTTGCTCGGCGCCCGTATTGAACAGGGCCTGTATCGCCCCGGTGATCGCCTACCCTCCGTGCGCGCCCTCAGCCTGGAACATGGCGTCAGCCTGAGCACGGTGCAGCAGGCCTACCGCCACCTGGAGGATCAGGGCCTGGCCACGCCCAAGCCCAAGTCCGGCTACTTTGTGCCCCAGGCGCGCCAGCAGCCGGCGCTGCCGATGGTCAGCCGCGCCGCGCAGCGACCGGTGGATATTTCCCAGTGGGACCAGGTACTGGAACTGATCAGCCGACCGCCTGGCGGTGATGTGCTGCAACTGGGGCGCGGCATGCCGGATATCAGCAGCCCAACCCTGAAACCGCTGCTGCGTACCCTGTCACGCATGAGCCGCCGCCAGGAGGTCAAGGAGCTGAGCTATGGCAGCCTGTATGGTGACCCTGGCCTGCGCGCACAACTGTCACGCCTGATGCTCGATTCCGGCTGCCAGATCGCCATTGAAGAGATCATCACCACCACCGGCTGCCACGAAGCACTGTCCGTGGGCATTCGCGCCGTGTGCGAGCCGGGCGACATCGTGGCCGTGGATTCACCGAGCTTTCATGGCGTGATGCAAGCACTCAAGGGCTACGGCATGAAGGCCCTGGAACTGCCCACCGACCCGCTCACCGGGATCAGCCTGGAGGCGCTAGAGCTCGCGCTGGAGCAATGGCCGATCAAGGCCATCCAGCTCACCCCCAACTGCAACAACCCGCTCGGTTACATCATGCCGGAGGCCAACAAACGCGCCTTGCTGGCCCTGGCACAGCGCTATGACGTGGCGATTATCGAGGATGATGTTTACGGCGAGCTGGCCTACAGCTACCCACGCCCGCGCAGCATCAAATCATTCGACGAGGACGGTCGCGTGCTCTTCTGCAGCTCGTTTTCCAAAACCCTGGCGCCCGGCCTGCGGGCTGGCTGGATTGCCCCGGGCCGCTACCTGCAACAGGTGCTGCACCTCAAATACATGAGCACCGGCATGGCCGCACAACTGCCCCAGCTCGCCCTGGCCGAGTACATCGCCAGCGGGCATTACGAGCCGCACCTACGCCGGATGCGCAGCCAGTACGCGCGCAACCGCGATTGCATGATCGACTGGGTCAGCCGCTACTTCCCCGCCGGCACGCGGGTCAGCCGGCCCCAGGGCGGCTTTATGCTGTGGCTGGAGCTGCCACAGGGCTTTGACAGCCAACGCCTGAACCGTGAGCTGCAGCCATACAACATCCAGATCGCGCCCGGCAGCATCTTTTCCGCCGCCGGCAAATACCGCAATTGCCTGCGCATCAACTACGCCGGGCAACCCACTCCAGCGCTTGAACAGTCAATTCGCCAGGTCGGCGAATGCGTGGCCGCGCTGCTCACCGAGCAACAGCTCCCACACAACAGCGCAGAGGTTGCGGTCACGCCTTGATGGCCGCCACCTCGCTGAATGCCCCCCGCTGAAACGCCAGCCAGACAAACAGCGCCGCGCCAATCGCCATCAGGATCGGCAGCGCATGACCGCTGACCCACTGACTGGCGGCACCGGTCGACAGCGGCCCGAGCAGACAACCCGCGCCCCAGAGCAGGGCGATATGCGAGTTGGCGCGCACCAGCGCATCGTCACGATAGCGCTGCCCGACCAGAATAAGCGACAGGGTGTACAGGCCGCCCGCGCTGGCGCCAAACAGCACCAGCACGACCCAGATCAGCGGCGTGTGCAGCAATGACGGAATGCTCAGGCTCGACAGCAGCAGCACCACCCCGCAGCAGCGGAATAGCGTCTGCCGTGGTACCCGGTCGGCCATCCAGCCAATCGGCAATTGCAGCGCCGCATCGCCCACCACCACCGCACTGACCATGATCAATGCCATCTGCTGGGCAAAGCCTTCGCGCACCAGATACACCGGCAGCAGCGTCAGCACCATCGCCTCGAACGCGGCAAACAGCACCACCGCCCAGGCAATCGCTGGCGAAGTGCGGCAGAACGCCAGGATGCCACGCCCGGACGCACTCTGCGCATCGACCTTGGGCGCTCCATCGCGCCCCAACAGCAGCAGGCTACCGCCCACCAGCAGCGCGGCAGAGAACCAGAAACCGCGGTCACTTTCCGTACCCAGCAGGGTCAGCAGCAGCGGCCCGCACAGCTGGCTGAGCGCAAAGCCGGTGCCATACAGCGCCACCAGACGGCCGCGCAGACGGTCCTCAACCAGCTGATTGATCCAGCTTTCGCCGAGCACAAACACCACGGTCAAGGAGATGCCAATCAGCAGACGCAGCAGCAGCCACAGCGGATAGCTCGGCATCACGCTCAGCAGCGCCACCGAGGCGGCGCTGGCCAGTAGACACAAGCGCAGGGTCTGCGGCGTGCCGAACCAGCCGGCCAAGTGCCCGGTCAGCCGCGCGCCGAGCAACACGCCAACGGCCGGCATGCCCGCCATCACGCCAATGGCAAAGGGGCCATAACCCCAAGCCTCAAGGCGAAACGACACCAGCGGTAGCGTCACGCCCAGCGCCAACCCGACGATCACCACCGCCGCACTGACGGCAAAATAGGTCATCCAATTCATTCTTCTCACTCCACTCCCTGGCTCGCTCAGCACCCGCCACGTAGATGCAAAACGGCCGGGCTCCATAGGAACCCGGCCGCAAATGGATTTAGTGGAGCCAACCCCGTCAGAGCTACGGGACTAAAGCCAGGCAAGGCGCCCCGGAGCTTTTAAGCGAGGACGCAACGCAGCATGGCCGAAGGCCCGGAGGTCGTCCCGGTAGCGTTACAGTTTGATCCAGGTCGCCTTAATCTCAGTGTACTTGTCGAAGGCATGCAGCGACTTGTCACGGCCGTTACCGGACTGCTTGAAGCCGCCGAACGGTGCGGTCATGTCGCCGCCGTCGTACTGATTGACCCACATGCTGCCAACGCGCAGCGCCTTGGCGGCCAGGTGCGCCTTGGACAGGTTGCTGGTCCAGATGGCGGCTGCCAGGCCGTAGATACTGTCGTTGGCAATCGCGATGGCTTCTTCGGTGCTGTCGAACGGAATCACCGTCAGCACCGGGCCGAAGATTTCTTCCTGAGCGATGCGCATGGCGTTGTGCGCATCATCGAAAATGGTCGGTTCGACATACTGGCCGCCCGTTTCTTCCAGGGTGCGCTTGCCGCCGCAGAGCAGCTTGGCCTGATCCTTGTGGCCGGCGTCGATGTAGCCAAGCACGGCATTCAGGTGACCCGCATCGACCAGCGCGCCGACCTTGGTATCTGGGTCAAGAGCGTAGCCAGCTTTCCAGTCCTGCATAGCTTCCAGAACCATGGGCATGAAGGTGTCCTTGATCGAGCGTTCCACCAGCAAGCGCGAGCCAGCGGTGCACATCTCGCCCTGGTTGAAGCAGATCGCTGCAGCAGCAGCCTCGGCTGCGGCCTTGAGGTCCGGCGCATCGGCGAAGACGATATTCGCGCTCTTGCCGCCGGCTTCCAGCCAGACGCGTTTCATGTTCGATTCGCCAGCGTAGATCATCAGTTGCTTGGCGATCTTGGTCGACCCGGTAAACACCAGCGTGTCGACGTCCATATGCAGCGCCAGCGCCTTGCCGACGGTGTGGCCGTAACCTGGCAGCACGTTGAGTACGCCCGCCGGGATGCCGGCGTCCAGTGCCAGCTGCGCCATGCGCAGGGCGGTCAGCGGGGATTTTTCGGACGGTTTGACGATCACCGAGTTGCCGGTGGCCAGCGCCGGGCCGAGCTTCCAGGCGGTCATGATCATCGGGAAGTTCCACGGCACGATGGCCGCGACTACGCCGACCGGCTCGCGAGTCACCAGGCCCAGCTCGTCATGCGGGGTAGCCGCCACTTCGTCGTAAATCTTGTCGACCGCTTCTCCGCTCCAGCGAATCGCCCGCGAGGCACCCGGCACGTCGACACCCAGGGCATCGCTGATCGGCTTGCCCATGTCGAGGGTTTCCAGCAGGGCCAGCTCTTCGGCGTGCTGATCCATCAGGTCGGCAAAACGGATCATGATGCGCTTGCGCTGAGCCGGCGCCATACGCGACCAGACGCCGGACTCGAAGGTGGCACGGGCATCCGCGACGGCCAACTCGGCATCGGCCAGGTCACAGCTGGCTACCAGGCCGAGCAGGCGTCCGTCGACCGGGCTGATGCACTCAAAGGTGGCCCCGGAGACGGCGGCGCGGTACTCGCCATGAACAAAGGCGCGGCCTTCGATCTTCAGGTTCTTGGCGCGCTGCTCCCAGTCGGCACGAGTCAGGCTAGTCATTCGAACATCCTCTATCGCTAGTAAAGCGCCGCTGGTGGTCGCTGCGCTGTCAATTATTCTGCATGGGGCCGCAAAAACCTGCTCACCCAATCCTGCCGGCAACACTAAACCAGCGGCCTGCACACTTCCAATATTTTTTACAAAAACTGGCAAAGCTGCCTTGTTATGTGTGCTTTATTAAACATAGACTGCCGAAATTACCACCCAAACCGACAACAAGCCTGGCCTAAACCGGCGCTCAATTCCTACCGGACATGCTTATGAATATCGAAAAGATCGTCGACTTCGCCACCGCCACCACTACACCTGAACATTACCGTCCGGCAGCAGAGAAAGTGCTCAAGGGCGACCCCGAGCAAAGCGTGCGCAACCACTACGGCAGCCCGTGTGGTCAGTTCAATACGGGGATCTGGGAAGGCGACGTCGGCCACTGGACCATCAACTACACCGAACACGAGTACTGCGAGATTCTGCAGGGTGTCTCGGTGCTGCGCGACCAGGACGGCAACGCCAAGACCCTGCGCGCCGGCGACCGTTTTGTTATCCCGGCCGGCTTTTCCGGTACCTGGGAAGTGCTGGAGCCCTGCCGCAAGGTCTATGTGATCTTCGAGCAAGCCAGCCGCTGATCAGGCCACTCTTCATGCGTCATCCTTTGCCCGCCTTTATGGCGGGCTTTTTGTGGCCTGCACATCACGACAGTAAATCGCAGGCAAGAAAAAGCCCGCTATAAAAGCGGGCTTTTTCGGCAAGGCGCCAGATCAATTACTTGATCTTGCCTTCCTTGTACATCACGTGCTTACGCACAACCGGATCGAATTTTTTGATTTCGATTTTGTCCGGAGTGGTGCGCTTGTTTTTGTCGGTAGTGTAGAAGTGACCAGTACCGGCACTCGAGATCAAACGGATCAATTCACGCATGACTTTCCCCTTAAACCTTTTCGCCGCGAGCACGCAGCTCGGACAGAACGACGTCAATACCACGCTTGTCGATGCAACGCATGCCTTTGGCAGAAACGCGCAGACGCACAAAACGGTTCTCAGACTCGACCCAGAAGCGGTGATGCTGCAGGTTCGGCAGGAAACGACGACGGGTTTTGTTGTTTGCGTGGGAAATGTTATTCCCGGTTACCGGACCCTTACCGGTAACTTGACAGACTCTCGACATGCCTCAGCCCTCTAAAACCACATGCCCAACCCGGCATGGGTTGGCCGCTAATTATTCAATCTTGGCGCTCAGCGCCGCGTATCTCGAGGGTCTTACCGGCCGTACCTGAAAGCGCAAGAACCGGGCCCCTACAAAAGAGCGCTGCTTTATACCAGAAAGCCCCCAGCGCAACAAGGTTAAACGCACATCTCCCGGCGAGCTTCGCACTGCAATTTCCGCTTCCAGACCTGCCAGCAACAGCAATAGCGCAGATCGACCGCTCGTCGCCAAGACTGATTGCCCTGCCTTCGTTTAATAGCCTAGGGTAAGACCTGCGCCAGCGTCCCCACGCGACCAAGGAGTTTGCCATGCGTCTCGCCGCCCTTCCGCTACTGCTCGTTTCACTGATTATGCCCGCCCTGACCCAGGCCAGTACGCTCAGCGTCTGCACCGAGGCCAGCCCAGATGGCTTTGATGTGGTGCAGTACAACTCGCTGACCACCACCAACGCATCAGCCGACGTGCTGATGAACCGCCTGGTGGATTTCGATGCGACCAGCGGCACGTTGCAGCCGAGCCTGGCGCAAGCCTGGGAAGTCAGCCCGGATGGCCTGAGTTACAGCTTCACCCTGCGTCCTGACGTGCAGTTCCACAAGACCGAGTACTTCACCCCCAGCCGCCCACTAAATGCCGATGACGTGCTGTTCAGCTTTAAGCGCATGCTTGATCAGGCGCACCCGTGGCACAAGGTCGCCCCCAGTGGTTATCCCCACGCCCAGTCGATGCAGCTGCCCAGCCTGATCAAATCCATCGAAAAAACCGGCGAACACAGCCTGCGTTTTAGCCTTAATCGCCCGGATGCCACCTTTCTCGCCACCTTGAGCATGGGCTTCGCGTCTATTTATTCCGCCGAGTACGCGGCGCAATTACTGGCAGCCGGTACGCCGGAAACCCTCAACAGCCAGCCCATCGGCACAGGGCCGTTTGTCTTCAAGCGCTTCCAGAAGGACGCCAGCGTGCGCTACAGCGCCAACCCGAGCTACTTCGCAGGCAAGCCTGCGGTGGACAATCTGGTATTCGCGATCACACCCGACGCCAACGTGCGCTTGCAGAAGTTACGCCGCGGTGAGTGCCATATCGCACTGTCGCCGAAACCACAGGATGTTCAGGCGATCAGCGCTGATAACAATCTGAAAAGCGCCCATACCGCAGCCTTTATGACCGCCTTCGTCGGAATCAACAGTCAGCATCCACCGTTGGATCAACCCGCCGTACGCCAGGCGATCAACCTGGCGTTCGATAAATCCAGCTACCTCAAGGCAGTATTCGAAAATAGCGCCGAGGCCGCCAACGGCCCCTACCCACCGAATACCTGGAGCTACGCCAGCGAACTGCCCGGTTACCCCCACGACCCGCAGAAAGCCCGCGACCTGCTCAAGCAGGCCGGCCTAGCCGATGGCTTCAGCACCACAATCTGGACCCGCCCCACCGGCAGCGTGCTCAACCCCAACCCGAGCCTGGGCGCGCAGTTGCTGCAGGCTGACCTCGCCAAAGTCGGCATAAAAGCAGAAATCCGCGTGATCGAATGGGGCGAGCTGATTCGCCGCGCCAAAGCCGGCGAGCATGACCTGCTGTTTATGGGCTGGGCAGGCGACAACGGCGACCCGGACAACTTCCTCACCCCGCAGTTTGCCTGCGCCTCGCTCGAATCCGGGCTGAACTTCGCGCGCTATTGCGACCCGCAACTGGACAAGCTGATCGCCGATGGCAAAAGCACCAGCGACCAGGCACAGCGCAGCCGGATATATAAAGAAGCGCAGCAAATCATCCAGCAGCAGGCGCTGTGGCTACCGCTGGCGCACCCAACCGCCTACGCGCTGACGCGCAAACAGGTCGAGGGTTACCAGGTCAGTCCGTTCGGTCGCCAGGATTTTTCCAAAGTGCGACTGGCGCCTTAGAGCCAACCGTACTCCGCCATCGACAGCGGCTCACCGTCGCCGACGATAAAGTGGTCGAGTACGCGCACATCCACCAGCTCCAGCGCCTCTTTCAGGCGGCGGGTCAGCACCCGATCGGCCTGACTGGGCTCGGCGATACCGGACGGATGGTTATGAGTCAGAATCAGTGCGGCCGCGTTGTGCGCCAACGCGCGTTTGACCACCTGACGGGGGTAAACGCTAGCACTGTCGATGGAGCCATGAAACAACGCCTCGAACGCCAGCACGCGGTGTTTGGCATCGAGAAACAGGCAGCCAAACACTTCATGCGGCTCGTGGCGTAGCAGCGCTTTCAGGTAATCACGCACAGCCTGCGGGCTTTCCAGCGCCGAATCGCGGCGCAATTGCTCGGCCAGATGTCGGCGCGCCATCTCCAGCACCGCCTGCAACTGGGCGAATTTGGCGGGCCCCAGGCCTAGTCGCTGACTGAACGAAGACAGGTCGGCCTGTAACAAAGCACGCAAGCTGCCGAAGTCACCCAACAGGTGACGCGCCAGATCCACAGCACTCTGCCCGGCCACTCCGGTGCGCAAGAAAATTGCCAACAACTCAGCGTCGGTGAGCGCGGCGGCGCCTTGAGCGAGGAGTTTTTCCCGTGGGCGCTCGGCCGCCGGCCAATCACGAATACTCATCACACCTCCATGTGTGCTAAAAGGCGCGACAAAGCGCCACGTCAGCGAGCGCAAAGCCAAGCCAGGCAAGCACTTGGCAGCGCTACTCGCATACAACCCTTGTGCTATCGTAGCCCAACTTTTACGCGGCGACCGGCCTGGGGAGGTGTCAGCGTCGCGGTGTATACCCATCTCTATAAAAGGCAGGCCTATGCAGCGGCTGTATCGGAAACGCATCATTGTTGGCGTGGGCGGCGGTATTGCCGCGTATAAAAGTGCTGAGCTGATTCGCCGACTCAAGGACCAGGACGCCGATGTACGCGTGGTCATGACCAAAGGCGGCCGTGAGTTTATTACGCCACTGACCCTGCAAGCCCTGTCCGGGCATCCGGTGCACCTCGACCTGCTCGACCCCGAGGCCGAAGCGGCCATGGGCCACATCGACCTGGCGCGCTGGGCCGACCTGGTCCTCATCGCCCCCGCCACCGCCGACCTCATGGCGCGCCTGGCTCAGGGTGTCGCCGATGACCTGCTGACCACTTTGGTGCTGGCCACCGACGCCACCGTCGCTCTCGCACCGGCAATGAACCAGGCCATGTGGCGCGACCCGGCGACCCAGGCCAACGCAGAGCTGCTCAGCGCGCGGGGCCTACACCTATTTGGCCCTGCTGCTGGCAGCCAGGCCTGCGGCGATGTCGGCCTGGGCCGTATGCTCGAAGCGGAACAGCTGGTGCAATGTGCCGCCGACTGCTTCCAGCATCAGGCACTGACCGGCAAGCACGTGCTGATCACAGCGGGCCCGACTCAGGAAAACATCGACCCGGTGCGCTACATCACCAACCACAGCTCCGGCAAAATGGGTTTTGCCCTCGCCGAAGCGGCAGCCGAGGCCGGCGCTAAAGTCACCCTGATCAGCGGCCCAGTACACCTGCCAACCCCTGAACGCGTTACCCGCATCAACGTCACCAGCGCCCGCGACATGCTCGCCGCCTGCGAAGCCGCGATGCCCTGCGACCTGCTGATCGCCGCCGCTGCGGTAGCCGATTACCGCCCGGAAGTGGTCGCCCAGCACAAATTGAAAAAAGACCCCACCAGTGGTGATGGTCTACTCCTGCAAATGGTCCGTAACCCGGATATTCTCGCCACCCTGGCGGGGCGCAGTGATCGGCCGTTCAGCGTCGGCTTTGCCGCCGAAACCGAGAATCTGCTGGAGTACGCCTCGCGCAAGCTGCGCGACAAGAATCTCGACCTGATCGTCGCCAATGACGTGGCCAACCCCAGCATCGGCTTCAACAGCGAAGAAAACGCCATCACCATCATCGACCGTGAACTGCAACAAAGCAGCTTTGCCCAGACCAGCAAGAGCAAGATTGCACGCCAGCTGGTGAGCTTTATTGCCGAGCGCATGGCCAGCTGCTGACGCCCACTTACCGAATAGAGCCCGATATGCACGCCTTACAAGCCAAGATCCTCGACCCGCGCCTGGGCACCGAATTTCCGCTGCCGCACTACGCCACACCGGGCTCCGCCGGCCTCGACCTGCGCGCCATGCTCAAGCAGGAGCTTGTGCTTGAGCCGGGGCAAACCGTGTTGATCCCCACTGGCCTGTCGATCTACATCGGCGACCCCGGTCTCGCCGCGATGATCCTGCCGCGCTCGGGCCTGGGCCACAAACACGGCATCGTGCTGGGAAACCTCGTCGGCCTGATCGACTCGGACTACCAGGGCGAATTGATGGTGTCTTGCTGGAACCGCGGACAAAGCGCCTTCACCATCGCCATCGGCGAACGCATCGCCCAGCTGATTCTGGTCCCGGTGGTGCAAGCGCATTTCGAACTGGTTGAACAGTTCGATGAGAGTCAGCGCGGTGCAGGCGGCTTTGGCCACTCCGGTAGCCATTGATTGCCTTAATCTAATTTCCAGGATGAATTGCCGAGGAGACGCTGCATGAAACTCTTCAAGCGCACGGCCAAGGACACTGACGAGACAACCGCCAGCGCCCAACTGACCAGCGCCCCCGTCGAGGCCAAAGCGGCCAAGAACAGCCCCAACGCCCTGTTACCGGGCATGCTGGCTGCCTTGATCGGCATCATCCTGGCCGGTGCACTGCTGTGGTTTGGCCCGCTTAACAGCGCTTACCAGCAGCAACTGCAACAACTCAGTCAGGCGTGGGGCGGTGGTCAGGCGACTGTGCTGCAGAAAGCCCTGCAACAGCTGAGCGCTGACACCCAGGCGGCTGCTCGCAACCCGCAACTGCTGCAGGCCCTACAAAGTCAGGACATTGCTCAGGTACGCGCAGCCGAACGCAACCTCACCTACTGGTACGGGGTAGTCGACGCGCACCTCAATGCCCGCGGCCAGGCTGTGCAGGACATGGGCCGCAGCGCGCCGATGAACTTCGCCGCGCTGGACATGCTGCGCCGCGCCGAAAACGGCCAGACGCCTGCACCCGAGGCCTACAAGGTCGGCCAACGCTGGCTGGTGTATAGCGCCGCGCCGCTGCGTCTAAGCGAAGGTGAGCCGCTGCATGGCACCCTGCTGCTGGCTGTAGACTTGGAGCGTCTGCTCGCTAGCCTACCGGTGATGCCTGCCGAAATCGGCCAGATCCAGCTGATCCAGCAATTCAATAACACCGCTGCCCAGGTCCTGGCCCAGCGCGGTGACGCGCAAGGCAACGCGCAGTCATTCAGCACTGGCAACCCCAACTGGACGGTCAGCTTTACCCCTGGCCCGTCACTGACCAACCCGGTGTTCTCGCCGCTGCTGCTGGCCATCGCCGGGCTACTGGCTCTGGCTGGCGCCATTACCGGCCTCTACCTGCTGCAGAGCAGCCTGCAACGCCACCTGCGTGACGACGTGCTGCAGCTGGGGCAGATGCTCAAGGAGCTTTCCGCCGGCAAGGCCGTCAAGGCGTTCAGCCTGAGCCTGCCTGCCCTGGATATTCTGGCGCAAAACCTTGCACGCATGCCGCGCCGCGCTACGGAACAGGCCGCCGCGCCGACTAATAATGCAGGCGCAGTCAATCCAGGCGTCGCCGCTATGCAGACGCCTGCCAGCGCCATGGTCGACCCACTGTTTCAGGACACCGACATCCTCGATATCGATATTCTCGATGAAGACCAGGACCTGCTCGGCCTCGATGAGCCGGCGCCAGCCCCCGTGCAGGCGAAAGCACCCAAACTGCAGGCCGATATCTTCCGCGCCTACGATATTCGTGGCGTAGTCGGTCGCACCCTGAATGCCGAAACCGCCTACTGGATCGGCCGCGCCATCGGCTCGCAAAGCCTGGCCCAGGGCGAGCCGAACATCGCCGTCGGCCGCGACGGTCGCCTGTCCGGCCCAGAGCTGGCACAGCAGCTGATCCAGGGCCTGCTCGACTGCGGCTGTAACGTCAGCGATGTCGGCATGGTGCCGACGCCTGTGGTGTATTACGCAGGGCATATCCTCACCGGCAAATCAGCGGTGATGCTCACTGGCAGCCACAACCCACGCGATTACAACGGGTTCAAGATCGTCATCGCCGGCGACACCCTGGCCAACGAACAGATCCAGGCGCTGAAAGCACGCATCGACAACAACGATCTGGCCAGTGGCGTCGGCACGGTCGAGCAAGTTGACGTGCTGGAGCGCTACTTCAAGCAGATCCGCGACGACATCGCCATGGCCAAGCCCATGCGCGTGGTAGTCGATTGCGGCAACGGCGTAGCCGGAGTGATCGCGCCGCAATTGATCGAGGCCCTGGGCTGCTCGGTTATTCCGCTGTACTGCGAAGTCGACGGCAACTTCCCCAACCATCATCCGGACCCCGGCAAGCCGGAAAACCTGGCGGACCTGATCGCCAAGGTGAAAAGCGAGAAAGCCGATATCGGCCTGGCCTTCGACGGAGACGGCGACCGCGTCGGTGTGGTGACCAATACCGGTACCGTCGTCTACCCCGACCGTCTGCTGATGCTGTTCGCCAAAGACGTGGTGTCACGCAACCCCGGCGCGGACATCATCTTCGACGTCAAATGCACGCGCCGCCTGACCCCGCTGATCAGCGGTTACGGCGGCCGGCCGGTGATGTGGAAAACCGGTCACTCGCTGATCAAGAAAAAAATGAAGGAAACCGGTGCGCTGCTGGCCGGCGAAATGAGCGGGCATATCTTCTTCAAGGAGCGCTGGTTCGGCTTTGACGACGGCATCTATGCCGCCGCCCGCCTGCTGGAAATCCTCAGCCAGGATCGCCGCGACGCTGAACACGTGTTCAGTGCCTTCCCCAATGACATTGCCACCCCGGAAATCAATATCCAGGTCACCGAGCAGAGCAAGTTCAGCATCATCGAACGCCTGCAGCGCGACGGCGTATGGGGTGAAGGCAATATCACCAACCTCGATGGCGTCCGCGTCGACTACCCCAAAGGCTGGGGCCTAGTGCGCGCGTCCAACACCACGCCAGTGCTGGTACTGCGCTTCGAGGCGGAAACCGAAGAAGAACTTGAACGGATCAAGGAAGTCTTCCGCGCCCAGCTGTACAGCACGGTGCCCGACCTCGACCTGCCGTTCTGATTGATTAGCGAATTTTCTACTGGAGCCCTGCATGACCCTCGAACGTGATGCCGCCACCAACGTCGCCAAGGTACTTTCCGAAGCGCTGCCGTATATCCGCCGCTTCGTCGGCAAGACGCTGGTGATCAAATACGGCGGCAACGCCATGGAAAGCGAAGAGCTCAAGCAAGGCTTCGCCCGCGACATCGTGCTGATGAAAGCGGTGGGTATCAACCCGGTAGTCGTCCACGGCGGCGGCCCGCAAATCGGTGATCTGCTCAAGCGCCTGTCCATCGAAAGCCATTTTGTCGACGGCATGCGCGTCACCGATACCGCGACCATGGACGTGGTGGAAATGGTCCTCGGCGGCCAGGTCAACAAGAGCATCGTCAATCTGATCAACCAGCACGGCGGCAGCGCCATCGGCCTGACCGGTAAGGATGCCCAGCTGATCCGCGCCAAGAAACTTACCGTGACCCGGCAGACGCCGGAGATGACCCAGCCGGAAATCATCGATATCGGCCATGTCGGCGAAGTCACCGGGGTTAACATCGACCTGCTGAACATGCTGGTCAAGGGCGACTTTATTCCGGTCATTGCGCCGATTGGCGTCGGTCAGGATGGCGAGTCATACAACATCAACGCTGATCTAGTGGCCGGCAAGGTCGCTGAAGCACTGAAAGCCGAGAAGCTGATGCTGCTGACCAACATCGCCGGCCTGATGGATAAGCAAGGCCAGGTGCTCACCGGCCTGACGACCGAACAGGTCGACAGCCTGATCGCCGACGGCACCATCTACGGCGGCATGCTGCCGAAGATACGCTGCGCCCTGGAAGCGGTGCAAGGCGGGGTGACCAGCGCACATATCATCGACGGTCGTGTACCGAACGCTGTGCTGCTGGAAATCTTCACCGACAGCGGTGTGGGTACCCTGATCTGCAACCGTAAGCGCCACTGAGCGCCTGCCTACAATGCGAATCAGCCGGGCAATCCTGGCTGATTCAGCCGCCTGATAGCCTGCTGCAACCCTTGCAGCAGGACGCCGCAGCACCGAAGCTCAGTGATCCCACTGCCAGCCAGAGGTGTACCGCATGCCAACCGCGCCATCCCGTGAAATCTTCAGCTTTTTCCACACGCTGCGAGTGCGCTGGGCCGAAGTCGACCCGCAGAGCATCGTGTTCAACGGCCACTACCTAACCTATGCCGATGTCGCTATCACCGAATACTTCCGTGCCCTGGACATCCGCTATCCGGACGATTTGAGCCGCGACGGCGGGGATTTCTTCGCCATCAAGACCGTGTTGGAGTACTTGGCCCCCGCCCGTTTTGATGACGAGTTGAACATTGGCATCCGCGTCGCCCGCCTGGGCCGCTCCAGCCTGAGCTTTGCCATGGGCATCTGGTGTGGCGAGCAGGCACTGACCGCCGGCGAAGTGATTTATGTGCACGCGGACAGCGCAAACCGCAGCAGCAGTCCGCTACCGGCATGGTTGAGGGAGAAGATTCTGGCCTTTGAGCGCTGCGCGCCCGAGCAATAACGCTACCGGTTGCGGCCCAGCAGTTCCTTGAGGCGATCACGATCAGCATTGAAACTGCTATCCGCCTCTTTACGTGCAGCCTGATAACGCAGGATGTCGTCCTTGAGACGTTCCTGTTCGGCTTTCTGGTTATCGATCTGCGCCAGCAAATGCGCCGGCACTGCACGCCCCGCGCGCTCATGGTCAGCGGCCTGACTTTGCAGGTTGGCCTGCTGCGTACGCACCGACTGTAGGTTGCCGCGCGCAACACCAATCAAGCCATCCAACTCGGCCAGCTTGCGCTCACGCGCGCGCTCGACATCGTCTGGCGTGCTGTAGAGCCGCAACAACTGTGCATCAGAGCTGGCGCGGGCCTTTTCAGCAAGGATGTGTTTCATTTCCTCCGGGCTGGGCGCCGGCGGGATCACCTGAACCACTCGTCCCTGGTCATTCAACACTTCATAGCCCTTGCTGATGTGCTCTGGCGGCACACCCTGACGGCTAAGCACCGTGGTGCCCTTGTCATCGACGTAGCGGTACAACTCAGCCGCACCCGCCACAACCGGCAGCAGTAGGCCTAGCAACAGCGAACAGCAGGTCAGGGCAGGTCTATGCATCGATGCAGCACCTTATCGACAGGTTAGATTCCGTATTCGGCGCGGTAAGCTTGTACCGCCGGCAGATACTGCTTGAGTTCAGCATCCTCTGCCAGATATTCCAGTACCTGTTCGAGTGACACAATGCTCACCACCGGCATACCGTAGTCGCGCTCGACCTCTTGGATCGCCGAAAGCTCACCTTTGCCGCGCTCCTGGCGGTTCAGTGCGATCAGCACACCGGCGGCTTGCGCGCCCTGAGCCTGAATGATCTGCATCACTTCACGAATCGCCGTACCAGCGGTAATCACGTCATCGATGATCAGCACACGACCCGCCAGCGGAGCGCCCACCAGGGTGCCACCTTCGCCGTGATCCTTGGCTTCCTTACGGTTGAAGCACCATGGCATGTCGCGCTGATGATGCTCAGCCAGCGCCACTGCGGTGGTCGCAGCCAGCGGAATACCTTTATAGGCTGGGCCAAACAGCACGTCGAAGCCGATGCCACTGTCCACCACCGCTGCGGCGTAGAAACGCCCGAGCTGAGCCAGGGCCAAACCGCTGTCAAACAACCCGGCATTGAAGAAATAAGGACTGATGCGCCCGGATTTGAGGGTGAACTGACCGAAGCGCAGAACCCCACGCTCGATGGCAAAACGGATGAAATCACGTTGATACGCTTGCATTAAAAAGCTCCGGACAGCACGGATTTACTAGGTAATTTAGCTAATAGAGGTGAGCTCGGGTATCATACACGCACGTGATTTTGGGGGCCATTTATGCGGATCATCAGTGTGAACGTGAATGGTATTCATGCGGCAGTCGAGCGCGGTTTGCTCAGTTGGCTGCAAGCACAGAATGCCGACGTCATCTGCCTGCAGGACACCCGCGCCTCCGCCTTTGAACTGGACGACCAAGCCCTCCAACTGGATGGCTATTTCCTCTATGCCTGCGATGCAGAAGTGCCCAGCCAAGGTGGCGTGGCACTGTATTCGCGGTTGCAACCCAAGGCGGTAATCAGCGGCCTCGGCTTTGAAATGGCCGATCGCTACGGGCGCTACCTGCAGGCCGATTTCGACAAAGTAAGTATTGCCACCATGCTGATGCCTTCTGGGCAGCAGGGTGATGAAAGCTTGAATCAGAAATTCAAGTTTATGGACGACTTCACCCATTATTTGGACAAGCAGCGCCGCAAGCGCCGCGAGTACATCTATTGCGGTTCGTTCTACGTGGCACACCAGAAGCTCGATGTGAAGAATTGGCGCGACTGCCAGCAATCACCCGGCTTCCTCGCTCCGGAACGCGCCTGGCTGGATGAAGTGATTGGCACCATGGGCTATGTCGACGCGCTGCGCGAAGTCAGCCGGGAAGGCGACCAGTTCAGCTGGTGGCCTGACAGCGAGCAGGCCGAAATGCTTAATCTCGGCTATCGCTTCGACTACCAGCTGCTCACGCCCGGCATGCGCCGCAGCATTCGTAGTGCCCGCCTGCCGCGCCAGCCACGCTTCTCACAGCACGCGCCGCTGATAGTCGATTACGACTGGATGCTCAGCGTATAGCCTGATCAGCAGCGCACAAAAAAGCCGGCTAATCGCCGGCTTTTTGTTGTTCGCACTACGCTTATTTCACCAAGCGCCAGGCGAATGGATAGCGATAGGCCTGGCCTTCATTGGCTTTGATCCCGGCAATAATCGTCAGCACCAGCGCCGCGATGCTAACCAGCAGCAGCAGCGGGAAACCGATTACCACCACCATCAGCAGGAAGCACAGCAGCGCAGCCAGAGCCACGCTGATCTGGAAATTCAGCGCTTCCTTGCCTTGAGCATCGACGAACGGGTCAAGGTCCTTCTTGATCTGCCAGACGATCAACGGCCCAAGCAGGTTGCCAAAGGGAATTACCAGCCCGAGAAAGGCAGCGAAGTGGCAAAACATAGCCCACTGACGGGCTTCAGGACCGGGAACCGGTTGTGGCGCTTGGGACTCGTCGCTCATGGTGCTTCTCCGTGCGTGATGGGCGTGTAATACAGCTCAATCAGTCTGCCAGTGCTGCTTGTTGCAACTCGAACAGCTCAGTCATGCCTTTATGCGCCAACGCCAGCATGGCGTTCAGCTCCGCAGGCTGGAACGGCGCGCCTTCGGCAGTGCCCTGCACTTCGATAAAGCCGCCAGTGCTGGTCATCACCACGTTGAGGTCGGTTTCGGCGGCGGAATCTTCCAGATAATCCAGATCCAGCACTGGCTCGCCCTGATACATGCCTACCGATACGGCGGCAATCATCTGCTTGAGCGGATCACCACCTTTCAGACCGCCACGTTTTTTGATCACTTTCAGCGCGTCGACCAGAGCCACCATGGCGCCGGTGATGGACGCGGTGCGGGTGCCGCCGTCAGCCTGAATCACGTCGCAGTCGACATACAGGGTGTTCTCACCGAGCTTCGACATATCCAATGCGGCGCGTAGCGAACGGCCGATTAAACGCTGGATTTCCAGGGTGCGGCCGCCCTGCTTGCCACGACTGGCTTCACGCTGGTTACGGTCACCAGTGGCGCGCGGCAGCATGCCGTACTCGGCGGTCAACCAACCCTGGCCCTGACCCTTGAGAAAGCGCGGAACGCCCGACTCGACACTGACCGTGCAAATCACTTTGGTATCGCCAAATTCCACCAGCACCGAACCCTCGGCATGTTTGGTGTAGTTGCGGGTGATGCGAATCGAGCGCAACTGATCGGCGGCGCGGCCACTAGGACGTTTCATCTAGGAATTCCTGCTCTGAATAAAAAATCTGCTCGGCATTATAGGGCCGTAAGCCCGTAGCGGGTGTGCCGAATTGGGAGCGGCCGACGCACTGCGCTACAATCTTGCGCCTTTCGTTCCGACTTTTCGCGAGGTTCACCCATGATCCACAGCATGACTGCCTTCGCCCGCGCCGAACAGGCGAGCGCCAACGGCACCCTGAGCTGGGAGCTGCGCTCGGTCAACCATCGCTACCTGGAACCTCATCTGCGCCTGCCGGAAAGCTTCCGTGACCTCGAAGGTGCGGTACGCGAAGCACTGCGCAACGGCCTGTCGCGCGGCAAAGTCGAATGCACCCTGCGCTTTAGCGACGACAATGTCGGCAAAGCCCTGCAAGTGGACCTTGAACGCGCCGCCCAACTGGTCGCCGCCGCCGAAAGCGTGGCCGGCTTGATCAAGCAACCTGCCGCACTCAACCCGCTGGAAGTGCTGGGCTGGCCAGGCGTACTGGTGGCCGATGCAGCTGACCCACAAGCATTGAATCAGAGCGCCCTGAGCCTGTTCACCGAGGCGCTGAACGAACTGAAGAACGGCCGCGAGCGCGAAGGCAGCGAACTGGCCAAGCTGCTCAATGAACGCTTGGATAGCATTCTTGAGCAGGTAGTCGCCCTGCGCGAACTGGTGCCGCAGATGCTCGCCGGACAACGGCAGAAGATTCTCGACCGCTGCGCCGAGATGCAGGCCGAGCTGGACCCGCAGCGCCTGGAACAAGAGCTAGTGATCCTGGCGCAGAAAAGTGATGTCGCCGAAGAGCTGGATCGCCTCAGCACCCACGTCAGCGAAGTGCGCCGCGTGCTGAAAACCGGCGGCCAGGCCGGTCGCCGCCTGGACTTCCTGATGCAGGAACTGAACCGCGAAGCCAACACCCTCGGCTCCAAGGCCTTCGACACCCGCAGCACTCAGGCGGCAGTAAACCTCAAAGTGCTGATCGAGCAGATGCGCGAACAAGTGCAGAACATCGAGTAAGACAAACCGCTACTGCTACTCTTCGAACAACGCGTTCCAGGATTGATCCATGAGCATAACCACCGGCACCCTCTACATCATTTCCGCCCCGTCCGGCGCAGGCAAAACCAGCCTGGTCAAAGCGCTGATCGACAGCGAGGCGCAGATCCGAGTCTCCGTGTCGCACACCACCCGCGCCATGCGCCCGGGCGAAGTGGATGGGGTGAATTACCACTTCGTCAGCCGCGAGCAGTTCCACGCCATGCTCGACAAGACCGAGTTCCTTGAGCACGCGGAAGTCTTCGGCAACCTCTATGGCACCTCGCAGGAATGGGTCAAACAGACCCTGCGCGACGGCTTCGACCTGATTCTGGAGATCGACTGGCAAGGCGCGCAGCAGGTACGCCGGCTGATGCCGGAAGCCAAATCAATCTTTATTCTGCCGCCGACCCAGGAAGCGCTGCGCCACCGCCTGACCAACCGCGGCCAGGACAGCGGCGAGATCATCGAGCGACGCATGCGTGAAGCCGTCAGCGAGATGAGCCACTACGTCGAATACGACTACCTGCTGATCAACGATGACTTCGCCCACGCCTTGAGCGATCTGAAGGCGATTTTCCGCACCAATCAGCTGCTGCAAGGCCCGCAACAGCAACGCCACAGCGGCTTACTCAGCGAGTTACTGGTCTGACTTATTACGCTGCGGCAAATCAAAGCTTCCCTTAATGCTGGTGATTTTTTAGACTATCCAGTCCGCTCGCCCATTTGGGCCCAGCTCTATTACGCATTTGCTACGAGGAACACCATGGCCCGCGTTACCGTCGAAGATTGCCTGGATCACGTTGATAACCGCTTCGAGCTGGTCATGCTCGCTACCAAGCGCTCGCGCCAACTGGCTACCGGTGGCAAAGAGCCGAAGCTGGCTTGGGAAAATGACAAGCCGACCGTAGTCGCGCTGCGCGAAATCGCTGCTGGCCTGATGAGCTACGACGTCATCGCGCAAGACGATATCGTCGAAGAAGAACCACTGTTTGCTGCATTCGAGGAAGAGGCTAACGAGCCTCTGTAAGCCTATGCCGGGTCGACGTCGTCAGGCGCAGGGTCATCTGAATCGGCAAGGGGAACGCCCATGCCGAGTATAGACGCCCTCGCCGACAGACTTTCGACCTACCTCGACGGCGATCAGGTCAACCTGGTTCGCCGCGCTTATTTCTATGCCGAACAAGCCCACGACGGCCAACGCCGCCGCAGCGGCGAAGCTTACGTCACCCATCCCCTAGCGGTGGCGAGCATCCTGGCTGACATGCACATGGACCATCAGAGTCTGATGGCCGCGATGCTGCATGACGTAATCGAAGATACCGGTATCGCCAAAGAAGCTCTAGACGCCCAGTTCGGCGAATCCGTGGCTGAACTGGTTGATGGGGTCAGCAAGCTGACCCAGATGAACTTCGAGACCAAGGCCGAAGCCCAGGCCGAGAACTTCCAGAAAATGGCCATGGCCATGGCCCGTGATATCCGGGTGATCCTGGTCAAACTCGCCGACCGCCTGCACAACATGCGCACCCTGGAAGTGCTGTCCGGTGAGAAACGCCGGCGCATTGCCAAGGAAACCCTGGAAATCTACGCACCGATTGCCAACCGCCTGGGCATGCACAGCATGCGCATCGAGTTCGAGGATCTGGGCTTCAAGGCCATGCACCCGATGCGCTCCGAGCGCATCCGCACAGCGGTCAAGCGGGCTCGGGGCAACCGCAAGGAAATCGTCAACAAGATCGAAGAGTCGATCATCCATTGTCTGGCCCGCGAAGGCATGGAAGGCGAGGTAATGGGCCGTGAGAAGCACCTCTACGGCATCTACCAGAAGATGCGTGGCAAGCGCCGGGCGTTCAACGAAATCATGGACGTCTACGCCTTCCGCATCGTGGTCGACAAGGTCGACACCTGTTACCGCGTGCTCGGCGCCGTGCACAACCTGTACAAACCCCTGCCGGGGCGCTTCAAGGATTACATCGCGATCCCCAAGGCCAACGGCTACCAGTCGCTGCACACCACGCTGTTCGGCATGCACGGCGTACCGATCGAGATCCAGATCCGTACCCGCGAGATGGAAGAGTTGGCCAACAACGGCATTGCCGCACACTGGCTGTACAAATCCAACGAGGAAGACCAGCCCAAGGGCAGCCACGCCCGCGCGCGGCAGTGGGTCAAGGGCGTGCTGGAGATGCAGCAACGCGCCGGCAACTCGCTGGAATTTATCGAGAGTGTGAAGATCGACCTGTTCCCCGACGAGGTCTACGTGTTCACGCCCAAGGGCCGCATCATGGAGCTGCCAAAAGGTTCCACGGCGGTCGACTTTGCTTACGCCGTGCACACCGACGTCGGCAACACCTGTATCGCCTGCCGCATCAACCGCCGCCTGGCCCCGCTGTCGCAAGCCCTGGAAAGTGGCTCGACGGTGGAAATCGTCACCGCGCCTGGTGCACGACCGAATCCGGCCTGGCTGAGCTTCGTGGTTACCGGCAAGGCCCGTACGCATATTCGCCATGCACTGAAACTGCAGCGCCGCTCGGAATCCATCAGCCTTGGCGAACGCCTGCTGAACAAGGTGCTGGCCGGTTTCGACAGCCGCGTCGACAAGCTCTCGCCCGAGCGGGTGCAGACGGTGCTCGCCGAATATCACCAGGATGTACTCGAAGACCTACTCGAAGACATCGGCCTGGGTAACCGTATGGCCTACGTGGTCGCGCGTCGCCTGCTCAGTGACAGCAACGAAGCGCTGCCGAGCAGCGAAGGCCCACTGGCGATTCGCGGCACCGAAGGTCTGGTGTTGAGCTACGCCAAATGCTGTACGCCGATTCCGGGCGACCCGATTGTCGGCCATTTGTCCGCCGGCAAGGGCATGGTGGTGCACCTGGACAGCTGCAAGAACATCGGCGAGATCCGCCACAACCCGGAAAAATGCATCCAGCTGTCCTGGGCCAAGGACGTTACCGGCGAATTCAATGTCGAACTGCGCGTCGAGCTGGAGCACCAGCGCGGCCTGATTGCCCTGCTGGCCGGCAGCGTGAATGCCGCCGATGGCAACATCGAGAAAATCAGCATGGACGAGCGCGATGGCCGCATCAGCGTCGTGCAGCTGGTGGTCAGCGTGCACGACCGCGTGCATCTGGCCCGGGTGATCAAGAAACTGCGCGCCCTCACCGGGGTGATCCGCATCACCCGCGCGCGCGCCTGATCGGCGAATACCCGAATTGAACAGCGCAATCAGCCGCCAGCTGTACTTTGACAGCTGCGGTGGCTTTCACCCAACCTAGGCAATCTAACTGGCAGCGTGCCGATGGCGCTGCAATGTTCCTCCACATCAGCTTTACAGGAGTTCCCATGAGCAAAAGCGTTATTACCAGCGACAAGGCCCCTGCGGCAATTGGCACCTACTCCCAGGCGATCAAGGCGGGCAACACCGTGTTCATGTCCGGGCAGATCCCGCTGGACCCGAAAACCATGGAGCTTGTGGAAGGCTTCGAAGCCCAGACCGTTCAGGTATTCGAGAACCTCAAGGCCGTAGCCGAAGCCGCTGGCGGTTCGTTCAAGGACATCGTCAAGCTGAATATCTTCCTCACCGACCTGTCGCACTTTGCCAAGGTCAATGAAGTCATGGGCCGTTACTTCGAGCAGCCCTACCCAGCCCGCGCCGCCATCGGCGTAGCCGCCCTGCCACGCGGCTCACAGGTGGAAATGGACGCTATTCTGGTTCTCGAATAAGTCCCTCGGCGGGGCCGCTGTCCCGCCCTTCTCTCTTGAGGACGCCGCATGCGTTGCCTGTTTGTTGCCCTGCTCACCGGTGTCCTGCTCAGCGGTTGCGCCAGCACACCGCAAGACCCAAGCGGCACCTGGATCAACCAGGCCGCAATTGATGCCGCCGTCGAAAGCGGAAATCTGCGCGAAGCCTTGCTGGCTTATGGGCCTAACCTGGAGTGGCAGCTCGACAGCCCGCGCCAGCTGGCCAGTTTCAGCAACGGTTTTGAACGTGGTGAAGGGCGTTTTAAACGCCAGGCAGATGGCGAACTGCGCGTGCACTTCTACGGCGACTTTGAAGAAAGCCTAAGCCTTAACAATGACGAGCTGATTCAGGCGCAGAGCGATACCTGGCCGGAGCAGCGCTTTGTCCGCGCACCGACAGCCCCAGGTCCACTTGCACCACCAGGGAGCAGCTTCGAGCAGGCGTTGTACAGCGCCTACCTGGGCGGCACCTGGTTGATCGAGGAAGGGCTGGGCCAAGGCGGCCTGGTACTGTTCCAGGCCGACGGCAGCTTGCAGGGCCTGCCAGGCGCCGAGCGTTATGCCCTTTGTCTGGCGGGTGATTGCGCGGCCATGAGCGGCGAGTTCGACAGCCTCTGGCTGCAACTGGGCGACCAAGGTCAGAGCTGGCTGTTCGAGCGTGAAGGCGACCAGTTGCGCGTCTTTGAAGCGCTCAATCGCTCACAGATCGATGAAATGCCCAACTACTACAAAGGCCAGCAGCGCTGGCTGTTAGTCAAACGCTAAACCACGCGAAATGCCAAGCTACAGCTGCTGCAAAATCGCCCGGTAACCCTCGCGGTAGCTCGGGTATTGCGGTGTCCAACCCAAGGCGCGAGCACGGGCGTTGCTGCAACGTTTGCTACCGGAACGGCGCACCGTTGAGTCGTCGGACCAATGACTGATTTCCAGCTGCTCACGCAACCACGCCACCACGTCATACAGCGGCGCAGGCTGATCGTCGACGCCGATATAGCAGTCATCCAGCGCCACACCACGGGCATCGGCCTGCAGCAGATAGGCCAGTAGCCCAGCCGCGTCATCGACATGGATGCGGTTGCCATACAACGGCGGCTCACTGACCACCCGATAACCCTGGCGCACTTGCTTGAGCAACCACTCGCGGCCGGGACCATATAGGCCGGTAAGGCGAACCAGGCTGGCGGGCAGCCCGCTGTTCAACGCCAGCTGTTCAGCCTCGCGCATGATGCGGCCGGAATAGCTGCCAGCTTCTGCAGGGGACTGCTCATCCACCCATTCACCGAGTTGTTGGCCATAGACGCCACTGCTGGAAACAAACAGCAGGCGCTTGGGCCGTTGGCTGTATTGTGCCAGCCAGGTGAGCACGCGGCGCAAGCCATCGACATAGGCGGCGCGGTAACCGGCCTCATCATGGTCGGTGGCGGCCGCGCAATAGACCAGGTAATCCAGCGGTTCGCTCGGCCAGGCGGCCGGGCAGGCATCGGCATGCAGATCTCCGGCTACCGGGCGAATACCCTGTGGCAGCAGCGCCACACTGCGGCGCAGGCCATACACCGTCCAGCCTGCAGCGCTTAGCTGCTGACCCAGACGGCCGCCGACATCACCACAGCCGGCAATCATCAGTGTCTTACTCATCGTTGCGTATTCCTTAGGGCTGTTGCTTATTAGGGCAACAGTGCCACCAAGCTGGCCTGTTGCACCAGCTCCAGCAGCGGCTGCGGATACACACCGAGGAAGAACGCCAGCAACGCGACGAACAGCAACATCACACCACCCGCCTGCTGCCCCCAATGCAGAGGCGCGTCATGGCGGCGCAGGTTCGGCTCGACCATAAACAGGGTGACCATCACCCGCAGGTAATAGAACACACCGATGGCACTGCCGATCACCAGGGCGGCGAGCAGCCACCACTGCTGCGATTGCACGCCAGCAGCGACTACGTAGAACTTGCCGATAAACCCGGCCGTCAGCGGAATGCCAGCCAGCGACAGCATCATCACGGTGAGCACCGCGGTCAGGTAAGGGCGGCGCCAGAACAGCCCACGGTATTCATACAGAGCATCGGCATCACGGCCGCTGTAGGGCGTCGACATCAGGGTAATTACTCCGAATGCACCCAGGCTGGTCAGCACATAGGTGGCCAGGTAAACGCCAACCGCTTCCACAGCCAAGCCCTTGCTAGCGATCAACGCCACCAGCAGGTAGCCAAAGTGGGCAATGGAGGAATAACCGAGCAGACGCTTGAGGTTGTTCTGCAACAGCGCCAGCAGGTTGCCGAAGATGATCGAGGCGATGGCGATCAGCGTCAGCAGGTCATTCAACCAGCCGCCTGCGGTGGCCGGCGACATCTGATACAGACGCAACAGCACGGCAAACACCGCGACCTTGCTGGCCGTGGCGAGGAAGGCCGCCACCGGAGCCGGCGCGCCCTCGTAAACGTCCGGGGTCCACAAATGGAACGGCACCAGCGACAGTTTGAAGGACAGACCAATCAGCATCATGCCCACGCCCAACTGCGCCAGCATGCTCGGCAGGCCATCGGCGGCCAATTTGGCGCCGATACCGGCGAAGGTCAGGTTGCCCGACTCGGCATACAGCAACGCCATGCCGAACAGCAGAAACGCAGAGCCTGCGGCGGACAGCACCATGTACTTGATGCCGGCTTCCAGCGAGCGCTTGTTGAAGAAGGCGTAAGCGATCATGCCGTAGGTCGGCACCGAGAGCAGTTCCAGGCCAATAAACAGGCCCGCCAAGTGCTGCGCACTGACCAGCACCAGACCACCAGCGGCAGACAGCAGCATCAGCAGGTACAGCTCTTCACGGTTGCCTGGATAGCCCTTGCCGGACTCGCCGCCCAGGTAAGCGTGGATCAGGGTCACACAGGCCAGCGTGGCGGCTAGCACCAGGGCCATGTAGTAGCAGGCGAATTTATCCACCAGCAACAGCGGGGTGACCTCAATCGGCGTCACGTCCAGGGCGGGCAGCAACGACAGCAGGGCCAGGTTGAGACCCAGCACCGAGAGGCCGAAGGTCATGGCGTGATTGCGCTTCCAGGCAATCGCCAGCATCACCAGCACGATGGTGACACTGGTGATCAGCAGCGGCAGCAGCGCAATAAAGTGTTGAGTCGTGAATTCCATACGCTACTTACCGGACCGGAACAGGTTGATTGATTGCACTACCCAGCCACTGCTGCACGCCTTGCATGCTGGCGGCGGAGGTGTCGAGCACCGGCTGCGGATAGACGCCGAGCAGGATCAGCAGCACGGCCAGGCCCAGCACCATGCTCAGCTCGCGTAGCTTCAGACCTGGCAGGGCGCTATCCGCCTTGGCCGGACCGAAGTAGGCGCGGTGAATCATGATCAGCGAGTAGACCGAGCCGAACACCAGGCCAGTTGCGGCAACCACGGTGACCCAAGGCGCACTCTGGAAGCTGCCGATCAGAATCAGGAACTCGCCGACGAAGTTACCGGTACCCGGCAACCCCAAGGCAGCAGCGGCGAAGAACAAGCTGATGGCCGGCAGCCAGGGCATACGCGCCCAGATGCCGCCCATCTCGCGCATGTCGCGGGTGTGCAGGCGCTCATACAGCTGACCGCAGAGGATAAACAGCGCCGCCGCGGACAGCCCGTGCGCCATCATCTGCACCACCGCGCCCTGCAGGGCGATCTCGCTGGCCGAGTAGATGGCGATCAGCACAAAGCCCATGTGCGACACGCTGGAGAAGGCCACCAGACGCTTGATATCGGTCTGTGCGAACGACAGCAGAGCGCCATAGATGATGGCGAACACGCCAAGCCACTGGGCAATCGGCGCGAACTCGGCCGAGGCATTGGGAAACAGCGGCAGGGCGAAGCGCATCAGGCCATAGGCGGCGGTTTTCAGCAGGATACCGGCCAGGTCCACGGAACCAGCGGTTGGTGCCTGGGCGTGGGCGTCCGGCAGCCAGGAGTGGAACGGCACCACCGGGAACTTCACCGCGAAGGCGATAAAGAAGCCGAGCATCAGGATGTACTCGGTGCCGGCGGCCATCTTGGTCTGCAGCAGATCGGCGTAGTTGAAGGTCAACACGCCGGTCTGGTCGAAATGCACGAACACCAGGCCGAGGATCGCCACCAGCATCACCAGGCCGCTGGCCTGGGTGAAGATGAAGAACTTGGTGGCGGCGTAGATCCGCGTCTTGCCGTCACTGCCGCTATGCCCCCAGAGCGCGATGAGGAAGTACATCGGCACCAGCATCATTTCCCAGAAGAAAAAGAACAGGAACAGGTCGACAGCGAGGAACACGCCGACCACGCCGCCGAGTATCCACATCAGGTTGAGGTGGAAGAAGCCGACGCGGTTCTGGATCTCGTTCCACGAACAGAGCACCGAGAGCACACCGAGCAGGCCGGTGAGGCTGATCATCAGCACCGACAGGCCGTCCAGTGCCAGGTGCACACTGATGCCGAAGCGCTCGATCCACGGCAGTTGGAACTCGGCCGCCCATTGCGGCGCAGCACCCGGCGCAGGCGCCAAGCTGAAGTCGCCAGTGGCCCACAGCCACAGACTCAGACCGAACAGCAAGGCCATGGTCAGCAGGGCGATCCAGCGCGGCAGGATGTTGCCGAAGCGCTCGCACTGCCAGCACAGCAGGCCGCCGATAAAGGGGATCAGGATTAGCCAGGGCAGAATCATGACGGGCTATTTTCCTTAATTCAGAAACAGGAGAACGGCGAGCACCAGCACGGCGCCCCCGGCTATCGATGTGGCGTACCAACGCACCTGGCCGGTCTCGCTGCTGGCCAGCAAGGCGTTGCCGCCACGCGCCAGACGCGGAATCAGGCCAATGCTGCGGTCGATCGGGTCGTGCCCGAGCAACCGGCAAAGCAACAGGTACGGTCGCACAAACAGCTTGTCGTAGAGCCAGTCAAAGCCCCAGGCGGCGAACCACCAGGCCGAGAGGAAACGCCCCGGTGCACTCTGCGCTACCGCCGTGGCGAAGCTGCGCTTGCCGAGGAACAACAGCGCGGCCAGAACGATGCCGATGATGGCAATGGCCCCCGAGGCGATTTCCAGGCTGTGCTTGGCGTCACCGCCGGCATGGCCGACGCTTTGTGGCAAAACGCCGGCCAGCGGTGGGCTGATCAGCGCGCCAATAAAGGTCGACAGCACAATCAGGGTGACCAGCGGCAGCCAGTGAGCGATGCCATGGCCGGCATGGGCTTCAGTCTTCTGCTCGCCATGGAAGGCGATAAAGATCAGGCGGAAGGTGTAGATCGAGGTCAGGAAGGCGCCCGCCAGGCCGGCGTACAGCAGCCACTGATGACCACTGGCAAAGGCTTCCCAGAGGATCTCGTCCTTCGAGTAGAAACCGGCCGTGATCAGCGGCAACGCCGCCAGAGCCGCGCCGCCGGCGATAAAGCTGGCGTAGGCCAACGGCAGTTTCTTCCACAGGCCGCCCATCTTGAAGATGTTCTGCTCGTGGTGGCAGGCGTTGATCACCGCACCGGAGGCGAGGAATAGCAGGGCCTTGAAGAAGGCGTGGGTCATCAGGTGGAAGATAGCCGCGTCCCAGGCGCCAACGCCCAAAGCGAGGAACATGTAGCCGATCTGGCTCATGGTCGAGTAGGCGAGGATGCGCTTGATGTCGGTCTGCACCAGCGCGGCGAAGCCGGCCAGCACCAGGGTCACGCCGCCGACGATGCCAACCAATTCGAGAATTTCCGGAGTCAGCAGGAACAGGCCGTGGGTACGGGCGATCAGGTACACGCCGGCGGTCACCATGGTCGCCGCGTGGATCAACGCAGAAACCGGGGTCGGGCCGGCCATCGCATCGGCCAGCCAGGTCTGCAGCGGCAGCTGCGCGGATTTACCAACTGCGCCGCCGAGCAGCATCAGCGTGGCGATCCACAGCCAGCTATCGCCTTCCACGTACTTCTGCGGCGCCAGCACCATCAGCTCCTGAATATTCAGGGTGCCCAGGTGGAGGAACAGGATAAACAGGCCGATGGCCATAAACACGTCGCCGATACGGGTGACGATAAAGGCCTTGAGCGCTGCGTTGCCGTTGGCGGTGTGCTTGAAGTAGAAGCCGATCAGCAGGTAGGAGCACAGCCCTACGCCCTCCCAGCCGAAATACAGCACCAGCAGGTTATCGCCCAGAACCAGCAGCAGCATGCTGAAGATAAACAGGTTGGTGTAGGCGAAGAAGCGCGAGTAGCCCTCCTCACCGCGCATGTACCAGCTGGCGAACAGGTGAATCAGGAAACCCACGCCGGTAACCACGCCGAGCATGGTCAGCGACAGGCCATCGAGATACAGGGTGAAGCTCGGCGCAAAACCGGCCACGCTCATCCACTGCCACAGCATCTGGGTAAACACGCCGTTTTCCGGCGGATTAAGGTTGAACTGCACGATCACCCAGGCCGCCGTCAGCGCGGACAAGCCCACCGAACCGACGCCGATCAGCGCGGAGAGGTTCTCGGAGAAACGCCCGCGCGAGAAGGCCAGGAGAAACCAGCCCAGCAGCGGAAATACACAGGTCAGGAATAGAAGGTTCATCCGCGCATCTCGCTGGCAGCGTCGACATCGAGGGTGTTGAAGCGGCGATACAGCTGCAACAGGATCGCCAAGCCAATACTGGCTTCGGCGGCGGCCAGGGTGATCACCAGGATAAACATCACCTGGCCGTCAGGCTGGGCCCAACGGCTGCCCGCCACCACAAAGGCCAGGGCGGTAGCATTCATCATCACTTCCAGGCTCATCAGCACAAACAGGATATTGCGCCGCACCATCAGGCCAATAAGGCCGAGGCTGAACAGCACGCCGGCCAACGCCAGGCCATGCTCCAGGGGAATCGCATTCATGCCGTGGGCTCCTTGGCATCGTGACGGCCGAGGTGATAGGCCGCGACCAGCGCAGCGAGCAGCAGCATCGAAGCCAGCTCCACCGCCAGCAGGTAAGGCCCGTACAGGGCGATACCGACGGCTTTGGCATCAATGGTCTGCAAACCGAGGGCCGCGTCACTGGGCGACTGAAACAGCACATAGAGCAATTGCCCCAGCAACAACGCTGAGAGAATCGCCGGGCCGGTCCAGATACCCGGCGTCAGCCACTGGCGCTCCTGCTCGACCGCAGCCGGGCCGAGGTTGAGCATCATCACCACGAAGACGAACAGCACCATGATCGCGCCGGCGTAGACGATGATCTCCAGCGCGCCGGCAAAGGGTGCGCCGAGGGCGAAGAAGGTCATCGCCACTGCCAGCAGCGAGAGAATCAGGTACAGCAGGGCATGCACCGGATTGCTCGCGGTGATCACCCTGAATGTGGCCGCCACGGCAACGCCGGCGGCGAGGTAGAAAGCGAATTCCATGTCCCCTCCTTAGGGCAGTAGGCCTTTGACGTTGATCGGTTCGGCTTCATTCTGCGCGGCGCCTTTCGGCTTGCCGGCAATGGCCATACCGGCGACGCGGTAGAAGTTGTAGTCCGGATTCTTGCCCGGGCCGCTGATCAGCAAGTCTTCCTTCTCGTACACCAGGTCCTGACGTTTGAACTCGCCCATCTCGAAATCAGGAGTGAGCTGAATCGCCGTGGTCGGGCAGGCTTCTTCGCACAGGCCACAGAAGATGCAGCGCGAGAAGTTGATGCGGAAAAAATCCGGGTACCAGCGGCCATCCGGGGTTTCCGCCTTCTGCAGCGAAATGCAGCCCACCGGGCAGGCCACCGCACACAGGTTGCAGGCCACGCAGCGCTCTTCGCCGTCGGGATCGCGGGTCAGGACGATGCGCCCGCGATAACGCGGCGGCAGGTACACCGCCTCTTCCGGGTATTGCAGGGTGTCGCGCTTGCGAAAGCCATGGCTGAAGACCATGACCATGCTGCGCAGTTGGGTGTAGGTGCCGTGCACCACATCCCGTATGTATTTGAACATTCTGTGGTTCTCCTTACTGGGCCGCGGCCAGCACGAATGCGCCGGTCACCAGCAGGTTGATCAGGGTCAGCGGCAGGCAGAACTTCCAGCTGAAGGCCATGACCTGGTCATACCGTGGCCGCGGAATCGAGGCGCGCAGCAGGATGAAGATCATGATGAAGAAGCAGGTTTTCAGGGCGAACCAGAAAAACGGAATCTGCGGCAGGATGCCAAATGGCCCGTGCCAACCGCCGAAGAACAGGGTTACCAGCAGCGCCGAGATGGTGATGATGCCGATGTATTCACCGACGAAGAACATGCCCCATTTCATCCCGGCATATTCGATGTGGTAACCGTCGGCCAGCTCCTGCTCAGCTTCCGGCTGGTCGAAGGGGTGACGGTGAGTCACCGCCACGCCGGCGATAAAGAAGGTACAGAAGCCGAAGAACTGCGGAATGATGAACCAGAGGTTTTCCGCCTGGTAATCGACAATGTCGCGCATGTTGAACGAGCCAACCTGAGCGACGATGCCCATCAGCGCCAGCGCCAGAAACACCTCGTAGGACACCGTCTGCGCCGAGGCGCGCAGCGCACCGAGCAGGGCAAACTTGTTATTACTTGCCCAGCCGGCGAACAACACGGCATACACCGACAGCCCAGCCATGGCGAAGAAGAACAAAATGCCGATGTTCAGGTCCGCGACGCCCCAGTTCGGGGTGACCGGGATAATCGCAAAGGCCATCAACATGGCGGCGAAGGCGATCATCGGCGCCAGGATAAAGATGAACTTGTCGGCGAACGGCGGCGTCCAGTCCTCCTTGAAGAACATCTTGATCATGTCGGCCGCGATCTGAAACATGCCGAACGGCCCGACCCGGTTGGGGCCGTAGCGGTCCTGCCACCAGCCCAGCAGGCGCCGTTCGACAAAGCTCAGCAGCGCGCCGCAAACCACCACCACCAGCAGAATCACGATGGCCTTGAGTACGGCGATCAGCACGTCCAGCACTTCGGGGGTCAGCCAACTCATTGCGCGGCCTCCTCAATGCGGGTGACCACGCTACCTGCGATCAGCGCCGGCATGCCCGCCAAACCGACGGGCAAACCGACCACACCAATGGCCAGCTCTTCGGTGATCTGCAGCGGCAGGCGCAGAGTCTGCCCGGCGACTGTCAGGCTCAGCAGCGCGCCGTCATTAACGCCCAAGCGATCCGCTTCGGCCTTGGCCAGCAGCGCGTAAGGTGCGGGAATGCGCTCTTGCAGCGGCGCGGCGCCGGCCGAGGTTTCTTCACTGCCGAACAGGTGATGCAGCGCCACGGCCTGCAAGGTACCCGGAGCCGGGTTAAAGGCGGCCGGTACACTGAACCAAGGCAGCACCGTGCCTTTGGCTTCCAGCAGACGCACACCGGGGTCACCAGCGCGCAGATGGCCGCCGACTTCGTCCTGAAACTTGTTCCAGGCCTGCGGCGAGTTCCAGCCCGGCGACCAGGCGAATGGAATCTGCTGACGGTCTTCCTTGCTGCCGGAATAGCCTTCCATGGAGAAGGCAAACGCTGAATCCTGGTCCTGCGGCTGACGCGGCTCGTGCACGCTGATATTGGCGCGCATGGCAGTGCGACCGCTGTAACGGTGCGGCTCACGGGCCAGCTTGAGGCCCTTGATGCGGAAGGTGGCATTGGGCGCGGCTTCGCCGATGCGTGCCAGCAAGCTGTTGCTGGCAGCAACGGCAGCGGTCACCGCATCCAGCTGGGTCCAGTCGAGCGGCTTGCCCTGCAGCGTGCTGTGCAGGGCATGCAGCCAGCGCCAGCCTTCACGAATCAGGATGTTGGCGTCGTAATAGCTCGGCTCGAACACCTGGAAGAAGCGCTGAGCACGACCTTCGAAACTGACCAGGGTGCCATCGCCTTCGGCGAAGCTGGCTACCGGCAGCAGCAAATGGGCTTTTTCGCTGGTGGCTGTGTGCTGATGGTCGGCGACGATCACCAGCTTGGCGGCCGCCAGCGCGGCATCGACCTGGGTAGCATCGGCGCGACGGTACAGATCGTTTTCCAGCACGATCACGGCATCGGCCTGGCCGGACGTCAGCGCCTGCAGCGCCGCATCGACGGACTCGCCACCCAGCAGGGCCAAGCCCATGCTGTTGGCTTCCGGCACTACCAGGCTGATGGAGGCGTTCTTTTCGCGATTCTTCAGCGCGCTGGCGATATTCGCTGCTGCTTCGATCAGGCTCTTCTCACCCAAGGAGGCGCCGGAGACGATCAGCGGACGCTTGGCTTCAAGCAGCGCTTCGGCAATCAACTGCACCAGTTCACCGACATCGGCGTCCAGGCCGTTAACCGCTGGTGCGCTCGGGTCGATGGCGTGGGCGACAGCGAAACCGATACGCGCCAGGTCGGCCGGGGCCGCATGCACGCAGGCTTCGGCGATGTCATCCAGACGCGTGGCGGTGACGCTGGCGATAAACAGCGGATGCAGCGCGTCCTGAGCGACGTTCTGCACGGCAGCCATGTGCCAGTCCTGAATCTTCATCGACGCGGCGATTTCAGTGGCCTTACCCTTGACCGCCTGACGCAGGGCCAAAGCCATGCGTGCAGCAGTCTGGGTCAGGTCTTCACCAAGGATAAACACCGCGTCGTGCAGCTCCACTTCACGCAGAGTCGGCACCGGCAGCGGGCCGTTCTGCAGGATGTCGCGGATCAGGCGGATATTTTCCAGCTCGCCTGCAGCGATACCGGAGTAGTAGTTGGCCTCGCCGACCAGCTCGCGCAGGGCGAAGTTGCTTTCCAGGCTGGCGCGGGGCGAGCCGATGCCGATTACGCGTTTGCCCTTGAGCAGCTCGGCGGCCTTGTCCAGCGCGGCGTCGATGCCGAGCTTTTCGCCACCCTCTTTATTCACCAGCAGCGGCTGACGCGGACGATCCGCGCGGTTGACGTAGCCGTAGCCGAAACGACCACGGTCGCAGAGGAAGTACTGGTTCACATCACCGTTGAAGCGGTTTTCGATGCGGCGCAGTTCGCCATAGCGCTCGCCGGGACTGGTGTTGCAGCCGCTGGCGCAGCCGTGGCAGATGCTCGGGGCAAACTGCATGTCCCACTTGCGGTTGTAGCGCTCGGAGTGGGTCTTGTCGGTGAACACACCGGTCGGGCAGACCTCGACCAGGTTGCCGGAGAACTCGCTTTCCAGCACGCCGTCTTCGACGCGGCCGAAGTACACGTTGTCGTGCGCGCCATACACGCCCAGGTCGGTACCGCCGGCGTAATCCTTGTAGTAGCGCACGCAGCGGTAGCAGGCGATGCAGCGGTTCATCTCATGGGAGATAAACGGGCCGAGCTGCTGGTTCTGGTGAGTACGCTTGGTGAAGCGATAACGACGCTGGTTGTGGCCAGTCATCACCGTCATGTCCTGCAGGTGGCAATGACCGCCCTCCTCGCACACCGGACAGTCGTGCGGGTGGTTGGTCATCAGCCACTCGACGACGCTGGCGCGGAACGCCTTGGATTCTTCATCGTCGATGCTGATCCAGGTGTTGTCGGTGGCCGGCGTCATGCACGACATGACGATGCGCCCGCGCGTATCGTTTTCATCGGTGTACTGCTTGACCGCACACTGGCGGCAGGCGCCGACGCTACCGAGCGCCGGGTGCCAGCAGAAGTAAGGGATATCGAGACCGAGGGACAGGCAAGCCTGCAGCAGGTTGTCCGCCCCATCGACTTCGAAATCTTTGCCGTCTACGTGGATAGTGGCCATGGTTCAGGTTTCTTCTTTGCCCACCGAAGCGGGCTTGGCTAATGGAATCACGTTGTGCTGCGGGGCCAGGTCAGTGGCCGCCAGAGCGCCATTGTTTTACGCGGGGACGAATTGCCCCGTCGTCGCCGGAGCCGCCGAGCTGGCCACGCCAGCCTCGAACTCCGAACGGAAATACTTGATCGCACTGCCCAGCGGCTCAACCGCACCCGGTGCGTGAGCACAGAAGGTCTTGCCGGGGCCAAGGAAATTGACCAGGCCAAGCAGCGTGTCGATGTCCTGCTGCGTGCCTTGCTTGCGCTCCAGGGCACGGAGGATCTTCACGCTCCAGGGCAGGCCGTCGCGGCATGGCGTACACCAGCCGCACGACTCACGGGCGAAGAACTCTTCCATATTGCGCAACAGCGAGACCATGCTGATGCTGTCGTCCACCGCCAGCGCCAGGCCGGTGCCCATGCGCGTGCCGACCTTGCCGATACCGCCGGCGTACATCAGCGCATCCAGGTGTTCGGGGAGCAGAAAGCCGGTGCCAGCACCGCCTGGTTGCCAGCATTTGAGCCTGTAGCCATCGCGCATGCCGCCAGCGTAGTCCTCGAACAGCTCACGGGCGCTGATGCCGAAAGGCAGCTCCCACAGGCCAGGGTTCTTCACCTTGCCGGAGAAGCCCATCAGCTTGGTGCCGTGGTCTTCACTCTCCGGGCGGGCCAGACTCTTGTACCAATCCACACCGTTACCAACGATGGCCGGTACGTTGCACAGGGTCTCGACGTTGTTGACGCAAGTAGGCTTGCCCCACACACCGACGGCGGCAGGGAACGGCGGCTTCGCGCGCGGGTTGGCACGGCGACCTTCGAGGGAGTTGATCAGCGCGGTTTCTTCACCGCAGATATAGCGCCCGGCACCGGTGTGCACGAACAGCTCGAAATCAAAACCGCTGCCGAGAATGTTCTTGCCGAGCAGGCCGGCGGCCTTGGCTTCCTCGATGGCGCGGTTCAGATTCGTCGCCGCATCGACGTACTCGCCGCGCAGGAAGATATAGCCGCGATAAGCCTTGAGCGCCCGCGCAGAAATCAGCATGCCTTCCACCAGCAGGTGCGGCAGCTGCTCCATCAGCATGCGGTCCTTCCAGGTATTCGGCTCCATCTCATCCGCATTGCACAACAGGTAGCGGATGTTCATGGATTCGTCGGCAGGCATCAGGCCCCACTTCACACCAGTGGGGAAACCAGCACCGCCACGGCCCTTGAGGCCGGAGTCTTTCACCGTTTGCACGATGTCGGCCTGGGCCATCTCACTCAGCGCTTTGCGCGCGGCGGCGTAGCCGTTTTTCTGCTGGTATTCCTCCAGCCACACCGGCTGGGCGTCATCACGCAGGCGCCAGGTCAGCGGATGGCTTTCCTCGCTGCGAGCGATCTTGTTGGCCGGGCCGATGGAGGTCAGCGTTTTGATGCTCATACGTAGGCCTCCAGCAGTTTGGCGACGCCATCAGGTTGCACGTCGCCAAAGGTATCGTCGTCGATCATCAGCGCTGGGGCCTTGTCGCAGTTACCCAGGCAGCACACCGGCAACAGGGTAAAGCGGCTGTCGTGGGTGGTCTGACCGAGGCCGATACCGAGCTGCTTGTGCATTTCGGCGACGACCGACTCATGGCCACCGACATAGCAGGTCATGCTGTCGCATACGCGGATTATGTGACGGCCAACCGGCTGACGGAAAATCTGACTATAGAAGGTGGCCACACCTTCGACGTCGCTGGCGGGAATACCGAGGATTTCGCCAATCGCATCGGCGGCGCCATCCGGCACCCAGCCACGGGCTTTCTGCACGATTTTCAGCGCTTCGATCGACGCCGCGCGCGGGTCTTCGTAGTGGTGCATCTCGTGCTCGATGGCCGCACGCTCGGTTTCGCTCAGAGCAAAACGGTCGGTTTGAATCAGGGTTGTCTGGCTCATATCAGCGGTCCACGTCAGCCATAACGAAGTCGATACTGCCCAGGTACGCGATCAGGTCGGCGACCATGCTGCCGCGAATCACCGAAGGGATCTGCTGCAGGTGCGGGAAGCTCGGCGTACGAATGCGCGTGCGGTAGCTCATGGTGCTGCCGTCGCTGGTCAGGTAGTAGCTGTTGATGCCCTTGGTCGCCTCGATCATCTGCAAGCTTTCGTTGGCCGGCATCACCGGGCCCCAGGAAACCTGCAGGAAGTGGGTGATCAGGGTTTCGATGTGCTGCAGCGTGCGCTCTTTTGGCGGCGGCGTGGTCAGCGGGTGATCGGCCTTGTACGGGCCTTCCGGCATATTGCGCAGGCACTGGTCGATGATTTTGATGCTCTGGCGCATCTCTTCCACGCGCACCATGCAGCGGTCGTAGGCATCGCCATTGGCGGCCAGCGGCACTTCGAACTCGAAGTTCTCGTAACCGGAATACGGCCGTGCCTTGCGCAGGTCGAAGTCGCAGCCCGTCGCACGCAGGCCAGCACCCGTGGTGCCCCACTCCAGCGCTTCCTTGGTGTTGTACTGCGCCACACCAATGGTCCGCGCCTTGAGGATGCTGTTCTTCAGTGCGGCTTTTTCGTATTCGTCGAGGCGCTTGGGCAGCCAGTCGACGAACTCCTTGACCAGTTTGTCCCAGCCACGCGGCAGGTCGTGGGCAACACCGCCGATGCGGTACCAGGCCGGGTGCAGGCGGAAACCGGTTATGGCTTCGATCACCTTGTAGGCGCGCTGGCGGTCGGTGAAGGTGAAGAACACCGGAGTCATCGCGCCGACGTCCTGGATATAGGTACCGAGGAACAGCAGGTGACTGGTGATACGGAAGAACTCGGCCAGCATGATGCGAATCACGTCGACCCGTTGCGGCACGGTGATGCCCGCAAGTTTTTCCACAGCCAACACGTACGGCAGGTTGTTCATCACCCCGCCGAGATAGTCGATGCGGTCGGTGTAGGGGATAAAACTGTGCCAGCTCTGCCGTTCGGCCATTTTCTCGGCACCACGGTGGTGGTAACCGATTTCCGGTACGCAATCGACGATCTCTTCACCGTCGAGCTGCAGAATGATGCGGAAGGCACCATGGGCCGACGGGTGATTGGGACCGAGGTTGAGGAACATATAGTCCTCATGCTCGCTGCCGCGCTTCATGCCCCAGTCTTCCGGCTTGAAGCGCGCGGCTTCTTCTTCCAGCTGCTGCTTGGCCAGGGTCAGGCTGAACGGATCGAATTCGGTGGCACGCGCCGGGTAATCCTTGCGCAGCGGGTGACCTTCCCAGGTCGGCGGCATCATGATCCGCGTCAGGTGCGGGTGGCCGCTGAAATGAATGCCGTAGAGGTCCCAGACTTCGCGCTCATACCAGTTGGCGTTGGGCCAGATGCCGGTGACGCTGGGCACATTGAGGTCACGCTCGTTCAAGGCAACCTTGAGCATGATGTCGCTGTTCCGCTCCAGCGACATCAGGTGATAGAACACGGTGAAATCCGCACCCGGCAGGCCGCGACGCTGAGTACGCAGGCGCTCGTCGACACCATGCAGGTCATACAGCATGACGTAGGGGCGCGGCAGGTTGCGCAGGAAACTCAGGATCTCGACCAGGCGCTCGCGTGCCACCCACAGCACCGGCATACCGGTACGGGTGCTCTGTGCGGTGAAGGCGTCAGCGCCAAAACGGGAATTCAGTTCGACGACCACATCTTGGTCGTCAGCCTTGTACGGCGGTATGGACAGAATGCTGTCTGCAGTCATGGTCTCGGTCGCTATCGGTCAACGGCGTCAGTAGGCGGGCTCAATCGAGCCCAGGCTCACACTTCGTCGGGGCTACGCAGATTGGTCACGGCGATCCGCTGCTCGCGACGCTGTTCTTTCTGCGAAGGCATTTCGGCACGGTAAACACCCTGATCACCGACCACCCAGGACAACGGCCGGCGCTCCTGACCAATGGATTCCTGCAGCAGCATCAAGCCTTGCAGAAATGCCTCGGGGCGGGGCGGGCAACCGGGAATATAGACGTCGACCGGCAGGAACTTGTCGACTCCCTGGACCACGGAGTAGATGTCGTACATGCCGCCAGAGTTGGCGCAGGAGCCCATCGAGATCACCCACTTAGGTTCCAGCATCTGCTCGTACAGGCGCTGGATGACCGGAGCCATCTTGATAAAGCAGGTGCCGGCGATGACCATGAAGTCCGCCTGGCGCGGGGAAGCCCGGATCACTTCTGCACCAAACCGGGCCACGTCATGTGGCGCGGTGAAGGCGGTAGTCATTTCCACATAGCAGCAGGACAGGCCGAAGTTGTATGGCCACAGGGAGTTCTTGCGCCCCCAGTTCACTGCACCATTGAGGACATCTGAGAGCTTGCCCATGTAGATGTTCTTGTGGACTTGATCATCTAGCAGCGGGTCGGAAACAGTCTCCCGCTCGCCGACCGGATAGCGCTCATTGGGCGCATCCGGATCGATCCGAGTAAGTTTGTAGTGCATTGCCAAAGCCTCATTGTTTTAGCTTCGCCTGCCGCTCACGACGACCCTGAGGTGCCCAATCGAGCGCCCCAATCCGCCAAAGGTAGACAAGACCTGCCAACAGAATTGCTATAAAGACTGTAGCTTCGATTAGCCCAGCCCAGCCGCTTTCGCGCACTGAAACTGCCCAAGCGAAGAGAAAGAGGGCTTCGACGTCGAAGATCACGAAGAGCATCGCGACCAGATAGAATTTAGCTGACAGTCGCAAGCGCGCACTGCCGACGGGCAACATGCCAGACTCAAAGGGTTCGTTCTTGCTGCGGCCCCAGGCTTTGCTGCCCAGCAGGCTGGAAAGGCCAAGCATAAAGCCAATCAGCCCGAAGACTCCGAGCAGGAAAACAGCAAAAGCCCAGTTATGGGACATGGTCGTTACCGCATCAGGCATGCCGGTACTCCTTAGGCAAAAGGAACGGCTTGTAAAATTTTATTATGGCGAACGCGACCCCAAACCGGGTCACTCGCAAAGTATGGCGCAATTCTATGCGCACAACGTTTTAGTAACTAATTATTTTCTGTTCACAAAGCGACAAAAATGCGTACCCAATCGCCAAAACCCTCTCAACACATCAACCACGGGCGCTGAACCGCATCAGCAGTTGGTTCGATTGAATACAGCCGCTATGCTTGGCTGCATCTCAATGGATAAAGACTATGACCCTCACCGAACTGCGCTACATAGTCACCCTCGCTCAGGAACAACATTTCGGCCGTGCAGCCGAACGTTGTCACGTCAGCCAACCCACGCTGTCGGTGGGGGTGAAAAAACTCGAAGATGAGCTCGGCGTGCTGATCTTCGAACGCAGCAAAAGCGCAGTGCGCCTTACGCCTGTGGGTGAAGGCATCGTCACCCAGGCGCAGAAGGTGCTAGAACAGGCCCAAGGCATTCGCGAACTGGCCCAGGCTGGCAAGAACCAGATGGCCGCGCCACTGAAAATCGGTGCGATTTACACCGTCGGCCCTTACCTGTTTCCACATCTGATTCCGCAGCTGCACCGCGTCGCGCCGCAGATGCCGCTGTATATCGAAGAAAACTTCACCCACGTATTGCGTGACAAGCTGCGCAACGGTGAGCTGGACGCGATCATCATCGCCTTGCCGTTCCACGAAGCCGATGTGCTGACCAAGCCGCTGTACGACGAACCCTTTTATGCCCTGCTGCCCGCCGGCCATCCGTGGGCGGAACTGAAGACCATCGACAGCAAGCTGCTGAATGACAAGAGCCTGCTGTTGCTCGGTGAAGGCCACTGCTTCCGCGATCAGGTGCTGGAAGCCTGCCCAACCCTGCGCAAGGGCGGTGAAGACAGTGCCAAGCACACCACCGTGGAATCCAGCTCGCTGGAAACCATCCGCCACATGGTCGCCTCGGGCCTTGGCGTGTCGATCCTGCCGTTCTCCGCTGTCGACAGCCATCATTACGCCCCTGGGGTAATCGAAGTGCGCCCGCTCAGCCCGCCCACACCGTTCCGCACCGTAGCCATCGCCTGGCGCGCCAGTTTCCCACGGCCGAATGCCATCGAAGTCCTGACCGATTCGATCCGCCTGTGCTCGGTGGCCAAACCACTGCCCAAGAGCAGTTAACACAAGCCATGACCGAATTGGCCGCGGTTTCTGTTACCGCGCTGAAAGGCGTGGGCGCTGCCCTGGCTGAAAAGCTCGCCAAGGTTGGCCTGGAAACCCTGCAGGACGTGCTGTTCCACCTGCCGCTGCGCTATCAGGACCGCACCCGCATCGTGCCGATTGGCGCGCTGCGCCCAGGTCAGGATGCCGTGGTAGAAGGCATCGTCGCCGGCGCCGATGTGGTCATGGGCCGCCGCCGCAGCCTGCTGGTACGCCTGCAGGACGGCAGCGGCACCCTGTCTTTGCGCTTCTACCACTTCAGTCAGGCGCAGAAAGAAGGCCTTAAACGCGGCACACAGGTGCGCTGCTACGGTGAAGTGCGGCCTGGCTCATCAGGCCTGGAAATCTATCACCCGGAATACCGCGCGCTGTCCGGCAGCGAACCGATTGCCGTGGAACAGACCCTGACGCCGATCTACCCGACCACCGAAGGCCTAACCCAGCAACGCCTGCGTCAGCTCAGTGAACAAGCTCTGGCGCGCCTCGGCCCGCACAGCCTGCCGGATTGGCTGCCGCGCGAGCTGGCCGACGATTACCAGCTCAACCCGCTCGATCAAGCCATTCGCTATTTGCATCGACCTCCGCCGGATGCTGACCAGGAAGAACTCGCCGAAGGCCGCCATTGGGCCCAGCACCGCCTGGCCTTCGAGGAATTGCTGACCCATCAACTGTCGCTACAGCGTCTGCGCGAAAGCGTGCGCGCGCAGCAGGCTCCAGCGCTGCCGCTGGCGAAACGCCTGCCGCAGCAGTACCTAGCCAACCTGGGTTTTACCCCCACCGGTGCGCAACAGCGGGTCGGCGCGGAAATCGCCTACGACCTCAGCCAGAGCGAGCCTATGCTGCGCCTGGTGCAAGGCGATGTCGGCGCAGGCAAGACCGTGGTCGCCGCTTTTGCCGCGCTGCAGGCACTGGAGGCCGGCTATCAGGTGGCGCTGATGGCCCCCACCGAGATTCTTGCCGAGCAGCATTTCATCAACTTCAGCAAATGGCTCGCGCCGCTGGGTCTGGAAGTCGCCTGGCTGGCCGGCAAGCTAAAGGGCAAGGCCCGCGCCAGCGCCCTGGAGCAGATTGCTGGCGGCGCCCCAATGGTGGTGGGCACCCACGCGCTGTTTCAGGAGGAAGTGCGCTTTGCCAAACTGGCGCTGGTGATCATCGATGAACAGCACCGCTTTGGCGTGCAACAGCGCCTGGCCCTGCGACAGAAAGGCATCGGCGGGCGTATGTGCCCGCACCAACTGATCATGACCGCCACGCCGATCCCACGAACCCTGGCGATGAGCGCTTACGCTGACCTCGACACGTCGATCCTTGATGAACTGCCACCCGGCCGAACACCCGTTAACACCCTGGTCATCGCCGACAGTCGCCGCCTGGAAGTGGTCGAGCGTGTGCGTCTGGCATGCAACGAAGGGCGCCAGGCGTATTGGGTCTGCACGCTGATCGAGGAATCTGAAGAGCTGACCTGCCAGGCCGCGGAAACCACCTTCGAGGATTTATCGGCGGCGCTCGGCGGGCTGAATGTGGGCTTGATTCACGGGCGCATGAAACCGGCAGAAAAAGCCGCGGTGATGGACCAGTTCAAGCAGGGTCGGCTGCAGCTGTTGGTCGCCACTACCGTGATCGAAGTCGGCGTCGACGTACCCAATGCCAGCCTGATGATCATCGAGAATCCGGAGCGCCTGGGCCTGGCTCAGCTGCATCAGCTGCGCGGCCGGGTCGGGCGCGGCAGCGCTGCCAGCCATTGCCTGCTGCTCTATCACCCGCCATTGTCACAGCTGGGGCGCGAACGGCTGGCCATCATGCGCGAGACCTGCGATGGCTTCGTGATTGCCGAAAAGGATCTGGAATTGCGCGGGCCCGGTGAAATGCTCGGTACTCGCCAGACCGGCTTGCTGCAGTTCAAAGTCGCCGACCTGATGCGTGATGCCGACTTGCTTCCAGCAGTGCGCGATGCCGCGCAAACCCTGCTGGAACACTGGCCGCAGCATGTCAGCCCGCTACTTGAACGCTGGCTACGGCATGGCCAACAATACGGACAAGTGTGAGCGAGAGTCTGCTGGCGTTTCGTTCGCAAGCTGCGTTGCTGTGCAAAATCTCGCCAGGCAAGACGGAGGACGCAGGTAATGGTGTTGCCTTGCCAAGTCCTCCAACAGCGCATGGCGAGATTTTTCGCGCAACCCGAAGGGCGGGATCTGTTTTAGCGCGATGCTGCGTTTCTCGACACTCATTTGGCACACCATACTTCGTGTCTCGTGCCTTGCCTCGTGCTAAAACAGACTCCAGCGCGGCCGCTAACGAAACGCCAACAGCCCCAAACAGCACAACTGTCGTCTGCGCCGCATTTTCCTGATCCCGCTGTATATACTCGGGGTATTGCTACTTCTGCTGGATACCGTCATGACCGAACTTGCCCTTGCTCCCGAGACCGCTCTGCGCCCGCCAGCGGTGATTCTGCAGTTGCTGGAAAAGCTCGGCCTGCCCTATCAAGTCTGCCGTGATCTACCCGGTCTGGCGGTCGCACAGCGGCTTCAGGCGGTGTTGCTGGATGACGCAGTGGGCGCCCTGCTGGTGCTCTATCCACAGAGTCAGCTACTCGACCTCAACCGCCTGACTGAACTGACCGGCCGCCAGCTAACGGCCGTCAAGCCGGAGCGCCTGGAGCGGATGCTCGGCAAGCACAACCTGAAAGTGCTACCCGGCCTACCGCCTTTGACCAGCTCGCCGTGCCTGTATGACGAACGCCTGCTGGACGTGCCAAGCCTGTACATCGAGTCGGGCCAGCCTGGTGTGCTGCTGGAACTGGCCATTGATGCGTTCAAAAGCCTGCTGAGCAAAGCCAGCGCCGCACGCTTTGGTGAGCCGCTGAGCAATATCCGCCTGAACCTCGACCGCCCAGACGACGACCGCGCGGAAATCACCCTGGCGGTGCAAGCCTTTACTGCCCGGCGCATCCAGCAGCGCCTGGAAGAAACCATCGAAATCCCCCCCCTGCCGGAAACTGCGCAAAAAATCATCAAACTGCGCGTCGACCCGGAAGCCACGGTCGATGACATCACCGGCGTTGTCGAAACCGATCCAGCCCTGGCCGCCCAGGTGGTCAGCTGGGCCGCCTCACCTTATTACGCCGCCCCCGGTAAGATCCGCTCGGTGGAAGATGCCATTGTCCGTGTTCTGGGCTTTGATCTGGTGATCAACCTGGCCCTCGGCCTGGCGCTGGGCAAAACCCTGAGCCTGCCCAAAGATCAACCACAGCACGCGACGCCTTACTGGCAACAGGCGATCTACAGCGCAGCCGTAATCGAAGGCCTAACCCGCGCCATCCCGCGCGCGCAGCGCCCGGAAGCCGGCCTGACCTACCTTGCCGGCCTGCTGCATAACTTCGGGTATCTGGTGCTGGCACATGTGTTTCCGCCGCACTTCTCGCTGATATGCCGGCACCTGGAGGTCAACCCGCACCTGTCGCACAGCTATATCGAGCAACACCTGCTCGGTATCAGCCGCGAACAGATTGGCGCCTGGCTGATGCGTTACTGGGATATGCCGGAAGAACTGGCCAGCGCCCTGCGCTTCCAGCATGACCCGGAATATACCGGCCCCCACGCCACCTACCCGAACTTGGTGTGCCTGTCGGTCAGCCTGCTGCGTAATCGGGGTATCGGTGCCGGCCCGCAGAGCGAGATTCCACAAAGCCTGTTCGACAACCTAGGCATTAGCCGGGAAAAAGCCGAAGACGCCGTGAGCAAGGTGCTGGCCGCCGAAGTCGCGCTGCGCGAACTGGCCGCGCAATTTCACCCTGCGAACTAAAGCGGGCTGAACAGAAAAAGGGGCCCACGGGCCCCTTTTTCATCGCTGTCGGCTAACTATTTCTTCAGCTGCGCGCGCCGCGCGGCAAACAACTCCGGCAGCACCTGCACACTGCTATCGAGCAACTGCGCTACGGCTGGCTGCTCATACAGGGCGGCATATTCGGCCAGCTTTTCACTGGGCATCTGCCGGTAGGCATACAGCATAAAGGACTCCACCGCTTGAGCGCTGGAAGCCCGCAGCGCGTCTTCCTGGGCCTTGGTTTGAGTGCTCAGCGCTTTTTCGTCGATGCTTTCGCCACGCCCCTGCAACGCCAGAAACGCCTGGGTTTTGCCGACTTCATAGCGTAACAGGGTGGCCAGGGTCGTGGTGTGTGCGGCAGCATCCAGGCGACGGACCAAGGCAAGACGCTCCTCACGCGGCGGGCGCTCGCCCAGCTGTTTGCGGTAAGCCGCCAGGCCTTCCGCGCCGCCTTCACCAACCGAGCGTTCGGCGGCGGTAAAGCCCTGCGCCAGCGGGCTTTCCAGCAGGCTCTTGGCCTTAACCAACTGGGCTTGATCGAGTTTACCGGTCAGCTTCTTGGCCAGGTCCAGGCACAGGCCATCGGCGGCAAACACCTTGGCCAACTGCGCTTGCTGTTTATCGCTCAGCCCGCGTTGCACCAGCGGCGCGCTCTGCTCGCAGAGCAAACGGATGCCTGCCAGCTCGAATAACGGCGCAAAAGCTTCGGCTTTGGGAGGCGTAGCATGGGCAAGGGAGGTGGAAAACAGCAGGGCACTCAGCAACAAACGCATGGGCAAACTCTCACGATGGCTGTATCCAGCCTAGCGAAAGCAGCGCGCGCCGGCCAGCCCTGGCGCGCGCAGATAAGCCTCAGGCAGCTTTTTTAGCCGCGTCTTTCTTCTTCGGCATCAGGTATTTGGTCAGGCCCTGGAACCAGATGACCAGCGCCGGATTGCCCTGGATTTGGATGTCCTTGTTCTGGATGCCCTGCATAAACGCCAGCTGCTTGTTCTTTGCGCTCATGGTAGCGAAACCATAGGCAGCATCCTTGAAGCCCAGGGCGAAAGCCGGCTCAGTGGCCGTACCGCGCTTGCTAGTGATGCGCTGATCTTTGACGATGAAGTGACGGGCAACTTTGCCATCCAAAGTATGCAGTTGGAACACCATGTTGCGATCGACCAACTGCTGCTGGAATGCCGGGTTTTCACGGCTTGCCTTGGCCATCAGGCGGCCCAGCATCCACAGAAGAAAACGAAATTTCATGCGCAAGGCCTCGCAAAGGGTAGGGAAAAGGCGGCGCATTGTAGCGGTTTGCAGCGGGGACTACATCCGGCTGAAAGAAGGGCGTGAGCACGCCAGCCGGTAGGAGCGACCCGGAGCCGAAGGCTCCGGGCTGAGGACTCAGTTAACCGCATCTTTCAGGGACTTGCCCGGTTTGAAGGCGACGGTGTTGCTGGCCTTGATCTTCACCGGCTCGCCGGTTTGCGGATTTTTACCGGTGCGAGCACCACGGTGGCGTTGCACGAAGGTACCGAAGCCGACCAATGTGACGCTGTCCTTGCGGTTCAGTGCATTGGTGATTTCTTCGAGTACGGCGTTAAGTACACGGTTTGCCTGATCTTTGGTCAGATCCGCCTTATCGGCGATGGCGGCGGCGAGTTCCGGTTTACGCATAAATGCCTCTTTACGGTTTTTTGTTGTTGTGTCCGGGCTGCTCTGCGCGAGCAGATACCAAGGCGCGGCAACAGCTCTAGGCTGCGGCAGACTGAGGGAGGATGGCATGCCATCCAGCCCTGCGCCAGTCTTGTCCGACAGTTAAACCGGGCAATTTTGTGGCATATCCGACAGAACGACCGTCATTCAGGCCAAAAGCGCAGGCAGCAGCTTATTCAACGCCAATTTGTCCTGCACGGCCGTACCGGTAAGGGCGTAGCCCAGTAGCGCACCGCTGATGTCATGGCACAGCGCCTTGATATCAGCGCCGCTGCCCTCAACGCTCCACTCGCCTTGCAGGCCGCGCGGTGGCGGCGAGACCACCAGCGGACAGACCGGAGTTTTTACCGTTACTGGCATCGGCCCGTAGCTGACTGCCGTAGGGGTACCGGCCAAGGTTTGCGCCAGTGCACGGGCACCGGTCATCAGCGGCATAACGTAGAGCAGGTTGATGCCATCGACTTCGGCGCAATCACCCAGGGCGTAGATATTGGCGTGCGAGGTGCGCAGCTGGCGGTCGACTACCACCCCGCGATTGACCGCCAGCCCAGCCGCTGCCGCCAGCTCGATACGTGGACGCAAGCCCACAGCCGAAAGCACCAGATCGCACTCAATCAGCGTGCCGTCGGACAGGTGCGCTTCCAGTGCATCACCTTTGTGATTGAGACTGGCCAACACCGGCCCGAGGTGAAAGCGCGCGCCCAGCCCTTCCAGACCCGCTTGAACTGCGGCGGCGGCAGCTGGATGCAACAAACCGGGCATCACCTGTTCGCAGGGTGCGACCAGTTCGACCTGGTAGCCGCCCAGGCTCAGGTCATTGGCAAACTCGCAGCCAATCAGCCCGGCACCCAACAGCAGAATCCGCTGTTTACCGGCGGCGGCCGAACGAAAGCGTGCATAGTCTTCCAGGTCATTGATCGAGAAGATCGCATCGTCGGCATCACCTTCCACCGGCACACGAATCACCTCGGCACCCCAAGCCAGGATAAGGTCGCGATAAGGCACAGCCTCTTCGCCAATCCACAGCTGCTTGTGGCCAGGGTCAATGCCGCTGATGCGGGTGTGGGTGCGAATTTCCGCGTTGAGCTGATCCGCCATGGCGCCCGGCTCGGCCATACTCAGGCCATCGGCATCCTTGTTTTTGGCAAAGCCGGTGGAAAGCATCGGTTTGGAATACGAGCGCCCGTCATCAGCGGTGATCAGCAGCAGCGGGGTCTCGCTGTCCAGCTTGCGGAATTCACGGGCCAGGTTGTAGCCGGCCAAGCCGGTGCCGACGATGACGACAGGTGCACTCATGCTGCATTCCTCACACAGGCCGCGCATTGCGGCGGCCGTAATAGATTTCAGGGCTGGCGCGGCTCAGACGATTTCGATCATCTCGAAATCCAGCTTGCCGACGCCGCAATCGGGGCACAACCAATCGGCGGGAATATCTTCCCACGCCGTGCCCGGGGCGATGCCTTCATCGGGCAGGCCGAGGGCTTCGTCATAGATAAAACCGCACACCACACACTGCCACTTGCGCATAACCACCTCGCGCTTACTCAGCTCGTTCGAGGGTTTAGTATGCGCACTCACTAAACAAAACGGCGACCCTTGGGTCGCCGCTTGTCACAGCCTGGACTCAACCGATTTCGATCATTTCGAAATCCAATTTACCCACGCCACAGTCAGGGCACAGCCAGTCTTCCGGGACATCCTGCCAGAGTGTCCCGGCGGCGATACCGTCATCAGGCCAGCCTTGGCTCTCATCGTAAATCAGTCCACAGACCACACATTGCCACTTCTTCATAACTACCTCAGGTGGATCACACGGCTATTGCGCCGGGGAAACTACCGTATATGCGCAGGTGCGCCAAGCCGGCGGGCGATGAATAGCGCGTCATTGAGGCCAACCAAAGTCGGGTTGTGCCCGGCTTAGCGGCCAATCGCCGCGCCTTACGTCATCTATCCAAGCGTAAGGCCCATGCTAGACTCGCGCGCCTCTGCCTACGGTGAAACCGCTCGTGCCCCACGCCGCCCTCGCCCACCCGCCGCGCTGGCTGACTGCCAGCCAACTGCACCCTGCGCCCACTGCTGCGCTGCGCGACTGGCTATTCAATGAGGATTCGCTGACGCGGCGGCTCACCGTCCTGTCGGCCGATAGTTTCAGCGTCACCCCGCTGCAGGAAGGCTGGCAGCGCCTGCGCAGCGATGAATGCAACGCGCTGGGCGTGGTCAACGGCAGCCAGGGCTGGGTGCGCGAAGTGTATCTGCGCGGTCACGGCCAGCCCTGGGTATTCGCCCGCAGCGTGGCGGCGCGCAGCGTACTGGAAGGCTCCGGTTTGGCGCTGGATCAACTCGGCAGCCGCTCGCTGGGTGAATTGCTGTTCAGCGACCGCGCCTTTGAGCGTGGTGAATTGCAGGTGTGCCGCTATCCGGCGCAGTGGCTGCCAGCAGACGCCTGCAGCGAGCGCCTGTGGGCGCGGCGCTCGTGCTTTAGCCGCGGCGCACTGGGGGTGCTGGTGGCCGAGGTGTTCTTACCCGCATTCTGGCAGGCCGCCGAGATCGACACGCCGTAGAGTGGGTGTCGTTTTTACCTCCACCTAGCAGCACTAGGGCGGATCGATAAAGCGTGATCCGCCCTACTCCCTCCGTATAATCAGCCGCACCTCGCATGGAGACGCGCTCGATGTATACCCGCCTGCTGCATTCACTTAATCGCCTGCACCCACGCGCCTGGGACTTTATCCAGCTGATGCGCCTGGACAAGCCCATCGGCATCTACCTGCTGCTGTGGCCAACGCTCTGGGCGCTGTGGGTTGCTGCCGAAGGCGTGCCGAGCGTGAAGAACCTGCTGATCTTCGTGTTCGGGGTGATTCTGATGCGCGCTGCTGGCTGCGTGATCAACGATTACGCCGACCGCAACTTCGACGGCCACGTCAGCCGCACCAAGGCGCGGCCGCTGGCCAGTGGCAGGGTCAAGCCGCGTGAAGCGCTGATCCTATTCGCCGCGCTGGTGGCGCTGAGCTTCGTGCTGGTGCTGTTTACCAACGCCACCACCATCTGGCTGTCCTTCGGCGGCCTGGCTCTGGCCGCCTGCTACCCCTTTATGAAGCGCTACACCTTCTACCCGCAGGTGGTGTTGGGCGCGGCATTCTCCTGGGGCATGCCCATGGCTTTCACTGCCGAAACCGGCAGCCTGCCACCGGAAGCCTGGCTGCTGTATATCGCCAACCTACTATGGACGGTGGCCTACGACACCTACTACGCCATGGCCGACCGCGAGGATGACCTGAAGATCGGCGTACGCTCCACAGCCATTCTGTTTGGCGATGCCGACCGCCTGATCATCGTCATCCTTCAGGGCCTGGCGCTGCTCTGCCTGCTGCTGGCGGCGGCGCGCTTCGAGCTGGGCTTGTACTTCCACCTCGGTCTACTGGTCGCCGCTGGCTGCTTTGCTTGGGAGTTTCACAAGACCCACAACCGCAAGCCAATGGCCTGCTTCAATGCCTTTCTGCACAACCATTGGGCTGGCCTGGCGATCTTTATCGGCCTGGTAGTGGACTACGCTGTGCGCGGCTAGAAAGAAGCTTTGCCGCGCGCCTGTCATATCGCTGCAATAATTCCGTTATCTAATGCAGCCCATTACAGCGAGATGACCCGAGGCTTGACCCATGGTTGGCAAGAACATCCTGATCGTCGATGACGAAGCACCGATCCGTGAAATGATCGCCGTGGCCCTGGAAATGGCCGGCTACGAGTGCCTGGAAGCGGAAAATACCCAGCAGGCACATGCCATCATCGTCGACCGTAAACCTGATTTGATTCTGCTCGACTGGATGCTCCCCGGCACCAGCGGCATTGAGCTGGCGCGTCGCCTCAAGCGCGATGAGCTGACCGGCGACATCCCGATCATCATGCTTACGGCCAAAGGCGAAGAGGACAACAAAATCCAGGGCCTGGAAGTCGGCGCCGACGACTACATCACCAAGCCGTTCTCGCCGCGCGAACTGGTCGCCCGCCTGAAAGCCGTGTTGCGCCGCGCTGGACCGACCGACAGTGAAGGGCCGATCGAAGTCGGCGGCCTGCTGCTCGACCCAGTCAGCCACCGCGTCACCATCGACGGTAAACCGGCCGAGATGGGTCCCACCGAATACCGCCTGCTGCAGTTCTTTATGACGCACCAGGAGCGCGCCTACACCCGTGGCCAGCTGCTGGACCAAGTCTGGGGCGGTAACGTGTATGTGGAGGAGCGCACCGTCGATGTGCATATCCGTCGCCTGCGCAAAGCCCTCGGCGAAGCCTACGAAAACCTGGTGCAAACCGTACGCGGCACCGGCTATCGTTTCTCCACCAAGAGCTAACACGGTTAGGATGGCCTGCCGGCGCGATGAGCGCTCGGTGAAAAGGATTGATTGGCGGATGAGCTCGAATTGAATCAAGACTGGCGCGGCCCCCTGATACGTCGCTTGTTGCTCCTGGTCAGTGTCTGCCTGCTGCTGGGGCTGATCACTGGCGAATACGCCTGGGCACTGGTCATTGGCCTGGCCGGCTACCTTGGCTGGCACTTGCAACAACTGCTACGTCTGCACAAATGGCTGCGCACCCGCCAGGGTGACGAAGCGCCGCCCGATGGCTACGGCCTGTGGGGCGAAGTGTTCGACAGCATCTACCACCTGCAGCGCCGCGACCAGAAAGTCCGTGGCCGCCTGCAGGCAGTGATCGACCGCGTCCAGGAGTCCACCGCTGCGCTTAAAGATGCGGTGATCATGCTCGACCGCGATGGCAACCTAGAATGGTGGAACATCGCCGCCGAGAAACTGCTGGGCCTGAAAACTCCACAGGACAGCGGCCAGCAGATCACCAACCTGGTACGCGACCCGCGCTTTATCGAATATTTCGAGAACCACAATTACAACGAGCCGCTGGAGCTGCCCTCACCAGTCAGCGACCGCCTGCGCCTGCAATTCCACATCACCCAGTACGGCAACCGCGAACACCTGATGCTGGTACGCGACATCACCCGCCTGTTTCAGCTGGAGCAGATGCGTAAAGACTTCGTCGCCAACGTCTCCCACGAGCTGCGCACCCCGCTGACGGTGATCAGCGGCTACCTGGAAACGCTGTTGGATAACGTCGAGGACGTGAATCCGCGCTGGCTGCGCGCCCTGCAGCAGATGCAGCAGCAAGGCGGACGCATGCAGAATCTGCTGAATGATCTGCTGTTGCTGGCCAAGCTGGAAGCCACCGATTACCCCTCGGACAATCAACCAGTGGCCGTCGACCTGCTGCTGCTGAGCATCAAGAACGATGCCCAGGCGCTATCCGGCGAGCGCCACCATCGCATCAGCCTAGAAGCAGACCCGCACCTCAAGCTTAAGGGCAGCGAAACTGAGCTGCGCAGCGCCTTCTCCAACCTGGTGTTCAACGCCGTGAAATACACCCCGGACGAAGGCAGCATCCAGATTCGCTGGTGGGGCGATGAACAGGGCGCGCACCTCAGCGTGCAGGACAGCGGTCTGGGTATCGAGGCCAAGCATCTGCCGCGCCTGACCGAGCGCTTCTACCGGGTCGACTCCAGCCGTGCCAGCAACACCGGTGGCACCGGGCTTGGCCTGGCCATCGTCAAGCATGTGCTGCTGCGCCACCGCGCGCGCCTGGATATCGCCAGCACCCTGGGCAAAGGCAGCACCTTCACCTGCCACTTCCCGACGCTGCAAGTGGTACGGCGCGGCCAGTAACCGCGCCCCACTTGCAAAGCCAGCTGTCAGCCCCCACCCTTTAGCGGTCATTCACTACCCGAACCCTTTATGGACCCCTCCACGAGTTACGTCGCCAGCAACTATTTCGCCGATTTCGGCCTCGTTCTATTCGCTCTGTTTCTGGTGCTGCTCAACGGCTTCTTCGTTGCCGCCGAGTTCGCCATCGTCAAACTGCGCGCCACCAAGGTTGACGCCCTGGCGGAAAAAAATGGCTGGCGCGGGCATATTCTGCGCACCGTACACAACCAGCTCGACGCCTACCTCTCAGCCTGTCAGCTGGGTATCACCCTGGCTTCCCTCGGCCTCGGCTGGGTCGGCGAACCGGCCTTTGCTCACCTGCTCGAACCACTGCTGGCGGGTATCGGCATCGAATCGCCGAAGCTGATACATGGCATCGCCTTCTTTACCGCGTTCTTTATCATTTCCTACCTGCATATCGTGGTCGGCGAGCTAGCCCCCAAGTCCTGGGCTATCCGCAAACCCGAGTTGCTGTCGCTGTGGACGGCCGCGCCGTTGTACATGTTCTACTGGGCCATGTACCCGGCGATCTTCCTGCTCAACGCCAGCGCCAACGCCATTCTGCGCGTGGCCGGCCAGGGCGAGCCGGGGCCGCATCATGAGCACCACTACAGCCGCGACGAACTCAAGCTGATCCTCCATTCCAGCCGCGCCAGCGACCCCAGCGACCAGGACATGCGTGTGCTGGCCTCGGCCGTGGAGCTGGGCGAACTGGAGGTGGTCGACTGGGCCAACTCCCGCGAGGACTTAGTGTCCCTGCCGCTGACAGCCGCGTTGGATGAAGTGTTCAGCGTGTTTCGTCGGCACAAGTACAGCCGCTACCCGGTCTACGACGATATCAGTGGCGAGTACGTTGGCGTATTGCACATCAAGGACTTGCTGCTGCACCTGTCGCTGCTGGAGATGCTGCCCTCGGCACTGAAACTGGCTGACCTGATGCACCCTGTTGAACGCGTCGGCCGGCACATGCCGCTGTCCAGCCTGCTAGAACAATTCCGCATGGGTGGTTCGCACTTCGCCTTAGTCGAAGAAGCCGACGGCAAGGTAATCGGCTACTTGACCATGGAAGACGTACTGGAAGCCCTGGTGGGCGACATTCAGGATGAACACCGCAAAGCCGAGCGCGGCATTCTCGCGTACCAGCCGGGGAAACTGCTGGTACGCGGCGACACGCCACTGGCCAAAGTCGAACGCCTGCTCGGCGTCGACCTCGATCACGTCGAAGCGGAAACCCTCGCCGGGCTGATTTACGACACCCTCAAGCGCATGCCCGAGGAAGAGGAAGTACTGGAAGTCGACGGCCTGCGCATCATCGTCAAGAAGATGAAAGGCCCGAAGATCGTGCTGGCCAAGGTGCTTAAGCTGGATTGAGGGACAGACTGCCGTAGAACGTGTTTACGATCTCGCGAGCTAGAGTCCTACACGGCGCTACCTAGGAACAGCCTTCGGCTTGTCAAGACAGCGAGGAAGCGGACTGGGCTCGCACGCGAGTGTGCTTTTGTACACGAGCATTACTCATTCCGCTCGCCATTCGGGTCGCGCAAAAGCGCGTTGGCCGTAAGCGGCTTGCCGAGCCTGTTTTTAACCCAGTAAGGCCGAAGCGCAGCAGATCGTTGCAGGTTCTTACTCGCCGCCGACGGCGAAATTAGGCAGGCTGTTGACCGGCTGAGCGAAGTTGAACGGGATCGACTCCAACGCCAAGCCAACGTTGCGCTGCACCACGAAGTGCAGATGCGGCCCGGTGCTATTGCCCGTGTTGCCCGAACGCGCGAGCAGGCTGCCAGCACGCACACGAGCACCTTCACTGACGGCCACCGACCCCTGCATCAAGTGCAGGTAAACCCCCATGGTGCCGTCGTCGTGGAGAATCCGCACATAGTTGCCAGACGGGTTGTTGCCGCGCCCACTTTGCTGATTCTCGGTTTTCACCACGATGCCACCGCGTGCCGCAACAATCGGCGTGCCCTCGGGCATGGCGATATCCATGGCGTAACGGCCTTTGGGGGTGAAGTGGCTGTACTGGCCGTTAGCCCCTTGAGTCAGACGGAACGGCCCACCACGCCACGGCAGTGGGTAGCTTTTCTGCGTCGGCAGCAGGCGCGGGTCGCCCATCGCATAACGCAACTTGGGGGTATACCGCATGGGTTTGCTGGCATCACGCGGGGCCAGGGTGGCCAAACGGATATTGCTGCGCGGCGGTAATACCCAGCTAATCGGCTTGTCTGGCACGCCGGTGACGTTATCCGTAGCTTCCAGGCGCAGTTCAATCTGCACCGGGGCGTGCAGGTCATTGCGCACCAACAGGGTTTCACCAGCCTCATGTTTCTTGGTTTCCAGCTTTACCTGATTGTCCAGGCGCTCAACCATACGGTCGCGAAACACGAACACCTGCGCACCAGGCGCGGCTTGGTCGGTATAGGTGACCACGCCGTTAGCATCGGTGTACTTGTAAATAGTCAACGCCGCTGCCTGGCCGGCAAGGGTCAACAAACTGCAGAGAAGTATCAGACGCCCTAGCATAACGACTCGGATCTTATGATTTGTCTGTCCGGGCCAATCAGATTAGCAGCCGAACCCATGCGACGCGAACCGGCGCGCCAGGGTTGTGAGCCATCTCGCATGCAACGGCGGGGTAGCCTGCTCAGGCGCCGGGGCTGAAATGCTTCTGCGCAGTTCCCCGGGCGATCAGCCGGGAGATGTAGTCGAGCTTCTGCGGGTCGCGGTCGACGAATCTGAAGGTCAGTTGCAGCCACTCGCTGTCTGGCTTCGGCTCGAAGGCCGCCACGGCATGCAAGTAGCCGTTGAGCCGAGCGGTTTCCGCCGCGTCGCCCTGCTCCAGATCTAGCACCGCACTGTCGAGCACCTGCGGCAGCTCCTCGGTGCGTTTAACCACCAACAGTGCTTCCTTGAGGCTCAGGGCCTTGATCACGCAGGACATGGTGGCGCCACCGGGTAACCGCAGTTGGCCCTGCCCGCGCCCGCTGGGTGCGCTGGTAGCAGGTGCCTTGGCGGCGGGTTTACTGGCAAAGGCAGCAGCGGCTTGCACGGCGGCGGGTTTGACGGTATCGGCTTTACCGCCAGTCAGTGCGGACAACGAATCGTTGGCGAAGGCACCGCTGCTGAGCATTTTCGGTGGGGCACTGGACACCAATGCCTGCAACTTGCCAGCCCGGCTCAGGGCCTTCTTCACCTTGGTGATCAGCTGCTCGTTGGAAAAGGGCTTACCGATGAAATCGGAAACGCCAGCTTGAATCGCCTGCACCACGTTCTCTTTGTCACCGCGACTGGTGACCATGATAAACGGGACGATCTTCAGAGCATCTTGCTCGCGGCACCAGGTGAGCAGTTCCAGGCCGGACATTTCCGGCATTTCCCAGTCGCACAGAATCAAGTCAACCGGCTGACGCGTCAGCATCTGCAGGGCTTTGCGCCCATTCACGGCTTCCTCGATCTGGATACCTGGAAAGTGGTCGCGCAAACCCTTTTTCACCAAATCACGGATAAAGGTTGCGTCGTCCACTACCAGCACGCTGACTTTGCTCATCGGCCACTCCTGTTCTGATGGCCATAAGCATAGTCACGGCTACTGGCCAAAGGCCAACCGAAATGCACCCAATGTCGCGATCAGGTGCATCTTGGCCATCGGGCAATGCGTTCACTGCCCGCAACAGCCGACTCAGCTGTCCTTCTTGGTGCCCTGCACTTCTTCCTGCATGCGGGTCAGGCCGAGGTGCTTCACGTCGGTGCCGCGCACCAGGTAGATAACCAGTTCGGCGATGTTGCGGGCGTGGTCACCGATGCGCTCCAGCGAGCGCAGCGCCCAGATGATGTTGAGCACGCGTGCGATCGAACGCGGATCTTCCATCATATAGGTGACCAGCTCACGCAGAGCGGTCTTGTATTCGCGGTCGACTGTCTTGTCGTACTGGGCCACAGACAACGCCAGGTCAGCGTCGAAGCGGGCAAAGGCATCCAACGACTCCTGCACCATCTTGCGCACTTGGTCGCCGATATGACGCACTTCCACGTAGCCACGCGGCGCTTCACCCTCTTCGCACAACAGGATCGCCCGCTTGGCGATTTTGGTGGCTTCGTCGCCGATACGCTCGAGATCGATCACCGATTTGGAGATGCTGATGATCAGGCGCAGGTCGGACGCGGCTGGCTGACGACGCGCCAGAATGCGCACGCATTCTTCGTCGATATTGCGTTCCATCTGGTTGATCTGGTCATCGATCTCGCGCACCTGCTGGGCCAGACCGGAGTCGGCGTCAATCAGTGCGGTAACGGCGTCGTTAACCTGCTTCTCGACCAGGCCGCCCATCGCAAGCAGGTGGCTGCGCACCTCCTCCAGCTCGACGTTGAACTGCTGGGAGATGTGCTGGGTAAGGTTTTCTTTGTTGATCATGTGCAAACCCTTGAATTAACCGAATAGCGTCTCTGCTTAGGATGGGCTTGCCATCAGCCGTAACGACCGGTGATGTAGTCCTCTGTCTGCTTCTTGTCCGGATTGGTGAACAGTGTATCGGTATCACCGAACTCGATCAGTTTGCCCATGTACATAAACGCCGTGTAGTCCGAGACCCGCGCCGCCTGCTGCATGTTGTGGGTAACGATGACGATGGTGTACTTGGATTTCAGTTCGTAGATCAGCTCTTCGACTTTCAGCGTGGAGATCGGGTCGAGGGCCGAGCAGGGTTCGTCGAGCAGCAGCACTTCCGGCTGCACAGCCACAGTACGGGCGATCACCAGACGCTGCTGCTGACCGCCGGAGAGGCCGAGTGCCGACTCGTGCAGACGGTCCTTGACCTCATCCCACAGTGCTGCGCTTTTCAGTGCCCACTCCACGGCTTCATCGAGCACGCGCTTCTGGTTAATACCCTGGATGCGCAGGCCGTAAACCACGTTCTCGTAAATGCTCTTGGGGAACGGGTTGGGCTTCTGGAACACCATGCCGACGCGGCGACGCAGCTCAGCCACGTCTTCGCCTTTACGGTAGATATTCTTGCCGTCGAGGTTGATTTCGCCTTCTACACGGCAGCCGTCAACCAAATCATTCATCCGGTTGAAAGTGCGTAGCAGGGTCGATTTACCGCAACCAGACGGGCCGATAAACGCCGTCACACGCTGATTGGGGATAGTCATCTTGACGTCGAACAGCGCCTGCTTCTCGCCGTAGTACAGGTTCAAACCCGGTACGTCGATGGCCACGCGTTCGTTAGCCATGTTCAAGCCCTGGCGGTCGCGGCCGAGGGCCGCCATGTCGATACCGTGTGTGTGTGCTTCGTGCTGCATGGGATGCTCCCTACGCTAACAAATTCGTTAAGCCGCCACGGCCAGTGGGCCGTGGCGCAATGATTAGTGATCCAGCGCCTTGTACTTCTCACGCAGGTGGTTACGGATATAAACCGCCGCCATGTTCAGCACCACAATGACCAACACCAGCAGCAGCGCAGTGGCATAAACCAGCGGCCGCGCGGCCTCAACGTTGGGGCTCTGGAAGCCGACGTCGTAGATGTGGAAGCCCAGGTGCATGATCTTCTGATCAAGGTGCAGGTACGGGTAGTTGCCATCCACCGGCAGGCTCGGGGCCAGCTTGACCACGCCCACCAGCATCAGCGGCGCCACTTCACCGGCGGCGCGGGCCACAGCGAGAATCAGGCCGGTCATCATGGCCGGGCTGGCCATTGGCAACACCACGCGCCAGAGGGTTTCTACTTTGGTTGCGCCAAGGGCCAGGGAGCCTTCACGCACGGCACGCGGAATACGCGCCAGACCTTCTTCGGTGGCCACGATCACCACCGGCAGGGTGAGGATCGCCAGGGTCAGTGAGGCCCAGAGCAGGCCTGGCGTACCGAAGGTTGGCGCCGGCGCGGCTTCGGGGAAGAACATACGGTCCAGCGAGCCGCCCAGCACGTAGACGAAGAAGCCCAGGCCGAACACCCCGTAAACGATGGCCGGAACACCCGCCAGGTTGTTTACCGCGATACGGATCACCCGGGTCAGCGGGCCCTGCTTGGCATACTCACGCAGGTAGATGGCCGCCACCACGCCAAACGGCGTCACGATCACGGCCATGATCAGGGTCATCATCACGGTGCCGAAAATCGCCGGGAAGATGCCGCCTTCAGTGTTGGCTTCACGCGGGTCGTCGCTGACGAATTCCCACAGCTTGGCGAAGTAGAAACCGAGCTTTTCACCCATGCCCATGGCATTCGGCTGGAACGCGCGCACCACCTTGCCCATGCTGATGGTCACTTCGCGGCCATCAACGGTCTTCAGCGTGACGCTGTCGCGATTGAACGCCTGATTAAGGGCAATCAACTCGGTTTCCAGCACCTTGTATTCGGCATCCCACTGCGCGCGCTCGGCGTCCAGTTCGGCCTGCGCAACATCATCCAGCTTGCCCTGCAGTTCCAGCTTGCGGGTTTGCAGACGGATGCGCTCCAGGCCGGCGTTGATCCGCCCGATGTCCTTCTTCTCCAGGCGAACCAGCTGAGTGTGCAACTGCTCGACACGCTCAATACGCTCCTGCAGTGCCGGCCAGCTGGCATCGCCCTCGGCGACCAACACGCCGGCTTCCTTGACGTTGACCAGGTAACCGTAGAAGTTTCCCCACTCGCGGCGCTCCAGCGCCGTGAGGTTTTCCGGAGTACGCAGGTTGCTCAGCCATTCGCCGACCACCCAGGTGAAGTCCGCGCCATACACATCGCGGTTACCCACCTTGAACAGCTCGCGAGTCATGAATTCGCCGCCTTCAGCCTCCACCGGCAAACCGGAAGCAGCCAGACGGGCACGCGGCACTTCTTCGATCTGGGTGATCTCGCCGGCCATCACCCGGGCTTCCTGACCAGGGATCTGGTAGTCGGCTTCAACGATATCGGCCGGCCAGAAGTGGCCGAGGCCGCGCACGGCGATCACCATCATCAGACCCAGGGTCATGATCACGGCAATCGACACTGCACCGGCGTTCATCCAGATCCACGGCGTACCGCTCTTGAACCAGGTTTTCAGGTTGTTCTGTTTCACGGACATATACCTTCCCAAGCCTTAGAGCGAGGCGTACTTGACGCGCAGACGCTGGCGCACCAGCTCCGCCAGGGTGTTCATGACAAAAGTGAAAGCCAGCAGCACCAATGCCGAGAGGAACAGCACGCGGTAGTGAGTACCACCGACTTCCGACTCGGGCATTTCTACTGCCACGTTGGCGGCCAGGGTGCGCAAGCCTTCGAAGATGTTCATGTCCATGATCGCGGTGTTGCCGGTGGCCATCAGCACGATCATGGTTTCACCAACGGCGCGACCCATGCCGATCATCACCGCCGAGAAGATGCCTGGGCTGGCGGTGAGAATCACCACGCGGGTCAGGGTCTGCCACGGCGTGGCACCGAGGGCCAGGGAGCCGAACGTCAGGCTCTTCGGCACGCTGAACACAGCGTCTTCGGCAATCGAGTAGATAGTCGGGATCACCGCAAAGCCCATCGCCAGGCCGACGACCAGAGCGTTACGCTGGTCGAACGGAATGCCCAGGTCATTGCTCAACCACATACGCATATTGCCGTCGAACAGCCAGTTCTCCACGTGACCGCTCATGGCCAGCGACACATAGCCCACCAGCAGGATTACCGGGATCAGCATCGCCGACTCCCAGCCATCCGGCACGCTCAGGCGGATCGACTCCGGCAGACGGCTCCACAGGTAACCGGCCAGCAGAATGCCGATCGGGGTAAAGATCAGCAGGCTGAAGATGCCCGGCAGATGGCCTTCCACATAAGGTGCGAGGAACAGGCCGGCAAAGAAGCCGAGAATCACCGTTGGCAGCGCTTCCATCAGCTCGATCACCGGCTTGACCTTGCGACGCAGCGCCGGGGCCATGAAGTAGGCGGTGTACAGCGCAGCCGCGATGGCCAGCGGAGCCGCCAGGAGCATGGCGTAGAACGCGGCTTTCAGCGTACCGAAGGCCAGCGGCGCGAGGCTCAGCTTGGGTTCGTTGTCGGTGCTGGCGGACGTCGACTGCCAGACGTGGCCGGGCGCGTCATAGTTTTCGTACCAGACCTTGCCCCACAGCGAGCTCCAGGAGATTTCCGGGTGCGGGTTGTCGATGATCAAACGCTGCAGCTGGCCATCGCTCTCAACCAACACGCGGTTGGCGCGCGGCGACAGAGCAGCCAGGGCCTTACCATCCGCAACGGGCTCAACCAGCAGGGTGCGGTGCGCGGTACTGTGGAAGATGCCCAGGTTGCCTTTGGCGTCCAAGGCAAAGAAGCCCTTGCGGCGCTCTTCCGGGAGAATCTGGATGATCGGGCTATCGGCCAGCTGGAAGCTGCGAATCGACTTCAGCACGGCCTTGCCGTCTGCTTCGCGCACCATAAACCACTGGGCGATGCCGCCGCTGGTGTCACCGATCATCAGCGAGATACCACCGAGCAGCGAGGTGGCGTTGCTGACTTCCAGCTTGCCGTCCTCCAACAGCTTGTAACGACCGTTCAGGCTGTTGCTGCGCATATCGAAGACATCGGCCGTGGCGCGGCCATTGACCACATACAGCCACAGGTGGCGCGGGTCGATGATCAGTGCCTTGATCGGCTCGGCAATCTGCGGCAGGGCGACACGCTCTTCACTGAGGGTCACCTCGCCGGTCATCATGTTCTCTTCGCGGCCCAGGCTCAGCACGTGCAGCTCGGTACCGGTGGAACCCGCCAACATTAGCGTGCCGCTGTTCAGGCTGACGCCCATGTGATCCAGCTCGCGGCCCTGAGGGTCGAGCTCAATCGGCGCTTCGCCGAACGGGTACTCGATGCTCGGCGTAATGGTTTGCACATCATTCGGGTAGCTGAGCTTGTAGACATGCTGGAACACCAGCACCTGGCCGTTGGATAGGCCCAGGGCAACGCGGTTGCTACCTGGCTGGTCCTGGCCGACCGAAACAATCCGCGCATCCGCCGGGATAGGCAGTTGCACGCTGTTCAGCGGCTGCATCTTCTTCGCATCGAAGAACTGTACCTTGCCGCTCTGGTCCAGGCGCATTGCCATCTGGTTCTGTTCTTCAAGAGTCAGCAGCAGTGGCGCGGCTGCTTCATTCAACCAGGCAACCTGCACCGGCTTGCGAGTTTCCAGGCTTGCGCCCTGGAACATCGGCAGCACCACGTAGGCCAGGTAGAAGAAGATCAGGGTAATGGCACCGAGTACGGCCATACCACCGATGGATACTGCCCAGCGGGCGAAACGATCTTTCAGCGCGCGGATACGCCGCTTGCGCTGCAGGGCCGGGGTGTTGAAGTCCAGCCCGAGGGATTTGGAGGTGGCGGTCATGGTTTCACTAGCCAAGTCATTCATAGGTAAGAGCGTCTCTGCGCAGCCATGAGCGCGCCATAATGAGTTCTGTCGCTATACGAGGCGTTAACTCTAGCCACTCTATGTGACAGAAAAGTTACAGCGCTTTGACAAAGCAACGCCCACCTGTCGTAAACGAAGGTGGGCGTGCGACTTACTTAGGCGTCCTTGCCTGTACCAGGATTACTCCAGGCCCAGTTCCTTCATGGTTTTCGCAGCCACTTTGCTCGGCAGCGGGATGTAGCCGTCTTTCACGACAACTTCCTGGCCTTGCTTGGACAGCACCAGCTTGATGAACTCAGCATCCAGCGGGCTCAGCGGCTTGTTCGGTGCTTTGTTGACGTAAACGTAGAAGAAGCGAGCCAGCGGGAACTTGCCAGCCAGGGCGTTTTCTTCGTTGGCGTCAAAGGCTTCGCCGCCTTTCTTCGACAGTGGCACAGTCTTCACGCTGGAAGTCTTGTAGCCGATACCCGAGTAACCGATGGCGTTGATGGTGCTGGAGATCGACTGCACCACGGAAGCCGAACCCGGCTGCTCGTTGACGTTAGCCTTGAAGTCACCTTTGCACAGGGCTTCTTCTTTGAAGTAACCGTAAGTGCCGGATACCGAGTTACGACCGAACAGCTGAATCGGCTTGGCAGCCCACTCGCCAGTCATACCCACGTCGCCCCAGGTTTTGATATCGGTAGCGCCACCGCACAGGCGAGTGCTGGAGAAGATCGCGTCAACCTGAGCCATGTCCAGCGACTTGATCGGGTTATCTTTGTGTACGAATACTGCCAGGGCGTCGATAGCCACCGGTACGGCAGTCGGCTTGTAGCCGTATTTCTCTTCGAAGGCCTGAATCTCGGCATCCTTCATCGCACGGCTCATCGGGCCCATGCTAGCGGTGCCTTCAGTCAGAGCGGGCGGCGCAGTGCTCGAGCCGGCGGCCTGGATCTGGATGTTGACGTTCGGGTATTCCTTTTTGAACTCTTCAGCCCACAGAGTCATCAGGTTGGCCAGGGAGTCGGAACCAACGCTGGACAGGTTGCCCGATACGCCGGAAGTTTTGGTGTAGCTCGGCAGAGCCGGATCGACAGCAGCAACCGCAGTGGCGGTAGCCACGCCAGCGGCGACAAAAGTCATGGCCGCCATCAAACGCTTAAGTTTCATGCCTTACTCCTAGCAAACTAGTGTTGGATTGAACGGGGCCAAGTATCTGTAGGCCGCATGACGACTGTATGTATGCAATGTGACAGTTAGATGAACGCTGCTGAAATTTTGCCGCAGTCGATGCACTGACGCGCTACGCCCAGGCGGCCAAGTGCCATGGTCGCCCTGCGACTGCTGAGTCGCTATACTCGCTGCGCCCGCACTCCCGCGGGCCTGCTGGGCCGACCCGCGATAGCCGCAGAGCCTGACTCGCCGCCACCGCCAAGCCCCGCACTGCGCCAATAAAAACAACCGCGCCGCGAGCCTATCCGATGCACGATTTCGAACAGGAAGACCCTATCCCGCAAGGCGACCTGGCTTTGCAAATCACCGCGCTGCCGCGTGAAACCAATGGTTTCGGCGATATCTATGGCGGCTGGTTGGTGTCTCAGATGGACCTGGCCGGCACGGCCATGGCCTGCAAGGTTGCCGGCGGGCGAGTAGCCACGGTGGCTATCGATCGCATGGCCTTTCTGGTGCCGGTGGCGGTTGGCGCGCAACTGTCCTTCTATACGCAAACCGTGGAAGTGGGCCGCAGCTCGATCCAGATGCTGGTCGAGGTGTGGAGCGACGATCCGCTGTCCAGCGAATGGCGCAAGGTCACCGAGGCAGTCTTCGTCTTCGTCGCCATTGACGGCAGCGGCCGTACGCGCCCGGTGCCTGCGCGTCGCTAATACCAGACGCACAAACGAAAACGCCGGCTGAATAGCCGGCGTTTTGCTGTGCGCTAAGAATCAGCCGCGGATGTTGTAGATGTCCTTCTCGTTCAGCTCGGCGTAGTCGTACAAACGCTGCAGATAAGCCTTCTGCTGCGCCCACACCTTGCTCGCTACCGGATCGGCGGCGGCGCTGGCGTCGACCACTTCGGCGGCCACTTCCTTGAGTTTGGCCAGCACTTCATCTGGCAGACGGCGTACTTCCACGCCCTCGCCTTTGAGCTGCTCCAGGGCTTCCATGTTCTTCGCGTTGTAATCGTCGAGCATGTCGCCATTCACTTCGCGAGCAGCGGCGCGGACGATAGCTTGCAGATCAGCCGGCAGGGTTTCCCATGCCTTGATGTTGATATCCAGCTCGAAGGTGACGTTCGGCTCTTGCCAGCCCGGGGTGTAGTAGTACTTGGCGGCTTTGTGCAGGCCCAGGGCCTGGTCGTTGTATGGGCCGATCCACTCGGTGGCATCGATAGCACCAGTTTGCAGCGCAGTGAAGATCTCACCGGCCGGCATGTTGACCACAGTACCGCCCATCTTGGTCAGCACTTCGCCGCCCAGGCCTGGGGTACGCATCTTCAAGCCCTGGAAGTCGGCGACGCCGTTGATTTCCTTGTTGAACCAACCCGCGGTTTGCACGCCCGTCGCGCCACAGGCCATCGGCAGTACGCCGAACGGCTTGTAGGTTTCTTCCCACAGCTGCATACCGCCGCCCTTGTGCAGCCAGGCATTCATTTCCTGGGCATTGGGGCCAAATGGCAGGGCGCAGAAAAACTGTGCGGCCGGCACTTTGCCTTTCCAGTAATAAGGCGCACCGTGGCCCATTTCGGCGGTGCCGCGGCTTACTGCATCGAATACTTCCAGCGCCGGCACCAGCTCTCCAGCGGCATAGACCTTGACCTTCAAGCGGCCGTTACTCATTTCTTCAACCAGCTTGGCGAAGCGCTCAGCGCCGACACCTACGCCGGGGAAGTTCTTCGGCCAGGAGGTGACCATTTTCCAGTTGAAGGTTTGGCTGCTCGCGCCTTCTTGGGGCTTACCAGCGGTTTCAGCCTCTTGTTTGCAACCGGCCAGTGCCGTGGCTGCAAGGCCTACGCCTGCTGCTGCGAGAATTTGACGACGTTTCATGCAAAGCTCCTTTATTGTTGTAGTGGTCTGACCACAGGATCGCTGCGGACCCACCGCGCCTGAGTAACATAGGGGTAAGTGACTCTCAAGCCTAGCGGATACGACTAAAGTTGTAGTGCCATTGCCGCACGTGCCCGGGCCTGCCTAGAATCGCCGGCCTGCCTGCCCACAAAGCCCATAACCATAAGGACTCATAATGTCCGATAAACCTCCTCTGCTGCTCGGCCTTGCTCATCTGATTGATTCATTCAACGCCCGTTTCGGCAAGGCCTGCGCCTGGCTGACCTTGTTTCTGGTGCTGGGCACCGCCATCGTGGTGGTCCTGCGTTACGGCTTCGGCATCGGCGCCACCGCCCTGCAGGAAGCCGTGCTGTATAGCCACGCACTGGTATTCATGGGCGCAGCCGCCTGGGTGTTGCAACGCAACGGCCATGTGCGCGTGGACATCTTCTATCAGAAGTTCAGTGCCAAACGTAAAGCCCTAGTCGACAGCCTCGGCACCTTGCTGTTTCTGCTGCCGGTGTGCCTGTTCCTCGGCTGGGCCAGCTGGGATTACGTCAGTAATTCCTGGTCGACCCTGGAAGGCTCCAGCGAGTCGGGCGGCCTGAAATTCGTCTACCTGCAGAAGAGCATCATCCTGGTGCTGGTGATCAGCCTGGTCTTACAAGGAATCTCCGACTTGATCAAATTCGCCAACATCCTCACCGGCCGCCTGCCAGCCGCGGAGGTGAACCATGGCTGAGTTGATGGCGATTCTGCTGTTTATCAGCATCTGCGCGGCCCTGATGGCCGGCTACCCGGTGGCCTTTACGCTGGGCGGTGTGTCGCTGCTGTTTGCCGGTATCGGCATCCTCACCGGCACCTTCGATGGCGGCTACCTGAGCGCCCTGCCCAACCGCCTGTTCGGCATCATGAACAACCAGACCATGCTGGCGGTGCCGCTGTTCGTCTTTATGGGCGTGATGCTGGAGAAGTCCAGGGTCGCCGAAGACCTGCTCGAATCCATGTCGCGGCTGTTCGGCACCCTGCGCGGCGGCCTGGCGATTTCCGTGTGCGTGGTCGGCGCGTTGCTGGCGGCATCCACCGGTATCGTTGGCGCCACTGTAGTGACCATGGGCTTGCTGGCCCTGCCAACCATGCTGCGTCGCGGTTATGACCCGGCGATTGCCACCGGCACCCTGGCCGCCACCGGTACCCTGGGGCAGATCATCCCGCCGTCCATCGTGCTGGTGCTGCTGGGTGACGTGATGTCCAGCGCCTACCAACAGGCGCAGCTGAAGATGGGCATCTTCTCGCCGAAGACCGTCTCGGTTGGCGACCTGTTCGTCGGTGCGCTGATCCCCGGTTTGATGCTGGTGGGCATGTACATCCTCTACATCATCGGCGTGGCGATCCTGCAACCGAAGAAGCTGCCGGCTCTGCCGCAGGAAGAGCTGGGCCCGATCGAGTGGGGCAAGCTGATCAATGCCCTGGTACCGCCGCTGCTGTTGATCGGTGCGGTACTCGGCTCGATCCTCGCGGGCTACGCCACCCCGACCGAAGCCGCTGCACTCGGCGCCCTCGGCGCCATGCTGCTGGCCTTCTACAAGGGCAAGCTGAACTTCGGCCAGCTGCGCGAAGTGGCCTACGGCACCACCGAAATCAGCGCCATGGTGTTCCTCATCCTGATCGGTGCCTCGCTGTTCTCCCTGGTGTTCCGCGGCTTCGGCGGCGAAGCGATGATCGAGGACATCTTTGCCCAGTTGCCTGGCGGCGTGCTTGGCGCGTTCTTCCTGGTAATGGTGGTGATCTTCCTGCTCGGCTTTATCCTCGACTTTATCGAGATCACCTTCGTGGTGGTGCCGATTGTCGGCCCGGTATTGCTGGCTATGGGCCTGGACCCAGTGTGGCTCGGCGTGATGATTGCGCTGAACCTGCAGACTTCCTTCCTGACTCCGCCGTTCGGCTTTGCGCTGTTCTACCTGCGCGGGGTCACGCCGGCGTCTGTGCCTACCAGTACCATCTATAAGGGTGTGCTGCCGTTTATCCTGATCCAGATCCTGCTGCTGGTAATTGCCTACCAGTTCCCGGGGCTGATCACCTGGTTGCCGGAACAGGTCTACGGCAAGTAAGCCTGGCTCCAGCCACAGAACGCCCGTCACTGACGGGCGTTTTGCTTTCTGCGCACAAGCTGGGCTCCAATAGCCTTCTTTATTCTTCCTTCTACGAGTACGCCAATGGCCAGATCCCACGTTGAACGCCTTGAGCTGGATGAGCTGACCTGCTGGCGCGCACGCGTTGGTGCCCGCGAGCTGCTGATCAGCCAACAAGGCGCGCAGATACTCAGCTACCAGGAAGATGACCAGGCGCCGTTGATCTGGCTCAGCGAGCAAGCGGCCTACAAGCGCGGCCAAGGTATGCGCGGCGGCGTGCCAGTGTGTTGGCCCTGGTTCGGCAACCTGCAACGCAACCCGCAGGCGGTGCAGGCTATGCACCTGCAGCCCGACACTGCGCCCGCCCACGGCCTGGTGCGCAACCTCGACTGGCAGCTACAGGGCATCGACAGCCACGATGACGGCATCCAGCTGGAGTTCGTCTACAACAGCGCCACCCAGCCCCTGGCCGACTGGCCCCACGCCGCCGAACTGCGCCTGAACATTCGCCTGAATGAACGCCTGCATATCCAGCTGAACAGCCGCAACCTGGACGACACGCCGCTGGCCATCAGCCAGGCGCTGCACAGCTACTTTGCCGTCAGCGATATCCGCAACGTCGCAGTCGAAGGCCTGCACGGCTGCCGCTATATCGAAACCCTGGAAGACTGGCAGCAACGCCAGCAGGACGGTCTGTTGACATTCAGCGGCGAGACCGACCGCATCTACCTGGACACCCCGGCGCAGTTGAGCATCCTCGACCGCGCGTGGCAGCGGCGCATCCAGCTACACAGCAGCGGCTCAAACTCAGCCGTACTGTGGAACCCCTGGATCGACAAGGCGCAGCGCCTCTCGCAATTCGCCGCTGACGCCTGGCCCAGCATGCTGTGTATCGAACACGCCAACGTGCTGGACGACATCCGCGTACTGGCCGCGGGCGAGCAACATCAGCTCGATTTGAGTCTCTGGGCTGAATCCTGTAGCGATTAACCGACCAACGGTTTACGCCCTCCCTTCGCCGAGCCCGTTCGGGCTCGGCCGCAGCACATCGGTCACAGACCAACCCGGTAAAACCTGCATTGCATCACAGTAACTTGCAGCAATTCGGCAACTTCTGTGACGAGCCACTAATTTGCCAGTAAGCAATTACTTACATATATAGAGCCATATACCTACACAACTTCCCCGGCACATCTTATTGTGACGAAACACTCACAATTTTTAGGAACTATCGTCCCAGCTATTAATCCCCGAATATCTCTCACTGTTACATATTTCACACTTTCAACGGTTGTCCAGCACGACCCATGGGGCTAGGATGCCCACCTCACTAGGACGTGCGCAACTTGTTGCACATTTAAGTGCGCAATTTTTTGCGCACTTCTGGCGCAGCAAGACGGTCTTCAAATGCTTAATCAGCTTTATTGAAGTTACCCGCAGCGATAATCGAGTCATGGAATGACCTATTCAAACAAGCTCACTGCTCATTATTTAGAGCTGGCCAAACTCCCTATTAATGAAGGGAACTTTGCCGGTAATGACGTGCGTTATTCCAGCGAATACGAAGTTCTCGAAAATGAGCTGGGAAAAGCCACGGCGCTGCACGAAACGGCGGCGATTGACTGGCAAAAGGTCCGCGAAAACAGCGAGATATTGCTCAGCGCCCACTCCAAGGATTTGCGCGTCGCCGCCTGGCTGATCTGGGGCCTCTACCAGCGCGAATCCTTCCCCGGTCTGCAGGCCGGTTTCAGCCTGCTGCACTACCTGTGCCTCAACCACTGGGCCGAGCTGCACCCCCGCAAACCGCGCACCCGCGCCGCCGCCATCAGCTGGCTGATTCCGCGCCTGGAACAAGCGCTGGCCGAGCACGTACCGATTGGCGAGCAGCTGGCGCTGTTCCGCAGTCTGGCCGAACAACTGCGCGCCCTGGAAGCCTGCCTGGCCGAACACCTGGGTGAAGATGCGCCACTGCTGCTGCCGCTGTGCCGTCGCCTGGATGAGCTGGTCAAGCGCGCCAGCCAGGGTCAGCCAGAGCCCGGCTCGGTCGGTGCGGCGATTGCTCAGGTCAAGCAGGCTGCCAGCCAGATGCTCACCCCCGGCGCGCCGGTGGAAAACGAAAAGGAAGCGCACAAGAGCCTGCGTAGCCTGCAAGACCAGGCCCGTCCGCTCTGCGCCTACTGGCTGAAACAAAAAGCCAGCGACCTGCGCCCCCTGCGCCTGGCGCGCACCCTGCTTTGGCTGACCATCGACAGCCTGCCGGAACGCAACGCCGAACAGATCACCGCCCTTCGTGGCCTGCCGGCCGACAAGCTGGCCAGCTATCAAGAGCGCTACCAGAACGGCCAATACGCCGATCTGCTGGTCGACCTGGAAGCCAGCATCGCCCGCGCGCCCTTCTGGCTCGACGGCCAGCACCTGGTCTGGCAATGCCTGCATGAGCTGGACGCCGAGCAGGCGATGCGCGAAGTGGAGATTCAGCTCGCACTGTTTATGCAGCGCATGAGTGGCCTGGAAGAACTGCGCTTCCACGACGGCAGCGCCTTCGCCGATGCGCAGACCCGCGCCTGGCTCAGCTCCCACGTGATGCCACATGTACAAGCCCCGGTCAGCGAAAGCGCCCCTGCCGCCAACGACGGCGGCAGTCAACCGGCCTGGGATATCGCCCTGCAGGAAACCCTGCCCAAGCTGCGCAAGGACGGCCTGAAATCCGCCGTGCAGCAACTCAAGCTTGGCCTGGCCAAGGCGCGCGGCGGCCGCGAACGCTTCTTCTGGCAGCTGACCCTGGCGCGGCTGTGCTACAGCGCGAAGAAATATGAACTGGCCAAGACCCAACTGGAATCGCTCGACCAGACGCTACAGGCCACCGGCCTCGGCGACTGGGAACCCGATCTCGCCCTGGACGTACTGCGCATGCTGCACAGCTGTTGTGAGCTGTTGCCGCAGAACCACGCAATACGTGAAAGCAAGGAAGAGATCTACCGCAGGTTGTGCCACCTCGATCTTGAAGTGGTACTGGACTAGGCCCTCGGGCCATAACCGTAACGGAGAATGACCATGGCCAAAGAAGGCTCGGTAGCCCCCAAGGAACGCATCAACGTAACTTTCAAACCCGCCACTGGCGGTGCTCAGGAAGAGATCGAACTGCCACTGAAACTGATGGTTCTGGGTGACTTCACCCAGCGCGCCGACGATCGCAAGATCGAAGACCGCAAGCCGATCAGCATCGACAAGAACAGCTTCGACGAAGTGCTGGCCAAGCAGGAACTCAACCTGACTTTCGCCGTGCCTAATCGTCTGCAAGACGACGCCGAAGGCGACGACATGGCCGTGCAACTGCGCATCAACTCGATGAAGGACTTCAACCCGGCCAACCTGGTCGACCAGGTCCCTGAGTTGAAAAAACTGATGGAACTGCGCGACGCCCTGGTGGCTCTGAAAGGCCCACTGGGCAACGCCCCGGCCTTCCGCAAAGCCATCGAAAGCGTGCTGGCTGACGACGACTCGCGTGACCGCGTACTCGGCGAACTCGGCCTGGCTGCCCAAGGCAAGCTGGACTCCTGATTCAATTAACAAGGAAGCTAATTCATGAGCACTAGTGCAGCAGTAGAAAGCGGTCGCAGCGCCGCCGACCTCGGCATCCTCGACCGCATCATTGCCGAGACCAAACTGACTCCAGACGACGAAGCCTATGACATCGCCAAGCGTGGCGTGTCGGCCTTTATCGAAGAGTTGCTGAAGCCGCAGAACGAAAATGAGCCCGTGAAAAAGGCCATGGTCGACCGCATGATCGCGGAGATCGACGCCAAACTCAGCCGGCAGATGGACGAAATCCTCCACAACGCCGAATTCCAGGCGCTGGAATCCTCCTGGCGCGGCCTCAAGCTGCTGGTGGATCGCACCAACTTCCGCGAAAACATCAAGCTGGAGATCATCAACGCCTCCAAGCAGGATCTGCTCGATGACTTCGAAGACAGCCCGGAAATCACCCAGTCCGGCCTGTACAAGCACATCTACACCGCCGAATACGGCCAGTTCGGTGGCCAGCCGGTCGGCGCACTGATCGCCAACTACTTCTTCGACCCGAGCGCGCCGGACGTTAAGACCCTGCAATACGTTGCCAGCGTCGCCAGCATGTCCCACGCACCGTTTATCGCCGCTGCCGGTCCGAAATTCTTCGGCCTGGAAAGCTTCACCGGCCTGCCGGACCTGAAGGATCTGAAAGATCACTTCGAAGGCCCGCAATTCGCCAAATGGCAGAGCTTCCGCGAGCAGGAAGATGCTCGCTACGTCGGCCTGACCGTACCGCGCTTCCTCCTGCGCAACCCGTACGATCCAGAAGACAACCCGGTGAAGACCTTCGTCTACAAAGAGAACGTCGCCAACAGCCACGAGCATTACCTGTGGGGCAACACCGCCTACACCTTCGCCTCCAAGCTGACCGACAGCTTCGCCAAGTTCCGCTGGTGCCCGAACATCATCGGCCCGCAGAGCGGCGGCGCGGTAGAAGACCTGCCGCTGCACCACTTCGAAAGCATGGGCGAGATCGAAACCAAGATCCCGACCGAGGTGCTGGTCTCCGACCGTCGTGAATACGAGCTGGCCGAAGAAGGCTTTATTGCCTTGACCATGCGCAAAGGCAGCGACAACGCCGCATTCTTCTCCGCCAACTCGGCGCAGAAGCCGAAGTTCTTCGGCATCAGCGAAGAAGGAAAAACGGCTGAACTGAACTACAAGCTCGGCACCCAGCTGCCGTACATGTTCATCATCAACCGTCTGGCCCACTACCTGAAAGTGCTGCAGCGCGAGCAGATCGGCGCCTGGAAAGAGCGCACCGACCTGGAACTGGAACTCAACAAGTGGATCCGCCAGTTTGTTGCCGACCAGGAAAACCCGAGCTCCGAAGTACGCAGCCGCCGTCCGCTGCGCGCCGCTCAGGTGATCGTCAGCGATGTTGATGGTGAGCCGGGCTGGTACCGCGTCAGCCTCAACGTGCGCCCGCACTTCAAGTACATGGGTGCCGATTTCACCCTGTCGCTCGTCGGCAAGCTGGACAAGGAATGAGGCTCTGCCCATGAACAAAACACACTGGCGTTGCCGCACAGAAACTCGCCAGGCAAGGCGCGAGACCCGCGGTTTGGTTGTTCCAAATAAGGGTCGATTAACGCAGCCTGGCGAGTTTCTGAGCGCAACCCTTCGGGACGCGTCCGTTTTCGCGCATTGCGGCGTCATGACGAACTCGTGGGCAAGCAGCACACCACGTTCGTCCTTTCTGGCACTGCGCGAAAACGGCCAGCGTCGCCACCGTGTTTTGTTCGTGGGCAGAACCTGACTATGGCCGGGTACGGAAGCCTATTCGAACGCCTCGGCGGTGAAGCCAGCCAACGCGCTGGCTGGAGCCGCGAGGTCGCCGCCATGGCGTCGGTGGCGACCCACCTGGCAAAAATGCTCAGCACCCGGGCGGGCAGCGTGCAAACGCTGCCCGACTACGGGTTGCCCGATCTCAACGATATGCGTCTGTCGCTGCACGATTCACTGCAGCAGGCGCGTATCGCCATCGAACGCTTTATCGAAGCGTACGAACCGCGTTTAAGCGACGTGCGGGTGATTTCCCTGCCCCGCGACAACAACCCGCTGAGCCTGGCCTTTGCCATCGAAGGCCTGCTGGAAGTGGACGGCTTTAAACGCCAAGTCAGTTTCTCCGCGCGCCTGGACGGCAGCGGACAGGTCAAGGTCAATTAAGGAGAGCCCATGTCCGGTAAACCCGCAGCCCGCGTCAGCGACCCAACCGCCTGCCCGATTCCCGGCCATGGCCCCAATCCAATTGTCGCCGGCTCCCCCGACGTGCTGTTCGACAGCCTACCCGCTGCGCGCATGGGCGACCCCACCGGCTGCGGCAGCGCCCTGGCCAGCGCGGTAATCCCAACCGTGCTGATCAACGGCAAACCGGCCACAGTGCTCGGCACCGTGGGTAGCCATGGCAATCCGGTGATCGCCGGCTCCGGTACCGTGCTGATTGGCGGTTGACCTGATACAGCCACAAGGATGAACCGCTGAGATGTCTTTTAACCACTACTACCAGAGCGAACTCACCGCCCTGCGCCAACTCGGCAAGCGGTTTGCCGAGCGCAGCCCGGCGTTGGCGCCGTTTCTTGGGCAGAGCGGGCGCGACCCGGATGTCGAGCGGCTGCTGGAAGGCTTCGCCTTTCTTACCGGGCGCCTACGGCAGAAGCTTGATGATGAGCTGCCGGAGCTGACCCATTCGTTGATGCACCTGCTGTGGCCGAACTATATGCGTCCGCTGCCGGCGTTCAGCATGTTGCAGTTCGACCCGCTCAAACGGCCGGGCGGCGCCTTGCTGGTGCCGCGCCATACGCCGGTGGAATCCAAACCGATCCAGGGCGTGACCTGCCGTTTCCGCACCGCCTTTGCCACCGAGGTGCTGCCGCTGGCGCTGAATGGCCTGGACTACTCGGTAAAGGGTGACGGTGCGCTGCTCAGCCTGCGTCTGGCGATGAGTGCCGATGGTCATTTGGGTGATCTCAACCTCAAGCAGTTGCGTCTGCACCTTTCCGGTGAGCGCTATATCAGCCAGTTGCTGTACTTGAGCCTGTTGCGCCATCTCGGCGGTGTGCAGCTGGTGCTGCTGAATGCGACTGGTAAGCCGCTGCAAGGGCCTGATGATCGTCCATTGATACCGCTGCAGCTGCCGGCCAGCAACGTTCAGCCGGTGGGTTTTGCCGAAGATCAGGCACTGATTCCCTACCCGCTGAACACCTTTCGCGGATACCGCTACCTGCAGGAATACTTCGCCTTCCAGGACAAGTTCCTGTTCGTCGACCTGCTCGGCCTGGATGTACTCAAGCGCGTTCCCGAGGACGTGCTCAAGCAGGCGCGCGGCATCGAGCTGCGTTTCGATATCCACAAGGCCGGCGTGCAACGTATCCGCCCGACCCTGGATAACGTGCGGCTGTATTGCACGCCGGTGGTCAACCTGTTCGCCCATGACGCCATCCCGATTCGCCTCGACGGCAAGCAAGACCAGTACCTGCTGCTGCCCTCGGAGCTCGACTCCGAGCACTGCGGGGTGTTCTCGGTGGATCGCGTCACCGGCTGGAAGCCCGGCGGCAAGGGCTATGAAGAGTACGTGCCGTTCGAATCCTTCGAGCACGACGCCAGCTTCGATGTGCCTCTGGCGCGCCCGCACTACAGCGTGCGCCAGCAACCTTCGCTGCTGGGCGACGGCCTGGAAACCTACCTGAGCTTCGGCCTGCGCAACCTTGATCAGCACGAAACGCTGTCCATCGAGCTGACCTGTACCAATCAGAACCTGCCACGCCAGCTGGGTCTCGGTGATATCTGCATGCCCTGCGAGGACACCCCGGAGTTTCTCACCTTCCGCAATATCAGCGCGGTCACGCCGAGCTACGCGCCGCCGCTGCACCGCGACTTTCTCTGGAAGCTGATCAGCAATATGTCGCTGAACTACCTGTCGCTGGCCAACGTCGACGCGCTCAAGGTGATCCTCGAAACCTACGACCTGCCGCGCTACTACGACCAGCACGCGGAGAAGGTCAGCAAGCGCCTGCTCGACGGCCTGAAAAGCATCAGCCATCAGCACGTCGACCGCCTGCATCGCGGCCTGCCGGTGCGCGGTGTACGCACGCAATTGACGATCAACCCCGAGGGTTATGTCGGCGAGGGTGACCTGTTCCTCTTCGCCACCGTACTCAATGAATTTTTCGCCCTGTATGCCAGCTTGAACTCGTATCACGAGCTGCGCGTACAGAGCACACAGGGAGAGGTGTACCAATGGACGCCGCGCATGGGGCTACAGCCCCTGCTCTAAACCGGCTTAGCCGGGGGATCCGCGAGTACAGCCTGTTTCAGGGTGTGCAGCTGGTGCTGGAACGCTTGCACGCCGCTCATCCTGAACTGGATGAGGAAGCGCTGTACCAGCGACTGGAACTGCAGGCCAACCCGAGCATGGGGTTCCCAGGTAGCGATATCGATCGCGTGCATTTTTTCGAAGAGCACGGCGAGCTGCGCGCGCGCCTACGCATCAACCTGGTCAGCCTGTTTGGCGCCGGCTCGCCGCTGCCGGCGTTCTACGGTGAACAGGCGCTGGGTGACAGTGAAGACGGCAACCCAACGCGGGATTTCCTCGACCTGTTCAACAACCGTCTGCAGCGTCTGCTGCTGCCGACCTGGCAGAAATACCGCTACCACACACGCTTCCAGAGCGGTGCGGTCGACCCGTTCTCCGCGCACCTGTTTGCCCTGATCGGCCTGGGCGGTGAAACCATTCGCCAGGCGCAAGAATTGAACTGGAAACGCCTGCTGCCCTACCTCGGCCTGCTCAGCCTGCGCGCCCACTCGGCAGCGCTGATCGAGTCGGTGCTGCGCTACTACTTCAAGCACGCCGACCTGCATATCGAGCAGTGCCTGGAGCGCCAGGTGGAAATCCTCGGCGAGCAGCGCAACCGCCTCGGTCTGGCCAACAGCCAGCTGGGTGAAAGCCTGGTGCTCGGCGAGTTCGTGCGTGACCGCGGCGGCAAGTTTCGCATCCATGTACGCCAGCTGAACTGGGATCGCTTCCATGAATTTCTGCCCATCGGCAGCGGCTACCAACCGCTCTGCGCGCTGGTGCGCTTCACCCTGCGCGACCCGCTGGATTACGACATCCGCCTGGAACTGCGCCAGGACGAAATACGCGAATTGCGCCTCGGCGCGGACAACCCCTGCCTGCTGGGCTGGACCACTTGGCTGGGGCGTGACAACGCCGACGGCGTGGTCACCCTCGGCAGCAAAGCTCATTAAGGATTGATGAAATGATCAACGTCGACTTACAGCAACTGGTTCAAGCCCTCGACGCTGCCAGCAAACAGGACCTGGAAACCGCCGCCGAGCGCTGCGTAGTCCGCGGTGGCAGCAAGATTCTGGTGGAAGACCTGTTGCTCGGCCTGCTCGAGCGTCCCGAAGGCTTGCTGCCCCGCGCTCTGCAGGATGCCGAAGTGGACGCCGGCGAGCTGGCCCGCGCGCTGCAACCGCGCGGCGAACACAGCGAATCGCGCAACCCGGTATTTGCCACCGAACTAGTGCAATGGCTGCAGGACGCTCTGCTGGTCGCCAGCCTGGAGCTCGGCCAGAGCCAGGTCGATGAAGCCGCGCTGATCCTCGCCCTGCTGCGTAATCCGATGCGCTATGCCGGCAGCCACTATCAACCACTGCTGGCCAAGCTGAATACCGAGCGCCTGCGCGAATTCGCCCTGGCCCAGCAGCCGCAAATCGCTGCAGGTAAACCCGCAAATAGTGGCGAATCGAACCTCTCGCGCTTCACTCACAACTTCACCCAGCAGGCGCGTGACGGCAAGCTCGACCCGGTGCTGTGCCGCGACGGCGCAATTCGCCAGATGATCGACATCCTCGCCCGCCGCCGCAAAAGCAACCCGATCGTGGTCGGCGAAGCCGGTGTCGGCAAGACCGCCATTGTCGAAGGCCTGGCCCTGCGCATCGCCGCTGGTGAAGTGCCGGCGGCGCTCAAGGGTGTCGAACTGCTGTGCCTGGACCTCGGCCTGCTGCAAGCCGGCGCCAGCGTCAAAGGCGAATTCGAACGCCGCCTGCAGGGCGTGATCGATGAGGTCAAAGGTTCGCCCAAGCCGATCATCCTGTTTATCGACGAAGCCCACACCCTGATCGGTGCCGGCGGCCAGGCCGGTAGCGGTGACGCGGCCAACCTGCTCAAACCCGCCCTGGCACGTGGTGAGCTGCGCACCATCGCCGCCACCACTTGGAGCGAATACAAGAAGTACTTCGAGAAGGACCCGGCACTGGCCCGCCGCTTCCAGCTGGTGCAACTGCATGAGCCGACCGTCGATGAAGCCGTAAACATCCTGCGTGGCCTGGCGCCTGTTTACGAGAAAAGCCACGGTATCTACCTGCGTGACGACGCCGTGGTCGCTGCTGCCGAGCTGTCCGCGCGCTATCTGGCTGGCCGCCAGCTGCCGGATAAAGCCGTCGATGTACTCGACACAGCCTGCGCCCGTGTACGTATCAGCCTGGCCGCAGCCCCAGAAGCACTGGAGCGCCTGCGTGGCGAAATCGCCGAGGGCGAGCGGCAGAGCGAGGCTATGGGCCGCGATATGGAAGCCGGCCTGAACATCGACAGCGAAAGTCTCGAACAGCTCGAAGCACGCCTGAGCCAGGCCCGCGCCGAACTGGAGCAGATCGAAACCCGTTGGGCGGTGCAGCGCGAGCTGGCCGAGCGCTTGCTGGAATTGCGCAAGCAATGCGCCAGCCTGCGCCAGAATCCTAGCGACGCAGAGAACAGCGACGGCCAAGCCGCTCAGCTGGAACAACTGGAAGGCGAACTGCGCGCCGTGCAAGCCGAGCTGGCCAGCGCTCAGGTGAATGAGCGCCTGGTCAGTTTTGAAGTCTGCCCGCGCCTGGTTGCCGAAGTGATCAGCCACTGGACCGGCGTGCCGCTGAGCCAGCTGGCCCGCGAACACAACAGCAAGGTGCTGACCTTCGCCCACGACCTCGGCCTGCGCGTACGCGGCCAGGCGCAAGCCATCGCCGCGCTGGACCGCTCCATGCGCGCCACAGCCGCTGGACTCAACCGGGCCGATGCGCCGGTCGGCGTGTTCCTGCTGGTCGGCCCCAGCGGCGTCGGTAAAACCGAAACCGCCCTGGCCCTGGCGGATCTGCTGTACGGCGGCGAGCGTTTCCTCACCACCATCAACATGTCCGAGTTCCAGGAGAAGCACACGGTTTCCCGCCTGATCGGCGCACCGCCCGGCTACGTCGGCTATGGCGAAGGCGGCATGCTCACCGAAGCCGTGCGGCAGAGGCCTTACTCGGTGGTGCTGCTCGACGAGGTGGAGAAAGCCGATCCGGACGTGATGAACGTCTTCTATCAAATCTTCGACAAAGGCGTGGCCAACGATGGCGAAGGCCGCGAAATCAACTTCCGCAATACGCTGATTTTGATGACCAGCAACCTGGCCAGCGAGCGCATCGCTAGCCTCTGCCAGGGCGGCCAGCGCCCGGATGCGGAAGCCCTGGAACAGGCGATTCGCCCGACTCTGACCCAGCACTTCAAGCCGGCGCTGCTCGGCCGTATGCGCGTGGTGCCGTACTACCCAATCAATGGCGAGGTGCTCAACGAGCTGGTCGGCCTCAAACTCGCGCGTTTCGGCGAGCGCCTGCAGCGCCGTCAGCTGCAGTTCAGCCATTGCCAGGCGCTGCTGGAAAATCTCGCCGAGCGTTGCAGCCACAGCGACAGCGGCGCGCGCCTGATCGATCACCTGATCGACCAGCACCTGCAACCGCTGGTGGTCGACCGCCTGCTCGACGCCATGGCCAGTGGCGAAAGCCTGCAACGCGTACACGCCACCCTGGACGGCGAAGGGACGGTGGTCTGTGAGTTCGCTTAACGTGTCGCTGATGTTCAGCCAGGTGCCGCAGCCACTGCGCTATGCCGAAGCGCTGTTGCAACGCTTCGCCACGCTGGCGCGCGCGGCCAATAGCGACGCCCTGCTCGGCGGCCTGGTGGAAAGCGCCGCGCAGCTGTCGGGCAGCGAACTGAGCCAGCTGTACCTGCTCGACGACACCCACACACGCCTGACCCTGTCTGCCGAATGGCAGGACGGCCTGCTGCAGCCGCGCGCGGATGCCAGCCTGTCCAGCGACTACGACGGCGAACAATTGCTGCAGTACTGCCTGTGCCAGAACCAGACGCTGAGCCTCAATGAACTGGACAGCAGCCTGCACCAGACCGGCTTCCTCCCCGAGGCACAAAAACCCTGGCGCAGTCTGCTGTGCCAGCCGCTGCTGGATGAACAGAAAGGCGTCACCGGCCTGCTGCTGATTGCCAGCCAGCGCTCGCGTGAACTGCAGGGTTTTGCCGACTCGCTCGGCCATCTGGGTAGCTTTGTTGTCGCCCAACTGCATCTGCTGCAGCGCCTGCGTTCGCCGCGCAGCGAGCAGCCGGTTGCCGTGGTCAGCACGCCCTGCGCCAGCGGCTATGGCCTGATTGGCGACAGCCCGGCGATGCGCAGCGTTTACCAGCTGATCAGCAAAGTGCTGCACAACCCAGTCAGCGTTTTGCTGGCGGGCGAAACCGGCACCGGCAAGGAACTGGTGGCCCGCGCCATCCACGATTGTGGTTTCCGCCGCAGCAAGGCCTTTGTCGTGCAGAACTGCGCCTCGTTGCCGGAAAACCTGCTGGAAAGCGAACTGTTCGGCTATCGCAAAGGCGCCTTCAGCGGTGCCGACCGCGACCATCAGGGCCTGTTCGACGCGGCCAATGGCGGCACCCTGTTCCTTGATGAAATCGGTGATATGCCGCTGAGCCTGCAAGCCAAACTGCTGCGCGTCTTGCAGGAAGGCGACGTGCGCCCGCTGGGCTCCACCGCCACGCACAAGGTCGATGTACGCATCGTCGCCGCCACTCACCACAACCTGCGCAACCTGGTGGAAGAAGGCCGTTTCCGCGAGGACCTGTTCTATCGCCTGGCGCAGTTCCCCATCGAACTGCCGGCCCTGCGTGAGCGCGATCAGGACATCCTCACTCTGGCGCGCTACTTCGCCGACAAGGCCAGCACCTTTCTGCAGCGTAACCAGTGCCGCTGGGCTGATAGCACCCTCGATCACCTGGCCCGCTACCCCTTCCCCGGCAACGTGCGCGAGCTCAAAGGTCTGGTCGAACGTGCCGTGCTGCTGTGTGAAGGCGGCGAGCTGCTGCCAGAACATTTCGACCTGCGCCAGGCCGGCAGCAACGATGAGCCCGGCATGAACCTGCGCGAGCGCATGGAGCGCGTCGAACGCAGCCTGCTGCTCGACTGCCTGCGCAAGAACCGTGGCAACCAGACCAGCGCCGCCTGCGAGCTGGGCCTACCGCGCCGCACCCTGCTGTACCGCATGCAGCGGCTGAATATCAGCCCGGCTGACGTGTAAGGCTTAAGGAGAAGAGCATGTTCAACGCCGCCAATCAGTCCCATTTCAGCCTGAGCATCGAAGGTGCCAGCCACGATCTGCAGGTGCTCGAATTTACCGGCCGTGAAGCCATCAACCAGCCGTTCGTGTTCGAGCTGGAGCTGATCAGCGAGCGCCCCGATCTCGACCTGGAAAGCCTGCTGCACCAGCCGGCTTTTCTCGCTATCAGCCCGGACGGCAGTGGCATTCACGGCCTGATCTACCGCATCGCCCAGGGCGACTCCGGGCAGCGCCTAACCCGCTACCACGTCACCCTGCGCCCGCAGCTGGCCTATCTGGCGCACCGCATCAATCAGCGGATCTTCCAGCACCTGAGCGTGGAAAAGATCATCAGCCAGGTGCTCGAAGAGCACGGCATCCAGAGCAATGCCTACAAATTCCAGTTCGGCACCAGCGTCTACCCGGCGCGCGAATACTGCGTGCAGTACGACGAAAGCGACCTGCACTTTATCCAGCGCCTGTGCGAAGAAGAAGGTATTCATTACCACTTCCAGCACAGCGAACAGGGCCATGTGCTGGTCTTCGGCGATGATCAGACGGTGTTCCCCAAACTAGCGCCCACCGCGTACCAGCAGGACAGCGGCCTGGTCGCCGACGACCCGGTGATCAAGCGCTTCGCCCTGCGCCTGGAAACCCGCAGCAACCGCGTCACCCGCCGCGACTACAACTTCGAAAAACCCAAGCTGCTGATGGAAGCCGCCTTCAACAGCGAGTTCCAGCCTGACCTTGAGGACTACGACTACCCCGGCAGTTTTGTTGAACGCGAGCGCGGCAAACACCTGGCCAAACGCAACCTGGAACGCCACCGCAGCGACTACGAACTGGCCACTGGTGAAAGCGATCAGCCGCTGCTGGTCAGCGGCCACTTCCTCAACCTCAGCGAGCATCCGCGTGATGACTGGAACCAGCTCTGGTTGCTGACGGAAATCAGCCATGAAGGCAAACAGCCGCAAGTGCTGGAAGAGTCGGTCACCAGCCACACCCAGGTCAGCGACGGCTTCCAGCAGGGTTACCGCAACCGCTTCAGCGCCACGCCATGGGATGTGCTGCATCGCCCAGCGCTGAAGCACCCGAAACCCAAGGTACTCGGCAGCCAGACCGCCGTGGTCACCGGGCCAGCGGGTGAAGAAATCCACTGCGACCAGTACGGCCGGGTCAAAGTGCAATTTCACTGGGACCGCGAAGGTCAGGCGGATGACACCACCAGCTGCTGGCTGCGCGTGTCCTCCAGTTGGGCCGGCGATGGCTACGGCGCTATCGCCATCCCGCGCATCGGCATGGAAGTGCTGGTGACCTTCCTCGAAGGCGATCCCGACCAGCCGCTGGTTACCGGTTGCCTGTACCACACCGCCCACGTCGTGCCCTACGCGCTGCCAGCAAACAAGACCCGTAGCCTGTTCAAAACCCTGAGTAGCCCAGGCGGTGGCGGCTACAACGAGCTGCGCATTGAAGACAAGAAAGGCGCCGAACAGATCTATCTGCACGCCCAGCGCGACTGGGACGAAAACATCGAGCACGACCAGAAGATCCGCATCGGCCACGAACGTCACGACACGGTCGAAGCCAACAGCTACAGCCAGTTTCTCGCCGAAGAACACCGCACCACCCACGCCGACCGCAAAGTGGAAACCCGCAGCAACGACCACCTCACAGTCGGGCAGAAACAACATGTGAAAGTCGGCGTCGGCCAGTTCGTCGAAGCCGGCAACGAAATTCACTACTACGCCGGCAACAAAGTAGTGATCGACGCCGGCATGGAGCTCACCGCAGTAGGCGGCGGCAGCTTCCTCAAACTCGACCCAGGTGGCGTCACACTCAGCGGTGCGACGATCAAGATCAATTCGGGGGGGGCGCCGGGTAAAGGCTCAGGCATCGCGATTCTGCCGCCCACTATTCCGGGCGCGGCGGATGCAGATAAGGCGGGAGCCACGCTACAGCAAGCATTGGTCAACCCTCCGTTTGAATCGGGAATCTGCCTCAGCTGCCTGGTCAAGGCCGCCAAATCAGGCGCTTCGCTGGTGATTCGAGGATGAACATGATGTTGCCTCTTATGAGCCATTGCGATGAGCTCAAAGCCGTAAATCCAGAACTGCGTCTTTACGCGCTGGTCGATGGTCTGCAATACCAGCAACACCGTGGCTTTCCATTGCATAGCCAGCGTGGCCTGAATATGCCGCTGTTGCGCGATACCGATGGAGAGGCCCTGGCAGATGCAGGTCCTTGGCTGTTTGATCTGGAGCAGGATCGTGGCTGGCTTGGAGTTTTCGAAGAACTGAGTCAGCAACGGCCGGCCGTCGTCTGGCTGCTCACTGAGAAGCCATTAAACATCCTTGCCCAACTGCTGCAGGCGCGCCTCGATACCGAGCTACCCGACGGCCAGCGTGCCCTTCTGCGATTCTATGACCCTCGCGTACTCAGCAAGCTGCAACCGGTGCTGGACAAGGAGCAGCGTCATAGTTTTTTCGATGCCGCCCACGCCTGGTTCTGGTTGGAAGATGGGCAACTTAAGCGCCATGGAGGTGAACATGCTTAAGCTGCGTGAAGAGCAATTACGGCATCTGGAACAGCTGGAAGGTAATGACTTTCTGGTTCAGGTACGCGACGCCATTGTTCAGGACATTCCCTCGCTCAAAGACGAGCCGTTGCTGCCCCGCTTAAAGGCCGCAAACGACCATGCGGAAGAACTGGGACTCAGCGATCAGGCCGCGAGGACCCAGTTTCTCTATACCGAGGCCATAGCACCGGACTTCTACCTGGACCCTCAGGTTGACGCCTGGCTGCGTAAGCCCGGACAACCCGTCGAGCAACGACTGAACGATCTGTTAGCCACCATGCAGGCGCAACTTGCCTCAGGAGCACACTAAATGCCCGGCCCACTTGTACTACTCGCGCCGCCGTTGCTGGGTGCCGCAGGACGCGTCCTCGTTCAGGGCGCTACACGTGCAGCTGCCCGCACCGCTGCCAACAAAACCGCTCAGGGTGCAGCCACCGCAGGTGCCGCTGCTGGCGGCGGAGTACTGGTTAATGAAGAAGTACAACGCCGCAGCGATGCGGCCGCACAGTCGCGAAGCACGCCGGTAGCTACCACGACCAGCCAAACCTCAACCCGCCAGGCGTGCAAAGAGTGCCCCCGGATTGCGGTTCGTTGGTTACGCGCCAATGGAACATGTCTGACATATCCCGCGAATACCAAGCGCGAGTTACAGGTTTTGCGCCCTTTACCGAATGGAATTTCGCATCGTTGGACTTTGACGGGTTCAAGGCTTCTCAGTGTTTGTTACAAGAAGCCAAAGCCAAATATGACCAATTCTTCGATCCAGAAGACGGGCAGCCAAAATTCTTCTTCAAGATCAGCGGCGAAGCAAAAGTCTTACAGCAGGCCGCGGCGCAAAGCGCCGTGGTACAGGCCAATCCACCCAGCAGCCTGCATTGGTATTTCATGCAGGAGCTCAGTTATTTGCACTTCAGCAGCCGCTTCCGGGTTTCAGCCCCCATCATTCGGACCTTCTTGCAGCCATGAGCAGTATCAATCTATCGCTGGCCTTTCGCCTGACCACCTCACTACCCAGTGCCCAAGAACATGCCGATGCACTTTGGCAGGTGGCGCAACTGCTGAAGCGTTATGGGCTGCCAGAGCATCAATGGCATCCGCCAGCGGATACGCCACAGGCATCAATAGCCCTGCAAGCGTTCGAGCCAAGCGGTGCCTCGCCAGCACTTGTAGACGCCGCCTTACAGGCCGAAAAAGACTCGCCCAATGCCTTGGTAGGCAACTGGCGCAGCCTGGGAGTCTGGAACGGGCTGGAGAAAGGGGGCGCTGCTGCATTCGACCTGACCCTGTCGACCATGCCCGGTTCACCTTGCACCCTGACATTGCAAACCAAATCACTGCCTAGCCTTGACCGACTTGAGGCGCTGATTGAACTACTGCGTGAACTGATCAGTACCTGGCCCTGGCCTGTGACCATGGCCTCTATTGGGCCTGCCCGCTATTTCGCCATGCATCAGGTCTTCAAGGATCGCCTGGGGGCCGGCTGGATTCTGTACTTACCGCAAATCATTGCAGAAGACGCACTCCCTGCTAGCACCAGCATCTTCCCTGTCTCTCGCGCAGAAACACAGCTGGGCACGCTGATCGTCAGCGTTTGCGATGAACTCTTCGATGTACGTAACCCAGCGCATATCCAAGCGGCCAACGCCATCGAGGTCAGCCTTGCTGACCTCGATCTGCTGCCACTGCACACGGCGCTCTGAATTGATTACCCAACCACTGCTCACCCTCTGCCCACTGAATACAAGGAGCACCCAATGCTGAAACGCCTCTGGCCAACCGCCCTGCTCGCCCTGGCCCTATGCCTCTCCGCCTGCAGCGGCAATTACAAGTTCAACGATGACGAATATCGCCCCCTGGGCGAACCGCAAGCAGTGAAACGCGGCAACTGACCGCAAGGAGTTAACAACCATGGAACTGGTCTTCGATGTGGTCAGTGCACAGCAGTTCGTGCCAGGTCTATTGACCACCAAAACCTTCAAGCAGGCCGGCGGCATTATTGGTCGGGCGGAGGAATGCGACTGGGTGATTCCGGATCGCAAGCGTGTGCTGTCCAGCCGGCATGCCGAGGTGAGCTATCGCAATGGCTCCTTCTATCTGACCGACACAAGCAGCAATGGCATTCAGCTGAAAGACAGCGGCGCCAGCCTGCGCAAGGGTGAAGCCCAGCGTATCGAGCATGGCAGCGTGTATTGCTTCGGCGATTTCGAGTTGCGTGCGCGGCTGATTCAGGACCCTGCAATGTTCGCAGGCGACATCGGCCGTGCGCAGCCTGCCGGCAGCATCATTCCGGACGATGCCTTTCTCGACCTCGACCCGCTGACCGCCATCGACCAGCAGGAGCGCGTATACGCCGAGGTCGATGACCTGACGGCGATTCTGCGCCCGCATAACGTGCAGGCTCAGCAGCGCGACTATGCGCAGATAGATGAAGAAAACCTGCTGGTGCCTGCGCTGGTGATGCCAACGCCTGAACCGCAGCCCAAGCGTGCGCCGGAACCGGTACGCCTGCCGCCGACCTTCTGGGAAAAATTCGGCGAGTCCCTCGGGGTCAAGCTGGATGACCTCGATGACGATGCCCGCGAAGCCCTGGCCATTCACAGCGCCAAGCTGCTCAAGCAGAGCATCGGCAGCCTGCAGCAAAGTCTGCGCACCCGCAGCGAGCTGAAGAACGAGCTGCGCCTGGCGCTGACCACCGTGCAAAGCGCCGGCAATAACCCGCTCAAGCACACCGCCGACAGCAGTGAAGCGCTGAGCGCCCTGCTGCGTGGCGGCAAGGCCGGGCAACTGAGCGCCGAGCAGACCATCAGCCGCAGCTTCCGTGATCTGCAGGCGCACCAGGTGGCGCTGCTCGCCGCCAGCCGCGCGGCGGTCAAGGGCATGTTCGAGCAACTGTCGCCGGAGCAGCTGAGCCTGCGGTTCGAGCGCGAAGGCCGCAAGCCGCTGATCACCACCGCTGGCAGCCGCTGGCGCGCCTACCGTCGCCTGCACAGCGCCCTGGAGCAGAACGACGACTGGAGCGACCGCCTGTTCGCCCGCGACTTCGCCAACACCTACGAAGAACAGGTTCGCCTGATCGCCACCCTCAACACCGACGTTCAAGGATGATCTCCATGCACCGTTTCACCTGCCTGGCCCTGTTGGCCGCCCTGCTCAGCCTGACTGGCTGCGCGGCGCTTTCGCCCTATTCGGATATGACCAAGCTCGACCTGACGCTCAACGGCAGCGATGAGCTCAACCCGGATCTCAATGGCCGCCCCTCGCCGATCGTCCTGCGCCTGATTGAGCTGAAGCACCCGGTGGCCTTTGAGACCGCCGATTTCTTCTCGCTTTATCAGCGCCCGAAAGAAGCCCTGTCGCCGGACATGGTGGTGCTCGAAGAGCTGGAACTGCGTCCGGGCGAGCAGCGCGAAATGAAGCTCTCGGTACAGCCGGGCAGCCGCTATGTCGGCGTGCTGGCGGCTTATCGCGACCTGCCGGAAAGCAACTGGCGCGTGGTGATTCCGCTGCAGGAAAAAGAGCGCAACAGCAGCGTGCTAACCCTCAATGCCCAGGGCATCAAAACCCAGGACGACGCCAACAAGGAAGAGGAATAAGCCATGGCCATGCATAAAGTGGTCTGGCAAGAAGGCATGTTGCTGCGCCCGCAGCACTTCCAGCAGAACGACCGTTACTACGACTATCAGCTGAAAACTCGCACGCAGAAGCTCGACAGCTATGCCTGGGGGTTTTTCGAGCTGGAGATCGACCGTCAGTTCCTCAATATGGGCAAGCTGGTAGTGAGCAAGGCCAGCGGCATCCTGCCCGATGGCACCCTGTTCGACATCGGCGCCGAGCGCGAGCCGCTGGCCCTCGACGTGCCGCCGAACACCGGCAATACCCCGGTGTATCTGGCCCTGCCCCTGGTCACCGGTAACCATATCGAGAGCCGCCGCCCGGAGCAGCAGGACGTGCTGGCGCGCTTTACCGCCTTCGATGAAGAAGTGACCGACTCCAACGCCGGCGACAGCGCATCGAGCCAGGTCAGCTGCGGCCGTCCGGATTTCCGTTTGCTGCTCGGCGAGCAACAGAGCGACCAGGCCTACGTCAAATTGCAGCTGTGCGACGTGCTCGATACCACCCCGGATGGGGTGATCAGCATCGACCCGGAATTTATTCCAACCTACGTCAACTTCCAGGCTTCCGGCTATCTGCTCAGCTGCCTCAAGGAAGTGATCAGCATGCTCGCCCACCGTGGCGACATCCTCGCCGAACGTATTCGCGCCACCGGCAAGGTCGGCGGTGCGGAAGTCGGCGACTTTATGATGCTGCAGCTGATCAACCGCTTCGAGCCAGTGCTACGTCATTACTTGGGCATCGAGCAGGTGCACCCGGAGCAGATCTACCGTGAGCTGCTCGGCCTGCTCGGCGAGCTGGCGACCTTCTCCAGCGAGATCAAACGTCCGCGCCTGGAAGGCCGCTATCTGCACAGCGATCAGGGCGTGAGCTTCCGCAAACTGATGGATGCAATCCGCCAGGTGCTGTCGATGGTGCTGGAACAGCACGCCATCGAGATGCTCCTGCAGCAACGTCAGTACGGCATTCAGGTGTCGCCACTGCACGATCACAAGCTGCTCGCCACCTCCACCTTCGTCCTCGCCGCCAGCGCCCAGTGCGACTCGGAAGAACTGCGCCAGCGCCTGCCGGCGCACCTCAAGGTCGGCCCAGTGGAGCAGATTCGCCAACTGGTCAACCTGCACCTGCCCGGCATCAAGGTCAAACCGATGCCCGTGGCGCCACGGCAGATCCCCTTCCACTCGGGCAAGACCTACTTCGCCCTGGAACTGGGCTCCGAGGAACTGGCGCAGCTGGAACGCTCCGGCGGCTTCGCTTTCCACGTGTCCGGCGAGTTCTCCGGGCTTGAGATGAAATTCTGGGCGATCAGGAACTGACGATGACTACCAAGGAAATGGAATACGGCCAGGACGACAAAACCGTCATCCTCAACCGCAAAGGTGATGCCCCCGCCCACAGCCCGCTGACTGACTTCGCCGCGCCGCCGAAATTCGAGCAGCTGGAAGAGCGGATGATCTACGCCGCGCGCCTGCGCCCGGCCGAGAGCTTCAATATCAGCCTCAACCCGCTGGTCGCCGCCGCCGCCACCCTGCTCTCGGAAGTGGTGCGTCTCAAGCACAGCTTCGACAGTGAAGACATGCACGCGCTGAACCAGCGCCTGTCCAGCGCCATCAAGCTGTTTGAACACCGCGCCCTGCATGAAGGCGCGGAAAGCAGCCAGGTGATGGCCGCGCGTTACGTGCTGTGCACCGTGGTCGATGAGGCCGTGGTAACCACGCCCTGGGGCAACGAGAGCGAATGGTCGCAGATGAGCCTGCTGTCCTCGTTCCACAACGAGACCTTCGGCGGCGAGAAGTTCTTCCAGCTGCTCGAGCGCCTGTCGCGCAACCCGGTCAAGCACTTGCCGATGCTCGAGCTGATGTACCTATGCCTGTCCCTCGGTTTCGAGGGCAAGTACCGCGTACTGCCGCGCGGCATGCTTGAACTTGAAGCGGTACGCGACAGCCTCTATCGGCAGATCCGCCAGATGCGCGGTGATGTGCCACGCGAGGTTTCGCCGCACTGGCAGGGCCTGAAAGACACCCGCCGGCGCCTGGTGCGCATCGTGCCGTGGTGGTTGGTGGCGCTGTTTACCCTGGTCTGCCTGGTGGTGATGTATGGCGGTTTCGCCTGGGTATTGGGCGAGCAACGCGAAACTATTTTGCAGCCGTACGAGCAACTCGACCCGTCAGCGGGTGTAAGCATGGATGATCTGAAATGAAGCCTTTTTTCGGCAAGTTAGCCGCATTTTTCCGCAAGACCTGGGTATGGAGCCTGTGTCTGGTATTGGTCCTGGCGCTGCTGGTGTGGTTTGTCGGCCCGCTGCTGGCGGTCAACGATTACAAGTTCTGGGAATCGGCCACCAGCCGCCTGCTGAGCATCAGCGGGTTGTTCCTGATCTGGGGCCTGGCCATGGTGTTCGCCAGCTGGAAAGCCACCGCCCGCAAGCAGGCCGAGGAAGACGATGCCGACGCCCAAGAGCGCCTGCGCCGCGAAGGCCTGATCAACGAGGAGCAGCTCGAGCTGCGCAATCGTTTCAAGCAGGCCCTGCACACCCTCAAACGCTCCAGCCTGTACCGCGGCCGTAGTGAGAAGTGGCGCAATGAGCTGCCCTGGTACCTGCTGCTCGGCCCGCAGAGCAGCGGCAAGACCAGCCTGCTGGACTTCTCCGGCCTGGATTTCCCGCTTAATCGCGGTGACCAGCAACGCCTGACCAAAGACGTTTCCGGCACCCGTTATGCCGACTGGTATTTCGCCGACCACGCCGTGCTAATCGACACCGCCGGGCGCTACCTGACTCAGCCCGACCCAGCCATCGACAGCCGCGCCTGGGACACCCTGCTGGGCCTGCTGCGCAAACGCCGCGCGCGCCCGCTGAACGGTGTACTTGTGAATATCCCGGTGGAGCAGCTGCAAGGCGGCAGCGAAATCGAACTGGAAAACCTCGCCCGCCAGACCCGTCAGCGTCTGCAGGATATTCACCAGCGCCTGGGTGCCGATGTACCGGTGTACCTGGTGCTGAGCAAGGCCGACAAGGTGCTCGGCTTCGATGAGTTCTTCGACCAGCTGTCGCGCGAAGAAAGCGATCAGGTACTCGGCGCGAGCTTCCGCAAAGAGCAGAACGCCACCGACGTACAGGTGATCCGCCAGGAATTCGAAGAACTGCTGCGCCGCCTCAACAGCCAGGTGATCCTGCGCATGCACCAGGAGCGCGACACCCAGCGCCGTGGCCGCATTCTCGATTTTCCGCACCAGCTGGGCTTGCTCGGCGAGCGTCTGTGCCTGTTCAGCGAACTGGCTTTCAGCGGCAACCGCTACCAGCGTGCCAGCCAGCTGCGCGGCTTCTACCTGACCAGCGCGCCGGAACTGAACGACCAGCTCGACCCGAGCACCAGCAGCATCGGCCGCAACCTGGGCCTGTCGAGCAGCGCCCTGCCGACCTTCCGCACCGGTCGTGCACGCTTTATCAATCACCTGCTCAGCCGAGTGATCTTCCCCGAAGCCGACCTTGCCGGCCTCGATCAGAAGGAAGTGCGTCGTATCGACTGGGGCCAGCGCGCCATGTACGCCACCGCCCTGGTGGTGCTCGGCATATTCGGTGTGGTCTGGGCCGGCGGCTTCTCCGGTAACCACGGCCGTCTGGAGCAACTGCGCGACCTCGCTCAACAACTGACCCAGCAACACAACAGCCTCGGCGCTCAGGATGATGCCCTGCGCACTCTCAAGGCGCTGGACCATAGCTACGCCGCCACCCAGGTGTTCCCGCCGGTGGATGAAGTGTCCTACCTGCAACGCGGCGGCCTGTACCAGGGCGAGAAAGTCGACCCGACGCTGCAACAGGCTTACCGCGCGGAGCTGGAAAACCTCCTGCTCAGCCGCGTCGGTCGCCAGCTGGAAGCGCAAGTACGCGCCAACCTGGGTGACCGTGAACGCCTGCTCAACAGCCTGCGCGCCTATCTGATGCTCAATCTGGAAGAACGCCGCGACAAGGCCTTCCTGCAGGAGTGGCTGGCGGCCGACTGGTCGCTGCGTTACGCCGGCAACAGCGCCGGCCAGCGCGGCCTAAATGAGCACTTCGAGCGCCTGCTGTCCGAGTCGTTCGCACCTTATTCGCTGAATGAACCGCTGGTGGCCCAGGCTCGGCAGATCCTGCGCAGCGAGTCGCTGGCCAACGTGGTCTACCGCATGCTGCGTGATCAAGCGCGTAGCCTGCCGGAATATCGCCTGAGCCAGAAACTCGGCCCGCAGGCCGGGCTGTTCATTGGCAGCGACTACGCCATTCCGGGTTTCTATACCCAGGTTGGCTACCAGAAAACCTTCACCTCCAAGGGCGCCGACCTGGTGCGCGACCTGCTGCGCGACAACTGGGTGCTTGGCGAAGGCGACACCCTGAGCTCGGGCGACCTCAGCCGTCTGCTGGTGGAAATGGAGCAGCTGTACTTCCGCGATTACGCCAACTACTGGGGTGAAGCCCTCGCCCAGCTGTCGCTGGACCCAATCGGCAGCGCCGGCCAGGGTGCCCTGCAGCTGGCCGGCCTGACCGCCGCCAACTCGCCACTGCTGCAACTGCTGGTGGAAGTGCGCGACAACACCCGCTTCAAAGGCATGGCCGAAGCCGCCGATGATGCCGGTGCCGCCGCCGAAGCGCTGGAAGGCGCCAAGGGCAAGCTGGGCAAAGTCGCCAAGCTCGCCGGTGCTGCCGCCGAACAGGCACAAGCGGCACTGGTGAAAAACCTGCCGGACACCGCGCGGAAAACCCTGGAACGTCGCTTCGAACCGCTGCACCGCCTGCTTGATGAAAACGGCGGTGCCGGCCCGGAACTGGCCACCACCCTGCAAGCGCTGGATGCACTGCAACTGCAACTGGCCAGCCTGGCGCACGCCAGTGCCCCGGAACAGGCCGCGTTCGAACTGGCCAAGGCGCGTATGGCCGGCCAACGCGATGCGATCAACCAGGTGCGCAGCAGTGCCGCACGCCTGCCGCAACCGGTCGGCAACTGGCTCGGCCTGCTCGCCGAAGACAGCTGGATGCTGGTGCTCAACGACGCCTACCACTACCTCAACCAGCGTTATAAGAGCGAGCTGTACGCCGCGTATGACGGCTCGTTGAAGCAGCGTTATCCGTTCAGCGCGCACAGCGAAAGCGATGTGGCGATTGCCGACTTCCGCGAGTTCTTCAAGGCTCAGGGGATTGCCGAGCGCTTCTTCGACAACTACCTCAAGCCGTTCGTCAGCGGTACCGCCGGCCAGTATCAACTGCGCCGCGTGGATGGCCGTGGCCTGCCGTTGTCGCGCGAGTTCCTGCTGCAGATGAGCCACACGCAAACCATCCGCCGCAGCTTCTTCGCCGAGAACCCCAACGAGCCGAAAGTGCTGTTCAAGCTGGAACCCTACTCGCTGGACTCCAGCCTGGGTCGCGCCGATTTCCGCTTCGGCAACCAGCAAATGGAATACCGCCACGGGCCCATCGTGCAGACCGCCTTCAGCTGGCCGGCTGAAGCCAATGAAGGGCGCACCAGCCTGGTGGTCGAAGAGCTCGGTGGACGTAAGGTGGGTATCGAGAAGAACACCGGTCCCTGGTCGCTGTTCCGCCTGCTCGACCTGATGAGCGTGGACTATCACAGCGGCCGCGATGTGCTGATGCTCAAGGCCGACCTCGGCGGCCTGCGCGCCAACTACCTGTTGCACAGCCAGCGCTCGCCGAACCCGTTTGACCTGGACCAGCTGCGCAGCTTCAAACTGCCGGCCACGCTCTGATGCAAGAGGTTGCCAACCTCTGGCGCAGCGCTGCGCGCACCGACACCGGCAAGGTGCGGGCGCGCAACGAGGATGCCTTTCTGGCCCTGCCGGAACAGGGCCTGTGGGTAGTTGCCGACGGCATGGGCGGGCACCAGAACGGTGCCCTGGCCAGCCGCCTGATTGTCGAGCAGCTGGCCGAGCCGAGCGCAGGCGATTTGCCGCAGCGTCTGGATGAGCTGCGCAAGCGCCTGCACGCCCTCAACCGCCGCCTGGGTCAGGAACTGACGGTCACCGCCGCCCATCCGGACCCGGTGATCGGCAGCACGGTGGTGGCTCTGCTGATCGAGGGTGACCGCGCCGCCTGCGTGTGGGCCGGCGACAGCCGCTGCTACCTGTGGCGCGGCAGCCGGCTGTATCAGCTCAGCCGCGATCACTCGCTCTTACAGCAACTGATTGATGAACAGCAACTCAGCCCCAGCGAAGCTGCACGGCATCCGGCAGCGCACGCCCTGACCCGCGCCATCGGTGCCAGTGACGAGCTGAAGCTGGAAATTCTCGAACTCGATGTGCTGCCCGGCGATGCCTTTCTGCTGTGCAGCGATGGCCTTTACCAAGGTCTTTCGGCCGATGCTTTGGGCGCTGCGCTGAACCTGCCTTCACCGCAGCTGACGCTGAATCGGTTGTTCCAGCAGGCCCTCGACGGCCCGGCGCGGGACAACCTGAGTGCGGTGGTGATTCGCCGATGAGGACTCACGGATGAGTGAACAGCTGCTCGACGAACTGCAGCAGGCCAACAGCCCGGCCAGCGACCTGACCTACTTCGCCCTGGCCGCGACGGCTGCCAAACCGGTAGCGCAAGCCCCGCGCGAAGTACTCAGCGAACTGCCGGAAGTGCTCGGCGGCCGCTACAAGATCGAGCGCTTGCTCGGCGTCGGCGGCATGGGTGCGGTGTATCGCGCTCGTGATCTGCTGCGCGAACAGTTCGGTGACCCCGAACCGTATGTCGCGCTGAAAACCCTCAGCGATGACTTCGCCGAATACCCGGACGCCAACGCGCTGCTGTACAGCGAGTTCGCCCTCACCGCGCGGCTGAATCACCCGCATGTGGTGCGCCTGTTCGGCTTCGAGGTGGATGTGCCAAGCCAGCGCGCCTTCCTCACCCTGGAGCTGCTTAAGGGCCTTACGCTTGATCAGCTGCTTAGCGAACGTCCCGAGGGCCTGCCTTGGAGCGAGCTGCAGGAAATCGCCATCGCCCTGCTCGATGCCCTGAGCTATTCACACAGCCTCGGCGTGCTGCATGGCGACCTGAAACCCAGCAATGTGATGCTCGCCGAAGACGGCCTGCGCCTGTTCGATTATGGTCTCGGCCAGCCCGTGGAAGGGCTGTTACCCGGCCTGCCGCGCCTGTGCCGCAACCGTTTTACCGCCTGGACGCCGCGTTACGCCGCCCTGGAACTGCTCGACGGTGCGCCGCTAACCGCCGCTGCCGATGTCTATGCCGTGGCCTGTGTGCTGTATGAGCTGGCTAGCGGTCGCCACCCGTTCAGCCGGCAGAGCGCCAAACAGGCCAAGGCCATGGAGCTGGATAAACAGCTGCAACGCCCCGAGCAGTTACCGGCGCATTGCTGGCCCGCCCTGCGCACCGCGCTGGCGTTCGATGAGGCGCAGCGCAGCATCAGTTGCACGCAGTTGCTTGAGGTATTTCGCCAGCCCACGCCCAGCGGCTGGCGGCGCTGGCTCCGGCGCAGTTGAAGGCAGCACGCGCACAGCAGCATCAATGGATGATCTTTTAACAAGGAAATGACTATGTTCAACCCGGCCAATGAAACCCACTTCAGCCTGAGCATCGAAGGCCTTGAGCACGACCTGCAAGTGCTCGAGTTCAGCGGCCGCGAAGCCATCAGTCAGCCCTATCGTTTCGAGGTGGAACTGATCAGCGAGAACGCCGAGCTGGATCTGCAAAGCCTGCTGCATCAGCGCGCTTTTCTCGCTTTTACCCCAGACAGCTTGGGCATTCACGGCCTGATCTACCAGGTCGCCCAGGCCGAATCCGGCAAGCGCCTGACCCGCTACAAGCTGAGCATCGTGCCGCAGCTGAGCTACCTGGCCCTGCGCACCAATCAGCGAATTTTCCAGCATCTAACGGTGCCGCAGATCGTCGCCCAGGTGCTGCAGGAACACGGCATCGCCCTTGGCGGTTACCAATTCCAGCTCGGCCCAACGGTTTATCCCAAGCGCGATTACTGCGTGCAGTACGACGAAAGCGATCTGCACTTCGTCCAGCGCCTGTGCGAGGAAGAAGGTATTCACTACCACTTCCAGCACAACGAGCAGGGCCATGTGCTGCTCTTCGGCGATGACCAGAGCGCCTTCGGCAAACTCGGCCAGCCCACCGCCTACCTGCAGGACAACGGCATGACCGCCGACGAGCCGGTGATCAAGCGCTTCGCCGTACGCCTGGAAACCCGTACCAGCCGCATCACCCGCCGCGATTACGACTTCGAGCAACCGCGTCTGCTGATGGAAGCCGCCTTCAAGGAAGATCGCGATCCCGAGGCCAAGCCGCTACCGGATCTTGAGGATTACGACTACCCAGGCCGCTTTGTCGACCGTGCGCGCGGCAAGCACCTCAGCCAACGCCATCTGGAACGCCACCGCGCCGACTACCGCCTGGCTGAAGGCCGTGGCGATCAGCCAAAACTGCTCAGCGGGCACTTCCTGGAACTCTCCGACCACCCGCGCCAGGACTACAACGACCTCTGGCTGCTGCACGAGGTGATTCACCAGGGCAAACAACCCCAGGTGTTGGAAGAGTCGGTCACCAGCCATACCGCAGCCAGCGACGGCTTCACCCAGGGCTACCGCAACCACTTCACCGCCACACCCTGGGACGTGCCCTTCCGCCCGCCATTGGCCCATCCGAAACCCAGGGTACTCGGTAGCCAGACCGCCGTAGTCACCGGCCCAGCGGGTGAGGAAATCCACTGCGACGAGTACGGTCGGATCAAGGTGCAATTCTTCTGGGACCGCGAAGGCCAGGCCGACGACAAAACCAGCTGCTGGCTGCGCGTGGCCTCCAGCTGGGCCGGTGATGGCTACGGCGGCATCGCCATCCCGCGCATCGGCATGGAAGTACTGGTGACCTTCCTCGAAGGCGACCCCGACCAACCGCTGGTAACCGGCTGCCTGTACCACGCCGAACACGTGGTGCCTTACGACCTGCCGGCGAACAAGACCCGCACCGTATTCAAAACTCTCAGCACACCAGGCGGTGGCGGTTACAACGAGCTGCGCATCGAAGACAAGAAAGGTGCCGAGCAGATCTACCTGCACGCCCAGCGCGACTGGGACGAAAATATCGAGCACGACCAGAAGATCCGCGTCGGTAACGAACGCCACGACACCGTCGTAGCCAAGAGCTACACCGAGTTCAAAGCCGAAGAAAACCTCACCGTCAAAACCGAGCGCAAGGTCGAGGTCAAACCCGACGATCACCTCACCGTCGGACAGAACCAGCACATCAAACTCGGCACCGCCCAACTGACCAAAGCCGGCCGCGAAATCCACCTCAAAGCCGGGCAGAAGATGGTCATCGAAGCCGGCACCGAACTCACCCTCAAAGCCGGCGGCAGCTTTATCAAACTCGACCCCGGCGGCATTACCTTGCTCGGCCCCCTGGCCAAAATCAACGCCGGTGGTTCGCCGGGCAAAGGCTCGGGGATCAAGATCAAACCACCGGTGCTGCCGGGTGCGGCGGATAGCGATAAGGCGGGGAGTTTGTTGGATGAGGCGTTGGTGAACTCACTGCAAAAAACTGAAAACCAGCCTCAGGCATTTTTCCTTTTTTCTGAATAATTACTTCATAACTAATTAACCAAAATTTAAACGAGCGAACTTCGATGAAAACAAGTACCAAAATACAAAGCAAAAATAATTTCACAGAGAAAACAACTAAACTAGTTTTTCTAGTAAGTATATTACTGTTCAGCACCGCTTGCAGTAGCAAACCATTAAATGAATTTCAAAGCTTTGAGTACAAGGAAGCCATTCGCGCATTCCAAGAGCAACAGCATGACACACCTGGCGTATGGACTTGCAGCTACACTGAAAACAGCAAAGTCAGACCCAGCACGAATGCTGAATCGTTATTAGTAGAGGTAGATGAAAAATACATATATGTAAAACATAACAATCAAATCACCGAACTATCCCTAACAACTAGGGACAATGAAAAATCGACCTACAAAAACAAACAAGAAGGTCTATCGCTGAAAATAAATATAATCAATAAAATTAATTACAGCGAATATCAAGAGTCGCATGACCGGACAATAGAAGCAGAACTAGAGGCCTCAGGAAAAATTTATAAACTACAGCTTCTTGGAGAAGCATGCGGAATTTAATAGACATTACAAGATTATAGTTGCACAACGCGACAAGGAATTAGCATGTACACAATAGTAGAGAGCGGAACAAATGGTATTGAACCGGTCAAATCCTATGAAGACCTGGAGAAACACCATCCATCAAAAGCTAGAGAGCCAAAGCGTGAGTATGACGAAACTGATGGGCATCTAGAAGAAATCCGAACAAATGAGCCAGGCGGCCGCAGACTGGTAAAAAAAGATTTCGTTTTACTTGTAAATGGCAGCAACAAGTCTATTGATGTTCCGTGCCCTGTCGCAGGCTTTGTAAAGACTTTTAAGTCTTACGGCACAGTTAAAATATATAGCACCGAAAAATACGATGACCTGCTTGGACAAGTACTTCATTTAGATACCAATTTCAAAGTCAAAGATGGACAATACGTAGAGTACGGGCAGCCCATAGGTATTCAGTACAGGACTGATGGCGAAGGAAAACCAACATACGCAATACATACACACGCCGAACTTGAGCGTACACAGTTCGAAAAATACATAAAAGACATCGTGGACGGCAATATAAAGCCCGGCACATGGCCGTCAAATACCTCATCGACCGATGACAAGAAATATCAATTCCCCATTCGCAAGGTCGACGGCAACCACTACACCCTTGAAGAGCTTTACAAAGAATTAGAGAAGGAAAAATCCGGCCACTACATCCTAGGCAACAACGGTTTCTGGCATGGGGGCATCCACTTCAGCGATGCCAGCGTGCCACACGCCAAGCTCAAACAGGCCGTGCGCTGCATGGCAGATGGCGAAGTGGTCGCCTACCGGCTGAACAAGGATTATCTATCGTCCACATTCATGGGCGAAAAAGGCTGCGACAACCTGCGCTACTCCACGTCCTTCTGTCTGGTTCGCCACACCTATGAATCGCAAAAGCGTCCGGCGGAGAGCAAACCTGCTGCCAAAATCGAGTGGGTAGGTAAGACCGTGCAACTCATCAGCTCGCGCTATGGACGCGATATCGCAAGCACAGTCCTGGGTAATACGGGTAACTTCGAAGCGCTTATGCCGGCAGGCACAGAGCTGCAGATTCTCAAAATCCATGACACCAAAGATATGCGTTTCGCCTTGGCCACGATCAAGACTGCATTGCCCGGTAAAGATCGAGCTGGTAATCCGGTAACTCGTGCCGCAACGAGCGAAATCTGGTTCGCCGCATTCGACAAACAAGATGCGATTCTCAAGGATCGAAACAAGCAAGCCATCTTTAAGGATGTAACGCCTGCGCCCCCAGCTGAAGCGAAGACAGAAGACAAGAAGCCAGAAACCAACAAACTTGAATTCTTCAGCCTGTATATGCACCTGCTGCCTTTTGAGCATTACCCGCTACAGGATGGTGAGAGTCAGCGCCGTTTCAAGGTAAAGGTCAAAGGCCGCAATGTACGCAAGGAAGCGAACCTGACTGGTACCGTACTAGGGCAGATTGATAGCGGTGCGGAATTCGAGTTGATCTCAATCACATCCGGGCATCAGATAAAGCCCGGTGATACCGCTACCTATGAACTGGCTCAGATAAAGATTCTCAGCAAGGGCGTGAAAAAGAGCGGCGTACAAACAGCCAAAGAAGGTGACGTGGTCTGGATGGCCATCAGCAAGGCGGAACCAGGCAAAACAGACGAGCACTATGCGGAAGAAATCCCGCCACAAAAACGCATTCGCCCCACCTACTGGAAAGGCCAGGTCAAAGCTCAACTGAAAAAACGAGTTCCTGCCTTCAATAAACCAGAAGACCCAGTCGATAAAAAAATCGGTTTGCTTGCAGAAAATACCGTATTGGAATATGCCACAGGCACAGTAAAGCGAGTCATTCAGGCAGGCCGCCCGCAGATCATGGCCCCCTGCACCATTGTTAGCGGAGGATTCTGGGACACCCCAATGTGTCCTTCAGGCCCTATTTGGGTCGTCATCGATACTGATGCGGCTGAGCTTAAACCCGATGTTCCAAGCGACTTCGACTCTGTCGTCACCTGCGCAATCCCAATCAAAGCAGGTGATCCTATTGGCTACCTCGGTCTCTACGAGACACTCGCCAGCGCCAAAGGCGGGGTGAAAAGCCGACATCAGGTTCACGTAGAGCTGTTCGCTACAGACCCCAATCTGGAAGCATTCCTGAAGAACCCGGCGGGATTGAAGGACGGTAAGCAATACTTACGCGTTGCCAAGGGCAAGACCATCTATAACAAAGGCGGTACTGCAGAAACCCCGACGTTTACACCGAGCGGACTGGTCATAAACGAGAACTACCTGATTGCTGCGAGCCAGGCAAAGTTGTTCAAGGCCCCAGACAGCAAAGAGTGGTACCCGATCAAAGTCAACAGCGCCACCCCCCCCGTAGATGGTTATATCGCCAAGGCTGACGGAGAAATTATCAGCCAGCACGATAGGGAAAAATTGGGCTTCCAAATTATCAAGGAAAGCAACGATAACGCCGACGGCTTTCTCGACCCGAAGAAAATGCCGGATTTCTTTCAGAACCTCTACCTAAAGATCGATCAACTGGGTAACAAGGATGGCAAGGTCACTGCTGACGAAATACCCCTTGCCTTGAAAAACCACAAGCTCCGCGACCGTTGGTCGAAACTAATTGGCTACCATCCGACCGAGTGGCAAGCAAAATCATCTGCCCCTAAATGGCAGCGATTAGAAGAGTTACTCAAGGATGCCCCGGAAGTGCTTCGCCATGAAAAGGAACGTATTGATAATCTGGTGTTCTGGGATGAGCTGGAAGGGGCGATGCAAGTTGCGCTACCAAAGCAAGTTCACCATTTCCACCCGCTCAGTTTTATAGATACTCTTACTATTCAGAAAGCAGAATCGGTTGTCATGGAAGGTCAAATTACATTTGACGCTGAGGGAAACGACATCCCAGGGTCGCCTTATTTTAGTCGAGTAGTACATTGGCCAGGAAATGATCTATCAGGCGTCACCTTAGGACGTGGGTATGATATGGGCACTAGAAGTGAGTCAGAAATATATAATCACATGATCAGTTCCGGCATCGATAACACTCAAGCAGGAAAAATTTCCAAGGCACGCGGACTCAAAGGAGTTAATGCGCATCAATTTGTCACCAGCAACAAAAATGATATTGGTGAGATAACTTACAGCCAGCAAGTTTCATTATTTAAAATTATATATCCTGATTATGTAGCCAGGGCCATTACGAACTATAATACGTGGACCTCTGCCGAGCCAGGGCGAGTTGAATGGACAGGTCTTAAGCAAGTAATACGAGATATTCTTACGGACTTTGTCTACCAAGGTTTCACCAAGGGTCCAAACCCCATGAAAGCAGGAATGAATAACGATATTGATGAACTGATACGCTACATCGAGAACACCCCGGCCATTAGTCAATATGAGCCAGGTAGACGTAGAGCTAAATATTTAAGAAACCACAGATAAGGATAGGTTATGAAATTTTATCTACCTCAGATTATTTTTATACTCCCGCTAGCTATTTCCTCCGCGGCTTATTGCGCCGAGCATCGTAATGATCCTTGCGATTCAATAGAGCATAGCCAGCAAATTTTAGAATGTTCTACACAAAACAAAATAGAGGCCGACAACAAACTCAACGAGGAATACCGCACACTAATAAAAAAGATAAACTTACAGTACCATGCAAACAAAAAACTTGGAACTGAATACATTGCCACAATAAAAGACTCTCAACGTGCCTGGATAAAGCTAAGAGACACTAATTGTGTACTTGAAGCATTTGAAATTGAAACAGGAAGCCAAGCCCATACGGCCACAATAAATCAATGTATCGCCCGCATGAGCTCTGAGCGTACGCAATACTTGAAAGGCATTGCCCCAGAAACGCTATAAACCCTAGAACTTATAAAAATACAAATAAACAGAACTAGAAGCATACTGCACCAAATTATACTTCTGCTTGCATTTTTTGGTAACTCCACATACACCACTCAATCTTCGAAAGAGTCATTCGTCACAAACCAGAATCACGGAAAAAGGTCTTGCTATGAATACCTGACAAGACTGGTGAGAAGCAGTAATTTTCCGTTCACATATGTAAGCAAGGAAAAAGCTAATCTGCTGATCGACAAAGACACTGGTGATCGCGTGATGGCCCAGTTGTTTTTCGAGACAGGCGGCACCGGCACCATCGGTTGGGTGCAATACGACGTGCCCCAGCGACAGCTATTCAACGTTTCAGGCGATATGGAGGAACCGCAAGACCTGACGTTCGATGCATCGTTCGCTACCGAATATGAAACGTGCATAAACCGCTGAAATACGATCTCAGTTTTTATTGATGGAGCCGTCGCTTTGCCCTACGTCATTCCAATGACCTTACTGCTAATGCTTGTGCTGGCCACCCCCGCACAAGCACAGGCGACACCCCTCACATTCGATAGAGGCGGCAGCACTGAAACCTATCGTGCGGACATGGACACCGGCGAGTTGACGATCAGTCGGGGAACGGAAACCAAGGTATTCGCAGATCTCGTTGGCTATGCAGGCCAGACGTCCAGAGCCTTGGTTTCGTTCAACGGGGTTCCTGCACTGGTTTATGAAAACGCCGGATCAATTACTTCTTTCGAGGTGTTCTACACCCTCGCGCTAAAAGAAAAAGCTCCGGTCATCGATTGCCTGTACGGCAATATCCGCAATGGGCAGAACGGTGTCTCTATACGCAAGGCTGTGTGCAATCTGAATAAGCCGCTGTCGAGCGAGTATCAGGATCTGATTTTCGCCTACTCGGACAAGTGGATCGAAGCCTCTAATTCGGTATCCCTGCAATCCGTTATGGCGGAGCCCTCGCAGCCAGCCGATGCGCCTCTTGGCCGCCTAGGCGAGGTTGATATCGTATTGCGCTACAGCACGCTCGACGAGCTGATGTCCGCTGCCCCGAAAACCATCGCGACGTTGGGAAAGAAAACCCATGAGGTGAGCAACGGCAATGCGTACTTCGTTTATGAGGCTGATGGCATCACGCCGCTGGCGCTGGACGTGGAGACGGAACCGGCCACACACACGCTCAAACGCCTGACAGCAGCAGAGCTGCTGCGCAGCATCGAAGCCAACTGAGTGGCTCCAAGCTGATTACGCCAACGCGCTGAGCGAAAGGTTACCTAGCGCCCCACCGCCTTCAACGCCTGCGCCAACTCGGTAGCATCAGTAAAACTGCGCTGCCCCTGTAGCTGGCCCTGGCGCAGATCGAGCCAAAGTACGCTGGCATTGTCCGCCGGGTATCGGGGTGCAATGCGGGCGTCGCGGTCGAGGAGGACGCGGTAGTTGTAGTCGCGCATTTTGGGGATGGCGAAGAGTTTGCCGATGATGCTCGGCATGCGGCTGATATCGGCGAGAAACACCGTGTGGCGCTGCTCCAGATAGCCCTTGGGCTTGCCCTGCAGGGCGGCGTCAACGAGTTTGGCGGCGTCCATGCTGCGGGCTACCAGCAATACTTGCAGCTGATCGTCTAAGGTGTAGGCCTGGTCATGCTGATCGAGCAGAGTCCAGGGCGCCAAACGCTCACCGGTTTCCAGGGCCATGCTGGTGGCGGAGAACAGGCACAACAGCAGAGCAATAGCGGCTTTCATGGTGGGCACTCCGGCTTTATAGGTCGTCATCGCTCACCACTCTAACCAGATCCGCCTGCATGGCATATGCGGCATCCGCCAACTCGTTGTTGACCTGTTCAATCTTCAGCGTGCCGCTGACCCAGAGCGGGGCGTAGATGTCTTCCAGCTCAATACCTTTGGGGTAGCGCACCAGCACCAGTTGATTGGGTGGCGGCGGCGGCACGTGGATGCAGGCGCCGGGGTAGGGAACCAGGAAAAACAGCGTGCTATGGCCCTTGCCGTCGGTTTCCAGTGGCACCGGATAGCCGCCCAGGCGCACCGCCTTACCATCGAAGGCGGCGACGGTTTTCGTCGAATACATCACCGCCGGCAAGTTCTGATCCTGCTGCTTGAGGCCACCGGGGTTATAGAAGCCACTGTCCTGCTCAAGGCCTTGGTGGCTGATCTCGGGCATGTCTTCCAGGGCCTGGCGGTCTTCCGGTGGCATCAACTCCAGCCAATCGGTTTCCGGTAGTTCGGCATAGGCCAGGGTGCTGAGCAGCAGCAGAGGTAACAACAGGTAGCGCATCGGTGAGCTCACAGGGCAGCGAAGTGACAGGGCCTTAGCCCTTTTTAACAGCGCCGTAGATTACCAGCAGCACCACCGCGCCGATTACTGCACCGATAAAACCGGCGGACTCGCCCACCTTGTAGATGCCCAGCGCCTGGCCGCCATAGGTCGCAGCAATCGAGCCGCCGACACCCAGCAGGATGGTCATGATCCAGCCCATGCTGTCGTTACCCGGCTTGATAAAGCGCGCGATCAGACCGACGATCAAGCCGATAAAAATGATGCCAATAATGCTCATGCGAGCCTCCTCAATGGACGGTGGGATTTGCGACCGTTGATCTGACCACGGGAAATGCTGGCAGTTCGCTACTCTTCGGTCTCGGGTGGCACGACACCGTAGCGGTGGTAGATGCGGGCAATCTCGCCACTCTCGCGCATGCCGCGCAGCGTCTGTCCCAACTGCTCATAGAGGGCCCTTTTGTCACCCAGATAGTGGCGCTTCGAGGCACCGTAATAGTTACCAACGGATTGCTCGTACTGGTACTCGGCATAGCTGTAGTCGCTAAAGCCAATCTTGTTGAACTGCGCCTCAATGGCTTCGGCATCCAGCACCACCATCACATCCAGGCGTCCGGCGCGAAACATCCCGGCCAGCAGGTAGTCGTCCGTCGCCAGGCTTTTTGTCAGGGCGCTGTCGCCGTCGAACTGATCGAAATAAGCGGTGCCGCGTTTGACCCCGATCACCTTGCCCTGCAAGTCGGCATAGCTGCGCAGGCTGGCCTGCTGACCGGTCTTGACGATAAAGCGGATGCTTTTGCGCTGGGTACCGATGGACGGCAGAAAGTGCACGTAGTCCATGCGCTCGGTGGTGAACAACACACGGGGGGCTAGATCAATCCGCCCGGATTTGAGGTCTTCCAGGCTGCGCACGAAGGGCGCGTAGCGCCATTCGATTCGTGCACCGACGCGTTGCGCAGCCGTATCCAAGACTTCAATCAACGGGCCAACGGGCAGCGCGTCGATGGCCTGCATCTCTGGCGGGCGCTCGCGGTAATCGGCGCGCAACACCTGTTCGGCATGGCACAACGGCAGGAAGCATAGAGACAACAGCAGTAGACACTTCATGACTAGGCTCTTGTGTGTTCTACGCAAGAGCCTAGTCACAAAGCAGGGGTCAGGCCTTGGCGATCAGCGCTTCGACAGCCGCGATCTGCTTATCCAGAGTGGCACGATCCGCACAGCGCAAGGTGGCGTGACCGACCTTGCGCCCAGCCTTGAAGGCCTTGCCGTAGTGGTGCAAGCGGCAGTCCGCGATGGCGATAACCTGCTCGACCGGCGGAACCACACCGATAAAGTTAAGCATCGCGCTCTCACCGACCTTAGCAGTCGACCCCAACGGCAGGCCGGCAACGGCGCGCAGGTGGTTCTCAAACTGGCTGCACTCGGCGCCTTCGATGGTCCAATGCCCGGAGTTGTGCACGCGCGGGGCGATTTCGTTGGCTTTCAGGCCGCCATCGACTTCGAAGAACTCGAAGGCCAGCACGCCGACGTAATCGAGCTTGGTCAGCACGCGGCTGACGTAATCTTCGGCCAGCGCCTGCAGCGGGTGATCGGTGCTGGCGATGGACAGTGCCAGCACGCCGCTGTCGTGGCGGTTATGCACCAGCGGGTAGAAGCGCGTTTCGCCATCACGGGCACGCACCGCCACCAGCGACACTTCGCCGGTAAACGGCACGAAGCCTTCAAGGATGCACGGCACGCTGCCCAGCTCAGCAAAAGCGCCGGTTACGTCTTCGGGCTTGCGCAGGACTTTCTGGCCCTTGCCGTCGTAACCCAGGGTGCGGGTCTTCATCACAGCCGGTAGGCCAATGCTCGCCACAGCAGCGTCGAGGTCAGCCTGCGACTGGATATCGGCGAAATCCGGGGTCGGAATGCCGAGGTCCTTGAACATGGATTTTTCAAACCAGCGATCACGGGCGATACGCAGCGCGTCCGCGCTCGGGTACACCGGGACGAACTGCGAGAGGAAGGCCACGGTCTCGGCCGGCACGCTTTCGAACTCGAAGGTCACCAGGTCAACTTCATCAGCCAGCTGACGCAGGTGATCCTGATCGCCGTAATCGGCGCGGATATGTTCGCCCAGCGCTTGCGCACAGGCATCCGGCGCAGGGTCGAGAAAAGCGAAGTTCATCCCCAGCGGCGTACCTGCCAGGGCCAACATGCGACCCAGCTGGCCGCCACCGATTACGCCGATCTTCATGGGTTAGGCCTCACGCGGGTCCGGATTGTCCAGTACGGTTTCAGTCTGTTCCTGGCGGAACTGCTTGAGCGCCGCATGAAACTGCGGATGCTGGTGACCGAGGATGCTCGCGGCAAGCAGCGCGGCGTTTACGGCACCAGCCTTGCCGATGGCCAGGGTAGCGACTGGAATGCCGGCCGGCATCTGCACGATCGACAGCAGCGAATCGACGCCCGACAGCACCGCCGATTGCACCGGCACACCGAGGACCGGCAGGTGGGTCTTGGCCGCACACATGCCCGGCAGATGCGCCGCGCCGCCGGCACCGGCGATGATCACCTGAATGCCGCGCTCTTCAGCCTGTTCGGCGTACTGGAACAGCAGGTCCGGGGTGCGGTGGGCGGAAACCACCTTCACTTCGTACGGAATGCCCAGCTTGTCCAGCATCTCGGCGGTGTGGCTAAGGGTGGACCAATCGGACTTGGAGCCCATGATCACGCCAACCAGTGCGCTCATCGTCGTGCCTCTTCTTCATCAAGTGCCCGTAGGCGCTGCAGAAACTAACAAGCCACGCTGGAAACCAGGCGTGGCTTGTTAGGGAATGAATTATGGCGGTGCGGACCGCCAAAGGCCGCGCAGTATACCGTAAAGCCTGGGCTGGCGTGCACACCGACGCACCGTTTGTCGCGGGCCGCACGCCATGATGCCCAGTGACAAGTCAGCGAACGCCACGAGCAGACCTGGCGCACAAATCGCGGCGGGCGGCCTGGCTATACTGGGCATCCTTTAAATGCCCCAGGACACCACCATGACAAGGCTGTCACTGCTCCTCGCCGCTGCCCTCTTCACCCTCAACGCTAACGCCCTCGAACTGGCCAAATACCCGCAAGTATTCGATGCCGGCAATGGCATCAGCGTGACCGTCGCGCCGACCAGCGACGGCAAACAAGCACTGATCCAGGTCAGCGGCATCAACCACCCATTGGATGAAGTGGTACTGCTGAGCACGGTCAACGAGCACGGCAGCGATGAGCGCGACTACACCATCACCCTCGACGGCAGCGCCTACAACATGCTGATCAAGCGCCAGGGCTGGGGTGGCGAGCAATACCAGCTGTACCTGCCGAGCACCGACGGCTTCGAGCTGGGTTTTGATGAAGCCAAGAGCAAACAGACCAAACCAGCCAACCTTCTGGCGCTCTACGAGCAGCAGAAGAAAAAAGGCATACAGGACAAGCTGAGCAGCTTCGACCGGGAAAAGCGCGTGGCCGACTTCACCCAGCAGCTGCAGCAGATTGATCAGGACGCCTCGAAAGCCTGCAACACACCGCTGACCACCCAGGTTGACTGGAACGCCATCGACGACGACAAACTCAAGCGCCTTAGCGTGCCGAGCTTCTGCGGTGAAGTGGTCAACCAGCTGGCTAACCTGTGCCAGAACGGCGACGAGCAACAGGCTGTCGCCAAGGGTCTGAAAACCGTGCAGTGCAGCTTTGCGCAGAAGCTCAAGCTGCGCGAAAACGAGGCGACCCTGACCTTCACCACCCATGAAAAAGCACCCAATCAGGGCGACTTTATCAACGCCTTCCTGCGTAATCGCTAAATCATCCTAGATCACAGCGGTCCGGATCAGCCCCGGCCGCTGCGGTACCGCGGCATAGTTCTTGCCTCATTCAGGCATCCTGAACTGTTGCGGTTGTCCCGATGTTGCACGCCCACCTGACCACCCTGCATGTGGTTTCCATGATTCTGGAGTTATTTGCCGCACAGCCCGAGCTGACCGAGCCCTTGCTGGCGGGCAGCGGCATCACCACGGCTGATCTGGCCTGCGCAGACACCCGTATCACCCGCGCGCAGGAATTGCAGGTGTGCGCCAATGCCCTGAAAGTGCGCAGCGATCTGGGCCTGGAATTGGGCCGGCGCATGCATGTGTCGGCGTATGGCATGGTCGGTTACGCCGCGCTATCGAGTGCCACCTTTGGTGACGCTTGGCGCTTGCTGCTGCAGTACCCCGCCCTGCTCGGCACCTACTTCAAAATGGACCTGCAGATTGAAGGCGAGTTGGCCTGGGTCAGTGCCAGCGACTACCAGCACAGCCCGGCACTGGAAGTGTTCAACGTGGAAATGTGCCTGGCCTCACTCAAGCTGATCAGTGATGACCTGCTCGGCCAACCTCTGCCGCTGAGCGCCGCGCAGTTCCGCTATGGCGAACCCGACTACAGCGCGCGCTACCCGCACAGCTTCGCCTGCCCGTTGCAGTTTGACGCGGCACGCAACGCCTTCGCCTTTCCCGCCAGCTGGCTGCAACAACCACTACCGCTGGCCGATGCGGTGACCCACCGGGAAATGCTTGAGCGCTGTCGCAAGCAAAACAGCGAGTTCAACACACGCCAGGCCTGGCTCGCGCGTATCCGCCAGTTATTGACCGAGCAGCTCACCGCGCCACCCGGCCTGGAACAGCTGGCACAGCAGATGCACTGCTCGCCGCGCACACTGCGCCGGCATCTGCAGGAATTGGGCACGCACTACCAGGAACTGCTTGATGAGCTGCGTTTTGAGCGGGCAAAAACCCTGCTTGGCCAAGAGGAATGGCCGATCTGCCGCATCGCCGAATACCTCGGCTTTAGCGAAACAGCCAGCTTCCGCCATGCCTTCCAGCGCTGGAGCGGCGTACCACCAAGCCGTTTCCGTGCTTAGGTTCGTAGGCTTGTGGGATGCTCATTCCTCGGGCAGAACATTGCGGTACATCTGCAAGCGTGAGGCTTCATGCAGGCCGCGGCTGAGCGCCAACAGGCGCTGGAACTCCTGCGGGTGATCCGCAGCCACGTTAGCGCGCGGGGTGAGCGAGTGCAGGCTGTGCAAGGTCGGCGAGCTGCCGTCATGCTGCATCTGTAAGAGGAAGTCGCGGGTCACCGCGCCGATCACCGGGAAGCTGCCTTCCTGCAACACCAGGGGTACCACCCGTTCGCCTTCTGGCGCCGGCTGCTGGATATCACGCCCCAGGCTGGCGTTGCTGAACGGCACGCCAAGCATGCCCGCCACGGTAGGCAGCAGATCGGCCAGCCCCACCGCCTCATCAAACTCGCGTGGCGCCAACCACTGCGGCGCGTGGATCAAAAGTGGCACGTTGTTGCTCTCCAGCCCCAACTGCTCGAAGGCCGGCGCCATGTGCGGGATCTGGCTGATACGCGTGTTGTGGTCGCCAAAGAATACGAAAATGGTGTTGTCGTAAAAGCCCTGCTCCTTGGCCAGCTCCATCAGGCGGCCGATGTTGAAGTCCAGCAAGCGCACGGCATTGAACTGCTCCACGCTGCGCGAACCGGCCTGCTGCACCTGCTCCAGCGGTAGATCGAGCGCCTGGAAACCATCGTTGTTCTTGGGGATGGTGAAGGGCCGGTGGTTGCCGGAGGTCTGCAGGTAAGCGAAGAACGGTTGATCCTTGGGCACCGCGCCGAGGATGCGGCTGCTCTCCTTGAAGAAATCCAGATCCGAGATGCCCCACACGTCGACTTGAGGTGACTGCCAATCACGCTCCTCATAGAGCCGCACGCCGTCGATGCTCTGGCGAATCAGCGCATTGATGTTGGCCCAGCCGGCGTTGCCGCCGATCATGTAGAACTTCTCGTAGCCTGCAAGCTGGTTGATCAGCGTGCGCTGGCGAGCAATCAACGGGTTGCGCGTGGCAGTCTCCTGGCGCGACACGTCGGGAATGCCGGTGATGCTCGCCCACACCGTCTTGGCAGTGCCGGTCACCGGCACATAGAAGTGCCGGAAGAACCAGCTTTCCTTGGCCAGGCGATCCAGATTCGGTGTCGGGTTCAACGGGTTGCCGTAAGCCCCGACGGCACTGGTGCCGAGCGATTCGAGCATAACGAAGACCACGTTGGGCGGGCGCTCGGCCTGGATGCGGTGCGCCTGTAGCGGTTGCTGACGGAAGAAGTTCAACCCCTCCGCGTCGCGGTCGCTGACACCCAGGTAGTCAGCCACCACCGCGTAATGCTCACGGGTGGCCACCTCATCGAAGGCGCTGGGTTCAAGCGTGAGGGTGTCGAACAGAAACAACGCCGGATTAAGGCCCAGCGCCGCCACTTGGCTGTTACCGCTGAAGAAGGCATCGCTCCAGCGCAGCGGCACCGGGTTCTCCAGGTTCAACGCCGTGGCGCGACCGAGCAGGCCAAAAAACACCAGCACGCCCACCACCGCCGCGCCGCCGAGGGTCGGCAACACGCCAACACGTTGCGCTGGCGGCCGATCCAGGGTGGCACGCTCCAGGCGCAGCAGCGCCCAGGCCCACAGCGCCGCACCGGCCAGCCAGGCAAGGGTGATCCACAGTACCGGATAGGTTTGCCAGAGCATGCCGGCGGAGATCTGCGCGTCGCCGGCAAAGCGCAGCACCGTGGCGTTGAGGCGAACGCCCAGGTAGGCGTAGTGGCCGAAGTCGAGGATATACAGCAGGCCCAGCGCCGCCACAGCCAGCACTAGGTAGACACGCAGCAACCAGCGCACGGCGCGAAAGCGCGCCAGGCGCAGCTTGGGCAGAGCCAGCAGGATGCCTGCCGGCAGCATCAGCAGCAGGGCCAGGCGCAGGTCGAAGCGCAGACCGATGCCGAGGGTGGGCAGTACGTCCGACTCGCTGATGCTTTCGACGGCGGAGAAGCCCAGCAGGAACAGCACGCGCAAGCTGGCGAAGAGTATGAGCAGCAGCGCTGTCAGGCCTGCCAGATAATGCAGGCGACGGGATTTCAGCCAGCTCATACGACGTTCCTTGTGTCAGTTGCAGGCGTGCCCTGACGCCGCGCCAGCAACCCGTGCAGGCCGGAACTCAGCAGTGCGCCAAGGCTGTAGAGGGCCAAGTAGGGGTCAATCAGGTAGTCCCAGTAGTTTTCCGAGGCGTTCAGACGCAGGCTAAACGCCAAGGTCGCCAGCACCAGCGCCAACGCGCCGAGCCAGCTGCGCTGGATGATCAGCACCAGGCTCAGCACGCCCAGTACCAGCAGCATGGGCCGCGGCGCAAAACCCAGCTGGTACGGGTCGCTGTAGCTCAAGCCTAGGGCTGCCGGGTAGAGCAGTACAGCCAGGCCGGCGAACAGCGCCAGGCTGGCCAGGCGATCACGGGGGCTGGCACCCGGCAAGCCAAAACGACACAGCATCGCCCAGCTCAGCAGCACCAAACTGCTGATCGACAGGTCACCGATGTAGGTGCGCAACTGCAGCGCCAGGCTGATGCCCTGTACTGGTAGCAGGCTCAGCAGCAGACTACCCGCCAGCAGGATGCCGCGCTGCGCCGCATTGCGCGCCAGTCGAACGAAGATCAGGAAAACCAGCAGAGTGAACGCCAGGTGCGGCAACCAGAAGTCAGTCATGTGGGCGGCGCTCCGTCAGCCAGGCTTCATTGAAGGCCAGGTGCTTGATAAACATGTCGTTCCACGAATAGACCAAGTGATACGTGCCATCGGTGTCACGGGTGAAATAGGGGTATTCGTAATCGAAGTCGCACCCCGTCGGGCTGCACATCCGGGCACTGACCTGCTCAAGAAAGCGCGCCTCCTGCTCGGGGCGGCCGCCGCTGGCGCGGAACTTCTCGCGGATCACCGTCGGGAATTCCGCCAGCGCGATGGGTTCCCCCCAAGGGTTGGGGCTTTCATCCAGCTCACCGAGGGTGCGCCAGTTCGCCAGCTGGCTGTCGGTGGCGTAGAGGGTCAGGCGGAAGCGACCATCCTCCAGATCATTCATCGCCACCAGCAGGCTGCCATCGGGACGACCGACGGCGGCCAGCGATGAGTTGGGGTTGCTCGGTTCCAGCGGTTGCGGCGTACTCCAGGTGCGCCCGCTGTCCGTGGTGTGGCTGGCCAGCACACGGTGATGCTGCTCGCCGGCATAGCGCAGTAACGCCACGGCACGCTGCTCATCCAGCGCCACCACGGTTGGCTGCAGCGAGTAGCGGCCCTTGCCGATGCGGTACTTGCCCAGCACCTCACCGCGTGCGCTCAGGTGCAGGTACTCGGGGAATTTGCCGAGAAATTCGTGATACACCGGCAGGCCAATGCTGCCATCGGCATGAAACACCGGCGCGGCGCGCACCAGGGTGCTGATGTTGAGAAACGGGCTGGTCACCAACTGGCGCGGTGCCGACCAGGTCTTGCCCAGGTCGTCGGACACCATGGCATTGACCGCACTGCCGGCCCAGCCGCCAAGCGAAACCGAGACATAAAACAGCCACAGCCGCTGGTCCGGTGCCAGGCTGATCACCGGGTTGCCCAGCTTACGGATGTGCTTACCGACCGCGCGCTGGGTGGATTCGCGAGTGGCCAGCACGCGCTCGGCACTCCACTGGCCGCTGCGGGCGTCAAAGCGTGCAGCGCGAATTTGCACATCCGCCGCGCCTTCGCGACTGCCCGCAAACCAGGCGGCCATCAGGTCACCGCCAGGCAGCCCGGTAATGGAGGCGGAGTGCACAAAGTCGTCCATGTCCGACGAGGCGAATTTCGCGCTGAATTCCGGCGCACTGAGCGTCGGCGCCGGTAGCGCGGCGAAGGCGGCAGGCGGCTGTGCAGGTGCGCGCTGCCACGCCCCGGCGAACACTGCCAGTACCGCCGTGAGCATGAGGGGGATGAGCAGTTTTGGCGTCATGGCTTGGCCACATGCGCGGTGGCGACTTCAGCCACGGGCGTGGCATCGACCGGGTTGTAATAAATTTCGACTTTCTCGCCGTTCACGTCGAAACCGTAAATCTCGTAACAGTTACCCGGAGTGATGCGGAATTTGGTGATCTGTACGCCCTGGTTTTTCATCTGCTGACGAAAGTGCGATTCGGGCATCCAGTCTGCGCGGTCGGCGCTTGGGCATTCCACATCCGCCAGCACAGGCGTGGCCAGCCAAGCACACAACAGCGGCAGTACCTGGCGAGTCTGATTGAGCATGCTCTGCCCCCTTATCGGCAATTAAGGGGCAACGCCCCCGGCGGGGCGCACCATGCGTTTTCCAAGCTTAAGAAAGGCTTAAGGTTCATGGCTTGTTACAGTTTGCGCGGCTCGCTCAGCCGTGGCGGCCATGAAATTTGGCCACATCGATCCCCTTTTGGCCGTTGTCAGCGTTCTCCATCCGGCGATGCAGGCGAACAATGCAGGCACAACAACAAGCCTGGAGCCGCGCCACATGCTCACCTTTTACAGCGACGACCATCACCTGCACCACGGCAGCTGCGAGCTGATCGATGGCCAGCTGATGCCGTGTTTCGAGAAGCCACAACGCGCCGACCACATCCTGCAACGCGTCAAGGACCGTCAGCTCGGCGAGGTGCGCCCGCCCCAGGACTTCGGCCTGGCGCCGATTGAGCGCATCCACAGCGCCGCCTACCTGAACTTCTTCAAAGGTGCCTGGGATCGCTGGCAAGCGCAGAACGGCACTGGCGATTTGCTGCCCTTCACCTGGCCGGCACGCACCCTGCGCCAAGTCATCCCGCGTGATTTGCACGGCCAGCTTGGCTATTACAGCTTCGACGGCGGCGCGCCGATTACCGCCGGCACCTGGCAGGCGGCTTACAGCGCGGCCCAAGTGGCCTTGAGCGCCCAGGCTGAAATCGCCGCCGGCGCCCACAGTGCGTTTGCCTTGTGCCGCCCACCGGGCCATCACGCCGCAGGCGAGTTGATGGGCGGTTACTGCTACCTGAACAACGCCGCTATCGCTGCACAGGCCTTTCTCGACCACGGCAAGCAGCGCGTGGCGATCCTCGATGTCGACTACCACCACGGCAACGGTACCCAGGACATCTTCTACACCCGCAACGATGTGCTGTTCGCCTCGATCCACGGCGATCCGGCTGACGAGTTCCCCTTCTTCCTCGGCTATGCCGATGAACGCGGTGAAGGGGCTGGCGAGGGCTGCAACTTCAACTACCCATTGGCCATGGGCAGCCCCTGGGCGGTGTGGAGCGCGGCGCTTGATGACGCCTGCCAGCGCATCGCCGAATTTGATGCCGAGGTGATCGTGGTGTCGCTGGGTGTGGACACCTTCAAGGACGATCCGATTTCTCAGTTCAAGCTCGACAGCCCGGATTACCTGGCCATGGGCAAACGCATCGCCGCCCTCGGCAAGCCGACCCTGTTCGTTATGGAAGGCGGTTATGCAGTGGAGGCCATCGGCGTCAACGCGGTCAACGTGCTGGAAGGGTTCGAAGCAGCTCACGTACAGGCCTAGCCAACACAACATCAATAATGATTCAGGGGTGAGACACGATGAACACGATCAAACACCTGCTCGCTGTCGCCGTCTGCGGCGCAACCCTGCTGGCCACGGCGGCACAGGCACAAACCCCGGAGCAATCGCCGGGCAAGCAGCGCGAGCTGCGCGTGTACAACTGGGCCGACTACATGTTGCCCTCAGTGCCCAAGGATTTTGCTGCCAACAGCGGCATCAAGCTGACCTGGGATATTTTCGACACCAACGAAGGCCTGGAAGCCAAGCTGCTCACTGGCAACTCGGGTTACGACCTGGTGGTGCCAACCAACACCTTCCTGGAAAACGAAATCAAAGCCGGGGTGTTCCAGAAGCTGGACAAGAGCAAGTTGCCCAATTGGCAGCACCTCGACCCAGGCCTGCTGAAGTTGATGACCGCCAACGACCCCGGTAACCAGTTCGCCGTGCCTTACATGTACGGCACCGTGCTGATCGGCTTCAACCCGGCCAAAGTCAAAGAAGCCCTCGGCGCTGACGCCCCGGTGGACAGCTGGGACCTGATTTTCAAAGAAGAGAACATCAGCAAACTCAAGCAGTGCGGCGTGGCCATGCTCGACTCGCCCGGTGAAATTCTGCCGATCGCCCTGCACTACCTGGGCCTGGACCCCAACAGCACCAAGCCTGAGGACTATGAGAAAGCCAGCGCGTTAATGCTGAAAATCCGCCCTCACGTGGCTTATTTCAACTCCGCCAAGTACATGACCGATATCGCCAACGGCGACATCTGCGTGGCCATCGGCTATTCGGGCAGCTTCTACCAGTTCGCCAACCGCGCCAAAGAAGCAGGCAACGGCGTGGTAGTTGATTGGCGCTTGCCGAAAGAAGGTGCACCACTGTGGTACGACTCCTTCGCCATTCCGAAAAGCGCACTGAACGTCGCCGAAGCCCATGAGTTCCTCAACCACCTGCTCGACCCCACGGTGATTGCCCCCATCAGCGACTTCCTCGGCTACCCCAACCCGAACAAGGACGGCATGCCGCTGGTTGGCGCGGCAATCCGCGACAACCCTGGCCTGACCCCTACCGCCGAGGCGCAGAAAACCCTCTATGTGCTGCAGCCCCTGCCGCAGAAGACTGAACGCATCCGCACCCGCGTGTGGAACACCATCAAATCAGGCACCTGATGGCCACTCATCGCTGATAAGGCGTTCGGCTCTAGGAGCGCCGGTAGATAAAAAACGCCCCGCCAAATGGCGGGGCGTTTTTTCTGCAATGCGCTTAACGCATCCCGGCTCAGCAGAACACTGGCTCATCCGCCAGGCGACGGTGCACCCCTTCAATATGCTCGAACAGTGATTCCATCAGCTGCACCAGCGCTGGATCGAAATGCTGCCCGGCTTGCTCACGAATCAACGCCTGAGCCTTTTCCGCCGACCAGGCGGGCTTGTAAGGGCGCGTGGAGCGCAGCGCGTCATACACATCGCACAGCGCCACAATGCGCGCTGACAGCGGAATGGCCTCACCCGCCAGGCCCTGGGGGTAACCGCTTCCATCCCACTTCTCATGGTGGTGCAGGGCAATCTCTGCGGCCAGAACGAGCAACGGCGAGGCCGCACTGTCCTGCAAAATATCGTGGCCGATTTGCGCATGGGTGTTCATCACCAGGCGCTCGTCATCCGTCAGTTTGCCGGGTTTGCAGAGGATGCTATCGGGAATGCCGATCTTGCCTACGTCGTGCATGGGTGCAGCCTGGCGCAGCAACTCCACCCACGGAGCATCCATACCGTAGGCGCGTGCCAGCAGTGCAGCCGACTCACCGATGCGCATGATGTGATTGCCGGTTTCGTTGTCCTTGTAATCCGCCGCACGCGCCAGGCAGCGGATTACCGCCTGATAGCTGGCCCCCAGCTGCTCAGTCCGCCGCACAACCCTGTCTTCCAACTCACCCCGCTCACGCTGCAGGGCTTGGCTGGCCTCGCTCAGTTGCAGGTTATTGCACACCCGCAGCAGCAGTTCGGGCAGGTCCAGCGGCTTGCAGACGTAATCATTGGCCCCCAGTTCTAGGCCTTTGCGGCGGTTTTCCACGTCATTCAGAGCCGTCACCAGGATCACCGGTGCACAGTGTCGATCACGGGCCGCCAGTTGCCGCAAAATCTCGAAACCGTCCGGGGCCGGCATGTCCAGATCCAGCAGCAGCAGGTCCCAATGCTGGTTCTGCAGCCACTCCAGCCCCGCTGCCGAGTCACTAAAGCCTTTGACCTCTCGCAGCCCGAGCACTCGCAAACTCGACTCCAGTAGACGCAGGTTGGCGGTGACATCATCAATCACCACCACCCGGGAAAACCGTAAGGATTCACTCAGCATCTTCCATTACCTCACTCAGCAGGGCCTCGACCAGGTCATGCAATTCCTTCATATCCAGCGGCTTGCGCAGCAAGCCCTGGCAATTAGCCGCTGCAGCGGTAACCTCCGCACTCATCCCAGCCGTTAGCAACACCACGGGCAAATGCTCGGTGTGCGGGTGGCGGCGTAGCTGCGCAAGCAACTCCTGGCCGCTTAATCCCGGCAAATCCAGGTCCAGTAACAAGAGGTCGGCGGGATCACTCAGCAACCGCGCCAGCGCCACCTGGCCATCACTGGCCACGCTGACACGGCCTAGCTCAGCCAATGCCGCAGCGACGGCCTGCTGATTCGCGGCGTCGTCTTCAGCGTAGAAGATATGCACGCCCTGACCGGCACGACGTGACCTGTCAGGCGCGACAAATGACATCAGCTCAATCCAGAAGCTGCTGCCCATGCCTGGCTGGCTGCTAACACCGACGCTGGCACCCATCAGGCTGGCGTATTCACGGCACAGCGACAGGCCAATGCCGGTGCCCTGAATCGCGGTGTTTTCACGCCCCAGGCGCTGGAACGGGGTAAACAACAGCGCCTGCTGTTCGGCACTGATGCCCAGCCCGGTGTCATCAACCTGCACGCGCACATGCCCGTCGAATACCCGGACGCTGAAGGTGATCTGCCCATTGGGGCTGTTGTATTTCATGGCATTGGATAACAGATTGAGCAGCACCTGGCGCAGTCGGCGAGGCTCGGCGCGGACCTGCAACGGCAGGTCTGGCAGCTGCACATTGAACTGCAAGCCTTCGCGCTTGATCTCCTGACGCACCAGGTCGGCGCACTCATTCATAAGCGTGCCGAGGTCTACCGCCTGCAGCTCCAGCTGCGGCTTCTGCGCCTGGATGCTCGACCAGTCGAGGATGTCGCCAACCAGCTGATTGAGGTGCTGGCTGGCCTGGAGGATTTCTTTGAGGTATTCGTCCTGAGTGGTGGGCGGCAGATCCCCCATGCGCATCAACTGGCTAAAGCCCTGAATGGCATTGAGCGGGGTGCGCAGTTCATGGCTCATGCTGGAAATAAAGCGCGACTTGGCCTGGTTGGCCGCCTGCGCCTCCGCAGTGGCTTGGCGCAGGGCTCCCTCACCCTTCTTGAGGGCATCAATATCCACGTGTGTGCCTGCCAGCACGCGTGCTTGGCCCGTGTATGGGTCATACTCCACCACCCGGCCACGCCCCATTAGCCAGGAGTATTTACCTCCGGCATCGGCAAACCGAAACTCGGCTTCATAGCGCTGACTGCTGCCTTCACGTACGCGCTGCACGGCGTCGCGAATACCCCTGACATCGTCCGGGTGAACGCGCTGCAGAAACTGCTCCTCAGTGAGGACGTCCTCAGCAAAGCCAAACCGTTTGCAGAAGCGCCCACGCACATGCACCAGCCCCGTATCAAAGTGGCGCTCCCAGAGACTCTCCGTCGCCCCTTCCAACACCACTTCAAGCCGCTGCTGGGCCTCGTGGTTGCGCGCTTCACTCTGCTCAAGGGTGATGCCCATTTGCGCGGCCTGTCCGGCCATATCATCCAGTTCACGGATGTCCGCAGTTACCCGCGCGGGATGCCACTGGCCCTGACCAATTGCCGCCATCATCGTGGAAATACCGGCAATCGGCCTGAGCAAGTACTGACTCAGGCGCCGTGAACGCACCCACATAAAGGCAAAGAACAGCAGGTAGAACATCACCAGCCCGGCGATCAACAGAAAGCCGATCTGCTGATAATGCGTCGCCAGCAAATTGGTCTGACTGAAGACCTGTGCCTCGTCCACCACGGTCAGCAGCTGCCAACCGGTGGCCTCGATGGTGGTCCAGGCCACCATATGCGTGCGCCCGCCGAGGCTGACCGATTGCACGCCCTGCGGTTGGCGCGCCATGGCCTCGGCCAGAACACGGGTCTGTGCATGTTTGCCCAGGTTGAAATCTTCGGGCTTGAACATCTCGCGGCGGATCGCTTCCTCATAGGAGTGCGTCGTCAGTTCATTCAACGCAAAGTCGTCTTCGCCCGCCTTCGGCATGGCCATGATGTTCAGGTCCTGGCTGACCAGCATGGCGTAGCCGTCCCAGGGCACTTGCAGCTGGTTGATCTGCTCGAGAATGCCGCCCACGGTGATGTCCACACCGCTGACGCCCTCAAGGAAATCACCGCGGTACACCGGGGCGACAGCCGACATCATCCACCCTTGGCCAGCGGGGTCGAGGTAGACATTGGTCCACACCACCTCACGCGTCGGGTTATGCGCCGCATCCGCGAGGTAATAGAAATTGAAATCGGGGATGACCATGTCATGCGGGTACTGGTCCGGTGTGCGGAACCAGGGGTAGATGTGGTTGAGGCTGTCCCAGCTGTTGAAGTACAGGCTGGCCACCAATGGGCTGCTCTGTTTGAGTTCGCGCATCAATGGGTCGAGCGTTGCCAACCGAGCCGCCTTGTTCAGGTCCTGCTGGGCGGCGGGCGTGGCCGCCGAGTAGAAGAACGCCGCGCCGCCCGTGTCCTGCGGGCTGTAACGCACACCGCTGTCGGTGATTGCCAGAGTCGGCACGCTGACCGCAGGCTGCAGCAAGGCGTGCTGCGTCAGGTTGCGATAGGTGGTTGTCAGGGCTTCGATTTGGGTCAGTTGACCCTCGATGATCCGCGCTTCCAGGTTCGCAGAGGCTTGCAGGTCGCTCAGGGCCGTCTGTCGTAAATAATCAATCTGGGCATCACGAATGGCGCTGTTGCTGAAGAGATAGATGGCTATCAGTGCTGTCTCCACCACGATCAGTGGGATCAAAGCACTTTGCACAAAGGCCCGCCAAATCCATTGGCTCAGACCGAGAGGAGGTTTTAGCGGCACGAGGGCTGACTCCTGTTAACAGTCACAGACGGCAAGCGTAGTCGTTGCCGCGTGATGCCAGGATGATATCAACGCAATCCTTAAGGGCTTATTAGCCCTTAGTCACCCCCTACCCAAGGCCGCCCAATCCTCCCTCCAGTTTGCGCCACAGCAAGCGCACCGAGGCCTTGCGCACCAGGGCGCAGCGGTACAGGCGAATCTCCAGCGGCGCTTGCCACTGTTCATCACCGCACACCACCAGCTCGCCGCGGGCCAGTTCGGCGGTCACGCTCAAACGCGGCACCCAGGCCACGCCCATACCTTGCAAGGCCATGCTTTTCAGGCTGTCGGCCATCGCCGTTTCGTACACCGTGGTCGAGCGCAGCGCGCGTTGGCGCAGCAGCAGGTTGACCGAACGACCGAGAAACGCCCCGGCGCTGTAGGCCAGCAGCGGCACGCTCTGGCCGCTGTTGAGGTCGAACAGCGGCGCGCCGTCTTCACCCACCGCGCACACCGGGAGCATTTCCGTGCGGCCCAGGTGCAGCGAAGGGAAGATTTCCGGGTCCATCTGCAGCGCAGCATCCGGGTCGTAGTAGGCGAGAATCAGGTCGCAAGCGCCTTCACGCAGCGCATGCACCGCTTCACCGACGTTGGTCGCCACCAGACGGGTGGTCAACGGCAGACCTTCACGGCGCAGGCGGGCAATCCACTCGGGGAAAAAGCCCAGGGTCAGCGAGTGCGCGGCGGCAATCTGCATCACCTCACCCTGCTGGCCTTCGAGGTTATGCAGATGACGCACCACCTCACCGAGCTGCTCGACCATGCTCCGTGCGGTGACCAGAAACAGCTGGCCGGACTCGGTCAGCTCAATGGGCGTGCAGGCGCGGTTGACCAGCGTCAGCCCGAGCATGTTCTCCAGGCTGCGAATCCGCCGGCTGAATGCCGGCTGAGTGACAAAGCGCTTTTGCGCTGCCTGGGAGAAGCTGCGGGTGGCGGCCAGGGTGACAAAGTCTTCCAGCCATTTGCTTTCGAGGTTCATGGATCAGCCCTTGTGCATGCGAATACGTCGGTCGCCGCTGAGCGGTCACACCAACGTTATGCCGATTATGCATGACCCAGTGCTTAACAGCATTGGCCAGCACCAAGCTGCAGCCCCTAACCTACGGGCTATCGCGGCATATGCCGTATTTCCTGAGTTGACCTTGATCATGTCCCCTGCTGCATCTACTCGCCTCGAAAAAGACCTGCTCGGCACCCTCGACGTTCCCGCTGATGCTTATTACGGCATCCAGACCCTGCGCGCCGTGCAGAACTTCCGCCTGTCCGGCGTGACGCTGTCGCACTACCCGAAACTGGTGGTTGCCCTGGCCATGGTCAAACAGGCCGCTGCCGACGCCAACCGCGAGCTAGGACACCTGTCCGCCGCCAAGCACACGGCGATCAGCACCGCGTGCGCACGCATCATTCAGGGCGAGTTTCACGACCAGTTCGTGGTCGACATGATTCAAGGCGGCGCTGGCACCTCGACCAACATGAATGCCAACGAAGTCATCGCCAATATCGCCCTCGAAGCCATGGGTTTCGAGAAAGGTGACTACAAGCAGCTGCACCCGAACAACGACGTGAACATGGCGCAGTCAACCAACGACGCCTACCCGACCGCCATCCGCCTCGGCCTGCTGCTCGGCCACGACAGCCTGCTGACCGCGCTGGACAAGCTGATCCAGTCGCTGTCGAAAAAGCACCTGGAATTCAGCCATGTGCTGAAAATGGGCCGCACCCAGCTACAGGATGCCGTACCGATGACTCTCGGTCAGGAGTTCCGCGCCTTCGCCACCACCCTCGGCGAAGACCTGCAGCACCTCAAGCTGCTCGCCCCGACCCTGCTCACCGAAGTCAACCTGGGCGGCACCGCGATTGGCACCGGCATCAACGCCGACCCGCAATACCAGCTGCTGGCGGTTAAACGCCTGGCGATTATCAGCGGCCAGCCGCTGACCCCGGCCGCCGACCTGATCGAAGCCACGTCGGACATGGGCGCCTTTGTACTGTTCTCCGGCATGCTCAAGCGCACCGCGGTGAAGCTGTCGAAGATCTGCAACGACCTGCGCCTGCTCTCCAGTGGCCCGCGCACCGGCATCAACGAAATCAATCTGCCCGCGCGCCAGCCGGGCAGCTCGATCATGCCCGGCAAGGTCAACCCGGTGATTCCGGAAGCGGTCAACCAGGTGGCCTTCGAAGTGATCGGCAACGACCTGGCGCTGACCATGGCAGCCGAAGGTGGCCAGCTGCAGCTGAACGTGATGGAGCCGCTGATCGCCTACAAGATCTTTGACTCGATCCGCCTGCTGACCCGCGCCATGGATATGCTGCGCGAGCTGTGCATCGACGGCATCACCGCCAACGAAGCGCGCTGCCGCGAACTGATGGAAAACTCCATCGGCCTGATCACCGCGCTGAACCCTTACATCGGCTACGAGAACGCCACGCGCATCGCCAAAGTAGCGCTGGACAGCGGCCGTGGCGTGCTGGAACTGGTGCGCGAGGAGAAGCTGCTGGGCGACGCCGAGCTGGCCGACATCCTGCGCCCGGAAAATATGATCGCCCCGCGCCTGGTGCCCCTCAGCCAGTAAGCGAACTTCTGCGTTACAGGAGGCTACCCCCGCCTCCACTCCTCAAGGGATGGCCACGACCATCCCTTTTTTTGTGTCATACCCGCGCCTGGGTAGAGAGGTCTGCATGGATGCGCTGTTGCCGCGCGGCAACGATTAGCTGCCGAGCTGACGAATCCATTGTTCATAGCCCGCCGCATCAACCTGGGTAGCCCTGGTGCCGCATCCCGACGATGCCCAGCGCAGCTCGCGCGCCTCGCTGGGGCTGTACCCAAAATGGTGGCGAAATGCCCGGCTAAAATGCGCCTCATCGGCGAAGCCCCACTGATAGGCAATCACCCCGATATGCCGCTGCTCATGCGGCTGACAGAGCTGGCCATGGATGCGCTCCAGCCGGCGCTGGCGAATGTAGGCCGCCACCCCGCCCAGCGGCTCGAACAACCGGTAGAGCCGCGACCGCGACAAACCAAGCTGGCGACACAACCATTGCGGAGAAAGCCCGGGGTCGGCCAACGCCTGTTCAATGGCCCCCTTAATCCGATTCAGCTGACCGGCCTCAATGGGCTGACGCGCCTGTTCGAAACTGTCCAGGCTGGGGTTCAGGCAGGCGCCGAGTAGATCGACAGTGGCCCGCGCGACGTCGCCCGCCTCATTTAGGTGAAGCTGCGGCAAACGCTGCTCAAGGGCATTGAGGTAATCACCGAACAGACTACCCAGGCCGCCGCGCAGAATCCGTCCATGAATATCACGCAGTGGTCGACGGCTCTCCAGGCACTCGCGCGGAACCACCAGGTTGGTGATGTGGGCGCGACTGGCCAGGGTGTCGAAACTGCGCGTGAGGTCCAGCACAAACAGCTCGCCTGGCTCGACGCAAAAGGGTGTGCCGGCAAAATCGCCGCGTTGTCCGCCAGAGCGGTAGACCTGGAGCAGCACATGGTCGAGCTGATCAGCATGAATACGCCGTGCGCCACGACACAGACGCTGCGCATCAAGCACAGCCGTGCCGAACACCAGGTCCCCCAGGTGGTAGGCCTCGACTTCCGCATGAAAATCAGCAGACGGCTCGCTCCCAGGGAATATCTGCGCCTCGAACATCACCCCGATGCTCTGTCGCCACGCCTCAAAACTATCCGTGCCGGGCAGTTCGCGGGTGCTGAAGCGACTGACCGGCAGCTTCTCTGAGTCCAATGCCAAACCTCCATCCCTGGGACGCGGCAGAGTCTTGTGCATCAGGGACAAACCGTCAAGAAACTGGGACAGCAATCCAAGTACACCGGCAAAGCGCCAACATACAGTCACCGCCTGGATATTCCGTGAGCACATGACAGGAGACGCAATGTCAGCACAGGCATTCGGTGATTGCCCGGAGCGGCAGCCATGAGTGGTGCCGCCTGGTTGGCCTACCTCGCGGCGATCAGCGCGCTGATCATCTCGCCAGGCCCCTCGGCGTTACTGGTGGTGCGCACCGCCAGCAGCCTGGGTTTTGTCGCAGCCATCCGAGTCATCCTTGGCGGCAGCCTGTCGGCGCTGATCCTCATCTGTGTGTCGCTGGCTGGGCTGGCGCGCCTGGCCGGAGAGGATCTGCTCGGCCTGCTGCGCCTCTGCGGAGGCCTGTATCTGCTCTACGCCGGTATCAGCCAATGGCGCCAGGCGGCGCCACTGCAGACCCAGAGCCCCAGTGCACCCCACCAGCGGTTATTCCTGTCAGCGTTTCTGGTCGGCATGAGCAATCCCAAGGACATTCTTTTTTTCTCCTCTTTTCTCAGCTTGCTGGTCCCTCAGAACGGCAGCCTGTTGCTGCACAGCCAGATCGTGCTGGTCTGGGTGCTGGTCGACCTCGTGATCATGCTCGGGTATGCCTGGTTCGCTCGGCATCAGCGGCTACTCGACGGCCGTCAGTTATCCCGATGCTGCGCGGTGCTACTGGGCGCCTTCGGCAGCGCAGCGCTACTGCTCGAAACGCAACCGCTCTACGCCCACCTCAGCGCACTCTAAGGCGCGCTAGCCCCAAGCCCGGCGCAGCGCCTGCAATGCCTCGCTGATCTGCGCTTCAGGCACCGCGGCAAAGCCCAGCACCAGCCCGGCGCGCTGATCGTCCGGCGTGCGGCTGTCGGGCAGCCAGTAACTGCTAAGCGCGCTGATCTCCACACCAACCCGCTCGGCGGCGCTGATCAGCTCACGCTCGCGGGCCAGGCTGTCGACCCGGACACACAGATGCAACCCAGCCTCCACCACCGGTAGCGGCGCACAGCCCGGCACATCCGCAGGCCAGCCCGCCAACAGTGCATCGCGACGGCTGCGCGCGGCGCCGCGCATACGGCGGATATGCCGCTGAAAATGCCCGGCGGCGATAAATTCGGCCATCACCGCCTGGGTGCCGATTTCCGAATGGCGCATATCCAGGGCGCGACGCTGGGCAAAGGCTTCGGCCAGCGCCGGCGGCAATACCAGATAACCCAGACGCAACGCCGGAAAAGCAATCTTGCAGAAGGTGCCGACGTAGAGCACCCGGCCCTGGCGGTCGAGGGCCGCCAGGGGCGCTAACGGCGTGCCGCTGTAGCGGTACTCGCCGTCGTAATCGTCCTCGATAATCAGGCCGTTATTACGCTCGGCCCACTCCAGCAGTTGCAGGCGCCGCGCCAGCGACAGGGTGACGCCAGTCGGGTACTGGTGCGATGGCGTCACGTAGACCAACCGGCACTCTTCAATCTGCTCCAGCGCGGCGGTGTTCAGCCCTTCGCCATCCACCGCCACACCGCACAGTTGCGCTCCAGCTATCGCCAGGGCATGGCCGGCGGCGCGGTAACCGGGGTTCTCTACGGCCACCCGCGCCCCAGGGCTAACCAGCAACTGCGCGCACAGGCTGATGGCCTGCTGCGCACCATTGGTGACGACGATCTGCGCCGGATCGCAGTGCAGCCCGCGACTGTTGCGCAGATAGGCGGCAATCAGCTCGCGCAGCTGCCAGTCGCCAGCCGGGTCGCCGTAGCCCAGGCGCGCCGGCGATGGCTTGCGCCAGAAGCGCGCGGACAAACGTGCCCAGGTCTCGAAGGGAAACAGATCAAAGGCCGGCACACCGACGCGAAACGCCCGTGGCGCGCCGCTCAATGGCGGGTTCAGATGATGATTCTGTAACAGCTGCAAAGCGGCACTCTGCGTGCTGCCAGACAGCTGAGCCTGGGCAGAGCGCGCGGGCGTTGGCCGCGTCGCCCCGCTTAACTCGACCACATAAGTGCCGGCGCCGATGCGCCCCTCGATATAGCCCTCGGCATACAGCTGATCGAAGGCGCGGGTCACGGTGTTGCGCGAGATACCCAGCAGGTTCGCCAGATCACGGCTGGCCGGCAGGCGTGTACGGCTTTGCAGGCGACCATCGAGGATGCGCTCGCGCAGCGCCTGATACAGCTGACGCGCCAGGCCGCGCTGTGGGTCGAGGTGAATGCCGGATAGATCGACCGGCAGCGGCGCAGCGGACGGAATGGCCATGCCGATTGGCTCCATAGAAGTCGCAGAAAGTGGATCTTACAACAGGCCAATAGGCGGCCTAGCATGGCTCCATCAGCTCAGGTCCCGTTTCGGAGAAGCAGCCATGTACACGCCCGCCGCCTTCCGCCAGGACGACCTCGCCACGCTGCACCAGCAGATACGCGCCACCCGCCTGCCTACGCTGGTCAGCCACGGTACTCAGGGCCTGCTCGCCAGCCATCTGCCGTTGCTGCTGGATACCGATGAGGGCCCCTATGGCACGCTGTACGGCCACTTCGCCAAGGCCAATCCGCAGTGGCGTGACCTCGCTGAAGGCAACATGGCGCTGGTGATCTTCCAGGGCGCGGAGGCCTATATCAGCCCGTCCTGGTACGCCGCCAAGGCCGAGCACGGCAAGGTGGTGCCGACCTGGAACTACATCAGCGTGCAGGCCCATGGCCGCGCCGAAGTGTTCGATGACGCCGAGCGTCTGCTGCAGCTGGTCAGCCGCCTCAGCGCGCTGCACGAAGCCGAGCGTCCGCAGCCCTGGGCGGTCAGCGATGCACCGCGCGATTACATCGACAGCATGCTGCGCGCCATCGTCGGCTTCGCCCTGCCCATTGAGCGCCTGGAAGGCAAATGGAAGCTCGGGCAAAACCGCAGCCAAGCCGACCAAACCGGCGTGCGCGAGGGCCTGCAAGCCAGCCATGACCCACGCGACCGCGAACTGGCCGCACGAATAAACGACAGTCACTAACCCAGGGAAGAACCATGTCTATCGACATCCGACCTGTCACTCCCGCCGATCACGCCGCCTGGTTACCGCTGTGGCAGGGCTATTTGCACTTTTACCAGAGCGAGTTGCCCGCCGAGGTCAGCGCCATGACCTGGCAGCGCTTTCTCGACCCGAGCGAGCCCACCCATGCCGCCCTCGCCTGGCGCGACGGCCAGGCCGTGGGGCTGGTGCAGTGGATCTTCCACCGCAGCAACTGGTCGGTGGAGAACAGCTGCTACCTGCAGGATCTATTTGTCGGTGCCGATCAACGCGGCGGCGGCATCGGTCGCCTGCTGATTGAGCACGTCTATACCCAGGCCCAAGCGGCCGGCTCCAGCCGCGTGCATTGGCTGACCCAGGAAACCAATTACACAGGCCGCCAGCTCTACGACCGCATCGCCGAGCGCTCGGGCTTTATCCAATACCGCAAACAGTTCTAAGCAGGAGCCGTCGCATGCCCCAGCAACCGCTAATCGGCTGGCAGCTCGCGCCTACCCCAGCCCATCAACCCGTGGACGGCCAGTATGTGCACCTCGAACCGCTCGACTCGACGCACCATGGCGACGACCTGTGGCAGGCGTTGCAAGGCCCGGATAGCGACCCGGCACTCTGGGATTACCTGCCCTACGGTCCATTCAGCGAACGCGCGGGGTTCGATGCCTGGCTGAGCGGTCATGCGACCAGTCGCGATCCGTTGTTCTTTAGCGTGATCGACCTGAGCCAGCAGCGTGCAGTTGGTCTGCTGAGCTATCTGCGCATTGCGCCCAAGGATGGCTGTATCGAGATCGGTCATATCGCTTTCGGCCGCACCATGCAGCGCAGCCCGGCGTCGACCGAGGCGGTGTATCTGCTGGCCAAGCTGGCATTGGGCGAGCTTGGTTACCGCCGCCTGGAATGGAAATGCAACGCTGACAATGCCCGCTCGATGCGCGCCGCCAAGCGTCTGGGCTTCAGCTACGAAGGGCTGTTTCGCCAGCATATGGTGGTCAAAGGGCGTAACCGCGACACCGCCTGGTTTGCCATCCTCGACAGCGAATGGCAGGCCTGCAACGCGGCCTTTGAACGCTGGCTGGCGGCGGACAATTTCGATGCAGAGGGGCGGCAGCAGCAGCGTCTGCAAGACCTGCGGTAATAGCGCAGCGGTTTATTCGATCTCGAACAGCCCGTTCTTTAGCGGTGCATCGGCCAGCCGCTGGCGCACGTCGTCGTCGATGCGCGGATCGTCCGGGCGGTACAGGCGCACCTGGCGGTAGGCGCTGATGCGGTTGATCTCGGTGCCTAGGTATTCCCACACCACGCGGGTACAGGCCGGGCTACGGCGGTCGCCGCTGGAGACGCCGGTTTTCAGGCCGTTCAAGCGGGTGATGCGGCTCTTGTAGCTGGGAATCAGAATGGTCTGGCTCATTTCGTTGAGGGTCAGCGATTCGTAGTCCATCAGAAACAGCCGGTCCTGCAGCTGGAACGCGGCGCCCAGGTAACGGCAGCGCACCCAGTCTTCGCCCTGCACGTCGGCGCTGGCGGATCGCTCCTGACGCTCCTGGCGCTCGAACAGGAAGTCACCGTCCTCCTCCCACAGATGCACCAGCGACAACAGCACGGTGCCCGGCACCGACATGCAGTTGGAGTATTCGAAGTAGTAGCCGCAGTAACGCGACAGGTTGCCAGCATGCGCGCGTAGGGGCTTGAGCAGCTCCACCAATGCGTCGGTACGCGCGCCGGAAACCTGGCCCGGCGTACGCGCACCAATCAGGTCGGCGAACTGCTCGGCCGGCAGGCTCAGCTCGTAGGCCTCTACACCGAAGAAATCGCAGATCCGCTTGAGGTTATAAGCCGTCGGTCGGCTTTGTCCGCTCAGGTATTTGTTGAACTGGGCGCGATTGATCGCGAGCTTGCGGCAAACCTCGGCGATTGACCGGTAATGGCTGCACAACAGCTTTAGATTGGACCCTAGATGGTCGGACATGGCGGATTTCCTGGTGATGCGAGCGACGCGATTCTAGCATCAACTCGCATCAGTTCGCCGCGACCCGCGAAATTGCACCACGCGCGCGTCTGCTCAACCATTCGGCCCCGCCCATATTTCCTTCACAAAACAACAAGAGAGACCTCACTGCCATGCTCGATATTCTCAACGACCTGATCTGGAGCAAGCTCCTGATCGTGATGCTGATCGGCCTTGGTCTGTACTTCACCATCGCCTCGCGTTTCGTCCAGTTCCGTTACTTCGGCAGCATGTTTCGCATCTTCGCCGAAGCCTTCCAGCGTCAGCCTGGCCAGCTCAGCTCGTTCCAGGCGCTGATGCTCTCGGTAGCCGGTCGCGTCGGCGCCGGCAACATCGCTGGTGTCTCGGTGGCAATCATGCTCGGTGGCCCAGGCGCGATCTTCTGGATGTGGGTCGTGGCGTTGGTCGGCATGGCCACCAGCTACTTCGAATGCTCCCTGGCGCAGCTGTACAAGCGCCGCGAAGACGACGGCACCTACCGCGGTGGCCCGGCCTTCTACATTCAGCACGGCCTCGGCCAGCGCTGGTTGGGCATCGTCGTTTCGATCCTGCTGCTGGTGACCTTCGGTTTCGGCTTCAACGCCGTGCAATCGTTCACCGTAGCCAGCTCCATGCATGACACCTTCGGCCTGCCGACCTACGTCAGCGGCCTGATTCTGACCGTGGTGATTGGCCTGATCATCTTCGGCGGCATCAAGCGCATCGCCAAATTTGCTGACGTGCTGGTACCCGTGATGGCCTTCTCCTACATCGCCATGGCGCTGTTCGTGATTGGCAGCAACGTCGACGCTATCCCGGCCACCTTGGCGCTGATCTTCAAGAGCGCTTTCGGTCTGGAGCCTGCTTTTGCCGGCGGTATCGGCGCGGCAATCCTGATGGGCGTAAAACGCGGCCTGTTCTCCAACGAAGCCGGCCTGGGCAGTGCGCCAAACGTCGCCGCCGTTGCCGAGGTCAAGCACCCGGTAGCTCAGGGCATCGTGCAGTCGCTCAGCGTGTTTATCGACACCATCATTCTGTGCAGCTGCACCGCGCTGATCATCCTGCTGTCGGGTGTGTATACACCGGGCACCGAAATGGCCGGCGTTGTGCTGACCCAAACTGCCGTCGCCAGCGTGGTCGGTGAGTGGGGCCGGGTGTTCGTGACCGTGGCGCTGCTGCTGTTTGTGTTCACCACCCTGATCTACAACTACTACCTCGGCGAAAACGCCCTGGGCTTCTTCAGCAAGAAACGCGCGCCAGTGATGGTCTACCGCGTGCTGGTGGTGGCTCTGGTACTCTGGGGTTCGGTACAGGATCTGGGCACGGTGTTCGCCTTCGCCGATGTGACCATGGGTCTGTTGGCCATCTGCAACCTGATTGCCCTGGTGCTGCTGTTCAAGGTCGGCCTGCGTCTGATGCGCGACTACGACAGCCAGATCAAGGCCGGCGTGGAATCGCCCGTATTCGATGCGAAAAACTTCGCCGACCTGGACCTCGACCCAGCTGCATGGCCTAACGCGGCGCAAAACGCCCCGGCCAACCATGCGGAAATTGGCAACAGCGTGCATCAGCGCTAAGTCATTGCTAACGCTGCATACGCTGTAATAAACAGGGGGCTTGGCCCCCTGTTTTCTTATAAGAACAATGAAAATACGGAGACCCCTGATGGGTTGTAGCAATCTTCTGGTGCTCTACACCGGTGGCACCATCGGTATGCAAATGAGCGCCACGGGCCTGGCCCCAGCGTCCGGTTTCGATGAGCGCCTGCGCCGCCAGCAAGCGCTGGAGTCTCAGCCGCTGCCGCAATGGACCTTCCGCGAGCTGCTGCCGCCAATCGACAGCGCCAATATGAACCAGCACAACTGGCTGGCGATGGTCACGGCGATTCGCGCCGGCATCGAGCAGGACGGCTGCGACGGCGTACTGCTGCTGCACGGCACCGACACCCTGGCCTACAGCGCTGCCGCCTTGAGCTTTCTGCTGCTGGGTTTGCCCGTACCAGTGATTCTCAGCGGTTCAATGCTGCCGGCCGGTGCCGAGGGCAGCGATGCCTGGGGCAACCTGTTCGGCGCCATGCGCGCGCTGCAGGCCGGCGTCACGCCGGGCGTGCACCTGTATTTCAACGGTGAGCTGCTGCATGGCGCGCGGGTGAGCAAGCTGCGCAGCGATGCCTTCGATGCCTTCCACGTGCTGCCACGCCAGCGCCAGAGCCCACGTGCGGAAAGCATTCCAGCGAATATCGACTACCGCCAACCGCGCCAGCCGGTGAATCTGGCCGTACTACCGTTCTACCCCGGCATCCAGGCAAACCACGTGCGCACCTTGCTGGACAGCGGCGTGCAAGGTCTGCTGCTGGAGTGCTACGGCAGCGGCACAGGCCCGTCAGATAACGCTGAACTGCTCGATGTGCTCAAGGCCGCCCATGCACGTGGCGTGGTACTGGCCGCAATCAGCCAGTGCCCGCACGGCCATGTCGAGTTTGGCGTGTATGCCGCCGGCAGCCAACTGGCCAGTGCCGGGCTGATTTCCGCCGGCGGTATGACCCGTGAAGCGGCTCTGGGCAAGCTGTTCGCCCTGCTCGGCACGGGCCTGAGCCAGGCTGAGGTGGAACACTGGTTCGCCCTGGATGTCTGTGGTGAACGCGCCGATTGAAGCTTGGGCCCTTACGGCTAGGCTGTAAGGGCTTTACCCAGCCAAGGAGAGTGTCGCCATGCCCGTTCGCATCCCCGTCGAGATCCGCCCTGTAACTGCCGCCGATCATGCGGTCTGGCTGCCACTGTGGCAGGGCTATCAACGGTTCTATATGACCGAGATCGCCGCCGCGACCAGCGACATTACCTGGCAGCGCTTTCTCGATCCGGCCGAGCCGATGCATGCCGCGTTGGCCTGGCATGATGGCCAGGCGATTGGCCTGGTGCACTGGATCTACCACCGCTCGACCTGGACACCCGGCGACTACTGCTACCTGCAGGACCTGTTTATCAGCAAGGATGTACGCAGCAGTGGTGCCGGCCGTAAGCTGATCGAGCACGTCTACCGCGAAGCCCAGGTACAGGGCTGCTCGCGTACCTACTGGATGACCCACGAGAGCAACAGCAAAGCCATGCTGCTGTATGAACGTATCGCTGAACGCTCTGGTTTCATCCAATACCGCAAAGTGTTCTAAGCACTGACTTCGCGGTCAGAAATTCTGCCATGCGCTCTTGCCGCAGGCAGATTACGGCGTTATCTTTTGCGCCACGCCCGGCCACCTGCGCCGGCCGCGCACCTGGATCAGCAGACAGGGTAAACACTGAGCTGGCTAACCTGAACCCAACTTCAGAGGAGCCAACTCAATGGCTGCTACACGTATCTGGATCAAAAACCCCCTCGCCATCTTCACTGCCAACAACCTCGACGCTGCCGGCGGCCTGGTGATTGAAGACGGTGTGATCAGTGAACTGCTCAAGGCTGGCCAGCAGCCGAGCCAACCCTGCAATCGCACCTTCGATGCCCGCGAACATGTGGTGCTCCCGGGGCTGATCAACACCCACCACCACTTCTATCAAACCCTCACCCGCGCCTGGGGCCCAGTGGTCAATCAGCCGTTGTTTCCCTGGCTGAAAACCCTCTACCCGGTGTGGGCACGCCTGACCCCCGAGAAGCTCGCCCTGGCCAGTAAAGTGGCCCTGGCCGAACTGCTGCTGTCCGGTTGCAGCACCGCGGCGGACCACCACTACCTGTTCCCAGGCGGCCTGGAAAACGCCATCGACGTGCAGGTCGAAGCGGTGCGCGAGCTGGGCATGCGCGCCATGCTCACCCGTGGTTCGATGAGCCTGGGCGAAGCCGACGGCGGCCTGCCGCCGCAACAGACCGTGCAACAGGGCGAAGTGATCCTGGCCGACAGCCAACGGCTGATCCAGGACTACCATCAGCGCGGCGACGGCGCGCAGATCCAGATCGCCCTGGCGCCCTGCTCACCGTTCTCGGTGACCCAGGAAATCATGCGCCAGAGCGCCGAACTGGCCGAAGAACTGGACGTGCGCCTGCACACCCACCTGGCCGAAACCCTCGACGAAGAAGACTTCTGCCTGCAGCGCTTCGGCCTGCGTACCGTGGATTATCTGGACAGCGTCGGCTGGCTCAGCTCGCGCACCTGGCTGGCCCACGGCATCCACTTCAACCCGGATGAAATCACCCGCCTGGGCCAGGCCGGCACCGGCATCTGCCATTGCCCAAGCTCGAATATGCGCCTGGCCTCGGGCATCTGTCCGACCCTCGACCTGGAAGCCGCCGGCGCACCGATCGGCCTCGGCGTGGATGGCTCGGCCTCCAACGATGCCTCGAATATGATTCTCGAAGCGCGTCAGGCTTTGTATATCCAGCGCCTGCGCTACGGCGCCGAGAATATCACCCCGGAACTGGTGCTGGGCTGGGCTAGCAAGGGCTCGGCCAAGCTGCTGGGGCGCAGCGATATTGGCGAGCTGGCGGTGGGCAAGCAGGCCGACCTGGCCTTCTTCAAACTCGACGAGCTGCGCTTCTCCGGCAGCCACGACCCAATCTCCGCCCTGCTGCTGTGCGGCGCCGACAAGGCCGACCGTATGATGATTGGCGGCCAGTGGCGCGTGATCGACGGCCAGATCGAAGGACTCGACGTGGCCAAGCTGATCGCCGATCACCGCCAGGCGGCCAAGGAGTTGATTGCTGGGTGATGCATCCACCCTGAAGGAGCTGCTGGGCGGTACCCCGCCGCTCCTACTGCGGCAGTTAAAACACCGACCAGCCGATCCGCTCGCTCAGCAGCTCCAGGGCCTTGATCCCGGCCAGGGAGTTGCCGGCGGCGTTCAGCTCCGGTGACCACACGCACACGCTGAAACGCCCCGGTACCACCGCGACAATACCGCCGCCAACACCACTCTTGCCCGGCAGGCCGACACGGTAGGCAAAGTTACCGGCTTCGTCGTACAGCCCACTGGTGGCCATGATCGCGTTGACCTGTTTGCTCTGCCGCGCACTCAAAATCGACTGACTGCTGTGCTTGCAGAAGCCGTCGTTAGCCAGAAAGCAGAACGCCCGCGCCAAGTCGACGCAGCTCATGCGCAGCGCGCAGTAACTGAAATAGCTGCGCAGCACCGCTTCCACATCGTTGTGAAAATTGCCGAAGGACTGCATCAGGTAAGCCGCCGCCGCATTGCGCGCGCGGTGCTGGTATTCCGACTCGGCCACCCGCTGGTCCACCGCCACCTCCGGGTTACCCGCCAGACGGCGCACAAAGTCACGCATCGACAGCACTGGCGCAGCAAAGCGCGACTGATTGATGTCGCAGATCACCAGCGCGCCGGCATTGATAAACGGATTGCGCGGCTTGCCTCGCTCGAACTCCAGCTGCACCAACGAATTGAAGGGCTGGCCGGAGGGCTCATGACCCAAACGCTGCCAGATATCCTCACCGGAATGCTCGATCGCCTGCACCAGGCTGAACACCTTGGAAATGCTCTGCACGGAGAACGGCGTGTGCGCATCACCGGCGCAGTACAACTCGCCGTCGTTGCTGTACACCGCGATGCCCAGCTGATTGGCCGGCACATCGGCCAGCGCCGGGATGTAATCGGCCACTTTCCCTTGCCCGATCAGCGGGCGGACTTGATCAAGAATTTCATTCAACAGCGCTTGCATACTCAGGCCCTTAGCGGCGCCCAGACGCCCGGGCTCTGTGGCTAGACGCTGGCGGCAAGACGCTGATCACAGCCAGGCCCGGAAAACTTGTCAGGAACGCCCGTGGCGCAGGCAAACCCGATCAAAACTGGGTATATTGCGCGCCGCGCAGCTGGCCAATGGCCAGATTGACGCCTGCTCGTGAATGTTCACGGATGACCATAAGGATCGACACGCATGTCCGCACTCCGCCTCAGCACCCTGTTACTCATCGCCCTCGCCTGCGCAGGCTGCTCCACCGGCGCCTGGTTCAAACTGCCGGAAAACAGCACCCTGGTGATTAACGAACGACCGGCGAAGAACAACCAGGGGCTTGTCCGCAGCCGTCCCTTCTCCTGGGGCGCCAGCGCTGGTATTCCCTACCGTATCGAAGACAATCAGGCCAATACCATCCGCTCTGGCAAATTGAAGAGCCGTTTCCGAGTGGCCTCGATCTTTTGGCCACCAGTCGGCATCGCTTACTGGCCAATGGGTTTCGGTCAACGCTGCTTTGATCTGACCGGCGAAGCACCACAGACCTGCACCTATCAAGACCTGCTGGAACTGCGCACCGCCCATCGCCTGCGCCGCTAAAACTTTTCCGCGCGCAGCACTTCAACCTGCGCCAGGTAGCAGACCATGGCGTAGTTGGCGTAGTAGCGCGCCTGCAGGTGGCCGGCGATGCGTTCAGCGATATCGCGGGTGCAGATGATCTCCACGCGGATATTGCCTTCGGTGTCCCAGCCGGCACTGCGCACGCCGCGGCCACCCCGGCCGCGCGCATCGGAGATGGTCCAGCCCGGCGCGCCAAGCTGTTCCAGGTCAGCCACCAGCTTTTTCTCCAGCGCCGCTTCGCAGATCACGGTAAGCAGGGTGCGGATATGCGCGTCCATCTAGAGCCCCCAGGCCATCAGCTGTTCGGCCAGCATCAGGTACAACGGGATGCCGACGATGATATTGAAGGGAAAGGTAATGCCCAGCGACGCCGTCAGCGACAGCGACGGGTTGGCCTCGGGCAAGGCCAGACGCAAGGCCGCCGGCACGGCGATATAGGACGCGGACGCCGCCAGCGTAGCCAGCACCGCTGTACCGCCGAGGCTCAGGCCCATAAAACGACCGAGTAGCGCGCCGATCAACGCACCGAACAATGGCATCAGCAAGGCAAAACCCAGCAGGCGCAGACCGAACTGCTTGAGCGAGCCGAGCTGACCGGAGGCAATCAGCCCCATCTCCAGCAGGAACAGCGCCAGCACCGGTTTGAACATGCTGGTGTAGAACGGCTCCAGCGGCTTGATTGCCTCTTTTCCGGCAATCGCACCGATGATCAGGCCGCCGAGCAGCAGCATGATGCTCTTGCCGAGAAAGATTTCCCGGCCCAACTCGCCCCAATCGGTGTCGCGGGCAATCCCCTTAGCCAACAGGATGCCGACCAGAATCGCCGGGATTTCCAGAATGGCGACAAACAGTGGCATGTAGCTTTCGAACTCGATGCCCTTGGCCAGCATGTAGGCCACTACCACAGCAAAGGTCCCGGCGCTGACCGAACCATAGTGCGCCGCCACTGCCGCGGCGTTGACCCGGTCGAAGCCCAGACCGCGCAGCACGGCAAAGGCCAGCAGCGGCAGCGCCACACCCAGCCCCAGCACCCAGGCGGCCTGCCCGAGCAACTGCCAGCTGGCCTGCTCGGCCAACTCCACACCGCCGTGCAGACCAATGGCCAGCAGCAGAATGATGGAGAGGGTTTCATACAGCGCAGGTGGCAATTTCAGCTCGCTTTTCAGCAAACCCGCCAACAGGCCGAACACAAAGAACAGCACCACCGGATCCAGACTCACCGCGCATTGCTCCCGTATTGAACTGCTATTGAGACGCCTGTCGCGTCACACCTGCTCGAATAAAAGGTCATGCCCCCACCACGCGTTGTGCTGATACCCGCAGTTTTGCCCAGTCTCCTGCTGAGAACAGCAGAACCCTGCACAGCGGGGCATAACCGAAAAAAGGAGCCTTACGGCTCCGGGGACTCAGGCACTGGGCCTAAAAACCCATGCAGGCGCGAAGAATAAGCCGCGCCTGCGGTGTAAAAAGAAGCCCCAAAAAAGCCATTCAAATGCCTGTTCAAACAGCCGGGGCTTCCGAGGTTAACCTTCGATTTCCACCAGTACGTCGCCTGGATTGACCCGATCGCCCTTGGCCACATGCACCGCCGTCACGGTACCGGCAATCGGCGCCTGCACTTCGGTTTCCATCTTCATCGCTTCGCTGATCAGTACCGCCTGACCGGCCTTGACCGTGTCACCGACCTTGACCAGTACATCGACGATATTGCCTGGCATGCTGGTGCTGACATCGCCCGGCGCACTGGCCTGCTTACGCTTGCCAGAACTGCCCGCGACAAAATCATTCAGCGGTTCAAACACCACTTCTTCCGGCATGCCGTCGATCGACAGGTAGAAGTGGCGCTTGCCGTCGCTCTTCACGCCAACGCCGGTGATGTCGACGCGGTAGCTTTCGCCGTGTACATCCACCACGAATTCGGTCGGTACACCTTCACCACCCGCGGGGGCCACACCGCCGGCTTCCGGGATCGGCAGCAGCACTTCCGGCGTCAGGGTGCCGGCAGCACGGTCTTCAAGGAACTTGCGGCCGATATCCGGGAACATGGCGTAGGTCAACACGTCTTCTTCGGACTTGGCCAGGCTGCCGATTTCCTCGCGCAATTTGGCCATCTCCGGCTTGATTAGGTCGGCCGGACGTACTTCGATGACTTCTTCGCTACCAATCGCCTGCTTGCGCAGCTGTTCGTTGACCTTGCCCGGCGCCAGGCCGTAGCGACCTTGCAGGTAGAGCTTCACCTCGTTGGTGATGGTTTTATAACGCTCACCGGCGAGCACGTTGAACACCGCCTGGGTGCCGACAATCTGCGAGGTCGGCGTCACCAGCGGCGGGAAGCCGAGGTCTTCACGCACCCGCGGGATTTCCGCGAAGACCTCGTTGATGCGGTTTAACGCGCCCTGCTCTTTCAGCTGGTTAGCCAGGTTGGACATCATCCCGCCCGGCACCTGGTTGACCTGCACGCGGGTGTCCACGGCGGTGAACTCGCTCTCGAACTGGTGGTACTTCTTGCGCACGGCGTGGAAGTACAGGCCGATCTCCTGAATCAGCGCCAGGTCCAGCCCGGTGTCGTAGGGGCTGCCCTTGAGCGCGGCGACCATCGACTCGGTACCCGGATGGCTGGTGCCCCAGGCGAAGCTGGAGATAGCGGTGTCGATATGGTCAGCACCGGCTTCAATCGCCTTGAGCTGGCACATCGAACCCATGCCAGCGGTGTCATGGCTGTGAATAAACACCGGCAGGTCGACTTCCGCCTTCAGCGCCCGCACCAGATCAGCAGTGGCGTACGGGGTGAGCAGACCGGCCATATCCTTGATCGCGATAGAGTCGATGCCCATGGCCTGCATGGCCTTGGCCTGTTTCACAAACGCCTCAACGGTGTGCACGGGGCTGGTGGTGTACGCGATGGTACCTTGTGCGTGCTTACCGGCGGCCTTCACCGCCTCAATGGACACGCGCAGGTTACGCACGTCGTTCATCGCATCAAAGATGCGGAACACGTCGATACCATTGACGGCGGCTTTGGCCACAAAGGCGCGCACCACGTCATCACTGTAGTGGCGATAACCGAGCAGGTTCTGTCCACGCAGGAGCATCTGCAAGCGGGTGTTCGGCAGACCGGCCTTGAGTTTGCGCAGGCGCTCCCAGGGATCTTCCTTGAGGAAGCGCACGCAGGAATCGAAGGTCGCGCCGCCCCAGACCTCCAGCGACCAGTAACCGACCTGATCAAGCTTGGCGCAGATCGGCAGCATGTCATCCAGGCGCATGCGTGTAGCGATGATCGACTGGTGGGCATCGCGCAGGATGGTATCGGTGATGGTGATCTTCTTGTTCATGGTCTGATTCCTTCCCCTACAGGCCGGCGTGGGCAGCGATGGCGGTGGCAATGGCGATGGCCAGGTGCGACGGGTTGCGCTTGATCGAGTATTCGGTCAGCTCCGGGTGCGACTCGACAAAACTGGTGTTGAACTGGCCGCTGCGAAATTCCGGGTTACGCAGGATTTCCTGGTAATAGGCAGCGGTGGTCTTGACCCCTTGCACGCGCATGTCATCCAGGGCGCGCAGGCCACGGGCCAGGGCTTCTTCCCAGGTCAGCGCCCAGACGATCAGCTTCAGGCACATGGAGTCGTAGTGCGGCGGAATGGTGTAGCCGGTGTAGATCGCCGTGTCGGTGCGTACCCCAGGACCGCCGGGGGCGTAGTAACGGGTGATCTTGCCGAACGAGGGCAAAAAGTTGTTCTTCGGGTCTTCGGCATTGATACGGAACTGCAGAGCGAAACCCCGGTGGATGATGTCTTCCTGCTTGATCGACAACTCCAACCCCGAGGCGATACGGATCTGCTCACGGACGATATCGATGCCGGTGATTTCTTCGGTGATGGTGTGCTCCACCTGAACCCGGGTGTTCATCTCCATGAAGTACAGCTCGCCGTCCTCGGCCAGCAGGAACTCCACGGTACCGGCGTTCTCGTAACCCACCGCTTTGGCGGCGCGTACCGACAGGTCGCCGATGTAAGCGCGCTGCTCAGGGGTCAGCTGGGGGCTGGGGGCGATCTCAATCAGCTTCTGGTTACGCCGCTGAATTGAGCAATCGCGCTCGAACAGGTGCACGGTGTTGCCAAAACTGTCGGCAAGTACCTGCGCCTCAATGTGCTTGGGGTTGACGATGCACTTTTCCAGAAACACTTCGGCACGACCGAAGGCCTTGGTCGCCTCGGAGATCACCCGTGGGTAGGCCTGCTCCAGCTCGTCGCGGCTGTTACAGCGGCGGATACCGCGCCCGCCGCCGCCATTGGTAGCCTTGAGCATCACCGGGTAGCCGATGCGGTCGCCTTCGCGCAGTGCCTCGGCGATATCCGCCACGTTGCCTTCGGTGCCGGGGGTGCAGGGTACGCCGGCGGCGATCATGCTGCGCCGCGCTTCGGTCTTGTCGCCCATGCGCCGGATCACTTCCGCGCTCGGGCCGATAAACTTGATGCCCCGTTCGACACAGATGTCCGCCAGCTCGGCGTTTTCCGAGAGAAAGCCATAGCCGGGATGCAGTGCATCACAGCCGGTTTCCACCGCCAGGTTGACCAGCTTGCGCGGGTTCAGATAGCCGGCCAGCGGTTCCTCGCCAATGCTGTGGGCTTCGTCGGCGCGCTTGACGTGCAAGGCGTGGCGGTCGGCATCGGAGTACACCGCCACCGAGCGAATACCCATTTCGGCACACGCTCGCACGATGCGTACGGCAATCTCACCGCGGTTGGCTATCAGGATTTTCTTGATCACGAGCCAGCGTCCTCGATCACGTGAGCAGGCGAACGGCAAAACCGGTCGACGTGTGACCGCAACAGCAGCAGCGGTCAGGTGCTCACGCTACGCCGGCTTGGTGATTAACCAAAATCAATTATTATTGGGTTAGGCATTAGCTAAAGCTTATAGTTAAGCCTGGCCACTACCCTCACACAGGTGAAATTTGTGCGTAAGTCCTTGCTGCGTATGACTTTTCGTCAGATTCAGGTGTTTCGCTCAGTGTGCAGCCATCTGTCCTACAGCCGCGCCGCAGAGGAAATGGCCCTGACCCAACCCGCCGTAAGCCTGCAGATTCGCCAGTTGGAAGAGCTGATCGGCCAGCCGCTGTTTGATTACATCGGCAAGAAGCTGTACCTGACCGAAGCCGCCGAAGCCCTGCAACGCGCCAGCGCGGATATTTTCGGCCGCTTGGAAAGCCTCGACATGCAGCTCTCTGACCTCCAGGGCTCACTGCAAGGGCAATTGAGCCTGGCGATCGAATCCAGCGCCAAGTACTTCATTCCGCACCTGTTCGCCGCTTTTCGCCAACAATACCCGGAAGTCAACTTACAGCTGGTGGTCACCAATCACACCCAGGCCCTCAAGCGCCTGAACGCCAACCGTGATGACCTGTTGATCATGTCGCGGGTGCCAACGGACATGAACCTGGAGTTTCTGCCCTTTCTGACGAACCCGATCATCGCCGTGGCGCCCGCCGATCACCCGTTGTGTAGCCAGGGCCCACTGAGCCTGCAGGACCTCACCGCGTTTCCGCTGCTGATCCGCGAAGCGGGCTCCGGCACGCGCCAGGCCTGTGAGGAGTATTGCCACCAGAAGCGCGCGCACTTCGCGCAAACCTTGGAAGTCGGCTCCATGGAAGGTCAGTGCGAAGGCGTCATCGCCGGCCTTGGCCTTGCCCTGCTGCCACGTCACGCGGTGCGCCGCGAGTTGGAATGCGGCGTCCTGCGTGAGCTGCCGGTGAGCGAGCTGCCGCTGCTGCGCAGCTGGTGCCTGGTGCACCCGCGCAGCAAATACCTGTCACCGGTGGCCCAAGCGTTTTTCGCCTTCGTGCGCGATCAACGCAGCCTGATCAACACGCTGGCTGAGCGGTTTGCTGCGCCAATGCCTGCTTGCCCGCCAGGTAATTAGCTGCAATCAACTCCGGAAAGTCGACCAACTCATGTTGCAGCTGACGCTGCTCGGCATAGCTTTCAATGGCGCGACGGTATTCCATGCGGCGCTGGTCGATCAGCTTGCGCCGAGCTTTTGCATCGCTGCTTTCGTGAGACTGCGGTTTATCCAGATAGCCAGACATAGGGTGCAACTCCCAAGCTGAGTAAGGGAGTACCAGCATCGACCCTGGATATGACGCTTTGATGGCCACGCGATAACGTGGCGATGACATCAGTCTTCGACGGTTTTATGCGACTTCGGCGACAGACGCAGGCTGCGCAGACTGCGTTTGACACTCTTCAGGTGATTCACCAGGCCAGGGCCACGGGCCATGGCCACGCCCATGGCGAGCACGTCAATCACCACCAGGTGGGCGATGCGCGAAGTCAGCGGGGTGTAGATTTCAGTGTCTTCCTGCACGTCGATGGCCAGGTTGACCGTGGCCAGATCCGCCAGCGGTGTCTGACTCGGGCACAGGGTGATCAACGTCGCGCCGGTTTCACGCACCAGGTTGGCGGTGATCAGCAAATCCTTGGAGCGCCCGGACTGCGAGATGCAGATGGCCACATCAGTGGGTTTCAAGGTCACCGCGCTCATCGCCTGCATGTGCGGGTCGGAATAGGCTGCGGCCGTGAGCAGCAGGCGGAAGAACTTGTGCTGGGCATCCGCCGCCACCGCGCCGGACGCGCCAAAACCATAGAACTCCACACGCTGAGCATTGGCAATCGCGGCAATGGCCTGCTGCAAGGCCTGGGTGTCGAGCTTTTCGCGCACTTCGATCAGGGTGTGCAGGGTGGTGTCGAAGATTTTCAGGCTGAAGTCGGCCACCGAGTCGTCTTCATGGATGGCGAACTGGCCGAAGCTGGCACCGGCCGCCAGGCTTTGCGCCAATTTGAGCTTGAGGTCCTGAAAACCGGTGCAGCCAATCGCCCGACAGAACCGTACGATCGTCGGCTCGCTGATGCCGACGCTATGGGCCAGCTCAGCCATGGAGCTGTGCATGACCGAAGCCGGATCAAGCAGAACATGGTCGGCGACCTTGAGTTCCGATTTGCGGAGTAGATGACGCGACTGGGCAATGTGCTGCAACAGGTTCACAGGTTTAGGCTCGGCTTTTGGCTAACGAATCCATCTAGCACGCCGCATCGGAGTCATGACTCGGTTATGATCGGCGAAAGACAGGTTGTAGTGGTCTTGTAGTTATACTACATGGCCGCCGCCGCCGCACGGTTAAACCGAGTCGGAGTTCCCACCTTGAGCATTCCCTGCGACATGCTGGTGTTTGGCGGCACCGGCGACCTGGCCCTGCATAAACTGCTGCCAGCGCTCTATCACCTGCATCGCGCCGGTCGCCTGCATGGCGACACGCGTATTCTGGCCCTGGCGCGCAGCGCGCTCAGCCGCTCAGCGTTTCAGGCCCTGGCCGAGCGCCATTGCCGCGCTCAAGTAGCGCGCAACGACTTCGACAATGACACCTGGGCCAGCTTCGCCGCACGGCTTGATTACTTCGCCATGGATGCCAGCCAGAGCGCCGATTTCGGCCGCCTGGGCAAACGCTTGGGCAACGATCCAGAGCGGGTGCGCATTTACTACCTGGCCACCGCGCCGGATTTGTTTGAAGACATCGCCTCGCACCTGAAAATCGCCAGCCTGGCTGGGCCCAAGGCGCGCATCGTGCTGGAAAAGCCGATTGGCCATTCGCTGGAGTCAGCTAAGGCCATCAACGCGGCCATTGGCGCCGTGTTCGATGAGTCGCGGGTGTTCCGCATCGACCACTACCTGGGCAAAGAGACGGTGCAGAACCTGATGGCACTGCGCTTTGCCAACGCCCTGTTCGAGCCGATCTGGCGCGCCGGGCATATTGATCACGTGCAGATCAGCGTGTGCGAAACCCTCGGCGTGGAAAATCGCGGCGCTTACTACGAAAAAGCCGGCGCCATGCGCGACATGATCCAGAACCACCTGCTGCAGCTGCTGTGCCTGGTGGCCATGGAAGCGCCGGTGCGTTTCGACGCCGAGGCGGTGCGTAACGAGAAGGTGAAAATCCTCGAAGCCCTGAAACCCATCACCGGTCTCGACGTTCAGGACAAGACCGTGCGCGGCCAATACACCGCCGGCAAGATCGGCGGCCAGGAAGTGCCGGCCTACTATTTCGAGAAGAACGTCGACAACGACAGCGACACCGAAACCTTTGTCGCCGTGCAAGCCGAAATCGACAACTGGCGCTGGGCCGGCGTGCCGTTCTACCTGCGCACGGGCAAACGTTTGGCGCGTAAAACCTCGGAAATACTCATCCAGTTCAAGCCAGTACCACATCAACTGTTCGGCGGCGGCGAAGCCAACCGCCTGTTGATTCGCCTGCAACCGGAAGAACGCATCAGCCTGCAACTGATGGGCAAGAGCCCCGGTAAGGGCATGCACCTGCAGCCGGTTGAGCTTGACCTCAACCTGGCGGATGCCTTCCATAAACAGCGCCGCTGGGATGCCTACGAGCGCCTGTTGCTCGACGTCATCGAAGGCGACTCAACGCTGTTTATGCGCCGCGACGAAGTGGAAGCCGCCTGGAGCTGGGTCGACCCGATCATCAAAGGCTGGCACCAGCACTACCAGAGCCCACGCCCCTACCCGGCCGGCAGCGACGGCCCGGAGCAAGCCAGCAACCTGCTTGAACGCCACGAACGGCAGTGGATGGAATAGCCCAGCGGCTAGGCCAGTTGCTCTTCAAACACTTGCAACACCGCTTCTGGCAGTTGCTGACGTAAGCCCTCGCCGCTGATCAACAGCAGCAGCGGCAGCAGTTTACGCAGGGTCGCTGGCTGCAACCCCGCGCACACATCGGCTTGCCGCGCCAAGGACAAACCGCCCAGCACCTGCGCTGCTACCGGCAGGTTGCGGTCCACCACCGCAGCCTCGGTGAGCTTGCACAGGTAGCCGGTAGAGAAGCTGCGTAGGCTCTCGCTGATCAGCGGCATATCGACGATGTGCCGAGCAATCTGCAGCACATGGTCAACATCGTTGATGCCGTAAATCAGCACCTTGATCTGCTTGGCCGACAAGCACTCGGCATACAGCGCCGCCGTGGCAAACGCACCATCGGCGCAGAGCTGGCGCGCCACTTCCAGGTGCAAGCTATCGGGCAGGCTGAGGTAGGTATCGAGGATCAGTCGCGGGTCCAAGTGGGTGGTCACAGCCGCCGCAAACTCAATGGGCATAACCATGATCAGCTCACGCAACTGCCCCGGCGGCATATGCGGCGCCAGCAGCGCGGCTTTCTCGGCTCCCAATTGCTGCACCAGCCCCAGTTTGACGCTTAACGGGGCCATGGCCTGGGACGCCAACAACAGGCGCAGGCCGACACTCAGGCTCGCGGGTTTGCGCATACGCACCTCGATTCAATCCAGACAGGCGTGCAGGATTACTCGCGTGAGGTGCAAAGGCAGCCATCTTTGATCCGGTTGCACAGCGGGCGGGCACGCTGTCGACCGATTCAGGTGGGAATAGAGGAAACACCGCGATGGCACGGCCCGGAAACCGACCGGTGAACTATACGGCGCTGGTAGCCGGCCGAGCACCACGCCAGAAGTACAGCAGCACGATGGGCAGCGCCAGCAGCCCCAGCACACCGGCGCTGATAAACAACGTGGCAAAACCCAGTTGCTCGGCCAGCCAACCGCTGGTGGCGCCCACCAGCCCGGCCAGCAGCAGTTGCACGCTGGCCTGCAGGGTAAAGTCCGCGCCCTCATGCTCGGGCCGGCACTGGCGCATCATCACCGCGAACAGCGCCACCGTGGACATGCCATCGGCGGTCTGCTCGAACAACGCCACCAGGTAGACCAAGCCGGTGCTGCTGCCGGCATTTACCAAAAGAGCCATGGCGGCGATCCCACAAGCCTGCAACAGGCCGAACAGCAGCAGCGCCCGTAACGCGCCGATACGCGCATAGAGCAGGCCGCCGAGAAACGCCCCGGCGATGCCGGCCAGGCTGCTGATCAGAGTCAGCTGGCCCAGCTCAGCATTGCTCCAGCCCTGATCCACCAACATCGGTTTGATCATCGGCGAACCCAGCGCATCGCCCAGCTTGAAACTCAGCAGCACCGCCAGCCAGAACAGCATGCCGGGCTGCAGCAGCAAGCCACGGTAATGCCGCAGCAACAGCCCAGGCCCGGCCGGCTCCGCCTGCGCCGGTTGAAACGGCAGCTCGCGTCGCTCGTTAAAACGCCAGATAGGCAGCGTCATCAGCACCAGCAGCAGCGCCACCAGCGCCACACTCAGGTTCCAGCCCAGCGCATCCATCGCCAGCAGCAGACCACTGCCGCTGACCAGCATGCCGACCTTGTAGCCGCCTACCTGCAAGCTGTTGCCCAGCCCGCGCCAGCGCTCTGGCAGCAGGCGTACGGCCAGCCCATCAGTGGCAATGTCCTGAGTCGAGGCTGCCAGATTGACCAGCAGTAACAGGCCAATCAGCAAGAAAAAATGACTGTCGAACAGCCGCTCGGGACTCATCAGCGCCAGCGTCGCAATCACCGTAATGACGCCAAGCTGCAACGGCAGAATCCAACCGCGGTGATGACCCAAGCGCGGCGAAGCCAGCCGATCCACCCACGGCGCCCAGAGCACCTTGAGCAACCAGGGCAAGGCCAACAACTTGAGCAGGCCAATCAACGCCAGGTCTACGCCATGCTGACGCAGCAACACCGGCAGCGAATGCGCCAGTAACCCCGAGGGCAAGCCCTGGGCGCAATACAGCGAGGCCAGCAGAATCAGAGTGGCATTGGCCGGGCGAGCCGCGGCGGCGGAAGAAGTGGGCTGCATGGAGCATCCTGCAAATCAGCGAAAGCGCGACAGTAGCGGCCAGGCCGGCGGCAGACAAGCCGCCGGCCGGCCAATCAAAACTTGCTGGCCTGTTCGCGCAGTAACTGGGCGAACTGCTCAACCGGCACCGGCTTGCTGATCAGATAACCCTGGATCTCGTCGCAGCGCTGGCTCTTGAGGAAATCCATCTGCGCCTGGGTTTCCACGCCCTCGGCGACCACCTTGAGCTCCAGGCTGTGGGCCATGGCGATGATCGCGCGGGTGATCGCGGCATCTTCGCTGCCGGGGGTCAGATCGCGGATAAAGGTCTGGTCGATCTTGACGTAATCCACCGGGAAACGCTTGAGGTAGCTGAGCGAGGAATAGCCGGTGCCGAAGTCGTCGATGGCCAGTTTGACCCCCAGCTCGCGCAATTGCTGGAAGGTGCTGATCACACTTTCAACGTTGTCCAGCAACTGGCTTTCGGTCAACTCCAGCTCAAGGTACTGCGCCTCAAGGCCGGTTTCATCGAGCACCTGGCGCACCAGGCTGAGCAGGTTGCCCTGGCGCAGCTGATGCACCGAGAGGTTTACCGACACGCGAATATGCGCCAAGCCCTGCAGTTGCCAGGTACGCGCCTGCAGGCAGGCTTGGCGCAGGACGAATTCACCAATCGCGCCGATCAGCCCGGTTTCTTCGGCCAGCCCGATAAAGTCGCTCGGCGGCACCAGGCCCAGCTCCGGATGCCGCCAGCGCACCAGCGCCTCGGCCGCATTGAGGCTGTCGGACGCCAGGCACAGCTTGGGCTGGTAGAACACTTCCAACTGGCCTTCGTCGATGCCTTTGCGCAGCTGGTTTTCCAGCTGCAGGCGCTCCAGGGTGCAGGCCTGCAGGTTGTCAGTGAAGAACTGGAAGGTGTTGCCGCCCAGGTGCTTGGCGTGTTGCATGGCCATATTGGCCTGGCTGACCAGAGCGGAGATTTCCCGCGCGTTATCCGGCAGCAAGCTGATGCCCAGGGAGGCGCTGACCACCAGCTCATGTCCGCCCACGGTCATCGGCACGCGCAGCTTGCTCAATAGGCGGCTGGCCAGCCGTGCCAGGCTGGAGAGGCTGCCGTAGGCGTCGATCAGGATGGCGAATTCGTCACCGGACAGACGCGCCAGGGTATCGGCCTCGGGCACGGCCTGAGTCAGGCGCCGGCTGACCTGGCGCAGCAGCTGGTCGGCGACTTCATGGCCGAGGCTGTCGTTGAGCAATTTGAAACGGTCCAGGTCGACGTGCAGCAAGGCGATGCTGCGCCCGCTCTGTCGCGCCCGCTGGCTGGCGTCGTGCAGGCGCTCCTTGAAAAGGCTGCGGTTGGCCAGGCCGGTCAGTTCGTCGTAGTGCGACAAGTAACGCAGCCGCTCTTCGGCTTCCCGGCGCGACGACAGGTCGGCGAAGAAGCCGACGATATGGCTGACACTGCCCCGCGCATCGCGCACTACATTGAGTTGCAGCCACTGCGGATATAGCTCGCCGTTCTTGCGCGTTTCGATCAGCTCACCGCACCAGGTGCCGCTGTTTTCCAGCTCCAGGCGGATCATCTGATACTGCCGACGGCTATCGCTGCTGCTGATCAGGCTGATTACGCTTTTGCCTACCACTTCGTCCTGGCGATAACCGGTCACGTCGCTGAAGGCCTGGTTGACCGACAGCAGGCGGTAGTCCGGGTCGAGAATCACGATGCCTTCGCTGGCGGCCTCGAACACTGTGGCGGCCAGCTGTTGCTGCTGCTCCTGCACCTTGCGCGCACTGATATCGCGACGGGTGCCGAGCATGCGCAGCACGCGGCCTTCGGCGTCGCGCTCGACCGCGCGACCACGGTCTTCGATCCACACCCAATGACCGGCGGCGTGCTTGATGCGGTATTCCACCTGATAGTCGTCACTGCGTCCTTTCATATGCTCGACCAGTGCACGACGCAGCACTGGCAGGTCATCCGGATGCAGCCGCGGCTTGAGGTCGCGCAGCATCACCTGTACTTCATGGGGCTCCAGGCCGAAGATTTCCTTGAGGCGCGAGTGGTGCACCTCATCGCTCTGCAGGTCCCAGTCCCACAGGCCCAGCTCACTGGCCTCAATCGCCAGGGTCAGGCGCGCGCGGCTCTTGCTCAGGGCGTAGGTGGTTTCATCCAGTTCAAGCGTGCGCTCAGCAACGCGCATTTCCAGCTCATCATGGGCCAGGCGTAACTCGTGCTCGGCACGCCGACGCTGTTCCACTTCATGGGCCAGCTCACCATTGAGGCCTTCAGCCTGCTGCTTGGCGTGCTCCAGGTTGCTGATCAGTGCCTGGTTGTGAAACCGCTGCAGCAAGCTGCGCTGCACCAGCCGATTGACCTGCCAGGCCACCACCAGCAGGGCCAGCAGCAGAATACTGCCGAGCACACCCCAGCCCTGTTGCAACGGATGCTCGCTGAGCAGCAGATAGCCCACCGAAGGCAGCAGGCAGGGCAAAGCAAAACTGAGGAAGGCGGTAAAACTGATGGCATAGGCCACGCTGGCTGAAAGAATCGCCGCGGCAATCAGGCCGTAGACCAGGGCTTGCAGGTAAAACACATCCGCCGGCACCAGAGCGATAGCCGCAAACGCCAACGTCAGTCCCGAAGCGCCCGCGCCAAACAGGAACAGCAGACGCCAGGAGCGTTCAGCCTGACGGCTGGGCAATGCAGTATTGAAGGCCCGGACCTGCACCAAACGCAGCACGGCGAGGATCACCAGCCAGATTGCCCAGCTGACCAGCAGCACCGGTGGCAGCGCGCCCCATAACAGGAAGGCACACACCACGCCGCTAAGCAGCATGAACAAGGTTGGCACCTGCGAGCCCTGATAGAGCATGCGGGTGCGTTCGGCGGCGATATCTGTCGCGAACAGCTGAGCCACTTCCCGCCCGGAAGTCGGCTTGAGGCTATTGGCGGCAGCAAATGAAGTCGATGCGGTCATAGGCGATTTTCTTATAGTGGTTGCCTAAACGTCGGCGCAGCATACGCGAGCTAGACGCTTCGCCCAAGCCGGATGTGCGCCAATTCACAGTACAAATACCCAACTTTCGATGGTCACAGCCATAGCCCATCTACGCTCGTTGAGCTGACTCACCAGTCGTCCAATAAAACCGCCACAACAGCCTGGTTTGCCCTGCCTGACGCAGCCCCCTAGAATGCCGCGATGCAAAATGACCCCGAACTCCTGATTGCCTCTCTTAATGATGCCCAACGCCAGGCTGTTGCCGCGCGTGTGGGCCGCCAACTGGTACTGGCCGGCGCCGGCTCCGGTAAAACTCGCGTGCTGGTGCACCGCATTGCTTGGTTGATCCAGATCGAGAATGCCTCGCCGCACAGCATCCTGTCGGTGACGTTCACCAACAAGGCTGCCGCCGAAATGCGTCATCGCATTGAGCACATGCTCGGTGTCAGCCCGGCGGGCATGTGGGTCGGCACCTTCCACGGCCTGGCCCACCGCCTGCTGCGCGCGCACTGGCAGGAAGCCGGCCTGGCGGAAAACTTCCAGATTCTCGATTCCGACGACCAGCAGCGCATCGTTAAGCGGGTGATCCGCGACCTCGGCCTGGATGAACAGCGCTGGCCGCCTAAACAGGCGCAGTGGTTTATCAACGGGCAGAAGGACGAAGGCCTACGGCCAAAGAACATCCAGCCCGGCGGCGACCTGTTCCTCGCCACCATGCTGAAGATCTACGAAGGCTACGAAGCGGCCTGCGCGCGCGCCGGGGTCATCGACTTCTCCGAGCTGCTGCTGCGTGCCCTCGACTTGTGGCGGGATAAGCCGGGCTTGTTGGAGCATTACCAGCGGCGCTTCCGGCACATCCTGGTCGACGAGTTCCAGGACACCAACGCCGTCCAGTACGCCTGGCTGCGCCTGCTCGCCAAGGGGGGCGACAGCATGATGGTGGTGGGCGACGATGACCAGTCGATCTATGGCTGGCGCGGCGCGAAGATCGAAAACATCCAGCAGTTCTCTGATGACTTCAGCGATGCCGAAGTGATCCGCCTGGAGCAGAACTACCGCTCCACCGCCGGCATCCTCAAGGCCGCCAACGCCCTGATCGCCAATAACCAGGGCCGCCTGGGCAAAGAACTGTGGACCGAAGACGGCGATGGCGAGCCGATCAACCTGTATTCCGCGTTCAACGAGCACGATGAAGCCCGCTATGTGGTGGAATCGATTGAGGATGCCCTGCGCAAGGACGGCCTTAAGCGCAGCGAAATCGCCATTCTCTACCGCTCCAACGCCCAGTCACGGGTGCTTGAAGAAGCGCTGCTGCGCGAGAAAATCCCCTACCGCATCTATGGTGGCCAGCGCTTCTTCGAACGCGCGGAAATCAAGAACGCCATGGCCTACCTGCGCCTGCTCGACGGCCGCGGCAACGATGCGGCACTGGAGCGGGTGATCAACGTGCCGGCGCGCGGCATTGGCGAGAAGAGCGTCGAAACCATCCGCGAATACGCCCGCGCCCATGATGTGTCGATGTGGGAAGCCATTCGCCTGATGGTCGCCGCCAAGGCCTTACCGGCCCGTGCGTCGGGTGCCCTGGCCGGGTTTATCGAACTGGTCGAAAACCTCGCCGCCAAAGTGTTGAGCATGCCGCTGCACCTGATGACCCAGACCGTCATTGAGCAGAGCGGACTGATTGCCTACCACAAGGCCGAAAAAGGCGAAAAAGCCCAGGCACGCATCGAGAACTTGGAAGAACTGGTGAGTGCCGCGCGCACTTTCGACAACACCGAGGATGACGAGCTGACGCCGCTGCAGGCCTTCCTCAGCCACGCCTCGCTGGAAGCCGGCGACACCCAGGCGGCAGAAAACGAAGACAGCGTGCAGCTGATGACCCTGCACAGCGCCAAGGGCCTGGAATTCCCCCAGGTGTTTCTGGTGGGCATGGAAGAAGGCCTGTTCCCACACAAGATGAGCCTGGAAGAGCCCGGTCGCCTGGAAGAAGAGCGTCGTCTGGCCTACGTCGGCATCACCCGCGCCATGAGCAAGCTGGTGATTACCTACGCCGAAACGCGCCGTCTGTACGGCAGCGAGACCTACAACAAGGTGTCGCGCTTCGTCCGCGAGATTCCACCGCAGCTGATTCAGGAAGTGCGCCTGTCCAACAGCGTCAGCCGGCCGTTCGGCGCGGTCAGCCGCAATGTGGGCAGCAACAGCATGAGCGGCGACAGCATGTTCGCCGGCAGCGCGGTGCCGGACACCGGCTTCAACCTCGGCCAGCGCGTGCAGCACTCACTGTTTGGTGAAGGCACCATCCTCAACTTCGAAGGCTCCGGCGCGCAGGCGCGGGTGCAGGTGAATTTCGAGAGCGAAGGCAGCAAGTGGCTGATGCTCAGCTACGCCAAGCTGCAGGCGCTGTAATCGACAGTCTATTCAAACAATAAGGAGCCCCCATGATCCGCCGCCCTCTGCTGCTTGCCAGCGCCCTGCTCGCCGCTTTCGGGCTGGCCGGCTGCAAGGAAGAACCTGCTGCACCGCAAGCCACAGGCACGCCTGCCGCAGAAAGCTTCCATTGGAAGATGGTCACCGCCTGGCCGAAGAACTACCCCGGCCTGGGCACCGCCGCTGAGCGTTTGGCCGAGCGGGTCAAGACCATGAGCAACGGTCGCCTGACCATCAAGGTGTATGCCGGTGGCGAACTGGTGCCGCCGCTGGAGGTATTCGATGCGGTATCGCGCGGCACCGCCGAGCTGGGTCACGGCGCCGCTTATTACTGGAAGGGCAAGGTGCCCGCGGCGCAGTTCTTCACCGCCGTGCCATTCGGCCTGTCCACCAGCGAAATGAATGCCTGGCTAAGCAAGGGCGGCGGTCAGGCGCTGTGGGATGAAGCCTATGCCCCCTATGGCGTAAAACCCATGGTGGTGGGCAACACCGGCATGCAGATGGGCGGCTGGTACAACAAGGAAATCAACTCGCTGGATGACCTCAAGGGCCTGAAGATCCGCATGCCGGGCCTGGGCGGCGAAGTGCTGAGTAAACTCGGCGCGACCACCGTGAACCTGCCAGGCGGCGAGGTATTCACCGCCCTGCAAACCAACGCCATCGACGCCACTGACTGGGTCAGCCCCTACAACGACCTGGCCTTCGGCCTGCACAAAGCCGCCAAGTTCTACTACTACCCGGGCTGGCAGGAACCCCAGGCGGTGCTGGAGCTGCTGATCAACCAGAAAGCCCTCGACAGCCTGCCAGCCGATCTGCAGGCGATCCTCACGGAAGCCACCCGCGCTGCCAGCCAAGACATGCTCGACGATTACGTCTACCACAACGCCATGGCGCTGGATGAGCTGAAACAGCAAGGCACCTTGCTCAAACGCTTCCCCGACGACGTACTCGCCGCCATGCAGCGCGAATCCGCCGTGGTGCTCGGCGAGCTGGCCGCGCAGAGCGAGCTGAATGGGCGCATCTGGGCTTCGATGCAGGCCTTCCAGGCCCAAGTCAGCCAGATGCACCAGCTGTCGGAGAAAGAGTTGTACAACTGGCGCTAAGTACCCGCCCTACGCACAAACAAACGGAACCTTCGGGTTCCGTTTGTCGTTTCAGACCAGCCCGACGGCGCTCGCCGCCCATACTGCTTGGCGAGGTGAGCCGATGAAACGCACAACTGTCTCCGCGTCACAGATACTCGATACCGCCCTGCAACTGGCCGATGTTTGCGGCTGGGAACGCCTGCATCTGTTCGATGTGGCGGCCGACCTGGGTGTGGGGCTGGATGCCATCGCCGTGCATTACCGCGAGAAGGATCAACTGGTGGAAGCCTGGTTCGACCGTGCCGACAAGGCGCTGCTGGCGCGCGGCAACGGCGCAGACCTGCTGACGCTTGAGCCGGCCAAACGCCTGGAAGAGCTGCTGATCGCCTGGCTCGACAGCCTGGCCGCGCACCGCGCAGTGAGCGGACAGATGCTGCTGTACAAGCTGGAACCGGGGCATATCCACCTGCAGCTTGGCGGCCTGCTGCGCATCAGCCGCACCGTGCAGTGGTGGCGTGAAGCGGCGCGGCGGGAAACCCTGCACCTGTGCCGCATCGCCGAGGAAAGCCTGCTGACCGGCGTCTACCTGCGCTGCTTTATCCACTGGCTGCGCCACCCCGAGGAAGACCCAGCCGACTTCCGCGCCCTGCTGCGCCGGCAGTTACGCTGCGGGCCGCTACTGGTGCTGCTGCGCCGCTGACTCAGGCGCACGGGCAAAAGCTCGAAACATTCTAGGCCTAGCCAGCGCCGCTCACGCCGGGCAAGATGCCGCGCGTAGATCCAATCACCAAGAGACAGCTAACCATGCAGCGTTTCCTTAGTATCGCCCTGGCCATGTTCCTCAGCCTGGGACTGACCACCATGAGTTTCGACGCCGAAGCCAAACGTATGGGCGGCGGCAAATCCTTCGGTTCCGCGCCAAGCCACCAGGCTCGCCAAGCGCCAGCCCAGCAAAGTGCAGCACCTGCAGCGGCGGGCCGTCAGCCTGCAGCAGCCAGCGGTGCATCGAAGTGGTTGGGCCCATTGGCCGGTCTGGCCGCAGGTGGTCTGCTGGCCTCGATGTTTATGGGTGACGGCTTCGAAGGCCTGCAGATCATGGACATGCTGATCTTCGGCCTGATCGCCTTCCTGCTGTTCCGCTTCCTCGCCGCCCGTCGCCAGCAAGCCAGCCCGGCGACTGCCAACGGCGCACCGATGCAGCGTGAAATGCCAGCGGCTCCAGCCTCGATCTTCGGCGGCAGCAGTGCAGCGGCTGCGATCAAGCCGGTGATCAACGCCCCGGCCTGGTTCAACGAGCAGAGCTTTATCAGCGCCGGTCGTGAGCACTTCCTCAGCTTGCAACAGCACTGGGATGCCAACGAGATGGACAAGATCGCCGAGTTCGTCACCCCGCAGCTGCTGGAGTTCCTCAGCCGCGAGCGGGCTGACCTGGGTGATGGCTTCCAGTCCACCTACGTCGACAACCTCGATGTGCAGCTGGATGGCGTCGATGACCTCAGCGACAAGACCGTCGCCACCCTGACCTTTACCGGCGTGGCCAAGACTTCGCGCTTTGACCAAGGCGAAGTGTTCAGCGAAAGCTGGCGTCTGGAGCGGGCCGTGGGTGACAACCAGCCGTGGCTGGTGGCCGGTATCCGCCAGAACGGCTGATCCCTCGCTATGCTGAGAAAACCCGGGCAAGTCCCGGGTTTTCTTTGTCTATCATTCAGCAACTGTATGGACTGGCGCGCGGCCTACTCAAAGTGCAATCTGATCCGCGCCAAGCACACCACCCTGAGGATTAAGCAATGATCGGATACACCACTGTGGGCACCACCGACATGGAAAAAGCCAAGTCGTTCTACACCCCTTTGCTGGCAGAGATGGGTGCCAAAATCGTCATGGATTTGGGCCGCATCGCGTTCTATGGCATCGCCAAGGGGCAGCCGATGTTTGCCATCTGTATTCCCCATGACAAGCAAGCACCGACGCCAGGCAATGGCCAGATGATCGCGCTGCCTGGCGGATCACGCGAGGGTGTGGACAAACTGTACGCCAAAGCCATCGCGTTAGGCGCAAGCGACGAAGGGGCGCCGGGCGAACGCATACCGGGCTTCTATGGCGGCTATTTCCGTGACCCGGACGGCAATAAACTGGCCTTCTTCCACATGGGCTAACCGCTAGCCCGGATCGACGCTCGTACCCGGTGGCTTGGCCGCCGGGGCTGGCTGCTGGGCCTTTTCACTCCACGCCTGGATTTCTTCACGGCGCTGACGGCTGTTCAGTTCCGCGCGATCAATCATTTCATTGTAATCAGCCAGCCAGCTGCGCGAGCCCGGCAGCATGTTGGCCAAATCACGCATACCGGCCTTCAGCCCCTGCATCACTTGCTGATAATCACGCTCCTGAGCCTGCAATACCTTGCTCACTTCAGCGATGGTGTCTGGGTTCTCCGCACGCTCAAATAACCCGGTCAGTTGTGAGGCTTGTTGACTGGCCAACAGCTCTTCCTGATTGCTCAATGCGGTCTGCTGCACGGCCAGTTGCTGCTCAAGCTGCAGGAGCTGTTTTTCCAGCGCCTGAATACGCGGCCCATCACCGGCACTAAACACGCTGTGAATATTCAGCCCGACCGAAACCAGCATCAGACTACCCAGCACCCCGGCCAACGCCAGGATAAACAGCCGGTTGCGCTTGCCAGCGGTGGTCAGCAGTTGGAGTCGCTCCTCCTCGCTGAGCGCACCGCCTTCGGGTTCTTGCGTTTCACTTTTCATGACTCGACCAATTAATGACGTTCAAAAATTGACGCACTGTCCACATGAACAATAGCACTGTGCCAGCTTTTTGCTTAGACCCGTCTAAGGTATAAGACGCTCCCGTATTACCTGCAAAAGAGGCCAACCCCGTGGAAGAAGTCATCGAACAGTTGCGCGAACTCAACGAGCCGGTGCCCGTCCCGCTGGAGTTGCCGGAAGAAGAAACCCTGGTGGAGATTCAGGAGCAGATCCTTATCCATCTGCCCTTCGCCCTGCGCGAATACCTGCTGCAGGTCAGCGATGTAGTCTACGGCCGCCTGGAACCGGTAACCGCCAGCGACCCGCAATCGCATACCTACCTACCGGAAGTCGCCGCCACCGCCTGGTCCCTGGGCGTACCGCGCGAATTCGTGCCGCTGTGCGAAGACCACGGCAACTACTACGTGGTCGAAGAAGACGGCACCGTGCTGCTGTGGGAAGCGGAAACCGGCGAAATCAACGAAGACGAAACCTGGGAGTCGGTCTGGCACTGGGTGCGTGACGTCTGGCTTGAGAGCTAAGCTCGTGAAAGAACCCAGATATGAAGCACGTATTTATGGCGCCAAATATCTAATACCCACACGCAAGCCATTTTGTTAGAGTGCCGCGGCATTCATGCATGGCCAAGAGCCATCACACAACCCTCCAAGCCCCTCCCCCCTTTGCTTCGCATGGATGCGGATACTTGCCCGTATTTTTAAGGAAGAAACAATGAGCCCCACATCGTTCCGTAAGACTCTTCTTGCTCTCGCTGTTACCGCTACTTTGCCTGTGTACGCAGAGTCTCTAGTTCTGAACAATGCAGGTATTGAGAAAAATGACGAAACATTTAGCGAAAGCGTTGAGATAACCGGCTCATTTACAAGCAACAACAGCGACCTAGATGCCATTGAGCTCAACAGCGCTACCATTAATGGTGACCTGACACTAAACGCGGTTATTAACGCCAACGGTGCAAATGCCGATGGTTTGGATCTGTCAATGTCTGGCGAAGATCCGGCGCCATTTGGCCCAAGAACTATGATCAAGGGCAGCCTGATCAATCAAGGCAGCATCTCGGTCGTAGGTGACGGCTCCGCCGCCATGCTTATTGACCCTGCGCTCATTGAGAGTAATCTCCTCAACCAAGGCACACTCAGCGCTAAAGGTGGGTTGCTTGATGGCGATGGCGTTCGCGCGCTGGAGTTCTCCGGCGAGTCTGAGCTATATGGCGACCTTATAAATGCCACCTCAGGCAAGATCATTGCCGAAGGCAGTCATGCCACCGGTATCCTGCTGGAAGGTGGTCAAATCAACGGCAAGCTGATCAACCACGGGCTGATTCAGGTCAGCGGAGCAGAAGCTACGGCAATTGATGCTACCTCCAACGAAAACGGACACGCGAACGACCGAGTAGACATCGGCGGTATCGAAAACCACGGCAGCATCATCGCCCAAGGCGACAACGCGGTAGGCATGATGCTCGACGGCGTAAGCTTCGCCAGTTCCGCAGCACACGTGATCAACACTGGATTGATTGAAGCTACGGATGCGGCAATCGAGATCGGCGGCTTTGATATCGACGGTCAGAACAATCCCTTCCCCTTGAGAATCCGCAACAGCGGTACCATCACGTCTCAAGATGAAGCCATCGACGCGTCAGAAGCCACTGACCCTGTTTACTTAGACTGGGAAGCCGGCACCATCACTGGCAACCTGATCGATCTGAGCAATATCGAGATCCTCGGTAACGTGACCTTTAAAGGAACCGACGCAACTGCCGACGGCGCGAATATTCGCATGAAAAACGGTGGATGGATCGATGTGGGCAGCGTGTCCGATCAAATCATCGGCCACCTCGAACTGGGACAAACCCACACCAGCATCGATGGAAATATCTATGTCGCCGGCAACTCATCGCTGGGTATGAGCCTGAGCAACGCAACCGACCCAAGCAAGGCTATCCTTGACGTGTCTGGTACGGCCGAGTTCGGCAACGGTGCTCAAATCAAGTTGGCGGCCAAAGACAGTGACTTCACTGCCAAAGGCTCTAACTACAAGCTTATTCAAGCCGCTGAGATTGACGATAATGGCTTGCGCGTTGTTAGCAGTTCGTCTTTGTTGAACGTCGATACCTTTGCAGTAGAAGGTAATCAGGTTGTAGCCAAAGTCACGGGCAAGAGCGTGGGCGAAGTTGGCCAAGTCATCGGTAACAATGGCGGTTCGAGTAACGCGCAAGCTGCGGGCGCGGCTTTCAGCCAACTCGTCCTAAATCAGCTGGCACAAAGCAATCCGAGCGATCCAGTACGCCAGGCCTTTATTGCAGCCTCGCAAAACCCGGCCGCACTAGCCAAACTAGCTGAACAACTTGCTCCGGAGTCCAACGGTGGCGCCACCCAAGCGGCCACTTCGGGCCAAGCACTGATCAGCAACGTGACCGGCAGCCGCACCAGTAGCGCACGCCAGGGCTTGTCCTCCGGCGACGCCTTCACAGAGACCGGCGTCTGGGTACAAACCCTCTACAGCGACGCCAACCAAGACCTACGCGATGGCATTACCGGCTACAACGCTTACAGCCGCGGTATCGCAGTGGGTGCTGATGGCAAGTTGAACGAGCAGGTGACTCTGGGTCTGGCGTACAGCTTCCTCAATACCGACGTCAACAGCGATAACGGCAACACCACCGAAGTCGATAGCCACGCCTTCACCCTGTACGGCGGCTTTGAGCACGGCAACTACTTTGCAGACGGCAGCCTGACTTACGGCATCAACGATAACGGTAGCCAGCGAAACATCGCCAGCACCACCGCCAAAGGTAATTACGACAGTAATCTGCTGGGTGTGAATCTGGTCGGTGGCTACAGCTATAACATCAGCAATGAACTGCTGATCGAGCCGCGCGTCGCAGCCCGTTACAGCATGGTGGATATCGACGGTTTCAGTGAGAAGGGCTCGTCTGCTGCGCTTAAGGTCAAAGACCAGCGTTATGAAGTCTTAGATCTGGGTGCTGGTGTACGTGTTGCCGCCAACTATCCGCTGGGTCAAGGCACCATTGAGCCGCAAGCCAAGCTGATGGCATACCATGATTTCGCTGCAGACCAAGCCTCTAGCACCTCTACTTTCGTGTTAGGCGGTACGCCTTTTGCCACCTCGGGCGCTAAGCCAGCGCGCAACAGCTATGAGGCCGGTGTGGGTGTGGACTACCGCTTGGGCGCGATGACTGTGGGCGCCAGCTATGACTACCTTGGTAAGTCTGATTTCAATGCTGACACCTTCACCGCAAAAGTACGCTACGACTTCTGATGAAGCGTAAAAACCTCGGCTCGCGCATGCGGGTCGGTGTTTGGCTGCATGGCGTGGCACTGCTGGTTAGTGCCACGCTGAGTGGTTGCCAGTCACCGTATCAAACACTGCAGCACCTCTCTGAACAGCATGATCGGCAATTAGAAATAATTCCCACACACCCCTTTCCCCTGGTTTTGGGTGCCCCAACAATGCGCCCTAGCGCGTCACGAATTCGCGTCTATCTAGAAGGTGATGGTCACGCCTGGGCCACTGCTCGCCAGCCCAGCCTGGATCCTAGCCCACGTAACCTACTGACCGCACAACTCGCGTTCAGTGATCCAACACCCAGCATTTATCTCGCACGTCCTTGTCAGTTTTTTAAATCAACGAACTGCTCAACCGCGATATGGACAAACCGGCGTTTTGCTCCTGAAATTCTGAGTAGCCTCGACCATGCCCTCACGTTGATCAAATCACGCTATGGCAATCAAGAATTTGAACTGATTGGTTACTCTGGCGGCGCAGCCCTGGCGCTGTTGCTGGCTGTTAAACGTGATGATGTAGAGCAGGTACAAACTTTAGCTGGCAACCTAAGCCCGCGAACCTGGACACGGAAGCTGAAACTCAGCCCGCTGACAGGCTCTCTAGAACCACTGGATCAACGCAAAAAACTGGCCAAAATTGCGCAGCGACATATAGCAGGGGCAGATGATCACATCACACCTCCCGTGCTTATGCAGCATTACCTCAACGAACTTGGCTCAGCAGAATGCCTTCAAAGCATGGTGCTGCCAAACATCAGCCACAATGCGGGCTGGCAGCAAGCCTGGGAGGTTTGGCGGGCTATACCACTCGACTGTAGTAGTGGATCAAACCTATAGAAGCCCGAACAATCTTCGATGCTTCAGGGCAGATAAATCCTGAATACCCCACCACCCAGAGGCGCGCCGTTGGCCAACTCGATATGCCCGCGTACGCCCTGGCGTTCGTGCAGCTCGGCGATGCGACCGGCGAAGTAGAGGCCCAGGCCGGTGCTGCCGGTGCTGTGCTTGAGGCCGAGGACGTAGTTGGATTGCTGGCTGAGCATCTCCTGCGGGTAGCCCTGGCCGTCGTCGCAGATCGCCAGCACCAGCTTGCCGCCTTCCTCCCAGGCCCGAATCAGCAAGGCGCTGTGGGCGTAACGGATGGAGTTGGTGATGATGTTGGCGACCACCGAGCCAAGTAGTTCTTCATCGAAGAAACCCATCAGATCGAAACTTTCCACCTCGCAGCGAGCGCTGATCTGCCGGCTTTGCAGCACCTCGAAGTGCCGCGCCAGCTGCGACTGAAGAAAATCCTCAACCTCGTGATAACCGGGCCGCATGGGCAACTGGTTGACGCCGAGCTTATACAGGCCGAGTAGTTGCACCAGCATGCCGTTGAGGCGGGCAAACTCGTACTCGATCACGCCCTGCTCGCTGGCCTGCTGCTGCTCAGGCGGCAGCTGCGACTGCCACTGCGCATGGGCGCGGGTGAGCATAGCCAGGGAGTTTTTCATGTCGTGTACGGTGGAGGCGATCACCGTGGAGAAGTCCAGTCCTCCGGGGGAATCACTCATTGGCCGGACGCTCGCCGTTGCAGTTGCAGGTAACGCGCATGCCGGGCATCCGTCTCGGGCATCTGGCTGACCACGGCCAGGCAACGCCGACACTCCTCGAGTAAAGCAGCAGACGCTTCGCCGCTGGCCGATTGCAACAGCGATTGCGCGGTATTGAGGGCGATGCTGATGTTCTTCGGTTGCAGGGCAAAGGCCTGTCGGAACAGCCTGAGCGCCTCGTCGAACTGCTTCTGCTGGTAGCAGCGCACACCTTGGCGATTGAGCTCCACGGCCTCTTTGCCGCCAGAGAGAATCTCGGCGTTGTCAGTCTGCCGGGCCACGCCTTGCATCACCTGCGGGTCGTCGCCGTATACCTCGACACAGCTTTTCAGCAAGGCATCACTGGCTGCCGTCTGGCCCAGCGCGCGCAGCTGGCTGGCGACGCTGAGGGCAGTATCGGCGGCAAACAGCTGCGGCAGCTTTTCCATCGCCGCAGCAGCTTCCGCAGCCAGTTGCGCAGCACGCTTGGGCTCGCCGGATTTATTCAAGCTGCTGGCCAAAGCCAGGCGTGAGCGCACCTGCACATTGGGGTCATGGGCATAGATTTTATCCAGCTCACCGAGGGCCTGACTGACCTCGATCTGCAAGCGCTTATCGAGCGAGCCGTCACCGGCCTGGGCGGTGATCGCCTGGGCCAGACCAAGGTAGTTTTCCGGGCTCTTGAATTTGGAGGTGCGACCTTGCTCCATGGCTTGTCGATAGGCCTTGCCGGCGCTGTCGAAGTCCTGGTTATCCAAGGCCAGTTTGCCCAGCTGCATCTGCCGGCGAATCGCCAGCGGAGCCAATTTGACCGCATCTTCCAGAGCTTGCTGAGCGCGCTGGCTCTCGCCCTGCGCCAGCAGCACGGCGGCCAGGCCGTCGTACAGTGCCGGCATCATCGGGAATAGCTGCAAACCCTTCTCGTAGAGGCTCTGCGCACGGCTCAACTCGCCGCGCTTGTGCATCAGGCCGGCCAGCGCCACCTGCGCCCAGGGCAACGGTCGCTCGGCCAATACGCCATTGAGCAGCTGCTCCAGCTCATCCAGACGCCCCAGCTCACGCAGCGCCGTGGCTTGGTAGCGCTGGCACAAGGGCAGGTAGCGCTTGTCCTGCTGGCTGAGGGTTTTGCAGGCATCCAGTACGGCGGCTGGGTCCTGTTTGTCGAGGCCTTGAAGAATGCCCTTGAGCGCAGTCTTGCGCTCCACCAGCTTGTCCAGGCGCTGATCGAGGCTGGCGCGGTTGAACGGCTTGGTCAGGTAGGCATCCGGCTCATGCTCAAGAGCGCTGAGGACCATGGCCTGGCTGCTTTCGGCGGTGACCATGACAAAGATGCACTGATGACTGATCAGCTTGCCGGCGATCAACTCTTCCAGCACCTGCTGGCCGTTCTTGCCGCCACCCAGGTTGTAGTCGTGCAGGATGATGTCGTAGCGCTTGTTGCGGCACATGCTCAGGGCTTCTTCGCCGCGGTCGGCGGTGTCCACATCCCGCGCGCCCATATCGCGCAGCATGGCCTTCAGCGAGCTGCGAAAGTCGGTGAAGTCATCGACGATCAGAATGCGTTTACTGCCGTAATCCAGCATTGAAGAGCCCTTGTACTGTCGTCTCAGAATCGCATCAGTGTAGTTGTCGGCTATCGAGCTGCCAGCGCTTCAGCATCCAGTCAACGCTGGCCCGGCTCAAGGTCGAGCAGGTTGAGCAGAAAGCGCGCGAAGTAAGTCAGGTCCTGCTCCATGGCCTGGCGCGCAGCCTTGGCATCGCCGGCTTCGATGGAGGCAAAGGCTTCCTCGTGAAAGTCATTGAGGCGCAGCGACAGATCGGCACCGGTGAACAATCGGTTGAAAAACGGCCCAACCTGCAACCACAACGACTCGATTGAGCGCAGCAACACCGGGTTGCCGCAAGCGCTGTAGAGGTGCAGGTGGAACTGGCTGTTGGCATCTAGATAGGCCTGCACCTGCCGCTGCTCGATGGCCTGATCCATGCGCGCCACGCATTCGCGCAACTCGGTCAGGTTGGCCGCAGTCAGGCGCGGGGTGGCCAGCTCTACAGCTAAGCCTTCAAGGCCCAGACGCACCTGGAAAATGTTCTGGTAACGCTCGCGGGTCATCGGCGGCACGCGCACCGAGCGCTGTGGCTCGCCTTCCAGCGCACCCTCGGCGACCAGCCGCTGCAAGGCGGCACGTACCGGCATCGGGCTGGTGCCCCACTCGGCAGCCAGATCACGGATTTTCAAGCGCTCACCGGGCTGAAAGCGCCCAGCCAGCAAACCTTCTCGAATACGTTGGTAGAGCTGATCCTGCAGGTTATCGGCCATGGTTCAGCAGCATCCTTGTGCCGGCGGGGCAGGGAGTTGGGCAAGTGTCAGCGAGCAGTTGCGCATGGGTATTCCTTCTAACGAAGAGCGCCACAATTGAGCGGCGGAATGAATTCTACTGGTTCACGGCGTCTTGTTTTCGATCAGGCAGTTCCCGCCATCCACCACCAGCACTTCACCGGTGATGTAACTGGCTTCCGGTGACGCAAGAAAGGCCACGGCGGCAGCGACTTCTTCGGGGCGACCGGCGCGACCCAGCGGGGTGTACTCGGCGGCATGGCGTTCTTCGTCGGTGCTGGAGCCGGTGGCAATCCAACCCGGCGCCACGCTGTTGACCGTAATGCCCTGTTTGGCCACTTCCAGCGCCAGCCCCATGGACAGGCCGAGCATGCCAGCCTTGGCCGCGCTGTAGGCCGCCTCACCAGGGTTGCTGCCACGGGTGCCGGTGGTCGAGCTGATATTGACGATGCGCCCGTAGCCGCGTGCACGCATGCTTGGCAGGACCGCGCGCGTGAGCAAGAATGCCGTGCCGAGGTTGCGCGCGATGGACAGGTTCCAGGTCGCCAGGTCCATGTCCGCCAACTCGGCAAACGGTTCGGGGCTGCCCTGCATGGCCATGCCGGCATTGTTCACCAGAATGTCGATCTGCCCCCACTGTGCGTGGGCCCAGTCGAGTAATTCAGCGACCTGCTGCTCATCAGTGAGGTCAGCGGCGCGACCCCGTGCTTGAATACCTTCTGCACATAATTCAGCGACCCGTTGCTCGACCCGCGCACTGCTGGCGGTTAATAACACTCGCGCACCGGCACGGCCCAGCCGGCGCGCGATCGCCAGACCGATACCGGATTCACTGCCCGCGCCGCTGATTAACGCAACGTGCTGTTGAAAGACCATTTCATAGAATCCTGTGATCACAAATATGGCGATAATCTAGCAATAAAGCCTAATAAAACCAATGCTTGAGTTTTCTGTGATCACAAAATAGCATGTGCAGATATTCGAACGAGGTGTTCAACATGACTGCCAGTGGTATCCACCCATCCGCCGTAGAAACCTTCGCCCAACGTGAGCGTGAACGCTTTATCGCGCGTAACCCGAAATCTGTGGCGTTGGCCGAGCGCGCACGTAACTCCCTATACGGCGGCGTACCGATGCACTGGATGGCCGACTGGTCGACCCCGGTGCCGCTGTTTGTCGAGCGGGCCAAGGGCGCACGCTTCTATGACGTCGACGGCCACGAATACATCGACTTCTGCCTGGGCGATACCGGCACCATGTTCGGCCACTCGCCGGATCCGATCGCCAAGGCCATCGCCGAACAAGGCAACAACGGCCTGACCACCATGCTGCCGGGCGAAGACGCCGTAGTCTGCGGCGAGCTGCTGGCCGCGCGCTTCGGCCTGCCGTTCTGGCAGGTCACCGCCACCGCCACGGACTCGAACCGCTACGTGCTGCGCTGGGCCCGCGCGATCACCCAGCGCAAGACATTACTGGTGTTCGACGGCTGCTACCACGGCACCGTGGATGACGTGATGGTGCGCTGCATCGACGGCGAAACCGTGCCGCGCTCCGGCCTGGTTGGCCAGGCCTACGACCTGACCCAGTACAGCCGCTCCGTGCCGTTTAATGATGTGGCAGCGTTGGAAACCGCACTGGCCCAGGGCGACGTCTGCGCCCTGATCTGCGAACCGGCGATGACCAACATCGGCATGGTCCTCCCTGAGCCGGGCTTTATGCAGACGTGCCGCGAGCTGACCCGCAAATACGGCGCGCTGCTGATCATCGACGAAACCCATACCATCTCCACCGATATAGGTGGCTGCACGAAGCTGTGGAACCTCGACCCGGACTTCTTCGTGGTCGGCAAGCCGATTGCCGGCGGCGTACCGTGCGGCATCTTCGGCTGTAGCGCAGCGATGGCCGAAGCCATGACCGCCGCGCGCAAACGCGCCAGCGAAGGCAGCCATGGCCACGGTCACAGCGGCATGGGCACCACCCTGTCGGCCAACGCCCTGGCCATGCACTGCATGCGCGCCAACTTGGAAGAGGTGATGACCCCGGCCGCCTACGCACACATGCTACCGCTGGCCAAGCGCCTGGCCGACGGCTTCCGCACGCTGATCAGCAAGCACGACCTGCAATGGTCGGTGACCGAACTGGGCGCGCGCAGTGAGTTCCAGTTCTGCCCGGTGTCGCCGAAGACCGGCGCCGAAGCCGAAGCAGCGTTCCACGACGAGCTGCAGATGGCCCTGCACCTGTACCTGATCAACCGCGGCATCCTGATCACGCCCTTCCATAACATGACCCTGTGCTGCCCAAGCACCACAGCGGACGATGTGGACAAGCTGATCAGCATGCTCGACCAGGCCCTGACCGAACTGCTGGCCATCCCCGGCGCCCGCGAGTAACTCATCGATCAGCCTGTAGGAGGGGCTTCAGCCGCAACAATCGCCGCTAAAGCGCCTCCCACGAAATGACGACTCACTGTGAGAATCACCATGCAATTCGCCAATCCCCAGGAAGCCCGCGATTTCCTTACCGCCCACCCCGACGTGCGCCTGATCGAACTCATGTTGATCGATGCCAACGGCATCCCGCGCGGCAAGCTGCTGCACCGCGATGAACTGCTGGCCATTTATGAGAACGGCCGACCGCTGCCCAGCTCGATCCTGGCATTGACCATTCAGGGCGAGGACGTGGAGGAAAGCGGCCTGGTCTGGGAAGTCGCCGATGCCGACTGCTGGACCTACCCGCTGCCCGGCAGCCTGACCCTGCAACCCTGGCGCAGCACACCGACCGGCCAGTTACAGGTGAGCATGCATCCGACCCAGGGCCTGCCGGCAGCGCCCGCCGATCCGCGGCATGTGCTGGTGCGCGCCATCGACCGGCTCAAGGCCGACGGCTACCACCCGGTAATGGCGGTCGAGCTGGAGTTCTACCTGCTGGACAAGACCCGCGACGCCAATGGCCGTCCGCAGCCGGCGCTGCAAGCCAACGGCGTGCGCCCGCAGGCGCCACAGGTGTATGGCGTGCTGGAGCTGGAGCAGCAGCAAGCCTTCCTCGACGACCTCTACGCCGCCTGCGAAGTGCAGGGCCTGCCCGTGCGCACCGCGATCTCTGAATACGCGCCCGGCCAGCTGGAGCTGACCCTGGAGCACCGCTTCGACGCGTTGCAAGCGGTGGATGAAGGCGTGCGCTACAAGCGCCTGGTCAAGGGCGTGGCCAACAAGCACGGGCTGCAGGCCTGCTTTATGGCCAAGCCGTTCGGCGACCTGGCCGGTAGCGGGATGCACATGCACGTCAGCCTGGCCGACGCCGAAGGCAATAACCTGATGGCTTCCGAAGACCCATACGGCACGCCGCTGCTCAAGCACGCCATCGGCGGCATGATGGCCACGCTCAACGACGCCCTGGCGATCTTCTGCCCCAACGCCAACTCCTTCCGCCGCTTCCAGGCCAATAGTTACGCGCCGCTGGCCAAAAGCTGGGGGGTTAACAACCGCACCGTATCGTTCCGCGTGCCCGGTGGCCCGGCCAAGAGCCGACATGTGGAGCACCGCATCTGCGGCGCCGATGCCAACCCCTATCTAGCGGCGGCAGCGATTCTTTCCGGTATTCATCACGGCATCAAAAATCAGATCGATCCGGGCGAGGAGATCATCGGCAACGGTTACGAACAGGCCCGCGAAACCCTGCCCACCGACTGGCTGACGGCATTGCGCGCGCTGGAGAACTCGGCCTGGGCCAAGGACGCACTCGGCGAGGACTTCCTCAAGGTGTTCCTGGCGATCAAATGGAACGAGTTCCGCCAGTTTATGGGCGAAGTCGGCGAGCAGGACTGGCGCTGGTACCTGACCCACGCCTGACGACAACGGCGGCGCAGGCTACGCTGTATTGGATCTGAGCACCCTGGAGTGGCCCATGCGCCTCTGCATTATCCTGGTCTGCTGGCTGTACAGCGTAGTTGCCCTGGCCGAGCCGCTGCGTGTTGGCCTGGAAAACCACGACTACTACCCCTACTACAAGGCCGTAGAGGGGCAGGCCTATGACGGTTACTGCATCGCCCTGCTGCAGGCCTTCGCCAAGCACGAAGGCCTTGAACTGGAATTACGCCCGCAACCGGTCAACCGTCTATACCGCAATATGCTGGGTGAACATAGCCTCGACCTGCTGTTCCCCGATAATCCGGCCTGGCCCCGTAAAGCCCGTGACGGCCAGCCGCTGTACTACAGCCAAGCCGTGGTGGAGATCGTCGACGCCACCGTGGTGCGCCGCGAGCAGCTCGCTCAGGGCCTGAATGCGATCAACCGGGTGGGTATCGTGCGCGGCTTTACCGCCGAGGCCTGGCAACCACTGTTGGATCAACACAGCATCGAACTGGTGGAAGTGCAGGACATCCAGAGCCTGATCCGCATGCTCGAACGGGGCCGCCTGGATGCCATCTACGCCAACCCGCAGGTGGTGGAACACCATATGCAACTGCTCGGCATCGCCCCGCAGCAACTGCAGCGTGACCCGCAATTACCGCAGATCACCACCAGCTTTCACCTGAGCAGTTACCGGTATGACCAGCTGATCAAACGCTTCGATCACTTCCTGAGCGAGCAGGCCCCCATGCTCAACCAGCTGCGCCAGCAGTTCGACTTGCCCTGATCAACCGCGCGGGCCTGCCCCTGCACCTGCTATGGTTGCCACAAACCCAGCACAGAGCCCGCTATGGAACCCGGAAACGCCCAGCTGTCGATGACCGTACTGATGACCCCGGACATGGCCAACTTCTCCGGCAATGTGCACGGCGGCACCCTGCTCAAATACCTCGATGAAGTCGCCTACGCCTGTGCCAGCCGTTTTGCCGGGCGCTATGTGGTCACGTTGTCGGTGGATCAGGTGATCTTTCGCGAGCCCATCCATGTTGGCGAACTGGTGACCTTCCTCGCCTCGGTCAATTACGCCGGGCGTACGTCGATGGAAGTCGGCATCAAGGTGATCACCGAAAACATCCGCGAGCGCTCGGTGCGTCACACCAACAGCTGCTTCTTCACCATGGTGGCGGTGGATGAACAGGGCAAGCCGGTGCCTATTCCCGCCCTGGAACCGACCACTGCGGACGCCTTGCGGCGACAGCGCCAGGCCCTGCAACGCCGGCAGATCCGCCACGAGCTGCAACAGCGCTACCAGGCACTGAACGAAGAAAAAAGCTGAACGAGCAGACAACACCACACGCCAGCGGCACAATTACGCCCCGTGCATAACACCGAGTAAGGCCATGGAAAGCCTGTATTTCTCCCCCATGCTGCTGGGCCTGAACCTGATGCTGGCGAACGCCATTGCCTGCAGCGGGCTCTGGTATTTCTCCCGCCCCTACCGTGGCCCCGGTTTGTGGATGCTGGGCAGCTGGACCCTGATCATCGGCATCCTGCTGTTCATGGGTTTTATGGCCAGTGGCAGCAAACTGCTGAATATTCTTGGCAATGCCCTGCAACTGGCCGGCGAGGCGATCATCCTGCTCGGCGTGTTCCGCTTTCTCGGCCTGCCGCTGCCCTGGTGGACCGTACCCGCCAGCGCCGGATTGATGAGCCTGGCCCTAAGCTGGCACTGGTGGCTCAGCCCCATCAACTCGGAATACCTCGTCGCGCTGTACGCCGCCATTGGCGGCCTACTGCCCCTGCAAGCCTGCTGGGCGCTATGGCGTGCGCCCAGCGAGGTGGAACTGCGCGGCGTCTGCCAGTTTGTCGCCATCGCCTTGCTGGGTTATGCCCTGGTCACCCTGCTGCGTGGCGTGATCGGCCTGCACGATGGCCTGCAAGGCATCGTCCATGACGACGTCACGCGCTCGGTAAGCTACCTGCTGCCCTACAACTTCGGCATTCCCCTGTGGCTTATGGCCTTGGTCGGCCTGGTGCTGCTGACCATGCGCCGCATCCTCGCCGACAGCCAGCGTAACGCCCAGCAGGCCGCTGCCAACGCCGAACGTTTCGAACGCCTGATGAGCGTGAGCAACGCCGGGGTGATGGTGCTCGACGGCGAGCGCATCATCGACAGCAACCCCAAGCTGGAACAGCTGTTTGCGCAAACCCGTGAGCAACTGCTCGGCCAACCGCTATCGCGGCTTTTCGACAGCAGCAGCCAACAGCCGCTCAGCGAACTGCTGCAACAGGCTGATGGTCGTCCCCACGACCTGCTTGCTCAACGTGCGGACGGCCAGCCATTCGCCGCCGAGCTGAGCATCGCGCGCCTGGCCGAAGCGCAGCAGCAGGTCGCCGAGATCCGCGATGTCAGCCAGCGCAAGGCTCTGGAAGAACAGCTGCGCCAACTCGCCACCACCGACCCGCTGACCAGCGCCCTGAACCGCCGCGCCTTCCAGCAACGTGCCGAACACGAGCTGAGCCGTAGTCAACGCCAAGGCACCCCGCTGTGCTTAGCGATGCTCGACCTCGATCACTTCAAACGGGTCAACGACCAGTACGGCCATGCCGTCGGCGATCAGGTGCTGGTGGCGTTCAGCGAGCTGTGCCGGCAGCAGGCGCGCAGCACCGACCTGTTCGCCCGCTTCGGCGGTGAAGAATTCGTCATCCTCCTGCCCGACAGCGACCTCAACGCTGCGCAGCAGCGCCTGGAACGCCTACGCAATGCCCTGCACACGCAGCCCCTCGCCACCGTTCAGGGCCCGTTGCACGCCACCGTCAGCATGGGCCTGACCTGCGCTCGTCCCGGCGACAGCCTGCAACAGCTGCTGCAACGCGCGGACAACCAGCTGTACAACGCCAAAGCGCAGGGGCGAAACCGTATCTGCGTGGATGCGTAAGCGAACGACAGGCTCTGTTAAGCTCAGCCTCCTGCCGCCGGAGCCGCCATGATCGACCTCTTCGATGTATTTCTGCTGATGCTGTTCGCCACCGCGTGCGCCTGGCTGTGGCATGCCCATGGTCTGCGTGAACATGCACTGGGGTTGGTGAAACAACATTGCGTCAAATCCGACATCGAGTTGCTGGATGAGAATGTCGCCCTGCGACGGCTCGCCCTGTTACCCGATGCACGCGGGCGCAAGCGCCTGGCGCGGGTGTATGGCTTCGAATTCACCGTCACCGGCGAGCAGCGGCATGTCGGCAGCATCACCCTGTTTGGCAAACAGCTGGGGCGTATCGAACTGGCGCCGCACCCTTTCCGTGAACCGCCGGCACCCAGCGCTCAGGTGATTGAGATGCAGCAGTGGCGCAGTCAGCGTCAGGATTCGGACAACAACACGCCGCATTAAGGCCGACTAGTTAAAATCCCGATCAGCCAGAAAGGCCAAGATCTGCTGCCATTCAGCGCGACAGCCGTAGGTCATCGGCCGGCGTAGCACGCGGCATTTCAACCGATGCCAACGCCCGCCCAACTGATTGCACCGGCAACCCGCCAACAGCCATTGTGGCTCGAACCCCTCCCACACCCCGGCGACGGCCCAGTGGTTAAGCCAGACCTGCGGTGCAACCTCATACGCGTAGATCTGCTGCAATTCATCCAGGCTCAAACCACTGGCGCGCAGCCGGGTGGCGATAGATCGGAGCGCCGACTCATCCAGCTCAGTGTCCAGCCACAGCTCGGAGAGCGCCAGCCAGGCATCCTCACGGCAGCTCATCGGGCTTAATCGCGCTGCAACAAAAAATGCATAACCCGCGCGGCGCTGTCGGTCGGGTGCTCCTGCATAAAGCAGTGTCCGCCGGGTACCACATGGGCGCTGACATGGGCGTTACTGGCGCACCAACGTGCCACCGATTTAGCGACAAAGGGGTAGCTGCGCTCGCCATAAAGAACCTGCGTCGGCGTCGTCACCTTGGCCAGTGACGGCCACAGGCGCTTGGGCATGGAGCTGAAAATATCGGCTTCGCGACTTGGCCGGCAACGCAGCTCGGCGCCCTTGTCGCTGTCTTTCAAGGCATGCTGGATATACGCGGCAAACGCTTCTTCGGTCCAGCCACGGAACATCCCACGACCATGCAACGCGTCATACGCAGCGGCGCGATCTGGCCAGCTGCTGCGGCGCTTGAGCGCCTTGCTGGCCAACGTGGTGCGCCGGCTCAGGCCCACAACATCGGACAGCGCCATAACGCCGATCATCGCTGGGCTGAACAGCACCGGATCAAGCAACACCGCACGCTGAAACAGTTGCGGTTGCTGGGCCAGGATCAGGCTGGTCAACACCCCGCCAAAGCTGTGGCCCAAGGCATAAGCCGGCGCATCGCCAAACCGCTCACGCCCGGCGTTAAAAGCTTCTACTGCCAGTTCGGCGCTGCGGTTCCAACCGTGGAAGCGGCCACCGTGATCACTCTCACCGTGGCCCTGTACATCGCATAACCACAGGTCGAAATCCTCGGCCAACAGCGCCAGCAATGGTGTGTAGACCCGCCCGCAGTAGCCGTTGCCATGCAGAAAATGCAGCACGGGCTTGCCCGAAGGCGGTGAATGCCAACCGCGCAAGGTAAAGCCGGCGCTGCTGTCGTGTGACCAGGGGTGGAGATGCATGAGCGTGCCTTGCGTGATCGTATTCAGGTGGGGATTATCCGCATCGCCAGAGGACTCGTCAGTTCTATCTGACTCCGGCATCCTGGCCGCAGACCTATCAGGGAGGACGTCAGGGTGTTTGTTTTACTGGAATCCAGTCATGCAGGCTTTATCGAGCACTTGCAAGAACAACTCAGCAGCGCCGGCATCGACTGCCATGTACTGGACATGGGACGTGCCGCAGACGGCGAACTGCACTTTGCTATTCGCCTGCCGCTTTACAGCCAGATGAGCCACGCTCGGCACCTGCTGTACCGCGACAGGCTATTTGCCCTGCGCATCGACCCTGCGTTCCGCCAAGAGTGGCATGCACTGCGCGAAGCACCCAAACAGCAAGTGTTGCAGTGGGTCAGCTCACCCCTGGCTTTGCGTATCAGCGCCGTGGCTGTGCTGATTCTGCTGTTCGGCAGCCTGGCCGAAATGCTCTGGCGCTAATGCACAGGACGCGAACCCGGCCTGCAACGCCGACACCTCCTGCGCCTCGCTGAAAATCAGCTCCAGCCGCGAGTCCTTGCGCCATTCGCTGTTTTGCCAATGCAGGGCATCACTGTTGAGGGCGTTGGCGGACAGCCAGCCGGCGTTGGTGTGTAGCACCAGCTTGGCGCGGCGCCAGGGCAAGCTGCTCAGCCACTCTTGTACACGCATCAGCTCGAACTGCTGGCTGGGGTGCCAGCGCCAACCGATGCTCCAGCCTTCGGCCTGCTGCTGCACCTGGCAGATCGGCTCGCTTGAGCTGCGCCACAGTTGCGGCAATGGCGCCGCAGCCGTGGGCAGGTTATCCGGCGTAGCTTCGCTATCGGCCTGGGCGCTAAAGCCGGGCAGCGCTGCGAGCGGCAAGGAACCCTGACTGGTCCAGTAAATCGGGCGAGCGGGCAGTTGCACCTGGATGCGCGCCTTGGTGGCTTCATCTAGGTCTTCGGCCTTGTTCAACAGCAGCAGCCCGGCACGGCTAAGCGTCGCCTGCTGGCTCTCCGGCAGCGCTTCACCCGCAGCAAGGGCCTGAGCGTCCAGCACCAGCAGCGGTGCCTGCACCGCCAAAACCCCAGCCCAGGGCATTTCACGCAGTTGCTCAAGCAGTACCAGAGGATGGCCGAGGCCGGACGGTTCGATCAGTAGGCGATGCGGTTTGGCTTGGCGCAACAGCCGGCCGAGGCCAACCTGAAACGGCACGCCGTTAACGCAGCACAGGCAACCGCCCGCCACTTCGCCTAGGGCCACGCCATCGTCGTCGGTGGTCAGCAGCGCGGCATCCAAACCAACCAGGCCGAATTCATTGATCAGCACCGCCCAACGTTCGTGCGCCGGACGCTGCGCCAGCAGATTACGGATCAGGCTGGTCTTGCCAGCGCCGAGCGGCCCGGCAATTACGTGAGTAGGGATATTGTTCAGCATGGTCGGCGCTTGCCACTGTCTATCGAGAAGAAGAGTCCTGCTGCGGCCATTCTAGCGGTGTAGAGCATCGTTAGAGCGGGCCTACGCAGACTGATTAAAAACAGCATGCTAGAGTCGCCGGCATATTTTCAGAGGGTCAATGGATGCGCGTTTTTCTGCTGCTGAGCCTGTTCACACTGTCCGGCTTGGCCTGGGGTGAAGCCTGTGTGGTGCATAGCCAGGCCGAGCGCCTGGATGTGAAGGTCTGCCAGCAGAACCGTAGCATCCCGCCCAACCTGTTCCGCACCGGTTTCTGTCAGCCGCAGCTGCAGGGCCAGAAGGTCGAGGTGGAGTTTGTCGAGCAGTGCCCGATGGGCTCCTTCGGTGTATGCCGCAACTCAACGGTGGGCGGCACGCCCTATAAGCAGGATGTGCATTATTACGGCGTTGCTAGCGACGCCACCTACCTCAAGCCCTTCTGCGAGCAGCAGAGCAAGGGCGTGTGGATGGCGCGCTAGCCGTCATCAAAGCGTAATCCTCTCTATGTTCTAGTGGCCTTGGGTACCTCACCCCTGCATACCGGGTCACGCGCCGGTGTGCCTTTCTGGTGCTTAAGGCTACTTTCCCCGCAGCCTATTTTTTTGTCTGAAATTTAAGCCAGCCAGTCCAGGGTCAAGAGCAATCGACGCTCACCGGCCGGTGGTTGCGGCGAGCGGTGGATCAAGCCGCCGCCCTCGTTGCCTATCCATTTCTCACCCTTGGCCAGCAGCACATGGCCGGTCTCGGCGCGCTCGATCAACGCGGCATCGCTGGGTTCGGCGGCCGGGTCGCCGAGGCGACGACGCGCCATTACGCCCTCCTGCAGCCACTCACTGCCAACCCCGGCGTAGCTGGTAATCAGCCGTACCGGCACATGATCAACGTGAAAGCGCGGACACATGGCCTTGTCGAGAATGCGCAGACGCAGGCCGATGCGTTTGGCGTCGAACAGGCAGGCAAAGGCGCCGACCAACCAACTCAGATCCTGCAGAAAGGCCGCCTGACCCGGTAGATCGCTGTAACCATCGACCAGGCCATTGAGGTTCGGCGTGCTCTCCGGGCTGGCCAACTCGAGCACGATGGATTGCCCCAGCGGCTCACCCCGGGCCAGCAAGGCGCTGGCAAAATCGCTGATCTGCGCCGGCAACTGGCGCTGCCAGACGGCCAGATTGACCTCCTCACGCAGCACCTCGCCGAGCACGTCGATCTGCTCGCTGCTGACCTGCTGCAACGGCTGCCTCAGAACAGCTGCAAGCATCAGGCAGCCTCCTCATGCCAGGGGCCAAACGGGTCGGGCAGCGCCTGCCAGGCGTCCACGCCGAGGGCCATTTCCGCATCGGTCAGCAGGCAGGCATCCAGCTCGGCGGTCAGCTGGGCGAAGTCGATGTTCTGGCCGATAAACACCAGTTCCTGGCGGCAGTCGCCGGTCTGCGTTTGCCAGTTTTTCATAATCGCCTGCAGGCCTTCCTCATCCTGCGGCCACTGACTTTTCGGCACGAAGCGCCACCAGCGCCCGGCAAAACCGTGGCGCATCAAACCGCCAGCCTGGGACCAGCTGCCGGCCTCCTGGTACTTGCTCGCCAGCCAGAAGAAGCCCTTGCTGCGCAGCAAGCGGCCATTGGTCCATTCGCGGTTGATGAAATTGAAGAAGCGCTCTGGATGCAGCGGCTTGCGCGCCCGGTAAGCCGTGGAAGCAATGCCGTATTCCTCGGTTTCCGGGACGTGTTCGCCGCGCAGCTCCTTGAGCCAGCCGGGTGCCTGGGCGGCGCGCTCGAAGTCGAAACGGCCGGTGTTGAGGATCTTCTCCAGCGGCACCGCGCCCATGGCCATCGGCACGATTTCGGCGTGGGTATTAAGGCCCTTGAGGATGGCCATCAGCTCTTCACGCTCGTGGCTGCTGATCAGGTCGATCTTGCTCACCAGCAGCACATCGGCGAATTCCACCTGCTCGATCAGCAGGTCGGTGATCGAACGCTCGTCCTCCTCACCGAGGGTTTCGCCACGGCTGGCCAGACTTTCTGCTTCGTGGAAATCGCGCAGAAAGTTCACCCCGTCGACCACCGTCACCATGCAGTCCAGGCGCGCCACATCGGCCAGGCTCTGGCCGTCTTCACCGCGGAAGGTAAAGGTTTCCGCCACCGGCAGCGGTTCGCTGATCCCGGTGGATTCGATCAGTAAGTAATCGAAACGCCCATCGCGGGCCAGGCGGCCGACTTCTTCCAGCAGGTCTTCGCGCAGGGTGCAGCAAATGCAGCCGTTGCTCATTTCCACGAGTTTTTCTTCGGCACGGTTCAGGCTTACATCGCGCTGAACTTCGCTGCCATCGATGTTGATCTCGCTCATATCGTTGACGATCACCGCCACTTTCAAACCCTGGCGGTTTTTCAGAATGGCGTTGAGCAAGGTGCTTTTACCGGCACCGAGAAAGCCGGACAGCACGGTTACGGGAAGGCGATTGGTCATGGTTTCAGGCTCCATCAGAATTCTGCGTGGCGCAGGTGTTTTTCGCGTTGTTCCTGACGCTCTTTGGCTTCGATACACAGGCTGGCGGTAGGCCGTAGCAACAGGCGCTTGAGACCGATTGGCTCGCCGGTCTCCACGCACCAGCCGTATTCACCACGGGCCAGCCGCTCAAGGGCTTCGTCGATTTTGTCGAGCAGCTTTTTTTCCCGCTCCAGCAAGCGCAGTTGCCACTGTCGCTGCTCCTCGGCGCTGCCGATATCGGCCGGGTCGCTGCTGGTTTCCCGTTCGCGCAGGGCCTCGAACTCCTCAGCGATGCGCGCCTGTAACTCGCTGCGCTGCTGCAACAGCAGTGCGCGAAAGAACTGCTGCTGGGCGTCGTTCATGTAGTCATCTGCCGGCTGGGCCAGCAGTTGTTCTTGGCTAATCAGGGTCGTGCTCATGATGCGAATTCACTGGTATGCGGCTTCAATTGTTATAACATAACATTTATCACCCGCCGCCACCTCGGATTTTCAGATGAATGCACTCACCCTGCCGGATATCGCCAGCCAGGCCAGCCACCATGCACAGCGCCTAGACTGGGTGGGCATGGGCGGCATTGCCCTGCCTGTGTTGCTGGCCGATCAACGCATCAATGCCCGCGCCAGCGCTGGCGTCAGCCTGGATGACGCCAGCGCCCGTGGCATTCATATGTCGCGGCTGTACCTGGCGCTGCATGCGTTGGAAGCACAACCCCTGACCCCGGCCGTGCTGCAACAGTTGCTCAACAATTTTTTGCACAGCCACGAAGGCCTGTCGCAAGAAGCCAGCGTGACCCTCAACGGCGATGCCTTATTGAGTCGTCCGGCGCTGGTCAGCCCGTTGTCCGGATGGAAGTCCTATCCCTTCGAAGTGCGTGCACGCCAGGATTCATGGGGGTTTCACGTGGAACTACAGGTGCAGGTGGCCTATTCCTCAACGTGCCCCTGCTCAGCCGCGCTGGCCCGCCAGTTGATTCAGCAGCAATTCGCTCACGACTTCGCCAACCAGCCGCTCAGCCATGAACAGGTGCTGGCATGGCTCGGTTCGCCTCAAGGCATCGTTGCCACCCCACACAGCCAGCGCAGCTACGCCACCTTGCAGGTGCGCTTGCACGCCGACAGCACAGCATTGCCGCTGGTGGAGCTGATCGACGCCGCTGAACAGGCCCTCGGCACCGCCGTACAGACGGCGGTAAAGCGCGCCGATGAGCAGGCCTTTGCCCTGGCCAACGGACAAAACCTGATGTTCTGCGAAGACGCTGCCCGACGCCTGCACAGCGCCCTGCGCGAACAACCGGCCTTCAGCGCCTTTCACCTACGCGTGGTGCACGCGGAAAGTCTGCACGCCCACGATGCGGTTGCCGTCAGCCGTTGGAACTGGAGCCCGGCATGATCCACTGCCACAACCTGCAATGGGGTCCTGCGGGTCACCCGCTGACCCCGCCGCTTAATCTGCACCTGGCCCGTGCCAGCCTGACCGGGGTGATCGGCAGCAACGGCTGTGGCAAAAGCAGCCTGCTCAAGGTCATCGCGGGCATCGTTCAGCCCTTGCGCGGGCAGGTCGAACTGGCCGTGCCGCGCCTGGGTGGCGTGGCCTATCTGGTGCAGCAGCAGGCGCTGGACCGGCAATTCCCGATCACCCTGCAGGAGCTGGTCAGCGCCGGGTTGTGGCGCAACCGCCTAGGTCGCCCGCAACGTCAGGCGCGCTTAGAGCAGGCATTGGCCGACTGGGGGCTGAGCGAGCTGCACCAGCACAGCCTGCAAGCGTTGTCCGGCGGTGAATTGCAGCGCGCCCTGCTCGCCCGCCTGAGCCTGACCGATGCGCAGGTGCTGTTGCTCGACGAACCCGAAGCGGCGCTGGATGAACACGGTCTAACTCTGCTCTGGCAGCACATCGCCCGCTGGCAGGCAGAGGGCCGCACACAGATTGTCGTCAGCCATTCCCTCAGTCACATGAGTCAGCACTTGGACAACGCCCTGCTGGTGTCGCGCAGCGGCTGCATCTTCGCGCCGATTCGCGAGCTGATGGGCCAACACTCGCCGCTGGAGCACGTGGCGTGAGCCTGGAACTGCTGTGGACGCCCTTCGTCGAGTTCGCCTTTATGCGCCGCGCGTTACTGGGCGGCGTGGCGCTGGCGATCAGTGCCGCACCACTGGGGGTGTTTCTGGTGTTGCGGCGCTTGAGCCTGATGGGCGATGCGATTGCCCACGGCATCTTGCCTGGCGCGGCAGTGGGCTTCTGGCTGTTTGGCCTGAGCCTGCCAGCGTTGACGATTGGCGGGCTGGTCGCTGGCCTTGGCATGGCCGGAATCGCCGCTTGGGTGACGCGGCGCACCGGCCTGCGTGAAGACGCCAGCCTGGCCGCCATTTACCCGATTTCGCTGGCCAGCGGCGTGTTGCTGCTGGGTCTGGCCGGGAACAAGCTCGACCTGCTGCACCTGCTGTTCGGCTCGGTGTTGGCCGTGGACCCGCCCACCCTGAACGGCATGTTGCTGGTGTCCATCGGCAGCCTGTTGCTGCTCGCCCTGATTTACCGCTGGCTGCTGATGGACAGCCTCGACCCGCTGTTTCTCGGCGGGGTCAGCCGCTTCGGGCCGCTGGCCTACGGGCTATTTCTGGGTTTGGTGGTGCTCAATTTAGTGGTCGGTTTTCAGGCCATCGGCGCGCTGATGGTGGTCGGGCTGATGATGTTGCCAGCTGCCGCCGCACGTTTCTGGAGCCGCCGCCTGCCGCGCATGTTGCTGCTCGCCGCACTCACCGGCGCGGTCTGCGTCTGGCTTGGGCTGCTGCTCTCCTACTACGCCAACCTGCCGAGCGGCCCGTGCATCGTGCTGCTCGCTGGCCTGGCCTACATCTGTTCCGTACTGCTCGGGCCGCTAAATGGCCTGCTGCGCCGCCAACTCCGTTTATCGCCTGCTCATTGAGGAACCACCATGCGCATCCTGATTGCCCTGCTAACCCTAAGCCTTAGCCTTTGCGCCAACGCCGAGGACAAACTCAAGGTTGTTACCAGCTTCAGCATTTTGGCCGACATTACCCAGCAAATTGCCGGAGATAAGCTAGAGCTTCGCAATCTTGTCGGTGCCGATGCCGACGCTCACATCTACCAACCCAGCGCCGAAGACGCCAAAGCGGTGTTCGCCGCCGACCTGATTATCGCCAACGGCATGGGCTTCGAGCCGTGGCTAGCGCGCCTAATCGACAGCAGCGAAGCGCCTGGCACACGCATTGATGCCAGCGCCGGAGTGCTGCCGCTGATGCTCGATGAGGACGGTCAGCAGGTGGCCGACCCGCATGCCTGGCAGAACCTGGCCAATGCCGAAATTTACGTGCAGAACATCGCCAAGGCGCTGGTCCAGGCCGACCCGAACAACGCCGCGCATTACAACGCCGGGCGCGATGCCTACCTGACGCAGATCCGCAGCCTGCTAGCAGAAGCCAAGACCGGGTTGGGCCAGTTGCCCCCGGCGCAGCGCACCATCATCACCAGCCATGACGCCTTCGCTTACCTGGGCCAGGCCTACGGCCTGAAATTTATCGCGCCGCTGGGCCTGAGCACGGCCGACGAAGCGTCCGCCGCCGAGGTCGCCGCGCTGATCCGGCAGATTCGCGCCGACGGGGTAAAGGCCGTGTTTGTCGAGAATATCCGCGACCCACGCCTGATCCAGCAGATCGCCAACGAAGCTGGAGCCAAGGTCGGCGGCACGCTGTACTCGGATGCCCTGGCCAGCGCAGGGCCGGCCAGCACCTACCTGGGCATGTTCAAGTACAACCTCGACACCCTGCTGGCTGCGCTCAAACCATGAACCTATGGCTTGAACTGGAGCAAGCCGGGCTGGGCGACAGCCGCCCACTGGCCGAGGCCCTGGACGCCATCCCCTGGAATGCCGACGGCCTGATCGCCGCCATCGCCCAGCAGCACGACAGCGGCGAGGTGCTGATGCTGGCCTGGATGAACCGCACAGCGCTGGCGGAAACCCTCGCCAGCGGCCAGGTCTGCTACTGGTCGCGCTCACGCCAGCAGTTGTGGCGCAAAGGCGAGACCAGCGGCCACCGCCAACATTTGCGGGAGGCACGCCTGGATTGCGACGGCGACGCCCTTTTGCTGCTGGTCGAGCAGCAGGGCCCGGCCTGTCATACCGGGCGACCCAACTGCTTCTACAACGCCATCCGCGACAAGCGGGTATGCGTCATCAGCGTGGCGCAATGAAGCGTCTGCTGCTGAGCCTGGTACGGCTTTATCAGTACCTGATCAGTCCATTACTGGGGCCGCGTTGCCGCTTCCATCCCAGTTGCTCGCACTACGCCATCGAGGCCCTTGAGCGTCACGGCGCGCGGCGCGGCAGCTGGCTGGCCGTGCGTCGCCTGGGCCGCTGCCACCCCTGGCATCCGGGCGGCTACGACCCGGTCCCACTGCCCCATACACACTGCCCGCGAGAGCATCACCATGACTGACCTGCTGATCCGCAACGCGCGCCTGGTCAACGAAGGCCGTGAGTTTGAGGCCGACCTGTTGGTGCGCCACGGCCGCATCGAAACCATCGCCAGCAGCCTGACCGGCGTGAATGCCAAGGTTGAGATCGACGCCGCCGGACAGTTTCTGCTGCCGGGGATGATCGACGATCAGGTGCACTTCCGTGATCCCGGTGCGCCGCACAAGGGCAGCTTCGCCACGGAATCGCGGGCGGCAGTGGCCGGCGGCATCACCAGCGTCATGGACATGCCCAACACCAACCCGCCGACCCTTAACCTGGAGGCGTTGGAAGCCAAAGAGCGGCGCGCCGCCAACTGCTCGAAAACCAACTTCGGTTTCCACTTTGGCGTCAGCCAGGACAACCTCGACATCGTCGCAGCGCTCGAACCCAAACGCGTGGCAGCGGTGAAAGTGTTTATGGGGGCCAGCACCGGCAACATGCTGGTCGATGACCTGCCCTCGCTGGAACGGCTGTTCCGCGATTGCCCGACCATCCTCCTCACCCACTGCGAACACACGCCGCGCATCCGCGAACGCGAACAGCAATGGCAGGCACAGTACGGCGAGCAGATTCCCGCCGAGCAGCATCCGCTAATCCGCGATGCCGAGGCCTGCTACCAGTCCTCCAGCCTCGCCGTCAGCCTGGCCCGCCGCTATGGCACCCAACTGCATGTGCTGCATATCACCACTGCCCGCGAGCTGAGCCTGTTCCAGCCAGGCCCTCTGGCCGGCAAGCAGATCACCGCCGAGGTCTGCGCGCACCACCTGTACTTCGATGACCGCGACTACGCGGCGCTCGGCCACCTGATCAAATGCAACCCGGCGATCAAGACCCAGGCCGACCGCGATGCCCTGCGCCAGGCCCTGCTGTGCGGGCGGCTGGACATCATCGGCACCGACCACGCGCCGCACACCCTGGAGGAGAAGCAGCGCCCCTACCTGCAGGCCCCGTCCGGCCTGCCGCTGGTACAGCACGCCCTGCCCGCCCTACTGGAACTGGTGGCCGACGGCCTGCTGCCCCTGACCACCTTGGTCGAGAAAACCAGCCATGCCATAGCACAGCGCTTTGCCATCGAGCAACGCGGCTACCTTCGCGAAGGCTACTGGGCCGACCTGATACTGATCGAACGCCTGGCCGAACCGCGCCCGGTCGAAGCCGACCCGGTGCTCGCCCACTGCGGCTGGACGCCCTTCCAGGGTCGCGCCTTCCGCCATGCCGTACGCAGCACCATCGTCTCTGGCCAACTGGCCTGGCACAACGGGCAGGTGCATGACGAGTGCGAGGGCTTGCCGCTGCGCTATAGACGCGGCTGACCTCGCCTATCCTTTACCCGTGATTAGAGAACCGATATGCCCAGCATCACCCTGCCCGACGGCAGCCAGCGTCAGTATGCCCAACCGCTATGCGTGGCCGACGTCGCCGCCGATATCGGCCCCGGCCTGGCTAAAGCCGCCTTGGCTGGCCGCCTCGATGGCCGCCTGGTGGACACCAGCGCCCTGATCGACCACGACGCCCAGCTCAGCCTGATCACCGCCCGCGACAGCGAAGGTCTCGAGCTGCTGCGCCACTCCTGCGCGCACCTGCTGGCCATGGCCGTAAAGCAGCTGTACCCGAGTGCCCAGGTGACCATCGGCCCGGTGATCGAAGACGGCTTTTTTTACGACTTTGCCTTCGCGCGGCCCTTTACCCCCGACGATCTCGAACGCATCGAAGCGCGCATGTTGGAGCTGGCCGCTGCCGATCTGCCGGTCAGCCGCCGCGAGCTGCCACGTGATGAAGCCATCGCCCATTTCGCGGCCCAGGGTGAGCACTACAAGGCCGAGCTGATCCGCGACGTTCCTGCCGGCGAGATGCTGTCGCTGTACCGCCAGGGCGACTTCGAAGACCTCTGCCGCGGCCCGCATATTCCGCGCACCGGCCATCTGCAGGCGTTCAAGCTGACCAAGGTGGCCGGTGCCTACTGGCGTGGCGACGCCAAGAACGTCGCGCTGCAACGCATCTACGGCACCTGCTGGGGGACGCCGAAAGAACTCAAGGCCTACCTCACCCGCCTGGAAGAAGCCGGCAAACGCGACCACCGCAAGCTCGGCGCCCAGCTCGACCTGTTCCACTTCGACGACTGCGCCCCCGGCTCGGTGTTCTGGCACCCCAAGGGCTGGACGCTTTTCCAACAGCTGATCAACTACATGCGCCAGCAGCAGGACGCCGCCGGTTATGTCGAGGTCAACACCCCCGACGTGATGGACCGCAGCCTGTGGGAAACCTCCGGGCACTGGTTCAACTACCGCGAGGCCATGTTCACCACCAGCACCGAAGACGAACGCGTGTTCGCCCTCAAACCAATGAACTGCCCCGGCGCGGTGGCGCTCTACGCCCGTGGCCTGAAGAGCTACCGCGACCTGCCGCTGCGCATGGCCGAATTCGGCAAGGTGCACCGCTACGAACCCTCCGGCGCGCTGCACGGCCTGCTGCGCGTGCGTCACTTCACCCAGGACGATGCGCACATCTTCTGCACCGCAGCGCAGATGGAGCAGGAATGCGCCGACACCATCGCCCTGGTGTTCGCCATCTACCGTGACTTCGGTTTCAACGAAGTGGCGGTCAAGCTCTCCACCCGCCCGACCAACCGCATCGGCAGCGACGCCACCTGGGATCAGCTGGAAGTCGCGCTATCCGGCGCACTGCAGCACATGGGCATCGACTATCAGCTCAACCCCGGTGAAGGCGCGTTCTACGGGCCCAAGCTGGAGTTCGTGCTGCGCGACGCCATCGGCCGCGACTGGCAGTGCGGCACCCTGCAGGTGGACCTCAACCTGCCGGAGCGCTTCGACATCAGCTACGTCAACGAACAGGGCGAACGCGAACGCCCGGTGATGCTGCACCGCGCCCTGTTCGGCTCGCTGGAACGCTTCACCGGCATTCTCATCGAGCACTACAGCGGCCTGTTCCCGCTGTGGCTGGCCCCGCAGCAGGCCGTGGTGCTAACCATTTCCGAAGGGCAGAACGACTACGCCCGCCAGGTGCTCGCCACCCTCAAACGCGCCGGCCTGCGCGCGGCGGCGGACCTGCGCAACGAGAAGATCGGCTACAAAATCCGCGAAGCCACCCTGCAGAAAGTGCCCTACCTGCTGGTCATCGGCGAGCAGGAAAAAGCCGAAGGCCGCGTCACCCTGCGCAGCCGCGCTGGCGACAACCTTGGCAGTCTGCCGTTGGCTGAGCTGGTCGAACGCTTGCGCAACGAGGCGCGCATGCCCGGTCAGGACGCGACAGACTAAACACATGCTGGTCGGCAGGTTGCTGGCGGTGCACCGTTTAGCAACCTGCATAAACCCGTTGGCCAGGCGTTATCCTGCACGGCAACCGCAGACCACCAAGGAACCCCATGAGCCTGACCAAGCGCGAGCAAAGCCGAATCGAACGGACGCTGGCCGCAACCCTCACCGATGCCTGCGAAGCCGCCAAGGCCGAGATTGTCGGCTTCGAATGGCTAACCCATGACGTCGACTACCAGCGTTTCCCGGCCAGCCTGCGGGTGATCTGGGTGTTCGCCAGCCAGGCGGAACAGGACGCCGCCATCGCCAAGGGCCAGGAGCGCCTGATGCAAGAACTGACCGCTGCTGCCTTGCAGGCCGCCGACATTGCACTCGAAAACCCGGCCGTCCAGGTCCGCCTCGACAATGAACAACAGTGCCTGAGGGTCGACGGCGGCAACTGGCAACAACGCCTGACGCGCCAACGTTCGAGCAAGCACTAAGGCATGGCTAAGGAGATTGAGAACCCCTGTATTTCCGTCTGCCAGTTGAGCGGTGACCTGTGTCTGAGCTGCGGGCGCAGCAAGGCTGAGATCAAGCAATGGAAACGCATGAAGCGCCCGGAAAAGATGGCCGCCGTGCAGCGCGCCAGCCAACGCCTGAAAAGTCTGAACAAGAATAAATCCTGAAAGCTCCAACCCGGACGCAACCCATCCACTTGAGCAATACGCCGCTGCACGCCGACAATGCTTAGCACTCATAGCGACAGACGCGCCGAATGCCCAGCCCCTCCATGATCCATCTGCGGCCCTACCAACCTCACGACCTGCCCGCCATCGTCGCGCTGTTTCAGGCCTCGGTCAGCCAGTTGACTGCGCAGCATTACGACGCAGCGCAGCGACAGGCCTGGTCTCCCGAGGTTGCAGACCTATCGGTCTGGCAAACACGTTTGATGTCACTTAATTTACTTATCGCCGAAGATGGCAGCTCAATGGCCGGATTTATCGGATTTAGCCTGGATGGGCATATCGACCTGCTGTACTGCGCACCCGCTTGTGCCCGCCAGGGTGTGGCCAGCGCCTTGTATGCCGCTGCCGAGCAACGCTTGCGCGCGGCGGGGGTGCGCGAGCTGTTTACCGAAGCCAGCCTAGTGGCCCAGGCATTTTTTGCCGGTCAGGGATTTTCTGTGCAGCAGGCACAGACGGTGACGCGCGGCACTGTTAACTTGCCGCGCATGCTGATGTGCAAAACCCTGGAGCTGCGATGAACACCCTGACGATTATCGTGCTAACCGCCGTGGTGCTGGCCGCCTGCGCCCTGGCACTGTGGAGCTGGTACAACCAGCGCAAACTGGAAAAACTCGATGAACGGATCAACCGGCAGAGCGAGCTGATCGCACAACTCGACAGCGTGCTGGAAAACCCGCAGCTCAGTGAAGCCGAGCAGTTGGCGAAAAGCGAAGCCTTGCTGGCCAAGCTGCAGGAAACTCGAAAGCCTTAGTGCTGCTGAGGTCATGATGTGTGGGGGGGCTTTCGGCTTGGGCATCCTGCTTCGCGCTACCTCCTGCATCCATGCAGTCGTAGCCGCGATCAACGTTAGTCGCGGCTCAAGCCCCTCCCACAGAAGCTTCCTACCAACCGCCGCCTCCCCCACCACCGCCGCCACCACCTGACGAACCACCGCCGGATGAACCGCCCCCACCTGACGAGCTGCTCGACGGGGGCGATGAAGCCAGTGCCGTGGCGCTGCTAAGGCCGGCAGCCAAAGCGGCGCTCATGGCCAGCGGTGTGCTGAATGAACTGCGGCTGTGGTACCAGTCCGGTTGATAGTCACGCTGCGCCGGGTCGATCAGGCCATTGGCCAACGCCGTGCTGAAGCGCGCGCTCCACTTGTCCTCCACACCCAGGGCCATGGCGTAGGGCAGGTGTTTCTCGTACAGCGCAATGCTCATCGCCGGGGCATTGCCGGCAAGGGCCAGTGCGTCGCTTTCCGCCAGTTGCAGGTAGTCGCGGTAGCCTTCCAGCTGATCGAGCAAACGCCGCCCTTCAACCGATGGCGCCGGCAGCAGGTAATAGAACAGCACCACCACCAGCACATACACGCAGAGCAGCAGCAAGGCCGGCACCGACGCCGCATCACTGAGCATCCACAAGCCAATCGGCACTGGCCAGACAAACATCAACCCCGCCAGACCCAGACCGATCTGCTTGCCCAAACTGGGCTGATTCCAGGCCATGTACAGCACAAACAGCGACGGCACACCAAAGCCCAGGGTGAACACCACGCCGGCCAGGCCGACAGCCACATCGTCCGCGTTACGCGCGCCGGTCAGCACCATTACCAAGCAGCCAACCAGCGCCCAGATCAGGCCCCAGGTCCAGATGCCACGGTTATTGCTGAACCAGGCCTTGCCCTGGGTTTGCAGCTGGGTTTTCAGCCCAGCCACGGCATCGGCCAGGCGCGGCTCGTAGTCGCTGCCAATCTCCAGGGCGATGCCTTCCTTATTGGCGGGAAACAGGCGCTTGCGCAGGTCGCGATCACCCTCACTGAAGTCATCCCGCTCACCCGTGCCACGGGCCAGGGTAAAACCGCCGCCGCGCGGCTTGTCTTCAAGATGCAGGTGCTTGCGGATGGCCATATCGGTGAGCCACACACTGAACGCCCGCGCATCCTGATAAGCCCCTTTGAAACCGCGATGCCAGAGGTAGCCGGCCTGCACCGCGCTCATGCCTTCCGGTGCTTCGAAAAGTGGAATGATCAGACCTTTTTCGGGGTCACGGCCGACTCGATCCCAGGCACGCAGATAAAAAATCACTAAGCCGACCAGCAGCAGCGCGCCCAGGCACAGGCCAAGGTTATCCAGCAGCACCGAGCCCAGGCGCTGCGTTACACCCGGCCGCTCCACCAGACCGGCTGGCCAATCCACGGCGACCGTCAGGCCGTGGTAGGCCGGCAAGGCTTGGGTGGTGGTCAGGCGCAGATAATCGTCGCGCTGTTCGAGCACCTCATAGGCCTTGCCCTGATCACCGCTGGCCCCGGTATAGGCGGCCACATCCCCCATCCGCGCACCCGGCGGCAGCTTGACCTCGACCGAGGCCTGGAGAATCGGAAAGACCCACTGATTACCGGTGACGTTCCAGTACAGCTCATCGGTATTGAGGTGGTGCAACAGCTGGCGCTCAACCCGGTAACGCAGTTCGTACTGATAGCGCCCCGGCTGCAGCAGCTGGTTGGCCGAGCCTAGGTAATAGCGCACCCAGGTGCCGTTCTGCTCGACCCGCGCCCGCTCCGCCTGACCATCGCGGCTCACCGCAAGCAAGGTGATCGGGCTGCTCTGTAACAGGCCGAAGGGCAAGCTGTAGCTGACCGGCAGATCGCGGTAGATGCCGCGCTTGATCTGCTCACCCTCGGCCTGCACGGTGATCCGCTCGGTCACCAGCAGGTTGCCGTCCGCCTGCACCTGCAGGGTCACGGCAAAGTCTTCAATCACCTCGGCCGCAGCAGTCCATAGCGGCAGCAGGCACAGGCTCAACAGGGCAAAACGCAGCACTCGCAGCATGTCAAAACTCCATTTTTGGCGACTGGGCGTCACGCGGGTCATCCAGGCTGAAGTACTCCGCCTGGGTAAAGGCAAAAGGCCGCGCCACTAGGTTGCTCGGTACAGATTCCACCAGCACATTCAACTCGCGCACCGCGCCGTTGTAATAACGCCGGGCCATCTGGATATGGTTCTCGACCTCGGTGATGGTGCGTTGCAGGTCGAGAAATTGACCATCCGCCTTGAGCGCCGGGTAATCCTCGACCAGGGCAAACAGCTGACGCAGCTGAGTACCCAGATGCGCCTCCACCGGCGCCCGCTCGCCCAGCGGCGAATCGGCCAGCTGCACCGCGCGCATACGCTCCTGCACCAGCGCCTGCAGGGTGCCCTGCTCGTAGCTCATGTACTGGCGCACGCACTCGACCAGTGCCGGAATCAGGCTGGCGCGGCGCTTGAGTTGCACATCAATGCCACTCCACGCTTCAGCCACCCGCGCGCGGTTGAACACCAGGCGGTTGTAGTAATAAATCGCCAAACCAGCGAACGCCACCAGCAGCGCCAGCACCACCCAGAATCCTGCCCCTTGCATAACCACTCCTTGATAAAAGCCCGCTGAACGCCTGCGCTACCTGTTCGCCCCTCACACCCTAGCTGGCTTCGACTGCGCCTGCCGCCACACCCGGTAACGCCAGCAGGGCGGACAGCACCCAGCAATCGCCGTATCCTTGAGTGCCAGCCACTGCGAGGCACCCCATGCAGATCGAGTTACTGGAAATCCGCGATCACCTGCAGCGCTTCCCGCCCTTCGATGCGTTGCCCGATGACAACCTCGACGCCATTGCCCGGCAGGTTGAGGTGGCCTACTTCAAGGCCGGCACAGACATCCTGCTGTATGGCGCTGCGATTCACGAACTGCACTATGTACGCAGCGGCGCGGTGGAAATCTACCGACGCAACGGCGAGCTGTACAACCGCCTGAGCGAGGGCGATATCTTCGGCCAAGCCGGCCTGCTGCGCAGCAACAAAGTGCGCTTTCCGGCGCGGGCGATTGAAGACAGCCTGATCTACTTCATCCCCGCCACTGTGTTTGCCCAGCTGTGCGAAGAGCACGACGGCTTTGCCGAATTCGTCGAAGCCGAAGGCCAATCGCGACTCAAGTCGGCGGTGGAAAGCCAGGGCCAGGCCAGCGAGCTGATCCAGATAAAAGTACGCAAGCTGATCTCGCGCAAACCAGTCACCGCCAGCCCGCACACCTCAGTGCAACAGGCCGCCCAGCTGATGACCGAGCAGAGCGTATCCTCACTGGTGATCGTCGACGACAGCGCGCCCGCTGCCGGCATGGTGGGCATCCTCACGGACCGCGACCTGCGCACCCGCGTGCTCGCCATGGGGCTGGACAGCACAACGCACGTCAGTGAGGTGATGTCGCCTAATCCCATCACAATTCAAGCCGATGACAGCGTGTTCGATGCCATGTTGTCCATGCTGCGCCACAACATCCACTACCTGCCGGTGGTGCAGCGGCGCCAGCCCATCGGCATCATCAATCTCAGCGACATCATCCGCTACGAGTCGCAAAGCAGCCTGTACCTGGTCAACTCGATCTTCAACCAGCCCGATGTCACCGGCCTGCAGAGCCTGCTGCCGGACCTGCGCGCTACCTTTATACGCATGGTCAACGACCGCGCCACCGCGCACATGGTCGGCAGCGCCATGGCCGGCATTGGCCGCGCCTTTACCCAGCGCCTGCTGGAACTGGCCGAGCAGACACTCGGCCCGCCGCCGGTGCCCTACTGCTTTATGGTCGCCGGCTCCATGGCCCGCGACGAACAGTTGCTGGTGACGGATCAGGACAACGCCCTGGTGCTCGACGACAGCTTTGACCCCGCGCTGCACGACGCCTACTTCGCCGCCCTTGCCCAGTTTGTCAGCGACGGCCTGGCCGCCTGCGGCTACAGCTACTGCAAGGGCGGCATCATGGCCAGCAACGCCCAGTGGCGGCAGCCGCTGAGTGTCTGGCGCGATTACTTCCAGCAATGGATCGACAATCCCAAGCCGCAAACCCTGCTGCACAGCTGCATCTTCTTCGACCTCGACGGCGTGTATGGCGAGGTCGAACTGGTGGAAAACCTCAAAGACCTGCTCGCGCAGAAAGCCAGCTGCAACCCGGCCTTCCTCGCCGCCCTGGCGCGCAACGCCCTCAACCGCACGCCGCCGCTGGGCTTCTTCCGCACCTTTGTGATGGAAACCGACGGCCAGCAGAAACACATCATCAACCTCAAAGGCCGTGGCACCGCGCCGCTCACCGACCTGATCCGCGTGCACGCCCTGGCCTGCGGCAGCAAGGCGCAGAACTCCCTGGAACGCCTCGACGCCATCGGCAAAACCAAGCTGCTGCAACCCGAAGCCCTCGGCCAATTGCGCTACGCCCTGGAATTTCTCAGCCTGGTGCGCGTGCGCCACCAGGCCATGGCGGCGGCCGAAGGCGCGCAGCCAAACAACTACATCGAGCCGGAAAAAGTCTCCGCCAGTGACCGCCACAACCTCAAGGAAGCCTTTCAGGTACTCAGCAACGCGCAGAAATTCCTGCGCTTTCGCTACCCCGCGCAACCGAGCAACAAACGGTGACAGCGCCTGCTACAGCGCTGGACTGGGCCGCGCAGTTTGCCGAACTCGCCGCCAGCGCCCGCGACCCGCGCCTGCAAAGCTTCTACCAGGCCGGCTGCGTAACCGCCGACACCCCTCTGGAGCAGGTGCCGCTGTTGGCCCTGGACGTGGAAACCACCGGCCTGGACGCCAACCAGCACGCCATCGTCAGCCTCGGCCTGCTGCCCTTTACCCTGCAACGCATCCGCTGCGGTGCGGCGCGCTACTGGGTGGTCAAACCGGCCAGCGAGTTGAGTGGCGAATCGGTGACCTTTCACCACATCACCCACTCCGACATCCGCCACGCGCCGCGCCTGGGGCAGATTCTCGACGAGCTGCTGACCGCCATGGCCGGCAAGGTGATGGTGGTGCACTACCGCAACATCGAGCGCAGCTTCCTCGACCAAGCGCTGCGCCAGCAGGTGGGTGAGGGTTTGCAGTTCCCGGTGATCGACACCATGCAGCTGGAGGCACGCCTGTACCCCAAACGCCAACCCGGCTGGCTGGACCGTTTGTTGGGCCGCCAGCCGGTGTCGATCCGTTTGGCCGATAGCCGCCTGCGTTACAACCTGCCGATGTACCAGGCGCACCATGCGCTGACCGATGCACTGGCCACCGCCGAGCTGCTGCAGGCGCAGGTGGCGACGCGCTATGCGTTGGATACGCCGGTGGGGGAATTGTGGAGTTGAGGCAGTGACTCAGAAACGACTTGGGCGGCGCACACCACCACGATTGATTTATAAGCCGTACACACCCTGCAAATAAACGCGCCCGCATTGACTAATTCGAGAAACCGGGATGAATAGTTTCGACTGGCACAGCGACACGATTACGGCAGAAACACCGGTCACTACGACCTATCGCAATACGCAAAATGTTCGCCGGTTTTTGACGCAAGCTTGCGGCCCTAGCTTCCAATTTAATCGCGCGTTTATGGCGTGGATAAAAGATGGGGCGCCCAAAACAATGGGCGACGTGGCGGCAGAATGGCTGCGGCGTCAGCAGCAGTAGCGAAGGGACAAACAGCACAGGTGTCCGACGCCACGCCCCCCAAACGCCGGGCATAAAAAAGCGCGCCCGAAGGCGCGCTCATGTACGGCTCAACAGCAAGGGTCAGCGCGGTTCGCTCATCAGGCCTTTGACGATGGAAATACAGCCCACCAGCAGCACGATGGTAAACGGCAATCCCGTCGACACCGCCATGGCCTGCAGGGCCACCAGGCCGCCGCCAAGCAGCAGGGCGATGGCGATAACGCCCTCGATGCTGGCCCAGAAAATCCGCTGCGGGGTCGGTGCATTGACCTTGCCGCCGGCGGTGATGGTGTCGATCACCAGCGAGCCGGAGTCCGACGAGGTGATAAAGAACACCACCACCAGGACGATGCCGATCAGCGAGGTGATGCTGGTCAGCGGCATCTCACCAAGCATGCTGAACAGCTTCAGCTCCAGGCCGGCCTCCTGCGCGCCGGTAAAACCATCAACCAGCAACTGATTGATCGCGGTGCCGCCGAACGCGGTCATCCACAGCACCGAGACCAGGGACGGCACCAGCAAGACAGCAACCAGGAACTCGCGCACGGTACGGCCACGGCTGACGCGGGCGATAAACATGCCCACGAACGGCGACCAGCTGATCCACCACGCCCAGTAGAAGGCCGTCCAGCCCTGGCTGAAGTTGGCGTCTTCCCGGCCAATCGGGTTGGCCAGCGCGGGCAGGTATTGCAGGTAGGCCAGAAGGTTGTCGAAGAAGCCGGTGAGAATCGCCAGGGTCGGCCCGGCGATAATCACAAACAGCAGCAGGGCCATGGCCAGGCCCATATTCAGCTCGGAGAGGCGCTTAACACCCTTGTCCAACCCCGCAACCACCGAAACCAGGGCGATGATGGTGACGACGATAATCAGCAGCACCTTGCTGGTGTCGGTGGCACTGATCCCGAACAGGTATTCGACGCCTGCTGCGGCCTGTTCTGCGCCCAAACCGAGGGAGGTGACCAGACCAAACAGGGTGGCGAACACCGCGAGGATGTCGATCACATGGCCCGGCCAACCCCACACCCGCTCACCAAGAATCGGGTAGAAGATCGAGCGAATCGACAGCGGCAGGCCCTTGTTGAAGGAGAACAGCGCCAGCGACAGGGCGACAATGGCGTAGATGGCCCAAGGGTGCAGGCCCCAGTGGAAGATGGTTGCGGCCATGCCCAGGCGCACGGCCTCTTCGGCATTACCGGCCGCGCCGCCCAACGGCGCCCAGTCGGTGCGCACACCATCTGCGCCAACGCTGATACCGCCCATGGCCGCACTGAAGTGCGACATCGGCTCAGAGACGCCATAGAACATCAGGCCAATACCCATACCGGCGGCAAACAGCATGGAGAACCAGCCGAGGTAGGTGTAATCCGGTTTTGCGTCCATGCCGCCGAGGCGCACTTTGCCCAGAGGGGAAACGATCAGGCCGAGGCAGAGCAGCACAAAGATGTTCGCGGAGCCAATAAAGAACCAGGCCATGTGGTGGGTGAGCCAGTCGCGCAGGGCGCTGAACAGCGGCTCGACCTGGGTTTGCAGGGCCAGGGTCAGCACCACGAACAGCACGGCGACAACTGCCGAGATGGTGAAGACCTTGCCGTGGATGTCCAGGTTGAACAGGAACTTGCCTTTGATGTTGTCCTGACCGATCACGTAATCGGTGTCGATCAGATTGGCGTCGCCGGTGGGTGCCGGGATGCCGTCCAGAGTTGCCGCTTCTGGTTGCGGGGTCGTGTCAGACGAAGGGTTTTGACCCATGGGGGACTCCTTTGACGTGTGGCACGCTTTACGCGCACGAGGACGGGATTGCCCTACTCGTACAGCCACCAAGCCGGCGGCTGCGGGGTACAGGGTAACAGCCATGGCACATTCGTGCAGGCGCAAGGCCAGTATTGGCGGCCATTACGGCCCGTCATGCGGCGGTTATTTGGTCTTTTGAGTCAGATTTTCTCCGCACATTGCCTCCCGCTGGGCGAGGCAATTAGCTATGGTTGGCCTATGGCCTGCTCGGGGTCGTTGTTTGAGAAGTCGCTGATGAGAGCATTGCTGACGCTGCTGGCTTGCCTGCCCTTTACCCTGGCTGCGCTGACGCAGGCTGAGACCTTCAAGGTCGGGGTCGAGCTGCAGCCCTACCTGCCGTATTCCAACGTGCAGGACGGCCAATACCTGGGCTATGGCCGCGACTTGCTCGACGCCTTTGCGGCGCACCAGGGCCATGAATTTATCTACCAACCGCTGCCGGTACGGCGCCTGCTCAGTGACTTTCTCAACGACCGGGTAGATTTCAAATACCCGGATAACCCGCGCTGGAACGCTGATCAGAAAAAAGGCTATGCGCTGCACTACAGCCAAGCCGCTGCACCGGCGATAGACGGCGTACTGGTCAAGCCCGAGTTTCTCGGCCAGGGCTCTGCACGCTTACACCGTCTCGGCACCCAGCGCGGCTTTACCCCTTGGCCCTATCTGGATGAAATCAAGGCCGGCAAGATTCTGCTGATCCAGGCCAACCAGATCGATTCACTACTGGCCATGGCCATGAACGACCGGATCGACGGCGTTTGCCTCAACCCACAAGTGATCCAGCACCAGTTCTACAACAGCGCGGAAAAAAGTCTGGTGTTCGACCCCAAACTGCCCTACCAGGATGACCACTACTTCCTGTCGAGCATCCGCCACCCCGAGGTGGTCAAGCAGTTCGACGCCTTCCTCAGCAGTCAGGCCGAACTGGTGCAAATGCTCAAAGACCGCCATGGCATTAGCGACCCGCTTAGCGGCCAATAACTCACCTCGACTGCTTATTGCGGCTGCAAGGTTCCGCAATCCGCCGTCACCCAGCGCGCTTGGCTTTGCATGCTGCTGCTCTGGCCGTCGAAGGTGCCGTTGACCGTTGAGGTGAACTCCTTGTCGCTGACAAAGCGTGTCTCACCTTCGCCCTGGCCGTTGGGGCAGCTGAAACGGAATTTCCACAGCTCGGCGCTGCGCTCGGTGACTTCATTGCTGCAGCCGGACTCGGGGTCTTGCAGGGGGATCTGCTGGGCCTTGATCTGCGCTTCGCTCATGCAGATACGCACACCCTTGTCGCCCAGCTGAACGCCCTGCTGAGCCAGCATCTGCTCCATCATTTGCCGTTGCTCGGGCGGCAGGTTTTTCATCTGCTCAAGCATCTGCTCCATCTCCGGCACCGCCTGGCCGCCGACCTGCATCGTGTTCGAGCTGATTTCCCAGAGGCCGGGCTGTATATCCAGCGCGCTGGCCAGGGCGGGCAGCAGGCAAAGGCTAAGAAACAGAGGTTTGCTAACACCGCGGTGCATGATCGACTCCTGAGGTGAGTGGGCGACCCTGCAAGCGTAGACCCTCTTAGGAAGCGTTCGCCTCGACCTCTTCACGATAGATACGCAGGCCGCGCGCCTGGTAGTTGGCCAGGGCGCTGGGGTGATCGAGGCTGCAGGTATGCACCCAGACCCGCGTGGTACCCGGCCAGGCCCAGGCGGACTGCAGCGCGTGGATCAGCAACGGGCCGCCAAAGCCCTGACCGAAGAACGCCTCGGCCAGGCCGAAATAGAGAATCTCCACCGCGCCGTCCGCATCGCGCAGCAGCTCGTAGTAACCGGCGATGGCGCCCTGGTGATAGGCCACCCAGGTGCGGTGATGGGGCTGCTCGATCAACTCGCGCCACTGCGCGTCGCTCCAGCTGAGTTTGTCGGTCCACTGCCAGGGCTCACCGACTAGCTGGTAGAGAAAGCGGTTGAGCTGAAACTGCTTGAGCTGGCATTCCACCACGCTCAGCTCGGGGGGCAGCGGCTTGGCGCGGATCTGCTCGGGGTGCTGCATGTCCAGGTAATAGGTGATGGTGCTCATAACATCCTGCTTGTCAGTCAATCTGCTGAAGCTAACCCTTACTGCAAACGAACAAAACCCCCACCGGCTGTGCCAAATGGGGGTTCTCCTCTACAACAACCAGGGCTTGTGGCCCGGGAGCAGACGCCGCCTTAGCTGTCGTCCTGGCCTGCCGCCGAGGCGGCCGGGGAGCTTTGCTCACAGCTCCAGAGTTCCAACGCCGGCTGGGTCGCTTGTGGCGGGCCGAGCCATTCACTCATCGAGTGGCAACGCTGGTTGAAACACAGTTGATAATCCCCTGCCTCGGGGGTTCGCCCCAAACGCAGTGGTTGCAAGGGGGGTAGCTGACGCTGGTAATGCCAGCTGCCCTCGCGCAGTTCGGCGCCGTCTGGAATCTCCATACCGGCCCCGGAACCCTTGACCCGCGCTTCGCCGAGAAGCAACCCCTCAGGCGTCACGCGGTAATCCTCTTCCCAACGAATTTTCTCGATGGTGTGTGTCCAGGCCAGGGTAAAGCTGGGCGTGGGCACTTCTGCCCATACCGCGCCCGCCAAACCCAGGCACAGGCCGATCATGCAGTGGCCAGCTGAGCGCGACGAGCACGCCAGACATGCTGGACGATAAACAGCGCCGCCAGGGCGAAGCCGATCTCGTCACTCATCGGTGTCGCCAGGATCAGGCTGGCACCGGCAGCAAAGCCCAGCGCGCGCTCCCACCAGCTCAGTTTGGCCTGCAGGTAACCGGTAAACACCACGCCCCAGATGCCGATGGCCAGCAGTGCCTTGAGCACCACATAAAGGGTGGCCAACAGACTGTCGCCCTGCAGCATCAGCGCCGGCTCATAGACCGCCATAAACGGCACCACAAACCCGGCCACGGCGATGCGAATCGCCCACAGGCTGATCTTCAGCCCGCTTTCCTTGGCAATCGGTGCAGCTGCGAAACAAGCCAGCGCCACCGGCGGCGTAAGGTCGGCCATGATGCCGAAATAGAACACGAACATGTGTGACACGATCAGCGGCACGCCCAGCTCCAGCAACGCCGGCGCGGCAATCGAGCTGGTGATGATGTAGTTGGGAATAGTCGGGATGCCCATGCCCAGCACCAGGCAGGTAAGCATGGTGAGGATCAGCGAGAGGAACAGGTTGTCCTGGCCGATGGCGAGGATGTAGCCGGCGAAAGTCGAGGCTACCCCGGTCAGCGAGACCACGCCGATGATCACCCCGACCAGGGCGCAGGCGATACCCACGGGCACCGCATGGCGTGCACCTTCCACCAGCGCATGCAGGCAGATCACCAGAGTGTCGCGGCCGCCTTTGATAAACCAGCACACCGCCACCAATAGCGCGACGACGCCAAACACCACACCGATACCGAGCTGGAAGAAGCCGGCGCAGAGCACGCCCAGGGCAATCCAGAAGGCAAAGCGCATGACCTTGGACGACACCCGCAGGATGATCGCCGAGCCGAGAATCACGATGGCGGTCAGGGCCAGGCCGACCATGCCGGAGAACAGCGGCGTGCGCCCGGAGAACAGTAGGTAGATCAGGATGAACAGCGGAATCAGCAGGTACCAGCGCTGTTTCACCGCCGCCCAGGGGTTCGGGCATTCCTCTTTAGGCAGGCCGCGCAGGTTGGCGCGCTTGGCTTCCAGGTGAACCATCCAGAACACCGAACCGAAATACAGCAGCGCCGGAATCAGCGCGGCCTTGGCCACCTCGAAGAACGGCACGTTAATCGTCTCGGCCATGATAAAGGCCACCGCACCCATGATCGGCGGCATGATCTGGCTGCCCATCGACGAGGTTGCTTCCACGCCGCCGGCAAACGCCGGCTTGTAGCCGAAGCGCTTCATCAGCGGGATGGTGAACTGGCCGGTAGTCACCACGTTGGCCACGCCCGAACCGGTGATGGTGCCCATCAGCGCCGACGACACCACCGACACCTTGGCCGGGCCGCCGAGTTTGTGGCCGAACAGGCCCATGGCGAAATCGGTAAACAGCTTGATCATGCCGGCCTGTTCGAGGAACGCGCCGAACAGGATAAACAGGAAGATATAGGTGGCCGATACATAGGTCGGCGTGCCGTACAGGCCCTCGGTGCCAAAGGCCAGCTGGTTGACGATCTGGTCGATGGCATAGCCACGGTGCATCAGGTCGCCCGGCAGGTACTGGCCGAACAGGCCGTAGGCGAGAAACAGCGCGCAGATCAGCGGCAGGGCAATGCCCATCACCCGCCGAGCGGCTTCAAACACCAGCACGATCAGCACCAGGCCGACGACCATGTCGCTGCTAGTCAGGTCACCGGAGCGTTGAATCAGATCGGCTTCGAAATACCACTGGTAGAACGCCGTGGCCATGCCGGCCAGGCCCAGTAGCCAAGCCAGCGGCTGCCAGGGCTGCTCCTTGCCACGGGCGGGAAAACAGAGAAACACCACCAACAGCAGAAAGCCCACATGCACGGCACGCAGAATCTGGCTGGATACCGGGTGGAAGGCCGCGGTGATGATCTGGAAGATGGAGAACAGCAGCGCGACATAAAACAGCGCTTTCGGCCAATCGCTGGGGTTAGCGGCGAGGCCTTGGTTTTGCTCACTCATGAAGGTCACACCCTCGTTACAACGTCGATAGCGCAAGAGTCGCCAACAAAACCTGCCGTGGCCTGCACGCCGGTTTTATTCGCAGCTCTAGCTCGTGTCCGGAGAGGTTGACGCTGCGCACAGCGCCAACCTACACCCTCAACCCTTCAGCAGCCTTACAGTGCGCCGGCTTCTTTGTAGAAGCGCTCGGCACCCGGATGCAGCGGGATAGGCAGATCCTTGGCCGCGCCTTCCAGTTTGATGTCCTTGGCCGCCGAGTGGGCGTTACCCAGGCGCTCGAGGTTGTCGAACATCAGTTTGGTCATCTGATAGGCCACTTCATCGGACACGCCTTCATGGCTGACCAGGATGTTGGTGATGGCCACGGTCGGTACATCGCTGTCCTGACCGTCGTAGGTGCCGGCTGGAATCGAGGCCGCCTGGTAAGCGGCGTTGTCGATTTTCGCGGTGATCTCGGCCGGGATGGCCACGAAGTTGATCGGCAGGGTCGCGGCCAGGTCGCGAATCGCCGCCATGCCCAGGCCCGAAGACTGCAGGGTGGCATCCAGCTGACGGTTCTTGATCAGCTCGACCGACTCGGCGTAGGGCAGAAACTCAACCTTGCCCATATCTTCATAGCTCAGGCCGGCGGCCTTGAAGATGGCGCGGGCGTTCAGCTCGGTGCCGGATTTCGGCGCGCCGACGGAGATGCGCTTGCCCTTCAGGTCAGCCAGAGTGGTGATGCCGGATTCCTTGCTGGCGACGATCTGGATGTAGTTCGGGTAGGTGCCGGCAATCGCCCGCAGCTTTTTCAGTGGCGCCTTGAAGCCGGCGTCTTCCACGCCATTCCAGGCATCGGCAACCGAGTCACCGAGGGCGAAAGCCAGCTCGCCGCGACCGGCTTGCAGCAGGTTGAGGTTTTCCACCGAGGCCTTGGTGGCTTGCACCGAGGTCTTCGAACCTTCGATGCCGTTGCTGTACAGCTGCGACAGGCCTACGCCAATCGGGTAGTACACACCGCTGGTGCCACCGGTCAGCACGTTGATAAAGGTTGGGGCGGCGAGTACCGCGGTGCTCGCGGTAAAGGCTGCGGCAGCAGCAAACAGGCTGAATCGTTTGGTCATTCGCATGGAAGAATCTCCGTCGTTGTTATGGCTTTATGCAGAGGTTTTCACTGTAGACACTGCGCGCCGCCCAGGCAGCGGTGCAGCGCCAGGACTAACGCAATAGCGAAAAGGAGCAGAGGCTCGCGCGCGGCCTGAGCCGAGCGCACAAGAGGTGGGCAGTGGATGCCGAGCGCGACAGGCGCGCAGACGATGCGGGGCAGTGCATGGGATTCACCTCTTGTCTTTCTTATAGAGGCCGAGGCAATCGAGTGCCAGGCTGACAAGAGCTATAGCAGATGCCGTGCCAGTGAGAGAAAAGCCCGTGCTAGAGCCTTCAGCGTGCAAAACACGGCCCGCCTGGCGGCTGTAGTAAGCGGAAATCCGCCAGTGAAAAAACTCAGATAAGCGAAATTCCGCCGACTAGTTCTCACTCGTCATCAGCACTGCCGGCCGGCCGATAGCTGCTGCGCTGCAAGCCGTGGCGCTGCATTTTCTCGTTAAGGGTGCGGCGTGGCAGCTGCAGCAGCGTCATGACTTCGGCGATATTGCCCTGGCAGTGCTGCAGGGCGCGGTGCAGGCATTGTGCTTCGAAGGCTTCCATCTGCTCGGCCAGCGACTGTTGCGGCAGGCCATCGTCGCCCTCCACACCGCCACTCAAGCCCAGGGCATGGCGTTCGGCGGCGTTGATCAGCTCGCGCACGTTGCCCGGCCAGTCATGCCCGAGCAGCCGGGTCAGCTCGCTCGGTGGCAGGCTTGGCGTCTCGCGTCCATGGCGTTGCGCGGCCTGGTTGGCGAAGTGTTCGAACAGCAGCGGAATGTCTTCACGGCGCTCGCGCAGCGGCGGAATCCGCAGGGTGGCGACATTCAGCCGGTAGTAGAGGTCTTCACGGAAACGCCCGGCTTTGACCTCATCGAGCAGGTCTGGCTTGACCGCGCTGATCACCCGCAAGTCGACCTGAATGCTGCGGTTGGAGCCGAGGCGCTCCAGGGTTTTCTCCTGCAACACGCGCAGCAGCTTGACCTGCTGGGCCAACGGCAGGCTTTCCACCTCATCGAGAAACAGCGTGCCGCCGTCGGCATGTTCGATGCGGCCGATGCGCTTGCCCTGGGCGCCGGTAAAGGCGCCGCTTTCATGGCCGAACAGTTCGCTCTCGAACAGGTGCTCGGGAATCGCCGCGCAGTTCAGCGCGACAAACGGCTTGCCGGCGCGGTTGCTGAAATCATGCAGACAACGGGCAACCCGCTCCTTGCCGCTGCCGGTGTCGCCGCGCAGGAGGATATTCACCGAGGTGCCGGCCAGCTCAAGGATCTGCCGGCGCAGGGTTTCCATCGGCCGCGAGACGCCCAAAAGCTGCGCCTCGATATGGTCCTTGAGGGCGAACTGCTGACGCAGCTGGCGGTTCTCACAGACCAGGCGGCGCTTATCCAACGCGCGGCGCACGCTGTCGAGCAGGCGTTCGGGGGTAAAGGGCTTTTCGATAAAGTCATACGCGCCCTGGCGCAGCGCCTGCACCGCCATCGGCACATCGCCATGCCCGGTGATCAGAATCACCGGCAGATCGCGGTCGCGCTCCAGCACGCTGTCGAGCAGCTGCAGGCCATCGGTGCCGGGCATGCGCACATCGCTGATGATGATGCCGGGGTAGTCACGGTCGACCAGCGCCAGCGCGGCCTGCGCCGTGGCGCAGCTGTGCACGCTGAAGCCGGACAGCTCCAGCCACTGCTGCACCGCCTCGCGGATGGCCGCTTCATCGTCGACGACTATTACATGCCCAGTCATATCACCTCCCCCCTCTTTAAATCGGCGGGCAGTGTAGCCCGGATAAAATCCGGGAAATAACCCGCACTACGCATTCGGTGCTGCCGGCAGACGCAGGATAAACACCGCGCCTTGCTCGCCATTGGCCGCCTCCAGGCTGCCGCCCAGTTCGCGGACGATGCCGTAGGACACCGCCAAGCCGAGGCCCAAGCCGGCGCCCACCGGCTTGGTGGTAAAGAACGGTTCGAACACATGCCCCAGCGCCTCGCTGGCGATTCCGCCGCCGCTATCGGCGATGCTCAGCAGACACTGCTCGGCCTGACGCTCGATACGAATCTGCAGTTGCCGCACGGTACTGTCCGCCATGGCATCCAGGGCGTTATTCAGCAGATTGAGCAGCACCTGTTCCAGGCGAATCGCATCGCCCAGCACCCGCGCCTCGGTGTCGATCTCGTTGTGCAGCTGCACCTGTTCGCTGCGCAGGCGCGGCGCCAACAGCTGCAAGGCTTGCTCCAGCACATCGCTCAACCGCAGACGCTCGCTCAGCCCCGCCGGGCTTTTACGAGCAAAGGTCTTCAGGTGGCCGGTGAGCCCGGCAATGCGTTGCAGCAGGCCATCGATGCGCTGCAGCCCTTCGCGCACATCGTCCTGGCGACCGCTATCGAGCAACAGGCGCAAGCTGCCCAGCTGCATCTGCATGGCCGTTAGCGGCTGATTGATTTCATGGGCCATGGCCGCCGACATCTGCCCCAGCGCCGCCATCTTCGCAGCGTGCACCAGGCCTTCCTGAGCCTCGCGCAACTCGGCGGTGCGCAGCGCCACTTCACGCTCCAGGCGCTCACGAATACCGGCCTGCAAGCGCTGAGTCTTGCGCCGCTGGGCCAGGTAGAGCAGCAGAAAGGCCAGGGTCATCCATACCCCGGCGGCGGCCAGGCGGTAGCTGCGCACGCTGTCGACCAGGGTTTTCGGCTCGTGCAGCAGGTGCAGGGTCCAGCCTTCATCGCCCAGGGCCTGGCGCTGCCAGAGGTAGTCACGCGGGCCATCCGGTCCCTCGACCCGGCGCCACTGGCTGTCGCTATCGATCTGCCGGCGCAGCGTGCTGGCCAGCGGTTGCAGCGCCTGTTCGGCGTATTTGCGCACCTCCACCAGCTCGGCGCGGGCCTGCTCGCTCAAACTGTCGAGGGCGAGAAAACGCCAGGCCGGACGGTTGCTGAGGATCACCACCGAGTAGCTGTCGGCCACCAGCAGCACACCAGGCTGGCTGGCCCATTCGCGCTGCAACTCTTCCAGTTCCAGCTTGACCACCAGCACGCCGAGCACCGTGCCGTCGTCGTCGCGCACCGCATGGGAGAGGAAATAACCAGGGATGCCGGTGGTCACGCCCACCGCAAAATAACGCCCGGAGGACTGGCGTACAGCGTCCTGAAAGTACGGGCGGAAGGCGTAGTTGTTGCCGACAAAACTGCTCCAGTCGCGCCAGTTGCTCGCCACCAGGGTTTCGCCTTGGTCGTTGAGCAGATACAGCACGTTGGAGCCGGCGGCCGTATTGAGCTGCTCCAACCGCTCGTTGAGTGTGCTGCGCAGCAAGCTGTCATCCGGCGCGCGCAGCAGCGACTTGATATCGCTGTCCAGCGCCAGCACCTCGGGTACCGAGCGGAAGCGTTCGACCAGGGTGTGGATCGACTGCGCATACAGCTGCAACTGCCCGCGCGCCTCCAGACTGCGCTCCTGCCAGGCGCGCTGCTCGGCGTAACGCCCGGCCAGCCAGATGCTCGCCAGCAGGCCGAGTAGAATCAGCAGGACGATCAGGGCAACGCGGTAACGCAACAAAAAGGCAGACATGCGCGGCTCGCAACACGGTGGAGCCGGCATGGTAAGACAAAGCACCGCGCCGCGCAGTGCGCAGCGGCTCGACTGTTTGAACAAGCGCCTGCGGCCGCTATAGTCAGCGCTGGCTATACGGCGATTACGCCAGGGACGCATGATGAGCACTGAGCAACAGGCCACCACCCCACGCTTCTGGCGCGACCCGGCGCTGCCCTTCGTGGAAACGCGCGAAGCCCTTGATGGCCGTCTGTTGTGCTACGCCAAGCATTCCCATGAGTGTTTTTCGATCGGCACTATCACCCGGGGCCGCAGCACCTACTTCAATGAAAAAGCGCGCGAGCAGGTGGCCGCCGGCACGCTGGTGCTGATGAATCCGGGTGACGTGCATGCCTGCAACCCCGTGGACGGGCAGCCCTGGTCGTATCGCATGTTCTATATCGACAGCGCCTGGCTGGGCGAGCTGCAACACCAGCTAGGGTTCGGCCACAACCCGCAACTGCAGCCCTTCTCCGCCATCCTCAGCCGCGACCCTGAGCTGTTCAACGGCCTCAACCAGCTGTACGACCTGCTCAATGCCGCATCGGTCGATCAGCTGCGCAAAGAGTGCGCTCTGATCGACTATTTCAGCACCCTGCAACAGCGCCTGGCACCCGCGCCGGCACCCATCCGCGAGGACAACCCGCGCATTCGTCTGGCGGCAGAATTTATCCGCGCGCACTGCACCCAGACGCTCAAGCTGGACGCCATCTGCAGTGCCGCCGAGCTGTCGCCCTCATACCTGATTCGCAGTTTCCGCCAGCACTACGGTATGACCCCACATGCCTACCTGCTCAACTGCCGTGTGCAAGTGGCCCAGGCCGGACTGAAACGCGGCGAGTCGATTGCCGAGGTGGCGCTGGACGCCGGCTTTGCCGACCAGGCGCACTTGCAGCGCACCTTCAAACAGCTGCTCGCCGCCACCCCCGGGCAATACCGCCGCGCCTGATCAAACCAGCAGATAAACCGCCGAGAGCACCAGCAGCAAGGCCAGGCCGCGATTGAACCGGCGCAGGTACAGCGGATTCTCCAGGTACTGGCGCAGGTAAACCCCGGCCAGCGCCCAGCAGCTGATCGATAGATAACAGATCACGAAATACAGCGCCGCGAACTGCCCCACCCGCCACAGATCACCATCCGCCGCATAGGCGCCCATGCCTGCCATCGAGGCCAGCCAGGCCTTGGGGTTGAGCCACTGCATCAGCGCGCCGTTGAACAGCGACGGGCGCTGCTGCGCGGCATTGCCGCTCAGCTGTCCGTCAGACCGGGCCAGGCCGTAGGCCATGTACAGCAGAAAGGCGACGCCAAACCAGGCCACCCATTGCGTCAGTACCGGCCACTGCTGCAACAGCTGTTGCAAACCCAGGCCCATGGCCAGCAACAACGCGGTAAAGCCGAACGTCGCCCCGGTGACATGGCGCATGCTGCTGCGCAGCCCATGGGTCGCGCCGGCACTAAGCGCCAGCAGGTTGACCGGGCCGGGAGAGATCGAAGCAGCGAGGGCAAAACCTGCCATGGAGTAAAACAGCGTATTCATCACACACCTGTCAGCACAACCAAAGGAGGTGCCAGGCTGACAGGCCCACCGCGCAAGGTATTGAAGGAAAATGCCCTGTACGGGTATGTGCCGACAGGGCAGAGATCATCACGGCTGGACGTGATCCGCCCGCTGCAACAGCCCATCCGCCAGCCACTGACGCAACCAGCTCACCGCCTGCACGGGTGCCTGTTCGCCGAGGTGCGCCAGCTCGCCGCACAGCTCAGCGAAGCTCCAACCCTGCACAGTCATGCCCTGCAGTGCCGCCGCTTCATCGGCCGCCAGGCTGCGGTAGCGGGTAATCAGCTGATCGCGCCAGACCACACAGGTCTCCACCTCAACCAATGCTTGGCTGCCGGGGAAGTCACCCTGCTCCTTGCACGCACGCCAGAGCGCCAGGCTGTTATGCCGGCACGCCAGCCACTGCACGCTCGGTAACAAACGCACCTGCAGGGTCGGCCAGTCTTCAGCCGGCAGTTCGGCCATCTGCGTCAGGCTCAGGGGCTGGCCTTCTGGCGCATCGAAGGCCAGGGTAAAGGCCCATTCCAGCCGCGCCAGTTCGCTGAGCGGCGCGGCCTGTGCGGGAATCAGGTAGCCGTCGATAAAGTCCGCAAACTGTGCGCCTAACCAGCGCAGGCTGAAATGCTGCGAGGGGTGCGCAGCGAGATAGGCCAGGGCCAGGGCATCGAATTCTTCATCACCGAGCCAGCCATGCACCGCCGGATAGTCACCACGCAAGGCTTCCAGCAGGCGCGCGCGGTAAGCGTTGTGGTAAATCGCCAGGCCCTGTTCGGCACTCAGCGCCGCACTACCCAGCAGACTGGCCTGCAGCGCCGGATTGGGCTGGGCATCGGGTTTGAGCAGGTAGGCCTGCACCTGCGCCTGCCAGTCACTCAGGCGCATTACGCTGTGCCTTGCAGTGCTTGGGCGGCAAACCGGCGCGCGGTATTCAGCTCGTCGAGCAGCACATCCAGATCGGGAAAATGATCGTCGCGCTCCAGTAGCGTGGACACCGGGCCGAGGTGCTGCAGGGTGCGTTGATAAAGCTGCCAGACCGGATCGCTGACCGGCTGATCATGGGTGTCAATCAGGTAGCTGCCGTAATCGCTGTGGCCGGCCAGGTGCAGCTGACGAATGCGCTGCTTGGGCAGGGTGCTGATAAAGGTCCAGGCATCAAAGCCATGGTTGCGTGCACTGACGTACACATTGTTAACGTCCAGCAACAGCTCGCAGCCGCTCAACTCGCTGAGTGCGGCAAGGAACTGCCATTCGCTGAACTGATCATCGGCGCAGCGCAGGTAACTGGAGACGTTTTCCAGCACCAGAGGCCGTTCGATCACGTCCTGCACCTGGCGCACACGCTCGGCCACATGCTGCAGGCTCTCCTCGGTATAAGGCAGCGGCAGCAGGTCGTGCAGTTGATGGGCATTGCCCCGGCTCCAGCACAGGTGATCGGAGATCCACGCTGGCTGCACGCGCGCGGCGAGGTGTTTGAGCTGACGCAGGTAGTCGCGGTCCAGCTCATGCGGGCCGCCAATCGAAAGCGACACGCCATGCATCACCAGCGGGTACTGCTCGCCGATGGCATCGAGAAAGTAGAGGGCCTTGCCGCCCGCTACCAGGTAATTTTCCGAGACGATCTCGAACCAGTCGATCGCCGGCTGTTGTTCGAGAATGGCTTGGTAATAGGTGCTGCGCAGGCCGAGGCCAAAGCCCAGATTGCCGCGTTGAGCATTCATTGCTGGCTCCTTGCAGGGTGATGCGGGGCAACCGCGCGGCGGCCGCCCCGGCTCACTTACTCGCCGACAGTACCTTTGGCGGCATTGCACTCAGCGAGGGTCATCGACTTGAAGCCGTGACCTTTGCAAGCACCCTGACCCTTGCAGCTGTTTTCGGCGGTCTTGCAGTCATTCTGGCCTTTGCAGGACGTGACGCCGTAACAATGTACTTTGGCTTCTTCAGCCACTGCTACGGTGCTTGAGAGACCAGCGAACAGGCTGGCAGCAGCGAAAGCGATAGCAGCACCGGTAGCAGCGGTAGATTTCATGTTCATGTGCGTATCCTCGGGTGATCTGGGTTGGCCGGACGAAAAGGGTTTTGTGTGCCGGCATTCAACTAGAGCGACGAGACGAACAGACGTTACAGCAGCGCTGAAAAAAACTTCAGCGATTCAGCGCCGACGCAGCAAAAGCACGAAAAACACCCCGCCAATCGCCGCCGTGGCGATGCCGATGGGCAGGTCCTGCGGCGCCAGCAGGGTGCGCGCGGCGACATCCACCCAGACCAGAAACAGCGCACCGAGTAACGCACTGACCGGCAGCAGGCGACGGTGCTCGGCGCCCACCAGAAAGCGCGCCACGTGCGGCAGAATCAGCCCGACAAAGCCGATGGCACCGCTCAGTGACACCAGCACCCCGGTCAGCAGCGAAGCGCAAACAAACACAAGCAAACGCACCCGACGCGGTTCCAGACCGAGGCTGACCGCGCTGTGTTCACCGGCCATCAGCGCATTCAGCGCCCGCGCCAGACCGAGTAACAGCAGCAGGGCCAGCGCCAGGCACAGCGCTGGCAGCCAGAGTAGTTCCCAACGCGCTAGCCCGAGGCCGCCGAGCATCCAGAAGATCACCGAGCTGGCGGCATGGTGATCGCCAAGAAACAGCAGCAGGTTGCTTGCCGCCATCATCACAAACGACACCGCCACCCCGGCCAGCAACAGGCGGTCACTCTCCAGCCGGCCGCCGCGACTGGCAATCGCCAGCACCAGCAGCATGCTCACCAGCGCGCCGACAAAGGCCGCCAACGGTAGGCTGAGCAGGCCGATAAATTCACCCAGGTACAGCACCACAATCACCGCGCCGAGCGCCGCACCGGAGCTGACGCCGAGCAGATGTGGATCGGCCAATGGATTGCGGGTCACCGCCTGCAGCGCCGTGCCGACCAGCGCCAGCCCGGCACCGACCAGTGCACCGAGCACCACCCGTGGCGCACGGATCAGCCAGACGATGCTGTCCTGGGCGCTGCTCACCGCCTGCGCCGACTGCAAGTCAAACAGGCGCTGGCCGAGGATCTCCAGCACGCGCGGCAGTGGCACCGGCGCGGCGCCAAAGCCCAGGGATGCGGCACAGGACAAGGCCAACGCCAAGGCCAGCACCAGCAGCAACAGGCGGTAGGCGCGCGGGCTGCGAATCATTGGCCGAAGGCCTGCGGGTGCAGCGCGGCGGCCAGGGTCTCGATGGCGGCAGCGTTTTCCAGGCTCGGCGTCACCGCCAGGTACGGCAGCACCACAAAGCGCTGTTCACGAATCGCCGTCAGCCCCTGCAAAGCCGGATGCTGCAGCAGAAAGTCACGCTTCTGCGCCGCACTGCGCTCGCCGTAATCGACGATCAGAATCACCTCGGGGTCGCTGCTGATCACCGCTTCCCAGCCAACGCGCACCCAGCTCGCGGCCAGCTCATCCATCACATTGCGCCCGCCAGCGGCTTCGATCAGCGCCTGCGGCATGGCCAGGCGGCCGGCGGTAAAGGGGCTTTCCTCGCCGCTGTCGTAGAGAAACACCCGTGGCGCCGGGCCGCTGTCGGCCAGGCGCTCACGCACCGCCGCCACCCGTTGCTGCATGCCCAGCACCAGCGCCTCGGCGCGCGACTCAACCGCGAAGATGCGGCCGAGGTTATGCAGATCGTTGTAGACATCCTCCAGGCTGGCCACCCGGCGTGGCATGACATGGGCGCAGGACTCGCTCAGCTCGTACACCGGGATGCCGAAATGCGTCAGGCTGGCCGGGGTGACTTCACCGCCGACGCGCATGCCGTAGTTCCAGCCGGCGAAGAAGAAATCCGCCTCGGCGTTAAGCAGGTTTTCCAGCGACGGGTGCCGCGCCGCCAGCTCGGGCAAATCGGCCAGCTGCGCCATCAGCTCGGGGTTGGGAGTTTTCCAGGCGCTGATGCCGCTGTAACCGACCATCCGCGATTTCAGCCCGAGGGCCAGCAGCATGCCGGTCAGATTGATGTCCTGGCTGACTGCGCGCTGCGGCGGCTGCTCGATGGTCAGCTGACGGTCGCAGCTGGTGACGGTAACCGCCTGGGCGGACAGGGCCGCGCCCAGCAACGGAATGCACAGGGCGTAACGCAGAAAACGCTTCATGGATTGATCCAGGTAATACGCGGGTGCCCCGCGAGGGGATGACGGTCGACCAGCGCCTGCACGCCATACACCTCGGCCAGCAGCGCTTCAGTCAGCACCTCAGCCGGCGTACCGCTGGCCACCACGCGGCCGTGGTCGAGCACATACAGGCGGTCGCAGAAGGCCGCCGCCAAATTGAGATCGTGAAAGCTGGCCAGGGTCGCCAGGCCAAGGGTTTTGATCAGCCGCAGCAGCTCCAGCTGGTAGCGCGGGTCAAGGTGGTTGGTCGGCTCGTCGAGGATCAGCAGCGTCGGTTGCTGCACCAGCGCGCGGGCCAACAGCACGCGCTGCTTCTCGCCGCCGGAGAGATGGGCGAACGCCTGGCGCTTGTGCTCAGTCAAACCCACCCGCGCCAGGGCCTGCTCGACCAGAGCAACATCGGCCTGGTCATCGCCATCGAACAGGCCCTTGTGCGGCGTGCGGCCCATGGCGGCGACTTCGGCCACGGTCAGGCCGAAGTCCTGGGGAAACTCCTGCAGCACCACCGCCACCCGCTGTGCGCACCAGCGCGGCGAGCGGCTCCACAGCGCTTCGCCGTCCAGCTCAACCGAACCCTGATCGGGCCGCTGAAAGCGGTAGGCACAGCGCAGCAGGCTGGTCTTACCGCTGCCGTTGGGGCCGAGCAGGCCGACCAGCTGGCCATCGCCGACTGCCAGTTCAATGCCGTCGAGCAAGGCCCGCTCGCCATTGGGCGACCAGGCCAGCTCGCTGATCTGCAAGCGCGACATCAGAAACGGTAATCGGCAGTGACAAAGAACGAACGCGGCGCGCCCAGGTACCACTGCTGGCCGTCGCTGCTGCCGGTAGTGGCGTACTGGCGGTCGAACAGGTTGTTTAGCTCCAGGCCCAGACGCACAGCCGCCTGCACCTGCCAGGCAATGTTGGCATCGACCAGGGTGTAGCTCGGCAGCGCCACGCTGTTCGCCGTATCGGAGTAGCGCGAATCGACATAACGCGCGCCGATGCCTGCCTGCACCTGCTCGCTCAGCGCCTTGCTCAACCACAGGTTGGCGGTGCGCCGTGGCACGTTGGTCGGCCGGTTGCCGCTGCGGTCACCACCGGCCTCGCGGAAGTCGTCGTACTCGGCGCGTACCCACGCGGCGTTGGCCGACACCTGCCAGCCCTGCCCCAGCGCCAGCTCCAGGGTGGCTTCCAGGCCGTCGGAAGACTGCTGGCCGATCTGCTCGGTCGGCGCGGTCGGGGTGGCGCGGCTGAGTAGTTTCTCCTTGACGATGTGGTATGCGGCCAGCGTCCATTCGCCCTGGCCATTCCAGAACGCCTGCTTAAGGCCGATTTCGGTTTGCTTGGCCTCGCTGAGGTCGAACTGTTGCTGGCTCGGATTGAGCGTCAGCAAGTTGCTCACGCCCTCGGTGCTGGTGGCGTACTGGCCGTACAGCGACAGCTCGGGCGTGACCTCGAAGACCAACCCAGCGCGCCAGTTATCACCCGTCAGGCTGCGGTCGGCGCTGCTGTCGGTGAGCAGGTTGTCGCGCTGGATATGCAGCTGATCGCGGCGCACGCCGCTGACCAGCGACAGGCGTTCGGTCAGCTGGGTGCGGTTCTCGGCGAACAGCGAGAACTGCCGCGCCAAGTTACGTTCGCGCGGGCCGTACCCCAGTGGATCGGTGCTCTGATACTGACCGCCACCGCTGCCGGCGAGCGGCACGCTGTCAGTAAAGCTGCTGGAAAAATCGTGCTGACGGGCGAAGTGAATACGGTTGTAGTCCACGCCCACCACGCTGCGGCTGTCCAGGCCAAACAGAGCGTGTTCCAAGGTGAAGGTCTGACGGTCGCCGACCTGCTCCTGGGTGTGCTTGATCTCGTAGAAGTCACTGCGCTTGACCTGATCGCCCGGCTGCCAGCGGTAGGACTCGGCATTGCGCCAGTAGCGTTGGGTTTTGATGTAGTACAGCTGGTTGCTGGCGGTCAGGGCATCGTTGATGCGCCAGTCGCTGACCAGTCGGGTGATCTGGTCGTTGTAGCGAATCTCGGCGTTATCGACGTTGTAATTGCGCTCGCGCAGGCTCTCGCGGTACTGGCCGGCGACCAGCGGTGTGCCCAGGTAACGCTGCGGGTCCTGATCGCCCTGATCATGGGACAGGGTGAAACTCAGCGCATCGCTGGCATCCCAGCGCAGGGCCGCGCTCAACGCCTGGCTCTGCGACTCGCCATCATCGACCCAGCCATTGCTGGCCTGTTGATTGAGGTTGAGCCGGTAGCTCAACGCATCACTCAGCGAGCCGCCGCTGTCCAGCGCGGCCTGGCGACGGTCGTCGCTGCCGTAGCCGATACGCAGCTGGTTGCTGATGGCGCCGCTAAACGGCTTTTTCGGCACCACGTTGATCACCGCGCCCGTCGCGCCTTCACCGAAGAGAACCGAGGCCGGGCCGCGCAGCACGTCAACGCGCTCCACCGACCAGGTGTCGACCGGGAAGGTCACGGTGCCGGCCCCGACATACTGGCGGGTGCCGTCGTACAGCTGCATGGTCGCGCTGTGCCCGGTAAAGCCGCGCGCCGACAGTGCGGTGCCGCCATTGCCGGGGCTGCCGATGCTGCTGATGCCAGGGGTGCGGGTGACCGCATCCTGCACGCTGAGGTTGTTGCGTCCGCGCACCTGCGCGCCGCTCAGGCTGCTGGTGCTGGCCGGGGTTTGCAGGGCGCTCAGGCCCAAGCGCGAACCACTGCTGCTGGGCGTATGCAGATCGCTTTCGCCCTCCGCAGCAGCCTTGGCCTGAACGGTCGTGGCCGGCAGATTGACTGGAGATTCGCCCGCCACAGCCGAACCGGCCAGGCACAGGGCAAGGGAAACAGAGAGTTGAGACAGGGGATAGCGCGCCATGATGCTTCCATCGCAAAAGGGATAGGCACGGCAATCCCGATGGAAACGCGCAACAGCAAAACACGGGCGCGCAGGCACCCACGATCGGCGTCAACGCCCGCCCACCGCGGGTTGCCAAACAGTTGGGGGTTGCCGCTGCATCACGGGCAGCGCACAACATCCCTAAGAACCTGTTTACGATTCCGCGAGCTAGAGCAATGCAAGGCAAAAAGAGGCAAGGAAGCGGAGTGTACTTTTGTACATGAGCATTCCGAGCCTGTTTTTAACGCAGCAGTGCCGACGCGCAGCAGATGGTAGACAGGTTCTAAGAATCAGGCCGGTCTCCGGGCTTACGAGGGTCATGAAGCCATCGCCTTCCCATGCAGAAACTGCACAGTGGCATCGTGATGACTTCGCTCGCTTACCGTTGCGGGGGCAGCGTCGGACTAGCCCAAAGGGCGCACCGACTTCCCGTTTAACCTCACGCACGGCGGCGTGAGACACCTGAAACGGCGCGGATATGACCATTCAGGCCGATCCGCGTCAAGTTTTTAGCTGTTACCGAATGGCTCTACAGCGGTCTTCTCAGCCCTGATCGATACGCAGCTCAGGCACCGCGCGACCGGCCACCAGGCGCTCGTCGACCAGGCGGATCAGCTCGGCTTCGTCGCGCACACGGAACCACTCGCCGGCCGGATAGAGACTGGCCGTCGGGCCCAGATCGCAGGGGAACTGGCACTGTGTACGGGTGATATGCACCCCGCCCTCGCACTCCAGCTTGCCGGCGGCCTTGAGCCGTTGGCGCAGGGTTTTCCACAGGTCCAGTGCACCGCGCCGGGTACAGCGCGGGCCGTTGCACAGCAGCAGGCGCTGCGCGTGCGGCGGAATCTGCGACCAGGCGTGATGCCCCGGCACGGCGGCCACCCCCACACAGGGCAGGTGCAGCTCGGGGCGCTCGATCAGCGCGCAGGCGGCCTCCACCGGCAGGCCTTCAGCCTGGCCAATGGCGCTGGCGACAAACAGTTGCTCAGGGTTGGCCTGCTGGCACAGTTCGCTGCGCAGCCAATCGAGGTGCGGGCTGCTGCTCTGCGGCTCGAGGTCGATCACCAGCAACGGCCGCTCGCCCTCAGCCACGCGCTGCCAGAGCGGCGCATAGCCTGCGCTGGTGTCGACGATATCGGCCAGCGCCGCTTCGCCACGCAGCTCAGCCAGACGACGGCGCAGCAGCTCAGCGAACGAGCCCTCGGTCAGGTCGGGGCCGACAAACAGAATGCGGGCGTAGGGCGAAACGGGCATGGTCATGGCGGCCTCCAAAGCGGGGCGGCAGTCTAACAGGGGATTTTTTGCTTGGGGGGCAACCGCTCGGCGGGCAACTCGCCCTATAACTGCAGCGCCTCGGTCAGCGCTTCGAGGCTAACAAACTCGCGGTCCACACTCGGCAAGAGCGGCCGGCGCAGCAGCAGCACCGGCAGGCTCATCTCCCGCGCCACCTGCAATTTCGGCTCGGTGGACTGGCTGCCGCTGTTCTTGCTGATCAGCACATCGGTGCCCAGGCGGGCGAATAGCGCGCGTTCCTCGTCCAGCGCGAACGGCCCGCGCGCCCCGATAATCTCGGCACGCGGCACGCCTTGCTGGGCCGTCAGACAACGTACGGTCCAGTGCTGATGCAGGGGTATCTCGTGCAGGTGTTCCAGCGGCTCGCGGCCCAGGGTAAACAGCGGACGGCGGAAATCCTTCAGGGCTTCGACCAAACCGGCCCAGTTATCCACTTCACGCCAGTCATCGCCCTCTCCGGCCTGCCAACCGGGACGGCGCAGCGCCCAGCAGGCGATTCCGCTCAACTCGGCGGCGCGGGCGGCATTGGCGCTGATCTGCGCGGCATAGGGGTGGGTCAGATCCAGCAGCAGTTCGACGCCCTGTTCGCGGATAAACGCCGCCAGCCCTTCGGCTCCGCCAAAGCCGCCAACGCGCACCTGACAGGGCAAGTCATCCGGCACCCGGCCGAGACCGGCCAGGCTATAGATCGCTTCAGTACTCAGGCGACGCGCCAGACGCAGGGCCTCGGTGGTGCCGCCCAACAGCAGGATGCGCGGGCTCACGGCTTGCGCACCTCCAGCAAGGTAATCGGCAAGGCGCTGCGCCAGGTATCGAAACCGCCCAAGGGCTGCGCCTGGGCCACGCTGATGCGGGTCAGCTCACCGCCCACCTGCTCGCGCCAGGCCACCAGCGCCGCTTCGCTTTGCAGGGTCACGGCATTGGCCACCAGGCGCCCGCCCGGCTTGAGGCTGGCCCAGCACTGCTCCAGCACACCGGGGATGGTCACCCCGCCGCCGATAAAGATCGCATCCGGCGCGGCCAATCCGCTCAATGCCTCGGGCGCACGGCCGGCGATCAGTTGCAGGCCAGGCACGCCGAGGGCATCGCGGTTGTGCTGAATATGCGCCTGACGGCCAGCGTCAGCTTCGATGGCAAGCGCCCGGCAGCTGGGGTGTGTGCGCATCCATTCGATGCCGATGGAACCGCAGCCCGCGCCGACATCCCAGAGCAGCTCGCCAGGTTGCGGCGCCAGGCGCGCCAGGGTAATGGCGCGCACGTCGCGCTTGGTCAGCTGGCCGTCGTGCTGATAGGCGTCGTCCGGCAAACCCGGCGTTAGCTGCAGCAAACGCGCATCGGCGGCGGCCACACAGTCGATTGCCAGCAGATTGAGGTCAGCGGCGCGCGGCAGCGCCCAGTCACTGGCCAGACCATCCATGCGCCGTTCCTGATCGCCGCCCAGATGCTCCAGCACGGTCAAACGGCTGGGGCCAAAACCACGTTCACGCAGCAGCTCGGCCACTGCCGCCGGGCTGTCACCGTCATTGCTCAACAGCAGCAGCCGCGCACCGGGGAAAATCTGCGCCTGCAGCGCCGCCAACGGCCGCGCCACCAGCGACAGCACCGTCACGTCCTGCAGTGGCCAACCCAGGCGAGCAGCAGCCAGTGAGACGGATGAGGGCGCAGAGAACACCCGCAATTCATCCGCCGGCAGCTGCCGCGCCAGGCTCGCGCCAACGCCATAGAACAGTGGATCACCGCTGGCCAGCACACACACCGGCATCCCGCGCCGCACCATTACCGGCTCCAGGCTGAATGGGCTGGGCCACAGCTCATGCTGCCCTGGCAGGTCGCTAGGCAATAGCGCCAGCTGCCGTGGGCTGCCAACAATCCACTGCGCCTCGCCCAGCGCCAGCCGCGCCGCCTCACCCAGGCCGGCATAGCCGTCTTCACCGATACCCACCAGGGTTAACCAGGCCGTCATACCTACTCCTCTGCGCCCGCCCGACGAGCAAGGGTGTCAGCGCATCAAACAAAGCGGGCATAATACAGCCTTCGTCGGTGCCCACCGCCATGGTGCGAGGGGCCTAAGAGGGAATCCGGAGCGATCCGCTGATCGTGACCGAGCTGCCCCCGCAACTGTAAACAGCGAGTCTGCCGCCACTGCGCCACTGGGAAACTGGGAAGGCCGCGCCAGATGATGACCTGTCAGCCAGGAGACCTGCCGACGACGCTAGTCGCGAGTGCCAACATCGGGCGGGGTGTACCGATGCCATGAAATCCCCTGTGGGCGGGTTTCGCTGGTTCGGTCGCCGCGTCTTTGTTGTTGGTGACCCTTTTTGCACGACCGTCCAACCTCCGCCGACCTGCCCGACCCACGCCCTAGCGCGTGCCCCGGCCTGCTGCGCATCGTCCAAGCGCTGGATGGCGGCATCTGCCGGGTCAAGCTGGCCGGCGGCGTACTCAGAAGTCAGCAGGCTCGCGCCATCGCCGAGGCGGCCGAGCGCTGCGCCAACGGCGTGCTGGAGCTGACCAACCGCAGCAATCTGCAGATTCGCGGCGTATTGCCCGGCCAGCAAGCCGAGTTGATAGAGCGCCTGCTGGCTGCCGGCCTTGGCCCGAGCAACCCGGCTGCCGACGATGTGCGCAACCTGCTGCTCAGCCCCGCCGCAGGCCTCGACCCGCAGGCCCTGCTCGACACCCGCCCACTGGCCGCCGCGCTGCTCGACCTGCTGCAAACCACCCCGGCGCTGCATGGACTGTCGGCCAAGTTCGCCATTCAGCTGGACGGCGGCGAAGCCCTGGCGATGCTCGAACACCCTCACGATGTCTGGCTAAGCGCACTGCCGGGCACGCCTGCACGACTGGCGTTTGGCCTGGCTGGCTGCCCGACTGACACGCCGCTGGGCGTGGTCGACGTTGAGCAAGCCGTGCCGCTGGTGGAACAGCTACTCAGACTGTTCCTCGATCTGGCTGGCAACGAACACAGCCGGATGCGCCAGCTGCTAAGCGTGACTCCCGCCCACCAACTGCTGCAACAACTGCAAACGCGCCTGCCCTTTTCCGTGCAGGCGCCACCGACCGATTGGCAACACAAACCAGTCAGCCCACGCGCGCCGATGGGCATTTATCCACAGCAGCAAAACGCCCTTTGCATGGTTGCCGCCGCTTCACGTCTGGGCCGAATCGACGCTGCGCAACTCAACGCCCTGGCCGATTTGGCTGAGTACTACGGCGATGCCAGCCTGCGCCTGACACCCTGGCAGGGTCTGCTGCTGCCGAATATCCCAGAGCACTCGGCAGACAACCTGCTGCACGCACTGGGCGAACTGGGCCTGCTGATCGATGCGCAGGAACCACTTAGCAATCTGATCGCCTGCACCGGGTCAACCGCCTGCGCCAAGGGCCTGGCCGACAGCAAAGCCGACGCCTTGCTGCTCGTCAAGCGCCTGCGCGCCAGCACAGCGCGGCCGCAGGTGCATCTCAGCGCCTGCCCACGCTCCTGCGCCGCCGCGCACACCGCGCCCTTTACCCTGCTGGCCAGCAGCGCCGGGCATTACCAGCTTTATCAACGCACGCCCGAGGCGGCCGGTTTCGGTCAGCTGCTGGCCAGCGCCATGACTATCGACGAGGCCGGCGACTGGTTCGCCGCCCACTGCGCAACAGGAAACAGTGATGCTTGAGTACATCCGCGACGGCCAGGAAATCTACCGCCAGTCCTTCGCCACCATCCGCGCCGAGGCTGACCTAAGCGCCATTCCGGCTGATCTGGAAAAGCTTGCCGTGCGGGTTATCCACGCCTGCGGCATGGTCGATGTGGTGCAGGACCTGCGCTTCTCCCCCGGCGCCGGTGCCGCCGGCCGCGCCGCGCTGGCCAAAGGTGCGGCGATTCTCTGCGATGCGCGGATGGTCGCCGAAGGCATCACCCGCCCGCGCCTGGCCGCCAACAACCCGGTGATCTGCACGCTGCATAACGACGGCGTGATTGAGCAGGCCCGCGCACTGGGCAATACCCGTTCGGCAGTCGCATTGGAACATTGGCGCGAGCACCTGGAAGGCAGCGTGGTGGTGATCGGCAACGCCCCCACCGCGCTGTTTTACCTGCTGGAAATGCTCGACGCCGGCGCACCGAAACCGGCGCTGATTATCGGCATGCCGGTGGGCTTTATCGGCGCGGCGGAATCGAAGGACGCCCTCGCCGCCGACAGCCGTGGCGTGCCCTATGTGATCGTGCGCGGCCGCCGTGGCGGTAGCGCTATGGCGGTGGCAGCGGTCAACGCCCTGGCCACGGAGGTGGAGTGATGAGCGTGCAAAAAGGCCGTCTGCTTGGCATCGGCGTCGGCCCCGGCGACCCGGAGCTGATCACCCTCAAAGCCCTGCGTTTGCTGCAATCGGCAGCGGTGGTCGGCTACTTTGTGGCCAAGGCTAAAGCCAATAAAGGCCATGGCGGCAACGCCTTCGGCATCATCGAACAGCACCTGACCGACACCCAGCAGCGCCTGCCGCTGGTGTACCCGGTGACCACGGAAAAACTCGCCGCGCCGCTCAGCTATGAAGATGTGATCAGCGACTTCTACGACACCTGCGCGGTGCAGATCGCTGCCCGCCTGGACGCTGGCCAAGACGTAGCAGTTATCTGCGAAGGCGACCCGTTTTTCTACGGCTCCTACATGTACCTGCACGACCGTTTGGCCGGCCAGTACGACGTAGAGGTGGTGCCCGGCGTGTGCTCCATGCTCGGCTGCGCCTCGGTGCTCGGCACCCCGCTGGTATACCGCAACCAATCGTTAAGCGTGCTCTCCGGCGTGCTCCCCGAAGACGAACTCAAGCAGCGCCTGCGCGATGCCGAAGCTGCTGTGGTGATGAAGTTGGGGCGCAACTTCGAGAAAGTCCGCCGCGTGCTGCAGGAGCTGGGTATCGACCAGCGCGCGCACTACGTCGAGCGCGCGACCATGGGCAACCAGCGCATCGTGCCGCTGGATGAAGTGGAGCCGATGTCCTCGCCCTACTTCTCGATGATCGTCATCCCCGGCGAGAAATGGCGCGGTTGATCCGTCCACCGCGCCCCGCCCACTATGGAACACCTTATGACCGCCGCTCCCGCCATCATCATCCTCGGCCCCTCCGCCCTGCCTTGCGCGCGGCGTATCCAGGTGCTTTATCCAGAGGCCGAGATCTACGGCCTGCACAGCCGGGTGGCGGACGTTGAACGGACCTATGAGGACTTTGGCGATAACCTGCGTGCGCTCTACCGCACCGGTACGCCGCTGATCGTCCTGTGCGCCGCCGGTATCGTGATTCGCAGCCTGGCCGCCGTGCTCGGCGAGAAAGACAGCGAACCGCCCGTGCTGGCCGTGGCCGAAGATGGCAGCGCGGTAGTGCCGCTGCTCGGCGGCCTGGGCGGGGTTAACCGGATGGCGCGGGAGATTGCTGCGCACCTGCAGGTCAGCGCGGCGATCACCACCAGCGGCGAACTGCGTTTTGGCACCTGCCTGCTGGAGCCGCCGGCCGGCTATATGCTGGCCGATCTTGAGCAAGGCAAAGGCTTTGTCAGCGACCTGCTCGGCGGCCAGGCCGTGCGGATTGAGGGCGACGCGCCCTGGCTGGCCCAGGCCAAGCTGCCTGTGGATAACCAGGCCAACCGGGTTATCCACATTAGCCCGCACAGCCGCGCGGCCAATGCCGATGAACTGCTGATCCACCCCCAGCAAGTGGCCGTGTGGGTCGAACAGGCCAACGCCGATTTACTTAGCGAACTGCAGCAGGCACTGCAAACCAGCAACCTGGCACCGCAGAGCCTGGCCTGCCTGCTGGCCGCGCCGGAACTGATGGCCAAAGCCGAGCTGCACGCCGCCGCCGCGCAGCTCAACTTGCCGCTGCGCTTTGTCGACGACGCCACGCAGCTGCCGCCGCTGCATAGCCAGCACGCCAACCTGCGCCTGCTGCTGGCCGCCGCACCGATCGACGCCAACCAACTCGGCCGCCCGCGAGGCCGCCTGACCGTGATCGGCCTCGGCCCCGGTGCCGCCGAATTTATGGTGCCCGCCGCGCGCCAGGCGCTGGATGAGGCGCAAGACCTGCTCGGCTACGAAACCTATATCAAGATGGCCGGCCCACTGCGCCCGGAGCAGGTGCGTCACTGCACCGATAACCGCGAGGAAATGCAGCGAGCCCGCCATGCCTTTGAGCTGGCCGCCAGCGGCCGGCGCGTGGTGGTGGTGTCGTCCGGCGACCCTGGCGTGTTCGCCATGGCCGCCGCCGTGCTGGAAGCCCTGCATGAATCGGTCGACGCAGAATGGCAGCGCGTCGATCTACAGGTATTCCCCGGCGTTTCCGCTGCGCTGGCCACCGCCGCCAAAGCAGGCGCACCACTGGGCCACGACTTCTGCCTGATCTCCCTATCGGACAACCTCAAGCCCTGGGCGATTATCGAAAAACGCCTGGCCCACGCCGCCGCCGCCGACCTGGTGATGGCCTTCTACAACCCCATCTCCAAAGCCCGCCCCTGGCAGCTCGGCAGCGCGCTAGACATTCTACGCCAGCAACGCACGCCGGAAACCCTGGTGGTGCTCGGCCGCGATATCGGCCGCCCCGGCGAAACCCTGCGCACCCTAACCTTGGGCGAACTCACCCCAGAAATGGTCGATATGCGCACGTTGGTGATTATCGGCTCCAGCCAGACCTGCCGCTTCCCCCGTACCGAGGGTGGGGAGTGGGTGTATACGCCGCGGAGTTATCCTTCGGACAACGGAATCCATCAGGAAAATAATGCCGTAAAGTAACGCCCTATCGAATAGAACAAATGATGGGCTTGGTATTGTGAGCAATCGTAGAAAACCTTTTTTAGCTGAGCCTTTCAAGAGCGGCCCCTTCAAGCTTAGTAAATTCAATGAAGATTGGGCCACCTATTTAAAACACCTAGCAATTCAACTTGAAGGCTTTGAAAAACTACCTAATTTCGAAGAAGACAGCTCCATATATATATTTTCTGACTACAGCGGCGACCATAAAGGCGCAAGATTTAGTACGTACTCTTTTCTCTTGATGTCCGGCGACAAGTCATCAGTTTTTGAAAAAGAATCTATGCTATTTCGCGAATCACACTCTCTTGGAGAAAAAGAGATATCGTATAAAGATATCTCTTTCGGCCCGCTAAAAAGATCTATAAAAGACTATCTAAAAATCGCTGACCAATATATCCATGGCCTTATTCTTACGGTCTGCATAGATAACAACATTAAGAGTGTTTTTGCTGCTGATAAAACAGGAGCTAAAAACAATCTTCTTCAGCTTTCAAAACAAATAGATTCTGGCGGAGACTGGAGTCACCAAAAGCTTGAAAGAATGTATAGGATATACTGCATAATTGTTTTGCTACTCGACCTGACAACTACTAACGCACATAAAATACTTTGGCAAAGCGATACTGACAAAATAAATGAAGAAGGCAAAAAAGGAAATTTTAGCCAATCACAACAACATTTCATTCGATTTCTATCAGAATTTACCGACAAGAGTTATCCGCTATTTGGATTTGCAAAAACCTTTGAGAAACCTGGACACTTTACAGACCTTTTAAGCTTAGCTGACTTAGCAGCAGGCATGACACAAGACTTACTCTCATACCAATATTTCAATGATGAAATATTGGTAGAAGATGAAAAAGCCGAGATATGTAGATGGTTAGGAAGAGAGAGCAAATTCTTAAAAAAATCCTGCATCTCAATAACAAAAATAGATGGCGATATTAAATTTGACTCAGTGAAGATAGAACAAATAGGTTAGTAAACGCCCCGAGGAAATCTATGGTGGACAACGCTTCGCTTGTCCACCAATCCCTCAAGCACTCTCCTTTCCCAGCTTCCGCAACAGATAGCTATCCATAATCCACCCATGCTGCTCGCGCAGTTCGGCGCGGCGGGTGCGGATGGCTTCGGCGACCTCACTTAGCGGGCCTGCGATCAGCACTTCATCCGGGGTGCCGATATAGGCGCCCCAGTAGATCTGCATGGCCTGGTCGGCAAAGCGCTGGTAGGTGTCCTGGGCGTCGAGCATCACCAGCACGCTGTCCAGCCCCTCAGGAAAACCGCCTTCGGCCAGGCGCCGCGCCGGGGTGATCTGGAAGGCCTGGCCGATGCTGTTAAAGCAGACCTTATGCTTGGCCGCCAGGGCTTGCAGGCTGGTGATGCCGGGGATCACCTCGTATTCAATCTGTTCGCTGCTGTTGCTAACTATCTGTTCGACGATGCGCAGGGTGCTGTCGTACAGCGCCGGGTCGCCCCAGACCAGAAATGCGCCGGTTTCGCCATCGCGCATCTGCTCGCGAATCATGCCCTCGAACACCTGCTGCTTGTCCTGATTGAGGTCGACCACGCTGCCGCGATAGTCCGGCACATCGCGCACCCGCTCCGGGCAGTCGGCGCTGACAAAGCGGTAATCGCGGCCCAGGATAAAGCGCTCGCAGATGGTCTTGCGCAGGCCAATCAGGCTGTCCTTTGCGCTGCCCTTGTCCATCAGAAAGAACACGTCCGTGCGGTTGAGCGCGTTGATCGCCTGCACGGTCAAGTAGTCCGGGTCGCCGGCACCGATGCCGATTATCAACAGGGTTTTCATAAGGCAGTCTCCAGGCTGCCGGCTACAACCGGCAGCGAATCAATATGTCGGTAGTCGGCACCCAACTCGACGGCCAATTGGCGCGCGCGGCCGAGACGGATCGGCGCGCTTTCGATATCCACCAGCAGCGCCGGGCAGGCGCTCGGGGTTAACGCCGGCCAGTCGCGCAAACGGCCATCGGTGATGATCAACACACGCTGACGCTCGGCCGGATGCAACCGCTGGCGCCGCGCCTGCCAGTCGGCGGCCTGATGTATGGCAGCCAGCAACGGCGTGCCGCCGCCCGCGCCCAGCTCGGCGAGCCAATCTTGCAATGCCTGGGAGGCTTTCTGTCCCTGCCACAACCATTGCGCCTGGCGGCCGGTGGCGTGCAGCACGGCCAGGCGCGCGCGTTGCCGACGTGCCTGCTCGAACACTTCACTGAGCAAACCCTTGGCCTTGCTCAGCGCGCCATGGCGACGGGTCGAGGCCGAGGCGTCGACTATTACCAGCCAGAGCTCTGACGGCTTGCTGCTGCGTGGACGCAACAGCAGATCCTGCCGGCTGCGCGGGCGGCCTTTAAGCAGGCTCGCCGGCCAGTCGATACGACCCGTCGCGCCACTGCGACTGGCACCGTTGCGACCATTGCCTAATTTGCCGGGAGCGGCCCGGGCATCCGCGCCTGGGGCTGTGCGCGGGCGGATGCCTAGGGCTTTTTTGCCCAGCGCGGCGGTTCACGCCGTTCGCCGAGGCTTTGCGCCTGGGCGGGTAATTCGCCCCACTGGCCTTCGCCTTGCGGCTGCTCGCTGGGCTTATCGCTGCTGGGCTGAGATTGCGACTGGGGTTGTGGCGGTTGTGCGACAGGCGGCGGATTCTGCCGGCGACGGTGACGCAGCACGAAGTCTGCCACCGCATTGATATCCACAGATTCAATGTGTTCGGCACCGCGCCAGGCGGCATGCGCACGGGCGGCGCGCAGCCAGACCAAATCGGCGCGCAGACCATCGACGGCGGCGGCGAAACAGCGCTGGCTGATCTGCTCCAGAGCGGCGTCATCCAGTGGAATCGCCGCCAGCCGCGCACGGGCGCTCTGGCAACGTTCACGCAGCTCATCCTGCTGCACCTGCCAGCGCTGCAGAAACGCCTGCGGATCGGCATCAAAGGCCAGGCGGCGGCGGACGATTTCGGCGCGCTGGGCCGGTTGCGGCTGGGCGTCCAGGGTCAGGTTAAGACCGAAGCGATCGAGCAGCTGCGGGCGCAGCTCGCCCTCCTCGCCGTTCATCGTGCCGATCAGCACAAAGCGCGCGGCATGCCGATGGGAGATGCCATCGCGCTCGATATGGTTGACCCCGCTGGCGGCGGCATCCAGCAGCAGGTCGACCAGATGATCGGGCAGCAGATTGACCTCATCGACATACAGCACGCCGCCATTGGCCTTGGCCAACAGGCCGGGAGAAAACTGCGCGCGGCCCTCGCCCAGCGCAGCGTCCAGATCGAGGGTGCCGACGATGCGCTCCTCGCTCGCGCCCAGCGGCAGGGTGACAAAGGTGCCGCTGGCCAGCAGATCGGCCAGGCCACGGGCCAGGGTCGATTTGGCCATACCGCGCGGCCCTTCGATCAGCACACCGCCAATCGCCGGATCGATGGCCGCCAGACACAGCGCAAGTTTCAGGTCATCGGCGGCGACCACGGCAGCGAGGGGAAAGTGGCTATCGGTCATGGCTATATCCTGCGTATGCGGGTTGCTTTAGCTCCCTCTCCCGCTTGCGGGAGAGGGTTGGGGAGACGGCAAAACGACTTACCCTCTCCCCCGGCCCCTCTCCCATAAATGGGCGAGGGGAGAATAAACAGCGCGGCACCTGCATCAGCTTTCCTCGCTATCAATCAGCAGATTTTCCAGGGCTTCGCGGTACTCGCCGGGATCTTGCCAGAGGCCGCGTTGCTGGGCTTCGAGCAGGCGTTCGAGGATGTCCTGCAGGGCGCCGGGGTTGTGTTGCTGGATAAAGTCGCGGGTGTCTTTGTCGAGCAGATAGGCATCGGTGAGTAACGCGTACTGGTGGTCATCGACCAGCTCACTGGTGGCATCGAAGGCGAACAGGTAGTCGATGGTCGCCGCCAGTTCGAACGCGCCCTTGTAGCCGTGGCGCTTCATGCCGTCGATCCACTTGGGATTGGCCGCGCGAGCGCGCACCACGCGATTGAGTTCTTCCTTCAGGGTGCGGATACGCGGCGTGTCCGGCTGGCTGTTGTCGCCGTGGTAGCTGGCCACCTTGGCGCCGCGCAGGGTTTCCACGGCCGCGAGCATGCCGCCCTGGAACTGGTAGTAGTCGTTGGAATCGAGAATGTCGTGCTCGCGGTTGTCCTGGTTGTGCAGCACCGCCTGCATCTGCTCCAGGCGCTCGGCGAACTGCGCGCGCGCCGGGGTGCCTTCGCTGTGGGTGCCGTAGGCGTAGCCGCCCCAATTCAGATAGACCTCGGCGAGGTCTTCGCGGGTTTGCCACAGGCGTTCTTCGATGGCGTTCTGCACGCCCGCGCCATAGGCACCGGGCTTAGAGCCGAACACCCGCCAGCCGGCTTGCTTACGCGCCTCGGCTTCATCCAGGCCGCTGTCCTGCAGGGTAAGGGATTCGCGCCAGACCCGCGCCGACAGCGGGTTCATCTCTTCCGGCTCATCGAGATCAACCACCGCCTGTACCGCGTCGTCGAACAGGCGGATCAGGTTGCTAAAGGCATCGCGGAAGAACCCGGACACGCGCAGGGTCACGTCCACCCGTGGGCGGCCGAGTTGCGCCAGCGGCAACACTTCAAAGCGTTCGACGCGCTGGCTGCCGGCCTGCCACACCGGGCGCACACCGAGCAGCGCCAAGGCCTGGGCCATGTCGTCGCCACCGGTGCGCATGGTCGCGGTGCCCCACATCGACAGGCCGAGCTGACGCAGGTGGTCGCCATGGTCCTGCAGATGGCGCTCCAGCAGACGGTCCGCCGCCTGCACGCCGATGCGCCAGGCGGTCGGCGTCGGCAGGTTGCGCACATCGACGCTGTAGAAGTTGCGCCCGGTGGGCAGCACATCCAGCCGCCCGCGACTCGGCGCGCCGCTGGGCCCGGCGGGAACAAAACGCCCGCTTAGCGCCGCCAGCAGGGCGTGCATTTCTGCCAGGCCACAGGCATCCAGCAACGGCGCGATCTGCTCACGCAAACGCTGCAGCACCTGGGTACTTTCTGCACCCACGGACTCAAAATCCGCCGCGCTAATCAGCTGCAAGGCCAGCAGTTCCAAGCGTTCACGGGTATCTCCGGCACTGCGCCAGCTGTCATCGCTCAGGCTCTGCAACACTGCCGGGCGCGCGCCCTGCCAAGGCGCGGCCATCTCGCAATCGAGCGGATCGAAGTCCAGTTCCAGATCGTGGGCCAGGGCGCGCAGCAGGCTGGCGTTGCCGCCCTGGCCGTCGCCACGGGGAATACGCAACAGCGCCAGCAGGGTGTCGCGGCGCAGCTTGCCGGCCGGTGATTCACCGAATACATGCAAACCATCGCGGATCTGCGATTCCTTCAAATCACACAGGTAGGCATCGAGCTGCGGCAGCCAGCTATTGGGGTCTGCGTTGAGTTGCAGACCCAGCTCGCGATCGAGGCTGGCCTCGCGCACCTTGAGCAGAATCTCGCCACGCAGCTCGGCGGCGCGGCGCAGGTCGAGCTGGCTGGCTTCGTAGTATTCGTCGGCCAGGCGCTCCAGATCGCGCAGCGGGCCGTAACTTTCCGCACGGGTCAGCGGCGGCATCAGATGGTCGATGATCACCGCCTGGGTACGGCGTTTGGCCTGGGCGCCCTCGCCCGGATCGTTGACGATAAAGGGGTAGATATTCGGCAGCGGGCCGAGAATCGCGTTCGGCCAGCACTGCTCGGACAGGCCAACGCTCTTGCCCGGCAGCCATTCCAGATTGCCGTGTTTTCCTACGTGTATGACGGCGTTCGCCGCAAATGCCGTACGAATCCAGCAATAAAACGCCAGGTAGCCGTGCGGCGGCACCAGATCGGGATCGTGATACACCGCCGCTGCGTCTACCTGATAACCGCGGGCCGGCTGGATGCCGACAAAGGTCAGGCCAAAGCGCAGGCCGGCGATCATCAACCGACCACTGCGGAACATCGGGTCGTGCTCCGGGCTGCCCCAGCGCGCCAGCACCGCCTGCTGGTTGGCCAGCGGCAGGCTGTGAAAAAAAGCCAGGTAGTCGGCCAGCGCCAGACTTTGCGCACAGGGGCGCAGGTCGAGGTTATCGAGGTCATTAGTCACCCCGCCGAGCAGACTGTGGATAAGTGCAGTGCCGCTCACCGGCAGGTTATCCACCGGGTAGCCCTGCTCTTGCAGGGCCTTGAGGATATTCAGCGCCGCCGCCGGGGTATCCAGGCCGACGCCATTGCCGATGCGCCCATCGCGGGTCGGGTAGTTGGCCAGCACCAGGGCGATGCGCTTGTCAGCGTTGGCTTTGTGCGCCAGGGCAATCCAGTTGCGCGCCAGCTCGGCGACGAAATCCATCCCCGGCAGATGGGGCTGGTAACAGACCACATCGCTCTGGCTACGCTCGCTGCGCCAGGCCAAGCCCTTAAAGCTGATCGGCTGGGTGATCAGGCGGCCGTCCAGCTCGGGCAGCACGATGTGCATGGCCAGGTCGCGACCGCCTAGGCCCTGGGCATTGGCCTGCCATTGTCCGTGGTTGTCCAGCGAGCAAATGGCTTGCAGCACCGGGATATCACGGCGAAAGGGCCGTGCGCTCGGCGCTTCCGGGTTGGATAAAGCGAATGCGGTGGTGTTGATGATCAGCGCAGTGTCAGTCTCGTCCAGCCAGGTTTCGACCTGGGCCAGGCAAGCCGCCTCTTTAAGGCTGGCCACGGCAATCGGCAGCGGATTAAGGCCCTGGGCCTGCAAACGCTGGCAGAACACATCGATAAACCCGGTATTCGCCGCCTGCACCTGGGTGCGGTAGAACAGCAGCGCCGCCACCGGCGCATCAACCTGCCAGTTGGCTTGCCAATCGGCCAGGCTCGGATTGGCCAAGTGCGGGTGATACAGGCCCACGCGCGGCAGCGGCTGCGGTTCTACCCAAGAATACTCGCGCTGCAGCCACTGGCTGGCGATGCAGTTAAACAGCTGCAGCGCATTGCCTGCACCGCCCTGGCGGAGAAACTGCCAAAGCCGCTCAGCCTCGGTCACTGGCACAGTGCTCAAGGCCATCAGCTCCGGATCAGGGTTGTCGCAACCCGGCACCATAATCACCTGCGCACCGCGCTCGGCCAACTCGACCAGCCGCTCGATGCCGTAACGCCAATAACTGACGCCGCCGTGCACGGAAATCAGGATGACCTTGGCATGCTGCAACACCTGCTCGACGTAGAGATCCACCGAAGCGTGATTGCTCAGCTGCGCCGGGCTGGCCAGGCGCAGGCTGGGGTAATCCGCCGGCAGCTGCCGCGCCACTTCAGCCAGCAACGACAGATGTGAATCGCCGGTGCACAGAATCACCAGCTCGGCTGGGGTCTGGCCAAGGTCGGCAATGCTGTCGACCGGCAGCTGGCTGCCGGGCTGGGTGCGCAGCAGGTGCATGCGGGCTTAGCCTGCCAGCGCGGCGTTAAGCTCGGCTTCGATAGTGGCCTGATTCAACGTCTGGCCAATCACCACCAGGCGGGTGATGCGCGGCTCATCGGCCTGCCAGGCGCGGTCGAAGTGTTTGTCGAAACGCTGGCCAACGCCTTGCAACAGCAGGCGCATCGGCTTGCCGGGAATCGCCGCAAAACCCTTGATGCGCAGAATGCCGTGTTTGCTGACCGCCTCCTTCAGCGCTTGCAGCAAACGCGCTTCCTCGGCTTCAGGCAGTTCCACGTGGAACGAGGCGAATTCGTCGTGATCGTGGTCTTCATGGCCTTCCAGATCATGGTGGGTCTTGCGCCCCTCGATATGCAGCTCGGTCTCGCAGTTCAGGCCCAGCAGCACGTCCAACGGCAGCTCGCCGCCATGGGCTTCGATGATTTTCACCGCCGGCGGCAGTTCTTCCGCCACTTCCGCGCGCACCGCAGCCAGGGCGGCGGCGTCGAGCAGGTCGGCCTTGTTGAGGATCACCAGGTCGGCGCTGGCCAGCTGGTCGGCGAACAACTCGTGCAGCGGCGATTCGTGATCGAGATTGGGGTCGAGCTTGCGCTGCGCATCGACCTGATCAGGGAAGGCGGCGAAGGTGCCGGCGGCCACGGCCGGGCTGTCGACTACGGTGATGACCGCATCCACCGTGCAGGCGTTGCGGATTTCCGGCCAGTTAAAGGCTTGTACCAGCGGCTTGGGCAGGGCCAGGCCGGAGGTTTCAATGAGGATATGGTCCAGCTCGCCGCGACGCGCCACCAGCTCGCGCATCACCGGGAAGAATTCCTCCTGCACGGTGCAACACAGGCAGCCGTTGGCCAGTTCGAAGATGCGCCCATTGGCCTCTTCTTCGCTGCAACCGATGGAACACTGCTTGAGGATTTCGCCGTCAATGCCCAGCTCGCCAAACTCGTTGACGATCACTGCAATACGCCGCCCGTCGGCATGGCCGAGCATATGCCGCAGCAGGGTGGTTTTGCCGGCGCCGAGAAAGCCGGTAACGATGGTGACGGGAAGTTTGGCGAGGGTTTGCATGGCGAGTCCTGCATGACGTCGAAAGAAAGACGAGCAGGAGGCGGCACAGACATGACAGCCACGCAGGCGTCAGCCAACACCACCGGATCACCCCGCCCGGTTGTCGAAAGCGTGACGAGGCAGGTCTCCTGGCTCACGGTCTGCGCCTTGCGCGACCCTTCACCTTCCCGCCTGGCGGCAGTGGTGTATCGAAGGGCTTTGGACCGTTCACAGTTGCGGGGGCAGCCAGGGCATCAACCCTGTTCCCTCTTAGCTGCACCCCGCTGGGTGCAGAACCTCGAACGCGACAAGGCTACGCAGGCCATGGCGGCCGGTCAATCGCGGTTGACCGTTGCCGGTCGCCATGATGAGCTACGCCGCCGCCCACACCGAGCCTTGTTGATGATACCCAGCCCTGTTCATAACCCCTTTGCTGCCGCTGTTCAGGTGGTGGCCGGGCTGGGTTGCCGCCGCGGCTGCAGCGTAGAGGACTTATCCACAGTGCTAATAGGCAGCCTGCACGCACAAGGGCTGACTGTGGATAACTTAACCGGGCTGGCGAGCATCACGCACAAACGTGACGAACCGGGCCTGCTGGCGCTGGCCGAGCGCCTCGGCTTGCAGCTGAGCTGCTTTAGTGCGGAAGAACTGCAGCCCTATCAGAACGGTGTGCAAGGCTCGCCGCTTACCCTGGCCGCCACCGGCAGCCCCGCCGTCGCTGAACCCTGTGCGCTGGCCCTAGCCGAACGCCTGAGCGGCCAACCAGCCCAGTTGCTCGGTGAGAAAACCCGCGACGCCAGCGCCACCTGTGCGCTGGCGTCGCTTGCACCCAAGGATGTGTCATGACCGTTTATTTTATCGGCGCCGGCCCCGGCGACCCTGAGCTGATCACCGTCAAAGGCCAGCGCCTGCTGCGCAGCTGCCCGATGATTCTCTACGCCGGCTCGCTGGTGCCGGCAGCGGTGCTCGAAGGCCATAGCGCCGAGCAGGTGATCAACACCGCCGAGCTGCATCTGGATGAAATCATCGAGCTGATCCGCCAGGCCGATGGCAAAGGCCAGGATGTGGCCCGCGTGCATTCCGGGGACCCGTCGCTGTATGGCGCGATTGGCGAGCAGATCCGCCACCTGCGCCGGCTGAACATTGCCTTCGAAATCATTCCCGGGGTGACCGCCACCGCCGCCTGCGCCGCCCTGCTGGAAAGCGAACTGACCCTGCCCGAGGTGTCGCAGACGCTGATCCTCACCCGCTATGCGAGCAAGTCGAACATGCCCGAGGGCGAGGCATTGGGCGACTTGGCGCGCCACGGTGCGACCATGGCCATCCACCTGGGCGTGGTGCACCTGAGCAAGATCGTTACTGAGTTGCTGCCGCATTACGGCGCGGACTGCCCGATTGCCGTGGTCCATCGCGCCAGCTGGCCGGATCAGGATTGGGTCAGCGGCACCCTGGCCACCATCGAAGAACAGGTGCGCGCCAAGGGCTTTCGCCGCACCGCGCTGATCCTCGTCGGCCGCGTGCTGCACGCCGAACAGTTCGCCGACTCGGCGCTGTACAACGCCGAGCATCGCCACCTGTTCAGGTCGGCAGAAGACTAAGCAGCAGGCAGTCGGCCAAGCTTATCGACGCAATACGCGCCGTGTGAGCAGCAGCAGATCATCCAGCGCCGGCACGCTGGCCAATAACACCAGCAGCAAGGCCAGCGGCACGGTGGCGATATAACCCAGGTGGTTAAAACCCAGTGCGCCGATCACCCCGCCGAGGAAGAAGTACAGCGCCAACAGGCTGAGCACCCGCAAACGTTGGCGGTCGGCCATCACCCGAGCGATATCAGGGCCACGCGTGCGATTCCAATAGAACAGCTTGCCTAGCTCGATACCGATGTCGGTAATGATTCCGGTGATATGGGTGGTGCGGATTTCCGCCCTGGAGAGTTTGGTAATCAGCGCGTTCTGCAGGCCCATGATGAAACACAGCAGCATCACCGTCAGCGGCACGAACAGGCCGGTAATCTGCGCCAGCGACGCGCCAAGAAAGCCAAAACACAGCAACAGCGCAGCCTCGAGCAGCAACGGCAGGGCGTATTCGCTGTGCAGCTGGCGGCGCCGCGAGTAATTGATCATCACCGTTGAGCAGGCTGCACCCAGTAGGAATGACAGCACACCGCCGAGACCACTCCACACCAGGCTATAGGCACCCAGAGCAATGTTGTCCGCCATGGCCGAGACGATGCCGGTCATATGCGAGGTGTATTGCTGCACGGCAAGAAAGCCGCCGGCATTGATCGCTCCTGCAACGAAAGCCAGGGCAAAACCCAGATGCCGATTGGCTGCGACACTGCGCGTACGACCGGTCAGGCTTCTCGCATAGCGAATAGGCATAAGTGCCTCGGGTGAACGGCAGGGCTTAGAGATGAATCTCCGCGCCCTTTATGCCGAGTAGGCGCAGCTCTTCGATCAGACCATTGAGATCAGCGAAGGACTCCACCTGCTCCTGGTCATCGACCAGAAAGAAGCTGGTGCCCGCGCCTTTCTTCAACAGCACGATCCATTCCCGGGTATTGGCCGGGTTGACGATGATATGGGTATCAAAGAGCACGCCCTGAGCCTGCTTGCTCTTTATATCTTCACGCCGCATCAGCTGGCTCCTGCTTACTCAACCGTTACGCTCTTGGCCAGGTTACGCGGCTGGTCGACGTCGGTGCCCTTGAGCACAGCGACGTAGTAGGACAGCAGCTGCAGCGGAATGGTGTAGAGGATCGGCGCCAGGGCGTCGTGGATGTGCGGCATGTTCACCACATGGGTGCCCTCGCCATTGCTCATGCCGGCCTGCTCGTCGGCAAACACCAGCAGCTCGCCGCCACGGGCGCGCACTTCCTGCAGGTTGGATTTGAGCTTTTCCAGCAGCTCGTTGTTCGGCGCCACGGTGACCACCGGCATATCGCTGTCGACCAACGCCAGCGGGCCGTGCTTAAGCTCGCCAGCCGGGTAGGCTTCGGCGTGGATATAGGAAATTTCCTTGAGCTTGAGCGCGCCTTCCATCGCCACCGGATACTGCGCGCCACGGCCGAGAAACAGGCTGTGGTGCTTCTCGGCGAACAATTCGGAGACTTTCTCGACCACGCTGTCCATGGCCAGGGCTTCGCCCAGGCGGGTTGGCAGGCGGCGCAGTTCGTCCACCAGCTCGGCTTCCAGAGCTTTATCCAGAGTGCCACGCACCTGGCCGAGGGACAGGGTCAGCAGCATTAGCGCGACCAGCTGGGTGGTGAAGGCCTTGGTTGAAGCCACTCCGATTTCCGGGCCGGCCTGGGTCAGCAGGGTCAGGTCAGATTCACGCACCAGCGAGCTGATGCCAACGTTGCAAATCGCCAGGCTGGCCAGGTAACCGCCCTGGCCAGGCGCATGCTCTTTGGCATTGCGCAGGGCTGCCAGGGTGTCGGCGGTTTCGCCGGACTGGGAGATGCTGACAAACAGGGTGTCCGGCTGCACCACCACCTTGCGGTAGCGGAACTCGCTGGCCACTTCGATCTGGCAAGGAATCCCAGCAAGACCTTCCAGCCAGTAACGGGCGACCATACCGGCGTGATAACTGGTGCCGCAGGCAACGATCTGCACGTTGCGCACCTTGGCGAACAGCTCGGCGGCTTGCGGACCGAAAGCCTGAACCAGCACGTGATCGGAACCCAGACGGCCTTCCAGATTGCGCTGTACGACCTTGGGCTGCTCATGGATTTCCTTGAGCATAAAGTGGCGGTACTCGCCCTTGTCAGCGGCTTCCGCACCTTCGTGGTATTGCACGCTCTCGCGTACCACCGGCTGGCCGGATACATCCCAGATCTGCACGCTGTCGCGCTGGATTTCGGCGATATCGCCTTCTTCCAAGTACATAAAGCGGTCGGTGACCTGACGCAGAGCCAGCTGGTCGGAGGCAAGGAAGTTCTCACCCAGGCCCAGGCCGATCACCAGCGGGCTGCCGCTACGAGCGGCGAGCAGGCGATCTGGTTGCTTGGCGCTGATAACCGCCAGACCGTAGGCACCATGCAATTCCTTGACCGCCTCTTTCAGTGCTGCGGTCAGGTCCGGCTGAGTTTTCAGCTTGTGGTCGAGCAGGTGCACAATCACTTCGGTGTCGGTATCGGAGCTGAACACGTAACCCAGCCCCTTGAGCTGGGCACGCAGTTCTTCGTGGTTCTCGATGATGCCGTTGTGCACCACTGCCAGATCATGGCCAGAGAAGTGTGGGTGGGCATTGCGCTCGCTTGGCGCACCGTGGGTGGCCCAGCGGGTGTGCGCGATACCCAGGCGACCGGCCAACGGCTCGGCACTTAGTGCGCTTTCCAGCTCGCTGACCTTGCCCACGCGGCGGCGACGGTCGAGGTCGCCTTTATCCGTCAGCAGCGCCACGCCGGCGCTGTCGTAGCCGCGGTATTCCAGGCGCTTGAGGCCTTCAACCAGCACAGCGGTGATATTGCGTTCGGCGACTGCGCCTACGATGCCACACATAATCTTCTCCTTAAGCTTCAACAGCCGCGCAAATCAGCTTGATGCCGCGCTCGGTCAATTGTTCACGCGCCTCAGGGCTGAGGCGTTCGTCGGTTATCAGGGTATGGATACCGCTCCAGGGCAGCTCCAGGTTAGGAATCTTGCGGCCGATCTTGTCGCTCTCGACCATCACCACCACTTCACGCGCCACATCCGCCATCACTCGGCTTAGCCCGAGCAATTCATTGAAAGTGGTGGTGCCACGGTTCAGGTCGATGCCATCGGCGCCAATAAACAACTGGTCGAAATCGTAAGAGCGCAGCACCTGCTCAGCGACCTGGCCCTGGAACGACTCGGAATGCGGGTCCCAGGTGCCGCCGGTCATCAACAATACCGGCTCGTGCTCCAGCTCGCTGATGGCGCGGGCCACATTCAGCGAGTTGGTCATCACCACCAGACCAGGCTTGTGGCCTAGCTGCGGGATCATCGCCGCGGTGGTGGTGCCGCTGTCGATAATGATCCGCGCATGTTCGCGAATGCGCGCCACCCCGGCACGGGCGATGGCCTGCTTGTACTGAGAGATCGGCTGGATATCGCTGATCAGCTCTTGCGGCATGGGTACTGCACCGCCGTAACGACGCAGCAGCAGGCCGCTCTTTTCGAGGGCGGCGAGGTCTTTGCGAATGGTCACTTCCGAGGTGGCGAACGCCTTCGACAACTCGTCCACGCTCACCTCGCCTTGCTCGGCGAGCAGGGCAAGAATGGTGTGGCGTCGCTGCGGAGTGTTGCGTTTCGACATGCTAAGTTTCGATTCGAAAGATATTGGCGCGAATCAAAACCTAATGAAGCTTTTTCGTCAAGCCTGAAAACGACAAAAGGCGGCAGAGCCACCTTTTGTGTTGCTGCTCACACAGCAGCCAAAGCAGCCTACTTGGTGATTTTCACTGGGCGCTTCCAGCCTTCGATATTGCGCTGCTTAGCGCGCCCAACGGCCAGGGTGTTATCCGGCACATCACCAGTAATCACCGAGCCGGCACCGGTGGTGGCGCGATCACCCAGCGTCACCGGAGCGACCAGGGCGCTGTTGGAGCCGATAAACACGTCCTCACCCAGTACGGTCTTGAACTTGTTGGCGCCGTCGTAATTGCAGGTGATGGTGCCGGCGCCGATATTGCTCCGCGCGCCGATTTCGGCGTCGCCTAGGTAGCTCAAATGGCCAGCCTTGGCGCCTTCCCCCAGCTTGGCGTTCTTCAGCTCGACGAAGTTACCCACATGGGCTTTGGCGCCCAGCACCGAACCTGGACGCAGGCGAGCGAACGGACCGCAATCGGCACCCTCACCCACTTCGGCACCTTCCAGATGGCTGTTGGCTTTGACGATGGCGCCTTTGCGCAGGATCGAGTTTTTGATCACGCAGTTCGGCCCGATCTGCACGCCATCTTCGATCACCACCTGGCCTTCGAGGATTACGTTGATATCGATCGACACATCACGACCTACCGTGGCTTCACCGCGCAGGTCGAAACGCGCCGGGTCGATCAGGGTTACGCCCTGCACCATCAAGCGGCGCGCGGCGCGGTACTGATAGTGGCGCTCCAGCTGCGAAAGTTGGATGCGATCGTTGGCTCCCAGCACTTCCATCTCGTCAGCCGCCTGTTCGGTGGCGACCACCAGGCCATCGGCTACGGCCATGGCGATTACGTCCGTCAGGTAGTACTCACCCTGGGCGTTGCTGTTGGACAGACGACCGAGCCAGTCGCCCAGTTTTTTCCCTGGGACGGCGAGAATGCCGGTGTTGCCTTCACGGATCAGGCGCTGCTCGGCGCTGGCGTCCTTGTGCTCGACGATGGCCTTCACCACACCCTGCTCATCACGCACGATGCGGCCGTAGCCAGTTGGGTCGTTCAGATTGACCGTGAGCAAGCCAAGTTGCTGTTCGCTGACCTGCTGTAACAGACGCTGCAGGGTTTCCACTTCGATCAGCGGCACATCACCGTAGAGAATCAGCACACGCTCGGCGCTCAACGCCGGCAGCGCTTGAGCCACGGCATGGCCGGTGCCCAGTTGTTCGCTCTGCAGCACGAAATTCAGGTCATCCGCCGCCAGTCGCTCGCGCACCAATTCCGCGCCATGGCCGATCACCACATGGATGCCTTGCGGTTTCAGCAGGCGGGCGGTGTCGATTACATGGCCAAGCATGGCTTTGCCAGCAACCGGGTGCAGCACTTTCGGCAAGGCGGAACGCATGCGGGTGCCTTGGCCGGCGGCGAGGATAACGATATCGAGCGACATAAGAGCGGATTCCAGGCAGACGAAGGCGGGCTAAATCCCTAGCCCGGCCAACTGAAAAGGTAAAAACAGCAGGCAAAGAAAAAGGGTAGCCAAGGCTACCCTTTTACTCGTTTGCGATGAAGCGTCGGAATTAACCGCCGAACTTCTTGCGCAACTGCTGAACGGTACGCAGCTGAGCCGCGACCTCAGCCAGGTGAGCGGCTGCGGAACCGTAATCGAACTCCGCGCCCTTCTCATTCAAGGCATTCTCGGCAGCCCGGAGGGCTTCCTGAGCAGCAGCTTCATCGATATCGGCAGCACGCTGCACGGTATCGGCGAGAACTTTCACCACACTCGGCTGAACTTCGAGGAAGCCACCGGAGATGTAAAACACCTCGGTTTCGCCACCCAGCTTGACCAGACGAATCGGACCCGGTTTGAGGTCGGTGATCAGCGGCGCGTGGCCTGGAGCGATACCGATATCACCCAGGTTGCCGTGCGCAATCACCATCTCGACCAGACCGGAGAAGATCTCGCCTTCTGCGCTGACGATGTCGCAATGGACTGTCATAGCCATGTCTAACCTCACGTATCGATCTGTTTAACCACTACTACGTGAATAAACAGACCGTAAGCGCCCGTTGCCGGGCGCACGGGTGATTACAGTTTCTTCGCTTTCTCAACAGCTTCTTCGATGCTGCCAACCATGTAGAACGCCTGCTCTGGCAGGTGATCGTAGTCACCTTTCAGAATGCCGCTGAAGCCGGCAATGGTGTCCTTCAGGGAAACGTACTTGCCTGGCGAACCGGTGAAGACTTCGGCCACGAAGAACGGCTGGGACAGGAAGCGCTGGATCTTACGAGCACGGGATACCAGCTGCTTGTCTGCTTCGGACAGTTCGTCCATACCCAGAATCGCGATGATGTCCTTCAGCTCTTTGTAGCGCTGCAGTACGTACTGCACGCCGCGAGCGGTGTCGTAGTGCTCCTGGCCGATAACCATCGGGTCCAGCTGGCGCGACGTCGAGTCGAGTGGATCGACCGCTGGGTAGATACCCAGGGAAGCGATGTCACGGGACAGTACAACGGTGGCGTCCAAGTGGGCGAAGGTGGTCGCCGGGCTTGGGTCGGTCAGGTCGTCCGCAGGTACGTATACGGCCTGGATCGAGGTGATCGAACCGGTCTTGGTCGAAGTAATACGCTCTTGCAGAACGCCCATTTCTTCGGCCAGGGTCGGCTGATAACCCACTGCCGACGGCATACGGCCCAGCAATGCGGATACTTCAGTACCGGCCAGGGTGTAACGGTAGATGTTGTCCACGAAGAACAGAACATCACGGCCTTCGTCACGGAACTTCTCGGCCATGGTCAGGCCGGTCAGTGCTACGCGCAGACGGTTGCCTGGTGGCTCGTTCATCTGACCGTAAACCAGGGCTACCTTGTCGAGAACGTTGGAGTCCTTCATCTCGTGGTAGAAGTCGTTACCCTCACGAGTACGCTCACCCACACCGGCGAACACGGAATAACCGCTGTGCTCGATGGCGATGTTACGGATCAGTTCCATCATGTTTACGGTTTTGCCTACACCGGCACCACCGAACAGACCAACTTTACCGCCCTTGGCGAACGGGCAAACCAGGTCGATAACCTTGATGCCGGTTTCCAGCAACTCGTTGGAGCCAGCTTGTTCGGCATAGGAAGGCGCGGCACGGTGAATGCCCCAACGCTCTTCTTCGCCAATCGGGCCAGCTTCGTCGATTGGGTTGCCCAGCACGTCCATGATACGGCCGAGGGTTTTCACCCCAACCGGTACCTGGATACCTGCGCCAGTGCTGCCGACGCTCAGGCCACGCTTGAGGCCTTCGGTCGAACCCATCGCAATGGTACGTACCACGCCGTCGCCCAGCTGCTGCTGAACTTCCAGGGTGGTTTCGGCGCCGACTACTTTCAGCGCTTCATAAACACTCGGCACTTGATCACGCGGGAATTCCACGTCGATAACGGCGCCGATGATTTGAACGATACGTCCGCTACTCATCTTTGGTTCCTCTGAATATTTGAACCGTGCTTAAACCGCGGCAGCGCCGCCGACGATTTCCGAAATTTCCTGGGTGATCGCTGCCTGACGTGCCTTGTTGTAAACCAACTGCAGGTCTTTGATGATATCGCCAGCGTTGTCGGTGGCGTTCTTCATTGCGATCATCCGGGCCGCTTGTTCAGCCGCGTTGTTCTCAACCACTGCCTGGTAAACCTGCGACTCCACGTAACGCACCATCAAGCCGTCGAGCAGCTCTTTGGCGTCGGGTTCGTACAGGTAATCCCAGTGGTGCTTGAGTTCTTTATCCGGATCGGCCACCAGCGGAATCAACTGCTCCACTGTCGGCTTTTGCGTCATGGTATTGATGAACTTGTTCGAGACCACGGACAAACGATCGATGCGACCATCGAGGTAGGCATCGAGCATTACCTTGACGCTACCAATCAGATCATTGATCGACGGTTCTTCGCCCAGGTGGCTGATCGCAGCAACGATGTTGCCACCAAAGTTGCGGAAGAACGCCGCGCCTTTGCTGCCAACTACGCAGAGATCAATCTCCACGCCTTGCTCGCGATTGCTCGCCATGTCTTTGACCAGAGCCTTGAACAGGTTGGTGTTCAGACCACCACACAGACCACGGTCCGAGCTCACCACGATATAACCTACGCGCTTAACTTCGCGCTCGATCATGAACGGGTGACGGTATTCCGGGTTGGCGTTGGCCAGATGACCAATCACCTGGCGGATACGCTCCGCGTAGGGACGGCTAGCAGCCATGCGCATTTGTGCTCTGCGCATTTTGCTGACCGCCACCTTTTCCATGGCGCTGGTGATCTTCTGCGTGCTTTTGATGCTCGCAATCTTGCTGCGAATCTCTTTTGCGCCTGCCATTTGACACCTATCGGGTTAGCAAGCGGGGACCTCACGGCCCCCGCTGCGGCTTACCAGGTTTGGGTGGCCTTGAACTTCTCGATACCGGCTTTCAGGCCAGCGTCGATTTCGTCATTAAAGTCACCCTTCTCGTTGATCTTCGCCAGCAGTGCGGCGTGATCCCGGTTGAAGTAAGCAATCAGGGCCTGCTCGAATGCACCAATCTTGGCGACTTCGATATCGACCAGGAAACCACGCTCGGCGGCATACAGCGACAGCGACATGTCAGCGATCGACATTGGCGCATATTGCTTCTGCTTCATCAGCTCAGTAACGCGCTGACCGTGCTCAAGTTGCTTACGAGTGGCTTCGTCCAGGTCAGAAGCAAACTGGGCGAATGCTGCCAGTTCACGGTACTGAGCCAGAGCGGTACGGATACCACCGGAAAGCTTCTTGATGATCTTGGTCTGTGCAGCACCACCCACGCGGGATACCGAAATACCGGCGTTGACCGCAGGACGGATACCCGAGTTGAACATGGCCGATTCCAGGAAGATCTGACCGTCGGTGATCGAGATCACGTTGGTCGGAACGAACGCGGAAACGTCGCCCGCCTGGGTTTCGATGATCGGCAGAGCGGTCAGGGAACCGGTTTTGCCAGTCACAGCGCCATTGGTGAACTTCTCAACATACTCTTCGGAAACGCGGGAAGCGCGCTCCAGCAGACGGCTGTGGAGATAGAACACGTCGCCTGGGTAGGCTTCACGGCCTGGCGGACGGCGCAGCAGCAGGGAAATCTGGCGGTAAGCCACTGCTTGCTTGGACAGATCGTCATAAACGATCAGCGCGTCTTCACCGCGGTCGCGGAAGTATTCGCCCATGGTGCAACCGGCGTACGGTGCAATGAACTGCAGAGCAGCGGATTCGGAAGCGGAAGCCGCGACAACGATGGTGTTAGCCAGCGCGCCGTTTTCTTCCAGCTTGCGTACCACGTTGGCGATGGTCGATTGCTTCTGACCAATGGCTACGTAGACGCACTTAATGCCGCTGTTCTTCTGGTTGATGATGGCGTCGATGGCCAGAGCGGTTTTACCGATCTGACGGTCACCGATGATCAGCTCACGCTGGCCACGGCCAACCGGGATCATGGCATCGACCGACTTGTAACCGGTTTGCACCGGCTGGTCGACCGACTTACGCCAGATCACGCCCGGCGCAACCTTTTCAACAGCGTCGGTAGCGACGTTGTTCAGCGGGCCTTTGCCGTCAATTGGGTTACCCAGTGCGTCGACAACGCGACCCAGCAGTTCCGGACCAACCGGAACTTCGAGGATACGGCCGGTGCACTTGGCGCTCATGCCTTCGGCAAGACTGGTGTAAGCACCCAGCACAACAGCACCAACGGAGTCTTGCTCCAGGTTCAGTGCCATACCGTAGACGCCGCCCGGGAACTCGATCATTTCGCCGTACATTACGTCGGCGAGACCGTGAATACGCACGATACCGTCAGATACGCTGACGACAGTGCCTTCGTTACGGGCTTGAGAGGCGACATCGAGATTCTCGATACGCCCCTTGATGATTTCACTTATTTCGGAAGGATTGAGTTGCTGCATAGCTCTGCTGCCCCTTCAAACTCAAGATTTCAATGCTTCGGCCAGCTTCGCGATTTTGCCGCGAACTGAGCCATCGATAACCAGGTCGCCGGCGCGGATCACGACACCACCGATCAGGGTGGCATCCTCCGCGGCGTGCAGACGCACTTCTCGGCCGAGCCGTGCACTGAGAACCTTGGCGAGTTTGTCTTGCTGTTCATCGCTCAATGCGAAGGCACTGGTAACGTCCACGTCGATCGACTTTTCCTGCTCGGCTTTGTACAGCTCGAACAGTTCAACGATCTGTGGCAATAAAGCCAGGCGATCGTTTTCAGCGACGATATGAATGAAATTGCGTACCTGGGCGTCGAACTTGTCACCACACACGTCAATGAACGTGGTGGCCTTGTCTGTACTCGTCAAACGCGGTGTCTTAAGCACGCGTTGCATGGTGTCGTCTTGCGACACCGCTGCAGCCAGGCCGAGCATGGCTGACCAATTGGCCAGCTGCTGGTGGGCCTGGGCGTGCTCAAAAGCAGCCTTAGCGTAAGGTCGGGCCAGCGTGGTCAGTTCTGCCATGATCGCGCCCCTCGCTTAAATTTCGGCTGCCAGTTTGGAAACCAGCTCCGCATGCGCGTTTTGGTCGATAGATGCGCCCAGGATCTTCTCGGCACCGCTAACGGCCAGGCTACCCAGTTGGGCACGCAGCGCGTCTTTGACACCATTCAGTTCCTGCTCGATCTCGGCCAGAGCCTGGGCCTTCACACGGTCAGCTTCGACGCGGGCCTGTTCACGGGCTTCGTCGACGATCTGGGTACCGCGTTTCTTGGCTTGCTCAATGATCTCGGCTGCTTGGCCTTTGGCTTCGCGCAGTTGCTGACCCACTTTCTCTTGGGCCAACTCCAGGTCACGAGCCGCACGGCTAGCAGCGTCCAGGCCGTCTGCGATCTTCTTCTGACGTTCTTGCAAAGCCGTAATGACCGGAGGCCACACGTACTTCATGCAGAACAGCACGAAGATGAAGAAGGCAACGGACTGGCCAATCAGGGTTGCATTAATGTTCACGCCAACACCTCGCTCGTTCGTTGTCCATCAAACCAATTCACTCGAAAACGAGTGAATTAGCCTGCGATTTGACCAACGAAAGGGTTCGCGAAGGTGAAGAACAGTGCGATACCAACACCGATCATGGTCACGGCGTCGAGCAGACCGGCGACGATGAACATTTTCACTTGCAGCATCGGAACCATTTCTGGCTGACGCGCAGCGCCTTCCAGGAACTTGCCGCCCAGCAGGCCGAAACCAATGGCGGTACCCAGGGCACCCAGGCCAATCAGCAGTGCTACAGCGATAGCGGTCAGACCAACTACAGTTTCCATCTTTCCTCCCGACTTTTTATGTCGTATTGGTTAAGGTTTTCTAAGGTAAAGCGGTAAAGCAAAATCGGTACTTCTGGTTGCCCTTGCGGGCGTCCACTGCGAGCGCCTAAGCGCTCTTAGTGGTTGTCTTCGTGCGCCATCGACAGGTAGACGATGGTCAGCATCATGAAGATGAACGCCTGCAGCACAATGATCAGGATGTGGAACACAGCCCACGCCCACTGCAGGGCAATACCCAGCGCGCCCAGCAGCAAACCGCCGCCAAACATGATCGCGATGAGGATAAAGATCAACTCGCCGGCATACAGGTTGCCGAACAGACGCAATGCCAGGGAAATCGGCTTGGCGATCAGGGTCACGAATTCAAGCAGGAAGTTGACCGGAATCAGCAGAGCTTGAACAAACACGTTCTTGCTGCCGAACGGGTGCAGGGTCAGCTCGCCGATGAAACCGCCAATGCCTTTGACCTTGATGCTGTAGTACAGAATCAGGGCAAATACCGACAGGGCCAGGCCCAGGGTAGCGTTTGGATCAGTGGTCGGCACGACACGGAAGTACAGGTGCGGGTCGCCGGAAATTTTTGCCGCCAGCATTGGCAACCAATCTACCGGGATCAGATCCATAAAGTTCATCAGGAAAACCCAGACGAAGATGGTCAGACCCAGCGGTGCGATCAGCGCGTTGCGGCCGTGGAAGGTGTCCTTGACGCTGCCGTCAACGAACTCAACCAGGACTTCAACGAAGTTCTGCAGCTTGCCTGGTTGCCCGGAAGTGGCGCGTTTAGCAGCGGCACGGAACAGCAGGATAAAGAACAGGCCCAACACGACAGACACGGCCAAGGTGTCGACGTGAAATGCCCAGAAGCCCATTTCCTGAGCTTCTTTTGCGTTGTGGGCGAAACTCCAGCCGTTGACCGGGTGCTGACCGTAGGTCAGGTTGGTCAAGTGGTGCTGGATATAACCCGAAGCGGTTTCTGCTGCTGCCATATATCCCTCGAGCGCTAAGGTCTTAAAAGTCTTGTTTTCATCAGCAGGGGCGAAAACCAATTGACCAACTGGGTCAGGACGAACACGCCAAATACTGCCAGCGGTTCCAGAGGTTTCACACCTGCAAAGGTCAGTGCAAACAGCACTGCCGTTAAAACCAGTTTGCCCGCCTCACCGGCATAAAAAGACCGGACGATGGCTTGAGCAGCCCGCGCTCCACTGAAACGGAACGCCTTGTGGGCAAAGTACAGATTCGGCAGCCAGGCAATCAGGCCACCACACAACCCTGAGTAGCCTGCTACTGAGCCTTGCCACTGCCACAACACCAGGGCCAGCAACAGCAGTACCAGCAGTTGCACCAGCAGTACCGGGAAAACAGCTAAGCGATGGAAGGGCAGGCGATTCGGCGTGCGAACGTCCATCTTGTTTTCCTGAAAGCTGAACTCGGGCGTCGGCACCTGAAATCAATAACTTGGCATACTTTGTGCCGACGAAATGCGCGCAGAGTATAGGGGCGCTTCCCCCCCCATTCAACTGCCGGGTAGTGATTTCCGACTAGTCGCTACACGCTCAATTGTTTCAACGAATGTGGGCGAGCACACCCTGCAGTTCATCCAGGGAGCTGTAGCTGATCACCAACTGGCCTTTGCCTTTCTGCCCATGCTTGATCTGCACTGGCGAGCCCAGGCGCTCAGCCAGGCGCTGTTCCAGCCGGGTAATGTCCGGATCGGCTTTGACCACTGCCGCCGGCTTCTCTTTGCTGTTCAACCACTGACGTACCAGTGCTTCGGTTTGGCGCACGGTGAGGCCGCGTGCGACAACATGTCGCGCACCTTCGGTCTGCTGTTCTGCCGGCAAACCGAGCAAGGCGCGGGCATGGCCCATTTCCAGATCACCGTGGGACAGCAGGGTTTTGATCTCTTCCGGCAGGGCAATCAGGCGTAGCAAGTTGCTGATGGTCACCCGCGACTTGCCCACCGCATCGGCGACCTGCTGCTGAGTCAGCTGGAACTCCTGCTGCAGGCGTTGCAAGGCCATGGCTTCTTCGATGGGGTTGAGGTCTTCGCGCTGGATGTTCTCGATCAGCGCCATGGCGATGGCGGCTTCGTCCGGTAGCTCACGGACCATGGCCGGGATCTTATCCAGGCCGGCTTGCTGACTGGCACGCCAGCGGCGTTCACCGGCAACGATCTCAAAACGTCCTTCGCCAATCGGCCGCACCACGATCGGCTGCATCACGCCGTGAGCCTTGATCGACTGCGCCAGTTCTTCCAGGGCAGTGGCGTCCATGTCGCGGCGCGGCTGGTATTTGCCGCGCTGGATCAGGTCCAGGGGCACGTATTGCAGTTCACGGCTGTCGACCTGCGCGGCCTCTTCCTGCAAGGCGCTGACACTGGTGCCGCCCAGCAGGGCATCCAGACCGCGTCCGAGTCCTCGTTTTTTCACAGCCATGGGTATTTCCTTATGCGGTTGCGGTGTGGGCACTTGCGCGTTGGCGGCGAACCAATTCGCCGGCCAGCGCCAGGTAGGCAATGGCACCACGGGATTGCTTGTCATACACCAGCGCCGGCATACCAAAGCTTGGCGCCTCGGCCAGACGCACGTTACGCGGGATGACTACGTCGTAGAGCTGGTCAGGGAAATGCTGCTTCAACTGCGCCGACACATCGTTAGTCAGGCTGATGCGCGGGTCGTACATGGTGCGCAGCAGGCCTTCAATCTTCAGCTTGGGATTGAGTATCTCGGCGATGCGCTGAATGCTGTTTACCAGGTCGCTCAAGCCTTCCAGCGCGTAGTACTCGCACTGCATGGGGATGATCACCCCATCAGCGGCCACCAGGGCGTTGATCGTCAACATCGACAGTGCCGGTGGGCAGTCGATGAGGATGTAATCGTAATTCTCGCGGATTGGCGCCAACGCATAACGCAGGCGGCTTTCCTTCATTTTCATTTCCAGCAGCGAGACCTCGGCGGCAGTCAGGTCCCGGTTGGCCGGCAGCAACTGGTAGCCGCCGTGCTCGGAGAACTGCATGGCATCGACCAGGTTGCATTCACCGATCAGCACGTCGTAGATCGAATGCTCCAGGCCGTGTTTATCCACACCGCTGCCCATGGTCGCGTTGCCCTGGGGGTCGAGGTCGATCAACAGCACGCGGCGCTTGGTCGCCACCAGCGAAGCAGCCAGATTTATGCAGGTGGTGGTTTTGCCCACGCCGCCTTTCTGGTTAGCGATTGCGAATACCTTAGCCATGCTGCGTTCCCCCTAAACCGAGCGACGCAGTATCAACAGATGGCGCTGACCTTGGCAACCGGGAACCTTGAGTACATGGGTAGCGGTGAGACGAAAGTCCGCTGGCAGGGCTTGCAGCTCGTCATCCGGGTGTACGCCTTTCATCGCCAGCCACTGCGTGTGGTCGTCGCCGAGATGGCGGGTCCAATTGCTGAAATCTTCCAGCGAACTGAACGCCCGCGAACAAATACCGCTAAACGGCTGCTCGGGACGGAATTCTTCAACGCGGCTGTGGATAACTTGCAGGTTGGCCAGTTTCAACTCCAGCTTTACCTGGGTCAGGAAGCGGGTCTTCTTACCATTGGAGTCGAGCAGGGTGAACTGCCGCTCGGGAAACAGGATAGCCAGGGGAATGCCCGGCATGCCGCCGCCGCTGCCGACGTCCAGCCAGTTATCCCCAGCCTCGGTGACGAAAGGCACCACAGAGAGGCTGTCGAGCAGATGGCGCGACACCATTTCATTCGGGTCGCGTACTGCTGTGAGGTTGTAAGCCTTGTTCCACTTGATCAATAGGGCCAGATAGGCCAGCAACTGTTCGTGCTGCTGCGCGCTGAGTTCGACACCCAGCTCCAGAGCGCCCTGGCTCAATTCTTCGGCGTGACGTGCGGTGACCAACGACATCAGGCGCTGTGCTCCAACTGCTGACCGGCAGTGCGCTTTTTCAGGTGGATCAGCAGCAGGGAAATCGCTGCCGGGGTGACGCCGGGAATCCGCGAGGCCTGGCCAAGGGTTTCCGGGCGGTTGTTACCAAGTTTGTGCTGGATTTCCTTGGACAAGCCGGAAATGCCTGCGTAGTCGATATCAAGCGGTAGCTTGGTGTCTTCACTGGCGCGTAGGCGGGCGATTTCATCCTGCTGGCGATCGATATAACCGGCGTACTTGGTCTTGATTTCGACCTGCTCGGCCACTTGGGGGTCCTGCGCGCTACCGCCGGTGATGGTTACCAGCCCGGCGTAATCGATTTCCGGGCGGGCGAGCAGGTTGAGCAGGTTGTATTCGTGGGTCAGCGGCGTGCCGAAGTGGGCGGCAATTGCATCGCCTTGAGGCGTGCCCGGGCGTACCCAGGTGCTTTTCAGGCGCTGTTCTTCCAGAGCAATGGCTTCGCGCTTGGTTTCGAACGCGGCCCAACGCACATCATCGACCAGACCCAGCTCTCGGCCTTTCTCAGTCAGGCGCAGGTCGGCGTTGTCTTCGCGCAGGATCAGCCGGTATTCGGCGCGCGAAGTGAACATGCGGTACGGCTCCTGGGTACCCAGGGTAATCAGGTCGTCGACCAACACGCCGATGTAGGCCTCGTCGCGACGCGGGCACCAGCTGTCCTTGCCCTGGGCGCGCAATGCGGCGTTGCAACCAGCGAGCAAACCTTGCGCACCGGCTTCTTCGTAACCGGTGGTGCCGTTGATCTGCCCGGCGAAGAACAGCCCCGCAATCACCTTGGTTTCCAGGCTGTACTTGAGATCGCGCGGGTCGAAGTAGTCGTACTCAATGGCGTAACCGGGACGGACGATATGCGCGTTCTCCATGCCACGGATGCTGCGCACGATCTGCAATTGCACATCGAACGGCAGCGAGGTGGAGATGCCATTCGGATACAGCTCATGGGTATTCAGGCCTTCTGGCTCGATAAATACCTGATGGCTGTCCTTGTCGGCGAAGCGGTGGATCTTGTCTTCGATCGATGGGCAATAACGCGGGCCGACACCTTCGATCACGCCCGAATACATCGGCGAACGATCGAGGTTGGCCGCGATGATTTCGTGGGTACGCGCGTTGGTGTGGGTGATCCAGCAGCTGACTTGACGCGGTTGCTGCTCGGCACGACCGAGGAAGGACATCAGCGGCGTTGGTGTATCGCCCGGCTGCTCGGTCATCACCGAGAAATCCACCGAACGACCGTCGATGCGTGGCGGCGTACCGGTTTTCAGGCGACCAACACGCAGTGGCAATTCACGCAGACGTTGCGCCAAGGCAATCGAGGGTGGATCACCCGCGCGGCCGCCGGAGTAATTCTGCAGACCGATGTGGATAAGTCCACCGAGGAAGGTGCCAGTGGTCAACACCACCGAATCTGCGAGGAAACGCAGGCCCATCTGGGTGACTACGCCTTTGACTTCGTCGTTTTCGACGATCAGGTCATCGGCTGCCTGCTGAAATATCCACAGGTTGGCCTGGTTTTCCAATGTTTCGCGAATCGCGGCTTTGTACAGCACGCGATCAGCCTGGGCGCGAGTGGCACGTACCGCAGGGCCCTTGCGGCTGTTCAGTACACGGAACTGGATACCACCTTTGTCGGTGGCTTCAGCCATGGCGCCGCCGAGGGCGTCGATTTCCTTAACCAGATGGCTCTTGCCGATCCCGCCAATGGCCGGGTTGCAGCTCATCTGCCCGAGTGTTTCCACGTTATGGGTCAGCAGCAGGGTTTTTACCCCCATGCGTGCAGCTGCCAACGCAGCTTCGGTACCGGCATGACCGCCGCCGATGACGATCACCTGAAAACGGGAAGGGAAATCCACCACGCACCTCGTGCCTGTTGAGAAATGGGGGGCTTTTTGGGTTGAAAAGCGGGAAAGGCGGCAAGTATAGGGATTTAGCCGGTGTGAAAGAAGCCTTTTGCACAAAAAATAGCCAGTTCGCTTGGGTGCTGTTCTGGTGTGTCGGTTAATAAAGAATAAAAGAGAGAATTTTTATAAAGCCTTGTTTATATGTTTATTACTTAGCAACGGCTTTTCTGTGGATAGATCGCTACAGATCAATGGATTCAATGCTTACAGCGTTTAAAAAGTCTGTGCTGATCCTGCCATCTGCCTGTTCAGTTGCCGTACGCAAGCTGTGGATTAAATGCATGGTTATCCACAGGGGCGGTTATCCTCAGTTTTATCACCGGGTTATAGGCAGGGCTTAGGCTCGGTTTTCCACAGAGCTTAGGTGGATAAATAAGTGGCTGAACATGCATATTTCGCTCAGGCAAAAGCCTTCCCGAACGACATTAGTTGGGATTTCAGAACTTAGGATGGGGTGGGTGCAGGGAGGATATTGCGGATGCGGGGCATGATTCGATGCGCCGTAACCCATCAGAAATATCCTGCAGCTGATGGGATAGGCGATGCGTTGGCAGGTGAGACGGCGTGCGCCGCCCAGCCTATTTGCCGATACAGAAGCTGGAAAAGATCCGCCCCAGCAGGTCATCGGAACTGAACGCACCGGTGATTTCGCCCAGGGCCTGCTGAGCCATACGCAGGTCTTCGGCCAGCAGTTCGCCAGCGCCGGCTAGGGTCAGCTGAGCATGGCCGTGTTCCAGATGTGTGGAGGCCTGACGCAGCGCTTCCAAGTGACGTCTGCGCGCACTGAAGCTGCTCTCTGAGGTCTGTTCATAACCCATACAGGCCTTGAGGTGTTCCCTGAGCAGGTCCAGGCCCTCGGTGGATTTGGCCGACAGGCTGATGGTGACGTGGCCGTCATTGCAGACTTCCAGCACCACCGACTCGCCGGACAGGTCGGCCTTGTTGCGAATCAGGGTGACCTTGGCCGGATCAGGGCGTTGGTCGAGAAACTCCGGCCACAGGGCAAAGGGATCGTCGGCTTCCGGTGCGGTGGCATCCACCACCAGCAAAATGCGGTCAGCTTCACCAATGGCTTTCAGCGCACGCTCGACGCCGATGCGTTCGACTTGATCGTCGGTATCACGCAGGCCGGCGGTGTCCACCACGTGCAACGGCATGCCATCGATGTGGATATGTTCGCGCAGCACATCGCGGGTGGTGCCGGCGATCTCGGTAACGATGGCCGCTTCACGACCGGCCAGGGCATTGAGCAGGCTGGACTTGCCGGCATTTGGCCGTCCGGCGATCACCACCGTCATGCCATCGCGCAGCAAGGCCCCTTGTCCGGCCTCACGCAGCACCTCGGCAAGGTCGGCACGCACGCCATCGAGCAGGCTGAGTACATGGCCATCGGCGAGAAAGTCGATTTCCTCTTCGGGGAAGTCGATGGCCGCTTCAACATAGATACGCAGGCTGATCAGCCGCTCGGTCAGGCCATGCACGCGACGCGAGAACTCACCCTGCAGCGAGCGCAATGCATTGCGCGCGGCCTGCTCGGAGCTGGCTTCGATCAGGTCGGCAATCGCCTCGGCCTGGGCCAGGTCGAGTTTGTCATTGAGAAAGGCGCGTTCGCTGAACTCACCAGGGCGCGCCAGGCGTGCGCCGAGTTGTACACAGCGGCGCAGCAGCAGATCGAGCACCACTGGCCCGCCATGGCCTTGCAGTTCCAGCACGTCTTCGCCGGTAAAGGAGTTGGGGCCGGGGAAGTACAGGGCCAGGCCTTCATCCAGCACCTGCTGGGCATCGGCGAAGAACGGCCCGTAGTGGGCGTAACGCGGTTGCAACTCACGCTGGCAGATCGCCTGCGCCAATGTGCTGGCCAGCGGCCCGGAAACTCGCACGATGCCAACGCCACCCCGGCCCTGGGCGGTTGCGACGGCAGCAATGGTTTCAACAACGGGGGGCATGCGCTTCTCCTGAATACGACATAGCAAAACGCCCCTGAAAAGGGGCGTTTGTTACAGCTTAGAAGCAATCACTGCTTAGGCGTCTGCGGCCTTGGCTGCGGCTTCGATCTTGCGGGTAATGTACCACTGCTGGGCGATGGACAAGACGTTGTTGACCACCCAGTACAGCACCAGACCAGCCGGGAACCAGAGGAAGAAGAAGGTGAAAATGATCGGCATCATTTTCAGTACCTTGGCTTGCATCGGGTCCGGCGGTGTTGGGTTGAGCTGCTGCTGGATAAACATGGTCGCGCCCATGATGATCGGCAGGATGAAGTATGGGTCCTTGATCGCCAGGTCGGTTATCCACAGCAGCCATGGTGCTTGGCGCATTTCCACGGATTCCAGCAGCACCCAGTAGAGCGCAAGGAATACCGGCATCTGCACCAGGATCGGCAAGCAACCGCCCAGCGGATTGATCTTCTCTTTCTTGTACAGCTCCATCATCGCCTGAGACATCTTCTGGCGATCGTCACCGAACTGCTCTTTAAGCTGAGCGAGTTTTGGTGCCACGGCACGCATGCGCGCCATGGATTTGTAGCTGGCAGCAGACAACGGGAAGAAGATCAGCTTGATGATCACGGTCAACATGATGATCGACCAGCCCCAGTTACCCAGTAGGTTGTGGATAACTTCCAGCAGCCAGAAGATCGGCTGAGCCAAGAACCACAGAATGCCGTAGTCGACAGTCAGCTCAAGACCTGGAGACAGCGTCTTCAGATGGCCTTGTAGCTTCGGGCCGGCATACAGAACTGCACTGGTTTCACCTTGAGCGCCGGCAGCAACCTGAATGGCCGGGCCGGTAAAGCCGACAATGTAGTTGCCTTGGCTGTCTTTACGGGTCTGTACTTGGTTAGTGCTGTCTTTGCTTGGAATCCAGGCAGTGACGAAGTAATGCTGTAGCCAGGCAACCCAGCCTCCTTGAACGGTTTCTTTGAAGGCTTGTTTGTCGATGTCTTTCATCGACACTTTTTTGTACGGCTCTTCGCTAGTCCACAGTGCGCCACCGAGGTAGGTCGCAGTGCCGGTCGCGGTGGTGGAGGACGGATCGTCGCTGCCATCACGCTTGAGCTGGGCAAACATGTTGCCGCTCCAGGTCTGACCACTTTGGTTGTCGATCAGGTAGCTGACGGTTACCTGATAGGACGATGGATCAACGCAGCCAGGTTTCTTCTGCTGTTGGTCCTTGGCCGCACATTCAGCGTTCAGACCACGCTTGAAGGTGAAGCGCTTGATGTAGTTGACGCCGTCTTCGCTGAGTTTGAGATCAACCTGAAGCTGATCCTGACCGTCGGCCAGTTCATAGCTCTTCTGCTCGCTGCTCCACAGAGCACGGCCGCTGGATTTGTCCGGCGCATTGCTGCCGATCAAACCGCTCTGTGCCAGGTAGGTACGCTCACCGCCGTTGTCGAACAGCTGGAAAGGTACATCCGGACGATCCTGACGACGTGGGTACTGCGGCAAACGCAGTTGCACCACATCACCCCCGCGCGGGTCGATGGCCAGATCCAGTACATCGGTCTTCACCCGAATCAGCTCATCACTGGCAGCAGCAGGTGCGGCACTGATAGCGCTGGGTTCAACTGCAGGGGTGGCGCTCGGAATATCGTCGCCGCCAGCTGGAGTTGAAGTGGTGGCAGTGGTATCCGGCAGGCCGGGTACGGTGCTGCTGGTCGCGGCAATTTCTGTCGGCAGGGCAGCTTGACCGTAGTCCTGGTTCCACTGGAGAACCATCATATAGGACACGATTGCCAGGGCGACGATCAGGATCGAGCGTTGAATATCCATGATTATTCGGCCATCGAAGAGGAACGGGAGGTTTTCACGCAGGGAACCGGGTCGTAGCCACCGGGATTCCACGGGTGACAGCGGCCAAGCCGACGCAAGGTCAGCCAGCCACCGCGCATGACGCCATGATGTTCAATGGCTTCAAGCGCGTAGCAAGAACAGCTTGGGTAGAAACGACAGTGACTGGCCATCAAGGGGCTGATGGCGTAGCGGTAGAACTGGATAGGAAGCAAAGCCAGTTTACGCATGGGGACTGTCGTTCACCCCAGGTGTTGCGACGGCTTCCGGGCTTGGCTTACTGCGTTCGAGGCGTTTCCAGAGTTTGCCAAACTGGCGAGCCAGTTCGATATTTTCCAGATCACCAAGGCCTTTACGCGCAACCACCACGATGTCCCATCCCACCAGGTTATCCTGATTCAGACGGAACGATTCGCGGATCTGGCGTTTCAGACGATTGCGCTCAACAGAGAGCTTTACGCTCTTCTTGCCGATCACTAATCCCAGACGGGGGTGATCAAGTTCGTTGTTGCGCGCCAGCAGCAGGACATTTTTGCCCGGAGCTTTGCCGCTAGGGGAGTCGAAGACTGCCTTGAATTGCCGGGGGGTTAGCAGACGCTTTTCCCGACTGAAGTCTCGACTCACCACAAGACCGAAATTTAGACGGCGAGACGCTTACGGCCCTTGGCGCGGCGACGCGACAGGACAGCACGGCCGTTCTTGGTGGCCATACGAGCACGGAAACCGTGGGTGCGAGCGCGTTTGATAGTGCTGGGTTGGAAAGTACGTTTCATGGTGCGGTACCTGGGTGGTCGACTACGGGCCGGAATGGCCCCCGTTTTAAGAGACCGGCAATTCTAGAGAAACCCGAGGGTCAGGTCAATTTCCAACCAGGCTTTTCCTGCATAAAGAAATATAAAGAAGAGAATATTTAAAGATGTTTAGTAATGTTAGTAGCTATTAGCTGGCCATTCATCTGTGCATAAGTACCTGAAGGCCAACAGATTAGAGCTGTTCAGCCAAGGGTAAGTCTGTCGAAAAGGCGTGCTGCAACTGTGTGGAAGCAGCGCACAAGCTGAGGATGGAATGCCATTTTACCCACAGCAGGGTTTTCCACCGGGTTTTACCCTGGTTTATCCAATGAGCTTGCGGGTGGTTATCCACAGCCCTTATTCCACCTCCCTTATAAGCCTTGATCGCTATTAACACGTTGATTTTCCTTGCGCATAAGCAAGCTTACATGTGGATAACTCAAGCCTCGGCGGCTACAATGACGGCTGTTTTTTGCCTCGCGCCTTGCGATTTAGGGGATGTCCGTGTCTGTGGAACTTTGGCAGCAGTGCGTCGAGCTTCTGCGCGATGAGCTGCCTGCTCAGCAATTCAACACCTGGATCCGTCCACTGCAGGTCGAAGCCGAAGGCGACGAGCTCCGCGTCTATGCGCCGAACCGTTTTGTCCTCGACTGGGTTAATGAGAAGTACCTCAGCCGTTTGCTCGAGCTACTCACCGAACGGACCAACGGTCTGGTTCCGGCGCTCTCCTTATTAATAGGTAGCAAACGCAGCTCGGCTCCTCGTGCTGCGGCTGTCAGCACGCAGCCAGCTACACCGAGCACGCCAGCACCTGCTGCAGTCACCACAGCAGCGACCGCTACCGCGCAGGCAGAACCCTCGCGCGCGAGCTTTGACCCTATGGCCGGTGCCGCCAGCCAGCAGGCCCCGGCGCGTACTGAGCGTTCGGTGCAGGTTGAAGGCGGGTTGAAACACACCAGTTACCTGAATCGCACCTTTACCTTTGATAACTTCGTCGAAGGTAAATCCAACCAGCTGGCCCGCGCAGCGGCCTGGCAGGTAGCGGACAATCCCAAGCACGGTTACAACCCGCTGTTCCTTTATGGCGGCGTGGGCTTGGGTAAGACTCACTTAATGCATGCAGTGGGTAACCATCTGCTGGCGAAGAACCCGAATGCCAAGGTGGTGTACCTGCATTCCGAGCGTTTCGTCGCGGACATGGTCAAGGCGTTGCAGCTGAACGCCATCAACGAGTTCAAGCGCTTCTACCGTTCGGTGGATGCACTGCTGATTGATGACATTCAATTCTTCGCCAAGAAAGAGCGTTCCCAGGAAGAGTTCTTCCACACCTTCAACGCTTTGCTCGAAGGCGGCCAGCAGGTGATTCTCACCAGCGACCGTTACCCGAAAGAAATCGAAGGCCTGGAAGAACGTCTCAAGTCACGTTTCGGTTGGGGTCTGACGGTAGCCGTCGAGCCACCTGAGCTGGAAACCCGCGTGGCGATTCTGATGAAGAAGGCTGATCAGGCCAAAGTCGACCTGCCGCATGATGCTGCCTTCTTTATTGCCCAGCGTATTCGTTCCAACGTGCGTGAGCTGGAAGGTGCGTTGAAGCGCGTTATCGCCCACTCGCACTTCATGGGCCGTGACATTACCATCGAGCTGATCCGCGAATCGCTCAAGGACCTGTTGGCCCTGCAGGACAAGCTGGTCAGCATCGACAATATTCAGCGCACGGTCGCCGAGTACTACAAGATCAAGATTTCTGATCTGCTGTCCAAGCGCCGCTCACGTTCAGTCGCGCGTCCGCGTCAGGTGGCCATGGCCTTGTCCAAAGAGCTGACCAACCACAGCCTGCCGGAAATTGGTGATGCCTTCGGCGGCCGCGATCACACAACGGTATTGCATGCATGCCGTAAGATTGCTGAACTTAAGGAATCCGACGCGGACATCCGCGAGGACTATAAGAATTTGCTGCGTACGCTTACAACCTAATACGCAACTCCACTAGGCAAGGGACTAGACCATGCATTTCACCATTCAACGCGAAGCCTTGTTGAAACCTCTGCAACTGGTCGCCGGCGTCGTGGAACGCCGTCAGACCTTGCCGGTTCTCTCTAACGTGCTGCTAGTGGTCGAAGGCCAGCAGCTGTCGCTGACCGGTACCGACCTGGAAGTCGAGCTGGTTGGTCGCGTCACCCTGGAAGAGCCAGCGGAGTCCGGTGAGATCACCGTGCCGGCGCGCAAGCTTATGGATATCTGCAAAAGCCTGCCGGCTGACGCTCTGATCGATATCCGTATCGACGAGCAGAAGCTGCTGGTCAAAGCCGGCCGCAGCCGCTTCAGTCTGTCCACCCTGCCCGCCAATGATTTCCCTACTGTCGAAGAAGGCCCAGGTTCGCTGACCTTCAGCCTGGTACAAAGCAGACTGCGCCGTTTGATCGAACGCACCAGCTTTGCCATGGCCCAGCAGGACGTGCGTTATTACCTCAATGGCATGCTGCTAGAAGTACAGACCGGCATCCTCCGCGCCGTTGCCACAGACGGTCACCGCCTGGCCATGTGCTCCATGGAAGCGGCGATCGAGCAGGTTGAACGCCATCAGGTCATCGTGCCGCGCAAAGGTATTCTCGAACTGGCTCGTCTGCTCACTGAGCAGGATGGCAGCGTCAGCATCGTTCTCGGTCAGCACCACATCCGCGCTACCACCGGCGAGTTCACCTTCACCTCGAAACTGGTCGACGGCAAGTTCCCCGACTACGAGCGTGTGTTGCCGCGTGGTGGTGACAAGCTGGTGGTTGCCGATCGTCAGGGCCTGCGTGAAGCGTTCAGCCGGACCGCGATTCTGTCCAACGAAAAGTACCGCGGCATTCGCCTGCAACTGGAATCTGGCTTGCTGAAAATTCAGGCTAACAACCCCGAGCAGGAAGAAGCAGAAGAAGAGATCGCCGTGGACTACAGCGGCAGCTCGCTGGAAATTGGTTTCAACGTCAGCTACCTGCTCGACGTGCTGAGCGTGATGACCACCGACCAGGTGCGTCTGATTCTCTCCGATGCCAACAGCAGTGCCCTAGTGCAGGAAGCTGACAACGACGACTCCTCTTATGTCGTTATGCCGATGCGTCTGTAATCGCTGAATGTCCCTTACTCGCTTTACCGTCACCGCGGTGCGTAATCTGCACCCGGTGACCCTCTCCCCCTCCCCGCGTATCAACATCCTTTCCGGCGACAATGGCAGCGGCAAAACCAGCCTGCTCGAAGCCATTCATCTGCTGGGTCTTGCTCGCTCCTTTCGTAGCACTCGCCTGCTTCCGGTCATTCAATACGATCAACTCGCCTGCACGATTTTCGGCCAGGTGCAGATGTCCGATGGTCGGCAAAGCAATCTGGGGATTTCACGGGATCGTCAGGGTGAGTTTCAGATTCGTATCGATGGGCAGAATGCGCGCAGTGCTGCGCAACTGGCCGAGACCTTGCCGCTGCAACTGATCAATCCGGACAGTTTCCGTCTGCTCGAGGGTGCGCCGAAGATTCGTAGGCAGTTTCTCGATTGGGGAGTGTTCCACGTGGAACCTCGTTTTCTGCCGGCCTGGCAGCGCCTGCAGAAGGCCCTGCGTCAGCGGAACTCATGGCTGCGGCATGGTACACTTGACGCCGCTTCGCAGGCGGCCTGGGACCGAGAGTTGTGCCTGGCCAGCGACGAAATTGACGGTTATCGGCGTGCCTATATCCAGGCCCTGAAACCGGTTTTCGAGCGCACTCTGAATGAGCTGGTTGAGCTGCAAGGTTTGACACTCAGTTACTACCGCGGTTGGGATAAAGAGCGCGAGCTCAATACGGTGCTTGCCTCTACCCTCGCCCGCGATCAGCAACTGGGTCACACCCAGGCAGGTCCGCAGCGCGCCGATTTAAGGCTGCGTTTAGGAGCACACAATGCCGCCGAGATACTCTCGCGCGGTCAGCAAAAATTAGTTGTATGTGCCCTGCGCATTGCGCAGGGCCATTTAGTCAATCAGGCCAAGCACGGCCAATGCATCTATCTGGTGGATGACCTGCCGTCAGAACTGGATGAACAGCATCGTCGTGCGTTGTGCCGATTGTTGGAAGACTTGCACTGCCAGGTGTTTATCACCTGTGTAGACCATGAATTGTTGAGGGAAGGCTGGCGCACGGATACGCCAGTTGCCATGTTCCACGTGGAACATGGTGGCATTACCCAGACCCACGACCACCGGGAGTGAAGGCATGAGCGAAAACCAAACGTACGACTCCAATAACATTAAGGTCCTCAAGGGCCTGGATGCCGTACGCAAGCGGCCTGGTATGTACATCGGCGATACCGACGATGGCAGCGGTCTGCACCACATGGTGTTCGAGGTGGTCGACAACTCGATTGACGAGGCGTTGGCTGGGCATTGCAGCGAAATCACCATCACCATCCACCCGGATGAGTCGATCAGCGTGCGCGATAACGGCCGTGGTATTCCGGTCGATATGCACAAGGAAGAAGGCGTTTCTGCTGCTGAAGTGATCATGACCGTCCTGCACGCAGGCGGTAAGTTCGATGACAACAGCTATAAGGTTTCCGGTGGTCTGCACGGCGTGGGCGTTTCCGTGGTTAACGCCCTGTCCAAGGAATTGATCCTGACCATCCGCCGTAGCGGCAAGATCTGGGAGCAGACATACATCCACGGCGTGCCTCAGGCGCCGATCGCCGCGGTCGGCGACAGCGATGTCACCGGTACGCAGATCCACTTCAAGCCGTCTGAAGACACCTTCGCCAATATCCATTTCAGCTGGGACATTCTGGCCAAGCGTCTGCGCGAACTGTCGTTCCTCAACTCCGGCGTGGGCATCCTGCTCAAGGATGAACGCAGCGGCAAGGAAGAGCTGTTCAAGTACGAAGGCGGTTTGCGTGCCTTCGTTGAATACCTCAACCACAACAAGACTGCGGTCAACCAGGTGTTCCACTTCACCGTGCAGCGTGACGACGGTGTCGGTGTAGAAGTCGCCCTGCAGTGGAACGACAGCTTCAACGAGAACCTGTTGTGCTTCACCAACAACATTCCGCAGCGCGATGGTGGTACTCACCTGGCCGGCTTCCGTTCGGCGCTGACGCGTAACCTGAATGCCTATATTGAGCAGGAAGGTTTGGCCAAAAAGCACAAGATCGCCACCACCGGTGACGATGCTCGTGAAGGCCTGACCGCGATTATTTCGGTAAAAGTACCGGACCCAAAGTTCAGCTCGCAGACCAAAGACAAGCTGGTTTCCAGCGAAGTGAAAACTGCGGTCGAGCAGGAAATGGGCAAGTACTTCTCCGACTTCCTGTTGGAAAACCCCAACGAGGCCAAGGCCGTAGTCGGCAAGATGATCGACGCTGCGCGCGCCCGTGAAGCCGCGCGTAAGGCTCGTGAAATGACCCGCCGTAAAGGCGCGCTGGATATCGCCGGGCTGCCGGGCAAACTGGCCGACTGCCAGGAGAAAGACCCTGCCCTTTCCGAACTCTATATCGTGGAAGGGGACTCCGCGGGCGGTTCTGCCAAGCAGGGCCGTAACCGCAAGACCCAGGCGATTCTGCCGCTCAAGGGTAAGATTCTCAACGTCGAGAAAGCGCGTTTCGACAAGATGATTTCCTCCCAGGAAGTCGGCACCCTGATCACTGCCCTGGGCTGTGGTATCGGCCGCGATGAGTACAACATCGACAAGCTGCGCTACCACAACATCATCATCATGACCGATGCCGACGTCGACGGTTCGCACATCCGTACCCTGCTGCTGACCTTCTTCTTCCGTCAGCTGCCGGAGCTGGTCGAGCGTGGCTACATCTATATCGCTCAGCCGCCGCTGTACAAGGTCAAGAAGGGCAAGCAGGAGCAGTACATCAAGGACGACGAGGCTATGGATGAATACATGACCCAGTCGGCCCTGGAAGATGCCAGCCTACACGTCAACGAAAGCGCGCCAGGCTTGTCTGGTGAAGCGCTGGAGCGCCTGGTCAACGATTACCGCCTGGTGATGAAGACCCTCAACCGATTGTCGCGTCTGTACCCGCTGGAGCTCACCGAGCACTTCGTCTACATCCCGCGCGTGGAAACCGAGCAACTGGCGGACAAGGCAGCCATGGAGCAATGGCTGGGCCTGCTTGATGCGCGCCTCAAGGGTATGGAGAAGTCCGGTCTGGTGTACAAAACCAGTCTGCACGAAGACCAGGAGCGTCACCTCTGGCTGCCGCAGGTGGAACTGGTTTCCCATGGGGTTTCCAGCTACATCATCTTCAACCGCGACTTCTTCGCCAGTAACGACTACAAGACCGTTACCACCCTGGGCGATCAGCTCAACAGCCTGCTGGAAGAAGGTGCCTTTGTGCAGCGCGGCGAGCGCAAAAAGCACGTCAGCACGTTCAAAGATGCACTGGCTTGGCTGATGGCCGAAAGCACCAAACGCCACAGCATTCAGCGCTATAAGGGTCTCGGTGAAATGAATCCGGACCAACTCTGGGAAACCACCATGGACCCGGAAGTACGCCGCATGCTCAAGGTGCGTATCGAAGACGCGATTGCTGCCGATCAGATCTTCAACACCCTGATGGGTGATGCCGTTGAACCGCGTCGCGACTTTATCGAGACCAACGCGCTGGCTGTGTCCAACCTGGACTTCTAAAACAGCCAGAGGACGCCAGACATACGCTGGTTTCTGTTTACAAAGCCCCTGCTGATTAACTTCAGCAGGGGCTTTTTTGTTCCACATGGAACATAGCGAGGGATGCAGCGCACATCCGTACCTGAGCAAATTTGAGCGATAAAAAAGCCGACACTGAGGCCGGCTTGAAGTTACGTCGGAAAACTTATGCACGAAAAGCAGTTGGTTAGATGCTCATTAAAACTGCTTATAAATCATTACCTTGAAAGGCTTAATAGCACTCTGCCGGTATTTCGCGCACAGGTTATCCACAATTGAGCTAGGCCGGCTCCTGGGCTTCCAGAGGCTGGCTCTGTGCATCCAGTGAGCCGATATCGCGTTGCGCCTGGCTGACCCAGGCAAACGCACGATCATTGAGCTCGGCGATGGCGCGCGGACCGGTACCTTCAGCGTGCATCAGTGGGCCAATCACTACTTGAACGGTACCTGGGGTTTTGCGCCATCCCAACTTGGGCCAGAACTCACCAGCGTTGTGGGCAATCGGCAGCACCGGCAGATTGGCATTCACTGCGAGGGAGGCGCCGCCGCGGCTGAACTTGCCGATCTGCCCGGGCGGAATACGCGTGCCTTCCGGGAATACCAGCACCCAGGCGCCCTGCCCCAGGCGTTTGTGGCCAAGCTTGGCCAGCTGCTTGAGCGCCGCCTTGGGGTTACTGCGGTCAATCGCGATAGGTTTAAGCATGGCCATCGCCCAGCCGAAGAACGGTACATACAGCAGCTCGCGCTTGACCACTTGGCTGAGCGGCTCAAAGTAGCCGCAGAGGAAGAAGGTCTCCCAGGTGCTTTGGTGCTTGGCGAGGATCACGCAGGGCTGCTCGGGGATATTCTCCAGGCCCTTGATCTCATAGTTGATGCCGGCTACCACCTTGGCCAGCCAGGTGGCGCACCGGCACCAGTTCTGGATAACAAAGCGATAGCGCGCGCGAAACGGTAGGAAGGGTGCAACGAAGACGCTGAGGGTGCACCAGACAAAGGCGCTGGAAGACAACAACAGATAGAAGAGAACGGTTCTGAGGGTCTGCACTGTCGACATGGGAGCTTTTACCGTCGCAGGCAGCGCCTGCTTTATAAGTGGAGAAGCTGTGCGGCAACCGCCGCCAGATCATCGAATACCAGGGTGCCCGCTGGCAATCCTTTCGCCAGGGTGCGTTCGCCCTTGCCGGTCTTTACCAAAACTGGCTGACAATCGACGGCGCCGGCCGCTGTCAGGTCACCGCTGCTGTCTCCGACAAACCACACGCCCTTAAGTGCTACGCCATAGTACGCAGCAATCTGCTCGAGCATGCCGGGTTTCGGTTTGCGGCAGGCGCAGCCCTCATCCGGGCCGTGGATGCAGTGCACGATCAGGCCCAGCTCGCCGCCCTGCGCTGTCACCAGTTCACGCAGGCGCGCGTGCATGGCTTCCAGGGTGGCCAGGTCGTAATAGCCGCGGGCGACCCCGGATTGATTGGTGGCCACGGCGATCGTCCAGCCGGCTTGCGACAGGCGCGCGATGGCTTCGATAGCGCCGGGCAACGGAATCCACTCGGCGAGGCTTTTGATATAGGCGTCGGAGTCGTAATTGATGACGCCGTCGCGGTCGAGAATCAGCAGTTTCATGGGGAAATCCGTAACCGGCTGGCGGTGATGGCCGCCAGCCGGTAAAGGTGATGATGGGCTGCGCGTAGCCCATCGGACTCGCGGCAAGCGTTAGCCGAGTACTGAGATATCGGCCACACCGAGGAACAGGCCACGCAGCTTGGCCAGCAGCGCATAGCGATTGGCCCGTACGGCAGGGTCTTCGGCGTTGACCAGTACAGCCTCGAAGAAGGCATCCACCGGCTCGCGCAGGTTGGCCAACTGACTCAGTGCCAGGTTGTACTGACGCCCTGCAGCCAGCGGCCGTACTGCATGCTCGGCCTGCTGGATAGCGGCGTTGAGGGCAAACTCGCTGGGGTTGTCGAAGTGATGGGCTTCGACGCTCGCCGCGACCTGACCTTCGGCCTTGCTCAGCAAGTTGGACACGCGCTTGTTCGCCGCCGCCAGAGCGGCCGCCTGCGGCAGTGCCCGGAAGGCCTGCACGGCCTGTACGCGTTGATCGAAATCCAGCGGTGAAGTCGGACTGACCGCACGCACGGCCTGGTACACGGCCACTTCGACGCCTTCGTCCTCATAACGCGCGCGCAGACGGTCGAAGATAAAGTCCTGCACCTGGGGAGCCAGGCCATCGGCTTTGATCTTGTCGCCGAATTGCTCGATTGCAAAACCAACGGCTTCAACCAGATCCAGATCCAGCTGCTTCTCGATCAGGATGCGCAGCACGCCAAGGGCGGCGCGACGCAGGGCATAGGGGTCTTTGCTGCCGGTGGGCAGCATGCCGATGCCGAAGATCCCGACCAGGGTATCCAGCTTGTCGGCCAGGGCCACGGCAGCACCAGTGAGGGTGCTTGGCAGCTCAGCGCCGGCGCCGCGCGGCATGTACTGCTCGTTCAGCGCCAGGGCGACGTCTTCGGCTTCGCCATCATGCTTGGCGTAGTAGTAACCGGCGATGCCCTGCATTTCCGGGAACTCGCCGACCATTTCACTGGCCAGGTCGCACTTGCAGAGAATGCCGGCCCGCGCCGCGCGAGTGGCGTCGCCACCAATGCGCTGGGCGATAAAACCAGCCAGGGCCGAGACGCGCTGGGCCTTGTCATAGACCGAACCCAGCTGGGCCTGGAACACCACGTTGGCCAGGCGCTGGTTGAAGGTCTCAAGCTTTTGCTTCTTGTCCTGCTTGAAGAAGAACTCGGCGTCGGTCAGGCGCGGGCGAACTACTTTCTCGTTACCGGAAATAATCTGCGCCGGGTCTTTGCTCTCGACGTTGGCCACGGTGATAAAGCGCGGCAGCAGCTTGCCGTTGCCATCGAGCAGACAGAAGTACTTCTGGTTGTCCTGCATGGTGGTGATCAGCGCTTCCTGCGGCACTTCAAGGAAGCGTTCCTCGAACGAGCAGACCAGCGGCACCGGCCATTCGACCAGGGCACTGACTTCATCCAGCAGCGCAGGCGGCACGATGGCTGTGCCCTGCTCTGCTGCAGCCAGTTCATTGACCCGGGCGATGATTTGCGCGCGGCGCTCGGCGAAGTCGGCAATCACATAGGCGCTGCGCAGGTCTTCGGCGTAGTTGGCCGGCGCGCTGATGCGCACCTCGTGGTTGGCGTGGAAGCGATGGCCACGGGAAACTCGACCAGCTTGCTGGGCGAGGATTTCGCAGTCGATCACCTCGTCACCGAACAGCATCACCAGCCACTGGCTCGGGCGGACGAATTCGGTCTTGCGCGCGCCCCAACGCATGCGCTTGGGAATCGGCAGCTCGTTCAGCGAGGTTTCGACGATGCCCGGCAGCAGGCCAGCGGCTGCTTGACCCGGAATGCTCTGGCTGAATTTCAGTTTGGGGCCGCTTTGGTCGATTTGGCTCAGCTCGACACCGCACTTCTTGGCGAAGCCCAGCGCTGCCTGAGTCGGGTTGCCGTCCTTGTCGAACGCCGCCTGCACGGGTGGGCCGTCGAGGTTCTGAGTACGGTCGGCTTGCTGCTCTTCAAGCTGCCCGATGAGCACGGCCAAACGGCGCGGCGCGGCGTAATAGCGCACTTGGCCATAGCTCAGTCCAGCGGCTTTCAGGCCTTTTTCGATACCGGCGAGGAAAGCTTCACCCAGGGTTTTCAGGGCTTTCGGTGGCAGCTCTTCGGTGCCCAGCTCTACCAGGAAATCACGCGCACTCATTCTGCTGCCTCCAGCTTGGCCAATACTTCATCACGCAGGTCGGGTGCGGCGAGCGGGAAGCCGAGTTTGCGCCGCGCTTGCAGGTAGCTCTGCGCCACCGAGCGGGCCAGGGCACGCACGCGCAGGATGTATTGCTGACGCGCGGTCACCGAGATGGCGCGGCGCGCATCCAGCAGGTTGAAGGTGTGCGAGGCCTTGAGCACCATCTCGTAGGTTGGCAGCGGCAGCTCCAGTTCGATCAGGCGGTTGGCTTCGCTTTCGTAGAAGTCGAACAGCTCGAAGAGTTTTTCGACGTTGGCGTGTTCGAAGTTGTAGGTCGATTGCTCCACCTCGTTCTGGTGGAACACATCGCCGTAGGTGACCTTGCCGAACTGGCCGTCGGTCCAAACCAGGTCGTACACCGAGTCGACGCCCTGCAGGTACATGGCCAGGCGCTCGAGACCGTAGGTGATCTCACCGGTTACCGGGTAGCACTCGATGCCGCCGACCTGCTGGAAGTAGGTGAACTGGGTGACTTCCATACCGTTCAGCCAGATTTCCCAGCCCAGACCCCAGGCGCCGAGCGTCGGCGATTCCCAGTTGTCTTCGACGAAGCGGATGTCGTGCACCAGAGGGTCGATGCCGATCGACTTCAGCGAGCCCAAGTACAGCTCCTGGAAGTTTTCCGGGTTCGGCTTGAGTACCACCTGGAACTGGTAGTAGTGCTGCAGGCGGTTGGGGTTTTCGCCGTAGCGGCCGTCAGCCGGACGACGGGAAGGCTGCACATAGGCGGCGTTCCAGGTCTCTGGGCCGATGGCACGGAGAAACGTGGCGGTGTGGAAGGTGCCCGCGCCAACTTCCATATCGTAGGGCTGCAACACCACACAGCCCTGCTCGGCCCAGTACTGTTGCAGGGCGAGGATCAAGTCTTGGAAGGTGCGCACGGCAGGCGTAGTCTGGCTCACAAATTTCACCCGTACTTTGGCGGCTTCAGAAAGTCCGCGAGTATACCGAAGCTCAGGAAAACCCGCATGCCACGCTGTTTCTGGTGCAATGACGATCCGCTGTATCAGGCGTACCACGATGAAGAATGGGGCGTGCCGCAACGCGACCCCCAGGTGCTGTTCGAGTTACTGTTGCTGGAGGGTTTTCAGGCAGGTCTGTCGTGGATCACCGTGCTGAAGAAGCGCGAGCACTACCGCAAGGTGCTGTTCGGGTTTGATGTGCAGCGTCTGGCCATGCTCACCGACGAGTACATCGAAGAAACTCTAATGCAGGACCCCGGCATCATCCGCAACCGCCTCAAGCTCAAGGCTGTGCGCAAAAACGCTCAGGCCTGGCTCACGCTGGAAGACCCAGTGGCGTTGCTCTGGTCGTTTGTCGGCGGCGTGCCGAAGATCAACCACTTCAGCGAGCGCGGCCAGGTGCCGGCGGTAACCCCGGAAGCCGAAGCGATGAGCAAGGCGCTGAAGAAGGCCGGCTTCACCTTTGTCGGCCCGACCATCTGCTACGCCTATATGCAGGCGACCGGCATGGTCATGGATCACACCGTTGATTGTGACCGCTACGCGCAACTGACCACTCGCTAGCTCGGGTGGTTACAATAAGCGCCTTTTGATCGGCTGGAGTTGCCTGTGGAAAAGCTCAAAGGTGCCCTGGTGGTGGGCTTTCTGCGTTTGTTTGCCTTGCTGCCGTGGCGCGCCGTGCAGGCCGTGGGCGCAGCGATTGGCTGGCTGATGTGGAAGCTGCCGAACGGCTCACGCGAAGTGGCCAGCATCAACCTGCGCAAATGCTTTCCCGAACTGGATGAGGCCGCGCACCAGCGTCTACTGGGCCAATCGCTGATGGATATCGGCAGAACCCTTACAGAAAGCGCCTGTGCCTGGATCTGGCCGGCGCAGAAATCCATCGGCCTGGTGCGTGAAGTCGAGGGTCTGGAGGTGCTCAAGGAGGCTCTGGCCAGCGGCAAGGGCGTGGTCGGCATCACCAGCCACCTGGGTAACTGGGAAGTGCTTAACCACTTCTACTGCGCGCAGTGCAAACCGATCATTTTCTACCGTCCGCCGAAGCTGAAGGCTGTTGATGAGCTGCTGCGCCAGCAGCGTGTGCAGTTGGGTAACCGTGTTGCGCCGTCGACCAAGGAAGGCATCCTCAGCGTGATTAAGGAAGTGCGCAAAGGCGGTGCAGTGGGTATTCCCGCCGACCCTGAGCCGAGCCTGTCTTCCGGGGTATTCGTGCCCTTTCTCGGCACCGAAGCGCTTACCAGCAAGTTTGTTGCCGGCATGTTGAGTGGCGGTAAGGCCTGTGGGGTATTCCTGCATGCGCTGCGTTTGCCGGATGGTTCGGGCTTCAAGGTCATCCTCGAAGCTGCGCCCGAAGCGATGTACAGCACCGAGACGGAAACCGCTGTTGCGGCGATGAGTTCGGTGATTGAACGCTATGTGCGTACTTACCCGAGTCAGTACATGTGGAGCATGAAGCGCTTCAAGAAGCGCCCTGCCGGCGAAGCCAAGTGGTATTGAATGGGTCTGAGTTGCAGGCGAAGCCTGCTCTCGACTAGGCTGGAGGAACCCACTCTGACGGACGGCGCATGAGCAATAGTCGAAAGAATATCCGCACACCCCTGAAGGTACGCCTGCGTATCGACCATCCGGTGCACGGTGAGCTGATGGTCACCACGCGGGATATTTCCGAATGCGGCGTCTATGTGCTGATGGACCAGGCGCAAAATATGCTCAGCATGGGTGAGCAAGTGCAAGGCCAAGTGCAGGGCTTGCCGATGGAAGCGCCGATCCTCACGCTCGAAGTGGTACGCGTCGAGGCCCTGGGCGTTGGCCTGCGCTTTGTGCAAACCGAGGAATAGTTCAAGCTATTTCCTGAGTTACTGAGCCGGCTTATCCAGGCGTTTGAGAAATACGCTAATTTCTTTGCCCGCCTGCTTGTCACCCTTCTCTTCTGCCACCCGCAAGCCTTGCGTCCAGGCCGCCCGCGCCTCGGCGCTGAGCCCCTGCTTGATCAGCGCCTGGCCGAGCAGCTTCCAGGCAGCTGAATACTGCGCATCGAACTCAACGCAGCGCTGCAAATGCTCAGCCGCCTGGGCGAACTCCGCCGCATCTAGATAACCCTTACCCAGACCAAAACGCAGCAGGGCATTGTCCATGCCTTTGGCCAGCATCTTCTCCAGGGCTTCGGTGCTCATGGTCGATTCCTAAAAGAAGGTCAGGCCGACTTGGAACAGACGCTCGGCATCGCGGATGTACTTTTTGTCGACCAGGAACAGGATCACATGGTCGCCCGTCTCGATCACCGTGTTGTCGTGGGCGATCAACACCTCTTCGTTGCGGATGATCGCCCCGATGGTGGTGCCCGGCGGCAACGCGATATCAGCGATGGCGCGGCCGACTACCTTGCTCGATTTGGCATCACCATGGGCAATCGCCTCAATGGCTTCGGCTGCACCGCGGCGCAGGGAGTGCACGCTTTCGATATCACCACGGCGCACGTGGGTCAGCAGGGTACCGATGGTGGCCAGCTGCGGGCTGATGGCGATGTCGATTTCGCCGCCTTGCACCAGGTCAACGTAGGCCGGATTGTTGATGATGGTCATCACCTTGCGCGCACCCAGGCGCTTGGCCAGCAAGGAGGACATGATGTTGGCTTCGTCGTCGTTGGTCAGGGCCAGGAAGATGTCAGCGTCGCTGATGTTCTCTTCCACCAGTAAGTCGCGGTCCGAGGCGCTGCCTTGTAGCACGATGGTGCTGTCGAGGGTTTCCGAGAGGTAGCGGCAGCGCGCCGGGTTCATCTCGATGATCTTCACCTGGTAGCGGCTCTCGATGGCTTCGGCCAGACGTTCGCCGATATGCCCGCCGCCGGCGATCACTACCTTTTTGTAGCTATCTTCCATGCGGCGCATTTCGCTCATCACCGCGCGGATATGCGCCTTGGCGGCGATAAAGAATACTTCGTCATCGGCTTCGATCACTGTATCGCCTTGCGGCATGATCGCCCGGTTGCGGCGGAAGATCGCGGCCACCCGGGTGTCGACATTCGGCATGTGCTCGCGCAATTGACGCAGCTGCTGACCGACCAATGGGCCGCCGTAGTAGGCCTTGACCGCCACCAGCTGGGCCTTGCCCTCAGCGAAGTCGATCACCTGCAGGGCGCCGGGGTATTCGATCAGGCGCTTGATGTAGTTGGTCACCACCTGCTCAGGGCTGATCAGGACGTCGACTGGGATCGATTCGTTGCTGAACAGGCCGCTGCGGGTCAGGTAAGCCGCCTCGCGCACCCGGGCAATCTTGGTCGGGGTGTGGAACAGGCTGTAGGCCACCTGGCAGGCGATCATGTTGATTTCATCGCTGTTGGTCACTGCCACCAGCATGTCAGCATCGTCTGCGCCGGCCTGGCGCAGCACCGTGGGAAACGAGCCACGACCTTGTACGGTACGAATATCCAGGCGGTCGCCGAGGTCGCGCAGACGGTCACCGTCGGTGTCGACCACGGTGATGTCGTTGGCTTCGCTGGCCAGGTGTTCCGCCAGGGTGCCGCCAACCTGGCCTGCACCGAGAATGATGATTTTCATGCAGTCTGTTCCTCAGCCGCGCGGAGCGGCAGCGATTTTCATCAGCTTGGCATAGTAAAAGCCGTCGTGGCCGTCGACTTGCGGGAATAGCTGACGGCCGTGGGCGGTTTTATGGCCGAACGCTCCGGCAATATCCAGCTCACGGGCGCCCGGCGTGCGCGCCAGGAAGGCAGCAATATTCTCGCTGTTTTCCGCCGGCATCACCGAACAGGTGGCGTAGAGCAGGATGCCGCCGACTTCCAGAGTCTGCCACAGGCTATCCAGCAGCTCGCCCTGCAGCTTGGCCAGCGCGGGAATATCATCGGCCTGACGGGTCAGTTTGATATCCGGGTGACGGCGGATCACCCCGGTGGCCGAGCAGGGCGCATCGAGCAGGATGCGCTGGAACGGCTTGCCGTCCCACCAGGCGGCCAGGTCACGGCCATCGGCGGCGATCAGCTCGGCCTCTAGGCCCAGACGTTTGAGGTTCTCGCGTACGCGTACCAGGCGTTTTTCTTCCAGATCCACCGCCACTACGCCGGCCAGCGCGGGCTCGGCTTCGAGCAGATGACAGGTTTTACCGCCTGGCGCGGCGCAGGCGTCCAGCACGCGTTGGCCGGGCGCCAGGTCGAGCAGTTCGGCCGCCAGCTGTGCTGCTTCGTCCTGCACGCTGACGCGGCCTTCGGCAAAACCCGGCAGGGTGGTGACATCGCATGCCTGCAGCAGGCGAATGCCGTCACGGCTAAACGTGCAAGGCTCCGCCTCAAAGCCTACGCGGCGCAGTTCGGCCAGGTAGTCATCGCCACTGCCGAGGCCGCGGTTGACCCGCAGAATCAGCGGCGGATGGGCATTGTTGGCCGCGCAGATGGCCTCCCAGTGTTCCGGCCACTGAGCTTTCAGGGCCTTCTGCAGCCAGCGCGGGTGGGCAGTATGCAGCACCGGATCGCGATCCAGCTCGGCCAGCAGTGACTCATGCTCGCGCTGGGCATTGCGCAGCACGGCATTCAGCAGGCCCTTGAGTGAAGGCTTCTTCAGCTTGTCGACACAGGCTACCGTCTCGCCGATGGCGGCGTGGGCCGGGATGCGTGTGTAGAACAGCTGATAGAGGCCGATCAGCAGCAGCGCTTCGACATCACGGTCGGCGGCTTTGAAGGGTTTCTGCAGCAGCTTCTCGGCGATCAATGCCAGGCGTGGCTGCCAGCGTGCGGTGCCAAAGGCCAGATCCTGGGCTAGGCCACGGTCGCGCTGCTCGACCTTATCCAGCAACGGCGGCAGGCTACTGCCCAGCGAGGCTTTGCCATTGAGCACCACGGCCAGGGCGCGGGCGGCGGCCAGACGTGGGTTCATAGACCGAGCACCAAGCCAGGTGCGAACTGCTCGCGGCGGCTGTTGTACAGGTCACTGAAGTTCAGCGCCTTGCCGCCGGGCAGTTGCAGGCGTGTCAGACGCAGCGCGCCTTCGCCACAGGCCACGGTCAGGCCGGATTTATCGGCGGCGAGGATGCTGCCGGGTTGGCCCTGCCCTTCGCCCAGTGCGGCTGCGTGCACCTTGATGGCTTCGCCACCTAGCGTGCTATGGCAGATCGGCCAGGGGTGAAAGGCGCGTACCAGGCGCTCCAGCTCAATGGCCGGGCGGCTCCAGTCGAGGCGCGCTTCATCCTTGTTCAGTTTGTGTGCATAGGTCGCCAGGCTGTCATCCTGCACCTCGCCAAACAGACTACCGCTGGCCAAGCCGCTGATGGCCTGAATCACCGCCTGCGGGCCGAGACTGGCGAGACGGTCGTGCAGGCTGCCTCCGGTATCTTCGGCAGAAATGGGCGTGCTGACTTTCAGCAGCATCGGCCCTGTGTCCAGGCCGGCTTCCATCTGCATCACGGTAACGCCGGACTCAGCATCACCGGCCTCCACCGCGCGCTGGATCGGTGCGGCGCCACGCCAGCGTGGCAGCAGCGAGGCGTGACTGTTGATACAGCCCAGGCGCGGGATATCCAGCACCACTTGCGGCAGGATCAGGCCGTAAGCCACCACCACCATCAGATCGGGCTTGAGTGCCGCTAGCTCGGCTTGGGCTGAGGGGTCGCGCAGGGTCTGCGGCTGGTGCACCGGAATATCGTGCTGCAGGGCGAGCTGCTTGACCGGGCTGGGTGTGAGCTTCTGTCCGCGGCCGGCCGGGCGATCAGGCTGGCTGTAGACGGCAATGATCTGGTGTGGCGTGTCGAGCAAGGCCTTGAGGTGTTCGGCGGCGAATTCCGGGGTGCCGGCAAAGACAATACGCAAAGACTCAGACATGGGTTCTCACTGCTAGAAAGAAAAAGGCTTGCCGTAGCAAGCCTTTGAAAGGTGTGGCTTAAGCCTGCTGGCGGTGCTGCTTTTCCAGCTTCTTCTTGATGCGGTCGCGTTTGAGATTAGACAGGTAATCGACAAACAGCTTGCCATTGAGGTGGTCGCACTCGTGCTGGATGCATACGGCCAGCAGGCCTTCTGCGATCAGCTCGTAGGGCTTGCCATCGCGGTCCAGCGCCTTGATCTTGACCTTCTGCGGGCGGTCGACGTTTTCGTAGAAGCCTGGCACTGACAGGCAACCTTCCTGGTACTGATCCATTTCCTCGGTCAGCGGCTCGAACTCGGGGTTGATAAACACCCGGGGCTCGGATTTGTCTTCGGACAGGTCCATCACCACCAGACGTTTGTGCACGTTGACCTGCGTCGCGGCCAGGCCGATACCCGGTGCGTCGTACATGGTTTCAAACATGTCATCGATCAGTTGACGCAAGGCGTCATCGACCACGTCCACCGGCTTGGCGATGGTGCGCAGGCGCGGATCGGGAAATTCGAGGATATTCAGGATCGCCATATGCGTTTGTGATGCACTTGTGGAATAAAGTCAAAATCCGCTGCTAAGATGATGAGCAGCATTGAAAAACGGCTTCACGCCGCAGCACGACTGGGTTATGTCGCGGCGCTAGGGCGCTCCACGTGAAGACACATAATAAAGGGATTCACCGCATGAGGAAATCACTACTCGCCCTGCTGCTGGTTGCGGCAAGTGGCTTGGCCCAGGCCGCCGTGCAACTCAAGGACGGTCACCCAGACCGTTATACCGTGGTCAAGGGCGATACCCTCTGGGATATCTCTGGCAAATTTCTAAGTCAGCCGTGGAAGTGGCCTGAAATCTGGCACGCCAACCCACAGGTGGAAAACCCCCATTTGATTTATCCAGGCGATCAACTCAGCCTGGTGTATATCGATGGTCAGCCACGGCTGATGCTCAATCGCGGCGAGTCGCGCGGCACCATCAAGCTGTCGCCGCAGGTGCGCAGTACGCCGATGGCTGAAGCTATTCCGGCGATTCCGCTGGAGGCGATCAACAGCTTCCTGCTGAGCAACCGTATTGTTGATACCCCTGAGCAGTTCCAGGGTGCGCCCTATATCGTGGCCGGCAACGCCGAGCGCGTTGTAAGTGGTGCTGGTGATCGTGTTTATGCCCGTGGCAGCTTCGACGAGTCGGCGCCGGCTTATGGCATCTTCCGCCAGGGCAAAACCTACGTGGATCCGGAAACCCAGGAATTCCTCGGTATTAACGCCGACGACATCGGTTCGGGAGAAATCGTGGCTGAGGAAGGCGATGTCGGCACTATGGGCCTGACGCGTTCGACTCAGGAAGTTCGCCTTGGCGACCGGTTGTTCCCAACGGAAGAGCGGGCCATCAATTCGACCTTTATGCCGAGCGAGCCGGCTGGCGAGATCAATGGTGTGATCCTCGATGTGCCACGTGGTGTTACGCAGGTCGGTCAGTTCGATGTGGTGACCATCAATAAAGGTGCCCGTGACGGTCTGAGCGAAGGTAACGTGCTGGCAATCTACAAAACGGGCGAAACCGTACGTGACCGGGTAACTGGTGAGTCGGTGAAAATTCCGGACGAGCGTTCGGGCCTGCTGATGGTGTTCCGCACCTATGACAAGCTCAGCTATGGCCTGGTGCTGGGAGCTTCTCGCTCACTGGCGATCATGGACAAAGTGCGTAACCCGTAACACCGAAAAGCCCCGCAAACGCGGGGCTTTTTTATTCCCGTCTGAATTTCCTGCCGCCCACGCGGCGCGACCGATCAAGGATGATCCGCATGTCGCAGTCTTCTGCTATTTCCCCTGCTATCTCTCCCGCTGAACTGGAAGCGCGTCTGCGTTTGCACTGCTTGCCGGAGCTGGGTCCTCGCCGCTTTCGCAAACTCCTCAGGGCCTTCGACAGTGCTTCAGCTGCGCTCAGCGCGCCTGCTAGTGCCTGGCGTTCTCTGGGTCTGCCGCAGGCGTGCAGCGACGCGCGACGTAGCGCTGAGGTGCGTGAGCGTGCGGCGCGGAGCCTGGCCTGGTTGGACGTCGATACGCATCATTTGTTGATGTGGGATGACGCGATTTATCCAGGGTTGCTGGCCGAGTTGGTGGATGCACCACCGTTGCTGTTTGTTGCAGGTGACCCGACTTTGCTGGAGCAGCCACAACTGGCCATGGTCGGCAGTCGGCGTGCATCGCGGCCAGGATTGGATACCGCGCAGAGCTTTGCTCGCAGCCTGGCGGGTGGCGGCTTTGTGATTACCAGCGGCCTGGCCTTGGGTATCGATGGCGCGGCCCATCAGGGCGCGCTGGATGCCAATGGCAAGACGGTCGCAGTGCTTGGTACCGGCTTGCAGTGCCTGTATCCGGCGCGGCACATGCTACTTGCCGCCGATATCGTCACCCGTGGTGGCGCGCTGGTGTCCGAGTTGCCGTTGGATTGCCCGCCCCAGGCTAGCAATTTTCCCCGGCGCAATCGCATCATCAGTGGCCTATCCGTGGGTGTACTGGTGGTGGAAGCCAGCCCGTCCAGCGGCTCGCTGATTACCGCGCGCCTGGCCGCCGAACAGGGGCGTGAGGTCTATGCCATTCCCGGTTCGATCCATCATCCCGGCGCGCGTGGCTGCCATCAGCTGATCCGCGAAGGGGCGACGCTGGTGGAGAGTATCGAAGACATTCTGCAGGCTCTGCGCGGCTGGCAAGCGCAGCCACCTGTCAACGCCCCACACAGGTCAGAGTCGCCCAGTCACCCATTACTGGCCCTGTTGCATGCCGCGCCGCATAGCAGTGAGGCGCTGGTAATCGCCAGTGGATTGCCTCTGACCGAGGTGCTGGCGGCACTGACGGAATTAGAACTGGACGGCCGGGTTGCCTGCGAAAATGGCCGCTGGGTGGGCCGCGCGCTTTAGCTTGGATACACTGCCTGCCAGGCCTTAGTGGAGAGCAGTGAATGGTCAGCAACTGGCAGATACAGCAAGCCGCACGCGTAGTGCGCAATGGCGGAGTGATTGCCTATCCGACCGAAGCGGTATGGGGGCTGGGTTGTGATCCCTGGAATGACGAAGCGGTGGAGCGCTTGCTGGCGCTGAAGGATCGGCCGGTGCACAAGGGGCTGATTCTGGTCGCCGCCGAGGTTGAGCAGTTTGATTTTCTTCTCGAAGACCTGCCAGAAATCTGGCTGGCGCGCCTGGCCGGCAGCTGGCCGGGGCCCAACACCTGGCTGGTGCCGCACCAGAACCGGCTGCCCGAATGGATCAGCGGCCAACACGACAGCGTGGCCCTGCGCGTCAGCGATCATCCGCAGGTGCGTGCGCTGTGTCGCCTGACCGGGCCGCTGGTGTCGACCTCGGCCAATCCGGCTGGCCGACCGTCTGCGCGTTCGCGTCTGCGTGTTGAGCAGTACTTTCCCGGCCAGCTGGATGCGGTGCTGGGGGGAGCGTTGGGCGGCCGCAAGAACCCGAGTCTGATTCGCGACTTGATCAGCGGTGATGTGATCAGACCGTCCTGATCACAGCCAAACCGTCTAGGGCAGCAGAATGCTCGAACCGGTGGTTTGCCGCGCGCTCAGCGCAGTTTGCGCCAGCGCGGCATCCTTGAGCGCATAGCGGTTGCTGATCTCTACCTGTAGCTGGCCGCTGGCGATCATTGCGAACAGTTCGTCAGCCATCGCCTGCAGCCGGGAAGGCGTATCGGCGTAACCGACCAGGGTTGGGCGGGTGACGAACAGTGAGCCTTTTTGCGCGAGGATGCCCAGGTTGACGCCGGTTACGGCGCCCGACGCATTACCGAAACTGACCAGCAGGCCGCGCGGTGCCACGCAGTCCAGCGAGGTTTCCCAGGTATCCTTGCCGACGCCGTCGTAGACCACCGGGCACTTATTGCCGTTAGTCAGTTCCAGTACGCGCTGGGCGACGTTCTCATGGCTGTAGTCGATGGTCGCCCAGGCGCCCTGCTCTAAGGCCCGCGCCGCTTTTTCCGCCGAGCTGACGGTGCCGATCAGCTTGACCCCAAGCGCCTTGGCCCACTGGCAGGCAAAGGAGCCGACCCCGCCGGCGGCGGCATGAAACAGAATGGTTTCGCCACCTTGCAGAGGGAACGTTTGGCGCAGCAGATACTGCACCGTCAGGCCCTTGAGCATCACTGCGGCGGCCTGCTCGAAGCTGATTGCATCCGGCAGTTTCACCAGCTTCTCGGCCTGCAGCACATGCAGCTCGCTATACGCGCCCAGCGGTCCGGTGGCATAGGCCACGCGGTCACCCACCTGAAAGCCGCTGACCGCAGCCCCCACCGCCTCGACGATACCCGCACCCTCGGTGCCCAGGCTGGACGGCAAGCTTGGTGGCGCATACAGGCCGCTGCGGAAATAGGTGTCGATAAAATTCAGGCCGATCGCCTGGTTCTGCACCCTTACCTCATTGGGACCTGGGGCTGCGGGTGTGTAGTCGGTGTAGTCGAGAACGTCCGGGCCGCCGTGACGGTTGAACTGGATACGCATGGCCATTTTCAGAGTCTTCCGCGATTGAATGCCTGGATGATGCCCGCACGGGCAGAAACGTGCCGTTATCCAATCGTCTGCATTGACCGCCGTCAACTGCGGCCGTGGGGTGGCTGGTGTTATGCTGGCCGCCCATTTTTTCCCGCGGCCACGTGCCGCCTGGCCTTACCCGCTTTCAAGGTGCCGCCGTGAGTGACCGTACTGAGGCCGTCAAAGCCTACCTGCTGGATCTGCAAGACCGTATCTGCACTGCTCTGCAAGCCGAAGACGGCGGTGCCGACTTCTTCGAGGATGCCTGGCAGCGGCCAGCCGGCGGTGGCGGGCGCACGCGGGTGATGGAGAACGGCGCGCTGATCGAAAAGGGCGGGGTGAACTTCTCCCATGTGTTCGGCGACAGCCTCCCTCCCTCGGCCAGCGCGCATCGTCCGGAACTGGCTGGGCGTGGCTTCGAGGCCCTTGGCGTATCGCTGGTGATCCACCCGGAAAACCCCTACGTACCGACCTCCCACGCCAACGTGCGTTTCTTCAGCGCCGAGAAAGAAGGCGAAGAGCCAGTCTGGTGGTTTGGCGGCGGCTTCGACCTGACGCCCTACTACGGCAATGAAGAAGACTGCCGCCACTGGCACCAGGTCGCCCATGACGCCTGCGCGCCCTTCGGTGCCGAGGTCTATCCGAAGTTCAAGGCCTGGTGTGATCGCTACTTCCACCTCAAGCACCGTGGTGAGCCACGCGGCATTGGCGGGCTGTTCTTCGATGACCTGAACCAGTGGGATTTCGACACCAGCTTCGCCTTTATGCGTGCCATCGGCGATGCCTATATCGCCGCCTATCTGCCCATCGTGCAGCGCCGCAAGCTGACCCCCTATGGTGAGCGCGAGCGTGAGTTCCAGGCCTTCCGCCGTGGCCGCTATGTCGAGTTCAACCTGGTGTTCGACCGTGGCACGCTGTTCGGTCTGCAGTCCGGCGGGCGTACCGAATCAATCCTGATGTCGCTGCCGCCGTACGTACGCTGGGGCTACGACTGGAAGCCAGAGCCGGGCAGTGAAGAAGCGCGGCTGACCGAGTACTTCCTGACCGACCGTGATTGGCTTGCAAATTTGCCTTGATCGCTGCTGCGCTAGGCCATGCTGCGTTGAGAGCAGGCTCGGAATGCTCATTTACAGCTCGTAAACTCCGCTTCCTCGCCTGCTCTCGCCTTGCCTGACCGTCGCTCGCGACGCGCTGAAGGCAAATTTCAAAGAGGATTATTGATGGACCGCTACGGCGTATTCGGCAACCCCATCGGCCACAGCAAATCACCGCTGATCCATCGCCTGTTTGCTCAGCAAACTGGCGAGCAGCTGAGTTATGAAGCCCTGCTTGCGCCGCTGGACGACTTCCCCGGCTTCGCCCGCGCATTCTTTGCCGAAGGGTTGGGGGCGAATGTCACCGTGCCGTTCAAGGAGCAGGCGTTTGCCCTGGCTGACAGTCTGAGTGATCGCGCGCGCCGCGCTGGCGCGGTAAATACCCTGAAGAAGCTAGCAGACGGCAGCCTGCTTGGCGATAACACCGACGGTGCTGGCCTGGTACGTGATCTGACGGTGAATGCCGGGGTAAACCTCAAGGGCAAACGTATTCTCCTGCTCGGCGCTGGTGGTGCGGTGCGCGGGGTGCTGGAGCCATTGTTGGCCGAGCAGCCGGCGGCGCTGGTGATTGCCAACCGCACGGTGGAAAAGGCCGAGCAACTGGCCCGCGAATTCGCCGACCTGGGCCCGGTGGTTGCCAGCGGTTATGACTGGATTGATGCGCCGGTGGACCTGATTATCAACGGCACCTCGGCCAGCCTGGCCGGCGAGTTGCCGCCGATTGCGCCGAGCCTGATCCAGCCTGGGCATACCCTGTGCTACGACATGATGTACGGCAAGGAATTGACCGCCTTTAACCGCTGGGCTGCCGAGCACGGCGCAGCGCGCACTCTGGATGGCTTGGGCATGCTGGTCGAGCAAGCCGCCGAAGCCTTTGCTCTGTGGCGCGATGTGCGTCCAGCCAGCGCGCCGGTGTTGGCCGAACTGCGTCGCCTGCTGGCCGAGGGCTAAGACTGTGGGATTGAGTGCCGACGAACTGGCGCAGATCAGCGCGCTAACCCTGCGCCATTATCAGGACTGCGCCGAAGACTTTCGCGAGGGCACCCGCGACCACGATGTCAGCCAGAATATCGCCGCTCTGCTCGCGGCTATCCAGGCGACTGCGCCCTACCAGATTCTCGATCTCGGCTGCGGGCCGGGCCGCGATCTGCGCACCTTTAGCGTCATGGGCCACACTGCTGTCGGTTTGGACGGCTGCGCGCGCTTTGTCGAAATGGCTCGCGCCGACAGTGGTTGCGAAGCCTGGCAGCAGGACTTTCTTGCCCTAGATCTGCCGCCTGAGCGCTTCGACGGGGTGTTCGCCAATGCCTCGCTGTTTCATATTCCCCGCCAGGAACTGCCACGGGTGCTGAAGCAGCTGCATGCCACCCTTAAACCCGGCGGCGTGCTGTTTAGCTCCAACCCTCGGGGTGAGAATCAGGAAGGCTGGAATGGTGAGCGCTACGGTACCTATCACGACCTGGCCAACTGGCGCGTACTGCTTAACGCCGCCGGCTTTAGCGAGCTGCAGCATTACTACCGCCCGGCAGGCCTGCCGCGTGACCAGCAGCCCTGGCTGGCCAGTGTCTGGCGCAAACTTTGAGCCTTCAGTACACGTCGCGCAGATAACGCTTCTGTTCGGCCAGACGGCGAATATGCTCGGCGGCGCGCTCCTCGCTCAAACCACCGTGCTCGCGCGCCACATCCTGTAGCGCCTGTTCGACATCCTTGGCCATGCGGTTGGCGTCGCCGCAGACGTATAGCTGAGCGCCCTCTTCCAACCAGCGCCAAAGCTCTGCGCCCTGCTCGCGAATACGATCCTGCACGTAGATCTTTTGCGCCTGATCGCGGGAGAAGGCCAGGCTGAGATTGCTTAGCAGGCCGTCGTGCTGCATCGCCGTCAGCTCGTCGCGGTAGTAGAAGTCGCTGGCCGCATGCTGCTCGCCGAAGAACAGCCAGTTCTTGCCGGTATCGCCGCGCGCGCGGCGTTCGTGAAGGAAGCCACGGAACGGCGCCACGCCGGTGCCGGGGCCGATCATGATCATCGGCACGTCGCCATCGCGCGGTACACGGAAGTATTTGCTGCTCTGCACAAATAGCGGCACTTCGCCATTATCCGCACGGTCGGCGAGAAAGGTCGAGGCCACGCCCTTGCGCTTGCCGTAGCGCACGGCGGACACGGTCAGGTGCACTTCGCCGGCATGCGCCTTGGGGCTCGAAGAGATCGAATACAGGCGCGGTTGCAAACGTTTGAGGCTGCCCAGCAGCTCGCCAGCCGTGTGTTCAGCCGGATAGGCCTGCAGCACATCGGCCAGTTGGCGGCCCCACAGCCAGTCCTTCAGTTCGGCCTTGCGCTCGCCAAGCAGGCTGCGCAGCTCACTGCTGGCGCTGCGTTCGGCGACCAGGGCGAGGGCCTCGTTGCTTGGCCGGGCGATTTCGAAATGACTGCTAAGCGCCTCGCGCAGCGGCAGGTCGCCGATCTTGGCCACGTTGACCAGTTGCTCGCCGTCCAGGCGCGCCAGTTCGAGCACTTCCTCGACCAGCTCCGGGCAGTTGCGCGGCCATACGCCGAGGGCATCGCCGGCTTCGTAGGTCAGGCCGGAGTCACCCAGATCGAAGGCAAACTGACGGGTGTCCTTGCTCGCGCCTTCTGCGTTCAGGCGTAGGTTAAGCGCCAGGCGCGCGGGCAGCGGCTGGGTCTTGCTCACCGGCTGAGGGCAGACGGGCTCAGTTGCGGCTGCGCTGTGTGCGGGAGCCGGCGTTGCAACCGGGCGCAGCAACGGCAGCAGCTCGCTTAGCCAGGCCGCCGCTGCGTCGTCGAAATCGCTGTCGCAATCCAGGCAAGGCCGCAGTGGCGTGGCGCCGAGTTCGGCCATACGCCGGTCGAGGTTTTTGCCGTGCTGGCAGAACTGCTCGTAGTTGGGGTCGCCAAGCGCCAGTACCGCATAACGCAGATTTTCCAGGCGCAGGTCGCTGGTCTGCAGGGCGTTCCAGAAGGCCTGGCCGTTGTCCGGTGCATCGCCGTCGCCGAAGGTGCTGCTGAGCAGCAACACCGAGCCGGCGCTGGCCAGTTGCTGCGGTGGGTAATCGGCCATGCAGCTGAGCGCCACGGCCACCCCGGCTTCATTCAGGTAGGCGGCCAGGCGTTCGGCCAGTGCTTCGGCATTGCCGGTTTGCGAGGCCCACAGCAGCGTCACTGCAGGGTTTGCTGCCAGCGACGCTGGCGCGACGCGGCTGAATATTCCGGCGAGCATGCCGTCGAGCCACAAGCGGGTCGGCTCGGCCAGGGGCGCCTGGCTCGGCAGGCTGGGTACACCGCCGCCGGGGTTGCTGCGTAAACCGCTGATATAGCCGGCCATATAGCTGCGCTCGCTGTCACTGAGGTGCGGCGGCGCGCTGCAATCGACGCCGATCAGGGCCGCAAAGGTTTCGATACTCGACATCGCGAGTTCCTCGGGCGGGTGAGAGAGGCGAGTGCTGGCGACTGCCTCGGCGGCGGGCGTATCGAGATGCTGATGGGCGATCAGCTCGATACGTCGCAGGCTGACGGCGCAGAACTTGAACTCCGGCTGCTGCGAGATGGGGTCGATGGCGTCGCTGGTCACCGCGTTGATCGCCAGGTTGTCGCCGTACACATCGTTCCAGTGGAACGGCGCAAAGCAGCCGCCGGGCAGCACGCGGTCGCTGATCTGTACCGGCAGCACGGCATGGCCACGCCGTGAGCGGACTTCCAGCTGATCGCGGTCGCGCACGCCGAGGGCGGCCGCGTCCTGCGGATGCACTTCGATAAACGGGTCGGGGTTGAGCTTGTTCAGCGTGGCGACCTTGCCGGTCTTGGTCAGGGTGTGCCACTGGTGCTGCAGGCGCCCGGTATTGAGCACAAAGGGGAAATCGGCATCGGGCATTTCCGCCGGGTCGAGGTGCGGGCGCGGGAAGAACTGTGCCTTGCCGCTTGGCGTGGCAAAGGCCAGGCGCGGCGTGCTGCCGTCTGCGTGGCTACGCAGGGTCTGGCTGATACCGTCGTTCTGATAGCGGATCGGTGTGCGCCCGTCGCCTGTCTCATTGGCGCAGGGCCATTGCAGCGGCGTTTGGCGCAGGCGCGGGTAGCTGGCGCCGCGCAGGTCATAACCGGTTTTGCGGTTGTGGAAGCGTTTGATTTCCTCGAACACCTGCTCGGCCGAGCTGTAGCTGAAGCCGTCGGCAAAGCCCATGGCGCAGGCCACTTCGGCGATGATGCGCCAGTCAGCCATGGCCTCGCCGGGCGGCTCGACGGCTTGCGGCATCAGGGTCAGGTTGCGTTCGGAGTTGATCATCACCCCCTCGGCTTCGGCCCACAGCGCGCCGGGGAGGAGGATATCGGCGTAGCGATTGGTTTCGGTATCGAGAAAAGCGTCCTGGGCGATCACCAGTTCGGCGGCCTTCAGCCCTTCGATCACCTTGCTACGGTTGGCCATACTCGCCACCGGATTGGTGCAGATGATCCAGCAGGCCTTGACCTTACCGGCTGCCAGATCCTCGAACAGCGTCACGCTGCCGCCGCCCAGGCGGGTGTGCAGGGTGCCGGCCGGCACGCCCCAGATCTGCTCGACAAAGGCGCGGTCGTCGTCCACCAGTACACTGCGCTGGCCGGGCAGACCTGGCCCCATATAGCCCATCTCGCGGCCGCCCATGGCGTTGGGTTGGCCGGTGAGGGAGAACGGCCCGCTGCCGGGGCGGCAGATCTTGCCGGTGGCCAGGTGCAGGTTGCACAGGGCGTTGGTGTTCCAGGTGCCGTGGGTGCTCTGGTTGAGGCCCATGGTCCAGCAGCTCATCCACTCGCCGGCTTCGCCGATCCAGCGTGCGGCCTGGCGGATCGCTGCTTCGCTGAGCCCGGTATGGGCGGCGACGTATTCGGGGGTGTAGCTCTCAAGGAAGTCCGGCATGACCTCCCAGCCTTCGGTGAACTCGGCAATAAAGGCCGGATCGGTGTGGCCATTCTTGTGCAGCAGGTGCAGCAGGCCATTGAGCAGCAGCAGGTCGCTGCCCGGTTTGATCTGCAGAAACAGGTCGGCCTTGTCCGCCGTGGCATTGCGCCGGGGGTCGACGACGATCAGCTTGGCGCCGGCCTTGACCCGCGCCATCAGCCGTAGAAACAGGATTGGATGGCAGTCGGCCATATTCGCGCCGATCACCAGCAGCACATCCGCGCGGTCGAAATCCTGGTACGAGCCGGGCGGGCCGTCGGCGCCCAGCGACAACTTGTAGCCGCTACCGGCGCTGGCCATGCACAGGCGCGAGTTGGATTCGATCTGGTTGCTGCCCAGGTAGCCCTTGACCAACTTGTTGGCCAGGTACTGCGCCTCCAGCGACATTTGCCCGGAGACATACAGGGCGATGGCATCTGGGCCGTGCTCGTCGAGAATCGCGCGCAGTCTGGCGGCGGCCGCGCTGATGGCTGCATCCATGGCGATTTGCCCCGGGTCGCGGCTGCGTTCGCTGCGCAGGTAGGCGTGCTGCATGCGGCCGGATTCGTTCAGCGGCTGGGCGCAGGTGCTGCCCTTGGTGCACAGGCGGCCGAAGTTGCTCGGATGCTGTTGGTCACCGCTGACCTTGGCGATCTTGCCGTTTTCCACATGCATGACGATGCCGCAGCCGACGCCGCAATAGGGACAGACACTCCGAACCGTTTTGTTCGCCACACCCCTCTCCTGCACCTGAAACGCAAAACGCCATGCAACCCTCCGTCGAAACGGGAGTGGCACGGCGTCTTTGTCGTGGATGGGCAATCAGCGTTGATTACCTGGATTGGTCTATAGCAAGGCACGCGCCAGGGTTCGCCAGGGCGGCTTGAACGCCCGCGTGGCAAGGCCTGGCGAGATGTGTGCGAGGCTGCTGGCTAGATTTTGCGCGACTCATAATGGGGCGCAGGGTGCTCTTCTCGCCTCTTTTTGGGTCTTTATCGCGCCGGGCAGGTGAGCCTGCAACTGCGCCTGTAGCCCGCTGCAATGCGGGCCGCAGGCCGCTGCGGGGAAACTGGCACAGGCGCTGCATGAGCCCCAGCGAGCCCGCCACATTCGGGCCGCCCATTCGATCAATGGCGATCGCCAGCCTCTATAGGCAATGGGTATCAGGTGCCACTCGCAGGCACCGCACAGAACAGGCAAAGGCGCCTGAAACCGCAAGGTTTCAGGCGCCTTTTTTATTGCCGCAGAAAAACCTGATGAGCTTCGGCCGGGAAATGCCATGAACAGCACAGATACCTCCACAGACCAGCAACGGCTGATCATCATCGGCAACGGCATGGTCGGCCATCACTGCGTCGAGCAACTGATCGAGCGTGGCGCTCTGGCGCAGTACCGCGTGCAGGTATTCAGCGAAGAGCCGCTGCGCGCCTATGACCGCGTGCACCTCTCCGAGTATTTCACCGGCCGCGATGCCGAATCCCTGGCCCTCAGCGGTGCCGAGCTGTACCAGACGCCGGGGGTGACCCTGCACCTCGGCGTGCCGGTGCTGGAAATCGATCGCGAACGCCGCGAAGTGATTACCGCCGAAGGCAGCTTCCCCTACGACCAGCTGGTGCTGGCCAGCGGCTCCTACCCCTTCGTGCCGCCGATTGAAGGCGCCGAAGGCGATTCGCGCCTGGTCTACCGCACCCTGGCTGATCTCGACACCATTCAGGCCGCCGCCAAGAACGCGCGCCGTGGTGTGGTGGTTGGCGGCGGCCTGCTCGGCCTGGAAGCGGCCAACGCATTGAAGTCTCTGGGCCTGGAAGCCCATGTGGTGGAATTCGCCCCACGGCTGATGCCGGTGCAGCTGGATGACCACGGTGGCCTGGCACTCAAAGCGCAGATCGAAGCCCTGGGCGTTAGCGTGCACCTGTCGCGCGGCACCCAGTCGATCACCCCGGGCAGCGAGTACCGCTACCGGATGAATTTCGCCGGTGAAGAGTTCCTGGAAACCGACCTGATCGTGTTCTCCGCCGGCATCCGTCCGCAGGACGCCATCGCCAAGCAGTGCGGCCTGGAACTCGGCCCGCGCGGCGGTGTGGCCATCGACAGTCAGTGCCGCACCAGTGACCCGGCCATCTACGCCATCGGCGAGTGCGCGGCGTGGAACGGCGGGATCTTCGGCCTGGTTGCGCCTGGCTACCAGATGGCCCGTAGCGTCGCCACCCAGCTGTGCGGCGAAGACAGCGAGCCGTTTATGGGCGCGGACATGTCGACCAAGCTCAAGCTGCTCGGCGTCGACGTCGGCTCTATCGGCGATGCCCACGGCGCCACCGCCGGCTCGCGCAGCTACCGCTTTATCGATGAAGCCAACGCCAGCTACCGCCGCTTGGTCGTATCTGCCGACGGCAAGCAGGCCATCGGCGCCGTGCTGGTCGGCGACAACAGCTACTACGACACCCTGCTGCAGTACGTGCAGAACGGCATCAAGCTGCCGGCCGACCCGTCTTGTCTGATCCTGCCGCAAGGCGAAGGCTCCCCGGCGCTGGGTGCCGACGCGCTGCCGGACACCGCCACCATCTGTTCCTGCCACAACGTCAGCAAGGGCGCGATCTGCTCGGCAATCGACGCTGGCTGTGGCGATCTGGCCGGGCTCAAGGCCTGCACCAAGGCCGCCACCGGTTGCGGCGGCTGCTCGGCGCTGCTTAAGCAAGTGTTCGAGCACGAGCTGACTGCGCGCGGCGTGGTGGTGGACAAGAGCCTGTGTGAACACTTCGCCTACACCCGCCAGGAGCTGTACGGCATCGTCCGCGTGGAAGGCATCGAGAGCTTCGAGGCGCTGCTGGCCAAGCACGGCCGCGGCCATGTCGGCTGCGACATCTGCAAGCCGGCGGTGGGTTCGATCCTCGCCTCCTGCTGGAACCGCTCGATCACCGATCCGGCGCTGGTGCCGCTGCAGGACACCAACGACACCTTCATGGCCAACATGCAGAAGAACGGCACCTACTCGGTGGTGCCGCGCATTCCCGGTGGCGAAATCACCCCGGACGGCCTGCTGGCCATCGGCGCGGTGGCGAAGAAATACGACCTCTATACCAAGATCACCGGCGGCCAGCGTATCGACCTGTTCGGCGCGCAGCTGCACGAACTGCCGGATATCTGGGCCGAACTGATCGCCGCTGGTTTCGAAACCGGCCACGCCTACGGCAAGTCGCTGCGCACGGTGAAGAGCTGCGTTGGCAGCACCTGGTGCCGTTACGGCGTGCAGGACAGCGTGGCCATGGCTCTGTTGCTGGAGGACCGCTACAAGGGCCTGCGCTCGCCGCACAAGATCAAGTTCGCGGTCAGCGGCTGCACCCGCGAATGCGCCGAGGCGCAGAGCAAGGATGTGGGCGTGATCGCCACCGAGAACGGCTGGAACCTCTATATCGCCGGTAACGGCGGCATGCGCCCACGCCATGCCGAGCTGTTCGCCACCGATCTGGATGATGAAACCCTGATCCGCTATATCGACCGCTTCCTGATGTTCTACGTGCGCACCGCAGACCGCCTGCAACGCACCTCCGTGTGGCGCGAGTCGCTGGAAGGCGGCCTGGATTACCTGAAGGAAGTGATCATCGACGATAGCCTCAATCTCGCCGCCGAACTGGAAGCGCAGATGCAGCTGGTGATCGACCGCTACGAGTGCGAGTGGGCCAACGCCCTGAAGGACCCGGAGAAGCTCAAGCGCTTCCGCACCTTCGTCAACCAGCAGGGTGGCGACCCGGATATCCAGTTTGTCGAGGAACGCGGCCAGCGCCGCCCGATCAGCGCCGCCGAACTGCAACGTATTCCAGCCGAGGAGGTGGTCTGATGGGCCAGTCGAGCGCAACCGCAACAATCGAACAAACCAGTGTGCAATGGCGCGCCCTGTGCAGCCGTGCCGACTTGGTGGCCAACTCCGGCGTGGTCGCCTGGGTCGATGGCGATCAGGTGGCGCTGTTCTATCTACCAGACGAGACCAGCGGCAAACAGCTGTATGCCGTCGATAACCGCGACCCCAAGTCCGGCGCCAACGTTATTGGCCGCGGCATTGTTGGCAGCCTGGCTGGCGACTTAGTGATCGCCGCGCCGCTGTACAAACAGCACTACCGCCTGGAAGACGGCAGCTGCCTGGAATATCCCGAGCAGCAACTGCGTACCTGGCCAGTACGCTTGCAGGGCGACCGGGTGGAGATCGGCCTGAGCTAAGACGAGTGGGTGAGCGGGGCTAATAGGGCGCTACTTGACTATTGAGTCAGTAATTGGCTTTATGCGCCTCAGCCCGCAGCGCTGATGCCTGTGTAACAGGGTTGTCGATTATCTCGGCAACCCTGTTTTTGTTGCTCTACAGAGTGTCTTGGTACGCAAATCGCTATATCTCATGAGATATAGCGAAGGTAGAGTAGCCAGGCGAATCAGCGTCGACAGAACAGCCGTTTCCCCGCAGCCGCACACCCAGGAGGTATCCATGCACGCGCGTATCGCGGCGTTATTCGCCGTTTTTGCTATCAGCAGTCACGCCCTGGCCGAACAGGTTCAGGTAGCGGTGGCCGCCAACTTCACCGCGCCGCTGCAGGCGATTGCCGCCGAGTTCGAGAAAGACACTGGGCACAGCGTACTCGCCTCTTTCGGCGCCACTGGCCAGCTGTATGCGCAGATTCAAAATGGCGCGCCGTTCGAGGTGTTCTTAAGCGCCGATGAAAGCACCCCGGCCAAGCTCGACAGCGAAGGCGTTGGCGTTAGCGGTTCGCGCTTTACCTACGCAGTTGGCAGCTTGGTGCTGTGGTCGGCCACGCCGGGTTATCTGGATGGCAGCGACGCAGTGCTCAAGGCCAACCAGTACAAACACTTGGCGATCGCTAACCCGAAAGCCGCACCCTACGGCTTGGCGGCTACCGAAGTGCTGGAAAAGCTCGGCCTGAGTGCTGCGGTTAAAGACAAGCTGGTCGAAGGGCAGAACATCACCCAGGCGCATCAATTCATTGCCACCGGCAATGCCGAACTGGGCTTTGTTGCGCTGTCACAGGTGTACAAGGATGGCCAGCTCAGCAGTGGCTCGGCCTGGATGGTGCCGGCGCAGATGCACACGCCGATCAAGCAGGATGCGCTGATCCTCAAGAAAGGCGAACAGAATCCCGCCGCGGCAGCCCTGACCGAGTACCTGAAAGGTGAGAAGGCGGCGAAGATCATCAAGTCTTACGGCTACCAACTTTAAAAGGCTGTTGCGATGCCACTGACTAAAGCCGATTTCGCCGCGGTCCTGCTGACCCTGGAGCTGGCATCGCTGACCACCTTGTTGCTGCTGTTGATCGGTACGCCGATTGCCTGGTGGCTGGCGCGCACTGATTCGCGCTGGAAGCAGCCGATTGGTGCGATCGTCGCGCTGCCGCTGGTGCTGCCGCCGACGGTGATTGGCTTCTACCTGCTGGTGAGCATGGGCCCGCACGGTTTTGTCGGTCAGCTGACCCAGAGCCTGGGCCTCGGCACTCTGACGTTTACCTTTACCGGGCTGGTGATCGGCTCGGTGTTCTATTCCCTGCCCTTTGTCGTGCAGCCGCTGCAGAACGCTTTCGAGGCGATTGGCCGTGCCCCGCTGGAGGCGGCGGCGACGCTGCGCGCCGGGCCGTGGGATGCGTTCTTCACGGTGGTGTTGCCGCTGGCCAAACCGGGTTTTGTCACCGCGGCGATTCTCGGCTTCGCGCATACCGTGGGCGAGTTCGGCGTGGTGCTGATGATTGGCGGCAATATCCCCGGCAAGACCCAAGTGGCGTCGGTGCAGATCTACAACCATGTGGAAACCATGCAGTACGCCCAGGCCCACTGGCTGGCGGGCGGTATGGTGCTGTTCTCCTTTATCGTGCTGCTGGCACTGTATTCCGGGCGTAGCCGCATGCGGGTGTGGCAATGATCTGGCCTTTGGCGCGGCGCAATCCGGCGATTCGCACAGTCGCCGAGCCGGGAGCAATCCAGGCGCGCTTCAAGGTTGCACACCCAGGTTTTACCCTGGATGTTGAGCTGAACCTGCCCGGCCGTGGTGTCAGCGCCCTGTTCGGCCATTCCGGTTCCGGCAAGACCAGCTGCCTGCGCTGTTTTGCCGGGCTGGATCAGCCGAGCAAAGGCTACCTGCAGGTCAACGGCGAGCTGTGGCAGGGCAGCGCCCAGGGCGTCTTCGTCCCGGCGCATCAACGTGCCGTGGGTTACGTGTTTCAGGATGCCAACCTGTTTGCCCACCTCACCGTGCGGGGCAATTTGCAGTACGGGTTGAAGCGCATCCCCGCAGCGCAGCGGCGGATTGCCCTGGACCAGGCGGTGGAACTGCTCGGTATTGAGCATCTGCTGGAACGCTTGCCGGGCAAGCTGTCCGGCGGCGAGCAGCAGCGCGTTGGCATCGCCCGCGCCCTGCTGACCAGCCCACGCCTGCTGCTGCTGGACGAGCCGCTGGCGTCCCTCGACCTCAAACGCAAACAGGAGGTGCTGCCCTATCTGGAGCGCCTGCACCAGGAGCTGGAAATTCCGATTGTTTACGTCAGCCACTCGCCGGATGAGGTGGCGCGCCTGGCCGATCACCTGGTGTTGCTGGAGGACGGCAAGGTCAGCGCCAGCGGCCCGCTGAAGGAAACCCTACTGCGCGCCGATCTGCCGTTTGTCTTCGAGGACGATGCCGAGGCGGTGGTCGACGGCGTAGTTACAGTGCATGACCAGGCTTACGGGCTGCTCTACCTGCAATTGCCGGATAGCCAGATCAACCTGCGCTTGCCCCACGGGCCTTTACCGTTAGGCCAGTCGGTGCGGATCAAGGTTAAGGCGCGGGATGTCAGTCTTTGCCTGCAACAGGCCGAGGACAGCAGCGTGCTTAACCTCTTGCCAGCGCGAGTAGTGGACTGGATCAACGTTGCCGAGCAGGCTCACGTGCTGGTGCGCGTGCAAGTGGGCGGCGAGCAGCTGATCGCCCGCATCACCCGTTACTCCTTCGACCGTCTGCAGATCCAGCGTGAGCAGTTGCTGTGGGCGCAGGTCAAGTCGGTGTCGCTACTGAGCACTCACTGATGCCTGGGCAAACGCGCCGGGGATGACCTGCGAGCGCTTCAGGCCCAGCCACTCCAACTCGATAAACACCACTACCACAACAGCCTGGGCGATCACAAAGGCGTAGCCCAGCGCGTTCGGCGTGAACCAGCCGCTGAGCAGCACCAGTAGGCTGAGCACCACCCATAGCGCATTCAGGCCGAGTACTGTGTAGACCGCTGCCCGCGCCATGCTTTCACGGCGCGACAGCCAGAGCAGAAAGGCCACCAGCGGAATCAGCACCACGCCAACGCCGAAGAGGAATTCACCCGGCAGGGCCAACAGGCTGCTGAGCCAGTCAGCCAGCAGCAGGAGTTGCGCCGTGGTGATCACGCCGACCAGGCCATCGGCGAGCAGGGCACGGCGCAGTAACAGTGAAGGTTGCAAGGTGGTCATGGCGAAGTCTCCGTAAAGAACCGTCGAAATGGCGGCTTGGCCCTAGATTTCGCCGATCTGTGCGTTACGTCGATTACCTCGCAGGTAATGGCTGCAATGACCTTGCTGGTCTATCGTCGATGCCCATGAACAGCCAAATCCAGCCCGTCGGGGCCCTGCTGCGCCAGTGGCGCCAGCACCGTCGTCTTAGCCAGCTCGACCTCGCCTGCGAGGCCGATATCTCCACCCGCCACTTGAGCTTTGTTGAAACCGGGCGCGCCCAGCCCAGCCGCGAGATGCTGCTGTTGCTCGCCGAGCAGCTGGAGATTCCCCTGCGCGAACGCAATCGCCTGCTCAGCGCCGCAGGCTATGCGCCGCTGTTCACTCAGCATGCGCTGTCCGAGCCAGCCATGGCGGCCGCGCGCAGCGCCATCGACCTGCTGCTCAAGGCCCACGAGCCCTACCCGGCACTGACCATCGACCGTCACTGGAACCTGCTGGCGGCCAACAGTGCCCTCGCGCCCTTTCTGCAGGGCATTGCGCCTGAGCTGCTGACGCCACCGATCAACGTCATGCGCCTGAGTCTGCACCCGCAAGGGCTGGCACCGCGTATCGTCAACCTGGGCGCCTGGCGCGCCTACCTGTTGGCGCGGTTGCAGCGCGATTTTCAGGCCAGCGGCGATGCTCAGTTGCACGCGCTGTGGGATGAGCTGAACGCCTATCCAGGGCCGGCGGCACCCGCGCAATTCGACAGCGACACGGTGCTGATGCCGTTGCAGTTTGCCAGCGAGCAGGGCGTGGTCAGCCTGATCGGCACCACCACGGTGTTTGGCACCGCCAACGACATCACCCTGGCGGAACTGGCGCTGGAAACCTTCTTTCCGGCCGATGCCTTCAGCGCGCAGTACCTGCGTGACTTGGCCGAATCGACGCATCTTTCCGACGAAATCACTCTTTAGGCTGCTTTTATCCCGTATTCAGTGCAGTACCCTGTTGCGCGCGATTGTATAAGCTGACCTCGTTCAGCACTGCTCACAAAAATAATAAGGAGCACACCACGTATGCGTTCTATAACGCTGTCTCGCTCGCTATTGCTCGCGGTTATCGGGTTGTTGGCCGGCCTCTCGCCGCTGACCTTTGCCCAGGCCGTTACCCCCCAGGAACAGGTTCAGGTGCAGGCCAGCCGGGTTACCAGCAGCCTGATGCTGTTACGCGGTGAGGGTTTCCAAAAGAAACACCAGGACGCCCTGGAAACTGATCTGCAGGCCCTGGCCGCCGCCGTGCAGAGCCTGCCGCAAAGCAGCGATGCCCTGCGCAGTGCCCATCAGGAACTGGTGGTGCAGATTCGCCGTGGCGTGGCCTTTGGCCCGAGTGAAGATGACATGCCCTGGCGCTACCCCGAGGACCTCAGCAAAGCCCTGCTCGGCGTGCTCGAGGAAACCCGCAAGCTGGCCGGCCCGGCTGACAGCGAACTGTCCGCCAAGCTCGAATACCTCTCGGTGCAGTACCTCAGCCGCGCCTACTTCGGCAATTTCGAAACCGCCCGCGAGCAGCCCGACACCTACCTCGGTCAGGATGAACGCAAGATCGTGCCGTCAGTCGATGCGCAGCTGGCCGCACTGGATGGCAAGGCCGACCCGCAGGTGGGCAAGCTGAAAACCCGCTGGGATTACCTCAAGGCCGCGCTGGTTGACCTCAACAGCCAGAGCAGCGCCCTGCAGAGCGCCTCGGGCCGACCATTTGCGCCGATCACCGTGTATCGCCATACCCGCTCACTGACCACGCAATGGATGGCGATGTACTAGAACTCGCTCGTAAGAGCGAAGTCGGTACAAGGCCGCCAATCAATGGCGGCCCTGCAGCGATCAGGCAGTCGCTTTCTTCTCGCGAATACAGGTCGGGCCGGCGCGTTCGACGATGGCCTGTTCGACTTCTTTGCGCAGGCCCAGCAGGAAGGCTGCTTCGGCGGCGACAAACAGGGGGCCGATCACCAGGCCCATCACGTCATCGACAAACGCCGGTTTGCGCCCTTCGTAGTAATGGCCGACAAACTGAATAATCCAGCCGATCACAAACAGGCCGATGCCGCTGCTCAGCCACACCGCCGTTGATTGCACTGCCAGGCCCGCCGCTGCCCACAGGCTGAGCACCAGCAGCAGCGCCATCAGCAGGCCGAAGCGCAGGTCCAGGCGCAGGTAAAACACGCCCGCCGCCACGGCCACCAGCAGCGCGGGGGACAGCCAAAGGCCCAGCAGCTCGAAGCCGGGGCGTGACAACAACACGGCCACCGCCACAACGATCAGTGGAATACCGATAAAGTGGCTGAGAATATTGCGTTGGTCGCGGTGATAGGCCGCGTATTGAGCCAGATGATCAACCAGGGTTTTCATTATTATTTTCCTCATGCAAGACAGGTGGCCAGCATGAACCCACGCCCACGCAGCGCTCTGTCAGCTAGCCGACAAACCGCCTGGAGCCGTCGATGAACAGCGGCCACCACTATCAGGCACGTCTGCGTCAGGGCCACTGGTTCAGCGCCCTGCCCGCTGCATTACAGGAGGCGCTGCTGGCCGCCGCCCAGGTGCAGCAACTGGCGCCTGGTCAGGTGCTGTTTCGTCGGGGCGACAAACCCTGCGGGCTGTATGCGGTGGTCGAGGGCGGCATGCGCATCGGCGCGGTCAGTGCCACCGGCAAGGAAGCGCTGCTGACCCTGGTCGAGCCGCCCTACTGGTTTGGTGAGATTTCCCTGTTCGATGGCCAGCCGCGTACCCACGATGCCTTTGCCGAAGGCCCCACCACTTTGTTGCTGGTGCCGCAGGCGCGGCTGCTGGCGCTGCTCGAACAGCAACCGCAGTACTGGCGTGATTTCGCCCTGCTGATGAGCCATAAACTGCGCCTGGCGTTTATCGCCCTGGAAGAAATGAGCCTGCTGCCCGCCGCCCCGCGTCTGGCCCGGCGCCTGCTGCTGATTGCCGAGAACTACGGTGAAGGCGAGCCGCGCCGCGTGCTGCACCTGCCGCAGGAACAGCTGGCGCTGATGCTGGCGATCTCCCGGCAGACCACCAACCAGATACTCAAGGAGTTGGAGGCCCAGGGCATTCTGCGCCTGACCTATGGCGAGATCGAACTCCTCGATCTGCCGCGCTTACGTCAGGCGGCGCAGTAGGCAGCGGCTGCAAAGACTGAACCTCTGGCGCAGAATGACGCTCTATTGCCGACCTGTTTGCCGCCAGAGCCCGATGTACTGATGCCGATAACCGCTGAGACACTCCCTGCCATCCACGCTGACCTGCCCCTGGTGCTGGCCGGCCCGCTGCTGCGCCGCATGGAAGCGCAGCGCCTGGTGCTCTGGCTGGTTGGCAGCCGGCCCTTATCGCTAACCCTGCAGCTGAGCCATGGTGATTCACCCGAGCCACAGCGCTTACCGCTGCACGGTGACAGCTGCCAGGTTATCCAGATTGGCGAACAGGCATTTATCCACCTGATTGACCTCAAGCTGGAAGCGCCGCTGCCCTGCGATGTGCAGATCGACTACGACCTGCTGATTGAACAGCCGGATCAGTCTGAAATGGGCATCGCCGACTGGGCGCCGCACTTGCTGTACGACGGCGTGACCCAGGCCAATTTCGTCCTGCGCGCGCAGCTGGATCATCTCCTCCACGGCTCTTGCCGCAAGCCGCATCACCCGGCGGCTGACGGCTTGCTCTGCGCCGACCGTCTGCTGGCCGAAGCACATGCCCCCGAGCAGCGCCCGGCCTTGCTGCTGATGAGTGGCGATCAGATCTACGCCGATGATGTCAGCGGGCCGATACTGCGGGCGATTCATCAGGTGATTGAGCGTCTCGGCCTGTTCGGCGAGCACCTGGAAGGCGCGGTGGTCGATGACAGCACGGCGCTGTACCAGCACCCGGCCAGCTACTACCAGCGCGCCGAGCTGCTGCCTGCGCTGAAGAGCAACGAAACCCTGCGCGAGCGCTTCTTCGGCGGCGTGGAAAAACCGGTGTTCACCACCAGCAGCGCCGACAACCACCTGGTGACCTGCGCCGAAGTATTGGCCATGTACCTGCTGGTCTGGTCGCCGACGCCATGGACGTTGCTGGATGCGGAAATGCCGGCGCTCAGCGCCGAGGAAGTGCCGCGTTATCAAGCCGAGCGTGAGCGCATTGAAGCGTTTCGCTGCGGTCTGGGCCAGGTCGCCCGTGCCCTCGCCCACTTGCCGACGCTGATGATCTTCGATGATCACGACATCACCGATGACTGGAACCTCTCCGCGCAGTGGGAAGAGACGGCCTACGGCCACCCGTTTTCCAAACGCATCATCGGCAATGCGCTGATCGCCTACTTGCTGTGCCAGGGTTGGGGCAATAACCCGGATGTGTTTGCTGAGCCGCTACAGATGATCCGCGCGATGACCGAGGGCCGCGATACTGCAAACCACATGGACAGTGAGCCGCAGGATTCGCTGATCGACACCTTGCTGAGCTTTCACCAGTGGCAATTCGTTCTGCCGAGCAGCCCGGCGCTGGTGGTGCTCGACACGCGTACGCGGCGCTGGCGCAGCGAGCGCAACCTCAAGCGGCCGTCCGGCCTGCTGGATTGGGAAGCGCTGTGCGAGTTTCAGCAAGAGCTGCTGGATCATCCGGCAGCGATCATCGTCTCCCCCGCGCCGATGTTTGGCGTCAAGCTGATCGAGACCATCCAGAAGGTCTTCAGCTGGGCCGGCCATCCGCTGATGGTCGACGCCGAAAACTGGATGGCCCATCGGGGCGCAGCGCAGGTGATGCTGAACATCTTCCGCCACTCGCGCACGCCGGGTAACTACGTGATTCTCTCCGGCGATGTGCATTACTCGTTTGTCTACGAGGTGCTGATTCGCCAGCGCAAGCGCGGGCCGAAGCTTTGGCAGATCACCAGCAGCGGCCTGAAAAACGAATTCCCGCCGCGCCTGCTCGACTGGTTCGACCGCCTCAACCGCTGGCTCTACGCGCCGTGGTCACCGCTCAACTGGCTGACCACGCGCCGGCGCATGCAGGTCAAACCGCGCATCCCCTCGCGCAGCAAGGCCGGCGAACGCCTGTGGAATGGGGCGGGGCTCGGTCAGGTGTGGTTCAACGACAACGGCCAGCCGAGCGCGATCTACCAGCTGAATGCCGATGGCTCTCCCGCGGTGGCGTTTGTCGATGACCGTGATAACGCACCGAGCACGGCGCCTGCCCGCCGCGCGCCAGCTCAGTCGGCAGATCGCTCGGCCTGAGGCCGCACTGGCCAGAGCAGGGCCAGCCATTGCGCGCGCCAGCTTAAGGTCAGGGCGACGATCAGCGTGGCGACGCCCAGCAGCATCAGCCACAGCAGGATGGCCATGGCCGGCGAATCGCCCGCCAGGCTGCACACCAATGACAGCCCGAGCATCAGGCTGGCGCCGCTGCGCAGGGCGACTTGCCGTGACGCCGTCTGTTGCACGCCTTGATGCACCTGACGCCAATGGTTGGGCAAGGCCAGGGCGAGCCAGGCAAAGCCCAGCACCGCCAGCAGCAGGGCCAACAGCGAGTACAGAGCGGCGTCAGACATGGGCGACCTCCAGCGTTTCTTCCTGCGGCACGCGGCGGCGCAGCTTGTGCGCGGCCAGCAGGGCGAGTGCGGCTGCAGCGAGCAGGCACAAGTCGGTGCCGGCCACCGGGCCGTTACCGCTGCGCAGGGTGGCCAGCAGGTGATCGCCGGTGGTCAGCCAGTTGGCTAGAACGGCCAGCACGGCCAGCAGCGCAATCGCCGTGCACTGCTCGCGCCAGGCCTGCAGGTAACCGAGGCGCTGGTCATGCATCACGCGCCACACGGCATGGGCGCTCGCCACGAGCCACAGGGCATAGAAGCTCAGGATTTCGACGCGGGCGCGGCCCAGGCCAAACAGCTGCTCCTGCATGGGCAGCCAGCGGTTGGCGAGCAGAAACGCCAGGGTGGCGAGAATCACCCCGCACACGCCGGCAACACTCAGGGCATCCAGCAGCGAGACACCGAGATGGCCGTGGCGCTGCTGCTTCTTGCGCCGGGCCTGGGTCCAGAAGAACAGCCCGGTGGCGATCACCACACAGCCGCCTAGCCCGCCAAGGAAGTACAGCCAGCGCAGGGCGTCGTGGCGGAACTGGATGTAGTGCAGGCCGGCAATGAAGTTCCAGGTGTTCACCGTGGCTGAGGCCTGAAAGCGACCCATGACCTCACCGCTGACGTTGGCAAAGCGGAAGTTGTCGATGTCCTTGGTCACGCTGCTGTGGCTGGTGCGGCGCAGCAGCACATTGCCGTTGGCATCCTTGGGATTGTTAACCCGCAGTAGGTACACCGAGCCCGGCCCCCAATATTGTTCGGCCCTGGTCACCATGGGCTCCAACGGTGCCAGTTCGCCCGGCTCTTTGGCGGCCCGCAGGCGGATACGGCCGAGTGCTTCACCGAGGAAGGCGCGTTCGGCGCTGACGCCGCTTTGCACCTGCTCGCGGTAAGTCTGTTGCGGCGCATCGGGGTAGTAGATGGCGAACGCGACGATCAGCCCGGACAGGGTGATCATCAGGTGGAACGGCAGCAGCGCCACACCGACCACGTTATGCACATCCAGAGTGCTGCGGCCGAAGGCGCGGTGCAGACGCAGGGTGAAGAACTCGCTGAACAGCTTGCGGTGGATGACCACGCCGGACACCAGCAGGCAGAGCATGGCCATGCCGGCGATGCCCACCAGCCAGGCACCGATGTTTTTGTAGCGCAGCGTCAGGTTGTGGTGGAAGGGGTAGATAAAGCCACTGGCCCCCAGGGTCAACGGCTTGGCCAGCGGCTCAAGAGTGATCGGGTGGAACAGGTCGCGGCTGCTCTTGCGCGACTCTTCGCTGCCGTAAGTCAGGGTCAGAAACGGTGTGCGTTCCAGGGGCAGGATGATGGTCCAGACGGGCGCGTTGGCGGCGCGTTGTTCCAGCAGTGGGCGAATGTCACGGTCCAGCGACGGCCGCTGCATGCTGTCATCCCAGTGCAGACGCGTGCTGGGCATCATCCAGCGGTCGATTTCCTTGTCGAACACCGACAGGCTGCCGGTCCAGAATACGGCGAACAGCAAGACGCCGAGCAACACGCCGGCCCAGGTGTGCAGCTCGCCCATGCGGCTTCTGAATCCTGTTTTCATGGGTGCCCCTGCAGCAGCAGTGGTGTGCCCCAGGCCAGCAGGCTCAGGCCGCTGAGCAACAACCATGCGTTACGCCGGCGCTCGCGGGAAAAGCCCCAGAGCAGCAACAGCAACAGGTAAATGAAGCCGAGCATGAGCGCCAGCATCACCGCATCGCCCTGACTCATACCGGCCCACCAGGCCAGCAGGCCGCTCAGGCCAACCAGTTGTGCGCTGGCGAAATAGGCCAGCGCACATAGGCCGACAACGTGGGTAGCCGTCACGGCCGGTTGGATAACATCGCGCAGGTGCATGACGGCCTCACTCGAAGCGGTAGCTGGTGCTGAATTGCAGCGAACGCGGTTCGCCCGGCAGGATGCCGAGGTCATTGGTGGCCGACTCGTAGTAGGTCTTGTTGCCCAGGTTGCGGGCGTTGAGGGCAAACGCCCAGGGGCCGCGCTCATGGAACAGCCCGGCATCCAGCACGGTGTAGGCCGGCAGGGTGACGGCGTTGGTGGTCGAGGCGAAGGAATCGCCCTGATGGCGCACACCGAGGCCGACGCGCCAGCCGTTACCCAGCTCTTTGACGCCCCACAGGGTGGCGCTAAAGCGTGGGGCGTTGGCCGCCCGTTTGCCTTCCAGCGGCGTGGCCGGCTGCGTCGGGGTGATCGCCGGCGCCGTGGTGTTGTTCGACTGGGTCACCCGTGCATCCAGGTAGGTGAGCCCGCCCTGCAGGCTCAGGCCGTGGCCGAGATCGCCGAGGGCCGACAGTTCGACGCCTTCGGCGGTGATTTCACCGACATACAGCGACGGGCCATTGGGGTCGCTGGGGTCTCGAGTCGGTACGTTTTCCTTGATGATCTGGAACAGGCTCAGGCCCAGCTCCAAGGCACCGTCATTCAGGCGCAGCTTGCTGCCCAGCTCATAGCTGGTGGTGATCTCCGGCGGCTGGATGGCGTTGCCGGGATCAATCACCCCGGTGGCGCTGCCTGGCTGGTAGGAGCGCGAGGCGGACAGGTAGTAGGACGACCAGTCATTGGGCTGATAGACCAGGCCGGCGCGCGGGCTGCGGTAATCATCATCACGGCTGTAATCACTGCCGACGCGGTTGTCGAAGTCGCGCTCCAGCTGATCTTCGCGCAGGCCCAGCAGCATCACCCAGTGCTCGTTGAAGCGCATCAGGTCCTGGATGTAATAGCCGGCGGTATGGGTTTCATAGATGCCATCGCGGCGCACGGAGGCAGCGCTGTAGGGCACGGTCTTGAGCACCGGGTTGTACACCGACAGGTTGTAGGCGGCGGGCAGGTCGCCGCCGCGTGACAGGGTGTCGCGTTCCTCGATAGCGTACTCGGCACCGACCATCAGCTCGTGCTGGATGCCCAGCCACTCGACCTGCTTGCTCAGCTCCAGCTTGTTGGCCAGGTCAGTCTGCTGACTGTCGAAGTTGCTGCGCGACAGGCGCACGGTGGGCGTGGCGGTGTTGAGTAGCAGGCGGTTGATGGTGGTCTGGTTACGTTCAAGGTCCAGGGTGCGGTAGCTCAGGGTGTTGCGCAGTTGCAGGCTGTCGCTCAGGTCCACCTTGAGGTCGGCCTGGAAGGTGCTGTCGGCGCTGGTGCCGCTGTCGTTATCGCCGGGGTTGGCCGAGCCGTAATAGGTCGAGCGCGAGACATCCGCCGGCTTGCCGTTGATGCCGGGAATACCGGCGTCGAACACGCGTTCATCCGCCAGGTGCTGGGCGCGCAGGTCGAGGGTCACGTCATCGTTGAAACGCAGGGTAGAGGCCAGCGCCAGGCCGTGCTTCTTGTACCAGACCTCATCGCGGTACGAGTCGCCTTCGTCGGCCATGGCATTGATGCGCACCTGCACCGCTTCGTTGATAGGCTGGTTGACATCGAGGGTCAGGCGCCGGGCATCGTAGGAGCCCAGACTGGCCGCTAGGTCAGTCTGCGCTTGCTGGTGCGGGCGCTTGCTCACCAGGTTGATCAAGCCACCGGCCGACCCCCGGCCGTAGAGCACGCCGCTGGGGCCTTTGACCACTTCGACCTGCTCCAGGTTGAAGGTGTCGCGGAAGGTATTACCGCCATCGCGCATGCCGTCTACATAGGTATCAGAAATAGCTGAGAAGCCACGGATAATGAACTGCTCGCGAATGCCCTCGCCGGTGCTGCTGGTCACGCCAGGGGTGTAGGCCAGGGCTTCCTTGATGGAGCGCGCGCCACGATCACGCAGCACCGCGGCCGGGACCGCATCGACCGTCTGCGGTACATCCAGCGAGTCGGCATCGGTGCGGGTGGCGCTGCTCACCGGCACGCTGCTCTGGTAACGGCTGGCCTTGCCGGAAATGGTCATGGCGGGCAGCTCGGTGCGGGCCGCTGCGTTGTTCGTTTGCGCGGGTGCGGGCCGTAGCACATAACCACCGGCCTCTACCTGCACAGCCTGCAAGCCGGTACCGGCCAGCAGCGCCGCCAGTGCTTCGGGCACGGTGTAGTGGCCTTGAAGACCTGCGGTTACCTTGTCGGCCGTTTGCTCGGCGGTATAGCTGAGCAACAGGTTGGCGCTGCTCGACAGGATGCGCAGCGCCGGTGCCAAAGGCCCGGCGGCAATCGCGAAGGTTTGCTGCCCCTGCTGTTGGGCCGGCGCGGTGCCTGCGGCCAGGGCCACGCCCGGCAGTTGCTGGAGCGCCAGGCTGCAGGCCAGGGCCAAGAGCAGGCGGCCACTCGGTCGCAGTTGGAAGTTGTGCGCGGTGTGACGCGGCGGCGTCACGGGGCGATTGGCACGGTGCATGGGGGCTCCTGGCACAGAAAGCGAATGAGGTTCTTGCTGTGTAGGTGCCGCGAGAATGGCAATCGGGCAGTGCGCGGCTGAATTATTTTTCGCCGCGCTCGGCTATCCGCTGCGACGCGGGCCTAGCCGGCCTGTTCGATCAGCACCCAGTAGCGGCTGCGCGTGCGCACCTGCACGGGCAGCACGCTGGGTAGGGTGGCGAGAATGCGATCGCTGTCGTGCACCGGGAACACCCCTGACAGGCGTAACCCGGCCACGTGCGGATCGCAGCGCAGCACCCCGGGGCGGTAGCGATCAAGCTCGGCGATGAATTCGCCCAGGGGCATGTCGTCGGCAATGATCTGCCCACGGGTCCAGGCCAGATCAGCCTCATGCAGCGGGCGCAGCGGGTCGATATGGGTGCGGCTGAAGCCGGTGCGTTGCCCGGCCAGCAGCACCTGCACACGGTCACTGCGGATCGGGTGGAGCTGTACGGCACTTTCCTGCACGGCCACCTGGGTGTGGCCGTCGTTCTGGCGCACGCTGAAACGCGTGCCCAGCGCGCGGATACGCCCTTGTGCGGTCTGCACCTCCAGCGGACGTGGGTCGACAGGCTGCAGGCCTTGAGCCGCAGCGGTGACGACCATGATTTCGCCTGCGCGCAGGTGCAGCAGGCGGGTCTGCGCATCGAACTGCAAATCGAGCGCCGTGGCGGTGTTGAGCGTCACGCGGGTGCCGTCGCTGAGGGTCACGCGGCGTTGCTCGCCCGTGCCGGTGCGGTGTTCGGCCAGCTGTTCCTGCCAGGTATTGGTGCGGCTGGCCAGCAGCCCAGAGCCGGCCAGCAACCCACCCCAGAACAGCGAGCGCAGCAGCGTGCGGCGGCTGGCCTGAGCGGTTTGGCGGGCATAGGGCGAGAGCGTCTGGTAGGCACTCTTGGCCGGCAATGCCTTGAGCCGTCCGGTCATGGCCTCGATATGCCGCCAGGCGCGTTCGTGCTCAGGGCTGGCCGCGCGCCAGGTCTGCCAAGCCAGCTGCTCCTGCGCGCTGGTTGCGCCGGACATCAGCAATGTCAGCCATTCCACTGCCTGGTCGGCCACGGCTGCGCTGATCGGCTGGCCTTCGGCCAAGAGCCTGGCGGGTGTGTTGGGGTAAACCGTGCTGTGCTGTCCGTTCATCTCAGCTGGCCAGGGCAAACAGGTATTGGCGGTTGGCGCGCATCAGGTACTGCTTCACCGAGCTGCTGGACACGCCCAGGCGTTCGGCGATCTCGGCATAGCTAAGTTCTTCCAGGTGGGCGAGCAGGAATGCTTCCTTGACCTGGGCCGGCAGACCGTCGAGGGCGCTGTCGATCTGACGCAGGGTTTCCAGTGCCTGCAGCTGTTCTTCCGGCGAGGGGTAAACCGCTTCCGGCAGGCTGGCGAGCACTTCAAGGTAGGCGTCTTCGAGGCGCTGGCGGCGATGACGATGGGCAATCAGCCGGCGCGCAATGGTCGCCAGAAAGGGCCGGGGTTCGCGAATTTCATGGGCCTGACCGGAATGAATAACGCTGACGAAGGTGTCCTGGGCCAGGTCTGCGGCGGCAAAGGTGTCGTTCAGCTTGCGCCGCAACCAGCCTTCCAGCCAGCCGTGGTGCTGGCGGTAGAGCGTGTCGAGGTCGGTAGACAGGTCAAATTCAGAGGCAGGCACAGTGAGCTCCGGTCAGCCGGATGGCTACTCAGGCGCACATGATAATTATTATTATTAAAAACTCAATGCTGCCGGTGACGTGTGCCCCGGCAGCTGATCAGCGGACTGCGCTCACGCGTCAGCGCCGCAGCGTTCTTAACGCAGCTTTTCCAGCATCTGGTAGTACCACATGCCGGCGGCCAGCATCGGGTTGCCGAACACATCACCCAGCGGCACCTTGATGTGTTTGCAGGCGGCAAAGGTGTCGTAGTGGCCCAGGGTGCCGGTCAGGGCGTTGGCCATGATCTCGCCCATGATGTGGGTGGTGGCGATGCCGTGGCCGGAGTAGCCCTGGCAGTACCAGACGTTGTCCGAGAGTTTGCCGAGTTGCGGGATGCGGTTGATCACGATGCCCATGGCGCAGCTCCACTGGAAGTCGATATCGATGCCCTTGAGCTGCGGGAAGGTCTGTTCGATACCGGGGCGCAGTTCGGCGGCGATATCCCGTGAGTCGCGCCCGGAGTAGTTGCAGCCACCGCCGAACAGCAGGCGGCCGTCGGCGGTCATGCGGTAGTAGTCGAGGACGAAGCGGCAGTCGTACACGGCCAGGTCCTGCGGATTGATTTCTTTCGCCAGTTCACCCAGCGGCGCGGTGGTGACGATGCCGCCCATGGCCGGGAAGATCATGCCCTTGAGCTTTTTCGGCTCCAGCTTGTGGTACACATCGCCGGCCAGCAGCACCTGCTTGGCGTTGATCCGGCCTTGGGCTGTGACCACCGCCGGCTTGGTGCCATGCACAATCTCCAGCACTTCGGAGTGCTCGAATATCAGCGCGCCCAGGCTGGCGGCGGCCTTGGCTTCGCCGATGCACAGGTTCAGCGGGTGCAGGTGCATGTTGCGGGTGTTCTTCAGCGCGCCGCTGTACAGGTCGCTGGCCAGGTGGCTGCGCACGCCGGCGCGGTCGAGCAGGGTCACATCAGCGCCCATGCCGCGACGCTGTGCTTCGGCGTAGGTGGCTTCTAGTTCCTGCATGTGCGTGGGCTTCATCGCCGCATGCAGGTGGCCGTGCTTGAGGTCGCACTGAATGCCGTACTTTTCCACGCGGTTCTTGATGATCTCGTGACCGCGCCAGCGCAGGTGCCAGATAAAGTCTTCGACTTCCTCGCCGAGGGTGTTGCGCATCTGCTTGGTCATCGCCGCGTCGCCCGACAGGCTGCCAGTGACCTGGCCGCCGTTGCGCCCGGTGGCACCCCAGCCGATCTTGTTGGCTTCGACAATCGCCACCTTGAGGCCGCGCTCGGCCAGCTCCACGGCAGACGCCACGCCGGTAAAGCCGCCGCCGATGATCACCACATCGACGCTGACCTCGCCTTGCAGGGGCGGGTAATCGGTTTCTTCATTGAGGGTGGCGCTGTAGTAGGACGGGCAGCGCACAGCAGCCGGGGTAACAGGTTTGAGGGCGGCATTCATAAGCAGCTTCCTGGTAGACGACGGGAATGGGCAGAGCAGTCAGGGCAGAGCGGTCCAGTCATCCGGCGGGCGCGCGTGACGGCAATGCCACAACGCCCAGAACGCCAGGGTATGCGGCAGTTTGACCTGGTCACGCGGCGCGGCTGCGTGCAGGGAAACGGGGGAAAACACATGAGAAAAGCGCATGGCCACAAGGTTCACACAGGGCCATGCGTTGGTTAAATGCGGTTTTTTACATGCTTGGTTGCTGTTGGGCTAAACATTACGCGCGTCCATCAGCCACCGCGTAACTGCGCCATCACCCGCTCGGCATTCTCGGCGCAGGGCATGCCCTCGGGTTTGCTTTCGATGCTGGCGATGATGCTCAGCAGCTGCGCCTTGTTCTGCGCCAGCCGTTGTTGCATGGCCTCGATCTCACCGACTTTACGCTGCAGGCTGGCCAGCAGCTCCGCGTGCGCCAGGCCCTGTGAGTCGCCTTGCGGCAGCAGCCGGCGGATTTCGTCGAGGCTGAATCCGGCCTGCTGCGCGCAGCTGATGATACCCAGGGTCTGCACCGCCTGTTCCGGGTAGCGGCGGTAGCCGTTGGCCTGACGTTGGGCGCTGATCAACCCACTGGCCTCATAGAAACGTATGCGCGATGCCGCCAGCCCCGTGCGGCTGGCCAGTTCACCGATTTTCATCCTCAGTACTCCGGGCTATTGACCTTAAAGTTGACTTTAACCTTAGCCTTGCTCCACCTGCTACCTCGGAGTACGCCATGACTGCCTTTCAACCGCTGCACCTGCCCAACGGTACTGTCATCCCCAACCGCATTGCCAAGGCGGCGATGGAAGAGAACTTGGCGGACGCCAGCCAAGGCCCGTCCGCTGAATTGCTGCGCCTTTACCAGGCCTGGGCCGAGGGTGGTGCCGGGTTGCTGATCACCGGTAACGTGATGGTCGACCGCCGAGCCATGACCGGCCCCGGCGGCGTGGTGCTGGAGGATGAGCGCCAGCTGGATAAATTCCGCGAGTGGGCCCGGATCAGCCGCGCTCAAGGTGGGCAGGTCTGGATGCAGATCAACCATCCCGGCCGGCAGATGCAGGCCAACCTTGGCCAGCAGACCGTCGCGCCGTCAGCGGTCGCGCTGGAGCTGGGTGGCCTGTCGAAAATGTTCCCCGTGCCCAAGGCGTTGGATGAAGCAGAAATCCAAAGTCTGATTCAGCGCTATGCGCGCACCGCACAGTTGGCCGAACAGGCCGGCTTTACGGGCGTGCAGGTTCATGCGGCGCACGGTTATCTGCTCAGCCAATTCCTTTCGCCGATCAGCAACAAGCGCAGCGATCGCTGGGGCGGCCCGCTGGAAAACCGTGCGCGCTTTCTGCTTGAGGTGGTCAAGGCGGTACGGGCTGTGGTGGCCCCCAGCTTCTGCGTGGCGGTCAAACTCAATTCGGCGGACTTCCAGCGTGGCGGCTTCGACGCGGCCGATGCCAAGCAGGTGGTGCAGTTGCTCAATGAGCTGGCGGTTGATCTGGTCGAGCTGTCCGGCGGCAGCTATGAAGCGCCGGCTATGCAGGGCGATGCCCGCGACGGCCGTACCCTGGCGCGCGAAGCCTACTTCCTGGAGTTCGCCGGTGAGATTGCCGCTGTGGCGAGCATGCCGGTGATGGTCACCGGTGGGATTCGCCGTCTGCCAGTGGTCGAGCAGGTGCTGGCCAGCGGCGTGGCTATGGCTGGGATAGCCACGGCCTTGGCGATCAACCCAGCGCTGCCGAAACAATGGCAGGCCGGGCAGCCCAGCAGCGCCGAGTTGCCAGCAATCCATTGGAAGAACAAGGCGTTTGCCTCCCTGGCATACATGGCCGTGGTGAAGTATCAACTGCGCCAGCTCAGCCTGGGCAAGCACACCCACGCTGGGGTCTCGCCGCTACGCGCGCTGGTGCTGGAACAGCTGAAAAGCGCGCGACGTACCCGCCACTACAAACGCCTGATGGCAGCGGGTTAATCGGGCAAATGCCCGGTTTTGACCCAGATCAGGCAGCCTGCTTCGCTGAACGGTGTGTGCTGTGACAGGTGTGGGCTGCGCAGCCAGCTGCCGGCCGGGTAGTCGCCGAACTCGTCCTGAAAGGTGCCTTCGAGTACCAGGATTTCTTCGCCGCCCCAATGCCGGTGTGCATTGAAGTAGGTGCCGGGGGCCCAACGCACCAGCGCCACGTGCTCGGTACCGTGCTGGTGCAACGGCAACACCTGCAGGCCCGGCACCAGTCCGGGCCGCCATTGTGCCTGGGTGCTGTCGATCACTACAGGCTTGTTATCGGCCGCATCGAACTGCATCAGTTTGACGAAGATCGTGCAGCCTTCACGGCTGAAAGGCGCGTGATGGCTGCCGATGGGGTTACGTACGTAAGTGCCGGCGGGGTAATCGCCGCGTTCATCGGAGAACACCCCGTCGAGTACGAGAAACTCCTCGCCGCCGGGGTGGTGATGCTCGCTGAAGCGCGAACCTGCCGCGTAGCGCACGATGCTGGTGGCGCGTGCCACCTCCTCGCCGATGCGGTCCAGCATGCGCCGCTCCACCCCTGGCATGGGTGAAGCCACCCAGGGGCTGTCGGCCGGACGGATCAAGGCGCGCTGACTAAAGTCGGCATTCAGTTGCATGGTCGCCCCCTTAACTCCGTCTGATTCAGGCCTGCTTGAGCAGGTGGATCAACGCGTCTGCGGTGGCATCCGATGAGGCCGGGTTTTGCCCGGTGATCAGCAGACCATCTACGGCTACATGGCTCTGCCAATCGTTCGTGCTGGTGTAATGGCCACCGTTGGCGATGAGCATATCCTGCACCAGGAATGGCACCACGTCGGTTAGCTGCACCGCAGCCTCTTCGCTGTTGCTAAAGCCGGTGACTTTCTTGCCGCTGACCAGCGGCAGACCGTTGGGCGCTTTGACATGACGCAGCACACCCGGAGCGTGACAGACCGCCGCTACCGGTTTGTTTTGTGCCTGGAAGTGTTCGATCAGTGCGATGGAGGTGCGGTCTTCGGCCAAATCCCACAGTGGGCCATGGCCGCCTGGATAGAACACGGCGTCGAAATCATCGGCCTTCACCTGGCTCAGCGGCACGGTGTTGGCCAGCGCCTGTTGCGCTGCCGGATCAGCACGGAAGCGCTCGGTAGCGGCTGTCTGTGCATCAGGGGCGTCGCTCTTAGGGTCCAAGGGCGGCTGGCCGCCTTTGGGCGAGGCCAGGGTCAGTTGCGCGCCGGCATCCTTGAACACGTAGTACGGCGAGGCGAATTCCTCCAGCCAGAAACCGGTCTTCTGCCCGGTGTTGCCCAGTTGGTCGTGAGAAGTCAGTACCAGCAGGATCTTCATGGGTATTCCTTGGGGCGCAGGCCCTGATGAGCAAAGAGGCATGCAGCTTACGCGCGTTAGCCGCTGGCGATAATTTAAACGGCTTGATGGTGCCTATCACGTGCAGGCATACAGCGCCGATCAGGGTTCGGGTTTGTATCCGAGGCGAATGCCGCCCCAATGCCGGCCGTTGACCATAATCGGCACCGACAGGTCATGCATCAGCTCACCGGTGTCGCGCATATAGGTCTGCAGCAGCACCGGTTTCTGATGGCTGCCACAGCGGATGCCGGTGCGGTCGTTGAACAGGCGCTTGCTGCGACTCTTCAGCGTGTCCACCGCGCGGTCCCCGCATGGTGGGTGGTTGAAGGCATTGTTGTGCGTTGGCACGTAGCCTTCGGCGGTGCAGGCGATGGCGAACACCAGGCCCTCGTGCTGGCTGAGCAGGGGTTCCTGAATGGCCGGCAGTACCTGATCGGCATAGCCGTCAAAGCGCGTTTTGTACTTGGCCGGGAAGCTGCCGGCAATCGGTTGATAGTGACGGTCGAACAGGTCACTGGCGCTGATCCGTCCGCTTTGCAGGTCAGCCTCGAACTGCGCGGCAATCTGCACCGCGGCGCTGCGCGCGAGGTCGTAGATGCGCTGGTGGTAGTCATCCAGGCCGACTTCGGCGAGTTGTTCGCTGACGCTTTCGGCCTGCGCGACTAACCGCTCGGCGGCGCTGCTGAGTTGACGCGTCTGCCCTTCGCTGTCGCTGACATCGCCGCGCAGCTGGCCGACCGCCACGGACAGCTCAGCCAGGCGTTCGTGGTTCTGCCGGGTGCCGCTGTCGATCTGGCTGACCTGATCCTCTACATTCGCTGCCAATCCAGCAATGCCTTGCAGTTGCGCGCCGGTGTGCTCGACCTGCTGCGCGGCCAGGGTCAGTTGTTCGGCCTGCTGCTGCATATGGCTGACCACCGCCGCGCTCTGCTGGCGGATATCGCTGACGATCTGCCCGACTTCCTCGGTGGCGCTGCTGGTGCGGCCGGCCAGGTTACGCACCTCATCGGCGACCACCGCAAAGCCGCGGCCGAGTTCACCGGCGCGTGCCGCCTCGATGGCCGCATTGAGCGCCAGCAGGTTGGTCTGGCTGGCAATCGACTGGATGACCTGGGTGACTTTCTCGATCTGCTCGGTGCGGCTGCTCAGGCCGTCAATCAGTTCGCGGCTGGTGGCGGTCTGCGCACTCAGGTGCTGCATGGCATCGATTGCCTGACGCAGCTCCTGCTGCCCGCTGCTGCTGTCTTGCCGCACGCTCTGCGCGGCAATCAGGGTCTGTTCGGCGCGCTGGGCACTGTCCTGTTCGGTGTGGGTGATGGCCTCGGCGGCCTGGTTGATCTGCTCGGTGGCGCTCAGTTGCGATTGCAGTTTGCCGGCCAGCTGCTGCGCCGCATGCGCCACTTCGGCGGCGGCCAGGGCGTTGTGGCAGGTGTGACGCGACAGGCTCTGGCTGAGGGTGCTGAACGTGTCGTGCTGCGCATTGGCGGGCGCTGGATGGTCTTCATGCTGGCGCTGCCAGGGCCCTAGCCAGGGCCACAGGGCCAGCAGCAGAAAGGACGGAATGCTGATAAACCAGGGCAGCTGGATCTGCTGGTACGTCACCATCAACCCGGCCAGCCCGATGGCATGCAGCAGGCAGGCCTTAGGGTAGGTAATAAACGCAGAACGCATGACAAACCTCGTTATTTTTATTCTGGTCGAACCACGGCCAGAAACTGCCTGCGGCACGCCACCATGAAGTGGACGGGCCATGCCTGCTGAAATGGGAGTGCGTGCAGCTGGAGATGCCTGGGTAGGCAATCGGCCGCTGTCAGCGAATCTATAGACCATAGCGGGTGTCGCTCCCTGCGGCCAACCTTTGCTGGGAGGATGATTCGAGCACCCGTGGCGGTTCAGGGCCATGGCACTTTGGTCGCAGGTGGATCAGTCCTTACAGGCGATGGCGCTGAATAAAACCCTTGTCGAGAAAATCCTTCCAGCGCCCGTAGAAACGCCCGCCGGCACTGTGTCCATGCCAGTCCAACAGGGCACCGCCGTCGCCGGTGGCCAGCAGCGCTAAGCTCTGGCGTTGCGGCCGGTAGCGTTTGAGGGGCAGGCCGCGCAAGGCGGCGCTGAGGTTATTCGCCAGCACCGGCCCCTGACGCACCGCGTACACCCCGCTTTTGCGTGCGCCGGGCAGGCTGGCGCAGTCGCCCACGGCGAAAATCGTCGGGTGGGTGTAGCTCTGCAGCGTCGGCGCAATCAATACAAAGCCCTGCTCATCGCAGCCCAGGCCACTGTGCGCTGGCCAGGCAAAGGCCTTGGCACCGCTGGCCAGCAGCAGCCGTTGACCGCGCCAGACCGGTTCGTCGCCGCTGAACAGGCAGTCGTCCTCGATGCGGTCGATTGGGCAATCCTCGCGCACCCACACACCACGCTGACGCAGATGGCCGAGGGCCCGCAGACGCACGCCAGCAGACAAACCATCGAGCAGATGCCCGGCACAGAACAGCGCCTGTTGCGGCACCTTCCCGGCCAAGGCCAGCGCCAGTTCAACTCCCGCCGCGCCGCCGCCGAGAATCGCCAAGGGCTGAGGCTCGGCCTGCCAGCGTTGCCAACCATCAAGAAATGCCGCGAAGGGTTTTACTGCCAGCACCTGCATGCCATCACCGTGCTGCGCAGGTGCAGAGACCTGCGCGCCGACATTCAGCGACAGCCAGCTGCCATTCAAGGTTTGCCCATTGGCCAGTTGCACCTGTTGCTGTGCGGCGGACAGGCTTTCCAGCGGGCTGACAATCAACTCGACCTTTGCCGCGCGGCACAGCGCCTGCAGCTCGACCTGGCAATCCTCTGGCCGATGCCGCCCAGCCAGCAGCCCCGGTAGCATGCCGGAATACCAGGCCACCGGACCGGCACTGAGCAGCGCAATGCGCCCTGGCGGCCGCTCGACCAGGGCCCAGCGCCGCAGCACGCCGAGGTGGGCGTGGCCGGCGCCGATCAATAGAAGGTCGTAATGAGTGCTCACACGCGGACGTCCATCAGGTAATCGGTGTGCGCTAATGGTACGGGCTTGCGCCTCGGCCCGTTAGCGCTGCAACTGCGGCAAGGCAAAATAGCTTTCGGCCAACTCCTTGGTGTTGTCGCTGTCGGCGGCAAACACCACACCAAGAATCCTGCGAGGTGCGCTGCCAAAGGCGGCGATGGCATCGGCATTCACATCGCGGCTTTCGCTGAGCCATTGCCCCAGCGGCGCTTCCGGGCCGCGCAGCACGTGCATTTCCACCGTCTCGGTATAGGCGCTGCGGGCATGGGTACCGGGGGCGGCGCGGTTGTCCCAGACGTAGCTGAGGGTTGCCGCTGGCAGGTCGGGATCAAAGAACGTACGCGCCAAGCGAAGCTTCTGCCGGGTGACGAAGCTCAGCGAATCCAGCGGGTAATCCAGCAGCACATAAACCCGCGCGGCGTAGTCGTCTCCTTCACGGGTGGCGAAGCGCGCCTGCTCCAGTTTGCGCTCGGTGCGCCACTGCCAGCTCAGTTGCCAGGGCTGATCGCCGGGCAGGTCCAGCGGATGCAGTAAGCCACCGGCGGCAGCATCGGCCGTAATCCGCAACACCTGCTGGCCATCCTGCTCGACCAGTGTGCGCGCGGACGGTTTGAGTTTGGGGATATCCGCCAGGCGCCAGGGCGCTGACCATTCGCCGCTGGGCTGGCCGGCCGTCCAGGGCGTCAGTTGGTTTTCGGCTTGCGCCAGCGGCGTCAGCATCAGCAGGGCCAGCAGTAACCCGCGCATCAGCTGCGGCGCCAGGTATGGAAACGCTCGACCAGGCGCAGCAGGCCTTGCGGAGCATGGGCGCGCTTCCATTCGCCGGCTGCGTATTTGTTGGCCTCAGCCATGGTCGGGTAGGTGTGAATGGTGCCGAGAATCTTGTTCAGACCCAGGCCATGCTTCATCGCCAGCACGTATTCGGCGAGCAGCTCCCCGGCGTGTTCGCCGACGATGGTCACACCGAGAATCTGGTCCTTGCCCGGCACGGTCAGCACTTTGACAAAGCCGTGGGCAGCCTCGTCGGCAATCGCCCGGTCGAGGTCATCGATGCCGTAGCGGGTCACCTCATAGGCGATATTCTGCGCCTTGGCTTCGCCTTCGGAGAGGCCGACGCGGGCGACTTCGGGGTCGGTAAAGGTGCAGGCAGGAATCACCCGGTAATCCACCTTGAAGCGCTTGAAACCTGAGAACAGCGCATTGACCGCCGCATACCAGGCTTGGTGCGCCGCCACATGGGTGAACTGGTACGGCCCGGTGACATCGCCCACCGCGTAGATATTGGGGAAGCGTGTCGCCAGGTATTCGTCGGTTTCCAGGGTGCCGTTAGGCCGCACCGTCAGGCCCAGTTCCTCGACGCCGTAGCCGCTGACATTGGCCACCCGGCCGAGGGCCAGCAGCAGGCCGTCGAAGGCGATGGTCACCTCCTCACCGGTGTCCACGCGGCGGGCGACCATGCGTTGTTCGCCATTGACCACTTCAAAGCGTTCGGCACGGTGTTGCAGGCGCACATCCACGCCGTCGGCACGCAGGCTATTCAGTACCAACTCGCTGGCGTCGGCATCCTCGCGCGGCAGCAGGCGTTCGGCCAGCTCCACCTGAATCACCTGGCTGCCGAGGCGCTGGAAGGCCTGGGCCAGCTCGCAGCCAATCGGTCCGCCACCGAGCACCAGTAGCCAGCGCGGCTGTTCACGCAGGCTCCAGATGCTGTCCGATGTGTAACTCTGCACCTGCTCCAGGCCAGGAATCTTCGGCACCAGCGGCCGCGCCCCGGCCGCGATGATCAGGTTGCGGCTGGTCAGGGTCTGGCCATTCACTTCCACGCTCCAGGGCGAGAGGATCTTCGCTTCGCCCTGAATCACTTCGACGCCAAGGCCGGTGTAACGCTCCACTGAATCATGCGGTTCGATGTCGGCGATCACCCGCTGGATGCGCTGCATCACGGCCGGGAAATCCACCGTGCCCTGCACGCCGGTAAAGCCCAATGCCTGGCCCTTTTTCAGTTCATTGGCCAGCTTGGCCGAACGCAGCAGCGCCTTGGATGGCACGCAACCGGTGTTCAGGCAGTCGCCGCCCATCTGGTGTTTTTCGATCAGGCTGACCTTGGCCTTCACCGCCGCCGCAATATAGGCGCTGACCAAGCCACCGGCACCCGCACCGATCACCAGCAGGTTACGGTCGAAGGTTTTCGGTTTGTGCCAACCGGCATACACCCGCCGCGCCTGAATCAGGCCGAGCAGCTTGCGCGCGATCAGCGGGAATACCCCCAGCAGCACGAAGGCACCCAGTAGCCCCGGCGAGAGGATGCCAGCCAAGGAGTCCAGCTGGCCCAGTTCGCGGCCGGCATTTACGAAGACCAGGGTGCCCGGCAGCATGCCGAGCTGGCTGACCCACCAGTAGGTGCGCGCCGGCAGGCGGGTCAGGCCCATGGCCAGGTTGATCAGAAAGAACGGAAACAGCGGCACCAGGCGCAGAGCGAACAGGTAGAACGCGCCTTCACGTTCGATGCCCGCATCAATACCGGCCAGGCGCTGGCCGAAGCGGCTTTGCACCCAATCGCGCAGCAGAAAACGGCTGCTGAGCATGGCCAGGGTCGCGCCCATCGTCGAGGCGAATGACACCAGCACAAAGCCTTCGAGCAGACCGAACAGTGCGCCGGCCAGCAAGGTCATCAAGGCCGCGCCGGGCAGCGACAGCGCCGTGACCGCGACGTAAGCGATAAAGAACAGCCCCGCCGCTAGCCAGGGCTGCGCGGCCACTTGAGCATTCAGCGCCGCTTGCTGCGCCTTGAGTGCTTCCAGGTTGAGGTACTGGCCGATGTCGAAGACAAAGAAGCTGCCCAGCAGCGCGAGGATCAGGCCCATCAGGGCGAGTTTGCGGCTATTCATCAGTCAGCGCCTCCAAGGCGCAAAGGCTTTGGCACAGGCTAAAACCGGCCAGCAGAGCAGTCTCGGGGCGGTCGGTCAGTTGGCCGAGCACCCGCGAACGATAGGACAACGCCGCCGGGCTATGGGCAGGCCACTGGCGGTCGAAGTCGGCGAGAAAAGTAGTGTGGTCGTAGTTCAGCGGCAGCGCTTCGATAAACAGGCCGTCACGCTGGCAACGGTAAAGGGCCGCCGGGTGTGGCGTGGTGGCGATGCGACTGAGCAGGCCATAGCGGCCGCCGGCAAAGTTCGGCAGTCCGGCCGCGCCGTTATTGATCAGCGCGCCGTGCTCAAGGTTCAAGGCCACCGCCGAGCAGGTATGGCTGGTGGCGAGCACCTGCACCCTGTTGGCGGTAAACCAGGCATCCAGTTGCTGCTGACGCTCCGGCTCGCTGAGCGATTCCCGCGAGCAGCTCCAGCCAGCCAGTGACTGCTCGTCGCCATGGCTGATCGCCACGCGCTGCCCGCCGACGCTGACCAGCGCCGTACTCGGCCGCGCTGCCAGGCGCTCGGCCATGCCCGGCAAGCCCTGCACGGTGCGGTTCAATTCCTGCTGAATGGCATTGGAGCGCTCGACCACTGCCTCATCCACAGTCATCGGGTAAGCGCAGCCGCAACCGGCTCCGCTGTCGTCGGCACGACCGAGTTCGGTCTCAACATTGCCGCGCAGGGCCATATGGGCGCTGATGCCCTGCTCAATCTGCTGGAAAATCTGCGGGTCGCGGTCAAACCAGTGCGCGTCGCCGTTAAACACCACACGCGCCTGTGGTTCGGCGGCTAGGCGCCGTTGCAGGGCGGCCAGGGCCTGGCGATTGCCATACAGGCCGCCGACCACATAGAGGGTGTCGCACTCGAATAGCGGCTCGCCGCTAAAGGCATCCCGCGTCAGGCGATAGTCCAGCGGGCAGTCGCGGCCGGCGCGCATCAGGCTGTACCTTCTTTGCGCTGCTGTAACCAACCTGGCAATAGATAACCCAGCACGCAGAGGCCCAAGCCATACAGGTTGGTGCCCAACAACAGCGCGTATTTACCATCACCGATGGCCCAGCTTTGCGGAATCCAGTTCAAGGTCAGGGCAACGCCCAGACCCAGGCCAGTCCAGAAGCTCAGGTGAAAGCCCAACCGCGTCGGAGTGGTCAGGCCGTGCAGGACGAATACCGGGGCCAGGCCAATGACCATGGTGCCGCTGATGGTGGTGGCCTTGAGAATATCGGTGCCGGCGATCATTGGCAGGTTACCGAGCAGTGCGAACACCACCATCACCGCCATGCCGACGCCAATGGCTTTCTGTCCGAGGTCTCGCCCGGCCAGCTTCGGCAACTCGCGTCCGGCCAGTTTTGCCAGGCTGGAGAAGGTCGAATCCAGGGTCGAACCAGCAGCGGAAACCATCACCACGGTCATCACCAGTAGCGCGCCGATGCCCAGGCTCTTAGCCAGGGCGGCGGGTACGTTGTCGGAGGCGGCCAGGCCGGTAAGTTGGGCGTGCACGCCGATCAGGCTAAAGGCGAGGATGGCGATAAAGCCCAGCACCCCGGCAATCACGAAGGAGCGGCGCATGGCCTTCTCTTCGCTGATAAAGCCCCTATCTGTCAGTACCGGATCATGGAAGCCGTAGCTGAAGGCCTGCAGGCCGGCGACCAGCAGCAGATCGACGCCGGCATTTAGTGCCCAGTTGCTGGTGCTGGCCAGCTCAGTCGGCGAATGCTGCGGCAGCACCAGGCCGAGAACCCAGACCAGGGCAATCACGAAGATCGCCGCTTGCGCCGCGTCGGTAAGGATCGAGCTGCGCAGCCCGCCGCGCAGGCTGTAGGCCAGAGTCACTGCGGTAAACAGCAAAGCCGAGGCAATAAATTCGAAGCTGCCCGAGTCGCCGTAATAACCGCCGACCACGGCCGTGTTGCTCCACACCTCGTTGAACAGGCGAATCAGAATCGCCGCGGAAAACGCCAGCGCTGCGCCACGGCCGTAGTGACTGCTCAGGAAGCTGACCAGGCCGGTCGCCGCAAAGCGCCGACGCAGGCGGTAGATGACAAAGCCAGTGAGCGGAATTGACAGCCAGTACATGGCATAGGCCAAGCCGCCGACCAGGCCATAAGTCGCCCCCAGATTGGCGGCATTGGTCACCGATTTGGCGAAGATCCAGCTGATAAAGATGCTGGAGGTGATCAACCACGGGCTGGCGCTGCGGCCCTGGTTGTCCTCGCCATTAAAGAACCCGCCCAGGGTTACGGCGCGTGGCGACAAGGCCAGCATCAGCGCGCCGTAGACCACAAGAAAGCCCCAGAAGAACAGCCCGGTGAGACTGGTTGGTTGCATGGATTGATCCTTAGGAAGTTAACGAGCCGCCGCAGCTGGAGCCCTGGCCGGCGGTGCAGGCATAACAATGATCACGGGTCACGATGGGGTTGCCGGCCAGTGTTGCACTAAGCAGATCGCGCAGGTGCGGCCGATCACGGCCGATCACCTCTGGCAGTTGCAGCGGCAGATCGAGCATCTGGTTGAAATCGCAGTCGTACAGGTAGCCCTGCCAATCGACGCTGACCAGACTGCGGCACATCAAGGGTTCGAGGTTTTCCGGCCGGTAGCTGTCGCGCAACAGCTGCATGTAGCCGTCGAACTGGCCCTTGCTGACCAGGGTGCTGCCAAAGCGCGCAATCGGCTGGTTGGTGATGGTCAGCAGGTGGTTGAAGACGATGCCGAAGTCCTCGACCAGATGGCGTTTGTAATCGGCTTCCAGCGCCGCTTGCGGTGGCGGCAGGCTCGGCCCTTGCGGGTTGTACACCAGGTTGAGGATCAGGCCGCTACCCGGCTGGCCGTAGCCCAGGGCATTGAGCTGTTGCAGGCCTTTGATGCTGGCATCAAACACGCCGTCGCCGCGCTGCTTGTCGACGTTATCGCGTGAGTAACAAGGCAGCGAAGCACTGATTTCTACGCCCTGGTCGGCGAGAAACTGCGCCAGGTCTTCATAGCCCGGTTCACTGAGGATGGTCAGGTTGCAGCGATCGATCACCCGCAGGCCTTCGCGGCGCGCGTGGCTGACGATTTCGCGAAAACGCGGGTGCATCTCCGGCGCACCGCCGGTGAGGTCGAGGGTGTGCACAGGGTGGGCGTCGATCACCTGATGCAGCAGGGCCAGGCTTTCATCGGTCATGGCCTCGGTGCGGGTCGGCCCGGCATTGACATGGCAATGCAGGCAGCGCTGGTTGCAGCGGTAGGTCAGGTTGATCTGCAGTGCTTCCAGCTGGCCACGGCGGATGGCCGGAAACGCCAGTTGGTCGAGCAAGGGAAGCATGGCATGCACGGTGTCTGTTTCCTTGATGCTGATGCGTCGGTTGATTATGTCAGCCGCTAAGTAGCCACTATAGAGAGTGCCCGAGGGCTTTTGTTACGCGTGTAGGCAGAAGAATGTTACGCAATTAGTTATACAAATCTTATACAGATAGGGCAGTATCGGCTGATAATTCTCAGCGAGAGATGTGTCGATGCTACGTCTTAGCTTGTTCTTTGTAGCGGGTTTTCTGGCCGTGCCGTTCTTTCATCAGCCGGTTTTGGGCGTGCTGCATGCCTTGGCTGTGGTGCCGTTTGCGCCGTTCAACTTGACTCCAACGGCGCCGCTGGGAGTGCCGTCATTGCTTTCGGCATCCTTCTGGGGCGGTGTCTGGGCGGTGGTGATGCTGCTGGTGTTGCGCTGGGATGCACACAAGCCACAACCCTGGATCAAGGCTCTGCTGTTTGGTGGTATCGCCCTGACTACTGTTGCCCTGCTGGTGGTGTTTCCGCTCAAGGGTATGGGGGTTGATCCGGCGCAGTTGCCGGGCCGCTTTTTGATTGGCTTTCTGCTCAACGCCACCTGGGGCGTGGGCACCCTGATTCTGGCCCGGACCCTGCTTCCGCGCTAAAGGAGATCACCATGCTTGTGCGCCTCACCTACGCCAGCCGTGCCAGTCACGGCGTTACTTCCGAGCTGATCCGCGAGATTCTCGACAGTTCACAGCGCAACAATCCAGGCAAAGGACTGACCGGCATCCTCTGTTGCAACGCGGATATCTTCCTGCAGGCGCTGGAAGGCCCGCGTGCAGAGGTGAACGCCCTGTACAACCGATTGGCAGATGACAGCCGGCACAAGGACCTGACCATCCTCGATTACGCGGAAATCAGCATGCGCCGTTACGGCAACTGGAGCATGGGCTGGGCTGGTGCGAAGCAGGCCAACCGCGAGTTGTTTCTGAAATATTCCTCCAGCGACCGTTTTGACCCCTTCAACATGAGTGCCGAGCAAATTACCGGGCTGCTACTGGAGCTGAGTGAGACCGTCAGCGCAATCAAATCGCCAGTTCTCAGCTAGAATTCCCGAGCGTCAACTCGCTCTAGCCGGCGAGCTGTGTTCACCCTGAGCCTTGGCGCACCTCGCAGTTTATTGAGGCGCCAGGATGCTCCGTTTGCTCAACCTTCCTTTGCTGGCTGCATTGCTCTGCTTTGCACTGGGCAGCGCTTCGGCGTTTGCTGAGCTGCCATTGTTGGTGCTGAGCAACGAACAGCTCACGCGGCCGGTAGAAGTGCCCGCCAGTTTGGTGCTGGAAGACCCCAGTGGCAATTTGACCGCGGCCGAAGTGCAGCAGCGAATTGACCGCGAAGGCACGCGAATGGATGGCGTGCCGCGCCTGGGTTACTCCGCCAGCGCCTGGTGGCTGGCGTTTCGCCTTGATGCACCGGTGGCCGAACGCCTCGACCTGATGATCGACCGGCCTTTTCTCGACGACATCGAAGTCTGGCTATACGACCGTGAGCGGTTGATCGCGCCCTTCTACAGCGGTGACCACCGCGATTTTCTTTTGCGTGGTGCGCCCTCTCCACATTTTCTGCTCAACCTGCCGCGCCTTGGCGAAGGTCCGCATACCTTGTTACTGCGGGTGCAAAGCGGTTCGTCGGTGAGTGTGCCGATGCAGCTGGTGGCGGCCGAACAAAGCCCGCTATTGCTGGCCGAACACTGGATGCGCAGCGGCTTGTTGTTGGGTGCGCTGCTCAGCTTGACCCTGTTCTTCCTGGTGAAATACAGCGCGTTGCGCGAAACGCAGCTGGTGTGGTTTTGCCTGACGGTGGCCAGTGTGGCGCTGTACAACGCCAGCATGCACGGTGTCATCAGCCTGCTGGCGCCGCAGTGGGTGTGGTTGTCGGCTCAGATGGCCAATTTGGCCAACCCTGGCATGTTGATCTTCAGCAGCCTGTTTCTTGCCAGCTCGCTGAAACTGGAGCTGGGCCGTGTGCGCCATCTACGCAACGTGCTGTTTGCCGTGACCCTGCTGGTGTGCGGTTGGACTATGGTCAGTTATGGCCACTTCCGCTCCTACCAGGCATTGAATGTGCTGATCCTGTTTAACGGCATGTTCCAGCTGCTCTTGTTGATTCTCGGCGTGCGTCAGCGGCGGCCTTATGCCATCGGTTACCTGTTGTGCTGGAGTTCGGCCCTGTTGCTGATGCTCTTGGTACCCCTGGGCCGCACGGGAGTGATTCCCTTGCCGCCGGGGTTTAATTACATGCATGCCTACCTGCCGGTGCTGAGCATGCTGCTGTTTGGCGCCATCCTCGATAAGCAACTGGAACATATCCGCCGTGCCTTGTTGCAGAGCAAGGCCCAGGCGCTGGGGAATCTGGAGCAGTACCAGGCGTTGTTCAGCAGCAGTGGCGAAGGCATTTTCCGTTGCACCCGCAGCGGCGCCCTGATTGAAGCCAACCCCAGTTTTACCGCGCTATTGGGGCTGACCCAGGACAGCCGTGAGCTGTCGATGCAGCAGCTGTTGGGCACCGAACAGTGGGCCGAGCACGTGGCGCAACTGCACAACGAGCAACCGGCCACCAGCCAGGAATGTCAGATTCATGGTCTCGATGGGCAGAGCCATTGGGTGTACCTGTCGCTGCACCTGCGCCCGACCCAGGACTGCATCGAAGGCATCGTGGTCGACCTCAGTGAGCGCCGCGCGCTGGAAGAGCGCCTGCAGTACCTGGCGGCACATGACTCGCTGACCGGCCTGCTCAACCGCCGCGAGTTAGAGCGTCTGCTGCGTGAAAGCCTCAAGGGCCAGAGCGCACCGCGTTACAGCCATTTGCTGTGCCTGGACCTGGATCAGTTCAAGCAGGTCAATGACCTCTGCGGGCACTCGGCGGGTGATCAGCTGCTGCGCCAACTGTCCGGCCACTTACGGCACCAACTGCCGCGGCATGCCGAACTGGCGCGCATTGGTGGCGATGAATTCGCCGTGCTGCTGCGTGAAATCAATAACGACGCCGCTCTGGAACATGCCGAAAATCTGCGCCACTGCGTTGAGCAATTCGTCTTCAGCTGGCAAGGCCGACCATTCCGTGTGCAGGCCAGCATCGGCCTGCTGGAGCTGGACAGCGGCGTAAGCGACTGGGAAACCGCATTGAACTGGGCCGACAGCGCCAGCCAGTTGGCCAAACACCTCGGCCGCAACCGCGTGCAGCAGTTCAACCCGGCCGATGGCGTGCTGCTGGAGCATCAGCGCCAGCTGCAATGGATCACCCGCCTGCGTGAGGCCATCGAACTGGGCCATTTCGAGCTGTTCTATCAGCCGGTAATGGCGCTGCAGAACGCCAGCGATGGCCTGCGCTATGAAGTGCTGCTGCGCTACCACGACCCGCACAGTGGTGAGTGGATCAGCCCGGGGCAGTTTCTCGGTGCCGCCGAGCGCTACGGCTTTCTCGGTGCCATCGACCGCTGGGTGGTGATGCGCCTGCTGCAATGGCTGGCGGACAACCCACGGCATGTCCAGCAATTGGCTCAGGTGAATTTCAACCTGACTGCCAGCTCGCTGCTCAACGCGCACTTCCACGAGATGCTCCACAGCGAGCTTCTGCGGCACAACTTGCCGGCGCACAAGCTGTGCATCGAAGTGACCGAGATGGTCGCGCTGGGCGAGCTGGGGGTGTCTGCGCAGTGGATCAAGCAGTTGCGCAGCCTGGGCCTGAAAGTGGCGCTGGATGACTTTGGCAGCGGCTTTGCCTCCTACGCTTACCTGCGCCATCTGCCGCTGGATATCGTCAAGATCGACGGCAGTTTTATCCGCGGTATCGAGAGTGACCCGATCAACCAGGCCATGGTCGGCTCGATGCAGCAGATCGCCAGCCAGCTGGGTCTGAGTACCGTGGCTGAATTCGTCGAAAGCCCGGAGACGCTTGAGTGTGTGCGCAAACTGGGCCTCGACTATGCCCAGGGCTATTGCATCGGCCATCCGCAACCACTGACTCAGCTAAGCGATGCGGCCGATGCAGAAGTGCAGATGCAGCTCGCCCTCGACCGTCGTTGATCCTGCTCAACCTTTATCTGAGGTTGCCGAAATAAGCTTATCGCCGGTAGTTCCGGCTGCTGTCTCCTGCCGTCTTTTTGGAGTTGCGTGCATCATGTTTGACCGTAAATGGCGTTTGCGTTGTGAGAGTCTGGAGCAGGAAGTCAGTCGTCTAAGTCAGGAAAAATCCGCCATGCAGCGCGAGTTGGACGAGCTGCGCAGCTTGCATCAACAGAGCCAGCAGGAGCGCAACGAGCTCAATGGTGTAACCCGTTATCAGCATGAGCTGCATGGCAAACTGAGCCGCTTTGAAGATTCCCTCTCGCAGACCCGTGATGGCGTGGTGGCCCAGGCCGAACAGCTGAACCAGGAAGTCGCCAAGCTCGAACAGCACAGCGGCATCTTCCAGCAAACCTCAGTGCTGCTGGCAGGCTTCTCGGACTCCCTGAGCAGCATGGCGGTGCAGGGTGTGAGCAGCGTGCAAAGTGTCGATCTGCTGCAGCAGCGGGTCAGCGAGATCAGCCGGATTGTTGAGCTGATCAAGGCGATTTCCGACCAGACCAACCTGCTCGCGTTGAACGCCGCCATCGAAGCAGCCCGCGCCGGTGAACAGGGCCGTGGCTTTGCCGTAGTAGCCGATGAGGTTCGCGCGCTGGCGCAGCGCACCAGTCAGGCTACCCAGGAAATCAGCACCCTGGTCGGCAGCATCAATCAGGAAACCGACAGTGCCAGCCGTTCCATCGGCAGCCTGTCCAGTGAGGCTACGCGCTTATCCGGGGATGTTTCGCACTCGGCGCAGACCCTGGATGAAATGGTCGTGCTGGGCGAACACATGAGCCAGCTGATCGAAAGCATCGCCCTGGGCTCGTTCTGCGAGGCGGTCAAACTCGATCATCTGCTGTTCAAACTCACGGTCTACCAGCGCCTGTTCCTGCATGACGGCAACACCCAGCTGAGCAGCCACACCAGCTGTCGCCTGGGTCAGTGGTACCAGAGCAGCGACACCAACGTGCGCTACGGCAAGCAGCGCAGCTTCCAGCAGCTGGAGCAGCCACATCGGGTGGTCCATGACAGCGCGCATGAGGCCCTGCACGCCGCCCAGGCGAAGGAGTGGAGCAAGGTGCTGCGCGCCGTCAGCGATATGGAGAAGGCCAGCATGGAGGTCAATTCGCTGATTTCGGAGTTGGCGGGTAGCTGATTCGCTGCTATGCAGCGTTACCTGCACGCTACACCGAAGGCATGCGTTCCAGCAGGCTGAGGTCCAAGCGCAGCATGCGCACACAGCGTTCATCGCGTAGCTCTTTGGGCGACTGGTTACTGCGCAGGCGCAGCACCTGGCAGACCAGATTGAGCACCAGCGCCTCGCGACTAAACACTCCGCTGCCGAGGTTGTAGAACGCCGCGATCAGCTCACGCAGGCCGAACGGCAGGCGCCAACGGATGCGCAGCGCCGAACCGAAGCCGGCGGCGCGTTGCTGGAAGCTCTGGTGAATATCCTCATCGCGCAATACGCCGCCAGCGTCCTGCCAATCCTGCAGGCTGCGCAGTAGAGCCAGTTCGCCGATGTTGTGCAGTAGGCCGGCGGTAAAGCACAGCTCGGCATCCAGTTGCAGCTCATCTGCCAGCCAGCGCGCCAGTTCGGCGCTGCGCTGTGCGCTGTCCCAGGCGCTGCTGGCCAGCTCGGCGAGGCGCGGATCACTGAGCAGTGCATTGCGTTGCACGGCCATGCCCAGTACCAGATTCAGCGTACGCGCCAGGCCCAGGCGCGGCAGTGCCTGGCTGAGGGTCTGGCAGGGTGCGCCCTGGTGCTGGGCGGCGCTATTGGCGGCGGCGATCAGTCGCGCGGTGATCTGCGGATCACGGGCAAACACCTCTTCCAGCTCACGCAGATCGCTGTCGTCACCGTTGAGGCACTGGCTCACCGAGTCGCGTACCGAAGCCAGCAACGGCGCGCCCTGACCTTCTTCGCGCACCGCATTGAGGTAATCATCCAGGCTGTCGACCAGCAAGGGTGCCGCTATCGCTGTTTCGCTGGCGGCGGCGCTGCCAAGAATGCCGAGCAGGCGCTGACGCAGTTGTTCGGCATTGAAGGGTTTGGCCAGGTAGGCGGTGGGTGCCAGCGGCCGCGCGGCGCGCACGCTGTTGGCGTCCAGGCGGCCGCTGATCAGGATAAACGGCAGGGCCGGCGTGCGCGGGTGGCGGCGCAGCTGGCGCAGCAGTTCCAGACCATCCACGGCGGGCAGGTCGCCATCGGCGATCACCAGGCTGGGCAGGCGGCGCTTGCATTTGGCCAATGCGGCTTCGCCGTCGGTGACCTGCAGAATGCGCGCATCCGGCCGCACATCGCGTACCAGTTGCACGAGCAGGTCAGCAGTCCAGGGGTCTGCTTCGGCGATCAGAATCTCCGGAGCCTTGGCCGGGGCAGTCATGGAAACCTCAGGAAAAAGCGTAATGGCAAAATAATGGCGTCATCGTGATGGCGGCGCGCAGTCTACCCAGCAACCCGTGAATAACCAGCGCAGGCCGACGAACTGTTGATCACTTCGTCAGGTTTTGCATCATAGCTGAATGAGCCGTGCTAGAGCGGCTTGTTTGTCCTACAAAGAGCCTTTGCAAGGGGCTTTGGGCAAGATGGCGTGCAATAAAAAAACCCGCCGAAGCGGGTTTTTTTATTGCAGCGGTCTATCAGGCCAGTTCGTCGAAGCACTCGGCGACGATGGCGAGGCCTTTTTCCAGTTGCGCGTCAGGGATGGTGACGGGCATCAGGAAGCGGATCACGTTGTAGTAGGTGCCGCACGACAGCAGGATCAGGCCTTTCTCGCGGGCGCGGGCGACGATCTTGCCGACCAGGGCAGCTGCCGGCGTGCGCTTCTCGTCGGTCTCGAACAGTTCGATGGCAATCATCGAGCCCAGGCCGCGTACGTCGCCAATCACCTTGTGCTTGGCCTGGATCGCGCGCAGCCCAGCCTTGACCTTCTCGCCCAGTGCCTGCGAGCGCTCCAGCAGTTTTTCTTCGTCGAACACCTTGAGTACGGCCAGGGCTGCTGCGCAGGCAATCGGACTACCGGCATAGGTGCCGCCCAGGCCGCCAGGTGCGATCACGTCCATGATCTCGGCTTTGCCGCACACGCCGGAGATCGGGAAGCCGCCGCCAACGGATTTGGCGAAAGTGGTCAGGTCCGGCACCACACCCAGTTGTTCGGTGGCGAAGAAGGTACCGGTACGGCCTGCGCCGGTTTGCACTTCGTCAGCGATCAGCAGGATGCCGTGCTCGTCGCACAGGGCACGCAGGCGCTGCATAAAGGCCGGGGAGTTGGTGTAGAAACCGCCTTCACCCTGCACCGGCTCGATGATGATCGCGGCGATGTCTTGCGGCTGCGCATCGTTCTTGAAAATGCGCTCGATGCTGGCGATGGACTCGTCCTCGCTCACGCCATGCAGTTCGCACGGCGACTGGGCGCGGTACACACCGGCCGGCATCAGGCCCATGCCGGCGGAGTACGGTACAACCTTGCCGGTCAGGCTCAGGGTCATCATGGTGCGGCCGTGATAGGCCCCGGTGAAGGCGATCACGCCGGCACGGCCAGTGGCGGCGCGGGCAATCTTCACGGCGTTCTCGACGGCTTCGGAGCCGGAGGTAACCAGCAGGGTCTTTTTGGCAAAGTTGCCCGGTACGCGCTTGGCGATTTCTTCGCACAGCTCGACGTAGGGCTCATAGGCCAGCACCTGGAAACAGGTGTGCGACAGCTTGGTCAGCTGCTCTTGCACCGCCGCAACCACTTTCGGGTGCAGGTGGCCGGTGTTCAGCACGGCGATGCCGCCGGCGAAGTCGATGTACTCGCGGCCTTCGACGTCCCACACGCTGGCGTTTTCCGCGCGTTCGGCAAAAATCGGGTGGATCTGGCCCACGCCGCGCGGAACGGCAGCGGTGCGGCGTTGCATCAGGGATTCGTTGGTCTTGCTCATGATGTCCTCATTCGCCGGTCAATCTCGGCGTGGTTCAAGGATGTGTCACCGGTGCGGCTTGGCAGTATTCGATGATCGACTGCCACAGTACGCCCGGGCACAGCTATGTCCATATAAACGCAGGAGGCGCAGCGCTCTCGTGCGCCTCTGCGGGGTTACTTCGCCGGGTTAGATGCCCAGGCAGAGGTATTTGATTTCCAGGTAGTCCTCAATGCCGTACTTCGAGCCTTCACGGCCGAGGCCCGAGGCTTTCACGCCGCCGAACGGCGCGACTTCATTGGAGATCAACCCGGTGTTGACGCCGACCATACCGTATTCCAAGGCTTCCGCCACACGGAACACGCGACCCAGGTCACGGGCATAGAAATACGAGGCCAGGCCGAACTCGGTGTCGTTGGACATGGCGATCACTTCGGCCTCGTCCTTGAAGCGGAACAGCGGCGCCAACGGGCCGAAGGTTTCTTCCTTGGCCACCGCAGCAGTTTTCGGCACGTCGACCAGAATGGTCGGCTCGAAGAAGCTGCCACCCAGGGCGTGCGGCTTGCCGCCGGCGAGCAGGCGCGCGCCTTTGCTGACGGCGTCCTCGATGTGTTCCTGAACCTTGGCCATGGCCTTGTCGTCGATCAGCGGACCAGTGGTGGTGTCTTCATCCAGGCCATTACCGATCTGCAGTTTGGCCACGGCGGCGGCCAGCTTCTCGGCGAAGGCGTCGTACACGCCGTCCTGAATGTACAGGCGGTTGGCGCACACGCAGGTCTGGCCGTTGTTGCGGTATTTGGAGATCAGCGCGCCTTCGACGGCCTTGTCCAGGTCGGCATCGTCGAACACGATAAACGGCGCGTTGCCGCCCAGTTCCAGCGAGACCTTCTTGATGTCCTTGGCGCATTCGGCCATCAGCTGGCGACCGATTTCGGTCGAGCCGGTGAAGCTCAGCTTGCGCACGATCGGGTTGCTGGTCAGCTCGCCGCCGACTTCGCCGGCACTGCCGGTGACCACGCTCAATACGCCTTTCGGGATGCCGGCGCGGTGCGCCAGTTCGACCAGGGCCAGGGCGGAGAACGGCGTTTGCGAAGCCGGCTTGATCACCATGGTGCAACCGGCGGCCAGGGCTGGGCCGGCTTTACGGGTGATCATCGCCGCCGGGAAGTTCCACGGGGTAATGGCGGCAGTGACGCCGATTGGCTGTTTAATGACGATCAGGCGCTTGTCCGGCTGGTGGCCTGGGATCACATCGCCATACACGCGTTTGGCTTCTTCGGCGAACCACTCGATAAAGGACGCTGCATAGGCGATCTCGCCCTTGGCTTCGGCCAGCGGCTTGCCCTGTTCCAGGGTCATCAGGCGGCCGAGGTCGTCCTGGTTCTCCATCAGCAGTTCGAACCAGCGGCGCAGCTTGCCCGCACGCTCCTTGGCAGTCAGCGCGCGCCAGGCCGGCAAGGCACGGTCGGCGGCTTCGATGGCACGACGGGTTTCCGCAGCGCCCATCTTCGGCACGCTGCCAATGATCTCGCCGGTGGCCGGGTTGTTGACCTTGATGGTCTGGCCGTTGTCGGCGTCCAGCCAGGTACCGTCGATATAAGCCTGCTGACGGAACAGCTGGGTGTCTTTCAGTTGCATGGCAGTCTCCTAAATTCCGACACCCTGGCATCGGTACGTGTCATCGAATGCACCGCACGGCGGCACACCTGGGCTTTATCCGTTGGCTCAGGCTGCAAATCAGCGGGGAAGTACGAGCCGCATAGGATTTTCAGCAAGAGCGTTTGAAATCTCAAACGAATCCTAGGGTCAAGAGGGGTAAAGGGCAAGAGCCTGTTCGAAAAAATTAACGCAATAATGCGTTTATTCAAGGCCTTTATAGACATAGACAGCTGCAGGGATGATTGCGTGCAGAATCGCGAACAAGGCAGCGGCATGGACGCCCGCCAGCGACATGCGTATGATTGCGCCCGCGCTGCACCAGTAGCTCAGCTGGATAGAGTACTGCCCTCCGAAGGCAGGGGTCGTGGGTTCGAATCCCGCCTGGTGCGCCATATAAAGCAAGGGCTTAGGTGAAAACCTAGGCCCTTTTTTTGCCTGAATGATTATGCGCGCTGCCGTCTTTTTAGCCCTGCCAGTGATCCGATGTTGAAAAATCGGTTCATTGTTTGGCCATATCGACCCGTCGGCTCAATCGCTGCACGCCATTGCCTGATGTGGCGCGCGTTCTATCGATGTGCTGAATCCAGGCAACGCAGGCGTTCAGTGCTTCAAGGGCTGAGCCCGTTTGCAGATGCTTGTTGCCAGGACCGTCCTGGGCCTGCCACTCAGTACGCGTTGGCCAATGCTTTGTTTATGTCGTCCGCCAGATCGGCCGCCACTTCATCAATGTTGCGGTTCAGTGCGCGACGTTCCAGCAGGAATTTTGCCGCTGCCAGCTGAGGGTTGCGTGTAACCAGCGCACCCGGCAGGCGTTTGGAGCGGTCCTGGGCTGTCAGTTGCTGCTGTTCTTCGGCGGCAAGGTCACTGATCCAGACGTGCGCTTCAACATTACTGGCGCCGGCGCCGAAGCCAACAACCGTGCGCACCAGGCGCCGACCGGCTTCGCTGGACACCTGCCCTTGCACTAACCAGCCGCTGGTCGGCAATGCCGCCTGCTGACTGACGGGCTTGACCTGAATCTGGCGAGCCTGCAGCGCCCGAAGAAGGGCGTCATCCAACTGCGCCGCACGCTCACGCTGTTGGCTGTCTGCCGGGTTGTCCACCGCGAAAGCCGTCAGGTAGATGACGTTGGTGGGTTCAGTGGCGGCCGCGATCATCGGCAGCAAGAGGGCAAACATAGCGAGCAGAATCGGGCGCATAGAAACCATTGGCAGAGTGTGGAAGCTGCGACGCTAGAACATGCACGAAGAACTGTCGAGCCGCAGGCAGCGAGTTGCCCAGTGGCTGTGATGAGCGACGCCCGGCGATACCGTGGCGACCCTCAGAGTGTGTTTGGAATCACCAAGCCTTTGCGTCGGTATGCCTCTATATCAATGCCAAAGGCGCCGCTGCTATGCACCTCATGGATGCGGTAGGGTTTGCCGCTTGGGTCCTTGGCAGTTTTGCCCAGGTCGATGATGCTTTCCTTGCAGGGTTGCTTCTGCCCGTCGAGCACGCGCAGTACCCTGGGTTTGAGTTTGTTGCCAGGCGGGCAGCCGATGATGATGCCGACTTCGCCATTGGTCAGCTCGACGATTTCCCCTGGCGGGTAGATGCCGACCATACGGATAAAGCAGCCCACAATCTCTTCGTCGAAATGGCTGTTGACCGCTTCCAGCAGGATGCGCAATGACTCCAGGCTGGATTTGCCCTTGCTGTATACGCGGTCGCTGTTGATCGCGTCATAGCTGTCGGCCACCGCGATGATCTTGGCGAAATAAGGGATCTTGCTGGCATCCAGACCGCGTGGGTAACCCTGGCCATCCAGGCGCTCATGGTGCGAGTAGGCGACGTCGACGGTGGCGGCAGTGACCTGCTGGTTACTCATCAGCAGTTTGCGGCCCTCGGCGGCGTGGCTCTGCATGATGCATAGCTCTTCGGCGGTCAGCGCGCCGGGTTTGTTGAGGATTTCGTTGGGCACCTTGATCTTGCCGACATCATGGAGCATGCCGCATATGCCGATTTGCTCAAGCTGATAGACCGGCAGACCCAGTTCCTTGGCCAGGGCAATTGAAAGGATGGACACACGCAGCGAGTGCTCGGCGGTGTATTCGTCGCTGTTCTTGATGCGCGCCAGCCAGAGCATCGCCGCCGGGTTGCGCAGGATGCTTTCAACACAGTCTTTGATGACGGCTTTGACCGCTTCAACATCCAGCTCCTGGCCGAGCTTGACCGCTTGCAGAATTCGCAACGACTCGTCGCGTGCAGCGCTCCAGGTGGGAGCGGCCTGGAGCATTTCCAAGTTGAAATCGACCTTGGCGATGGCCGGTTGCAGGGCTTCGGGCTGGGCGATATTGGCCGTGACCTGATCGTGTACCGTTACAGATTGCCGAGCATCCACCCAGACGTAGCTGCAGACTTCCTGCAGCAGGCGTATGTCCAGCTGCTGGCGGATGCGAAAGCCTTGAAAGAGGAAGGTGGTGTCTGTCCAGGGCCGATCCAGCTCCACCACGTACATGCCGATGGTCAGTTGCGCAGCGTCAACTTTGATACGGTCTGGTTTGGCTTCGTCGGCCATGGGGCTTTCCAAAGGAAGTCGCTAAATACTGGCCATTAGCTACCCGTGGTGTGTGGGCAGCAAATTGCATTTACCTATTGATGGCGTTGGGTTGCAGCATCAGCGTGCTGAACGTGTGCCACTCCCTCAAGGTTAGCCACCAATCGGCTGTTGTGGAGCACACCGTCGGCTGCTGGGCGATTAATGGGACAGGCCCAGGCGCTTGGCCAGGCGGATCAGGTTGGCGCGGTCGATGCCCAGCTCGCGGGCGGCGGGGGCCCATTTGTGTTGGTGGCGCTCCAGCGCCTGGCTGATCAGCTGTTTCTGGTAGGCGTCGAGGGCTTCGCGCAGTAGCAGTTGGCTGTGTGGCTCTGCTGTGCGTTGAGTCGCAGGTGCTGCTGTTGGCTGGCTGCTCGGCAAATCCAGATGGGTGCTGTCAATGCTGAGGATGCGTGGGCGCTCGCTGCAGCCGGCCAGTGCCTTGAGCGCGGCGCGGCCGATCAGGTGTTCGAGTTCGCGCACGTTGCCCGGCCAGCTGTACGCCAGCAGGCTGGCCTGGGCGTCGGTCGTCAGGCGCAGGCTGCGCAGCCCCAGCCGGGCGCGGTTTTCTTCGAGGAAGTAGCCGGCCAGCAGCAACACATCGCGACCGCGTTCGCGCAGCGCCGGGACTTTCAGCGGGTAGACGCTGAGGCGGTGGTAGAGGTCGGCGCGAAAACGCCCGGCGCGCACCTCCTCGGCCAGGTCGCGGTTGCTGGCGGCCAGCACGCGTACGTTGACCCGCTGCTCCTGGTCGGCACCGACCCGTTGCAGCTGGCCGCTCTGCAGTACGCGCAACAGCTTGGCTTGCGCGGCCAGCGGCAGCTCGCCGATTTCATCGAGAAACAGGCTGCCGCCATCGGCCAGTTCGAACTTGCCGCGCCGTTCGTTGTGCGCGCCGGTAAAGGCCCCGCGTACATGGCCGAACAGTTCGCTTTCCACCAGGTTATCGGGCAGCGCCGCGCAGTTGAGGCTGATCAGCGGCTTGGCTGCGCGCTGGGATGCGGCATGCAGGGCTTCGGCAACCAGCTCTTTACCGACCCCAGTTTCACCGCTGATCAGCACGCTCAGTTCACTGTTGCCGACCAGCGCAATCTCCGCTGCCAGGCGCTTGTGCACAGCGCTCTGGCCGATCAGTTCGCGCGGGCGTTGCTGGACGGCGGCCTGCTTGTAAGCCTCGGCCAACTGGTGCTGATCCTCGGCGCGTTGCAGCAGTGCGTTGATCCGCTCGCTGGCCATCACGGTAGCAGCGGCCAGGCTGGCGAAAGCCTGCAGGTTGTCCAGATCGACGCGGCCGAAGCTCGCCGGATCGAGCGAGTCGAGGGTCAGCAGCCCCCAGGGCTGGTCCTGCACATACAACGGGCAGCCGAGGCAGTCATGCACGGGCAGGTGGCCGCGATGGCCGTCGACCAGGCCGTCATAGGGGTCGGGCATCTCGCAATCGGTGGCAAAGCGGGTCGGCCCGCGTTGCGCCAGCAGCGCCTGCAGGCGCGGGTGTTCGTCGAGCTTGAAACGCCGGCCGAGGGTGTCGGCGCTCAGCCCTTCAACGGCCAGCGGAATCAGCACATCGCCGTCGAGCTTGAGCAGCGCCACGGCGTCGCACGGCAGCAGCTGCCGCAGCGCCTGTAGCAGGCGGCGATAGCGCTCGGCTTCCGGCAGTTCGCGGGACAGATCGGCGACCAGGGGAATCAGGGCGGTAAGCAGTGGATTTGCTGTCATAAGGACACACTAGTTGTCATTAAGACTCGGAATGCTTGCTGTCATAAAGACACAAGTATTTATAAGTCTATGATTTATATATTAAAAATAATTGGCACGCTTCCTGTAGTAGTCAGGGTGATATGAACCGAAGCGCTGCGCAAGTGCAGCGTGTCGCCCTGACGAGGAAGCCCTATGTTGACCCCTGGCCAAAACGCCCTGATCAAAGCCACCGTACCGCTGCTGGAAAGCGGCGGTGAAGCCCTGACCCGGCACTTCTACCAGATGATGCTGAGCGAATACCCCGAGGTGCGCGCGCTGTTCAATCAGGCGCACCAGGCCAGCGGCGGCCAACAGCGGGCCCTGGCCAATGCGGTGCTGATGTACGCCCGGCATATCGACCGGTTGGAGGCGCTGGGGCCGTTGGTTGGGCAGATCGTCAACAAGCATGTGTCGCTGCAGATCCTGCCCGAGCATTACCCGATTGTCGGCAGCTGCCTGTTGCGGGCGATTCGTGAAGTGCTTGGTGAAGAGATCGCCACCGATGCGGTGATCGAGGCCTGGGCCGTGGCTTATGGGCAACTGGCGGACATCCTCATCGGTGCCGAAGAGGCCGCGTATAGCGCCAACGCCACTGCCGAGGGTGGCTGGCGCGGGGCGCGCAGTTTCCGCCTGAGCCGCAAGGTGCAGGAAAGCGAGGAGATTGTCTCGCTGTACCTGGTGCCGGCCGACGGTGGCGCGCTGGCGGCATTCCAGCCCGGCCAGTACATCGGCCTGCGCCTGCTGCTGGACGGTGGCGAGCAGCGCCGCAACTACTCGCTGTCGGCCTTGAGCAATGGCCGCGAGTACCGCATCAGCGTCAAGCGCGAGGTGGGCGGCAAGGTCTCCAATTACCTGCATGACCAGCTGCAGGTCGGCGACAGCCTGGAGCTGTTCGCGCCAGCAGGGAATTTCGTTCTGCGTGAGTCGGCCAAGCCGCTGGTGTTGATCACTGCGGGTGTCGGTATCACTCCGGCGCTGAGCATGCTGGAAGCGGCGCGCGACACGGGCCGCGATATCCACTTTATCCACTGCGCGCGTCACGCCGGGGTGCATGCCTTCCGCGACTGGGTTGAGGCGCAGCGCGCCGAGCGTCCGCAGCTGCGTCATTACGTGTGCTATAGCGAGCCGCGCGCAGGCGATGTGGGCGATGCCGAAGGCCTGCTCAGCCTGGAACAGCTGGAGCAATGGCTGCCTGAGCAACGCGATCTGGATGCCTACTTCCTCGGCCCCAAGCCGTTTATGGCGCAGGTCAAACGCCATCTGCACAGCCTCGGTGTGCCGGCGGCGCAGAGCCATTACGAGTTCTTTGGCCCGGCCAGCGCGCTGGATAGCTAAAACAGAGGCTTAACAGCCTGGGAGGTGATTATGTTGGCTTATCTATCCTGCCCTTTGCGGGTGCTGCAACTGGCGAACCGCATGCTGCTGGTCGGCGTGCTGCTGTTGCTCAGCGGCTTACTGGGTGCCTATGGCCTTGAGGCGCAGTTGAGCATGGGCGGCCTGGTCACGGCGCACTCGCTGACGATCATCGGCCCAGGCCTGCTCAAGCTCGGTTATGTGCTGCGCCTGGCCGCGCAGCAGCATCTGCGCAAGCAACAGGAGCCTTGCTGTGCAATTGCGTGATCGGCAGCAGGAACTGGCCATTGCGCCACTGTGGCGGCTGGGCTTTCGCCCGTTTTTTCTCGGCGGCGCGCTGTTTGCCATGTTGGCGATTGGCCTGTGGGCGGCGGTGCTGCTGGGCTATCTGCCGGGTTGGCAGCCGGTGGGCGGGAGTTTGGCCTGGCACCGGCATGAGCTGCCGTTCGGCTTTGCCGTGGCGATCATTGCCGGCTTTCTGCTCACCGCCGTGCAGAACTGGACGGGGCTGCCAGGCCTGAGCGGTTGGCCGCTGGCGGCGCTGTTCGGCTTGTGGTTACTGGCGCGACTGGCCTGGCTGTTCGGTGCGCCGTTGCCACTCTTGCTGGTGCTGCAGCTGCCCTTTCTACCGCTGCTGGCGTTGTTGCTTGGGCGGCAGCTGTGGGTGGTGCGCCAGCGGCGCAATTACCCGCTGGTAGTCGTGCTGTTGCTGATGGCCGGTTGCGAGTGGTTACTGCTGTATGGTCTGGCGTTGGGTGATGACGCTCTACAGCGGCGCGGTGCATTGGCCGGTTTATGGCTGATCGCGGCGCTGGTGAGCATTATCGGCGGGCGGGTGATTCCGTTCTTTACCCAACGCGGCCTCAACCAGCTTGCGCCTGCTAGCCCAAGACCACGGCTGGATCTGCTGGTACTGGTGCTGTCGCTAAGCCTGGCGCTGCTGTTTGCCAGTGGCCTGGCCTTGCAGCCATCGCTATGGATGTTGCCGCTGTTGCTGGCCCTGGCTGCGCTGCACGGCTTGCGTCTGTGGCACTGGTACAACGGCGGAATCTGGCGCGTACCGCTGCTCTGGTCGTTGCACCTGGCCTATGCCTGGTTGCCGCTGGCGTTACTGGCTCTGGCGGCCTGGCATGCCGGCTGGCTGAACAACGCTAGCCTGGCTTATCACGCCCTGGCGCTGGGTACGGTCGGCGGTGCGATTTTGGCGATGTTGGCGCGGGTCAGCCTTGGGCATACCGGTCGGCCGTTGCAGCCGCCGGTCGCGATGGGCTGGGCGTTTGCCAGTCTCCAGCTGGCGGTTTTGGCACGGGTGCTGCTGGTGCCGTTTGCGCCCGCTGCTGGACTGGGGCTTTCCAGCCTGTTGTGGATCGCGGCCTTTGCCCTGTTCGTACGCTACTACGCGGTGATGTTCTGCACTTCGCGCGTGGATGGGCAGCCGGGTTAGCGCGCTCTACAGCACCCCAGCTTCACGCAAGGTGGCTATCTGTTCCGGGCTTAGGCCCAGGTGTCGGGTGAGTACCTGCTCGGTATGTTCGCCGAGCAGGGGTGGTGCGTTGCGGTATTCCACCGGGGTTTCGGACAGGCGTAGCGGGCTGGCGACCTGGGGTGTTGTGCTGCCCAGGCTATTGGGCAGGTCGATACGCAGGCCGCGGGCTTTGACCTGTGGGTCGTTGAAGACCTGAGCCAGGTCGTTGATCGGCCCACACGGTACGCCGGCGGCTTCCAGTAGCGTTACCCATTCGGCGGTGGTTTTGAACACCGTGGCCTGACGCAGCAGCGGTATCAACTCGGCGCGATGGGCGACGCGGGCCTTGTTTGAAGAAAAACGCGGGTCATCGGCCAGCGCCGTCAGGCCGGCAACCTCGCACAGCTTGCGGAATTGTCCGTCGTTACCCACGGCGATAATGAAGTTGCCATCGGCCGAGGGGAAATCCTGATAAGGCACGATATTCGGGTGAGCGTTGCCCAAGCGTTTGGGCGCGACCCCGGTATTCAGGTAGTTCATCGCCTGATTGGCCAGGCAGGCCACCTGCACGTCGAGCAGTGCGACGTCGATATGCTGACCGAGGCCGGATTGTTCACGTTGGTTGAGTGCCGCCAGCACGCCGACCGTGGCGTACAGGCCGGTGAGAATATCGGTGAGGGCGACGCCGACCTTTATGGGGCCGGCGCCCTCCTCGCCGTCGGGCTTGCCGGTCAGGCTCATCAGCCCGCCGAGGCCCTGGATCATAAAGTCATAACCTGCTCGCTTGGCGTAGGGCCCGTTTTGCCCGAAGCCAGTGATGGAGCAGTAGATCAGCCGTGGGTTGATGGCTTTCAGTGAGGCATAATCGAGACCGTAGGCCGCTAGGCCGCCGACCTTGAAGTTCTCCAACAGCACATCGCAGTTCTGCACCAGCTCGCGCACCAGGCGTTGGCCTTCCGGTTGGGTGAAATCCAGCGTCACCGACTGTTTGTTGCGGTTGGCGCTCTGGAAGTAGGCCGCCTCGCGTGAGTCGTTGCCTTCGGCATCTTTCACATAGGGCGGACCCCAATGGCGGGTGTCGTCGCCGCTGCCGGGGCGCTCGACCTTGATCACCTCGGCACCGAGGTCACCGAGAATCTGCCCGGCCCAGGGCCCGGCGAGTACGCGGGACAGGTCGAGTACGCGGATATGCGAGAGTGCGCCGGGCATAGGGATATCTCGAAAGTGGAAACGTAGGATGGGTCGGGCCGTGCAGGTTGAGCGCAGCGATACCCATCGGCCGAGTGATGGGTTACGCCGCTGCGCGGCTAACCCATCCTCCGAAGCGTTTTAGAAGAACGCCTGCAGGCCGGTCTGCGCGCGGCCGAGGATCAGCGCGTGGACGTCGTGGGTGCCTTCATAGGTGTTGACCACTTCCAGGTTGACTAGGTGGCGGGCCACGCCGTACTCGTCGCTGATGCCGTTGCCGCCGAGCATGTCGCGGGCCATGCGCGCGATATCCAGGGACTTGCCGCAGCTGTTGCGTTTCATCATCGAGGTGATTTCCACCGCAGCGGTGCCTTCGTCCTTCATCCGGCCCAGACGCAGGCAGCCTTGCAGGGCCATGGTGATCTCGGTCTGCATATCGGCGAGCTTCTTCTGGATCAGTTGGGTCTGCGCCAGCGGGCGGCCGAACTGTTTGCGGTCGAGGGTGTACTGACGCGCGGTGTGCCAGCAAAACTCGGCGGCCCCCAGCGCGCCCCAGCTGATGCCGTAACGGGCGGAGTTGAGGCAGGTGAACGGGCCTTTCAGGCCGCGTACGTCGGGGAAGGCGTTTTCTTCCGGGCAGAACACGTTGTCCATGACGATTTCACCGGTGATCGACGCACGCAGACCAACCTTGCCGTGAATCGCCGGGGTGCTCAGGCCCTGCCAGCCTTTTTCCAGGACAAAGCCGCGAATCTCCCCGGCATCATCCTTGGCCCAGACCACAAACACATCGGCGATCGGGCTGTTGGTGATCCACATCTTCGCGCCGGTCAGGCGGTAGCCGCCGTCGACCTTTTTCGCGCGGGTGATCATCGAGCCAGGGTCGGAGCCGTGATCCGGCTCGGTGAGGCCGAAGCAGCCGATGTATTCGCCGCTGGCCAGTTTGGGCAGGTATTTCTGCTTGGTCGCTTCGTTGCCGAATTCATAGATCGGCACCATTACCAGCGACGACTGCACGCTCATCATCGAGCGGTAGCCGGAGTCGATGCGCTCGACTTCGCGAGCAATCAGGCCGTAGCACACGTAGTTCAGGCCGCTGCCGCCGTACTCAGAGGGGATGGTGGCGCCGAGCAGGCCGGTATCGCCCATTTCACGGAAGATTTTCGGGTCGGTCTGCTCATGGCGGAAGGCTTCCAGTACACGTGGGGCCAGCTTGTCGGCGGCGAACTGCTGAGCGCTGTCACGCACCATGCGTTCTTCTTCGGTCAGTTGCTGGTCGAGCAGCAGCGGGTCGATCCAGTTGAAGCTTGCCTTGGCCATCGCGAAAACCTCGAAATCAGACAGTGATAGGGCGGGTATCTGCGCAGCCGCGCTGCGCTCGCCGGTGAGTGGATTGATCCTAGGCCGCTTGTGGCAGGCAGGCAAACGAGTATTGCGCACGTAGTTGTGCGATTTGCTCACTTCGGGATAGCTTTAGTCAGCCTATTTAACCGATCAAAGTGAGGGTGACGCACAGATGCGCCGCAAGATCCCCAGCACCGCCGCCCTGATCGCCTTCGAGTCCGCCGCTCGCCATCAGAGTTTTACCAAGGCCGCGCAGGAGCTGAGCCTGACCCAGGGCGCGGTGTGCCGGCAGATCGCCGCGCTGGAGGCCTTCCTTAATATCGAGCTGTTTCGCCGTTCGCGGCGTGGCGTGGTGCTCACAGAAGCCGGGCAGTCCTACGCGCGGCGAGTGGCCGGCCAGCTCGATGCAGTGGAGCGCGACACCCTGGCGGTGATGGGCCAGCAGGGCGCGATGAGCATCGAGCTGGCGGTGGTGCCGACCTTCGGTACGCAGTGGTTGCTGCCACGCTTGAAGGATTTTCAGCGCCTGCACCCGGAGATCACGGTCAACCTGACCAACCGCACGCGGCCCTTTCTGTTTGCCGATACCGAGTTCGACGCGGCGGTGTACTTCGGCGATGGCGATTGGTCCGGTACTCAGGCCCATTTGCTGATGGGCGAGAACCCCATGCCGGTATGCAGCCCGGCGTTGCTGGCTGAACAGACGCAGCTAAGCGCCGAGCAGATCGCCAGCCTGCCGCTGTTGCAGCAGACCACGCGGCCTTATGCCTGGCGTCAGTGGTTCAGCGCCCAGGGCCTGAATACCGCACGGGATATGGCCGGGCCACGCTATGAGCTGTTCTCCATGCTGGCCCAGGCGGCCATGCACGAGATGGGCGTGGCGCTGATTCCACCGTTTCTGATTCGCCGTGAGTTGGATGAGGGGCGGTTGGTGATTGCCGCGCCACTCAGTCTGCCGACGGACAAGGCGTATTACCTGATGATTCCGGAGCGCAAGTTGGAGTCAGCAGCCCTTATGCTTTTGCGGGATTGGTTGGTGCGCGAGGCACACGCTTATGCATTGGCCCATGGCCTGAAATAGACAACAGCCTGTCAGGTTGTTGGCGAAAAAGACCGTCAAGGCTTCGGCGGCAACTGGTCGTAAAATACTTTACCTCCTGAGACTGGCCGTCTAGAGTGCGCGCCGGAGGTATGTTGACCCCGTAGTCAGCTATCTGGATGGCTACACTTTCGCTGCCTACAGCAGGTACAGGGTGTTGCATTTTTTGCACACAAAAACCGCTGCAGCCCACTGAAACAGGGGTTTACTGCGCGAATAACGGCAACGCCGTTGATCTGATGGCGCTGTATTTGTTTCAAGAATGCATCGGTCTCGATTTATCCCAGCGAAAACGCTGCAGGCCTTTATCCAAAAGGCTTGCAAGGAATTGGCTGCCTATAAGGTCATGCAGTGACTTGTAGTTATCGCAAGGTTTTACTTCATAACGCCTTGAAGGCAATGGCTATCGCCTGCAAAATGCCGCGCCCCGCCATTGTGCAACTGAAGCCTGAGCGGGTTTGTGCTGATCCTCCCTAATGCCCGCGTGCCACCCGCAGTGCGCCGGTTCACCAAAAAGATCACGCAGGAGAATTGAAGTGCACATCGGTGTTCCTCTCGAAACCCATGCTGGTGAGACGCGCGTTGCCGCAACTCCCGAAACCATCAAGAAGCTGATCGGCCAAGGCCATCAGGTGACTGTTCAGACCGGTGCTGGCGTTAGCGCGAGCATTCCGGACAGCGCCTATGAAGCGGTTGGCGCGGCTATCGGCAACGACGCTGCTGCTTTTGGTGCCGATCTGGTGCTGAAAGTGGTTGCCCCAACCGATGCTGAGCTGGCGCACATGAAAGCCGGTGCCGTATTGGTGGGCATGCTCAATCCGTTCAGCAACGAGACCATCGCGCGCATCAATGCTCGCGGCGTGACCGCCTTCGCCCTGGAAGCTGCCCCGCGCACGTCCCGCGCGCAGAGCCTGGACGTGCTCAGCTCGCAGGCCAACATCGCCGGCTACAAAGCTGTGCTGCTGGCCGCGCATCACTACCCGCGCTTTATGCCGATGTTGATGACTGCTGCCGGTACCGTGAAGGCCGCGCGTATTCTGATTCTCGGCGCGGGTGTAGCTGGCCTGCAGGCCATCGCCACGGCCAAGCGCCTGGGTGCGGTGATCGAGGCTTCGGACGTGCGTCCGGCGGTGAAAGAGCAGATTGAGTCGCTCGGCGCCAAGTTCGTCGATGTGCCATTCGAGACCGATGAAGAGCGCGAATGCGCCCAGGGTGTTGGCGGCTACGCGCGGCCGATGCCGGCTTCGTGGATGGAGCGTCAGGCCAAGGCGGTGCATGAGCGCGCCAAGCAGGCTGATATCGTCATCACCACTGCACTGATCCCGGGCCGCAAGGCACCGACCCTGCTGCATGCCGCCACCGTGGCGGAAATGAAGCCTGGCTCGGTGATCATCGACCTGGCTGCAGCGCAAGGCGGCAACTGCCCGCTGACCGTCGCTGAACAGGTGGTGGTGCAGCATGGCGTGACCATCGTCGGCCACAGCAACCTGGCGGCCCTGGTGCCGGCTGATGCTTCGGCGCTGTACGCACGCAATCTGCTGGACTTCCTCAAGCTGGTTATCGACGGCGAAGGCAAGTTCCACCTCAACCTTGAAGACGACATCGTCGCTGCGTGCCTGATGTGCCGTGACGGCAACGTCGTGCGCACTAACGGCTAAGGGGAGCACCGCTCATGGATATGATTTCTGACGGCATCTACAACCTGATCATCTTCGTGCTGGCCATTTACGTGGGCTACCACGTGGTATGGAACGTGACACCGGCCCTGCACACCCCGTTGATGGCAGTGACCAACGCAATTTCCGCCATCGTTATCGTCGGCGCCATGTTGGCTGCCGCGCTGACCGTGACCCCGCTGGGCAAGACCATGGGCACCCTGGCGGTGGCTCTGGCTGCGGTTAACGTGTTCGGTGGCTTCCTGGTAACCCGGCGCATGCTGGAAATGTTCAAGAAGAAAGCGCCTAAGGCGCAGGTGGAGAAGCACTGATGAGCATGAATCTGATCACTGTTCTCTACCTCGTCGCCTCGATCTGCTTTATCCAGGCGCTTAAAGGTCTGTCGCACCCGACCACGTCGCGTCGCGGCAACCTGTTCGGCATGATCGGTATGGGCATTGCCGTGCTCACCACCGTCGGCCTGATCTACAAGCTGGGTGCGGAAATCGCCACCCAGGGCATTGGCTACGTGATTGTTGGCCTGTTGGTCGGTGGCACTGCCGGTTCGATCATGGCCAAGCGCGTGGAAATGACCAAGATGCCGGAACTGGTCGCCTTCATGCACAGCATGATCGGCCTGGCCGCGGTGTTTATCGCCATTGCCGCTGTCGTTGAACCGCAGTCGCTGGGTATCGTTGCGGCGCTGGGCGATGCGATTCCGGCCGGTAACCGTCTGGAGCTGTTTCTCGGTGCGGCCATCGGTGCCATCACCTTCTCCGGATCGGTGATCGCCTTCGGTAAACTCTCGGGCAAGTACAAGTTCCGCCTGTTCCAGGGCGCCCCGGTACAGTTCAAGGGCCAACACTGGGTGAACCTGGCCATCGGTCTGGCGATTCTGGGCTTGGGTTTGGTGTACACCTTCACCGGTGATATCACCGCCTTCGCCATCCTGCTGGCCCTGGCCTTCGTCATCGGCGTGCTGATCATCATCCCGATTGGTGGCGCGGACATGCCGGTCGTCGTGTCGATGCTCAACAGCTACTCGGGCTGGGCGGCTGCTGGTATCGGCTTCTCGCTGAACAACTCGATGCTGATCATTGCCGGTTCGCTGGTAGGTTCTTCGGGCGCGATCCTCTCGTACATCATGTGCAAGGCGATGAACCGTTCGTTCTTCAACGTGATCCTCGGTGGTTTCGGTGGCGCGGCTGAAGCAGCTGGCCCTGCCGGTGCTCAGGAAGCGCGTCCGGTTAAGTCTGGCTCGTCCGACGATGCGGCTTTCCTGCTGACCAACGCCGACACCGTGATCATCGTTCCGGGTTACGGCCTGGCAGTAGCCCGTGCCCAGCACGCGCTGATGGAGCTGGCTGAGAAGCTGACCCACCGTGGCGTGACCGTGAAGTACGCGATCCACCCGGTTGCCGGTCGTATGCCTGGCCACATGAACGTACTGCTGGCTGAGGCTGAAGTGCCTTACGAGCAGGTGTTCGAAATGGACGACATCAACTCCGAGTTCGGCCAGGCCGACGTGGTGCTGGTGCTCGGTGCCAACGACGTGGTCAATCCGGCGGCGAAGAACGATCCGAAGTCGCCGATCGCTGGCATGCCGATCCTCGAGGCTTATAAAGCCAAGACCGTGATCGTCAACAAGCGCTCGATGGCCAGCGGCTACGCCGGCCTGGACAACGAACTGTTCTACCTGGACAAGACCATGATGGTTTTCGGCGACGCCAAGAAAGTCATCGAAGACATGGTTAAAGCGGTCGACTAATCCTCGCTGCGACGCTGTAGAAAAAGCCCGGCTCAATAGCCGGGCTTTTTTCTGTCCACTCGATCAGAAAAGTGTTTTTCTCAAGGCAAAATCTGAAAAACAGGTCAGCTGTCACATAAGTGCAATTTGAAACTGTACCTATATGGTTTCACTGAAATTCAGTGTTAAACGCAGGTCTTTCATCTGCTTTTGTACCATTTTTAGTCTAAAGCACTTATGGCCAGTACAGCTGAGTGTAAAATAGGTCAAACAGTTACAAAGCAAACTATCTATTTGTGCTGCAATTTCATTCAGCTGTGGCTACAGCGAAGTGGGGGCAACGGCAATAATTCTCCCATCGCAACACACCACTGACCCGCCACAAGCGGAAGGATGACCACCATGGAACGTACCCTCAGTTCCGACCTGTTTTTTGATCACAGCCAATCCACCGGCTCCAGCGCGTTGCCGCTGCGCATGCTGGCTTCTGTTCTGCAATGGCAGCGCCGCGTTGTTAGCCGCCGCCAGCTGGCTCGTCTGGACTCCCGTCTGCTCGCAGACGCCGGTATCAGCGAAGCACAGCGTCACGCTGAACTGAGCAAGCCCTTCTGGCGTTAACTGCTGCCAGACATCGATTTCTGCTCCTCCCTTAATGGGATTTTTGAAAGCTCCAGCGCCCTGCGTGTTGGGGCTTTCTTTTTATGTGCCGTGGAAAGTGCTGAAGCAACTACGTAGCTGCAACAGTCTGCTGTGCTGTTAAGCGGTACAGTTCTTATAAAAAGCTTACTGCGCCATAACAATTTTCAGGTGCTGTCTCTGACCCTGCTGTCAGCTTGCGCGCACCATGGACTGCCCTCTTTTGTCTCTGACAAGGAATTGCGCCATGGAACGCACACTCAAACACTCATCCAACGCAACGGCTCGGGTAAACCAACCGCTCTGGTTGCGTGTCTATGCCGCGCTCTGTGGCTGGCAGCGTAATCTGCGGACTCGAAGCCAATTGGCGCGCCTCGATAGTCGTCAGCTGGCCGACGCAGGTATTACGGAGGCGCAACGACAGGCGGAGCTGGCAAAGCCGTTCTGGAGATAAATTGCCTGGCAACCAACCCGCATCGTCAAGGTCTACACTGAACCCAGCCTGTCTGTTGGGCCTTTTCAGGAGCGTGGATATGAATGCGATAAAGACCTTGAGCCTTGCGGCATTACTGGCGTTGACCGGCACGGCTAGCGCCACCAGCTTTGTGGTCACCACTGATGCGGTGGTGGGTGCGGTCGGGGCGACCTCGGAGGCGAGTTCCGATGTGTCCTCGTCCTTTACCGATGACAAGATTGTGCTGGCTGCGCGCGACGATGCCGCCGCGTTTGTCGCCAGTCAGGGCGACATCCGTGGGGCGCGCCTGGAGGCCGCTCTGCAACATATCCGTCAGCAGGTGCCGACGTTACAGGGCGACGATATGCAGTTGGCGACGGCCATCCTCAGCCTTTGAGCGCACACCGCCGGCGCTTAGCCAGAAGCGCTGGCGGAACTGTGTGGCACACTGCTCGTCTAAGCCAGTCCAAACGATGTGATGGCTGATTATTGGAGATGTATATGCGCCCTATCTTGCTCAGTGCCGTAGTTGCAGTTGTTCTGTTCAGTGCCACCGCACAGGCGCAAACCCTGGTGGCGACCAGCAATATCATCGTACGCGCGCTGGATCGCACCTTCGACTTCACCTCGGATACCACCACCTCGGTGCGCGACTCGAAAGTCGTGCTCGCGGCGCGTGACGATGCGGCCAGTTTCGTCGCCAGCCAAGGGCAGATCCGCGGCGCTCAGCTGGAAGCCGCTATAAGCACCATCCGCAGCCAAGTGCCTGAGGCGCAAGGCGCTTCCGACCTGGTATTGGCCGAAGCCATTCTGGCGCTGTGAGTTGGCCGCGTACCTGGCTGCTCTGGCTGGCGCTACTGGCCAGCACCTGCAGCCAGGCCGAGTTGCGCCTGCAGCTCGCGGGCGCCGAGCTCAGCCCTGCTGAGCGCCAGGCCAGCCAGCAACTGTTGCAAGACGCGCTGGCCGCCTTGCCGCCAAAGCTCAAACAGCAACTCGACCGTAGCGTCAGAGTGCGCTGGCGTAGTTTGCCTGCGCAGGTGTATGGCCGCGCAGGGCGGTTCAGCGGCATCGAACTGAATGCCGCGTTGCTGCCAGGGTTAAGTGACGGTAGCAGCGCCACCAGCCTAACCAATCGACCCCATGGCAGCGTGCGCCAAGAGTTGCTGGCGACCGTGCTGCATGAAATCACCCATCTATATGACCGTGCCCAGCTCTGGCCGCCGGAGGATCGGCAGTTGCAGCGCCAGTGTCGCCAACGCGAACAGAGTCTTGGAGCCGTTGGCTTGCCGGATCACTGCCGCGGGCAAACCACGCGGCGCTTCACCCTGAGCGATGATCCGCTACTGCTGGACCTGGCCGGCTGGCCACAGCAGGTCGGGCGGCGTGGTGCGCGCGAGCCGGACAATCATCAGGTCGCGCGCAGCCCGGATAGCTATGAGCTGAGCAACCCGCGCGAGTTTCTTGCGGTGAATATGGAGTACTTCATCCTCGACCCCAGCTACGCCTGTCGCCGGCCCTCGCTGGCGCGTTACCTGAGTGCGCATTTCGCTTGGACGCCGGCCAATCTGCAGCCTTGCGCCGAAGGTCTGGCTTACCTGAATGCCGGGCGGGACTTTGCCCGCCAACCGCTGGGCAGCATCGATCCGCAGCGGGTTTATCAGGTGGATTACCTGCTGGCCGAAGCCAACGATGCACTGGCCAGCCGCTGGGGCCACAGCATGCTGCGCCTGGTCATCTGCGCGCCCGGCCGGCCGCTGGGGCCGGACTGTCGGCTGGATCTGCAGGAGCATCTGGTGCTGTCCTACCGCGCCTTTGTCGGCGACGTGCAGCTATCGAGTTGGGATGGTCTGACCGGTGTTTATCCGTCGCGGCTGTTCGTTCTGCCGCTGGAGCAGGTGATCGAGGAATACACCAAGGTCGAGCTGCGCAGCCTGGCCTCGGTGCCGCTCAAACTGGACCGTATGCAGCTGGAACAACTGGTGACCCGCGCTGCTGAGCAGCACTGGAGTTACGACGGAAACTACTGGTTTATCTCCAACAACTGCGCCGTGGAAACCCTCAAGCTGCTGCGCAGCGGCAGCCAGCACCCGCGCCTGCACGCGCTCGACAGCATCATGCCCAACGGCTTGCTCGACACGCTGGTGGCGCGCGATTTGGCCGACCGCAATGTGCTGAACGACTCCACCGAAGCCCTGCGCCTGGGTTATCGCTTCGACTCGTTCCGTGACCGTTACCAGGCCATGTTCAGCGTGCTGCAGGCGCAGCTGCCGATTGAGCAAACGCAGGTTGAGGACTGGCTGACCCAGCCAGCCGAGAAGCGCCAACCCTGGTTTGACCGCGCCGATCTGCGCACCAGCGCGGCGCTGTTGTTGCTCGAACAGGCGGCACTGCGTCGGCAACTGTTATTGGCTCAGGATGAACTCAAGCGCCGCTACCTCAGCGGCCGTGAGGGCGTTGATCCCACGGTGAACAAGGCCGGCGGCGCGCTGCAGCAGATCCTCGCCAACAGCGGCTTTCTCAGTCGCCCGGCCGAGTTGCTCGAGGGTGGCTACGGCCTGCCGCAGCGCGCCGAATGGCAGCGCCTGGAAACCGAAAGCCAGGCGCGTCAGCAGCAACTGCGCCAGCTCAGCGACAACCTCGACCAGGAAGTGCGCACCCTGTTGGCGCCGGCGCGACTGGCCGAATTACAGGCCACTGAAGCCAACCTGACGCAACTGGGCAAGCATCTGCGCACGCTGCACAAAGCCGGCGGCGGCCTGCAGTTGCCCTAGTCCATGAGTTCCTGATCTTCCTCGGGCAACTGCGGGTCGAGGTGCAGCCACGGCAGACGGCTTTGCACCCAGATATGTCGATCCGCTGGGGCCTGCTCCGGCTCGTCCAGCGTAGCGACGGTCACATCCAGTGTCTCTGGACTGAGCTGTGTGAACAACGCCAGATGCGCGCCGCATTGCCCACAGAAATAACGCGTGCAGCTGGATGATGAGGCGTACTCACGTGGCATGTCGGTCAGCCAGCGAAAGCTCGCCAGCGGCACGGTAACCCAGGTGGTAACGATGCCCCCTGTACTGCGTCGACAGATCGAGCAATGGCAGTGGGCAATGTCCTGCAGTGGCGCCGCGAACTGATAGCGCAATGCGCCGCACTGGCAGCCACCTTGATGAATAGCAGGCATGGGTGTCCTCATCGCAAAGGGCAGGTAAGCCAGCCTAATCCCGATATCATCCTTGCGTCACCCCTGTTGGCTGCTCAAGATGGCGGCTTAGCTGTGGCTGGAGGTTGCCGTGCTGGAGTTGCTGTTGGCCTTGTGGCCGTTGTTTGCCTTAATCGTCGCTGGGTATTACCTGCGACGCCGGGCGTTCCCCAATGAGGCGTTCTGGCCGGGTGCTGAGCGGCTGAACTATTTCATGCTGTTCCCGGCGCTGCTGTTCAGCAGCCTGGCGACTGCGCCACTGGATAATCCAGCGTTGCCGCGCCTGGGTTTGGCCGTGCTGCTGGCGCTGGGCATCGCCTGGCTGGCGCTGTTGCTGGCACGGCGCATACGGGGCTGGCCAGCAGGACGTTTTGGGGCATTTAGCCAGGGCATTCTGCGGTTCAACACTTACCTCGGCCTGGCAGCGGTGGGCAGCCTGTTTGGCCAGGAAGGCCTGACCCTGGCGGCCATCATGCTCGCCCTGATGGTGCCAACAGTGAATGTGCTCTCCGTCTGGTCGCTGACCGCCGAACGTGGCGTCAGTGCGCGCAGTCTGTTGCTGCCGATTCTGAAGAATCCGTTGATCCTCGCCTGCCTGGGCGGCGCGCTGGTCAACCTCAGCGGTCTCGGCCTACCGGGCGGCAGTGATCGGCTGCTCAGTCTGTTGGCTGCCGCCAGCCTACCGCTGGGCCTGCTTTGCGTTGGTGCGGCGCTGAAACCTGAACAGTTGGGTGGTGAGATTCCGGCCCTGGGGTGGAACAGCCTGCTGCGCCTGCTGGGCATGCCGATGCTGGCCTGGGCGGTGGCCTACGGTCTGCAGTTGCCGGCGATGGAAAGCACCGTATTGGTGCTGTTCTTTGCTCTGCCAACTGCACCTACAGCCTATGTATTAACCCGACAGCTGGGCGGTGACAGCCAATTGATGGCCGGCATCATCACCCTGCAAACCCTGCTGGCAGCGGCCAGTTTGCCGCTGCTGTTGCTACTGGTGGTTGGCTGATTCATATCCCAGGAAAGGTCGGGCGGATGGTCGGTGCTTGGTGGTACATATAAATTACTGTATTTATATACAGTAATTTATGGAGTCAGCCCATGTCCATTGCTCTGCCGCCGCGCGGTCGCGGTACCGCCAGTAATCCGCATAACCGTTTTGCGCCGCTGCGCATTATCGCCAGCGATGACGGCTGGTTTCAGGAGGTGCCGGCGAGCCGGGCGACCGAGGTGCGCAGCGAAACCGCAAAAAGCATTATCACCCGTAACCAGTCGCCGGATCTGCCCTTCGACCGTTCGCTCAATCCCTACCGTGGCTGTGAACATGGCTGCATTTATTGTTACGCCAGGCCCAGCCACGCTTACTGGGATCTGTCGCCGGGGCTGGATTTTGAAACCAAGCTGATCGCCAAGACCAATGCCGTGGCCCTGCTCGAACAGCAGCTGAGCAAGCCTGGCTATGTCTGCGCGCCGATCAACCTGGGTTCCAATACCGATCCCTATCAACCGATCGAACGCCAGCACCTGCTGACCCGCAACAGCCTCAAGGTGCTGCTCGACTACCGTCATCCCGTGACCATCATCACCAAGGGTGCCTTGATTCTGCGTGACCTTGATCTGCTTACTGAGCTGGCGCAGCAGCGGCTGGTGGCGGTGATGATCAGCCTGACCACCCTGGATGACGAACTCAAACGCATCATGGAGCCGCGCGCAGCGGCACCTGCGGCGCGTTTGCGGGCGATCCGTGTGTTGCGTGAAAACCGTATTCCGGTCGGCGTGCTGTGCTCACCGATGATCCCGATGATCAACGATATGGAGCTGGAGCACTTGCTGGCAGCGGCCAAGGATGCTGGCGCGCAGAGCGCCAATTACATGCTGCTTCGTCTGCCGCGCGAAGTGGCACCGTTATTCGAGGAGTGGTTGCAGGCGCACTACCCGCAGCGCGCTGAGCATGTGCTCAGCCTGATCCGGCAGAGCCGTGGTGGTGCGCTGTATGACAGCCGCTTCGGTCAGCGTTTTCGGGGTGAAGGGGCGTTTGCCGAATTGCTTGCGCAACGCTTTGCCCTGGCCAGCAAGCGCCTGGGCCTGAATCGACGTGAGGGGTTAAACCTGGACTGCACGCGCTTCTGTCCGCCGGGTGGTCAGCTGGCGCTGCTCTAATGGGCAGGTACCGTTAAAGATTGCCGTGAGGGTTCAGGGCAGTAACACTTGGCATGTGACTTGCCAGCCTGCTTGGCTGTCGCTTTAGCAGGTTTTTTCAGGTTCAGAGGTCGCAAACATGCCATACAAGCATCAGTTGATTCCGCTGCAAGGTCGCACAGGCACTGAGAGTGCCGAGGAAGCCCTGCAGACCATCGTTGATGGTTTCAAGCGCTTTCGCAGCGAAATCTTTCCGCAGCAGGAAGACCTGTTCAAAAAGCTCGCCACTGCGCAGAACCCGCGTGCGATGTTTATCACCTGCGCCGACTCGCGGGTGGTGCCGGAGTTGATCACTCAAAGCTCGCCGGGCGACCTGTTCGTCAACCGCAACGTTGGTAACGTGGTGCCGGCTTACGGCCAGATGATGGGGGGGGTGTCCACCGCCATCGAGTACGCGGTGCTGGCGCTGGGCGTGCAACACATCATCGTCTGTGGCCACTCTGACTGCGGTGCGATGAAGGCCGTATTGGCCCCCGAGACCCTGGAGAGCATGCCGACGGTGAAAGCCTGGCTGCGTCACAGCGAAGTGGCGCTCAAGGTGGTCGAGGCGAACTGCGGCTGTGAAGGCCATGACAGGCTGGGCATTCTCACCGAGGAGAACGTGGTGGCTCAGCTCAATCACCTGTGCACTCACCCGTCGGTGGCGGCGCGGGTGGCCAGCGGCCAATTGTTTATTCACGGCTGGGTGTACGACATCGAGACCAGCGAGATCAAAGCGTACGACGCGGTGAAAGGTGAGTTTCGCTTGATTGGCGACGGTCCGCTGCCGATGGCCACCCCCCGTGCGCGCTATCTGCCGAACAGCTAGCAGGCTATTGAATAACCACCGGCCTAGGCAAACGCGCGCTGGGTTTAAGGCCAGTCAACCCGTCGCGCGGGTTTCATTCAGCTGCAGCTCCACACCGAGCTGCCGAGATAGGCATGGCCAGCGCTTCCAGGCCGCATCTGTCTGCGGGTTGTTCAAGCGTTCGCGGTAGGCTTGCACTGAGTCCTGAGCAAAGCTGGCCTCGTCGAGCATGCCGTCGACCGCATGGTGCACGGCCTCGTCCAATTGGTTGGCAAAGGCCTCGCCAATCAATTGGTGGGCGATCAGATTGGCCACTGTGGTATCCAGCGGAATCAACGGCGCGCCCAGGTGGGCGATGTAGCGATCATTCACTTCCTCGACCAAGCGATGGGCCAGATAGGCCTCGTCGAGTAATCCCTCCAGCCCCTCATGGCCGGCCATCAGCGCTGGCGGTTGCAGAAAAAACTGCTCAGCCACCTTGAGCACCGGTTTGATCTGCGCCTCGATTCCTGCTTCCAGCGAAACCTCATGGGCCGCCTGCAACAGTTCTGGCACCTGTTCGATATACGCGCTGACAAAACGCTGCAACACGCCGTGGGTGTCTTCATTGGGCAGGCGAATGGAGGGGTGCAATTGACCCAGGTGGGCTTGCATCTGACTGGCCAGCTGATCCGTGCTGGCTTCGTGTTGGTGCGCACGCTGAATCAGTACGTGCAAAGCGGCGATGTTCATGACTGCTCCTGAAATGAGGACATGGGCGAGAACCTTAGCTGGCTGAACGTCTTGGCTAAGACCCGATTGTCATAATTATTAAACAGTTATGCGAGTCGGCTATATGTCGCAGCGCCAACCTCCGCCGATCCCGCGTCAGCCGTGGTCTTTAGCGTGTGGTCTGCAGTGCATGGCTCATTTCGGCTTTCGCGTTGCCAGGTGTAAGTCCGTGTCTATACTCGAATTCGAAAGGCAGTACCTGATAACTCCGAATCGGCTCTGGCATGGACAGTCCTCGCAGGCATTTTCACCGCAAAGATCTGCGCTTGCTGAGCCACTGACCGATTCGGCGGGATAACAAGAACAATTAAGGGGAACCCGCAATGATGCGACATCCACGAGTCTGGATGGGCCTCCTGTTGTGGTTGGTATTCAGCTCGGCACACGCCAGCTGGGGCATCAATATGACGCCCGGTGCCACCGAGGTCAGCCGCTCAGTATTTGATTTGCACATGACCATCTTCTGGATCTGCGTCGTCATCGGCGTGATCGTGTTCGGCGCGATGTTCTGGTCGATGCTCGTCCACCGTCGCTCAACAGGCCAGCAGCCCGCACACTTCCATGAAAGCACCACGGTCGAGATTCTCTGGACGGTTGTGCCGTTGGTGATTCTGGTGCTGATGGCGATACCGGCGACCAAGACCCTGATCGAGATCTATGACTCCAGCGAATCCGAGCTGGATATTCAGGTCACGGGTTATCAATGGAAATGGCACTACAAATACTTGGGTGAAGACGTCGAGTTCTTCAGCAACCTCACAACGCCCAAGGATCAAATCAACAACAAAGCCACCAAGGGCGAGCACTACCTGCTCGAGGTGGATGAGCCGCTGGTGGTGCCGGTCGGCACCAAAGTACGCTTTCTGATCACCGCCGCCGACGTGATTCACTCCTGGTGGGTGCCGGCACTTGCGGTGAAGAAGGACGCCATCCCTGGTTTTATCAACGAATCCTGGACACGTATCGACGAGCCGGGCATCTACCGTGGCCAGTGCACCGAGTTGTGCGGCAAGGATCACGGTTTTATGCCCGTGGTGGTAGAAGCCAAGTCGAAAGAGGACTACGCCACCTGGATCGCCGAGCGCAAGGTTGCAGCGGCTGCCGAACGTGAGCTGACCACTAAAGAGTGGACCATGGACGAGCTGATGGCGCGTGGCGAGAAGTCCTACCAGACCAACTGCGCCTCCTGCCACCAGCCAACCGGTGAAGGCCTGCCGCCGATGTTCCCTGCACTCAAAGGCTCGGCGATTGCTACCGGACCTGCGGCCGGTCATATCGGCATCGTGGTCAACGGCAAGTCGGGCACTTCGATGGCCGCTTTTGGCAAGCAACTCTCGGAAGTCGATATCGCCGCGATCATCACCTACGAACGCAATGCCTGGGGCAATGCGGTAGGCGACATGGTCACGCCGAAAGACATCCTCGCGTTCAAACAGGCTCAGGAGTAAGGACATGAGTGCAGTGATCGATCCGGGCCACGTTGGCCACGGTCATGCCGGACATGACCATCACCACGGCCCGGCCAAAGGCCTGATGCGCTGGGTATTGACCACCAACCACAAAGACATCGGCACCATGTACCTGTGGTTCAGCTTCGCCATGTTCCTGCTGGGTGGCAGCATGGCCATGGTGATTCGTGCCGAGCTGTTCCAGCCGGGCCTGCAGATCGTGCAGCCGGAATTCTTCAACCAAATGACCACCATGCACGGCCTGATCATGGTCTTCGGTGCGGTGATGCCGGCGTTTGTTGGCCTGGCCAACTGGATGATTCCGCTGATGATCGGCGCGCCGGACATGGCCCTGCCACGGATGAACAACTTCAGCTTCTGGCTGCTGCCTGCTGCGTTCGGCATGTTGATCAGCACATTGTTTATGGAGGGCGGCGGACCGAACTTCGGCTGGACCTTCTATGCACCGCTGTCGACCACCTACGCGCCGGAATCGGTAACCTTCTTTATCTTCGCTGTGCACCTGATGGGCATCAGTTCGATCATGGGCGCGATCAACGTGGTCGCCACCATCCTCAACCTGCGCGCCCCCGGCATGACCCTGATGAAGATGCCGCTGTTCGTCTGGACCTGGCTGATCACGGCCTTCCTGCTGATCGCGGTAATGCCGGTACTCGCCGGCTGCGTAACTATGATGTTGATGGACATCCACTTCGGCACCAGCTTCTTCAGTGCCGCCGGTGGCGGTGACCCAGTGCTGTTCCAGCACGTTTTCTGGTTCTTCGGTCACCCCGAGGTGTACATCATGATCCTGCCGGCGTTCGGCGCGGTCAGTGCGATCATTCCTGCCTTCGCCCGTAAGCCGCTGTTTGGCTACACCTCGATGGTTTATGCGACGGCGAGCATCGCCTTCCTGTCGTTTATCGTCTGGGCGCACCACATGTTCACCGTCGGCATCCCGCTGACCGGTGAGCTGTTTTTTATGTACGCGACCATGCTGATCGCCGTGCCGACTGGGGTGAAGGTGTTCAACTGGGCCAGCACCATGTGGCGCGGCTCGATGACCTTTGAAACGCCCATGCTGTTTTCGGTGGCCTTCGTCATCCTGTTCACCATCGGTGGCTTTTCCGGCCTGATGCTGGCCATCGCCCCGGCGGACTTCCAGTACCACGACACCTACTTCGTGGTGGCGCATTTCCACTATGTGTTGGTGCCTGGGGCGATCTTCGGCATCTTCGCCTCGGCCTACTACTGGCTGCCGAAGTGGACCGGGCATATGTATGACGAAACCCTCGGCAAGCTGCATTTCTGGATGAGCTTTATCGGCATGAACATGGCGTTCTTCCCGATGCACTTTGTTGGTCTGGCCGGCATGCCGCGACGTATCCCGGACTACAACATGATGTTCGCCAACTTCAACATGGTCTCGAGCATCGGCGCCTTTATGTTCGGCGCCACTCAGTTGCTGTTCCTGTTTATCGTCATCAAGTGCATCCGTGGCGGCAAACCCGCTGCGGCCAAGCCTTGGGATGGTGCCGAGGGGCTGGAGTGGACCGTGCCGTCGCCGGCGCCTTATCACACCTTCTCCACACCACCTGAAGTGAAATAGGGGGCCGACCGATGAGTGAAGCCCTGTCGACTCGCCGTCTAGTTATCCGCCTGTCACTGGTGGTGGTCGGCATGTTCGGCTTCGGCTTCGCTCTGGTGCCGATCTATGACGTGATGTGCCAGGCCTTTGGCATCAACGGCAAAACCGCCGGTGCCTATGAGGCTGGGCTGCAAAGCACCGATGAGTCGCGCCAGGTGCGGGTGCAGTTTCTCGCCACCAATGCCGCTGAGATGGTCTGGGAGTTCGGTCCTCAGGCCGACGAGGTTCTGGTGCATCCGGGTGACAGCACGCAGATGCTGTTTGTCGCCTACAACCCCACCGACAAGCCGATGACCGCGCAGGCGATCCCCAGTGTGGCGCCGTCCAAAGCCGCTGCCTATTTTCACAAGACCGAGTGTTTTTGCTTTACCCAGCAGGTACTGCAACCCGGTGAGCGTATCGAAATGCCGGTGCGGTTTATCGTCGATAGAGACTTGCCGGCAGATGTTCGCCACCTGACCCTGGCCTACACCTTGTTTGATATCACCGTGCGCAAACCGCCGGTGACACAAGCGACCCTTACCCGGGCGGCTCCATAAGGAGAACAATAAATGTCGAGTCACGAAACTCACGAAAGCTATTACGTCCCGGCCCAGAGCAAGTGGCCGATCATTGCCACCCTGGGCATGCTGTTCTCGGTGTACGGCGTAGGCACCTGGTTCAACGACATGAAGGCCGATCGCGCCGATTCCAACGGCCCGCTGATCTTCTTTATCGGCGGCCTGTTTCTCGCCTATATGCTGTTCGGCTGGTTTGGCAATGTGATCAAGGAAAGCCGCTCCGGCATGTACAGCCCGCAGATGGACCGCTCGTTCCGCTGGGGCATGAGCTGGTTTATTTTCTCCGAGGTGATGTTCTTTGCCGCCTTCTTCGGCGTGCTGTTTTACGTGCGTACCTGGGCTGGTCCCTGGCTCGGCGGTGAGGGCGACAAAGGGGTGAGCAATATGCTCTGGCCGGGCTTCGAATACACCTGGCCGCTGCTCAATACGCCTGACCCGAAACTCTATCCGGCGCCGAGTGGCACCATCAGCGCTTGGGGTTTGCCGCTGATCAACACCATTCTGCTGGTCACTTCCAGTTTTACCCTGACCTTCGCCCACCACGCGCTGCGCAAGAACCACCGCAAGCCGCTGACCCTGTGGCTGGCTCTAACGGTGATTCTCGGCATCGCCTTTCTGGTGCTGCAGGTCGAGGAATATATCCACGCCTACACCGAACTGGGGCTGACCCTGGGTTCGGGCATCTACGGCGCGACTTTCTTTATGCTCACCGGCTTCCACGGCGCCCACGTAACCCTGGGCGCGCTGATGCTGAGCATTATGTTGATTCGGGTTATTCGCGGCCATTTCAGCCCCGAGCAGCACTTCGGCTTCGAAGCGGCGGCCTGGTATTGGCACTTTGTCGATGTGGTGTGGATTGGTTTGTTCGTCTTCGTTTATGTGCTGTGACGAGCCTTACCAGGTGACATGCGAGACCAGTTGGCCACTGTAGAAACCCCAGGCAATAAGGGCGACGGTCAAGGCAGTGAGGCTCACGCGTACTGTCAGCGCGTTGACCACACGGGAGGTTCTACCTTCGTCCTTGACCAGAAAGAACAGGCCACTGAATAGGCTGACCAGAGTAGCCAGTAGTAACAGGACGATCGCGGCTTTGAGCATGCGTGACTCCCAAGCGGAACTTCGGGGGAAGGGAAATGCGCTTCAGCTGCAGTATAGCCAGCTTGTTCAGGGCTTTAGGAAGGTTGCTATGAGCGCCTTCCGTCCTGGCTGGCTGCCCAGCGTACTGGTGCTGCTGCTATTTCCGTGCCTGGTCGCTCTAGGCTTCTGGCAGCTGTCGCGGGCCGAAGAAAAGCGCGAGCTGTTGGCTGCGCATCAAGCCCAGCAACTGGCCGCACCGATCAGCATTGATGAGCTGGAGCGCCAGCCCAATCCGGCTTACCAGCGCGTACAGTTGCAGGGTTTCTTCGACGCGCGGCATACCTTGCTGCTCGACAACCGCACCCGCGACGGTAAGGTTGGCGTGGAAGTGCTGCAACCCTTCTATGACCAAACCAGCGGCCTGTGGCTGTTGCTCAATCGCGGCTGGCTGCCCTGGCCGGATCGGCGCATCAGCCCAACCTTCGCCACCCCGGATACACCGCTGCGTCTGCAGGCCACGGTGTATGTGCCGCTGGGCGAAGCGTTTCAGCTGCAGGATGCGCAACCGACTGCAGGCTGGCCGCAGGTGATCAGTGAGGTCAAGCCGGACGACCTCTGGCAGCAACTGGGGCGTGGTGGCCTGAGCTATGAGGTGCGCCTCGAGCCTGGCCCCGCCTCATTTCAAAGCGATTGGCCGGTTATCGCCATGAGCCCCGACAAACATCTCGGTTATGCCGTGCAATGGTTCGCCCTGGCCGCGGCCTTGCTCTGCCTGTTTATCTATTTAGGTCTATCTAACGCGCGGGAGACTCGCCATGAACCCAGCCATCGCCCTGCCTGAAGTGTCGCCCAGCCAGCGTCGCCGTGGGCGGCTGCAGCTGATCCTGATTCTGGCCGTGGTTATCGGCCCGATGATTCTCGCCAGCGCCATGTATCAGTGGCGTTTCTGGGTGCCGGAAACCCGCAGCTATCACGGTGAGCTGATCGGCACCGGGCAGACCCGCGCCGACCTCGGTGTGGTCGGTGCCGATGAGCAGCGCTGGCAACTGTTGGTGACCGTGCCGGATGTCTGTGATGCCGCCTGCAAGGAGTTGGTGTTCCTCTCCCGCCAGGTGCATATCGGTCTAAACCGTGATGTCGGCCGCGCTGCCCATGGCTTGGCAACTGCCCAGCCCATCGTCGGCGACTATGACGCCCAGCTACGCCGCGAATACCCGCAGCTGACCCGCTATCAGCTGCAGCTGGATGCTTACGGCAAAACCGCCGGCTCCGCCTCCGGCGCGCAGCTGTGGATCGTTGATCCACACGGCAATCTGGTGCTGCGTTATGACGCCACCAGCAAGGGCAAGGCGATTCTCAACGACCTGCGGCACCTGTTGAAAATCTCGCAAATTGGTTAATGCTGCCCACGGCTAAGGACTGATGATGAGCAAGCCTGGTTACCGTTTTGCCCTGTTCGCCACGCTGTTGGCGGTCGTGGTGGTGCTGCTCGGTGCCTATACCCGCTTGACCCACGCCGGCCTCGGTTGCCCGGACTGGCCGGGCTGCTACGGCTTTATCGGCGTGCCGATGAGCGAGCATAAACAGACCCTGGCCGAGGCGCGTTTCCCCGAAGCGCCGGTCGAAGTCGCCAAGGGCTGGTACGAGATGATCCACCGCTATTTTGCCGGCGCCCTGGGCTTGGTGATTCTCGGTCTGGCGGTACAGGCGCTGCGCCGCCGTGGCGAAGTAGATCAGCCACTCAAACTGCCCCTGTTTTTGCTGGGCTTGGTGACGCTGCAAGCAGCCTTCGGCATGTGGACGGTGACCCTGAAACTCTGGCCGCAAGTCGTTACCGCGCACCTGCTCGGTGGTTTCGCCACCCTTAGCCTGTTGTTTCTTCTAACGCTACGTCTATCCGGTAAGGCGGCCGCCTTGGCCAATCTTCCCGCACGACTGCGCAGCCTGGCGGCGCTTGGTTTGCTGCTGGTTGTCGGGCAGATCGCCCTCGGTGGCTGGGTCAGCAGCAACTATGCGGCGGTCGCCTGCGTCGATCTGCCGACCTGTCACGGCGAATGGTGGCCAGCGATGGACTTCGCCAATGGCTTTCACCTGACCCAGCATATCGGCCCTAATTATCTCGGTGGCCAGCTCGACAGCGACGCGCGCACCGCCATTCATATGACCCACCGCATTGGCGCGCTGCTGGTGACCCTGGTGCTGCTGCTGTTGGCCTGGCAACTCAAACGCCATGGCCTGGCGCGGTTGGCCGGGTTGCTGGTGCTGGCGCTGACTGTGCAGATCAGCCTGGGCATCAGCAACGTGGTGTTTCACCTGCCGTTGCTGGTGGCGGTGGCGCACAACCTCGGCGGCGCGGCGCTGCTGCTGACCCTGGTACTGATCAATTACCGGTTGCGCAGCACTGCACGGCTGGCATCCCCCGCTACAGATACGCCCGTCGGCTTCACTGCGCTGCCCGGCAAATAAGCAGAACAATCGAGGAGAGACCTTATGGCTACTCTAGTGCGCGAACAGCAAGCCCACGCCACGTGGCGCGATTATCTGGAGCTGACCAAACCCCGCGTGGTGGTGCTGATGCTGATCACCTCCTTGGTCGGCATGTTTCTCGCCACCCGCGCAGGTGTCGCTTGGCCGGTTCTTATTTTCGGCAACCTGGGTATCGGCCTGTGCGCGGGGGCTGCGGCAGCGGTTAACCATGTGGTCGATCGGCGTATCGATTCGATTATGGCGCGCACCCACAAGCGGCCAGTTACGGCCGGGCGTTTGTCGCCGACTGCGGCGCTGGGCTTTGCCCTGCTGCTGGCGGTGGCCGGGATGGTCCTGCTGCTGACCTTCACCAACGAGCTGGCCGCCTGGCTGACCCTGGCCTCCTTGCTCGGTTACGCGGTGCTCTACACCGGCTTTCTCAAGCGCGCCACGCCGCAGAACATTGTCATCGGCGGCCTGGCCGGTGCTGCGCCGCCGTTGCTCGGCTGGGTCGCGGTTACCGGGCATATCAGCGCCGAACCGCTGCTGCTGGTGCTGATCATTTTCGCCTGGACGCCGCCGCATTTCTGGGCCCTGGCCATCCACCGCAAGGAGGAATATGCCAAGGCCGATATCCCCATGCTGCCGGTGACCCACGGCGAGCACTACACCAAGGTGCATATCCTGCTGTACACCCTGGTGATGTTTGCCGTGACCCTGCTGCCTTATGCCATCCATATGAGCGGGCTGCTCTATCTCGCCTGCGCCGTGGTGTTGGGCGGGCGCTTTCTGTACTGGGCGGTGGTGCTGTACCGTGACAGCAAACCGCATGCGGCGATCAGCACCTTCAAGTACAGCATCTGGTATCTTTTCGCGCTGTTTATCGCCCTGCTGATCGACCACTATCTGCTGTTAAACCTGTAATCGTTGGTGCCATGACCCGAACCCAGATCACCGTTTTTGTTCTCGTTGCCATCGTCGCCCTGGTGCTGGGCCTGACCGTCAACAAGGTGCTGACCAGCAAGGGCCAGGGTGATCCCACCGTTCTGCTCGATGCCGGCATCGTCCTGCTGCCACAAAGTCGCAGCCTGCCGGAGCTAAGCCTGACCAATCAGGATGGGCAGACCGTGGCGGTTGATCAGCTCAAGGACCAGTGGAGCCTGCTGTTCTTCGGTTACACCTTCTGCCCGGACATTTGCCCGGCCACCCTCGCCCAGCTGCGCCAGCTGCAGGGCCAGCTACCGCCGGAAACCCTGGCCAAGCTGCGCATCGTGCTGGTCACGGTGGATCCGCATCGCGACACCCCGGAGCAGTTGAAGAAATACCTGGAGTATTTCGATGCCGGTTTTATCGGCCTGACCGGCGAAGAGGCGATCATCCAGAAGCTGGCCAACGGTGTCAGCATTCCGTTTATCCCTGCCGATACCAGCAAGGAAAACTACACCGTCGATCACAGCGGCAACCTGGTGCTGATCGGCCCGGACGGCAAGCAGCGTGGCTTTATCCGCGCGCCGATCAACAATACCAAGCTGGCTGCGCAGCTGCCCAGCCTACTCGATCGCCCATAGCCAACTATTTGGCGAATAGCTGGCTGATGTCCTTGAACGCCTTGAACTCCAGGGCGTTGCCGCACGGGTCGAGCAGGAACAACGTGGCTTGCTCGCCAACCTGGCCGGCGAAGCGCACATAGGGCTCGATCACAAATGGCGTGCCCTTGGCCTGTAGTCGCGCCGCCAGTACCTGCCAATCCTCCCAGCCCAGCACCACACCGAAATGCGGCACCGGTACGTTGTGGCCGTCCACCGGGTTGCTGTGCGCGGCTTCCTGATAGGCCATCTTCGGCGCCTGGTGGATCACCAGCTGGTGGCCGAAGAAGTCGAAATCCACCCAGTGGTCGCTACTACGGCCCTCGGCACAGCCGAACACTTCGCCGTAGAAGTGCCGTGCAGCTGCCAGGTCGTAAACGGGAATTGCCAGGTGAAAGGGTGCGAGCGCCATGCTGGAGTTCCTTGAAAGGGAGGTCTGCTGATTCTCAGCAACAGCGATTCTGATTAAAAGCGAATATCCTTGTTCGCAAGCACAAACAAAATTGATCAGTCGAGGCGTCGATGCTGCGCGAATTGAAAACCTTTGTGGCGGTGGCGCGGCATGGCACCTTCGCGGCGGCGGGTCAGCAGGTTGGCCTGACTCAGTCGGCGGTGAGCGCGCAGATGCGTGTGCTGGAGCAGGGGCTGGGCGTCCGCCTGTTCGAGCGCAGTGGACGCTCGGCGGTGCTCAATGCGGCCGGTCGGCATGCCTTGCCGCTGGCGGAGCAGATGCTTGGGCTCTATGCGCAGATGGCCCTGCCGACCAGCGCGGCCGAGTGGCAGGGCGAGCTCAAGGTCGGCGCGATTGCCACGTTGCAGACGGGGCTGCTGCCCGAAGCCCTGCCGCGTTTCCGCGCGGCCGCCCCACGCGTCGAGCTGAAGCTGGTGCCGGGCGTATCGCTGAATCTGCTGAGCCAGATCGATGCCGGCGAACTGGACCTGGCGCTGCTGATCAAGCCGCCGTTCGAGCTACCCAAAGAGCTGTTGCAGATCAGCTTGGCGCGCGAGCCGTTTGTGCTGATCACCCCGCTCGGCGTAACGGCGGATGATCCGTTGCAGATCCTTGCCGAGCAGCCGTTCGTGCGTTACGACCGACGCTCGTTTGGCGGGCGACGGGTCAACCAGTTCCTCCGCGAGCAGCGTCTGGTGGTGCAGGAAGCGCTGGAACTGGATGAGCTGGAGGCCATCGTACGGATGGTCGAGTGCGGCCTCGGTGTGTCGCTGGTTCCGCGTGCCGGTCTGTGGCTGCAGCGGCCGACGCAGTTGCGGGTGATCGAGCTGGGCGAGCTGACCTTTCACCGCGAGTTGGTGGCGATATTGCGCCGCGCTCAGCGTCAGCCGGCTCTGGACTGCCTGCTGGAGTGCTTGCGCGAGGCGGCCCTAAACGACAAACCCCGCACGAGGCGGGGTTTGGCAGAGGGTGCAGATAACGCGGCGTCTTAGAACGCCGGAACTACGGCGCCCTGGTACTTCTCAGCGATAAAGACTTTCACTTCAGCGCTGTTCAGCGCCTTGGCCAGTTTCTGCAGGGCGGCGTTGTCCTTGTTGTCGGCACGCGCAACCAGGATGTTGACGTACGGCGAGTCGTTACCTTCGATGATCAGCGCATCCTTGGTCGGGTTGAGCTTGGCTTCCAGGGCGTAGTTGGTGTTGATCAGCGCCAGGTCGACCTGGGTCAGCACGCGCGGCAGGGTGGCCGCTTCCAGTTCACGCACCTTGATGGTTTTCGGGTTCTCGACGATGTCTTTTGGCGTGGCGAGGATGCCGGCTTCCGGCTTCAGGGTAATCACCCCGGCCTTTTGCAGCAGCAACAGGGCGCGGCCGCCGTTGGTGGCGTCGTTAGGGATGACCACGTTGGCGCCTTGCGGCAGGTCGGCCAGGGTTTTGTGTTGGCTGGAGTAGGCGCCGAATGGCTCGACGTGTACGCCGGCTACGCTGACCAGCTCGGTGCCACGGCTCTTGTTGAATTCATCCAGGTACGGCTGATGCTGGAAGAAATTGGCATCCAGGCGCTTCTCGGCAACTTGCACGTTCGGCTGCACGTAGTCAGTGAATACCTTGATGTTCAGCTCAACGCCTTCTTTGGCCAGGGCCGGCTTAACGAACTCGAGGATTTCCGCGTGCGGTACGGCAGTGGCCGCGACGCTCAGGCTTTCGGCCTGGGCGGAGAAGGCTGCCAGGGCAGCGAATGCAGCGATCAGTTTTTTCATCGTAAAGCTCCTTGTGGGATGTGTGCGGAGTCCGGCAGGTAACCGGTATTCCGCTATTTTGTGTGCCCCGTGGGGCACCTTATTTTCTGGAAAAGTGCACCACCAGCTTGTCGCCGACGGTTTGTAGAATCTGTACCAGCACCAGCAGCAGGATCACCGTCACCGCCATCACGTCCGGCTGATAACGCTGATAGCCATAACGCACGGCCAGGTCGCCGAGGCCTCCGCCGCCAATCAGGCCGCTCATGGCGGTGTAGGACACCAAGGTGATCGCCGTTACGGTGATGGCCGCGATAATGCCGGGCAGCGCCTCGGGCAGCAGCGCGTTGACCACGATCTGCCGGGTGGTCGCGCCCATGGCCTGGGTCGCTTCGATAATGCCGCGGTCGACTTCACGCAGCGCGGTTTCCACCAGCCGCGCGAAGAACGGCGTGGCCCCGACTACCAGCGGCGGGATGGCCCCGGCGACGCCCAGCGAGGTGCCGGTGACGATTACCGTGAAGGGGATCATCACGATCAGCAGGATCACGAACGGCACCGAACGCAGAATGTTCACCAGCAGCGACAGAAAACCGTAGAAGGCCTTCTGTTCGAACATCTGCCGTGGGCTGGTGAGAAACAGCAGCACACCCAGCGGTAGGCCGAGCAGCACAGTAAACAGCATGGAGCCGCCGAGCATGCTCAGGGTGTCCAGGCTGGCGTAGCCTATCTCCGCCCAATCAACGTTGGGTAGCAGGCGAGTCAGTAAGGCTTCCATTAGCGCAGCACCTCCAGATGAACGTCGGCGGCTTCGAAACGCGCCAGCGCGGCGTCGAGATCACCGCCGGTCAGGGCCAGGGTCAGCTGGCCGTAGGGGGTGTCCTTGATGCGGTCGATACGCCCCGCGAGGATGCTGTAATCCACTCCGGTTTCGCGGGCCACGGTGCCCAGCAGCGGCGCGTAGGTGGCCTCGCCCTGGAAGGTCAGGCGCAGGATGCGCCCGGCGACATGGGCAAAATCGTCACGCTGTTCGTTCTCGTCGATCTGCTCGGCTTCCTGCACGAAGCGTTTGGTGGTGGCGTGCTGCGGATGCAGAAACACTTCGGCCACCGGGCCGGATTCGACGATAACGCCGGCATCCATGACGGCAACGCGGTCGCAGACGCGGCGGATCACGTCCATCTCGTGGGTGATCAACACGATGGTCAGGTTCAGCTCGCGGTTGATCTCGGCCAGCAGCTGCAACACTGAGGCGGTGGTCTGCGGGTCGAGGGCGCTGGTGGCTTCGTCGCACAGCAGAATTTTCGGTTCGGTGGCCAGGGCGCGGGCAATGCCGACGCGTTGTTTCTGTCCACCGGAGAGCTGCGCCGGGTACTTGTTGGCGTGATCCTGCAGGCCGACCCGCGCCAGCAACTCGGCAACGCGGGCATTGATCGCGCTGCGCGGCAACTCGCCGGCCAGTTTCAGCGGCAGAGCGACGTTGTCGGCAACGGTCTTGGAATACAGCAGATTGAAGTGCTGGAAGATCATCCCGACCTGTTGGCGGAAACGCCGCAGGCCTGTGGCATCGAGCGCGGTGACGTCTTCACCGTCGATCTCGATGCGCCCGCCGGAGGGCTGTTCCAGGCGGTTGATCAGACGCAGCAGGGTGCTTTTGCCGGCGCCGGAGTGACCGATGATGCCGAACACTTCGCCCCGGGCAATCTGCAGATCGCTCGGTTGCAACGCGGGGATGTCCTGACCACCGACGCGATACGCCTTGTGGACCTGGTGAAAATTGATCACGGGATAAACCTTTTGGGTTTTTCGGGCTGCCGGGTAGGCCGAAACGGCGGCTAGTCTACCCGGCGCTGTTTAGGTCGCAAAAATCTTTGTAGACCTATGGTTATAGCTAAATTGCATTAGATGGCTGACTGCTATGGGCAGTGTAGCCAGCGCCAATGCAAACGACCGGGCAAGCCCGGTCGTGATCGCAGCGCAACGTGGTTAACGCTGCGGGCTAAGCACCAGCTGCGGCACCTGAGCGGGCTTGATCACCTGGCTTATGCGCGGGCTGAAACTCGGGTCTAGGCGCTTGATCCGCGCATTGAGCAGGGAGGCGACCCAGGGGAAATCCTTGGCCTGGCGTACTTCGATGCGCACCGCGCAATTGAACGCGACCATATCCGCCGCCACACCGTCGAGCAGGCTGCGCAGGCGCTCGTTGTCCTGGTTATCCAGCATCGGCATGCCAATCACGCTGCTGGCGGCGGCGGGGTTGATCAGCCTCGCTTGCGGCTTGGCTGGTGCGGGCTCTTCGGCTGGCGGGGTATTCGGTAGCTGAGTGGCCTGAATCGCGGCGGCCTGCCGTTCGGCCGCCAGGCGCAACTGACGCGCTTGCTCCAGACGGGCGGCTTCGGCCTGGGCAGCCGCTTGCTCGGCGGCACGGCGACGTTGTTCGGCAGCGGCCAGTTCGGCTTCACGGGCCTGGGCGATGGCGCCATCCAGGCCGGTGGTCAGTGCCGGCGCCTGCGGCATCAGGCTGCGAGCGCGGCTCAGGGCTTTGGTGGCGTTATCCAGATCACCGGCCTGCAGGGCTTTCTGGCCCTGTTGCAGATGGGCTTCGGCGAGTTGGCGCTGGTATTGCTCCAGGCGGGTATCGCCGGCGGCGCGTTGCTGCAGGCTGCCAAGCTGGCTCTCGGCGCTGCTCAGGTCGCCGCTGGCCAGGCTCTGATCGAGCTGGCGAAAAGCGCTGACCAGGTCATCCACCGGCAAGTTGGCCGGTTGCTGCGGCGCACTTTGGCAGCCGGCCAGCAGCAGAACCAGGCTCAGGGCAAAACCACGGAAAACGAACGATTTCATGACTGCGCGTCTCGAGTTGTGCAAAAAACGCGCAAGTTTACACTGCGCCGCCTGACACAACCAATTTTTCAGGCGGTGCGTCTGGGAAGGGCAAAACTCAGTAGAAACAATGCTGCGGCGTTGACCACAATGGACGGACCGGCCGGCGTGTCCTGAAACCAAGACAGGCTCAGCCCACCGCATACCGCGACGATGCCCAGTAGGCTGGCGCCGAACGCCATCTGTTCCGGGGTGCGCGCATGGCGTTGGGCGGCAGCGGCGGGAATGATCAGCAGGGAGGTGATCAGCAGCACGCCGACGATCTTCATCGCCACGGCGATCACCACGGCGATCAGCAGCATCAGGCTCAGACGAATTGCCGCCACCGGTAGACCTTCGACCTTGGCCAGCTCTTCATGCACGGTAATCGCGAGCAACGGCCGCCACAGCAGGGCCAGCAGCACCAGCACCAGGGCGCTGCCGCCGATGATCCAGGCGAGATCAGTGGGGCCGACCGCCAGCAGGTCGCCGAATAAATAGCCCATCAGGTCGATGCGTACATCCTGCATAAAGCTCAGCACCACCAGGCCCAGCGACAAGGTGCTGTGGGCGAGGATGCCGAGCAGGGTGTCGGAGGCCAGCGGCTGGCGGCTTTGCAGGGTCACCAGCAATACCGCCAGGAGCACGCAGCCGACGGTCACCGCCAGGGTCGGGCTGACGTCGAGCATCAGGCCGAGTGCCACGCCGAGCAACGCGGCATGCGACAGGGTGTCGCCGAAATAAGCCATGCGCCGCCACACCACAAAGGAACCCAGCGGGCCGGCGACTAACGCCAGGGCGAGGCCGGCGAGCAGGGCGTTGAGCAGAAAATCAGCCATGCTTGCAGCCATCTCCGTGAATATGCGGTTTTACCGGGCCTTTGATGCTCAGGCCCGCAGGTGCCTCGGTAACTACCGCGCCATGCAGATCGTGCTCATGGTCATGGTGGTGGGTGTAGACGGCCAGGCTCTTGGCGTCCTCGCCGAACAGCTCGACAAAGGCCGGATCGAAGCTGACCTGTTCCGGATGGCCGGAACAGCAGACGTGACGGTTGAGGCAGACCACCTGATCAGTGGTGCTCATCACCAGGTGCAGGTCGTGGGAGACCATCAGCACACCGCAACCATGGCGATCGCGCAGCTGGGTGATCAAGCGGTACAACTCAGCCTGGCCGGCAACGTCGACGCCCTGTACCGGCTCATCCAGCACCAACAGTTCTGGCTTGCGCAGCAGGGCACGTGCTAGCAGCACGCGCTGCAGTTCGCCGCCGGAGATGCTTTGCAGCGGGCTGTCGATTACCTGTTCCGCGCCCACTTCGGCCAGCGCTGCTTGCACATCCGTACGGCTGACGCCCGGCACCAGGCGCAGAAAGCGCAGCACCGAGAGCGGCAGGGTGGCATCCACATGCAGCTTCTGCGGCATATAGCCGACGCGCAGTTTGGGCTTGCGCCAGACGCTGCCGCTGTCCGGCTTGAGCAGACCGAGTACAGCGCGCACCAGCGTGGTTTTACCGGCGCCGTTGGGGCCGATCAGGGTGACGATTTCACCCGGCTTTACGCTGAGCTGTACATCCTGCAGCACATTCTGCCCGGCGAAGGTCACACCCACCCCGGCGAGACTGATCAGGGCATCGCTCATGCGGGCTCCTGGCAGCCTGCGCACAGGCCGACCACTTCCACCGTCTGGCTTTCCACGGCAAAGCCGACACCGGCCGCGCTGCTGATAATGGCGTTGCTGATCGTGGCCTGTTCCAGCTCGATGGCCGCATTGCAGCTTCGGCAGATCAGGAACTGGCCCTGGTGGGCGTGTTCCGGGTGGCTGCAGCCGACAAAGGCGTTAAGCGAGGCGATGCGGTGCACCAGGCCGTTTTCCAGCAGGAAATCCAGGGCGCGGTACACCGTCGGCGGCGCGGCGCGGCGGCCGTCTTCGTCGCTCAACACGCCGAGAATGTCGTAGGCGCCCAGCGGTTTGTGGCTGGCCCAGACCAGTTCCAGCACGCGTTTACGCAAGGTGGTCAGGCGCAGCCCCTGGCGCGTGCAGATGCTCTCCGCCTCTGCCAGGGCATGGCTGACGCAATGAGAATGGTCGTGTGGGCGTGAGGCCAGGGGCGCTTGAGTCATGGGCAACGACGAATAAGGTGAGAGACGTTATTATATTACCTGTTCCTTCCCGCTTGAGTGCTCTCCGTGTTGCGTCTTTTTCCGGCTTTTGCCCTGTTGTTTATCACTTTTCCCCTGAGTTTCGGGGTTCACGCCGATGTGCGCGTGCTGACCAGCATCAAGCCGCTGCAGCTGATTGCCGCTGCTGTGCAGGATGGCGTTGGCCAGCCTGATGTACTGCTGCCGCCTGGCGCTTCACCGCACCACTATGCGCTGCGCCCCTCCGATGTGCGCAGCGTGCGCGAAGCCGACCTGCTGTACTGGATCGGCCCGGATCTGGAAAGCTTCCTACCGCGCGTGCTGGCTGGCCGCGATAAGCCGAGTGTGGCGGTGCAGGATGTTCCAGGTATGTCCTTGCGTCATTTTGGCGACAGCGATGCGCAACACGCCGAGCATGAGGATGATCACGCAGATCACGCAGATCACGCAGATCACGCAGATCACGCAGATCACGCAGATCACGCAGATCACGCAGATCACGCGCATGCCGCTGACCAGCATGACCACGCCCACCGCCCCGGCAGCCTGGACGCGCACCTCTGGTTGCTGCCGGCCAATGCCCGGGTGATTGCCGGCAAGATCGCCACCGACCTGGCGCAAGCCGACCCGGCCAATGCCGCGCGTTACCAGGCCAATGCCAAGGCTTTTGGCGCGCGCCTGGATGCTCTGGATCAGCGCCTGAAAAGTCGCCTGAATGGTCTGGCTGGCAAGCCCTACTTCGTTTTCCACGAAGCCTACGACTACTTCGAGGCCGCCTATGGCCTCAAGCACGCGGGGGTATTCAGTGTGCTTGGCGAGGTGCAGCCCGGCGCCCAGCACGTGGCTGCCATGCGCGAACGCTTGCAGCAGGCCGGCCCGAGTTGTGTGTTCAGCGAGCCGCCGTTTCGCCCGCGCCTGGCGCAAACCCTGACCGGCGGCCTGCCGGTCACCCTGGCTGAGTTAGACGCTATGGGCGGCGCTTTGCCAGTGGATACTGGCGGCTACGAAGCCCTGCTGGAAAACATGGCGGGCGAATTGGCCGGGTGTCTCGAAGCGCTGTAATTAGCGCCCTGACTTTAGAAGGCGAACGGTAGCGCCAGCTCGACCTGCTGACGCTGTGCCAGGCGGCGCTGGAATTCTGCCGGGTCGTGGATCAGCACTTCCTGGCCGGCGAAGGATTCGGCAGCGATCAGGCGTGACAGCCAGAAGCGCACACAGGCGATGCGTAGCATGGCCGGCCACAATTCAGCTTCGGCCGCAGTAAACGGTCGCAAACCAGCGTAGGCGCCTAGCAGTGCCTGCGCGCGCTTGCTGTCGAGGCTGCCGTCATCCCGCGAGCACCAGTCGTTCAGGGCAATCGCCAAGTCATAGAGCATCGGCCCCGAACAGGCGTTGTAGAAGTCGATCACCCCGGCCAAGTGGTTACCATCGAACAGCACGTTGTCGCGGAACAGGTCGGCATGCAGGTTGGCCTGCGGCAAGGCGAGGATGCGCGGCTTGAGCGTGTGGATCTCCGCCAGTGCATCACGCAGCAGTGGCACCTGTTCATCAGGCAACTTCAGGGCCAGGCTTGGCCCTTCGGCGAGCATCCAGTCCAGTCCCCGATCACTCTTGCGCGGCAGCGGCTGATTGCGCGTGGCCAGGTGAATGCGCGCCAGCAGCGCACCGACTTCCTGACAGTGATGCGGGTTGGCCTCATGTACATGCTTGCCGGCCAGGCGCGGTTGCAGCAGCGCCGGTTTTGCCGCCAGGCTGCGCAGCGCTTCACCGCTGGTCGTGCGCAGGGCGTAAGGCACGGGCAGCCCCGCGTCGTGCAATACGTCGAGCAACTCGATAAAGAATGGCAAGTCGGCGCTTGGGCCGCGCTCGATCAGGGTCAGAACGAACTCGCCCTGCTCTAGGCTGACGAAGAAATTGCTGTTCTCGCTGCCAGCAGCAATGCCCTGGAAGTCGCGCAAGCGACCCAGGCCATAGGGGGCGAGAAACGCCTCGAGCTCGTGGCGCTCAAGCGGGGTAAACACCGACATTGCAGAACTGCCTTCTTACCAGCTGAAAATTTCCCAGGCCGGAATCAACATATCCGGGCTGTCCGAGCGGACGAAGTTGCCATCGCTGCCATCGGCGCGTACCAAGAAGTACGGTTTGCCGCCTTTAGGGATGACCTTGACCGCGTAGAGAAAACCGTTGACCCGGTATTCATGGATGGTGCGGTCGCCGTCCTGGCGAATGGTTACATCCGGATCGGCCGAAACCGGATCTTCGGCGTGGGCGACTAGGGTGGTGAATGCCAGCAGGCTGGCGAGCAACAGGCGATTGAGTGCGCGCATGATAACCTTGTCCCTTTGATTCCAATGGTGCGGCCATTCTACCGCCGCCCCCGCCGAAAAGGTTGATCCTGCTCATGAGCCAAGCCCCTCTCGTTCTGGTTGACGGTTCGTCTTACCTTTACCGTGCCTTCCACGCCCTGCCGCCGCTGACCACCTCCAAGGGCTTACCCACCGGCGCGGTGAAGGGCGTGCTGAACATGCTCAAGAGCCTGCGCAAGCAGTACCCGAAAAGCCCGTTTGCTGTGGTGTTCGACGCCAAGGGCGGGACCTTCCGCGATGAAATGTTCGCCGAGTACAAGGCCAATCGCCCGTCGATGCCCGATGAGTTGCGCGTCCAGGTCGAGCCGCTGCACGCCAGCGTCAAGGCCATGGGCTACCCGCTGCTGTGTGTCGAGGGCGTTGAGGCCGATGACGTGATCGGCACCCTGGCCCGCCAGTGCGCAGCCGAGGGCCGTGACGTGGTGATCTCCACCGGCGACAAGGACATGGCGCAGCTGGTTTGCCCGCACGTTACGCTGGTCAACACCATGACCGGTAGCGTCTACGACATCGATGGCGTGAAAGCGAAATTCGGTGTCGGTCCTGAGCTGATCATCGACTACCTGGCGCTGATGGGCGATAAGGTCGACAACATTCCCGGCGTGCCGGGCGTGGGCGAGAAGACCGCGCTGGGCCTGCTGGTCGGCGTCGGCGGCGGTCTGGATGTGCTCTACGCCAATCTCGACAAGGTGCCGGAATTGCCGATTCGTGGGGCCAAGACCCTGCCGGCCAAACTCGCCGAGCACAAGGACATGGCCTACCTGTCCTACGCCCTGGCGACAATCAAACTGGATGTGCCGCTGAATATCGCCATCGACTCGCTGCACCCGGGTGAGATGGATGTTCCGGCCCTGATGGAGCTGTACGCCGAGCTGGAATTCAAGACTTGGCGCGATGAGTTGCTGCGCAGCAACCCGGCCCCGGCGGTCAAAGCCCCGGTCGCAGCGCCTGCCGATGACCTGTTTGCTCTGGCGCCCAGAGCCAGTGCTGCTGTCGTTACGCCGGCCAATTCGGCCGCTGATGCACCGACTGCCGAAGTGGTTGTTGCCGAATTGCCCGCCGCGGCAGCGTTGGGCGATTACCAGTGCATCCTCGATCAGGCGCAGTTCGATCAGTGGCTGGAAAAACTGCGCAACGCCGAGCTGATCGCGTTCGACACTGAAACCACCGGCCTGGATGCACAAAAGGCCCAGTTGGTCGGCCTGTCCTTTGCGGTCAAGGCCGGCGAAGCGGCTTATATCCCGGTCGCGCATTCCTATATGGGTGTACCGACTCAGCTCGACCGCGATGCGGTGCTCAAGGCGCTGAAGCCGATTCTCGAAGACCCGAACAAAGCCAAGGTCGGCCAGCACGCCAAGTACGACATCAATATTCTCGCCAATGCCAGCACGCCCATCGAGGTGCAGGGCGTTGCCTTCGACACCATGCTCGAATCCTATGTGCTGGATTCCACTGCCACCCGTCACGATATGGATAGCCTGGCGCTCAAGTACCTGGATCACAGCAATATCCGCTTTGAGGACATCGCCGGCAAAGGCGCCAAGCAGCTGACCTTCGACCAGATTGACCTGGCCCAGGCTTCGCCCTATGCCGCTGAAGATGCCGATGTGACCCTGCGTCTGCACCAGCACCTGTGGAGCAAACTGTCGACCGAGCCGAGCCTGGCCAAGGTGCTGCAGGAAATCGAAATGCCACTGGTGCCGGTGCTGGCGCGTATCGAACGCCAGGGGGCGTTGGTGGATGCCAACCTGCTCGGCCTGCAAAGCAACGAATTGGGCGAAAAGCTGGTGGCCCTGGAGCGTCAGGCCTTCGAAATTGCTGGTGAGGAATTCAACCTGGCGTCACCCAAGCAGCTGGGCGTAATTCTCTACGAGAAACTGGGTTTGCCTGTGCTTAGCAAAACCGCCAAGGGTCAGGCTTCTACGGCTGAAGCGGTGTTGGCCGAACTGGCCGAACAGGACTTCGAGCTGCCCAAGGTGCTGATGCAGTACCGTTCCTTAAGCAAGCTGAAAAGTACCTACACCGACCGTCTGCCAGAGCAGATCAACCCGCGCACCGGGCGTATCCACACCAGTTATCACCAGGCGGTGGCGGCGACCGGACGCTTGTCGTCCACCGACCCGAACCTGCAGAACATCCCGATCCGCACCGCTGAAGGCCGGCGTATTCGCCAGGCCTTTGTCGCGCCGAAGGGCTATAAGCTGCTGGCGGCGGACTATTCGCAGATCGAGCTGCGCATCATGGCCCACCTGGCTAAGGACGAAAGCCTGCTGGATGCCTTCCGCCATGGCCGCGATGTGCACAAGGCCACCGCTGCCGAAGTGTTCGGCGTGCCGTTGGAGGAGGTCACCAGTGATCAGCGCCGCAGCGCCAAGGCGATCAACTTCGGCCTGATCTACGGTATGAGCGCGTTCGGCCTGGCTAAGCAGATCGGCTGCGACCGCAAGCAGGCGCAGGCCTATATCGATGTGTATTTCGCCCGTTACCCCGGCGTGCTGGCTTATATGGAACGTACCCGCGAGCAGGCCTCCGAGCAGGGTTTTGTCGAAACCCTGTTCGGCCGCCGCCTGTACCTGCCGGATATCCACGCGAAGAACCAGGCGCTGCGTAAAGGCGCCGAGCGCACCGCGATCAATGCGCCGATGCAGGGCACGGCGGCGGACATCATCAAGCGCGCCATGGTCACCGTGGACAACTGGCTGAGCGAATCCGGCCTGGACGCCAAAGTCATCCTGCAGGTGCACGACGAACTGGTGTTGGAGGTGCGTGAGGATCTTGTCGCGCAGGTCAGCGAGCAGATCAAGCCGCTGATGGGCAATGCCGCCGCGCTGGATGTTCCGTTGCTGGTGGAAGTAGGTGTGGGCGATAACTGGGATGAAGCCCATTGATTCGCGCGCCGCAATTTGGCTGCAGCGCCCATATGGCGGGTGCTAAAGGCGTATGAGTATCAATACGGGCGCGCTTATAACTAATTAATTACGCCGCGATCCTGAACTTTGCCTCGGCTTAACCACTCAGAGTTTATGAATGGCCTAGACAACCATTCGATGCTCCTTTGTTGTGTTAAGTGTTGGCAGATTCTGGACCCCGCCCTAGCGGTTCGGATGTTGAACCCCGAAACTTCCCTCCCCCATAAGAAGTTTCGGGGTTTTTTTTGCCTGCTATCCGGGGTGGCTGCCCTTCGGCCGTCTGGATCAGGCTTCGGTTTCTTCGTCATCCGGCAGGGCAAACTCGCCCAGTTGCATCCATTGCGCCAGTACTTCCTGAGCGTCTTCGATGCCAATGCGCTTGGGCGCAGAGAACAATTGGATGCTGACGCGATCACCCCAGCCCTTTTGAATATCCTGACGCACTTTGAGCAAGGTGTTCTTCGCTGCACCAAAAGCCAGCTTATCGGCCTTGGTCAGCAGGATATGCATGGGCATTTCGCTGGCAACCGACCAATCCAACATGAGGATATCGAACTCGGTCAGCGGTTTGCGGATGTCCATCATCAGCATCAACCCGCGCAAGCATTCGCGGCTGCCCAGGTAGGCTTCCAAGTGTTTCTGCCAGTGCAGTTTCAACGGGATCGGCACCTTGGCATACCCGTAACCCGGCAAGTCGACCAGGCGGCGCTCTTCGTCAAGTTTGAAGAAGTTGAGCAGCTGGGTGCGCCCCGGCGTCTTCGAGGTGCGTGCCAGGCTGGCGTGGGTCAGGGTGTTCAGCGCGCTGGATTTACCGGCGTTAGAGCGCCCGGCGAAGGCCACTTCATGGCCGAAATCTTCAGGGCACTGGTCGACTTTGGCCGCGCTGATAAGGAAAGTAGCCTGTTGGCACAGACCGATAATGGGGTTCTTGGCTTGCATCTGGGTATCCGTGAGGGCGGGCATAGAGTGGCGTTACAGGCGCGATGCCCTTGCGACATTTGCGCGCAGCCTGCCTGTTGCCGCATAGCGGGCAAGCTGCGTCGTTTCCGTTTCAATGACGCCAGTATATAATGGCGCAGATTTTGTGTGCGCTTTCTCCCGCTTTTGGATAAGTGTTCACGGGAACGATTTAGATCATCTGCCCATAGAAAGCAGTACGTTCCCCTCCCTGATGAGGTTGATCTGATGAAAAAATTGCTGATTGCAGCCAGTGCGTTGATGCTGTCGTTGAGTGCTCAAGCTGCGCAGGACCCGGAAGCCGTCTACGCCCGTGCGTGCGGTGTGTGCCATAGCGGCGCCATCCCAACTGCGCCCAAGCGTGGTGATAAAGCTGCATGGGAGCCGCGTCTGGCCAAGGGCATGGATGCGCTGGTACTGAGCGTCACCAATGGTCTAAATGCCATGCCGCCTCGCGGCCTGTGCATGGATTGCTCGGCCGAGGATTACCAAGCGGTCATCAAACTGATGTCCGAGTAGGCCTGGGCACAAACTCTTTTTCTTAGTCGCAAATTGGATTAGCTGATGAACAAAGTACTCGTGAGTCTGCTGTTGACCCTGGGCCTCACTGGCTTCGCACATGCTGCAGGCAATGCTGAAGCTGGCCAGGGTAAGGTGGTTGTGTGTGGTGCGTGCCATGGTGCCGATGGCAACAGTGCTGCACCGAACTTCCCGAAACTGGCTGGGCAAGGCGAGCGCTACTTGCTCAAGCAGCTGAAGGACATCAAGTCGGGTGCCCGTCCAATTGTGGAAATGACCGGTTTGCTGGATAACCTGAGTGATCAGGACCTGCAGGACATCTCGGCTTACTTTGCTAGCCAGCAAATGAGCGTGGGCGCCGCTGACCCGAAATTGGTCGCGCGGGGCGGCGAGCTGTTCCGAGGTGGCAAATTGGATGAAGGCATGCCGGCCTGCACCGGCTGCCATTCGCCGAATGGTGCTGGCCTGGATGCCGCCGGTTACCCGCAACTGGGTGGTCAGCATGCAACCTATATCGCCAAGCAGCTGACGGATTTCCGCGAAGGCAACCGCACCAATGATGGTGACACCATGATCATGCGTTCCATCGCGGCCAAGCTGAGCAACAAGGATATCGAAGCGGTTTCCAGCTTTATCCAAGGTCTGCATTGATTCGCGAATACTGCGACATGTTGTGATGAAATTAGGGTGGCCCAGGCCACCCTTTTTCATTGTGGGCATCGCTACAATGCACGGAACCCCAGTTTGCTTCGCAGGTCGAACTCCGGTTCGCCATCACGCGCCGTTTATAGCCAAGGAGTAATGCATGCGTAACCTGATCCTCAGTGCCACTCTCGTCACCGCCAGCCTGTTTGGCTTGAGCGCTCATGCCGAGCCAATTGAAGCGGGCAAGCAGTATGTTGAGCTGGGCAATCCAGTACCGGTTGCCAAGCCTGGCAAGATCGAAGTGGTTGAGCTGTTCTGGTACGGCTGTGGCCATTGCTACAAATTTGAAGAAACCATCAACCCATGGATCGATACCCTGCCGGATGACGTCAACTTCGTCCGCATTCCGGCCATGTTCGGTGGCATGTGGAACGTACATGGTCAGATGTTTATCACCCTGGAAGCGATGAAAGCCGAGCACAAGGTGCATGCCGCAGTGTTTGACGCCATCCACGTACAGGGCAAGAAGCTCGCCACCCCGGAAGAAATGGCCGACTTCCTGGCTGCCGAAGGCATCGACAAGGACGCCTTCCTCAAAACCTACAACTCGTTTGGCGTGAAGAGCCAGCTGGAAAAGGCCAAGAAACTCGCTATGGCTTACCAGATCACTGGTGTACCGGTGATGATCGTCAACGGCAAATACCGTTTCGACATCAGCAGTTCGGGCGGCCCGCAGCAAACCCTGCAAGTGGCGGATCATCTGATCGCCAAAGAACGCGCCGCGCAGTAATCGGCGTGCGCGGATAACGCGTAATGCTCAGGCGCTGGCCGGCCAGACGGGCGATTGACCTGTGTGATCCACAGGTCAATCCACGTTGCGCGCCAGCCGACGACTGGCCGCAAAATGGCAGCCTGCGGTTGCTCAGTTTCAACATTCAGGTCGGCATCAGCACCCAGCGTTATCACCACTACCTGACACGCAGCTGGCAGCATTTGTTGCCGCATGCCGGGCGCAGCGGCAATCTGCAACGGATTGGCGATCTGCTTGGTGATTTCGACTTGGTCGCGCTTCAGGAGGTCGATGGCGGCAGCCTGCGCTCGGGCTACGTCAATCAGGTCGAGCACCTCGCGCATCTCGGCGCCTTCCCTTACTGGTACCAGCAACTCAACCGTAACCTTGGCCGTTTCGCGCAGCATAGCAACGGTGTGCTCAGTCGTTTGCGTCCTAGTTTGCTGGAAGACCACCCGCTGCCCGGCCCGCCCGGCCGAGGCGCGATGTTGCTGCGCATCGGTGACGGACCGGACGCGATTGCCGTGGTGATGATGCACCTGTCCCTTGGCGCGCGTACTCGTACCCGTCAGCTGGCTTATATCCGCGAACTGCTCAGTGACTACCGGCACATGGTGCTGATGGGTGATATGAACACCCATGCCAATGATTTGCTGCTGCATTCACCGCTGCGCGACCTTGGCCTGGTTGCTCCGCAGATCGAGGCGACCTTTCCAAGCTGGCGGCCGCAGCGCTGCCTGGACCACATTCTGCTCAGCCCGGATTTACCCCTGGAACGCTGTGAAGTGCTGTCGCAGCCTATTTCCGATCACTTGCCCGTGGCCGTGCAAATTCGTTTGCCCACTTCACTCTATGGGCCGGCAACGCCTATGCTGAGTGAGCCTTAAACGTGGACTGCAACCATGACTGACGATGCCCAGCGCTGGAAAAGCAAGTACCTGGAAAGCCTGGAACAACAAGAAAAGCTAGAACGCCGTTGGGATGCCCGGCTCGATCTGCTACGACGTGGCCTGGTGCGCAGTTCGCTGGCCGCCGAAGGCAGTGACAAGTCGGTTGACCAGTGCATGCAGGAGCTGCGCGACATTCTGCGTCGCGATGATATTGACGCCGGTCTGTCGGGGCTGATTCCTCGGCTGGAAAAAGCCGTGCTGGATTCGGAAAAGCGCCGCCAGGATCGCGTCGAGCAGAACATCTCCGGCGTCACCAGCCTGACCGATCAATTGCTTGCCCTGGAGCCTCCGCGCGAAGTGCGCAAAGCGCTCAAGCAGTTTGCTAAGCGCATTGAAGAGCGTGCCAGCCAACCGCGTGAGCTGCCGGCACTGCTGAGCGAGTTGAGCAGCCTGCAGCAGCAAGCCCTGGCGGCGCTTGATGACGAGGCTACTCAGGCCCGTCCGGGGTTCCTCCAGCGCCTGTTTGGGGGCAAGGATGCTGCACCCGTTAGCCCCGCCGATAGCGAGCCGGCAACCGCTGATGATGCGCCGCCCGTTGCCCCTGCTCCAAACGCTGTCGCACAGCCTGAGCCTCTTGCGCAGGCGGTTGAACCAACGCTGAAGGCGAGCAGTGAAGCGGCTGCGGTTGTGGCGCCGGTCACGCCAAATCCCGCCCCTACGCCATCACCTGCCGCCGTAACGTCCATCGCCGCCGTGACGCCCGTGTCCGCAATGCCAGCCCAGGCCTCCGGGGACCCGGCGTATGCGCTGCCAGAAATTCCCGAGCCGGGTTACAGCGCGGTAGCGCCGCATATTGGCGATAGCCTGATGGGCTTGCTCGATGAGTTGGACTTGCCGGAGCGTCATCGGCCGCAGGGTGAGGTGTTGCGTCAGCGCGTGCAGGGTGGTTTGAACTGGTATGAGCTGGTGTCGGTGCTGGACGATCTGGCTGTGCTGGTCTTGGCCGTTACTGACAGCGGTCAGCGTGAGTTTGCCAGCTACCTCAAGCAGCTCAATGAGCGTCTGGCATCGTTTCTCAGCACCCTCAGCGAGGCTCACGAGGGCTACAGCGAGTCGGCGGAGAGTGCGCGCACGTTCAATCAGGAGCTGCGCGATCAGGTCAGCGGTTTGCAGGCCAGTGTACAGGATGCGGTTGATCTGCCGACGCTCAAGCAATCACTGGAGGCCCGCCTGGATGGCTTACTCAGCACGGTCAGCGAGCACCAGAAGCAACGTGATGGCCACGAAGAGGCCGTGGCGCAGCGGCTGCAAAGCCTGACCCAGAAGGTTGCCGATATGGAGCAGGAAGCGCAGAGCTTCCGTGATCACCTCGAAGAGCAGCGGCAGAAAGCCCTGATCGACCCGCTCACCGGCCTACCCAACCGTGCCGGCTGGAGTGAGCGCCTTGAGCTGGAGATGGCACGCTGGAAACGCTATGGCGGCGAGTTGCTGCTGGCGGTACTGGATATTGACCACTTCAAGCGGATCAACGATGGCTACGGTCATCTGGCGGGCGACAAAGTATTGAAGATCATCGCCGGTGAGTTGGCCAAACGTTTGCGCAAGACAGACTTTATTGCCCGTTTTGGCGGTGAGGAATTTGTTCTGCTGATTCCTTCCACCCCGTTAGAGGGCGGTCACCAGCTGTTGCAAACCCTGCTGGATGGCGTGGAGCAGTGCCCTTTTCACTTTCGGGGAGAGCGCGTGACCATCACCCTGTCGGCCGGTCTGACGGCCTTTGCCAGTGGAGAAGACAGCGACAAGGTCTTCGAGCGGGCCGATCAGGCGCTGTATCGCGCCAAGAGCGGCGGGCGCAATCGCGTTGAACTGAACTGAGCCGATTCAGGCCACTGCGTGCAGGTAAGGCTTCCAGCTCTCCGGAATGCTGTCCAACTGCGGGTAGCCAAGGCTGCGCAGGTGTCCCCCCGCAAGTAAGAAAGGCGTATGGCGCAGCGCTTGCGGCACGTCACGCAGTTCCGGTAGCCAAAGGCTGACGTACTGCGCTTCAGGGTCATATTCACGGGCCTGGCGCAGGGCATTGAAGACACGGTTGTGCCGTGGGTCGTTGCCCACGCCGGCCAGGTAGGCCCAGTTACCCCAGTTGCTGGCCGGGTCGTAATCGATCAGATGCTCTTCAAACCAGGCCGCGCCGTGGCGCCAGTCCTGCTGTAAATCATTGATCAGGTAGCTGGCGACCACCTGACGACCGCGATTGGACATAAAGCCGGTGGCGGCCAGTTCGCGCATATTGGCATCCACCAGCGGCATGCCCGTGCGACCGCGTGACCAGTCCTGAAACCGCTGGTCCAGCTGCTGCGGTGCCCGTTCAGTGGCTTTCAGGCCGCCCGCCTTGAACAGTGTGCTGCCATGGCGAAGCAGGGTCCAGCGGAAGAAGTCGCGCCAGAGCATTTCGACCCATAGCCAGTAGGTCGAATCATTGCGTTTGAACTGCGCTTCATGCCGACGCAGTTCGGCCACCACGCGGCGTGCCGAGAGGCTGCCGTTGGCCAACCAGGGTGAGAATTTTGAGGAGTACTCACTGCCGATCATGCCGTTGCGGGTGTCTTTGTATTGCCGTACCGCCTGGGTTTTCCACAAGTAGTCGCGTAACCGGCCCAGCGCCGCGGGTTCGCCGCCGGCGAATGGGAACGCACTGGCGGCCACGCTGAGCGGTTCGCCGAGGCCCAGCTGCGACAAGGTCGGCAGCGGCTGCATCAACGCCAGCGCACCATCTGGTAGCCCCGGTAAGCGGTCGGGCGCATGGCGCGGTTGGAATACCTGCAGGCGCTCTTCCACTAGGCTGCGGAAACGGCTGAACACATGTGGCAGCTGATCGACACTGAAGGGCAGTTCATCTGGGCGCAACAGATTGTTGGCGGGCGCCTGTTGCAACGTGACATCGCCGAGTTGTCGGGCGACTCGGGCCACCTGGGCACGTTCGTCGGGCGCGATTTCCTCCAGGGTCAGCACTTGATCCAGATTAAACTGGGCTACCAGTTGCGGGATCACCTGCTCCGCCTCGCCGATTACCAGCAGCAGATGTGAGCCGCGTTGGCGCAATTCACCTTCCAGCGCCACCAGGCTTTCCAGCAGAAAGCGCGCACGATGGACGCCCATGCGGCGCATGCCAAACGCGTTGAGTTGCAGCAGTGCCGGGTCCAGCACATACACCGGTAACAGGCATTCAGCCGTTAGGCCCGCCTGTAAGGCGGGGTGGTCATCAAGGCGTAGATCCTGTTTGAACCACAGCAGTGCGCGCATGGTGCTGGCCTCCTAAGCAATACAAAAACTGTACAAGATATCCATATTTGTACAGCTTCTAGTCTAGCAGCGCCAATTGTGTCTTGCCCGGGCAATAGACCAGCGCGGCAAATCTGCCGGATCAAAGGTCTTTTCTACACCGACGGCTAACCGCAGAGCGCTGGTTGAGCGTGTGGCTGTGGTGCTCGGTGGCGAATGTGACTCAGCACGACCGCCATGCTTGCTAGGCCCCATGCCTGCGCACAGTAAGGCGCGTTCGCATTGCAACGGCAACAGGCCCTAAACTCTGCCGATCTGTTGAGGAGTCACTATGGATATTTTCGGCATCGCTGCGTTGATCTTTCTGGTCACCGATCCCTTCGGCAATATCGCCATCTTTATCGCCGCATTGAAAAACGTACCGGCCAAACGTCGCCTATGGGTTGCAGCACGTGAGTTGCTGTTTGCGCTGGCGTTGTTGCTGCTGTTTCTTACCTTTGGTGACAAAGTGCTCAGCGCGCTGGGGCTGTCGCGGGAGGCAACTGCGATTGCCGGCGGTATCATCCTGTTTGTGATCGCCATGCGCCTGATCTTCCCCGGCCCGCAAGGGGTATTGGGTGATGTGCCGGATGGCGAGCCCATGCTGGTGCCACTGGCCACTCCGGCGGTTGCCGGACCTTCCGCCTTGGCGGTGTTGATGACCCTGCGCAATACCCACGAGGGTGAGCTTTGGGAGCTCTATGCCGCCGTCGTGTTGGCCTGGGCGGCGACTGCATTCATTTTGCTGCAGGCTTCATGGCTGCAGCGGTTTCTCGGACCTCGCGGGTTGACCGCAGTGGAGCGGTTGATGGGCATGCTGTTGATCATGCTCAGCGTCGATATGCTGCTGGATAACCTGCAAAGCGTGTTGCATATCAGCCCATGAAAGCTCTGTGTTTAAGTATTCTGGTGCTATGGCTGGCCGGCTGTAGCAGTGGCCTGCGCATCGATGATAGCTATACCGCCACCGGGCAGAACAGCCGCGTGCAGTACATCGTGCTGCACTACACCTCTACCGACATGGCGCGCTCGCTGCAATTGCTGACCGAGACCGACGTCAGCAGTCATTACCTGATCGACGAAGCCCCGCCGACCATCTACCGCCTGGTCGACGAGAACCGCCGTGCCTGGCATGCCGGTGACAGCCAGTGGCAGGGGCGGACCTGGCTCAATGGCACCACGATTGGCATCGAGCTGGTTAACCAGGGGTTTTATGACACGCCCAGCGGCCGTTACTGGCAGCCCTTTGCTCCGGCGCAGATCGACGCGCTGATCGAGCTGCTTAAAGACATCATGCAACGCCACCAACTGCCGCCTGGCAGCATCCTGGCGCACAGTGATGTCGCGCCGCAGCGCAAGGTTGACCCCGGTCCGCTGTTCCCCTGGAAACGCTTGGCCGATGCCGGTCTGATGCCTTGGCCGGATGCCAAGGCTGTGGCGCGTCAGCAGGCGCTGTTCAGCGCCAGTCTGCCAAGCGTGCAATGGTTTCAAGAGCAATTGATGCGGCAGGGCTACGCGGTGCCGCTGAATGGTGAGCTGGATCAAGCCACGCGCAATGTCATCGCGGCCTTTCAGATGAAATACCGCCCGGCACGTTATGACGGCGAGCCGGATGCCCAGACGGCAGCGCTGCTGGTGGTACTGGCCGCAATGCTCTAAACCGAGGCCCGCAGCGTTGGTGATAAACGACCGCCGAAACAACGTGTGTTTCGGCGGTTTTTTATGTGTGCATGTTCTTTTCTAGACTGTGTATTCGATAATCGTTCTGCCGATGCTCTTTTGTCTAAAAATGTATACAAAGTTGTAGCCAAGAGCTTTTTGGTTTGTCTACATTAGCCGGACAAGAACAACAGCGAGTAACTCAGCATGACGACTTCACCTGTTACGCCGTCCTCCGCGCAGCGTCCGGAAGACGAAAACCTCGGTATCGGTGCCAACCTCGCCTATGGCCTGCAGCATGTGCTGACCATGTACGGCGGGATTGTCGCGGTTCCGTTGATTGTCGGTCAGGCGGCTGGACTGTCGCCGGCGGATATTGGTCTGCTGATTGCCGCCTCATTGTTTGCCGGTGGCCTGGCGACCCTGCTGCAAACCCTCGGCCTGCCGTTCTTCGGCTCGCAGCTGCCGCTGGTGCAGGGCGTGTCCTTTGCCGGTGTGGCGACCATGATCGCGATTATCGGTAGCGATGGTGCCGGCGGTCTCCCGGCAGTGTTCGGCGCGGTAATTGCGGCGTCGCTGATCGGCTTGCTGATCACGCCCGTGTTCTCACGCATCACCAAATTCTTCCCGCCACTGGTCAATGGCATTGTCATCACCATCATTGGCCTGACGCTGATGCCGGTGGCGGCGCGCTGGGCCATGGGCGGCAACAGTGCCGCGGTGGATTTCGGTAGCATGGCCAATATCGGTCTGGCCGCGCTGACCCTGGTTACCGTGCTGCTGTTGAGCAAACTGGGCAGTTCGAGCATCTCGCGCCTGTCGATCCTGCTGGCCATGGTCATCGGCACCCTGGTGGCCGTGGCCCTGGGTATGGCGGATTTTTCCAAGGTGACTGAAGGGCCGATGGTGGCGCTGCCCAGTCCGTTCCATTTCGGCATGCCGACCTTCCATGTCGCGGCCATCATTTCGATGCTGATCGTGATCATCGTCACCCTGGTGGAAACTTCGGCGGACATCCTTGCGGTCGGTGACATCATCGAAACCAAGGTCGACTCCAAGCGCCTCGGCAACGGCCTGCGTGCGGACATGATCTCCAGCGTGTTTGCACCGATCTTTGGCTCGTTCACCCAGAGTGCCTTTGCCCAGAACGTCGGCCTGGTGGCGGTGACCGGGGTGAAGAGTCGCTATGTGGTGGCCTCGGCCGGCTTGATTCTGGTGACCCTCGGCCTGCTGCCGGTGATGGGCCGTCTGGTCGCTGCCGTGCCCACGGCGGTGCTCGGCGGTGCTGGCGTGGTGCTGTTCGGCACCGTGGCGGCCAGCGGTATCCGTACCCTGTCCAAAGTTGATTACCGCAACAACATGAACCTGATCATCGTCGCCACATCGATCGGTTTCGGCATGATCCCGATTGCTGCGCCGACCTTCTACCACCACTTCCCGGCCTGGTTCGAAACCATTTTCCATTCGGGCATCAGTTCGGCGGCGATCATGGCGATTGTGCTCAACCTGGCCTTCAACCACTTCAAAACCGGCAACTCGGACCAGCAATCGGTCTTCGTGGCCGGCCACGAGCGCACCCTGCGTTACCAGGACATTGCCGCACTGAACGATGGCGATTACTTCAAAGGCGGCAAGCTGTTCGATGCCGAAGGCAAGGAAGTGCCGCTGATCAAGGAAGCGTCAGGGCACTAGCCGGGCTTGCCACCACGCGTTTAACGCGGCGTGGTGGCGATCAGGCGTGAGTCGGCCAGAGCGGCCGTGCGGTGTTCGGTGGCCGCGCGGTACTCCGGGTCGGCAAGCATGCTGAGAAAGGCCGCCTTGGAGGGGTAGCGTACCAACAGCAGTTCATCCCACTGTTCACCCTCCGGGGCAATCAGGGCCGCTTGTGCGGCGGCCATGACCTGCACCTCACCCCCCACCCCGCGCACTTTGCGCAGCGCCTTTTGGCTGTAGCGTGCATAGGCTTCGCGCCCGCTGCAGGGAGTATGGCTGCTGCCGCTGGAGTAGCTGGCCTGGGACTGAAAGCGCAGCAGGTTGAGCATCAGCAATGGCGTATCGTCGGCTACTGCAGCGCTAAAGGCAGCCAGTTGGGCAGGGCTGGGGTTGATGCTGGGCATGACAGCGATCCTCATGTGTGGAGCGCCCAGTGTCGGCCTGCGTAGGCTCACAGGCAATCTGCATCAGCCAGGCTGATTGCCTGTAATCGAAGCCTTAAACCGGCAACGCCACATAAAACTGCGCACCCTGACCGGCGCGTGAATGCACGCCGATCTGTCCGCCATGCAGCTGGATGATTTCCTTGCACAGCGCCAGGCCGAGGCCGGCGCCGCCTTTCTTGCGGCTGACCTGCACGAAGGGCTCGAAGATTCGCGCCTGCTGGCGATAGGGAATGCCCTCGCCGTTGTCTTCCACACTGAGCACCACCCGATCATCCTGCTGCCGTGCCTGCAGACGGATGTGCCCGCCGGGGTGGCTGTGGCGCAGGGCGTTGCCGATCAGGTTATCGAGCACCCGCTCGATCTGCAGCGGATCGATCTGCACGTCCGGCAGATCGCCGTGCACTTCACAGGCCAGGCTGATCTGCAGCTCGTCGGCCTGGGTGGTGAAGCGTTGCTGGGTCTGTTGCAGCAGCGTGCCTAGGGCACAGGTAGAAAGCTCCAGGGTCTGCAGGCCATTCTGGTAGCGCGAGAAATTCAGCAGATCGTTGATCAGGCGCAGCAGGCGGTGCATCTCCTCATCCACGGTATTCAGTAGGTCGGCTTCACGGGATTCTGCGGCAAACTGCAGGCGCTCCTGCAGCAGGCCGAACGCCATCAGCATGCCGGTCACCGGCGTACGCAGTTCATGCGAGGCGCGCAGCACGAACTCGCTGCGCACCCGTTCAAAGGCGCGCTGCTCGGTCACATCGCGCAGCACCATCACCGCGCACATAAAGCGCCCTTCGCTGTGATGGACGCCAGACAGGCTGTAGGCCAGCACACGTTGCTCGCCATCGACCTCGGTCTGCACATCGTCCAGCACCTCATCCAGGCTTTCGCCCTGCAGCACCTTGTGCAACTGCTCGGCCAGATCGGCGCGATTCAGGGCCACGTCGAGGGTCTGCCCGAGCTGCTCGGCACCCCAGCCCAACTGGCGCAGGGCCACCGGGTTGACGTGCTCGACCCGGCCGGCGCAATCGAAGATCAGCAGGCCGTCGTCGATGCTGTCGAGCACCGCTTGCAGGCGCTGTTGCTCGGCCTGCAGGGCGGCCACATCGCTGCTCTTGAACTCGCGCAGGGCCTCGGCCATCAGGCCAAAACGCTGACTCAGGGCAGACATTTCCGCCACCGGGGTCAGCGGCAGAGTGACCTGGAAATCGCCCTTGCCGATCTGGTCGGCGGCGCGCGCCAGCGCCTCAATGGGCCGGCCGAAACGTTGGGCGATGTTGTGCGCGGTGACAAAACCGATCACCAGTACGGCCATGCAGATCAGTCCGAGCAGGCCGGCGATCAGCCAGGCACGCTCGCGTGCGCGGGTTTCTTCGAGCGCGGCGGCGTCGACGTAACGCGTTTGCACCGCGTTGATGCGGTCGCGCAGGGCCTCAATGGCCAGGCCGAAGCTGTCATTGCTAAGCAGCTCACGGCGCACGGTCAAGGGCTTGGCTAGCAGGTCATCGAAGCTGGCGTAGGCGCGCTCAATTTCGGCAACCGCCTGACGGTCGCTGTCATCGGTGGCGCTTTCGGCGGCGCGCTGTAGCCAGAGCTTGAACTGCTCATCGGAGGCTTTCAGTGCCTCACGGTCGAGGTCTTCGGCGAGCAGCAGAATCACCTGTTTGCCCAGCTCCTGACGCAGGCCCAGGCTGGCATCGATGATCTGCAGGTTGCGGGTCATCGCCTGGCTCTGCACCTGGGTCAGCTGTAGCACGCTGAACATCCCCAATAACAACCCGACCAAGGCGACGGTGAGCAGCGCACTGCTGCTGATAAACAGCCGGCTGCGCAGGTTCACAGGCTGAGCTGCTTGCGTTTGCGGTATAGGGTCGAGGCATCGATGCCGAGGGTTTTTGCCGCCTGGTCGAGGCTTTCGCTGTTGGCCATCACGGCGCTGATGTGGGCTTTTTCCAGGGCTTCAAGGCTCAGCTGGTCACCGATTTGTGGTGCACATGGGTTGGCCTGGGCGTTGAGCCCGAGGTGGCTGACCTGCACCAGTTCTTCGCTGCAGATGATGCTGGCGCGCTCAATCACGTTGCGCAGCTCGCGGATATTGCCCGGCCAGGCGTAGGTGAGCAGCGCCTCGCGCGCTTCCTCGCTGAAGTTGCGTGCCGGCCGCGCGTACTCGACGACAAAGCGCGCCAGAAAACGCTCGGCCAGGTCGAGGATGTCCTCGCGGCGCTCGCGCAACGGCGGCAGGGTCAGGGTAATGACGTTGAGGCGATACAGCAGGTCTTCACGGAAGCGCCCTTGCTGGACCATTTCATCCAGGTTGAGGTTAGTGGCCGCGAGAATCCGCACATCGGCCTGACGGGTTACCGGGTCGCCGATGCGCTCGTATTGCTTGTCCTGAATAAAGCGCAGCAGCTTGGGCTGCAGCGCCAATGGGAAGTCACCGATCTCGTCAAGGAACAGGCTGCCGCCATCGGCCTGGTTGACCCGGCCCAGAGTACTCTCGCTGGCACCGGTAAAGGCGCCGCGGTTATGCCCGAATAGCTCGCTTTCCATCAGCTCGGCGCTCAGCGACGGGCAGTTGATGGTGATGCAGGATTTCTTCGCACGCTTGCTCCAGCGGTGAATGGCTTGCGCCAGCTCACCCTTGCCGGTGCCGGACTCGCCGAGAATCAGAATGTTGGCGTCGGTATCAGCCACCTGCTTGGCTGTTTGCAGCACCGCCATCAGCGCCGGGCTCTGCGAGTCGAGGCCATCGCCGGGCTTGCGCGCATAGCCTTCCAGACGCTCCAGGCGTTCAACCAGTTGGCGCGCTTCCAGCTGTTTGGCGGCGGCCAGGCGTAGCTGCTCCGGGCTGCAGGGCTTGACCAGATAATCCGCCGCGCCGGCTTGAATGGCATCCACCGCAGTGTCTACCGCCGAGTGCGCGGTGACGATCACTACACGCATCCAGGGCGCCTGCAGACGCATCTGCGCCAGCACCTCCAGGCCGTCGTCTGCGCCCAGGCGCAGATCGAGAAAGCACAGATCGAATACCTGCCGCAGCAGCAGGGCATCGGCCTGTGCCGCGCTGCTCGCGGTACTCACCTGATAACCCTGATCTTCCAGGCAGTAGCGGAAGGTGCGCAGGATGGCGGTCTCGTCATCCACCAGCAAAATGCGCCCCAGGCTGTGTTCTTCCGTGCTTGCGTGCATAGCCATCTCCTTCTTATCCCGCACGCAGTCATTGCGTGCACAGGGTTAGTCCGCGGCGCGTCGTGCAAGTTGCACGGCTGTTCTGTGGCGATCATGCAAGCTGCAAGCTTTGCGTGTGCGCTAATCAAGGTTAAGTAACTGATTTATATGGATTTATTAAGATTAAAAAAGCTGGCATGCGGCTTGCGATCTATCAGTAACGACGGCGACAAACGGCCGTCTGCTTGATCGTTATCCATTGGAGGAACTGCCATGCATCAATTGAAAACTCTGGCCCTGGCCACTGCGACCGCCGGCCTGATCGGTCTGGCGCCTTTCGCTGCCTATGCTGCCGAGGGCGATGCCAGCCGCGAGCTGAGCGAGGCGCGCCAGGAAGGCTCGATCTGGACCGCGTTTGCCCTTAACCGCCACCTCAACCCCTTCACCATCGATGTGGATGTGGAGAACGGCAGCGCCAAGCTGACCGGCAAGGTGGAAACCGATGTTGAGCGTGACCTGGCCGAGCAGATTGCCCTGGGTATCGAAGGGGTGAAGAAGGTCGACAACCAGCTGACCCTCGACCCGGCCTTTGAAGCCAAGGCCAGCGCCGAGCCGAACCTGTCGCAGCGTTTTGACGACGCGACCCTGGTCGCCACGGTGAAATCCAAGCTGCTGTGGAACAGCAATACCGAAGGTCTGGATATCAACGTTAATGCGGACAACGGCAAAGTCAGCCTGACCGGTAACGCGCAGACCGCTGAAGCCAAGGAGCTGGCTGGTCGTTTGGCGGCCAACACCGATGGCGTGCGTGCAGTGAACAATCAGCTCAGCGTCAGCGCCACTGACAGCACCGCTGCCAAGGCGCAGAACGCGGCCGATGACACCGCTGCGGTGATCAGCGATGCGTGGATCACCAGCAAGGTGAAATCCAGCTTTATCTACAGCCGTAACCTCGACGGTCTGGATATTTCCGTCGACACCCAGAAGGGCATGGTCAGCCTCAGCGGCACCGTGCTGAGCAACGCCGAGAAGCAACTGGCGATTGAAACCGCCCGCAATATTCGTGGCGTGCGCGGCGTTGACGCCGATGCTCTGCGCATCGATAGCTAATTCATCCGGGCGGCGGCCATACCGGTCGCGGCCTGTTGTCTGAGGCTGCCTTGGCAGCCAATACAACTCATAGGAGATCCACCATGACTGATAAAACAGAGCAACTTAACGAACTGATCGAAATCACCCGTGACGGCCAGCGCTTCTACCAGCACGCCCACGATGAAGTGAAGGACGTGCGCCTGCAGGTGCTGTTCCGCGACATGTCGCAGAGCAAGAGTGAGCTGATCCGCGCGCTGTCGGTAAAAGTTGCTGCCAACCAGGAAGTCCCGGCCAGCGGCGGCACCTTTGTCGGCAAGCTGCGTCAGGTTTACGCCGATACCAAAGCGACCCTGGTCAGCGACACCGAAGCCACCTACGTGTCGCAGCTGGAAGAAGCCGAAGACCGCATCCTGCATGCCTTCGAGGATGCTCTGGAAAGCGCCGAGCCCGATGTACAGGCTCTACTGACCGCAGAAATGCCGAAAGTGCGCGCCAACCATGACCGCATGCGTACCCTGAAACAGTCCATGCAGTAAGCCCGGTCCGGTGTGGTTTGCGCCACACCGGGTCTTACCGCGCCACGGCGCACACTGAGTAAACAAGGAGTATCGCCATGCTGAGTTGGGCCATTACCTTTCTGATTATCGCCATCATCGCTGCAGTCCTGGGCTTCGGTGGTATCGCCGGCACCGCCACGGGTATCGCGAAAATTCTCTTCGTGGTGTTCCTGGTGATGTTTGTTGTCTCGTTCATCATGGGCCGTCGCCCACGTGGATAGCCGGTCGTTGAAAAACTACCTGCGTTGGCAATACCGCGTTAAAAGCGCCCTAGAAATGCTCATTTACAGCCGTAAACTCCGCTTTCTAGGTCGCTTTGACCAGCCTTCGGCTGTTACTACGTTGCGCCTTGTCTTGCCTGCCTCGCCTACGTTTTTCCAACGACCTTCTAGAGGAGCAACCATGACCATCAAGACGCTGCTTGCCGCCCTGTTGCTGGGCGGCAGTGCGGCGGCTTTGGCCGCGGATACCGATGGCCAATTCCGCCTCAATGAACTGCTCGCCAGTGACCCTGCCTATCAAGAAAGCTGGCAAGAACTGGTGGAAGACGAAAGCCGTTTGCCGGAGTGGGTGATGAACCTCAGCGGCATCGCCAGCCCCATGCAGGGCCTGGATGACGACGGCGACAAGTACCTGGTCGGCCAGCTGTGTGAAGCGCACAACTGCTTCAACCAGCGCCTCTACGTGGCCTTCAGCTGGGACAAGGAGGACGCCTACGCTCTCTATGTGCAACTGCCCGAGGGCCTGCCGACGGACAAGGCACCCAGCCAGCACGCCACCCTGCGCTGGCTCGGCGAACCGGATGAAGCGACTCAGCAGTTGCTTCAAGAGCAACTGAAAAGCGACCCGAATTGGTACTAAGAGTCTATTTACGATCTGCTGCGCGTCGGCCCTGCTGCGTTAAAAACAGGCTCGGTAAGCCGCTTGCGGCTAACGCGCTTTAGCGCGGCCCGGAGGGCGAGTAGAAAGAGTACTGCTCATGTACAACAGTACACTTCGCTTGATTCGCTGCGCTCACCCTACGGGCCAGCCGTTGGCTGTTACTCCGCTGCGCTTCGTTTCTCGCCTGTTTTTGCCTTGCAGGACTCTAGCTCGCAAGCTCGTAAAAAGACTCTCTCCATCTCCTTTGTATAAGCCGCTGTATAAGCCGCGCTATCATCCCGCCCATTGATCTGGGGGAGATACGGCATGCTCAATTGGCTGTGGCTGGGGTTTTTCGTGGTGGCGGCCATTGCCGGTCTGTCGCGCTGGTTGCTCGGTGACGACCCGGCGGTGTTCGCTGCCATGGTCGAAAGCCTGTTTGCCATGGCCAAGCTGTCGGTCGAGGTCATGGTGCTGCTGTTCGGCACCCTGACCCTCTGGCTCGGCCTGCTGCGTATCGCCGAGAAAGCCGGCCTGGTCGATGCCCTGGCACGCATGCTCGGCCCGCTGTTTGCGCGACTGATGCCGGAAGTGCCGCGCGGCCATCCGGCCCTCGGCCTGATCACCATGAACTTCGCCGCCAATGGCCTGGGCCTGGACAACGCCGCCACGCCGATTGGCCTGAAAGCCATGCGCTCCCTGCAGACGCTCAACCCCAGCAGCACCACGGCGAGTAATGCGCAGATCCTGTTTCTGGTGCTTAACGCCTCGTCGCTGACCCTGCTGCCGGTGACCATCTTTATGTACCGCGCCCAGCAGGGTGCGCCTGACCCGACTCTGGTGTTTCTGCCGATCCTGCTGGCCACCAGCGCCTCAACCCTGGTCGGTCTGCTGTCGGTGGCGCTGATGCAGCGCCTGCGCCTGTGGGACCCGGTGGTGCTGGCGTACCTGATCCCCGGCGCGCTGCTGCTGGGCAGCTTTATGGCTGTGCTGGCGACCATGTCCGCCACGGCGCTGGCGGCCCTGTCGTCACTGGCCGGTAACCTCACCCTGTTCGGCATCATCATGCTGTTTCTGCTGCTCGGCGCGCTGAAGAAGGTGGCGGTGTACGAGGAGTTTGTCGAAGGCGCGAAAGAAGGCTTCGACGTGGCCAAAAGCCTGCTGCCCTACTTGGTGGCGATGCTCTGTGCGATTGGCGTATTACGCGCATCTGGCGCCTTGGAATTCGGCCTCGACGGTATTCGCTGGCTGGTCGAGGTGTTCGGTTGGGATACGCGCTTTGTCGAAGCGCTGCCCACCGCGCTGGTCAAACCCTTCTCCGGCAGCGCGGCGCGCGCCATGCTGATCGAAACCATGCAAACCCAGGGCGTCGACAGCTTCGCCGCGCTGGTGGCCGCGACCATCCAGGGCAGCACGGAAACCACCTTCTATGTGCTGGCGGTGTACTTCGGTGCGGTCGGTATCCAGCGTGTGCGCCACGCCGTGGGCTGTGCGCTGCTGGCCGAGTTTGCCGGCGTGGTGGCGGCGATCTTCGTCTGCTACTGGTTCTTCGGCTAGGTGTTCGGCAACGATCTGCTGCGCGTCGGCCCTGCGGCGTTAAAAACAGGCTCGGAAGCCGCTTGCGGCTAACGCGCTTCAGCGCGACCCCGAAGGGGCGAGTGAAACGAGTAATGCTCATGTACAGCTCATTCACTCCGCTTGATTCGCTGCGCTCACCCTACGGGCCAGCCGTTGGCTGTTACTCCGCTGCGCTACGTTTCTCGCCTGTTTTTGCCTTGCAGGACTCTAGCTCGCGAGATCTCAGATTGGTTTAGCCACGTTATTCCTCCACGCGGAAGCGTTGTAGCCGCGTTGGGCTTCGTCGCTGTGCTCCTCAACGCCAACCTACCCGCTACTCCACCACCTTAAACCGAAGCACCCCAATCATCTGCCCGGCTTCGGTCAGCACCTGCACCTGCCAGCGGCCTACGGCGTCGGCGGGGAAGTTCTGTTTGTGGGTCCAGGCGCGGTAGCCTTCCTTGCGCCCGCCGTGAATATCCAGGGCGATGCGCTCGACCTCGCCGCCATCGCGGCGCCAGACGTGATAAATCCGCTCATTCAGCCCACGCGGTGCGTTGATCGCGGTGTAGGCGAACAAGCCCTGACTGCGCAGCTGCGTCACGCTCAGCTCCTTGATGCTCTCGCCCGGCGCGCGGTTTTGGTTGTCGAATTCACTGGTGACCGCCACCTCGGTCAGCCACAAGGTCGCCGGTGGCACCCAGGTGCGCGCCAACCAGCCGCCAGCACCGATGGCCAGGGTCATGCCCACCAACAGCAGGCCACGCCACCAACGGCGCACGGTGATGATCGCGAACAGCGAGGGAAACGACAGCAATACCGCCGCCGCCAGTGCCAGCTGGTAACTCTGCGGAGTGGTCAGTTTGAAGATGATCGGCAGCGCGGTGAGCAGCACCGCGAACAGCGCCAGGGTGTGATAGGCGAGAAACAGCCAGCGCTTGGGCGCCAGCCACTTGTAGTACAGCGGATCAATGATCGAAATCAGCGCCGCGCAAGCCAGTAGGCCGCTGAACAGCAACTGGCCGCTGTTCCAGGTGGTGGTGATAAAGAAGAACGGCAGAACGAAGAACAGGCTCTCCTGGTGGATCATCTGCGTGGCATAGCGCAGCAGCGGCGGCGGTAATTCGAAACCGAACCACTGGGCGATGCGCTCGCGCAGGATGTTTTCCAGAATTAGCCACAACCAGCTGACCAGCATCACCAGCGCCAGCACCTGCGCCAGTCCGGCATGCCGCTCGACCAGCAGAAAGCTCGCCAACCCCGAGGCAAAGCCAAAGATCGCCACCATCCCCGGATTGCGCTGAATCAGGGCGATCAGTTTGAACACCTGTTGTTTCACTGCTTGCATGGGACGTCCGATTACTCCGACCACACGGCCAGACGATTACCACTGGGATCGCTGAACTCGAAGCGTCGCCCGCCGGGGAAGCTGAAAATTTCCTGAGTGATCTGCCCGCCTGCCGCCGCCACCTGGGTGCACACAGCCTGCAGGTCTGTGGCGTAGATCACCACCAGCGGCCCGCTACCCGCTGCGCTGTCAGTGGTAAAGCCACCCGTCATGCGTCCGTCGGTAAAGCTGCTGTAGTGCGGGCCATAGTCGGTAAAGCGCCAGCCAAAGACCTGTTCATAAAAATGCTTGAGCGCCGGCAGGTCGACGGCGGCGAACTCGATGTAGTCGATACGCAGATTCTGTTCGGTTTGGCTCATGGCAGCATACCTGGGGAATGGCGGGGGCGCAGAGCATAGCGCGCCCAGCCGGCCAGGGCACACGCATCTGTCGCCTTTCGCCACGCTGTTTGGCCAGCCTTGCCACTGCCTCCGTGCAACCCGCTGGATAGCCTGCAATGGGGTATCACAGTCTTTAGAAATGCAGCGCTCGCGCCTTTGTGCGGTGCTGGGTACGGAGAGGGAAATGCGTGTCTTGATCACCGGCGCCGCTGGCTATATTGGCCAGCAGCTGCTTAACCAACTGGCCATACAGCACCCGCAGTGGACGCTGATTGCCGCTGATATCCGCCCGCAAAGCCGCGCGGGGCTAAAACTGAATATCGAACCGGTACTGCTTGATATCAGCAACTCAGCCGCCGTGGCGAGTTGTGTCGCCACTTGGCTGCCGCAGGCGATCGTTCACCTGGCCTCGGTGGTCACCCCGCCGCCAGGCATGAGCGAAGAACAGTTGCATGCCATCGATGTCGGCGGCACCCAATCGTTGATCCAGGCGGCTGCGGCCCATGGCGTCGAACAGTTGATCGTTACCAGCTCCGGCGCCGCCTATGGCTATGACCCGCAGAATGCCGAGTGGCTGGATGAAGACCAGCCGCTGCGCGGCCATGCACAGTTCGCCTACGCCAAGCACAAACGTGAAGTGGAGGTGCTGCTGGCCGAGGCCCGCACGCAGCACCCGCACCTCAAGCAGCTGGTGCTGCGCCCCGGCACCATTCTCGGCAAACAGGTGAACAACCAGATCACCGAGCTGTTCAAAAAGCCGTCAGTGCTGGGTATTCGCGGCAGCGATAGCCGCTTCGTATTTATCTGGGATCAGGATGTGGTGGACATCATCTGCCGCGGCCTGCGCCAGCAGAGCGCCGGCATCTTCAACCTGGCTGGCGACGGTGCCCTGTCGCTCAAGGAAATCGCCGAGCTGCTGGGCAAACCCTACCGCCCCTTGCCAGCCTGGCTGATCCGCGCCGCGTTGCGCGTGCTCAAGCCACTGGGCTTAAGCCCCTACGGTCCTGAGCAAGTGGATTTTCTGCGTTATCGCCCGGTGCTGAGTAACCGCCGGCTGAAACAGGACTTCGGCTTTAGCCCGCGCTACAGCTCGCGCGAAGCGTTTCTGGCGTTTTTACGGGCGCAGGGGATTGAAGGGCAGGCTTGATTCTCGCTAGCAACTTGAACACACGTTAGGTTTCTTGAACACATTGGTTGGTATGCAGCGAGCTGTCTTTGCTTAAGCCACCGCCAACCACAAGGGCCGCGCTCAAGATCACGCAATTTTTAATTATGTATTGCCCTTCAAGAGTTAAGGCGTAAGGGAATTTTATAAAGCAGATTTCAGGCAGTACAAATAACGGGAGGATAGTTCCGAACAACTGTAAGAACAGTAGGGTCAGGGCAATTCTCAGGAGGGGTCTAAAAAGCAGGCATATACCGATGGCAATCTCCCAGTACCCCAGGATAGGGATAAAGATGTCGGGAGGAAGCCAGGTTATTGTGTTGGTTATCAGATCATTTACTGGGCTCAAGCCAAGCGGTTTCAGCGCTCCAAGCCAAATAAATATGATTGATAAAGAATACTTCAGTAAAACTTGGCCGTGTTGATGCATCCATTCTGCAGCCATTTTGTCGCACCTTCCGAAGGTGAAGTTTCCTACTTTAAGTTCCATGTTGCTCCCTTGAAGATACTTAATAGATAGTTACTTGGCTTTCTGCCGCGCCCGATACTCGCCTGGCGTTAACCCAGTCCATTGGCGAAACGCGCGAAAGAACACGCTGGGTTCCGAGTAGCCCAGCAGCAGGGCGATTTCTGCGGCGGGTAAGTCGCCGGTGCTCAGGTGTTGTTCGGCCAGTTGCTGGCGGGTGTCGTTAAGCAGTTGCTGGTAGTTGCAGCCTTCATCGGCCAGACGTCGCTGCAGGGTGCGTTCGCTCAGGTGCAGATGGCGCGCCAGTTCGCTGCGGTCCGGCTCGCCGCGCGCCAGTTGTTCGCCGAGTAAAGCCACCACGCGGGCGCTTAGTCCTTCGCTGGGCAGGCGTGCCAGCAGGGCTTCGGCATGCTGGCGCAGCAGGTTTTGCAGCGGCGGGTTGGCCTGGATCAGCGGCGCGCGGGCCAGGCTGCGTGGCAGGACGATGCCGTAATCACTGGCGGCAAATTGCAGCGGGCAGGCGAAAGTCTCGCGGTAGCTGTCCAGCGTCGGCGGCTCGGGGTGAACGAACTGCGCGCGCAGCAGCTGCCAGTTATCCAGCAGCGGATGCAGCATCTGTACCCAGCAGGCCATCAGTGCCAGTACGCGGGTGCGGGTGGCCGGCAGCTCGGGATGCAGCGGGCGGTAGAGCAGTTGCAGCTCCTCGCCTTGCTCACGCAATTGCACCTCGCCGCCCTCACCCACTAGACGCTGATAGCGCAGCCCGGCGGCCAGCGCGTCGCCAAGGGTCGGGCTACTCTGCAACAGGTAACCGAGCACGCTGAACGGGCCAGGGGCGAGGTTGCAGCCCAGGGCCAGGCCGGGTTCGGCATGTTCGATACGGCTGAGGTGTTGCCACAGTTGTTCCTGAGTGGCGAAAGGCACGCGCGCATCGGGGTCGCTGAGTTGGCTGTCGTGCAGTTCGCAGGCGCTCATCAATTGAGCGCGATCAACGCCCAGGCGGCTGGCGGCATGCAGTACCGCCAGGGTGATGCTGGCGCTGACGGAGGTGTGTTGCGAGTCGAGTGTGTGCTTGGGCATGGCTCGATTCTGCCCAAAGCTGTGGCCTGAAGGTAGCGTTAAGACGTCTAGAATCTGTTCCATTCGCGCAGCAGCGAACGAAACGGCAACGACTCTCTCTAACACTTGGTTACCAGGAGCGTCGGTATTACTCCGTGCAACCTGTGGCTGAGCGGTTAGACTCTTGTCCTCCGGGCGCACTCAAAAGGTGCGGCCGGCTCAAAAATAAACAGAAAAGGAGAACTCCCATGAAAGGTAAATCCCTGGCATGGGCCCTGTCGGCTGCACTCGCAGGTATTACCCTGAGCAGCGCCGTACAGGCCGAAGAGAAATTCGTCACCATCGGCACCGGTGGTCAAACCGGCGTTTATTACGTTGCCGGCCAATCGATCTGCCGCTTCCTCAATCGCGGTGCGGCTGAGCACGGCATCAAGTGCAACGCCCCAGCCAGCGGCGGCGGTGTGGCCAACGTCAACGGCATCCGCAGTGGCGAATTCAATTTCGGCATCATGCAGTCGGACCACCAGTTCAAGGCCATGAAGGGCGTTGCGCCGTTCGAGAAAGAAGGCGCCATGGAGGACATCCGTGCGGTGTTCTCGCTGCAGAGTGAGGTGTTCACCATCCTCGCCCGCCGTGATGCCAACATCGCCAGCTTCGATGACCTCAAAGGCAAGCGCGTAAACATCGGCAACCCAGGTTCCGGTCAGCGCGACACCCTGGAAGAGATCATGCAGGTCAAGGGCTGGGATCGCTCCGCCTTCTCCCTGGCCGCCGAGTTGAAGCCAGCTGAGCAGGCTTCTGCCCTGGGCGACAACAATATCGACGCGATGACCTACTTCGTTGGCCACCCGAACGGTGCCATCCAGGAAGCCACCACCACTACCGATGCGGTACTGGTGCCGGTGACCGGTGCGGAAATCGACAAACTGCTGGCTGCGAAGAGCTACTACACCAAGGCTGATATCCCCGGCGGCGTGTACAAGGGCAACGACGCGCCAACCCCGTCGATCGGCGGCAAAGCGGTGCTTTCCACCTCGGCCAAGGCCAGCCCGGAAGTGGTTTACCAGCTGGTTAAATCGGTCTTCGACAACATTGATCGCTTCAAGCGTCTGCACCCTGCATTTGCCGACCTGAAAGAAGCAGACATGATCAAAGTCGGTCTTAGCGCAGAGCTGCACGAAGGTGCCGTGCGCTATTACAAAGAGCGCGGCTGGCTGTAAGCGGCCCACGCTACCCGCCCAAACGGGCTAGTGTATCTAGATAAGCAAACCCGCAGCTGCAAGGCTGCGGGTTTTGCCGTTTCCGTACTCTCGAATGCAGGTTCAACCCATGCATGACAAGCAACTGTCCACCGAAGAACTGATCGCCCAGGATGTCGGTGCGCGTACCCCATTGGGGGCGATGGCCCAGGTAATCACCGGCCTGGCCCTGCTCTGGTCGCTGTTTCAACTGTGGATCGCCTCGCCGCTGCCGTTCGTGTTCGGCATTGGTGTATTCAATGACACCGAAACCCGCTCTATCCACCTGGCGTTTGCCCTGTTGCTGGCGTTTCTCGCCTACCCGGCCTTTCGCAAGTCGCCGCGTGACCGCGTGCCGCTGCTGGATATCGCCCTAGGTCTGGTCGCTGCCGCCAGCGCCGCCTACCTGTTTATTTTCTACCAGCAGTTGGCGTTGCGCCCCGGTAGCCTGACCACTGCGGACATGCTGACCGCGTGCATCGGCATCCCGTTGCTGCTGGAAGCCACCCGCCGAGTGCTCGGCCCGCCACTGGCGATCATCGCCCTGCTGTTCCTCGTCTACAGCTTGGCCGGGCCATATATGCCGGGGATGCTGGCGCACCGTGGGGTCAGCTTCAATGCCATGGCCAACCACCAGTGGATCACCACCGAAGGGGTGTTCGGCATCGCCCTTGGCGTATCCACCAGCTTCGTGTTTCTCTTTGTGCTGTTCGGTGCCTTGCTCGAACGGGCCGGCGCGGGGCATTACTTTATTCAGCTGGCTTTCAGCATGCTTGGTCACTTCCGCGGTGGTCCGGCCAAGGCCGCAGTGGTGGCGTCGGGGCTGACCGGTCTGATCTCCGGCTCGTCGATTGCCAACGTAGTGACCACCGGCACCTTCACCATTCCGATGATGAAGCGCACTGGCTTCTCGGCCGAGAAGGCCGGCGCGGTGGAAGTGGCGTCGTCGGTGAATGGTCAAATCATGCCGCCGGTGATGGGCGCAGCGGCCTTTCTGATGGTCGAGTACATCGGCATGCCCTATGTCGAGATCATCAAGCACGCCTTCCTGCCGGCGGCGATTTCCTATATCGCCCTGCTGTATATCGTCCATCTGGAAGCGCTGAAGCTCGGCCTGCAGCCGGTGGGCGGGCATCAGCCCAAGCCCTGGCTGCGTCGCCTAACCGGCTTCGCCTTTGGTGCGGCGCTGATCAGCGGCCTGTCGCTGGCGGTGTATTACGGCCTTGGCTGGCTCAAGCCGGCGCTGGGTGAATATGCCCTGCCGGGTATCGGCGCGCTGTTGGCGCTGGTCTACCTGGGCCTGCTGAAAATCGCCGCTAGCGTGCCGGTGCTGCCGGCTGAAGACCCAGACGCGCCGCTCGACAAACTGCCGCAAACCCGCGCCGTGCTGCTCTCCGGCCTGCACTTCCTGCTGCCAGTGGTGGTGCTGGTCTGGTGCTTGATGATCGAGCGCCTGTCCCCCGGCCTGTCGGCCTTCTGGGGCAGCGTGATGCTGGTGATCATCCTGCTGACCCAGCGCCCGTTGCTGACCTGGCTGCGCACCGATGGCACGCATGCTCACGGCTCGTTTATGGACGGCGTGATCGACCTGCGTGAAGGCCTGATTGCCGGTGCGCGCAATATGATTGGCATCGGTATTGCCACGGCGGCGGCGGGCATCATCGTCGGCGCGGTGTCGCAAACCGGGGTTGGCCTGGTGTTGGCCGATCTGGTCGAATTGCTGTCGATGGGCAATCTGCTGCTGATGCTGGTGCTGACGGCAATCTTCAGCCTGGTGCTGGGCATGGGCTTGCCGACCACTGCCAACTACATTGTGGTGTCCAGCCTGCTGGTGCCGGTGATCGTCACCCTCGGCCAGCAGAACGGCCTGATCGTGCCGCTGATCGCGGTGCACCTGTTCGTCTTCTACTTCGGCATCATGGCCGACGTGACGCCGCCGGTGGGCCTGGCTTCGTTCGCGGCGGCGGCAGTGTCCAAGGGCGACCCGATCAGTACCGGGATTCAGGCCTTCTACTACAGCCTGCGCACAGCGGTGTTGCCGTTCCTGTTTATCTTCAACACCGACTTGCTGCTGATCGACGTGGATTTCTGGCACGGTGTGCTGATATTTATCATCGCCACCGTTGCCATGCTGATCTTCGCGGCTGGCACTCAGGGTTACTTCCTGGTGCGCAGCCGCTGGTACGAGAACCTGCTGCTGCTGCTGGTGGCCTTCACCCTGTTCCGTCCGGGCTTCTGGATGGACATCGTGCACGACCCTTACCGCGACATCCCGCCCGCGCAACTGGCCCAGGCCCTGGGTGATGTAGCCGATGGCAGCCAGCTGCGTTTGCGCATCAAAGGTGAGGATGCCGTGGGCGATGCCCGCGAATTCAGCCTGCTGCTGCCTGTGCCGGAAGGCGCCACGGGTGAAGAGCGCCTGGAGAAGCTCGGCCTGCTGACCTATGAAGAGGGCGGCAAGGTGCTGGTCGACAGCGTCACCTTCGGCAGCCCAGCAGCCGAAGCCGGCCTGGAGTTCGATCAGGAAATCCTCAAGGTGCGCGCGCCAACGGATCGCTGGACCAAGGAGCTGATGTGGATTCCTGGCTTCCTGGTGTTCGCCCTGGTGGTCTGGTTGCAGCGTCGCCGGCGGGCCAACGGTGCGGCTTGAGTCGAGCCTGACGCCCTACCCGCTGCGCAGCTTGTTGCGCAGCGGATTGTTGATAAGTCTCTGGGGATCAGGCTGTAGGTCTTGTCGCCATTGGCTTTGAGCGGGCTGCGCAGAAACTTGCGCAGCCCTGCGCAACAAGTTGCTCAGCTTTTAGTGATCTGGCGCACAGTGGGTTTGAGTTCGCGCTTTAAAAGATTGCAAGATACTGATTTATAAGGTTTTTATTTAATTGGCATGCTTGTCGCTATATGGGGAGTTCCCGGATCACTGCAGATCCATGACCCAAGGCAAGGAAAGCACTCATGCCAACACCCGCGTATCTGTCCCTCGAAGGCACCAAACAAGGCCTGATCACTGCCGGCACCTTCACCGAAGATTCCGTCGGTAACATCTTCCAGGAAGGTCATGAAGACCAGATCTTGGTTCAAGCCTTCAACCACCAGGTCATCATCCCGCGTGATCCGCAGTCCGGTCAGCCGACTGGCCAGCGCGTCCACAAGCCGCTGATGATCACCAAAGTCTTCGACAAATCCTCGCCGCTGATCTTCAACTCCCTGACCTCCGGTGAGCGTCTGTCCAAGTGCCGTCTGGAGTGGTACCGCACTTCCTCCACCGGTACTCAAGAGCACTACTTCACCATCGAGTTGGAAGATGCCGTGATCGTTGACGTGCAGTCGCGTATGCCGAACTGCCAGGATCCGAACATGTCGCACTTCACTCACCTCGAAGACGTGTACTTCACCTACCGCAAAATCGTCTGGACCCACGAAGTCTCCGGTACTTCCGGTTCCGACGACTGGCGTACCCCGATCTCCGCCTAAGCATTGGCTGAGCTCGCGTAATACCGCTTCGGCCAGGCTTGTCCTGGCCGCTGCGTTTTCAGTGAGACCTGCGTCGCCAAACGCTGACAGGCATCGCGCAAAACCGCGAACAGGCACGGCTGCCAGGCCAGGCCTGGTTTAGAAATGCGCAGTGGTTTGATTCATGGAACGAAACGAGAGGAACAACGAATGTTCGCCGCCGCCAACCAGACTCATTTCAGCCTGACGATCGAAGGTGTAAACCACGACCTGCAGGTGCTCGAATTCAACGGTCGCGAGGCGATCAGTCAGCCCTTCGAGTTCGAACTGGAACTGGTCAGCGAACGTCCTGACCTGGATCTGGAAAGCCTGCTGCATCAGGCCGCTTTTCTTGCGTTCGATCAGGCCGGCCACGGCATTCACGGGCAGATCTACCGCGTCGCTCAGGGCGAATCCGGCAAGCGCCTGACCCGCTACCATGTCACCTTGCGCCCGCAACTGGTGTACCTGGCGCACCGCAGCAACCAACGCATCTTCCAGCACCTGACGGTGGAGAAGATCATTAGCCAAGTGCTGCAAGAGCACGGTATTCAGGCCAATGCCTACCAATTCCAACTCGGCTCGATTTACCCCGAGCGCGAGTACTGCGTGCAGTACGACGAATCCGATCTGCACTTCGTTCAGCGCCTGTGCGAGGAAGAAGGTATTCACTACCACTTCCAGCACAGCGAACAAGGCCATGTACTGACCTTTGGCGACGACCAAACGGTCTTCCCCAAACTGGCGCCAACGGCCTATCAACAAGACAGCGGCCTGGTCGCCGATCAGCCGGTAATCAAGCGCTTCGGCGTGCGCGTGGAAACCCGCTCGAGCCGGGTGACCCGCCGCGATTACGATTTCGAGAAGCCCAAGCTGCTGATGGAGGCGGACGCCAAGAGTGCGTTCAAGCCCGACCTTGAGGATTACGACTACCCCGGCCGCTTTGTCGACCGCGAGCGCGGCAAACACCTGAGCCAGCGCAGCCTCGAACGCCATCGTCACGACTTCGAACTGGCGCAAGGCGACGGCGATCAGCCGCTGCTGGTCAGCGGCCATTTCCTGGCGTTGACCGAGCACCCGCGCGCCAGCTGGAACGACCTCTGGCTGCTCACCGAAATCCACCACGAGGGCAAGCAGCCGCAGGTGCTGGAAGAGTCGGTGACCAGCCACACCGAAGTCAGCGATGGCTTCCAGCAGGGCTACCGCAACCGCTTCACCGCCACGCCCTGGACAGTGTTGTATCGCCCGCCGCTTAACCACCCGAAACCGCGCATCCTCGGCAACCAAAGCGCGGTGGTCACCGGGCCTGCGGGTGAAGAGATTCACTGCGACGAATACGGCCGGATCAAGGTGCAGTTCTTCTGGGACCGCGAAGGCCAAGCCGACGACAAAACCAGCTGCTGGCTGCGCGTGAGTTCAAGCTGGGCCGGCGACCGCTACGGCGGCATCGCCATCCCGCGGGTGGGCATGGAGGTGCTGGTCACCTTCCTCGAAGGCGACCCCGATCAACCGCTGGTCACCGGCTGCCTGTACCACGCTGAACACGTGGTGCCCTACGCCCTGCCGGCGAACAAGACCCGCAGCCTGTTCAAGACCCTCAGCAGCCCCGGCGGTGGCGGCTATAACGAGCTGCGTATCGAAGATAAGAAGGGCGCTGAACAGATCTACATCCACGCCGAGCGCGATTGGGATGAGAACATCGAGCACGACCAGAAAATCCGCATCGGCAACGAACGCCACGACACCGTCGAAGCCAACAGCTACAGCGAATTCAAAGCCGAAGAACACCGCACCACCCACGCGGACCGTAAAAGCGAGATCAAAGCTAACGACCACCTCACCGTCGGCAACAACCAGCACATTAAAATCGGCACCGGCCAATTTATTAACGCAGGCCAAGAGATCCATCTGTCCAGCGGCCAGAAAGTCGTACTCGAAGCCGGCAGCGAACTGACCTTAAAAGCCGCCGGCAGCTTTATCAAACTCGACGCCAGCGGCATCACCATGGTCGGCCCGATCATCAAATTCAACTCCGGCGGCGCGCCGGGGAGTGGCTCTGGGGCTGCGCCGGTATTGCCGGTTATTCCCAAACCCGCAGATACCGCACCTGTGGGTGAAAAGACCGGCCAGGCCAATATCAATCCGTTGCTGCCGCTAGCGAGTCTGGGTGAGCAAGGGCCACAACAACTGATTATCGATGTATGGGGCGACCCCGCCTTCGGTGGCCAAGTACAACTGCTCGACCCGGAAGGTGACGCATGAGTGAGCTAAAGGATCAGCCAATCAAGCAGGGGATCCGCAAACGCGCAGAGTACGACAATACACGCCGTGCTCGGTTGGCTCTGAATATCGAGCGCACTGATGGTGGGATGCTGCAGATTCCTGTCGAACTGGATATGCGCAGCCACGAAGAAGAGCCAGAGATTCAGCAAAATACCTTTCTTGCTGTGGTGCCTATGGCACGTCTGCCGGGTTATGAGAAATACAATGAAGCCCCTAAAGGCGGGCTGCTGCGACCCGGTCGTCTTTACGTTTTCCGCAAGGGCAAGCTGTGGCGTGAGCTGGAAAGTGACGGCAAAGGTCAGCTTTTCGAGGTGGATGTCGCGCACTGGCGTAAAACGGCAAAAAGTGGCGGCAAGGCAGATGAGCGTAAGCCTGTTGGTGCCAGGCAGCATCTGATCCTTGTACCCATGTTGCTGCAAGGGCGTTTTGTGGGTGACCAGCTTGCCATGGCGTACAGCGAATTGCCTTGGACGTGGGAATACATCGAGTGGCTAGAAGCCAGTTCTGGACGAATCAAGCAACGTTGTCAGAGCATCGCCCCTGCTTGGGCTGCTGCTGTTGTAGGTCCTGAGCAATGGAAAGCGACTCAAGCGATGCCAATTATTCAGATCACACGTATTAGCAAAGGTATGTGTGCCCGCGAGTTGCATCTGGAAACCCTGCTTGAAGACCCTCTGCTATTTAATTCCGGCCTCAAGGAGTTACCCGCTACCTCGTTGGTTAAACAGCTTGAGCAGCGACAAAAAGAGTTGGCAGGTTTTATTAAGACCACGCCACCCGCACCTCTGCCCACAATGCCGGCCGGTAAAGACTTGCTGACGGAGTACCAGCTGCGCGGTCATCCGCAACTGGTTGGCGTGATACTCGATGACCCCATTTTTGCCCTACGGCATGTGGTTGCTCAGTCGAGGCTATGTGCTGAGCTGTTGCAAACCCTTAATGCCTTGGTTCCGCACCAGCCTTTTGGCCGTTATGCCGAGGTGCTTTACAGCGAGGCCATGCGGGCAAATGGTCCCCTGCAAGAGTTCAAGGCGCACATTGATATTGCTGCTCTGAAGAAAGCCACCTTGCATGTGGAGCGAGAGCAAGCCCGAGAACAGCTTTATCGCCAACAAGAACGCATGCTGGAGTTGGTTAAACGCTTGCCTGCGGTATGGAATGATTTCCAACACAGCCGTGATGAGCGTCTGCTTGAGCCTTATGCCCAGTTGTGTGAATTACTGGAAGTGCTGAACCGCTCGCCAAAGGGGTGCGATCCACGCTGTATTGAAGCGCAGGATATGAAAGTCAGTGCTGCGGTGGACAAGCTCAGCCGCCAACTGATTGAAGCCACCCACGTGTTGACCAAAGGCTTGTTGGCCAATGTCCAAGGTGAATTACCAGAAACCGCCAAGCGCTTACAGGCACTTGTGGCGAGCGGTATCGCGATAAAACCAGAGCGGCTGGGCTTGAGCGCACTGAGCTTTCTCAACAATGCCTATATTGGCCAGAACCTGCTGTCGTCAGTGGATGAGTTACTTAACCATGTCGCCACGGCCAGTATGCTCGCGGTTAAGCGTATTAGTGAAAGCACTAGCGTTACTCAGGTGCAACTGCACCGTAGCTTTGCGCCGACCTTCGATGTGCTGAACAAACTGCATAGTCGTGCCAAAGGGTTAAAGCTGCTGCCCCAAGGTGAAGCACTCGCCAAGAATATGGTCGTGCTGGGCGTGCATGGCGATGGCTTCAGCTTTGGCATCACGGCTGCCGAACGCGCCACGCTGACCCGCGATAATTATCTCTATGCCAGCTTGGAAGCGAAAAATGGCAAGGTGCAGGTAACAAGCAGCGGCAAGCTAGCGGAGCGCTTGGGCTTTGCCCGTAAAGACCTGGGCCAGGTTATGGTTATCGCCGCCGAGGCTAACGATCCCTTAGTGGCGGACTACAAACAGTGGCGCACCGCTGCAGGTCATCTGGATACGGCCAAGGCTCTCGCTAACAGTAAAACGCTACCCATATTGGCGACTGTGTGTGCAGGGTTTAGTTTGTATGCGAATTTATGGGGAGCAAAAGATTTAGTCAGCCAAAACGAGGAAGGGAGATATTTCCTTGGTGTAGGCGGGGCTTTGGCTGATCTCGGTTTAGCCAGCAATAACGTTGCACTTAAGCTGCTAGCCGATGCCAAGCGTAGCGGCAATCCCTGGCATGTGTTCTGGGAGCGAGGCCGCTTCCAAACCTCAGGCTTTTGGGCTGACAACCTGCTAAAGCGCACCGGCAGCACATGGCTGAATGCGTCACGTGTCGGCTCATTTATCGCAATGGGCATTATTACCGCTGGCTTGTTTGCCTGGGATGCCGGCCGCGCCCTACGTGACGGTGACGACGATGTTGCTGTGGCCAATATGATTGCAGCCAGCGGCTCGGGGATCTGGGCGCTCTATACCATTGGCCTCTTAGCCAGTCCTTGGCTGCTCGGGCTTGGTGTCGGGTTGCTGGTCGCTGGCGTTATCGGCACGGTATTGCTGGCCGATAGTGCAGTGGAGCAGGCCATCAAGCATGGCCCTTTTGGGAAAAAACAGCGTCTATCGCAGATGAGCAGCCCCTTGCAGGCCTACCAGCAACTGCTTGGCGCCTTGGGCGAACCTCGTTTCCATATCCAGCGTTTGCAGCATTGGCAAGATAAGGCCAATACGGCGGACAAGGCTCGCCTGCTCGATGCGCAAACTCAATCGCGAGCCCAATTGGCTCCGCAAGATTGGGTAGTTGAACTCAGCACCCCGTTGCTAGGTCAGTTCCGCAATGGCCTTGACTTCAACCTAATCGCCAGGGAAATCGTGCGCACCCGTGGCCATACCTCGGGTTGGACTTACCGTTACCAGCCTATCCCCAAGGAAAAGCTTGGCGCTGTGGTGCTCGACGGTAATCGCTTGCTTTTTGTACTGCCTGCACAGTTTGCTGTGGCCTCAGTAGATGACCCGCTGCGCTACCGGCAAGCCATCGAATACAGCCTTAAGGTCTGTGGCCAGTTCCATCTGGGAGAAAACATCTGCTACGCAGACGACCCTTTCCCTGGCTATAACCGCATCACCCTACCCCAGCCGAAGCCGCGTAACTGGCAAGTGTTTACAGCTAAGCGACCCGCAGACGGCGACAATGCCGATGACGTAGCCTATTGGCTGATCACCCAAAGGGACTTTGCCAAAGTATGAATGCCCCCGTTAAACCGACAGCGCCTTATGCTGATTCGGCCTACCGCAGCAGTGCCATTCCAGCGCAGCCTCCGCATAAGTGGTCGCAGGATGCCAACCGTACTGGCACCACTCGTACCCAATTGCGCTGGGGGCATTACGCCAACTTAGAGCCGTGGCAGGATGTGGATGCTCAGTTGCAGTCCGGTATGCGTGATTATCTAGACGGGAAAAAAGAAGATGACCTTTATATAAATCAAAAGCGCTGGAACTTCGATAACACCAGTAAATGGATGATTTTGATTCCATATTTAAAATATTCGTTTTTATTTTTCATCCCATGGGTTCTCTGGGGGTTTGTGATTACAGAAGCTCTTGCTGCAGCCATGGCGTGGGCCACAGGAATAAATAGTGTAAATTCTTACGTGGTTATTACTTTTATCTCTCTCATAATAGCTTTCTTCTTTGTAGGTCTTAGTGCCTGGTATATATGGGGGGGAGATAACCCGCGTTATAAAAGATATCTAATCCAAGTCGGCGCCGGCCTTGCCTTAGCTTTGATAGCATCGCTATTTACCTTCCAAAGTACCTCTACTGGTACGAACATGTTCTGGCTCTGCGCATATATGGCCTTTAGCGTCTTTATGGGTCTGATCGGCTGGGATTACTTACAAGACCTCTATTTACGCGTATTCGCTCACGATGGCAGCGGCTTTAACCGCCAGACCGGCATGCTGAGCATCGGCCGGCGCTTTCAAAGGCCCTTTAGCGCCCCCCTCTACGAGTTCGACGCCACCCTGGAGTTTCGCCCCGGCCCCCACGGTAATAGCGGTTTCGCTATCTGGCTGCATCACCGTTACACCTCGGTCGAGGTGTTTCTCGGTGGCAAAATTCAGTCCCTGGGTATGAACCTTGAAGAGGCGCTGGCCTTTTGGGATACCTTGCAACGCTATATGGACGTGACCCAGCCCTTACCCGAACTGCCGATCCTCGAACAGTTCCGCCACCTCGACCCCACCACTGCCGAGCACGACCGGCAGAGCAAGCGCGACCCTCGCCGTTGGCGTGATATGCCTTACAAAGTTTGGGAGCGCCGCGGTCGTGCAGAGATGATGAAACGTAACCGTGAATACAAGTGGCAAGAGCAACCCTGCATTCTCCAATCCAAGATCGACCCGAACCTCAGCATCGAAGTTTATTACCGTCAGCAAGAGGCCAAAGGCATGCAGGCCACCCCCAAGGGCGATGATTTCGATAACGTCCATCGCCGCTGATAAATGTTATGGCCTCTCCCTCTGCAGTTTGCTCTGCAACATTTCCAGCTGCTCCAGTGCGGCGCGGGCTTCGTCTAGTTCGATTTGGCTGTGTTCTCCAGATTGCGCAGCTTGTTCGATGCGTTCGCGGATGGCGGGGATCTGCTGCACGCCGCTGGCGTAGGCCATGATCTGGTCGCGGGTTTGTTGGTCTTCGAAGGCGCTGTACTGCGTCGGGTCGGCCAGCTGTGCGGCGGATGCGGGTTGGCGGGGTTTGAGTTGGCCGAGGGCCGGGCTGCGAGGGTCGCCTTGGTCGGCCATTAGCTGAATCAGCATTTGCGCTTCCTGGGCATTCAGTTGCGGCTCGCTTGGCGGTTCTTCCACCGATTTTTCTGCAGGCGCTGGGATTGCTACAGGTTGCTGTGCCGGCAAGGCGGCGGGCATCTCTGGCAAGCGGATAGGCGGGCTGATCGGCGTTGCAGCCTGTGCTGCAGCGGCTGGCGCGGTGTCGGCCTGGGGCGTGCGCACAACGACTATGGTCACCGCCGTGATCACGCCGAGAAGACCGATGCCGAGCCAGGCCCTCATAGTCCTTCTACCTTGGCGTTGGTCAGCAGGGCGTTCACGCGGGCTTGGAAGGCTTGGGTCAGCTGCTCCTTGGCCACGGCCTGGTTGACTTCATAACGCACGCTGGGGTCGCTAAGCGGCAGTTGCTTATCCTCACGGCTGCGCACCTGGACGATCTCGAACGCGCCGTCGATCAGCATCGGTTGGGACAAGCTGCCTGCCTTCTGCAACAGGGCGGTCTTGCGCAGAAAGTCCAGCTGCGCATCCTGCGGACGAATCAGGCCAAGGTCGCCGGGTGGCGTGTGGCTTTTGCTGTCAGCCAGTGAATAGCGGTGTACGGCGTCATCGAAGCTCAGGCCCTTTTGCAGTTCGGCATACACCCGGTCGGCACTGGCTTGATCAGTCAGGCGGATATGGCTGGCTTGCACCTGAGCAACGTTCAGGTAGAGCTGCAGGTTGCGCTGGTAGTAGGCCTCGGCGTCCGCATCGCTGACCCGGCTGGCGCGTTCGCGCAGGCTGGCGGTTTCATGGTGAAAGTCGTTGTGCAGGCCGAGTTGGTGCAGGTACTTGTGGCGGACCAGTTTGTCGCGCACCAGCTGGCGGATGCCGGCCTGTTCGTCCGCGCTGAAGCCCTTCTCTCCGAGTTGATACCAGAGGTAGTCGCGCAGCGCTCGCTGACGCACCTGTTCTGCCAGGTACACCAGGTTGCCCTGTTGCAGCTCCACGCGGCCTTGTACGTTATCGCCCTGATACAGCTCGAGCAGGTTCAGGCGTTGTTCGGCCTGACCGGGGAATTGCCAACTGATTAGCTGCACCTGGGCGGCATCGACTTGTTGCTGGGGGCTCAACTGCAGGCTATCGAGCACCACGCCTTGGGTTGGCGCGGTTAGTACTTGGCGCAGGCGGGCGCTGCTCAGCGCCTGTGGCTGGCGCAGAAAGGGCCGTACATCGTGATCGAACTGGCGGCCGTAGACCTGCTCGATCAGGTTGGCGGCTTCGCGTTCGACCAAGGCATCCAGATCGCTGCTGTATTTGCTGCTCAGCTCGGCTTCCACTTCGCGGGCCAGCAGGTGGTTTTCCGCCAGGCCTGTACGCAGCAAGCGCAGGTCGGTGTTGAATTTGACCCGGGTCATGGCCTGCTCCAGCAGGCCGATGCTTTTACCGGGCAGGCGTTCACCGTTGATGCGCATGTCCTGGCTGCCCAGGGCTGACAGGCAGATGCCGGTCAGCCCCAGTACCAGCAAACTGCGCTGGATGATCGAGCGCACCTTACAGGCCACCCTGGCCGTAGAAGGTGTTGGCACCCTTGGTCAGCACGCTGACGGTGAGGGCGATGGACTCCGGAATCAGCTCCTTGGCCACTCGCAGGCGGGTGGCGTAGCTGGTGTCATACAGCGGCTCGGGACGCTGGTAGGCGACCTGGGCGGTCTGGGTCAGCAGATCGCGGATCGGCTTCTGCGCGTTATAGCTGCCGACCCGGTTGGCCACTGCCGCCATATTGTTCAGGCCTTCGCTGAAGTAATGGTCATCCACCCAGCCTTCCCAGCCGGAGTGGCCATTGCCCGACGTAACCCAGGCATGGTGCGGCTGCGCGACATCGCCGGTGGTGTGCAACGAGTAGCCGATGGTTTGCAGGGACGGCGCGTTCTTGAACTGATCGAACCAGTACTTGGCCAGGTTATCGATGGGCTGGAAGGCCGCCGTCTGGAAGTCGCCGTAGTGCGTTTGCCAGTTGGAGGAGGTGCCCTGGCGGTAATGCGCTTCGGTGGTGTCGAAGTCGCTCTTCTTCAGCTCGCGGTTGTACAGGTAAACCATGGCGTACCAGTCAACGTCGCCGCTCCAGCTGCCATCTACCTTGCGGTAGCGGTAGTCGTAGCCGCCGTGGTCGTTACCGTGGGCGTCGCCCTGGCGGGCCATGTTGATGAAGTGCCAGTACGAGGTGTAGTTGACCAGCGAAGCGGCGGCGCCATACACCGGCGCATGCTCGTAGCCGACCCACCAGCCGCCCAGGCGGGTGTCCTGGAAATCGTCAACGTCATAGGCCGCCTGGCCGAGGATTTCCCCCGCGCGGGCTTCGCTGCCGGCTGCGCCGACGTAGAACTGGTAGGCGCGTCTCATCTCGGGCGTGGCATGGGCCGAGTTGAGGAAGGCCAGGGCGTCTTTGACGATGTTCTTGTGCGTCGGTTGCGACCAGGCGCTGGCGTGGCTGGCGCTGAATGCCAGGCCTAGACCAACGACCAGGGAGGTGAGGTTTTTCATAGGGAAGGCGCTCTTTTGTTGTTGGAGTTGAGCAGTATTAGCGGTCATTGATGGCAGAACTGTTGCAATGCCGCACGCCAACTTAAAGCTGATGCGCTGTGTTGCCTCAACCCAACTAAGGTTTGGTGGTATAGACCAATTTTCTTGTACGTCTTAATCCGCGCCGTTGTCTTCCTGATGCAAGGCCCCTGTCTCGCTGCTTTCCAGCACCACATAGGCGCTGGCGCAGAACAGTGAGTTGAGGCGTTTCATGTCGGCGATCAGCTCCATGTGCAGGGCGCTGGTTTCGATGCTTTGCACCACCTGATGGTGCAGACGGCTGACATGCGCGTGTGCCAGTCGTCGCTCCTGGGCGCGGAAGCGGCGTTTTTCGCGCAGCAGCTGGCGCGCGCTTTCTTTGTCGGCAGAGAGAAACACCGAGAGGCCAAGGCGCAGGTTGGCCAGCAGTTGGGCGTGCAGGGTGGTGAGTTCCTCCAGGCCGCTGTCTGAAAACGAATGGCGCTGCGCGGTTTTCTGATCCTGCACTTTGCCGAGCATGCGTTCGATGATGTCGCCGGCCTGCTCCAGGTTGACGGCCAGCTCGATGATCTCCGCCCAGCGCCGGCTGTCGTGCTCACTCAACACCTCGCGTGGCACCTGCGCCAGATAGAGTTTGACCGCGCTATAGAGCGCATCGACATCGTCATCCAGGCGGCGCAGCTCCTTGCCCAGGGCGGTTTGCCCGCCACTTAGTACTTCCAGCAAATGGTTGAGCATGGTCTCGATCAGGTCGCCGATGCGCAGGGTTTCGCGCACTGCATTGGCCAGCGCCAGGCTTGGTGTTGCCAGCGCGGTGGGGTCGAGGTGGCGCGGGCGGGCGACGCCGTTTTCGTCCGGGCGATCCGGCAGCAGCCAATTACAGAAGCGCGCCATCAGCCCGACTGTGGGCAGCATCAGCACGCAGCGCAGGCCGTTGTAGAGCAGGTGAAAGCCGATCACCAACTCCTCGGGCCGCCACTTCAGGCTGTCTAGCCAGTTGGCCAGCGGATCGAGAAACGGCATCACCAGCAGCAGGCCGATCAGTTTGTACAGCAGGCTGCCCAGGGCCACGCGCCGCCCGGCTGGGGTTTGCAGGCTGCTGGTGAGAAAGGCCAGCACGCCGCTGCCGATATTGGCGCCAATCACCAGGCCAATGGCCACCGGCAGGCCAATCAAACCGGCGCCGGTCAGCGTCGCGGTAAGCAGCACGGCGGCCAGGCTGGAATAGGAAATCAGCGCAAACAGCGCGCCGACCAGCGCATCCAGCAGCAGGTCGCCGGTCAGTGAGGCGAACAGCACGCGGATCCCCTGCTCCTGGGTTATCGGCGTAGCGGCGGCAACGATCAGCTCAAGCGCCAGCAGCATAAGCCCCAGGCCGATGGCCACGCGGCCGAGCTGGCCGGCGCGGGTCTGCTTGCGCGAGAGAAAGAAGATCACACCGAGGAAAATCAGCAGCGGGCTTAGCCAGCTCAGGTCGAGGGTCAGCACCCGCGCCATCAACGCCGTGCCGACGTCCGCACCGAGCATGATCGCCAGCGCCGGGGTCAGCGCCATCAGGCCCTGAGCGACAAATGAAGTAACCAGCAGCGCGGTGGCGTTGCTGCTCTGCACCAGCGCGGTCACGCCGATGCCGGCAGCAAAGGCTAGTGGGCGCTTGCTGACGTTATGGCTAAGCACCTTGCGCAGGTGCGAGCCATACACCCGCAGGATGCCGGTACGGACGATATGGGTGCCCCAGATCAGCAAGGCGACGGCAGACAGAAGATTAAGCAGGGTGAGCATGGTGCTGCTCCCTGGCGCGCCCGCCCGGTTGCAGCGTGACGCGTGGTTTTTACTTGTTATAAAGGCTAAAGCCCTATGTTTAGCTTTAGCTGGGGTTGGCGCTGCGCGCCAGCGAACGACACAGGCTGTCGCGTAATCCCGTCAAGCTGCGTGAGCTGATAACCTTGCTCGCTACTGAATGGATGCCCTCCGATGCTGACGCTTTATCACGCCCCCGATCTGGAAACCCTTGGCGAGCTGGCCACCACGCTGCTCGCTACGCCGATGCGTGATCCCTTTGCGCCGGCCCTGGTGGTGGTGCCGAGCCAGGGTATGGGGCGCTGGCTGACGCTGGAGCTGGCGCGCAAGCAGGGCATTGCCATGCAGCTGGAGGTGCAGCTGCCGGCCAAGTTCGTCTGGGACCTCTCGCGCCTGTGCCTGGGGCAGTTGCCGGAGCAGTCGGCGTTCAGCCCCAGCAGTTTGAGCTGGCGTTTGTATGACTGGCTGTGCGAGCCGGCCCACCTGGCTGAAGCACCGCGTCTGGCGCATTACCTGGAAGGTGGCGATGAGCGCCGCAGGCTGTCATTGGCCGTGAAGATCGCCGACGTATTCGACCAATACCTGCTGTATCGCGACGACTGGCTGGCCGCCTGGGAGCGCAACGACTTGCTCGATCTCGGCCCGGATGAAGCCTGGCAGGCGCTGCTCTGGCGCGAGCTGACCAAAGACGGCCATCCACACCGCGCGCGGTTGCTGGAAGAGCTGCTCACCCGCCTGTATGACGCCACGCCCATCGCCGGGCTGCCCGAGCGCGTGCTGGTGTTCGGCATCAGTTCGCTGCCGCCGCACCATATGCGGGTATTGGAAGGCTTGGCGCGGCACACCCAGGTGATTGTTTTCGCCCTCAACCCGTGCCGCGAAGCCTGGGGTGAGATTCGTGATATCCGCGAGCTGGCGCGGCAACCCGAAGCCAGTCCAGAAGACTGGTACCTGGATGTCGGCCATCCGCTGCTGGCCAGCCTGGGCAAACAGGGCCGCGATTTTTTCGACAGCCTGTTTAGCCTGGCCTCCAGCGAGGGCAGTCAGGAAATCGGCCTGTATTCCGAAGACGCTGACCTGCACGACGCCAGCCTGTTGCAGGCATTGCAGAACGATATCCTGCGCCTGCGCACCCGAACGGCGGCTGAACGCATGGTGCTGCGTGAGGACGATCGCTCGCTGGAACTGCACGTCGCCCACTCGCCGCTGCGCGAGGTGGAAATCCTGCATGACCAACTGCTCGCCCGCTTTGCCGCCGACCCCGCGCTGACGCCCGATCAGGTGGTGGTGCTGACCCCGGACATCGAGCGGTATGCGCCCTATATCGAAGCGGTGTTTGCCCCGCGTGAAGGTGTGCCGCGCGTGCCGTTCAGCCTGGCAGACCGCAGCCTGCGCGCAGAAATTCCGCTGATCGAAGCCTTCCTCAACCTGCTTGCGCTGCCGGACAGCCGCTTTGCTGCCGAAGAAATTCTGGCCTGGCTGGAACAGCCGTCTATTGCCCGCCGCGCAGGTATCGAAGCCGAAGATTTACCGCTGCTACGCGACTGGCTGCGCGACGCCGGCGTGCGCTGGGGCCGCGATGAAACGCACCGCGAGCAACTGGGCCTGCCGGCGGATGCGGCCTTTACCTGGCGGCAAGGGCTGGATCGCCTGCTACTGGGCTTTGCTGCGCCGCCGCAGCTTGCGGGCCTGGCCGCGCCGCTGCTGGGTGCCAGTTGGCCGCTGGATGCGCTGGAAGGCGGCCGCGCACAACTGCTCGGGCGCTTGGCCGGTTTTGTCGAGCGCTTGGCCGCGCTGGCGCAGAGCCTGCAACGGCCACGCGCCCTGGGCGAATGGGCCGAATCCCTGCAAGGACTGATCGAACAGTTGTTCGATGAGCACGAGGCCGGCGACACCCTGTTGCTGCTGTCCAAGGCCTGCGCAGCGCTCAAAGAACAGGGCGACGCCTCGGGGGTTGAGCGGCCAATTGAACTGGCGCTGATTCGTCAGCAACTGACCGCCGCCTTGGAGCAGGGCAGCGCCGCTTCGGGCTTTCTCACCGGCGCAGTGACCTTCTGCACCATGGTGCCGATGCGCAGCCTGCCGTTTCGTCTGGTCTGCCTGCTCGGTCTGGATGACGGTGCCTTGCCGCGCCGCACCCCGGCAGCAGGCTTTGACCTGATCGGCCAGAAACCCCGCCGTGGCGACCGCGCACGCCGTCTGGACGACCGTTACCTGCTGCTGGAAACCTTGCTCTCGGCCCGTGGCGGCCTATACCTGAGCTACGTCGGCCGCGACCCGCGCAGCAACGCCGAGCTGCCGCCTTCGGTGTTGGTCAGCGAATTGCTGGATGTGGTCGACCTCACGGCGGTAGATGGCAACGGCCCGGCCAGCGCAAGGGTTACTCACCACCATCCATTGCAACCCTTCGCGCCGGGTAACTTCGCCGGCAACCGCCATGCCGGCTTTGCCGCGCCCTGGTTCCACGCTGCGCAGCGTTTGAGTCAGGCGGTGCAAGCCCCCGCGCCCTTTGCCAGTCCGTTGGATAAGCCGGATCAAGACTGGCTGAGCATCGAACCCAGCCAGCTGATCCACTGCTTTAAACATCCAGCGCGCTACCTGCTGGAACAACGTCTCGGCCTGCGCCTAGCGCAGAGCGAGGAAACCCTGGCCGGCGACGAGCCGTTCAGCGTCGAGTGGACCCGCCAGCACGGCCTGCGCCAGCTGGCATTGCAGGCCGTCGAACGCGTCTGGAGCGAGCGTGAAGAGCGCGCCGTGGCGGCGGCTTCCAGCTGGCTACCGGTGGGCGAACTGGGCCAGGCACATTGGGGGCAGATTCGCGGGCCAATCCGCGCCTTTGCGCCAACCCTGTTTGACGAGCGCCCGGATGACGCGCCGCAACCGCTGTTGGTCGATATCGAGCTGGCGGGTGTGCACATCCACGGCTGGCTGGATGGCGTGACCAGTGAGGGGTTGTTTGATTACCGCCTGCGTGATCTCGGCGCCTGGGAGCTGGCGCCGTTCTGGTTGCGCCATCTGCTGCTCAACTGCGCTGCCACGCCTGACATCAGCCGCGACAGCCGCCTGCTCTCACCAAAAAGCGAATGGCGTCTGGGCGCGTTGACCAATGCCCGTGAGCTGCTCTTACCCTGGCTCGAAGCCTACAAAAGCGCGCTGTGCGAGCCGCTGCCGCTGTTCGCCAAATGCAGCCACGGTTTCGCCCGCAAATGGCGCAACCCCGGGCGCAAGGAGCCGATTGACGCCGCCCGCAGCGAAGCGCGGGTGATGTGGCAAGGCAATGACTTTATGGCCGGCGAAGGCCAAGACCCCTGGAATGCCCTGGCCTTCCGCGACCGTGAAGCGCTGGATGAGCGCTTTGAGGTGTTGGCCGAACAACTCTACGGCCCAGCGCTGGACGCCCTGCAAGACAGTGACGAGGACGAAGCATGAGCAGCGCCAGCCTGAACCTGCTGCACGACAGCTTCACCGGCCGCTCGCTGATCGAAGCCAGCGCCGGCACCGGCAAAACCTGGACCCTGACCGCGTTATACGCGCGCCTGTTACTGGAGAAGCAGCTCAGCGTCAGCCAGATTCTGGTGGTGACCTTTACCACCGCTGCCACCGCCGAGCTGCGCGAGCGCATTCGTATGCGCCTGGCCGAGTTGCTGGCGGTGTATGAACAAGGGCCGGGTGACGACGCCTTGCTCAATGAACTGCACGCCCAGTACCCGGATGCAGCCAGCCACCGGCGTTTGCTGCTGGCGGTGCACGGTTTTGACGAGGCGGCGATCTTCACCATCCACGGCTTCTGCCAGCGGGCTTTGCAGGACGCCGCGTTTGAAGCGGGTGGCGATTTCGACAACGAGCTGACCCACGACGACCGCGAGATTATCGATGCCCTGCTCGCCGATCTTTGGCGGCATGAGCTGGCCAGCGCCGAGCCGGAATGGGCGGCGTTTCTGGTGCAGCAGAAAATCACTCCGCAGGTCTTGCGTCAGCGTTTGCGCAACCACCTGGGCAAGCCGTACCTGCGCATCGAACCGCAACCCGGTACGCGCAGTGAGATGAGCGCTCTGCGCGCCGCCTGGCAGCAGGCGCAACGTCTTTGGCAGGGCGAAAGCGCCGGCTGGCTGGCGCAGCTCAAGGCCTTTGACGGTTTCAAGAGCAATATGTGCAACGCGGCCAAACTGGGCGTCTGGCAGTCCGAGCTGGACGGTTATTTCAGCGACGCCGCTGCGCTGTTCAGCAAAACCGAAGCGCACCGTCGGCTGGCCCGCGAAGGGCTGAACAAGGCCAGCAAAAAGGGCTGCGAAGCCCCGGCCAATCCGCTGGCCGCTGCGCTACAGGAACTCTGCGATGCGCTGGATGCCGCACAACCCGAGGCCGAGCAACGCCTGATCGACCTGCAGGTGCGCTTGATTCATCAGCTCAACGAACAACTGCCCGCGCGCAAAGCGGCGCAACGCCTGCTGGCCTTCGATGACCTGCTCAACAAGCTGCAGCAAGCCTTGCAGAGCGAGGGCGGCGAGCACCTGGCCAGCACCCTGCGCACGCAGTATCCGGTGGCGCTGATCGACGAGTTTCAGGACACCGATCCGGTGCAGTACCGGGTGTTTCATCGCATTTATCAGGACGCCGGCGATCTGTGTTTCGTCGGCGATCCGAAGCAGGCCATCTATGCGTTTCGCGGTGCCGACTTAGCCACGTATTTAAAAGCCCGCAGCGAAGCCGCGCGGCAATACAGCCTGGCCACCAACCATAGATCCACGCCCGAGCTGATCGCCGCGCTGAATCAGCTGTTCGACCGGCCCATGCCCTTTGCCGAGCAAGGCTTGGCTTACCAGCAGGTCGGGGCCAGCAGCAAGGCGCGGGCACAGTTGGTATTGCCGCGTATTGAGGATGAAACTGACGCACCGCTGGCGTTGGTCTGGCTGGATAACGACTACCTGGGCAAGGGCGAAGCGGGCGCACTGGTGGCACGGGATACGGCGCGGCGCATTGCGGCGGTGCTAAGCGCGAGCAGTCAGGGCCAAGCCTTTTTTGAGCAAGACGGCACGCGCATACCGCTCAAAGGTGGCGATATCGCCGTGCTTGTGGCCAGCCACCGTCAGGCTGGCGAAGTGGCCGCCGAGCTGGCCGCCCGTGGCGTGCCCAGTGTGCGCCGAGGCAAGGAGAACGTCTGGCACAGCGAAGAGGCCGATGAGCTGTCCGCCGTGCTCGCCGCCTACGCCGAACCGGGCCGCGAGGGCGCATTGCGTTATGCCCTGGCCAGCCGTTTGCTGGGCCGTAGCGCTGCCGATCTGGCCGCCTGCAGCGAGGACGCTCAAGCCTGGGACCGCGAGCGCGAAGCCGCCGAGCGCTACCACCAACTCTGGCAACAACAGGGCTTTATGCGCGCTTTCCGCGCCTGGCTGGATGAGCAACACGTGGCTCAGCGGCTGCTGGCGTTGGTCGATGGCGAGCGCCGCCTGACCAACCTGCTGCACCTGGCCGAGCTGCTGCAAACCGAAAGCCTGCAACGCCCCGGTCTGGAGCAATTACTCGCCTGGTTCAACGCCCAGCGCAGCGCCGAGGCCCACGGCGAAGACGCCTTGCTGCGTTTGGAAAGCGATGCCGAGCGGGTGCAGATCGTCACCATCCACACCTCCAAAGGCCTGGAATACCCGCTGGTGTTCTGCCCCTACCTGTGGGACGGCGCACTGCTGCGCCAGCATGAGGACATCAGCTGCCACGCCGACGACGGCACACCACTGTTGGACCTGGGCAGCGAGCAGCTCGACGTGCACCGCGAGCGCGCCCGCCATGAGCGTTTCGCCGAAAAACTGCGCCTGACCTACGTCGCCCTGACCCGCGCGCGTGATCGCCTGTGGCTGCACTGGGGGCCGGTGGACTGCAAACCGAAAAAGGACGGCACCCTCGGCGACAGCGGCCTGCACAGCAGCGCCCTGGCCTGGCTGCTGCACGGCCGTGGGTTATCGGGTGAGGATGCCCTGAGCGAACTGGCCGGCCACCTGCAAAACCTCAGTCCGCAGGGTTTGCGTGCGGAAGTCGAACAGTTAATTTCCAGCAGCCAAGGCCAGATGACCCTTCAGCCGTTGCGTGACAGCGAAGCCAGCGCCGCCGGTGAGCAACGCGGCCCGGCCCCGCAGCAACTCGCTACCTTGCAACGCAGCCTGCACAGCGCCTGGCGCATCGGCAGCTTCTCAGGGCTGGCCGCCGGTATGCATATGGAAGCGCCGGACCGTGACGGCCTGGTGCTGCCGGACGCCAGCGAACCGGGCACTGGCTTCTTCGCCTTCCCCCGTGGTGCGCGGGCCGGTACTTGCCTGCATGCCATTCTGGAAGATTGGGCGCGCGGCAAAGGCGCGCTGGCTGAACTGATCGAACCGGGGCTGAGCGGCCACGGCATCAGCAACGACTGGCAGGCCGTGGCGCTTGAGCATCTGCAACAGGTGATCGACGCCGATCTGGATGGCAAGGGGCTGACCCTCGCCGGCTTGAATCCAACCCGGCGCTTGCCCGAACTGGGCTTTACCTTTCCCCTGGCCGGGCTGGATGTGCAGCGCATGCGCGCCATTCTCTGCGACCCGGCGCATGGCCTGGCGGCACCGATGCGCGAGGCGGCGGCGCGGCTGGAATTCGACAGCCTCAAGGGCTTTCTCAAGGGCTTTATCGACCTGACCTTCGAGCACGACGGACGCTGGTACATCGCCGACTACAAGTCCAACTGGCTCGGCCCGGACGCCAGCTACTACGGCGGCGAACGCCTGCTGCAAGCCCTGGCCGCCGAGCATTACTACCTGCAATACCTGATCTACCTGGTGGCGCTGCGACGCTTCCTGCGGCAGCGTCTGGACGATTTCAAGAATGAGCAGCTGGGCGGCGCGTATTACCTGTTTCTGCGCGGCATGCCGAGCGCCGGGGTGTATTTCTCACGGCCCAGCGATGGACTGTTGGATGCGCTGGATACCTTGTTTGCGGAGGGTAAATGATGTTGCCGAGTAGCCCGGGTGCAATCCGGGAACGGTCATCGCACCGCCTCACACATGCCCCGGATTACATCCGGGCTACGGGAGTGAACGATGACGCTTGCTGATCTGCCTCTTGGCCCGTTGGAACGCGCGCTGGTCGCCAGCTTGCAGCGTCTCGACCCGCAGGCGTCACCTGTGGTTTTGGCGTCAGCGGCGCTGCTGTGCATGGCCTTGGACAAAGGCGATGTCTGCCTGCCTTTGGTGCGCATGGCCGGGCAGCGGCCTTGGCCGGAGCATGCCTTCAACCTGCCGAAACTGGCGGACTGGCAAGCGCAGTTGCAGGCATCCGCGTTGGTAGGCGGCGAGGGCGCTTTCACACCGCTGATCCTTGAGCACGGCCGCCTCTACCTGGCACGGTATCAGGCCTATGAGCGCCAGTTGGCCGAGCAGTTGCTGCAACGTGCCGCCGATTTGCCCGAGGTGGATGAAGCCCAGCTCAGTGAAAGCCTGATCCGACTATTTGCCTTTAACCAACAGCAACCCGACTGGCAGCGCCTGGCCGCCGCGCAAGCGGTGCGGCGCAAGCTGGCGGTGATCTCCGGCGGCCCCGGCACCGGTAAAACCACCACCGTGGTGCGCTTGCTGGCGGCGCTGCTTGAACAGCCCGGTTGCGAACATCCGGGCGGCGCTCCGCTGGCCATCGGCCTGGCCGCGCCTACCGGTAAAGCCGCTGCGCGCATGGCCGAGGCGATCCGTAATGCCAAAGCCGAGTTGCCGGTCAGCGAGGCAATCAAAGCCGCGCTGCCGGATGAGGCGCGCACCCTGCACCGCCTGCTCGGCAGCCGGGGCGACAGCCCGCAAGTGCGCCATCACGCGGCCAACCCGCTGGCGCTGGATGTGCTGGTGGTGGACGAAGCCTCGATGGTCGATCTGGCGCTGATGGCCAAGCTGCTTGATGCACTGCCGCCCACTGCACGATTGATCCTGCTCGGCGATAAAGACCAACTGTGCGCCGTGGAAGCCGGTGCGGTGTTTGCCGAACTCTGCGAGGGCCGTGGCTTTGATGCTCAGGCGGCGAGCGAACTGCAACGCATCACCGGCCAGCAAGTGCCGATCAGCCAGCCGACCTCGCAACTGGGCGACGCCGTGGTGCTGCTGACTCACAGTCACCGCTTTGCCGGTGACAGCGGCATTGGCGAACTGGCGCGGCGCATTAATGGCGGCGATGTCAGCGGCACGCTCAACCTGCTCAAGGAAGGCCGCAGCGACCTGACCTGGATGGCCACGCCGACGCCCAATGATTTGCTGGAGCGTCTGGATCAGGGCTACGCGCCCTATATCAGCGCCGCCAAAAGCGCCGACCCCGCCGCCGCCTTTGCCGCGTTCAATGCCTTTCGCGCGCTCTGCGCTCAACGTGAAGGGGCCTGGGGCGTGGCCGGGATCAACGAAGCCCTGGAGGCACGGATCAAGCGCCGCAGCCAGGTGCCTAGCCGCGAACGCTGGTATGTAGGCCGGCCGGTGATGGTGCGGCAGAACGACTACGCACTCGGCCTGTTTAACGGCGATATCGGTATTTGCTTACACACTGAGTACGGCCTGCGAGTGTTCTTTGAAGGTGAGGACGGCTACCGCCCCTTTGCCCCGGCGCGCCTGCCCAGCCACGACAGCGCCTTTGCCATGACTGTGCATAAAAGCCAGGGCTCAGAGTTCAGCGAAGTGCTGCTGGTGCTGCCCGAACAACCCAGCCCCCTGCTGACCCGTAGCCTGTTCTACACCGGCATCACCCGCGCCAAACATAAGGTGGAAATCTGGGGTTTTCCGGCGCGTTTAAGCGAAGCCGTGGCCACCCGCGCGGAACGGGCAGCGGGGTTGGCTGAGCGGTTAGCCGCAACGTCTTTAATAGCAACGCCGCAGCCATTCGCAGCAGACGGATCCACTCAATTTTCGCTTTTCTAAGGACCGTATGAAGTATGTTTTTCTGACGATATGGGCCGTGCTTTTTTTGCCGTTGGGGTGTGTCGCCAGCCTTGGTCTGTGGAGAAGCCCCGGTAGCTATCAGAGTTATCTGCTTTTTGCCGGCGTGGCCTATGCCGCGGTTTGTAGCTTCAAGTTGATTCAAGAAGGCTACCGTAGCAAAGCTTTATTTGGTTCCAGCAATGTGGGCTTCTGGTTATGCCTGCTGCTGTTGCCATTGTGCTTGCTGCCCTTATACGGTGCCTACGAAACCTGGTTGCAGGGTATTTATGTACCCAGCTCTTCAGGGCGTAAGACATACTTGAGCAGTTTGCTACTGGAGGGTTTGCAAGCTTTGGTCGGTCACTGGGGGCCGATCATCGCGTTGTTGGCATTTGGGCTGGGGATGATGTTTTTTCTGCTGGGCGTGATCCGTCAATACCGCCGCTGACGTTGCGGTAGGCTGCCGTGTAATCCGTCTGAACGCCTACACTGCGAAAGCAATTACTGAGTTTTGCGATCCGCCGCGGTGCTGACCGCTAAGGTTGAGGCGCAATGCGCATTCGAACACTTATCTGTTTGTTCTTAAGCCAGGCGCTCTGCACCGGCGTCCTGGCGGCGCCGTTGCGTCTAGTCACCGGCGATGACTACGCGCCCTTTACCGGTAAGGCGCTGCCTGCAGGTGGCATGCTGACGCAGTTGGTGCGTGCGGCGTTGCAGCGCAGCAGCATCGCCAGCAGCCTGGACTGGCAGCCCTGGAAGCGCGGTTACCTGAAAACCCTGCAAGGCGATTACGACGCGACATTCCCGTATGTCCGCACTGCGCAGCGTGAAGAGGTGTTTCTCTACTCGGAGCCGTTGTTTACTGCCGAGCAGTATATTTTCAGCCGGGCAGGTGAGGTAATCGAGCTCGATGATGTCCCCAGTATGCAAGGGTTGCGACTCTGCTACCCGCTGGGTTGGCAGCCGCCACCCACCATTCAGCAGTTGCTGGATGATGGGCAGTTACGCCGGCATTCCCCTACCGGATTGAATGAGTGCGCCCGTTTGCTGTTGATGGACCGCGATGATTTTTTTATCTCGGATCGACGCCTGGGCGAGACCGCGTTGCAATTGAGCGGTGTGCCTTTAGAACGCTTTCGTCGCTCCAACAGCGCCATTAACCGCAGCACCCTGCACCTGATCGTGCCGCGCAGCCACCCGCAGGCGGCGGTGATCATCGCGCAGTTCAATCAGGGCTTGGCGCAGTTGCGCGCCAGTGGCGATTATCAGCGCATGCTTGAGCGCAACCTGCAGCAGAGTGAGGTCGCTGCGCCCTGAGTTAGCGCAGTGGCTTTATGGCCGGCCATCCCTGGCGGCCACCCAGCTATTTCTTAAGTTTGGGGTTAGGAAAGAACTGCACGACTTGCACTTTGGGGTCGGCAATCTTGGGTTTCAGGGCGCTGATATTGACCCGTGTGGGCAGTTCACGCGGCACTGAGTTGCCGCGTTCGTCCAGGGTGTCGGCGTAGCCGCAGCCGATGCACTCGCGGTGCGGCACGCCGTCCACGTTCCACATCTGGATCTTGTCCATTTCGCTGCACGCCGGGCAGACCGCGCCGGCGATAAAGCGTTTTGCGCTGATATTCACAGGTGCATCTGTCATGCGGCCTCCTGGCTCAAACCAAGGTGGCGCAGCAGCGCGTCGATCGACGGCTCGCGGCCACGGAAATCCACAAACAGCACCATCGGTGCCTGCGAGCCGCCGCGCGCCAGGATGGCTTCACGGAAGGCTTGCCCAGTGGCGCTATTGAATACGCCTTCTTCCTCGAACTTGGAGAAGGCATCGGCGCTCAGCACTTCGGCCCATTTGTAGCTGTAGTAACCGGCCGCGTAACCGCCGGCGAAGATGTGCGCGAAGCTGTTGGGGAAGCGGTTGTAGGCCGGTGGACGCAGCACCGAGACTTCCGCGCGGATGCCTTCGAGTACGTCGAGCACGCTGCGGCCGTCGCCGTGGGTGGCGTGCAGTTCGAAGTCGAACAGGCTGAACTCGATCTGCCGCACCATCATCAAGCCGGACTGGAAGTTCTTCGCCGCCAGCATCTTGTCCAGCAGGTCCTGCGGCAGCGGTTCGCCAGTCTCGTAGTGACCGGAGATCAGCGCCAGACCTTCCGGTTCCCAGCACCAGTTCTCCATAAACTGGCTCGGCAGCTCGACCGCATCCCAGGCCACGCCGTTGATACCGGACGCACCGGCGTGTTCGACGCGGGTCAACAGGTGATGCAAACCATGGCCGAATTCGTGGAACAGGGTGGTGACTTCATCGTGGGTGAGTAGCGCTGGCTTGTCGCCGACGGCAGGGGTGAAGTTACACACCAGATTGGCCACTGGGCTGATCAGCGTGCCATCGGCGGTGCGACGTTTGTCACGCGCGCCGTCCATCCAGGCGCCGCCGCGCTTGTTGGCGCGGGCGTAGAGGTCGAAGAAAAAGCGCCCGACGTGCGCACCGTTTTCGGTGATTTCAAACAGGCGCACATCCGGGTGCCAGGTGTCGAAGCCACTCAATTCCTCGATCTGGATGCCGTAGAGTTTTTCAACGATAGCGAACAGGCCAGTCAGCACCTTGTCGATGGGGAAGTAGGCACGCAGGATTTCCTGGGAAATGCTGTAGCGCTGCTCGCGCAGTTTCTCGCTGTAGTAGCCGACGTCCCAGCTTTGCAGCTCGCTGCAGCCCTGCTCACTGGCGAAGGCTTGTAGTTCGCGCAGGTCCTGCTCGGCAAATGGCTTGCCGCGAGTGCCCAGGTCGCGCAGGAAGTGCAGCACCTGATCGGTGGTTTCAGCCATTTTGCTGGCCAGGCTCAGTTCTGCGTAGTTGCCGAAACCCAGCAGCTTGGCCAGTTCCTGACGCAAGACGAGAATCTCCTGCATCACCGGGCCATTGTCGTTCTGCCCGGCATTCGGCCCCTGGTCGGAGGCACGGGTGCAGTAAGCGGCATATAGCTCTTCACGCAGCGCGCGGTCGTTAGCGTAGGTCATCACCGCAAAATAGCTGGGGAATTCCAGGCTGATCAGCCAGCCGTCCAGGCCCTTGGCCTCTGCGGCTTGCTTCATCTGCGCCTTGGCCGAATCGGTCAGGCCATCCAGAGCGGCCTCGTCGGTGACGTGCTTGGTCCAGGCCTGGGTGGCATCCAGCAGCTGGTTGGAGAACTTGCTGGCCAGTTCGGAGAGCTTCATCTGGATCTCGCCGTAGCGCTTCTGCTGCTCGGCCGGCAAGTCGATACCGGACAGGCGGAAATCGCGCAGGGCATGTTCGAGGATGGTCTTCTGCGCCACGTCGAAACCGGCTGCTGCAGGGCTCTCGGCCAGCGCTTGATACGCCTGGAACAGCGGTTGGTTCTGGCCGATTTCGGTCCAGTATTCAGACAGCTTGGGCAGGCAGGCCTCATAAGCTGCGCGCAGTTCAGCGCTGTTGCACACGGCGTTCAGGTGGCTGACCGGGCTCCAGGCGCGGCCCAGGCGCGCGCCCAGTTCGTCCAGGGCCAGCACCAGGCCGTCCCAGCTTGGGTCAGCGGCCTGTTGTTCCAGCAGACGGCTCATGGCGGCGCGGTTGTCGGCCAGAATCTGCTCGACGGCGGGCTCGACATGCTCCGGACGGATGGCGCTGTAGGGGGGCAGATCGAAGGCTTGCAGCAGCGGGTTAGTGGCAGTCACGACAGGTCACCTGTTACGAAATGGGTTTGCAGCTGTGACCCTGGGGGGCGCAAAAGGCTCCCAGGGGCAGGCTTGAGTGGACAGCGGCGCCATAAAGCAGCGCAGTTGTCCTGAACATGGGTGCCATCTTAATTACAATCAAGGCCAGACGCAGCTTAAGAGGTTTCTATCGTGGCGATTCGTACTTACCAGCAGTTCACCCCGCAGCTTGGCGAGCGGGTATTTGTCGATGCCTCGGCGGTGGTGCTGGGCGATGTGGAGATTGGCACCGACAGCTCGGTGTGGCCGCTGGTGGTGATTCGCGGTGACATGCACAGCATCCGCATCGGTGAGCGCAGCAGTGTGCAGGACGGCAGCGTGTTGCACATCACCCATGCCGGGCCGTTCAACCCGCAGGGTTTTCCGCTGAATATCGGCGAGGAGGTGACCATCGGCCACAATGTCACTTTGCACGGTTGCAGCCTGGGTAACCGCATTCTGGTCGGCATGGGCAGCATCATCATGGACGGTGCTGTGGTGCAGGATGAGGTGGTGATCGGTGCAGGCTCCCTGGTGCCGCCGGGAAAATTGTTGGAAAGCGGTTACCTGTACGTCGGCAGCCCGGTGAAACAGGCGCGGCCACTGACAGACAAGGAGCGCAGTTACTTCGGCTACAGCGCGGCCAACTACGTGCGGCTAAAGGACCAGCATCTGCTGGAAGGTTATGCCGGCTGATGAGCGAACCTGTCATGCATTACCAGAACATCCTGTTTGACCTCGACGGCACACTGACCGATCCGCGTGAGGGGATTACCCGCTCGGTGCAGCATGCGCTGGCCAAGCTGGGCATCGATGAGCCTGACTTACAGGCGCTGGAGCACTTTATCGGCCCACCGCTGCTGCAGTGTTTTATGCAGACCTACCAGTTCGACGAGGCCACCGCCTGGCAGGCGGTGAACCATTACCGCGAGCGCTTCCGCGAGGTCGGGTTGTATGAAAACCAGCTATTCGACGGCGTGGGCGAACTGTTGCAGCTGCTGCAGAACCAGCAGCGCACCTTGTATATCGCCACCAGCAAACCGACGGTGTTTGCCGAGCAAATTGCTAAGCACTTTGGTTTTGCGAAGCACTTCAAGGTGATCTACGGCAGCGAACTGGACGGCACGCGTACCGACAAGGTTGAGCTGATCGCCCACCTGCTGGAAAAAGAACAATTGCCGGTGCAGAGCACGCTGATGATCGGGGATCGTAAGCACGACTTGATCGGCGCGCGACGTAATGGCCTGGATGTGGCCGCGGTGGGCTATGGCTTTGGCAGCCTCGCCGAATTGCAGGCCGAAGCGCCGACCTATCACTTCCACAGTCTGGCCGAGTTGCACCAGGCGTTTGTGCGGTAGGTGTCGTATGCGGGCTGCCTACATCAGGCAGCCCGCATACGAGGATTAGCCGTTTTTCTGGTAGATGATCTTCTTGGTGCCGCCGTCGCAGCTGCCGACCACCATATTGGGGTCTTGGGCGTCTTCGTTGGGCACGATTTCCAGGGTGTAGCTGGCAACGCCGGCGGCCTGGATTTTCACTTCGATCTCCGCACGCAGCTCTTCGCAGGGCTTGGGTGCGGCCAACACGCTGGTGCTGAGTAGGCCAAGCAGCACGGCCAGGGTGAATTTGTTCATTGCATCGCTCCTTTTGCGTGAACAGAAACTACTGATGTTGGAGTGGGAACTCGGTACGTAAGTTCTAAGAGCCCGCAGATAAGTCCATCAGCGCCTGATGCCGTTCGCGTTCGGGCAACTCGCCCAAGGCGGCGACACGCTGATAAAAGCGAGGCCAATCGCGCTCAACGTGTTCAAACAGCGCGGCGAAGGCCGGCACCCATTGATCATAGAGGCCAAACGGCAGCAGCTTGGCGTTGTTTATCGGCGCGTTGATCCAGTCGTCGTAACGCCCGCTACCGCCCCACTCGCGCTTTCTGAGTGCATGGTATTCGGCGCGCAGGCGGGCGATCTCGGCCTGCTTGCCACTGCGCATCTGTGCGGGTGGCAGATCGCTGGCATAGAGCTGCTGCAGGCGTGTTCGGCTGGCCAGCACCAGGGCGATAAATTGCTCGCGCTGTTGTTCGCCCTGCGGATCGTTAGGCGGCAGCCCCTGTTTGATGCGCCATTGGCTTAGGCCTTCACGCTCGACAAAGCTGGCGAAGGATTCGTTGAACGCGGTGTCGTTGGCCACATACAGCTGCTGGTGCGCCAGTTCGTGGAAGATCACCGCCACCAGGCGCTCATCGCTCCAGCGCAGCATGGTGTTGAGAATCGGGTCATCGAACCAGCCGAGGGTGGAGTAGGCCTCGACGCCGCCCAGATAGGTGTCCAGGCCCTGCTGTTTCAGCAGTGCTGCCGAACCACGCGCGCGGCCTTGGCTGTAGAAACCGCGATAGGCCACGCAACCGGCGATGGGAAAACAGTGCAGCTCGGGCGACAGGGAAAATTCCGGTGTGGCAAACACATTCCACACTACAAACGGCCGCTGAATATCGGCGTACAGGCGGTAGCTGTCATTGTCGGGCAGGCTCAGCTGGGCGCTGGCGAAATCCCGCGCCTGTTGAGCACGTGCCAGGCGTTGCTTGAGTTCGGGGTCGGCAGTCGGGTTCTCCAGCAGCTCGGCAATCGGCTCGCGCGCCTGCAGCAGGTGCAGTTGCCCGCCGGCCAGGTGGCTGTAGTAGTCCAGGGTGCTACAGCCGTTCAGCAGCAGCGCAGCGGCCAGCGGAACCCAGCGCCAGAGCAGAGCGTCGAACATGGATCAGTACCCGTGAGTAAACAGGCTGTCACGCTAGCGCATCGGCGCTGCTGCCTCCAGCACGGGATCGGCGTAGGCTAACTGTCGTTGCGATTTATGGAGGTGTCCCATGCGTTACCTGGCTTTGCTTGGCGGTGTGCTGGTGCTCAGCGCCTGCGCCTCTGCCGTGCCTGCGCCTGATCCGAGCCAGGCTTGGGTGGACCTGCGCAGTAATGCCGGCACCCTGCTGATGGCCGATCGCCTTGATGGCCAGCGCCTCAACGATGGTCGTTACTTTCAGGTGCCTGCTGGTGCTCATGAGCTGCAGGCGCGTTTTCAGTTCGAGGTGAATGGCGGCGGTGGCCTGGATGGCGCCTATGAGCCGCGTCAGGTGACCTGTGAGATTCGCGTGCGGCATGACAATTTCGTGGCCGGCCAGCGCTACCGGCTGGAAGCCAGGCCCATGCAGATGAAGGCGCAGGCCTGGCTGTATGACGAGCAGCGCAATGTGCTGGCGCGCGGTAAGGTTTTGCGCTGCGGCACCTTCTGATCAGCTGTCGAGCACCGCTTCCAGGGTGATATCGGCGTTCAGTACCTTGGACACCGGACAGCCGTTCTTGGCGGTTTCTACGGCTTTCTCGAAGGCCGCGCGGTCGGCGCCGGGGATGCGCGCCTTGAGCGTCAGATGCACGGCGGTGATGGAAAAACCGCCGTCGGCTTTGTCCAGGGTGACTTCCGCTTGTGTGTCGATACGCTCAGCGGTCATTCCGGCTTCGCCCAGCTCCTTTGACAGCGCCATGGAAAAGCAGCCGGCGTGAGCGGCGCCCAGCAGTTCCTCCGGGTTGGTGCCAGGCTGATCTTCGAAGCGGGTGTTGAAGCCATAGGGCGCGCTTTTCAGGGCGCCGCTCTGGGTCGAAATCGTACCTTTGCCGTCCTTGATGCCACCTTGCCAGTGGGCTGATGCTGTCTTCTTCATCCGAGTTCTCCAGTGCGTGGGTTACTAGGTTGAGAGCAGGCTGAGGTGGCACAAGTTCGAAAAATAAGTCCCGCTAGTCGGTTAACGCAGTTGCGCGACCAGCTCGAATGCATGCAGTCGGTCGGCAAAGTCGTACAGGTCGCAGGTGAAAATCAGTTCATCGGCACCGGTCTGTTCCAATAGCACTTCCAGGCGTGCGCGCACCTTCTCCGGGCCGCCGATCATCGCCATGCCGAGGAAGCTGCTCACTGCTTCTTTCTCATGCGGCAACCACAAACCCTGCATGTTGGTAACGGGCGGTCTCTGCACCAGGCTCTGGCCACGAATCAGCGCGAGGATGCGCTGGTAGGCCGAGGTTGCCAGGTATTCAGCCTGTTCATCCGTGTCGGCAGTGATCAGCGGCACGCCGAGCATCACATAGGGTTTGTCGAGCACCGCCGAGGGCTTGAAGTGATTGCGGTAGACGCGAATCGCCTCATGCATAAAGCGCGGCGCGAAGTGCGAGGCGAAGGCGTAAGGCAGGCCCCTTTCGCCAGCCAGCTGGGCGCTGAACAGGCTGGAGCCGAGCAGCCAGATTGGCACATTGGTGTCGCTGCCAGGCATGGCGATCACCCGCTGATCCGGCGTGCGTGGCCCAAGGTAGCGCTGCAGCTCTGCAACATCCGCTGGGAAGTCATCGGCGTTGCCAATCCGGTCGCGGCGAAGCGCCTGGGCGGTGAAGTGATCGGCCCCCGGCGCGCGACCCAGGCCCAGCTCGATGCGGCCGGGATAGAGCGTGGCCAGGGTGCCGAACTGCTCGGCGATCACCAGCGGCGCATGGTTGGGCAGCATTACCCCGCCGGAGCCCAGGCGAATCTTCGATGTACCAGCTGCCAGGTAGCCGAGCAGCACGGCGGTGGCTGAACTGGCGATGCCATCCATATTGTGGTGTTCGGCCACCCAGAAACGCTCGAAGCCCAGGCGTTCGACATGCTGCGCCAGCGCCAGGGAGTTGTGCAGAGCCTGGGCGGCGTTGCCGTCATCGCGAATCGGGGCGAGGTCCAGGGTGGAGAATTTGCTCTGTGCGAGTGCGCTCATCGGGCTGCCTGTGGGTTATCCGTGTGTTCGGGCGCCACAAAGCGCCAATACCTGAGTTAGATAGTGGGGCTTATTCTGCAGATTCCAAGGGGCAATGTGCGTGGGGTGGGTGGATCGGCGGCCATGTGTGGCATGACCGCATGCCTATGGACTCAGCTATTGCTCAGGCGGAAGCCGATTTTCAGGGTGACCTGGTAATGACCGACCTTGCCATCCACGATGTGCCCGCGGGTTTCCACTACCTCGAACCAGTCCATGTTACGCACCGACTTGGCGCATTCGGCCAGGGCATTTTCGATGGCATCTTCGATGCTGACTTTCGAGGAACCGACGATTTCGATTTTCTTGTAGGTGTGATGATCGGACATTGCAGCTCTCCCAGGTGGTTGAACAGGTGGGTCATCTAGTTGAGTCCCACCCCTGAACGCTAAAGTTCAGATTAGTCGCACTTGGTCTGCCCGTTTGCCGGTGACTGCTGCTAGCGCTCCAGCTCCTTGCGCAGCCACTGTGCCAGGCGTTCGGCGCGGTTATTGCGGCTGCGTATTGGCACCCAAAGCGCCAAGCGTGCGCTGGTTTCGACAAAGCCCCAGGGCGCGACCAGGCGACCGGCGGTCAGATCATCGGCGACCAGTTGCTGCGGTGCGATGGCCACGCCGAGGCCTGCCGCGGCGGCTTCCAGCAAGTAATAAAGATGCTCGAAACCCTGGCCGAGCTTCAGCGCGCTGGAATCCAGCCCGTTACTGGCGGCCCAGCTGGGCCAGGCTTGCGGGCGCGAGCTGGTGTGCAGCAAGGGCTCGCCGAGCAGGACGGCAGCGGCAGCCTGATGCAGTGTCGCGAACTGCGCATAACGCGGGCTGAGCACCGGGCCGATGCGCTCGGCGGCCAGCTCGAACACCTGCATATCCGCCGGCCACGGCGGTTCGGCGAACCACAGTGTGGCGTCCACCCCGCTGCGGCGCGGGTCGAGTTCACCTTCGCTGGCGGACAGCTGCAGGCGCAGTTCTGGCAGCTCGCGGTTGAGCCGGTCCAGGCGCGGAATAAACCAGCGCGCCAACAGGCTGCCCGGGCAGGCCAGCACAAACGGCGCGTCGGCCTGCCCCTGCTGCAGTTCAGCGCAGGTGCTGCGCAGGCGGTTGAACAGTTCGGCGCTGATATCGCGCAGACGAATGCCCGCATCTGTGAGTTTAAGGCCTCGACCTTCCTTGCTGAACAAGGCCACGCCCAGGTGCTCTTCCAGGCTGCGCACTTGCCGGCTGACTGCGCCATGAGTGACGTTCAGTTCGTTAGCCGCCTGGCTGACGCTGTTCAATCGGGCAGCCGCTTCGAAGGCGCGCAAGGCATTAAGTGGCGGAAGGTCTTGGCTCATCTGTGAGTTTTCCTAACAGGTTGCGGCAATCTTATCGCTTTTGCCGCGCACGCCACAGCTTTATCCTGTGTCCATTGCCGTAGAAGCAGGCCGATGGCCTGCCAAGCGCGCCCGAATTTTCTGAGGAGAACGCCATGACTTCCTTCCGCGCTGGTCCTGATGCCAACGGCCTGTTCGGCTCGTTCGGCGGCCAATACGTCGCTGAAACCTTGATGCCGCTGATCCACGACCTGGCCGATGAGTACGAGAAAGCCAAGCTCGACCCCGAGTTCCAGAAAGAGCTGGCGTACTTCCAGCGTGATTTCGTCGGCCGTCCCAGCCCGCTGTATTTCGCCGAGCGCCTGACCGAGATGTGCGGCGGCGCGAAGATCTACTTCAAGCGTGAAGAGTTGAATCACACCGGCGCGCACAAGATCAACAACTGCATCGGCCAGGTGCTGTTGGCCAAGCGCATGGGCAAAAAACGCATCATCGCCGAGACCGGCGCCGGCATGCACGGCGTGGCCACTGCCACCGTCGCAGCGCGCTTCGGCATGGAATGCGTGATCTTTATGGGCAGCACCGACATCCATCGGCAGAACGCCAACGTACTGCGCATGAAGCTGATGGGCGCCACCGTGGTGCCTGTAGTCGCCGGTACTGGGACCTTGAAAGATGCGATGAACGAAGCCCTGCGTGACTGGGTGACCAACGTCGACACCACCTTCTACATGATCGGCACTGTGGCCGGCCCGCACCCGTACCCGGCGATGGTCCGTGACTTCCAGGCCGTAATCGGCAAGGAAACCCGCGACCAGATGCTCGCCCAGGAAGGTCGCCTGCCGGACAGCTTGATCGCCTGCATCGGCGGTGGCTCGAATGCCATCGGCCTGTTCCACCCCTTCCTCGATGACAAAGACGTGAAGATCATCGGCGTGGAAGCGGCTGGCCACGGCATCGAAACCGGCAAACACGCGGCCAGCCTCAACGGCGGCGTACCGGGCGTGCTGCACGGTAACCGTACCTTCTTGCTGCAAAGCGACGATGGCCAGATCATCGACGCCCACTCGATTTCCGCGGGCCTGGATTACCCCGGCATCGGCCCGGAACACGCCTGGTTGCATGAAGTCGGCCGCGTCGAATACACCTCGGTGACCGACACCGAAGCCCTGGAAGCCTTCCACATCTGCTGCCGTCAGGAGGGCATCATCCCCGCTCTGGAAACCGCTCACGCCCTGGCGGAAGTGTTCAAGCGCGCGCCGAAGCTGCCCAAGGATCACCTGATGGTGATTAACCTTTCCGGCCGCGGCGACAAGGACATGCAAACCATCGTGCACCACATGGAACAACAGGAGAAGCACGCATGAGCCGCCTGCAAAGCCGCTTTGCCGAGCTGAAACAACAGAACCGCGCGGCCCTGGTGACCTTCGTCACCGGTGGCGACCCGAACTACGACACCTCGCTGGCCATCCTCAAGGGTCTGCCTGCCGCCGGCGCGGATGTGATTGAGCTGGGTATGCCCTTCACCGATCCAATGGCCGATGGTCCGGCGATCCAACTGGCCAATATTCGCGCCTTGGACAACGGTCAGGACCTGGCGAAAACCCTGCAGATGGTTCGTGAGTTCCGCGAAGGCGAGCAGGTCACCCCGCTGGTGCTGATGGGCTACTTCAACCCAATCCACAAATACGGCGTGGCGCGGTTTATTGCCGAAGCCAAAGACGCCGGCGTCGACGGCTTGATCGTGGTCGACCTGCCGCCCGAGCATAACGCTGACCTGTGCGACCCAGCTCAGGCTGCTGGCCTGGACTTTATCCGTCTGACCACCCCGACCACCGACGACAAACGCCTGCCGAAAGTGCTGAACGGCAGCTCTGGCTTTGTCTACTACGTATCGGTTGCCGGTGTGACCGGTGCTGGCTCGGCCACTCTGGACCACGTAGAACAAGCGGTCACCCGCCTGCGTCGCCACACTGACCTGCCGCTGTGTATCGGCTTCGGCATCCGCACCCCGGAGCATGCGGCGACCATCGCCCGTCTGGCCGAAGGCGTGGTGGTCGGCTCGGCATTGATCGACCAGATCGCCAATGCCAGCAGCAACGAGCAGGCCGTAGACGGTGTGCTGAGCCTATGTGCGGCGTTGGCTGAAGGGGTGCGCGGCGCGCGCCGCTGAGTCCTAGGGTGGGCGGAGCTCGTAACGGACGCTCCACCCATCCACCGCTGCATCGGTGGATGAAAAAAGTGTCATCCACCCTTCTCACCCCGATCTAACTCGTATGGCTCCCGCTCTGCCGGAGGTCATTCGCAGCATTTCTTGCCATGAAAAGCGTTCCTGGATTTTATCCGGGCTATGGGTTCGGTGTAGGGTAGGCGGTGAAATGTCATCCGCCCTATTTCCCTGCTCCGAGTCTCGCCATGTCACGCTCCCCTGTAGCTCGCAAACCACGCGCCAGTAGCCAGAGTCGCATCGCCGGCATTCTGGCTGCTGCCCGTGAGTTGCTGGCCGAGCAGGGCGTGGCCAGCCTGTCGATTTACAGCGTGGCGGAGCGCGCGCAGATTCCGCCGTCTTCGGTGTACCACTTCTTCGCCAGTGTGCCCGCCTTACTGGAAGGGCTGACGGCAGACATTCACAGCGCGTTTCGCGCCTGTCTGCAGGAACCGATTGAACATGCGCAACTGCGCGATTGGCGTGACCTGTCGCGTTTAGTGGAGCAGCGAATGCTGGCGATCTACGCGGCTGATGCCGCCGCGCGCCAGTTGATTTTGGCGCAGCACGGCCTAGCCGAAGTCACCCAGGCGGACCGTCAGCACGATATCGAGCTGGGCCAGTTGATGCAGCAGTTGTTCGATCACCACTTCCCGCTGCCGCAGCTGCCACAAGATGTTGATGTGTTCGCCCTGGCCATGGAGCTGGGTGACCGCGTTTATGCCCGCTCGGTGCAGCTGCACGGCGCCATTACCCCGCGCATGGCTGAGGAAGGCATGCGGGTGTTCGATGCCTATCTCAGTCTTTATCTGCCACCCCATCTACCAAAAAGGGCGCTCTAAGCGTCCTTTTCAATTTCCACCACAGCTCGTTCAGAGCGCCTTTTCAAACACCTGCGAGTTGCGCTGGTAGTTGTACAGCGAGGCGCGCGCAGCTGGCAGGCGGTCGACACTGCTGGGCATAAAGCCGCGTTCGCGGAACCAATGTGCGGTGCGCGTGGTAAGTACGAAGAGTGTTTTCAGGCCCTGGGCGCGGGCGCGTTCCTCGATGCGTTCGAGCAGCTCGTCACCGCGTCCGCCATGGCGGTAGGCTGGGTTGACCGCCAGGCACGCCAGCTCGCCGAAATCCGAGTCGGCAATCTGGTACAGCGCGGCGCAGGCGATGATCAGCCCTTCACGTTCGACGATGCTGAACTGCTCGATCTCACGCTCCAGCACCTCGCGTGAGCGGCGCACCAGAATGCCCTGGTCTTCCAGCGGGGTGATCAGCTCCATCAGCCCGCCAACATCCTCGATTGTCGCTTCGCGCAGCGATTCAAACTGCTCCTGCGCCACCAGAGTGCCGTTGCCGGTGCGGGTAAACAGCTCGCTAAGCAATGCCCCGTCTTCCGCATAACTGACGATATGGCTGCGGCGTACTCCGGCTTTGCAGGCTTCGGCGGCGGCATCCAGCAGTTCAGCCTGGTAGCTGCTGCCCAGGCGCAGCAGGTGCGCGGGCACCTGCTGCGGGCGCAGTTCACGCACCAGCTTGCCGGCTTCGTCGAGCAGGCCGCACTCGGCGCCGAACAGCAGCAGCTTGTCTGCGTCCAGGTCGATGGCGGCGCGGGTGGCGACGTCTTCGCAGGCGAGGTTGAAGATCTCCCCGGTAGGCGAATAACCCAGTGGCGACAGCAACACGATGCTGCGCTCATCCAGCTGGCGATTGATGCCTTTGCGGTCGATGCGGCGAACTTCGCCGGTGTGGTGATAGTCGACGCCATCGACCACGCCAATCGGCCGCGCAGTGACGAAGTTACCGCTAGTAATGCGCAGGCGCGAGCCCTGCATCGGCGAGCGCGCCATGTCCATCGATAGGCGTGCTTCGATGGCGATGCGCAGCTGGCCGACGGCATCGATCACGCATTCCAGGGTCGGGCTGTCGGTGATCCGCAGGTCACGGTGAAAGCGTGGAGTGAGGCCGTTGTTGGCCAGGCGTGCTTCGATCTGCGGGCGCGAGCCGTGCACCAGTACCAGGCGTACGCCGAGGCTGTGCAGCAGCACTAGGTCGTGGACGATATTGCCGAAATTCGGGTGGGCAACACCCTCGCCCGGCAGCATCACCACAAAGGTGCAGTCACGGTGGGCATTGATATAGGGCGAAGCGTGGCGGAGCCAGTTAACGTGGTCGTGCATTGCTTGAAGAACCTGTGTCGAATACGGAACGCATGGGAAGGGCGCAAGGTTGCGCCAGGCGGCAGCCGAGAGCAGCGGTTTTATCGTCGCAGTTGGGGCAGCTTCACGCGTTCTCTCCTCCGGATGACTCAGGTTGTTTGGTTTGCAGGCAGTAGTGTTCGATCAGCTGTTGCAGCAGACGCACAGTAGGCTGCAAACGTGACATTTCCAGGTACTCGCCAGGCTGGTGGGCGCAGTCGATATCGCCAGGGCCGAGCACCAGGGTTTCGCAGCCAAGCTGCTGAAGATAAGGCGCTTCGGTGGCAAATGCCACCGCTGTGGCGCTGTGTCCGGTCAGGCGCTCGGCAATGCGCACCAGCTCACTGTCGGCGTTTTGCTCGAAGGGCGGCACGCTGGGAAACAGCGGGGCGAAATCGATCTTCACCTGATGCTGCTCAGCTAACGGTTGCAGCTTCTGCCGGATCGCCGCGCGCAGGGCTTCTGGCTGCATGCCCGGCAGCGGGCGCAGGTCGAATTCCAGCGAGCATTGGCCGCAGATGCGGTTGGGGTTGTCGCCGCCGTGGATGCAGCCGAAGTTCAGGGTCGGCGTGGGCACGCTGAATTGCGGATTGTTGTACTCGCGCTGCCACTGCGCACGCAGGCCGCGCAGCTCGATCATCACGTCCTGCATGGCTTCCAGGGCGCTGTGGCCGAGGCTCGGATCGGAAGAGTGGCCGCTTTGCCCAAGAATATCGATGCGCTCCATCATAATGCCCTTGTGCAGGCGGATGGGCTTGAGGCCGGTCGGCTCGCCGATCACTGCCGCACGGCCCAGCGGCTGTCCGGCTTGCGCCAGGGCGCGGGCCCCGGACATCGAGCTCTCTTCATCGCAGGTGGCGAGAATCAGCAGCGGCTGTTGGAAACGCTGCGTCAGCAAGGGTTGCACGGCTTCGATGATCAGGGCGAAAAAGCCCTTCATGTCGCAACTGCCGAGGCCCACCCAGCGGCCATCGACTTCGGTGAGCTTGAGCGGATCGGTCTGCCACAGCGCGGCGTCGAATGGCACGGTGTCGCTGTGCCCGGCCAGCACCAGGCCGCCAGGGCCGCTGCCATAGCTGGCAAGCAGATTGAATTTGCCGGGGGCGACTTGCTGCATATCGCAGGCGAAACCGAGGTCGCCGAGCCAGCTTGCTAGCAGCTCAATAACGGCGCGGTTGGACTGGTCCCAATGCGCCTGGGTGCAGCTCACCGATGGCGCGGCGATCAGGGCGGCGAATTGGTCTTTGAAAGAAGGCAGGGGCATCGGTCATCTCCGCAAGCGAGACCCATCATAGGGCCATCGCCTGCGCAGATAAAACCGTGCAGCGGGTGTTTAGAGGAAAACGCCGCGCAGGATGTAGAAGAAAAGAATCGACAGCGCAGCACCCACGGGCAGGGTGATCAGCCAGGACATAAAGATCTTGCCAATCACGCCAAGGTTCAGCGCGCCAATGCCGCGCGCCAGGCCGACACCGAGTACCGCACCGACCAGGGTGTGGGTGGTGGACACCGGCAGGCCGATGGCCGAGGCGCCAACCACGGTGGTGGCGGTGGCCAGTTCAGCGGCAAAACCACGGCTTGGGGTCAGCTCGGTGATTTCCTTGCCGATGGTCGCGATCACCTTGTAGCCGTAGGTGGCTAGGCCAATGACGATACCCACGGCGCCGAGCAGCAATACCCAGCCGGGTACGGCCGATTTGGCGCCAACGGCCATTTCGCCACCGGACTGGATCACCCCGACAATGGCCGCCAGTGGGCCTACGGCGTTGGCTACGTCGTTGGAGCCGTGGGCGAAGGCCATGGCGCATGCGGTGAAGATCATCAGCACGGCGAAGACTTTCTCCACGCTGGCGTAGTGGAAGTCTTTGTCTGCTTCGACATCGATCTTGATTCGGCTAAGCAGGACGATGCCCAGCAGCATGATCAGGCCACCGACACCGAGCGACAGGAAGAAGCCCTCGGTCGTGGAGAGGTCCAGGCCAATGTGCTTGAGGCCTTTGGTCAGGGTCATGATGCTTACCATGAAGCCGGTGGCAAACATGTACAGCGGCACGAAGCGTTTGGCGTTGAGGAAGGGATTATCGGTGTCGATAATCAGCTTCTGTACGCTGACGAACAGGCCAAAGGCGACGATACCCGACAGCACTGGGGACACCACCCAGCTGGCGACGATGGGACCCACGCCGTCCCAGTGCACCGCGTCCATGGACACACCAACGGCTGCGAAGCCGATGACTGCGCCGACGATGGAGTGAGTGGTCGACACCGGCCAGCCCTTGGTCGACGCCACCAGCAGCCAGGTGCCGGCCGCCAGCAGGGCCGACATCATGCCCAGCACCATCAGGTCCGGGCTGATCATCGACGCATCGACAATGCCGCTCTTGATGGTTTCGGTCACCTCACCGCCGGCAAGGTAGGCGCCGGCGAACTCGAAGACCATGGCGATCAGGATCGCCTGTTTGATGGTCAGGGCTTTAGAGCCGACCGAAGTACCCATGGCGTTGGCCACGTCGTTGGCGCCCACACCCCAGGCCATGAAAAAACCAAAGAGACAGGCAAGCAGCAGCAATACGAGGCCGTAGTCCGCAATCAAAGACATAAATAATTAATCCGTAGATTCCAGAAAGGACACTGGCGCTTAGCGCGCCAGCAGTTGTTCCAGTCGGTTGCCGACACGTTCGGCACGGTCGGCTACGTCGCCGATCCATTCGATGATCTTGTAGAGGAACATCACATCGACAGCGGGAAGGTCCTTTTCCAGTTTGAACAGCGCACGCCGCACTTCGATTTGCATCTTGTCGGTATCGCGTTCGATTTGTTCCAGCTCCATGACCATGGATTCGACCAGCGCCGCTTCACGGCCACCGAAGCCGGTTTCCAACAGCTCGTCGAGCTCGTTCATGGCTTTCAGCGCTTGTGCGCTGGCATCTACAGTGCGCTGCACAAAGGCCCGCATCAGCGGCTGCAGAGCCTGTGGAATGGCCATTTCGCGGCCCAGCATAAGGCCGGCGATGTCCTTGGCGCGGTTGGCGACTTTGTCCTGTACACTCAGCAGCTCAAGCAGATCCGAGCGCGGTACGGGCAGGAACAGGCTCTTGGGCAGGTGCAAACGCACGCTTTTCTTGAGCTTGTCGGCCTCATGTTCGAGGCTGGCCATTTCCTGTTGTACCTGTTCCACCTTGGCCCAATCTTCAACCATCACGGCTTCGAAGAAAGGCACCAGATTGGCTGCGCACTCGTGGGCTTTAGCAAAGTGTTTTTGCATCGGCCCAATCGGTGAACGGCCAAACAGGCTGGCAAATGGATTGACTGGCATAGGGTGAACCCCGGCGTTAAGAAGGCGGCAAGTATACGGATCAGTCCGCAGGGTCGCCAGCGCATGTAATCGGACTGTCACAATTTCATAGTAGGCGTTGATTCCCACCATCATGAACAAAGAAACCGAAATCAAACTGCGGGTTAGCCGTGAAACCCTGGCCGCCCTGCGTGATCACCCGTTGCTGAAGAAGCGCAACAAGAGTGGTTGGGAGCAGCGCGAACTGTTCAATCAGTACTTCGATACCCCTGAGCGTGACCTCGCGGCGGCCAAGGTCGCCCTGCGCGTGCGCCGTGACGGCGAGCAGTTCATCCAGACCCTGAAAACCCGCGGGCAGAGCGTGGCCGGTTTGTCCGAGCGCAATGAGTGGGATTGGAACCTGGCCAAGGCCAAGCTGGACCTGAAAAAACTCGATGACAGCTGCTGGCCGGCGGCCTTGGCCGACCTGGACAAGAAACAGCTGATGCCGATCTTCACCACGGACTTTATCCGTGAGAAGGCGGAAATCGCCTGGGGTCGCGGCAAGGCCAAGGTGGTGATTGAGGCGGCGCTGGACCTCGGTAAGGTGATTGCTGGTGAAGGCGAAGAGGAAATCTGTGAGCTGGAGCTGGAGCTGCGCCAGGGTGAGCCTGAGGCATTGCTGGAGCTGGCCGCTGAGTTGGCGGCCGACCTGGCGTTGATGCCCTGCGATATCAGCAAGGCCGAGCGCGGTTATCGCCTGTTCGATGCCGGCAGCTACAGCCTGAATCTGCCGGCGCCGAGCCTGACTGCGCAAACCAGCCTGGATGACAGCGTTGCGGCACTGGCCTGGCACCTACTGGGCAGCAGCCAACGCCTGGCCGAACAGTACCGCTTTAATGGCCACTGGCGTTTGCTGGTCGATTGGCTGGAGCAACTGATCGGTCTGCGTGCATTGCTCGGCAGTCTGGGCCAGGCGGCGCCGCGCGCCAGCAGTCATGCGCTGCGCGAGCTACTGGATGCCCTGTTGTTGGAGTGGCGCCCACGTGTTCTGGCCGGCCAGGACAATGACAGTCTGCGCAAGAATGCACCGGCGTTGTTCGCTGCCGAGTTGCTGGGTAATCGCTGGGGGCTATTTTCGTTGAACCTGTCGCGCTGGTTGCTGGCGCGCAGCTGGACGGTGGAGCGTAACAACCGGGGCAATCGTCAGGGCGCAGCGCCCTTGGGCAACTGGCTGCCGACTCTGGTTGCGGATGAAGGCGAGGCCCTGCAGCTGCGGCGTTATGTGCAGCAGCCGGAAGACCTTGCCGAGCAGCTGCCACGTATCGAGCGTCTGCTGGTTTGGTTGCACCTGGCGCGTGGTGTGCTGGAGGTACCCGAGGTCGATCGCCTGTATGGCGAGCTCAACAAGTTGGTGGAGCTGGCCAATCAGTCCATCGATCCGGACGTGCTAGAGGCGCGCAAGGCGCAGCTGCTGACCATTGGTTCGCTGAAAGCCTGGCGTCAGCTGGTCAAGTAACGGCCGCGTTGCTGTCGGCTTTTTCAGGAGCCCGGATCATCCCCGGGCTCTTTTCGCATCACTCAACTGCCATCCCGAAAGCGCGTCCACACGGCGTCGCGCGTTGCGCTGTGCTTTTCTGGCAGGGTTTCCAGCGGATGCAAGCGGCGTTTGGTATCGCGGTCCGGGTAGAGGTCGGGCTGGTTGCGCAGGGCTTCGTCAAGAAACTCGCGGGAGTCGGCATTGCCACTGGGGTACAGGGTTTCGGCGGTGATCAATGCCGCCACCTTGGGCTGCATCAGGTAATCGATAAAACGATGCGCCAGATCGACGCGCGTGGCGCTGCTGGGAATCACCAGGTTGTCGATAAACAGGATCGAGCCTTCATCCGGCACTAAAAAGCGCACGGGCTGCCCGGCATCCGCGGCGGCCAAGGCATCACCGACCCAGGCCATGGCTACACACAACTTGCCCTGGTTGAGGTCCTCGATGTAGCGCTCGCTGTCGACGTAGCGCAGGCTCGGCCGCAAACCATCCAAGACACGGCTGGACCGTTCGATACGGCTCGGTGCGCTACGCGCCAGGCTGCGGCCCTGATAGTTGAGCAGCAGCGTCAAGGTTTCGTCAGGAGCGTCCAGCACGCTAATGCCGCAACTGGCGAGGCGCGCACTTTGCTCCGCATCAAATAGCAGGCTCCAGCTATTGGGCAGTGGGCCGCCAAAGGCTGCTTCGGCCTGCGGCGTGTTGATCGCCAGCCCGACCGCGCCCCATAGGTAGGGCACTGCATGGCGATTGGCGGGGTCAAGGGCGACCAAGGTACTGAGCAGCTGCTTGTCGAGGTGCTTGCGGTTGGGCAGCAGGCTGAAATCCAGCGGTTGCAGGGTGCCGCTCTTGATCATCGCTGGCAGGGCGTCGTGCGACGGCACGGCAACATCAATGGCTTCACCGGTTGCCAGAACCGCCGCCAACTCTTCAGCGGTGCTGTAGGTGTGGTAGTCGACGCGGATGCCGGTTTCGGCCTCGAAGTCTTTCAGCACCTGCGGGGCGATGTAGTCGTTCCAGTTGTAGACGCGAATCACCTCTTCGGCGCTGGCCAGCATGGGCGTCAAGGCAAGTAGCAATGCGGCAAACAGGCGAGGCATGGAGGTCTCCTGAGTAGGGTGATGTCGCGTCAACTGAAACGCGCGGCGCAATCTGTCCGTCATCACGCCGGGGCGTGAATAAGCGGCAGGGCTGCGCAACGCGCGGAATAAAATGGCCAGGGCCATAAAAAACGCCGGCTCAATGGCCGGCGTTGGGTGTTGCATCAAACCGTGTGCAAGTACCAGTTGTATTCGAGGTCGGAGATCGAGTTTTCAAACTCGGCCAACTCGCTTTCCTTACAGGCGACGAAGATGTCGATGTATTTCGGGTCGATATAACGAGCCAGCACTTCACTGTCGTCCAGCTCGCGCAGGGCATCGCGCAGGTTGTTCGGCAGGCTCTGCTCGTTCTGCTCGTAGGAGTTGCCTTCTACGGGGGCGTTTGGCTCGATCTTGTTGGTCAGGCCATGGTGAACGCCCGCCAGCACGGCTGACATCAGCAGGTACGGGTTGGCATCGGCACCGGCAACGCGATGTTCGATGCGCACCGCGTCGGCTGTGTCGTTCGGCACACGCAAGGCCACGGTGCGGTTGTCGATGCCCCAGCATGGCGAGTTCGGCACGTAGTACTGCGCGCCGAAACGACGGTAGGAGTTGACGTTCGGGCAGAGGAACGCCATTGACGCGGGCATGGTTTCCAATACGCCGCCGATGGCATGGCGCAAGGCGTCATTCTGCTCGGGGTCATCGCAGGCGAAGATATTGTTGCCCTGCTTGTCGAGAATCGAAATGTGAACATGCAGACCGTTACCCGCCTGGTTGGGGTACGGTTTGGCCATGAAGGTGGTGTCCATCTCATGGTCGTAAGCGATGTTTTTCACCAGGCGCTTGAGCAGCAGCGCGTGGTCGCAGGCCTTGATCGGGTCTGCCACGTGGTGCAGGTTCACTTCGAACTGGGCCGGGGCGCTTTCCTTGACGATGGCGTCAGCAGGAATGCCCTGCTCTTTGGCGCCTTCAAGGATGTCCTGCAGGCACTCGGCGTATTCGTCGAGGTCGTCAATCAGGTACACCTGGGTCGACTGTGGGCGCTTGCCTGACAGCGGCGACAGCGGTGGCTGCGGCCGGCCGTTCACGTTGGCTTGGTCGATCAGGTAGAACTCAAGTTCAAAGGCTGCGCAAATCGTAAGGCCCAGTTCGTCGAACTTCGCCACCACCTGACGCAACACTTCCCGTGGGTCGGCAAAGAACGGCTCGCCTTCCATTTCGTGCATGGTCATCAACAGTTGCGCAGTTGGGCGCTTCTGCCAAGGCTCATTGCTCAGGGTGTTGGGGATGGGAAAGCAGACCCGGTCAGCGTCACCGATATCCAGACCCAGACCAGTGCTTTCCACTGTTGAGCCGTTGATATCGAGGGCGAAAAGGGACGCCGGGAGATTAATGCCGCGCTCGTAAACCTTATGCAGGCTCGCACGCTCGATACGCTTGCCGCGCACCACACCATTCATATCTGCGATCAGAAGGTCGACGAACAGGACCTCAGGATGTTTCTTAAGGAACGCGTTCGCTTCGTTAAGCTGAACGGCACGCGGGGGTACCGACATGATGCAACACCTTTTTTGTTAAAAATATCAATCATGCAACTGCACAGGTGTGAGTCAATCTTAAACACCTGGTGCTGTCAAGAGAGGCGCATTTTGCCCCAAAAGGGTGCTTGATGGCCAGTTTTAGGGCATTACAGGGCAGTGCAGCCCTCCTCAAAGCCTTGCCTGCCGGGGTGCTCAGTCGGGTGTGTTCAATTTTTTACATGACTATTGTGAAAAAAAATGAACAAGGCTAAGCTCGGTCGAAACCCATAACAGCAATAAAACGGGTGTCTCATGTCGCGCCAGCCGATTATCGGCGTTAGTGCCTGCACCAAGCAGATCGGGCACAACATCTACCACACCGCAGGCGATAAATACTTGCAGGCCATCGTACAGGTGGTTGGCGGTATGCCAGTGATCATTCCTGCGCTGGGTGAGCAACTGGATCAGGCTTACCTGCTGCAGCACCTCGATGGCCTGGTTTTTACCGGCTCGCCATCCAACGTCGAACCGCACCACTACGCTGGCGACGCCAGCGAACCCGGCACAGCCCATGACCCGGCGCGTGACAGTACAACCCTTCCCTTGATTAAAGCAGCAATTGCCGCCGGTATCCCGGTGCTTGGCATTTGCCGTGGCTTTCAGGAGATGAATGTGGCCTTCGGTGGCGCGCTGCACCAGCGTGTACACGAGGTTGCTGGGCTTATGGATCACCGCGAGCCGAGTGACCTGCCCGCAGAACAGCAATATGGCCTGCGTCACGCGCTGCATGTGCAGCCGGGCGGGCTGCTCGCCGGCATCGGCTTGCCGGACGAGATTCAAGTCAATTCCATTCATGGCCAGGGCGTTCAGCGTCTGGCGCCGGGCCTTCGCGTAGAAGCACTGGCGCCTGACGGGTTGATCGAAGCCTTCTCCGTCGAAGGTGCCAAAAGCTTCGCATTGGGGGTGCAATGGCACCCTGAATGGCAGGTACGATCCAACCCGAATTATCTCGCCATCTTCCAGGCCTTTGGTGAGGCTTGCAGGAAGACGGCGGGGCAACGCTGAGCCGACTATATATAAGTCGGCTCTAACCAACCCTGAGGTCTCTATGAGCACCAAATTAGACCAGCTTTCGAGCTGGCTGAAAGAACGCAAAATCACCGAAGTTGAATGCCTGATCAGCGATCTTACCGGCATTGCCCGTGGCAAGATTTCGCCGACCAACAAGTTCCTCGACGAGAAGGGCATGCGCCTCCCCGAGAGTGTGCTGCTGCAGACCGTGACCGGCGACTACGTCGAGGACGACATCTATTACGACCTGCTCGACGAAGCGGACATCGATATGTTCTGCCGCCCGGACGAGAACGCCGTATTCCTCGTGCCCTGGGCCATTGAGCCGACTGCGATGGTGATTCACGACACCTTTGATAAGCAGGGCAACCCGATCGAGCTGTCGCCGCGCAATATTCTCAAGAATGTGCTCAAGCTCTACGCGGACAAGGGCTGGAAGCCAATCGTCGCGCCGGAAATGGAGTTCTACCTGACCAAGCGCAACAGTGACCCGGACTTCCCGCTGGTCGCGCCGATGGGCCGTTCCGGGCGTCCGGAAGTGGGCCGTCAGTCGTTTTCCATCGATGCCGCCAACGAATTCGATCCGCTGTTTGAAGACGTCTACGACTGGTGTGAAATCCAGGGCCTGGACCTCGACACGCTGATTCACGAAGACGGCCCGGCGCAGATGGAAATTAACTTCCGTCATGGCGAGGCCCTGCACCTGGCCGACCAGATCACCGTGTTCAAGCGCACCATGCGTGAAGCGGCGCTCAAGCACGATGTGGCCGCGACCTTTATGGCCAAGCCGATCACTGATCAGCCAGGCAGCGCGATGCACATCCACCAGAGCGTGGTTGACATCAAAACCGGCAAGAACCTGTTCTCCAACCCGGATGGCAGCATGAGCGAACTGTTCATGCTGCACATCGGTGGCCTGCAGAAATACATCCCCGAGCTGCTGCCGCTGTTCGCACCTAACGTCAACTCGTTCCGCCGCTTCCTGCCGGATACCTCGGCGCCGGTGAACGTCGAGTGGGGCGAAGAGAACCGCACCGTGGGTCTGCGCGTACCGGAAGCCACGCCGCAGAACCGCCGCGTGGAAAACCGTCTGGCCGGTGCCGACGCCAACCCTTATCTGGTGCTGGCGGCTTCGCTGCTGTGTGGCTACATGGGCATGGTCGGCGACTTCAAGCCAAGCGCGCCGGTCAAAGGCCGTGCTTACGAGCGCCGTAACCTGCGTCTGCCGATCACCATCGAGCACGCGCTGGAACGCATGGAAGCCTGTAAGGATGCAGAGAAGTTCCTGGGTGAAAAATTCATGCGCGGCTACGTCGCGGTGAAGCGCGCCGAGCACGAAAACTACAAGCGGGTCATCAGCTCCTGGGAGCGTGAGTTCCTGCTGCTGTCGGTGTAACCCTCAGGCGGCTGGCGTGGGTGATCCCTGCGCCAGCCGCCACCAAGAATTTTCTGGGGCTGCGGCAATACGCGGCCTGTGTAATCAAGGTGTTGTTATGAACAGTCAAGTGACCAACCCGAAAACCCGCGAGTGGCAGGCCATGAGCCGCGAACACCACCTCGCGCCGTTCAGCGATTTCAAACAGCTGGCGGAAAATGGGCCGCGCATCATCACCAAGGCCGACGGGGTGTACCTGTGGGACAGCGAGGGCAACAAGATCCTCGATGCCATGGCCGGGCTCTGGTGTGTGGCGATTGGTTATGGTCGCAAGGAACTGGCAGACGCCGCCGCGAAACAGATGCAAGAGCTGCCCTACTACAACATGTTCTTCCAGACCGCCACGCCGCCCGCGCTGGAGCTGGCCAAGGCGATTTCTGAGCTGGCTCCGGCCGGCATGAACCACGTGTTCTTCACCGGTTCAGGTTCGGAAGGCAACGACACCATGCTGCGGATGGTGCGCCATTACTGGGCGATCAAGGGGCAGCCAAACAAGAAGGTCATTATCAGCCGGGTTAACGGTTACCACGGCTCTACCGTGGCTGGCGCCAGCCTGGGCGGCATGAAGTACATGCATGAGCAGGGCGACCTGCCGATTCCGGGCATCGTGCACATCCCGCAGCCGTACTGGTTCGGTGAAGGCGGCGATATGAGCCCCGAAGCGTTCGGTATCTGGGCCGCTGACCAGCTGGAGCAGAAGATCCTCGAAGTCGGCGAAGAGAATGTTGCCGCCTTTATTGCCGAGCCGATCCAGGGCGCGGGCGGCGTGATCATCCCGCCGGACAGCTACTGGCCGCGTATTCGCGAGATCCTCGCCAAGTACGACATTCTGTTTGTTGCCGATGAAGTGATCTGCGGTTTTGGCCGTACCGGCGAGTGGTTCGGTAGCGATTACTTCGGTAATACGCCGCACATGATGACCATCGCCAAAGGCCTGACCAGTGGCTACATCCCCATGGGCGGGCTGATCGTGCGCGACGATATCGTCGAGGTTCTCAACCAGGGCGGTGACTTCAACCACGGTTTCACTTATTCCGGGCACCCGGTTGCGGCGGCTGTGGCGCTGGAAAACCTGCGGATTCTGCGCGAAGAAAAGATTGTTGAGCGCGTCAAGGCAGAAACGGCACCGTATTTGCAAAAGCGTTTGCGTGAACTGGCCGATCACCCGCTGGTGGGTGAAGTGCGTGGCGTTGGCATGTTGGGCGCCATTGAGTTGGTGCAGGACAAGGCAAGCCGCCAACGTTTTGCCGGAGATGTCGGCGTTGGCATGATCTGCCGCGGTCACTGCTTTAATAACGGGCTGATCATGCGCGCCGTGGGCGACACCATGATCATCTCGCCGCCGCTGGTAATCAGCCACGCGGAAATCGACGAACTGGTTGAAAAGGCCCGTAAATGCCTCGACCTGACTGCCGCAGAGGTGCTGGTTTAAGGTTCAATTACCTTTGGTTTCAGATGCTTACGTCTGAAAGTTGTCAACGGGTGGTGACCTTGCCAGACTGCGCCAATGCGTAGGTCAGGCTCACCGGAAGGTGCTGCAGATGGCTGCGCATCTTCCGGAAAACGACTACAACAACAGGAGCTGTACGCATGAACACATTCGGCAAAACCCTTCTCGCGTTGTCCCTTGCTGGGGCCGTAGTGAGTGCCGCACACGCGGATGACAAGGTCCTGCACGTTTACAACTGGTCCGACTACATCGCAGAAGACACCCTCGACAACTTCCAGAAGGAAACTGGTATCAAGGTCGTCTACGACGTCTTTGACAGCAACGAAACCCTGGAAGCCAAACTGCTGGCCGGCAGCTCCGGTTACGACATCGTGGTACCGTCCAACCCATTCCTGGCCAAGCAGATCAAGGCCGGTGTGTTCCAGAAGCTGGATAAGTCCAAGCTGCCAAACTGGGAAAACCTCGACAAGAGCCTGCTCAAGGCCCTCGACCCAAGCGATCCGGGCAATCAGTACTCGATCCCTTACATGTGGGGCACCATCGGCATCGGTTACAACGTCGACAAGGTTAAAGCGGCTCTGGGCGAAGACGCACCGGTCAATTCCTGGGACCTGGTGTTCAAACCAGAAAACATCGCCAAGCTGAAAGACTGCGGTGTGTCCTTCCTCGATTCACCGACCGAAATCCTCCCGGCAGCCCTTAACTACCTGGGCTTCAAATCCGATAGCACCAATGCTGCCGAGCTGAAGAAAGCCGAAGAACTGTTCCTTTCGATCCGTTCCTCGACCTCCTACTTCCACAGCTCCAAGTACATCGGTGACCTGGCCAACGGCAACATCTGTGTGGCCATCGGCTACTCGGGCGACCTGTACCAGTCCAAGTCCCGCGCTGAAGAAGCCAAGAACGGCGTGAACATCTCCTACAGCATCCCGAAAGAAGGTGCTGGTAGCTTCTTCGACATGATGGCCATCCCGGCTGATGCGAAAAACGTCGAAGCCGCTCACGTGTTCCTCAACTACCTGATGAAGCCAGAAGTCATGGCCAACATCACCAACTTCGTGCAGTTCCCGAACGGCAACGCGGCGGCTACTCCGCTGGTCGACGAAGTGCTGCGCAACGACCCGGGCATTTACCCGGACGCGGCCACCATGGCCAAGATCTACACCTTCCCGGATCTGCCAGCTAACGCGCAACGCGCGATGAACCGCAGCTGGACCAAGATCAAATCGGGTAAGTAATGCCATAGACCTAACGGTGTGCGGCGGGTTGCTCCGCCGCATTCACCCACAACAATAAGGAAGCTCCTATGCGTCGTACCCCACTTCTGGCTGGCCTGCTGGCCGCCGCCGTCAGCATCAGCGCTGTGCAAGCCGCTGAACCCGTAGTCAATGTCTACAACTGGTCTGACTACATCGGCGAAACCACCCTGGCCGACTTCCAGAAGGCTACTGGCATCAAAGCCATGTATGACGTGTTCGACTCCAATGAAACCCTGGAAGGCAAACTGCTGGCGGGCCGTTCCGGCTACGACATCGTGGTGCCGTCCAACCATTTCCTTGGCAAGCAGATCAAAGCGGGCGCGTTCCAGAAGCTCGACCGCAGTCTGCTGCCGAACTGGGAGAACCTTGATCCCGCGCTGCTCAAGCAGCTGGAGGTCAACGATCCTGGCAACCTGTATTCGGTGCCCTACCTGTGGGGCACCAATGGCATTGGCTACAACGTGGCCAAGGTCAAAGAAGTACTCGGCGTCGACGAGATCGACTCCTGGGCCATGCTCTTCGAGCCAGAGAACCTGAAGAAGCTCAACGCCTGCGGTGTGGCCTTCATGGATTCGCCCGACGAGATGTTCCCGGCCGTCCTTAACTACCTGGGCCTTGACCCACGCAGCACCAATGCCGAGGACTATCAGAAAGCCGAAGCCAAGCTGATGGCCGTGCGTCCTTACGTCACCTACTTCCATTCCTCGAAGTACATCGGCGACCTGGCCAACGGCGACATCTGTGTGGCATTCGGTTATTCCGGCGACGTATTCCAAGCAGCGGCGCGCGCTGAAGAAGCCGGTAAAGGCATCGAGATTGCCTACAGTATTCCCAAGGAAGGCGCCAACCTGTGGTTCGACCTGATGGCCATTCCGGCCGATGCGAAGAACGTCAAGGAAGCGCATGCCTTCATCAACTACTTGCTTGACCCTGCGGTGATCGCCAAGGTCAGTGACTATGTGGGTTACGCCAACCCGAACCTCAAGGCGGGCGAACTGATGGATCAGGAAGTGCGTAACGATCCGTCGGTCTATCCAGCGCAAGCCGTGCTGGACCGTCTCTACATCTCTGCTGAGCTGCCTCCGAAGATCCAGCGTGCGATGACGCGCGCCTGGTCGAAGATTAAGTCAGGCCAGTAAGCGGAAGCTGAAACACAGCGTACGGCAGGCTTTGCCTGACCGTACGGCCCGCTGCGTGATGCGCGGCAGATTTTATTCGGGTCCACGACCCATTATTTGCGGGAGTTTTGGTAATGGCAGTTGCTTCCAGTGCCTATAAAAAGGTTCTCGAGGGTGATCAGCAACCGAAAGAGGTGCTGGTCAAGATCGAGCGCGTAACCAAGAAATTTGATGAAACCATCGCCGTTGATGACGTTTCGCTGACCATCAACAAAGGCGAAATCTTCGCCCTGCTCGGCGGTTCCGGCTCGGGTAAATCGACCCTGCTGCGCATGCTTGCCGGCTTCGAGCGACCGACAGAAGGGCGCATCATTCTGGACGGTGTCGACATCACCGACCTGCCGCCCTACGAGCGGCCGATCAACATGATGTTCCAGTCCTACGCGCTGTTCCCGCACATGAGCGTGGCTGACAACATCGCCTTCGGCCTCAAGCAGGACAAACTGCCTAAGGCTGAAATCGACGCCCGCGTCGACGAGATGCTCAAACTGGTGCACATGACCCAGTACGCCAAGCGCAAGCCGCACCAGTTGTCTGGTGGTCAGCGTCAGCGTGTGGCTCTGGCCCGTTCGCTGGCCAAGCGCCCGAAACTGTTGCTGCTCGACGAACCTATGGGTGCTTTGGACAAGAAGCTGCGCTCGCAGATGCAGCTTGAGCTTGTCGAGATCATCGAGCGCGTCGGCGTAACCTGCGTCATGGTGACCCACGACCAGGAAGAGGCCATGACCATGGCCCAGCGTATTGCCATCATGCACCTGGGCTGGATCGCCCAAATCGGCAGTCCGGTGGACATCTACGAAACCCCGACCAGCCGCCTGGTCTGCGAATTTATCGGCAACGTCAACCTGTTCGAAGGCCAGGTGGTCGAGGACATGGAAGGCCATGCACTGATCGCCAGCCCGGATCTGGAACGCAACATCTACGTTGGCCACGGCGTCAGCACCTCGGTGCAGGATAAGAGCATCACCTACGCGATTCGCCCGGAGAAGTTGATCGTCACCACCGAGCAACCGACCTGCGAATACAACTGGTCGCGCGGCACCGTGCATGACATCGCCTACCTCGGCGGCCACTCGGTATTCCACGTGCTGCTGCCAAGCGGCAAAGTGGTGCAATCCTTCGTTGCCAACGCCGAGCGGCGTGGCGCCCGACCTACCTGGGACGATGAAGTGTTCGTCTGGTGGGAGGACGATAGCGGGGTGGCATTGCGCTCATGAACATTATCCGAAGCATCAGCCGCCGTATGCCCAAGGGCCGGCACCTGGTTATCGGGGTGCCGTTCCTCTGGCTGTTCCTGTTCTTTATGTTGCCGTTCTTCATTGTTCTGAAGATCAGCTTCGCCGAAGCCGACGTGGCCATCCCGCCGTACACCGACGTGTACACCTGGGTGGAAAACAAATTCACCCTGGTACTCAACCTGGGTAACTACATCTTCCTCAGCGAAGATGCGTTGTACCTGGCTGCTTACCTGGGCTCCCTGAAAATGGCCGCGGTCAGCACCTTGTTGTGTTTGGTCATCGGCTTCCCGATGGCGTATGCGATTGCCCGCGCCGACAAGGACAAGCAGATGGTCCTGTTGCTGCTGATCATGATGCCGACCTGGACGGCCATCCTGATCCGCGTGTACGCCTGGATGGGTATTCTCAGCAACAACGGCCTGCTCAATGGCTTCCTGATGTGGTTGGGGTTGATCAACGAGCCGTTGCAGATCCTCAACACCAACTTGGCGGTGTACATCGGTATCGTTTATTCGTACCTACCCTTCATGATTCTGCCGCTGTTCGCCAACCTGGTGAAACACGACCAGAGCTTGCTGGAAGCGGCCGCGGATCTGGGTTCGAGCACCTATAACAGCTTCTGGAAAATCACCGTGCCGTTGGCCAAGAACGGCATCATCGCCGGCTGCATGCTGGTGTTTATCCCGGTGGTGGGTGAGTTCGTGATTCCGGAACTGCTGGGCGGCCCCGAAACCCTGATGATTGGTAAGGTGCTGTGGCAAGAGTTCTTCAACAACCGCGACTGGCCTGTAGCCTCTGCCTTGGCGGTGGTGATGCTGGCGATCCTGATCGTGCCCATCATCCTGTTTAACCGTAACCAAGCGAAAGAGATGGAGGGTCGACCATGAAGCGTTTCAGTTTCTCCAACTTCATGCTGTGGGCCGGCCTGACCTTTATCTACCTGCCCATGCTGATTCTGGTCATCTACTCGTTCAACGCCTCGCGGCTGGTAACGGTGTGGGGCGGCTGGTCGCTGAAGTGGTACATGGGTCTGCTGGACAACACCCAGCTGATGAACTCGGTCATGCGCTCGTTGGAAATCGCCTGCTACACCGCGATTGCCGCCGTAGCGCTGGGCACTATGGCCGCCTTCGTGCTGACCCGCGTCACTCGCTTCAAGGGGCGTACGCTGTTCGGTGGCCTGGTCACCGCGCCGCTGGTAATGCCTGAGGTGATCACCGGTCTATCGCTGCTGCTGCTATTCGTGGCCATGGCCCAGCTGATCGGCTGGCCTGCTGAGCGTGGTGTGCTGACCATCTGGATCGCTCACACCACCTTCTGTTCGGCCTATGTGGCCGTGGTGGTGTCGTCGCGTCTGCGTGAGCTGGACCTGTCCATCGAAGAAGCGGCCATGGACCTGGGCGCCAAACCGTGGAAGGTGTTCTTCCTGATCACCATCCCGATGATTGCGCCTTCGTTGGCGGCCGGCGGCATGATGTCCTTTGCCTTGTCGCTGGACGATCTGGTACTCGCCAGCTTCGTCTCCGGTCCAGGTTCCACGACTTTGCCGATGGAAGTCTTCTCTGCCGTGCGTCTGGGCGTGAAGCCGGAAATCAACGCCGTGGCCAGCCTGATCCTGCTGGCAGTGTCCTTCGCCACCTTCCTGGTGTGGTTCTTCGCCCACCGTGCCGAAGAGAAGCGCAAGAAGGCCCTGCAGCAGGCCATGGATGAAACCACCGGTGCCGCGCTGATGAACGGCCCCGACAGCCGTCGTGACCCATCCCAGGTGCATGCCTGATCGCACCTCGGAGTAACCCACAAGGGCCGCATTAGCGGCCCTTGTGCATTCTGCGGCAGCACTGACCAGTCAGCCCGGCCAGTGTTGCGCCGCCCGCTGATCTTGGTTACAACCTCAGCTATCAGCCGTCCGGATTGCCTGCCATGACCGACTCGAACAGCACCGAAAGCGCGGTGTACAAGACCCTGCTGGAGTCGACCAAGGCCATCCCCTGGAAGATCGACTGGGCGAGCATGACCTTCGCCTATATCGGCCCGCAGATCGAAACCCTACTCGGTTGGCCGCAGGCCAGCTGGGTCAGCGCCAACGACTGGGCAGAGCGTATGCATCCCGAAGACCGCGACAGCGTTGTGGCCTTCTGTGTGTCGCAGTCCCAGGCGGGCACCGACCATGAGGCTGACTACCGCGCCCTGACCCGAGATGGCGGTTATGTGTGGATTCGCGATGTGGTGCACGTGCTGCGTAATGAAGCGGGCGAGGTGGAGTCGCTGATTGGCTTTATGTTCGACATCAGCGAGCGTAAGCAGACCGAACAGCAGCTGCAGCAATTGCAGCAACAGTTGGAAGAGCTCTCCTACCTCGACGGCCTCACCGGCGTGGCCAACCGACGCATGTTCGACAGCCGCTTACAGCTGGAGTGGAGCAACGCTCAGCGTACCGGTCAGCCGCTGTCACTGATCCTGCTGGATATCGACTACTTCAAGGAATACAACGATCACTACGGGCATATCCAGGGCGATGATTGCCTGAAAGGCGTTGCTCGGGCCTTGAGCGCCGCCGCCGTGCGCCCGCGTGACCTGATGGCCCGCTATGGCGGTGAGGAGTTTGTTCTGCTGCTGCCGGAAACCGATGCCCAGGCGGCGGCCCAGGTTGCCGAGCGCTGCCGCCAGCTGATTCATGAGCAGCAGATTCACCACGCGCATTCGCGCGTCAGTGCATGGCTGACCCTGAGCCTCGGTGTAGGCACCCTGACACCGGGCCCGCTCGACACGCCTCAGGCCTTCCTCGAGCAGGTTGATCGCCTGCTCTACAAGGCCAAGCACGCCGGGCGTAACCAGGCCATGCTGGCCGCAGCCCCTTAAGGCGCCTGGTTAGGCGCTAACGCGGCTTGTATTGGCTTGGGCAATACGCCCGTGACACCTGCGGGTCACGCAGCTGCAGGTGCTTGGTCTGCCGACCACTGACCCGTTCACGCCACAGTTTGAAGCTGCTCGGTTTGAGGTGGCGCCGCATCAAGGCGATCACCTGCGCTTCGGGCAGGCCAAACTGCACCTCAATGGCCTCAAATGGGGTGCGATCTTCCCAGGCCATCTCGATCACCCGTGACACCTCATCTGCTGATTGCAGCATCTTGCACCTCAATCCGTCTGAGCACGTCGGGCAGCCCCACGAGCTGCGCCAGCTTGCAGGTTATTCAAGCGGTCAGCCCAGCACTGCCTGGGCCCGCGCGGCATGCAGCTTCTTGTAGCTTTCAATCAGGCGCAGGTGACGGTCCAGCCCTTCCAGCTGCATGTTGGTTGGCATCAGCCCGTGGAAGCGCACGCTGCCGTCCAGTGAGCCCAGTACTGCGTCCATGCGCTCATTGCCAAACATGCGGCGGAAGTTCGGCTCGAAGTCGCTCATCTCCAGCTCGCTGTCCATCTGTACTTCCAGCGCGGCATTCAGTGCCTGATAGAACAGACCGCGCTCGACGGTGTTGTCGTTGTACTGCAGGAAGGTCTCCGTCAGCTCCTTAGCGTCGTCGTACTTCTTCAGTGCCAGGTGGATCAGCAGCTTCAGCTCCAGAATCGTCAGCTGGCCCCACACCGTGTTGTCGTCGAACTCGACGCCGATCAGCGTGGTGATATCGGTGTAATCGTCAACATCGCTGTTTTCCAGGTTGCGCAGCAGGGATTTCAAGCCGCGATCATTCAGGCTGTGCAGGTTGAGGATGTCCGCGCGGAACAGCAGCGCCTTGTTGGTGTTGTCCCAGATCAGGTCCTCAACCGGGTAGATCTCCGAATAGCCCGGCACCAGGATGCGGCAGGCCGTGGCGCCCAGGTGTTCGTACACCGCCATATAGGCTTCTTTGCCCATGGCCTCGAGAATACCGAACAGGGTCGCGGCTTCCTCGGCGTTGGCCTGTTCGCCTTCGCTGGAGAAGTCCCACTCGACGAATTCGTAATCGGCTTTAGCGCTGAAGAAGCGCCACGACACCACGCCGCTGGAGTCGATGAAATGCTCGACGAAGTTATTCGGCTCCATCAGCGCCTGGCTTTCAAAGGTCGGCGGGGGCAGATCATTCAGGCCCTCGAAGCTACGGCCCTGCAGCAACTCAGTCAGGCTGCGCTCCAGCGCCACTTCAAAGCTTGGGTGCGCGCCGAACGAGGCGAATACGCCGCCAGTGCGTGGGTTCATCAGGGTCACACACATCACCGGGAATTCGCCGCCCAAGGAAGCATCCTTCACCAATACCGGGAAGCCCTGGGCTTCCAGGCCCTGAATGCCGGCAACGATGCCCGGGTACTTGGCCAGCACCTCGGCTGGCACGTCCGGCAGGCACAACTCGCCTTCGAGGATTTCGCGTTTGACCGCACGCTCGAAGATTTCCGACAGGCACTGCACCTGCGCCTCGGCCAGGGTATTGCCGGCACTCATGCCATTACTGAGGTAGAGGTTTTCGATCAGGTTGGAAGGGAAATACACCACCTCGCCATCCGACTGGCGTACAAACGGCAACGAGCAGATGCCGCGCAGCGTGTTGCCGGAGTTGGTGTCATACAGGTGCGAGCCGCGCAGCTCGTCGTCCGGGTTGTAAATCGCCAGGCAGTAATCGTCGAGAATCTCTGCCGGCAGTGCATCCTTGGGCCCCGGCTTGAACCAGCGCTCGTCCGGGTAATGCACGAACGCCGCATTGGCGATCTCCTCGCCCCAGAACTGATCGTTGTAGAAGAAGTTGCAGTTAAGCCGCTCGATAAACTCGCCCAGCGCCGAGGCCAGCGCGCTCTCCTTGGTTGCGCCCTTGCCGTTGGTAAAACACATCGGCGAATGCGCATCGCGGATATGCAGCGACCAGACGTTGGGCACGATATTGCGCCACGAGGCGATCTCAATCTTCATGCCGAGCTTGGCCATGATGCCCGACATATTGGCGATGGTTTCTTCCAGCGGCAGGTCCTTGCCGAGGATGCGCGTGCCTTCACCGGCTGTCAGTGCGGGGATCAACAATGCCTGGGCATCGGCATCGAGGTTGTCCACCTCTTCGATTACGAACTCCGGCCCGGCCTGCACCACCTTCTTCACCGTGCAACGATCGATGGAACGCAGAATGCCCAGGCGGTCCTTCTCGGAGATATCCGCCGGCAGCTCGACCTGAATCTTGAAGATCTGCTGGTAGCGGTTTTCCGGGTCAACGATGTTGTTCTGCGACAGGCGGATGTTGTCGGTGGGGATATTGCGCGTATCGCAATACAGCTTCACAAAGTACGCCGCACACAGCGCCGAGGAGGCCAGGAAGTAATCAAACGGCCCCGGCGCCGAGCCATCGCCCTTGTAGCGGATGGGCTGGTCAGCCACCACCGTGAAGTCATCGAACTTGGCTTCAAGTCGGAGGTTGTCGAGAAACTTGACCTTGATTTCCATGCGGGATTACCAGAATACGGGCTAAACGAATGGCGGCCATTATCCGGGTTTTCGGCGGGAAGTGGTGCGCGGTGCGGGGTAGGACTGACGAGCGCGCAGTGCTACTGGCGCCGACCACCAATTGTGTCGATTGGAGTGCAGGGCTCACTGAGGCGTGCTTTAGTCCGCCCCAGTGAGCATTGCTGGACGTTATTTAACGCGACTGCTTATTTTCTTTCCTGTCTCAGCGTCCTCAAGCCATACATCAACTCGATTTAAACCAATATAAGCTGATTTTGCTAAGATTTTTTGTCCGGCGTGCCCCAAGAATTCTAAGTTAGCAAACAAAAAATGACTTGGTAGTTTGTATTCAAGTTGTATTGTGTATTTTCCAGGTTTTAATAGTGCTTTCTGAGGGGAGTCATTTCTGTAGTAATATGTTGAAAACGGGATGTCGCCTACTTTCTTTCCATTTATTCTTATTATGTTTAGATTTGCTTCTAAGCTTAGAAGCGATCTGCTCTTTCTTTCAGCATAGGTGTCTGTTTCCAGAGTCACATATTTTGATTCATCAATGAAATCAGATTCAATGTTGCTATATGCTGGCATTTCAGCGCAGCCAGACAGAAGTGCTGCAATAAATATTGTTGCTTTCTTCATGCGGTTTAACGATTCCCTATGACTTATAACGTTTGGTTAAGGGGCGGGCTTTAGCCCGTCCCAGTGAGCGAAGCGAACGGTTTGAACAAGTTGTTAGCTGTGTGGGCGAATGTGTGAGATGTGACCAAAGTAAGCGCCATAGGCACCTCGTTGAGAAAATATTTCCTGAGGTAAGCCTTGCGGGCAAATCGCGCTAAATCGTGACATAAGCTTTTTCCCAATTGCTGGCCAATGCGAGTTATCGCCCATACATAGCGTGGAAATTTCAATCATGGTGCCGAATACGAAGCACACCTCGGCGTCAGTTGATTGTTCGCCACCCAGTGAATTAAATGATTCCACGAAAATACCAGATAGATCCTCATCTAATGGCAAGCCAGTTAGAAATGCAGGCTCTGTGTAGGAGTACCATGCAAGAAAGGCAAGCCTGAGCGCTGTCTCACGATCTTTCTTCCCCTCGCGCCAACGCATACGCAAAAGTATTAGCGCCTCACCTAATGAAGGACTGTGCTTAAGCTCGACATATCTGACTTCAATTTCTGTAATGGACTGTAGAGATGGCATTTAGATGGCAGCAAACTATAATTAGACGACATATCCATATCTGCACACTGTTGCCACTGCTGGCAATAAGTATCCAAATCTGGCTATCTCGTATCCATATCTGACCATCAGCGGTTGATGATCCGTTCTTGCAGCCCAAGCTCGACTGCTGCTTTGCAACTCAGCAACCAGGCTTATTCTTCAGGTTGCCATTTACCACCCGCCTGCTTTACCGCCAATTGCATATCTTTCTCGTGAAAACCGACGCGTACGAATACCAGCGCCGCTGGTTGTTTGGGCGGTTGGGTGCGGGTTTGGGTGGTTTGTGTTTGCGTTCGACGATCAGTTCGACGGTGTTGTAGCTGATCTGTTGTTCGGCGTCGTAGCGTTCGACAAAGCGTTTGCTGCCGTTCTTGCCTGACTTGAGGCTTTTTACAACGTCCATATCGTGCCTCGTGGGGTGGCAGTGTCCTGCCGGCAGTCTGCCTGTATCCACTGGGGGGCTCAAGTGAGCATAAGGTGGGCTCGCTTCGCGTTGTCCACCTTACCGTGCGGGCAAGGGGCATTGCGCCCCTCGTGTGGTCTGGGCCTAGTTGGCCGAGGTGTTCAGAGTCTGCAGCAGGCGGTAGTAAAACCCACTGGCATTGGCCAGCGTATCGATCGCTACGCGCTCGTTGGTGCCGTGCATACGCGGCAGGTCGTCGCGCTCCATCAGCAGTGGGCTGAAGCGGAAGACGTTGTCGGTCAGCGGCTCGTAATAGCGCGAATCAGTGCCGCCGACGGTGAGGTTGGGGCTGACAAGGGTATTGCTGAAGCTCTGGCGGATCACCTCGGCGAACTGCTGATAGGCCTCGCCTCTGACATCGGATACCGCCGATGGCTCGCGCCCGCCGGGCATGACTTTGACCTGAATCTGTTCATCCGCCACGGCGCTGCGCACATGTGTGGCCACGCTGGCGATGCTGTCGCGCGGGTGGATGCGCAGGTTAAGGGTGGCGCGGGCGCTGGGCGGCAGTACGTTTTCCTTGATCCCGGCGCGCAGCAGGGTTGGCGACAATGAGGTTTGCAGCTGCGCGGCACCGGCTGGCGATGCGGCCAGTTGTTGTTCCACCAGCGGGCCAAACAGCCAGAGGTTGGCGAAGATCAGCCGGTAGCCGAAAGATTGCGCCGGGGTAAAGCTGGCCAGTAGGTCGCCGGTGGGACCGTCGAAACCGCGCTGGAAGGGCGCATCGCCCACCCGCTGCAGGGCTTGGCTGAGACGGCCGATGGCGGTTTCATCAAAGGCGGGCGGCTGCGAGGAGTGGCCACCCTGTGCGTTAGCTTGCAGGGTCAGGCTGACGTAGCCCTTTTCTGCGATACCGATCACGGCGACATCCTGGCTGACGCCGGGGATTTGCCCGCGCACCACAAAGCCGCCTTCATCGCTGACCCAAGCGAGGCGTTTGCCCTGTTCCTGCAACTGCGCGGCGATGCGTCGGTTGCCCTGGTGGCCGCCGATTTCTTCATCGTGACCGAAGGCCAGTAGCACATCGCGTTGTGGTTGGAAGCCCTGGGCGATCAGGGTTTCCACCGCTTCGAGAATGGCCACCATCGAGCCTTTGCTGTCGATGGCGCCACGGCCCCAGACAAAGCCATAGGCAATCGCCCCGGAGAACGGCGGATGGGTCCACAGCTCTTCGGTGCCCGGTGCGACGGGCACCACGTCCTGGTGCGCCATCAGCAGGGCAGCGGGTAATTGAGCGTCCTTGCCCGGCCAGCGCAGCAGGATGCTCGGGCTGCCAGTGGCGAGCGGCTCGGTGTTGGCGGTGACCTGTGGGTAGCGCAGTGCCAGCCATTCGCGCAGCCCGGCGAACGCGGCGTCGCTGGCGGCCAGTTGGCTGGCCGGTGCGCCGACCTGATGCGACAGGGTCGGCAGACGAATGGCAGCCGCCAGGCTTTCGGCAGCGCGTTGGCCATCCAGCCCTTCAGGCAGACTGACCGGCGCGCTGTTGTAAGCCGCAGCCGGTAGCAGCAGGGTGCGGCCGACTACCACGGCCAGCAGGCCGAGCAGGATGAGCAGCAGAAGCAGTAACAGACGTTTCATCGCCGTTCTCCTTGGCTTATGGGCGCAGAATCAGCTGGCTGCGACTGTTGGCTTTGATCGCTTCGGCATCCAGGTGCATCGGCACGTACTCGCCGCGCATATAGGCATCGGCCTGATCCTTGTAATGCCGATCGAACAATACGCCGCTCTGGCCCACCGGGTTGATGCCCAGGGCTTTGTTGGCGTCTGCCATATCGATCAGGCGGCGGGTCGAGGGGCCGTAGACCACCGACCAGGGCGCCGGGCCGACCGGTTGCGAGAGGTTGTTCGGTGTTTCATGGCCACCCGGTGCGGCAAAGGCACCGACGTTGAACAGCTTATCCAGCGGCTTTTGCTGGCCCAGCGGGTGGCTGTGCGTAAGGGTATGTGCGCTGCCCCAGGCCCATTTCGCGCTGTCTTCACCGAGGGTGCTGCGCAGGTGGGCAAGGCTGGCCTGCCAGGCGGCTTTGACGGTATCGGCGCGGCTTTCCACGGCCTCGCTGCCGCGGTTGTCCCACCAGGGTGAACTGGCATCGGCGGCCAGGCGCGGCAGGGCGCTGTCGAGCACGCGGGTTTGCAGCAGGTTGGCGAAGAAGGCGTCGCTCAGTTCATCGGCCATGGCTTCGCGCGCCAACTGGTAAACCAGCTGGTTGAACAGCGTAGCCGCAGTGTTCTCGACCTGATGCTGGCCATCCCAGTTGAGCAGCTGCTCGACCAGCGCCTGCTCTTCGCTGCCAGTGGCGGCGGCCCGCAGGTCAGCTGCCAGCGGGGCGAGCAGGCGTTGCGGGTAGCCGGTGCCTGGCTCCAGTTGCAGCGCCTGGCTGTTGTGTACGTCCCACTTCACGCTGGTGTCGCGCAGGCGTTCGTCGAGGCGCTGGCCGCGATCGGCCAGGTTGTAGTAGCCCGGCACTTCCATGCCAGTCGGCGATACGGGCTGGTAGTTGGCGGAGAGGATATAGCCGCGCGCGGGGTTCTCTTCCTGCGGGTTGGCGCTGAACGGGTAGTAGCCGTCTTTTTCCGCTTCACCGTTGCTGCCGTCGAGGATAAAGCTCGGGTTGATCCCGGCCGGGCGGCGCGGCAGTTTCGCCGCCGCCCACCAGCCGATATCACCTGTGGCGTTGGCCCACACCACGTTCAATCCGGGCGCTTCGATGTGCTCGGCGGCGACGCGGGCTTGCTCCAGCGTGGCGGCGCGGTTGAGCTGATAGAAACCATCGAGGATCGGGTTCTCGGTCTCGAGGAACGCCCACCACATGGCAATCGGCGTGCTGCCGACGGTTTCGCCCAGGGCGCTGTTGATGATCGGGCCGTGCGGCGAGCGGCGGATGGTCAGGCGCACTGGCTCAGCATCCTTGACGCTGATCAGCTCCTCACGGCTTTGCAGCTCGACCCACTGGCCGCGGTACCAGACCTGGTTGGGGTTGTCCGGGTTGGTTTTCTCGGCGATCAGGTCGAGGTCGTCGTTCTGGAACATGGTGATGCTCCAGGCAAAGTCGCGGTTGTGGCCCAGCGAGGCCACTGGGTTAAGCGCTTGGTGATGGCCGTACAGGCTGAAACCGGGGTAACTCAGGTTGGCCTCGTACCACACCGACGGCACGGCGAAGCGGATATGCGGGTCGCCGGCCAGCAGCGGTTTGCCGCTGGCGGTGCGGCTGCCGGAGATCGCCCAGGCGTTACTGCCCTCGAACTGCGGCAGGCCGGCATCCAGCAGCGCGGCGTGGCTCAGCTCGGCGATGGCATTGAGGTCCTGCCAGTCGCCGGCCGCGAGGTTTTGCCCGACCACGCCCTGCGGGTGCCAGTCGAGGTCAAAGACCTTGAGGTAATCGGCGCCCAGCTGATCGCGGATGTGCGTCAGCACCGGCTCGGTGCGGAAGGCGGCAGCAAAGCTGTAGGCCATATAGCCGGCGACGCTGAGGGTGTCGGCGACGTTGAACGGGCGTTTTTCAATGCCCAGCACATCGAACTCGATCGGCGCCGGGTGGTTGGCCTGGTATTGGTTGATGCCATCCAGATAAGCCTGCAACGCCTGGCTGGCCGGGGCGTTCATGTCCATCTTCGCGGCGTAGCGGTCGGCGTGTTCGCGGATGCCCAGGGTGCGGAACAGGCGGTCGGTGTCGACCAGTTTGCTGCCGAGCACCTCGGCCAGCTCGCCACGGGCCAGGCGCCGCAGGATTTCCATCTGAAACAGACGGTCCTGGGCGTGCACATAACCGAGCGCGCGGTACATATCAGCCTCGTTCTGCGCCTGGATATGCGGTACGCCGCGTTCGTCGTAATCCACCGTGACTGCGGCCTGCAGATGGCTCAGCTGCAGCTCGCCGTCACGTTGCGGCTGCTTGCTGTCGATGTACCAGTAAGCGCCGGCGGTAGAGGCCGCGACGATCAGAGCCAGGGCAGTCAGGGTGCGTTTCATGGGGTTTTCCTTGTTATAGGTTTTATCAGCCTGGCCATTGTGCGCACTGCCGACTGCGCAGGCATTGACCCAATACGGCAAGAGTGAAAGTCTTTGGTCAATCCAAGAGGCCGCTATGCCACACGATCCGCACAACAGCATTGCCAGCGCGTTGACCCATTCTTCAACCTTGCGCCGGCTGCTCTACGAAGCCTTGGCGGGGTTGGGGCTGGACCCCACCGACACCTATCGCCAGGCGTATCAGGGCGTAGTACTGGCGCCGCCGCTGCTCAATGCCCGTGAGGACCACGACAACGCGCCACGTTTCTGGCAGGCGCTGGCGGGCATCAGCGGTGATCCTGACATCGGTCTGCACCTGGGTGAAACCATGCAGCCTCGGCCGATGGATGTGGTGGGTTACCTGCTGCTGGCCAGCCGTGACCTAGGCCAGGCAGTGGAGAGTTTTGTACGCTTTCAGCACATCCTCTCCGGCGGTTTTGCCGCGCGCCTGGAGCTGGAGGGCGAGCAGGCGCGGCTGATCTTCGACCTCAATTACCGTGGCGTGGGTTCGTTGCGCCAGCAGATGGAGTGCCTGGCGCTGCTGCTGCAGAAAATGCTCGCCAGCGTCAACGACGGCGGCTTTGCGCTCGATGGTGTGGAGTTTCGCCACCCGGCCCCGCGTCGGCTGAGTGAGCATCGCCGGCTGTTTGGCCTGCTGCCGCGTTTTGCCCAGGCGCATGATGCGCTGATCTTCCCGCGCGCCTGGCTCAGCCGGCCCTCGCGCAGCGCCAACCCACGGTTGTTCGCGGTGCTCTGGGCGCAGGCGGAAGTGGAGCTGGCCGAGCTGGAAGAAAACCAGCTGCTCAACCGCGTGCGCTATTGGCTGGAGGTCAATCTGGGCGTACAGCTGTGCGACCTGCCCCGCTGCGCCACCGCGCTGGGTTACAGCGTCAGCGGGCTTCAGCGGGCGTTGACCGAACAGCAGCAGAGCTTTCGCCAGCTGCACGATGAGGTGCGTCGCTTGCGTGCGCAGACTCTGCTGGAAAGCGGCCTGGCTATCCGTGAAGTGGCCCGCGCCTGTGGTTTTGCCGAGCTGTCGCCGTTCTACCGTGCGTTCAAGCGCTGGCAGGGCGCGACCCCGCAGGCTTACCGCACTAGCGGCTGACGCGGAAGCGCCGGCTCAGGTCGCTCAACCGCTCAGATAAGTGGCTGAGTTGCTGGCCATCGTGACTCAGGGCTTCGGCATCACTGAGGTTTTGTTCAGCGACCTGTTGCACGCTGGTCAGGTGCTGGCTGACCTCCGCGCTGACGGCCGCCTGCTGGTGGGTGGCGGCGGCAATCAGCTCGTTCATCTGAGTGATCGAGCTGATGTCCTGCGCCACGGCGCCGAGCAGATCGGCAGTGGCCTGGCTGTCCTGTACGCAACTGCGCACGCTGTCGCGGCTCTGCTGCATGGCTTCGGCGGCCTGACGGCTGCCTTGTTGCAAGCGGCTGATGATCTGCTGAATTTCAGCGGTGGACAGGGCGGTTTTCTGTGCCAGGTTACGCACCTCGTCGGCGACCACAGCAAAGCCACGGCCCTGATCACCGGCGCGAGCAGCTTCGATGGCGGCGTTGAGGGCCAGCAGGTTGGTCTGTTCGGCAATCGAACGGATCACTTCCAGCACCTTACCGATCTGTTCAGATTGGTTGGCCAACGCCTGCACTTCACCTTCGGTGACGTCGATCTGAGCGGCCAGCTTACCGATTTCGCTGCGTACATGATTGACCGAACGGCTGCCTTCGGCGGCTTGCTGGTTGGCCGTTTGCGCGGCACTGGCAGCCCCATCGGCATGCCCGGCCACTTCATCAATGGCGCTGCTCATCTGCTGCATGGCTGAACTCATGTAGACGATTTCACCCTGCTGGCGATCGGCGCCACTGCGCAGATGACCGGTGGCTTGGGCCAGGTTGTCGCCCATCGTTTGCAGGCCCTGGGTGTCTTTGATCACTTCGCCAACCAGCTCATCCAGGGTGTCGAGGAAGCGGTTAAAGCGCTTGCTGACCTTGCCTTCAGCATTGCTGCGGTAGCTCAGGTCAATGGCGTCGTCATTTTCGGTGAGTTGTTCGGCGGTTTGCATCAGGGCGGCCCCCTCCACGGCTTCGGCATGGGTTTGCAGGGCCAGGTAAATCAGAATCGCGCTTTCCAACACCACGTAGAACGCATGCAGGAAGATGATGGGCCAGCTGCCTTGTGCCACCACTGTGACGCTGAACCCTTGGGTTTGCAGGGCATAGAAGCCCAGGTGGTGAACTGCAATCACTGCAGCCGCCACCACGATCGGCAGCCAGTCGCGGTAATACACCAGAAACGCCAGCAACACGAAAATACCGAAGTGCATTTCCAGCATGCCGCCGGCCTGGTTGATGTGCAGTGCGGACATCACCATAAACGCCGCACCAATCGCACAGCGCAGCAGACGGCGCCCGGCAATCAGCTGCTGCAGTACGGTCATCACCGCCGCTGTTCCACCGCCCACCAGCAAGGCTTGGCCCCAGGTACCGTGCCAGAGCGCCAGACCCAGCGAGTAAAGAAACATCAGCCACAGCACCATCAGCATGATGCGGTCCGCTTTACGGTAGTGCAGCTCTAAGGGTGAAAGACGGCTAGGCATGGCGAAAGACCTAAAAAGTAGCGTGGTATTCGGATCAAGTATGGCAGCCGTCCGTGGGTGCGCAGGGCTTTTCTATGGTTAGAAGTTGTACATGGTATGTCATTTGTACAATTTTATTCGGTAAACATACAGGGCTCAGTGCATGTCGCCGGCGGTCAGTGGGTACCGTGCTGGTTTCAGACTGATCTAGCCTCATAAGCACGCAAGGAGGTCATGCTTATGCAGCAGGTGCTAGTCGGTGCGTGGTTTACCCTGATCGGGCTGCCCTGTCTGGCCGCAACGCCGCCAGTGCAGATCTGCTTGGGCGATAGTAACGAGTGGCCGCCCTATACCTATTGGCAGCGCAGCGATGGCGAGGTGGACCGCAGCCGTCTGACTGGGTCGGCCAGCACCCTGGTGCTGGCGATTCTGCAGCGTTTGCAGCTGCCCTATGAGGTGCACTACATGCCCTGGGCGCGGGTGCAGCAGGAGCTGGCAGACTTTGCTGAAAAGGGTCGCTGCGAGCTGACCTGGGATGCCAGCTACAACGCGGAGCGTGCCGCCTATGCCTATTACAGCGCGCAGTTGTATGAAGCGCGCCTGGGGCTGTTTTACTCCGCGCAGCGCTTTGCCGAAGTGCCGTTGCCCGCCTTGCTGCAGAACCTACAGCCCTATCGGGTGTGCGGTGTGATTGGCTACAACTACCAGCCGTTTGGCTTGGGCGAGCCGATCAAGCGCTTCCCCAGCATTCAGCAGAACCTGGATATGCTGCAGCGCCAACGTTGCGACTTCTTCCCCAGCGAGATTGAGCCGTTGTATGGCGGCCTGGCGCTGGGTATTTATCAGGGCCATGAGCAGTTGCGGCATATGCCACTGGTCGCAAGCAAAGCGTTCTATCTGCTGGTCAGTAGGGGCTCGCCGCGTGGTGAACGGCTTATCTCGCAGTTTGATCATCAACTCAAGCAACTGCAGGCCAGCGGTGAAGCGCAGCAGATCTTTCAGCGCTTTACCCCGGATGGTCTGCGCTAGTCAGTGGCGTTGCCAGTCGCAGAAACAGCCCACCGCCAGGGTGTTGCTGGCGTTGACCGGGCGGTTGGCGACCAAGGCGTCGAGAATCGGCTCGATAAAACTGTTGCTGGAGGTACAGGTAGCGCCTTCGCTGTAGGGGCCGAAGTACGCCAGTTGGCCATTGCGGTCCCAGATCGCCACCGCCGGGCTGGCGGGAATTTGCTCGCTGCCAGCCAGTTCAGCCAGGGGTTGCAGGGCGCTCAGGGTGCTGGGCAGTTGACCGTTGGTACCGGGTTTTTGTAAGGCATAGAAGGTAACGTCCTGGGCGCCGAAGCGTTCGATCAATTCGGCCAGGTGCTGTTGATTGCCAACATTGCACGGGCAGGCGGGGTCCCAAAAATGCACCAGGCGAATTGGCCCAGGGCCGGCCAGCTCGTCGGGCAGACGCAGTTGTTCGCCATAGAACAGCGCGGTTTGTTCACTGAAGCTGCGCAGGTAGCGTGCTTCGTACCACCAGTAGGCGGCCAGCATGGCGGCTGCCCAGAACAGAATCAGTAGGCTGGCGAGTAGGGTCTTGCGCGTGGGTCGAGTCATGAGCAGCCTTCGGCAAACAGGCGCGCAGCTTGCCATGACTGGCGCGACAGCTGAATATCCGCAACCTGATTGCGCGGCCCAGGATGGCCTGTGATTACCCCGTAAGTTTGATGGAAGCCCTATGCCAGAGCCGTTTCAGCCCGAAAACCTGCTTGCCACTCTGCGACCCTTGGCCGCAGCCGCTGCGCTTTTACCGGCCGAACAGGCCTACCGACAGTTTTACGGCTTCAGCGATACTTGGGCGACGCACACCCGCATGGGTACGCTGCAGGCCGCCGGTTACCAGATTGCTGTGCAGGCTTGGTGGCCTGAGCAGCCGCGCGCCACGCTGGTGCTGCTGCATGGCTATTACGACCACGTTGGCCTGTATCGCCATGTGATCGAATGGGCTCTTGGAATGGGTTTTGCCGTGCTGGCCTTCGACTTGCCGGGGCATGGCTTGTCCAGCGGTGCGCGGGCGAGCATCGGTGCGTTCAGCGAGTATCAAACGGTGTTGCGCGCAGTGCTGGCCGAAGCGGCAGCCCTGGCGTTGCCGCAGCCCTGGCACCTGTGCGGGCAGAGTACGGGTGGGGCGATTCTGATTGATTACCTGCTGACCGGCGCACCGAGGTCGGAAATTGGTGAAACCATTCTGCTGGCACCGCTGGTGCGGCCACGCGCCTGGGGCTGGTCACAGTTCAGTTACCGCATCATGAAGCGCTTTGTCAGCGAGATTCCTCGGCGTTTCAGCGTCAATTCCAGCGATGCCGAGTTTATCGATTTCGTTCACCACCAGGATCCGCTGCAGCCGCGCAATTTGCCGACCGCCTGGGTTGGGGCGCTCAGCCGATGGGTGCCGCACATCGAAGCCGCGCCGCGCAGTACGCGCAGCCCTCTGATCATTCAGGGGGAAGCCGACATGACGGTGGCCTGGCGCTACAACCTGCGGGTGCTGCAGGACAAGTTCGCTGACCCGCAGATGCTGCGTCTGCCCGAGGCGCGGCACCACCTGGCCAACGAAACGCCGGCCTTGCGCCAGCGCTATTTCGAGTTTCTTAGCCAGCGGTTGAGCTAATCAGATACCGCGCGGCGCCGGAGCCAGCGCTGCGCTGCTCTGGCCAACCGCCAGGCCGCTGCGGATCGCCGCCAGGGCGGCCTGGTAGTAGGCCTTGCCGGCATCGGACTGGGCGAAACTGACGAACTCTTCCAGCTCCGGGTCGCTCAGCTCGCGGTAGACGTGCAGCAGGGTGTTATCCAGATCCGCCCCGATTTGCTCCATCAACCGCTGGCGCTGGCCATTAAGCATGGCCTGGGCGCTGTCGCCCCCGAGCAGACCGGGGAGCATCTGGCTGAGGCTGTCGGCGGCTACACCGGCCAGGGCCAGGCTGACTTCGGCACCGGCTTCCCGCGCCGGCAGGGCCTGGGCAAGGTGGCGAATCAGCAGGCGGCGGGTGGCGCTGGCCTCACTGCGTGGCAGGCCGTTGGCGTAGCGCGCCAGTTGATCGCTGCGGGTGGCGAGCAGCTCGGCATCGACAATCTTGCGCCCCAGTGGCGACAGGAAAAACTGCAGGGCGCTGCCCGGCTCGCCGAGGTTGTCACGCAGACCTTGTTGCGCGCGCTGATCCACGGCCGCTGCGGCAAAGCGCTGGTTGCTGTTGTTCACCAATGCTTGATGCACCGCCGGCGGCAGGCTGCTGCGGTAGCGTTCCTGGGCGGCCTGCAAGGCATCGCTGAAGTGCATGCGCTGTTGCGGCCAGCCGGCCGCCTGATACAGCTGCAGGTAATCGTCGGCCAGGGCGGGCAGGCTGAGCAGCAGGGTCAGTACAACGGAAAGGGCGCGCATTAGGGACTCCATTCAGGGGCGGCTATTTTCTGCGGCATGCTGACGCTTGTCGAGGCTCGGCAGGGCGCTGGTAGAATTGCCGGCATGACGACCGATACCCATACCGCGCTCCTGACCCGCATCGTTGACGACCTGGCCGAACAGGGGTGGTCACTGCAGCCGCAGTTTATTGCCCCCTCTCTGACCCTCGACCTGGCCGAAGAGTGCCGTAAACGTGCCGCACACGGTGCATTGGCACCCGCCGGCGTCGGCCGTGGCGTGCAGCAGCAGATCCGCGAAGGGGTGCGCGGCGATCATATCCAGTGGCTGGAGGCCGGTCAGGCTGAGGCCTGTGATCAATATCTACAGGCGTTTGATGAGCTGCGCGTGGCGCTGAACCAGGGCTTGTACCTGGGGCTGGAGGATTTCGAGGGGCATTTCGCCCTGTATCCACCGGGTGCGTTCTACCAGAAGCACGTGGACCGCTTTCGTGATGACGACCGCCGCGCGGTGTCCGCGGTGTTCTACCTCAATGAGGATTGGCAGGCCGAACAAGGCGGCGCGCTGCGCCTGTACCTACCGAATGGCGAGACTCGCGACGTATTGCCGCAAGCGGGCAGCCTGCTGTTGTTTCTATCCGCCGACATGCCCCATGAGGTCTTGCCGGCCAGCCGTGATCGACTGTCGCTGACCGGCTGGTTTCGCCGGCGGGGCAATGGGCCGTTCTAGTCAAGATTGGCTAGAACCTGTTCACGATCTCGCGAGCTAGAGCCATGCAAGGCAAAAACAGGCGAGGAAGCGGAGTGTACTTTTGTACATGAGCATTCCGAGCCTGTTTTTAACGCTGCAGGGCCGACGCGCAGCAGATCGTGAGGAGGTTCTTAGTGGCCCCAGACCTTGAAGGTCCCCCGCAAATCAGTGATGTCGCGCATCTCGATGCTGCCCAGACGGCTTTCGCCGACGTACATATCAGCCGCCACCCGCACGCGAATGCGCTGCGCCGGGATACCGCTGGCCACCAGTTGATCATTGATGGTGGTGAGGTCGGGGAGGGTTAGTTGCAGTTGCTGTTGGCCGCTGCCATTGGACACCACATCGATTTTCAAGGTGGGCAGGTTGACGCCGAAGATTGGCAGGGTCAGCCCCAGTTGCGCCGCGCCGAAGGCGAAGCTGCCGCCAGAGCCGTTCGGGCAGCTGGCGGGGGTGAGGCAGCCGTTGTCGATTTTCACGTTGCGCAGTGATGCACTGCCGCCATCGTCATTCCAGCTGATCCGGTTGATCGTCGCCAGCACGTCGGCACGGATGCTGATACCGGCCTGACCGCTGATCTCGCTCAGGCTCTGGTTGTCCATCGGCAGCAGGGCCGCCTGGCTTGGCAGGGTGCAGACCGCAAGGCTGGCGGCGAGTGACAGGGCAAGGGTGCGAAGTGGGCGATGCATGGAAGTGTCCTCGACTAGAGTGCCGAGAGTCTGTGCTGGGCCTGGCGCGCGCGCCATCGGGCCGCGTTGCTTCCCGCCGAAGGATAGGCCGGCGGTGCGCGCGAATGGCGCTGCCGGCGTGATGTGCTTGGCAATCTGCTCGGCAGCCCGTCCCTTTGATCGGCGGCCAGCAAGCGCAGTAACCTGACGGTGTTACGGCGGGTGACTAATGAGAGAGTGATGCAGAAGATTCTGGTGAGCCGTTGCCTGTTGGGCCAGCGCGTACGTTATGACGGTGGCGCCCATGGCCCGTTCAGCCTGCTGGAGCGCTGGCAGCAGGAGGGGCGCATTGTGCCGCTGTGCCCGGAAGTCGCCGGTGGCCTGCCAACTCCGCGCGCACCTGCGGAAATTGCCGGTGGTCAGGGGGCAAAAGTACTCGACGGGCAGCTGCCGGTGCTGACGGTGACTGGCGAGGATGTCACGGCGGCTTTTGTTGACGGCGCACAGCAGGCTTTGGCCTTGGTGGCGCAGCATGGCATCCGACTGGCACTGCTCAAGGCGCGCAGTCCCTCGTGTGGCAATTTCGAGGCGTATGACGGCAGTTTTAGCGGCACCAAGGTCGCTGGCGAAGGCGTGACGGCCGCGGCCTTGCGCCGCGCCGGGGTGCGGGTGTTCAGTGAAGAAGAACTGGCGGCGGCGCAGGCCTTTCTGGCGGTGCTGGATGGCACTGATTAAGGCGCTTGATCATCATCGAAGTGCAGTGGCAGAAGCTGTTCGATGGCATTGGCCAGCTGCCAATACTCCTCTTCACAACTGTCCCGGCGCTCCTCAGGGAGCTGATCGCCCGCATCGCTGTAGCGCTCGATGTCGGCACCGTATGCCCAGCACATGACGTTGTAATAGCGTTGCCCGTTCAGGCTGTGCGTCGCGGCCAGCCCGTCTTCGCTGATGTCGTCTTCCCACGCGCCAAAGCTGAAAATGGTGCCGTTGAGTATGTGCTCGCCATCTTCACGGTGCACCCAAATGTAGGTGCTGATCTGATCGGCCACATCTTCTTCGCGCCCCAGCATGGGGATTTCCAATTGATCGATCAGCGCGTGGCCCAGTTCGTGGAAGAACAGGTAGTCGCTCCAGCCGACGGCGAACGCCTGCGCCTCTTCGGCATTGAGTTGGCCCTCGGCTTCAAATTGAGCGAAGTTGTTTTGCGTGTCTTGCAGCTCTTCATAGCAATAAATGATGCTCTGTTCGTCGCTGTCGTAAAAAGCGTTGGCCTCATCGCATGTGCGCATCGTCAGCAGCAGTTGCAGGCCCTGATCCGGCAGCAACGCGTCGATATGCTCACGCCAACCCTCGAGAATGGCATCCTGTTCGGCCTGTGCAGCGATGTCTCGCAGCTCAAGCGGCGCAGCCTCGTAGCGCACGCTCAACTTGTTGGAATTGGATTGGGCCTGAGTGCAATCGAGGGCTAGTAAGCCGGCCAATAGCAGGGCAAAACGGGCTGGAAGGGTGAGCATAGGAATTCCTGGGTGTGTCGAGCGCGCACTAAAAAGGCGACCGAAGTCGCCTTTTTAATGTCTGCGCCGCGTTAGAACAAGACGCGGCTACGGATGGTGCCTTTAACGTGCTGCAGCTTCTCCAGCGCCAGATCGGAGTAATCGGCGTCGACGTCGATGACCACATAGCCGACCTTGTCGTTGGTCTGCAGGAACTGGCCAGAGATGTTGATGCCGTTTTCGGCAAACACGTTGTTGATCTCGCTCATCACGCCCGGGATGTTGGCGTGGATGTGCAACAGGCGATGCTTGCCCGGGTGCGCCGGCAGGGCCACTTCGGGGAAGTTGACCGAGGACACCGAGGTACCGTTGTCGCTGTACTTGACCAGCTTCTCGGCCACTTCCAGGCCGATATTGGCCTGCGCTTCTGCAGTCGAACCACCGATGTGCGGAGTCAGGATCACGCGATCCAGGCCACGCAGCGGGCTTTCGAACTCTTCGTCGTTGGATTTCGGCTCGACCGGGAACACGTCGATGGCGGCGCCGATCAGGTGCTCGTCCTTGATCGCGGCGGCCAGGTGCTCCAGCTCGACCACGGTGCCACGTGCGGCGTTGATCAGAATGCCGCCTTTTTTCATCGCGCGGATTTCCTTCTCGCCGATCATCCACTGGGTGGACGGCAGCTCAGGCACGTGCAGCGACACGATGTCGCACATGCCCAGCAGGTCATGCAGCTTGGCGATCTGGGTGGCGTTGCCCAGTGGCAGCTTGGTCACGGTGTCGTAGAAGAACACCTGCATGCCCATGGCTTCGGCGAGTACCGAGAGTTGGGTGCCGATCGAGCCGTAACCGACGATACCCAGCTTTTTGCCGCGGATTTCGAAGGAGTTGGCCGCCGATTTGATCCAGCCACCACGGTGGCAGGAGGCGTTTTTCTCGGGGATGCCGCGCAGCAGCAGGATGGCCTGGGCCAATACCAGCTCGGCCACCGAGCGGGTGTTCGAATACGGTGCGTTGAACACGGCGATACCGCGCTCGCGAGCGGCGTCGAGGTCAACCTGGTTGGTGCCGATGCAGAAGCAGCCCACAGCTACCAGGCGCTTGGCGCAGTCAAAGACTTCGGCGGTCAGCTGGGTGCGCGAACGGATACCGATAAAGTGCGCGTCGGCGATCTTTTCTTTCAGTTCGTCGTCGGAGAGTGCGCCCTTGAGGTACTCGATGTTGGTGTAACCAGCGGCCTTCAGGGTGTCCACTGCATTCTGGTGGACGCCTTCAAGAAGAAGGAACTTGATCTTGCTCTTGTCGAGAGAGGTCTTGCTCATCGGAGTACCTGTTGTCCCACAAATAGTGTCAGGGAAGAGGCCGAGCGCCGCCGGCCGCAGCCCGCAGATCGGCGCGGGGGCACGATTCACGGGGGGCGTATGCTAGCATACGAGCCCCGCGAAACACCTACCCTGGCAGATGAAGCGTGCTCAGGGTGACCATGAATCGTTTGAGAGTTCCGTAGATGACCAACCCTGCGCTGATCGAAGAGCTGAAGACCCTGGTTGAGCCCGGCAAGGTGCTGACCGATGCCGATTCCCTCAATACCTACGGTAAGGACTGGACCAAGCACTTCGCCCCAGCGCCGCTGGCGATTGCCTTCCCCAAGAGCATCGAGCAGGTGCAGGCCATCGTTCGCTGGGCCAATCAGCACAAGGTCGCGCTGGTGCCGTCGGGTGGCCGCACCGGTTTGTCCGCCGGCGCGGTGGCGGCCAATGGTGAAGTGGTTGTGGCCTTCGACTACATGAACCAGATTCTCGACTTCAACGAATTCGATCGCACGGCGGTATGCCAGCCCGGCGTGGTGACCAAGCAGCTGCAGATGTTCGCTGAGGACAAGGGCCTGTATTACCCGGTGGACTTCGCCTCGGCGGGTTCCAGCCAGATCGGCGGCAATATCGGCACCAATGCCGGTGGCATCAAGGTGATTCGCTACGGCATGACCCGCAACTGGGTGGCTGGCCTGAAGGTCGTCACCGGCACCGGCGAGCTGCTGGAACTGAACAAGGACCTGATCAAGAACGCCACCGGCTACGACATGCGTCAGCTGTTTATCGGCGCTGAAGGCACCCTGGGCTTCGTCGTCGAGGCCACCATGCGCCTGGACCGTGCGCCGAAGAACCTCACCGCAATGGTGCTCGGCACCCCGGACTTCGACTCGATCATGCCGGTGCTGCATGCCTTCCAGAACAAGCTGGACCTGACCGCCTTCGAGTTCTTCTCCGACAAGGCCCTGGCCAAGATCATGGCCCGTGGTGACGTGCCGGCGGCGTTTGAAACCGATTGCCCGTTCTACGCTCTGCTGGAATTCGAAGCCACCACCGAGGAAGTCGCCGAAGCGGCCCTGGCCACCTTCGAGCATTGCGTCGAGCAGGGCTGGGTACTGGATGGCGTGATGAGCCAGAGCGAGCAGCAGCTGCAGAACCTGTGGAAGCTGCGCGAGTACATCTCGGAAACCATCAGCCACTGGACGCCGTACAAGAACGATATTTCGGTCACCGTCTCCAAGGTGCCGGCTTTCCTGCACGATATCGATCGTATCGTCGGCGAACACTACCCGGACTTCGAAATCGTCTGGTTCGGCCATATCGGTGACGGCAACCTGCACCTGAACATCTTGAAGCCGGAGAACCTGTCCAAGGACGAGTTCTTCGCCAAGTGCGCCACCGTCAACAAGTGGGTGTTCGAGACCGTACAGAAGTACAACGGCTCGATCAGCGCCGAACACGGTGTGGGCATGACCAAGCGCGATTACCTGACCTACAGCCGTTCGGAAGCCGAGATTGGTTATATGAAGGCGATCAAGGCAGTGTTTGACCCCAACGGCATCATGAACCCGGGCAAGATCTTCCCGCTCTGAAAGCTGCTGCGCTCGGTCATGCTGCGTTGGCGAAGTCAGGAAAAATGCTCATTGGCACAAGCCAACTCCGCTTTTTCCCGACTTCGCCGCCTTGCCTGGCCTTCGCTCGCAACGCTTTCAGCAAGCTGAATTAAGTCTTTAGTCGAAACGACAGCCCGTGAGAGGTCGTCCACCATGGGCTATCAACGATTCAGAGCGTAGGGCGGGGCTACCGCTCTACGCCGTCTGCTCGCACAACGAGCGGCGTCATGCATTCCCATCAGGAGTTGCTTATGAGCTACCAGCATCAGTATGTCGATGGCACCCATATCCACTTCCCCATGGGCAAGGTGGTGTGCATCGGCCGTAACTACGCCGAGCATGCCAAGGAACTGAACAACCCGGTGCCGACCGAGCCCTTGCTGTTTATCAAAGCGGGCAGCTGTGTGGTGCCGCTGGATGACGGTTTTACCCTGGTTGAAGGTAAGGGTGATGTGCATTACGAGGCGGAAATCGCCGTGCTGATCGGCAAGCCGCTGTCGCGCACGCCGAACGCTGAAGAAGTACGTGATGCCATTTCCGGCTTCGCCCCGGCGTTGGACCTGACGCTGCGTGACCTACAGGCCACGCTCAAGGCCAAGGGTTACCCCTGGGAAACCGCCAAATCCTTCGACGGTGCCTGCGTGCTGGCGCCGTTCGTGCCGGGTGATGCCGTTGAAGACCTTGCCGATATCGGCATCCGCCTGGCGATCAACGGTGAAGTGCGTCAGGACGGCAACAGCCGTGACATGCTTAACCCGATTCTGCCGATGATCCAGCACATCTGCGGCCACTTCAGCCTGCAGCCGGGCGATGTGATCCTCACCGGTACGCCAGTGGGTGTCGGCCCACTGCACAAGGGCGATGAGCTGGTGCTGGAACTGGTCGGCCACAGCCTTTTCGCCAGTCGCGCGCTCTAGGTCATCTGGCCATGTACGCAGGCACCTGGAGGTGCCTGTTGGTTGGGTGGCGTCATAGAAACTTAAGGGTTGCTCTCTAGTCTGATAGCCATCGTTCTGCTGAGTTGTGTGCGATGTCGATCTGGATTACTCGGCTGGTGCGTGTGCGCTGGTTGGTTGGGGTGTTGTGCCTGCTAGTGGTGGCATTACTGGCGATGAATTACCGCCATTGGGACGATCGCCTGTCCTTCTGGATTCAGCAGCAGCAGGTGGGCGTTGCCGAGCAACAGCAGAGCATCTGGCTGCCGGGTTACCGGGCCGTGCTGCAAGGCAAACCACTGCAAGGGCTGGAAGACGACGAGGTGTCCGGGCTGACCTACAGCGCGGAAAGCGACACCCTGTTTACCGTGACTGGGAAATACCCACAGTTGATCGAGCTGACCCTGGATGGTCAGGTGCTCCGGCGTATCGATCTGCTCGGCTTCGCCAATCCCGAAGGGGTCGAGATGCTGTCCGACGGCCGCCTGGCGATTATCGATGAGCGCAAGCGCACCTTGACCACCTTCAAACTCAGCGCCCTGACACGCCGCCTGGAGTTTGCCGATCTACCGTCGTTCGACCTGGGTTTTATTGATGCCGGCAATAAGGGCTTCGAGGGCATTGCCTGGGATTCGCGCAATGAGCGCGTGCTGCTGGGTAAGGAGCGTGGTCCGCTGGGGTTGTTTAGCCTGCCGTTTCCAGGCGAGGACGGTGCCACGGGCACCCTTGAGCCGATGAGTTCCGGGCACCTGTTTCTGCGTGATATTTCCTCACTGACCTACGATCCTCGGACTGGGCATGCGTTGGTGCTTTCCGATGAATCCAGCCTGCTGCTGGAGGTGGATGCTCTGGGCGAGCCCGTCAGCTTTATCAGCCTGAGTCGCGGCATGAATGGCCTGCATGGCGGCATTGAGCAGGCCGAAGGGGTAACAATGGATGCGGCAGGCAATATCTATATCGTCAGCGAGCCCAACCTGTTCTACGTCCTGCGCAAGGACCCGGCGGCCGAACAGCCCGCTGTTGCGGATTAAGTTTGGCTTAAGCACCGATTAAGCCTGGCTTCAGCTAGGCCCTCTACTCTGGCCCCATCACCTAACTGATTAGAGGGTTACCCCATGAAGCGTTTCACCTTGGCTCTGCTGCTGGCTCCACTGTTCTCCACCGCCGCCATGGCCACCGGTTATACCGGCCCAGGCGCCACTGCTCAGGTCACCACCGTAGCGGCCGCATTGGACGCTGCCGACGATACACCGGTGGTGTTGCAAGGGCAGATCGTCAAGCGTCTGCAGGATGAGTTGTACGAATTCAAAGACGCCAGCGGCACCATCAACGTCGAAATCGACGACGAGCATTGGCCGGCCCAGGCCATTTCTGAAAAGGCCGTGGTCAAGATCAGTGGTGAAGTGGATCGTGACCTAACCAGCCGCGAAATCGATGTCGAGTACCTCGAACTGGTCAAGTAAATCACTCGATCATGTGCCCATGTCAGCCCGAAGCCCTGCTTCGGGCTGACGCCGTTGCGCCACCCGTTACTGTTGAGAGTGAAGCGTCATGCGAGATCATTTCACCCTGAAACGTCTGCTGCTGAGCCTTGTCGCGCTGTCCTTGCTGCTGCTGGGCTTGTTTGCGCAGGAGTACCGTTTGTTCGAGCGGGCTTGGTTCAATGTGCAGCAGTGGCAGAAAGCCGGTAGCGGGCAGCAGGGCTCCATGCTGTTGGCGGATTATCAGGTGGACCTTGAGGCCCGCGTGATCGAGGGCCTGAACGATGATGTCTCGGCGCTGACCTTCGACCCAGACCGCAACAGCCTGTTCACCGTGACCAACCAGAAGCCGCAGCTGCTGGAGTTATCGCTGGATGGTGAGCTGCTACGGCGTATCGATTTGCACGGTTTTGGCGATGCTGAAGCGGTTGAGTACATCAGCCCAGGCCTGTATGTGATCACTGATGAGCGTAAGCAGCGCCTGATCAAGGTGCGGGTGGATGATGCCACCACCGAGTTGCATGCCGACCAGGCTCAGCAGTTCTCGTTGAGCATTGGCCTGAATGGCAACAAGGGGTTTGAGGGCTTGGCCTACGATTCGGCTGGGCAGCGTCTGTTTGTTGCCAAAGAGCGCGATCCGATGCGCATCTATGAGATTCACGGTTTTCCTCAGCGAGACCCACAGAGCCCCTTTGCCGTGCACGTGGTGGATGATCAGCAGCGTGACGCTGGGCTATTTGTACGTGACCTCTCCAGCCTGCAATTTGATGAGCGCAGCGGGCATTTGCTGGCGCTGTCCGACGAGTCACGCCTGGTGCTGGAGCTGAATGTCGAGGGCAAACCGATCAGCAGCCTGTCGCTGCTTGGTGGACGTAACGGCCTCAAACGCAGCGTACCGCAGGGCGAAGGCATCGCCATGGATAACCAGGGCGTGCTCTATCTGGTTAGCGAGCCGAATCTGTTCTATCGCTTCAAGAAACCAGGCGCTTAGGCTGTGGCGTAAAGGCTGCGGCCGCCGGTTGCAGCAGGCGCGCGGTTTTCCACTCAAAACCCAGGGTCAGGCCGATGGCGGCGCAGGCCAGGCCGCCGGCTAATCCCCACCAAACGCCTTCTGCGCCCCAGCCCAGCGGGAAGGCTAGAGCCCAGGCCAATGGCGCGCCAACTGCCCAGTAGCAGCCGAGGCCAACCCAGAAGGTGGTCTTGGCGTCCTTTAGGCCGCGAATTGCGCCCATGGCGATGGTCTGGATCCCATCGAAGAACTCGAACCAGGCAGCAATCGCTAGCAGTGCCACGGCCAGGCTCACCACCTCGGCATAGGCGCTGTCGTTGTGGTCGAGAAACAGCCCCACTACCCAATGCGGCGCCAGCCAGAACAGGCAGGCGAAACCGAGCATGCACAGCGCACCGAGGCCAAGGCCCAGGCGACCGGCTTGGCGTGCCTGCTGCAGGCGGCCGGCACCAAAGTGCTGGCCGATGCGGAAGGTCACCGCATAGGAAATTCCCACTGGCACCATAAACGCCACGTACACCGACATGATTGCGATCTGGTGCGCCGCCAGTTGCGTGCTGCCCAGCGCGCCCATGCACAGTGCGGCAAAGGCAAACAGGCCTGATTCCACCGCATAGGTGCCGCCAATCGGCAGGCCTAGACGCAGCAGCTCTTTCAGCTCGCCCCACACCGGCCGCAACAAGCCGCGCCACAGCGGATAAGGGCTGTAGGCACTGTGGTGCAGCACATGCCAAGCCAGCAGCAGCGCCATGACATTCATCACCACGGCCGTCACTAGGCCGATTCCGGCCAGGCCCAGTGGCGGCAGGCCGAACCAGCCCTTGATCAGTGCATAGTTGAGGACGAAGTTGGCCAGCGCGCCGCCAATGCTGATGGCCATTACCGGGCCAGGGCGGCCGATGGCGCTGGTAAAGCCACGCAGCGCCATAAAGCTCATATAGCCAGGCAGGGCAAACACCAGGGTGGAGAGAAACTGCATGCCGCCGCTGACGTTCTCCGGCTTCTGGCCGAAGTACAGCAATGCTGGGCCCAGGTTCCACAGCGCCAGGCCAGCCAACAACGCCAGACCCCAGCCGAGCCACAGGCCGTTCTGCGTCAGCCGGGTGACGCCGGCCGCGTCCTGCGCGCCGTGGCGGATGGCCACCAGGTTGCCAACCGAGGCAATCACCCCGACGCAGAAGATTGAGACAAAGGAGTAACTGGCTGCGCCCAGGCCGCCAGCGGCCAGGGTGGCGGGGCCAAGCAGACCCATCATCACCGTATCGGTAAACACCATCAGCACATGTGCCAGTTGCGCGGCAATCAGCGGCCCGGCAAGTTTCAGGATGGCGCGCAGTTCGCCACGAAGCGGATGCAGCATGATGAGTTCTACTCAGTTAGAAGGCTTGCTCGGGTGATCCGCGCAGGCAGAGAATACGCCTATTCTCATAAGCCAGCCGTGGCAGCACAAAAGGATAATAGCGATGACAGGCATGACTATTACTCATGGGTTAGGTGTATGAGCCAGCGCCTGCCACCGCTGTATGCCCTGCGCGCATTCGAGGCCGCGGCGCGGCACAGCTCCTTTACCCGCGCCGCCGAAGAGCTGGCGATTACCCAGAGTGCAGTCAGCCGACATGTGCGCACCCTGGAAGATCATTTCGCTTGCCGGCTGTTCGAGCGTCGAGGCCGCAGCCTGCAACTCACCGAAACGGCGCGCATGTTGCTGCCTGGGCTGCGCGATGGCTTCGAGGCGCTGGAACGCGCCTGTAACACCCTGCGTGTCGACGACGCGGTGCTGCGCCTGAAAGCCCCGTCGACGCTGACCATGCGCTGGTTACTGGCGCGCCTGTCGCGCTATCGCCTGCTAAGCGCCAGTGAGGTGCAACTGACCAGCGCCTGGATGGATGTGGATAAGGTGGACTTTCTGCATGAGCCATTCGACTGCGCCGTCCTGCTGAGTCAGGGCGATTTCCCGGAGGAATGGGAAAGCACCGAGCTGTTTGCCGAATGGTTGATTCCGGTCTGCGCGCCAGAAGTCTTGGGCGAACAACCTTGGGGTCTGGCACGTCTGCAGGCCGCCGAACTGCTGCACCCGACCCCGGATCGCCGCGACTGGCGGCAGTGGTTGATGGCCATGGGCCTGGCGGATCAGGTGCCGCTCAAGGGTGGCCAGGTGTTCGATACCTTGGAGCTGGGCATGGTGGCTGCGGCGCGTGGCTATGGCGTGTCGATCGGCGATTTGGTAATGGTCGCCGAGGATGTCGCCCAGGGCCGTCTCGGTCTGCCCTGGCCTAGCGCCGTGCCCAGTGGCTACAGCTACTACCTGGTATGGCCAAAAGCGCGCCGAGGCCAGGAGCGTTTTCGCCGCTTGCGCGATTATCTCGTGGCTGATGTGGCAGCCATGCAACTGCCGGTGGTTGAGCGGGTGGGAAGTCGGGCACGTTAGCGGGTTACGCGCAGAGCGTAAAAAATATTGGACTATCGTTTGTTGGCTTATTCGTATTAACGCTTTTAAAACATAGGGTTAATGCGATTTTAGATTGAGCTGTCTGCTGCTTGCGGTCTGATTTCTTAACGATCCGAGCGTATTCGTTTGACATATTTTACGGCTTTGGCAGACTGGCTTCAGGATTGTGGCTGCCAGATGAGCGCTTATCGTGCATCTGATGCCGCTGCGGCGGGCATCTAGACAGGCGCAATCAGCCGTAAAACAGAAGGTGCGCGACAACCGTCAGCCCTTCTGCACAACAACGGCAGCCAATCCCGGCTGCCCCAAGGTGATGTATGTCCAACAACAATACGAAACAGCGCCCAGGCGCGCGTAAACCGGTTGTCCTGATGTCCATGGGCGCTCAAGAGCGCAAAGGGCATGCCTATCAAGTCATGACCCACAAATACATAACCCCGCTGGTCGAACTGTCGGGCTGTGTGCCGCTGCTGGCGCCCAGCTGCTGCGGCGCGGATGACATCGAGCAGTACCTGTCGATGGTCGATGGCGTGTACCTGACCGGTGCGGGCAGCAATATCGATCCGGCCCTCTACGGCCAGGAAAACCTGACCCCGACTAAGGGCCAGGATAAGGACCGTGATCTGTTTGATATTCCACTGATTCGCGCTGCGTTGGCCCGTGGTCTGCCGCTGTTCGCGATCTGCCGTGGCATGCAGGAAATCAACGTGGCCCTGGGCGGCAATATCCACCAGAAGGTCTACGAAGTCCCGGGCATGAATGACCACCGCGAAGACACCAGTGCTCCGGTGGAGGTGCAATACGCCGACAGCCACAGCGTGCGCGCGCTGCCGGGTAGCTGGTTTGCCGAGCTGATGGGTGAGGCCGAGTTCCCGGTCAACTCGCTGCACGGCCAGGCGTTGGATCAGCTGGGTGAGGGCGTCGAGGCGCTAGCCCATGCCGAGGACGGTCTGGTTGAGGCGATTCACCTGCCGGGCGCCGAGCAGTTCACCCTGGCGGTGCAATGGCACCCGGAGTGGCAGGCGGCGCAGAACCCGCATTCGGTGAAAATCTTCAAGGCGTTCGGTGATGCGTGTCGTGAGCAGGTAGCCCGCCGCGACCAGTAAGCGTTCCAACTGCACATTAAGAAGCCCCGCATGCGGGGCTTTTTTATGGCTGCGATTCAGGCCCCGCTGATGCTGGGTCGGTACTGCAGGGCTTCACCCAAGTGGCTGCGGCGAATATGTGCAGCACTGTCCAAGTCGGCCAGGGTGCGTGCCACTTTCAATACGCGGTGTGCTGCACGCAGGCTCAGTCCCAGGCGCTCGCAGGCATTTTCCAGCCACTGGCGGTCTTCGCCCGGCAGGCTGCAATGTTGCTGCACGCCATTGAGATCGAGGTGGGCATTGGCGCAGCCCTGGCGAGCCAGTTGCTGCTGGCGTGCCTGCACCACCTGCTCGGCCAGTTCGGCGCTGCTTGGGCTGGGCTCGGCGTCAGCGTTCAGTCGGGTGGTTTCCCGCGGCACGCTGAGGTGCAGATCGATGCGGTCGAGCAGCGGGCCTGAGAGTTTGCCGCGGTAGCGCTGGATCTGTTCAGTGGAACAGCGGCAGCGCCCGGATGGATCGCCCAGATGCCCACAGGGGCACGGATTCATCGCCGCCACCAGCTGAAAGCGCGCAGGAAAACGCACTTTGTCGCGTGCCCGAGCAATCACGATCTGGCCACTTTCCAGGGGCTCGCGCAGCACCTCCAAAACCTTGCGATCAAATTCGGGGAGCTCATCGAGGAATAAAACGCCGTGATGAGCCAACGTGATTTCACCCGGTTGCGGGCGACTGCCGCCACCGACCAGCGCGGGACCGGAGGCACTGTGGTGCGGGGTTCTGAAGGGGCGTTGCGGCCAGGCGTTAAGCGGAACGTGGCTGGCCACGGAATGAATTGCAGCGACTTCCAATGCTTCCTGTTCATCCAGTGGCGGCAACAAGCCGGGCAGGCGGCTGGCCAGCAGGGTTTTTCCCGTGCCGGGTGGCCCGGTAAATAGAAGGTTGTGCGAGCCGGCCGCTGCGACCAGCAGCGCGCGTTTGGCGGCGATCTGTCCTTGCACCTCGGCCAGATCGGGATAGGGCAGCACTTGTCGCAGCAAGCCCTGGGCCTGATAGGGCGCAATCGGTGTTTGGCCATTGAGGTGGGCGGCGACTTCCAGCAGGTGCTCGACGGCAATCACCGTGAGTCCCGAGGCTAGGCTGGCTTCCTCGGCATTGGCCTTGGGCACTACTAAGGTGCGTCCGGCGGCGCGGGCGGCTAGCGCGGCGGGTAAGACGCCTTGTACCGGGCGAATCGCCCCGGACAGCGCCAGTTCACCCAGGCACTCAAGCGGCTCCAGTGCGGTGCTTGGCACCTGTCCGCTGGCGGCGAGAATGCCGAGGGCAATCGCCAGGTCGAAGCGCCCGCCGTCCTTGGGTAAATCGGCCGGTGCCAGATTCAAGGTAATCCGCCTGGGCGGGAACTCGAAGGCGCAATTGAGGATGGCGCTGCGCACCCGGTCCTTGCTTTCCTTGACGGCGGTTTCCGGCAAACCAACTAGGGCCAGCGAGGGCAGGCCGTTGGCCAAGTGGGCTTCGACGGTGACGGCGGGGGCTTCAACACCTACTTGGGCGCGGCTGTGGACTATGGCCAGGGACATCGATCACTCCTTGATCGGCTGATGCATCCGCTGCGGGTGTTACTCGCGGGTGGCTGGGGCGTCTGCGCTGCGTGCTTCCATTTCGGCAACCTTGGCCTCGAGAGCTTCCAGGCGGGCGCGGGTGCGGGCGAGTACGACCATCTGGCTGTCGAATTCGTCGCGGCTGACCAAGTCGAGTTTGCTGAAGGCGCTTTGCAGCAGCACTTTGAACTGGGCTTCGAACTCGCCGCGCGGCAAGGGCGCGTCACCGTTGAACAGGCGCGAGGCGTGGGTGGTCAGGGCGTCTAGTAGGGCTTTAGGTGGCAGCATGATGAGGTTCCGTTTACAGATGGCGGCAGTGTAGCACGCAGCTTTATCGGGCTTGCCGGCCGGGTCCGGAACGGGTTGGCGGCTTCTGCACGGTTTTCGCGCGCTGCTTGGCAGGCTGTTGCACCGTTGTTGTGCGCTGGCGGTTGGCTATTACCGGGCTAAAACGCCCGTTTGCCGGGTAACTGCATGAAATAAATCGGTTTTACCTGATCTGGCAAGCTTTCTGCTTTGTCTCTTGCGACGCATGCACCGATGCAGTTCCGGTGCGTCAGGCGAAGCGGGGAAGTGCTTCGTCGGGAGCGGTTGGTGAGTATCGGTGCTGCTGGATCAGGGCGGCGATGCATTACAAAAGCCAGGCACTGCGCTTAGACTTGGTCCGGGTTCGCAATTCCTGGGGCATGTCCACCTTACACGGGAGAGAGTTACATGAAGCTAGTCACTGCCATCATCAAGCCGTTCAAGCTGGACGACGTCCGTGAGTCACTGTCGGAGATCGGCGTGCAGGGTATCACCGTCACTGAAGTCAAAGGCTTCGGTCGCCAGAAAGGCCATACCGAGCTGTATCGCGGTGCTGAATACGTGGTCGATTTCTTGCCAAAAGTGAAAATCGACGTGGCCATCGCTGACGATCAACTCGATCGCGTCATCGAGGCCATCACCAAAGCTGCTAACACCGGCAAGATCGGTGACGGCAAGATTTTCGTTGTAAACCTGGAACAGGCGATCCGCATCCGTACCGGCGAAACCGGCACCGACGCAGTTTAAGCCTCCGAACGAACCCCACGCCCCAGGAGTTAAACCATGACTCTGCGAAAAATCGCAGGGCTAGGAGCCCTTTTGTCTCTCGTTCCTGGCTTTGCCATGGCCGAAGAGGCAAGCCTGAACAGCGGCGACACCGCTTGGATGTTGGTCGCCACTGTACTGGTGCTGTTTATGACCATCCCCGGTCTGGCGCTTTTCTACGCTGGCATGGTGCGTTCGAAGAACGTGCTATCGGTGTTGATGCAGTGTTTTGCAGTAACCGGGTTGATCAGCATTCTGTGGGTCGTTTACGGCTACAGCCTGGCCTTTGATACCACTGGCATGGAGCAGGGAGTCGTCAACTTCAACTCCTTCGTCGGCGGTTTCTCCAAAGCCTTCCTATCTGGTTTGACCCTGGACAGCCTGGTGGCTGGGATTCCAGAGAGCGTGTTCATCACCTTTCAGATGACCTTCGCCATCATCACTCCGGCGCTGATCGTCGGTGCCTTCGCTGAGCGCATGAAGTTCTCGGCCATGCTGATCTTCATGGCCGTGTGGTTCACCCTGGTCTATGCGCCTATCGCGCACATGGTTTGGGGCGGCAACGGGGCGCTGATGTGGGACTGGGGCGTGCTCGACTTTGCGGGCGGCACCGTGGTGCACATCAACGCCGGTATCGCCGGTCTGGTGGCCTGCTTGGTGCTGGGCAAGCGCAAGGGTTTCCCAACGACCGCCATGCCGCCGCACAACCTCGGCTACACCCTGATCGGCGCAAGCATGCTCTGGGTCGGCTGGTTCGGCTTCAACGCAGGTTCTGCGCTGGCAGCCAACGGCAGCGCCGGTATGGCCATGCTGGTAACCCAGATTGCCACCGCTACAGCGGCGCTGAGCTGGATGTTCGCCGAGTGGATCACTCACCGCAAACCAAGCGTTCTGGGCATTGCCTCGGGCGCTGTGGCGGGTTTGGTGGCGATCACTCCGGCGTCCGGCACGGCGGGGCCTATGGGCGCTCTGGCGATTGGCCTGGCAAGTGGGGCGATCTGCTTCTTCTGCGCCACCAGCCTGAAACGCAAGCTGGGTTATGACGATTCCCTCGACGTGTTCGGCGTGCACGCCGTGGGCGGCATTGTCGGCGCCATTCTCACCGGGGCGTTCGCCGCACCGGCCTTGGGTGGCTTCGGCACGGTGGAAAATATTCCGGCGCAGCTGTGGATCCAGTTCGAGGGGGTGGCCTTCACCGTGGTGTACACCGCAGTGGTGACCTTCGTGATTCTGAAAGTGATCGACCTAGTAATGGGCCTGCGTGTCAGCGAAGAGGAAGAGACCATCGGTCTCGATCTCGCCCTGCATAACGAGCGCGGCTACAACCTGTAAGCACACGGAGCGCGTCCGGAGCCAACCCGGACGTCTTAACCGAATAGCGCTAAAAAGCGCAACGGCAAGAGGTGAACCATGGACAACACAGCATTGACTGCACTGCAGTACGGTTTTGATACCTTCTACTTTTTGGTTTGCGGCGCCCTGGTAATGTGGATGGCAGCGGGTTTTGCCATGCTCGAATCCGGTCTGGTGCGAGCCAAGAACACCACTGAAATTCTTACCAAGAACATCGCCCTGTACGCAGTGGCGAGCATCATGTACCTGGTGATCGGCTACCACATCATGTACTCCAGCCCGGAAGGCGGCATCCTGCCAAGCCTGGGTTTCCTGCTGGGTGAAGAGAACAGCGTTGAGTCGGTTCTGGCCGGCGGTGACGATGCCCCTTACTACTCGGCTCGTTCGGACTTCTTCTTCCAGGTAGTGTTTGCCGCGACCTGTATGTCGATCGTTTCCGGTGCCGTTGCTGAGCGCATGAAGCTGTTTGCCTTCCTGGCATTCGCTGTGGTCATGACCGGTTTCATCTACCCGGTACAGGGCTTCTGGAAATGGGGTTCGGGCTTCCTCAACGAAGCTGGCTTCCTCGACTTCGCCGGTTCTGGCGTGGTGCACATGGCTGGCGCTACTGCTGCTCTGGCTGGCGTACTGCTGCTCGGCGCACGTAAAGGCAAGTACGGCCCGAATGGCCAGGTCAACGCCATTCCGGGTGCCAACCTGCCGATGGCCGCGCTGGGTACTTTCATCCTGTGGATGGGCTGGTTCGGCTTCAACGGTGGCTCGCAGCTGAAGATGAGCACCATCGAAGACGCCAACGCCGTGGCTAACGTGTTTGTTAACACCAACATGGCGGCTGCCGGTGGCTTGATCGCTGCGCTGATCGTGGCACGCATCCTGTTCGGCAAGGCTGACCTGACCATGGCCCTCAACGGTGCCCTGGCTGGCCTGGTGGCAATCACTGCCGAGCCGCTGACCCCGACTGCCCTGCAAGCAACCCTGATCGGTGGCGTGGGTGGCGTGCTGGTGGTGTTCTCGATCCTCGGTCTGGACAAACTCAAGCTCGACGATCCAGTCGGTGCCATCTCCGTACACGGCGTGGTCGGTATCTGGGGCCTGCTGGCGGTCTGCCTGACCAATAGCGACGCTACTCTCGGCGCACAGCTGCTGGGTATAGGTTCGATCTTCGCTTGGGTCTTCGTCTGCAGCCTGATTGTCTGGTCCATCATTAAGTTGGTGATTGGTCTGCGCGTCAGCGAGGAAGAAGAGTACGAAGGCGTGGACATCGCCGAATGCGGTATGGAAGCCTACCCGGAATTCACCAAGCGTTGATTTCCTCTGGTTTCGACAAGGGCGCCTTAGGGCGCCCTTTGTTTTTTCTGAATGCCCATTAAAGGTTGTGGTTTTTCAGCGTGTGCGCGGTTGTGATGGAGCGGCAACAGACCCTAGAATGCGCGCCGTTGAGCGCAGTTCGCCGATGCGCGGCGCTCAGCCCTAGGCAAGGCCACGGGATTTTTTATCAGCGACGTTAGAAAGCTGACGCAGCTGGGCTATAACTACTCTGCTTTTCGCAAGTCATGAGGTTGGAACATGAGCGACGAAGATCTGGAACACGACGAATTAGAAGGCGCTGACGAAGACGAAGGCGAGGAGCTGGCTGCCGCCGATGATGGCGACAGCAGCGATGATGGCGATGGTGACGACGAAGTCGTACCCGCCAGCAAAGGCAAAAAAGCCAAAGCCGCCGTCGACGTAGAAGAACTGCCGAGCATCGAAGCCAAGCAGAAAGAGCGTGATGCACTGGCCCGCGCCATGGAAGAGTTCCTCTCCCGTGGTGGCAAGGTGCAGGAAGTCGAGCCGAATGTGGTATCTGATCCGCCCAAAAAGCCGGACAGCAAGTACGGCAGCCGCCCTATCTAAGGGCCTGCTGTAAAACAAAAAGCCCGCATGCCATCCGCGTGCGGGCTTTTTTGTGCGCGATGCCTTGTTAAGGCAGGCAGATGGCTTTGTAGGGTGGATGGCGCTTTATCCATCCACCGTTCATCGTCGGCCAGCGCCGCGCGTCTGCAGCCTATGCCCAGCTGTGCAGCAGCGCCGGCAGTTCGGCCAGGCTGCGGATCTCGCCATCAGGCGTAATCGCGTCGCTCCAGGTCTTACCCTGCGGGTTGAACCAGATCGCCCGCAGCCCGGCGGCCTTGGCTCCGGCGATGTCATCGCTGGGGTGGTCGCCGATGTGTACCGCGTGTTCGGCGGCTATCCCGGCGCGCTTGAGCGCTTCCTCGAAGGGCTTCGGGTCGGGTTTGCCAATCCCAAGCTCTTCGGCGCACAGGGCGAACTGGAAGTAGTCGGCCAGGCCCAGACGACGCACATCGGCATTGCCGTTGGTGATGACCCCGAGCTGGAAGCGGTTGGCCAAAGCTTCAAGGGTTGGATGCACCTCGGCAAACAGTTCGACCTGATGGCGCGCGGCGAGAAATACCTGAAAGCCCGCTTCGGCCAGCGCCTGCGCATCCGCGTGCGCATAGCCAGCGTCTGTTAGGGCATGCAGCAGAATGCGCCGGCGCAGTTCGCTGAGGCGATGCTTGAGCATCGGCTCGGCCTGCAGCAAGGTGGCGCGAATCGACCACAGATGCTCCACCGGCACCGCACCCAGCCGCGGCGCGTGCATCGCCAGCCAGTTGCGCAGCGCCGCTTCGGCGTCCTGCATCACTGGGGTGACATCCCACAGAGTGTCGTCGAGGTCGAAAGTGATCAGCTGAATGCTCATTCTGTGTTGCCTTTGCGTTTGGCCCTTGGGTGGGCCTGGTCATAAACAGTGGCCAGGTGCTGGAAATCCAGGTGGGTATAAACCTGGGTGGTGGCGATGTCGGCATGGCCGAGCAGCTCCTGCACCGCGCGCAGGTCCTGGGATGATTCGAGCATATGACTGGCGAAGCTGTGGCGCAGCATATGCGGGTGCAGGTGCTGGCCCAGCTCACGCACGCCGGCCTGGCGCACGCGCAGTTGCACCGCGCGTGGACCAATACGCCGACCTTGCTGGCTGATAAATACCGCGCCGTCGCTCGGGTTCGCCAGCGCACGCAGTGGCAGCCACTGCTGCATCGCTTCACGTGCCATGCGCCCAAGCGGCAGCTCGCGGGTCTTGTTGCCCTTGCCGATAACCCTTACCAATCCGGCGGGCAGATCGAGGCCGTCGAGGTTGAGGCTCACCAGCTCCGACAGACGCAAGCCTGACGAGTAGAACAGCTCCAGCATGGCCTGATCGCGGCGGGCGATAAAGTCATCTTCCAAGGCGCCGTCGAGCAGTTGTGCGGTGCGGTCAGCGTCCAGGGTCTTTGGCAAGCGGCGCTCGCCCTTGGGCGGCGTCAGCCCGCTGGCTGGATCGCTGTCGCAGTGGCCCTCACGAATCAGATAACGATAGAGGCCACGGGTGGCCGAGAGCAGGCGCGCCAGGCTGCGGCTGGACTGGCCCTGCATGTGCAGGCGACCGACCATGCGGCGTAGGCGTGGGGTATCGAGCGTACGCCAGCTGTCGATCTGCTCTTGGGTGCAGAGCGCCAACAGCGTGCTGAGGTCGTGGCGATAGCCAATCAGGGTGTGCGGGGACAGCTGACGTTCGCTGCGCAGGTGTTCAAGGTAGGCGTCCAAGAGGTCTTGCATGGAAGCTCCCTGCGGTGCGGTCGGTGCAATGTTTAGCGCTAGCGCACCGAGCGCAAAGGTGTGGCAAAGCCTGGAGCGACGCGTGCCAGTACTTCGGCGATGTAACCGAGGAACAGCGTGCCCAGCGAGCTTTTGTAATGCTGCGGATCGGCGCTGCCAATCGCCAGCACGCCATGCAGGCCCTGATGGCTGATGCTGACCACCGCCGCTGAGCCCACCTGGGCACCGTCTTCGTTGCCGAACAGGAAGTTCAGTTCATGCTCGCGCAGCACGCCACAAATGGTTTTGCCACCAGCCAGCAGGCCGCCGATGGCTTGATGCGCTTCAGCGCTGCTGACTGAACGGCCGACCGGTATGGGCGTATCACTGAACAGAATCAAGCTGACAAAAGGCACCTGAAACTCGCGGCGCAGGCTGTCTTCGACGCAACTGACCACTTCTTCCAGGCTACTGGCGTCGAGTAGGTCGAGCACCAGGCGGCGGGTCTTGTCGAACAAACGATCGTTGTCGCGGGCCACGTCCATCAGTTGCGAGAGGCGGTGGCGCATTTCGATATTGCGCTCGCGCAGCAGTTTCACCTGGCGCTCGACCAACGATACGGTATCGCCGCGCTGGTGCGGAATGCGCAGCTCGGGGATCAACTCGTCGTGGTCGATAAAGAATTCCGGATGCAGACGCAGATAAGCGGCAACCGTTTCCGAATCCAATGGCTTGGGTGAATCCTGCTTGTCGGTCATAGGCGAACCTGTCCTTCGTACACACGTACTGCGGGTCCGGTCATCATAACGGGCTGGCCAGGACCTGCCCACTCGATGCTCAGTTTGCCGCCGGGCAGTTCGATCTGCACCGGTGAGTCCATCCAGCCCTGGCTGATTGCCGCCACTGCCGCAGCGCAGGCGCCGGTACCGCAGGCCTGGGTTTCCCCGGCGCCACGTTCCCAGACGCGTAGCTTGGCGCGTTGGCGGTCGACCACTTGCAGGAAACCGACGTTCACCCGCTGCGGAAAGCGCGAATGGTGTTCGAGTTTTGCCCCCAGGCTGTGCACTGGTGCGTTGTCGACGTTGTCGACGCGCAGCACGGCATGCGGGTTGCCCATGGATACGGCAGCCAGCTCAACGGTCTGACCATCGACGGCCAAGCTGTAGCTCAGTGCTTGCTGTTCGGCCTGGAACGGGATCTCGGCTGGCACCAGGCGCGGTGCGCCCATGTTGACGCTGATCTGCCCGTCGTTGCGCACGTCCAGTTCGATGATGCCGCCCTTGGTTTCCACGCGCATCTGCTTCTTCACCGTCAGGCGCTTGTCCAGCACGAAGCGGGCGAAGCAGCGCGCACCGTTACCGCACTGCTCCACTTCCGAACCGTCGGCATTGAAGATGCGGTAGCGGAAATCCACGTCCGGGTTACTCGGTGGCTCGACCAGCAGCAGCTGATCGAAACCTACGCCGGTGTGGCGGTCGCCCCACTGCTTGGCGTTCTTCGGCTGGATATGCGCGTGCTGGCTGACCAGGTCGAGGACCATAAAGTCATTGCCGAGGCCGTGCATCTTGGTAAAGCGCAATAACATCGCCACTACTCCGGCAGGCGGCTTTCGCCCGCAAAGAGTTCGCTGAGCGTCTCACGGCGACGCACTTCGAAGGCTTGATCACCATCCACCATCACCTCGGCGGCGCGGCCGCGGGTGTTGTAGTTGGAGCTCATGACAAAACCGTAGGCACCGGCCGAGCGCACAGCCAGCAGGTCACCTTCGGCCAGGGCTAGCTGGCGATCCTTGGCAAGGAAGTCGCCGGTCTCGCAGATCGGCCCGACGATGTCATAGTTGCGCGGCGCACTGTCGCGCGGCTGAACTGCGACCACGTCCATCCAGGCCTGGTACAGGGCCGGGCGGATCAGGTCGTTCATCGCCGCATCGACGATGGCGAAGTCCTTGTGCTCAGTGTGCTTGAGGTACTCGACCTGGGTCAGCAGCACGCCAGCGTTGGCGACGATCGAGCGGCCCGGCTCGAACACCAGGGCCAGGTCGCGGCCAGCAATGCGTTCGCGCACGGCCTTGATGTAATCGCCGGCCAGTGGCGGCTGCTCGTCGCGGTATTGCACGCCGAGACCGCCGCCCAGGTCCAGGTGCTTGATGCGGATGCCGTCAGCTGCGAGCTGATCGATCAGCGCGAGCAGACGGTCGAGGGCATCGAGAAACGGTGGCAACGTGGTCAGCTGCGAGCCGATATGGCAATCGACACCAACCACCTGCAGGTTCGGCAGCGCAGCGGCGCGGGCATAAACGGCCGGAGCCTGCTCGATATCGATGCCGAATTTGTTTTCTTTAAGGCCCGTGGAGATATACGGGTGGGTGCCGGCGTCGACGTCCGGGTTGACCCGCAGCGAGATCGCCGCAGTCTTGCCCAACTCGGCGGCCACCAGTTGCAGGCGCTCCAGCTCGTCAGTGGACTCGACGTTGAAGCAGTGCACGCCAACTTCCAGGGCGCGGCGCATGTCATCGCGGCTCTTGCCAACGCCAGAGAAGACGATCTTGCTCGGCTCGCCACCGGCGCTCAGTACGCGTTCCAGCTCGCCACGGGAGACGATGTCGAAACCGGCACCTAGGCGCGCCAGGACATTCAGCACGCCGATATTGGAGTTGGCTTTAACCGCAAAGCACACCAGATGCGGCATGCCCTGCAGGGCATCGGCATAGGCGCGGTACTGCGCTTCGATGTGCGCACGCGAGTAAACGTAGGTCGGCGTACCGAAGCGTTGGGCGATGGCGGACAACGCCACGCCTTCCGCGAACAGCGCACCGTCGCGGTAGTTGAAGGCGTTCATAAGCTGTCCTTATTCGGTTTGCGCAGGCGCTGGCTGGCTTTCTTCCGGCAGGTACAGCGGGCCTTTCTGGCCGCAGCCAGCGAGCAGGGCGCTGACGGCAAGCATCGCGATAAAGGCAGTAAATAACCGCTTCATGGTGGAATCCTTGTAATAAAGCATGATTGCGCCGGAGTATACCGACCCCCCGGCGCCTTGCCTATGCGCCGGGGTTCCCGTCGGGCGGGGCTTTGCCTGTATCTTTGGCGCTAGGGTCTGTTCCCATTTCGTCACGAGCCGCGTTGCCTGGCGAGATTTTTCGCGCAACCCGAAGGGCCGGGCTAGTTTTAGCGCGGCCGCGAACGAAACGGGAACAGACCCTCGCTTTGCACCCATCGCCAGCGATCAGGAGACTGGATGGACAACCCCGTACCCACGAGCAGCTCGGTTTCCGTTGCCTACCTGCAAGGTTTGCTCGATTACCTGACGCGCCAGGGTGTCGACAGCGCAGAGCTGCTGGAACGAGTGCAGCTCAGCCCGCAGATTCTTGCTCAGCGAGATCAGCGCATTGCCGCCAGCACTTATCTAGAGCTGCTCGGCCATGGCGTGCGGTTGACCGGCGATGAGCAGCTGGGCCTGCATTTGGGTGAGGCGGTGCGTCCCGGTTATTACGGCGTTTTGGGTTATCTGATCATGAGCTGCGCGACCCTCGCCGACGCGTTGCATCGCCAAGCGCGCTATGCCGCGCTGGTCGGTAACCTGGGCCAGGTTGATCTTGCCGATGAGCCGCCGCGTGCAGGGCTGGAGCCGCAGGTGGCGCATAGCTGGCAGCCGTTGCTGCCGCAGCAGAAGCGTCAGCTCAGCGAGGAAACTCTGGCCGGTTGGGTAACCTTCGGCCACTGGATCAGCGGCCTGGATATTCCTCCGACCGAGGTACGCTTCCAGCATTCGGCCCCGGTGGATGCCTCCGAATATCAACGGATCTTCCGTTGTCCGGTGCTGTTCGATCAGGCCGATAACGCCCTGGTATTCCCCAAACGCCTGCTCGCCACGCCCCTCGGTCAGGCCGATGCGCAGGTGCGCCTGACGCTCGATGCCTATGCTGATCGCCTGCTTGGCGAGATTCAGCAGGGCCATAGCGTGCTCGACCGCGCGCGCCTGGAATTGTCCCGCCAGCTGCCGGAAGTGGGCGCCGATCTGCAGCAAATCGCCGCGCGTTTGGCGCTTAGTCCGCGTACCCTGCAGCGGCGTTTGCGCGAAGCCGGGTTATCCTTCAATCAGTTGGTGGATGAAACCCGTCAGCAACTGGTGTTGCATTACCTGCGCGACCCGGCGCTCGAACTGGCAGAAATCGCCTTCCTGGTCGGTTTCAGCGAGCCCGGTTCACTGGCCCGCGCGTTTCGCCGTTGGACCGGGCAAAGCCCAGGCGAATATCGCCGTAGCTTGAAAGAACATTAATCACCGCAGCCCAAGACTTTTGCAGTCGCTGAATTTTTTGAGGTAAGTCGCAATGAGTTTGACCGAAGCCCGCTTTCACGATCTGGTCGATGCCACCCAGCAGGCGGTGGAAGATATCTTCGATGACAGCGACCTGGACCTCGACCTGGAAAACTCCGCCGGGGTGCTGACTGTGCGTTTTGAAAACGGCACTCAGCTGATCTTCAGTCGTCAGGAGCCGCTGCGTCAGCTGTGGCTGGCGGCGCGTTCGGGCGGCTTCCACTTCGATTACGACCAGGCCAGCGAGCGCTGGATCTGCGACAGCAGCGACGAGCAGCTGGGCGAAATGCTGGCGCGTATCACCCTGGAACAATCCGGTGCCGACCTTGAGTTCGAAGAGCTCTGACGGCGCGGGCCAGGAGGTCGCCTCGCCCTGCCGCCGCCAGTGTTGTCTGGATGATCAGGATATATGCCTGGGCTGTGGCCGTTCGCTGCAGGAGATTCTCGACTGGGGCAAAGCCGATATAGCGGGCAAACGCAGCATCTGCGCGGCTGCTGAAGCGCGCTTGCAACAGCGTAGCGCGGCACCTTGACCGGGCGGTCTTGTTTATTTGACTAGCTGTGGTACGGTCAGCCCAAGCCTTGCAAAACCCCGTCTTAGTGATGGGGTTTTGCTTTTTTCACGATCCGTAAAGGGGACATACCCGCACCATGACCAGCGCACCTTCGCTCACCATCACCCGTCTTGACCTGCAGCGCTTGGAGCATCTGCTCGACAGCCTGGACGACTTCGGCCCCAGTGCCATCGCGTTGCAGGCCGAACTGGACCGCGCCGATGTGGTTGGCCACGACGAGGTGCCGGCCGGGGTGGTGACCATGAATTCGCGGGTGCATTGCCGTGAGGAAAGCAGCGGCAAGGATTACCACCTGACCCTGGTCTATCCGCAGGACGCCGGCGGCGAAGGCTGTGTGTCGGTGCTGGCGCCGGTCGGCACGGCCCTGCTGGGGCTGTCCGTGGGTCAGCATATCGACTGGGCCGCGCCCGGCGGCAAAGTACTCAAGCTGACCCTGCTGGCGGTGGAATATCAGCCGGAAGCGGCGGGTGAGTACAGCCGTGCTTGAGTAGGCCGGTCAGGCCTTTTGCAGGGCTTGATTCAGCGCCGCCTCCAGGCGGCTCTTGTAGCGCAGGTAATGCACGCTCTGCATGTGCCCTTCGCCCAGCACTGCCGACAGATCAAGGTCGGTGATGTAGCAGGGGTAGCGCGCACCATCGCGGCGCTGCGCGAGGATGTGCTGGGCCACGGCGGCGTATAGGTCGCCAGCGTACTCCAGCTCGGAAAATTCGCGGTGATTACAGTACAGGCTGACGTGTGAGCGCTTGCCATCGCCAGGCTCGACGATGGCCTGTACGTCATAGAACGGGTGGCTGATCGGTGACAGTGGCGGCGGTCGGCGCTCCAGGCGCTGGGCGCGCAAAGGTGCGTCCGGTAGCACCTGGTAATACAGCACCTCCAGCGGCTGATGCGCCGGCAGGTTATCCAGCGGCAGCAAGGCGTTGCGCCGGTACAGCACCGATTGCAGAAAACGTTGCAGCGGGGTCAGCAGGCTCTGTTCATCGCGGAACGGCATCTGCTGGCGCCACAGGGCGTTGTGTTCATCGAGTACGCTCAGCTCAGCCGTGGCGCTGGCTTCATTCAACCGGTAGAACACTTGAATGCACTGCGGCCGACCCACGGGCAAAATCAGCGCCAGGTCTTCCCCTTCCAGGGCGCTGCGGTCCAGGTGCAGTTCGCTGTAGCCGGGCAGCTCCTCACCCAAGTGCTCGATCAGGCTGGGTAGGTCTTTCAGGCTGGTGTGGCTGACATGGCCAGGCTTCAATTCGAGCAGGTGATACTGCTGTTTGATCTGCAGCAGGTAGCGGTTGGCCTGATCGCTGCTGAAGCTACCCAGGGTTTCGCGGAACAGCTCTTCCACCCGCTCGGCAATCGCTGTGGCGCGGTTGCGGCAGAAACAGCGTACGCGAAGGTTCGGCTTCCTACCCCGGGCGGGCAGGGCGTTGAGGAAGTCGCGCAGGCAGTCGAGCAGTGCGTGCGGACCGTCATAGCGGGTCACCAGCAGCTCATTCCAGCTGTTCAGCGTGACCTGGTCGATGGTCAGAATCAGGTTCTCGCGCACCCCAGAGTAGCCCAGTGCATCGGTGCGCTCGGTGGTCATGTGCATGTTCATCTGGCTGAACTGCCTGAGCGGGTCGACGCCAACGTTGACCAGCAGCAGCACCTCGCCGGGTACGCTGGCGCTCAGTAGTGCCGCCTCGTCAACGGCCGGCAAGGGCAGTGGCACCACCTGCTGCAAGCTGTTGAGCAGGTTGGACAGCTCGTACTCGGTCAGGTCGCTGGAGCCTGGGTGCAAGGACAGCCGTGTGCTGTTGTCGATCACCCCATTGCGTTGGCACCAGGCGAGCAGTTCAACCAGCTCGCGCGAGCGTTTGAGCGGTGAAAAGTCTTCCAGGTCCTGCGCGTTGACGCTGCCGCTGTAGAGCGCCCAAAGCGTTTCATTGGGCTCGTCCGGGCTGGGGTTCTGCGCCAGGGTCAGGGTGTCTTCGGCGAGGTCCGGGGCGATGCCCGGGTTGATAAATTCGATCTTGCCGGCCTTGCGCTCGAAGGCGGCATACAGGCGGCGGCCGAGGATGCCCAGGTCGCGGCTGTTGAGCGAGCTGCCGGCGTGTTCGCTGCGGGCGAACTCGGAGAGAAAGCGGTAGCTGTAGGTCAGCTCGTTGACCAGCATGCGCCGCTCGGCGCTGACCTGGCGCACCTTCCACTGGCTGCGGCTGTCGAGCATCGCCAGTTGGCGGCTGTCCCAGTTCCAGTCGCGGGTCAGGCGCTCCAGCAGCAGGCGTTGCCAGCTTTTGCGGTTGTTGCGCGGTGGGCGGCTGAGCTTCTTGTCGACCTTGAGGTACAGACAGCGGCGGATCAGCTCCAGGCGCTCATGCTCGCCACGGGCCTTGAGGTATTCCTCTAGGCGCCGGTACACCACGATATAGGGGTCTAGCTCATCGACATCCAGGCGATTGGCGAATACCGCCTGCTTGAAGCGCAGCGACAGGCATTCGACCTTGGGGTGTTCACTGGCGTAAACCTCAGTCAGCAGCAGCTTGAGCACCGATTTGTACGGCGACTCGATGCCCTTGAACAATTGCCACATGCCGGCGCCGATAAATTCTTCCGGCGGGATGCGCGCTAGGTGGCCGAGGTCGAGCACGTCCTCGGCGCGGATAAAGCGTTTGGCCAGCAGGGTACTGGTGTAGTGCTGATAGCGCTGCTCTTCATACACCGGCACCAGCCACCACAGCGGCGTGCGCCCGCCGAGCCAGATGGCGGTGCGGTAGAACTCATCCAGCAGCAAGTAATGCTGGGTGGTGCCGCAGTCGTCCGAGGTCAGTTGCGCCTCGCGTTCGCCTTGGGTGAAACGCGCGGGATCAATCAGGAAGAAATGCGCTTCGGCGCCGAAGGTGGCCGCCCAGCTTTCCAGTAGCGCGCACTTCTTGTTCAACTCATGCAGCTGTTGCTGGCTCAGGTCGCTGGCGTGGCATACCCACAGGTCCATGTCGCTTTGCTCAGCCTGAGCCACGGTGCCCAGACTGCCCATCAAAAATAGGCCGTGGATTGGCAGTGTCTGTTTGCCGCGGTAGGGCTTGTAGGCGAACGAGCGGGTCAAGCGCTGCGCCTCGGACAACAGTTCGTCATCCGGTTCAAAGCCGCTGAGGCCGGCTGGGGTCAGGCCGGAAACGTAGCCCGGCAGCAACGGGTGATTGACGTGGAACAGCAGTGGTAACAGCTTCAGCACCAGTTGCTGGCGCGTCGACAGCGCCTGCATGGCGCGTTGCAGGCGGCCTTGGTTGAGTTTGAGGAAGCGCGCACGCAGCTGCGTCAGTACCTTGCGGTCGATACCGTCTTCAATGTCTGGGCGAATTTCCTCGGTACGGCTCATGCTCAGGCTCTGCAGGGCGGTGCGTGATCATGCCTGGCCAGGCGGCTGGCGGACGGCGGCGGATACAGGGTTATCGCCTGCGTCACGGGCAGCTTGAGAAAGCCGTTGCGACGCAGGCTGGGTTGTCTTAGAAGCAGTTTCGCTTGGGCTGGTGGACGAGGTTTTCAGGTGCTTCTTAGGCCGCTTCAGTCACATTGAGAATGGTCAGCAGAACTTGCGCGTGTTCGGCGGCGTCGAGCCCCAGGCTGGTCAGATAACCGCCGTCTGGCTGGTTGATCAGGCCTTTGTCATGCAGGCGTTGGGCAGCGGCAATCGCCGAGGGGGTGGCAGTGTGGTGAACCTTGATTCCTTCCTGAGTGGTGCCCAGGTTAAACAGCGCGAGGATTTCCAGTTCGGCAATCAGTTCAGGGGTAAAGGCCATAAGTACTCCAGCTTCTTGTTTTAGTGAGCTGCGGCCGGCGGCTGCAGCACCCGCTGCGGTAAATCGGCTGAAACAACAGGCAGCCTGCGAAGCAGTGTAGTGAAGCGCCAGGCAGTCTGCTGTGACCTGATGCTGCCAGAAGTTGGCGTGCTGTGGGGTAAATTTTTCGGCGCTGATTACGGTGCCTGTTCGGGCAACTTGGGTAGGGCGCGCAGGCCTTGCTCATAGCGGGCGAGATCGAAGGGGCGGTCATCGCGCAGCATGACGTCGATTTCATCAGCCAGCACCAGGGCCATCAGCTCGATAATCTCGTCTCGCTCGTAACCGACCAGACTCAGCTTGTTCAACACAGCCTGGACGAAGGCCGGTTCGCCGGCTTCCAGCTGGTTTTCGATGGCCTGGATCAGGGTGTCCTGGGCAAAATCTTCGTCTTCTTGCTCGCTCATGCGCGGCTCCTTGGTGGGGCCTACAGTGTGCCATGTGTGGGCGTAAAGGCGAGTGACCGGGTGCAGGCACAGTCAGTGGGGTGGGTTGCGGTGATCGTGTGATCACCGCATACGGGAGTGCAACGCTAGCTGTCGGTACTCCGTTTTTCGCGTGGGACTATTACTTGCAGGGTGAGCCCACGGCGTTCAAGGCGCGCTTGAAAAACTGCAATTGGTAACCAGAGGCGGAAGCTTTGCTGCACATGTTGCTGTTGTAAGAGCGGTATTCCGCGATGAAAACAGCTTTGCCCTGCTGCCTGAATAAACGGTACGCCTCGCACTCCTTGTAGGCATAGCAACTTTCGTTGAGGGCAAAGTCAAAGTCATCGACCAGGGCGGGGATCAACTCGACTGCATTTTTCAATGCAATTGCCAGGTTATGCTCATGCGCTTGCTGGCTTAACCAGCGGTTGTAGTCGATCTGGTTTGCCTCACTCAACCCCAGGCCATTGCCGTTGCTGTAGCCGTCCACATTGTCCGGTTCGACAGCATCACAACCTTTTTCGGCCGCCAAACGTATGCGTTTGGCCATGAGTGTGCGAACAGCGGGGTGGCGGATATCCAGCCAGCGTTCGCCCGGCCAGCCGTCCAGTTGTGCACCCAGTGCTTCTTTAGGGTATTGGGCGGCATCACTGCGCCAGTCTTCCCAGCTACCCGCGCTGAAATAGCAGACCACGATACGGCCCTGGCCTTTCAGGTTGGTGATGGTGGTCGTTGAGGTGTCGAACAGGTCAATGTCGTAGACCTGGCGCTCGGGGGTTTTCAGTTTGCCACTGAGTTGCCAGTGCCAGCTTGCCTGGCTGGGAATAACGATGGGTGTAGCGCTGACACAGGCGGCGAGGGTGAGCGTGCCGATGCTTGCGAGTAGGCGTTGGAAGATTTTCATGGCTTTCTCCAGTGCGCAGACGAGTGTCTGGCGGCGTGGAGGAAAGTATTTGGCCTGCAGGAAAGAGTACGCCAGCGGCTGGCGGCGGGTTTGTTCGCATTTTGCAGGGCTGTTTGCAAATTGACGCTGTTTTTTTGGCATTGTCAGTTCAGGTCTTATGCCGGCAGCGAATAAGGGCGCGACGGGGTCGCGCCCGTAGGGTTTAGCGCAAGGCGAGTAGGGCCTGGCCGCGCGCCACCGCTGCTCTTACCTGATTCGGTGCGGTGCCGCCGATATGGTCGCGAGCATTGACCGAGCCTTCCAGGGTCAGCACGGCAAACACGTCCTGTTCGATCTGTTCGCTGAACTGGCGCAGTTCTTCCAGGCTCATCTCGGCCAGATCCTTGCCGGACTCGACACCGTACTTCACCGCATGACCGACGATTTCGTGGCAATCGCGGAACGGCAGACCCTTGCGCACCAGGTAGTCGGCCAGATCAGTGGCGGTGGAGAAGCCGCGCAGCGCCGCTTCACGCATGATTGCATGCTTGGGCTTGATCGCCGGGATCATGTCGGCAAAGGCGCGCAGCGAGTCGCGCAAGGTGTCGGCGGCGTCGAACAGCGGTTCTTTGTCTTCCTGGTTGTCCTTGTTGTAGGCCAGCGGCTGACCTTTCATCAGGGTCAGCAGGCCCATCAACGCGCCGAATACACGGCCGCTCTTGCCGCGAACCAGCTCGGGGACGTCTGGGTTTTTCTTTTGCGGCATGATCGAGCTGCCGGTGCAGAAGCGATCCGGCAGGTCGATGAACTGGAACTGCGCAGACGTCCACAGCACCAGCTCTTCGGAGAAGCGCGACAGGTGCATCATGGCAATCGAGGCGGCGGCGCAGAATTCAATGGCGAAGTCGCGATCCGACACGCCATCCAGCGAGTTGCCGCCAACGGCGTCGAAACCCAGCAACTGAGCAGTGACTTCGCGCTGAATCGGGTAAGTCGTGCCGGCCAGCGCCGCCGAGCCCAGCGGCATGCGGTTGGTGCGCTTGCGGCAATCCACCAAACGCTCGTAATCGCGACTAAGCATCTCGAACCAGGCCAGCAGGTGGTGGCCGAAGGTCACCGGCTGAGCGGTTTGCAGGTGGGTGAAGCCCGGCATGATGGTCTCGGCTTCACGCTCGGCCTGTTCCAGCAAGCCCTGCTGCAGGCGGGTGATCTCGGCCAGGATCAGGTCGATCTCGTCGCGCAGCCACAGGCGGATATCGGTAGCCACCTGGTCGTTGCGGCTACGGCCGGTGTGCAGCTTCTTGCCGGTGACGCCGATGCGGTCGGTCAGGCGCGCTTCGATGTTCATGTGCACATCTTCCAGGTCGACGCGCCAGTCGAACTGGCCGGCTTCGATCTCGCCCTGAATCTGCGTTAGACCGTCGACGATGGCGTCGCGCTCGGCATCATTCAGTACGCCGACCTTGGCCAGCATGGTGGCGTGGGCGATGGAACCCATGATGTCGTGGCGATACAGGCGCTTGTCGAATTCGACGGAGGCGGTAAAGCGGGCAACAAAGGCATCGACGGGCTCGCTGAAGCGGCCGCCCCAGGATTGGTTGGTTTTTTCAGTGCTCATGGGCTTCGCTCGGCTGGTGCGCTAAAACGGGCTGGCCGCGCTGGGGCGGCCGGCAAGACGGAAAAGTGCGCCGATAATAACAGGCTGGCCGGCAAATTCGCCGCGTCGCTTTGTCGGTGGGCGCAGCTAGGCTGCACTAGAGCAATGTTGCGCCGTTCACAGTTTTATCGCGGCGGGCGCATTTCGGTGCTTTATTTTGCCCGGTCGCAGCTGTCTATCTTGCTGCTGGGGCGGGTCACGCGGAAACTGCGGCGATGAAAATAAAAAGCGCTTTATCAGAAAAACAACCACCACTGGTCGATGACTTCTTCGTACCCGAGCTTTGCCAGCCAGAAGCCCTGCTGAGCATGGTGCTGTTGGCCGAGTTGCTGGTGCTGGTGCTGGTGTTGTCCGAGCCGATGCTGCCGGGCTTCGATTGGGTGCGCCTGGCGCTGACGTCGCTGTTTGTGCAATGGATCGTGCTGCTCTCGGCTGCCGTGCTGTGCCGCCTGCGCCCGTTGATGGCGCGCATGCCGGCAGCCACAGCCGGTGCCTTGTGCTGTGCGATTGTGGTCACCCTGAGTCTGATCTGTACTGCCGTGGCGGACTATTACGAGCTGGGCGGGCCGCTGCCGCGCGCCGGTGAGGTCAATCTGTATCTGCGCCATGCCTTGATCAGTCTGATCATGTCGGCGTTGCTGCTGCGCTATTTCTACCTGCAGAGCCAGTGGCGCAAGCAGGAGCAGGCCGAGTTGCGCGCGCGCATCGAGTCGCTGCAGGCGCGCATCCGCCCGCACTTTCTGTTCAACAGCCTGAACAGCATTGCCAGCCTGGTGGTGGTCGACCCCTACAAGGCCGAGCAGGCGGTGCTGGATCTCTCCGACCTGTTCCGCGCCAGCCTGGCCAAGCCCGGCAGCCTGGTGCCCTGGCGCGAAGAGCTGGAGCTGGCGCAACGATATTTATCGATTGAGCGCTATCGGCTCGGCGAGCGTCTACAGTTGCAGTGGGAGATTGTTGATGTGCCGGACGATCTGCCCATTCCACAACTGACGTTGCAGCCTTTACTGGAAAACGCCTTGATCTACGGCATTCAGCCGCGCATTGAGGGCGGTCTGGTGCGGGTCGAAGCAAGTTATCACGATGGGGTATTCCAGCTGTGCGTGAGCAATCCATACGAACAAATAGGCGAGGAGCCGCCGTCGCGCGGTACCCATCAGGCGCTGACCAATATCGATGCGCGGCTGGTGGCACTTTTCGGGCCGCGGGCCAGTCTCAGCGTAGAGCGCCGTGACGGACGCCACTTCACTTGTCTACGCTATCCTTGTGCGAGACCCAAGCAGGAAGCCCGTGCATTATGAATGTCCTGATTGTCGATGATGAACCCTTGGCCCGAGAGCGCCTAAGCCGCATGGTGGGCGAACTCGATGGCTATCGCGTGCTTGAACCCGCAGCCAGCAACGGCGAGGAGGCCCTGAGCCTGATCGACAGCCTGAGGCCGGATGTGGTGTTGCTGGATATCCGCATGCCGGGCTTGGATGGCCTGCAGGTGGCGGCCAGGCTGTGTGAGCGCGAAGCGCCGCCAGCCGTGATTTTCTGCACTGCTCATGATGAATTTGCCCTCGAGGCCTTCCAGGTCAGCGCCGTGGGCTATCTGGTCAAACCGGTGCGCGCCGAAAGCCTCAGCGAAGCACTGAAGAAAGCCGAGCGGCCCAACCGTGTGCAGCTCGCCGCCCTGACCCGTCCTGCAGTAGACAGCGGTGGCGGCCCGCGCAGCCATATCAGTGCACGCACCCGCAAAGGCATTGAGCTGATTCCGCTGGATCAGGTGATCTACTTTATTGCCGACCATAAATACGTAACCCTGCGTCATGCAGGCGGCGAAGTGCTGCTGGATGAGCCGCTGAAAGCCTTGGAAGACGAGTTTGGTGATCGCTTTGTGCGCATTCACCGCAATGCGCTGGTTGCTCGTGAGCGCATTGAACGTCTGCAACGCACGCCGCTTGGGCATTTCCAGCTGTTCCTCAAGGGTATGAACGAGGAAGCGCTGATTGTCAGCCGCCGGCACGTGGCCGGGGTGCGCAAGTTGATGCACAACCTCTGAGGCTGATCAGGCGATCCGGATGACTCCGGGTCGCAGGCCTGATCTGGGCCAGCCTGTTATTATCCCCGGCAGTTCGTTTTCTGGAATTGCCCATGTCTCGCGAAATCCGCATCGCCACCCGTAAAAGTGCCCTGGCCCTGTGGCAGGCTGAACACGTCAAAGCTCGCCTGGAACAGGCGCATCCTGGCCTCAAGGTCAGCCTGGTGCCCATGGTCAGCCGTGGCGACAAGCTGCTCGACGCGCCGCTGGCGAAAATTGGCGGCAAGGGCTTGTTTGTCAAAGAGCTGGAAACCGCGATGCTGGAGAACCAGGCCGACATCGCTGTGCATTCGATGAAGGATGTGCCGATGGACTTCCCCGAAGGCCTGGGCCTGTACTGCATCTGCGAGCGTGAAGATCCGCGCGATGCCTTCGTTTCCAACACCTATGCCAGCCTCGATGCCTTGCCCGCAGGCAGCGTGGTCGGCACCTCCAGTCTGCGCCGTCAGGCCCAGCTGCTGGCGCGCCGGCCGGATCTGAAAATCCAGTTCCTGCGCGGCAACGTCAACACCCGTCTGGCCAAGCTGGATGCTGGCGAGTACGACGCCATTATCCTGGCCGCAGCCGGCCTGATTCGCCTGGGGTTCGAAGCGCGCATCCGTTCCTCGATCAGCGCTGAAGACAGCTTGCCAGCGGGTGGTCAGGGCGCGGTAGGTATCGAATGCCGCAAGGCCGACAGTGAGATCCATGCCCTGCTGGCGCCTCTGCATCACCGTGATACCGCGCTGCGGGTGACCGCCGAGCGCGCCTTGAACAAGCACCTGAATGGCGGCTGCCAAGTGCCAATCGCCTGCTACGCGGTGCTCGAGGGCGAGCAGCTGTGGTTGCGCGGCCTGGTCGGTCAGCCGGATGGCGGTTTGCTGCTGCGGGCGGAAAACCGTGCCCCGCTAGCGCAAGCCGAACAGCTGGGTGTGCAGGTGGCTGAAGCCCTGTTGGCCCAGGGTGCTGCGGCCATTCTGCAAGCTGTTTACGGCGAGGCCGCTGCCGAGTGACGGGTTGGCGTGTGCTGCTGACGCGTCCGGCCCAGGAGTCGGCCGCGCTGGCGGCAACCTTGGCTGAGCAGGGCATCTACAGCAGCAGCTTGCCGTTGTTGGCCATCGAGGTGCTGAGCGAGAGTGCCGAGCAGCGCGTCACGCTTGCCGATCTGCAGCGCTATAGCGCGGTGATCGTGGTGAGCAAGCCGGCGGCGCGGCTGGCGCTTGATCTGTTGGATCGCTACCAAACGCCAGTGTCTGTCGAGCAGCCCTGGTTCAGCGTCGGTGCAGCCACTGCGCAAGTTCTCCGCGAGCATGGCTTGCAGGTGCACTATCCAGAGCAGGCCGATGACAGCGAGGCGCTGCTCGCTTTGCCGCAACTGCAGCAGGCGTTGACGGCGACCGCCAGTCCACGGGTTTTGATCCTGCGTGGCGAGGGTGGCCGAGAGTTACTGGCCGAGCGCTTGCGCGGCCAAGGCGTGCAGGTGGACTATCTGCCACTGTATCGCCGGGTGCTGCCGGATTACCCGCCGGCTGCGCTCGCCGAACGCATTCAGGCTGAACGCCTGAACGCGCTGGTGGTCAGCAGTGGGCAGGGCTTTGTGCATTTGCGCGAGCTGGCCGCTGAAGCTTGGGCCGAGCTGGCCCAGCTACCCTTGTTTGTACCCAGCCCGCGAGTGGCCGAAATGGCCCGTGCGGCAGGTGCACAATTTGTTGTGGACTGCCGCGGCGCGAGTGCCGCGGCGTTGCTGGCAGCCTTGCAGGCGCAACCTGCCCCGATCTCTGACGCAAAGGATGGATACGTGAGCGAAGCAACTACTCCGAAAGAGCAAGCCCCGCAGGATCACGATGTGAACCAACAACCGTCCGAGCCTGTGCAGGCTGCGGCGAAACCCGTTACACCCACAGCGGTTGCGGGCAAACCCGCTTCGCGTGGCAACGGCCTGGCACTGCTGGCTTTACTGGTTGCGGCGGCCGGTGCCGGTGCAGGCGGTTGGGGGCTTTGGCAGTTGCAGGCGCTGGACGCTCGCGAGCAACAACAGCAAGGCCAGTTGCAGGACGCGCGCAGTGAAGCGCAAAGCCTGGCGCAGACGGGTAAGCAATTAGAGGCTCGCCTCGATCAGCTGCCCAGTGTCGAGGAGCTGGAAACCCGTCGCCGCCTGCTGGCACAGCTGCAGGGCGACCAGCAGCTGCTCAACCAGCGCTTGGAAACCGTGCTGGGTGCCAGCCGGCAGGATTGGCGCCTGGCCGAGGCCGAGCATCTGCTGCGCCTGGCCAGCCTGCGCCTGTCCGCGTTGCAGGATATAAACAGCGCCACCGCGCTGGTGCAGGCTGCCGATGAAATCCTCCACGAACAGGATGATCCCGCCGCATTTGCTGCCCGCGAGCAATTAGCCAAGAGCCTGCAAGCGCTGCGCTCGACCGCCAACCCAGATCGTACCGGGCTGTTTCTGCAACTGGGCGCCCTGCGCGATCAGGTGGCACAACTCAATGCCCTGGCCCCGAGTTTCAGCGGTGAGGGCGGTGTGCTCAGCGAGCTGGCTGACGAAGGTGTCATGGAGCCGCAATGGTGGCAGCGCGGCCTGCAGACCTTGTCGGAATACTTCCGTATCGATTTCAACGCCGACCGTAATATTCGGCCCGTACTCGCCGGGCAGAGCCTGACCCAGGTGCGTCTGGCCCTTAGTCTGGCGCTGGAGCAGGCGCAGTGGGGCGCACTGCACGGTCAGACGGCGGTGTACCGGCAAGCCCTGCAGCAGGCGCGTGAGGTGCTGGACGCGCACTTCGATGTGGACAACCCCAACAGCCGCGCTCTGCGTGCGCGCATTGATGAATTAGCCGAGCGCCCGATTGCAGTGACGCCGCCGGACCTCAGCCAGACGCTGAATGCCGTGCAAGCCTATCTCCAGGCCAAGCAGGCCGCGCGCAGTCAGCAGCAGGTCGAAGCTGAGCCTGCCGCTGCAGCCACCGAAGATGTTGAGGCGCAACTGCAGGAGGCGCTGCAATGAAGCGCTTCTATTGGTTGTTGCTGATCCTGGCGCTGGTTGCCGGCGTCGCCAGCCTGGTGTTGTTCGGTTTGCCGCTGGCTGAGCACAAGGGTTATGTGCTGATTGCTTTCCAGGGCTTTCGATATGAGTCCAGCCTGTGGGCATTTGTCGCTCTGGTGCTGGCGCTCTGGCTGCTGGTTTATCTGCTGCGATTGAGCGTGAGGTTGCTGGTGACATCGGGGGGCCTGCTCAACCCGTGGTCACGCCTGCATAAACGTCGTCGCGTGCGGCTGGCGTCCGAGCAGGGCTTTCTCGATCTTGCCGAAGGTCGCTGGGCACGTGCTTTGCGTCATCTTAAACAGGCGGCCAACGACTCGCCGCAACCGTTGAGCTACTACCTCGGCGCCGCGCAGGCCGCGCATCAGCTGGGGCATCACAGTGACAGCGATGACTTGTTGGAGCAGGCGCTCAATCGCCAGCCCCAGGCTGAGCTGGCGATTGCGCTGCAGCACGCCGAATTACAGCTGGCGCGCGGCCAGACGGCGGATGCGCTGGACACCCTGCAGGCCATGCGCTCGCGTCATCCGCACCATCACCTAGTCTTGCGTCAGCTGCAGCAGCTGTATCTGCAGGCGGGCGATTGGTCAGCGTTGCTCGGCCTGCTGCCAGAGTTGCGCAAGGAAAAAGCTCTTGGCAATGCCGAGTTGAGCGAGCTTGAGCGTCAGGCCTGGCGTGGCCGCTTGTTGCAAGCTGCGCAGACGGCTGATGGCGAGGCGCCTGCCGCACTGCTGGCGTTGCAGCACGCATGGCAGGCCATGCCAACCGCACAGCATCAGGAGCCCGAACTGCTGGCGGTTTACGCCGAGCAACTGCGCCTGTTGGGTGCGGAAGCTGAGGCTGAAGCGCTGCTGCGCCCTTACTTGAAACAGCACTACGACACCGCTCTGGTGCGCCTGTACGGCTTGCTTCGAGGCAGTGACTTGGGCAAGCAGCTGCAAGCCGCCGAAGCATGGCTGAAGCAACACCCGCAGGATGCCGGGTTGTTGCTGACGTTGGGGCGGTTGTGCCTGCACAGTCAATTATGGGGCAAGGCCAAGGATTATCTGGAAACCAGTCTGGCCTTTCAGCGTCACCCGGAAACATGTGCCGAGTTGGCTCGTCTATTGGCGCAACTGGGTGAGCTGGAGCGCAGCAATAGCCTGTATCAGGAAGGCCTGCGCTTGCTCGACGCACGTTTGTGCACGCCGGCCTTGTCCGTTGAAAACTGAATAACTGTTGCTCGAGGTGCTTATGCGAACGTTGTTGATGGGTTGTCTGATGGCGCTGTTGCTAGGGTGCGCCGGCCCGCAGGTGAGTGATTACGCCAATGAGCAGCCGCGCCTAGAGCTGAGCGATTACTTCAAGGGTGATATGCAGGCCTGGGGGATGTTCCAGAACCGCTCCGGCGAAGTGGTCAAGCGCTTCCATGTGGCCATGACCGGCACCTGGGATGGCGATGTAGGCGTGCTGGATGAGCGCTTTACCTACAGCGATGGCAGCACCGAGCGGCGCGTCTGGACCCTTAAAAAACAGGCTGACGGCAGCTGGCGTGGCACGGCAGACGATGTGGTTGGCGAGGCTATCGGTGAAGTGGCCGGCAACGCCTTGCACTGGCGTTACAAACTGCGGCTAAAGGTCGATGACTCAACCTATGTGGTTGATTTTGATGACTGGATGTTCCTGATGGATGGTCAGGTGATGCTCAACCGCGCACGGATGTCGAAGTGGGGGATCGATCTGGGTCAGGTCACCCTGAGCTTTTACAAGCCCGCCGTGGCGGGTAAAGCCGAATAGTCGCCGGTTAAACGCTTGTATGAAATTTTCTCCGGCGCTACCTTGAAGGCCCAGGCCGGCGGGAATAATCTGGCTCACAGATACCGCCGGAAAGTTGCCGTTTCGCGGCTGTCTTCCCAGACCTTGCACGGACTGACAAAAAACTGTCTCGATGCGGGCGTACAACACTAATAGCAATAGGGAAGTAGAGGTCATCATGCTCGAGAGTTGTCAGAACGCCCAGGAACGTTGGGGTGGAGTTCACCTGCTGATCGACCGCTGGCTGCAAGAGCGCAAGGAATTGGTGAGTGCCTACGCGGCCATCAACAGTTCGCCGCAAGCTCCGAGCGCCAACGCAGAGCCGCTGCAGCATTTCTGCGAAATCCTGGTTGACTATGTGTCCGCTGGCCATTTCGAGGTGTACGAACAGTTGACCAGCGAAGCCAAGGCCTTTGGTGACCAGCGTGGCCTCGATTTGGCCAAGCAGATTTACCCGCGCATTGAGGTCATCACCGAAGTGGCGCTGGCGTTCAACGACCGTTGTGACAATGGCGATTGCCATGACTCGGTCTCGCTGATCGACGAGCTGAAACGCTTGGGGCAGTTGTTGCACGAGCGGTTTGAGCTGGAGGACTGCTTGATCGAAGTCCTGCATAACGCCCATCAGGAACAGGCCACGCCTGCCCTCTGATACGCCGACGCGTTACTCCTTGGTGTCGAGCAATTCCAGCTCGAACACCAGGGGCGAGTAGGGTGGAATCAAATCTCCCGCACCTTCTTCGCCATACGCCTGCGCCGATGGAATCACCAAACGCCATTGTGCGCCGACTGGCATCTGCTGCAGCGCACTGCGCCATCCAGCGATCACGCTGTCTAAGCGAAACCACTGCGCAGTCTGACTTTCATCAAACTGGCTGCCATCCGCCAAGAAGCCGATATAGCGCACCTGAATACGATCCTTGGGGCCTGGTTTGCGGCCGTTGCCGGCGCGCAGCTCCTGCATCAATACGCCATCCTGCAGTACGCGTACACCGGCCTTGGCTTTCTCCATGGCGAGAAAGCGCTGTTCGGCCGTCTTGGCTTTTTCAACGCGCTCAGGCGCGTTAGCCAGTTGCGCTTCATGCTCGGCCAGCAGGCTTTCGATGCGTTTGGCATCCACTGCCAGCGGCTCATTGCGGTAAGCCTGGCGCAGGCCATCGAGCAGCGCTTGCAGTTCCAGATCCGGTACTTCGTCGCGCAGTCGCTCGCCGAGTTTTACCCCCAAGCTGTAAGCCAGGTCGTGGGCGTGCTCATCTGCTTGAGACAAGGGCGCGAGCAGGCAGAGCAATAACAGGGTAAAACGTGGCATGGGGGTTCTCCGGCGAAGATGCGCCGATTATGCCAGCCAGGTGCGGCGAGGTGGCAAGGCGGACAAAAGGAGGTCTAGTATGGCGCCATCTTCATCCGCCAGGAGGCGTGTCATGTCGGCAACAAAGAATGCAAAGAAGAAATCAGTGAGTACCCCGCTGCACCTGCTGCAGCAACTTTCCAGCAGCCTGCTTGAGCATCTTGAAGATGCCTGCACGCGTGCTTTGGTTGATGCCGAGAAGTTGCTCGCCAAGTTGGAAAAGCAACGCGGCAAGGCCCAGGAAAAACTGCATAAAGCCCGCAGTAAAATGCAGGATTCAGCGGTAGCCGGCAAAGCCAAGGCGCAGGCCAAAGGTAAAGAAGCCGTGGCTGAGCTGGAGCAATTGCTCGATACCCTGAAAGACCGCCAAAGTGAAACCCGTACCTACATCGCCAGCCTTAAGCGCGACGCACAGGAAAGCCTGAAGCTCGCCCAGGGCGTTGGCAAGGTTAAAGAAGCTGTAGGCAAAGCGCTGGACAGCCGTTCGGCTAAGGCCGCTCTGGTCAAACCGGCTGCCAAGCCAGCCGCAACTAAAGCCCCGGCCAAGCCTGCTGCCAGTAAGCCAGCGGCTAAACCTGCTACTAAAGCTGCTGCGCCAGCTGCCAAGGCCCCGGCCAAGGCTGTCAGCAAGGCTCCCGTCGCGGCAAAGCCAGCAGCCAAGGCACCTGCCAAACCTGCGGCGAAAAAACCAGCAGCCAGCGCGGCCAAGCCTGAAGCGAGCAAGCCGGTGGCACAGCCTGCCAAGGCAGCTGCTAAACCTGCGGTGAAAAAGGCTCCAGCGGCTAAACCTGCCAGCAAGCCTGCTGCAAAACCTGCAGCCAAGCCGGTTGTGAAGAAAGCTGCCGCTAAGCCCGCTGCTGCCAAACCAGTGGTTGCCGAAGCGCCTGCTGCACCTGCCGGCAGCAATGGCAGCACTCCGCCCAGCGCTGTTTAAGCGCTGAGGTGTGCCGCCGCGATGCGCAGCGTTTGCAGCGCATCGCGGTTGCCCGGCGGGGGAGTCAGTCTTTCCAGCCAATGCAGCTGCGCGTTCGCCGCGTGGCTTGACCAGTCCTGAGTACAGGCTGCCAAGCGTTCCAACTGCTCGCGCTCTGCGGTCAGCTCCAGCTGTTTGATCTGTTCACGTAATTGCGCCAGGGCATGATTGCTCTGTGCCTGCTCGCGCCAGCTCTGGCGCAATTGGCGCAGCGGCACTACTACCTGCTGTTGCCAGGGTTGCGCGATATTGCGTAACGCATCGCTGCGCTCGTTGGTGCAGATAATCTGCCGGCGTTCCAGCCAGGCGGCGCAAAGCAGCAGGCACACGTCCGCCCCTTGCGTTTGCAACAGCAGGCACGCGGCCTCGACGCCAGGGCGTTGATACAGTGCTTCGGCGAATCGCCACAGGTCAGTAGGCATGGTGCTTTCCGGGTTTCTCTAAAGGGACTCTGGTAGACTCCGCCGCCATTATGATCCGACTCCAGAACCTGACTTTACAGCGTGGCCCTCAGCGTCTGCTAGAAGACGCCGAGATGACCCTGCACCCCGGCCATAAAGCCGGCCTGATCGGCGCCAATGGCGCCGGCAAATCCAGCCTGTTTGCCTTGTTTCGTGGCGAGCTGAGTGCGGACGCGGGCGACTGCCTGATCCCCGCCGATTGGCGTGTGGCGCATATGCGCCAGGAGATCGACGCGGTCGAGCGTCAGGCAGTCGACTATGTGCTCGATGGCGACCTGCAACTGCGCAAGGTGCAGGCCGAACTGGCTGTGGCCGAGGCGGCGCATGACGGTGCCGCCGTGGCGCGTCTCCACACCGAGCTGGACACCCTCGACGGCTACAGTGCCGATGCCCGTGCGCGCAAGTTGCTCGCCGGTCTGGGCTTTGACAGTGCGCAGATGGATCGCCGTGTCGGCGACTTCTCCGGTGGCTGGCGCATGCGCCTGAACCTGGCGCAGGCGTTGATGTGCCCGTCCGACCTGTTGTTGCTCGACGAGCCGACCAACCACCTCGATCTCGATGCGATCCTTTGGCTGGAAAGCTGGCTGAAAGGTTACCCCGGTACCTTGCTGCTGATCTCCCATGACCGCGATTTCCTGGATGCCGTAGTGGACCACGTTGCCCACCTCGATCAGCAGAAACTGACCCTGTATCGCGGCGGCTATTCGGCCTTCGAGCGCACCCGTGCCGAGCGCCTGGCGCAGCAGCAACAGGCGTACGAGAAGCAGCAGGCGCAGCGCGCGCACATGGAAAAGTACATCGCCCGCTTCAAGGCCCAGGCCACCAAGGCGCGCCAGGCGCAGAGCCGGATCAAAGCGCTGGAACGCATGGAAGAGCTGTCGGCGGCGCACGTCGATTCGCCGTTTGACTTCAGCTTCCGTGAGGCCGACAAGATCTCCAGCCCGCTGCTCAGTCTGAGCGAAGGCCGCCTGGGTTACGGCGACAAGGTGGTGCTGGAGAAGGTCAAACTGAACCTGTCTCCCGGCGCGCGCTTGGGCCTGCTCGGACCGAACGGGGCGGGTAAGTCGACCCTGATCAAAAACCTGTCGAACGAACTGCAGCCCATCAGCGGCCATCTGCAGCGCGGCGAGAACCTGGTGGTTGGCTACTTCGCCCAGCATCAGCTCGATGCCCTGGATGACAAGGCCAGCCCATTGCTGCACTTCCAGCGCCTGGCGCCGACCGAGCGTGAGCAGACCCTGCGCGACTTTCTCGGTGGTTTCGACTTCCGCGGCCCGCGTTGCGACGAGCCGGTGCTGAATTTCTCCGGCGGTGAGAAAGCCCGTCTGGCCTTGGCGCTGATTGCCTGGGGCAAGCCCAACCTGCTGCTGCTCGATGAACCGACCAACCACCTCGACCTGGAAATGCGCCTGGCGCTGACCATGGCGCTGCAGGAGTTCAGCGGCGCAGTGGTGGTGGTGTCGCACGATCGCCATCTGCTGAAAAGCACCACCGACGAGTTCCTGCTGGTCGCCGATGGTCAGGTGCAGCCGTTTGACGGTGACCTGGAAGACTATGCCCGCTGGCTGGTGGACTACCGCACGCGGCAGGCGCCGACCAGCAGTGGTGAAAGCAACCCGGATAAAGCCGACAAGCGTGTGCAGCGCCAGGCCGCAGCGGCTTTGCGTCAGCAATTGGCGCCGCATAAGCGCGAAGCCGACAAGCTGGAGAAAGAACTGGGCCAGTTGCACGAGAAGCTCGCTGCCGTCGAAGCGCGTTTGGGCGACAGCGGCATCTACGAGGCCGCGCGCAAGGACGAGCTGCGTGACGCCCTGGCCGAACAGGCCAAGCTGAAAAGTCGCGAAGCCGATCTTGAAGAACGCTGGATGCTCGCGCTGGAAACCCTCGAAGCTCTGCAAGCCGAGCTTGAGGCCGCCAGTTGAACATCACCCTGCCGACGCTGGAATGGCTGATGACCTGGCAGGAGCCGTTGCTGCGCACCGGTCAGGTAATCCTGATTGTGCTGCTGGCCTGGTTGTTTCAGCGCATTCTCACCCGTGGCATCACCCGCCTCGGTAACCGCTACCCGCAGTTGCCGGCCGAGTTGCTGATGCCGCTGCGCGGCCTGCTGCGCTGGCTGATTCTCGGTAGCGCATTCATGTTGGTGCTGGAGCGACTGGGCGTTTCCGCGCAGGTGCTGTGGACCGCACTGACCGGCTTTGCCGCCGTCGCTGCAGTGGCCTTTTTCGCCATCTGGAGCGTGTTGTCCAACATGTTCTGCGCGTTGTTGATCTTCGCCATGGGGCCGTTTCGTATCGGTGATTGTGTCGAAGTGCTGGAAAGCGCCGACAAGCCCGGGGTGCGCGGCAGGGTGATGGCAATCAACCTGTTCTATACCACCCTGGAAGATCTCAGCGGTGATGCCCCTGGTGCCTGGGTGCAGATTCCCAATAGCCTGTTTTTTCAAAAAGCCGTGCGCCGCTGGCGCAATGGCGAACTCCCACCTGTACGTACTAGCGAGAACTGATTCCTATGGAATGGCTGGCCAGCCCTGAACTCTGGGTCGCGTTTCTGACCCTGACCGCCCTGGAAATTGTCCTGGGCATCGACAACATCATCTTTATTTCGATCCTGGTCAGCCGTCTGCCCAAGCATCAGCAACCCAAGGCGCGCTTCTTCGGCCTGGCGCTGGCGATGGGCACGCGGATTCTCCTGCTGCTGTCGATCAGCTGGGTGATGCGCCTGACGGCCGATCTGTTTCATGTGTTCGATCAGGGCTTCTCCGGCCGTGATCTGATTCTGTTCTTCGGTGGTCTGTTCCTGTTGTGGAAGAGTACTGCGGAGATCTTCCACAGCCTGGAAGGCGAAGAAGAAGCCCAATCCGTCGGTGGCAAGACCTACGGCTTTATGGGGATCATCGTACAGATCGCGATCATCGACATCGTGTTCTCCCTGGACTCGGTCATCACCGCCGTCGGTTTGGTCGACAACGTGCCCGTCATGGTCGCGGCCATTGTGATTTCGGTGATCGTGATGATGCTGTCGGCTGGCACTATCAGCGACTTTATCGACAAGCACCCGAGCCTGAAAATTCTTGCCCTGTCGTTCCTCATCGTGGTCGGTACCGTGTTGATCGCCGAAGCCTTCGAGGTGCATGTGCCGAAGGGTTATGTGTACTTCGCCATGGCCTTCTCGCTGGCGGTGGAAGCCGTCAATATCCGTATGCGTACCGCTCGTGCTCGTGCACGCAAGGAAGAAGAGGCGGAGCCGGTGCAGTTGCGCAAGGACTTGCCAAACTAAACCACAGGCTGGGCGAGGCAATCGACAAGGGGTAGGCTAAGGCCTGCCCCTTTTTATTTCGCATTTGTTTAATGGAGAAATGCCATGGCACTGGAAACCTGGCTTGCGTTCTTTGTGGCCTGTTGGGTCATTAGCCTGTCGCCGGGTGCCGGGGCGATTGCCTCGATGTCCGCCGGGCTGCAATACGGGTTTGTGCGCGGTTACTGGAATGCTCTGGGCCTGCAGCTGGGCCTGGCCTTGCAGATTGCCATCGTAGCCGCCGGTGTTGGGGCGATTCTGGCGGCGTCGGAGCTGGCTTTCAGCCTGATCAAATGGTTTGGCGTGGTCTATCTGGTGTACCTCGGCTATCGCCAGTGGCAGGCGCTGCCCAGTGATATGGCCGCGCAGACCGAGCGCCCCATCGGCCGGCCGCTGACCCTGGTGCTGCGCGGCTTTCTGGTCAACTTCAGCAACCCCAAGGCGATCGTCTTTATGCTCGCGGTGCTGCCGCAGTTCCTTAACCCGCAGGCACCGCTGCTGATGCAGTACCTGGTGATGGGGGTGACCATGATCTGCGTCGACCTGATTGTTATGGCCGGTTACACCGGTCTGGCTGCCCGGGTGTTGGGCGCGCTGCGTTCGCCACGTCAGCAGAAGCTGATGAACCGCACATTTGGCGCGCTGTTTGTCGGCGCGGCGGCACTGCTGGCCAGCGTGCGGCGCGCGCCGGTCTGAACTGCGCGGGTTGAGTTACCAGGGAATCGGCTGGCCATCCCAGCCCCAGAACGTGCCAGTCTGCGCCGGTCCGTGCTGTTCGATCTGCGCAAGCAGGCATTCGGCTGAGTAGTTTGGGGTAAACAGTTTGTCGGCTGGCACATTGGCCTGAAAGGGTTTCGACAGTTCGGTGTCGGTGGTGCCAGGGTGCAGGCTGAGCACGCAGCTGTTGGGGTTGAGACGGCTCAACTCGATGCTCGCGGTGTGCAGCAGTTGGTTCAGCGCGGCCTTGCTGGCACGGTAGCTGTACCAGCCGCCGAGGCGGTTATCGCCAATCGAACCGACCCGTGCCGACAGCGCCGCCACAGTGCACGCGTGCTGACCACGCAGCAGCGGCAGCAGGTGCTTGAGCAGCAGAATCGGCGCAAAGCTGTTGCGTTGAAAGGTTGCCAGTAGCCCTTCAAGACTGATCTGGCTTAGGCCTTTCTCGGCTTTCGCTGCGCCGTCCTGCAGCACACCAACGGTACACAGCAACAGGTGCAGGCGTGGCATGGCGGCACGTAAATGCATGGCCATCGCGCTCAGCGCCTGTTCATCGCACACGTCCACATCCAGGCAGCGCAGGCGTTGGCCGTATTGCGCTTGCAGCTCAAGCAAGCCGGGGGCCTGGTTGGCGTGGCGGGCGATGGCCCACACTTCAGCAATATCAGCGCGCGCCAGCAGCTGCGCGGTGAGGGCCAGACCGATTCCCCGGCTGGCACCGCAGACCACGACATGCGCTGGTTCTTCCAAGCGTTGCCAAAACGTCATCGCATCACTCCTGCATCCTTGCGACGATCCGTCGCAGGCCATGGTCGATCAAAGGTTGAGGAAAATCATTAGGAGGGTAACAATCGAATGTCATCCATTCGTATTTGGGATCCACTCCTATATGACTTCCGTATTACGTTTCTGCAGCTGGTTGCTGGTGCCTGTGTTGGCATTCTGCAGCCTGGCTGTTATGGCCGAGCCCATTGACGGCGCGGCGCAAGCGTTGCATCTGCTCGGTTACCTGGGCGCTGACTACCCGGCCACCGTGGCCAATGGTCAGGTAATCGACTCCGGTGAGTACCGTGAGCAGCTTGAGTTTCTTACTGTACTGCAAGGGCTGATCGTTGCGCTGCCAGCGCGTAATGAGCAAGCCGAGTTGCAGCAGGGCGTTGCCAGCTTGCGCCAGGGCATTGAGCACCGTGTCGACGGCGGCCAGGTTGCCCTGCAGGCCCGGCAGTTGGCCGCGACCTTGGCCAGCGCTTATGGCGTCAGTCAGACCCCAGCTATCACCCCTGATCCTAGCCGTGGCGCGCCGCTGTTTGCCCAGCACTGCAGCGTGTGCCACGGCGCCAGCGGTGCGGGTGATGGGCCGGCCGGTATCGGCCTGGAGCCGCCACCAGCCAACCTGCGCGACCTGGCGCGGCTCAACCGGTTGAGTCTGTATGACCTGTTCAACACCATCGGTCTGGGCATCGAAGGCACCGATATGGCGGCTTTTGCCGATCAGTTGGATGAGCGCCAGCGCTGGGACCTGGCCAGTTATATCGCCGGCTTCAGTGCCGCGCCGGTTGCCGCCGGCGCGCCGTTCACGATGGCGGTGTTGGCCGGCACAACCCCGGATGAAGTGGCGGCAGCGCAGGGTGATGAGGCGGCTGCACGCTTCCGTGCCCAGCGCGCCCAGCCGCCGGTGCAGCAGCGCGGCCCGCTGCAATTGATCGAACACACCCGCGCGACCCTGGAGCAGAGCCTGGCGGCCTACCGCGCCGGCGATCACGAGCAGGCCTATGACCTTTCTGTCGGTGCCTATCTGGAAGGCTTCGAGCTGGTCGAAAGCGCCCTGGATAACCTTGACTCGGTGCAGCGCAAGACCACCGAGCGTGCGCTGATGGCTTACCGCCAGGCGCTGCAGGATGGCCTGTCGGTGCCGCAGGCGGCGCAGCGGCTGGAGCAGGCCAAGGCCGAGCTGGCGACGTCTGCCGCGTTGCTCGACAGCGATGGTTTGTCGGACTCACTGAGTTTCTTCTCCAGCCTGCTGATTTTGCTGCGTGAAGGGCTGGAGGCGATTCTGGTGCTGGCGGCGATTCTGGCTTTCCTGCGCAACACTGGCCAGCAACAGGCGGTGCGCAGCGTGCATATCGGCTGGGGCCTGGCGCTGCTGGCTGGCGCTGGCACCTGGGCGTTGGCGGCGTACTTGATCGATGTCAGCGGTGCGCAGCGTGAACTGCTGGAAGGCGTGACTGCGTTGTTTGCCAGCGTGATGGTGCTCTGGCTCGGGGTGTGGATGCATGACCGCCGGCATGCGGCGGCCTGGCAGGATTACATCAAGAGCAGCCTGGTCGGCGGTGGCGGGCGTTTCGGCTTTGCCGTGCTGGCGTTCTTCTCGGTGTACCGCGAGTTGTTCGAAGTCATCCTGTTCTACGAAACCCTCTGGCTGCAGGCCGGTCCGCAAGGCCACGGCATGGTGCTGGCGGGTGCGGCGGCGGCTTTGGTTCTGCTGCTGGGGCTGGCCTGGGTGATTCTGCGCGGCTCGCGCAAACTGCCGCTGGCGACCTTCTTCGGTGTCAATGCGGTGTTGCTCTGTGTGCTCTCGGTGGTATTCGCTGGCCATGGCGTCGCGGCGCTGCAGGAAGCTGGAGTGCTCGGTACGCGGCCGGTGGCATTCTTTGAGTTCGACTGGCTGGGTATTCACGACGATGCCTACAGCCTGGCGGCCCAGGCTACGGCGCTGGCAGCTATTACGCTGTTGTACGGGCGCAGCTGGCTGGGCGAGCGGCGCCGTTTGTCTCAGGCGTAAAGCTCAGTGGTGGCCGGCATGGCTTAACATGCCGGCTTTAGTGCCTCTGGAGAGTGCAGGGTGATGCGAGTCTGGATTGATGCCGATGCCTGCCCCAAGGCGGCCAAGGATCAGGTGGTGAAGTTCGCCTTGAAGCGACGCTTCGAGGTGCTGTTGGTGGCGGGGCAGGCGCAGGTCAAACCGGCCTACAGCTGTGTGCGGCTGATTGTGGTGCCCAGCGGTCCGGATGCAGCGGATGACTACCTGGTGGAACATGCGCTGCCGGGTGAGCTGGTGATCTGCAGCGACGTACCGCTGGCCGACCGCTTGGTGAAGAAGGGCGTGGCTGCCCTCGACCCGCGTGGCCGCGAGTTCGATGAGCGCAACATGGGCGACAAACTGGCCGTGCGTAACCTGTTCACCGAGTTGCGCGAGCTGGGTCAGGTGGGTGGCGGTCAGCCGCCTTATGGTGAGCGCGACAAGCAGGCGTTTGCCAATTCATTGGATCGCATTCTTACGCGTTTGCAGCGCCGTTAGCTTTTTAGCCGCACAGATAAGTGCCAGTACCGACGGCGACCAAGGTGCCGTCATCGCTGTGCAGTTCGCTGCGCACCACCGCTACCTTGTTGCCGGTACGCAGCAGCACGGCGCTGGCGGTAAAGCGCTGGCCACGGCCGGGGCGCAGGTAGTCGATGCGCAGGTCGATGGTGCCGAGCTTGGACAGCCGCGCCATGCGTTCGGCGCTGGACAGATGCTGGTGCTTATCGAAGGCGCCAATCAGCGCCATGGCACCGCCGGCTACATCCAGCAGCGAAGAAATCACCCCGCCATGCAGAATGCCGTGGACGAAGTTGCCGATCAGCTCGGGCTTCATCGGTAGGTGCATGGTCACGCGCTGGGCGCTCAGCTCGTCCAGCTCGATACCGAGCATCTGATTAAACGGGATACGTTGGAAGAAGCTGCTAACCGCTTGCTGAAGCTCGGCGGTGAGCTCGAAAGGTGGGTTACTCATTGGAGATCGTGCCTAGGCGAAGGGATACTCAACCTGCCGCACTGGGGCCGCGGTGACCAGTGGCGCGGCCGGAGTACCGCGCGCATTGGCGTGATTGGCTTGCTATCGGCCTGGTCGGTGGCTGATCAGGTCGAAGATTTAGGCTGGTTGGCTGAGCTCCAGCACCCGATCAACCAGCTTGTTGATCCCCGAGGCGGCCTCACTGATCGACTGGGCGGACATATAGGCCGGGGTGGTCACCAGCTTGCGTTCGGCGTCTTCGACAATCTCGCTGACTTCGCAATCATGGTGCTCGGCACCCATCTGCACCACGGCAGCGGCGGTTTCATGGTCCTTGCCGATGGTGCAGATCACGCCCGCGCCGAAGATTTTTGCCGCCAGTGCCGGGGCGATGCACATCAAGCCCACCGGCTTGCCGGCCTTGACGAAGGCCTGGGTGGCGCTCAGTACATCGGGCTGCACGGTGCAGTTGGCGCCGCTGATGGCGAAGTCGGAAAGGTTTTTTGCCACGCCGAAGCCGCCTGGCAGGATCAGCGCATCGAAGTCGCCGACATGCAGCTCCTTGACGTCCTTGATCTTGCCGCGGGCGATGCGCGCCGATTCAACCAGTACGTTGCGCGTGTCGTCCATTTCGTCGCCACTGTAGTGATCGACCACGTGCAGCTGCGGCACGTTGGGAGCAAAGCACTGCACCTGCGCGCCGCGTTGATCGAGACGCAGCAGGGTGATCACGCTTTCATGGATTTCCGCGCCGTCGTAGACGCCACAGCCGGAAAGAATCACCGCGACTTTCTTGTTCATCAAATTCTCCTGAATAACCAGCTGTACCGAATTGAGTCGTGTCTTGTCGTCGCCTGAACCTTAATGTCGCCATATGCCACCCAGGTTGGCATGGCGCGCCGCGAGGCGGATGTGGCGCTGGGCTAGGATTTATTGAGCAATCCTAGCCGTTAGCCTCGTGCAGCGATATGGCGATTCTATGCAACCGGTGAAACCATGAATTACATCCTCTATGCCGTACCGTTCTTCTTTGCCTTGATCGCCCTGGAGCTGCTGCTCGACCGCTGGCGCGGGGTCAGCACCTACCGCTTCTCCGACGCCATCAACAGCCTCAGCGCCGGGGTGCTGTCGACTACCGTGGGTCTGCTGACCAAGGCCGTCGGGTTACTCACTTACACCCTGGCCTGGCAGCACTTCGGTGTGTTCGAGTTGTCGGCCAGCAGCCTGTGGGTTTGGCTGTTTGCCTTCGTCTTCTACGACTTCTGTTACTACTGGAACCACCGTTTGGGTCATGAGCGCAACGTGCTCTGGGCCGCACATTCGGTGCATCACCAGAGCGAGGACTACAATCTTTCCACCGCGTTGCGGCAGACCAGTACCGGCTTCATCTTTGGCTGGATCTTCTACCTGCCGATGGCGCTGATTGGCGTACCGCCGCTGGTATTCCTCACCGTGGCTGCGTTGAACCTGCTGTATCAGTTCTGGGTGCACACCCGGCACATTCCCAAACTGGGCTGGTTCGAGTGGTTCTTCATCACGCCGTCCAACCACCGTGTGCACCATGCGCAGAATGCTGTGTATATGGATCGCAATTACGGCGGAGTGTTCATTCTCTGGGATCGGTTGTTCGGCACCTTTCAGGAGGAACTGGACGAAGAACCGGTGATCTTTGGCGTGACCACGCCGCTGGCCAGCTGGAACCCGCTTTGGGCCAATGCGCAGTTCTATGTCGCGCTGTGGCGGGACGCGGTAAGGGCCGAGTCCTGGTGGGACAAGTTGCGCATCTGGTTTATGCGCACCGGCTGGCGCCCGGCAGATGTGGCGGCCAAGTACCCGCAAAGCAAGCCGGACCTCAGCCAGTTCGTCAAATTCGACGTGCCACTGAGCCTGGCGCAGAAGCTTTATGCCGGCGTGCAGTTCAGTCTGTATGTAGTGGCCGGCACCGTGCTGCTGGGCATGGGCGACACACTGAGCCTGATGCAGGCGCTACTGGGCATCGTCTGGATGGCCGTGGGGCTGATGATCATCGGCAGCTGGCTGGAAAACCGGCCGACGGCCAGGCGCTGGGAAATGCTGCGTCTGCTGCTCAACCTGCCGGCAGTCTGGCTGGCCCTGCAGCTTGGCCTGTTGACCGCTCAGCCAATGCTCTGGGCGCTACTGCTGGGCTACAGCCTGCTCAGTGTCGGTGCGCTGTTCTGGACCCCGCGCGGACATACTCCCGTGCCTGCTTAGGCAGAGACTGCTGCTGGACCCGATAACGGTGGAGAGGCGCAGGCCTGCTCCACCGTTATGCGTTTAAGCCTTGCAATTCGGGCTACCTACCTGCTTTTCCGGCATATCCTCGCGTCTGTCGCGGCGCTATGCTTGCTGGGCTTGCGGCAAGCGGTCGCAGCGCTGTCGTGCGTTGTCATACTTTGGTCATAATGGCCGCTTATAACTGTCACACTCGCCCGTCGCTACGGGCTTCGGAGCCTGCCGTGAGCTTTACCCCCGCCAATCGCCTGTTTCCCGCCACTCGCCTGCGTCGCAACCGCCGTGATGATTTTTCCCGGCGTCTGGTGCGGGAAAACCGCCTGAGTGTCGATGACCTGATTCTGCCGGTGTTCGTCCTCGACGGCGAAAACCGCCGCGAAGCGATTGCCTCGATGCCCGGCGTCGAGCGCCTGTCCATTGACCTGCTGCTCAAGGAAGCCGAACACTGGGTGGCCCTGGGCATTCCGGCGCTGGCGCTGTTCCCGGTGACTCCGCTGGAGAAAAAATCCCTGCTGGCTGAAGAAGCCTGGAACCCCGACGGCATCGCCCAGCGCGCCATCCGCGCCCTGCGCGCCAAGTTTCCCGAGTTGGGGGTGATCAGCGACGTGGCGCTGGACCCGTTCACCACGCACGGTCAGGACGGCATCCTCGATGAATCCGGCTATGTGCAGAACGACGTGACCGTTGATGCGCTGGTCAAGCAGGCGCTGTCACATGCCGCTGCTGGTGCTCAGGTGGTGGCGCCCTCGGACATGATGGATGGCCGCGTGCAGGCGATCCGCGAGGCGCTGGAACTGGCCGATCACAGCAATGTGCGCATCATGGCCTACTCGGCCAAGTACGCCAGCGCCTACTACGGCCCGTTTCGCGATGCGGTGGGTTCGGCGGCGAATCTGGGCAAGGCCAACAAGGCCAGCTACCAGATGGACCCGGCCAATGGCGACGAAGCGCTGCATGAAGTAGCGGCCGATCTGGCCGAAGGCGCGGATATGGTGATGGTCAAGCCGGGCATGCCCTATCTGGACATCCTCTGGCGGGTCAAAGCGGAATTCAAGGTGCCGACCTTTGTCTATCAGGTCAGCGGTGAGTACGCCATGCATATGGCGGCTATCCAGAATGGTTGGTTGGGCGAGGCGGTGATTCTTGAATCACTGACCGCCTTCAAACGTGCGGGTGCCGATGGCATCCTGACTTATTTCGCCGTGCGCGCGGCAGAACTGCTGAAGCAGGGGCAATAGCCCCGCCAGGACTTTGTAATGAACACCGAAGGACTCAGTACCCCTGAATTGCAAGACGCCCAGCCGGTCGTCGACGAGGTTGTAGCCGTGGAAGTGCCTGTCATCGAAGCCCCAGTGCCGGTCGCCCCGGCGCCTGTGGTGATCCATAACCTGGATGACAGCAGCCTGTACATTCACCGCGAGCTGTCGCAGCTGCAATTCAATATCCGCGTGCTGGAACAGGCGCTGGATGAGTCCTATCCGTTGCTGGAGCGGTTGAAGTTCCTGCTGATCTTCTCCAGCAACCTCGATGAGTTCTTCGAGATCCGCGTGGCTGGGCTGAAGAAGCAGATCAACTTCGCCCGTGAACAGGCCGGCGCCGATGGCCTGCAGCCGCATCAGGCGCTGGCGCGGATTGCCGAGCTGGTGCACGAGCAGGTGGACCGGCAGTACGCCATTCTTAACGACACCCTGTTTCCGGCGCTGGCCAAGCACAACGTCAACTTTATCCGTCGGCGTTTCTGGACGGCCAAGCACAAGGCCTGGGTGCGCCGCTATTTCCGCGACGAGATCGCGCCAATCATCACCCCGATCGGCCTCGATCCGACGCACCCGTTCCCGTTGCTGGTGAACAAGAGCCTGAACTTTATCGTCGAGCTGGAAGGTATCGACGCCTTCGGCCGCGACTCGGGTCTGGCGATCATCCCGGCGCCGCGCCTGCTGCCACGCATTATCAAGGTGCCGGAAGACGTCGGTGGCCCTGGCGACAACTTCGTCTTCCTCTCCTCGATGATCCACGCCCACGCCGATGACCTGTTCCAGGGCATGAAGGTCAAGGGCTGCTACCAGTTCCGCCTGACCCGGAACGCTGACCTGTCGGTGGACACCGAGGACGTCGAAGACCTGGCCCGCGCCCTGCGTGGCGAGTTGTTCAGCCGCCGTTATGGCGATGCCGTGCGCCTGGAAGTGGTCGACACCTGCCCACGGCCGCTGCTCGATTACCTGCTCAAGCAGTTCAGCCTGACCGAGGCCGAGTTGTACCGGGTCAATGGTCCGGTCAACCTGACCCGCCTGTTCAGCATCACCGGCCTGGAAAGTCATCCGGAGCTGCAATACACCCCGTTTACCCCGGTGATCCCCAAGCTGTTGCAGAACGCCGAGAACATTTTCAGTGTGGTCAGTAAGCAGGACATTCTGCTGCTGCACCCCTTCGAGTCGTTCACCCCGGTGGTCGATCTGCTGCGTCAGGCGGCGAAAGACCCGCACGTACTGGCCATCAAGCAGACGCTATACCGCTCCGGGGCCAACTCGGAGATCGTCGATGCGCTGGTGGAAGCCGCGCGCAACGGCAAGGAAGTCACCGCGGTGATCGAGCTGCGCGCGCGCTTTGATGAAGAGTCCAACCTGCAGCTGGCCAGCCGCCTGCAGGCCGCTGGCGCGGTGGTGATCTACGGTGTGGTGGGCTTTAAAACCCACGCCAAGATGATGCTGATTCTGCGTCGTGAAGCGGGCGATATCGTCCGGTATGCACACCTGGGCACCGGTAACTACCATGCCGGCAACGCCAAGTTGTATACCGACTACAGCTTGCTCACCGCTGATGTTGCGCTGTGTGAAGACGTGTCCAAGCTGTTCAGTCAGCTGATTGGCATGGGTAAGACCCTGCGCATGAAAAAGCTGCTGCACGCGCCGTTTACCCTGAAGAAGACTCTGCTCGACATGATCGCCCGCGAAACCGCGCTGGCGGCCGAGGGCAAGCCGGCGCATATCATCGCCAAGTTCAACTCGCTGACTGATCCGAAGATCATCCGCGCGCTGTACAAGGCCAGCCAGACTGGGGTGAAGATCGACCTGGTGGTGCGCGGCATGTGCTGCTTGCGTCCAGGGATTGTCGGGGTCTCGCACAACATTCAGGTGCGCTCGATCATTGGCCGTTTCCTGGAGCACACGCGGGTGTTCTATTTCTCCAATGGCGGCGAGGAGAAGATCTACCTGTCGAGTGCCGACTGGATGGAGCGCAACCTCGACAAGCGCGTCGAGACTTGCTTCCCGGTGGAAGGCAAGAAGCTGATTCTGCGGGTCAAGAAGGAGCTGGAAAGCTACCTGACCGACAACACCCAGGCCTGGGTGCTGCAGCCGGACGGGCGTTATCTGCGTGTCAGCCCCAGCGGCAACCAGAATCCGCGCAGCGCTCAGGCTGGCCTACTGGAGAAGCTGACTGCGCCGCTGATCAGCGCGCGCTAAGCAAGGCTGCCACATCTATCTGAATGGCCCTCTCCCACCATGGGCGAGGGCCGTGAGTATCAGCTCACACTCAGTTCAATCCCGATGCGCTTAAGCCACTCCGCTTCCTGGGTGAAATCTGCCTGGGTCAGCGGGTTGCTCTCCAGCCAGCCTTCAGGGAACTGAATATCCAGGCGCTGTTCGGCCGCTTTTAGCTGCACGTTGGGCATTTCCTGAGTACCACGGATGTGGTGGAACAGGATGGCAAAGCGCAGCAGCACGCAGAGGCGGATCAGTTTCATGCCCTCGGCGCCGAACTCGGCAAACTTGTCCTTGGGGATGTTGCGTCGATGGCCGCGCACCAAGAGCGCGAGCATCTGCTGATCCTGTCGCGAGAAGCCGGACAGGTCCGAGTGCTCGACCAGGTAAGCGCCGTGCTTGTGGTACTGGTAGTGCGCAATATCCAGGCCGACTTCATGCACCTTGGCCGCCCAGCTGAGCAACTCGCGGTGCCAGTCGTCTTCCAGTTGCCAATCCTGAGCGACTTTCTCCAGTGCCGAGAGTGCTTTGCTTTCGACCCGCGCGGCCTGCTCCAGGTCGACGTGATAGCGCTCCATCAGCGAGCTCAGCGTGCGTTCACGCACGTCTTCATGCTGATGGCGGCCCAGCAGGTCGTACAGCACGCCTTCACGCAGCGCGCCTTCGGAATGGCTCATGCGCTGGATATCACAGGCATCGAAGATCGCTTCGAGAATCGCCAGACCCGCCGGGAAGATGCCTCGGCGATCTGGCTTGATGCCATCGAGGTCGAGCTTTTCCACCTCACCAGCCTTGAATACTTTGCGTTTCAGCCAGGCCAGGCCCTGGGCGTTCACTTCGCCTGCGCCAAGGCCCGCCGCTTGAATGGTCAGACCGATGGCCTTGATCGTGCCGGATGCACCCACCGCATCTTCCCAGCCCAGGCGGCGCAGAGCGTGTTCAATGCCCATGATCTCCAGTCTCGCCGCTGTGTAGGCCTGGGCGTAACGCGCCGGGGTGATCTTGCCGTCCTTGAAGAAACGCTGGGTAAAGCTGACGCAGCCCATTTGCAGGCTTTCGCGCAGCAGTGGCTCGAAGCGCTGGCCGATGATGAACTCGGTGCTGCCGCCGCCAATATCGGCAACCAGACGCTTGCCAGGGGTGTCTGCGATGCTGTGCGACACACCGAGGTAGATCAGGCGCGCTTCTTCGCGCCCGGAGATGACTTCCACCGGGTGGCCGAGAATTTCTTCGGCGCGGCGGATAAATTCGCCACGGTTGCGCGCCTCACGCAGGGCATTAGTGCCCACCACGCGCACTGCGCCTTCCGGCAGGCTGGCGGTCAGCTGAGCGAAGCGGCGCAAGCAATCGAGCCCGCGCTGCATGGCTTCTTCGCTGAGCAGGCGCTGCTCGTCGATGCCGGCGGCCAACTGGACCTTGTCGCCGAGGCGTTCGAGGATGCGGATCTCGCCATGATCGGCTTTGGCCAGCACCATATGGAAGCTGTTGGAGCCCAGGTCGATAGCTGCAATCAAAGGAAAAGACTCGGCAGGGGTATGCGGCATGGCAGAACGATCTCAATGCGGAACCGCGCCATCGTGCCACGATAGGCTGGCCCCGCCAACGCATACTGATGTCGCAGGTACAGACCGCGCCGGCTGCACTAGGGCTCGTGCGGCGGCCGGCCAGGGCTTGCCGGCCGTCTGAATAAATTGTGACGCAGGCCTTTGCGCGGCTGGCTGGTGACCAGGCCATAGAGAAGCTCAATTGCCACCGCCTTCCTGTGTGGGAAAAGCCGGGCTATGATGTCGCCCATCTTTTGCTTACGAACTCGGAGACTTTCCATGAGCGAATTCATCACCAATGTCAGCGATGCCAGTTTCGACCAGGATGTTCTCCAGGCCGAGGGTCCGGTGCTGGTCGACTACTGGGCTGAGTGGTGCGGCCCGTGCAAAATGATCGCACCGGTGCTCGATGAGATCGCCCAGACCTATCAGGGCAAACTGAAAGTCTGCAAGCTGAACATCGATGAAAACCAGGACACCCCGCCGAAGTTCGGTGTGCGTGGCATCCCGACGCTGATGCTGTTCAAAAACGGCAATGTTGAAGCCACCAAAGTGGGCGCACTGTCCAAGTCGCAACTGGCCGCGTTCCTCGACAGCAACATCTAAGTTGCGCTGAGACGGCAACAAGCCCTGAAAGCCCTGCACATTGCGGGGCTTTTTTCTGTCTGGGCGCTAGACGTATGAATAAAACCGGTGTTACATTCGGCCTCGCTGCATTTCCTATGTAGCCCCCTGCAAGCCGTCGCCGACGCATTCCTATTCGAATCTTTCGATATACAAGCAGGCGATCAAGTCGCCTTCTCAGCGGCGCGGCCTCCCAAGCTAAATAGCTTATTCCCCTCCTTCATGATTACGTCATTCCTATGAATCTGACCGAACTCAAGCAAAAGCCGATTACCGAACTGCTGGAACTCGCTGAACAACAAGGCCTGGAAAACATGGCCCGTTCGCGCAAGCAGGACGTGATTTTCTCCCTGTTGAAAAAACACGCTAAAAGCGGTGAGGAAATCTCCGGTGATGGCGTGCTGGAGATTCTCCAGGACGGTTTCGGCTTTCTCCGCTCTGCGGATGCCTCGTACCTCGCTGGCCCCGATGACATCTATGTCTCGCCGAGCCAGATCCGCCGCTTCAACTTGCGTACTGGCGATACCATCGTCGGCAAGATTCGCCCGCCGAAAGAAGGCGAGCGTTACTTCGCGCTGCTCAAGGTTGACACGATCAACTACGACCGCCCGGAAAACGCCAAGAACAAGATTCTGTTCGAAAACCTGACGCCGTTGTTCCCCAACAAGCGTCTGGTGATGGAAGCTGGTAACGGCTCCACCGAGGACATCACCGGCCGGGTGATCGACCTCTGCGCGCCGATTGGCAAAGGCCAGCGCGGCCTGATCGTCGCACCGCCGAAAGCCGGTAAGACCATCATGCTGCAGAACATCGCGGCGAACATCGCGCGCAACAACCCCGAGTGCCACCTGATCGTTCTACTGATCGACGAGCGCCCGGAAGAAGTGACCGAAATGCAGCGCACCGTGCGCGGCGAAGTGGTTGCCTCAACCTTCGATGAGCCGCCAACCCGCCACGTGCAGGTTGCCGAAATGGTGATCGAGAAGGCCAAGCGCCTGGTCGAGCACAAGAAGGACGTGGTCATTCTGCTCGACTCCATCACCCGTCTGGCGCGTGCCTACAACACCGTGATCCCAAGCTCCGGCAAGGTGCTTACTGGTGGTGTCGACGCCCACGCCCTGGAGAAGCCGAAACGCTTCTTCGGCGCCGCGCGTAACATCGAGGAAGGCGGTTCGCTGACCATCATCGCCACCGCGCTGGTGGAAACCGGCTCGAAGATGGATGAAGTGATCTATGAAGAATTCAAAGGCACCGGCAACATGGAGCTGCCGCTGGACCGTCGTATCGCCGAGAAGCGTGTATTCCCTGCGATCAACATCAATCGCGCCGGCACCCGTCGCGAAGAACTGTTGACCGCCGATGACGAACTGCAGCGCATGTGGATTCTGCGCAAGCTGCTGCACCCGATGGACGAGATTGCCGCCATCGAGTTCCTCACCGATAAGCTGAAAGCGACCAAGACGAACGAAGAGTTCTTCCAGTCGATGAAGCGTAAGTAAGAGGATCTACTGCGCATCGGTGATGCTGCGTTAAAAACAGACTCAGAATGCTCATGTACAAAAGTACACTCCGCTTCTTCGCCTGTTTTTGCCTTGCCTGACCTTCGCTCGCTACGATCCTAAACATACGCACCTACAAAAGCCGGGTAAGCCCGGCTTTTGTGTGTCTGGAGGCTGGCTTTCCCTTCTGAAAGACCCAGTTCGGCGCTAAACTTTGCGCCCCTATTGCTCGGCCCGAAACGAGGCATTTGCATGCAGTATCGTGATCTGCGCGACTTTATTCGCGGCCTGGAAGCGCGTGGTGAGCTTAAGCGCATCCAAACGCCGGTTTCCCCTGTGCTGGAAATGACCGAAATCTGTGACCGTACCCTGCGTAAAGGCGGGCCGGCGTTGCTGTTCGAAAACCCCACAGGGTTTGATGTGCCGGTACTCGGCAACCTGTTCGGCACGCCCAAGCGCGTGGCCTTGGGTATGGGGGCCGAGGAAGTCAGCGAGCTGCGTGAAATCGGCAAGTTGTTGGCCTTCCTCAAGGAGCCCGAGCCGCCAAAAGGCCTCAAGGACGCCTGGAACAAGCTGCCGATCTACAAAAAGGTGCTGAGCATGGCGCCCAAGGTGCTGAAGGATGCGCCGTGTCAGGAAGTGATCGAAGAGGGCGACGACGTCGACCTCAGCAAGCTGCCCGTGCAGACCTGCTGGCCAGGTGATGTCGGCCCGTTGATTACCTGGGGCCTGACCATCACCAAAGGCCCGAATAAGGAACGGCAGAACCTCGGTATCTATCGCCAGCAGGTGATTGGCCGTAACAAGCTGATCATGCGCTGGCTCAGCCACCGTGGCGGCGCGCTGGACTTTCGCGAGTGGTGCCTGAAGTACCCGGATCGTCCTTATCCTGTGTGTGTGGCGCTGGGTGCTGATCCGGCCACCATCCTGGGTGCGGTGACACCTGTTCCCGATACGCTGTCTGAATACGCGTTTGCCGGTTTGTTGCGAGGCCACCGCACCGAGCTGATCAAGGCGCGCGGCAGCGATTTGCAGGTGCCGGCTAGCGCTGAAATCGTTCTCGAGGGGGTGATTCATCCGGGCGAAACCGCGCCGGAAGGCCCTTATGGTGATCACACCGGCTATTACAACGAAGTCGACACCTTCCCGGTGTTTACCGTCGAGCGTATCACCCGTCGGCAAAAGCCGATCTACCACAGCACCTACACCGGTCGTCCGCCGGATGAACCGGCGATTCTCGGTGTGGCGCTGAACGAAGTGTTCGTGCCGATCCTGCAGAAGCAGTTTCCCGAGATCATCGACTTCTACCTGCCGCCGGAAGGATGCTCGTATCGCATGGCGGTGGTGACCATCAAGAAGCAGTACCCCGGCCACGCCAAGCGCGTAATGCTCGGTGTGTGGTCGTTCCTGCGACAGTTCATGTACACCAAGTTCGTTATCGTCACCGATGACGATATCAACGCACGGGACTGGAATGACGTGATTTGGGCGATTACCACGCGCATGGACCCCAAGCGCGACACCGTGATGATCGACAATACACCGATCGATTACCTCGACTTTGCCTCGCCGATCTCGGGTTTGGGCTCGAAGATGGGTCTGGATGCCACCCACAAGTGGCCGGGCGAGACGACGCGCGAGTGGGGGCGGGCTATCGTTCAGGATGATGCGATCAAGCAGCGCGTCGACGCGCTGTGGTCTGAGTTGGGAATTGATTGATGAAAGTCACCCTGAACCCTTCAGGCGCGGTACTTGACGTGCAGCCCCACGAACGTATCCTCGATGCGGCACGGCGGCTTGGGTATGACTGCCCGCAGAGCTGCCGCAATGGCAACTGCCATATCTGCGCGGCGCTGCTGGTTGAAGGCCGTGTGCAGCAGGGCGGGGTTGAGCTGAGTCAGGGTGAGCTGTTCACCTGCCTGGCCGAACCGCTGGAAGACTGTGTGCTGTACTGGGATGGTGTGCTGGCCCCTGGCGAGCTGCAGGTGCGTGAGCTGGCCTGCCAGGTGGTCGCGTGTGATGACGTGGGCGGTGATGTCTTTCGTCTGCGCCTGCAGGCGCCTGCCGGCAAGGTGCCGCGCTATCACGCCGGGCAATACCTGCTGCTGCAGCGTGATGGTGACGATTACGCAGCGTTCTCCCTGGCCTCGGCGCCGCAGCGTGGGCGAGAGCTGGAATTGCATGTGCTGGCTCGCGATGAGGCCACGGTTGCGCTGATCGCTCAGCTGCGCCGTAGCGGCTTGGTGCGGGTGAAGCTGCCGTTCGGCGACACCCACCTGGCCGAGTTACCGGATGGGCCGCTGGTGCTGATTGCCGCCGGGACTGGCATGTCGCAGATGCACAGCTTGATCGAGCACTGCCGCGCCACTGGCTTTGCTCACCCGGTGCACTTGTACTGGGGGGCGCGCCGTCCGGACGACTTCTACGAACTGGAGCACTGGGCGCAGTGGCAGCAGGTGCCGAATCTATTTCTGCATCAGGTGGTCAGCGACCAGTGCGGCTGGCAGGGTCGTTGCGGCCTGCTGCACGAAGCAGTACGTGAAGATTTCCCCAGTCTTAAGGCGTTGCACGTTTACGCCAGCGGTTCGCCGGCGATGGTCTACGCCACCCTGGATGCGCTGGTGGAGGCCGGTATGGATGCCCATCAGATGCGCGCGGATGTATTCGCCTATGCGCCGCGCGGCTGAATCCCGCGCATAAAAAAGGCCGCCTGATGGGCGGCCTTTTGCTACGCGAGAGGTTTAGCGCACGCTGACGACGACTTTACCAACAGCCTTGCGCTGACCGAGGGTGTTGATCGCCTCCGCCGCTTGCTCCAGTGGGAAGGTCTGCGAGACCAGTGGCTTGAGTTTTCCTTCGGCGTGCCAGGCAAACAGCTGCTGGAAGTTAGCCGCATTGTCCTGCGGCTGACGCTGGGCAAACGAGCCCCAGAACACGCCGACCACGGCCGCGCCCTTGAGCAGAGTCAGGTTAACCGGCAGTTCGGGGATGCGCCCGCTGGCAAAACCCACGACCAATAGGCGGCCGTTCCAAGCGATGGAGCGGATGGCGGCATCGAATAGATCGCCACCCACCGGGTCATAGATCACGTCTGCGCCTTGGCCGCCGGTCAAGCGCTTTACTTCATCCTTAAGGTTGCTTTCGCTGTAGTTGATCAGCTCATCGGCGCCCGCGGCCTTGGCCACTTCGAGTTTTTCCGCGCTGCTGGCGGCGGCGATTACCTTGGCACCCATGGCCTTGCCGATTTCCACGGCTGCCAGGCCAACACCACCGGATGCGCCGAGTACCAGCAGGGTTTCACCTGGTTGCAGGTTGGCGCGCTGCTTGAGGGCGTGCATCGAGGTGCCGTAGGTCATGCCGAAGGCGGCCGCGCTGGCGAAATCCATGCTCGGCGGGATTGGCATGACGTTGTAGCCAGGCACCGCGACCTCTTCGGCAAAGCTGCCCCAGCCTGTGAGTGCCATCACCCGGTCGCCGACTGTCAGGTGGCTGACTTTTTCACCAACGGCCGTGACTACGCCAGCGGCCTCGCCACCCGGAGAGAACGGGAAGGGCGGCTTGAACTGGTACTTGCCTTCGATGATCAGGGTGTCGGGGAAGTTGACCCCAGCCGCATGCACTTGCAGCAGCACTTCATTCTTCTTCGCTTCGGGGCTGGCGATTTCTTCCAGTACTAGGGTTTCGGCGGGGCCGAAGGCTTTGCACAGCACGGCTTTCATCGGGCTTTTCCTCTGCGGTTGATGGCCATGCAGTGTAGGTGCGGGCGATATCCGGTCAACAAGCATGCCTGCGCCTGATAGCGATGCATAAGCTTAGGGCTTGGGCTGCCGCCTGACTGTGGCTATGCTAAGGGCTGAACTGTTGAGGAATACTGCCTGTGAAAGTCTGGATCGCATTGCTACTAGCGCTGTTCCTGCCATTGCTGGCTCAGGCCAATGAGGAGAAAGAAGCCAAGGAGGGGGAGGCTGCTGCTCCGGTGGTGGCTTATGTGTCGCTGTTCCCAGCGTTGGTGGGGAATTTTGGTGAAGGGCCGAAGCTCAAGTTCTTCAAGGCCGATATTTCCCTGCGCGTGACGGGGGCGGATATTGAAGCCAAGGTTAAACACCACGACCCGCTGATCCGTAATCAACTGGTCATGCTGTTCTCTCAGCAAACGGAAGCGGCCATGTCGGCCCCAGGCGCACGTGAGACCTTGCGTGCCGAGGCGCTTAAGCAGGTGCAGGAAGTGCTGACACAGGAAGAAGGCAAGCCGTTGGTGGAAGACTTGCTATTCAACAACCTGATTATTCAATAAGCCCATGCTCGGCTGGTGCAGCGCCTTTTCAGCGCAGCGCCAGCACCGCTGCCCATTCCTCGTCACTGACGGGCATCACAGAAAGGCGGCTGCCCTTCTGCACCAGCGGCAACTCCAGCAATGCACTCTGCGCTTTCAGCTGTGCCAGCGGGATCACCCGCTTGAACGCCTCGACAAACGCCACATCGACTGCGCTCCAGGGGTTCTTGGCGGCACTGGCCTTGGCATCGTAGTAATGGCTCTGGGGCTCGAGTGCAGTCGGGTCCGGGTAGTGCGCCGAAGCGATGCGAGCGATGCCGGCAATGCCCGGCTCCGGGCAGCTGGAGTGATAAAAGAAGAACAGATCACCCGGTTGCATGCTGCGCAGAAAGTTGCGCGCCTGGTAATTGCGTACGCCATCCCAGCGTGCTTGCTCCAGGCGCTGGAGATCGTGAATTGAGAGTTCGTCGGGTTCTGACTTCATTAACCAATAAGGCATGAACTTTGCTCCTGTGGTTCGGTCCGTTAGCGGGCAGGTGCTGTTTGCCGGGTGGTATTCGGCGTGTTGCAGTTTTGCACCCGGCGAATGTGGATGGCAGACGCTGTTGGACCTATAAAAATAATCGCCGCGTATACAGCGTGCGTTATGCCTTTAAGGGGGAGGCATTCGATGAAACGTAAACCCGATGTGTTGTTGATTTTGGTAATACTGTTCAGCCTGGGTGTGGTCACTACCGGTTACACGCAGAGCCTGTGGGAGCGCCAGCCTGCTCCGGTCGTGCAGTCTAAAGTGGCTGGCTGAGGTGCTCATGTACCGCAGGGAACGCGGTACGGCCTTATCCCATCAATACCACGCCTTATTCGTGACGGTGCCTTGCAACGGCACATCCCAGCTGGCCATGGCCAGTCGATCCACCTGCTGACATTCATGCGCCAATCCCAGTAATGTCGGTTTGTGCCAATTTTTGCGCAGTGCGCGATACGCCAGGCTGCGATCATAGAACCCACCGCCCATTCCTAGGCGCGCGCCGTGTCGGTCGAAACCGACCAATGGCAGCAACACCAAATCCAGCGCCCAGACCTTGCGTTGCTGTTTGCGATTGCGCCGGGGTTCATCAATGCCAAAGCGATTCTTTTGCAGGCGCTGCTTGGCGCGGATGCGTTGGAACACCATCTTGCTGCGCGGCCAAGGGCTGAGCACCGGTAAATAGGTGGCTTTGCCTCGTTGCTGTGCGGCTCGCAATAGGGGGCGCGGGTCGATCTCGCCGTCATTCGGTAGGTATAAGGCAATGTGTCGTGCGCGGCGAAACAGTGGGTGCTGCGCCAGCTGTTTATACAGGCCTTGGGCGGCTTGGTGCTGGACGTGGCGGCTGAGAGCCCGACGTTGCCCGCGCAAGTGGCGGCGCAATTGCGCACGACTTAGTGTGGAAGTGTCGAGCATGGGGTGTTGCTGTAGCGATTGCCGCAGGAGGGCAATGGGCTGGAAGAAGTGACTCCCCGACGTGCCGCTGTCGGCTTAGCCCTTGAACCCGAAAGTTCAAGGTGGAGGTTGCAGGAGACGTTAAGGCTTTCCGTCAAGCGGACATGCACACCGGTCTCAACGTGCAACCTCCGGGGTTGTGCGAATCGGCTCAGGGACATCACCAACTGGCGCACACTCCAGGGAGCTGCGGCCAGTATACCCGAAAGCGTCGGCGCGCAATCAGCTGCCTTGCTCATCGGCATCCCGAGCCAGAGCGCTGTCGACCCGATTGAGCAGGCTACGCACCTGATCGCGGTTGGCCCCGGCCTGCTGATCAAGGTGTTGCTGTTTGTGTAGCAGGTCGTGGGTGATGTTCAGGGCAGCCATAACCGCAACGCGGTCAGCACCGATGACTTTGCCGCTCGAGCGGATCTCCCGCATCTTGCCATCCAGGTAGCGCGCGGCGCTTTCCAGGTTGCTGCGTTCATCGCTTGGGCAGGCGATGCAATATTCTTTGTCCAGAATCTGGACGGTCAAGGTGTTCGACTGGGTCATTAATCCTGCTCCAGGGCTTTGAGGCGCGAAATCATGGATTCGACCTTGTGCCGGGCCATTTCGTTCTTTTCAATTAGATGGGCGCGTTCTTCGCGCCAGGCCTTTTCGCTCGTCAGAAGCTGTCGGTTTTGCGCCTTGAGCTGTTCGACACGCTGGATCAGTAAGTCCAGCTTGGTCGTAAGAGCCTGCAGGTCGACGTCTTCCATGGTTCTCTACTCTTACTAGGTGAGTGGGCTGGCAGGTGAAAAATAGCGTCTTTGCGGCGTCTTCGACAGTGCCAAGCGGTGCGCGGCACAGTTGTTTGCCAGTGTGGGGCAGTTCAGTGCGCCAGAGATTGATGCAATTCACCCATGGATCACGGCGCGGCAATTTTTGCGCTGGCTGAGCGGGCTCCGTCGAGCCGCTTGCATAGTCTTGGCACGCCTGCCGGTGCTAGGATACAAGGCCTCCATTCTAGTGATCGCGCAGCTTTGCGCCTAGTTATCTATGCCAACTTCAAATTCTCCGTACTCCGCGTTTGCCGCCCTGCTTACCAGCAGCGGTTACACCATTTCCCCAGCCGAGTTGCATGGTCTGCTGCTCGGTCGCAGCTGTGCTGGTGCGGGCTTTGAAATCGACTCCTGGCTGGTGGATGCCGCCGAGCTGCTCGGCGCGGCGCCAGAAGACACCGTACGCCAGGCGCTGATCGGCCTGCAGGAAATGGTCAAGAACGAACTGACCAGCAACGACGTCACCGTGGTGCTGCTGTTGCCCAGCGACGATGCGCCGCTTAGCGAGCGTGCCGTGGCTCTGGGACAATGGTGCCAGGGCTTCCTCGGCGGCTTCGGTCTGACTGCCCGTGACAGCGCCCTGAGCGCTGAAGCCATGGAAGTGCTGCAGGACCTCTCGGCCATTTCCCAGGTGCAGAACGCCTTGGACGAGTCCGATGATGGCGAAAACGATTACATGGAAGTGATGGAGTATCTGCGCGTTGCGCCGCTGCTGCTGTTCAGCGAGTGCGCCAAGCCAGTGGTTGCCGCGGCGAAGCCGTCGCTGCATTGATTTTCATGCAATAGAAGTGGACTCAATCTGCCCATGATCAGCATCCCCAAGTCGGAATACGCCCGTCGGCGCAAGGCGCTGATGGCGCAGATGGAACCCAACAGCATCGCGATTCTGCCGGCGGCGCCGGTGTATATCCGCAACCGCGATGTTGAGCATATCTACCGCCAGGACAGCGACTTCCAGTACCTCTCCGGCTTTCCCGAGCCGGAGGCGGTGATTGCGCTGATTCCCGGTCGCGAGCATGGCGAGTACGTGCTGTTCTGCCGCGAGCGTGACCCGCTACGCGAACTGTGGGACGGCCTGCGTGCTGGCCAGGATGGCGCAATCAGCCAGTACGGCGCAGATGACGCGTTCCCGATTGGTGACATCGACGACATCCTGCCGGGGCTGATCGAAGGCCGTGATCGGGTCTATTCCTCCATGGGCACTAACCATGAGTTCGATCGTCAGCTGATGGAGTGGATCAACGTGATCCGCTCCAAAGCGCGGCAGGGCGCGACGCCGCCCAATGAATTCATCACCCTCGAACACTTGCTGCATGACCTGCGCCTGTACAAGTCGGCTGCCGAGGTCAAAGTGATGAAAGAGGCCGCGGAAATCAGCGCGCGCGCTCATGTGCGCGCCATGCAGGCCAGCCGTGCCGGCTTGTTCGAGTACCACCTGGAAGCCGAGCTGGATTACGAGTTCCGCAAGGGCGGGGCGAAGATGCCGGCTTATGGCTCCATCGTCGCGGCCGGCAAGAACGCCTGCATCCTGCATTACCGCGAGAACGATGCGCCGCTGAAAGACGGTGACCTGGTGCTGATCGACGCCGGTTGCGAGATCGACTGCTACGCCAGCGACATCACCCGCACCTTCCCTGTCAGTGGCACGTTCTCCCCTGAACAGAAAGCCATCTACGAGTTGGTGCTGGCGTCGCAGGAAGCTGCGTTCAAGGAAATCGGCCCCGGCAAGCATTGGAACCAGGCTCATGAAGCCACGGTGCAGGTGATTACCGCCGGTCTGGTGGAACTCGGCTTGCTGCAGGGCGATGTCGCTGAGCTGATCGCCACTGAGGCTTACAAGCCCTTCTATATGCACCGCGCCGGCCATTGGCTGGGCATGGATGTGCATGATGTGGGTGAGTACAAGGTCGGCGGCGAATGGCGCGAGCTGGAAGTCGGCATGGCCATGACCGTCGAGCCGGGCATCTATATCGCCGTGGACAATCAGGACGTGGCGAAGAAATGGCGCGGCATCGGCGTGCGTATTGAAGACGACGTGGTGGTGACCAAGGCCGGTTGCGAAATCCTCACCAGCGGCGTGCCGAAAACTGTCGTCGAGATCGAAGCGCTGATGGCCGCCGCACGCAGCGTGGCGGCCTAGAACATGTCACGCGTCGACATTGCGATTATCGGCGGTGGCCTGGTCGGCGCTAGCCTGGCCGTGGCCCTGCAGGCCGAAGCCAAGCAGCGCGGCTGGCGCATTTGCCTGATTGAACCGTTCACTCCAGGCACTGGCTATCAGCCTAGCTACGATGCGCGCTCCACTGCGTTGTCGTTTGGCTCGCAGCAGATTTATCAGCGCCTCGGCCTGTGGCAGCAGATCAGTCAGCGTGCCGAGCCGATCAAGCAAATTCATGTCTCCGACCGTGGCCGTTTCGCCGCTGCGCGACTAAGTGCCGAAGAAGAAGGCGTGCCGGCGCTCGGCTATGTGGTGGAAAACGCCTGGCTCGGCGAATGCCTGTGGCAGGCCCTGGATCAGCAGGTGGTGAGCTGGCGCAGCCCGGCGCAGGTCACCCGCATGCAGGCTTTGGCCGATGGCTACCGCCTGACTCTGGATGATGGCAGCGAGCTTGAATGCAACCTGGCGATTCTCGCCGAAGGCGGCCGCTCCGGTTTGCGTGAGCAGCTGGGGATCGCCGTGAGTACCACGCCCTATGGGCAGAGCGCGCTGATCGCTAACGTCAGCCCGCAGGAGGCGCACAACGGCCTGGCCTTTGAGCGCTTTACCGAAGAAGGGCCAATGGCCCTGTTGCCGCTGGCGGATAACCGCTGCGCGCTGGTCTGGACCCGCGCCACCCTGGAAGCCGAAAGGCTTTCAGAACTGGGCGATGCGGCGTTTCTCGCCGAGCTGCAGCACGCTTTCGGCTATCGTTTGGGCAGTCTGCGCCAGGTCGGCGCGCGGCACCTCTACCCGCTGGCACTGACGGCCGCTAAAGAACAGGTGCGCCAGCATCTGGTGGTGCTCGGCAATGCCGCGCACAGCCTGCACCCGATTGCTGGGCAGGGCTACAACCTCTCGCTGCGCGACACCCAGGTGCTGGCGGAAACGTTGTTGGCCAGTGATGCGCCGTTGGGCGATCTGGCCACGCTACAGGGCTACCTGAATAGCCAGCAGATGGATCAGCAATTGACCGTCGGCTTCTCTGATCAGGTCACCCGCCTGTTCAGCACCGGCCAGCCGCTGTTGGCCGCCGGGCGTAACCTGGGTTTGCTTGGCCTCGATCTTCTTCCTCCGGCGAAACGCTGGTTTGCCCGCCAGGCCATGGGCCTCGGCACCCGCTCGGAGCATTGATTCATGTCGGCAAATAAATTGGCGCGCAAGGCGCGGCTGCTGCGTTGGGCGATGAACCTGTATCCGCCTTATCTGGGGGCTGGCGTGCGGGTGCGACAGATCAGCGCGGACTTCCGTCAGGTGCAGGTCAAAATGGGCCTAGGTTGGTATAACCGTAACTATGTTGGCACCCAGTTCGGCGGCAGCCTGTATTCGATGACCGACCCGTTCTTCATGCTGATGATCATGGAAAACCTCGGGCGTGACTTTATCGTCTGGGACAAGGCCGCGCGCATCGACTTTATCGCCCCTGGCAAAGGTCCGGTGTACGCCGACTTCAGCATCGATGAACAACTGCTCGACGACATCCGTCAACACACCGCAGACGGTGACAAGTACCACCCCGAGCTGCATGTAGAAGTGCGCGATGGCAGCGGTACCTTGGTGGCGCGGGTGCATAAAACTCTCTACGTGCGACTTAAACCGCGCGCTCGGCAGGCAGCCTGAACAAGGAATATGTGATGCAAGCGGATCTGATCATCGTAGGCGCAGGCATGGTGGGCAGCGCCCTGGCGCTGGCCCTGCAGGATCAGGGCCTGGAAATTCTGCTGGTCGATGGCAGCCCGCTGAGCGTCAAACCCTTTGATCCGCAGGCTGCCTTCGAGCCCCGAGTTAGCGCGCTGTCGGTTGCCAGCCAACGCATTCTTGAACGCCTGGGCGTGTGGGAAGGCATCGCCGCGCGGCGTGTCTGCCCCTATGGCGAGATGCAGGTGTGGGATGGTTCCGGTACCGGGCAGATTCACTTCAGCGCGGCCAGCGTGCATGCCGAATCCCTCGGCCATATTGTCGAGAACCGTGTGGTGCAGGACGCGCTGCTTGAGTGCCTGCATGACAGTTCGATTGGCTTGCTCCCCGGCGCGCGCCTGGAGCAGCTGCGGCGCTCGGGCGAGGGCTGGTTATTGAGCCTCAATGATGGCCGTGAGCTGCGTGCTCCATTGGTTATCGCTGCGGATGGGGCCAACTCAGCAGTACGCCGTCTGGCGGGTTGCGCCACCCGTGAATGGGATTACTTGCACCACGCCATTGTCACCAGCGTGCGCTGCGCCAAGCCGCACCAGGCCACTGCCTGGCAGCGCTTTACCGATGACGGCCCGTTGGCCTTTTTGCCGCTGGCGGGTCCTGAAGGTGAGCATTGGTGCTCGATTGTCTGGTCGGTGACCCCAACTGAAGCCGAACGACTGATGGCGCTGGATGATGCAGGCTTTCGCCGCGCTCTGGGCTTTGCCTTCGAGCATCGTCTGGGAGAGGTGCTGCAAGCTGACCCGCGCCTGTGTATTCCGTTGCGTCAGCGGCACGCCAAGCGTTATGTCGAGGATGGCCTGGCACTGATTGGCGATGCCGCGCACAGCATCCACCCGTTGGCCGGGCAGGGCGTCAACCTGGGCTTTCTTGATGTCGCGGTATTGGCTGAGGTGTTGCTGCACGCCGCGCAACGTGGCGAGCGTCTGAGTGATGTAAAGGTGCTGAGCCGCTACGAGCGTCGGCGCATGCCGCACAACCTGGCGATGATGGCGGCGATGGAAGGCTTCGAACGGCTGTTCCAGGCTGATCCGCTGCCCGTGCGCTGGCTGCGCAACAGCGGCCTCAACTGGGTCGACGACCTGCCCGAAGCCAAGGCGCTGTTCGTGCGCCAGGCCCTGGGTTTGTCTGGCGACCTGCCAGAGTTGGCGCGGGTTTAACTCTATAGCCCAGTGATGTGTGTTCCGCCGAGGGTGGGTTACGCCGCACGGCGTGAACCTGGCCATGGCGCATGCCGCCAATCCGCCTGACAAAAAACTGCGAGCAAAAAAAAGCCCGGCACTGAGGCCGGGCTGAAAGTGTGCAGGGAAGTACACACGGAGTTGCTGTCAGGTCATACCCAGCCAGTTTGGCAGTGCCATGGAGACGGCGGGGATGTAGGTGATCACCATCAAGAAGCCAAGCAGCAGCATCAGCCATGGCCAGGCGGCCTTGACCACGGCGGTCAACGGCATGCCGGTCACCGCCGAGGTGACGAACAGGTTCAGTCCCACCGGTGGTGTGATCAATCCGATTTCCATGTTCACCACCATGATGATGCCCAGGTGGATCGGGTCGATGCCCAGTTGCACGGCAATCGGGAAGAGGATTGGCGCGAGGATCAGGATGATCGCCGACGGCTCCATAAAGGCGCCCGCTACCAGCAGCACGATGTTCACTACCAGCAGGAACTGCCATGGCTGCAGGCCCATCTCCACCACCCAGGCGGTGATGGTCTGCGGGATCTGCTCGGTGGTCAGCACGTGGGCGAAGAGCATGGCGTTGGCGATGATGAACATCAGCATGATGGTCAGCTTGCCGGATTCCAGCAGCACCCGTGGGCACTCGCGGATGGTCATGTCCTTGTACACGAACAGCGCCACGAAGCCGGCGTAGACTGCTGCCACAGCAGCTGCCTCGGTAGGGGTGAACATGCCGGTGTAGATGCCGCCGAGGATGATCACCATCAGCAGCAGACCCCAGATGGCCTTGCGTGCCGCCGTGATGAACTCACGGAAGCTGGCGCGCGGCATGGCCGGCAGGTTCATCTTCCGCGCGACGATATAGATCGCCACCATCAGTGCCACGCCCAGCAGCAGGCCCGGTACCACACCGGCCATAAACAGCTTGCCTACCGACTGCTCGGTCGCGGCGGCGTACACCACCATGACGATCGACGGCGGAATCAGGATGCCCAGGGTGCCGGCGTTACACACGATGCCTGCGCCGAACGCCTGCGGGTAACCCGAGCGCACCATGCCGGCGATGGCAATCGAGCCCACTGCAGCCACGGTGGCTGGCGAGGAGCCGGACAGCGCGGCAAACAGCATGCATGCCAATACCGCCGAGATAGCCAGGCCACCACGGATATGGCCGACGCAGGCGTTGGCGAAGTCGATCAGGCGCTTGGCCACGCCGCCAGTGGTCATAAACGCACCGGACAGCAGGAAGAACGGGATCGCCAGCAGGGTGTAGTGTTCGCTGGTTTCGAACAGCTTGATCGCCAGCGAACGCACCGAGTCCGGGCTGAACAGCATGATCGTCACCGAACCGGCCAGACCCAGCGAGGCGGCAATCGGCACGCCGATAAACATCAGCAGGAACAGCAGAATGAAGAGGAACAGGATGGTCATTGTTTGTGCTCCCCGTGCTCATTGATCTTCAGCGCGTCGGCGGCTTCATCAGCCAGGCCCAGGCCGGTCTGCTGGTTGCGCAGAATGCGCACGAAGATTTCAAAGAAGCGGATAAAAACCATGGCGTAGCCGAACGGCACGATCAGGGTGATATGCCATTGCATGATGCCGTAGTGACCGAGGTCTTCCGCACCGATGCCGGCGGTGAACAGGGTTTTCACCCAGTCGAAGCTGGCGACGGTGATCAGCCCGGCATAGCCCAGGCAGGCCAGGCAGGCGATCAGGCCGATAACTCGTTGCACTGGTTTGCTGGCCAGCTTGACCAGCGCGTCGACGCCGATATGCCCGGCGGTGCGCACACCGTAGGCCAGGCCGAAGAAAATCAACCAGGCGAATAACGCCTTGGTCAGGGCAATGCTCCAGGTCATCGACTGGGCCATGCCGAGAATGCTGTCGCCAATGGCGAAGAAAAACTCACTGCTACCTTCCCAGCGATCCGCCAGGTTGTAGAACAGTGTGTAGAGGTTGTTGAGGATCACGTAGACGAAGGTCACCAGCGTCATGGCGGCCAGCAGGAACGCGATAAAGCCTTCCTCGAAGTGGTCCCAGACGCGCCGCAAGGCGTTCATCAATAGAGTCTCCAGTGGTTAGGGGCGGCGTTCCCAAGCAACCCGTGAAGGGGTGCCTGGGTATTCGGCCAATCGCGCAGCGGCATGGCTGCGCTGTGGTTGGGTGCAGGCCGCAGCCTGCTCCGCCTTACTGGTTGGCTGCGTCGGCAGCTTTGATCAGGTCAGCACCGATTTCAGCTTCGAACTTGCTCCACACCGGCTTCATGGCATCGCGCCATTCATTACGCTGCTCTGGGGTCAGGGTAATGATTTCGGTGGTTTTCGCGTCGATGATGCGCTGCTTGTCGCCATCGTTCAGCGCGCCAGCCTGCTTGTTCACTTCAGCGGTCACTTCCACGATGATCTTGTCCAGCTCGCTGCGTACATCGGCAGGCAGGCTGTTCCAGAACTTGGTGTTGGTGATCAGCATGTAGTCCAGAACACCGTGGTTGGATTCGGTGATGAATTTCTGCACTTCATGCATCTTCTGGCTGTAGATGTTCGAGTAGGGGTTCTCGGCACCGTTTACTACGCCAGTCTGCAGACCCTGGTAAACCTCGGCGAAGCTCATCTTGCGCGGGTTGGCGCGCACGGCCTTGAACTGCTCTTCCAATACGGCGGAAGCCTGTACGCGGAATTTCAGGCCACGGGCATCCTTCGGCTCACGCAGCGCCTTGTTGGCGGACAGCTGCTTGAGGCCGTTGTGCCAGTAGGCCAGACCGGTGATGTTTTTCTCTTCCATAGACTTCAGCAGCGCCTGACCTTCCGGGCTCAGCTGGAAGCGGTCGACGGCGGCCATGTCCTTGAACAGGAACGGCAGGTCGAATACCTGGATTTGCTTGGTGTACTGCTCGAATTTGGCCAGCGATGGGGCGATCAGCTGCACGTCACCGAGCAACAGCGCTTCCATTTCCTTGCCATCACCGAACAGCGAGGAGTTCGGGTAAACCTCGACTTTGACCTTGTCGCCCAGACGCTCTTCGGCGAGCTTCTTGAACAGCGCGGCACCCTGGCCTTTAGGGGTGTGGTCGGCGACCACGTGGGAGAACTTGATCACGATCGGATCGGCCGCTTGGGCCAGGCCGGCGATGCTCAGCGACAGGGCGCACGCGAGCGCCTTGGCAGTCAGTTTGAACATGGAGTCTTTCCTCTTGTTTTTGTATAGCGTGATGCGCCGCAGCGCTACAAGTTGGGCGAACAGGCTCAAGTCTAGGCGGCCTATCAAAAAATGACGGGCGTCGGGCAGATTACCTAGAAGTGAGCCTGGATGAGTCGCCTGCAGGAGGCTAGAGCAACCGCCATGCCAGGCGCTGAAATGGCCGCTGCGGGCGTGATGAAACGCAGCAGCGGCAAGGCTTGGCGGGTTATTGCCGGAGATTTTCAGCGCGGCTGCGTAGGCGTTATACGCAGCTTTTGGCGGAAATCCGCCAGCTAGTCGAGGCTGTCTGGCGAGCTTCCGCCAGCGTCGGCGAAGCTCAGGCCATGTTTGCGCAGCTTGTCGTGCAGGGTTTTACGCGGCACGCCCAGTGCTTCGGCGAGGCTTCGCAGCGAGCTGTGCGAGCGGCTCAGTTCGGCGCTGATCAGGCTGCGTTCAAAGGCTTCTACTTGGGCATTTAAGCCGCCGCTGTTGCTCTCTTCATCGAGTAACGGCGCCGCCGCCTGGGCTTGCAGGTCGAGATCCAGCTCCAGGCCTAGGGCAAAGCGTTCGGCGGCGTTTTGCAACTCGCGCACGTTGCCCGGCCAGGGGTGGCGCAGCAGCGCCGCGCGCTGGCCCGGTTGCAGGCTGCGCTCGGCCAGGCCGTGGCGGCTGCTGGCGGCTTCGGCAAAATGCTGGAACAGCAGCAGGGCATCTTCGCCGCGCTCGCGCAGGGCCGGGATACGCAGCGGTGCGACATTCAGGCGGTAATACAGGTCGGCGCGGAAACGTCCCTGGTCGGCGGCCTGGCGCAGGTCTTCCTTGGTCGCGGCAATCACCCGGATATCCAGAGGAATCAACTGATTGCCACCGAGGCGCTCGACCACGCGCTCCTGCAGCAGGCGCAACAGTTTGACCTGGACTTCCAGGCTCATGCTTTCGATTTCATCGAGGAATAGCGTGCCGCCATTGGCGAATTCGAACTTGCCGATACGGCGCTTCTGCGCGCCGGTAAAGGCGCCTTGTTCATGGCCGAACAGCTCGCTTTCCACCACCGATTCGGCCAGGGCACCGGCGTTGATCGCCACGAATGGCCCGGCGCGGCGGCTGGATAGATCGTGCAGCGCGCGCGCCACTACTTCCTTGCCGGCGCCTGTTTCCCCGAGGATCAACACATCGCTGTTGATCCCAGCCAGGGCGCCGATCTGTTCACGCAGGCGCAGCATCGCGGGAGACTGGCCGACCAGGCGCGCCGACAGGGTGTGGCGATCGGCCAGGGCCATGCGCAGGCTGCGGTTATCCAGTACCAGGCGACGCAGCGCCAGGGCGCGGCGCACGCTGTCGAGCAGGTCGTCGCTGGCGAAGGGTTTTTCCAAGAAGTCATAGGCCCCGGCGCGCATGGCCTGCACGGCCAGCGGCACATCGCCGTGCCCCGTGATCAGCAGCACCGGCAGTTCCGGGTCCTGTTCCTGCAGTTGTTGCAGCAGCTGCAGGCCGTCGATGCCAGGCATGCGGATATCGCTGACCACCACACCCGGCCAGTCGCGCTCAATGCGTGCGGCGACGCCATGGGCATCGGCCAGGCTGCTGACCTTGAGCCCGGCCAGGTCGAGGGTCTGGCTCAGCGCTTGACGCAGGTGGGGGTCGTCGTCGATCAGCAGTACCTGGGTGCGGGCGTCAATCATGCTCATACAACAAAGTCCTCTGGCGACTGGGTTTTGATGCCCTGATCCGCGGCGCGCAGGCGCAGGGTCAGTTGAGCGCCGCCATCGGGGTGGTTGGCGAACAGCAGTTCACCGCCCAGGGCGCGCATCAGGGTATCGCAAATGGCCAGGCCGAGGCCGAGGCCCTGAGCGCTGGTTTTGGTGGTGAAGAATGGCTCACGGGCGCGTTGCAGCGCCTCCTGGCTAAAGCCGGGGCCATTGTCCCGCAGGTGTAGATCGACGCCTTCGGCGGTAAGTTCGGCACTTAGCCACAGGCGGCGTGGCTGCGGCACTTCGCTCAACGCGTCGAGGGCATTCGCCAGCAGGTTGCCGAGCACCTGACGCAGGCGGGTTTCGCCAGCCTGCACCCACAGGGTTGCGTCTGGCAGGTCACGGGTCAGCTCGACCTGCATGGCTTGGCGACGTTTGGCCAGCAGGGCCAGGGCATCGTCGATGGCCGGCTGCAGGGCCACGCTTTCCGGGGCGTGACGGTCGCGGCGGGCGAAGGCGCGCAGGTGGGCGATGATTGAGGCCATGCGCTCGGTCAGTTTGCTGATCAGCTTGAGGTTGGCGCGGGCGTCGTCGCCGCGCTGATGGTCAAGCAGCACCCCGGCGTTGTCGGCGTAACTGCGGATGGCTGCCAGCGGCTGATTGAGCTCATGGCTGATGCTCGCACTCATGGTGCCCAGGGCTGAGAGTTTGCTGGCCTGCACCAGTTCATCCTGCGCTTGCACCAGCTCCTGCTGGGCTTGTTCGCGCTCCAACACTTCCTGCTTCAGCCGGCTATTGAGGCGTTCCAGATCGAGGGTGCGCTCCAGCACACGCTGCTCCAACTGTTGACGGGCCTGGCTGTCGAGGGCGATGCGCTCCAGGTAGTGACGGCGGCGCTGCATCAGCAGGCCAAGCAGCAGCATCAACAACAGCAGCATGCCGCCGCCGGCCACCAAGGCTGTACGTACCGGGCGGTCGAGCAGGCTGCGCGGGGCGAGAATACTGACGGTCCAGCCGGTTTCCTTGAGTTCGCGGTCCTGGCGAATCCAGTTCTGCGCATCCAGCTTGATCGGCGGTGGCGCCTGGGTCGGGTAGGGCAGGTTGGCAGCGATTGCGGCGCGTTCGGCGGCGTCCAACGGGCGACTGGCGGTAAAGCGCCACTGGCTGTTGGACGTGAGGATCACCACGCCATTGGCATCGGTCACCAGCAGTTGTTCCGGGGTGTTGCCCCAGAGGGTTTCGGTGTGGTCGAGGTCGACCTTGACCACCAGCGCGCCGAGGTTGCGCTCACCGTCGCGCACGGCGGCGGCGAAGTAGTAGCCGCGCTTGCCCGAGGTGGTGCCGAGGCCGAAGAAACGTCCTGGGCGGCCGGCGATGGCTTCGCGAAAATATGGGCGGAAGGCGAAGTTGCGGTCGACAAAGGAGTCGGCCTGCTCCCAGTTGGAGGCCGCCAGGGTCTTGCCGTTGGGGTCCATCAGGTAGATCACGTCGGCGCCTGTCTGCCCGCGCACCTGGTCAAGCAGGCGATTGGCGTTCTCCAGCAGGGTGCGCTCAGTCGGCTGTTGCAGGGCCAGGCGCAGGGCCGGCAGATCGCCGAGAATGGGGGGTAGTACCTCGTAGCGGCGCAGCGTACCGAGCAGGTTGGCCACGTAGAGGTCGAGGGTCTGGCGGTTCTGCTCGACCAGCACGCCGCTGTAGTAACGCTCGGCCAGCTGCTGCAGCGGCCACAACAGGGGCGTCAACAGCAGGGCGAGGACTGCCAGGCTGCGCCAACGCGGACGACGCGGGTGAGGATGAACGGTTGGCATGCGCTTACTCGTACAGGGTGATCAGTTCAGAGTGGCGGTTATGCAATAAGTGGGCAAGCTCGCCGATTAGGGTCAATACTCAAGCCGTTTGGCATCGCCCTGGAGTAATGGTGCCGCCCGCTTGCGCCCTGCATGGACGGCTGCGCTTTAGTCCTGGAGATACCCTGATGCTGGCTCAATTGACGGTACGGGCGAGGTTGCTGCTGTTGGCGGTGGTGCCGCTGCTGGTGCTGATTGTGGTGATCAGCATGGCGTTGTCCAATGCCAGCAAGCTGAATGACAGTTTTGACGAGTTGTTTACCGACCGCATGCAGCCGATAAGCCAGCTCAAGGTGGTGTCGGATGCCTACGCGGTGGCGATGGTCGATGCGTTGCATAAATACCGCGCTGGGGTGTTCGACGAAGCCGCATTGCGCAAGGCATTCAGCGATGCCCGCAGCCGTGGTGACAAAGCCTGGGCCGAGTACATCGCCACTCGACTGACCCGTGATGAAGGTAGTCGGGTCGAGCGCACCAAACCACTCCTGTTGAAGGTCCAGCAACTGGCGGATCAGTACCTGGGGCAACTCGCAAATGGCCAGTTACTGGCGACCGAAACGGCATCGTTCAACCGTACCCTGTATGACACCTTCGACCCGCTGGGTGGCGAGCTGGAAGGGTTGATCAGTTTGCAGCTGAGCGAGGGCGAGCGGCTCAACGTCGAGACCACGGCCCAGTACTTGGCCATCCGTAATACCTTCCTGTTGATCGGTGCCGTTGCGTTGGTGCTGGTGCTGGTGGCCGCAGTGATGATCAGTCTGTCGATCATTCGCCCGCTGTCCGGTTTGCGCAGCGTGATCAGCGAGGTGCAGGAGTCATCCAACTTGACCCTGCGTGCTGACACCCGCGGCCGCGATGAGGTGTCCGATACCGCGCGGGCCTTCAATGCCATGCTAGAGCACCAGCAGGCGTTGATCCGCCATTTGACCGATACCGCCACGCAGCTGGCGGCGGCGTCCGAGGAAATGAGTGCGATCAGTGCTCAGGTCAGCCAGGCTGCCACGGCCCAAGGCGACCAAACCAGCATGGTGGCCACCGCCGTGCACCAGATGAGCGTGGCGGTGCAGGAGGTCGCGCGCAATGCGCAGGCTACTGCCAGCAATGCCGCTGACGCGAATAAGGAAGCGCGCCAGGGCAGCGAGTTGGTGCAGTCCAACCTCACATCGATTCAGGGGCTGTCGACCTCGGTGGAAAAAGCCGGTGAGGTGATCGACACCCTGCACAGCCAGAGCGATGAAATCAGCAAGGTGCTTGGGGTCATCCAGAGCATTGCCGAGCAAACCAACCTGCTGGCGCTGAATGCCGCGATTGAGGCGGCGCGCGCTGGTGAAGCCGGGCGCGGCTTTGCCGTGGTGGCTGATGAGGTGCGCAGCCTGGCGAGTAATACGCAGAAAGCCACCGAATCGATCCGCAGCATGATCGATGCCCTGCAAGGCGGCGCACGCAGTGCGGTCAGTGCGATGCAGCTGTCGCGCGAGCAGGCGCAAAACAGTGTCAGCCGTGCCCGTGAGGCGGGTGAGGTGCTCAATCACATTGCCCTTGCGATTGAAGGTATCGCCGACGGCAATGTGCAGATTTCCGCCGCCACGGAACAGCAAACGGCAGTGGCGAATGAGATCAGCGAGAACATCAGCAGCCTTAATGACAGCATCGGTGATGTGGTCAACGGCGCCGAGCAAAGCTCGATTGCCAGCCGCGATCTGGCGCAATTGGCCACGGGTTTGCAGCAACAGATCCAGCGCTTCAGGGCTTAGCGATGAGCGAGGCACTGCTCCAGCGCGGCTTGCCAGGTTGGCAGTTGAACCTGCCAGTCCTGCTGCAGGCGTCTGCAGTCCAGACGTGAATTCAGTGGGCGCTGCGCCGGGGTTGGATAAGCGCTGCTGGGGATGGGGTGCAGCGTCGCCACGGTTTTGCCTTGGCTGTGCAGATGCGCGGCAATCGCGCTGGCGAAACCGAACCAGCTGGTTTCGCCTTGTGCGGTCAGGTGATAGACCCCCCACGGGCCTGGATGGCCGCTATGCCACTGCGTGATCAGTTGCGCCGTGGCTTGCGCAATCGTGCCGGCCCAAGTGGGCGCGCCGATCTGGTCGTCTACCACGGATAAGCTTTCGCGTTCCTGCAGCAGGCGTTGCATGGTCAGCAGAAAGTTTTTGCCGTTCTGCGAGTAAACCCAGCTGGTGCGCAGAATCAGGTGCATACCGCCCACGGCCTGAATCGCCTGCTCGCCCGCCAGTTTGCTACGCCCGTATACGCTCAGTGGATGGGTGGTATCGCTTTCGCGGTAAGGCTCGGCCAGGCTGCCATCGAACACATAGTCGGTGGAGTAGTGGATCAGCGGAGCGCCTAGCTCGGCGGCGACCTCGGCGAGGATGCCCGGCGCCGTGGCGTTGATCGCGAAGGCCAGCTCCGGCTCGCTCTCGGCCTGGTCGACCGCTGTGTGCGCGGCGGCATTGATGATCAGCTCGGGGCGTAGGTGCTGAAGCTGCTGGCGAATCCGCTCCGGCTGAGCCAGGTCCAGCTGCTCGCGGCCCAGTACCGTCAACTCGGCGGCACAGTGCAGGGCGCGCTGCAGTTCCTGGCTGACCTGGCCATGCCGGCCGAGCAGGAGAACTTTCATGGAAAAACCTGCGCATCGACGAAGCTGACACCGGCCTGGTCCTTGGCTGACAGTTGCGGTGAACCCTCCAGCGGCCAGTCAATGGCCAGTGTTGGGTCATCCCAGCGGATGCAGCGCTCATGTTCCGGCGCATAGTAGTTGGTGGTTTTGTAGAGGAACTCGGCGAACTCGCTGAGTACCACAAAGCCATGGGCAAACCCTTCCGGTACCCACAACTGCCGATTGTTTTCGGCGGACAGGTGCACGCCGACCCAGCGGCCGAAGGTGGGAGAGCTGCGGCGTAGATCCACGGCCACGTCATAGACTTCGCCGGAGGTGACCCGCACCAATTTGCCCTGCGCTTGCTGCACTTGATAATGCAAGCCGCGTAGCACGCCTTTGGCTGAGCGCGAGTGATTGTCCTGAACGAACTCACGCTGTAGGCCGGTGGCATCGGCAAAGCTGCGGGCATTGAAACTCTCGAAGAAAAAGCCGCGCTGATCGCCGAATACCCTGGGTTCTAGGATGATCACGCCGGGCAGCTCGGTGCTGATTGCCTTCATGCTCACTCCTCGGCCAGTTTGAACAGGTACTGGCCGTAGCCGGTCTTGCCGAAAATAGTGGCCTGCGCCAGTAGTTGTTGACGATCAATCCAGCCCTGCTGGTAAGCGATTTCTTCCAGGCAGGCAACTTTCAAGCCCTGACGGTGTTCGATGGTCTGCACGTACTGCGAAGCGTCTAGCAGGCTGTCGTGGGTGCCGGTGTCGAGCCAGGCGAAGCCACGGCCGAAACGCTCGACGCGCAAGTCACCGCGCTGCAAGTAGGCGTTGTTGACGTCGGTGATTTCCAGCTCACCACGCGGCGACGGTTGGACCGCTTTGGCAATCTCAATCACATCGTTGTCGTAAAAATATAGGCCAGTCACCGCGTAACTGGACTTCGGTATGACGGGCTTTTCCTCAATGGAGATGGCCTTGCCCTGAGTGTCGAACTCGATCACGCCAAAGCGCTGCGGGTCTTTGACCCAGTAGCCGAAAACCGTAGCCCCTGATGGCTCAGCGGCAGCGCGCAGAAGTTTTTCGGTGAAGTGCTGGCCATGGAAAATGTTGTCGCCAAGGATCAGGCACACCGAGTCCTTGCCGATAAATTCTTCGCCCAGAATAAAGGCCTGGGCCAGACCGTCGGGTGAGGGTTGTTCGATGTACTCGAAACGCACACCAAACTGGCTGCCATCACCGAGCATCTTGCGGAAATTCGGCAAGTCCTGCGGGGTGGAGATAATCAGAATTTCGCGCACACCCGCGAGCATCAGTACGGATATCGGGTAGTAGATCATCGGTTTGTCGTAGATCGGCAGCAGCTGTTTGGACACCCCTAGGGTGATGGGGTGCAGGCGACTGCCGGAGCCACCGGCGAGAATGATGCCTTTCATTGTGCTGCTCCTTATAGTGCGCCGAGGCGTTCGCGCTGGTAGCTGCCATCCTGCACGCGGCGGCACCAGTCGAGATTATTCAGGTACCAGAGCACGGTTTTGCGCAGGCCGCTGGTGAAGGTTTCCTCAGGTTTCCAGCCCAGCTCGCGTTCGATCTTGCTGGCATCGATGGCATAGCGCAGATCATGACCTGGACGGTCAGTGACGAAACTGATCTGCTCTTTATAGGAGCCGTTCTGGCGTGGGGACAGCTCGTCCAATAACGCGCAAATGCTCTCCACCACATGCAGGTTTTTCTGCTCGTTATGCCCGCCGATATTGTAGGTCTCGCCGACCTTGCCTTCACTCACCACCGTTAACAGTGCGCGGGCATGGTCTTCCACATACAGCCAGTCACGCACCTGCTGGCCGTTGCCGTAAACCGGTAGCAGCTTGCCATCCAGAGCATTGAGGATCATCAGCGGGATCAGTTTTTCCGGGAAGTGGTAGGGGCCGTAGTTGTTCGAGCAGTTGGTCAGCAGGACTGGCAAGCCATAGGTGCGTTGCCAGGCGCGTACCAGATGATCCGATGCGGCTTTACTCGCCGAATAGGGCGAGCTGGGTGCGTAGGCCGTGGCCTCGGTGAACAGATCATCTGCACCGTGCAGGTCGCCATACACTTCATCGGTCGAGATATGGTGAAAGCGAAACGCGGCTTTGCGTGCCGGCTCCAGCTGCATCCAATAACTACGCGTGGCTTCGAGCAGCGTATAGGTGCCGACGATATTGGTTTGGATAAACGCTGCCGGGCCGTCGATGGAGCGATCGACGTGCGATTCAGCTGCCAAGTGCATGATCGCGTCCGGCTGAAATTCAGCCAGTGCCTGGCTGACGGCTGCACTGTCGGCAATGTCGGCCTGCATGAAGCGATAGCCGGGATGATTGGCAACACTGGCCAACGACTCGAGGTTGCCGGCATAGGTCAGCTTGTCGAGGTTAAGCACCTGATGCTCGGTGTGATTCAGCAGATGACGAATCAGTGCCGAGCCAATAAAGCCGGCGCCGCCGGTGATCAGGATACGCACAGGCTTATACCTTCCGTTGCTCTGGTGGCCGGTTAATATTGCGGGCAGTGTTGCAAGCCGCGTCTAGGTGAGCAAGCTGCAGTATTTTTTCGGCAAAAAAAAGCCCCGCATCGCTGCGGGGCTTTCTTTATATGGTGCCGGCACCAGGAATCGAACCCGGGACCTACTGATTACAAGTCAGTAGCACACACATATTATCCACAGCCCTTGATGAATGATTTTACCCGTTTTACGTCTTTTAAATGCCTGAATTTACTGAATATTAGCGCATAGACTAGGTTTCAGAGGCAACTATATCCGTTGTTCAATAAGTAGTCAAATCCCTACCCCAGTCCTACCCCAAGAGCTATAATCCTACCCCAAACCTACCCCGGAAACGGTCAGGATTTGCTGATGACAACACGCACCGCGATTAATGAATATACCCTTGAGCGGCTCAAGTATGATCCCAAAAAAGGGCGTATAGAACGCTTTGATCCACCAATGCCGGGGCATGGCACCTTCGGCGTGCGGGTCAACAAAACATGCAAAAGTTTCATCTTGCTGTACAGCTTTCATGGCCGCCCGCGGCGACTCACCCTCGGCAATTACCCGGATCTCTCCCTCTCCGCAGCCCGTACCCGGGCGGCGAAAGCCATCGAGTTGCTCAAGCAGGGTATCGATCCCGGTCAGCAAAAAGTCGTTGAGCTGGTTGAGTATCGTTCCAGCCCGACCTTTGCTGAGGCCGTCGAGAGCTACTTGGTCTGGGCCCAGGCGAACAAGAAGTCCTGGGCCGAGGACGAGCGCATGTTGCGGCGCGAGTTCGTTCCGCACCTCGGGGACATGAAGATCCGGGATGTCGTGCGCAAACAGGTACTGGCCCTGCTTGATGAAAAAGCCAGAACCGCGCCCGTGCAGGCTAATCGCCTCTTGGCGGTCATACGCAAGATGTTCAACTTCTGTGTGGAACGCGAAATCATTGATGCGACGCCCCTCGTACAGATGAAGCATGTCGCGAAGGAGAGCCCGCGCGAGCGCAGCCTCAATCGGCATGAATTGGTGTGGTTTCTGAACCGGTTGACCGAGTCCACGCTGACTCAGAGTACCCGCTTCGCGCTGCTGCTCAGTTTGATGTTGGCGCAGCGTTCTGGGCGCATTGTTGAGATGCGCTGGGTCGACATCGATCTGGACGATGCCATCTGGGACCGGTCGGGTAAGTTCGAGAAAAACAATAACCCGGTTGCGATCCCGCTGTCTGAGGATGTGATGGGCATTTTGAATTACCTGCGTGAGCGGCAGGTTCAGAAGGTGGTTGCCCTCAATCCTGAGCGCTGGGCGAGTAGCCGCGTTCCGCCGGGTCCTGGGCAGTTCGTCTTTCCTGGGCGTTTACCTGTAAAGCCGCAGACTCAGCCGTCGCTCAATCGTGCTATGCGTCGTTTCTACGACGATTATGTGAAGGATGCTGCGCGTGTCCAGGAAGACGCCCTACTGCGTGTGGCAGACGGCTACCCGCGCCCTACGGTGCATGACCTGCGTCGTACGGCGACCACGCATATGTCGAGCAAGGGACTTGGGAAAGACGCGCGCAGCCGTATCCTCAATCACAAGGACTTGTCGGTGGATGCCATCTACGATCGCTATGCGTACTTCGATGAGAAGTCTGTTGCGCTGACGGAGTGGCACGAATTTCTGAGAGGGTTGTTGCGCAGGGAGTTCGGCGATGTCGATTGGGTCGAGTTCTATGGGCGTCGCATGGAGGCGGTTAAGTCAGATCAGTGCTCTGAAGGCTAAAGATCATATATGGTCTTTTATTTGTTAAATTTTGGTTTAATGGGCTATATTTGATCTATTATTTTTGTGTTTAGACCTATCTGAAGGGCACTTGTGATGGCGCTCACCCATACGCTTTTCTCTCCCAGTGAACTGGCTCAGCAGGTCGCTGATAATGCTCGCGTGCTGCGTTTAGCGCAGAACCTGTCGCGCAAGACGTTGGCCGAGCGAGCTGGGGTTTCAGAGTCGACCATCAAACGTTTTGAAACGACGGGGCAAATCACCCTGGATGCGCTGGTGCTGTTGGCCTCGTCTCTTGGTGTGGCGCAGCAGCTGTCAGGGTTGTTTACTCAGGCGCAGCCGGTCTCTCTGGATGAACTCAAGCAGAGCGGGCGAGTCCGGGGGCGCAAATGAATAACGTGACTTCGGTCGAGGTGCTGCTCGCGGGCACCCGAGTGGGGGAGCTAGTTTGCGTGCCTCGGCGCGGGACGTTTTTTGCCTACGACGAGCAGTGGCTGGCGACGGGTTTCAACCTTTCGCCTTTGAACATGGCATTTAAATCCGCCCCGCAAGCCGCGCCTGACCCTCACCTGTTCAGCGGGTTGATGGGCGTGTTCGCCGACTCCCTGCCGGATGGCTGGGGCATGCTGCTGATGGATCGCTTTTTCCTGCGTGAGCGCGGCATTGATCGGCGCGCCATGGGTGCCTTGGAGTACCGGTCTGTTTTGGAAAAGTCCGATGCTGACTCCTCGCTGAGTCTTGAGCGCTTGTACCAGGCGGCGCTTGAGGTCTACGAAGGTGATACCGCGACGACGCTGGATGCTTTGCGGTTGGCGGGTGGTTCGGCTGCGGGAGCGCGACCCAAAGTAGTCGTAGCGCTTTCAAAAGATAAGCAGCCTTGTGCGTCGTCATTCAAAACCCTGTCCGAGGGGGTATGAGCACTGGTTGGTGAAGTTTTGCTCGCCCGAAGAGCATCGCGACACGGGAGCTATTGAGTACGCCTATGCGCAAATGGCCCGGAATGCTGGGGTCGAAATGGCCGAGTCCGCTCTTCTGAATGTGCAGGCTGAGAGCAGGGTAGAGCGTTTCTTTGCCGCGAAGCGTTTTGATCGTGACGGTGAGCGTAAAATCCACATGCTGACGGCATGCGGGATTCTTTACGCCGATTACCGCTCTCCTTCATTGGATTACGGCGACCTGCTTCGCGCCACCTGGGCCATCACCGGGCATGCTGGCGAAGTGGAGAAAATGGCACGTCTGATGGTCTTCAACGCGCTCGCTCACAATCACGATGACCATTCAAAAAACTTTGCGTACCTGTTTGATCAAGGGCGTTGGGTACTTTCTCCAGCCTATGACCTGACCTTTGCCCGCGTGCGTGGCATGGCTGACGAACACACGACGACCTTTGCTGGGGTGGGGCTGCCGACTCACAAGGCCCTGCGAAAGGTCTGCGAATCCTTCAGCTTTTTAAAAGTGGATCAGTACATCGAACAGACGCTTGATGCGCTAGCGGGTTGGCGTGGGCAGTGCCGAGAACTTGGTGTCGATGGGCAGCAAGAAGCGGAGATTCAGGCTGCGTTGGAGCAAATCCGGACTCGATTTGGGTAAGCGGTAGACCTATGTGCGTATAGCAATACTGCGGATTGTCTCTACCAGCGCATGGGCAGCTGCTGAGAGTTCGACGTCGACTCGCTTGATCAGGCCGATGTGCCGTTCGACCTTTGGATTGATCATAGGGATGCAGTAGGCCCCCAGCTCTCGCATTTGCTGTGTACAGATGCTCGGCACCACGCTGACGCCCAAGCCTTGTTCTACCATCCGGCCGATAGTCGTGAATTGATGGCTTTCGAATGCCGCCTGCAACTGTCCGACTTGCATTTCGATGACCCGGCGCACTGCTGAGGGTCTTTGTAGGGCAATGAAGGGTTGGTTGCTCAATTCGGGCCAGCGAATTTCGTTTCGTGTAATAAGGTCGCTGGTTGGCGGTACTACTGCTACAAAACGATCCAGATAGATCGGAATGAACTTCAGACTGTCTAGAGTATCCGGTTCGAACACCACGCCAAGCTCGACCCGGCGATCAAGCACCATTTCCACCACTTTCTCGTTGATTACGTCGTGCACGGTGACATTGATATTCGGGTGGTGGTCGCGAAATGCTTTGATCGCCTGTGGCAGACGGTTTGCGGCGAACGACGGCATGGCGGCGATGGCTACGCGGCCGAGTTGCAGGGTGAAGTGCTGACGCAGCAACTCCTCGGTGTTTTCCCATTCCGTCAAGAGGCGTTGAGCGATTGGCAGCAGTATTTCTCCTTCCGGGGTCAGGGTGACGCTGCGAGTGGTGCGCGATAGCAGCGCTCCGCCTAGTGAGGCCTCGAGGTTCTTTATTGCCAGGCTCAGCGCTGGCTGCGATATGTGCAGGTGTAGGCAGGCCTGAGTAAAGGACAGGCTCTGGGCGACGGCAAGAAAGGTGCGTAGTTGTTTAAGGGTCATTAATTTATTTAATAAATCAATTTTAAAGAAAAATAAATTTAACAAATTAATTCGAATTGTAGAAGCTACTGCCATCGTCGATTTTGGTCGGCCGAGACAAATAAGAGGCTCGAGAGATGGCAGGTCTGGACAAGCGTGTTGGCAGTTACGAGGAGGCGCTAGCTGGCGTCGAAAACGGGATGACTGTGTTGTCCGGAGGCTTCGGTCTGTGCGGTATTCCAGAAAACCTGATTGCCGAGATCCAGCGCCGTGGTGTGCGTGATCTTACTGTGGTGTCGAACAACTGCGGTGTTGATGGCTTCGGTCTCGGTGTACTGCTTGAGGAGCGTCAGATCCGCAAGATGATCGCCTCCTACGTGGGTGAGAACGCGCTGTTTGAGCGGCAGCTGCTTAACGGTGAGCTGGAGGTCGAGTTAACACCGCAGGGCACGTTGGCGGAAAAGCTACGCGCGGGCGGTGCCGGTATCCCGGCCTTCTTCACTGCTACCGGTTACGGCACGCCCGTTGCCGAAGGCAAGGAAGTACGCGAGTTCAACGGCCGCCACTACATACTCGAACCTGCAATCACTGGCGACTTCGCCATCGTTAAAGGCTGGAAGGCGGACCATTTCGGCAACGTCGTCTATCGCCATACCGCGCAGAACTTCAACCCGATGGTGGCTAGCGCTGGTCGCATCACCGTGGTGGAAGTGGAGGAAATCGTCGAGCCTGGTGAGCTGGATCCCGCGCATATCCACACCCCCGGCATCTACGTAGATCGCATCATCCAGGGCCGTTTCGAGAAGCGCATCGAGAAGCGCACTGTGCGCGCCTGATTCTTAAAGAGAGACTCCAACATGGCACTGACTCGTGAACAGATGGCCCAGCGCGTTGCGCGCGAGCTGAAGGACGGCTACTACGTCAATCTTGGGATCGGTATTCCCACCCTGATGGCCAATTACGTTCCAGACGACATGCAGGTGATGCTGCAGTCGGAAAATGGCCTGCTCGGCATGGGGGCCTTTCCGCTCGCGGATGAAGTTGATGCCGACATGATTAACGCCGGCAAACAGACCGTTACGTCGGTGCCGGGCGCCTCGATCTTTTCCTCGGCGGAGTCCTTCGCGATGATTCGCGGCGGCCACGTAGACCTGACCGTGCTCGGTGCCTTCGAGGTTGATGTTGAAGGCAACATCGCCTCCTGGATGATCCCCGGCAAGCTGATCAAGGGTATGGGCGGGGCCATGGATCTGGTGGCAGGTGCGGACAATATTATCGTCACCATGACCCATGCATCCAAGGATGGCGAGTCAAAGCTGCTCTCGCGCTGCAGCCTACCCTTGACCGGTGCCGGCTGCATTCGCAAGGTGCTGACCGATCTCGCTTACCTAGAGATTGCCGACGGCGCTTTCATCCTGCGTGAGCGTGCGCCAGGCGTCAGCGTTGCCGAGATCGTAGAGAAGACTGCCGGCCAACTCAACGTGCCCGATGATGTGATCGAAATGCAGTTCTGATTCTTTTTCTGCCCACGCGAGTCCTCTTGTCTGGCACTCGGTAATGCGTGGGCTTTTTCTTGATGTTTGTCAGGAGTATCTGCCATGCAAGAAGTCGTCATAGTCGCCGCCACCCGTACCGCCATCGGTGCCTTCCAGGGTGCCCTGTCTGATATTCCTGCCCACGAGTTAGGCGCTGCGGTGATTTGCCGCCTGCTGGAGCAAGCCGGCCTGTCTGGCGAACAGGTGGATGAGGTGATCCTCGGTCAGGTACTCACTGCGGGTTCCGGCCAGAACCCGGCGCGTCAGGCCGCCATCCTCGCAGGCTTGCCGCACACCCTGCCGGCCATGACCTTGAACAAACTCTGTGGCTCGGGCCTCAAAGCCCTGCATTTAGGTGTACAGGCCATCCGTTGCGGCGACGCTGAGGTGATCATCGCGGGTGGCCAGGAAAGTATGAGCCTAGCGCCCTATATTCTCCCAGCGGTCCGCACTGGTCTGCGTATGGGGCACGCCAAGGCCCTGGACAGCATGATTCACGACGGTCTGACCGACGCCTTCAACCACTACCATATGGGCGTCACCGCCGAGAATTTGGTGGAGAAGTACGAACTTAGCCGTGAGCAATTGGACACTTTCGCCGCTGCTTCTCAGCAGAAGGCCTGCGGCGCCATCCAGGCTGGGCGTTTCAAGGACGAGATCACCCCGATCCTGATCCCGCAGCGCAAGGGAGATCCGCTTGTTTTCGACACGGACGAAGGCCCGCGTGCAGGTACCACCGCTGAGTCCCTTGCCAAGCTGAAGCCAGCTTTCAAGAAGGATGGCAGCGTTACTGCCGGCAACGCTTCCACCCTCAACGATGGTGCCGCCGCAGTGGTCCTGATGAGTGCGGCCAGGGCTGAGGCCCTAGGCCTGCCGGTGCTGGCGCGTATCAAGGGCTACGCCAGTTCTGGCGTCGATCCGGCGATCATGGGTATTGGCCCGGTCACCGCTACTCGGCGTTGTCTAGATAAGGCTGGCTGGAGCATTGATGAGCTGGACTTGATTGAGGCCAACGAAGCTTTCGCTGCCCAGGCTTTGTCGGTGGGCCAGGAACTTGGCTGGGACATGGCCAAGGTTAACGTTAATGGTGGTGCAATCGCCCTCGGCCACCCCATCGGCGCTTCTGGCTGCCGGGTGTTGGTGACCTTGTTGTACGAGATGATCAAGCGCGACGCGAGGAAGGGCCTGGCAACCCTCTGTATCGGCGGCGGCATGGGCGTTTCCCTCGCTATCGAACGATAATTTCGCATGGATGTAAAAGCGCCGGCCTAAGGCCGTAATGCTGTTCACTTAAGAAAAACGCCGCGGTTCCCATTGGGAGCGCGGCGTTTTTCTTGGTCTGTTTTCTAGCTTTTGTGGGTCTATTTCAGCGCCGGCCCCTCGACATGGTTGAAAAACATACAAAAAACCCGCTGCCAGATGACTGGCAGCGGGGTTCTGGAATGTCCCGCCAAGCCTCAAATACTTAAGTGAACAGCATTACGGCCTTAGGCCGGCGTTTTCGTTCTCCATAAGTGGGTTTTCGCTGAGAAGCAGTTGGCCAGTAGCGTTCTAGCTACCTGCGAGCCGTTGGGCTTATCCATTACTGCGCAAATACGTTGGCCGGCGGCGATTAGCAGGCCAATGTCGATACCGGTTTCGATGCCCAAGCCCTCAAGCAGATACAGTACGTCTTCTGTCGCGACGTTACCGGTGGCGCCCTTGGCGTAAGGGCAGCCGCCAAGACCGGCGACCGAGCTGTCGAACACGCTGATACCTTCCAACAGGCTGGCGTAGATATTGGCCAGAGCCTGGCCGTAGGTGTCGTGGAAGTGGCCGGCCAGCTTGTCACGCGGGATATCGCGGCCAACTACTTCAAATAGCGTGCGGGTGGTGCCCGCGGTGCCGGTGCCGATGGTGTCACCCAGCGACACTTCGTAGCAGCCCATGGCAAACAGTTCGCGCGCTACGCTGGCGACCTGCTCGGGCGGCACATTACCGTCGTACGGGCAGCCCAGCACGCAGGAGACATAGCCACGTACGCGCACATCATGCTGCTTGGCGGCCTCCATCAACGGCACAAAGCGTTCAAGGCTCTTGCCAATCGAGCAGTTGATGTTCTTTTGCGAGAAGGCCTCGGAGGCGGCGGCGAAAACTGCCACTTCCTTCACTCCAGACTCCATTGCTGCTTCGAAACCCTTGAGGTTGGGAGCCAGGGCGGCGTAGGTGATACCGGGCAGTTGCTGGATTTGTGCGAAGACCTCGGCACTACCGGCCATTTGCGGCACCCACTTGGGCGAGACAAAGCTGCCGACTTCGATATAGCCCAGGCCAGCGGCGGACAAGTCATCGACCAGACGTACCTTGTCGGCGACGCTGATTGGCTGTATCTCGTTCTGCAAACCGTCGCGCGGGCCGACTTCGACCAGGCGGACTTGTTTGGGTAGATTCATCGTTGCCTCGTTATTCATCGTGATGGCTATCGCTGCGCTCAACCCATCCTACGTTGCTCAGGTCGACTGTCTGTAGGAGGGGCTTTAGCCGCGAGCTTTTTATAGAAAGTCGCGGCTAAAGCCCTCCCGCGAGTGTCATCCAATATGCGCCGGGTTATACGCTGGCCTCCTCTAGCTCAACCAGTACCGCCCCTTCGCTGACCATCTCGCCTTCGACGCAGTACAGCGCCTTGACCGTTCCTGCATGGGCCGCGCGGATGCTGTGTTCCATCTTCATCGCTTCCAGCACCACCAGCGCAGCACCGGCTTCGACCTGCTGGCCGGCTTCCACCAGCACCCGCACGATACTGCCGTTCATCGGTGCCGTCAGGCCGCCGTGATACTGATGGCCGGCTTCAACTTCAGCAATCGGGTCGACACGCTGAATGCTGCGCAGTTCGCCGGCGTAGTGCAGATACAGGCTGTCGCCGCGGCGAATCGCCAGATGCTGTTGGCGCACGCCATCGCTTTCCACCGACAACGTTTCGCCTTGCAGCTGTACGGTGGACGTCGCGGCGTAGCGCAGACGGATCACCTGGCGCTCGTTCTGGCAGCTCAGATGCAGATCGGTTTCCGCCGGCAGGCCCAGACGTAGGCCGTTGTTGCGTGACCAGGGTGAATGGAAGTCGTCGTGGCGCTGCTGCGGCGCTTCACTTTGCACAAAGGCTTCGGCGGCCAGTTGCCAGAACTCGGCCGGCAATTCAGTTACTGGAGGCAGAAGCTGCGCTTCGTGACGCGGAATAAAACCGGTATCCAGCTCCGCATTGGCAAAGGCCGGATGGGTCAGCACGCGGGTAAGAAAGGCCCGATTGGTGCGAACCCCTCCGACGCAGGTTTCCTTAAGCATGGCCAGCAGGCGCAGGCGCGCCTCTTCGCGGTTTTCGCCCCAGGCGATCAGTTTGCCGAGCATGGGGTCATAGAAGGGCGAGACTTCATCGCCTTCGCTGACGCCGCTGTCTACCCGACGACCTGGGCCAGCGGCGGCTTCGCGGTACAGCGCCAGGGTACCTGTGGCAGGCAGGAAGTCGTTGTCCGGATCTTCGGCATACAGGCGCACCTCGATGGCATGGCCAATCAGCGGCACTTGCTCCTGGGTGATCGGCAGCGCTTCACCACGGGCGACGCGGATCTGCCAGGCAACAAGGTCCAGGCCGGTAATCAGCTCAGTGACCGGATGTTCGACCTGCAGACGGGTGTTCATTTCCATAAAGAAGAAGTCGCCGCGCTCATCCAGCAGAAATTCCACGGTGCCGGCACCGACATAGCCGATGGCCTGTGCCGCCTTGACTGCCGCTTCGCCCATGGCTCGGCGCAGTTCAGCTGACAAACCGGGCGCAGGGGCCTCTTCAACCACTTTCTGATGACGACGCTGGATCGAGCAGTCGCGCTCATTCAAGTACAGGCAGTTGCCGTGTTGGTCGGCAAACACCTGGATCTCCACATGGCGCGGCTTGAGTACGTATTTTTCAACCAGCATGCGCGAGTCGCCGAACGACGACTGCGCCTCGCGCTGGGCGCTGGCCAGAGCCTCGGGCATTTCGCTTTCGCGCTCGACCACCTTCATGCCCTTGCCACCGCCGCCAGCCGCCGCCTTAAGCAACACCGGGTAGCCGATTGCGTTCGAGGCCGCGCGGAAGGTTTCTACATCCTGCGCTTCGCCGTGATAACCGGGCACCAAGGGCACGCTGGCGGCTTCCATCAGCGCCTTGGCCGCGGACTTGCTGCCCATGGCGTCGATGGCGCTGGCGGGCGGGCCGAGAAAGATCAAACCGGCGGTTTCGATAGCGCGGGCAAAGCCGGCGTTTTCCGAAAGAAAGCCGTAACCGGGGTGAATCGCCTGGGCACCGCTGGCTTTGGCCGCAGCGATCAGCGCGTCGATCCGCAGGTAACTGTCCGCCGGCTTGGCACCGCCCAGGTTGACCGCCAGATCGGCTTCGCGCACATGGCGCGCGTTGGCGTCGATGGCACTGTGTACCGCCACGGTCTGGATGCCCATGGCTTTGGCCGTGCGCATCACCCGGCAGGCGATTTCGCCACGGTTGGCCACCAGCAGAGTGTCGATAGGCTTAAGGCTCATGCTTGTGGCTCCTGCCATGCGGGTTTGCGCTTATCCAGGAATGCCCGCAGACCTTCCTGACCTTCGGGGCTGACGCGGATACGGGCAATCGCGTTCTCGGTGTAACGGCGCAGCGCCGGAGTCAGCACGCCGCTGCCGACTTCGCGCAACAGATCCTTGCTGGCGAGCATCGCTTGCGGGCTATTGAGCAGCAGCGTGTCGACCCACTCGACCACGGCCTGCTCCAGGGCGTCGGCGGCATAACATTCGGCAAACAGCCCCAGTTCCTGCGCTCGTTGGCCGCTAAAGCGTTCAGCCGTCAGGGCATAGCGCCGCGCCGCACGTTCGCCGATGGCTTGCACAACAAATGGGCTGATCACTGCCGGAGCCAGGCCAATGCGCACTTCGGACAGACACAGCTGGGCGTCAACGGTGCCGATGGCCATGTCGCAGCAGCTGATCAAACCCAGCGCCCCGCCAAAGGCCGCGCCTTGCACCACGGCCAAGGTCGGGATCTTCAGCTGATACAGGTTGTGCATCAGCTCGGCCAGCTCACGCGAATCAGCCAGGTTGGCCAACCTGGCTGATTCGCGTGAGCTGGCCGAGCTGATGCACAACCTGTATCAGCTGAAGATCCCGACCTTGGCCGTGGTGCAAGGCGCGGCCTTTGGCGGGGCGCTGGGTTTGATCAGCTGCTGCGATATGGCCATTGGCACCGTTGACGCCCAGCTGTGCCTGTCCGAGGTACGCATCGGCCTGGCGCCGGCGGTGATCAGCCCCTTTGTCGTGCAGGCCATCGGCGAACGTACTGCGCGGCGCTATGCCCTGACGGCTGAGCGCTTTAGCGGCCAAAGGGCGCAGGAGCTGGGGCTTTTTGCCGAATGCTATGCCGCCGATGCCCTGGAGCCTGCGGTGGCCGAGTGGGTCGACACGCTGCTGCTCAACAGCCCGCAGGCGATGCTCGCCAGCAAGGATCTGTTGCGCGAAGTCGGCAGCGGCGTGCTGACTCCGGCGCTGCGCCGTTATACCGAGAACGCGATTGCCCGTATCCGCGTCAGCCCCGAAGGTCAGGAAGGTCTGCGGGCATTCCTAGATAAGCGCAAACCCGCATGGCAGGAGCCACAAGCATGAGCCTTAAGCCTATCGACACCCTGCTGGTGGCCAACCGTGGTGAAATCGCTTGCCGGGTGATGCGCACGGCCAAAGCCATGGGTATCCAGACCGTGGCGGTACACAGCGCCATCGACGCCAGCGCCCGCCATGTGCGCGAAGCCGATCTGGCGGTGAATCTGGGCGGTGCCAAGCCGGCGGACAGTTACCTGCGGATCGACGCGCTGATCGCTGCGGCCAAAGCCAGCGGTGCCCAGGCGATTCACCCAGGCTATGGATTTCTCTCGGAAAACGCCGGCTTTGCCCGCGCCATCGAAACCGCCGGTTTGATCTTTCTCGGCCCACCCGCCTCGGCTATCGACGCCATGGGCAGCAAGTCCGCCGCAAAAGCACTGATGGAAGCCGCAGGCGTACCGCTGGTGCCGGGCTATCACGGCGAAGCGCAAGATGTAGAAACCTTCCGCGCTGCCTCGAACGTGATCGGCTACCCGGTGCTGCTCAAGGCAGCGGCCGGTGGTGGTGGCAAGGGCATGAAAGTGGTCGAGGTTGAGAGCGAACTGGCCGAAGCCCTGGCCAGCGCCCAGCGCGAGGCGCAGTCGTCGTTCGGCGACTCACGCATGCTGGTGGAAAAGTACGTACTCAAACCGCGACATGTGGAAATCCAGGTATTTGCCGACCAGCACGGCAACTGCCTGTATCTGAATGAGCGCGACTGCTCGATCCAGCGTCGCCACCAAAAGGTCGTCGAAGAAGCGCCGGCTCCGGGTCTGTCAGCTGAACTGCGCCGCGCCATGGGCGAAGCGGCGGTCAAGGCCGCGCAGGCCATCGGCTATGTCGGCGCCGGTACCGTGGAATTTCTGCTGGATGAGCGTGGCGACTTCTTCTTTATGGAGATGAACACCCGCCTGCAGGTCGAGCACCCAGTCACCGAGCTGATTACCGGTCTGGATCTGGTGGCCTGGCAGATTCGCGTCGCCCGTGGCGAAGCGCTGCCGATCACCCAGGAGCAAGTGCCGCTGATTGGTCACGCCATTGAAGTGCGCCTGTATGCGGAAGATCCGGACAACGACTTTCTGCCGGCCACCGGCACCCTGGCGCTGTACCGCGAAGCCAATGCCGGCCCAGGTCGCAGGGTAGACAGCGGCGTCAGCGAAGGCGATGAAGTCTCGCCCTTCTATGACCCGATGCTCGGCAAACTGATCGCCTGGGGCGAAAACCGCGAGGAGGCGCGTCTGCGCCTGCTGGCCATGCTTAAAGAAACCTGCGTGGGCGGCGTTAAAACCAACCTGGCATTCCTGCAACGTGTGCTGGCCCACCCGGCTTTTGCCAAGGCCGAGCTGGATACCGGTTTTATCCCGCGCCATGAAGCACAGCTACTGCCGCCAGTGAGCGAATTGCCCGCCGAATTCTGGCAGCTGGCTGCCGAGGCCTTTGTGCAGAGTGAAGCGCCGCAGCAGCGCCACGACGACTTCCATTCACCCTGGTCACGCAACAACGGCCTACGTCTGGGCCTGCCGGCGGAAACCGATCTGCATCTGAGCTGCCAGAACGAGCGCCAGGTGATCCGTCTGCGCTACGCCGCGACGTCCACCGTACAGCTGCAAGGCGAAACGTTGTCGGTGGAAAGCGATGGCGTGCGCCAACAGCATCTGGCGATTCGCCGCGGCGACAGCCTGTATCTGCACTACGCCGGCGAACTGCGCAGCATTCAACGCGTCGACCCGATTGCTGAAGTTGAAGCCGGCCAGCAGCATCACGGCGGCCTGACGGCACCGATGAACGGCAGTATCGTGCGGGTGCTGGTGGAAGCCGGCCAGCAGGTCGAAGCCGGTGCTGCGCTGGTGGTGCTGGAGGCGATGAAGATGGAACACAGCATCCGCGCTCCGCATGCCGGCACTGTCAAGGCGCTGTATTGCAGCGAAGGTGAGATTGTTAGCGAAGGCGCGGTACTGGTGGAGCTGGAAGAAATCAGCGCATAACCTTTTGTAGGAGTGCATTTAGCCAAGCTCGCCGCTAAACGACTTTGAGCGCGAGCCCCATCGAGATGAACAACGAGGCAACGATGAACCTACCCAAACAAGTCCGCCTGGTCGAAGTCGGCCCGCGCGACGGTTTGCAGAATGAGAAACAGCCGATCAGCGTGGCCGACAAAGTGCGCCTGGTCGATGACCTGTCTGCCGCAGGCCTCGGCTATATCGAGGTGGGCAGCTTTGTCTCGCCCAAGTGGGTGCCGCAGATGGCGGGCTCCGCCGAGGTTTTTGCGCAGATCCAGCAGTTGCCAGGTATTACCTACGCGGCCCTGGCGCCCAATCTGAAAGGCTTTGAAGGCGCGCTGGAAGCGGGCGTTAGGGAAGTTGCGGTGTTTGCCGCGGCTTCGGAAGCTTTCTCGCAGAAAAATATCAACTGCTCGATCAGCGTGAGCCTTGAGCGCTTTGTCCCGGTAATGGACGCCGCCAAGCAGCATGGCATTCGCGTGCGCGGCTATGTGTCCTGCGTGTTGGGTTGCCCGTACGACGGCAGCGTGCCACCAGAGCAAGTCGCCAGCGTAGCCCGTGAGCTGTACGCCATGGGCTGCTATGAGGTTTCCCTGGGCGACACCATAGGGGCCGGCACCGCTGGGGCAACCCGCCACCTGTTCAACGTGGTCGGCCGCGAGGTGCCACGTAATTTGTTGGCCGGGCACTTCCATGACACCTACGGCCAGGCTTTGGCCAATATCTACGCCAGTCTGCTCGAAGGCATCAGCGTATTCGACAGCTCGGTCGCGGGTCTGGGTGGCTGCCCTTACGCCAAAGGCGCCACCGGCAATGTCGCGACCGAAGATGTGCTTTACCTGCTCGAGGGCCTGGGCATCGAAACCGGTATCGATATGGGCCGGCTGATCGCCGCCGGCCAGCGTATTTGCGCGGTACTGGATAAGCCCAATGGTTCGCGGGTGGCGCGGGCGCGGCTGGCCAGCGCGTAAACCTGTCTGTATCTGGCTAGGAAAGCCACTGCCGTCAGGCTTTGTTTACAGCCTGTAAAGCCAGAGCCCCAGATGCCGCGTGCCGGCCCTGCCTTCGGTGCAAAACTGCTACAACAGCCGCCAGGTCGGCCGCCGAGCAATAAGGGTCGCTGCAGCTCAAGGCTTGCAGCGACCAGTAGGCTAGCGTGCCATCGGCCAGGCGCAACAGCTCGGCACAACAAGAATTACGGCACCTGCCGAATGAGGAATCGACATGCAACAGCCCTTGTGGACACCCTCCAAGGAACGTATCGCCGCGACGCGGATGGACAGCTTCCGCCGCTTCGTCAATCAGCGCCACAGCCTGCAACTGACCGACTATTCAGCCCTGCACGCCTGGAGCGTGACTCAGCGCGAGTCCTTCTGGCAGGCAATTGTCGAGTTCTTTGAAATACGCTTTAACGCCCAACCCGAGGCAGTGCTGCAAGAAAGCAGCGCCATGCCCAGCGCTCACTGGTTTCCTGGCGCGACGCTGAACTTTGCCGAACACCTGCTGCGCCGCCGCGATAACTACCCTGCCCTGGTGGCTATCGGTGAAGACGGTTCCCGCGAGCAACTGAGCTATGCCGAACTAGCCGCCCATGTCGCGGGTTTGCAACGCAGCCTGCGCGCTGCCGGCGTGGGTATCGGCGACCGCGTTGCTGCTTTTATGCCCAACACCTGGCAAACCCTGGTCGGCATGCTTGCCGCCAGCAGCCTAGGTGCAACCTGGTCAAGTTGCTCGCCGGACTTCGGCACCCAAGGCGTGATCGACCGCTTCGGCCAGATCGAGCCCAAGGTGCTGATCGCCGCCGCCGGCTATCGCTATGCCGGTAAGAACCTCGACCTGACTGCCAAGCTCAATGAAATCCTCGAACGCCTGCCCTCGCTTGAGCAGCTGATTGTGGTGCCCTACTCCAATGCCCAGGCCAAAGCCGCCGATTTCCACTCGGCGGCCAAGGTCGCGCTCTGGCAGGATTTCTATCAGCCTGGCGGCGAGCTGGAATTCACCCAGGTACCGTTCGATCACCCGCTGTATATCCTCTACTCCAGCGGCACCACCGGCGTGCCCAAGTGCATCGTTCACGGCACCGGTGGCACCTTGCTGCAGCACGTCAAGGAACTCGGCCTGCACACCGATCTGCATGCCGACGACACGCTGTTCTACTACACCACCTGCGGCTGGATGATGTGGAACTGGCTGGTCTCTGGCCTGGCCCTGGGCGCGACTCTGGTGCTGTTTGACGGCTCGCCCTTCCACCCAGGTGCCGAGCGCCTGATCGACCTGATCGATGCCGAAAAAATCAGTATCTTCGGCACCAGCGCCAAGTTTCTCGCGGCGCTGGAAAAAGCCGGGGCCAAGCCCGGCAGCACGCACAGGCTGCAACGCCTCAAGGCCATTCTGTCGACCGGCTCGCCGCTGTCTCACGAGAGCTTCGAGTACGTCTACCGCGAGATCAAAGCCGATATCTGCTTATCGTCGATCTCCGGCGGCACCGATATCGTCTCCTGCTTCGCTCTCGGCAACCCGGTGCTGCCAGTGTGGCGCGGCGAGCTGCAATGCAAGGGCTTGGGCATGGACGTGCAGGTGTGGAACGACGCCGGCCAACCGGTAACAGGCGGAAAAGGCGAACTGGTCTGCGCGCTGCATTTCCCATCGATGCCGATTGGCTTCTGGAAGGATGTTGATGGCAGCAAGTTCCAGGCAGCCTACTTCGAGACGTTCCCCGGCATCTGGGCCCATGGCGATTACGCGGAAGTCACCGATCACGGCGGTCTGGTGATTCACGGGCGCAGTGACGCGGTACTCAATCCCGGTGGCGTGCGTATCGGCACCGCGGAGATCTACCGCCAGGTGGAAAAGGTCGAAGCTGTGCTGGAGTCCATCGCCATCGGCCAGGAGTGGGATGATGACGTGCGTGTGGTGCTGTTTGTCCGTCTGCGCGAGGGCATCGAACTGACCGACGCGCTGCAAACGCAGATTCGTCAGGTGATCCGCGCCAACACCACACCGCGCCATGTACCGGCCAAGATCATTGCCGTGGCGGATATCCCGCGCACCATCAGCGGCAAGATCGTCGAACTGGCGGTGCGCAACGTGGTACACGGCAAACCGGTGAAAAATACCGACGCACTGGCCAACCCGCAGGCGCTGGAGTTGTACCGCGACCTGGCAGAACTACGGGACTAAAGTACCAAAAACTCCAACCGAGCCAAGCGCACGGTGCTTATACTCCAAGTCAGTCGTTGTTGGAGTGCTGCCGTGGCTGTGCGCTGGATCTGTCTCGCTGTATTGCTGACCTCGCTGAGCCTAAGCGCAACAGCACAGGAGCCGCTGGAGCTGCATATGCCGGACGCGCCGCCGCTGACCTTTGTCAGCTTTCAGGGTGGTTACGGCATGGTCGGCGATGTGGCATTGGCCGCCATTGCCCGTGCGGGGTATCTCAGCCATATCCATGTAACCCCCTGGGCTCGCGCCCAGCAGCGGGTCAGTCGTGGCCACAACCTGCTGATCATCCCGCTCTCGCGTACTCCGGAGCGGGAAGCGCTGTACACCTGGATCGCCCCTATTTCGCCACTTGAGCGCGCCTTCTTCAGCCTTGATGCGCCGGTGGCCGACTTTGCCGAGGCGCGTCAGCGTTATAAGCGTATCGCCGTCGGTCTGGGCACCGCACAGATGGAAATACTCAAGCGCGAAGGGTTTACCGATGAGCAGATTGTCAGCCTCAAGCTTGGCGATAACCCCGCACGCATGCTCGAACTGGGCCGCGTCGATGCCTGGTTTACCGGGGTGCCGGAAGGGTTGTACCTGTGGCCGAAAAGCGACAATCGATTGCAGATGAGCCCCGTGATGGCCAGTACCGATCTGTACCTAGCCTGCTCCAAAGCGTGCGACGCAGACTTGCAGGAGAATCTACGCAAAGCGGTCGACGCGCTACGCGCCGAAGGCATGATCCAACGTATTCAGGACGCCTACCAACCCGCGCGCTAACAGCGGACATCCGTGTCGTCACCGGTGTTTAAATGCCTTTGCGCCCAGGGTCCTCAGGCAGCTGCTCCTCTTCGATATCCTCCAGTTTCAACTCCAGCCCCCATTCACCCGCCGACGCTGCGGGTGCCGCAGGCGCAGCAGGAGTCGGTGCGGCGGCCACTGGCGCGGGCGCAGCGGCAGGCGCTGAGGTACCTGGGTTGTCGCGGTAGAGCTTGAGCTTGAGGCGCACGTTGTTCGCCGAATCGGCGTTTTTCACCGCTTCTTCTTCATCAATCGAGCCATCGTTGACCAGGTCGATCAGCGCCTGATCGAAGGTTTGCATGCCGAGGTTTTTCGACTTTTCCATGATCTCCTTGATCTCGGAAAACTCGTTGCGTTTGATCAGGTCACGAATGGTCGGCGTGCCGAGCAGCACTTCCACCGCAGCCCGGCGCTTACCGTCGATGGTCTTGACCAGCCGCTGGGAAACAAATGCCTTGAGGTTGTTACCCAGGTCATTGAGTAGCTGCGGACGCCGGTCTTCCGGGAAAAAGTTGATGATACGGTCCAGCGCCTGGTTAGCGTTGTTCGCGTGCAACGTGGAGATTGCCAGATGGCCTGTGTCGGCAAAGGCCAGAGCATGTTCCATGGTCTCGCGGTCGCGAATTTCGCCGATCAGAATAACGTCCGGGGCCTGACGCAGGGTGTTCTTCAGCGCCGCATGAAAGCTGCGCGTATCCACGCCAACTTCGCGCTGGTTGATGATCGACTTCTTGTGCTTGTGCACATACTCCACCGGGTCTTCGATGGTGATGATATGGCCGCCGCTGTTGCGGTTGCGGTAGTCGATCAGCGCCGCCAGCGAGGTCGACTTGCCCGACCCCGTGCCACCGACAAACAGCACCAGCCCGCGTTTTTCCATCACGGTCTTGAGCAGCACTTCCGGCAGTTTGAGGTCTTCAAACTTGGGGATATCCATCTTGATATTGCGCGCCACGATCGACACTTCGTTGCGCTGTTTGAAGATATTGATGCGAAAGCGCCCAACACTGGCAATCGAGATCGCCAGGTTCATTTCCAGCTCACGCTCGAACTCCTCACGCTGCGCGCTATCCATCACCGAATCGGCAATCGCGGCCACCTCGCCAGCCTTTAGCGGTTCAGCACTGAGCGCTTTGAGCACGCCATTGAACTTGGCGCAGGGCGGCGCTCCGGTGGAAAGATAAAGGTCGGACCCGTCCTGGCTGGACAGGATTTTGAGCATGGCGTTGAGGTCCATAACGAGCTATCCCGTGAGTTGGATGTATTACGTTAGGCCAAGATTTCACATCGCTCCTGAGAAAATCGGAGCGTGCCTGGTTCAGGCGCTAAGCGGTTGAGAATACTGGCACAATAGGTTGATTGAATTCCGAGGAGCCCGTCATGGCTAAGGCAATGGCCCGCCACATTTTGGTGAAAACCGAAGCAGAAGCCGCTGCGCTGAAAAAACGCATCGCCGCTGGTGAAGCCTTCGATGTGCTGGCACGCAAGTACTCAACCTGCCCCTCCGGCAAGAAAGGCGGCGATCTGGGTGAAGTACGTCCCGGACAAATGGTGCGTGCTATTGATCAAGTCATTTTCAAAAAGCCGGTGCGTGAAGTGCACGGACCGGTGAAAAGCCAGTTTGGCTACCATCTGGTGCAGGTTTTCTACCGCGAGTGATCTGCCATGACGCCCGAACACGTTGCTGCTTTTTGCCTGAACCTGCCGGGTGTCCGTGAGGACATCAAATGGGGCAGCGTGCGGGTATTCTCAGTGGCTGAGAGCAAGATGTTCGCCTTGTTTCACTTGGGCAGCCATGACGGCCTGGCCTTTAAGGTGGATGATGACCTCTTCCTTGGCTATTGCGACCGCCCCGGCATCCGCCCGGCTCCTTATCTGGCCCGCGCCCGCTGGATAAGCATGGCCACACCCTACCCGCTGAGCGATAGCGAACTGCAAGCCCTGCTAACGCGCTCCCATCAGTTGGTGGTCAGTAAACTACCCAAACGCTTAAAGCTAGCACTGCTGCTTGATCCGCCAACAGCGGACGGTTAACTGCCGCCGGCTCCACAGGCTCCGTGCGCAGCTCGGATGCCCGGCGCAGGGACAGCAACGACGTTGGCTTGGCGGAGCAAGCTGACCGGTCATGCCAGAAAGCTGCCAGCACTCTTCACTGATCAGCTGAGTTAACCTGCTCAGCATCCCACTGCAATATAAGGCCGCCACGTGTTCTCCTCTGAGCGTTTGAAAGGCATCGATGTTTTCGTCTGCGTCGCCGAACTGGGCAGCTTTACTGCAGCGGCAGAGCGCCTGAGCCTAACCAGCTCGGCAGTGAGTAAAGGCATCGCACGGCTGGAAAGTCGCCTCGATATACGCCTGTTTGAGCGCACCACGCGCCGATTGGCGCTGACTGACGCGGGTACAGCCTTCTACCGAACCTGCACCCGCGTGCTCTCCGACCTGGAAGAATCGGAGCTGGCTCTGCATGCCGAGTTCCTCGAACCGCGCGGAAGGATTCGGATCGACCTGCCGGCATCCTATGGGCGCTTGCACGTGCTGCCGGTGATCCTGCACTTCGTGAAGCAATATCCGCTGTTGACGCCGTATATTTCCTTTACCGACAGCTTTGTTGAACCGGCTGATCAGGGCATCGACCTGCTGGTGCGCATCGGCGGTTCAGACGTGTGGCCGACGACCTTGGGCCACCGCTACCTGGGTGCTGAGCGGTTGATCTACTGCGCCGCCCCCGAATACCTGTCCAGGCGTGGCATGCCGACCACTGAAGCCGCGCTTGAAGAGCATGACTGCGTGCTCTACGGCCTCAGTAATGGCCTAGTCAGCCCTTGGTATCGAGAAGGCCCACAGCCCGGCGACAAGAAGCGTCTAATCATGCCGGCACGCATCGCCGTGGGAGATGGCGAGGGTGAAGTACTGGCTGTGCTGGCAGGCTATGGCATTGCGCAATTGCCCACGTGGCTGGTGCAAACGCATTTAGATAGCGGAGCCTTGGTTGAAGTGCTACCGCAGCTGTCCAGTGATGGCCTGCCGATGAACTTGGTTTGGCTGAAAAAGCGCGAAACACTGCCCAAAGTCAACGCGCTGTTAGAGGTCTTAGCCAAGTGTTTATCCCCCAGTGGCCACACATTGCCGACACCACCAGATAAGTGAATTAAAATCAGTAATTACTAGAAAAAACGCCACAAATAGACCGCAAAAGAATCAATACCATAACGCCCTTCCTAAACAAGAGCGTCGTTATGAATGCTATCGAATCACCCCGCCCCCAGGTTATACCTGCGGCAGGCTCTTCACTCAGCATTATCATCCTGGCCATCTCGGCTTTTTTGATCGTAACCACTGAGTTTCTGATTATCGGCCTACTGCCCGCCCTGGCCCGTGACCTCGGCGTTTCAATTGCCGCAGCCGGCCAGCTGGTCACGCTGTTCGCCTTTACAGTCATGCTCTTCGGCCCACCCCTTACCGCCGCCCTCGCCCACCTGGACAGAAAAAAGCTGTTTATCGCGATCTTGCTGGTCTTCGCATTCGCCAATGCTCTGGCGGCACTGTCTTCGAACATCTGGATGCTGGCCGTTGCACGTTTCATCCCCGCGCTGATGCTGCCAGTCTTTTGGGGCACGGCCAGTGAAACGGCAGCCCAGTTGGCCGGTCCAGCCAAAGCAGGCCAGGCCATTGCCCGGGTCTACCTGGGCATTACCGCTGCGCTGCTGTTGGGTATTCCATTGGGGACGCTGGCGGCTAACGGGATTGGCTGGCGAGGCGCCTTTGCATTGCTGGCTGGGTTGTCACTGCTGATGGCGGTGGCTGTGCTGATCTGCATGCCTGCTGTCGCGCGTAGCGAGCGGGTCGACTTCCTGAAACAGGCACGTATTTTCAAGGAGCCGTTGTTTCAGGCCAATGTCGCACTGTCGATCATTATCTTCAGCGCCATGTTCGTTGCGTACACCTACCTGGCCGACATGCTGGAACGCCTGGCTGGTGTGGAGCCAGCAGATGTCGGGTGGTGGATGATGGGGTTTGGCGCCGTCGGCCTGATTGGCAATTGGATGGGCGGTAAAGCGGTGGATCGCTCGCCACTCAACGCCACGGCTTTGTTTGTGGCACTGCTAGCACTGGGAATGGCAGCGGTGACGCCTCTGGCAGGAGCAGGCGTACTCGTGTGTATCGCGCTCGCGCTGTGGGGCATTGCCAACACGGCGCTGTACCCGATCTGCCAGGTTCGGGTCATGAACTCGGTGGCGCATTCTCAGGCGCTGGCAGGCACAACCAACGTGTCCGCGGCCAACGCCGGGATAGGGATCGGCGCGCTGGTCGGCGGCCTAACCATCCAAACCGCGGGTATCGGCTATGTCGGCTATGTCGCGGCAGCCGTTGCCGGTGTGGCGTTATTAATGATTCCGTGGGTCCATCGCCTGGCAACGCGCGCAACCCTCTGCACTGGGTAACGTGCTGCCAGCCGTCGACGATCACAAAGTGTACGCATGAGTGGCTGATACTCGTCGCGCTCAAGGGCAACCGCAGCAGATAACTGCGTCGAACAGACACTCCGCCTGTCCATCCGCTGCCTTTTGCGGCCGTAAACCGCTACAATCGCGCCCCTTTCGCGCCCGTGCGCCCGTTTATCTGGACCAAGATTCGTGATCTCCACCGCCAACATCACCATGCAATTCGGGGCTAAGCCCCTGTTCGAGAACGTTTCCGTCAAGTTTGGCGGCGGCAATCGTTACGGTCTGATCGGGGCCAACGGCTGCGGCAAGTCGACCTTTATGAAAATTCTCGGCGACGATTTAGAGCCGAGCGGCGGCCAGGTGATGCTGGAGCCGAACGTGCGCCTGGGTAAGTTGCGTCAGGACCAGTTCGCCTATGAAGAATTCACGGTAATCGACACTGTGATCATGGGTCACGAAGAGCTGTGGAAAGTCAAAGCCGAACGCGACCGTATCTATTCCCTGGCGGAAATGAGCGAAGAAGACGGCATGAAGGTCGGTGAGCTCGAAGGCGAGTTCGCCGAGATGGACGGTTACACCGCCGAATCTCGCGCCGGTGAGTTGCTGCTGGGCCTGGGTATTCCGCTGGAACAGCATTTCGGCCCGATGAGCGAAGTCGCGCCCGGCTGGAAACTGCGCGTGTTGCTGGCCCAGGCGCTGTTCTCCGATCCGGAAGTACTGCTGCTGGACGAACCGACCAACCACCTGGACATCAACACCATCCGCTGGCTGGAAAACATCCTGACCCAGCGTAACAGCACCATGATCATCATCTCGCACGACCGTCACTTCCTGAACAGCGTGTGCACGCACATGGCGGACCTGGATTACGGCGAGCTGCGCCTGTTCCCAGGCAACTACGATGAATACATGACCGCCGCAACCCAGTCGCGCGAGCAGTTGCTGTCCGAAAACGCCAAGAAGAAGGCGCAGATCAACGAGCTGCAAAGCTTCGTCAGCCGCTTCTCGGCCAACGCCTCGAAATCCAAGCAGGCTTCCTCGCGTGCCAAGCAGATCGACAAGATCCAGTTGGCCGAGGTCAAACCGTCCAGCCGTGTCAGCCCGTTCATTCGCTTCGAACAGAACAAGAAGCTGCACCGCCAGGCCGTCATGATCGAGAAAATGGCCAAGGGTTTCGACGGCAAGGAGCTGTTCAAGAACTTCAGCTTCCAGGTTGAAGCGGGCGAGCGAGTAGCCATCATCGGCCCGAACGGTATTGGTAAAACCACCCTGCTGCGCACCTTGGTTGGCGAACTCGCACCGGATGCCGGTGCGGTGAAATGGACCGACAGCGCGGAAATCGGCTACTACGCCCAGGACCACGCCCACGACTTCGAAGACGACGTCAGCCTGTTCGATTGGATGGGCCAGTGGACCACCGGCGAGCAGATGATCCGCGGCACACTGGGTCGTATGCTGTTCAGCAACGACGAGATCCTCAAGTCGGTAAAAGTCATCTCCGGTGGTGAGCAAGGCCGCATGCTGTTCGGCAAGCTGATTCTGCAAAAGCCTAACGTGCTGGTGATGGACGAACCGACCAACCACTTGGATATGGAATCCATCGAAGCGCTGAACCTGGCGCTGGAAAACTATCCAGGCACACTGATCTTCGTTAGCCACGACCGTGAGTTCGTGGGTTCCCTGGCTACGCGTATCATCGAGTTATCAGCCAACGGCATCACGGACTTCAGCGGTACCTACGATGACTACCTGCGCAGCCAGGGTGTGATCGTCTAACCGGCTCCTAGCCGGCATAAAAAAGCCCGCTCACTGAGCGGGCTTTTTGCTGGGTGCGATTATTACGCTGCTGCGAACAAACCACCGATCTGGGCGTGCGCTGCCGCAAAGGCATTCGCGCGCGGCTCATCACCGTAAGCCAGGCCTTCGGCGCGCACAATTTCAATATCGGTAATGCCGAGGAAGCGCAGCACCAGCAGCAAATACTCTTCGTGCGCCTGACCGCTTGGTTGGCCCGCATGAATACCGCCTGCGGTGGACACGATCACCACCTTCTTGCCACCTGCCAGGCCCTTGGGGCCATTCTCGTCGTAAGCAAAGGTTTTACCGGCGACAGCCACGCGGTCGATCCAGGCCTTGAGCTGGGTCGGCACGGTGAAGTTGTACATCGGCGCACCTATCACGATGGCGTCGGCCGCGAGAAACTCATTGAGGGTGCCTTCCGCCAGCTCGACTTCATGCTTTTGCGCCGCATCGCGCAGCTCCGCAGGGGTACCGCCGGCGACCAGACTGGCGGCGGACAGGTGGCTCAGGGCATCGCTGGCCAGATCGCGATAAATTACCTGCGCCTGAGGTTCGCTGCCGAGCCAGGCATCGACCACGGCACGGCTGAGTTGGCGAGAAGCAGACGAGTCGCCGAGGATGCTGGAATCGAGGTGCAGTAGTTTCATGACAATCTCCAAAGTGAGATCGCCCCACGGCGATCAAGATGTTGGAGATACTATCGATGAAAGCAATGGCCGATTAGTCCGTGTAAATGCGATAGTTCGTCCCACTGATAGGACGATAAAACCATGCATGACCTCAATGACCTGTTTTACTTCGCCAAAGTGGTAGAAGCCGGCGGTTTTGCCGCCGCCGGGCGCACCCTGGGCATTCCAAAATCCCGCCTGTCACGACGAATTGCCGAGCTGGAAAATCGCCTCGGCGCGCGCCTGCTGCAACGCACCACGCGCAAACTGGCATTGACCGACATTGGTGAGCGCTACCTGCGCCATTGCCAAGCCATGCTGCAGGAGGCCGAACAGGCCGAGGAAACCGTGGCCAGCCTAACCAGCGAGCCGCGCGGCCGCCTACGTGTCAGCGCGCCAGGCGGCATTGCTTTGCTTTCGGAGTTGGTGGTGAGCTTTCTCGCGGCCTATCCCAAGGTGCAACTGGAGCTGATTCAGACCAACCGGCGCATTGATCTGCTCAACGAAGGCGTAGACGTCGCCTTGCGCGTACGCAGCGCCGAGGATGAAGACCCGACGCTGATCACCCGGCGCTTGCGGCCCGCGCAGGCCTTTATGGTTGCCGCACCGGCCCTGTTGGAGCACGCGCGGGTCAGCACACCTGACGATCTGGCGAAACTGCCGGCCCTGGGCGCACTGGAAGCGGACCGCAAAATTCATCTGCGTTTGCAGCATGACAATGGGCGCGTGCAAGAAGTGGTGCTGGACGCGCGCCTGGCCATCGAGGATTTCAACGTCCGCAAACATGCAGCGATGAGCGGCCTCGGATTTACCATGTTGCCCGCGCCCCTGTGCCTGGATGAACTGGCCGATGGACGCCTGACCCGCCTGCTACCGGACTGGGCACTACCTGCTGCCCACCTGCAAGCGGTGTACACCCACAGGCGCGGCATGCTACCAGCCGTTCGGGCATGGATTGAGCATATCAGCGACGCCTTCAGCCGCTGGGACCAACCGATTTAGCGCCGCTGCATCAGCTGTAACGGCGCAAGAGTTCACCGAACAGCTGGCCATCCAACACCAGCCAGTCAATCCATACCAGCTGATGGGCTGCAACAATCAGCCAAACCACCAGCTGGAAGGAGAGCTTGCGCGTTTTGTGCCGAAAGCACTGCTGCGCGATCAACGCGCCGGGCCAGCCACCCAGCGATTCGACCAGATGCAATGCTTTTTCCGGCGTGCGCCAACGGCCTCGCTGGGCACTGGACTTGTCCTGCCAGTACTGCACAAAACTGATCAGGCTGGCGAGCGGGTAAGCAACCAGCACCCACACAAAACCAGACTGCCAAGCGCCCATTAGAGGCAACACACACAGCGCCATCAGCAGCACTAACTTCAGTCCGAGGTGCTGAATCGGCTCATGGCTGCGCATCGACGAAACCTGACGCACCCTGGCTTTCGCTGATGGTGCAACCGTGGGCTTAACAGCGCGAGGCTTACGGCGAATCGCAGGACGGTCCAACGCAAGTTCGCCAGCAACGCGGATATGCTCGGCGCGGGCACGCCCCTGAGGGTCCTTACCCGGCACGTACATCACCTGATCCCCGGCCACGGGGCGACGGTCGCCGCGCATGGCCGATATATGCGCAAAAAACTCAGCCCCGCCTTGCTCCGGCTGGATAAAACCAAAGCCTTTGTCGTCATTCCAGCTGCGCAACACGCCGCGTTGTTCCATTCCCTTACTCTCAACAGGTATAAGCCGCGCGCACTCTAGCAGCCTGGGAAATGGCGATCCAAAAACTCAAGCAGATACTGATTAACCTGCTCAGCCTGCTCGTTCTGGATCCAGTGCCCACAGTCCTTTAGGACGTGCTGCTGTAAGTCATCCACCCATTCCGGCATCTTCTTCAGTGTGTAGGCTTCCAGTTTGCCTACCGGGTCATGGTCACCGATCAAGAACAGCGTCGGCGGTTTAATCGTCTGCCCTTGTAATGGCTCGGTCACGTGCCAGTTGCGTTCGAAGTTGCGGTACCAATTCAACGCTCCCCGTAAACCGTGCTGAGCAAAGGTGTGGCGATACACCGCAAAGTCGTCCTCTGTGCACCAGTCGGGCAACGCGCCCACCTGCATGTCGTCCTCGAACAAACGGCCATCAGCAGGCTTGTCCTGCAGTAACAAGTTTCGCTCCTCGAAATACATCAGCAGGCGCAGGGTGCGGTCGATGTCAGCGTCCAACTCGTGTTCGGCGCGGCCAGGTTCCTGAAAGTAGAGGATGTAATTGAATCGCCCGGCACTGGCCTCACGCATGATCTCGGTGGCTGGGCGACGAGGCCGCCCGGCAAAAGGTACCGACAGGGTGATGAGGGCTTTGATCCGCACGGGCTCAAGCAGTGCCAGATACCAGGCGACCATTGCGCCCCAATCATGGCCGACCATTGCCACCTGAGTGTGGCCAAAGTGATCCATGGCCGCACGTATGTCAGCGCACAGCGTCAGTACGTCATAGGCCGCCACGTCCGCCGGCGCCTCGCTGCGGCCATACCCCCGCATCTCAGGCATGAACACCCGATAGCCGGCCGCGACCAACGGATCAACCTGCTGACGCCAGGAATACCAGCACTCCGGAAAACCGTGCAATAACCACACAGGCTTGCCCTGTTCCGGCCCTGCGCAGTAAAGACTGAGGGATATACCGTTGAGATCGAGTTGGAAATGATCGGCCGTATTGTGCATGGCACCTCCTGTGTGAAGTCCCACTATGACAAAGGCGCACCCTGGGGTGCGCCTTTATTCATCCAACGAATACAACGACAGCAATCAGCCCTGCGCCGTGCTCCAGTCAATCCACTGTAACTGCCAGGTCGCCAGAATCAACAAGCCAAACCCGATGCGGTACCAGGCGAACGCTGCATAACTGTGCTTACCGATAAAGCTGAGCAGTGCCCGCACCGCAATCATGGCGAAAATAAACGAGGTGACAAAACCAATGGCAAACACCGGCAGATCACTGGCCTGGAACAGGTCGCGGTACTTGTAGCCGGAGTAGACCGCAGCACCGACCATGGTCGGCATGGCAAGGAAGAAGGAAAACTCGGTGGCCGCCTTGCGCGACAAGCCGAACAACAAGCCGCCGATAATCGTCGCACCGGAGCGTGAAGTACCCGGAATCATCGCCAGGCACTGGGCAAAACCAATCTTAAGCGCGTCCTTCCACGTCATGTCGTCGACGCTCTCGGCGTGCACCAGGTGCGTGCGCCGCTCGGCCCAGAGCATGATCACCCCACCCACCACCAACGCCAGCGCCACGGTAATCGGGTTGAACAGGTAATGATGAATAAGATCGGCGAACAGCACACCTAGCGCCACGGCCGGCAGAAAGGCGATCAGCAAATTGGCGGTAAAACGTTGAGCCTGCTGCTCTTTGGGCAGACCGATGACAATGTCGAGGATCTTGCGCCGGTACTCCCAGACCACAGCGAGAATCGCCCCCAGCTGGATGATGATGTTGAAGGCCATCGCCCGCTCACCGCCAAAACCAATCAGGTCCGCGACGATGATCTGGTGTCCGGTACTGGAAATGGGCAAGAACTCCGTAATGCCTTCCACGATACCCAAAATCAGTGCCTGAACAGCCACCCAAAGATCCATCCTCACTCCTCAATACGTGCGCACCGGCACGAACAGCAACATTATGATGACGAACTCGCGTGGGCTTCCTACCAACCGGTTATTAAAAGGTTCCGGTCGGCAGAATAAATAATCAAATCACACACTTAACCCACGCCGCGCGAATCCTAGCAGAGAACCTGAGTATTGAGGCTACAGCACGCTGTACTGGCCTCGACCTGATGAAAGCAATCGCCAACCGAGCCGTCACTAATCCACCAATTAGCCTAAGGTCTAGAGTAGCGAAGCAAGACTCATCATCTATAAGAGGCGACCCCGCGCCTAAACAACCAGGGAGCCCACCATGAATAACCTGCGCAGCTTGCCTATTAACCGTCGTCTTTGGCTGATTCTTGTGGTTGCCATTGTCATGCTGATTATTCAGGGCGCCCTGTTACTCAAGCAGATCGAGGCCGACCTATATGCCGCCAAATCTGAAAAAACCCAGCATGTGGTGCAAAGCGCCGCGGGCATTCTGCAGCATTACCATGCACTGGAAGCGGCGGGCGGAATCACCCGCGAAGCGGCGCAGAAACAGGCTGCGGAGATCATTCGTAACCTGCGCTACGACGGCCAGGAGTATTTCTGGATTAATGATCAAACCCCAGTGATGGTCATGCACCCGACCAACCCCAAACTGGAAGGGCAGAACCTCTCAGGTTTCAAAGACCCAGATGGCAAGGCACTGTTCAATGAAATGGTCGCCATCAGCAAAAGCCAGGGCGCTGGCCAGGTCAATTACCGTTGGCCCAAGCCTAGTGCCAGTGACCCTGTGCCCAAGGTGTCGTATGTGCAACTGTTCCAGCCTTGGGGCTGGATCATCGGTTCAGGGGTTTATGTCGATGATGTGCAGGCCGAGTTTCACACCCAGGCCTTGAAAACCCTGCTGATTGGCCTGGTGATTGCCGCCTTGGTGGCCCTGCTCATTGTGCTGATCGTGCGCAGCATCACCCAGCCGCTGCGGCACGCGGTCGATGCCATGGCCAATATTGCCAGCGGTGATGGCGACCTAACACGAACCCTCGATACCCAGGGCAACGACGAGTTGTCCGCCTTGTCGCGTCACTTCAATGCGTTTACCGAAAAGTTACGCCAGGTGATCAAACACTCCCTCGACTCTGCCGGCCAACTCGATGCTGCTGCCCGCAACCTCGGTGAGGTTGCGGGCCAATCGCAACAGCACAGCGAGCAGCAGTCGCAGCAAATGGAACTGGTTGCCACAGCGATCAATCAAGTGACTTATGGCGTGCAGGATGTGGCGAAAAATGCCGAACACGCCGCTACAGAGGTGCACACGGCCGAAGAGCAAGCGCTGCAAGGTCAGCAGAACATTGAAGGCAGCCTGCGCCAGATCAATGCGCTGTCCGCCACCATCGACCAAGCGGTAACGGTGATTCAGGCCCTGGCTCAGGAAAGCACGCAGATAGGCAGCGTATTAGAAGTTATCCGCTCGATTGCCGAACAGACCAACCTACTCGCGCTAAACGCGGCCATCGAAGCCGCCCGTGCCGGTGAGCAAGGCCGTGGGTTTGCCGTAGTGGCCGATGAGGTGCGCCTGCTGGCGCAACGCACGCAAAAATCCACAGCGGAAATCCAGGTCATGATCGAGCGCCTGCAAGGCAACTCGGAAGCAGCCGTCAAGGTGATCAACGACAGCAGCCAAGCCTCTCAGCTGACCATCGAGCAAGCCCGTCAGGCCGGAACCAGCCTGACGTTAATCGCCAGCGGGCTGCGCAACCTCAGCGGTTTGAACGCTTCCATCGCCAGCGCGACACTGCAACAATCGCACGTGGTCGAAGACATCAATCAGAACGTCACCCAGGCAGCCAGCCTGGCCCATAACAACGCCCTGGCGGCGCAGCAATCCAGCGATGCCGGGCAACACTTAGGTCAGTTGGCTGAGCAGCTCAATCGTCTGCTTGGACAGTTCAGGGTATGAGAACGCAATGAGCAACATGGAACACCAGGAAGTCGACCTGAGCAAACCGCAAAACCAGGACCTGATTTGGGACTTGGACAGCATCGCCCGACGCGAACTGGCGGAACGCTTTATCAAGCTGTTCGAGAACCGCCTGTGCGTGTATTCGGAGTCAACGCGGCAGTTGTACACCAACTACGACCTGCACTTCCCCAGCGATATGGGCCGCAAGATGGTGGTGCTGCCCAATCCCTATGCCTTCCACGACACCCTGCATGGCATCGAGGCGCATGCTGTCCGTAAAACTGGGCTGTGCGTGCTGCCGGGCGTGGTCCTGCGCAAGCCTGGCTTGCTGCTGACTACGATGATCAAGGAAGGCGGCCCAGCACCGAAAACCATGCCGTTCAAACCGGCATTGGCGCAAATCATCAGCAACCAGAAGAAGGCAGGCGATATCTTCCTGCCAATCATGATGAAGGGTGATCTGCGTGAGTTCGACCAGCAGATGCCCTATATCCACCTGCACCGCCTGCAGGTTAGTCGCCTGACGCGGCTATCGACCTTCGAGCGCGACGATATTCAGCAGTCCATTACGCGCAAACTGCTTATGCTCTATCGCCAGGCAGACAGTCTCACCTGCCACTGAGTCGCAGCCCTGCCGTGAGGGCAATAAAAAAGCGGGCATCCGCCAAGGAATGCCCGCTTTGTGCTTTAGCTGCGCCAAATCTTATTGCTGGCTGACCCAGAACACCGCGGTGACGACGAAAATTACAATCAAGGCGAAAATAGCCTTGGCATCGACCACGCTGTCAGCATTATCCGGCTCACTGTGTTCACTCATGTACTACCCCTCTTGTTGTGTTTATGGGTGAATCGTCTTCTGGAGTTAAGACCAGCATGCTCGCTTACTCAAGCCGTAGGGCTATGTTCAACGGCCTTCTTATCCCTTTAAGTTCTTTCCATATACTCAAACATCACTTTTGCGCATAACCCTGAGCTGGTATCTTCCTCCGGCTCCGCAGGGAGTGCGCGGCCGTGCGCGCTGATAGCTGTAAAAAGCCTGATAACAGGACACTCCATGTACGTATACGACCAGTACGACCAAAAAATCGTCGAAGACCGCGTCAAGCAGTATCGCGATCAAACCCGCCGCTACCTTGCCGGTGAACTGAGCGGTGAAGAATTCCGCCCGCTGCGCCTGCAGAATGGCCTGTACATCCAGCGCTTTGCGCCCATGCTGCGCGTTGCCGTGCCGTACGGTCTGATGTCGTCCGCCCAAGTGCGCATGATGGCCAAGATTGCCCGTGACTACGATAAGGGTTACGCGCACATCAGCACCCGTCAGAACGTCCAGTTCAACTGGCCAGACCTGGAAGATGTGCCTGACATTCTTGCCGAGCTGGCCACCGTGCAGATGCACGCGATCCAGACCAGCGGCAACTGCATCCGTAACACCACCACCGACCAGTTCGCTGGTGTGGCCAAGGATGAAATCATCGACCCACGTCCGTGGTGCGAGATCATTCGTCAGTGGTCGACCTTCCACCCCGAGTTCACCCACCTGCCGCGCAAGTTCAAGATTGCCGTAAACGGCGCAGTCAGCGACCGTGCCGCGATTGAAGTGCACGACATCGGCCTGGAAGCGGTACAGAACGACGCCGGTGAGCTGGGCTTCCGTGTGTCCGTTGGTGGCGGCCTGGGCCGTACCCCGATCGTCGGCAGCTTTATCAACGAATTCCTACCGTGGCAGCACCTGATCAGTTACCTCGACGCCATCCTGCGTGTGTACAACCGCTACGGCCGTCGTGATAACAAGTACAAGGCGCGCATCAAGATTCTGGTCAAGGCGTTGACCCCTGAAGTGTTCGCCGAACGCGTGAATGCTGAGTGGGCTCACCTGAAAGATGGCCCGACCACCCTGACCGAAGCCGAAGTGGCCCGCGTTGCCGCGCACTTTATCGACCCAAGTTACAAAGCCCTCGACGATCAGGATGCCGCTCTGGCTGCCCTGGATGCCGAACACCCAGGCTTTGCCCGCTGGCGTCAGCGCAACACTTTCGCGCACAAGAAGCCAGGCTATGTCGCCGTGACTCTGTCGCTCAAGCCAACCGGCGTGGCGCCGGGCGATGTCACCGATAAGCAGTTTGATGCGATTGCCGACCTGGCCGACCGCTACAGCTTTGGCGAAGTACGCAACAGCCACAACCAGAACATCATCCTCGCGGATGTTGAGCAGGCGCAGCTGTTCACCCTGTGGGGCGAGCTGCGTGAAAACGGTTTCGCCACGCCGAACGTCGGCCTGCTGACTGACATCATCTGCTGCCCGGGCGGCGACTTCTGCTCGCTGGCCAACGCCAAGTCGATCCCGATTGCCGAAGCCATTCAGCGCCGTTTTGACGACCTGGATTACCTGTTCGACATCGGCAATATCGACCTGAATATCTCTGGTTGCATGAACGCCTGCGGTCACCACCACGTGGGCCATATCGGCATCCTAGGCGTGGACAAGAAAGGTCAGGAGTTCTATCAGGTCTCCCTCGGCGGCAGCGCCGGTCGTGACGCCAGCCTGGCGCAGATCCTCGGCCCATCCTTCGCCGAAGCGGACATGGCTGACGTGATCGACAAGATCGTCAAGGTCTATGTCGAGCGCCGCACCGAAGAAGAGAGTTTCCTCGACACCTTCCGCCGTATTGGCGTCGACCCGTTCAAGGAGCGCGTATATGCAGCGAATCATTAAGAACGGCCAGCTGATCGATGAAAGCTGGCACCTGCTGCCCAAGGACGCCACGCTGGACGGCATTCCCAACTGCGACGACCTGATCGTGCCGCTGGGCCTGTGGGTCGAGCACAGCACCGCGCTCAAGGCCCGTGATGGCGGCTTGGGCGTGTGGCTGGACGCGGGTGAGGAAATCGAGGAAATCGCCGATCAGCTGGATAACTTCCAGGTCATCGCGCTGAACTTCCCGGCCTTTACTGATGGACGCCACACCTCCACCGCCTACCTGCTGCGTAACCGCTACGGCTACAAAGGCGAAGTGCGTGCCATTGGTGATGTGCTGCGCGATCAGCTGTTCTCCTACCTGCGCGTAGGCTTCGATGCCTTCGCCCTGCGCGAGGACAAAGACCCGCTGGATGCCTTGAAAGCCTTCGAGGAGTTCAGCGAGGTCTATCAGGCCTCAACGGACCAGCCGCTACCGCTGTTCCGTCGCCGCGCCTGATTCTGCCGGCAATTCAAAAGGCCACCCCTTGGGGGTGGCGTTTTTTGTTTATTGCGATTCAACCCAGATTGACCAGCACTCGACCGACCTGTTTGCCCGCGAGGATCTGCGCAATTGCATCCGGCAGTTGCTCAAGCGTCACTTCGGTGACCAGTGCATCGAGCTTGACCTTCCACTGCAGCGACAGCTTGTCCCACATCGACGCCTTAACCACTAACGGCAGCTCAACCGAATCAACCCCGAGCAGATTAACTCCACGGAGAATAAAGGGCAGCACACTGCCCTTGAAACCGACGCCAGCCGTCAGGCCACAGCAGGCAACGCTGGCACCGTAGCGCAGCGACTTAACCACGTTGAACAGAATATCCCCGCCCACACAATCCACTGCGCCAGCCCACTGCTCTTTGAGCATCGGTTTATCGGTGCCGTCCTGCAGTTCGGCACGTAGCACAATTTGCTGAGCACCTAGCGCCTTGAGGTAATCCGCCTGGTCCGCCTTGCCAGTCGATGCCGCTACGCGGTAACCCAGGGTAGTTAACAAAGCCACCGCGACACTGCCAACACCACCTGTGGCACCAGTCACCAATACGGTGCCGGCATCCGGCGTCAGCCCGCTTTGCTCCAGCTTGTCGACACACAGCGCAGCCGTCAGCCCAGCGGTGCCAAGCACCATGGCCTCGCGCAGCGATAACCCTTTAGGTCGTTTCAGCGCCCAGCTGGCGGGAATGCGAATGTACTGAGCCAACCCGCCCGAGGTGTTCATGCCCAGGTCATAGCCGGTGACGATCACCTCATCGCCGGCGCTGAACTCAGCCACACTAGAAGCCTCCACCACGCCCGCTGCGTCTATACCAGGTGTGTGTGGAAAGCTTTTGGTCACGCCACGGTTGCCACTCGCGGACAACGCATCCTTGTAGTTAAGCGAGGAATACTTGACCCGAATCAGCAGCTCGCCGGCGGGCAAGTCATCGATATCACGCTGCACAATCACCTGTTCGAAACTGCCCGCTGCGCTTTCACGGGCTTGCAATGCACTGAACTTGCTCATGTTCTTCCTCTGTATGACGGACCGATTACCAGAAGCGTTGCTGATTCAAACGACTCAACCAGTTCAGAACGAAACGATCCAGCGCAACGCTGCCCGCCAGTCCAACGCGCTCCTGCAGGGTTTTCTTCTCGGCATAGTGCAAATGAAACAGCTCGGCGCTCTTGGCGCGTTCTGCCAGGTATTCGTCACTGGTCTTCAGCTCATCGACCAGTTGCTTCTCCAACGCCGCCAGGCCCAGCCAGACTTCACCCGTGGCAATCTGGTCGATGTCCAGCTGCGGCCGGTAGCGGGCAACAAAGCCCTTGAACAACTCATGGGTGGTTTCCAGGTCTTCCTGGAACTTCTCCCGGCCCTTCTCGGTGTTCTCGCCGAACACGGTCAGGGTGCGCTTGTACTCACCGGCGGTAAGCACTTCAAAATCAATGTCATGCTTCTTCAGCAGGCGGTGCACGTTAGGCAGCTGGGCGACCACACCAATCGAACCAAGAATGGCGAACGGCGCGGAAATGATCTTCTCGCCAATGCAGGCCATCATGTAGCCACCGCTGGCCGCGACCTTGTCGATACAGACAGTCAGCGGTACGCCCGCCTGACGAATGCGCGCCAACTGTGAAGAGGCCAGCCCATAGCTGTGCACCATGCCACCACCACTTTCCAAGCGCAGCACCACTTCATCCTGCGGCGTTGCCATAGTCAGTAAAGCAGTGATTTCGTGCCGCAGGCTGTCGGTGGCCGAGGCTTTGATGTCGCCATCAAAATCCAGCACGTAAACGCGCGGTTTGTGAACACCGGCCTTCTTTTCCTGCTTCGCAGCCTTGGCTTCAGCTTTACTCGCGGCTTTCAGTTGCTCTTTATCGAGCACCGCATGTTCCATGCGCTGATGCAGCTGCTTGAAGAAATCATTGAGCTTGTTCACCTGCAACTGACCCGTGCCCTGACGGCCTTTGCTACGCAGAGCGGCAATCGTCACCAACACCACCACGATGGCAATAACTAGGGTCACTGTCTTGGCCAGAAAGCCGATGTACTCTGCAAAAAACTCCACGTATTCCCCCTTTTCCCCATGGCTGCGCGCCCTCACTGACTGCGCACATTAGCGCCCAAGCATACCGAGGCCATGGGTTCACGGCCAGCAAGCAAGGTCTAGTCATTCAGCGCATTCATGCAATTCAAACAAGCGTATGTTTTTACGTTGACAGCTCTTGAGCTTCCTCATACCCTCGCGAAACTTTAACCGCAGCGGAATCGAGCGGACGTGGGCAGCATCTACCTGATTCGACATGGCCAAGCCTCCTTCGGTGCAGACGATTACGATGTGCTATCGCCCATTGGAATTCGCCAGGCCGAAGTGCTGGGCGAGCACCTTGCTCAACTGGGTACGCGCATTGACCGCAGTGTGAGCGGTGATCTGCGCCGCCAACAGCACACGGCTAACAGTGCCTTACAGCAGCTTGAGCAAGCAGGCATTGCCACACCATCGCTGGAGATTGACTCTGCCTTCAACGAGTTTGATGCCGACGCCGTAATCCGCAGCCTGCTGCCGGACATGCTTGGCGAAGAACCCGAAGCCCTGCACATTCTGCGCAATGGCGCGCAGAACCGAGCTGAATTTCAGCGCCTGTTCGCCAAGCTGATTGGCCGCTGGATTTCCGGTGAGCACGACATACCGGACCTGCAAAGCTGGCAAGGCTTCGTCGAGCAGGTTCAGGGCGGCCTCACCCGCCTGCTGGAACAGGCTGACAGCAAACAAAACATTGCCGTATTCACCTCAGGCGGCACCATCACCGCCCTGTTGCATCTGATTACAGGTATCGCGCCTGCACAGGCGTTTGAACTGAACTGGCAAATTGTTAACACCTCACTAAGCTGCCTTAAGTTTCGTGGCAGCCAAGTGAGCCTGGCTTCCTTCAACAGCCATGTGCATTTACAGCTGTTGAAGGCGCCGGAGCTCATCACGTATCGCTGAGCTTCGGCCCACTGCACCCATCACGGGCGCTAGAAAAACCTGAGAAAAAGGAAGAAACCATGAGCGTTGCAGACATCGTCAATACCATGCAGTCCAAATTCAACGCCGGTGCCGCTGCAGGCCTGGACCTGGTGTTTCAATTCAACATCGAAGACGGCGAGAACTACGCGCTGATCGTCAAGGACGGCACCTGCGCCGTTGAGAAAGGCGACAACGCCAACGCCAACGTGACCCTGATCATGGACACCGAGACCCTGAAAGGCATCACCAGCGGCGAAACCGACGGTATGCAAGCGTTCATGTCCGGCAAACTGCGCGCCGAAGGCGACATGATGCTGGCCATGAAGCTGGGCGAGCTGTTCCCGGTTTAAGCGGTAAAGCTACTGCGCGGCACCAAAAACCGGAGTCATTGACTCCGGTTTTTTTATGGCTAGAAACCAGGCTTAAATGGCCAATCAGGCAGCTTGATTAAGCAGCAACACGCCCACCTATAACAGCGGGTATTCCTTGTGAGCTACAGGCTGCAGCATTAGATTAGCTAATTATCTTAGGCACCCATCATAAGCAGAAGGGATAAACATGGCGCTTACTGACCAGTCCACCCGAATCCGCGAAGGCGAAGAACTCGACGCCGCGGTCATCGACCAGTACCTCAAGGCGCATATCCCTGGCTTGGCGGGCGAGCCGCGCATCAGCCAGTTTCCTGGCGGCGCCTCGAACCTGACCTATCTGCTCGAATACCCCAACCAGGAATTTGTACTGCGTCGTCCGCCCTTCGGCCACAAAGCCAAATCGGCTCACGACATGGGCCGCGAGTACCGCATCCTCAATCAGCTCAACGCCGGTTTTCCTTACTGCCCGAAAGCCTACGTGCACTGCACCGACGAGTCGGTGATCGGTGCCGAGTTCTATGTCATGGAACGGGTCAACGGCATCATCCTGCGTTCGGAGATGCCAGCGGAGCTGAACTTCAGCGCCGAGCAGACCCGCGAGCTGTGCAAGAGCTTTATCGACAAGATGGTCGAACTGCACAACGTCGACTATCAAGCCTGCGGCCTGGGTGACCTGGGTAAGCCTGAGGGCTATGTGCAGCGGCAGATCGGCGGCTGGAGTGATCGCTACGACAAGGCGCTGACCCCCGACGCACCGTTGTGGGAACCGGTCAAGGCCTGGCTCAAAGACAAGATGCCTGCCGACCACCACAAGCCCGGTATCGTGCACAACGACTACCGCTTCGATAACGTCATCCTCAGCCCGCAGAACCCAAGCCAAATTATCGGCGTACTGGACTGGGAGCTGACCACCATCGGCGATCCGCTGATGGATCTGGGCAATACCCTCGCCTACTGGATCGAAGCCGGCGACTCGGCGCCGATCCAGATGATGCGCCGCCAGCCGAGCAACGCCCCTGGCATGCTGACTCGCCAGCAGTTCGCCGACTACTACGCTGAACGCTCAGGCATCGAGATCAAGAGCATCGACTTCTACTACACCTACGGCTTGTTCCGCCTGGCCGGCATCGTGCAGCAGATCTACTACCGCTACTTCCATGGCCAGACTCAGGACAAACGCTTCGCGCAGTTCATTCACATGAACAAGCTGCTGGAGCAGATGAGCCTGCAGGTCATCAATAAATCGCAGCTGTAAACGGCCGAACAGGCCTCTCATAAGAAAGGAAAAACCCATGTCCAAGACCCATCTGTTCGACCTCGACGGCAAGATCGCTTTCGTTTCCGGCGCCAGCCGTGGTATCGGCGAGGCCATTGCCAAACTGCTGGCCCAACAAGGCGCTCACGTCATCGTTTCGAGCCGCAAGATCGACGACTGCCAAAAAGTCGCGGATGCCATCATCGCAGACGGCGGTAAGGCCACGGCAATTGCCTGCCACATTGGCGAGATGGAGCAGATCAGCAACGTCTTCGCGCAGATCAAAGAGCAATTCGGCCGTCTCGACGTACTGGTCAACAACGCCGCCACCAACCCGCAGTTCTGCAACGTGCTCGACACCGACCTGGGCGCGTTCCAGAAGACCGTTGATGTGAACATTCGCGGTTACTACTTCATGTCCATCGAGGGTGGCAAACTGATGAAGGCCAACGGTGGTGGCAGCATCATCAACGTGGCCTCGATCAACGGCGTCTCGCCGGGTGAATTCCAAGGTATTTACTCGGTCACCAAAGCTGCCGTCATCAGCATGACCAAGGTCTTCGCCAAGGAATGCGCGCAGTTCGGCATTCGTTGCAACGCCCTGCTGCCAGGCCTGACTGACACCAAGTTCGCCTCAGCGCTGACCAAGAACGATGCCATCCTCAAAGTCGCCTTGCAGCGCATCCCGCTCAAGCGTGTGGCCGATCCGAGTGAAATGGCTGGCACCGTGCTGTACCTGGCCAGCGATGCCTCCAGCTACACCACCGGCGTGGCATTGAATGTGGATGGCGGCTTCCTCTCCTGAGATAGCCAATCCAATAAAAAAGGGACCCTCGGGTCCCTTTTTTGCAGCCTGGAATTTACTGCCAGTCCTTCAGCGCCTGCTTGGCGGCCGGATTCATTGGCTCAGCGAGCAAGCCAGCAGGCGTAAGGTTGATGCTGTACACCGCCTCATCGGCAAGCGGCAGGTACGTTACCCGGCGTGCCTGTGGGTCGAAGATAAACAGATCATGCTGACCCAACCGCAGCCAGCGCCAAAGATCGATGCCATACGGGCTGTGCGCCAGCTCGACACGGGTATGCTGCGCCAGGCTCTGCTGTTCGATGGAAAGAAAACGCCCCGAGAGCTTTTCCAGGCGATAACCTGGCTGCAAACCAATCAACTCGGCCAGCCCCTTCCACTGCAGAAATCGCGCATCCAGCTGCCAGAGGTCGCCCTCCATGGTCAGCGTGCGCTCACGACCTCCCTCCAGCACACTGACGCGATACAGCGGGCCGTCAGCCTTGAAGCTCAACGTAGCCAGCGGCTTACCTTCAGGAATTGCTGCGTAGCTGCGTAAATCGTTGGCCAACAGGCCAATCAGCGCCGCCAAGGCGAGAAATGCCAGGCCGCAGGTGCCACGCAACCAACCGAGAAACCAGTGACGATTGAACAGGATGCGCGCCGCAACAAACGCCGCCAATAACCCTAGCAATGCCGTTGCCCATGCCAGTCCGCCGTATTGCATTGCCGTGCATTCCTTATGCGTGAGATTGCCGGCATTATGCGCAGCTAACTGGCTATAGAACAGCCAGAGAACACCACAATTAGACACAGGACGTGTTTTTAAATGGCTTTCCCGTTTGAACTCAGCGTTGATCTAAGCACACTGGCAATTCTCGCCATGGTCGCGTTTATTGCTGGCTTTATCGATGCAATTGCCGGCGGTGGCGGCCTACTGACCATCCCGGCGCTGCTGACGGCCGGCCTGCCGCCGCACCTGGCTCTGGGCACCAACAAACTCAGCTCGACCTTTGGCGCGGCCGCCGCCAGCTACACCTTCTACCGACGCAAATTGTTTGACCCCGTTCAATGGCGCAACGCGTTGATTGGCACGGCCGTCGGCGCGCTTCTGGGCGCCGCGATGGCGCAATGGCTGCCGTCGGAGTGGTTGAACCAGCTGCTTCCCGCCGTGGTATTTGGCTGCGGCCTGTACCTGCTGTTTGGCAAAACTCCGGATGCGCCGCTGCTTGCCGAAGCGCCGATTGCCAAAGGCCGGCAGTGGCCACAAAGCCTCAGCCTGGGTTTCTATGATGGGGTTGCAGGCCCTGGTACGGGCGCCTTCTGGACAGTAAGCAGCCTGCTGCTCTACCCGCTCGACCTGGTCAAAGCCAGCGGCGTGGCGCGCAGCATGAACTTCGTCAGCAATATCTGCGCCCTGACCGTGTTTATCATCAGCGGACAAGTGGCCTGGCTGCTGGGTATCTGCATGGGGTTGGCGTTGATGGTCGGGGCGTTTCTCGGGGCACGCACCGCGATCAAGGGCGGATCGAAGTTTATCCGCCCGGTATTTATCCTGGTGGTCTTGGCGTTGACCGTGCGCTTAGCCTGGCAGCACTGGTTCGGGCTGGCCTAGGCGGCGCGCTACATAGACGTCGATCAGATAACGGGCAATCGAACGCGAAGCCGGCAGTGGCGGCAGGTCATGCACACTGAACCACTGCGCATCCTCGATTTCATCGACCTGCATGACGATATCGCCACTGGCGTATTCAGCATGGAAGCCCAGCATCAGCGAATGCGGAAACGGCCAACCCTGGCTACCCAGGTACTGCAGGTTCTTGATCTCGACCCCGACCTCTTCGCGTACCTCACGGGCTACGCAATGCTCGACCGACTCCCCCGCCTCCACGAAGCCTGCCAGAGTGCTGTAAACCCCGGACACAAAGCGCGGCGAACGCGCCAGCAGAACCTCATCGCCGCGAGTAACCAGCACAATCATGCTGGGTGAAAGCCGCGGGTAATGATGCAGCTCACAGCGTACGCAGTGCATCGCGCGTTCGCCCGGCATATGTTGCATCGATCCACCACAGCTGCCACAGAAACGATGCTGACTGGCCCAAGTGCCAATCTGGGTGGCGTAGCTGAGCAACTTGAAGGTATCGGCATCGCCTTGCAGCATAAATTGGCGAAGGTTCTGCCAGGCGCAGCCCGGCATGTCGAATGGCTGACTCAACTCCAGCAGATAAACAGCGTCGCCATCAAAGTGGCCTAAGCCATGCTCTGCGATGATCGGTAAATCCTGCTTTTTCAACCACTCACGGGGAAACAGCACACCGTTACTGTCTGCTAGAAAATGCTGTTTGCAGTGCACAACCGCCCAGCCACCAGGTTGCTGGCTGTCAAGCAGTGTAGGCTGCCAGCGGAGCATGCTCACACCTCCAGCGGCATGCCCAGGGCACGCACGCTTTCTGCCGCGAGATCAAGCACGCTGGGCTGGGTTTCCGGACGCATCACCGCCCCGGCTTCGAGGTAGTACTCAAGGCTGCTAAGGGCATCGGCAAGGGTTTCCAACATCTGCTCGGACGGCATGTGCGGCGCGTCAAACATATGCTGTTGAATGTAATCGGCGCACGCACCGACCAGCTGGGCAGCGCGTTCCTGACCAAGGAACCACAGGCCACCACGAACGGCTTGCAAACTGAACGGAACATTCGACAGATGCATGCGCTCGCCGCCCGATTCGAGGTAGGCGGTAATTGCCCGCTTGGCCAGAGCCAGCCCGGCTTGGGCCTCGTCGACCACCACAATACGGGCCTCATTGAGCTGGTGCAGCGCAAAGGAGTCAGCTTCTTCGCCAGGCTGAGCCTGCGTGGGTCTTACTTCACGGCGCTCGCCGCGATCCAGACTGGCAACCATACCTTCGACGTACAGCACCGCATCGGCCAGTTTATGCAGCTCCTGCGGTTGAGGCGCACTCTCCTCGCTCCAGCTGGCGACAGTCTGCAGTTGAGCGTTTAGGGAGTTGCCAGCCGAACTGAGGCCAACCATACCCAAGGTCTTACTCAACTTACCAAGCAGGGCATGCAAGCTATTGAGACTGTCACTTTGCAGGGTGCCGCGCTCGATCAGGTCGAGCATATCCTTGACGCTGTTGAGCTCCTCACGGATCGCCGAGCTCAGCGAGCGCATTACGGCCTGCCCGGGACCTGCCAGGCGCTGGTATTCCTCTTCCAGCAGGTGATCGGTAAAGGGTAACGGCGTCAAACCGAACACTTCACTCAGGGCGGTCGCTTGCGGCCCACGACTGTCGGCCAGGGCCACCAAGTAGAGCAACTCTTTGAGTAACCCACGAGGCGCTTCGTATTGCCCATTGACGAAGAGTTGCTTGAGCTCGCGGTCAATTCGCGAAAACAGCTGTTTGCGCGACTTGCGCGCCAGCAGCTGACCGTCGACCTGCGCCTCAACAGCCGCTGCACCAACCCAGCACAGGCGACCGCGCGGCTCGTTAGCAAACAAGCTATCGAGACGACTCAGTGCACGCCCCATCAATTTGAGACTGGCTTGCGGGTTCTGCTCACGGATAAAGCCCAGCAGCCCCACTTGATACATATGGCGTAAACGACGCGCTTCGCTCTCACGGGCAGCGCCATCAACCGAGGGCGGCGAGGTGCGCGGGCGGGCGTGGTCTAGGCGCACGCTAAAGAAAAAGCTTTCTGGCAAGGCGGCCTGACCGCCAGCCAGACGGAGATCATTGATCGCCGGCAGCAACAGCTCAGGCATTTCTTGACGGTGGGCTTCAACGTTTTCCAGATAACGGCGCAGCACATGCAATGCGTTGCTCAGGGCGGAAAGCTGCGCATCGCGCTCTTCGCCGGCACCGGCGGGAATATCAGTGGCCTGATCCAGCACTTCCTGGGCCAGTAACTCGGCACCGGCTAGTTCAATCAGATTCAGCGTGCCGCGTACCTGATGCAGGTTTTCCACGGCCTGTTGCAACAGACTGCCGTTGTGACGGTCGGCAATAAAGTGTTCGAGGCTCGACTCGGCCTCTTCCATAGTGGCAAACAACTCATCGCGCACCAGATTAAGCGACGTGGCTCCAGAAACCATGAGCTATTGCGCCTCCCGCGTTAGGAAAAAAGACAGGTGGAAGGGCAACATCAGTCGGCAAACTCCGGCTTCTGCTTGCTCATATGAGCGGCCATGGCCACCCGCAGATCGGCAGATTGCAGCATGGCGGCGTTCCAGGTGGCGATATATTCCAGGCCATCATCGACGCGGTGATCGCGCATGTAGCGAATCATTTCCTTGGTGCCACGGATGGCGACCGGCGACTTGCTGGCTATCTCACGGGCAATACCCATCACGCCCTCAAGCAAGGCATCGACATCGGCATAGGTACGATTGACCAGGCCAATGCTGCGTGCCTCCTCACCCTCAATGGTGCGGCCGGTAAAGGCCAGCTCGCGCATCATGCCATCACCAATGATGCGCGGCAGACGCTGCAAGGTACCCACGTCGGCGGCCATGCCAATGTCGATTTCCTTGATCGAGAACTGCGCATCGACCGTCGAGTATCGCATGTCGCAGGCCGAAATCAGATCAATCGCGCCGCCCAGGCAGTAGCCTTGAATGGCTGCAAGCACCGGTTTACGGCAATTGTCTACAGCGTTGAACGAGGCTTGCAGTTCAAGAATCTTGCGCCGCAGCTTTTCGGCATTGCGACCGACATCCGAACCCAGCTGGCTGCCAATCGACGCGAGCATCATCAGGTCAATGCCGGAGGAGAAATGTTTGCCCGCGCCGGAGATCACCACCGCACGCACCTCATCGGTGTCATCAATCCAGCGGAAGATCTCGATAATCTCGCGCCAGAAGTCCGCATTCATCGCGTTGACTTTTTCTGGGCGGTTAATCACCACGTGGGCGACCTTATCTGCCAACTCGACATTAAAGGCTTTGTAGTCGGACACGGCAGTCATCCTCAGCAAGGGCGCGGAGCGCGTAGAATCTTATTAGGGTAAAAATCGAGCAACTATAACAACCAACCGACAAATGTCGATGCTGGCCACTGTGACGCAGGCCACGTCATCAAAGTTAAGCTCAATTTTTACTTATCGGCGATAAGCGCTTGATCTACTGAGAAAGACTGGCGGCAAACCAGCGCATATCGCTGGTGCCGCCGGGCAAAGGTACAGGCCAGAGCAGGATCAGGCCTTGATGCAGTCCACGGTGTAGACGCCATTCTCACGCTGCAGGCCGTGCACATCGGCATCGAAACCAGGGAAACTGCGGTCAAAGGTACGGGCAAAGGCCAAGTAATCGATGATCGAACGCGTCTGCGCAGTAAAACGCTCGCCTGGCATGATCAGCGGAATACCTGGCGGATAGGGCACCAGCATCACCGCAGCAATCCGCCCCTCAAGCTGCTCAATTGGCACCGCCTCGACTTCCCCGCGTACCAGTTGGTTGTAGGCATCAGCGGGTTTGATCGCCACTTCCGGCAGTACCGTGTACATGCGCTTGAGCGCCTTGGCCGTGGCGTTTTCGCGGTAGCAGGCATGCAGCGCATCACACAGGTCACGCAGCCCCATGTCCTGATAAAACGCCTTGCCAGCCTGAGCGATAGACGGCAATACATCGCTTAACGGCAAGTTGGCGTCATAGCTGCGCTTGAACTCCAGCAACTCGGTCAGCAGCGTGCTCCACTTGCCTTTGGTAATGCCCATAGAGAACAGCACCAGGAAGGAATACAGACCGGTCTTCTCCACCACCAAGCCACGCTCCCAGAGGAACTTACTGACCACAGCAGCCGGAATGCCCCGCTCGTCCAGCTTGCCGTCGGCGGTCAGCCCAGGCGTGACCAACGTGACTTTGATCGGGTCAAGCAGCACATAGTCTTCTGCCACCTCACCAAAACCGTGCCAGTCGGCTTGTGGTTGCAGCAGCCAATACTGAGTCACCACATCATCGGTGCCTTCGGCTTTGGCCGGCTGCCAGATACTAAACCACCAATCATCAGCACTTAGGTTCTGCCGTAGGTTGGCCAGGGCGCGGCGGAAACTCAGGGCCTCATCGAAGGTTTCCTGAATCAGTGAACGCCCTGCCGGGCCTTCCATCATCGCCGAAGCCACATCCAGCGAGGCGATGATGCCGTACTGCGGCGAGGTGGAGATGTGCATCATAAAGGCTTCGTTGAAGCGATCCCGATCCAATTGGCGCACACCGCCATCCTGCACATGAATCATCGAAGCCTGGCTGAATGCGGCCAGCAATTTGTGGGTGGAGTGCGTGGTAAACACCAGCGGCGCTGCTTCGGTACGTGCGGTGCCCATGCCGTAACGCCCGGCATAGAACTCATGAAATGCTGCATAGGCATACCAGGCCTCGTCGAAATGCAGCACTTCAACGCTGTTGCCCAGGGTCTGCTTGATCAATTCTGCGTTGTAGCAAAGGCCGTCGTAGGTCGAGTTGGTCACCACCACCAGCTTGACCATCGCCCCGCTGCTGCTCGGCACACGACCGCGTGCCAGTGGGCTGGCATCGATCTTGGCCTGGATCGATTCACGGCTGAATTCGCTCAGCGGAATCGGCCCGATGATGCCCAGCTCGTTGCGCTCTGGGCACAGGTACAGCGGAATCGCGCCAGTCATGATGATCGAATGGAGGATCGACTTATGGCAGTTGCGATCCACCAGCACCAGGTCATCCCGGCCGACCATGCTGTGCCAGACGATTTTGTTTGCCGTCGAGGTGCCGTTGATCACGAAATAGGTGTGATCGGCGCCAAAGTTACGCGCCGCGCGGGCTTCAGCCTCGGCGAGCGGGCCAGTGTGATCGAGCAACGAACCCAGCTCCGGCACCGACACCGAGAGGTCGGAACGCAGGGTGTTTTCGCCGAAGAACTGGTGAAACGCCTGCCCCACCGGGCTCTTGCGATAGGCCACACCACCGCCATGGCCGGGCGTGTGCCAGGAATAGTTGGATTGCGCCGTGTGCTGCACCAGCGCCTTGAAGAATGGCGGCAACAGGCAATCCAGATAATTGCGCGCCGCGCGGGCCACCTGGCGGGCCAGGAACGGCACGGTGTCTTCGAACAGATAGAGGATGCCGCGCAACTGATTGAGGTCCACCATGGCCTCGGCCGGCGCATTCTCGATGGTCACCTGCTCACCGAGGGCAAAAATCGGCAACTGTGGCGCACGACGGCGAGCGATGCGGATCAGTTCAACCATGTCCTGCAGCAGGTTCTTGTTTTCACCCGCACCTTCGGCGGCTACCAGAATGCAGGCCAGGCCGTGGTGCGTGGAAGCGACGATGCGCCCCTCGGCGGAGCTGGCGGTAGACAGAATGCTGAAGCCGTCCTGCTCCAGTTCTTGGGCGATGGCGCGCACCCGGTCACCGGCCACGGTATCGGCCTTGATGTCACGGTGCACGATCAGGACGGGGAACTTGAGGTCTTTATACATTGTGGCGTCCCTGAGTGTGACAGGCTGAGCCTGCCTATCGCCTCAGGGTAGAGGCTGGCTCCGCCAGGCGGAACCCCCTCTGCGTGACGCTGTACGAAAAGGTCGCGAGTGGATAACTCGCGACGTTCCTACACCTCAGCCTTGGGCTGCTCCATTTGCACCCAGAGCGGCGGCGCACCTGCAGATTTTTCGATGATCGCCAGACGCGCCGCGTGCTCAGCAAGCTCAGCAGCGCTGGCCTGGATCACCCGCGTACGCGCGCGCTCAGCAGGTAGGCGGCGGATCGCACTGGGCTGCTGACGGCCATTGCTGTCGCCTTCCGAGCCATCGCCAGCCAGGGACAGATTGGTCTGTCCACCAGTCATGGTCAGGTAGACGTCAGCCAGAATCTCGGCGTCGAGCAAAGCGCCGTGCAGATCACGACCAGAGTTATCAACGCCATAGCGTTTGCACAGGGCATCGAGGTTGTTGCGCTGCCCTGGATGGCGCTCGCGGGCCATCATCAGGGTGTCGAGGATCGAGCAATGCTCGCTGATATCGGCGCGATCGTCCTGCTTGATCAGGGCAAATTCGTTGTTGATAAAGCCAACGTCGAACGCTGCGTTATGAATGATCAGCTGCGCGCCCTTGATGAATTCGAAGAACTCATCGGCGACCTCCTTGAAGCGCGGCTTGTCTTTGACAAAGTCGTTGGTGATGCCGTGCACCGCAATCGCGCCTTCGTCGATTTCGCGATCAGGCTGCAGGTAAACGTGAAAGTGCCGCCCGGTCAGACGCCGGCCGATCAGTTCAACACAGCCGATTTCGATGATCCGGTGACCATCGGCCACCGGCATACCGGTGGTTTCGGTATCGAGTACTACCACGCGGTTCGTAGGATTCTTGTAAATTGTCATCAATGGTCTACCGTTTAAGGTGCGCAGAATCTTAACATGCTGAAGGATTCCGCCGTGAACCAAGCTGACAAAGTGTAAACAGCAGAAACACTACTATCCAAGTACGCCTCTTTGTAAATTAGCCATGAATTACACAATCAAATCCTTCGTTGCTAGCGATGGTGAAAGGTTCTCACAGCTCTACGAGGCTGAAGCACCTGGCTTTCCGCTTTTCTATCCCACCGCCTTCATCGCACGTTGGGTCCGACCTGGCAGCACACATGAAACACAGAAAGCCTACCTATCGGCGATCCGCCTCGTATGTGAGTGGGAGTCAAAAAACAACCTTGACTTGGCCTTGAGTTTTCACAAGCGCAAGTTCCTTAGTACGGGGCAAATAGACGACCTAACAAATCACTTAAGAGCCAGAAAATCTGGATCGAAGGGCAGCGTAATCAGCAATGCCAAGTTCAACATTTATCTCGCACACACCGAAAACTACATCCGCTGGCTCGCACAAGAAGTCATTACCGAAAAAAATTCCCCCGCCGTAACGCTAGCGATAAATGAACAAAGCCAAATGCTTAAGGAAAAAAAAAGGCGTAAGACAGGGTCAAAATCAGCAAATAAAAAGCGAATTCTCGCAACTAGCTTAAAGGAACATGCAAGAAATCAACTATTCGAACTCTTTAGCACACCATTCAAGCTCACTCTTAACCTACAAGACTATGGACCAAGGTTACGCAATATAGTAATGCTTCGGATACTTTATGACACAGGCATGCGCGTCGGCGAACTACTCGGGCTAAAGCTTGGAAATTTTGTTGAAGCCTGCGGAGGTGATAGTGCGTACTTGGATATTGAGCGCAATCATCACGACGAATTTGACACCCGCATTAATCAACCAGTAGCAAAAACCCTAGGCCGAAGACTTCCAATAACAGAGGCACTAGAGGTGCAAATTAAAAACTATAGAGACAACTGGCGAGCAGAAATCAACGGGGTTGGATTTTCGAGCGAAGACTTCCTATTCATTGTTCACAGAGGAGGTCGAAATCAAGGAAAAGCATTAACCAAATCAGCCTTCGACTGCGGCCTAGCGCATCTAAAGCACATATTTCCCATACTAAAATTAATCCACCCCCATTTATTTCGCCACGACTGGAACTATAGATTTTCCGAGATAGCAGATGCACAGGGTCTTTCCTACCAAGAGGAATGCACATACAGAGAACAGTTGATGGGCTGGGTTACTGGATCTAGCATGTCTAAAATCTACAACCAACGCCACATTCGAGAAAAATCACAAGAAATAAGTATTAAAATCGCATCAGATACAGCGAGGCCCAAGCAATGAGCGAGCATTCTTCGACAAATGAGGCATCAAGCTCCACTATCCTCGATCTAGAAAGAACCGAACGCCCATCTCATACAAAAGATCACTTTTATTGGAGTGAGGATATAATAATACTTGCTGGCGGCGGCAGAGTCGATATGAGCGCAGCACTGCTGAAGCTTGACAAGCAATCCAGAATCAAATTTAAATTATCCGCAGTCAGCTTCAGCAAACAAGGAAACTACGCCAAAGTCACCTACCAAAATTTATTTTCGATATTGAGAACCACTCTAGAACAAAACACCACCACCCCATTCAGCTTGCAATGGATTTCAATGGCTCTGGACCGCAAGGCATTTCGAGGAGCAAAGAAGATCATTGCAGATTTTTTCTTGCACATTAGACACCTGTCACCAGATCTCATTACACATGACTGCATACGGTTTTTAAATGACAGCGCAGCCAGCCCCACAGCACCACGCAATGTGCTCTCAGATGATCCTGAGGTGAGTTGGCTCACCGAAACAGAATATGAAGCTTTATTAAGCATGGTATGGAGCGACTACGACAAGGGGAAATGTGGGACTCAAGTAACCCTTATAAGACTGCTTTCTCTGCAGTTCGCTAGGCGCCCCATTCAGCTAGCGAATCTTAAGTGCTGCGACGTACGCGAGAGCGATGGATCGGACAGCGACGGATTGATTGGACGAATTATCGACTTCCCAGGAGCCAAAGATGCTGAAGCCGAATTCAACTTCCGAGATAGCAAATCTGAACCCCACCCGCTGGCCGATCACCTTTGGGACCTGTGTCAAATTCAACTTTCTGAAATCAAGAAATTATATGATTATTTTTTTGACATCACACTGACAGAGGCCCAGGTTAAAAATCTTCCTCTTTTCAACTGCTTTAGTCGACTAGAAGAAGCGCAAAAGACAATAAAGGGGCACTACAAACTTGACATCATGGAGAACTTGAGCAGTGAAATATTTCACCTCCGTTCTCGAAGGCTTGTCAATGTAATAGCCCTTCGGTACAACACCCCAGCCTGCATTTTTGGCCCCGAAAGCAGAACCCATATACTAGCTCCAACCCCTCCAATTAGCCACAGAACCGGCAAAGAACTAGTTGTTAGCGCTATAAGGCTTCGTCATACCAGAGCGCGACAGCTAGCCAGAAAGGGAGTGCTTCCACACATACTATCTCACTGGCTTGGTCATACAACCGGAAGTGCATTGAGATCGTACTATAACGATCCCGCCGAGACAGCCAGAAAAATTGACGAAGCCATGGCGCCCGCTCTTGCGCCCCTAGCCATGGCTTTCATGGGGTCATTAATTGATAGCGAGCATCAAGCCACGAGAGCAGATGATCCATCTAGCAAGCTCGAGTTCGCCAGTGAAGGCAAACTGAAAGATGTCGGCCGCTGCGGAAAATTTAGTTTCTGCGCTACGACATCGATACCTATCCCCTGCTACCGCTGTAAGTATTTTGAACCACTTGTAAATGCACCTCACGAAGAGGTGCTTACAGCGCTCCTAACTAGGCAAACTACAGAAGAGAGCGCATTAAGAATTGGCGGACAGAGAAATTTACTCATACCCATCGACTTGTCAGCAGATATTTTTGCGGTGAGAAGCTGCATTTCACGCTGCAGTGCTCGAAAAATTGAATTGAAGATCGCCGAATGAGCCTCCCTACACAATTCACTCCCAAGCGAAACTTATCCGCCACTCAGAATCTTATAAGATTCATTACTCACGCCCGTAACAACTTAACGCTTTGGTCAAAATTGGATGGCTTTTCATGGGAAAGCACCTGTTGGCCATCCTCAAGCATAACATTGCGCTTCATCAACTATGAAAACTCCACGTTACATTCAACCGTCACTCCCACTTCCGATCAGTTGATGCATCCAGAATTCATTGATCTTGCGAAGGCCTATATTCGCTATAGGCACTCCACTACCCCTGCGAAAACTCACGGCTACGACATCAGATCACTACGTATTATAGAGCTAGCTTTACGCAAAAATATGTCGATACCTGAAATAACTAAATTCGGACAGCAACACTGGGATATTGCAGTAGAAATTGTCAGGCCGGTTAAATCCCGCCAAGCCCTCTGCACAAATATGCATAGCGCCCTGAAGACACTACATTCCCTAGGCATTCTTACAACAGACCCCACCTTCTGGAGACATCCTTATGTTGGCGCGCATGGTTATGAGGCTGAGAACGGCTCAAGCGCTGACATTATTACCAAGGCCAAAAAGCTACCCAATCAAGACAGCCTGCTTATTATTGCAGAGGTATTTTCCCACGGAGCAAGTGAAGTTCTTGAAGATCTAGACACGATGACAACAAGCACAACCGCAATCCTTATAAGCGCACCAATAAGAGTAAGTGAGACTTTACGCCTCCGCCCCAGCTGCCTTAACAGTGCAACAGACAAAAATGGACAGATACAACACTATTTGTCGTATTGGGTGCCAAAGCTTGGCGAATTTGATCGCAAAGCAATTCCTTTGACCATATCAGAAGCTACAACTGAGGCCATTCAGCGACTTATAAAAATAACAGAGGATGGGCGTCACCTCGCAAGATATATGGAAACCTCTCCGAAAAAATTTTATCGCCACCCCACTTGCCCGAATGTTCCTGACGATCAGACACTGACCGCCGAACAGATAGCTCAGGCACTTGGCTTCACAAAAATTAGCGGATGCACCAGTTTTATAAAAAACAACACAGGGAGCGCCTCTTTAAAAGGCTTCACACTGAATTCTCTGTGGAAATTAGTGCTGAAGGCACATAGAGAATACAACCCAAACTTCCCATATCAAGAGAAACTCGACAATTCAAGTCGTCCACCGCTTAAAATGAGTGAATCTCTGTTTTGCTTCCGCAGCAACCAGCTTTCGTTGCTCAGCGACACCTGCCCAGTACTACTAAGGCCATTTACAAAGGACAATTACTCCAAAAGATTTCAAACAACAAGCGGCAGTGAAGCTTCCAATTTTTTTGCTCGGCATGGCTATGAACCGGCCTCGCTTAAATCTCATAGCCTTCGTCACTTTCTCAATCGACTTGGACGGGCCAATTGCGTTTCCATAGAAATGCTCACCGAATGGAGTAGTCGCGCAACCACCAAACAAACTAGAACTTATCTCAACGATGATCCGGCAGACACGGGCCAAAAAGGTGCACGCTTACTAGGTACACTCCAACCACAAGATCCACTAGAGCCGATCACTGACGAACAAATTAACATGTATGGCCAAGGCCCGTACCATCGCAGCAGATATGGTATTTGTCGACGAAGTTGGCGAGCAGGCCCCTGCAATAAATTTGCCGACTGCCTCAACTGCTCAGAGCTTTTAATGTGCAAGGGGGACAAGATCGCGATCGGCAGTGTAATTTCTGACAGAGAAAATCTTTCAAGGGCATATAATTCAGCCTTGACGGCTATTGCTAGCGGAGAGCGCTCCGCATCGCGCTGGACCGAAATAGCAGGCCCACAAATTGAGCGACTTGATCAATTGATAGCGATCATGAACAACCCATCCATTCCTAATGGAAGCCCAATTGAAATGATAGGAACTGACTTCAACCATGAGGGGGCTTTGGTTTCTGAGAAAGCAGAAGCGGCGGGCGTAAAGCTGATTTCAAGAAGCGATCTAGGAGTTAGCTATGGCGAATGCCTACTTTCCTGTCTTGATTTACTTTGGAAGTCTTGACCATGCCCAAAACGATCACAGTGCTGCATGAAAAGAAAATTGCACAGATGATTCGCCATTGGCCAGATGGCCATGCTTTAGATTGGAACGCAATTTGTATCGGCGCACAGGATGTGCTGGAGTGGGATAAGCCACCGACCCGTCAAGCTCTCGACAAAAAACCAAGTATCAAGGTCGCTTACAAAGCAAGAAAGGAACAGATCAAAGCAGAACATCGAAAGCAGAGTGGTATGCCGAAACCGCGTAGCACTTTAGAAGCCATGAAGAGAATTTCGCGCCTACAAGAAGAAAATGACTTGCTAAGGACCGAGCTTTCCAAAATGGCTGAAGTTGCTAATCGTCTAATCTACAACGCAACCATCGCGGGCCTTTCACGCGAGCGGCTAATGGCCCCACTGCCGACGATCCACGAACCGTCTCCCAGGCAATATACCTAGCGTTACTGCACATTCATTCGCCCCATCGCACTCCGTTGCGGGCTTCCGCTATAGGCACAAGCCGGCAAAACACCCACTAAGAGCAGGAGCAGCTCATAGTGCGTAATTGTACCCAACTGACCAGTCAGTTGCATTGGCCCTGACCAGCGATTGCATTCGACCTGACCGCTAGGCTGTACCGATTGACTGGCAGAAAACGGCCGATTCTGTTGAAAAAGTCGGTTTTTGAGAGCGCTGCTTTTCGGCAGCACAAAAATCGCTCGATTTCGACGTTGTTACGTGAAAACCAAGACAGCTTCGGCTTCTGAGTGAACCAGATTTCAACGTCTCTAATACTCTTTCATGAGCAAAAATCGCGACGGGACTTTTTCAACGGAATCGGCCAAAAGCGGACTGTTCCGCTGCGGCTTAGCAGGCCTCCGTTGAGGCTTGGAGGTATCTACTAAATCGGGGACGATTCAATCAGCCCGTCGAAATGCATGGCGATGTCTACTAAATCAGGAGCGATTCACGATTCAGCGATCACAGGATTGCTTACAGATAGAGTCGGCGTTGGTGCCGCAGAATGGGTCAGGGCATACTTCATTTCACTGATAGCCTGCTGATCTTCGCATCCGACCACGCGCATGGCATTCGCCGAGTAGCTGCTGGTAATGTGGGGTATCTAAATCGTCAGGCTTGGCTACGGCAGGTAAGAAATGGCTATCGTTTATCCGACATGCTCCCTGCTGCCCAAAGAACGCTTCGATTACTGGCAGGATGTTGTGTGTTCAACATATGCCCCGACAATTAACCGCAAGCTTACAGATGAGCCGTTCGATGGGTCTCTAGAGGTCAAAGTCAAAGGTGGGGTGACGTTCAGCAGAATCCAGTCACACCCCATCGAGTATGAGCGAGGCCTGAAAGATGACAATAGTGATCACTATTTCATCGCGCTTTCACTATGCCCCGTCGCTTATGTAAGTCAATCCGGCAGGGTCTCGCAGCAGCGGCCCGGGGATATCGTACTGTTTGATAGCGCCCGCCCCTACACTTGCACTCTGCCCACTGGCGACGATCAGATGGTGCTTGCGGTGCCTCGCATGCTTCTCCAGAACCGTATCCCATACGTTGAGCGATTCTTGAGCCGCACGTTAGACAACCAGTCCCCACTGGGTAGCCTCGCTAAATCCATGTTGATGGAGATCTGGAGCGCGCAAGTGCAGTCAGACGCCCAAAACGAGCGCGTGAACACTGCTCTGCTTGATGTGCTATCAACAGCGTTTGAGGCGGCTTATGGCTCTGCGGTAGAGGAGCAATCTTGCCATCGCAATCGACAGCTAATGCGGGTCAAGAAATTCCTCCTTGCCAACCTCAGCCAGCCCAACCTTACAGCTGAAACCATTTCTCAAGCTGTTCATATATCTCCACGAACGCTAAACCGCTTGTTTGCACCAGAGGGCACAACGATCAACCGCTGGTTATGGCTCCAGCGATTGTCCGCATGTCATGACGCGTTACTGAACGGTAAATTCAGCCAGGTAAGTGAGGTGGCGTTGAGCTTCGGCTTCACCAACCTTTCTCATTTCAGCCGAGCTTTCAAACAAGCCTACGGAATAACCCCCCAGCAACTGATGCGTCAGAGCTAATCAACTTGGCAAGTTGAGCACAGCATGTGTCACTCACAGCAAAGCCCCCCCTCCTCTCAAGCCTTAAAGTGAGGCTGCACTGCATAGCCCTGCTCATTCATAAAATCGTCGGCTGAACGCCGAACAATTGATATCGGAATCACTTTGTAGCTGCCATAACGGAAATCGAGGTCTGTTATGAGCCGAGACTACTTTACGTTTTGCTGAGCTACACCCTGACCGGGATCAGCTATCTCATAGCCAAGGATGCTATGGAGCAAAATCCTACCCGCCAGTGCGACAGGAATGGCAGTTGCCATTATTCCCTTGGCGGCATCGTTCTTCTCAATTTTGTTTTTTGGAGAGCATCTTCGGGTAAGTGATGGCTTTGCGTTGGTACTCGTCATCCTCTCAATCGTCGCTGCCGAGGCTTCCGAATCGACCAAACCAAAATTAGCTTCTCCCGCCTGATGGGCGCTGAAAAATCCTCATTCCAACTTCTGCCCACAAGGTGGTAACTCAATGGCTAGCAATTCCAATAAAACCCTTCGTTTGCTTTTTCCTCAATGGCAAGGCGGCAACAATGTCCCGTATTTCTTCGGCGCCCAACTACTGTCTTGGCTCGCTCCAGAGACAAATGGCCCGGTTGAGGAAGTACATGTAGCGAAACCTGATGGTCAAACGCTGGAGGTTGAAAACGGCATTGTAGCTCGCAGTGCATTACTAGAGCAGCTAGCACATGCGCAGCACCTTATCCAAAAGCATCAGCCTGACCGGATGGTGATCCTAGGGGGAGACTGTTTGGTCGACTTGGCACCTTTCGCTTACCTCAACGAACGGTATGACGGGGAGTTGGCAGTTCTCTGGGTCGATGCCCATCCGGATGTCATAACACCCAAAGATTTCCAGCATGCGCATGCAATGGTCATGGGCAANCGCCGGAGAGCACGGTGCGCTCGTAGTCCAGGCCACTCATCAGTACGCGCACACCGCCGCCTTCGACGCCGAGGATGTTCTCTTCTGGTACTTCACAATCCTCGAACACCAGTTCGCAGGTGTTGGAGCCGCGCATGCCCAGCTTGTCGAGCTTCTGGTGGCGGGAGAAGCCCTTGTAGTCGCGCTCGACGATAAACGCGGTCATGCCGCGTGAGCCGGCGCTGATGTCGGTTTTGGCGTAGATCACGTAGGTGTGGGCGTCGGGACCGTTGGTGATCCACATCTTGTTGCCGTTGAGCACGTAGCGGTCGCCGCGCTTCTCGGCGCGCAGCTTCATCGATACCACGTCAGAACCGGCGTTCGGCTCGCTCATGGCCAGGGCGCCGACGTGTTCGCCGGAGCACAGCTTGGGCAGGTACTTGGTCTTCTGCTCGTGGGTGCCGTTTTTGCGGATCTGATTGAGGCACAGGTTGGAGTGCGCGCCGTAGGACAGACCTACCGAGGCCGACGCGCGGCTGATCTCTTCCATCGCCACCACATGCGCCAGGTAACCCATGTTAGTGCCGCCGTATTCCTCTTCCACGCTCATGCCGAGCAGGCCCATGTCGCCGAACTTGCGCCACATGTCCATGGGGAACTCGTTGTCGCGGTCGATCTGCGCGGCACGCGGGGCCAGTTCGGCTTGTGAGAACTGATACACCGAGTCGCGCAGCATATCGATGGTCTCGCCGAGACCGAAGTTGAGGGATGGGTAGCTCATGGTTCCACCTGTAATTGTTCGAATTAAGTTCAGGAGATGACGGTTTGTTTTTTATCAGTTTCAGCTAAAGCCGCCAGGCAGCGCTCTTCGGCGGTATCCAGCTCAAGCTGCATCTGTTCGATGTCCAGCAGTTGCTGCTGCAGCTGGGCGCGGCGCTCGGCGATCTTGGCCATAAAGGTATGCAGCTGCTTGTGATTGCCGTGCACCGGGTCGTACAGCTCGATAAGTTCCTTGCACTCGGCCAGGGAAAAGCCGATGCGCTTGCCGCGCAGGATCAGCTTGAGGGTGACCTTGTCCTTGGCGGTGTAGATGCGCTCCTGACCGCGACGCTCGGGACTGAGCATCTGCTGTTCTTCATAGAAACGAATGGCGCGGGTGGTGATATCCAACTCGCGGGCCAGTTCGGAAATGGAGTAGGTGGTGGCGGACATGCAGCAGCGCTCTTGTTTACCTTTACGTTAACGTAAGCCTGTGAGCGTCTGTAGTCAACCAGAGCGCATGCTGCGTGATTGGGTTGATCAAACCTGATGCGGATTTATGGGCTGAAAACTGTTATTCGATAAAGGCTTACGGCGCTTATCTAGAAAGGTAGGGAGGTACGCGTTGTTGCAGCACGTTTACCAGCGCGGGGTCCATATACGCGTAATCGTCGGGGATATTCAGGTTGTAGATGGGCTTGTTACCAAGCTGGCGGCGAAACTTTTCCGCCAGTTTGCGCCGATGGCGGCTTTCCATCACCAGGATCAACTCGGCCCACTCGAGCAGTTCGGGGCTGACCGGGTTGTCAGCATCGCGGTTAACCCCAGCCGAGGCGGTTTCTACCCCAGGCCAATTGGCGAAAATCTTTTCGGCGGTGGGGCTGCGCAAGCGGTTCTTGGCGCAGATAAACAGCACCCGCAGTGGCGTACGCGTGCTGGCCAATGGCATCAGGCCTGAGCCTTCTCGGCTTTTTTCTCCAAGGCAATCGCTTGCTGGGCAATTTCGATGATCTGTTCGCGCATCCAGCGATTGGCTGGATCTTGATCGGTGCTTTCGTGCCAGTACAGGTGGGTTTCCAGTGGCGTCATGTCCTTGATCGGCAACTCGACAAAATGCAGGTCATTGCGACGGGCAAAGCGCTCTGGCACGGTCATGGCCATGTCTGTGCTCTGCAGCACAGTGGTGGCCATCAGGTAATGCTGCGAGCGCAGGGCAATCTTGCGCTGGATGCCCATGCGGCCCAGAGCCAAGTCAACGTGCCCCAAACCACTGCGCCGGCTGGAAATATGGATATGGGTCAGGCCCATGTATTCGTCGAGGCTGATCTTGTCTTTGGTCAGCGGATGGCCACGGCGCAGGGCGCAGACGTAACGGTCTTCCATCAGCTTGACGTGGCGCACCTGGGGATCAGTGTTAAGTGGTGCGTCCACCGCAAAATCCAGGCGGCCAGCAGCCAGCTCCTTGGTGGTTTCGCGGCGCCGCGCGAGCATGCTTTCAATGTTTACGTTAGGTGCCATGCGGCGCAGGCGCTGGAACAGCGGCGGCAGGATGATGGCCTCGGTGAGGTCAGTCATGCTGATGCGGAAGGTCTTGTTGGCCTGCGCCGGGTTGAAGATGCGGCTTTCCTGCACGGAAATGCGCAGTTGCTGCAGCGCGTTGCGCACCGGGCCGATGATGTTCTGCGCCATTGGCGTAGGCACCATCCCTTGGGCGGTGCGTACAAACAGCGGGTCATTGAAGGTTTCCCGCAGGCGAGCCAGAGCGTTGGAGACGGCGGGCTGGGTAATACCGACGATCTGTCCGGCGCGGGTTAGATTGGCCTCGGTGTAGATGGCATCGAAGACGACAAAGAGGTTGAGGTCGACCTTGTTCAGATTCATTACACGCTCGCTCCGCAGGTTGTCGGTATCAGTGGATCATATATCGGTGATGAATGTTTATACACAGCGAGAATAGATTAGATAAATCCTAAGCCCTGTTCTAGCATCATTTCCACTTCACCGAATTCCCCAAAAATCAGCGTCAGAAGGTAGCCATCATGGATTTCGCCTACTCCCCCAAGGTTCAGCAGCTGCGTGAGCGCGTCACCGCGTTTATGGAGACCCATGTCTATCCAGCCGAAGCCGTGTTCGAGCAGCAGGTCAATGAAGGCGATCGCTGGCAGCCCACTGCGATCATGGAAGAGTTGAAAGCCAAGGCTAAAGCCGAAGGCCTGTGGAACCTGTTTCTGCCGGAGTCCGAGCTGGGTGCCGGCCTGACCAACACTGAATACGCGCCGCTGGCGGAAATCATGGGCAGCTCGTTGATCGGTGCCGAGCCGTTCAACTGCGCTGCGCCGGATACCGGCAACATGGAAGTGTTGGTGCGCTATGCCAACGAAGCGCAGAAAGAGCAGTGGCTCAAGCCGCTGCTGGACGGCACCATCCGTTCCGCCTTCGCCATGACCGAGCCCGGTGTAGCGTCCTCCGATGCCACCAATATGCAGGCCAGCGCCGTGCGCCAGGGCGATGAGTGGGTGATCAACGGCCGCAAATGGTGGACATCGGGCGCTTGCGACCCGCGCTGCAAAATCATGATCTTCATGGGCCTGACCAATCCGGATGGCCCGCGCCATGCACAGCACTCGATGATTCTGGTGCCGATGGACGCCCCCGGCGTGAAAGTGCTGCGTCCGCTGCCGGTGTTCGGTTACGACGATGCACCGCACGGCCATGCCGAAGTACTGTTCGAAAACGTCCGTGTACCTTACGAAAACGTGCTGCTGGGTGAGGGCCGTGGCTTCGAAATTGCCCAGGGTCGCCTTGGCCCAGGCCGTATTCACCACTGCATGCGCTCCATCGGCATGGCCGAGCGCGCACTGAAGTTGATGTGCGAGCGCTCCATCAGCCGCACCGCCTTTGGCAAACCGCTGGCGCGTCTGGGCGGCAACATTGATCACATCGCCGACTCGCGCATGGAAATCAACATGGCACGTCTGCTGACGCTGAACGCGGCGTACATGATGGACACCGTGGGTAACAAGATTGCCGCCAGTGAGATCGCCCAGATCAAGGTGGTCGCACCGAACGTGGCGCTGAAAGTGATTGACCGCGCCATCCAGATTCACGGCGGCGCTGGGGTTTCCAACGACTTCCCGCTGGCCTACTGGTACGCCATGCAGCGCACCCTGCGTCTGGCTGACGGCCCGGACGAAGTGCATCGCGCGGCGATCGGCAAGTTCGAGATCGGCAAGTACGTGTCCAAGGATGTGATGAAAGCCAGCCGCTAAGGCGCTGGGCACGTCACTGAAAACGCACAAGGCCCGCAATTGCGGGCCTTGTGCATTGTGGGCAGTGCTGTTTTAGGCATGCTCTGTAGTTGTTTGTCAGGCTATGTGGGAAGGCCTTTAGCCGCGATTGATCGTGAACGTATCGCGGCTAAAGCCCTTAGCAAAGAAAGCACAGGTTATTCGTACGATTTGCCCGGCGGGGCGAACTCATCATCTGGGTTGGCATGCTCTTGCAGCCAGAGCAAACGCATATGCATTTGCGCAGCGAAGGCACGAGCGGCCTGCTCCTGATGGAAGATCAGGCTGCGTCGGCCCATGCGCACTTGCCAACGCAGCTTGCCGCGCTGCGCCAGCGGCTCGATAACGATGCTCGGTGAGCTCAAACGATCAATGCTCCTGAAAGGCTGTGTATCTCGAAAATCACCACAGACATGGCCTAAGCATTAGGCCCTCGCAGCAAACTTGGCAAGCACCTGAGCGGGCGATTTAGTTGCTGTATTGGTAGATGATTGGGGCAAAAATGCCCGTCTCGTGGCCATTCTTCAGGCACTGATTGAACTGCTCGAGGAACCAGCCCATCTTCAGTGTTTTGGCGATGCCCATGTGTTTGCTGTCACTCTTGAACGGCACTGGCAACGTTGTGAAGGCATCGGGCTGCAAGCCAGGCCAGCTCTGGGCGAGCCGGCTGATATCAACGCTGGAGCCGACCAGGATCGCATCAATGCGCCCGCGCTGCAGCATGCCCAGACCGCTGCGAGTGTCATTGAAGCCGACGATGGTCAGGGTGCCGTTAGCCACGGCTTCGTCATAGGCAGTGCCATAGCTGGTGCCGATAGTGGCGCCGATCAGCTTGTCTTTCAGGTCAGTGATGTTCTGGTAGGCAAACTCGCGGCCTTTCTGCACCACCAGCACGATATGTTCGGTGAAAATTGCTTCGGAAAAATCGAACAGAGCCAGGCGCTCATCACTGATCGACAAACCAATTACGCCGCCTTCGCTGCGTTCGGCCATGGTGTATGCGCGTTTCCATGGCAGCAGCTGGATCTGGTAGGGCACCTGCATCTGGTTCAGGCAGTGTTTACTGATGTCCACGACAATGCCCTTGGCCTCACCATCCTCCTCAAAGTATTTGGGGAAGCCATCGTGTGCGCCAAACACGCGGAACACCTCGGCCTGGACGGTTTGTACGACCAGCAGTGCCAGTAGCAGGATCAACCGCAGAGGTGTAGCGAGCATGGCAGAACCTCAAGTAGAGGCGAGAAAGTTTGTTCAGCTTAGCCACTCGGCGTTGTTAATCACTGCCTAATGCAGCAATACCTGCAAACAACGCCGGGGCTGAGCCAGGCTTAATAAACCCAGACTTCTACCCGGCGGTTCTTGATCCGCCCGTCATCACCGCTGTTGGCGGCCACTGGCAGCTCATCACCCAGGCCGATGATGTCGCGGAAGATCACGCCACCTTTGTTCAGTTCACGGCGCACTGCCATGGCGCGCAGTTTCGACAGCAGTTCAGCGCGGGCGGTATCAGCTTTGGTATCGCCAAACCCAACCAGCACCACTTTATCGCGCAGTTTGTTCTGCTCGTTTAGGTAGGTCATCAGCCGGTTGAGATCACGCAGGGCTTTATTGTCGAGAGTGGCGCTGCCTTCCTGAAAACGGAAGTTTACCGACAGACGTTGCGCATTCTCGGCCAGCTCTTGGTAATTCGCCGGCATCTGCGGGTTTACGGGGATTTTTACCGCTTGAACGGTCTGCGCAATAAATCCGCTCTGTTCAACGATCGCCTGGCCGCGCGGACTATGAGCAAACTGCACCAGAGCGCGTCCCCAAGGGTTGCTCAACTCTGGCTGGTTGTAGAAGAACAACCGTCGCGACAGCGGGTAATCCTCGGTGGCGATCAGGGTCAGGCTTGGCAGCATGGGTTGCGAATCACCCGCGGCAATCGCCAGCGCTTTGGCCTGGCGGATATACGGCAGACCAATAAAGCCGATGCCATTAGGGTCCTGGCTGACTGCGTCTGAGAGTTTTTCACTCGACTCAAAGCGTTTGGCGCTGGCCGCCAAGGCTTTGCCGTTGGCGCTCAGCACCAGCTCCTTGAACGTGTCGAAGGTGCCGGATTTATCATCCCGGGCGTACAGGGTGATGGCGCCAGCCGGAGCGCCGAGTTGCGACCAGTTGCTGATCTCGCCAGCGAATATCTGTGCCAGTTGTGCCGTGTTCAGCGCCCCCAGCGGGTTATTCGGGTGCAGGATAATAGCCAGGCCATCGAGGGCGATGATCTGCTCGGCGCTGGCGCTTTTCAGGTCGCCCAAGTTCAGCAGGCTAGTGGCTTCACTGTCTTTGATCGGCCGGGAAGAGGCCGCCAGTTCAGCACTGCCGTCGGCCAGTGAGGTAAACCCAGTGCCCGAACCATGGGCCGCTACTTCGATGCTCACACTGCGGCCATCGGTGGTTTTGCCGATGATTGTCTGCTCGTTTTCTGCATTGCCTGCTTCGATGCGGATTGCGCTCAGGCCTTGTTCCTCGAGCAGGCCTTTGACCAATGCCGGGCCCAGCCGCGCACCAATGGTGTTTGAGCCCTGTATGCGCAATACGCTGCCGTTGTCGCTTGGAACTGGCAGGGCGGCAAATACTGACCAGGGCAGGGCGTAGCAGATGGAGCCGAGCAGCAAAAAGCTGATGGTGCGAATCCAGGTGTCACGTTCGAAGGCAGAGGAGGCGCGCAGCATGCGGCAAACACCTTATATGGGTGAGTGAAAGTGCCGCGACGATAAGACAAAAAAGTGACTGCAATATGACAGTCACTTATCTATATGAAGGCTCTATTGCAGGCTTACTGAGCCAATTCAAGCCAGATGGGGGCATGGTCCGATGGCTTTTCCATGCCGCGCAGGTCGTAGTCGACGCCGGCGTCCTTGATCCGCGCCTGCAAAGCCTGAGAGGCGAGAATCACGTCGATGCGCAGACCGCGCTTGGGTTCATCCTCAAAACCCCGGCTGCGGTAATCAAACCAACTGAAACGGTCATTCACTGTGGGGTTGAGGTGGCGGAAGCTGTCAACCAGGCCCCAGTTCTTTAGGGTGGCCAGCCACTCGCGCTCTTCTGGCAGAAAGCTGCATTTGCCGGTTTTCAGCCAGCGCAGACGATTAGGCTCACCAATGCCGATGTCGCAGTCTTCCGGCGAAATATTGATATCACCCATCACCACCAGCGCTTGCTCAGGGCTGAACTGGCTCAGCAGCAGCTGTTGCAGGTCGGCATAGAAACGCTGTTTTGCCGGGAACTTGGTCGGATGGTCGCGGCTTTCGCCTTGCGGAAAGTAGCCGTTCATCACCGTCACCGGGTTACCTTGGGCATCGGCGAAGGTGCCGTAGATAAAACGTCGCTGCGCGTCTTCGGCGTCGCCGGGAAAGCCCTTGTGCAGGCTCAGTGGTTCCTGGCGCGAGAGTAGGGCGACACCGTAATGGCCTTTCTGGCCATGGTAGTGCACGTGGTAGCCGAGCTCACGGATATCCGCCTCGGGGAACTGCTCGTCGGCAACTTTGGTTTCCTGCAGGCCGATCACATCCGGCTGGTGTTTCTCGATCAATGCTGCCAGTTGATGCGGGCGTGCACGCAGGCCGTTGATATTGAAGGAGACGATCTTCATGGGCGGCAGTCCTGGCTGTGGCTCTGGAAAGCCCGCGATGCTAGCCGATTAGCGGCCCTTCCGACCAGCCTGTGGCGGCGCAGGGTGCGCGGTGCTAACGTGGCTGCAGGCCCAGTAAATCAAGAACAACAGAGGTCAATTCGATGCCCAACAGTCTCGCCGAAGTACGTATGCTCGATGGCGGCTATGCCCGCGAAGCACGCTCGCTGCTGTATCACGCCTATCGTCACGACCCCACCTTTGCCTACCTGTTTGAAGCCGAGCGGCCAGGCTATGACCAGCGCGTGCGCGCCACGGTACGTGAGCTGGTGCAGCAGCACTTTGCCGAAGACCTGCCGGCGATTGGCTTGCTTATCGACGATCGACTGATCGGCATGGCGTTGATCGCTCCGCCACAGCGGCGCATGGACATCACCGAAAGCTGGGGCTGGCGCATGCGCATGCTGCTGACCACCGGCTTCCGGTGCACCAAGCGCTATCTGGAATACCACGATGCAGTGATCGCCTGCCTGCCGCCGGGGCCCTACCACGTGTTGCCGCTGCTGGGCATTCATCCGGAATACCAGGGCAAAAACCTTGGCGAGCAACTGCTTGAAGCACTGCACAACTGGTGCGCCGAAGACGCCAGTTCTCAGGGCGTGGTGCTGGATACCGGAAATTCGCATTACCTGGATTTCTACAAGCGCCAGGGGTACGAAGAAATCGGCGAGGTGGCCATCGGCCCGATTATCGAGCACGTTTTCTTCCATCCAAGTCCGCAACTAGCAATCAAGGCCAGTGCCTGATCACGGCCTGCTCGGTGTGTCTGCCGACACATCGAGTCGCAACTATTTGCCCGCACTCGTGCTCTAAGTCGGCCCTGAGCTCGTGCTAGCATCGCCCTCATGCCTGTTTCTCTCCACCTTTTCACCGCGCTGTTTCTTCTGCTGCTGAGTGCTACGGCCCTGGCCGAAGCACAGTTGCGTGTGCGGGTTGAGCCGGCCAACAGCGCGCTGAAAAGCAATATCGAGGGCTACATCGGCAGCTTGGGTGAGCGTGATGCTGAAGCCTTGCAGCGCTTTCGTCGGGTCGCCGAAAACCAGGCAGAGAAAGCCGCCCAGGCGCTGGGCTTCTACCAGGCGCAGATCACGACTGAAGTCAACGAGGGCGCAACACCGCGCCTGACCGTACGCATTCAGCCGGGTGAACCGGTGCGTTTGCGTGATGTGGTGGTGCGCGTCGAAGGCCCAGCGGCGCAACTGCGAGCCTTTCGTACGCCCAATGACCCGCAATTGCGTAGTGGGGCACAACTTAACCACGGACAGTACGACGCCGCGAAACGCGAAATTCAGAATCAGGCCTCGCGTTATGGCTTCTTCGCCGGGCGCTTTAGTCGTCAAAAACTCACAATCGACCCCGAGGCCGGGGTTGCCGATATCGAACTGATCTATCTCAGCGGCCCGCGCTATCAACTGGGCGCGGTGAGTTTTGTCGGCGATACGCCCTTTGATGAGCAATTGCTGCAGCGCATGGTGCCGTTCCCGGCGGATACGCCCTATGACTCGGCACTGATTGCCGAGCTGTATCAGGCGCTGCGCTCCAGTGGTTATTTCGAGTCGGTGCAGTTGGATGCCAACCCCGGTACTGCCAGTGGTGAACAGATCCCTGTGCAGGTTCAATTGCAGGCGCGCAAGCCACGCAGTATGGGCCTGGGCTTGGGTTTTTCCACCGACGTGGGGCCGCGTGGCCGGGCCAACTGGACGCGGCACTGGGCCAATCCGCAAGGGCATAGCTATGGCGCAGAGTTCGAACTGTCGGCGCCGCGGCAGAATGTTGGCCTGTGGTATGACGTGCCGCTCGATCCGCCGCTGACCGATAAATTGCGTGTGGCCGGAGGCTATCAGGCCGAAGACCTGGCCAATACCGACAGCAGCAGCCGTCTGCTGACCTTTGGCCCGGAATGGCACAGCAAACTCGACAGCGGCTGGCAGCGCGTGTTGTCGCTGAAATGGCAGCACGAAGAGTACGACCTGGGCGATGACGCGGGGACCAGCACGCTGCTGATGCCAGGCCTGAGTTATTCCTACCTGCAGAGTGATAACCAGATCGACCCCAACCACGGCTACCGCCTGCAGTTTGATCTGTCCGGCGCGGCCAAGGGGTTGTTGTCCGATGCCAATGTGCTGCACGGCAATATCCAACTCAAGGGTCTGACCACCGTACTCAAGCGCCATCGACTGCTGGGGCGGGTGCAGGTGGGTGGCACTGAATCCGATGGGTTTGCCAAGGTGCCTCCGTCCCTGCGCTTCTTCGCGGGTGGTGACCAGAGCGTGCGCGGCTATGACTACCAGAGCCTGTCGCCGGAAAACCGCGCCGGCGACAAGATCGGTGGGCGCTACCTCTTTACCAGCAGCCTGGAATACCAATACAGCCTGACTGAGCGCTGGCGCTTGGCGAGCTTCTTCGATCAGGGCAATACCTTTGACTCGCTGCAGCTTCCGTCGCTGAAAAGTGCCGTGGGTCTGGGCGTGCGTTGGGTATCACCACTCGGACCGTTGCGCCTGGATCTGGCGCATCCATTGGATGACCAGGGCGGCGTGCGCCTGCATTTTTCCATGGGGCCGGAACTGTGAAGCGCTGGTTTCGTTATGGGCTGTTCAGTCTGCTGGGCCTGCTGCTGGTGCTGGCCATCAGCCTGAGCTTGCTACTGGGCACCCAGGGCGGCAGCCGCTGGTTATTGGCGCAGGTGCCGGGCTTGCAGGTGGACGACTTCGATGGCCGCCTCGGCGGTAGCTGGAGCGCGACACAGCTGCGCTGGCAACAAGGCGAGAATAGCGTGCAGGTAATGGCGCCTAGCCTGGATTGGTCGCCTACCTGCCTGTTACGCCTGACGTTGTGTATCGAGCAACTGCGCAGCGGGCCGATCAGCTTGGTCTTCCCTGACGATGAACAGCCCAGCAGGCAGCCGTTCAGTCTGCCGGACCTGAGCCTGCCGCTGGCGTTGCAACTGGGGCAGGTGCAGATCGACAGCCTGCAGCTTAATGGCGTCGAACAGTTGCAAGGCTTGCAGTTGGCTGCACGCTGGACTGCAAAGGGTATTCAGATTGACAGCCTCAGCCTGGCTACCGCCGATCTGCAGCTGGCGGTGCAGGGCCAGCTGCAAACCTCAGGCAACTGGCCGCTGCAACTGAGCGGACAACTGCAACTGCCAGCACCCGAGCAACAGGCCTGGCCGGTGGCGCTGCAGCTCAAGGGTGAACTGCGCGAGCGCGTGCAACTGACAGCCAGCAGCAGCGGCTATCTGCAAGGTGAGCTGACTGGCTGGCTGCAACCATTGGCTGAGCACCTGCCGGCGCAACTGCGTTTGCAGGTCGCCAGCTTCAAAGCTAGCGCTGAGCTGCCCGACACCCTTAACCTTGAGCAGGTTGAGCTCAATGCCCAGGGCGATTTGCAGGCTGGCTATCAGATCATCGGCAGTGCCAGCCTGCCAGCAACTGAAGGGCCTATTGCTATGGCGCTGGCGGGGCTGCTCAAGGCTGAAGGCGCGGCCATCAGCAACCTGAGCTTGACCGCCGAACCGGAGCAGCAGGTACAGCTCAGCGGCGAGCTGAACTGGCAGCAAGGTCTGAGCCTGGATAGCCGCTTCAACTGGCAGAGCTTCCCCTGGCAGCGCCTTTATTCGCTGGACGAGCCAGCGCCTGTGGCGTTGCGGGTGCTTAATGGCGAGCTGGCTTATCAGAATGGCAACTACCTCGGGCATTTCGCTGCCGAGCTGGATGGACCGGCCGGCGCGTTTAGCCTGCAAAGCCCGCTGAGTGGCGATCTACAGAAGCTGTATCTGCCAGAGCTGCGTATGCAGGCCGGACAAGGCCGCGCCGAAGGCCAGGTCAGCTTGGGTTTTGCCGAGCCGCTGAGTTGGGATGTGCGCCTGCAGTTGAGTCAGCTTGATCCGGCTTACTGGCTGGCCGAGTTACCCGGCAGCCTGGCGGGCCCCTTGAACAGCTCAGGCAGCTTGATCAATCAGCAGCTTAACCTTAACGCCGACATCGACCTCACCGGCCGCCTGCGTGGTCAGCCGGCCAAGCTGCTGGCGAAGTTTGCCGGCGGTCTGGAGCAGGGCGAGCTGAGTGCCCTGGATGTGCGTCTGGGTGATAACCGCATCAGTGGCAAGGCCGCCTTGCGGCAACATCTGAGCGGCCAGTTATTGCTGGCGATGCCGCGGCTGGGTCAGCTGTGGCCGGGTTTACAGGGGCAGCTCAATGGCCAGCTGGATCTGGCCGGCAACCTGCAAGCCCCCCAGGGCCAGTTGCAGCTGCAAGGTCAGCGCCTGGCCTATGACGATCAACGTCTGCAACAGCTCAAACTCGATGCCAGCCTGAGCAGCGCCCAGCGTGGCCGAATCACCCTGGAGGCATTGGGTATTCAACTGGGCGAAACGGAGTTAGGGCGCCTGGATGTCACTGCCGCCGGTGATCAGCAGCAGCAAAGTCTTGAGCTGCACCTGCAAGGTCCCTTATTGCAAAGCCAACTGGCCCTGGCCGGCAAGCTGGACAAGGGTAACTGGCGCGGCAGCCTGAGTAGTGGCGAGGTGCAAAGCGGTGGCCAGGATTGGCGCCTGCAACAGCCGGCCACGCTGGTGCGGCTGGCCAATGGGCAGCTCAGCCTGGGCGCGCATTGCTGGCGTTCTGGCGAGGCCAGTCTGTGCGGCACGGAGCAGCGCCTGCTGCCGCAGCCCAAGCTCAACTACCAGCTGAGCAACTTCCCCATGGAGAGCTTGGCGGCGCTGTGGCCGAAGGATTTCAGCTGGCAGGGTGAGCTCAATGGTCGGCTGCAGCTCGATATGCCGGCCAGCGGTCCGAATGGCAGCCTGGAACTGGATGCCGGCAGGGGCATCTGGCGCATTCGTGATCAGCAGCAGTGGCTGGAGTTTGCCTACGACAGCCTGCGCCTGAGTACACAGTTGCGCCCGCAGCGCATCGATAGCCTGCTGGAGCTGCGTGGCCCAACCATTGGCGAGCTGTCGCTGCAGGCTCAACTGGATCCGCGTCCGGCGAGCAAGCCGTTGTCTGGCAGCTTCCGCCTCAATGGTCTGGACCTGGCCCTGGCGCGTCCGTTTGTGCCGATGGTCGAGCGTATCGCTGGGCAACTGAATGGCGCGGGCACATTGTCGGGCGGGCTGTTGGCACCGCAGATCAATGGCAACCTGCGCGTGCTGAATGGCGAAATAAGCGGCGCTGAACTGCCGATGAACATCGAGCAGCTGCAACTGCAGGCGCAGATCGCAGGCGAGCGGTTGCTGCTGGAGGGCGATTGGCGCAGCGGTGAGCAAGGGCAGGGCAGTCTGAATGGCGAGCTGAGCTGGGCCGATGGGCTGGTGGCGAACATGCAGCTGCGAGGCAGTCGTCTACCGGTCACTGTTGAGCCCTATGCCGCGCTGGAGGTCGAACCGGATCTGCGTTTAAGCCTGCGTGATGAGCAGCTGTCGCTGGCCGGCAAGGTCCTGATCCCCAGCGGCAAGATTGAGGTGCGCGAGTTGCCGCCCTCGACGGTACAGGTGTCCAGTGACGCCCAAGTAGTAGGGCGCGACAGCCCGCAGCAGCAGGCGACGGCCATCGCCATGGATGTTGACGTTGAAGTGGGTCAACAGCGCCTCACCTTCAGCGGCTTTGGACTGGATGCCGAGCTGCTGGGGCGCGTACACATTGGCAATGACCTGGATACACGCGGTGAGCTGAGCCTGAACAAGGGCCGTTTCCGCGCCTACGGCCAGCGACTGAATGTACGCCGCGCACGCCTGCTGTTCGCCGGGCCGATTGATCAGCCATTTCTTGATATCGAGGCTGTGCGCCAGGTAGATGGCGTGACGGCTGGTTTACGCCTCAGTGGCAATGCCGCGCAACCGACCAGTACGGTGTTTTCCGAACCGGCCATGAGTCAGGAGCAGGCGTTGTCTTACCTGGTTATGGGGCGGCCACTGGGGCAGGGTGGTGGTGACAATACGATGCTGGCACAAGCTGCGCTGGCCCTGGGGATGGCCGGCAGTGCACCGTTGGTCAATAACCTGGCGCAGGGCTTGGGTATCAGTGATTTTCAACTCGATACCCAGGGTTCTGGGGTAACCACCAGCGTGGTCGCCAGCGGCAATCTCTCGGAGCGGTTGAGCCTGCGCTACGGCGTGGGGGTGTTCGAACCGGCGAATACCATTGCGTTGCGCTATGAACTGAGCCGACGGCTCTACCTAGAGGCTGCCAGCGGGTTGGCGAGCTCTCTGGATTTGTTCTATCGGCGCGATTTCTAGGCCATGTTTCTGCGGGAGGACGCTGGATTAAGCCTGTTAATTCGCGTTTAAATTGCGCCCCTCGCTCAAAACGTCTGAGCGTTGAAATCTAAACAGTGAAAACCACTATCACAGTCTTCATATACTGACCGCCGCTGATACCGGGCAGTCGTTGTGCTGGCTGGTATAGCCCGATCCGCTGTTTGCAGGCGCGCCAACCCGGTTCGCGTTCTGCTCATCAGTTTGGCCTACCCGGCAATCGGACAAGCGAAGGCTACCCACCTCGCGTTCACTACAAGAATAAGGAAATGAGCATGGAATTCGTCAACACCCTGGTCAATCAACTCAATGGCGTGGTCTGGGGCCCGCCCATGCTGGTGCTGATTCTCGGCACCGGTCTGTTCCTCATGTTGCGCCTGAAATTTATGCCGCTGAGCAAGATCGGCGCGGGCTTCAAACTGATGTGGCAAGGCCGTCAGAAAGGTGATGCCGAGAGCGGTGAAATCAGCCCGTTCCAGGCCCTGATGACCTGCCTGGCCGCCACTGTCGGTACCGGCAATATCGCCGGTGTGGCCACCGCGATTTTCCTCGGCGGCCCGGGTGCATTGTTCTGGATGTGGTGTACCGCACTGGTCGGTATGGCCACTAAGTACTGCGAAGTGGTGCTGGCGGTGCATTACCGCGAGAAGGATGAGCGCGGCGAGCACGTCGGCGGTCCGATGTACGCGATCAAGAATGGCCTGGGCAAGAAGTGGCTGTGGCTGGGTACCGCGTTCGCCATCTTCGGCGGCTTTGCCGGTTTCGGCATCGGCAATATGGTGCAGGTCAACAGCATGGCTGCAGCCCTGCAGACCACCTTCAACATTCCGCTGTGGGTTACCGGTGTGGTGACCATGGTGATTGTCGGCATGGTGATCCTCGGCGGCATCAAGCGTATCGGTAAGGTCGCAGCGACCCTGGTGCCCTTTATGTGCGTGGCCTACATCATCGCCGCCATGGTGGTGTTGGTGGTCAATGCATCGGAAATCCCCAAAGCCTTTGAAATGATCTTCACCTACGCTTTTACCCCTATAGCTGCTACCGGTGGTTTTGCCGGTGCGGCGGTGATGGCGGCGATTCGCTTCGGTGTGGCGCGCGGTATTTTCTCCAACGAAGCAGGTCTGGGTACTGCAGGTATCGCTCAGGCGGCTGGCACCACCAACAGCCCGGTACGTTCGGGGATGATCGGCATGCTCGGGACCTTCATCGACACCATCATCATCTGCTCGATGACTGGCCTGGCGATCATCACCTCCGGCGTGTGGACCAGCGGTGCCAGCGGTGCAGCGCTGTCGGCAGCAGCTTTCGAACAGGCGATGCCAGGCGTCGGCGGTTATATCCTGACGTTGGCCCTGGTGGTGTTTGCTTTTACCACCATCCTCGGCTGGAGCTACTTCGGTGAGAAGTGCTGGGAATACATGGTCGGCACCAAGTCGATCCTGCCGTTCCGCATTCTCTGGGTGGTAGCCGTGCCGTTCGGTGCGATTGCCCAGCTGGACTTCGCTTGGCTGGTGGCCGATACCCTCAACGGTCTGATGGCGATTCCTAACCTGTTGTCGCTGCTGTTGCTCAGTCCGATCGTGGTCAAGCTGACCAAGGATCACTTCGCAAAAAATTGATGTGTCGCCTGGGCGCGCAGGGTAGTCTGACTCAACGGTCAGCTCTGCTTGCCCTCTTTGCAGGGGCGCGTGCTTGCCATTTGGCCGGTTCGCGCCCTTACTTGTTCACCGCCCCTCAAATCCACTGATAAGGATCGTTTCCAATGGCACAAGTCACCCTCAAAGGTTCCCCGGTTGAAGTTACCGGTCAACTGCCGCAGGTTGGTCAGCAAGCGCCGGCGTTTAGCCTGGTTGCCGGCGACCTGAGCGACGTGAGCCTGGCCAGCCTGGCCGGCAAGCGCAAAGTCCTGAACATTTTCCCAAGTGTTGATACCCCAACCTGCGCCACCTCCGTGCGTACGTTCAACGCCGGTGCCAGCAAGCTGGCCAACACCGTGGTGCTGTGCATTTCCACTGACCTGCCATTTGCTCAGGCGCGTTTCTGCGGTGCTGAAGGTCTGGAAAACGTGATCAACCTTTCGACCATGCGTGGTGCTGACTTCCTGCAGAACTACGGTGTGGCCATCGCCAGCGGTCCGCTGGTGGGTGTTGCTGCCCGCGCTGTGGTGGTGCTGGATGAAAACGACAAGGTGCTGCACAGCGAGCTGGTTGGCGAAATTGCTGACGAGCCGAACTACGCCGCTGCGATGGCTGCGCTTCAGTAACAGCTGTTTACGTTGTGCCAACGGCCTGCTTTGCAGGCCGTTTTTATTTCTGCCTGCCATCACTTACGGGCCATCGCCTCGCAGCGTTTACTACTGTTCCGGCAATTTTCTATTCGGATCAGACATTTAGTTACGTAAGGAAAAGGTAAATAGGCGGTAAAGAGGCTTTGCAGGGTGGCTGATAGTGAATATCGTTCACGCTCCCCAAGGAAGTGATTGTCGCCATGCCTGATACACAGCTCACCACCCGTCCTCGTAACCTGTCGCGCCAATGGCTGGTCGGCTCGCTTGCGCTGGTAGTTCTTGCCTTACTGTTGTGGTGGTTCTGGCCCAGCCCGCCGGAGGCGCCCGCACGGGGTGGGCCGTGGCGCGATGGTGGGCCGGTGCCCGTGCGTGTTGCCAACGTGACGCAAGGTGATTTCCCGGTTGAGCTCAAGGCCTTGGGTACCGTCACCGCCTATAACACGGTGAATGTGCGCGGCCGGGTCGAAGGTGAGCTAGTCAAGCTGCTGTTTAAGGACGGCCAACAGGTCAACGCCGGCGACTTGCTAGCGGTTATCGATCCGCGCTCTTATGAAATCGCCTTGCAGCAGGCCCAGGGCGCCTTGCAGGAAAGCCAAGCGCAACTGCGCAATGCCGAGTTGGACCTGGCGCGTTACCGCGGTCTGTACGCCGAAGATTCGATTGCCAAACAGACCCTCGACACTCAGGAATCTCTGGTCAACCAGTACCGGGGCGGGATCAAGAGCCTGCAAGCGGATGTCGCCACCGCGCGGCTGAACCTGGAGTTCACCCAGATTCGTGCACCGATTACCGGTCGCCTGGGTATCCGTCAGGCTGACGTGGGCAACTTGGTCAGCAGTGGCGATGCACTGCCTCTGGTGGTGATTACCCAAACCCTGCCGATTGCCGTGATGTTCACCCTGCCCGAAGCCGAGTTGCCGGCGGTGGTGCAGCAGCTGCGCGCAGGCGAAACCCTCGCGGTCGAGGCCTGGGACCGCAGTGAAAAACTCAAATTGGCCGAAGGCGAGCTGGAGAGCGTCGACAACCTGATCGATACCGCCACTGGTACGGTCAAGCTCAAAGCGCGTTTCGCCAACGCCGAAGAAATGCTGTTCCCCAACCAGTTCGTCAACGTGCGCCTGCGGGTGAAAACCCTGCAAAACGTCACCCTTATGCCGGCCGCCGCACTGCAGTTCGGCGCCAGCGGCACCTTCGCCTATGTGGTGGACGCTGAAGACAAGGTGCAGCTGACGCCGATCAGCGTTGGCGCCAGTGACGGCCAGCTCAGTGTGGTCGAGCAGGGGCTCAAGGCCGGGGATCGCCTGGTGCTTGAAGGCACTGACCGTTTGCGCTCCGGCAACAAGGTTGAGGTGATTGGCGACACACCGGCCGCCGCCCAGACCGCGCCGGCAACGCCTGAAGGCAAACGAGCACCGCGCGCCCAATGAACGCCTCTCGCCTGTTTATCCTGCGCCCGGTCGCCACCACGCTGATCATGCTGGCGATCTTCCTGAGCGGTCTGATTGCCTACCGATTGCTGCCCGTCTCGGCGCTGCCGGAAGTGGATTACCCGACCATCCGGGTAATGACCCTCTATCCCGGCGCCAGCCCGGATGTGATGACCAGTGCAGTCACTGCGCCGCTGGAGCGTCAGTTCGGTCAGATGGCCGGACTGAAACAGATGTCCTCGACCAGCTCCGGCGGCGCCTCGGTAATCACCCTGCGTTTTAACCTGGAAGTGAAGCTGGATGTCGCCGAACAGGAAGTGCAGGCCGCGATCAATGGCGCAAGCAATCTGCTGCCCGACGATTTACCCGCGCCGCCGGTGTACAACAAGGTCAACCCGGCCGACACACCGATACTGACCCTGGCCATCCGCTCGAACACTTTGCCGCTGCCGCAGGTGTTTGACCTGGTCGATACCCGCCTGGCGCAAAAGCTCGCGCAAACCAGCGGTGTTGGCTTGGTCAGCTTGGCCGGTGGGCAACGCCCGGCCGTGCGATTGCGGGTTAACCCGGAAGCGCTGGCTTCCTATGGCTTGAACCTCAGCGATGTGCGTACGCTGATCACCGCCAGCAACGTCAATCAGCCCAAGGGCAACTTCGACGGCCCGACGCGTGTGTCGCAGCTGGATGCCAACGATCAGCTGAAATCCGTCGACGAATACCGCGAGTTGATCCTCGGGTACAAGGACGGCGCCACGCTGCGCCTTAAAGATGTCGCCGAGATTATCGACGGCGCGGAAAACCTGCGCCTGGCCGCCTGGGCCAACCGTAATGAGGCGGTGCTGGTCAACGTGCAACGCCAGCCCGGAGCCAACGTGATTGATGTGGTCGACCGCATTCAGACGCTTTTGCCCCATCTGACCCAGGGCCTGCCGGCCAGCGTGGAAGTCAGCGTACTGACCGACCGTACCGAAACCATCCGGGCAGCGGTCAAGGGTGTGCAGCATGAATTGCTGCTGGCCATTGCCCTGGTGGTGCTGGTGACCTTCCTGTTTTTGCGCAAGGTGTCGGCGACCATCATCCCGTCCATCGTCGTGCCACTGTCGTTGATCGGCACCTTTGGTGTGATGTACCTGGCCGGTTTCACCATCAACAACTTGACGCTGATGGCGCTGACCATCGCCACCGGCTTTGTGGTGGACGATGCCATCGTCATGCTGGAGAACATCGCCCGCCACCTGGAAGAGGGCGAAACGCCGCTAAATGCGGCGCTCAAAGGCGCCAAACAAATCGGCTTTACCCTGGTGTCGCTGACTATTTCCTTGATTGCCGTGCTGATTCCGCTGCTGTTTATGGCCGATGTGGTGGGGCGCTTGTTCCGCGAATTTGCCATCACCCTGGCGGTAGCCATTCTGATTTCCCTGGTGGTATCGCTGACCCTGACGCCGATGATGTGCGCGCGCTTGCTCAAGGCGGAAAAGCCCGAGGAAGAAGGGCGTTTCTACCGCGCCGCTGGAGCGGTAATCGACGGCATGATCGCCCGTTACGGCGTATGGCTGACCTGGGTGCTCAAGCATCAGCCGCTGACCCTGCTGGTAGCCATCGGCACGCTGGCGTTGACCGTAGTGCTCTACCTCGTCGTGCCCAAAGGCTTTTTCCCGGTGCAGGACACCGGGGTGATCCAAGGCATTTCCGAGGCGCCGCAGTCGATTTCCTTCCGCGCCATGAGCGAGCGTCAGCAACGCCTGGCCGAAGTGATACTGCAGGACCCGGCCGTGGCCAGCCTGTCGTCCTACATCGGCGTGGACGGTGACAATCCAACACTCAATAGCGGGCGCCTGCTGATCAACCTGACGCCACGGGCCGAGCGCGATGTCAGCGCCAGCCAGATTATCGAACGGCTGCGCCCGGAACTGGCGCGGATTCCTGGCATTGAGCTGTATCTGCAGCCGGTGCAGGACCTTTCCATCGAGGATCGGGTCAGTCGCACGCAGTTCCAGTTCAGCATGGAGTCGCCGGATATCAGCCTGCTGGAAGAGTGGGTGCCCAAGCTGGTCAGTGCGCTGCGCGAGCAGCCGGAGCTGACTGACGTGGCCAGCGACCTGCAGAACCGTGGGCTGCAGGTGTTTCTGCAGATCGACCGCGATATGGCAGGGCGCCTTGGCGTGAGCATTGCCGATATCGACAACGCACTCTACGACGCCTTCGGTCAGAGGCAGATATCCACCATCTACACCCAGTCCAGCCAGTACCGTGTTGTGCTGGAGAGTGAGAACGCCGGCAGCATTGGCCCGGCGGCGTTGCGGCAGATTCACGTCAAGGCCGCCGACGGCCAGCAGGTCGCGCTGTCGACCCTGGCCCAAGTCGAGGAACGCGCCGCCAGCCTGTTGATCAACCACATCGGCCAATTCCCGGCCGCCACGCTGTCATTCAACCTGGCCAGCGGTGTATCGCTGGGCGAGGCGGTGGCAGTGATCGAGCGGGTCGAACAGCAGATCGGCATTCCGCCGGCGGTACAGACGCGCTTCCAGGGCGCTGCAGAAGCCTTTCGTGCGTCCTTGTCGAGCACCTTGCTGCTGATTCTCGCGGCCATCGTCACCATGTACATCGTGCTTGGCGTGCTTTACGAGAGCTACATCCACCCGATCACCATTCTCTCCACCTTGCCCTCGGCGGGGGTTGGCGCGCTGCTGGCGTTGCTGATCAGCGGCAACGAGCTGGGGCTGATTGCGATCATCGGCATCATTCTGCTGATCGGCATCGTCAAGAAGAACGCGATCATGATGATCGACTTCGCCCTAGACGCCGAACGCAACCAGGGCATGCAGCCGGAAGCGGCGATCTACCAGGCGGCGCTGCTGCGCTTTCGGCCGATTCTGATGACCACCTTGGCTGCGCTGTTTGGCGCGATTCCACTGATGCTGGCCACCGGCTCCGGCGCTGAACTGCGTCAACCGCTGGGCCTGGTGATGGTCGGCGGTTTGCTGCTAAGCCAGATCCTTACGTTGTTCACCACACCGGTGATTTACCTGTACTTCGATCGCCTGTCGCGGCGCATTAGCGGCCGTAGCGCGGCAGGGCTAGTGGTCAGCCGATGAACCTCTCTGCGCCCTTTATCCGCCGGCCGGTGGCGACCTTGCTGCTGAGCCTGGCGATTCTGCTGCTCGGCGGCGTCAGCTTTGGTTTGCTGCCGGTCGCGCCGCTGCCGCAGATGGATTTCCCCACGATCACCGTGCAGGCGAGCCTGCCCGGGGCCAGCCCGCAGATCATGGCGTCGAGTGTGGCCACACCGCTGGAACGCTCACTCGGCACCATTGCTGGCATCAGCCAGATGAACAGCCGCAGCAGCCAGGGCAGCACGCGGATCATGATCCAGTTTGACCTGGATCGGGACATCAACGCCGCCGCCCGCGAAGTGCAAGCGGCCATCAATGCCTCACGCGAGCTGCTGCCCAGTGGCATGCGTAGCATGCCGACCTACGCCAAGATCAACCCGTCGCAAGCGCCGATCATGGTGCTGTCGCTGACCAGCGACGTGCTCAACAAGGGCCAGCTGTATGACGTGGCTTCGACCATCCTGGCGCAGAAGCTCGCCCAGGTCACCGGTGTGGGTGAAGTGCAGATCGGCGGCAGTTCCTTGCCTGCCGTGCGTGTGGCGCTGGAGCCACGCTTGCTCGATCAGTACGGCATCGCCCTGGATGACGTGCGCCAGAGCATCAGCGCGGCCAACGCCAAACGGCCGAAAGGTGCGGTGGAAGATGCCGAGCGGCACTGGCAAGTACAGGCCAGCGATCAGCTGGAGAAAGCCGCCGATTACCTGCCGCTGATCATTCGCTACCAGGACGGCGCAGCCGTGCGACTGGGCGATGTCGCGAGCGTCACCGATGGTGTCGAGGACCGCTACAACAGCGGTTTCTTCAACGATGAGCAGGCGGTGCTGCTGGTCATCAACCGGCAGACCGGAGCCAATATCATTGAAACCATTGCTGGCATTCGCGAGCAGTTGCCGGCCTTGCGCGCGGTGATCCCCGCCAGTATCGAGTTGGAAGTGGCGATGGACCGCTCGCCAGTGATTCGCGCCACCCTGCATGAGGCCGAGCAAACCCTGCTGATCGCCGTGGTGTTGGTGATACTGGTGGTGTTCGCCTTCCTTGGCCGTTGGCGCGCAGCGCTGATTCCGGCCCTGGCCGTGCCGGTGTCGCTGGTCGGCACGTTTGCGGTGATGTACCTGCTGGATTTCTCCCTGAACAACCTGTCACTGATGGCGCTGATTATCGCCACCGGCCTAGTGGTGGACGACGCCATCGTCGTTTTGGAAAACATTTCGCGGCATATCGAGGCCGGTGAAACGCCCATGGTGGCGGCGTTCAAGGGCGCGCGCGAGGTAGGCTTCACCCTGCTGGCGATGAACCTGTCGCTGGTCGCGGTGTTTATCTCGATCCTGTTCATGGGCGGCATCGTCGAGCGGCTGTTCCGCGAGTTTTCCATCACCCTGGCCGTGGCCATCGTGATCTCCCTGCTGGTGTCGCTGACGCTGACGCCGATGCTCTGTGCGCGCTGGCTCAAGGCCGACACCGTTGAACGCCCGCCCAGCATCATGCAACGCTGGGGCGCGGCCGTGCAGACACGTGTGCTGGCGTTTTATGCAAGTGGGCTGGACTGGGCTCTCAAGCATTCGCTGCTGATGTTGTTCAGCCTGCTGGCCACTATCGCGCTGAATATCTTCCTGTTTGTCAGCGTGCCGAAAACCTTTATGCCGCAGCAGGACACCGGCCAATTGATCGGCTTTATTCGCGGCGATGACGGTCTGTCATTCCAGGTGATGCAGCCGAAAATGGAGATTTATCGCCGTGCCGTGCTGGCCGATCCTGCAGTAGAAAGCGTGGCCGGGTTTATTGGCGGCAGTGGCGGCATCAACAACGCCTTTATGATTGTGCGCTTGAAGCCAGTTACTGAGCGCAAGGTCGACGCCCAGGCGGTAATCAACCGCCTGCGCCAGTCAGTGCCGAAAGTGCCGGGCGGGCGGATGTTCCTGATGCCGGATCAGGACCTGCAGATCGGCGGGCGAGAAGGGCGCAGCTCGGAAAACGAGTACATGCTGCTGTCAGGCGACCTCGATGCCCTGCGCACTTGGTTGCCCCCCGTACGTGAAGCGTTGCGAGCCTTGCCAGAGCTGACCGATATCGATGCCAAAGAGGCCGAAGGCACTCAGCAGATTCGTCTAGTGGTTGACCGCGATGTGGCCAAACGCCTGGGCGTGGACATGAACATGATCACCGCTGTGCTGAATAACGCCTTTAGCCAGCGCCAGGTGTCGACCATTTACGACAGCCTCAATCAATACAGCGTGGTCATGGAGATCAATCCGAAGTTCGCTGAGTACCCGGAAACCCTCGACCAGATTCAGCTGATTACCAGCGAGGGCGCGCGGGTGCCCTTGTCCAGCTTTGCCCGCTGGGAGCGCAGCCTGGAAGAAGACCGGGTGAGCCACCAAGGGCAGTTTGCCGTGGAAAATATCGGTTTTTCCCTGGCCGAAGGGGTCAGCTTGGATCAAGCCAGCCAGGCCATTGATCGGGCCATTGCGCGCATTGCGTTACCCACGGAAGTTCAAGGCATGCTGGGTGGTACCGGTGGTGCCTTCCAGCAGACGCAACAGAATCAGCCATGGATGATCCTGATGGCCCTGGTCGTGGTGTATATCGTCCTCGGCGTACTGTACGAGAGCTATATCCACCCGCTGACTATTCTCTCCACCTTGCCATCGGCCGGCGTCGGCGCATTGCTGGCGTTGGAATTGATGAGCATCGAGTTCAGCCTGATTTCATTGTTGGGGCTGTTCCTGCTGATCGGCATCGTCAAAAAGAACGCGATTCTGATGATCGACCTGGCCCTGCAGCTTGAACGTCAGCAGCATATGAGCCCGCACGAGTCGATCCGCCAGGCATGCCTGCTGCGTTTCCGACCGATCATGATGACCACCCTGGCGGCGATTCTCGGCGCATTACCGCTGATGCTGAGCAGCGCCGAAGGCTCGGAAATGCGCCAGCCGCTGGGCATCACCATTGTCGGTGGGCTGGTATTGAGCCAGTTGCTGACCCTCTACACCACACCGGTGATCTACCTGTATTTCGACCGCCTGCGCCACCGGGTCAACCGCTGGCGCGGAGTGCGCACTGACGCTGCCCTGGAAACCCCGCTATGAAAGCCCTCGCTGCCTATCGTTTACCCACCTTGCTGGCGTTGAGTCTGGCCCTGAGCGCCTGTGCCATAGGCCCGGATTATCAACGCCCGCAGCTGCAAACCCCGGTGCAGTTCAAACAGATTGAAGGCTGGACCCAGGCCAAGCCCGGTGATGTGCTGGAGCGGGGCAGCTGGTGGCAGTTGTATGCCGACAGTGAGCTGAATGCCCTGGTCGACAGGCTTAATATCTCCAACCAGAATCTGGCCTCCAGTGAGGCGCAATATCGCCAGGCCCGTGCGTTGGTGCGTGGTGCGCGTGCGGCGTTCTACCCTAGCCTCTCGAGCAGTGCCGGTGCTACCCGTAGCAGCCAGGGCAACGGTTCCAATACCAGTAGCGTCAGCACCACAAGCAGCGCGGGGGGAGTCAGCAAGAGTTATGAACTTGGCCTGAATGCCGCCTGGGAGCTGGATATCTGGGGCAAGTTGCGCCGCTCGCTGGAGTCCAGCCGCGCCAGCTATGAGGCCAGCGCTGCCGACCTGGCGGCACTGAAGCTCAGCTTGCAGGCCGAGCTGGTGCAGAACTACCTGCAACTGCGCGTGCTGGATGATCAACAACGCCTACTTGATGCCACTGTGGCGGCCTATGAACGCTCGCTGAAACTCACGGAAAACCAGTACAACGCTGGCATCGTGCCGAAATCCGATGTCAGCCAGGCGCTGACCCAGTTGAAAAGCACTCAGGCTCAGGCCATCGACCTGAAATGGCAGCGTGCGCAGCTGGAGCATGCGATTGCCGTACTGATCGGCGTGCCGCCTAGCGAGCTGAGCATTGCCGTACGCGAGCAATTGCCCGCGTTGCCAGCAATCCCCGTGGCTTTGCCGTCGCAACTGCTGGAGCGCCGTCCCGATGTCGCTGCCGCGGAACGCCGGGTGATCGCCGCCAACGCCGAGATTGGCGTCGCCGAAGCCGCCTGGTATCCAGATCTGACCATTTCCGCCAGCGGCGGCTACCGTGGTAGCAGCTTTGCCGACTGGATCGATCTGCCCAACCGTTTCTGGTCGCTCGGCCCGCAGTTGGCGCTGACCCTGTTCGATGGCGGCGCGCGCAGTGCCGAGCTGGAACGCAGCGAAGCGGCCTACGACCAGACCGTGGCGCAATACCGCCAATCGGTGCTCGACAGCTTCCGTGAGGTGGAGGACTACCTGGTGCAACTGCGTGTGTTTCAACAGGAAGCCGTGATCCAGCAGGAAGCGCTGGATGCCGCCCGCGAATCCCTACGTCTGATCGAAAACCAATACCGCGCCGGTACAGTGGACTTCAACAGCGTGGTCAGTGTGCAGGCCACTGCGCTGAACAATGAACGCACCACCCTCAGCTTGCTGGGCAATCGTCTGACCGCCAGCGTGCAGCTGATCGCGGCGCTGGGTGGTGGTTGGCAGGATGAGTTCGAAGTGTCGGAGCAAGAAGCGCCCTAAGCGTCAGTACAGGTAACCGCCGTATTGACGCTTAAGACTTAGGGGCATGGTTATTCGCGGGATTTGCGGTTAACCGTTTGCGCGGCCTTGAGTATGTCTGCGCCAATCTCAGCTTCAAACTGCTGCCAAACCGGTTGCATGGCGGTGCGCCAGGCTGCACGTTGTTCGTCACTTAGGCTGATGATCTGGCTGCTGCCAGAGGCCTCAATACGCTGGCGATCAGCGCGATTGGCGGCCTCGGATTGGCGGTTCACCTCAAAACTCACTTCATCGATTATGGCTTCCAGCTCACTGCGAATACTGTGGGGGATGGAGAACCAGAAGCGCTGGTTACTGACCAGCATGTAGTCGAGCGCACCATGGTTGGTCTCGGTGATAAACGGCTGCAGGGTGTGCAGCTGCTTGGTGTAGATGTTCGACCAGGCATTCTCGGTGCCCTGTACCTTGCCGTTTTGCAGCGCGTCGAAGACCTCGGCAAAAGGCATCGCCAAAGGCGCGGCACCGATCTGATAGAACTGCGCTTCCAGCACGCTGGAAGGCTGAATGCGGAACTTCAAACCCACCGCATCACTGGGCACCTGCAGCGCTTTAGTCGCCGAGAGTTGCTTCATACCGTTATGCCAATACGCCAGGCCAATGATGTTGTGCGTCTCCATGGAGCGCAGCAGTTGACGGCCTTTGGCGCGCTTCTGGAAGCGCGTTACGGCTTCTAGGTCATCGAACAGGAAGGGCAGATCGAACACCTGCAACTGCTTGGTGTATTTCTCGAACTTGGCCAGCGACGGTGCGAGCAATTGCACCTCGTTGTTGGCCAAGGCCTGCAGCTCGTTGTTGTCGCCAAATAAGCTGGAAGCCGGATAAACCTCGACGTTGACCTTGCCTGCCAGACGCTGATCGACCAACTGTTTGAACAGTAAAGCGCCCTGGCCCTTGGGCGTGTGCTCATCGGCGACATGGGCAAACTTGATCAGGATGGGCTCCTGTTCTTGAGCGTGGCAAAGGTTGAATGCACTGAACAGTAGGGTGCCAATGGCTATAGCAGCAATCGACTTGAACATAGGAGAGTCCTTGGTTGAGGCAGGCGAGCAGTCTTGAATAATCGGGATCATCAGGCGCTATACGAAGGTTAAAGCGTAGCGGCTTTTTGCCAGCGCCCCGGGTGATTAACCTGGGGCACGTAGAAGGGGCTAGCTAGAGCGGCGCGGAGGTTACTGCACATGGCGAGACAGTGGAGTGCGATGGCGCACGTCTTAGAACCAGCACACGATCTGCTGCGCGTCGGCCCTACTGCGTTAAAAACAGGCTCGGCCCGCTTGCGGCTAACGCGCTTTAGCGTGACCCGCAGGGCGAGTGAAACGAGTCGTGCTCATTTACACCAGTAAACTCCGCTTCCTCACCTGTTTTCGCCTTGTGTAGCTCTAGCTCGCGAGATCGTGAACAGGCTCTTAACGCTTGTTGCGGTTAACCGTTTGTGCGGCCTTCATTATGTCGGCGCCGATCACCCCTTCGAACTGTTTCCACACCGGCTGCATGGCTTGGCGCCAGGCATCGCGTTGTTCATCGTTAAGGGCGATAACTTGCGTGCCGGTGGCTGCGGCGATGCGGTCGCGGTCGGCCTGGTTAGCGGCCTCGGCCTGGCGGTTCACCTCGTAGGTCACCTCGTCGATGATGCCTTCAAGCTCCATGCGGATCTGGTGCGGAATGCCGTACCAGAAACGTGGGTTGCTCACCAGCATGTAGTCGAGTACGCCATGGTTGGTCTCGGTTATAAACGGCTGCACCGTGTGCAGTTGCTTGCTGTAAATGTTTGACCAGGGGTTTTCCGCCCCCTGCACTTTGCCGCTTTTCAGCGCGTCGAAGACTTCGGCAAATGGCATAACCAGCGGCGTGGCGCCGAGCTGGTTGAACTGCGCCTCAAGCACCGATGAAGGCTGGATACGGAACTTCAAACCGGCTGCGTCACCCGGTACCAGCAGCGCTTTGGTTGCCGAAAGTTGCTTCATGCCGTTGTGCCAATAGGCCAGGCCGACAATGTTGTGGTCTTCCATAGAGCGCAGCAACTGGCGGCCTTTCGCGCGCTTCTGGAAGCGGTTGACGGCGTCCAGGTCATCGAACAGGAAAGGCAGGTCGAACACTTGCAATTGCTTGGTGTATTTCTCGAACTTGGCCAGCGACGGCGCCAGCAGTTGCACCTCGTTTTTAGCCAATGCGTCGAGCTCGTTGGCATCGCCGTACAGGCTGGAGTTGGGGTAGACCTCAACTTTTACCTTGTCGCCCAGTCGCTCCTCGGCCAGTTTCTTGAACAGCAATGCGCCTTGGCCTTTAGGGGTGTTGTCTGCCACCACATGGGCAAACTTGATCACGATTGGCCCCTTGTCGGTTGCCGCGTGAAGCGTGGTGGATGCCAGCAGCAGGCTGCCAGCGGCGAGGGCGCAGATCGACTTCAACATAGCGGATGGTCCTGTTGTTCTTATGTTGTGGTGCTGACGGCGAGCCAGGATGGGGCTTAGCAGGCTGGCATTCGTGTCAGATTAATTCGGCGACACATTCAATTGTTGTGCGCAGAGCACCGGCTATATCGCAATGCGTATGCCAGAGTAGCAGCAGGGCTGCAGGGCTGGTTCAGCCACAAAACATGCGTGATCAAACGCACAGTGAGTGGCGATAGCTCGCCATTTTCGGGCAAAAATCGGCAAAAATCCGCTTATAAGAGGGCGAGTGGCGTTTTACCGCCACCTGCAAAAGATTTGCGCTAAAGGGTCAGCGGCGCACTGCACGCCAGGCAGCTAGCAGGCTCAGCGCCAAGAGCAAGGCAACACTGAGCAATGTCCAGTACGTAAACGACAGGCCGAGAATGCTGTAGTCGTTCTCCCCGCACACACCTGCACTCATAAACACGCTGGGCAACCAATCATGCAGCGGCAGGTAAAAGGCATAGAAGGGGAAGGGCGAGCAACTGGAGCTTTCCAGCACGCCAGTTTCGATCAGCACCAAGTGCGTGTTGTCATACACCGCCATGCCCGCCGCAGCCAGCAGCAACGGCCATAACGGCAAGGTCAGCCAGCGCAGGCCAAGGGCTTCTGCAACCAGAATCAGCAAACTGAGAGCACCCCCACAAAGCAGCCACAGGCGAATCTGAATGCACAAGGTGCACGGCTCCCAGCCGGCCAGGTGCTGCAGCAGCAAAGCGCCGCCGAGCATGGCAACGCAGGCGAAGGCAATCAGGGCAAGTAAGGGCTTGAGTGAGGGTGTGCGGGACATCTGAATCTCCGGAAGGGGGGCGTTCGCATTTACTGACGCAGACACTGGACCGAGGCATCAGATACTCGGCGCGAATTTAAGTTGCAGGCCGGTGTGAACGATCCAGATACAGGGCCATCAGCGCAAGGATGATTGCCAGCGTATAGGCAAACAAGCCTAGGTTGATGCCCAAGATCATTTTTTCCGAACCATCGGACAACACCATCGAACCGCCATAGCTGCCACGCAATGCATAGGCCAGGAGAAACCCGCCGGTGACGAAGAAAGTCATCAGGCTGCTCAGCCGTAGGTTGGCTTTAAACCACACCAGCCAGAACGAGAACGCACCAATCGCGCAATTGGTCGCCAATTGCCAGACCTCATGCAAACGCGCATGTGCCTCCCAGCTGGGGTTAAACACGTGCGAGTCGTTCAACTCGAAAATCGGCACCACCACGGCATAAAACACGATGCCGAGGGTTACTAATGATTTGCCAAGCATGGCTAACGCTCCCTGCAGAACCGGGTTGGTTCGCCGCGAGCATAACGGCGCATCAGACATTGAACAAAGCCCTTAAATTTGAAAGTCAGAATTGCATCGCGAGCACCCCGTCGGCTGCCTAAGGTGTGTCGCACACCCCACTCAAGGAGTTGTTGCAATGACCCTACCCACTGATATCGCCCCCATTGCGCTACGCGTTCACGGCATAGCCCATGCCGAGGCCATGCATATTTGGCAAGGCGGGCTGGATGCCAACGGCCAGTTACCGGTGCAGCGCCCAGCTGAAGGCCTGGCTAATCCTTGCCGGCATTGTCTGAGCCTGATCACACCCGGTGCAACCAAGCTGGTGTTGGCTCACCGGCCCTTTGCAGCTCTGCAACCCTATGCCGAAACCGGGCCGATCTTTCTGCATCAGCAACCCTGTGAACGGTATGAACAGGCGACATTGCCTGCCTGGTTTGCGTTTCTGGAACCGGCAATTGTGCGTGGCTATGGCAGCGACGACTGGATTCGCTACGACACCGGTCAGGTGGTGCCCGGCAAATCATTAACAGCAGTTTGTCAGCAGATTCTCAGCGATCGCCAAGTGGCTTACGTGCATATCCGCTCCAAGTTCAACTGCTTCCAGTGTCGGGTCGAGCGGGCAAGCGAGGGTTAAGTCAAACAGGGGACTGTTCGGCGTTGGCTGCCACTTAGCGTTTGAGCAAGGTGGAATCCAGCTGATTGAAACATTGCACGATGCGCTCATGGCTGACATCGGCAAATTCCTTTTGCGTCAGGCTCACCAATACGCTGGTTTTTACTCGGCCAGAGCGCAGTTGGCGCTGCATAAAAGCCAGCACGTCGGCGTCGCTGGCATCAGGTGTTTGGCGGGTCTCATCCACGAATCGGCACTCAATTGGGGAGGGGATAAATGCGATCTATCAAGGCGCCAATAGGACGCCGATGGCCGTTACTTTATCAGCTGTTTTGCGGCATTGACTCTATAGTCACAGCGACATATACCCGGACTACTATAAAGGTCATACCCAAATCCTATTGGCTCGTTCGCAGTCCAGCTACCAAGCTGAGTCCACCCCGTTAGGTGAAAAACAACAGGAGAGAGACATGTCAAATGATGCGAAATGCCCATTCTCGGGTGCTACCGGAACCAACACTGTGGCGGGTGGCGCCCCAAAGAATGCCGACTGGTGGCCTAACCAACTCAGCCTGAAAATTCTTCATCAGCATTCCTCCAAGTCCGACCCCATGGGCGAAGGCTTCAATTACGCCGAGGAATTCAAGACGCTTGATCTGCATGCCGTTATTAAAGACCTCACTGCGTTGATGACCGATTCGCAAGACTGGTGGCCAGCCGACTGGGGGCATTACGGTGGTCTGATGATCCGTATGGCCTGGCACGCTGCCGGCACTTACCGCATCCACGATGGCCGTGGTGGTGCGAGCACTGGCAATCAACGCTTTGCGCCTCTCAACAGCTGGCCGGATAACGGCAACCTGGACAAGGCCCGCCGTCTGCTGTGGCCAATCAAGCAGAAGTACGGCCGTAAACTGTCCTGGGCTGACCTGTTCGTTCTGGCTGGTAACGTTGCGCTGGAATCCATGGGTTTCAAAACCTTCGGCTTTGCCGGCGGCCGTCCGGACATCTGGGAGCCGGAAGAAGACACCTACTGGGGTTCGGAAACCGAGTGGCTGGCCACCAGCGACAAACCGCACAGCCGCTACACCGGTAATCGCGAGCTGGAAAACCCGTTGGCCGCCGTGCAGATGGGCTTGATCTACGTTAACCCGGAAGGCCCGGACGGTAATCCTGACCCGCTGGCATCGGGCCGCGATGTGCGCGAAACCTTCGCCCGCATGGCGATGAACGACGAAGAAACCGTGGCGCTGGTAGCCGGCGGTCACACCTTCGGTAAAGCCCACGGCGCCGGTGATCCTTCCCTGGTTGGTCCTGAGCCAGAAGCCGCGCCGTTGGAAGAGCAAGGTCTGGGCTGGATCAACAAGCTAGGCACTGGCAAAGGCGTCCACACCACCACCAGTGGTATCGAAGGGGCTTGGAAACCGAACCCCACCACTTGGGATAACGGCTATTTCGACATGCTCTTCGGTTACGAGTGGGAACTGACCAAGAGCCCGGCCGGTGCCCATCAGTGGACACCGAAAAACGTCAAACCCGAGCACTTGATCCCGGATGCCCACGACCCGGCGAAGAAACACCCGCCGATGATGACCACTGCGGATTTGTCGCTGCGCATGGACCCGGCTTACGAGAAGATTTCTCGCCGTTTCCACCAGAACCCGCAGGAATTCGCTGATGCTTTTGCCCGCGCCTGGTTCAAATTGACCCACCGCGACATGGGCCCGCGTGCTCGTTACCTCGGCCCGCTGGTGCCGCAGGAAGAACTGATCTGGCAAGACCCGGTTCCGGCGGTCAATCATGCGCTGGTTGACGCGCAGGACATCGCTGGCCTCAAAGCCAAAGTCCTGGCGTCCGGCCTGTCGATTGCTCAGCTGGTCAATACGGCCTGGGCGTCAGCTTCCACCTACCGTGGCAGCGACAAGCGTGGTGGTGCCAACGGCGCGCGCATTCGTCTTGCCCCGCAGAAGGACTGGGAAGTTAACCAGCCGGCTGAACTGGCCAAGGTGCTGGCAGCGTTGGAAACCATCCAAAAAGACTTCAACGCCTCGGCTGCTGGCGGTAAGAAAGTCTCCCTGGCGGATCTGATCGTTCTGGCCGGTTCTGCCGCAGTGGAAGCTGCTGCCAAGAAGGCCGGTGTGGATGCCGTGGTGCCGTTTGCCCCAGGCCGTACTGACGCCACCCAGGATCAGACCGATGTCGAGTCCTTCGCGGTGCTAGAGCCCAAGGCCGACGGTTTCCGTAACTACGCCCGCAAGGGTTACGAAAACGTTGCGGCCGAGTTGCTGGTCGATAAGGCGCAGCTGCTGGAACTGACGTCACCGGAGATGACCGTGCTGATTGGCGGTCTGCGCGCGCTCAATGCCAATGCCGGCACAGCCCAGCATGGCGTGTTCACCAAGCGTCCGGAAACCCTGAGTAATGACTTCTTCGTCAACCTGCTCGACATGGGCACCAAGTGGCAGAAGTCTGCCAGCGAAGGTGTGCTGGAAGGCCGCGACCGTAAGACCGGCGACCTGAAATGGACCGCCACCCAGGTTGACCTGGTGTTCGGCTCCAATTCCCAGCTGCGCGCTCAGGCTGAGGTGTATGCCACCAGCGATGCCCCCGCGAAGTTTGTGCAGGACTTCGTGGCTGCCTGGACCAAGGTGATGAACCTGGATCGTTTCGATCTCAAGTGATCTGCCTTGAGGTCTGAACGACCTCCGTGAAACCACTTCGCCCCGCCATGGTCATTCCTGGCGGGGCGAAGTTTTTATACGTGCCTGATTAAGTTTGAGTTCAGCCAGCGACGTTAACGTAGCGTCACTTTCTAAATGTTATTGGAGTCACCGTATGTCGAACCTCGCCTTCCTACCGTTCAAGCAGGTCCCGGCCGCCGTCGCACTCTGCACTGCACTGTTTGCTAGCGGCGCGATGGCCAGCCAGCCGCAAATCTATGGCTTGCACGAGAAGGTTTCTTTGCAGGAACTGGACCTAGAACTGCCCGCCAAGCTCGATACGGGCGCCGAAACGGCTTCGCTCAGTGCCAAGAATATCGAGGTGTTCAAGCGTGATGGCGGCGAGTGGGTGCGCTTTCAGCTTGGCCTGGAAGACGCTCCGCATGCAAAGGTCATCGAAAAACCACTGGCGCGCATGAGCTATATCAAACGCCGTGCCGATGACCGTCAGCCGGGTGACAAGCAGCTCTACACCGAGCGCCCGGTGGTTGAGATGGACATCTGCGTGGGCGATGAACTGAAGAACATTGAGGTCAACCTGACCGACCGCAGTGCCTTTGAATACCCACTGCTGATCGGCTCGACTGCTCTCAAAGAATTCAACGCCGCCGTCAGCCCCGGCGTGCGCTACTCGGCTGGGCAGCCGAGTTGTGTGCAGGCTAGTTGAGCGTAAGAACACAAAAGATTTGGCCCGGACAAGGGAGTGGGTTGGACCCACAGTCGCTGGCGAGGAGGGCAGCTTTAGGCCAATAGCGGTCATTCGCCAGGGGCTGCGTCCGACCCGAATCGAACAGTTGCGAAAGGAAAAAATCGGTAAGTAGCAGTCATTGACCGTCTACAAAACAAGGAACTTTTGAATATGACTAAGCCTAGTGCCCAGGTGCTATGGCACCCAACAGGGCTATGATGAAGAGTGTCCAGTCGTTGAGTATATGAGCGCCTGTAGAGACCCAGATGTTCTTAGTCATGATGTAGGGCAGCAGCAGGATCAGCCGCGCGCTGCCGATCACGACGAACGCCTGCACCATATTCCAATCATAGGTCGGCAGGTGTGCGGCGCCGAAGAGCAGTGCCACCAAGAGCCATGCACCAACGATCGCTCGCTTGCGTGACCAGTGCAGATGCGTGATCAAGAACGCCATTAGTGCTAAGAATGGCAAGATCGTGAGCAGTTCTTCCCCCAATAGCTGTGGCAGCGTCTTGAGAAAAAAGAGTAGGAGCTCAACTGGTGTTTGCGTTGCCATAGCGGCGAAAGCCGGGTTCGAGTGCGTACCCAGGGACTGGCTGACCGCCAGGCCTATGACCATGGTGACCACGATGTTGAGCAGCGCGAACAGTATCATCCACTTGATGTCGCGCCCCGTGACCTTACGGAACAGCTCTTTCCAATAATGCGGAGTCACACACGACAGCACCGCGAGCGGGATAGCGAAGAACAAAGTTGCGGGGATAAATTGCCCAATATTCCCTGCGAACATTGGCAATGGTGCTATCAGTACTAGGAATCCGGCCAGCACCCCCAACATCAGCAGCAGCCATTGCGCACCTGAAAAGCCTACGGGTTTGCCGTTGTAGTAGGGGAAGTCGTTGGTAAGGTACTGCAGCCCGAGGAAGTGCTCATCTGCCCCTGATTTTTCTGCTGTTGCCTGCTTAGAGTTAGGCATTGGTGGCCCCCTCCGACATGACGTCCCAGAGGCATGAGAAAACCATGCTGCAGTTTATTGCGTTGCATGAGAAGTGTACGGTCAGATGCTCCAATGCCTGCATCGCCTTCTGTAGTCCTTTGCCATGAAGTTCTGAGTCAGCCGGGATAATGAACATTCAAATTCCAAATCGGGTACTCCAGCTATGGATCTCTACGCATGATCTAAATAGGAGTGAGCCAAAGATTCAGGCATATGGTAGCAATAGATGACTTCGGCACTGGCTACTTCAGTTTGCAGTATCTGCAGCAGCTACTGTTGGATGCCCTGAAGATCGACAAGTCCTTCGTGAGCAGAATAAGTGATGGGCAGGCCATCACTCCGCATAACCGTTCTTCCTGGCCCTGGTGCTGATCGAGTGTGCCGACTTGGTGTTCGCGGTGGACAGCGTGCCGGCGATCTTCGCCATTACCCAGGATCCTTTCATCGTCTACACCTCGAACATCTTTGCCATCCTTGGTTTGCGTGCGTTGTACTTCGCCTTGGCGGCGATGATTCACCGCTTCGCTTACCTCAAGTACGCACTGGCGTTAGTGCTGGTGTTTATCGGCGGAAAGATCTTCCTGGTTGGCATCATCCGCAAAATCCCGGCTGTGATTTCCTTGAGCGTGACTCTGGGCCTATTGCTGGGCGGTGTGCTGCTTTCACTTTGGAAAACCCGTGGTCAGCACCCAGCTAGCCCGCAGGTCTGAATCCATATGGGTGGCGGCTGTCAGTCGGCGGCCACCGATCTAATTAAACTGCCGAGCAGTTTACAGACCCTAGCTGACCGCTCTTGGCTGAAAGCAATCCTCCCCAAATAAAAAAGCCCCATGGCAAGGAGCAACTGCCATGGGGCGGGAAGGGGTTGGCTAGGCCAACCTGGGGGAGAGTCGTTGAGCAAGTCAGGCGTTAGGCTGCCACCCGCCGCCGAGGGCCTTGTAGATGGCGACAATGCCGCGATACAGCTCAACTTCCGCTTGGGCTTGGGCGTCTTCGGCGCTCAGGCGTTCGCGTTCGGCGTCGAGCAATACCAGAAAATCCACTTCACCCTCGCGGTAGCGCACGCGGGCTTGTTCGGCAGCGGCGCGGCTGGCGTCGGATTGGCGTAGCAGGGCGAGCAGGCGTTGTTGACGTTTGCCGTAGTCGCTAAAGGCGTTAGCCGATTCCTCCAGGGCCAGTAACACCTGTTGTTCATAGTTGGCCAGCGCGCCATCGGCTTCGGCTTCAGCCCCGCGCAGGCGTGCACGTACGCTGCCCAGATCAAACGCCGCCCAGCTGATGGTCGGTGCCAGGCCCCAGGCTTGCGCCGCCGATGAACCTAGCTGCGAACCCCGCCCGGCGGTAAAGCCGAGGAAGCCGGACATACTCACCCGAGGAAGCAGGTCCGCAGTAGCCACACCGATATTGGCAGTGGCCGCGGCCAGTTGCCGTTCGGCGGCGCGGATATCTGGGCGGCGGCGCAACAACTCGCCGGGATCACCTACCGGCAGCGCCTTGGCGATGGCGGGCAGGTCCTGGGCTGAGAGGTCCACGCTTAATTGATCAGGACGCTGACCGAGCAGGGTGGCGATGCGGTGTTTAGCGCGCTGCTGTTCGGCCTGCAGTTGCGGCAGGCTGGCTTCGGTGCCAGCCAGGCGCGCGTCGCTGCGCAGTACATCCAGCTGGCTACCGACGCCAGCTTCACGCAGCTGCTCGGTAATGGCGCGGGATTCCTGCTGATTCTTCAGGTTGGCGCGGGCGATGCGTTCGCGCAGTTGCGCGCCGCGCAGGCTGCCGTAGGCATCCACCAGTTCGGCGATCAGGCTGACCTGCAGTTGCTGGTAATCCGCTTCGGCCACGTCCAGCTCGGCATCGCTGGCTTCCAGTTGGCGCTGGATGCGGCCAAACAGATCCAGTTCCCAGAGCATGTCCAGACCCAGGTCATAACGCTCGCCGCGCACGCGCTGCTCGGTGACGCCGGGTTGCTGGGCTTTGCCGAATTCACCACTGGCGCGGCTAGTGACGGTCGGCAACTGATCGTTGCCAATATCATCACGGATGGCCTGGGCCGCCCGCTGCCGGGCAAAGGCCACGCGCAGCTGGCGGTTTTCCTCGAGCGATTGTTGCACCAGTTGGTTGAGCACCGGGTCATCGAACTGCTGCCACCAGCTGACTTCGAAACGCGAACGGTCGAAGCTGCTGCTTTGCGCGCTGCTCAGCTGGGCATCTGCGGTCTGCGGGGCCTGGTAGTCCGGGCCGACAGCGCAGGCTGTCAGCGCCAGGGTTAACAGGCTGAGTGCCAGCGGCTTGGCGTTAAGGGACTTCATGCCTGCACCTCCTGCAAACGCGCGGCCTTCTGTGCTTCGCGTTTCTCCACGAAACCGCGAATCAACACATAAAACACCGGGGTCAGCAGCAGGCCGAAGAAGGTCACGCCGAGCATGCCGCTAAATACCGCCACGCCCATGGCATGACGCATTTCTGCGCCGGCGCCGGAAGACAGCACCAACGGCACCACACCCATGATGAAGGCGAAGCTGGTCATCAGAATCGGCCGCAGACGCAGGCGACAGGCTTCCAGAACCGCGCTCACGCGGTCCATGCCTTCTTCCTGTTTTTCCTTGGCAAACTCGACGATGAGGATGGCGTTCTTACAGGCCAATCCCACCAGTACGATCAAGCCGATCTGGGTGAAGATGTTGTTGTCGCCTCCCGCGAGGATCACCCCGGTAATAGCCGACAGTAGGGTCATGGGCACGATCAGGATCACCGCCAGCGGCAGGCTCCAGCTCTCGTACTGGGCCGCCAGTACCAGGAAGGCCAGCAGCACGCAGAGCGGGAAGACGAAGATCGCACTGTTACCAGCCAGAATCTGCTGGTAGGTCAGATCAGTCCATTCGAAGCTCATGCCGTTGGGTAGTTCTTCCTTGAGCAGTTTGGCCATCGCCGCTTCGGCCTGGCCGGAGCTGTAGCCAGGGGCTGCCGCGCCGTTGATTTCGGCGGTGAGGAAGCCGTTGTAATGCATCACCCGATCCGGCCCGGAACTGGCGCTGACTTTAAGGAACGCTGACAGCGGCACCATTTCCCCGCGGTTGTTGCGCACCTTGAGCTGGCCAATCTGCTCCGGTTCCAGGCGGAACTGTTGCTCGGCCTGCACGTTGACCTGGTAGGTACGGCCAAAGCGGTTGAAGTCGTTGGCGTACAACGAGCCCAGGTAGATCTGCATGGTGTCGAAGATGTCGCTGATCGCCACGCCGTGGGTCTTGGCCTTTTCGCGGTCGATAGCGGCATCGATCTGCGGCACATTCACCTGATAGCTGGTGAACACCGACATCGGGTCCAGTTCCGGCAGGGCGCGGGCCTTGGCGATGACGTTCTGGGTTTGCACATACAGCTCGTCATAACCCAGGTTGCCGCGATCCTGCACCTGCAGGCGGAAGCCGCCGATGGTGCCCAAACCCTGAACCGGCGGTGGCGGGAAGATGGCGATGTAAGCGTCCTGAATCTCACTGAACTGCACATTCAGCTCCGCGGCAATGGCCGTGGCGCTCATCGAAGGATCACTGCGCTCATCGAACGGTTTGAGCGGGGTAAAGACGATGCCGCTGTTCGGGCTGTTGGTGAAGCCGTTGATCGACAGGCCAGGGAAAGCCACGGTGTTTTCCACACCGGGGTGCTTGCCGGCGATTTCCGACATTTTCTTGATCACGTCTTCGGTGCGGTCCAGGGTTGCCGCATCCGGCAGTTGGGCGAAGGCGACCAGGTATTGTTTGTCCTGCGCCGGTACGAAACCGCTCGGCGTGCTGGCAAAGCCCAGGTAGGTCAGCCCCATCAAGCCGGCGTAGACGAACAGAGCAATACCGCTGCCGCGCAAGACGCGTTTCACCGTACCGACATAGCCATGGCTGGCGCGGTCAAACAGGCGGTTGAATGGGTTAAACAACCAGCCGCCAAACAGTTTGTCGAGCACCTTGGAGAAACGGTCCTTCGGCGCGTCGTGGCTTTTCAGCAGCACGGCCGCAAGGGCAGGGGACAGGGTCAGTGAGTTGAAGGCCGAGATCACCGTGGAGATGGCGATGGTCAGCGCGAACTGCTGGTAGAACTGTCCGGTAAGCCCGGAAATAAAAGCCGTGGGAATAAACACCGCGCACAACACCAAGGCCGTGGCCACGATCGGCCCGGTGACTTCCTTCATTGCCTGCTTGGTGGCCTCTACCGGGGTTTTGCCCAGGCCGATATTCCGTTCAACGTTTTCCACCACCACGATGGCGTCGTCCACCACGATGCCGATGGCCAGCACCAGACCAAACAACGACAACGCGTTGAGCGAGAAGCCGAACATGTGCATCACGGCGAAGGTGCCGATCAACGACACCGGCACTGCGGCCAGCGGGATGATCGACGCGCGCCAGGTTTGCAAGAACAGGATTACCACCAGCACCACCAGGATGATGGCCTCGAGCAGGGTATGCACCACTGCTTCAATGGAGCCACGCACGAAGATGGTTGGGTCATAGACAATTTCGTAGTCCACGCCTTGCGGGAAGCTCTGCTTCAGCTCGGCCATGCGCGCACGCACCGCATCGGAAATCTCGATGGCGTTGGAGCCGGGACGCTGGAACACCGGGATGGCAACCGCCGGCTTGTTGTTGAGCAAGGAGCGCAGGGCGTACTGGCTGGAGCCCAGTTCAATGCGTGCGATGTCTTTCAAACGGGTGATTTCACCGTTTTCACCGGCGCGAATGATGATGTTCTCGAACTCTTCCTCGCTGACCAGACGGCCTTGGGTGTTGATCGACAGCTGGAAGCTGTTGCCAGCGTCAGAGGGCGGGGCACCGAGTGAGCCGGCCGCTACCTGGCGGTTCTGCTCGCGAATGGCATTGACCACGTCACTGGCGGCCAGGCCCCGTGACGCGACCTTGTTCGGATCGAGCCACACGCGCAGCGAGTAGTTGCCCAGGCCGAACAGCTGTACATCACCCACGCCATCCAGCCGTGCCAGCTCGTCCTTGACGTTGAGCGCGGCGTAGTTGGACAGATACAGCATGTCGTAGCGGTCGTCCGGCGAGGTCAGGTGCACAACCATGGTCAGGTCGGGCGAGGCCTTGTCGACGGTCACGCCAAGGCGCTGCACTTCAGTGGGCAGGGTCGGCATGGTGCGCGTCACGCGGTTCTGCACCTGCACCTGGGCTTTGTCCAGATCAGTACCGAGGGCGAAGGTCAGGGTCAGAGTCATCTTGCCGTCGGCCGTGCCCTGGGAGGACATATAGAGCATGCCTTCCACCCCGGTGATCGCCTGTTCCAGCGGTGAGGCAACGGTTTCACCGATCACCTTGGGGTTGGCGCCGGGGAAGGTGGCGCGCACCACCACGGTGGGCGGCACGACTTCCGGGTATTCGCTGATCGGCAACTGGAATAGCGAGATGGCCCCGCCAATCAGGATCAACAGTGATAGCACAGCGGCGAAGATCGGCCGCTGAATAAAGAATTGCGAGAAGTTCATCAGAAAGTCCTCGGACGCCGGTGCGCCAGGCCCTAACGGCCACGCGCGCCCTACGAATCAGGTTGTCGGGTAGGGGACGCAGTGCGCCCCAGGCGTCATGTCAGCCGCGAGGCTTGCCGTTGTTGGTGTCCTGTTTGGCGACCCGTGGCGCATCGCGCTCATCGACTGACTGACGCAAGCGCAGCAGTTGGGCGAGGGTGGCCTCATCGGCCATCGGCACGGTCTGCGGATCAACCGTGGAACCGGGGAAGGCACGTTGCAGACCGTTGACCACGATCTTCTCGCCCTTGACCAGACCCTGACGCACGATGCGCAGGCCTTCCAGCTTCGGCCCCAGCTCAATGGCGCGGTATTGCACGGCATTGTCCTTGTCGAGCACCAGGACGAACTTCTTGCCCAGGTCGGTGCCGACCGCTTCATCCTTGATCAGCGCGGCAGCGTACTGACCGCTGCCAACCAGCTTCAGGCGTGCGTACAGGCCTGGCGTAAAGCGGCCATCACGGTTATCGAACACCGCGCGGCCACGGATGGTGCCGGTCTGCGGGTTAACCTGGTTGTCGAGGAAATCCAGCTCACCCAGGTGTGGGTGGCCGTCTTCGCTGGACAGGCCAAGGTAGACCGGGCTGGCATCGCGGGTTTGGCCGCCAGCCTGGCGCGCCAGCTCAACGTATTTGAGGAACACGCGCTCATCGGCATCGAAATAGGCGTACACCTTGTCAGTGCTAACCAAGGTGGTCAGCAGGCTTTGCCCTGCATTGACCAAGTTTCCCTCGGTGATTTCCGCCCGGCTGACGCGGCCATCAATCGGCGCGGTAACCCGGGTAAAACTGAGATTAAGGCGAGCGTTATCCAGTTCCGCCTGGATACCGGCCACAGCCGCTTTGGCTTCGGCGGCGGCGCTAGCGCGGGCATCAGCCAGTTCGGCAGAGATGGCGTTACTTTGGCGCAGGCGCTCACCGCGATTGGCTTCACTTTGCGTGCGCGCCTGGCTAGCACGGGCCTGTTGCAGCTGAGCTTCGAAGCGTTTGACTTCGGCCTGGAACGGTCGTGGATCGATCTGGAACAACAGATCGCCTTTCTTCACTAGGCTGCCTTCGGCAAAGGAAACGCGATCAACAAAACCGGACACCCGTGGGCGGATCTCGACCGACTCAGGTGCTTCCAGGCGCCCGGTGAATTCATCCCATTCGTTGATCGGTTGTTCGATGACTTCTGCCACGCTGACTTTTGCAGCAGGCATCTGCTGTGCTGTTTCCGGCGCTTTTCCGCATGCACTCAAAACCAGCACTGCAGCAAGGGCCAAGGGGAAATGCCAGCGATTGTTATTGGACTGTTCCATGTGTGTATCCGCCCGAGGGTGTTGTGATGGGGCGGAGTCTGCTGCGCGCTCTGGCGTGGAACGAATCGAATGCCGCGAAGGTGACTATCATCGTGAATGATGATGAATGGGCTTTTATCAATTTCAACTATGTGAACAAAGTGCCCTGAATGCCCCTTTGTTGCAGTGCTGGGTCTACTCCAAGCTGTCCGGATCACCGCAGAACATTTGGATGCGCGAGCGCAGCCAGCGCTCCGCCGGGTCGTTGTCCTGGGCGCCGCGCCAGGCCATATGCAGCTCGAAAGTCTGCGTCGGCAGCGGCAGTTCTTCGGCGCGTACCCCACCTGCAGAGGTCAGGGCAGCTGCGGTGTAATCCGGCACGGTGGCCAGAATATCGGTGCCGGCGAGCAGGGTGCCCAGGCCGTTGAACTGGGGCAGGGCGAGTACTACGCGACGCTTGCGCCCCAGTTTTTCCAGTTCGGTATCGATAAAACCACCCAGATCGCCGGCAAAGGACACCAGCGCGTGTGGCCTGGCGCAGAAATCATCCAGGCTCAGTGCGCCAGGCGCGGTATCGGCACGCAGCAGCTTCGGTTTGCTACGGCGCAGTACCTTGCGCTTGGCATTGGCCGGCAACTCTTCGGTGTAGGCAACGCCCACGGAAATCTCCCCGGAGGCAAGCAAGGCCGGCATCAGCAGGTAGTTGGTGCGGCGAATCACCAGCACCACGCCGGGGGCTTCAGCGCGCAGGCGTTTGATCAGCGGCGGTAAGAGGCCGAACTCAACGTCATCCGACAAACCGATGCGAAACACCGCGGTGCTGGTGGCTGGGTGGAAATCAGCCGCACGGCTGACCGCCGTAGAAATCGAATCCAGCGCCGGCGAGAGCAGGGCGGCAATCTCCATGGCGCGGGCGGTGGGCTCCATGCTGCGCCCCGTGCGCACGAACAGCGGGTCATCGAACAGGCTGCGCAGACGGGCGAGGGCAGCACTGATGGCCGGCTGGCCGAGAAACAGTTTTTCCGCCGCACGGGTGACGCTGCGCTCATGCATCAGCGTTTCAAAGACGATCAGCAGATTGAGATCGACGCGGCGAAGATCGTTACGGTTCATCCGGTGTCCATTCTGGAGTGGCTGCGGTTTTGCGCGCGAATCAGGCTAATGCCGAATGCTATTGCCAGGCAATATGCACGGCGAAATGATGTGTGCGTGACTCATCATCATCGACAAGCATGGTGAATATCAGCCCTGAGCGGTGGAATTGCTGGCAAAGCCCGGATAAAGTCCGTGGCCATAAGAGGTCGCCAGAGCTGTATCGCGCAGAAATGCTTAACAGCTGCCACGACCTGAATGGGTCAACCGAAGAGGTTTGCGATGTCCCGCATAGTGCGTTTCCACGAATTTGGTGAGGCCGATGTCCTCAAGATCGAAGAGCGTCAAGCACCGGTGCCCGCCGCAGGTGAAGTGCTGGTCGGTGTTGAAGCCGTAGGTGTCAGCTGGTACGACGTGCTCTGGCGGCAGAATTTAGCTAATACGCCGACGCAATTGCCGGCAGGCCTGGGCCACGAACTGGCCGGCGTGGTGCTGGCCGTCGGCGATGGCGTGACTGATTTGGCTGTCGGTGATCGAGTCGCGAGCTTCCCGGGGCACAGCGCCAACCGTTATCCCAGTTACGCCGAGCACGTGGTATTGCCACGCAGTTCCTTGGCGCGTTACCCGGAGAACCTGACCGCTCAACAGGCCGCCGTGCACTATCTACCATCGATGGTCGGCTGGTTCGGTTTCATTGAACTGGCGCGTTTGCAGCCCGGCGAAACCGTGCTGGTAACGGCCGCAAGCCGCTGCTGGGGCCCGTACATCGTGCAGATGGGCAAAGCTCTGGGCGCCACAGTCATTGCGGCGACAGCCTTTGCCGAGGACAGCGACTTTCTCAAGCAGCTGGGCGCAGATCACATCATCCTCACCGAGGAGCAAGATCTGGTCAGCCGCGTCAGCAAACTGACCGATGGCCGCGGCGTCAACGTGGTGATGGATGCACTTGGCGGCCCGCAGATGTGCCTGCTGGGCGACGCCATCGCACCGCGCGGTCGACTGATTCTGTTCGATCTGCAAGGCGGCAATGAAACGCCATTCCCAGCCTGTGCGGCGTTCCAGAAGAACATTCAATTCTTCGTGCATTGCATCGGTAACTTCACCGGCAAGGAAGAGCTGAATATCCCGCAGGATGCAGTTGCCGTGGCCAAGGCCGTGCAAGGCATCAATCAGCTGACGGCAGATGGTCTGCTCAAGCCTTTGATCGACAAGGTTTACAGCTTCGATGACGTAGTCGAAGCGCATCGTTATATGGAAACCTGTCCAAGCCGTGGCCGTGTGTTGCTGGATATCGACGCGCGTTAAACATAACTTACATTGTACGAAGCCCGGATTAGGGCGAGAGCGGTGAATCCTAAGTGGTCTAGGTTCATCGCTCGGTGCACGAAGGTTCGTATAATGTATATTATGTTAAATAGCATGCAGAGTGATACGCTACGAGTCCCTCAGGCGTGTCGTACGTCAGCTAACTGGAGAATTCCGTCAAACGTGAGAACTCTGAAACTTAATCAGAATCAGCTGTTTACGACACGCCCCAGCTGCATCGATGCGCCCTTTGGCTGTATTTCATCATCACTGAGTCTGCGCCGTGCAGCGGATTCCACTGAACCGATTGCTCATAATTGACGTGCGCTACGAACTCGCAGCGCGCTGATTAGCGCTAAAAATCAGCCAGCAACGATCCATTCTGATTCGCATCCATCAGCTGCGTCAGCTCACATAACCTGATGTCCTTCAGGCATAGCACGAGATTCTTCGCCCGTTTCAGGTTCAACCAGATCGCCCCAGACTCTGGCCATGACGCTAAGAATCGGCTGTCAATCTTCTCGTGGCGTCCAGCTGTACTAGTCATCCTCTCCAAAGCATGTTGGCTTTTACGCAGCGGGATCAACGCCATTGACCACCCCACGAGGTGGAATCTGATGAATCTTCCAGCCTTGGTCGACTAGCAACTGGAGGCTCTGCTCAAACGCCTTGCCCTCCCCCAGTGACCGCCTGCTGATCGCCAAGCACAACAGGTGCGTTGGTCTGGTCATGGCCACATACATCGCCAGCAGGCGTTTCCTCTGCCGAATCTTCACAGATGTCCCGCCATGGCATTGCTGCCCTAGGAGCCAGGGCATTAGGCTGTGTAGCACGTGGCCGTAGTTATAGGTTTCCAACACCAGCGTCGCGGTGTGTGTTTGACCTTTGGCCGAATGAACAGAGCCAAGCTTGATATCGACCGCTTTATGCTCGTGCACGCATCGATATGTATTGAGCGACGGCGCGACGGCTTCCTCCTGAATAACCGTTTGAGTGTCTTCAGCCCAACTCAAGTAGTCCGCCCCAGCTTCCGATAACTCGTCGGTACCCGTAAGAACCTTCGCAAGTAGCAAAAAGCGATGTCTTAGCACCTTCCAGCGATGCTGAGTGATCGAATCGGAGCTGAACAAAACTTCTACCACCAGATTTTGGTATCGCTCCAGATCGTCTGGCTGGATCAACAACTGCTGGATCTGGACGTGCTGCCGCGCTCCGGCCTTGATCCTCGTTCGAGGATCAGACAGGTTCACCAAGTGGATCAAGGCACGAGCCATCTCCTCTACCGCCTGATGCGCCGTTTCCCCTTTCGCGAGGTGACATCTGGCAAAGCGTAGTCGCTCCACCAGTGTCGGTGGCTTGTAGCCTGAGCCGCCGGCGTTGCGGTCGTATTTCCCCCAGTAGTGCGCCACGGTCTTGGGGTAATGCTCATCTTGGCCATCCGGGTCGATATCCTTGTGCGTGAAACCCAGTGCAGTGATCGTCGCTTTCTGAAGCAGTTCGGCAGAAAGATGTTGCAGCACATGGCGACCATAGGCATCTAGTACCTCGCCGCAATCTCCATCTGGGAAAACGAAAATGGTATGTGGGAGCTGTTGCCCATCATCCCTAACGCGAAGCCCTCTAAGGCCCTGCGCGACGGGATGGAACGCAAATGGGTTCGCAAGCAGCGCTATCGACTCGTCAAATCGGAAGCTGCTAGCGATGTCCAGCGATTGGTCAACATCTGGGAAATCGCTACCCCGGGAGCTGGTATCAGAGTCGAAAATGGCCTGATTGGGATCGCCCACCCGTGTCACGCAGATATCCCCATCCTCCCTGGGGAAAATGGTGCTGATGTATTCGTTCTGAGGATCAGACGTATCCTGCATTTCATCAACGATTACACAGGGAAAACGATGCCGCAATGATGCGCCAACGCCCGGTCGTTCGGAGAGTTGTGCCTTGCCCAGAACGAAGATTTCGTCATAGCAAAAGTAACCACACTTAGCTGCCTTCCCCATCGCGGTTGCCATAATCTTGTAGCTGTCAGCATCAGGGCCGCAGGGAAAACTATTGCCTTTGAGCGGGTCTGTGAAGTTGGTGCTGGTAAGCCTCAGACTCTCAGCTTTGAAATTGCTGTGTTCGAAGTATCCACGCACTTTTTTTCTTTCAGCGAACGTCATGCAATTGAAACGCATGCGGTACGTCAGCTCATCATCGATGGCTGTGAATCGAAATCCGGCAGAGAGCAGCCATGGGGTGGCGAGAAACCGGCTGACAAAGCCGTGGATCGTGTCGATGTAGTGTGGGTAATTCAGCAACCGCCGTCCCACCTCAGTGTTCCCAAGTCGGTGCTCGATTTCGTGACGCGCAACATTCGTGTGGGAGAGGACGCAGATGCCTCGGGTGCGGCTCGTCCATTTACGCGCGAGAATGGCGAGCTTAGCGACGACCATCGTTGTTTTTCCGCTCCCGGGGCAGGCCGCGACATCCAGTGTCTCACGTGATCGCAGGAACTCGATTCGAGGTGCATCGAGTTTCTTGAGCTGCATGAGTTCAGTGACCCAGGCAACGTCCTCCTCAGTGATCTCGGAAATTAGTTCTCGAAACGCAGTCATGATGCAGCGCCTGCCGGCTCTTGCGCCAATTCAAGACGCGTCGTCGCGTAGGTAATCGCCTCGGTTAGATACTCTGGCAACATGCCCACAATCTGCTCGCAGCTGAGTACCTGGCGTTGCTGACAATCCTCCAACACGTCGACTAGGTATTGCGCGGTGATGGCTTTGGAGGCCTTCTTGGACGTGAACAAGCTGTAAATGTGTGAACAGAGGTGCGCATGGGAGTCTGTTGACTGGTGAAGCTGCTCAAACTCTGATTCTGCTGCCTGGATAACATCGTTGGCTTTTTTCCGCTCCATATTCAGCGCGTCATCATTTTCCGCGAGCCTGGCAGCTACCAGAAGCTCTTTTGCCAGGCCTGAGTATGCAAGGTCGTATTCGAGCGTCCAGTGACGCGCAACGAAGGTTTGAACGTTCTGCGCATCGTCGCTTTTGAGTTTTGCACGACGAGCCTCTAAGGCTACATCACGGCTTTTCTCGTCGTCCCCGAAATGTCTCATGGCCTTCCACCGACGGTGCTTCCCGTTCCACCTAGGATCATTGTCGTCGTCCACCAGCCCCAGAATCGCCGGTGCGCAGTCAGGCATTACATCCATGTCCGCGATCCGAGCGACGGGTATATTGAGCATACCCTCCTCCGGTTTTGCCCTTTGCAGTATGCGGGAGTATCGACCCAACCCTGTGCCCCCCACATTCACCACGGAAACCCCGTGCTTGGTGAAATCACGACCCATTATTTTAGCTAGTGCCGGCAGCAGGATTGCCTCGCCATCCCCCTCAACGATCACCACACCTCGCGCGAAGAACAGGTTGGCTTTGGTGACGTCCAGGAACCGCGCTAGAAATCGGTAATCGGTGGATTCAAGGTTGGTTTGCTGCTCTGCGAGCGAGTAAGCCTTTTGCCGATGCATTAGCACCAGATTGTTCAATGCGATCTTGGAACTCAGGTTGGGGCTGTGAGTGGTCAGGATGACCTGCACGGGGCGCTGCTGATTGGCTTCTTCCTGTTCAGAGTCTTCAAGCTTTGGTGCTATTGGTTTAGCCGCCGCTTCCAAAAACTCCATCAGCCGCAGTTGCCGTTGAGGATGCAGGTGCGCCTCCGGCTCCTCGATCAGCAGCAAAGGGAGTCCATCAGGCTCTCTGCCCAGAAGCAGCAGTTCGCAGGCCATGAAAAGCAGATTGTTGGAGCCGAGTCCATAGGCCCCCTGCTCATCGCCGGATTGTTGATCCTGTAACCCGAGCTCCAGACGCTCAAGAATTTGGCGTAAGCGCGATGATTCTGACCCACCATCTACAAAGTTGATGCGGCTGTGCAGATCATCGCCCTCCAACCCTAGGTGGGAAAGATAGTTATCGTTGATCGTGTACTGGGCCTTCTTCACGCCCCCGTGTAAGTTGACCAGGTGCCGCAGGTACTCCGCCATGCCCGCTAGGCTAAGGCTCGAAGGATCTAGATCGGCTAGTGGCTGGGCAGCGTTAAAGTCAGCACCGCGCTTGATATCAGGAAAATTTTTCAACACCTGAGACAGGCGAGAACCACGGCCCGGTGACATCTCGCGCTCAGCATCGCGTAGCGGGCGCAGATACGCGGCAGCTAGCAATTGACGCACATTGACGTCTAGGCTTGGCCCTCCCCCGTCATGGCCACTGCGAACCGCAATATCCACCCAGCGGCGAGCCAGCGGGTCATCATTCAATCGACGTGCAGTCCAGTGAATATATACAACGGCTTCTTGGCCTTTGAACGTGACGTATTCTGAGAGCGCACCTTGGTCGGCAGTCGAAAGATCGGAGAATTTCGCGACAATTTTGATCTGGTTAGTTTGCGGGCCATCCTTCGGGATGTGGAAGTCTTCTGGCTGCAAGCGCACGTATTCTCCGTCACGGGTCTGTAGTACCAACCGCAACGCATCGATGACGGACGACTTGCCCGCATCATTCTCACCTACAAGCGCCGTGACACCCTTATTGAAACGAATCACCAACCCCTGCTGGGCGGCTCCAAACTGCCGGAAGTTATAAACCGCGAGAGCTGACAAATACATCCGTGTTTTCCTATCGCAAAAGTCTTTCATGCCGTAAGTGTACGCAGTCACACTTAGCTAGAAAGCTGGTCGCCCTTTATAGCCTGCCGGCGGTGTTTTTTTCTTTTTGCCAGCGTGAGCTGAACTGAGAATTTTGAATGCCTGCAAGTCAACATCAAACAAGCTAATTGCTGCCTGATTGTGCCCATGCACATGAGCTATCTGACGCTCATAATGCTCCCTATAAGGTGCTTGAGCTGTGGAGCCACCGTACTGTCCGGTATTCGCTAGCATCACTGGTTGGTACATATGAAATTGCAATGCACCTGCCATCGTATCGAAGGTATTGATGTCTCTGTTGAGTGCCGTAACGACAAAACCATCACTCAAATCACGCATGTCGGCAGCTAGTCGCAAGTCCGTTGCGTCGTAACAAATCGCCCCTGTGAGGTTGGCCTTAGCGCCGGAAACATCGTTGAATTGCACAACGACTTGATAAGGTCGATGACCTACGATGCCCTTATCGACCTCCCATGAGGTGCCATGCTGCTTGCCTTGGAACGCGCGTACAAGCTGTCGACCTGCCCTGTTTTTTTGCCGAAGCAGCCACACAGCCCTATTAATGGGCTTTTTCAAATAGGCATGCTCAACAAACGTCTGGCCCGCAAAAATAGTCGCCTTTGTGCTGTCTGATAAACGATGCAAAAGCCACATATCATCTGGGTGTACAGATAGCTCTGGGAACACGATCAAATCGAGATAGAGCCCCTCAGGATCATCCGGTTTTCTTGAGGCAAACCGCGTCGCCACTAGCTGCTGTCCGAGCAGTCGGCACATGGCCGCTAGGTGCGCTCGATGTCGGGCCCTATACGCAGCCGGCCATAACAGTGGGTCAGCTTCGCAAATTTCAGTGTCCTTAGGCATAAGGGTTTGGACTAAAGCCACCTTGAATTTCCGCAGGGTTGTCTGGGGGTGACTGTCGACGGGCAGTAGATAAACCGGAAGCTCTGACAGCTTCCCATAGAATGCTTTCTGTGCAGCTAGCCGTTGGTTAACCAACCTCAGCAGGTCTGCCGGCTGCTTGATTTCACTGAACTCGCTAACTTCTTCACGATTGATTTCTAATCCAGGCCATTGCAGCAGGCGCATGACCAGTTCGTTCAGCCATGGGGAGACAGGCGTAGGCTCTTCACCTAGGCCATTCGTAAGGGGCGCTAGCCCCATACGACGTTTATACCAACTACTTTGTAGGCCTCTGTAGCGGTCAAGCTTCTCCTCGCGAACAGCAAAGAAACGCGTGGTGAAGTCACTCTCACCAATAATTGCGGAGCGCAGTAAACGACCGAGCCGATAAGCCCAGGCCATATCACCTGAGCACCAACTAGGCTTTACATTCCAAGGGGGATTGAACTGGCTAGATTTTTTTGCTGAAAAAAACAGCGAAATCTCTGCGCCTGGCCGTTGAATGGCTGCCCAGTTATCGCATGAAACCGAGATTCTGCTGATTGAAAGCCTGTCGTCATTCAGTTCAGGAGCATGCTGCTCAAGCAATGCCTTGGTCAATTTGAGTAAAGCGTTTTCCTGCACAAAGGGGTTTTCTGGATGCGCCACAATAGCCGCTAGAGAGCGCTTACCATTCGACCAGTCATTTAGACGCTCAGAAACATCCAGAGTGCTTGTTGAAGCTACGTAGTGCTTCAGGTGCAGAATCCAGCCAGCTCTATCGGCTGCCCCCCACATGAGCAGCAATTCCTTAAGCACTTGCGGCTCAATCATTGCTACCTGATCAATAAGCGTCTTAGCCACAGCTGCTTTGAGACTTTGTAGCCAATCTCCGAGCCAGATGGCGAACTTCTCACGCTGCCCGGTAATGCGCATGACCAGCAAACCCGCTGTAAGGGCCTCAGCATCATTCCCACTGGACGGGCGCTCGAACCGTAGGGCGGAGTGCAGGGCTCGATAGGCTTTTAGCTCGGGCCTCTGATTTAGCATCACCGGGTAATGCATGACCGCAAGGTAAAGTGCTGCCTGCTGATGGAGGAACCAAGGCAGGCTAGCGTCCTCGGTAAGCTCCAAAGCTAACTGAAGCAACTCTGTTCGATAGGCCTCTATATTTGCCGTCGAGGGATAGCTTTCAGGGCGATGGAGGCCCGTTTCTACTGCACCGGCTCTAAATAGATCGGCCAGAACATATTCAGCCACCGAGCGCTCAGCCGAACCGGACGGCACTTTTAACTTGCTCTTCAAGGCGTCAATGACAGGGCGCAGTAGTTCTGTAGATGGAAATAAGTCCAAACCACAACGCAAAACAGTTACCAACGAAGGGTTACGTGACCAACAGGCCACCAGCTTTCGAGCGATAGCCTCCATTTCATGATCGAGAGCTTGCAGCTCGCTAACTCCGGTGGTGGCTACGCCATCTTCAGCCGGTAAGTCTGGGTCGGCCATGCTGCGCCGCAGCCGCAATACTTGACGCAAACGGTTAGCGGCAAAACGCTTAACCGTGTCATCACGAACATCACCTTGTGGCAGCGAGATACGCGCAAGTTCAAGGGGGTTTGCATCTACATCCGCATCTTCTTCTAGCGCATCGGCTAGCCACAGCAAGTGATCAAGACTGCCCGTTGCCTGTAACAACGACGCGGGGTCGGGAGCGGTGCTGATTTGCCCCTGCACACTGCGCATAAATCGAGATGTACTGCCTTGAACGGAACAGTCTTCCCAGGCCACAGCCTCGGATTTTTCCTCTTTGATTTTGAGCTGCCCTGATGTTTCGGGGAAACAATGGCCGAGCATCAAATTGGCCCAAGCACTGATCGACTTAGTGAACGCCTCTAACGGCAAATCATTTGCCGCTTCTTCTGGTACGGCGATTACCAGTCGCATGTCATCAACATAGCGACAGTAATCTAGCAACCTTACTGACACAGGCGTATTGGATGTGATGGGAATGCGTATGCCCTGACGCACTGTCATCATGGCAACTTGATCAAAGTCATACATGTACGCGTTAGCTAAAAAGCCACTGGCAACCAGGCCTTGCGGGAGTCCCAATGGCTTATCTAGATCCTGCTCGTCCCATTCCCAACGTAGGACTTTTTCTGCTACTTGCCAGAAAGGCTCTGCCTCAGCCGGGTCGTACACGACGCTAAATTGCTTTGCGTAACGTTCAAAGTGACTCCTCAAGCGAGAAGTAACAGTGTTCTGCTCGACACAATCGTAAAACTTAGCCAGATCCAGGTTCACTACAAAAAGACGCTCGCCTTGTAAGGTCGGTAATAGCTCGCGACAGACCTCTGCGGGACGCTCTAGAAAACGCTCATAGTCCTGGAAGAACTGCGAATAGGTAGTGGCATTGCCCCAACGAAGCTTCGCCTGCTGTACATCGCCCAGCGTTGTACGCCAGTCACAAAACAAGCGATTGCCGTAGCTACACACATGCTGACGCCCGATTGCTGCGCTGGTATAGGTTGCTGCGTCGGTATTGCCTTGCAGGGTCTCAATCGCATCGGCCAAACACATCATCACTGCCGTTGCTAGGGTTTGCTCACGAACCGGCACATGCGCCAATGGGCGTAAATCGGGCTCGATTATTTCAACACCATCCGCGCCAACAGTTTTTCTGAAGACCCAGCCGGATGCTTCCCCCTTGGGGAAATACCACTTGGCATTTTTCGGGGCTAACACGAGTCGCAATGGGGCTGCCGAGTCGAAATCCCCCGTCTTTATCTGTGCACCCCAGCTTTGTAGCTTTGCTGGTAGTAACAGCGACGTTTGCTCCAACTCCAGCGTATTCGCATACCAGTTGTGACGGCGAATGTAGGCATCCGTTTTCTTCCATGCCTGAGCCAGAACTGCCTCATCGCACAGCAATTCAAGATCGGGGCCAAGACGGTCATAGCGCTTGTCCAGGATGCTCATGCAATTGCCTTCTCAAGCTGATGGGTTTCTGTGGGTTGATTCGATCTTGGGTGCATTAAAACGAAAATCGCTGTACAGGGGATAATGTTCCCTGAGTGATCCGCATCACGTTTGACTTGTGATCGATCTGGTGTTGTGCTGTTCCACGCAAAAAAACGCTGATGGCACGGAGCTATGGCAAGCTTACAAGGAAGTGGACGGTGAGCGCTTCGAAATCAGGCCGCGCGAGACGTATCTGGGACTACCACCTACCTACAGCTCGTCATCGGAAACTGCATATACAGGCTTTATCTAATCTGACGCAGATCAGCCCACATAAGTACCAAAACCTAGGATGCCCGGCATGGTTCAGGCCGGTTGAGTAATCGAATTACAGGGAGTCGAAAATGACTGAAGCTTTTGGCGGTACCTCAGGTGACGAGCGTATCGTCGAGTTGGCTGCTTCTGAGCCGGTACAAATCGCAGAAGGCACGTCCACCATCGAGGAGGCCGTCCAAGAGCCAGCCAAGACCGTCATAATCGACACCACCCTGGTCGCCAAGCTTAACCTGGCTGACTACATGAATGCCGTTCCGGTGATTCGCGAGCTCAGAATTCGCAACGAGACTGCCCAGCACTACCGGTCGCTGACATTGTCTCTCTCGGCAGAGCCAGCCATCTTCAAACCTAAGATTTGGAACATTGATTACCTCAGCGCAAATGCCTTTCTGCAAATCCCAGGTTTGGACGTTGAGGTCGACAGCTCTCTACTGACGAGACTGGTCGAGTCTGAGTACTCCAAGCTAAGTTTTAAGCTGACTGCCGCAGGCGCGAGCGATGCCGCCCCGCGTGTTGAAGTGGCCAGGCGCGAGCTCTCTCTGGAGATGCTTCCCCGCAATCAGTGGGGTGGGCTCTCGCACATTCCAGAGATGACCGCAGCATTTGTACAGCCTAACGACCCGGCCATTGAAACTCTGCTCAAAAAGGCCTGCGAGCTACTTACCAAAGCGGGCAAGAGCTCATCTCTCGATGGTTACGGCAGTGGCTCCGAACATGCGTGGGAAATCATGTCGGCTATCTGGAACGCCGTTCTTGCAATGGGGCTCGACTACACCCTGCCCCCGGCAAGTTTCGAGTTGAATGGCCAGAAGGTACGCAGTCCCAGCCACATTGCAGCCAATGGGCTGGCCACCTGCATGGACACCACCATGCTGTTCTGTGCAGCGCTTGAACAGGCTGGCCTTAACCCCATGGCCATCTTCACGGAAGGTCATGCATTTGCCGGTGTCTGGCTGAAGGACGAAGAGTTTACGACTGCCACGGTTACTGACATCACCGCACTTCGCAAGCGCATCAAGCTCAATGAGCTGGCCGTTTTTGAAACCACACTCGTTGCGCAGCAGCAGAAGGTATCCCTGCGCTATGCGATTGATCGCGGTGCCCAGCACCTTGCCGAAGGCCTGGAAGACAAATTCGAGATGGCCCTCGATATTCGTCGGGCTCGCATGCAGCGGATCAAACCCCTGGCTAGTGGCGAACAAGTAACAGCATCTGTTACTGCAACTACTTCAAATGAGCAGTCAGCGGACGAAGAACAAGAGTTCACTGGCCTGATGATCGAAGCGCCTATCGCGTTGCCCACTGAGGCACCTGTCGAAATAGATGCTGCGAGCCTCAATCCGGCAGACCGCTTGGCACGCTGGCAGCGGAAGTTGCTCGATCTGTCTTTACGCAACGGTCTGCTGAATTTCCGCGCGGCGAAAAAGTCCCTGAAAATGGAGGCACCTGACCCAGGTGCCCTCGAAGATATTCTTTCAAGCGGCAAGCCGATCAAGCTGATGCCACGTCCGGATTTGATGGATGGAGCCGACCCTCGCGACAAAGAGCTTTATGAAACGCGAGAGCATGCAAATCTGCGGGTACAGCATGCTTCCGATGCCCTAAAGCGCAACGAGGTATACATCGCCGTGGCGCAAAACGAACTCGACAGCCGCCTCGTCGAGCTTTATCGGGGTGCCAGAACCAACATGGAAGAAGGCGGATCCAACACCCTATTTCTGGCCGTTGGGTTCCTATCCTGGTCGCCTACAGATCGGGAAGACGTCAAGTACCGGGCACCACTGATCCTTATTCCGGTTCAGCTTGAACGTAAAAGTATTCGCACGGGTTTCTCTATGTCCTTGCATACGGACGAGCCGCGCTTCAACCCGACCCTGATCGAAATGTTGCGCCAGGACTTCGGATTGCACCTCGGGGTGTCTGACAGCGAACTGCCGCGTGATGAAGCCGGCCTGGATATTGGCGAAATTTGGCGCAAGGTATCTCATGCCATTCGCGATATTAAAGGCTGGGAAGTCGTAGGCGACGTGGTGCTTTCGATGTTCTCCTTCGCCAAATACCTGATGTGGAAAGATCTGATCGACCGCAGCGACAAGCTGCGTGACAACCGGGTCGTCCGCCATCTGCTAGATACCCCGCGCGACGTCTATAGAGGCAATGCTGAGTCAGGGCGCTTCCCTGAGCAAAAACGGCTCGACAGCGAGTTCAGTCCTAAACAGATCTTCTGCCCGCTCCCTTACGACTCATCCCAACTGTCGGCGGTATTGGCCGGCAGTCAGGGGCAGGACATGGTGTTGATTGGCCCGCCAGGTACCGGCAAGAGCCAGACCATCGTTAACATCATTGCGCAATCTATTGCGAACAATCGGCGTGTGCTGTTTGTGTCAGAGAAGATCGCCGCACTTAACGTGGTACATCGCCGCCTTCATGAGGTCGGCCTGGGCGATTTCTGCTTAGAAGTTCACTCCAACAAAGCGAGTAAGGTTGATGTACTTTCCAAGCTAAACCAGGCATGGAAAGCCAGTGCAGAGGCTGACCCACAGACGTGGGCCATTGAGGCAGAGCGCCTAGAAAATTTGCGAAAGGGCCTTAACGTTTACGTTGAACAACACCATGAGGTTTATCCCAATGGCCTGAGCATCTACAAAGCCATTGGTTCAACGATTTCAGGCGAAGGCCTGCCGCTGGTAGATCTTTCATGGCCAACGCATTTGATGCACAACCAGGCCACTATGCAGGTACTTCTGGAGCTCAGCGACCGCCTTGAAGTGAATGCTCAAAGCGTTGGGTTCAAAGCACTGGCCACTCACCCATTGGCAGCCATCTGTCAGGTTGACTGGTCTCCGACGTGGCAGCAGCAAGTCATTCAAGCGTCACGCGAGATGCTCCCGGTTATTGATGCGGTTGAATCAGCAGCGACAAGGCTCATTCAGTCCGCCAGTCTTCCGGAAATCACCCAGGATGCCAAAGGCCGCAATGGACTGTCCCTGCTGGCTCATGCACTCCCTACTGCTGCTGGCCAGGATTGGCGCTTTGCTCTTCGTCCAGATGCTCGACAGATAGCCTCGCGGCTTAAGCAAGGCTGTGAACTTGTTCAGCAGCACCAACTCCTTACTGCGACGCTGCCAGCCCCGTGGTCAGCTGCAACCATGACGGCAACCCAGCGCTGCCTCGAACTGCTCAGCCGTCACATACAACTGATGGAGTCGCTCCCGATACTCTGGCCGATCCAAGTCATCGTGGCTTTGAATCAAGGCCTGCATTTGATCGCCGAAATTCAATCGATGAAGGGTGCTATGTCAGTGCCCTATACCGAGGCAATTGAGGCGCTCAATGTGGAAGAGCTGCTCTCGGAGTGGCTCAAAGCTGAGGAAACATTCTGGCCGAAGTCTGCATTACGTAAGCGAGCGATTACCAAGCAATTGGCGCAAGTTTCTGAAAGCGATCACAAGCCCGCTGTTCTTGAAGACCTTCAACGCTGGTCGTCTATTCGCTCTCTGCGCCAGCAAGTCAACTCACTGGCGATCCCGGTCGAAACTGTTACCTGCTGGAAAGGTGCGAACACCGACCCGTCTGGTGCAGCTGAAGAGCTAGTGCGCTTTCAGAAGGCTATAGCCAACTTCCAGACTGATGGACGATGGGTCGACGAGGGATTCAAGCGGATCACCGCTGGTGAGGCCGGAGATGTAATGCAACAAGCCTTGCTTGCGCTGCGCGAGCTGGCCAAGGTCAAGGTGGAAATCGTTGATTTGGGCCAACACCTGTCTGGTGCGACCGATGGCTTATGGAATGGTTTGTCTACACGCACAGATGCCATGGCTGCGGCTATTGCGTTCCAACAAGAGCGTCGCAACCTTGTCGACAAAGGCGCATTAGAAGAAACCCATGATCGCGTTGGCGCTGGCGGTTGTGGCGCCAAACTTCAGGAGCAGCACAAGCTGCTTACACAGCGGGCCCAGGTGGAATCATCGCTAAAGGAATACGAAGACCTGCGTGATCTGACCGGCAACATGTGGGCTGGTTTGTCTACAAAAGTACCGATTGCCATGGCTGCCGTCCGCTTTCAGGAAATGGTTGCAGCAGCATTGTCGAATGTGGCCACGACTCCTGAGGCCATGGTGACCATCAAGGATGCGCTCAGTAAGTTGCTGGGCGATGCCAATGCCATGCTAGAGCCTCAGGGTGTCCTGAGTCAGAACTGCACTCAGTACCTCTCTGCGCTGACGGCCCTTAAGTCCGCTAAAGACAAACTCTCCTCTGTGGCGGTCTTCTCGCAAGATGGCATAAACAGCACTGATGCGCTCAACCTGACCGAGCAACGTCAGGCATGTGAAGCAATAATTGCTCAAGAGCACAACATGCGTGACTGGAGTGCCTGGCGGAAAATCCGCGAGGAGGCTGTCGCTGCTGGTCTGAAAAATCTGGTTGATGCTATGGAAGCCAACCGGCTTGATTCGGGTACCGTCCGTAAAGTCTTTGAAACCAATTATGCACGCTGGTGGCTCAACACCACGGTCGATCACAATCCAGTCATTCGAGGTTTTGTAAGTGCTGAACATGAGCAGCGCATTCGTGACTTCCGCTCCCTAGACAAGCGCTTCAATGAGCTGACTCGCAATCTGCTGCGAGCACGCATTTGCTCAGGTCTGCCTGGTCAGGATGAAGTCACCAAATCATCTGAGTGGGGGATTCTGCGTCACGAAATTTCGAAGAAGACTCGGCACAAGCCGCTGCGCGAATTGATGTCCTCTATTCCGCAGGCACTGACAAAGCTTACTCCCTGCATGCTTATGAGCCCTCTATCGATTGCTCAGTATTTGCCGACGAACGCCGAGCAGTTCGACATCGTGATCTTCGACGAAGCATCCCAGATCACTGTATGGGACGCCATTGGTGCTATCGCCCGTGGCCGTCAGGTAATCATGGTCGGCGACCCGAAACAGATGCCCCCAACCTCGTTCTTCGACCGCGCTGAATCAGCCGAGGACAATGAAGACGTAGAGCCGGATTTGGAAAGTATTCTGGACGAGTGTCTCAGTGCGAACATGCCAACGATGAACCTCAACTGGCACTACCGTAGCCGCCACGAAAGCCTGATCGCATTCTCAAACAGCCGTTATTACAGCGGCGAGCTGGTGACCTTCCCATCCCCAGTCACAAACGATACAGCCGTATCGCTGCACCACGTCAAAGGTGTCTATGATCGGGGCGGCTCGCGCACCAATCGTATTGAAGCACAGGCCTTGGTTGACGATCTTGTTAAACGCTTGCGTGATGAAGCTGGCAGTGAAGACAAGATGTCCTTTGGTGTCGTGACCTTCAACGGCGAGCAGCGCCGGTTGATTGAAGATTTGCTAGAGGCCGAAATCCGAAAAGACCCGCGCCTCGATTGCTTCTTGGCCGACAATCAGCATGAAAAAATCTTCGTCAAAAACCTGGAAAGCGTTCAGGGTGACGAGCGTGACGTCATCTATTTCTCGACGACTTTCGGCAAAAATGCCGCTGGTCATTTAACTATGAATTTTGGCCCGATGACCCAATCAGGTGGTGAGCGCCGTCTCAACGTCGCAGTCACTCGTGCTCGCCATGAGATGCGCGTCTTCGCTTCCTTCAAACCGGAAGATATAGACCTAGCTCGAACATCGTCACTCGGTGTCCGGGATATGAAGCATTTCCTCGAATTTGCCGAACGTGGTGCCATCGCCATTGCCGAAGCAAACGTAGGAAGCCTCGGTGGTTTCGACAGCCCGTTTGAAGAACAAGTCGCACGAGCCTTGAGCAAGAAAGGCTGGCATGTCGTGACTCAGGTTGGCGTTTCCTCATTCCGTATCGACCTTGGGGTCATTGATCCTGACGCGCCTGGCAGGTATCTGGCTGGAGTTGAGTGCGATGGTGCAACTTATCACCGCAGTGCAACCGCCCGTGACCGCGACATGCTCCGCGAGCAAGTTCTGCGTGGACTAGGGTGGGAAATCGTGCGTATCTGGTCGACGGATTGGTGGATTAACCCGGTCGGTACTGCTGAGAAAGTCCATGCCCGTTTGGAAGAGATCCTCGCAGAAAGTCGGGCCAAGCGAGCCAAGCTGGAATTAAGCGAGGAGCTGATCTCGACTGTCGTCGAAACCGAAGGCAATGTCGTCAACTCCATTGAGGAAACCATTGAGTTGCCGCCCGCTTGCGAAACCGAGACTGATAGTGAGCGTGCAGGTCAGTATGCACATAAGGTCTCAATCGACCCTACTAGTGCACCTGTATTAGCCCCTGTCTCCTACCGGAAATCGAACCCTCTTGAAGCAGTAGCTGCTGCTGACCCGGATGCATTCTTCAATCCCGAGTATGACGAAGCTCTCTCGGCCATGATCGCCCATGTTATTCATCAGGAGGGCCCTGTACTGGATAGCATCTTGGCCCAAAGGATCGCCAGGGCTCATGGCTGGGTTCGCACTGGCGCTCGAATTCTGACCCGAGTAACTGAGATTGCGGGGCGTGATCATCGACTCACTTTGGAGGCAGATAGCGCCTTCTATTGGCCAAGTCATTACGAGACGGATGGGCAAGTGCGATTCCGGCGTCCAGATGATGCAGATAGTTTCCGCACCGTAGATGAAATCTGTCTGCCCGAGTTGGAATCTCTGGCCCGGCACATGGTTGATTCGGGAACTCCCAGTGACGGGTTGGTTCAAGGTATGGCGAAAGAGATTGGTCTTCAAAAAGTGTCAGCGCAGTCCAAAGGACGCTTGGAGCTGGCAATGAGAGGCCTGTTTAGGGCTAGTGATCTTTGATCTTTGCCTTATAGAAATAAAGCCTGGAAGAGCTTTCCCTTCCAGGCCCTAGGGAGTTTGTATGGGTGGTCAGCTACATAATTTGAACGTCGCAATGTTTATCGACGCAGACAACGCGCCCAGCCGCAAGATCGGTGACGTTCTAGCGGAGCTTGCTTCCTTTGGATCGGTCTCGATCCGTCGCGCCTACGGCAACTGGAAGAATGCTTCATTGGAGCCCTGGGGTAAGGTGCTTCACGAACATGCGATCCAGCCCATGCAGCAGTTCGATCTGGTTAAGGGTAAGAATGCCACTGACATGGCCATGGCGGTGGACGCAATGGACGTGCTGTTCAACAAGCCAGTCGATGTTTTCTGCTTGGTCTCTTCGGACTGCGATTTTACCCCGCTGGTCATGCGTCTCAGAGCTGAAGGTAAACAAGTCGTTGGCTTCGGTGAGCGCAAGGCACCAGAGCCTTTCGTCAACGCTTGTTCTAGGTTTCTGTACTTCGACCAACCTGCGTTAACAGATGACCAATCCACTGCGTTGATCACTCACCCGGAGAAAATTCTGGCCGCTGAAGACACTGGTCACGCGATGTCTCCGAGCAGGAAGTCGGGTAAGGAACTCAAGGGTGATACCAAACTACTGAACCTACTGAGAAATGCAGTGGCATACGCCGAGAGCGAAGACGGCTGGGCTCACCTGAGCGTGGTAGGTAGTCGCATTGGGAACCAAGCATCCTTTGACTCACGCAACTATGGATATCCACGGCTGGTAGATCTGTTCGCGGCCATCGACTTGTTCGAGATGAAGAGGATCAACAACCATCCACTGGTTCGCTACAAGCGTCGAGCTGCGGCCTCCGTGGCTTGAAAAAGCCGACAAAGCATCAATCCATGAACAAACCTATAGCTGATCTCTGCGACGATAACCTTGCTTACACATGCAGTACACTCGCCGTTAGAATGCCTATAACCCCGGATTTGCGAAGTGGTTATGTCAAGGACGCCAGAGAAGCTCACTGAAAAAGCCTCGAAACCTAAGCAGAAAGCTCGTCAGAAGAAAGTATCAAACCCTGCCTCAACTGGTGGCCGTGGAGGTAACTTCGAGCGGCGCGTACAGGCCATGCGCCTTCTGGCGATGTGCCTAGGCATCCCGTGTGCGGGTGTCCGGGATAATTTCACTATTTCCAGCCTGCTATTCCAAGGGCGAGTGTTTGAGCACAATACCGACGATCTTGTGGTCTTTACTACAAGACAGAAAACGGGGCAGAAAGCACGACACAATTTGCAGATGAAACGCTCGCTCAAGGCGACCGCTAATGACACCTTCATTGAGTCGGTGGGCCTTGCTTGGCTTGACTTTAAGCGTGCCGAATTCAATCTAGGACTGGATGAGAACCTGATCGTCTACGATGCGACGAGCGCTTCTTCCATGAAAGGTGCGGTTGAGGTCGTGAACTTCGCAAGATCATCGACGAGCGCCGAAACCTGGCACACTAAAGTACATGCTGAAGACTTCAGCAATGCCAGCAATCGGAATGCTTACGCCGCTATCAAGTCGGCGGTCGAACAGTACAATAAAAAGCCTGTTGAGCCCGATGATCTGCACCAATTCGCAGTACATCTGAGCTTCATGTCGCATGACTTGGACTCCGACCGCACTACGGAGGTCGCAGGCCAAAAGCAGCTGATCAGCCAAGCCTTGCCGAGTCATGATGCCGGTGCCGTCTGGGCCCGGCTGATGGCAGCGTGTGCGGAACTAAATGGTCTTGCCGGCGAGATAGACCTCTCGACTGCCGCTCGCTACCTTGATGGACTAGCTGAAGAGTTTCAGCTCGTTAGGCTTCTGCGTACCAGTTTAGCAGCGGCCCAGGCTGGCACTCTAATCAGCAACCCCGAGGTGCATCAGCATCTCAAACCGTTAGCGGAAACCCTCTCCCCTCTTCTCACCGACCGCCAGTTACTGTCCAACGCACCCGCAGTCATTCACGATCTACCAGCCTCCCAAGCAAACTCCGCCAATTCGCTTTTCTCGCGCCAGTTAGATCGGGTCAAACAACTGCACAATGAACGTCAGTATCGGGAAGCGCTGGCGCAGCTGGAGACTCTTCAGGAAGACCTTGAGTCCTTTGATAGCCACCAAAAAGCACGGTGGTACTTTCTCAGAGGGATGTGCTACTGGCATCTGGCTGACGATGCTACGGCGGCCTCTGACCTGGAAATAGCTTTCTCCTACTACAACGAGGACGATCTGATCGCGGCAGGCAGTGTTCGGGCCCACCTGCTCAGAAATCAAGTTCAGGCTGCTCTAGAACTAGGCCAGGCCCTGCTGGTGCGTTTTCCTGATTCCTTTGCAGTCTGGCAGATCGTGACCAATGCGCGGGTCATGAACCAGGAGAAACTGACTCAGGAGGATATTCCCGCAGCGTTTCAGGACAAGTCGGGGGCGTGGCAAATGCTCGCCAGTTCCTTGGCAATTGCAGACGATGACGAGGGGGCGATCCGAGTCATCAAGACCGCGTTGGAGCAGTCCGATGCATCGATATTCATTGTTGAAAACTACCTGCGCATGGCTCTGCGCTTGGCGACCCAAAATGCGCTTCATGTGGAAAACCGGTGGCAGCCCAGGGATCGTCGCGACTCGCTAGCCGATGCCATCTCGCGCTTCGATGATCGTGAGAAAGTCCTATGGTCTGAACAGAGCGTAAGGGTTAAAACCGACATTGTGTTCCACCTCGCATATAGCTACCTACTGCTAGCCGAGCCGGCGCAGGCCTTGAGCATGATTGAGCAAGGTAGGCAAAGAGGTATTCCCGGCCATGAAGGCACGTTCAGGGTTGAGCTTGAAGCATTGAGTGATCTCAATCGTCAAGAAGAGGCCGTCACCCGATTCGCAGAGCAGATTGATAGTCTTCCCACTGACGCGCTGGTGTCGTTTGGCCAAGCGTGCTTGCACATGAATCGCGACGACCTCTTGCAAGCCTCCATCGCTGAATTGCCCCATCGTGCCGGGTCGGCCGCCAGCCCCCAATATGAGTTGGTTCAACAGGTCGACAGGATTCTGCATCACTTTCACTGGGAACTACTGCTTCGAAATAACCAGGCTGAGCGCGTCCGCGAAGAGCTCGCGGGGTTAGGCATAACTACAGGTAGCGACAGCATTCCACACCTGGTTTTCGCTGCTCGTGCCTACGCCAGCGATGTGGAAGTACGCAAACAGTATGAAAACCGGGTGGCTGAGTTAGCACTGGCCACCTCAGCGCCGCAGGACTTGTCTCTTGCCTCTCAATTGATGCTTACCTCCCATCGCTACGATGCTGTGATCGATATTCTTGAGCGCTTACTGCCCTCTGACGTCTTCACCCCCCTCCATGTCGATCTTATCCAATGCTACGCGGCCTTGGAGCAACGCGCGAAATTGCGTGACCTGCTCCAGTCGCTTTCGGAGGAATGGCGCATGTCCCCGGATGCGCGCCAGGCAGCATTGCACCTGTACAGCAACGCAGGCGATTGGCCAAGGATGCGGGAATTGGCCGAGCAAGCTGTGGCAGAGAGCCCCAGTGACGCCGCTGCATGGATGCTACTTGTCCAAGTAAGCGCCAACGTGAGCTCCGACGAGATGCAAGCTTGCGTGGCGAGGCTCCCCTACTCGCTCAACGGCTCGACGGAAATCCATTTACGCCTCGGCAGCATCGAAATCACGCATGGATACTTCGACAAAGGGATTGAGCGTATCTATCGAGCGATGCGCTGTAGTAGTGGTGATCTTGAAGCCGCAGCGTTGCATATGACGCTAATGATCATGCTAACCAAGGCTACGGATAGAGCGCATCAGGAGCCTGAAGAGATCGGCCCGGGAACGTCAGTGGAGCTTGAAGATGCCAGCGGCACTCGTGGCTACATCACTATCGACCTAGAAACCCAAGCACCTCTTCCCGCTGCATCAGAGTTTATTGCGCCAAACTCGCCGAAGGCCGCCGCTCTAATGGGACTGAAAGTGGGTCAGAGCGTGTCCTTTTCTAATTTGATTGGTGAACAGATCTTGGAGGTTAAACGGGTCATCACCATCCATCACCGGCTCCTTGAGCTATCCAACCAGCGGGTGACTACCTCTGTGATCCAGAGCGAGACGCTCACTTCGATGGCGATTCCGCGCGATGCTAAGGGCGACATCGACCTGTCCTTTTTCATCAAACAACTGGAGCAACGCAGAGTTCATGGTCAGCAGGCGCTCAGCCTTTACCAGCAGCACGTCGCGACCATTGGCCTGACTGCCAGAATGATTGGGGTGGATCTCATAGACCTTCTCCGGGGTTGGCCTGAAGAGGGGCCTTTACTGGAGATCACGTTTGAGAGTGGTGTCCCGGATAACCCATTTGAAACTGTTCCGAAAGATTTTGCGTGGGTGGTCGACCTGTCAATACTCGTTGAGCTGGCGACCCTCGGATTACTGGACGTTCTTGAGTACTTGCCAAAGGTCTACGTTAGCAGTGCTACCAAGCTCTCATTGGCGATGAAAATCGAAAAGACTTCCCGCTACCATGCGGGGGGCACGATGTTTTCACATGAAGGGAAGCTGGGCATTCAGCAGCAAACAGAGGAGAACTGGTTACAAGAGTGCGCCTTCCTTGAGGCAATCGAACTGGCCATTGATACCTATTGCCAGGTCGTTCCTGCCTATGGCCCCAGGTCATCAACAAAGCTGCCTATGCTGCAAGATATTCTGGCCGATGATGAATATGCGACCCTGCTGGTATGCTCGGAATATGGCTGTGGGTTGCTGTCCCTAGACGGTCGACTGCGACACCTGGCGCATACGATGGAAATCACAACGGCATCACCTCAAATGCTGCTCAGCCGTGTAGTTCAGGGCGGGTACATAACCCGCGCGGAGTATTCCCGCGCAATCATCAGGATGATCATTATCCGGCGTAATTTCATCGCTATCGACGCAAATGATCTCGTTGTTATGATGGATCAGGGCCTAGAATTCGCGAACCTTGGGCTCAACAGCCTTCGCAGCTATCTTGCTGCTCCTCTACTGACTTTCCAGACAGCTGTCCCGGTGATCACTGACTTCATATGCCGCATGTACACATCCGGCCGCTGTGACGTCGGTGTAATGCTACAACTGATCGACTACTGCTTTGAGGCCATGTTCCGGCACCCGGAGTGCCCCGAAGACTGGGATGTATATGGTTTGCAATTGCTGTTAATTACACTGCCACCTAGTCGACGCCAGAAGCTAATCTCCGAGGCTATCCGCATCAAGATATACCTCGCGAAGGAACGCTCCAACCGCCCTAGCAAGTCGATCTCCTTGACTGCTCAGATCATCTACGGCCGGATAGTTCCTTTCTATGTGACCAGCACGCCCAACACACTGGCGGCCGAGCTCATCCAAAACACTGCTACCCCACCGCTCATCCCGTCAGAAAGCGAAGCGACGCAGACTAGTACCAAGGCCAACTGAAGCAACTCAGCTCTATAGGCCTCTATATTTTCAGTACTTGGATAGATTCAGAAATTGATCCGCGCATTGGTAAGGTGCGCGGTCACAGCACGACAGCACGTTTGACTCAGTTCCAGGCAGCTACGCCCCAACCGATCAGCAAGGGGGATGAGCTGGCGAGATCATAACTGCTCCGAAATAAAGTCTTGAGCATGTTATGACTCACCAAAGTAATCGTCACGCGCAATCAGGCCAAAGCCGCCATCATCCGTGGGCTGCGCTTCGTCAAACATCGTTTGAATCCACCGCTGCTCGCGGAGATACAGCAAGGCACCAAAAAAGCATCCTTCGCAGAGCGTCACGCGATAATGCTCGCCATCATGGCGCGAGCCATAGCCCCAACGCGCAGAAAGTGTACCGAATTGCTCACCATAACCAGGCACCTGCGTACTTCTACCGCAAACTCCGCACCATGAGTCGTTCTGTATCCGATCAGTCATAGGCGTCACCGAGATCAAAAGAAAATGCGGCCAACCGTTTCGAGTGCGACCCTTTTCCTCATGCCCTCACCCAAGAGCACATAATCCGTGTTCAACGTCTGAAACAGGAAGCCATCACGGAACTCATGGAGCAGAGAGGTTCGGACAAGGTCACCAACGTCCCAGCGCCTCATGGAGTCGTATATGACTCTGTGAGAGAAGATGATCACAGGCTGGCGGCGTGTTTTTTCCAGCTCTGCAAGCTGTGCCGGCGTGACATTTAGGTCAATCCAGATCCAGTCTCTGACCAGGCAGAACTCGACGTTCAGGCGTTTGTTTCGCATGAACTTGAGTGCCTCGTCGTCGGTCATTTGAGAGCCCTCCATGCTCTCTCCATCACCGTTAAAGAGGTTCGTCAATGAATCGAGCTCGCTCATAGTCGTTTCACTTAGTGAACATGCCATAACGAATGGGATAGCCAAGCTGCCTCAAATTTTTCAGCAAGGTTTTCTATGGACTGGCGACCACCGCGTGCAAAGGATGCGATGACGAAGAACTCATCGTCACGAGTTTTGAGCATCCAACGATCTGGCGAAAAGAGCATGATCTGCATAATTTCTGTGCTGACCAGAAATTCGCCATTCCGATAGCCGAGTGCCTTGAACACATAGCCCTTCAGATGGAGGGACTCGATACGCGCATCAACAACATAACCAGAGATGACCTCAGGGAAGTCTTCAAGCATCGCGGCGGCGAGCATGACCATCTTTCGCTGGCTTTTCATAGGGCGGCCTACCCAGCTAGTCTGCCGAACAATTCGTCGATCTGAGCACCTACATCCCAGAGCTCACGCTTCATGTGTTCATGCTCACGGCTCAGGGCGTCGAGATCATGTAGTCCTTCATCAGCACGGGCTGAGAAATATCGCCCTGGGTTTAGCGCGAAGCCATTGCTTTCAAGCTCAGCGATACTCAGAAGCACAGCAGTGCCGTCAACAGGTTCACGTCGCGAGTACTGCTCCTGGATCTGTCGGATACCTGTTTGCGTGAGCGTGTTGAGGCTTTTTTCAGATGTGTAGAGCTTGCTGCCATCTACAAGCAGTACCGAGAGGCTTTGTCGTGACGACTTGAAGACAAGGATCGCGAGCGGACGTACGTCACTGCGATAAAGTTTTGGCGGGAGATAAATCACAGCGTCCAGTAGATTGGCCTGAATGATGCCCCGTCTGATTTCAGCATCTTTACCCGCTCGCAGCAGTGCGGCCTGATCTACAACTGCAATTGCCAAGCCGTGGTCTGGGCGCATACACGCGAGCATGTGCTGTATGAACGGCCACTCACCTTTCCCTTTCGAGGCTACACCGTATCTGAACCGACCAAATGGATCCCTAACGCCAAGCTCTGGATCCCATGCCTCGGCACCACCTGACAGGTCAGAAACTACTGAATCAAAAGCCTGAAGACTTACCCCATCAACAGGTGGCGACTTCAAGGCGTCTGCCTTTTCGAATGTAAGAGAATCGTGCTTGAAGAAAGCACGTAGCAGCCCATGCAGGATGTCCTCGTCAGCATAGGATTGGCCCAGCCCCCAAGCTGATGGGCTTGAGGTGGAAACGAGCTTGGCAATCAGTCGTCCATTCGCGCTGAGGGGGTCGTAGTAAGAGCGCCCTCCAGCCTGCTGGCTGATGCCTGCGATCACTTGGATTAGCTCCTCAGGGCAAGGCCTTGTCCCCTCATAAGAGCCATCAGCTTCAAGCGTTTGAAGGAGCATCTCCAGCAGCATTGGTCTTAGCAAGTCTTCCTCAGCTAATCCGCGTGCAATCGTACGGAAATACTCATGATGGGCGGCTAGCGAGCCGGTCTCCAGCGTGTAGATCCCTAGCTTTTTGCGGAGTGCATCGCCAAGCAACTTTGAGGTCTCGCCGACTTGCCAGGCAACACGGTCAAAGAATCTGTCATCAAACGACTCTGGCACTTCTTCCTTAGGCGAATCGCGGTGCCACAAGATCAGAAGGAATAGGTGCGTCGCAAGCTGCTTATAAGCCGGATTGGCCGTGAGCAACGCCAGAAGATTGATCTTACTCATACCGTTCCCATCCGAAGGATTTGGCTGGCAATCACCGCCATCTGTTGCTGCCTGGTTTTCATCAAAGTCTCAAAAAGAAGCTGCTCTTTTCGAGCGAGCGTGACTAATTGATGGAGCTGCTGCTGTGTAGCTTGATCAGTGAACACGACGGGGGTTGCGCTCAGGGTTGCCAGAGTGATGTGCCGTGTGTTGACGTCCGGCGTGTTCAGGTCGAAGTGGCGCTTAGCACCTACCTGGTTCAGTTGCCATGCGATGAAAGCAGAGCTGAACCGCTCGTCATGTACACGGATAACGAAGAAGTGCTGTGTGGAGACGACGCGATCAAATGGCATCTCCATCAGGCACACGGCGAAATTCTTCCGTCCCCGCGCTTGAAACACGATGTCCCCTGCCTGCAACCAATCAGGCTCTTTGCGACCCGCGAGGGTGCAGCGCTCTAGACCTGCCCAAGCGACTCCGCTCTGTTGATCAACATCGCGGATCTGAATCACTCGGTTCTCGGCATCCTGAGAAGGTGTGATAGCACCGCGAAACGCATGGCCTGCGCGGATTTCAGCGATTTCGGAGAGGGTCATCATCACACCTGCCGTTCTGTTCGATGCGGCTAATCCTAGCCTGCATCCTGACTGGAATCAACGCGATGATGCAGATTTTGCTTGACGGCCTTGGAAAGGTTCGTAGTATTGCATCAACGCGATGATGTCTAGGTTGAAAGATGAAGCCCAAGCAAAAACCTAAGGGTGTGTGGTCGAAGCCGATCAGGCATTTCTACTCGGTCAAGAACCTGGCCAGGTTTTGGTGTGAAAGCTTGCTGGAGAGGGATGCCCTGCTAGCCCTAGAGTTTGATGAGGCGGTTGAGTCTTATAAGGCGCAACCCGTGTCATTTGCATATACCGCAATTAACGGAAAACCCGCGAGATATACACCAGATCAACTCGTTAAGTTCAAGGATGACCGTGGCTATCAGTTCCGAGAGATCAAAATGGCTAAACGCATCGACGATGCCCTGCAAGAAAAAATGGCGTGGATTCGTCGACACATAAATGATGCTTGTGGTGTAGGTCTAGAGATTGTCACAGATGAAGACATCCGGTTGGGCGATTCAATTTTCAACATGAATATGCTTTATCCTTACAAGAGAGTTTTTATCAATCGGTCTGAAGTGGCAAAAATAAAGAAAGGAATGCCACAAGACATTAGTTTCTCGGAGCTAAAAGAATATCTAAGACGACTGGGATTTCCTGATACGACACCATTCGCACTTTTGGCTAATGGCGAATTTCGGTTCGATTTTTCTATACGCCTGACCGAGCAAACAGCCCTTATCAAGGTGTAGCTATGCAAAATCTATATGTGGATTGCTTGCTTTCCTATGAGGGGCGAACCGGCAATCTTCGCCTCTTTGATGGCGATCTTGCCGTAATAAAATTTAGTGATGGAAAGGTGGAGAGCTTCACTCCAGAGGAACTGGAGCGTGCACGATCAGATGGGAAGCTTCATTTGTTCAGGACTCCTACTTACAATCCGTGCCACATAAAGACCAGCACAGAGCAGGATGAAGAAATTGCACGCATGACTGCTTATTGCAGTGCACTGAAGCTTGAGGCAAAGCCCTGTGCAAAAGGCGTTCGGGAACTCGTCACAGCTCGCATCTCATATCTTATCTCGGATAGCAATCCGCCGAGCATTTCCAATCTGCATAGAATTTACACGAAATGGATTGCTGCCAGCGAGAACATGGCTGAAGTCCTTTTTGGTGGTAAGAGACTCCGGAACCCATCTATCGCCGATGAAGTATTTGACCTAATGGATATGGTCATAAAAAAGGAATATCTCACCGAAGATAAACCTTCGATGCATCGCGTATATTTGATCTTTTCTGCAAAATACGCTACCAGAGGATACATTGCACCTTGCCCATCTCTCTCAACCTTTGAACGCCGTATTCGCGAGCTTGATCGCATCAGCGTGATTGCATGCCGGTACGGAAAAAGTGCAGCTAGGCATGAGGCTAGATCTACCAACTCTAAAATTGAAATCGACAGAATCCTGCAACGTGCAGAGCTTGATACGGCGCATTTCAATGTCGGGCTAAAAAACAAATTCGGCAAATTTATAGGAAAGCCTAGCATCTACTTTGTCGTTGACGCCTACTCGCGCGTCGTACTGGGTTACGCCATTCACGTTGGCAAGCCGCGAGAAACTTCTGCCTGTGTAATCCATACGCTTCGATATGCTATTTCACGAAAGAATGACCCGCTATATCCATATTGCGGAATACCCGCGCGGGTGGTCATCGACCAAGGCGCTGCATATATCTCTGCTGACACCATGCGGTTTTTTGACAACTTGAAAGTCGAAGTGGATTGCACTGGCACCAAAATGGGTTGGGGCAAGCCCATCGTGGAGCGATTCATTGGCACGACCCGTACAGGCCTATTTCAGGGGCTAAAGGGCTATTTGGGGAAGCCGGATAACAGATATAAGTCTGACTCCAGCATAAAGTCCTCTGCGAAGCACACTTTTTCTGAATTCAGGAAATTGTTTAGTGAGTTAATTATCAAGTACCACAACCAGCCACATTCTGGATTGAATGGCCGAACCCCTGCCGAAGTTTGGCGTGAAAGCGCCTCAAAATATCCCCCGGTAATGGTTGATGAGATTGGGAATGACAACTTGCTGCGCGGTCTACGCGAAGAACATAACCTCGCTCATGTGAAGGGAATTACCTGTGACTATCAGGTTTTCAACAGTGACGAGCTTCAAGAAATTTATCATCGATCACAACGAAACCAAAAACCTCATAAAAGAGATGAAGTTAAGGTTACTGCATACCGTGACCCGCTAGATGCCAGTGCCATTAGCGTTGTAGACCCTTTTACAAATCGGATTCTGGAGGTTCCAAATATTCTAGGGAGCAAGACCTCGGGACTTTCATTTTCAGAACTTCGCGTGGGGCGAATTTATCGCACGACGAAGGATGAATCGCCCACATGGGATGACGGTATCCGTGAGGGCTATAGCGATCCTGAAAAGCCACGCCGTAAGGGGCCAGACATACCACTCAACTCAGCGGGGACACCTATCGACCTTGAAACACTGCTGAAGTCACCCGTCGAAGAATACTCAATAGACAACATTTGTGCTGTTTCACCCATTATTGATGAGGATGACGACTATGCAATCACCATCGAATAATGCTCCAAGCCGAAAGCCGCACACGGAAGCATTCTTGCAGCTAACGATTCGAAACCAGCAGTTTGACCTGGCGTATCAAGCGATTAGTCGGTGCCATAAAACTGCCGGCCTGAAGCCAAAAAGCATGATGCTGCTTGGAGCCAGCGGAGCTGGTAAATCGACTTTGCTTCACTTATATCGCAAGGCGTTTCCAGATGCTGAGTTGGAAGACAGAACGCTGCGTCCAATCCTCTATATTTCACTGCCGTCCCGAGTCACTGTAAACGACATTCTCAGCGGATTGCTTGAGGCTTGCGGCGATCCCGAGCCTCAGAAAGGTACGGCCAGGTCACTATTGAATCGTCTTTACGGCCTGACAAAATCACTGGGTGTTCAGTTAATCATCATCGATGAAATTCAACATGTGCTCCCCGAGCACACCCACCGGCGGACGCAAGAAGCAGCTGACATGATCAAAAGCATCATGGATCGAAGCCTAATTCCTTTTGTCCTGGCCGGACTTCCCCATGGCAATCGAATTTTGACTGACACCGTCAAAGGTAAGCACAGTGAAGATCAGCTGATTCGTAGGTTTAACGCTTCTGTCCAGCTTAAACCTCCTGCTCTAGGATCAAATGCTTGGAAGAATCTCATGGCTGTATATCAGAAAACCATTGGCGTTCCATGCATCAACCTGAGCAGTGACGAGATGCTGAAGCGGTTCTATCTCGCCAGTAACGGGCTCCATGGATTCATTGCCAACGTGCTTGAACATTCTCTCGAAAGCACTGACGGGAATGAACAGATCTGCATAACTCATTTGTCGGAGGCATTCGACGTCAGCAGTTGCGCAGATTTGATAGAAAATCCTTTCAAGATGTCCCTGCCTCAAGTCGAGCGGGCCCTGGCGTTGCGGGCTAATGTCTGAGCTGCGACTTCTCCCGGTACGCCTTCGCCCCGAACCCGGTGAGCATTTTTCTGCTTATCTACTGCGCTTGGCTGTGGCTAATGGGCGCAGCTCTGTAAAGGAGCTGTTTTCTACCCTGAGAATTGGTGGCAGCAAAGCACAAAACCATCAATCGCCTGATACCCAGGCAGCGTTGGCAGGATGGTTAGGCCTGAGTCCGGCAGAGCTGAGTGGCTATGTCGTTCGAGATGAGATTCTCGCCAAAGTTACAGCACATGACTCCGCGCGAATTTACCGAAACCTTGAGCTTCGAGTTCCCCGAATCTGTACGGCCTGCCTTCGGGAGAAAAAACGGATCCCAGCATATTTTGGTCAGTTGCCATTCACTCATTGCTATGAGCATCGTCATAATTTGATTCATGCCTGCCCGCACTGCAATGACCAGTTTGAGTGGTCAGAAGAGCTGTTCGAATGCCGTTGCCCTTCGTGCAACGTCACCCTCTTAGGCTCTACTAGCCCGGTCACGCTGCCGGCGTATGCTTCAGAGCTACACGTACGCTTGTCAGACCAGCGTGGGCTCAACCATTTCATTCGCGATCTGCTACTAGCCCTTCAATGCGTCCTTGAGCCGCTGAGCAGTGATCTTTCTGTTCGTGAGAGGCCGCCCACAGAAGTCGCTCGCTGGCCTCTGCTTCTGGGTCAGGCGTACGCCTTGCTCAATGATTCAACGGCGATGGAGTCATGGGCCGAAGCTTGTCGAGCACACAGATCACCCACTGCTGCCATTGGAGCATCAGCCGTTTACCTGCCGATTTATGCGCTGAAAGAAAAACTAGCGCTGCCCTGGCCTCTGCGGGATTTCGATTGTTCTGCGGGGCGGAGATCGCTCAATGGGCGAACTGAAGAGAGCCCAACATTGTTGGCGCCAGTTGATCATCGGTTGCTGTCACAAGTCCTGGGATGTGAGCCTGCTCAGATCCTGCCGTTGATTGAGTCGTCTTCCCTTCAGGGGCTCATCGGCCACAGATCTGTTCGGGACGCCTGTTTTGATCTAGTTACATTGGCCAAGCAGATTGAACAGCTGGAGACAGTCGCTTCTGGCCAGATCATCGATATGGTGCATGCTGCGCGAATCGCATCAGCGCATGGCGGCCATATGGGGCATGTACTGGCCGGCATCCTGTTAAAAGAAATTCCATTCCGTCCCAAGTCAGATCGTAAAGCTTTGCTTGATGGGGCTTTTGTCGGAGTTGACGGTTTGTTGGCCTGGATGGCGAAGCATCTCGCTTCGCTGGAGACTGCTCACTGCACGCTACTGGACACAATCGCTATTACAGGGATGAACAAGCAAGAAATCACTACGGCTTGCTCCCTAGGGCTGATCAAGCCACTGGGCTGGAAACGTGAACTTTGTTTCCAGGGTGGCGAGATTAGTCGACTGCTCAGCAGCCATATCTCAATAAAACGGTGGTCGAAGATATCAGGGATTCCTGCTCGTCGGGCATTGGCAAGCCTCACTGGATCCTCTTTCGAGGCCGCCATTGGGGGCGTTCTTTACAGCCGCACCGAAGAGCTAGATTCCTGGCTGAATCGCTTCACAAGCCGCTGAAGTCATTGCAGCCCGCAGGGCATCACTTCTGGCTCGACTGAGCTAATTCCACCCTTCTAGAGCCCCTTAGCATCAAGGCTAACGGCCTACATCCCTCATTTGGCCAGTATTGACAAATTGTTAATGCGCGGCCACTCTCGCTCAGTGAAAGTCCATCCGGCAGACTCTGCGTGGCCGCCGCCAACACGGCTTTCAGGAAATTCTCCACTTAGATGATTTTCGCAATGAAAATCTCGCGATAGCTGACGTTTTCGGCCACAGAAAATCTCATGCTAGATGCATAAGTCATTAATTATCCAGTGACTTATATTCTCCAGTTAGCTGACGTACGACAGGCGGCTGTCTGATCTGCTTGTTACTACGTCCGCCCGCTCATCAGGAATGATGAACTTTGCGCGACCTTTCTGCTTCGAATCCAAACGACTCTGTTTAATCAGGAGTCGCTTTGTTTGTGGCATCCCCACATCCGCACACTTACATAACGTAGATAAGCGCCAATGAGCTTCAGTACGTGGATGCTGGTGATGGGCACCCTGTTATTGATTCTCGGACTGGCCTCAACCTTTGTGCGGCTTTTGCCGGTTACAACCTCAACGCTTTATCTGGCATTCGGCCTAGCGATAGGCCCGCTCGGCTTAGGCATCTGGCAGCAGGATTTATTGGATATTTCCACCTGGTTGGAACACTTGGCGGAAATCGCTGTGCTGATTTCGTTGTTTATTGGCGGGCTAAAACTGCGTCTGCCGTTTCGCGCCCCTGAATGGCAAGCCGCTTGGTTGCTCGCAGGTCCGGTGCTCCTCGGCACCATTCTCAGACGTTAATTGCCCACTATCTATTCGGTCTGAGCTGGGGGCTATCACTGTTAATAGCGGCGATTCTCTCGCCTACCGATCCGGTGCTGGCCAGCCTGGTGCAGGTCAGTCACGCTGGGGACGAGGATCGCGTGCGTTATGCCATCTCGGGTGAAGCTGGACTGAACGACGGCATTGCCTTTCCTTTTGTAATCGCCGCGTTATTAGTTCTTCAGTTTAGTGCCCAGGCGCCCTTAAGCCCTCTGCGTGAGGCGTTCGACTGGTTTTTGATCTATGTCGTGTGGGCCGTTCCCGTGAGCTTGTTACTGGGCTATATGCTGGGACGTAACGTTGGCCGGCTGGTCATTCACCTACGTGCCCGCCAGACCGACACAACCATATCAGCCAATGATTTCCTCGCACTGGCCTTGATCGCCCTTTCCTATGTGGGTGCAGAAAGCATCGGAGGTTGGGGCTTTCTCGCGACTTTTGCCGCTGGGCTGGGCCTACGGCATGCCGAAGTGACTGCTAGCCAAGGACATGAGCAGCCCGCAGAAAAGCGGACGAGCAATTCAATGACTCGTGAAGAAGGCCAGACGCACGGAGATATCGAGTTTGGCGAAGACAAGGATGAGCATCCCAAGGTGGCCGCTGGAGCCCTGATGATGGACATCTTGTCATTTGGCAGCTTGCTGGAGCGTATCCTGGAAGTGCTGATGGTGACCATTCTCGGCGCCCTGCTCTATCAGCACTGGGACTGGCGCGCACTGCCTCTGGGATTGGCACTATTCTGCGTGGCGCGTCCGGGCATGGTGTTACTGCTGATCGGAGGTCGGCTAATGCCACCGTCGCATCGACTGTTGATTGGATGGTTCGGCATTCGCGGCATTGGCAGCCTGTATTACCTGAGCTATTCGATCAATACGGAGCTGCCAGCGACAGTGGCGCAAACAGCCAGCGATCTGGTGCTGGGTGTGGTGGCCATGAGCATCGTATTGCACGGGCTAACCAGCCAGCCGTTGCTGGATTATTACGAACGCCTCAAGCGCCGAACATAAATGACGCAGTCTGAGCTGGGCAACTAATCGCGATCCAATAAGTGGAAGCTGGGCAACGCGACATGCCAGCGAATGGCAGCCAGACGAATCAGCAGCACCGTGAGCATGGCCACACCGGTATCCAGCCAATGTGGCGTATCGAGGGCGCGCATGCCGATAAACACCACTGCGCCGGCTATGCAGGCGGTGGCGTAGATTTCCTTCTGAAAGATCAGCGGGATCTCATTGCAGATCACATCGCGCATCACTCCGCCGGCGACACCGGTCATCACGCCCATGATTACAGCAGTGCTATGCGGAACGTTGTGCTGCATAGCGACCTCTGTGCCGATCACGGTAAACACCGCCAGCCCGAAGGCATCCGCCAGTAACAGACCTTTCTCGTGAATCGGCTGAGTCATGCGTACCCAGACGACCGTAGCCACGGCCGCCAGTGATGCGACAACGATATACAGGTCATTGCGAATCCAGCTGACTGGATGGTTGTCCAGAATCACATCACGCAGCGTACCGCCGCCCAGTGCAGTGACGATGGCAATCACCAGCACGCCGAACAGGTCCATGGACTTGCGCCCGGCCATCAGCGCGCCGGTTATGGCGAATACCGCCACGCCGAAAAGATCAGCCAGATAGAACAGTTGAGCCATGCTGACCTCAGGACGACACGGGGGTACGCATGGTGACGAACTCTTCGGCAGCCGTTGGGTGTACGCCAATGGTTTCATCAAACAATTGCTTGGTGGCTCCGGCCTTGATTGCCACCGCCAAGCCCTGAACGATTTCGCCGGCGTCCGGCCCGACCATATGGCAACCGAGCACACGGTCTGTGGCAGCGTCCACCACCAGTTTCATCAAGGTGCGTTCCTGGCTTTCAGTCATGGTCAGTTTCATCGGTCGGAAGCGGCTTTCGAAAACCTGGACGCTGTAGCCCTCCTCCTTCGCCTGCTCTTCGCTAAGCCCGACCGTGCCTATATTGGGTAGGCTGAATACCGCCGTCGGGATCATCCGGTAGTCGACCTTGCGGTATTCCTCTGGCTTGAACAGGCGTCTTGCGACAGCCATGCCTTCGGCCAGCGCTACCGGAGTCAGCTGCACACGACCGATCACATCGCCGATGGCGAGAATCGAGGGTGTGCTGGTCTGGTATTGCTCGTCCACTTCGATAAAGCCACGCTTATCCAGCTGCACATGGGTATTTTCCAGGCCCAGGTTATCCAGCATGGGTCGGCGGCCGGTGGCGTAAAAGATACAGTCGGCTTCCAGCGCTCTACCGTCCTTGAGCGTGGCTAACAGGCTGCCGTCGGCTTGTTTATCGATACGGGCGATGTCGCTGTTGAACTGCAGATCGACACCGCGCTTGTTCAACTCATCCTGCAGGTGCAGACGCACGGCCTTATCGAAGCCACGCAGGAACAGATCGCCGCGATAGAGCAACGAGGTTTTTGCGCCAAGGCCGTTGAAGATCGAGGCAAACTCTACGGCGATATAACCACCGCCCACGACCAGTACCCGCTTGGGCAGTTGCTCAAGAAAGAAAGCTTCATTCGAGCCGATGGCATGTTCATGCCCCGGAACTTCCGGAATTTGCGGCCAGCCGCCGGTGGCAATCAGGATATGTTTGGCGCTGTAGCGTTTACCGCCCAGCTCGACAGTATGGTCATCGACAATCCGCGCGTGGCCTTCCAGCAAGGTCACGCCGCTGCTCACCAGCAGGTTGCGGTAGATGCCATTGAGTCGTTCGATTTCACGGTTCTTGTTGCTGATCAGGGTCGACCAGTCGAAGCGAGCCTCGCCCAGCGCCCAGCCAAACCCCTGAGCCTGTTCGAAGTCATCGGCGAAATGCGCTCCATAGACCAGCAGCTTTTTCGGTACACAGCCGACGTTGACGCAGGTGCCACCCAGGTAACGGCTTTCAGCAACCGCCACGCGTGCGCCATAGCCGGCGGCAAATCGCGCAGCCCGCACACCGCCAGAACCGGCACCAATCACAAACAGGTCAAAGTCGTAGGTCATTTCAGCCTCCAGAGCAGGCCACCAGCATACCCCAAGGCGTGCCAGGGCCTAAACTTGATGCATGCAGAACAGGAGAGCATTTATGCGCCCTACCCTTACTCATCTGGCCTTGCACGTGCCTGATCTCGATGCCTGTGTGAGCTTTTACGAGCAGTTCTGCGCGATGCAGGTGATTCACCAGCGCGCGGGCAAAGGATCACGAATTGTCTGGATGGCCGAACAGGGTAAGGAACACCGCTTTATTTTTGTGATCATGCCGGGCGGACAGGATCGCCAATTGGCTGTGGATGATTACAGCCACTTTGGCTTTGCCCTGGAAAGTCGAGAACAGGTCGATAGCATCGCAGCCCGAGCGCGAGTAGCAGGCTGTCTGGTCTGGGAGCCGCGTGATGAACCCTTTCCTGTAGGCTACTACTGTGGGCTACGTGACCCCGCAGGCAACTATGTGGAGTTCAGCTACGGCCAGCCGCTAGGGCCTGGTGCTGAGCAGATACCCTTGCCCTGAATGCACACAGCCACCCGAAGGTGGCTGTGTATTATCGCGCCAGGCGCCTGATTAATAGGCCTTGCCGGTTTTGTAGAGGTTTTCGAAGCAGAAATTGGTGGCGTCGATATAGCCTTCTGCGCCGCCGCAATCAAAGCGTTTGCCTTTGAACTTGTACGCCATCACACAGCCGTTCTGCGCCTGCTTCATCAGCGCGTCGGTGATCTGAATTTCGCCGCCCTTACCCGGTTCGGTCTGTTCAATCAGATCGAAGATATCCGGGGTAAGAATGTAGCGACCGATGATCGCCAGGTTCGACGGTGCATCTTCCGGCTTTGGTTTCTCGACCATGCTGTTAACCCGGTAGATATCGTCGCGAATCATCTCGCCGGAGATCACGCCATATTTGTGGGTTTCTTCTGGTGGTACTTCCTGGATAGCCACGATCGAGCAGCGGAATTGGTTATACAGCTTGACCATCTGGGTCAACACCGCGTCACCGTCTAGGTTCAGGCACAAGTCATCGGCGAGAATCACTGCAAAAGGCTCGTCACCGATCAATGGACGGCCGCAGAGAATGGCATGGCCGAGGCCTTTCATTTCAACTTGGCGGGTATAGGAAAAGGTGCATTCGTCGATCAAACGACGGATACCAACCAGATATTTCTCTTTATCCGTATCGCGAATCTGGTGCTCAAGCTCGTAGCTGATGTCGAAGTGATCTTCCAGCGCGCGCTTACCGCGGCCAGTGATCATGGCTATTTCCGTCAACCCGGCTTCCAACGCCTCTTCAACGCCGTACTGGATGAGCGGCTTGTTCACGATCGGCAGCATTTCCTTGGGCATGGCCTTGGTGGCTGGCAGAAAGCGGGTACCGTAACCGGCTGCTGGGAACAAGCATTTCTTGATCATGGGAAACCTTGGGTAGATGGGGTGAAAATCGCGTGCGCAGTTTATCAGGCTGCGCTGGCCTTACAATGCCCCTGCGCGGGCCGGCCAATGCCTCGGTAAAGGAACCCCAGCTCAGCCAACTGCAGGGCGTCATAGATATTGCGTCCATCAAACAGCACGGGCATGCGCATCAAACCACGAATGCGGGCGAAATCGGGCTGGCGAAACTGCTTCCACTCGGTGACGAGTACCAGCGCATCAGCACCTTCAACAACGCTATACGGCGAGGTGCTCAAACGCAGTTGACCGCTACCAATCGCCTGGCCGTAGCGCTCTGCCAGAGCCGTTGTTGCGACCGGATCACAGGCCTGAACGCTGACGCCAGCTGCCAGTAAGGCGTCCAGCAGAATCAGACTGGGGGCTTCACGCAGATCATCAGTACCTGGTTTAAAAGCCAGCCCCCAAAGTGCCACCACCCGCCCTTGCCAATAACCGGAAAAATGCTCACGCAGGGCCTGGAACAGCAACGTCTTCTGTAGCGCGTTACGAGCTTCGACTGCGCGCAGGATGCCAGGTTCAATGCCTTCCTGCTCTGCGCAGCGAATCAGCGCCCGCACATCCTTGGGAAAGCACGAACCACCATAGCCGCAACCGGCGTAAATAAAGTGAGTGCCAATGCGTTTGTCGCTGCCAATGCCACGCCGCACATCCTCAATGTCGACATCCAGGCGCGAGCAGAGGCTGGCCATTTCGTTGATAAAGGATATCTTGGTGGCCAAAAAGGCGTTGGCGGCATATTTGCTGAACTCTGCCGCCCGCAGCCCCATGCAGAGTAAACGCTCGTGATTGCGCAGAAACGGCGCGTACAGACGGCGTAACAGCGCATGGCCCTGCGGTTCATCACAGCCGACAATCACGCGATCCGGCCGCATAAAGTCGTCAATCGCCGAGCCTTCCTTGAGAAATTCCGGGTTACTTGCCAGCGTCACCGCAAAGCGTTTGCCGCGTTTGCTCAATCGATTGTTGATGCGCTGGGCAACACGCTCTGCCGTACCCACCGGCACCGTTGATTTATTCACCACCACGCAGTTCTGCTCAAGCAAATCGCCTAGCTCATCGGCAACGGCCAGGACATGGGACAAGTCTGCGGAGCCGTCCTCCCCGCTCGGCGTGCCTACCGCGATAAAGATGATCTCAGCCTTCGTAATGCCTTCATTGAGGTGCTGACTAAAACTCAGCTGACCGCTACTCAGGTGGGTCTGCAGCATGGCCTCCAGCCCAGGCTCGTAAATCGGCGACTGGCCATGGGCAAGCCGAGCCACACGTTGCACATCGCGCTCAACGCAGATCACCCTATTGCCCATTTCGGCAAAACAGGCTGCCGATACCAGCCCCACGTATCCTGCGCCAATCACACAAATCCGCATCGCCTGCACTCCTCACTGAGTTACCGCGATTGCAGCTAAAGCAGATGGCAGGCGTATGACATAAGTACGACACTCGGGTGACAGCACTTGATAAGCCGTGCGCTCAAATTTCAGGCACAAAAAAACCGGCTACGAAGGCCGGTTCTAGTGGATTTCAGGTTCATACAGGAACATCTGAAATCATGTACATGGTGCCCGAAGCCGGAATCGAACCGGCACGAGGTTACCCTCGAGGGATTTTAAGTCCCTTGCGTCTACCGATTTCGCCATTCGGGCGGTAGCGCTACGTTGTAAGGCTTGGACTATATACAGCCCTTCGATGCCTCGCAAGGTTTCAAACTAAAATGAAAAAGCCTCGTAAATCAGTGATCTACGAGGCTTTTCTAATTGGAGGCTGAGGTCGGAATCGAACCGGCGTTCACGGATTTGCAATCCGGTGCATAACCACTCTGCTACTCAGCCTTGAAACTAAACGGACCGTGTAAAACGGCCCGTTGAAAATGGAGCGGGAAACGAGACTCGAACTCGCGACCCCGACCTTGGCAAGGTCGTGCTCTACCAACTGAGCTATTCCCGCTTGTCGTGCTGACGGCCGCCATTCTATAGCTTCAGGACGGCCAGTCAACCCCTTGATTCAAAAAAGCTTATTTCTTTTCCGAGGTGATTCGCAGGTGTGGCCATGCAGCCAACAGGTACTGCGCCATCGACCACAGGGTGAGTACGGCAGCAATGATCAACAGGACGTAACCCAGTACAACCCAGGCAGTAAATGTTGGCGGATTGGCCAGCAAAATCACCAAAGCGACCATCTGAGCGGCTGTTTTCCATTTGGCCAGTTTTGAAACCGCGACATGCGCCCTGGCGCCCAATTCAGCCATCCACTCACGCAGTGCAGAAACAACAATTTCACGGCCGATGATGATTGATGCTGACAGGGTCAACCAGAGGTTGGCGTGTTCGGCCACCAGTAATACCAGGGCCACCGCCACCATGAGTTTGTCAGCAACGGGATCAAGAAATGCACCAAAAGGTGTGCTCTGCTCCCAGCGACGGGCCAAATAACCGTCCAGCCAATCGGTTGCAGCCGCGACTGAAAACACTGCACTCGCCGCCCAATAGCTCCAACTGAAGGGAAGGTAAAACAGCAGAATAAACACCGGTATCAGCAATACGCGGAGCACAGTAAGCAGGTTGGGGATATTCATCGACACAACTTGGCGGTAAAGAGAATCGGCATTCTACTCACTGTGCAGGGCCGCATAAATCAACTCAGCGAGTTTTTTGCTGATTCCAGGTGCTTTGGCAATTTCTTCGATGCTGGCACGTGATAACTCTTGCAGCCCACCAAAATGATTAAGCAGCTCACGCCGGCGCTTAGGCCCTACGCCCGCGACGTCCTCAAGTGTTGAGGTGCGACGGGTTTTACCGCGACGGGCACGATGTCCGGTGATAGCAAAACGGTGTGATTCATCGCGGATCTGCTGTATCAGATGCAGCGCTGGTGAATTCCCCGGCAAGGTGAACTCATGTGCGGCGTCATTCAGGTAGAGGGTTTCCAAACCCGGTTTGCGCGTGGTGCCTTTGGCGACGCCGAGCAGAATCAGGTCTGGCACCGACAGCTCTTCGAGCACTTCACGGGCCATGGCCAGCTGCCCTTTGCCACCATCGACCAAGAGGATGTCCGGCAGCTTGCCTTCGCCATCCTTGATCTTGCTGAAGCGCCGAGTGAGCGCTTGATGCATGGCGGCATAATCGTCACCCGGCGTCACGCCCTCAATGTTGTAGCGGCGGTAATCGGATTTCAGCGGCCCCTCGGGGCCGAATACCACACAAGAGGCCACGGTCGCCTCGCCGCTGGAATGACTGATGTCAAAGCACTCCAGGCGTTGCGGCACTTCATCCATATCCAGCGCTTCGGCCAGGGCGTCAAAGCGCGCGGCAACGTGCTGTCGATTGGCTAGGCGTGCTGCAAGGGCCTGCTCCGCATTGGTCACCGCCAGCTGCTGCCAACGCGCGCGAGTACCGCGAACGCGGTAGCTGATGCTCAGCTCGCGGCCGCGTAGCTCATCGATGGCGGCGATCAATGTGGGGAAGTCTTCGTGCTGCGCATTGACGATAAGCTCGCTCGGCAGATCGCGTTCCTGACTGCTCAAGTAATACTGCGCGAGGAAGGCAAGCAGTACGTCACTGCCCTCCTCCTCAATCGCCACCTGCGGGAAAAAGTTTTTACTGCCGAGCACTCGGCCACCACGCACACTGATCAAATGCACGCATGCGCCACCGGGATTGACCATGGCCGCGACCACGTCCACATCACCGGTTCCACCTTCCATGCTCTGCTGGTCTTGAACCCGGCGCAGCAGCGATATCTGGTCGCGTAATCCGGCAGCCCGCTCAAAGTCGAGAGCCATGGCGGCGGCCTGCATGCCGCTGGACAGCTCATCGGTCAGGGCATTGCTGCGGCCTTCGAGGAACATCACCGAATGGCGGACGTCATCAGCATATTCAGCGGGCTCTACCAGGCCGACACAGGGGCCTTTGCAGCGTTTGATCTGGTACTGCAGGCAGGGCCTTGTGCGATTCTTGTAGAAACTGTCCTCGCACTGGCGCACCAGAAAAGTTTTTTGCAGCAGATTAAGGCTTTCGCGAATGGCACCTGCGCTGGGATACGGGCCGAAGTACCTGCCTTTCTGCTTTTTCGCGCCGCGGTGAATGCTCAGGCGCGGGAAGTCGCCGTCGGAAAGCAGCACATAGGGATAGGACTTATCATCGCGCAGCAGAATATTGTACGGCGGGCGCCATTCTTTGATCAGCGTCTGCTCAAGCAGCAGGGCTTCGGTTTCGTTGGCGGTGATGGTGGTTTCGATCTGAGCGATTCGGCCGACCAACGCGGCGGTCTTTGGCGCTAAGCCGCTCTGGCGGAAGTAGCTAGCCAGGCGCTTTTTCAGGTTTTTGGCTTTGCCGACATACAGCAGTTTGGTGTCCACATCGAACATGCGGTACACGCCAGGACGACCGCTGCAGGTGGAGAGGAATGCGCTGGAGTCGAAAGCGGCAGGACTGTTATCAGGTGTTGGCATCAATCATGCCGTGGCGTACGGCCAGCAGGGCCAGTTCGACATCACTGGTAATCGAGAGCTTTTCAAAGATGCGATAGCGGTAGGTATTCACGGTTTTCGGCGACAAGCAAAGCTTATCGGAAATGGCCTGAACCTTTTGGCAGCCTGCAATCATCAGTGCGATCTGAATTTCGCGCTCGGACAGTAAGTCGAACGGTGAGTTACTGCTCTGTGGCTGAAATGACTTGAGTGCCAGCTGCTGGGCAATCTGCGGACTGATATAGCGTTGCCCGCTGAATACCATGCGAATCGCCTGAACCATTTCTTCCAGTGCAGCGCCCTTAGTTAGATAGCCAGCGGCACCGGCTTGCAGGAGGCGCGTGGGGAAAGGGTCTTCCTCACATACGGTTACGGCAACAACTTTAAGATCAGGATGGCTGCGAATTAGCTTACGGGTGGCTTCAAGACCACCGATACCCGGCATTTTGATGTCCATCAGAACAACGTCAGGTTTCAGCTCGCGGGCTTTTTTCAGGGACTCTTCGCCTGATTCGGCTTGGCCGACCACCTGTAAACCGTCGATATCGGCCAGCATACGAGTAATGCCGGTGCGTACCAGGTCGTGGTCATCAACAACGAGAACTCTGATCAAGCGTCACCCCGGTCGACATCAACTGCGTTGAGCAGTTGCTGGGTTGAAAGTCTGGTGCCTGTAGGCCACCAGCTTGGCGCATAACCGTCAAAAGGCAAGCGCCAATAAGTGAGCGCTAAATGACGGCCAGAGAAAATATGGCGGAAGCGGTGAGATTCGAACTCACGGAAGAGTTTCCCCTTCGACGGTTTTCAAGACCGTTGCATTCAACCGCTCTGCCACGCTTCCGGCGTTTGCGGGCGGCAATCTTACCCGAACGCAACACGCTGTCAAACTCTGCGTGTTGGCTCTTTATTCGCCTCTGCTATGATCCGGCCCGACCTTGGTCACGGAACCATCAGCCATTTCAGGAGTGTCGCCATGAACGAACACAATTATGCACTTGACCATACGCAGGTTGAGCAGCAAGAAGTCAGCCGCGTCCTGCGCAACACCTATGGCCTGCTGGCCATCACCCTGGCCTTCAGCGGCTTGGTGGCGTACATCGCGCAGCGCGCCAATGTGCCTTACCCGAATATCTTTGTGGTGCTGATCGGCTTCTATGGCCTGTTCTTCCTCACCGCCAAACTGCGTAATTCGGCTTGGGGCCTACTTTCGACCCTCGCTCTGACCGGCTTTATGGGCTACACCCTCGGCCCAATCCTCAATCGCTACATGGGCATGGCCAACGGTGCTGAAGTTGTCAGCTCGGCCTTCGCCATGACGGCCCTGGTGTTCTGCGGCCTGTCGGCTTACGTACTGACCACCCGCAAGGACATGAGCTACCTCAGTGGCTTCATCACTGCGGGTTTCTTTGTCCTGCTGGGCGCGATGGTTGCTGGCTTCTTCTTCGAGATTAGCGGTCTGCAACTGGCGATCAGCGCAGGTTTCGTGCTGTTCTCCTCGGCCTGCATCCTGTTCCAGACCAGCGCAATCATCCATGGCGGTGAGCGCAACTACATCATGGCGACCATCAGCCTGTATGTATCGATCTACAACCTGTTCGTCAGCCTGCTGCAGATTTTCGGCATCATGGGCAGCGACGACTGATTCAAGTTGCTGTGAAAAGCCCGCTCCGGCGGGCTTTTTTATGCTTGCCATCCGTGCCAGGCACCCTAAGGGCCGTCGCTACGCGACGTTAAAAATGACTCCCGGTCATTTTTTATGCCTGCCACGCGCATCTTGGCGGTTCAGGCTTTATCATTCCGGCAAATTGGCTCGCCAGGTTTGCTATGAAGTTCGCCATCGCCCTGTTCTCACCTCCCCATGCGCCCTCCTCGCGCCGTGCGCTGCGTTTTGCGCAGGCTGCATTGGCGGGTGGGCATGAGATCGTGCGGCTGTTCTTTTATCAGGATGGCGTACACAGCGCCTCGAGCAATGTGGTTTGCGCGCAGGATGAGGTGGACCTACCCCGCGAATGGCGAGAATTTGTGCAAGCTCAGCAGCTGGATGGCGTGGTGTGTATCGCCGCCGCCTTACGCCGTGGCGTGTTGAATGACGATGAAGCCCAGCGCTACTCGCGCACGGCTGCCAATCTTGATGCGCCCTGGGAGCTTTCTGGCCTGGGCCAGTTGCACGAAGCAGCGCAGCTGGCGGATCGTCTAGTGTGCTTTGGAGGACCTTGAGATGAGTAAGTCGCTGTTGGTCATCAGCCGCCAAGCACCCTGGTCCGGCCCCGGCGCGCGCGAAGCACTGGATATCGCGCTGGCCGGCGGCGCCTTCGATTTGCCGATTGGCCTGCTGTTTCTCGATGACGGGGTATTCCAGCTGAGCAGCGCTCAGCAACCGGCCACCCTGCAGCAGAAAGACCTCAGCGCCAACCTGCAGGCCTTGCCGATGTTCGGTGTCGAGGCGCTGTATGTCTCGCAGCGCAGCTTGGCCGAACGTGGCCTGCAGGATCAACCCAGCAGCCTCGCTGTCGAGCGCCTCGATGATTCCTCGATAAGCGCCTTGATTGACCGTTACGACCAGGTGATTACGCTCTGATGGCTACCTTGCACGTACTTTCGCACTCGCCCTTTACCGATAGCCGCCTGAGCAGTTGCCTGCGCATTCTCGGCAGCCAGGATGCCCTGCTGCTCTGCGGCGACGCCGTATACGCCTTGCAGGACGGCAGCGCGCAGCGTCAAGCGCTTGAACTGATGTCCGAAAACATTGCGCTGTATGCCCTGGATGAAGACGTGCAGGCTCGCGGCCTACTGTGCCCCACCCGCCTCAAGCAGGTCGATTACCCCGGTTTCGTTGCGCTGAGCTGTCAATACGACAAGGTAAACACCTGGCTATGACGGCATTGAATGTTGAAGGTCGCAGCCTGGCGCTGGACAAAGACGGCTATCTGCTCGACCTGGCGGATTGGTCCGAAGCTACCGCGCACGCCCTAGCACAACGTGAAGGCATCAGCCTGAGTGCCGAACACTGGGAAATCCTTTGGCTGGTGCGCAGCTTTTACGACGAATTTCAGTTGTCCCCGGCCAACCGTCCGCTGATCAAATTTGTAGCCGTGAAAATCGGCCCCGAAAAAGGCAATAGCCTGAACCTCAATCGCCTGTTCAATGGCGCTCCCGCCAAACTCGCCGCCAAGCTGGCGGGCCTGCCCAAACCGACCAATTGCCTATGAACCTTGTTACTCCGCCGGAACATCCTTTCGCTCAATTTGTACGCATTCTAGGTAAGGGCAAGCGTGGCGCACGTAACCTGACTCGCGAGGAAGCCCGAGACGCCATAGGCATGCTGCTTGATGGGAAGGCCGAAGAAAGCCAGCTGGGCGCATTTCTGATGCTGTTGCGGCACAAGGAAGAAAGCGCCGAGGAAATGGCCGGCTTTGCCGAAGCCGTGCGCGCGCGCCTGCAAGCGCCAGCGATTCAGGTTGATTTGGATTGGCCGAGCTATGCCGGGAAGAAGCGCCACCTGCCTTGGTTCCTGCTAGCCGCCAAAGCACTGGCCAATAGCGGTATTCGCATCCTGCTGCATGGTGGCGGCCCACACACTGCCGGGCGGATGTACAGCGAACAGCTGCTCGAAACCCTGCACATCCCGCTGTGCCGCAACTGGGATAGCGTCGAGCAGGCATTGGCACACCAGCACCTGGCGTTTATCCCGCTGGGCGACTGGATGCCGCAACTGCAACGCATGATCGACCTGCGCAATATCCTCGGCCTGCGCTCACCGATTCATTCCCTGGCGCGCATTCTCAACCCGCTGGGCGCGCGTTGCGGCCTGCAGAGCATCTTTCATCCGGGTTATCAGGCAGTACACCGTGAAGCCAGCCAGTTGCTCGGCGATAGCGCTGTAGTTATCAAAGGTGAAGGCGGCGAAATCGAGATCAACCCGGACGCCACCAGCCACCTGTATGGCACGGCTAATGGCGACAACTGGGATGAGGAATGGCCGGCACTATCGCCGCAGCGCCATGTCAAACCCGAATCATTGCAGCCCGCTCACCTGGCCGCGTTCTGGCGTGGTGAAGTGGCCGATGATTACGGCCAGCTGGCCGTAATCAGCACCATGGCTCTGGCCTTGCGCGCCCTCGGCGAACCGCGTGAACAAGCCCTGGAGCGCGCCGCCCAGATGTGGGCGGCGCGCAATCAGACGCTCGCCTGAGCCCCTTCGAACCAGGCCAGTTTCTCCCGCAGCTGCACCACTTCGCCGACTATGACCAACGTCGGCGCATGCACCTCATGCTCCGCCACCAGCTCCGCCAGATTGGCCAGGGTGCCAGTAAACACTCGCTGGTTCTGCGTGGTGCCTTGCTGGATCAATGCTGCCGGGGTTGTTGCGGCGCGACCATGGGCAATCAGCTGCTGACAAATAATCGGCAAACCCACCAGCCCCATATAAAACACCAGAGTTTGACTGCTGGCGGTGAGTTCATTCCAGGGTAAATCACTGCTGCCATCTTTCAGGTGACCAGTAACAAAACGCACCGACTGCGCATGGTCTCGGTGGGTCAGCGGAATCCCAGCATAAGCGGCGCAGCCAGAGGCTGCGGTAATGCCAGGAACAACCTGAAAGGGGATGCCGTGGGCGGCCAGCTCTTCAATTTCCTCTCCGCCGCGACCAAAGATGAACGGATCTCCGCCTTTAAGACGTAGCACCCGCTTGCCTTCTTTGGCCAGATTGACCAAGCGCTGGTTGATCTGCTCCTGCGGTACGGCATGCTCGGCACGCCGTTTGCCGACATAAATGCGCTCGGCATCACGGCGGCACAGTTCGATAATCGCAGGTGCCACCAGGCGGTCATACAACACAACATCGGCTTGCTGCATCAGGCGCAAGGCGCGGAAGGTCAGCAAATCAGGATCACCCGGCCCTGCGCCAACCAGATACACCTCGCCCAAGGTGCGCGGGGCAATGCCGGCAATTTTTTCTTCCAGCAAACGCTGACCTTCCTGCAGCTTACCGGCGAATACGCTTTCGGCCACCTGGCCCTGGAACACATCCTCCCAGAACACCCGGCGCTGCTGCACATCGGGGAAGAGCCCTTTGACCTGGGCACGAAAGCGTTTTGCCAGACCAGCCAGCTGGCCATAGGTCGCGGGAATCCACGTCTCGATCTTGGCGCGAATCAGCCGCGCCAATACAGGAGCATCGCCGCCACTGGTAATCGCCACAATCAAAGGTGAGCGATCAACAATGGCGGGGAAAATCACGCTGCACAGTTTCGGCGCATCCACCACATTGACCGGAATGCCCAGGGCCTGCGCCTCAGCCGAGATTTGCGCATTCAGCGGTTCGTCATCGGTGGCCGCAATAATCAGCGCCACACCGTGAAGATCCGCCGACTTGTAATCACGCAGCAGCACCTCGCCGTGCCGAGCGCTGGCCATCTCACGCAGCTCATCGCGAATCTCCGGCGCAACTACACGCAAGGTTGCACCTGCATCACTGAGCAAGCGCGCCTTGCGCACGGCAACTTCGCCGCCACCGACCACCAGTACCAGGCGATCCTGCAGTTTGTGGAACAGGGGCAGAAAATCCATGACGCACGCTCTCAATCGGGTAAACAAAACGGGGCGGCACTGGCCGCCCCGTCGCAGGTAACTGAAATCCGGATTAACCGATGATTTCGATACCGCCCATATAGGGCTTCAGCACGTCCGGCACGCGAATGCTGCCATCGGCCTGCTGGTAGTTCTCCAGCACGGCAACCAGGGTGCGGCCTACTGCCAGGCCGGAGCCGTTCAGCGTATGTACAAGCTCAGGCTTGCCGGTTTCCGGGTTGCGGTAACGCGCTTGCATACGGCGCGCCTGGAAGTCACCGCAGTTAGAGCACGAAGAAATCTCGCGGTACTTGTCCTGGCTCGGCACCCAGACTTCAAGGTCGTAGGTTTTCACTGCACCGAAGCCCATATCACCGGTACACAGCGCCAGTTTGCGGTATGGCAGCTCAAGCAGCTGAAGCACGCGCTCGGCGTTAGCAGTCAGGCTTTCCAGCGCTTCAAAAGACTTGCTCGGCTCTACGATCTGCACCATCTCGACCTTGTCGAACTGGTGCTGACGGATCATGCCGCGGGTATCACGGCCGGATGCACCAGCTTCACTGCGGAAGCATGGCGTGTGAGCAACAAGCTTCAGCGGCAGTTGCTTGGCATCTAGAATCTCGCCGGCAACGATATTGGTCAGCGACACCTCTGCGGTCGGGATCAGATACAGATCGGCTTCACCTTCGCGGGCGATCTTGAACAGGTCTTCCTCGAACTTCGGCAGCTGGCCAGTGCCTTGCAGCGCCGGAGCCTGCACCAGATAAGGCGTGTAGGCTTCTTCGTAGCCGTGCTCGCCGGTGTGCAGGTTGATCATAAATTGCGCCAGGGCGCGGTGCATGCGCGCAATCGGCCCGCGCAGTACAGCAAAGCGCGCACCGGACAGCTTGGCGGCAGTCTCGAAATCCAGCCAGCCGTGCTGCTCGCCGAGGGCAACGTGATCCTGAATCGGGAAATCGAAGCTACGTGGAGTGCCCCAGCGGGAAACTTCAACGTTGCCCTCTTCGTCTGCACCAACCGGCACCGACTCGTGTGGCAGGTTGGGTATGTTCAGCAGCAGGTTGTCGAGCTCAGTCTGAATGCTGTCGAGGTCACGCTTGCCCTGCTCCAGATCGCTGCCCATCTGATCCACTTCTGCTAGCAGCGGCGCAATGTCTTCACCGCGCTGCTTGGCTTGGCCAATGGATTTGGAGCGACTGTTACGTTCGGCCTGCAGCTGCTCGGTGCGGGTCTGCAGCGTCTTGCGCTGAGCCTCAAGCGCTTCGAAGCGCGCAACATCAAGGACAAAACCACGGGCGGCCAGGCGCTCGGCCACTTCATGGAGTTGGGTACGAACGAGTTTGGAATCGAGCATGTTCTGGTCTCAACACATCACAAGGGTTTGCATGGCCTAGGCCATGACGCGCAATGCCGCGCAGTTTAAGGCTTTAACAGGGTTGGGTGCCACACCACCCTAGTCAGCCCGGCTCGCAGGCCATTGAAAAACGTAGGCGAGGCAGCCAGCGCAAGGCAAAAACAGGCGAAAAGCGGAGTTTACGAGCTGTAAATGAGCATTTGAGCCTGTGTTTAACGCCGCGATGGCAACGCAGATAGTTTTTAAACAGCCTGCTACTGGTACAGGCGTGCCAGGGCAAATCCGCCCCAGACGGCGAGCACACCGCCGACCACGCTGCACAGTAAGTAGGCAAACGCCTCATTGTGGCGGCCACTTTCAAACAGTTTGAGCAGCTCAAGGCTGAATGAGGAAAACGTAGTAAAGCCACCTAGCAGACCGATGATCAGGCCACTGCGCAACTCGATTGGCAGGTCGCTGCGCAGCAGAAACAAGCCTGACAACAAACCGATCACTAGACACCCGAGGATATTGACCGTGAAGGTGCCCAGGTAGAAATGCCGAGGCCATTGCGCCACCACCCAGCTGGCGGTAAGAAAGCGCAGTACAGAGCCCACAGCACCACCGAGGGCAACAGCCAAGGCCACGCGAATCATGGTTTTCTCCGTTGCCGAGGGCTGTTGCGGTCCTGGTTTTTCAAATGCTGCAGCTTGTCGCGAATCTTCAACTCCAGACCACGTGGCACTGGCTGGTAATACTCGCGTGGCTCAAAGGTGTCCGGAAAGTAATCTTCGCCTGCCGCATAGGCATCGGGCTCATCATGGGCGTAGCGATATTCATCACCATAGCCCAACTCTTTCATAAGCTTGGTCGGCGCATTGCGCAGGTGCAGCGGGACCTCCTGGGAACCATGCTCGGCGGCATCACGCATGGCGGCCTTGAAGGCGTTGTAGACTGCATTACTTTTCGGTGCACATGCCAGATAGACAATCGCCTGAGCCACTGCCAGTTCACCCTCAGGGCTGCCCAAGCGCTCTTGTACATCCCAGGCATTCAGACAGAGGGTCAATGCACGCGGATCGGCATTGCCAATGTCTTCGCTGGCCATACGCACCACGCGCCGGGCGATATACAGCGGATCACAGCCACCATCGAGCATGCGCGCAAACCAGTACAGCGCGCCGTCCGGGCTGGAACCGCGTACTGATTTGTGCAGCGCGGATATCTGGTCGTAAAAGGCTTCGCCGCCCTTGTCGAACCGCCGACGGGTATCGCCAAGCAGATTGAGTAACAACTCACTGCCGATCTCACTGCCGTCTTCGGCCAGGTCGGCGGCGTTTTCCAGAAAGTTGAGTAAACGCCGGCCGTCGCCATCGGCGGCAGCCTGGAGTATCTTGAAGCTTTCTTCCGGCAGGCTCAGCTGGCGTTCGCCCAGGCCCTTCGGGTCGCTCAAGGCGCGATCAACCAGTTTGCGTAGCGCGCTTTCATCCAGGCTTCTCAGCACATACACGCGAGCGCGTGAGAGCAAGGCGTTATTCAGCTCAAAAGAAGGATTTTCCGTGGTGGCACCGATAAAGATCAGCGTGCCGTCTTCCACGTAAGGCAGGAAAGCATCCTGCTGCGATTTATTGAAACGGTGCACTTCATCGACAAACAGGATGGTCTGGCGGCCATATTGCGCGGCGTGCTGCTGCGCCACTTCCACGGCCTGGCGAATTTCCTTGACCCCGGAAAGCACCGCTGAAATGGTCTCGAAGTGCGCATCGGACACCTGTGCCAACAGGCGCGCCAGGGTGGTCTTGCCGACGCCTGGCGGGCCCCAGAAGATCATCGAATGTAGCGCGCCCTGCTCCAGGGCTTCCCGCAAGGGTTTGCCACGCGCCAGCAAGTGCTCCTGGCCGACGTACTCATCCAGACTGGCGGCACGCAAACGTGCAGCCAGGGGTTGAGCGACGGGAGCCTTGCGAAACAGATCCATGACTGCGGTTTAACGCCTCTCGTTCTGAGCTTTTTACTCTTGGATTACGTCCGCGCCGGCCGGAATCTCGAAGGTGAACTGTGCATCGTCCTGCGGCTCATTCATTTTCACGTTGAGGAAAAGAATGTTGGTGCGCTGGCCAATGCTGTCGATCAGCTGCATATCGTTGAGCACCTTGTTGCGGAACGACAGACGCAGGCTGTCGAACAGGGTGTCCTTGGATTTTGGCTTGAGGATGAAGTCGACCACGTTGCCGCCTTCGTTGTGGCTGATCTCGAAGTTCTCACGAATCTTCGACACATCGCCGGACAGCAGCAGCGCCGGGGTATGGGTCAGACGCTGATCGAGGGTCTGAATGGTCACCTGTTGCAGATCCGGGTCATACAGCCAGACCTTCTCGCCGTTGGAAACCAGCAGCTGCTCCATCGGCGCATCGGTGTGCCAGCGGAACAGACCCGGACGTTTCAGCGCGAGCTGGCCAGCAGTTTCCTGCAGCTGGGTGCCGCTGCCGTCGAGGGTCAGCTGGGAAAAGCGTGCGTTGATGGTCTGCGCCTGGTTAAGCAGCTCGGTCAAACGCTGCACGGCAACTTCATCGTCGGCCATGGCGGCAACGCTGGTAAAACTCAGTACGGTCAGCAACAACATGCGAATCAGGCGCATGGGACTCCTTATCAGATCGGGCTAGGCGTTAATCGCGAACGGGGCTTGGTGCTATGACCTCGCGAGAGCCATTGGTGTTCATTGAGGTGACGACGCCGGCCATTTCCATGGCCTCGATCATCCGTGCGGCTCGGTTGTAGCCGATCTTCAGCTTGCGCTGCACCGCAGAAATAGAGGCGCGGCGACTTTCCAAAACGAAATTGACTGCTTCGTCGTAAAGCGGATCGGACTCGCTGCCTTCACTGCCTTCGCCGCTGCCACCCTCAAAGCCGCTACCGGACTCTTCAGCGCCGGCCAGGATGTCATCGATATAGTCAGGCGTGCCGCGCTGTTTCCAAGCCTCAACCACGCGGTGTACTTCCTCGTCGGAGACGAAAGCGCCGTGCACACGAATCGGTAAGCCGGTGCCCGGCGGCATATAGAGCATGTCACCGTGGCCCAGTAGCTGTTCGGCGCCGCCTTGGTCGAGGATGGTGCGCGAGTCGATCTTGCTCGATACCTGGAACGCCATACGGGTCGGGATGTTGGCCTTGATCAGACCGGTGATCACATCCACCGAGGGGCGCTGGGTCGCGAGAATCAGGTGAATCCCCGCGGCACGGGCTTTCTGCGCGATGCGCGCGATCAGCTCTTCAACTTTCTTGCCGACGATCATCATCATGTCGGCGAACTCGTCGACCACGACCACGATGGTAGGCAGGGTTTTCAGCAGCGGCGCTTCATCGTGCATGCTTTCGCGCTTGTACAGTGGATCACTCAGCGGTTCGCCCGCCTCTTCGGCATCTTTGACCTTGCGGTTGAAGCCGGCCAGGTTACGCACACCCATCTTCGACATCAGCTTGTAGCGACGTTCCATCTCGGCCACCGACCAGCGTAGGGCGTTGGCGGCTTCCTTCATATCGGTCACCACCGGGCACAGCAGGTGCGGAATTCCTTCGTAGATCGACAGTTCGAGCATTTTCGGGTCGATCATGATCAAGCGAGCCTCTTCGGGCGTGGACTTGAACAGAATCGACAGGATCATTGCGTTAACCCCTACCGACTTACCAGAGCCGGTGGTACCGGCCACCAGCAGGTGGGGCATCTTCGCCAGGTCGGTGATCACCGGCTTGCCGCCGATGTCATGGCCCAGAGCCAAAGTAACCGGCGACTTGGCCTCATCGTACTCGGGCGATGACAGCACTTCGGAGAAGCGCACGATCTGCCGATCTTCGTTGGGAATCTCGATACCGACGGTGGTTTTGCCCGGAATTACTTCCACCACGCGTACGCTGATAATCGCCATCGAACGCGCCAGGTCCTTGGCCAGGCCAGAAATACGGCTGACCTTGACCCCAGCTGCGGGCTGAATCTCGAAACGGGTAATCACCGGGCCCGGATGAACCGACTCGACGATAACCTCGACGCCAAACTCCTTGAGCTTGATCTCAAGCAGGCGCGACATGGCTTCCAGGTATTCGGGTGAATATTTCTTCTGAACTTTCTCTGCCACATCAAGGATGGAAATCGGTGGCAGGCTGCCGGCCAGGGCGCTGTCTTCAAACAGGTTGACCTGCTTCTCTTTCAACACGCGTTTGCTCGGCTCAGGCGCTTTCGGTGCGGCCGGTGGCGTGATCACAGGGGCCGGGCGGTTGACCCGCTCGCTCATGTGTTTGTTCAGCGATTCTTCGCGCTCAATCAGACGTTCTTTGACCTTGGCCTGTTCACGGCGATCCAGCACGATCGGCGCGGAGACTTCACTGACGCGCTCATCAACCTCACGCAATTGCGCCACCAGCTGCTTGCGCTCAACTCGCGCACTCCACCAGCGATTGGCCAGGCTCTGGATCAGCTCAATCAGGTCGAGGGTGATCTTGCCGGTCAGGTCCATCACCTTGAACCAGGACAGGTCGGTAAATACCGTCAAACCGAAGAGGAACAGCGCAATCAGCAGCAGCGTACTGCCTTGCACATTCAGCGCATTGATCGCCAGCGCCCCCAGGCTTTCGCCCAGCGCGCCGCCTGCGGAGGCCGGCATGCTTGAGCTGGCTTGAAAATGGATATACGCCAGCGCAGCACCGGACAACACCAGAAAGACCAAGCCAATCAGCCGCCAGGAGAACAGCCAGCCGCTCCACTGCCACGGCTGATGACGGGCGCGGAATACCTGCAGGGTTTTTACCGCCAGCAGCAGCGGGAATAGATAGGCGAAATAGCCCAGCGCCATAAATAGGATGTCGGCAAACCATGCACCCGCGCGGCCTGCAGCATTCTGCACTTGCTCAACATTGCTGGTATGGGTCCAGCCCGGATCGGCCGCGTCGTAGGTCAGCAGAGCCATCCATAGATAAAGGCAGAGTGCGCCCAGGCCAATCAGCGCGCCTTCTTTGAGTCGATAAGGCAGCTGCTGACGCCAGAGAGGGGCTTGTGCGGTTGGGCTAGATTTCTTCAAAACGCATCTGTTCCTGCGCCAGAGGCGCCGAATAATTGGTTAACGGCAAAATATGCAGCGATTTTACGGGTTTAACCGCACGATACCAGACCGAGCTGTATGCATAAACAGCTATGGCGGTTGACTCCCGCTCTTCGCCCGCTTCGGTGTAGCATATCTGCCAATATCTTCCGTGCGGCTCAATTGGAGCATGCATTCTCTTTTGTGACAAAGGCTTATGAGGTGTTTTTATGAGCGAAGTCAAGCATTCACGCTTGATCATCCTGGGCTCCGGCCCTGCCGGTTATAGCGCTGCCGTTTACGCTGCCCGCGCCAACCTCAAGCCTGTGATCATTACTGGCATTCAGCCCGGTGGTCAGCTGACCACCACCACCGAAGTGGACAACTGGCCGGGTGATGTTGAAGGCCTAACCGGCCCAGCGTTGATGGAGCGCATGCAAAAGCATGCCGAGCGTTTTGAAACCGAGATCGTCTACGACCACATCCACACTGCTGAGTTGCAATCGCGCCCTTTCACCTTGAAAGGCGACAGCGGTACCTACACCTGTGACGCACTGATTATCGCCACAGGGGCATCGGCTCAGTACCTGGGCCTGCCGTCCGAAGAGGCGTTTTCCGGCAAAGGCGTATCGGCGTGTGCCACCTGCGATGGTTTCTTCTACCGCAACCAGGTGGTCGCGGTGATTGGCGGCGGCAATACCGCGGTAGAAGAAGCGCTGTACCTGTCGAATATCGCCAAGGAAGTGCACCTGGTGCATCGCCGCGACAAGCTGCGATCGGAGAAGATTCTTCAGGACAAGCTGTTCGAAAAAGCAGCCAACGGCAACGTGGTGCTGCACTGGAATCACGCTCTTGAAGAAGTGCTGGGTGACAACACGGGTGTTACCGGCGCGCGCCTGAAAGATACGCAGAGCGGCGTGAGCAAAGATCTGCCTCTAGCCGGCGTATTTATCGCCATCGGCCACAAGCCCAATACCGAGCTGTTCCACGGCCAGCTGGAGATGCGCGACGGCTATCTGCTGATCAAGGGTGGCAATGAAGGCAATGCCACCGCTACCAGCATTGAAGGTGTGTTTGCGGCGGGCGACGTGGCTGACCACGTTTACCGCCAGGCCATTACTTCTGCCGGTGCTGGCTGCATGGCCGCGCTGGATGTCGAGAAATTCCTCGACGACAATTGATCCACTCAGGGCGGACGCACACTCCGCCCTGCCCTCCTCTGTCCAATTTCGGCCCTGCACATGCTGACGTGGCTGCAACGCAACTCACTGGATTTCCCGCCCCTCAATAAAGCCCTGCGCGAGCCCAACGGGCTGTTGGCGGCGGGTGGCGATCTGCGCCCCGCGCGTTTGATCCAGGCTTATCGCCACGGTTGCTTCCCTTGGTTTCAGGATGGCCAACCGATTCTCTGGTGGTCGCCCGACCCGCGCACCGTGCTGCTGCCTGACAAACTGCATGTCTCGCGTAGCCTCTCCAAGGTGCTGCGTCAGGGCCGTTATCGCGTGACCTTCGATCAGGCTTTCGCCGACGTTATCCGCGCTTGCGCCGCACCGCGCAGCTATGCGGCTGAAACTTGGATCACCAGCCCTATGCAGGACGCCTATCTGGAACTGCACAGGCGCGGTATTGCTCATTCGGTTGAGGTATGGCGCGATCGCGAGCTGGTTGGCGGGCTCTATGGCCTGGCTATGGGCCAGCTGTTCTTTGGCGAGTCGATGTTCAGTCGCGCGGACAACGCCTCCAAAGTGGGTTTTGTCACGCTGGTTGAACACTTGAAGAACTGGGGTTTTGTGTTGATCGACTGCCAGATGCCAACCGAGCATCTGCTCAGCCTCGGCGCTCAGACGATTTCCCGTGCCGAGTTTGCCGGCTACCTGAGCGACCATCTTGATCAATCCAGCCAGGCCGACTGGGTCGCCTAGGCGAGTTTGCCAGCCTGGCTTACACTTAATTCAAGACCGATCCCGAGAGTCGATCATGACTGAGCTGGCCCGCTTGAAGTTTTATGCCACTCAACCGCACCCCTGCAGCTATCTGCCCGATGAGCAGGCGACAACCCTGTTCCTCGACCCCAGCCAGCCCATGGATGCGGATGTTTATGCTGAGCTTTCGGAAATGGGCTTTCGTCGCAGCGGCGACCACCTCTATCGCCCGCACTGCCAACGTTGCACCGCCTGCGTCCCAGCGCGCATCCCTGCCGCGCAGTTCAGCCCGAATCGCCAGCAACGGCGCATTTTTAAGCGTAATCAGGACATTCAGGTTCGCCTGGTGCGCCCGGTATTTACCGAAGAGTATTACGCGTTGTACGTGCGCTACATTGAGCAGCGGCACGCTGATGGCGATATGTACCCGCCCAACCGCGAACAATTTTCGACCTTTCTGGTGCGTGATCTGGCTTTTTCCCGTTTCTATGAATTCCGCCATGACAACCGCCTACTGGCAATTGCCGTAACCGATGTACTGCCCAATGGGTTGTCGGCGGTTTACACCTTTTACGAGCCAGGCGAGGAACGACGCAGCCTTGGGCGCTTTGCCATTCTCTGGCAAATTGCCGAAGCGGCGCGTCTCGGGTTGCATGCGGTCTATCTGGGCTACTGGATCAAGAACTGCCGCAAGATGAATTACAAGACCCAGTACCGACCAATAGAGCTGTTCGTCAACCAACGCTGGGTCAGTCTTAACTGAAGCCCTTGGCGCAAACCCCAAATTTCGGGCACAATGCACGCCGCTTTTGCCTGGCGCCAGTTGCACCGGGCCATTCATTGGATACCGAGGGCTTTACTGCATGTCGAAAGAAGACAGCTTCGAAATGGAAGGCACTGTCGTCGACACCCTGCCCAACACCATGTTCCGTGTGGAGTTGGAAAATGGGCACGTCGTTACTGCGCACATCTCCGGAAAGATGCGCAAAAATTACATCCGCATTCTGACTGGCGACAAAGTTCGTGTTGAACTTACGCCTTATGACTTGAGCAAAGGCCGCATTACTTACCGCGCCCGTTAACAGGCCAGCGAAAACTCAGTTTTCCGGCATCTGTTACACCAAGCTCCAGTAAAAACGCCCGGCAATGCCGGGCGTTTTTGTGCGCGCAGGAAAACTGCGACTAGGCCATTTCCGCGGTGGTTTCGAAATCGAAGGTCAGCTCACCACCTTCAATATCGATATGCACCACACCACCGTGCTCAGCCAGCTCACCAAACAGGATCTCTTCCGCCAGTGGACGCTTGATCTTGTCCTGGATCAGGCGCGCCATCGGCCGAGCGCCCATCTGCACGTCGTAACCGCTTTCTGCCAACCAGCTACGCGCTGCATCGCTGACCTCAAGCGTGACACGCTTGTCCTCCAGCTGCGCCTGCAGCTCGGTGAGGAACTTATCGACGATGCTTTTGATCACTTCGTGACTCAGACGGCCAAACTGGATAATGGTATCCAGGCGGTTACGGAACTCCGGCGTGAAGCTCTTCTTGATCACTTCCATGGCATCAGACGAGTGGTCCTGATGGGTAAAGCCAATGGATGCCCGCGCCGCTGTTTCGGCACCGGCGTTAGTGGTCATGATCACGATCACGTTGCGGAAGTCCGCCTTGCGGCCGTTGTTATCGGTCAGGGTGCCGTGATCCATGACCTGCAGAAGCAGGTTAAAGACTTCCGGGTGAGCCTTTTCGATCTCATCGAGCAGCAATACGCAGTGCGGCGTTTTGGTAATGGCCTCAGTGAGCAGACCGCCCTGATCAAAGCCGACATAGCCCGGCGGTGCGCCGATCAGGCGCGACACCGTGTGACGCTCCATATACTCGGACATGTCGAAACGTACCAGCTCAACGCCCATGGCCTTGGCCAGCTGGCGAGCGGCTTCAGTTTTACCAACACCCGTAGGGCCGGCAAACAGGAAGGAGCCCACCGGTTTGTCAGGTGCCTTGAGTCCTGCACGCGACAACTTGATCGCCGTCGACAGCGAGTCAATCGCCGCATCCTGGCCAAACACGGTGAGCTTCAGATCGCGTTCCAGATTACGCAGCAGTTCTTTGTCCGAGCTGCTGACGTGTTTTGGCGGAATACGGGCAATTTTCGCCACGATGTCTTCGACCTGCGCCACATCGATGCGGGTCAGGCGTTTTTCTAGCGGCTGCAAGCGCTGATAGGCCCCTGCCTCATCAATTACATCAATCGCCTTGTCCGGCATATGCCGGTCATTGATATAGCGCGAGGCCAGTTCAGCCGCAGCACGCAGGGCTTCATCACTGTACTCGATACTGTGATGCTGCTCGAATCGACCTTTCAGACCACGCAGGATTCCGATGGTGTCTTCCACCGAAGGCTCAACCACATCGACTTTCTGAAAGCGCCTAGCGAGGGCACGGTCTTTCTCGAAGATGCCGCGGAACTCCTGGAAGGTTGTGGAACCGATGCAGCGAATCTCACCCGATGAAAGCATGGGTTTAAGCAGATTGGAGGCATCCATGACACCGCCTGATGCAGCGCCCGCACCAATGATGGTGTGGATTTCATCAATAAACAGAATGGCATGTGGGCGCTTGCGCAGCTCATTCAGCAGCGCCTTCAGGCGCTTCTCAAAATCACCACGGTACTTGGTGCCGGCCAGCAGTGCGCCTAGATCCAACGAGTAAACCACGCTGTCCGCTAGCAGATCAGGCACCTGGTTATCGACAATGCGCTTGGCCAGGCCTTCAGCAATGGCGGTCTTGCCGACACCCGCTTCACCCACCAATAGCGGATTGTTCTTACGCCGACGCGCAAGAATTTGCGCCACACGTTCGACTTCCGACTCGCGACCGACAAGCGGATCAATGCGGCCCTGGCGAGCGAGTTCGTTCAGGTTACTGGCATAAGCATCCAGCGGATTGCTCGAGCTGGAGGACTCGCCGCCCTCGTCGTCCTGCATTTCCTGTTCGGTTTCCGAATGGCCACCATGGCCCGGTACCTTGGAGATGCCGTGGGCAATAAAGTTGACCACATCGATACGCGCGACGCTCTGCTGCTTAAGTAAAAATACCGCCTGACTTTCCTGCTCGCTGAAGATTGCTACCAGTACGTTGGCACCGGTCACTTCACGCTTGCCGGAACTCTGCACGTGGAACACCGCGCGCTGCAGAACGCGCTGGAAACCCAGCGTAGGCTGCGTTTCGCGCTCTTCGTCGTGTTGTGGGATTAGCGGCGTGGTGGAGTCGATAAATTCCTGCAGATCATGCCGCAACTTGTCCAGGTTGGCCCCACACGCGCGCAGCACGCTGGCAGCGGCCTCGTTATCCAGGAGGGCCAGCAGCAAGTGCTCAACCGTCATAAACTCATGACGCTTGGTACGAGCCTCCTTGAAAGCCAGATTGAGGGTGACTTCGAGCTCTCGATTTAACATAGCTTCACCTCATGCCCAAGTGGCCGGCGTTAACCGTCCTTCTCTATTTCACAGAGTAGCGGATGCTGGCTCTCTCTCGCATATTGATTCACCTGTGTCGCTTTGGTTTCAGCAATATCGCGGGTAAACACTCCACACACTGCCCGCCCCTCTGTATGGACGGTCAGCATGATTTTGGTCGCCATTTCTCGATTCAGGTTGAAAAACACCTCGAGAATCTCGACCACGAAATCCATGGGCGTGTAGTCGTCGTTAAACAAAATCACTTTATACATAGGAGGCGCCTGCAGGGCAGGCTTGGATTCCTGAACGGCTAAGCCGAAGGAATCGTCCTCATGCTCTGCGGGGCGATCCTGATTGAATGTTAGTCGAATCTGGCTACGTGCATGCATGCTGAATAGCTTCGTTGATGGGCGAATAGTCTGTGCTAGACAGAGTTTGAACGGCTTCTCAGCCAGTTACAGCATTGCCTTGACTATCGGCAAAACGGTGTTACAAACAATGAATACCCACTGTGGGTATTAAGGGGTTTCACAGCTTTACTGGCTTACGTCAAGCAAAGCGTGGAATTGAAGTGGATGATACTCCAGTGATGGAGTCCTTTGCAGAGGGATATCAGCATGGTTAGCGGTAAGGTCAAGTGGTTCAACAACGCCAAAGGCTATGGGTTCATCCTGGCCGATGGTCGAGATGAGGACCTGTTCGCCCACTACTCGGCAATCCAGATGGACGGCTATAAAACGCTGAAGGCTGGCCAGCCGGTAAGCTTCGATATTATTCAAGGTCCAAAAGGACTCCACGCCGTAAACATCAGTGCGGCTACTGCCGTCAGTGAAGCGCCCGCCGCAGTCAAGCAACACCAGGGCTCAACGGTTGAAGTCTGATTACAGTTATCTGGGCAGTTAATCGCCCACAAAAAAGGCCGGTCATATGACCGGCCTTTCTTTATGTGACTGATTTGCTTACATGTGCGAAATCAGTGCATCACCGAATGCCGAGCAGGACAGCAGCTTGGCACCGTCCATCAGGCGCTCGAAGTCGTAGGTCACGGTTTTTGCACCGATGGCGCCATTTGTACCCTTGATGATCAGATCAGCCGCTTCGGTCCAGCCCATGTGACGAAGCATCATTTCGGCGGAGAGGATCAGTGAGCCTGGGTTCACCTGGTCCTTGCCAGCGTACTTCGGTGCAGTACCGTGGGTAGCTTCGAACATCGCAACGGTGTCGGACAGGTTGGCACCTGGAGCGATACCGATACCACCGACTTCAGCCGCCAACGCGTCGGACAGGTAGTCACCATTGAGGTTGAGGGTGGCGATTACGTCGTACTCGGCCGGACGCAGCAGGATCTGCTGCAGCATGGCGTCGGCGATGGCGTCTTTGACAATGACATTCTTGCCGGTTTTTGGGTTCTTGAACTGCATCCAAGGCCCGCCATCGAGCAGGGTTGCGCCGAATTCTTCAGCGGCAATTTCGTAGGCCCACTCTTTGAAGGCACCTTCGGTGAACTTCATGATGTTGCCTTTGTGCACGATGGTCAGCGAGTCGCGGTCGTTATCGACGACGTACTGCAGCGCTTTACGTGCCAGACGCTTGGTACCTTCTTTGGAAACCGGCTTAACGCCGATACCGCAGTCCTGGTCGAAGCGAATTTTGGTTACACCCATTTCCTCTTTGAGGAACTTGATCACCTTAGTCGCTTCTGGCGAGCCAGCTTTCCACTCGATACCGGCGTAGATGTCTTCCGAGTTCTCGCGGAAGATCGTCATGTCGACATCGCCAGGCTTCTTCACCGGGCTTGGCACGCCTTCGAACCAGCGTACTGGGCGCAGGCAGACGTAAAGGTCGAGCTGCTGACGCAGCGCAACGTTGAGAGAGCGGATGCCGCCACCGACTGGTGTGGTCAGCGGACCCTTGATGGAGACGACGTAGTCTTTGACTGCATCCAGGGTTTCCTGAGGCAACCAAGTGTCCTGGTCGTAAACCTGAGTGGCTTTCTCGCCTGCGTAAACTTCCATCCAGGAGATCTTGCGTTCACCGCCGTAGGCTTTCTGTACGGCAGCATCAACGACTTTGATCATCACCGGGCTGATATCGACACCGATACCATCACCTTCGATAAAAGGGATTATTGGATTGTTCGGTACGTTCAGGGATGTATCGGCATTGACGGTGATTTTGTCACCGGTGGCAGGCACCTGGATCTTTTGGTATCCCATGCTGGACTCCGTCTTGTGGTTAAAACAGTCAGATCGCCCCAGAGTAACCCACTTGAATCGGGCGAAACCATATGTTCGTTGGTCTTATGCGCCAAGGCATTCTGCGACGCCTTAGCGCGGTGGTATACTTCGCAGATGACCCACAGGTCATAAGGCGCGGATCGTTCAAACAGGTTGTCCGCCTCTTGAATCCGTCGAACTGCTACAGCGCTTCAACGGCTCGAAACGTTCAACACTCTACTGGTGCATCCAACATCACCGCGGCAAGTCCTCGACTTCTGGCTCATCCATATGGGCCTCAGCGCTTACCTGCGCATATCGAGTGGCTATGCACGCTCAGCAAAGAAGAGAGTTCACTCAGAATGTCCACCCCCTCGAAGATCATCTACACCTTCACCGACGAAGCCCCAGCCCTTGCGACCTATTCGCTTCTGCCTATTGTAGAAGCCTTCGCAGCCTCTGCTGAGATTGCCGTCGAAACACGCGACATCTCTCTTGCAGGGCGCATCCTCGCAAGCTTTGCCGACCAGTTGGATGCTGACAAGCAAATCGCCGACGACCTCGCCAAGCTGGCTGTACTGGCCACCTCGCCAGATGCCAACATCATCAAATTACCGAACATCAGCGCCTCGGTGCCGCAGCTCAAAGGCGCAATCGCCGAGCTGCAAGCCCAGGGCTATAACGTCCCGAACTTCCCGGAAGACCCGCAAACTGACGCCGAGAAAGACGCCAGTGCCCGCTACAGCAAGGTACTTGGCAGCGCAGTAAACCCCGTGCTGCGTGAAGGCAACTCCGACCGCCGCGCACCTGCCGCAGTCAAAGCCTTCGTGCGTAAGCATCCGCACTCCATGGGCAAGTGGAGCATGGCCTCGCAATCCCATGCTGATTACATGCGCGGTGGCGATTTCTTCTCCAGCGAGCAGTCGATCACCATGGCCAAGGCCGGTGATGTACGCATCGAGTTTGTCAGCAAGAACGGTCAGGTCGTGGTCAAGAAGCAGCTCGCCCTGCAGGAAGGCGAAGTCTTCGACAGCATGTTTATGAGCTGCCGCAAATTGCGTGAGTTCTTCGAGAAGACCCTGCAGGACTGCAAGGAAACCGGCGTGATGTGGTCCCTGCACGTCAAAGCGACCATGATGAAGGTCTCCCACCCGATCGTCTTCGGCCACGCCGTCAGCGTCTACTACAAAGATGTATTCGACAAATACGGCGAGCTGTTCAAAGAGCTGGGCGTCAACCCGAACAACGGCATCAGCAGCGTCTACGACAAGATCAAATCCCTGCCCGCCTCGCGCCAAGAAGAAATTCTCGACGACATCCACGCCTGCTACAGCCATCGCCCGGAAATGGCCATGGTCGACTCAGTCAAAGGCGTCACCAACCTGCACATCCCGAGCGACGTAATCGTCGACGCTTCGATGCCAGCGATGATTCGCAGCTCCGGGCAGATGTGGGGCAAGGACGGAAAGCTCAAAGACACCAAAGCGGTGATGCCGGAAAGCACCTACGCCCGCATCTACCAGGAAATGATCAACTTCTGCAAAACCAATGGCGCGTTCGACCCGGCCACCATGGGCAGCGTTCCAAACGTCGGCCTGATGGCGCAGAAGGCCGAAGAATACGGCTCCCATGACAAGACCTTCGAATTGACCGAAGGCGGCATCATGCGTGTCGTAGCAGCCGACGGCACTGTGCTGATGCAGCATGAAGTCGAAGCCGGCGACATCTGGCGTGCCTGCCAGACCAAAGATGCGCCGATCCGCGACTGGGTCAAGCTGGCCGTGACCCGCGCTCGCCAGTCCAACACCCCGGCAATCTTCTGGCTGGACCCGGAGCGCGCCCACGACCGCGAACTGCAGAAGAAGGTTGAAGCCTATCTGCAGGAACATGACCTGACCGGTCTAGAAATCCGCGTTATGGACTACAACCAGGCCATTCGCGTCAGCATGGAGCGTTTGATTCGTGGCCAGGACACCATTTCGGTAACCGGCAACGTACTGCGCGACTACCTGACCGACCTGTTCCCGATCATGGAGCTGGGCACCTCGGCCAAAATGCTCTCCATCGTGCCACTGATGGCCGGTGGCGGCATGTACGAAACCGGTGCTGGCGGCTCCGCACCCAAGCACGTTCAGCAGCTGATCGAGGAAAACCACCTGCGTTGGGATTCGCTCGGTGAGTTCCTGGCTCTGGCGGTTTCCCTGGAAGAAACCGGAATCAAAACCAACAACCCGAAAGCCAAACTGCTGGGCAAAACCCTCGATGCGGCCACCGGCAAACTGCTCGACAACAACAAGTCGCCATCGCGCAAAACCGGCGAGCTGGACAACCGTGGCAGCCACTTCTACCTGGCGCTGTACTGGGCTCAGGAGCTGGCCGCACAGAATGATGATGCCGAACTGAAAGCGCAGTTCGCGCCACTGGCCAAAACTCTGACCGAGAATGAAGCAACCATCGTTGCCGAACTCAGCGCCGTGCAAGGCAAGCCAGTGGACATCGGCGGTTACTACCGCTCCAACCCGCAACTGACCAGCCAGGTCATGCGCCCAAGCGCGACCTTCAATGCCGCACTCGCTGCGCTGAACTAAGACGTAGCCCCTGCGTCCTCGGGCGCAGCAACACCACAAACCCCGGCCCCGTGCTGGGGTTTGTGCATTCAGAGCAGAGAGAATCAGGATAAGATCGCCTTTCCCCATAAGTAGGTAGCACGCTCATGCAGTGGCAGCCGCACATCACCGTGGCTACGGTCATCGAAGACCAAGGCCGTTTTCTGTTGGTCGAAGAAATGGCCGAAGGCCGCGCTGTATTCAACCAGCCAGCCGGTCACCTAGAAGCCAACGAGAGCCTGTTGCAGGCGGCGCTGCGCGAAACCCTTGAGGAAACCGGCTGGGATGTCGAGCTGACTGGCGTTACTGGCATTTACCTGTACACCGCCCCCAGTAACGGCATCACCTACCAGCGCGTGTGTTTTGCCGCCAAACCCTTGCAGCAGCGGCCCAATTATCCGCTGGATGACGGCATCATCGGCCCGCGCTGGCTAAGCCGTGACGAACTGGCCGCGCAGCCCGAGCGCTGGCGCAGCGAGCTGGTATTGCGCTGCATTGATGACTACCTGGGCGGCCAGTGTTTTCCCCTGAGCCTGATCCGCGATTAACGGCCACAGCTCTACGCCTGCTAGAATCGCCCTCTTTTTAAGCTCGTGCCCAGTATCCCCATGCCAGATCCAACTACTCAGCGCGTAATCGTCGGTATGTCCGGCGGCGTCGACTCCTCGGTTTCAGCCCTGCTCCTCCTTGAACAGGGTTATCAGGTCGAAGGCCTGTTTATGAAGAACTGGGACGAAGACGACGGCACCGAATACTGCACCGCCATGGATGACCTGGCCGACGCGCAAGCCGTGTGCGACAAGATCGGCATCAAACTGCACACGGCCAATTTCGCCGCCGAATACTGGGACAACGTGTTCGAGCACTTTCTTGCCGAATACAAGGCTGGACGCACACCGAACCCAGACATCCTGTGTAACCGCGAAATTAAGTTCAAAGCCTTCCTCGACTACGCCCTGATGCTCGGTGCAGACCTGATTGCCACCGGCCACTACGTGCGCCGCCGTGATATCGACGGGCACACCGAGCTACTCAAGGGCCTCGATCCGAATAAGGATCAGAGCTACTTCCTGCATGCGGTCGGTGGCGAGCAGATCGCCAAGACGCTATTCCCGGTCGGCGAGCTGGAAAAACCAGCGGTGCGCGCCATCGCAGAGAAATATGCGCTGGCCACGGCGAAGAAGAAGGATTCCACCGGCATCTGCTTTATCGGCGAGCGTCGTTTCAGCGACTTCCTCAAACAGTATCTGCCAGCTCAGCCCGGCAATATCGAAACCACCGAAGGCGAAATTATCGGCCGTCATCACGGCCTGATGTACCACACCATCGGTCAGCGCCAGGGACTGGGCATTGGCGGTTTGAAAGACGCCAGTGACGAGCCGTGGTACGTCCTGCACAAGGACCTGAGCCGCAATGTGCTGGTGGTTGGTCAGGGTAATGAACACCCATGGCTGTTCAGCCGCGCCCTGCTCGCCTCGGAAATTTACTGGGTCAACCCGATTGATCTGAGCACGCCGCGTGAGCTGACGGCCAAGGTGCGCTATCGCCAGAGCGATCAGACCTGCACGTTGGAGAAAACCGCCAGCGGCTACCGCGCTGTATTCAATGAGCCGCAGCGCGCAGTGACCCCGGGCCAGTCCGTGGTGTTCTACGACGGTGAAATCTGCCTGGGTGGCGGCGTGATTGAAACCGCTGAACCCTGGACTGTGCGGGAGCAAACGGCGTGAATCCTATCCGCGAGCAACTGATCGCCCTCGGCGCGGTATTCGAATCAGCCGTATTGGTCGACAAGCTGGCGCGTACAGGCCAGATCGGCGAGCCCGCCGTAGGCTGCATGATCAACAGCTTGTTGGTACGCAACCCGAAAGACACGCTCGACGTATACGGCGGCGATGACCTCAACCTGCGTGATGGTTACCGCGCCCTGGTCAGCGCCCTGGAGCGCGATCCGGCCAGCCTGCAACGTGATCCACTGCGTTATGCCTTGGCACTGCTGGCCCTGGAGCGTCAGCTGGATAAGCGCGGCGATATGCTGCAAGTCATGGGCAGCCGCCTTGATCAAGTACAGCAGCAGGTTGAGCACTTCGGCCCGACCCATGAAAACGTGATATCCAACTGCGCCAGCCTGTATCAGGACACCATCAGCACCTTCCGCCAGCGCATTCAGGTGCAAGGCGATATGCGCCACCTGCAACAGACCAACAATGCCGCGAAGATCCGTGCGCTACTGCTTGCAGGCATTCGCTCGGCGCGCCTGTGGCGCCAACTGGGCGGCCATCGCTGGCAGATGGTGTTCAGCCGCAGTAAGTTGCTTAAAGAGCTCTACCCGCTGCTGCGGTCTTGAGCCCATGACCACGCGCTCGGTCAAGCCGCTGCAGGGCGCTACCTTGCTGGCGCTGTCCGCCTTGCTGTTTTCCCTGATGGGTGTGGGCATTCGCGAAGTGTCGGTCAGCGTCAACAACGAGTCGGTGGTGTTCTTTCGCAACCTGGTCGGCGTGCTGTTCTTTATGCCGCTGGTCTTGCTCAAGGGGGTTGGCCCGCTCAGGACCACCCGTTTGAAGTCTCACCTGTGGCGCACCACCTACGGTCTGGCCGCGATGTACTGCTTCTTCTATGCCATTGCCCACCTGCCACTGGCCGACGCGATGCTGTTCACCTACTCGGCGCCGGTATTCACCCCGCTGATCGCCTGGTGGTGGCTGAAAGAGCCGCTCAGTAAACGCATGCTGCTGACCACTGGCATCGGCCTGGTTGGCGTACTGTTAGTGGCCAAACCCTCCGCTGCATTGCTCGACAGTCAGGCCCTGATCGGCCTTGCAGCCAGTGTGCTGGCCGCATTCGCCTTTGTCTCGATCCGCGAAATGAGCGACACCGAACCGGCTTTTCGCATCGTCTTCTACTTTTCCCTATTCAGTGCACTGATCTCGGCCATCCCGCTGACCTGGGCCTGGCAACCGATGACCCAGCATGAGCTGGGCTTGCTCCTAGTGATCGGCCTGCTGGCCACCGCCAGTCAGATCATCATGTCCAAAGCCTATGGCCTGGCACCACCAGGGCTTATTGGCCCCTTCGCCTACCTGGCGATTGTGTTTGCTGGGCTGATTGCCTGGCTGCGCTGGGGGGAAACCCCGGATTTGTCCTCGATGATCGGTGCGGCGTTGATTTTCAGCGCCAGCCTGCTGTCGATTGCTCGAAGTAAACGCGGCTGAACGGTCGCAGCCAATCGCGATTATGCTGCCAATTTCATGTATGATACGCGCCCTTTTCAATGCCCGATTGTCCGAGAACGCCTCCCATGCAGCTTTCCTCGCTCACCGCGGTTTCCCCCGTCGATGGCCGCTACGCCGGCAAAACCAGCGCACTGCGCCCGATCTTCAGCGAATACGGTCTGATCCGTTTCCGCGTACTGGTTGAGGTCCGCTGGTTGCAGCGCCTGGCCGCCCACGAAGGCGTCGCCGAAGTCGCGCCCTTCTCCGCCGAAGCCAACGCCGTGCTCAATGAGCTGGCGGACAACTTCGCCGTCGAGCATGCCGAGCGCGTCAAGGAAATCGAGCGCACCACCAACCACGACGTCAAAGCCGTGGAATACCTGCTCAAGGAACAAGCGGCCAAGCTGCCTGAGCTGGACAAGGTCAGCGAGTTCATCCACTTCGCCTGCACCAGCGAGGACATCAACAACCTGTCCCACGCGCTGATGCTGCGCGCTGGTCGTGACGACGTGCTGCTGCCGCTGATGCGCCAGACTGCCGAAGCCATCCGCGAACTGGCGATCAAATTCGCCGACGTGCCGATGCTTTCGCGCACCCACGGTCAGCCGGCTTCGCCGACCACCCTCGGCAAGGAACTGGCCAATGTGGTCTACCGCCTCGAGCGGCAGATCGCTCAGGTCGCAGCCGTGCCATTGCTAGGCAAGATCAATGGCGCCGTGGGCAACTACAACGCCCACCTCTCGGCTTACCCGCAGATTGACTGGGAAGCCAACGCTCGCCAGTTCATCGAAGGTGACCTGGGCCTGCAGTTCAACCCCTACACCACGCAGATTGAGCCGCACGACTACATCGCCGAGCTGTTCGATGCGATTGCCCGCTTCAACACCATCCTGATCGACTTTGATCGCGATATCTGGGGCTATATCTCCCTGGGCTATTTCAAGCAGCGCACCATCGCCGGCGAAATCGGCTCCTCGACCATGCCGCACAAGGTCAACCCGATCGACTTCGAAAACTCCGAAGGCAACCTGGGTATCGCCAACGCGCTGTTCCAGCACCTGGCCAGCAAGCTGCCGATCTCGCGCTGGCAGCGCGACCTGACCGACTCCACCGTGCTGCGTAACCTCGGTGTCGGCTTCGCTCACAGCGTTATCGCTTACGAAGCCAGCCTCAAGGGCATCGGCAAGCTGGAGCTGAACGAAGCACGCATCGCCGCCGATTTGGACGCTTGCTGGGAAGTGCTCGCTGAGCCGATCCAGACCGTAATGCGTCGTTACGCCATCGAGAACCCCTACGAAAAGCTCAAGGAACTGACTCGCGGCAAGGGCATCAGCCCCGAAGCGCTGCAGACCTTTATCGATGGCCTGGACATGCCAGCAGAAGCCAAAGCCGAGCTCAAGCTCCTGACACCTGCCAGCTACATCGGCAACGCGGTCGCTCAGGCCAAGCGCATCTAACCGGCAACAGCCTCCCAGACGCCCGGCTGCGCCGGGCGTTTTTATTTATGGGTATTTACTTACTTCAAGGGCTTAGCGATGAATCCTGATACTCCGCTGCAACTGTTGGGTGGCCTTACTGCTCGCGAGTTCATGCGTGACTACTGGCAGAAGAAACCCCTGCTGGTACGCCAGGCCATTCCCGGTTTTGAGAGCCCTATTTCCCCCGACGAGTTGGCCGGCCTGGCGCTGGAAGAAGAAGTCGAATCGCGCCTGGTCATCGAACATGGCGAGCGCCCCTGGGAGCTGCGCCGCGGCCCGTTCGCAGAAGACGCCTTCGCTGAGCTGCCCGAGCGCGACTGGACCCTACTGGTGCAGGCCGTCGACCAGTTCGTACCGGAAGTCGCCGAACTGCTGGAAGAGTTCAAATTTCTGCCCAAGTGGCGCATCGATGACGTGATGGTCAGCTTCGCCGTACCGGGCGGCGGCGTGGGCCCGCACTTCGACAACTACGATGTGTTCCTCTTGCAGGGTTACGGCAAACGCCGCTGGCAGGTCGGTCAGGTGTGCGATTCCGACAGCCCAATGCTGCAACACGCGGATCTGAAGATCCTCGCTGAATTCGTTAAAACTGAAGAATGGGTTCTGGAACCCGGCGACATGCTCTATCTGCCGCCGCTTCTGGCCCACTGTGGTACCGCTGAGGATGACTGTATGACGTATTCCGTAGGCTTCCGTGCGCCAAGCGCAGCTGAAGTTCTCACCCATTTCACCGACTTTCTCGGCCAGTTCCTGCCTGACGAAGAGCGCTACAGCGACGCTGACGCGCAGCCGACCAGCGACCCGACGCAGATCCAGCGCGACGCCCTGGATCGCCTCAAGGCCCTACTCACCGAACACATGAGCGATGAGCGGCTGCTGATGACCTGGTTCGGCCAGTTTATGACCGAACCCAAGTATCCAGAGCTGATTGCCGGCATCGAGATCGACGAAGAAGGCTTCCTCGGCAGCCTGGAAAATGGCGCAATCCTGATCCGCAATCCCAGCGCGCGCATGGCCTGGTCGGAAGTCGGTGACGACCTGGTGCTGTTCGCCAGTGGCCAGAGCCGCCTGCTGTCTGCCAGCCTGCGTGAACTGCTGAAGCTGGTGTGCGCGGCCGACGCCCTGCATATCGAAAACCTCGGCGCGTGGCTCGCCGATGACGAAGGGCGTAACCTGTTGGTTGAACTGGTCAAACAAGGCAGCCTGGAGTTTGCTGATGAGTGAGATACAGGTTCGTCTGGCGGACTGGCAGAAGGATAACGCTGACCTGCGGCGCATTCGCGAAACCGTGTTTATCGCGGAACAAGCGGTACCGCCGGAGCTCGAATGGGATGCCGAAGACGCCGATGCCTTGCATTTTCTAGCGCTGGAAGGCGATTACCCGATCGGCACCGCGCGGTTATTGCCTGATGGTCATATTGGTCGGGTGTCGGTGCTCAAGGACTGGCGCGGTCTGAACGTGGGCGTCGCGTTGATCCAGGCGGTGATCGCCGAAGCGGAAAAACGCGGCCTGACGCAACAAATGCTCAGCGCCCAGGTGCACGCTACTGCCTTCTATGAAAAGCTCGGGTTTGCCATCGTCAGCGGGGAATACCTCGACGCCGGCATCCCCCACGTGGACATGGTGCGTCATAGCGCCTAGAGGCCAAGATGAACGACGAAAACGCCCCGAGTGACCCTACCGAGCCGCTGGAGCCTATAGAGCTCCCTGCTATCGAGTTTCAGTCACCGGGGCGTTTTGCTGTGCACAATCCGGGCAGCCCCAGCCCAGATAGCCCACGGGCGGAGCCGGCGCCGTTTAGCCTCGGCGCGCATGCAACGCTGGAGCGCTTCAGCCAGCCCGAACAGGCCCGCGCTCATGCCCTCGCGCTGTTGCAGCAAGCACAGCGCAGCCTGTGCATCTACAGTCACGACCTTGAGCCCTGGCTCTATCACCACAGCAGCGTACAGGACGCCTGCACGCGTTTTCTGCTGGCCAGCCCGCGCAACCAACTGCGCATTCTGCTGCGCGACCCCAGCCGTGCAGTCAAGGAAGGCCACCGCCTGCTCAGCCTTTCGCGCCGGCTATCGAGCAACCTACAGATCCGCAAGCTGCACCCGGACTACCCTAGTGAGGAGCTGGCGTTTCTGTTGGCCGATGATCGCGGCTTGCTGCTCTTGCCAGAAATTGGCCAGGCCAGCGGCTATGCCCTGTACCAAGACCCCGGCCGCAATCGCCAGCGGCGTGCACAATTTGATCAAGCCTGGGACACCAGCATCACCGACGCTGATTTACGGAGTTTTCTGCTATGAAGGTTCGCGCCCTGCTCGCCGCCGCACTGTTGAGTTGTAGCCTGTCCCTAAGCGCCGCTACCGAAGTGATTCCGCTGAATTTCCGCACGGCTGATGAGGTACTCAGCGTGGTGCAATCGGTGCTCGGCCATGAGGGCAAGGTCAACGCCTATGGTAACCAGCTGATCGTCAATGCTGAACCGGCGAAGATTGCCGAAGTGCGCGCCCTGCTGCAGCAACTCGATACCGAGCCACGGCGCCTGCTGATCAGCGTCGACACCAATGAATCAGGCTTTCAATCCGACCGAGGCTACCGCGCCGACGGCACGATCAGCGCTGGCGATGCCGAGGTGCAGATCGGCCAGGGTGAAATCAATGGACGCGATCAGGTGCGCATCATTCGCCGCAGCACCGACAGCCGTAGCGGTGGCACTCAGCAGGTGCAGGCCACCGAGGGCTACCCTGCTTTAATTCAGGTTGGCCAGAGCGTGCCGCTGACCACCCGAGGCCGTGATGCCTACGGCCAGCCTTACAGCAACACCCAGTACCGCAATGTAACCCGTGGTTTTTACGTCACTGCCAGCCTCAGCGGCGAGTTGGTGCACATCAACATCAGCAGCAACCGTGACCGCCTCAGTCAGTCGCAAGCGGGCGCCATTGATGTGCAAAGCACCGATACGCGGGTTAGCGGGCGGGTGGGTGAGTGGATCAGCATTGGCGGCGTCAGCGAGCAAAGCCAGGGCGAGCAAGGCGACTTTATGCGACATCGCTCGACCCAGGGCCGCGAAGACATGAGCATGCGTGTCAAAGTCGACGTGGTGAACTAAATCTCGCAGCCCCCTCGCACTGGGCCGCCCTGGCCCAGTGCCGATAACCGCTCATCGGTTGATCTTCGCCGCTGCCGCAAAGCAAATACCTCGCAGCCATTGGCCAACCCCGCAAGCCGCCGGATAGAGCCGTAAAAGCTGACTTGTCAGTCGTTTTTGGATTTATGTAGTAGTCATACGAAAAGCACTACAAAATAATTGACGAACACTTTTGGCAGAGGCATGATGGCCCCGCTCCCGCTAATCAGAGGTGCTCAAAAGCCCTCCGAATCGCGCTCCAACTTACCGTCCGAGCCGATTTGCGTTGTAAAGCCCACAAGGCCGTTCGATGAGATTGCGACTGGAACGAAGTTGTCCTGAGGGACGGGGAAGCGTTTAGCCACAGTGCGCAGCAAGTTGAATGGTTTACGGGCTCACGTCCGATAAACACCAAATGACCCGCTCATTTGTAACAGCTGAAGCCGCGAACTGTTTAGCTCGTCACCCTCCTCCCGGATCAATTCCGTCTCAAGTCGATGTCTCGGCGTTCTGCAGTTGGCTACAACAACCTCCAGCAACACAGGTGTTCAGTGGGGAAGTCGGTGCTCAACCAAACACATACTTTGAAGGATTGACCATGTCAGCTTATCAAAACGACATCAAAGCCGTAGCCGCCCTTAAAGCCGCCGCAGGCAGCAGCTGGAGCGCTATTGACCCTGAGTCCGTGGCCCGCATGCGCGCCCAGAACCGTTTCAAAACCGGTCTGGAAATCGCTCAGTACACTGCCGACATCATGCGCAAAGACATGGCTGAGTACGATGCTGACTCCTCCGTCTACACCCAGTCCCTGGGCTGCTGGCATGGTTTCATCGGTCAGCAGAAGCTGATTTCGATCAAGAAGCACCTGAAAACTACCAACAAGCGCTACCTCTACCTGTCGGGCTGGATGGTTGCTGCTCTGCGTTCGGATTTCGGTCCGCTGCCGGATCAGTCAATGCACGAGAAAACCTCGGTTTCCGGCCTGATCGAAGAGCTGTACACCTTCCTGCGCCAGGCTGATGCCCGTGAGCTGGACCTGCTGTTCACCGCTCTGGACGCCGCTCGCGCTGCTGGCGACAAAGTAAAAGCAGACGAAATCCAAGCTCAGATCGACGGCTACGAAACTCACGTCGTACCGATCATCGCCGACATCGACGCTGGCTTCGGTAACCCGGAAGCCACCTACCTGCTGGCTAAGAAGATGATCGAAGCGGGTGCTTGCTGCATCCAGATCGAAAACCAGGTTTCCGACGAGAAGCAGTGCGGCCACCAGGACGGTAAAGTGACCGTTCCTCACGCCGACTTCCTGGCCAAGATCAACGCTGTTCGCTACGCATTCCTTGAGCTGGGCATCGACAACGGCGTGATCGTTGCGCGTACCGACTCCCTGGGTGCTGGCCTGACCAAGCAGATCGCTGTTACCAATCAGCCGGGCGACCTGGGCGACCAGTACAACTCCTTCCTGGATTGCGAAGAAGTCTCCCCTGCCGACCTGAAGAACGGCGACGTCGTTCTGAACCGTGAAGGCAAGCTGCTGCGCCCTAAGCGTCTGCCATCCAACCTGTTCCAGTTCCGTGCTGGTACCGGTGAAGCGCGCTGCGTACTGGACAGCATCACCTCGCTGCAGAACGGCGCTGACATGCTGTGGATCGAAACCGAGAAGCCACACGTCGGCCAGATCAAAGGCATGGTTGATGAAATCCGTAAGGTCATCCCGAACGCCAAGCTGGTTTACAACAACAGCCCATCGTTCAACTGGACCCTGAACTTCCGTCAGCAGGCTTACGATGCATTCGTAGCCGAAGGCAAGGATGTTTCCGCCTACGACCGCGCCAAGCTGATGAGCGTCGAGTACGACGAAACCGAACTGGCTCAGGTTGCTGACGAGAAGATCCGTACCTTCCAGCGCGATGGTTCGGCTAACGCCGGCATCTTCCACCACCTGATCACTCTGCCGACCTACCATACCGCCGCGCTGTCCACCGACAACCTGGCCAAAGGTTACTTCGCAGACCAAGGCATGCTGGCCTACGTGAAAGGCGTTCAGCGTCAGGAAATCCGTCAAGGTATCGCCTGCGTTAAGCACCAGAACATGTCCGGTTCCGACATCGGCGACGCTCACAAAGAGTACTTCGCTGGTGAAGCGGCTCTGAAAGCCGGCGGCAAAGACAACACCATGAACCAGTTCAGCTAAGAACCGGCTCACTCAACCGAGGCCACGATCAAGGTTGAGGGTGTTAAGAAAATCCCAGCAGAAATGCTGGGATTTTTTTTGCCTGCAATTTGCCCTTCTTCCGGTTTTGTGCGCTTTCGCACAACCGCTGTCATGTTTACGTCAATTTCCTTGGATAGCGTCAGACACCCGTCGATTAATCCAAGGAGCCTGCATGAGCCACGATAATGACAACTCAGTGCTGTTCGGCAATGGCGATGAATTGCCCAGCAACGCGTCCAACAACCCGCATATCAATCAGCTGATCGACGGCGTCGGTCGTCGACAGGTGCTGGCCGCCGGTGCAGCGCTCGGTACCCTGGCGTTTCTCGGCAGTGTTATGCCCGGCGCCGCGGTGGCAGCAGAGCCAGCCGCCAAAGGCCTGGAAAAACTGCACTTTAGACCGCGCAGCAAGCTGCCCTTCACGGCTATTGCGACCAACCGCTTAGACAGCATCAGCGTACCGGCCGGTTACCGCGCCACCACTTTTATCCCTTGGGGTACGCCGATCACCGGCAACTACCCGGCTTACCTGAACGATGGCAGCAACAGCGCCCAGGATCAGGCCGAGCAACTGGGCATGCACCATGACGGCATGCATTTCTTCCCGATTGACGCACAGCGCGGCGGCAAGAAAAGCGATCACGGCCTACTGGTACTCAACCACGAATACATCGATGCCCCCCTGCTGCACCCCAATGGCCCGACCCTGGTGGCCGGCAAACGCAGCAGCGCCGAAGAAGTGCGCAAGGAAATCAACGCCCACGGCGTTTCCGTAGTGGAAGTACGCCGCGGCCTGAATGGCGAGTGGGCGGTATTGCCGAGCGCCAGAAACCGCCGAATCACCGGCGCTACGCCCATGCAGATCAGCGGCCCGGCGCGCGGCCATGCGCTATTGAAAACCCGTTACAGCCCAAAAGGCACGGCAACGCGCGGCACTTTGAACAATTGCTCACACGGTTTTACCCCATGGGGCACCTACCTGACCTGTGAAGAGAACTGGGCCGGCTACTTTGCCAGCCGCGACACTGACTTGCCGCGCGAGCTGAGCCGCTATGGCCTGCGCAGCAGCAGCCGCTACGGCTGGGATCACCTCAAGGGTGATGAGTTCGAGCGTTTCGATGCCACGCGTACCACTACCACCGCCAGCGCGGACTATCGCAACGAACCCAACCACTTTGGCTGGATCGTCGAAATTGATCCGTTCGCACCGGAATCAGTTCCGGTCAAGCGCACGGCGCTCGGTCGCTTTGCCCACGAAGGCCTGGTGTTCGCCTCGGTGAAATCAGGCCGCCCTGTAGTGTGCTACTCCGGCGACGATTCACAGAACGAGTACATCTACAAATACGTCAGCCGCGACAAATACCGCCCAGGGCGCAGCAATGGCCGCTTGCTCGACGAAGGCACACTGTATGTCGCGCGCTTCGACGCCAGCGGCAAGGGTGAATGGCTGGCGCTGGATATCTACGACAAGAAATTCCAGCAAGCCTGCAAAACCGCCGGGGTGAGTTTTGCCGACCAGGGTGAAGTGTTGATCAATACCCGTCTGGCGGCTGACGTGGTTGGCGCCACCAAGATGGACCGCCCGGAATGGGGCGCGGTCAACCCGGACAATGGCGAGGTGTATTTCACCCTGACCAACAACAGTGCCCGGACCAGCGCCGATGCTGCAAACCCGCGCCCCGCTAACGCGTTCGGCCATATCATCCGCTGGCGCGAGCTGAGCAAGGATTACGCCGGTCGTCAGTTTGCCTGGAGTCTGTTTATGCTGGCAGGCCCGGAAGCCGACAGCATCGGCCCGAACGGTAAACCGCTGACGGCAGATAATCGCCTGGCCAGCCCCGACGGGCTGTGGTTCGACGAGGAAGGCCGGCTATGGATTCAGACCGACATGAGCGGCAGCCAATTAAGCAGTGGTCCATTCGGCAACAACCAGATGCTGGTGGCCGAGCCACGCACCGGTGAGCTGAAGCGTTTCCTGGTGGGTCCTGTCGGCGCCGAAGTAACCGGCATTACCGCGACCCCGGACTTCCGCACCCTGTTCGTCAATATCCAGCACCCGGGCGAAGGCTCAACGGCGACCAACCTGCTCAGCACCTGGCCCGATGGCCCCGGTCAGCGCCCGCGCTCGGCCACTGTCATCATCACCCGCGAAGACGGCCGTCGCTTGCTCTAAGCGACTGGCTATTATGTGACCGGCCAGCCCTGGCCGGTCACATTTCACTGTGACAGACTCATGCCCTTCCCTCTCCTTTGCGCAAAGAGCATCAGCATGTCCAGCAATCGCTTGAGCCGTATCGTCGGCAAAATCCAGCAACTGCCCAACGCTCTGCAAAGTCCGGCGCTGTCGCTGCTATTTGGCTCCCAGGTGAAGTTCGCTGGCACCGCCAAGGTGCGCGTACATACGCTGACCCAGCAGCAGGCGGTGATGAGCATCGCCAATAAGCGCAAGGTACAGAACCACATCAAAGGCGTGCATGCTGCCGCCATGGCGCTGCTGGCTGAGTCCGCCACGGGCTTTCTGGTCGGCATGAACGTGCCGGATGACAAACTGCCGTTGATCAAAAGCCTCAAGGTCGACTACCTCAAACGCGCTACCGGCAGCCTGCGCGCCGTGGCAAGCCTGACACCCGAGCAGATTCAAGCCATCCACACCCAGGAAAAAGGCGAAGTGCTGGTTGCCGTGACCGTGACCGATGAAGCCGGTATCCAGCCGATCCAGTGTGAAATGCTCTGGGCCTGGGTCAGCAAGAAGCGCTGAATGCAGACTGGTCTAAGCTGAAAACGCCGCACGGTGTGGCGTCATTCAGGAGATAGCCAGTGCAGGGAAAACCTCTTCTAGTGGGTGGTGGGCTGGTGCTGATTGCGGTGCTCGGCACCTTGTATTGGCGCCTGCACAGCGAGCCGCAGGTTGTTGCGCAGGCCATGCAGGCCGACAATTCCACCAGCGTGCTCTCGAGCGTTAGCCCAGCAACGTCGATGCCCACCGAGGCGCAGTTGCACGAGCTGATGCAAAACCCCGCCGTAAAAAACCAGGAGCAACGTCTTGCATTCCATCAGGCTTACCGCAGCTTTGTCAGCGGTGCCGCCGAGCTGTCCCCCGCGCAACGTGAAAGCCAGGCGCAGGCCTTGCGTGAGCAGATCGAAACTTACGAGCAGCGCAGAGAACTGGCGATGAGTGAGTCGCTGTTACTGCAGCTGGGCCTGATTCAGCTCACCACTGGCGATGAACAAGCGCAGAAGGATCAGGCCGCCGCATTGGTCGCCCGCTACAAGGCGATTAGCGCCGAGCGCGAAGCCAAGGCCGCGACACCCAGCACCGAGTTTCGTCGTTACAAGGCCGATGAGAAGCGCATCGTTGAGGAAGTGCTGAGCATGGACAGCTTTCCCGATGGTTTGAGCCGCGATGAGTACCTGCGCCAACGCCTGCAGCAGGCGCGCGAACAGCACTATCAATAACCCGACCTGAGCAGACTGCTCAGGTCGAGCTATAGCGTTACAACAGTTGGTCGAGTGCGTAGTAAAGCAGGTTGAAGGGTTTGTTGCGGTCGGCGGTGTCGCTCTGCTCAGAGGCATCCAATACCGGGCCGCTGCCATTCATCACGTTATTGACGAAGTCATCCAGCTGCAGGTTCTGCTCCTGAATATCCGCGTTGGCAAACTCGATGATGCTGGTGCAGTGGCTTTCATTAACCGCACGGTACTGTGGGAAGTAACCGCCGACATTCGGCAGGTTGGCCAGTTCGTTACGCAGCCTGCTGGTGTCCACATCCCACTTGGCGTGAATCAGTGCCTCCTTGGCGGCCTGGTTCGGTGCGTTGATGATTTCCGGGTAGAAACGCTCATAGGAATAGGACGAGTAATTCAGGTCCTTCCAGAAGTGCGTATGACCCATGCGATCAGCCGCCAGGTTGCTCGACAACGCCGGGTAAATGGTGCCCAGGTTGTTCAGGTTAAGCCCCGGCAAACGCGACTGCAGGTACGGCAACGGCCCAGCGTCCAGCCCCCAGGCATTGCGGATAAAGCCCTGCAACGGCAGAGAGGGATAAGCCTCGTTACCACCGCCACTGATGGCCGAGAACACCGGCCCGGAGTCATTAATCAGGAAGCTGCGCGTCGGCGCGATGTCCTGCCGGGTTGGTGCGTAGTTGGTCAGGCTGCCGGCACCGCCAGCGCTGCAGCCGGTGGTCAGCATCTGCGTGGGGCGCGGCAGGTTGTCTTTCAGCCAACCCACTACTGCACGCATGTTGCGTAGGCCGTTGTGGTGCCAGATCAACGGCGCCTGCTGGCTTTGTGGGTCTTCATAGACCGCGACCTTGTCGCCGGAGTAGATGTCGCCGGTGCAATACGGCACATAGACCATGTTCCAGTTCTGGGTTTTCACGCGCGTCCAGGGATGCAGACGCACCACGAAGGGGCTGACCAGACTGGCACCTGGGTTGAGCAGGCTCATGTAGTCATTGGGAATGCCGTCGGGGTTGCGTGCCCCGCGAATGCCGCTTTGCCCCGTGCAACTGGCGTAATCCCAGCAGGCCCCGCCGCCCTCCAGGTAGATGATGGTGTTGCGGGTATTGGGCACGCGGTTGACGAAGAATTTGTACGGCGAGCCGTTGCCACACACGGCGCCGGTTTGCGGTGCCATTTGCACGGTTTGCCAGGCGTAGTAGTTAGCCGGTTTGAAGCCGCTGTTGAAACCGCTCGGGTTCGCCAGCAGCGGATACGGCCCTAAGCGTTGCGCCGGAGTGACCTTGTTATCTGCCGCAGGTGCAGCCACCAGGTTGCTCAGGGTTTGCCAGAAGTTGTAATCGCCCTGCTCGGCCTGCACCGGCATTGCCAGGGCCGAAACCATCAGCGGCGCGGCACAGCGCCGAAGTGTTATCGCTACAGACATGGTGAGTCCCTCATCTTGTTGTTATCGATGGGTCCACATACCCGAGCCGTTGTACGAATCCCCTCCAGCTGTCACCCGAAATCAGCCCATCACCCACTGGAGACTGCTCATACACCGCGCCGAAGCAGCAGTAACTGCGCGTACCCAAACGTGTCGCCGCTGCTCAAATTTCAAGCCAGCTTGGCGATTCATGCACGCTAGTCCAAGAAACTCTGACTAACCACAGCCCTACATATTTATTGGATATAGCGCTGCTGGTTTTAAGCTGCTGCGGTTATCTGCGGTCTGCGCCGACAGAACACTGCTCATGACAATAAAAAAGGGAAGCCAAGCTTCCCTTTTTATATACCTGCCTCAGGTACTAGATGCGGAATTGACGCACCAATGCGCCCAGGCGTTCGCCCAGCCCAGCTAGATTGCGCGCGGTCTGCGCGCCCTGTTGGGTTTCGTCGGCCACGCTGTCAACCGCCACGGCAATCTTGTGCACGCTGCGATTGATCTCTTCGGCCACAGCGGTTTGCTCTTCGGCGGCGCTGGCGATCTGCGCGTTCATCGCGTTGATGGTGGCGATCAATTGCGCGATGGCATCCAGCGAGGTGCCGGCGCGGTTAGCTTGCTCGCTGGTGACATCTCCAGCATCACTGGAGCGACGCATCGCGGTCACTGCATCCTGGGTGCCCTTCTGCAGGCGATCGATCATTCCCTGAATTTCCTGGGTACTCTGCTGCGTACGGCTGGCCAGCGCGCGCACCTCGTCGGCCACTACAGCAAAGCCTCGCCCAGCTTCACCTGCACGTGCCGCTTCGATGGCCGCGTTGAGGGCCAGCAGGTTGGTCTGCTCGGCGATGGAGCGAATCACATCGAGCACGCTGACAATCGACGACACGTCTTTTTGCAGCGTGTCGAGCGACACGCCGCTGTCGCGGATATCCTGCACCAGGGTGTGGATGCGCTCGATGCTGCCATCGACCACGTGTTTCGCAGCCTGGCCTTCGGTGTCGGTTTTTTGCGCCGCTTCTGCTGCGCCCTGAGCACTTTGCGCGACTTCATGGGCGGCGGCGGACATTTCATTGATGGCCGTAGCCACCTGATCGGTTTCATGGCGCTGACGCTCCATGGCCTCTTCTGAACGCTGCGTCTGGGCCGAAACCTGGCCGACCAACTCAGTCAGCTGGCCGGTCATGTCGACGATCTGCCGAACCAGGCCGTGGATTTTTTCGACAAACCGGTTGAACGAGCCGGCCAGCTGGCCAAGCTCGTCGTCGCCATTGATCGGTAGGCGACGCGTCAGGTCGCCTTCACCGGCGGCGATGTCATCGAGGTTGTCCTTGATCTGCTGCAGCGGGCGCAGGAAGGTGTTGCTCAGCACCACCCCGACAATGCCGAATATCACCAGCAGCACGGCGGCAATCACCATGATGCTGGTAATGATGGTGCTGATACGCTCGTCGATTTCACCTTGCACCTGAGCAATCTGCGCTTCGACGCCGTCGAGGTTGATTGCCGTGCCTAGGGCCATGTCCCATTTCGGCAGGTAGTAGCTGTAGGCCATTTTCGGCACGAGCACAGAGTCATCAGTTGGCAGTGGCGAGCTGTAATTGACGTAGTAGCTGCTGTTCTTGGCGACATTCACCAGTTCACGATTGATGTATACGCCATTCGGGTCGCGGCGATCGGCCAGGCTTTTGCCGACGTCTACCGGACTATCGCCGCGGAACAGGCGCACCACGTTGGAGTCGTGGCCGAAGAAGTAGCCGTCCTTGCCGAACTTGATCTTCGACAGAATGACGATTGCCTGTTCTCGGCTGGCCATGTCGCCTTGCGCAGCACCGTCATACAGCGTTTGTACAGATCCCAGGGCGATCTGTACGTAGTGCTGCAACTCGTTGCGGCTTTCCTGCAGCAGACGTTCGCGGGTTTCTTTGACTTCCTGAGCGGCCAGGTTCTGTAACACCTTGGCGGCAGCACCACTGAGCACCAGGGCAAACAGCACCACCGGGATCAGTGCCAACAGCACGACTTTTGATTTCAAGGTTAGGCGCATCGGCAGGTCCTTGGTTGGAAGTGGAGCGAAATAAAAACGGGGCTATCGATTTATCGGTAGCCCCGCTGAAAGGTTGAATCACCTAAAGCAATAACGCTGCAGGCGAGCAATGCCCCGGTTAAATCACCATAGCTGCTGCCCAACCGAATACCAGCAGCGGCAGGTTGTAGTGCAGGAAAGTTGGCACAACGCTGTCCCAGATGTGGTTGTGCTGGCCATCGACGTTAAGCCCGGCGGTTGGGCCAAGGGTAGAGTCGGAGGCTGGCGAGCCGGCATCACCCAGTGCGCCGGCGGTGCCAACGATGCACAGGATGGCCAGCGGACTGAAGCCCAGTTGCAGACCCAACGGTACGAAAATCGCCGCAATGATTGGCACGGTGGAGAACGACGAACCGATGCCCATGGTTACCAGCAGGCCAACCAGCAACATCAGCAGCGCACCCAGCGCCTTGTCATGGCCAATCAGTTCAGCAGAGCTGTCGACCAGGCTTTTCACTTCACCGGTCGCCTTCATCACTTCGGCAAAACCGGCGGCAGCGATCATGATAAAGCCGATCATTGCCATCATTTTCATACCTTCGGTAAACAGGCCATCGGCCTCTTTCCAGCGCACCACGCCAGACACCGAGAAGATGATAAAGCCGACCAGGGCACCGATGATCATCGAGTCCAGCCAAAGCTGCACAACAAACGCGGCAGCAATCGCCACACCCGCCACCAGCAGGCTCAATGGGTTGTAGGCAACATCCACGCGCTCGGCCTGCTCAATCTTGCTCAGGTCGTAGACACGTTTTTTGCGGTAGCTGAAGAACACCGCCACCAGCAAGCCAAACAGCATACCCAGTGCGGGTATCGCCATGGCTTTGGTCACGTCCAGGCCGCTGGTGTCGACGCCGCCACTGGCAACATTGGCCAGCAAAATGTCATTCAGAAAGATTCCGCCAAAACCCACCGGCAGAAACATGTACGGGGTAATCAGGCCGAAGGTCAGCACGCAGGCGATCAAGCGGCGATCGAGCTGCAGCTTGCTCAGCACATACAGCAGCGGCGGCACCAGCAGCGGGATAAAAGCGATGTGAATCGGCAGGATGTTCTGCGAGGAAATCGCCACCACCAGCAGTAGACCGATCAGCAGCCACTTGAGCAAACCGGCGCCTTTGGCGTCCTGTTTGCCAACCATGGCCAGGGCTTTGTCAGCTAAGGCGTGGGCCAGACCGGATTTGGCAATCGCTACGGCGAATGCACCGAGCAAGGCGTAGGACAGTGCCACTGTCGCCCCGCCGCCCAGGCCTTTATTGAATGCCGCCAGCGAGCCTTCAATACCCAGGCCACCAAGCAGACCGCCCGCCAATGCGCCGACGATCAGGGCCACCACCACATGCACACGGCACAAGCTGAGGATCAGCATGATCCCCACTGCCGCAACGACTGCGTTCATCGATTTACTCCCGCGATTTAAATAGGTCCACGAAGGTTTGACCCATTGTGGATGCTGCGCCGGCTCGGCGAAGGGCGCGTACTCTGCCTAATGCTGACTGACCTGTCAAAACAGCCGTAAATTATTCTATACACTGCGTTGCAGATTTCGATTACCCTGCGGTTTAAATTGTTAACACTGGCCTGCTATTTGCTCTGCTTAACTTGACGTAACACTTAAAGAAAAGCGCCTATGCGCCGATAGGCGTTCTAAGCCACTGCCCTATAAAGGTCCTGAAAATGTTGTTCAGCCGACTTTCCATCCAGTTGAAAATCACCCTATTGGCCGGCCTGTGCTTGCTGGCCATTGTTGCGGTGCTGGTATCCGCCTCGGTCATTCAGGCCTCACGCAGTGCCAGCCTGGTCAAGCAGGCCAGCACCGCCATGCTGCAGGAGTCTGCGCAACTGCGGATGTCCGCACGCGGCGAATCCCAAGCGTTGCAGATTCAACGCTACTTTATGGACGCCTATCAATACGGTCGCGGCGCGGCGACGCAGGTGTTGTTTATTCGGGAACAGGCTGAGAAGCGCTTTCTAGATGCCTTTGACCTGCGTGAAGACCTGACTCGACAGGTGCGCAGTGCGCTAGAGGCCAACCGCAGTTTGCTGGGTATTTATGTCGCATTCGAACCGAACGCGCTGGATGGAAAAGATGAGCTTTTTGCTGATCAAGGCAACCTCGGTAGCAATGACAAAGGTCGCTTTTCGGTCTATTGGTCACAGGGTGATAACGGTGAGCTGAGCTCCGAGGCCATGACAGAAGAAAGCCTCAATGACACCACCCCGGGAATCAGCGGCGCGCCCTACAACGCGTGGTACAGCTGCCCACTGCAGAAAAAAAAGGTGTGCCTGCTTGATCCCTATATTGATGAGGCTGACGGGGTAAAGACTCTGATGACCAGCATCGCCTTCCCCTTGCTCCAAGGCGACAAGGTGATTGGCGTATTGGGGGTTGATATCAGCTTGACCAGCCTGCAAGAGCTCAGCACCAGTGCTCATCAAGGTCTATTCGACGGCGCCGGCCATGTGAGCATCATCAGCCCCGCCGGCTTGCTTGCTGGGCACAGCCGCGACAGCAGCCTGCTGGGTGGGAAACTGGAAAAAGCCTTTACCAATCAACACAACGAAATCCTCAGCCTGGTGGCAAGCAATCGCCAGGAAACCTTGCACCATGATGGTGCGCTGCAAGTGCTGCAACCGCTGCTGCCAATCCCTGAGTCGCAGCCGTGGGGGGTGCTGATGGAGGCGCCTGAGAAGGTTTTGTTAGCGCCCGCTGCCCATCTCGAAACGCAAATGGATGAAATGGGCACGCGCAACACTGCGGTGTCCTTGGGCCTTGGCCTGGTTGCCGGGGTGGTGGGGATTCTGCTCATCTGGTTGACGGCGCTTGGGGTCACCCGGCCGATTATCGGTGTTGCAGCAATGCTGAAGAACATCGCCAGCGGCGAAGGTGATCTGACCCGTCGCCTGGAGTACGCCAAGCAGGATGAACTGGGCGAACTGGCCAGCTGGTTCAACCGTTTCCTCGACAAACTGCAACCCATCATCGCTGACGTTAAACGCAGCGTGCAGGATGCGCGCAGCACAGCCGATCAGTCCGCCCTGATCGCCAGCCAGACCAGCGACGGCATGCAGCAGCAATACCGTGAAGTGGATCAGGTGGCTACAGCGTTCCAGGAAATGAGCGCCACCGCGCAGGATGTTGCGCACAACGCGGCTCAAGCCGCAGAAGCCGCGCGCACTGCCGACCAAGCCAGCCGTGAAGGCATGAGTGTGATCGGTAAAACCACTTCGACCATCGAACTGCTGGCCAATGAAATGAACGTCGCCATGCAGGAAGTCGAAGGCCTGGCCAATAGCAGCGAGAAGATCGGCTCAGTACTCGAAGTGATCCGCTCGATCGCTGAACAGACCAACCTGCTGGCCCTGAACGCTGCGATTGAAGCCGCCCGCGCCGGTGAAGCAGGCCGTGGTTTTGCCGTGGTGGCGGATGAAGTGCGCAACCTCGCGAAACGCACCCAGGACTCGGTGGAGGAAATTCGCCAAGTCATTGAAGGCTTGCAAAGCGGCACCAAGGAAGTAGTCAGCACCATGCACAGTAGCCATCGCCAGGCGCAGGGCAGCGTCGAGCAGGTTGAGCAGGCAGTGGCCGTGCTGCAACGCATCAGCCAAGCGGTCAGCGTGATCACCGACATGAACCTGCAGATCGCCAGCGCGGCTGAGGAGCAGAGCTCGGTGGCCGAAGAAATCAACCGTAACGTCGCTTCGATCCGGGATGTCACTGAATCGATTTCCGCCCAGGCAGACGAGTCAGCAAAAATCAGCCAAGGGCTTAACAAATTGGCCAACCACCAGCAAAGCCTGATGGACCAATTCCGCGTTTAGCGCAGATGGCATGATCGGACCGCCACTCTGGCGGCTGCTTCCTTGTGACGCAGGCTAACCATTGTTAGCCTGCGTTTTTTATTGATGCCGCAGAAATCGAGAGGTGAACGATGCTCAATATTGCACTAGTGGCCGGTTCCAGCCGCAGTAACAGCCAATCGGGCAAGGTTGCCCGCTTCTTGCGCCAGCGTCTGATTCAGTTGGGTTACACCGATGATGCGCAAAGCAATGTGATCGACTTGGGCCTCGCCCCGCTGCCGCTGTGGCCTGCTGAAGACGCCGGCCCCTGGGGGCTGTACAGCAAGCAACTGGCCGCTGCCGATGCCGTGGTGATCATTTCTCCGGAGTGGAATGGCATGGCCTGCCCGGCCATCAAGAACTTCTTTATCTACGCCAGCAAAGCTGAGCTGGCGCACAAGCCAGGCCTGTTAGTGGGCGTTTCGTCAGGGGTAGGTGGGGCTTATCCGATCAGCGAGCTGCGCGTCTCCAGCTACAAAAACTGCCGCCTCTGCTACTTGCCTGAGCACTTGATCGTACGCAGTGTCGAGAAGGTGCTGAACACGCCAGAACCGAGCCACGAAGAGGACCAGCGCCTGCACGCACGGATCGATTACGAGCTGGATATTCTGGTCAAGTATGCGCACGCCCTGCTTCCCGTTCGCGCCAGTATTGATATGAGCAACCCGGCATTTGCCAACGGCATGTAAAGATTGCACTGAACGCACCTGATGACCTCAGGTGCGTTTTAGCGGCAAGCTGACCGTGACGCGCAACCCATCCAGCGGGCTCTCTGCCAGCTGCAAACTTCCGCCCCACGCATCAACAATATCGCGCACGATACCCAGGCCCAGGCCATGACCGGCGACCTGTTCATCCAGACGACTACCACGGCTGAGCACTTCGTCCCGCAGCGCGACGTCGATACCCGGGCCATCATCATCAATCGTAAGTTGGTAGCCCGCTGCCACTTTGCAGATATATAGCTGTACCTGGCTATCCGCCCACTTGCAGGCGTTGTCCAGCAGGTTACCGAGCAGTTCCAGCAGGTCTTCACGGTCCCAGGGTAAGCGCAAACCAGGCTCGGCCTGCCACTCCAGTTGCAGGTGGTTGCCGTGGATCATTGTCAGGGTCGAGAACAGCTCCGGCAGCTCGCTGGCGCAGTCAAAATGCGCGCCGGGCAAGGCCTCCCCAGCTAAACGCGCACGCCCCAGTTCACGGGCGATGCGCTGCTCGATCTGTTGCAACTGACCGTTCAGGCTTTCGCGCAATTGCGGCAGCTGTTTGAGCTCTTCCCGCGTTGCCAGACTGACCAACACCGCAAGCGGTGTTTTCAATGCATGGCCGAGGTTACCCAACGCATTACGCGACCGTTTGAGGGTGTCTTCGGTGTGCGCCAGCAGGTGGTTGATCTGCGCCACCAGCGGTTCCAGCTCAAGCGGCACCTGCTGATCCAGCTGGCTACGTTGGCCTTGCTGCAACTGCAAAAGCTGCCTGCGGACTTGTTCCAGCGGGCGCAATGCCCGACTGACGATCAGCCGTTGCAGCAACAAAATCAGCACAAGTGCACTGACTCCCAAGCCCAGAATAACTTTCTGCACCTGGCTGAAACTATCGAGTATCGGCCTGTAATCACGCGCCACATGAATCACGATGGGCTGGCCATAACGCTGATAATCAGCACGGTACACCAGCCATTGCTGACCTTGAGGCCCGTCGCCGAGTGCATCTTTCAAGCCTTCGGCTTCAACTGTGTGCAGCTCTCGGTCCCAAAGTGAGCGCGAGCGCCAGCTCTGCTCATTCAGGTCGATGCGAAAGTACAGGCCGGAGTATGGCCGCTTGTAGGCGGCACTGAGGCGACGTTCATCCAGCTGCAAGCCATTGGGCCCACGCACGACCGCGCCCAGTAACGTCTGGGTTTCATCCTGTAAGGTTGTTTGCAGGTAACCCCGTAGGCTGCGGTCAAACAGCCAAAGGCTGCTTTGCGCCAGCAGCAGGCCGACAATCAGCAATACGCTGACCAGGCCAAGGCTCAAACGCCGTTGAATCGACCTCAAGCAGTATCCCCGCTGAATCGATAGCCCTGCCCGCGGCGGGTTTCGATGATCTCGCGCCCCAGCTTGCGCCGCAGATGGTTAACGTGCACTTCGATGACATTCGAGTCGCGTTCGCTTTCACCGTCATACAGGTGCTCAGCCAGGTGGCTCTTGGACAGCAATTGCCCAGCATGCAGCATGAAATAGCGCAGCAGGCGGAATTCCGCAGCAGTCAGCTGCACTTCTTCGCCGTTGCGTTGTACCGATTGTCGCCCTTCATCCAGTTGCAAGCCCGCCGCTTCGAGTTGCGGCTGGTTAGCCAGACCATGAGCGCGGCGCAGCAAAGACTGGATTCGCAGGTGCAGCTCTTCCGGATGGAAGGGTTTGCTCATGTAGTCATCGGCGCCCGCCTTGAGCCCTTCAATCCGCTCAGCCCAGGAGCCGCGTGCGGTAAGGATCAAGACCGGTGTGGTGAGCCCACCAGAACGCCATTCCTGCAACACCTCAATCCCCGGTTTGCCAGGCAAGCCGAGGTCGAGAATGATCAAGTCATAGGGTTCAGTGGCCCCCTGATAAGCCGCATCGCGGCCGTCGGCCAACCAATCCACCGCATATCCTTGGCGGATCAAACCGGCCAGCAGCTCATCAGCCAGGGGAACATGGTCTTCAACCAGCAACAGGCGCATTCAGTCTTCCACCTCATCCTTGAGCACTTCGCCGGTGCTGGCATGTAATTCCAGTTCGCGCACAGTGCCGTCGTCAGTCACCAGCTCGACTTCGTAGACCAGTACGCCGTCCTCTTCTTCCAGCTCGACTTCCAACAGCACCGCGCCAGGATGGCGCTGCAAGGCCATCTGCAGCAATTGCTCAAGGGGCATGATCAACCCCTCGCGGCGCAGACGGAGTGCTTCATCCTGATCCAGGTCGCGCGCACTGCTGCTGAGCGTCAGCGTCAGCAGCAGGAAGGCCAGGAGTGCGCGAGGCAGCCAAGCAGTGGTGTTCATTAATCGTCTCGTTGGTTCTTCAGCACTTGTGCATTAGTGGCATCCAGTTCGACATCCCACTGCACGCCCTGGGCGTCGCGAACTTCTACCTGATAGATGTAGCGGCCGTACTCTTCTTCCAGCTCGGTGTCTTCGGTCTTGCTGCCTGGATGCAGCGCCAGAGCGGCGGCATTGAGTTTTTCGAAGGACTGAATGGTACCGGCGTCACGCAGTTTGAGTGCTTCATCCGGGCCCAGGTCACGGGCTTGAACGAGGCCGGCAGTCAAAGTCAGAGCAGCAGCGGCACATACAGCAGTCAGTGTTTTCATGTTCAGATTCCTTAATGGAGTTGGCTTTCGATGGAGTCCAAGTTACTGCACACGACTTAACTCAAGCTGAATTTGCTTAATACTTGGCGCAAGCACTGATTTATCTCAACCCACGCGCACATCATTCACGCGCTGAAGTCGCTTGGCCTGGCCATTCAGCGCCCTATAATCGCTGCCTTGCGCGATGGAGGCCAGCATGAGTGCGATATTAATCAAGTCCCCTGCTTTGACAATCAAGGCCGGCAAACGCGCCCTCGCGCGTATTCGCGAGCACGGCTTGCAACCAGCCGATGTCGGCATTCTGCCCGGCGCTGCGGGTGGGCCGAAAGCGTTAGGGATTCAGGGGCTGGATCTGGCGCTGTTCGGCGACTGGCTGCAACGCGCGCCGCGCGAGCGTTCGCTAATCGGGGCATCCATCGGTTCTTGGCGTTTCGCCAGCGCCTGTTTGCCGGATGCTGCAGCAGGCCTGCGTCGCCTCGGCGAGCTGTATACCTCGCAGCGCTTTGCCAAAGGCGTGAGCATGGCGCAAGTGTCGAGTAGCTGCAGCCTGATGCTTGATCAACTGCTCGGCAACGACGACGCCAACATCCTCAGCAACCCGCATTACCGTTTGAATATCGTCGTGGTGAAAAGCCATGGCCTGCTCCAGCACGATCACCGCGGGGCACTCGGCCTGGGCCTGTCATCGGTGATTGGCAGCAATCTGCTGGGCCGTCCGCGACTGGCCAAACACTTCGAGCGGGTGATTCTGCACGACGCCCGCCTTGCTCCGCCCTTAGGGACGCTCAGCGACTTCCCCTCGCGTTATCTGCAACTCGACAGCGGTAATCTGCGTCATGCATTGCTGGCCTCCGGCTCCATCCCGATGATCATGCAAGGGGTCCGCGATATCCCCGGCGCCGGCCCTGGCACCTACCGCGATGGTGGCCTGCTTGATTACCACCTCGACCTGCCGTACAGCGGCGACGATATCGTGCTCTACCCGCACTTCACCGATAAGGTCATTCCCGGCTGGTTCGACAAGGGCATGCCCTGGCGCCGGGGCGATGGCGGACGCCTGCAGGATGTGCTGCTGCTGGCCCCCTCACGTGACTACCTAGCACGCTTGCCCCATGGCAAACTCCCCGACCGCAAGGATTTCAGTCGTTACCTGGGCGATGATGCCGGCCGCGAGCGCTATTGGCGCACGGCCATGAGCGAAAGCCAGCGGCTTGGCGACGAATTTCTCGAACTGGTCGACAGCGGCCGCCTCGGCGAGCGTCTGCAGCCACTCTAAAAATTGAAGCCAACCGAACACCCAAAGCAGCATGACCCAGGATGGGCAGGATGAAACTCGCAGTCGCCATTATCCACGGCATCGGCACGCAACCCGACCTGCGTGACGACGAAGGCCAGCACGCTTTCGCCCACAGCCTGATCGCCGGGCTGCGCCAACGCCTCGGTGCCGAAGCCAACCAGGTGGCTTTTCAGACGTTGTACTGGGCCAGCGTGCTGGATAAGCGGCAACTGGCTTTTCTCGACAAACTGCGCGACCAGCCCGTGCGCTGGCGCTGGTTACGACGCATCGTCACGCTGTTTCTGGGTGATGCCAGCGGCTATCGCAAAGTCAGCCAGGCATACGACACCACTTATGAAGAAGTCCATCAGTGCCTGCGCAGTGGCCTCAATGCCTTGCGCGCCAAGGTCGATGCCGATACGCCGCTGGTGGTGCTGGCGCACTCACTGGGCGGGCATATTTTCTCCAATTTCGTATGGGATCAGCAGCGCATCAATACCGCTGAAGAATGTCCATTGGATCCCTTTCTGGCCTTGGAAACCCTGAGCGGGCTGATCACCTTTGGCTGCAATATCCCCCTGTTTACCTTTGCTTATGACCCGGTCGTGCCGATCCGCTTCCCCGGCCACTGCCTGACTGACGCGGTGACCAAACAGGCGCGCTGGCTAAATCTCTACGCACCTGCTGACCCGCTGGGTTATCCGCTGCGCCCATTGCCCAACTACGCCGCCGTGGTCGCTGAAGATCGCGCCATGCCAGTGGGGCCCTGGTACAAGCGCCATACCCCGTTGAGCCACGTGGGCTATTGGGATGATCGAGGCTTTCAGCGCTATATCGCTCATTACCTGCAGCAATTACTGGCCGTCTGCAAAGGCTCAGAGAAGGCCTAACCTCCCTCTTCCTCGCCCTGTTTCTCGGCTTACACGATTAAAACTGTGATTTATCGGACAATTCCGTGCATTTTTTCGCCAGCATGTGACTTGCTGGTCAGCTTCGGTCATCAACAACTATGACTGGCAAATGTGAATTCACCGTTTGCCCTTGTGTATTTGGGATCACCTCGGAGAAACCGACCCCATGAACGCACCGCTGCGTTTTAACGAAGCCCTGCTGATTGCCGACCGCGCTTTTCAACCTTTCCAATGCGTCGCCTGGGCCCCGCAAGATGGCACTGGCAACCTCAGTCTTAGCGTGATCGACCGGACCAGCACCCGCCTGCTCGGCCGCACGCAGCTGTCCAGCACCATCTACAGCGACCCGGTGCAATTTGCCGACGTGCTCAAGCAGTCCCGTGAGCAACTCAGCCAGCAAGGTTTCGCCTTGGAGCCCTGGAGCATGCCGGAGTAATCGGCTGCTGTAATAAGGGCTCTGAGCGGCCAATCGGCCCCTCTTGTCAGAGCCCTTCCCTTCCTTCTTTACCCCGTTTCAAATCCCACCCTGCGGCCCTTGCACTCATTTCCTGACTGAGCTTTGCTGCACCCGTGCATTAGCGCTTATGCTCAGCAAATCAATCATTGCGAGGAGTTTGCCATGCTGCAATTGCGCCCCAACTGTGAATGCTGCGACCGAGATTTGCTGGCTGACTCCACTGATGCATTGATTTGCTCGTTCGAATGCACGTTCTGTCGGGAGTGTGCGGACAACAGGCTTAATGGCACCTGTCCTAACTGTGGGGGCGAATTGCTCCAGCGTCCTCGTCGTCCCGCCGCCAAACTGCTCAAGTACCCCGCGTCAACTGAACGAGTCAATAAAGCCTAATTCGTTTAAGGCCACTCAGGACAAAGCAGGAGACACACATGAGCGACGAGGACAACAAGCCGTTGACGCTGTGGGAGATGCTGCAAAGCGTACTAAGCGCAGCGTTCGGTGTGCAGAGCGGAAAGAACCGTAGCCGTGACTTCTCAAGGGGCAAGCCCAGCCACTTCATCATTCTCGGCGTGCTGTTTACCGCCGTCTTCGTGCTGGTAATCTTCGGCATCGTCAAACTCGTGCTGCACCTGGCAGGCGTCTGACTTATTGCAGCAGCGGTTGAATGGAGAACTGGTAATCCTTGAGCTGCGGTCGGTAGACGGCACTGAACTGGCGAAAATCAAGGCCAAAACCTGGCACTTTGAGGCGTTTCTGCAAATGAGCAGCCTGTTTGGCGTCCAGTAAGCTGAAAAGCGGATCGACTCGGTCTTTGCCACCGCGCTCGGCAAAATCCAGCCCTGCATGGTAGTCATGCAACATCACCATGGCCCACCCTCCGAGGGTGAAATGTCCGGCCACCAAGACGCATAGTTTGCGGTCTATACGCGCTTGCAAAACCTCATCTGAGTTATTCAGCGCCGACAGATAAATATCCTTACCCGGTTGCCGGCCGATTTCTTGTGCCGCTTGCATCACACCAAACGCCATTTCATCGTTAGCCGACCACACCAGCTTTGCCTCCGGGTAGCGTGGAAGGATCAGTTGCGCCTGTTCATAGGCGCGTTGACGCTTCCACTCACCTTGCAACATCTGCTGCAATTTGATCTCCGGGTGCTCACGCAAGGCACGATGCAGGCCGTCTTCACGCAAGCTTGAAGAGGGAGTGAATCGCACACCAGCAAATGCGAGCAGACTGCCGGGCTTACCCTCAAGCTTGGCGATCAAGGCCTTAGCCATCCAATAGCCTGCTTGCTCGTCGTTGGGCACCAAGCTGCCAATCCAGTTGCGATAGCGTTCGCGTGAGGCGCCGATAAGCTGTTGCTGTTCAGGCGTAAGGGTACTGTGCAGGGAAAACAGCTTGATCGGACTGTCGGCAAACTGCCGGAGCAACTCCGGCGCGGTGTACATCTCGTTGACGAATATCAGGTAATCCGGTGGGTTATCGCGGGTCAGTAACTCGCGGGCTTTTTCCAGTAGCTGCGACGGGTTGCGCTCACCGTAAATAATCTGCAGCTGCATGCCCAGGTCATCGGCAGCGGCTTGCATAAAGTCACTGTAACCGACCCAGAAAGGCTCATTGGAAAACCCCGGATTGAGAAAGACCACCGAAGCCGGCGTCTTTCCCGCTGTGTGTGCGCTCTCAGCGATGACCGGTGTTGTCACGCCAAGTGCCCATATGCACACAGCGCTGATAACCGTTAAAACAAACCTGAACACGCAATGCCTCCTCATCGGGGCGCTGAGTATATCGGCAAAGCCATAGCAATTAGCCATCTCATCGAAATGAGCGGCCTGTGCAACCAAGACGGCACACAGTGCAGTCGTTACAATCGCCTCCCTGCGTTTTCGTTGATCGGTGTTATATGTCGCCTCTGGAAATCATTGCTTCAGCCCTTGGCGTGTGGGCAGTTTGGCTGACCGTGCGGCAAAACCGCTGGTGCTGGCCGCTGGGTTTGCTGATGGTGCTGATGTACGCCTGGATCTTCTATGACGGCAAGTTGTACTCAAACATGCTGCTGCAAGGTGTGTATGCCGTCTTGCAAGGTTATGGCTGGTGGCTTTGGACGCGCGGTGGCAGCAGCCAGACCGGCGTACAGGTCAGCCGACTGAGCCAGCAAGGCATGATGATCAGCTTAGCAACAGGTGCAGCCGGTGCACTTGTGCTCGGGTATCTGATGGCCACATTCACCGATGCGGCCGCGCCCTGGCAGGATGCAGCGCTAAGTGCATTCAGCCTGGTCGCACAGGTATGGATGGCGCAGAAACGTGTGGAGTGCTGGCCACTGTGGGTCATTCTTGATCTGCTTTTCGTCGCGCTGTTTGTACAGCAGGGCCTGTACCCGACAGCGGCACTGTATGGGCTGTTTACCCTGTTGGCGGTCAATGGCTGGCTGACATGGCGGCGTGATCGCGCGCTGGTTAACCCATGAAGGCACAAGCATGAAGGTGCTGGTACTCACCGGGCCAGAGTCCAGCGGTAAAAGCTGGCTGTCTGAGCATATCCAGGCGAATTTTGGCGGCGTGTTGGTAGGCGAATACGTGCGGCATTTTATCGAGCGTGAGCAGCGTGACACCTGCTATGCCGACATCAACGCGATCGCCCGGGGCCAATTGGCCTGGGAAGATCAAGCCCGCGCTGAACGCCCTGAGTTGCTTATCCTCGACACACATTTGCTCAGCAACATGCTCTGGAGCCGCGAGCTATTTGGGGACTGCCCCGCCTGGATTGAACAGGCCTTACTCGAACGTGACTATCACCTGCACCTGCTGCTCAACCCTGTCGATGTGCCCTGGGTCGACGATGGCCAGCGCTGCCAGCCAGCGCTGGCTCAACGGTTGACGTTTTACCAACACTGCGAACACTGGCTGCGGCAGCATCAACAGCCGCTGCAATACATTCAAGGTAACTGGGCGCAGCGCCGAGAGCAGGCGCTGGTCACCGTGGCTGACTGGCTCAACTCAACGCAATAGCACGCTGGCCCATGCCAGCAGCAAACTCAGGCAGACAACCAACGTCAGCGGTCGGCGTAGGCGTGGGTACCATTGCGGTGCCAAGCCCAGTTTGACGGCCCTCACGTCAGCGGCATACAACCCACCGAACGCTAATAAGCACAGCGGTAACGCCAAGCTGGTTGGCATACCGCCGCTGATGGCCAGCCAGCCCAGCAAAGGCGGCACCACGGATAACCCCAGCTGCATCTGCGCTTGCTCGTCAGTACTTTCCGCACGCATTGCCAGGCCCCAGTGGATCGCCCCCATAAACGCCAAGATCACAGCGGCATAATCCAACAACGCAGCCAACACCAGCTCTCGCCACCCTTCAGGTGTCACCCAGATGCCCAGTGCGCCGGTAACAAAAGGCACCAACCCGGCATAGCCCAACATCAACGCCAATTTAGGCGGCTGTGGCGCGTCAAATGGATGCATCAATTCACTCCTGCGGGTTATTTCGTCATCACCGCACTGTAAAACGATTTTCGGCCCTAGAAGAAGCCTATTTCCGGGATTTTGCTGTAATGGCTGCTTGCCATCTGCGGCTGCAGTTGGCATAAAAACAACAAACAAAAACACCACAAGGAAGTTTCCATGCGCATCCTCCGTCGGGCCCTGTATGGGCTTCTTTTATTATTGATCGCAGGGTTGCTGATCGCCCTGTACTTCATCGCCAATCCCAACCTGCCGATTTATCAGCAGCCCGACAAGCTGCACTACCTCGATCAGTGGTCCTCTGATGAACGCCAAACCTATTACTACACCCCTCAGGGTACCCAGGTAAAAGGCCTGCGCTATGAGTGGTTCCGTGCACTGGAGCTGCCGTTCAGCACCAGCAAGTTCGCCACCCCCGACTATCTGGCGCGTTTTGGCTTTCTCGTCGATCCCGCGCAACAACCTACGCCGCTGAATCCTGGAAACCTGCCCGTGGGCTTTGCCCGCCACGCAGATGCGGAGAGTGGTGAGCATTATTTGGATATCAGCTGCGCCGCTTGCCATACCGGTGAGTTGCGTTACCAGGGCCAAGCTGTGCGCATTGATGGTGGTGCTGCGTTGCACTCACTGGCATCCACGGTACCAACCGTGCGCGGCGGCAGCTTTGGCCAAGCGCTCGGGATGAGCATGGCGTTCACCTACTACAACCCCCTGAAATTCAATCGCTTCGCCCAGCAAGTACTGGGAGATGAGTACGCCCGTCACAAGGCGCAGCTGCGTCGAGACTTCAAGGTAGTACTCGACCGCTTGTTGGGCACCGCATTCAATGACTGGCACCGTGGCTTGTATCCAACCGAGGAGGGCTTTGGTCGTACCGATGCTTTCGGCCGTATCGCCAATAGCGTATTTGGTGATGCCATTGATCCAAGCAACTACCGCGTTGCCGATGCGCCAGTGAGTTATCCGCAGGTCTGGGATATCTGGAAATTCGACTGGGTACAGTGGAACGGCTCAGCCATGCAGCCCATGGCCCGCAACGTCGGCGAGGCCCTGGGAGTCGGTGCGACCCTGCGCTTGCTGAATACTGACGGTCATCCGGTGGCCGAAGCCGAACGCTATGCCTCCAGCGTGCGGTTGCGTGACCTGTTCACCCTTGAAGAAACCCTGAAAAAGCTGCGACCACCGACCTGGCCTGAAGACGTTTTTGGCAAGGTCGATCTGCCGCTGGCCAGTCGCGGCCGTGCGTTATTCGCCGAGAACTGCGCGTATTGCCATGCCCCTGATCCTAAAACACCTCAGGACAGCTTCGCACCTGCCCGCGATCCGGAATGGCGGATGCGCGTAGTCCCGACCTCAATCGTCGGCACTGACCCCACTACAGCTGACAATATTGCCGACCACCGCTTCGATATCAGCAAGCTGGGCTGGACCAAGGCCGAACTGAGTAAGCTTGATGTACGCCTGTACGGCGCGAAGCTGGATGACATCGACATGCGCAGCATCTCCAGTGCCAAGGCCCTGGCCTACGTCACCGCCTATGTGGAAAACCGCGCGTATCAGGATGCCGGCATCACACAACCCGAACGCGGCAATATGGATGGTTTCAACCTCCCTATCGGCGTACAGGAAAAACGTGGCTACAAGGCTCGCCCTCTCGATGGAATTTGGGCCACACCGCCCTTCTTGCATAACGGCTCGGTGCCGACCCTGTTCCAGCTGTTGTCGCCGGTGTCGGAACGGCAAACCGAGTTCTGGGTAGGCAATTTCGAGTTCAACCCCAAGCAGATTGGTTACCAGAGTGAGAAATTCACCGGTGGTTTCCACTTCGATACGCAGGTCACCGGCAACAGCAATCGCGGTCATGAATTCCGTGCGGGATGCCGTGAAGATGGGGTGATTGGCCGCGCTCTGCAACCGGAAGAACGCTGGGCGCTGATCGAGTACCTCAAGGTTTTGGGTAACCCAGCATTGGAACAACAATTACAACCGGTGGCCGCCAAAACGTGGACGCCCGGCCCGTCTTGCCAGAACTGACCCCACCGCGCCTGTGATCGCACACTGAGAATAATTAAAAGGAATTGACTCCATGCTTAAACGATTCTGGCTCTGGCTCGGCCGCATACTGGGCAAATTACTGTTGCTCGTATTGGCTATCGGCATCGGCGGCTGGGCCATCGGAGCCGCCTATTACGGCTGGAAGTTCTCCGGCCCGGTATCTACTGAAGAGCAGATCCCGCCCGATGAAGCCGCGCTCACCCAAGGCATCATCGAGGATGCCATTCGTGTGGTCGAACAGCACCGCGAAAATACCCGCGTGCTGCGCGATGCCCACGCCAAGGCCCATGGCTGCATGAAGGCCGAAGTCACCGTCAGCGCCAATATCGATAGCAGCCTGCAACGCGGCGTACTCAGCGAACCAGGCAAGACCTGGCAAGCCTGGATGCGCCTGTCCAACGGCAATGCCTACCCGCAGTTCGACCGAGCACGCGATGCCCGCGGCATGGCAATCAAGCTACTGGATGTGCCCGGTGAAAAACTCACGCAAAGCCCGCAGCACGCCAGCGAGCAGGACTTTGTGATGTTCAATCACCCAGCGTTTTTCGTGCGCGACGTGGCTGAGTACAAAAGCAACTTCGCCGCCCAGGCCGACGGTAAAAAGGTCATGGCATTCTTCCCCAGCTGGAACCCCAACACCTGGGAAATCCGCCACCTGATCATCGCCCTGAAAACACTGTCCCCTGCTCCGGAAACACCCGTGGCGACCACCTACAACTCCATCGCGCCATTCAAACTGGGTGAGCACAACATCAAGTACCGAGTTATTCCTCAACCAGAAGCCTGCCCCGAGTATCAGCTGCCTGAGCAGAACCAGGATCTGCCGAATTTCCTGCGCAATGCGCTGTACCAGCAGCTGTCGCTAGACCGTGTACCGGCCTGTTTTGCCCTGCAGGTTCAGCGGCAGAACGCCGAGTACTACATGCCCATCGAAGACCCCAGCGTTGAGTGGAGCGAAGCCATTTCGCCGTTCGAAACCGTCGCCACCATTAAGGTGCCGGCGCAGGACTTTGATAGCCGCGAGCAGAACCTGTTCTGTGACAACCTCTCCTTCAACCCCTGGCATGCTCTGCCCGAACACCGTCCGATTGGCGGCATCAATCGCCTGCGCAAGGCGGTCTACGAGGCTGTCAGCATCTATAGGTTGGAGCGGAATCAACCATAAAACTGTATCCAATCCTCTGTGCTACTCGGTTAACAGACTTTGAGCTGGTAATATTCGCGCCTTGCTAAACGCGCTGCTAGCCGCGTACCACCTGAGAGAAAGACCGTGGAATTGTTCAAAGAGTTTATGTTCGAGGCCGCTCACCGCCTGCCTCACGTCCCCGAAGGCCACAAATGCGGGCGCCTGCACGGCCACTCCTTCAAGGTCGCGGTGTATATCGAAGGTGACGTCGATCCTTATACCGGCTGGATTCGCGACTTCTCCGAGATCAAGGCGATCTTCAAGCCACTCTATGAGCAGCTTGATCATAATTACCTGAATGACATTCCTGGCCTGGAAAACCCGACCAGTGAAGTGCTGGCCAAATGGATCTGGCAGCAACTCAAGCCGCTGCTACCTGAGCTGTCGCGTATCCGCATCCACGAAACCTGCACCAGCGGCTGTGAATACCGCGGCAATTGATTCGCCGCCTGGCGCCCGATCGAGGCGCCAGGCATCTCCCTGCTCACCTCCGTTGTTCATTGGATTGCCATATCAAGTGAGCTGCACGCAAGAACAGCGGCTGGCAAAAAATCCACCGAAAGATTTCATAAATTTGAAACCGGTTTGAAAACAAGCAGGCGAACTTGTTATTGCCCGTGCACTGCTTTAGGGTGCCCGTGCACTTTACCTGGATGGGTAAAGCTTCTTATGGATAAGCGAAAAGGAATCACAACATGTTGAAGAAAATTGCTCTGGCTGCCGGCCTGGTTACCCTGCTCAGCGGTTGCGCTTCTGGCCTGTCGCCAGTCAGCGTTGGCCTGATCACCGACGTTAAAGGTCCGATCACCGCCACCACCGCTTCCGGTAACAAAACCGGTACTGCTTGCGCCACCACCATCATTGGTCTGATCAACAAAGGCGACGCTTCGATTGCTGCCGCCAAGGCCAATGGCAACATCGGCACCATCGCTACCGCTGATTACCACACCAAAGGCTTCTACCCGTTCTTCGGCGAAACCTGCGTGAACGTAACCGGTAACTAAGTTACCCTACTGCCCCCAAACCCAGTTTGGGGGCAGTACAGAAACCACGCCGTTTTAGAGGCCGTAGCCCGCCAGGGCTGACAAGAACTGCGCCTCGTCAATCACCCGAACACCCAGCTCACTGGCCTTTGTCAGCTTCGAACCGGCACCAGGCCCAGCCACCACACAACTGGTTTTTGCCGAAACCGACCCTGCTACTTTGGCGCCCAGACTTTCCAGCTTTTCCTTGGCCACATCGCGGCTCATCACTTCCAGCGTGCCGGTCAGTACCCACGTCTGTCCAGCCAGCGGCAAGCCTTCGATCACTTTTTTCTCGCAGTGCCAGTGCATGCCAAAGGCCTTTAGCTGCGCTTCGATGACACGCGCGCGCTCGGCATTGGCTGCAACCTCGAAAAACTCACGCACCGCATTGGCCTGCTTCTCAGGCAGGGTCTGGCGCATATCCAGCCAGTCAGCCGCCAGTACCGCATCCAGGCTGACAAACTTGTCCGCCAGCTTCTGCGCGCCACCGGGGCCTACGGACGGGATATTCAGCTTGTCGAGCATCCCCGCCAGTGTGGCGCTGGCGCTGAACTCGGCACTCAGCTCGCCTTGCTCCTGCAATTGCAGCCCGCACTGATCACTGGCCAGCAAGGCTGCAATAACCTGCTGGTTATGGCTATCGGCAAAGAAGCTATGGATCTCGTGCGCCACTTCCAGGCCGATATCCGGCAGATAGGTCAGCACTTCCGGCAACGCCTGCTGAACGCGCTCCAGAGATGCCAGTGAACGGGCCAGTACCTTGGCGGTTTCCTCGCCCACGTCGGGTATGCCGAGGGCGTAGATAAAGCGCGCCAGGCTGGGTTGCTTGCTGTCGGCGATGGCCTGCAGCAGCTTGTTGCTGGAAACCTCGGCAAAGCCTTCCAGATTGATGATCTGCTCATAGCTCAGCGTGTACAGATCGGCCGGCGAGGCGATCAGCTGCTCATCAACCAGCTGCTCAATGGTCTTGTCGCCCAGGCCTTCGATATCCATGGCGCGGCGCGAAACGAAGTGGATGATTGCCTGCTTAAGCTGCGCAGCGCATGCCAATCGACCGACACAGCGGTACACCGAACCCTCGCTAAAGGTTTCCTTACCCTTGCTGCGTTTGACCAGCTGGGTGCGCTCAACATGGGAGCCGCACACTGGGCAACTTTCGGGAATTTGCACAGGCCTGGCATCCAGTGGACGCCGCTCAAGCACCACCTGCACCACCTGCGGAATCACATCACCGGCGCGGCGGATGATTACCGTATCGCCGATCATCACCCCCAGGCGCGCCACCTCATCCATATTGTGCAGAGTGGCATTAGACACCGTAACGCCCGCCACCTTGACCGGTTTCAGGCGCGCCACCGGAGTAACCGCACCGGTACGGCCAACCTGAAACTCCACATCCAGCAACTCGGTCAACTCTTCCATCGCCGGGAATTTGTGGGCAATAGCCCAACGCGGCTCGCGCGCGCGGAAACCCAGTTCGCGCTGATAGGCCAGATTGTTGACCTTGAACACCACGCCGTCGATTTCATAGGCTAACGACTCGCGTCGCTCACCAATACTGCGGTAGTAAGCCAGACACTCATCGGCGCCTCTGGCCAGTTTCAGCTCGCGACTGATCGGCATACCCCATTGCTTCAAGGCCTCAAGGATGCCGATATGCGTTTGCGGCAGCTCGCCTTGCACCTGACCAATGCCGTAGCAGCAGAATTCCAGCGGACGGCTGGCGGTAATTTTCGAATCCAGCTGGCGCAGGCTGCCGGCAGCCGCATTACGCGGATTGGCGAAAGTCTTACCGCCCTGCTCCAGCTGCCGTGCATTCAGCGCCTCGAAACCGGCCTTGGACATAAAGACTTCGCCACGCACTTCCAGCACAGACGGCCAGCCCTCGCCCTGCAGCTTTAATGGCACATTACGAATGGTGCGCACGTTAACGCTAATGTCCTCGCCCGTGCTGCCATCGCCACGCGTAGCGCCACGCACCAGCAGGCCATCGCGGTACAATAGGCTGACCGCCAGGCCATCAAGCTTAGGCTCACAGCTGTATTCAACCTCGGCGCCGCCACCAAACAGATCGCCTGCGGGCAGATCCAGGCCCTCACGCACCCGACGATCAAAGTCGAGCAAATCGGCCTCTTCAAAGGCGTTGCCCAGACTGAGCATTGGCACTTCGTGCTTAACCTCGCCGAACGCCGACAGCGCCAGGCTACCGACGCGCTGGGTTGGTGAGTCGGCCGTTACCAGTTGCGGGTGTTCCGCTTCCAGGGCTTTCAACTCATGGAACAGGCGGTCATATTCGGCGTCAGGAATACTCGGCTCATCGAGTACATGATAGCGATAGTTATGCCCATCCAGTTCAGCACGCAGTTGCAGAATGCGTTGGGCGGCAATCGAGGCGTCGGTCATTGCGGTGTGCTCTCAAACGAAAAGAGCAGCCTTGGCTGCTCTTTCTATTTCATTGGTTAATTCAGCGCTTATTGGTCAGCTGCTTGCGCTCATATTCAACGATGCGCTGACGGTAATGTTCGATAGTTTGCGCGGTCATTACGCTGCGCTGGTCATCTTTCAACTCGCCATTGAGTTCATGGGCCAGTTTGCGCGCTGCGGCAACCATTACATCGAAAGCCTGTTTGGGGTGACGCGGGCCAGGCAGACCGAGGAAGAAACTCACAGCACGGGTGCTGAAGCCCTCAATATCATCCAGGTCAAAGGTGCCAGGTTTCAGTGCGTTGGCCATGGAGAACAACACTTCACCATTACCGGCCATGCTTTCGTGGCGGTGGAAGATGTCCATCTCGCCAAAGCGCAGGCCACTTTCCAGAATGTTCTGCAGCAACGCCGGCCCCATAAAGCCTTCATCGCCACGGGCTATCACGTTGATCACCAGTACTTCTTCAACCGGCGGCAATTCCCTGGTGCTTTCTTTGGCCGGGCTTGCAGGTTTGCCTACCACCTCATCATCAACAGGGTTGAGCAATGTCGGTACTGGTTCATCCTGGCCCAAATTCAGGTCGCCCTGTTGCGGCTCTCCGCTGCGACGACGATTCAGTTCACGGGCGCTTAGCGATGGCAGGTCTTCTTCATCAAAAGCCGGCTCATGGCTGCGGTCAATTACACGCGGCGGGCTAAGCAGATCGGGATCGCTGTCATCATCAGGCAGATTGGCAAAACTGCGGTCAAGTTTGAACTTGAGTTTGCCCTTACCACCGCGCATCCGCCGCCAGCCATCAAACAGGATGCCGGCAATCACAATAATGCCGATGACAATCAGCCACTCGCGCAGACCGAATTCCATGAAATACCTTAACCCCTAATAAAAATGTGATGAAAAAGGCCTTCCTGGGCCATTTTGCTAATTCTTTTCCGCGACGCCAAGCCTATGTTATGCCAGGCCTTTCCCTGAGTTATAACGCCACGTCTAATAACAATGCGCATTAAGCTAGCACGACGAAAGATAACTTTACACCGCCCTGGCCATCATGATTCAACCAAGGCCAGCGCTTCCTCCACATCCACGGCCACCAATCGCGAACAACCGGGCTCGTGCATGGTTACGCCCATCAACTGATCAGCCATTTCCATGGCGATTTTATTGTGGGTGATATAGATAAATTGCACCGTTTCCGACATCTCTTTTACCAGCCGTGCGTAGCGCCCGACGTTGGCATCGTCCAGCGGTGCATCAACTTCATCGAGCATGCAGAACGGCGCCGGATTGAGCTTGAAGATGGCAAATACCAGGGCCAATGCCGTCAGCGCCTTTTCCCCACCAGAGAGCAAATGAATGGTGCTATTTTTCTTGCCCGGCGGACGCGCCATGATGGTTACGCCGGTATCCAGCAAATCTTCACCGGTCAACTCCAGATAGGCATTGCCGCCACCGAAGACTTTCGGGAATAGCGCTTGTAGGCCACCGTTAATCTGATCGAAGGTTTCCTTGAAGCGATTGCGGGTTTCCTTGTCGATCTTGCGGATAACGTTTTCCAGGGTATCCAGCGCTTCCACAAGGTCGGCGTTCTGCGCGTCCAGATAGCGTTTACGCTCGGATTGCTGCTGGTATTCATCGATCGCCGCCAGGTTGATCGGCCCCAGGCGCTGAATACGCGCGGCCAGGCGTTCCAACTCTTCTTCCCAAGCTTTCTCGCTGGCCTCTGCGGGCAAGGTCGCCAGCACGCCATGCAGGTCGTAGTTGTCTTCCAGCAACTGATCCTGCAACGCCTTACGCCGCACGGTCAGTGATTGCCAGTCCATGCGCTGCTGTTCCAACTGGCTACGCAGCAACTGCGACTGCTGCTCGGCCTGGGTGCGGCGTTTTTCCGCATCGCGCAGCTCGCGGTCGGCATCTTCCAGGGCCAGGCGCGCCAGTTTAAGCTCGTCTTCCACCGCCATGCGCTTGTCGAGCTGTTCTTCCAGCTTCATCCGCAGCTCTTCCAGCGGCGCTTCGCCCTCCTCCAGATTGAGGTTGAGCTGCTCACGCTTCTCGTGCAGACGCTCAGCCTGTAGCTCAAGGCGTTCCAGTGCCTGGCGGGTGGAATCATGCTGGGCTTTCAGCGAACCCAGGCGCACGGCTAACTGATGAGCGTGATCCTTGTGCTGGCGGGCTTCCTGGCGCACGCGGTCGAGGCGTTCACGCAGGCTGTCACGGCGAGCCAGCAAACTTTCGCGCTGCTCGTTGTCGATCGCCATGGCATCCAGGGCATCCTGCAATTGCAGGCGCGATTCACCCAGTTGCTCATGCTCGATTTCGCGCTGTTCGCCCAACTCCAGCAGCTCGCTGTCCAGGCGGGTGCGACGGAGTATCAGTTGCTCAACCTTGGCTTGCCCGGCAGACAGCTGAGCCTTCAGCTCGCCGAGACGACGGGCAAGGTCCTGCGCTAAGCGCCGCTGCTGCTCGCGCTGTTCTTCCTGAGCGCGCTGGTTTTCGCGCAAATGCAGTAACCGCTCATCCAGCAAGGCCAGCGCGGCTTCGCGCTCATCGCGTTCCAAAGTCAGCCGTTCGATCTCCTGACCACGGGCCAGTACGCCGCTTTCCGCTTCGCTGGCGCGGCGCACGCGCAGAAAATGCCGGCCGACCCAGTAGCCATCCCGGCTGATCAGACTTTCGCCTTCGGCCAAGTTCAAGCGCGCGGCCAGCGCTTCATCCAGGCTTTGCACCGGTTTGACCTTGCCCAGCCAAGGCGCCAGATCGATGTTGGCTTCGACCTTATCCAGCAGGCTGCCGGCAACACGCGCACCGCCCTTGCTCGGGCTGGCCAGGCGCAGATCGCCCTGGGTAAGGCCGGCAAAATCCAGGCCCTGAAAATCATCCAGCAGCACGGCCTGCAGATCGGCACCCAGCACGGTTTCCACCGCCAGTTCCCAGCCAACCTCAACGCGCAGCCCTTCAGCCAGTCGCGGGCGTTCGCTCAGCTGCTGTTCGCGCAGCCAGTCGCCGGCGCCTTTGCCTGGGTCCAGCGCCGCTTGCTGCAGCGCTTCCAACGAAGCCAGGCGACCATTCAGGCGCTGTAATTCGCCTTGCGCCTGCTGCTGGGTCTGCCCGCTGTGCTGCAGATCATTGCGCAGCTGCTGCAGGCGTTCGGCCTGCTGTTCTTCTTCAAGCTGCAGGTCTTCCAGGCTGATTTCGCCGGCGGCGATCTGCTCGCTCAGTTCGATAATCGCCGCATCTTCCGGGTCGGCCGCCAGTTGCTGCAGCTCATCGGTCAGGCGGCGCTGACGCTCGGCCAGGCGCTCCAGGCTCTGCTCCAGCTGGGCGATGCGGGATTGCTGCACCTCGGCCTGGCGCCGCGGTTCGGCGCTGCGCTGGTTGAAGCTGTCCCACTGTTCCTGCCAGCCATGCATGGCTGTTTCGGATTCTTCCAACCCGGCGGCGGACTCTTCGGCCGCCGCTGCCGTCAGCTCCTGCTCGGGTTCGAGCATGGCCAGCTCTTCGCCCAGAGTCGCCAGCAGCGTGCGGTCGTGACCCAAGTGCGATTCAGTTTCCAGGCGCGCGCGCTCGGCTTCGTTGAGGTCGTCCTGCAACTGACGCAGACGCTGCTGGCCGTGTTGGATGCTCTGCTCGATGCGGGCGATATCGCCGCCCACCGAGTAGAAACGGCCCTGCACCAGGTTGAAACGCTCGGAAAGTTCATGGTGGCCATCGCGCAAGCGCTCGATGCTGGCATCGGCGTTGCGCTGTTCGGCCACCAGCGCCTCGAAGCTGACTTCCTGATTGCTGATCACCGCCTCGCGGCTACCTACCTGCTCGTTCAGCGCCTGCCAACGCAGTGCGGTGAGCTGAGCCTTGAGCTGACGCTCCTCGGCCTTGTATTCCTGATACTTCTCCGCCGACTGGGCCTGGCGATGCAGACGGTCGAGCTGGCGTTCCAGCTCTTCACGCAGGTCGGTCAGACGCGCGAGATTTTCATGGGTGCGACGGATGCGGTTCTCGGTTTCGCGGCGGCGCTCCTTGTACTTGGAGATGCCGGCAGCTTCCTCGATAAAGTTACGCAGGTCTTCCGGCTTAGCTTCGATCAGCTTGCTGATCATGCCCTGCTCGATGATCGAGTAGCTGCGCGGGCCCAGACCGGTGCCGAGGAAGATGTCGGTAATGTCGCGGCGACGGCATTTGGTGCCGTTGAGGAAATAGGTGTTCTGGCTGTCGCGGGTGACCCGGCGGCGGATCGATATTTCGTTGTAGCCGGCGTATTCGCCTGTCAGGGTGCCGTCGGAGTTGTCGAAGATCAGCTCGATCGATGCCTGGGTCACCGGCTTGCGGGTATTCGAGCCGTTGAAGATGACGTCGGTCATCGACTCGCCACGTAGGTTCTTCGCCGAGCTTTCGCCCATCACCCAGCGCACGGCGTCGATGATGTTCGACTTGCCGCAGCCGTTAGGCCCGACCACTGCCGCCATATTACTGGGGAAGGTCACCGTGGTTGGGTCAACAAATGACTTAAAACCGGCCAGTTTGATGCACTTGAGCCGCATAAACAGCCTTCCTTAAGCGTCGGCCAGTGCGGCCAGCACCAGCTGGCAATTGTGCTCACCGTAACCCAGCAATACCTCACGAATGGCCTGATGGTCACGGGCAATGATCGCCTGCAGCAAGGCGGCAAAGGTATTGAGGAACTGGCCCATCTCGCCTTTGCGCCGCTCAAGCGCCAAGTGATAGGTACGGCTGATGGCCGGCAGCAGGTTCTCCACTGTTTCCTGCAAATAGGGATTATTGGAGAACGGGAAGGCGGCTCGCATGATGTCGAAGCTGCTTTCAACAAATGCATTGATGTCTTCGCGCTGCAGGCTGTCCTGCAGTCGTTGCTGAATTGCCAGGAACGGGCCGAGATCGGCCTCGGTCTGCCAGCTATCCGCTACCGCCTTGCCCAGCAGGATGTACAGCTCCATGACCAGAGCGTAAAGGCTCTTGACGTTATGCGGCGTCAGTTCAGCCACCTGCGCGCCACGGCGCGGCGGAATCACGATCAGGTGCCGGCGCTCCAGAATCAGCAGCGCTTCACGCACCGAACCCCGGCTGACATTCAGCGCTTGGGTGACTTTCTGTTCCTGAATCCGCTCACGCGCCTTCAACTCACCACGAATGATGCGTTCGGCAAGGTGATGGGCGATCTGCTCAGCGAGGCTATCCGGTGCCTTGAACGTCATGATGATCCTTAGGCTCTATCTGACCTATTGGAGGGGGCTTAAGAACGCTAAACCCGCGCCAGGCTTGGCCTGAGCGGTCGAACGCCGGCGCGAGTGTAACACAGGGTGTTACCGGGCCAAGGCCACCAGCGCCCTGCTTTCAAACCAAAAGGTGGGCTACAAGGGGATGGGCAGCAACATGGATTGTCCTACATTCCAACCATCACCCCACTCCAACAATAATAAGTACGGAGCCACCATGTTCGAACGCCTGCCCTCCAACTGGATGCTTGTGATTAAAAGCATCGGCTACTGGTTCTGGTTGATCCCTGTATTGGGCATCCCATTGAGCTATTACTGGTCATTAAATAGCCAATACGCCAACGCCTGGCCCTGGCTGGTGGTGCTGGTGGTGTTCGGGGTGATTCCGCTGCTGGATTTCATCATCGGCCGTGACCCGGCCAACCCCGACGAGGCGGTGCAAGTACCGCAAATGGAGCAGCAAGGTTACTACCGCCTGCTCAGCCTGATCACCGTGCCGGCTTTGCTCGGCATGCTCGGCTGGGCTGGATGGGTATTCGTCAACCATGAGGCCTGGAGCTGGGTTGGCCAGCTCGGCTGGGTGCTGTCGGTGGGCACCGTGACTGGCGCCATCGGCATCACCGTGGCCCATGAGTTTATCCATAAGGACCCGCAGCTGGAGCAGAACGCCGGCGGTTTGCTGCTGGCCGCCGTGTGCTACGGCGGCTTCAAGATCGAGCATGTGCGCGGCCACCATGTGCATGTATCGACCCCGGAAGACGCCAGCTCCTCGCGTTACGGCCAGAGCCTTTATGCCTTCCTCCCGCACGCCTATGTGCACAATTTCCTCAATGCCTGGAAGCTTGAAGCAGAGCGGCTGAAGCGCAAGAGTTTGCCAGCGCTGCACTGGCGCAATGAGCTGATTGGTTGGTATGCGATCAGTGCGTTGTTTCTGCTCGGTTTCAGCCTGGCCTTCGGCTGGCTCGGCGCGCTGTTCTTTATCGCGCAGTCGGTGGTCGCCTTCACCTTGCTGGAAATCGTCAACTACGTGGAGCATTACGGCCTGCACCGTCGCAAACTGGAGAATGGCCGTTATGAACGCACCAATCCGACGCATTCATGGAACAGCAACTTCCTCCTGACCAACCTGTTCCTGTTCCATCTGCAGCGCCATTCCGACCACCACGCCTATGCCAAACGCCGCTACCAGGTGTTGCGCCATTTCGAGGACAGCCCGCAATTGCCCAACGGCTATGCCGGGATGATCGTCCTGGCGCTGTTTCCGCCGCTGTGGCGCGCGGTGATGGACCCACGGGTACGTGCCTACTACGCCGGCGAAGAGTATCAACTGACTGATTCGCAGCTGACCAACTCCTAAGCGCAGTTACCGCCACAAAAAACGCCAAGGGCTCACACCCTTGGCGTTTTTTGTGGCTACTCATTTATTTCTGCAGGCTTTCATTGGCATAAAAGCGGCTAGCGTTTAACCGAGCTGCAGGGCTTTTCGCGCTCATAACTGAATCGTATGACAATCGCCTGACCAAAGAGTCAAATATTTGTTGACCCTAAAGTCAGAAAACTCTAGATTCGCCTCATGCCAAGCCGTGTGGAAACGCTGTGCTGCCCAGCGCAGTCGTTTCAGCAGAGCCTGATACGAGAACAATAAAGTGCCTGGAGGTCGTCCTTGATCCAGTTTTTACTCAACCGGGAGCTGCGTACTGAGCATGCCCTCGACCCAAACGTCACCGTGCTCAATTACCTGCGTGAGCATGTCGGCAAATCCGGAACCAAAGAAGGCTGCGCGTCTGGCGACTGTGGTGCTTGCACCGTAGTGGTCGGTGAGCTGGATGGCGAGCGCGTGCGTTATCGCACCCTCAACTCCTGCCTGACCTTCGTTTCCAGCCTACACGGCAAACAGCTGATCACGGTTGAAGACCTCAAGCACCAGGGCAAACTGCACAGCGTGCAACAGGCCATGGTCGACTGCCATGGCTCGCAATGCGGTTTCTGCACACCGGGTTTTGTCATGTCGCTGTTTGCCCTGCAGAAGAACAGCAGCGGCTTCGACAAGGCTGACACCATGGAAGCCCTGGCCGGCAACCTGTGCCGCTGCACCGGTTACCGTCCGATTATTGATGCCGCCGAACAGGCCTGCTGCCAGAAGCAGCCAGACCAGTTCGACGCTGCCGAAGCGCAAACCGTTGCGCAACTGAAAGCCATCGCCCCGCAGGATACTGCCGAGCTCAACAGTGGCGACAAACGCTGCCTGTTGCCGCTGACGGTGGCTGACCTGGCCGATATTTACGCAGCCAACCCGGAAGCGCGTCTGCTGGCTGGCGGCACCGACCTGGCCCTGGAAGTCACCCAGTTCCACCGCGAACTGCCGGTGATGATCTACGTCGGCCATATCGAAGCGATGAAGCGCGTCGAAGTGACCGCCGAAAGCATCGAAATCGGTGCTGCAACCGCCCTTTCCGATTGCTACGCCGCTCTGGCCCAGGATTACCCGGACTTCGGCGAGCTGTTGCACCGTTTCGCCTCCCTGCAAATCCGCAACCAGGGCACCCTGGGCGGCAATATCGGCAACGCCTCGCCGATTGGCGACGCCCCGCCGCTGCTGATCGCCCTCGGCGCGCAGATCGTGCTGCGCAAAGGCAACACCAGCCGCACCCTGCCGATCGAAGACTACTTCCTCGACTACAAGGTGACTGCGCGCCAGGAAGCCGAATTTATCGAGAAGATCATCGTGCCGCGCCATCAGCCCAGCCAAGCGTTCCGCGCCTACAAGGTGTCCAAGCGCCTAGACGACGACATCTCCGCCGTGTGCGCCGCATTCAACTTGGTGGTCGAAGATGGCGTGGTGCAAAGCGCACGTATCGCCTTTGGCGGTATGGCGGCCATCCCGAAACGCGCTGCTGCCTGTGAAGCCGCTCTGCAAGGCGCGGCCTGGTACCCGGGTGTGATCGAACGTGCCTGCGCTGCATTGGCCGAGGATTTCACCCCACTCAGTGACTTCCGCGCCAGCAAGGAATACCGCCTGCTCACTGCACAGAATCTGCTGCGTAAATTCTTCCTCGAGCTGCAAGCTCCCGAAGTCGAAACCCGGGTGACCGCGTATGTCTAATCATCATGTAATTAAAAGTCAGGCCGAACTGGCCGAACTGTTCCGCGCCGACATCACCACTGGCGTCGGCAAGAGCGTCAAACATGAAAGCGCGGACAAACACGTCTCCGGCGAAGCCATCTACGTCGACGACCGCCTGGAATTCCCCAATCAGCTGCATGTTTATGCCCGTATGAGCGACCGCGCTCACGCACGCATCGTCAGCATCGATACCAGCCCCTGCTACGCCATTCCGGGCGTGGCGATTGCCATCACCAAGGATGACGTACCGGGCCAGCTGGACATCGGCCCGGTCGTGGCTGGCGATCCGCTGCTGGCGGACGGCAAGGTTGAATACGTTGGTCAGGTGGTATTGGCCGTAGGTGCCGATAGCTTGGAAACCGCACGCAAGGCGGCCATGGCCGCGATCATCGAGTACGAAGACCTTGAACCTGTGCTCGACGTGGTCGATGCGCTACGCAAGAAGCATTTCGTGCTCGACAGCCACCAGCACAAGATCGGCAATTCCAGCGCCGAGCTGGCCACTGCGCCACGTCGCCTACAAGGCAGCCTGCATATCGGCGGCCAGGAACACTTCTACCTGGAAACCCAGATTTCCTCGGTCATGCCCACCGAAGACGGCGGCATGATCATCTACACCTCCACGCAGAACGCCACCGAGGTGCAGAAGCTGGTCGCTGAAGTGCTCGGCGTACCGATGCACAAGATCGTCATCGACATGCGCCGCATGGGTGGCGGTTTCGGCGGTAAGGAAACCCAGGCTGCAGGTCCTGCGTGCCTGTGCGCGGTGATCGCGCACCTCACCGGCCGGCCGACCAAAATGCGCCTTCCGCGCGTTGAAGACATGCAGATCACCGGCAAGCGCCATCCGTTCTACGTTGAATACGACGTGGGTTTCGATGACAACGGCCTGCTGCATGGCATCGAGATTGAACTCGCCGGCAACTGCGGCTACTCGCCAGATCTGTCTGGCTCGATTGTTGACCGCGCGATGTTCCACTCCGACAACGCCTACTTCCTCGGCAACGCCACCATCAATGGCCACCGCTGCAAGACCAACACCGCGTCGAACACCGCCTACCGCGGCTTCGGCGGCCCGCAGGGCATGGTCGCCATCGAAGAGATCATGGATGCGGTCGCGCGCAGTCTGGGCAAAGACCCGCTGGAAGTACGCAAGCTCAACTACTACGGCAAGACCGAGCGCAACGTCACCCACTACCACCAGACCGTCGAGCACAACGTTATCCACGAGATGACCGCCGAGCTGGAAGCCAGCAGTGACTACGCCAAGCGCCGCGAAGAAATCCGCGCGTTCAACGCCAAAAGCCCAGTATTGAAGAAAGGCCTGGCGCTGACCCCGGTGAAATTCGGTATCAGCTTTACCGCCACCTTCCTCAACCAGGCTGGCGCGCTGATCCACATCTACACCGACGGTTCGATCCACCTGAACCACGGCGGCACCGAGATGGGCCAGGGCCTCAACACCAAGGTCGCGCAGATCGTCGCCGAAGTGCTGCAGGTGGATATCTCGCGTATCCAGATCACCGCCACCAATACCGACAAGGTGCCAAACACCTCGCCGACTGCCGCCTCCAGCGGTGCCGACTTGAACGGCAAGGCCGCGCAGAACGCCGCTGAAACCCTCAAGCAGCGCCTGGTTGATTTTCTGGTGCGCGAATACAAGGTCACCCCGGAAGACGTGGAGTTCCGCAACAGCCAGGTGCGCGTACGCGACCTGTTCCTGAGCTTCGAGGAAGTGATCCAGAAGGCCTATTTTGGCCAGGTATCGCTCTCCAGCACCGGTTTCTACCGCACGCCGAAGATCTACTACGACCGCGACAAGGCCGCCGGCCGCCCGTTCTACTACTTCGCCTACGGCGCCGCCTGCTCGGAAGTGATAGTCGATACCCTGACCGGTGAGTACAAGATGCTGCGCACCGACATCCTGCATGACGTGGGCGCATCGCTGAACCCGGCGCTGGACATCGGCCAGGTCGAAGGCGCGTTCGTTCAGGGCATGGGTTGGCTGACCATGGAAGAGCTGGTGTGGAATGGCAAAGGCAAGCTGATGACCAACGGCCCGGCCAGCTACAAGATCCCGGCCATCGCCGATATGCCGCTGGACCTGCGCGTCAACCTGGTGGAAAACCGCAAGAACCCGGAAGACACCGTGTTCCACTCCAAGGCCGTCGGTGAGCCACCGTTTATGCTCGGCATCGCCGTGTGGTGTGCGATCAAGGACGCCGTGGCCAGCCTGGCTGACTACCGCGTACAGCCGCAGATCGACGCCCCCGCCACGCCTGAGCGCGTGCTCTGGGGTGTGGAGCAAATGAAGAAACTGCAGCAGACCGCCAAGTCGACGGCCGCTGCAGAGGTTGAACCGGCGTAATGCCAAACCGCCTGGGTGGTCACCCACCCAGGCACTGCACACACAGGTGTACAACAATGACAAAACACACCGAGCCAAAAACCCAGACACCACGACCGATACACGTTCCCATACTGGATCCGTCACCGAGCAACTGGCGCTTACCACGCCCCGGACAGACCACGCCTTCCTGGAGGCTGAGCAAATGAGCTGGATCAGCGCCCTCGCCGAACTGCAGCAGCAAGGTCAGCCTTGCGTGCTGGTGACCATCATCGAAGAACGCGGCTCAACCCCGCGCAATGCGGGTTCGAAAATGGTGGTCACCGCTGACCGCATCTTCGAGACCATCGGTGGCGGCCACTTGGAATTCAAAGCGATGGAGCTGGCCCGCGAAATGCTCACCTCACGCAGCCAGGACACCCGCCTGGAGCGTTTCAGCCTGGGCGCCAGCCTCGGCCAATGCTGCGGCGGCGCCACCGTGCTGCTGTTTGAGCCCATGGGCCAACCCCAAGCGCAGATCGCTGTATTCGGCGCCGGCCATGTCGGCCGCGCCCTGGTGCCACTGCTCGCCAGCCTGCCATGCAAGGTGCGCTGGATTGACTCGCGGGAAAACGAATTCCCCGAGCAGATTCCGGTTGGGGTCGACAAAGTGGTGAATGACGAGGTGATCGACGAGATCGAGCGCATGCCCGCTGGCAGCTACTTTATCGTCATGACCCACAACCACCAGCTCGACCTGGAGCTGACTGCAGAAATCCTCAAGCGCAACGATTTTGCCTACTACGGCCTGATCGGCTCGCAAACCAAACGCGCCAAATTTGAACACCGCCTGCGTGATCGCGGCTTTGACCCGGCAGTGGTGGCGCGCATGCGCTGTCCCATGGGCCTGGCTGAGGTCAAAGGCAAATTGCCGGTAGAAATTGCCGTATCCATCGCCGGCGAAGTGATCGCCACCTACAACGCCGCCTTTGGCCAAGAGAGCAAAACGGGCCAACCCAGCGTTGCCAAGCTGCTGCCCGCCTCTCGCCGAAGCCAGGCCTGACTATCTGCTCAGGCGCCCGCGTGCCTGAGCGACCAACTCCATAGATTGAGATCAGCGTTACATGACTAGCCCAGTGAAAGCCTACCGCGCCGCCATCCTGCACAGCATTGCCGACCCTGCAGTGGTGGGCGTTGAGCAATCCTATGAGTATTTCGAAGACGGCCTGCTGGTCATCGACAACGGCCAGGTGGCCAACGTCGGCAACGCCGCCGACCTGCTGCCAACACTCAAGGGCGTGGAAATCACCGAGTACCGCGACGCGCTGATCACCCCCGGTTTTATCGACACCCATATCCACTACCCGCAAACCGGGATGATCGCCTCCTACGGCGAGCAGCTGCTGGACTGGCTGAACACCTACACCTTCCCCACCGAGCAGCAGTTCGCCGACAAGGCCCACGCCGCTGATGTGGCCGGTATCTTCCTGAAAGAGTTGCTGCGCAACGGCACCACCACCGCCCTGGTGTTCGGCACAGTGCACAAGCAATCGGTGGACGCCTTCTTCGAAGCCGCCGAAGCGCTGAACCTGCGCATGATCGCCGGCAAGGTACTGATGGATCGCAACGCCCCGGAATACCTGACTGATACTGCGGAATCCGGCTATGCCGACAGCAAAGAGCTGATCGAACGCTGGCACGGTAAGGGCCGCCTGCATTACGCGGTGACCCCACGCTTCGCCCCCACCAGCACCCCGGAACAACTGACCCTGGCCGGCAAACTGTTGGGCGAATACCCGGACCTGTATATGCACACCCACCTGTCCGAGAACCGTAAGGAAATCGAATGGGTCAAGGCGCTGTTCCCCGAGCGCAAGGGCTATCTGGATGTGTACGACCACTACAAGCTGATCGGTGCGCGCTCGGTATTCGCCCACGGCGTGCACCTGTGCGACGACGAATGCCAACGCCTGGCCGAAACCGGTTCGGCCGTGGCCTTCTGCCCGACCTCCAACCTGTTCCTTGGCAGCGGCCTGTTCGACCTGAACAAGCTTGAAGACCATGGCGTACGCGTCGGCCTGGGCACCGACGTGGGGGCTGGCACCAGCTTCAGCCAGCTGCAGTCGCTGAACGAGGCGTACAAGGTCATGCAGCTACAGGGCAAGAAACTCGACCCGTTCAAGTCGCTGTACCTGGCCACCCTGGGCGGCGCCCATGCGCTGTATCTGGACGACAAGATCGGCAACTTCGAGAGCGGCAAAGACGCCGACTTCGTGGTGCTCGACTACAACGCCACGCCGCTGATCAGCTACCGCATGCAACAGGCCAAGACCCTGGACGAAAGACTCTTCGCCCTGACCATGCTCGGCGACGACCGCGCAGTGAAAGAAACCTTCGCCGCCGGCCAGTCGGTGCATCGCCGCGATTGAGGTCGGTAAAACCCCAACCAACAAAAAGCCCGCTCATTGAGCGGGCTTTCTCGTTTAGGCCGGTTGCGCCGATCAGCGGCTCGCGGCTTTCTTCTTGCTGCCCGGCAGCAGGTGCGAGAACACCGCGTGCAGGTCATCCGAGGCGGTTTCACCATCCAGGTTGAGTTTGGCGTCAACGCTGTCCATATGGCGCATCATCAGGTCCACCGCCACTTCCACATTGCCGGCTTCGATGGCATCAATCACCTGGTCGTGTTCGGCATCCGAGCAATGCGTGCGGCTGTTGCTTTCGTAGAGGGCGATGATCAGCGAGGTCTGCGAAATCAGGCTACGCAAAAAGCCCAACAAGGTCAGGTTGCCGGCAGCTTCCGCAAGTTTCAGGTGGAACTCACCCGACAGGCGAATGCCCATGCCGCGATCACCACGGGCGAAGCAGTCGCGCTCATCGATCACCATCTGGCGCAGTGCGGCAATCTGTTCCGGCTTGGCGTTCTTGCAGGCCAGTTCGGTAATCGCCCGCTCGATCATGCGGCGTACATAGAAAATCTGCCGCGCTTCTTCCGCACCTGGGCTGGCCACTACCGCGCCACGGTTAGGCCGCAGCAGCACCACACCTTCGTGGGCCAGGCGCGACAAGGCGCGACGGATGATGGTGCGGCTGACGCCGAAGATTTCACCGAGCGCCTCTTCACTGAGCTTGGTGCCAGGAGCCAGACGCTGCTCGAGAATGGCATCGAAGATATGGGCGTAAACGACATCGTCCTGAGTCCCGCTGCGAGTGCTTTTGCCTTCGCGCGTCTGCTTCTTAAGGGGCTGCAATTGTTCGTTCATTGTGGCTCGCGTGATCAAGGTTCGGCGGTTGCTGATGCAACTCTACTGTGTGCTACCTACCCTCTGGCAAGCGGCAAATCAGTGAAAAGTCACAAATAAAAAGCCTTTGCATTGTACACAATGTAACCAGCACGTACACCGCTACCAAGGCATAACCCTTGTGCAAAGGTGCATTTGCACACGCTTTCTGTTCGCACCTCTCTGCCGAAGAACGCGCAGTCGGCAGATTCATTTCTTATATCCAGCATTTTTCTTGTTCGCGAATCTGCTTAGCAACTGCCCTGGTGAGTTACGGCGGCAACACCGCGATGCCCACGATTATTGCCGAAGCCCCACTGATCATGAGGGGTGTAAACGCCTCGTCAGATCAGCGAAACAAATGCTGCGGAACACATCAGTAACAGGACAGGTACTGCATAGGTAAAAAAGCCGAGTACATAGCAGCTTTTAACCAGAAACATTATTTGCTTTTTTTGTATACAACATCATAATCGGCCCCAGCGTTATTTCTTGACCGAAAGGTCAGCTAAGCACGCCAGCAAGGCAAAAAAACACCACCTACCTCAAGAGTCGAGCAGTGCGCAGCACAGGCTCTGGGTGGCACACAACAAGAGATGAGGAGTACCCCTGTGGAAAGCGCTAAACAAGAACAACAGGCGACGCAGATGCAAGACCTGATCAAACCCGGTCTGCTTGACCGCTTCTTCAAACTGACCGAACACCGCACCACAATCAAAACCGAACTGCTGGCGGGCCTGACGACTTTCGTCACCATGGCTTACATCATCTTCGTTAACCCCAACATCATGGCCACGGCTGGCGTCGATCATGGCGCGGCGTTTGTCGCCACCTGCATCGGCGCGGCCATCGGCTGTTTCCTGATGGGTCTGTACGCCAACTGGCCAGTCGGCCTGGCACCAGGCATGGGTCTGAATGCCTTCTTCACCTACACCGTTGTCGGTGAAATGGGCTACAGCTGGCAGATCGCCCTCGGCGCGGTGTTTATCTCCGGCGTGCTGTTTATGATCATGAGCCTGTCGAAGATCCGCGAATGGCTGCTCAACAGCATCCCCATGAGCCTGCGCTTTGCCATGGGTGCGGGAGTGGGCTTGTTCCTCGGGCTGATCGGTTTGAAAACCGCAGGCATCGTCGTCGACAGCCCAGCAACTCTGCTGACCATGGGTTCGTTCGGTGAACCGAATGCAATCCTCGCCGCTGTGTGCTTCCTGTTGATTGCCGTGCTTAGCCACCGCAATGTGTTCGGCGCCATCCTGTTCAGCATGCTTGGTGTTACCGCTATCGGCTGGGCGATGGGCCTGGTTGAATACAACGGTCTGGTTTCCATGCCGCCAAGCCTGGCGCCGACCTTTATGGCGATGGACATCGCCGGGGCCTTCAACATTGCCATGGTCAGCGTGATTCTGGCCTTCCTCTTCGTCAACATGTTCGACACCGCTGGCACTTTGATGGGCGTTGCCCATCGCGCCAACCTGGTGGATGAAGACGGCAAGATCCAGAACCTGTCCAAGGCCCTCAAGGCCGACAGTACCTCCAGCGTGGTCGGTGCCATGGTCGGTTGCCCGCCAGTAACCAGCTATGTAGAAAGTGCTGCGGGTGTTGCTGCCGGCGGACGTACTGGTCTTACGGCTGTTGCTGTGGGCGTGCTGTTTCTCTGCGCAATGTTCTTTGCCCCGCTGGCTGGGATGATCCCCGCCTACGCCACCGCTGGCGCGCTGATTTATGTAGCGATGCTGATGATGAGCGGCATGGCGCATATCGACTGGAAAGATCACACCGACACCATCCCGGCGATCGTCACCGTGGTCATGATGCCGCTGACCTTCTCCATCGCCAACGGTATTGCCCTGGGCTTCCTGACCTACGCGACACTGAAACTGCTGACCGGCCAACGCGACAAGGTATCGCTGAGCTTGTACGTTCTGTGCATCATCTTTATCGCCAAGTTCGCCTTCCTGTAAGGTTGGCCGGCTGGTAACCAAGCCCCGGCGCGCGCGTCGGGGCTTTTGCGCATCTGGAGAATCACTAATGAGTCTGGAAACCTGGCTGTTATTCGCAAGTGCTGCACTGGTGGTGATTCTGATCCCCGGGCCGTTGTCACTGTTGATGGTCAGCAACAGCCTGAACTATGGCCTGCGACGCTCGGCCCCGGCATTTATTGGTGGGGTGTCAGCCTCGATCTGCCTGTTGAGCGCTTCGGCACTTGGCCTTGGCGCGTTGCTGCTGGCCTCGGAGCAGCTGTTCAGCCTGCTGAAGATTGTCGGCGCGCTGTACCTGTTCTACCTCGCCTGGCAAAGCTGGCAGGAATCGCGCAAAGCCGCCAAACCGGTGAAGACCGAAGAGCAGCCGGCCAACCCGAGCTTTCGTGCCATGTTCTGGAAGGCCTTCGGCCTGGGCGCCAGTAACCCCAAAGACATCCTGTTCTTTGCAGCCTTCTTGCCGCAGTTCATCAGCGCCGAGCGGCCCATGCTTGGCCAGCTGCTGGTGATGATCGCCACGTGGGCGGTGCTGGACTTGGCCTGCAAGCTGTTCTACGGCCTCAGCGCCCAGGGCGCGGCGCGCTACCTGCGTTCGGGCAAGGGCCAGGTGTGGTTCAACCGCATCAGCGCGGCCTTGTTTGGCGGGGCTGGCGCGGCCTCACTGCTTAGCCGTTAGGTTATTGCTGAGCGCGCGAAGCCCATTGTTTGGGTTTCGCGCAGCCCAAACACCCGGCCCCGATCAGCACCTCAAATCGCAGGCAAAAAAAAGCCCGCAGTGTGTACGGGCTAGGGACTCTTAAATTGAGTCAGAGGGTGACAAGCATTCGGTTCAGCTACCGCGGTAGGTGGAGTAGCTGTAAGGGGAAATCAGCAGTGGCACGTGGTAATGCTCCTGCCCGGCATCGATGCCGAAGCGCAGCACTACAACATCGAGAAAGGCCTGTTCAGGCAATTTGACGCCGCGAGCGCGGTAGTAATCGCCGGCATGGAAATGCAGCTGGTAAACCCCACTGCGGTAATCGTCACCCTGCAGCACCGGCGCATCGCAACGGCCGTCGTGGTTGGTGACAACGCTATTGAGCAGCTCCATCTGAGCCCCTTCAACGCGATACAACTCAATCTTCAGTTCGCTGCCTGGGCAACCATGGGCGGCATCCAGTACGTGTGTGGTCAATCGTCCCATCGCTTATGGGCGCCTGCGCAGATAAGCCTACGTAGACGCCGCACCTCCTCTACTTTTATTGAATTCGGCAGATTTATCAGGCTAAGCAGCCTCGACTGAGCTGAAGCATAGCATGCTGAAATTCAAAAATAAGACACTTTTATAAAAAACTGTACACAATAAATCGATCTTTACGCCTGCTCAGCGCACCGTAAACGGGCAGCAAATCGGCCATAAGTGCTTGCGAGCACTGCTTTTGCACAGCAACAGCTGACGCACTGGACAGAATCAGCATTAAGGCAAAATTTCGCAAAATAAGTGAATTTTAGATTTACAAGATGCAAAGCACTTTGTATACAATTAGCCCATCACGGTCGTGCAACGCATTTATGCCTGCCCAATGACCGCCACAAACAGCAAGAAGGAAGACTGCAGTGAGCGCTGACTACCCACGCGACCTGATCGGTTACGCCAACAACCCGCCCCACCCGCATTGGCCGAATGATGCGCGCATCGCCCTGTCGTTTGTTCTCAATTATGAGGAAGGCGGCGAGCGCAACATCCTGCACGGCGACAAGGAATCCGAGGCGTTTCTCTCCGAGATGGTTTCCGCGCAGCCGCTGCAAGGCCAGCGCAACCTATGCATGGAATCGCTCTACGAGTATGGCAGCCGTGCCGGCGTCTGGCGTTTGCTGAACCTGTTCCAAAAGCACAACATCCCGCTGACCATCTTTGCCGTGGCCATGGCTGCGCAGCGTCATCCAGATGCGATCAAGGCGATGGTCGCCGCAGGCCACGAGATCTGCAGCCACGGTTACCGCTGGATCGACTACCAGAACATGAGCGAAGCCGAAGAGCGCGAGCATATGCTTGAAGCCATCCGCATCCTGACTGAACTGACCGGCGAACGCCCGGTGGGCTGGTACACCGGCCGCCTCGGCCCGAACACTCGCCGCCTGGTACGTGAAGAAGGTGGCTTTCTGTATGACAGCGACACCTACGACGACGACCTGCCTTACTGGGACCCGGCCAGCACCGCAGCCAAACCGCACCTGGTGATCCCTTACACGCTGGACACCAACGACATGCGCTTCACCCAGGTGCAGGGCTTCAACAAGGGCGACGATTTCTTCGAATACCTGAAAGACGCCTTCGATGTGCTTTACGCCGAAGGCGTGGCCGGCGCGCCGAAGATGCTTTCGATCGGCATGCATTGCCGCCTGCTCGGCCGTCCGGCGCGCCTGGCGTCACTGGCGCGCTTCCTTGAATACCTGCAGAGCCACGAAAAAGTCTGGTGCGCCCGCCGCGTCGACATCGCCAAACACTGGCACGCGACCCATCCGCTGCAAGAGCCGTCCAAGGAGAGCTCGAAATGAGCCGTTTTCAAACCCTGACCCCGTCCCGTTTGAGCCGCGAAGACTTCGTAAAAGTCTTCGCCGATATTTACGAACACTCGCCCTGGGTCGCCGAGAAGGCTTTTGACCTGGGCCAGGATGACAGCATCAACGAAATCAACGGCCTGCATCAGCGCATGGCCGACCTGTTGCTCAGTGCCAGCCATGCTGCACAGCTGGCGCTGATCAATGCTCACCCGGACCTGGCCGGCAAGGCAGCCGTTCGTGGTGAGTTAACCGCCTCTTCGACGTCGGAGCAGGCTGGTGCGGGCATTCATGAATGCACCGCAGAAGAGTTCGCCCGCTTTACCGAACTGAATGATGCCTACAAGGCCAAGTTCGGCTTCCCCTTCATCATGGCGGTGAAAGGCAGCAATCGGCACCAGATCCTGGCGGCCTTCGAGGAGCGGATTCATAACTCCCCGGAGCAAGAATTCGCCTGCGCCCTGGCCGAGATCAACAAGATCGCGCTGTTCCGCTTGCAGCAGCTGTAGGCCGCAAGCCCTCCGCCCTCCCCAACGCCATCACTAAGGCAGACATTTCATGAAAGCTTACGCCGTACCCTTTGAGAAATACGTCAACCTCGCCGACGCACGCCTGGGCACCAAGGCCATCTCGGTCACCGACGACTGGTTCGCCGACGTTAACCGTCTGTTCCAGCCGACCCCGGCCGTATGGAAGGAGGGCGTGTTCGATGACAACGGCAAGTGGATGGATGGCTGGGAGTCGCGTCGCAAGCGCTTCGAAGGTTACGACAGCGCGGTAATCCGCCTGGGCGTACCGGGCTCGATCAAGGGTGTGGACATCGACACCAGCTTCTTCACCGGTAACTTCCCGCCGTCGGCGTCCCTGGAAGGCTGCTTTGTCGCTGAAGGTGACCCGACCGACGCCACCGTGTGGACTGAAGTGCTGGCCGCAGTAGAGCTGCAAGGCAACAGCCACCACTACCATGAAATTGCCAATGCACAGGCCTTCACCCACCTGCGCTTCAACATCTATCCGGACGGCGGCGTCGCCCGTCTGCGCGTCTACGGCGTACCGTTCCGCGACTGGTCGAACGTAGGTGACAACGAAGAAGTTGACCTGGCTTCTGCACTGAATGGCGGTCGCGCCCTGGCCTGCTCGGACGAACACTTCGGCCGCATGAGCAACATCCTCAACCCAGGCCGTGGCATCAACATGGGCGACGGCTGGGAAACTGCACGTCGCCGTACCCCAGGTAACGACTGGGTGATTGTCGCCCTCGGCCATCCGGGCGAGATCGAACGCATCGTCGTCGACACCCTGCACTTCAAAGGCAACTACCCGGACAGCTGCTCGATCCAGGCGGCCTTCGTCAAAGGCGGCACCGACAGCCAGATCGAGACCCAGAGCCTGTTCTGGCGCGAGCTGCTGCCAAGCCAGAAACTGCAGATGCACGCCGAGCACGAGTTCAGCGAGCAGATCAAAGCGCTGGGCCCGATCACCCACGTACGGGTGAACGTGTTCCCGGACGGCGGTATCAGCCGCCTGCGCCTGTTCGGCAAAGTCGCCAAGTAAGCCAATAAACCCCTCTCCCATTGGGAGAGGGGCATAAACGAACGAACAAGAAGACCAACATGCGCACATTGATCATCGAGCCGCTAAGCAAAGAAGCCTTCGCCCCCTTTGGTGACGTTATCGAAACCGAAGGCAGCGAATTCTTCATGATCAACAATGGCTCCACTCGCCGTTATCACAAACTGGCCACGGTCGAGACCGCTCAGCCAGAGGATAAGGCGATCATCAGCATCTTCAGTGCCGAGGCGCTAGAGATGCCGCTGACCATTCGCATGCTGGAGCGTCATCCGCAGGGCAGTCAGGCGTTTATTCCGCTGCTCGGCAACCCCTTTCTGATCGTGGTCGCGCCACTTGGCGATGCACCTGAATCAGAGTTGGTCCGCGCTTTCCGCAGCAACGGCAGGCAGGGCATTAATTACCATCGCGGCGTTTGGCACCACCCGGTGCTGACGATCGAAAAGCGGGATGACTTCCTGGTGGTTGATCGCAGTGGTTCTGGCAACAACTGCGATGAGCATTTCTTTACCGACGACGAGCAACTGCTCCTCGCCCCCCACCAATAAGAGAAGCCTGCAGCCGGCGTGTCGGCCTGCGGGAAAGAGGTACTGATTGTGGAAGCGCATTTGACTGAGTGGCTGAACCTGGGTATCCGCTGGATCCATATGATCACCGGCATCGCCTGGATCGGCGCATCCTTCTATTTCGTCTGGCTGGAAAATAACCTCAACCGCAGCAACCCGCGCGAAGGTCTGTCGGGTGACCTCTGGGCGATTCACGGTGGCGGTATCTACCACCTGGAAAAATACAAGCTGGCCCCGCCGAAAATGCCGGAGAACCTGCACTGGTTCAAATGGGAGGCCTATTTCACCTGGCTGTCGGGCGTGGCCCTGATGCTGGTGGTGTACTACCTAAACCCAAGCCTGTACCTAGTCAAGCCGGGCGTTGATCTCGCACCGGAAATGGCCATTGCCATCGGTTTCGGTTCGATGGTGGCGGGCTATGTGGCCTATCACTTCCTCTGCGATTCGCCGCTGGGCAAGCGCCCGGCCCTGCTTGGCGCCGTGCTGTTCGTGCTGATCATCGCTGCAGCCTATGGCTTCAGCCAGATCTTCAGTGGCCGTGCGGCCTATATCCATGTCGGCGCGATCATCGGCACCATCATGGTCGGCAACGTGTTCTTCACCATCATGCCGGCCCAGCGTGCGCTGGTTAAGGCCATCGAAGACAACACCACGCCGGACCCGACTCTGCCGGCCAAAGGTCTGCTGCGTTCGCGTCACAACAACTACTTCACCCTGCCGGTGCTGTTCATCATGATCAGCAACCACTTCCCGAGCACCTACGGCAGCCAATACAACTGGCTGATTCTGGCGGGCATCGCGATGCTGGCAGTACTAGTGCGCCACTACTTCAACACTCGCCATGACAGCAGCAAGTACATCTGGACCCTGCCTGCCGCCGCACTGGGCATGATCTGCCTGGCGTTCGTCACGGGGCCGAGTATGAAAGCCGCCAGCACCGAAGCGCCTAAAGCAGCCGCTATTACCTACGCAAAAATTCCGGCCACTGCCGTGAGCGGTAATCCGGATGTAACTAAGGCAGCTCAACCCGCCAGCACACCCGCTGAGCCAGCAGCTACCGCACCGGCTGTAGCAGCTGTCGAGTTTGCCAAGGTCAGCAGCGTGATTCAGGAACGCTGCAGCGTCTGTCACTCGGCCACGCCGAGCAGCCCAATGTTCAGCGCGCCACCGGCCGGCTTCATGCTCGACACGCCTGAGCAGATCAAAGCGCAAGCCGCAAAGATTCATGCGCAAAGCGTGGCCTCACAGATCATGCCGCTGGGCAACATCACCCAGATGACCCAGGAAGAGCGCGACTTGATCGGCTCATGGATCGACCAGGGCGCACAGCTCAACTGATCCACCCGAATGCCGCACCCGCTCAGGGTGCGGCATTTGTCTTTCGGCCAACAGTCGCACGCCCCTCCCCGCGCCAATACGCCCAGCCACACGTCCTACGCACGCTTTTCCGTGACGTTCAGCAACCTGACTGGCGGTGCATTTTTGTGCACAATATTTAAATAAATTGTTTTTAACGCTGTAAACAAATTGCTATAGTCAATCAACCTGACTACACGGACAACTTTATGTCGCATTCAGGACAGAGGCCCGTGAAGCCTCATGTAAGCCCATGACCATATAAGAACAACTGGCAGGCTCAGACATGACAATCCCTCACACTCCACGCACCCCAGCTCCGTCTGCGGTCAGCCACAAGCGGATGATCCCATTGGTAATTCGCGCACGGATACGGCTCAGCGCTATCCACCTGGCCGCAATCAAACTTATCCCGAAAGCCACGCTGCCAAAGCCAACCCAGGCCGATCTGCCCAATTCGCTGTACGCCGCCCTGCATGAGTTCAACACACCCCAGCGGCCCAGTTGAGACGTCACCCTATTTGCCTGTTCGACCCTGCGGTTCGCCACAGGGCTGAGAAACCCTGTAAGTCCACAATAAGGAAAACGTGATGAAACTGAAGCACCTGCCCCATTGCATCGCTCTCTCAGCCGGCCTGTTTACCGGCCAGCACGCCTTCGCCGAGGGTGCCTTCCTCTGGCAAGACACCAGCCTCTCCTACCTCTACGGCAGCAACTTCCAGCGCCTGAACAACAACGGTGAAGAACAGCGCTCGCAGACCACCTTCACCCTGGAAAACGCCAGTGGCTGGACCTGGGGCGATACCTTCTTCTTCCTCGACTACATCGACGCCGACAACAAGCAGGCCCGTGGCAGCAACTTCGGCAACCTGGATGTCGATGAGAAGAGCAGCTTCTATTACATGGAATTCTCGCCACGCGTCAGCCTCAGCTGGCTGACTGGCCAGGACCTGACCGCAGGCCCGCTGAAGGATGTATACGCAGCCTTTACCTATGAAAAAGGCAACGGCGGCCCTGGCACCGAGAATTACCTGTACGGCATCGGTACCGCCTGGAACGCTCCAGGCTTCGCCTACCTGAACGCCAACCTCTATGCGGTGAAGGTCAATAACCACATCTTCTTCGATCATGACTTCAAGGCATCGGACAAGGGCAACGGCCACACCTACCAGCTGACTGTGAACGGCGCTTATCCGTTTGCCATTGGCGAACAGGACTTTGTGGTCGACGGCTACATCGACTGGCGCGCGCCATCCAAGGATGCCGGCACCCAGACATCAGTCGGCTCCTCAATCCAGATCAAATGGGATGCGGGCAAGGCGCTGTTCGGTGAAGGTCGCAAACTGTATGTCGGCACAGAACTGAACATGTGGCACAACAAGTACGGCATCAAGCCAATCGACGGTTCCACCGATGGCTTCGATCAGACCGCAGTACAAGCGCTGGTGAAGTACCACTTCTAAGCCCATGTGCTTGATGTGGGTTGCCGGGTAGGCGGCAACCCGCAACAAAAAGGGGATGGCAACGATGCCATCCCCTTTTTTATTGCGCCTATTCCCTCTTGTTACGCGCAGAAAAAACCGCTCACTTGGAGCGACTTTTGTTATCTCAGCGCATTACTGCGACTGCGCGTCCTTGAGCTTTTTACGCTCGATAAAATCCAGTTTCCACTGCTCCAGGCCGATGCGGTCAGCCTCCAGATTAGCCTCGACCTTGTACTTACTTTTCAGCGCGACAATTGCAGGCTGCTGCTCGCTCAAGAAGCGGTCAAAACGCTGCATAAAGGCCGCATGCTTGAGCGTCGACAGCTTGAAGCTGCCACGGCTGTGCGGCAACTGCGCATCGAATATCAGCGCGCCCGGTCGCGCGCGGATGTTGTCCAGATAATGGGTGGCCACCACCACGTTGAAATAGGCGCCGTCGGTGTCCTTCTTCAGCGCCTGGCGAATCATCTGGCGTAGATCATCGCTGTAAGTCAGCTCAATCTGCCCGGCATCGATACGCTCCTGATAACCCCGTGGCGTCCAGCCGTTGACCATGGCCAGGCGCTTGATCTGCTCGATGGGTTGGCCATGACGCTGCGGCGCCACCAGCACACCATCGACATACTCGACCACGCCCTGGCTGTAGTTCAGGGTCTTGCCGGCCTTCTGCTCCTGCGACCAGGTTTCGCTGTCAGGGTATTTGAAATCCACCTGGCCGTTGAGCAGCGCGGGCAACAGCTGCTCAACAGGCAGCACCTTGTAACTCAGCTCCACTCCGCTGGTCTGCGCGAACAGGTCGAATAGCTCACGGGCAAAGCCCTGGTACTGGCCTTGCGCATCGATGCTGTAGTGCGGCGCAAAGGCCAGTTTCTCTACACCGATCACATAGCTTTCAGCGCTGACCGCGCTGGAACAAACAACGGCGAACAAACTGCAGACGTGCGAGGGCTTCACAGCAAACCTCCTGTTGATTGTGAGAGTGGAACGAATGGAACCGCCCAAGGCGGTGAGGACGCGGCTAGGGGCTAGCCGCCGGTCATGCTCATAAAGCGAATAACCTGCACCTGGGCATCGCTCTCGAAGTGGTGACGTTCGGGTTTCAGTTGCAAGGCTTGCATCAAGGCTTCACTCAGGCGCTGGCTGTCGCCGGGGTGGGCACGCATCAGGCCTTTCAGGTCCAGGGCATTTTCATGGCCCAGACAAAGCACCAGCTTGCCCTCGGCGGTGACTCGCACGCGGTTGCAGTCGCCACAGAAGTTGTGGCTGTGCGGTGAGATAAAACCAATCTGGGTGTCGCTGCCGACCACCTGCCAATAGCGCGACGGCCCGCCAGTCAGCTTGCTGCTACGCACCAGGGCATAACGCTGTTCGATGCGCTCACGCACCTCGTCACTGGAGCAGAAGGTCTGCTCGCGCTGGTGGCTGGAAATACTGCCCAGTGGCATTTCTTCGATAAAGCTGATGTCCAGACCCCGCGCCATGGCGAACTCGACCAGGTCGAGCACTTCGTCATCGTTGCGGCCTTTCTGCACCACGGTATTGAGTTTGATCTTGCGAAAACCTGCCGCGCGCGCCACCTCGATGCCGTCCAGCACCTGATCGAGCTTGTCACGCCGAGTAAAGGCAGTAAAACGCTCGCGCTGCAACGAATCCAGGCTGACGTTCAGTCGCTTGACCCCGGCTGCGTGTAACTGCGGCGCCAGGTCAGCCAGCTGTGAGCCATTGGTGGTGATGGCCAGGTCTTCCAGCTCGGCACGCTGGCCCAGGCGGGTCAGCAGGCTGATTAGGTTCTTGCGTACCAGCGGCTCGCCACCGGTAATGCGGATGCGCTTGACCCCGAGGCCGATAAAAGCGTCCGCCACTGCGTAGAGCTCTTCGAGGGTGAGGATCTGCTCGCGCGGGGCGAACACCATGTCCTCACTCATGCAATAGGTGCAGCGGAAATCACAGCGATCGGTAACCGATAACCGTAGATAGGTGATGCGCCGACCGAAGGGGTCAACCAATTGATTGTTCACTACGTGTCTCCTGGAGCTCAACGAGCCGAGACTTTTTGTTATGAATGCATGCAGCGAGATAAAAACAGAAATATTAAATTTTGTATACAACAACCTGACTTGCAAGTCAGATAGCCCGCCGGAGCCCAGGCCACAAGCCTTGAGCGCCGCTCAAAGCCGGTGCTACCATCCCGGCGCTGCCCAGCGACGGGCGTTCGACAGAAGCAAAGAGGCTTATGACCAGTATTCGCGAGCGTAACAGAGAGCTGATTTTACGCGCAGCCAGTGAGGAGTTCGCCGACAAAGGCTTTGCTGCCAGCAAGACCAGCGACATCGCCGCCAAGGCCGGGGTGCCCAAGCCCAACGTCTACTACTACTTCAAATCGAAAGAAAACCTCTACCGCGAAGTGCTGGAAAGCATTATCGAACCATTGCTGGAAGCCTCTTCGCCGTTCAATCAGCCAGGCAAACCGGCCGACGTACTGCGCGCTTATATCCGCTCGAAAATCCGTATCTCCCGCGAACTGCCGTTTGCCTCCAAGGTATTCGCCAGCGAAATCATGCACGGCGCGCCGCATCTGTCCGCCGACCAGACCGCGCAGCTGAACGCCCAGGCCAAGCACAATATTTCCTGCATCCAGGGCTGGATCGACCAGGGCCTGATGGCCAAGGTTGACCCGCATCACCTGCTGTTCAGCATCTGGGCTGCAACTCAAACCTACGCTGACTTCGACTGGCAGATTTCCACCGTGACCGGCAAAGCAAGCCTGGACGAAGCCGACTACGAAGCCGCCGCACAGACCATCATCCGCTTGGTGATCAAGGGTTGCGAAATCGACGAAACCCAGCCCAGCCCGTCCGAGCAGGTCACCAACGCGTAAGCCTGGTTATCCGCCCTGCCCTTGGCTTAAGGCAGCCATAAATAAAAACGGTGAATGCCGCAAAGCATTCACCGTTTTTTTATTGCGAATTCAGTTGCGGCGAATGCCGCACATCATCAGGCAGCGATACCCGCATCCGGTTTCAGCCCGACCGACTCCACAGCGCTGACTGCGCACTGCTCATCGATATCCGAGGTATCGCCAGTGATACCCACTGCGCCGATCACCTCGCCGCGCTCATCACGGATCAGCACACCACCCGGTGCCGGCACCAGTTGACCGTCTGCCAGGTTGTTAACCGCGCCGATGAATGCCGGACGCTGCTGTGCGTCTGCCGCAATCAGGCGCGAGCCCTTGCCCAGTGCCAACGCGCCCCAGGCCTTGCCGATGGCAATTTGCGGGCGTAGCAGGCTGGCGCCGTCTTCGCGCTGCAGGCTGATCAGATGCCCGCCGGCATCCAACACGGCAACAGTCAGCGGCGCGGCGGAAATTTCCCGGCCGACCGCCAGGGCGCGGTTACTGATGGTGGTGGCGATTTGCAGATTCAACGTACTCATGTTGGGTCTTCCTCGATGCTGATAAATCCTACGAAACACCTGGCGCTGCGCCGCCTGCAGGGCGATTGACAGCGGCCAGGCAATCCAAAGCTCAACACCACTATCCCATCAGAAACAAAAAACTCAATAGACGAATACAATACAAACACTATTTGTATACAGTTATGCGCAAGCGTTTCCGCAGCAGGTCAAGCACCCCAGCTAAAACGCTTGTTTTAAAAGATTTTTTACCAGGCAACGCCTCGACGACAAAACGTGTTGACCGGAAGGTCAGGCCATGAATAGAATTCAAGCCAGCTGTTTTGTATACAATCTGATAACAAACGAGGCACAAGACAATGGCCAAAATGAGAGCAATCGAGGCCGCCGTACTGGTGATGCGCCGCGAAGGCGTTGACACTGCGTTCGGCATCCCCGGCGCCGCCATCAACCCCCTGTACGCTGCACTGAAAAAAGTCGGCGGTATCGACCACGTCCTGGCTCGCCACGTCGAAGGTGCCTCGCACATGGCTGAGGGTTACACCCGCACCAATGCCGGCAATATCGGCGTGTGCATCGGCACCTCCGGCCCAGCCGGCACCGACATGGTGACCGGCCTGTACTCGGCATCCGCCGACTCCATTCCGATTCTGTGCATTACCGGCCAAGCGCCGCGTGCCCGTATGCACAAGGAAGACTTCCAGGCCGTCGACATCACCAGCATCGTCAAGCCGGTGACCAAGTGGGCGACCACAGTAATGGAGCCGGGCCAAGTGCCACGCGCCTTCCAGAAAGCCTTCTATGAAATGCGCAGCGGCCGTCCAGGCCCGGTGCTGATCGACCTGCCGTTTGATGTGCAGATGGCCGAGATCGAATTCGACATCGACGCCTACGAGCCGCTGCCGCTGGCCAAACCGGCCACCAACCGCGTGCAGGCAGAAAAAGCCATCGTCATGCTCAACGACGCCGAGCGTCCGTTGCTGGTTGCCGGTGGCGGTATCTTCAATGCCGACGCCGCCGACAAACTGGTGGAATTCGCCGAACTGACCGGCGTACCGGTTGTTCCGACGCTGATGGGCTGGGGCGTGATTCCGGATGACCACAAACTGATGGTCGGCATGGTCGGTCTGCAGACCTCACACCGTTACGGCAACGCCACCCTGCTGGCTTCCGACCTGGTGTTCGGTATCGGTAACCGCTGGGCCAACCGCCACACCGGTTCGGTTGATGTCTACACCGAAGGCCGCAAGTTCATTCACGTCGACATCGAACCGACGCAGATTGGCCGCGTTTTCAACCCGGACCTGGGCATCGTTTCCGATGCAGGCTCGGCGCTGGACGCCTTTCTGGAAGTGGCCCGCGAGTGGAAAGCCGCAGGCAAGCTGAAAGATCGCAGCGCCTGGCTGGATAGCTGCCGCGAGCGCAAGCGCACCCTGCAGCGTAAGACCCACTTCGACAACGTGCCGGCCAAGCCGCAGCGCGTTTACGAAGAGATGAACGAAGCGTTCGGCAAGGACACCTGCTACGTCACCACCATTGGTTTGTCGCAGATCGCCGGCGCGCAGTTCCTTCACGTTTACAAGCCGCGGCACTGGATCAACTGTGGCCAGGCCGGCCCGCTGGGCTGGACCATTCCGGCAGCGCTGGGTGTGGTCAAGGCCGACCCGACCCGCAAGGTCGTGGCGCTGTCTGGCGACTACGACTTCCAGTTCATGATCGAAGAACTGGCGGTGGGCGCACAGTTCAACCTGCCGTACATCCACGTGTTGGTGAACAACTCCTACCTGGGTCTGATCCGTCAGGCGCAGCGCGGCTTTGAGATCGACTACTGCGTACAGCTGGCGTTCGAGAACATCAACGCGCCGGAAATCAACGGTTACGGCGTTGACCACGTTGCCGTGGTTGAAGGCCTGGGCTGTAAGGCAATCCGCGTGTTCGACCCGAACGAGCTGCAGAACGCCTTCGCCGAAGCCAAGCGCCTGATGGCTGAGCACCGCGTACCGGTGGTGGTGGAAATTATCCTGGAGCGTGTCACCAACATCTCCATGGGTACCGAAATCAACGCCGTCAACGAGTTCGAAGAACTGGCCGAGCGCGGCGTCGACGCCCCGACCGCCATCTCGCTGCTCGACTAAATCGCCTTTGAACCAGCAGCCCGGATGCTTTATCCGGGCTGCGCAAGACAAGGAGCACACCATGCCCCGTTTTGCCGCCAACCTGTCCATGCTGTTCACCGAAGTGGACTTTCTGGACCGTTTCGACGCTGCCGCCGATGCTGGCTTTAGCGGTGTTGAATACCTGTTCCCCTACGATTTCAGCGCCGAAGAAATCAAAGCGCGCCTGGATGCCAACAAGCTTGAGCAGGTGCTGTTCAACCTCCCCGCCGGTGATTGGGCCAAGGGCGAGCGAGGTATCGCTTGCCACCCCGACCGCATTGAAGAGTTCCGCGCCGGTGTCGACCAGGCCATCGCCTACGCCAAGGTGCTGGGCAACAAACAGATCAACTGCCTGGCCGGTATCCGTCCGCAGGGTCTGAATTGCGCCACCGTCGAGCAGACCTTTGTCGACAACCTCAAGTTTGCCGCTGAAAAACTGCAAGCCGCAGGCATCAAGTTGGTCATGGAAATGATCAACACCCGCGACATCCCGGGCTTCTACCTGAACACCACGAAGCAGGCCCTGGCCATTCGCGACAAGGTCGCCAGCAGCAACCTGTACCTGCAATACGACATCTACCACATGCAAATCATGGAAGGTGACCTGGCGCGTACCGTCGAGGCCAATCTGTCTGTGATCAACCATGTGCAGTTGGCTGACAACCCGGGCCGCAACGAGCCTGGCACGGGCGAGATCAACTACCGCTTCCTCTTCGAGCACCTGGATCGCATTGGCTACCAGGGCTGGATCGGCTGTGAATACAAGCCGGCAACCACCACCGCTGCCGGCCTCGGCTGGATGAAGGCGCATAACGCAATCTGAATTAGAGGATATTTCTCATGGCAAAAATCGGATTTATCGGCACCGGCATCATGGGCAAGCCTATGGCGCAGAACCTGCAAAAAGCCGGGCACACCCTGTTCTTCTCCGAGCACTTCGACAAGGCTCCGGCCGACCTGCTGGGCGACAACGGCATCGGCCTGGCCAACCCGCGCGAAGTGGCGCAGGAAGCCGAATTCATCATCATCATGGTGCCGGACACCCCGCAGGTTGAAGACGTTCTGTTCCGCGCTGACGGCGTTGCCGCAGGCGTAGGCGCTGGCAAAGTAGTGATCGACATGAGCTCGATCTCCCCCACCGCTACCAAGGTCTTCGCCGAGAAGATCAAAGCCACTGGCGCTGCCTACCTTGACGCGCCGGTCTCCGGCGGTGAAGTGGGTGCCAAGGCGGCCACCCTGTCGATCATGATCGGCGGCTGCCCGAATGCCTTCGAACGCGCGCTGCCGCTGTTCCAGGCCATGGGCAAGAACATCACCCGCGTCGGTGGTAACGGTGACGGCCAGACCGCCAAGGTCGCCAACCAGATCATCGTTGCTCTGAATATCCAGGCAGTGGCCGAAGCCCTGCTGTTCGCCGCCAAGAACGGCGCCGACCCAGCCAAGGTGCGTGAAGCGCTGATGGGCGGTTTCGCCGGCTCGAAGATCCTTGAAGTGCACGGCGAGCGCATGATCAAGGGCACCTTCGACCCAGGCTTCCGTATCAGCCTGCACCAGAAGGACCTCAACCTGGCCCTGGCCGGCGCGCGCGAGCTGGGCCTTAACCTGCCCAACACCGCCAACGCCCAGCAAGTGTTCAGCACCTGTGCGGCCATCGGTGGCAGCAACTGGGACCACTCGGCGTTGATCAAAGGCCTGGAACACATGGCCAACTTCAACATCCGCGGCGAGTAAGCAACAGGTTTCAGAGCGGGGTCAGCCGCCCTGAAACAACCCTTTCGATCTGTCCGGCAGGCGGTGTCACGGCCTGCCTGCCGGGTGGGTCGATTCTAGTGCGCAGCGTCTTGGTCCAGGGCGCTGCGCACTAGAATCGAACGTGCTTCAGTAATAAAAAGTGGCTCCGGCCCTATCAAGAGAGATCGCCATGTCCATCGATCCGTCTTTCAATCCAACGTCCCTGCTGCGCGAGCTGTTCGCCAGCGCCATCGACGCCGCTCACCCGCGCCAGGTGCTGGCTGATTACCTGCCGGAAGATCGCAGCGGCCGCGTTATCGTGATCGGCGCCGGTAAAGCCGCTGCGGCCATGGCCGAAGTGATCGAGCAGGAATGGCAAGGCGAAGTCTCTGGCCTGGTGGTTACCCGTTACGAGCACGGCGCCAACTGCAAAAAAATCGAAGTGGTCGAAGCCGCCCACCCGGTGCCGGACGATGCCGGTGAGCGCGTGGCACGTCGCGTGCTGGAGCTGGTCAGCAACCTGAGCGAGTCCGACCGGGTGATCTTTCTACTGTCCGGTGGGGGCTCTTCCCTGCTCGCCCTGCCCGCTGCAGGCATCAGCCTGAAAGACAAACAAGCGGTCAACAAGGCGCTGCTGAAATCCGGCGCCTCGATTGGCGAAATGAACTGCGTACGCAAGCACCTTTCCGCGATCAAGGGCGGTCGCCTGGCCAAAGCCAGCTGGCCGGCCAGCGTCTACACCTACGCAATTTCCGATGTACCGGGCGATGAAGCCACGGTGATTGCTTCTGGCCCAACCGTGGCCGACCCGACCACCTCCGCCGAAGCCCTGGCGATCCTCGCCCGCTATAGCATCGAGATCCCGGCCAACGTACGCGCCTGGCTGCAGAACCCAGCCTCGGAAACCGTCAAACCAGGTGACCCATGCCTGGCCCGCAGCCACTTTCAGCTGATCGCCCGCCCGCAGCAATCCCTCGATGCTGCCGCCGCCAAGGCGCGCGCTGCTGGTTTGCCGACGCTGATCCTCGGTGATCTGGAAGGTGAATCGCGGGAAGTCGCCAAGGTGCACGCCGGCATCGCCAAACAGGTGCGTCTGCATGGCCAGCCGATCAAAGCGCCCTGCGTGATTCTTTCCGGCGGTGAAACCACCGTGACCGTGCGCGGCAATGGCCGTGGCGGACGCAACGCGGAATTCCTCCTCAGCCTGACTGACAGCCTCAAAGGCCTGCCCGGCATCTACGCACTGGCCGGCGACACCGATGGCATTGACGGCTCGGAAGACAACGCCGGGGCCATCATGACCCCCGACAGCTATGCCCGCGCCCATGACCTGGGCCTGAGCAGCAGCGATGAGCTGGATAACAACAACGGCTACGGCTACTTCGCCGCCCTCGATCAACTGATTGTTACCGGGCCGACGCGTACCAACGTCAACGATTTTCGCGCCATTCTGATCCTTGAGAACCCTGCCAAATGAACGCCGACAAGAAAGTAAAAATCCTCGCCACCCTTGGCCCAGCGATCAAAACTATCGACGACATCCGCCAGCTGGTGGAGGCCGGGGTCAACCTGTTCCGCCTCAACTTCAGCCACGGCGAACACGCCGACCACGCCCAACGCTTCGACTGGGTGCGTGAAGTCGAGCAGCAGCTGAACACCCCGATCGGCATTCTCATGGACCTGCAAGGGCCGAAGCTGCGCGTCGGCCGCTTTGCCGAGGGCAAGGTCAACCTGCAACGCGGCCAGACCCTGCGCCTGGTCCTCGACAGCACCCCAGGTGACGTCAATCGGGTCAACCTGCCCCACCCGGAAATCATCGAAGCGCTGCAACCAGGCATGAGCCTGCTGCTCGACGATGGCCGCCTGCGCCTACAGGTCACCGCCAAGCACAGCGATGCGGTAATCACGGAAGTGATCGCCGGTGGCGAGCTGTCCGACCGCAAGGGCGTCAACGTGCCGGAAGCCGTGCTGCAATTGAGCCCGCTGACCGAGAAGGACCGCCGCGACCTGAGCTTCGGCCTGGAACTGGGTGTGGACTGGGTGGCGCTATCGTTTGTGCAGCGCCCGGAAGACATTGTCGAAGCCCGTCAGCTGATCGGTGATCGCGCCTTCCTGATGGCCAAGATCGAGAAGCCGTCTGCGGTGATTCACCTGGAAGAGATCACCCAGCTGTGCGACGCGATCATGGTCGCCCGTGGCGACCTGGGTGTGGAAGTGCCGGCCGAGAACGTGCCGCGCATCCAGCGCGACATTATCCGCACCTGCCGCCAGCTCGGTAAGCCGGTGGTGGTGGCCACGCAGATGCTCGAATCCATGCGTTTCTCCCCTGCGCCGACCCGCGCCGAAGTCACCGACGTGGCCAACGCCGTGGCTGAAGGTGCCGATGCAGTGATGCTCTCGGCGGAAACTGCCTCCGGCGACTACCCGCTGGAAGCCGTGCAGATGATGAGCAAGATCATCCGCCAGGTGGAAAACGGCCCGGACTTCCAAGCCCAGCTCGATGTCAGCCGCCCGCAAGCCGAAGCCACTGCCTCGGATGCGATTAGCTGCGCGATCCGCCGCATCAGCACCATCCTGCCGGTGGCCGTGCTGGTCAACTACACCGAGTCGGGTAACTCCAGCCTGCGCGCCTCACGCGAGCGGCCGAAAGCGCCGATCCTCAGCCTGACCCCGAGCCTGGATACCGCGCGGCGCCTGAGCGTGGCCTGGGGCGTGTACTCGGTGGTCAACGCGCGCCTGCACAAGGTTGAGGAAGTCACCCGCACTGCCCTGGAAACCGCCCGCTCAGCCGGGCTGGCGAAAACCGGCGATACCGTGGTGATTACCGCCGGCGAGCCGTTCGGCCAACCGGGCAGCACCAACAGCCTGCGTATCGAAATCCTCCACTGATCCAGTTCTGCGGTGGGTCGCAAGCACCCGCCGCAGACGCAACTCCCACGCTGGCTTTGCCAGTTTTGTAGGCACCCACTGTTCCCGCGGTGGGTGCCTCTTTTTATGGCCCTGGTGATCCTCTACTCAGGTTCTTCTGTATGTCGCCATTACCGCTCGCTCCTCGCGCCTTACAAGGTTCTCGCGCCCTGCTTAACGGCTTTAGCCAGATTTTTTTGCAAGCCAACCCCGGCTGCGGCTTGCTGGTGCTGTTGGCGATTGCCATCGGCGCGCCGCAGCTGCTCGGCGGCGCACTGCTCGGTGGCCTCAGTAGCACGCTGACGGCGCAACGTCGTGGTTATGCCAAAGCCGATATCGATCTCGGTTTGTATGGCTACAACGGGGTTCTGCTGGGCATGCTGATCAGCCTGCAATTTGCCTGGTCGGCTTTGCTGCCGTTGCTGATCATCGTCAGCGCCGGGGCTTCCAGCCTGTTGCTGGCGGCCTGGATGCAGCGCATGCGCGAGCGTCAGTGGCTGCCCGCCTTTACCTTTCCCTTTGTCGGCTTGAGCTGGCTGCTGTTGTGGCTGGCACCCACCCTGCAGCTTGAGTTGGCGCCGGCCGTGCCAAGCCAGGCGCAACCGCTCGACTGGTGGGCCAGCCTGATCGCCATGGCGCGTGGCTTGGGCCAGGTGATCTTTCTCGATCAGCCGTTGGCCGGCGTTTGCCTGCTAATCGGCCTGTTGCTGGCCGATCGCCGCGCTGCCTGCTGGGCGTTGCTCGGTTCCACTGGCGGCCTGGCTCTGGCGCTGTATCAGGGCTTGCCGCAGCACAGTGCCCTCACCGGCCTGTATGGCTATAACGCAGCGCTGGCGGCCATCGCCCTCAGCCAGGTGCATCGCCGCCCTTGGTTACCGGCCCTTGGCATCGCCCTGGCGCTGGTGCTGCAACCCGGCTTCAGCGCACTGGGTCTGCCAGCCCTGACCATGCCATTTATCCTCACCTGCTGGCTGGTCAGTGCCACCCAGCGTCTGCTGCACAAAGCTGCGGCCGACTGCACACCGCTGCAGCCTAATAAGGGCAAAGGCTTGCATCAGCGGGATAAAACTCCCTAGGCTGCCTGTCTGTTCGCGTTATCAGCGAGCACCGCAAACGGAGCAGCCAGAACACCATGGACACGCGGCAAAAGCTGTACAGCATCATCTTCCACACCGACACCCCAGCCGGGCAGCGCTTCGACCGCTACCTGCTGCTGACCATCATGGCCAGTCTGGTGGTGGTGATGCTCGACAGCATCGACAGCGTACACAGCCAGTACGCGCCACTGCTGGCAGGTATTGAATGGGGCTTTACTGCGCTGTTCGCAATCGAATACGTGGTGCGCCTGTACTGCTCGCCAAAACCGCTGCGCTACGCCTTCAGCTTCTTCGGCCTGATTGACCTGCTGGCGATTCTGCCGGGCATCCTCGCCCTGTTCTACGCCGACGCGCAGTACCTGCTGATCATCCGGGTGATCCGCATGCTGCGGGTGTTCCGCGTGCTCAAGCTCAGCCCGTATCTACGTCAAGCCAACTTCCTGCTCACCGCGCTGCGCGGCAGCAAGCAGAAGATCATCGTGTTCTTCGCCTGCATCGCCACCATGGTTACGGTGTTCGGCACCCTGATGTACGTGATCGAAGGCCCTGCGCACGGTTTTACCAGCATTCCCAAGGGCATTTACTGGGCCGTGGTCACCCTGACCACCGTCGGCTTCGGCGATATAGTGCCGAAAACTCCGCTGGGCCAGGCGCTGTCGACCCTGGTAATGATCACCGGTTACTCGATCATCGCCGTGCCGACCGGCATCTTCACCGCCGAACTGGCCAACGCCATGCGCGGCGGCGACGAACTGATTCACGATTGCCCAAGCTGCGCGAAAAACACCCACGAACACGGCGCCGCCTTCTGCACCCGCTGCGGCAACCCGCTGTTTCCGCGGCAGGTCGACAAACCTGAGTAATCACCCGGCCAATAAAAAACCGCAGCGAGCTGCGGTTTTTTATGTGTTCTCAGTTAACTCAGCCACGTTCGATTGGCGTAGAAGTCAGCTCAAAGGGGCTGTTGCTGCGGCGCTGGTTGCGGTCTTCGCGCGGGGTGGCGCCGAAGAAGTTGCGGTAAGCGCTGGAGAAATGCGGGCCGGAAGAAAAGCCGCAGGACAGGCCGATCTGGATGATCGATTTGCTGGTTTGCATCAGCAACTGGCGGGCCTTGTTTAGACGCAGTTCAAGGTAATACTGGCTGGGGACGCGATTGAGGTACTGCTTGAAGATCCGTTCCAGCTGACGCCGCGATACGCAGACATGCTGGGCAATTTCGTCGGTGGTCAGCGGCTCTTCGATATTGGCTTCCATCAGCAACACGGCCTGAGTCAGCTTGGGGTGGCTGGAGCCCAGACGGTTCTGCAACGGAATACGCTGGCGCTCGCCACCTTCGCGGATACGCTCGACCACAAGCTCTTCACTCACCGCACCGGCCAGTTCGGCACCGTGGTCACGGGCGAGCAAGGCCAGCAGCAGATCCAGCACGGCCAGGCCGCCACAGGCGGTCAAGCGATCACGGTCCCAGTCGAACAAATGGCTGGTGGCGATGACCTTGGGGAAGCGTTCAGTGAAATCATCCTGCCAGCGCCAGTGCACCGAAGCACGGTAGCCATCGAGCAGGCCCAGTTGCGCCAACGGATAAACCCCCGCGGCAATCGCGCCGATCACGCAACCGCCGCGCACCAGTTGCTTAAGCGCACCGGAGAGCGCTGCAGGCATCGGCCCTGGTGGTTCGTCGGCGAGTAGAAAGAGCTTCTGGCAGCCTTCCAGCTTGCCCACCCAGGATTCCCCCGGTAGCCGCCATGCGCCTTCAAGCGGCGCTTCGGCCTGCAAGAACACCAGCTCGTAGACCACCTCGGGGTGGACGCGCTGGGCAACGCGCAGCGCTTCTTCCGCCAAAGCCAGGGTCAGGGGCTTGGTGGTGGGCCAAAGCAGGAAGCCAATTCGGTGCGCATTCATGGGGGGCAGTTTAGGCTCTGTTGGCGATTATGGGCATAGCGTGGGTGCGTGCAGATGTTGCCGCGGGTTATTTGAGACTGCCAGAGAGGAACTGCTGCAAGCGCTCGGATTGCGGATTGGCCAACACTTCTCTCGGGCAGCCGCGCTCTTCCACCACACCTTTGTGGAGGAACACCAACTGGTTGGAGACTTCACGGGCAAAGCCCATTTCGTGGGTCACCACGACCATGGTGCGGCCTTCCTGCGCCAGATCCTGCATGACTTTCAGCACTTCACCTACCAGTTCTGGGTCCAGCGCCGAGGTCGGCTCATCAAACAGCATCACCTCAGGTTCCATGGCCAGGGCGCGGGCAATCGCTACACGCTGCTGCTCGCCGCCGCTCATGTGCGCCGGGTAGGCATCTTTACGATGAGCAACGCCAACTTTGTTCAGGTAGTGCTCGGCCTTTTCCAGGGCTTCCTTCTTGCTCATGCCGAGTACGTGCACCGGCGCTTCCATGACGTTTTCCAGGGCGCTCATATGCGACCACAGATTGAAGTGCTGAAACACCATGGACAGGCGCGAGCGCATGCGCTGCAGCTGCTTGGGATCGGCAGCTTTCAGGCCACCGTCCTTGTTGGCCACCAGTTTCAGCTCTTCGTTGTTGAGCAGAATCTTGCCGCCGTGGGGCTGTTCCAGCAGGTTGATGCAACGCAGGAAGGTACTCTTGCCCGAGCCGCTGGAGCCGATGATGCTGATCACATCGCCGGCCTTGGCCGCCAGTGACACGCCCTTCAATACTTCATGGCTGCCGTAGCGCTTGTGCAGATCCTGAACTTCAAGTTTGTACATGGTTTCCACTCTCTTGAATCAGTCGCTGAGCAAGCGACCCTGGCGAATAGGGGTACGACCGGCCACTTTAGCCAGCCACAAACCGGGCTGAGCAAAACGCAACCGCTCGCGCGCATAGAGCACACCATCTGTAACGGCACAGACAGTTGTGTGGCGATCGTCCAGCGGATCGATCACTTCAAACAATGGATCGCCGGCCTTAACCCACGCACCCACCGGTTGCAGAAAACTCACCACCCCAGCATGTGGGGCATAGGCGTATTGCGCACCATCAAATGGCGTGGCATCGCAGCTTTCAGCAGGTGCGGGCGGCCAGTCACCGGCAATCAGGCCCTGCTCGGCAAGGAATGCCAAAATGCTTTCGGCGCTGGCTTCGGCTTCTGGTTTGCCAGTATCGGCCATGCCGCCCAGCTCAACGGTTACTGCCAGACAGGCCAGCGGTACAGCGGCCTGGGGGAAATGCCGGGCTAAGTGAACCCAAGGCAAAGCGCAGGCTTCATCGAAAGAACTGCCGCCGGAATCCTCGACGGTCAGCGCCGCCCCGGCCTGCAGACGTGCAGCCAGCGAGCGCAGTTGCGGCCACTGTTGTGGCAGCAGGTACAGGTGCACTGCGGCATCAAAATCACAATGCAGATCAAGCACCACATCGGCATCGCAGGCATGTTTTAGCAACAATCGCTGCATGCCTTGCAGTTCTGATCCGGCGGGTGGCAAAGCTTCCAACGCAGCTTGCATGGCGGCGCGAATCAGCCGCACATTGCTCGGGCCATCACTGCCTAGGCAGCCTTCCAGCGCTGGCGCGATAGCAGCAGCCAAGCCAAAAAAGTCGCGGTTGAAGTTCTTCCCGCTGGCCATTTCAAAACGGCCTTGATGGGTCGCCTGGAACATTTGCCCCAAACCAATCGGGTTGGCCACCGGCACCAGCTCGATCACCCCAGTCAGCCGCCCCTGGGCTTCCAGCTGACGCAAGCGGCGCTTGAGTTCCACCGCCACGCGCATCCCAGGCAGTTCGTCAGCATGCAGCGAGGCCTGAATGTAGGCCTTGCACGGACCCTGACCGAAACGGAATACGCTCACGTGGCGTTCGGTGCCGGGGCAGCCCCAGGGCAGTGGATGATCGATACGCTGCATGCTCTCTTCCTCAGGCCTTACGCGGGGCCAGGTAAGCCAGCCAGCGGCGTTCGGCCAGCTTGAACAGGCGTACGAGGATAAAGGTCAGGCACAGGTAGAACAGACCGGCAGTGATAAACGCCTCGAACGGCAGGTAATACTGCGAGCTGACGGTACGTGCAGCGCCGGTGATGTCGATCAGGGTAACGATCGAGGCCAGCGACGTGGTGTGCAGCATCATGATCACTTCGTTGCTGTACTGCGGCAGTGCGCGACGCAGGGCCGACGGCAGCAGGATGCGGCGGTACAGTTTGAAGCGCGACATACCCATAGCCTTGGCGGCTTCAATCTCGCCATGCGGCGTGGCTTTCAGGCTGCCGGCGAGAATCTCCGCACTGTAGGCACTGGTGTTGATGGCAAACGCCAGGCAGGCGCAGAAGGTGGCGCTGGAGAAGTACGGCCACAACACGCTCTCACGGACGGCCTCGAACTGCGCCAGGCCGTAATAGATGAGAAACAGCTGCACCAGCATCGGTGTACCGCGAATCACGTAGGTATACAGCCAAGCTGGAAAGTTGATCAGAGGCGACTTGGAGACGCGCATCAAGCCCAAGGGAATGGCCAGAGCCAAGCCGCAGGCCAGGGAAATCAGCAGAATTTTCAGGGTGACGCCCACTCCGCTGATGTACAGCGGCAGGTTTTCCCAGATTACGGTGTAGTCAAAAATCATCGCTGCGCTCCCCGCTTACAGATCAGCGGCTTTAATGCCGACCGAGTAACGTTTTTCCAGGTAACGCAAAGCCAGCAGCGACACGCTGGTCAGCACCAGGTACAGGGCTGCTACGGCCAAGTAGAAGGTGAAGGGCTCGCGGGTGGCATCGGCGGCACTTTTCGCCTTGAACATCATGTCCTGCAGACCCACCACGGAAATCAGCGCGGTAGCCTTGGTCAACACCAGCCAGTTGTTGGTGAACCCAGGAATGGCGAAGCGAATCATCTGCGGCACCAGGATGCGGAAGAACACCTGCATGCCATTCATGCCATATGCTGCGCCTGCTTCAGCCTGCCCTTTGGGGATGGCCATAAAGGCGCCGCGGAAGGTCTCCGACAGGTAAGCACCAAAGATAAAACCCATGGTGAACACGCCAGCAATAAAGGGGTTGATATCGATGTAATCGTCGTAGCCGAGCATCGGCGCCAAACGGTTAACCATGTCCTGACCGCCATAGAAGATCAGCAGGATCAGCACCAGATCGGGAATCCCGCGGATCACCGTGGCGTAGGTTTCGCCCAGCAGCGCCAGCCACTTGATCGGCGACAGGCGAAACGCCGCGCCCAGCAGCCCCAAGACAATGGCCACGGCCATCGAAGTCAGCGCCAGAATCAGGGTGAGCCATGCACCGTCGAGAATTGTCGAGCCGTAGCCGTTGAGCATGCTCTGGTTACCTCATGCAAGCGCCAGGCGGCGCCAGGAAGCACAACAAGAAAGTGACGCAGGCCTACAGGCTGCGGGCTTGCGCCACTTTGAGTGAAGACGACGCGGTCAGGAAAATCAGTCGCCGTAGACGTTGAAGTCGAAGTACTTGTCCTGCACTTCCTTGTACTTGCCGTTGGCACGGATGGCCAGGATGGCAGCGCTGATTTTGTCAGCCAGGGCCTTGTCGCCTTTGCGCACGGCAATACCAGCGCCCATGCCGATGTATTTCTCGTCGGCGAAGTCTGGGCCTACCAGGGCGAAGCCTTTACCGGCGTCAGTCTTGATAAAGCCATCGTCGATGTTGACGACGTCAGCAAAGGTGGCGTCCAAACGACCGGAGGTCAGGTCGAGGAAGGCTTCGTTCTGCGAGCTGTAACGCACGATTTCGACACCGGCAGGTGCGAAGATATCGGTGGCGTAACGGTCGTAGGTGGAGGCGCGCTGTACGCCGACTTTTTTGCCTTTCAGATCCACCAACGGGTCGTTGATCACGGTGCCGGCCTTCATCGCCAACTTGCCTGGGGTCTGGTAGTACTTGCCGCTGAAATCAACCGATTTCAGGCGATCTTCGGTGATGCTCATCGAGGAGAGTACGGCGTCAAACTTGCGTACTTTCAGGGCTGGGATCAGGCCGTCGAATTCCTGCTCGATCCATTTGCATTCCACTTTCATCTCTTCGCACAGAGCGATGCCGATGTCGTAGTCGAAACCGCTGATGGCACCATCAGCAGTTTTGAAGGCGAACGGCGGGTAAGCCGCTTCGATGCCGATACGCAGAGGCTTGGCGTCTTCAGCCATGGTCAACGGCGACAGCATGGACAGCGCCAGTGCGCCGAGAAGTGCAATCTTCTTCATTGTGTGACTCCTTCGAATGGGAATGGCATCGGTTGGCAGAGATTGTTCGGATATGCATCCAGCCTTGCATGAATTGTAGTGAGTCACCGCCAAGCTGCGCGCTGTGCAGACGCCGGACGGCCCCAGCCGGGTGAGCGGCATTCTAGCGACAGCTCGGAAGTCGATATTTCTTCAATGCGACAAGTAATTACAAAAGGCCAGGACGGGTATAGCGAGGATATTGACAGCCCCTGAAATTTATGCAGAGACAGAAAAGACAGTTAACCATTGATTAAAGCAATTAACGCGCCCAGTTTTAACAAGGCCTTTATTTACCTGGCCTGGTGGCAGTTTTTATTTCTACAGCCGCAGCGAACGACGCGCCATCTTGGCGCAAAACGTTCCCGCTCACCCCATAAAAGTGCGCGTTGTTACGCCCGAGTGACAACGAAATACCCAGATGAAAATCGATAATGCCGCACAAAGCACAACGCCCTGGCCGGCTTGTGGCCGAAACAGGGCGTTGTTTACAGGCGCTTCAACCGAAGTCAGGCAGCCTGCATCTCGCGGTGAGTGTCGATAAGGTGCTGCACCACGCCAGGATCGGCCAGCGTGGAGATATCGCCGAGTGCATCGTATTCGGCGGTTGCGATCTTGCGCAGGATACGGCGCATGATCTTGCCCGAGCGGGTTTTCGGCAGGCCAGGGGCCCACTGAATCACGTCCGGTGAGGCAATCGGGCCGATTTCCTTGCGCACCCAGTTTTTCAACTCCTGGCGCAATTGTTCGGACGGCTGCTCGCCACCATTCAAGGTGACGTAGACATAGATGCCCTGCCCTTTAATGTCATGCGGCACGCCAACCACGGCGGCCTCAGCGACTTTCGGGTGAGCCACCATGGCGCTTTCGATTTCGGCGGTACCCATGCGGTGGCCGGATACGTTGAGCACATCATCGACGCGACCGGTAATCCAGTAGTAACCGTCTTCGTCACGGCGCGCACCGTCACCAGTGAAGTACATGCCCTTGAAGGTTTTGAAGTAGGTGTCGACGAAGCGGTCGTGGTCGCCATACAGCGTACGCGCCTGGCCCGGCCAGGAATCAATGATCACCAGGTTGCCTTCGGCAGCGCCCTCGATCAGATTGCCGAGGTTATCCACCAGCGCCGGCTGCACGCCGAAGAACGGACGGGTCGCCGAACCCGGCTTGAGTGCAGTAGCACCCGGCAGCGGGCTGATCAGGATGCCGCCAGTTTCGGTCTGCCACCAGGTATCAACAATCGGGCAACGCTCTTTACCGACAGTCTTGTAATACCAGTTCCAGGCTTCCGGGTTGATCGGCTCGCCGACCGAGCCGAGCAGGCGCAGGCTGGAGCCATCGGCACCGGCAACCGCCGCATCGCCCTGGGCCATCATCGCGCGGATCGCTGTCGGTGCGGTGTAGAGGATATTGACCTTATGCTTGTCGATGATCTTCGACACCCGGGTAATATCCGGATAATTCGGGATGCCTTCGAACAGCAGCGTAGTCGCGCCATTGGCCAGCGGGCCGTAGACGATATAGCTGTGGCCGGTGACCCAACCCACGTCGGCGGTACACCAGTAGACGTCGCCTGGTTTGTAGTCGAACACCCGCTCATGGGTCAGCGCCGCATACACCAGGTAGCCGCCTGTGGTGTGCTGCACGCCTTTCGGCTTACCAGTGGAGCCGGAGGTGTAGAGGATAAACAGCGCTTCCTCGGCGCCCATTTCCTTCGGCGCGCAATGGCTGGACGCCACGGCCATCAGGTCTTCGTACCAGATGTCGCGGTGCTGGTTCCACTTGATCGGGCTACCGGTGCGCTTGCACACGATAACCTTCTGGATGCTCGCGGTTTCCGGGTTGGTCAGCGCGTCGTCGACATTGGCTTTCAGCGGGGTTTTCTTACCGCCGCGCAGGCCTTCATCGGCGGTGATTACCACCTTGGATTGGCAGTCGATGATGCGGCCGGCCAGTGCTTCCGGGGAGAAACCGCCGAACACCACCGAGTGGATCGCACCGATACGGGTACAGGCCAGCATCGCCACCACTGCCTGCGGAATCATCGGCATATAGATGGTCACCACATCGCCGCGGTGCACATCCTGGCCACGCAGGGCGTTGGCGAACTTGCACACCTGCTCGTGCAGCTGGCGGTAGGTGATTTCCTCATGCTCGGATGGGTCATCACCTTCCCAGATAATCGCCACCTGATCGCCACGTTCTTCCAGGTGACGGTCCAGGCAGTTGTAGGACACGTTGAGGGTGCCATCGGCAAACCACTTGATATCGACGTGGTGATCGTCGAAAGAGGTCTGCTTGACCTTGGTGAACGGCTTGATCCAGTCCAGGCGCTGAGCCTGTTCACGCCAGAAACCGTCAGGATTGATCACCGACTGCTGGTACATGGCTTTATAGGTGGCCTCATCAGTAAGCGACTGGGCCGCCACCTCAGGGCGCACGGGATACAAGGACGCAGCACTCATCAGAAACACCTCGGTGGGTAGTTGTTGTTCTATGGGCCATTTTGTAGCCAGGACCCCACCTTTGAGCCATTCGACCATGGTCTTAACGCTCTACGACCATGGTTGCAGACGTTTTTTTTCAGGCAAAAAATACCGAGAGCAATTTTTAACGTCGCGGAGCGACGGCCCGCAGGGTCGCGGCCAGGGATGGCACGCCACAAAAACGCCAGGAGCGTTTTTGCGCGCAAGCCCCGTCGGGGGAGAAGCACATGGATGTGCTGAACATAAAAAAAGGCGGTCATCTGACCGCCTACCCAAATCATTCCAGGGAGAGGAATGGAGAAACGCTTGCATCCAAACCACGCAGGATTGGAACGCCGCCACTTTCGCCCAGCACGCTGCGCTGCACTATTGCACCTTGGTCGTAGGCTGCGGCGTACTCGCCTGCCTGGCACTCAACGCAACAAACCAGGGCTCCAGGCGACGACCGAAGGCGACTTCGGCACTAAACAGCTTCTGATAACCCGAGTAGTCGACGCCTTGCTGCTCAGCTTGCTGGGGCAGGCTGTCGAACGTTGCATGCCAGCGATGCGGCAGATTGAGGCTCTGCACCCCTGGGGTTTCGGCCGAACCGCCGAGCTGCCAGGTCCAACGCTGGTTATTCGGGCGCGGATCATCGCCCTCGCCATCCCAGTCAGTCGCCACGCTGCTGGCCTGCACCTCGATGATGCTGCGCACAATGGCGTAGCGCGTACGATCCGGGTAACGCGCGCGCAATGCCTGCTGATCCATTCCAACATCGACCACCAGCAAGCGAGTGGCGCGCCGCCGCTCATAATCCAGCGCATTAGCAGCATGCTGAGCCGCCTCGCGCAGCTCTTTGCTGTCCGGCACAGACTTCTGCAAGCGCAGGGCCTCGGCATGAGCGGCAACCTGAAGCGCCACTTCACGCTGATAGGCCGGACCATCGAGCTCCAACACCAGCAGCGCATCACGGTCCAGCTGACGACGGTAACGTCGCACGCTCTGCTCGTTCAGCTCAGCGGGCACCTGGAAGCCCAGTTCGGCCATCTTTTCGGCGCTGATCGACAGGTAGTAGTGGTCATCATCAGCTTGGCTGGGCCAGCGGTAATCCAGGTGCAGCGCCAGGCTGCTGTTGTCCTTGCGCCAATAGGCGTAGGTCGCGGCCAGCTCGCGCTCGGACAGTTGTAGGCGGCTGTCCTCAGGCTCCTGGCGATTCCAGGCCACGCCCGCCAGGACAATGGCGTTAACCAGCCCGATCAGCAGCAGCCCGGCAATCAGATAACGCGCACGCACGCCGCTCATTGCCCACCTCCCAGCAAACCGTGGCGACTACGCAAGCGCCGCAGCACCAGCAGAATCAGCACCGCACTCAAACCCAGCACCAGGAAGAACAGATATTTGGGCATGCTCTCCCACCACCAGTCGAACAGCTTGGTGTAGAGGAAAATCACGAAGAAACTCAGCCCGGTGTTCACCACATCCGCCCAGCCAAGGCGCACACCCAACCAGATCACCAACGCCGCGAGGATAAAGCCGCCGATATGGTAGGCATTCTCGATGTACTCGGGCGGATAGTCGAAGTAACTGCCCGCCCCCCAATGCGCCAGCACCAGTACCGGGACAAATACCCCAAGCAGGCCAAATATCCGGTAAATCACGGCAAAGCCATCAAAACGGCGCTGATTAATCAGCAGCGGCACCGCGAAGATCAGCAGCGCCGGCAGGATGAAATTCTCCGGCCGCTGGGCAAAACCCAGCCAGTAGATGCCGTCCCAACTGCCAATCCGCGCTGCAACAAAGGCCAGCAAACAGCTGAGCCCTGCCGCCAGCAGCAGGCGCGCACCACAGGCATAAGCCAGCAGCAACGCGTAGAGCGCCCAAGGCAGCAAGGCGTTGTTCGAGGGAGTGATATTGAAGATCTGCCCAAGCATGACGATGTTCAGCACAAAGCAGGTAAACGCCACCAACGCCGCCAGCTTGCTGAAATAGCCCGAGCTATCGAGGCGTTGCACCCACAGTGTCAGACCAAACGAAGCGATGCTCGCGGTCAGCAGAATCGCCACCTGGCTCTGAGTACCGAACAGCCCCCAGAACTGGTAGAACAGGAAAAACACACTGGCCGCCAACGCCAGCGCGCCGAGAAACGAGGCGATGCGCATGCCCAGCGAGAGCTGCCGAGCCTGAATATCGTGATCGATATCGAAGGCCGCTAGGTAGCTGTTGAGTAATTGCTGCTGAAAGCCGTGCAAATTGGCACGCTGGCTATCACTCAGGTTCAACACCTGCTCTGCCTCAAGGCGTGCCAATTCACGGTTGAAAACGCCAATGTCATCGGCACGTTGCTGGGCATCACTGCGGTTTATATTCGGCATGGCAATCCTTGCGGCGGGTCCATCAGGTCATAGGCTGATCAGCACACTCTAGCGCTAAATTTTCCGCGATGGGCTGACCCAATAGAGGGTTCGTAACTGCGAATAGCCCTTACGGCTAAAGGCCCCCTACTCCTTCCCCAACCCATGCTGACGCAGCTTGTTGGCAATCGTGGTGTGTGACACGCCAAGACGCTTACCTAACTGACGGCTGCTGGGATGGTCATGGAACAGACGCTCAAGCACGGCTTTCTCAAAGCGCCCGAGAATCTCGTCCAGGCCGCCTTCCACCGAGAACTCGCCCAGCGGCTGCGGCGCGCCGTAGTCCGGCAAGCGGATATGCTCGCCCTTGACCACCCCGCCGTCACACAGTGAAACGGCTTGAAACAGCACGTTCTCCAGTTGGCGCACGTTGCCCGGCCAATGGTAATGGCTGAGTTTGTCCAGCACTTGCGGTGCGAGTTTGGGCAGCGGGCAACCGATCTGTCGGCTGGCCTGGTCAAGAAAGTGCTCCACCAGCGGCGGCAGGCCATCCAGGCATTCGCGCAGTGGCGGGATATGCAGGCTAAGCACGTTTAGACGGTGATACAGATCCTGGCGGAACTCACCCTTGGCGCATAGCTCGGACAGGTCGACCTGAGTGGCGCAGATCACCCGCACATCCAGGTAAACCTCTTCATCACTGCCGACCCGGCGGAAGCAGCCGTCTTGCAGAAAACGCAGCAGCTTGGCCTGCAGGCGCGGGCTCATTTCGCCGACGCCATCGAGAAACAGCGTACCGCCGGCGGTCAGCTCGAGCAGGCCGAGTTTGCCTTCCGGCCGCGCGCCTTCGAAGGCCCCGGGGCCGTAGCCGAACAGCTCGGTTTCGGCCATGGATTCCGGCAGGCCGGCGCAATTCAGTGCCATAAACGGCGACTGCCCACGCGGGCTGGCCAGGTGGCAGGCGCGAGCCAGCAGCTCTTTGCCGGTGCCGGTTTCGCCCTCGATAAGCAACGGCGCATCTAGCGGTGCCATCCGCCGCGCTTCGCGCACTACAGCGGCCATTACCTTGGAACTCTGAAAGATCGAATCGAAGCCACGCAGTTCCTGCTTGCGCACGTTGTAGATGCGCTCGCCCACTCGATCCGCGCGGTGCAGGGTCAACACCGCGCCGGCCATGGCATCACTCTCTTCATGCTCGGTTTGCAGCGGTGCGATATCGGCGAGAAACACATCGCCCTTCACTTTCACCCGCAGGCCATTGATCCGCGACTTATTGGCGCGTACCAACTCCGGCAGGTCGAAATCCTCGGCGTAGCGCGACAACGGAATACCCGGCACTTCATCCACCCGCACCCCGAGCAACTGCGCAGCGCTGCGGTTGGCCGCGACGATTGACCCGCCCATATCGATCGACAACACCGGGAAATCCAGCGCACCGAGCAAGGCATTCAACTCCAGATGACGACGTTCGCTGGGCATCAGACCCACACGCTTAACGCCGAACACCCCGGAAATCGCCTCGAACTTAGGTCGCAGCGATTGGAACTGCAGGTTGATCAGGTTCGGGCAGTGCAAGTAGATGGCGTTGCCCTGCTCGCCACCAACTTCGCCGCGGGCGACGTTGATGCCGTATTCGACCAGCAGGTTGAGGATGTCGCGCAGGATGCCAATTCGGTTCTGGCAGTGGACTTTGATACGCATGGCAGGGCTCTTATGGGTCTTGTTATGACCGTAAACGACGAACAATCGACGTTGCCGGCGGATTATCCGTCAAGAATATGTGACAGATTAACGCATCAGCAAGACGATAGTTCGCTGCACCGACGCTCACGTAACCAATTCTTTACGCAATAACTGCCCTTTTCTCCCTTAACAGACCCAACCCAGGGCTGCATTACCGCACGAGCTGGCGTATTCCTGAGTCCAATACAACAACAAAGCCCCAGCAGGAGGCAGTGATGAAGAGCACGCAATACCTGGCGCGTGAACCGGATGACAGCGGCTTTATCCATTACCCGGAGGCCGAGCATCAGGTGTGGAACACTCTGATCACCCGTCAGCTCAAGGTAATTGAAGGGCGTGCCTGCCAAGAGTACTTGGATGGCATCGAGCAGCTCGGCCTGCCCCATGAGCGTATTCCGCAGCTAGGCGAGATCAACCAAGTGCTGCAAGCAACAACTGGCTGGCGCGTGGCGCGGGTGCCGGCGCTGATTCCGTTTCAGACCTTCTTCGAGCTGCTGGCCAGCAAGCAATTCCCGGTGGCGACCTTTATCCGCACGCCTGAAGAGCTGGATTACCTGCAGGAGCCGGATATCTTCCACGAGATCTTCGGCCACTGCCCGCTGCTGACCAACCCCTGGTTTGCCGAATTCACCCACACCTACGGCAAGCTCGGCCTGGCCGCCAGCAAGGAAGAGCGTGTGTACCTGGCGCGGCTGTATTGGCTGACCATCGAGTTCGGTTTGCTCGATACCAGCCAGGGGCAGCGCATCTACGGTGGCGGCATTCTCTCCTCGCCGAAAGAAACCCTCTACTGCCTGTCCGATGCACCGCAACGTTTGGCTTTCGACCCGATTGAGGCGATGCGCACGCCTTACCGTATCGACATCCTGCAGCCGCTGTATTTCGTGCTGCCCGAACTTAAGCGTCTGTTCGAACTGGCCCATGAAGACATCATGGCCATGGTGCAGCAAGCCATGCGCCTGGGCTTGCATGCGCCGAAGTTTCCGCCGAAAGCGGCATAACCTTTGTAGGATGGCCCGACACCCATCCTACGGCTCACTTTTGACCCTTGGAGAATACCCATGTCCCTTGCCCAAGCCCAATGCGAAGCCTGCCACGCCGATGCGCCGAAAGTCAGCGATGACGAGCTGGCCGAACTGATCCGCGAGATCCCGGACTGGAATATCGAAGTGCGTGACGATCATATGGAGCTGGAACGGGTCTACCTGTTCAAGAATTTCCGCCACGCCCTGGCCTTTACCAACGAAGTCGGCGCCATCGCCGAGGAAGTCGGCCACCACCCGGCGCTGCTCACTGAATGGGGTAAGGTCACCGTGACCTGGTGGAGCCATGAGATGCGCGGCCTGCACCGGAACGACTTCATCATGGCCGCACGCACCGATGTTCTGGCCGCCAGCGCCGAGGGCCGCAAGTGAGCCATTTCCACAGCATTGTGCGAGTGCCTGGCGACCCAATTCTCGGCCTGATGGACGCCTACCGCGCTGACCGCAACCCGGCCAAGCTCGACCTCGGCGTGGGCGTGTACAAGGACGCTCAGGGCCTGACGCCGATTCCACGCGCGGTAAAGCTCGCCGAACAGCGGCTGGTGGAAAGCGAAACGACCAAGAGCTATATCGGCGGCCATGGCGACCCACTGTTTGGCAGCCTGCTCAGCCAGCTGGTATTGGGCGCCGACAACCCACTGCTGCACGAGCGTGCCGGTGCTACCCAGACTCCAGGCGGCACCGGCGCACTGCGTCTATGTGCGGACTTTATCGCCCACTGTCTGCCGGGCCGTGGCATCTGGCTCAGCGACCCAACCTGGCCGATCCACGAGAGCATCTTTGCTGCCGCCGGCTTACGCGTCGGCCATTACCCCTATGTCGGCGCGGACAATCAGCTGAATGTCGAGGCGATGATCGCCGCCCTCACCCACGTGCCCAAAGGCGATGTGGTGCTGCTGCACGCCTGCTGCCACAACCCTACTGGCTTCGACCTCACTCCGCGCGACTGGAAGCGCGTGCTGGAAGTGGTGAAAGCCCGCGAACTGCTGCCGCTGATCGACTTTGCCTACCAGGGGTTTGGTGATGGCCTGGAGCAAGATGCCTTTGCCGTGCGCCTGTTTGCCGCCGAGTTGTCGGAGTTACTGATCACCAGTTCCTGCTCGAAAAATTTCGGCCTGTACCGCGAACGCACCGGCGCGCTGATCGTCTGCGCGGAGAACGCAGAAAAACTGCTGGATGTACGCAGCCAGCTGGCGTTTATCGCCCGCAACCTCTGGTCCACCCCGCCCGCTCATGGCGCGGCAGTGGTCGCCAGTATTCTGGCTGACGGTGAACTGCACAGTCTCTGGGTCAGCGAGCTGGACGCCATGCGCCAGCGCGTCGCCAGCCTGCGCGCCGGCCTGGTCGAAGCCCTGCAGCCGTATGACCTGAGTGAGCGTTTTGCGCATATCACGGTGCAGCGCGGGATGTTCTCCTACACCGGCCTGAGCCCAACCCAGGTGCAACGCCTGCGTGATGAGTTCAGCGTGTATATGGTCGGCTCAGGCCGGGCCAATATGGCCGGGCTCGACGCCGAGCGCCTGGATCAGCTGGCCAACGCTATTTCGCGCGTCTGCTGCGACTGACGCGCACCTGAGCCCCGCACAGCGCTGGGGCTCTGGTAGCAGCATGTGCCGATAAGCTTGCTATAGTCGCCGCACGCCCATCGCACCGAGACGCCCGTGCCCCGCTTGTTGAATTTCGCCTTCCGCCTGTACCAGCGCATCTTGCACAGCCTGGCCCTCTACCCAACGCTCATCGCATTGGGCTTCTTCGTTTTGTGCCTGCTGAGCATGAGCATCGAATATCAGCCCTGGATGATGTCGCTCAAAGGCGAGATTGATGTCGGCCTGGTGCGCAATGCCGACAATGCCCGCTTGATTCTCGGCACGTTGGTCGGCGGCATCCTCTCGCTGATGGTGTTCAGCTTCTCCATGGTCATGGTCGTGCTCAACAATGCCGCCGCCGCACTGTCACCGCGCGTAGTGCCTGGCCTGATCAGCGACAAGAGCCATCAGAAGACCCTCGGTTTCTACCTCGGCACCATCCTCTTCTCGCTGCTGCTGATCACCACGATTGAACTGGACAACTCCACCCAGGTACCCAGCCTCGGCGTATTGATGGCATTGGCGATGGGTATCGCCTGCCTTGGCCTGTTTGTGCACTTTATCCACTCGATTTCCCGCTCGATTCAGGTGGAGTACATCCTCAACAACCTGTACCACACCACCCTGGCGAAACTCGCCGCGCGCGAAGCCAAGCTGGCCGCTATCGACAACCTGCCCAGTTGGCCAGAGGATCAAAACTGGCAGGAGGTCTGCGCGCAACGCAGCGGTTATTTCAAAGAGCTCAACGTCAACACGATCAACAGCATCCTGTGCGAGCACGACCTGCGCATGACCGTGATGATACACCGCGGGTTCTTCGTGATGAGTGGCCGGCCGCTGTTCAAGCTTGACCGCGAGGTCGATTCGGCAATTACCGACGCGCTACTCGACTGCTTCGATTTCTTTCTCGAGGAATACGCGCACTCCCACTACCTGTTTGGCTGCACGCAGATGTCGGAAATCGCCGTCAAGGCGCTCAGCCCAGGCATCAACGACCCCGGCACGGCGATTACTGCCATCGACCTGCTCAGCGTGTTGTTCAGCAAGCGTCTGGCTTTACCGGACCTAGATGTCACTCTGGCAGACGATGGCCCGCCACGCCTGCTGCATTACGAACTCTCGCTGGATGAGTTGCTGCAACGGGTATTCGGCCCCATTCGCCACTACGGCTGCGCCGATGTGAGTGTGCTGATCGGGTTGCTGCAGGCCTTCAAGAACCTGCTCTACCAGCCGCTGCGCGCAACGCAGAAAACCGATCTGCTGCGGCATGTGCGCAGCGTGCAGGAAACCGCCGATCAGCACCTGTGCAACAGCCGCGATCGCCAAGCCATCAACCAGCTGCTCGAACGCATCAATCAGACCAGTTCAGCCCTGGAGCCGATTGCCCTGCTTGGCATACCGGGCAGCAAGGGTGCGGAAGACAACACCCAGCAACCCTCGACCAGCTCGCGAGAAGCCTTGTAAACGCGCCGAAAAAGTAAAGTGATGACTGCGGTCTGTATGGGTGCAGCACAGCGCTTCAGCGCCCTCGGCGCACGCACAGGCAATGCCTGGAAAAATCAAAATACCGTTTATCTATAAAATTAACTGTTTTAAAACAACAACTTAATTCGTTACCTGACTAAGCACTGGCACCCTTCATGCTTGCACTCAGCGGCATAGTTCCCTAGGGTAGTTCGCCATGTGGTCCCTGATTGCCCCTATCAGCTCGTTGCTCGGTGGGGTTGCTTTACTCCTCCTCGGCAATGGTCTGCTCAACACCCTACTGACCTTGCGTGGCGTCGCCGAAGGCTACTCCACCTCGATGCTCGGCCTGATCATGTCCGGGTACTTTGTCGGTTTTCTCCTTGGCACCTGGCTGGCGATTCCGCTGGTCCGCCGCGTTGGGCATATCCGTGCGTTTGCCTTTTGCGCCGCCCTCGCCGCCATCACCGCCCTGCTGCATGTGCTGATCGTCGACCCGTGGGTCTGGCTGGGCCTGCGCGTACTCTACGGCCTGGCGCTGGTCAGCCTGTATATGGTGATCGAGAGCTGGCTTAACGCGCAGGTGCCCAACGACAAACGCGGCCAGGTGTTTGCCGTGTATATGGCGGTCAACCTCGGCGCGCTGGCCGCCGCGCAGCAGCTGCTCAACCTGGCTTCGCCCAGCGACTTCGTGCTGTTCGCGCTTGCCGCCATGCTGATCAGCGCGGCCTTGATGCCCATCACCCTGACTCGGCAGATCCAACCCAGCGTGCCGGACACCCTGCACACCAACCTGCGGCAGATCGCCGGTATCGCCCCATTGGCGCTGGCCGCCGCTGGCTTATCCGGCCTGGCCCTCGGCGCTTTCTGGGGCATGGCGCCGGTGTACGCCAGCCTGAACGGCTTCGACGCCACCGGCGTGGGCTTGCTGATGAGCAGCACGATTCTCGGCGGCGCCTTGCTGCAATGGCCGATTGGTATCTATTCGGATAAACACGACCGCCGTCTGGTGCTGTTCTGGGTGGTCGCGCTGGCCGTAGTGGTCGCCGTGTTGATGAGCCTGCTGCCGGCCGGTCGCCTGCTGCTCGGGCTGATGTTTATCTGGGGCGGCCTGGCCTTTGCCATCTATCCGATTGCCGTGGCGCAGCTGATCGACCAATTGCACAGCGATGAAATCCTCGCTGGCTCCAGCAGCCTGTTGATGGTCAACGGCATCGGTTCGGTGTGCGGCCCGCTGCTCGCCGGCCTGCTGATGCAGCACCTCGGCGCCCAGGCGCTGCCGCTGTATTTCGCCGCCACCCTCGGCCTGCTGGCGGCTTACACGCTGTACCGCCTGCGCCATGTCAGCGACCTGGTCAGCGCACCGGCCGGGCACTTTATGCCCATGCTGCGCACCAGCCACACGGTGCTTGAGCTGATGCCCGATGCACCGCCCACAGACGACCCAGACCCAACTGACTCACATGAGGACCCGCCCAACCCGGCGCCGCAGACGCCTGGGTAAACCAAGAGACGAACGCCCCGTGGCGCAATCGTCCATAGCTCGTCGGCCTTTGTCGGCGCGTCACTGCACCCACTTAACTGGACAGGAAGACAGCGCATGTTACTTGCCACCGATCTCGATGGAACCTTTCTCGGCGGCGATCCCAAGGATCGCTTAAGCCTTTACCAAACCATCGCCGCTCACCCGGAAATCCGCCTGGCCTATGTCACCGGCCGCAGCCTGGAGTCGGTGCTGCCACTGCTGGCAGACCCGACCCTGCCGCAACCGGATTTCATCATCTCCGACGTTGGCGCCAGCCTGGTGCATGGCGATAGTCTGCAGCCGATTCAACCGCTGCAAAGCGCGGTGGACGCCCTCTGGCCCGGCGACAGCCAGGTTGCCAGCGCCATTGAGCGCTTTGCACTGGAGCGCCAGGACGTACCCCAGGTGCGCCGCTGCTCCTACTTCTGCAACCCTGAACAGGCGGCCAACCCGGAACTGCTGACAATTGCTGAAAGCTTGGGCTGCGACCTGCTCTACTCGGCCGAACGCTACCTGGATTTCCTGCCCAAGGGCGTCAACAAGGGCAGCAGCCTGCAGGCGCTGATCGACTGGCTGGAACTGGACAACGACCAGGTGCTGACCGCTGGCGACACGCTCAACGACCTTTCCATGCTGAGCGGCCAGTTCAAGGGGGTCTGCGTCGGCGCGTCCGAGCCGGGCTTGTTGCAGGCCACGCGGCAGTACTCGCGGGTATTCCACGCCGAGCGTGCCGGTTGCGGCGGCATTCTTGAAGCCTTTGTGCACTTTGGCTTTCTCGGCAAACAGGGCATCGCCGCCGAAGGCAAGCAAGTTGCCGACCCAGGCAAAGCCGATCTGGTGATGGTCTACCACCGTCTGCCTTACGAAGAATTCCGCGGTGCCGATGGCAAGCTGCAGCGCCGCCGTCCGACTTCACCCAACGGTATTATTCCCACCCTGTTGAGCTTCTTTGGCGACGGTCGTGCCGGCTCCTGGGTGGCCTGGGCCGAGCATGACGAAAACAGCAGCGAAACCTTCGACAGCCACACCACGGTGGATGCCGAACGCTACCCGAAGCTGACCGCCGCACGGGTGGCGCTGAGCAAGGAAGAAGTCGACATTTTCTACAAGCGCTTCTCCAAGGAAGCCTTCTGGCCGACCCTGCACACCTTCTGGGAGCGTGCGCAGTTCCGTGAAGACGACTGGCAGGTGTTCCTCAAGGTCAACCGCGCCTTTGCCGAACGCACCGCCCTGGAAGCCGCTGAAGGCGCCACAGTCTGGCTGCACGATTACAACCTGTGGATGGTCCCCGGCTACCTGCGCGAGCTGCGCCCGGACCTGCGCATTGCCTTCTTCCACCACACCTATTTCCCCTCGGCGGATGTGTTCAACGTACTGCCCTGGCGCCGGCAGATCATCGGCAGCCTGCTGCAATGCGACTACATCGGCTTCCATATCCCGCGCCAGGTGGAAAACTTCGTCGATGCCGCGCGCGGCGTGATGCCACTGCAAACCGTCAGCCGACAGAACTGCGCACCACGCTTTATCACCTATGGCTGCGCCGTGGGCCTGGAGCGCATGACCACCGCCGTGGACACCGGCAACCGCGTGGTCAAGCTCGGTGCCCATCCGGTGGGCCTGGATATCGAGCGAGTACGCAGCGCCCTGGCCGCACCGAAGATCAGGCAAATGATGGAACGTCTGCGTAGCGAACTTGCCGGGGTCAAACTGATTCTCTCGGTGGAACGCCTCGACTACACCAAAGGCATTCTGGAAAAGCTCAACGCTTACGAACGCCTGCTGGAAGAAAACCCCGAGCTACTGGGCAAGGTCACCCTGGTGACCGTGTGCGTGCCGGCAGCCAAGGAAATGACCATTTATGACGAGCTGCAAGGGCAGATCGAGCAGGCCGTGGGCCGTATCAACGGCCGCTTCGCCCGCATCGGCTGGACGCCGCTGCAGTTCTTCTTCCGCAGCCTGCCTTTCGAGGAAGTCAGCGCCTGGTACGCCATGGCTGACGTGATGTGGATTACCCCACTGCGCGACGGCCTCAACCTGGTGGCCAAGGAATTTGTCGCCGCTCAAGGCCTGCTGGATGGGCGTGGCGTGCTGGTGCTCTCGGAATTTGCCGGCGCCGCCGCCGAGCTCAAAGGCGCGCTGCTGACCAACCCGCACGACCCCATGGATATGACGCAAACCTGTTACGTGGCGCTGAACATGCCCAAGGCCGAAGCCCAGGCACGTCTGCGTGAGCTGTTCGATATCGTCAACTACAACGATATCCGCCGCTGGGGGGATGAGTTCCTCGCCGCCGTCAGCGACCCGCAGGAGCAACTGGACCGTGCCCTCGGGCTGGTCGGCTAGGCGGCAACGGCGCAGCTGCATAGATCCGCTGCGCCGAGCCAAGCCTACCTAGCCCATCTGCGCATCAATATCGCAATTGATCATCCAGCCGACGCCGAAGCGGTCGGTGAACATGGCAAAGCGCGTGGCCCAAAAGGTCGCCTGCAACTCCATCTGCACCGAACCGCCCGCCGACAGCGCTTTATACAGGCGCTCGGCCTCCGGTACGTTTTCCACCTGCAGAGAAACCGAAGCGCCCTTGATGCCCTCGTACGCCATACCGGGGAAGGTGTCAGACGCCATCAGCAGCTGATCGCCCACCGTCAGGCAAACGTGCATCACACGGTCATGAAACTGCTCCGGCACATTGCCAGCTTCCGGGCTTTCGCCCATGCGCATCAGCTCCAGACTGCCACCCAGGCATTCGGCGTAATAGTTAAAGGCCGCTTCGCACTGGCCATCGAAGGTCAAGTAGGTATGGATCTTCATCTGCACTCTCCTTAGAACTCGCGTACTTGATTGATAGCCTGCCACTGGGGCTTTTCCCGGGTATGTAATGGCAGACCGCAAACCCAAGGCTAGGTTCTGTACGCTGGTCGAACGGCGAAATGGCCAATCGACAGGCGTGCAAAAAGTACTGAAGTTAACCCCCACTCACAGCTGACGCGGGTGAGGCAGCGGACACTCAGCCAGCTGACTGCTCAGGTAATCGAGAAAGCAGGTAATGCGCGAAGTCAGCGCGGTGTTGCGGTAATACACCGCATGAATCGGTTGACGCACCTCGACGGTGTCGCGAGCCATCAGCTGCACCAAGGCGCCGCTGGCCCGGTCAGCGCCGGTCATAAAGTCTGCCAGGCAGACGATTCCAGCACCGCTCAAGGCCAGCTGGCGTAAGGTCTCGCCGCTGGACGCGCTCAGACTCGGAGTAATGCTGTAGGCATCGCCCAGCGCATGGCGCAGCGGCCATTGGTTAAGGCTGTCGGGCTGGGTAAAGCCGAGCAAGCTATGCCCGCTCAGATCTTCAACACGTTTCGGCGTGCCCTGTGCCTTGAGGTAAGCCGGGCTGGCTAGAATACGCAGGCGATTACTGCCCAGTGGGCGCGCATGCAGGGTGGAGTCGCGTAATGGACCGATACGTATTGCCACGTCGGTGCGCTGCTCCAGCAGATCGATGATCTGGTCGCTGCTGTGCAGCTCCAGCTGAATCTCCGGGTACTGCGCCCGAAAACCCGCCACCAGCGGCACCACTGCATGCAGCATGAATGGCGCGGCGGCATTTACCCGCAAGCGCCCTGCTGGCTTTTGCCGGCGCACCATCATCTGCTCTTCGGCGCTTTCCACGGCATCAAGTATTTTGCGCGCCTGCACCAAGAAGGCCTGGCCCTCCTCGGTCAGCTCCAGACGCCGCGTAGTGCGGCGCAGCAGCGTGACATCGAGCTTTTCTTCCAGCCGACTCAGCGCACGGCTGACACCGGAAGCCGTCTGCGTCAGTTGTTCGGCAGCGGCACTGATCGAGCCACCGTCTACCACGCTAACAAAGGCCAGCAGTTCATCAAGGGTCGTTTTCATTCATGCATATTAGTCAAATATTCACGCCTGAAAACACTGCCTTTACTCACGAAAATAAGCTGGAAACGGCTGTCTTACCACGCAGCCAACTTTAAGCAGGTTATTAGAAGTCGACCTTGCCACGCCCGGCCTTGATCGTACCGCGGATACTCTTGCCTTCCAGGCGGCGCTTTTTCGAACCCAGGGTCGGTTTGGTCGGACGGCGAGCTTTCTCAGTCTTAGCGGCGCTGCGAATCAGCTCGGCCAGACGCTCCAGCGCGTCGGCGCGGTTCTGCTCTTGGGTGCGGTACTGCTGGGCTTTGATAACCACCACACCTTCGGCGGTGATGCGCCCGTCGCGCAACGCCAGCAGCCGCTCCTTATGGAACGGTGGCAAGCTGGATGCCTGGATATCGAAACGCAGATGGATCGCGCTGGACACCTTATTGACGTTCTGCCCACCGGCGCCCTGGGCACGAATGGCGGTCAACTCGACCTCATAGTCGGGCAGGTGAACGCTATTGGAAATGATCAGCATGGCGTACAAGTTCAGAAACCAGGGCGCACAGGATAACTCGCAGCGCTGCCTGTCGACATAATGCCGCTAAGCGCAATGCGCGCGGCGGCCAAGCAAGGAAGCGGTTCAATCGCCTTGGTGGCTTGTCACGGGCCCTATTAGGTTGTCGATGACCACACAAAACCCGGGCCCCACACCTAAACAGCGGCACATCCCCCACAAAAATACGCATCAGATGGTTTAGAGAACGGTTTACGGGGCTCTCGACCATCGTTTATTTGCGCGCCCAGCATCGCCGTTAACGGCTACACATGACGCCTGTCGCGAGCACGCGCCATTGGCACAGAGCGTTGCAAACGCATGAGAAGGAAATACGAAGTAAACGCATTAGCTGTAAACAGCCAGACGGTTGATATGGCTCGGAAAACCATTCCCGTTAAACAAGCAAAAGGCGCTACTGCACTAGGCTATGAGTGACCTAGACTGTGGAAAAACAGAGGCCATTGCTATGCCACTCCGCTCGCTCCTGACCTTGGTCCTGTTAACCCTGTTTTGCTCATCATTACACGCCAAACCGCTGCTACGCGTGCTGGCCTGGCCCGGCTATGCCGATGCGGACTTAGTCGACGCCTTTGCCGAACGCTATGACGCCGACGTGGAAGTCACCCTTGTCGGCAACGATGATGAGTTGCGCCTGAAATTGAGTAAGGACGGCGGCCAACATTACGATGTGATTGCGGCCAACACCTCAGAAATTAACTATTTCGTGCAGCAGCAACTACTACAGCCTCTGCGCTTATCGAATTTGACCCAGCGTAGCCGCCAGCTTCAACAGTTCCGTCAACTCAATGACATCCCAGGCTTGATGCACGATGGGCAGGCGTATGGCGTTCCGTATGCCTATGGCGAGATGGGGTTGATCTATAACCGCAAAATGATGAGCCGCCCACCGACCTCCATCAACAGCCTGTGGGACCCACGCTGGCAGGGCCAAGTGCTGGCCTATGACGGCAGCAGTCATAACTTCTCCCTGGCCCGGCAAACCTTGGCTAAACCGCCCTTCGCCATCCCCAGCGAAGACATGCCCGCCACCGTAGACAAGCTTATTGCACTGCGGCGCAACGTGTTGAGCTTCTACAGCCTGCCAGAAGAGTCCGTCAGCCTGTTCATGCAAAACTCCATTGCCTTGATGTACGCCAACTACGGTCGCCAGCAACTCAAGTTACTCCAAGATGCGGGCGCTGATGTGGGTTACGTGATCCCCCAGGAAGGTGCTCTTGCCTGGCTCGATTGCTGGGCCATTACCCGCACCACCCCCAACCGTGACCTGGCTGAACAATGGATCAACTACACCCTGGAACCGCAAGTCAGCGGTGCTCTGACCGAGCGCCATGGCCTGGAAAACACACTGCGTACCCTGCAAGCCTCCAGTGCTCCTCTGCGCCTGATTTGGCTAGAGCCGGTGGCAAACGCCGAACTGCGCGCCAAGCTCTGGAAATCCATACTCGCCGGTGATCGTCCGGAAAATGTGGTGCTGCCTTGAAATTACGCCTGGGCAATAAACTCACCGTACTGCTTTGCATGTTCGGCTTGCTGCTGGGCGGTATTGCCAGTTACTACTCGCTCAGCAGCAGCAAGCAAATATTGATTGCGGCTGCCAAACGCGACCTGCTGCTGGCCAACCAAGTGCTGGGACGCAACCTGCAGATCAGTCTGGAAAATTTCACCAGAGACCTAAAGGTACTGAGCGACCAATCGCAACCGGTTGAAGTGCTGCAAGACATGCCGAATAACAGCAAGGAGGTAGAGGAGTTAGCCAGGCTGTTCACCTCGATGCTGGATGCTCACCCCGAGTACCAACGGATTCGCCTGATCGAAGCCAAAAACTATGGCTTAGAACGCATCAATGTTGATCGTCAGGGCATCGTTACCAGCACTGCATTACAAGAAAAGGGCCACATTCCCTATGTATTCAAAACGCTGAAACTGTCGCCCGGCCAGCAATTTTTCTCTGAGATAGCCCCTTCGCGCCTGGATCCCGACAAAGCCTTAACGCTGCACATCGCCAGCCCCATTTGGACAAACGAACCCCGTGCAGTGGGGGTGATCGTGCTGAGCATCGACGTTAAAACGCTGTTCAGCCGGCTAAAGCGCGAGCTACCCGACTACTACCAGTTTTTTTTAGCCAACAGCCAGGGCGAATTACTCCTCAATCCAGAGCGCGAGCAATCCCAAGATCAAGGCTCTATTGCCATGCTGCAAGCGCAGCTGCCGGAGATTCTTACGCTGCTGAGCGGTAAAAGCAGCAGCATGCTTGGCATTCTGCCCGCTAAACGCGAACAGCCCTCACGACTGGCGGCATTCACGACCATCAGCATCGAAGCCGAAAGTAATCATTTACTCCTCGGTCTAGCGGTTCCCGAAAAACATATTCTGCAAGCATCCCAAGCACTCGATCAGCGCCTGATTCAGATCATCGCCGCGCTCGGCCTTATCACCCTGATACTGTCCTTGTGGCTTGCACGACAAATGATTCGCCCATTGAACCAAATCGGCCTGGCGATAGCCCACTTCAGCCAAGACCTCAGCCTGCAGCCCCTGCCAACCGAGCGGGCGGACGAGCTCGGCAAGCTGGCCCGGGATATCCGTGCCATGCAGGAGAAAATCCTTGCTCAGATCATCCAGCTCAACACTAACCAGCAAGAGCTGCAGCGCATGGCGCATATCGACCCATTGACCGGGCTACCCAATCGCCGCCTGTTTTTCGATCGTTTAGAACATGCAATCAGCAACGCAGAGCGCAGCGGGAAATTATTGGGGTTGCTCTATGTCGACCTTGATCACTTCAAGGAGATCAACGACACCCATGGCCACGCTGCTGGTGACGAGGTGCTGAGTAACGTGGCACACCTGCTGGTCTCAGTGACCCGTAGCGGAGATACCGTAGCCCGCCTGGGCGGTGACGAGTTCGTCATCCTGTTTGACGAGGTGGAAAGCCGCGCGACCCTGCTGGGAATAGCTCAGAAACTCCTGTCCCTGCTGCAAAACCGTCTGTTAATTGATGGAAAAGACCTTCAGGTAAGGGCCAGTCTCGGTATAAGCCTGTACCCGCACGACGGCAGCGATGCGCAAACGCTACTGCAAAACGCCGACCGCGCCATGTACAGCTCCAAGCGCAGTGGGCGCAATACAATCACCAGCAGCCACATCACATAAGTACCCCGTGCAGTTGCGGCTGTTGAATATGCCTACCTGCTACTCACGCGCGACCTGACTCGTGCTGCCGATACTGAGTTGCCCCATGGTTGTGGCACTTGGTGCATCAGCCATTGCCCTGTGAATGTGCTGTGGTCATCACTCGCACCGCGCAGAACTGCCAGTACCGACGGTGCCACCGCGCATCTGATCCGCTTTTTATTTGAAAACCTGAGTCTGTTACTCAAACAGACGTGCTCGCATTATGCCCCTCGCCTGATAAAGCCCGACGAGGCCCGCAATGAGCGAACGCATACCTGCGCAGATCATCGAAACCATCGACCCGCGCCAACCTATCCGCCTGACGCCTTCACAAGCGGGTGGACCGATTCATACCCGCAGTTTCAGCGGCCGTTTTCGTAACCTGCGCCTGTACGGAGCAGGTTTGCTGTTTCTGATTTTCTTCGGCACCGCCTGGCTGGACTGGGGTGGCCGGCAGGCGGTGCTGTGGAACCTGGCCGAGCACCGCTACTACATTTTCGGCGCAACCTTCTGGCCGCAAGACTTCATATTGCTCTCGGCATTACTGATCATCGCCGCCTTCGGTTTGTTCGCCATCACGGTAGTGGCTGGGCGCGTATGGTGTGGCTACACCTGCCCGCAAAGTGTGTGGACCTGGGTGTTCATGTGGGCGGAGAAGATCACCGAGGGCGAACGCCACCAAAGGATCAAGCTGGATGCGGCCCCCTGGTCGCTGAACAAGTTGGCGCGGCGCAGTGCCAAGCACGCCATCTGGCTGGCGGTTAGCCTGCTCACGGCCCTGACCTTTATTGGCTACTTCACGCCAATCCGTGACCTCACCCGCGACCTGCTGAGTTTTCAACTAGAGAGCGGCACGCTGGTCTGGGTACTGTTTTTTATGACGGCCACATACCTGAACGCCGGTTGGCTGCGTGAGAAAGTCTGCGTGCACATGTGCCCCTACTCACGCTTTCAAAGTGCCATGTTTGACGACGACACCCTGCTGGTGGCCTACGATGCCACGCGTGGTGAAGGCCGTGGCCCACGTAAGAAGGAAAGCGATCACAAAGCTGAAGGACTGGGTGATTGCATAGACTGTTATATGTGCGTGCAAGTGTGCCCCACCGGTATCGACATCCGTGATGGCCTGCAGATCGACTGCATCAGCTGCGGAGCATGCATCGATGCCTGCGATTCCATCATGGACAAAATGGGCTATGCCCGTGGCCTGGTTGGCTACTACTCCGAACGCGAACTGCAGGGTGGCAAAACCCACTGGCTTCGGCCACGGCTGATTGGCTACGGCATCGCGTTGGTGTTGATGATCGGGGTCTTCATCTGGGCATTGCATGACCGCTCGATGCTGTCCATTGATGCAGCCAAAGACCGCAGCATGTTCCGTGAGAACCAATTGGGGCAGATCGAGAACACCTACCTGCTCAAGGTGATCAACAAGACCCAGCAACCACAGCGCTATGCGCTGACACTGGCCAACAGCCCTGATCTGCGCCTCCTGGCACCTGCGCAACTGCAGCTCAACCCTGGGGAAATCCTCGACGTGCCGGTGACCGTGATTCAGGAAAACCAGCAGGCCATATCCAGCACCCTACCCGTGCAGTTCGTGATCCAGAACCTTACCAATGCCCGTGAGCAGGCACAGACGCAGAGCATCTTTCTCTCACCCAGTGGGCGCTGACAGTCGCATGGTCAGGCAACTCCCCGTAGAGTGCGCGAATCTGCAACGCGCGCCTACGGACACGATGAAACGCTACGAGATATTTGCCGACCAGATTGCCGAACTGATCCGCAGCGGCATGCTCGCGCCTGGCGAAAAAGTGCCCTCGGTGCGCCACGCCAGCCGCACCTATGGGGTCAGCCCATCCACGGTGTTCCAGGCCTATTACCTGCTGGAAGACCGTGGCCTGATCCAGGCGCGCGCCCGCTCCGGTTATTTCGTCCGTGAGCTGGCACGGCATTCTCTGGCCGAGCCGGAAACCAGTCAGCAGCCGACCCAGACCACCGAGGTGGATGTCAGCGAGTTGGTGTTCTCAGTCCTTGCGTCGCTAAAAGACCCCGGCACTGTGCCATTCGGTTCGGCGTTCCCCAGCCCACAGCTATTTCCCCTGCCACGCCTGGCCCGTTCAATGGCCCAGAGCGTGCGCGACATGCAGCCACAAGCGGTGATTGCCGACATGACCGAGGGCAATCCCAGCCTGCGCCGGCAAATTGCCCTGCGCTACATGGTCAGCGGCGTGATGCTGCCATTGGAAGAACTGGTGATCACCAGTGGCGCCATGGAAGCACTCAATCTGTGCCTGCAAACCGTCACCCAACCCGGTGATTTGGTGGCCATCGAGGCGCCCGCCTTTTACGCCACGCTGCAGGTGCTGGAGCGTTTGAAGCTCAAGGCCGTGGAAATCCCGGTCAACCCACGTGAAGGCATCGACCTGGACGTGCTCAGCGAGCGCCTGGCCAGCCTGCCAATCAAAGCCTGCTGGTTTATGAGCAGCCTGCAGAACCCGCTGGGCGCGAGCATGAGCGATGTCAAAAAGCGCGCCCTTTATGAGGTGCTCCATCGCCATCAAGTACCGCTTATAGAAGATGACGTTTACGCAGAACTGTACTTCGGCAGCCAACCACCTAAACCCGTCAAGAGCTTCGACCGCGACGGCCTGGTGATGCACTGCGGCTCGTTCTCCAAATGCTTGGCCCCGGGTTATCGGGTTGGCTGGGTGGCCGGCGGGCGTTATGCCGAGCAGATCAGCCGGCTCAAGCTGATGACCACCATCTCCCCCTCCGTACCAGCCCAGGCCGCCCTGGCCGATTACCTGCAGCACGGCGGCTACGATCGCCACCTGCGCAAACTGCGCCATGCTCTGGAAGCGCAACAGGCGTCAATGCTCGCCTCTGCCGCACGCCATTTCCCCGCCACGACCAAAGTCTCTCGCCCCAGCGGGGGCTATTTCCTCTGGTTCGAGTTCCCTGAGCAGGTTGATGCACTGCGCCTGTTCCAACTGGCCCTGGCCCAGGGCATCAGCCTGGCGCCAGGGCCGATCTTCTCGGCCACCCGGCGCTTCGGCAACTGCGCTCGCCTGAACTATGGCCACCCCTGGGATGCCCAGAGCGAACAGGCGATGGCTGTGCTGGGGCGCATACTCGCCTCGTTCTGATCAAGGCTACCCAGGCCGTATACAGCGGTCTGCTCATGACCAATCGGCATAAGGCCATTACAGCCTAACGCTCAGCCTGTACAACTTTTGTATAACCCGACAGATGATCTGTCTGCTCAGCTTGGCAGATCAATTCGCCCTTCCTAAACCGCAATAAACCGCAATAAACCGCATATTTGCGGGTATTACGGCCATTTCAAGGACTCCGGTGCAGCGCCGTTACCGGCCATCGATCACTATGGCTAAAACCCAAAACAAAATTGTACAAAGCAATTAATCTGTATAGGATTTGCATAAGAGAGTACTCACCACCTGCTGAGCCTCCCCTTAACGCAGTAAGCAGTCGCCGCCCCGAGGGGCAAGAGGAGTCGATTTCATGCAATCACAATTGAGTATTGCGCAACGCCTGAGCCTTGGATTTGGCTTGATCCTGTCACTGATGATCCTAATTACCCTCATCGGTGTAATACGCGTTGGCTTTATCGACGAGACCCTGACCGCAGTCAGTGAAGGGGCCTCGCTCAAGCAGCGTTATGCCATCAACTTTCGTGGCAGCGTGCATGATCGCGCCATCGCCATCCGCGATGCCGTGTTGGTGGATAACGATGTGGCGCTGAACCGTCAACTGAGCGAAATTCAACGCCTTAAAGACTTTTATCAAGAGTCGGCCCGATCCATGGACAGCTTGCTGCGCGAACAAGCGCCAACAGCTACCGAACAGCGTCTTCTGAGCGATATTCAGACTATTGAGCGCAGCACCCTGGCCTTGACCGAGCAATTGGTCAGCCTGCGCAGTCAAGGCGATACGGACGCAGCTAGAACTCTGCTGATGGAGCAAGCCTCCCCGGCTTATCGCGAATGGCTCAAACGCATCAATGCTTATATCGACCATCAAGAACAAGAAATCGGCCAGGATATTGGTGCGGTGCGTGAGGCCGCCGGCGGCTTTCGCCTGCTGATACTGCTGGTTACTGCTGCGGCCGTGCTGCTGAGCATTGGCGTGTCACTGATCATCATCAACAAGTTGAAATCCACGCTGGGCGCCGAACCCTACAAAGTCGCCGAGATTATTCAGCGCCTGGCCAATGGCGAACTCAATCAACGCATCCAGACCCACTATCCGGACAGCGTTATGGGCGCTCTGCAGGACATGGTCAAACACCTGGCTGATACCATTACCCAGGTACGCGGAGCCGCCAGCGAACTGACTCTGGCCTCAGACCAACTGCTGACCACATCCGACAGCAACAATAAGCAGATCCGCCTGCAATCCAGCGAGGCTGAGCAGATGGCCACCGCCATCAACCAGATGGCCGCCACCGTCAATGAAGTGGCCAACTACGCTGCCAGTGCAGCCTCCGCCACCCGCAACGCAGACAGCGAAGTCGCAACCGGCAATCAAGTGGTCGGCGCTACCGCCAGCGCCATCCAGAACCTGGCGCGCACCCTGGAAAGCGCTGCCGAAAGCGTGCAGCAGGTGTCCACGGACAGCGAGAGCATCGAGAAAATCATCGAGGTGATTACCTCCATTGCCGAGCAAACCAACCTGCTCGCCCTTAACGCCGCCATTGAGGCCGCACGAGCGGGTGAGCATGGTCGAGGCTTTGCCGTGGTGGCCGACGAAGTACGCTCCCTCGCTACCCGTACCCAGGATTCCACCCGGGAAATTCGCGGCATGATCGGCAAGCTACAGGAAGGTGCTGGCAAAGCCGCCGAAGTGATGCGCAATAGCCGTCAACTGGCCCAACAGACCGTCGAACAGACTGGTCAGGCCGAGACTGCGCTGAACAAGATTCGCCGCGAAGTCACCGCCATCAACGAAATGAACGCGCAGATAGCCAGCGCCTCGGAAGAGCAAAGTGCGGTGGCTGAAGAGGTCAACCAGAACATCAACCGCATCCACAGCGCCACCCTGGAAACCTCCTCCGGCTCCGAACAAGTGGCAGCTTCCAGCCGTGAACTGGCCACCCTGGCCAATCGCCTAACGGACAAAGTCAGCTTCTTTAAGTTATGACTGTAGCCAAGGAGAGCTCTGGCGCAGAGGCCATAGATTCCAATGCGCGGGGCGATTTGCACTATTGATTTCGGCAGAGTAATGGCACAGTGATATCATTCGCTATGTTCTACAATCCAACAGCGCGACAGTATCAGTAGTGCCTGCCTCTTCTACGGAGTCACCTTATGACCTTCTCCGCTCGCCGCCTGTTTTCAACACTTGTTTTACTGACTATCAGTTCAGCGCCTTGGGCGGAGACTTCCTGGCAGGAGCAACCGTCAGGGCCGTTGATACTGACTATCAGCGGCGAACTGGACTGCTGCCCCAGTGGCACTGCCTATTTTGACCTGCAACGCCTGGATGCTCTGCCGCAGAGCGTTGTCAGCACCATGACCCCATGGACTGAAACCACCGACAGCTATTCAGGTGTCAGACTGAGTGAATTGCTCACAGCCCTGGGCGCCAAAGGCAACAAGATAAGTGCAACGGCACTGAATGATTACAGCACTGAGTTCAGCAGTGATGCCTCGCTAGAGTACCCGGTCATTTTGGCAACCCGCCGCAATCAGCAATTGATGCGTGTACGCGACAAAGGGCCCATATGGATCATGTACCCACTGAACGACTATCCGCAGTTACGCAAAGAAGAACACCACCACGCCATGGTCTGGCAGCTCAAATCCCTGCAGATCAGTGAGTAATTCAGATGCGGCGTCTGCGCTATGTCTTTTTGTTGTTGGTGACACTGGGCTTTGCCATTGGTATCGCGGCATCACTCATCAGCAGCCAGCGCAGTGCAGAATTGACCTCCAGCCGTATCCAGCTATCTGCGTGGTCGTTAGCCCAGCTTGAGCATGAATTTCTAAAGTTTCATGCCAGCCTGCGACTATTCCAGGCAGATAAGCTGCTGGCAGAACAGCTGCAGCTTGACTACGACTTGCTCTGGAACCGTTTGGAAGTTTTCCTCAATGGTGAAGAAAACCGTGCGATTCGCGAGCGCTTTGATGCCGCCGCGCTGGCAAGAAGCTTACTGAACCAGCTGAAACAGGATGAAGCTCTGCTGTTTGCGCCCCAACTGCAGCCTAGCGAGCAAATCGAGCAATTGATTACGGCTTATAGCCAGTATCAACAGCCCATTCGACGACTGATTGTGCGCAATTTCACGGGCCCAGAGGCGGCCAGTATCGTCGATGAAGCTCATGCCCAGCGCTTTCTGACTCAAGGCCTTCTGCTCGGTTTACTGTTTTGCGGCGGAGCCCTGCTGTCGCTGCTGTTCTTTGAAAGCCGCCGCAACAACTTTCTTGCGCGCAACGACGCCCTGACTCAGCTACCCAACCGCCAAAGCCTATTGGCACTGCAAACCGGCAGTGTCAGCCCCACTGCATACAGCGCAGTTGCCGTAATCGAGATGAACAACTTTCGTACGGTCAACGAAACCATCAGCCATGAGGCAGGCGATCGTCTACTGGAAAGAATTGGCCAGACCTTGAACCAGTTAAAACCCGAAGGCAGCTTTATTGCGCGCGTTGGCGGTGATGAGTTCCTTATGACATTCAGTGAACGCTTCCCTGCTGACTTGGTCATTGAAACCCTTAAAGCGCTGACAAAAGCCCTGAGCTTTGATTTCCAGAGTGATAAGCAGCTTTTTCAGGTCAACGCTCGCATTGGCGTCGTATTCAACAGCGACAATACCCACAGCATCGAAAAGCTCTACTACTGCGCAACGCTTGCTACACGCGAAATGCGCCTGAGCCACACCCGTGGGCTCAAGGTATTCGATGAAGAAATTAACAACCGTTATCTGCGCAGCCAGCAGCTGCTGAGCGATCTACGCCGCGCCATAAATGGCACGTTCCCCGGCCTGGCGCTGCATTACCAGCCGATTCTCGGGCTCAAGCAAGATGTCATGGGCGTTGAGGTGTTACTGCGCTGGAACCATCCAAGCATGGGTTACATCTCGCCGCTGGAAGTCGTGGAACTGGCCGAGAATAATCAGCTTGGCTTACCGTTTGGCCGCTGGTTGCTGCAACGACTGAAGCAGGATCTTTATAAGCTGCCGGACGAGATGCGCGAGCATCTGTACTTTTCTATCAACGTATCGCCTTCCCAGTTCACCCCACGCTTACCTAACAGCCTGGCCAAATGGCTAGCAGATGCGCCTATAAGCGCAGACCAGTTGCTGCTGGAAATGACCGAGTCGATTTCTGTGGCCAATTTCAATGAGTGCCAAGGCATTCTGCAGCAGATAAATGCACTAGGCGTTGATATTGCACTGGATGATTTCGGCACCGGTTACTCTTCGCTCTCCTACCTCAGCAGCTTAAAAGTGCAGCGCATAAAAATTGATAAATCCTTTATCCAGGGCATCAGCCAGGATCTGCAAATGCAGAGGGTTGTGCGCAGCATTATCGAGCTGTGTCACGGTTTCAATTTCAGCGTCATCTGCGAGGGCATTGAAGACCGTGCTGATGACCAGCAGATTCGCTCGCTTGGCAGCGACTATGCCCAAGGCTACTTCTACGGCAGGCCGATGGCTTTGCCTGGCTTGATCGCCTGGTATAGCGAAAACCGCCCGCAGCTACTCTTCAGCGCCCAAGAAGTGCATGACCATCACGTGCGCCACTGAAACCTTTGCTTGAAAATTAGCCGCTGCCAAAACTTGGACGTTCGGCTAATTTAGCCGCCTGTTTAATTCAGAGATCAGTCATGGACTCGATAACCCAGGCGGTACTGGGCGCCACTATTCAGGGCGCACTGCTCGGTCGTTGGCAGGGGCGCAAGGCGCTGCTTTATGGCGCCATGCTCGGCACATTGCCAGATCTGGATGTGGTCATCGATTATGGCGACGCCGTGGCTGACATGACCTATCACCGGGGATTCAGCCATTCGCTGTTTGTCCTCACCGGTCTCGCGCTGTTCCTGACGTGGATCACACGACGCTTTCGCAACCACCCTGGTTATTCCGCCCAACGTCTGTTCGTGACGGTATGGCTGGTGCTGATTACCCACCCATTGCTCGACAGCTTTACCAGTTACGGCACCCAGTTGCTCTGGCCGCTAACCCCTGTGCCAACTGCATGGTCGAGCATCTTTATTATCGACCCGCTCTACACCGTGCCACTGTGCATCGCCGTGGCGCTCGGGCTGCTTTATGGCTTACGCGACACCACTGGGCAGAAGACGGCCACCAAGGCGCCCGCACTGGCCTTGCTGGTTTCTTCGCTGTACCTAGGTTTTACCGTCGCGGGTAAGTACATGGCCGAGCAACGCGTGGAAGCCGAACTGGCGCGTCAGGGCATCGAAGCTCAGCAAATCTTCAGCACCACCACGCCGTTTAACAGCCTGCTGTGGCGGGTGATCGTTCTGGATGGCGACGATTACCACGAGGCGCTGGTCAGCTGGTTTGACGATACGCCACCGGTGCTCGAGCGCATCCCCCGGGGGAGGCACCTGGCAGCAGCGCTGGCAGATTCGCCGGCGCATGCCCGACTGGCCTGGTTTACCAATGGTGTGCTGCGCTATGACCAGCTCGGCAATCACTTGGTCGTGACCGATATCCGCCTGGGCATGACCGGTTTCCACCCCTTCCGCTTCGACTTCGCCACCCTGGAAAACGGCCAATGGCGCGTACATGACAACATCCAGCGCCTGCCGGTAGAACGCGGCGATGTATCACGCCTGCAGCTGCTCTGGGCGCGCATCTGGCAGCCTGAGGTGCAAGTACCGCTGCTGGTCTGGGCTGATGAGTTACGTAAAGTGCCACTGGCCAGCAGCGACTTGCCATAATCGCACCTGCCAGCCTGCATGGGCCGGCCCTACAGAGATGCTGCGCATGGTCTAGGCTGAACTCCAACCTCTATCCGTTGGAGTCTAGCCATGAATATCCGGCAGAAAATGATCGCCTGTGGTGCTATCAGCGTACTCGCAGCCACCCTGCTGGGTAGCATTGGTTTCTGGGGGCAAACCCGGCTGGCCAGTGCCCTCAACGAGAATCAGCTGAGCGTCAGCGCCCTGCGCAACCACCTGGAGGGCGACATGATGCATGACGCCCTGCGCGCCGATGTACTCGCCGCCTTCTATATCGACCCCGCTGACAGCGCGGCGGTCACCCAAGTACGCGATGACCTACGCGAGCACAGCGAATGGTTTACCCGTACCCTGAATGACAACGCCAAACTGCCGCTCAGTGCGGATATTCGCCAGGCCATCAGCCAATCGCAGCCGGCCCTGGCCAGCTACATTCAGCAGGCCGAGGGCATCGTCAATCTGGCTCTGACTGACCCACAGGCCGCACGGCAACAGATGGCGGCCTTCGATGCCAGCTTTGGCGACCTGGAAGAAAAGAACGAAGCCCTCAGCGGCCTGATCGAAACGCACTCGGCAAAAACCCGTAGCGACGGCGAGGCCGCCGTGCAACAGGCGGCCTGGTTGCTGATTGGCGGCATTCTGATGGTCTGCTGCCTGCTGTGCCTGCTCACCACCCAGTTAATGAAAGCCGTTTTGCGCCCACTGGAGAAAATCATCGGGGTGGCGCGCAATATTGCTCAAGGCAACCTGCGTAGCACCATCACCATCGACAGTAACGATGAAGCCGGGCAGCTGCAGCAAGCACTGGCGGATATGCAAACCAACCTTCGGCAAATGATTGATGACATTCGCCAGGAAGGTGAGCAGTTGCAGCAAACAGCGCGCAACCTCAACGGTGCCTCGCAGAGCATCGTGCACAGCACCACAGAAGAATCACAAAGCGCCAGCAGCATGGCTGGCGCGATGGAACAGATGATGCAAAACATCGAACAAATTGCCGGCCATGCTCGCAATGCTCAGGAAATTTCTTCGCACTCGGAACACCTGGCCAGTAACGGCGGCCAGGTCATCATGGGCGTGGTCGATGGCATGAGCCGGATCGCCGAAGCCGTCAATGAATCCAGCGCCACCATCACCGCGCTGGGCGAATCGTCCGAAGAAATTCACTCGATCATTCAGGTGATCAAAAGCATTGCCGAACAGACCAACCTGCTCGCACTTAACGCGGCCATTGAGGCTGCTCGCGCCGGTGAAGCAGGTCGTGGCTTTGCCGTGGTAGCCGATGAAGTACGTAACCTCGCCGCACGTACCGCGCAATCGACCCAAGAAATCACCGGGATGATCGAACGCATCCGTAGTAGCACCGAACAAGCAGTGAACAGCATGCAGACGGGGGTCACTCGGGTCAGTGATGGCGTGGCGCTGGCTCGTCAAGCCGGTGAGTCGATCAACGAAATCCGTGGCGGCGCGCACCGTGCAGCTGAAGTGGTGGAAGAAATATCGCAAACCATCAACGAGCAGAGCCGTGCCAGCAGTGAAGTGGCACAGCAAGTCGAACATATCGCGCAGATGTCGCAACAAAACAGCCGCACCGTCAATGAGTTGGCCAATGCGGCGCAAAGCCTCGACCGTGTTGCGCGCAGCATGCAGAACGCAGTGCTGCAATTTCAGACCTGAGCCACGCGCTGAGCCGGTTACTCAATGCCCTTGGTCAGCCCACCGAGCCCAACCGCTCGGTGAGTTTCGCACCTCAATCAGCTGCGGAACTGCGCCACAAGCCCCTGTAACTCAACGCCCAAGCGCGCCAGTTCGGCACTGGATGTTGCTGTTTGCTGACTGGCACTGGCGCTTTGTTCGCCGATATCGCGCACCCGCGTCACGCTTTCACTGATGGTTTCCGCCACCGCGCTCTGTTCTTCGGCGGCCGCAGCAATTTGCTGGTTCATCTGCTCAATGGTGCTCACCGCCTGAGTGATACGGCCCAGTGCAGCGCCAGCTTCGCCGGCCAGAGTGACAGTGCGCTGCGTCAGATTGCGGCTGCTGTCCATCTTGTCCACGGCGCCCTTGGCCAGGCGCTGCAAGCTGGCGATCAGACCTTCAATTTCTTCGGTAGAGTCCTGCGCGCGCTTCGCCAGGGCGCGTACTTCATCGGCCACCACCGCAAAACCACGCCCCTGCTCGCCGGCCCGCGCGGCTTCAATGGCGGCGTTCAGCGCGAGCAGATTGGTCTGTTCGGCGACATTGCGAATTACCTCCAGCACACCGCCAATTCGAGCGCTTTCCTGATTCAGCGCGGCAATCGCTTCGGCAGACTCTTCAACTTCGCTGGCCAAGCTGCTGATCTGGCTGACAGCTTGTTGCACCACCTGGTTGCCCTGTTGCGCTTCCTGATCGGCGGCGCGGGCGGCCAAAGAAGCCTGCTCGGCGTTCTGCGCCACTTCCTGCACGGTTGCAGCCATTTCATGCATAGCAGTGGCGGTCTGTTCGGTTTCCATCTTCTGGTTCTGCACACCAACGCTGGTCTGCGCGGTAATCGCCGACAGCTGCTCGGCGGCAGCAGCAATCTGGCTGACGCCACCGCCAATACGGCCGACCAGGGTGCGCAGGCTCACGCTCATCACTTGCATGGCCGCCATCAGTTGGCCAGGCTCGTCACGACGATCCTGTGGCAGGTCATGGGTCAGGTCGCCAGCGGCAATGCGCTGGGCAAACACCACGGTCTGCTGCAAGGGCGCAACAATCAAGCGGGAGATAGTCAGCGCCGCCAGCATGCCGATAATCACCGCCGCAATGCCCATCGCGCCGAGCAACAGCATGGCCTGGCGGCTATCAGCGGCCATGGCCTGCTCCTGCTGGACCTTGGCTTCATCCACCAGGGCCAACACCGCCTGGGCACGCTCAACCATCGCCACTTCGCTCTGCTGGCTCTGCCCGCGTACCTGTTGGTAATTAGTGAATGCCTGCTGATAGAGGGTCAACGCCTTCAAAGCCGTTTCGATGGCGCCTTTCTGATCGTCATCCAGCCAAACCATCAGGCTGCGTGCGACGGTTTGCAGGTCGTCGTTTATGTAGGTCCACTCTTCCAGGGCCTCGGCCGAGCCATCGATGATGTACTGGCTCTCATGGCCGCGCAGATCGAGCATGCGTTTGCTCAGGCCGGAGGCGGTTTCCGCAAGAGTCAGCGGGTCGCTGCCGCGCAGCTTGTCACCTTCCAGGCGCAGCTCACGCACGGCGTCATACATATCCAGCTCGATCACATCAAACTGGTCACGTGCCTCACCCGCCGCTTCACGCATCTGCGTGCGTGCCGCGCGGGCATTGTTCTGCTGCTCGACAAAGCTGTCGAACTGCCGGCGATAGTCATCGATGGCCTGCTGCATGCTTTGCAGACGCGCCTGATCGGCGCCGGAAGCGGCCGCCAGCTGCTGAGCGAGCGTGGCGCCGACCCGATCCAACTGCTCACGCACCTGCGCGGCGGCCTCGCTGTTCTGCCGCAGAGCAAAATCACGCTCGGCGCGGCGCGCCTGCAACACCTGCGCATCGATTGCCGACAAACCACTGGTACTGGCATGCCCATCCAACACGGCTTGCACTGCCAGAAAGCCACTGCCGGTAACGGCAACTGTGAGCAACAGCACCAGGCCGAAGCCACACATAAGCTTTTTTCCGACAGACAGATCGGCGAACAGACGCGCGGCAGAAGAGGACATAGCAACAACTCCGTTTTTATTATCGAGCGCAGCAAGGCGGCGTGATGGCGGCCTAGGCAAGCTCATAAACAACTGATGGCAGTTTAGCCCCGCTTTATTGCAACCCTTGCGCCAGAGGCCTGACCCGGGCTTAGGTATCAGCGCCAAGGCCCGAGCCAGAGCCGTTGACCGTTGTTCAGCGAGATAAAGCCAAAGGTCGAAAGCTGCGGATAACCCGGCTTATCGGCATGTTTCCGCTGATGCCTTACCGAGAGTGGCGATTTATCGCCAAAAAGCCCACGCCAAGGTTATGGCGGACCAATCTGTAAATAAGAAAAAAGGCGCACGGCTTTTGCCCGTGCGCCCTTCTCTATTGCGGCTCAGCTTGGCGTGATTAACGCCCGGCAAGCGCCGGTACGACTCGTGGTCGCAGCACTTCACCGAGCACCGCGAGCAAGCCAATGGCGCCAGCAATCCAGTACCACTGGGCAATCGGGTCAAACATCAACCAGCCCAGAGCGTGGAGGAACACCACCATGATCAGCACCGGGCTGACGTAGCGCACCATAAACAGCCAAAGTGCATAGCCCAGCGGCGGCAGGTTCAGCTCATCACGCATGATTTCATCGCGCAGGGCGTAACCGGCCAGCAGCACCATGAAGATCCCGCCCAGCGGCATCATCCAGCGCGAAGTCAGGTAATCCAGCCAGTCGAAGAAGTTCTTGCCCAGCGGCGTCCAACCGGCCAGCAGGTTGAACGAGAGCATCGCCAGCAGACTGATCACCAGCAGCACCGCACCGGACGCGGCAGCGGCCTTGACCCGGCTGACGCCGTATTTCTCGTTGAGATAGGCAACCAGTGCCTCGATCATCGAGATGGCCGAGGTCAGCGCCGCCACCGACACCATGGCGAAGAACAACACACCGAAGACAGTGCCAAACGGCATCTGCTGGAAGGCCAGCGGCAAGCTCATAAAGATCAGGCCAGGTCCCGCGCTCGGACTCATGCCGTTGGCGAATATGATCGGGAAGATCGCCAGCCCCGCCAGCAGCGCCACGCAGGTGTCGCAGACCACCACCATAAAGGTGGTACGGGTAATCGACTGGCCGTCGGGAATATAGGAGCCGTAGGTGAGAATCGCACCGGAGGCCAGGCTCAGGGTAAAGAAGGCATGGCCCAGAGCCGCCAGCAACGCTTCGCCTGTAATTTTCGAGGCATCGAAGGTAAACAGGAAATCAAAGCCGGCCTTGAAGCTGCCACTGGTGAAGGCATAGCCGACCAGTACGATCAGCATTACAGCCAGGCCCGGCATCATCCAGCGAAAGGCTTTTTCGACACCAGCCTGCACGCCCTTGCCGACAATCCACAGGGTCAGCAGCGCCACCAACACGCTCCAGCCACCGAGTTGCCATGGGTTGGCGTTATGCGCTTCGAATACCCCGCCCAACTGTTCGACACTGGTGGCCGCCAAGGAGCCGTCGAGCATCTTCCATGTATAGGCAAAGGCCCAACCGGCTACTACCACGTAGAAACACAGGATCATAAAGCCGGCCAGCATGGCCATGCCGCCGACCGCTTTCCACAGTGGGTTGCCGCCGTTTTCCTTGACCACCCGACCAATCGCATCGATGGGGCTGCCACGGCCGCGCCGGCCAATGGCGATCTCGGTCATCATCACCGGAATACCGATGGCCAGGATGCAGGCCAGGTACATCAGTACAAACGCACCACCGCCGTATTCGCCAGTGATGTAGGGGAATTTCCAGATATTGCCCAGGCCCACAGCGGAGCCGGTTGCAGCAAGAATAAAGCCCCAGCGCGAGAGCCAGAGGTTCTTCGGTTTTTCACGGGTCATGCGTCACCTGTTTGTTTTTATCTGTGACGAAATAGAACCCGCAGCGCTTGTGGCGCGGCGGAGTGGCAAGGCTTTTATGGAGCCGGATTCGCCTGACCCTAGCGGCGGCGAAGCCGGCTGGGATCACTGAGCGTCGGGTTGCACCTCCGGCGCCGCCTGTTTAAAGGCATCCAGAGACTCACAACGCGCCGCCATGGCGAGGATGCGCGGGTACGCATCAAGGTCACAGTTAAAACGGCGCGCATTATACAGCTGTGGAACCAGACAGGCTTCCAGATATCCGGGCCGTTCGCCGAGTGACAGGCGATCATTGAATACCGCCAGCCCAGCCTCGACCGCAGCCAGCCCCTTGTGCAGCCAATGGCGATACCAAACGTCCTTGGCCGGCTCGCCCACCCCAAGCTCTCCGGTCAGATACTGCAGCACCCGCAGGTTGTTCAGCGGATGCAGATCACAGGCGATATGCAGAGCCAGAGCGCGCACCTGAGCACGCTGCGCCGGATCGCTGGGCAGCAGCGCCGGCGTCGGAAACACCTCATCAAGGTATTCAAGAATCGCCAGCGACTGGGCGATGCGCACCCCGCCGTTGCCTTTGTCCACCAGCAAGGGCAGCAGCTCCTGCGGATTCAGCGCCTGATACTCGGCCGAATGCTGCTGACCGCCGTCCTTAACCAGATGTACCGGTACTTGCTGGTAGGCCAGACCCTTGAGATTAAGCGCGATACGCACCCGGTAGGCCGCGCTGGATCGCCAGTAGCCGTAGAGCGTCAACTCAGTGTTCATAACGCTCCACCGCCTGGTCGATGGCGCCGAACAGGCTATGGCCGGCGGCGTCGAACATTTCGATGCGCACCCGGTCACCGAACTTGAGGAACGGGGTTTTCGCCTCGCCGCTCTCGATGATTTCTAGCATGCGTTTCTCTGCCAGGCAGCTGGAACCCGCGCTGCGGTCGTAGTTCGACACGGTGCCGGAACCGATGATGGTGCCGCAGCACAACGGCCGGGTCTTGGCGGCGTGGGAGACCAGGGTCGGGAAGTTGAAGGTCATGTCCACGCCGGCATCCGGCTGGCCGAACAGCGCGCCGTTGATATGCGACACCAGCGGCCGATGCACCTTGCCATCACGCCAGGTGTCGCCCAACTCATCCGGGGTGATCGCCACAGGCGAGAAACTCGACGACGGCTTGCTCTGGTAGAAACCGAAGCCCTTGGCCAGTTCGCCGGGAATCAAATTACGCAGTGACACATCGTTGACCAGCATCAGCAGCTGGATATGCCCGGCGGCCTCGGCAGCGGTCGCGCCCATCGGCACGTCATCGGTGATCACCGCAATCTCGGCTTCCAGGTCGATGCCCCAGGCTTCGTCGGCCATCTGAATCGGGCTATGCGGCGGGATAAAGCAGTCGGCACCGCCTTGGTACATCAGCGGGTCATGCCAGAAGCTTTCCGGAATTTCGGCGCCACGCGCCTTGCGCACCAGCTCCACGTGATTGACGTAGGCGCTGCCGTCGGCCCAGTGATAGGCGCGCGGCAATGGGCTGTGGCAGGCCGCCTGATCGAAGGCAAACGCGCCCTCTTCCAGACCATCGTTCAAACGCTGATACACAGCCTCCAGCTTGGGCTTTGCCGCTGCCCAGTTATCCAGCGCGGCTTGTAGGGTAACGGCAATCGCCGGGACTACAGTGGCGCGACTTAGATCGCGGGACACCACGACGAGTACACCGTCGCGGCCTTGCTTCAGTGATGCGAGTTTCATCAGGATTCCTTGCCCGGCGCACGCCAGGAATTCACATATTCGGGAACATCCACCCCGGCGGCGGCTTCGCCGACTTCCAGGGCGCGGCGGGTATCGATCATCACCGCCACTTCATCGATAAAGGTGGCCGGATCGGTCTGCGCCTTTTTCAGCGCCTTGGGATGCGGGCCGTGGGGGAAGCCGCACGGATGCAGAGTGACCATGCCCTGCTCGATATTGTCGCGGCTGAAGAAGTTGCCACGGTGGTAGAACAGCACTTCGTCGTAGTCGTCGTTGTTATGATAGAACGGCACCTTCAGCGCGCCGGGGTCGCTTTCCACCGGGCGAGGGGTAAAGGTGCAGATCACAAAACCATTGGCCACGAAGGTGGTGTGCGCCGACGGCGGCAGATGATAACGGTGGCTCATCAGCGGGCGAATATCGCGCCAGTTGAGGCGCACCACGGTGTTATCGCCATGCCAGCCGACCACATCCAACGGGTTGTAGGGATAGGTCACGGTGCTGATCTGGCCGCGGCGCTTGATGCGAATCTGCCAGGTGTTCTCGTCCTGCTGGGCTTTGAAGGCGTCATCGATACGCGGATGATCGAGCACCGCCGGATCGAAGATCGCCTGCGGGCCGAGCAGGCCCTTGTCCGGTAGCTGATAGGCACCGTCGGTGCTTTCGATCAGCAGCATAAAGGTCGGCTCGCTGGCCTCGATGCGCCAGGCGGTGCCACGCGGAATCAGCAGGTAATCGCCATCGCGGTAGGTCAAATGACCAAAGTCGCAGTAGAAGTGCCCTGCCCCCTCATGGATAAACAGCAGGTCATCGCCATCGGCGTTGCGCACCAGATGACGCATGGCGCCGTGGGTTTTCCACACGCGCAGCTTCACATCGCTGTTATGCAGGGTCAGCGGCGCGGCAAGCGGGCAGTCGCGCTCGCTGGAAATATCATTGAAGTTGAACGCATGCGGGCGCAGCGGCCCCTGCCAATCGATCCAGCCAGTGGGTGGATGCTTGTGGTGCAAGTGCGCCGTAGGCCCGAAGAAACCCTCGCGGCCCATCTCGCGCTCGTAAGTGCCTTCGGGAAAGTCGCAGTGCGCCTGACGCGAACACTCGCCTTCACGCAGGGGAAAACTGATCCAGTTACGGCTCATAACAGAACTCCATCGTGGATAAACCCGGCCCCGGTTGCGGGGCCGAACCCGCTATCAGTCCGCGGAAATCACGCCGCGCTTGATCTGGTCTTCCTCGATGGACTCGAACAGCGCTTTGAAGTTGCCCTCGCCAAAGCCCTGGTTGCCCTTGCGCTGGATGATCTCGAAGAAGATCGGGCCAATCACTGTATTGGTGAAAATCTGCAGCAGGATGCCGTCATCGCCCGGCGCGCCGTCGATCAGGATGCTCAGTTCGCGCAGTACATCCGTCGGCTCGCCATGCCCGGCCACGCGGGTGTCGACTTTGTCGTAATAGGTGCCGGGGGTGACCATGAATTGCACGCCATTGGCGCGCAGCTGGCGCACGGTGGCGTAGATGTCTTCGGTGCTCAGGGCGATATGCTGGATACCCTCGCCCTGGTACTCGCGGATAAATTCCTCAATCTGCGACTTGTCGTCGGCCGACTCGTTGATCGGGATGCGAATCTTGCCGCACGGCGCGGTCATGGCGCGCGACAGCAGGCCGGTGAGCTTGCCTTCGATGTCGAAGTAGCGGATCTCGCGGAAGTTGGCGATGCGCTCGTAGAAGCCTGACCACACATCCATCTGCCCGCGTTTGACGTTGTGAGTCAGGTGGTCCAGCTCTTTCAGCCCGACCGCATTGTCGTTCGGCGTGCGGCCTTCGATGTACTCGAAATCGACGTCGTAGATGCTCTTGTCGCCGAAGCGGTCCACCAGATACAGCAAGGAGCCGCCGATACCCTCGACGCAGGGGATGTTCAGCTCGCCGAAGTTGGCGTGACTACCGACCAGTTTGGCGCCCTGGGATTCCACATAAGCCGCTGCCTGAGCGGCGTTCTGCACGCGGAAGGCCATGGCGCAGGCACTCGGGCCGTGTTTAAGACCGAACTCGCGCACGTGCCCGATGGGGCTGCCGTTAAGCACGAAGTTGATGTCGTTCTGCTGGAACAGCCAGACCTCTTTCGAGCGGTGCTTGGCGGTTTCGGTAAAGCCCATGGCAGTGAACAGCTCACGCAGCTGCTGGATGCCTTCCGGGGTCGGCGCGGTGTATTCAACGAACTCGAAGCCGTCGGTACCGATAGGGTTGTGCTGTTCGATCTTGTTCACGGCGTTCATTGCGCCTCCTCGTTGTTGTTTTGATCAGCCGCTGCGTCAGCGGGATTGACCTCATAACAACCGAGCACAGGCCCGCTAACAAGCCAGCCCAGAGCGCCCTGCCCCAGGCTTGGCCATGGCTTTCGGCAAGTTTTTAATACAGCTAGAGAAACAGCGGGAATGCTGACCGAAAGCACTCACCATGCGTAACGATAGATTTACAAAGCGGTCGATTTAACTGCCAGGTGCGAGGTCGCAGGGACTCAGGCCTGATTGAAACTCACAACAAATCGCGGGCATGGCCCGCTCCTACGCGGGTAGGAGCAGGCCATGCCCGCGAAATAACGGTGCGTTTAATGCTTTTTTAGTGCTGCAGATGGCCGTAGAGCTTGGCGTAGAGCCCGCCTTCGGCAATCAACTCCTGGTGGCCGCCGTCTTCGGCGATGCTGCCGCCGTCGAACACCAGCACCCGATCGGCCTGCTTAACCGCACTCAGGCGGTGAGCGATGATCAGCGTGGTGCGGCCATGCAGAAACTGGTTGAGCGCCTGGTGCAAGGCGTATTCGGTAGCGGCGTCCAGGGCCGAGGTGGCCTCATCCAAAATCACCACTTTCGGCTCGGCCAGCACCATACGGGCAATGGCCAGACGCTGACGCTGACCGCCAGACAGGCGCACACCGGAGCGGCCGACGATGCTGTCCAGACCTTGCGGCAAGCCGTGAATGGTGTCGGCCAGCTGAGCAATTTCCAGGGCGCGCCAGCAGGCGTCATCGCCCCGCTCCCGGCCCATGCACAGGTTGGCGCGCACCGTGTCGTTGAACAGCGCCGGATGCTGCAACACCACCGCCACATGCTCACGTACGCCTTCCAGGCCAATCTCTTCCTGGCTGCTGCCGCCAAACCGAATAGTCCCAGCCTGCGGCGTATACAGCCCGAGCAGCAGCTGCACCAGGGTGCTCTTGCCGCCGCCGCTGGCGCCGACAATAGCGACCTTCTCGCCTGGGGCGATGCTCAGGTTGAGCTGGTTAAGCACCGGCTCGTCGTTATAGGCAAAGGTCAAACCACTGACTTCGATACCCACGGTGTCGCGGCCCTTGAACGGATCGACGCGGCCGGGATACTGCGGCTCATCCTTGCGCGCCAGCAGCTCGTTGATCCGCGTTAGCGCGCCGCCGGCTGCGTAGAAGGCGTATTGCAGGCTGAGCAGCTGCTCGACCGGGCCGATCATAAACCACAGGTAGCTGAACACCGCGAGCATCTGGCCAATCGACAGGTCGGAGAACAACACGGTAAGCATAGCCGCAGCGCGGAACACGTCGATGCCAAACTGGAACAGCAGGCCGCTGGCGCGATTCGAGGCATCGGTCTTCCACTGCGAGGCCACGGCGTAGTCGCGCACTTCCTTGGCACGACCACCGAGGCGACCGAGGAAGAAGCCCTGGCGGTTGCCGGCACGGATTTCCTGAATCGCGTCGAGGGTTTCGGTCAGCGCCTGGGTAAAGCGCGAAGTGCTGTCGTTCTCCAGCTTCTTCAGGTGCTTGACGCGCTTGCCCAGTTGCACCGTGGCGTAGATCACCAGCGGGTTGAACAACAGGATCAGCAGCGCCAGCTGCCAGTGCATCCAGATCAGGATCGCCGAGGTACCGGCCAGAGTGAGCATGGCCACCAGAAAACGGCTAAGGGTTTCGCCGACAAACTTATCCAGGGTATCGAGGTCGGTAACCAGGTGCGTGGTCACGGTGCCGCCGCCGAGGCTTTCATATTCGCCAAGGGAAATCCGCTTGAGCCGTTCGATCAGGCGAATGCGGATGCGATAGACGATGTCCTTCGACAAGCGGGCGAACAGCCGCGCCTGCAGCACGTTGAACACCAGCGCACCGCCGCGCAGAAACAGGGTCAGCACCAGCATCAGGCCGATATAGCCGGCAGCGGTTTCCCAGTGCGCCGGCAGGAAGTTATCCATCACCTTGAGCGCGGCGTCACCGTCGTTGAGCAGCACTTCGTCGACCAACAGCGGCAGCAACAGCGGGATCGGCACGCTACATAGAGTGGCCAGCACGGCAACCAGGTTGGCCCAGATCAACGCCTTCTTGTGCTGCAGGGCCAGCCGACGAACTTCCGCCCAACTCAAACGATCAGGCATGGGCAACCCGCTCCAGCCAGCGCGTCAGCAAGGGCTGCAACACGTCCAGGGGTTGATAGCCGTTGGTCAACAGCGCCAGTTGGCCGTTGCGCTCAGCGAGCAGCGTGGGAAAGCCGGCAATGCCCAGATCTTGGGTCCAGCTGAAGTCAGCGGCGGTGGCGGCGCGCTGTGCAGCGCTGTCGAAGGCTTCGGCAAACACGATGCGCGGAATCCCGGCGCGCTCGGCCAACTCCACCAGCACACTGGCGCGGGTGACATCCACCCCTTCGGTGTAGAACGCCCGCTGAATCAGTCGGGCCAGCGGCCAGACCAGCTCGGGCGCCAGGTTGCGTGCAGTCACCAAAGCGCGGCAAGCCGGTTCAGTGTCATAGACCAACCCCTCAGGCAAACCGGCATTGAAGTTGAATAGCTGCCCGGTGCTGGCATTGACCGCCTGCCAATAGCCCAGGTATCGCACACGGGCGGCGGCATCAATAGCCACACCATCACGGCGCAACCCGCCCATCACTAACCCCAGCCCTACACCTGCCGCAGCCGCTTGCTCAGCGAGGGACTCCAGCACTGGGGCAAAACCCCAGCACCATGAACACATCGGGTCCATCACATAGAGCAGGCGTGCGTGCATGCTTAAGCCTCGCGATTTTGTCGGGGGTTGTAGCCCAGTGGGTGCGGCTGATTGCGCTCTTTAGCCAATTCAATCTGCCGTTGACGCTCGCGTGCGCCGGCGCGGGTTTTCTCCGGCAGCGAATCCCAGCAATGCGGGCAACTTACGCCCGGGGTGTAAAACTCGGACTGACGATCTTCCACCGATACCGGCGTGCGGCAGGCGTGGCATTGGTCGTAATCGCCTTCGCTCAGGTCGTGACGCACAGTAACCCGGTTATCGAAAACGAAGCAGTCGCCCTGCCATTTGGTCTCTTCCTGCGGCACTTCTTCGAGGTACTTGAGGATGCCGCCCTTGAGGTGGAACACCTCCTCAAAGCCCTCACCGAGCATATAGCTGGAAGCCTTCTCGCAGCGGATGCCTCCGGTACAAAACATTGCGACCTTCTTGTGTTTTGCCGGGTCGAAGTGGGCTTTGATGTAATCGGGAAACTCACGGAACGACTTGGTTTTCGGGTCTACCGCGCCCTCGAAGGTGCCAATCGACACTTCGTAGTCGTTGCGCGTATCGATTAGCAGCACTTCGGGGTCTGAGATCAGCGCGTTCCAGTCCTTGGGCTCAACATAGGTGCCGACCTTCTGGTTCGGATCGACGCCGGGCACGCCCAGGGTGACGATTTCCTTCTTCAGCTTGACCTTGGTGCGATAGAACGGCTGCTCGTCGCAGTAGGATTCCTTGTGGTCGATATCGGCCAGACGCGGATCGAGATCAAACCATGCCATCAGGCCATCGATACCGGCACGCGAGCCGGAGACGGTGCCATTGATGCCCTCTTCGGCCAGCAGCAAGGTGCCCTTTACCGCGTTATCCAGCATGCATTGCAGCAGCGGCTCACGCAGGTCATGGAAGTCAGGCAGGGAAACGAACTTATACAGCGCGGCGACAACGATCTTGTCAGTCATAAGCAAATCCTTCAGTAGTCGCCCACGTAAAGGGCGGACCGGGATACAAACGTGACCAGCAGCGGCTTTGCCAGGCTGGAGGGCCACAAAAAATTGCCGGGAGCAATTTTTGACGTCGCTTCGCGACGGCCCCGCAGGGGTGGCCGCCATGGAAGGCGGGTCACAATCAAAACCGCCGGCGCTAGGCCGGCGGGGTGCGCAGTTTACTGCCCTTGAGAAGCGACGTGTAGAGGCGAATTGCCTCAGAACCTGTTTACGATCTGCTGCGCGTCGGCCCTGCTGCGTTAAAAGCAGGCTCGGATGCTCATGTACAACTCGTACACTGCGCGTCCTCGCCTGCTTTTGCCTTACGGGGCTCTAGCTCGCGAGATCGTAAGCAGGTTCTCAGTGGCCGCCCTTGCAGGTCGGCGAAGCCGGAGCCACGCCCTGCTGTGTCCACTCATCGGGTGTGTAGGTATGCAGCGCCAGGGCATGGATCTGCCCCATCAGTTCACCTACGGCGGCGTAGACTTTCTGATGGCGTTTAACCGCATTCAGGCCAGCAAACTGCTCGCTGACGATCACCGCCTTGTAATGGGTTTCCAGCCCCCGGCTGTGCATATGGCTTTCATCCAGCACATCGAGCTGCTGGGGCTGCAGGCTTGCCAGAGCGGCCTGCAACAAATCGATCTTCGGCATAGGGACTGTCACTCAGGGCTTCTTTGGAGTCAGCTTGGTAGTCATTTCTGCCAACAGCTGATTGACCTTAGGCACGGCGGCTTCCAGCTTGCCCTGGGTCAGCTGCGCCGACTGTGCGGTCAGAGTTGGCATCTTCTCGAGGACTTTCTTGCCCAGCGGCGACTCGTAGAAACGGATCAGGTCCTTCATTTCCTGCTCGTTGAAGTTGCTGGTGTAGAGCTTGACCATATCCGGCTTGAGCTTGTCCCAACCCACGGCCTGTTCCAAAGCCGCATTGGCCTGAGCCTGGTAGGTTTCCAGCACAGCCTTCTCGCTCTGCGGCGCATTACTTTCGGCAAAACGCTGGGCAAACATCTGCTGCACCTGGGCATACACCGGAACAGCCAGCTTGTCAGCGCGAGCCAGCAGCAGGAAGCGCTCAGCATCAGCCGCGTGGCTTTTGGCATCGGCGAGCACCTGAGCACTACCGCACGTCAGTATTAGGGCAGCGCAAAAGGCAGGTAAACGTGACATGTACTACTCCTGAGAAAGGGCATGAGTGCTGTTGGACCCAATTGCCGGCATTTTGTGCCCAACCACGGGTCACACTCAAGCTAGTCAGAGCATCGATTGATTCACGCTACAACTGTGCACTGGCGCACTGCCTGGTTAAAGGCCAAAATGCCAGCACTTGCCGAGCAGGTCTGCGCCTGTGCATGCTCGACGAGATAAGCCATCTTCTGCTTCAGCGCGCCTTTGAGCCCACAAGGTAGGCGCCAGCACACACATGGACGTGTCGATGAACAGTTTCACTCACCCAGAGCCTTTTGCCGCCATCGCACTATGCGACAGCCGCGGCCTGCTCAACCCGCAGGCCATCGGCTGGTCGCCAAGACCCATGATCGATTGCGCCATACCCGGGCACTTCGGTCGGCGCAAACGCTGGAACCATTGGTGCATCACCACCCCGCAGTGGATGCTCTCCTTCACCCAGGCCGACCTCGACTACCTGGGTTACGCCGCCGCCTACTTCCTTGATCTGCAAAGCGGCCAAGCCGTCGCCTACAGCCAGTACCGCCTGTTCGGCCGTGGCTGTGACCTGCCAGACCAGCCGCAGGCAAGCCACGAATTCAACCACCCACGCCTACAACTGCGCGTGGCTGAACACACCGGACGCACCCGTATCACCATCAATGCACCGGATATTGGCGGGCAACCACTGCAAGTCGCCCTGGACATTCAGCGCCCTAGCCACCTGGATTCGGTCAACCTAGTCGCCCCGCTTGGCCCGCATAGCTTTCACGCCACCAGTCGTCAGCTAGGCCTGCCATGCAGTGGCATCGTGCAACTGGGCAAACAGCATTACAGCTGTGTAAATGGGCAAAGCTTTGCCTCACTGGATTTCGGCCGTGGTGTCTGGCCGCTCAATAGTCACTGGACCCGCGCCGCTTTTGCCGCGCCGGGTGGCATCGCCGGCAACTTCGGCTCTGGCTGGACGGATCACAGTGGCCTGTCGGAAAACACCCTGTGGTTTGGTGGCGAGTTGCAGCATCTGGATATCCCCATTGCCATCACTCAGGCGCCGCACAACCCCCTGGCGCCCTGGCAACTGCGCAGCCCGGATAATGCCGTACAGCTGACCTTCACCCCACGTCAGCGTCACCAGGCCTACCGCCGTCTCGGGCCGTTTTATGCAGATACGCAGCAGTGGTTCGGACATTTCGAGGGGGTTTTACGCGGTCCGGAAGGTGAACGAGTGCCAGTCAGCAACGCCCTTGGCTGGCTCGGTGAAACCCGCGCCCGTTGGTAATCGGCCATTGCGGTTGAACCTCTCCTGCTGCATCGCAACCTAAGCTGAAATACACCCGGGCGGGTATCCACCCGCCGGGCAAGTTGCTTGCTGCACGTTCAACCCTCAGGAGAATCGCCATGAGCCGCACTGAAACCGACAGCCTCGGCCCCATCGACGTACCGGATGAAGCCTACTGGGGCGCACAGACTCAGCGCTCGCTGATCAACTTCGCCATCGGCCAGGAGCGCATGCCCTTGCCAGTGGTGCATGCCCTGGCGCTGATCAAGAAAGCTGCGGCGCGGGTTAATCAGCGTATCGGTGAATTGCCCGCAGATCTGGCCCGGCTGATTGAGCAAGCCGCCAATGAAGTCTTAGCCGGCCAGCATGATGAGCAATTTCCCCTGGTGGTCTGGCAGACCGGCAGCGGTACGCAGAGCAATATGAACGTTAATGAAGTGATCGCTGGGCGCGCCAATGAACTGGCCGGCAACGGCCGTGGTGGCAAAACACCGGTGCACCCCAACGACCACGTCAACCGCGCGCAAAGCTCGAACGACAGCTTCCCAACCGCCATGCATATCGCCGCTGTGCAAGCGGTGCAGCAGCAACTTCTGCCCGCACTGCGCGAACTGCGTGATGGCTTGCAGGAGCAGGCTGAACGGCATGCTCGGCTGGTCAAGACCGGTCGCACACACATGATGGACGCCACACCGATAACCTTCGGCCAGGAGCTATCGGCCTTTGTCGCGCAGCTGGGTTATGCCGAACGCGCCATCCAGGCTGCGCTGCCAGCCGTCTGCGAACTGGCCCAAGGCGGTACGGCCGTCGGCACCGGACTGAATTCACCGCAGGGCTTTGCCGATGCTATGGCTGCCGAACTGGCCGCCTTAAGTGGCCTGCCACTGGTCAGTGCGCCGAACAAGTTTGCCGCCCTCTCCGGCCATGAACCTTTGGTGGCGCTGTCCGGTGCCTTGAAAACTCTGGCGGTGGCCCTTATGAAACTGGCTAACGATCTGCGGTTGCTGGGTTCCGGCCCGCGTGCCGGCTTGGCCGAGGTGCGCTTGCCGGCCAATGAGCCAGGCAGCTCGATCATGCCGGGCAAGGTCAACCCGACTCAATGCGAGGCGCTGTCTATGCTGGCGTGTCAGGTACTGGGTAACGACACCACGATTACCTTTGCCGCAAGCCAGGGCCATCTGCAACTCAACGTATTCAAGCCGGTGATCATTCACAACCTGCTGCAATCGATCCGCTTGCTGGCGGATGGCTGCCATAACTTCCAGCAACACTGCGTCGTGGGCCTGCAACCGGACGCAGGGAAAATGGCCGAGCACCTTGAACGCGGTCTGATGCTGGTCACGGCGCTGAACCCGCATATCGGCTATGACAAAGCCGCAAAAATCGCCAAACAGGCCTACCAGGACGGCACCAGCTTGCGCGAAGCAGCACTGCAGTTGGGCTACCTAAGCAACGAACAATTCGACGCCTGGGTGCGTCCTGAAAACATGCTGGAGGCAGGTCAACATGAGTGAAGCGGCAAAGAGCGGCGCAACGCCACTGGAAGGTGATGGCAAACGCATCCTGATGATTCTCGGCACACCGAAAAGCAACAGCTTCTGCCATGCCCTCGGTGAAGCTTACGCTCAAGGCGCACGCAGCAAGGGCCACGTGGTACGCCAGCTGAAGCTGGGTGAAATGATCTATGACCCGGTACTGCGCGACGGCTATGAGCAGAGCCAGCAGCTGGAGCCCGACCTACTGGAGGCGCAGCGGCAGATTCACTGGGCCGAGCATCTGGTCTTCGTTTATCCGGTCTGGTGGGGCGGTATTCCGGCGCTGCTTAAAGGTTTTTTTGACCGCACCTTTCTACCCGGTTTCGCCTTCAAGTACCGCAACCGCTCGCAACTCTGGGACAAGCTGCTGACGGGGCGCACGGCTGACCTGCTGGTGACCATGGATACCCCGCCCTGGTACTTCCGCTGGATTTATGGCGCCCCCGGGCATCGGCAGATGACTCGCACCATCCTCGGTTTCAGCGGCATCAAAACTCGCCGCCTGGCCGAATTCGCGCCGGTGCGCCCTTCCAGCGAAGAGCAACGTCAGAGTTGGTTACGCCGTGCAGAAACGCTCGGCAGCCGGGCCTGAGCGTTACTTACGTCAGAGCAGCCAAACGCGCCTTGCGGGTCCGCCAACCCGCCAACAATGACGGCCCCAGCGCCGTCAGCGCCGAGCCCAGCACCACCAGCACGGCGCCGCCATAGGCCAACCAGTTGATCTGTTCGGGCTGCACATGGTCAGGCCACCAACTGGCAGCCAGGGCCACCGACGCAAACGTCACCAACGGCGTAATCGCCAATGCGGCGCTGACCCGCGAAGCCTCCCAATGCGCCAATGCTTCGGCAAACGCGCCATACGCCACCAGGGTGTTCAGGCAGCAAGCGAACAGCAGCCACCCCTGTAACGGGTTGAGCTCGAGTGCTTGCAGCGGGTGTGCCCAGGGCGTCAGCAATACAGCGCAGGCCAGGTAGATCACCATCATCACCTGCAGCGAATTCCACACCGTCAACAGTTGCTTTTGCGCCAAGCCGTAGAACGTCCAAACAAACGCCGCCAGCAATACGATCAATACACCGGTGGTGTAGGCCGTCAGCGAGGTCAGTAGCTCATCCAGACGCTGGTTGAAGAACAAAGCAAAACCGACCAGCAGTACCAACAAGCCAAGCCCTTGGCCAACGCTGAATCGCTCGCGAAAGATAAAAATACTGCTGACAAGCAACAGAATCGGGGCTACCTGAATCACTAGCTGAGTCGTGCCAGGGCTAAGCAGGTTAAGCCCCGTCAAATACAGCACATAGTTGCCGGTCAGCCCGGCAATCGCCAGCAGCAGAAGCCCGCCACCTTTCTTGCCCAGCGGACGAAACGCGGGTAAGCGCTGACTGGCAGCCAGATAGGCCAACAAAATAGAGCCGGAAACCAGCAGGCGATACCAAGTCACCGTGACCGGGTCCATGACCTGCAGCACTTCCTTGAGTTTGATCGGCAGCACGCCCCACAGCACGGCGGTCAGCAGCGCGAGAAACAGACCGTAGAGCCAACGACCGGAAGAAATGTGCATAAACGCCTCGCAACCAGCACCACACCCTCTGCCCGATGCGGGTTGGAGCGGTGACGCCGCATTCTAGGTCGTCCCAGCAAACCGGCACAGTCACAGACAAGCACCGCAATTCACGGAAACTGTACTGATGGCTGCACCGCATCAAGCCAGCGCTCTGGCGTCAAAAATATGAAAACCAGTGAAATCAAGCCGAATTTCGGCAAAACCGACCATTTGTCGTCAAAATCTGCAGCCATCCAAACGCCGTTTAGACTGACCTCAGCAGCTCATTTTGCGGGAGGTTCATCTATGTTCGGCCAACGTCATATCGACCATAACCCCGGCACCCACTACCGCAGTGAACGCGTCAGCGCGGTCAACGGGCAATACTTCTTTTCCACCCGCGAGGGCACGCTGGAAGGCCCTTACTTCAACCGAACGGATGCAGAACGGGAGATCGCTTTCTATATTCGCCGGATGAAACAGGCCAACGAGATCATCGAAAGTCGCGCATTCTGAACACAAAAACCAGCCAATAAAAAACCGCGACATGTCGCGGTTTTTTATTGAGAGCAGGACGGTCAGCGCACGGCTTCAAACAACCCGGTCGCGCCCATGCCGCCGCCCACACACATGGTGACGATGCCGTAACGCAGGTTACGCCGCTGCAGCTCACGCACCAGATGGCCGACCTGACGCGAACCCGTCATGCCGAACGGGTGGCCGATGGAAATCGAGCCGCCGTTGACGTTGTACTTGGCATTGTCGATTTTCAGACGGTCGCGGGCATACAGACACTGCGACGCAAACGCCTCGTTAAGCTCCCACAGGTCGATGTCGGCAATACTCAGGCCCTTGGCCTTGAGCAGTTTGGGCACCGAGAACACCGGGCCAATGCCCATCTCGTCGGGCTCGCAACCGGCGGCAACAAAGCCACGGAAGAACGCCAGTGGCTTGAGACCCAGCTCGATGGCTTTTTCCAGGCTCATCACCAGGGTCATCGACGCGCCATCGGAGAGCTGTGAGGCGTTGCCAGCGGTGACCGAACCGTCATCGGCAAACACCGGCTTAAGCGCTGCCAGGCTTTCCAGAGTGGTGTCGGCGCGGTTGCAGTCGTCGTGAGCGACGACGCCGTCGACGATGCTCTTCTCGCCGGTGGCTTTATCTTCAACTTGATACTTGACGTGCATCGGCACGATTTCATCGTCGAACAGGCCTTCGGCCTGCGCCCGCGCAGTGCGCTGCTGGCTCTGCAGAGCATAAGCGTCCTGGGCTTCGCGGCTGACGTTGTAACGACGGGCGACGATCTCGGCGGTCTGGCCCATCGGGTAATAGATGCCCGGCACCTCTTTTTGCAGCAGCGGGTTGAACAGGTTCTGCGTGTTCATGCTTTTCAGGGTCATGGTGATCGACTCAACGCCACCCGCCACGATTACATCGCTGCAGCCCGACGCCACCTGGTTGGCTGCAATCGCAATGGCCTGCAGGCCCGAAGAGCAGAAACGATTGAGGGTCATGCCCGCCACGTTGGTGCCCAGGCCGGACAGCACGGCCACGTTACGGCCAATGTTCATGCCCTGAGCGCCTTCATTGGAGCCGGCGCCAACGATGCAGTCATCCACCAGCGCTGGGTCGATACCGGTGCGCGCCAGCAATGCATTGACGCAATGAGCCGCCATGTCGTCTGGACGGGTCAGATTGAACTTGCCACGGAAGGACTTGGCCAAACCAGTCCGTACGCTGTCAACGATCACCACTTCACGCATGTCGCACCTCATTGTTATTGGGTTGAGTTGCCAACAAGAATAAAGCCGGACAATCTCGCTCAGCGATGATCATTCATCAGCCGTATGCGCGACCATCCTCTTGCCCATGTGCCTTAGTCTTTGCTGAACGCCGCTTCGAGCGCCTCGTTGATGGTGCGCAGCACCTTGATCCGAGCAAAGCGCTTGTCATTGGCTTCCACCAACGTCCACGGGGCGATTTCCGTACTGGTGCGGTCGACCATATCACCTACCGCATCGCGGTACAGCGGCCATTTCTCGCGGTTGCGCCAGTCTTCTTCGGTGATCTTGAAGCGTTTAAAGGGAATTTGTTCGCGGGCTTTGAAGCGCTCCAACTGGGTCTGCTGATCAATCGACAACCAGAACTTCACCAACACCACGCCGGCTTCGCTGAGCTGCTCCTCGAAATCATTGATCTCGCCATAGGCGCGTAACCAGTCGCCGGTGCTGCAGAAGCCCTCGACCCGCTCCACCAGCACCCGGCCATACCAGGAGCGATCAAATACGGTGAACTTACCGCGCGGTGGAATATGCCGCCAGAAGCGCCAAAGATAAGGCTGCGCGCGCTCTTCTTCGGTCGGCGCGGCAACTGGAACGATGCGGTACTGGCGGGGATCAAGCGCACCAATCACCCGGCGAATCGCGCCGCCCTTGCCGGCTGCATCATTACCTTCGAATACCGCGATCAGCGAATGGCGGCGCATGCGCTTGTCACGCATCAGGCTAGACAAGCGCGCCTGCTCAACCACCAGTTGCTCGTTGTAGCTGTCCTTGTCCAGCGCCTGGGTCATGTCCAGGCTATCGATCAGCCCACGTTCATCCAGGCTGGATGTCAGCGGCGCGGCATGAGGATGAGGCACCGGGCGCGCCTTGGCCTTCAACGCGGCTTGCAAGCCATCGAGCAGAATGCGTCCGACCGTCAGGCTGCGGTAATACTCGTCAGCCCCTTCAACCACATACCAGGGCGCATAATCGCGACTGGTGCGGCGCAGCACACGTTCGCCAACGCGTACAAATTTGTCGTAGGTTTTTGACTGTTGCCAGTCCAATGGACTGATACGCCAGCTGTGCAGCGGATCGTCCTGCAGCGCCTTGAGCCGCGCCTTCATCTGCTGTTTGGACAGGTGGAACCAGAACTTGAAGATCAGCGTGCCTTCATCGCAGAGCATGCGCTCCAGCCCAAGGGTGGTATCGATGGCCTGATCGAGCACAGCATTCTTGATCCGCCCGTGCACCCGCCCCTGCAGCATCTGGCTGTACCAGTTGCCGAAGAAAATGCCGATACGCCCCTTGGGCGGCAGTTGCCGCCAGTAACGCCAGGCCGGCGGGCGCGCCAGCTCTTCATCAGTCTGCTGATCGAAGGTACTGACCTGAATCAGCCGCGCATCCATCCACTCATTAAGCAGCTTGACCGTCTCGCCCTTACCCGCACCTTCGATGCCGTTGATCAGAATAAGTACGGCAAAACGCCCTTGCTGCTGCAGCTCATACTGCGCTTCCAGCAGTGCTTCGCGCAGCGCGGGGGCCTCGGCCTCAAAGGTTTCTTTATCAATGCTGCGGCCGATCTCGGCAGATTCGAACATAGCCCACTCCCTGACAATATCGTTTGAGCCTAGCGGATCGGCGGTGGCTTTGGCCAAAGCTATTGTGGGATTCACTCAGCGCCGAGTAATCAGCCCCTGCTTGGCTACGCGCGTCAACTGCCGCACGGTTTCATCCAGCTGCGCGGCCGTTGGCGCCTGGATCACCGCCATATCGAAATGATTGCTGGCAAAGCGCGCCAGGGATTCGCCGTCGTGAACAAAGTTGATCAGAAAGGTCCGCGGTCCAGGCCAACGCTTGGGCCAGCCGTCGAGATAGCGCAGCAGAGTCGGCTGATGACTACCGCCAAGGAGGATTTTCGGATTGTGCAGGGTAAGCCCGGACGTGATCGGGGCCAGGCGAATAAGCGGTTGGGGACAGTGCATCGATATGTCTCCGCCTCATTGAGTCCGCTGGGCAGCGGTGAGAGGCGACACCGAACCAGCGCTTTAGCGGAATTTCAAAGCCTCCGAAGAGTGCTTCTCAGGGCACTGCAATCAGCAGTTAACCCGGCGCCCCGCAAGTAGCTGTTTAAATCGGCGCATGGGTCGGCATCCTAGAGAAGCCCGCGCAGCACTGTCAAGGTGTGCAACCACGCCCCGACCCAACCACCCCAACCTTTGGTTGGTGGCCGCACTCATCAGCCTGCCAACCGGGCCTTTTGCCACCTGCGCGCTGACAGCAGCTCTGCCATATGGGGCCTGAATCCAGACATACGTCGTTTCACCCCGTAACAAACCCGCTGCCGTGCCACATGCCGAAATGTGTTCACAGTCGATGCAGCACCCGTGTTAGACGGCTGCATGACTCTTTATGAGGGCTGGCATGGTTTCTGCCAATACCATTGGGCTGATGTACGCGCCACGGGATGGGCGTTTTGGCTGCATGGATTGCCTTGAACTGCCCGATAAACCCTAGCGAGAGCACCAATGAACAACAATAAAACCCTGCTCGCCCTCTGCCTGGGCGCCGGCTTGCTGGCCTCTGGCAACACCCATGCTTTCTGGTTCGGCTCCTCCGGCTACACCCAGACCAAGTACCCGGTTGTACTGGCCCACGGCATGCTCGGCTTCGACAGTATCCTGGGCGTCGACTACTGGTACGGCATTCCTGCCGCGCTGCGGCGCGACGGTGCCAGCGTGTACATCACCGAAGTCAGCCAACTGAACACCTCGGAAGCACGCGGCGAAGAACTGCTGGATCAGGTGGAAGAGATTGTCGCCATCAGCGGCAAGCCCAAGGTCAATCTGATTGGCCATAGCCATGGTGGGCCGACCATCCGCTACGTCGCTGCCGTCAAACCAAACCTGATTGCTTCCGCCACCAGCGTCGGTGCACCGCATAAAGGCTCGGCCACCGCCGACTTTATCCGCCAGGTGCCACCAGGCTCGGCCGGGGAAACCTTGCTGGCCGGCATCGTCAATGGCCTCGGCACACTGATCAACTTCCTCTCTGGCAGTTCGAGCACCACCCCGCAGAACGCGCTGGGATCGCTGGAGTCTCTTAACAGCCAGGGTGCAGCGCGTTTTAACGCCAAGTTCCCACAGGGGATTCCAACCACCGCCTGCGGTGAAGGTGCTTACAGCGTCAATGGCGTGCGCTACTACTCTTGGAGTGGTACCAGCCCGGTGACCAATATCATCGACCCGAGCGACCTGCTGCTGGGCGCTACCGCGCTAACCTTCAATGGCGAAGCCAACGACGGCCTGGTTGGCCGCTGCAGCTCGCGCATGGGCAAGGTAATCCGCGATAACTACCGGATGAACCACCTCGATGAGGTCAACCAGACCCTCGGCCTGACCAGCCTGTTTGAAACGGACCCGGTCACGGTCTACCGCCAACATGCCAACCGCCTGAAAAACGACGGCCTGTAACGGCTTAACCAGGGGCTGCCCTGCAGCCTCTGGTGCTGTTGTCCGTTTCGCCGAACTCGCCTGTCCGCCTGAAGACTGCCTGTGAAAAAATTTCTGCTGCTCTCCCCGCTTTTGTTCGCCGCCTGCCTGGCTATCGCGCTGTACCTGCAACCCGTGGATATTCCCGCGCAGCTCAGTGGCGATGCGCCACAGCCGATTCAACGCAGTGATACGCCATCGGCGTCACCAAGCCAGATCGGCATGCAGACCCAAGTAGCGCCACTAAAAAACCTGCCCGCTTCATTCGGCGGCACTACAGTGGATGGCGTCTTTCGTCTGGACGCTAACGGCAACCTGCTGATCAGCGAAGACATCCGGCGCATCTTCGATTATTTCCTTGCCGCAGCCGGTGAAGAACCGCTGCGTACCAGCGTCGAGCGGCTGCGTGCCTATATCGCCGCAGAACTGCCGGCCAATGCCCGTGAGCAGGCCCTGGTTCTGCTCAACCAGTACCTCGACTATAAGCGCGAGTTGGTACTGCTCGAACGCGACCTGCCGCAGATGGCCAATCTGGATGCCCTGCGCCAGCGCGAGGCCGCTGTGCAGGCACTGCGCGCGCGGATTTTCGACAGTGAAACGCAACAGGCATTCTTCGCCCGCGAAGAGGCCTACAACCAATTCACCCTGCAACGCCTGGCGATTCTGCAGAACAGCCAGTTGGACGATGCCGGCAAAGCCGCCGCTGTTGACCAACTGCGCAACAGTCTGCCTGCCGAGATGCAGGATACCGTGCTGCCGCAACTGCAGAACGAGCTGCGCCAGCAAACCGCGCGACTGCAGGCGGCCGGCGCCAAACCGGAACAGATCCGCCAGCTGCGTCAGCAACTGGTCGGCGCCGAAGCCACCCAGCGCCTCGAAGTGCTCGATCAGCAGCGGCAAACCTGGAAAAAACGCATTGCCCAGTACAGCACTGAAAAAGCCGCCATCGAAAACAACCCAGGCATGAGCGCCAGCGACAAACGCGCCGCCATTGCCCAGCTGGCCGCAGAGAACTTCGATGAGCGTGAACAGCTGCGCCTGGAAGCTGCCGAACAGCTGGCGACGCAGAACAAACCCCAACCCTGAAACGCAAAAAGCCCACCGAAGTGGGCTTTTTACTGGCTGCTGCCGTGTCGATTAACCAGCGATGCGCTTGTCCAGGGACAGTTTGCCAGCGCCTTCAATCAGGATTGCTACGCTGATCGCCAAGAGTGCCAGGGCAAACTCATAACCGTTGTTGCTCATGAAGAAACCATTGGCCAGGTGCACAGTGGCAATCGCCACCACCATGGTCACTGCCAGTACCGCTGCAGCTGGGCGCGCCAGCAGACCGATAATCAAGGCAATGCCACCAAAGAACTCGGCGCTACCGGCCATCAGTGCCAACAAGTAGCCTGGCGCCAGACCGATGCTTTCCATCCACTGACCTACGCCTTCCAGGCCGTAACCGCCAAACCAGCCAAACAGCTTCTGCGCACCGTGGGCGGCAAAGGTAATGCCGGCGATGATGCGGAGCACGGTAAGGCCATAGCCAGCTTGAGTTGCAACAACAGATTTAATCAGAGCGTTCATGTGCAGCAGTCCTTGTAGTGAGGGGTTGATGGAACAAAGATTAAACCAATTAACCAATATTTAAAGCGCATAAAATCGCTTTAAAATATCGAATAAATTAATAAATCGACATTCTCAACCTGCGCGCTAGGGTTCAAGCAGATAGCGCTCACGGTCATAAGCAAGGTAGTACTTATTCACGCTATTCACATAGCTGACCACGCCCATGCCCATCTGCTCCATCGCCACCCGTTCGACCTGGAAGAACCACTGGTTAGGATTTAGGCCACGCCGACGCGCTTCAGCCCGCAAGCTCTGCACCCGTTGCGGGCCGAGGTTGTAGCCAGCCAGGATAAAGGCCATGCGCTCACGCTCGTTGAGCTGTGGGCTGTTGAAGTAGTTGCGACGAATCATCGCAAGGTACTTGGCGCTGGCCTGCACGTTGTTATCCAGCACGCCGATATTGCTCACGCCAACACTGCGTGCCGCCGCCGGGGTGATCTGCATCAAACCGGTGGCACCGCCCGCACCTCGGGCGGCGGGGTTAAGGGTCGATTCCTTAAAGGCAACGGCCGCCAGCGCCAACCAATCGAAATCATGCTGGGTCGCATAGCGTTGTAGCACCGGACGGACCTTTTCCAGGCGCTGACGCTCGGTACGGCCCAGCGGATAATGCACTTTGTACAGCCGCCGATAGACGCGCTGGAACGCGGCATCTAAATCCGCAGGATCACGGTAACCCTTGAGGAAGCGGTCGATACTGGCGCCAAGCATGGGGGTGTCGCGGCGCACATACCAGCGCATGTCACCGTCGCTGGCCAATGGCAGGTGGCGGTCCAGGCGCAACTTAGGCATCACCTTGGCCCAACGTTCGGCAATCGGTTGCTCGACTGCGGTGACACTGAAGATTCCAGCCTGGACCATTTCCAACACGTCCTCGACCGCCAAGCTCGGGTCAACCCACTCGACGATAATTGGTGAGCGTTTGCTGTCGATCAGCCGCTGATTGAGTGCCCGTACCGCCTCACCCGCCACACTGCCTGCAGGCAATGCCAAACTGCGTCCGGACAGCTGTTCGAGGTTCTGATAACGCCGGTTACCCTGTTTGGCAACGATGATCACTGGCACGTTGCTGCGGATCGCCGCACTGGCGCTGAGGTTACTGCCGCGCGGCATATTCAATAGTTCGCCAGGCGCGACCAGATCGCCTTCACCCCGCTGCAGGGCGGCCAGCAATTGGTCCTTGGCGCGCGGAATGATCTTCAGCTTGAGTGTGCGGCCATCCCGCGAGTTGCGATTGAGGTACTGCTCGAAGGCGCGCATACGTTGATATTCAACACCAATGCTCTGGCCTTTGACTTCACCCGAGCTGTTGCGGCTCTGGTTGACCAGCACGCGCAATTCGCCGCTGCTGCGAATACTCGCCAGGTCGCGGACCGCCTTAGGCTGCTCGACTTCCAGCGGGCCAGCCACGCGCGCTACCGCCGTGCAAGACAGCAGCAATAGGCAGCAGATGAGCAGCACTCGCAACATCAAGGCTCCAGGGCAGAATCGGCCGAAAGATCAGCACCGCCACCCGGTTAAACAGGCTGCAGACAAGGCAACTGACCCCTCGCGCGGGGCGCGGAGGTTCGCACAGCCCGCACTCAGACGCCAGCCGACAATCACATACAACATCACGTATAAGCTTTAAGTTGCTGTATTTATTAGCTTTTAATCTATTAAAAAAGCTCTGCTATGCTGCCCAATCAATTCAGCAGGTAGCACCATGCAACTCATCGACATCGGCGTCAATCTGACTCACCCAAGCTTTGCTGAACAACGCGAAGCACTCCTCGCTCGCGCCTATGCGGCGGGCGTCCAGCAAATGCTGCTAACCGGTACCAGTCTGACGGAAAGCCAACACGCCCTAGAGCTGTGCCAGCAGATGGATGACAGCGCCGAACATTTGTTCAGTACTGCCGGTATTCACCCCCACGACGCTAGCAGCTGGAACAGCGACAGCCATGCGCAGCTCAAGGCTTTACTGGAAGATCCCAGAGTGCGCGCGGTGGGCGAATGCGGGCTGGACTTCAATCGCGATTTTTCACCACGGCCACAACAGGAACAGGTGTTGGAGCAGCAGTTAGCCCTGGCGGTAGAACTGCAACTGCCGGTCTTCCTACATGAACGCGATGCCGACGAGCGCCTGCTGGCCATCCTGCGGCACTTCCGGGACCAGCTGCCGGCGGCCGTGGTGCATTGCTTTACCGGGGAGAAGCGCGCGCTGTTCAATTACCTGGATATGGATCTGCACATCGGCATCACCGGTTGGATCTGCGACGAGCGCCGCGGCAGTAACCTGTATCCGCTGGTCAAGGAAATCCCCCGCGGCCGCCTGATGCTGGAAAGTGATGCGCCGTTCCTGCTGCCACGCAGCCTGCGACCGAAGCCGAAGAACGGTCGCAACGAGCCGGCCTTTCTGGTTGAGGTGTTGCGTGAAGTGGCGTTGCACCGCGGTGAAACCGAACAGGTTTTGGCAGTCCATACCAGCGCTACAGCCCGGGCCTTCTTCAACCTGCCCACCCCAAAGGATACGACCGACTGACCCCTGAGTAGCGCAGTGAGTGCTAGCTTGTTGATAAGGATCAATAGCGCCGCAGTGTCGTTGACCGACACTACTGGCACTTTGCCAAGCCTTCACCTCACACAGAGACACCTGCATGGGCCATTGGATCAGCGACCTTTCCCTGAAGTACAAATTCTGGGCCGTAAATGCCGTGGCCTTCTTTACCACGCTGCTGTTAGTGCTCTATGCGCTGCAGCTGGAGCAGCAGGTGCATCACACCGCCGCCAAGCAGGCCGCACAGCAGCAGGCCCGACTATTAAGCCAATGGCCGCAGGATAAGGCCCTGCCAAGCGCGAGCAACCTGCTGAGCGTTGCAGCCGGCCAGACTCCACGCCTACCGGACAATCAGGGCAGCGCCCTGGCCAACGCCCGCGGCTGGGTCGATTTGAATGGCAGTGAGGGTCTGATTGGTGCCGAAGTCATCGTCCGTGAAGACGGTCAGCGCCTGGCTATCACCGCCTCGGCGCCAAGCCTGCCCGAGGTGTTTTTCGACCGTGCCCCGAGCTATGCCCTGGTCGTTGCGCTATTGATGCTGCTGTTGCTGGCGGCATCGCAGTTGCTGATTCGCTTTCTGCTCAGCCACCTCAATACCCTCAAGGATGTGATGCTGCAGGTGGAAAAAAGCGGTGACCTCAGCGCCCGTGTGCCACTCGACTGCAAAGATGAAGTGGGCCAGATGGCCAGTGCCTTTAATGCCATGCAGGCCGGCTACCAGCGTGTTGTTGGCATCGTTGCCCAGTCAGCAGCGCAGCTGGATGAAGGTGCCGAACGCTTGGCCGGTAATATGCGCGATGTACGCCATGGCATGCTCGAACAGCAAAGCGAAACGGAGCAAGCGGCCACGGCGATCAATCAGATGTCCGCCACCGTGCATCACATTGCCGAACACACCGCCGATACCCGTGACCAGTCCAAGAATGCCGAACACCTGGCGCACAGCGGCCAGCAGGCAGTCAACCGCGTGAGCCTGTCGATTTCCGGGTTGTCGAGCGGCGTGCAACAAACCGCGCAGATGATCGAAAAGCTGGCCGCCGATAGCCAGAAGATTGGTGGTGTGGTCAGTGAGATCCATGGCATTGCCGAACAGACCAACCTGCTCGCCTTGAACGCTGCCATTGAAGCGGCCCGCGCCGGTGAAATGGGGCGCGGCTTTGCCGTGGTGGCAGATGAAGTACGCAACCTGGCTAGACGGGTGCAGGACTCCACCGATGTGATCACCCAGATGATCAATACCCTGCAAAGCGGCACCCGTGATGCCGTGGACTTTATGCAGGACAGTTCGATCAAAGCCGATGAATGCGTCAAACAGGCCGGTGAGGCCGGCCAGGCGCTGGTGGCTATCACCGAGTCGGTGGCGCATATGCGTGAAAGCAACACGCAGATTGCCGTGGCGGCGGAACAGCAGAGCCAGGTGGCTGAAGAAATGAACCGCGCGGTGATCCGCATCCGCGACGTGACCGAACAAACCGTCAGCCAAACGGGGGAATCGGCGCTGACCAGTGCCAACCTGGCCAATTTGGCCGGTTCACTGAACACCGCCATTCGTCAGCTCAAGCTGTGAAGAGCGAGCAATTCAGCCGTTGCAGTACGTCACTGCAACGGCCGTAATCAGCGCTTAACCGAACACCGCCACCGTCTGCCGGCTGATGGCCAGCAACTCCCCTTTGGCGCTCCACATTGCTGCGGCCACATGGCCGTAGCCATCGCGGGCATGTTCGATATGCGCCCGGTACAGACACCAGTCCTGCGTCGTCAGCGCCGTCATTGGCTGCACAAACTCAATCGTCCAGGTCAACGTACTACCAGGCGCTGGCGCACTCAGGTGCGGCAAAACCGCAGGCGGCCACGCATCCACCAAGGCCAGCAGGTGGGCCTCAGTAACCACCTCGACCGCCTCCTGGTCACGTAGACGCACCCAGCCGCCCATGTCCCGCGACGGATTATTGGTGAAAGGCAAACCACCAAACGCCCAGCGCATGGCCAAAAAACGGGTGAACTCAGGGGTTACAGTGGGGATATAAGGCATTTCCTGGCAGGCTTCCACGGCCTTGGCCTCCGGTGCCGGCTCTGCCGACACGGCAATACGCGAGTCGCGCCCAGCACCGAAGCTCCCCTGGACGATGGTCACCACTTGCCCATCTTGGATTGCCCGCCCCAATACTTGGCTGACGGCCTTGCCTTCACGCAGCACTTCCACCTCAAAGCACACGGGTACATCAGGCGCCGCAGGGCCAACAAAGGTAATCGCCAGAGAGCGCGGCGGGCGCCCGCTTGGCACCTGAGCACGCATGGCCTCATAGGCCAGCGCCGCCACCAAACCGCCGAAACTGGCACGGCCTTGTCCCCATGCAGCAGGAATCCGCACCGCTTGAGGGTTGTCACGCACCGCCTGGAGTAATTCGGAAAAGCCCATAAGCACCTCGAACACTGAAGATGCGGGTGATCTTAGGGCAAAGACGCCAACGAATGACACGGCATTTCGGCCAAACACGCCGAAGGTTTAACGACTTTTCAGCCAACTCAGTCGTCAGCGCGCGCAAAACCTGTGGCCAATGCCTGCAAGGCCAGATCAGCTTGCTGCTCGGCGTCGAGCATCGCCGCCCGCCAAACCGCTACGCACGGTTGCAAATCTGCTTCGGCTTCGGCGCGCTGCAACCATTGCCAGTGGTCATGCCAATCACCCAGCGCGGACTGCGCCTGTTTAAGCTGCAGGCGCAGACGACCGGAAAAACCGGCCACCTGCGGATAGGCCTCGGCGGCATAACGCAGACGCTTGACCAGCAAGCGCAGGCGATGACGGTCATGTGCAGGGTCAAGCAGTGCCTGTTTCAGGCGCTTGCGATCCTTGCGCAAGCGTTGCTTGATCAACTTTTCCAAACCACGCAGTTGTCCGTTGCTAGCCGCCTGACGCCATTGCCACGGCCAGTCATCCAAAGCAGTGAGCAGATGGGCCAACGGTGCACAGTCCAACAGCTGTAGGTAGCCCTGCTGTAACAGTGGTAGCCGAGATTTCGCTGCGCTATCGAGCCCTTGCTGTTGCAGATAGCCCTGTAGCACTTCAAGGTCGCGCAGCGGACCGGTCAAGCGGCCCAGTTCTGCCGCCCGCTGCTGCAACGCCTCACAAGCCGCGACCGAAGATAACGGCCGCAGCAAGCTGCGCAACTGGCGCAAGGCAATACGCAGATCGTGCAGGGCCTCGCCATCGGTGGTCACCCGCAGCCGTTCACGACAGGCAAATAAGCGCATCTGAACCCGCAGTACGTGTCGTGGCACCTCATCAATCAAGCCCTGCATTGCCTCACTCCTGTGAAATCACTACCCAGACTATGCGCTTATTGGTTAGCCACAAGTGGCCAATGGTCGCGGTACTAAGGCTCCAGGCGAGTAAGCCGCCAAGGCAGCGCGCGCCTGAGGGCCTTCAGGTGCAGGCGCAACTGCAGGGTAGAGAGTTCTTGCCCGGCATAACGCTGCGCCTCGAAGGCCGCCGCAAAATCGCCAATCGCTTGCGCCTGGGCTGGCATCAGCTGGGATGCCCGCACGGCATAGTCGCGCGGTCCTTCGCCGGGTTTACGCGGCACGCCATGGCGCGCCAACAAACCCTCAAAACGACGGAATAGCCGCTGCTGAACATCACGTTCACGCTGCCATGGCTTGAACAGCCAAAGTGATAGCAAACCAAGCAGCAGCGCCCCACCACCGACCAGGCCGATCACCAGCGACTTGGCATCCACCCGCCCCAGCCAACGCTGAAGAAACTCCAGCTGCTGCTGACTCTGGTAGCCCAACACCCAGCGTTGCCAGCCGTAATTGATATTGTCCCAGGCCAGGCGCAACTCATTCAGCCAACTGAGGTTGCGATAGCGCAACGGCGAGAAAGGCGAGTCTTCGAGAAAACTCTGCTCATCTGCCAGGGCCACTTCCAGGCCCATGTCGATCCGCTCGGGCGCCACCTGGAAGGTCGGATCGACACTGACCCAACCCCGTCCTTCCTGCCAGTACTCAACCCAGGCATGGGCATCAAACTGGCGCACCTGCACATAGTTACCCGCCGGGTTGTATTCGCCGCCCTGATAACCCGCCACCACCCGCGCCGGGATGCCCGCAGCGCGCAGCACGTAGGTCATTGCTCCGGCGTAATGCGCACAGAAGCCACTGCGGGTTTCAAACAGGAAATCATCAATATTGTTCACCCCTAACGTTGGCGGAGTCAGGGTGTAAGCAAAGGGCTCGCGGTTGAAATGGCTGAGCAGTGCCTGCACCAACAATTCGGGCTGCGGATGCTCGCGCTTAAGCTGCTCAGCCCAAGCGCGGCTGCGTGGCTCGCCTTGTTCCGGCAACTGCAGGGCACGGCGCAAAGCTGCCTGGGGCAGTTGCGGTTCGCGCAGTGCCTGCGGCCAAGAAGTAGCTTGATAGATCAACGAGCGATCAACCGGCTGGCGACGCTGTAGACGGAAATCGCTCATCTGCCGAGTCTGCTCCAATGTGGTTTCCGCCACATCCAAGGCAAATAGCCAGCGCTGTGTACTCGGCTGCATCACGATGCTGTAACTCAGCGCATCCCCCTGCTTCTGCCACTGCGCACCGGGGCCAAACTCGGCGTAATCGGATTGCGACCAGCGCCGGCCATCAAAACGATCCAGGGTCAGTGCACGCCAGTACAACTCACTGCGCGGCGGCGTTTCGCCGTTAAAACTGGCGCGAAACGCCAAGTCAGCAGAGCGGCTCAGGTCAGCGATATCCGCCGGGGCCATGCTGTCCGACAGCCCGGTAGTGGCCTTGTCATTCGGTACCGGCAACGACCACAGCGGGCCCATGCGCGGGAAGAACACAAAAAGCAGCAGCATCACTGGCAGCGCCTGCAGCAGCAGTCCCCCGGCCAAGCGTGCGGTCGGCCAGGGCTGGGTGGCCAGACTGCTCTGCTGCAAACCAATCAGCGCAGCGAGCAAGGCGGTAACCGGCAACAAGCTGTAGAACGCCATCAGCATGCTGTCATCGAACAGGTAGGCGGTGACCACAACAAAGAAGCCGAGAAAAATCAGCACCAATGCATCACGCCGCGTGCGCATCTCCAGCAGCTTGAGCACGAACGCCGCGATCAGCAGCACCACCCCGGCATCCAGCCCGATCAGGCTGCCGCGGGAAAGAAACACCCCGAGCGCTGCGGCCAGCATCAAACCGCCCTTGGCCCAGGCATTCGGGTAACGCGCACGCATGCGGAAAATTTGAATACGCCAGGCCGCACTGGCCAGCCACAGACCAATAATCCACAACGGTAAATGCGTCAGATGCGGAAGGATCACCAGCACCTGTGCCACCAGCAGCCAGGTCAGGCTGATCCGAGGAATCGTCGTAACTCGACTCATGGCGCACGCCCGAACAGCGCCAGGGCGCGCAGGCAGGCATCACGGTGCAGTTCGCCGCTGTCGGCGCCCAGCACCTGGCCAGGCAGGCTCAGGGCAAAGGGTTGCTGACGCTCGGACAGCTGCAGCACCCAATGGCAAAGCAGCGACAGACGGGTTTCGACATCACCGGCCAATGCATCGAAATCCAGGTACAGGTCACGCCCAGTGATCGAGGCAAAATCCTTGACCAGCAAACCCTGGCCACGGGAATAGGCTTTCCAGTGCAAGCGACGCTTGGAGTCGCCCGGCTGATAAGTCTTCAGCCCCTGATAATCATCCACGCCCTGACCGTGGGGCCGACTGCCCTCCTCGTCCTGATCCTCACTGGCGCCGGCGGACAGCGGCAGATCACCGGGCAAGGGACGCGGATAAACCAGTACGCGCTGATCTAGATCGACCCAGCTCCAGGCCACCAGAATCCCCAGTGGGAAACGGCTCTCGACCCGCAGTCGACCGGGCCGTAGCCAACCGCGCTGCAACGCTGGCAGGTTTAGCTGGCTTTCACTTACGCCTTCGGCTGGCACATCCAGCGTCTGCAATTCGGCCGGCGGCCAACCCAGGCTGACGGCCTGATGAGGCCGCTGACTGCTTGCCAGGCGCACGCGAAAACCGGCTGGCTCGCCAACAAATACTGCCGGCGCACTGCCGGCCTTGAGGATCAACCCGGCCAGGTTGCGGTAGGTGTGCAGAATGGCGACTACAAACACCGAGGCTAGCAGGAAGGTCAGGCCATAGGCCAGGCTGTTCTGGTAATTGATCGCCGCCAGCAACATCAACAGCAGCGCCAGCATAAAGGCCGCGCCAACCCGGCTGGGGATGATAAAGATCCGCCGCTGGTTCAGGCGTACGCTGCTGGCTGCCGGAATGCGCCGAGCCAGCCAGCGGTTCCAGCGCGGTCGGAGCTGGGCGATCAAAGCGCCGGCACCTCTCGCAGCAACCACTGCACCAGGCTACCGGCACCATGCCCGGCCGGGTCCGCGCGCTCACGCAGGCGATGGCCGACCACTGACGGCAGCACGGCCTGCACATCTTCTGGAATTACGTAATCACGCCCGGCGAGGAAGGCCCAGGCTTTCGCAGCCGCAAGCAGCGCCAGGCTGGCCCGAGGCGATAGGCCCCAGGCGAATTGCGGCTGGGTGCGGGTGGCATCGACCAGGCGCAACACGTAGTCGATCAATGCATCGCTGGCGCGCACTTTCGGTACTTCGGCCTGCAGCAGAGCCAATTCAGCGTGATCCAGCAGTGCCGGCAGCGTCGGCAACAGCGAACGCCGTGAGTCGCCAAGCAGCAGGGCCTTTTCCGCCGCCTTGCCTGGGTAGCCAAGCGATAGACGCATCAAAAAGCGGTCCAGCTGCGACTCAGGCAAGGCGAAGGTGCCACCCTGACTGACGGGGTTCTGCGTGGCGATTACAAAGAACGGTTCGGGCAGCGGCCGAGTCGCACCTTCGATGGTCACCTGGCCCTCCTCCATGGCTTCAAGCAGCGCACTCTGGCTTTTCGGCGTGGCGCGGTTGATCTCATCGGCCAGCACCAGCTCGGCGAAAATCGGCCCCGGATGGAAAATAAATTGCCCGGTGTCCTTGTCGAAAACTGAGGTGCCGAGGATGTCACCTGGCAGCAGGTCGGAGGTGAACTGTATGCGCTGAAAACTCAAGCCCAGTACCTTGGCCAGGGCATGGCTGAGGGTGGTTTTGCCCATGCCGGGCAAGTCCTCGATCAGCAGATGGCCCTGGGCCAACAGGCAGGTCAGCGCCAGACGCACCTGCGGTTCCTTGCCCAGAAGCACGTGATTGACCGTCTGCAGCACAGTTTCCAGTTTGGCGCGCATGTATCACTCCTTTAAGACCGATTGACGATGCTACTGCGCCACGTTGCCACGGCATAGCGACTGGAAATCTTTACTGACGAACTTGTGAGCCATTCAATTGATCCAAGCTAACACCCACGTTTGTGGTGTTTAGGCTAAAGACCCGAACAGCGCTGGAGCACATTGAATGCAAGCGCCATCAGGTCATGACTGGCACGCCCAGCCAGCGCAACAAAGCCTGCAGCACCTCAACAGCAGTGCCCAAGGTCTGGACAGTTCCGACGCCGCCCAACGCCTCAGCGAGCATGGTCCCAACCTGCTGCCACAGCCACAGGCCAACGGGCCGCTTAAGCGCTTTGCTCTGCAGTTTCACAACCTGCTGATCTACGTCCTGCTCGGCGCTTGCCTGCTCACCCTCTTGCTGGGCGAATGGCTCGACAGTGCGGTGATCTTTGCCGTGGTGCTGATCAACGCCCTGGTCGGTTTTGTCCAGGAAGGCAAAGCCCAGCACGCCATGCTGGCGATTCAGCAGATGCTCAGCCTGGAAAGCCGGGTACGCCGTAACGGCCAGGTGCACAGCATTGCCGCCGAACAACTGGTGCCCGGCGACCGCGTGCCTGCTGACCTGCGCCTGCTGGAGACCCGTGATCTGCGCATTGACGAGGCCGCGCTGACCGGTGAATCCCTACCCGTGGATAAACACCACGACGCCGTAGCCGCCTCGGCCAGCCTGGCCGACCGCCGCAGCATGGCCTATTCCGGCACACTGGTGAATGCCGGCAGCGCTGCGGGCGTGGTGGTGGCCACGGCCAAGCAGACCGAGCTGGGCAAGATCAGCCACATGCTGGAAAACGTGGTTAGCCTGCAAACGCCGCTGCTGGTCGATATGGCTAAGTTTGCTCGCCACCTGACCCTGGGCATTCTTGCCCTGGCGCTGCTGACCTTTGCCTTTGGCGTGCTGCTGCGGGGGTACAGCGCAGAGGACATGCTGCTGGCCGCAGTCAGCCTGGCGGTGGCTGCCATTCCGGAAGGCCTGCCGGCGGTGCTGACGATCATCCTCGCCCTCGGCGTGCAGCGCATGGCCAAGCGCCGGGCGATCATTCGCCATCTGCCAGCGGTGGAAAGCCTCGGTGCGGTCACGGTGATCTGCTCAGACAAAACCGGCACCCTGACGCGCAACGAGATGACCGTGCAGCAAGTATTTACCGCCGCACATCATTACCGCGTCGATGGCGTTGGCTATGCCCCGCAGGGCAGCATTCACTGCGATGACGGCCAGCTCTGCCAACTGGACGCCGCTGACGACCTGCGCGAGCTGGCCCGTGCCGGCCTGCTTGCCAATAACGCCAGCCTGCGCAGCGGCGAGAACGGCTGGTGCATCACCGGCGACCCCACCGAAGCCGCGCTGCTGACCCTGGCTGGCAAGGTCGGTCTGGAGCTGCAGCATGAAGCGCGTAATCTGCCGCAGGTCGATGCCATCCCCTTCAGTTCCGAGCAACGCTGCACCGCCAGCCTGCACCATGATCATGCCCACCATGGCCTGATCTATATGATCGGCGCCCCGGAACGCCTGCTCGAAGCCTGCAACCGCCAATGGCGCGACGGCCATCCCGAACCGCTCGACCCACGCCACTGGCACCAGGCCCTAGACAGCGGCGCCCGCCAGGGGCTGCGCATGCTCGGCCTGGCCATTCGGCCGCTCGGCGAACCGCAGCAGAGTCTCGACTACCAGGACCTGGACGGCGATTACGTGCTGCTCGGTCTGGTCGGTATGCTCGATCCACCGCGCGAGGAAGCCATTGCCGCCATCGCCGACTGCCACAGCGCAGGTATCGCGGTAAAGATGATCACCGGCGACCATGCCGGCACCGCCAGCGCCATTGCGCAGCGTCTTGGTCTGGGCGATGGCAAACCGCTGACTGGGGCCGATCTCGACAGCCTCAGCGACAGCCAACTCGATCAGTTGCTACCCGCCACCAGCGTGTTCGCCCGCACCAGCCCGGCGCACAAACTGCGCCTGGTTGAACGCCTGCAAGCCTGCGGCGCGCGGGTGGCCATGACCGGCGACGGCGTCAACGACGCGCCGGCCCTGAAACGCGCAGACATCGGCATCGCCATGGGCATCAAGGGCACTGAGGCGGCCAAGGAAGCCGCGCAAATGGTATTGGCCGACGACAACTTCGCCACCATCGCCCATGCGGTAGAGGAAGGCCGCACGGTCTATGACAACCTGAAGAAGACCATCCTGTTTATCCTGCCCACCAATGGCGGCGAAGCGATGATCCTCCTGGTAGCGATCGCTTTGGGGCTGACATTACCCATAACCCCGCTGCAGATTCTCTGGATCAATATGATCACCGCCGTGACCCTGGCGCTGGCCCTGGCGTTTGAGCCGGCAGAAGCCGACCTGATGCGCCGCCCGCCACGCGATCCCAAGGTCAATCTGCTCAGCCGCCATCTGCTCTGGCGCGTGCTGTTTATCGGAGCGTTGATGACCCTGGCCAGCCTGGGCCTATTCCTCTACACCCAGACTCTTGGCTGGAGCCTTGAAAGCAGCCGCACCCTGGCGGTCAACGCAGTGGTTGCCTGCGAAATCGGCTACCTGTTCAGCAGCCGTCGCCTAGAAGGGTCGGCGAACTTCGGCCTACGCGATAACCCGATGATCTGGAGCATGGTCGGCTTGTTGCTCAGCCTGCAACTGCTGCTCACCTACTGGCCGGCGATGCAGCAGGTCTTCGCCACCGCCGCCCTGCCGGCATACGCCTGGGGTTGGTGCCTGCTGGTAGCGCTGGGGGTATGCATCTGTGTTGAAGCGGAGAAGTGGCTGTTGCGGCGGCGGCAACGCCCCTAGGGGCGTTGCAACTCAAAGCGCTGCAAGGTGCGGGTATAACCACTGCCGCCGAGACGGCCAATCAGGTCGAGTTGCTGGCTGTCGATACGGCCCTGCTCATTGAGCACCGCATCGTCGATATGCGCCAACAGCACTTCGGCGAAGATCAGATGGCAATTGGGCTTATCCGCTGGGTAGGCCTGGATCTGCGCTACCCGGCATTCAAAGGCCACTGCCGCGCCAGCTACCCGAGGCGGCGCCACCCGCTGCGAGGGCAGGCTGGCGATACCGCACTTCTCGAACTCGCTGATGCCATAAGGCAGCATCGCCGCACTGGAATTCATCGCCTCGGCCTGGACGAAGGACACCAGCTGAATCACCAGCTCGCCGCTGGCCTGCACATTCAGCAGCGTGTCCTTGAGGCCGCCATCGGCGCGGTGATTAACGTTGACCATCAGGGTCGGCGGGTCATCGCTGATCACCTGAAAGAAGCTAAACGGCGCCAGGTTGCTGACCCCTGCGTCCGATTGACTGGAGACCCAGGCAATCGGTCGAGGCGTGATAGTCGAGGCTAACCAGCGGTAGCGTTCGAGCGGTTCGAGTGCGCTGAAATCCAGTTGCATCAGCGGCCAGCTCGCGACTCACGGATATAGAAACGGGCGCGCTCGGACTTCGCCGTACAGCCCTTGTAGCCCTCGAACTGCTGCTGAGTTTTCGCCGCAGTCAGCAGCGACACCGCCTTGGAATAACTCACCGTACCGGCAAACCCTTCGGCCTTGGCAAGATCCAACTCGCGCCAGGCGGCGTCCAGCTGATTGGCGCAGCTGGTGCGATAGGCCGTTTTTCCCGCACAACCGCTTAGCACCAACAGCAACATGGGCAACACGATCAACAGTTTCATCTGGTAACTCCTGCAAAGAGACATACGTTTCACTCGGTATAAAGACACATCGCCAGACTCATTGCGATGCATTAATACAGCCAGTAAGACGTGCAAAACAGACAAAAGTGCCAACGCCTCCAATTGCCGTCGCACTTAGGTCCGAATGCCGTGGATACTAGCAAATCGCGCCTTGGCGGCGCGCGGCACGGCGCGTATGTTTGCGGCATTAATAGTTACGAGGAACATCAGGATGAGTAAGCGCATTGCGCTGGTACTGGGCTCCGGTGGTGCGCGTGGTTATGCGCACATCGGCGTGATCGAGGAGCTGGAAGCCCGTGGCTATGAAATCGCCTGTATCGCTGGTTGCTCCATGGGCGCGGTGGTGGGCGGCATCTACGCCGCCGGCAAACTCAATGAGTACCGCGAATGGACGCAGAGCCTGGATTATCTGGACGTGCTGCGCCTGCTGGATGTGAGCTTCCGTTTGGGGGCGATTCGCGGTGAAAAGGTCTTCGGCAAGATTCGCGAAATAGTCGGCGAGATCAATATCGAAGAGCTGCCGATCCCCTTCACCGCCGTGGCCACCGACCTGACCAACCAGCAGGAAATCTGGTTCCAGGAAGGCTGCCTGCATCAGGCCATGCGCGCCTCGGCGGCGATCCCCAGCCTGTTCACCCCGGTGGTGCAAGGCAAGCGCATGCTGGTCGACGGCGGCCTGCTCAACCCCCTGCCCATCGTACCGGTGGTGTCCAGCCACTGCGATCTGATTATTGCGGTCAACCTCAACTCGACCAACCAGCAGCACTACGAACTGCCGATCATCGAACGCGCGCCGGCGCTCAAGGGCCGCTTTGATCTATTGATGAGCTCGCTCGGCTCACGCCTGCCCTCGTTCAAACGCAAACCCGGCGAAGACGATGAGCTGCTTCTGCTGGAGGACAACAGCAACCCGCTGCAGCCCGAAGCCATCAACCCCTGGCAGCAGAATGCCCGTGGCAACCTGGACAAACCCGCCGCACCGAAATCCGCCAGCGGCTCGCGGGTGGCCGACCTCAGCGGCCCGGCCTCACTCCTGGAACTGATCAACCAGAGCTTTGAGGTGATGCAGACGTCCCTGGCTCAGTACAAAATCGCCGGCTACCCGCCGGACATCCTGATCAACGTGCCCAAGCGGGTATGCCGCTTCTTCGAGTTCTACAAGGCGCCGGAGCTGATCATGCTTGGCCGACAGATCGCCCGCGATACGCTGGATAAGTACGAACGCGGGGATCACTGAGGTCCAGGGTCAAAAGCGATAGGACAGGCTCAACGAGGTGCTCTCGTTGTTCTTGTCTTTGCCGACCTGGTTGGAGTCCTTTTCCTTGTGCTCATAACTGACGGCAACCAGCAGGTCCTTGGTCAGTTTATGGCCCAATGTAAGGGCGTACTTGTCTTCATCCTCTTCTTTACCCTTGGGGTCATTGCCATAGTCGGTATGCCGACGGGTATAGGCGATGCCGGCAAAACTGTCCCAGGGTAATTTGCGTGCATACGCCACTTTCCAGCCGCTCTGATCCTTGTCTTTCTTTCGCTGGTCATTGTCCTCGACCTTGGGGGAATAACTTAGGTCGAAGCTGTCATGGCTTGTGGGTTTGAACTTGACGGAAAACTTGAGCGTATCGACTTCAACGTCTGGCGCGTTCTCGCTGTTGAGGTCACGGTTTTCGTAGTTGTAGCGCACCCCTAGCTCCAGCACGCGATTAAGCTTGTGACTGACGCCCAATGACCAGATGGTACTGGAAACGTCATAGCGGTGATCTTTGTACAGCTGCAGGTAAGTAACCGATGGATTGACCTTCAAACGCCAGTCCGGCACCAGAAAAACGGGGCCAGTGGAAAGCGCAATCGTCTCTCGGTTCAGGGTGTCCTGGTCGTCCTGGCGGGCATGACTGAAATTGCCAGCCAGATTCCAGCGATCGCCGCGCTCATTCAGGCCATAGGAGTAACGTAACGCAGCAGACGCTTGACGACGATTGTCATGCACAGAACGCTTGGGTTTGGCAGTTACTTCAGTATCACCTGCGTCGTCATCATCGTCGTCCAGATCCTCATCATCGTCGAGGTCGTCTTCGTCCAGGTCTACGTCTTCGAGCAGATCATCGTCAAAGTCGGCATCAGCAAAGTCGTCATCTTCGTCAAAATCGCCGTCTTCGTCGTCGAGGTCTTCATCGTCATCATCATTAAATGACGGTTCACTGACCGGGCTGCCGGCAGAGGCATTGGCCGTATCGGTGTCATGGACCAAGGCAAACTGCACTTTGCCACCGTAACTGTGCGCTTTGGTCTTGCTCGCTGCTTTGCGCTGCAGCTTGCGCGCCTGCTTGGCCTCTTCGCTGTCAGGCGCGGTCGCGATCAGTTGCGCCAGTTCACTGCGGGCTGCCGGGTAATCAAAGCTGTCGAGATACAGGCGCGCCAGACGCAGGCGGGCCTGATTGTGCGATGCCTGTAGATCAGCGTTGGCCAGTACCTGGCGATACGCAGAGATGGCTGCACCCAGCGAGCCCCAACGCGCTTGTTGCTCGGCCTGCCGACTGATTTCGGCATAATCGGACGCCTGTCCATAGAGCGGTAAGCCCAAGGTTCCCAACAATGCGGCAACAGCGACACCCTTGCGATTCATGACAGCTCCTGAGACGCGTGCAGATCAATTTGCGGCGCAGTCTATGCAGGCTCCAGAAGGCCGTCTAGCGCGACGCCAGAATGCGAATGGCCGTTCACAATGCCTCGCGCAGACGATAGCCGACACCCGCCTCGGTAACGATAAAACGCGGTGCGGTGGGGTCGTCGCCGAGTTTGTGCCGTAGGTGGCCGACCACCACGCGCAGGTAGTGGCTGTCCTCGCCATGGGTCGGGCCCCAGATGTCTTTGAGCAGTTGCTGCTGAGTCACCACCCGGCCGATATGCCGCGCCAGTTGCGCCAGAACCGCATATTCCTTACGGGTCAGGCTGACTTCAACACCATCGAGGCTGACCCGGCGGTAGGCGAAATCCACCTGCAGCGGGCCGCTGCTGACCGCCGCGCTGGCTTGCTCCACACCACCGGCCAGGCGCAGCAACACGCGCACGCGGGCTAGGAATTCCTGAATGCCAAAGGGTTTGGTCACGTAATCATTGGCGCCGCCATCCAGCGCCAGGACCTTTTCCCCCTCGCTGGCGCGCACCGAGAGCACCAGTACAGGCACCTGCGACCAGGCGCGCAGCTCGCGCAGCACCTGTTGGCCGTCCATATCCGGCAGGCCGAGGTCGAGCACCACCAGGTCCGGTTTACCCAGCGCGGCCTGGGCCAGGCCTTCCTGGCCAGTAGCGCCTTCCAGCACCTTGTAGCCCTGGGCCGCGAGGCTAATGCGCAGGAATTTGCGAATCTGCGCTTCGTCATCGATGACCAGAATGGTCGCGGGGTTTTGGCTCATCGGCTATCCGTCACTGTTCTTCTTCCATCTGCGGTTGCGCGTGCAACGGCAGGTGCAGGGCCAGGCTTGTGCCCAGACCATCCAGCCCTTCGCCCACCGTAACCCTGCCGCCGTGCGCGCCGAGCATGCCCTGGCAGATCGCCAGGCCCAGACCAGTGCCCTGCCCACCGCGATCACCACGGGCAGCGGTATAAAACATATCGAAAATCTTCGTGCGCTCGTGCTCGGGAATACCCGGCCCCTGGTCACTGACAATAAAGCGCAGTTCTTCGGCATCCGCTTCGATGGCCACGCGCAAACGCCCTTGGTGCGGGGAAAAACGCGCAGCATTCTCCAGCACATTGACCAGCGCCTGCTCAATCAACGCGGCATGCACATAAAGCAGCGGCAGCTGTTGCGGCACCTGTATCTCCAGCTGCAAGGCGGACAATACCGGGCGCAGGCGCTGGGTCGCACTGGCAACGATATCCGCCGGGGCGACCCAGTCACGCGCCAGTTTCAACCCGCCGTGGCCCAGGCGAGTCATGTCCAGCAGGTTCTGGATATAACGGTCGAGGCGCTCGGCCTCATCGCGGGTGCCTTCCAACAGCTCGCGGCGATCCGCCAGGGGAATCTGCTCACCAAGCGCCAGCAGGCTGTCGATCGAGCCGCGCATGGCGGTCAGCGGCGTGCGCAGGTCATGGGAGACCGAGGCCAGCAGCGCGCTGCGCAGTTCCTCGGTCTGCCCGTGCAAACGCGCGGCCTCCAGATCCTCCGCCAGCTGCGCGCGTTCCAGGGCCTGGGCCAAGGGCTGGCCCAACGCCGTAAGCAGACGCCGTCGCTCGGCAGGTAAGCTCCTGCCGTCCTTGGGGCTGATACCGAGCAGCAACAGCGGCCCCTCTTCGCCCGACAATGGCAACCACCACCAGCGCCCGTCCGGCAAGGTACCGGTGCCCAGTCCGGCCGGCTGATCGTGCTGCCAGGACCAGTCCGCCGCCGCTCGTTCCAGATCAGTGAGCAGACGCTGCGCCCCCGCCTCCACCTTCCACAGCGCGTCCGGGCTACGCGACAACAAGCTGATCTCGACGTCCTGCCACAGACCCAGCTGCTGCATGGCCGCAGCCAGCACCGCCTGCCGGTCGGTGGCCGCCGTCAGCTTGCGCGACAGCTCCAGCAGTGCACTGGTTTCTCGCTGCGTCTCACGCAAGGCTTGCAATTGCTGGCGCTGGCGGCTGGCCAGGTTACCGGTAAGCCCAGCCATCAGCAGAAAGAACAACAGGGTCAGCACATCCTGCTGACGGTCGATGGTCAGGGTCAGGGTCGGCGGAATAAACAGAAAGTTGTACGCCAGAAACGACAGCCCCGCGCATGCCATGGCCGGGCCCAGGCTGCTGCGCACCGCCACCACCAATACCGCCGCCAGCAGAATCAGCGAGATATTCGGCAACTCCAGTACACGGGATAAACCCAGCGCCACGGCAGAGGCCAGCAGCGTCGCCAGCAAGGCCAGCAGGTAGTCACGCCAGACTACAGGCTGGCGGCGCCGCGACAGGGCCGGGGTAAGGCTTGCCTCGGTATCCAGCACGCTAATTTCCAGGCCCTGCCCCAGTTGCAGCAAACGCTCAGCCAGGCCCCGGCCGAGGTGCCAGATACGTCGTAGACGTTGCCGGCTGCGGCCGACCAGAATCAGGCTGGCACGGCGTTCGCGGGCATGTTCGATCAGGGTTTTCGCCACTTCGCTGCCGCGCAGGCTGACCACCTCGCCGCCCAGGCGCTCGGCCAGTTGCTGCGCGCCCTGCAGGTAACTCAAACGGGTTTCATCGCGCTCACCGCCGGTGTCCACATAAACCACCGACCAGGGCAGATGACGGCGCTCGGCCACCCGGCAAGCATGCCGCACCAGGCGCTCGGCCTGGGCATCGCCGTCGATGCCAACCAGCAGGCGGCCACGCAGCGCAGGCGCTTGCTGGCCTTGCTGGCGGTAACGCCGACTCAGGTCCGCATCGACCCGCGCCGCAGCAGTCTGCATCGCCAGTTCGCGTAGCGCGGTGAGGTTGGTCTGGCTGAAAAATGCATCGATGGCGGCGCGCGCCTGCTCCGGCACATACACCTTGCCTTCGCGCAGGCGCTCCAGAAGCTCACGCGGCGGCAGGTCGATCAGCAGAATCTCGTCGGCTTCCTGCAACACCCAGTCCGGCAAGGTTTCGCGCACCTGCACCCCGGTGATATCGCGCACCTGATCATTCAGTGCTTCGAGGTGCTGCACGTTGACCGTGGTGTACACGTCGATGCCGGCATCCAGCAGCTCCTGCACATCCTGCCAACGTTTGCTGTGGCGGCTGCCCGGGGCGTTGCTGTGCGCCAGCTCATCGACCAGCAGCAGCTTCGGCGGCTTGGCCAGAATGCCGTCGAGATCCATCTCGCTCAGCGCCACGCCGCGGTATTCCAGACGCTGCTGCGGCTGTTGTGGCAAGCCGGTAAGCATCGCCTCGGTTTCCGCACGGCCGTGGGTTTCCACCACACCAACGCGCAGGTCGACGCCCTGGCGCAATTGCGCCTGCGCCGCCTGCAACATAGCGTAGGTCTTACCTACGCCGGGCGCCGCACCGAGGAAGACCTTTAGCCGGCCGCGCCCTTCTCGCGGCATCTCATCGAGCAGGGCATCGGCGCGTACGGCATCACTCATGCAAGTTACTCAGCTTTTGCGGGAGGCGAATTGTCGGCCAGCGCCAGGTTCAGCGCCAGCACATTGACCACTGCCGGCCCTACCAGTGGCTTTTCCACGTGCTGTTCGATCAGTCGTTCCAGGCTGGCCGCCGGAATGCCACGTGCTGCGGCGATTCGGGCGATCTGAAACTGCGCCGCTGCCGGCGACAGATGCGGATCGAGGCCACTGGCCGAGGTGGTCACCAGCTGCATGGGTACTGCGCCCTGGCCTTCAACCTGCAAGCGCTGGGCATCTGTAGCGATACGCTCAGCCAACGCCGGGTTGCTCGGTGCCAAGTTGCTCGCACCACTGGCCACGGTGGCGTAACCACCGGCTGAAAGGCGCGGCTGAAACCACTGCGCGCCCTCGAAGGGTTGCGCCAATAACGCACTACCGAGCACATCGCCTTGTTGATTGTGCAACAGGCTGCCATTGGCCTGCGCCGGGAACGCCAGCTGCGCCACACCGGTAACGGTCAAGGGATAAACCACACCGGTGACCAGGGTCATAAAGGCCAGCACGCTAATGGCTGGGCGGATTTGTTTGAGCATGATGAATCTCCAGATTCTGTGTAGCCGGATGCAATCCGGGCCCGGAGTTCATCCGGGCTACGGATTGCGCTTGCTTAAACGAGGCCGAAGGCCACCAACAGCAGATCAATCAGCTTGATCCCGACAAAGGGCGCTACCAGGCCGCCCAGGCCGTAGATCAACAGGTTGCGGCGCAGCAGGCTGGCAGCATCGGCGGCCTGCACGCGCACCCCACGCAGGGCCAGCGGAATCAGTGCGACGATGATCAGCGCGTTGAACACAATCGCCGAGAGAATCGCGCTCTGCGGGCTGTGCAGCTGCATCAGGTTGAGCGCGCCGAGCTGCGGGTAGATGCCGGCGAACAGCGCCGGGAGGATGGCGAAGTACTTGGCCACATCGTTGGCCACCGAGAAGGTGGTCAGCGCGCCGCGGGTCACCAACAGCTCTTTGCCTACCTGCACCACGTCGAGCAGCTTGGTCGGATCACTGTCCAAGTCGACCAGATTCGCCGCCTCGCGCGCCGCCTGAGTGCCATCGTTCATCGCCAGGCCCACATCGGCCTGGGCCAGGGCCGGGGCGTCGTTGGCACCGTCGCCGCACATGGCGACCATCTTGCCTTCGGCCTGTTCGCTGCGGATGCGCTGCAGCTTCTTCTCCGGCGTGGCTTCGGCTATCACGTCATCCACGCCCGCTTCGGCGGCGATGGCGGCTGCGGTCAGCGGGTTGTCGCCAGTCACCATCACAGTGCGGATGCCCATGGCCCGCAGCTCAGCAAAGCGTTCGCGAATACCCGGTTTGACCACGTCCTTGAGATGAATGGCGCCGAGCAACTGACCGTCACCGGCTACCAGCAAGGGTGTGCCGCCGCTCTGGGCGATCTTTTCGATTTCGCGGGCCAATACCGACGGTACGTCGCTGCGCTGGATGCCCAGATAAAGTAGCACCGCATCCACTGCACCCTTGCGGTAGCTGTGGCCGTTGTAGTCGGCGCCGGACAGGCGCGTCTCGGCACTGAAGGCAATCGATTTGATCGCACTGCGCTCAGGCTCAACCATGGTGTTCAGCGCACGCAGATATTCGACAATCGACTTGCCTTCTGCGGTGTCATCCGCCAGTGAAGCCAGCAATGCTGCGTCGCTGAGTTGCTTGCCGGATACCCCTGGCGCCTTGTACAGCGCGCTGCAACGGCGGTTACCAAAGGTGATGGTGCCCGTCTTGTCGAGCAACAGTACGTGCACGTCCCCCGCCGCTTCCACAGCGCGGCCGGACTTGGCGATCACATTCAGACGCACCAGGCGGTCCATGCCGGCGATACCGATGGCCGAAAGCAAGCCGCCGATGGTGGTCGGAATCAGCGTCACCAGCAGCGCCACCAGGTACACCAGCGGCAGGTCGCCGTCGGCAAAACGAGCGAACGGCTGCAGCGTCGCCACCACCAGCAGGAAGATCAGGGTCAGGCCGATCAGCAGAATATCCAGCGCCACTTCGTTAGGCGTCTTCTGCCGCTTGGCGCCTTCAACCAGGGCGATCATCCGGTCCAGGGTCGACTCGCCGGGGTTGGCGGTGATCTGCACCAGCAACCAGTCAGAGACCACTCGGGTATTGCCGGTCACGGCCGAACGGTCGCCGCCGGACTCACGGATCACCGGCGCGGATTCGCCGGTAATCGCCGCTTCGTTGACTGCGGCGATACCTTCGACGACTTCGCCGTCACCAGGGATCAGTTCGCCGACCTCAACCCGCACGATATCGCCACGGCGCAAGCTGCTGGCCGCCACGGTCTCGAACTGCTGACCATTCTTGCGCCGCGCATTCAGCCCCTGGCTGCCAGCCTTGAGGCTGTCGGCACGGGCCTTGCCACGACCCTCGGCGAGGGCCTCTGCAAAGTTGGCAAACAGCACGGTAAACCACAGCCACAAAGCAATCTGCACGGCCAGGCCGGTGGAGACCTGAGGGTTGGGGATAAAGCACAGCACGGTGGTGACCACGGCCGTCAGTTCAACCACCAGCATCACTGGCGAGCGCAGCAACTGGCGTGGGTCTAGCTTGACGAAGGCCTGGCGCAGCGCCGGTTTCCACAACGCGGCGATCGAGGTTTTCGGGTGTTGCTGGGCGCTGTTCAGCGCCGGTTCGGTACGGGCGTTCATCATGGTTCTCCCTTAGAAGCCCTGGAACATGGTCATGTGCTCGGCAATCGGGCCCAGGGCCAGTGCCGGCAGGAAAGTCAGGCCGCCGACCAACAGAATGGTCAGGGTTAGTAGGGTGACGAACAACGGGCCGTGGGTCGGGAAGCTGTTGCTGCCCACCGGCGCGCGTTTCTTCGCCGCCAGGCTGCCGGCAATCGCCAGAATCGGCAGGATGTAGCCGAAACGACCGAGCAACATGGCCAGACCAATCATCAGGTTGTGGTACGGCGTGTTGGCGCCAAAGCCGCCAAAGGCCGAGCCGTTGTTGGCGGTACCCGAGGTGTAGGCATAAAGAATCTGGCTAAAGCCGTGGGCGCCTGGGTTGGTGACCGAGGCCGCCGGGCCCGGCAGGCTGGCCGCCAGCGCGCCGAATACCAGCACACCAATCGGCATCACCAGCAAGGTGGCAACCAGCAAGCGCACTTCGCGGGCTTCAAGCTTTTTGCCGAGGTATTCCGGAGTGCGGCCGATCATCAGGCCGGCGAGAAATACCGCGATCAGCACAAACAGCAGCATGCCGTAGAGGCCAGCACCGACACCGCCGAAAATCACCTCACCAAGCATCATGTTGAACATCGGGATCATCCCGCCCAGCGCGCTGAAGCTGTCGTGCATGGCGTTCACCGAGCCGTTGGACGCGGCCGTGGTGGTCACCGCCCACAACGCCGAGGCCGTGGTACCGAAGCGGCTTTCCTTGCCCTCCAGCGAACCGCTTTGCTCAATCGGCAATGCGGCCAACGCAGGGTTCGGCTGATGCTCGGCATACAGAGTGCCGCCCAGACCGACGCTGAACAAAATCAGCATGCAGGCCAGCAACGCACGGCTCTGGCGCAGGTCTTTGACGTAATGGCCAAAGGTGAACAGCAGCGCAGCGGGGATCAGAATAATCGAGGCCACCTCGAACAGGTTGCTCCAGGCTGTTGGGTTCTCGAACGGATGCGCCGAGTTGACGCCGAAGAAACCGCCGCCGTTGGTGCCCAGCTGCTTGATGGCAATCTGGCTGGCTGCAGGCCCAAGTGGCACAACCTGATCGGTGCCGCCGATGGTGTGCGCAGTGAAGTATTCGAGGAAGGTCTGCGGCACGCCCTGCCACACCAGCAATAGCGCCAGAACCAGGCAGAACGGCAGCAGGCCATAAAGCGTGGCGCGGGTCAGATCGACCCAGAAGTTGCCGACGCTATTGCTCGAACGCCGGGCGATGCCGCGGCAGAACACCACCAGCACGGCCAGACCGACTGCCGGGCTGACGAAGTTCTGCACGCCCAGGCCAACCATCTGGCTGAAATAGCTCATCTGCGCTTCGCCGCTATACGCCTGCCAGTTGGTATTGGTGACGAAGCTCACGGCGGTGTTAAACGCCAGCGTCCACTCTAACCCCGGCAATTGCTGCGGGTTGAGCGGCAAACTGCCTTGCAGCATCAGGATGGCGAACAGCGTCAGCAGGCTGATCAGGGTGAAAGCCAGCAACGCCAGGCTGTAGGTTTTCCAGTCCTGCTCGCGGTTGCTATCGACACCGGCAATCCGGTAGCACAGCCGCTCGACCGGCTGCAGCACGGGGCTGAGCCAGGTTTTTTCGCCCTCCATCACCCGGTACAGGTAACGCCCGATAAAGGGCGCCGGCAGCAGAACCAGGGCGAAGAACGCCAGGATCAAAGTGAAATCATAACTGTGCATATGCGCTCCTACGCCTGATCAGCGCGCAACAGCGCAACCAGCAAATAAATGAATAGTCCCAAGGCCAGGCCCAGGGACACCCCGTCGAGAATGCTCATGTGTTTGCTCCTTATTGCGGTGGCTACCGCTTAGGGCAAATTGTCGGCAACCAGGGCGTAAAGGAACGAGTGCGGGCGATGCTGCCCGGCATAAAGAAAGCGTAAAGATCGCAGGCCGTGGACAAACAAAAACGGCCAGGCGCCCTGCTTTACAGGTCGTCTGGCCGTATGTGGCGCTCGCTACGCCTAGGGCGTAGCGCTGAAGGCGTTACTGATTGGGGCTTTCAGCCTCGCTTTCTTCCAGCAGCATTTCCTCGGCCGGGCTTTCAGGGGCCATGCCCGCCAAACCACCGCCACTGCTCATGGCCAGCGCGACGAACTGTTCCACAGTCATCTGCTTGCCATTGAAGGTCACCTGATCGTTGGCGTAATGCAGGCTGGAGCTGATGTCCTGCCCCTGCACCACCGCCAGTTCGCTGGCTACCGCCATGCCACTGGCCATTTCACCGACCATCGCTGCCTGCTGAGCAATCGCTTCCTTGTCAGTTTCCCCGGCCAGAGTGGCCTGTACACCAATCACATCAGCAATCATCGCCTTGGACACCAGCAACTTGGCATCCAGTTGGGCGATCAACTGCTTGGCCAGTTCAGGCGCCGGCAGGTCGAAGGACACCGGCTTGTCCAGGTCCAAGCCAAAGCTGAAGCTGCTCTCGCCATTGGCAGTTTTGAACGCCAGTTTTTCCAGAGCCAGGCCCGGTTTGCCGACCAGCAGTTTTTCCAGATCAGTCTTGAATTGCGCAGTTTGCGCGTCGGTCAGCTCCGGCATACCGCTTTCAGTGTCGACCTTGCCGCTCTGCAGCAGTGTGCCGTACAGCTCGATCATCGATTTCAGGGCGGCTGCATCAAGGTTTTTCACGGTCCAGAGCATCTGCGAAGAGCCGATGTCGGTACCTTGGTAGCTGACCATGCCAATGTCATAGCTGTAACGCGCGGACAGCTGCTGGTTGGCTTCGCTGGTTTCATCGCGCTGGACGAAATCCTTGAACAGGATGGGGGCGTTCGCGCCAACCTGCAGCTCGATCTGCTGCAAGCGCACCTCGTTCTGCCCCAGGTAGAAGTCGCTGACGCCCTTACGGGAATTACTGGTGAGGTCCATGCCCTTGAACTCAAGGCGCATGGTCTCATCGGTGGACAGGGTTGAAGTGACCTTGAAGCTGTCCATCACGCCATTGGCACTGATTGCTTCGACATCTGCACTGCTGTCGAAGTCAATTTGCAAGCCACTGAAATCAATCTGGGTCTGCTCATCCAGCGCCATCTGCAGGGGTTGCACACGCAGGTTGCCGCTCAGCGAACGGTCATAACCGAGGCTGACCTGACCTTGCAGCGGCGCACCGCCCTGACTGCCGGCGAACCATTTTTCCAGCTCCGGGCTGCGTTCCAGCGCATAGTTGCTGGTGGCCATAACGGGCAGCAGCTTGAGGGTTTTCAATCGCGAAAGCGGGAATGGCCCATGCTCGATGCGGTCAGTGACGAACCACTCGAAGTTGCTCGGCGATTCGCCATCCAGACTACCGGCAAACTGAATGCGGTAGCGCGCGTTGCTGCTGAACAGCTGGCGCTCCAGGGAAACCAGCTCGATGGTGGCGCTGAGGCCCAGGGCCGGCAGGGTTTTGCCCATGTCCTCGTTGGCCTGCTTGATCGAGGTTTCCAACACGGCGGGGAGCTGCTGACCGGTGTACCAGGCACCGGCGGTGCTCAGTACGCCTAGAACGACAACTGCGCCCAGGGCGCTGCCAACAATTTTCTTCATGGGGGATATCCTGCTTGTCCGTTATGGGGTGGGGCTTCCCTGCTACCGCGTCAATCACTGCACGGCAGTGTGGCGGTTTGAGGCGCGACGTCGGCATGCGCACAACGCCTGGCTGCGCAAGCCAAGGCGTGGTCGCGAAGCGCCGCAAGGCTACCACCCCGGCTACAGGCGACCAAGGCGCCGCCGCGGAAATTTAGCGAAAATGCCAACCGGCTCGAACAGCTGTGCAGCCGTAATGAACAGTCAGCTGACGGGCTTCTCGGGCGATTCAACGCTGCTGACCGTGGTGTTGACCACAGGGCTACCGACCCAATCACTGAGCAGACTGTAAGCCACGGCCAGCAATGTTGGGCCAAGGAACAGCCCCATAAAGCCGAACGCCAGAATGCCGCCGAACACCCCGAGTAACACCACGATCAGCGGCAAGTTGCCGCCACGGCTGATCAGGTACGGCTTAAGGATGTTGTCGACGCCGCTGATCACAAAGAAGCCCCAAACCAGCAGGAAGATGCCCATGCCGACTTCACCCTGCCAGAACAGCCAGGCCACCGCCGGCCCCCAGATCAACGGAGGAATCATGATCAGGCTGAAGCCGAAGGTCATGATGCCAAGCACCAACGCCCCAGGCACGCCAGCGATGGTGAAACCGATAAAGGCCAGGATGGCCTGCGCTGCGGCAGTACCGATCACCCCGTTGACCACCCGCTGCACAGTACCGGCAACCAGTTCCAGATAATGCTCAGCGCGATCACCGATCAAGCGCTGTAACAGGCTTTCGGCAAACGCCGCCAGACGCGGCCCATCGCGGTAGAAAAAGAACACCAGAATCAGGCTCAACGCCAGTTCCAGCATACCGCCACCGATCTGCGCACTGCGCGCCAGTAGCCAGTTGCCGACCTGCCCCAAATAAGGCCGCACGGTGGCGAAAAACGCCGCGCCCTGCTGGTCGATGGTCATCCAGAAGCCCACCAGACGCTCCCCCACCAGCGGCACGCCAGCCAACCAGGCGGGAGCTGGCGGCAGCCCTTCGACCTGGAAATCTTTGAGCAGCGCGGTGACATCCTTGATGTGATCCGCCAGGTTGAAGCCCAGCATCACTAAAGGCACGGCCACCACAACGGTCCAAGCCAGGGTCAACAACCCCGCCGCCAATGCCTGACGACCATTGAGCAGGTGCGTCAGCACGCGCATCACCGGCCAGCTGGCAAACGACAACACCGCAGCCCAGAACAGCGCCGACCAAAACGGTGCCAACACCAACAGGCTGGCGCCCAGCAAGACCAACAGCAGTATCTGCACCAGCAAACGATCGTTATTGGCCATCCAAACAGCTCCCTGCACAACGCAAAAGGCTCTGCCTGGAAGGGCAGAGCCGGATCAATTCATAACGACAAGAGTACCGGGCGGAGCGTCTTAGCGCAGCACGTTGAGTTGTACGCCGCTCACATCTGCGTCACCCAGCTCCAGACGGCTGGCGCGCACCCGTTGCTCAACCAGGGCATCGCGCCAGACTTCGGCTTGGGCGCCGCTGATCGTGACACGCAAGGTGCTGTCGAGCTTGAGACTACGCGCCAGCAGTTCAATCCAGCCAGCGCTGGGTTCAACCTGCTTGGCCAGGCGCAGTTCACCGGTGCTTTTCAGCTGCCGCTGCAGGGTGGCTGGGGTCGGCAACACTTCGCCCAACGGCGCATTGGCCGTGAGCAACTCGGCATGCAGGTAGGCGCGCTTGTTACCACGGGTGATGCTGTACAGCGCCATCAGGCTGTCCTGACGTGGCTCAGCGAGACGCAGCAATGCGTACGTTTGCTGGTCATCCGAACCGGTCAGGGTAGCGTTATTGAATACCGCGTTAGCCCATAGACTGCTGGAGCCGCATTCACGACCCACGCACCAGTAAAGCAACTCGGCGTCCTGGGCTTGTAAATCACTGCGGGCCTTGGCAAACACCTCATTGGCCGTATGGGTGCGCGGCAGTTCATAAGTCACGGCGGTCAACTGGCCCTGAGCAGCTACTTCGCGCTCATACCGTAAGGTGCCACTGATGCGCCGAATCGCCCCTTGCGGGTAGATACGCTCCTGTTCGGCAACGTCCTTGAAGCTGACAATCTTGCTCCCGGCAAAGCGCGGCAACACGTCCAGATCCTGGCTGCCGGTAACGTCGGCCCGGACAACGGCAGTTGCCAGCAACAAACTGATGCCGAGGCCATAAATACTGAGACGGCTCATTTGATCAACATCGACTGGGCCGCTTTGACGATTTTCGCGCCGTCCTCTTCGCGCTGCGGCACCAGCAAACCACGCTGTACCGCAGGACGCTCAGCCAGCTCAGCCATCCAGCGCTGCAGATGCTCAAGGCCGTCAACAGAGACGCCGGCCCAGTCATGAATACGCACCCATGGGTAGGTGGCAATGTCGGCAATGCTGTAGTCATCGGCCAGGTACTGCGAATCACTCAAGCGCTTATCGAGCACTTCATACAGACGACGGGTTTCGCGCTGGTATCGGTCAATCGGCCCCTGCAGCTTCTCCGGGAAATAACGGAAAAACACGTTGGCCTGACCTTGCATAGGGCCAACACCACCCATCTGGAACATAAGCCACTGGATCACCCGCGAGCGGCCCTTGGCGTCGCTGGGCAGCAGCTGGCCGGTTTTCTCGGCGAGATACAGCAGAATGGCGCCGGACTCGAATACCGCGAAGTCATCATTAGCGCGATCGACAATCGCCGGAATACGGCCATTGGGATTGATCTTGAGAAAGGCCGCAGTCTTCTGTTCCTGCTTGTCGAAACTCAAAGCCTGCACGGTGTAGGGCAGCTGTAATTCTTCCAGTGCGATGGACGCTTTATGGCCGTTGGGGGTGGCGGCGGTATACAGGTCGATCATGCGAATCTCCGTGGGTATCCCCCACACCTTTCCCCAGTTGCCTTTAGCAAGTCAAGGCGCGCCCAGGAAAGCTTTGAAACAGTCTGCTACCAAGCCCGCACCTACGTCGTCATCCAGGTGCAGGTGATGGCCGCCCGGCAGCTGCGCCACCTCGATGGCCAGGCCCTCGACCAGCTGAGTAATACTCGGCTGCGCGAGCAACATGCCTTGCTGCGCCATCACCAGTTTGGCCGGACACTGCAGACTACGTGCAAACGCTAGGGCATGGGCGTGGGTCAGACGCAGTGGCGACGGCAGCGTCAGGCGGCTGTCAGTGCGCCAGGTGTACCCGCCAGGCACCGGCATCAGGCCGCGCTGGGCGAGCAATTCTGCGGCCTCACGACTGACCGCCCCTACCCCGCGCATACGCGCTTCCACAGCCCGGTCAAACTCGGCATATACCGGCTTGCTCTTGCCCGCCAGGGCCAGCTGCGCCTTGAGCGCTTCGCCGAGTTTCTGCGGCGCCGTGTCCGGCTCACCGGTGTAGGGAGTCAGCCCGTCGATCAGTGCCAGGCGCTCGATTCGCTCCGGCATCGCCCCGGCCAATAGCACCGAGACAATTGCGCCCATGGAATGTCCGAGCAGGGAAAAGCGCTGCCAGCCGAACTGCTCGGCGACCTGCAGCACATCGTGGGCATAGTCCCAGATGGCGTAACTGCCGCCTGGCGGACGGTGATCGGAATGACCGTGGCCGGCAAAATCCAGGGCCACAATACGCAACCCTGGCAACAGCGGAGCCAGGCGGGAAAAACTGGCGGCATTGTCCAACCACCCATGCAGGGCAATCACCGGCATACCGTCTTCCGGGCCATACAGATGGGCGGCCAGTTCGATATGCGGCAACCTTAGGCGGACTTCTTCGAAATGCAGGCTCATGCGTGTTGCTCACTGACAGGTTGACCGTCCCAGCGCTGGAACAGCTTTTTTAGCAATTCGGCAGTGTCTTGCGGACGTTCCAGGGGAAACATATGCCCACCGGGCAGCGTCATGTACTCGCCATTGGGAACACGGCGAACCAAGTGGGCATGATGCGGCATCACCACCCGGCTGTGCCGGCCGCGCACCATGGCAAGCGGCACCTTCAGCTGCTGTGGCCGCCCTGGGCTGGTGTGCGGCACACTGCGGTAGATACTGATTTCCGTGGCGGGATCAAACCGCAGGCGTAGGCTATTACCCGAGGCCTGCAGGCCGTGCTGTACATAGGCGTCCAGGCACTCAGGATCGAAGCGACGGAATAGCCCTTTGCCTGCGAAATATCCGCGAGCCTCGGCCAGGTCAATAAACTCTTCACGCCGCCCCAGGGTACGTCCGGCCGGGGTGATGCGGTCGATAAAGCCAAAGCGTTTGGCCGCGCGAATCACCATCTTGTCAGCTAGGGTCAGGACTGGCGAATCAAGCATCACCACTCCACGGTAAAGCTCGGGGCGTAGCAACGCGGCGTGATAATGCAGCACGCCGCCCAGCGAATGCCCCACACCCCAGACCGGCTGCTGGTTAGCCTCAAGGTGATGGATCAGCTCATCAACCAGATTGCTCCAGTTGTCATTCACCGGAAAACGCGGATCATGCCCGTGTTGCTCTAGGTGCTGCACCGAATAGTCAGGCGCCAATGCGGCAAACAGCTTGCCGTAGGTGGCCGAGGGAAAGCCGTTGGCATGGGCGAAGAACACGGACTGGGTCATGGCGGTGGGCTTATCTGGAAAGTTGCCGATGATTGTCCGGCAGTGTTTGAGATGCAGCAATGACAAAACGGCCAGTGAATGACGGCACTATAGCCAAAGCTGATGGGAGGCCCGCCAGCCGGAGCGGCAGTGGCGGGCTTTACGGATTAACGCAGCGCCGGGCCATTCTCCCCCAGGGGTACAATGGCCATGGTCAGCCGGGAAATGCAGCTGGCCTTGCCATCCTCCCCCGTCAAACGGATGTCCCAGACATGGGTGGTACGCCCTAGGTGAACCGGCCGAGCTACCGCGGTGACCCGGCCGCTGCGCACGCCACGCAGGTGGTTGGCGTTCACTTCCAGGCCTACGCAGTAAAACTTGCTGCTGTCGATGCACAGGTGGCTGGCGGTGGAACCGAGGGTTTCCGCCAGCACCACGGAGGCGCCGCCATGCAGCAGGCCGTAGGGTTGGTGGGTACGTGCATCGACCACCATGCTGGCGGTGATCGACTCGTCATCAAACGATTCAAAGCGAATATCCAGCTGCTCGCCGATGGTGTTCTTCAAAAAACCATTGAGCTGAGCCAGGTCAGGGTTTTGTTGCCAGAGGGCCATGATGTGTCCTTTTGGGTCAGTTCAGTCAGAACAGGGCCGGCGGGCTTAGCCTTGCCGGCCACAGGCTGATCAATCGTGCCAGAGCACCGCCTCACTGCGTTCGGTCCATTCACTGAAGCGCCCGCCATACGTGCCTTCGACCACTGCGCGCTTGATCTTCAGAGTTGGCGTGAGAAAGCCGTTCTCAACCGCCCAGACCTCCTTGACCAACACCAGACGTTGCAGGCGCTCATGCTTGTCGAGGCTTTGGTTAACGTCCTCCAACAACTTCTTCAAACTACTCTCCAACTCGCCACGCCCGCTGGAAGCTTCACTGCGCCCCACATCGGACAGCACGCAAAGTGCCATGGGTTGTGGCATGCCATCGCCCACCACGCACACCTGTTCAATGCGTGAGTGCTCGCCGAGCAAATTCTCAATTGGCGCTGGGGCAACGTACTTGCCTTTGCTGGTCTTGAAGATTTCCTTGATCCGACCGGTCAGGCGAAGATTGCCCTCGCTATCCTGCTCGCCTTTGTCACCGGTGCGCAGAAAGCCATCGGGCCTGATGGTTTCTGCGGTTTTTTCCGGATCCTTGTAATAACCCTGCATGGTCGCGCCGCTGCGCACCTGCACCTCGCCATCCTCGGCTATGCGCACTTCGACGCCAGGGCTGTTCTGACCGATCCAGCCTTGTTTGAACTTGCCCGGCCGGCACACATGGGAGTAACCGCAGTTCTCGGTCATGCCGTACACCTCCAGCACATCCAAGCCCAGGCGCTTGTACCAGTTGAGCAGCGCTTCGGGCACCGGCGCGGCGCCAGACAGCGCATAACGCACAGCATCCAGGCCCAGACCAACCAGCACTTTCTTGCCCACAATGCGGCCGATGATGGGCAGCTTGAGCAGGAAATCCAGCTTCTCGGCTGGCATCTTGCTGTAGACGCCCATCTGGAATTTGGTCCATATACGCGGCACGCCGAACATCACCGTCGGCCGGGCGCGCTTGAGGTCTTCAAGGAAGGTTTCCAGGCTCTCGGCAAAGAAAATTGTCTGCCCAGCGTAAATGGATGCCAGCTCGACAAACATGCGCTCGGCCACATGGCACAGCGGCAGGTAGGACAGCACACGGTCATTCTCGCCAACGCCAAACAGCTCAGTGGCGTGGCTGGCGGCAAAGCCGAAATTGCTGAAGTGATGCATCACCCCTTTCGGCGTGCCAGTGGTACCGGAGGTGTAGATGATGGTGGCGAGCTGATCAGCAGACGCCTTTGGGTTGTCCTGAATCGGCGTGCAGGCCTGCAGGTCATCCCAGGTAAAGCTGAACTCGCCCTGCGGACGCAGTGGCAGGCCGATGGTTGGCACATCCTGCGGCACACCGGGAGCCATTGCTGGCCAATCATCCAGCTTGCCGACGAACACCAGTGCCGCCTCTGAGTGGCGCAGCACCTGGCCTACCGACTCGGCGGTGAGATTGGGATAGAGCGGCACCGAGACGTGTCCGGCCATCCAGATCGCCAGATCGGTGACGATCCAGTGCGCACAGTTCTTGGAAATGATCGCAATGCGGCTGCCATGCGGCAGTTCGCGGCTACGCAGCCAGTTGGCCGCACGGCGCGCCTGCTCGCCGACGTCGGCCCAGCTCAGTTCCTGCAGCTGACCGCCCGGCAGCGGCTGCACCATGTAGCGTTTATTCGGGTGACGAGCCTCGCGCTCATAAAACACCTCAAGCGGCAAACGGATTGCATCAGCCACAGGGCTTCCTCCTTTGTTGTTTTTGTGGAGCCAACCAAGCAATTGCTTGGTTGGACTATTCCACGCACAAAGGCGGCCCGCAAGAGGAGAAATGTTTCGGTGTGTAGTGAGGCGTCAGGAACGACTTGGATGCTTGTGGGCAGACAATTCCATCAACCCAGCGGCCAGCTCATCACCTTCCAGCAACGCCAGACTGGCGGTGTTCATCGGCAGCGGTTGCTGGCGATGGCCGTGAATCAGCAGGCCCGCCAAGGCGCCAACCAGCGGCTGATGGGTGACCAGCAACAGCTCATCGAACGCATAACCGTCAAGTTCCCGCAGCGCTTGGCGCAGATCACTCTCCGGCGTTAGCCAGGGCACGGTCTGCCGGATACCGCTAAAGGTCAAGACTTCGCAGACTAGATCTGCCGTCTGCTGAGCCCGCACATAGGGGCTGACCAGTACAGCCTGCAGCGGCCGATCCAGCAACTGCGCAGCCACCTCACGCACCTGTTGACGACCATAGGCAGTCAGGTTGCGTTCGGCATCAGTGCGCGCAGTCGGTTCGGCTTCACCGTGGCGCAGTAGCCAGAGCCTCACAGGCTTGCCCCAATAAGCCGACGACTCAAAGCTTCGGCTCTTCGTCGCGCACCGGGTGGGCCGCCGGAGGAATGCTGTGCGGGGTCTCACCTTGTGGTGCTTGCGGGGTTGGCCAGTCAGCAAACGGCCAAGGCTTTTCATCAGTGTTGAAGGTGCCAAAGCGACCGATCTGCGCCAGGTACTGGCTCAGGCTGTCCCCAAAGCCCAGCAGGCCGGCATTCGGCGCACCGTAAAACAGGCGGTAACCCAGTTGCAGCAACACAACAGCGCCCAAGAGGATTTCCGCCAGTTGCCAAACGATGGTGAAAATCACCATCCAGAGGATGCGCAGCAGAATCGATTCGCGCTGCAGTTCCTGATTGCCGTCACTCATGCTCATCTCCTTGCAGGGTCTAGTAAGGTGAATCTCAAAAACCGGTGGTGGGGATAAAATCAACGTCGGTCTTGGGCTCTGCATTCATCAGCGCACCAATTACCTGATTCAACGTGCGCCCCTCGAACAGAATGGCATGCAAGCCCGCGACCAGGGGCATGTAGACCTGTAACTGTTCCGCCTTGGACTTCAGCACCTTGATGGTGTTCACCCCTTCCGCCACTTCGCCCAGGCGCGCCACTGCATCTTCCAGGCTTAAGCCCTCACCGAGGGCAAAGCCGACCTGGTAATTGCGGCTTTTTGCCGAGGAGCAGGTGACGATTAGATCGCCCACACCGGCAAGACCCAGGAAAGTCATAGGATTGGCGCCCAGCTTGACCGCAAAACGGGTCATTTCCGCCAGAGCGCGGGTAATCAGCATGCTCTTGGTGTTTTCGCCCATGCCCATCGCTGCGGCCATGCCGGCGATGATCGCGTAAACGTTCTTCAGCGCACCGCCCAGCTCGACACCAAAACGATCGGCACTGGCATACACACGGAACGTGCGGCCGTGCAATGCAGCTTGTACGTGCTGGCAAAGTTCTTCGTCCTCGCTGGCGACGACCGATGCGGTCAGCGCATGCTCGGCCACCTCACGCGCCAGGTTTGGCCCCGACAGCACGCCGATACGCGCCTGCGGAGCAATGTCTTCGAGAATCTGGCTCATCAGCAGAAAGCTCTGCGCCTCGATGCCCTTGGTGGTGCTGACCAGCTGCTTGCCGCTGAGTAGCTCAGCCACCGGTTGCAGCGCCTGACGCAATGCACTGGAGGGCAAGGCAACGAAGATCAACTGACAGGCGTTCAACGTCGCCGCCAGATCGGTGACAGGCTCAACGCCCAAATGAATTTTGATGCCTTTGAGGTAACGCGGGTTTTCACGGGTCAGCCGAATCGCCTGGGCCTGTACGGGGTCGCGCATCCAGTGCAGGACATGCTGGCCGTTTTCAGCCAACAAATTAGCAATCGCAGTGCCGAAGCTACCGCCGCCAAGCACGGCGATGGGGTGCTGATCAGTCATAACGTATCCGTGGTAAACCATTGAAAGTGGCGAATCGCTCGCATTATACGGCGGCGCCCCTATGCAACCAGCTTTTAGCAGGTTGCCTGGCACTGGCAAAGCCAAGCAGCTCAGTTAACATGCAGCCTTTAAAACGCAAACAAGGTTGTGGCGTGATCGACAGCACCCAAGCCCAGCTTCATTCTGAGACCGCGCAAAACCGGCCAGTTCTCCAACGCCCGCACATTTTTTGCAGCAGCGGAGTGTCGCGATGATCCTGCGTCGTGGCTGGAATATCCATACCCGCACCCAATTGATCAGTGTCGGCCCTGCCCTGCTGTTGACCCTGCTGCTCACCGGGTTCTTCACCTTTGCCCGTCTGCAGGACCTGCGCCAGGAGGTCAACCACTACGGTCAGTTGATCGCCAGCCAGTTAGCCCCGGCCAGTACTTATGGGGTCATTTCCGGCAACCTTGAGGTGCTCGAGGCACTGCTGCAAGCCACGCTGAAAACCCCGCATGTGCGCTTTCTGGAAGTGCGCGATCACACCGGTAAAATTCTCGTTTACGTTGAGCAAGCCCCAGGCAGCGGCCACGCAAGCAGCCAGGTCGATGTGTTTCAGGCGCCTATACACCTGCAACGTGCAGCGCTGAACAATCCTGATCAACAGGCATTGGCCGATGACTACCTGGGCTATGTCGTCGTCGGCATGTCTAACGACGCCTTCAATACACGCCAGCAGGAAATCCTCTTTAAGGCCACCCTGCTCGCCCTGTTCGCCCTGGCCCTGACCTTTATTCTTGCCCGCCGCCTGGCTCGCCACCTGTCGCAGCCGCTGAGCGCCATGGGTGAAGCCGTCAGCGCAATTCAGGCCGGCAACTACCAGACCACCCTGCCCGAAGTCGGTGAAGGTGAGTTGCAGGCGCTGGCGCGGCATATCAACAACCTCGCCCACGGTCTGGCCAGCGCCAGTGACGAACAACAACGTGCCATGGCCCTGCTGATTCAAGCACGCGAGCAGTCCGAGCTGGCCAACCGCGCCAAATCCGACTTCCTGGCGATGATGAGCCACGAGTTGCGCACCCCGATGAATGGCGTGCTGGGCATGCTGCAGTTACTGGAAACCACTGAAATGACTCAGGAGCAAGCCGAATATGCCGCCCTGGCCACCGAGTCCACTGAACACCTGTTGAAAGTCATCAACGACATCCTCGATTTCTCGCGCATCGAACGCGGCGCACTGGAACTCGAACGCATCCCCTTCTGCCTGCTCGACCTGCTGCAAAGTTCGATTCAGGTGTTCCAACACAGCGCCCAACAGCGTGGCCTGCAATTACTGCTGGAAACCGAAAGTGGCCTGGAGAACTTACAGGTACAAGGCGACCCCACGCGGATTCGGCAAATTCTGGTCAATCTCATCGGCAACGCATTGAAATTTACCGAAACCGGCAATATTCGTGTGCACAGCAGCTGGCAGGCGCTGGATAACCAGGTGCTGTGGTTCAGCTGTGCGGTGCATGACAGCGGCATCGGAATATCCCCTGAGCGGCTTGAACATATGTTCGATGCCTTCCAGCAGGCCGACACTTCTATTTCAAGACGTTACGGCGGCACCGGGCTGGGTTTGCCGATTGCCCGCACCCTTGCCGAACGCATGGGCGGCACCCTGCGTGCAGTCAGTCAGGAAGGTCAGGGCTCGGTATTTACCCTGGAAGTGCCACTGCCGTTTTCCCAGCACGTCGCACCCGCTATCAGCGACACGCCACTGCCAGCTGACCAGGGGAACGGCCAACCGGTGCTGCTGGTCGAAGATAACCCGGTCAACCAGACCGTGATTGAAGCCATGCTGCGCAGCCTGGGCTATCGGGTCAGCCTGGTTGGAGATGGCGCACAGGCCGTGCATCAGGTCAGCCAGCAGCGTTATTCAGCGATTCTGATGGATTGCCGTCTGCCAATTATGGACGGCTACGAGGCTACGCGGCAGATCCGTCGCCTGCCCGGCTGCAGCGAACTGCCTATCATCGCGCTGACCGCCAACGCCTTGCAGGGCGACCGCGAGGCCTGCTTACAATCGGGCATGAATGACTACCTGGCAAAACCCTTTAAACGGGCCGATTTGCAGCGAATCCTGCAGCGCTGGCTGCCCCCTCGACCATCGACGGGTAGTCAAGAAGGCTCAACTGCTGCAGGCTAATGAGCATGGGCGCTATGACAGGCCAACAGGAGCGGAGTACAACTGTACTCACAAGGCTGTGACTTTCACCACAACGCAACAGTCTATGACTAGGCTGTTGGCAGGCGCAGCAGACTGTGCCGCCAGCCAGGACGATTCGCCCAGCCTTGGCGCATGGGACATATTGAGGAGCTCGCATGACCAAACAAAACGCCTTCACCCGGGAAGAACTGCTCGCTTGCGGTCGCGGCGAACTATTCGGCCCAGGTAATGCGCAACTGCCCGCGCCGAACATGCTGATGATCGATCGCATCACTCATATCAGCGACACCGGCGGCAAGTACGGCAAGGGCGAAATAGTCGCCGAGCTCGATATCACTCCTGATCTGTGGTTTTTCGCCTGCCATTTCGAAGGCGACCCGGTGATGCCAGGCTGCCTGGGCCTCGATGCCATGTGGCAGCTCGTGGGCTTTCACCTTGGCTGGCAGGGCAATCCAGGCCGTGGCCGTGCCTTGGGTTCGGGCGAAGTGAAGTTCTTCGGTCAGGTGCTGCCGACCGCCAAGAAAGTCACTTACAACATCCATATCAAACGCACCATTGCCCGCTCCCTGGTTCTGGCTATTGCCGATGGCAGCGTCAGCGTTGATGGTCGCGAGATTTACAGCGCCGAAGGCCTGCGCGTTGGTCTGTTTACCTCTACCGACAATTTTTAAAGGACTCTCTGCATGCGTCGCGTCGTGATTACCGGCCTGGGCATCGTTTCCTGCCTGGGCAATGACAAAGCCACCGTCTCTGCCAACCTGCGTGCTGGCAAGTCAGGCATCCGCTTCAACCCCGCCTATGCCGAAATGGGCCTGCGCAGCCAGGTGTCTGGCTCGGTTGACCTCAACCTGGAAGAGCTGATCGACCGCAAGGTCTATCGCTTCATGGGGGATGCTGCAGCCTTCGCTTACCTCTCGATGGAGCAAGCGATCAAGGACTCGGGCCTCAGCGCAGAAGAAATCTCCAACCCACGCGTGGGGTTGATTGCAGGTTCCGGCGGCGCGTCGACCTTCAACCAGATGGAGGCCATGGACATCCTGCGCGAGAAAGGCGTCAAGCGTGTTGGCCCCTACCGCGTACCGCGCACCATGGGCAGCACCGTGTCCGCCTGCCTGGCCACGCCGTTCAAGATCAAGGGCGTTAACTACTCGATCTCCTCGGCCTGCGCCACCAGCGCCCATTGCATCGGCAATGCCATGGAGCAGATCCAGCTGGGCAAGCAGGACGTAGTGTTTGCCGGCGGTGGTGAAGAAGAACACTGGAGCCAGAGCTTCCTGTTCGACGCCATGGGCGCCCTCTCCACTCAGTACAACGAAACTCCAGAAAAAGCCTCGCGTGCTTACGACGCCAAGCGTGATGGTTTCGTTATCGCCGGCGGTGGCGGCATGGTGGTGGTCGAAGAACTGGAACACGCACTCAAGCGCGGCGCCAAGATCTACGCCGAAATCGTCGGCTACGGCGCCACTAGCGACGGCTATGACATGGTCGCCCCAAGCGGCGAAGGCGCAGTGCGCTGCATGCAGCAGGCTCTGGCTACCGTCGACAGCCCAATCGACTACCTGAACACCCACGGCACCTCGACTCCGGTCGGCGACGTTGCGGAAAGCCGCGCAGTGCGCGAAGTGTTCGGTGCCAAGGCGCCCGCCATCAGCTCGACCAAGAGCCTGTCCGGTCACTCCCTGGGCGCCGCCGGCGTACAGGAAGCGATCTACTGCATGCTGATGATGGAAGGCAATTTCATCGCCGGCTCGGTCAACATCGACGAAGTCGACCCGGAAATCGCCGACCTGCCGATCCAGCGCAGCACCGTTGAGAACGCCAAGCTCGACACCGTGATGAGCAACAGCTTCGGCTTCGGTGGCACCAACGCCACTCTGGTACTCAAACGCTGGGCAGGCAAATAAGCCACACCCGATGTTTGCAGCATAAAAAAGGCCATCCCTCGGGATGGCCTTTTTTATTGTGGCTTGCGCCAAGCTTACTCAGATAGAAAAGCGCGCTACCAGTGCATTGAGGTCCACCGCCAGGCGTGACAACTCCTGGCTGGCCGCACTGGTCTGGTTGGCACCGGCTGAAGACTGCATCGACAGATCTCGGATATTCACCAGGTTGCGATCCACTTCGCGGGCCACCTGAGCCTGTTCTTCCGAAGCGCTGGCGATCACCAGATTGCGCTCATTGATCTGCGAAATAGCGGCCGCAATCTCATCCAGCGCTTGGCCGGCCGCCTTGGCCACATCCAGGGTTGAACGGGCACGGCTGTTGCTGTTCTGCATGGCGTTAACCGCTTTATCGGTACCCTGCTGGATGCCGCTGACCATTTGCTCGATTTCACGGGTCGACTGCTGCGTACGGTGCGCCAGGGCCCTTACTTCATCGGCCACCACGGCAAAACCGCGTCCGGCTTCACCGGCACGCGCAGCTTCAATCGCAGCGTTCAGTGCCAGTAGGTTGGTTTGCTCGGCAATCGAACGGATCACATCCAGTACCTTGCTGATATCGCGCACTTGCCCGGCCAGCTGCTCCACTTCGGAAGCGGTATGGGTCACGTCGTCCGCAAGATGACTGATCGACTCAACAGTCTGGCGCACCTGCTCGCGGCCATGTTGCGCCGTACGATTGGACTCGCTGGACGCCTCGGAGGTGCTGACGGCATTGCGCGCAACCTCTTCCACGGCACTGGTCATTTCATTGACCGCGGTAGCCGCCTGCTCGATTTCATTGTTCTGCTGATGCAAACCACGGGTGGAGTCTTCAGTGACCGCACTGAGCTCTTCCGAGGCTGAGGCCAGCTGCGTAGAGGAGTCCGAGATATTTTGGATAGTGTTACGCAGGCTTTGCTGCATGGTCTTCAGCGCACTCAGCAAACGTGCCGGCTCATCACTGCCCTGCACCTCAATTGATTGGGTCAGGTTGCCGCCAGCCACCACTTCAGCCACCCGTACCGCCTCGGTCAGCGGCGCGACGATGCTACGGGTCAGCAGCAACGCCAGAATCACCGTCAGGCCAAGGGCGGCCAGCATCATCACAATGACCCATGTACGGGCGCTGGAAAATACTTGATCAGCCTTTTCAGACGCTGCGGAGGCCCCCACTCGATTCATTTCGGACAAATCAGCGAGGGCTTTGGCCATGCTGTCCGCATGACCATTGAGCGGACCATTGGCAACCGCCAGTGCAGCATCAAGATCATTTTGACGGACAGCGGCTACGATCTTCGATTGCTCCTGCAGATAGCTGCTTTCAGCCTGTTTGAAACGCTCGTAAATCGTGCGCTCTTCAGGGCTCGAGATTAATTTTTCATAGTTGCTCTGAGCCGTGTGCAACTGGTTTTTAAACTCCTCCACACGGACGAGATTCTGCTGCGTCGCACTTTCATCGCTGTTAAGCATCAGGCGCAGTGTCAGAGCTCGCAGCCTTAGAATGTCTTGGCTCATCTCACCCAGGCCCAGCACGCTGGGCAGCCAGTTTTCGTTTACCTCATCAGACTGCTTGTTCATCTCTGACATTTGCAACAGGGAGAAGCTGCCCAGCAGCAGCACAAGAAGTGCGACTAAGCCAAAGCCAAGTGACGCTCGGGGAGCGATGTTTATATTTCTTAGGGTCATCACGGCCGTCCTTTACGGTTCTGAAGCAGCTTGCTCGATAGCATATGGCCATTATCCTTATAAGGACCTTAAGACCTTCAGCCAATATCTACAGATTCCGTATCGACTCTAGCACTAGATTCTTGACCCCTCGCACATAAAAAACCCGAGCCAAGGCTCGGGTTTAGCATTACGACTTCAGCTAAGTTCAACGCACGATAAAACGCTGCTCCAGCAATTTTCGGTCATCCTGAAACACCATAAAGTGCCACTCACCTGGCACCACTTCATGCTTTTCAGTGAACTCAAAGGCCATGACATCCTGCGGCGCACCGGGAACCAGCTTTTGCGTGACCACAAATTTGTCGTGGCGCGTGCCTTGCGGAGTGACCACGCCAGGGGTGAGGTAAAGCAAGGTTAGTGGAGCATCCTCCGCCACTTTGCCGACCAAGGTATAGCGCATGCCGAACTTGGTACCGAGCTTGGCGGGGATTACGTCACCTTGCTCAATCTGCTGGTTACTGCGGGTCAACACCCGCTCACCTTCTTGAAAGTCCTGATAGTCACTGGCGAAAACGCCGTATTCGATTGGACCTTCAACACGCACTTCGGCGTGCGCCAGGCTGCTGATCAACACAAGTGCGGCCAAGCCACTGAAACGGGTGTATTGCATGTCGCGCTCCTTATTTAGATGGCGCGAGCCTATGACACCCGTGTGACAAGGCTATGACAGCTCTACTCAGTCATCTCGGCTTGCACCTTACGTGGCAATACCGCGAGGAAATTGTCGAGCGCCACCTGATGGGCAACCTTCTCCGGCAAGGCATCGAGAAACGGCTTAAAGCCTTTCATGTAGTCCGGCAAACTTGAGAAACGCCCGACCACATCAGAGCCCAGCATAAAGCGCGCGGGATAGTTGCTGACCAACTTTACCCAGGCCGGATCAGGTTGCCCCTCGGCATCAAGCAGGTAGGGGCGAAGCATGGTCCAGGACAGATCGATATACAGATTGGGGTACTGTTTAAGCATCCGCTCCAGGGTGGGCAGGAGGAACTCCAGCTTTTCCTGATGCCGGTGAATTTCCATGCTGGTACCGGCATGCGCCCAGATAAACCGCACATGTGGATGGTTGCGCAGTGGGTCCTCGATTTCCTGCAGGTACAGCGGATTGCGTTCGCGCTTGGAGGTGATATTGGAATGCAGCATCACTGGCAGGTCGTACTCTGCAGCCAGGTGAAAGACCCGCGCCAGGGCTTCGTTGTTGGCCCGTGGCGCATCACCATGGATCAGCGCGGTGAGGTCGTCATGCCGAGTGAAAACCTCACCAATGCCTTGCCACAGCCCTGGGTCGAGTTCGAGCATTCGGCGGATATGTGCATCGGCATTCTTGTCGTTCGGATTAAAACCCGAGAGAAACGGATGCAGACGTTTGCGCTGTTCAGCGGGCACCTGTTTGTAGGCATGTGCCACCAACACATCGGTGGCGCTGTACCAATAGGCATTGGCATCATCACCCGCGTAATAACGTGGGCGCTTGGGCTCATCCTCATGCCATTTCTTCGCCACCGGAATGCCTGAGAGCATCACATGCTCGATATTGCCGGCCGCCATCTGCTCGAACAACTCAGTCATGCCCGCGCTTTCTTGAAAGAAATCCACGTAATGCAGATGGGCATCGCTGTAGCGATAGTCGCGGGCCTGGGCCATTGCACTCAGCAGGCCGAGCAACAGGGCAACACTCAAACGCGATACAGGCAAGGGCATATCCTCCAGACAGTCAGAGCAGCATAGACCCCAGGCGTCAGACGCAAGTTCAGGCGCAGAGCGGCGAGTAGCGAGCAAACAGCACCACAGAGGCCCAAACCACAACCTGCAGCACCAGAACAGGGCGGCCACAGCGACTGTTTTCCAGCGTCAGCAGTATGACGCGGCACATCAGTGATGGCACTTGGCTTGCAGTACAACCGCCAGACCCTAGAAGGAATTCGCCATGCTTCAGCTATTGCGCTCGACCCCACGCAAGAACACGGACGACATTGCGCTCGATGCGCTGTTCAATCAGCACGACCTCACCGCCCGCCTGAGCGATAACTATCGCTGGATGTCGCGCCTGAATGACTTCAGCGCAGGCCTGCACCAACGCATCCGCACCAGCCTGGGCGCAGCAGTCGGCATTGCTTCGCATGCCCCACAACTGGCACGTATTGCCGCCGCCAACCAGCAGAGCGGGCAAACGTTGGCGCAGTCCTCGGAACTGATCGCAAGCGCCAGTGAACAGGTCACCACCACACTCGACGCCGAGTTGGTACCCGGCGCCGCCGAAGTCGCACAGCTGTCCGCTGAGGTCACTGCCACCCTGCATGGTTGCCAACAGAGCGGCCAGGCGGTGCTGCAACAGGTTGAGGTGATCGGCAAGAGCGAACAGCAACTGGAGCTGGTGATTCAACAACTGACTAGCCAGCTTGAAGAGGTCAGCAAAGTGATCGGGGTGATCGCCAGCATTTCCCAGCAGACCAACCTGCTCGCGCTGAATGCAGCCATCGAAGCTGCCCGCGCAGGCGAGCATGGCCGTGGCTTTGCCGTGGTAGCCGAGGAAGTGCGGCGCCTGGCCGGGCATACCACCGACGCCACCACGCAGGTCAGTGACATCATCGAGCGTTTTCGCAGCGGCATGCAGCAACTGACCGAAGCAGGCAGCCACATGCACCAGGCCGTAGCCGATGGCCGCGATGGCATGCTCGCCGTGGGCGGTGGCCTGGACAGCACCCGTCAGGCCATGGATCGCCTGGACAGTCGCGTGGGCCAGATCGCCGCAGGCACCGAGCAGATCGGCCAAGCCGTGCGCTCAATCAACGGTGACGTGCAGAACATCGCCCGGGTCGCCGGCGAATTGCTCGGCAAGGCCAGCCAGGTGCTGCACCACAGCCAGGCGGTGCGCGAGGATGGCGACCGCCTGCTGGCAGGGCTGGGTGATTTTCGCCTGGAGATTCACCACGCCGTGCAGGCCAGTGTCGAGCAGCTAGCTAGCCAACCCGGCATGAGCGCGGATATGGCCACCGCCGAACGCCTGCTCGGTGACACCCTCAAGCGTGATGCACGGTTTGAGCTGTTCTACCTGGTCGACAACCGCGGCGTGCAGCTCTCCGAAAACATCTTTGCCGCCGATGTGAACCACAGCGAAAGCAGCAGCTGCAAAGGCCGCAATTGGCAACAACGTCCGTGGTTTCGTGCCGCTGCCGATAGCCTGTGCAGTCATATCACCCAGGTCTATCGCTCATCGGCAACCGACGATTTCTGTTTCACCGTTTCGGTACCGATCCTCGATGCCCGTGGCCAATTACTGCGCGTACTAGGGGCCGATGTGCGGCTGTCTGCACTGGTCTGAGGCCGACACCATGGGCTAGGCTGATCACTCACTCAGCCCATGGCGTTGGAGTTCACATGATCAGCATCAGTAACGAGAAAGGCCTGTTGCAGCGCATCAGCATCGGCCCGCACACCCTGCACAGCGACGTGTCGGTGGAACTGGGCGGCGAAGGCTCAGCGCCTGAGCCCCATGACCTGTTCGATGCTGCGCTGGGCGCGTGCAAGGCGCTGACCCTGGCGCTGTATGCCAAGCAACGTGGGTTACCGCTGCAAGGGCTCGACGTGAAGCTCAACCGTGACGACAGCCAGGAACGCCAAGGCATCTACCACCTGAACGTCGAGCTGACCCTGCATGGTGCACTGGATGACGCGCAACGCCAGCAGCTGCTGCGCGTCGCCGATAAATGCCCGATTCACAAGTTGATGACCAGCAGCGAGGTTCAGGTCAGCACTCAGCTAAGCGAGGGCATGGAATGAGCGACCTTCTGCTGATCCAGCCGCGCCCGGAAAACCTCGGCGGGCAACCTATCCTGCGCCCCCTGCCCTCAGCCAAGTGCCGCAGCGTCGGGCCGTTCGTGTTCTTCGACCATATTCTGGAAAACACCTACCCGGCTGGCAGCGGTATGAATATCAACCAGCACCCGCATATCGGCCTGTCCACCCTCACCTACCTGTTCAAGGGGCAATTGCAGCACAAGGACAGCCTCGGCTCGAATCAACTGGTCAGCCCAGGCGAGGTCAGCTGGATGACCGCAGGCCGTGCCGTCGCCCATGTCGAGCGCACCCCACAGACGCTGTGGGAAAGCGGCTCGCACATGCATGGCCTGCAGGTCTGGCTGGCCATGCCCGCCGCCGATGAGCAAAGCGAACCCCACTACAGCCATCACCCCGCAGACAGCCTGCCGCGCAGTACCAGCATGGGCGTGGACATCTGCCTGATTGCCGGGGCAGGCTTCTGCCTGCAATCGCCAGTACCGGTGCTGTCGCCCACTATCTATGCCGAGCTCAAACTGGCCGCCGGCAGCGCACTGCAAATCCCCGCCGAGCATGCCGAACGCGCGCTGTACCTGATTGACGGCGAGGCGACACTGGACGACCAGCAACTGCCGCTGCGTGGCCTGTTGGTACTGCCTGAAGGCGAGACTTATACCCTCACCGCTTGCAGCGAGAGCCACCTGGTGCTGATTGGCGGCGAGCCGATTGGCCCCCGCCGGATTAACTGGAACTTCGTTGCCAGCGATCCAGCACTGATCGACCAGGCGCGCCAACGCTGGGCCGCGCAGGACTGGCCAACCGTGCCAGGGGAAACCGATCGCATCGAGCTGCCCCGCTGACGGAGAAAATTTGTTGCACTCCCGAGACATCCAAAGCGCAGGTGCTCGGGTATAACCCTTGGCACGCTCACACATTCAGGAACCCTGTGCATGGCGCAGCCGCTGTTTGATTACGAAAGCCATCTGGAAGCCTGTGCTCAGCAGGATAAACGCGCATTCCAGGCGCTCTACCAACAGGAGGCCGCGCAGATGCTCGGGTTGGCCATTACCCTGCTCGGCCGTCGTGATCAGGCTGAAGACTGTGTGCACGATGCCTTTGTGCAAGTCTGGCGCAACGCCCAGCGCTTTCAGCGGGCACTGGGCAGCGGCCGCGCCTGGATCTACAGCATCCTGCGCTACCGCGCGCTGAATCAGCTGCGCAGCCGTGGTCGTGCGGTGGAGATGGATGACGACTTTATCGAGCGCGCGGCCGACGACACCCCACAGGCGGCAGAGTTATTAGAGCAGCAAGGTGAACACCAACAACTGCGTCGCTGCCTGCAAGGCATCGAACGCAATCGCCGCCACCCGATCCTGCTGGCCTTTTACCGCGGCCTGACCCATGAACAAATCGCCAACCGCCTGGCCACCCCCTTAGGCACCATCAAAGGCCGTATTCGCGCAGGTTTGCGCGCCCTGCAGGAGTGTTTGCACGCATGATTTCGCAGCAACCTGCCGAACGCCGCGCCTTGATCGGCGAATATGTCCTGGGCCTGCTTGATGAGGCCGCAGCCGCTGAAGTGCGCGAGTTGATCGAGCGCGACAGCGAAGCCGCGCAAATGGCTCTGCAGTGGCAACAGCACTTTCTCGAACTGAGCGATCAGCTGCCGCCGCAAACACCGTCTACACAATTGTGGCAACGCCTGCAGGACAGCCTCAGCCTGACCCCAACCGTCAGCCGGGTGAATGTCTGGCTGACGTGGTGGCAGAGCCTGGCCACCTGGCGCCTCACCAGTGCTGCACTGGCGCTTGCCTTGATCGTCGCGCTGATGCCTAACCTGTGGCGCACAGACATGCCTGGCAACAGCTACACCGTGGTGCTGCAAGCCCCTGGTGAAGCCGCCAAACCCGGCTGGGTAGTACATGTGGACGGCACAGGCGGCCTGCGTTTGCAGCCGTTGCTGAACGATCAAATCCCAGCCGACCGCTCGGTACAATTCTGGACGTTGATCGACCCAGCCATTGGCCCACGCTCCCTAGGCCTGGTCGAACCGGGTAAGCCGCTGCAGCTTTCTGCCGAACAGATTGGCGCAGTGCAACCCGGCCAGCTGTTCGAACTGACCCTGGAACCGGCCGGCGGCTCGCCGAAGGATCGGCCTACCGGCAAGGTGCTGTATATCGGTCGCGCGGTGATGGCTTCGATCAACTGAAGCCATCAGCAAAAAAACTGAATTTATTTTCAGGCCGCGACATCCAGATGCGTTCTCGTGGGTATAGCTATCAGGTGTTTCATCGAGGCACCTGCAAGGCAGGCCTAAGCCGGCCTTGCATCGATGCTGGATAACCACAGATGAGAGAACGCATATGAACAGCTTCAATACCCTGCTGACCGCTGCCGTTACCACTGCCACCCTCAGCCTCGCCGCCGGCACTGCCAGCGCAGCGACCCTACTGGCCCTGGGCGCCGACGGTCAGCTGTTCAAGATCGACAGCAACAGCCAGAAAGTCACCGCCACGATGGCAACCAACAGCCCAAGCCCGTTGCGCGGCATTGATGTGCGCCCGGCAAATGGGATGCTCTATGCCTTGAGCAATGACCATCAGCTCCATACCCTGGACCTGGCCACTGGCGCAGCCAGCAAGGTCGCCAGCCTGAACAAGCAACTGCCTGGCAGCGGCCAGGCGGTCATCGACTTCAACCCGGTCGCCGACAAACTGCGCATGCTCGCCGCCGACGGCACCAGCTTTCGCGTCAACGTTGAAACCGGTGAAGTGGTGGTAGACGGTTCGGTGGCTTACGCCGCCGAAGGCCCTTATGCCGGTAAAAGCACCAAGGTAGTCGCCGGTGCGTATAGCAACGCCTACGCTGGCACTCAGGCCACCGCGCTATACACCGTGGACCTGGCCAGCAGCAATCTGATGCTGCAAAACCCGCCAAACGATGGCATCCAGCAAGCCGTGGGCAAAATCGTTGATGGCTTGCAGAATGCGGCGCTGGACATCGCCAGCGACGGCAAAGGCGGCAACACCGCGTACCTGCTGACAGGCACCACGCTGCACACCCTGGACCTGGCCACGGGCAAGCCGACCACGCTGGGCGACATCGCCGGTCTGCCGGGCAATATTATTGATATCGCCGTACTGCCAGGCATGTAATCCGCATGCGGGAAGGCCACCCGGCCTTCCCGCTCACGCCTTACTCGGCGAAAGTTTCCGCAAACAGATCATCCATGGCCTTGAACGCTCGCGCGGCCACTACTGGGTGGTACTCATTGCGCCCCGGCACATTGGCCACCGGGTTGGTAAAGGAATGCACTGCGCCACCGTAGCTGACTAACTGCCAATCGGCTTTCGCCGCTTTCATTTCCGCAATAAAGCCATCGACCTGCGCCTGCGGCACTGCCGGGTCATCTGCGCCATGCAGCACCAGGACCGGTGCCTTGATGTTCTGCGCATCACTTGGGTTGGGCGTATCCAGGTTGCCGTGGAACGAGACAAAGCCTTTCAAATCAGCGCCGGAACGCGCCAGCTCCAACACCGTACCGCCGCCGAAGCAAAAACCGATCGCCCCCAGTTTGCTGACATCCAGTGCCACCTGCGCAGTTTGCGCCTTGAGCACTTCAACGGCTGCTTGCGCACGTTTGCGCATCAGTGGTCGATCGCCGCGTACCCGCGTCGCAGCAGCCTTGGCCTCGTCGGCATTGGTCGGACGCACCGCCTTACCGTACATATCGGCCATAAACACCACGTATTTGTCACTGGCAGCACGCGCGGCCTTCTTTGCCGAGTCATCGGTGACGCCTAACCAGTTGGGTACCATCAGCAGGCCTGGACGCGGCGTGGTGACCGTATCGTCGTAGATCAACAACCCTTCGAAGGCTTCGCCATCGATCTCATAGGGCACGGGCTTGACGACCACTGCAGCTTCAGCAAAACCGATCATGCCGGCGCACAGCAGGGGCAACAGAGACTTGGTGGACATGGCGAGGCTCCTCAGGCGAGTTAAACGCAGCGCTCACCATAGACCGCTGCCACGGGATGACCAAGCACCGGAATCCCCGGGAGCATGCCCAAAGGTTTCAGTCTGTTTCCGCCTCAGCCCTGCTCTGCCCAGCGTTCCTTGATTTCCAAAATCGCCGGCAGCTGCTGGATAAAAAGCTCGACCAGTTGCGGATCGAAGTGCTTGCCACTCTCTGCGCGCAGCAGGCCAACCGCATCTTCCACCGACCAGGCGGCCTTGTAGGGACGCACACTGGTCAGCGCATCGAACACATCGGCAATCGCCACGATGCGCCCTTCCAGCGGAATATCCTCGCCACTCAGGCCATTGGGGTAACCCGTACCGTCCCACTTCTCGTGGTGCGACAGGGCAATGCGCTGCGCCGTGCGCAACAGGCCCGAGGCATGCTCGCCAATAATCCGCGCACCAATCTCGACATGCTGGCGCATCACCGCCCATTCCTGTTCATCAAGCTTGCCAGGCTTGCGCAGCACGGCATCGGGAATGCCGATCTTGCCGATATCGTGCATGGGCGCGGCGTTGAGCAGTTCCTCGGCGGCGGCTTCGCTGAAACCGGCGGCCAGGGCCAACACCTTGGAAAAGTGACTCATGCGAATCACATGCAGGCCAGTCTCGTTGTCCTTGTACTCAGCGGCCATACCGAGGCGTTGCACGATCTGCAGGCGGGTCTGGCGCAGCTCATCCATGCGCACCAGGGACAAATGCGTGCGCACCCGTGCGCGCACAATCGGCGGGCTGACGGGCTTGGTGATGTAGTCGACGGCACCTACAGCAAAACCGCGGGCTTCATCCTCAACATCAGCCAGCGCGGTGACAAATATCACCGGAATGGCCTCCAGCTCAGGTTGTGCTTTGAGTGCCTGGCACACCTCATAGCCCGTCATGCCCGGCATCATGACATCCAACAGGATCAGATTCGGCCGCTCACGCTCAGCCATTTCCAGGGCCTTGGCACCCTCTTTGGCAAACAGCAGGCGGTAATCGTCCTGCAGTATGTGCCGCAGCACTTGTAGGTTCGTGGCTTCATCGTCGACCAACAGGAGCAGCGGACGAGCATCGGCTGGCGTGATCATGGTGTCTGGCTGTCCTCATCGTGCAGCTGATGCAGCAGTTCGGTCAGCGATTGCTGCGCCAGCTCAAAGTCAAAATCATCCAGCGCCTGGCGGATATGGTCCAGGGCCTTTTTCTGCTGCACACCTTGCAGCCCTTCAGTTAGGCAGCTCAGCGCCTGATCATCCAGGCCGCCACGACTGACCGCCTGCTGCAAACGCAGCAGTGCATCACGTATTTGCTCACGATCAACCGTCTGGGTCTTTTCAAGCGGCTTTGGCACCTGTGGCAGCGCCTCAGCCACCGCCGCTAAGGCACGGGATAGCTCCTGCAGCAAGCTGCGCAGATGCAGGCCTTCACGCTGATTAAATGCCTGCTCAATCGCTTGGCCAAGCCCCGCCAGGTGGGTCAGCGCCAGATTGCCGGCTGCCCCTCGGAAACGATGCGCCAGGCTGCGCCCCATATCCCAGTCATTCTTTTCCAGCATGCAGGTGAGGTGTTCAACCAGTGCATCCTGCTCACTGAGGAAACGCTGAATAGCCTGGCTCATTTGTACCGGCCCGCCCCACAGGCTGGCGCCGCGCTGCCAGTCGAACATGCCGCCACTTGCCGTAACAGGCTGTTGTAGTTCGCCGCCCTGCTGAGCAGTGCCCAGCAGCCTGGCCATTTCGGCCAGCAGGCCGGGCAGGTCGAGTGGTTTGGAGGCGAAACCATTCATCCCGGCATCCAGCGCCGCCTGACGATCCTGATCCAGCACGCTGGCGGTCAAGGCAATGATCGGCAGGGGCACACGCTGCCCGGCTGCTTCCAGTGCGCGAATACGGCGGGATGCTTCCAGGCCATCGACCAGCGGCATTTGCACATCCATCAGAATCAGGTCAAAGGTGCCGTGGGTAAACGCTTCAACAGCGGCCTGGCCATCCGCCACACAGGTCACCTGATGCCCTAGCCGCTGCAAGTTGAGCTGCAGCAATTCCAGGTTTTGCGGCACATCGTCGGCGGCGAGAATGTGCAATGCCGCCAGTTGTGGCAGCGACTGACGCACCTGCGGCGCCAGCCGTTGCCCTGCACGCAGAGGCAACTCGACAATAAAACGACTGCCCTCACCCAGTGTGCTTTCCACCCGCAAACGACCGCCCATCAGCTCGACCAGCTGGCGCGAGATGGTGGTGCCCAGGCCTGTACCGCCGAACCGCCGACTCATCGACGCATCGGCTTGGGCAAACGGCTCGAAAATCTTCTCAAGGCGGTCAGCCGCAATGCCGATGCCGCTGTCTTCGACGATCAAGCGGATCGCGCCGGATTCACCCTGCACATGCAGGCATACTCGGCCTTCACTGGTGAACTTCACCGCATTGCCCAGCAGGTTGGTCAGCACCTGCTGCAGGCGTAAAGCATCGCCCCGGTAGAACTCCAGTAACTGCGCCGGGTAATCGAGCTGCAAGGTAAGGCCTTTGTTCTCTGCGCTCAGACGTTGCGTGGCGCACACCTGTTCGCAAAGTTCGCGCAAGGAAAAATCCAGGTCTTCCAGTTCAATCGCGCCCCGGTCCAACTTAGCGGTATCAAGGATGTCATTGAGCAAGCTGAGTAACGAGCGCGAAGCCTGCTGCACAGTCTGTAGATGACGGCGTTGATCGTCGGCCAATGGCGTGCCGATCAGCAGCTCAGTGAAGCCAATAATGGCATTCATCGGCGTGCGGATTTCATGGCTCATATTCGCCAGGAAGCTGCTGCGCGCCGCAGCCGCGGCTTCGGCACGGTCACGCGCGGCGCGGGTTTCCTGCTCCATGAGCCGGCGCGGCGTCAAATCGGTGGCCAGTTTCACCACTTTGAAGGGTTTGCCATCCGTGTTGAAAATGGGGTTGTACGTGGCCTGAATCCAGACTTCACGGCCGCCGTTACCAATGCGCCGGTACTCTCCGGCGGAGAACAGACCTTTGGCCAGGTCGACCCAGAATTGCCGGTAATCCTCGCTGTCGACATACAAAGGGTCACAGAACAGGCTGTGGTGCTGGCCCAGCACGTCTTCACGCTGGTAGCCAAACAGGTCCAGGGCGTTGTCATTGATCGCCAGCACATGGCCTTGCAGATCAAATTCAATCAGCGCCATGGCTTTGCTGATGGCGTTGACCTTGCCTTCGTACTCGGCGTTACGCAACTTGGTTTCAGTTTGATCAAGCAATACGCCGTCAATCCAACGCGGGATACCCTGTTCGTCGAACACGGCGCTGCCACTCTCCCAGATCCAGTGCTCTTCACCATTGCGATCAAACAGACGGTACTCAACGGTGTAGTTACGCCGCTCCTCGATTGCGGTCATGACCTCATCGGCCACCGGCTGCAGGTCATCCGGGTGGTACAGGCTAGCGATGGCCTTGCGCTTGCTGATGAAGTCATCTGCGCTCCAGCCCGTAAGAGCTTGCACTGCATCGCTGATGAAAATCATGGTCCAGTCGGCATCGAGCAGGCAACGAAATGACACACCCGGGATGTTGCTGATCAACGAGCGATACTGCTGCTCGCGCTCACGCAACGCCTGCTCCATTTCAATCCGTTCACTGATGTCCGTGACGAACACTACGAACAAGGGATGCTGGCCGGAACGGGTCACCCCGATACTGATGCGCACCGGTTTTTCCTGGCCGCTTCGAATAACGCACAGCAACTGCTGCTCAGCTTTCGGAAGGCTGACCTGACCGGTTTTCACATACGTGTGTATGTGCTGCTCAAAAATGCGGGCCTCGGCAGGGTTAAGCAGTCTGGCCATCGGCATGCCGACCAGCTCATCCACTGACCAGCCAAACAGACGAGCGGCGGCGCGGTTAACCGAACGGATCATGCCGGTGTGGTCAATGGTCAGAATGGAGTCCAGCGCGGTATCGAAGATCGACCGCAGGTGATGCTCGTTGGCACGCAGTTGCTGGCTCAGGTAGCGGTAACGCAGCAGTGCATTGGCAGCTACCACAAACACGGTCAGGGCGACCGTGATCAGTGAAATCGCACTGCCCAGGTACAGGCTATCGACCATGGCAAACGGCTGCGCCGACTCTGCCACCCCAACAAAGCGGGCAGCCGCCATGCCGGTGTAATGCATGCCGCTGATGGCCAGCCCCATGACCACGGCACTCAACAACAGCGCCATGAACGATGGCAGACGATTCTCCAAACCAAAACGCACCCACAAGGCAAGAATCGCCAGGGCAACCGCCACCAGAATCGACAGGGCAAACATCCAGGGGTCATAACGCAGCAATGGCGCCATCTGCATCGCGGCCATGCCGCTGTAATGCATCGCACCGATGCCCGCCCCTACTAATAACCCGCCCACGCAGAGCTGCAACACGCTCAGATTTCGCCGCGCCAGAACGGTCAGCGCAACCCAGGATGCGCCCAGGCTTGGCAGCATCGACAACAGGGTTACGCCCAGGTCAAAACGTACTTCGGCACACAGCTGGAATGCCAGCATGCCAATAAAATGCATTGCCCAAATACCGGCGCCCAATGCCAGCGAACCAGTGGCGATCGTGACCTGTCGCCACCAGGCTGAATCACTGTCACGGGCTACGCCGGCCAGTTGCAGAGCCATGCCCGACGTGAACACAGCAATGCACAACGACATGAGTACTAAGAGCGGATCATGATTGCTGAGGACCAGGACACTGGGGTCGGCGTTGACGATAAACAACTGATCAAAAAACGACATATCACCCCAGACTGCATTGGATGCGCACACACCACTGGCGCAATGACAGCATCACAAACGAGCCTGCCCAGCCTGTCAATCAAGCACCGACAAAAAAGCCCGCCAATGGCGGGCTTTTTAATATCTGCATGGATTAGGCGGAGAGCTCAACCAGTAGCTTGTTCAACCGCTGCACATAAGCGGCTGGATCTTTCAGGTTGTCGCCTGCTGCCAATGCCGCTTGGTCGAAGAGGATGTGGCTGAGGTCGGCAAAGCGATCTTCATCGGCCTCACCATCGAGCTTCTCGATCAGCGGGTGGCTTGGGTTGAATTCGAAGATCGGCTTGGAGTCCGGCACCTTCTGCCCGCTGGCTTCGAGGATCTGACGCATCTGCAGACCCAGGTCCTGCTCACCAATGGCCAGAATCGCCGGCGAGTCGGTCAGACGATGCGATACACGCACCTCGGCGACCTGCTCACCGAGTGCGGTTTTCAGACGCTCGACCAGACCTTCTTTGGCCTTGGCGACTTCTTCCTGAGCCTTCTTGTCTTCTTCCGAATCCAGCTTGCCGAGGTCCAGATCACCGCGTGCCACGTCAACAAACTGCTTGCCGTCGAACTCGGTCAGGTAGCTCATCAGCCACTCATCGATGCGGTCGGTGAGTAGTAGCACTTCGATGCCTTTCTTGCGGAACACTTCCAGGTGCGGGCTGTTCTTCACCTGAGCGTAGGATTCGCCAGTCAGGTAGTAGACCTTGTCCTGACCTTCGGCCATGCGCGCGATGTACTCGCCCAGGCCAACACTCTGCTCGCCATCTTCGGTGCGGGTGGAAGCAAAGCGCAGCAAGCCGGCGATCTTCTCCTTGTTAGCGAAGTCTTCCGCCGGGCCTTCCTTGAGTACCTGACCGAAGTTCTTCCAGAAGCTCTTGTAGTGCTCAGGCTCGTTCTTCGCCAGCTTTTCCAGCATGTCCAGCACGCGCTTGGTCAGCGCCGACTTCATCGAGTCGATGATCGGATCTTTCTGCAGAATTTCGCGGGAGACGTTCAGCGACAGGTCGTTGGAGTCGACCACACCCTTGATAAAGCGCAGGTACAGCGGCAGGAAGGACTCAGCCTGGTCCATAACGAATACGCGCTGCACGTAGAGTTTCAGGCCACGCGGCGCTTCACGCTGATACAGATCGAACGGCGCACGCGCCGGGGTATACAGCAGCGAGGTGTATTCCAGCTTGCCTTCGACCTTGTTGTGGCTCCAGCTCAGCGGGTTCTCGAAATCGTGGCCGATGTGCTTGTAGAACTCCTGGTACTCCTCGTCCTTGATCTCGGTACGCGGACGGGTCCACAGGGCACTGGCGCGGTTGACGGTTTCCCACTCAACTTCGGCAGGCTTGTCCTTCTCTTCGCCGTGAAACTCCTTCGGCAGCTCGATCGGCAAGGCGATATGGTCGGAGTACTTCTTGATGATATTGCGCAGACGCCAGCCATCGGCGAACTCGTCTTCAGCCGCTTTCAGGTGCAACACGATACGGGTACCGCGCTCGGCTTTTTCAACGGTGGCAACTTCGAACTCGCCCTCGCCCTTGCTCGACCAATGCACACCTTCGCTGGCCGGGCTGCCGGCGCGACGGCTGAACACTTCAACCTTGTCGGCAACGATAAAGGCAGAGTAGAAGCCCACACCGAACTGACCGATCAGGTGCGAGTCCTTCTTCTGGTCGCCGGAGAGGTTCTTCATAAAGTCGGCGGTGCCCGACTTGGCGATGGTGCCCAAGTGGGTGATCGCGTCTTCACGGCTCATGCCGATGCCGTTGTCTTCGAGGGTGACGGTCTTGGCGTCTTTGTCGAAGCTGACGCGAATTTTCAGCTCAGCGCCGCCTTCGAGTAGCTCAGGCTTGGCCAGCGCTTCGAAACGCAGCTTGTCGGTGGCATCCGATGCGTTGGAAATCAGCTCACGAAGAAAGATTTCCTTGTTCGAATACAGCGAATGGATCATCAGGTGAAGCAGTTGCTTCACCTCGGTCTGGAAGCCCAGGGTTTCTTTTTGAGTTTCCACACTCATGCTCTCTTACTCCACGTTGTTGACGAAGCCGCAGTGCGGCGGATGTCATACAGGTGGGGGCATGTTGTGGGATTTCAAGTGTTTGCTGCAGAACCTGTTTAGGATCTAGCGAGCTAGAGACCTGCAAGGCGCTACGTTAGTAACAGCCTCCGGCTGGTCAAAGCGGCAAGAAACGTAGCGTAGCGCAGTAACAGCCGTAGGCTGGCCCACAGGGTGAGCGCAGCGAATCAAGCGGACTGGGCTCGCACACGAGTGTACTGTTGTACATGAGCATTACTCGCGTCACTCGCCCTTCGGGTCGCGCTAAAGCGCGTTAGCCGCAAGCGGCTTCTGAGGCTGTTTTTAACGCCGCAGGGCCGACGCGCAGCAGATCGTAAATAGGTTCTCAGGGCTCAAGCAACTCGATACGGGTAATCTCTTCCGGCTGCAGGCTGAAACTGACTTCACCCTGCCCGCTCATGCGCTGGCGCAAAGTGATCCGACCGTCCTGATCGATACCCTGAAAGCGACCCTCGGCACTGTTACCGCGCTCAGTGGTGGCTCGCATGCTGAGGTTTTCATAGCGGTTGGGGTTGCGCAGCAAGCCATCAAGGCTGAAACGTACACGCCGATCCAGAGGCCGACTGACGCGCTCCGGAACGACTGCCGCCACTGCAACCGGTTTGGCCTCGGTAACCGGCGGTGCATCGGCGCTAGGTAACGGCGGAAAACTATCGGCAGCGACTTGCCAGCCACGCTTATCCTGCTTCTGCAGCAGGATCGGCAATTGCTGCAGCTCACCGTTGATCCGCGCCTGGACGTTCAGATCAACCCTCTGCAGTGGAAAGTTCAGGTTACCGATTGGCAGCAATTCCACCCGGCGAGTGGCAAAGCGGCGCTCCAAGTAGTCCTGAATCACATGGCTGACGGTATCCACCGAGTCGAACTGGCGATCGACTTTGTCGCCCTGATAACGCAGGCCATTGCGGAACAGCTCAAGCTTGCCGCTCAGGGTGGTTTTGAACTGCGGCGGTAGTACCAGATGGAAATCACCGGCCAGCTTGTTCGGCGGCACCGGCTGCAAGTCCAGATGCAAGGTGTAGCCTCGGCTCAAACGCCGCGCTTCGGGCAACTCCTGCTCAGGCAATAACCAGCTGATTTCCACTTCCGGCAGTATGCCTTCATCGGCCGGCAACACATCGAACCGCACTGGGCCCGAAGCGACGCTGGGTAGACGAATTACCAGTTCGCTTTGGGCAAAGAAATCCTGCCCCTCACGCAAGCTCAACACGCCATCAATCAGCTCAGCCTGTTGCGGCGAAAAGGGGCGGCCATTCAACTGGCCACTCAGCACAATCGCTAATTCGGCGGGTGCTTGCACTTCAGGCTCAAGCCACTTGAGGCTGAAGATGGCTTCAAGACGTTGCGCATCATGGCTGGCCAGCAAGGTCAGGCCGACCACCAGCGGAATAATCCCCAAACTGGCCAAGGCCAGCGCTGGCCGCGCCGAACGCCAATGGCGCAACACATACAGCAAGGTGAACGGCGGCAGGAAACTGGCCCAGCCCCACAGCAGGCCGGTAGCAAAGGCGCGCATGACCAGCCAGACCAACCCGGCGAGTATCAGCAGCAAGCCACCCAGAATCAGCAGCGCATCCATTCAGTAATCCTTAGCGATGGTTAAACGAGGGGTTATCCGCCTGGCCGGCATACCTCAAGGTTCATCGACCTTAAAGTGCGCCCGCGCCGTAGCAATCGGCTCGGTCTGATTGGTTTGCCAGGCGGTGATGGCCACGTTGGCGACCCGGCGACCTTGGCGCCAAACCTGGCATTGCACGAAGGTGTCACGATAATGGCCGGCACGAAGGTAATCTATCGAGAAGTCGATGATTTTCGGCAAATGTGGAATACCCATAAACATCAGCAGATGAAGCATTGCCGAATGCTCCATAAAACCGGCGATCACCCCGCCATGCAATGCGGGCAAGGTCGGATTACCGATATTGTCCTGGTTGGCCGGCAAGCGAAACACCATGTCATCACCCAGGCGCAGACACTCGATGCCAAGCAATTTGGCGTAGGGAATCAGGCTGATCAGTGAATCGTAGTTATTCTGCTCGTGGGCTTCGCGCACCAGCTGGTTGAGATTCAGCGTGCTCATTGGCCAGCTCCCTTGGCAGTGCGTTGCAGATCAGCAGGTTTACCCATGCGCATGAAGGCGCCGACCACATGGGCAATCGGCTCATCGGGATTGTCCTGATAGGCATAGCCGCGGGTGAAGATGATGTTCTCGGTTACCCGGTAGCATTCAGCGAAACCAAATACATCCTTGTTCGGCTCAGCCGGGCGCATGTAATCAATGCGCAGGTCGAGGGTTGGGCAGATTTCGAACTCTGGCAGCACACACACAGTGGAAATACCGCAGGTGGTGTCCATCAGCGTGGTGATGGCACCACCGTGGATCACACCGGTTTCCGGGTTACCAACGATCTGTGGGCTGTAGGGCAAACGCAGGATCAGCCCCTGTGCATCAGCGCTGTGCACACTGATGCCGAGCACCTGGCAATGACGCAGGACCGATAGAAAACGCTGCGCCCGCGCAACAATAGGAGAATCGCTCATGACTTCAGACTCAGGACAGCTGTACAAAGGGTGAGCATGATACTCGCAGACACCAGGCCCGGCACCACGGAGCCGACCTGCTGACGCGAACTGCCAGTAAATTAATAGGGAACTTCGGCGAAACTGCGTTGTTTAATGGCTATGCCCGGGCGACCCGGCATTGATTTCTACACTACAAGGAGTACTAACCGTGCAAAAGCCATTCACCTATGCCCTGCTTCTCGCCGCCATGCTCGGCCTGGCAGCTTGCGAGAAAACCCCGGAAGACAAAGTAGAGTCAGCCAAGGAGTCCGCTGCTGAAGCCATTGAATCCATGGGTGATGCAGTTGAAGAAACCGGCGAAGCCATCGAGCAGAAAGCTGATGAAGTGATGGGCACCGAGCCAACCACTGGCGAGAAAATCGAAGACGCTGCCAATGATGCAGCTGACGCTATCGAAGATGCTGGCGATGAAGTCAAAGATACTGTTGACGGCCAATAAGCCTTCCAGCTGAAACAAACAGGCCCGCTTAATGCGGGCCTGTTTGTTTATGGCGCAATCAAAGCGCCGGGGTAAGCATGAGCAGCAGGCTGCACAGCAGCCCAACCACCCAGACCAGACTGCGCTGCCAGTGCAGGTCGGCCCAGTAGAAAAGCAGATAAAGCACCCGCGCTACAACGAAGGTCACGGCCAAGACATCCACCAGAACGCCGTGGTTATTGGTCACATGGGCCATCAGCACGCCGACGGCAAACAGCGGAAACGCCTCGAAGCTATTCAAGTGCGCCGCCAAAGCACGCGCGCCAAAACCGGTCAGACGCGCTTGCTGGGCGCGCGGATGGTGGTTGTCGTAATGACCGTCACCCTCCTTCGCCATGGCCTTGGCCACCGGGGCCTTGGCAATAAAGATCAGTAATGCGCTGATAAAAATGCACCAGAATGGAATGCTCATTCGCTTTTCTCCTTGGGCGATTCGAATGCCGGGGTCTGGGTGTAGACCATCACTTCCAGCACATCGGAGTGAAACTCGCGGCGGTACAACACCAATACCACACCTGCGCTGACCAGTATGAAAAACCATGGGTTGATAAACCAGGCCAGGGTTGCCATACCGAAGTAATAGGCACGCAACCCCTGGTTGAACTGGTTGGCGGCCATCGAGATCACCCGCGCGGTGCGTTCGGCGAAGGCTTTGCGCTCCTGCTCAGTGACATGTCGCTCCCCCACCATCGGCGCAGAACCCACCAGTACGGCGGCGAAGTTGTACTGGCGCATGCACCAGCTGAAGGTAAAGAAGGCGTAGACGAACACCACCCCCAAGCACAGCAGTTTGACTTCGGACAGCTCGCGGCTGGCGGCCTGGACAAACGGCAGATCGGCCAGCAGCGATACTGCGCGATCAGAGGCGCCGAGCACGGTCAGAATACCGGCGAGGATGATCAGCGTACTGGAGGCGAAGAACGAGGCGTTACGCTCCAGGTTGCCGATCACGTTGGCATCGGCGATGCGGTTATCGCGTAGCAGCATGCGGCGCATCCAGTCTTCGCGGTACAGGTGCAGCACGCTGGCCAGGCATGGCGTGGTACGACCCTTGGCCTGGGCATAGCGGGTGTAACCGGCCCAGCAGACGACGAACCAGAGAACGGCAAGCAGGTGCGGTAGGTAGTAGTCACTGATTGGCATGCAAACTCCTTGTTAACCTGCGCCGATTATAGACAGGCCTGGCTTTCAGCTGGCCAACAAAAAGGCCGCTCAGTGAGCGGCCTTTTGTAACCAACAGAACTTAGGCTGCGGCGGTCTTCGGCGCACCTAGCGCGCGATCCACCACAACAGCCAGGACCAGGGTCAGCAGCACCGGCAACAGCCAGCCGAGGCTCTGGTCCGCCAAAGGCAATTGGCTGAAGAAGCTGGGGATCAGCGCCTTGCCGCCAGCTGCGGCAATACCGTCAACCAGGCCAAACACCAGGGTGACCGCCATCACCGGGCGGAACACCCGCGCCGGCGAACACCACAGGTCATCCAGCAGGCTCAGCGCCACCAACACAATGGCCAGCGGGTACAAGCCGACCAGTACCGGAATCGAGAAGCTGATCAACTGGGTCAAGCCCTGGTTGGCCACCAGCAGGCTGAACACGCCAAACGCGATCACCACCGTGCGATAGGAAACCGGCAACAGGCCGCTGAAGAACTCGCCACAAGCCGTCAGCAAACCCACAGCGGTGGTCAGGCAGGCCAGGGTAATCACCACGGCCAACAGCAAGCTGCCAGCGGTACCGAAGGTGTGCTGCACATAAGCGGTAAGAATCTGCACGCCATTCTGCGCTTCACCGGCAATGCCCTGACTGGTCGCACCGAGGTAGAACAGCGCCAGGTACACCAGCGACAGGCCGACTGCAGCGATCAGGCCGGCAATCACCGAGTAGCGGGTAATCAGCTTGCCGTCGGTCACGCCATGGTCGCGAATCGCGGTGGCGATCACGATGCCGAATACCAGCGCACCGAGGGTATCCATGGTCAGGTAGCCCTGCAGAAAACCCTGCACAAAGGGCGCACTCTGATAATCCGCCGATACCTGGCCGATCTCCCCTGCCGGAATCAGCAGAGCAGCGCCGCCCAACACCAGCAGCGCAGCCAGCAGCACCGGGGTGATGTACTTGCCGATGCGATCCACCAGTTGCCCAGGGTTGAGGGATAGGAACAGCACCGCAGCAAAGTAGGCCAGGGTGTAGAGCAGTAGTGCCGTGCTGTTATTGCCGCTGAACGGCGCGACGCCCATCTCGAACGACACCACCGCAGTGCGCGGCGTAGCGAATAACGGGCCAATGGCCAGGTACACCGCGACCGCAAACATTACGCCCGCACGCTTGCCTAGCGGCGCGGTGAGCAGCGCCATACCACCACCTACGCGCGCCAGAGCAACGATGGTCAGCAGCGGCAAGCCGACACCGGTGAGCAGAAAGCCTAGCGCTGCCAGGCCGATGTTCTCGCCCGCTGCCATACCGGCGCTGGGCGGAAAGATGATGTTGCCGGCGCCCAGGAACAGCGCAAACGTCATAAAACCGAGGGCCAGGAGATCCGAGCCTTTCAAACGAGTCATAGAAGGGAATACCACAGGCAGAAAGTTGGAAGTTGAAAACCGAAAGTTCCGAGGGTTTCCCGATGGATCGGGGGAAACGTCACCCAGCCGGTTAAGCGGGGCCACTGCAGCACCCTGAGCCGCTTGTGGCGGAGCAGGCACTAATAGTTGCAAGCCTAACGAAATTGGCACGCCAGCGGCACTGGCACAGGTCAGGCTGTCGGACTGGTGAAAAAAGCTGTCGCATCGACAACAGTTCATCCCTGGCCGCAATAAAAAAGGCCACCCAAAGGTGGCCTTTTCTCAGATCAAAAAGCCTTAGGCTTTTTTCACTTCCCAACCGGTCAGCTCGGCCAGGGCCTTGCCGATGTCAGCCAGGGAACGCACGGTTTTCACACCAGCGTCTTGCAGGGCTGCGAACTTCTCGTCTGCAGTACCCTTGCCGCCGGAGATGATTGCGCCGGCGTGGCCCATACGCTTGCCCGCCGGAGCGGTCACACCAGCGATGTAGGACACGACAGGCTTGGTCACGTTAGCCTTGATGTAGGCAGCGGCTTCTTCTTCAGCGGAACCGCCGATCTCACCGATCATCACGATCGCTTCGGTCTTCGGGTCTTCCTGGAACAGCTTCAGGATGTCGATGAAGTTGGAGCCTGGGATCGGGTCACCACCGATGCCGACGCAGGTGGACTGACCGAAACCGGCGTCAGTGGTCTGCTTAACAGCTTCGTAAGTCAGGGTGCCGGAACGCGACACGATGCCTACTTTGCCTGGCAAGTGGATGTGGCCCGGCATGATGCCGATTTTGCACTCGCCCGGAGTGATCACGCCTGGGCAGTTCGGGCCGATCAGGACTACGCCCAACTCGTCGCACTTGACCTTGGCTTCGAGCATGTCGATGGTTGCGATGCCTTCGGTGATGCAAACGATCAGCTTGATGCCGCCCATGGCTGCTTCAAGGATCGAGTCCTTGCAGAACGGAGCCGGAACGTAGATCACGCTGGCGGTGGCGCCAGTCTGCTCAACTGCTTCACGCACAGTGTTGAACACCGGCAGATTCAGGTGAGTGGTGCCGCCTTTGCCCGGAGTCACGCCGCCAACCATCTTGGTGCCGTAGGCGATGGCTTGTTCGGAGTGGAAAGTACCCTGCGAGCCGGTGAAGCCCTGGCAGATAACTTTGGTGTCTTTATTGATCAGGACGCTCATTACTTGCCCTCCGCAGCTTTGACGACTTGCTGAGCAGCGTCGGTCAGGCTGGTTGCCGCGATGATGTTCAGGCCGCTTTCTGCCAGGACTTTAGCGCCCAGTTCAGCGTTGTTGCCTTCCAGACGGACAACAACCGGGATTTTCACGCCGACTTCTTTCACTGCGCCGATGATGCCTTCGGCAATCATGTCGCAACGAACAATACCGCCGAAGATGTTGACCAGTACGGCAGCAACGTTGCTGTCGGACAGGATGATCTTGAAGGCTTCGGTCACGCGCTCTTTGGTTGCGCCGCCACCTACGTCGAGGAAGTTGGCTGGCTTGCCGCCGTGTAGGTTGACGATGTCCATGGTGCCCATGGCCAGGCCAGCACCGTTGACCATGCAACCGATGTTGCCTTCCAGCGCTACGTAGTTCAGTTCGAACTTGGCAGCGTGGGCTTCACGCGGATCGTCCTGGGACGGATCGTGCATGGCGCGCAGCTTCGGCTGACGGTACATGGCGTTGCTGTCGATGTTGATCTTGGCGTCGAGGCAATGCAGATTGCCGTCAGCCTTGATCACCAGCGGGTTCACTTCCAGCAGAGCCAGGTCATAGTCCTGGAACAGCTTGGCCAGGCCAACGAAGATCTGAGTGAACTGCTTGATCTGATCACCTTCCAGGCCCAGCTGGAATGCCAGCTCGCGGCCCTGGAACGGCTGAGCGCCGACCAGCGGGTCGATGGTCGCCTTGAGGATCTTCTCAGGGGTATCGTGGGCTACTTTCTCGATGTCCACGCCACCTTCGGTGGAAGCCATGAACACGATGCGACGGCTGGAACGGTCAACGACCGCGCCCAGGTAGAGTTCCTTGGCGATGTCGGTGCAGGACTCGACCAGGATCTTGGTCACTGGCTGACCGTTGGCATCTGTCTGGTAAGTCACCAGACGCTTGCCCAGCCAGTTGGCGGCGAAGGCTTTGGCGTCTTCTTTGTTCTTAACCAGCTTCACGCCGCCCGCTTTACCGCGGCCACCAGCGTGGACTTGAGCCTTGACGACCCACTCGGTGCCACCGATTTTTTCGCAGGCTGCTGCGGCTTCTTCCGGGGTGTCTACCGCGAAGCCCTTGGATACGGGCAGGCCGTATTCAGCGAACAGCTGCTTACCCTGATACTCGTGGAGATTCATGCTTGTCTACCGTCTTCGTTTAGGTATTGCGCATACGGTGCTGCACTTGTGATGCCGCACCACCTGTGACTGCTTCTGGAGCAATCCGGCTAACGTTCCGCGCAGAACCTGAGGTGTACGCGGGCAGTCGGCCGTGGTTCTTCCTGTTGAGCTGCACCTTCACCGGTACACAACGCCGGTGAAGGCATCCGCTCAAACAAACAACGACTTAACGCTTCTTGCGGTTGGCGATGTGGATGGCGTGGCCATTCACTGCCAGAGCAGCTTCATGCAGCGCTTCGGACAGCGTCGGGTGGGAGAACACCATCATCCCCAGATCCTCGGCGCTGGTGCCGAATTCCATACCAATTGCACCCTGCTGAACCAGTTCGGCGGCGCTTGGACCAATCACGTGTACACCCAGAACGCGGTCAGTGTTGGCATCGGCGATCACCTTGACCATACCGCCGGTGTCGTTGGCCGCCATGGCGCGACCGCTGGCAGCGAACGGGAAGGTGCCGACGTTAACGGCAACGCCTTCGGTCTTCAGCTGCTGCTCGGTTTTACCAACCCATGCGATTTCCGGGTGGGTGTAGATAACCGACGGGATCAGGTCGTAGTTCATCTGGGCTTTGTGGCCGGCGATGCGCTCGGCAACCATGATGCCCTCTTCCGAGGCTTTGTGGGCCAGCATCGCGCCGCGCACCACGTCACCAATGGCGTAAACGCCCGGTACGCTGGTGGCGCACTGGTCGTCAACGAAGATGAAACCACGCTCGTCCATGTCAACGCCGCTGTCGGCCGCCAACAGGTCGGTGGTCACCGGACGACGGCCAACAGCCACGATCAGCTTGTCGAATACGATCTTCTGCTCGCCTTCGGCGTCGGTGAAGTTGACCGTTACCTGCTTCTTCTTAACTTCCGACCCAGTAACGCGAGCGCCCAGACGGATGCTAAGGCCTTGCTTGGTGAAGGTTTTCAGCGCTTCCTTGGCGATCTGCTCATCGGCAGCCGGGAGGAACTTGTCCAGTGCTTCCAGCACGGTCACTTCAGCACCCAGACGCGCCCATACTGAACCCAGTTCCAGACCGATTACGCCTGCGCCGATCACGCCCAGCTTCTTCGGCACGCTCTGGAATTCCAGGGCGCCAGTGGAATCAACGATCACGTCCTGATCAACCGGAGCTGGCGGGATGTCGATCGGCTTGGAGCCGGAGGCCAGAATCACGTTCTCTGCTTCGACGATCTGCGTCTTGCCGTCGGAGCCAGTGACTTCAACCTGCTTGTTGGCCAGCAGCTTGCCGTGACCTTCGAGCAGGGTCACGCCATTGGCTTTGAACAGCGTGGCAACACCGCCAGTGAGGTTTTTCACGATATTGGCCTTACGACCGATCATCGCAGGCACGTCGATGTTCACGCCCTTGGCTTCAATACCGTGAATCGCGAAGTGATCCTTCGCCTCATAGTATTTCCAGGAGCTGTCCAGCAGCGCCTTGGACGGAATGCAACCGACGTTCAGGCACGTACCACCGAGCGCAACCTTGCCCTCTTTATCCTGGTACTTCTCGATGCAGGCAGTCTTTAAGCCGAGCTGCGCTGCTTTGATGGCCGCTACATAGCCACCAGGGCCGGCACCGATGACTACCACGTCGAATTTCTGGGTCATAACGTATTCCTTCTCGAATAAACCGGACGGCCCTGGTTAGAGAGCCGCCGAGGGAGAAACTGGCTTTTAGATGTCCAGCAGCAGACGCGCCGGGTCTTCCAGCAAGTTCTTGATGGTCACCAGGAAGGTCACGGCTTCCTTACCATCAATCAGGCGGTGATCGTAGGACAACGCCAGGTACATCATTGGACGGATTACCACCTGGCCATTCACGGCCATCGGACGCTGGATAATGTTGTGCATACCCAGAATCGCGGCTTGCGGCGGGTTGACGATCGGCGTCGACATCATCGAACCGAAGGTGCCGCCGTTAGTGATGGTGAAGGTGCCGCCAGTCATTTCTTCGATCGACAGCTTGCCGTCTTTGGCTTTCTTGCCAAAGGTGGCAATGCCGTTCTCGATTTCAGCCAGGCTCATCAGCTCGGCGTTACGCAGCACCGGAACAACCAGACCACGGTCGCTGGACACGGCAACGCCGATGTCGGCGTAGCCGTGGTAAACGATGTCTGTCCCATCGATCGAGGCGTTGACTGCTGGGAAACGCTTCAGCGCTTCAGTGGCAGCCTTGACGAAGAACGACATAAAGCCCAGGCGCACGCCGTTGTGGCTCTTCTCGAACAGGTCTTTGTACTTCGAACGCAGGGCCATGACTTCGGTCATGTCGACTTCGTTGAAGGTGGTCAGCATGGCCATGGAGGACTGAGCCTCAACCAGACGCTCGGCGATCTTGGCGCGCAGGCGGGTCATCGGTACACGCTTCTCGGTGCGGTCGCCGGTGGCGAATACCGGGGCGGCAGCGGCTGGCGCGGCAGGCTTGGCGGCAGGTGCAGCAGCAGGCGCGTTCTTCTTCGCTTCAACGGCAGCCACCACGTCTTCCTTGGTGACACGACCGCCTTTACCGGTGCCGGCAATGCTGTTCGGATCGATACCGTTTTCTTCAGCAATCTTGCGCGCAGCTGGGGACAGGATCTGATCGTCGCCCGCAGCAGCGGCAGGAGCAGCGGCAGCAGGTGCAGCAGATTGAGCTGCAACAGCCGGTGCAGGAGCAGCCGCGCCGCCCTCGCCCAGGGTACCTAGCAGTTCGTTGGACAGAACGGTGTCGCCTTCATTCTTGATGATTTGCGCGAGGACACCATCGGCCTCGGCCAGCACTTCAATCACTACCTTGTCGGTTTCGATGTCAACGATCAGCTCGTCGCGCTTGACCGCATCGCCCGGCTTCTTGTGCCAAGTGGCCACGGTGCCGTCGGCAACCGATTCCGGGAAAGTAGGGGCTTTGATCTCGATAGCCATTGTGTGTGGTTCCTTAAATTCGGTTTCTTCTAGCAGGCGACCCAGTTGGCCGCCTGTTGCGCGAAGGCGTTAAACAGTAAAGGCGTCTTGCAGGAGTTTTTCCTGCTGTTCGGCGTGCATCGATGCATAACCACAGGCAGGTGCAGCAGACGCATCACGACCGGCGTACTCGAGGAACAGCGCTTTCTTGTGCGCTGTCGCCACGCGACGCATGTGATGCTGGCTGCAGTACCAGGCGCCCTGGTTCATCGGCTCTTCCTGACACCAGACGATGTGCTTGAGGTTCTTGTACGGAGCAATTGCCTCGGCCAGATCATCTTCCGGGAACGGATAGAGCTGCTCGATACGCACGATGGCGATGTCTTCGCGGCCTTCGTTGCGGCGCTTCTCCAGCAAGTCGTAGTAAACCTTGCCGCTGCACAGAATCAGACGCTCGACTTTCTTCGGATCGATTGCATCGATCTCCGGAATCACGGTCTGGAACGAGCCTTCGGCCAGATCTTCCAAAGTCGAGATGGCCAATTTGTGGCGCAGCAGCGACTTCGGCGTCAATACGACCAATGGCTTGCGCAGCGGGCGAATCACCTGACGACGCAGCAAGTGGTAGATCTGCGCCGGGGTGGTCGGTACGGCAACCTGCATGTTGTGCTCGGCACACAGTTGCAGATAACGCTCTAGACGCGCCGAGCTGTGCTCAGGCCCCTGCCCTTCATAACCGTGCGGCAGCAGCATGGTCAGACCGCACAGACGGCCCCACTTGTGCTCGCCACTGGAAATGAACTGGTCGAACACTACCTGAGCACCGTTAGCGAAGTCGCCGAACTGCGCTTCCCAGATCACCAGCGACTGCGGCTGGGTGGTGGCATAGCCGTATTCGAAGGCCAGCACGGCTTCTTCCGAGAGGAAAGAGTCGTATAGGTCAAAACGCGGCTGACCCTGGTAGAGGTTCTGCAGCGGCAGATGGGTGCCGGCATCCTTCTGGTTGTGCAGCACCGCGTGACGGTGCGAGAAGGTACCGCGACCGATGTCCTGCCCGGTCATACGGATTGGGTGGCCTTCGAACAACAGGGTGGCGTAGGCCATGGTTTCGGCGTAGCCCCAGTTGATCGGCAGTGCACCTGCACTCATCTTCTGGCGGTCTTCGAGAATTTTCGCGACCTGGCGCTGCACGACGAAGCCTTCCGGAATTTCCAGCAGCTTGTTGGACAGTTCCTGCAGGGTTTTCAGCTCGAAACGCGTGTCGTGACGCGCGGTCCAGGCATGGCCCAGGTACGGACGCCAATCGACGAAGAGTTCCTTGTTCGGCTCTTTGACCAGGCTTTTGACCACATGCTGACCGTTATCCAGCGCGGTACGGTACTCGTCAATCTTGGCCTGCACCTCATCCGCCGACTGACGCGCCGCAGCGGTCAGCACTTCGGCATACAGCTCACGGGTGGTGCGCTGCTTGGTGATTTGCTGATACATGATCGGCTGGGTGCCGCTCGGCTCGTCGGCCTCGTTGTGGCCGCGACGGCGGTAGCAGACCAGGTCGATGACCACGTCACGCTTATACTGCATGCGGTAATCGACAGCCAGCTGGGTCACGAACAGCACCGCTTCCGGATCATCGCCATTAACGTGCAGGATCGGCGCCTGAATCATCTTGGCAACGTCCGTGCAGTACTCAGTGGAACGCGAGTCCAGCGGGTTGCTGATGGTAAAGCCGACCTGGTTGTTAATGACGATGTGGATGGTGCCGCCCGTCTTGAAGCCGCGAGTCTGCGACATCTGGAAGGTTTCCATGACCACACCCTGACCGGCAAATGCTGCGTCACCGTGCAGGGAAACCGGCAGCACTTTCTCGCCAATCGCGTCGTTACGACGATCCTGACGGGCACGTACCGAACCTTCGACCACCGGCGAAACGATCTCCAGGTGGGATGGGTTGAACGCCATCGCCAAGTGCACTTCACCGCCAGCGGTCATCACGTTGGAGGAGAAACCCTGGTGGTATTTCACGTCACCGGAAGACAAACCTTCGGTTTTCTTGCCTTCGAACTCGTCGAACAAGTCGCGTGGGTTCTTGCCGAAGGTGTTGACCAGCACGTTAAGACGGCCACGGTGGGCCATGCCGATAACGATTTCCTTGGTACCGTAGGAGCCGGAACGCTGGATCACTTCATCGAGCAACGGAATAAGGCTCTCGCCGCCTTCCAGACCGAAACGCTTGGTGCCTGGGTATTTGGTACCCAGGTACTTTTCCAAGCCTTCGGCTGCGGTCAGACGCTCAAGCAGGTGGCTCTGCACGTCAACCGAGAATTGTGGACGACCGCGCACGCTTTCCAGGCGCTGCTGGAACCAGCTGCGCTGCTCGGAATCAACGATATGGGTGAACTCGGCACCGATGGTGCGGCAATATGTCTGCTGCAACGCATCGCGAATTTCGCGCAGAGTAGCCTCTTCCTTGCCAATGAACAGACCACCGGTACGGAAGGTGGTGTCCAGATCGGCATCGGTCAGACCATAGTGATTGATTGCCAGATCAGCCGGGACAGGACGCTTCCAGAGGCCAAGCGGATCGAGCTGGGCAGCCTGATGGCCGCGCATGCGATAAGCCTGAATCAGGCGCAGCACTTCGACTTGCTTCTTTTCGTGCTCACTGCTGACGCTACCAGCAGACACCGGTTGGGCGCGGCGCTGGTTTTTGGCGAGCAGGACGAAATGATCGCGAATCGTTGAATGCGATACGTCTGTGGCGGCGCTGCCGTCAGTCGGCAACTTCTGGAAGTAAGTGCGCCACTCTTCTGGCACAGCGTTGGGATCGTGCAGGTAAAGCTCATAGAGCTCTTCCACATAGGCAGCGTTACCACCGGATAGGTGGGCACTGTCCCACATGCGCTGCATCACGCTTTCTTGCATGCTTGGTCACCCTCGGTAAGGGGACACCACCGGCGAAGAAACCGCATGGCTGTCAGTCCTGAAGCAGCGACTGGTAAGCCACTACGGATCCCGCAGATAGTCCGGGCACCAGCCCGGATGCCCCTGCTGGTCGTCATATTTTTCAAATTAGGGCCACCGCTTTGTGAGCAGCCGCCCTGGCTAAAACTACGGCGCTGGGTTGAAAGCAGCGCCGCAGGTGTTACAGGTCTAGCAAACAACCGTGAATCAGGTACCGCTTTGCAGCAACATGTTACGTACGTGGCCGATTGCCTTGGTCGGGTTAAGACCCTTAGGGCAGACGTTCACGCAGTTCATGATGCCGCGGCAACGGAACACACTGAACGGATCATCCAACGACGCCAGACGCTGTTCGGTCTGGGTATCACGGCTGTCAGCCAGGAAACGATAAGCCTGCAGCAGCGCAGCTGGGCCGAGGAACTTGTCTGGGTTCCACCAGAACGATGGGCAGCTGGTCGAGCAGCACGCGCACAGAATGCACTCGTACAGACCGTCCAACTTCTCACGCTCTTCCGGCGACTGCAGACGCTCGATGGCCGGAGCCGGCGTGTCGTTCTGCAAATATGGCTGCACCTTCTCGTACTGCTTGTAGAAGATGCTCATATCAACAACCAGGTCACGAATGACTGGTAAGCCAGGCAGCGGCCGGATCACAAGCTTGCCACCTTTAAGGCCGGCAACCGAAAGCGGCGTGATGCACGCCAGACCATTCTTGCCGTTGATGTTCATGCCGTCGGAGCCACAAACACCCTCACGGCAGGAACGACGGTAAGAAAAGCCTTGATCCTGCTCTTTGATCAAAGCCAGCACGTCGAGAACCATTACATCCTTGCCACCGGTATCGACCTGGAAGTCCTGCATAAACGGCGCTGCATCTTTTTCCGGGTTGTAGCGATAAACACTGACTTGCAACATATCAGTCACCCTTAATAAGTCCGGACCTTGGGTTCAAACGCCGGTACTGTCTTCGGCGCGAAATTGACGGCACGCTTACTGACGCGCTTATCCTCTGGAAGATAGAGGGAGTGGCACAACCAGTTTTCGTCATCACGCTCTTCAAAGTCTTCGCGAGCATGAGCCCCACGGGACTCTTTACGGGCCTCCGCAGCGATCGCAGTAGCCTCAGCGACTTCGAGAAGGTTTTGCAGTTCCAGCGCCTCGATACGCGCAGTATTAAATGCCTGACTCTTATCCGCGATCTTGACGTTCGCGATGCGCTCACGCAGGTCGGTCAGTTGTTTGATGCCTTTTTGCATGTATTCGCCGGTGCGGAACACACCGAAGTAGTTTTGCATGCAGTTCTGCAGTTCTTTACGCAGCGGCGCTACGTCTTCACCTGTGGCGCGCTCGTTGACGCCACCCAAACGCTTGAGCGACAGCTCAATGTCCGTCTCGGACGCGCCACGCGCATCTACGCCTTCTTTAAGCGCTTTTTCCAGGTGGATACCGGCGGCACGGCCGAACACCACGAGGTCAAGCAACGAGTTGCCGCCAAGGCGGTTTGCACCATGAACCGATACGCAAGCCACTTCGCCCACAGCGAACAGACCGTCGATGATCTTGTCGTTACCGTTGGCATCCTGGGTGATGGCCTGACCATGGATGTTGGTCGGTACGCCGCCCATCATATAGTGGCAAGTCGGCACAACCGGGATAGGTGCAACAACCGGATCAACGTGTGCGAAGGTCTTCGACAGCTCGCAGATACCCGGAAGACGGCTGTGAAGCACCTCCTCACCCAGGTGATCGAGTTTGAGCATCACGTGATCGCCTTCTGGACCACAACCGTTACCAGCAATGATTTCCTTAACCATCGAGCGTGCAACAACGTCGCGACCTGCCAGGTCTTTGGCGTTCGGAGCATAACGCTCCATGAAACGCTCGCCGTGCTTGTTGATCAGGTAACCACCTTCACCACGGCAGCCTTCAGTTACCAGCGTACCGGCACCTGCGATACCGGTTGGGTGGAACTGCCACATTTCGATGTCCTGCACCGGAACGCCAGCACGCAGAGCCATACCAACACCGTCACCCGTATTGATCAGGGCATTGGTGGTGGAGGCATAAATGCGACCAGCACCACCGGTAGCCAACACTGTGGCTTTGGAACGGATATAAACGGTTTCGCCGGTTTCGATGCAGATGGCGATGGTGCCAACTACGGCGCCGTCCTGGTTCTTCACCAGATCGACCGCGTACCACTCGTTGAGGAACGAAGTGCCAGCTTTCAGGTTGGCCTGGTACAGGGTGTGCAGCAGGGCGTGACCGGTACGGTCAGCAGCAGCACAGGTGCGCGCAGCCTGAGTCGGGTTATTCGGGCCTTTGGACTGACCGCCGAACGGACGCTGATAGATGCGGCCCTGCTCGGTACGGGAGAACGGCAGCCCCATGTGCTCCAGTTCAAATACGGCTTCCGGACCTACAGAACACATGTATTCGATAGCGTCCTGGTCACCGATATAGTCGGAGCCTTTGACGGTGTCGTACATGTGCCAGCGCCAGTCGTCGTTCGGGTCGGCCGAAGCGATGGCGCAGGTGATACCACCCTGAGCAGAAACAGTGTGCGAGCGGGTCGGGAAGACCTTGGTAACAACTGCGGTTTTGTGACCACCCTGAGCCAACTGCAGTGCAGCGCGCATACCCGCGCCGCCGCCACCAATAATGATGGCGTCATAAGAAAGAGTGCGAATGCTTGTCATGGATCAGTTACCCCAAAAAATCTGCACGCCCCAGACGAAGAACGCGAACATGGCAACGCCACACGCGGCCTGGAACAGAAAACGCACGACAGTAGCCCACTTACCCAGGGCCATCGGCGTCAGGTAGTCGGTGGAAATTGTCCACATGCCAACCCAGGCGTGAACGCTGAGCGCCACCAGGGTCAACAGACTGAAGATACGCATTGCGTTATTGGAGAACAGCGCCTGCCATTCGGCATAACCCAGACCCGGGTTACACACAACAAAGCCAAGCAAAAACAGCACATAAGCCGCGAGGACGACAGCAGACACACGCTGCGCCATCCAGTCATAAAGACCCGAACGCGAGAAATTCGTGACGTTGGTTACCATATCCACACCCCCAGCAGCACGATCACGATCGTCGAGACGACGAGAACGATTTTCGAACCCAGCTTGCCGCCTTCCAGCGTCTCACCGATGCCCATGTCCATGATCAAGTGGCGTACACCGGCCACCAGGTGGTACAGCAGAGCGGACAACAGACCCCAAATCACAAACTTGGCCAGCGGGCTGGTCAAGCACTCTTTCACCTCAGCAAAACCTTCTGCAGATGCCAGCGACTTGTCGAGCCCGTACAGCAGCACAGCAATGCCGAAAAACAGAATGATTCCAGAAACACGGTGAAGGAATGACGTAACGCCAGTGATAGGAAGTTTGATCGTCCTAAGGTCGAGGTTTACAGGTCTTTGGCTATTCACGGCTTTTTATCACACTGAGAGCCCCTAACTATCAGGGCAAAGTTGTCGGGAGGTGCACTGGTCAGGTACCCATCACCCAAGGAGTGACAACTACCAAAAGACAGGCTAAAGCCCTTGGTAGCTGGGCGCAGAGTATAGACAGTTAGGTTACTAATGACAACGCAAAGCCCCCTACCTAAAAGCGCATTGCGTACCTTTTATAAATGGCGTAAAGAACCACTTTAAAAGCCCGAAAACCACCCGCAAACCCTTCTGCCGCCTGGGTTTTCGCAAATTGACATTCGAATTTATCTCACTATAGTGGTGCGGGCCCTGCGTGGGGGGCAGTCAGATGATTTCAAGCATAACTAGGAGGCCACACATGGCTGACAAAAAAGCGCAGTTGATCATCGAGGGCGCAGCCCCCGTCGAGCTGCCCATTTTAACCGGCACCGTTGGTCCCGATGTAATTGACGTACGGGGCTTAACCGCCACGGGCCGTTTCACATTTGATCCTGGCTTTATGTCCACCGCCTCGTGCGAGTCGAAGATCACCTACATCGACGGCGACCAGGGCATTCTGCTGCATCGCGGCTACCCCATCGAACAGCTGGCAGAGCAATCCGATTACCTGGAAACCTGCTACCTGCTGCTGAACGGCGAACTGCCGAGCGCAGAAGAAAAAGCCAAGTTTGTCAGCACCATCAAGAACCACACCATGGTTCACGAGCAACTGAAGACTTTCTTCAACGGCTTCCGCCGTGACGCTCACCCGATGGCCATCATGTGCGGTGTAGTCGGTGCCCTCTCGGCCTTCTACCACGACTCCCTGGACATCAATAACCCGCATCACCGCGAAGTATCGGCCATGCGCCTGATCGCCAAGATGCCAACCATCGCCGCCATGACCTACAAGTACTCCATGGGTCAGCCGATGATGTACCCGCGTAATGACCTGAACTACGCGGAAAATTTCCTGCACATGATGTTCAACACCCCGTGCGAGATCAAACCGATCAGCCCGGTGTTGGCCAAGGCTATGGATAAGATCTTTATCCTGCACGCCGACCATGAGCAGAACGCATCCACCTCCACTGTACGCCTGGCCGGCTCCTCGGGTGCCAACCCGTTCGCCTGTATCGCAGCCGGTATCGCCGCCCTCTGGGGCCCGGCGCACGGCGGTGCCAACGAGGCCGTGCTGAGCATGCTGGATGAGATTGGCGATGTTTCGAACATCGACAAATTCATAGCAAAGGCCAAGGACAAGAACGATCCGTTCAAACTCATGGGCTTCGGTCATCGCGTTTACAAAAACCGCGATCCGCGCGCCACCGTGATGAAGCAGACCTGCGACGAAGTACTGAAAGAGCTGGGTATCAAGAACGATCCACAGCTGGAACTGGCGATGCGTCTGGAAGAAATCGCCCTGACCGACCCGTACTTCAAAGAACGCAACCTGTACCCGAACGTCGACTTCTACTCGGGCATCATCCTCAAAGCTATCGGTATTCCAACCAGCATGTTCACCGTGATCTTCGCCTTGGCGCGGACCGTCGGCTGGATCTCGCACTGGAAAGAAATGCTCTCCAGCCCTTACAAGATTGGCCGTCCGCGCCAGCTGTACACCGGCTACCCGCAGCGCGATCTGAAGAAGTAATTCAGTTCTCGGCGCACAAAAGGCTGCCCTCGGGCAGCCTTTTTTATTGCGCTGAATAAGCCAGCTTTATGGCTGTTCAGCCAACTGACGCAGCCCCTGCAAAGTATTGAACGGCGCATCCACGACAAAGCTGTTGGCCAACCAGGCCGGTACGCTGCCACCCGGCTCGGAATGAACTTCGTAGATCACCTCGATTTCGCCCTCGCGCGGCGTAAGGCTCCAGAAGCCCTCCACCTTGCTCACCCTCACAAAGCCTTGCTGCAGCGGCAAATAATCGGCAACCCCATGCAGAGTGCGGGTCACTCGGCCATCGGCATCACGCGTGGTAGTCACCTGCAGGATGGAATCACGCGGTTGCACTGGCCAAGGTGTGTGGAAGCGGCTGTAGGCCCAGCTCAGATCACCCTCATGCTTGAGCAGTTTCTGCTCGCTGCACGCATGAATCCAGGCGCATGCCCCACTGACGTCATCCTGCAGGGCCAACAAGCGTGGCATATCCGCTCGTATACGAGTGACACCGCGAAACGCCTGAAAACTTGAGCCTGGGATCTGCTGCAAATAGACCTGAATACCCGCTTCATCCTTCGCCAGACGCCATTGCGCCGCCTGCGCCCCGCTCACCGCCAGCAACGCGGCAATTCCCAAGAGCAGCCCTTCAAACCGCACCATCACGCCTCCAGCAGCCAATAACGTTGCGCCACAGTATCAGACTGCAACGGCCGTGCTTTGCTCCAGCCAGCCAATCAACTGCAGCGCCTCTGCCGTGGTGCTGCCGCATACATACTCGGCAGCATGAAATGCAGAACACACCGCAGGTCGCTCAGGCCGGCCAAAAATCAGGCAGTAGTTGTTCGCATCCAGCTGCACGCAGCGCACACCCGCCGGCTTGCCATCAGGCATACCTGGGATAGGGGAACTGATCGAAGGAGCGATGCAGCAGGCGCCGCAGCCGGCACGGCAATTCATGACAGGAAGACCTCAAAATCACAGCACAGAGCACAGGCCGGCGATTCTACGTGGGTGCAGACGGCTTGGCAGCCATTCATCCATAGATTCAGGCGAGTGGTAAACGCAGACGAAACTGCGTGCCCTGCCCTGGCGCGCTGCGTACCTGTAAATCAGCGCCGAGAATATCCACAGCCAGCTGGTGGGTGATATGCAAGCCAAGCCCGGTGCCTCCGCGTCCGCGCCGGGTGGTAAAGAACGGGTCGAAGATCTTCCCCAGCACCTCCTCGCTCATGCCGTCTCCGTTATCGCTGACTTCAATGACGCATTCGCAGCGCATCTCATCATGCTCAACCCTGACCGTAACCACGCCGTTCATGCCCGAATCGAAAGCATGGATCAGCGCATTGTCGATCAGGTTCTGCAGGATCTGGCCCAGAGGCCCCGGATAGCTGTCGAGCATCAGGCTCGGCGGTAGCTCCAGCTGTACCCGATGGTTTGACTGCTTAAGCTTGGGAGTAAACAGCAGCATGACCTCACCGACCAACTCGACCAGATCAAAGCAACGTCGCTCGGTACTCGCACGGTCACTGGCCAGTTGCTTGAAGGCCCGGGTTAGCTGCGCCATGCGCGTCAGACTATTAAGAATGATCGCCAGGCCTTCATCATTGCGCTGCACAAAGCGCTCCAGCGCCGAACGCTGTAACCCTTCACCGAGGCTCTTCTGCAGACCCTGATTACCCTTATCCAAGGTTGAGGCAGCCATGCTGGCGGCACCAATCGGCGTATTCAGCTCATGCGCCACCCCCGCGACCAAGGTGCCCAACGAAGAGAGCTTTTCCGCCTGGAGCAAGGCGCCGCGCGTGCGCTGCAGCTGATCAACCGTGTCACGCAGCTCCGCATTACGCTGCAACAGTGCCTGACTACTGACCTCCAGCGCCTGGCGCACCTGATCACGCTCAAACTCCGCCAAGCCGAGGCGCAACACTACCAGTAGCCCAAGAGAGAGCATCACGCAGACAAACAGCAATACCTGCCAGAATACTTGCCCGCGCAGGCCCTGAATTTGTTCCAGAGGCAGGTGCGAAACCAGTAACCAGTACTCACCTGTTGCCGCGTCCTGGCCACTGCCCTGGTAGGGATCGAACTTATTAAAGGCCCAGTAACCACCACTGTCGCTAAACACGCCATCGTGGGCAGCCTGCATCCGCCGCCAGCTATCCGGAAAGCGGCTGGCCAGCGTTGCCTCAGGCTTGCCCAGAGCAAAACCCCAGGCATCCTGCTCATCAGCGGCGAGCATCCAGTAGCCTTCGTGGTCGACCAGAGTCAGGTTGTTACCGTAACTCTTGGACACCTCGGCCAGACGCTGCAGCAGCACTTGCCCAAGGTAATTGAGGATCAGGATGCCGCGGCGCTTGCCCTCACCATCGAAAATCGGCTCGGCACCCCTCAGAGTGGGCTTGAGTGGTTGTTCGACGCTGCCCATATCAGCGTTCAGGTCAAAACGTGAGAGGTAGAACGCGCCCTGAGGCAGGTTCATGGTCTCGACGAAGTAATAGTGCTGCGCCTGGTTGTGCAATTGCGCCTGATCACTTGTCAGCGGCTCGCCATTGCGCCAATCAACCCGCACCTGCTCTGCACCACGCTCATCCAGCCAGCGAATCTGGTCATAAACCATGCTGCTGCGGGCGAACTCGACAAACAGTTGACTCAGGGCGTGCCGGTTATCTGCACTTGGGTTCCGCAGCACCTCAGCCAGTAGTGGCTGTTGGATGAGAAATTGCAGATTGCCGCGCAAGGTCGCCAGGTGCCGATTGAGCACGCCAACGCCCTCGTTCAGACTGACCTGCTGATCGCGCAACAACGGTTCAAGTCGCGCATCCAGCAAGCGCTCGTAAAGCAGTGCCATCAGCAGCAGAATCAGCAGCGTCCACGGCACAAATAGCAGCAATAGGTTGCGCCTGACCGGTTGCGACAACAGCCTGGCGCGTCTGGATTGCTGCATCAGACCGTGCGCTCCGGCCAGTCACTCAACCAATTGAGTAAATCAGCGCAGGCCATCGGTTTGGCAAACAGATAGCCCTGCGCCTGCCGGCAGCCATGCTTGAGAATCCAGTCGGCCTGCTTTTGGGTTTCGACGCCTTCGGCAATGACCCGCATGCCAACCCGCGCGGCAATCTGGATCACCGCTTCGGCGATCATCTGCTGGTCGCTGACCTCACCGATTTCCAGAACAAAACTGCGGTCGATTTTCAAGCGATCGGCAGGCAACAAACGCAGGTAGCTGAGCGATGAGAAACCAGTGCCAAAGTCATCGATGGCCACCTCCACGCCCATGGCCCGCAGCGCACGAAGCTTTTCACAGACGGTGTCGAAGGTGCGCATGGCCACCGATTCGGTAATTTCCACTTCAATCTGCTCAGGCAGCACCCCGGCCACCTGCAAGTGCGACTTAAACCGTTCAATGAAGTCATGCTGCAACAGTTGCGGTGCCGAGACGTTAACCGCAACGCGGATGTGCGGGTACCCCGCATCAGCGAGCTGTTTTGCCGCCTGCAGCGCGAGACGCATCAGTAAATCGCCCAACGGCAAGATATAGCCCGTGGCTTCAGCCAGAGGAATAAAACTCAAAGGCGGAACCATCTTGCCGTCAGTTTTACGCCAGCGTGCCAAAGCTTCCACACCGGTGACGCGGCGTGTTTCAAGGTCAATTTGCGGCTGCAGTTCAACACTGATTTGGCCGGCGTCCACCGCATCACGCAAGGCCAGCAACATGCGATAGGACTCTGCATGCGCACCTTGCAGCCGAGGGTCGTAGACGCCGTGTTGGTCATGCCCCAAGCGCTTGGCCTGTTTCAGGGTCAACAGCGCATCCTGCAGGGCCACACTGGCGCTGCCGGTAAAATCAGCCAAGTGCATGGTCACGCTGCTCAGGCTATGCACCTGGCCCAGCTCATAAGGGCGTTTATGCCGGCGAAACAGTGCCACCACGTCCGCGGCATTAACCTGGGTTTGCGGGCCGAGGATGGCAAACAGGTCATCACGCACCCGGGCAATCAGCACCTCGTGGGTGAAGGCGTCGCGCAGTTTCTTCGCCACCAGGCCGAGAATAAAATCGCCATAACCGGTACCAAAGGCGGTGTTGGCACCGGAGAAATTATCGATATCGATAAGCACCAGCACCCGCTGATCCTTGGCCTCGGACTTCAGCGTCATGTCCAGCATGCGAATCAGCGCATTGCGATTGGGGATCTTCAGCAAGTCGTCCTGATAGGCCATTTCCTCCAGGCGGCTGAACAGCGCAACGTTATAAAGGCCACGACTGATACTGACACTGAACACCTTGAGCAGCTCCAACTCGGTGTCATCCAGAGCCCGTGCACTGTCGATATAGCAGGCGTAGTCAGAACCGGCCTGAAAGCGCGGAAAGAACAAGACCGTGCAATCGCTCAGACGCAGAGTCTGCTGCGCCCGCAGGCATTGGCGCACCGCCGCCGCGACCTGCGGCTGCAGCACGTCCAGATTGGCGTCGATGCTGTCGAAGAAGCGCCCGCTGGCGCTGACAATCCGCGCATTTGGCTCGGTAGTGGCGTCACCCTCATCGGCGCGCACGCAGACAATGCCCTCGGTCTGCAGGTCAAGCAGTGAGGTGATTTCCGAGAGAATCTTGGCCGACAGCTCGCGGGTGCTCTTCGAACAGAACAGTGCATTGCTCGACTCGACGATCATCTGCAAGCCACGCCGCGCGCTAGCTACAGCCCTGAGCTGCGCATAACCGCGCACCGCTGCGGTGAGCACCGTCAGCAAGCGCTCGGCACTGAGTTCACTTTTGGTCCAATAATCGTTGATGTCGTAATCACGCATCACCTCATGAGCCGGCGCCAGGCCTGGCTCACCAGTGAGCATCACCACGCGGGTTTCGCGATTGCCGATCACCTCACGCAGCGCCTTGATCAGGCGCAGGCCGGCGTCTTCGGTCTCCATCACCACATCGAGCAATACCAGGGCGATGTCATGGTGTTTGGCCAGCAGCATCGAGGCTTCACGGCAGCTGAACGCCTGGATCAGCTCAATACGCCCGCCCAGCAGCTCCAGCTCGCTCAGGGCAAAGGCGGTGGCGCGCTGGAAGTCGGCATCATCATCAACTGCCAGTACGCGCCATACGGGCTGGCTGGTGGTGCTGGGAAGGTCGTCGCTGAATGCAAATTGATCATCCATGAACAGTGCCCGCATGCCTGAAAAGTGAGAACAGTGCCGAATCCATACTGGCTTTGAACCCAGTATAGACGGCCGTACTCAGCTGCCAGTTAGCGCTTGTTCAGGCGAGCAAACAGACTTGACGTGTCCCAGCGGCCGCCGCCCATGCCCTGCACATCGGCATAAAACTGATCGACCAGCGCGGTGACCGGCAGCTGTGCGCCATTGCTGCGCGCCTCGGCCAGCAAAATTGCCAGGTCCTTGCGCATCCAGTCCACGGCAAAACCATGCTCGAACTCGCCGGCCAGCATGGTTTTGTGGCGATTTTCCAGCTGCCAGGATTGTGCAGCGCCCTTGCTGATCACCTCCATCGCGCCATGCGCATCGAGTCCGGCACACTCCGCGAAATGCAGCGCCTCGGACAAGCCCTGCACCAGCCCGGCGATGCAAATCTGGTTGACCATCTTAGTCAACTGGCCGCTGCCGGCTTCGCCCATCAAGCGGGCCATGCGTGCATAGGCCTGAATGATAGGCTCAGCCTTGGCGTAGGTCGCCGCCTCACCGCCGACCATGATGGTCAACGCGCCGTTTTGCGCCCCAGCCTGACCACCGGATACCGGCGCATCGAGAAAACCCAGTTGGCGGGCAGCAGCCTGCTCGGCTAATTCACGTGCAACCTGCGCCGAGGCGGTGGTGTGATCGATCAACACCGCACCAGCCTGCATGCCGGCAAAGGCGCCCTGATCGCCCAGCACCACCCCGCGCAGATCATCATCATTGCCCACGCAGACCATCACAAACTCGGCACCCGCAGCCGCTTCACGCGGGGTTGGCGCGTGGCTGCCGGGGTATTCGGCGGCCCATTGCGCAGCCTTGGCGGCGGTGCGATTGTACACACACACTTGATGCCCGGCACGCGCCAGATGCCCAGCCATCGGGTAACCCATTACGCCCAGCCCGATAAACGCCAGCTTTGCCATATCCACCTCTACCGTCGAGCGTCCTTTACCGCACGCTTCTGATTAACTGCATACCTGCGCAATACAGCGGGTACGAACCTGGCTGCAAGCATGCCCGCCACCTGCAATCAACGCCAGTACAGCCATGTGGCAAAACTGTATGGATGCCCGAAGCAACAGGCTTTACCCAACGCTGAAACTGCTTCCATACTCGCAGCACGCTAAGGAGGGCTTATGCAACACTGGCTGGTCATCGACCTAGAAGCCACCACCGAAGAAGGCGGTTGGCCGATTACAGACATGGAAATCATCGAAATAGGCGCCAGCCTGGTCAACGCGGACGGCCATGAAATCGAGAGCTTCCAACGATTTGTGCGACCCACTCGGCGCCCACACCTGACCCACTTCTGCCGTCAGCTCACGCAGATCAGCCAGGCCGATGTTGATGCCGCCGCGCCGCTGAGTGCGGTATGGGTACAATTCGAACGCTGGCTGCTGGCCCATCAGGCACAACTGGCGGGCTGGGCCAGCTGGGGCGACTACGACCGCTGTCAGTTTGAACAGGAATGGCGCGCCCATGGGCTGGAGAGTCACCTGAGCCAGATCCCGCACATCAACCTGAAAAAGCGCTTCGCCGAAGCCCGCCAGCTGCCCAGTCAGATTGGCTTGAAAATGGCGCTGAATCTCGCCGGCCTGCAGTTCCAGGGCCAGCAACACCGCGCCCTGACCGATGCGCGCAATACCGCCCGACTGCTGCCACTGGTTTTGCCTGCGCAAAGCAGATGACGAAGAAAAAACGCTTGGGCATACTGGCGGGCCTTTTTCTATGGCCTGTCGCTCCTGGCGGCCAGCCTTTTTAATCCCCTATCGAGGAACTGCAGATGTTCAAGGTCAATGAATACTTCGACGGCACCGTCAAATCCATCGCCTTCGGCATGGCTGAAGGCCCGGCTACCATTGGCGTGATGGCTGCAGGCGAGTATGAATTCGGCACCAATCAGCTGGAAATCATGCACGTGGTCGCCGGCGCCCTGACCGTGAAACTGCCAGGCAGCGACAACTGGGAAACCTTCACCAGTGGCAGCAAGTTCACCGTACCGGCCGACAGCAAGTTTCAACTCAAGGTGGCAGCAGATACTGCCTACCTGTGTGAATACCGCTAAGCCTTAGCCGTGGTGCATAAAAGCCGGCCCCAGTGGCCGGTTTTTTTATTACTGGATAGATAACCCAAAGGAACAGCCATGCCGCGCTCAACGCAATTCTCCCTGGTGATCCTGCCGATCATATTGCTGCTGATCGCCATGACCTCAATCCAGAGCGGCGCTTCCCTGGCCAAGGGACTGTTCCCTGAGATTGGTGCAAGCGGCACGACGGCCCTGCGTCTAAGCCTTGGCGCGCTGATACTGTGCATTCTGATGCGGCCCTGGCAAGCCAAGCTGACGCTGAAGTCCAGCCGTTCCCTGCTGGCTTACGGGTTGTCGCTGGGCGGTATGAACCTGCTGTTCTACCTCTCGCTGAAAACCATTCCGCTGGGCATCGCCGTGGCCCTGGAATTCACCGGTCCACTCGGCCTGGCGCTGTTGTCGTCACGCCGTTTGGTGGATTTCGTCTGGATTGCCCTGGCGGTTTTCGGTCTGTGGCTGTTGTTGCCCACCGGGCAAAGCGATGTACCGCTTGACCCCGTCGGCATGGGCCTGGCTTTGGCGGCTGGACTGTGCTGGGCGCTGTATATCGTTTTCGGGCAAAAAGCCGGTGCTGAACACGGCAAGCAGACCGTGGCACTCGGCACCATCGTCGCGGCCTTGCTGGTGTTCCCGATTGGCCTGTGGCAAGCCGGCAGCGGCCTTTTTTCACTGGACCTGCTGCCCGTCGCCCTCTGCGTAGCCGTGCTGTCCTCGGCCCTGCCCTACAGCCTGGAAATGGTCGCTCTGACCCGCCTGCCCGCGCGCACCTTCAGCATCTTGATGAGCATGGAACCAGCGATTGCCGCGCTTTCTGGCCTGCTATTCCTCAGCGAGCGCCTGACCCTCAGTCAATGGCTGGCGATCAGCGCCATCATCCTCGCCTCGGCCGGTGCAGCGGCGACCATACGCCCCAAAGCCAAGCCGCTTTAAACAGCGGCCTCCGCCTCGTTACTGAACTGCAACTCGGCTAAACGGGCATACAGCGGGCTGTTGCTGACCAGCTCGCTGTGCGTGCCAATCGCCGCCAGCTTGCCGTGCTCGATCACAGCGATGCGGTCAGCGCTTTTGACCGTCGCCAGGCGATGGGCGATCACCAGGGTGGTACGCCCTTCCATCAGCGGCGGCAAGGCTTGCTGAATCAAGTGCTCGCTCTCGGCGTCCAGCGCACTAGTCGCCTCGTCGAGCAGCAGAATCGGCGCATCCACCAACAATGCCCGAGCAATCGCCAAACGCTGACGCTGCCCGCCGGAAAGCCCCAACCCGGCATCGCCCAGGTGAGTCTGGTAGCCATCCGGCAGCTTCATAATAAATTCGTGGGCATGCGCCGCTTTGGCCGCAGCTTCAACCTCAGCCAGGCTGGCAGTGGTTTTACCGTAACGGATATTGTCCTCCACCGAGCCGAAGAACAGCGCAGGGTTCTGCGACACCAGGGCAAAGCTACTGCGCAGTTCGCGAGGGTCGAGCTGTTGGATCGGCACGCCATCAATCAGGATGCGACCCTGTTGCGGGTCGAAAAAGCGCAGCAGCAGATCAAACAGCGTGGATTTACCTGCGCCGGATGGCCCGACCAAGGCCAGGGTTTCCCCCGCTGAAACCTGCAAGTCGATGCCATCCACGGCAAAGCTGCCAGGCCGCGACGGGTAGGCGAAACGCAGCCCTTGCAGTTCGATACGGCCCTGCACCGGCTGCGGCAAATGCAGCACAGCGGACGCCGGCGGGGTGATTTCATTGCGCGCCTGTAACAGCTCGGCGATGCGTTCGGCGGCACCCGCAGCGCGTTGTAGCTCACCGATCACCTCACTCAACGTGCCAAAGGCCGAGCCTACGATCAGGCTGTAGAACACGAACGCCGCCAGCTCACCGCCGGAAATTCGCCCGGCAATCACGTCCATACCACCGACCCAGAGCATCACTCCCACCGCGCCGAGCACCAGCACGATCACCACAGTAATCAGCCAGGCACGCTGGGCGATACGCTGACGCGCGGTGTCGAAGGCCGCCTCGGCAGACAGACCGAAACGGCGCTTGTCCTCATTCTGGTGGTTGTAGGCTTGTACGGTCTTGATCTGCCCCAGCACCTCACCGACATAGCTGCCGACATCCGCCACCCGATCCTGGCTCTGCCGCGACAACGCACGTACGCGACGGCCGAATATCAGGATCGGCGCGACCACCAGCGGCAGCGCCATCAGCACGATGCCGCTGAGCTTGGCGTTGGTCACCACCAGCAGCACGCTGCCGCCAACCAGCATGATCAAGTTGCGCAGCGCCATCGACAGCGACGAGCCGATCACCGATTGCAGCAGCGTGGTATCGGCAGTCAGACGCGACTGAATCTCCGAGCTGCGGTTGCTCTCATAAAAGCCTGGATGCAGTTCGATCAGGTGGTTGAATACGCGCTTGCGGATATCGGCGACAAAGCGCTCGCCAATCCACGACACCAGGTAGAAACGGGTAAAAGTACCGATGGCCAGCGCCAATACCAACACAAAGAACAGCCCAATCGACTGCTGCAAGGCCGCCGGCGATTGAGTCGCCAGGCCCTGATCGACCAACAGCTTGATGCCCTGCCCCATCGACAGGGTGATGGCGGCGGTAAACATCAGCGCTAGCAAGGCCCCAAACACGCGACCGCGATACGGCGCAATAAAGCGCCAGGCCATGCGCAGGGCATTGCGCTGACGGGAAGACAGGATCGAAAGCATGAAAGCTCGCTGGGGCGCTGACGCCCGTTAATGAGGAAGCGATTGCGGCGTTTCCGCCCGCCAAGCCACCCAACAGAGCGCCAGGGCGGCGAGGTTGGTGCTCAGCGGATTGAACGCCTGCAGCAGAAGATGGGGACTGAATAGCGCCACATCAAGCAGCAGCCCAATCAACAGCAGGCCGGCCAGCAACAAGGGCCAGCGCTGACGCCGCCACAACAGCAATAAACCCAGGATGATTTCCGCCAGACCAGCGATGCGCGCCACCCATTCGGGAGCCGGCAGGTTGTGGACTTGGATCATCGCCAGCTCATCCGGACTTAGCCAGAGAATCTTCGGCACCAGGCCGTGCCAGATAAACACCAGGGCCAGGGCGATACGCGCTAGCCAGGCGATCTGCCGTAAACGGGGGTCAGTCATGCAAGAAGCGCCGGGCATGATCGGCGGTTGGTATTAGGCAACTGTCGTAGCGACCAAATAGCCGGTAGCGATTTAGCGCAATACGGTCATAACACCAGTCGCGTAGAGGCCTTGGAATAACTCGTAGCCAGGCCAGAAGCCGCCATGGGCCGGGCAATCGCGCAACGATGCGCAGCACCGCGTCCGACCGCAGCAGCATCTGGCCATTCTCGATCAACGCCATGGTATCGAAACGATCGGTGGGCAAACCGCCCCAAGCCAGTAGCGCCTGGCCCTCGGCCGACTGCACCGAGGCCAGGCGAAAGCGCTGCTCAGCATCATGACGAATCAGAAACTTCGCCCAGCCGTTGCACAGTTTGCACACCCCGTCGAACAGCACCACACGTTCGCCAGGTTGGATAAGGGGTGGAAGTGTTTGTGCTTGCTCCTGCATGCCCAACTCCTTCTGCCTGGCCTTTAAGCGGCCGGGATACGGTAATGACCGGTAATTTTAAAACTGAAGAGAATGTCCTCTTCCTGGGTGCCGCGGCCGATATTGTGCAGCACCAGGGGCACACCGCTGCCGGCCTGGCGGTCGCTGATAATGCCAATATGGGTCAGGCCGCCGCCGAGATCCCAGGTGACGATATCACCAGGCCGATAGCGCTCGGCATCCTGGCCAAGCGGCAGCGACCAACCCTGACGTTTGAACCAGGTCATTAAGTTCGGCACACGGCGGTGGTCGATATTGCTGTCGGGCCGGCTTAGCCCCCAGTTCTTTGGATAGAGACTAAAGTTCGCGCGCATGTCCTGATGCACGGCCTGCTGCAAGTCGAGCCCCTGTTCGCGCAGAGCGCGGATCACCACATCGGTGCACACGCCGGTATTTAGCGGTACATCGCCATTGGGGTAATCAAGGCGGCGATAGGCGGGGTCATAAGTGAGCGTCACGCCGACCTGCTCGCGGGCCGCTGTAACCAGGGCATCGGCCTGCAGCGCCCAGGTCTGGGCGCTCAGCAGAATGCTCAACGCGAACAGTAGAATCGCCCGCATAACGCCTCCTTGATAGTTCAGCAGCTAATTGCCCACGGGATAGAGCAGCTCTTCCTTATAACCGGCCCACACACGCACGGCATCGGGAAAGGCATCATCCAGCGCAACATCACCGCTGTCGACCAGCAGCGGGCGGCCTTCAAGCGTACCGAGCTTACGTTTGGTGGCGACTACCCGCAGGTTATCCAGGCCAATCGCGCGCAACACCCGTGGGCTGATCTGCTGGTTGCCGCGACCGATAATATGGCCCTGACCGCCAATGGCGGTGACCAGCAGCCGCGTTGGATGGCCATCAATTAGCTCGAATAGCTGCGACTCGGTTACATCGCAGGCCAGCAGCTGGCCGTTTTCGACCACATCGACGCCGAGCAAGGTGGTCTGCATACCAAGGTTCTGCGCCAGACCATGTAGGGTCGAACCCGGGCCGAAGACATAACGCACGTCGGCTTCCCAGCTGTCCTGCAGCCAGTCGGCCAGATCATTCAGCACCAGCTCTTCGGACTCCACGCCGCCCTGTTTGACCTGCTGCACATAGCCGCCTTCCTGCGGCACCGTCAGTTCGCCGTACCAGCGTGCGGTTACGCGCCCCTCACGCAGGGCGCTTTCATCAATATCGCGCACTTCACCGCTGCTCAGGCGCACCAAGCCGCCTTCGATAAGCCGCGCAGTCAATTCGCCGGCAGCGCGCGGGCTGATGGCGTAGACCCCGGACTGAATCTTCACCCCGGCCGGAATCCCAAGCACAGGTTGGCCTTCGCGCACAGCGGCGCAGATATCCCGCGCCGTACCATCGCCACCAGCGAACAGAATCAACGCCACGCCAGTACCCTGCAGCAGCTCAACAGCTTGCCGGGTATCGGCGGCGCTGCTCGGACCAGCCGGTAGCTCACCCACCACGCGATGGGCAAAGCCCATCTCGCTCAGCAGATCGGCGCCCATGGCGCCGGGAAAGGTGACGAATTCCAAGCGTTCACGCAGCGGCAACAGCACTTCAAGGGCGGTTTGCGTACGCATCGCCGACTTGGCCTCAACCCCCAGTGCCAGGGCCTGCTCGGCCATGCCGTCACTGCCCTTGAACCCTGCGGGGCCGCCCAGCCCGGCCAGTGGGTTGATGATCAAGCCAATATGGAAAAGCCCCATAACACCCTCTAATTCAATACCTGCCAGCTCAATACCTTCCGCCCCTGGCACAGTGCCTGCAATGGCTAACTTGCCCTGTGTCTTGCGGCGGTTTTCTGCCGTCGCAGTTGTCATAGCGCCTTCATCTAACACTCATAAAATCGCGCTAACCGATGAGGAGACAAGCCATGCACAGCCAACAACAGAATTCGCAAAAAACCACGACAATGCCGATTGGTGGCTTTGTCATCGACGCCCAGGGCCGTGAAATCCCGATCACCGAAGAGATGATCCAACAGGCCTGCAACGCGCTGGAAAAAGCCCAGCAGCAAGCCGCCAAACGTAAGTAAGCGTCCCATCAGGGCAGCATTCGCTGCCCTTCGCTACAACTGATTCAACCTCGCGCCCAACGCCTGCACCAGGCTGGCCAACGCCGGCGCATCACCCTTGACGCAGACCTCCAACCCATCGATCTCCCGGCGCATCGGGTAGTGCTTGCGCAGCCCGTCAAAAGCCGCACGCCGGGTTAGCGCATCGCCCTGTAGGCTCCGGCGAAAATCCGCATCATCGCGACGTGGGTCATACACGGCGCGGCAGATACTGGCCAGGGCCCAGGCCGGATCAGCGCTGGCATCGATAGTCAGCTCGCTCAGCCAAGCGGCGGGCATCAGTTGCTGCAGTTCAACGCTGGGCGCAACACCCAGGTGCTGACACAGCGCCTGATAGATCTGCGCCGTGCCGCGCAGCTTGCCGTCCAGGCTGTAGCCGGCAATATGCGGCGTGGCGATGCGGCACAAGGTAGCCAGCTCGACATCGGCCTGCGGCTCGCCTTCCCAGACATCCAGCACCACCTGCAGATCGCTGCGCTGGGGCAGCAACTCGCGCAAGGCCTGGTTATCCACCACCGCGCCACGGCTTGCGTTGATCAGCCAGCTGCCTGGCTTGAGTGCGGCCAAGCGTGCGTGATCGAACAGGTGATAAGTCGGGTGCTCACCCAGACGTTCCAGCGGCGTATGCAAGCTGATCACATCGCACTCGGCTAGCACCTGCTGCAGACTGACGAAATCGCCGCCCTCATCGGCCTGACGCGGCGGATCGCAGACCAGCACACGCCAGCCCAGACCTCGCAGCACCTTAAGCAGACGGCTGCCTACCTGCCCCGCACCAACCACCCCATAGGTGCGCGTAGCCAGATCAACACACTGCTGCTCAGCCAATACCAGCAGGCTGCCCAGCACATAGTCGACCACACCACGAGCATTGCAGCCCGGCGCGCTAGCCCAAGTGATGCCGGCCTGTTGGAAATAGTCGAGGTCCAGATGATCAGTGCCGATGGTGCAGGTGCCGACAAACTTGACTGCCGAGCCGTCTAGCAGCGCGCGATCAACCTGAGTTACTGAACGAACCAGCAAAAGATCCGCATCAGCTACAGCAGCCGCATCAATGCTGCGGCCGGGCAAGCGGCGAATCTCGCCAAAACCGGCGAAGAACTCATCAAGCAGGGGAATGTTTTCGTCGGCGACTATGCGCATGGCTGTGCTCCGCAAATCAGGCCGACATTCTAACCTGCCTGCACCGCTTGGCTACGTTGAGTAGCGCAATGCGCCTGTCGTACTGAAACACTGTGCAACAAGGTTTCCTGACCAAGCCGTCAGGGCGTAGACTGCACGGTTTCCTGATACCCGCTGGATACTACTTTTCATGCTTGCCCAAACCCGCTTGCAACGCGCCAGCACCGAGTTCTACAGCCTGCTGAAGCTCGCAACGCCGATCATCATTGCCCAGTTGGCCAATACTGCCATGGGCTTCGTCGATACCGTGATGGCCGGCCGGGTCAGCCCGCAGGATCTGGCCGCGGTGGCGTTGGGCAACTCGATCTGGGTGCCGGTATTTCTGCTGATGACTGGCATTCTGCTGGCCACCACGCCCAAGGTAGCGCAGCGCTTCGGCGCAGGTGCGCATACCGAGATCGGCCCGCTGGTGCGTCAGGCCCTGTGGTTGGCCCTGGCGGTGGGCATCGCGGCGGCGGTGATTCTGTGGAATGCGGAAATCGTCCTCAGCCTGATGAACGTCGACCCGGCGCTGATCGAGCCCGCCATGGGCTACCTGCGCGCCGTGGCCTGCGGCTTTCCGGCTGTGGCGCTGTACCACGTACTGCGCTGCTTCAGTGACGGCCTCGGGCATACCCGGCCGAGCATGGTCATCGGCCTGTGCGGCCTGGCGCTGAATATTCCGCTCAATTACATCTTTATCTACGGCAAGCTCGGGCTGCCGGCCATGGGTGGCGTCGGCTGCGGCTGGGCCACCGGCCTGGTGATGGGCTTTATGTTCCTGAGCATGCTCTGGTGGGTGAAGTGGGCGCCGTTCTATCAGGCGAGCAAAATCTTCAACCACTTCGAATGGCCGCAGTGGCCGGTGCACAAACGCCTGCTCTCGGTCGGCTTGCCGATTGGCATCTCGGTATTCGCCGAATCGAGCATCTTCGCGGTGATTGCTCTGCTGATCGGCGGCCTAGGCGCCACCGTGGTGGCCGGGCACCAGATCGCCCTGAACTTCAGTTCTATGGTGTTTATGATCCCGTATTCCCTGGGCATGGCTGCCACCGTGCGCGTCGGTCAGGCGCTTGGCCGTGGCGAGCCGCGTGAAGCGCGCTTTGCTGCCGGGGTGAGCATGGCGGCGGCATTGGGTTACGCCTGCCTGTCGGCTAGCCTGATGCTGCTATTGCGCGAAGAGATTGCGCAGATCTATACCCCAGACGGTGCAGTAATTGCGGTAGCCACTACGCTGCTGGTGTATTCGGCGCTGTTCCAGTTCTCCGATGCCATTCAGGTGACGGCTGCCGGCGCGCTGCGCGGTTATCAGGACACCCGCGTGACCATGATCCTGACCCTGTTCGCCTATTGGGGCATAGGCTTGCCGGTGGGTTATGCGCTCGGCCTGACCGACTGGTTCGGCGAGCCCAGCGGCCCCAGCGGTCTCTGGCAGGGTCTGGTGGTCGGCCTGACCTGCGCCGGCGGCATGCTCGCCGTGCGCTTGGCCGGCAGCGCGCGCAAACGCATTCGAGCCGCTAAGATGGCCTGATGAACGCCCGCCTGCTGCTTCTGCTCACTGCACTTTGCCTGTGCGCCTGCACGCCTGCCGATGATGGCCTGGCGTTGCAGGCCGATTACCTGCAGCGCCTGAGCAACGCCCTGGATGTCGAGCCGGCAACGACTTTCGACGCTAATGAGTTGACCCGCTATCGCCTGCCCGCTCGGCGCGAACGGCTGATCGAGATTGCCGAACTGCGCATCAGCTTGCTGGACCTGCTGGTCGATGTGCGTCGCTGCCCCGCCCTGCAACAGCAAATCAGCCAGCGCAACAACAGCCTCGGCAAACAACTCACGCCCAGCAGCCGTCTGGCTTATGAAGGCGATCTGCTGCGCGCCCTGGACTCCTGCAGCGCGCACCTGCGCAGCCAGGACGAGCAACCCCTGCGCAACACCCTTGAACAACTGGCGCAGGAAAAACGCGCGCAACTGCCCGGCGTATTCTGGAATGCCCTGAATGCCAGCCCGGAAGTCGAACGCTACCTGCGCTTTGCCGAGCAGCCCCTGCCGCCCAATGCCGCCGAAGATAACGCGGCGCTGGATGCCCTGGCGCAGTTGGCCGCCATCGGCAGCGCTCTGCCCGCAGCCTTGCCGCCAAGTGCCGAGCAGCTTGATCCACTGCTCTTCGCCTTACATGCCAGCGACCAGGGCGGTCAGTTGATCAGCAGCCTGGCCAGCCTGACTCATAGCCTCAACCAGGGCAGTGACATGCTGGACAGCCGCCAACAAGGCCGACCGCTCTGCCCCACGGGCAAGGCCACAGAGCGTGCACGCATCGTGCAAAACATCTTCGTCAAGTATTACGCCGGCAGCCTGCAGCCCTACCTGGCGCGGGTGGACCAACTTGGCCAGACCTGGAGTAGCAGCCTGCGTAGCCTCAGCGGCGTGGCGCAAATACCACCAGCGACGCGGGTGTATCTGCAGCAATTGAGCAGTGACGAAGCGTCGTTATGGGCGGACTTTCAACAGGCCACCGCACGGCATGTGCGCAGTTGGCAGGACGTGCTGAACAGCTGCGGCCTGGCGCCCGGTCAATCGGGATGGACGGGCCAAGCTGACAGCGTCGACCAGTAATCCTCGGACAACAATTCACGCCCCGCCAGCAGGTGGGCCAGGTAATCGGCGCTGGGCAACAGCCCTTCTTCACGAAAGACCGGGTTGGCGATATACACCCAGGCCGGCTGCACGCCGTGGGCCGCGACAATCGGCAGGCATTCGCGGCTGTAATAGATGGGCGTACCTTCGAAGTGATCCAGCTTGGCGATCTCACCAGCGTCGGCCAGGCGATACAGCACACCTTCCACCCGCCCCTCGCGCTGATGACGGATATTGGCGTAGGCCCGCCCCGGCGACCGATCCGCCGCCCGCTTGTTAAAGCACAGGCTGTAACCGGGGAGATGACCCGGCAGTGCCTCCAGCACCGTCATGCCGCGCGCCTGCATACGTGCCAGGTTCATATTCGAGCCGTAGGCGAAGTACCACTGCATCAGTCGAGCTTCTTGCGGATTAAGTACAGGTAGGTCGCGCCCTCTTCTGCCTGCTCCACCAATTCATGGCCAAGAAACACGCAGAATTTTGGAATGTCGCGGCGGGTCGAGGGATCGGTGGCAATCACCTTGAGCAGGCCGCCTGCCTGCAGGTCGCGCACCTTGTTGTGCAGCATCATTACCGGCTCGGGGCAATTGAGCCCAGTGGCATCAAGGGTGGCATCGGGAATGGCGGTGGTTTGCAAAGACATCGGCTGGCTCCAGTAGCAGGCCGCTATTCTCGCGCAAAGCTGACCCAAAGGTCATCTAGCGCCTGATGGAAAACGCCTGTGTAGCGCGATTGGCCCGACAACAGGCCAACACAACCTTGGATGGGCAGGCAGCCACGCCCTGATCAGGCAGGCTGCGCAGCGTCCACCATTCCAATAAGAGCCATTCATGCGCCTTGCCCTGCTACTTGCCACCCTGCTGCTCAGCGGCTGCGCCGCCCGTGATCAACTGCCGGACTTCAGCGTCACCGCGCAGCAGGATCTACCAGCCACCCACTTTGATGCAGTGATCCATGGCCGCGATGGCACACGGCTATCGGCCACCGTATTCCAGCCTGCACTGAAGGCTGGCGAGCAGGCTCCGGTCATCGTGCACACCCACGGCTGGGGCGGCTGGCGCGTCACCCGACCAAACGGCTTCTACGGCACGCAGATGATGTCCGGTCGCGCCGCAGTGAAAGCCTGGCAAGCTGGCTACTGGGTAATCAGCTACGACCAGCGCGGCTGGGGCGGCAGCGAGGGCGATATCGAGATGATGGACCCCGACTATGAAGTGCAAGATGCCCTTGCAGTAATCGACTGGGCCGCCGCCAACCTGCCACGCCTAAGCATGGACGCACCGAATGACCCCAAGGTCGGTATGCTCGGCGAAAGCTATGGCGGCGCCGTGCAGCTGCTTGCGTCAGCTACGGACCCGCGAATCGACGCGATTGTGCCGATTGCTACCTGGTACGACCTAAGCGAAGCCCTGGCCCCGGACAGCCACCTGAAAATCGGCTGGACAAGCGTGCTGCTCAGCTTGGGCCTGTCCACCGGCTATGACCTGGGCAAGTTCGTCCAAGCACCCTACCTGAAAAGCGCTGATGGCCGTATGCGCGAACCGGTGCGCGACGAACTCAAAGCCCACAGCTTGACCAGCTACTGCGCACGAGGCCAGCGTCCGCAGGCTGATGCCTTATTGATTCAAGGCATGCGCGACACCCTGTTCCCGCTCAACCAGGGCCTGGCGATTCGGGATTGCCTGCAACAAGGCGCCCGTGATGTGCGCCTGCTCGGCATGCAAGGTGGGCATATTTTGCCGCCACCGATGCAACGCTGGAGCGGCCTGCCGCCGTTCAATAACGAAGCGGTGCTGAACTGCGATGGCCGGGCGATCAACCTCTACCAGAGCATCATCAGCTGGTACGAAGACAAGCTGCGCGGGCGCAAAGGCGTGGCAGCGAGCATTCCCGATTTCTGCGTGAGTCTCGATCTGGATCAGGGCGTGGCTCTGCAACAACTGCCAGCCAATCAACGAATCGAACTGCCGGCCACAGCGATTCGGCCGTTAAGCAGCGGGCTACTGCAACCGCCGCGGTTTATCCCACTGCAACAGGTACAGACGAGCAGCGCGCTGGTTGGCGTGCCATGGGTGCATCTGGAAAGCGCCGAAGGAATGCCGACACTGTTTGCCGCCCTGGTGGTCAAGCGCGCCGATGGCAGCAGTGCAGTACTCAGTGAACAGGTCACCCCGCTCAACGGGCAAGCCAGCACGGAACTGGCTGCCGTCAGCGCACAACTGCAACCGGGCGACACCTTAGGCCTGCGCATCAGTGGCTTTAGCGGCCAATACCTGTTCAATGGTTCCTGGCAGCTCTCAAGCAGCACGCTGCAAGGTAGCATCGAGTGGCCGCAGTTGCTGCCGCTACAGCCGCAACTGGCCCGGCATTGAGGGGTTATTTACCTAAGCGGCGCAGGTGACAGGTGACTTCTTCGCGGTCGTGATAGAGCTGTTTGCAGGCAATCGACACCTTGATCTTGCGCGCGGCAAAGCCGTCTTCCAGGCGCTGCAACAGGCGACGTACCTCGGCGTAACGCTGTTTCATCGGCAGCTTGAGGTTGACTACAGCTTCCCGGCAATGGCCATCGCCAATCCAGGTTTCCACCATTGCCGCAGTCCGCGCCGGTTTCTCGACGATATCGCAGACCATCCAGTCCACTGGCTGCTTGGGCGTCCAAGTGAAGCCATCGACCATCAAGTGGTTGACCAGGCCCGTGTCCATCAAGCTTTCCGCCATCGGCCCGTTATCAATGGCAGTCACCAGCATGCCGCGCTTGACCAGCTGATAGGTCCAGCCGCCGGGTGCCGCACCGAGGTCAACCCCGGTCATCTCATCGGACAGGCGCTCATCCCACTGCTCGCGGGGGATAAAGGTGTGCCAGGCTTCTTCCAGCTTTAGCGTCGAGCGGCTCGGCGCTTCGCGGGGGAACTTCAGCCGGGGAATGCCCATAGGCCACAGCGCCGAGTTATTCGCCTCGGCCATGCCGACAAACACCTCACGACCACTTTTAAAGGTCAGCAACAGGCGTGGCTTGTGTGCATCCTCGACCAGCTTGCCGGCCTTAGTGAGGGCGTTGCGCAGCGGCGCCTCGAACTTCTTGCAGAAATTCGACAATTCCTTGCCATCGTTGGTGTCCAGCACTTCCAACCACAGGCTGCCGAATACCGGAAAATCCGCCAGATGGCCGAGCAGCACGCTGATCCGGTCCAGCTCTGGCAGGTTGATAAACACCCCGCGTGCCCACTGCCGCGGGAAGATCAGCTGATTGAAGCGCACCCCACGCATCAGGCGCTCTGCACCATCTTCCTCAGTGCAGATAAATTCCGCGCAGGCGGTACTCGGCTTGGCCTTGGCATAACCGGCAACGTCCAGGCGCGCGGCGTGCTCGGCGATCTCCGCGCACACCTCATTTTCAAAACCCGGACGGCAGTGCAACAACAACGTATTCATCAGCGACTCTCCTCAAGGCGCGCATCATAGCCGAGTCACCCGCCCGTGCTTGCTTTGCATCGGCCTTTTCCTGATCTGCAGGTTAGACTGGCGCCACTGCGCAAGGCTCTAGAGCCTGCCAACCGCTCATCGGCCGCCCCAGCAAAACAACGTGTCACACGGCCACAACCAGTCCCTTGTCGGTTACGCCTGGATTCACGGGCTAAACTTCCGCCAGCAACGGCCGAAGCACCGGTAACGTTTAAAGGAATAAAAAACGCCATGCGCAATAATCAACCTATTACTCAGCGCGAGCGCACCTTCCCCGCGCAGCAACGACTGATCTCCACCACCGACCTCAAAGGCCAGATCAGCTACTGCAATGACGCCTTTGTCGAGATCAGTGGCTTTAGCCGCGATGAGCTGATTCGTGCGCCACACAACCTGGTACGTCACCCGGACGTGCCTGCAGCGGTGTTCCAGCATATGTGGGACACCCTGAAAAAAGGCCGGCCGTGGATGGGGATCGTCAAGAACCGCTGCAAGAACGGTGACCACTATTGGGTCAATGCCTACGTCACGCCGGTGACAGAGAGCAACCAAGTGGTGGGCTATGAGTCAGTTCGGGTCAAACCAACGGCCGAACAGATCCGCCGGGCCGAGGCGTTATACCAGCGCATCAACAGCGGCAAATCAGCCATTCCCGGCAGTGATCGCTGGCTGCCAATCGTGCAGGACTGGTTGCCATTTATTCTGGTCAGCCAGATTGGCTTCCTGATCGGTGCCTGGCTCGACTCCAGCTGGGGATTTGCCCTGGCAGCGGCGCTCTCGGTGCCGCTCGGCCTGGCCGGCTTGAACTGGCAACAGCGTGGCCTCAAACGCCTGCTGCGCCTGGCCGACCAGACCACCTCCGACCCGCTGATTGCGCAAATGTACACCGATAGCCGCGGCGCCCAGGGCCGCCTGGAAATGTCCATCCTCAGCCAGGAAGCGCGCCTGAAAACCTGCCTGACGCGCCTGCAGGACACCGCCGAACAGCTCACCCAGCAAGCCAAGCAGGCAGACACCCTGGCGCACAACAGCTCCGCCGGGCTTGAGCGTCAGCGCAGCGAAACCGACCAGGTGGCCACTGCGATCAATGAAATGGCCGCCACCACCCTGGAAGTGGCGAGCAACGTCGCCCGCACCGCAATCGCCACCCAGGATGCCAACCGCCTGACCAGCGCCGGTCGTGGCATTGCCGCAGAAACCCGCGCAGCCATTCAGCGCCTGTCGCAATCGGTGGGTGATACCGGTGAAACGGTGACCCGCCTGGCCCATGACAGCACTGAAATCGGCGGTGTGGTCGATGTGATCAAAGGCATTGCCGACCAGACCAACCTGCTCGCCCTCAACGCTGCCATCGAAGCAGCGCGTGCTGGCGAAATGGGCCGAGGCTTTGCTGTGGTGGCCGATGAAGTGCGCTCACTGGCGCAGCGGACCGCCGAATCTACCGGACAGATTCACCAGTTGATCGCCAAACTGCAGCGCACCGCCGAGGAGGCAGTGCTGACCATGGAAATCGGCCGCAAACAGGCTGACGAAGGGGTTGAGCGTGTACAGCAGGCCGATGAGGCTCTGGCCGGCATCAGCGACGCGGTGGCCAATATCACCGACATGGCCAACCAGATTGCCGCCGCTGCCGAAGAGCAGAGCGCGGTGGCTGATGAGGTCAACCGCAGCATCACCACCATCGCCCAACTGGCCGACAAGACCGCCGGTGAAGCACATGACACTGCCCTGCTCAGCGAAGCCCTGACGGCCACAGCACACGGTCAGTACGCGCTGGTAGAACGCTTCAACCGCTAAGGTGTAACCGCGCACTGCCTCGCAGTGCGCGGTCCTCCCCGTTTACAAGTTCTGGTAGCGGTTCATATCCAGCACGCCAGCTTCCAGCGGTTCGGTTTGCTGGATATACGCCGACATATCGTGGAAGTAGCGCCAGAACTCCGGATGCGTGCGACGAATCCCCCAGCGCTCGACGACTTTTTCGAAGGCCGCTGCGTCACGCGCCTGCTCCAGCGCCGTGACAAATTCCGCTGCCTGCTCCACCCGCACATTGAAGATAAAGTTCGGGTAACTGCTGAGCACGCCCGGATACACCGTCAGGGTATCCAGTGCCGGCTGGTAGCGCAGTTCCTCACCGAGCATAAAGGCCACATTCGTGTGCGCACGATTGCGCAGCAGGCTGTACACCTCACGCTGGCCATCGGCCATTTCCACCCGCAGCAAGGTAGCCTCTGGCAGTTGCTCGATCACCTTGAGGGTGCCCGCAGGTTTTGCCGTCAACCGACTCAGAGACTGCTCAGCGCGCTGTAATTCGGCATCCAGCCCAGAGCGATGACAATACGCACCCGTGCAGCGGTTGATCGGGTCGGGCCGGGCATTCAGGCTGCCGTAGCGCTCCAGCAGCGTTTCGACAAAGCTGCGTTTAGGGTCGCTGCCGGGCAAGCGCAGGGCGCTCGGGCTTTCGCTGTCGATGGCCTGGTAATCCAGCCAGATCTTCAGTTTGCCGCTGCTCTGGTACCAGTCGCTTAGGTAGCCCTGCCGCGACTCGGCTGGCATCAAGCGCAGAAAGTTGACCTCGGCGCCGTTGCGGATCAAATCGAAGTACAGCCGCGTTTGCGCCTGGTGCGACACGTTGCCGAAAACATCGAAATTCACCACCAACTGGTAATAGGTACGCTCCAGCAGCGGGAAATCCAGCCACCAAATGGTTTGCGGCACTTCGCCAATCAGGCCTTTGCGCACTGACGCACTGTCGTGCTGGCGAAAAATCGACAGCAGTGCGTTGTCGTTACCGGCCCAGATATGCGACCAACTGGGCGCTGGCGCATCGGCGTAGCGCTGCATACGCAGCGCTTCATACTGATTCCGCTTGTCGCGGTAAGTCCGCCATAGACCGAGCGTGTCGCCGATGCTGTCCAGTTGACCCGGCATGGCCAACAACTCCTTGGCCTCCTCACGGTACTCAGGGTCAGTGATATAGAGGTCATGCTGCGGGTCCTGGAACACCGCCCAGAAATTATCGCGAATCACGTCTGTGGCAATCTGTCCGCGGCACACCGGACCGCGAATAAAGGTGCGCACAAAGTATTCAGCGTTATCCAGCATAAATTGATAACGCGCCTGGGCCGGAATCGCCGCAAAGGTCTCAAATGGGTTGGCACGGCGCTGCAGGCCATAACCTGGCACCGCGTCCGCCTGCCAATCGCTGTCAAAGAACAGCTCGTTGACCCGCTTCAACTTGGCGGCACTGAGGCCATAGGTGATGTGGGTCTTATGCACAATCACGCCCTGAACGGGGATCAGGCGGTAGTAGAACTCAGTGCCGGGGTCATCATTGGGCAGACGTGTGGCAATGATGTCCGCAGGTTTACCTGTGGGCGTGCGTGAACGCACCATCTGGAAGAAATGCCCCGGCTCACCGCCGGCGAAATGCAGATGGGCCAGAAACAGGTGCTCGTAGAGCCAGCGTGACACCAATACTTCGCGGGCGCCTGGGGCGTTCATAAACGCTTCCCAGCTGGCGATTTGCTCTGCCTCCGCAGCACTGGCCTGAAGCGCCTGCTCATCTACCGGTGCACCCTGCGCCAGCCAAGCCTGCAGCGTCTGGTAGTCGGCATCACTCAGCCCGGTCACTGCGAACGGCATGCCGGCTTGCGGATTTTTCCGAGCAAACGCCTCAAATTCCTCAGGAAGCGGACATTGGTTGACCCGGTTGATGCCGATATTCAGCTGCGCCGGTAATTTGCTGTTGGCAGCAAACGGCTGCTGATGACCCAGTTCCAGCATGCGGGCCATCAACGCGGCCTGACTGCCCTGCTGATCCAGCACAGACACAAAGTCCTTGCGCCGCCACGCGGCCTCACCGTGGGCATCAACAAACAGCCGCGTAGTGGCCTGGGCCTGGGTGCGCGTGCCGTTGTACACCGCCGCCTTGCTGGCACCGCGCTGCACGCCTTCGCCACTGCCTAGATTGAGCTGGCAAGCCGCGTCGTAGCAGGCATGGCAAGCCACACAGTGCTGAGTAAAGATCGGTTGAACATCACGACTATAGGAAATGGGTTCGGCCGCCTGTAATGAACCAATGAACAACAAACACACAGCGAGCAGTAAGCGGCAGACCATGGAAACGTCTCTAAAATGGCTTAAATGGCGATTCTAGCTGGCCCTGGGTCACCTAGGCCAACCCGTAAACATGAGCAAGATTCATGTAAAAGCACAGCCCACTGCAAAAGCGTGCAGCTTTGTTATCATCGCGCATCTTTTTTTCACGCGTCCCAGGTAGTTCTCTCCATGTCTCTGTCCGATCGCAGTGCCCGCCTCAATGCCCTTCAGCAAGCCCTGAAGGAACGCATCCTGATCCTCGACGGCGGCATGGGCACCATGATCCAGAGCTACAAGCTGGAGGAAGAGGACTATCGCGGCACCCGTTTTGCCGACTGGCCAAGCGATGTAAAGGGTAACAACGACCTGCTGATCCTCAGCCGCCCGGACGTCATCGGCGCTATCGAGAAGGCCTACCTGGATGCCGGCGCGGACATTCTGGAAACCAACACCTTCAACGCCACCCAGGTGTCTCAGGCTGACTACGGCATGCAAGCGCTGGCCTATGAGCTGAACGTCGAAGGCGCACGCTTGGCCCGGCAAGTGGCCGATGCCAAGACCCTGGAAACCCCGGATCGTCCGCGCTTCGTCGCCGGCGTTTTAGGCCCAACCAGCCGCACCTGCTCGATCTCCCCGGACGTGAACAACCCCGGCTACCGCAACGTCACCTTCGATGAGCTGGTGGAAAACTACGTGGAAGCCACCCGCGGCCTGATCGAAGGCGGCGCGGACCTGATCCTGATCGAGACCATCTTCGACACCCTCAACGCCAAAGCGGCAATCTTCGCCGTGCAGCAGGTGTTCGAGGACGACAACGTCGAACTGCCGATCATGATTTCCGGCACCATCACCGACGCCTCAGGCCGCACCCTGTCGGGCCAGACCACCGAAGCCTTCTGGAACTCGGTGCGCCACGCCAACCCGATCTCCGTGGGCCTGAACTGCGCCCTCGGCGCCAAGGACCTACGCCCGTACCTGGAAGAGCTGGCAGCCAAGGCCGATACCCACGTGTCCGCCCACCCCAACGCCGGCCTGCCGAATGCCTTCGGTGAATACGACGAAACCCCGGCGGAAATGGCGGTGGTGGTCGAAGAATTTGCCGCCTCGGGCTTTTTGAACATCGTCGGCGGCTGCTGCGGCACCACGCCTGCGCATATCCAGGCGATTGCCGAAGCGGTGAGCAAATACCCGCCGCGGGTGATTCCGGATATTCCCAAGGCCTGTCGTCTGTCGGGCCTGGAGCCCTTCACCATCGACCGCAACTCGCTGTTTATCAACGTCGGCGAGCGCACCAACATCACCGGATCTGCCAAATTCGCCCGCCTGATCCGCGAGGACAACTACACAGAAGCCCTGGAAGTCGCCCTGCAGCAGGTGGAAGCCGGCGCCCAGGTGATCGACATCAACATGGACGAGGGCATGCTCGATTCACAGAAGGCCATGGTCACCTTCTTGAATCTGATTGCCGGCGAGCCGGACATCTCCCGCGTACCGATCATGATCGACTCCTCCAAATGGGAGGTGATCGAGGCGGGCCTGAAGTGCATTCAGGGCAAAGGCATCGTCAACTCGATTTCGATGAAGGAAGGCGTCGAGCAGTTCAAGCATCACGCCAAGCTGTGCAAGCGCTACGGCGCCGCCGTGGTGGTGATGGCCTTCGACGAAGCCGGCCAGGCCGATACCGCTGCGCGCAAGCGTGAAATCTGCCAGCGCAGCTACGACATTCTGGTCAATGAAGTGGGCTTCCCGCCGGAAGACATCATCTTCGACCCGAACATCTTTGCCGTGGCCACCGGCATCGAGGAACACAACAACTACGCGGTCGACTTTATCGAAGCCTGCGCTTACATCCGTGACCACCTGCCCTATGCATTGAGCTCAGGCGGCGTGTCCAACGTGTCGTTCTCCTTCCGCGGCAACAACCCGGTGCGTGAAGCCATTCACTCGGTGTTCTTGTACTACGCGATCCAGAACGGCCTGACCATGGGCATCGTCAACGCCGGCCAGCTGGAAATCTACGACGAGATTCCCAAAGAGCTGCGCGACGCCGTGGAAGACGTGGTGCTCAACCGCCACGATGGCGCCACCGAAGCGTTGCTGGCCATCGCCGACAACTACAAGGGCGACGGCAGCGTCAAAGAGGCCGAAACCGAAGAGTGGCGTAACCTGAGCGTCGAAGAGCGGCTCAAGCACGCGCTGGTCAAAGGTGTGACCACACACATCGTCGAAGATACCGAAGAGTTCCGTCAGCAGTGCGCACGCCCCATCGAAGTCATCGAAGGCCCGTTGATGGCCGGGATGAACGTGGTCGGCGACCTGTTCGGCGCTGGCAAGATGTTCCTGCCCCAGGTGGTCAAGTCCGCGCGTGTGATGAAGCAGGCGGTGGCGCACCTGATCCCCTTTATCGAAGCCGAAAAAGGCGACAAGCCGGAAGCCAAAGGCAAGATCCTCATGGCCACGGTCAAGGGCGACGTGCACGACATCGGCAAGAACATCGTCGGTGTGGTGCTGGGCTGTAACGGCTACGACATCGTCGACATGGGCGTGATGGTGCCGGCTGAAAAGATCCTGCAAACCGCAATTGCCGAGAAATGCGACATCATCGGCCTGTCCGGGCTGATCACCCCGTCTCTGGATGAGATGGTCCACGTCGCCCGTGAAATGCAGCGCCAGGGCTTCCACCTGCCGCTGATGATCGGCGGCGCGACCACCTCAAAAGCCCACACCGCGGTGAAGATCGAACCCAAGTACCAGAACGATGCGGTGGTCTACGTCACCGACGCCTCGCGCGCGGTCGGTGTGGCCACCCAGTTGCTGTCCAAAGAGTTGAAAGCCGACTTTGTCGAACGCACCCGCCTGGACTACATCGAAGTGCGCGAACGCACCGCCAACCGCAGCGCACGCACCGAACGCCTGAGCTACGCCAAGTCAGTGGAGAACAAACCCAAGTTTGACTGGGCAACCTATCAGCCGACCGTGCCGAGCTTTACCGGCGTGAAAGTGCTGGAGAATATCGACCTCAAGGTGCTGGCCGAATATATCGACTGGACGCCGTTCTTTATCTCCTGGGACCTGGCCGGCAAGTTCCCGCGCATCCTTACCGATGAAGTGGTCGGTGAAGCCGCCACTGCGCTCTATGCCGACGCCCAGGAAATGCTGAAAAAGCTGATCGACGAGAAGCTGATCAGCGCCCGTGCGGTGTTCGGTTTCTGGCCGGCCAACCAAGTGAACGATGACGACCTGGACGTCTACGCCGATAACGGCGAGAAACTGGCCACCCTGCACCACCTGCGCCAGCAGACCATCAAGCCGGACGGCAAACCGAACTATTCCCTGGCCGACTTCGTCGCGCCGAAAGACAGTGGTGTCACCGACTATGTAGGCGGCTTTATCACCACCGCCGGCATCGGCGCCGAGGAAGTGGCCAAGGCCTACCAAGACGCCGGCGACGACTACAACTCGATCATGGTCAAAGCCCTGGCCGACCGCCTGGCTGAAGCCTGCGCTGAGTGGCTGCACAAAGAGGTGCGCACGAACTACTGGGGCTACGACCCGGAAGAAGCGCTCTCCAACGACGAGCTGATCAAGGAAGCCTACAAAGGCATCCGCCCCGCTCCCGGCTACCCGGCCTGCCCGGACCACACCGAGAAAAAGACCCTGTTCACCCTGCTCGACCCAGCGGCCGAATTCAACAAGGCCGGCGCCAGCGGTGTGTTCCTCACCGAGCACTACGCCATGTTCCCGGCGGCTGCGGTGTCCGGCTGGTACTTCGCTCATCCGCAGGCGCAGTACTTTGCCGTCGGCAAAATCGACAAGGATCAGGTGGAAAGCTATACCGCACGTAAAAAGCAGCACTTGAACGTCAGCGAGCGCTGGCTGGCGCCAAACCTCGGCTACGACAACTAAGCAAGCCCCATAAAAAAGCCGCCTTAACAGGCGGCTTTTTTGTCACAACAAAATGCTTACTGCTGCAATTCCTGCTCGGTAAACATATCGCTAAACAACATGCTCGACAGGTAGCGTTCACCGGAGTCCGGCAGGATCACCACGATGGTTTTTCCCTGCATGCCGGGTTCGGCGGCGATACGTAGGGCGGCAGCCATAGCCGCCCCGCAGGAGATGCCACAGAGAATGCCCTCTTCGCGCATTAGGCGCAGGGCTACAGCCTTGGCGTCGTCATCCGTCACCAGTTCAACCCGGTCGACCATGGCCAGGTCGAGGTTGCCGGGAACAAAGCCAGCGCCGATACCCTGGATCTTGTGCGGGCTGGGTTTGACTTCATCACCCGCGATGGTCTGGGTGATGACCGGCGAGCCAATCGGCTCGACAGCTACCGACAGAATCGACTTGCCCTGGGTCTTTTTGATGTAGCGCGAAATACCGGTGATGGTGCCGCCAGTACCGACGCCAGCAACCAGCACGTCAATCGCGCCATCGGTGTCGTTCCAGATTTCCGGGCCAGTGGTCTTTTCATGGATCGCCGGGTTGGCCGGGTTGTTGAACTGCTGCGGCATAAAGTAAGTGGCACTGTCAGAGGCAGCAATTTCAGCAGCCTTCTCGATAGCGCCCTTCATGCCCTTGGCTGGCTCGGTCAGCACCAGCTCAGCCCCCAGAGCCTTGAGCACCTTGCGCCGCTCCAGGCTCATCGAAGCGGGCATGGTCAGCAGCAGCTTGTAGCCACGCGCCGCAGCCACAAAGGCCAGACCGATACCGGTATTGCCCGAGGTTGGCTCGACAATCGTCATGCCTGGCTTGAGCACGCCGCGCTCCTCGGCATCCCAGATCATGCTGGCGCCAATGCGGCACTTTACCGAGTAGGCGGGGTTACGCCCTTCAATCTTGGCCAGAATGGTTACGCCCTCTGGGCCCAAACGATTGATCCGAACCAGCGGGGTATTACCGATGGCTTGTGCGTTATCTGCGAAGATGCGGCTCATGGCGAGGTCCTTGTTCATGCATTACCGAGTAAGCTCCCAAGCCTAAGGCCCGTTCGTGTGGCAGTCCAGCCATGTACACAGCTCGGCGGAAACCTATTGTGAATGGATAAGTCTGTTTCTGTATGAGAAAGCGCTACGCACTGCCCCTTTGGACTCTGCTCACCCTGGCCATCGCCCTGCTGGCCCTGCATATCGCCCTGCCCTTGCTGCTGCGTGACTACCTCAATGAACGCCTGGCCAATATGGGCGATTATCGCGGGCAGATCAGCGACATCGACCTGGCGTTATGGCGCGGGGCTTATCAGATCAACGGCCTGAATATCGTCAAACTCAATGGCCAGGTACCGGTGCCGCTGCTTGAAGCCCCGGTCATCGACCTGGCCGTCAGCTGGCGCGAGTTGTGGAATAACCGTTCGATAGTCGCCGAAGTGGCCTTCGAGCGGCCGCAGCTGACCTTTGTTGACGGTGGTAACGCCGCCAATTCACAGACCGGTGAAGGCGTCGACTGGCGCGCCCAGCTCAGGGGCCTGCTGCCGATTCATATCAACGAAATCCGCGTAATCGATGGCACCTTGGCCTTTCGCAACTTCACCGCCAAGCCGCCGGTCGACCTGCAGGCCAGCGAGATCAATGGCAGCATCCTCAACCTGAGCAACGTCAGCGTCGCAGACAATACGCGTCCCGCCAGCCTGCAGGCCACCGCCAAGGTGTTCGAGCAAGCCCCTGTGCAAACCAGTGCCAATTTCGACCCGCTCGGCCAGCTGGACGACTTCGATCTGCGCCTGCGCATCACCGATATCCAGCTCAAGCAGCTCAACAGCTTTACCCGCGCCTGCGCCGATTTCGACTTTGCCGCAGGCCAAGGCGACTTCGTCATGGAGCTGGATGCCCGCCAAGGCAAGCTCAAGGGTTATGCCAAACCGCTGCTGCGCAACATGGAAGTCTTCGACTGGCAGCAGGATGTCGCGGCCAAGGACAAGAACCTGCTCACCGGAGCCTGGGAAGCCCTGGTCGGTGGCGGCAGCTGGCTGCTGAAAAACCAGCGTAAGGACCAGTTCGCCACTCGGGTGAACATTGAAGGTGACCTCAAAACCTATGACATCAGCCGCTGGCAGGCGTTTAAAGCGATCCTGCGCAACGCCTTTGTACGCGCCTTCAGCAGCCGCTTTGATAACCAGGAACAGCAACAGTAGCCAGGTGACCCGCCATTCAGTGACTGAATAGCCCGTCTACGTTCACAGTCACCGGGGCTGCGCGTTATAGTCCACTTTTCAAATACTGAACCCGCGGGTATGGCCCTGCGCGTTACCGTTCGAGGATTTACCGATGAAGTTCGAAGGCACCCAGTCCTACGTCGCCACCGACGACCTCAAGCTCGCGGTTAATGCCGCCATCACCCTGGAGCGCCCATTGCTGGTCAAGGGTGAGCCGGGCACCGGTAAAACCATGCTGGCCGAACAACTGGCCGAGTCCTTTGGTGCGCGCCTGATCACCTGGCACATCAAGTCCACCACCAAGGCTCACCAGGGCCTGTACGAGTACGACGCGGTCAGCCGCCTGCGCGACTCGCAACTGGACAGCGACAAAGTCCACGACGTGCGCAACTACATCAAGAAGGGCAAGCTGTGGGAAGCCTTTGAGTCGGAGGATCGGGTCATCCTGCTGATCGACGAAATCGACAAGGCCGACATCGAGTTCCCCAACGACCTGCTGCAAGAACTCGACAAGATGGAGTTCTACGTTTACGAGACTGACGAGACCATCAAGGCGACTAAACGCCCGATCATCATCATCACCTCGAACAACGAAAAAGAACTGCCGGACGCCTTCCTGCGCCGCTGTTTCTTCCACTACATCGCCTTCCCGGATCGCGCGACCCTGCAGAAGATCGTCGATGTGCACTACCCGAACATCAAGAAGGATCTGGTCGCCGAAGCGCTGGACGTGTTCTTCGACGTGCGCAAGGTACCGGGCCTGAAGAAGAAGCCGTCCACCAGTGAACTGGTCGACTGGTTGAAACTGCTGATGGCCGACAACATCGGCGAAGCCGTACTGCGCGAACGCGACCCCACCAAGGCTATCCCGCCTCTGGCCGGTGCGCTGGTGAAGAACGAGCAGGATGTGCAACTGCTTGAGCGCCTGGCGTTTATGAGCCGCCGCGCCAGTCGTTAATAAACGGGCTGCTGCGCGTCGGCCAGACGGCGTTGGAATCAGGTTCGGAATGCTCATTTACAGACGTAAACTCCGCTTCCTCACCTGATTCCGCCTTGCCTGGCTCTAGCTCGCGAGCCCTTGCACCGAGTAAAGCCCAACTGGTCTTGAGATTTACGCAAGGCTCCAGACTCAAAGGAGACAGCAGTCATGCTGCTCAACCTGTTTAACGAAATGCGCGCCGCCAAGGTGCCGGTGTCGGTGCGTGAGCTGCTCGACCTGATCAACGCGTTGAAACACAACGTGGTGTTCGCCGATATGGACGAGTTCTATTTCCTCTCGCGCACCATTCTGGTCAAGGACGAGCGGCATTTCGACAAGTTCGACCGCGCGTTCGGGGCCTACTTCAAGGGCCTGGAAAACCTTAATCAGCATATCGAGGCGTTGATCCCCGATGAGTGGCTGCGCAAGGAGTTCGAACGCTCGCTGACCGACGAGGAACGCGCCAAGATCGAATCCCTCGGTGGCCTGGACAAGCTGATCGAGGAATTCAAGAAGCGCCTCGAAGAGCAGAAGGAACGCCACGAAGGCGGCAACAAGTGGATCGGTACCGGCGGCACCAGCCCATTCGGCTCCGGCGGCTTCAACCCGGAAGGCATCCGCGTGGGTGACGCCGGCAAGCGTCAGGGCAAAGCGGTCAAGGTCTGGGATCAGCGCGAGTACAAGAACCTCGACGATCAGGTCGAGCTGGGTACGCGCAATATCAAGGTAGCTCTGCGCCGCCTACGCAAGTTTGCGCGCCAGGGTGCTGAAGATGAACTTGACCTGAGCGGCACCATCGACCACACCGCCAAAGACGGGGGTCTGCTGAATATCCAGATGCGTCCGGAACGGCGTAACGCGGTGAAATTGCTGATCCTGTTCGACATCGGCGGCTCGATGGACGCCCACGTCAAGGTCTGTGAGGAGCTGTTTTCCGCCTGCAAAACCGAGTTCAAGCATATGGAGTATTTCTACTTCCATAACTGCGTGTACGAGTCGGTGTGGAAGAACAACCTGCGTCGTACCTCAGAGCGCTTCTCCACCCAGGATCTGCTGCACAAATACGGCGCGGATTACAAAGTGGTATTCGTTGGCGATGCCGCCATGGCCCCTTATGAAATCACCCAGGCCGGCGGCAGCGTCGAGCACTGGAACGAGGAGCCGGGCTACGTCTGGATCAAGCGCTTTATGGAAAAGTACAAGAAGCTTATCTGGATCAACCCCTACCCCAAGGACACCTGGAGCTACACAGCCTCGACCAACATCATGCGCGAGCTGTTGGATGACCAGATGTACCCGCTAACCCTGCAGGGCTTAGAAGACGGGATGAAGTTTCTTTCCAAGTAAACCAAACGGGCCCAGCAGGGCCCGTTGTTCTTTAAGACGCGTTAACTGGGACTGGTATCGCTGCCTGTCAGGCAATCGACCAGTGCCGCAGCAAACCCCGATAACAGCTCGCGTTTGCGCACACAAACCTTCAAATCGCGCTGCGCCCAGGGCTCTTCCAGCTCAATTACCGCCAGCTGCGCCCCAGCGGTTACCGCACTGCGCGGCACCAGGCCAATACCAACCCCTGCGCTGACCATGCGGCACACCGCCTCAAAGCTGCGCACCTGAATCCGCACCTCGAGGTGCCGCCCCAATGCGGCGGCTGCGTTCATGGTAAAGGTGTGAATCGCCGAGCCTGAATGCAGCATGACAAAGGGATAATCCAGCACCTGGGCAAACAGGCTGCTGACGTGCGCAGCGAGCGGATGATCGACCGGGGCAATCAGTACCAGTCGGTCGGCCCGGTACGGGATCAGCTCAACCTCAGCGTCCGCAATCGTCCCCGCCACCACGCCGACTTCCACCTCGCCGCGCGCCACGGCCATCAGCACGTGCGGGCTGGTGTGCTCTTCCAGCGAAATACTGACTTGCGGATGACGCTGCAAAAAGCTCGAAAGGCTGTCGGGCAGAAAGGTATGGGTGGCGTGGGTATTGGCCCACAGGCTGACGTGACCGCGTACGCCTTTGGCGTAGGGCGTAAGGTCAGCGTGCATCTGTTCGAGCTGGGCAAACACCTGGCGCGCATGGCGCAGCAGCGCCTCGCCGGCCCGGGTCAGCCTGACGCCGCGCGGTTCGCGGAGCAGCAGCGGCGTGCCAATCGACTCCTCCAGCACGCGCATGCGATGGCTGGCCGAAGACGCGGCCAAATGCACGCGCTCGGCACCGCGGGTTAAATTCTTTGCTTCGGCAATCGCCACAAACAGACGCAGATCAATCAGGTCGTAATGCATAGCGTTAGTTAAATCCGAACGATTACTTATGAAAAAGCCAATTCCATAGCGATTCTAACCCCATCATCATTCGGCTCAGCACAACTCTTTAAGGATTACCCACATGCCATGGAAAACCTGGTCTGCTGAACGATTGGGCATTGCACTCGCGGTGCTCGCCGCCTTCGGTTTCTCGTTCAAGGCGATCTTCGTCAAGCTGGCCTATGCCGCTGCGCCCGTGGATGCGGTCACCCTGCTGACGCTGCGCATGAGTTTTGCCCTGCCTATCGCGTTGTGGGCCACGCTGTGGCTGTGTCGCGCAGCGCCGCCGCTCACGCGCAAAGACTGGGGCATGCTGATTGCCTTGGGGCTGCTCGGTTACTACGGGGCCAGCATTCTTGATTTTATTGGCCTGCAGTACATCTCGGCGGCGCTGGAGCGGTTGATTCTGTTTATCTACCCAACCATGACCGTGCTGATTGGCGTGCTGTTTCTGGGTAAGCGTCTGGAGAAACGCCAGATTGCGGCGCTGCTGCTGACCTACGCGGGCATCGGCCTGGCGTTCGCCCACGATCTGCAAGTAGCGGAGGACCTGCATACGGTCCTGATCGGCGCCGCCTTTATCTTCGGTTCTGCACTGTCCTACGCGCTCTACAGCTCGGGGGCCGAGGTGGCCATTCACCGGCTGGGCACCATCCGCTTTGCTGCCCTGGCGATTATCGTGTCCACCTTTGCCACGCAGATTCACTTCCTCGCCACGCAACCGTTTTCTGCACTGCAGCAGCCGATAGAGGTGTATGCGTACAGCGCGGCGATGGCGATTTTCTCCACCGTGCTGCCAATATTCTGGCAATCGGCTGCACTGCGCCTGATTGGCTCGGCGCGTACCGTGCTGATTGGCACACTGGGGCCGATCCTGACGATTGTCTTCGCTTGGATGCTGTTATCGGAGCCGGTGTCGGTTGCCCAGCTGGCGGGGGCAGGCCTGGTGCTGGCGGGGGTGTTGTTGGTGTCGCGGCGTAAAACAGTGCCCGTTCAGCCCGCACCTACCGCCGAGGATGTTCACCCTAGCAAGCAGGCACTCGCCACGCCGGTTTCACCCGGCCAGTAGGCTTAGAAGCGGTTTATCAGCAGAAACAACAAGGGCTCTTGCGAGCCCTTGAGAGTGATGCAACTTAACGCCAATGCCGCTGCTGCACCTTCTGGCTGCGGCCCGCACCAAACAGCATGCCGACCAGCAGCGCCAGGCTTTCCAGCAGCCAGGCCAGCAACATGGCGCAGGCAATGCCCCAGGCGATGGCCTCGGGGGCCAGTAGCACCTGATAGCGGTAGGCGGCGAAGGTTTCTTCCAGCAACTCATGGTCTGCGGCGGTAGCCAGATGCCAGACCTGACCGTACCAGGGCCCTTGCATGGCCTTGGATTCGCGCTCAAGGAATGCCGAACGCTCAACCAGGGTGCCCAAACTCTGCGCATCGCTGCGCATCACCGGGTCAGCGCTGGCCTGGTAATGGCCAACCAACGCGACCAGATCCCCCTTGAAAAAGCGCTTTGCAGTCTCCCGAAAGCCTTTAAGCCCTTGCTCGGATTCAATCCGATGGGCTTCGACGCGCTTGCTGTAGTCGTCGATAAACCCCGGCACCTGCACCCCAACCAGCAAACCCAGGGCAAACAAGGCCAACCGCAGATAGCTTCTAAACATGTCCCCTCCCCCAATTCAGTCCGTTAGGCCTTGCGCCACACATTCACCACCGCGCCACAACCGCCACTCGCCCGGCTGGTACAGCGTCCAGCTCTCGTTATCGGTCAACGGCTCAGTGGCCAACACGCTGACCACGTCATTGGGCGTGGTTTCCGCCTGAAAATCCACCTGCATATCGGCATCTTTCAGATGCGCTGGGCCAAACGGCGCACGCCGGGTGATATGCGCCAGCTTGCTGCTGCAAAAACTGAACAGCCAGTCGCCATCACTGAGCAGGCAATTGAATACACCTAGCTGACGATAGCCCGCACAGGCACTGACCAAAGTAGGCAGTAACCGCTCTACCGCAACCGGCTCGGGAAAGGCATGACGCAGGCGATTGAGCAAATCACAGAAGGCCGCTTCGCTGTCGGTGTCGCCAATCGGCCGGTAATTATCCAATTGCGGGGCAAAATCGGCCAGTTGTCCGTTATGCGCAAAGCACCAGTTACGCCCCCACATCTCGCGTACGAACGGATGGGTGTTGGCCAGGCAGACGCGGCCGACATTGGCCTGACGGATATGGCCGATCACCACTTCGCTCTTGATTGGATAGCGTTGTACTAACTGCGCCACCTCTGACTCGCTGCTCGCACGCGGGTCCTGAAACAGGCGCAGGCCGCGCCCCTCGTAAAAACCGATGCCCCAGCCATCGCGGTGCGGGCCGGTCCGCCCGCCGCGCTGCATCAGGCCGGTAAAGCTGAAAACGATATCGGTCGGCACATTGGCGCTCATGCCCAACAATTCACACATTGCGTAACGCCTCGCGCAGCTGCTGCGCCTCAGTCGCCAGACGGGCCTCGATACGTTTGCGCGCCAACGGCAGAAAACGCGTCAGGGCGCGCCACAGCAACGGCATCACATCACCGCTGCGCCTTGGAATCAGGTGCAGATGCAGGTGTGGCACATGCTGATTGGAGGTCGGCCCGTCGTTGATCAAGAAATTGATGCCCTGCTCGCCATAGCCGGCCGCACGCAGGGCGGCAGCCATGCGTTGCGCCAGCTGCAGCAACTGCTCGCTGGCCGCAGAGGAAAGGTCTTTAAGAAACGGCGCGTGTTCGCGACTAACAATCAGCACATGGGCCGGACGCAGAGGGAAGATATCCAGCAGGACGATAAAGTGCTCGTCCTCATAAATACGCTCGGCAGGCAATTGCTCGGCGGCGATTGCACAGAACACACACGTCATAAGCCCCTCCTTAATCAACAACCCAGCATGCTGAACGGCTGGCTGCGTTGGCACAAGGCCGGCGGCGTCAGGCAGCGCCGCCGGGGCTTACAGGCGGGGTTCAACTCGCAGGCGACGGTCGCCGCGGGCATCGTATCGGGTGTCGCCAAAATCCTGTTCATCACGCGTCATCATTTCGCGCAAGGTCGGCTCATCGTCGGCAGCCGGCGCTGGCCCCTTACGTGCCTGCCACCAACGCTCAATAGGCCAGCGCACCGCGACAAACAGCAGATAAAGAGTAAACAGAATCAACGCGTACATGCTCAGGTCCGCCACTGCACGCCAGGCGTTATTGCCCACATCCAGCAACAGGTCCATGGCGGTGATTGCCACCGCAGGGGCGAACTGCTCCTTACCGGGGTCAACTACGGTTGGGCTGAACAGCAACACCAACACCAATACGCGCAGCGGCTCACGCAGGTAGCGCCACATCCAACTGGTCAGGCGAAACCACACCAACAGGCAACCAAGAGCGGCCAGAAGATAGGCGCCCCAGGCAAGCAGGTAGTCGTTTTCAGTCATAAAACACACATTCTCTGGCATTGAAGACCCAGCGGCGCATGCACATAAGCACGTAGATTTCAGCAGCCGACGGTCAAAGTGGCGCTTATGATAACGGCTTTTGCCTGCCTCGGCGTCCCCGCTGTCGGCCGTCATCCACAGGAGTTGTTTCATGCCACACGCCCCCATAGCCCGTGCCGATAACGCTGCAGACCCGTATCGCTGGCTGGAAAACCGTGACAGCGCTGAAGTGCTTGATTACCTCAAGGCGGAAAATACCTACCTGGAACAACAGCTCAGCGACCAACTGGCGCTGCGCGAAACCTTGTTTCAAGAGATCAAAGGGCGCATCCGCGAAACCGACCTGAGCCTGCCGTCGCCCTGGGGGCCGTATCTGTATTACCAGCGCACCACGGCGGGCGACGAATACCCGCGGCATTACCGCTGCCGCAAACCAGCCGATGGCTCGCTGACGGTCGATGAGGCCAGCGAACAGCTGTTGCTCGACCCCAACGACCTGGCCGATGGCGGCTTTATCTCCCTCGGCGCTTTCAGCATCAGCCCTGACCATCAGCGCCTGGCCTACAGCCTGGATACCAGCGGCGAGGAAACCTACCAGCTGTTTGTCAAAGAGCTAGCCGATGACAGCCTGATCGAGCTGCCGTTCGAGGAATGCGACGGCAGCATGACCTGGGCCAATGACAGCCAGACCTTGTTCTTCGGTGAACTGGACAATACCCACCGGCCGCACAAACTCTACCGCCACCGCCTTGGCAACGACGCAGCCGAACTGGTGTTCCACGAGCCGGACGGACGTTTCTTCCTCAGCTGCTACCGCAGCAGCTCCGAGCGCCAGCTGATCTTGCAACTGGGCAGCAAAACCACCAGCGAAGCCTGGGTACTGGACGCCGCCACTCCGCAAGCCGCGTTCAGCTGCGTGGCTCCACGTGAAGAAGGCCACGAATATGACGTCGACCACGGCACCCTGAATGGCGAGTGGTGCTGGCTGATCCGCAGCAACCAGCACGGCATCAACTTCGCGCTGTTTACTGCATGCGACGCAACGCTGAACCGTAGCGATTGGCAATTGCTGCGCGCCCATGACCCCGACGTGATGCTGGAAGGCGTTAGCCTCAATCAGCAAGCGCTGGTGCTGAGTCTGCGAGAAGGCGGTTTACCGATGATCGACGTGCAGCCGCAGGGGCAAGCGGCCTACCGCGTGCAGCTACCGGACGCCGCCTACAGCCTGTATGTACAGGACAGCCTGGAATTCGACAGCCCCGCCATTCGCCTGCGCTATGAAGCGCTCAATCGCCCGGCGCAGGTGCGTCAGCTGGAACTGGCTAGCGGCGCGCAAGTGGTGCTCAAGCAAACCCCGGTGCTTGGGCCGTTCGATGCCGACGACTATGTCAGCCAGCGCCTGTGGGCCACTGCCGCCGATGGCAGCCAGGTACCGATCAGCCTAGTGGCCAAACGCGAGATGCTCGGCACCTCTGCCCCGCTCTATCTGTATGGCTACGGCGCTTATGGCGAAAGCCTCGACCCCTGGTTCTCCCATGCGCGCCTGAGCCTGCTGGAGCGCGGCTTCGTGTTCGCCATCGCCCATGTGCGTGGCGGCGGCGAGCTGGGTGAAGCCTGGTACCGCGCGGGTAAACTGGAGCACAAGCAGAACTCGTTCGGTGACTTTATCGCCTGCGCCGAACACCTGATCGCCACCGGCTACACCGACGCGCAGCAACTGGTGATCAGCGGCGGCAGCGCCGGCGGTCTGCTGATGGGAGCAGTGCTCAACCAACGTCCCGAGCTGTTCGCCGCCGCTATCGCCGAAGTGCCGTTTGTTGATGTGCTCAACACCATGCAGAACCCCGACCTGCCGCTGACCGTCACCGAATACGACGAATGGGGCGATCCTAACCAACCCGAAGTCTTTGAGCGGATCAAAGGTTACGCACCCTACGAAAACGTCCAGGCCCAAGACTACCCAGCGATTCTCGTAGTAGCCGGCTACAACGACAGCCGCGTGCAGTACTGGGAAGCCGCCAAATGGGTGGCCAAGCTGCGCGCGCAGAAAACCGACCACAACCTGTTACTGCTGAAAACTGAACTGGACGCTGGCCATGGCGGCATGAGCGGTCGCTACCAAGCGCTCAAAGATGTCGCCCTGGAATACGCCTTTATTCTCAAGGTACTCGGTCGGGTTTGACCCGCCACCACCGCGCTGCCGCCTGCTGCCGGGCGGTTTAGCCGCGCGACAAACGCTCAGAGTCATTCGCACTAAACAGCGGACGTTTAGCGCAAAAAATTACTTGACCGGTCATGCAGATTTAACCGGCCTGACGTACAAGTTCAACTACGCTGAATTGCACGCTGGCTTACTGCCATCCCCCCCATTTCGCTGCCTGCTCACCATGGACGGTCTGTGATGAAAAACTGGAAGATCAGAACCCACTTATTCCTGCTTGCCGGCTGCCTGCTGCTGGGTTTGCTCTGTGTTGGCGGCCTGGGTTTGTATGGTTTGCAGGCCACCGTCAAGGGGCTGCAAACGGTGTACCTGGACCGCGTGGTGCCGCTGCGCGACCTCAAACTGATTGCCGACCTCTACGCGGTCAATATCGTTGACGCGACCCACAAGGCGCACAGTGGCGAACTGGATGAAAAAACGGCGCAACGGTTAATTGAAGAGGCCCAGGTACGAATTGAGGACACCTGGAAAGCGTACCTGGCCACCGAACTGATCCGCGAAGAAAGTCAGCTGATTGAGCAAATCAACCCACTGATGGAGCAGGCACGACAACCACTCAATGAGCTACAGAACCTGCTTAACCGTGGTGATAAGGCTGGCATTGATGCCTTTGCCAGCCAACGTCTTTATCCATTGATCGACCCACTCTCTGAGAAATTCGCCGAGCTGATCGATGTGCAACTGCTCGAAGCCAAGCGCCAGTACCAACTGGGTGAAGCCGCTTATGCGAGCAACCTCAAACTGAGCATCAGTGTGCTGCTGATTGCGCTGATGATTGGTCTGGCCCAGGTCATCTATTTCATCCGTTTGATGAGCCAGCAACTGGGCGCCGAGCCCGGTGAGCTGGAAGAAATCAGCGCACGGATTGCCGAAGGTCGTCTTGGCGGCGGTAAGAGCTTGGGTAACCAGGTGATGACCGGCGTGATGAAATCGGTGCAGAGCATGCGCCGCGGCCTGCAGGATATGATCGGCAATATCGGCGAAGCCTCCGAACAGATTGAATGCGCCACCCTGCAACTGGCCGCCTCCTCCGAGCAGGTGCTGACCAGCGCCAATGTGCAAAGTGATACCGCGTCAGCGATGGCCGCCACCGTCGAACAACTGGCCGTAAGCATCAATCACATTGCCGAAAACGCCCAGCAAACCTATGACATGGCCAAGAAAGCCGGTGACATGACCGATGCCGGCATTTCTGTCATGGCCCGCGCCACCACAGAAATGCACAAAATCGCCGAGCTGGTTGCTGAGAGCGCGCAGGATGTCGAAACTTTGGCCGCACAATCGCGCAATATCACCGCCATTGTCGACGTAATCCGCGGCATTGCTGAGCAAACCAACCTGCTTGCCCTGAATGCCGCTATCGAAGCGGCACGTGCCGGTGAGCAAGGCCGCGGTTTTGCCGTGGTCGCCGATGAAGTGCGCAGCCTGGCCGGGCGTACCGCCCACTCCACCACGGAAATCATCGCCCTGGTCGATGCCATTCACAGCGGCATGCATAAAGCAAAAATCAGCATGGCCGCTGGCTGTGAACGAGTGAGCATCGGTACGCAGTTGGTCGATCAGGCGGGCAATTCGATGACGGGCATTCGCCTGGCGCTGAATGAATCATTGCAAGCCGTCAGTGTGATTTCGCTGTCACTGCAAGAACAACGTGCGGCCAGCGAGCAGGTGGCCATGAACGTGGAGCTGGTGGCGCAAATTGTTGAGGAAAACTCTGCGGCACAAGGCGGTATTGTTCAGGCTATCCAGTCCCTGCAGGCCATGTCCGGGCGACTGCAGGGTGTGATGCGGCGCTTCAGTTTCTAACCGGCATGGCGACTCGGCGGCACGTAACAGGTATCGCTGGCAGGTACGTTGGCGGGCGATCCAGGTACCTTTGTGCGCATCATCCACGCGTGTACGGTTTCGGTTCGCAAAATCAATTCCAACCGCAAAACCATCGAACTGTCTTAACCGCACTAGGGCCGCGCGTTTGGCGAGATGGCAGAACTCGACGGTGAGCGCCGCTCGGCCAGTTGCATCGCCGTAAGCGACTGCAGCCTGCTGATGCTGGCCAGGGGCTCACTGGGCAAGCAGCAGTTCTAGTCAATAGCAACTCACTCGTCGGGCTTCGGCACCGGCTGGGTATTGCGCTCGCGCTGCTGTTGTAACAACGGCACATCCTGATCGCTACGCGGCTGGTTGGAGTGTGGCTGCGGCGCTTGCTTGAGCAGCGGCGGATTATTGCGGGCCGGGGCGGGTAAATGCTGCGGCGCCACCTTGGGATAGGGTTGCGGCGTAGCGGTACCCGGGGCACCTGCTGCTGGTTCTGTGCTCGGCATTTTCGGCGGCTGCTGGGCAAGCAGCGAGGTGCTGGCCAGCGTGGTCATCATCAGTAATAGGGTTGTCAGGCGCATGCTGGTATCTCCAGGGCAGTTATCCTCTTGGGCAGCAACCCTGCAGCTAAGTGCCGCACGGGCGGTTCTCACTGACCACTGGCAAGGCTAGACTGATCGCACAGCCCCAGCGTACGAGAATCCAGATGAGCAGCGACAAATCCCCCTCCGCCACCGGCAAGCTTGACCGCATCCTCGCCGAGGCCCAGCGCTCGCGTGAAGAAGGCTACCGCGACAAGGCGCTGAAGATGTACCCGCACGTCTGCGGCCGCTGCGCCCGTGAGTTCTCCGGCAAGCGCCTGAGCGAGCTGACCGTGCACCACCGCGACCACAACCACGACAACAACCCACAGGACGGCTCCAACTGGGAGCTGCTGTGCTTGTACTGCCATGACAACGAACACTCACGCTACACCGACCAGCAGTACTTCAGCGAAGGCTCGCTGAGCACACCGAAGACTGCTCAGGCGACCCACAACCCCTTCGCCGACCTGGCTGCAAGGCTGAAAAAGCAGTAGCGCAATGCTCTGAGAGCCTGCTTGCTGACGATCTAAGGGTCGTCGCATCGCCAGCAAGCTGGCTCCTAGAAAAATCAGGCCGCTGCCATACAGGTATACTCGCGTCTTTTTTGTCGCCCGCCATCCTTGGCGCGGCTGCAAAATTTCTCCTGAAAATTCTGCGCGAGTGCCACCGTGGCCAACAAGAGATACGCCTGCATCGGCCTGTTCAACCCTAAATCCCCGGAAAATGTCGGTTCAGTGATGCGCGCAGCCGGCTGCTATAGCGCCGCCTCGGTGTTTTATAGCGGCAAACGCTATGCCCGCGCCCGCGACTTTATTACCGACACCCAGCGCATCTATATGGATATTCCACTGATCGGCGTGGAAGACCTGCAGCAGATCATCCCCATAGGCTGTACGCCGGTCGCCGTGGAGCTGGTCGAAGGCGCCCGACCGCTGCCGCAATACACCCACCCTGACCGCGCCATCTACATCTTCGGCCCCGAAGACGGTTCGCTGAGCAAGGAAGTGCTCGACTGGTGTGAGGACGTAATCTACATCCCCACCCAGGGCTGCATGAACCTCGCCGCCACCGTCAATGTGGTGCTCTACGACCGCATGGCCAAAGGCATCAACACCAAGTCCGGACCAGGGCTCAAGTAGGCCGCAGCCCCGCCGCTACAATCCCGACTTGAGCCGGCTAAAGGCGCGAGTTAATGCACGGTTGAACGCCTTGGCGTTGTCGTTCTTGGTGTACAGCTGCGCGCGCACAGCGGCCGGTGGATAGGTGCCGGGGTCAGCGAGGATGGCTGGATCGACCGTGGCATTCGCCGCTGGCACCGCGTTGGCGTAGTAGATGGTGTTGGTGATGGCACCGATGACATCGGGCGCCATCAGGTGATCCATCAACGCCAGGCCCGCCTCTGGGTGCGGCGCATCCTTGGGAATCACCATCGCATCGAACCAGATCAGCGTGCCTTCACGCGGGATGCTGTAGTGCAGGCTGTAGGGCTTGCCCGCCTGCTCAGCCTGGCCTGCGGCAATCGACACATTGCCGTTCCACGACATCGCCAGACAGGTATCGCCGTTGGCCAGGTCAGTGATATTGCGGTCGTTGTCGAAGTAGCGAATCGACGGCCGCACTTTGGCCAGATGGGCCTCGGCCAGCTTCAGGTCATCCAGGCTCTGCTGGTTGATATCCAGACCCAGGTAGCGGAACGCGGCAGCAAACACCTCATTGGGATCGTTGAGAAAACTTACCCCACAATCGGCAAACTTGGCCACCACCTGCGGATCCAGCAGCATGGCCCAGCTGTCGGTGGGCGCATCGGCCATGCGCTTGGCGATGGCCTGCTGCTGATAGCCAAAGCCCGTAGTGCCCCACACATACATCCCGGCATAGCGATTACCCGGATCAAACGCGGCCATATGCCTAGTGAACTCCGGATCAAGCCCTTTGAAATGCGGCAATGCAGCTTTATCCAACGGTTGCAGCGCGCCACTTCTGATCGCTCGCTGCAGGTGCTGGCCAGCCGTCAACACCAGGTCGTAGCCGCTGCGCCCGGTCAGCAGCTTGGTTTCGACGGTTTCCAGCGAGTCGAAATGATCGACCACCACCTTGATTCCGGTCTTCTGCTCGAAGCGACTGAGGGTATCCGGTGCCAGGTACTCACCCCAGATAAACAGATTGACCTGCTTCGGCGCTTCGGCCGCCAGCGCCTGAACGCTGGCCGCCAGACCAACCGCGAAGCCCAACAGACTGACATGCAGTTTCATCGAAGCCTCCTAGGCGCGCTTAGGCGCGGCATATTGCGGCATGGTGATGCAGGCGACGTTGCCCCCCCCGAGGAGGATTTCCCGCGAGTTGTCGATACCGATAATCCGGTGCTGGGGGAACAGCTCGGCCAGAGTGGCCTGGGCCACGCGGTCGCAGGGGTCGTTGAACAGCGGCACGACGATGGCGGAGTTGCCAGCGTAGTAGTTGATGTAGGAGGCGCAGATCTGCGTGCCGGCCTGACGGGTGTGAGTCGAGTCATCCTGATCCAGGCCTTCGGCTTCTTCGGCCGTCCACTCCAGCACGCGCGGTTGCGGCAATTTGTGGATTTCAAGCTCGCGGCCTTGGGCATCGCGGGTTCTGCGCAAGATGTCGTAAGCCTCCTGGTAGATTTCCCACTGCGGATCACTACGGTCATCGGTCCACTGCATCACCACCACACCGGGGCGGACAAAGCAGGCCAGGTCATCGATATGGCCGTCGGTTTCATCGAACTTGCAGCCGCGCGGCAACCAGATCACCTGCTCGGCACCGAGATAGTCCTGCAGACGGCGAGTCATCTCCTCCTTGCCCAGATGTGCATTACGGTTGCGGTTAAGCAGGCACTGCTCGGTGGTCAGCAGGGTGCGCTGGCCATCGGTCTGGATGCCGCCCATCTCGGCAATAAAGGGCGCGCGATAACGGTCATAGCCTTCGATTTCGAGGATTTTCTGCGCGATCTGATCGTCCTTGTCCCAGGGGTAGTACAAGCCGCCATCGAGACCGCCGTAGGCGTTGAACTCGAAATCCACGCCGCGGACTTCACCGCTGTCGTCATTGACCAGAAAGGCCGGGCCGCTATCACGAAACCAGGTGTCGTTACAGGTCATCTCCACCACCCGCACATGAGCCGGCAGTTGACGCCGGGCGTTGGCGTACTGGCTGGCGGAGGCGCACACAGTCACCGGTTCGCTGCTGGCAATCGCCGTAACGATATCCACCCAGACCTTCTGCGCCGGCTTGGCGCCGTTGCGCCATACGTCCGTGCGTTCCGGCCAGCCGAGCCAGCAGCCGGCCTTGGGTTCGAATTCGCCGGGCAGACGGAAGCCATCGGCTTTAGGGAGAGAAGTCAGGGAACGCGCCATCGGATGCACCTTATGCCTGTGGGGAAGATGGCCACACAGTACGCGGCGCGTTGGTCGAGGTTCCAACGACGATTATTGCGGAATAGCTGAATTCAATTCATCAGTCAGACAGGTGATCACCCAGCCAATCTAAGAAGTGCGCCACCGCCGGCTTCTCCAGACGAATGCGTTCGCAGACCAGCGCATATTGCCCAAGCGCCGCCACACTGGCGTTGAACGGCCGCACCAGACGGCCGCAAGCCAAGTCTTCTGCGGCGGTAAGGTTATCGCCCATGGCCACGCCCTGCCCTTGCGCCGCCGCTTCCAGCGCCAGGCCGGCATGCCCCAGATACAGATGACGCGCAGGCTGGATATCACCGGCATGGGTGGTCAGCCAGGCGGTCCAGGTCTTACCGTCCTGATCATCGTGCAGCAGGCCGTGACGGGCCAGGTCACGCGGATGCTTGAGCCCGCCCTGGTTGAATAGGCTTGGGCTGCACACCGGAAAGAACTGCAGGGTCGGCAGCGGCCGCACGAAGTAGGCACTGGCATCCTCAGGCCCGGTGCCGTAGGTGATCGCCAGGTCGATATCCGGGCTCGGCAGACTGGCTTCCAGCGGCTGGTCGTGTAGATGCAGGGTGATCTGCGGATAGCGGTCGCTGAAGTCAGCCAGACGGCTGATCAGCCACTTCTGCGCCAACTCGGGCGTTACCGCGATACGCAGCACCGCCTGCGAGCCGGGATCGCGCAGCTCGTCACACGCCTCACCGATCAGTTCGAAAGCCTGCTGCAAGCGCTGCAGCAAACGCCGCGCTGCAGGCGTTGGCACGACCTGACGACCCTCGCGGGCAAACAGCGGCGTGCCGAGTTGTTCTTCTAGCTGGCGAATCTGATGGCTGACTGCGCTGTCGGTAACGCACAGCTCGGCTGCCGCCCGACCAAAGTGGGCGTGCCGGGCGGCGCACTCGAAGGTGCGCAAGGCGGTGAGGGACGGTAGGCGGCGCATGCGGGGCTCCAGATCGGCAACTGCGCCGCATGCTTACTCAGGGCGTGGGCTAGCGCAACAGCTTGTTGTCCAGCGTCTTCGAGGCGCTACCCATGACGTTCTCGCTGATCTCGATAAAGTCTTTGGTACTGGCTTTGTCGAGGCGCATTAGACCGCGGGTCACGTCATCCAGCGAACGTGGCTGGGTGGTGCCTTTGGTGGCCTGGCGGATTTCCCGATCCAGCTCCTGCAGCAGCAACACCGCGCGGGCGGTGACCGGGCCGCTGGAGTTATTGGTGCGCAGGCTGTCCACCGGTTTGCTCCAGCGAATCAGCTGCTCGCGGATTTTCTGATAACGTTCCTCGCTGAGGCCACCGGCGCGGCGCATCAGCTCAATGGCGTAATACTCGGCCAGGCCTTCGGTGATCCAGTCGCTGCGATCACGCGCCTTGATGCGGCTGAACACATGCACCAGTTCATGCACCAGAGAGCTGGTGCCGTTCTCACTGACCAATGGACGGTCCGTGTGCATGTAGTAGGAGTTGGCTGCCGACAGGCCGCCGCGCCACATCGGGTCACCGGCGCCGACAATCAGCAGCTTGGCCGGGTCGCGCGGGAACACGTCCTGAGCATGCGGCCAGACGAAGGTAAGCAAGGTCATCACGTCCATGCGGCGCATGCCCTCGCCCACTGGCGCGGCGATAGCTACATCGGTTTCACCCAATTTGGCGCGGCGCGTGCCGACCTTACCGGCCACCATCCAGCCAGTCGGGCGATCGAACTTGCGCTGTGGGTTGTCGATGCGGAATTTGTTCTTGCCGATACGCGGCCAGCCGGTTTCGACGCTCTTCCAGCCCTTGGGCAGGTCGAATTGCAGGCGCGAGACCAGCTCGGTTTTATCTTCCTGGCGCAGCTTGACCGCCGGCACCAGGTCATCGCCGCGCAGCAACGCCCAGTCCGGGGTGATCCGCGCATCAAACCGACCCGGGCTGCGTTCGTTATTGATGCGCACACGGTAGCTCAGGGTCGACTTGCCTTTGCCCGGCTGCCAGGTGCCCAGCTCAGGGCTGTTTTGCGTCCACTGGCCATCGGCCTTGAAATCGCTGTAGGCGCCCTGCTCGCCAAGGTTGAAGGCCAGACTGATCACCTGCGCGCCGTCTTCCAAGGTCAGGCTGACCTCAGCCTGCTCCGTGTCTGGCAGAAAGCGCACGTGATAATCCAGATCGACCTTCTTTGCCCAGAGTGGCGTGCTCAGGCTCAGCAGAACAACGGACAGCAGCAAACGGCGCATCAACATGGCAAAGCTCCACAGTGCAAATCATTGATTCAGGCGAGTTTAGGCTGGCATTTACCGGCGAGGTTCAGCCAGCGCGGAAAATCATGTGGTCTTCCCACTCATCCTCGGCCACGCTGTTCTCGCTGAGCATGCGCCCAGCCTGGGAAATCCGCTGTTTATGCACCTGCTCCGGGTCGCCGCAGACTAGGTGGTGCCAGAGCAGCAGATCCTTGCCTTCGCTAACTAAGCGATAGGCGCAGGTCGGCGGCAGCCACTGGAACTGGTCAGCCTGGGCCGGGGTGAGCTGGATGCAGTCCGCAACGAATTTGCGCCGGTTGCTGTAGTCAGTGCAGCGGCAGGTCTGCAGGTCCAGCAGTTTGCAGGCGATGCGCGTGTAATACACGCTGCCATCGTCCTCATCTTCAAGCTTTTGCAGGCAGCACAGACCGCAGCCATCACACAGCGATTCCCACTCGTCCTGATCCAGCTGTTCGAGGGTTTTACGTTTCCAGAAAGGTTCGACTTTGGCGGCCATGGCGAGGGTACGGTGAGGTGTGAAAAGGCCGGCAGTCTAGCGACTGGTGCAACAACGGCCAAGGGCGGCGAGCCGAATGGTTAATTAATAACCACGAACAAAGTCCACGTGCCCGCGCAGTGCATGACCGGCCTGCCAGCGCGCCAGGTTATCGACAAACAACTTCACCAATAGATGAGGATCAGTCGGCGCCGAGCTATGTCCGGTAAGCAGCAGACGCGGCGCATCCCAGAAGGGATGACCAGCAGGCAGCGGCTCTTCACGGCAGACGTCAATTACCGCGCCAGCCAGTTGCCCCTGCTCCAGCGCACTGAACAGCGCTTGATCGACCACCGCCACACCGCGTCCGGCATTGATAAACAACGCACTGGGCTTGCAGGCGGCGAACAGCGCCGCGTCATAGATATCGCGAGTGCTCGGTGTATCCGGCAGCAGGTTGATCAGGTAATCGACCTCGCCCACCAGGCTTGGCAGCTCGTCGAGCCCCGCCACCCGGCGGAACGGCGGCAGATTGCGCGGACGGCTGGCGATGCCCAGTAGCTCGATGCCGAACGGCGCCAGAAACTGCGCCACGCTCAGGCCGATATCACCGGTGCCGACGATCAGCACCTTGCGCCCGGCCAGGCTGCGCGGCAAACGATTGTCCCAGCGCTGCTCAACCTGAGAGGCCAGTGCAGCAAACAGTTGGCGCTCATGGGCCAGCAGATGGCACAGCACATACTCGGCCATCACCTGACCAAAGATGCCCACGGCGCGGGTTAATGCGTAATCCGTTGGCAAATCCTTGGCGAGCAGCGGCGTAATGCCCGCCCAGGTCGATTGCAGCCACTGTGGCCTGCTGCCCTGACGCAGCAAAGGCGCGAGCAGATCCGGCTGGCCCAGCCATAACGGGCAGCTCGCGGCGTATTCGGCCAACTCGGCCGGCTGATCACTGCAGCACAACTCAAGCTCAGGTGCCTGCTGGCGCAGCAACTCGGCATACAGGCCGTGTTCGGCTTCGGCAATCAATACACGCAGTGGGGCATTCGCAATGGCGGGCATAGCGGTTACATAGGGTCGTTACGGCGCAACAACTCATCCGGCAGATGCTCGATGTATTCATCTTCCGGCGGCGGCATCTGCAGGTGGTAGCCCTGCTCGTCGAGGTTGGCCAGCACCTTGTGGATGTCTTCGCGAGCCAGAACTCGCTCGGGGGTCAGCACCATCTCGAAGGCCAGGGCTGGGGGACCGAAAGCCAGCAGCAGGTTCTCCGGCACGCGCTTGAGGCCATCGCTGCGCAGCACATAGAGGTACATCTCATTCTTGCGCGGGCTTTTGTAGATTGAACAGATACGTTTCACGCGGACTCTCCGGTTGCAGCCAGGCAATCAAGCAGCGCCTGGCCCATCAATTCACGCCGCCAGCCGCGCAGCGACTCCGGCAGCTGATAAGGCCCTTTGGGATAGCCGGTTTTCAGCAAGGCTTCGAGGGTTTTCTTGCGCAGCATCAGCTCGGGGGCGATGTTCAGGCGCTCGCCTTCACGTTGACCAATGGCACGCAGCTTTTTCAGCAGCGACGCGGCCTCAAGCGGCAAGGGCTCAGGCAACGCCTCAGGCCACGTCTCAGACGGGGTTGCGGCGGCTTGCTGGATCAATTGCAGAAGAAATTCGCCGTCCTGACGCACGGTTTTCGGGTGCATGTCCTCGATCCGCGCCAGCGCCACTAGGTTATCCGGCTGGGTGCGCGCCAGTGGCCACAACGAATGCTCACGGATAATCCGGTTACGCGGCTGGTTGCGTTTGCGCGCCTGCTCTTCACGCCAGGTACACAGCGCTTTCAACACCGCCAGCTGTTGCCGGTTAAGTTTCCAGGCCAGCTTGGCTTCGCGGTAGGCCAGCTCGGGATCGACTTCGCGTTTGAGGTTGCTGACCAGCTCGGCGCCGTCTTCCAGCACCCAGGCGTATTTTTCGGCAGACAGCTGCGCCTTGAGCTGCGCATACACCTCGGCGAGGTGCAGCACGTCTTCGGCCGCATAGCTGACCTGAGTGGCCGATAACGGCCGCTGCAGCCAGTCGGAGCGGGTCTCACCCTTGGGCAGTTCGATATTCAGCACCGCCTGCACCAGGCGCGAATAGCCCATGGAGAAACCCAGATTAAGGTAACCGGCGGCCAATTGGGTGTCGAACAGCGGCGTGGGCAGGCTGCCGGTCAGGCGCAGAAAGACTTCCAGGTCCTCGCTACAGGCATGCAGCACCTTGACCACGGCAGGGTCCTGCAGCAGATCGGCAAAGGGAGCCCAGTCGCTGATCAGCAGCGGATCGATCAGGTACGCCCGCTCGCCCTCGCTGACCTGCAGCAGGCCGGCAATCGGGTAAAAGGTGTCGACCCGCATAAACTCGGTATCGACCGCCACAAACGTCAGCGTGCGCCAGGTTGCACAATGCTGCGCCAGGCTGGCGTCATCACCAATCCACTGAATATCAATCGCCACACAGCTCTCCCATCAAGAATGCCGCGCAGTATATATGCCCAGGCACTGTGCTGGGCATTTGCCGGCCATTTACCCCCGAGGCATCACAGATGCGAATGAACCCTGTAATCTGGCCGGCGCTTGCATCTGCTTACCTTCATCACAGGGAATAAAAAAATGAAGAAACTGCTTGGCCTGCTTGTGGCCTTGATTGCTGCGGCGGCGATCTACCTCATCGTCACACCCAGTCCGATTGATCCACTGGCCTGGGAAGCCCCGGCCATCCCGCCGATGACCGGCGTACTCGAACCCAACGACACGCTGATGAAGGCCGAACTGCTCGGCCGCGGCCAGGTGCATGGCCCGGAAGACACTGCCGTAGACGCCCAAGGCCTGGTGTACGCCGGCCTGCATGACGGCAAGATCGTGCGCATCAAAGCCGATGGCAGCGTGGAAACCTTCGTCGACACCAAAGGCCGCCCGCTGGGCATGGACTTTGACGCCGCCGGTAACCTGATCGTTGCTGACGCCTACAAAGGCTTGCTGAGCATCGACGCCCAGGGCCAGATCAAGGTACTGACCACCGAAGCCGAAGGCGTAGCCTTCAAGTTCACCGACGATCTGGATATCGCCCGCGACGGCACCATTTACTTCAGCGATGCCAGCCAGCGTTTCGAACAGCCGGATTACCTGCTCGACCTGCTCGAAGCCCGCCCCCATGGCCGCCTGCTCAGCTACAACCCGGCTACTGGCGAAACCAAGGTGCTGCTCAAGGACCTGTACTTCGCCAACGGCGTGGCGCTGTCGGCCAATGAAGACTTCGTGCTGGTTAACGAAACCTACCGCTACCGCATCACCCGTTACTGGCTGAGCGGCGACAAGGCTGGCACCCACGACATCTTTATCGACAACCTGCCGGGCCTGCCGGACAACCTGCAAGGCGACCGTAACGGTACCTTCTGGGTAGCCCTGCCAACTCCGCGCAAAGCCGACGCCGACATGCTGCACCGCTCGCCCTGGGCAAAATCGCAGCTGGCCAAACTGCCACGCGCCTTTTGGCCCAAGGCCGTGCCTTACGGCTTTGCCATCGCCCTCAACGAGCAAGGCGAAATCACCCAGAGCCTGCACGACACCAGCGGCACCCACCTGCGCATGATCACCTCGGTCAAGCCGGTGGGCGACTACCTGTACTTCGGCAGCCTGGACAACGACCGCATCGGCAAGCTGAAAATCCGCTAGTCCTGATGGGCCCGCATCTAAGCTGCCTAACAGCTCAGTGCGGGCCCGTTTTCGCAAAAAAACCTGCCAAAAAAACCCAGCCCAGCCTGTACGAAGACTGTTTTACTGATCTAAATCAGCGTCCGCCGTATGCCGAACTTTTGCCTGCTTAAATCACTGCTATCGTGATAATTCCCACCTTCTCTGCAGGCTTTTGTCATGGATATAAACGCCCTATTTTCTCAAGTTCACAGCTTGCCCTGCATTCCCAAAGTCGCTCAGGATCTGATCCAGCAGTTTGATAACCCCCACACCAGCCTCGACAGCATCGCCCGCAACATTTCCCTCGACCCCGTGATTGCCGCCAAGGTGCTACGTTTGGCCAACTCCGCCCGCTTTCGCGGCGCACGCGAGTCCGCCAGCGTTGAGGATGCGGCCATGCGACTTGGCTTCAATACCTTGCGCACCCTGGTACTGGCATCGGCGGTAACGGGTGCCTTCCAGGCGCCGCCGGGTTTCGACCTCAAAGGTTTCTGGGCACACAGCTTCCAAGTCGCCAGTATCAGTCGATTGCTGGCCAAAACCCGGGGTGTCGCCGTTGAAATCGCCTTTACCTGCGGAATGATGCACAACATCGGGGAACTGCTGATCCAGACCGGTGTGCCTGAGCTGGCAGAACGTCTTAACCAGAACGGCAAGGATGTGGGAGCAGCCCAGCGGGTGGCGTTGGAAACTCTGCAACTGGGCTTCGGCTTCCCTGAGGTGGGCGCTGAACTGGCTCGACGCTGGCAGCTGCCGGAACTGATCCAGCATGCCATCGCCTACCAGAGCCGCCCATTCCAGGCACCGGTAGACATGCCCTTGCCGCGTGTGCTGGCTCAGGCTGTGTCGATAGCCGAGGCGCTACGCGAACACCCGGGCGCCATGTCCAAAGCGGTGGACACACTGCAAGGCCCGCTATTCGAAGGCCTGGATGTGCCAAGCTTGTTGGATGAACTGCCCGCTGTTCTGGATGCCGACAAAGGCTTTGCCGAGTTGCTTGGCTGATCCAAACACCACTGAGCGCCTGGCTGCGCTCAGTGGTGGCTACCACTACTTGCTGGCAATCCAGATGGTATGCCGGGTGCCCTTGTTGCCATGGGCATAAACCTGCACTTCTTCGACCTTGAAACCGGCCTTGCGCACCTTATCGCTAAAAACCCGATCGGCACTGGCCGACCACACTGCCAGCACCCCTTTGGGTCGTAAGGCCTGGTAACAACGCTGCAGGCCCTGGGCCGAATACAGCCAGCTATTGCGTTTCTGGGTCAGGCCTTCGGGGCCATTGTCGACATCCAGCATGATCGCGTCATAACGCTGATCAGCGTTCTTCAGGCAATTGGCAACATCGTCCTGAATCACCCGGGTCCGCGGGTCGAGGATTGGATAGCCGGCCTTGGCACCCAGTGGGCCGCGGTTCCACTCCACCACGCCCGGAACCAACTCAGCCACTTCCACCTCGGCGCTCTTGCCCAGATTCTGCAACGCGGCGGCCAGGGTAAAACCCATGCCCAGGCCACCGATCAGCACACGCGAATCCGGCCGACCGGCGACCTTCTTGCAGGGGATCGCCGCCAGGGCATCTTCAGAACCATGCATGCGCGTGTTCATCAATTGGCCGCCATCGCCGCCGGCAATCTTGATCACGAAATCCTCGCCGTACTCGAACAGGCATAAGGCACCTGAGCCATCAGGAATCGGGGCGGTATCGAGCAGTACAAAACGCTTCATGAGTAGCGGCAACCTGGGTCAGAACAAAACGGGCATGCAGCATGCCCATAAACCACCAAAGATGCAGCGCCCTGTCGGCAGAAATTCTTCTGCGCATGCGGTCTCGACAGCCCAACGCCAGGGTTTATGATGCCGGCTGCTCCTTTCCATTTGCCCACAGGATGACTGGCATGCCCCTCGCCCAACTGATCAGTGCCGCACAGCTGCAGCAACGCCTTGATGAGCCCGACCTGCTGATTCTCGATTGCCGCTTTGCCCTGGATGATCTGACTTACGGCCAACGCAGCTATGGCGAAGGGCATATTCCCGGCGCGCAGTTTGCCGATCTAGAGCGTGATCTGTCCGGACAGATCCATAAAGGCATCACCGGCCGTCATCCCCTGCCAGAACCGGCGCAACTGCTGCAGCGCCTGCGCGAATGGGGCCTGAACAATCACAGCGAAGTGGTGCTGTACGACGACGGTCCGGGCGCCTTTGCGGCACGTGCCTGGTGGCTACTGGCGTGGTTAGGCAAACGTGAGGGCGTTTACCTGCTTGATGGCGGCCTCAAAGCCTGGCGCGAAGCAGGCGGCGCTTTGACCCAGGACCTGCCCACACCCACACCCGGCACGTTCACTGGCAGCGCCGACGCCAGCCTGCTGGTCAGCGCCGCCCAGCTGCAGCAGCGTCTGGGCGATCAACAGATGACCCTGCTCGATGCCCGCGGCCTGCCGCGCTTCAGGGGCGAGGTAGAGCCAATCGATCCGGTTGCCGGGCATATCCCCGGCGCGCAGTGCGCGGCGTTTACCGACAACCTAGACAGCGACGGTCACTTCCTCAGCCCGGAGCAACTGCGCCAGCGCTTTGCCGCGCAACTCGGCGAGCGTCCGGCCAGTGAGCTGGTGGCCTACTGCGGCTCCGGTGTGACGGCCTGCCATAACCTGTTTGCCCTGTGCCTGGCTGGCTACCCACTGGCACCACTGTATGCCGGTTCCTGGAGCGAATGGATCACCGACCCGACTCGGCCAGTGGCCACCGGCGACTGACTGGCCGACGACGCGGCCGCTAGCCGCGTCAGCCGTAGGCTGGTTAAGCACCAACTGGAATATAGGCAATAACCGAAAGCCAAAAACAATTTAAAAACAGCCCTTTACAGTAGAAAGGTCGCACTACACTTCAACATGAGCGGCTAACCCCGCTCCCGGTGGGGCCTTTATCAGAATAAGTCGAAGCTGCCAGCGCCCCGGCCCCACCGGTCACCTTTCGCCGAGGGCTATATGGGAATTGCCGCCTGCGAGTTAAGCCAGTACGTCATCCGCCCTACCCTGCTCTATCTGGGCCGCCACTCCACCGCCGCCGAAGCCTTGTTGCTCGGAGCCGCCGCCAGCCAATCCGGGCTCGGCTCCGCCCTCGATGACAAACACGGCCACGGCCTCTACCGTATCGCCGCGCTGCGCCACCAGCAGCTCTGGGATCAGCACCTGGCGCTGGACCCGGACCTCGCCAGCCAGGTACGCGGCCTCGCCAGCCAGCATGCCTTCCTTACCGCGCCGCACCTGGAACTGACCGTCAACCTACGCTACGCCACGGCGATTGCCTGGATGCTGATCGAGGCCGAACACCGCGAACTACCGGCCGCCGATGATTTGCTCGGCATGGCGCAAGTCTGGCGTCGGGTATTCAAGCCGCACGGTCGCACTAAAGACTTTATCGCCGCCTGGCAACGCTGCATCGGCAGCCTCAGCCAAGTGGCTTGAAGCCTAACGGGCCAGCAGATTGTCTGACAACATCCACGCGATTAGCAGAAAATAGCGTCATGATAAAGGCATAAAACCGCTCTATCTCGGGAACTTCAAAGGCTTGGCAAGGGTCATGGAAAGTTGCTAGTTTCCGCCCCCCGCTAAACCCTAGGAGTCCTCCGTGCCTAAAAGAGTCGTCAAGACCTGCCTGTCAATTGCCTTCATTTCTGCTGCCAGTCAAAGCGTTGCCGGTGGCTTTGCCATCAATGAACAAAGCGTCAGTAGCATGGGCACCGCTTTCGCAGGTCGCTCGTCGTCTGCCGATGATGCCAGCACCGTATTCGGCAACCCCGCTGGCATGGCCCGCATAAAGCGCGAACAAGTCAGCGGCGGCATTGCCCTGATCCACGCTAAAACCGATATCGACAACACCAGCGGTTCTGCACGCGGCAGCAATGACGGCGACATGGTGCCGTTTATCGGCGCGCCCATGGGCTATTACGTCAAACCGCTGGACGACAACTGGAGCTTCGGCCTGGGCCTGTACGTGCCCTTTGGCCTGGTGACCGACTATGAGCGCAGCTTCCAGGGTCGCTACCACGGTGACCGCAGTGAGGTGCGGGTGATTACCCTGCAGCCGACGTTGAGCTATCGCGTCAACGAGCAACTGTCGATCGGCTTCGGCCCAACCATCAACGGCATCGACGGCGAGCTGACTTCGGCCATCGATAACCCAGTGCCTGGCGCCAGTGACGGCAAGGTCGAAATCAAGGGCGATGACACCGCGCTGGGCTACAACCTCGGCGTACTGTTTGAAATCACCCCACAGACACGCTTCGGCCTGACCTACCACTCCAAAGTGGACTACCGCCTGAAGGGTGACACCACAGTCTCTGGCCCAGGCGTTATTGCAACTTCGGCTGGCACCTACGATGCATCACTGGAGCTGACCACTCCGGAGTCGGTGGATGTCTCCGTCACCCATGAGCTGAATGCCGACTGGACCCTCTACGCCGGCAGCACCTGGACGCGCTGGAGCCGTCTGGAAGAAATTCGCGCAAATAACAAAGGCGTCGGTGGCTTGTTGGCGGGCAAGCTCAGCAGCATCAGCGAACCGCAGAACTGGCACGACACCTGGGCTCACGCCGTTGGTGCTGCCTACAAGCTGAACCCGCAGTGGACCCTGCGCGCCGGCCTGGCCGTGGACCAATCCCCCACCAACAACACCGACCGTTCGCCGCGCATTCCTACTGGCGATCGCACCATCGTCAGCCTGGGCACAGCCTGGAGCCCGAATGATGACGTGACCATCGACCTGGCCTACTCCTACCTGATGGAAGACGACGCACATATTGAGCGCGACGACTACAGCGCCACCTACAAAAACACCGCTCACGGCCTGGGCGCTCAGGTGACGTACCGCTTCTAAATCACCCTGCAGTTTGGGTTACACTCGCGCGGCGCATACAACAATAAGAAGAATGGTCTGGAACCGTTCTAACGTCGCGTAGCGACTGCCCGCGGGTGGCCGCCATGGATGGCAGGCCATGAAACCGCCTGAGACAGCCCTGATGACCACAATCTGCACTGCCCTGCCCGAACAGCTCAGCCTGCTCCTGGTGGACGACCACCGTATTTTTCTTGATGGCCTCAGCCTGGCTCTCGGCCCACTCTGCGCCGACCTGCACATTCGCACCGCCGAATCCGCTGCCGCCGCCGAAGCCTGCCTGCAACACACCACCTTCGACCTGATTCTGCTTGACCTGCGCTTGCCCGACCTGCCGGGCCTGGAGTTGCTGCAGCGTTGGCAACAGCAAGGCCGTATGACCCCGGTGGCAATCCTCAGCGCCAGCGATTCGAACCTGGATGCTCAAGCAGCCTTAGCCGCCGGTGCGCTGGGCTTTATTCCGAAAAGTGCCAATAGCGATGAACTGCGTCAGGCAGTAACCCGCGTACTGCTGGGTGAAACCCTGCCCGCACCGCAAACGGGCGACAAACCGCAGCTCACTCCACGACAGATGGAAATCCTCCAGCTACTCGCCGAAGGCTTGCCAAACAAGTCGATCAGCCGTCAGTTGGGGGTCTCCGAGGACACGGTGAAAACCCACCTGAAATCACTGTTCCAGGAGTTTTCTGTGCACACCCGGACGGCTTGTGTCAGTGCGGCGCGGCAACGGGGCTGGCTCTGAGCTCGGCGGGCAACAGCACTGCCAGCGCTTGACGCAAACGGGCTGGCAACAGCGGCTTACCGAGCAAGGTGACATGGGCACGGGTGCAGCGCTCTTGCAGGTCAGCGCTGACATCGGCAGTAATCAGCAACGCAGGGAGCATGCGTCCGGCTTCTTCACGTAACCGCTCGATCACGCGCAAGCCGTCCTCGGTGGCGGCCAGGCGGTAGTCGCTAATCAGCACCTGCGGCTGCGCTTCACGCAAACACTGCATAGCCTCTGCGGGGTCGGCGCAGGCCCAAACATCACAGCCCCAGCGCTGCAACAAACCGGACAGGGCTTCACGCCCTGCGGCGTCGTCTTCCAGTAATAACACCCGCCCGCTCAATGCAGCGGCAACCGCTGCAGGTGGCTGCCACTCACCGGCTTCAGCTTGCGGCAGTTGCAGGATAAAACGCGCGCCGCCGCCAGGGCTTGAATCCAGCCGCAGCGGATGCCCTAGCAACTGCGCCAGTTGCTGAACGATGGCCAGACCCAGACCCAGGCCACGTTCGGCATTACGCCCAGGGTTATCGAGCTGGCGGAACTCTTCAAAGACCTGACTCTGTTCTTCTTCACTCAGGCCCTGGCCGTCGTCACCGACCTCCAGCTGCACTGCGCCCTGCTCGACACGGACATGCAGCCAGACTTGCCGCGCCTGGGCATGCCGCAAGGCGTTGCTCAGCAGATTGCGTAGCACGCGCTCGAGCAGCAGCGGATCACTGCGCACCCAGAGCTCCGCGCATTGCAGCTGCAGCTCGACACCCTGCGCATCGGCCTCGGCGCGGCTTTCACCACTCAAGCGCACCAGCAAAGGACGCAAGGCAAACACCTCTGGTTTGGCCTGCACGCCGCCGGGCAAGGTCAGACGGGTGTAATCAAACAGCGACTGCAGCAGACGACTGAGCTGCTCCACGGCAATGGCCAGGCGGCTGCTGATGCGGTGTACGTTGGGATCCTGATTTTGTTCCAGCAAGTGCTGGGCATACAGGCCCATCGCGTTGAGGGGCTGGCGCAGATCATGGCTGGCCGCTGCCAGCAGGCGCAGCTTACGAGCGTCGTCCGCTTCCGCACGCTGCCTCGCCAGATCGAGCAATCGCAGGTTAAGCCAAGCACCGCGCTGGCCATGCTCTTGCAGGTACGCGCCGACACTGCCGATCAGGTTGGCGCAAAACAGAAACAACCCCTGGTAACCCAATGCCACGCTTCCACCCGTGACAACCCACCCCAGCCACAGGAACAACCCGCAGACGCCCCAGGACGCCAGGCTCACCGCACGAAACGAAACCCCCAACAGCACATAGCCAAACAGCAGCACCAGAAACAGCCCGTCATAGGGCATGGCCACACCCAGGCTCCAACACAGGTGAATAATCACCGCAACCGAAGCGCCATTGAGTGCATAGGCCGCCACATAAGCCAGCAAGGCGCGTCGCGGTGGCGTGTGCGGGCGGCGACAGTAGAAGAAGGCCAACAGCGCACCGCACATCCCCAACAGCCGCATGGGCAGAGTTGCCAGGCTGGCGTTGAGGGGCAGTAACACCAGGTCAAGGGCGGTGTAGACCAGTTGGAAGATGACTGCCGTACTGATGATCAGCAGCAGGCGGCGGCGAATACGCTGCACCCGATGGTCGAGAAACTCATCCTCCAGAACACCAGTAAAGCGCAGCCGCCGGTAACCACGCCGCTGCTGGGCTAACAGGAGCGACTCCTGACGCTCCAGGCTCATGCCTTACAACTCGGGGGATTGATTTTCCTGCTGCTTGGCGGCGATGGCGTCATAGGTTTCCACCCGGTGCTGATCTTCGGCGCTGAACAGGCGCTGACGTAACCGTTGCTGCTCCTGCTGCTGATCCGTAGCACTGAGGCCATTGGCCTGCAATGCGGCAAGTTCCTGCTGGTAGGTGGCATAACGCTGTTGCCAGGCGCGCTCATTGCGCTGTTCGTCGAGTACACGCTCGACCGTGGGCGGATCATAGGTCAAGGCAAGCAGCTGGCGCACCTGCTCTTCATTGGCGCCGTCTTGCCAGAGCTTGTCGGTCTGAACTTGTAGCGCTTGCGCCTGCGCCTGACGCTCCTCACTGGCGCGCATGGCCTCAGGCAGCTGCGCACGCAGACGCTCTTGCGCCTGAGCCTTGGCGTGCTCACTGAGATCAGTACGGGCCATCAGGGCCAGATTATCCAGGGTGTAGCGGCCATAAGCCTCTTCCGCACCAAACAGGGCCTCGGCAGCGGCACTGGAAAAATGTGCCCGGCGTAACTCGGCAAGCTGTTCAAAAGCCCGCTGTAACGCAACGAGTTGGCCATCTGGGGTGCTTTGCTGGGCCGTGCTCAAGGGCTGTTGCAGTAACGCCAGGCTGGCGCGTTTGTAATCCATGTAGTCGCCCAGCAGGCCAATAAACTGGCCGAGGGCAGGCTCCGGCAAACGCCCGCGGGCGTCGGCCAGCATCGCTTCGACCACCGCTTCCAACCCAGCCTGATCAGCGGCGCTAAGGAAGTAATCCAGATAATCGCGCAGCGCCAGGTTCAGCTGCAGATTGCCGGCGCTGTCCGCCTTGAGTTCACCATCCACCTCCGTGTCCTGCAAACCCGGCAGGCTGGTCGGCGCACGAGGGACTGAGCGCTCTGATTCAGCGAGGGGTAACTGAGAGGGGGTGACAACAGCTAAAGGCGCCGAAGCAGTGACCGGCATAGCCGTCGCACCGGGTGAGGCAGCATCTGGCCATTGCAAATACAGCGTAAAGCCGGCAACGCTGCCGGCCAGGAGTAAAAGAGGAACCGTTGAACGTAACGACAGGGCCATATGACCTCCAGAATGCGGGCTGCAGGACGCAGCCCGCTGAGGTGACGGTCAGACGCCTTTGCTTTTCAGGCGGTTGGCATGTTGGCGGTACAGCGAAACTGGATCGGTCCAGCCACGTACGCCGAACAGGTGATTGATCGCATCCACATGGTTCATGTTGTAACCATCACCGATGACCTGCCCCAGGTAAGTTGAACAGACGCCAACCAGACCGTCGTTCTTCTCGCCGCCAAACGCCAGGCCGGTGATGGCCAGAAACGGATCAACCGCATCAAAGACGTTGGTGTACGGGGTATTACCGGTCCATGAGTAGTAACGAATATTATGGCCGCGTACGTTGTGCACTTCGGTGGACTTGGCGCAGTAGCTGCTGCTGTTCACGCCCCAAGGGTGACGGCCATTGAGTGCCGTGGTGCCAGCAGTGGTGAGCGTCTTCAGGGCCGCCAGGCCGTTCTGCGGGTTGTTGTTACCCGACAGCAGGTTGATCAACGAACCGATGGCGTTGGCCAGGCCATTGGCCCCACCTTCGATCGCGCTGTTGGCTGGAATTACCCCACGCAGTACATCCGCAACTTTCGAGCCCTTGTTAACGCCATTGACCGACGTCACCGACGCCACCAGATCCGGACGTAACGAAGCGGCTACGCGTGAAGTTGGCGACCCCTGGCTATGACCAATCAGGTTGACCTTGCCACCATTGGCGCTGGCCCACGGCACGATCTGCTGCGCCAGAGAGGCGCCACGTTGCTCACTGTCATTGAGCGCAGAAACACTGGCCACATAGACCTTGGCGCCATCGCGTTCAAGGTTCCAGGGGATGGTGTGGAAGTAGTTGATCAGACCGCCGATGGTGTCAAAGCCGGTCACCCCGTGCACCAGCACGATTGGGTATTTGGTCTTGGTGTAGTTGGCCTGAGCCTCAACCGCGCCGACCAGGGCGCATACAGCTAGAGCAGAAGTAATAACGCGACGCATGGGTGCCTCCTTATTTTTCTTGTTGGCACGCCGGGAGAACTGCGTCCGGCGTACTCACAACTTTAAGGAGGTGCTGCAGTGTGGACTATCGCCCAGATGGGTGAGGCACTCACCCATCTGAGTCTCAGCGCTGCGAAGCCATGGCCTGCTCGACGGCGGCCAGGAATGCCGGATCATCCGGTGTGGTGCTGCTGGGGAAGCTGGCGATCACCTTGCCCTTGGCATCGATTACATACTTGGAAAAATTCCAGCGTGGCGCCTGGCTTTGCGCGGCCAACTCTTTGAACAGCGGCAGCGCCTCACTGCCCGTCACACGTTGAGTTTCACTCATGGGGAAGGTCACGCCGTAATTGACGTAACAGACCTTCGCCGTTTCTTCGCTGTTGTCGGATTCCTGACGAAAATCATCAGAAGGCACGCCAAACACCTGTAAGCCTTGGGCTTTGTAGCGTTGATAGAGCGCTTCAAGGCCTTTGAACTGCGGCGTAAACCCGCAGAAGCTGGCGGTATTGACCACCACCAGCGGTTTACCGGCAAACTGGGCACACAGATCTATACGTTCCTCGCTGCGCAACTTCTGTACTTCGCCTTGCAGTAACACCGGGCACTCATCAGCCTGCGCAGGGATAACCCAGGTACTCAGCAAAGCGACAACCAGCAGGGTAAAACGCCACATCCGAATCACTTTGAACCCCTTTCACGACGCCGTAATTGCTTTAACACACACCCAAACCCAGCTGCAGAAAAGCCAGACCACTTTGTAACCAACCCCACCAGGCCAGGCCCAAAGCCAACATGCCGCCCATCACCAGCGCGGTATTCCAACCGTAATCGGTATTCATGCATTAGCCTCCTGTTGTTGCAAGCGTGCCACGGGCAACTCACGTACTGGCCAGTTGAGTGCGGCGGCCAGCAAACTCAGCAGCACGGCAATCTGCCAAACCAGATCATAACTGCCGGTGTGGTCATACAGATAGCCGCCCATCCAACCGCCGAGAAACGCCCCCAGCTGGTGGAACAGAAACACAATACCACCGAGCATCGACAGGTTGCGTACACCAAACATCGTCGCCACCGTGCCATTGGTCAACGGCACCGTCGACAACCACAGCAAGCCCATGGCCACACCAAAGGCGTAGGCACTCCACACCGTCAGCGGCGTCACAATAAACGCCACTATCACCACCGCGCGGGCCAGATACAGCGCACTGAGCAGGCGCGGCTTGGACATCCGTCCGCCCAGCCAACCGGCAATGTAAGTGCCAAAGATATTGAACAAACCGACCAGCGCCAGCACTGTGGTGCCGACCAGCGCGGGCAGATGCTGATCGACCAGATAAGCCGGCAAATGCACGCCGATAAACACCACCTGAAAACCGCAGACGAAAAAGCCCAGCGCCAACAGCCAGAACCCGGAATGGCTGCAGGCCTCGCGTAAGGCCTCGCCTAGGGTTTGCTCTTGGCCGGTGAGCGGCAGTGGCGTGTCCTTGAGCATGGCTGCCAGCGGTATGATCAGGGCCACCATCAGGCCCAGCGCCATCAGCGCTACCGACCAACCGAGCCAGCTAAGCAGGCCCAGGGTGCCGGGAAGCATGACGAACTGGCCAAAGGAGCCAGCCGCCGCCGCGATGCCCATGGCCATGCTGCGTTTTTCCATCGGTACGGCGCGACCCACTGCACCGAGAATCACCGAGAACGAAGTGCCGGACAAACCAATACCGATCAGCAACCCGGCGCTCAGCGACAGGCTCAGAGGCGAGTCGGCCAGGCCCATGCAACCGAGGCCAATGGCATACAGAATGCCGCCGACAATAACCGTGCGCTTGGCGCCGAAGCGGTCAGCCAGGGCGCCGGTAAAGGGCTGCGTCAAGCCCCATATCAGGTTCTGCAACGCGATGGCGAAGGCGAACACCTCACGCCCCCAACCGAACTCGGCACTCATCGGCGGCAGGAACAAGCCAAACCCATGGCGAATACCCAGTGACAGCGCCAGCACCAGCGATGCGCCCAGCATTAACCAACCACTGGTGCGCCATAACGAAGTCATACGGTGTCCTATGCGGGGCCTGGCCCGCTCTCGATAAATCGGCAAGATGACGCAGGTATATACCCCTACCCGCGCTGGCAACAGCTACAGCTGCTCGGCAATCCGGTGTTACAGATTGCATGCTGAATTGACCATGCCGACAAGCCGACCATCGGCTAATCGAACCGCAGCGGTGCGTCGCTGGCGCGCTGAGCAAAAAACTGCTGCAACGCATCGTGGTAATGGCTGTACACCTCAGGCGGCAGCCAACGCTGGTAAATCGCCAGGGTGCTGGCGGGCGCGGCGGAAACCTCGCGAATCGCCTGATCGAGACGCCGAGCCATCTGCGCCCCCCATGGTGTGCGCGAGCAATAGATGCCCACCGTCACCAGTTCAGCGTTCTCGCGCAGCGGTACGCTGACCAGCGCATCACTGAGACTGAAATGGCGCATTACCTCGGTGTAGATCACGGGGTAATCGAAGACATAATCCAGACGGTGATGGCTGACCATCAGCAGCAAATTCTCGCCGGCCAGACTACCGCCTAGTTCTGGAATGCGGCCTTCGGCGTGCGCTTTAAGTAGGCGATCACGAATCGGCGCGGGATAAACGCGACTCTTGGCCAGAGCCCCTCGCAAATAAGGATTACCGAATAGCCAATCAAGGCTGACCTGACCGTCTTCTATCAGCAGTTGATCAAGGGTTTGCCTGCGTACCAGCACATGGATCGGTGTGCTCGCCACATAGGGTACGAAGTAACCCAACTGGTCGCGTTCGGGGCTCTGCAGCTGGCCACTGCTGCACAGTTCACCCTGCTCGCTCATGCGTTGTTCAACCCGAGCCATGGGTAAAACCTCATAACGCATCTGCAACTCGGGTAGACGGGCGGCCAGCAGTTGCATGACCTCGTACAGCACGCCATCAACCACCTCACCGTCACGCACATTGAAGGCGCCGGGTATCGGTACAACGCCCCATACCAGCTCCTCGGCCTGAGTGGCACCCGCACAGGGCACGATCCCAAGCAGTGCCGTCGCCAGCGTCGAGTAAAGCAACCTACGCCCCATGTCCATCCCTGCTGTGTCTTGCTGTCCTTACACGCTAGCAGGCCAACGCCACCAGCACCGCGCACTCGACGATTTCCAGCAGAGCTCCGGCGGTATCACCGGTGGTGCCATCCAAACGCTTGAGCATCAAGCTGCGCAGCCAGATAAACACGCCCCCGGCCACCAGCAAGGCGAGCAAAGCCGACCATCCAAACAACAACATGGCCAGCACATTGGCAACCAACACCCAAGGCAGTTGTCGGCGCGGCAGATGCTCGGCCAACGCCTGACCGAGGCCGCCGGCGCGCACATAGGGTGTGGTCATAAATAGCAGCGGCAATAGACAACGCGCCAGCCAAGGCACCAGTAGCAACAGCAATCCGCCACCGCTCTCCAGCAAGGCCACCAGCGCGGCGAACTTGAGCAGCAACAGCAGCACCAGCACCACCACTGCGATCGGTCCGCTGCGAGGGTCTTTCATGATCGCCAGGGTGCGCTGCTTATCGCCAAAACCACCGACCCAGGCATCGGCACTGTCGGCCAGGCCATCCAGGTGCAAGCCGCCGCTGATACCCACCCACAGCGCCAGCAATAACGCCGCCTGCAGCAACACCGCGCTATCGCCCAGCAAGTGTTGCGCGGCGAGCAGCAACAGGCCGATCAGCAGCCCCACCAGCGGATAGAACAACAGCGAGCGGCCGACCTGCTCAGGCGTCGGCATGCCAGCCAGGGTCACTGGCAAACGGGTGAGAAATTGCAGGGCAATCCACCAGGGCGTCATGCGCGCTCCCACAGCTCGCCTTGTTCATCCAGGCACAGTTGATAGCGCTCGGCATGGCCCACAGCAACCTGCAGCAGATCATTGCGCGGCAAGCCACGGGCACGCGCCAGCAGCAGGCGAATCACCCCACCGTGGGTGACCAGCAACAAGCGCTCGCCGGCATACCGGGCCTGCAAGCGTTGCAAGGCACTCAGTATCCGCGCCTCAAAGGCCAGCAAGGTCTCGCCTTCGGGCGGGGTGAAACCATAGGGTTCACTCCAGAAACGGCCCAACGCTTCTGCGTTGGTCTGCATCAGCTCGGCGGTACTGCGCCCTTCCCACACGCCGAAATGCAGTTCCTGCAGATCAGGCTCCAGACGGAGTGGCACGCCATGCTGCGCGGCCAGCTCTTCGGCAAAGCGCGCGCAGCGCTGCAAGGGCGAGCTGATCAAACGGTCCCAGCGGCTGCCGTCAGCCACTGCCGCGCGCAGCTGCGCCCAACCAGTTTCGGTTAGGGCATCGTCGAGGCTACCGCGCAGGCCGCCGCCCAGTTCGGTTTCACCGTGACGCAGCAGTTCCAGATAGACCGTCATAGCGGACGCTCGGCCACCGCCGCCTCGGCAAAGGTGGCCATGTCGTTGTGCAGGCTGCAGGCCAGTTGCAGCAGAGGCACCGCCAAGGCCGCGCCACTGCCCTCGCCCAGACGCAGGCCCAGATCCAGCAGCGGCTCGGCCTGCAGCGCCTTGAGCACCCGCTGATGGCCGGGCTCGGCGCCGCTGTGAGCAAACAACAGCCAGTCGCGGCAAGCCGGATTCAGGCGCACCGCCATGAGCGCGGCCACGCTGCAGATAAACCCATCCACCAGTGCAGTGATACCCCGCTGCGCGCAAGCCAGATAAGCGCCGCTCAGCGCCGCAATCTCAAAGCCGCCGAGGCGCTGCAGGATATCGATGGGGTCGCTGATCGCCGGGCGATGCAAGGCCAGGGCTGCCTCGATGACCTTGGCTTTATGCGCCACACCCGCGCTATCCAGGCCGGTGCCGGGGCCGACCAACTCTTGCGCCGGACACTCCAGCAACAGGCAGGCCATGGCTGTGGCGGCAGTGGTATTGCCGATGCCCATCTCGCCGCCGATAAACAGCTGGCTGCCAGCTTCACCGGCACGCTGCACGCTGGCTTGGCCGGCATCCAGGGCCAGCAGTAACTGCGCGGCAGTCATCGCCGGGCCTTGGACGAAATTCTGCGTACCTTCACCGAGATGCAAATGACGCACGCCGCGCAGCGGTTCCAGCGGCAGCGCGGTGCCCAGGTCGATCACCTCAAGCGTTGCGCCCAGTTGTTTGGCCAATACGCTGATCGCCGCGCCTCCATTGACAAAGTTACGCAGCATTTGCCCGGTGACGGCTTGGGGGAATGCCGAAACCCCTTCAGCCACCACACCATGGTCACCGGCAAAAATACTGATCCACAGCCGCTCGACCTGCGGCCGCTGGCTGCCTTGCATGGCCGCCAGCTCAATCGCCAGCTGCTCCAGCTGGCCGAGGGAGCCGGCCGGCTTGGTCAGCTGCTGCTGCCGCGCCTCGGCGGTGTTGCGCGCAGGCCTGTCCAACGCCTGACAGCCCTGCTGCCACCATTGCTCACTCACAGCGCCTCTCCTTTGAGAACCATCGGCAGACCCGCCACGGTAAACACCACACGCTCACAGCGTTCGGCCAGGGCCTGGTGCAACCAGCCGGCCTCATCAACATAACGCCGGGTCAGCTCGCCAAGCGGCACCACGCCCAGGCCGGTTTCATTGCTGACCAGCAGAAGCCGCCCCGGTAAGTCGCTGAGGCAATCCAGCAACGCATCACGCTCGGCGCTCAGGCGCGCCGGGTCATCGAGCATTAACAAGTTGGTCAGCCACAGTGTCAGGCAATCAACCAGCAGGCACGTGTCGGTACCCGCCTGTTCGCGCAGCACTCGGGCCAGAGCCAAAGGCTCTTCCACCAATCCCCAGTGCGCAGGGCGACGCGCACGGTGCTGCTGAACCCGTACACTCATCTCACCATCGAGCGGCTGACTGGTGGCGATGTAAGTCACGGCCAAGCCGGATTCGGCCGCCACGCGCTCGGCAAGACGGCTTTTGCCGGAACGAGCACCGCCGAGAATCAGTTCATGCATGGCCTACTCCACATAACTCGCGCAGCCGGGCCGTATCCAGATGCGCCTCGACCAGATCGGCCAGGCGCTCGATATCACGCTCACGCAGGGCGTGGTAATCCACCGACTGCACGTCACGCAGCCCCGCCCAGCGCAGCAAGGCGCTGCACGCCTCCGGGGTTTCAAACAGGCCGTGCAAATAGGTGCCGAGCACCTGGCCATCCGCGCTAAGCGCGCCGTCGCTGCGGCCATCATCGAGGCGTACAGCCGCGTTCAACCCTGGGCCAGAGCTGACCCCAGCATGAATTTCGTAGCCACTGACCGGGGCATTTTCCAGACACAGCAGGCCGCGTACATTACGCAGCTGCTTCTCCGGCTCCAGCACCGTGCGAAAATCCAGAAGCCCCAGCCCAGGGCTGGAACCCGCCGCGCCTTCCAGCCCATGCGGGTCGTCAATCTCCTTGCCAAGCATCTGTAGCCCGCCGCAGATACCCAGTAGCTTGCCGCCATAGCGCAAGTGTTTGTTAAGGACTGCCGTCCAGCCCTGCTCACGTAGGAACGCCAGATCGCTGCGTACGCTTTTCGAGCCGGGCAGGATAATCAGGTCGGACGCAGGAATGGCCTGGCCCGGGCCGACAAAGGTCAGCTCGACCTGCGGGTGCAGGCGCAGCGGATCGAAATCGGTGTGGTTGCTGATGCGGGGCAACACCGGTACCACCACCTTGATCCGCTCAGCCGTCTTGGCGCTCTGGCGGATATCAATGGCGTCTTCGGCCTCCAGATGGAAATCCATCAGATAAGGCAATACGCCCAGTACCGGTTTGCCGGTGCGCTGCTCCAGCCAATCCAGCCCCGGTTGCAGCAGGGCGATATCACCGCGAAAGCGGTTGATCACAAACCCCTGCACCCGCGCCTGCTCGCTCTCGGAAAGTAGCGCCAGGGTGCCGACAAGATGTGCAAACACCCCGCCCTTGTCGATATCGGCAATCAGGATCACCGGGCAATCCACCGCCTCGGCAAAACCCATATTGGCGATATCGCCGGCGCGCAGGTTGATCTCCGCTGGCGAGCCGGCGCCCTCCACCATCACCACCGGATAAGCGCCGCTCAGACGCTGGTGCGACTGCAGCACCGCCTGCATCGCCACCTTTTTGTAATCGTGGTACGCCACGGCATCCATGCTGCTCAGGGCGCGGCCGTGGATGATCACCTGGGCGCCGGTGTCGCTATTGGGCTTGAGCAGCACCGGATTCATATCGGTATGCGGCGCCAGCCCGGCGGCTTGTGCCTGCACCGCCTGGGCGCGGCCGATTTCACCACCGTCGGCGGTGACCGCTGAGTTGAGCGCCATATTCTGCGGTTTAAACGGCACTACGCTAACGCCCTGGCGCTTGAGCCAGCGACACAGCGCAGTGACCAGGGTGCTTTTGCCGGCATCGGAGGTGGTGCCCTGCACCATCAGTGTGCTCATGTCAGCTCTCCAGCGAAGACCGCCAGCGCCTGCTGCAAACGCTGCCAGCCGGCCTCATCCGGTGGCAAACCAAAACGCAGGCTCAGCGGCTTTTCAAACAGGCGGGTAAGGATGCCTTGCAGGGCGAGAAACTCATGCAGCAAGGCAGCCTGCGGTGTGCAACAGAACTGGAACAACGCGCAACCACCTGTGGGGCTGAAACCATGCGCAGCCAACAGTGACGCCAGGCGTTCACCGTCGGCGAGTAATCGCTCACGTTGCGCCTGCTGGCCAGCCATGTCCTGCAACAACGCCGTGGCCACCACGCGGCTCGGTCCGCTGATAGCCCAAGGGCCGAGCAATTCGGCCAGTTGCGCCAGCAGCTGCGGTTGCGCCAGGACAAAACCCAGACGAATCCCCGCCAAACCGAAAAACTTGCCAAACGAGCGCAGCACGATCAACCCGGGCAACTCACTGAACGCCGCCAGGCTGAACGCCGACGTGCAATCGATAAAGGCCTCGTCCACCACCAGCCAGCCGCCCCGCTCGGCCAACCGCCGATGCCACTCCAGCAAGCGTGCAGGTTCAATGCAGCGGCCGGTAGGGTTATTCGGGTTGACCAGCAACAGCACATCGATGCGCTCCAGCGCCCGCTCGATGGCCCCTTCGCTGAGTTCCAGCAAACGATGCCCTTCGCGCTGCCAGGCCGCCGCATGCTCGGCATAAGCGGGTGAAACAATGCCCACAGTGACGTGACGCAGCAGACGCGGCAGCGCCTGAATGGCGGCTTGCGAACCCGCCACCGGTAGCAGGTTGGCGACGCCGTAGTAATCGCGCGCAGCGATTTCCAGGCCGTCCTGCTGCTCGGGCAAGCGTGTCCAGGCACTGGCCGGAATGGGGGGCAAGGGCCAGCCATAGGGCGCAATGCCGGTGGACAAATCTAGCCACTCCGCCAGGGCAATGCCATAACGCAGCGAGGCTGCGCGCAGCCGGCCACCATGTTCAAGCATAAGCAAGCCCCCACAGCACTAGCAGCGCCAGCCACAGCAGCACGCCACCGTAGACCAGATTGACTGCCCGTTCGATATCCCGCGCCCGGGGCGGCGGTCCCGCACCCAGATCAGGCCGCACATGCACCTCACCGTGATATTCCGCCGCGCCGCCCAGGCTGACGCCCAAGGCCCCTGCACCCGCTGCCATCACGGGGCCAGCATTCGGGCTGTCCCATAGCGGCGCCTGGGTACGCCAGCAACGCAGCGCCAACAGGGTTTTACCCAGCAACGCGTAGGTCAAGGCGACCAGCCGCGCAGGCAGGTAATTGAGTGCATCGTCGATCTTCGCCGCGGCCCAGCCGAAGCGTTCAAAGCGTTCATTGCGATAGCCCCACATGGCGTCCAGGGTATTGCTCAGGCGATACAGCACCACGCCCGGTGCGCCAGCCAACACAAACCAGAACAGCGCGGCGAACACCGCGTCGCTGCCGTTTTCCAGCACCGATTCGCTACCCGCGCGGGCCACACCCGTGGCATCCAGCTGCGCAGTATTGCGGCTGACCATATAGCCAACCCGCTCGCGGGCCAGGCGCAAATCCCCCAGACGCAGCGCCTGCGCCACTGGCATGGCATGCTCGCCCAGGCTTTTCAGACCCAGGGCGGCATACAAGGCAATGATCTCCACCGCCCAACCCAGCCCGCTGATCTCACTCAACAGCCAGGCCAGCAGGGTCAGCGGCAACACCGCCAGGCACCAGGCGCTGACGCCATGGCTGCGCCAACCGCTGCCCGCCGGATTGAAGCGTTGCTCGATACGCTCGGCCATACGACCAAAGGCCACCAGCGGGTGCCAGCCCTTGGGTTCGCCAAAAATCGCATCCAGAACGACTCCGGCGCAGGTACTCAGCACCAGGCTCATGGCGTGCCCCACTGATTCTCGAACAGCAACTCGCTGAGTGGCCGAGGCTCAGCCCACCCCTGCTGCACCAACATCGGCGCCTCATAGAATTCCGTCACAGGCCCCAGGCACAGCACCGCCAATGGCTTACTGCCGGTCGGCATGTTGAGCACATCCGCCAGGGCCTGGGGCTCGAACAGCGACACCCAGCCCATGCCCAAACCCTCTGCGCGGGCCGCCAGCCAGAGGTTCTGAATCGCGCAAGCCAGGGATGCCAGGTCCATCTCCGGCAAGGTGCGGCGGCCAAACACATGGGCCTCACGCCCGTCCATCAGGGCCACCACCAACAGTTCGGCGCAATCGCGTATGCCCTCGACTTTCAGCCGCATAAACTCGTCGCTGCGCTCGCCCAACGCCTCGGCGGTGCGCGTGCGTTCCTCCTCTACCAGGCCGTGGATCGCTTCGCGCAAGGCCGGACGGGTGATGCGAATAAACCGCCAGGGCTGCATCAAGCCCACGCTGGGCGCCTGATGCGCGGCTTCGAGCAAGCGCGCGAGCAACTCGGGAGCCACCTCGCCACCGCTGAAATGGCGCATATCGCGGCGCTCGGCGATGGCGCGGTACACCGCCGCGCGTTCCTCAGGGCTGAAGGCCTGCTCACTCATGCCGGCGCTCCCGGGCGAAACAGCGCGGCGGCGGCAACCGGGTCGGACGGCAGATAGAAGTGAATATAGGAGGCGGTCATCCGCCCCTGACGATAGACCGCCTCACTGGTGCGCTTGTAGTTCGGGCACTCACCACGGGTCAGTGGTTGCAGTTCACTGCTGAGCGCCGAGTAGTGAAAACTGTGGCCGCGCAGCAGCCCTTCCGGCAGCTCAGCCTGTTGCAGAGCCATGGCGGTCATGCGTGGTTGCAGGGTCGCCTCGCCGTTTAACAAACCGAGCATCTGCCCGCTGGCGCCCTGCTTGTCGGTCAGTTTGTCGAGCAGGTAAAGCATGCCACCGCACTCGGCGTGGATCGGTTTGCCTGCCTCATGGTGAGCGCGGATTGCCTCGGCCATGGCCTGGTTGGCTTCAAGCGTGGACAGGTGCAACTCCGGGTAACCGCCAGGCAGGTACAGGCTGTCGATATCCGGTAAATGTTCATCTGTAAGCGGCGAAAAGAACGCTAATTCAGCGCCCAGCTCGCGCAGCAAATCGAGGTTGGCCTGATAGAGAAAGGCAAAAGCGCTGTCGCGCGCTACGCCAATGCGTACGCCCTTAAGCAACGGCGCGGGCCTGGCCTGTTCGGGCGCGGCGAAGCTGACTGGCGGCGGCAGACTGGTATCGGCACTGGCAGCCAAGGCATCGGCGGCGGCGTCCAGGCGCGCATCCAGGTCGACCAGCTCCCCCGCCTGCACCAGACCGAGATGGCGGCTTGGCAAACCAACTTCGGCGCTGCGCGGTAGCGCGCCGTACCAGCGGATCGAGGCCGGCAGCGCATCGCGCAGAATCTCGCCATGCCGCGCACTGCCAACCCGATTACCGAGCACGCCAGAAAACGGTAAATCCGCCTGGAAGGTCGCCAGACCATGGGCCATGGCGCCAAAGGTCTGCGCCATGGCCGAACCATCAATCACCGCCAGCACCGGCACGCCAAAGTGCCGGGCCAGGTCGGCTGCCGAAGGCGTGCCATCGAACAGGCCCATCACCCCTTCGATCAGAATCAGGTCGGCGTCACCCGCCGCCTCCCAGAGCAGACGACGGCTCTCGGCTTCACCAACCATCCACAGGTCGAGCTGATACACCGGCGCGCCGCTGGCGCGAGCAAGAATCATCGGGTCAAGAAAGTCCGGGCCGCACTTGAACACCCGCACGCGCTTGCCCTGGCGTGCATGCAAACGCGCCAAGGCTGCGGTGACCGTGGTTTTACCCTGACCGGAGGCCGGTGCAGCGATCAATAACGCGGGACAAAAGTGGGCGCCGTTCAAAACTCTACGCCCTTCTGCGCCTTAACCCCGGCCTTGAACGCATGCTTGACCAGGCTCATCTCGGTCACGGTATCCGCTGCCTCGATCATCCCCGGCAACGCGCCGCGACCGGTTACCACCACATGCTGTAGCAGCGGCCGCGCTTCGATGTCGGCGAGCACCGCGTCGAGTTCCAGATAACCGTACTTCAGGGCGATATTCAGCTCGTCGAGCACCACCAGACCGATAGCCGGGTCATTCAGCAGCTGCGCCGCCACCGTCCAGGCTTCGCGCGCCTTGTCGATATCACGCTGGCGATCCTGGGTCTCCCAAGTAAAGCCCTCGCCCATCACGTGGTAGCTGACTTCATCGGGAAAACGGCGAAAGAAGGCTTCTTCGCCAGTGCTGGCTGCACCCTTGATAAATTGCACCACGCCCACCTTGAGGCCGTGGCCCAGGGCGCGGGCAACCATGCCGAAGGCGCTACTGCTCTTGCCCTTGCCATTACCGCTGTGCACCAGCAGCAGGCCGTACTCATCCTGGGCCTGGGCGATTTTCTCGTCGATAAGGGCTTTCTTGCGGGCCATGCGCGCCTTGTGCCGGGCGTCACGTTCAATCGATTCCGTCATCGCATGCTCCACCGCCACAGGGCGATCTGGCTGGAAAAAGCATGCGGGGATAGGGAAAGCGCGGGCTTGCGCACAGCGCACACCACACGCCAGCCATCGCCCTCCGCGATGCCGTGGACTGCAGCAGGCCGGTCTCCGGGCTTGTGAGCGAGCCGAATGGCTCACGACCGCACCTTCCCATGCATCACGCACAGTGGTTCTTGCGGCGTTTGACTCACTTACCGTTGCGGGGGCAGCGTCGGAATTGCTGGCGTTCACACGCACAGCGCACCGACTTCCCTGTTTCACCCCGCACACGCAATGCGTTGGGGGCACCTGCTACAAGGCGCGAAGGTTAGAGAGTTCATGATTAAGCGTCAAACGAATGCGCCATTTGGCGCAGACTGCTTAAGCCACCAGGGTTACTTGGCCTGACACTTCATCTCGGGCGAGCCATAGCCCCACACCACGGTCGCCTCACCCTGGTGCTCCCAGAATGATTCATTGCGCCCCTGATATTTGCTGCCGCTGGCTGCAGGCTGCTGATACATCAACGACACGCTGTCAGCAAACTCGGCCAGCAGGGTCCCGGGCTCGGTGGGGTAGTAGGTGACGATGACTTCCTTGGCCGGCAGGCCATCGCATTGAAAACGCACCGGACCGGTCCCTTTCAGTAACGCGTAGCGCGCCTGCAATTCGGCAATCCGCAGGCGATAGCTCTCGGCTACGCACTGCTCAAGGTCAGCGGCCTTCCAGCAATCATTGCGGCCTTTTATCCAACCTCTCTGCTCAGCCTTGAGTACAGGAGGATGCTGATTTTCGGCCTTGGCCGAAGCCTGCTGATAAACACTCGCCATTTTCTGATCAAGTTCGGCCAGAGCAGGCGTCTGACAAATCAGCTCCTCGATACTGCCAGCCGCTACCTTGATACAGCTGAACGATGGCTCAGCCGCCTGCAGGGTCGCTAACGGCAGGCTAAGCAGAGCCAAAAGGGCAAAACGCTTAGGGGTGAACATGCTGATTCCTCATCCGCTATCCGTTGGTTTTTACTAGCCGTATCCAGACTTACATCCTGCTGGAACCAAGCTGCATGTTTCGTCACTTAAGGCCAGACCAGAGCACCTACCACTGCCCCTTGAGTACCCGCCGGGTTGCTTCACGTACCGTCAGCGGGTAGTCCGTATTCATGTACCAGACTGCCGGGTGCTCGGTGACAGATAGCGCTCGCTGATCCGGCGGCAGGTTGGTACGCAGCAGCAAGATCACATCACTGCTGACCCAGGGATGACGGTACCAGTAGTGATGCCCGACGATATCAAAGCCGCGCTCGCTGCTATTACCGGAAACATCCAGCAGAGTGACATTGTTCAAGTGCCGCCTGCGGGTGAACTGGTGCAGGCTCTGCTCGGCCCGACTGCTGCCAATCCGCGCGCCACCGGGCATCAGGCGCTGCGCGTAATCCAGCGCCTCGTCCTGATCAGACACGGTGATCATCACCTGTTCAGCGACGCGACTGATTGCCGGCAGACGCCCTTCAAATACTTCCTCGGGGACATCCGCAGCGGCAAACACCACCGCGCCAATCCGATAACGCGCCTGTAACTGCGCGGTATTCAAATCCGGATGACGATTCTGGAACGTCTGCAACGCCAGAGATGCCACCCGCCCACCGGCGCTGTAGGCGATCAGGTTGATCCGCTCCGCATCGGTATGTCGCGCCAGCAGCTCGATCAACTGCGCCAACGCCTGACTGGAATCACGAGCGCGATTCACATCGATGCCGAGCAGATAGCTGGCAATGTTCTGGTGTGACGGCCAGTCGAACGCCAGACCGACAAAGTCGCGCCCGGCAAAATGCACAAGCTCGCCCGTCAGTTCACAGGCATTGGCGAAATCCACCTTTGCACCATGCACATAGATGATGATTTCCTTGTCGCGGGCCTTGTCCAGCGCCAGATTGATCGCATCGACATAGCTCTGCACCGGCGGCGCCAAAGGCACATCAACCGGCCGCTGCACCGGCAGTATCGCTGTTTGCTGAGCCGCAATCAGACTCAGTGGCAGCTCACGCGCGCGCAGCTCGCTGACCGAGGCCGAATGCAATTGCGACCAATCACTCTGCTGGTCGCCCAAACGCACCTGGGCACGCCCCAGTTGCAAGGTTGGACTGACGCGATTGCCATAGCCCACGCCCTCTGGCGCCCGGGTAGTGGCGTAGAACAGTGCCACATCGGGCACCCGTTCTGCCGGTGACAAATGGGCGAAAGGATCGATAGCAGCCTGGTGATAAATCACCGGCGTACTCATCAGCATCAGCGGCGTTGGCCCAGCACAGGCGCCCAACAACAGAGCAAGGCATACATATGACAGCGCGCGTAAATAGGTCATCGGCAGTCGCCACTACTAAGGGGTCGAAAGGTCATCACAAACAAGCAGCAAGCCTAGCCGCGATTCAATGTCTGGGCATAAAGCCCGCCGGCTTGCTGGCCAGCCACTCGACAAACGTACGTAGGCGTTCGTCGCTGAGTAGGCTGTCGCGATTGTTATAGGTTAGCGCCAGCTCCTTTTCGCTGAACAGCCGGTGGATCTGGTTGTGGCAGGCGCGGCAGACCCAGAGCGTGGCGCTGATGCGCTCGCTTTTGCCGAAGCGCTTCTGCACATAAACCTTGTTGTGCAGCGCCTTGGGGATCAAATGGTGACGCGTCAAAACGGCCGCACGGGCGCAGAGCTCGCAGGCATCAGGTTGTTCGGGCAGACGAATCGGTTCAGGCATACGGGTTCAGCGTTTACGGCACAGGCTCAAACCGTCGCCCAACGGCAACAGGGACAGGTCGATGCGTGGATCATCCCGCAGCGCCAGGTTAAGCGCCTGAATGGCTCGGGTGTCGTCGCTTTCGGGGTTCTGCTCAAGCACACGTCCGCTCCACAGGGTGTTATCGAACAGGATCAATCCGCCCTGGCGCACCAGGCGCAGCGCATGTTCCAGATAGGCGGGGTAATTGGCCTTGTCGGCGTCGATAAACAGCAGGTCGATACTGTCGGCCAAACCTTCAGCTTCTAGCTCCGCCAGGGTCTGTAGCGCCGGCGCCAAACGCTGTTCGATACACCCACTCAATCCCGCGGCGCGCCAGTAATGCTCAGCTGTGGCGTTGTATTCGCCGGGAATATCACAGCAGATCAGCCGACCACCCTCAGGCATGGCCTGGGCCATGCAGATGGCGCTGTAGCCGGTAAAGGTGCCGACCTCGACAATCCGCCGCGCTCCCGTTAGCTGCACCAGCAAGGCCATAAACTGCCCCTGCTCGGGAGCAATCTGCCAACGCGCCGTACTCAGCTGCGCGGTTTCCTCACGCAGACGTTTGAGCAGCGGTGTTTCACGCAGGGAAACATCCAGCAGGTATTGATACAGGGCGGAATCGAGATTGAGCGTTCGATTGGTCATGCCTACTCCCTCTGCCGACCAAAGCTGTCAGGGGTTGCGCGCCAGTTCCGGAGTAAATACGCGCTTGGCATTCAGATAAGTGCGTTGCCAATACGTATTGCTCAGGCTATCCAGGCGTACGGTGCCACCACTGGAGGGCGCGTGGACAAAACGGCCATCGCCGACATAGATGCCAGCATGGCTAACCTGGCTGCCGCCATTAGTGGCGAAGAACACCAGATCACCACTTTGCAGGCGGTCGCGGCCGACGGTTGGGGCGCGCATGCTGATCAGCTCGCGGGTCGAACGTGGCAGTTTGATGCCCGCCGCATCGCGGTAGACATAGCCAATCAGACCGCTGCAATCAAAGCCGCCATCAGGGGTATTGCCGCCGTAGCGATAGGGTGTCCCGACTAAACCGAGGGCACGAAAAAGCACATCTTCAGCATTGCCGTTAAAGCTGCTGATAGGTGCATGCACAACAGGTTCGGGGGTTGGCGTGGGGGCATTGCTAACGCAGGCGCTGAGCAACGCGGCAAGCACAATCAAGCTGAGACGGGTGATAGCGGTCATGGACGAGCGATCCTGAGCCGGGATGCGCCCTACTCTGCCGGCTTGCACATCGTAGTGCAAGCTTTAGCTTTGCTTGGCAGGTTGTTGAAAATTATCGAGATAGATCTGAAGTATCAGTTAATCGCAGCGACCGAACAGATTCGGTCGCCACTCACAGGGCTCATGGGTGACGTACAACCGACTCGCTTGGTGCTAGCGCCAGGGCACGTTTGGCCTCGATAAAGGTACGCGACCAGTAACGATCATCCAGACTATCGACCCGCACGCCGCCACTGCGGCTGCTGCTGGAGTGGATAAACTGGTTATCGCCCATATAGATGCCGGCATGGCTGACGCGGTTACGGCCACTGGTGCTGAAGAACAGCAGATCACCCGGTTCCAAGTCATCACGCGACACCAGCGGTGCGTCGATATTGATCATGTCGCGGGACGAGCGTGGCAGTTTCATGCCCAGCTCTTCCTTGAACAGATAACCGATAAAGCCGCTGCAATCGAAGCCGGATTTCACCGAGCTGCCACCGTAACGATAACGGGTACCCACCAGCGACAGGCCGTGAGTCAGGATGCTGTCAGCCAGTTGCGGCAGTTTGTAGGATTTGTCTTCAGTGAAGTCGCCCAGAGCCGCTTCTTTGGCTTGTTCGTCAAACTCGGCAAGTTCTGTCGAGGAGAACACCGCAGGCTGGGTTGCCAGCTCTGGCTGTGGGGCATGGTTGGCGCAGGCGGCCAGAACCACGGAGAGTGCGATAGGCACGAGGGGTGCGAGGCGTTTGAGCATGGGCACGACCGTGTCGGTGAATTTCACAAGACTGCGACTATGCCCTCTATGGCATGCATTTGCAAATTCTATGGCTCTAAATGTGACTCAGTAGTTCCGGCAACACATCTAAAGCCCGCCCTTGCAGATGCACGTCCACACGAGCGCTCAAGTCGGTACGCTGCGGGTTGATCTCCACGGTAAAGCCACCCCCCTGGCGGGCACGCAGCAGCGGTTCGACGATATACGGGAAGCTCGCGCTGGTACCGATGCTGATCACCACCTCAAAACCTTTGCGCACTTCGGTATAGAGTGTGTCGATGGCCTGCTCGGGGAGCATTTCCTCGAACAGCACCACGGGCGGACGCAGCACCCCGGCGCATTGCCGGCATTTGGGCGGCAGCGGCCGTTCAAGGTGTTCCGCCAGCTCGGTGTCGACAGCGCCACAGGACTGGCAATACAGCGGCGCCAGCTCGCCATGAATCTCGATCACCCGCTCCATCGGGCTACCAGCGGCGCGGTGGTAGCCGTCGATATTCTGGGTCAGCAGCCAGCACTCTGGCTTCTTGCGCTGCAATTCGGCGATGGCGTAATGCCCAGCATTGGCCTGAGCACCCAGGCAGGCCTTGCCCAGCTCCGCCAGATATTTCCAGCACAGCGCCGGATCACGCTGCAGCATCGAGCCGGACAACGCCGCCTCAATCGGCAAACCTTCAGCGGTGTGGCCGTTATACAGGCCGCCAAGGCCGCGATAAGTGGGCAAACCGGAATCGGCGGACAGCCCAGCACCGGTAATCAGCAGGATGCGTTCAGCCTGCTTGAGCTGCTGTGCGACCTTCTTGATTGCCCGCTCCATCGCCAGCCCCTCAGTGGTTGACCGTATGCGCCAGCATCACCGACAGCTGGCATAGCGGCCGCCCGCTCTGCTCCTGCCATTGGTTGAACGCGGCCTGCACGGCGGCCCGCTCTTTTAGGCTGGTCGGCACCTTGTCGATAATCTTCTGCGCCTTCAGCGCGGCAACCATGTCATCACTAGGGACGAAGGTGTCCTTGCCAACCATGCGCAAGAACCGCGGTGCGGACAGCCCGCCTAACTGACAGCCATGTTTGGCCAAATACTTCCATAGGCCAACGATATCGCTCACGGGCCAATCAGCAATCAGCGCACCAAAACTGCCCTTCTCCTTTTGTACATCAAGGATGAACTGGGCATTGCGCGGCACACTCTTGAGCTTGCCCAGGTGACGGATGATGCGCGCATCCTGCATCAGGTTTTCCAGGCGCTCGGCGCCCATCAGCACCACTTTCTCCGGATCGAAACCGAAGAACACCTGCTCGAATGCAGGCCACTTGGCATCGACCAAGCTGTGCTTGAGGCCCGCGCGGAACACCCGCAGGCTGAGCACTGAGAGGTAGCGATCATCACTGATCGCGCGCAACTCATTAGCAGTGCGCGGCTGCGGCAGGATCGACTCCAGCGCAGCGACCGAGCCGAAACGGTTCAGGCAGTACTCATGCAGCCATTTGTAATCACGCATCGGGCATTCCTTGAGGCGGAAAACTGCTGGATCAGAGGTTCATCACATCGAGAAAGCGCGGCGTGGCGCTGTCATCGATTTTCAGACTCTTGAAGTCGAACAGGTTGCGGTCAGCCAGCTGCGACGGTACTACGTTCTGCAGAGCGCGGAACATGATCTCGGTGCGCCCCGGCGACTTGCGCTCCCAGTCCTGCAGCATCTCCTTGACCACCTGGCGCTGCAGGTTTTCCTGAGAACCACAGAGGTTGCACGGGATGATCGGGAATTCCTTGAGCTGGCTGTAAGCCTCGATATCCGCCTCGTTGCAGTAAGCCAGCGGACGAATCACCACGTTACGACCGTCGTCGGCGCGCAGCTTGGGCGGCATGGCCTTGAGCGTGCCGCCGTAGAACATATTGAGGAAGAAGGTTTCCAGGATGTCGTCGCGGTGGTGACCTAGGGCCATCTTGGTCGCGCCGATCTCATCGGCAAAGGTATACAGCGTGCCGCGACGCAGGCGCGAGCACAGCGAACAGGTGGTCTTGCCTTCCGGGATCTTCTCCTTGACCACCGAATAGGTGTCCTTCTCGACGATGTGATACGGCACACCGATGGACTCCAGATAGGCCGGCAACACATGCTCGGGGAAACCCGGCTGCTTCTGGTCCATATTCACCGCAACGATCTCGAACTTGATCGGCGCGACCTTCTGCAGGTGCAGCAGCACGTCGAGCATGGTGTAGCTGTCCTTGCCGCCAGACAGGCAGACCATGACCTTATCGCCGTCCTCGATCATGTTGAAGTCGGCAACGGCTTCGCCGGCCTGACGACGCAGGCGCTTTTGCAGTTTGTTCTGATTGACCGAGAGGGTGCCCATGGTGCGCTGGAGTCCGGAAGTCGTTGAAGAGGCGGCATTTTACGCAGAAAGCGTGACGTGCCCTACCCCAGAGTTGCTGAAATGCTAGGCTCGACCGATGAATGACGACTTCGACCCGGGCCTCGACTTGCCCGAACAACTGCACCAGCTGCTGCGCGCGGTCCCTGAAGGCCTCGGTGAATACCAGCTGATCCAACAATTGAAAGCCCGCCAGTGTGTGCACATCCCCAATCAGCCACTGACCGACAAGCTGGTGCTATTCCGCACCCACTTTCTGCTGTTCAACGCCCTCTACCGGCTGCGTGAACGGCTGTGGACGACGCAGAGTGGTTACCTGCAGATCAGTGCGCTGAATATCCAATTGCTGCCCTATCAACCCGGAAGCGCGGAACTGAGCGAACACGACCCGCTGCGTGACTATTACCTAGATCTCAGCCAGCTCAACGACACCGACGAGCAGGATGTGGCCAAGCTGCTATTGAGTTTCTGGACGCGCATGCACGGCAGCGAAGAGAAACAGGCGGCGCTGGAGCTGTTCGAGCTCGAAGGCAGCGAACAGACGCTCAATCTCGCCATGATTAAGCACCGCTACCGACAACTGGTGAGCCTGCATCACCCTGATCGCGGCGGTAACACGGCGCGCCTGCAGTCAATCAACAAGGCCATGGAAATCCTCGAACGCTATTACGGACATGCTTGAGAGTCCGATTTGCTCTAACACCCAGCCTTTGCCAATCGTAACCACTGCCTATACTGCGACATACGGTCGCATAGGTTCGGCCCTGTACCTGATGACGCTGCACACGCGAATCAGGCGCTGCGCTGGGGGGCGACCGCTATAAAAACAGGAGGTCTGGCATGATCCATCACGTTTGGGGGCTATTCACCCATCCTGACCAGGAATGGCAGGAAATCCGTGGCGAAGAAGAAACCATCAGCCACATGTATCTCACCCACGTACTGATTCTCGCGGCAATTCCCGCAGTTTCGGCCTATATCGGCACCACCCAAGTCGGCTGGGCAATCGGCGATCGAGCGCCGGTGATGCTGACCGAAGCCAGTGCGTTGCAAATGACCGTCATGACCTACCTGGCGATGCTTGCCGGGATTGCAGTGATGGGCGCGTTTATCCACTGGATGGCACGCACCTACGATGCCAGCCCGAACCTCACGCAATGCGTGGTATTTGCGGCTTATACCGCTACACCGCTTTTTATCGGTGGCTTGGCGGCGCTCTATCCACACCTTTGGCTAGCCATGGTAGTGGGAACGGCGGCTATTTGTTACACGGTTTATCTACTCTACGTCGGCATACCGACTTTCATGGGCATACCCGAGGATGAAGGCTTCATGTTCTCCAGCTCGGTGCTCGCGGTAGGTTTGGTGGTGCTGGTGGCGATGATTGCCAGTTCGGTGATTCTCTGGGGCTTTGGGGTCGGCCCGGTCTACACCAGCTAACGCCACACTTGATGACACAAGACGAAACCACCTGCGGGTGGTTTCGTCGTTTCAGAGCTGTGATCACTGCGCTGCTTGGGCATAATCGCAGCCCCGATCCTGATCACCGCACTTATGTCCGAACACCTTCTAAGCCGCGTAGAACAGTGCTACCAGCAGGCTGAAGCCTTTTTCAAACGCCCCTTTGCCCGCGCCGAGGTGAGTTTCAAGCTGCGTGGACAAAAGGCCGGTGTGGCTCACCTGACGGAAAACAAGCTGCGCTTCAACCCGCAGCTGTACCGGGAAAACCGCGAAGACTTTCTCAAACAGACCGTGCCGCATGAAGTGGCGCACCTGATCGCGCATCAGCTGTTCGGCCTGAAGATTCAGCCCCATGGCGAGGAATGGCAGTTGATCATGCGCGGCGTGTATGAGCTGCCGCCCAATCGCTGCCACAGCTATGCGGTTCAGCGGCGCACGGTCAGCCGTTATATCTACCGATGCAGCTGCCCTCAGGGCGAGTTTCCGTTTTCAGCCCAGCGTCATTCCCTAGTCAGCAAAGGCCGGCGCTACTTCTGCCGGCGTTGCAAGGTGACCTTGAGCTATACAGGCGAGCAGCGCGTCGAATAAGCCGATGTTGGCATTAGAGGACGTAACGCAACACCGCGATAAAGTGCATCAGGCTGCCGCCCATAACAAACAAGTGCCAGATGCCATGCCAATGGCGGAAGCGGCTGTCATAGGCGAAGAAGATGATCCCCACGGTGTACAGCACCCCGCCACCGGCCAGCCAGATAAACCCTTCCATGCCCAGGGCAGCGATCAACGGTTTGACCGCAATCAACACAATCCAGCCCATCACGGCGTAGATCACAATCGACAACACGCGCGCCTCGGAGCGTGGCTTGATCTCCTGCAGCATGCCAATGATTGCCAGCGTCCAGACAATGCCGAACAACGTCCACCCCCAGGCACCTTCGAGGGTGATCAGGCAAAACGGCGTATAACTGCCGGCGATCAGCAGGTAGATCGACAGGTGATCAAGCTTGCGCATCAGCACTTTCGCATGCCCCTGTACGCTGTGATAAAGCGTGGAGATGCTGTAGAGCAGCACCAGGGTCAGGCCATAAATCGCCACGCTGATGATCGTACGCAGCTCACCGTCCAGGCTCGCCAACACCAAGAGCCACACTGCACCCGCGCAGGCCAGAAGCGCCCCAACCAGATGGGTCCAGGCGTTGAAGCGTTCCCCGTGATACATGTTTTCCGTTCCCAAGCCGCCGTATGGCGAAAATGCATCAGGCTTATGCCGGAAAACTCAGCGTTTGACGAGTGTCGGTTTGCCCGCAAAGCGTTTACCCGATTTAGGCCACCACCTTAGCTGCCTTGAGCTGGGCGATCTGCTCAGTGCTGTAGCCCAGCTCTGTCAGTACTTCTGCGGTGTGAGCGCCCAGGGTTGCGCCGATATGCCGGGGCGCGGGCAAGCCGCTGGAGAATTTGATCGGACAGGCGATCTGCGTCTGCGGCGCGTTGCCTGCACGCGGCACTTCAGTGACCAGACCGCGCGCCTTGATCTGCGGATGTTCGACCGCTTCACTGAGGTTGAGCATCGGCTCGACGCAGGCATCCAGGCCGGCGAATACCTGACTCCACTCGGCGAAACCGCGTTTCTCGAACTCGATTTCGATCTCGCGTTTAAGCGCTTGCTGATCCTCCGGCTTCTGCGACAGCCCGCGCGCAGCCAGCTCAGGGCGACCGATGGCGGCGCAGAACTGCTGCATAAACTGCGGTTCCAAGCTGCCGACCGAGAACCAGCGACCGTCGCGGGTACGGTAGTAGTCGTAGAAGCTGCCGCCATTCAGCGCCTGGTTTTCCATCGCCGGTTCCACGCCAGCGGCCAGATAGCCCGCGCCGGCCATGCCGTGCAGGCTGAAGGCGCAGTCGGTCATGCTTATATCCACCTGCTGCCCCTGCCCCGTGGCCTGGCGCTGGATCACCGCCGCCAGCAGGCCGATCACCCCGTGCAGCGAGCCGCCGGCAATATCAGCCGCCTGAATGCCCAGCGGCAGCGGCCCGGTTTCACGTCGCCCGGTGTAGCTGGCGATGCCGGCCAGGGCCAGGTAGTTGATGTCGTGCCCGGCGCGGTCCTTGTACGGGCCGCTCTGGCCGTAACCGGTAATCGACACGTAGATCAACTTCGGGTTGATTGCCTTGAGCGCTTCGTAACCGACGCCGAGTTTGTCCATCACCCCAGGACGAAACTGCTCCAGCACGATGTCGTACTCGGCCACCAACTGCTTGACCATCTCCACCGCTTCAGGCTTTTTCAGGTCCAGGGCGATGCAGCGCTTATTGCGGTTGAGGTAGGCGTGACTGGCCGATACGCCGCCGTCATGCGGCGGCAGTACACGCACCAGATCCATGCGCGAGGGCGACTCGACCCGCAGCACTTCCGCGCCCATATCGGCCAGCAGCAAAGAGGCAAACGGCCCGGGCAACAGGGTGGAGAAATCCAGCACTTTCAGTGACGACAACGGGCCTTGCATAACAGCTCCTCAGGGATCTCAATCCCGTAGCCCGGATGCAATCCGGGGAATATCAACAGACTCCCGGATTGCATCCGGGCTACTAAGCGCTCACTGCCAATGCAGCGGCTGCTTGGCATCCAGCTCACTGAGCTGATCGGCAAAGCGAGCTTCCAGTATGTTGCGGCGGATTTTCATGGTCGGGGTCATGCAGCCGTTGTCCACAGTCCAGGCCTCACGCACCAGCACAAAATGACTCACCCGCTCATGCGCTTGAAGCTGCGCATTGAGCTGTTGCAAGGTCTGCTGCAAGTCCGCGGTGACTTGCTCACGCGATTGCTCGCGGGCCGCCGGCGACAACTCGATCAGCGCCAGCGGCTGATCAAGATTGCTGCCCATCAGGCACACCTGCTCGACCCAAAGGTTCTTGGCAATCTCACCCTCAATCGGCGCCGGGGCGATGTACTTGCCCTTGCTGGTCTTGAAGATATCTTTCACACGCCCGGTGATTTTCAGGTAACCGGCCGCATCCACCTCGCCCTTGTCGCCGGTATGCAGCCAACCAGCGGTGATGGTTTCGGCGGTTTTCTCTGGGTCCTGGTAATAGCCCAGCATCAGGCTAGGGCAACGTAGGAGGATTTCGCCATTCTCAGCGATGCGCAATTCATTACCCGGCATCGGCCGGCCCACGGTGCCAAAACGCACCTGCCCCGGCCGGTTGAAACAGCCATAGGCCAGGTGCTCGGTCATGCCGTAGCCCTCGCAGATGATGATGCCGATGCTCTGATACCAGTCGAGCAAGGCGCGTGGAATCGCCGCCGCGCCGCTGACCAGAATGCGTGCACGATCCAGACCCAGGCCCTTGCGAATCTTGCGCGCCACCAGGCCACCAATCAGCGGAATACCTAGCAGCCGTGCCAGCTTGGGCTGCGGCAGTTTCTCCAGCACGCCCTGCTGAAAGCGCGTCCACAGGCGCGGCACGGAGAAGAACACAGTCGGCCGTACATGGCGCAGGTCACTGGCAAAAGTCTCCAGCGACTCGACAAAGGCCACCCGTCCACCGCTGTACAGCGCATTCATTTCCACCAAAAAACGCTCGGCGGCATGCGATAGCGGCAGGTAGGAGAAATACTGATCCTGCTCGGTAATCTGCAGTTCCTTCACCGAGCGCCCGCCGGCAATGGCAAACGCCTTGGCCGAGAGCATCACGCCCTTGGGCTGGCCGGTGGTGCCGGAGGTATAGAGAATGCTCAGCAACTGATCCGGTAACTGCGAATGACCATCGCGTAACGGCTGATGCGCTGCCAGCAAGGCATGCCAGCCGTGGTTGGCCTCGATGGTCGGATACGGCATGGCGATACGCATTACCTCGGCCGGAATACCCGGCGCGAGCTTGGCTGGCTCATCCAGCTTGCCGAGGAAGATCGCCTTGCACTGCGAATGGCGCAGCACGTAGTCGATGCTCTCGGCCGATTGCAGCGGATACAACGGCACGCTGATCAGCCCGGCGAGCATGATCGCCAGATCAGCGATGATCCACTCGGCGCAGTTCTTCGCCAGCAGCGCGACCCGATCACCCGGCGCACAGCCCAGCGCATGCAAGGCAGTGGCCATTCGCCGTGCCTGGTCGTCCACCTGAGCCCAGGTGAAGTCATGCCACTGGCCGTTTACCGGCTGGCTGAGCCAGACCGCATCAGGGCGTTTTTCAACCCAGAGCGCCAGGCGCTCCAGAGGCAGTTGATCGGTCATCGCAATCCCTCGTTCTTATTGTTGTACCGACATGAACGTTAGCGTTTGAACAGCTTCCCTCGGTAAAAAATATCCTACGGCCTAAAGGCGACGACCCCGATAAACCACCAGGATCGCCAGGTGGCGGCACGTGCTCTACAACTTCATGCCGCGGCTGATGATCTCTTTCATGATCTCCGAGGTGCCAGCGAAGATGCGCTGGATGCGCGCGTTCGCGTACATCTTGCAGATCGGGTATTCCCACATATAACCCCAGCCGCCGTGCAGTTGCACGCCTTCGTCGACCACCTTGCACAGCAACTCGGTGGTAAACAGCTTGGCCTCGGCAGCTACTTCCGGGGTGAGTTTCTTCTCGTTGTGGTCGGTTACGCAGCGGTCCACAAATACCTGCGCCACGTCGATCTGCGTGCGCATTTCGGCCAGCTTGAAACGGGTGTTCTGGAAGTGCGAAATCGGTCGATCGAAGGCCTTGCGTTCCTTCACGTAATCGATGGTGGTCTGCAACGCCGCCTCGGCCGCCGCCACTGCACCGCAGGCGTTGGTCAGGCGCTCCTGGGCGAGCATGTTCATCAGGTAGAAGAAGCCGCCCTTGGCGTCGCCCAGCAGGTTGGCCTTGGGCACCTTAACGTTATTGAAGAACAGCTCAGCGGTGTCCTGACTCTTCATGCCGAGTTTTTCCAGGTTCTTGCCGCGTTCGAAACCTTCCATACCGCGCTCAACCAAGAACAGGCCCATGGCGTGTTTGTTATTGGGGTCGGTCTTGGCAGCCACGATCACCACATCGGCCAGCAGGCCGTTGGAGATAAACACCTTGGAACCGTTGAGTACGTAATGGTCGCCCTGATCCACCGCGCTGGTGCGCATACCGGCCAGGTCGGAACCAGCACTCGGCTCAGTCATCGCCACCGCGAGGATCAACTCACCACTGATGATGCCGGGCATGAAACGCGCCTTCTGCTCGGCATTGCCGTACTCAGCGATATAGGGGCCGCACAGTGCGGAATGCAGCGGCAACATAAAGCCCGGTTCGTTAATCTTCGCCAGTTCCTCGCACATGATCTGCTCATAGCGAAAATCCTTGAGCCCGGCGCCGCCGTACTCTTCATCCGCCCAGGGCAAGAGAAAGCCCATGTCGCCGGCCTTCTTCCATACCTCGCGGCTGACGACGCCGGCGGCTTCCCACTCATCCTGATACGGGACCACTTCCTTTTTCAGAAAGGCGGCAAAAGCGTCGCGGAACATGTTGTGTTCGGTGTCGAAAATAAGGCGCTGCATGCGGGTGTGCTCCCTGAGCTGAAGTCGTGCAGCAGGTTAGGCCCCACGCCCCTGCCGCCTCAATGACCCATGCGCTCAGCCTGGATTGACTCATTCGGTCATCTCACGCGAGGCTTGCCGGCGTTTGCCAGGTATAAAAAAGCCCGCCATTAGGCGGGCTGAATGACAGCGTATTTCCCTCAGCTCAGTTCGGCCTTGGCCGCTACTGGAGCAGGCTGCTCCTTACCGCCGCTGCTCAACTCGCGCTGCAGGGTGTTTTCATCCAGTTCCTTGCACCACTTGGCCACCACCAGGGTTGCCACACCATTACCAATCAGGTTGGTCAGCGCGCGGGCTTCGGACATAAAGCGGTCGATGCCGAGGATCAGCGCCAAGCCAGCAACCGGCAAATGGCCTACCGCCGACAGCGTGGCCGCCAGCACGATAAAACCACTACCAGTCACCCCTGCCGCGCCCTTGGACGCCACCAGCAACACCAGCAACAGGGTGATCTGATGAGTCAGGTCCATCGGTGTATCCGTGGCCTGGGCGATAAACACCGCAGCCATGGTCAGGTAGATCGATGTACCGTCGAGGTTGAACGAGTAACCGGTGGGGATTACCAGGCCGACCACGGACTTCTTCGCCCCCAGTTTCTCCATCTTGGTCAGCATGCGCGGCAGCACTGATTCAGACGATGAGGTGCCGAGCACAATCATCAACTCCTCACGGATGTACTTGATGAACTTGAGGATGCTGAAGCCATGGCCACGCGCTATACCGCCCAGCACCACCAGGATGAAGAACAGGCAGGTGATGTAGAAACAAATCATCAGCTGGCCCAGCTGGACCAGCGAACCGACACCGTACTGGCCGATGGTGAACGCCATGGCACCGAACGCGCCGATAGGTGCAAGCTTCATGATCATGTTGATGATGCCGAACATCACCTGGGCGATGCGCTCAATGAACTCCAACACCGGGCGGCCATAGTCGCCCATGCGCTGCAGGGCGAACGCAAAGATCACCGAGAAGAACAGCACCTGCAGGATGTCGCCATTGGCGAACGCCCCCACCACGGTGGACGGAATTACATTGAGTAGAAAGCCGATGGTGCTCTGCTGTGCGCCGGCCGAGGCATAAGCGGCGATGCTGCTGGCATCCAGGGTGTTCGGGTCAATGTGCATACCCACACCCGGCTGCGCTAGGTTGACCACAATCAGACCAATCACCAGGGCGATGGTGGAGACGATCTCGAAATACAACAGCGCATACCCGCCGGTCTTGCCGACGGCCTTCATGTCTTGCATGCCGGCAATACCACTGACCACCGTGCAGAAGATGATTGGCGCAATCACCATCTTGATCAGTTTGACGAAACCATCACCCAGCGGCTTGAGCGCCACACCGGTTTCCGGGTAAAAGTGGCCGAGCAGAATGCCGATGGTGATGGCAGCCAGCACCTGGACATAAAGCATTCGGTAGAAGGGTTGACGGGGTGCTTCGAGCGTCGTGGCGGTCATGGCAGGGTCCTCCATGGTGTTGCGGCGCATCATCCATCGACGCTCGCAACACCCTAAATAAGCGCTAACCCCTTAACAGAGGGGACTTGTTATCGGCGCGTTCAGCGCAGCCTTAAAGCCCCTATCGCAAGCCCCGTGCCACTCCATGAAAAATAATTAAATCTTTAAATATCAATACTTTATGAAAATAATCGGGCTACCAAAGAGCCAGCCTGGCGGATTCCCGCACGATCATCTGCTCCGGTTTGGCGGATATCCCACGCCCTGCCCACCGCGTAACCTGACATAAGCGACAGCGGCCCCAGCAAAGGGTTTGCTTGTTGCGCAGGCCAGCGTCTGGCTACCATCGGCATACTTTCAAGGAGCCCCCATGCGCGAACGCACCATCGCCAGCCACTTTGTCCGTGCCGCCTTACGCGGCGCCGAACGCCAGGGCCATGACTGCACGCCACTGCTGCGCCAACTGGGCATCCAACCGGCGCTGCTCGACGAACCCCGCGCGCGGGTCGCACCTGAACAGTTCGCCCACTTGGTGCAGCTGCTGTGGGAAAACCTTGATGACGAATACCTCGGTTTTGGCCGCCTGCGCAGCAAACGCGGCACCTTCGCCATGATGTGTTACGCCATCATCCACTGCCATTCACTGGAAAAAGCCCTGGGTCGTGGCGCACTGTTCTACAGCCTGTTCCCGGAAGCGCCGGCTATCAGCATTCAGCGCGAAGGCGACTGGGCACGCCTCAGCGTGGACGACTCCACCCTGTGGGACCCCGACCACTTTCTGGTGGAAAGCCTGCTGGTGATCTGGCATCGCCTCGGCAGTTGGCTGATCGGCCAACGCATCCGCCTAGAAGAAGCCACCTTCACCTACAGCCAACCCACCCACGCCGGCGAATATGAACTGCTATTCCCCTGCACCCGGCGCTTCACGGCCGGGCGCACCAGCCTGCTGTTCCATGCGCGCTACCTGGCCATGCCGCTGCTGCAGGACGAACGCACCCTCAAACAGTTCCTCCAACACTCCCCCGCCGACTTGCTGGCCCGCCCGGATGGCGGCGACAGCCTAATCAGCCAGATCCGCCGCCTACTCGGCCGCGACTGCAGCAACTGGCCGGACCTGGATGCCGTTGCCCAGCAATTGCACATGAGCCCGCAAACCCTGCGCCGGCACTTGCGCGAGGAAGGCTCGAGCTTTCAAGAGTTGAAGGACCATCTGCGCCGCGACCTGGCGATTTACCACCTGGGCCGTGATGAACTGGCGATTCAGGATATTGCCGAGCAGCTGGGGTTTTCGGAACCGTCGGCGTTTCATCGGGCGTTTAAGAAATGGACGGGGCTGACGCCAGGGGCTTATCGGGCGCAGGAAGGGTGAACCTTCAAATCATCTGGAAGTGCTGTGCCCATTAGCTAAACCGCAGAAAACATAGCGCCGACGCTATCAAAAGGTGGAGTGGTCTCAATGTTTAAGGGTTAATGCCAAACCCCAAAAGCGACCTTTCACAGCATCACCGCCCGCAAATCCTCTTCGTTTATTGCCAATGCTTAGCGATGCAGAACCTCTGCAGTCGAATGGCGGGCAGCGCATTCACCGTCTAGTCAATTTCCACACGATTGCGGCCACTAGCCTTGGCTCGATACAGCGCCAGATCCGCACGTTGGTAAAGACTGGCGGTCGTATCACTGGCGTTGCTGAAGCTCGCACCCAGGCTGGCGGTCATCACTTGCGCGGGGTTTTTAAGGTGCTCAATCGCCAGTTCGTCGCTGATCTTTCGGCGGATGCTTTCGCATGTGCTGGCCAGGTAGGCGCTATCCGGGTTGCGTAGCACCAGGGCGAACTCCTCACCACCCAGACGCGCGGCAAAGTCGAGATCGCGACGCGGATGGCTGGCCAATACGCCGGCAATGCGCTGCAAGGCAAGGTCTCCGGACGGATGGCCATAGCAATCGTTGTAAGCCTTGAAGTGGTCGAGATCGAGCATGATCAGCGCGATACGCGTTTGCTCACGCAGGGCTTCCTGCAATGCACGCTGTAACAACAGATCAAAACTGCGGCGGTTGTAAAGTTGGGTCAGGCCATCGGTATCGGCCATGGTTCGCAGGTCGCGTTTGGTTAGAAACAGCACACGCATTGAGTGCTCCTGGCAGTAACCAGCCGTTGCGGCAGCAATGGTCGCTAGCGTCAGGTAGGCCAGGGACGTCAGGTATTGGATAGGCGATTCGCCTGAGCTGGTCAGCTGTAATGCCAGGCCGGTACATAACAGCGTGGCGATGCCCAAATAGAGGCTGTTGCGGTAGCTGTAACCGATGGGCACGAAGATCACTATCTGGATCAGCATCATGCCCTCCAGGCCATAGGGCAGTTGCATCTGCTCCAGGCCCTGGTGATATATCAGCGTCACAAGCAGCATGCCCAGGCTAAGGCAGCCAAGGCCGATAGGTATCCAGCGATAGCCAGTGGCAACATCCGGAGACTTCAAGACCCGGTAGGCAGCAAACACAATAATCAGCAACGCACACAGACGCACCAGCATGACCGGCAGGGTTATCGGGTTGGCGCCAACGCTGTAGAGCAACAGTAGATCAAAGGCGAAGAAGGCCAAAAAGCTGGCTAGCAGTAGGCATATAGCCACGCGCCGGGTTTGCCGGTAGCTGCGATAAGAGAAATCACGGTATTCGGCCTCAAGCTCAGGCTCGAAGAGGCGTAAGGCAAAACCTGTTGCTAACCGATCTACAGCGGCGACGTGGTGATTGGCAACGGCTGATTCAGCTTGAGACGGCATGGCTGACCTCGCAGCGAGCCTTATCGGCTGGCCTATGGCGAAGGTTTAAGGAAATTTCACTAACGCTGACAATAGCCGACCAGTGCGATTATTAGAGCCATTCATCTCTGCGCTTCTGCCTCTGCGCATCCACACGGGCTTGTTTCAGTCGCTGAACCGTACACGAAAACTCGCGCCGCCCAACGCCGAATCCTCCAGCAGCAACTCCCCGTCGTAGCTTTCGATGATGTCTTTAACCACTGCGGTGCCGATGCCCTGCCCCGGATGCTGAGCATCCAACCGCTCGCCACGGCGCAGGATGCGCTCGCGCTGATCAGCCGGTACACCGGGCCCGTCGTCTTCGACGCAGAGTTCAAGCACACTGCCCTGCTGACGCACGCTCACGCGCACCTGGCCGAGACACAGGCGGTAAGCGTTTTCCAGCAGGTTGCCGAGCAACTCCAGTAACGCGCCGCGTTCCATAGGCAGGTGCTGCTCGCTGGAAAAATCGCGCAGCATCTGGACCTGCTTGTCGCGGTAGACCTTATCCAGCGCACCGCAGAGCGTATCGAGTAAAGGCGCCAAATGTGTGCTGTGGCGGATCAAGCCGCTTTTGCGCAGGCTGGCGCGCTGCAGTTGATAGCCTATCTGCTGGCTCATGCGTTCGATCTGCTGTTGCAGCACCTGCGACTGATCGCGGTTCTGCAGCTGCTTGTCGATCACTTCAGCCACGCTTTGCAGCACGGCCAAGGGGGTTTTCAAGCTGTGGGCCAGGTCATCCAGCGAATGCCGGTAACGTTCGCGTTGCTGGCGTTCACTTTCCAACAGGCGGTTGAGCGAGCCGGTCAGGCGCAGCAGCTCGCGCGGGTGCTCTTCACTCAGGCTGGCACGGGTGCCCGCCTCCACTTGATCCAATTCGGCGCTAAGCCCGCGCAGGCTACGAAAGCCCCAGGTCAGGCCAAACCACAGCAACCCCAGCAACACCAACAGCGCGCCACCGAGCCAGAGGTAGAGCTGGCCCATAAAGCCGTCGTACATGGCCTGGTAATCGCTGGCCGGCTGCATGGTCACCACGCTGAAGGCCGCGCTCTGACCGCGCAGCAGGTCGATTTCTACGTCGTAGACAAAGAACTCACGGCCTTGAGCATCAGTGATGCGCACAAACTCGTGACCACGGCCGTCGTAGCGTGGGCGATAGTCGACGCTTTCATCCAGGGAGGAACGCGACTGCCAGACCAGCGTGCCCTGACGGTCGTAGATAAAGCCCAGCAGCTTGGCCTCCAGCGTGTCGAATTCCTCAGCCGGCAGTTTGTCGGGCATGCTCAATCGGCCCTGCTCGTTACGCGCGGCAGAAACCAGCCCGGCAGCGTCCGAAGCCAGACGTTTTTCGATGGACTGCTCCAGGGCAATCACAAAGGCGCCGCGCAAGACCGGCAGCAGCGCCAGCATAAACAGCATGGCCAGCACCGCCGTGCCGAGCATCAGACGCAGACGCAGGGACTCACCGCGACGACCGGTGACCGGTTTGCTCAACTCGGCCTCGCTCATCGGCAGCGCTCAGTAAACAGGTAGCCTTGGCCGCGCACGGTTTCGATGGGTTTGAAATCCAGCTGACCTTCAAGCTTGCGGCGCAGCCGGCCGACTAGCACTTCTATCACGTTGGGGTCGCGCTCTTCGTCATCCGGGTAGAGCTGCTCGATCAGTCGCTCCTTCGCCACCACCTGCTGCTGGTGGCGCATCAGGTATTCGAGAATACGGTACTCAAAGGCGGTCAGTTGCAGGGCTTCGCCATCGAGCAACGCCTGCTTACGGTTGAGGTCGAGTACGAGCGGGCCGGCGGCAATACTCGCCTGGGTAAAGCCCGAGGCGCGGCGCAGCAAGGCGTTCAGGCGCGCCTCCAACTCTTCAAATTGAAAAGGTTTGACCACGTAATCATCGGCACCGGCGGCCAAGCCTTCGACCTTGTCCTGCCAGTTGCCACGGGCGGTGAGAATCAGAATGGGGAAGCTCTTGTCCTGACTGCGCAACTGGCGAATCAGGTCCAGCCCGCTCATGCCTGGCAGGCCGAGATCGATCACCGCCAGGTCATGGTTGTATTCCGCAGCGCGGTACAGCGCTTCTTCGGCATTGGCCACGGCATCGACCACATGGCCCTGCTCGCCCAGCCGGCTATAGAGGTGGTGACGCAGCAACGCTTCATCTTCCACGACCAACAGTTTCATCCTGCACATTCCCCCAATAAAGCGGCCGGGCATGGTGCCCGGCCCTTTTGGCCTACCTGCTGCGTAGAACCTGAATCGGATCTAACAAGCTAGAGCCAAACAAGGCGAAACGGCCGAGGAAGCGCAGTTTACGAGGTGTAAATGAGCATTCCGAGGCCGTTTTCAACGCAGTTTGGCCGACGCGCAGCAGGTCCGAGGCAAGTTCTTAGAACTTGTAGTTGGCACCCAGGTACAGCTGGCCGCTGCTGTGCAGGTCCAGCGAGCCAGCCTTGCCTGCGCCGTGTGACGCCATTTCGGTGCTGGCATTGGTGCGCAGGTAGCGGTAGCCGGCTTCAATCGAGGCATTCTGGTTGATGTCCTGAAGAATGCCAGCCTGCAGGCCTAGGGCAAAGCCGATATCACTGTCACGCTTGAAGCCTTTGCTCTCCTGCTCCAGCTTGACCAGGCCAGCGGTGGCTCCGCCAAACAGCTTGGTGTTGTAGTCGCCAACCGACAGGAACACATCGTAGCTACCCAGCAGGTTCTGCTGACGCAGCTTGCTGCCGCGATCGGTGTCCGAGACATTCTCGTAGGTCATGTAGTAACGGTTTGCATCGCTGACCTGACCGGCGCGTACGCCCCAGGTACCAGTGTCGTTGATTACTTTGTCGAGCTTGGGGCTGTTCAGGTTGCTGTTGAGCGCGCTGGATTTCTGGATGTTGTTGTCGGTCTGACCCCAGGTCAGGCCAACAAAGTTGTCGCCGGCATTGGCCGCAGCCGCAGCGAAGGTCAGGGAAGTTGCCAGGGCCAGTTTGCTAAGAGTGCGGTTCATGGTGTGTCCTCAGTGGTTAGTCGGTGTTGCTTAACTCGAGGTCCATGTTGCCTACCCCAAGCTGAACGCCCACTGAACCCTTGCTGAACAAACGCTGAACGCCCTCTTACAACTTGCGCGCGTTAACACCGGCTGCGACAAATAACACGGCCAATACCGCCAGCATTGGCAGCCAGCCGGCGTGCTCCCAGATATACCCAGCGGCGTAGCCAATCACGCTGGAGCCCAGGTAGTAGGCGCACAGGTACAACGCAGATGCCTGAGCCTTGGCGCCGTGGGCACGCTGCCCCACCTGGCCGCTGGCCACCGCATGGGCGGCAAAGAAGCCCAGGGTGAACAAGGCCAGCCCCGCCACCGCCGCGCTTAACCAGGGCGTGGCACAGAGCGCCACACCCAGCAGCATGATGGCGATACCGCCCTGCATCACCTGGCGTGCGCCCAAGCGTGGCACCAGTCGCCCCGCCCAACCAGCGCTGACGATTCCCAGCAGATACACCGTAAATAGCAGACCGATCAGGCTGGAAGACAGGTTGAACGGCGCCGCTGCCAGACGAAAACCGACGTAGTTGAACAGCGCGACAAAGCCGCCCATCAACAGAAATGCCAGCAGGAACAACCGGCGCAACTCACCATTACCGAGGTGCGTAGCAAAGTTGCGCAACAGGCCGCGCAGTGACAGCGACTGCGCGGTGAAATGCCGTGACGGCGGCAGCAGCCAGACAAACAGCCCCAGCGCCAACAAGCCCATGCCGGCAATCCCGGCCAAGGCCAGCGGCCAACCGCCTAGATCACTGAGCAAACCAGCAAGCAGGCGCCCGAGCAAACCACCTAACGCGGTGCCACCGATATACAGGCCCATCGCCGCCGGCAGTGCCTCTGGGTCGAACTCCTCGCCGACATAGGCCATGGCCAGCGCTGGCAATCCACTCAGGGCCAGGCCAAGCAAGGCGCGCAGCCAGAGCAGGTGATCCCAGCTATCGACCAGCGCACAGGCAATCCCCAGCAGCGACGCCAGGCCCAGGGCCGCCACCATCACCGGCTTGCGGCCCCAGCTCTCGGCCAGCGCGCCAGACACCAGCAGGCAGATGGCCAGGCTCAGGGTGGTCAGCGATAACGCCAGGCTGCTGCCCGCCGCCGATACGGAAAAATGTGCCGCCAGCAGTGGCAGCAGCGGCTGCACGCAGTAGAGCAAGGCAAAGGTGGCAAACCCGGCACAGAACAGCGCCAGGGTCGCGCGCCGGTAGGCGGCAGTGCCACGCATCAGGTGCGCAGAGGAATTGGCAGCAGGCATCGGCAGGCTCACAGAAAGGCTCTAAATCAGCCGTCCTGGCAGATTAGCACGCGGCCAGCCGGGCTGGTTTTGCGCACGGTGCATAGCCGTTGTGCTTAATGCGATGAGTACAAAGCCTGCCCAGTGACAAACGCAGCGCAAAAAAAAACGGGAGCCCAAACGGGCTCCCGTACTCATTCTCAGAGAAATGCCGGAACAAGCCTCACGCCTGCGCCAGCTACAACCTCACCTGCGTCCCCGAAGAAACGCATGCTGCAGTGTGGCAAAAAAGCCTCGGCAACTCCGTTTAGCTTTGTTGCGGCTTTGCAAAGAAATGTAAACGCCCGCACCGGCTGGCCGTACAAACCGCCGCGCGGCAGAATAGGCCGATGAATACAGCCTACTTGCCATCCTGCTGCAGCCCGCTGAATGACCACTGGCCACTGCCGCATACGCTGCCGGCGGTGCAGCTGATCAGCACACGCTTTAGCCCCGAGCTGCTGGATGCAGAGGATTTCAGCCGCTGCGCCATCGAGCCGGTGCGCGGCGTGGCCAAACGGCAGACCGAATACCTGGCCGGTCGGCTGTGTGCGCGTGAGGCCTTGATGCGTTTGACGGGCATTTCCGCCACGCCGGCCAGCGGTGAAGACCGTGCGCCGCAGTGGCCACTAGGCATGGTCGGTTCGATCACCCACGGCAGCGGCTGGGCCGGCGCCGTGGTGGGTAACAGCACGGATTGGCGCGGCCTGGGCCTGGACATCGAGCAGATCATGCCAGCCAGCCGCGCCGAACGCTTGGCAGCGGAAATCCTGACGCCCTCCGAGCTGTTCCGTCTGGAAACCTTGCCGAGCGAACAACGCGCCCAACGCATCAGCCTGACTTTTTCGCTCAAGGAAAGCCTGTTCAAGGCGCTCTACCCGCAAGTGCTGCAGCACTTCTACTTTCAGGATGCCGAGCTACTCAGCATCGACACCGACAATAACGTGCGTATGCGTCTGCTGATTGACCTGCATGCGGACTGGCCCGCTGGCAGTGAGCTGGCAGGCCAATTCGCCGAGTTCGACGGTTATCTGCTGAGCCTGGTCAGCATCCCGCGCTGATCTGTCGAGCGCGGCAGCCCAAAGCGCTAGGCAAATCCGCTAAACTCGGCCGATTGCCGTCTGGAGTGCCCTATGCGCGAAGATTTGAATCAAGGCCTGATTGAGTTCCTCAAGGCCTCGCCAACCCCTTTTCATGCCACCGCCAGCCTGGCTCAACGCCTTGAAGCGGCCGGTTTTCAGCACCTGGACGAGCGCGCCAGCTGGCACACCGAGGCCGGCGGCCGCTACTACGTGACGCGCAACGACTCCTCGATCATCGCCTTCAAGCTAGGCAAGCGCGCGCCACTGGAAGGCGGTATCCGCCTGGTCGGCGCACACACTGACAGCCCGTGCCTGCGGGTCAAGCCACAACCAGAACTGCAGAAGCAGGGTTTTTTCCAGCTCGGCGTTGAGGTGTATGGCGGTGCCTTGCTGGCGCCCTGGTTCGACCGCGACCTGTCGTTGGCCGGTCGAGTCACGTACCGCCGCGATGGCAAGGTGGAAAGCCAGCTGATCGACTTCCAATGCCCGATTGCCGTGATTCCCAACCTGGCTATTCACCTCAACCGTGAAGCCAATCAGGGCTGGGCAATCAACCCGCAGAACGAGCTGCCGCCAATCCTCGCGCAGCTGTCCGGCGATGAACCGGCCGATTTCCGCGCGCTGATCACCGATCAACTGGCCCGCGAACACGACTTCAGCGCCGATGCGGTGCTCGATTACGAGCTGAGCTTCTACGACACCCAGAGCGCTGCGGTGATTGGCCTGAATGGCGACTTTATCGCCGGCGCGCGACTGGACAACCTACTGTCCTGCTACGCCGGGCTGCAGGCGCTGCTGGCGGCGCCGGATGAGGAAAGCTGCGTATTGGTCTGCACCGACCACGAGGAAGTCGGCTCCTGCTCGGCCTGCGGCGCCGATGGCCCGATGCTCGAACAGGTGCTGCGTCGCGTGCTACCGGACGGCGACGCCTTTGTGCGCACCATCCAGCGCTCGCTGCTGGTCTCAGCCGATAACGCCCACGGCGTACACCCCAACTATGCCGACAAGCATGACCAGAACCACGGCCCCAAGCTCAACGCCGGCCCGGTGATCAAGATCAACAGCAACCAGCGCTACGCCACCAACAGCGAAACCGCCGGATTCTTCCGTCATCTATGCCTGGAAAATGAAGTGCCGGTGCAGAGCTTTGTTACCCGCAGCGACATGGGTTGCGGCTCGACCATCGGCCCGATCACCGCCAGCCAGCTGGGCGTGCGCACCGTGGATATCGGCCTGCCGACCTTCGCCATGCACTCGATCCGCGAACTGGCCGGCAGCCATGATCTGGCGCATTTGGTGAAAGTGCTGACGGCGTTTTACGCCAGCGCTGAGCTGCCGTGACGCTCATTATCTAAACGCTCACGACATTGTAGGGTGGATGAAAAAGCACCATCCGCCCTACGCTGTTACCGTTACTCCGGCACCTCGACGCTCACATGCAGAGCGTCGTGGCGCCAGAACTCCAGATCGCAATCAATCAGTCGGCCATGCTGGTCGCGGTTGATCCGCACAATGCGCAGCGCGGGGCTGCCCACCGCTACTTTCAATGCCGATGCGGCTTCGCTGTGCAACGCCGTGGGCACCATATCAAACCGCACCCGGCCGTAATGAATGCCGTATTCGCTGGCGTACAGCTCAGTCAGTGAGCGGGTCAGGTCGAAATCCAGAATGCCGGCGAAGTAATTCGGATTGAGGTAGTGCTCGACATACAGCACCAAACGGCCATCGATACGCCGGGCGCGGCGGATCTGGTAGACGCTGGAGAGTGCCGGCAAAGCCAGTAGCTGGCAGATCTCGGCGCTGGCCGGAATCAGTTTGGCGCTCAGCACTTCGGTGGCCGGCACCCGGCCCTGCTCGCCGACCATGGCGTGAAAGTGGCTGCGCACCAGCGGGTTATAGGCCACGCGCGGCGGCGAAACAAACCAGCCGCGGCGCTCCTCGCGATAGATCAGTCCCTGAGCCTCCAGCTGGCCCAGCGCCTCGCGCAGAGTAATGCGCGTGGTATCGAATACCTCGCTGAGCTTACGCTCGGCCGGCAACTGACTTCCCGACGGCAACAGGCCGTGTTCGATCTGCTCTTCCAATGCCCGGCATATAGCTGTGACTGCCCGCGGCGCTTCATCGCGCATCAAGACCTCCAAAATTGGACTAGTCCAGCCCCATTTCGGGGCATCAACATGTGAATGCAGCAGTAAAAACCATGTTTCAAGTTTAAGCAGTCTTGATGACCACGCCATGACAACTTTCTTTCAGCGCCAGTAAAAGCTGATAAAACTTGGGCTGCAGGCCATACATGACTGAATTTGTTCATGGTCTACGCTAGTGGTGCGCCAGTTTGTGCAACCCGGCTCGAGCCGGTAAATGACCAACGTACATAAAACTGTCATTTAACAAGCCTAAATTGGCCTGGGTCTTGCTGATCTAGACCAGAACTTTTCACTGCACGCACTTCAATCGCAAAGGAGTTTCCAATGAAACAACTGCTGCTGGCTTCACTGATGGGCTCAGCCATCGCCCTGGCCACCTCGGCCATGGCTGCTGAAACGGATTTGCAAGCACTGGAAAAGGCCGCGCGCGCTGAAGGCGCGGTGAACAGTGTGGGCATGCCGGACAGCTGGGCCAACTGGAAAGACACTTGGGCCGACCTGAACAAACTGTATGGCTTAAAGCATATGGATACCGACATGAGCTCGGCCCAGGAAATTGCCAAGTTCGCCGCTGAAAAAGACAACGCCACCGCCGATATCGGCGACGTAGGCGCAGCCTTTGGCCCCATCGCCGTGCAGCAGGGTGTTACCCAACCCTACAAGCCAAGCACCTGGGAACAGATTCCAACCTGGGCCAAGGACGCTGACGGCCACTGGATGCTCGCCTACACCGGCTCCATCGCCTTTATCGTCAACAAGCAGCTGGTCAAGGATATCCCGCGTTCCTGGGCTGACCTGAAAAAGGGCACCTACAAAGTCTCTGCCGGTGATGTCAGCACCGCCGCACAAGCCGTAAACGGTGTGCTGGCTGCCGCCATCGCCATGGGCGGTAATGAAAGCAACGTGCAACCGGCGCTGGATTTCTACGGCGAGCTGGCCAAACAAGGCCGTCTGTCGCTGGCCAACCCAACCATCCAGACCCTGGAAAAAGGCGAAGTAGAAGTGGGCGTGGTATGGGACTTCAACGGCCTGAGCTACCGCGACCAGATCGACCCAAGCCGCTTCGAAGTACTGATTCCTTCCGATGGTTCGGTGATTTCCGGCTACAGCACCATCATCAACAAGTGGGCGAAAAACCCCAACGCGGCCAAACTGGCGCGTGAGTACATCTTGAGCGACGCCGGCCAGATCAACCTGGCAAAAGGCAACGCCCGCCCTATCCGCGCCGAGCACTTGACCCTGCCAGCCGAAGTACAAGCCAAGCTGCTGCCGCAGGAGCAATACGCCAAGGTTCAGCCGATCAAGGATGCTGCTGCCTGGGAAGCCACTTCCAAAGCACTGCCGCGTCTGTGGCAGGAACACGTCATCATCAATATGAACTAATGCAATCTGGCCCCGGATACACTCCGGGGCCGATTCGGTTGCTAAGGCTTTCAATCATGTCGCACAACGTCATCCTCGTGGTTCTGGATGGCTTGAGCTATCAGGTGGCTCAGCACGCGCTGGGGCATCTGCAGGCTTACTGCCAGGCTGGACGCGCCGCGCTGTACAAGCTCGACTGTGAACTCCCGGCCCTGTCACGCCCGCTGTATGAAGCGATTCTGACCGGTGTTGCGCCCATCGACAGCGGCATCGTCAATAACGATGTCTCGCGCCTGTCGACCCAGCGCAGCCTGTTCCACTACGCCCGCGACGCTGGGCTGATTACCGCTGCGGCGGCCTATCACTGGGTCAGCGAGCTGTATAACCGCTCGCCATTCCAAGCGGCGCGCGACCGTCACACGACAGACGCCAACCTGCCGATTCAGTACGGCCACTTCTACTACGCCGATCATTACCCGGATTCGCACCTGTTTGCCGACGCGGAAAGCCTGCGCCTGCGCCATACGCCCAACCTGCTGCTGGTGCATCCGATGAATATCGACGACGCCGGCCACAAGCACGGCCTCGACAGCGCGCAGTACCGTAACAGCGCGCGCATGGCCGATGTGTTGTTGGCCGAATATATTCAGCCCTGGCTCGATGCCGGCTACCAGATTCTGGTGACCGCCGACCACGGCATGAACAACGATCGCAGCCACAACGGCTTGCTGCCGGAAGAACGCGAAGTACCACTGCTGGTACTCGGCAGTGCCTTCAGCCTCGATCCCAACGCTCAGCCGAAACAGCTGGAGTTGTGCGGTACGGTCTGCGAGCTGCTCGGTGTGGCCCACGACAAACCTGTCTGCCGGGAGCTCCTCGCATGATGTCTGTCCTGCGCGGCAAATGGCTGGCGCTGCTGTGCCTGCTGCCTTTTGCCCTGTTTTTTATCGCCTTTCAGATCGCCCCGCTGCTCTGGGTGGCCAGTAACAGCCTGCAAACGACTGAAGGCTGGGGCCTGGGCAATTTCCAGCAGGCCTTCTCCTCACCGTTCTACCGCCAGGCGATGCGTCACAGCCTGGAAGTGGCGTTCTGGTCGAGCTTGATCGGCATCAGCATTGCCATTCTCGGCAGCTACTCGCTGCGGCAAGTCGACAGCAAGCTGCGCGACTTCGTCATGGCGTTTTCCAACATGACCAGCAACTTCTCCGGGGTGCCGCTGGCCTTCGCCTTTATCATCCTGTTGGGGTTTAACGGCGCACTGACCATCCTGCTCAAGCAGGCGGGGATCATCGAGGATTTCAACCTCTACTCGAAAACCGGCCTGATCGTGCTGTACACCTACTTCCAGATTCCCCTGGGTGTGCTGCTGCTCTACCCAGCCTTCGACGCCTTGCGTGAAGACTGGCGCGAATCGGCTGAATTGCTCGGCGCAAGTAACTGGCAGTTCTGGCGGCATATCGGCTTGCCCGTCTTGACCCCCGCGCTGCTCGGCACCTTCGTGATTCTGCTGGCCAACGCACTCGGCGCCTACGCCACGGTGTATGCGCTGACCACTGGCAACTTCAATATCCTGCCGATTCGGATTGCCGCCATGGTTTCCGGCGACATCTTCCTCGACCCGAATATGGCCAGTGCCCTGGCGATGATTCTGGTTGGCCTGATGACCCTGATCACCATCGTTCACCAATGGCTGCTGCGCCGGAGCTACCATGTCCCACGCTGAAAAACGCTCGCCGCTGTTCCACCAGCTGGTGGTCTACAGCCTGCTGCTGATCCTCTTGCTGCCGCTGCTCGGCACCCTGCTCTACTCGTTCTCCACCAGTTGGTCGGCCAGCGTGCTGCCCAGCGGGCTGACCTTCAAGTGGTACCTGGCGCTGTGGAGCGATGCACGCTTCCTCGCTGCGTTTGGCCGCTCGCTGCTGGTCTGCCTGGCTGCTTTGGCGCTGTCGCTGGTGCTGATTCTGCCGCTGCTGTTTGTGGTCAGTTACCACTTCCCCAAGCTCGATGCGGTAATGAACGTGCTGATCCTGCTGCCGTTCGCCATCCCGCCAGTGGTGTCCTCGGTCGGCTTGATGCAGTTGTTCGCCGGCGGCCCGCTGCCAATCCTCGGTACGCCGTGGATTCTGATTGGCTGCTTCTTCACTATCGCCCTGCCGTTTATGTACCGAGCCATCAGTAACAACCTGCAGGCGATCAACCTGCGCGACCTGATGGACGCCGCGCACCTGCTCGGTGCCAGCACCTGGCGCGCGGCCTTTATGGTGGTGCTGCCTAATCTGCGCAAGGGCTTGATGGTCTCGGTATTTCTCTCCTTCAGCTTCCTGTTTGGTGAGTTTGTGTTCGCCAACCTGCTGGTCGGCAGCCGCTATGAAACCCTGCAGGTGTACCTCTACAACATGCGCAACGACAGCGGTCACTTCACCAGTGCGTTGGTGATTTCCTACTTCATGTTCGTGCTGCTGATGACCTGGGCGGCCAACCGCCTGAATAAGGACAAGTCATGAGTTATCTGAGTATTCAAGGCCTGCACAAGAGCTACGGCGATACCGCGATCTTCAGCGATATCAACTGCGAGATCGCCAAGGGCGAATTCATCACCCTGCTTGGCCCGTCCGGCTGCGGCAAATCCACCCTGCTGCGCTGCATCGCCGGTCTAACCGGAGTGAATGGCGGGCAGATTCTGCTCGACGGTGAGGACCTGGTGCCCGTAGCCCCGCAAAAACGCGGCATCGGCATGGTGTTCCAGAGCTACGCGCTGTTCCCCAATATGACCGTGCAACAGAACGTCGCCTTTGGCCTGCGCATGCAGAAGGTCAAAGGCAGCGAAGCCGAGCAGCGGGTCAAGGAAGTGCTGGAGCTGGTTGAGCTGAATGACTTCGCCGGCCGTTACCCGCAGCAACTGTCCGGCGGCCAGTGCCAACGCGTAGCTCTGGCCCGATCGCTGGTCACCCGCCCGCGCCTGCTGCTGCTCGATGAACCGCTGTCGGCGCTGGACGCGCGGATTCGCAAGCACCTTCGCGAGCAGATCCGCAGCATCCAGCAGGAGCTGGGCCTGACCACCATTTTCGTCACCCATGACCAGGAAGAAGCGCTGGTCATGAGCGACCGTATCTTCCTGATGAACGCCGGTAAGATCGTCCAGAGCGGCGACGCGGAAACCCTCTACACCGCCCCCGCCGACGCCTTTGCCGCCGGGTTTATCGGCAACTACAACCTGCTCGACGCCGATACCGCCAGTCGCCTGCTGCTGCGCCCGGTCAACAGTCGCGTGGCAATCCGCCCGGAGGCCATCCAGATTGGCGCCCAGGGCAGCATTGAGGGGCAGATTCGCAGCCATCGCCTGCTCGGCAACGTGATCCGTTACCGCATCGAGGCGCGCGGCGTCGAACTGCTGGTGGACGTGCTCAACCGCTCCCCGGCGGACCTGCACGCCAGTGGGCAACGCATCAACCTGAACATTGAAGACAACGCAATCTGTGAGGTGGCCTGATGGCCCTGGCAATTTTCGACCTGGACGAAACCCTGATCGGCGGCGACTGCGCCAGCCTGTGGACCCAGGAAATGGTCAAACTCGGCTGGGCCGACGCCGACAGTTTTATCGCCCATGAACAGGAGCTGATGCGCCAATACGCCGCCGGCAGCCTGGCCATGGAAGACTACATGGCCTTTACCCTGTCGCCCCTGGTGGGCCGCACGCCGGAAGAAGTCGCCCACGTGGTCGAGCCCTTTGTCGAAGACGTGATCGAGCCGATTTTCTACAGCGACGCCACCCGCTGCCTGGCCAACCACCGCGCCGCCGGTGACCGGCTGCTGGTGATTTCCGCCTCGGCGCATTTTCTGGTCAGCGCCGTTGCCGCGCGCTTGAAGATCGAAGAAGTGTTGGCCATCGACCTGGAAGTTCAGCACGGCCACTACAGCGGCCGTACCCAGGGCGTCATGACCTACCGCGAAGGCAAGGTCACGCGCCTACGTGATTGGCTGCAAGAGCACGGCGAAGTCCTCGACGGCGCCTACTTCTACTCCGACTCACGCAACGACCTGCCACTGCTGCAGGTGGTCGACAAGCCCTATGTGGTCAACCCCGACCCCACTCTGCTTGCGCACGCCCAGCAGGCCGGTTGGCCGATCCTTAACTGGCGCTGATTGAGCGCTGGATGTGGCGCGTAGGCCTGCTTACAGGCTATAACGCGCCACCTCACCGCCATGCGCCTGTTTTCATGCCCAGCAATTCGCCCCTCGTCACCTACCAGCAGGCCATCGACCGCGACGGTTTCAAATCCGACCCTGCGCAGTGGCAGGCCGCCCAAGCCCTGCATGATTGCCATCAGGACTTGCACCAGGCCACATCCGCGCATCCGATCAACGGGGTGTATCTGTGGGGGCCGGTGGGCCGTGGCAAGACCTGGCTGATGGACAGCTTCTACAAAGGCCTGAAAGTCCCCGCGCGACGTCAGCACTTTCACTACTTTATGCGCTGGGTGCATAGGCGCCTGTTTCAGCTCACCGGTACACCTGATCCGTTGCAGGCGCTGGCCGTTGAGCTGAGCCAAGAAGTGCGCGTGCTGTGTTTCGACGAGCTGTTTGTCAGCGATATCGGCGATGCGATCATTCTCGGCCGCCTGTTTCAGGTGATGTTCGAACAGGGCATGGTGCTGGTGGCCACTTCCAACCAGCCACCTGAACTGCTGTATGCCGAAGGCTTTAATCGCGAGCGCTTTCTGCCTGCGGTGGCCGCCTTGCAACGGCATATGCAGGTAGTGAGCATCAACGGTGAGGAAGATCATCGCCTGCACCCAGGCGCCGCGCATACCCGCTATTGGGTTGCCACGCCTGGACTGCCCAGTGTGCTGAGCCGGACCTTCAGTCAGTTGGCCGCAGGTAGGCCCAGCAGCGATCCACCGCTCACGCTCGGCAACCGCAGCGTGCAGACCCTGCGCCACTGCGACGGCGTGCTCTGGTGCCGCTTTGCCGATCTGTGCGAGCAGTCCTTGGCCGCGCCGGACTTTATCGCCCTGTGCGACCGCTTCCAGGCCATTCTGCTCAGCGAAGTACCCAACCTGAGCAGCCCGCAACGCGCGGCAAAGATTGCCCGTGGTACCGAGGATGGCGTCGAGCGGGTGCAGGCCGGTGACCGCCAGCTGCCCGCCCTGTCGGTCAAGGATGACAGCGTGCGGCGCTTTATCGCCCTGGTGGATGAGTGCTACGACCGCAAGGTGCCGCTGTACCTCGAAGCCCAGGTGCCGCTGGCCGAACTCTATACCGAGGGCTACCTGAGCTTCGCCTTTCGCCGCACCCTGAGCCGATTGCAGGAGATGCAACTCCAGCGCTTCGGCGCGTAATGCTTTGGGGCTTTAAGAATCTTTTTGAAGTCTTGCGAGCTAGAGCCATGCAAGGCGCTACGTTAGTAACAGCCTCCGGCTGGTCAAAGCGGCAAGGAAGCGGAGTGTACTTTTGTACATGAGCATTCCGAGCCTGCTTTTAACGCAGCAGGGCCGACGCGCAGCAGACTGTAAGTAGGCTTAGGCCTGCATGGCCCAGCCATGCACACTCATCGCCGCCTGGCGTAGCGCTTCCGAGCGGGTTGGGTGTGGATGGCAGATCAGCGCAATATCTTCGGCCGAAGCGCTGAACTCCAGGGCCACGCAGTACTCGCCGATCAGTTCGCCGGCACTGGGGCCGATGATATGCACGCCGAGAATCTGGTCGGTTCGCTCATCGGCCAGCACTTTGACGAAGCCTTCGGCCTCGTGGTTGATCTTCGCCCGGCTGTTGGCGGTGAAGGGAAACTTGCCAACCTTGTAGGCGCGCGCCTCGGCCTTCAACTGCTCCTCGGTCTTGCCCACGGTGGCGACTTCCGGCTTGGTGTAGATCACCCCAGGAATCGCCTCGTAATTGACCTCGGCGGCATGTCCGGCGATGCGTTCGATACAGGCAATGGCTTCATCTTCGGCCTTGTGCGCAAGCATCGGCCCGGAGGTCACGTCGCCGATAATCCAGATACCCGGCACGCTGCTGCGGTGCTGCTGGTTTTCCAGCATGCCGCGCTTGTCGGTGGCCAGGCCGACGGTTTCCAAACCCAGGCCGGCGGTATAGGGACGGCGGCCGATAGCGACCAGCACATAGTCGGCCTGTAGTTGCTCGACAGCGCCGCCGGCAGCCGGCTGCAGGTCAAGGGTCACGCCTTTGGCCGTGGCCTTGGCGGCGCTGACCTTGGTTGCCAGTTTGAAATTCATGCCCTGCTTGCTCAGGGTGCGCTGCAGGGTTTTCGCGGTTTCGTTATCCAGGCCTGGGCAGATGCGGTCGAGGTACTCCACCACCGTCACTTCGCTGCCCAAACGCCGCCACACCGAACCCAGCTCCAGGCCGATCACCCCGGCACCGATCACCACCAGGTGCTTGGGCACTTTCGGCAAAGCCAGCGCGCCGGTGGAGTCGAGAATGCGCTGATTATCAATCGTCACCCCTGGCAGCGGTGTCGGCTCCGAGCCGGTGGCAATTACGATGTTCTTGGCCTGCAGCTCGCTCACGTTGCCATCGGCCAGGGTCACCGTAACCTTGCCCGGCCCATTCAAACGGCCCCAGCCCTTGATCCACTCGACTTTGTTCTTGCGAAACAGAAACTCGATGCCCTTGGTCAGGGCCGTTACGCTCTCATCCTTCTGCTTCATCATCTGCGCCAGATTGAGCGTCGGCATGACCTCGATACCGAGGTTGTTGAGCTCGCCGCTGGTCGCCGCCTCGTACAGTTCCGAGGCATGCAGCAGCGCCTTGGACGGCATGCAACCGACATTCAGGCAGGTGCCGCCCAGAGTCTCGCGCCCCTCGATGCAGGCGACTTTCAAACCCAGTTGCCCAGCACGGATGGCAGCGTTATAGCCGCCGGGGCCGCCGCCGATGATCAGCACGTCATAGTTGCTCATTGAGTTACTCCTAGGCTGCAGAGGTTTAGCGAACCAGGGCCGCGTTCGCTGCCGGCCGTGGACGCAGCAGGTGGAAGGCGCAGAACGCCGCGACGGCGAATAAACTGTTCAGCAACACCATAGGCCAAGCCGAGCCATCCGCCAGCAGGCTGAGCAAGACGCCGCTGCAGGTGGCACCGGCCATTTGCGCAAAGCCCATAAACCCTGCGGCCAAGCCGGCGCGGTGGGCATTGGGGATCACTGCGCCAGCCACCGATGCCGGCAGCAACATGCCGCCGCCCAGAGTGACCAACACCTGGGGCAACGACAGGCCGAGCAGCGACAAACCAAACAGCAGATAAATCGCCAATGTGGCCAGGGCGCCGCTCGCCACAAGCGCCGCACCTATGCCCACTATTTTCTCGGGGCCCAACTGCAAGATGCGCCGCTGGGTAAACAGCGCGCCGGCGATCAGCGCCGAAACAATTGCCGCAAAGGTGATGCCGTATTGCGCCGGGCTCAGCCCGAGCAGGCCGATATACACAGCTGAGGAGCCGGCAATTACCGCAAACATCGCGCCATACGTACAGGCCAGCGTCAGGGCCAGCGCGCGAAACGAGGCGGAGCGCAGCAGATCGGCATAGTTGCCGGCCAAGCTGCTCAATTGCCCAGCCTGAGGGTCGAGTTGCCGATTGCTTTCGCGGTACAGGCCCAACACCGCACAAACGATGGCTACGCCGATCAGCAGTGCCAAGACAATCGGCGCTTGCCAGCCGCCATACAGCGTCAGCACGCCGCCCAGCATCGGCGACAGGACGATGGCGCAGAGCATGCCAATCACCGTCAGCGCCAATGCAGGCCCAGCCTGCACTTGCCACACATCGCGGACGATGGCTCTCGCCAGAACCAATGCCGCGCAAGCCCCAAGCCCCTGCAGCACGCGGGCGGCAATCAATTCGCCCATGCTGCTGGCCAGCAGCATCCACAGGGTCGCGAGCAGATAAACCAGCAACCCGGCAATCAGCACCGGACGCCGGCCAATGCGGTCCGACAGCGGACCGAGCAACAACTGGCCCAAGCCAAAGGCGGCGACGAAAGCCGATAAAGCCAGCAGGCTGCTGCCGGGGCGCGCACTCATGATCAGTTCGATAACGCCCAGGCTGGGGATGATCAGCTGAGTGGAAATCTCTCCAAGGGCGGTCAGGGCCACCAGAATCAACAGCAGGCTGCGCGACGGCAAGGGATAGGGATGCATGGGCGTGGGTCCTGTGATCACGGGCTGGCGTGGCTCGCCAAGCAATAACATTTCGACCATAATATAAATAATTAAATTACGCTTGTAATTTTAACCCCCCCAGCAGACGAGGCCTGATCCATGAGCATCCCATCACGCGAAGAAAAACTGGCCGAATGGCTCGCCGCTGAACAGGCCATGCGCGCCAACCTCGGTGCACCCGGCAGCATGAGCCTGGCGCAGGTCAGCGAACTGTTGCCGCAGGAGTTCTTTGACGGCATCGGCCGCGGTGAACTGCCCTCGCCGCCCATCGGCCATCTGCTGGATTTTGTTCCGCTGGAATGGTCATCCGGGCGCTTTGTCTTCCAAGGCACACCGGACGCGCGCCACTACAACCCGCTGGGCAGCGTGCACGGCGGCTATGCGGCCACCCTGCTCGACTCCTGCATGGGCTGCGCCATCCACACCCAGTTGCAGCGCGGCCAGGGTTACACCACCACCGATCTGCGCATCAGCTACATTCGCGCCCTCAGCACTAAGGTCGGGCCGATCCGCGCCGAAGGCCGCATCGTCCATATCGGCCGCACCACGGCGCTGGCCGAAGGGCGCATTTACGATGTCGACGACCGCCTGTACGCCGTCGGCTCAACCACCTGCCTGATTCTCAGTATGCCTGGGACATCGCCTACACCCGGCACTGAAACACCGGGTCGAAGCGAGTAAGATGGCAGGCAACATCTGAAACCAGCGGCCAGGTACTCCATGCGATATTCCGAAGACCACAAAGCCCAGACCCATCAGCGCATCATCGAAGAGGCCGCGCGCCTGTTCCGCCGCGACGGCGTTGGCGCCACCGGCCTGCAGCCGCTGATGAAGACCCTCGGCTTGACCCATGGCGGTTTCTACGCCCACTTCAAATCGAAAGATGAACTGGTGGAAACCGCCCTGCGTCATAGCGCTGACAAGCTGACGGCGGTCACCAACGAGATGGCCAAAAGCGATAAACCGCTGACCCGCCTGATCAGCGGCTACTTGTCGTCCGCCCACCGCGCCAACCCGGGCGATGGCTGCCCGCTGCCGACTATGTCCGCCGAGCTGGGCCAGCGCGGCGCCCCCAGCCCGGTGACCGACGAGCTGGTTCGCGACCGCCTGCAAACCATCGAATCCGGCCTTGGCGTTGAGCACGCCGATGAACAGAGCGTGCTGATTCTTAGCGCCATGGTTGGCGCCCTGCTGCTGTCACGCAGCGTAAGCGACCCGGAACTGTCTGACCGATTGCTGAAAACCACCCGCCGCCTGCTGATCGAACAGAACATCGGCGACGCGGCGCAAACCACCTGATTGCAGAAAATTAGTGCCCCACAGCAAAAGCCCTGACTGTCTCCAGCCAGGGCTTTTCTTGTTACGGCCAGCGATTTACTTGTAACGTGCAGCGGCGCTGCTGTGGGACAGGTTCGGCGCCAGCTTGCCACGGGCATCGATAAAGGCCTGCCAGTCAGCGGCATCAGGCAGCGATGGAATGGTGATCAACTCGCCCTGATCGAAACCAGCCAGCGCCGCATCAACCATTTCGCCGACCTCCATGATCATGCTCGCCGGCAGTGCCGAATCATCCATGCCGCTACGCTCCCAGATCTCGGTGCGGGTAATGCCGGGCAATACGGCCTGCACCTGCAGGCCCTGCGTCTTCACTTCACCGTTGAGGGTCTGGGTCAGGCTCAGTACATAGGCCTTGGTGGCGCTGTACACGGCATTGAACATTTCCGGAGCCAAGGCCACCACCGAGGCGATATTGATGATTGCTCCACGCCCGGCGGCCGTAAAGTTGGCAGCGGCTGCGGTGGACAGGTGAGTCAGCGAAACCACGTTGAGCAGAATCATCCGATCAACAGTGTCGAGATCGGCCTCGACAAGCTGACCGTTCATAGCCATGCCGGCGTTGTTGACCAACGTGCTGATGCCCTTGTCGGTCCGCAGGCGCTGGGTAACGGCATGCAGATCAGCCTTGTCAGTCAGGTCGGCCTTCAGCGTTTCGATCTTTACCCCGTACTGCTCGGTCAAGCGCGCAGACAGCGCCTGCAAGCGCGGCAGATCGCGGGCAACCAACAGCAGGTTGTAACCGCGTTGCGCCAGGCGCTCGGCGTAGGTGGCACCAATGCCTGATGAAGCGCCGGTGATCAATGCAGTGCCTTTCTCGTTATGCGTGCTCATGGTGCGTCTCCTGGCTGTGCGGGGGTAGGTAGTGCGTCTGGAGGTATAGTGCGCCAAATCATATTACACATATAATATAAATATTATATGTCGATCATAATAAATACTATCGACAGCCATGCCGCAAACGCCTGGGACGTAAAAACACTCGAAAAAAGACCGCCAACCGCCAAATGGCAGAGCACAAAAAAGCGGACAACCCACAAAGGTTGTCCGCTCTGGTGCGACCTAGATCGTCGAGCGTGTTAGCTACGGATCAGGTGATCGAAGGCACTCAGGGAGGCCTTGGCGCCCTCGCCCACAGCGATGACGATCTGCTTGTACGGCACAGTCGTCACGTCACCGGCAGCAAACACACCCGGGATATTGGTAGCGCCCTTAGCGTCGACGATGATTTCACCGAAACGCGACAACTCGACACTGCCCTTCAGCCAGTCGGTGTTAGGCAGCAAACCGATCTGCACGAAGATACCTTCCAGCTCGACGCTGTGCAGCTCTTCGGTGGTGCGGTCCTTATAGACCAGCGCATTAACCTTCTGACCATCGCCTTTGACTTCGGTGGTCTGCGCGCTCTTGATCACAGTAACGTTGGGCAGACTGTAGAGTTTCTTCTGCAGCACGGCGTCGGCACGCAGGGTGTCGGCGAACTCCAGCAGGGTCACGTGAGCCACGATACCGGCAAGGTCAATCGCAGCCTCGACGCCGGAGTTACCACCGCCAATTACTGCAACACGCTTACCCTTGAACAGCGGGCCGTCGCAATGCGGGCAGAAGCACACGCCCTTGGCCTTGTATTCCTGCTCACCGGGCACACCCATCTCGCGCCAGCGCGCGCCGGTGGAGAGAATCAGGGTCTTGGCCTTGAGGCTAGCGCCATTGTCGAACTTCACCTCATGCAAGCCGCCTTCGCTGCTCGCAGGAACCAAAGCGCTGGCGCGCTGCAGGTTCATGATGTCGACTTCGTATTCACGCACGTGCTCTTCCAGAGCGCGCACCAGTTTCGGCCCTTCGGTTTCCTTCACCGAAATGAAGTTTTCGATCGACATGGTATCCAGCACCTGGCCGCCGAAACGCTCGGCAGCAAGGGCGGTACGAATACCTTTGCGCGCTGCGTAAATAGCTGCAGCAGAACCGGCTGGGCCACCACCGATCACCAGCACGTCGAAGGCTTCCTTGGCGCTCATCTTCTCGGCATCGCGGTTGGCGGAGCCGGTGTCGATCTTGGCGAGGATTTCCTTCACGTCCATACGACCGGAGGCGAACACCTCACCGTTCAGGTAGATGCTCGGCACGGCCATCACTTGACGACGCTCGACTTCCTCCTGAAACAGCGCACCGTCGATCGACACGTTGCGGATATTCGGATTGAGCACCGCCATCAGGTTCAGTGCCTGAACCACGTCCGGGCAGTTCTGGCAGGACAACGAGTAGTAGGTCTCGAACTCGAACGAACCTTCGATGCTCTTGATCTGCTCGATGGTCTCGGCATCCAGCTTGGACGGATGGCCGCCCACCTGCAGCAGCGCCAGCACCAGCGAGGTGAACTCGTGGCCCATGGGAATGCCAGCGAAGGTCAGGCCAATGTTTGCGCCTGGACGGTTTAGCGAGAACGACGGACGACGGGCGTCGCTACCATCGGTCTTCAGGGTGATCTTGTCGGTCAGGCCGACGATGGTTTGCAGCAGCTCAAGCAGTTCCTGAGATTTCGCACTGTCATCGAGGGACGCGACGATCTCGAACGGCAGGGTGACCTTTTCCAGGTAGGCCTTCAACTGGGTTTGCAGGTTAGCGTCCAACATGGCGGATAGTCCTCAATGACAAAAATTCTGGGCAATAAAATGCCCGGGCGGATCGCGCCCGGGCATCGGGCACCACTAGGGTCGGGTTGCGACCCTGACAGCGCTAAGTACTCCCCACCCAGGGCCTGAGCCCAGGGAGGGTGTTGGCAGATTTAGATCTTGCCAACCAGGTCCAGGGAAGGAGCCAGAGTCTTCTCGCCTTCTTTCCACTTGGCTGGGCACACTTCGCCTGGGTGAGCAGCGGTGTACTGAGCAGCTTTCAGCTTGCGCAGGGTTTCCGATACGTCACGAGCGATTTCGTTGGAGTGGATTTCAACGGTCTTGATCACGCCTTCCGGGTTGATCAGGAAGGTGCCACGCAGGGCCAAGCCTTCTTCTTCGATGTGCACGCCGAAAGCGCGGGTCAGAGCGTGGGTTGGATCACCCACCAGCGGGAACTGAGCCTTACCTACAGCTGGCGAAGTTTCGTGCCAGACTTTGTGGGAGAAATGGGTGTCGGTGGTGACGATGTAAACTTCAGTGCCGGCATCGCGGAACGCAGCGTAGTTGTTGGCAGCGTCTTCGATCTCAGTCGGGCAGTTGAAGGTGAAGGCAGCTGGCATGAAGATCAGTACCGACCACTGGCCTTTCAGGGACTGCTCGGTAACTTCGATGAATTTGCCGTTGTGGAAAGCGTTAGCCTTGAACGGTTGAACTTGGGTGTTGATGAGATTCATCTCTGATTCCTTGTTGAGGGTTAGAAATTTACAGGGCGCATCTTAGCGCCTTGTGCAAAAAAAGCTTATTGATTGCCGCCATGATTCCGATTGATTAAGCCAATCGACCCTAGGCTTCACTCCAAGGTTGAGTCTATGACCAGCACCAGCTTGCCGTTGACCTGATTGCTCGCCAACGCAGCAAAGGCGGCCTCGGCATCTTTGAGCGCATAAGCCTGCTGAAGTTGCGGCTTAAGGCGCCCTTCGGCGAAAAGCGGCCAGACAAATTGCTGCAAATCGCGCAGCAGATCAGCCTTGAATTGCTCATCACGATTGCGCAGGGTCGAGCCGATCAACGCAATGCGCTTGCCCAATACCACCGCCAGATCGATCTCAGCCTTGCGTCCGCCGAGCAAGCCGATGTTTACCCAGCGGCCATCCACAGCCAGCAAATCCAGGTTAAGCGCGGCGTAGCTGCCGCCTACCGGGTCGAGAATCACATCGAACGGAGCAAAATCGCGCAGTGCCTGCAGTTGCTCTTCACCGCGCAGTACCCCGCCCTGAGCGCCCAGGCTTTCACAGTAGGTCAGCCGCTCAGCAGAGCCGACGCTGACCCAGCAAGGGCTGCCAAAGGCTTTACACAATTGAATGGCTGCCGAACCCACGCCACTGGCGCCGGCATGCAGTAGTACCTTCTGTCCTGGTTTCAACGCCGCTAACTGGAACAGATTGAGCCAGGCTGTGGCGTACACCTCCGGCAACGCTGCCGCTTCAGCCAGCGTCATGCCTTCGGGCACCGGCAAGGCGTGCCGTGCATCAACCACGACCTCTTCGGCCATACCGCCACCGCTTAACAGCGCGCACACCCTGTCGCCTACTTTCCAGTCGCAACCGGCACCCACTTCGCTGACGATACCGGCGCACTCCAGCCCAAGCACCTCGCTGGCGCCAGGCGGCGGCGGATAAAGCCCAGCCCGCTGCAACAAGTCGGCACGATTCAACCCGGCAGCCGCTACACGGATGCGAATTTCCCCTACATCACAGGCCGGCGCGGGGTGTTGCGCCCATTCCACACGGCCTTCAACGCCTTGCAATGCCTTCACGCTGCCTCCATAGTGCATTTGAACCGAGCCCGGCGCTGACCGCCGGGCTTTTGCATTGCGCCGATGGAACCTGGCGCCCTTAAAGACGGCCTAATATGCGTTATCAACTGCCCACACGTCGAATTAGCATGAAGCGATCCCTACTCAGCGTCACCCTCGCCTTTTCGTTTGCCCTGAGCGCTCTACCGCTCGCGGCGAAAACCACCAGTGACGACTCCTGGGAATACCTGCAGCCTGACCGCGAACAGGTTATCGCCAGCCTCAACGTCGTGGAGTTGTTGAAGCGCCATCACTACAACAAGCCACCACTGAATGACGAGCGCTCGGAAAAGATCTATCAGGGCTACCTGAAGATGCTCGACCCCTCGCGCAGCTACTTTATTGCTTCCGATATCGCCGAGTTCGATCAATGGCGCACGCGCTTTGACGACCTGTTGAAAAACGGCGACCTGCAGCCAGGCTTTGTCATCTACAAACGCCACTTGGAGCGTTTGCAGAGCCGCCTGCAGTTCACCCTGAATATGCTCGAAAACGGTGTCGACACGCTCGATTTCAACACCGACGAAACATTACTGATTGACCGCGAGAATGCCCCCTGGGTCAAAGATCTTGCCGAGCTCGATGACTTGTGGCGCAAGCGAGTTAAAGATGAAGTCCTACGACTGAAAATTGCCGGCAAAGAGCCCAAGGCGATCCAGGAGCTGCTGACCAAGCGTTATAACAACCAGCTCGCGCGCCTCAAGCAGACCCGCGGTGAAGACGTGTTCCAGGCTTATATCAATGCCTTTGCCATGTCCTACGACCCGCATACCACCTACCTGTCGCCGGACAACGCGGAAAACTTTGATATCAATATGAGCCTGTCGCTCGAAGGTATTGGCGCCGTGCTGCAAAGCGACAACGAACACGTCAAGGTTGTGCGCTTGGTACCGGCTGGCCCGGCAGAAAAGAGCAAGCAGATCGCACCCGCCGACAAAATTATCGGTGTAGCCCAGGGCAGCAAGGAAATGGTCGACGTGATCGGCTGGCGTCTGGATGAAGTGGTCAAGCTGATTCGTGGCCCGAAAGGCTCACAAGTGCGCCTGGAGGTGATCCCCGCGAGCAATGCGCCAAATGATCAAACCAGCAAGGTAGTCGCCATTACCCGTGAGGCTGTGAAGCTGGAAGAGCAAGCTGCGAAAAAGTCCATTCTCAACCTCAAGCACGATAACCGCGACTACAAGCTCGGGGTTATCGAGATACCGGCGTTCTACCTGGACTTCAAAGCCTTCCGTGCCGGCGACCCGAACTACAAAAGCACCACCCGTGACGTCAAACGCCTGCTCACCGAACTGGAGAAGGAAAAAGTCGACGGCGTGGTGATTGACCTGCGCAACAACGGCGGCGGCTCGCTGCAGGAAGCCACAGAACTGACTGGCCTGTTTATCGACCAGGGCCCGACCGTGCTGGTACGCAACAGCGATGGTCGCGTTGACGTACTGGCCGACGAAAATACCGGCATTTACTACAAAGGCCCCATGGCCGTGCTGGTCAATCGACTGTCGGCCTCGGCTTCAGAGATTTTCGCCGGCGCGATGCAGGACTATCACCGCGCACTGATTCTCGGCGGCCAGACCTTCGGCAAAGGCACCGTGCAAACCATCCAGCCGCTCAACCATGGCGAACTGAAGCTGACCCTGGCCAAGTTCTACCGCGTCTCCGGGCAGAGCACCCAACACCAGGGGGTGATTCCCGATATTCGCTACCCGGATATCATGGACACCAAGGAAATCGGAGAGAGCGCTCTGCCCGAGGCCCTGCCGTGGGACAGCATCAAGCCGGCGATCAAACCGGAGTTGGACCCAATCAAGCCGTTCCTCGCCGAACTACAAAGCCGTTTTGAAGGCCGTACCGCCCAGAACCCGGACTTCACCTTCGCCCGTGAACGCCTGCAACTGGCGCAGAAGCTGATGGAAGAAACCACCGTCAGCCTCAATGAAACCAAACGCCGCGCTCAGCAGGCCGATATCGAAGGCCAGCAGCTCGCCATCGAGAACAGCCGCCGCAAAGCAAAAGGCGAAAGCCTGCTGAACAAACTAAAGGAAGAAGACGAAGACGCCCTGCCGGTTGAAGATGAGAAAACCAAGCCGGAAGATGACGCCTACCTCGCCGAAAGCGGACGCATCCTGCTCGACTACTTGGGCTTGAATACGCGCCTGGCAAAACAGTAAAACAGCGAGCGTCATCAAAGGGTCATCAAACTGTCGTGAAATGCGTGGACTGGTAGCAATGCCAGTCCCCGTTTTTTTATGCACAGAGAGCCGCCATGATCGTCACCGAGCAGTTCAGCGCGTTGGACTCCATCCTCGCCAATGGCGACCTGCACAGCTTGTTTCAACCGATTTTTTCGCTCTCCGAACGACGCATTCTGGGCTACGAAGCCCTCAGCCGCGGCCCGTCCAACAGCGCCCTGCACTCGCCGATCAACCTGTTCGCTGTGGCGCGCAGCGCGGGCCGCCTGAGTGAACTGGAGTTGCTGTGCCGCAAGAATGCCTGCCAGCGATTCAGCCAGCTCAAGCTTGACGGCAAACTGTTCCTCAACGTCTCGCCCGACTCGCTGATGGAGCCCAAACACCAACCGGGACGCACCTTACAACTGTTGCAAACCCTGGGCATTCCGCCGAGCCAAGTGGTGATCGAACTGACCGAGCAATCGCCCACTGACGATTTCGCCCTGCTCGACACCGCACTGCACCACTACCGCGCCATGGGCTTTTCCATCGCCCTGGATGACCTTGGCGCCGGTTATTCCAGCCTGCGTTTGTGGTCGGAGCTGCGCCCGGACTACGTAAAGATTGATCGCCACTTTATCGACGGCATTCATCAGGATGCGGTCAAACGCGAGTTCGTCGGCTCGATCCTGAAAATGGCCAAAGCCTCCCGTGCCCAGGTCATCGCTGAAGGCATCGAACTGCCCGAGGAGCTGGCCGTACTCGCCGAAATGGGCGTCGACCTGCTGCAAGGTTATCTGCTCTGCCGCCCGCAGGAGCAGCCGCCGCGTGATGCCCTCAATCTATTGCCTAGCACCACCAGCAGCAGCCCACTCAGCGAAGAGTCCAGCGACCTGCGTGGCCTACTCAACACACAACAAGCCGTGGCCCTGAGCACACCGACCAGCGAGGTGCTGGAACTGTTTCGCGCCCAGGCCAACCTGAACTCGCTGGCAGTGCTCAACCCCGCGCAGCAACCCGTCGGCATCGTTCACCGTCACTCGCTGGCCGAGGCCTTGCTCAAACCCTTCGCCAACGAGTTGTTCGCCCGCAAACCGATCAGCCGCCTGATGAGTGATGACTACCTGGCGGTAGAATGCAGCCAGTCGCTGCAACAAGTCAGCCGCCTGCTCACCAGCCGCGCCCGCCAACGCATCGAAGAAGATTTCATCATCATTGAGGACGGCGGCTACATCGGGCTCGGCCGAGTAATCGATGTTCTTAAGCTGATCACCGAACTGAAAATCCAGCAGGCCCGTTATGCCAACCCACTGACCCTGCTACCAGGCAATGTGCCGATCCAGCAGTGCCTGACTCGTCTGCTGCAACAGTGTCGTGAAGTGGTGGTGTGCTATGTGGATATCGACAACTTCAAGCCGTTCAATGACATCTACGGCTATGCCAAAGGTGATGAGGTGTTGCTGAGCCTGGCGCAGTGCCTGAATGACAGAGTTGATCCGTCGCGGGACTTTGTCGGCCACATCGGCGGTGATGATTTTCTCTTGGTACTCGGCTCGCAGGACTGGCGCGCACGGCTCAATCGCCTACCGGAGGATTTCCAGAGCCAGTGCCGACGTTTCTACCGTGAAGAAGACCTGCATGCAGGCTGCTTTATCGCCCATGACCGCAGTGGCAAACGCCAGGAATATGCCCTGCTGTCTTTGTCTCTGGGTGTCGTTCACGTCCACCCCGAGCAGTGTGCGCAATTGGATGCGAGCCAGCTGGCGGCAATGGCCTCAGAGGCCAAGCGTCATGCCAAGGCCGTGCCGGGCTATAGCCTGCATATCATCGACACCCAGGCGGATTCGGCAGCCTGATGGCAGTACCTGGAGGCAAGATCAGAGGCCGCTCAGGCGATTGGATAACGCCGCGAAATGCTCGGCTTGCACGGCATCAGCGTCAACACCTGCCGCACCACTGCGGTACAACTCAGCCAAGCGATAGGCCGCAGCTGGGTGCCCCGCCTGCGCAGCCAGCGTCCACCATTCAACAGCCTTGGCGGCATCTGCTGCCTGCTGAGCATCACCCGACAGACTCAACACACCTAGCTGGTAAGCGGCCTTGGCATCGCCAGCCGTGGCCGCCAAACTGAGTAACCGTCGACCCTCGTTGCGAGCGCCCAGGCCTTGGCCACGAAACAGCAGGATATGCCCATAGAAACTTTGCGCCTGGGTATCGCCCAACGCAGCCATGCGCGCAAACTGCCCTTCCATCCAACGCCAGGCCTGCGGCTGCTTAACCAACCCGCTCCAGTGGAACAGGCGGCGCGCAATCAGATAGCCGATACGGGCTCGCAGTGCGCCGAACATCAGGCCTCTTCCGGGTAGCTGAACTCGAACACACGCGCCACTTCAGCAGCATGCCAGGAGGCAGCAGCTATGCCATCGGATGCACCACTGAAGCGGCCCAGACGGCTTACACACTCGAAGAAGCCAGTACGCGGCAAGCGGCTGGCTCCCTGACTGATCACCAGTGCACTGCGCAACGGGCGCTCGGCTCGCGCATCCAGTGCCGCCAGATGCTCCAGCGCGGCGGCTAACGTCTGCATTGCAGGGCTAGGCAAGGCCAAGCGCTCGATCAAGGCACGGTAGGTAAGCAGGTGACGTTGACGCTGGGCATCTTCAAGCTCACCGAGCAACGCCTGCCAGTGTTGCCGACTGATGCTTACGCTCAAGACTGTGCCTCCCAACCATCGACACCAAGATGCCAGGCCAGCGCACGCTGGATGGCTGCGTCGGGCTGGCGTTCGCCGCTCTCGATCATGCCCAGGTAATGCGGGCTGATGCCGACATTGCGTGCCAGCTGCTCAGCACTCATACCTTTAGCCTCACGTAAGGCTGCCAGCTGATCCAACGTCGGCTTGTTGCTATCGGCTACCACAGCAGCTGCCTTAGGCACCTGTCCAGCAGCCTGCAGCAAAGCCTGATACTGCGCCCAGGGCAGCACTGCATATTCAGGCTGACCATCGCGCTCGATCACTTGCACATTCATCTGTAAATCTCCATGCAGAGCACTTCCATCACTCTCGGCAACTCCAGAACAGGCGGCCATCTTAACAGCCCGGCACGATAAAGAGCGTGATCTATACTGCCACCAGGTTATCAAGCGGTAGCTGGGGGCTGGTTTGCGCACACTGATAACAATACTGTTGATTAGCTGCGGTGGCTGGGCCTGCGCAGATGAGCTGCGCTGGGGTTTCGCTACGGCTGATGGCATGCCCTATGTCGATGTCCACGAGCAGCAATTACGTGGTGGCTTCATCTACCAGCTGGGCCAATTGGCCAGTCAGCAGCTGGGCTTCGACGCAGCATTTGTTGAAACGCCAAATAAACGCATTGATGAATTTATGCAGCGCGGGCGTATCCATGTGATCTGCAACAGCAACCCGCAATGGATAGACAAACCGGAGCGCTATCACTGGTCAGCCCCACTCTACAGCGAAGAGGACGTGCTGCTATTGCACAGTCAGCATGCGCCAATCAGCAACCTGCACGAACTCCACGGCAAGACCGTAGGCACTCAACTGGGTTACGTCTACAGCGAAGAACTGATGGAGGCGTTCGCCAAGCAGCAGATCATCCGCCAAGATCTGCGTGACCACAGTGCCGGGCTTAACCTGCTGCACAAACAGCGCCTAGACGCGATCATCGACATGCGCCGGCCACTGCGCTTCCAGCTGGCCAAACGCGCTGATACACCGCTACGGATAAACCCCTGGGTAATCGAACGCTACAACATGCACTGCACGTACAGCCCTCAATTGCCGGTCAGCGCCGAGTTACTGGACAGAACACTGCAAGAGTTGCGCGACAAGGGCCTGATCGAACAGATGCTCAACAAAATATAAGCCTTCGCCCCGCTACTCCACACGTCCCTGCACTGGTTTCAGCGACTCATCCAGCTCTGGTAGCCGCTCAACAACCCGCAGCACTTCAGGTGCCTGGGCCGTTCGCCACTGCTGAAACGCCGCCAGCTCCGCCTGCCAAGTACGCAACACCCAGGCCAGCACTGCCAAATCATCAACCAGGCCGATGCCAAACAGCCAGTCGGGCATAGCATCAAGCGGCGTCACGAAGTACACCAAAGCCGCGACTACGGCCATTAAGGCACGCGAGTCGATGGCCCGATACTCACCGCGCCACCAAGCCAGGCAAAGCGCCTGCAGCAATTTCAGCTGATCGACCAACTCCGCAAAGCCGCTGCCAAGTTTTTCACGCTTTCGGGCGACGGATAATAGCAATGCCGGTAACCGTCCAAGCTTGAGGAAACGCTTGGCTAAAAACTGGTAACGCGCGAAATTCTTCGGTGCTTTCATCGCTTTCTCCCGGCAACCCGCGCACGGGCTGGGCTGGCCATGGTTATCCACTAAAGCTGTGGATAACCTTGTGAACAGTTTCTCGATAACCCTGGCAAACGCCCAGCTCATGCGGCCTCGCCATAGATCGAACATTTTTTGCCCACACAGTAAAAAATCATATAAATCAATAAGTTAAAAATGGCAAAGGGTTTCTATAAGAAAGTTACCCTAATCCGTCACGGCTAATTTTAGAAATGTGCATAACCGTAACACCACCCCCATTTCACACACCCACTGAGACACTCCAGTCAAGCGAAAAGTGCCGAAAGCAGCCTGCAAAAACGACAACGCCCCGTCGAGACGGGGCGTTGTCAGGAAACGCTGAAAATTACTCTTGAGCGGCGGCGTCTTTGATCGCAATCAGCTCCAGATCAAACACCAGCACCGAGTTGGCTGGAATGGCCGGAGTCGGGCTCTGCTCGCCGTATGCCAGCTCGCTTGGGATGTACAGCTTGTACTTCTCGCCAACATGCATCAGCTGCAGGCCTTCAACCCAACCTGGGATCACGCCGTTAACCGGCAGATCAATCGGGCTGCCACGCTCAACCGAGCTGTCGAACACGCTGCCATCGGTCAGCTTGCCTTCGTAGTGAACAGTCACCACGTCAGTGGCTTTAGGCTGAGCGCCGTCGGCCTTCTTCACAACTTCGTACTGCAGGCCGGAAGCGGTGGTGGTCACGCCTTCACGCTTGGCGTTGTCTTCCAGGAACTTCTTGCCGGCTTTGGCCGACTCTTCATTCAGAGTAACCATGCGCTCTTCGGCACGTTTTTGCAGGAAGGCAAAGGCCTCGATCAGCTCTTCGTCTTTTAGACGCTGTTCTTTCTTGCCAATGGCGTCTTCGATGCCTTGAGCAACGGCGTTGGAATCCAGGTCATCCATGCCTTCCTGAGCCAGGCTTTTGCCCATGTTCAGGCCGATACCGTAGGACGCTTTCTGTGCTGGGGTTTCCAGGGTGATTTCACTGGTTTGCGAATCGCAACCTGCGAGAACCAAACCTACCAGGGCGACCGCCGCTGCTAAACGATGCTGTTTCATGCTTGTTCCTTGTCCGGTGCGCCCTAGGGCAAATGGTGTGAAAGCGCGAGCTTAGCAGGCTGCCGCGATCACTGGCTACCGTGTTAGGAGACAGAAAATGCGTATAAGTTCAGATGTTTAGCTGATTATTCAGAAAGGATTTTGCGAGGTATTGCGATATGTCACAGAGGGGATGAAGCGAGGATAAAATGGCGCAGCGGACGGGACTCGAACCCGCGACCCCCGGCGTGACAGGCCGGTATTCTAACCGACTGAACTACCGCTGCGCGTAACTTCAAAAGGCGAGTTGGTGGGTGATGACGGGATCGAACCGCCGACCCTCTGCTTGTAAGGCAGATGCTCTCCCAGCTGAGCTAATCACCCTTCACTCTCGAAGTGGGGCGCATTCTAGAGAGCGATCCGCACCTTGGCAAGCACTGTTTTGAAAATTTTTTATTGATGCAGCAAAGGCTTAGCGCAGACTTGGCCTCAAGCACCACTCGGGGGAATAATGCGCCCCGAATGCAACGCACAGGTTGCCCAACGGGTCATAGCGCTGCGGCCAACCTGAAACAGCACCCGCATAGGGTACTGACGACTTGTGATACCTGCCGCTGCCGGCAGGTCCGTTAATGGAGATACACCCTCTTATGTGGTTTCGTAACCTGCTGGTCTATCGCCTCACCCAGGACATCCCGTTTGATGCCGAGGCGCTCGAAACGGCGCTGTTAGCTAAACCGGCCCGCTCCTGCGCCAGTCAGGAGCTCAGCACCTACGGTTTTATCGCCCCCTTCGGTAAAGGCGGCGATGCGCCGCTGGTGCACGTCAGCGGTGATTTCCTGCTGATCGCCGCACGCAAGGAAGAACGCATCCTGCCGGGCAGCGTGGTGCGCGATGCGCTGAAGGACAAAGTCGACGAGATCGAAGCCGAGCAGATGCGCAAGGTTTACAAGAAGGAGCGCGATCAGCTCAAGGATGAAATCGTGCAGACCTTCCTGCCGCGCGCCTTTATCCGTAAATCCGCCACCTTCGCCGCTATCGCCCCCAAGCAGGGCCTGATCCTGGTTGACTCGGCCAGCGCCAAGCGCGCCGAAGACCTGCTGTCGACCCTGCGCGAAGCCATCGGCTCGCTGCCAGTGCGTCCACTGACCGTGAAGATCGCGCCAAGTGCCACCCTCACCGATTGGGTCAAGGTTCAGCAGGCCGCTCCAGACTTCCACGTGCTGGATGAGTGCGAACTGCGCGACACCCATGAAGATGGCGGCGTGGTGCGCTGCAAGCGCCAGGACCTGACCAGCGATGAAATTCAGCTGCACATGAGTTCGGGCAAGCAGGTCACTCAACTGTCACTGGCCTGGCAGGACAAGCTGTCCTTTGTGCTCGACGACAAGCTGGTGGTCAAGCGCCTGCGCTTCGAAGACCTGCTGCAGGATCAAGCCGAACAGGACGGTGGCGACGACGACCTCGGCCAGCAGGACGCCAGCTTCACCCTGATGATGCTGACCCTGGTGGACTTCCTCCCGGCGCTGTTCGAAGCCCTTGGCGGCGAAGAGATTCCGCAGGGGATTTAAACCATTGTAAGGCCGCAGAGAAACAGACCACTGGTCCTCTGCGGCTTGCCCTACCCCTGCCAATGTGCAAAATACTGCACAGCGTGAGGACGACCTCACCACTCTGCGAGTGATCACCACGGGACGGCCCCTCTATCTGTTTTGGAGGTTTGTATGTCCTGGTTCATTCTGCTGTTGGCCGGCCTGTTCGAAGTAGGCTGGGCTGTTGGCCTGAAATACACCGACGGCTTTACCCGCCCTCTCCCCACTCTCCTGACTGTTGCGGCGATCATCGTCAGCCTGGCATTGCTTGGCCTGGCCATGAAGGAATTGCCCCTGGGCACCGCCTATGCAATCTGGACCGGTGTCGGTGCCGTGGGCACGGTGATTGCCGGCATCATGCTGTTTGGCGAGGCCGTGACGCTGCTGCGTATCGCCAGCGTGGCGCTGATCGTCTGTGGCCTGATCGGGCTAAAACTCAGCCACTAAGCCGCCAAAGCTGCACAAAAAAGCCCGCCAAATTGGCGGGCTTTTTCATCTCTGTGGTTTAACGCCGCTCACCGCGCAACTCCGCCACCTGGGCCTGCAGCAACTCGCGCTTGACCAGTTCGGGCGTAACCGGCAAACCGGCCACCAGGGTGATGCGCGACCACAGGCGCTTGAACAAGCCCTTATGCGGATCACGACTGAAAAAGCTACCCCACAAGCCCTGCAACGCCATGGGAATCACCGGCACCGGGTTGGCTTCGACGATGCGCTCGATACCATTTTTGAACTCATTCAGCTCACCATCGGTGGTCAACTTGCCTTCCGGGAAGATGCACACCACTTCGCCATTGCGCAGGTATTCGGCGATTTTCTTGAAAGCAGCGTCGTAGATCAGCAGGTCTTCGTTGCGCCCAGCAATAGGCACAGTGCCGGCGGTGCGGAAGATAAAGTTGAGCACCGGCAGGTTGTAGATCTTGTAGTACATGACAAAGCGCACCGGCCGGCGCACTGCACCGCCGATCAGCAGCGCATCGACAAACGACACGTGGTTGCACACCAGCACTGCCGCCCCCTCATCGGGAATCGCCTCCAGCCCCTTGTGCTCAACCCGATACATCGAGTGACTGAGCAGCCAGATCATAAAGCGCATGGTGAATTCGGGGACGATCTTAAAGATGTAGCTGTTGACCGCGATGTTCATCAGCGAAATGGTCAGGAACAGCTGCGGAATCGACAGCTCAGCAACGCTGAGAAACAGGATCGAGACAATCGCCGAGATCACCATAAACAGCGCATTGAGGATGTTGTTGGCGGCAATCACCCGCGCCCGCTCATGCTCCACCGTGCGCGACTGGATCAGCGCATACAGCGGCACGATATAAAAGCCGCCGAATAGACCGATACCGAGAATCGAGCCGAGAATCCACCAGGCCTGGCCAATGCTCAGCACCGCGAGCCAGTCATGCGCCACTGCTGCTTCGGGGAAGCCGCCGGAAAACCACCAGAGCAGAATGCCGAACAGGGTCAGGCCGATCGAGCCGAACGGCACCAGGCCAATTTCCACCTTGTGCCCGCTCATGCGCTCGCAGAGCATCGAGCCCAGCGCGATCCCGACCGAGAACACGGTGAGAATCAGCGTGACCACGCTTTCATCGCCGTACAGCCACTCTTTGGCATAGGCCGGAATTTGCGTCAGGTATACCGCGCCGAGAAACCAGAACCACGAGTTACCGACCATCGAACGCGACACGGCCGGGCGCTGACCCAGACCAAGCTTCATCGTCGCCCAGGACTGACGCAGGATGTTCCAGTCCAGTTTGAGCTGCGGCATGGCCGCCGAGGCGGCAGGAATACCCCGGCTGGCCAGATAGCCGAGTATCGCCACCAGCACCACAGCCACTGCAACGATATGTGCATAAGCACTGCTGGCCATGATGATGCCGGCGCCAATGGTGCCGGCGAGAATGGCCAGGAAAGTACCCATCTCCACTAAGGCGTTGCCACCCACCAGCTCCTGCTCTTCAAGGTGCTGCGGCAGGATCGAATACTTAACCGGGCCGAACAGCGCCGACTGGGTGCCCATGGCAAACAGCACGGCAAGCATCAGCGGCAGATTGCCGATGACCACGCCAACAGCCCCCAACAACATGATGATAATTTCGGCGAACTTGATCTTGCGGATCAGCGAGTCCTTGGCGAATTTCTCACCAAACTGCCCACCCAGAGCCGAGAACAGAAAGAACGGCAGAATAAACAGCAAGGCACAGAGATTGACCAGCAGATCCTTGTCAGCGCTTGAGCTGATTTTGAACAAGATGGCGAGAATCAGTGACTGCTTGAAGATATTGTCGTTGAAGGCCCCCAGCAACTGGGTCAGGAAAAACGGCAAAAAGCGCTTTTTACCCAGCAATGCGAATTGAGAGTGTTCGGTCATCGTCCGTGTACCTGTCTAGAGTGGCCAGTGTTAGGCATTTGACTGCAAGAGCCCCCGACAAAGCCACAGCGAAACATGCCTTTTGCTGCATTTTCTACAAATCCAGGCGGCAAATAACCCTGCTTACAGGGGTAACTGACCCAACAACCAACGCACCATAAAAAACACCAGCAGACCACCGCCGATGGTAGCCAGCAGATGCCGGGTCAATGCAGCGATGGCAATAGTCGCCAGCCCGGCCAACAGGTAGGCATTATCCAGGCTGAACGCCCACTGCTGGCCATCGGGGATCAGCATGCCCGGCAGGACAATGGCACTCAGCACGGCAGTCGGCACGTAATGCAGCCCCTGCCGCACCAGCGGCGGGAAACGCAAATCGGGAAAGGCAAACAGGCTGTAGCGAATTGCAAAGGTGATCAGCGCCATGCCGAGAATCAGCAGCCAGGTATCCATCACGCGCCCTCCCCGGCAGTCACCGACGGTTTGCGACGCTCAAGCCATACACCGACCGCAATGCCACTGAGCGCAGCGGCCATCAGCCCCAGCTTGTAAGGCCAGGCATGGCACAGCAGCGCCACCGCACCGGCTACCAGAGCGGCAGCAATCTGCGGTTGATTGCGCAGCGCTGGCACCACAATGCCGATAAAGGTCGCCAGCATGGCGAAGTCCAGGCCCCAGCCCGCCAGGTTCGGCACACTCTGACCAAACAACGCCCCTACCAGCGAGCTGGACACCCAGGACAGGTACAACGCCAGTGCCACGCCGGCGTGATACCACTGGCCGTGCTCGGTCATGCCGCGCGCCAGATAACGGCGCTGCACCACGGCGAAGGTTTCATCAGTCAGGCCGAACGCCAGCGGCACCCGCCAGCGCTGCGACAGCTTGCCGACATAAGGCTGCAATGCGGCGCTATAGAGCACATGGCGTAGATTGACCACCAGCGTGGTGAGCAGAATCACCACCATGCCGCTGCCCAGTGTCAGCAGGCTGATGGCAATGAATTGCGCGGAACCGGCATACACCAGCAGGGACATACCCAGCGCCTGCCCCAGGCTCAGCCCAGCCAGGCTGGCCAATGCGCCATAGACCAGACCAAACGGCAGAATGCCGACAATCATCGGGATGCTGTCGCGACACCCGTAGAGAAACTGCTGCAAACGGCTCATGCACCCTCCTTTGCTGCATAGCCTGGCGCATCCCGATCGCGGCGTCTTGAACAATCTTGCGCTGCAATAACGCCGCAGGCTGACCTGCCGCAATACAGCCTAACCCCCACTGGCTAGACTGCCAGCATTACCCGCCCAGGATCTGCTCATGCCGGAAGCCCTCGACACCTTGCTGAACTTCGCCAGCGCCCTGGCCGCCGGCCTGCTGATTGGTGCCGAGCGTGGCTGGCAGGGGCGTAATACCGAGGACACCCAGCTGGTAGCGGGGATTCGTACCTTCGCCCTGAGCAGCCTGCTCGGCGCCTTTGCCATGCTGCTGGGCGAACACTTCGGCGTGGTGGCCTGGGCGGTGATCTTTACCGGTTTCGCCCTGCTGGTAGTGGCTTCCTACTTTGGCGAACTGCAACGCCTGGGCGACTTGGGCCTGACCAGCGAAGTAGCGCTGCTGATCACTTTTCTGCTCGGCAGCCTGGCCATGGCCGGCTATGCTGGATTAGCGGCGGCCGGCGCAGTCGCGGTGGCACTGCTGCTGAGCCTCAAGCAATCCCTGCACGGCGCCCTGCAAAGGCTCAGCGAGGCGGAAGTTTCCGGCGCACTGAAGCTGCTGTTTATCTCCCTGGTGTTGCTGCCAGCGCTGCCCAATCAGGGTTACGGCCCGTGGCAAGCCTTCAACCCCTACGCCATCTGGTGGATGGTGGTGCTAATCGCCAGTATCGGCTTTGCCGCCTATGTGGCGATTCGCCTGGTAGGTACGCGTCATGGACTGCTGATCACCGCGCTGCTCGGCGGCGTGGTGTCGTCCACGGCGATGACCGTGACCCTGGCGCGCCTGGCTCAGGGCCGCAATCTGCAAGCAATCCTCGCCTGTGGCCTGCTCGCCACCTCGGCTCTGATGTTTCCACGCGTGCTGCTGGAAGTCGGCTTGGTCAACGCCAGCTTGCTGCCACAGCTGGTCTGGCCGCTGGGCATCGCCACTCTGGTATACGCGTGCGGCGCGCTGCTGTACTACCGCCGCGCCGGAACGGAGAGTGAAGAACAGGCTGAGCCGCCGCTGAAAAACCCCTTCGAGCTGGGCCCGGCGCTGCGCTTTGCTGCGTTGCTGGCGCTGATTCTATTGATGGTCGAAGGCGCGCAGCACTGGCTTGGCGATATCGGCGTCTACCTGGTGGCACTGCTCTCGGGGCTAGCCGATGTGGATGCCATCACCCTGTCACTGGCGCGCAGCGCCAAGGGCGAATTGCATGCTCAGGTAGCGGTGCAGGGAATCTTTCTCGCAGCGCTAAGCAACAGCCTAGTCAAAGGCTTTCTGGTCGCCTTGATCGGTGGCCGCAAGCTGGCGCTGATGACCCTGCCGGTGATGGGTGTCGGTCTGCTGGCCGGCGCGGCGGCATTACTGCTGCTTGCATAGCAGCCCCTGCAATACGGCAATACCCCCCCTAACCAAGGGCTGGATTTACTTTGCCAAGCGGCTCATCTGCCCGCGTACAACCCGCGCATAGCCCTATTGCAGAGGGGTTCCAGCCTCCCCAGTAACACCGTAACAGGCCCTGCTATTAGCCCAAAAGTTGGCTAGGCAGATTCCACCCGAGCGTCCAACACTAGCCGAGACATCGAATGATGTAACGGTCAGCCATGACAATCCGGAGACGCCGCATGCCCATTGCCCTCGCCTTTATCACCCAGCGCCACTCACTAACGCTCGCTCTGCATCGGACGGTCGTATGAACGCGCCAGCAGTGCTGCCATATAAAGAGCTGCAGGCCGAACAGCTTTGGATTCAGGGCGATGGTGTGCAGCTGGCGGCCTACCGCTGGGGCAACCCGAACGGCCCGACTCTGCTGCTGGTGCACGGCTACCCGGACAACCACGAAATCTGGCTACCCCTGGTGCGCGAGCTGGCCGGCAACTACCAGATCATCGCCTACGACGTGCGCGGCTTTGGCGCATCGGATATTCCACGCAAGCGCCTGGACTATCACCTAGAGAAACTGGCGAATGATCTGGAGGCGGTGATCAAGGCCCTCAGCCCCGATCAGCCGGTGCATCTGGTGGCCCATGACTGGGGCTCGATTCAGGCCTGGGAGGCAGTCACCGAGCCACGCATTCAACCATTACTGGCCTCCTACACCAGCATCTCCGGGCCTTGCCTGGACCATGTCGGCCACTGGATGCGCGACAAGCTCAAACAGAAGACGCCGCGCTCGCTGCTGCAGGTGCTCGGCCAGTTGCTCAGCTCCTGGTATATCGCGATGTTCCACACCCCACTGCTGCCCGAGCTGACCTGGCGCCTGGGCCTGGACCGCGCCTGGCCCCAGCTGCTGCACAAAGTCGAAGGGCTGCGCAATGTGCCAATCAGCAGCAGTCAACGCTCGGACGGTGTGCACGGGGTCAAACTGTACCGCGCCAACTTTATCCGCAGCCTGTTCACCCCGCGCCTGCGTCATACGCAGGTGCCGGTGCAGCTGATTGTGCCGACCTGCGACCGCTTTGTGCGGCCGCAACTGTTTGATCAGTTGCAGCACTGGGCACCCAGGCTGCAGCGACGCGAGGTCAATGCCAGCCACTGGCAACTGTTGGTGGAGCCGCAGCAATTGGCCGTATGGCTGCGTGAGTTCACCGCACACCATCCTGCGACTGCGAAGCAAGAGCGGCTAAACGCGTAAACCGCACATATGACGGGAATCCTCAGCCCCATTTATCAGTTCGGCACAGCGGGCAGGTTCGGCTCTTGCAGGGGCAACAGAGGTGCTACTCGCTGGCTTCATCCAGCACCATCACTCCGGCCGCCTGTTCGAGCAGTTCAACAGGCAGGCTTTTGCTGGCGCGGGCGCCGAGCAGCTTGAGGTTTTCCACCCGACTGATGATATTGCCGCGTCCCTCGCAGAGCTTGTTGCGAGCGCCGGCATAGGCTTTATCCAGTTGCTGCAGGCGCGCGCCCATTTCATCCAGATCCTGAATAAAGGCGACGAACTTGTCGTACAGCGCGCCGGCGCGCTCGGCAATTTCGCGGGCGTTCTGGCTTTGCCGCTCCTGCCGCCACAAGCTGTCGATCACCCGCAAAGTGGCCAGCAGCGTGGTCGGGCTGACGATCACGATGTGTTGATCGAAGGCCTCCTGAAACAGACCCGGATCAGCCTGTAATGCTGCGGCGAAGGCGGCTTCGATCGGCACGAAGAGCAAGACGAAATCCAGGCTGTGCAGGCCTTCCAGGCGCTGGTAGTCCTTGAGCGACAAGCCTTTCAAATGGCTGCGCAGCGACAGCACATGCTGTTTGAGCGACAGCTGTCGGCTGGCGTCGTCTTCAGCGGCAATATATTGCTGGTACGCAGTGAGGCTGACCTTGGCGTCCACCACCACCTGCTTGTCGCCGGGCAACTGAATCAGCACATCCGGCTGAAAGCGCTCGCCATCGGCGCTCTTTAGGCTGACCTGGGTCTGGTACTCGCGGCCTTTTTCCAGACCAGCGTGTTCCAGCACGCGCTCCAGCACCAGTTCGCCCCAATTGCCCTGGGTTTTCTGCCCTTTGAGGGCGCGGGTCAGGTTGGTCGCCTCATCGCCCAAACGCTGGTTGAGCTGTTGCAAACGCTCCAGCTCTTTACCCAAGGAAAAGCGCTCGCGGGCTTCCTGCTGATAGCTTTCTTCCACACGCTTTTCAAAAGACTGGATGCGCTCCTTGAGCGGATCGAGCAACTGGCCGAGCTGCTGCTGACTGGTTTCGGCAAAACGCTGCTCGCGCTCATCGAAGATCTTCCCGGCCAGCTCGGCAAATTGCGCGCGCAGCTCATCGCGCGAGCCTTGCAGGTCGCTCAGGCGCTGTTGATGGCTGTCCTGCTGTTCTTTAAGTTCGGCGCTAAGGGCAGCACGCTGGGCATCCAGACGGCGGATTTCAGCTTCCTGCTGTTCGCGCTGATTGCTCCAAGCCTGAGCGGCTTCGCGGGCGACCTGCCGCTCCTGCTGGAGCAAGTCGGCTTCACGACGCAGCGCCGCCAGTTCGGCCTGCTGATCGGCCTTGATCTCGCTGATCTCGGCGACTTCCTCGCGGCAATCTTCCAGCTGCGCCGTCAGGCCGGTCTGAGCCAGCTGCGCATTATTCAGACGCTCTTGTAGCAGGCTGAATTCCAGCTGCTGACTGGCCAGGCGGCGTTGCAGCGACCAAGCGATATATAGAAGAGGAACTGCTGCGGCGGCAAAACCGAGCAGCGCAGGTGCCAGTGCGGTGGAGAGATCGATGGGCATAAGCAGCTCCGCAGAAAAGTACTGGCAGTATAACCAGTACTCTAGGCTGCGTCAGAGCTGTTTAAGCAGTTGCTGCGCCTCTGGCGAACCCTGTCCCGCTGCTAGCTCCAGCCAATGACGGGCCTGTTGCGGTTCATTGTTGCGCGGCTGGCTATACAGCTGGCCGAGTTCCAGCTGGGCGCCCATATCGCCGGCGCGGGCGGCCTGGCGCAGCAGCTCAAAACCCATGCGCCGATCACGCGGGTTGCCGCAATCACGGCACAGCATTTGCCCCAGCCGACTCTGCGCCTGCACCACACCCTGCAAAGCAGGCTGCTTGAGCAGATGACCAGCAAAGCGTTTGACGCTAGGGGCATGACCGAGGCGAGGACTGTCCAGTAGCCAGAGCGCAACACGGGTGGGCAGGCGAGGAACCGAGGTTGAAGCGATAGGTAGTCGAGTGATTGCGCGAGGCATAAAAAGCAGCGGTAGCCGGGAAGGCGCGCAACTCTACTCCTTTTTTCAGCCAGGTAAAGTCTTGCAAAAAGGCGCTGACTGGCGGTCTAGAGCAAGCGCTCGGGTTAATCCACAGAAGCTGTGGATAACTTCGTGGATAACATGGGAGCAAGCGGCCTCAGCGCCTATGGCGTGGGGCCCAAGGTCAAACTGGTGATTTTTTCACCAGCGTAAAAAATCCATATATTTCATTGACTTATAAAATCAATAAAAAGAATCAAGGGTTTACGTCAAGCACTGCATCTTGCTTGACAAGGCGCATCGCAATTGTGCACAAGTTGCTGCGTCACACCGTCGCACTGCCCTTTTTCAGGGCAAAACGCCCTGAAAAAGCCGCCCTGTCTAGGCCGGACGCGGCAGGCGTCCCTCCACTTGATAGGCGTCGAGACGAAAGACTCTGGGAGTATCCGGAACCTGGGCATTCTTGAATGCCACATAGTCGCCGGTGGTTTCGCATAACCAGCTCAACAAATTACGCGGGCGCTTCTCCACCAACGCAGCGGGCACAAACAGCGCCACGTTATTGCCTTGCAGCGGACAGCGCGCCGACCGGTATTCAAACGCCTCAACACCTGATCCGCGCATCGCCGCGCCTAGTGCCTGGCAAGGTTGATAAGCACTGGCGTGACTCAGCTCAGCCTGGAAGTCCGTAAACGGCGGATGCTGCAACTGAATACCGCGCTCAACCTGATAGCGCGCCTCGAAGGTGCAATGCTCGGAAAGGATGCGCCCACTCGGCGGCGCGATGCTCATACCATCCCAGAGCAGAAAACGGTAATACGCGGCCTCGGCCATGGCGGTGTCGATACGCAGCGCGCCATAGAACAGGCTCGGCTCATGCACCGAACCAAAGCGCGAGCCCCAGCGCAGCGGCGGATAACGGAATGGGGTTTTCAGCAGGTAATGCAGCGGCTCGGCGCTCTGCGGCAGCGGCGGTTTGCTGGTTTCCAGCAGTTCTTCGAGCAGCGCCTGTTCGGCAAGGGTATCGACCAGTTGCAGCGTGGCGACCTGGGCCTGGCTCTCAACCAAGCGCACCAGGCGCCCGCGCAAGGGTTTGATCTGCTGCGGGCCTTGGCAGCGTTGCCAGATATCCATGGTGGCGTTGTCCTTAACTTTTATTATTGTTGGGTACTGCGCGCTCTAGCCTTTGCCACGAATCGCATCGAGATACTCCACCACCCGCACCAACCCCTGTACCTGCATCATCAGGGATAAGGGCGGTGCATCCAGATGACGGTTATCGGTGCGCAGAAAATGCTGCATATCCGCCAGGTTGCCGCCAAACAGGGCAAACAGTGAGCGGTATACACGCACCAGCAACAAGGCCAGCTCACCGGTCTTACTGTGCACGCGCAGGCCACCCTCAGCCCAGCGCGAGATGGCCGTACGGTGTACGCCAATAATGTCCGCCAGCTCCTGCTGGGTCAGCCCCAACTGTTCACGGGTATTGAGCAGCGCTTTGGCCAGCACCGCATCAGCGTCGGCAACCGGTCGAATCAATGCGCTCATCACGGCCTCCTACTTTCATAATGTCTGTTTACAGCAAAACTACCACTAAATGCTGTAATTACACAGAAGAGAATAACCTGTTATTGGCAGCCTGTCAGACATGGGTTAACGTCCTGCCACGCAACTCCCCACTATGGATCAGTGCTTATGCCCAGCCGGCGCACCTGGCTGCGACTTATCAGTTGCCTGCTTTTACTGCTCATATTGCTTGGCGTTTACGGCTACCTGAGTCTGAGCCGCCTGCTCGAACGCGAGCAGATCGAAAACCTTGAATGGCGCGGTCTCGGCCTCTCCACCGAGGGCATTCAGCTTGACCAGCTCAGCCTGCAGCACCCTAACGGCGCAGTGCAGCTGCAACAGCTGCGATTGCATTGGAGCGGCTTTAGCCTGGCTCTGCCCTTCTGGCAGCAGGTGCACATCACCAGCCTGCAACTGAATCTGCCCTCTCAAGCCGAGCCTGCAGCTGACGACAGCACGGATTTTCAGGTGCCGCTTGAACAGCTCACAGCCGTTATCAGCCTCTTGCCGCAACGCGTTCAGATTGATGCGCTGCAGATCGAGCTGCCCTGCGCCGACACGCGCTGCCAGCTGCTCGGCGATCTGCTGCTACGCAAAGACATCTCGCAGGTTGATGCGCAACTCAACCTGCAACATCAGCAAAACCAACTGAGTTGGCATGCGCAACTACAGGGTGACGCCATAACTGCAGCGCTGCAGCTAAGCCTGACGATCAATCAGCAAGCGCAACTGCAGCTCAGCAGCAGCCTGCAACAGAACGCTGCCGGGCAACTCTGGCAAGGTGATTTCAATGGCGATCTGCAGCAAAGCGCGGTGCTGCAAAGCTGGCTAAGCCAATGGCTGCCCAACGCCGCGGGCACACTGCCTGAGGCTCCGACGGCAGCGCAGCTGAAGGCAAGCTGGCAACTGCAGCTTGCCCCTGGCCCACTCAACTTGGCGCAACTGCAGCAGGCCAGCGGCCAGTTGCAAGCCAGCGCCAACCTGCCAGAGCCCTGGCCCATTCCCGCTATCGGTCAATTGCAGGGCAGCTTCGATGTGTCCGCCCAGGCCCTGGATGGGCAGTGGCTGACCGATAGCCTGAACGCCGACCTCAACCTCACGCAGATAGCCAATAACCTTATCAGTGGCGTACCGGCAGAGCTGCATCCCGAAGCGCTGCAGCTGACGATCCAGGCCAACGAAACGCCCGACAACCTTGCTCCACAACTGGTTGAGCGCGCCCTGCCCCTGCAACTTCAGCTGAGTGGACAAGGCCGCAGCCAATTTGCACTGCAGGGTACGCTAGCACTGGCCAATGGCTTGCCCTGGGGCTTGCAACTGCTGGACGGCAGCCTTAGCGCATCCACCCCGGCATTTCAGCTGGAGGGCTGGAAGATCGGCGCGCTGCAGACGCAGTTGCAACTCGACGCTTTTCTGGATGCACAGCAGCTGGATCTCGCTCTCGGTAAAGGCTCACAGCTCAACCTGCAGCATCTGCGCAGTGCGGATTTGAAGGCGCAACAACTCAAAGCCAGCAGCAGTGAGCTGCAACTGCAGGCAAAACTGGCGGCAGGCGCACTGCTCGACTGGCAACTAAAAGGCCCGCTCGACCTCAGTGCGCAGCTGCAACATAGCCAATTGCAGACCCAGCGCTGGTACTGGCAAGGCCCTGTGACTGCCAACCCACTGCAGGCGGAGCTAGACGGCACACTGCACAACGATGCCGGCCTGCAACTCAAGCTGCAGGCACAACACAGCAGCGCCAAGGGCCTGAGCCTGCAAGCACAACTGGCGGAACTGTTTCTGCGCAGCGGCAACCCCATAAAAGGCAGCTTCACGGCATGGCCAGCCCTGCTGGAGCTGAATAACGGTCGCCTGAATGCCAATGCCAGCCTGACCCTCGCCAGCGATCAACAGCTGCCCACGGTCAAACTCGAACTTACCGGCAAGGGCCTGGGCGGGATTTATGACCGCACCGCGCTGGAGGGCCTGGACAGCCACATCAATGTGCGAATCGACCCCAAACAGCTGCAGCTTGAGTTGAGCGAGCTGCGCCTGGCCCAGGCCAACCCCGGCATACCGCTGGGGCCGCTGCAGCTCAGCGGCCGCTACAGCGCCGCGCTGCAAACACCGAACCAAGGCCAGCTACAGCTGCGCCAGGCCGAAGCAGCGCTGATGGGCGGTAAGCTGCAACTGGCACCCGGACAATGGAGCCTGGCCGCCGAATCGCTGCTGTTCCCTGTGCAGGTGCAGGGCCTGGAACTTGAGCAGCTGTTTATCCTCTATCCCACAGAAGGCCTGGCCGGCAAAGGCACCCTGGATGGCGAATTGCCGCTGCAGATCAGCAGCCAGGGCGTGACCATCGAACAAGGCCAGCTGGCAGCCCGGGCACCCGGCGGGCAGTTGCAGTTTCACTCTGAGCGTATACGCGCCCTGGGCCGCAGCAACCCAGCGATGCAGCTGGTGACCCAATCGCTGGAGGATTTTCGCTTTACGACTCTGAGCAGCCAGGTCAACTACGATCAGCAAGGCAAGTTGGCGCTGGCCATGCGCCTGGAGGGGCAGAACCCGGACATCGAACAAGGCCGACCGATCCACTTCAATATCAACCTGGAAGAAGACATTCCGACCCTGCTGGCCAGCCTGCAACTGACCGATAAGGTCAGCGACATCATCAAGCAGCGTGTGCAACAGCGTATGCTGGAACGCAATGCCAAAACGGCCCCGACACAGCCATGACCAAGGAGAAGCGCCATGCGCTTGCGTAGTTGTTTCGCCGTCCTGCTACTAGGGCTGCTCAGTACGGCCTGCACCCCGACCGTACAGCTGGCGATGCCCAATGAGCCGATCAACATCAACCTGAATGTGAAGATCGAGCACGAAATCTATATCAAGGTGGATAAAGCCCTGGACAGCATGTTCAGCGAATCCAGCGGATTGTTCTAAGGAGCCCAAACATGAATATCTATAAGCGCCTTGCCAGCCTGTTACTGCTGCTCAGCCTGAGCCTGCCGGCCGTAGCCCTGAACCTCAACGAAGCTATGTCGGCCCTGAGCGACGCCAAAGCCAGCGGCCAGTTGGGCGAAATGCCCAATGGCTATCTGGGCGTGGTCAGTAACGGTGGCCAGGCCGCCGAAATCGCCCAGTTGATCAACCAAGCGCGGCGCGCTGAATACCAGAAGCTGGCAGCGCAGAACGGCATCCAGCTCAGTGATGTGGAAGCGATTGCCGGGCAGAAAGCCATCGACAAAACGCCGACCGGACAATACATCCAGCTTGAAGGTAAGTGGCAGCGCAAATAGCTTGCCGCAAGAACCAACAAGGAGCGCATTGCGCTCCTTGTTGGTTTTACCTAGAGCCTACTTACGATCTCGCGAGCTAGAGTCCTGCAAGGCAAAAAGAGGCGAGGAAGCGGAGTGTACTTTTGTACATGAGCATTCCGAGCCTGTTTTTAACGCCGCAGGGCCGACGCGCAGCAGATCGTATGCAGGCTCTCAGCGCTGCTGAATCACCGGCTGCCCTGCTTTCGGCTTGAAGTACAGCGTCTCACCGCGAGTGAGGTTGGCCAGGCTGAGATGATCCTTGGCCACTTCAGCTTCGATCGGCTCACTCTGTCCGGCAACTTTAAGGGTCACGCGGGTGATTGCGCCGAGCGGGCGGATGTCGCGTACATCACCAGCCTGGTGGCCTGCTTCGGCCTGGCGCGAAAGATGAATCTCGTGCGGACGGAACAGCACGTGGTTGTCGTTACCGACATACAGACGGTTGGCATCACCGAGGAAGTGATAGACGAAATCGCTGGCCGGCTTCTCATACACCTCGCCCGGCGAGCCGATCTGCTCGACCACGCCCTTGTTCATCACCACGATGCGATCCGCCACCTCCATGGCCTCTTCCTGGTCATGGGTGACGAATACCGAGGTCAGGTGCACTTCTTCGTGCAGGCGCGCCAGCCAGCGGCGCAGTTCCTTGCGCACCTTGGCATCCAGGGCGCCGAATGGTTCGTCGAGCAGCAGCACTTTCGGCTCTACCGCCAGGGCACGAGCCAGGGCGATACGCTGACGCTGGCCACCGGAAAGCTGCTCGGGGTAGCGATCCGCAAGCCAGTCAAGCTGCACCAGATCAAGCAGATCGTGGACCTTCTTCTTGATCGCATTCTCGTTCGGCCGCTCGCCCTTGGGCTTCATGCGCAGACCAAAGGCAACGTTGTCGAACACGGTCATATGACGAAACAGCGCGTAGTGCTGAAACACAAAGCCGACATTACGGTCGCGCACATCGTGGTTGGAGACATCTTCGCCGTGGAACTCGATGCTGCCGCTGTCCGGGGTTTCCAGGCCGGCGATGATGCGCAGCAACGTGGTCTTGCCGCAGCCGGACGGGCCAAGCAAAGCGACCAGTTCGCCACTCTGGATATTCAGATTGATATCGTTCAGCGCTTTGAACGCATTGAAATTCTTGCTGACGTTAGAGATTGCAATCGACATGACTTATTCCTCGCCAGCACTGGCTTTCAGGCGGTTGATACGGGACTCGCTCCACTGCTTGAGCAGCAGGATAAACACCGCCAGCAACAGCAGCAGGCTGGCGACGCTGAAGGCGGCGACGTGGTTGTATTCGTTGTAGAGAATCTCGACATGCAGCGGCAGCGTATTGGTGTAACCACGGATATGCCCGGAGACCACCGACACCGCGCCGAACTCGCCCATGGCCCGCGCGGTACAGAGCACCACGCCGTAGATCAGGCCCCATTTGATATTGGGTAGGGTCACGTGCCAGAACATCTGCCAGCCATTGGCGCCGAGCAGGCGCGCGGCCTCCTCCTCCTGAGTGCCCTGCTCCTGCATCAGCGGGATCAGCTCGCGGGCAACAAAGGGCACGGTGACAAACACCGTGGCAAGGACGATGCCCGGCAAGGCGAAGATGATCTGAATATCATGCTCACGCAGCCACGGGCCGAAGAAGCCCTGGGCGCCGAACAGCAGTACGTAGATCAAGCCGGCGATCACTGGCGAGACCGAGAACGGCAGGTCAATCAGGGTGACCAGAATGCTCTTGCCGCGAAACTCGTACTTGCTTACGCACCAGGCGGCGGCAACGCCGAACACCAGGTTGAGCGGCACCGAAATGCCCACCGCGAGGAGGGTCAGCTTCAGCGCACTGATCGCGTCGGGCTCGAAGATCGCGCCAAAGAAGGTGCCAAAGCCGTGCTTTAACGCCTCACTCAGCACGATAAACAGCGGCAACACGAGGAACAGCACAAACACCAGCCAGGCGCTGATGATCAGCAGCCGACGACCGAGCACATTGCCGCGTCGTGCGGCGTTGGCCGAGGCTGACGCGCTTAGGGTTACAGAAGACATGGCGACCTCCTCAGGACTTGGCAATCTGGCGCTGCAGCAGGTTGATCAGCAGCAGCAGAATGAAGGAGACAACCAGCATCAACACGCCAATAGCCGTGGCACCGGTGTAGTCGTACTGGTCAAGCTTGACCATGATCAGCAGCGGCAGAATTTCGGTTTTCATCGGCATATTGCCGGCGATAAAGATCACCGAACCGTACTCACCGACACCACGGGCAAAGGCCAGCGAGAAGCCTGTAAGCCAAGCTGGCAGCAACGCTGGCAGCAGCACATGGCGAAACACCTGCAGTGGTTTGGCACCGAGGCAGGCAGCAGCTTCTTCCACCTCGCGGGGGATATCAGCCAGCACCGGCTGGATGGTGCGCACCACAAACGGCAGGGTGATAAAGGTCAGCGCCAGGGTGATGCCGATGGGCGTGTAGGCAATCTTGAAGCCCAGGTCGGTAGCAAACTGACCAACCAGGCCGCTCGGGGCATACAAGGCGGTCAGGGCGATACCGGCAACGGCGGTGGGCAAGGCAAAAGGCAGGTCGATCATCGCCTCTATCACCTTGCGGCCTGGGAAGGTGTAACGCACCAGCGTCCAGGCCAGTAATGTACCGATAATGCCGTTGATCACGGCGGCCGCCAAGGCAGTGGCAAAGCTCAGCTTGAGCGCGGCCAGCACTCGCGGTGCGGAAATAATCGCCCAGAACTCAGCCCAGGTAAGCTGAGCGGCGTGAACGAACATGGCACCCAGAGGAATCAGCACCAACAGGCTGAGGTACACCAGGGTGTAGCCCAGCGTCAGCCCGAAGCCGGGTATGACGGGGGAAGTACGACGAGACATGGTTTGGCCTTGTGCTTGTTAAGCGACGAGCTAATGACGCGTTGCGAGCGAAGGTCAGACAAGGCGAAAGCCGGCGAGGGACGCGGAGTTTACGGGCTGTAAATGAGCAGTCCCGAGCCGGCTTTCAACGCAGTATGACCGAGCGCAGTAGCGTCACTGCGCCTGATAGATCTGATCGAATACCCCACCATCATTGAAAAACTTCGGCTGTGCGGTTTTCCAACCGTTGAAGTCCTTGTCGATGGTCACCAGCTTCAGTTCCGGGAACTGCTTGGCGAACTCACCGGCAATGGCCTGGTTACGCGGACGGTAGAAGTGCTTGGCGGCCAGACGCTGACCTTCATCGCTGTACAGGTAGTTGAGGTAGGCCTCAGCCACTTTGCGCGTGCCCTTCTTGTCGACGTTTTCATCGACTACAGCCACCGGCGGTTCGGCCAGGATCGACAGCGACGGTGCGACGATTTCGAAGTTGTCGCCACCCTCTTCTTTCAATGCCAGGAAGGCTTCGTTTTCCCAGGCCAGCAGCACGTCGCCGATCTGGTTGTTAACGAAGGTGATGGTCGAACCACGGGCACCGGTGTCGAGTACTGGCACGTTCTTGTAGAGCTTCTCGACGAACTCTTGGGCTTTCGCTTCGCTGCCGTACTTCTGCTGGGCGTAGGCCCAGGCGGCGAGGAAGTTCCAGCGCGCACCGCCGGAGGTTTTCGGGTTCGGGGTGATGACTTCCACGCCAGGTTTGACCAGGTCATCCCAGTCCTTGATGCCTTCCGGGTTACCCTTGCGCACCAGAAACACGATGGTCGAGGTGTACGGCGTGCTCGATTGCGGCAGACGCTCCTGCCAGTTCTCCGGGATCAGCTTGCCGAGCTTGTACAGCTCATCGATATCACCGGCCAGGGCCAGGGTTACCACGTCAGCACGCAGGCCATCGATTACCGCACGGGCCTGCTTGCCCGAGCCACCGTGGGACTGCTGAATAGTGATGGCTTCATTGCCCTGGGCTTGCCAGTGCGTGTTGAACGCGGCGTTGAATTCACTGTACAGCTCGCGGGTCGGGTCGTAAGACACGTTGAGCAGGGTTTCAGCGGCGGCCACCGGGCCTGCAAAAATGCCGCTGGCAAGGGCAGCGAGGGCAAAACGGCGAATGGACATGGTGCAGCTCCTACTGGGACAAATACGGGGTTGGCGTTCAATGGGTCGATGCTCTCGCCACCTGCCGTGGCTATCCGGCGTGGTGCGCGTGGGCTCGACTCTTTTCATTGCACGCCCTCCGGTGGTCCGGTCGGGCTTTGCGGCGTGTAGCGTTCGGTATGTCAGTTAGCTGCTCGTATTGCTCTGAGCGTGTCGGCGAAACTTTTCTTTACGCTCGATCTGCACGACCTGACCGTTGTGCACGGTGATTTCCACCGAGCCGAACTTCAGGCCATTCAGCGCAGCCTGGATCTCACGCAGGATGCTGGCGTCGTACTGATCTTCAAGGTTCTGCAGGGTTGAGGTCATGTTGATGCTCCATGAAATAGCCCCTATAAGCGGCGAAGAACAGCCGTAGTCAGTAGGCGTGGAGCGGATAGTAGAGAGGCTTTTATATTCTTAAAAATACCATTTAATAACACTTATATATCTTTTAAGAATATAAAGAGTCGCACCCTCTGCTCACCGAAAAAAGAGCTTCAGGCATAAGCAAATAATTTCTTATTCTTTTTGATATTCAAAAGCCCTCCCTACACTGCAGCCATTCACATCTGCAGGAGGGCGCACGATGCGCAACCAAGCTATCCGCTATCTGATAGTGCCGGGCTGGCAAGGATCGGCAGACGACCATTGGCAGAGCCACTGGCAGCGCAGCCTGCCGAACAGCGCTCGGGTGGAACAGGCCGACTGGCTAAACCCTAAACGTGAAGACTGGGTCGCCGAACTGCAGCGCAGCATCGCCAGCGATCCGCGCCCGACCATCCTGATTGCCCATAGCCTGGGCTGCATCACCGTGGCGCATTGGGCAGCTCATGCCCCTGTGGAGTCGCTGCGCCGGGTGCGCGCGGCATTGCTGGTCGCCCCAGCCGATGTCGAACGGACCAACTGCCCGCCAGCACTGCAGAACTTTGCGCCGATTCCACAGCACTTACTGCCCTTCCCCAGCCTGTTGCTCGGCTCGGACAACGACACCGCCGCCAGCGCTACGCGGGCCTGCGAACTGGCCCGTGACTGGGGCAGCGAGGCGATGGTCCTCAGCGGCGTCGGGCATATCAACGTGGCGTCTGGGCATCAGCGCTGGGAACAGGGCTTTGCCTACCTGTATCGTTTGCAAAGCCGTATCGAGCGGCACGCGCGCCGAACTGCCTAAGAGTCACGGCTAGTTAAACACCAGGTCCCTTGGCCAGTTCGGCTTGCAGCCAATCGACAAACACCTGGGTCAGACGCTGACGACGTTTGCGCTCGGGCAGCACCAGGTAATACCCCAGCTCGGAATGCGCTACTTCATCGCCCACGCGGCACAACAGGTTCTGCGTCAGCAGTTCATCGACCAGATGCCGCCAGCCGATGGCCACGCCCTGCCCAGCGATGGCCGCCTGAATCAGCAGTGTGTAGTTATCGAAACGCAGGCTGCCGGGGCTTGGGGTTTGCTGCAGACCAAACGCGCGAAACAGCCCGGCCCAATCAAACCAGCGCGAGCGGTTTTCCGGGCGCAGGTGCAGTAGCGGCAGGCTGGCCAGTGCAGCAGCTGGCAAAGGCATTGTTTGCCCCTTGAGCAACTGCGGGCTGCACACCGGAAACACCTCTTCGCGAAACATCAGCTGCGCCTCGGCGTGCTTGAAGCGCCCGTCGCCGAAGTTGATCGCCACATCAATCTCCGCCGGCAGCGCGCCCTGATCACGCTCGCTGGTAATCAGGCTGACATCCACCTCCGGATGCAACTGATGGAAGCGCTGCAAGCGCGGCATCAACCAGTACGCGGCAAAAGCAAAGTCAGTCGCCACCTGCAGCACCTCATGCTGCTGTTGCGCGGTCACGGCCTGCAGGCCGGCATCAAGACTCTGCAGGCCATCCTGTACATAGCTCAGCAACAGCTCACCGGCATCGGTCAGGGCAATGCCCCGGTACACCCGGTCGAACAGCCGCGTGGCCAGCTGCTGCTCAAGCCGTTTGATCTGCTGGCTAATGGCCGGTTGGCTGGTGCCCAGCTCGCTGGCGGCGGCGGTAAAGCTCAGCTGGCGGGCGGCGGACTCGAACACCCGCAGCACATCCAGCGACACCCCATCGATGCGTTCAAACATAAGCTCAGGTTATCCAATGCATCTGCTGACAGCAGGTTTACCCAGCTTTTGCTAAGCCGGATGATCAAGCCAGCACTGTCGCATAAATCTTTTATATGGAATACCGGCTGCCATGAAACGCCCGAACATCCTCTTTATCATGGCCGATCAGATGGCCGCGCCGATTCTGCCGCTGCACGATGCCGCCTCGCCGGTTCAGATGCCCAACCTGATGCGCCTGGCCGCCGAGGCCGTGGTGTTCGACGCCGCCTACTGCAACAGCCCGCTCTGCGCGCCATCGCGCTTTACCCTGGTCAGCGGCCAACTGCCGTCGAAGATCGGCGCTTACGACAACGCTGCCGACTTCCCCGCAGATGTACCGACCTACGCCCATTACCTGCGCCGTCTGGGCTATCGCACCGCGCTGTCGGGCAAGATGCATTTCTGCGGTCCGGATCAGCTGCATGGTTATGAAGAGCGCCTGACCAGCGACATCTACCCCGCCGACTACGGCTGGGCGGTGAACTGGGATGAGCCGGATGTGCGCGCCAGCTGGTACCACAACATGTCGTCGGTGCTGCAAGCCGGACCATGCGTGCGCACCAACCAGCTGGATTTTGATGAAGAGGTGGTGTTCAAGGCCCAGCAGTATCTGTATGACCACGTGCGCAGCGACGGCGATCAGCCTTTCTGCCTGACCGTGTCGATGACCCACCCGCACGATCCCTACACCATCCCGAGCGAGTTCTGGGACCTCTACCGCGACGAGGACATTCCTCTGCCGCGCCACACCATCGCGCAGAATGAGCAAGACCCACATTCGCAACGCCTGATGAAAGTCATCGACCTGTGGGACAAGCCGCTGCCCGAGCAGAAGATCAAGGATGCGCGCCGCGCCTACTTCGGCGCCTGCAGCTATATCGACAGCAATATCGGCAAGCTGCTGAAAACCCTCAAGGACTGCAACCTGAGCGACAACACCATCATCGTGTTCTCCGGCGACCACGGCGACATGCTGGGTGAGCGCGGCCTCTGGTACAAAATGCACTGGTTTGAAATGGCCGCTCGGGTGCCGCTGCTGGTGCACGCCCCCAAGCAGTTTGCTGCGCGCCGGGTAAGCCAGAACGTCTCGACCATGGACCTGCTACCGACCCTGGTAGAACTCGCTGGTGGCACGCTGCAAGCCGACCTGCCGCTGGATGGCCGCTCGCTGCTGGCACACCTCGAAGGTCGCCAGGGGCATGATGAAGTGATTGGCGAATACATGGCCGAAGGCAGCATCAGCCCGCTGATGATGATCCGCCAGGGTGAGTGGAAATTTATCTACTCCGAGATTGATCCCCTGCTGCTGTTCAACCTACGCCACGACCCGCAAGAGCGCGAAAACCTGGCAGAGTCCGCCGAGCACCAAAGCCGGCTCGCCGACTTTATCAACCAGGCCCAGGCGCGCTGGGACATGCAGGCGATTCATCAGGCCACCCTGGCCAGCCAGCGTCGCCGGCGTTTTGTTGCCAGCGCCCTGACCCAGGGGCACCTGACCAGCTGGGACCATCAGCCAATGGTCGATGCCAGCCAACAGTACATGCGCAACCACATTGATCTCGACGACCTCGAACGTCGCGCCCGTTTCCCGCAACCCTGATTGCAAGCCACTGCCGCGTTGATCCAAAAACTAATAATTCAAGAGGACATTGCCATGCACACACTTCGCACAGCGCTTATCGGTAGCCTGTTACTGGCCGCCAGCAGCTATACCTTCGCCGAAGACGCCAGTTGCGCCACGGTGAAACTGGGCGATCCGGGTTGGAGTGATATTGCCGTGACCAATGGCATCGCCAGCTTCCTGCTCGACGGCCTGGGCTACAAGGCGCAGCCGCAGACCCTGGCCGTGCCGATCATTTTCGCCGGGCTGCAGAAAGGTCAGGTGGATGTGTTTCTCGGCAACTGGATGCCCGCGCAGCAGAGCAACTACGACAAGTTCGTCAGCAGCGGTGAAGTCGAGCAACTGGTGGAAAACCTCGGCGGCACCGAGTACACCCTGGCCGTGCCCACCTACGCCTATGAAGCCGGGGTGAAAACCTTTGCCGACCTCAATCAGCATGCCGACAAGTTCAGCAGCAAGATCTATGGCATCGGTTCCGGCGCACCGGCCAACGAATCCATCCAGAAGATGATCGCCGCCGACGAATTCGGTCTCAAGGACTGGAGCCTGGTCGAATCCAGTGAACAGGCCATGTTGGTGCAGGTTGGCCGCGCAGTGAAACGCGAGCAATTTGTGGTGTTCCTCGGCTGGACCCCGCACCCGATGAACGTGCAATACGACATGCGCTACCTCAAGGGCGGCGAGAAGTACTTCGGTGCCAGCGGCAGCGTCAACACCCTGGCCCGCAAAGGCTATGCCGCGCAGTGCCCGAATGTCGGCAAGCTGCTGAGCAACCTGAAATTCACCCAGGAAATGGAGAACGCCATCATGGATAAAGTGCTGAGCAAGCAAGCCAGCAACGATGAGGCAATCAAGGCGTGGCTCAAGGCCAATCCAGCGGTGGTTACCGGTTGGCTTGAGGGCGTAACCAGCCGCACTGGCGGTGATGGTCTGGCGGCAGTTAACGCCAAGCTTTGAATCGGCCGGCTTGATTCCCTAAAGTAGACGAGCCGCTGCTGTGCAGCGGCCTTGTCCATCGCCTGCACAAGAAGCCCACGCATGCCACTGCTCCGCCTTCAGACCCTGTTGCCCTTTCTGCGCTGGCTGCCGCATTGCAGCAAACGCAGCCTCGGTAAAGACCTGCTGGTGGGGCTCAACGGCGCCATCCTCGCGCTGCCGCAATCCATCGCCTACGCCCTGATCGCCGGGCTACCGCCGCAATACGGCTTGTACGCGGCCATCGTGCCGGTGCTGATCGCCTGCTTGTGGGGCTCTTCCAGCTTTCTGATCTGCGGACCAACCGCCGCGATCTCCATCGTGCTGTTCAGCAGTGTCAGCCCAATGGCGACACCGGGCAGCGACCACTTTATTGCCCTGATTCTGCTCCTGACCCTGCTAGCCGGTGTATGCCAATGGCTGCTCGGGCTGCTGCGCTTCGGCGCGCTGGTGAATTTCGTTTCGCATTCGGTGGTACTCGGCTTCACCCTGGGCGCCGCCCTGGTGATCGGCATCGGCCAGTTGCCCAACCTGCTCGGCCTGACGGTTACCAGCCAGGCCACCGCACTCACAAGTCTACTCAGCCTCGGCGAGCACCTGACCGAGAGTGACTGGCGCACCCTGGCCGTAGCGCTGTTCACCTTGGCCATCAGCCTGTTGTGCAGGCGCTTGTGGCCGCGGGCGCCGGCTTTACTGATCGGGATTGTGGCCGCCAGCCTGCTGGTCATGGCCTGGCCGGGGCAGCTTGGCCACGTTGCACTGGTCAGCCGTTTTGCAGGAAGCCTGCCGCCCTTCGCGCTGCTGGAGTTCAACCTCACCCACATCCTGCAACTGCTGCCCGCGGCCGTGGCCTGCGGTTTGCTCGGGCTGGTCACCAGCCTGTCGATTGCCCGCGCCCTGGCAGATAAATCCCAGCAACTGTTCGATGCCAATCAGGAAGTCCGCGCCCAGGGCCTGTCGAATATCATCGGTCCCTGGTTCGGCGGCTCGCTATCTGCCGGCTCCTTCACCCGCTCAGCGCTCAACCAGCAAGCCGGCGCCTGCTCGCCCATGGCCGGGGTGTTCGCTGCCCTGCTAGTGGCATTGTTCGCCCTGCATGGCAGCCGCCTGTTTGCCTATGTGCCGATTCCCGCCATGGCGGCGAGCATTCTGCTGATCTGCTGGGGACTGTTCGACCTCACCGCCGTTAAAGCCCTGAAGCGCGTGAGTCGCAGTGAGTTTCTGGTGATGCTGCTGACCGTGCTGGCGACCCTGGTGCTGGAGCTGCAAAGCGCCATCTACGCCGGCGTACTGGCCTCACTGATCGTCTACCTCAAGCGCACTTCACAGCCGCGCGTGCGCCAGTGGCAGGACGGCGAGCAGGAATGGCTGTGTATCGAAGGTTCGATCTTCTTCGGTGCCTGTCATTACCTGCAGCAACGCCTGCAACGCAGCTGTGCAGCGTGGGTAATGATCGACGCGCGGCATATCAACTTTATCGACTACGCCGGCGTCACCATGCTGCACCAGGAAGCACGCCGCCTGCACAACCAGCAGCGGCATCTGGTGTTGCACCACGCACGGCCACAAGTGATCGACGAAATTCGCAAGCTGGAAGGCCCGGAGCGCTGCCCGGTGCAGTTCGCCTAGCCGCCTGGAAAAGCTGCCAGACAGTGGTGTACAGCCGTGCAGGTCGGAAGGGCTCCGACCTGCGCTTAGCTGACCTACAAAGGCTGCAGGTCAGAACATGGCATCAGCGTTGTGATGCCATGTCATGGCTGATGATGATTTCCACCCGCCGGTTCATCTGCCGACCTGAAGCCGACTCATTACCGGCAACTGGCATGCTCTCGCCCTTGCCCGAAGCACCCAGGCGGCTTGGGGAAACGCCCTGATTGGTCAGGTAATGCATCACCAAGTCGGCGCGACGTTGCGACAGGCTCAGGTTCATTTCTTCGCTGCCGACGTTATCGGTATGCCCTTCAATCAGTACTTGCCGCTCAGGATGCTGGCCGAGAAAAATCGCCAGCTTGCCGAGGTTATTGGCCGTACCCGCACGCAACTCTGAGCGCCCGGTAGCGAATAGCAGATCACCCAGGGTCATGACCAAGCCACGTTCGGTTTGCTTGGCATTCAGCTCATCAATCTGTTGCTGTAACTGGCTGTTCTGCCGCTGCGCCTGGTCGGCCTCGCGGGTGCGCGAATCCAGACGCGCGCCTTCACGCTGCTGGCTGAGGATTTTGCGCTGATCCTCGTAGAAGCGGGTCTGCGCCAGCGCCGTGGCAATTTCCACTTTGCGGTCAGCCATCACCACCAGATGCTGGCCCAGGGCCTGCTCTGCGTCCTGATCCTTGCGCGGCTGTTCGGCGACGGTCACCGCATCTTCAGCGGCCTTGAGCGCGACAGGCGCGCGAGTATTCAGCTGTGGATCAGCTTGCAAGCGGGTGAGCTTGCCGCGCACATCGGCGGCGCCTTCCGGCATGCTCGGTTTAGCGGCGCAGCCGGCCAGTGCAAGGCTGATTGCGCTGACCAGCAGCAGGTGCTTCGCGTTATGAGCAAGGTTCATTGTTGAGCTCCCGTGTTGCGTTGCATTTCCTGTTTCAGGCTGTTGGTGCTTTTCTGCATTTCGTCATTGACTACCTTGGCTTTGGTCGCCTGTGACTTGGCCAGGGCCAGCTCGGCCTCTACCCGCGACTGGTCTGCCAGGCGCTCGGCGAGCAGCATCTCCTCACGCTGCACAGCCATATTGGCGGCGGTCAGTTTTTCCCGAGCGACACCCAGCTCCGGTGAGGCGTAATCGGCCACGCGGGCCTGTTCGGCATTGCTGATCGCCGATTCGGCAGCTTGCAACGCCTGGCTCGGCGGCAGGGGCGGTGAAGCGCAGGCGCTGAGCATCAGCAGCCCGGCGCAAAGGCCGGCGAAACGCAACGCAGCCATGCCATCAACGATGGATGAAGTCCTGTTCATAGGAATGTCCTCAAAAACAATTACGGGTAAGCACGCCACAGCTTTCGCCGCACACGGGCCCAGGTGGGCTAAGCCACAGCGCTCAATCAGCGCGGCAGACAGCATTCTTGGTCGCCAGATCAATGGCCTATGGCATGACGCTCTGCGCCAGGCTCATGGCAATCAGCAGACTGCTCACGGCAAGGACGGCATAGGCAATGGCAAACGCCAGCAAGAGCGGGCGGTAGTGGATTTTCATGGCGCATCTCCGACGGTTAATGCACAGGCAACTGCAGGCTAAACGCCACCTTGAAACACGGCACTCACTTCGCGACTGCAGCTCGCCTGGAGCGACAATCGCAGCTCGGCACAGTCCTGTCGGTACGCTGGCGCGCATAGACCGCACAATCGCGGGTATCGCAATGCGCCCTGCGTACGCAGGCGCACAGACACGCCCATTTACGCGGCTTAAGCTTCCGTTCGGTCGTCGACGACGGCTCACGATCAGGAGCAGCAAGATGGACCTCTATCGCCACCACGTTTCAGGCTTCTTTACCCAACGCAGCACCGCTGAACAGGCACTGGCCCAGTTGATTCAGCGTGGCATGCACCACGAACAGCTGGAGATCGTTGCAGGCAACGCCGATGCCCCACCCGCTCCTGCACCGCAGGCGAAAAGCAACAAGGTGCTCAAGGACATGCTGGTCGACATCACTATTGGTACCGGTATTGGTATCGGCATTGGTGCCTTGATCGCGGTAGCGTTGATCGTCAGTGAAGTCAGCCTGTTCCACGCCAGCCCGATCCTTGCGCCCTTCTCCCTGATGGGCATGGGGGGCTTTATCGGCGGTTTTCTCGGCGGTGTGATCGGCGCCTCATCCGGCGCTGGCCAGCATCACGGACGCTTTGCCAAGCTGGTGAGTAAGGCGATTACCCACGGTGATGTGGTGCTGGTGGCACAGACCCACAACGAGCAGGAGACCCGCATGGCACGCGAGGTGATCAAGGCCACATCCGGCCTGGTCAAGGACATCAACATGGCCGCTGCACCCGAGCTGCAGCAGCAACGTTGAGCCCAGATCCTTACTGAGTCAGGGTCAGCAGAATATCGGCATACCAGGTGCAATTGAGCCCTAGAGCCTCGTCCACCTCTAGATCTCGGCTACCCAGATCAAGCCGCGCCGAATGCACGCCCAGCAGCACCCAAGGCAACTCATCTGTCTCGCTGTCCGGTATGCGCATTACCACTGGCGCACCACTGGTGCCGCGGTGTGTGCGGGCATCGGTCAGAAAGTACCCCTGGCCCTGAAAACGCAGGCCGAATGACGACGCCACCACGGCATGCCGCACCACCGCGATATGGTGCAGGGTGTCGTGAAAACCCAGGGGGAAACCCACCACCAGCAAGGACGTACCGACCTCTACCGGGGTTTGCGGCTGCAGTAGATGCTCCGGGGTAAAAGCGTGATAGACCATGCTCTCTGGCAGCGCCGCGCGCTTGATCTCCAGCACCGCCACATCAACCTCACCAGCACCATCGCAGCCCTGCCGCCAAAGGCTCTGGCCATCGCGATAGAGCGGCATGGAGAAGCCGGTAGTCTGCGCCACATTGTGCAAATCGGTGTGCACTTCGATCTCGACACGATCGGGAAAATGCTGGCTCGGCTCATCAATCATCACGTGCCGACTGGTTACCAAGAACAGACGCTCATCGCGGGCGAAGTAAAAGCCGCTGGCGTTGGTCAGCAACTGCTCCCCGGCAAAGGTACAGACGCGTGCAGCCGTCAGCAGCACAGGTTCGATCATCGACATTGCGGCATATCCTTGAATTGACGGCAGGCATGCCAGAACAGGCCCATGAGGCTCTAAATAGAGCAATTGCCACGCCATTTCACCTACGGCGCGGCAATCAGGCTATCGGCGCAGCGCCATGGCGTCGGTACGCAAACCCGCATAAGCGCTGTAGCGCACCGACTGACGACCTCAGCTTTGACAGGCTGGCATCAGCACAATTCCGCTCTGACCGCGCAACCGGCCCAGCGCGGTAAACTCAGGAGCACCACACATGAGCAGACCCCTTGCCGAAATCATCCAGAAAAACTGGCGCAAACTGGCCGGCCTCGCCCTGATTGTCTGGGACGAGCTGACCCTGGATGAACTGATCAAATCCGAAGGCGACGCGCAGAAACTGACCAACCTGGTGCAGCAGCGCTACGACATGCCCCGCGAGGACGCCAGCAAGCAGGTCATGAGCTTCTTCGAAAGGCACCGCACCAGCTGACAGCGCGCCAACGCTGGCAAGCAAGCGACCGCCTCACTTCAAGCGATAGCGCGCCAGCTCAGCCGGCGTCAGCACGCGCATGCGCCGCGGCTCGGTGCTGTTGATCGCCGCAAGCAGTTCCGGCGGAATCTGCATTTCCTTGAAATAGGCGGTTTGAGTGGCGCGGCTCGGCCCGAAGGCAGATGCCGAATGCACCGAATCACTGCCCGCATAATACGGCCTGTGAATCCCCACATAACCGCGCACGCTTTTGCCATGCCCCGCCGCCAGCAGGTACACGCAACTGCCCTGGCACACCCCGGTGGACGGCACCAAAGCGTCGAAGCCGGTTTCACGCAGCAAACGCCCCATGCGAATGGCCTCGGATACGCTGCCGCCGATGCTGTCGAGCATGACGATTTTCTTCGCGTACTTGCCCGGGTTGGCTTTGATGCCCTTGAGCAGCGCCTCGTAATCGCCCGGCGCAATATCCTCGGAAACCTTGGCCAGCAAAACCCGCCCGAGCGTCTTATGCTGCCCGGCCTGCACCTCGACCTTGGCCAACGCGGCGCCCGAACACAGCGCCGCCACGCAGATAATCACAGCCTGAAACACAGTACGACTCATAAACCCGGTAAATCCTTAAGCGATGCGGTCAACGGATGGGCGAAGATACCTGTTGCCGAGCAATCGCGCATAATTTGCAGCATTGGGAGCATGCCTCGACAACCCCGGCCTGCCCTACCCAACCCGTAAGCAACGCCGCTACCACCTGCTCAAGTGAGAATTACCGTGGCCCCGATGTTCAAAATCCAGCACCGCACTCCTGAAATCTACCGTCAGCAAACCCGCCGCAGCACCCTGACGATAGCGGCAATCTTCGTCGCCCTGGCCATGCTGCTGTCGAGCAGCGCTGTGCTGCTATTCGGCACCCCAGGCGGCGACAACTTCCGCTTGAACCTTGGTGGGGTTATCGCCGCATTAGCGCTGACCGTGGTCCTGGTGCGCGTGGTGCTGTGGCCACAGCCCTTTATGGCCGCTGCCGTGTACGGCTGGCGCCTGAAACGCAGCCTGATGCGCGTGACCAACCTGATGCACCACGTCAAAGCCGGCGTCGCCGCCCGCGACCCAGCAGCCATGCAGCTACTGCGCTTCTACCACCTGGGCCTGACCCAAATGCACCAGTTGGATGGCAACTCCAGCGCCCTGAGTGAAGCGGTGGCGGAAATCAACCAACACCAAGAACGCATGGAAGAACTGAGTATGGATATTGACCAACTGCAACTCGATGCGGACTGGCTTGAAGCTGTGAAAAAGATCCAGCCCCTGCCCCGCTAACCTGCAAGTAAGCGCTGCCAAAGGGAACAGCATAAAATGAAGGACATGGAGCATTTTTAGGACAGTTTTACCCTAAACCTGCGCCCCACAAAAAAGCCCGCTGGAATCTATCAAGACTTCAGCGGGCTTTGCGTACTTCAATATGGCGGGAAGATAGGGATTTGAACCCTAGGTACCATCGCTGATACAACGGATTTCGAATCCGTCCCGTTCGGCCACTCCGGCATCTTCCCGTGGCGGCGCGCATGATAACAGCTGAAGTACGTTTGGCGAACCCCAGTTTTGAAATTTTTCACATACTTTCAGATGCTTGCGATCAAAGGCGGTTAACAGCTACAAAATCTGGCTAGTGGGCAACTGTTTAGCTGCCCACAAAAAGGGGCGCCGCAGCGCCCCTTTTTGTCGCGCTTACGCGCGTATTGCTGCGGCTTAGACGGTGAGGCGCGTCAGGGCTTCGCGGTATTTGTCGGCGGTTTTCTGCGCGACGTCGGCGGGCACTGCGGGGGCTGGCGGCTCTTTGTTCCAGCCAGTGGATTCCAGCCAGTCGCGTACGAACTGCTTATCGAAGCTTGGTGGGTTCTTGCCTTCTGCATAGCTGTCGGCCGGCCAGAAGCGGCTGGAGTCCGGGGTCAGGGCTTCGTCCATCAGGGTCAGGGTGCCGTCTTCGTCCAGCCCGAATTCGAACTTAGTGTCGGCGATGATGATGCCGCGCGTGGCTGCGTATTCCACCGCTGCGCTGTAGAGGGCAATCGAGGTGTCGCGCACTTTAGCTGCCAGCTCGGCGCCGATGATCGCTTCGCATTGCTCGAAACTGATGTTCTCGTCGTGGTCGCCCACGGCAGCCTTGGTCGAGGGCGTGAAGATCGGCTGCGGCAGTTTGGCTGCTTCTTTGAGGCCCGCAGGCAGTTGGATGCCGCAAACGGTGCCGCTCTTCTGGTATTCCTTCCAACCGGAGCCAACGATATAGCCGCGCACGATGGCTTCCACCGCGACTGGCTTGAGGCGCTTGGCGACTACTGCGCGGCCTTCCACCAGAGGCAGTTCGGCGGCGGGGACGATGTCTTCAACCTTGTCGCCGGTGAAGTGGTTGGGCACCAAATCCTTGAGCTTGTCGAACCAGAAGTTGGAGATGGCGGTGAGGATCTTGCCCTTTTCCGGGATTGGCTCGTTGAGGATCACGTCGAATGCCGAAAGGCGGTCGGTGGCGACCATCAGCATGCGTTTGTCGTCGATCTCGTAAAGATCACGGACTTTGCCCGAATAGATTTTCTTCAGGCTCAGGGTGGTGGCTGTGCTCATGTCGGAATTTCCGCCTTTGGTAAACAAAACAGGCGAAACCCGCCGGGTTTCGCCTATTGGTATTGCCGGTGCAGCAGTTACCTGCTGTCAGCCAAGGTTTTCCTGGATCAGGTCCAGCACCTTGCGCGCCACGTCGGCTGGGGCAATGGTGTTGAGATCTTTTTCCACGGTGACCTGCACGCTGTCGCCAACGGCGGTCAGGCGTACCTGATAGCGTTCGGCACGGGCGTCGATCTCTTCCTTGCTCGGCGCGCTGCCAAACACGCTACCGAAGAAGCCAGGTTTTTCGTCCGGCTTCTGCGCGCGCTCGGCGAGGTTGATGTAGTACACGCCCAGGCTGCGGTTGATGTCGTCGATGCGTACATCAGCCATTTCCAGGGAGCGACCGACACCGGACCAGGCGCGATCGAAATCAGCACCCAGACTCAGCACCGGGTTACCGTTGCCGTCTTCGGACAGGCTTACGCGGTTCGGAGCATCGTAATCACGAGCAGCCAGCAAGGAGACCGAACCACCCTGCTCGGCGCTGCGCGCCAGGGTCACGAGCATTTCATCGAGCAGCGCGGCATCCAGGCTGGGGTTGCTGCTGCGGTTAGTGAAGGCGACATCGGCGGTGCTGCCAGCTGGACGCTCGGCGCTGACCACGAAGATTTCGCTGGTATTGCGCTGCACGCCTGGCTCGATACGCACCCGCACGCGAGTTTCGGCATCTGGGTTCACACCAGATACGCGGCTGCTCAGACGACGCGCCATGGATTCAGACAGGGCATCAAAACGCTGCCAGGAAGTACTAAATTCGCCCGTTTGCGGACGCTCTTCTGCAATCTGGAAGCCATTGTCAGCAAAGAACTGACGCGCCACAGGCCAGACTTCGGCCGGTACGCGCTGCGCCACAACCCAGCGCGACTCACCACTCTTCTGCAGGCTGAACTCGCTGGCATCACCGGCCACAGCCAGAGCTTGCGGGCGCGGCACGGTAAATTCGCCGGTATCGGTGGTGGTGGCAACTTGCTGCGGCACGGGCAGCAGTGGGTCGATACGCTTGGCGTCGACGTTTGGCGGCATTTGCATCGTGGCCGTCTGACGGGCTTCGAGGTAGTCGCTACCACGGTCACGGAAATAGCCGTTTTCGCCATAGATCCAGCCGCAACCGCTGGTACCAGCGATGATCAGGGCCAGGGCGGAGAGTCCGGTGAGTCGCTTCATGCGTAGTAATTCCTCAATTAAACCAATACGCCGGACTGGCGCAGGGCCTGACGCAGCGGTTCATGACAACGTGGACTGAGCCAGGTCAGTGGCAGACGAATACCGTCTGGCATCAAACCCATTTCATGCAGAGCCCATTTCACCGGAATCGGGTTGGATTCGATAAACAGCGCCTTGTGCAGCGGCATCAGGCGGTCGTTGATGGCGCGGGCAATGGCGGCTTCACCGCGCATGGCTGCTGCGCACAGATCGCTCATCGCGCGCGGGGCGACGTTGGCGGTTACCGAGATATTGCCCTTGCCTCCCATCAGCATCAGCTCGACGGCGGTGGCGTCATCGCCGGAATAGACCAGGAAATCCTTGCTCACGCGATCCAGAACTTCCTGGCCGCGCTGCAGGTCACCCGTGGCTTCCTTGATACCGATGATGTTGTCGATCTTGGCCAGACGCTCAACGGTTTCCGGCAGCATGTCGCAGACCGTACGGCCCGGCACGTTGTAGAGGATCTGCGGGATGGCAACCGATTCGGCGATATGGCGGAAGTGCAGGTACAGGCCTTCCTGAGTCGGCTTGTTGTAATACGGGGTGACCAGCAGGCAGGCGTCGGCGCCGACATCTTTAGCAGCGCGGGTCAGTTCGACTGACTCTCGGGTGGAGTTGCCACCGGTACCGGCGATGACGGGAATACGTCCGGCTACCTGATCGACCACACGACGGATCACTTCTACGTGCTCACCCACGTCAAGCGTGGCGGACTCACCTGTGGTGCCGACCGCGACGATGGCGTTGGTGCCCTCTTGCAGGTGGAAATCCACCAGTTTGCTCAGGCCGTCCCAATCAAGACCACCTTGTGCATCCATGGGCGTAACCAGTGCCACCATACTGCCCGCAATCATGCAACCGCTCCTGCCGGAAAAAGAGAGCGGTAATGGTACTGGGGCCACCTGCCTTGCACAAGCGAAGTACCTCGGCAACGCGTATACAATCTTTCTCAGGCAAACGCGGCACATTCCACATCGCCAAGCCCTGCCGGCATTCCCCTGAGCGGTGCTTTTCGCTACCCTTCCGGCTTTGATCGGTGCTGTATAAACGGCTCGACCGCTTATTGTTTAGGAAGGCTGCATGTCCACCCCCCCAGTTCGCGAACAATTCCTGCTTATCAGCGCCCTTGGCCCCAACGCCATGGAGCTGACCAACGTGCTCTGCCGCACCAGTCACGAGAACCGTTGCGCCGTGGTCAGTACTCGCCTCAGCCGACATGGTGAGTACAGCGCACTGGTCTTGCAGATATCCGGCAGCTGGGATGCACTGGCTCGCTTGGAGTCAAGCCTGCCGGCGCTGGCGAAGAAGCACAGCTTCTCGGTCAATGTGATTCGCAGCGCCGCCTCGGAAAGCCGCCCACAAGCGCTGCCGTATGTGGCGTATGTCAGCTCGGCCTACCGCCCAGACATCCTCAATGAGCTGTGCCAGTTCTTTCTCGATCACCACGTCGAGCTGGAAAACCTCACCTGTGACACCTACCAGGCACCGCAGACCGGCGGCACCATGCTCAACGCGACCCTTACCGTGACCTTGCCAGCCGGCACGCAGATCAGCTGGTTGCGTGATCAGTTCCTCGACTTTGCCGATGCGTTGAATCTGGACGCTTTGATTGAACCCTGGCGTCCGCAGAACCCATAAAGGAGCAGCACGATATGGCCGTAGTACTCGACACCCCGGTTGCAGATTTTCAGGCAGAGGCCACCAGCGGCCAGACCGTAAAGCTGTCCGCACTCAAAGGCCAGCAAGTGGTGATCTACTTTTACCCGAAGGACAGCACGCCGGGCTGCACCACCGAGGGCCAGGGTTTTCGCGACCAATACCCGGCGTTTCAGGCAGCTAACACGCTGATCTTCGGCGTATCGCGCGACAGCCTGAAGTCCCACGAGAACTTCAAGTGCAAGCAGGAATTCCCCTTTGAGCTGATCTCTGACAAAGATGAAGCCGTTTGCCAGCTGTTCGATGTGATCAAACTGAAGAAACTCTACGGTAAGGAATACCTGGGCGTGGACCGCAGCACCTTCCTGATCGATAAAGAGGGTGTATTGCGCCAGGAATGGCGTGGCGTGAAAGTACCCGGGCATGTCGATGCGGTACTGGCCGCGGCCCAGGCACTGAATAAAGCCTGAATCGCGCGCGCAAAAAAGCCGGTCAATTGACCGGCTTTTTATTGTCTGCGGATTAATCCGCCGTTATCTGCTCTCTACGTGGCCAGGCATCGATCACAGCCTTGAATAGCGTGGCCAACGGGATGGCGAAGAACACGCCCCAGAAGCCCCACATGCCGCCAAACAGCAGCACCGCGCAGATGATCGCCACCGGGTGCAGATTGACCGCCTCGGAGAACAGCAGCGGCACCAGGACGTTGCCGTCCAGCGCCTGGATGATCCCGTAAACCACCATCAGGTAAATGAACTGGTCACCAAGCCCCCACTGAAACAGCCCGATCAGCGCCACCGGCACAGTGACCACCACGGCGCCGATATATGGCACTACCACCGACAGACCGACCAACAAGGCCAGCAGCGCGGCGTAGTTAAGCCCCAAGTAGGCAAACGCGATGTAGGTGACCACACCACAGATAATGATTTCGATCACCTTGCCGCGAATGTAGTTGGCAATCTGCTTGTTCATCTCCTCAGCCACTTGAGTGATCAACGCACGTTCACGCGGCAGATAACCACGAAACCACGCACTGATCAGCTCGCGATCCTTGAGGAAGAAGAACACCAGAATCGGCACCAGCACGAGGTAGATCATGATGCTGACCAGCATCGGCAAGCTTGATAAGGAAAACGACAGTGCCCACTGGCCAAACTTGCCAACCTCACCCCGCACGCCCTCAATTAACTGCAGCACCTGTACATCGGTAATCAGCGTCGGGTATCGCTCCGGCAGCAGCAGAAACAGCGACTGCCACTCGCCAAGCATGCGCGGCAGCTCATTGAACAAGGTGCTCAACTGTTGCCAAAGCAGTGGCATCAACACCAACAGAAACAGCCCTAGCATGCTTAAAAACAGGGTAAACACCAGCCACACCGCCACCACTTGCGGCAAGCGCAGACGTTCAAAGGCATTCACCAACCCCTGCATCAGAAACGCCAGCACCAAGCCGGTCAGCACTGGAGCCAACATTCCACCCAGGTTCAGGATCGCGGCAAAGCCCAACACCAATAAAACCGCGAGCACCACCGCCTGCTCATCAGAAAAATAGCGATGCAACCAATCCTGAAACACCTTGAACATCGTGACTCCTTACTTGAGCAGCGCCTTCACAGGCATCCCTATGAACCGCACTTGTCGTCGCAGCTGCTAGGCCTTGCGCAGCCAATAGCGATACACACCACTATCGACCTCTTCACGCAACAGACTATGCCCGGCCAGGCTGGCGAAGGCACGGAAATCCCGCTGCGAGCCGGCATCAGTGGCCTCAACCTTGAGTACGGCGCCACTGGCCAGGCGGTTTAGCTCCAGCTTGGCTTTGAGTAAAGGTAGCGGGCAGTTGAGCCCGCAGGCGTCCAGTTGCGCGTCGAAGTCCTCGGCACGCCATTGCATATCAGTCATTGAGCCACTCCAGGAAGGCCGCAAGGATACCCAAGGGCGTACAACCCTGGCCAGCACCGCCGCCAGCCAGCTACAGTAGCGCCTTTGTTCGACACGAGCTTTGTGCATGAGCCTTCTGCGCCCTACCCTGTTGACGCTGGCATGCCTGCTGGCAGCCCCCGCCACGGCCAGTGACCTGCCCTCCCTTGGCGATGCCAGTTCCGCCATCGTTTCCCCACAGCAAGAGCACCAGCTGGGCCGCGCCTGGCTGAGCCTGGTTCGCGGCCAGGTCAGCCAGCTCGACGATCCACAGCTCAAGGACTTCGTCGAAACCAGCGTCTATCGCCTGAGCGAAACCAGCCAACTGCAGGATCGACGCCTGGAATTCGTTCTGCTCAACAGCCCACAGATCAACGCCTTTGCTGCGCCCGGTGGAATTGTCGGGGTCAACGGCGGCCTGTTTCTCTATGCGCAGACCGAAGCCGAGTACGCCTCGGTTATGGCTCACGAACTGGCGCATTTGTCACAACGCCACTTCGCTCGAGGGCTAGAAGCACAGCAGCGCATGCAGATCCCGGTGATGGCCGGACTGCTCGCGGGTATCGTCGCAGCGGCGGCTGGTGCTGGCGACCTGGGCATCGCCGCCATCGCCTCGACCCAAGCAGCAGCGATGCAGGAACAACGACGCTTCTCTCGACAAAATGAGCAGGAAGCCGACCGCATCGGCCTGGTCAACCTGGAAAAAGCCGGCTTCGATCCGCGCGCTATGCCCAGCATGTTCGAGCGCCTGATGCGCCAGTACCGCTACGATCGCAAGCCGCCGGAGTTCCTCCTCACTCACCCGGTGTCGGAATCGCGCATCGCCGACACCCGCAACCGCGCCGAGCAGTACAACGCGTCAGGGATCACTGACAGCGTGCGCTACCAGCTGATGCGCGCACGCGTGCAGCTGATCTACGAAGAAACCCCAGGTGTCGCCGCCAAACGCTTTCGCAACATGCTCGACGAGAATCCGCAGCTGGAAGCCGCCCGCTATGGCTTGGCGATTGCGCTGATCAAGAGCGGACAGCACAAAGAAGCCCGCGAAGCGTTGCAACCCCTGCTCGCCAAATCCCCCAACGACGTCACCTACAACCTGGCGCACGTTGAACTGGATATGGCTGCCAATCGCCTAGGCGACGCGCAAAGCCGGATCACCCGCTTGCTGACCCTTTATCCGAACAATTACCCCGTCAACCAGGCGCATATCGATCTGCTGATGAAGCAGGTGCGCACTCAGGAAGCCGAGCGCGCCCTCGACGACATGCTGAAAAGTCGCGGCAAAGATCCGGATGTCTGGTATCAGGTAGCCGAAGTGCGCGGCCTGAGCGGCAATACCATCGGCCTGCACCAAGCCCGTGGCGAATTCTTCGCCCTGGTCGGTGACTACAACCAGGCCCTGGAACAGCTCGACTTTGCCAAGCGCCGCGCCAGCAACAACTTCCAACTCGCCTCACGCATCGACGCCAGGCAGCGCGAGCTGATGGAAGAACAGCGCATCATCGAGCAGATGCTTCGCTAGCACTGCGCTCCCTAGAGACGAAAAAGCCAGGCAAATGCCTGGCTTTTTTATACAGCTCGCTTAAGCGTTGCCGCTCAGCTTGAGCCGCGCTGCCTGGGTAAAGTCGAGCATACGCTTGAGCGGCTTGATCGCTTTTGGGATCAATGCCGGGTCGACGAATATCTCGTTACTACCCTCACGCAAGCACTCCAAGGTGCGCTGCAGAGTATTCATGGCCATCCACGGACAATGCGCGCAACTACGGCAAGCAGCGCCGTTGCCAGCGGTGGGCGCGGCAACAAACTCCTTGTCCGGACACAGCTGCTGCATCTTGTAGAAGATGCCGGCGTCGGTGGCGACGATAAAGGTCTTGTTCGGCAGGCGCTGCGCCGCGGCGATCAGCTGACTGGTAGAACCCACTGCATCGGCCAGATCGATCACCGCTGTCGGCGACTCGGGGTGCACCAGCACGGCGGCATCCGGATACAGCGCCTTCATATCTTCCAGCTGCTTGGCTTTGAACTCTTCGTGGACGATGCAGGCACCGTCCCACAGCAGCATGTCAGCGCCGGTTTTGTTCTGGATATAACGCCCCAGGTGTTGATCCGGTGCCCAGATGATGCTTTCGCCGTTATCCATCAGGTGCTCAACAATCTCCACCGCGCAGCTGGAGGTCACCACCCAATCAGCCCGCGCCTTCACCGCCGCCGAGGTATTGGCATACACCACTACCGTGCGCTGCGGGTGCTGATCGCAGAACGCCGAAAACTCTTCCACCGGACAACCCAGATCAAGCGAGCAAGTCGCCTCAAGCGTCGGCATCAGCACGCGCTTTTCCGGATTAAGGATTTTCGCCGTTTCGCCCATGAATTTTACGCCGGCCACCAACACAGTCTGCGCCGGGTGCTGATTGCCAAAGCGTGCCATCTCCAGCGAGTCGGAAACGCAGCCGCCCGTTTCTTCGGCCAGCGCCTGCAACACCGGGTCGCAGTAATAGTGTGCGACCAGTACGGCATTTTGCTTTTTCAGCTCTGCGGCGATTTCGCTGCGGTAAAAAGCCTCTTGCTCAGGCGTGAGCGGCTTGGGCTGCTTGGCATCGAGGTGGGCTTGTACCAGCAGGCGTTCGGAAATCTGGGTCATGTCATCAGGCTCTGAATATGCTTTCAGTGCAGCGAGTATACCGCCTGCATGGCACGGCGCAGACAGCTTACGGCCAGACACAGGTAGGAAATTACAGATAAAAAAAAACCTGAAAATTCTTTTATCAGAACTTTCAGGCTTCTTTAACCTTCCGAAGAAGGGAATATGGTGGGTCGTGTGGGATTCGAACCTACGACCAATTGGTTAAAAGCCAACTGCTCTACCAACTGAGCTAACGACCCGACGCGAGGCGCATGATACTGATTTAATTCAGGAATTCAACACTTCGCGGAAAATTTTTTAGAAATAACGAGTGGGATCAACCAACCCTGCGGCAGTAAAGCCCGCTGCACGCAGACGGCAGCTGTCGCATTTACCGCAGGCACGGCCCTGATCATCAGCCTGGTAGCAAGAGACAGTCAGCGCGTAATCAACGCCCTGCTGAACGCCAGCCTGGACGATCTCGGCCTTGCTCATGGCCTGCAGTGGAGCCTGAATGCGAAAGCCCTGCCCTTCTACACCGGCCTTGGTAGCCAGATTGGCCATACGCTCGAAAGCCTCAACAAACTCCGGACGGCAATCGGGGTAACCGGAATAATCCACCGCGTTCACACCGATAAAAATATCCCGAGCGCCCAACACCTCAGCCCAACCCAACGCCAGCGACAGGAAAACCGTATTGCGCGCTGGCACGTAAGTTACCGGAATGCCTTCGGTCGGGCCTTCCGGCACCTCGATACTGGAATCAGTCAGCGCCGAGCCACCTATGCCATTCAGGTTCAGGCCGATCACCTTGTGCTCAACCACCCCCAACTGCCGTGCCACCAGCTCGGCCGCCTGCAACTCGGAGCGATGCCGCTGGCCGTAATCAAAGCTCATGGTGTAACAGCTGTAACCATCGGCTTTGGCCAACGCCACCACGGTGGCCGAATCCAGGCCACCTGACAGCAGAATTACCGCTTTCTTATCGCTCATATCAATGTCCCGGCTCATCATTCCAGAGAATCTTGTGCAGCTGCATTTGCAGGCGAACCGGCAGGTTGTCGGCAATGATCCACTCAGCCAGCGAACGCGCATCCAGCTCATGGTGACTTGGCGACATCAGCACTTCGCTAACGCGCTGATCCAGGCGGTACTGGATCAGCTTACTCACCGCCCAGTCATAGTCCTCACGGGAGCAGATCACGAACTTGACCTGATCATTCGGCGTCAGCAGGTCAATATTCTCATAGCGGTTACGCGCCACTTCGGCCGAGCCTGGGGTTTTCAGGTCGAGGACCTTGCTTACCCGCGGATCGACAGCGGAAACATCCAAAGCACCACTGGTCTCCAGTGACACCTCGTAGCCGGCATCACACAGACGCTTGAGCAAAGGGATGCAGTTGGGTTGCGCCAGCGGCTCACCACCGGTCACACAGATATAACGCGGCTTGTAGCCAGCCACCTGCAGGGCGATGGCGTCCAGCGACATGATCTCGCCACCACTGAAGGCATAGGCGGTGTCGCAGTATTGGCAACGCAGAGGACAGCCGGTCAGGCGAACGAACACAGTCGGCAAGCCGGCGGTGCGCGTCTCGCCCTGCAGCGAGTAGAAAATCTCGGTAATGCGCAGGGTATCTTGCATATCAGCCACGGGCGTGACAGCTAAACAGGCTGTCCGCCTCCGTTGCGGGAAAAGGGGCGCGGATTGTATACGAAATAGATTAAGGGTGAAATTTTTAACGTCGCGCGGCGACGGACAGAGACTGACCGCCAGGATGGCTGGCCATAAAAATCTGGTAGAACTTTAACGCTACTCAGCAACCACCCCGTGGGGGAAATGCAGTAATAGCTGCCAATAAAAAACCCGCGCTAAGCGCGGGTTTCTTGATCAAGCATTCAGCTCTTAAGGCAAGCGCTGCAAATCACGCTGCGCCAGCTGAGCTGCCGAGCTGCCTGGGTACTGCGCAATTACTTGCTGCAGAATGCCCTTGGCTTTGTCACTGTTACCCAGACGCTGCTCGACATCAGCCAGTTTGAACAGCGAATCCGGCACTTTGGCGTGGCTCGGGTAAGTCTGACTGACCCGCGCAAAGGCCTGGCCAGCGCCCTGTAAATCACCCTTAGCCAGATTTACCTCGCCCAGCCAATACTGCGCGTTGCCAGCGTACTGACTATTGGGATATTTGCGCAAGAAAGCGGCAAAAGCCTGACTGGCTTTGTCGAAGTCCTTGGCTTTGATCAAATCAAAGGCCGCTTCGTAAAACAGCTTTTCCTTTGCTGGATCGACCGGCTCATTACTGGCCGGCGCTTGTGCCTGCCCCGCCGCTGGCGGAGTAGGCGTACCACCGGCATTAATTGCACCGGCAGTTGAAGAATTCTGGCCGACTGCAGCCCCTGCTGCACCACCACTCACACGTCGATCAAGATCCTGATAACGCTCCAGGCTTTCTTGTTTCAGACGCTGAATTTCATTCTGTTGCTCTTCCAGCGTACCGCGCAGCTGAGCGATCTCTTCCTGCATCTGCTGCAACTGGTTGAACAGCATGCCCTGCGCCGTGACAGGGGCAGCAGCCCCTGTCGCGACGGAGGTGCCGGACGTACCGTAACCAGCAGGCGGGTAACTGCTGCCGTAACCGGCATTGCTATCCACCACGGGAACCTCAGCCCACGCCGCAAGCGGCAGGCTGAGCGCCAAAACGGTTAAAGCACGTCGGCACGTACGCATATCGAATTACTTACGCAGTTCGACGCGACGGTTTTGAGCCCAGGAGGACTCGTCGTTGCCAGTGGCGATTGCGCGCTCTTCACCGTAGGAAACCAGTTCCAGTTGAGCTGGCGAAACGCCCTGCAGTACCAGGTAACGCTGCACAGCTTTGGCGCGACGCTCGCCCAGAGCCATGTTGTATTCACGAGTACCGCGCTCGTCAGCGTGGCCTTCCAGAACTACGCGAGCGCCATTGCCTTGCAGGTCTTTGGCGTGCACGTCCAGAGCGCGCATGGCCTCTGGCTTCAGGTCGGAGCTGTCGTATTCGAAGTAGAAGGTGGTGATAGCGCGCAGAGCAGCTTCTTCGCTCAGGCTGCCATCAACAGCGCCAGTGTTGGCACCGTAACCAGCGTTAGGATCGGTAGCGCCTTCGCCAGCAGCGTCGCCGCCTTTCGAGGAGCAACCAACTGCAACGGCCAGAGCCAGGCTCAGCGCGGCGAACTTACCAAATTTCAGCATTTCCATCATGTAACTCCTAATGAACCCCAGTGTGTTAAGCAGTATTTCAAACAACAACGGTGTAGCGCCGCATCAGTTCAGGTAAGGGGACCAAGAAGGCTCTCGAACTTCGCCTTGAGCGGTAGGAAGAGGGAGCCTCACGCGCCCATTGGTGGACGCTAATACCAAGACTCCCCGACCCTGCTGGCGGGTGGCGTAGATTACCATGGTGCCGTTAGGCGCAACAGTAGGCGACTCATCCAGACTGGTGTCTGAAAGTATCCGCAAATTGCCGCGCTGCAGGTCTTGCGCCGCCACTTTGAACACGGTGTAACCATCCTGGCGGTGGATCATGACCAGGGTCTTTTCATCAGCGGAAAGTTTCGGGTTGGCGTTGTAGTTACCGATAAAGGTCACACGCTCTGCCGAACCACCATTGATGTTGGTTTTATAGATCTGCGGCTTACCGGAACGATCCGAGGTGAAGTAAAGGGTCTGACCGTCCTTACCCCAGAATGGTTCGGTATCAATCGATGGCTGATTGGTCACACGGCGCAGCTGGCGAGTGCCCATGTCCATCACGTAGATTTCCGGGTTGCCGTCACGCGACAGCACAAACGCCAAGCGGTTACCGTCCGGCGACCAGGCTGGCGCGCCATTCAGGCCTTCAAAATTGGTGATCTGCTCGCGGCGACCGGTATCGATGTGCTGGACGAAAATGCGCGGACGCTTCTGCTCGAACGAGACGTAAGCGATACGACGACCATCCGGAGCGAACGATGGCGAGAGGATCGGCTCACGCGACTGAAGCAGAGTTACTGCACGGGCGCCGTCATAGTCGGAGCGCTGCAGGGTGTAGCGAGTGTTGTTGACCGCAAAACGCTCGGCAGTCACATACAACATGCGCGTCGAGAACGCACCCTTAACGCCGGTGAGCTTCTCGAAGGACTGATCGGCGATATGGTGCGCCATATCACGCAACTGGTCGACACCGCCACCCACGCTGCCGGTCATGACCTGCTGCTGAGTGGTGACGTTGAACAAGGCGAACTGGATCTGCAGACGACCAGCGTTCGGCACAATGTTGCCGACCAGTACGTACTGCGCACCCAACGCTTGCCAATCACGGTAGATCACTTCAGCTGCCTGAGTCGGCAGGCTGATCATGTTCTGCCGCGGGATCGGCTCGAATACGCCGGAATTGCGCAGGTCATTGCCGATGATTTCAGCCATATCCTCGGGCAACACACTGCCACCCTGCCAGCCAAACGGCACTACGGCGATGGGGGTGGCACGGTCAGTACCACTGCTGATCACCAGCGGGTCAGCGGCCTGAACAGTACCGACCAACAAGGTCAGACCGAACAGAACAATACGCATCAGGGTATTCACAGACCTAAATCCTCCGGTTTGAAGACAGCGCGACGCTGCCGGTATAGGCGATCAAAAGTGGCTCTATCCAGTTGCTGCATTTCAGCAATACGGCCCACGTTACGCACCGCCTGTACAGCAGAGTTATCAAATGGCGAGTCGCCACTGGAGCGCGTCACGCTGGCATTAGTAATGGTGCCATCAGGCAGCATTTCGATCAGTACTTCTACACTCATGCCATTACGCGCAGATGGCGGACGCCGCCATTGCTGGCTGACCAGCATGACAATCAAATCATCCAGACTGCCAGCGACTTCATCGCCGACCGTGTCAGCGATTGCCTGCTGACGCCCGACATCCTCAGACAGCAACTCGGCCAGTGCGGCAGCCTTCTTGTCTTCTACAGCTTTACGCTGCGCCGCTTCTGCCGCCTTTTTCTTGGCGTCATCCGCTTTTTTCTTCTTTGCAGCTTCAGCGGCGGCTTTCTTCTTCGCCTCTTCTGCCGCTTTTTTCTTAGCATCTTCAGCGGCTTTTTTCTTCGCCGCCTCATCCGCGGCTTTCTTCTTGGCTACATCAGCGAGCTTCTTCTGCTCAGCAGCCTTTTTGTCAGCCTCGGCTTTTTTGGCCTCTTGGGCTTTCTGAGCCTCTTGCGCTTTCTTTTGTTCCGCCGCCTTGGCCGCTACTTTTTCCTGCTCAGCTTTTTTCTGCTCAAGCTGCTCAGTTTCGTACACAGGAGCGGTGGTTTTCTTGGTTTCGCCCGCGATCTTCTGATTAGTCTGAGTGGTGGCCTGGCTTTGTGATTGCAGCTTGTACAGGGTGGCTTGTACCACCGGCTTGGCCGGCGGCAGATCCGGGGCAAAGGCGAAACTGACGAACAACATGGCAAACATGATGACGTGCAGGCCCACAGCCCAGACAACCGGCCAAAACAGACTTTCCGAAGGCGAGCGTTCGCGCTGGTCGTGCATCAGGGGGCCTCAGTGATCAGCCCGACGTTACCCACGTCAGCCTGCTGCAAACCGCCCATGGCCGCCATGATGGTGCCGTAATCAACGGTTTTGTCGCCGCGCACAAACACCTGAACCTGCTTACCGGTGGCCCGGCTCTGGCTGATGATCGCCGTCACCGCGCGGGTCATCTCTTCCAATGTCAGCGATTTGTCCTGAACTGTGTCGACATCGACTTCCGTGCCCATATTCCAGTAATAGGTCTTGTCGGCCTTGATCGAGATGGTCAACACCTGCGCGTTGTTATCTTGCGGCAGGGCTTCACTGCTGACTTTCGGCAGATCGACCTTGACCCCCTGGTTGAGCATGGGCGCGGTCACCATAAAAATCACCAGCAGTACCAACATCACATCGATGTAAGGCACCACGTTCATCTCGGCGACGGGCTTGCGTCTGTTGCGAATTCTGGCCATGACTTAAAACCTTTCTTAAGAGCGCCTAAGGCTTAGTCGTCGCTGGTGTGGACTTTACGGTGCAAAATCGCCTGGAACTCGTCAGCGAAGGTGTAATAACGACCGATCAGCATTTCGCCACGGGCGGCGAAACGGTTGTAGGCAATAACTGCAGGAATCGCGGCAAACAAACCAATAGCAGTAGCAATCAGCGCCTCAGCAATACCGGGCGCCACAGTAGCCAGCGTCGCTTGCTGCACCTGAGCCAGACCACGGAAGGAGTTCATGATGCCCCACACGGTACCGAACAGGCCGATGTACGGGCTGGTGGAGCCAACCGTGGCGAGAAACGGCAGGCTCTGCTCAAGCTTCTCTTCTTCACGCGAGATGGCCACACGCATGGCACGCGCTACGGCATCCATCACTGCATCCGGATCGACACCGGCCTGCTGACGCAGGCGCGAGAATTCTTTAAAACCAGCGCGAAAGATCTGCTCCAGACCAGAGTCTGGGTCCGGATTGCTGCCCGCCTGGCGGTATAGCTTGGACAGATCAATACCCGACCAGAAGCGCTCTTCGAAGTTATCTAGGGCGCGCTTGGCTGCACGCAGCAGCGCGGTGCGCTGAAAGATCATGACCCAGGACATGACCGATGCGGCCACCAGTGTCAGCATTACCAGTTGCACCACCAGACTGGCGTTGCTGATCAGACTCCACATCGACATGTGGTCAACGGCGTTGGCTTCCACGCTTACTCTCCTGCTCTAGATGTACCCGCGCCGCCCTGCCCGGCAAAGGCCGTGTGCAGAGCTTGGGGAATAGCCCGGGGTTTCAAATTGTCGGCGCGCACACAGGCCACCATAAACTGCCCTTCACACAGCAGCACATCATCCGTTGCTCGCCTGACCTGTTGACGAAAACGCAGGCTGGCACGGTTTAATTCAATGACTTCAGCGCTTACCAGCAACTCGTCGTCGAGCTTGGCTGGCGCGTGGTAGCGCGCTTCAGCCGAATGCACAACGAACAACAGGCCCTCCTCGGCCAACGTCGACTGGAGAAAGCCCAGATCACGTAGGCGCTCGGTACGAGCCCGTTCCATAAATTTGAGGTAATTGACGTAGTAGACGATGCCGCCTGCATCAGTGTCTTCGAAATAAACCCGACAACGATGGGTGAACGGCGTAACTCCGTTTTGCGCGCGCATACTCTAGTGCCAGCTCCTGATCTTGCCAATCGTCTTCGACAAGTATTTTTTGTTAATCATCATCACGCTCGAACAAGTCAGCCGTGGGCAGCTCACCCATGCGCTTGGGTATGTTCAGGCCAAAGTGCAAGTAGGCATGCCGAGTCACCACCCGACCGCGCGGGGTGCGCATGATGTAACCCTGCTGAATCAGATAGGGTTCAAGCACGTCCTCAATGGTGTGGCGTTCTTCACTGATGGCAGCCGCGAGGTTATCGATGCCCACCGGCCCGCCGTCAAACTTCTCGATCATGGTCAGCAGTAAACGTCGGTCCTGGTGATCAAAGCCACGCTCGTCAACATCCAGCAGATTCAGCGCCAGGTCGGCGATCTCACGGGTGATATCGCCTTGCGCACGCACCTCGGCGAAGTCGCGCACACGGCGCAGCAGACGGTTGGCAATCCGTGGTGTACCGCGGGCGCGTCGGGCAATCTCAAAGGCGCCGTGTGGCTCGATGGGCAGGCCGAGAATCCCCGCCGAACGCATGACAATGGTGGCCAGGTCTTCGGTGTTATAGAACTCCAACCGCTGGACGATGCCGAAGCGATCACGCAAGGGGTTGGTCAACATGCCGGCGCGCGTGGTGGCGCCGACCAGGGTAAACGGCGGCAGATCAAGCTTGATCGAGCGCGCAGCCGGGCCTTCGCCGATCATAATGTCGAGCTGGAAGTCTTCCATAGCCGGGTACAGCACTTCTTCGACAATCGGCGACAGGCGATGAATTTCATCGATAAACAGCACATCACCCGGCTCCAGATTTGTCAGCAACGCCGCCAGATCACCCGGCCGCTCCAGCACCGGGCCCGAGGTGCTCTTGATCGAGACATTCATTTCCTGGGCGATGATATTGGCCAAAGTGGTCTTACCCAGACCGGGCGGACCGAAGATCAGTGTGTGATCGAGCGCTTCGCTGCGCCCACGGGCCGCCTGGATAAACAACTCCATCTGCTCGCGCACACTCGGCTGGCCAATGTATTCGGCCAGCTTAAGTGGGCGAATGGCACGGTCAACTTGCTCATCACGGTCACGCGGGGCAGCAGTAATCAGGCGATCAGCTTCTAGCACTAGACCATTCCCTTCAGGGCTCGACGAATCATATCTTCACTGCTCAAACCGTCTTCCTTAATAGCTGAGACGGCGCGACTGGCTTCCTGGGGTTTGTAGCCGAGCGAAATGAGTGCACTGACTGCATCATTCTCCGCGCTTGTGACTGCACTACCGCCGCGAGGTTCCACCACCAGGTGCGACATGCCCGGCACGGTTTCCCAGGCTTTGAAGCGGTCTTTCAGCTCAACCAGCAGGCGTTCGGCGGTTTTCTTGCCAACACCCGGAATTTTCACCAACACCGACGTGTCTTGCGCTTGCACGCAACGCACCAACTCATCCACCTCCAGGCCGGACATCAGCGCCAACGCCAGCTTCGGACCAACGCCATTAAGGCGAATCAGCTCACGAAACAACTCACGCTCACGCTTCTCAAAAAAGCCATACAGCAGATGCGCATCCTCGCGCACCACCAGATGGGTGTGCAGGGTCAGTGGCTCGCCCACTGCGGGCAAACGGTACAGGGTGGTCATGGGCACTTCCAGCTCATAACCCAAACCATTTATGTCAATAATCACATGCGGCGGCTGCTTTTCCGCCAAGGTGCCACGCAAACGTCCGATCACCGCAACTTTCCTTAAAAATGACGTTACAAACGAAGGCGACCGGCGCGCCGCTTTGCACCGACCAGGCCATGAGGAATCAGACTCTGACGATGGTGGGCATGACACAGAGCAATCGCCAAGGCGTCAGAAGCATCGATCTGTGGCTTCTGCACCAGCTTGAGCAGGTGCATGACCATCATCTGCACTTGCTCCTTATCCGCGCCACCGGTGCCGGCAATGGCCTGTTTGACCTGAGTCGCGGTGTATTCGGCAATATCCAGCCCCGCCTCAATACCCGCAACGATGGCCACACCGCGCGCCTGACCGAGCTTGAGCGCTGAATCCGGGTTGCGCGCCATAAACACCTGCTCGATGCCCATGGTCACCGGCCCGTAGCTTTCAATCACCTCGCGTACACCGCGAAACACCACCTGCAGACGCTCTGGCATCGAACCGTTGCCCGTACGAATACAGCCAGAGGCAACATATTCGCAGTTACGCCCGGTATCACGCACCACGCCGTAACCGGTGATACGCGAGCCCGGGTCGATGCCAAGGATCAAGGTCATGCCTTCCGCCCACTCAAGGCACCAGCCACTTAGCCGGCACACTGTCTATTTATCCAGCTCGCGAGTATAGAGCTCGCCTGCGCCCACGTCATCCGGCGCAGGTTATAAAAATGACCGCGCATCATTCATATCGGGTCACAGCGGCATGCCGCCTAGCAGCCTGGACAACCAGACATAAAAAAACCGGAGCGCTCAGGCCAATGACCTGAATACCTCCGGCTCTGCTCTGCCCGCAAACACTCAGCCAAGCTGCTCCATGAGCTCGTCAGGAATCTCAGCGTTGTGATAAACCTCCTGCACATCATCGAGGTCTTCGAGCATGTCGATCAGCTTGATGACCTTCTGCGCAGTTTCCAGGTCGGTAATCGGTGCACTGATCGACGGGATCATGGCGATTTCCGCCTCAGCAGCCTTGAAGCCAGCCGCACTGAGCGCCTCGTTGACCCCATGGAAATCAGCAAAGCTGGTGGACACCAGCGCCGAGCCATCTTCAGCCATCTCGACATCGTCAGCACCGGCCTCCAGCGCAGCTTCCATCAAGGCATCTTCGCTCACGCCCGTGGCAAAGCTGATCTGCCCTTTGCGGTCGAACATATAAGCGACCGAACCGTCAGTACCCAGGTTGCCGCCACACTTGCTGAAGGCATGTCGCACTTCGGCTGCGGTGCGATTGCGGTTGTCGGTCATGGCCTCGACGATGATTGCCACACCGCCCGGCGCATAGCCTTCGTAGCTCAGCTCGGCAACGTTGTCGGCTTCGTTATTACCAGCACCGCGGGCAATGGCGCGGTCGATTACATCGCGCGACATGTTGTTGGTCAGCGCCTTGTCCACCGCTAGACGCAGACGCGGGTTGTCCGCCGGGATCGGACCGCCATGCTTGGAAGCGACCGTAAGCTCACGAATCAGCTTGGTAAAGATCTTGCCGCGCTTGGCGTCCTGACGCCCTTTGCGATGCTTGATGTTGGCCCACTTGGAATGACCAGCCATAACTCACTCCGGTTATTTCACATTCGATTTCGAGGCGTGAGAGTTCGAGTCTCTCAGGCGCTATAAAGAAGAAGCCTGGTAAACCAGGCTTCTTGTGACGCTTTATTCCGCTTTCGGCTGCTCGCGCAGGCGAATATGCAGTTCACGCAGCGACTTGTTGTCCACCTCACCCGGCGCCTGAGTCATCACACAGGCCGCGCTCTGGGTTTTCGGGAAGGCAATCACTTCGCGGATCGACTGCGCACCGGTCATCAGCATCACCAGGCGATCCAGGCCGAAGGCCAGACCACCATGGGGAGGTGCGCCGAACTTCAGGGCATCAAGGAGGAAACCGAACTTCTCCTGCTGCTCGTCTTCGCTGATGCCCAGCACACGGAACACAGTCTGTTGCATGGCCTTATCGTGGATACGGATCGAACCGCCACCCAGCTCAGTGCCGTTAAGCACCATGTCATAGGCACGCGACAGCGCCGCGGACGGGTTGGCCGCCAGCTCTTCAGGCGTGCACTTGGGCGCAGTGAACGGGTGGTGCATGGCGGTCAGGCTGCCGTCGTCGTTCTCTTCGAACATCGGGAAGTCGACCACCCACAGCGGCGCCCATTCGCAGGTCAGCAGGCTCAGGTCATGACCGAGCTTGATGCGCAGCGCGCCCAGGGCTTCGCTGACGATCTTCGCCTTGTCGGCGCCGAAGAACACGATGTCGCCATCCACGGCGCCGACGCGATCGAGGATCACATTGATGTTATCCAGGGGGATGTTCTTGACGATCGGCGACTGCAGGCCTTCGACGCCAGCGGCGCGCTCATTGACCTTGATGTAGGCCAGACCTTTGGCGCCGTAAATGCCAACGAACTTGGTGTATTCGTCGATCTTGCTGCGCGGCATGCTCGCCCCGCCTGGTACGCGTAGCGCGGTAACGCGGCACTTGGGATCGTTGGCCGGGCCGGCGAAGACTTTAAAGTCGACATCTTTCAGCTGGTCAGCCACATCCACCAGTTCCAGCGGGTTGCGCAGGTCCGGCTTGTCGGAACCGAAACGACGCATGGCTTCGGCCAGGGTCATATGCGGCAGCTCGCCGAACTCGACGTCCAGCACTTCCTTGAACAGCTGACGAATCATCTTCTCGGTGATGGCCATGATGTCGGCTTCATCGAGGAAGCTGGTTTCGATGTCGATCTGGGTGAATTCCGGCTGGCGGTCGGCACGCAGGTCTTCGTCGCGGAAGCACTTGGCGATTTGGTAGTAACGGTCGAAGCCTGCGACCATCAGCAGTTGCTTGAACAGCTGCGGCGATTGCGGCAGAGCGAAGAAGCTGCCGGCGTGGGTGCGGCTCGGCACCAGGTAGTCACGTGCGCCTTCCGGGGTGGCGCGGGTGAGGATCGGCGTTTCCACATCGAGGAAGCCGTTGTCATCCAGGTAGCGACGGATGCTGCTGGTGATGCTCGAACGCAGCTTCAACTTGGCCGCCATTTCCGGACGACGCAGGTCGATAAAGCGGTAGCGCAGACGAGTTTCTTCGCCCACATCGGTGTATTCATTGAGCGGGAACGGCGGGGTTTCCGCTTCGTTGAGCACTTCCAACTCATAACCCAGCACTTCGATAGCGCCGGAGGCCATGTTGGCGTTGCCGGCACCGGCCGGACGCAGACGCACCTTACCGGTGATCTTGACCACGTATTCGCTGCGCACCTTGTCGGCGGTTGCGAAGGTCGCCGCGCGATCCGGGTCGAATACCACCTGGGCCAGACCTTCACGGTCACGAATGTCGAGGAAAATCACCCCGCCATGGTCACGACGGCGATGTACCCAACCGCAAAGGGTGACTTCCTGGCCGTCCAGGCTCTCGTTCAGTTGGCCGCAATAATGGCTGCGCATCATGGTGGTGGTCGCTTCTCTTGAGTCTTGAATTCGTTGGGCCGCAATGAATGCGACGCTCGTGGGCCGGTCAACCGGCTGGCGCAGGCGCCATTTTCCGCAATTGTGCTGCCTTTAAGGGGCGCGAAACGATCAGCGGCGCATACGCAGCCCACTGTTCGCCCGACAAAAGCGGCAAAGCGCGGGATTATATATGGTTAAGCCGCCACTTGCAGCCGCCGCCCCACGCGCTTTTGTCAGCCCTTCCTATACTCAGGCATGCAGCTCTTTAACTGTCGATAAGTGGAGAGGCTTATGGCCACACCGAACCTGGCTGAAATACCCAGCGATTTGCTGGCTGACTTTCGCCTGGAATCCAGCGAACAATTCCAGCGTTGCGAGCAATTACTGATCGAGCTTGAGCACGCGCCCGATGACCGCGAGCGCCTGCGTGAACTATTTCGCCTGGTACACACCCTCAAGGGCAACCTGGGCTATATAGGCCTGGATTCGCTGATGAGTGTGCCGCAGGCTATGGAAGATGTGCTGTCGTGCCTGCGCGAAGGCCAGTTGCACTTCGACAGCCTACTCGGCGATATCCTGCTACTGACCCTCGACCACCTGAAAGAACAGATCCGCCATGCCCTTGGGGGCCAAGCGCCACAGCTTAGTCCAGCTCAAAGCAAGGCACTCAGCCGTTCTCTCAGCGCACTGGCTATCGCGCCAACAAGCCAACAAATCGGCATCCGCAGCGCACTGCTTCAAGAGCTTGATCCCAGCTCCAAACCTCCTGAGGTTGTTGCTGCAGACAACCCAGCTGCCGCTGATCTACTCAGGCGCTACGGCATCGAACCCGACGCTGACCTGCTGTTCTTTGTCGACCTGATGCAAGCCAGCGAACGCCGCTCACACTTCTGGCAAGGTCGCGGCCTGCGCCAGCTTGACCTGGCCCTGGCGATCAACCAAATGGGCGGCAACCCAGAACAACCGGAGCAACTGGCCGCAGCCATTTGCCTGCACGACCTGGGCATGGCTTTTCTGCCACTGGAGATGCTGCACAAGGAAGCCCACTTTAACCGCGAAGAGCGCCGGCAAATGCAATCCCATCCGCGGCTCGCCTACTACCTGCTCAAGCGGATGCCACGCTGGGATGCTGCGGCTGAAATAACGGTGCAGCATCAGGAGCACGCCGACGGCAGCGGTTACCCTAAAGGCCTGAAAGAGATCGAAACCAGCCCCGGCGCCCTGATAATCAATATCGTCGACACCTTTGAAGCCCGCACCCATGAGCGCGCGCACCAGACTCTGAATAAACGCCCACTCCTGCGCGCCATTTTGGAAATCAACAACCTCGCCGGGCGGCAGTTCAGCGCGCACTGGGTCGAGCTATTCAACCAGACCCTGCAACAGCACCCAGAACTGGCACATCGTTAACCCAAGAAAAATTGAACCCACACCCCTTAATAGCCTCCAATCATCACTCGCATTGATATAAACCACGATAAAGCTCGGTAAAACCCATGGTAGTCTCTGCCCATTATGCGGGCAGCCAAACCCCGAGCCACCTGAGAGGAGAAATGGTATGGAAATCAATATTGGAATTGCCGAACAGGACCGCGCAGCCATCGCCGAAGGCCTGTCGCGCTTACTCGCAGACACCTACACCCTGTACCTGAAAACCCACAATTTTCATTGGAACGTCACAGGCCCGATGTTCAACACTCTGCACTTAATGTTTGAGGGCCAGTACACCGAACTGTCGCTGGCCGTCGACCAGATTGCCGAACGTATTCGTGCCCTGGGGTTCCCAGCGCCCGGTACCTACGCTGCTTACGCCCGACTCTCCTCGATCAAAGAAGAGGAAGGCGTACCAAGCGCACAAGATATGATCAAGCAGCTCGTTCAGGGTCAGGAAGCTGTAGTACGTACAGCCCGTGGCATCTTCCCACTGCTGGACAAAGTCAGCGACGAGCCCACTGCGGACCTGTTGACCCAGCGCATGCAGGTGCATGAAAAAACCGCTTGGATGCTGCGCAGCCTTCTAGCCGCGTAGGTAAATCATGCAAAAGGCCCGTATCTGCGGGCCTTTTGCTAGGCGCTTACCCAGCAGCTGTTCTATGCTTTGGTCAATTGCAACTTGGCCACAGTGACGTGCATGAACAAACCCGCTAAAGCTCCCAGCATTCTGGAACTGTACCCCGAGGAAACCCGCGATGCTGCGGCGCTTCTGAAGAAGGCGGTACCGCTCATGATGCGCCATGACATCCCTCCCAACCCCGTGCATTACGCCCTCTGGTACACCTACAGCAAAGGCCTGGAACCTGAGCTCAATCGTCGCCTGGAAAAAACCGTCGCCGACTTTGACAGTTTCCCGCCTGAAACCGCAGCCAAGCTGTTCCGCGACTACATCATCAATGGTGAGCTCGAAGAGGCGCGTGCCGGCCAACAGCAGGTCATCGAACTGGTCGACGACATCGAAGGGAATGTATCGCGCAGCATCATCGGCAGCCGCAATTATCAAATCAGTCTCGAGCACGGCCTAGCCGCCCTGCATGAGCCAGTCATTGATGACCTGCCGAATGTTTTGAATGAACTGCAGCAGAGCACGCAGTTAATGCAGGACCAGCAAGACAAATTCCTCTACCGCCTAAATGCCGCTCAGCAAGAGATCAAGAGCCTGCGCAGCCAGCTTGAACGCGCGCATATCGCCGCGACACTGGACAGCCTGACTCAGGTTTTCAACCGCAACGCCTTTAGTAAACTGCTGGAACAGACACTGAGTACAGAACACGACGGTGTCGCACTGGTTATGCTCGATATCGATCACTTCAAGCAGTTCAACGACCAATACGGTCACCCCCTGGGTGATCGCGTCCTTCAGCACGTTGGGCAGTTGTTGCGCGATCTGCTTCCCGCTCGTGCCATCGCAGCACGTTACGGCGGCGAAGAATTCTGCATCATCCTTCGCGATTGTTTTGATAACGCCACGGCCTATGCCTTTGCCGAACAATTACGCCTGAAGATCCAGTCTTTACGCATCAAAGTGCGCCGCACAGATGAAGTACTCGACAGCATTACCGCGTCTTTCGGCTTCGCCCTTGCCGAACGCGGTGACACATTGGAAACCTTGCTCACACGTGCCGATGACGCGCTTTATCAAGCCAAGCGTGATGGCCGCAACCAGATAAGCCCCATACCGAGTGAAACAGCGCTTAGTGCTTGATTGAGAACCCCACCTCTTTGCTGTTAAATACGTGCCGTGCTGCTGACCTGCATCCATAGGTCAGCACATAGGCTGGTACCACGCGCTTTTACTACTCCCCTTGCAATGCCCAATACGCGCAGCCAGCCATTTCTGCTGACTCTTTGAATTAAGCGAGCCCATTGAACATGTTGAAAATTGTCCACCTTCTGACGGGCGCCCTCGCCCTGCTGCTTTCTTTTGCTCCCCACTTTGGCGACACGCCCCAACCACTCCTGGAACAACCCAGCGCACTGTGCCTTGCTCTGTTTGGCTTGCTGAACCTTCTGCTTGCCCCACAACTGCCTATCTGGCATGCCGGTCTGCGCCACCAAGCGCAAAACCTGGTTTCCGCATTGCTGGTACTCGGCACGCTGCTGCAAGCCTTGATTCTGCTCGCCCCACTGCCAGTCATTGCCAACCAACCGGCCAGCCTGTTTAGCCTACTTATTATCGCTGCCGCCGTAGCCGTTCACCTGGCGGCCAACTTGCGCCTTAAATCGCGCAACACCTCAAGCTCGCAAGATCTGGGCGACCGCGAAACAGGTACCGTTAAGTGGTTCAACACCTCGAAGGGTTTCGGCTTTATCTCGCGTGACTCGGGCGACGACATTTTCGTGCACTTTCGGGCCATCCGCGGTGAAGGCCACCGTGTACTGGTCGAAGGCCAGCGAGTTGAGTTTGCCGTAATGCAACGTGACAAAGGCTTACAAGCCGAAGATGTCATCGCCGCACTGCCCGCACGGCGCTAAATGCCACAACGCAAAAGGCCCGCTCATTGCGGGCCTTTTGCGTTTATGGACAATCAATAATGGGGCGGCGGCGCATCATCCTCAGTCATCCCGAACTGCGAACTCACTTCATCCTGACGCTTGATCAACGCAGCCACCTGCAGCTGCAAGCGCTCCAGAAGCCGCTGTTGCGCCACCAGCGCATCATTGAGCGCCTGAATAGTGTCGTCCTGAAAGGCCAACCGGCTTTGCAAGTCGTTAATGCGTTCGTCTATGTCCACCAGTCAGCTCTCAGCAAAACAAAAATTCCCGGTCAAAACCAGGCGTAAACGGGCTTTCAATACGGCCAATTGCTCAGGCGTGTATGGCTGCGCTTGATGCTTACCCCAAACAGGCGCTGGCCAAGCAGCATCCTCGCGACGCCGAACGATGACATGCATATGCAGCTGACTCACCACATTGCCCAAGGTCGCGACATTCATTTTGTCCGCCGCAAAACAATCCTTGAGTACTTCGGCAAGGCCGTTGGTTTCCTGCCATAGCTGCAGCTGGTCAGCGCCATCCAGCTGGAACAACTCACTGACGTCTTCACGACGTGGCACCAGGATAAACCAGGGGTACTGCGCATCATTCATCAGCAGCAGGCTGCATAACGGGTAATCCCCGACCCAGACTGTATCTTGCTGCAAACGTGAATCCAGAACGAACATAACCATCCACCTATTAGAAAACCCACTGACTCAGTATTGAACGCATTCGAATCCAGTACACAGCGATACTTGGTCAGCCACCTAACTGCCGCCCAGGCAGTAAGTATGGGCCGAGCAGGATACGCCGAAGCTGGAAACGTGGCACCCGCGAACAGGCTACCCCGGCGCACCAATAGACAGCACACCCCAATACCACCCCCAGCAAGCGCACCAAAACTGTTCCCTTCGGTAATCCTCACAGAACAGCCTCCTGCCGCACCACAAGCGCAAGACAGCAAGCAATTGAAAACAGAACAGAAGCAACCCATAAAAACGCCTACAAGCCACATAAAAAACAGACGGAACCGCTAAAAAACCTCACGTAAACCGATGGAACCACCGAAAACCTTGATGTGAAAGATCGAATCGGTGATAAAAATTCAGATTTTAGGGTTTTGTGCACGACTATTGCTAAGCAAACTGTGACGAATCGACCTGCACCGTTTGGCAGCCCACGCGACCAACAGGCAGGCGTAAAAATCCGTCAGCGTTGACTGTGATCACGCCAAGTTCATCTACAAAAATGCGACATGACTCATAAGCTTTTGCGACACAGCCGTGAAGAAATCGTAATGAATAGATTGCAACTATCGCCAACATTGGCAGCGTGCTATAAGTTACCGCCGACACAAAAAGAAAGAGTCGTCCATATAACAACCAGCCGGACGGCGCAACTTTTCTAAACCAAAGGAGCAATCACGATGCAAGTGATGAAGTGGAGCGTAATCGCCCTCGCAGTAGCAGCGGGCACCACCCAAATGGCAGTGGCTTCCAGCCAGTCCGAATCCAAGGGCTTTATTGAAGACAGCACATTCAATATCTTCAATCGTATGCTCTATCTGAACCGTGATTTCAAGAACGGCGCAGACAGCAGCACTGACGATTACAACGCCAAAGAAAACGGTTATATCGAAGAAACCGGCCTGGGCATCCGCCTGATGTATGAGTCTGGTTTCACCCAAGGCACCGTCGGTGTTGGTTTTGATGCCCACTCCCTGAGTAGCATCAAACTCGATAGCGGTCGCGGTCGTACTGGCACTGGCCAGTTTGCTAACGATAGCGATGGCCGTGGCGAAGACACTCAGAGCGAAGTTGGTGGTGCAATCAAATTCCGCGTATCCGATACCGTTTTGAAATACGGCAATCAGATCGTAGCCAGCCCAGTATTTTCCACTGATGATGCTCGTATCCTGCCTGAAGTTGCTACTGGCACCTACTTGGTAAGCAATGAGATCGAAGGTCTAGAACTGAGCGCTGGTCGCTTCACCGCGATTAGCCGCCAGACTGCAACCGGCCGTGATGGTCGCGAGCTGAGCGAAGCAAACATAATTGGCGCAAGCTACAGCTTCACTGAAAACTTCAGTGGCGCCATTCATGCCTCCGATATCGAAGATGAATTCAAGAAACAATATGTCAACTTGAACTACAATCTTCCGCTGGCGGAATCCCAAGCACTGAACTTTGACTTCAATGCTTATCGCACACAAGATACTGGCAGCAACCCGGACGAAATTGACAACAAAATCTGGAGTCTGGCAGCAGCCTACTCCTTGGGTGCTCACAAATTCACCCTGGCCCACCAGCGCTCTTCCGGCGACACTGCCTATCAATATGGCATCGACGGCGGTGGCACCATCTGGCTGGCTAACTCCATTCAGATTTCTGACTTTGACCGCAAGGACGAGCGCTCCTGGCAGGCTCGTTACGATCTGGACATGGCTACCTACGGCGTACCTGGCCTGAGCTTTATGGCCCGCTACGTTACTGGTGATAACATCGACCACGGTGTTGGCGTTGAAGAAGGCGAAGAAAACGAGTTCAACTTCGAAAGCAAATACGTGATTCAGGAAGGTGCTGCAAAAGACCTTTCCTTCCGTTTGCGCAGTGCGATCTATCGCGCCAACACCGCGCAGAATGAAAACTATAGCTCCGACCTTAACGATGTTCGCCTGATCGTTGAATACCCACTGAGCGTTCTGTAACTCAGACCGTTTAGCAGGTAAAGAAAGCCCGACCCAGGTCGGGCTTTTTCTTGCCTGCTAAAAACTTACAGTGGCAACGCGTAAGTCCCCGTCACATGCGCCACCAGCTCATCTTCATTACCCAGCGAATACACAGACACTTCGCAAACAGCCTGGCGACGGCTCAATCTCAATATCCGCGCCTCCGCCAATAGATCAACTGGCTTGGGCTTAACCAGAAAGTTGATATTCAAATTCGAGGTCACCGCCATTTCCACCCGACCGAGACTGCCCAGCACCACTGCATACATCGCCGCATCTGCCAGGGCCATGATGGTCGGCCCGGACAAGGTGCCACCGGGGCGAATCAGCTTGCTGTGAAATGGCACTCGGGCGAGCGCCCCATCGCCGTCCAGCCGATCAATACACAAGTTGATGTCTTCCGCCATCGGCAACCCCGCCCGAATCAGCGCCTGCACCTGTTCCGCCGTCAAAATCGACACACTCCCCTCCTTTTATAAGCACACACCAGCATCCTGTACGCATCTGTATAGGCACCGTACAATGCGGGCCATTCAAAATCTCTTGCAACCGACAGAACAGCCAAATATGCGTACCAGCCAGTTCCTGCTCTCGACCCTGAAAGAAACCCCATCCGATGCCGTGGTGATCAGCCATCAGCTGATGCTGCGTGCCGGCATGATCCGCAAGTTGGCTTCCGGCCTGTACACCTGGTTGCCCATGGGCCTGCGCGTGCTGCGCAAGGTTGAGAAAGTTGTCCGCGAAGAAATGAATGCCGCTGGCGCCCTGGAAGTGCTGATGCCCGGCATTCAGCCTGCAGAGCTGTGGCAGGAATCCGGTCGCTGGGAGCAGTACGGCCCAGAACTGCTGCGTATGAAAGATCGTCACGGCCGCGATTTCTGCGCCGGCCCGACCCATGAAGAAGTGATCACCGATCTGGCGCGCAACGAGCTGAACAGCTACAAGCAGTTGCCGATCAATCTGTATCAGATCCAGACCAAGTTCCGCGACGAAATCCGTCCGCGCTTCGGCTTGATGCGTGGTCGCGAATTCATCATGAAGGATGCCTACTCCTTCCACGTTGACCAGGCTTCGCTGCAGGAAACCTATGACCGCATGCACCAGGCCTACTGCAATGTATTTACCCGCCTGGGCCTGAACTTCCGCCCCGTGCAGGCTGATACCGGCTCGATCGGTGGTACTGGCTCCCACGAGTTCCACGTACTGGCCGACTCCGGCGAAGATGATATCGCCTTCAGCGACAGCTCCGACTACGCCGCCAACATCGAGAAGGCCGAAGCGGTTCCGCGCGAGAGCAGTCGCGGTGCGGCATCTGAAACCATGCGCATGGTTGAAACACCGGACACCAAGACCATTGACGCACTGGTACAAGGCTTTGGCCTGGCCATCGAGAAAACCATCAAGACCCTGATGGTGCACGGAGCAAAGAAAGGCACCCTTGTTGCCTTGATCGTGCGCGGCGACCACGAACTCAACGAAATCAAGGCCGCCAACCTGGAGCTGGTTGCCAGCCCATTGGTTTTCGCCAACGAAGCCGAAATTCGCGCAGCCATCGGCGCCGGCCCTGGCTCGCTAGGCCCGGTCAACCTACCAATCCCGTGCATCATCGACCGCTCGGTTGCCCTGATGAGCGACTTCGCTTCTGGCGCTAACATCGATGACAAACACTATTTCGGCGTCAACTGGGAGCGCGACCTGCCGCTGCCAGAGGTTGCTGACCTGCGTAACGTGCTGGTCGGAGACCCGAGTCCGGATGGCAAAGGCACCCTGGAAATCAAGCGCGGCATCGAAGTCGGGCATATCTTCCAGTTAGGCACCAAGTACAGCGAAGCGCTGAATTGCCAGGTGCTCGGCGAAAACGGCAAGCCGGTCACGCTGACCATGGGCTGCTATGGCATCGGCGTTTCCCGCGTAGTGGCGGCCGCTATCGAGCAAAACAATGATGACCGCGGCATTCTCTGGAATGACGCCCTCGCGCCTTTCCATATCGCCCTAGTGCCGCTGCGTTACGAAACTGATGCCGTGCGCGAAGCCACCGACAAGCTGTATGCCGAGCTTACAGCTGCCGGTTTCGAGGTACTGCTTGATGACCGTGACAAAAAGACCAGCCCGGGCATCAAATTCGCAGATATGGAACTGATCGGTATCCCGCATCGCATCGTAGTCAGCGATCGCGGCCTGGCCGAAGGCAACTTGGAGTACAAGAGCCGTAAGGAAACCGAAGCCCAGGCGGTGCCTGTCGCCGATATCCTGAGCTTTATCCAGGCCCGCATCAGCCACTGATCTCAGCCCCTTTAGCAAGAGTCGTCATGTTCAAGCGAAACACCCTCAGCCTCATCGCCACCCTTGTGGGTGGCTGTCTGCTACTCAGCGGTTGCGCCAACCAGTTGCCGCAACGTAGCGAGCATGAGGAGCGCGTCGAGCGCAAATTGCTCGATCACAGCCTGCAGATTGATGTCGGTGAACCACGTGTATTGGAGCTGCCACAGCGCCGAGTACGCGTGCATGAGCAGAAAACCTTTGAGGTCACAGCGTTTGACGTGACACGTCGCTATGACCGCTACACCCCCTATCAGCCCTGGCGTGAGCTGTATGAAGTGCCATTGGGAGCACTGGCGGTCGTTGGCGGCATCGGTGCCAATGCGCTCAATGTGGTATTGCTCGGCAGCCTGCCGGATACCGTCACCAAGGATTGGATCAGCTATGGCTTTGCCGGGCTCAATCCGGCAATGAACGTTGAATCCAACGGTCGCTCGCAGCAGAACCTCGCCAGCCTTGAAGAGCACCGTCAAGATGCACGCCTGGAGTATTCCAGCCTGCCATGGGCCGAGCGCCCTGTGCGCATTAAAGCCGGCGAACAGATCCATGAACTGCTCACCGACCGTAACGGCATCCTGCGCCTGAACCTGCTCGACAGCCCGTTTGCCGAAGAGGATGTAACGCGTGTCAGCACTCTGCTGCTGACGGTTGAAGATGATCAGGGCTCAGCGCGTGCTGATGCCTCCCTGTTAGTCAGCCGCACCTTGCGCGGCAAGCTTCAAGAAGCCCACGAGCTGATTTACAACGATCTTGAAGGCGACGATGTGGCTCAGTGGGTACACCGGGTTAAACGTCTTTCCGAGCTGGGGCTTGAGGAAGAAGCCAGTGAACTGGAGCAGAGCCTGATCGAGCTGACGCGCAACGATCCGGAACTGCAGAAAATCTTCCTGCAGGCCCTAACCAAAGACGCCGGCCGCCTGGTTGCCGACCCTGGCAACGACTGACACATTCATGCGGCAGCGCCTGATCTGCGCCGTACTTACCCTGCTGCTCTGCGGTGCAGCGTATGCCGACGTGCGTCAGGCGCCTGAGCCAGAACTGCGCGCGCTGCTGCAACAGACCGTGGCCCAGGCGGACAGCTTTCAGGATCGTTTCGAGGCCGAAGTCTGGCTGCTGGATATGTCCACACGCCTGCGCCGCTATATTCCGGATGCTGAGGAGCGCCTGAGCCTGCTGCGGCTCGTGCATCGTGAAGCCAGCAAGGCGGGCTTACGTCCTGATTTAGTGATTGCACTGATTCATGCCGAAAGCCATTTCGACCGTTTCGCCATCTCATCCGTTGGTGCTCAAGGCATGATGCAAGTGATGCCTTTTTGGAAAGCCGAACTGGGCCGGCCGCAAGATAACCTCACTGACACGGCCACTAACCTGCGCTATGGCTGCACCATCCTCAGCTTCTATCTGCGCAAGGAAAACGGCGATCTGAACCGGGCGCTGGCACGCTACAACGGCAGCCTGGGCAAGCACACCTACTCCGCCAAGGTGGTCGGTTTCTGGCACGACTTCTGGTACGTCAAACCCTGAGCTTATTTAGCGGCGTACGATAAATCCGGCGACCCCCTGTAACGCATGGTTCTGCAGTTCCAACTGGGTTACGTCGGCAGCCTCGGGCCCCCGCTCTAACCAACTTGCCAGCTCAGCCACAGCAGCCTCATCGCCTTCAAACAGTACTTCGACCCGACCATCGACCACGTTACGTACCCAGCCGTCCAGACCCAGACGCTCAGCGTGTTTTGCAGTCGCGTGACGAAAACCGACACCCTGTACGCCACCGCTGACGTAACCATGCTTGCAAATGCGCGCCACGACTTAGCCCTCCGCCTTGAGTGCAGCCAAGCGAGCCGTTAAACCAATCGCCGTCTGTTCACCCAGTAAGCGCTCACGCATGCGCCCCTGATCGTCAACGATGTACGTCACCGGCAGCACTTCTGCACGCGGCAACTGATAGCGCTCGGCCGGGTCCTGCGCCAACACCGTAAACGTAATGCCCATGTCTTGCGCGGCCTTACTGAGTTTCTCGCCCTGCAACGCGTCGAAATTCACCCCAAGCACTTGCACAGACTGTTCCTTGAGTTGTTTTTCCAAGGCATTGAGTTCAGGAATCTCGGTACGGCAAGGCGCACACCACTGCGCCCAGTAATTAATCACTAACCACTGGCCTTCCAGGCGCTCAACCGCTACCTTTCGTCCATATTGATCGACGCCAATGTCTTCAGCGCAGCCGGCCAGAATCAGACCTATGCCTAGAACCGCAACAGCACGAATGATCGCCTGGAAATGCATTGCCATGCATTCGCTCCCTGATTCAATAAGGTTGATATGACGTTAGATGCCTTGCGCCTGGAAGTGCCAGACATCCTCGAAACCGAGGTCGCGCCACTGGCCGATCTCAACGAGCAACTGGCTCAGGCTCGCTTACAACCCGCAGAACTGGCCTTGCAGCAGGCACTAAGCCTGCTCTTCAAGCTCAACCGCAGCGCCATGACCTTACTCGAAAGGCAGCGCGCACTGCAAAGCTTCAGCGACCAGTACCGGCATTACAGCAAGGCCTATCAAGGCGAGAATCCCCCCACGGCATTATTCGTACACCTGTGCAGTGAATTGGCCATCGGTTTCAAACGCCTGCTCCTACAAATCCTGCAAGGCCGCCAGCCCTCACGTCCGCACCTGGCCTGGTGCTTGTATATGGCCCAGCACTTTCTCGCACAAAGCCTGCTGCGCCACTACCAGCTGTATCAGGAGCCACCGCCCAGCCTATGGCGCGACAGCCACCTGCTGTACTGGATCGGCGAACATCAAAATTGCCTGGATGAGCCAGTGGCGGCAGCGTTTACACCGCAACCGGCAAACACCATGCGTGGCATTTACCAGCAGATGCTGCTGCTCGCTCTGAGCAACCCGTTTCACCTTGCCGATGGCGAATGTGCGCTGCTGTTCGGCGCCCTATCGCCGCTGGCCGAACTCGCGCGCTTGCTGCCCTGGGATGAGGACGATGAGATCGAAGGGCCGACCATCGATCTGACCGAGGCGCAGCCCTGCCTGAGTTATGCACAAACGCCAGAAGGCAGTGTCGACTATCTACGTCGCTTCGAACTGGGCGCCTTGTTAGTGGCGCTGCATGAGCCAGCGCCATTGCAAAGCAAAGCGGAACGCCAACTGCTCGAGCGTGTGCAACAGCATTGGTTCGGGCGCCAGCAACGTCGGCATACCCGTGCCGACCATAGCTCTGAATGCAGCCTGGTGGTTGGTTTACCGGCTATTCATGCGCAGCTACTTGAACAACGGCCTTTGCGCACCAGCGCACAAATGCTTGATGCCAGCGCGGGCGGCGCACGTTTGCTGTGCAATGCCGATCAGGCCGCGCAGCTGTCGGTTGGCCAACTGGTGCTGCTGATCACCGGCAGTGATACGCCCACCCTGGCCCTGGTGCGATGGCGCCATCTCAACAGCGAAGGACTGCACCTAGGCCTGCGCTACCTTAAAGGCTTGCCGCGCTCGGTCTGGTTACGCCGCGCACCCAGTGCCCAGACCCACCCCGGCGTCCTACAGAGCACACCAGCACCAGGCAACGGCTGGCACCATGGGTTATGGCTGCCTAATGGACAGTTTGTTGAAGGGGAAAATGTCTGGCTGCAACTGGCCAGCGCCCACAACCAGGCGATCCTGCCATTGCCGCCCGCCAATCTGGTTACCGCATCAGTCACCCGCTACCCAATGCAGCTGGCATAGACACTGGTACCAACACGCTAAAAGTGCGAGAAAGGTCACGCCGAACGTCGGCAGAGCGCACAGTTTCATCGGATGGCCCGCGCTTATACTTGCTCGCACTTACGCTTGCTGCGATCCGTTATTAGCCTGGAACACACCATGACCCAAGCCCTCGATAAGTTGGTCGGCCCCGTGCCATCTGCCATCGTCAACCTCGCACGCTTACAGGTCACTCCATACGAAGGGCGCGTCGCTGAGTTCAACGTAGCCGCCTGGCTGCACCTGCCAGGGCTGGCCAACCTGCCCGTATCCCTGTTGATCAGCTACCGCGATGGCACCACTCGCCGCGAAGTGATGGTCGACCATGGCAACGTCAACCAGCACAGCAAAATTCTGCTATCCAGCGTGGCTCGCCTGCCTGTGAAGCAGAAGATTGAAGAGATGCAGGTGCGCCTGCGCTCTGCCGTACCAGCGACCAGCCTGGTGGTTGAGGAGTTGTTTGTACAAGCCGTCGAATTGCCCCAAACCGATAGCCGCCAAGCACTCGCCTGATCGCACTCAGCGATACACAAACCCCGCGCACCGACGCGGGGTTTTGCATTTAGCGCGAGAGCATTCCTGCCGACCCGCAAGTGGCATCGGAATCTGTCTGGACTGGGGTTTCAGGTGAGCTCAAGACGATTGAAGGCTCAGGTGGGCTGGAATTGACCAACGACTGCGGCCAGCTGCTGAAGCGCAGGCCAGTAATGCGATTGAGGCGCTCAAGGGCCTCTTGCGGGTCACGCTGATACAGATGAATCACTTTGCCGTTAGTGGCTGTCATAACGCCTTCACACTCCGCCAATCCCTGCCCTGCTGGCAACCTGATAGCTATCTGCAGGACAGATAGCCAGAAGCGTGCCAGCTTCCCTTTAACCGCGTTTGGCGACCTTCATGGTCACCAGAGCCATCATGCGCCACCAGTTCAGCGCCGCAAACTGACGTTTTACGTCATGTTGCAGCATCAGCCTCAACCTGCAACCACGTCGCCAGGTCCTCACCAAATAGCGCCGTTTGCTCTTCCTGCAACTTCATCAAGCCATTGCGCAGCGCTGGATACCAGGCTTCATCAAGCTGTTCGGGTAGATTCTCAACCCTAGGCAACGGCCAAGGACTGTGGCTGAGCAGTTGTTGCAGCGAATAGTGGCCAAGATCGCGGCTCAATACCCAGGAACCGGAACCGGTCGGGGCAATCAGTTTCTGCTGCTCGAGAAACACCAAAATCTCTTCCCATTCATGTTCCGCCAACGACCAGCCCTGACGCTGCACGTCCAGCAAGCGCACTTTCAAACCCGACTGCTGACGCTCATAGAACACCCGCAAGACTCCAAGCGCCATCAACAAGCGTGGTATTGCGCGCTTGCGCCATTGCTGGGAGAACCCCAGGTTGCAGACTAATTCAGCGCCAAACAGCACAATCAACCAGGACAGATAGATCCACAACAGAAACAGCGGCACCGTGGCAAATGCCCCGTAGATCAGCTGATAACCGGGAAACAGGCGCACATACAGGCCGAATAGCATCTTCGCCACTTCGAACAACACCGCTGCAAACAAGCCCCCCAGCAACGCATGGCGAACTGGTACCTGTGCATTCGGCACCGTCGCATAGAGCAAGGTGAATGCGGCCACACTGAATACCAGCGGCATGAATTTCAGCAGGGCCTGCGCCCCAAGCAAAGCATCCGGACCCGAGATCAGCGACAGTGACGTGAAGTAGGTGCTGATGGCAAAGCCACCGCCCAACAGCAGCGGGCCCAGGCTGAGGATCGCCCAGTACAGCAAAAAGCTCGACACACCCCGGCGCGGCTGACGCACACGCCAGATGGTGTTGAAGGTTTTCTCGATCGTCACCAGCATCCAGAACGCCGTCGCAGCCAATACTGCTACACCAATCCAGGTCAACTGGCGCGCCTGGGTAGTGAAGTCACGCAGGTATTGCTGCAGGGTCTCGCCAGCTGAGGGCACAAAATTTTGGAAGATAAAGCTCTGAATCTGCTCGCCGGTATCCTGAAACGCCGGAATAGCCGAGAGCATGGAAAAGGTCACCGTCATCATCGGCACCACCGCAAACAGGGTGGTGTAGGTCAAGGCCGCCGCATTGCTGGTGCCTTGGTCGGCGATAAAGCGCTGCAACAGAAAACGCCAGAACTCCAACAGGTTGTTAACACGCTGCAGCATGCCCTCTCCTTAGCCATTTGCATCCCGACAACCTGACTCACAAGCGCAGGCGGGAATGCTGTAAGCGGTTAGAATAGCCGCCATCGAAGGTAATCGGCGACCCGAACATGACCGCTATGACGCTCTACCATAACCCGCGCTGCTCGAAATCGCGCAGTGCATTGCAATTACTGGAAGACCGCGGGCTCAGCCCAACCATCGTGCGCTACCTGGAAACACCGCTGAGCGCCGACCAGCTGCAGGCACTGTTGAATAAGCTCGGCATCCGCGCACGGCAGCTGCTGCGCACGGGTGAAGATGAGTACAAGGCTCTCGGCCTGAGCGACCCGCAACTGACTGACACACAGCTGATCGCGGCCATGGCCAGCCAGCCCAAACTTATTGAACGCCCCATTCTGGTCGTCGGAGACAAAGCCGTCATCGGTCGCCCACCTGAAAATGTTCTGGAGATTCTACCGTGAGCACACCCTATATCCTGGTGCTGTACTACAGCCGCCATGGCGCCACTGCTGAAATGGCCCGCCAGATTGCACGCGGCGTAGAAATGGGTGGCCTCGAAGCGCGTCTACGCACCGTGCCTGCAGTCTCCAGCGAATGCGAAGCAGTGGCCGCGGATATCCCGGCAGAAGGCGCCTTGTACGCCAGCCTGGATGACCTAAAGAACTGCGCCGGCTTGGCACTCGGCAGCCCGACCCGTTTCGGCAATATGGCCGCGCCGCTCAAGTACTTCCTCGATGGCACCAGCGGCCTGTGGCTGACCGGCGGCCTAGTCGGCAAACCCGCCGGCGTATTCACCTCCACCGCCAGCCTGCACGGCGGCCAGGAAACCACCCTGCTGTCGATGCTGCTGCCGCTGCTGCACCACGGCATGCTGATTACGGGCCTGCCGTACAGCGAATCTGCACTACTGGAAACCCGTGGCGGCGGCACGCCCTATGGCGCCAGCCACCACGCCGGCGCCGATGGCAAACGGGCCCTCGATGAACATGAAACTGCCCTGTGCCGCGCTCTCGGCCAGCGCCTGGCGCAAACTGCTGCAAAACTGGAGAGTGCCCGTGGCTAAAACCGCAAAACCGCTGCCGCCCCTGGAGTGGCTAGAGCCGCGCCTGAACATCAGCCGCATCGCCAGCTTACTAAGCTTTTTCGGCCTGGCGGCCGCGTTACTGGTATGGAACCTATGGTTCGCCAATGTTCCTGGAAAACTTCTCTGGGTGATCCTTGGCGTACAGCTCGCCCCGCTGCTGTTACTTGCCCCTGGCCTGATCCTCGGCAACGCCCGCGCCCACGCCTGGGCGTGCTTTGTGGTGAATCTGTATTTTATTCAAGGCGTTCTCGCGGCCTTCGATCCCAGCAAGGCGGTTTACGGCTGGTTACTGACAGGGCTGAGCTTCAGCCTGTTTTGCGCCGCGCTGATGTTTACCCGCTGGCGTTTTCAGTACGAGCGCAAGTTGGCTGGGGAAAATTAGGGAGGACAATGCTGAGCCTTGCTGCACGCAGGCTCAGCCTGCAATAGCGAGCGAGTTACCAGCCGAGGGTTTCTTTCAGAAAAGGGATGGTTAGCTTGCGCTGGGCCTGCAAAGACGCTTGATCCAGACGTTCAAGCAAATCGAACAAAGCACTCATGCTGCGCTCACCGCGGGTCAGGATAAAACGCCCGACCTCATCACTGAGGTGCAGCCCACGACGCGACGCGCGCAGTTGCAAGGCGCGCAGCTTGTCCTCGTCGGACAAGGACTGCAACTGAAACACCAGCGCCAGGGTCAGGCGTGATTGGAGGTCAGCCAGCTGCACCGGTAACTCGCGCGGTGAAGTGCTGGCGCCCAGCAACAGACGCCGACCGCTGTCGCGTAGACGATTGAACAGGTGAAACAGCGCTTCTTCCCAGTCGCTGCGCCCGGCCACCGCATCCAGATCATCCAGACAGACCAGTTCGCACTGCTCCAGATTGTCCAGTAGCGCCGGGCCGTACTCGACCACCTCAGCCAGCGGCAGATAAACCGCCGGCTCGCCGCGCTGTTCAAAGCGCAAACACGCCGCCTGCAACAAGTGGCTACGCCCTACACCCTCGCCGCCCCAAAGATAAATCAGGCTTTCCGTCCAGCCAGCATCCGCTTCACACAAACGCTCGACATAGCCCAACGCCGCAGCATTGGCTCCAGGGTAGTAATTGGCGAAAGTGGCATCATCACGTAGACGCACACCTAAAGGCAGTTGTATGGGTGTCATGCTGGGTTGGGCGGCTCGTCGGAACCGTTGGCTGGCTCACCGTAAAGATCGGAAAGTTTATAGAAATCATGCAGATGACGCACTAACACCATGATCACCGCAGCCACAGGCAAAGCCAGAAGGATGCCGGTAAAGCCGAACAGTTGGCCGCCAGCCATGATCGCGAAGATCACGGCAACCGGGTGCAAACCGATACGATCACCCACCAGCATCGGTGTCAGTAGCATGCCTTCGAGCATTTGCCCGACGATAAAGACTGCAGCGATGGCCACCAGTGGGTAAGGGTCCATGCCGAACTGAAACAGGCCGGCCGTCAATGCCGCACCGATGCCGACCACCACGCCCAAATACGGCACGATGCTGGCAAGGCCTGCCAGTACGCCGATCAGTAGTCCGAGTTCCAGGCCAATCACCATCAGTCCGGTGGCATACATCACACCCAGCGCCAGCATCACCAGCAATTGACCGCGCAGGAAAGCGCCGAGCACTTCGTGGCATTCGCCGAACAGCTGCACAACCAGGCCTTCACGACCGCGCGGCAGCAAGCTGCGCAGCTTGGCGACCATCAGGTCCCAATCGCGCATCAGGTAGAAGCTCACTACCGGAATCAGCACGAGATTGGCCAGCCAAGCCAGCAGCGCCAGGCCTGAAGAGGTGGCCGTGGACAGCAGCATGCCGACGATATCGGTGGTTTTACCCAACTGCCCGGACAACGCGGTTTTCAGTTGATCAAAACGCCAGAAGCCTTCACTCAGCCCCAACTTGAGTTGAACCCATGGCAGGGCCTGATTCTGTGCCCAGTCGAGCATCTCCGGGATCAACTCGTACAAGCGCACCAGCTGCTTGCCCAGCATGGGCACCAATACCAGCAGCAGGATGGCCATGATCAGGGTGATCAACGCAAAGACCACCACCACGCCCCAAGTCCGCGAGAGTTTCCAGCGCTCCAGGCGGTCGACCAGCGGGTCGCCCATATAGGCCAGCAGGACGCCGATCAGAAACGGCGAGAGAATCGGCGCCAGCAGGTACAACAGGCCGCACAGCAGCAGCGCCCCGACTATCCATATCCAACGGTGCGAATCGATCATGCCCAGCGCTCCATATGCCAACGTTTTATCCAGAAATACTCAAACCGCAAGGCCCGTTACATAAGAAAACCGCAGCTCGATAGCTGCGGTTTTCAAATCAGGGACAGGGTAATTGCCGCAGTCTACCAGCGAAACCTCAGTACATTCTCAGGCGCTACCACTGCGGAAGCGGGCTCAGCCGCAGTAGCCGGCGGCGTAATTGACTGGCTGGCGTCAACCACTGGTGCTTCTGCCGGCACTTCCTGCAAGCGCGCCAGGCCCAGTTGCGCACGCAACTGCTCGGGATTGGCATTGACGGCAAAGGTCAGTGTATCGCCCTGCACCTTGCGAAGTTGCGCCGCGAACGGCTCAAGAATGCGCTGCAGCTCGGCATAACGCGCCAGGTCAACGCCCTGCACTTCCACGGTCAGACCACTGGCCGCGCCGGCGGCGACGATAAAGCGTGGTGCCAGACGTTGGTTGACCGCCAACAGAATGGCATCGGCCAACACGGCTTGATCGGCACCCTGCACAGTGCCCTGCTCCCGCTCATCGCCCAGCCACAGGCGCCACTCAGCCTGCCATGTGCCGTTTGCTTCGCGTGCCACAACGGCCAGCAAAGCATCGGTGGCGTAGCGTTCGGAGGCTTCACGTAGGGCAGCCGGATCATTGGCCGTGAGGTTTTCTGGCACCGCCACCAGTTGTTCGGCCAAGTCAGCCAACGGCAAGCGCAGCGGTAGACCACGGTGCTGTGCGGCCTGATTAAGTGATGCGGCAGCAGCTTGGCCATCACCGAGCAGGCGACTGCCATCACTGGCATCGCTCAACCACCACAGCAGAATGCTCGGACGATTGGCGCCCCACAGCGCCAGGCCCGCCTGACGCAGGCTGCGGTCGGTGCTCAGTGGGTCAAAATCGACCAACAGTTTGTCGCCTTCATAGCCGTATTGACTGACGATCTGTTGCGGATCCTTGCGCAGCGCCGCCAGCGCCGGGTTCTGCGCCGCATCGGCTTTGCCGGTCAGGCGCACCACGAGGGTATCCAGCGCGCGGCTCAGTGCGGCAGCACGCTCTTCCGGTTGCTGACTGCTGACCGCTTCGCGGACTTGGTACAGATCACTTACCGGCGCGGCAAACGCCGGCAGGCCAGACAGCGACAAACAGACTAGAAGCAGGCGAGCGGTCAAACGCATGGATGAATTCTCGACAGACGGAAAGTGGCGCGCAGGCCAGGTTTAACAACAGTTGTGACCAACCCACGCCACATAAGGAAGGCCGCGGTGGCTCAAGAGTGCGAGTTTAGGTGCTGTTAAGGCGCATTCCAAAGCCCTTTTCAGCCGCAGATAGCCAACAACAGCCAGATTTCGAGCTTAAACAGCCGCCCCAACAGCCGCAACCTTAGCGGGTGGCCGCTGCCGGGTAAGCCTGATAAAATCGCGCGCCTTCGCAGACCGCCGCCATAAGCGGTGGTGCCAATCCGAATTTCCCCTAAAGGCCTGGATCTATGAGCAAGCAACCCTCCATCAGCTACAAGGACGCAGGTGTAGATATCGACGCAGGCGAAGCCCTGGTCGAACGCATCAAAGGCGTTGCCAAGCGCACCGCGCGTCCGGAAGTCATGGGTGGACTGGGTGGCTTCGGCGCCCTGTGCGAGATCCCGGCGGGCTACAAGCAACCGGTGCTGGTTTCCGGCACTGACGGCGTCGGCACCAAGCTGCGCCTGGCGCTGAACCTGAACAAGCACGACAGCATCGGCCAGGACCTGGTCGCCATGTGCGTGAACGACCTGGTGGTATGTGGCGCCGAGCCGCTGTTCTTCCTCGACTACTACGCCACCGGCAAGCTCAATGTCGATGTCGCAGCCACCGTGGTCACCGGCATTGGCGCAGGCTGCGAGTTGGCCGGTTGTTCGCTGGTTGGCGGTGAAACCGCTGAAATGCCGGGCATGTACGAAGGCGAAGACTACGACCTGGCCGGTTTCTGCGTCGGCGTGGTGGAAAAAGCCGAAATCATCGACGGCTCGAAAGTCGCCGCTGGTGACGCACTGATCGCCCTGCCGTCCTCCGGCCCGCATTCCAACGGCTACTCGCTGATCCGCAAGATCATCGAAGTATCGGGCACTGAAATCGAAACCACCCAAGTCGACGGCAAGCCGCTGACCGACCTGCTGATGGCGCCGACCCGCATCTATGTCAAACCGCTGCTCAAACTGATCAAGGACACTGGCGCAGTCAAAGCCATGGCCCATATCACCGGTGGTGGTCTGCTCGACAACATCCCGCGCGTGCTGCCGAAAGGCGCACAAGCCGTGGTCGACGTCGCCAGCTGGACTCGCCCGGCGGTATTCGACTGGCTACAGGAAAAAGGCAACGTCGATGAGCACGAGATGCATCGCGTACTCAACTGCGGCGTCGGCATGGTTATCTGCGTGGCGCAGGATCAAATCGACATCACCCTGCAAACCCTTACCGCTGCTGGCGAGCAGCCTTGGGTGATCGGCCAGATCGGTGAAGCCGCCGAAGGTGCCGCCCAGGTCGTATTGAACAACCTGAAACAGCACTGATGTCGGCACCGATGCCAACAGACTGTAATGTGGTGGTGCTGATCTCCGGCTCCGGCAGCAACCTGCAAGCGCTGATCGACAGCATCGCCCATGACGGCAATCCGGCGCGCATCGCCGCGGTGATTTCCAACCGCGCCGATGCCTACGGCCTGGAACGCGCAAAACAGGCTGGCATTGCCACTGCCGTACTCGACCACAAGCAATTCGACGGCCGCGAAGCCTTCGATGCCGCGCTGGTCGAGGCCATTGATGCCTTTGATCCGCAGCTGGTGGTGTTAGCCGGTTTTATGCGCATCCTGACGCCCGGCTTCGTTCGTCACTACGCGGGTCGCCTGCTGAATATCCACCCTTCGCTGCTGCCGAAATACAAAGGCCTGCACACCCACCAGCGGGCGCTGGACGCAGGTGACAGCGAGCATGGCTGCAGCGTGCACTTCGTCAGCGAGGAACTCGATGGCGGACCACTGGTCGTACAGGCAGTGGTACCGGTACAGTCGGATGACTCGCCCACCAGCCTGGCGCAGCGTGTGCACGAGCAGGAACATGTGATTTACCCGCTGGCCGTGCGCTGGTTTGCCGAAGGCCGTTTGCAGCTGGCCGCGCAGGGGGCGATGTTGGACGAGCAACTGTTACCGAGCACTGGACAGCTAATTCGAACGTAATCAAGGAGACACCATGGGTCGCGCCTTACTGTTCGCACTGACACTTTTGAGCCTGCCGGCACTGGCCGTCGAGCTGAAACCCTTCTCCGCCAGCTACACCGCCGACTGGAAGCAACTGCCCGTCAGCGGCAGCGCCGAACGCAGCCTTGAAGCGCTGGATAACGGCGTATGGAAGCTGAACTTCGAAGCTTCCATGCTGGTCGCCAGCCTGACCGAACAAAGCACCCTGCGCGTGGATAAAGAAGTCTTCCTGCCGCAGACTTACCTGTATGAACGCAACGGCCTGGGCAAGGGCAAGAAGATCGAGCACGACTTCGACTGGAGCGCCAAACAGGTCATCGGCAGTGATCGCGACACCCCGGTGCGCCTGCCACTGAACCGCGGCCTGCTGGACAAGTCGACCTACCAACTGGCCCTGCAATATGACGTGGCCGCCGGCACCAAGAGCATGAGCTACCAGGTGGTCGATGGCGACGAAGTGGAAACCTACGATTTCCGCGTGCTGGGTGAAGAAACCGTGCGTACCAAAGCTGGCCTGATCGACGCCATCAAGGTAGAACGCGTGCGTGACCCGACACAAAGCAGCCGCAAGACCATCCTCTGGTTTGCCAAGGACTGGGAGTTCCTGCTGGTACGCCTGCATCAGGTTGAGAAAGACGGCAAGGAATACCAGATCATGCTCAAGGAAGGCACCGTCGACGGCAAAGCCGTTGAAGGCCGCCAGGACTGAGTTAGTCCGATGAAAAAAGCCGAGCTAAGTGCTCGGCTTTTTTGTGGGTGGGTGTCTGTAGGTAATGCTCGGTGCTATCACCACATCAGATCATCTGGCACCTGATAGGCCGCGTACGGATCATCGGCATCAGGCGCTTCGGTTGGGGTGTTGAGCAGCACCACACGTTGAGGATCGCGCTCCTGAATCTTCAGTGCGGCTTCACGCGGGATCACTTCATAGCCGCCGCCGTGACGGACAATGGCCAGCGAGCCACTGCTGAGTTTGTTGCGCACTAGGGTGTTCACCGACAGCCGTTTGACCTTCTTGTCATCGACGAAGTTGTAGTAATCCTCGGTGGTCAGCTTGGGAAGACGCGAGACTTCAATCAGTTGCTTGATCTGCGCGGCACGGGCCTTCTGCTCGATTTTTTCCTGCTGCTGACGGTTCAGCTCCTGGTCACGCGCGGCCTTTTCGGCCATTGCCTGCTGGGCGGCGAGCTTTTGCGATTCGTCCTTCTCGGCCTGACCTTTATGCACCAGGCGCTGTTGTTTCTGCTGCTGCTTGCCGGCCTGTTTGGCCTGCTTTTCATTGACCAGCCCGGCTTTGAGCAGCTGATCGCGTAGTGAGAGAGCCATAACCTACCTTTCCAACCATCAATTTAAAGCGGGCGTGCCCACCATCAGCGGGCAGACCGCACTCGCACAATCAACAACTCGGGGTCTGCTTTTCCAGCTTTTTGGCTTCGCCCCAGAGCGCGTCCAATTCATCCAGGGCGCAATCTTCCATGTTGCGCCCCGCTTCGCGCAATGCCTGCTCGATAAAACGAAAACGCCGCTCGAATTTGGCGTTGGCTGCACGCAGGGCGGTTTCCGGATCGACCTTCAGGTGCCGCGCCAGGTTGCTGACCACAAACAGCAGATCGCCGATCTCCTCGCTAATCGCCTCAGGGTCGTTCTCGCTCATGGCTTCGAGCACTTCATCCAATTCTTCGCGCACCTTGTCGACCACCGGCAAGGCCTCGGGCCAATCGAAACCGACCTGGGCAGCGCGCTTCTGCAGCTTGATTGCACGGCTTAGCGACGGCAGCGCCGCAGGCACATCGTCGAGCAACGAAAGTTGCTCCGGTGCTGCGGCCTTCTCGGCGCGTTCCTCGGCCTTGATCTCTTCCCAACGCTGCTTGACCGCGGCCTCTTCCAGCTTGGCCACGTCCACAGCGCCATACAGATCGCCATCGGGGAACACATGGGGATGACGGCGAATCAGCTTGGTGGTGATGGCATCAACCACCTGGGCAAACTCGAAGCGCCCTTCTTCGCGCGCCAGCTGGCTGTAATACACCACCTGAAACAGCAGGTCGCCCAGCTCACCCGGCAGATGATCGAAGTCGCCGCGCTCGATGGCATCGGCCACCTCGTAAGCCTCTTCGATCGTATGCGGCACAATCGTCGCGTAGTTCTGCTTGATATCCCACGGGCAACCATGCTGCGGGTCACGCAGGCGGGCCATCAGGTGCAGCAGGTCGTCGAGTTGGTACATGGCAAATCCAGTTAGATCGTAATCGCCTCAGGAAACCCGATGGCGACGGGCTTCGATGATATTCGGCAGCTGCGAAATACGCCCCAACAAGCGCCCAAGCGCATCAAGCCCCGGAATCTCCACGGTGATCGACATGGACGCGGTGTTGTCGTCTTTGTTCGAACGGGTATTCACCGCCAGCACATTGAGCTTCTCGTTGAGCAGCACCTGAGTCACGTCACGCAGCAGGCCGGAACGGTCGTAGGCCTTGATGATGATTTCCACCGGGTAGGTCTGCACTGGCACCGGGCCCCAGTTAACCTGAATAATCCGCTCCGGCTCGCGACCGGCCAGTTGCAACACCGAGGCGCAGTCCTGACGGTGGATGCTCACGCCACGACCCTGAGTGATGTAACCGACAATCGGATCGCCCGGCAGCGGCTGGCAGCAACCAGCCATCTGCGTCAGCAGGTTGCCGACGCCCTGAATCTGGATATCGCCGCGCTTGCCTGGTTTGAAGCCCAACGCCTTGCGCGGGATCAGCTCCAGCTGCTCGTTGACTCGATCCGGCTCGACCAGTTGCTGCGCCAGGTTGACCAGCTGCGCCAGGCGCAGGTCGCCGGCACCGAGGGAGGCGAACAAGTCCTCGCTGGTCTTCATATTGGCCTTCTCGGCCAGTTTTTCGAAGTCCACATGCGGCAGTGCCAGACGCTGCAGCTCGCGCTCCAGCTGGACCTTACCGGCGGCCACGTTCTGGTCGCGGTCCTGCAGCTTGAACCAGTGGACGATCTTCGCCCGCGCCCGGCTGGTGGTGACGTAACCGAGGTTGGAGTTCAGCCAGTCGCGGCTGGGCGTGCCGTGCTTGCTGGTGATGATCTCCACCTGCTCGCCGGTCTGCAGGCTGTAGTTTAGCGGCACGATCCGGCCGTTGATCTTCGCACCACGGCAGTTGTGGCCGATCTCGGTGTGCACGCGGTAGGCAAAATCCAGCGGCGTCGCGCCCTTCGGGAGGTCGATGGCGTGACCGTCCGGGGTGAACACATAGACCCGGTCCGGCTCAATATCCACGCGCAGCTGTTCGGCCAGACCGCCGATATCGCCCAGCTCTTCGTGCCATTCGAGCACCTGACGCAGCCAGGAAATCTTCTCTTCGTAATGATTGGAGCTGGCTTTAACGTCGGTGCCTTTGTAACGCCAGTGCGCACAAACGCCCAGTTCGGCCTCCTCATGCATGGCCTGGGTGCGGATCTGCACTTCCAGCACCTTGCCTTCCGGGCCGAGCACGGCGGTGTGCAGCGAGCGGTAGCCATTTTCCTTGGGGTTGGCGATGTAGTCGTCAAACTCCTTGGGAATGTGCCGCCACAGGGTGTGCACGATACCGAGGGCGGTGTAGCAATCGCGCACTTCCGGCACCAGCACGCGCACCGCGCGCACGTCGTAAATCTGGCTGAACTGCAGGCCCTTGCGCTGCATTTTGCGCCAGATCGAATAGATGTGTTTGGCCCGCCCGCTGATGTCGGCTTTGACCCCGGTGGCCTCCAGTTCGACGCGCAACTGCCCCATCACTTCATTGATGTAGTGCTCGCGATCCAGACGGCGCTCATGCAGCAGCTTGGCGATCTGCTTGTACTGCTCAGGCTCCAGGTAGCGGAAGGACAGGTCTTCCAGCTCCCACTTGATATGGCCAATGCCCAGGCGATGAGCCAACGGGGCGTAGATGTCGAACACCTCGCGGGCCACGCGCTGACGCTTCTCGTCATCGGCCTCTTTCACCGCGCGGATCGCGCAGGTGCGCTCGGCCAGTTTGATCAACGCCACGCGCACGTCATCGACCATCGCCACAAGCATCTTGCGCAGGTTTTCCACCTGCGCTTGGGAGCCGAGCACCAGGGAATCACGCGGGTTCAAGGATGCGCTGATTGCCGCCATGCGCAGCACGCCTTCGACCAGCTTGGCCACCACCGGACCGAAGCGCTGATGCACCAGCGCCAACGGCACCTTGCCTTCGCGCACGCAGCGATAGATTACGGCTGCGACCAGGGAGTCCTGATCGAGCTTGAGGTCGGCGAGAATTTCGGCGATTTCCAGACCGGAGCGAAAACTCGACGCGCCCTCAGTCCACAGATTCTTCGCGGCATTGGCCTGTTGCTCAGCCTCGCGGGCGAACTCGCAGGCCTCGCGCAGGGCTTCGCGATCCAGTGCCGGATCGACGCTCAGCACATGCCCGAGCCAGGCTTCAAGGTTGATGCTGCCGTCATCGTTGATCGGCTGATGCGCTCTGACCTGAACCATCTTGCTTACCTTCCCTACGGTGCGCGGCATGCACACCGAACAGTCGCCGCCTTCTATGAGCCGGTCGGTTTAACTACTTAAGGCGCACTCCCTGCGCGCCCCTGCAGCGCCGGGATACGGCGCTTCTATCTACTGCCTGACAAACAGCGCCATCGCCTCGACGTGCGCGGTTTGCGGAAACATATCGAGGATACCGGCACGTTCCAGCCGATAGCCTTGCGCCAGTAACTCGGCGCTGTCACGGGCCAGGGTCGTCGGGTTGCACGACACATACAGCACCCGTTTGACGCCCAACGCTGTCATTTGCTTGACCGCCTGCAACGCGCCATCCCGCGGCGGGTCCAATAGCACAGCGGCGAAACCGCCCTGAGCCCAGCTCGCATCGACCAGCGGGTTGGACAGGTCGGCCTGGAAAAAGTGCGCATTGCCCAGACCATTGCTCACGGCATTCTCGGCGGCGCGCTCGACCATCGCTTGCACGCCCTCCACCGCCACCAGTTCACGCACTCGCTGAGCCAATGGCAAGGCGAAATTGCCCAGACCGCAGAACAGATCCAGCACCCGCTCATCGGCCTGCGGCGCCAACCAATCCAGCGCCTGCGCGACCATGGCGTCATTCACCGGCTGGTTGACCTGCACAAAGTCACCGGGCCGATACGCCAGGTCGAGAGCAAACGCATCCAAGCGATAACTCAGCTGCTGCGCTGGATCAAACGGCTGCGGCTCGTCCGTACCGTGCAACCAGAGCTGCGCATTCTGCGCCATGCAGAACGCCTGCAAACGGGCCAGGTCCGCTTCGCTCAATACAGCGGTATGCCTTATCAGCACAGCACTGGAGCTGCCGCTGAACAACTCGACATGACCAATGGCCTGAGGTTTATCCAACTCACGCAGCACCTGGGGTAACGCGCGCAGGATCGGCTGCAAAGGTTGTACCAGCACCGGGCAATCGCTGATGGCGATAATGTCCTGGCTCGCGGCTGCGCGAAAACCCACATCCAAGCGTTTGGCCTTGTTGTCCCAGCGCACGGCAATCCGTGCGCGGCGGCGATAGCCCAGCTCAGGGCCGACCAATGGCGCAGCCCACTCTTGCGGCTCAAGATTGGCCAAGCGGCTGAGTTGCTCGGCGAGCATGCGCTGTTTCAGGGCAAGCTGATCGGCATGGGGCATATGCTGCAAGCTGCAGCCGCCACAGGCCTTGGCATGCACGCAAGCCTCGCTACGCCGCTCAGCACTGGCGGTGAGAATGCGCTCAACCCGCGCCTCGACTACCTTGCCGTGGGCACCCAGCACCCGCGCTTCGATCTGCTCGCTGGCCAATCCACCGCTGACAAACCAGGTACGCCCTTCGCTGAAAGCGATGCCACGACCATCGTTGGCCAGGCGCTCGATGGTGAGCTTCTGCTTCTTGCCCACCGGCACCTGGGGCGCCCGGGAACCACCGCTGGGTTGAAAGCGCAGACCGCCGTCTTTCTTGGCCATCAGTTGCTCGGTGCGTCGTAAACGCCACTGGACAGGTAACGGTCGCCACGGTCACAGATGATCGCCACCATCACCGCGTTCTCGACTTCCTGGGACAGACGCAGCATCGCCGCCACCGAACCACCGGACGACACGCCACAGAAGATGCCTTCTTCACGCGCCAGACGACGCATCACGTCTTCGGCTTCTTGCTGGCCCATGTCGATGATGCGATCAACCCGCTCGGCCTGATAGATCTTCGGCAGGTACTCTTGCGGCCAACGGCGAATGCCGGGAATCGCCGCGCCTTCCATCGGCTGCAGACCGACGATCTCCACGTCCGGCTTCTGCTCTTTCAGGAAACGCGAGACGCCCATAATGGTCCCGGTGGTGCCCATCGAGCTGATGAAATGAGTGATCTGCCCGCCCGTCTGCTGCCAGATTTCCGGGCCGGTGCTGGTGTAGTGGGCAATCGGGTTGTCGCCGTTGGCGAACTGATCGAGCACCTTGCCCTTGCCATCCGCCTGCATCTGCAGGGCCAGGTCGCGGGCCTCTTCCATACCGCCGACCAGAATCAGCTGCGCGCCGTAGGCAGTCATCGCCGCCTTGCGTTCGGCGGTGGAGTTGTCCGGCATGATCAGCACCATGCGGTAACCCTTGATCGCCGCGGCCATGGCCAGGGCGATGCCGGTATTGCCGCTGGTGGCCTCGATCAACACATCACCGGGCTGGATGTCGCCGCGCTGCTCGGCGCGGGTGATCATCGACAACGCCGGACGATCCTTCACCGAACCGGCCGGATTGTTGCCTTCCAGCTTCAGCAGCAAGGTGTTGCTGGTGTTGCCCGGCAGGCGCTGCAGGCGCACCAGAGGGGTGTTGCCGACGCAATCGGCGATGGTTGGGTAATGCGGGCTCATGGCGAACGAGAGGATCCAGAAGCAAAGAAGGCCGCCATGATAACGGCAAACTGCGCTCGGCCATATCAGCGAACACCACTACACAGCAGCAAAATTACCCCGCCAGGGCGAACAGCAACAGCCAGCACGGCAGCCCCAGCAACGGTCCGTACACCGCCAGGCGCGGTGCATAGGGCAACAGCAGGGCCAGGGCAAAGCCGCTCAGCGACAGCATACCCAACCAGCCCACCGGGCCCATCGCCCAGCCCCAGGCTTGCGCGCAACCCCACAGGCTGGCCACCAGCAGCAACCAACCACTGCCGCGCAGAACGCGGCGTTGCAGCAACGTCGGCGCCCTGCCCCAAACCTGTTTGTAGTGCCGTTCAAGGCCCTGACACAGCGCCAGCATGCTGCTGTAGGCCAGCAACAGACTGCCCAAGAATGCCGTCATCATCTCAATTCACCTGCGCCTGTGCGGGCCGCACCCGCCGCTCGCTGTGTTGCACCTGCGGCTGACGCAAGCGCCAGACACTCCAAGCCAGCAGCAGCCCCAGTGCCACCACCGTTACCTCCAGCCACAGGCGCATGCTGTCGGCCCAGGCCTGGCCATCGCTGAGTGCACTGAGCAGCGGCAACCCCAAGCACAGCAACGCCGCCAGGCTCAGTTGTTCACGCCAGGCCTGCAAGCGCGGGCGCAGCCAGGCGTGCAGCAGGCTCAGCAGCCAGATTGCAAAGAAACCGCGCACCTCCCAACCGCCACGCTGGGCCAGCTCAACCGGCAGCAGGCGGTTGAGCCACAACAGGCCGATACAGGCCACGGCCAGGCCGGCAATTGTCGCCACGTTAAGGCTTTCCACCAGGCGATAGAGCTGTTGCCCCCGGGGGCTTTCACTGGCGTATTTACGCCGCCGCTTGACGGTAAACAACACCAGCCCGGAGGCGATCATGGCACTGCTGAGCACGCCGCAAACAAAGTACAGCCAGCGCATCGGGTAGCCACCGAACTGCGCAAAGTGCAGGCCAAACATCACCCGTTGCACCAGCACACTGGGGCGCAGTTCTGGCGGTCCGGCCAGCAGCTCACCGGTCACCCCGTCAAAGACCATGTTGTGGCCCTTGGTCAGGGCAATGCGGTTACCCAGCACCCGGCGCATTTCGATATGCGCATCACTGCGACCGGGGTGCTCGATCACCACACCACTCAGCGGCCCCATGCGTGCTTCGGCCTCGGCCAATAGTGGAGCCAGCGCCGTCAGCGGCGCCGGGTGAGTCGGCGCCTGATGCGGCTCTTCCATGACGTCGATGTGTTCGCGGTAGAACGCCGCAAAATCCCCTTTGTAGAGGCTGTCCAGCGCCGCCGGCATGTAGATCAGGGCAAAGATCAACAAGCCGGTGTAGGTGATCATCAGGTGAAACGGCAACAGCAGCACTGCACTGGCATTGTGTGCATCGAGCCAGGAGCGCTGGCCCTTGTTGGGCCGGAAGGTAAAAAACTCCTTGAAGAATTTCTTGTGAATGATGATGCCGCTGATCAGCGCCACCAGCATGGCCATCCCCGCCAACCCGACAATCCAGATACCCGGGTTGCGTGGCATGCTCAGGCTGTAGTGAAAACGAAAGAAAAATGTACCGCCGGCCGTGTCGCGCACCACCAAGGGTTCACCGGTGCGTGGGTCCAAGTAGGTGCTGATGCCTGAGCGTCGGTCACCCACCGTCACCCGCAAGGCAGGCATGCGCGCGCTGGGTAGGCTGATGTTCCAGGCGCGGGCATTGGCATGCTGGCGTTGCAGATAAGCCACGGCGTGCTCGACAGCCTGAGCGTTGCTGACCGACGTCTGCTGGATCTCCGGCTGCATCCAGTGATCGATCTCCTGGTCGAACACCGCCAGGCTGCCGGTGAGAAAGATGGCAAACAGCAGCCAGCCGAACAGCAGGCCACCCCAGGTGTGCAGCCAGGCCATGGATTGGGTCAGGGTCTGTTTCATGCCAGACGCTCCAGCAGGTGTGGCCAGAAGCCGATCAGCGCCAGCGGCGCAGCGGCCGGTACCACCACCCAAGCGCACCAGGCGCTGCGTGCGGCAAACGCCCAGAGAATCGCCAGGGTGTAGACGATGAATGACAGCAAGCTGGCGATCAGCAGCGCATCCACCCGGTCCAGCGGCAACAGCTGCGCCAGGGCGGCGGTCAATGCGTAGGTGAACACATAGCCGCCCAGCAACCCGGCCAACACTCGTGAACAGATCGGCCATGCCTGGGTTGTTTCTCCGGCCTTACTCATCGCTTCCCTCCTGCGCCAAACCAGCCGCCATCCGCAGTGCTGGCCGCAGGGACGCGGCCAACATCGGCCCATGGCCCAAGCCGGAAAATTCCTGATATGTCACCTGCATATCCGGCCAGCGCCCCAGGCGTTCAGCCATCTGACGCGCGGCATCGGCCGGAACCGCGGCCATGGCCTTGCGCCGCTGCTCCAGCTGCGCCGGGTCGACACCGGGTCGAGCGTTACCGGGCAAACCTTCGTCACTGCCGCGCAGGATCAACAGCTGAGCAGTGGTCCCGGCAAAGCCGCGTTCGGTCTCCAGCACCAGCCCGGATTGCCACCACAGCGACGGGCTGGCGGCGATGTAGCGGCTAAAGCTGGCTGGCTGAGTGAGCAGGGTATTGAGCACGAACAGCCCGCCGAACGAATGCCCCCAGAGCGCCTGTTGCGCCGCATCAACCGGCTGCAGCGCGGCAACCTGCGGCTTTATGCGCTGCTCCAGCAACGCCAGAAAGGCCGCAGCACCGCCACCCTGCATCCCATTGAAGGCCTGCATCGGCTGACCATCGCGACGTGCCGGGGTGTAATCGAGGGTGCGTGCCGGCACATTGAAGGGCCGCTCACCGGCATGCCCGATAAACACCAGCAGCGGCGGCGTCCCCGCCTTCAGCTCGGCCAGCCATTGCGCCTTCAGCGCCGCCAGCGCGGCATGGCCATCAAGCAGATAAAGCACTGGGAAACCGCTAGCCGGCGCCGCACGCGCCGGTACCAGCAGCTGCACTTGATAGCTGCGCTGGGCATCTGCCGACTGCACCTGAAACGGCTCAAGCCGTTGGTAACCGGGATAATCCGCAGCGTTCACCACGCTCAGCCAGAACAGACAGGACAACCACAACCAGCAGCGCTTCATGGCACTACCCCCAGCACTTGCCAGCCGGGCAAGGTGCGCTGCTCGAACTGCTGCACGCGCTCGGCGGCCTGCTCCACCGTTACACCGTGGCGGCGTAGCAGGGCCTGAATGGTTTCGCTCAGTAAGACGCCACGTAACTGTGGGTGCTCCAGCAACACACGAGCGGCAGCCATTTCCAGCTTGTCTGCCGGCACGCTCGCGCCCAGGCTCGGTGCGGCCAGGTGTGCGTAACCGACGCCCTGCAACGCTCCCTCAGCCAGCAGACGGTTGAGCGCTTGGCAGCGGCTGACATCCACCGGCGAGTGCAGCAACGGATGGGCATAACCCGCCCACATCAGCAGCTGCAGGGCGCCACTGAGCTGGCCAACCTGCGCCGCCAGGGCGGGCCGCCGCGCCAGCTCGGCAAAACTTTGCGGCCCCTCGCCAAGGGCCTGCAGCAGCGGCTGATACAACTCGGCAGCGCCCTGCAACGGACCGATGCGCGTTGAAAATTCCACCGCCCCCGGTGCCGGCGCTGCGGGCAACAGTGCCCAGCAGCTGTCCAACAAGGCGTGCCGATGCGCCATGGTCGACAGGGCCTGATCGCCGCGTTGGTACAGGTCACTGCGCTGGGCCTGGTTGCGTGCCAGGTCCTTGGCGGTTTCCCGCAGCAGCGGGTCAGTCAGCCCCTGAATCGCGGCCAGGCAGTTACCGGGCAACGACACTGCATCGATGTTTTCAAGTGGAATAGCGCTGCCGATCAGTTGACAGCCAAGGCTGGCAAACTCTGCCATGACGTCTGCCACCGGCAACGGCTGCCAGTGCTCGCACAGCAGCTCATGAGCCAGATAATCCAGCCCCTGCTCGGCACTGCGCGCCAGCAGCCGGGCCATCTCAGGCTGCTCGACAAAATAGCCGGCGCCGCCTTGTTGCAAGGCCTGCAATGCGTCCAGAGCCGCCTGCACACGCTGCGGCGGTGAACCTTTGCTGTATTGCGCGTGCTGCCAGATAAACCGCTGAGCCGCCGCCAGCGGCGCCATGCCGGGCTGGCACATATAACCCAGGCACAGTAGCCCATTGGCGTTGAGGCGCTGCTCGACAAAGCCACGGATGACCGCACGCTGCGCGGGTGCCACCCAGCTGTACACGCCATGGGCCACGATAAAGTCGTAGCCCTCGCCCGAATGCGCGAGCAGCTCGGTGAAATCGGCTTGCACAAACTCGATGTTGCTCAACTGCGCAGCTGCGGCCAGTCGACGGCCATGGGCGATATGTTGGGGGTTGAAATCCACCGCCACAAACTGCCCCTCGGGGTTGCTGGCGGCCAGCAACAGGCTGTTCAGGCCTTGCCCACAACCCAGTTCGCAATAGCGAAACCCCGACAACAGGCTGCTTGCGCGTTGCCCGAGGGCCGTCTGTAGCGCCACCAGCCAGCTGGGTGCCAACTGCGGCTGCACATGATGGGGATAGGGTAACTCGGCCAGATACCCCTGATTCCACACTTGCATTAAGCGTTTTCCTGCACTGAAAAGGCTCCGCCAGGACACGCCTGACGGAGCCGAAACCCGCCGTAGCAACGGGTAAGGAGCACGATGACCTAGAAGGATGCGGTGACCGAGGCGAAGTAGGCACGTCCGGCTTCGTTGTAGGTGTTGGCCCCGGCTTCGGTGGCGTTGCCTTCGCGGTAGATGCGTTTGTCGAACAGGTTGTTGATCCCCATATGCACGCTGTACTGCTCATTGAAGGCATAGCCGGCGCTGACGCCCATCAGGCCGTAAGGATCGATGTCCTTCTGTGCCTGGCTGTCGATCGCCACGTTGCGCCGAGCGTTGTAGCTCGGGGACTCCTGGGTGCCGTAGTAGGTGCCGCTGACCTGCAGCGACAGCTTCTCGGTGGCAGCCCAGTCCAGACTGGTGTTGACGGTGTACTCGGGGATGATGCTCAGCGGCTCGCCGCTGTCCTTGTCCTTGGACTCGATCATGTAGGTGAAGTTGGTGTTCCACTCCAGCGTCGGGCTAAGGGTGACGAACAGGTTGCCCTCAACCCCTTCGACGACGGCTTTACCGGAGTTTTCCCAGTTCTGCACGCGACGACCGTTCGCCAGGCGGAACTCCGCGGTGTTGCTGGACACGATCTTGTTCTTGTAGTCGTTGCGGAAGTAGGTCGCACTGGTGCGCCAGGTACCCTTATCCAGGGCCAGACCGATTTCCTTGTTGATGCTGGTTTCCGGCTTCAGGTCCGGGTTACCGATCAGGTAGCAGCCGCCAGCGTTGGCTTCTGCCGCGTTACAGCCAAAACCCATGCTGTAGAGCAGGTAGTTGGGGTTGGACTGATACAGGTTGGGGGTCTTGTAGGCCCGGGCGATACCGCCTTTGAGGGTCAGCTCATCGGTCAGTTCATGGGAGGCATTCAGGCTCGGACTCCAGTTGCCGCCAAACTCTTCATGGTCGTCATAGCGCAACCCTGGGGTAACGATGGTGCGATCACCCACCTCGATATTGTCCTCGGCAAACAGGGCAAAGCTGTGCGCGGTGGTCTTGGTCTGGCTGCGGTCAAAACCAGGAACCGCCGGCACACCGCCGACACCCGGGTCCCAGGTTTGCGCGCGCATGGAGCCTGGGTCATTCAGACTTTCATAGAGGTATTCGCCGCCCAAGGTCAGCACCTGCGGCGCACCGACTTCCAGCGGCAAATTGACTTCGGCATTGGCGCGGGTGTTGCGTAGGCGCGACATGAACACTCCGGCACCTTCCGCCGGCGCGCCTTCACCGCCACCTGCTAGGCCTTCATTGAGGCGCTCGTTACGGGTGTAGTCATAAGCCAGCGAGGCGGTGGAGCTGCCCCAGTCGTAACTGCCGTTATGGGTCAGCGCGTAGCTGCTGCGCTGGATGATGTTGGTTTCCTTGCCATACAGCTGGTTCACGAATGCGCCACCACCGTTAAGCATGGTGTCGCCGGCGTAGATGTTGCCCTGACGGCTGTAGGTGGCTTCAAGATCCAGGCTGTGGTCGGGGTTCAGCTGCCAGCTGAGCAGGCCACTGATGTCCTTGTTGCGTACGCCTTCACGACCCGCCACCAGCGTATCGGCACCCACCTGGTGTTCACCGTTGATATCAGCATCATCGGCATTGGTCTTATTGGCACCGCCATACAGGCGGAAGGCCAGGCTGTCGTTCAGCGCACCGCTGAGGTTGAAGTTGGCACGCTGGCCGGTCCCTTCGGCATCGTCTTCCGGCTGGATCGCGTACAGGGTGACCGAACCACGCAACTCTTCAGTTGGCCGCTTAGTGATGATATTCACCACCCCGCCCATGGCCCCAGAGCCATAGCGTGCGGCGGCCGGGCCGCGGAGGATTTCGATGCGCTCGACTTCTTCAGCCGGCACCCAGTTGGTTTCGCCACGGGTGTCACGGTCACCGGTCCAACCGTAACGCACAGCGTTACGCGAGCTGGAGGGACGGCCATCGATAAGAATCAGGGTGTTTTCCGGGCCCATGCCGCGCAGGTCGATCTGGCGATTGTTGCCACGGCTGCCACTGGTGCTGTTACCGGTCAGATTGACCCCCGGCTCGCGGCGGATCACATCGGAGAGGTCATTGGCCGGCGGACGCTTCTTGATGTCTTCAGCGGTAATGATCGACACACCCGGCGCCTGTTTGAGCTCCTGCTTGGCGGTGACCACAGCATCCTTGAGCTTGATCGCATCGGTGGGTTCGGCGGCTGCACTCAGGGCATCGACCTCGGCATCCACCACTTCGGCGGCAAACAGCGTGCAGGGGGAAAGACTGGCCGCAACGATGGCCAATGACAGATGACTGAGCTTGAATCGCGACTGCATGAACACCCTCTCCTGTGGCGAATGGTCCGCGTCCAGGCTCAAGGGCAGGCAGTCACACGCTACGCCAGCCCGACCGGTACGCGGGAACGGCGCAGATGCTACTCATTCTTATTTGTTAGTAAAGCTCATTTACAATCTATACACTTTTCAGCCGGAAATTCAGGCGCAAACCTTCACCCGTGTTTTCGGCCCACATCGCCCCGCCCTGCATCTGCATGGCGCTGCGGGCAATCGCCAGGCCCAGGCCAAAACCATCACCGCCGGGGCGAGCCGCTGACAAACGAATAAACGGCAGGAACATCTGCTCCAGCTGCGTAGCCGCCACGCCACCACCCTGATCCTCCAGCCAGAACAGCCAATCGCCCTGCTCCAAGCGCCCATCCAGGCTGATCATTGCGCCAGGAGGGGAATGCCGAATGGCATTGCGCAAACCGTTTTCCAGCGCCTGCGCCAGGCCATTGAGGTGCCCGCGCACGCAGCAGTGCTCAGGTAACAGGCAACGCAGCTGGGCCTGCGGCCAGCCACTTTCAAAACAGGCATCATCGGCCAGCAAGGCCCACAGCGAGGGCAGGCTGATCGGCTCCAACTCAGGCTGCGGACGTTCCGTACCAAGCCAGATTAACTCCAAGGTGTCATCCACCAGGCACTGCATGCCGTTGACCTCTCGCTCCAGACGCTGGCGCAGTTGCTCGGCATCCAGGCCACTCTCACAGGCCACCCGCAAGCGGCTCAAGGGTGTACGCAGCTCATGAGAAAGATCGCGCAGCAACTGACGTTGCAGGCTGAGCATGCCCTGCAGGCGCTCGGCCATATGGTCGAAGGCGCGGCCCAGCTCGCCCAGTTCATCCTGACGGGTACTGATCTGACTGGCCGTGCGCACAGTCAGTTGCTCATCACGCAGGGCGTTGGCCTGCTCACGCAGGTGCTGTAACGGGGTAATCAGTAGGCGATACAGCAAGGCACAGAGCAGCAGCGCCAGCCCGCAGGGCAGCAGGCCGTGCACCAGCAACTGGGCGTGCCAGGTAAAACCCTGCGGCAGAAAACGCTCCGGCAACTCGATCACCAATTGGCCATCCTGTGGCTGCTGCGGAAACGGCAAGGCAATGACCGGCAGGCCACTGGCGCGCTTACTCATAGGCCAGTCGATATGGCGCATGGCCGTAAGCCGCTCGGTTTCTGCAAGGCTCAAGGTTCGCGTGCCGAGAGCGCGCAAATCGCGACCAAGCACCGCCAGCCAGACTGACTCGCGCTGCTGCATCTGCGTCTGCCAGCGCTCGACGCCTCCGGCACCAGCACTGCGCCAGACCTGCTCAGCCTCAGCGGCATAGCCAAGCAGTTGCTGCTGCGCCGCTTCACTGAGCAGATAGCCGCGAAACTCGATACGCCCGCCCCAGGACCAGCTAACCCAGATGATCAGGAGGCAGAAAGCCATGACCAGCAAAGCCAGCCGCCAGAACAACGAGTGACGTCCCGGCATGGCTCAAACGCCCTCGCGGGTAAACAGATAACCTTTGCCCCACACGGTTTCCAGGCGCCCGGCGCTGTAGCCAAGGGCCTGCAACTTGCGCCGGATATGGCTGATATGCATGTCTAGGCTGCGGTCGTGCCGTGAATAGGCGCGGCGCAGCACCTGCTGGTAGAGAAAGGCCTTGGTCATCAAGCCTTCCGGATGGCGCACAAACAGCTCAAGCAGGCGAAACTCAGTCTGGGTTAGATCAGCCCATTGCCCGCGCAGGCACACATCCGTGCGGGAATCATCAAACTGCAACTGCGGATCCACCCCCGGCGCAGTAAATTCACGCCGCTCATACGCCACCCGACGCAGCACCGCCTCGATGCGCACTTTCAGTTCATCCATGCTGAAGGGTTTAGGTAGATAGTCATCCGCTCCCTGGCTGAAACCGGCAATCCGGTCTTGTTCGCCACCCAATGCAGACATCAGAATGACCGGCACGCCGCGCTGCTCACGCAGGTTCTGCAATACCTGCAAGCCGCTGATGCCAGGCAGCAGGATGTCCATCAAGACCAAATCGAAGTCACCCTCGACTGCCAGTCGCAGCCCTTCACTGCCATCGCGACTGAGGGTGACGCCGTAACCGCTGTCCTGCAGATGCTGCTGCAAATGGCTGGCCAGTAGCGGGTCATCTTCAACCGCAAGAATCCGCGCGGCTGGACGGGTACAAGTGAGCACGAATAATCCACCGACTCAAATGAGAATAATTCTACCTACTAACCACGCCGCACTCACCTACAGATTCTCGCCGGCTGAATCGCTACACTGCCAAAACATCACCCAAGGAGGCAGCGCGTGTTAAAGGATTTAGGCATTAAAGGTCGTGTGCTCATGCTCACCCTGTTGCCCACCAGCCTATTGGCGCTGGTGTTGGGCGGCTATTTCACCTGGGTGCAATTGTCCGGCCTGCAGGGACAACTGCTGCAGCGCGGGCAGATGATCATCGAGCAGCTCGCGCCATTGGCCGCACCCGCGCTGCATGCCGGCGACAGCGAGGTGCTGCAGCGCATTGCCAACCAGGCACTCGAACAACCGGATGTGCGTGCCGTGAGTTTTCTCGCCGCCGAGCGCAACATCCTGGCCCATGCTGGGCCGAGCATGCTTAATCCCTCGCCGGCAGCTGGCGAGCCGCAACCCGCGCAGAACAGCAATCAGAACGCCACGCGCTTTCTGTTGCCGGTGTATCAGCAGCACCTGAGCATCACCGGCAAAACCACAGGGGAGCCTGACACCCGGCTGCTCGGCTGGGTCGAGCTGGAGCTGTCCCACCACAGCACCCTGCTCAGCGGTTACCGCAGCTTGCTGGCCAGCCTGCTGCTGATCGCCACCGGGCTGATGGTCACCGCACTGCTCGCCGTACGCATGAGCCGCACGATCAACGACCCGCTGCGGCAGATCAAACAGAGCGTCGCCCAGCTCAAGGACGGCCACCTGGAAACCCGCCTGCCGCCACTCGGCAGCCATGAGCTGGACGAACTGGCCTCTGGCATAAACCGCATGGCCGAGTCGCTGCAGAACGCCCAGGAAGAATTGCAACACAGCGTCGACCAGGCCACCGAAGACGTGCGGCAGAACCTGGAAACGATCGAAATCCAGAACATCGAACTCGACCTGGCGCGCAAAGAAGCCCTGGAGGCCAGTCGAATCAAGTCCGAATTCCTCGCCAATATGAGCCACGAGATCCGTACTCCGCTCAACGGCATCCTCGGTTTCACCAACCTGCTGCAGAAAAGCGAACTCACCCCGCGTCAGCAGGATTACTTGGGCACCATCGAAAAATCCGCCGACAGCCTGCTGGCGATCATCAACGAGATTCTCGATTTCTCGAAGATCGAAGCCGGCAAGCTGGTACTGGAAAACATCCCGTTCAACCTGCGCGACCTGCTGCAGGACACCTTGACCATCCTCGCCCCGGCCGCCCACGCCAAGCAGCTCGAACTGCTCAGCCTGGTCTACCGCGACACACCGCTGTCGCTGATCGGCGACCCGTTGCGGCTCAAGCAGGTGCTGACCAACCTGGTGAGCAACGCGATCAAGTTCACCCGTGCGGGTACCATCGTGATTCGCGCCATGCTTGAAGATGAGAGCGCCGACCGCGCGCAGCTGCGCATCAGCGTGCAGGACACCGGCATTGGCCTGTCTGATGACGACCTGCGCGAACTTTTCCAGGCCTTTAGCCAGGCCGACAATTCGCTCAGCCGCCAGGCCGGCGGCACCGGCCTGGGCCTGGTGATATCCAAACGCCTGATCGAACAGATGGGCGGCGAAATCGGCGTCGACAGCACGCCCGAAGAAGGCTCGGAATTCTGGATCACCCTGAGCTTGCCCAAGGCCCGTGACGATGCCGAAGACCTGCCGCGGCCACCGCTGCTCGGCCGCCGCGCGGCCGCCCTGGAACACCACGACCTAGCGCGTCAGGCCCTGCAACATCAACTAGAAGACTGCGGCCTGCAAGTCAGCGGTTTCGATAACCTCGACAGCCTGCTCAGCGCCGTGGCCGAGGCGCGACATAGCGCCCAGCCAATCGAGCTGGCGGTACTCGGCGTCAGTACCCAGACCTTGCCACCGGAGCACCTCGACCAGCGCATCTGGGAGCTCGAACGCCTGGCCTGCAAGACTCTGCTGCTGTGCCCCACCACCGAACAATCGCTCTATCACAGCCTGTTGCCGGATGCGTACAGCCAACTGCAGGCCAAACCGGCCTGCACGCGCAAGCTGCAGCGCGGCCTGGCTGAGCTGGTGAGCCCACGGCAGAACCGTGCAGAAAACAAGCAGAGAGCCCCGAGTCGCCCGCCGTTGATTCTCTGCGTCGACGACAACCCAGCCAACCTGCTGCTGGTACAAACGCTGCTGGACGACATGGGCGCGCAAGTCAGCATCGCCAACAGCGGCTATGAAGCCGTGGAGAGAGCAGCCGAGCAGCCATTCGACCTGATATTTATGGACGTGCAGATGCCCGGCATGGACGGCCGCCAGGCCACCGAGGCCATACGCCAACAGGAAAGCCAAGGCGGCCGGAGTCCGGTGCCGATTGTTGCGCTGACCGCCCACGCCCTCGCCAACGAGAAACGCGCCCTGCTGCAAAGCGGCCTGGACGACTACCTGACCAAGCCGATCAGCGAGCGTCAACTGGCCCAGGTGGTACTCAAATGGACCGGCCTGGCCCTGCGCAATCAGAGCAATGAGCACACTGGCATCAGCACCACGCATAACGACCTCAGCGTACTGGATGCCGACGAAGGTCTGCGCCTGGCTGCCGGCAAGCCGGACCTGGCCGCCGATATGCTGAGCATGCTGCTCGCCGGCCTGCCCGGCGACCGCCAGGCCATTCGCCAGGCCCGCGAAAGTGGCGAGCGCAACAGTCTGATTGAACGCGTGCACCGTCTGCACGGCGCTACCCGTTACTGCGGCGTACCGCAGCTACGTGCCGCCTGCCAGCGCAGCGAAACCCTGCTGAAACAAAATGATCCGGCCGCCCAGCACGCCCTGGATGAGCTGGATGCCGCCATCGACCGGCTGGCCCGCGAAGCTGAAGTCAACGCCTGAAGCAGCAGGCCAACGCAGCCAATAGCAGCTGCGTGTTAGCATTTGCGCCTATTTGGAGGCTCCATGGCTGAACACGATTTTCGCTACAACCTGCTCAACCCCGAACACACCCTGATTGAATGCCGTGCTTTGGCACCGGGCCGTTACCAGGTCACCGGTAATGGCGGCTCGATCCAGAGCGGCGACACCTTGCTGGTGACCCTCAAAGGTAGCCGCGAATTATCGATGCGCCTGCAGGCCGACAAGGTTCGTCATCTGATCAACCCGCGTGGCCAGTGGGTGGCGGTGGCCACCGGCCCGGCCTTCAAGGAGTTGGCGATCTTCAATTGGCAGGCCAACTGCGACAGCTGCAATGCTCAGCTGGACTTCGAGTTCGCCGTCGACGCCGCCCTCGGCAAAAAGGCCCAGGCACCTGCCGCCGAAGCGCGCATCAAGGAACTGGGCTGGCAGTCGAAAAATGCCAAGCACCTGTGCCCGAAATGCATCAACAAGGAGGCGATATGAAACGCGTACTGACTATCAGCCTGCTGGCTGCCGGCCTAATTGGCTGCGCCACATCCGCACCGCAGCTGGAAACCGAGCACAGCTACCAGGTGGAATGGATCGGCGAACGCCCACTGATCGACCGCAGCCACCTGACCATCACCCTCGGTGACGACGGCCGCGCGTATGGCAACGCCGGCTGCAACCACTGGTTTGCCAGCTACACCCTGGAGGGCGACAAGCTGAGCTTCAGCACCCCCGGCAGCACCCGCAAGATGTGCGCCCCGGCCTTGATGGAGCAGGAAGCGCGCTTTCTCGCTAGCCTGAGCACGGTAGAGCGCTGGGATTTCTCCGCCACCGAGCAGCTGCGACTGTGGCCCGCCGAAGGCAAGCCATTGCGCCTATGGCCTGAGAGCAAATAAGAGCCCGTCTCGGATCAGCTGCGCGCAGGCCAAGCTGGGTTGCAACGCAGTAACAGCTAAAGGCTGTTACTAACCTAGCGCCTTGTTTTGCTCTAGCTCGCGAGATCCGAAACAGACTTTACGCGCACAAGCCATGCGCAACAAAAAAAGGGAGCCCGAAGGCGCCCTTTTTTTGTTGCAGCTGAAACTCAGTGAATGATCTGGCTGAGGAACAGTTTGGTGCGTTCGTTCTGCGGATTGGTGAAGAAGGCGTTGGGCTCGTTCTGTTCCACGATCTCACCCTTGTCCATAAAGATCACCCGGTTCGCCACGGTGCGGGCGAAGCCCATTTCGTGGGTTACGCAGAGCATGGTCATACCGTCTTCGGCTAGGCCAATCATGGTATCCAGCACTTCCTTGACCATTTCCGGATCGAGGGCCGAGGTCGGCTCGTCGAACAGCATGATCTTGGGCTTCATGCACAGCGCACGGGCAATCGCCACACGCTGCTGCTGGCCGCCGGAGAGCTGGCCTGGGTACTTATGGGCCTGCTCCGGAATGCGCACGCGCTCAAGAAAGTGCATGGCAATCTCTTCCGCCTGACGCTTGGGCATCTTGCGCACCCACATCGGCGCCAGGGTGCAGTTCTGCAGCACGGTCAGGTGCGGGAACAGGTTGAAGTGCTGGAACACCATGCCGACTTCGCGGCGCACCGCTTCGATGTGCTTGAGGTCGTGGGTCAGCTCGGTGCCATCAACCACGATGCGACCTTGCTGGTGTTCTTCCAGCCGATTGATGCAGCGGATGGTGGTCGATTTGCCTGAGCCCGAAGGCCCGCATAACACGATACGCTCGCCCGGCTGCACGCTCAGGTTGATGTCCTTGAGCACATGGAACTGGCCGTACCACTTGTTCACACCCTGCAGCAGGATCATCGGCTCGGCGCTGGGTTGCTTGTTGGCTTCACTCATAACTCACTCCTAACGCTTGTGGCCGGTGTCCAGCTTGCGCTCCAGATGCTGGGAGTAGCGGGACATACCAAAACAGAAAATCCAGAAAATCAGCGCGGCGAACACATAGCCTTCAGTGGCCATGCCCAGCCAAGCCGGATCGGTGGTGGCTTGCTTGATGCTGTTGAGCAGGTCGAACAGGCCGATGATGATCACCAGGCTGGTGTCCTTGAACAGCGCAATAAAGGTGTTGACGATGCCGGGAATAACCAGCTTCAGGGCTTGCGGCAGAATCACCAGCCCCATCATCCGCCAATAGCCCAGGCCCATGGCCGCAGCGGCCTCGTACTGACCTTTTGGAATCGCTTGCAGGCCACCGCGCACCACTTCGGCGATATAGGCCGACTGGAACAGGATCACCCCGATCAACGCACGCATCAGCTTGTCGAAGGAGAGGCCCTCAGGCAGGAACAGCGGCAGCATCACCGAAGACATAAACAGCACGGTGATCAACGGCACCCCACGCCAGAACTCGATGAACGTCACGCAGATCACGCGGATCGCCGGCATGTCCGAACGCCGTCCCAGCGCCAGCAGAATGCCCAGCGGCAAAGCGCCGGCAATACCCACTGCGGCAATCACCAACGTGAGCATCAGACCGCCCCACTGGCTAGTGGACACAGTCGACAGACCGAAGAAACCACCGTGCAGCAACCAGAAGGCCAGCAGCGGATAAACCACCAGGAAAGCCAGGCCATACATGGCCTTGCGCGGCATTTGCGGCACGAACAGCGGTGCAGCACCGATGACCGCTAACCACAGGGTCAGGTCAACGCGCCAGCGCAGTTCACTCGGGTAGAAACCGTACATAAACTGGCCGAAACGCTGCTGCACAAACACCCAGCACGCGCCGCCACTGGTGCAGTCGGCACGGGTGGTACCGGTCCAGTCCGCATCAATAAACGCCCACTGAATCAGCGGTGGCAGCATCAGCCAGACCAAATAGGCTGCAAACAATGTCAGCAGGGTGTTGAACCAGCTGGAGAACAGGTTGGCGCGCAGCCAACCCAGCACACCAACGCTCAGCGCGGGTGGCGGTAGATCAGGTTTGAACGTATGCGTTTGCATGGCTGCTCCTTACCGCTCGATCAGCGCAATGCGCTTGTTGTACCAGTTCATCAACATGGAAATGCTGATACTGATTGCCAGGTACACACTCATGGTGATGGCGATCACCTCGATCGCTTGCCCAGTCTGGTTGAGTACCGTGCCGGCGAACAGCGAGACCATGTCCGGATAACCGATACCGGCTGCCAGTGAGGAGTTTTTCGCCAAGTTGAGGTATTGGCTGGTCAACGGCGGAATGATCACCCGCAGCGCCTGCGGAATAATTACCAAGCGCAGGGTCTTGCCCGCTGGCAGGCCCAGAGAGCGAGCCGCTTCGGTCTGCCCGTGGTTGACGGCCATGATCCCGGAACGTACGTTCTCGGCGATAAAGGCAGCGGTGTAGATGGTCAACGCCAGGGTCAAGGCCATCAGCTCAGGGATGAGTACCCAGCCACCCCGGAAGTTGAAGCCCGTCAGCTCCGGCACACTCCACTGCAACGGGTTGCCGCCCAGCAAAATCGCCAGACCCGGCAGGCCGATCAGCAGCGGTATTGCCCCCAGGGACACCGGAAACAGCTGGCCAGTAGCCTCAAAACGCGCCTTCGACCAGCGCGCCAGCAGCACCACACCAATGATCGCCACAATCACCGCACCGGCAAACAAGCCAAAGCTGTCGGTCGGGCTTGGCGCCGGCATATACAGGCCGCGGCTGTTGAGGAAGAACGCTTCACCAACGCCCATGCTCTGCCGCGGTCCTGGCAGGGAGAGCATGACAGCGAAGTACCAGAAGAAGATTTGCAGCAACGGCGGGATATTACGGAACGTCTCGATGTATACCGTGGCCAGCTTGCTGATCAACCAGTTTGGCGACAGACGTGCCACACCCAGCAAAAAACCCAACAGCGTCGCCAGAACAATACCAATCACCGACACCAACAGGGTGTTGAGCAGGCCCACCACGAAAACACGCCCATAGGAGTTGCTTTCGTCGTAGTCGATCAGGTGCTGGGCAATACCGAAACCGGCGCTGTTATTGAGAAAGGAAAACCCGGACGTAATCCCGCGTTTTTCCAGGTTGGTCTGGGTGTTGTCAAACAGAAACCAGCCGAGCGCCACAACGGCGATAACGGCAAGAATTTGAAATAGCCAAGCACGCGCCTTGGGGTCGGTCCAAACCGATCCACCGGGGCGCGGGACATTTGCAGTGGTTTGCATAGGAGCCCTCTTGGAACCCTCATGCCCGCATTAGCGGGCATGAGGTTCACATCAATCAGAACAATGCCAGCCACTCAGGACGAGTGACTGGCAGCGGACGGTCAGCGCACCGGCGGTGCGTACTGCAGACCACCTTTGTTCCACAGGGCGTTGAGGCCACGTTCGATCTTCAGCTCGCTGCCGGTACCGACGTTGCGCTCGAAGCTTTCGCCGTAGTTGCCCACTTGCTTGACGATCTGTACAGCCCAGTCTTTCGGCAGCTTCAGATCTTTACCGAACTCACCTTCAGCGCCGAGCAGACGTGCTACGTCGGGGTTCTTGGTGGATTTGGCTTGCTCTTCAACGTTAGCCGAAGTCACACCCAGCTCTTCAGCGTTGACCATCGCGTAGAGCGACCAGCGCACGATGTCGAACCACTCTTCGTCACCCTGGCGTACGACCGGGCCCAGTGGCTCTTTCGAGATCACTTCCGGCAGTACCACGTAGGAATCCGGGTCAGCCAGCTTGATGCGCTGTGCGTACAGCTGCGACTGGTCGGAGGTCAGCACATCGCAACGGCCAGCTTCAACCGATTTGGCGCTCTCGTCGGAGGTGTCGTAAGTGATCGGGGTGTACTTCAGGCCATTGGCACGGAAGTAGTCGGAGAGGTTCAGCTCGGTGGTGGTACCTGCCTGGATGCAGACAGTTGCGCCATCGAGTTCTTTAGCGCTGGAAACACCAAGTTTCTTGTTAACCAGGAAGCCTTGACCGTCGTAGTAGTTAACGCCGGCAAAGTTAAGACCCAGGCCCGAATCACGCGAGCTGGTCCAGGTGGTGTTACGCGAGAGGATGTCGACTTCGCCGGACTGCAGCGCGGTGAAGCGCTCTTTGGCGGTCAGCGGGCTGTACTTGACCTTAGTCGCGTCACCAAATACCGCGGCAGCAACTGCGCGGCATACGTCAACGTCGAGACCCAGGTAGTTACCCTTCTCATCGGCGTAGGAGAAGCCAGGCAGACCATCGCTGATACCGCACTGTACGAAACCTTTCTTCTGGATCGCGTCCAGAGTAGCGCCTGCTTGAGCAAAACTGCTGACACCGAGAACAGCGGCGGTGGTCAGTACTGCCAATGTGGATTTCACCATCTTCATTAAAACCTCCAGTTGCTTTTGTTGTGTTTGGAGTCTCGGTTCTACCACCGTACCCTTATGGGGCTCGTTGACTGTGTCGGCAGCAACACACTCAACCGGGGATCAAACCTTAGCGCGAGTTTAGTTGCCGATTGCTCCAGCGGCCATAAACTCTCACCCGCCCATTATTTGAATGGGCTAGAGACAGATAGCAAGTGACTTGTCGCACAGCATGCAGCACCTGGCGAACCTGTGAAGCGCCGTTAACGGCATTTCAGTCTGCTCCGTGCCCGGTTTGGTGGCAGTGTTACCACGGCCCGGCCACGTCATCAGTCCCTATGGTGTATAGCAAGGCCCGTACCAGCGCCGCGCTTTGAGCACCATACGGACAGGTCAAGAGCAAAACTTGCACCCTGGCGACAACTTCTTTCTAGAATCGCCACCCCCTAAATTTTCCCGCGCACTAAATCAGCGCGCATGCACCACAGCGGAGCCTCAAATGAGTGAACCCTTGATTCTTCAGCCCACACTTGCCGCCGATGCGTGCGTCATTTGGTTGCACGGCCTGGGGGCCGACCGTTATGACTTTATGCCGGTTGCCGAGATGCTGCAGAAGCGCCTGCACAGCACCCGCTTCGTGTTGCCGCAAGCGCCGACTCAGGCGGTAACCATCAACGGCGGCTACGCCATGCCCAGCTGGTACGACATCCTGGCCATGAGCCCGGCCCGCGCGATTAACCGCGAACAGCTGGAAGCCTCGGCGCAACAGGTGATCGAACTAATCGAAGCGCAGCGTGACAGCGGCATCGACCCGGCCCGCATCGTCCTCGCCGGCTTCTCCCAGGGCGGCGCGGTGGTGCTGCACACTGCCTTCCTACGCTGGCAGTTTGCGCTCGGTGGCGTAATTGCACTGTCAACCTACGCCCCTACATTCAGCGACGAGGTGGTCCTGGCAGATACAAAAAGACAACTGCCGGTCCTGTGTTTGCATGGCACATTCGACGACATCGTACTGCCGGCCATGGGCCGTGCAGCCCATGACTACCTAATTGCATCCGGCGTCAGCGTGCAATGGCGTGATTACCCGATGGGCCACGAAGTGGTGAATGAGGAAATCCGCGACATCGCCGACTGGCTGGAGCAACGGTTTACCAGTTGACTGCCTGCGAGCGAGACCATCTATGCCTGCCATACCTGCGATCAAGACCCTGCGTGATATCCAGCTGATCGAGCAAACACCACTGGCCGAACGCGACCTGCCGGCCAGCACGTATGAGCTGATCTGCCGCAGTGCAGCGCAGCAAGCAGATGCATCGGCGCTCTCGTTCATCCTCCAGGGCACGGCAAACGAGGCGGCTTACCGCCTCAGCTACAGGCAGCTGCTGGGCAAGATTACCCAGACCGCCAACGCCTTCCACCGCCTGGGCTTACGTCCGGGCAAGGCGGTGTCGTTTCTGTTGCCAAACCTGCCGCACACCCACTTCACCATTTGGGGCGGCGAAGCGGCAGGGATCGTCAATGCGATCAACCCGCTGCTTGACCCGGAACATATCGCCGAGCTGATCCAGGCCTCGGACTCCGAGCTGCTGGTCACTCTGGCACCCTTCCCCGGCACCGATCTGTGGGCCAAGGTCGAAGGTCTGCGCGAGCAACTGCCTGCGCTCAAGGCAATTATCTGCGTGGACATGGCCAATCTGCTGCCGGAGCCGCAGCGCAGTGCGATCAAAGCGCAGCGCGGGCCGCTGCCAGACGGCGTACTGGACTTTGATGAGCTGATCGCGGCCTGCCCAGACGACCACCTGGAAAGCGGCCGCGTAATCGCGCCAGACGACATTGCCAGCTACTTCCACACCGGCGGCACCACTGGTACGCCGAAGCTCGCACCGCATAGCCATGGCAACGAAGTGGCCATGGCGTTCAGCATGAACTTGGTTACCCGCTTCGAGCCGGGCGATGTCACCCTTTGCGGCCTGCCGCTGTTTCACGTCAACGGAGTGATTGTTACAGGTCTGACTGCTTTCATCGGCGGCGCCGAAGTACTGCTGGCTACGCCGCAGGGGTACCGCAACGCCAACCTGATCAGCAATTTCTGGACGATCATCGAACGCCATAACGTCAGCTTCTTTAGCGGCGTACCAACCATCTACGCCGGCCTGCTGCAGGTGCCGAGCGAAGGCCATGACCTCAGCTCGCTGAAATACGCCCTGTGCGGCGCAGCACCGATGCCCGTTGAGCTGATTCGCCAGTTCGAAAGCAAAACTGGGCTAACCCTGATCGAAGGCTATGGTCTCACCGAAGGCACCTGCGGTAGCTGCGCCAACCCACCTGCTGGCGAGCGTCGCCCCGGCTCCATCGGCCTGCCAATGCCTTACTGCGAAGTGAGCATCAAGGTGCTCGACGAACAGGGCAACTATTTAAGGGAGGCCAACCGCAATGAAATTGGCAACCTGTGCATCCGTGGCGCCACAGTATTCAAGGGTTACCTGCAAAGCAGTAAGAACGCCGGCATCTGGGTCGACGGCGACTGGTTCAACACCGGCGACCTCGGCCGTGTGGATGCTGATGGTTACATCTGGCTGACCGGACGCAGCAAGGATCTGATCATCCGTGGCGGCCACAATATCGACCCACAGATGATTGAAGAAGCGCTGCACAAACACCCCGCCGTGGCCATGGCTGCAGCGGTCGGTAAGCCTGACGAAAAGGCCGGCGAACTGCCGGTGGTCTACGTGCAACTCAAACCCGGCGCTGAGGTCAGCGAAGCCGAACTGTTGGCCCATGCAGCCGAACACATTCACGAACGCGCGGCGATCCCCAAGGATGCCTGGATCATTGACACCATACCGCTGACCGCGGTGGGTAAAACCTTCAAACCGGCGCTGCGCTTCGATGCGATTAACCGCGTTTATCAGTCGGCACTGGCAGAAATAGATGCCCGTCTGCGCGTGGAGGTCTTGAGTGACGACAAACGCGGCCAGATTGCCCACATCTATATACCCGCCGGCCAGGCCGCACTGGCCGATGCAGTGAGCCAACGACTGGCGGGTTTTGCCGTTGCGATAGAACTGCACCTCACCGAGTAAACAATCACTGGCGCAAGGAACACGCCAGAATTGTGATAAACCATTCAACTTCAATACCGCTGGTCGCCCGTGCGTCTGACAAGGATTGTCAGGCCACAGGCAGCGGAATATGTTCAGGCATGGTGTTCGCCCTTAATGCAGGGAGCGTTAGCGATGCCCACTATTCATAGCCTACAGCCACACCTGCCGCCCCAATGAAAAACGCCAAATGGCAGGCTGATCTGCAGCAAATTCGCCACTTGCGACTGTTCAATAACGTCGCCGCCAGCGGCATTAATCAGCTGCTTAAAGAATTCCGCGCCTGCGACCTGGATGCAGGGGAAGTTTTGTTATCCCCCTTCAACCGCAACCAGTACCTGTACCTGCTGCTCAAGGGCCAACTCAAGGTCTACCTTGGCTCGCTTGATAGCCAGGCCGTCAGCACCCTCAAAGCCGGTGACTGTGCAGGCGAAATCAGCTTTATCGATAACGAACACCCCTCCGCCTATGTGGTGGCGACGGAGCCCTGCTGCGTGCTGCGCCTGCACCGCGAATCCTTGTACAACCTGTTCCAACAATCACCAGCATTGATGCAGAACTTGCTCGAACTGCTCTGCGACCGTGTGCGCAAAGGCAACCGGCTCATCCTCGACAGCGAACAGACCGCCAATATTGATGCCCTGACCGGCGCCTATAACCGTCGCTGGCTGGAACATATCTTCGAACGCGAAAGCACCCGCAGCGCCTTCAATGGCAAACCACTGTGCATGCTGATGCTCGATGTCGATCACTTCAAAGCCTACAACGACCAGCATGGCCACCTCGCGGGCGACTACGCCCTATGCCTGGTTGCGCACACCCTGCGCAACCAGCTGCGCCCTAAGGACAGCCTGACCCGCTACGGCGGTGAGGAGTTCGTCATCCTGCTGCCAGAAATCAGTGCCGATGAAGCCCGCAGCATCGGTGAGCGTCTGCGCCAGGCGCTGCGAGCCGTCAGCTCATTTCACTCCCCGATTGGCGTACTGCCGGGGGTGACCGTATCCATTGGCCTGGCGCAGATGCAGCCCAAAGACAGCCTGCAAGGCGTGATCGCCCGCGCTGACAGCGCGCTGTATCAGGCCAAACAGCAAGGTCGCGACTGCCTCTGCGGTTAGCCCTTTGCGATCTGCTGCGCGTTTACGCCCCCCAAACGGCCCACTAGCCACCCATCACATTTCTGACCCACTCTTGCTAGAGTGCTGCGCATAACAACAACGCCCGGATGGCACCTTATATGCGCAAAATTCTGATCACCCTGCTGATAATCCTGTTGATCGCAGCGGGCAGCGTGTTTGCCCTGCCCTCCTTGCTTGACCGCAAGATGAACAGCGTCGAGTACCCCGCCCCCTATCCCGCCAGCGAGCCTGCCAACCAGCTGCATCAACAACTGTTTATCGCCGACCTGCATGACGACGTGCTGCTGTGGGAGCGCGACCTACTCAAGCGCTACGATTTTGGCCACTCCGACCTGCCGCGCATGCTCGAAGGCCGCGTTGGCCTGCAGGTGTTTTCCACCGTGACCAAGACACCGCGCGGCATCAACTATGAGCGTAACAGCGGTGACACTGACAACATCACCCTCCTGGCCATGGCTCAGCGCTGGCCCAAGGCAACCTGGAGCAGCCTGCTGCAACGCGCGCTCTACCAAGCGCACAAGCTCGATGAGGCCAGCGCCAACAGCGACGGCCGCCTGGTACTGATCAAAACCCGCAGCGACCTCGTCAACTTTATCAGCGCCTGGCAAAAAGACCCGCAGCGTGTCGCAGGCATTCTCGCCACCGAAGGCCTGCAACCAATTGAAGGCAAGCTGGAGAACGTCGACGCACTGTATGACGCAGGCTTTCGCATCACCGGCCTAACCCACTTCTTTGATAACGAAATCGGCGGATCGGCCCACGGCCTGGAAAAAGGTGGCCTGACCCCGCTGGGCCGCCAAGTGATCAAGCGCCTGGAAGAAAAAGCCATGCTGATCGACCTGGCCCACGCCTCGCGTCCGCTGATCGATGATGTACTGGCCATCAGCACACGCCCGGTACTGGTCTCCCACACAGGCGTGGAAGGCACCTGCAAAGGCACGCGCAACCTCAGCGACAAACACCTGAAAGCCATCGCTGCCACGGGTGGGGTCATCGGTATCGGTTACTGGGATGCCGCCGTCTGCGCCACGTCGGTCGAGGCCATCGTCAAGGCAATGCGCTACACCGCCGGCTTGATTGGCGTGCAGCATGTGGCCCTGGGTTCAGACTTCAATGGCACCATCCATGCTCCATTTGATGTCACCGGCCTGCCGCAACTGACCGAAGGCCTGCTCAAGGCGGGTTTCAGCCACGCGGACATTGCCGCCATCATGGGCGGCAATGTTCAGCGCATGCTGCTTGCCAGCCTTCCCGAAAATTGAGTAAAAACCAACCAATCGTCGCCATCCGGCGCGGCACTTCGCCGCGCCGGCTTCTTGCTTTACACTGGCGGCCGTTCACTCCTTAACCAATTGATGAGATGACCGTGCTCAAAGCACTCAAGAAAATATTCGGCAAAGCCGAGGGCGAGCAGCCCAGCCCAGCAACTCCGTCACCTGTAACGCCCAGCGCACCGCGCGTCCAGCCTGACGCCAACGCTGACAAATCCAGCCGCAGCGCTTCACCGCGCTCCCCTGAAGCCGCTGAAAAGCCGTTACAGAGCAAGGAAAAACCGGCAAAACAGCGCCGCGAGCGTCCGGCCAAATCCGTCGACACCTGGAAACTGGAAGACTTCACCGTCGCACCGGCTGAGGGCAAAACCCGTTTTCATGACTTCAAGCTCTCCCCCGAGCTGATGCATGCGATTCATGATCTTGGCTTCCCCTACTGCACACCGATCCAAGCGCAGGTGCTGGGTTACACCCTCAGCGGCCGTGACGCTATCGGTCGCGCCCAGACCGGCACAGGCAAAACTGCTGCCTTCCTGATCTCGATCATCACCCAGCTGCTGCAAACCCCACCGCCGAAAGAGCGTTATATGGGCGAGCCACGCGCGCTGATCATTGCTCCGACCCGCGAGCTGGTGGTGCAGATCGCCAAGGATGCGGCCGACCTGACCAAATACACCGGCCTAAACGTGATGAGCTTTGTCGGCGGCATGGACTTCGACAAACAACTCAAGCTGCTTGAATCGCGCTTCTGCGACATTCTGGTAGCCACCCCAGGCCGTTTGCTCGACTTCAACCAGCGCGGCGAAGTGCACCTGGACATGGTCGAAGTGATGGTGCTCGACGAAGCCGACCGCATGCTCGACATGGGCTTTATCCCCCAGGTCCGCCAGATCATCCGCCAGACCCCGATGAAGGGCGAACGCCAGACCCTGCTGTTCTCCGCGACCTTCACCGAAGACGTGATGAACCTGGCCAAGCAATGGACCACCGAGCCGGCGATCGTCGAGATCGAGCCGGAAAACGTCGCCAGCGATACCGTTGAACAGCACGTTTATGCCGTGGCTGGCAGCGACAAGTACAAGCTGCTGTACAACCTGATCACCCAGAATGACTGGATTCGCGTAATGGTCTTCGCCAACCGCAAGGATGAAGTGCGGCGTATCGAAGAACGCCTGACCCGCGACGGCATCAGCGCCGTACAGATGTCCGGCGACGTACCGCAGCACAAACGCATCCGCGCCTTGGAAGGCTTCCGCGAAGGCAAGATCCGCGTGATGGTCGCCACCGACGTGGCCGGTCGCGGCATCCACGTCGACGCAATCAGCCACGTGATCAACTTTACCCTGCCAGAAACCCCGGACGATTACGTGCACCGCATCGGTCGTACCGGACGCGCCGGCACCAGCGGCACCTCAATCAGCTTTGCCGGTGAAGACGATGCCTACGCCTTGCCTGCCATCGAAGCCCTACTGGGCCGCAAGATCGCCTGCGAAATGCCGCCCGACGAGCTGCTCAAGCCAGTCCCTCGCAAGCATTGATCCGCCCTAACTAAAAAGGCGAAGCCCTGCGGCTTCGCCTTTTTCATGGGCACAGATCGGCCTATCAGGAGTCAGGGCGCAAATAACTCAAGCTGCTCCTGCTTACCGCGCAGGTCATGTAAGCGAACACCCACGCCGAGCAGGCGCACCGCTTTATTGCCCCGCGCAAAGGCCGTGCTCATCAACCGCGAATAACTCTCCAGATCCCGCCGCGCTCCGCCCTGCTCCAAGGTGGTTTGGCTGAAATCGTGAAACTTGATTTTGACGAAGGGTTTATCCGGCCGGTAACTCGCATCCAACCGCGCCATCCGCGTGGCCAACTGCTCCAGCAGCGCCGGCAACTGCTCAAGACAGGCGGCTAAATCCGGCAAATCCTTATCAAAGGTATTTTCCACGCTGACCGACTGACGCCGGCTGTCGTTATGCACAACTCGCTCATCAATCCCGCGCGCCAGGCCCCACAAGCGCTCGCCGAAGCTGCCGAACTCCTTGACCAACGCCAGCTTGTTCCACTCGCGCAGATCGCTGCAGGTACGAATGCCCAGGCGCCCAAGCTTGTCGGCCGTGACCTTGCCTACACCATGCAGGTTGCTCACCGGTAAGGCGGCGACAAAGTCCTCAATCTGATCTGGGGTAATCACAAACAGGCCGTTAGGTTTCTTCCAGTCGCTGGCGATCTTGGCCAGAAACTTGTTGGGCGCCACACCTGCCGAAACGGTGATATGCAGCTCCTGCGAGACCCGCCGGCGAATATCCTGAGCGATGCGCGTGGCGCTGCCAGCAAAGTGCGGGCTGTCGGTTACATCCAGGTAGGCCTCATCCAGCGACAAGGGCTCGATCAGCTCGGTGTAATCACGAAAGATCGCCTGAATCTCCCGCGATACGGCCTTGTAGGCGTCCATTCGCGGTTTAACGATGACCAAATCCGGACACAACTTGAGCGCTTGCCCAGACGCCATCGCTGATCGCACGCCATAACTGCGCGCTTCGTAGTTGCAGGTGGCAATCACCCCGCGCCGATCTGCCGAGCCACCGACCGCCAAGGGCTTTCTGGCCAGGCTCGGGTCATCTCGCATCTCGATTGCGGCGTAAAAGCAATCACAGTCCACGTGGATGATCTTGCGGCTGTTCATCGCCTAGCCACCAGCCCTGCTGCTACTGCTCGGCTGAGCTAACAGGCGCTGCCGGTTTCGCCTCGCTCGCCGCATCCTCAGACTTACTCATATAAGACTGGATAATCAGGATGACGATCAGCATAAACGCAGCCAATGGCACCAGCTTGGTCTTCGCCGCCACGGCAGCGCCGCAACCCGGACAGATCTTGGCATCGGCTGGCACCTGAGCACCACAGGCTTTGCATTCAACGCTCATAACATTTCTCCAATTTATGTGGGCACGGACTCTAGCCCAACAGCCCGGTTGCGGGCTATGCCGAAAGCAAAGCTGTCCGCTCAATCAGGCTCTAGCACAGGGCTCTGCAGCGCAAAATCAATCAACGTACGGCTAAGCATCTGAATAAAAACAACTTCTGGCCACCTTTAGGTTGACAAGCAGCATTTAAACGCTAGAATTGGCGCCGCGGGATGGAGCAGTCTGGTAGCTCGTCGGGCTCATAACCCGAAGGTCGTCGGTTCAAATCCGGCTCCCGCAACCAGATACTCAAAAAGGCCACTCAATCGAGTGGCCTTTTTGCATTTCCGCCCGACCGATTTAAGTTATTGATTAAAAACCACTAATCAATTGACAAAGCACCGTTCCTGTATAGAATGGCCGGCGCGGGATGGAGCAGTCTGGTAGCTCGTCGGGCTCATAACCCGAAGGTCGTCGGTTCAAATCCGGCTCCCGCAACCAGATACTCAAAAAAGGCCACTCAATCGAGTGGCCTTTTTTGTTTCTCTCGCACACGCATTCTAAGCATTTGATTAAAAACACTATTTTGTTGACACACGACGATTTCTATATAGAATTGCCGGCGCGGGATGGAGCAGTCTGGTAGCTCGTCGGGCTCATAACCCGAAGGTCGTCGGTTCAAATCCGGCTCCCGCAACCAGATACTCAAAAAGGCCACTCAATCGAGTGGCCTTTTTGTTTGTGCGCGATTTAGCTGATCACGCTCAATGAGAGCTGGAAGTTGCCTGCCTACACTGAAGCCGATGATCACTGACAGCCTAGGAGGCAAAACACCATGCCCTGGAAAAATACGGAAGCGCGCTATGGCAGCCTGAATATAGCGCTGCACTGGCTGATGCTGATTCTTATTGCCGGCGTCTACGCCTGCATCGAGCTCAAAGGGAACTTTCCCAAAGGCAGCGACACTCGTGAACTACTCAAGCAATGGCACTTTATGCTGGGCCTCGCCGTCTTCACGCTCGTGTGGCTGCGCTTGCTGGCACGCTTGATTGCACCCACGCCGGTCATCCAACCTACCCTGCCTACCTGGCAAGCCATCCCGGCAAAACTGATGCATCTAGCACTCTACGGCCTGATGATCGGCGCCCCACTGGCCGGCTGGTTGATCCTCAGCGCCGCCGGCAAACCCATCCCATTTTTTGGCCTGGAGTTGCCACCTCTGGTCAGCAAAAACCCGGATTTGGCTGGCACGATAAAGGAATGGCATGAACTGGCCGGTAGCGCCGGATACTGGTTGATTGGCCTGCATGCTGCGGCCGGGCTGTTCCACCACTTTGTTGTGCGCGACAACACCCTGACCCGCATCTTGCCAAGTAAGCAGCCCTGACGCCGCCAAGCATTCAGTCCTGATACACAGGTGACGCTCAGTGCTGGTCAATTGCCAGCGTCGCCGCTAGAATTGCGCACTTTTTGATCAGAGGCGCGCCCAGCGCCCAGCATCCATCCGTACACGCCTGAGGTTAACGCCATGTCCACCCCCGCCACGCCGAAAGTCGGCTTTGTATCACTCGGTTGCCCCAAGGCGCTGGTGGACTCTGAGCGCATCCTGACTCAGCTGCGCATGGAAGGTTATGAAGTGGTGTCGACCTATCAGGACGCCGATGTGGTGGTGGTCAACACCTGCGGCTTTATCGACAGTGCTAAAGCCGAATCCCTGGAAGTGATCGGCGAAGCGATCAAAGAAAACGGCAAAGTGATCGTCACCGGCTGCATGGGCGTGGAAGAAGGCAGCATCCGCGACGTGCACCCCAGCGTGCTCTCGGTGACAGGCCCGCAGCAGTACGAGCAAGTGGTCAACGCCGTGCATGAAGTCGTGCCGCCGCGCCAGGATCACAACCCGCTGATCGACCTGGTGCCGCCGCAGGGCATCAAACTCACCCCGCGTCACTATGCCTACCTGAAGATTTCCGAAGGCTGTAACCACAGCTGCAGCTTCTGCATCATCCCGTCGATGCGCGGCAAACTGGTCAGCCGCCCGGTGGGTGAAGTACTCAGCGAAGCTGAGCGCCTGGTCAAAGCCGGCGTCAAAGAGCTGCTGGTGATTTCCCAGGACACCAGCGCCTATGGCGTGGACATGAAATACAAGACCGACTTCTGGAACGGCCAGCCGGTGAAAACCCGCATGACCGAACTGTGTGAAGCGCTCTCCAGCCTGGGCGTATGGGTGCGCCTGCACTACGTCTACCCCTACCCGCACGTCGACGAGCTGATCCCGCTGATGGCCGCCGGCAAGATCCTGCCGTACCTGGATATCCCCTTCCAGCACGCCAGCCCGAAAGTGCTCAAGCTGATGAAGCGCCCCGCCTTCGAAGACAAGACCCTGGCACGCATCAAAGCCTGGCGCGAGATCTGCCCGGAGCTGACCATCCGCTCGACCTTTATCGTCGGCTTCCCCGGCGAAACTGAAGAAGACTTCCAGTACCTGCTCGACTGGTTGACCGAAGCGCAGCTCGATCGCGTCGGTTGCTTCCAGTATTCCCCCGTAGAAGGCGCGCCGGCCAACCTGCTCGACAACCCGGTACCCGATGACGTCAAACAGGATCGCTGGGACCGTTTCATGGCCCACCAGCAAGCCATCAGCACCGCTCGCCTGCAACTCAAGGTCGGCAAGGAGATGGACGTGCTGATCGATGAAGTCGACGACCAAGGCGCCGTTGCCCGCTGCTACGCTGATGCTCCAGAAATCGATGGCAGCGTGTTTATCGCCAGCACCAACGTCAATCCAGGCGACAAGGTCCGCGTGCGCATCGTCGATGCCGATGAATACGACATGTGGGCCGAGCTGATCTGACCCAACGGATAGTTGCCCGCCACACAAAAACGCCCCGCATTGCGGGGCGTTTGCGTTCAACTGTCAGCGCGGCAGCTAGACCCGGAAACGACTCACCATCATCTGCAGCTGATTACCCAGACGCGCCAGTTCAACACTGGCCCGAGCCGTTTCATCACTGGCAGAGGCTGTCTGTTCGGACACATCCCGCACGCTGATGATGCTGCGACTGATCTCTTCAGCCACCGCACTTTGCTGCTCAGCCGCCGCTGCAATCTGCTGATTCATCGACTGAATATTCGACACTGTACGGGTAATGCTTTCCAGCGAATCACCCGCGCGACGAGTCAACTCAACACTGCTGTCAGTCAAAGTGCGGCTGCTCAACATGATGCTGGCCACCTGCTGCGTGCCATTCTGCAGCCCCGCAACCAAACCCTCGATCTCCTCAGTAGACTTCTGCGTGCGTTGAGCCAAACCACGCACCTCATCCGCGACCACCGCGAAACCTCGACCCGCCTCACCGGCGCGCGCAGCCTCAATAGCCGCGTTGAGTGCAAGCAGGTTCGTCTGCTCCGCCACAGCCTTGATGACATCCATCACACTGCCAATCTTCTGGCTTTCTTGCTGCAAAGCCGTCATGGCGCCAGTGGAGCGCCCCACTTCTTCAGCCAGACGCTCAATTTGGGCAATGGCCTGGGCTACCACTTTGTCACCTTTACGCGCCTCACTGTCAGCGTCCGTCGCAGCGTAAGACGCCTGCTCGGCATTGCGCGCAACCTCCTGCACCGTGGCAGACATCTCGTGCATGGCAGTGGCCACTTGATCGGTTTCACTCTTCTGGTTATTGGCCCCAGCACTGGTCTGCGCGGTTACGGCAGACAGCTCCTCGGCAGCACTGCTGATCTGGCTCACGCCATCACGAATTCCGCCAATCAACTCACGCAAGGTGCTGGCCATACGCTGCACGCCTTGCTGCAACACACCCAACTCATCCTGACGCACCACTGCGGCACTGGGTGTCAGATCACCACTGGCAATGCGCTCAACGTCCAACAGCGTGGCACGCAGTGGACGAATGATCTGCCGTGTAATCAGCCATGCAGCAAGCAGCCCAAGCAGCAAAGCCAGCGCTGTAGCCGTCACCTGCAGGTAACGCGCCGCCGCACTTTCGACCGCCAGACGGTCAAGCTGGAAGCTGTAAAGCTCGTCGCTGATTTTGACAATCTCAGCGCCTTGCACGGTCATCTCCTGACGCGCGCGCGCAATGGCCTGAGTGGCATCACGCAGCGCCAACACCGCATCCCGGTACTGCGCCAAGCTACGCTCAACCTGCAATACAGCGGCTTGCTGTGACCCGACGAATGCACGACTCACATCCGCCAGCCCTGCCATGATCGCCTCAACCCCCTGAATCATCGCCGACTCATTTGCGGGGCTGGCATTGTTACGGAACACACTGACCAGGTGTTGCACCTGCAGCAACTCGGCCCTGCTGTCAGTAATCGCCTGATACTGAGCAAAGCGCTGTGGATCAAATTCGGGTAATTGCACGACAACTGCCATGATCTGGCGAACTTGCTCAACGGCCTCGGCCGCCCTCAGGGCCAACACCTCATTAGCTGCATTGGCTTCTTTATAAGCGGCCTTCATGGCATTCAAAGACACTTGGTACTCATCGTTGATCGCCCCCTGCTTCTTGAGTAGCGCCACATTGACCGGATTCTTGAACGAAGCCTGCAGCGCCTCTTGCTTGGCAATGTAAGTGCTTAAGGTCGACTGTAGGCGTTCAGCGGTGGGCAAATCACCGTTAGCGATCATGTACTGCAACCGCGCAATGCGCAGATTGGTGAGGCTGCTGTTGAGGTAGGTAATGTCGCTCATCCAGTTAGCGCGCTGAATCACACTGCCCAGCCCACTCCAGCCCGTCCAGGCCATCAACACTGTCATCGCCAGCACAACGCCAAAACCTATCAGCAACTTGCGGGTGACGCTGATATTGGCAAACCAGGTATTCATAAAACGGCCTCTCTCCAACGTACGTATCAAAAGCCAAATCAGCAGCTGGAGTTATTGTTGTGGCAGCGCGTCTGGACGGGATTGCCGAGGACTCGGCGAACTGTAGCTAGAAAGGAATCAGCAAGTATCACGCTGAAACCACACGCCAGGCATTACCCGGAGTGCACAGCATGACGACGAGACATGCCAGGGCGTCACATTAATAGCGCCAAATTTATAACGCGCAGATTAAATCGAAGACAACACATGCAGCCCCCCATGCTGCGGGGTTTTAGCTCGCGCCACTCAGGCCCTATCGAGCGGACTTAACACGGCTAGCCCGCCACGATTCAGCACGTGGGTATAGATCATCGTCGTCTTCACATCGGAGTGACCTAGCAGCTCTTGAACGGTGCGAATGTCCTGACCGCTTTCCAACAAATGCGTGGCAAAGGAATGCCGCAACGTATGCGGCGTAGCCAGTTTCACAATATCTGTCAGTTTCAATGCAGCCTTGAATGCGCGCTGCACACGCTTTTCATCAAAATGGTGCCGGCGCACCTTGCCACTGCGCGGATCGACCGAAAGACCTGAGGCAGGAAATACATACTGCCAGCCCCACTCCCACGGACCATTCGGGTACTTACGCTCAAGCGCGAAAGGTAAATACACATCGCCACGGCCCACCTTCAATTCGGCGTTATGCTGCGCCCGAACCAGCGCCAAATGCTGTTTAAGCGGCTCCACCAAACGGCGTGGGAGTACCGTGACCCGATCTTTCATCCCCTTTCCATCGCGAACTAGAATCTCACCACGGGGAAAATCAACATCCTTGACCCGCAAGCGTATAACCTCCATCAGGCGCATACCAGAGCCATATAACAAATGCGTCACTAACCCGACCTCTCCGTCTAACCGCCCCAGCAACTGTTGAACTTCAGCCACACTGAGTACCACAGGCAGACGACTGGGCTTCTTTGCCCTCACCACCTCGCCCAACCAAGGCAAATCCAGCTTTAGCACCTGCTTATAGAGAAACAGCAACGCAGCAAGCGCCTGATTCTGTGTTGAAGCCGAAACACTCTTACGCAACGCCAAATCCGATAGAAAAGCCTCGACCTCAGCCGCCCCCATCTCCTTTGGGTGTCGATAACTGTGAAACCGAATAAAGCGCTTTACCCATTCGCAATAGACGTGTTCTGTACGAATCGAGTAGTGTTTCAGGCGAATCTGTTCGCGAACCTGCTCAAGCAAACGTGGCTTCCCATCCATGGTGCATAACTCCCTTTTTAGCCAAATCCTGTCGCCCCCCCCTCAGCCTAGACGCCACCTCTAAGACAGACAAGAATGTTATCCACCACACCCCATAAAACGTTATTACACCAATTGGTGTCTATTTATAGTTAGGTGAATATGGAAATTCGCATTCCGCCCGAGTATCTAGAATTTATTGCCCTGCACGGTGCCATAGAGTCCTTTACAGAAGGCAAACCTGGCTACGTTGAGCTCTGGCTTCCAGAGGATATTGCTACAAATAACGAGGACATACAGATTAAAGAGCTTGCTCCCGGCTATCTTGCTTTTGCAGGTAACGGAGGCGGAGAAATACTGGCTTTCAACTCACAGGGAGAGGTATTCATGCTGCCGCTCATAGGCATGGAAGCTCGTTACGCACAAAAAATTGCAAATACCTGGAATGAGCTAGCAGGCTGCATCGAGCTACCCACCTAACTAGTGGTTCAAGTCGTTCGCTTCGCTCACTTGGGACCGGCTAAAGCCGGCCCCTTAACCAAACGTTAGGCAATCATGCGTTTACTCATAATCGTAATATCCATAATCTATTCGCAAGCCTCTTTAGCGTGCTATTCGCCAAGAGGCGGCGAGGAATATGACAATTTAATAAAGCTAGAGAAAATTTCTGGAAATACTTACAGAGCAACTGTTCCTCGACAACTGGAAGATTTAAAAGATGCTGAGATAATGCTCGCATACTCCGAGCACGGCACTAAAGGTATTCCAGTTTACGAACCGTACGAAACGCTCAAATCCAGCTATACCAAAAAATCAGCCAGCGCAGAATTTAAAATAGACAAAAACAAACCCGGAAAACCTTACATCGTTGTAATGTGGTGGCCGAAGGAATGCTGTCCTTGCGGCATACAGGCAAATACAAAATACATTGACATCGAATAATACTATTCACTCAGCGCCCAAGAGCCTAACAACTGGTTCAAGTCGCTCGCTTCGCTCACTCGGGACCGGCTAAAGCCGGCCCCTTAACCAAACGTTAGAGGCAAACAATGTCTGATCGCAAAGCCTCAACAATTGCCTTCGCCACCTGCATATTTTTAATAAATAATCACGCATTGGCTGAGTCACAGGCAGAGTACTCGGAAGCCTCAAATAACTCATGGCAACAACAGAACGAGCTAACGGAAAAAAGCTACCAGCGTCTCTTATTAGAAGCCGGTGCAGAAGAAAATAAAGAAGCAATCAAACAGCTTAAAGAAGCAAAAGAAAAATGGGAAGAATTTAGAACTCTATTTTGTAATTCCGTAAGCAGTACATACGGTGGACAATGGACTTCCGTCCACGAATCCGAGTGCAGGGTAAAAATTGCAGAGCAGCTTCAAAGCACTACCGACAGTTACGGGTGGTAACCTCTAACTAGTGGTTCAAATCGTTCGCTTCGCTCACTGGGACGGGCTAAAGCCCGCCCCTTAACCAAACGTTAGGCACCATATGAAACAACGCGTCATATTCGTAGATGTGGATGACACACTTATCCGTTCCGTTGGAACCAAGCGAATTCCCATGCCTCCCGTTGTGGCGCGAGTTCGAGCGCTCCACAAGCAGGGTGACGCCCTATATCTGTGGAGTTCCGGCGGTGCAGAGTACGCTCGCGCGTCAGCGGTCGAGCTGGGCATAGAGGACTGCTTCCTTGCCTTTCTGCCCAAGCCAGATCTGTACCTAGATGATCAGCCAGTTCATGAGTGGCGCTACTGTCAGCACGTGCTTCCCGGAAATGCGGGGGACGCCTAACAAATGGTTCAAATCGCTCGCTGCGCTCACTGGGACGGGCTAAAGCCCGCCCCTTAACCAAACGTTAGGTATCAAGGGCAATATCGATGAATATCCCAGAGCAAGAGATCTACATATCCTGCGTGAAAACAGATGGGAATGATCTTGAGCTGCGCTTGATAACAGACTATCACCCTGGTGCAGAACCAACCGCGCACTCTATTTTCTTATCAACTCCCAAAAACACGGCTGAACTAATACGCTTTGTAGAAGACTGCAAGATAAAAAATGACTATTTGTATATCTATCAAAAAGAAAACAGGTTAGTACTAGAAACCGAGCACGGCGAATATCTTGAAGTAGAATTCAGCTCCATAAAATCATCTGAGCGTTCGCTTGATACAGCAGAGCTGAAAGAAATCATGGAGCGCACTTACTCATGGTATCTATCTGAAAACGAACACTCTAGGCTACTACAGTCGCGAATCCATGAAGCATTGAAAATACTCACCGAAACACAAAGGCGAGTTTCGATAAAATCTGAAACTCACGAAAAAGGTAGCACTGCATCCACACTTTATTCACAGCAAGCAGCGCTTATAAGCAGAGTTATCAAGGTGCTTGAAACCTAACAACTGGTTCAAACCGCTCGCTTCGCTCACTGGGACGGGCTAAAGCCCGCCCCTTAACCAAACGTTAGGCTCACATGGACACTTTGAATATTGCATTGTTCCTATGGAAAATCGGACTGACTAGCTCCGATAATCTTATTGCATGGGTAGACAATATAATTTTTTCATCTACTAATCCGGAGCAGGAACTGGTTGAGCTTTCGCTAAATAGCCCGGATATCTGCCTAAAACGTCCAAGCTATGACTTTCTAGCACGGCCAGCAGCACTTAGCTTTTCTGAAGAGTTTTGTTTGCGTGCATCCGTACTTGACATATCCTCTATGGAATCAACAAATTTATTTATAAAATGGGCAACATCTTACTGTATGGGTGAAAACCTAGACGACCCCTTAGTTATGTTCTGCTACAAGCTAGAGGACCTAGGCGGTATTCATAACGGTTCACAGAAGCAAATACTTTTCCTTAGTGAGAATATTCAAAATTTAATGCCGCATTGCCTGGAATTCGCCAACACAATTTTCTCCCAAGTCCAAGGGCTTAAGCTTAGTTACGAGGTGCGTTCGTGAGTCAGCCTAACAAGCGGTTCAAGTCGCTCGCTTCGCTCACTCGGGACGGGCTAAAGCCCGCCCCTTAACCAAACGTTAGAGAACACTATGGAAGTCCTCGCTCGCGCACTGATCATTGCCTGTAAATACATCAATGATCGAAGCAACTCGGACAGCGATGAAGACGTCGCATTGCTAGAAACAATTGCTTCCGAACTTGGCGCAGCATCGGAGGCAGAAAAGCAGTGCTTAATCCAAGCTGCAAAAGCATTAGGCGACGAAACATGGCCCGAAGAGTTAGGTATTCTCTAACAATGCGCTCAAATCGTTCGCTTCGCTCACTGGGACGGGCTAAAGCCCGCCCCTTAGCTTAATCGTTAGGGTACTCAAATGGCTGCCTACTTCGTACACAATGGCTTCTGTGGCTGGTCGTATGGAACACCCAGTGATCCGCAGCTTATAAGCTTCGAAGACGCGGCAAAGATCATGCAGCAAGCAAACCTCAGCTCCGATCAGGTAAAACAAAAAATCCCACCTGCTCAATACGCGACAGAAGCTGATTATCTTTATTATTTAACCGGAAAAAACAGATTCTTATGCTTTGGCAACATTCACGAATGTGCAGACATCAACAGCACGAAAGTCAATTCAGCACTACATGTTGAGTGGGGAGCCCCCTAACAACTGGTTCAAATCGCTCGCTTCGCTCACTGGGACGGGCTAAAGCCCGCCCCTTAACCAAACGTTATACGCAAGGAACAATCATGCAGTGCCACAACCATGAAATTCAGGCCGTAGCAACTTGCAAAAACTGCTACAAGGCAATATGCCGTGATTGCCTTTCCCTAGTGAACGGAATCTGCGCATGTAAAAATTCATGCGAGCAAGCGGTCACTGATTTTGAAGAATATCTATCCCTATCAAAACAAAGCATTAAGAAAATAAGCAATACATACAAAAATGGCGCGATTTTTAATTTCATCTGCGGCCTAGTGTTTTTCATCATTGGTATTGCACCAGTCATCACCGGCAGCAATTATGGCGTCACTATTTTTGCAGTTTTGGGCCTTGCGTTCTTCTACGGCTCATATGCTTCATACAAAGGCGGAAAGCGGCTAGAAACCAATGAGAAAGCTCAGCGCCAAACCGGCGTATAACAATGCGCTCAAATCGCTCGTTTCACTCGCTGGGACCGGCGAAGCCGGCCCCTTAGCTTAATCGTTAGGCATAATCAAATGTGGAACATAGTCGGAGATAGCGTACTTACCAAATTTTTCGAACTCGAAAATATCTGGCAAAAAAAGTGGATCGGGACTGAACAAGTAGCAATTATCAGTGATTACTGGCCGGATGGTGACAATCGCGACCTTATCCTCCGGATATGGGAAGCCGATATCCATGGAAAAATTAAGTCATTTGCTGCAGGTGAGGCAGGCGGCATGGAGCGTTGGGTCTTCGCTCTACCTGATAACGACGTTGAATTCTTGAGTAAATCAAAAAACGGCATTTAAACTTAAGCCGTGTACAACTCCGCAAATCATTACGCGCAGTTGATTTACAGGACATCTTCATTGCCGTTAACCTTCAGTGCTTCATGTACCACCACCGCGTAGCATACAGCCTAACAACTGGTTCAAATCGTTCGCTGCGCTCTCTGGGACGGGCTAAAGCCCGCCCTTTAACCAAACGTTAGGCCCCGAAATGAAGCAATACGATGTTGTCCAAGTTATTGCACTTCGAGACGAGCGCTTTTCAAAGTCGAGTGCAGATTACGAACGCAACCCTTGCATCGGGGACGTTGGAACAATTATTGAGGTGTACTCAAATCCAGAGCCGGCATTTGAGGTTGAGTGCTCTGGTAGTAATGGGCGCACTATTTGGCTCGCAGCAATGTATCCGGAAGAGCTAAAACTTAGTGGTCAAAAATAAACTCTGCAGCGAGCCTAACTAGTGGTTCAAACCGTTCGCTTCGCTCACTGGGACGGGCTAAAGCCCGCCCCTTAACCAAACGTTAGGTAACAACATGCTCCGAAACCTGATTTCTCGCTTACTCAGCACAAAGCGCGAAGAAAAAATTCTACCTCAAGAGTCATGGTCAGTAACAACCGCGACTCTAGGCGAGGAGTCTTTAATAATTAGGTTTCGCGTTAATGCGCCTGAGCAATTAGGTAAAGCTCACTTCCCTAATGTGGTTGCTATTAGCTGGGGGTTTGAGTCTCTATCGCCAACAACTCAAGAGGCTATGAGCAACCTAGAAGACACACTTACAGATGCCGTTGAAAAGCAAAATAAAGCATATTTAACAGCCATCGTAACTGGCCCAGATTCACGAGAATGGCAGTATTATTCAACAAGCCATGATGATTTTATGAATATTCTCAATGAGTCTTTGTCGTGCTTTCCAGCATTCCCTATAAAAATCTCATCTTTTAGTGATCCAGAATGGGAAGCATATTCACGGTTAGCAGGCAGTGAGTTGTCACCTAACTAGTGGTTCAAATCGTTCGCTTCGCTCACTGGGACGGGCTAAAGCCCGCCCCTTAACCAAACGTTAGAAGCTATGTATCAAATACCCAAAAAACTAGACTTGTCGGATGCAATAGGCCAATGCACAACGCAGCTACGCATTGGGCCATTTGACATCCAATTCAGCTTCGGTAAGGTTAATTTTAATATCCAGTCGCAAGTAACTCTCAAATCTCATGGCGAAACTATTGCACAGTGGGAAGAAGGTACATGGCCTGACGCGACCTTCTATGAAGTTTTTAATGTTGCTATGGTCGACTGGCAGCTCCAAGAAAATAGTATTATTTTGCGTTTAGAAAACGGAATGGAAATGCAGCTCATGGCAGATAACGGCGGGTATGAATGCATGCAAATTTCTATTGAGGGGCAAGATATTCTGTGGGTCATTTAGCCGCTTCTAACAAATGGTTCAAATCGCTCGCTTCGCTCACTGGGACGGGCTAAAGCCCGCCCCTTAACCAAACGTTAGAGGCACTTTCAAACTTGAAGACCGCGCACGCTTTCAAGCTAATCGATATCAAAACCTTGGCTCTCGCTTTTGCTATCGGGCTCTTGATTCCGTTGATTTTGGTGCAGCTGACACTTTGGGCTCTTTCGTCATCTGGCAACACAAACCTCTATATCCTTGGCTCAATGTTATTGTATGCAGTGTATTTCTTAATAATTCCTATGTCAGTCGGATACATAGCATCACTAAAGGCCAAGCAGCTACCTTATTACCATGGCATAGGGGCTACATTATTATTCGCCATCACAGCCTATACGCTTTCTGAACCTATTTACTGGTGGCTTGACTTTACTCAGTTTTTAGCCCATGCACTGCTAGGCTTCTTAGGCACCTACATTGCTGCTCGCAGGCGCAACGTGCAGAGCCTCTAACAACTGGTTCAAACCGTTCGCTTCGCTCACTGGGACGGGCTAAAGCCCGCCCCTTAACCAAACGTTAGACAATCCAGTTTGAAAATTGCTTTTTAAACCGCGTAGAACCGTTGCCCCGCTCCACTGCTTTAGGCTTCACAGGGTTTCAAATTCTGTGTTTACTGAACCATCGCCGCCACCATCGGGGCACGTATAAACTGCGGTTCGCCAGCAACATCGAAACATTGGATTTATCGCGTGTCGTCAGGTTTATCGCGTAACGCGTTACAAGCAGGAATGTGGTACTTCAAATTATGCGTACATCCGAGCGTCTAACAATTGGTTCAAATCGCTCGCTGTGCTCGCTGGGACGGGCTAAAGCCCGCCCCTTAACCAAACGTTAGAGGCCCTATGGACACAGCGCAGTTTGTCGATGCACTCAAGTCTGAGTGTCGCGACTCAGCAGTAAGTGGTTGCGTGGAGGACTATAAGAATCCCCCCGGCCGCCGTCCTGATACAAAGCTCCTTGAAATATCTCAGTGGTTCAATTCGCTCGCAGCAAGTGACCGTGAAATGGTCATGCGGGCAATGGCAGACGCAGCCGATGCAACTCTATTTGGCGTGCTATGCGTCCTAGACGGAGTTCGTACCATTGAGTGCTCTGGGGAAAAATCAAATTTTCATCTGGTGGCTGAAACAGACGGCACGAAGTCAATAATTAGCCCGACCCAAGTATTTCTTCACGATATTTACAAAGGCCTCTAACAATTGGTTCAAACCGTTCGCTTCGCTCACTGGGACGGGCTAAAGCCCGCCCCTTAACTAAACGTTAGGCAAACAAAGCAAAGGAATGCGGCCGCATGGGAAATCGCGGAATCAATAGTTCAAAACCGTGTGTTTCCCATCAAAGGAATTTGGCGTATTTGAAATCGCGGGCGGCGCAAAAATTTTGGTTCCGCAATTGCCTTGTACGTCAGTCATTACATCGTGCCGGCGCAGAGGCGCTCCAAAATTGCGGAGCAGAAAAGCACATGAAACAGCACAACAGCATGCAGAAGCCATTTAAAGCAAAAGCACTGTTGGCTATCGCGGCGCAACCACTTGCAACGCCCGGCTCAAGTCCGCGCCTAACAAATGGTTCAAAACGTTCGCTCCGCTCACTGGGACGGGCTAAAGCCCGCCCCTTAACCCAACGTTATACGCTGGTGACACATGGAAGAACTGCTCAGCCTAGTAGTTCGATTTTTTGGCTACTTAGTAACGGATATAATAATTGGAACATTTTTCTATGCCATAGGATGGCCATTTGTAAAAGTGGCCACTCTAGGGAAACACCCAAATAATGAGTGGTTAAGCGGCTCCAGAAATGAGGCTTATGTATGCTGCGTTGGAGTTTTCGTATTTGCCCTTTTGCTAATGGCCGTTCTTGGCCAGTTCAGCCTATAACAATGCGCTCAAATCGCTCACTTCGTTCGCTGGGACGGGCTAAAGCCCGCCCCTTAGCTTGATCGTTAGACCTAGATCATGAATGGACTTACACGCGAAAATTCATCGACTATCGCCTTTGTCGTAAATTGTTATTTTATTGATGCAATTGACACTAAAGAATTGCAGCAGTGGGCTTTCATGGTTATGGAGTCAGCAGAGTTATATCCAGACTACATAGCGGAACTATTAAACTTTGACGCACCTCGCTTCCATATCATCAAATCAATAGGCTTCTGCCCTGGCCGTAGCTTTACAGAGCAGGAAGATGAGGCAATTTTTGGGATTGCATATCTCCGTAATCGTAAAGTATTTGACGGCCCGAGTAAGGACCGAGCTTTGAATTCACTACATAAAAACCATGAAATTCTTACTGAGTTTCGAACATCTTTCCCGTTCATCCAAGTAGAAGTGTAAGGTCTAACAAGTGGTTCAAATCGTTCGCTACGCTCACTGGGACGGGCTAAAGCCCGCCCCTTAACCAAACGTTATGCATAAGGAAGTAACATGCGTAAATTCAACATCACCTTAATGCTCTGTATCGCAGTAATCACTGCTTGCCTTGGCGTGTTTCTTTTCTTAGCAGAACCAAGAGGCATTGCATACTGGGCTACTAGCTTGCTTTCCCTTTTAGCCATTTCAATAACATCTGTCGCTTACGCAATTAGACTAATAAACACCAATATAAAAAGCGCAAAAATCCAAGCAACAATATCAGCATCTTATGTTATTACAATTATCGCAGCAGCCATTACAGGGAGTAGTGTTGGTTCAATCCCATACATAATGCAGAGCATGGAAGTAGACTTTATAGCTGCATTCGACTATATCTGGCCTACGCTGTTATTAGGTGGAGCAATCGCCTCTATATCTTACGTTCTCGCTCACATCCTCATAAGCAAAAAGAGCATTAACTTAGTCCAATCATAATGTGCAGCGCATAACAAGTGGTTCAAGTCGCTCGCTTCGCTCACTCGGGACGGGCTAAAGCCCGCCCCTTAACCAAACGTTAGGGCACACTAGTGAAACGCTCGCTATTTTTCGCGACAATAATCGCCTCAATCGTGCCTACAATTGTCTTCGGTAGTATTTTTCATTTTCTTGGCCAAAACAATAGCTTGGCACTACTAGCCATGCTCATAACTTTTATAGCCTCACTTTTACATATTATTTTAATAGGCATTCCTTGCGTATTTTTATTACAAAAAATCAATTCACTGAACTGGCATTCAATACTGTGCGCAGGCTTTTTCATTGGCATCATTTTCGGCTTAGCCCTATCATTCACCAATAACGAGCCATGTTCAGGGTGTTCCTACCAAGCCGGAACTGAGTGGTTAGTAATAAACGGCGTAAGAACAACAACTGACTGGCATGACTATATGATCCCAGCAATAGCATTTGGCCTGTTGGGCACATTCGTTAGTGGTGTATTCTATTCTGTGTTTCGCAAGTTAAAGCCCTAACAAATGGTTCAAATCGTTCGCTTCGCTCACTGGGACGGGCTAAAGCCCGCCCCTTAACCAAACGTTAGAGGTAAGGCATGGAAAGCATGGCGCAGCCCAAGGAAATTGAGGGTTTAATTCCGCATGATTCAAGCCTAATAAAAATCGAAGTGAGCTGGGCGGAATCAATTTGCCGCTTATACATTCGTGTCGCACCAACCAATGCGCCTGAATCAGCCATAAGAGTTATAGAATTCACCGACCTTAAAGAAACGGTAATTCCTCATAAGAATCCTTGGGGCAGTTCTGTATCTGTAAACTCTGCCACGCAAACCTCAGAGCTATATAACATCGAAATGCAAAGCGGAGACACTATCGAAATAAGAGCTGGAGGTTTGCGTGTCACTTACCTCTAACAACTGGTTCAAACCGTTCGCTTCGCTCACTGGGACGGGCTAAAGCCCGCCCCTTAACCAAACGTTAGACAAGTTGGAAATAATTCCATGAATCGAGAAAGTCCAGACGTGATCGAAACTTGGTGTTCTCGACTCGGTGTTACCTCTGAGGCTGAAGCATGGTCGGTAGGGTTTAGCTTATCCACAGTACCGATGGAGAACTGGTTCTATAAGCGAAAAGCGCTAAGACCAGAAGATATGAAGCTTGAACTTACCGTCCCTAGTTATGGCCTATGGTTAGCTGAGCTTCGCAGGCACGACAATTTATTTCTCATTCAGTGGAGACCAAACGGTGATTTTCGAGTCGAATCATCGCAACTAAAATATAAAAAACTTATAAAGTGGCCAGTATTGAACTCTTTGTTTGATTTCCCGCTTTTAGTCGAGCAAATCGAGAAAGCCCTCTCTATCAAATTTATTCGCCACGCAAACATAGGAACCAACGGGTTTGTTAATCTTGACTTGTGGGTTTCGGAGAGTAGCCCGAAGATTCAAAAGTGGCTTGCTCCTTGCGCTGACTCAATCGGCACATATCTCGCGTCACAAGAACCAAGCGATTTCTAAAGCTATACTTTAAATTATGCGTACATCTGAACGTCTAACAATTGGTTCAAATCGCTCGCTGTGCTCGCTGGGACGGGCTAAAGCCCGCCCCTTAACCAAACGTTATGAGCCCACAAATTGTGAGTACAGATAACCGAAAAAATATGGAAAAGGCGCTGAAAGAACTCTTTGTTCCCGAGCTTAAGGCACAAGGCTTCAAAGGTTCCTTCCCTCACTTTAAGCGCATCACGCAAAACTCAATCGATCTTCTTACCTTCCAGTTCTACAGCTCAGGCGGTAGCTTTATCATCGAAATTGGGCAGTGCCCTGCTGAAGGTTTCAGAAATGCTTCAGGTATCTTAACGCCACCAGAAAAGGTTAAGGTTTTACATGTATGGCCCAGGTTACGCTTGGGTTCCAACCCTGAAGAAGGGATAAATGACCATTGGTTCGAGTTCGGCACTCCAAATTACGAAAAGCAGCAAAATTACCCATCTGTACACTATGAATCTATCGCGAGAACTGCAGCAGACTTCTTAAAGGGGCAGGCCGAGCGGTGGTGGGCTCATAACTAATGGTTCAAGTCGTTCGCTTCGCTCACTCGGGACGGGCTAAAGCCCGCCCCTTAACCAAACGTTATGTTCCTCATCAAGGAATCTCCAAAATGGAAGCTGAAGATTTCTACAAAGAAACATCCATTAAAATAACCCTCGGCCACCTGCTGCTTGCTTGGGAAGTCTTGTCTGATAAGTTCTCAGACTTGCAGTCACACGACAGTCTTTCAGAAGAAGAAAGAAGAGCCATTTGGGGTTTAGCGGACTTGCTTGAAAACTCATTAGCTGAAAACGGCGTCACTGAAAAACCCCAAGCAGAATGGGCAGCGCTTATCAGCAAAGCGAAAGAATATATGAAAACTGTCCCTGTTGATTTCCTTGAATAGCCTCGTGCCGTGAGGAACATAACAATTGGTTCAAATCGTTCGCTTCGCTCACTGGGACCGGCTAAAGCCGGCCCCTTAACCAAACGTTATGTACCAAGTGGAGATACAAGTGAACGCACACAAGGAACGTAAGATTCTAATTTCCTTACTCAAGGCAAGAGATAAAAAGCCTATGCCCGTCAGCCTTAGATTTTTAATAAATTTAGCAATCTGGCTGGGCATCGTTTTTGGTACATATTTATATATAAAAACATTCGGAAAACCCACTACACAAGAACTAATTATGTATGCCTGCTTTTGGATAACCGGAATTGTTATGGGGATAATTTCTCTCTGCGACGTTTCCAGAAAACAATGGCCCGCAATCCAACCCCATATAAATTATGAGGCAATAGAAAAACGTATCAGTGAGCTTGGAACATAACAATGCGCTCAAATCGCTCACTTCGTTCGCTGGGACGGGCTAAAGCCCGCCCCTTAGCTTAATCGTTAGGGTATTCAAGTGACATCCGCGCCAAACAAACCTGAGCTCGTACAACCGGAAGTAGGTAAGGGTAAATTTACCAAGCTCCATGATTGCTCTTACACCAGAGATCTTGGTGGAATTAAGTACTACCTAAAGCAAGGCGAAGACCCTAACGCACAAGACAGTAAAGGATGGACGCCCTTAATGTGGCTTATGGAATTACCTGTTTCATATAAAAACTTAAAACGCACCAAAAGGATGTACCGGGTTTTAATAAACTCTGGCGCAAATCCATTCTATGAGGCGTCCCCTGGCTGGAGCCCTGAGTTTTTGGCAAATCGCTCTTCTTATCTCTTTGGATCTTGGGTCTCTCGTGATTTAGCGCGTAGAATCCCCTAACAAGGCGCTCACTCCGTTCGCTGGGACCGGCGAAGCCGGCCCCTTAGCTTAATCGTTAGGCGTTGTATGAAACTGCTCCGATACTTTGATACCGATGACGGCTCTCTTCCAGAGTTGGAAGTGCGATATTCAAATCCAGATAAAGTATCCAAAGCTTTCGAATTTCTCCTCGCAAATAATGCCCGGAATGTAACAGCCGGCGGAGGCTACCTTTGGATAAAACCTTCGCAAAAAGAGAAACCATTCACCGGTAGCGGTGATGCGGCATTAGTTTTTTGTGAATCAGCAGAACCATTCCATGTAGTGCTAGCAGGCATAACCATTGCTAACTGCACGCTTCCCGATTTAGGAGTTCTCGTTACGCCCTCTAGTTTGAACATCGACTACCGAATGGGCAGTGCATGGGGAGCATCCGAGGTCAACGCTCTGCTCATACTGTTGAAAGAGCTATGCGGGCTAGGTGGTACGCTTGTCGCTCCGTGGTGGGGCGCCGAAGGCGAACATGAGTTCACTGAAGCTCTGCGTCGCGCCTAACAAGTGGTTCAAACCGTTCGCTGCGCTCACTGGGACGGCCTAAAGCCCGCCCCTTAACCAAACGTTAGGGCCAATCATGGGTAGCGCAATAATATTCATTGTCTTTGTGGCAACTGCACTACTAATACCGTTCCTGCTAGTAGTTATTGTAATTAAGCTTACGCAAACAAAAAGACCGACGGGGTACTACAGAAATTACATACTCCTGGCCAGTGGCGCACTAATCGTCGCTGTAGCCATACACCACCTATTCAGCCAAATTATTTCAGGCGAAATATATTTCAAACCAAGAGGAGCAAGCACTGCATTTATAGCGTCAATAGAAAATGAACCTGTGCAGTTTGCATTTTTATCTGCACTGTACATTGCATTCTGTGGCTTACTGACTATTGCGCTATTCAAAGCGCATCGCGCACTACAAAAGCATCTCGCAAAAGGCCCTAACTAGTGCTTCAAGTCGTTCGCTTCGCTCACTGGGACGGGCTAAAGCCCGCCCCTTAACCAAACGTTATGCATATGAATGAATACACCACCACAATGACAATGCTTGCACCTGAGCTGTTAATCCTTGCAGCAGGATTTTCTCTGCTTGGCATTGCATCGTTGATATTTGCAATCAGGCAACGCTCAGCTATTGCCTTTTTATCATTCGCGCTATTCATGCTCTGCGCCATTATAAAGCTCACAAAATTCTCAATAATGGCGTTCATTCCAATGCAATGCCCTAATGGCCAGTGCAATCCAACAGAATTCAACCAGCAAATTCTAAACTTCTCGTCACTAATAGAACCTTATTTATTCCTAGCAGCTGCCATTTGCACAATCACTTACATGACCAAAAACAAAGGCATAAACCGTGTGTAAATGCATAACAATTGGTTCAAACCGTTCGCTTCGCTCACTGGGACGGGCTAAAGCCCGCCCCTTAACCAAACGTTAGGGCTTCCCATGCAGCTATTCGCTAACCTCGCCCACGAACTTGAATCTGCAGGAATCCGCATGGAGCAAGTTCGCATTAACGAAACGCCGCAAGACTGCTGCTTTTGCATTCTAAATTATGGTAATGAAACAGAATGCTTCTACTCTGAGCGTGGAGCCAAGTTTTATTTAGAATCTTTCACTTCGCACTCTGAGGCAATTAAATATTTCAAGGATTGGGTGCTATCCAACGAAACCCTATATGCCAACTGGGGCGGCATCGTTGGGCAGCCCTAACAAGTGGTTCAAACCGTTCGCTTCGCTCACTGGGACGGGCTAAAGCCCGCCCCTTAACCAAACGTTAGGGCAAACCATGCCGTGCGACTGCGCCAATTTATCCAGCTGCGTTAGCTATGGAGAGTCAGAAAAAGACTTTTGTAGTAGTTTTAACCTGATTTCGGAGCGCCCATGGTTGCGTCTATATCAATGCAGCAAGTGCAAAACATACTGGCAGCTCGATGTAGATGATAGATCTGACTTTGCTATAAAAGTGTCGCAGCCAGAAATTTGGCCATTATTTGATGATCGTCCATATAGAAGAGAGTTCTTCATCCAATTTCATGGTGGCGTCGGCAGCAAAAAATGTACGTGGGCAAGGTGCAATCAGCCCGCATTGCAAAACATGGCCATTTGCGTGGATCACGCTTACCCAGAGTTTTCCTCTACTGATGAGAAGCCCTAACAAATGGTTGAAACCGTTCGCTGCGCTCACTGGGACGGGCTAAAGCCCGCCCCTTAACCAAACGTTAGACAATTCACTTTGAAAGTTTGTTTTTTGTACCGCGTCAAACCGCTGCCCCGCTCCACTGCTTTAGGCTTCACACAGTTTCAAAATTTATGTTTACTGAACCATCGCCGCCACCATCGGGGCACATTGAAATTGCGGTTCGCCAGCAACATCGAAACATTGGATTTATCGCGTTTCCCCAATAATTTTGTGTAACGCGTTACAAGCAGGAATGCGGTGCTTCAAATTATGCGTACATCCGAGCGTCTAACAATTGGTTCAAATCGCTCGCTGCGCTCACTGGGACGGGCTAAAGCCCGCCCCTTAACCAAACGTTAGGCATTCATAATGGAAAAATCACCATATCGCGAAGTATGGATCGAGACTCCAGGCGGTCAGTCCATGTGTGCACTTATCAATGGTGAGTGGGGATGGTTGACATACCTAAGGTATAACGGGGACGCTGGCTTTAGCTCACGTAATTTCAAGTACAAAGGGCCGGCTGAATCAACTATTGAATATCGGCTTGGTAATGGCCAGCACGACGAGTACCCCGCATCTTGGGCTTACCCTGTTGATATGATTGAACATGCTCTAAATTTTTTCCAAACGCAGCACACGCCACCAGTGTTTATTCATTGGCACAACGATTCAGAAGACGGCGTTGAACTTGAATACAAAAAAGTTAACACTCAACTATAACTGTGTAGCCTAACAAGTGGTTCAAACCGTTCGCTTCGCTCACTGGGACGGGCTAAAGCCCGCCCTTTAACCAAACGTTATAAGCCTCTTTAGAAATCATGACAAAGCAAACAAAATATAAACCTTACTTTAAAGTCGGCGCACTTCTTTTATTTATATCTTTTTCAATGCTAGCTTATGCAAAATTTATTATCACTACAGAGGCTTCCGCAGCCTCAGAAATAATTGATAGAACAAGCTGCAGAGCGAAAAATAACGCCTTCAGCTCTACAAAACGCATATGTACAAATTATAAATTCATGTTTACTTACGAGGGAATAAAATATTACGGCCGGTCAAAACTTGTCAGGCTTGAGTTTGAAGCTGATACACACGATAAGGTTTATTTCTCAAGTATGAGACCACAAGCCACTGCATCATTGCGTTCAACGGTTGATCGAGGCGAGGTTATAATTGCTCTAGCTTTTTCAGCCCTCGCTCTTTCCCTATATTTCTTCTATAAACAGCTTGTGAGCAAGCCACGTGGTGACGGCTCATAACAATTAGTTCAAACCGTTCGCTGCGCTCACTGGGACGGGCTAAAGCCCGCCCCTTAACCAAACGTTAAATCTCAGACATGAACTACTGGAACCGAGACAACTTTGAAGGCATGAAATCCATTGGGGAGAAATACTCTTCTATAGAAGGCTATGAGCTTTTTGGTAAGTATTGTCTTCAGAAAGAGCAAGGCCTTAAAAAGCTAGCGGTCTCTTCCATCAAGGATTTTGTTGAGTACTCAAAAAAACAACCACTGAAAGAGCAGCGGACGATTGCGGATGAACTCTCCTCGCTAGCTTTTTGGCATGGCGAGGCTCATCAACTCTTAGCCCACCCACTAGTGGAGTTTTTGAAAGAAGTACTTCAATGCTGGGCAGCAGATGAACCAAACAATCCAACCCCGCATAAATGGTTTGGTTATGTGGCTGGAGATACGTCGGCCTATGAGCGAGCACTTTCACTAAACCCAAAAGATGATATCTGCATCAGCCAGGTCATTCGTGCCAATTTAGAAAAAATAGACTATCAAACTCATCATTTATCTGAATCTATACTTTTAGGCTGTATCAACGACGCCAAGTATTCTCTAGAAAAAGCTGGTCGCCTTATCACAACACTGAGCGCGCAAGACCTGAAAAAAACAATGCAAAGTGAGTTAGAGTATTACGCTAAACTTTTAAGCTGCTGGGAGGAGTACTCAAACCTTGGAGCAAATGAACCGTTTCCAGATTGGTGCGCATCCAAAGGCAATGAGTTTAATTTTTGGTCTGTCGTTTACTACAGTGGGTAACGATTTAACAACTGGTTCAAACCGTTCGCTGCGCTCACTGGGACGGCCTAAAGCCCGCCCCTTAACCAAACGTTAGGTGCCATGATGAATTGGCGTCCACTTACAACCTGTGGGAAAGACTCATTTGGGAGAGGTGTAGTATTTCGCTTCCCGGCAAAAAAACCATTCGAGAAATTCGTCGACTTCATGATTATTGAAGAACATGACTCACCAACTTTTTATAAAATCATATGTTCTTCTGGCTATCACGCTGGTCAAACAGAGCTAGTATTTCCAGCAGAAGCAAAGCATGAGTCCGGCGGGATATCAGTAGACTGGCTAAAGAAAAACTGGTCGCTTTGGGTTTACCCAGAATGCGAGCCTGCAAATGTCAATTACGTTGATTGCTATCCTTCCGGGCACGGCGTAGAAACCTAACTAGTGGTTCAAACCGTTCGCTTCGCTCACTGGGACGGGCTAAAGCCGGCCCCTTAACCAAACGTTAGGCATTTGGGAAAGTTCGCAATGACAGCTGCATCCGGGAAATTCGAATCAAGCATGGAAGTTGTCCGGGCTTTCCATACCGTGCTAAATAGTGCTTCTGCTGTTCCTGAGCATGCCTTTAGGCGCAACAGCACTGCTTATCCTTTGGTTTGCTACGTCAACAACATCACGGGACTCTTTCTTAGCGAGAGCTTTGATCCAATCCCGATCTTCGTAGCAAGAGCACTCGAGCACATGGCTGAGTTCCCACCCCATACCGAGAGATTGAAGCGCTACCATCAGTTGGTAACAAGCTATCTCACCCATACGGCCTATCATCTCACCAACTTTGTCGCTGGCGCGGTCTTTGACTCGGATCGAGTGCCCGCTGTTGTCCTACATGGTGGTTGTCAGCAAGTGCCAAGCTGGGCTCAGCGCTAGCCGCCAGCACATGCCTAACAAGTGGTTCAAATCGTTCGCTTCGCTCACTGGGACGGGCTAAAGCCTGCCCCTTAACCAAACGTTAGGTCTACATCATGCTCAGAAATATCATTACCTTAGTGCTTATTTTTTTGACGAGCGCATGTGTGCATGTAAAAAAAGAATCTGAAAAGACAGGAATTATTTTAGGAGACACTCTCTCACTAAAAAACACTGCATTCATTGTCAAATGTAACGTTAAAGAACTAACAATAACAGCCTGGCTCAGTTCTGGAGATTACAAAAACGATAAATGCTTAACTAATAGGACCTATGCCAGCTTTGGTCATACTATTATCGGAAAAATAGAGGCGCCACAAACTGCAACGGTAGTTAAGATTGTCGAGCACGCCATGCCCGGAAACTACACATCTTACACATTCATTAAAATTAACGGAGACAAAGCAACTTACATCGTGAGTCACCACGACCTTAAATTTTTATTTGAGTATAATTAACGCTGACAACAACTGTAGAACGACTACTTGCATGCTGCGCAAAAACAATTAATTACCTTCATAAAAACACAGCTTCATCTACTAATCGCCCTAACAACAGGTTCAAACCGCTCGCTTCGCTCACTCGGGACGGGCTAAAGCCCGCCCCTTAACCAAACGTTAGGCAACAGAATCAGCCCACTTCTCCAAAATAATCCATCACAAGGAACTATTTAACAATGTCAAGGATAGAGCCAGTTTTTGGTAGCGTAAATATTGAAACAGAGAACCCTTATCAGTCGGGTGATGCTGAATTAATTGATAATTTCGCCACATTATTTTCAAAGCCAAAAATCTTTGATTTTTCAGGACGCATTTCTTTATCGCGCTACTGGCTACTTCACGCACTACTTGTTGTAGTAATACCAACAACCTTGCTAGTATTTTTCATAATAGGATTACAACATCAACTCATTGTCTTACTTGCAGCGAGCGCCACTGTTCTAATTTTTTCCGGCCTGCTCTCGATTTCGCTATTAATGCGCCGTTCGCGTGATCTGGGCTGGAGCCCTGCATGGGGACTAATAGCAATGCTTCCTTTCTTAGGCACTTTAGTAATGCTGCTTTTGTCCATTCTCCCGGGTAAGAGCGTAGCCAACAAATATGGCCCACCAAATAAGCCACTATCCATACCAGGTAAAATCTTCACGTGCTTCTTAGCAATTGCTACCTTTATATATCTAACCGCCTTATTCATGAATACACAAAAATATTTATTACCCGCAATCAATAATATTTTTACTGGCTTTTTAGGTGGCACGCAATATTAGTCACTGCACGCCTAACTAGTGGTTCAAATCGTTCGCTTCGCTCACTGGGACGGGCTAAAGCCCGCCCCTTAACCAAACGTTAGCCACTTAAGGTAACCCACCACATGCCCGTAGAGTTTGCATCCGAATACGCATCTATAGTGGGGTTGCTATCTGCATTCTCAGCGAGCAGGAACAGCCAAAAAGCTGAAGACGCTCAAAGCTTTATTGAATGGTTAATCAAGCACAAGCATGAAGAATTAGCATTAGAGATCCAGATAAATCAAGGTACATCTATTTTTATCAAGGCATTCCTGAATAAAGAAATACCTGAAATCCAATTAAAACTTGATTCAATCTTAGCTCTTGTTTAAATAGTTACTGAGCGCTTACAGGAAAATCCCGAAACCTCACTAGAACAAGACTTGGGGTACCGTTACGCACAGAGAATCGTCACATTCATGTTTGAGCGTTTTAAACACGAAAAATTTAAAATTGAAAATCTTGGCTACGCTCTTGAAATTACAAATGACCTAATTCACGGACATCTCAAAGAATTTAATACTTACGTACTTGAGGCAATGGTAAGAGAGTGCTTAACCTCGAGAATTTCAGCAACAGAAATTGTTCACAAGCATTGGGACAGTCTAGTTTCTTAGCTGAGTCGCTCCCATGGCTAACAAGTGGTTCAAACCGTTCGCTTCGCACACTGGGACGGGCTAAAGCCCGCCCCTTAACCAAACGCTAGGCATCAGGATCCAGTATGCGTGTGGAACAAGAGCCCCCTAATCAACCAGATGTCATAGCGCTCATCGCAGATCTCGATGCGTATCAAGATTCTCTGTATCCGGCTGAGGCGCGTTATGCGCTTGATCTCGCGTCGCTCTCCAAACCCAATGTTATTTTTATCGTTGCACGAGATGAACAAAGCGTCGCCCTTGGCTGTGGCGCGGTCGTGTTGAATGAATCTTACGGCGAGGTCAAGCGCATGTATGTGCGACCTGAAGCCAGGGGAAAAGGTATTGCAAAAAAGCTCATCGCAGCCCTTGAGGCAAGTGCATACGAGTCAGGTTGCAGTGAACTCATGCTTGAAACTGGGCCATATCAACCGGAGGCACTGAATTTCTACACCAACGAAGGCTATGTACGACGAGGTACATTCGGCTCATATTGCGAGCATCCGCTTAGCGTGTTCATGGGCAAATCACTTCGTTTAGCAACCACCGCAAGTTCTAATGCTTAACAACAGAGTCCAATCGTTTGCTTCGCTCACTGGGACCGGCTAACACCCACCCCATATACCAAACGTCAGGTCATTTCTGGAGCACTCCCTCGTATGGCCAGCACATCCTGGTACTCCCGCTTTGCCAAGGGATCCGCTCATTTCTGCGGGCGCCCGCGCGTCTTTACGTTTGCGGTGGCGTTGATTGTTATCTGGCTGATTACCGGACCGCTGTTTGAATTCAGCGATACATGGCAGTTGGTGATCAATACCAGCACGACGACCATCACTTTTCTGATGGTCTTTCTGATTCAGAACACTCAAAACCGTGACACAGAAGCTATTCAGATCAAGCTTGATGAGCTTATTCGTGCCACCCAAGGGGCGCATAACGCACTGCTCGATCTAGAAGACATAGAAGAATCCAGTCTCGATGAATTTCGCCTCAAGTACCGTGCACTGGCAGCTACAGCACGGATGGATCTTGTGCGCGGTAATCAGGACACTGGCACGCCTGAACCATAAGCCATCAATCGGTTCACCCCCTCCGCATATGCTGCACGGTGACGCTAGTTGGCTGAGTACCAGTCGGTTGCCTCGCCCCACCTCACTCCCCACCTGCATCACTTGTCAGAACAGAAAATACGCCCGGCACCGGTCGTTTGTACGCGCTTCCCCTGCGGCGCAGGTGTGGCCTTGTTTAGCCGTGCAGCGCTGGTTTCTACTGGCCAACACCATGACCTCTTTCTATACGACTCCTGTGGGCACATGGCACGCAGCGAAGCCCTTTGAACACCCGCATTCGTTGATAGAGCAGAGTCGGATATTAGCGGCGCTTAGCTCAGATTTTCTCCCGGCCAATGTCGCACTGCGTGCACCACTCGCATCGGTATGCGCCCTTGCTATGCTTTTGCCCGTCGATCACGCATGTATGGTTGGGTTGATCGCTGTTCTACCCCTTCCCTTTTATTTGATGGAGGCCGCCATGGCTGGTTGGTATGAACTTTCGAAGAACGATAAAGGCCAGTTCTTTTTCGTGTTGAAGGCAGGTAATGCCGAGGTGATTTTGCGCAGTGAGCAGTACGAGACCCGCGCTGCTGCCGAAGGCGGCATTGCTTCGGTGCAGAAGAATGCACCCGCCGATGAGCGTTACGAGCGCAAGGATGCCAGTGATGGACGCTTTTACTTCAACCTCAAGGCGGCCAACCATCAGGTGATTGGTACTAGCCAGATGTACAAGGCGGCGGCTAGCCGTGAGGGCGGTATTGAGTCGGTCAAGACCAATGGCCCCACGACCACCATCAAGACTGACTAACTCTCCGCGCATGCCAGCCAGCAGGCTTCATAGCCCTGACAGACATGCCCGACGCGGTTGAATATGCCGTCACCAGCGGCGGCATGCCCTTGTGATACGCCAGGGGCCTAGGTAACGTGAGCGCACTTTTCAGGAGTGTCACGATGCGTTTCAGCCGCCCTTTTTGCTTTGCTTTGTTGCCACTGCTCGCCAGTTGCCAGGTGTTTACCGATAAACCCGCCGAGCCAGTGATCGAGCAGACGCGCATGCAGGGCGAGCTCAGCCTGAACGCGGGCCAGTTGCTGTTTCGCCCCTGCCAGGAACAACGTCAATTTATCCTCAAGGAAGACAGCGCCGCCGAGCTGAGCAGCGATGCCAGCACGCTGTTCGCTGACGGCCACGCCACGCTGTATGTCGATATGCGCGGCCAGCTGCAGGCCAATGCGCAGAAAGGTGTCGATGGCCAGTTCGTGCCGAGCCAGATGTACCGGGTACAGGCTGAAGGCCATGGCTGCACAGACATCAACTTTGCCCGCACCCTCCTGCGTGCCAGCGGCCACGAGCCGGACTGGAATATCGCGGTAAGCAATCAGGGCCTGATCCTCAACCGCCCCGGCCAGGAGCCACAGGCGCTGCCGTATCTGGAAGAGCAATTGCCCGAAGGCCGCCTCAACCTGAGCAGCGAAGCCAACGGCCAACGCCTTGATTTGTGGGTTGCCCGCCAGCGCTGCGTCGACGGCATGAGTGGCGCGGTGCAACACCTGAGCGCCGAGTTGCGTCTTAATGGGCAAGTCCTGCGGGGCTGCGCCTACCTCGGCGGCGCGCGCAACGATTAGCAATCAGATAGCTGAGATAGATCAGCCGAGCGGCAGACGATTGGCCTAAGCTGCAAGTGAAGACAGCCAAAGGGATATCGTTATGCTGCGCATTGCTATCAATGGATATGGACGGATCGGTCGCTGCCTGGTGCGCGCGTTGTTCGAGCGCAAACTGGAGCAGCAGATCCACCTCACCGCGATCAATGACCTGGGTGAGCAAAGCACCCTCGCCCACCTCACCCGCTTCGACTCCACCTTCGGCCGCTTTCCTGGCGATATCAGCCTGGACGGCGACACCTTGCGGGTAAACGGCCACCCGATCCAGCTGCTGCGTGAGCGCGAAGTGACTAATCTGCCCTGGCATGAGCATGCGGTGGATCTGGTGCTCGAATGCACCGGCAAACTGAAAAAGCGCGAACAGGTCGAACAGCACATCAGCGCCGGCAGCCCGCGCGTGCTGCTCTCACACCCACTGGACAGCGCCGACCTGACCGTGGTCTACGGCGTTAACCATCAACTGCTGGGCGATCAAAAGATCGTATCCAACGCTTCCTGCACCACCAATTGCCTGGCGCCGATGGCCAAGGTGCTGCACGAAGCCGTGGGCATTCGTCAGGGGCTGGTCAACACCATCCACTCTTACACCAATGACCAGAACCTGCTGGACAAGACCCACAGCGACCTCTACCGCGCCCGCGCCGCCGCGCTGTCGATGATCCCCACCAGCACCGGTGCGGCCAAAGCCATCGGCCTGGTCATGCCGGAGCTGATCGGCCGCTTGGATGGGCTGTCGATACGCGTACCGACGCCCAACGTGTCGCTGGTCGATCTGACCTTTACCAGCGAACGCCCGACCAGCCGTGAAGCGATCAACGCCGCGCTGCAGGCCGGCGCGGCGCAGTTGCCGCCTGGGGTGATGGAGTGCAACGAGCTGGCACTGGTGTCCAGCGACTTCAACGGCTACCCGGTGTCCTGCGTGGTCGACCTCAGCCACACCCGCGTGCAGGGCGATCTGGTCAAGGTCTTGGCCTGGTATGACAACGAGTGGGCCTTCGCCAACCGCATGCTCGACGTGATGCTGGCTTGGGTAAAGCCTGAGGCGCGCTAGCACTATGGGTTGAGGGCGCCTCATTACGGGCCGCTGCCGTTTATCGGCAGCGGCCTTTAACCACTGATCAGGCGTATAATCGCCGCCTTTTAAAAGCTGCCGGGTTGCCTCCGGCCCTGAAAGTGGATCGTCCCTCATGCTTCGTATCACCGAACTCAAGCTGCCCCTCGACCATCCCGACGAGGCCCTGCGCCCGGCCATCGTCCAGCGACTCGGGATTGCCGACAGCGAGCTGCTCGACTTCACCTTGTTCAAGCGCAGCTACGACGCGCGCAAGAAATCCACTGAAATGCACTTCATCTACACCATCGACTGCGAGCTGCGCGATGAAGCGGCGCTGCTGGCCACGTTCAGCGATGACCGGCATATCAGCATCACACCGGATACCGCCTACAAACCAGTCGGCATGGCGCCCGAGAACCTCGCAGAGCGTCCGCTGGTCGTCGGTTTCGGCCCGTGCGGGATTTTCGCCGCGCTGATTCTCGCCCAGGCCGGACTCAAACCCATCGTGCTGGAACGCGGCACCGAAGTGCGCCAGCGCACCAAGGACACCTGGGGCCTGTGGCGCAAGAACGTGCTCAACCCCGAGTCCAACGTGCAATTCGGCGAAGGCGGTGCCGGCACCTTCTCCGACGGCAAGCTGTACAGCCAGATCAAAGACCCCAAACATTACGGGCGCAAGGTGCTGCAGGAGTTCGTCAAAGCCGGCGCGCCAGAGGAAATTCTCTACGTCAGCAAGCCACATATCGGCACCTTCCGCCTCACCGGCGTGGTCGCCACCATGCGCGAAGAGATCAAAGCGCTGGGCGGCGAAGTGCGTTTTCAGCAGCGCGTCAGCGATGTGCTGATCGAGGATGGCCAGCTCAAAGGTGTGGTGCTCGACAGCGGCGAGCAGATTCTCAGCCGCCAGGTGATCCTGGCCCTGGGCCACAGCTCGCGTGACACTTTCCGCATGCTGCACAAACGTGAAGTATTTATGGAAGCCAAGCCGTTCTCGGTGGGTTTTCGTATCGAGCACCCGCAAGGTCTGATCGACCGCGCGCGTCTTGGCAAATACGCCGGCCACCCAAAGCTCGGTGCTGCGGATTACAAACTGGTGCACCACGCCAAGAACGGCCGCTCGGTCTACAGCTTCTGCATGTGCCCTGGCGGCACCGTGGTGGCGGCCACCTCGGAGCCGAACCGCGTGGTGACCAACGGCATGAGCCAGTACTCACGTAACGAACGCAACGCCAACGCCGGCATCGTCGTCGGCATCACTCCAGAGCAGGATTACCCAGGCGGCCCACTGGCCGGGGTGGAATTGCAGGAACGTCTTGAATCCCAGGCCTATCTGCTCGGCGGCAGTACCTACGAAGCGCCGGGGCAACTGGTCGGCGACTTTATTGCCGGCAAGCCGACCACTGACCTGGGCAGCGTCGAACCATCGTATAAACCGGGAATCAAGCTCGGTGACTTAGCCCTGGCGCTGCCGGACTTCGCCATCGAAGCGATCCGCGAAGCGCTGCCGGCCTTCGGCAAACAGATCAAAGGCTTCGACCTGCATGACGCGGTACTGACCGGCATCGAGACACGCACCTCCTCGCCGCTGCGCATCACCCGTGGCGCGGATATGCAGAGCCTCAACGTTCGCGGCCTATACCCGGCCGGGGAAGGCGCGGGTTACGCCGGCGGCATTCTCTCTGCCGGGGTGGATGGCATTCGTGTGGCAGAAGCGCTGATTCGCGACATGCTCGGGATTGCAGAAGCCTGACAAGCCGCTGCTGGTTACTGATCAGCCCATGGCGCAATTCAGACCGCCCGCCGGTTTAAGTTACAGACCGGCGGTGGGCAGGTCAGCAGGCAAAGGAATGCCACGCTCGGCACAGTCCGCCACAGCAGTTATTAACGCGGCCAAATCGAACCCCTGAGCACTGAGCCAGGCGAAGTCGTAGTAGCTGTCGGCATAGCGCTCGCCGCCATCGCAGAGAATCGCCACCACCGAACCGGACTCACCCGACGCGACCATACGCTGAGCCACCAGCAACGCGCCAATCAGGTTAGTGCCGCTGGAGCCACCCACATTCCGGCCCAGGCGCTGCGCCAGGTAATGCATGGCGGCCAGGGAAAGCGCATCCGGCACCTTGCACATGGCGTCGATCACCGTCGGCAGAAAGGACGCCTCGACCCGTGGCCGGCCAATACCTTCGATACGCGAACCGTGGTTCAGGCACAGGCTGGCATCACCGGTGCGGTAGTAATCGAAAAACACCGAACGCTCAGCATCGGCGCAAAAAACCCGGGTGTTGTGGCGGCGATAACGCACATAACGCCCTAGGGTCGCCAAGGTGCCGCCAGTGCCGGGACTGGACACCAGCCAACTCGGCTCAGGGAAACGTTCACTGCGCAGCTGCTGGAAGATCGACTCGGCGATGTTGTTGTTGGCGCGCCAGTCGGTGGCGCGCTCGGCGTAGGTGAACTGATCCATAAAATGCCCGCCGCTCTCACGCGCCAGGCGCTCAGACTCAGCGTAGATTTGCGTCGGATCCGTCACCAGATGGCTCTGGCCGCCGTAGAAGGCGATCTGCGCGATCTTCTCCTTCGAGGTGCTGGCCGGCATCACCGCGATAAACGGCAGCCCCAGTAAGCGGGCGAAATAGGCCTCGGAAATTGCCGTGGAACCACTGGACGCCTCGATCACCGGTGCGCCGGGTTTGAGCCAGCCGTTACACAGCGCATAAAGAAACAACGATCGCGCCAGCCGGTGTTTGAGGCTGCCGGTGGGGTGGCTGGATTCGTCCTTGAAATACAGCTCGACGCCGGGCAATCCCGGCAGCGACAGGGGTATCAGGTGGGTGTCGGCGCTGCGCTGAAAATCCGCCTCAATGATGCGGATCGCTTCGCGCGCCCAGCTTCTTGAATCGCTCATACCTTATCCCCTAATCCAGAACACCAGCGGGCACTACGCGCGCGCCTCGCCACTGACTCAACAACACACCGGCAAACACCAAGGCGGCTGCCAGCATCTGCATGCCATTCAGGCTTTCGTCCAATAACAGTATGGCGAACAGCAAGGTGAACACCGGGATCAGGTTGGTAAAACCTGAGGCCTGGCTGGCCGGCAAGCGGCTGACGCCGAAGTTGTAGAGCCCATAAGCGCCCACGGTGACCAGAATGCCCAGATAGGCCACCGCGCCCAGGCCCATGGGGCTGACGCTGCTCGGCAACGGCGCGCTGAACCAGGCCAAAGGCAGAAAGAAAACAGTGCCGACAAAGGCCACCATGGCAGTAAGCAGAAAGGGCGAATAGCGCGATGACAAGTGCTTGAGCAGCAGGGTGTAACCCATGGCGCAGAGCATCGCGAGCAGCTCGTAGAAGTTGCCGAGGATTGGGTTACTGGCGTGCTCGTCGGCACTGCCGGCCAGGCTCAGCCATACGGCGCCGACCAGGGCGATCAGAAACCCCGACAGGGTGATGCGACTGATCCGTTCACGCAGGAAGACAAACGCCCCCACCGCCACCAGCAGCGGCAGCAAAGCCGTGACCATGCCCGCTTGCGCGGCGCTGGTGTGCTGCAGCGCCAGGGCTTCAAAGAGGAAATACAGGCAGGGTTCGCAGGCCGCCAGGCCGAGCAGGTACTTCCAGTCACCGGCGCGGTAGTGCATCTGCCCACGCCAGCGCCAGGCCAGCAGAAACACCAGACTGCCCAAAGCCATACGGCCGAAGATCACCCACAGAGGCGGCAGCTCGGCAAAGGCCAACTTGAGCGCAATAAAAGAACTGCCCCACAGCGCCATGGCGATCACCAGGCAGATGATCGCGATGCCCCTTTCCCGCTCTTGCATACCCAAGCCCCTGACTAAAGGCTGCAGTGTAGAGAGGCATACGCGACGCCGACAGATACAGTCAGCGCCTTGAACTGTGTGGGCTTATTGTTCCCAGGGCTTACCGCGAGTTTGCTCGCTGATTCGCAGCTTCTGCTGCAGTGCGGCTTTGGCCAACATGTGGGCGCTGACCGGTGCGGTGATAAACAGAAACAGGGCAATCAGCAGCTCATGCAAGCTAACGCCCTCACCGCGAAAGCTGAAGTAGATCAGCGAAGCAATCACCATGCCGCCCACGCCCAAGGTGCTGGCTTTGGTCGGGCCGTGCAGGCGCATAAAAAAGTCCGGCAGGCGGTACAAGCCAATCGCACCGATCAAGGCGAATAGGCTGCCGATCAGCAGAAACAGCGCCACCAGCGCTTCGATCCAGGTATCCATTCAGCAGTCTCCGTAGAACGTTGTTACTCGATGATGTCGCCGCGCAACAAATACTTGGCCACTGCCACTGTGCCAATAAAGCCCATCACCGCAATCAGCAGGGCGGCTTCAAAATACAGGTCCGATCCCAGCCAGATACCGAGCAACACCAGCATGGCAATCGCGTTGATATACAGGGTATCCAGGGCCAGGATGCGGTCGGGCAAATCCGGGCCGATGATAAGGCGCGCCATGGTCAGCACCAGGGCCACGCCAATGATCATCAGGCACAGCGGGATCACGTAGGCGAGCATGTGAACACCTCCAGCAGGGGGGCTTCGTAACGCTGTTTGATTTCTGCGACCAAGGCGTCAGGGTCCGGCACATCCAGGCCGTGCACCAGGAGCATCTTGCGGTCGTCACTGAGGTCGGCAGAGACCGTGCCCGGGGTCAGAGAAATAATGCTGGTGAGCATGGTCAGGGCCAGTTCATCTTCCAGCAGCATGGGAATTTCCACGAAGGCTGGGCGCAGCTTGGCGGTCGATCCAAGGATCAGCTTGGCCACCTGCAGATTGGCCGTGATGATATCGCCGAGGATGCGCAGCAAAAACAGGCACAGCTTGAACGGTTTGTGCACCCGTGGCGGGTTGATCCAGAACACCTGGGTCAACAGCGGAATGGTCCAGCCGAGCAGCGCACCGAGTAGCCAGTGCCCCAGGCTCAGGTCATTCATCAGCAGCAGCCAGACCAACAGCAGGCACACGCTCAGCAGCGGATGGGGTAACCAGCGACGTGCTTTCATCGTGCAGCTCCCGATTCGATGATTTGCCGGTACAGCGCCAAATCATGCAGTTGGCTGGCGGTAGCCTCGACATAACTCAGCAGCGGCGCGGCACCAACCATCAGCACCAGGCTGAGCAGCAGCAAACCAGCGCAGGCCAGCAGCCGGCCAAAATCCAGCTCGGCACTGTCCAGCTGGCTCAAGCCGACGCGCCAGAACAGCATGCTGCCGGCACGGCTAAGGGCCACCAAAGTCAGCAGGCCGCCGCCCAGCACCACGGGCCACAGCATGAGCGCCTGCACACCCGGCTCCAGCGAGCGCAGCAGCAACAGCTTGCCGATAAACCCAGACAGCGGCGGCAGGCCGGCCACGGCAATCGCGCCGAAGAAGAACAGGCCGCCGAGCAGGTGCGGGTTCTGCAGCGCGGGACCTTGCACCAGCAGCGCCTGCTTATCGCCACGCTGACGGGCAATCAGGTCCGCCAGCAGGAACAGTCCACCGGCGACCCAGGTGCTGTGTACCAGGTAATACAGGGCTGCGGCCAAGGCTTGCTCAGTGCCGATGGCAATGCCGGCGAGCAAAGTGCCGACCGATACCACCACCAGATACGCCAGGAGCCCCTGCAAGCTAACGGCTGCTAGTGCACCGATCACACCCAGCGCCAGGGTCAGCAAGGCAATCGGCCAGAGCCAGTCGTTGGCCATATTGGCCAGGCTGCCGGCCTCATCACCAAAGATCAGTGTGTACACACGGATGATCGAATACAGGCCGACCTTGGTCATGATCGCAAACAGCGCCGCGACCGGCGCAGTGGCCGAGGCATAAGCCTTGGGCAGCCAGAAATACAGCGGCAGAAACGCCGCTTTGAGGCCGAATACCACCAGCAGCAGCAAGCCAGCAGCGCCCAGCAGCGCCGCATCATCTGGCCCGGCAGCCGCCACGCGAATGGCCATATCAGCCATGTTCAGGGTGCCGGTGATGCCATACAGCACGCCCACGGCGAGCAGGAAGAACGCCGACCCCACCAGGTTCAGTACCACGTAATGCAGCCCCGCGCGCACCCGTTCTGCCCCACCGCCATGCACCAGCAGCGCATAGGAGGCAATCAGCAGGATTTCGAAGAACACGAACAGGTTGAACAGATCACCCGTGAGGAAGGCGCCGTTGATGCCCATTAGCTGAAACTGGAACAGCGCATGAAAACTCTGCCCGCGCTCATCGTCGCCACGCACCGCATACAACAGAGCAAAGCTACCCAGCACCGCCGTGACCACCAGCAACAAGGCGCTCAGCCGATCGAGCAGCAGGATGATGCCAAAAGGCGCCGCCCAGTTACCGGCGGCATAGACCTGCAGCACGTCCTGATCAGCCAGCCAGAGCAGATAGCCGCTCAATGGCAGCAGCAACAGGGTCGCCACCAGCGACAGGCTACGTTTGACCCGCAGGCTCAAGCCCGCACCGAGCAACAACAGGCTGCCGGCAAACATCGGCAGCAGAATGGGCAGGATCACGCCGTGATTCATTGTGCTGGCTCCTGGCCGTCAACATGGTCTGTCTGGGTTTCGCCCACGCTGCGCAGCGCCAGCACCACCACGAAGGCCGTCATGGCAAAGCCGATAACGATGGCGGTCAGCACCAGCGCCTGCGGCAGTGGGTCCGCGTAGGCACTGCCCTTGCCAATCACCGTGACCACACCGCTCTGCAAGCGACCCATGGCAAACAGGAACAGGTTGACCGCGTAGGAAATCAGCGTCAGCCCCAGCACCACTGGAAAGGTCCGCGCACGCAGCAGCAAGTACACACCGCTGGCGGTGAGGAGGCCCAAGGTTGCGGCAAATATGGCTTCCATTTCAAAGCACCTCTTCTACAGCTTTTTCCTGGGTCAACTTGCCCAGGTTGGCGAGAATCAGCAGGGTCGCGCCTACCACCGTCAGGTACACGCCCAGGTCAAACAACAGGGCGGTAGCCAGCTCAATTTCTCCGACCAGCGGGATATGGAAATGACCGAAGGCGGAGGTCAGGAACGGCCGATCAAACAGCCAGCTGCCCAAACCCGTCAGGCCGGCGATCATCACGCCGAGACCCGCCATGCCTTGGTAGTTCAATGGCAGGCGCGATTGCGTCCACTGCACGCCGCTGGCGACGTATTGCAGGATCAGCGCCACGGCCGTCACCAAACCGGCAATAAAGCCGCCACCGGGCAGGTTATGGCCACGCAGGAAGATAAACACCGAGACCAGTAGCGCCATCGGCAGTAGCACCCGCGACAAGGTGGCGAGGATCAGCGGATGGCGGTCCCGCGCCCAGTTGCGGCCTTGTGCATCGACCTTGGGTTGGAACAGGCGCAAACCATCAAGCAACGCAAAGATGCCCACGGCCGCAATCGCCAGCACAGTGACCTCACCGAGGGTATCGAAGCCACGGAAGTCCACCAGAATCACGTTGACCACGTTGGTGCCGCCGCCGCCCGGTACGCTGTTCTCCAGGAAGAACGCTGAAATGCTGTCGTACGGCCGCGTCAGCACGGCGAATACCAGCATCGCCACCATCACCCCACTGCCAACCGCCAGGGTGAAATCGCGCAGGCCGCGCAGGCTGCTGGACTCGATGCGCGTCTGCGCCGGCAGGAAGAACAAGGCGAGCATCAACAGGATGATGGTCACCACCTCGACCGAGAGCTGGGTCAGGGCCAAATCCGGCGCCGAATAGCGGGCGAAGGCCAAGGCCACCATCAGACCGACCACGCTAAGCATCAACAACGAAACCAGACGCTGCCGGTGGAACACCACCGTTACCAGCGCGGCAAACGCCATGATGCCCAGCCCCAGAGCAGTGATGCCGTCAATCTCGGTCATCGCCACCGGCCCACTGATCTGCGGCAAGGAGCTCAGCCCCTGAGTCACCACCAACAAGGCGGCCGCCAGCAACAGTGCCAGATAGCGCTGCAGCGAAGCATTCTCCAGCCATTGGGTAAAGCCACTGCACGCCTTGACCAGCAACTGTATGCCGCGCTCAAAGATCAACTTGGCATCCACACTCGGCAGCCCGGCATACCAACGGAATAGCGGCTGGCGGAACACGTACACCAAAATCCCGCCGAACAAGGCAATAAAGCTCATCAGCAGCGGCAGGTTGAAACCATGCCAGATCGCCAGACTGTAACTTGGCACATCACCGCCCAGGGTGGCGGAAGCGGCAGCAGCCAGCAAAGGTGCCACGGTATAGGCCGGAATAATCCCCACCAGCAGGCAGAGGAACACCAGAATCTCCACCGGCACTTTCATGTAGCGCGGCGGTTCATGCGGCGGGTAATGCGGCAGGTCGACCGGCTCGCCGTTGAAGAACACGTCGTGGATAAAGCGCAGCGAATAGGCCACCGAGAACACCCCGGCCAATGTGGCCGCCGCCGGAATTACCCAGTTGAAGCTGCCCAGCAGGTGCTGATTGAGCGTTTCGGTAAAGAACATCTCCTTGCTCAAGAAGCCATTGAGCAACGGCACCCCGGCCATCGCCGAGGCTGCCACCATCGCCAGAACCGCCGTGTGCGGCATGTACTTCCACATACCGTTGATGCGCCGCATATCGCGGCTACCAGTTTCGTGGTCGATGATCCCTGCCGCCATAAACAGCGAGGCCTTGAAGGTGGCGTGGTTGATGATATGGAACACCGCTGCCACTGCCGCCAGGCGGGTGTCCAGGCCGAACAACAAGGTGATCAGGCCCAGGTGGCTGATCGTTGAATAGGCCAGCAAGCCCTTGAGGTCATGCTGAAACAGGGCCATCCCGGCACCAACCAGCAAGGTCACCAGGCCGGTGATACTGACCAGGTAGAACCACCACTCCGACCCCGCCAACGCCGGATACAGACGCGCCAGAAGAAACACCCCGGCCTTGACCATGGTCGCCGAATGCAGATACGCCGAGACCGGCGTCGGCGCGGCCATGGCATGGGGCAGCCAGAAATGGAACGGGAACTGCGCCGACTTGGTGAACACGCCCAGCAGCACCAGAATCAGCGCCAGCGGGTACAGTTCATGGGCGCGGATCGCATAACCGGCCGCCAGCACCTGGGATAACTCGAAACTGCCGGCGATATGGCCGATCAGCAGAATCCCGGCGAACAATGCCAGACCACCGCCGCCGGTCACGGCCAAGGCCATGCGCGCGCCTTTGCGGGCATCCGAACGGGCGCCCCAGAAACCAATCAGCAGGAACGACGACAGGCTGGTTAGCTCCCAGAACATCAGCATCAGCAGCAGGTTTTCCGACAGCACCACGCCGAGCATGGCGCCCATAAACAGCAAGAGGAAGGCGAAGAAGCGCCCCATCGGCTCTTTCTTCGACAGGTAGTAACGCGCGTAAAGAATGACCAGCAGGCCAATGCCGAGAATCAGCAGGGCAAACAGAAAGCCCAAGCCATCGAGACGCAGGCTGAGATTCAAGCCCAGGGCCGGTAACCACTCCAGCTTGACCTTCAGCAGCTCGCCAGAGAACACCGCCGACTGCTGCGAAAGCAGCAGTACCAGAGCCATCAGAGGCGCCACCCCGGCCGCCGCGGCGCAGGCGGAGCGGCCCAGACGCTCGGCCAGTAATGGCAGAAAAATGCCGAGAAATGGCAAGGCGATGATCAGCGCAAGCGTCATAGAAAAACCCCTTAATACGAACCCAGCACGTTCCCGTACCCGGCTGACTCCCTAACCTGCTTACTGGCGGCCCGCCACAGCACTGACCGAAGCCGCACTCACACAAAAGTATTGCACCGCGGCGTTACGAGCGCCTGCCGGGACAACAGCGAGCGCGATTATCCATAACTATCGGTCAATCGTCATGGATAGAATTATTACTAAACACTCCGTTTTCCGCGAAGTCGCCTGAAAATCCCTTAAAACACGGATAACCATCTGGTTTATCTAGAAAAAAGGCAATAAAAAACCGGATCAGTCAGCACTGATCCGGCCTTTTCAAAACTCAGTGAGAAACGCGGCTGGTGCCATTTACCGTCAGGATGCGCACGCGCTCGCCAACGCGGAAAACCTGATTTTCTTCAACGGCCTGAACATAGGCACGCATGCTGCCATCGTCTTCGCGGACGGTGATTTCCACACCTTGGGTGCGGGTCAGCCCTTCCTCGGTCATCGCGCCGAGCAAACCACCGGCCACTGCACCGATCACGGCCGCCACGGCACTGCCGCGACCACCGCCCACACCACTGCCGGCGACACCGCCGATAACCGCACCGGCACCGGCGCCGATTGGGGTCTTGGTGCCTTCGATCTTGACTGGGCGCAGTGCTTCGATGGTGCCCATGCGCACGGTCTGCACGGTTCGCGCCTCATCACGCGAGTAGGTGTCACCAGTCAGGCTGGAGGCGCAGCCGCCCAACAGGGTCAGCACGGCAAACGAAGCGGCCAACAGAACAGGGTTACGCATGATCATTTCTCCAGTTAGGCAGGTGTTCATTAAACCGCCTGCGCAGCTTAGCTGTCACCCGCCAATATGCAGCAAATCTTTACCCAAGCTGCGATGCAGAGCGTTAGCGCGACACTACGCCGCGTGCAACCTCAATACCCAATCAGCCTAAGCTAAGACTTGGCTTGGAGGACTTATGGATTACTTTATCGTCGTCATCACCAGTGTGGCTGGGCTGTACTTCCACTGGTGGCTGTATGTGCGAATCAAACGCTGGATGGACCGCGACCTGGCGTTATCACTGGCGGGCGACTGCGCAGCCAGACGCAGCTATATGCTCACTCGCCTGGCTGAAGCCCAAGCCGCCGGTATCACGCGCAGTAACCTACCCGCCTGGCTTGAGCAAGCCGCCAGAGAATACGCCGGCGACTGCTGAGAACTCAGGGAGCCAAACGCTCGCGGAGCCAGTTGGTGCCCTGCAAACGGAAGTTGAGGCGGTCATGCAGACGACTGGAGCGACCTTGCCAGAACTCGATGCGCTCCGGCAGCAGGCGATAGCCACCCCAGTGCGGCGGGCAATGTGGCGCGCGATCCAGGAAGCGTTGTTCGGTCTCTTCAAGCAGGGCTTCCAGCTCAGCACGATCGGCAATCACCCGACTCTGCGGCGAGGCCCATGCCCCCAGTCGGCTGCCCAGCGGACGCACCTTAAAGTAAGCATCACACTCATCGGCCGTGACCCGCTCAACACGCCCCTCAATGCGCACCTGACGCTCCAGGCTGGGCCAGAAGAAGGTCATGGCGGCAAAGGGGTTGGCAGCCAGATGCTGACCTTTGGCGCTGTCGTAATTACTGAAGAAGGTGAAGCCGCGCGCATCCAGCCCCTTGAGCAACAGCACCCGGCAGTGCGGGCGACCGTCGGCATCAACGGTCGCCAGGGTCATGGCATTGGGTTCGACCGGTACCTGCTCGGTTTTCACCGCCTCGGCAAACCACTGCTCAAATAACGCAAACGGCTCGAGCGGCGCCTGCGTTTCGCTCAAGCCATCACGGGTGTAGTCACGGCGCATATCAGCCAGGGTTTGAGTCATGGGCACATCCTCTCGAACAGATGGTGCCTAGCTTACCCGCGAGCGCTCTATTTGGCTTGATCTGCGGCAACACGCCGCGACAAAGCCCTTACTGGCTTTTGGCGGGCTTATCGGCCTTGGCGACAGTTTTGGCGTTTTTGTCTGCTACGGTTTTGCTGGCCGCGACTGCTGGGGCGGGAGCCGCTGCCGGCTGGCTGTATTTGGCGATAAGCGCGTTCAGGGTGGCTTTCGAGGTCAGGAGAATTTCCACCCGGCGATTCAGCGCACGGCCTTGTTGGCTGTCGTTGGCCGCACGCGGCATGTCCGAGCCCAGGCCCTTGACCATTAAACGGTTCTGCTTGAGCCCGCTAAGGCGGAAAATCGAGGTAAATGCACGGGCGCGTTGCTGGCTAAGATCACGGTTGGCGTTTACTTCACCGCTGCTGTCAGCATGGCCGAGAATCAACACCCCGATGGTTTCATCACTTTCCAGCAACTTGGCCATGCGGCTCAGCGGGGCCAGGGTGGCTGGCAGCATCATGTGCGGACGATCCGGGTTGAAGGAGCCCTGCACCGGCGCAGTGACCACCAGCAGATTTTCCCGACGCTCAAACTCGAAATGGGTGCCTTTGATCGCTTCACGCACCTTCGGCTCGTATACATCCAACCAGGCCTGAGTCACTGCCGGCGGCGGCATTGGCACCGCTTTCGGCGCGGGCTTTTCGGATTTCTCGAAAAGGCTGCAACCGCTGATCAGTACACACAAAGCGATGGCGAGAGTTTTGTTGGCGAGCATCGGGTATCCACACGTGGTAAGCAAAAAGAAGCCAGTCAGTGGCCCGCGCGGGCGGCGGGCCAAACCATGTTGCGCAGCAGTTTAGCCGAGCTGGCTACAAACAATCAGCCAATAGACGCGCAAGTTTCTGCGCACGGGGGTCCATCAAGACGAACGGTCCTAGGTTGTTGGTGACAAACCCGAAGGCCACATCCCGATCCGGGTCGGCAAAGCCAATGGAACCGCCGGCTCCAGGGTGACCAAAAGCGCGCGGCCCCATGCCATAGGTGGCGTTGGCAACCTCGGGCTGATCCAGCATGCACCCCAAACCGAAGCGGGTGCGGGTCAGCAGGGTCTTGTCTTCACCGACCGCGTGTTCACGGGTCAGCTCGGCCAGCAACTCGCTTTCCAGCAACTGACCATCCAGCAGACCGCTGTAGAAACCGGCCAGACTACGGGCATTGCCATGGCCATTCGCCGCAGGCTGCTGCATGCGCCGCCACTCAGGCTTATTGGTACTGGTCATGATCGACGGCGGGTTGGTAAAGGCCCGCGTGCTCATGGCCGCTGGTTCGCTCATCATGGTTTTGAGCAGACGCTGGGCTGCGGCGTCGCCAAAGTTGCCCTTACCACGGGAGATGATCGCCACCCGGTCGAACTCTTCGTCGGCCAGACCGACATGAAAATCCAGACCCAGTGGTTTGGCCGTGCGCGCGACGATGGACTCGCCCGGCCCACGCCCCTCAACTCGGCGCAAAACCTCACCCACCAGCCAGCCATAGGTGATCGGCGCATAACCGTGGCCCTCACCCAATGGCCACCAAGGCTGTTCGGCGGCCAGAGCCGTGGTCATCGCATGCCAGTCGTATAAGGCTTCGGCCGGCAACATCTCGCGCAAGGCAGGCAGCCCGGCCTGATGGCTGAGCAAGTGACGCAGGGTGATCTTGCCCTTGCCGGCGTCGCCGAACTCGGGCCAGTAGCGTGCGACTGGCGCATCCAGTTCCAGCTTGCCCTCGCCCACCAGTTGCAAGGCGGTGACTGCAGTAAAGGTCTTGGTACAGGAGAACAGGTTAAGGATGGTGTCGCTGTGCCAGGCCTGCTGACCCTCCTTGTCGGCAACCCCGGCCCACAAATCCACCACGGTTTCACCGCCGACCTGCACGCAGAGCGCCATACCGCGCTCCTGTGGCTCATCGAACAGTGCCGCAAAGGCGTCTCTCAGCGCTTCGAACTTGAGGTCGAAATAACCCTGTATCTGCACCACCCTGCCCCCTTTTTATACTCGGCCAAATGTTCGGCAGATTGTTTCAGCTCTGACGCCTGCGGTGAACCCAGCACAAGGCTGGTAATCCTACTATCAGCTAGGCGAATAGCCGTTTACGGGGCCGCAGGAACTGGCGCAGTAACAGGCTTGAGCAGCGTTTTAGGCACATCGAGGTTGGCTTTGCGCACGGCTTTGACAAAGCCATCCCAAGGCCGGTCGGTAATGGCGACCAGGCCCAAATGACCATTCTCGCCATCCAGCAAACGCCCGGTAACCGGCTGATCGAGGTACTGGAACCAGTGCAAGCCCACGATCTGCGGCTCTTCCAGGGCCTTGGCCAGGAAATGCGCATAGGCCGGGCCACGCTCTTCTTCCTTATAAACCTCGGCAACACCGCCCCAGAACGGCCCACGGTCACGCGAGCCGAAGTGGAACTCGGTGACCATCAGCGGCTTGTCCAGCTGGCGCAGCATGGCGAAGTCATAACCGTGCTGCGGCTCACGGGTATAGAAGTTGAAACTCAATACATCGCAGAACTCGGCGCAGGCATTCACCGCCTCGGGAATACTGCTGGCGAAACGTCCGCCCAGCAGCAGGTGATTGGGCGCGTGCCAGTCGAGCGAGTCGGCAATAGTCTTGAAGTAGGTCTCGGCATATAGACGCAAGAATGCCTGCATGTCTTTCTCGATGGCCGGGTACTCGGCGCTTGGCAGCGGCGCCTTAAAGCCCGGATCTTCCATCAGCTCCCAGGCCGGCAGCTCGATACCCCAGGCGCGAGACAGGCCATTCTGATTGCGATACTTGTCGCGCAGCTGCTTGAGGAAGGCGCGCTTGGCCGGCACATCGGTGGTCAGGCGCAGCGTGGCGTAGGCCAGGGCGTAACGGCCGTTGGGGTCATCCGCCGGGCCAGCCCAGGCCAATTCGTTATCGGCGAAATAACCGAGCAGCCAGGGATTGTCGCGGTGATCGCGCGAGGCAATCGCCACAGCGCGCTCGGTGGCCATGGCAAAACGCGGGTCGAATGGATCAGGCATCGCGCCCCACCAATCAACGCCGGTGCTGATAGTGGCGTAATCGCCATGAATCGACAGCGGGATGCTGAACGGCATGCGGGTATCGCTGCCAAAGGCCGGCTCGCTCCAGTTCCCTAGGGTATTGAAACCCCAGGCCTGCAAACGATCCTGGCTCAGCGTACGCCAGGCCGCGGGGTCAACCTGGCCATAGCTGCGCTGCAGGTTGGCCTTGTAGAAATCGAACCAGCGCCCGCTGGCAAAAGCCCGGCCCTGGTTGGCGCCGGTGTCGCTGCGGCTGTCGGACGTGCCGAAATAGGCCGCCAGCGCCTCACCCGGTTGTGGCAAGCCGGCAAACATCGCCTCACGCCCCTCGACGTAAGTAGCGCTCTGCTGCGCAGTGACCGCATTCACGCCTAGCGAGTAGAACGGATGGCCCTCTGGCGTTACCAGGTACCAACGGCCGTCGCGTTTCTCGGTGCGAAAGAAGCCGCTCGCCTCAAATGGCATCCCACCGGTCCAGCCTGCAAACTTGTCCTGCGCAGGGCGTTCAGCCAGCCAGGTATGCAATTGCTTCTGCTCTTGAGCCACAGCCTGCTGCAATTGCTCGTCGTTCTTGACCTTGCCCGGCCAATCAGCCCGCGAGTACTGGCCGTAACTGTCGACGATGCCAGCATAGGCCGCCGCCGAAAGTGGCTCGGCGTTCACGCCAAACTGGCTGATCAGAATATGTTGCGCAGCTTTCGGCTGCGGCATGGACAGGGTAACCGCGCTGACCTTGCTCAGGTCCAGCGCACCCGTGACGGTGTCCGCCAACAGCAGCCGCTGGCCCTTGTGCGTCCAGGGCATCGGTACACCGGCGCGCATGCCGTGATCGCGGTGCGACGTGGCTTGTAAGGGTATCAACAGGGTTTGCGCGGGACCGGCAGGCAGGGCAATGCGCGCACTCAAGCGTTGACCATCCGTGCTCTCGATCAACACATCCAGGGTCAGCGCCCAATCCATGGCGTTCTGCACACGCAGGCTCATTTGAGTTTGCTGCGACCAGTCCCAGCTGCCGCTTTGCGGAGTAAGCTTCAAACTCGGCTGTGCAGCGGTGTGAAAGGTCACACGGCGTAGCACCTCGCCTTGCGGCGTCGGTTCGCCAATGCGATTAGGCAGGTCAGCATCTTGCGTGGTGACCTGCACAGCATCCATCGGCCGCACAAAGTTGAACAGCTCCTGCGGCTCTTTCGCCATGGCTGCACCGATAAAGCCCGCGAGCGCTGATACCAGAACAGCCGTTTGCAGCCTGCGCTTACCCTTCACGAACCACACTCCCCCATTGTTTCAACCACCTTGGGCAGCAATGCCCAAGGCCAAATTCAGGTCCTGATGTGAACCAGGACGTTGTTTACGCGTCACTTGGAACCGACATGGCGCGATGAGTTGCCAAGCCAGTGAAGTGTTAACTGATTTCCCGACGAAATGGCGGTAAAGCATTAAGAATCGACTTGCCGTAGCGCTGGGTGACCACACGCCGGTCCAGCAACGTAATAATGCCGCGATCCGCTTCGGTACGCAGCAGTCGGCCGCAGGCCTGCACCAGACGTAGCGAAGCATCCGGCACGGCAATCTCCATAAAGGGGTTGCCACCACGTGCTTCGATCCACTCGGCCAAGGCCGCTTCCACAGGGTCATCCGGCACGGCGAAGGGTATCTTGGCGATCACCACGTGCTCACAATAGGCACCCGGCAGGTCGACACCCTCGGCAAAACTGGCCAAACCAAACAACACGCTTTCTTCACCGCTGTCGACCCGCGCCTTATGTTTGTTCAAAGTTTCCTGTTTTGACAGATTGCCCTGGATAAACACCCGCTTGCGCCAGTCACGCTCTAGGCCGTCGAAAACTTCCTGCATCTGCTTGCGCGACGAAAACAGCACCAGGGTGCCGCGTGAACCCTCTACCAGACCAGGCAGCTCGCGAATAATCGCAGCCGTGTGCGCCACCGCATCACGCGGATCGGCGTTCAGGTTGGGCACCCGCAGCACACCGGCGTCGGCATGATGGAACGGGCTCGGCACCACGGTGGTAACCGCCACTTTCGGTAAACCGGCGCGCATACGGTAGCGATCAAAGGTGCCCAGCGCCGTCAGGGTGGCCGAAGTCACCAGGGCGCCATAGGCGACATTCCACAGATTACGCCGCAGGGTTTCCGCCGCCAGGATCGGGCTGGCGTTAACCTCGATATCAAACAGTGCACCGCTATCGGCCAGGGTCAGCCAACGCGCCATGGGCGGGCTTTCCTCCGGGTCTTCAGCGGTAAAGGCTAGCCACAGCTCCCAATTGCCCTTGGCCCGCGCCAGCAGGCTGCCGAACAGCGGGTACCATTCCTCAGCCTGGTGACTGGCGATACCGACAGAGCCCTCACCATCCATGGCCTCCTTGAGCTGTTCCGTTACGCCAGTGAACAGATCATTGAGCTTGGAAAATCCCTTTTTCAGCTCCAGACCCAGCTCGGTCAAGTGCTCCGGTACCACACCGCCGATAAAGCGATGGCGCGGCCGCTCGCGGCCCTGCATATCCTCGCCCGGTTTGAAATCGGCCACCTGCTCACAGGCGGCGAACATAAATTGCTGCTGGGTTTTGAGCTCCCGCGCCAGTTCCGGAACCTGCTCGATCAGCCTGCCTAGATCCCCGGGCAGCGGATTTTGTGCCAGCAACTTGGTCAGGTTCTTGTCGATCTGGGTCAGCCAATCGGCAGTCGAGCGCAAGCGGGTGAAGTGGGCGAAATGGCCAATGGCCTTGTCCGGCAGGTGATGGCCTTCGTCGAACACGTAAAGGGTGTCGCGCGGGTCCGGCAGCACCGCACCGCCGCCCAGGGCCAGGTCAGCCAGGACCATGTCATGGTTGGTGACGATGACGTCCACCTTGCCCATGCCCTCGCGTGCCTTGTAGAAGGCGCATTGCTGAAAGTTCGGACAATGGCGGTTGGTGCATTGGCTGTGATCAGTGGTCAGTTGCGACCAGCGCGTGTCTTCCAGCTCTTCCGGCCAGCTGTCACGGTCGCCGTCCCATTTATTGCCGGCGAGTTTTTCGATCATCGTGGTGAACAGCTTCTGGCTCTGTTCATCCACATCGATCTTGAAGCCTTCTTCCTCGAACAGCTGGGCGGTGGCGCTTTGCGCCTGACCTTCCTGCAACAGGATATCCAACTTGGACAGGCACAGATAACGCCCTCGGCCCTTGGCCAGGGCAAAGCTGAAATTCAGGCCGCTATTGCGCATCAGGTCCGGCAGATCCTTGTGCACGATCTGCTCTTGAAGGGCTACGGTGGCCGTAGCGATCACCAGGCGCTTGCCCGCCGCCTTGGCAGTGGGAATCGCCGCCAGGCTGTAGGCCACTGTTTTGCCCGTACCGGTACCGGCCTCGACCGCTACGACGGCAGGGTCACCCAGGCGACGGCCTTCGTCGTCCGTTTTAATCGCCCCCAACACTTTGGCAATTTCGGCAATCATCAGGCGCTGGCCATAGCGCGGCTTGAGCGACTTGGCCTCGAGGAAACGGGAGTAAGCGCCCTGGATCTGGGACTTGAGTTCGGTACTGAGCATGGGGATTTTGACGCGAAAAGGCTGGATAAATTTTCAGTGTTTGTAATCGGCGGCTATCATAGCGCGCTAATCGATCCAGCGCTGAATCGCTTAGGCCCTGTTTACGAACTCGCGAGCGAGAGCCTGTTTCTATCGCAGCAGGGCCGACGCGCCGCAGATCGCAAAAAGCGCCTCAACTAAACAGGAGTGCCTGCATGACCCCATACGCTTTCGTCTACAGCCTGCATCTGCTCGCAGCCCTGATCTGGGTGGGCGGTATGTTCTTCGCGTGGATGATCCTGCGCCCAGCCGCAGTCGCCGCACTGGAAGCCCCACCGCGCCTGAAACTCTGGCTGGAGGTCTTCCCACGGTTTTTCTACTGGGTATGGGCGGCGGTGATTGTGCTGCCGGTCACCGGTGTAGGCATGCTGCACCTGCGCTTTAGCGGCTTCGATACCGCACCGCGCTACGTGCACATCATGATGGGGCTGTATATCGCCATGCTGGCGCTGTTTCTGCGGATTCAGGCACTGCAACTACCTGAGTTACGACGCGCCGTGGCGGCAGAAGATTGGCCGAATGGTGGCGCCGTGCTTGGGCGTATTCGACGACTGGTTGGTATCAACTTGTTGCTGGGATTGTTGGTGGTAACAATCGCGGGCCTGCGCCCTTCGCTCTAAACCTACTTACACAGCCGCTGCTTTCGGGCAGCGGCTGGCCCTCAAAGCAGCTTAGAACTGCACGATATTCAGCGCACCTGCAGGGCCTGGCTCACCAGCCCGCCCTGCTTGCCCTGGCTTGCCGTCGCGAGCGCCATCGGTGCTGTACAACCAGCAACCCTTGCTCACGCCGCCTTGACCGCCTGCACCAGGCGCGCCCGGCTGACCGCCACTGCCGCCATCCAAACGCACCTGTACCTGCTCAACAGGGAAATCCTGTGGCACTTCCAAGCGCACCTGCGCACCGGCAGCACCCGGCTGGCCGTCGCCCCCATTTAAACCATCATGACCGCGACTGGCTTCACCCCAGGTGCAGCCACCTGGCTTGCCATCAGCACCAGCCAGACCTGCATAGCCTGGCGCACCTGTGCCGCCGCGGGCATCCAGCACTAAATTTTCCAGGGTAACGGCCTGCAGTCGCAGACTCAGGTTGCGCCCCGGCAGCGCCGGCTTTTCAGCACTGCCGCGTGCGCCACGCGCGCTGATCTGTGCGCCACTGGCAATATCGGCGGTTTCAATTTCAAGCCGCAACACCTGATCACCAGGGGCAATCGCCAGCCGTGCATCACGCCCCAGGTGCAGCTGTGCGACACGAATTTCGGTCAAGCCGGATGGAATCAGCAAGGTGCCATTATCGGCAATCGCCAGACGGTCTAACAGCAACACGCTGGTAGTGCTGGGTAGACGCATAACCGCATGGGAATCAACTTCAATCACCGCCTGGGCTAATGCCAGCGGACTGAACAGCGCAGCGAGGACGATGAGCTTACGCATTTTCGGCCTCCATATGCTGCGCTGGCTCAGGCTCGGCTACTGGCTCAGCGGGCAGCCCAAGCAACTGAAATACGCCGAACAGCATGACGTGCACACGCTCGTGAGCCGGTTTGGGGCAAGCGGCGATGCGCTTGCTAAAAAACCACAGTTCAAGGGCATGGATCAGCAGAATAAAAGCCCCAGCGCCGTTCAACAGCAGCGCAAAGGGTTGTGCAAAGGGCTGCAGCAGGTTTGCCAGTACAACACCCCAGAATAATGCCGTCAGCACCTTACCCAACGTCAGAAATACCTTCATATCCGCCCCCGGCAGTTTTTTATTTCGCTGCACCTTATCTGCTTTGGGAGTGAGCTGCCAGAAGACCAGTAAAAACCATGGGGAACGAATGCCTTCACAGCTTTTACTGGTTTAAAACTACGCTTCGCTGTTAGGCCGTTGCGAACATAGCAGATGGCTTCGCAACGGCCTAACAGCGGATCACGTCGGTTACGGCTGCGCTTCAACCTCCGCCTCAACACGACGATTAATTGCACGCCCGGAGTCAGTATCGTTATCCGCTACCGGTCGCGATTCACCATAGCCGACCGACGAAACCCTGCTGCTGTCGATACCATGTTGATTGACCAGTACATCACGCACAGCATTCGCCCGCCGTTCGGAAAGTCCCTGGTTGTATGCATCACTGCCCACCGCATCGGTATGCCCTTCAACAGTCGTGGTGGTTTGCGGGTACTGCTTCATGAAGTCAGCAAGACTTTTGATATCGGCCTGGCTGTCTTCTTTAACGTCGGACTTGTTGAAATCGAACTTAACATCCAGCTCTACCCGAACCGACTCCACCATTTCAATGGACTCAGGCTCTGCTTCGGCAGGCGTACCGGTATATTCCTTGATCGGGCAGCCGTTATGGTGAACCGGTGTATTAGGCGGGGTTCCTGGGCAACGGTCACGGCGGTCAAACACGCCGTCGTCGTCTTCATCACCATCCTGGGCGTAGCAAATCAGCGTGCCAATGACCGCACCGGCCACCGCTCCACCTGCTGCCCACGTAGAACTTTCGATTGCGCCCAGACCTGCACCGGTCAGACCGCCAATCGCACTGCACAGGGGCCAGTTCCCTTGGTTGAGCGGCGCATCTCCCGTACTGGAAGTTGTGACGCAACCTGAAAGAACACTGCTGACCAAGAGAATGGGGGCTAGCCCCATGATGGATCTAACTCTCATGGTAGGAATCTCCTGTAATACCGGCTACTGCCGGTAACTTAGGAGTAAAGACCTACCCTGGAAGCTACACAAGCCAGACCCCTAGAGGGCCTGGCTTGTTTTCTTCAGAACGTCTGGAGTCAGACGATCAAGGACGAGCTTCTACTTCTGCTTCTACGCGGCGGTTCACGGCACGACCATCAGCGCTGGCGTTGTCCGCAACCGGACGAGTTTCGCCATAGCCCACAGCGTTAACGCGATCGCTACCTACGCCGTACTGGTTAACAAGTACATCACGCACCGCATTGGCACGACGCTCGGACAGGGTCTGGTTGTATGCGTCGCTACCGACGGAGTCGGTATGACCTTCAACCACGGTGGTGGTTTGTGGGTATTGAGTGAGGAAGTCAGCCAGGTTTTTGATGTCACCGTAGCTTTCTGGTTTGACCTGAGCCTTGTCGAAGTCGAACTTGACGTCCAGCTCTACACGTACGGCTTCAGCTGGTTCAGCAACGACAACCTCTTCAACCACTTCTTCAACCACAACAACCTGCTCATCGCTGGCGCCATGAACCCAGCAATAAGCAGCAGCCATACCGGCACCTACGACGGCACCACCACCGGCCCACGAGGAGCTTTCAATAGCGCCCAGAGCAGCACCACCTACACCGCCGATTGCGGCACAGGTTGGCCAATCCGTTTTTTGTAGCCCGGCACAACCGGTCAAAAAGGTACTCGCGACAATCAGGGGTAATGCTTTCCTGGTGATGCTCATATATACGTCTCCTATTGGTAAATCGGCAAAAACCGATACTGACGAAGTAAAGACGCCAGTAACAAAATATGCCAGAGAATATGCAAACACATTACTAGCACGATCCGCACTAGGCCGCATTACTGCAGCACGTTAGTCTCTGCACACTTGAGCGAGGAGCCGTTATGCCTGCAACCCCATCCACCCGAACACCCCAGCAAGCCCTTGCCGCCCTGTTGGCACGCTACACGCCAGAACGCCTGTTGGTAGTCGGTAGCCGAAAACTACCTGCCATTGAAGCATTTATCCAGGCTCATCCAAGTTGCCACTTGGTGCACGCGGATGCAGGCGTTCTATCTAATGAAGTAGCCGCCCAACGTTTCGATCTGGCTCTGATTGTCGACTGCCTTGAACACCTGCCAAAACGTACCGGACTGGAGCTGCTTGGGGGAATTCGCAACCTGAATGCCAGCCGAATGGCTGTGCTGGTCGATCTGCAGGCCTGTGAGTGGCAAGCAACCGACTTCTTTGCCTTGGCTCTTCAGGCTAGTGAGCGTTTCCAGCGCGATGAGCAGACGCTCAATCTATTCACCTACGACCTGCTGGAATACAAGCAAGTACCTGACTGGCTGAACGCCAAGTTCTGGGCCAACCCGGAAAATTTTGGCAAGTACTGGTGGTAAAGCCATGAGCAGCACACCTTGCCCATGCGGCAGCGACCAACCGCTGGCATCCTGCTGCGGTCGTTATCACGCAGGCATTCCAGCCCCTAGCGCAGAAGCGTTGATGCGCTCACGCTATAGCGCCTACACCCTGGGACTGATCGATTACCTGGTGCGCAGCACACTTGCCGCCCAGCATGCTGGCCTCGACCGTGACGCCATCCTGGCCTGGAGCCTGGACAGCACCTGGCTCGGGCTTGAGGTTGAAGAAGCGCAGCTTATCGAAGGCGAACCGCAGCACGCCTACGTCACCTTTAACGCGCACTGGCGTGATGAAAGCGGCACACACAGCAACCGCGAACGCTCGGCATTTGTGTGCAACAACGGCCACTGGTATTTCATTGACCCTACTGTTGAGCTGAAACTTGGCCGCAACGATACCTGCCCGTGCGCCAGTGGACTGAAATTCAAGAAGTGCTGCGCGAGTTATTTCTGATCACTGACACCCAGTGTTTAGCCGAGAGCCTCCTCCTAGGACTCTCGGCGCATTGCAGGCTAGTCCTGCAGTTTCAGATGGGAAATATCCGGTGGTGGTCCGGCTGGGGCTTTTTTAGCCTCGCCCATGTCGCTGCCGGACGGCGCCAAGCTGAACTGCGACAGGTCTAGGGCTGGCGCCTGCACCTGCGGTTTGCCGTCCTGAACGTCGTCGCCCAGTGGCGCAATGCCAAAATCCGGAGCATCAACTTCGCTAAATGCGGCCATGTACTCATCTCGCGGCGCGACCTTCAGGCGCCCAGCAGGCTGGCCACTTCCCGCCTGCACTGATGCAGCAGCCGGAGACACAATCGGCGTGACGGCCATCGCTGGCGGCGCAGTCAACTCGATTTCCTCGATCTCATCATCCAGGCAAGCCACTTCAGCCACGGCGCCCGCCCGCTCTAGGGTCGAGCGATATTTTTCCGCACCCACTGCATCCAAGTTGCTTTTGATCACGATCCGTCGCCCCGAGAACAGCAACGCCAGGCGCTGTTCATCCGCTTGAAACAGCTTGGCCAGGTTGGCCTGCACCAGTTCCAACTGGGCACCCGGAACCAGCTGCGCACTGAAGGCAATTTCGTAGCGAGCCATGGTCATACTCCTGTCCTATTCGTTGCTCAGTATGGCGCAGGTTTTTTTACCGTCACAACAGGTGGCAGCCAAGCACTTGCTTGTTACACTGATGCGTCATTCGGAGTATGCAATGTTTTATCAGGCGCAAACGATAAGAATTCTCAGCCTATTGATGTTTTTTGGCCTTCTGTCAGGCCTTAGCGGATGCTCCTCTCCAGGCGATCTGAAGTCGCCTGAAGTACGCCTCGTTAAAGTCGACGTCGTTAAAGCCAAGCTGTTGGAGCAGCATTTCACGCTGCGCTTTCGCATCGATAACCCCAATAATTTCAGCCTGCCTGTCCGCGGGATGGACTATTTGGTGCACCTGAACCAGGTCAAACTGGCTGAAGGCGAATCGAGCGTTTCATTTACCGTTCCGGCCCATGGCCACCACAACTTTTCCATACCGGTGCGCACAAACCTTTGGCGCCACCTGCGACAGATCGTCAAGGCCCTGGATAAACCGGACCAGCCCATCCCTTACCGCCTACAAGGTGCAGTAAAAACCGGCTGGCTGTTCGGACAGAGCGTGCACATGTCGCGCAATGGCGAGATAATTCCCGGCGATTACATTCCGGAGTAACTCGCATGACCCAGCAAGAACACGTCCACGGCCCTGACTGCAACCACGACCACGATCACGCACACAGCCATGATCACGGCCACGTGCATGGCCCGCACTGCAACCACGGCCACCAGGAACCTGCGCGCAACGCCCTGAAAGACGTTGGCCGCAACGACCCATGCCCATGCGGTAGCGAAAAGAAATTCAAGAAATGCCACGGCGCATAAGCCTGTGATGAACAACCTCACGCTACTTGTCCTGCTTGGCAGTGCTGTATTGATTGCCGCGCTCGCGCTCTACGCCCTGCATCTGTGGCGGCGAGTCTGGGCCCAGGAAAAAATCCAGACTCAGGCACTCAATACACAGCGCGAACGCATTGGTGGTGATCTGCGCATCCTTGCCAGCTGCTTACTTGAGGGTCAGCTTCCGCTGATTGAAGGTGCTATTCGGATCAAGGTATTGCTGGATAACTACGACAGCAGCCTCAGTCAGGACCCGCGCTGTGAGGTTTTTCACTTGCTGTTCACCGCCACCGCCCAGGTGCCGACCCACGCCGACTGGAAAGCGCTTGAAAGAAGCGTACGCCGTCAGCATGAGCAACGTTTCAGTGAGCTTGAGTTGCAGCACAAGGCAGCCGCCCGCGCCGCCGCTCGTTGGCTGCTTGATGAGGCTTTACCGCCGTTGCGGCAAAGCGCCTGACTCACTCGCCATGCGCCTTGTCAGGTGCATGGCGGCTGGCTAACTTAATACCTCCTCACCTGCGCGCTTACGCTTCTGGAAAGCGCACACCCCAACCGACCGTTTTCCATCCGCAAGGAGCCTGCTGCATGCTAGCGCGCGCGTTACGCCCCATGGCCCATCTAAGCGTCGCCGCCTTACTGACGGCCGTTGTCGCGCTTACGGGCTGTCAGTCATTCCTGAACAGCCGCTACAGCGACAGCGTGCACCCTGATCAGGGCATCGTGCGGGTCAAGGGCCTGGCGCAAAGCGTGGTGATTCGCCGCAATCCGCTGGGTATGCCACTAATCGAAACCACCACCTTCCATGACGCGTTGTTCGCCTTGGGCTACGTGCACGCTAGCGATCGGCTTAGCCAAATGGTTGGCCTACGGCTTATGGCTGAAGGCCGGCTGGCCGAAATGGCCGGCCCCGGTGTGCTGGAAATGGACCGTTTCATGCGCGCGGTTAACCTGAAAAAAAGCGCTGAAGTGCTCTACAGCAACGCCTCGCCTCGGATTAAAAAATTCTTCGAGGTCTATACCCGCGGGGTCAACGCCTATCTGTTCCGCTACCGCGACAAGCTGCCAATGGACCTGGCCGAGTCTGGCTACCGCCCGGCGTACTGGAAGGCTGAAGACTCGGTACTGGTGTTCTGCCTCCTGAATTTCGGCCTAGCAGTCAACCTGCAGGAAGAAATAGCCTCTTTGGTACTGGCGCAGAAGGTCGGGAGCGAGCAGCTTGCCTGGCTGCTGCCAACCTACCCCGATGAGCCGTTACCCCTAGAAGAAGCAGCCAAACTCAAAGGACTCGACCTTAACGGTCAACTGGCGGGTTTGAGTGATGTCAGCGCCGCTGTCAGCCAGTTTGCTGACGCCCATATGCTCGGCGTGGCCGCCTCCAATAATTGGGCCTTTGCCCCGCAACGTACGCGCAGCGGCAAAAGCCTGTTGGCCAACGACACCCACCTACCGCTATCGATGCCGTCCGTGTGGAATTTCGTACAAATTCGCTCACCCAAATATCAGGCAGCGGGCGTGTCGATTGCAGGCGTACCGGCGGTGGTCGCTGGCTTCAACGGCAAGCTGGGCTGGGGCATGACCATGGTCATGGGCGACAACCAGGACCTTTTTCTTGAGCAGGTCAAGCAGCAAGGCGGCCGTCTGCACTACCTGGCCGAGGGCAAATGGCTACCGGCGCAGGAACGCCAGGAAACCTTCTTTATCAAAGGTGAGCGGCCGATTCGCGAAACCATTTTCGAAACCCGTCATGGCCCCTTGCTGAACTCGGTACTGGGCGAGCGTAAACACATGCTGCAGCCCATGCAGCTGAGCAGTCGCTACGGTTTGGCCCTGAAAACTACGCAGTTTGAAGCTGACAAGACCTTGGACGCTTTCTTCGACCTGTCGCGAGCGCAATCAGTCGAGCAAGCCTTCGAGGCCACCCGTGAAGTACGCGCCATGCCATTGAACATTGTCTTCGCCGATGCGCAGCATATCGGCTGGCAAGTTACCGGGCGCTTCCCCAACCGCCGCGCCGGCCTAGGCCTGATGCCCTCCCCCGGCTGGGACAGCCAGTATGACTGGGACGGCTTCGCCGACCCGATGCTGCACCCCTACGATCAGGACCCGCCAGATGGCTGGCTGGGTACCGCCAATCACCGCACCGTACCGCGCGGCTATGGCATGCAGCTGTCCAACTCCTGGTTCTACCCGGAACGCGCCGAACGTATCGCCGCTCTGGCGGCAACGGGCAGGCATGACACCCAAAGTATGATTGCCATGCAGTACGACCAGACCTCGCCTTTTGTCGCCAAACTGCAAAATATGTTCAGCGCACCGGGTATGGCGGAAGGCCTGCAAGCCGCCATCGATGCATTACCCGCCATCGAACGCAGCAAGGCACGCGAAGCGCATGACCGACTGATGAAGTTTGACGGCAGGATGGCCGCAACATCAGCGGACGCCGCGCTCTACAGTGCGTTCCTCCACCAGAGCGCACGGGAGACCTTCCTCGACGAACTCGGCCCCGACAGCACGCCGGCCTGGAAAGCCCTAGTCGATACCGCTAATAACTCCTACTCCGCTCAGGCCGATCATTTGCTCGGCCGCGAAGACAGCCCGTTCTGGAATGACACCCGCACGGCGCAGCGCGAAGATAAACCGACCATCTTGGCACGCAGCCTGGCCGGCGCCGTCACCCTGCTTGAAACCAAATTGGGCAGTGAGCGCAGCGCTTGGCAATGGGGCAAGCTACACACCTACAACTGGACCACCGAAACCAGCCAACTGGCGCAATACATGAGCTCCAGCCAACGCACCAGCATCAACGCCATCAAGGGTTATCTGGATCGCGGCCCCTACCCTGCAGGCGGTGACCACGGCACGCTGAATGTAGCGGCTTACAACTGGGGCGAGAACTTCGATACCTGGCTAATTCCAGCTATGCGCATCGTCGTCGACTTCGGCCGCGAAGAGCCCCTGATTGGCCTTAACAGCTCCGGACAATCCGGCAACCCGGCCAGCAAGCATTACGCAGACGGCATCGACGCCTGGCTTAAGGGCAGCTACATGAGCTTCCCGTTCCAATCGCAGAATCTCGACAAGGTCTATGGCAATAAACGTTTACTGCTGATGCCTGCAAATTGAAGCTCACCAGCGGCCGACTACCGTTCGTCGGCCGCCACTGAACCAATTCTGCGGCATACCACTCTGATCAAGTGGACTTACTCCATAGATCATCATCGTTTTAGGGCGCTTTTTAGCGCCCTTTCTTTTGACCGCGATTCAGTGCAACGCCTGCGTAGCCCTCTCTCATACCGTTTTCGATCACAACTGAGCATTTTCCTTCGACAGGCTCTACGCCTTAAAGTCATGCAGCTCTAGCGTGCACTTCACAACCGGTTCAACGTAAGCTTTGTCATTACGCTAACGCTTGATGCGTTACCGCCAGCATTTCTGCTGCGCAACCTGCATCAGCCACTTGTTCTGCTCCCAGTGAGGACTTTGAAATGAGCAACCGCCAAGCCGAAATCGCTGCGGCACTTGATGTTGTGCCGCCCTTTGCCGACTCCGCCGCACTGGTGGCGCAAATCGAAAAGCGCAAGGCGTTCATCAAGCAATGCCTGCGCAACTCGGGCCTCAAGGTGCTGGTATTGGGTATCAGCGGCGGCGTTGACTCGTTGACCGCCGGCCGCCTGGCACAGCTGTCTGTGGAAGAGCTTCGGGCAGAAACCGGTGATCAGGCCTATCGCTTTATCGCCGTGCGCCTCCCTCACGGCACCCAGCATGATGAACAAGACGCCCAGGACTCACTGAAATTCATTCGAGCTGATGAAGAAGACACGGTGAATATCGCAGACAGCGTATCGGGTCTTGGCGAGCAGGTGACTCATCTGCAGAAGCTCAGTGATGCACGGCGCGACTTCGTTACCGGCAATATCAAGGCGCGCATCCGCATGGTTGCGCAGTTTGCCATTGCCAACGCCAACAACGGCCTGGTCATTGGCACTGACCACGCCGCTGAAGCGGTGATGGGCTTCTTTACCAAGTTCGGTGACGGTGCCTGCGACCTTGCCCCGCTGTCTGGCCTGGTCAAAGGCCAGGTGCGCGCCATCGCCAAGCATCTGGGAGCACCGGAGAATCTGGTGTTCAAAGTGCCTACAGCTGATCTGGAAGAAATGCGTCCCGGCAAACCGGACGAAGAAGCGCATGGCGTCACCTACAGCGAAATTGACGCTTTCCTGCACGGCCAGACAGTTCGCGACGAGGCATACGCCATCATCGTGCGCACCTATGACGCCACTCGCCATAAGCGCGAACTGCCACTGGTTCCCTGAGTTTCCGATACACATGAAAAAGCCGGGCATTGCCCGGCTTTTTTCGTTCCATCAACCGCTTAGGCTCGAGGCAGGGTCACACCCAGCTGGCCTTGGTACTTACCACCGCGGTCCTTATAGGACACTTCGCAAGGCTCATCGGACTGCAGGAACAGCATCTGTGCCACACCTTCGTTGGCATAGATCTTCGCCGGCAAAGTGGTTGTGTTGGAGAATTCCAAGGTCACATGACCTTCCCACTCTGGCTCCAACGGGGTGACGTTGACGATGATGCCGCAGCGCGCATAAGTGCTCTTACCCAGGCAGATGGTCAGCACATCACGGGGAATACGGAAGAACTCAACAGTGCGAGCCAATGCGAACGAGTTAGGCGGAATGATGCAAACATCGCTTTTCACATCGACAAAGCTCTTTTCGTCGAAGTTCTTCGGGTCGACAGTTGCCGAATTGATGTTGGTAAATACCTTGAACTCATCAGCGCAGCGTACATCGTAGCCATAGCTGGAAACGCCATAGGAAATCAGCGGCTGGGCACCTTCAGCGCGCACTTGGCGCTCAACAAAGGGCTCAATCATGCCGTGCTCTAGCGCCATGCGGCGAATCCACTTATCCGATTTGATGCTCATGGCGGCTGTCCTGCTGTAGCGAAGGGTGAAAAGTGCACGCATCTTACCGGGGCCGGCGGCAGGGTTCAAAGGCTCTTGAGCAAGCACGGGACGTAAAACGGTAAACCGTCTATCTGTCGCCAAATAACAGAAAGATGCACAGAGCATTCGCGCTTAGCGTTAAAAGCGAGTATGGTTGGCCCACTGTGCTGCATGTGTCACCGCGAATCGCTACTTGATGCCTAGATTTCGATCCAAACATCGTCCGACTCCTAGTACTCGTTGCACTCAGTCCCGGCCTGGGCTTTTCCAGGGCTGTTAATAAATTTGTTAGGAGACATAACATGTCGAATCGTCAGAATGGCACCGTCAAGTGGTTCAACGATGAAAAAGGCTACGGCTTCATCACCCCACAGTCCGGTGACGACCTCTTCGTACACTTCAAAGCTATCCAGAGCGATGGCTTCAAGAGCCTGAAAGAAGGCCAGCAAGTGACTTTCGTGGCCACCCGTGGTCAGAAAGGCATGCAAGCTGAGGAAGTTCAGGTTGTATAACCTGCACTAACCCGCTTGAGAAAAAGCCCCGCCTAGTGCGGGGCTTTTTTATGGGCGCATATTTATCTGTGAGCAGCATGTGGCGCACCTGCGTGCGCCACACCCGATTTAGTCTTCACTGATCACGATGGTTGGCATTACCTGTTGCACACCACCCTGAGCAATGCGCGCACCGACGTTGCGTGCGGTTTCCTGGTAGATCATCGCGATCTGACTTTCCGGATCGGCGATGGTAGTTGGCTTACCGCCATCGGACTGCATGCGGATGGCCATCGACAGCGGCAACGACGCCAGCAGATCGACGCCAAACTGCGCAGCGAGCTTCTCGCCGCCGCCTTCGCCGAACAAATGCTCGGCATGCCCGCAGTTCGAGCAGATATGCACGGCCATATTTTCCACCACACCGAGCACCGGGATATTTACTTTACGGAACATCTCCACGCCCTTCTTGGCATCCAGCAGCGCCAGATCCTGCGGCGTGGTGACGATTACCGCACCGGCCACCGGCACCTTCTGCGCCAAAGTCAGCTGGATATCGCCGGTACCTGGCGGCATATCGACCACCAGGTAATCCAGGTCATCCCATGCGGTCTGGGTGATCAACTGCAGCAGCGCGCCAGACACCATTGGCCCACGCCATACCACCGGAGTATTTTCGTCGGTGAGAAAAGCCATGGACATCACTTCCACGCCATGCGCCTTGAGCGGCACAAACCACTTCTGATCCTTCACCTGCGGCCGCGTACCTTCCGGGATACCGAACATGATGCCCTGACTCGGCCCATAGATATCCGCATCGAGGATGCCGACCTTGGCACCTTCACGAGCCAGCGCCAGCGCCAGATTGGCTGCGGTGGTAGATTTGCCCACACCGCCCTTACCGGACGCCACGGCAATCACATTCTTTACATTGGCCAGCGCCGGCACTTGATCCTGCGCCTTGTGCGCCTCGATCACGCAGTCGACCTGCACCTGCGCACGCTCGACGCCGTCGAGGCTTTCCAAGGCCATCTGCAGCATCTGCGCCCAGCCGCTCTTGAACAGCCCTGCGGCATAACCCAACACCAGACGCACCTTGACCTGCCCGCCCTGAATATCCACCTCACGCAGGCAACCGGCGCTGACTGGGTCCTGATTCAGGTGCGGGTCGGTGTATTGGGACAAGGCGGCTTCGACCGCTGCGCGGGTAACGACACTCATGGAAGGCTCCGAAAGGCTGAGTAAAGCAGGCTGGCATCTTACCCCAGGCTAACTCCATAGGCGCACACCCGCAGGCGTTGCGCGCGCAAGGGTGAAAAATATCCGCCGCCCCTATATAGTTGCCGGCTTCCCTGAGTTACCAGTGCAGCCGATCCCATGAGCCAAGCCCGCAAGATTCTCGTTACCAGCGCCCTGCCCTACGCCAACGGTTCGATTCACCTTGGCCATATGCTCGAGTACATCCAGACCGACATGTGGGTGCGTTTCCAGAAGCTGCGCGGCAACCAAGCCATCTACGTCTGTGCGGACGATGCGCACGGCTCAGCCATCATGCTGCGCGCCGAAAAAGAAGGCATCACGCCCGAACAGCTGATCGCCAACGTGCAGGCCGAACACACCGCCGACTTTGCCGATTTTGGCGTGGCGTTCGACAACTACCATTCAACTCACTCGGACGAAAACCGCGAGCTGGCGTCCTCGATCTATCGCGCGCTGCGCGACAAAGGCCATATCGCCACCCGTTCGGTGACCCAGTATTTCGACCCTGAAAAGGGCATGTTCCTCGCCGACCGCTTTATCAAAGGCACCTGCCCCAAGTGCGCAGCGGAAGATCAGTACGGCGACAACTGTGAAAAATGCGGCGCCACCTACGAGCCCACCGAGCTGAAAAATCCGCGCTCCGCCATCTCTGGCGCGGTGCCGGAGCTGCGCGACTCCAAGCATTTCTTCTTCAAGCTGCCGGACTTCGAGGCCATGCTCAAGCAATGGACCCGCAGCGGCGCTCTGCAAGATGCCGTGGCCAACAAAATCGCCGAATGGCTGGATTCCGGCCTGCAGGAATGGGACATCAGCCGCGACGCGCCGTACTTTGGCTTTGAAATCCCCGACGAGCCGGGCAAGTACTTCTATGTCTGGCTGGACGCGCCGATCGGCTACATGGCCAGCTTCAAGAACCTCTGCGCCAAGCGCCCGGAGCTGGATTTTGATGCGTTCTGGGGCAAGGATTCCACCGCCGAGCTGTACCACTTTATCGGCAAGGATATCGTCAACTTCCACACCCTGTTCTGGCCAGCCATGCTCGAAGGTGCGGGCTACCGCAAACCCACCGCCGTCGCCGTTCACGGCTACCTGACCGTCAACGGGCAGAAAATGTCCAAATCGCGCGGCACCTTTATCAAGGCGCGCACTTACCTCGATCATCTGAACCCGGAGTACCTGCGCTACTACTACGCGGCCAAGCTGGGCCGTGGCGTGGATGACCTCGACCTGAACTTGGAAGACTTCGTACAGAAGGTCAACTCGGATCTTGTCGGCAAGGTGGTCAATATCGCCAGCCGCTGCGCCGGGTTTATTCACAAAGGCAACAACGGCCTGTTGGTAGCCGGCAATGCCGCACCCGAGCTGACCGAGGCCTTCCAGGCCGCCGCACCGAGCATTGCCGAAGCCTACGAGGCCCGCGACTTTGCCCGCGCCATGCGCGAGATCATGGCCCTGGCCGACCGCGCCAACGCCTGGATCGCCGACAAAGCGCCCTGGTCCCTAGCCAAACAGGACGGCAAGCAGGATGAAGTGCAGGCCATCTGCGCCCTGGGCGTAAACCTGTTCCGCCAGTTGGTGATCTTCCTGAAACCAGTGCTGCCGCAGTTGACCAGCGACGCCGAGGCCTTCCTCAATGTCGCGCCGTTGACCTGGGACGACCACCAAACACTGCTGGCCAACCACCAGCTGAACCCGTTCAGCGCTCTGCTGACCCGTATCGAGCCTGCGAAAATCGACGCCATGATCGAAGCCTCCAAAGAAGACCTGGCCGCCAGCGAAGCCGCTCCAGCAGCTGCTGGGAACGGCGAGCTGACGAAAGACCCGCTGGCCGCCGAAATCGCCTTCGACGCCTTTGCTGCGGTCGATCTGCGTATCGCCCTGATTGAGAAGTGCGAGTTCGTTGAAGGTGCAGACAAGCTGCTGCGCCTTACCCTGGATATCGGTGACGCCAAACGCAACGTGTTCAGCGGCATCAAGAGCGCCTACCCGGACCCGAGCAAGCTGGAAGGCCGCCTGACCCTGTATGTGGCCAACCTGGCCGCGCGCAAGATGAAGTTCGGCATCAGCGAAGGCATGGTGCTGGCCGCCGGCCCTGGCGGTGAAGAGATTTACCTGCTCAGCCCGGACAGCGGTGCCAAACCAGGCCAGCGGGTCAAGTAAACCTGCGACCCAATAGCGCAGCCACTCTGATCAGGCTGCGCTAGCCTTATGGCAGCACCTCAGGAAGGCTGATCCGGCTTGTATGGCAGGATCGGCTTACCGATAATAGCCACCCCTTTCCTGCGGCCTTTGCCCGTCCATTCACGGAACCTGCAATGACCGAACTCGCCTTGATCATGGTCAGCGCCATCCTGGTCAACAACTTCGTGTTGGTCCAGTTCCTTGGCCTGTGTCCCTTTATGGGCGTCTCGAAGAAGATCGAGACGGCCATTGGCCTGTCGCTGGCCACCACCTTCGTGCTGACCCTGGCCGCCATGTGCAGCTACCTGGTGCAGCAGTACGTGTTGAAGCCGCTGGATATCGAATACCTACGCACCATCAGCTTTATTCTGGTGATTGCCGTGGTGGTGCAGTTCACCGAAATGGTGGTGAACAAGACCAGCCCGCTGCTGTACCGCGTACTGGGCATCTTCCTGCCCCTGATCACCACCAACTGCATCGTCCTCGGCGTGGCCCTGCTCAACGCCAACAAGGCCGAATTCACCTTTATCACGGCCACCGCCAACGGCTTTGCTGCTGGACTTGGCTTTTCTCTGGTGTTGGTGCTGTTTGCGGCTATGCGTGAACGTATTGCCATTGCCGACGTACCCAAATCCTTCCAGGGCGCAGCCATCGGCATGATCACCGCCGGGCTGATGTCCCTGGCGTTTATGGGCTTTACCGGGCTGATCAAGCTATGAGCCTGGTGCTGATCGCCGTTCTCGCCCTGCTTGCCCTGTGCCTGGTGGCCGGTGCGATTCTTGGTTTCGCCGCGGTGCGCTTTAAAGTTGAAGGCAACCCGATTGCCGAGCAGATCAATGCCCTGTTGCCGCAAACCCAGTGCGGCCAATGCGGCTATCCGGGCTGCAAGCCCTACGCCGAGGCAATTGCTGGCGGCGACAAGATCAACAAATGCCCGCCCGGCGGCGAAGCCACCATTCAGGCGTTGGCGGATCTGCTCGACGTTGAAGCCGAGCCGCTGGACGCCGCGGAAGGCGAAAAACCGCAGATGGTTGCCTACATCCGCGAAGCCGAGTGCATCGGTTGCACCAAGTGCATCCAGGCCTGCCCGGTGGACGCCATCGTCGGTGCGGCCAAGCAAATGCACACGGTGATCGTCAGCGAGTGCACCGGCTGCGACCTGTGCGTCGAACCCTGTCCGGTGGACTGCATCGACATGCTGGAAGTGGGCAGCACCGTGCAAAGCTGGAAATGGGAAAAACCCTTGGCCCCCGGCCAATTGATTGCCAGTGACCGGGAGCAAGCGGCATGAGTGCGCAGGAACGTATCTGGGATATCCCCGGCGGCATTCATCCGGCCGAGCGCAAGGAGCTGTCCAACCGCACGCCGATCCAGCCGGCGCCGCTGCCCAAGCGCCTAACGCTGCCACTCAACCAGCATATCGGCGCGCCCGCAGAACCTGTAGTCGCCGTGGGTGAGCGCGTGCTGAAAGGCCAGCTGATCGCCGCTGCCAATGGTTTTGTCAGCGTGCCCGTGCATGCGCCGACCTCTGGCACCGTAAGTTTTATCGGCCCGCAACCTTACCCGCATGTCTCGGGCATGCTCGCCCCAGCCATCGTCATCGAAAGCGATGGGCTGGATGAATGGATCGAGCTGAGTCCACAGCCTGACTATCGTCACCTGGAAAGCAGCGCTTTGGTTGAGCTGATTCGCCAGGCAGGGATCAGCGGTCTGGGCGGTGCGGGCTTCCCCACCGCAGTGAAACTCAACGCGCGGCCAACGCAGAAGATCCATACGCTGATCATCAATGGCACCGAGTGCGAACCCTATATCAGCGCCGACGATCTGCTCATGCGCGAACGCGCCAACGAGATGATCAGCGGTATCGACATTCTGGTGCAGCTGATCCAGCCGGATCAGGTGCTGATCGGCATCGAAGACAATAAGCCCGAAGCCATCGCCGCCGTGCGCAGCGCGCTGAACGAGCGCAGCTATCAGCTCAAGGTATTCCCCACCAAATACCCCTCCGGTGGCGAAAAACAGCTGATCCAGATTCTTACCGGCGTGGAAGTGCCCAGCGGTGGCCTGCCGGCGGATATCGGCATGCTCTGCCAGAACGTTGGCACCTGCGTAGCCATCCATGACGCGGTGATGCACGGCAAACCGCTGATCTCGCGCATTACCACCCTGACCGGTGAGGCTCTAGCCCGACCGATGAACGTCGAGGTACTGCTCGGTACGCCGGCGGGTGAATTGTTGGAGTTTGCTGGCTTGAACCGCAGCAAGTTGAACCGTCTGATCATGGGCGGCCCGATGATGGGCTTTACCCTGCCCGACTTCGCCGTACCCGTGATCAAGACCACCAACTGCCTGCTGGCCTCGACCACAGCCGAGCTGCCGCCACCACCGCCAGCCATGCCGTGCATTCGTTGCGGTGAGTGTGCCGAAGCCTGCCCGGCCAGCCTGTTGCCGCAGCAACTGCACTTCTTCGCCATCGGCCAGGAGCATGAGCAGCTCAAGGCACATAACCTGTTCGACTGCATCGAGTGCGGCGCCTGCGCCTATGTCTGCCCGTCGAGCATTCCCCTGGTGCAGTACTACCGCGCGGCCAAGGGTGAGATTCGCGATCTGGAGCAGAAACAACTCAAGGCCGAGCAGTCGAAGCAGCGCTTCGAGCTGCGCCAGGAACGCCTGCGCCGCGCTGAAGAGCAGAAAGAAGCCGAACGTCAGGCCCGCGCTGCCAAAGCAGCCCAAGCCAAGGCCGCGCAAGCCCAGGCCGCACCCGCTACGGCTAGCAGTGATACAGCAGCGGCCAAACCGGCCGGACTGAGTGACGAGCAGAAAAAACTCAAGATCGAAGCCAGCATGGCCCAGGTAGCCCTGAAAAAGGCCGAAAAGCAGCTGGCCACCCACGCCAGCCCCGAGTTGCAGGCCCAGGTTGACGAGCTGCGCAGCGCAGCAGCAAGCGCCCAGCAAGCGCTCGACAGCGCCATGGCCGCCAACCCGCCTGCCCCGGCCGCAGCGCCAGCTGCCGACGATGGCGCAGTGAAAAAAGCCAAAATCGACGCCGCCATGCTCCGCGCCCAAGTTCGCAAACTGGAGAAGCTTGAAGCACCCAGCGATGAGCAGCAAAGCGAACTGCAGCAACTGCGCAGCCAACTGGACGCCGCAGAAAAACTGCTGGCCAGCCTGGAAGCTCAAGCGCCAGCACCAATCGCCAAACCGGCTGCCGACGACGGCGCATTGAAAAAGGCCAAAATCGACGCTGCCATGCTCCGCGCCCAAGTGCGCAAACTGGAAAAACTTGAAGCACCCAGCGACGAGCAACAAAGCGAACTGCAGCAACTGCGCAGCCAGCTGGAAGCCGCAGAAAAACTGCTGGCCAGCCTGGAAGCCCAGGCGCCAGCAGCAATCGCCAAGCCCGCTGCCGACGATGGCGCGCTGAAAAAAGCCAAAATCGACGCTGCCATGCTACGCGCGCAAGTACGCAAGCTGGAGAAACTCGAAGCACCCGACGACGAGCAGCAAAGCGAATTGCAGCAGCTGCGCAGCCAGCTGGAAGCCGCCGAAAAACTGCTGGCCAGCCTGGAAGCCCAGGCACCGACCGCCCCCGCAAAAGCGCCCGATGCAGAAGCCTCCGATCCGCTGAAAAAAGCCAAGATCGAACTGGCGATGAAGCGCGCCGAATTGAAAAAGGCCGAGAAAGCCGGCAGCGATGAAGCCGCGCTTATCAGCCTGCGCGAGGCATTGGCAGCCGCCGAGCAGGCGCTGCACCAGGCCGAGGACGCATCCGGCAAGCCGGCACCTGAGCTGGTGCGCACCGACAAAAAACCGATTGATGAAACCACTCGTGCGTTGAAGACCGAAGTGGCCTTTGCCCGTGCGGATCTACGCAAGCTTGAACGTGACGCCAACAGCCCAGCAGACGCCCTGACGGCTGCACGTCAACGCCTGGCCGATGCCGAACGCCAATTACAGGAGCACGCTGGCAGCTGATAACAGCCCTGCGTAGCCAACTCAACAACCGGAGTGCCAATGGCCCTGCCCCGCATCACATCGCCCCACGCCAAGGGCAGCAATCGCACCCAGCAAGTGATGCTGCAGGTGCTGCTGGCTACGGTGCCGGGGATTCTCGCCCTGACCTGGCTGTTCGGCGCCGGCACGTTGATCAACCTGCTGTGGGCCAGCGCCTGCGCACTGGGTTTTGAAGCGGTTATCCTGGCCCTGCGTAAACGCCCGGTGCTGTTCTTCCTCAAGGACTACAGCGTACTGGTGACCGCTGTACTGCTGGCCCTGGCGCTGCCGCCCTATTCGCCCTGGTGGCTGACCTTGGTGGCGACCGGGTTTGCCGTGGTGTTCGGCAAGCAGCTGTATGGCGGCCTCGGGCAGAACCCCTTCAACCCGGCCATGCTCGGTTATGTGGTGGTGCTGATTTCTTTCCCGGTGGAAATGACCAGCTGGCCAGCGCCGCATACGGTAGGCCTGCTTGAAGGGCTGCAACAGATTCTCGGCATCGCCAACTTGCCTGACGGCTGGGCCCAGGCCACTGCGCTGGACGCACTGAAGGTCAATAAAAGCCTGACCATTGACGAGCTGTGGGCGCAGCACCCCGCGTTCGGCTATCTCGGCGGCGCCGCCACCGAGGCGGTCAATCTGGCCTTCCTCGCCGGCGGCCTGTACCTGCTGCACAAGCGCCTGTTCACCTGGCATGCGCCAGTGGGCATGCTCGCGGGCCTGGCCGTGATGAGCCTGCTGTTCTGGAACGGCTCAGGCTCGGACTCTAACGGCTCGCCGCTGTTTCATCTGCTGACCGGCGCAACCATGCTCGGCGCCTTCTTTATCGTCACCGATCCGGTCAGCGGCGCCACCAGCAACCTCGGCCGGCTGATTTTCGGCATAGGCGTTGGCGTGTTGGTCTATGTGATCCGCGCCTGGGGCGGTTACCCAGACGGCGTCGCCTTCGCCGTGCTACTTATGAACCTGGCAGCCCCGACCATCGACTATTACACGCGGCCGCGCACCTACGGCCACCGCAAGCCGACTCGCGGCTTCAAGTTGGGAGAGTAACCGTGGCCCTGCCTGAAATTAGCCGCTCGATGCTGAAGAACGCTCTGGTGCTCGGGCTGTTTGCCATCGCCACCGTAGGCCTGGTGGCCGTACTGCAACAAGCCACTGCCGGGCGCATCGCCAACGCCGAGCGCGAAGCTCAGGTACGCGCACTGAGCGAAATTTTGCCCCAGGGCAGCTACGACAATCACCTACTTGACAACAGCATCCAGCTGCACGACCCGCTGCTCGGCAGTAAATCGCCGCAGACCGCCTATATCGCCCTGAAAGACGGCAAACCCAGCGCGGTGATCCTGCGTGCCACCGCGCCGGACGGCTACAGCGGCGCGATCCATTTGCTGATCGGTATCCAGGCAGATGGTCGCCTGGCCGGTGTGCGCGTCCTCGGCCATCGGGAAACCCCAGGCCTGGGTGACAAGATCGAGCTGGCCAAGAGCGCCTGGATTCGCAGCTTCGACGGTAAGTCACTGAGCAATCCCGGCGAGGATGGCTGGGCGGTGAAGAAAGATCGCGGCGAGTTTGACCAGTTTGCCGGTGCCACCATCACCCCGCGCGCGGTGGTCAAGGCCGTGCATAAAGCCCTGCAGTATTTCGATGCCAATCAAGAGCAGCTGTTCGCAGCCCAGGTGAAGTCCAATGGCTAGTCCCAGCTACCGCGAAATCACTCTTAACGGCCTGTGGAAGAACAACCCGGCGCTGGTGCAGCTGCTAGGCCTCTGCCCGCTGCTCGGGGTAAGCAACTCGGCGGTCAACGCCCTCGGCCTGGCGCTGGCCAGTGCCGTGGTGCTGGTGTGCTCCAACACCGCCGTATCGCTGGTGCGCGGCGTAGTCAACACGGCGGTGCGGCTGCCGGCCTTTGTGATGATCATCGCCGCCCTGACCACCTGCATCGAACTGCTGATGCAGGCTTTCACCTACGAGCTGTACCAGATTCTCGGCATCTTTATCCCGCTGATCACTACTAACTGCGTGATCCTCGGCCGCGCCGATGGCTTCGCCGCGAAGAACGACCCGGCCCGCGCCGCCTATGACGGCCTGATGATGGGCCTGGGCTTTGGCGTGGTGCTGGTGATGATCGGCGCGCTGCGCGAGCTGTTCGGCACCGGCGCGGTGTTGGCCAATATGCACCTGCTGTTCGGCCCTATCGCCGCCAACTGGCAGCTGACACTGATCCCCGAGTACAAGGGCTTCCTGCTGGCCATCCTGCCGCCTGGCGCCTTTATCGTGCTGGGCTTGCTGATCGCCTGTAAAAACCGTGTGGATGAAGTGCTGGCCGAGCAAGCTAAGGCACAGCAGGTTGATGCTCCAGTGCAAAGCCGCCGCGTGCGGGTGACCGGAGTGATCGAGTGAACGCCGCCAAGCGCTACGAGATCTTCCGCCGCCTGCACGAAGACAACCCCGAGCCGAAGACCGAGCTGGCCTACAGTTCGCCGTTCGAGCTGCTGGTAGCGGTCACCCTGTCCGCTCAGGCCACCGACGTCAGCGTCAACAAGGCCACCGCCAAACTGTTCCCGGTGGCCAATACGCCCGAGGCGATTTACGCCTTGGGCGTCGAGGGGTTGAGCGAATACATCAAGACCATCGGCCTTTACAACAGCAAGGCCAAGAACGTAATCGAGGCCTGCCGTATTCTGATCGAGAAGCACGGCAGTCAGGTGCCTGACAACCGTGAAGACCTTGAAGCCCTCCCCGGCGTCGGCCGCAAGACCGCCAACGTGGTGCTCAACACGGCGTTTCGCCAGCTGGCGATGGCGGTGGACACGCATATTTTCCGCGTCAGTAACCGCACCGGCATCGCCCCCGGCAAGAATGTCGTGGAAGTGGAAAACAAGCTGATGAAGTTTGTGCCCAAGGAATTTCTCCTCGACTCACACCACTGGCTGATCCTCCATGGCCGCTATGTGTGTCAAGCGCGCAAGCCGCGCTGCGGCAGCTGCCGCATCGAAGACCTGTGCGAATACAAACAGAAAACCTCCGACGATTGAGCCACTATTTAGTCGCTCAATAAGCTCATTGAAAAAATCTTTTTTACCCGCCCAGGTTTTGCCGTTATAAGGTGCGCAAATGGCCCTTGTAGCCTGGAGCAGAACTAATGAGCACTGACAAAGAAGAACTTGAGCTCGACGAAGATTTTGTTGCTGAAGAAGCGGACGATGCCGAAGCACCGGTCGAGGTGGCCAAGACCAACCTGACCAAGCGCCGCATCATCGATAACTTCCTTGAAGAGCGCCGCCTGCACAAGCAATTGGCCGAATACGACTTCGACCTTTAACGATATAGCCAACAAAAAAGCCCCGCTATACTGCGGGGCTTTTTTGTGGCTCAGTTGACTCAGCCGGCCTTAATCGGCGCGCGACGGCGACAACAGCTCAATCTTGTAACCATCCGGATCTTCGACGAACGCCAGAATGCTGGTGCCGTGCTTCATCGGCCCGGGCTCGCGAGTGATCTTGCCGCCGCGGGTGCGAATGTCTTCGCAGGCCTTGTACACATCGGCCACTTCCAGGGCGATATGGCCATAGCCAGTGCCCAGCTCGTAACTTTCCACGCCCCAGTTCTGGGTCAGTTCGATCACGCTGTTGTGCGCTTCATCGCCATAGCCGACAAAGGCCAGGGTGAACTGCCCTTCTGGGTAGTCTTTGCGGCGTAGCAGGGTCATGCCGAGCACTTCGGTGTAGAACGCGATGGATTTATCCATATCGCCGACGCGCAGCATGGTATGCAGCAGTCTCATCAGGTGTCTCCTCATCAATGCCCGGCTGTGTGGGCTTATAAATGCAAACCCCGGCTTATGGCCGGGGCTTGGTGTGGCTCAGGTGCTCAAGTCTATCAGAGCATCTTGCGGCCTTTGCCCGCAGCGATGCGCATGCGCAGAGCGTTGAGCTTGATGAAACCGCCGGCGTCCGCTTGGTTGTATGCACCGCCATCTTCTTCAAAGGTGGCGATATTGGCATCGAACAGCGAATCATCAGACTTGCGACCAGTGATGATCACGTTGCCTTTATACAGTTTCATCCGTACCACGCCGTTCACGTTGGCCTGAGACGCATCGATCATCTGTTGCAGCATCAGACGCTCAGGGCTCCACCAGAAACCGTTGTAGATCAGGCTGGCGTATTTCGGCATCAGCTCATCTTTGAGGTGAGCGACTTCACGGTCCAGGGTGATCGACTCTATGGCGCGGTGACCTTTTAGCATGATGGTGCCGCCAGGGGTCTCGTAGCAGCCACGGGACTTCATGCCAACAAAGCGGTTTTCAACGATATCCAGACGACCGATGCCGTTTTCGCCGCCGATGCGGTTCAGCTCAGCCAGGACGGTGGCCGGGCTCATGGCCTTGCCGTCGATGGCGACGATGTCACCGGCGCGGTAGGTCAGCTCGATATAGGTTGGGGTATCCGGCGCGGCTTCTGGCGACTTGGTCCAACGCCACATGTCTTCTTCGTGCTCGGTCCAGGTGTCTTCCAGCACGCCGCCTTCATAGGAGATGTGCAGCAGGTTGGCATCCATGGAGTACGGCGACTTTTTCTTACCGTGACGCTCAATCGGAATGGCGTGCTTCTCGGCGTAGTCCATCAGCTTCTCGCGCGACAGCAGGTCCCACTCGCGCCATGGGGCAATCACTTTTACGCCGGGCTTGAGCGCGTAAGCGCCCAGTTCGAAGCGCACCTGGTCGTTACCTTTGCCGGTGGCGCCGTGGGAAATGGCGTCGGCGCCAGTTTCGTTGGCGATTTCAATCAAACGCTTAGCGATCAGCGGGCGAGCGATGGACGTGCCCAGCAGGTACTCACCTTCGTAGACGGTGTTGGCGCGGAACATTGGGTAGACGAAATCGCGGACGAATTCTTCGCGCAGGTCGTCGATATAGATTTCCTTGACGCCCATGGCCTGTGCCTTGGCGCGTGCCGGCTCGACTTCCTCACCCTGGCCGAGGTCAGCGGTGAAGGTCACCACTTCGCAGTTATAGGTATCTTGCAGCCACTTGAGGATCACGGAAGTGTCCAGGCCACCGGAATATGCCAGGACTACCTTGTTTACGTCGGCCATGCCATCAACTCCACGGGGTTGTGCGGGAAAACCGACGATTCTACTGCCCATGCCGCCTGATTTACAGAGGCGCGACAGCTTGTGACGACCAAGCGACGGATAATTGTTGGACAACAGACGAGTTGCAGGTGCTAGGAGGTGGCCGCAGGATCCGCAGCAGCAGGCGCCGGCTCCGCTGCTGGCGCAGGAGGCACTGCAACTTCCGGCACCCGGTCAAGCAGAATGGTTACTCGGCGGTTCTTCGCCCGATTGGCTTCGTTGTTATTCGGCGCCACCGGGTAGCGCTCACCATGAAAACGCATGGTGATCTGCTCGGCAGGAATGCCGTTGGCCTTGAGGTACTCCATCACAGCCAACGCACGACGGCGCGACAAATCGCGATTAGTCAGGCGATTACCGCCATTGTCGGCATGACCGTCTAACTGAATGCGATTGACGCTGGGGTCGGCCTTGAGAAAGCTGAGGATGATATCGAGCTTGGCCTGGGCCAGTGGTTCCAGCGCCACCCCCCCACCTGGAAATCCGACCTGGCTCTTGCGCACTTGATCGAAATTCACCGGCAGCAGCTTGGCCGTGCAATCCAGGTATTCGTGGTAGGCCTTATTGAATTTGGCCGGCAGCAGGCGCACCTCAACCGCATCCCCCCCCATGGCTGCGCGATGGCGTACCAGAGGACTGCGCCCCTCCAACAGCCCCGTCAGCAAGCGCGTGCCTTGCTCTTGCGAACTGTTGAACAGCACCTCGGCCGGCACCACACTGACTGAGCCCAAGTTGATATCACCACGCCCCGGCTGCCAGGGCGCCGCCGCCGCCAGCAAGGTTGCATTACCGGCCCCCAGCCAGCGCTCACGGGCTTTCAAGCTGAAGGTGACCTGTTCGCCCGCACGGCGTACAAACACCCCAGAACCGAAATCGGTGATCGGTTGCGACAGGCGGCACTCGAACTGATCGCCTTCGACCTGCCACTCAATCTTCTCCAGACGAGTCTGGAAGCTGATGGCTAGGACGGGCTGGCTTGCCAGCAGGCAGAGCACCGCGAGTGGGTAGGGTCGCACGACAGACTCCAGGGAATACGGCTTACCTTCTGTCTATCGGTGCCACGGCGGAAAACTTGAGCAGTGCTTTATGGCTATTGCTCGGGGCGGACCATAAACCAACCCCGCCTTCAATCCGCTTTACCCGCGACAGCCGCTTTCAGCGTGCTGCCACGGGGCTTTTCCGGTAGCATTCTCACCACGTTTTGCCCGCCTGGAAGCTTCCATGACTGACCGCCTTACCCTGCTGCGTCCCGACGACTGGCACATCCACCTGCGCGACGGTGGCGTTCTGCCGCATACCGTCGCCGATGTCGCCCGCACCTTCGGCCGCGCCATCATCATGCCCAACCTGGTGCCGCCCGTGCGCAATGCCAGCGAAGCCGATGCCTATCGCCAGCGCATTCTCTGCGCCCGTCCTGCCGGCAGCCGTTTCGAGCCGCTGATGGTGCTGTACCTCACCGACCTGACCCAGCCTGACGATGTGCGCACGGCCAAGGCCTCGGGTTTTGTGCATGCGGCCAAGCTCTACCCGGCCGGCGCGACCACCAACTCCGATTCTGGCGTGACCAGCATCGACAAGATTTTCCCGGTGCTCGAAGCCATGGCCGAAGTCGGCCTGCCGCTGCTGGTGCACGGTGAAGTGACGCGCAGCGAAATCGATGTTTTCGACCGCGAGAAGGTGTTTATCGGTGAGCATCTGAGCCGTGTGGTCGAGCGCTTCCCTACCCTGAAAGTGGTGTTCGAGCACATCACCACCCGTGATGCGGTGGAGTTTGTGCAAGGCGCTTCGGCCAACGTCGGCGCCACCATCACCGCCCACCACCTGCTGTACAACCGCAACCACATGCTGGTTGGCGGCATTCGCCCGCACTTCTACTGCCTGCCGATTCTCAAGCGCAACACCCACCAGGACGCTCTGCTGGATGCGGCCACCAGTGGCAACGCCAAGTTCTTCCTCGGTACCGACTCGGCGCCGCACGCCAAGCACGCCAAGGAAGCCGCCTGCGGCTGCGCCGGTTGCTACACCGCCTATGCGGCCATCGAGCTGTATGCCGAGGCCTTCGAGCAGCGTAATGCGCTGGACAAACTGGAAGCCTTCGCCAGCCTGAACGGCCCGGACTTCTACGGCCTGCCGCGCAACACCGACAGCATCACCCTGGTGCGTGAAGACTGGACCGCACCGACCAGCTTGCCATTGGGCGAGCAAACCGTTATCCCGCTGCGCGCCGGTGAAACCCTGCGCTGGCGTCTGCTGGAGAACCAAGCGTGAGTGAAGACCTGTACGACGACGAAGCCGAAAGCGGCAGCCACTCCGGCCCGCGCCACCCGATGGCCGCGCGCTTTCGTGGCTACCTTCCGGTAGTCGTGGACGTGGAAACCGGTGGTTTCAACTGCGCCACCGATGCTCTGCTGGAAATTGCTGCCACCACCATCGGCATGGACGAAGGCGGCTTCCTCTACCCTGAGCACACACAATTCTTCCGTATCGAGCCGTTTGAAGGCGCGAATATCGAACAAGCGGCGCTGGACTTCACCGGCATCAAGCTCGACCACCCGCTGCGCATGGCCGTCACTGAAGAGCATGCGCTGACGGAAATCTTCCGTGGCCTGCGCAAATCGCTGAAAGCCAACAGCTGCAAGCGTGCGATCCTGGTTGGCCATAACAGCAGCTTCGACCTGGGCTTCCTTAATGCTGCGGTTAACCGCACTGGCATCAAGCGCAACCCGTTCCACCCATTCTCCAGCTTCGACACCGCCACCTTGGCTGGTCTGGCGTACGGTCAAACCGTATTGGCCAAAGCCTGCCAGGCCGCCGACATCGACTTCGACGGCAAGGAAGCGCACTCGGCACGTTACGACACCGAGAAGACCGCGGAGCTGTTCTGCGGCATCGTCAACCGCTGGAAAGAGATGGGCGGCTGGATGGATTTCGACGACTGATAACCACAGTCGCCGCATAACCATCGCTCATAAAAAAGCCCCGCAATCGCGGGGCTTTTTTATTACTGCAGTCAGCGCAGGCCAAGCCTGCGCTGCCTTTATCAGGCGCTCTGTGCCAGATCCATCAACTCGCGGTTAGCCACAGCGTACATGGCGTAATCGGTGTTGGTGGCCGCACGCAGTTCGCCGAGCATGACCTTCCAGCGATCCACCAGACGGCGGTGCTGATCCAGCCACACACCGACCCGTTCCTCGATATCTGCAGGGCCTTCGGCCATTTGCAGTACCGACACGGTAATGGCGCGCTGCTGCCAGTCCAGGTCATCGCGGAAGGCCTCGCGGGCCAGCGCTTGCCAGTTGTTTTCCACCGGCAGGCTGGTGATCTGCTGCAGGTACCAGGACAGCTCCAGCGACCCGCCAATGGCGAAGTACGCCGCCGCAACCCGAGCCGGCTCCTGTCCGGTCACATCCGAGGCTTCGATGATCGGCAACAGGGTATACAGATGGCTGGTGCCAGCCACTACCCGCGCCAGTTCTTCCGGCACGCCGGCTTCAACATACCCCTGGAAGCGTGCCAGCCACTGTTCACGGGCCGGGCCTTCGAGCAGTTCGTCGAGTCGACCCACCAGTGCTTCGATGCGCGGCGCGAAATGCGCCACGTCACGGGCCGCATCCAGCTCGTTGCGGCGGCTGCGCAGGAACCAGCGCGTGGCACGGCGGCCCAGACGCATCAGCTCATCCATCAACTGCAGTTGCAGTTCGGCAGGAACCTGATAGTCCAGGGCCTCGATCTGTTTCCACCAATGCGGCAAGCGGAACAGGTCACGCACGATCACATAGGCGCCGGCGACATTTGCCGCGCTCATGCCAGTGGACTCCCTCAGGCGCTGCACGAAGGTGATGCCCATATGGTTGACCAAGTCGTTGGCGATCTGCGTGCTGACGATTTCGCGCTTGAGGCGATGGCGACGCATCGGCTCACCGAACTTCTTCGCCAACAGCGGCGGGAAGGCGGTTTCCATCTCGCGCGCCAGGTACTCGTCGTCCGGCACCAAGGATTTCAGCAGCGACTCCTTGAGGTCAATCTTGCTGTAGGAGATCAGCACCGACAGTTCAGGACGAGTCAGACCCAGACCATTGGCGGCACGTTCGTTGAGCTCGTCGTCGGTAGGCAGAAACTCCAGGGCACGATCCAGCTTGCCGGCCGCTTCCAGAGCCGTCATCAGGCGCTTGTACTCACTCACCCGCTCACGCGCACGGCGCTCAGCCAGCGACAACGCCTGGGTCTGCTTGTAGTTGTTGCCCAAAACCAGGCCACCAACAGCATCGGTCATTTCCACCAGCAGCTTGTTACGCTGCTTGCCGGTCATGTCGCCAGCGCCGACGATTTCGCCGAGCAGAATCTTGATGTTCACTTCATGGTCGGAGCAATCCACACCACCGGCGTTGTCGATAAAGTCGGTGTTGCTCTTGCCGCCATTCAGACCGTACTCGACGCGGCCCAGCTGGGTCATGCCGAGGTTACCGCCCTCACCCACCACTTTGGCACGCAGTTCGCGGCCATCCACGCGCAGCAGGTCGTTGGCCTTGTCGCCAACATCGGCGTGGCTTTCCCGGCTGGATTTCACGTAGGTGCCGATACCACCATTCCACAGCAGATCCACCGGTGCTTTGAGCAAGGCGTTCAGCAGTTCGTTGGGGGCCAGCTTGTCAGCGCTGATGTCGAAGCGCTCTTTCATCTGCGGGCTGATGGCGATGCTTTTGGCGCTACGCAGGAAGATCCCGCCACCCGTCGAAATCAGCTTGGCGTCGTAATCGGCCCAGCTGGAGCGCGGCAGATCGAACATGCGCTGGCGCTCGACAAAGCTCTTCGCCGCGTCCGGGTTGGGGTCGATAAAGATATGCATGTGGTTGAAGGCTGCGACCAGCTGCAGGCTTTCCGACAGCAGCAAGCCGTTGCCGAATACGTCGCCAGCCATATCGCCGATGCCGATTACGGTGACGTTGTCTTTCTGCACGTCGATGCCGCGCTCGCGGAAATGGCGCTGTACCGAGACCCAGCCGCCCTTGGCGGTGATGCCCATGCCTTTGTGGTCGTAACCGGCCGAGCCGCCCGAGGCGAAGGCATCGTCTAGCCAGAAGCCGTATTCGGCAGCAATGCCGTTGGCGATATCGGAGAAGGTCGCGGTGCCTTTGTCGGCCGCTACCACCAGGTACGGATCGTCGCCATCGTGACGCACCACGTTCTGCGGTGGCACCACGGCGCCGTCTTTCAGGTTGTCGGTGATATCCAGCAGGCCGCTGATAAAGATGCGGTAGCAGGCAATACCCTCGGCCAGCACATCATCACGGGTACCGCCGACCGGCATACGCCGTGGAATAAAGCCTCCCTTGGCGCCCATCGGCACGATGACCGCGTTCTTCACCTGCTGCGCCTTGACCAGGCCCAGCACCTCGGTGCGGAAGTCTTCCTCACGGTCCGACCAACGTAGGCCGCCACGAGCGACGTCGCCAAAGCGCAGGTGCACGCCTTCAACACGCGGCGAGTAGACGAAGATTTCGAACTTCGGCGTCGGCCGCGGAATATCCGGAATCGCCCGCGGGTTGAGCTTGAAGCTGAAGTAGGACTTGTTCTGCCCGGCCGCATCGGTCTGGTAGAAGTTGGTGCGCAGGGTGGCTTTGATCAGGTCCAGGTAGCGGCGCAGGATGCGGTCTTCGTTAAGCACCGCAACGTTGTCCAGCGCAGCGAGAATTGCCTGCTCAAGCTTCTGCTGCTTGTCTTCCAGGTCATCGGCGGTGAGCTTGCGCGCCAGGTAGAAGCGCGTCTTGAACAGGCGCACCAGCTCCTTGGCGATATCAGCGTGGTTGACCAGGGTGCTGGCGATATAGCTGAGGTCGAAGCCCAGGCGAATCTGCTTGAGGTAACGCGCATAGGCACGCAGCAGCGCCACGTCACGCCACGGCATGGCAGCCATCAGCACCAGACGGTTGAAGCCGTCGTTCTCCGCCGCGCCGCCAACGATATTGACGAAGGCGCCCTGCAGAGTGTCGTTGAGCTGCTGGATATCGACATCCAGGCCTTCGGCATAGGTGAAGGCGAAGTCGTGAATCCAGAACTCGCGGCCATCGGCGCGGCGCAGTTTGTAAGGGAACTCGCCGAGCACGCGCAGGCCGAGGTTTTCCAGAATCGGCAGCACGTCCGACAGCGGCAGCGGCGTATCGGCGTGGTACAGCTTGCAGTGCAGTTGCTGCTCGCCCTGGGTCAGCGGCTGGTAGAAACTCATGACCAGCTGGCGCTCGCTGTTCAGGCTGAGCAGGTGCTGCATGTCGACCACCGCCGAGTGCGGGGCGAAACGTTCGCGGTAGCCGGCCGGGAAGCCGCCGGGGAATTCGCTGAGGACTTCGGTGCCCTGAGCTTCGCCGAGGCTTTCGACGATCAGGCTGGTGTAATCGTCCTTCCACGAACGGCAGGCCTGGATCACTTCTTTTTCCAGGCGCAGCGGGTCGATCTGCACGCGGTTCTTCGGGTCAACCTTGAGGATGAACTGTACCCGCGCCAGTACCGATTCGGAGAAGAAGGTCCAGAACTCGCAATCGGTAGCCTGCAGACGCTCCATCAGCACCTGCTGGATCTTCATGCGGGTTTCGGTGGAGTACACATCACGCGGCACATAGGCCAGGCAGTAGCAGAAACGGCCATAAGGATCGCGGCGCAGGAACACGCGAATCTTGTTGCGTTCCTGAATCTGCACGATCGCCATGGTGGTGTTGAACAGCTCGTCCACCGGGGTCTGGAACAGGTCGTCACGCGGCAGCACTTCCAATACCTGAGCCAGCTCTTTGCCCAGGTGCGCGCTGCTGTCAAAACCGGAACGCTGCTTGATCACCGCTACCTTGCGGCGGATAAACGGAATGTTCCACACGCTCTCGGCGTACACCGCCGAGGTGTACAGGCCCATAAAGCGGCATTCCTTGATCACCTTGCCCTTGGCGTCCAGTTCGCGGATCGACACCAAATCCGGATACGCCGGACGGTGCACGCGGCTTGGTACGGCAGCCTTGGCGAAGGACAGCAGCTGCGGCTCACGCAGGTAGGCCACAGCTTCTGGTTCGATATGCAGCTCATCGGTCTTGAGGCCAGTGCGCAGGCGCTTGGACATGCCCAGCAGGGACTTCTCGTCGTAGACCATGCTGCCGCCGCCGGCGCTGTCGGCAACGGTGAATTCTTCATAGCCGAGGAAGGTGAAGTGGTCGTCGAGCAACCAGCTCATGAATACCTTGATCTCTTCCAGCTCGGCGCCTTCGACCTTGAGCTTGGCCTTATCCAGCCAAGCCAGCAGTTCCTTGGCCTTGGCTTTCATCGGTTGGAAGTCGGCGACGCTCAGGCGCACATCGCTGAATACTTCGTGCAGGTCTTTTTCCAGGGTCTTCAACTCGCCGACGTTAGCGCAGCGGTCAATCTCCAGGAACATCAGCGCTTCCTGCTGTACATCCTTGCCCTGGGCACCCTTGGGCAGGATTTCCTGCAGCTCGCCACTCTTGTTGCGGCGCACGCTAAACACGCTGTTCTGCAAGGTGTGGATGCTGTAACCACGACGGTTCAGCTCCATGCGCACCGAGTCGACCAGGAACGGAATGTCACTGTGCAGAATTTCCACGGCCGTGTGGGTGGACTGCCAGCCGTGTTTTTCATAATCGGGGTTGAATACCCGCACTTCGGGCTTGGCCGGTTCAAAACGCTCCAGCAATCGCCAGGACGACAAAGTGCAGCCGACCAGATCAGAGAGGCGACGCTGGGTCAGCTCTTCGAGGGCGATGATGCCGAAGAATTGCTCGGCGAACAGGGCTACTTGTGGCAGAGCCTGTTCACTGACGTGCTGCGCCAGCGCCGTTTGCAGGTGGTGCTGAAAATCGGCTTTGCTGGCCGCCGTAAAGAACGCCATGGGTTTGCTCCGTTTGGCTTGTTATTCGTCAGGGGACTCGATCAAGGCAGTCACGAGTAATGACCTTCGCCACAACCTTGTTGTTCAACGTTAGTCTAGGAGGCCGCGATTGCATTAAAGTGGCTGCCACTTAACTCTGGCGAGATTCAAGACTCGCTGGTCACATTTGCCGGATGAGCTTAACGATGGAACACCGTGAAGCGCTTGTCGCGCTGCGACATTTTCTTTCAAGTCAGATCCTCGGCCAGGAAAAACTCATCGAAAGGCTGCTGATTGCCTTGCTCGCCGATGGCCACATGCTGGTCGAAGGCGCTCCCGGTCTGGCCAAGACCAAGGCGATCAAGGAGCTGGCCGAAGGTATCGAGGCCGAGTTCCACCGCATCCAGTTCACCCCTGACCTGCTCCCGGCGGATATCACCGGCACCGAGATCTATCGTCCGGAAACCGGCAGCTTCGTGTTCCAACAGGGGCCGATCTTCCACAACCTGGTGCTGGCTGACGAAATCAATCGTGCCCCGGCCAAGGTGCAATCGGCGCTGCTCGAAGCCATGGCCGAACGCCAGGTCAGCGTGGGCCGCAGCACCTATCACCTGTCGCCACTGTTTCTGGTGATGGCCACGCAGAACCCGATTGAGCAGGAAGGCACCTACCCGCTGCCCGAAGCCCAGCTCGACCGCTTTCTGATGCACGTGAAGATCGGTTTCCCCGACGCCAGCGTGGAACGCAAGATCCTCGCTCAGGCCCGTGGTGAAGCGCTCAACGGTGAAACCAAACCCGAGCAATTGGTTAGCCAGCAGGCAATCTTTGCCGCGCGCCAGGAAATTCTCGGCCTGTATATGGCCGACGCAGTGGAAGAGTATTTGGTGCAACTGGTGATGGCCTCGCGCACCCCGGCCAAGTTCGACCCTGAGCTGGCCGAGTGGATTGCCTACGGCGCCAGCCCGCGTGGCTCGATTGCCCTGGACCGCTGTGCACGGGCCCACGCCTGGCTGGCCGGGCGGGATTTCGTCAGCCCGGAAGATATCCAGGCGGTGCTGTTCGACGTGCTGCGGCACCGCATCATTTTGTCGTTTGAGGCAGAAGCCGCCGGCATCGACCAGGACCGCGTGGTGCAGCGCATTCTCGACGTTGTGGCGGTCGCCTAACCACCATGCACGACCAACCCACGCAGCCCGGCATTCGCGTCAGCCTCGGTGAACTGATCGAGATGCGCCACCGTGTGCGTGAGGTGCAGTTGTTTTCCACGCCGGCGCGGCGCAGCCCGCTGATTGGTCTGCACCACTCCAAACTGCGCGGGCGCGGCGTGGACTTCGATCAGGTGCGCGTGTATCAGCCCGGCGACGACGTGCGCACCATCGACTGGCGAGTGACCGCGCGCACCCAGGAGCCGCACACCAAGCTGTTCCATGAAGAGCGCGAGCGGCCGATCTACATCATGGTCGAGCAGAGCAAACGCCTGTTCTTTGGCTCCGGGCTGATGTTCAAATCGGTGCTCGCCGCCCAGGCCGCCAGCCTGATCGGCTGGGCCGCGCTGGGCCACAATGACCGCATCGGCGGCCTGGTATTCGGTGATCTGGAACACCACGAAATCAAACCACGTCGCAGCAAGCAAAGCCTGCTGCAACTGCTCAGCCGCCTGGCCAAAGCCAATCAGGCCCTGAGCAACGACAGTCAGGGCGGCCGCGACAGCTTCGGCCTGGCCTTACGCCGCGCCCGCGAAGTACTGCGCCCCGGCAGCCTAGTGGTGATTTTGTGTGATGAGCGCACCTTGAGCGACAGCAGCGAACAGCAGCTGCTGCTGTTGGCGCGGCATACCGACCTGCTGTTGCTGCCCCTTTCCGACCCGCTCGACCACGCCCTGCCCAATGCCGGTTTGCTGCGCTTTACCGAACATGGCGCACAGTTGGAGCTGGACACCCAGGACGCCGAACTGCGCCAGGCCTACCGTAGCCTGGCCGATGCCCGCCAGGCGCGCTGGCAGCGCCTGGCGCAGAAGCTCGGCGTGCCGCTGCTGGCCCTGAACACCCAGAGCGAGATGATCGAGCAGCTGCGCGAGCACCTGAATGCCCAGCGGCCGAGGAAAGCCCTGTGAACCCGCTGGATCAACTCGAACCGCTGATCGCCCCTGCACCGATCAGCTGGTGGCCGCCGGCACCGGGCTGGTGGCTGCTCGCGGTGCTACTGCCGCTACTCTTGTGGGCCGCGTTCAAACTGCTTAAACGCCTGCCGCGCAAAGCGGCCGGGCAGTTGGCCGAAGCGCCGCTCGACCCATTGCGCCAGGCCGCGCTGAACGAACTCGAACGCCTGAGCAAACCTTACGACGGCGTAGATGCCGGCCCCTGGCTGCAACAACTCAATGCCATCCTCAAACGCCTGTGCCGCGAACGTTACCCACAAAGCAACAGCCATATCCTCAGCAGCCGCGCCTGGCTGGCCTTTCTCGACAGCCGCTGCCCAGCCGCCGGCCTGACTCGCTGGATGATCCTGGTGGAAGGCGCTTATCGCCCGCACTGCAACCTGGATGACAAGGCCATCGCCGGGCTCAACCAGGCCGTAGCGATCTGGATTCGCAAACATGTTTGAGTTTGCCTGGCCCTGGGTCTTTCTGGTCGCCCCGCTGCCCTGGCTGCTGCGCGCCTGGCTACCGCCTGCGGACAGCGGCGAAGCAGCGCTGAAAATCAGCTTCCTGGCCGAACTGGAAGGTTTGAGCGGCCGCCGCGCCCGCGTACGGCTACCTGCCCTGCGACAACAAGCACCGTTTGCACTGATCTGGCTGTTACTGCTGCTCGCCTGCGCGCGCCCGCAATGGCTGGGTGAGCCGCTGCCGTTGCCGGCCAGCGGCCGCGACCTGCTGCTGGCGGTGGATGTATCCGGCTCCATGGATTATTCCGACATGGTGTGGGAGGACCAGGAAGTCAGTCGTCTGACCCTGGTCAAACACCTGCTCGGTGAGTTTATCGATGGCCGTCAGGGTGATCGGGTTGGCCTGATCCTATTCGGCAGCCGCGCCTACCTGCAGTCGCCGCTGACCTTCGACCGGCAGACCGTGCATACCTGGCTGGATGAAGCGCAGAAAAACATCGCCGGACCACAGACCGCCATCGGCGACGCCATTGGCCTGGCGGTCAAGCGCCTGCGCGAGCGTCCGGCGCAGAGCCGCGTACTGGTGCTGGTGACTGACGGTGCCAACAATGGCGGCGAAATCGATCCCTTGACTGCCGCACGCCTGGCCGCAGAGGAAGGCATCACCATTTACCCGATAGGCATCGGTGCCGACCCCGAGAAAGGCGGCGTACTCGGCATGCTCGGTTTCAACCCCGGTATCGATCTGGACGAGCCTAGCCTGCGGGCAATTGCCGAAGCCACCGGCGGCGAATACTTCCGCGCCCGCGACAGTGAAGAACTGCAGGCGATCGAAGCCACTCTCGATAGACTGGAGCCGGTGGCGCAGAAACCGACTCTGGCGCGCCCGACCTTGCCACTCTATCCCTGGCCGCTGGGCCTGGCCCTGCTGTTCAGCCTGCTGCTGGTCAGCCAAACACTCTGGCCAAGCCTGCAACAACGCTGGCGTACTCAGCTGACACGGCTACGGGGGAAACCGTCATGAGCGAACTGACCAGCCTCTGGCCCCACTGGCAACGACCCTTCTGGCTGCTGCTGATACCGCTATTGGGCTTTTTGCTTTGGCAGCTTTGGCACCGGGAGAAACGTAGCGGTCGCTGGCAAGCATTGCTGCCGGCCGCGTTCCAGTCCGCGCTGCTAACCGCCACCGGTGGGCGCAACAGTCGCCTGCCCTGGCTGGCCCTCGGCCTGGCCTGGCTGCTTGCACTATTGGCACTGCTCGGCCCGAGCTGGCAACGCATCGAACAGCAAAACCCCAAGCCGGCAGACCCGCTGGTGGTACTGCTCGAACTGACCCCAGAGATGCTCGCCAGCGACGCCTCGCCCAATCGCCTGGCCCAGGCCAAGCGCAAGCTGCTCGACCTGCTGGAGGCGCGCCAGGATGCGCAAACCGCCATTGTCGTGTATGCCGGCAGCGCACACACCCTGGTGCCGCTGTCCGACGACCTGGCCACCAGCCGCAACCTGCTTGATGCACTAAGCCCAGAAATCATGCCCGAGCCTGGCAAGCGCGCTGACCTGGCGGTGATCAAGGCGCTGCAACTGCTCGAGCGGGGCGCCCAGGGCAATGGCCGCCTGCTGCTGCTAACCAGCAGCCTCGACGTAACGCAGCGCCAGGCCATCACCCAGGCGCTCGGCCGCCGTGGTGAGCGCCTACGCATTCTCGGCATTGGCAGCACCCAGGGCGCGCCGATCATTCAGGAGGACGGCTCATTCCTCAAGGACGCACAGGGCACCATCTTGCTGCCACGCCTGGACAGCAACGGTCTCAAGCGCTTTGCCAGTGAACTGGGCGGGCTGTATCAGAGCGTAACGCTGGATGAACGCGACCTGCGCAACCTCGGCCTACTCGACGCACCGCAACAGCTGCGCCGCGATGGTGAGCTGACCCAGCTGCAAGCCTGGGCAGACCAGAGCCACTGGCTACTCCTGCCGCTGCTGTTACTCGCTGCCTGCGCTGCTCGCCGCGGCTGGCTGCTTTGCCTGCCACTGTTACTGCTGAGCCTGCCGCAGAACAGCTACGCCTTCAGCTTCGACGACCTCTGGCTGCGTGCCGACCAACAAGGCCAGCGCCTGCTTGAGGCGCAACAACCGGCAGAAGCCGCGCAGCGTTTCCACGATCCGCGCTGGCAAGGCCAGGCGCTCTACCAGGCCGGCGATTACGCTGCGGCCGCCGAACGCTTCGCCAATGGCGAAAGCGCCAGCGATCACTACAACCGTGGTAACGCCCTGGCGCGTAGCAACGAACTGGAAGCGGCCCTAGACGCCTACACCCAGGCGCTGGAACTGCAACCCGACTTGGCTCAGGCGCAAAAGAACAAAGCTCTGGTCGAAGAGCTGCTGCGCCAAAACCAGCAGCAACAGCAGAATCAAACCGACGACCCGCAAGAACCCGACGAGCAGCAGAATCAGCCCAGCAGCCAGCCGCAGGCAGGCCAGTCCGATCCAGACGCACAGCAACAGGCTGAGCAATCGCAGGCCGAGCCTTCAGAGCCTGAAGATCAGGGCGAAAAACCCGCACAACCTAGCGCCTACAAAGACGCGGATACACCGCCGAAACAACCAGAAGAAGACGACAGCGACAGCGGCGTAGAACAGATCGCCAGCGCCGAGCCGGCCCTCGATGGCGAACGGCGTCAGGCATTGGAACAATGGCTGCGGCAGATTCCGGACGATCCGGGCGAGCTACTGCGGCGTAAATTCAGGCTGGAACAACAACAGCGCCAGGAACAACTGCAATGAGCCGACTGCTCTGTACCCTTCTGCTTGGCCTGCTGGCGCTGAACGTCAGCGCGCAAAGCCTGACCGCCAGCGTTGACCGCACGCGCCTGGATGCCGGCGAGAGCGTTGAGCTGACCCTGGAATCGGATGACGCCACGCTGTTCGGCAAGCCCGATCTGCAGCCGCTCAATGAGCTGTTTGAGGTGCTAGGCACCCGCCAGGTCAACCGCCTGACCAGCGGCAGCAACGGTGCCCAGGCCAGCACGCGCTGGATCGTCACCCTGCAACCCAAACACAGCGGTTATGTGGTGATACCGCCGCTCACACTCGGCCAGCTGCAAAGCGAGCCGATTACCCTGCATGTTCAGCAAGCCGCGAGCGCCGATGACAGTCGCCTGGCACCGGTGTTTATCGATGCCAGCCTGGACCAGGAAAGTGTCTATGTGCAGGCGCAAACCGTGCTGACACTGCGCATCTACCACTCCGTTTCACTGTACGACGACAGCAGCCTGACCCAACTGGAGATGCCCCAGGCGCGCGTTGAAGCGCTTGGTGAACCGCGCACCTATGAGAAGGACATCAACGGCATACGCCATGGGGTAATAGAACTGCGCTACGCGATTTTTCCCCAGGAAAGTGGCGACTTGCTGATCCCCTCGCAAGCCTTTACCGCCACTGCAGTTGATCGCTCCGCCAGCAATGCCTACAACCCGTTCGGTCCACGCCCCGGCAAAGTGGTGCGGGTCCGTTCGCCGGAAATTCCGCTGACGGTAAAAGCTAAGCCGGCCGGCTACCCTACCGACGCGCCCTGGCTGCCAGCGCGCGCACTTAGCCTGAGTGAAGTCTGGAGTCCGCAACCGGAGACGGCCCGCGCCGGTGATTCGCTGACCCGCAGCCTACTGCTCAAGGTCGAAGGTTTGGCCAGCGCACAATTACCGCCCTTGCCGGCCACCCAGGTAGCCGGCCTACGCCGCTACCCCGACCAACCCCAATTAGCCAACCAGACCAGCGACAACGGCCTAGTGGCCAGCCGTGAAGAGCGTGAAGCACTGGTAGCCAACCGTGAAGGCGAGATCACCCTGCCGGCAATCGAAGTGCTGTGGTGGAACACCACAACCGACCAACTCGAACGCAGCAGCCTGCCCACGCGTAAGTTGCAGGTGGCCGCAAATCCTAACCTGGAAACCCTACCGATCGAGGTAGCAAGCCCAACCGTGCGCGAGGTGGACAATGCCCACCTCTGGCCCTGGCAACTCAGCACTGCACTCCTAGGCCTGACCACCCTGCTCGGGTTTACCCTGTGGTGGCGCGCGCGGCGCCAGCCTCCAGTGCTGCCTAGCCAGCAGACGGGGCCAAGCCAGCGCAACCTGCTCGATGACCTTAAGCGAAGCTGCCTGGCGAATGACTCGCAGGCCACGCGCCATGCGCTGGACGCCTGGGCCCGGCAGCAGCCGGAAACCCTCGCCGATATGGCCGCGCGTTTTATCCCACTGTCTGAAGCCCTAGACGGCCTGAACGGCGCACTGTACAGCGAAAGCGGCCAGCACTGGCAGGGCCGTAACCTGTGGCTGGCGATTCGCAGTCTGCCCCCCACAGAAGACCTTGAGAGCACCACCAATCCGGATACCAGCGCTCTGCCTCCGCTGTATCCGCGCTAGCCAGTCAAACTCCATCACGGTGCCTTAAGGCGCTGAACCACAACGGTTCAGCAGCCGTGCCCTCCACTCCCCTCACGGTTGTTGGAAGGATAACTATTAGCCGTTGAGCACAGGCGAGTCCGCGATACTGCTAACGGCTTGTGCAAGTCGCGGGCAAGCATGCTTCTGCAGTGTTTAGCCCGGATAGCACCAATGACGTGTCCGCAGAACGCCAATGGACTACAAGTCAGATGCTGCGCGATTCGCATAACAGCAACCGGCAAAAAACCCGGCTTAATCCACGCACAATAAAAAACCGCGACCCGGGGGCCGCGGCTTTTAGTGTTACGACTGCGTATCAGGCTCAAGCCTTGTTGCGCAGCTTCTCAGGGTTAATCAGGAAGCGGGCAAGTGCAGGCAGCAGCCAGATAGCGCCAATCATGTTCCAGAGGAACATAAAGGTCAGCATCAGGCCCATGTCAGCCTGGAACTTGATTGCCGAGAAGATCCAGGTGGCCACACCGATCGCCAGGCAGATACCGGTGAACAGCACAGCCTTACCAGTCGACTTGAGGGTCTCGTAGTAAGCCTCCTGCAGCGACAACCCCTGACGCAGGTAAGTTTCCAGACGGCTGTAGATGTAGATGCCGTAGTCGACACCAATACCCACACCCAAGGCGATTACCGGCAGAGTCGCTACCTTCACACCGATGCCCATAAAGGCCATCAGGGCGTTACCCAGTACCGAAGTCAGCACCAGCGGCAGCATCACGCAGAGCGTCGCAGCGAAGGAGCGGAAAGTCAGCAGACACATGATGCCCACTGCGGCGTATACCGCGAGCAGCATGGTGGTCTCGGACTTGGCGATCACTTCGTTGGTAGCGGCTTCGATACCCGCGTTACCCGCTGCCAGGATGAACTCCAGGCCGTCCTTGTTGTTTTCCTTGGCAAAGTCTTCGGCAACCTTAACCGCACGCGACAGGGTTTCTGCCTTGTGGTCGGTGAGGAACACCAGCAGCGGCGCCACCGAGCAATCACCGTTGTACAGGCCATCAGCTCGGGCAATGGAGTTGTTCAGCACGTCCTGGTTGCGCGACAGGGTTTCCCATTTCAGATTGCCCTCGTTCATGCCCTTTATCACCTGACGCGACACGGTGACCATGGAAATGGCCGACTGCACGCCTTCGGTGTTCTCCATCTTCCACATCAACTCATCCATGGCCGACAGCGTCGGATAAGTCGAGCAACCTTCAGCTGCCGTCTTGACCATGATCACCAGTACATCGGAGCTGGTGGAGTAATTGCGGATGACGAAGTCGTTATCCAAGTTGTAGCGCGAATCCGGGTGCAGCTCAGGCGCACCCTGGTCGAGGTCACCGATCTTCAGGTTCTGCCCGTACCACACACCACCGGCCAACGCCGCGACCGCAACCACCACGGAAATCGGCGCTACCATCGGATGCGCGCAGTTGGAGATAAAGCGCCAGAACGGGTGCTCCTTGTCGGCTTCTTCGCGGCTGATCTTCACCGCCTTCTTGCTGATACCGACATAGGAAATCATGACTGGCAGCAGAATCAGGTTGGTCAGAATGATCACCGCCACACCCATGGATGCGCCGATGGCCAGTTCACGGATCACACCAATATCAATCAGCAGCAGGGTGATAAAGCCCACGGCGTCCGACAGCAATGCCACCAAGCCAGGAACAAACAGCTGACGGAAAGCCATACGTGCAGCGGACAACGAATCAGTTGCTTCGCCGGAGGCCATGGCGATGCCGTTAATCTTCTGTACACCGTGGGAAATGCCAATGGCGAAGACCAGGAATGGCACCAGCATCGAGTAAGGGTCCAGCCCAAAGCCCAGGGTGTGCAGCAGGCCCAGCTGCCAAACCACGGCGATCAAGGTTGCCACGACCACCGCCAAGGTGCTCTTGAAGCAGTGGGTGAACCACAGCAGCAGCACGAAGGTAATGGCGATTGCCACAGCAAAGAACAGCGCTACGCCGATCAGACCATCAATCAAATCACCCACTTTCTTGGCAAAGCCAATGATATGGATTTTGACGTTGGGGTTTTGCGCCTGGTACTTATCGCGGATCTTCTCTTCCAGCTCGTGGGAGAACTTCTGATAATCCAGCGGGATCTGCTTGCTCTGATCGTTCGGATCGGCATAGGTCTCCAGCAATGGCAAGTCAACAATACTCGACTTGAAATTGTTGGCGACCAGACGGCCGATCTGCCCGGATTTGAGGATATTGCTGCGCAGTTCCTCAAGGCTTTCGGAAGAGCCATCGTAAGTTTGCGGGATCACTTCGCCGCCGGCAAAACCCTCTTCAGTCACTTCGGTCCAGCGTACGCTTGGGCTCCAAAGTGACTTCAGCCCGGAACGGTCAACGCCCGGAATATAGAAGGCTTCGTCGTTGATCTGACGCAGCGTCTCCATGTATTCCTTGCTGAAGATATCGCCATCCACCGCTTCCACCGAGATACGCACGGTGTTGCCCAGGTTAGCCAGGTCATTGCGGTGTTCGAGCATCTTCTGGATGTACGGATGCCCCAGCGGAATCATCTTCTCGAAGCTGGTCTGCGGACGCACCTGCGCCGCTTGGTAGAACAGAAACAGACTGATCAACAGGCACAGCAGAATCACGGCCGGGCGATTGTTAAAGATCAACCGCTCCAGGAAGGAGGCAGATTGTTGTTGATGCTTACTCATGCAAAGGCTCCCGGCTTATTGTTGTTGGCCCAGATCGGCGCCAGTAGGCGTAGCAGCATGGACGCCACCCTGCCCTACCAGAATCAGATTGCCGTTTTCCATTGCTGCAACGCCTGCCAGCGAGAGCCGGTCGGCACGATTGGTCACATTGAAAGTGCGGCCGCTGTCGGTGCTCTTGAGTACGGTACCGCCATGCCCAACCACCACGATGGAACCGTCAGCCAGACGATTACCGTCAGCCAGACCAAACTCCAAAGGACCGTTGTTAGTCGTGTTCAAGCTGATTGCCTGCCAGGTCGTACCAAAATCTGCCGAACGGAACAGATGCCCGCGCAGGCCATAGACCAGCAACGCACCGGCTTCATCAGTGCCCAGGGCACCGAATAGAGAACCCTCGTAAGGGCCTTCCAGGGTTTCCCAGGTCTGCCCCCAGTCCGGGGAACGGAACATCGCGCCTTGCTCGCCCACGATAAACAGGCCGGAGTTTTTGACTTCAACAATGGCGTTGAGGTGGTAGGCGTCTTCGTTGTCCATACGGTCGCTGACGTCTTCCCAATTGGCGCCACCGTCAGTGGTTTCCAACAAGGCACCGTAAGCGCCTACTGCATAACCGTTATTGCGGTCCTTGAACCAGACATCCAGCAACGGCGCTTCACGCTCAAGGTCTTCAAACTGTTTGACCCAAGTGGCGCCGCCATCAGTGCTGGCGAGAATCTGCGCATCATGGCCGACAGCCCAACCGTGGGTGTCATCAATAAAGAACACGGCTGTCAGCATTTGCTTGGTCGGCACTTTGGCCTGAACCCAGCTCGCGCCATTGTCGTCGGACAGCAAAATATGCCCGCGATCACCGACAGTGACCAAGCGCCTACCTAGACTGGCAACATCCAGCAGCAGAGTTTGATGGGCTTTGGCAGAAGTGACCGAGTAATGACTGGCGTCATCGCTGGCCGCTTGCAGTGGCGCACTGGCGAACATCAGCGCGGATAGCACACTACACAGCGACAGCGCTTTGGCTATCGGTGAGTGGACGCGGAGCACCGGTGCGCGGGACGATCCCACAACACGACCGGCCTGGGTGCGCCGCATGACGGGCTCACTCATATACCTTCCCCCTTATTCTTATAGGTAGCACTACACTTTTAGCAGTGCGCCTATCCTACTGAGCTTTCAAAAGGCCTGACAATCGGTGCGACGTTATGTTTTGTTAAACCCGCCCGTCTACCATGCCCTGTTCGACTGATAAATAGCAAAAGGCCGCTACAACAGTAGCGGCCTTTTGCTCAACCGACACGCGTATTAACGCGTACCGCGACGACGCAGTGCAGCAGGCTTAAAGTAGCCGTCATCCGGCACAGCCTGGCTGAAGTCGATGGTGCTTGGCTCTTCGTTATCCAGGTTCTGCACGTGGTAACGACGGGCTTGCAGATCGTGGAAAGAATCCAGCGCAGACCAGGTGGTTGGCAGGTCGTAGTAGTTTTTCAGATAGGCAATCGAAACGCGCCACAGCTCGCCACGACCGTCGTACTGATCAACCACTGCTGCTTGCCAGCTGTCCTCGTCGAGGAACAGGGTGCGCTTGGAGTAGATGTGACGCGAACCCGACTTCAGCGTGCCCTCAACTACCCACACACGGTGCAGTTCGTTGCGTGTAAACGCTGGGTTCAAGTGACCAACTTGCAGCAGGTCCTTGTACTTCACGTCCGGGCTGGTGACTTTGTAGCTGTTGTAGGGAATGTAGATCTCTTTCTTGCCAACCAGCTTCCAGTCATAGCGATCTGGCGAACCGTTGATCATGTCGGTGTCGTCTGCTGTGCGCAGGCCGTCAGCGGCAGCGATCGGGGTGTCATAAGCCAGGTTCGGCGCGCGACGTACGCGGCGCTGACCGGCGTTGTAGCCCCAAGCCTGACGCGGCTCTTTTACCTGATCCAGGGTTTCGTGCACCAGTACCGCACCACCGGCCAGACGCGCCGGGCTCTTGGTGAAGGACAGGTAGTAGAACATGATGTTGTTCAGGTCGGCTGCAGTCCCTTTCGGGTTGTAGAACTTGAACATGGCTTCCTGCTGCGAGGTCACCAGCGAGTAGCTGCCGTTACGCTGCACAGCCACTTCCGAAGCGCGACGCACAATGTAGGTACCACGGTAGCGTGCGATGTGGTTCCACAACGCTTCTACGCCATTTTGCGGGATCGGGAACGGGATGCCGCCGTAGGCATCGGAGAAGCCGTTGCCGCCATCCAGCAACTTGGCAGTGGTAGCGTTCTTGATGGTGTTGTCATACACCCACTGCGGCGCAGAACCGGAGCGACGGGTCTGATAGACCGGCATCTGGTAGCTGTTCGGGTAGGTATTGAACATCGCAATCTGACCTGGGGTCAGGTTGTCTTTGTACTGATCCAGGTTGGCTTTGGTGATGGTGAACAGCGGCTTGTCATCAGCAAACGGATCGACGTGGTGCTGGCCTGGCGTGGTGTAACCCGCCGGAGCCTTGGTGATACCACCGGTCCACTCAGGAATAGTGCCCGCCGCGTTGCCGGCTTTCTCGGCACCGAACGGGGTGAGGTTTGTGCCCAATTTGGCTGCTTCTGCAGGCGAAACCGCAGCGAACGCGCTGCCAGCGGACAGTGCCAGCGCAATCGCGGCCCCCATCAACGTGTGCTTTTTCAGCATCTTGATTCTCCGTGAAATAAGTCAGCAACCGAGTGCCCGCAGGCACTCGATATTTTCTAGTTATGTTTAGAAGGAATACTTGACGTTCAAGCCGACGTTGTCGCGGTCGCGACCCGAGTTGCTCTGACCGGCGCCCATAAACTCAGTGTATTGAATTTCAGCTTCCAGGCTGTTCAGGTAACTGGCACGCAGACCCACGGTGTAAGCCTTGCGATCTTCAATAAAGTTACCGGTTTGGTGCGAGTTACCCTGGAAGTCATGTTTTAATACAGTGAACGGAGACAGGTTTACGCCAGCATAAACGTCGTTCCAAGTACCAGAGAGCACCAAGGTGTAGCCGTATGAGTCGCTAGTAGCACAATCCTGCTTGGCCATGGCGGCATCTGTTGCGTAGGAAGTATTAGCGCGACCAGCAATGCAACGCTCACCATTAACAGAATTATATTTCAGGCTATCACCGCGAAGGTGCTCAGAAGCAAGCTCAGCAACACCAAACAACGAATCAAAGCTCAATGCATTGCCAAAATTATGTATAGCTCCAATAGAGGCATTAAAAGCTTCGACACGACGAGAGTTACTTACTGAACCACTACGAACGATTTGCTTGCCAGAAATAAGAGCCGTACCTGCCCCAGGAATAGCACCTGATGTATCTGCCAACTTCGCACCCTGAAGAACCAAATCACCTAACAGATCATTGGTTGCTGCGATGCCTACTGGGAGATTTGGACGATAAGCCAACTCACCAAAAACAGAAGTTTCATTCAAAGTAGTATTAAAACTGAAACCATACATACGAATATCTTCAGCATACTCGCGCTTAGCTTGAGTAGAACCTAGCAGATCTACCGTAGCAAGACCGCCAGCCAATGTTGCGCAAGACGGCACACCAGGAATACCTGAGTTACAGCCCTGAACACCACCAACTTGTGGAACTAGATCGACGCCAGTTAAAGCAGGACTGGTTGCTAGTTGACCGACATTAACACCTTGATAACCATTCAAATCAGCATAAATAGTAGGCTCTTTAGCATGATAGTTAACTAAATAAGCACCAAACTCAGTTGAATTCAACTCCTCAAAAATATACTTAAACGACAAACCATACTGCCCATCGTTCTTCGCATTAATATCTTCGGTAACATCAGCAACCTTAAGAATATTACCAAAAGAAGTATTAGCGCCATCTTGAAACAGACCAGTAGCACGAAGTAGTGGCAATCCCGGATTAAGCGGATTAGCCACACCGTTATATACTGGAATAACACCAGCAAGCGCCGTACCAGCAAAGTTGTTATAGGCTGTATTACCGCCCTCACCAAACAAGTCCGTTTCAGAGAAATAGGTGCCAACCGGATCAATTGCCGACTCTTTCCAGTTGAACTGGTAGAAAGCGTCCATGGACAGATTATCAGTCAGGCCAACGCTAAAGCTGAGCGCTTCAACTGGAACCAGCACTTCTTTCACTTCAGCACCTGGCAGACGGAACTTGCCGGCATCTACTGGATTGGTGGTGTTTACCCCACCGCGGTAGAACAAACCTTCACCCCAGTTGAATACCTGCTTACCGAAGCGCACGCCAACCGGCATGTCGGCGACATCCCAATTGCCGTAAACATAGGCATCGAGAATTTCTGCGTTACGGCCGGCCGAGTGACGGGTGCCGCGGGTAAAGCTGTCGTCTTTCGGCACATTCTGGCTTGGCTGATACGCCAGACTGGAGTCGTAGTAGTCGTTACGCTTGTCCATGATTTGGGTGTCATAGAACGCCGTGCCGCGCACAAAGGCACCGTAATTCTGGTAGGTCACTTCCATATCGGAAGTGACCTTGAAGACCTCAGAAACCAAACCAGTACCGAAGTTACGGTTACCGTCGTTGGTATTGATATCGTTGTTGGTCTTGTCCTGACCCTGTACGCGCCAGAGCTGACCGTAGGACACGGTGGTATCGATGGAGCCGCTGATTTCATTGTCTGCGAAGCTGAATTCCACAGCTTGGGCATGGGCCGCCACCAGGAGTGGAAGAATGCCGACAAAAGCAAAACCTGCTTTAGCAGGTGCGAAACGCAATACGGGCTTACGGGACTTAATTTCCATCGAAACATTACTCCGTGGACAGATCATCTTTTTTGTACCCCAACCGCTGAGGCACGTTATGGCCATACTGATGACGGCCTTAAATGTTGATTGGAAGGCAAGCCCCCAACGCGCTTACACGCACCTCACTGTTTGGCGTGCACCATGACGAGGTCAAATCAATTTAGTTCCTTGCAACCATGGTGCCAATTCAAACGACCGTATAAAAAAATCAGCAACGCACAACTCAAACCATAAAACCATTTTATGACTGATCATTCAGCAACCAATCAACTGTATGCGGTGATGGATTTTTCCTATTTTGTCCTACCATCTGGCGTGATCAGTCACCCCACCCGGGATTAAGCATTCAGATGCTTCAAACAAATCGGCCAAGGTCAAGCCAAGCAGGCCAATTCAGATTGTGCAAACTTTGCTTACATTTAATCGGGTAACACAAAAAGTGTTACCCGATCTAATCGGGTAACACTTTTATGCGACTCGGAAGGACTTCATGAAGAGCATCTAACCCCATGCATTGCACACAGGCCTGTTTGATCGGTCTTTAGTATTAACGAATTGATCATAAAACGATCAGACACATACAGATTTGAGTAGGGGCAACATGACCGCCCCTACTTTGTTACCGCTGATCAATTAACCAGCCAGACTCTTGCTGACCACTTCATACACGTCGCTAGACAGCTCACCCGCAGCCAGAATGCGTTGCAGCTGCTCCTTCATTTGAGCCTGACGTGCGCTGCCATATTTGGCCCAACGAGTCAGCGGCGCCAGCAAACGCGAGGCGATCTGCGGGTTAAGGGCATTCAGAGTAATAACCTGGTCGGCCAGGAAACGGTAGCCGCTGCCATCAGCTTGATGGAAACCCAGCAGGTTCTGCCCAGCAAAAGCACCGATCACGGAACGAACCTTATTCGGGTTCTTCAGGGTAAACACCGGATGCTGCATCAGTTGCTCAACACGCTGTAGCGCACCCGGCAAGGCGCAAGCTGCCTGCACGCTGAACCACTGATCCATAACCAGCGGGTTATCCTTGAAGAAATCGGCGAAGCTGGCCAGGGCAGTTGCCTTTTCGGCTTCGAACGGCGAATTGACCAGCACCGCCAACGCAGTCAAACGCTCGGTCATATTGTCAGCGTTCTCGAACTGCTCCAAACACGCTGCCAACACCTCAGCCTTGCAACTGAGCATCAGGTAAGACAACGCGATGTTCTGCAGGCTGCGCCGGGCGAAGTGCTCGGCCTCTGCCACATAAGTGCTGGTACGGGACACCTCGCGGTTACGCTGGTAGCGCGCCCACAGCAGCTCGAACAACGCATCCGACAGTTGCTTGCGAGCAAATTCACGGGCGGTATGGATGGCTTCGACATCGGCCACCGCGCTGATTTCTGTCAGGTAGGCTTCACCTGGCAGCGAGAGCATTTCGGCGACCATCGCTTGATCCAGCGACTCATCAGACAGCAGCGTGCGGCACGCCTCGACCAGGCGCTGATCAAGCACCAGCGGCTCACCACGTTGATGCTGACCAATCAGCTCCTGCAGCACTTGCACGGACAGTTGCTGCCCCGCTTCCCAGCGGTTGAAGCCGTCACTGTCGTGCTGCATCAAGAACATCAGTTGATCACGACTGTAAGGGAAGCTCAGCTTGATCGGTGCCGAGAAACTGCGCAGTAAGGACGGCAGCGGTTTTTCCGCCAAATTGACAAAGGTGAACGCCTGTTCGGCTTCAGTTATTTGCAGCACGCGGGAAGTGCCCAAGGCGACGCTTTCACTGACCAGTTGCAGCGGCAGCTCACGCCCTTGGACATCCAGCAGAGCTAGCTCCACAGGGATGACAAAGGGTTGCTTCTCGGCCTGCCCTGGCGTGGCAGGGCAGCTCTGACGGAATTGCAGGCGATAGCTGTTAGCGGCAGCATCGTAGCTTTCGCTGACTTCCAGGCGCGGCGTGCCGGCCTGGCTGTACCAGCGCTTGAACTGGGTCAGGTCGATGCCATTGGCCTCTTCCATCGCGCGGATAAAATCGTCGCATGTCACAGCCTGACCGTCGTGGCGCGCGAAGTACAAATCGCTGCCTTTGCGGAAGCCCTCAGCACCAACCAGGGTGCGGATCATGCGCACCACTTCCGAACCTTTCTCGTACACCGTCAGGGTGTAAAAGTTGGAAATCTCCATAAAGGCATCGGGGCGCACCGGATGGGCCATGGGGCCGGCGTCTTCAGCAAACTGGTGAGTACGCAGATAAGCCACGTCTTCAATGCGTTTAACCGTACGCGAGTGCATGTCAGCACTGAACTCAGCATCGCGGAATACGGTAAAGCCTTCTTTGAGCGACAACTGGAACCAGTCGCGACAGGTCACGCGATTGCCCGACCAGTTGTGGAAATACTCGTGAGCCACCACCGCTTCAACGCGCTGGTGCGCGGCATCAGTGGCGGTTTCAGCCTTGGCCAGCACACAGCTGGAGTTGAAGATATTCAGGCCCTTGTTTTCCATGGCGCCCATGTTGAAGTCGTTGACCGCGACAATCATAAAGATGTCGAGGTCGTATTCACGGCCGTAGACCTCTTCATCCCACTTCATCGACTTTTTCAGACTGTCCATGGCGTGCTGGCACTTGTCGATGTTTTCCGGCTCGACATAAATGCGCAGCGCCACGTCACGGTTGCTCATGGTGGTAAAGCTGTCTTCCACACACCAGAGATCACCGGCGACCAGGGCGAACAGGTAAGCCGGCTTCATGAACGGATCTTCCCAAGTCGCCCAGTGCCGGCCGCCCTCTTCATTGCCGCTGGCAATTGGATTGCCATTGGACAGCAGCACCGGGTAGTCATGCTGCGCAGCGCTCAGGGTAGTGGTGAACTTGCTCATCACGTCCGGGCGGTCGAGGTAGTAGGTGATCTTGCGGAAACCCTCGGCCTCGCACTGGGTGCAAAACATGCCGCTGGACTTGTATAGCCCTTCCAGCGCGGTGTTGCTCTCCGGATGGATGCGCACGCTGCTGTCGATCACGAAGCTGGCGTTAGTGGGCTGCAAGGTCAGATGACTGTCGCTCAACTGGTAATCGCCGGCACTCAGCTCGCGGTCGTCGAGCGCCACACTGAGCAGCTCAAGCTGCTGACCGTCCAGCACCAGGGGCGGCAAACCAGTGCCCGCCGCCGGGTTACGGCGCATGACCAGTTGCGCATGCACCAGGGTATGGTCCTCGAACAACTCGAAGGTCAGGTGCGTTTCATCAATCAAATAATCCGGGGCCTGGTAGTCCTTGAGGTAGATCATCTTCGGCTGTTCGGTGCGCATGGCTTGTGGCCCTTTGTCTGCGGCGCGCGGGCGCCGGGTTCGCGAATAAGTAACTCAGGCGGCCAGTTCGTGGACGGCCAGCTGGTAAGCGGTGTATTTGCGGATGTTGATCACGCCGGTATCGAACATCAGGTACTGGCCCTTGATGCCCAGCAAGGTGCCTTCGGCCAGCGGATTCTTGTCCAGATTGAAGCTGGTGATCTTGGCTGGATAGGCGTCAATCGGATAGCTGATCTGCACCACCGGCTGATCACTGAGCGGCTGAATGGCCTGGATGCCAAAGCGCTGCTGCAACTCGGTCAGCCCACTGCTGCACGTGGCAAACAGCTGCTCGCGCACCGCAAGCAGATCCACCGGCGCGGCATCGCCCTTGAGCAAAGCGCGCCAATTGGTTTTATCCGCCACCTGGCTACGCAATAGGTCTTCGACAAAGCCGGACTGCTGACGGGTGGCGACCCGCAGAATCGGCAGCGCTTGCGTCGCGCCCTGGTCGATCCAACGCGTAGGGATCTGCGTGGCCCGGGTAATGCCGACTTTAATGCCGCTGGAGTTAGCCAGATAGACCACATGATCAGTCATGCAGAACTGCTCGCCCCAGCTCGGCTCGCGGCAGGTGCCTGCGTCATAGTGGCAGCGCTCCGGGCTCATGATGCAGATATCGCACTGCGCCAGCTTCTGCATGCAGGGGTAGCAATAACCCTGGCTGTAGCTGCTCTTGGTTTTACGCCCACAGTGGGTGCAGTGGATCGCGCCTAAAAACTCCAGACGCAGGGTCTTACCGATCAACGGATTAACCGGCAGCAGCTCATCGCCTAAGCGAAAGCTGTATTGCACCGGCGCATCCAGCTGCGCCGCCATTTTGCTCAGGGCACCACGGGCCAACTCACTCATCAGTGCAGAGTATCCGAGGACTTGAACAACAGATTGGGGATAGGCGCGGATTTGCTGCTGCATTCCTGCGGGCCCATATAACCGATGCGCTCTTCTTCCGGCAGGTTGTGCGTTTCCCAGGCGATCAGCGCCTGCAGGGTCAGCTCTTTCTGCTCCTGAGTCAGCTTGCGGCCATCCGGCCATTTGCCAATTTCCACAGCCAATTTCAGGCTCTGGTAGATCTCAGGGGTGATGTTTTCAATCGCTTCAAGAAAGGACGACATACGCGCCTCCAAATGCAAAGTGGCAGTTTACCAGCCTGTAGAAGAACTAACTGTGTCGCCGACGCGCCAGCGCGCCACCGACCAGCCCGGTCAAACAACCGGCGAGCAGGCCGCCGACATGCGCCGCGTTGGCGATAGCGCCGAATTGCAGCAGCTCGAAAATGCCGGTCATACAAATCAGCAGCCAGGCCAGCATCATCACCAAGACCCCTGACGGCAGGCGATAGGCGGGGGTCGGCGCCAGCCGCTGGAAGATCCAGCAATGCCCGAGCAAGCCGTACAGCACACCGGACAGGCCACCAAACAGCGAGGGGCCAGCATGCAGGTACTGGGCGAAATTGGCTGCGAGGCTAAACAGCAGGGACAGCCCCAAGAGCATCACGGCACCCTGACGCGCCTCGATCCGCCGACCCAGCTCCCAGTACCAGAGGCTGTTCATCGCCAGATGGAGGATGCCAAAGTGGATCAGCATCGGCGTCAGCAGCCGCCACCACTGACCATTGGCCAGCGTGTCGTTGAGGTAGGTGAAGTAGATGTAATCGCCTTGCACCCGATAGTCGACAAAGCTCAGCCAACTGACCGTCTCTAGGTTATCGCCGAGCAAGGTGATAGCAGCTGCGATAAAGGTCACCAACAGAACAACAGCTGTCATGCGACTGGCTTTCAGCTGTTGAGCAAAACTCGGAGCAGCATCCGCAGAGCCCTGCGACGGTTCAAGCAGCACCTCAGTATCACCCTGCGGATAGCGCCCATAAAGCTCGCGCACCTGCTCGGCCAACGCCTCACCGGACACCCAGAGCACCTGCTCGCCCGCCTCTTCCGCGACCCTATGCGGCACCTGCAAGCGCTGCAGCAAGGTAATAAAACCACTCAGATCGACATGCTCAGGCAAACGCATTGCCGCGACTGCGCTCATGGCCGCGCCTCCGGACTGTCGACATCGACCCACACAAACTTACTGGCCTCCAGACGCGTCTCTTGATCCAACCGATAGGCCACCAGTTTGCCGTTCAAAACGGCGCTGTAATCCAGACAGGCCAGGTTGCTGCGAATTGGCGCTGGTTTGCCGCTGCGCCAGTAGTGGCCAACAAATAGCAGCGGCTGATCAGCACCGTATTTAAGCAGTTCGGTTTTCTGCATCTCGCTGAGCGGCATCTGCGCTGCCAGTTCCGGCAGAGCATCAGGCTGGAAGACGATATCGCCGTAGGTTTGTGGGTCTTCTTCCCAGAATTTGGTGCGAAAGTGCGCGCGGGTAAAGCCGTCATCGCTGGTCAGGGTCATGCCGTGCGGCAAACGCATATCAGTGCCGCGCAGCAGTCGATCCAGCGCGGTATTGGCAAAACTGCCATGCACGGCAGCGGCTTGGAGAAAATGCTCATCGATGCAGCCATCGGCAAACTGCGCACGCAGCGGCTCAATCAGGCTGTCATCCCAACAGGCGTGGACCACACGGAAATGCCCGGCATCGATAAACAGCGGTAACTCGTAGAACCAGTCGAGAAAACCCTGCCACTCCGCCGGGTAAGCGTCGAACTGCTCCAGGGTTTCCTTGATCAGCCGCGCATGCCGTGGCGTGTGCTCTCGGACAAACTGCCGACCGCTGCCAGGCGCGGCCGGCGTACTCCAGGCCAAGGCATTGAACTCATGGTTACCCATGATGCACAGCGCCTGTCCGGCCGTGACCATATCGCGCACCAGATGCAACGCTTCACGGATGCGCGGGCCGCGGTCGACCAGATCACCCAGAAAGATCGCCATACGCTTAGGGTGCTGCCACACCCCCGCCTGCTGGCGGTAGCCCAGGGTGCTGAGCAGGCGTTCCAAGGTTTTTGCGCAGCCATGGATATCGCCGATCAGGTCGTAACTGCGAGCGGGATCGAGGTGCATCAAGCCCCCCCGCCAAGCCGGCTACCCCAGCCCAACTTGTTCCGACAGACTTCGTAATAGTTGTGATCCAGCGGATGAATCAGGCGCAGCTTCTGCGGCCGTTTGGCCACGGTGACCGTGTCACCGGGGGCGCAGGTGAAGTGATTCTGTCCATCACAGGAGACCTGCGGATACAGCTGCAGATCCTTGGACACGACGATTTTCAGCTCGCTGTTGCCATCCACCACAATCGGTCGACTGGACAGCGTGTGCGGGTACATCGGCACGATCACGATGGCATCCAGCTTGGGGTGCATGATCGGTCCGCCGGCGGACAGCGCATAGGCCGTGGAGCCGGTCGGTGTGGCGACAATTAAACCGTCGGCCTTCTGACTGCAAACAAACTGGCCGTCGATAAACAGCTCGAACTCGATCATTCGCGTGGACTTACCCGGGTGCAGCACCACATCGTTGAGTGCATCGCCCTGGCCGATGGCCTCGCCATTACGGCGCACCTCGGCCTCTAGCAGAAAGCGGTTTTCAGTCAGGTAATGCCCTTCAAGCACCTGGGCCACTTTGACTTCCAGTTCATCGGGGCGAATATCGGTGAGAAAGCCCAGGCTGCCACGGTTGACGCCCAGCACCGGCACCTTGTGCCGCGCCAGAGCGCGGGCGGCGCCGAGCATGCTGCCATCGCCGCCGACCACGATCACCAGATCACATACCTCGCCGAGAATCTTGCGTGACGAGGTCTGCAAGCCATGGCCCGGCAGTACTTCGGCGATGGTGTCTTCGAGGATCACATGCAGGTGGCGGGCGAGCAGAAATTTCTTCAGCCGGCGAATGGTGTCGAGAACCTGGGTGCTGCCCAGCCGACCGATGATGCCGATATTACGAAACTGCTCCATGGTGCTCCCGCCAGGCTCTGGATCTAATGGGTCGGATTATGGGCGAAAGCCCATGGCAGCGGCAAACCGCTGACTGTCTATGGCATCGATTAACAACCCGTTGAGAACGCGTGAATGGTTTTTAAACCCGCCGCACCGATGCGCAGTCGACGCCACTTAGCCTTGAAGCGCTATGCTCGCAACATGACGCCCTTTCCTCTGCTCACCGACCTGCCTTCGCAGCTGCGCCAGCCTGCTGTACGCGACCTGGCCTGGGCGCTGCTTTCACCACCGCTGCTGGCGCAAACACCCTGGCCACAGCGTCACCCGCTCAAGGCCAGCCGCTGGAGCCAGCAACCCGACGCTTTGGCGGACTGGCTGCTGAGCCTGGATGCCGACAGCCATGATTTGCAGCAGTGGCTAAGCCAACGATCAATACGCCGCCTGGGGCTGTATTACGAACGGCTCTGGCAGTTTGCCCTGCATGCCGCGCCGGGTGTCGTGGTACTGGCCGCCAACCTGCCAATCCGCCAACAGGGTCATACCCTAGGTGAGCTGGACATACTGCTGCGCGACGAGGAAGGCGTGCATCACCTGGAGTTGGCCATCAAGCTGTATCTGGGTCAGCCGTCGTGCAATGGCACGGATCTGGCGCACTGGCTGGGCCCCGGCAGCCACGACCGCCTGGATCTCAAGCTGACGCATCTAGGCCAGCACCAGTTGCCGTTGTCGACCCGCGCCGAAGCCCAACAGCGCTTAACCGAGCTGGATATTCATCGGCCACAGGCGGCGCTGTGGCTGGGCGGTTATCTGTTTTATCCCTGGCAGCAGCTTTCCTATGCCGCGCCAGCAGAGGGCAACCCTGAACACCTGCGTGGGCGTTGGCTGCATCGTGCTGACTGGAGCGATTTTGCCATGCACACCCCCGGTCAATGGCAGCCATTGGACCGTCACGCCTGGCTAGCACCTGCGTGTATTGAAGAAGCGTATTTATGGTCGCGGGAGCATTTCAATCAATGGCTTGCGGCACTACCGAGCGATGCTAACGCACAGCTGCTCGTACGCCTGATTGAAGGCCCACAGAATGATTGGCTGGAAGCCGAGCGAGTATTTTTGGTCAATGACCACTGGCCCGCGCAACCGGGCGACTAGCTCAGAGGCTGCGCTCGGTTCGACCGCCCGAGCGCGCGAGATAGCCCGAACCACTCTCACAGAGCAGCGCATCACGCTGGACCGCCGGCAAGGCATCCACCCCATCACGCAGTGCATAGGCGCGATAGCCAAGCTGCGAAAGTAGAAATACTGCACTGCTGCTGCGCTTGCCGCTGTCGCAGTAACACAGATAAGTACGCGTCTTATCCAGTAAGCGCGCTTTCAGACGCAGCAATTGCAACGGCATATTCAGCGACTGCAGCGCATGGGCACGCTCGTATTCTTCCTGCAGACGCACATCCAACCACTGCGCACCCGCCGCCAGCAAACGTGATGCTTCGCCGAGCGACACCTCATCGACCACCGGAGCCTTCAGCAACGCAAAGAAATCCTGACGATCCAGACGCAGTACCACACCATCTTCCAGCATGGTTACCGTGGCATTGCGCGGGCTGTCGGCCAGCAAGGCCTCCTCACCAAAGCAGGCGCCGATCTCCAGCTCGGCCAACACCTGCTGAGCGCTGCCCGCACCGCGGATCACCTCAGCCCGACCATTTTTCAGGAAATAGCAGCTGTCACCGACATCACCCTCCTGCAGTACGGTACTGCCCGCGGCCAGCTCGACACGCTGCAGGCGTGCCAACATAGCGCGCACGTTAGACGGCGGCACCTTGGCAAACAGTGGGTTCTCCAGCAGGCGTTCCAACCATTCGACTTCGGCATGATCCTGCCCCAGTTCGAGTAGCAAGTCCTGATAAGCCAGGCGCCAGGTCAGCAGCCGATTGAGGGTCGCGGTGTCCAACGCCAGCACACTGGCATCAGTCAGTGCCCGCGCTTCGTGCAAGCGCGGCAGGCTCGGCGACAACGGGTGACAACTGGCCTCACTGCCAGCCTGCAAGCGCTGTTCCTGGCCATCGACCGATTGCAGCAATAGCTCACCCGCCAACAGGTAATAGGTCAGGCGCGCCTGATCCCCCGGGCGAAACAACAACTGACCCGCCAACAACGGTTGCGGCACCAACTGCGCACGCAATTCGCGCCATTGCTGTTCAGACAGCACATTGAGTGGCGTCAGGCTGCGCAGCTGTTCGGGGTTAAGAGGTTCGCTCATGGAGTATCCAGGCTCCGCTGGTGAAATTCAGTGTAGCCGGGTTAATCGGCCGATCATGCTTTCGCCGTCTGCTGCAAGGCCGCGGCACGGCCCTGCAAGCCGCCCGTGTGAACAAACACCAAACGACTGCCACGAGCAAAGTAACCGGCCTCGACCTGCTGGCGCAACGCCATTAATGCCTTGGCGGTATACAGCGGCTCCAGCGGTACACCACTTTGCGTTTCTGCCGCCTGCATAAAATGGAGCAATTCAGCATCCACCTTGGCAAATCCACCACGGCTGGCCTCATGCAGCTGATAAGACCCCACCGGCATACCGGCCGCCTGAATAATCGTTTGCACCTGCTGCTCGACGCCATGATCCGCCGGTACAGCGAGCGCCGCATGCACCTGATGCGCAGCCGCTTCACCGAGCAGCAAACCGGCCAGCGTGGTGCCCGTCCCTGCTGCCAACCACCAGGCATCGTAATCAGCCCACCCCAGAGCTGGAAGCTGCTGGCGAACGTGCTGCACCAAGCCCATACACCCCAGCGCACCCGGCAGACCACCACCGCCCTCTGGCACTGGATAGAAGCCCGGATAAAGCGCTTGCCATGGCAACCAGAAATCAGCCGCATGCCGAGCGCGATAACCCGCATAGCCCAGCCAATGCAGCTGCATGCCAAAGGCCTGCAGATCGTTCACTGTTGGCGTTTGCTGCGGGTGGCCGCGTAAAAGCCCGACCGTTTGAAAGTTGAAACGCTGACCGGCGGCAGCAAGTGCATGCAGATGATTGGAGTGCGCGCCGCCCAGGCTGATCACGCCCGAGGCGCCAGCGACCTCTGCAGCGCGCAGATGATGGGTGAGCTTGAACCATTTATTACCGCTGATCAGTGGGTCGAGCAGGTCAAGGCGCAGCACCGCCAGCTCAACTCCAGCAGCCACCGACCAATCCAACGGAAAGTGCCGCAACGGGGCATGGGGCGCCCACTCAGGCAGGACAACAGACAAGGTTAACTGACAGTGCGCAAACGGCTACTGGCTTTGTGCCGCGCACAGCAATTGGATTCACCCAAAACAAAACGGCTCGGCGTATCGATACGGTCGATGGGGATGGCGCAACGCTCGCCACTGGGCAAAGAAGCCTCACAACTCGGTTTCTGATAATGCGCCAACCAGTGACGGTATTGCTCTTCGCTGACAAAACACTTGGCAGCGGCATAAGCCAGCGGGTTGTCCTGGTAGGCAGCGATGTCCTGCAGCGGGATGGTCAGGTGACCCGCGCCTGGGTGATAGACCACAAAGACCACACCGAGCTTGGCCAGGCGCTCGAGAATCTGATCACCGCCCTGACTGGCCAGATCGGCGTATGCGCGTTTGAGGCGATTGATCTCCTGCAACGCTTGCGTGTCCTGCTCGCCGCGATAAGCCAGCTCAACATCGCGAATGGCAATCTGCTCTTTGTATTCAGCCACTGCAGAAGCAATCTTGGCCTGCATCTCGCCTTCGAACTGCGCGCGCAAGCTGTCGCTCTCACTGCGACCATCACGCTCCAGCGCCCGCAGTTGCTCGGTCATCTCCTCACGTGAGGTCTGGAAACTGGCCGCCTGGGCAGCCAGCTGCGCCTTCAACGCAGCATTGTGCTCTTCTTGCTGACGCAAGGCCTGGTGCAGACCGTGGATTTGCGCCTGCAAGTTCTTGCTCTGCTCGTCGCTGGCCAACTTGAACTTGGCCAGCTCTTCCTCATGCTGCTGGGTCAGGCTGCTGATACGCAGACGTTGCTGCTTGATCAGTTGTGCAGCTTTCAGACGTTGTTCCTGATCAAGCTTCTCGGTGGCCTTGGCAGCTTCTTCCTGAACGGGATCAGGTGCGTACCACTTATCCTCCGAAGCCATTTGCAAGCGCTCAGGAGCCACCGCCTGAGTGCTTTCATCTTCGGCGAGAAGCCCCAAGCTGTTGCGTTTGACCACATCGCGCAGCAGTGCCAGGTCGTTATTGCCTGGGGTCAGGCTGGGGTCCCACAGGTGCATCTGGTGCCAGGACACAGGACACTGGCTGCGGCACGCCAGGCGAATCGGTCCCGCGCCCAGATCAGGGCCGCGCCCTGCCCGCTCGGCCAAAGCCTGCAAGGGGATATTCCAACCGGAATCCGGCGCACCCTTTTCGTCGAAATCGAGGTAGAAAAACACCAGCGCCTTGATCAGCAAGCGCGGGTTGATCAGCACATAGGCCACCCGCATCTGCTCGTCGGCGAACTCCGGCATATTCACTACGCCATCGAGCAACGCTTCGAATTCGGGGAAAAACATTTGCTTGCAGATGCCACCGCGCTCACTGAAGAACAGTACGGCCTCAACCATCTGTGGCTTGTTCTGCATGCTCATCGCTTTTCCTCTAGGCCGAAACGGGGCTCCGCTCAGCGGTGACTCATCTTGATCACGCTGCGCAAAAAATGGCGCACATGACAAGACTGCCAACAATCTGACGGGCTAAGCAATACCTATGTTGCAGGCGCTATACCCTTGTTCAAGCAAGTCTAGGGGAAAAACCAAGCCCAGCAATGTGACTGGGTTGGCAGTCACCCTGCCAGCAGACCGCTAAAAACAGGCCGACAGGGCGAAACTGTGATGGGTTTGGTGCAACGTCTCATGCTTTTGCCATGGCCAAAAAAGGGGCCAGCCGCCGGCCCATTTCTTCACCCAGGGCCTGCAGACCGCTCATAGGGCGCACCATCACTTCAAATTCGACAATTTTGCCGGCCTCATCGAAGCGAATCATGTCGATACCCTTCAGCTCACGCTCACCCACTTTGGCACTGAATTCCAGCACCACATTGAGACCATCAGCGCTGGCCAGTTCGCGGTGGTAGGCAAAGTCGACAAACACCTTGCTCACCGTATTGAGGATGAGGGACACCATGGGCGCACCGGCATAGGGTTTGTAGGCCATGGGCGATCGGAACACCGCCTGCGGATGCAGCAATTCCGGCAGGCTGCGCAGGTCGTTGTTCTGCATCAATGCGTGCCATTGCGCGAGCGTAGCGGCGGCGGCCGCTTGTAGTTGAGAATTTTCGGACATAGGCTTCTCCTTATTGTTGTAAGCCGTATGCAAAACGCCCCGCACTAGGCGGGGCGTCGGCTGCATTAGAGTTCGGCGGCGAGGCGCGAGCCCTGGTTGATTGCACGCTTGGCGTCCAGTTCACTGGCGACATCGGCACCACCGATCAGGTGCACGCTCTGCCCGGCGTTTTCCAGGCCTTCCTGCAGTTCACGCAACGGGTCCTGGCCAGCGCAAACAATCACCGTATCCACCGGCAACACCTGCGGCTCACCACCGGCGATGCTGATATGCAGGCCGGCGTCGTCGACCTTGAGGTACTCGACCGAGTTAAGCATCTGCACGTTCTTGTTCTTCAGACCGGTGCGGTGGATCCAACCCGTGGTCTTACCCAAGCCGTCGCCAACCTTAGATTTTTTGCGCTGCAGCAGGAACACTTCACGCGCCGCCGGGTGAGGATGGGCCTGCACGCCCGCCACGCCGCCGCGAGCTTCCAGCGCGGTGTCGATGCCCCACTCCTTCCAGAACTCATCGCGGTTGAGGCTGGTGGCCTCGCCCTGATGGGTAATGAACTCGGACACGTCGAAGCCGATGCCACCCGCGCCAATCACCGCAACCTTCTGGCCGACCGGCTTGCGCTGCAGAATGGCGTCCAGGTAGCTGATTACTTTGGCGTGTTCGATACCTGGAATAGCCGGGGTGCGTGGCGCAATACCGGTGGCCAGGATGATCTCGTCGTAGCCACCCTTAGCCAGGTCATCAGCCGATACGCGGGTGTTCAAGCGCAGATCAACGCCGGTGGTTTCCAGCTTGCGCTTGAAGTAGCGCAGGGTTTCAAAGAACTCTTCCTTGCCCGGTACACGCTTGGCCACGTTGAATTGGCCGCCGATTTCGCTGGCCGAATCGAACAGGGTCACGCTGTGGCCACGCTCAGCGGCCACAGTGGCCGCTGACAGGCCAGCAGGACCAGCACCGACCACGGCAACCTTCTTCACCGTGGTGGTCGGAATGTAGTTCAGCTCGGTTTCGTGGCAAGCACGCGGGTTGACCAGGCAGCTGGTCAGCTTGCCACCAAAGGTGTGGTCCAGGCAGGCCTGGTTACAACCGATGCAGGTGTTGATCTCATCGCTTCGGCCCTCGGCCGCTTTGTTGACGAAGTCTGGGTCGGCGAGAAATGGACGCGCCATGGAGACCATGTCAGCGTCACCTTCAGCCAGGACCTGTTCGGCCACTTCCGGGGTGTTGATACGGTTGGTGGTGATCAGCGGAATACTGACCTCGCCGCGCAGCTTGGCGGTGACCTTGGTGAACGCGGCGCGCGGCACCTTGGTGGCGATGGTCGGAATACGTGCTTCGTGCCAGCCGATGCCGGTATTGATCAGGGTCGCGCCGGCTTTTTCGATGGCTTTGGCCAGCAGGACGATCTCGTCCCAGGTGCTGCCGCCTTCAACCAGATCCAGCATCGACAGGCGATAGATGATGATGAAGTTCGGGCCGACGGCCTCGCGCACGCGACGGACGATCTCCACCGGCAAACGCATGCGGTTCTCGTAGCTACCGCCCCAACGGTCGGTACGGTGGTTGGTGTGCGCGGCGAGGAACTGGTTAATGAAATAACCTTCCGACCCCATGATCTCCACACCGTCGTACTCGGCCTGCTGGGCCAGCACGGAGCAGGTGATGAAATCCTGGATCTGCTTCTCGATGCCTTCCTCGTCCAGCTCTTTCGGCTTGAACGGGTTGATCGGCGCCTGAATGGCGCTCGGCGCTACCGATTTAGGGCTGTAGGCGTAGCGACCAGCGTGGAGAATCTGCATGCAGATCTTGCCGTCCGCAGCGTGCACGGCGCGGGTCACGATCTTGTGCTTTTCGGCTTCTTCCGGGGTGGTCAGCTTGGCTGCGCCGGAATACACACCGCCCTCATCGTTCGGGCCGATACCACCGGTGACCATTAAGCCAACGCCACCACGGGCACGCTCGGCGAAATACGCCGCCATGCGCTCAAAACCATTAGGCTTTTCTTCCAACCCGGTGTGCATCGAGCCCATCAGGGTGCGGTTCTTCAGCGTGGTGAAGCCCAGATCAAGCGGGGCCAGCAGATTGGGGTACAGAGCAGTCATGGATATCTCCACATCGGGTGTTGGCTTTCACGGATGCCGAAACCTCTTAGCGGGTCGCGGTCGAATATGGTCTAGACGATAATCAGCCGCGCCGAACAGCTCAATGACTAAAAGTAACAACCTAATGGCCAAAAAGAGCAGCAGCTCTTGGCAAAACCCATACGTCTGCCTACCCTGGCGGCCTTGTCTAAATGCCCAACACGATTGGGCGCAGTCGGGATAACGACGCAATGCTGAAAAGCACACGGGTCAAACTCGGTGACCTGTCGGTAGGGTTTGTCGACAGCCTGGCCGACGCCATGCGCCATTGCGCCGAGGACCCACAACCGCTGCTCGACAGTTATGGCCTGGATGCCGCACGCCTGGCCGAGCCGCGCGCACGGCTGTCGATTCCGCGTTATATGCGCCTGGGCCATAGTGCCATCCAGCAATGCAGCGAACCCGGCCTGGGCCTGCTGATGGGGCAAACCAGCCGCCTGAGCCAACTGGGCCTGGCAGGTGTGACGGCGATGCAGGCACCGACCGTGCGGGAAGCGGCGCGCGCGCTGATTCGCTTTGAGCCGCTGTATGCCAGCAACTACCGTGGCCAATCCAGTCTGCATGAAGACGCTCAGGGCGCCTGGCTGCGCTTCTATTCGATCAGCCCATACAACGCTTACAACCGCTTCGTGGTCGACTCAGTGCTGGCCAGCTGGGCACAGCAACTGTGCAAGTTGGCGCAACAGGCCCTGCCCGTGGAGAAAGTGCAGATCGAATTTCCTGCACCTGACTATGCGGTGCAATACACCGCGCTGTTTGCCTGCCCGGTGGAATTTGCGAGTGAACACAACCAGCTGCGCCTGAGCCAGCAAAGCTTGAACCTATGCAACCCGGAGCACTGCCCAAGCACCTGGCGGCACCTGCTGGAAATCTGTGAACGGGAACTCACGCAGCTGACCCGCACCCGCAACCTGCGCGAGCGCATTACTCAGTTGCTCGGCCCACTGCTGCACGGCCGCGAACCAGACCTCGCCGAAGTAGCCGCGCGCCTGCAGCTACCGACCTGGACCCTGCGGCGCAAGCTGGCCGAGGAAGGCACGCAGTTTCGCAGCATTCTCAACGACACCCGCCGCGACCTGGCCATGGCCTATATCCGCGACACCGAACTGGCCTTCGGTGAAATAGCCTACCTGCTCGGCTTTGCCTCAGCCGAAGCCTTCCAGCGCGCGTTCAAACGCTGGAATCAGCAAACCCCAGGCGAATACCGCCGCGAGCAGCGCCGGGCGCTCTAGCAGCGCTAAAACAGATCAGAGCTCAGTGGCGTCTTCGTCGCGCTCCGGCACATCCTGCTCGGTGGCGCGCGCTTCCAGCAGCTCTTCTTGATAATCGTCCATTGCCTATTCCTCCCACTCGATATGTCAGCGACTGCTCATTGCATAAACAAAGAACATGCCAATCAAGCTAGAGCAGGCAGATGAACGCAAGATGACAGGTTGTCGCGCGACAGCTCTAGCGACGCATGACAAGGAATTGCAGGCAATAAAAAACCCGCTGATATCGCTATCAGCGGGCTTCCTATATGGCGCAGCGGACGGGACTCGAACCCGCGACCCCCGGCGTGACAGGCCGGTATTCTAACCGACTGAACTACCGCTGCATGTCGGTGGACTTTCGTCCGTACAACTCTTGCTTCGTCTGACGAAGCAGCCTTTAGGTCTTCTTCATCTCAGCTTGAGCGAACTCAAACTGGAAAATATGGCGCAGCGGACGGGACTCGAACCCGCGACCCCCGGCGTGACAGGCCGGTATTCTAACCGACTGAACTACCGCTGCGCGTCGGTGGACTTTCGTCCGGTTTCACAAGAGTGGTGGGTGATGACGGGATCGAACCGCCGACCCTCTGCTTGTAAGGCAGATGCTCTCCCAGCTGAGCTAATCACCCGCTGCTTGCGAGGCGCGAAATTTACGCAAGGGCCGCACCTAAGTCAACACCCTGCTTCAAGTTTTTCTAAAAAAGTGCAAAAAACGCTGCCCTTGCCAGGTGCTATCGCAGGGCACGCCGCACCATTATTGCGCCACCCGCAGGCTGAGCCGGGCAGCCACTTTATTGTCCTCAGCACGATCTAACCCGGCTTCAGCGATTTGCACGCCCTGCTCCTGTAGCACTGTGAACCAGCGCAGCAACTGGGCAAAAGGCGCCGGCTGCAGATTGAGCTGCACGGCGCCGTCGCCGGCGTTGTCCAAACGCTCGATGGTCAACCCCTGGGTTGCCGCCGTGGCCGTGACCATGCCTTGCAGCCGCTCCGGATCAATCGCCTGCTGCGGGGTACTGGCCAAGTTGCGCGCCGCCGGCGCCTGGCTATGCAGGTAGGCATTCAACTCGCGCTGCGTTTCAAACGCATTGCGCGCAGCGGCCAGGCGCTCCTGCGTCGGTTGCCAGAGTGTCAGGTAGAGCAACACCAGCAGCAGAAACGCCCCAAGACTACCAAGCGAGAACTGCTCACGCGGCGCCAGAGCACGCCAGCGCTGCAGCAACAGCGAATTATCCAATTGCGCGGTAAAGCCTTTGCCTTGCGGAACCATGCTCATCCTCCGATCACCACGCGCGCGCTGACGCCACTGCCTTCACGGCTGGCTGAGCCCAACTGCACCGCCAAGCCAGTTTCTTGCAAGCGCTCACGCAGACGCTCCAGTTCGGCAAAGCCGGCAGCCTGTACCTGCATGGCCAGATCGCCACGCACCTCACTGAAATCCACCTGACTGATCTGCACCTGGCCGCCCTCAGCAGCCAACGCGCCGCTGACCTGGGCGAGCAAGCCGAGCAAGCGGGTTTGCCCACTGCCCGCGCCTGCCTGCAGATGCTGATCAAACTGCGCACGCAGGTTGACCAGCTTGCTGTCCTGCGGGAACAGCTCCTTGTACAACGCGGCGCTGGCGGCAGCGTATTCATCGGCCTGACGCTGCAGGTGCCAGCCCTGCGCCAGATTGAAGCCCCACTGCAGCACCAGCCACATGCCGACCAGCCCCAGCAAGGGCCGCCAGCGTTGCCAGTGGCCATTACTGCTTTGCACGGCGAACTCGCCCTGGGCCAGGTTGTTGCGCAGCGGCTGTTGAGCGAGCCAAACAAAGGGCTCAGTCACCGCCATGCGTTCATCCACCGGCTGTGGCGCTTGATGCTGAGAATCACACCAGGCCACCTGCGGTTGCACACACAAGGGGCTCAGCTGCGGCCAGTCCTGCGCCTGCAGCGCCATTTGCGAGACATTTTCGCCGCCCAGCAACCAGCGGCCATGCAGCGGCAAGAGCGCAGTACCCGGCCCGGGCAACAGATCGGCATCCACCACAATCGCCTGCGGCGCTGTGGGGCACAACGCCAGCCAGCCGGCCAACCAGCTGCGGCGCACGGCAAACACCCGATGGCGACCATCGGCCAATTGCTCGCCCAACGCCAGGTGCATCAGTTCGACTTCTTCGGCAAGCAGCTCTTCCACCGCAAACGGCAACGCCTGACGCAGCCAGCGGGCTTTGCGCGTCGGCAGGTTAACCGCGCAGGCCGTTACCGCCTCAACGGGCAGGACCAGGGTCCAGCTAGTGCCAAGCTGCATCTGCGCGTCATCAAACGCCAGGGTTTCACTTACCCCGTCGGCCACCCTCTGCACGGGTAGATCCGCCTGCACGCCAGCACAGGCGGCGGGAGGCAGAAATACATAGGTCTGACTCATGGTTCGACTTCCTCAACGGGCGCCGGCGGCATACCGCCCTGCCCCAAATCACGGGCTAGAACATACAACTTGCCATCGCTGGCGCGCTGCAAAGTGCTGCGTAAAACCTGACGGCGCTCACCCACAGTGACCTCGCTGAGCACCTGAAAATATTGACTACCCACAGCCAACCCTTGGCTCTGCACCTGCAAGCCGCTTAGCTGCGCAGTAAAGCTCGGTAAATCACGATAGCCCTCACTGCCCCGCGCGGCGACCAGGCCCTGAGCAGTACTCAGCGGCAACCCTTCAGCCACGCTGGCCAATACCCGCGCACTAGCGGTATTGACGTTGAGCGTGGCATCCGCCGGCAAGGCGCTGACATAGGGCGCCAGGCGCTGGTAATCCGCCTCGGTCATTTCCAGCAACAGGCGCAGCTCGGAGACATCCTTCAACTCGCGGTTGCCTGCGCGATAAGGTGGCTGCGCGAGCAGGTACTGATTGTCTTCCGCACCGTAACCGCCGCCTGGCTGATCGTCGGCATCCAGCCAATCGAGCAGCCGCTCGGCGTAAGGCGCTTCGATCTGCAACCCCAGCAGCAGACGACGAAATTGCGCCACGGCGGCCTCATTAGGCTGGCCCTGACGCAGCAAGCTGTTGAGGTTGAAACGTGCGGTCAGATCGGTGATCTGCACCCGCAAGGCGCCGCCCTCATCCAGGGCAAAGGGCGCTCGGGCTTTGGCCCAGGCCTCGCCCGGATGATCCACCGGCGCACGCGGGTCACCTTCGCGCAGGTCGCGCTGCAGAATGGCCTTGGCCAGGGTCTCGCCACCCAGGGCGTACTGCCAGGCCTGGCGCACATGCAGCTGATTAGCGCTGCTGCGGATCGACAGTTGCTGACGGGCGATAATCCCGGCGCTGACCACAGTGACCACCGCTACCACCAGCAACACGGTAATCAGCGCCATGCCGCGTTGCCGACTCATGAGCGCGGCTCCTCGGGAATATCGCCGCCAGGCTCGGCGGGATCGTCCGGGCTCGGCTCGGGTGCTTGCTGCAAGCGCTCCGGCAAGCCTTCTGGCAAACGCAGCAGACGGCGCAACTCGCCATAACGACGATGCTCCAGCACCAGTTCAACGGCCTGCGGTAGCAACTTGAGCGCATCATCCGGGTTATTGCCCAACGGCGGCCAACTGGTCTGCCAGGCACCCTCCTGATCCAGATAGCGCAGTTGCAGTCGGGTCACCCCATCCAGCGCCTGCTGCACCTGCGGCTGGCTGTCCTGCGCTTGATCCAGCACCGTCCAGTACTGACGCTGCCATTGCTCACCACTGAGTTGCCAGCGCACGCGCTGCAGGCCAGAACGCGGCTGCCCGAGGGGATTGCGCCAGCCGCTGCGAGTCAGTTCCAGGGCAGGGTTATCGAGGTCTTCGCCGAGCAACGCGGCGCGCGGATCACCAAATGGATCACGCGTGGGCCGGGCCTGCACCTGCAACACATCGCGCTCGAATGCGGCCATGGCGCGCACCAGCTCGCGCAGTTGCAGTTCATGGTCACGGGTGACCCTGTCAGTTTGCAGCACGCTGTCGAGCATGCGGTAGGTGCCAAGCCCCAGCAGGGCAAAGATGGCGATGGCGATCAGCAATTCAAGCAGGGTAAAACCGCGCGCGCCCCTCATTGCAGCACCCCGAGAAAACCATTCAGGCTGACCAATGCGCGCTCACGCACATCACCGCCTAAACGCCCCTGCTCTGCGGGCGCGACCCACAGGGTGACGCGGCGCATATCTGCCTCACTGGTGGCCAGCACCTCGCTTTGCCATTGCCAGCGCCGCCCGGCGAAATCCACCTCGCCCTGGTCGCGGCCATCAGCAACCGGAGTCTTCGACAACTGCAACTCCGCCAGCTGGTTGTCGGCGATCCACATGGCCAGGGTCTTTTCTTCCAGGCGCGAGGCGGTTTGCAGGCTGCGCGCGGTGGCGGTCAGCACGCTGGCGGCGACCAGCGCGAAAATTGCCAAAGCAACCAGCACCTCAAGCAGGGTAAAACCGCCCGCGCGTCTCATCATTTGCGCCCTGCCGGCAGCTCGCTCTCAACCTTGGGCAGCTGGAAACCATCGCTGACCAATTGCAGGCGCAGTCCATCGGCGCGGCGCTCGGCCAAGCGCAAACGAAACGGACTGATCTCGCCGCTCGACAGAAACAACAACTGCGGCGTCAGTGCGCCTTTGCTGGATTCTTCGCCCTCTGGCAGCGGCAGCTCCAGCGCCGCACCTTCCAGCTCGACACTCAGCTCGGCCCAGCCCGGCAGCTTATGCGGCTTGGCCGACAAGGCCTTCCAACTCTGTTTCGCCGAGTCGTAGCGCAGCACCTGATAGGCCTCGCGACTGAGCAGCAGGCCGTACTCCTGGTTATCCAGCACCGCTTCCTCGGCCAGTACACCAATCAACCCGGCCAGCCGTTCGGCTTCGTTATGCAACTCGCGCCCCGGACCGGCGATGCCCACGCTGAGCACCGCAATACCGATCAGGCTGCCGAGAATCACCAGCACCACCAGCAGTTCGATCAGGGTAAAGCCCCCAGCCTGGCTCGGTTGCTGGCGCATGGGGATCAGAGGTCCCAGTTACCGATATCGGTATCCTGATCGCTACCGCCTTCCTTGCCGTCGGCGCCCAAGGAATACAGGTCGAAAGCACCCTTGGTGCCCGGCGCCAAGTATTGGTAGACGTTGCCCCACGGATCGACCGGCAGGCGCTTGAGGTAACCGTCGCGGTTCCAGTTTTTCGGCTGCGGGTTGCCAGAAGGTTTCTTCACCAGCGCTTCCAACCCCTGCTGGGTGCTGGGGTAGGCATGGTTATCCAGCTTGTACATATCCAGCGCGGCCGCTACAGCCTTGATATCGCCCTTGGCCACGGTGACCTTGGCCTGATCGGGCCGGCTCATCACCTGCGGCACCACCAAAGCGGCGAGGATGCCGAGAATCACCACCACCACCATGATTTCGATCAGCGTAAAACCGGATTGACGCTTGTTCACTGCTTACCCCACCAATTGATTGAGAGACAGAATCGGCAGCAGAATGGCCAGTACGATCACCAGCACCACCGCCCCCATAAAGACCAGCATAAAGGGCTCGAACAGCCCCACCAGCAGCGCCACCTGGGCACCCAAATCGTTTTCCTGATTGCGCGCGGTGCGTGCCAGCATCTGGTCCAGTTCGCCGGAGCGCTCACCGCTGGCGATCATGTGCAGCATCATTGGCGGAAACTGGCCGCTGGCTTCCAGCGCGCGGGTCAGGCTGCCGCCCTCGCGGACCTTTTGCGCGGCAATCACCACGTCAGCGCGGATCACCCGGTTGGCGATTACCTGCGCACCAATGCCCAGGGCTTCAACTAGCGGTACGCCGCTGCGGGTCAGAATGGCCAGGGTCGAAGCAAAACGTGCGCAGTCAGTGGCACGAATCAAGCGCCCGACCAGCGGTATACGCAGCAAGAAGCCGTGCCAGCGCGCTTTGACTGCATCATCACGCAGCGCCCAACGCAGGCCGAACACGCCAAAGATGACGAGAATCACCGCCAGCCAGCCCCAGCCTTTGACCCAATCGCTCAGGGCAATCAGACCGCGAGTCAGTGCCGGCAGGGTTTGCCCGGAGTCGACAAACACGCGCACCACGTCCGGCACCACATAACCGAGCAGGAAACCGACGATCAGCAGGGACGCGCACATCAGGATCAACGGATAGAGCAGCGCCAGCTGGATTTTCTGCCGCGACTGCTGACGTTGTTCTGTGTAATCGGCCAATTGCTCCAGCACCGGGCCAAGATGGCCAGCATGCTCGCCCGCCGCCACCGTGGCGCGGTACAGCTCAGGGAAGGCCGAGGGGAATTCTTTCAGACTACTGGCCAAGTCATGACCTTCCAGCACGCGCGCACGCACCGCCAGCAGCATGCTTTGGATACGTGGCGAACTGGCTTGAGCGGCGGCCGCGCGCAAAGACTCCTCAATAGGCAAGGCCGCCTGCACCAATGTCGCCAACTGCCGGGTAATCAACGCCAGATCGCGGGCGGAAATACCCCGAGCAAAACTGAAATGCGAGCCTGCACCAACATGTTCACGGGTGCGCGTGGCCTTCACATCCAGCGGCGCCAGTTGCCGTTCACGCAGAATCTGCCGCACCTGACGCGCGCTGTCGGCTTCCAGCACGCCTTTCTGCTGGCGACCTTTGCCGTCGAGGGCGAGGTATTCGAACGCGGCCATTATTCTTCCCCGCTCATTCTTCGCGAGTCACGCGCAGCACTTCCTCAACCGTGGTCGCGCCTTCCAGCACCTTGCGTCGGCCATCCTCACGAATGCTCGGGCCGAGGCTGCGGGCGTGGCGAGTCATGTCCTGCTCGGAGGCGGCGTTGTGAATCAGGGTACGCAGGTGGTCATCGAACACCACCAGCTCGTAGATACCGGTACGGCCGCGGTAGCCCTGCTGATGGCACTCGGCGCAGCCGCGGGCGTGATACAGCGTCGGTGGCTGTGCGAACGGCACGCCGAGCAATTTGCACTCGGCTTCATCGGCCTGGTAGGCCTCTTTGCAATGCGGACAGAGCACCCGCACCAGGCGCTGAGCCAGCACGCCAAGCAAGGATGATGACAGCAGGAACGGCTCAATGCCCATGTCCACCAGACGGGTAATCGCGCCGATGGCGCTGTTGGTGTGCAGGGTCGAGAGCACCAGGTGACCGGTCAACGAGGCCTGCACGGCAATTTCGGCGGTTTCCTTGTCGCGAATCTCGCCAACCATCACCACGTCCGGGTCCTGACGCAGGATCGCGCGCAGGCCACGGGCAAAGGTCATATCGACCTTGGAGTTAACTTGGGTCTGGCCGATGCCTTCGAGGTGATATTCGATGGGGTCTTCGACGGTGAGGATATTGCGTGTGCGGTCATTCAGGCTGACCAGGCTGGCGTACAGCGTGGTGGTCTTACCCGAACCGGTAGGCCCGGTGACCAGCAGAATGCCGTGGGGCTTGCGCACGGTGGCTTCCATCTGATCGCGGTCACGCGGGCTCATGCCCAAGTGTTGCAGGTTGAGACGGCCGGCTTGTTTATCCAGCAAACGCAGCACCACGCGCTCGCCATTGGCCGATGGCAGGGTCGAAACCCGCACGTCGACCTCGCGGCCACCGACTTTCAGGGAAATACGGCCATCCTGCGGGATGCGCTTTTCAGCGATATCCAGCCGCGCCATGACCTTGATCCGCGAGACCAATAACGCCGCCAGTTCGCGCTTGGGCTCCAACACTTCACGCAGAATGCCGTCCACCCGGAAGCGCACGACTAAGCGTTTTTCGAAGGTTTCCAGGTGGATGTCCGAGGCGTTTTCCTTGATCGCCTCGCCGAGGATGGCGTTAATCAGGCGGATGATCGGCGCGTCGTCCTCCTGCTCCAGCAGGTCTTCGGTTTCCGGCACCTGCTCGGCCAATGCCGCCAAGTCCAGGCTGCCGCCGATGTCCTCGGCCAGCTGCATTGAGGCTGAATCATGCTGATAGGCCTTGGCCAGGGCCTGCTCGAAGGCCTCTGCCGACAGCGCCTGCAACGGCAGCTGTGCACCGACAAAACGCTGCGCCTCGCTCAGCGCCACCAGTTCGACGCCTGGGCGATAAACCAGGCTGGATGCACCCTCAACGCTTAACAGCACCACACCATGGCGCTTGGCAAAGCTGAAGGGCAAACGCCGTAAGGGCACTTCGATAAGCAGCGCATTCATTCGTAACATGCCTTTGTCACAATAACCCGACACCACGCAACAGGCGCCAAACGCAGGACAGCTAGCCAGGGTTCTGTGAATTAATTGTTGTAAGTTGGCGGAAACAGCATGAAAACAGCGCACTATCTTTAGCACATTGAGCGGATCGACACACTACCCCAACGGGGGGCTGCCAAATGCCCGGCAAGTGTCTATGATCAGCGCGCGATCCACGCCACATAATAATAAGTTCCGGAGTGACGCCCCTTGCCCCTTTTGGCCTCCCAACGCTGGCTGCAGCGCCATGCCACCACTCTGGTGGGCTCTGCGCTGGTGATCGCCATGAGCGTTAGCCTTGCCTGGCAAAGTGCCGATTGGCTGCGCCTGCTGCGCACCCCGATCAGTGCGAATGACACTTCGGCCACCACCGTGCAAACCGCTGTACAGCCTACTGAAATCGGCCAGCTATTTGGCACCAGCAGCGCAACCAGCGACAGTCCAGCACCCAGTACCAACCTGCGCCTAACCCTGCTTGGCAGTTTTGTACATGCCGATCCACAGCGCTCCACCGCGATTATTCGCAGTGAAGGCAGCACCGCCCAGCGCTACACCCTTAACAGCGAGATCAGCAGCGGTGTGCGCCTGCATGCTGTAGCTGCCGAGCACGTTGAACTGCTGCGCAATGGCCGCCGCGAAAGCCTTAGCTTCCCGCTGAATAACTCGAGCACCGGCAGCCTGCAGAGCAATACCCCTGAGGCCGTGGCGGACCCACTTGAGCAGCTCAGCGAAATGGAATCCGACGACCTGAGCCAATTACGTGAACGCATGGATGCGTTGCGCCAGCAGATGCAGGACTCCAGCACACTGCCGGGCACTGCAGAATCCACCGAACAGCCCTTGGAAACCAACTGACACGATGACTCCGACTCTCTCGCGCCTCACCTTCGCCCTGCTGGCCGCCGGCCTTGCCTTCAGCTCGCTGCCACTGAGTGCTGCCGTTACTGCTGTAGCGCCCAGCGCCAGCCAGCAGGAAGAAAGCTGGACCATCAACCTCAAGGGTGCCGATATTCGTGAGTTTATCGACCAGGTCGCGCAGATCAGCGGGCAGACCTTCGTCGTCGACCCACGGGTCAAGGGCCAGGTCAGCGTGGTGTCCAACAGCCCGTTGACACTAACTGAGGTGTATCAACTGTTTCTCTCGGTGATGGCCACCCACGGCTTCAGCGTGATCACCCAGGGCGACCAGGCGCGTATCGTCCCCAACGCCGAGGCCAAGGCCGATGCGGACGCCGGGCGCAACGCACCAGACCGCCTGGAAACCAGGCTGATTCAGGTCCAGCATGGCTCGGCCACCGAACTGATTCCGCTGATCCGCCCACTGGTGCCGCAGTACGGCCACCTGGCGGCGATCAGCAGCGCCAACGCCATCATCATCAGCGACCGTACGGCCAATATTGAACGCATCGAAGACCTGCTGCGTCAGCTCGACCAGAAAGGCCAAAACGACTACAGCGTGCTCAACCTGCAACACGCCTGGGTCATGGACACCGCCGAAGTGCTGCGCAATGCCGTAGACCGTGGCCAAGCCAAGGGCGCGTCCGGTACTCAGGTGATTGCCGACGGCCGCACCAACCGCCTGATTCTGCTCGGCCCGCCGGCCGCACGGGCCAAGTTGATGGCCCTTGCACAGTCGCTAGACACCCGCACCAGCCGTTCGGCCAATACCCGCGTGATTCGCCTGCGTCATGGTGATGCCAAGAGCCTGGCGGAAACCCTCGGCGAGATTTCCGAAAAACTCAAACCTGAAACCGGTGGTGAAACCACTGGCAAGCCGCAGACCATCCTGATCCGCGCCGACGAGAGCCTCAACGCACTGGTGCTGCTGGCCGAACCTGATGTGGTGGCGACCCTGGAAGACATCGTGCGCCAGCTGGATGTGCCACGCGCTCAGGTTATGGTCGAAGCAGCGATTGTCGAAGTCTCAGGCGATATCACCGACGCCCTCGGTGTGCAGTGGGCCGTGGATGGCCGCGGCAGTACCGGTGGCCTGGGCGGAACCAACTTCAGCGGCACCGGATTGTCTGTGGGACGTGTATTACAAGCCATTCAGGACAGCGGCAGCGATACAGATAACAACACCCTGGCCAACCTGCCGGATGGCGCAATCATCGGCCTGGGCACAGACAGTTTCGGGGTGCTAATTACTGCGCTGTCGGCAAATAGCAAAAGCAATCTACTGTCCACGCCCAGCTTGCTGACGCTGGATCACCAGAAAGCGGAAATTCTGGTCGGGCAGAACGTCCCCTTCCAGACCGGCTCCTTTACCACCAGCGGTTCGGGCGCGGACAACCCCTTCACCACCATCGAACGCCAGGACATCGGCGTGACCCTGAAAGTTACCCCTCACATCAACGAAGGCGCCAACCTGCGCCTGGAAATTGAGCAGGAAATTTCCTCCATTGCCCCCACCAGTCAGGGCGTCAATGCCGTCGACCTGATTACCAACAAGCGCTCGATCAAGAGCACTATCCTTGCCGAAAACGGGCAGGTTATCGTGCTCGGCGGATTGATTCAGGATGACGTGACCCAGGCTGACTCCAAGGTGCCACTGCTCGGCGATATTCCGCTGGTAGGCGCACTGTTCCGCTCAACCAAGGAAACCCGCATCAAGCGCAACCTGATGGTCTTCCTGCGTCCAACAGTGGTGCGCGATGGCGCAGGCCTGGCGGCGTTGTCCGGGAAGAAATACAGCGATATCCGGGTACTGGGCGACGTACGTGAGGACTACCATCCTGGCATTTTGCCGCGCGACCCTGTGCAGCTGTTTGACCAGAACACTCCTGAGGCGATCGACCTGCGCGAGTGATGGTTACGGGTACGTCATCAGGCGACATAGCAATAAAAAAGGCCTCGGTGGATACCGAGGCCTTTTTGTTTACCGCGATGAATCCTTACTTATCTTCGTTACGCTGATGCTTGAAGAACACACCGCTGTCACCGAAGTTAGACGCAATAAAGGCTGAGGTCAGTTCCATCTCGCCAATCTTCACCGCACTGTTGCGCCGTTGTGCGGCGTAGTTGCGGCTGATGGATGGAATGATCGAACTTTTGATCTCCATCGAGGTGGCATACACGTCGTAGACCTTGGTGCCGGCATTCAGGGTCAGCAGGTCCGAACGGAAGTCATGGGCTGTGCTGGCGAAACGATTACGCAGCTCGGTGCGCGGCACAAAGTAAATCTGCGTCGGCGCTTTGGGTTTAGCCACGGCGGCGCCTGCCTGGGTGACTTCTGCCAGGTCGTTGAGCAGCAGCAACGTCGGTTTGAGGCTCACCGCGGAGAACAGGATGGTGGTGCCCAGGGTGTCATTGGCTTCCGGCACCACGTACTGCGACAGCTCGTTGGCGAAGAAGTTATGGTTAGCGCCCTGCCCGCTCAGGGTGTACAGCGCGGACACGTTCTCCGACGGCTTGCCATCGACAAAGGCCTTCCACGCCAGCCCCGGTGCGAAACCACGATCCGCCGGATCACCGGTAACCGACAGCCGCAGCAGGCCGCTGTCAGAGCCCTGGAACAGACCGCTGTAGGGGTTATTGGGCACCGCGACGAACTTGACCTTGGCCATCACACCATGCGGATGAATCGGCTTCTCATAACCGGTCGGGGCCACGTCGCTGCGCACCTTGACCTTGTTCCAGAGGATTGAGCCGATCAACCCGCCAACATTCACCGGCTGCAACGCTGGCAGTTTGTCCGCCGCATACTGGGTGCGCAGCGCGCCGTTGACCCAAAGGTTTTCCTGCTTGTTGGCCCCAGGCCAGCTTTCGTAGTCCGCCGGAATATTCAGCCCCCAGGGTTTGAAGGCGTTTTCCACGCCGGCCAAGCTGGCTTGCAGCTGCGGGTTATGCCGACGCAGCACATCCACCATGGTGGTGTGTTCGACCCAGTCGATCCCTTCCTGGGTGTACACCTCCGGACGGTAATCCTTGGTGTAGAAGCGGTCAGCCATCAGGCGGCGCGAGGCGTTCATGATAAATATCTGGAATGCCGTTTCACCGAAGGCAAAGCCATCAGGACGTACGGTTTCCGCCAACTGACCGACCAGGGTGTCGATTTTCTCGATGTCGTTGTTATACAGACGCTTGAGCTCGGCCAGGGTCGCGGCATCCTTGGTCAGGTCCTCGAACTTGGTGATCGGGTTGAGGCCGATCTGTCGGCGGAACTCGTTATAGCGCGGCACGCCACGCTCACGGTCACGCAACACATCTATGGCGGCCAGGTCGATATCACCCACCAGCGGCATCGACAGGTTACGCAAGAAGTTCGGGTAGTTGTTCAGCGTCAGCGAACCCGGATTGGTGATGCCGAAGGAGTACCACAGGCGCTCCGGGCGCTCGTCGTTGAGCAGATTTTCGGCGTCGCGGTCACGGGTGTTCTGCAGTGCGATGGTGCGCGAAACCTGATTCGAGCCGATGTCATACACCTGCACGTTGTCGCGCATCAGCGGGTGCATGCGGTACACCGCGACAAACTCTTCGGTGAGGGTGAACGGCACGCCGTAGTTGTTCGGCGCGGTGGAGCCGACGATGCCGGTCAGGGCATGGTCGATGGCACTGTTACCAACGCCCGGCGCCACGTTCGGGTCGAAACCGAGGATGCGTTTGACGAAGGAATCGGAGCGTGCCAGGTCCGCCTGCAGCATGCGCACTTCGGCCTGGAAGTCGTCACGCGGGCCGCCCTGGCCGAGCAGGCCCCACCAGTTGGAATACATGGCGCGTTCGGTGATTGGGTTGGCAATCACCGCTGGGGTCCACTCCACGGTGTGGATCTTGGCCATCAGCGCCGAGTTGATCAGGCGTGCGCGGTCATACAGCCACTGGTCGCTCTGCGCCGGGTACTTCTGCTTGAGCTTACTGGCGATGGCGTTGTGTTCGAGGGTGAACAGCTGATGCAGCATGCTCAGGCCCAACCACCAGTTTTCGTTGAACCCGGTGACCGGTTTACCGCTGAGCAGCTCAGTGGGCAAAGTACCGTTGGCGTTGACCTTGAGCTTGCCGTCGACAAACGAGCGCACCTTGTCGTTGGTTTCCTTGCTGCTGCCATATAGCTGCGAGCCGTCCCACCAGTGGGTGTTGTGGTTGCGATAGGTTTGCGGTTTGCCGGCGTCACTGCTGCTGCGGCTCGGGTCCGGTTGAGTGCGCTTGACCGACATACTGCCGCTGCCCAGCACATCGCCCGGGGGCAGCGGGAACTGGATCGGGTCGGCGTCGGCATTCGGGCCGTGGTCGAACCAGTCGTGCACCATAAATTGAATCCAGGCGGCGGCGATAAAGTTCAGGCTCGGCGCCGGCTTGAATTCATCGCGCGCCATCAGGCTGTTACTCACTTCACGCGGGTTGGGGCTAAGCAAGGTGGTGGTTTCGCCCTGGGTCACCGCCGGGTTGACGTTACGGCCAAAGCGCCGATACACCGAACCCTCGGCCGGGTTACTGAGAATGTTGCAGGTACCGTCTTCAGTACGAGCCGCCTGGCTGCGCGCATCACAGGTGATGTTGGCGTTGTAGCCGGCGTAGTTTTCAACATCGAAGAGGTTGTTCTCGAACAACGCCTGGCGTTCAACCGCCAGCACCAGTAGTCCGGAGACTACGCCCAACGTTCCCAGCTTGGTCAAAGCTGGCCAAGTGACCCATACCGACATGGCTAATGCTCCCGTTTTTATTGTTGTACGGACAAGGCGGCTACTGACATAGCAGCGCAGGATCAAGCCTATCGACGGGTACAGCCCATCGCCCCCTTCCAGCGGAGGGGCTATGGCCAATCAGGTGGGCAGAGCGATCTAGTTGAGCGTGGCGCGCGGCCGTACGGCGAGAATCGCCTCGGTGCGGCTGGAGACATTGAGCTTGGAGTAGATGTTTTTCAGGTGCCATTTGGTGGTGGACAAAGCGATACCGGTCTTGTCGCTAATCTGAGTGTTCGACAGGCCGCTAAGCAGGCACTCGAACACCTCCACCTCACGCCCTGTCAGCAGGCCGCCGGCCAGCGTATCAAGAGCCGGCGCAACCTGAATACCCTGGAGAAACTCTGCGTAGTGCTCACGGTAATTGTCCGGTATCACCAATAAGCCGGCCTGCACCAGATCCAGCACCCCGGCGGCAAAACCTGGGGCCTCATCGAATACCGAGCGATTGATATTGACGATGCCATAAGTCTCAACCAGCCCCGCCAAAGCAGCCAGTTGCTGGCCCTTGCTCTGGCTGGGCGCCGCCAGCACCAGGCGGTTGGCTTCGACGATCAGCAGCCGCGCACGCATCTCACTTTGCCGCAATGAGGCCGCCAGCACCTTGAGAATCCGCTCGGCCTGCGCCTGAGCACCGCGTGCCTGCAACCAGTACACACAGGCCAACCCCTGACGTTCCCAACTTTCGTCATAGGCGCGCACGCGCTCCCACTCCCCGGCCTGCAACCGCCCAGACAAACCGTAGCGCTGAGCTACGGCATCCATGACGGCACTCTTACCGCTCAGGTACGCCTGACGCATGCTTTCCTGGACCACCTGGCTGACAAAACGCGCGTAGTTGCCCAACTGCAGAATGCATGAGAGTTGATCGAGCAAGCGGCTGGCCCGCGCTGTCTGCTGCTGGCGATGCAGCAACCGCGACAAGGTGATGTAGACCGTGGCAATCGCTTCGGTGGCCGAGGATGAATTGACCATCGCCATCAGCTCGTTACACAGCTGCTGCGCCTCGACCAGCTGATTCTGCTCATACAGCACCACCACCATGGCCGTGGCGCGATTGACCCAGGCCGGAGACACAGAATCGGTGCCTTGGTAGTCCAGACACACCTGCTTACGCGCATGGGTGGCGCGCCCAGCATTGCGGTGGCAAAGCGCGATAATCAGATCGGTGTAACTTTCCAGAAAGCTGTGTCCACATTGCGCAAGCAACTGCTTGGACTCGCTGGCAAAACGAATCGAATCCTGTAGACGTGCGGCCAATAAATGCTGATAGGCAATCACCGCCAAGGTGCAAGCACGAATTTCCAGGTCTTGCCCAGCACCCAGCAAGTCGCGCCAGGCAGGCGGCGGCACAAAGTCCTTGTCCTGCTCAAACAAGCCCAGCAACAGGGCAAGAAACTGCCGCGTTGCCGGCTCCAGATTTACGCCTGGCGTGGTGTGCTCGAGAGTATCGAGCAACTCAAGGTGGTAATGCGCCTGGTGAAAACGCCGCGACAGTGACAGCGCCGCAATCAGCCAGCCGAGCAACTTGGGTTGCGCCAGCAGCTGCGTCTCCGGCAGCGACTCAAGCCAGCGCAGAATGTCGCCAAACTGCCCACAGCGCACCCATGACGCGCAGCAGTGCTCCAGCAGCCCGAGGAAGATGTGCTGATCGCTACAGTGCCGGGCATGCTGCAACGCCTGCTCGTACTCGCCCAGACTCAGGTAATAGTCGGCGGCGCGGCTGTGCAGCTGATCCAGGCGCGCGTATTCCTCGACCTGCAGGCGGCGGCAGAGAAAATCCTGCAACAGGGCATGAAAACGGAACCAGCCTGGCTGATTGTCCACTGGCAACAGAAACAGCTGGCGCTCAGCCAACTCTTCAAGCAGCAACGCCGAGCCACTGCGCTGCATCACATGATCGCAAAGCGCGCCATCAAAGCGCTCGAACAGGCCACTGCACAGCAGGAATTCACGCAGGTTCGGCGGCAACTGGCGCAGCACCACATGGCCGAAGTAATCGACGATTTCTGGCTGACTGCCGTTAAAGCGCTGCAGCGCCTGAGTGCCGAAGCGCGCATAGGCCAGTAGCGCAATCTTCACCCCCGCCACCCAGCCTTCGGTCATGCCCAGCAGGCTGTCGACATACGCCTGACTCAGCGCCTGACCGCCCAGGTGAGTGTTGAGCTGCTGTACCTGCTCGACCGACAGACGCAGATCATGCTGATCAATACACAGCAGGCGGTTTTCCAACTTCAGCTGGCTCAGGGCAAAGCCTGGGTGGTTACGGCTGGCGATGATCAGGTGGACATGGCCTGGCAGCTTCTCCAGCAGCGCCGCCATCACCTCGAGAATGCTGCGCGACTCGATCCACTGAAAATCATCCAGCACGATAAACAGCGGCCCCTCGACTCGCGCCAGAGCATCAGCGAGCAGATCACCCAACAGCTGCGGCGACAGGCTGGAAGCCACCGCCAGAGGGTTGAACCAGGACGTATCGAAATCGACCACCTGGGCGCGAATGTTGTCAGCCAGACGACGGAAAAAACACAATGGGTCGCTGTCCCGCGCTTGCAGCGGGTAATGCACCACCATCGCAGCGCAACGGCCGCGCCAGTGTTGCAACAGCGTCGACTTTCCCGAGCCGGCCGGGGCCAGCAACAAAGTCAGGGCAAAGCGCTCACTGCGCGCCAACAGCTCCAGCAGGCTCTGGCGGAGCACACCATTGGCAGGCAATACGCATGGCTGAAGTCGGTCCATCAGGCAGACCCTGTTCTTATTATTCTTCGCACGGTCAGACGCCGCACTTGGCCATGGATGCTAGCGCCTGCGCACCTTCAGACTTTGAAGTGCGTCATGTTTTACCCGCAGCTAACCAAAGGATTGCCCACAACCATACGCGCCTGAGAATTTCGCGAGACAAGAGAATGAATTTGGGGAGAAATGAAGCAGCCTGGCGGGCCGGGAAGGCCCGCCAGGTGGGGAGAGCGACTTAGAGCGCCGCCAGGCCGCGAGCCAGATCGGCTTGCAGGTCGGCCAGGTCTTCCAGGCCCACCGCGACGCGGATCAGGTTGTCACGAATACCGGCGTTCGCACGCTCGGCGGGACTCAAGCGACCATGCGAGGTCGTCGCCGGGTGGGCAATGGTGGTCTTGGTGTCACCGAGGTTGGTGGTGATCGAGATCACCCGCGTGGCATCGATAAAACGCCAAGCCGCCTCTTTGCCACCCTTGACCTCAAAGCTGACTACTGCACCGAAGGCACTCTGCTGACGCTTGGCCAACTCATGCTGCGGATGACTGGGCAAACCGGCGTAGTAGACATGCTCAATGCCGGGCTGTTGCTGCAGCCACTGCGCCAATTGCAGCGCGCTGGCGCAATGCGCCTGCATGCGGATACGCAGGGTTTCCAGGCCTTTGAGAAAGATCCAGGCGTTGAAAGGGCTGAGTGTAGGCCCGGCGGTACGCAGAAAGCCCACCACTTCGGTCATCAGCTTGGCCGAGCCTGCGACCACACCGCCCATGCTGCGGCCCTGACCATCGATATATTTGGTTGCCGAATGCATCACCACATCTGCACCGAGCTTGAGCGGCTGTTGCAGCGCTGGGGTGCAGAAGCAGTTGTCCACCGCCAGTAGCGCGCCTTTGCTGTGGGCGATATCCGCCAATGCGGCAATATCCACCAACTCAGCCAGCGGATTGGACGGTGACTCGACAAACAGCAGTTTGGTGTTGGATTTGAAGGCATCGGCCCAGCCATCAAGATCAGCCAGCGGCACGTAATCAACCTGCACGCCGAAGCGCTTGAGGTACTTCTCGAACAGGCTGATGGTCGAACCGAATACGCTGCGCGACACCAGTACGTGGTCGCCAGCGCTGCACAGACTCATGACAATAGCCAGAATCGCCGACATGCCGGATGAGGTCGCGACCGCCTGCTCGGCCCCTTCCAGGGCGGCAATGCGCTCCTCGAAAGCACGCACTGTCGGGTTGGTGTAGCGCGAATAGACATTGCCCGGCACTTCGCCAGCAAAACGCGCGGCAGCATCGGCCGCGGTGCGGAATACGTAGCTGGAGGTTGGGTAGATCGCCTCGCTGTGCTCACCTTCTGGCGAGCGGTGCTGACCGGCGCGCACCGCCAGAGTATCGAAGCCGACGCCGTCGAGATCGCTGTCGAGACGCCCGGCTTGCCATTCAATCGTCATTGCCAATTTCCTCAACCGGCCCGCAGCAGCGGGCCGGACTGCAACCTAGTTGTTGTACAGGTCGATAATCGCGCTGACGGCCTGGGACTTGACCTTGGAGGCATCGTTGCGCGCCTGCTCGATCTTATCCAGGTAGGCCGCGTCGACATCGCCGGTCACGTACTTGCCGTCAAACACCGCGCAGTCGAAGTTGTCGATCTTGATCTTCTTGCTGCCACTGACCGCTTCGATCAGGTCCGGCAGATCCTGGTAGATCAGCCAGTCGGCGCCGATCAGCTCGCACACTTCCTCGGTGGTGCGGCCGTGCGCGATCAACTCATGGGCGCTTGGCATGTCGATGCCGTACACGTTCGGGTAACGCACCGCTGGCGCGGCCGAACAGAAGTAGACGTTCTTCGCCCCGGCTTCGCGGGCCATCTGGATGATCTGCTTACAGGTGGTGCCGCGCACGATGGAATCATCCACCAGCATCACGTTCTTGCCGCGGAACTCCAGTTCGATGGCGTTGAGCTTCTGCCGTACGGATTTCTTACGGGCAGCCTGGCCCGGCATGATAAAGGTACGACCGATATAACGGTTCTTGACGAAGCCTTCGCGGAACTTCACGCCCAGATGGTTAGCCAGTTCCAGTGCTGCGGTACGGCTGGTATCCGGAATCGGGATGACCACGTCGATATCGTGCTGCGGACGTTCACGGAGGATCTTGTCAGCCAGCTTCTCGCCCATGCGCAGGCGCGCCTTGTACACCGAGATGCCATCCATGATCGAGTCCGGACGCGCAAGATAGACGTGCTCAAAGATGCACGGCGCGTATTTTGGGTTCGCCGCGCACTGACGGGTGAACAGCTTGCCTTCTTCGGTGATGTACACCGCTTCGCCCGGCGCGAGGTCGCGAATCAGGGTGAAGCCGAGCACGTCGAGGGAGACGCTTTCCGAGGCGATCATGTATTCCACGCCTTCGTCGGTATGACGCTGACCGAAGACAATCGGGCGAATACCGTTGGGGTCGCGGAAACCGACTATGCCGTAACCGGTGATCATCGCCACTACCGCGTAACCACCCAGGCAGCGCTCGTGCACATCAGTCACCGCGGCGAACACGTCTTCTTCGGTGGGCTGCAGCTTGCCGCGCTGGGCCAGCTCGTGAGCGAACACGTTGAGCAGCACTTCCGAATCGGAGTTGGTGTTGACGTGGCGCAGGTCGGACTCGTAGATCTCCTTGGCCAGCTGCTCGACGTTGGTCAAGTTGCCGTTGTGCGCCAGGGTGATGCCATAAGGCGAGTTGACGTAGAACGGCTGGGCTTCGGCCGAGCTGGAGCTGCCCGCAGTCGGGTAGCGCACATGGCCAATGCCCATATGACCGACCAGGCGCTGCATGTGCCGCTGTTGAAACACGTCACGCACCAGGCCGTTGTCCTTGCGCAGGAACAGGCGGCCATCATGGCTGGTGACAATACCGGCAGCATCCTGGCCGCGGTGCTGGAGGACGGTGAGCCCGTCATACAGCGCCTGATTGACGTTCGATTTACCGACGATACCGACAATGCCGCACATGTGACGCAACCCCTACTCAATGAAACACGATGATTCGCAATGCACTTACGGCAGTTTAGGCTGCTGCAGTGCCTCTTTGAACGGTAACTCCACCGGCGCCGTAACGCCGCTGGCCAGCCACTCACTGGACAGACCCAGAATCAGGTTTTTCGACCAATCAGCAACCATCAGAAAATGCGGTACAAGTGCTGATTCCTGCCACCAGCTGTCTTGCTCCACCGGTGCCAGGCTGATCAAACCGACCAGCACCACGACCAGCAGGCCTCCGCGCGCCGCGCCGAAAACCATGCCGAGAAAACGATCTGTCCCTGACAGTCCGGTCACCCGAATCAATTCACCAATCAGGTAATTGACCAGGGCACCCACCAACAAGGTGACCACAAATAGAATCGCGCAACCTGCAATGACGCGCGCCGAGGGCGTCTCGATAAAATCCACCAGGTGCTGTGACAGTGCGCCGCCGAACATCCAAGCGACCACGCCAGCAATAATCCAGGTAAGCAGTGACAGGGCTTCCTTGACGAAGCCTCGGCTCAGACTGATCAGACTTGAAACGGCGACAACGGCGATAATCGCCCAATCGACCCAGGTGAATGCCACGATGCAGGTTACCGACGAGAAAGGCGCTGCATTTTAGCAGAGCACCTGTGTGGGGCGTAAGCAAAGGATTCGCCAACCGCTGAAATGCCCGGCCCGCCTAGTGGCGGGCCAAACAGTTCGGCTTGACGAAGAACGCCAAGCCGCTTACTCAGCCGGCTTCGGGCTGAAAACGCACCACAAAACCATTGAGCTTGTGCTGACGATTGAGCTGATCACGCAGGCGATCCGCCTCGGCACGCTCAATCAGCGGCCCAACAAATACCCGGTTCATGCCATCGACACTCCGGATATAGGCGTTATAGCCCTGAGTGCGCAGGGTTTTCTGCAGTTTCTGCGCACCGTCGCTGCTGGACAAACTCGCCAGCTGCACCGACCAACTGATCGGCAGGCTATTGGCATCCAGCTTACTCGGCGCAGGCTGAGGTGGTTCTGCCAAAGTCTCAGGAGCGGCAGCTGGTGTCGCTGGAGTGATGGGTTCGGCCGGCAGCTCACTCACAACAGGCTCGCTTGGCTCCAGGCTTTGCGCGGCCTCGCTACCAATCGGCTCATCAGGCAAAAGCTGCGGTTCAGGCACGGCCACAGGCTGTAATTCAACGTCAGGAGCCTGGGGAACCGCAGGCATTTCAGGCGCGTCTACCTGCACGCGCTGCGAATCATCCTCACGCGACAACAGCATTGGCAGGAAAATAACTGCCAGCGCCAGCAATACCAGCGCACCGACCATGCGCTGCTTCAATCCCTTATCCAGCAAAGCCATCCTGCACGCCCCCATTGGCTTGGCGGGCCAGCCAATCCAGGGCCTCGGCCACGCAGTAGAAAGATCCAAACAGCAGCACTTCATCCCCATCCGAAGCCTGCTCACACTGAGCTTCAAGCGCTGCCTGCACACTGGTGTAAGCAGCCACTTGAGCCCCGCTGTTATGCAGATGCGCCTGCAGCTCGCTGGCAGCCCGTGTGCGACTGGTCGGCAAAGCCGCCACCGCCCAACTGTCCACTTCGCTTAACAACGGCGCCACTACACCGGGCAGGTCCTTGTCAGCCAGCAAACCAAACACGGCAAGGCGCTTACCTGCTAGCGAACGACTGGCCAAACGCTGAGCGAGATACTCGGCAGCATGGGGATTATGCCCAACATCGAGCAACAGCGTGAGTGACTTACCCTGCCAATTGAGGCTTCTGCGATCTAGACGCCCGGTCACCCGGGTCTGCTGCAACGCCTGACTGATCACCTCAGGCTGCCAGGGCAGCTGCATCACTGCATACGCCTGCAGAGCCAGGGCAGCGTTTTCCATGGGCAGGTCGAGCAGCGGCAAGTGAGCCAGCTTCAGCACTTCGCCTTGATGATTGAGGCCGTACCAGGACCAATCCTGCGCATTCAGGCTCAGGTCATAGTCACGGCCACGCAGAAAGAATGGAGCATCGAGCAATGCTACTTGATCTAGCAGCGGCTGCGGCGGCTCAAGATCGCCACACAGAGCAGGTTTTCCAGTACGGAAAATACCAGCCTTCTCAAAAGCCACCGACTCACGGGTATCACCCAGCCAGTCGGCGTGGTCGATGCCGATGCTGGTAACCAGGGCGATATCGGCATCCAGTAGATTCACTGCGTCCAGACGCCCGCCAAGGCCAACTTCCAGCACCAGTGCATCCAGACCAGCTTGCTGGAATAACCAGAAAGCGGCCAGGGTGCCCATTTCGAAATAGGTCAGTGAGGTGTCACCACGCGCGGCCTCGACAACGGCGAAGGCCTCACAGAGCATGGCGTCAGTGGCTTCGACGCCCGCGATCTGTACTCGCTCGTTGTAACGCAACAGGTGCGGTGAGCTGTAGACACCGACTTTGAGGCCCTGCGCTTGCAGCAGCGAGGCAATAAACGCACAGGTCGAACCCTTGCCATTGGTTCCAGTGACGGTAACCACATGCGGCGCCAGCTTGGACAAGCCAAGACGCTGCAAAACGATCCGCGAGCGCTCCAGCCCCATATCAATGGCGCTGGGGTGCAGCTGCTCCAGATAGCTCAGCCAATCGGCAAGGGAGCGCTCGGTCATGCAGTCGCCGGCAGGGCTACAGGCGACGGTAGGCCCATCAGCTGAGCCAGCAAACGCGCGAGACGCGGACGCAGTTCAGCACGGTGAATGATCATATCGATGGCGCCGTGCTCCAACAGGAATTCGCTGCGCTGGAAGCCTTCTGGCAGCTTCTCGCGCACGGTCTGCTCAATCACCCGCGGGCCAGCAAAGCCAATCAGAGCGCGGGGCTCGGCAACAATCACATCACCGAGCATGGCCAGACTGGCCGACACGCCGCCGTACACGGGGTCAGTCAGCACGGAAATAAATGGAATACCCTCTTCACGTAAGCGTGCCAGCACGGCCGAAGTCTTGGCCATCTGCATCAGCGAGATCAGCGCTTCCTGCATGCGTGCACCGCCGGATGCGGAGAAGCACACTAGCGGGCAACGCTGCTCCAAAGCGGAATTGGCGGCGCGGACAAAGCGCTCACCCACAATGGCGCCCATCGAACCACCCATAAAGGAGAACTCGAACGCGCAAGTCACAATCGGCATACCTTCCAGGGTGCCGCGAATCGACACCAGGGCATCTTTCTCGCCGGTCTGCTTTTGCGCGCCAGCAAGGCGATCCTTGTACTTCTTGCTGTCGCGAAACTTGAGGCGATCAACCGGTTCAAGATCGGCGCCCAGCTCTTCACGTCCTTCAGCATCTAAGAAGATATCCAGGCGCGTGCGGGCATCGATACGCATGTGGTGATTGCACTTGGGGCAAACATCCAGAGTCTTTTCCAGCTCGGGCTTGTACAGCACCGAATCGCAGGACGGGCACTTATGCCACAGGCCTTCGGGCACCGAACTCTTTTTGACCTCGGAACGCATGATCGATGGGATCAGTTTGTCTACCAACCAGTTGCTCATGCTCTTGACTCTCCAAAGCTGTTAACCGGACGGGCTGCACTAAATGCGACCAAGCCTAACCGGGAAAATTCATGGGTACGGTCGTTTCAGGGGCCGGTGAGAGCTATCCGCATTGCCCACCCGCCACCTCAAACGACCGCCTGCAGCGTTTATCAAACCTGCAACAGGGGTATGGACGGCCAAGCCAGCAGCGTCGTCACATCAACCCTGCGCACCTTAAGCAGTCTTTACCGCCTGCATAAAAGCGCGAATCTTCTCAGCATCCTTGATGCCCTTGGTCTTTTCGACGCCACCACTGACATCCACGGCATAGGGACGCACCTGAGCGATGGCCTGGGCAACATTCTCAGCCGTCAGGCCGCCCGCCAGAATAACCGGTTTGCTCAAGCCTTGAGGCACCAGCGACCAATCGAAGGCCTCCCCCGTCCCCCCCGGAATGCCTGGCACATAGGTGTCCAGCAGGACACCACTGGCATTCTTGAACAGCGCCACCTGCGCAGCAATGTCATCGCCCGGCTTGACCCGTAACGCCTTGATATAGGGGCGATGGTAGCCATCACAGTCTTCAGGGTTCTCGTCGCCATGGAACTGCAGCAAATCGAGCGGCACCGCATCGAGAATCTCACCTAGCTCACAGCGACTGGCATCGACAAACAGGCCCACCGTGGTCACAAAAGGTGGCAAAGCAGCAATGATCAAGCGCGCTTGCTGCAGCGTGACCGCGCGCGGGCTCTTGGCATAGAACACCAGGCCAATTGCATCAGCGCCCGTCTCGACAGCCGACAGTGCGTCCTCTATGCGGGTAATGCCACAAATCTTGCTGCGAACGGCTGACAACAGGATGACCTCGATAAATTCAGTGGAAGCCGGATGCTAGCAAATAGCCTTTCAGGCGTCAGCCGCCACATCAGGCAAGCCGGAAAGAAAGTGCGGCCCCAAGTAACGCTTGGGCAAGTCGAACTCCTCGGGGTAATCAACCTGCACCAAATACAAACCATAAGGGTGCGCAGTCACTCCACCGGTACGTCGCACACGGGTTTCCAGCACTTCCTGCGCCCACTCAACCGGCCGCTCGCCTGCGCCAATGGTCATCAGCACCCCGGCGATATTGCGCACCATATGATGCAGAAAGGCATTGGCGCGGATATCCAGCACGATAAACCGTCCGTGCTGCAATAACTCGAGGTGATGCACCGTTTTGATCGGCGACTTGGCCTGGCACTGCCGTGCGCGGAACGCACTGAAATCATGGGTACCGATAAAACACTGCGCGGCTTGGCGCATGCGCTCGATATCAAGCGGCCGATGATTCCACGTGACCTCTTCGGCCATATGCGCCGGGCGAATCTGGTCGTTATAGATCACATAACGGTAACGCCGCGCCTGGGCGCAAAAACGCGCATCAAAGTGCGCCGGCATCGATTTCGCCCACGTCACGCTGATATCACCAGGCAAATTCATATTCGCGCCCATGACCCAAGCATGCATGGAGCGCTCGACCGGCGTACTGAAATGCACCACCTGGGCACTGGCATGCACCAGAGCATCGGTACGCCCGGCACAGCTCAGGGTTACGGGAACGCCGCCAGCGACTTTCGCCAGGGCTTTTTCCAACGATTCCTGAATTGAAGGCACACCTGCACGCTGACGCTGAAAACCGCGATAGCGCGAACCTTTGTACTCGACACCCAGGGCTATCTTGAAAACGCCAACGGCAGCCGATTCGGCTGCCGTTGTAGTAAGACCATCAGACATGTATCAAACCAATTTAGCGATCAGCTCACGCGCTTCACTTTGCTGACCTTCGTTACCTTCGGTGATGACTTCATCGAGGATATCGCGAGCACCTTCGGTATCACCCATATCGATGTAGGCACGCGCCAGATCGAGCTTGGTTGCCGTCTCGTCGGTACCCGAGAGGAAGTCGAAGTCATCGTCATTATCCATACCAGACGAAGCAGTGCTTGCCGGCATACCCAGATCCGCTGGCTGATCCAGGTCATCAGACAACAGGTCAAGCTCAGCGCTAACTTCATCCAACTGAGCAGCGAAACTGTCGCTTGATGGCTGCGCAGGCGCCTCATCATTCAGCGACAGGTCGAAATCAGCCGACAGGTCGAAATCACCACCCGCTTGCTCACTCGGCAGATCAAAGCCTGGCTCAGTTACGACCGGCGCTGCACTTAGCTCGTCATCCAGACTCAGCAGAAAGTCATCTTCGGCAGCTGCCGCAGGCTTGGCCGGAGTATCTAGATCCAGACTGAAGTCAGCCAGATCGCCGCTCAGGTCAAGACTGCTATCGCCGCTTTCAGGTAGGCTCAGATCAAAACCTAGGTCGTCATCCTTGCTGTCGGCTTGCTCAACCGGCGAGCTGAAGTCCAGATCGTCATCAAGTGACAAGCTATCCAAATCGTCCAGCGAAGCCGTGTTACCGGCAGCCTGCAGATCACGATCCAGCTCAGACTCGAGATCATCCAGGCTTAGATCGAATGCATCGTCTTGATCGCCAGCAGCGGCTTTCGGGCTAGGCTCGTCCAGAGCAAGATCGTCCAGACTGAAGGTGTCCAGGCTTTCTTCAGCAGCAGCTGCGGCAGCAAAGCCTGCGCCAGCAGCAACGGCCATAGCTGGGTAGCGGGCCTTGATCTGATCAAGCTCGGCAGCACTGCCACCAATCTCACGCAGCTCGCTGTCCTGACGGGCAAAACCATTACGGTCACCCATCTCGGCATAGACTTCCATCAATTTCAGACGCAGATCACTGCGCTGAGGCTCATCATTGATGGCGCTTTGTAGTAGTTCAGCAGCCTGAGGGAAGCGACCGTAGGCAATATAGATGTCAGCCTCACCCAAGGCATCGCCGGTTTGCGCAGTCACACGCTCTTCGCTCGGCAGATCGGTTTGCTGACCATCCAGTTCATCAGCCATGCCAGCAAAGCTGTCATCCTGAAGGTCCAGACCAGAATCCAGATCAGACGGGGCGTCATCAGCTGCCAAGCTTTCCTGCAGCTCGGCTTCTTTCAGTGCATTGCGGCGAGACAGCATCATCAGCGCCACCAGCAATATCAGCAGTGCACCACCACCTGCAGCGCCCAGCAAAATCGGGTTAGCCAACAAATCATCAAAGGCACTGCTTTCAGCCTGCGGCTCAGCCACTACCGGTGCTTCAGCAACAGGGGTGACCGGAGCTGGCTCAGGAGCAGCAATCGGCGCGGGCTCTACCGCAACAGGCGCTACGGTCTCGGGCTGAGCTGCAGGCTCTTCGCTGTAGTTAAAATCCGTTTCAGGTGTAGCAGCCGGGACTACGGGAGTAGCAGCAGCTGGATCCTGTGGCGCGGCCTCTGGCGCAGGCTCAACCGGAGTAGCCGGGGCCTCAGCTACCGGTGCTACTGGGGCGGCAGGTGCAACAGCTGGGGCTTGGCCTTGCGCAGCAAGATCAGCCTGCAGCTTGGCCATTTGGTCGTCTTTCAACTGAATCAGACGCTGGAGCTTGTCGAGCTGGCTCTGCAGGTCTGTCATACGGCCTTTCAGCTCATCATTTTCACGACGACTGGAATCCAGGCTTTCCTGGGTAACGGCCAATTTGTCAGTCAGCGCTTTGCTGTCGGCTGCGCCCTTGTCGCTGCCAGTAGTGGCTTTACCACTGTCAGCAGCAACCAGTTTCAGGCTATCGCCAGTTTCAACCTTGGCTGGAGTCGCGGCGGCGCTGGTGCGTTTGGTGGCATCCAGCTGACGCGCGCTGGCAGCAACGCTGCGGCCTTCACGCCAGGCTGCATTCTGCTCGGCAACCTGAGCGAGAGCTTCGCCCTGGGCACGACTCTTGACTTGTTGCTCATCGGGTAGACGCAACACCTGACCACTTTTAAGGCGGTTGATGTTGCCGCCGATAAAGGCATCCGGATTCAAGTCCTGAATCGCCAACATGGCCTGATGCACGCTGCCACCAGCACGCGCTCGCTGGGCAATTTCCCAGAGGGTGTCGTTGGCGGTGGTTTTGTATTCATTGCCTTCCAGCGGTTTGGCCGCTGGCGCAACAGGTGCTGCTGGAGCTGTTGGCGCTACAGGCTTAACGGCAGCTGAGGCCGGGCGCGGAGCAGGAGCTTGCACACGTGGCGCAGGCGCTGGTGCAGCTACAGGCATTTGCGCTGCAGCAGGAATAACGCTCTGCGGGGTATACAGCGGCGGATCCAGCAACACGGTGTATTCACGCAACAAACGGCCATTCGGCCAGAGCACTTCAACCAGGAAGTTCAGGTAAGGCTCACGCATGGGTTTGCTGGAGGTCACCCGAATGACGCTTTTGCCATTGGGCTTGAGCACCGGGGTGAATTTCAGGTCAGTCAGGAAGAACTGACGATCAACGCCGGCTTTAGTGAATGCTTCCGGGGACGCTAGGGTCGGTATAACTTCGTTGGAAGCCAGGTCACGAACTTCCAGCAACTCAATCTCAGCCACTAACGGCTGATTGAGCGCCGATTGCAGGGTCACCTCACCCAGCCCCAGCGCGTGCGCCATACCGGATGACAGCGCCGAAGCAGCTGCGATTGCCAGCACCAGTTTGCGAACCCGAACCATAGCGTTATCCCTTGTTTTATCTTTTTTTCTCGACCAGCGAGAGGATGTTGATAATTGCTGCCTACTACGCCCGAAGACGCAACCCCATCCAGCAATCAACTCAGCCAGTATTGCCAAGCTCGAAAGATTCTTCAAATTTCTTGGTAAGTATCTTTTACAGATAGTGTTTTATCAACAACTCGGCCAATTGCACAGCATTTAGCGCCGCGCCTTTTCTCACGTTATCAGACGCAATCCACAAATTGAGTTCAGCAGGATCAGCCAAACCGGCGCGCACTCGGCCAACATAGACCACATCCTGGCCGACGGCGTCGCCGACCGCGGTCGGATAATCATCCATTTGCACTAATTCCAGAGCCGGCGCGGCGTCCAGAGCAGCGTATACCTGCGTAAGGTCGATGGCCGACTCGGTCTGCACTGAAACGTTCAGGCTGTCGCCAAAGAACACCGGAACCTGAATACAGGTCACCGCAACCTGCAAATCGGGCAAGGCCAGCAACTCCTTAAGCTCGCCGGCAATCTGCCGCTCTAGCGCTGCGTGCCCTGCGCTATCGGTCTGTTCGACCTGCGCCAGCAGATTGAAGGCCATTTGCCGATCAAACAGCTGCGGCTCGAATGCTCGGCCATTGAGCAGCTCGGCGGTTTGCCGCGCCAACTCGGACACCCCTTCCCGCCCGCGACTGGAAACCGCCAGGCAGGCCGTCACAGTCACCCGCTGAATACGCACTTGCTCAGGCAACGCCGCTAGCACCGCGGCCAGTGCAACACCCGGGGCGCTTGGGCTGGTCAACAGATAAGGCGCCGTCAAGCTCGCTAAGACGACAGGATTGACCTCGGGAATCACTCGTGGCGCCTGGGCGGCGGGCAAACCACTGGCCAGATCAATCACTGCGCAGCCAGCCGCAGCGGCTTGCGAGGCATACTTCTGCGTCACTTTGCTGCCAGCAGCAAAGAACACCAGCCGCACGCTGGCAAAATCGAAGGTTTCCAGATCGCGTACGCGCAGGTTCTTGCCCTTGTAGGACAAGGAGCGTCCGGCTGACTCACCGCTGGCTACCAGATGCAGATTAGCCACCGGGAACTCGCGCTCTTCCAGCAGCTGCACCAGGGTTTCACCAACGCTGCCGGTGGCGCCGATTACGGCAATATCAAAAGTACGGGTCATGGCAAGGCTCTGATAAATAAGCCCAGCACTGTATAGCTGCACCCGCAAAATGCAAAGGAGCGGACTATTGAGCACTCGATTTGACTCGAATGCCCAACAGCCCGCCCCTCCTAATCAGCCTGTTTACGTATCAGCACCGCGCGATTAACGCTCCAGCAGGATACGCAGCATGCGCCGCAGCGGCTCGGCCGCGCCCCACAGCAGCTGGTCACCGACGGTGAACGCGCCGAGGTACTGCGAGCCCATGTTGAGCTTACGCAGACGGCCGACCGGTACGCTCAGGGTACCCGTTACAGCAGTCGGACCCAGCTCGCGAATGCTCGCTTCACGCTGGTTCGGCACCAGCTTGACCCAAGGGTTGTGCTGGCTAATCAGGCCTTCGATGTCCGACAGCGGCACGTCCTTGTTCAGCTTGATGGTCAGCGCCTGGCTGTGGCAACGCATGGCACCGATGCGCACGCACAGGCCATCAACCGGGATCGGGTTCTTGAAACGACCGAGGATCTTGTTGGTTTCTGCCTGGCCCTTCCACTCTTCACGGCTCTGGCCGTTCGGCAGTTCCTTGTCGATGTAAGGAATCAGGCTGCCGGCCAGCGGCACGCCGAAGTTATCGACCGGGAAGGATTCGCCGCGCATGGCTTCGGCCACTTTGCGATCGATATCCAGAATGGCGCTAGCCGGGTCGGCCAGTTCATCAGCCACGGAAGCATTGATCGCGCCCATCTGTTTGATCAGCTCACGCATGTTCTGCGCACCAGCACCAGAAGCCGCCTGGTAGGTCATGGCGCTCATCCACTCGACCAGGCCAGCCTCATACAGGCCGCCCAGCGCCATCAGCATCAGGCTGACGGTGCAGTTGCCACCGATGTAGTTCTTGGTGCCGGCATCCAGTTGCTGGTCGATCACCTTGCGGTTAACCGGGTCGAGCACAATGACCGAACTGTCATCCATGCGCAGCGACGAGGCGGCATCGATCCAGTAACCCTGCCAGCCGGCTTCGCGCAGCTTGGGGAACACTTCGCTGGTGTAGTCGCCACCTTGGCAGGTGAGAATCACGTCCAGGCTTTTCAGCTCGTCAATGCTGTAGGCGTCCTTCAAAGGCGCCGTTTCCTTGCCAATCGCCGGGCCTTGGCCGCCGACATTGGAGGTGGTGAAGAACACGGGCTCGATCAAGTCGAAATCCTGCTCTTCCAGCATGCGTTGCATCAGCACGGAACCGACCATGCCGCGCCAACCGATCAGACCTACACGTTTCATAACCACTACACCTATATAAGCTGACCACCGGAGACCTCCGGCGGGCCAGGAAGATTACAGACTACGCAGCGCTTCGACTACCGCATCACCCATTGCCGCGGTGCCGACCTTGGTTGTACCCGCACTGAAGATATCGCCGGTACGCAGGCCCTGATCCAGCACGTTGCTTACGGCCAGCTCGATGGCATCAGCCGCCGCCGTTTGATTGAAGCTGTAACGCAGCATCATCGACACCGAGAGGATGGTCGCCAACGGGTTGGCAATGCCCTGCCCGGCGATATCCGGCGCGCTGCCGTGGCACGGTTCGTACATGCCCTTGTTGTTGGCGTCCAGCGACGCCGACGGCAGCATGCCGATGGAGCCAGTGAGCATGGAGGCCTCGTCCGAAAGAATGTCGCCGAACATGTTGTCGGTGACCATCACGTCAAACTGCTTCGGCGCGCGCACCAGCTGCATGGCGGCGTTGTCGACGTACATGTGGCTGAGTTCGACGTCCGGGTAGTCCTTGGCCACTTCAATGACCACGGCACGCCAGAGTTGGCTGGAGGCCAGCACGTTGGCCTTGTCCACCGAGCAGAGCTTCTTGCCACGCACGCGAGCCATGTCGAAGCCGACGCGGGCGATACGGCGGATTTCGCTCTCGCTGTACGGCAGGGTGTCGTAGGCCATGCGCTCGCCGTTTTCCAGCACTTTGCTTTCACGCGGCTGACCGAAATAGATGCCGCCCGTCAGCTCACGCACGATGAGGATATCCAGGCCAGCGACGATTTCGCGCTTGAGACTGGAGGCATCGGCCAGTTGCGGATAGAGAATCGCCGGACGCAGGTTGCCGAACAGCCCCAGCTGCGAGCGAATCTTCAGCAGGCCGCGCTCCGGACGGATCGCCGGGTCAATGGCGTCCCACTTCGGCCCGCCAACAGCGCCGAGCAGAATGGCATCGGCGGCCTTGGCGCGATCCAGCGTTTCATCGGCCAGCGGCACGCCATAACGGTCGATGGCCGCACCGCCGAGGTCATCGAAGCTCAGCTCGAAACCCAGGTTGTACTTATCGTTGGCCAGTTCCAGCACCTTGACCGCTTCGGCCATGATTTCCGGGCCAATACCGTCACCAGGGAGAATCAGAATCTGTTTGGACATGCTTTTCTCAACTCATTAAATCGGCAAGTGACACATGCACTCGCCCACTGATTACTTGATGGCGCCGAACAGCCAAGGGCTGCGCTGCTGATAGGTGGTTTCAAAGGTCTTAATCGCGTCGCTGTCCTGCAGGGTCAGGCCGATATCGTCCAGGCCATTGAGCAGGCAATGCTTGCGGAAGGCATCGACCTCGAAGCTGTACTGCACGCCATCCGGACGGGTCACGGTTTGCGCGGCCAGGTCGACGGTCAGCTGGTAGCCGACAGTGGCTTCCGCCTGCTGGAACAGCGCATCGACCTCGTCCTCTTTGAGGATGATCGGCAGCAGGCCGTTCTTGAAGCTGTTGTTAAAGAAGATATCGGCAAAGCTCGGCGCGATGATTGTGCGGAAGCCGTATTCTTCAAGCGCCCAAGGGGCGTGCTCACGACTGGAGCCGCAACCAAAGTTCTCCCGCGCCAGCAGCACGCTGGCACCTTGGTAACGCGCGAAGTTCAGTACGAACTCCTGATTCACCGGGCGCTTGGAGTTGTCCTGATTCGGCTGACCGACATCATGGTAGCGCCACTCATCGAACAGGTTCGGACCGAAGCCGGTGCGCTTGATCGACTTCAAGAACTGCTTGGGGATGATCTGGTCGGTGTCGACGTTGGCGCGATCAAGTGGAGCGACCAGGCCGGTGTGTTGGGTAAAGGCTTTCATCGTCAGCTCCTTAAGCCTGGATCAATTCGCGCACATCGATAAAACGACCAGTCACCGCCGCCGCAGCAGCCATCGCCGGGCTGACCAAGTGAGTACGCCCACCGGCGCCCTGACGGCCTTCGAAGTTACGGTTGGAGGTGGATGCGCAATGCTCACCACTGCCGAGTTTGTCCGGGTTCATCGCCAGGCACATCGAGCAGCCCGGCTCGCGCCATTCAAAACCGGCTTCGATAAAGATGTGGTGCAAACCTTCTTGTTCCGCCTGGGCTTTGACCAAGCCGGAGCCCGGCACCACCATTGCCTGCTTGATGGTGCTGGCGACCTTACGACCCTTGGCCACTTCAGCAGCGGCGCGCAGGTCTTCGATCCGCGAATTGGTGCAGGAGCCGATAAACACGCGATCCAGTTGGATATCGGTGATCGCTTGATTGGCCTGCAAGCCCATATATTTCAGGGCGCGGATGATCGAATCCTTCTTCACCGGGTCGCTTTCGGCAGCCGGGTCCGGCACGTTCTGGTCAACCGCCAGCACCATTTCCGGCGAAGTGCCCCAGCTGACTTGCGGCTTAATGTCTTCAGCGCGCAGCTCAACCACAGTGTCAAAATGCGCATCGGCGTCGGACACCAGATCCTGCCACTGCGCCACGGCGGCGGCCCAATCGGCGCCTTTCGGGGCAAATGGACGACCTTCGACATAGGCAATGGTTTTTTCATCCACCGCCACCAGGCCCACGCGGGCACCGGCTTCGATGGACATGTTGCAGATGGTCATGCGCCCTTCCAGCGACAAGTCGCGGATTGCGCTGCCAGCAAACTCCAACGCATGGCCGTTACCGCCGGCGGTGCCGATTTTGCCGATCACGGCCAGTACGATGTCTTTGGCGGTCACGCCGAACGGCAGCTTGCCTTCGACCAGCACCTGCATGTTCTTCATCTTCTTGGCCACCAGGCACTGGGTGGCGAGCACATGCTCGACCTCAGAGGTGCCAATGCCATGGGCCAGCGCACCGAAGGCGCCATGGGTCGAGGTATGCGAGTCGCCGCAGACCACGGTCATGCCCGGCAAAGTCGCGCCCTGCTCTGGGCCAACTACGTGAACGATGCCCTGGCGAATGTCGTTCATCTTGAATTCGAGAATGCCGAAGTCATCGCAGTTCTCATCCAAGGTTTGCACCTGAATGCGCGACACTTCATCAGCGATTGCTTCCAGGCCGCCCTGACGCTCGGCCTTGGTGGTCGGCACGTTGTGGTCCGGGGTGGCGATGTTGGCGTCGATGCGCCACGGTTTACGGCTGGCCAGACGCAAGCCCTCAAAGGCCTGGGGCGAGGTCACTTCGTGGAGGATATGCCGGTCGATGTAGATCAGCGACGAACCATCGTCGCGGCGCTTCACTTCGTGCATTTCCCAGAGCTTGTCGTACAGCGTTTTGCCGGCCATCCGCTATCCCTCATCAACCTGTTTCTATGCCTGGGCAAATAGCCCTTTGGCTTATGGGGTAATCCTATGGGCTTGAGTTAAATTACTCAAATTCATATTTTTCATCCAAAGGATTCCTCAATGGAATACAAGTAAACTTGAGCAGCGCAAATTGCGCTTCGCCCACTGCCAGGAAAAGCCGCATGGATCTCGCCACCCTCAATGCCTTTATTGCCATCGCCGAGCTGGGCAGCTTCTCCGAAGCGGCGGAACGCCTGCACCTTACCCAGCCGGCGGTGAGCAAACGCATCGCCAGCCTGGAGCAGCAGCTGAGTGTGCGCCTGTTCGATCGCCTGGGCCGCGAGGTCAGCCTGACCGAAGCCGGCCGCGCCTTACTGCCGCGGGCCTACCAGATACTCAATGTGCTGGATGATACGCGCCGTGCGCTGACCAATCTGAACGGCGAGATAAGCGGCCGCCTGACGCTTGCCACCAGCCACCATATCGGCCTGCACCGCCTGCCGCCGCTGCTACGCGCCTTTACCCGGGCGCACCCGCAGGTGGCACTGGATATCCAGTTCCTCGACTCCGAAGTGGCCTATGAAGAGGTGCTGCATGGTCGCGCTGAGCTGGCGGTGATCACCCTGGCTCCGGAAACCCGCGAGCCGGTGCATGCCGTGGCCGTGTGGGACGACACGCTGGATTTCGTCGCCGCTCCCGAGCACCCGCTGGCACGCAGCCAGGCGATCAGTCTGGCCGATGTAGCGCATCACCCGGCGGTATTTCCCGGTGGCAACACCTTTACCCACCACATTGTGCGACGCCTGTTTGAGGCCCAAGGGCTGACGCCGAATATCGCCATGAGCACCAACTACCTGGAAACCATCAAGATGATGGTTTCCATCGGCCTAGCCTGGAGCGTCCTACCGCGCACCATGCTCGATGATCAGGTCGCGCGCCTGCCATTACCGGGCATCCAGCTGACCCGTCAGCTGGGCTATATCAGCCACACTGAACGCACCCTTTCCAACGCCGCGCGGGCCTTTATGAACCTGCTGGATGCTCAGCGTGATGGCCTTGCAATGGCCAGCGACTAGGGGCTAACGTGGGCTTATAACGATAAGAAAGGTTTCTGCATGACTCAGCCCCGTAGCTCAGCCAGCGACCAGGAAACCCACGCATACAAAGGAAGAGTTGGTCGTGGCTAAATCCAGTGATCGCCGTCCGCCACTGCCGTTTATCCCGGCACTGGATCCTGCCGAATTCGAAAACGCCTGGAACGATGCCCCGCGCCTGTTGCGCGCCCTTAACGGCGCCAAACTGGGCACTTGGTACTGGGACATCGAAAGCGGCCGTGTCAGCTGGTCACGGGGCGCCCAGGCGCTTTTCGGCCTCGACCCTAAGCAACCGCTGGAAAAACGCATCGACTATATCGAGCTGATTCCCGAGGAAGACCGCCCAGATATTCTACGCCTGTTTGAACAACTGCTGGCCGGCAACCCCAGCAACCGTGCCTTCCGCCACCGTATTCGCTGGCCGGACGGCAGCTTGCACTGGCTGGAGATCAGCGGCAGCCTGCAACTGGACGCCGATGGTAAGCAGCGTGTCATTGGTGTCATCCGCGACATCAGCAACCAGCAAGCCCGCGAACAGGCACTGCGCAGCAGCGAGGAAAAGTTCGCCCAGGCCTTCAACTACAGCCCGGACGCGGTGGTTATCACGGAGAAATCCAGCGGCCGCTTTATCGAAATCAACGCAGGTTTCGAACGTCAATTCGGCTGGACCAGCGAACAGACCCTGGGCCGCACCTCGCTGGAAATGGGCATCTGGGCGTGCCTCAAAGATCGCCAACGGATGATGGGTGCAGTCAAAAGCAACACCCTCAACGGCCTGGAAGTACCGCTCTACCACCGCGATGGCAGTATTCGCCGGAATCTGCTGTTTGGCGGCGAAATTATCCTGGATGGCATTCCCTGCCTGGTTCTGTCGCTGCGTGACATTACCCAGCAACGCCAGCAGGAGCGCGATCTTCACGACAGCCAGGAGCGCCTGAATCTGGCCCTGGATTCGGCCGACCTCGGCACGTGGGACTGGCACATTCCCAGCAATATGCTGTTTGGCTCGGCGCGCGCCTCAAAGCTACACGGCTTGGAAGATGAGCCCTTCCATGATGATTTTCGCAAGTTCTTCAGCTGCGTCCCACTGGAAGATCGTCACGCCATGCGCAAGCACTTCAATAACTTGGCGCAGGGACTCACCGAGGATTACCAGGTCACCTACCGCGCGGTATACGGCAACAAGGAGGTGCATTACCTGGAAAGCACCGCCAAGCTCTACCGCGACGCAGACGGCAAGCCTGAACGCATGGCCGGCATCCTCATCGATATCAGCGAGCGTGTGCGCCGCGAACAACGCCTGGCCGCTTCTGAAGCCAAATTCGCCAACCTGTTCCAAGCCAGCCCTGACCCCGTCGCCCTGACCACCCTGCCGGACGGCGTGGCCATGGAAATCAACTCAAGCTTCAGCCAGGCCTTCGGCTGGCAGCCCGAGGAAATTATCGGCCGGCGCATGACCGAGCTGAACTTCTGGGCCAACCTCGACGTACGAAACGCGCTATACGACAAGCTCGAACGCGATAAGAGCCTGCATAACGAAGTGGCGGATTACCTCGATAAACAAGGACGCGTGATCACCTGCGTGGTGTCCACCAGACCCCTGCTGCTGAATAATCAACCCTGCATCCTTACCACCTTCCGTGACATCAGTGAACGGCAAAAAGCCCAAGCAGCGCTGCAAGCCAGCCAGGAGAAGTTCGCCCTGGCATTCCAATCAAGCCCGGACGCCATCACCATTACCGAACGCGACACTGCCCGCTACATTGAGGTAAATGAAGGCTTCTGCAGGCTAAACGGCTACAGCGCTGAAGAGGTCATTGGGCGTACGGCCCTAGAAATTAACGTGTGGGCCGATCCATCAGAACGCATCCAGATGCTAGATACGCTTAAACGCGACGGGCATGTGCGCCGCATGGAAATGCATGGAAGACACCGCGACGGCAGCATCAAAATGGTTGAGGTATCGGTAAATCCCATCCAGCTCAACAACATCCCCTGCCTGCTGCTCACCGCCCGCGATATCAGCGAGCTCAAGGAGGCCCAGGCTCAGGTGCAGCACCTGGCTTACCACGACTCGCTGACCAACCTGCCCAACCGTGCACTGCTGCTTGATCGCCTGACCCAGCAAATCGCTCTGCTCAAACGTCACGAACTGCGTGGCGCCCTGCTATTTATTGACCTGGACCACTTCAAACACATCAACGACTCACTCGGCCATCCCGTCGGCGATGCGGTGCTCAAGCTGGTGACGGCGCGCTTGGAATCCAGCGTACGTCAGGAAGACACGGTGGCACGCCTGGGTGGCGACGAGTTTGTCGTGCTGATTTCCGGCCTGGAAGGCAAGCGTTCAAAGGTCGTGCAACAGGTCCGCGCCCTGGCGGAAAAACTGCGCCACTTACTCGCCGAACCCATGCTGCTCGACGGCCACCAACTGCAAGTCACGCCCAGCATTGGCATCGCCCTGGTGCCTGACCACGGCGATACACCATCCGATGTGCTCAAGCGTGCGGATATCGCCCTGTACAGGGCCAAAGATTCGGGCCGCAACTGCATCCAACTGTTTCGCAACACCATGCAGAAGGCTGCCAGCGAGCGCCTGCGCCTGGAAAACGACCTGCGCCTGGCGCTCGCCCGGGGTGAATTCGAGTTGTACTTTCAGCCTCAGGTGGATGCACGGAACAACCAGATTATCGGGGCCGAAGCCCTCTTGCGCTGGATGCACCCAACCCTCGGGCCGCAGTCGCCGGCGCTGTTTATCCATGTGCTCGAAGAAAGCGGGCTGATTCTTGAAGTCGGCGCATGGGTACTTGCCGAAGCCTGCCACGCCTGCGCCCGCCTGATTGAGCAGGGCATGGTCAACGGCGCGCAGTTCAGCCTATGCGTCAACATCAGCCCTCGACAGTTCCGTCAGCATGACTTTGTTGACCGAGTAGAAAGCAGCCTGACCAACAGCCACCTGCCGCCGCAGATGCTCAAACTGGAAATCACCGAAGGCATCGTGATCCAGAACATCGACGACACCATCGCCAAGATGAACCGCCTCAAGCGCATCGGCGTGACCTTCGCCATGGACGATTTTGGCACCGGCTACAGCTCGCTGACCTACCTCAAGCGCCTGCCGGTGGATGTGCTGAAGATTGATCAGTCGTTCGTGCGCGACGCCACCCTGGATGCCAACGATGCCGAGATTATCCGCGCAATCGTCGCCATGGCTCGCAGCCTGGGCTTGGGCATGATTGCCGAAGGGGTTGAACAGGTCGATCAGTTGGAGTTTCTCCAGCAACAGGGCTGTCACCACTATCAGGGCTACCTGTTCAGCCGGCCGGTGCCACTGCAGCAGTTCCGCCAGATGCTGCACGACAACCGCATACCGGCGCCCCTGTAAAACAACAAGGGCACCCGCAGGTGCCCTTGTTGTTAACCGCAACGCTGCTTAGCTTTGCAGCACAGTGCGGCCAGCACCGATTGGAATGCGCTTGGCTTTTGCCTCTTCCGGCACGATACGCACCAGGTCGATATTCAGCAGGCCGTTGACCAGGCTGGCAGCCTTGACCTCGATATGGTCGGCCAAGCGGAACGACAGTTTGAAGGCGCGCTGAGCGATGCCCTGGTACAGGTATGTGACGTTCTCGGCGCTGGTATCGCGCTTGCCACCGCTAACGGTCAACACGCCGCGCTCGACCTGCAGCTCCAAATCGTCTTCTTGGAAGCCCGCAGCCGCAACCACGATGCGGTATTGATCGTCGGCATACTTCTCGACGTTATAGGGTGGATAGCTGCTACCTGCCTCGTTGCGCATGGCCGACTCGAACAGATCATTAAACCGGTCGAAGCCAACGGACTGACGGAACAGCGGTGTCATGGAAAATGCAGTGCTCATAAAAATCTCCTGAGGTTCAGCGAGTGAATAAGCGCAGGACCCGACTTCGGCATCCCACACCACTGAACATGTGGTGACTCAGAAAAATTTCAAGTGCTGCATGTATTGCACAGCGCCAGAGCGGCAGTAAGGGCTGGCAGATCGTCAGGCACTGGCCTGCTCGACGGGCTCTACCTCGGCAAACTGGATACCGAGCAAGCCATCAATGCGCAGACAGTCGTTTTCGCGGCGCAGCAGGTTGAACAGCTCGGTGGCTTCGGGGTAGCTGCGTGTCAGCATAGCCAACCACTGTTTGAGCCGACCCGGTGCGTAGCGTGGTGACATTTTGCGCCGCGCCTGCAGCCAGAAATCCGCAAGCAACGGCTGCAACTCAGCCCAACTCATGGCAACCACGTCCTGCCCTGCCCTGGCAGCGGCAATCTGCCGGGCCAAATCAGGACGCGCCACCAGGCCACGACCAAGCATGATGTCCTCAACCCCACTGACCTCACGGCAACGCCGCCAGTCATCCAGGGTCCAGATCTCGCCATTAGCAAATACCGGCACTTTCACCGCGTCCTGCACCCGCGCCACCCACTCCCAGTGTGCCGGCGGCTTGTAGCCTTCGACCTTGGTCCGCGCGTGCACAACGATCTGCGCCGCGCCGCCCTCGGCCAATGCCTCGGCGCACTCAAGGGCATAGTCCTTGTGATCAAAACCCAGGCGCATTTTCGCCGTGACCGGGATCGCGGCCGGCACCGCACGACGCACTTCACGGACGATGGCATGCAGCAGCTCAGGCTCTTTGAGCAATACCGCGCCGCCACGGGACTTGTTCACCGTCTTGGCCGGGCAGCCGAAGTTGAGGTCGATCACAGGCGCGCCGAGGGTGCAGGCAAACGCCGCGTTATCCGCCAGGCAGGCAGGATCGGAGCCGAGGAACTGCACACGCAGCGGCGTGCCGGCGGCCGTTTGCGCGTCGCAGAACAATTCGGGCGCGAGCTTCTCATAGGTGCTGACGGGCAATACCCGCTCGGTCACCCGGATAAATTCCGTCACACACCAATCGATGCCGCCCACCTGAGTGAGCACATCGCGAAGGATTTCGTCGACCAACCCCTCCATCGGGGCCAGGGCGATTTGCATAGGCAATCTCTTGAAAATGCGGTGCTGCGCTTCGGCTAAAAGTCGCAGGTAGAAAAACGCCGCGTAGTGTACGCGGCGTGATGGTGAAACGCTCAGGCATTAGCCCAACGGCGCGTCACAGTTCCATGGGAAATGGGGGTTGCAAAGCAGCGCCATAACCCTCAACAAACTCTGGCGGCATACGCTTGGGCTTACCACTGGACAGTTCGATGCAGACAAAGGTGGTTTTCGCGCGCAACAGGGTCATGCCATCTTCCGGGCGAATCAGCTGGAAGCGTCGGTCCATCTTCAGGCGCTGGTCGGACTCGACGATCCAGGTAGCCATCTGCAGCTGCTGGTCTTCGTAGGCGCTGGCCAGATAGTCGATCTCATGGCGCAGTACGGCCATAGCGCGGTCGAGGCGGCGATACTCAGCCAGGTCCAGCCCCAGAAACTGCGAATGGCGCCAGGCGCAGCGCTCCAACCAGCTGACGTAGACCGCATTATTGGCATGACCAAGGCCGTCGATATCCTCGGCCGTCACCTGAATATCAATGACAAAGGGATTGCTCAGCTCCCAGCTCATGCCGACTGCTCCAGGCTACCGGCCAAGGCGCGCGCCTCGGCAGCCAGCTGGGTAATCTGATCCCAGGCACGTGCGCGTACCAGGTTACTTGGCGCGATCCAGGTGCCGCCGACACAGGCCACGTTGGGCAAGCGCAGGAAGCCCAGCAGGTTATCCGGGGTTACCCCGCCGGTTGGGCAGAAGCGAATACCGGTAAACGGGCCTTTGAAACTCTTGAGCATCTTGATGCTGGTGGCGCCATCAGCCGGAAATAGCTTGAGCGAGCGGTAGCCGTATTCCAGCGCCAGCAGCACCTCGGACGGCGTCATCACACCCGGCAGATATGGCAGGCCTGAATCCTCTGCCGCCGCCGCCAGACGTTCAGTGCAGCCAGGGCTGACGGCAAACTGTGCACCGGCATCGCGGGCTTCGAGAAACTGCTCGGCGTGGATCACTGTTCCGGCGCCAATCAACAGGTCCGGCAGTTCCTTGCGCATCGCCGCCAGGGCATCCAATGCCCGCGGCGTGCGCAAGGTCACTTCCAGCACGCGGATGCCACCGGCGTGCAGCGCACGGGCCAGGTCCACCGCCAGGCTGATGTCTTCAATCACCAGCACCGGCAACACCGGGCGGGCCTGCTGCAGCACCACATCCATCGTCAGGCTCATGCCTTGCTCCCCGCTCTCAAATTCAATTGTCGCGTTCAGTCTTCAAACAGGCTGCTGGCGCCCTGCTCAGCCGAGCCGACCAGGCGGCGCTGCGCGGCGAACATTTCCAGACCATAGCCCAATTCCAGCTCGGTACTGGCAGATGCCAATGGCCGCGCGGCCAATTGCTGCTCAGTCAGTTCCACCTGCAGCAGACCATTTTGTGCATCCAGTACCAACCAATCACCGTCCTGCAGCCGCGCCAAGGGACCACCGGCTGCCGCCTCCGGGGTGACGTGCAAGGCAGTGGATACCTGCCCCGAAGCCCCAGACATGCGCCCATCGGTCACCAGGGCCACCCGCTGGCCGGCTTGCTGCAAATTGGCCAACAACGGCATCAGTTTGTGCAGCTCAGGCATGCCATTGGCTTGTGGGCCTTGGAAGCGCACCACCAGCACCAGGTCACCTTGTAGATCGCCGGCGCTGTAGGCCGCCTGCACAGCTGCTTCCGAATCGAAGATGCGCGCCTGGGCGCGGATGTGCCAGAACGCCGGATCCACCGCTGAGGTTTTCAGGATGGCGCGCCCCAGGTTGCCAGCCAGCAGCACCAGCCCGCCCTCCTCAGCAAAAGGCTCAGCCACGTGCCGAACAATATCCGGCGCCGGACTCTGTGCCGGTAGGTCACGCCAGGCCAGACGTTCGCCCTCCAGCCAGGGCTCGCGGGTATAGGCACGCAAACCATGTCCGGCAGCGGTGGCAACATCGTCATGCAGCAGGCCGACGTCGAGCAGTTCACGCAGCAACCAGGCCGGCCCACCGGCGGCCTGAAACTGATTCACGTCCGCCGCGCCATTCGGATAAACCCGCGCCAGCAGCGGCACCACCTTGGACAACGCGGCGAAATCATCCCAGCTCAGTTCATAGCCCGCTGCTCGAGCGATGGCCGGCAGGTGCAAGGTGTGATTGGTTGAGCCGCCGCTGGCAAGCAAAGCCACCACCGCATTGATCAGCGCCCGCGCATCAATCTGCTGACCGACCGGCAGATAGCGCTCGCCCTGGCGGCTGTTGTGCGCCACCAGCCGCGCGGCCTCATCGGTCATGGCATCGCGCAGCGGTGTATAGGGGTGAATAAAGGCGCTGCCCGGCACGTGCAGGCCCATGGCTTCCATCAGTAACTGATTGGTATTGGCCGTGCCGTAGAAGGTGCAGGTGCCGGCCTGGTGGTAGGCAGCCAACTCGGCAGCCAGCAGCTCATCACGACTGGCTTCGCCACGGGCATAACGCTGGCGGACTGCGGCTTTTTCCTTGTTCGGCAGCCCCGATTGCATGGGCCCGGCCGGCACGAATACGGCCGGCAGATGTCCGAAATGCAGCGCGCCAATCAGCAGGCCAGGGACGATCTTGTCACACACCCCCAAATACAGCGCGCCATCGAAAATACCGTGGGTCAACCCGATGCCAGCAGCCTGGGCAATCAGGTCGCGGGAGAACAGCGACAGTTGCATGCCGCCTTCGCCCTGAGTAATGCCATCGCACATGGCCGGCACCCCAGCCGCAAACTGCGAGGTCGCGCCGGCCTTGGCCAGCGCCACTTTCAGGCGCTCGGGATAGTCCCTGAGCGGCGCATGGGCCGAGAGTAGATCGTTGTAGCTGGAAATGATCGCGACATGCGGCGAGCCGCCCTGCTTCATGATCAGCCGCGCATCATCAGGCTGCGCCGCCAGGGCATGGGCCAGGTTGGAGCAGCCCAGGGCCTGATGTGCGGTGCGCGCGGCAGCCTGGGTCAGGCGCTGCAAATAACGCTCGCGGCGTTTGGCCGAGCGTTTTTCCAGTGCTGCGGTCACCTGCTCAACAACCGGATGCAACATGACTATTCCCTTTCTCGGTGAGGTACAGGCTTGCAGTGTAACGGCTTAGCCACTGCTCTAACGCAGCAGCGCCTATATGCAGCAGACCTCAACATGCTCTCAGGGTGCCCAGTAGATATTTACCGGCAACGGACTGCGCTGCAGCCAAGCATACAGCGGTAACTCGCGAGCCGAAGGTTGGTCCGCCAGCACGGCATCAATCAGCTCGCGCTTGCGCTCGCCGAACGCCAGCAAGCCGAGCCACTGGCCACGCTGCAGCATCGCCAGGTTCAGCGACAACCGCTCAAGCGGTGCTTGCGGCGCCAGAGCTGGCAAGGCTGCAGGTTGAGCTTGCGGATCCAGCGCAGCAGCCAGGCCGGGCATACCGGGAAACAGCGAGGCGATATGCGCGTCTTCACCCATGCCGAGCAACACAGCACTAAACGGCGGCCACTGCGCCAACTGCTCGCCCCAGCTCAATGCCGATTGTTCAAGCGTTGCGCCCTGACGTGGGTCAAGGCAATTAGCCTGCGGCAGCCCCTGATGCAACAACTGCCAATTACTTTCGGCCGCCTGCGATGGCACCCAGCGCTCATCACTGGGACTGAGATCAATCCGCTCGCTGTCCAACTGCTGCGCCAAGAGGGGCAATAAGGCCTGTGGGCTACTGCCGCCGGGTAGGATCAGACCGGCGCGAGGCAGCTGCCCCAGCGTGGCCCGAATCTGCGTTGACAGATCAGCAGCCAGCGCATGCAGACAAGCGTCGCGCTGAGCATAGCAATGCAACAAATTTTGGCTCATAAGCGACCCCGGAGAAGCTATCGGTATGTCATAAGGCCGCGTAATAATGCACCTTTGTCGTGTCGCCAACATCCTTGCCATGGAATGCCTCTTTTGATTGTGTTGCTGCGCGTACTCCTACTGCTGTTGCTGCCGACACTGGCGCAGGCCTCCAGCCTGCCGCTTCTAGCCAGCGATACCCCGCTACTGCCAGGCCCGGCCATGCATGTCTGGGCTGACCCCGAAGGCCTGGCGGACATTCACAGCGTTCGCCAGCTGCCTGAATCGGCCTGGCAACCGGTAGCCCGTCGCGATGCCAGTTTCGGCTACAGCACACACGCCTACTGGTTGCGTTTCAGCCTGCACAACCCGGCTGATAACGCCATCAACTGGGTGCTGTTGATCGGTAATCCGCTGCTCGACACTCTGGATGCCTACGGTCTGGACGACGGCCGGGTGTACCAGGCGGGCGATCAGCGGCCGTTCCACCAACGCTGGGTCAATCATCGCCAACTGGTGTTGCCATTCAGCCTGGCTGCCGGGGAAGAACGTGAGCTGATCCTGCGCATGCAGACAGACGGCTCGGCCAACCTCAGCGCTAGCCTGATGAGCAGCCAGGCCTTCAACCAGTATGAACAACGCATGCTGCTGCTCCAGGGCCTGTTCTTTGGTGCGCTGCTGGTGATGATGATTTACAACCTGTCGATTTTTATCATCACCCGCGACCGTAACTACCTCTGGTACAGCCTGTTTGTCGCCAGCTTCAGCTTTTACCAGTTCATCCAGTTAGGCTTCGCCCTGCAATGGTTCTGGCCCGAGTCACTGACATGGCAGCAGATGAGTTTCCCGTTCAGTTCGGCGCTGGCGACACTGTTCGGCGTACTGTTCACCCATGGCGTGCTCGACCTCAAAAATCACCATCGGGCTTACAGCTGGATTTGCCACGGCCTAATTGGCTGCAGCCTGCTGGTGATGGCACTGGCCGTGGCAGCGCCCTACCTCGTCGCGTTAATCGGCAGTTTCGTGCTGCTTCTGGTCTGTGCAATTTTCGGCTGCATCTTCACCGTGCTGCGCTGGCGCGACGGCTACCCGCCGGCCAAGCTGTTTGCCCTGGGCTGGTCAGCACTGATTATCGCCAGCCTGTTCAGCGTGCTGAGCGGCACCGGCCTGATCGCCAATTCGCTGCTAACCCTGCACGCCCAGCAGATCGGCAGCCTGCTTGAGCTGGTGATCTTTTCAATAGCCCTTGGCTTACGCATTCGGCTTGCGCAAAACGCCCAGCAAGAAGCTCAAGCTCAGCTATTTGCCAACGAGCACCAGCTGCGCTTGGAGCAGGCCAAGAGCCTGGACCTGCAACAACAAATTAACGAAGGCTTGGAAGCCCGCGTGCAGGAGCGCACCGCCTCCCTGCAACAGGCCCTGCAGGAACTATCGATTGCCAACCGTCAGCTGGCTGAACTGAGTCGTCGCGACAGCCTGACCGGGCTCTTCAATCGTCAGGTGCTCAACGAAGAACTGGAGCGTCTGCTGGCACAGGCCAAACGCAGCCAGCAGCCGATTTCAATGCTGATGATGGACCTGGATCACTTCAAGAAGGTCAACGACCTGCACGGCCATCTGGTCGGCGATGCCTGCTTGCAGCACGCCGCCCTGCGCATGCAGCAGCGCATGCGCAGTAATGACCTACTGGTACGTTTTGGCGGTGAGGAGTTTGCCGCCGTGCTCTGCGACACCCACCAATCTGGCGCCATGGACCTGGCCGAGCAGCTTCGCGCAGACCTGGCCAGTCATCCCTGCATGCACCAGGGTTTGAGTATCGACCTGAGCCTAAGCATCGGCGTGTACACCCTCACGCCAGGCCCCAACAGCGAACGCGAGCAGCTGTTACGGCACGCTGACCAAGCGCTCTATCAAGCCAAGGCCGCCGGGCGTAACCGGGTTGTTGGCTACGAGGCAAGCGCATTGGACGGTGCCTGATTCAACGACGCCAACAGCGTCAGCACGGCCTGCACCACCTGCGGATCAGCCAATACGCGCTGATGCCCACCACGCTCGAGGCGCAGCAGACGACTGTCGAACCAGCGCTGGTGAATGGCCTCTGCCTCGCTGAACGGCACCATCGGATCGTCTACCGCATGCACGACCAGTCCGGGAAAATCCAGTTGATAGTGCGCGCTATCAAGTTGCCCTGCAGGAATCCCTGCCTGCTCTTCGACCAACTGGACAAAGTGCGCGCGGGCCTGGCGCGGCAGCCCCATGTAGTGCGAGAAGCGCCGCAGCATAGTCAGAATTCGGCTGGGCGCGGCAATGCTGACGAGCGCCTCAGTACGCAAGCCCAACTGAGTGGCCAGCAAGGCGCTAGCGCCGCCCATGGAGTGACCAATCACTGCTTTGAGTGGTGGCAACTCACTGGCAGCCTCCAGCAAGGCACGGGCAAACAGCACCACATTGGCCTCGCGCCCAGGCGAACGGCCATGAGCCGGAGCATCCAGCGCCACCACGCCGTAGCCAGCATTAACCAAAGCCTTGATCAGCTCGGCAAACTGCGTCGGCCGCCCTTCCCAGCCATGCATCAACAACACGGCTGGCCCACTGCCCCAGCGCAGCGCGGACAGACCGAAACGCAGGGTGATGCGCTCGGCCTGCGCCAGCAGCGGCAATTCCCAATCCCGCGGCGGCAAGGTGTGTGGCGTCATAAACTCCCGGCGCAACTTGCTGGCCAGGGCATGCGGCGCCAGCAGACCAATCGATGCGTTGAAACCACGAACCCAGCTCATGCTATTCATTGACATATCCTCAGACGATTGCCGATTTAGCGGCACGCAAGACTCGATCAGACAACTCACCGGGGCCCAGCGCGCGTGCCAGCGGCAGCCCTCCGACCATCAAGGCAATATCGGCCAGCGCCTGCTCAGCCTCTTCAGGACGGCCCGCCAGCTGCGCCGTGATCAACTCGATATGCTCGGCCAGCACGACGCGAAAGCCTTCCGGCATACGCGCCAGCTCGCCTATCGAACTGGGCAACGGACACCCTTGCTCGCTAGCATCACGGTGCTTACGCGAGAGATAAAAGGCAGCCAGCAACACCCGACGCTCATGGCCAAGCAGCGCGGCATCAAACTGCGTGACTCGCTCGCGGCGCTGACAAAGCATCTGCTGAAACACTTCCAACATCAGCGCGTCCTTGCTCGTGAAGTGCGCATAGAAGCCACCGACTGTCAGGCCTGCAGCGCCCATCAACTCCGCCAGACCAGGCTCAGTCGGACCGCGCTGCAACAACGCCGCACCAGCAGCTGCGAGGATGCGCTCGCGGGTTTGCGCCTTCTTATCGCTGATGCCTGCCTCCTTAACATTACAACCATAATATTAAGGTCGAAATATAATTAAGCAAGCCTCTGCGGCAACCGCTGATCGGCTAGAGAATACTGTTCAGGAGGTAGAAAAAATTGCTCGGGGCAATTTTTAACGTCGCGTAGCAACGGTTCGCAGGGTGGCCGCCAGGGATGTCAGACCACAAAAACAAAAGGGCCATTCACTAATGAATGACCCTTCAAAATCCCGCAAAGCGGGCAAAAATGGCGTCCCCTAGGGGACTCGAACCCCTGTTACCGCCGTGAAAGGGCGGTGTCCTAGGCCACTAGACGAAGGGGACGAAACCTTCGAAGAACAAGGCCAGCTTTACGCTGGCCCCGTGGCAGTTGTTACTGCTGCAAAATTGGTGGAGATAAACGGGATCGAACCGTTGACCTCTTGCATGCCATGCAAGCGCTCTCCCAGCTGAGCTATACCCCCAGATTTATCGCCTCTCGGCTCACAGCCCAAACCAGCACTGCTTTTTGAAACTGGCGTCCCCTAGGGGACTCGAACCCCTGTTACCGCCGTGAAAGGGCGGTGTCCTAGGCCACTAGACGAAGGGGACGTAACCCTTCTACAAACAACCAGCTACGGGAGCTGATTGTTGCAAGCCTTTCGGCTTTGAAGATGGTGGAGCTAAACGGGATCGAACCGTTGACCTCTTGCATGCCATGCAAGCGCTCTCCCAGCTGAGCTATAGCCCCATCTCAAGGACGGGGCGCATGTTAAGAGCGCGCCCCACACCTGTCAACAAAATTTTTACCAGCATCTGCATTCTTTATGCTGACAGAACAACCACTTACCCCATACCGGCACGCCAAAACGACGGCCGGACGGGGCATTCAGCTGCTTAGGCAATGGCTGCCAGCAGCTTCTCCCACTCTTTGTTTTCTTTCTTCGACACACCACCGAGCAGCTCAATGGCCTGACGCAGACGGAAGCGAGTCAGATCCGGGCCGAGGATTTCCATGGCATCAAGTACGGATACCGAGCTGGCCTGACCGGTGACAGCAGCAAACATCAACGGCATGGCGTCACGCAACTTCAGCTCCAGGTGCTCCACCACGGCCTGAATGCAACCAGTGATCCTGTCCTTTTCCCACTGACGCAGCGCTTCAAGCTTCCACAGGATCAACTGCATGACCTGGCGTACCTGATCGGCACTGAGCTTTTTGCTCTCGAACAGCTTGGCGTCCAGCGTCAAGCCGCCCGCAAAGAAGAAACTGGCCAGCGGGGCGATCTGGCTAAACGTCTCTACCCTGCCCTGTACATGCGGGGCGATCTGCATCAGGTAGTTGCTGTTGAACGCCCACTTCTGCGCGCCAGCGGCGAAGTCTTCGACGCTCAGCTCACGCATCCACTGGCCGTTGAGCCAGGACAGCTTCTCCAGGTCGAAAATCGGCCCGCCCAGCGATACGCGGTTGATATCGAAGTGCGCAACCATCTCGTCGAGACTGAACTTCTCGCGCTCATCCGGCATCGACCAGCCCATACGCCCGAGGTAGTTGAGCATCGCCTGGGGCAAGAAGCCCATGCGTTCGTAGAAAGTGATCGAGGTCGGGTTTTTGCGCTTGGACAGCTTGCTCTTGTCCGGGTTACGCAGCAGCGGCATGTAGCACAGCTGCGGTTTTTCCCAGCCGAAGTACTCGTACAACAGGATCAACTTGGGTGCCGACGGCAGCCATTCTTCACCGCGCAGCACGTGGGTGATACCCATCAAGTGGTCGTCAACTACGTTGGCCAGGAAGTAGGTCGGCAGACCATCAGTCTTCATCAGCACCTGCATGTCCATGCGATCCCATGGGATCTCCACTTCGCCACGCAGCATGTCCGGCACCACGCAAACGCCTTCGGTCGGCACCTTCATCCGCACCACATTCGGCTCGCCAGCCGCCAGGCGCTGTTGCACTTCGGCGGCGGACAGGTGCATGCAATGGCCGTCATAACGCGGCGTCTGCTTGGCTTCCATCTGCTCGGCACGCACTTTGTCCAGGCGCTCAGCACTGCAGAAGCAGTGGAAGGCATGCCCCTTCTCCACCAGCTCGGCGCTGTACTTCTGGTAGATGTGGCCGCGCTCGCTTTGCCGATACGGGCCGTGCGGGCCGCCGACATCAGGACCTTCACTCCACTCGATGCCCAGCCAGCGCAGGGCGTCGTAGATCTGCTGCTCAGACTCACGCGTCGAACGCACCTGATCGGTATCTTCGATACGCAGGATAAATTCGCCACCGTGCTGACGGGCAAAGCACAGGTTGAACAGGGCGATATAGGCGGTGCCTACGTGCGGATCACCAGTGGGCGACGGCGCAATACGGGTGCGGACGGTGGTCATGGAAAGTCTCGAAGAGTTGCAGTGAACGCGGATTAAGACGGCGATGGTAACAGGCCAGCCGTGGGCGGCTCCAGCAGGTGACCACCCGACAACGACAGACTGCGTATCAGAAAATCCAGGAAAGTTTTCACCTTCATGGCCTGGAACCGCCGTGATGGATAGACCGCATAGAGTTCGCCGACCGTCAGACGCGCTTCGGGCAACAGTTCAACCAGTTGCCCCGCCTCTACAGCAGCACCGCAGATCATCACGGGTAGCCCGGCGATACCAGCCCCCGCCATGACGGCTTCTCGGGCAAAGGTGATGTTGTTGCACGACAGCACGCTCTGGCAGGTGATGTTTTCGCCCGCCAACGGCCAATAACGCGACGAGTCTCGCGGCAACATAACGGCGCGATGCCCCGCCAATTCCTCGACCGTTCGCGGCGTACCGTGCCGAGCCAGGTAATCCGGACTGGCATACAGACGCCGACTGGTCTCGAACATCTTGCGTGCAATCAAGGTGGAGTCCTGCGGCTGCCCCACCAGAATGGCGATATCCACCCCTTCCTCAACGGGGTCGACATGCCGCGATGTCAACTCCACCTCGGCGCTGATCTGCGGGTACTGGCGCATGAAGTCACCCAGTACCCTGCCAAGGAACAGCTGACCAAATTCAATAGGTGCAGTGATGCGCAGCAATCCCGAGGGTTCCAACTGCAATTGCATCACCGCCTGCTCGGCCTCGGCAAAGTCGAGCATGATCTGCCGACAGCGCTCGTAATAGGCCTGTCCGACTTCCGTTAGGCGCAGCTTGCGTGTGGTGCGATTGAGCAGGCGCACACCAAGACGCTCTTCGAGCAGAACAATGCGCCGACTGACGGTCGACTTCTGCATACCCAGCCCCTGCGCTGCCAGGGTGAAGCTGTGGCACTCGACCACCCGCGTAAAGATCAGCGCATCATCCAGCCCCATGATTGTTCCTCATAAGCAACAAAGTTTCCGAATTCTAACGACTACAGGCACTAAAGGAACACTGTTAGATTTGCTTACACTTTTGCCCGAGCTTCGAGCGCCCACCATGCCTGCCCAACTGCAACGCCGCCTGTTTGTCTTCCTACTTATTCTCAGCCTCATCGCTGCCGCCTTTTTCGGCCATTGGTGGCTGATCGGCCGACACCTTGAAAGCACCGACAACGCCTATGTACAAGGTGAAATCACCCGTGTGTCCAGCCAGCTGGGCGCACGCATCGACAAGGTATTGGTGCAAGACAACCAGCATGTCGAGCAGGGTGAGCTGCTATTGGTGCTGGAAAGCGCCGACTTTGAGCTGGCCAAGCAACGCGCCGAAGCCACCCTGGCCATCCGCGAGGCCGAACTGAGTCAGGCGCGCAGCACACTGAACCAACAGGACAGCCTGATTGCTGCAAGTCGTGCCGATGTGTCGGCCAGTGAAGCCACCCTGGGTCGTACGCAGATCGACCTGTCGCGCGCGCAAACCCTGCGCAAGCCCGGTTTCGTTTCCGAAGAGCGTGTCACCACCCTGGCCGCCGACAGCCGCATTGCCCGCTCGCAAGTGAGCAAAGCGCAAGCCGACCTACAAGCCCAACGTCAGCAGGTCAGCACCCTGCAAGCCGAGATCAAGCGTCTGGAAGCGCAGATCAGCAGCGCCCGTACCGACCTGGCCCAGGCTGAACTGAATATTGCCCGCACTGAAATTCGCGCCCCCATCAGCGGTTTTATCGGCCAGCGCGCCGCACGCCACGGCCAATATGTGCAGACCGGCGCCTACCTGCTGTCACTGGTACCGGATCAGGACATCTGGATTCAGGCCAACTTCAAAGAAACCCAGATCGGCCACATGCGCCCTGGGCAGAGTGCCGAACTGACCTTCGACAGCTTCCCTGACACGCCGATCGAAGGCCGCATCGAAAGCTTATTTGCCGCCTCAGGTGCGCAGTTCAGCCTGCTGCCGCCGGATAACGCCACCGGCAACTTCACCAAAGTGGTGCAGCGCATCCCGGTGAAACTTACCTTTGCCGCCGACAACCCACTCAAGGGGCTGATTCGTCCGGGCATGTCGGTCGAGGTCAAGGTCGACCTGCAGTCCGAGCCGCACCATGGCAGCTGATGCGCTGATCCGCCCCACAGGCGAGCCGAGCCGGCGCGACTGGATCGCGGTGATGAGCGTGATGCTCGGTGCCTTTATGGCGGTACTGGATATCCAGATCACCAACTCATCGCTGAAGGACATCCAGGGCGCGCTGTCGGCCACCCTGGAGGAAGGCTCGTGGATTTCCACCTCCTACCTGGTGGCGGAAATCATCATGATCCCGCTCACCGCCTGGCTGGTGCAGTTGCTGTCGGCACGCCGCTTGGCGGTATGGGTGTCATTGGGTTTCCTCGCCTCCTCGCTGCTCTGCTCAATGGCCTGGAGCCTGGAGAGCATGATCGTGTTCCGCGCCATGCAGGGTTTTACCGGCGGCGCGTTGATTCCCCTGGCGTTCACCCTGACGCTGATCAAACTGCCGGAACACCACCGCGCCAAGGGCATGGCGCTGTTCGCCCTGACCGCCACCTTCGCCCCCTCGATCGGCCCGACCCTCGGCGGCTGGCTGACAGAAAACTTCGGCTGGGAATACATCTTCTACATCAACGTGCCGCCCGGTCTGCTGATGATCGCCGGGCTGATGTACGGTCTGGAGAAAAAGCCCGCCGACTGGCAGCTGCTGAAAAGCACCGATTACGCCGGCATTGTCACTCTCGGTATGGGCTTGGGCTGCCTGCAGGTGTTTCTCGAAGAAGGCCATCGCAAGGACTGGCTGGAGTCCAGCCTGATCAGCGGGCTGGGCAGCATCGCCGCGATCAGCCTGGTGCTGTTCGTCATCCTGCAAATCTCGCGTCCCAACCCGCTGATCAACCTCGGCGTGCTGCGTGAACGTAACTTCGGCCTGTCGAGTATTTCCAGCATCGGCCTGGGCATGGGCTTGTATGGCTCGATCTATGTACTGCCGCTGTACCTGGCGCAGATCCAGGGCTACAACGCCCTGCAGATCGGCGAGGTGATCATGTGGATGGGCGTGCCACAGCTGTTTCTGATTCCGCTGGTGCCGCTGCTGATGAAGAAGATCTCGCCGAAATGGCTGTGCGCACTGGGGTTTGGCCTATTCGGCGGTGCCAGCTTCCTCTCCGGGGTACTCAACCCGGATTTCGCCGGCGAGCAGTTCAACCACATCCAGCTGTTGCGTGCGCTGGGCCAGCCGCTGGTGATGGTCACCATTTCACTGATCGCCACTGCTTATACGCTACCGCAGGATGCCGGCTCGGCGTCGAGCCTGTTCAACATTCTGCGTAACCTCGGCGGCGCCATTGGCATCGCCCTGCTAGCGACCCTGCTGGACAGCCGTGCCAAGGTGTATTTCGACTACCTGCGCGAGTCGCTGGTACCGACAAACCCGCAGGTCGCCGAGCGCCTGGCGCTACTGACTGAAAAGCTCGGCAGCGAACAAGCGGCACTGGCCAAACTCAGCGAGATCACCCATCAGCAGGCGGCGATCATGGCCTACAATGACGCCTTCCACTGCATCGGCATCGCCCTCGGCATCAGCATGCTGGCAGTTCTGCTGACGCGCAAACTGCCCGCTGGCACTACCGGTGGTGCCGCGCACTAATCCATCGCGCGCGCCGCATACCGGCGCGCTGCTGTTTCAGGTCATCCATGTCCGCATCCGCTTCGCGCACCCGCTCCCTGCTGCTGATCGGTGCCTTCGCCATTATTTACATTGGCTGGGGCACGACTTACCTGGCCAACCACTTCCTCTTGCTGGAAGTACCGCCCTTTGCCATCGGCAGCCTACGTTTCTCGATTGCCGGCCTGCTCGCCCTGGTCTGGGTGCTGCTCAGCGGCCAACTGCGCATCCAGCGCAGCGACTGGGGCGGCGTACTGATCGGCAGCCTGGCGCTGATTGCCGTCGGCCAGGGCGCGCTGATCTACGCCAATCAGTACCTGCCCACCGGCATGCTGGCCATGCTCTACACCACCCTGCCGCTGTGGAGCGTAGCGTTGGAATGGCTGCTCGGTGAGCGTCCGCCGCTTTGGGTAATGTGTGGGCTGGCGCTGGCCTGCAGCGGGATTGTCCTGCTGATGAACAACGGCTTGGACCAACGCGCGTCGACTGAGCAATGGTTTGCCGGTCTGCTGGTGGTATTCGCCACACTGCTCTGGGCCGGCGGTGCCTGGCTTATGCGCCAGCGCCCGCCGTTTCGTTCCAGCTGGCTGGGACTAAGCCTGCAGATGCTGATCGGCGCGCTACTGCTGGCGCTGTTCGGCCTGTGGCATGGCGACTGGCAAGCGCTGGACCTGCGCGCAATAAGCGGCAATGCCTGGCTGTGGCTGGCGTATCTGGTGCTACCTGTCAGCCTGGGTGTGTATCCCGCGTATTTCTGGCTGTTGCGTGAAGTGCGCCCGAGCCTGGTGTCGACCTTCGCCTTCGTCAACCCAGTGGTAGCCTTGCTGCTGGGCTACCTGCTGCTGGGCGAACGGCTCAGCTTGATGGCACTGCTGGCCTGCGGCATCACCCTCAGCGGTGTAGTGCTGATTATCTTCGGCCGACGTTAATCGCACACCTGAAAAAGGGGCTTTAGCCGCGGACAAACAGTCAGCCTGTCGCGGCGAAAGCCCCTTCCACACCCAGCCAATCAAACCTGCAGCAATCGATCGCGCAGTTTCTGGATTTCATCACGCAGCTGGGCGGCGGCCTCGAATTCCAGATCGCGGGCCAAGGCGTACATTTTCTCTTCCAGCTGGCGAATGCGCTTGGTGATTTCGCTCGGTGACCGCAGTTCGTTCTCGTAACGCGCACTTTCCTCAGCCGCCTGAGCCATGCCCTTGCGCTTCTTGCTGCGCGCGCCAGGCACCACGGCCCCCTCCAGGATGTCCTTAACGTCTTTGAACACACCCTTGGGGGTAATGCCATTGGCTTCGTTGAACGCGATCTGCTTGTTGCGCCGCCGCTCGGTTTCGCCGATGGCGCGCTCCATCGAACCGGTCATGCGGTCGGCATACAGAATCGCCCGACCATTGAGGTTACGGGCAGCGCGGCCAATGGTCTGGATCAACGAGCGTTCGGAACGCAGGAAACCCTCTTTGTCCGCATCAAGAATTGCTACCAGCGACACTTCCGGCATATCCAGGCCTTCGCGGAGCAGGTTGATACCCACCAACACGTCGAACGCCCCGATGCGTAAGTCGCGGATGATCTCGACGCGCTCTACGGTGTCGATATCCGAGTGCAGGTAACGCACCTTGACCCCGTGATCGCCCAAGTAATCGGTCAAGTCTTCGGCCATGCGTTTGGTCAGGGTGGTGACCAATACGCGCTCCTCAATGGCCACGCGCTTGTGAATTTCCGAGAGCAGGTCGTCGACTTGGGTCAACGCCGGGCGCACCTCGATCTGCGGGTCAACCAGACCAGTCGGCCGCACTACCTGCTCGATCACCCGGCCGGCATGCTCGGCTTCATAGTTGCCCGGCGTGGCGGAAACGAAGATGGTCTGCGGGCTGGCGGCTTCCCACTCTTCGAAGCGCATGGGGCGGTTATCCAGCGCCGACGGCAGGCGGAAACCGTATTCGACCAGGGTTTCTTTACGCGAACGGTCGCCCTTATACATCGCGCCGACCTGCGGCACCGAGACGTGGGACTCGTCGATTACCAACAGCGCCTGGTCTGGCAGGTAGTCATACAGCGTCGGCGGCGGCTGGCCAGAATCACGGCCCGAGAGGTAACGCGAGTAGTTTTCGATGCCGTTGCAGTAACCCAGCTCGATGATCATTTCCAGGTCAAAACGGGTGCGTTGCTCCAGGCGCTGCGCTTCCACCAGCTTGTTATTGCTGCGCAGGTACTCCAGGCGCTCAACCAGCTCGACTTTGATCTTCTCCACTGCCTCCAGCAGCACTTCACGCGGGGTGACGTAGTGACTCTTGGGGTAGAAGGTGAAACGCGGCAGCTTACGGATGACCTCGCCAGTCAGCGGGTCGAAGGCCGAAATGCTTTCCACCTCATCATCAAACAGTTCGATGCGAATGGCTTCTAGGTCAGATTCGGCCGGGTAAATATCAATCACATCACCGCGCACGCGGAAGGTGGCGCGGGCAAAGTCCATGTCATTGCGGGTGTATTGCAGGTCGGCCAGGCGGCGCAGCAAGGCGCGCTGGTCCATTTTGTCGCCGCGATCGACGTGCAGCACCATCTTCAGGTACGACTCGGGGCTCCCCAGGCCGTAGATGCACGACACGGTGGTGACGATGATCGCGTCCGGCCGCTCCAGCAGCGCTTTGGTCGCCGACAGGCGCATCTGCTCGATGTGGTCGTTGATCGACGCATCCTTCTCGATAAAGGTGTCCGAGGACGGCACATAGGCTTCTGGCTGGTAGTAGTCGTAGTACGACACGAAATACTCCACCGCGTTGTTCGGGAAGAAGCTCTTGAACTCCCCGTATAACTGCGCAGCCAAGGTCTTGTTCGGCGCCAGCACCAGCGTCGGCCGCTGGACTTGGGCAATCACGTTGGCGATGGAAAACGTCTTACCCGAGCCCGTCACGCCTAACAGTGTTTGGTGTGACAAACCTGCTTCAAGGCCTTCGACCATCTGCCGAATCGCCTCGGGCTGATCGCCGGCAGGCTGGAAACGGGTGACCAGTTGAAACTCGGACATGACGGACCTCGACAAGCGGATGTGACGCGGCCTGAAAGCCTACGTCAAAACCGGTGAAAAGCGTGTGCCTGCTGTCGCAGCACAGGTTATGCGCCGTTATACTACCGCCGCACTTACGCAACCCCTAGTCGGGTGTTGCCTGATCCCCACTTCTCCTCTTCAGAGCTGCCGCATCCATGAGTCTGTTCTCTGCCGTCGAAATGGCTCCGCGCGATCCTATCCTGGGCCTCAACGAAGCCTTCAACGCCGATACCCGCACGACCAAGGTCAATTTGGGCGTAGGCGTGTACTACAACGAGGAAGGCCGCATTCCGCTGCTACGCGCCGTAGCCGAAGCCGAGAAAGCCCGCATTGAAGCCCATGCCCCACGCGGCTACCTGCCGATCGAAGGCATTGCCGCCTATGACAGCGCCGTGCAGAAACTGTTGCTGGGTGCTGACTCTGAACTGATCGCCGCTGGCCGGGTGATCACCACCCAGGCCGTTGGCGGTACGGGCGCACTGAAGACCGGCGCTGATTTCCTCAAGCGCTTGCTGCCCAACACTGTGGTGGCGATCAGCGACCCAAGCTGGGAAAACCACCGCGCCTTGTTTGAATCAGCGGGTTTCCCAGTACAGAACTACCGCTATTACGACGCAGCCAGCCACGGCATCAACCGTGCCGGCATGCTCGAAGACCTGAAAAATCTGCCTGCGCGCTCGGTTGTCGTGCTGCACGCCTGCTGCCATAACCCGACCGGTGTCGACCTGTCGCTGGACGACTGGAAAGCCGTGTTGGAGGTGTTGCGCGAGCGCGAGCACGTGCCATTCCTCGACATCGCCTACCAGGGCTTTGGCGACGGTATCGAGCAGGATGCCTTTGCCGTGCGCCTGTTTGCCGCCTCCGGCATCCCGTTCTTCGTCTCCAGCTCGTTCTCCAAATCCTTCTCGCTGTACGGCGAACGCGTCGGCGCCCTGTCGATTGTCACCGGCAGCAAGGAAGAAGCAGGCCGCGTGCTCTCGCAAGCCAAGCGCGTGATCCGCACCAACTACTCCAACCCGCCGACCCACGGCGCCACCGTGGTGGCCAGTGTGCTGAACAGCCCTGAGCTGCGCGCACTGTGGGAAGAAGAGCTGGCCGGCATGCGCGAGCGTATTCGCGGCATGCGTATGGCCATGGTTGAACAGCTGGCTGCATTGAACTGCAAACGCGACTTCAGCTTTGTCGCTCAGCAGCGCGGTATGTTCTCCTACTCGGGCTTGACCGCCGAGCAGGTAGAACGCTTGAAAACCGAGTTTGGCATCTACGCGGTCAGCACTGGCCGCATCTGCGTCGCCGCGCTGAACCAGCGAAACCTGCCTGCGGTGACCCAGGCCATCGCCCAGGTGCTGTAAACCTGCTAAAAGGAAGTCAGCATATGCTTGACTTCCCTTTTTGAATCAGTAGGATACGCGCCATCGTTCCGCGATAGCTCAGTCGGTAGAGCAAATGACTGTTAATCATTGGGTCCCTGGTTCGAGTCCAGGTCGCGGAGCCAGTAGTTCATCGGGGTATAGCGCAGTCCGGTAGCGCGCCTGCTTTGGGAGCAGGATGTCGGGAGTTCGAATCCCCCTACCCCGACCATTTTTGGGTCGCACGTGGTGCGAAATGCAGCTGTCTTTACGCAGCTGTTCGCAGAACACGCAAGTCGCATGCAACACCATTCAAGTTCGCTTGAATGTAAAAAACCCGCCTTGTGCGGGTTTTTTATTGCCTATCTTATGGCGCGCACCACGAACATAAATCATCAAAAACTATTAAAGCCATTCAATCCAAACATTTCACCAATCACAGCCTCACCACTACGCTACACCTCAATGAAGAATAATTCTCACTCGAGGTGCGCCATGCTCAAGACCCTGACCTTCACCCTCATGCACTTCTGCATCGCCTTTGGTGTCACTTACGCCCTGACCGGCAGTATCGCAGCCAGTGGCCTGGTGGCGGCTATCGAACCGCTGTGCAACTCGGTGGGTTTCTACTTTCACGAGAAGGTCTGGCAGCGTATTGAGGGGCGCCCTAAGGCTGCCGCTGAACGCCCCACACATGCCTGGCTGCATCACCAGGCATAAGGCCTGGTGCGAGGGTAAAAACCTGAACAGGGCATAAAAAACAGCCAGCGTGGCACTGTGCCAATCCGCTACTATGCGCGGCTCAACCACCATACGCGCCCGCATCATGCCTGCTACCTCTCGCTTTCCTACCGCTCCTTTTGCATTTGCCTGCCTGCTTGGCCTCCTTGCGCTATTCGGCCTGTGGTATGGCATTGGTCAACCCGTCACATTGGCGGATGCCGCAACGCCCACGCACAAACTGCAGTGCGCGTCTTACACACCGTTCGACAAAGACCAATCGCCCTTCGATCAACCGATGCAGCTGCGTCCAGAGCGAATGGAAGCCGACCTGGCGCTACTCGCCGAGCGCTTTGAGTGCCTGCGCACCTATTCGGTGACCGATCTGGAAGAGTTGCCGAACATGGCGCGCAAACATGGCTTGAAGCTCATCGTCGGCGCCTGGGTCAGCCGAAACCCAGCCGACACCGCGGTTGAGATTGCCGGCCTGGTTAAAATCGCCAACGCACACCCAGATGTGGTGCAAGCAGTGATCGTCGGTAACGAAGCGCTGCTACGCAAGGAAGTGACCCCACAGCAACTGGTGGTGTTGATTGAACAGGTCAAGGCACAGATCAAGCAGCCGGTGACCTATGCCGATGTCTGGGAGTTCTGGCTCAAGCATCCGGAAGTTGCTCCCGCAGTGGACTTCATCACCATCCACTTGCTGCCTTATTGGGAAGACAACCCAGCGGGTATCGAAAATGCGCTGCATGAAGTCGCCGAGGTCCGCCAGACCTTTGGCAATGCCTATGCCCCCAAGGACATCCTAATCGGCGAGACTGGCTGGCCAAGCGAAGGTCGCCAACGCGAAACCGCCGTACCCAGCCTGGTCAACCAGGCGAAATTCATTCGTGGTTTCGTCGCCATGGCCGAGCAAAACGGCTGGCGCTATAACCTGATCGAGGCCTTTGACCAGCCGTGGAAACGCGTCAGTGAAGGTGCCGTCGGGGGTTATTGGGGGCTCTACGATGCGGATCGCCAGGACAAATCAATCCTCGCCGGCCCGGTGTCCAACCTGCCGCACTGGCCGACCTGGCTGATGATCAGCCTGGCACTTGCAGCCGCTGCCCTCTTGTGGGCTGGCCGTCCCCACTCACCCCGCGCCGCGCTCTTGCTACCGCTGCTCGCGGCAGTGGGTGCTGCCTGTATCGGCCTGTTTGCAGAACTAACGCTGGTCACCAGCCGTTACGTGGGCGAATGGCTCTGGGCAGGGGCACTGATCGTGCTCAACCTCGTGGTGCTGAGCCATGGCGCACTGCTACTCAGCAGCCGAAATGGCTGGCGCGCACGCACCTTCAACTGGCTGCATAGCCGGGGCGCACTGTGGTTGACCCTAAGCGGCTTTGCCGGTGCGGTGATGATGCTCGCGCTGGTGGTGGATGCGCGCTACCGCAGCTTCCCCAGCGCGGCACTGCTGCTACCGGCACTGGTCTACCTGTGCCGCCCAGTAGGCGGCTACCGCCGTGAAGTAGCCTTGCTTGCCTTGCTGATCGGCGCCTGCATTGCACCGCAGCTGTACCAGGAAACCCTGAGCAACTGGCAAGCCATCGGCTGGGCGATGACCTGCGTGCTACTGGTGGCGGCGCTGTGGCGCAGCCTGCGGGTTAAAGCGCAAGCCGCCTAATCAGGCGATTTGCGGCGCACGCACCCAACGCAGCAGCGCCAGCACGACGGCAAAAACTGCCAGGCTGGCGCTGTACAACACCAGCGCCGGCAGGCCGAGCAGCAAGGCCGGCACTGCCAGTCGCTTGCCCCAAGCGCCGGGCAACACAAATGCCAACACAGCACAGACCAGCGCAGCCCAAGCCAATACACGGAAATGGATCAACCAGCCAAGGCTGGCACGCACCTGGCAAGCCATCTGCTGCGGGTCATCAACGCATAAACCAACCCACTGTGCGCCTTCCATCAGTTGGTAACGCAGCACAAAGCTCAGGGCCAGACACAGGGCCGCGGCGATCAGCAGAGCAGTCAGAGGCAAATAACGAGACATGGGTAACTCGGGCAATTGAAAAGGCTGCGTAGGATAAGCCGCCGCGTCGCGGATAACACCCCCCGAGATCGCCTACTCACCGCCGCTGCGGCTAGAATCCAGCCATGCTGATACGTCGCCTGATACTGATCGTCGCAAGCTTGCTCGGCCTCTGGATGCTGTGGGTCATTGTGCTGCCCACGCCCAGCGGCCCGCCTGCCAGCACCCCATCACACAGCGGCAGTTGGCGCTTAGCCGCGCACACCGTCAGTACGTTGCAGCCGTTCCAACTGGAAGCGCGCATCCTCGGGCGTGAAGACTATTACTTTGACCGCGGCGCCAAGCTCTCGCCAACCGACCTGGCGCTCGGCTGGGGGCCGATGGCTGATCCGGAGGTGCTGCGCCATATCACCATCAGCCAGCGTAACCGCTGGTACTTCTGGCGCGCCGAACAACTGCCAATCGAACGCCGACAGATCGAGATTCACAGCGCCAATATGCACCTGATACCCGCCAACCCGGCGGTAGCCAGCACCCTGACCAGGCTCAAAGAAGGTCAGCAGATTCGCCTGAGTGGACAGCTGGTGCGAATCGACGGTGACGATGGCTATCGTTGGATCAGTTCACTCAGCCGCGAAGACACCGGTGACGGCGCCTGCGAGCTAATCTGGGTTGAACAATTGGCCGTATTGCCTTGACGCACCCAGTTTCAAATGGCTCTTTTGCCTGAAAACTGACAGTTCTATAACTAAACGGCACTTAACCACGCTTATGTGGTCAAATCGACCCGCACCTGAAGCACTGCATCAGCCCTAGCTCTCAAGAGATTTAGCCATGTCGCCTGTCCCTCGTCTGCTTGCCCTTCTCAGTTGCCTCGCGCTGGTGGCTCCCGTCAGCGCCGCCGATATCGACGCCAGCAGTTATGGCTACCCGATCAGCAACCCTTTCGAAGCCACGCTGGCAACCACACCGCCCGAGCTGCGCCCGAAACTGCCGGCTGACGCGGACATCAACCAAAGTGACCACCAGATCAAACTGCGCCCGGAGCGCGAGTTTGAGTTGCCAGAAAACTTCTGGCCGGTGACCAAGATGCACTACCGCATTGCCAAACAGTCCGGCGAAGCGCCGCTGATCTTTATCATTGCCGGCACGGGCGCGCATTACGCCAGCAGCACCCCGGAATACCTGAAGAAGCTGTTCTACGGTGCGGGTTATCACGTGGTGCAATTGTCATCGCCGACCAGCTATGACTTCATGACCTCCGCCTCACGCTTTGCCACGCCCGGCATTACCCGTGAAGACGCCGACGATCTGTACCGCACCATGCAGGCGGTGCGCGCCCAGCATCCGCGCTTGAAAGTCAGTGAATATCACCTCACCGGCTACAGCCTGGGTGCGCTGCAGGCGGCCTTTGTCAGCGAGCTGGACGAGACGCGTCGCAGCTTCAACTTCAAACGCGTGCTGCTGCTCAACCCGCCGGTCAACCTCTACACCTCGACCACTAATCTCGACCGCCTCGTGCAGACCAAGGTGGATGGCATCGACAACAGCACCACATTCTATGAACTGGTGTTAGGCAAGTTGACCCGCTACTTCCAGAACAAGGGCTACGTCGACATCAATGACGCCCTGCTCTATGACTTCCAGAACTCCGGCGAGCAGCTCAACGACGAGCAGATGGCCATGCTGATTGGCGCGGCTTTTCGCTTCTCAGCTGCCGATATCACCTTTACCTCGGACCTGATCAACCGCCGCGGACTGATCACCCCGATCAACTACCCGATCAGCGAAGGCACCAGTCTTACGCCGTTCTTCCGGCGCGCCCTGCAGTGCGACTTCGACTGTTACCTGACCGAGCAACTGATCCCCATGTGGCGCGCACGCACCGACGGTGGCAGCGTGGCGCAGCTGATTGACCAGATCAGCCTGTATGGCGTCGCCGATTACCTGAAAAACAGCAGCAAGATCGCCGTTATGCACAATGCCGATGACCTCATCCTCGGCCCAGGTGACCTGGGCTTTTTGCGGCGCACCCTGGGGGATCGCCTGACCGTTTATCCGCTGGGTGGCCATTGCGGCAACCTCAACTACCGCGTCAATAGCGACGCCATGCTGGAGTTCTTCCGTGGCTAAGCCAACCTTTATTGCCGTGTTTTTCACCCTTGCGCTCGGTAGCGGCCTGGCGCATGCCCAGCACACCGTTGATGACGACGGTTTCAAACAACCGCTGCAGCACCTGCAGTTCAATCCGGGGCTGGACCAGCGCGAGTTTGAACGCTCGACCCTCAACGCGCTCGACGTCTATGACCCGTTGGAGTCGTGGAACCGTCGCGTCTATCACTTCAACTACCGCTTCGATGAGTGGGTGTTCTTGCCGATTGTCGATGGCTACCGCTATATCACCCCCAACCTGGTGCAGACCGGCGTCAGCAACTTCTTCAGCAACCTGGGTGATGTACCTAACCTGCTCAACAGCGCGCTGCAGCTCAAGGGCAAGCGCGCCATGCAGACCACCGGGCGCCTGCTGCTCAACACCACCCTGGGGGTCGCCGGCCTTTGGGACCCTGCTACGCGCATGGGCCTGCCCAAGCAACGCGAAGACTTCGGTCAGACCCTGGGCTATTACGGCACACCTGCCGGGCCTTACCTGATTCTGCCGCTGCTGGGGCCATCGAACCTGCGTGATACCGGCGGTCTGGTGGCAGACTTTGCCGCCAAGAGCCAGGTCAATTGGTTGAATGTCGCCGAAGCCAGTGTCAGCCACCCAGAAATTACCCTGCTGGAAGTGGTCGACCAGCGCTCCACGGTGAACTTCCGCTACGGTCAGCTCAATTCACCGTTCGAGTACGAGAAAATTCGCTTCTTCTACCACGAGGCGCGCAAGCTGCAGATCGCCGAATAAGCCTGCGAGCTTGACCCAAGGGCCGCCCCCAGGTTTTAACCTGGCGCGGCCTTTAGTTTTTCGGAGTATTTATCGATGCGTGTCGCCCAACTGGCCAAAGCCGCCGTCGTCAGCAGTGAGACCGTGCGTCACTACACCGATCTCGGCCTGCTCAGACCTACGCGCAACCCGGATAACGGCTACCAGGAATACTCCAGCACCGACCTGCAACGCCTGCGTTTTATCGCGCGCGCCCGGCGCTTGGGTTTTAGCCTGAAAGACACCCAGCAGATACTCACCAGTGCCGATAACGGCCAGGCGCCCTGCGCAGAGGTCCGTGACCTGCTCAGTGAACGCTTGGCGGCGCTACAGGCACACATCGAGGAGTGCCAACGCCTGGCGCTGGTGATGCAGAACGCCTTCGACGATTGGGCCGACAAGGGCGAATGCGCACCAGATGGTCAGGCCATCTGCCGGTTGATCGAAGATTTCGAGCCGGATATCGAACGCCGCCCAGCGACGCCCTGCCCTGCCCACTAAAAACGCTTACTGAGCGTAACGACGATATAAGCCCGGCGGCACACCGCTGCTGTCGGTAGGCAACCAGGGGCCCTGCGGATTACCGGCCAAACTCCAGCCAGAGTTCCAGCGGTAATAAGTGCGCTCACGGTAATAGAGGTGAGAAGCACCACCCACCACGTACACCCCTAACTGCGCATTCCACTGGCTGTCCACCCCAGGTGGCGGGGCAAAGCGTGGGTGGTTGCTGCTGCCACTTGGACTGGTAACGGGCGCGGTAGCCGTTGGTGTTTGCACGCAAGCACCGAGTCCCAGCAGGCCAATCAGCACGACGCCACGCAGTAACGACTTCATGGCGCTTTGCTGTCGGCACTGTCGATCCGCAGCTGCTGCAATTCCGTGGTCTTGCTGGCCAGCGGCTGGCTGCTACCTACCCATTCACCGGCCGTAGCGTTACCACTGCGCGAAATGCGCGCGACCAACTGCACCTGTTCGAAGCCGGAGATTTTCAGCTGCGGCATCATCGCATCGCTGTCTGACAGGCTGACCTCAGCCGGCAAATCAGCCACGCTCAGACGCTTGACCGCGAGCGGCATCGGCGGCCCGGAGACCGCTCGAGCAAACACGAACACCGCATCGCCCGGTTGCACCTTGCCCTGCAGCGCAGGGTCCAACTCAACCCGAACTGTCAGACCTGGAGAGGTAGCGGGTGTTGACTGAGTGGCGGGCTCGCCCAATTGCTCCTGAGCACGCTCAATACCACCCTGAATAGCCTGGCGAGACGGGTCTTCCGCCGGCAACACCGCTACCAGCTGCTGCCAGTGACCGATGGCTTTCTGGAACTGGCCGCTTTCATAGGCCGCAATCCCTAACAGCCCAAGACTGGTAACCTCCGCCGGATCGGCTTTCAGTGCTTCATCTGTCAACGCCTGCAATTGCGCGGTCCACTGCTTGTCACCGGCGAAATACAGCGCCTGAGCCCACTGCCCGAGCAACTCCGGCTCACGCCCGGCCACACCCACAGCACGCTCAAACGCCACGACGGCATCGGCGGCACGTTCCTGCGCCATATAGGTACGCCCCAGGAAGTACCAACTTTCCGCCGACTCAGGGTTGCTCTTTACTGCGGCCTCCAAGCGTGCGGTCATTTCCTCGATGGTCTTCGGCTGCGCTGCAAAAACCTGTGCGCGCTCAACATCCCCAATGGCGCCCCAGTGCTGATAAAGGCCATAACCCAGCAGCGGCATCAGCAGCGCGGCAATCAACGGGACCGTGCTGCCCAGCTTGCGCTGGGTCGGCTGCGCCAGCGCACCCTCAGTATCCGCGAGCAGCTCGCGAGCAGCCTCGTCACGGCCACTGGCCAACTGCTCAGCATTCAGTGCCCCGGCAGCGTGCTGGCTTTGCAGATCCAGCAAGCGCTCCTGATAAAGGGTCACGTTGAGTGCCGTACGGTCTTCCTCAGCCTGAACCTTGCGTGCACGCAGCACCGGGATCAGCAGAAACGCCAGGGCTGTCAGCAACAGCAGGCCAGCGCACAACCAGAATTCAATCATCAGTCTTTCTTATCCACAGGCGTTTGATTTAGCAAAGCAGCCAGACGTTGCTGTTCATCGGCAGACAGGCCGCTGGCGATAACGCCCGGCTTGCTACGACGACGCAACAGGATGACCCCCAGCAGGACAAAACCACCGGCCAACAAGCCAGCTGGGCCATACCACAGCAGCAAGGTGCGCGCGGTGACCGGCGGTTTGTAGAGCACGAAATCACCATAACGGCTGACCAGAAAATCAATGATCTGCTCATTGCTCTGCCCCTCTTCCAGCATTCGGAAGATCTGCGCGCGCAGGTCCATGGCAATCGGCGCATCAGAGTCGGCAATGTTCTGGTTCTGGCACTTGGGGCAACGCAGCTCTTCGACCAGGTTGCGGTAACGCTCACGCTCCGCCTCACTGGCAAACTCGTAAGTGTCGATTGCGGCCTGAGCGGTGCCCAGCAAGGCCAACCCTAGTACCGCAGCACTCAGCAGACGCTTCATGGCTGGGCCTCGTCGACAAGTGCCTGATACAGCGGCGCCAGCTGTTCGCGCCAGACACGCTCATCGATCACCCCGACAAACTTGTGGCGGATGATGCCGTCCTTGTCGATCAGGAAGGTCTCGGGTGCGCCATACACGCCCAGGTCCAGGCCCAGGGTGCCGCGCGCATCATTGATGTTCAGCTGATAGGGGTCATGGAACTCCACCAGCCACTTCTGCGCGGCGGCGTTGTCGTCCTTGTAGTTGACCCCGTAAATAGTCACACCCAACTTGGCCAGTTTGTTCAACACTGGGTGTTCCACGCGGCAGGCCACACACCAGGTGGCCCAAACGTTGACCAGCGCCGGTTTGCCCTTGAGATCAGCCTCGGTAAGCGGCTTGCCATCCTGCACCGCCGGCAGGGAGAACGCCGGCAGGGGTTTACCGATCAACGCCGACGGCAGTTCGGAAGGATCTAGGAACAAGCCGCGGTAGAGAAACACCGCGACGCCTAGGAAAACCACTAACGGCAACAGCAGCAGTAAACGCTTCATGCCTGCGCCCCCGCCATACCCAGGGCATCACGCACACGGGTGCGCACCTTCATCCGGTAGCGCTTATCCGCTGCGGCCAGGAAGCCACCGAGCCCCATCAACAAGGCGCCAAACCAGATCCAACGGACGAACGGTTTGATGTGGACACGCACCGCCCACGCCCCGTCTTCCAACGGCTCACCCAAAGCAACGAACAGGTCACGGGTGATACCAGCATCAATGCCCGCCTCGGTCATCACCGATTGCTGCACGGTGTACAGGCGTTTCTCGGGGTGCAGCACGGCAATTTGTTTGCCCGCTTCGAGGATCCGCACCGTGCCTTTATCCGACGTGAAGTTCGGCCCTTCGAAGTGCTCAGCCCCTTCAAAGATAAACTGATAACCGCCGATTTCGACCGACTCGCCCGGCGCCATGCGCATGTCACGCTCAAAGCTGCCCACGCTGGTCAACACCACACCGAGGGCACACACCGCCATGCCGAGGTGCGCAGTTTGCATGCCCCAGTAGCTACGGGTCAGGCTCGGCAGCCCTTTGAGCAGGCCTTTGTGACGGGTTTTCTCAAGGATGTCGCGCACACCCGCCAGCACCACCCAAGCGGACAACAGGCAAACAGCGAGCACCGCCCAGTTGAAATCACCGACCAGGAACGTCGCGACAACAGCCAGCACCACGCTGCCAATCAGCACCGGGGCGAGCATGCCAAGCAACCACTGCACCGGCGTGTCCTTCCAACGTACGATCACACCGACGGCAATTACAGCCATCAGCAAGCCCATCAGCGGCACAAACAAGGCGTTGAAGTAAGGCGGCCCAACGGACAATTTAGCGCCAGTGGTGGCATCCAGCACCAAGGGGTAGAGGGTGCCGAGCAGGATCATCGCAGCGGACACCACCAGAATCAGGTTGTTGACCAGCAGCAAGGTTTCCCGCGACCACAGGGCAAAGCCAACTTGGCTTTTCACCACCGGCGCGCGGATGGCAAACAGCGCCAAGGAGCTGCCCACCACGATCAGCAGGAACACCAGAATAAACACGCCGCGCTCAGGGTCACTGGCGAAAGCATGCACCGAGGTCAGCACGCCGGAACGGACCAGGAAGGTGCCCAGCAGGCTCAAGGAGAACGCGGCAATCGCCAGCAGTACGGTCCAGCTTTTGAACACGCCGCGTTTTTCCGTCACAGCCAGGGAGTGGATCAACGCGGTGCCGACCAACCAGGGCATAAAGGAGGCGTTTTCCACCGGATCCCAGAACCACCAACCACCCCAGCCAAGTTCGTAGTAGGCCCACCACGAGCCCAGCGCGATACCGATGCCAAGGAAGGCCCAAGCGACGATGGTCCACGGCCGCGACCAGCGCGCCCATGCTGCATCGAGCTTGCCGCCCAGCAACGCAGCAATAGCGAAGGCGAAGGCCACGGAGAAACCGACATAGCCCATGTAGAGCATCGGCGGGTGGATGATCAGACCGAAGTCCTGCAACAGCGGGTTGAGGTCACGGCCATCAGCCGGGGTGTCAAACAGCAGCCGCTCGAAAGGATTGGACGTGATGATCAAAAACAACAAAAAGCCGATGCTGATGATGCCCATGATCGCCAGCACGCGGGCGATCATCTCTTCCGGCAACTGCCGCGAGAAGATCGACACAGCAAAGGTCCAACCGGCAAGGATCAGCCCCCACAGCAACAGCGACCCTTCGTGGGCGCCCCACACAGCGCTGAATTTGTAATACCACGGCAGTGCACTATTGGAGTTGTTGGCCACATAGGCGACGGTGAAGTCGTCGATCATAAAGGCATAGGTCAGGCAGACGAACGCAAACAGCATAAAGGCGAACTGCCCCCAGGCAGCCGGCTGCGCCAGGCTCATCCATTGCCGGTCACCCCGCCAGGCACCGATCAACGGCAGTGTTGCCTGCACCAGCGCCATGCACAGCGCCAGAATCATCGCCAGATGGCCGAGTTCGGGGATCATTGTGCGTACTCCGATGGGGACGCTTGCTTGGCCGCTTTGGCCGCGTCGTGCTGCTGTTTCATGCCGCTCTGCTCCAAGGCCTGCATGACTTCCGGCGGCATGTAGTTTTCATCGTGTTTGGCCAGTACTTCATCGGCAATCAGCACGCCACTGGCGTCGAGCTTGCCCATGGCGACGATGCCCTGCCCTTCACGAAACAGGTCCGGAAGGATGCCGCTGTAGCGGATGGTCACGCTCTTGGCGCCGTCAGTGACGACAAAATCGGTGTCCAGTGAGTCGCTGGAGCGCTTCACCGAGCCCTCCTCAACCAGGCCGCCGGCACGGATGCGGGTGTCCTGCGGGGCTTCGCCGTTAGCGATCTGGGTCGGGGTGTAGAACAGGTTGATGTTCTGCTGCAACGCGCTCAGGGCAAGCGCCACAGCGATGCCGACACCGGCGATGATTGCCAGGACGATATACAGGCGTTTTTTACGCACGGGGTTCACTTCGACTCCTCCCGGCGCAAACGACGCGCCTCGTCTTGCAGATAACGGCGACGCGCCAGGATTGGCAGCGCCACATTCAGCCCCAGCACAGCCAGGCTGATGGCATAACAGGACCAGACATAAGGCCCGTGGGTGCCCATGGCGAGAAACTCGCTGAAGCTGGCAAAACTCATAGCCCCTTCTCCACCTGCGCGTTGATCTCGGTTTTGGCCCAACTGCTGCGGGCCTCGCGCTTGAGCACTTCCAGGCGCATGCGCATCAGCAGCACGGCCCCAAAGAAACAGTAGAAGCCCAGTACCATGATCAGCAGCGGCATCCACATCTCAAACGGCATGGCCGGCTTGGCCACCACACTGAAGGTGGCCGGCTGGTGCAGGGTGTTCCACCACTCCACCGAGTATTTGATGATCGGGATGTTCACCACACCCACAATGGCCAGCACCGCACAGGCCTTAGCCGCGCTGTCACGGTTGGTGATGGCATTGCCGAGGGCGATTACACCGAAATACAGGAACAGCAGAATCAGCATCGAGGTCAGGCGGGCATCCCACACCCAGTACGTGCCCCAGGTCGGCTTGCCCCACACCGCACCGGTCACCAGAGCGATCGCCGTCATCCAGGCGCCGATGGGTGCGGCCTGCTGCAAGGCGACATCGGCCAGTTTCATTTTCCACACCAGCCCGACAACGCCGGCCACCGCCAACATCACGTAGATCGACTGAGCGAGAAACGCCGCAGGCACATGGATGTAGATGATGCGAAAGCTGTTGCCCTGCTGGTAATCCGGCGGCGCAAACGCCAGGCCCCAAACCAGGCCGACCGCCAACAGCACAGCGGCGGCCAGGGCCAACCAGGGGAGCCAGCGGCGGCTGATTTCATAAAACCATTTAGGCGAGCCGAGCTTGTGAAACCACGTCCAGTTCATCAGGTTACTCATCAGTGCTAGGGCTGATCAGGGCGCAGGCAGGCACCACGATCAACCGGCCATTCAGGCTTATTGTCTACTCAGCGACACTGATCGTCAGACCAGCGGCGATGGCAAAAGGTGTCAAGGTCACCGCCAATGCGGTGAGGCTGGCCAGCCACAACAAGTGACCAACCGCCGGCAATCCTTGCAGGCTGGCTTGTAGCGCACCGCTGCCGAGAATCAGCACCGGGATGTACAACGGCAAAATCAGCAACGCGAGCAACAGGCCGCCACGCTTCAGACCTACCGTCAGCGCCGCGCCGACTGCGCCTAGTAAGCTCAGCACCGGCGTACCGAGCAGCAGCGAGATCAGTAGCACCGGCAGGCAGCGCCCCGGCAAACCCAACATCAACGCCAGCAGTGGCGCCAACAGCACCAGCGCCAGGCCAGAGAACAGCCAGTGTGCCAGCACCTTGGCCAGAACCAGAAGAGCCAGGGGGTGCGGCGAAAGGACCCACTGCTCCAGCGAGCCGTCCTCGAAATCACTGCGAAACAGCCCGTCCAGCGAGAGCAGCACGGCCAATAGGGCCGCCACCCACACCAGCCCCGGCGAAAGGCTTTGTAACAACTGCGTCTGCGGCCCCACCGCCAATGGGAACAACGCAATCACAATGGCAAAGAACACTAACGGATTGGCCAGCTCGGCCGGGCGGCGAAACAACAGGCGCGCCTCGCGGGCGAGCAATAGGCTAAAGACATTGCTCATAACGGACGCTGCCCCAGATCAAGCTCGCGGTAGCCGGCCGGCTTGACCGTCAATTCATGGTGCGTGGTCAACACCACCAGGCCACCTTGCTGACAATGCGCGGCGAGATGGTTCTCCAGCTGTGCTACTGCCGCCTTGTCCAGCGCAGTAAACGGTTCATCCAGCACCCACAGCGACGGGCCTGGCAGATACAAACGCGCCAACGCGACACGGCGCTGCTGCCCGGCGGACAGGGTGTGGCAAGGCACATCTTCAAACCCGCGCAGCCCCACCGCCGCCAGAGCCTGCCAGATGGTCTCGCGCTCGACCGGCTGATGCAGGGCGCAAAGCCAGGTGAGGTTTTCCTCGGCAGTAAGCAAGCCCTTGATGCCGGCAGCATGTCCAATCCACAGCAGGTTGCGCGCAAGCTCGGCGCGCTGCGCGATCAATGGGCGACCATTCAGACGAATCTCACCGGCAGTGGGCTGCATCAACCCAGCCAGCAAGCGCAGCAGGCTGGTTTTACCACTGCCATTGGGGCCTGCCACCTGAAGCATTTCACCGGGAACCAGACGCAGCTCCACACGCTCGAAGAGCATGCGCCAGTCTCGCTCACAGGCGAGCGCAACGGCTTCAAGAAGAGGGCTGGTCAAGGCATCGGCACCTAAGATGGATGGCAAAAGCTGTTCAAGTCGGCAGCGTCTTGGCCGCTATACTGACGCAAATGGAATGCGCAGCCGAACCAGACGGGGCGCGATTATACATGCCCAGCTCCGCCTGCCGCAGCGGGCATTTTCGACAGGGTGTAACCCGCCAATGAGCGAAATCAGCAGCCCGCGGCCTATTGCGCCAACGCCCCCCAGCAGCCGCCCCAGCGCTGTCGCGGCGGACCTGGCAGTGAAACTGTTACAGCCCATGCAGGGCTTGCTGGCCAGTGGCGAAACCGCCAAGGCCGAAGTCATCGCACTCAAGGAAGTGGCGCAGAGTTTTCAAGTGCTGCTCAAGCTGACCCTGAATAATGGAAATCAGGCGACCCTTGAGGCCAACAGCCCGCGCCCGCTGGCCCAGGGCACATCCCTGGCCGTAACAGCCCTGTCGGAAACCCGCCTGGCCCTGTCCCTGCTGATGGGAGGAGACAAACCTCTGACCAGCCTGAACCTCGACCAATTGCCCGTTGGCACCCTGCTGCAGGGCAAGGTAGTGGCACGCGAAGAATTGCTGCAGGGCCGCTCGCAACAGGTGATCTACAAGGTGCTGGTCAGCTTGCTCAATACGCCACTGGCTGGCAGCAAGCTGTCTCTGGAAACCCCACTGGCACTGCCTTTGGGTAGCCTGCTCAGCGCTCAGGTACAGGGCAGCCAGGCGCTGAATTTCCTGCCTCTGAGTGGCCGCCTTGACCAACTTGCCCTGAGCCAGCAACTGGGCAACCAAAGCAACCGCCAGGGCTCATTGGAAGGGCTGTTCAGCGCCCTGCAGGGTATGCGTGGCAATGCCGACATGAGCGAAGGCCTGCGCACCAGCATCGATAAACTCTTCGGCATCATGCCCGACGCCGCGCAGTTGAGCAGCGCCAAAGGCCTGGCTGCCGCCCTTGAAAACAGTGGCATCCTGCTGGAAAGCAAATTACTTGGCGGTCAGGGCCAGGCACTGCCGAACGACCTGAAAGCCAACCTGCTGCGCCTGATCACTCAATTACTGCCGAATCTGTCCACCGGCACACCACTGGCCGCAGCCACCGCAGGGACATCGCTGGCCCAGGCGATGCCCGCACTCGCACGCGACCTGCTCGGCAACCTGGGCAAAGCCACGAATCGCCAGCAAGCGCTGAATTTCCCCCTGCCCTCACGCCTGCTACAGGCCATGGAAGGTGAGGCCGACCTGGAAACCATGCTAAAGCTCGCCGCGGCTGCCCTCTCTCGCCTGCAGACCCACCAACTTTCCAGCCTTGCGCAGAGCCAGGTCGGTCCGGATGGCAACCTGCTGACCACCTGGCAACTGGAACTGCCGATGCGCAATCAGCAGGAATTGGTTCCACTGCAGGTAAAAATCCAGCGCGATGAAAGCAACCCACAAGGCAAACCCGATAAAAAGGAAACCCTGTGGAAAGTCGAACTGGCCTTTGATCTGGATCCACTAGGGCCCTTGCAGGTGCAGGCGCAATTGGCCCATGGCCGCCTTTCTAGTCAGTTGTGGGCTGAGCGCAGCAGCACCGTCAACCTGATCGATGCGGAGCTGGATAACCTGCGTCAACGCCTGAATGCCGCCGGCGTGCAGGTTGGCGAGCTGGCCTGCAACCAAGGCACGCCGCCACGCGGGCCGCGCACGACGTTGGAACAGCGCTGGGTGGATGAAACCGCATGAAGAAGAGCGCCCCCCGCCAAGCCATCGCCCTCACCTACGACGGCCAGAAAGCGCCCGTACTCAGTGCCAAAGGCGATGACGAACTGGCCGAAGCCATTCTGGCGATTGCCCGCGAGTACGAAGTACCGATCTATGAAAATGCTGAGCTGGTGCGATTGTTGGCGCGACTGGAACTGGGTGATGCAATTCCCGAGCAGCTGTATCGCTGTATCGCGGAAATCATCGCCTTTGCCTGGTATTTGAAAGGTAAGGCACCGGCCGGTACAGGGCGGGATACCGACATCACACCGCCGCTGCGTTTATTGGCAGGACCGCCAGAGTGAAGGGAGCCTCAGGAGCGCTGCAGTTTGGCCTGCTGCATCTTGCTGACCAACTCAGCCTCGGCCTTACTCAGACCGCATGACTGGGTCAGATCATCCACGCTGGCACCCATACCCGCCAAACGTGCAGCCTGAGTGAATGACAGGCTGCTGGGATCACGCTGCTCAATCTGATTAAGTTTGTCCGGCAAAGGTGCAACAACCCTACGCAATTCGTGCAACTCCTCCCCCATCTGCACGCTACCAGTCAGGTAGGCATCCAGCCGCCGGCTAAGTTCTTTGAGCCGGCGATCACGCACTGCGTCACGCTCACCTTGCAACTTGATAAAGTCGCGCAACTGCCTGAGAAGCCAGATACTGGCGCATACCAGCCCCAGGCACACCAGGGCTAATGCGACCAGCAGCGCTTCGAGCATGACTTAGATGCTCTCCAGATCGGACCACTCTTCTTCGCTCATCATCTTGTCCAGCTCAACCAGAATCAGTAGCTCGCCGTTCTTGTTGCACACGCCCTGGATAAACTTGGCAGATTCGTCATTACCCACGTTCGGAGCAGTTTCCACTTCAGACTGACGCAGATAAACCACTTCGGCCACGCTATCGACCAAGATACCGACCACTTGCTTGTCGGCCTCGATAATCACGATACGGGTGTTATCGGTCACCTCGGTGGAGTCCAACCCGAAACGCTGACGTGTATCGATGACTGTGACCACATTGCCGCGCAGGTTGATGATGCCCAGCACATAGCTCGGCGCACCCGGCACAGGGGCAATTTCGGTGTAGCGCAGGACTTCCTGAACCTGCATCACATTGATGCCATAGGTTTCGTTATCCAGGCGGAACGTTACCCACTGCAGAATCGGATCATCAGAACCTTGTGCAGAACTTTTCTTCATGTCCCTAGCCTCGTCATGAACCGCTCGCGGCGGCGATCGCGGGTGTATACCCCGCTGTGATTACTATAGATGCAAAGCTGCGCACCTCGCACAGCCCTGCGTTATTCAATGCACCTGCTTGGCAGTCATGCGCTTGGCAGCACCACTGGCAATCAACTCGGCCAGAGATGCGACATCCAGTAAGGCGCACATGTGTTCAATCACCGTACCCGCGAGCCACGGACGCTGCGTACGCTGGCTGCGCCATTTAACCTCGTCGGGATCCAGCCGAATCGAGCGGCTGACTTGATGCACAGCCAGCCCCCACTCATAACCTTCAACGGAAATTACATACTGCAACCCTTCGCGAAAATCATCGCGATAACGGTCAGGCATCACCCAGCGCGCTGTATCCAACACTTTCAGGTTACCGGCCTGGCTCGGCAGTATGCCGAGAAACCAGTCAGGCTGACCAAATAATGGTGTCAGCTCCTGCCCCTCCAGGGGATAAATCGAACCCAGGCACACCAGCGGAACGGCTAAGGTCAGCCCAGCTACATCAAATAACAGGCATTCGAAAGACCCTTGCGCCCATTCAGGCCGCCCCTGCGGCACCGCCTCAGGTACCACCAACATCTGCGGCTCTGACTGCAACGACTCAGCCACTACAACAGTTTCTACAACCTCTGGCAGCGACTCGACGTGAACTTCAACGTGCGCAGTGGGCATCTCGAAAGTGGGCAGCACCAATGGACGTGGCGCCAGCTCAGCCAGAGGCTTGACCTTAGCGACGCTCACCTGCGGCATGCTGCGCGCATCGCGCACCTGCTCTTCCAGCACCGCGGCCTCGAATTCATCCAGCGTGATGCTATCGACAAACTCGACCGCAGCCTCCTGCAACAAGCCATCCAAATAGGACTGCAAGACCTGTTGCGAACGTGTAGCGGTGGCTAAAGGACGACTCATCAAGACAACTCGCAATAACAATCTGTACAGACTATCGGCCGCGCTAGCGACAGACTTGAGCCCATATCTTCAGCATAGTCGTTCATCTCAAGCGACCTGAGCAGCAATCTGCTGAGAAAGCAGGTGTTTGAGTAAGGCGCGATAAGCCAGTACACCGCGGCTGTTGCTATCAAACGTTGACGGGGTCACCCCTGCCCGACTGGCATCACGTAAACGCGTATCAACCGGAATATAGGCCGGCCACAGGTGATCAGGGTAACTGTTGCGCAACACACGCAGCGTGCCCATCGACGCTTGGGTACGACGGTCGAACAGGGTCGGTACGATGGTGTACGGCAACGCCTGCTGACGCGAACGGTTGATCATCGCCAGGGTATTGACCATCCGCTCCAAGCCTTTTACGGCCAGAAATTCAGTCTGCACAGGAATTACCAGCTGCTGACTTGCCGCCAAGGCATTGACCATCAACACGCCAAGTAAGGGCGGACTGTCGATCACCGCATGATCAAAATCCTGCCAAAGCTGCGCAAGGCTCTTGGCTATCACCAAGCCCAAGCCACTCTGCCCGGGTGACTGGCGCTCCAAGGTGGCCAGTGCAGTGCTGGACGGCAGCAGGGAGATACGCTCATCACTGGTAGGCAGGAGCAGCTGCTGGGGCAAACCGCGCGGTACAGAGCCTTTATGTTGGAACAAATCGAAGCTGCTGTGTTCCAGGCTGTCCGGGTCGTGCCCGAAGTAGCTGGTCATCGACCCATGGGGATCGAGATCAACGATCACCACACGCTTGCCGGCATCTGCCAACAGGCCTGCCAGAGCGATTGATGTGGTGGTCTTACCGACTCCACCTTTTTGATTGGCTACTGCCCAGACTCTCATCGTTATCATCCTCCCGGTTCAGCTGCAGCCTGACCGAGAACGGGGCCACCCTATGGGACCGGCGACGGGGGATTGACGGCACCCGCTTGCGGGACCGGCGCTGCTGGGGCTTTTGCAGGTTGCGTGCCAGCACGTTGCAACGCCGCATCAGGCTTAGCATTGGCACTGCCCACACCGCTAACGCTGCGACGTACGTCTAGATTACGCGAGATCACTAACACGACGCGACGATTGCGCCCGCGCCCTTCAGCGGTGGTGTTATCCGCGACGGGCTGGAACTCACCATAACCGACCGCTGCCAGGCGGCTGGGGTTGACCCCATCCATCGTCAGCATACGCACGATACTCGCAGCCCTTGCGGTAGACAGCTCCCAGTTGGTCGGGAACTGAGCCGTCTGAATCGGCAGATTATCGGTAAAGCCTTCCACATGTATTGGATTCTCGTACGGCGCCAGAATTTTGGCTACCTTTTCGATGATATCGAACGCTGCGTTGTTAGGAATAGCATCGCCGCTGGTGAACAACAGGCTAGAGCTGAGCTCAATCTCGATCCACAGCTCATTTCCACTGACCTTCAGCTGATCCGACTGAATCAAGTCGCCGAAAGCCTCGCGCACACTGTTGGCAATATTCTGCAGATCATCAGCCGAAGACTGAGCGCTTTCTTCATCCACCAAGGAACGGTCCGGCTCCGTGGTCCGCGGACGCTCGTCACCAACCGGAATCGGTTTGATAGCGCGATCAGGTTGATTGAACACCCCGGTCAGGCTGTCAGAAAGAATTTTGTACTTGCCTTCATTGAGCGAGGAAATCGAGTACATCACCACAAAAAAGGCGAACAGCAGAGTAATGAAGTCGGCGTAAGAGACTAGCCACCGCTCATGATTTTCATGCTCTTCTTGATGACGCCGGCGGGCCATAAGGTGTCCCCATCAATCCATGAAGCCTTGCAGCTTCAGTTCGATGGAGCGCGGGTTTTCACCCTCCGCAATCGACAGGATGCCTTCAAGCAGCATCTCGCGATAACGGGATTGGCGCTGAGCGATAGCTTTGAGCTTGTTACCAATAGGCAATAACAACAGGTTGGCAAAGCCAACGCCGTAGATAGTTGCCACGAACGCCACGGCAATTCCACTGCCGAGCATGCTTGGGTCGGCCAGGTTACCCATCACATGGATCAAGCCCATCACTGCACCGATAATGCCGATGGTCGGCGCATAACCGCCCATGCTTTCAAACACTTTGGCCGCCTGAATATCACGGCCTTCCTGGGTGTACAGATCGACCTCGAGAATACTGCGAATAGCCTCAGGCTCGGCGCCATCGACCAACAGCTGCAAGCCTTTGCGCGCATAGGGATCGGGTTCGGCATCTGCCACGGCCTCAAGACCGAGCAAACCCTCCTTGCGCGCAGTCATGCTCCAACCAACCACCCGGTTAATACCACCGGCCAGGTCCACGCGCGGCGGAAAGAATATCCAGCTAATAATGGCCAGGGCCCGTTTGAACACATGCACGGGCGCCTGCAAAAAAGCCGCACCCAAGGTACCGCCAATCACAATCAATGCAGCCGGCCCATTGAGCAGGGCCGCAGCATGGCCCCCTTCGAGGTAGTTGCCGCCAAGAATGGCGACAAACGCCAGGATGACCCCAATAAGGCTCAGTACATCCATTAAATACAGGTCTCCGCCAGGTGCCTGCCGATATCATCCAGCGGGTAAATCGCATCAGCCAGGTTGGCTTTTACAATAGCCATCGGCATGCCGTAGATCACGCAGCTGGCTTCGTCTTGTGCCCACACTTGGCTTCCACTCTGCTTTAGCAGGCGAGCGCCCTCACGGCCGTCCGCCCCCATACCTGTGAGCACCACCGCCAGCACCTTGTCACCATAAGACTTGGCGACGGAACCGAAAGTGATATCGACACAGGGTTTGTAATTCAGGCGCTCATCGCCAGGCAGGATTTTCACCACGCCCCGCGCATCCACCATCATCTGCTTGCCACCCGGTGCGAGCAGTGCCAGACCGGGACGCAAGACATCACCGTCCTCAGCTTCCTTGACACTGATGCGGCAGAGCTTGTCGAGACGTTCGGCAAAGGCTTTGGTAAAGGCAGCCGGCATATGCTGGATCAGCACGATTGGTGCTGGAAAATTCACCGGCAATTGAGTCAGTACCCGCTGAAGCGCAACCGGTCCACCGGTGGAAGTACCGATCGCAACAAGCTTGTAGGATTTACGTTTTGGCGCCGCACTGGCAACAACGGGGGCAGGCGCCACAGCTGGACGGCCTGGCGTGCTGGCAGAGGTTACTGGACGCGACGCAGGCTTGGCTGCTGCAGCGGGTATAGCTGCGGGAGTAGAGACAGGGGATGGGCTGAAACTGCGACGATTACTGCGGGCAATCGTGTGAATTTTCTCGCAAAGCAGTTGCTTAACTCGCTCAGGATTGCGCGAAATGTCCTCAAAATTCTTCGGCAGAAAATCCACCGCCCCGGCTTCCAGCGCATCCAACGTCACTCGCGCACCTTCATGGGTTAGCGAAGAGAACATCAGTACGGGTGTCGGGCAGCGCTGCATGATATTACGTACAGCGGTGATGCCATCCATCATCGGCATCTCGTAATCCATAGTAATCACATCGGGCTTGAGCGCCTGCGCCTGCTCAATGGCTTCACGGCCGTTAGTGGCGGTGCCGATTACCTGAATATTCGGGTCGGCTGAAAGAATTTCCGACACGCGCCGGCGGAAAAAACCGGAGTCATCAACCACCAACACCTTAACAGCCATAAACACTCCTAAACGGCGCCACAGATAGCTGCGCCGCTAACAATCAGATGCGCCGCGCGTAACGTTTGAGCATGCTCGGCACGTCAAGAATCAGGGCAATACGACCATCACCGGTAATGGTTGCACCCGACATGCCCGGCGTACCCTGTAGCATTTTGCCCAGCGGTTTGATGACCACTTCTTCCTGTCCGACCAGTTGATCGACCACGAAGCCAATACGCTGACTGCCAACAGTGAGGATCACCACATGGCCCTCACCCTGCTCCACGTGTGCTGCACTGCCGATCAACCAGCGCTTGAGATAGAACAACGGCAACGCCTTGTCGCGCACGATCACCACTTCCTGGCCGTCAACCACATTTGTTCGCGACAGATCGAGGTGGAAAATCTCGTTCACGTTGACCAGCGGGAAAGCAAACGCCTGATTGGCCAACATCACCATCAGTGTTGGCATAATCGCCAGGGTCAGCGGCACCTTGATAACGATTTTTGAGCCCTGTCCCTTGACCGAAAACACATTGACCGTGCCGTTGAGCTGGGAAATCTTGGTTTTCACCACATCCATGCCCACGCCGCGCCCAGACACATCGGAAATTTCAGTCTTGGTCGAGAAGCCCGGGGCAAAGATCAGGTTGTAGCATTCGAACTCATTGAGACGGTCGGCCGCGTCTTTATCCAGCAAGCCTTTTTCCACGGCTTTGGCGCGCAGCACATCCGCATCCATGCCCTTGCCATCGTCAGAGATCGACAAGAGGATGTGATCACCTTCCTGCTCAGCGGACAATATCACCTTACCGCCACGCGCCTTACCTGAGGCTTCGCGCTCTTCCGGGGTTTCAATGCCATGGTCAACCGCGTTGCGCACCAAGTGGACAAGCGGATCAGCCAAGGCTTCAACCAGGTTCTTGTCGAGGTCAGTTTCTTCACCGACCAACTCCAAGTTGATCTCTTTCTTAAGGTTTCGCGCCAAATCGCGAACCAGCCGAGGGAAGCGCCCGAACACCTTCTTGATGGGCTGCATGCGGGTTTTCATCACCGCTGTCTGCAAGTCAGCCGTCACCACATCTAGGTTCGACACCGCTTTAGACATTGCCTCATCGCCACTGCTTGATCCAAGTCGCACCAAGCGATTTCGCACCAGCACCAGCTCGCCAACCATGTTCATGATTTCGTCGAGCCGTGCGGTATCGACCCGCACAGTGGTTTCCGCCTCACTGGGCGGCGCAGCCTTCTCAGCAACAGGCGCAGCGGCCGGAGCTGCAGGAGCTTTTGCAGGCTCAACCTTAGCGGCAGGTTTTGCCGCAGGTTTGGCGGCCGCTTTGGCAGGTTCCACAGGCTTGGCAGTCGGCGCAGGCGTTACAGGTTTGATCGCTTCAGGCTCAACAAACTTGCCTTTGCCATGCAGCTGATCAAGCAGTGCTTCAAACTCATCATCCGTGATGTCGCCACTCGGCACAGCAGCGGACTCAGCCACCGCTTCAGGTGAAGCAGGTGCCGATACAGGAGGAGGCGCAAACTGACCTTTACCGTGCAACTGATCAAGCAACGATTCAAATTCATCGTCGGTGATTTCATCACCGCCCGTGGCCGTTGCAGCAGGTGCCGCTACAGCAGGCATAGCGGGAGCTACAGCTACATCAGGTGCTACAAATTGGCCTTTGCCATGCAGCTGATCAAGCAACGACTCAAACTCATCATCGGTGATTTCATCACTGCTGGCAGCCGCGGCCATTGGCGCCGGTGAGTCCCCCAAGGCGCCTAATAACTGCTCGAATTCAGTGTCCGTGATATCGCCAGCGGCCTCTTCAACCTCGACTGCAACCTCAGGTTCAGATTCCAGCTCAGGTTCAGCGTGCGCTTCAACGGGTGCGGCATCATCAGCACCCGCCGGCTCAGCCAAACGCGCCAAGGCGGCAAGCAGCTCAGGCGTAGCCGGAGTGAGATCGGTACGTTCACGGACCTCGGTAAACATGCTGTTGACGGCATCCAGTGCTTCCAGCACCACATCCATCAACGCGGAGTCGACGCGCCGCTCACCCTTACGCAGGATGTCAAAGACGTTTTCTGCGATATGGCAGCATTCCACCAGCTCATTGAGCTGGAGAAAGCCAGCACCACCTTTGACGGTGTGAAACCCGCGAAAAATGGCGTTGAGTAGATTCATGTCGTCCGGGCGACTTTCCAGCTCTACAAGCTGCTCAGACAGTAGTTCAAGAATCTCGCCGGCCTCTACCAGGAAGTCCTGGAGGATTTCTTCATCGGCGCCGAAGCTCATAAGACGTGCTCCTAAAATCCCAGGCTGGAAAGCAGGTCGTCGACATCATCCTGATTGGATGCGACGTCTTCACGCTTATCGGCATGAATCTGCGGACCTTCACCACGCGAAGGCTCTTTTTGTTTTTCTTGTTCGGCGCGGAGCAACTCATGGTTGTGCTCAATGCCGGCAAACTGATCGACCTGACTGGCCATCAGCACCAGTTTCAGCAAGTTGCTTTCCACTTCGGTAACCAGCTGCGTTACACGCTTGATCACCTGGCCGGTCAGGTCCTGATAATCCTGGGCCAACAGGATGTCATTGAGGTGTGCAGAAATCTTGGCACCGTCGCGCTCGCTTCGCGCGAGAAAAAGTTCCACACGCTTGGCTAACTCGCGAAAGCCATCGGCACTCATTTCCCGGCGCATGAAGCGCCCCCAATCACCGCTGAGGCTTTGCGCTTCATCGCTGAGGTCATTTACCAGCGGGGCACTTTGCTCGACCAGATCCATGGTGCGATTGGCCGCTTTTTCGGTCATCGTCACCACATAATTCAGGCGCTCAGTGGCATCGGTAATTTGCGAAACCTCAGTGGCATGTGGCACACGGGGGTCGAGCTGGAAATTGACGATGGCGTTATGCAGCTCACGAGTCAGCTTACCGACTTCATGGTAAAGACCACGGTCACGTGCCTTGTTGAGCTCATGTATCAGCTGTACCGCTTCACCAAAGTTGCCTTGTTCCAGGCTATCTACCAGTTGGCGAGCGTTGTATTTCAGGGTCGACTCAAGGTCACCTTGAACGGAATCTTTATGCTCCATAGCACCCTCGTGGCAAACATCAGCCGTTGACTCGCTCGAAGATCTTTTCAATCTTCTCTTTCAGCACTTGGGCTGTGAACGGCTTGACCACATAACCGTTAACCCCCGCCTGGGCTGCTTCGATGATCTGATCACGCTTGGCTTCTGCCGTGACCATCAGCACCGGCAAGGTTTTCAAGCGATCATCCGCACGCACTGCGCGCAACAGATCGATACCCGTCATGCCAGGCATGTTCCAGTCAGTCACGAGGAAATCGAAGCTACCGCTTTGCAGCATGGGCAGCGCGGTTACGCCATCATCCGCTTCCGCGGTATTGGTGAACCCCAAGTCACGCAGAAGGTTCTTGATGATCCGTCGCATCGTTGAAAAGTCATCAACGATGAGGATTTTCATGTTCTTGTCCAAGTCGACCTCCGTACAGTCCCAAACGCAGGCAGCAACCTGCATGCGCTTTTAATCGTGAAACCGGCCCAGCATCAGCGAATACAACTCAATGTGCGCGCCACTCACCCAGTCGAGCACGTAAACGTGCGGCACACTGACTGTGTAGTTGGCTTACACGTGATTCGCTAACCCCTAACACCTCGCCGATCTCTTTAAGATTCAGTTCTTCATCGTAATATAGCGCTAACACCAAGCGCTCGCGCTCCGGCAGGTTGGCAATGGCATCTGCCAGGGCCGCCTGAAAGCGTTCATCTTCCAGATCACGAGAAGGTTCGAGGTGGTTGCTGCCAGCGTCTTCACCCAGCCCACCGTGTTCGCCGTCCTGCAACAGGTCGTCGAAACTGAACAGGCGGCTGCCTAAAGTGTCGCCAAGAATGCCGTAGTAATCCTCGAGACTCAATTGGAGTTCGGCCGCAACCTCTTGATCTTTAGCGTCTCGACCCGTTCTGGCCTCAATTTTTCTAATTGCATCACTGACCATGCGGCTATTGCGATGCACCGAACGTGGCGCCCAGTCGCCTTTGCGCACTTCATCGAGCATCGAACCGCGAATGCGAATACCCGCAAACGTTTCGAAACTGGCGCCTTTACTGGAGTCGTATTTTTTTGACGCTTCGAGCAAGCCGATCATTCCGGCCTGAATCAGATCGTCGACCTGTACATTGGCCGGCAGGCGGGCCAACAGGTGATAGGCAATGCGTTTGACCAGGGGCGCGTAGCGCTCGATCAACTGGTGCTGGGAATCCTGCGCCTGCGCCTTGCTATACATACGAAGTCCAGAGGCTGCTGTCATATAGCCGTGTCCGCGATCGGTTGCTGCACCAGACGCTCAACGAAAAACTCCAAATGGCCACGCGGATTGGCCGGTAACGGCCAGGCGTCAACTTTCTGGGCTATCGCTTTGAACGCCAGCGCACACTTCGAACGCGGAAAGGCTTCGTAGACCGCACGCTGCTTCTGCACGGCCTTGCGCACTGACTCGTCATATGGCACCGCGCCTACATACTGCAGGGCAACATCAAGGAAACGGTCAGTCACTTTAGTCAGCTTAGCAAAGAGGTTGCGACCTTCCTGCGGGCTGTGGGCCATATTGGCCAATACCCGGAAACGGTTCATGCCGTGATCGCGATTAAGCAATTTGATCAGTGCGTAGGCATCGGTAATCGAAGTCGGCTCATCACACACCACCACCAGCACTTCCTGGGCAGCGCGCACGAAGCTCACAACACCGTCACCAATACCCGCGGCGGTGTCGATGATCAACACGTCGAGGTTGTCACTGATATCGCTGAACGCCTGGATAAGCCCCGCATGTTGCATGGGTGACAGCTGCACCATGCTCTGAATACCCGAGGCTGCCGGCACGATACGAATGCCGCCAGGGCCCTGCAGTAACACATCGCGCAGCTCGCACTCGCCACTGATGACGTCTTCCAGGGTGCGTTTGGCGCTGAGGCCCAACAACACGTCGACGTTGGCCAAGCCAAGGTCGGCGTCCATCAGCATCACCCGACGGCCGAGATCAGCCAGGGCCAACGCCAGGTTCACCGAGACGTTGGTCTTACCGACGCCACCTTTGCCGCCGGTCACCGCAATCACCTGTACGGGATGCATACCCATATTTCTACACACCTTGTCTAACTTCGACTGGAGCCACTTGGCTGGCTAAGCGCGGTTCATTGCCAACAGCAGGACGCTTAACTGACGCGTCGTGCGGGTTGCTGGTAAAGCCCGGCAAACATCTCCACCATCGTATCTTCGCTTGGATCCTGGGTCGCCTGCAGCCCTACGGCCCGGCTAACCAATTGATGACTGCGTGGAATCTGCAAATCATCGGGAATGCGTGGCCCATCAGCGAGATAGGCTACCGGTAGACGCTGGCTAATAGCCAGTCCTAAAACCTCACCCAGGCTGGTGGCCTCATCCGCTTTTGTCAGAATGCAGCCAGACAAGCCGCAACGCTTATAACTATGGTAGGCGGCTTTCAGCACTTGGCCCTGGCTGGTAGCGGCCATGACCAGATAATTTTTTGCGTTGACACCACGGCTGGCCAGCGTTTCCAGCTGCATGCGCAGGGCTGGGTCATTGGCGGGCAGGCCGGCGGTGTCAATCAGCACCACTCGCTTACGCGCCAGCGGTGCCAAGGCTTGAGTCAACGATTGGCCAGGATCAACCAGGGTCACCGGGACATTGAGAATACGCCCCAAGGTCTTGAGCTGCTCCTGAGCACCAATGCGGTAGCTGTCCAGGCTGACCAGGGCAATATGCTGCGCGCCGTACTTGAGCACGTAACGCGCGGCCAGCTTGGCCAAAGTAGTGGTTTTGCCCATGCCAGCGGGGCCAACCAAGGCGATTACGCCGCCCTCTTCCATCGGTTCCTGCTTCGGCGTTTTGATCGCGTGAGCCAGGTGCGCCAGCACCATGCGCCAGGCCTGGCGAGGTTCTGTCACCGTATTCACACGCTCCAGCAGCGCTTTCGACAATTCGGCCGACAAGCCCATGCGCTGCAGGCGACGCCATAAATTGGCTTGCTGCGGGCGACGGTTCTGCAACTGACCCCAGGCAATCGAGCCCAGCTGCACTTCAATCAGCTCACGCAGGCCATGCAGTTCGAAACGCATGGCATCCAGAGCGCGCTGATCGGTTGCCGCAGCTGGCGCTGCCTGCGATTTGCGCATCACGGCCGCCAAGCTGTCAGCAGGCAGGCTGTCAGCCGCGCCAAACAGCTGACGATCTTTGCCGGCATCGACCTGAGTGCGGGTGGTCAGCTCGGCCTGGGCCGTGGCAATTTTCGCCTGAGTCTTGCGCAGCTCGGCTTCCAACGCAGGGTTGGGCTGACGGGCCGGTGCGGCTGGCACCTGATAATCCAGCGCGGCGGTCAATTCGACACCACCGGCTACCCGGCGATTGCCAATGATCGAGGCATCGGCACCCAGCTCATCACGCACCAATTTCATGGCGGTACGCATATCGGCGGCGAAAAAGCGTTTGACCTGCATGGCCTGTAACCTCGGTTAGTTCTGCCCCACCGTCGCAACGATGGTGACCTGCTTGTTATCCGGAATTTCCTGGTATGCCAGTACATGGATACTCGGAACCGCCAGCCGCGCGAATCGCGAGAGCATCGCCCGGACCGGACCGGCCACCAGCAGAATCACTGGCTTGCCGAGCATTTCCTGGCGCTGCGCCGCTTCCACCAGGGAACGCTGCAGCTTCTCGGCCATGCCAGGTTCGAGGAGGATGCCCTCCTCGGAGCCTTGACCGGCCTTCTGGATACTGTTGAGCAATATCTGTTCCAACCTGGGTTCAAGGGTGATAACAGGCAGCTCCAGCTCTAGTCCCACAATGCTTTGCACGATTGCGCGAGCCAACGCGACGCGTACCGCCGCCACCATCGCGGCGGGATCTTGACTCTTCACAGCGACGTTGGCGATGGCCTCGGCGATGGTGCGGATATCGCGTACCGGCACCTGTTCCTGCAGCAGGCTCTGCAGCACCTTGAGCAGGGTTGACAGGGAAATCATCCCTGGCACCAGCTCTTCAGCCAGCTTCGGCGAGCTCTTGGCCAAGAGCTGCATCAACTGTTGCACTTCCTCGTGACCCAGCAGCTCGTGGGCATGTTTGTGCAGGACCTGGTTGAGGTGTGTCGCCACTACGGTACTGGCGTCCACCACGGTGTAGCCAAGCGACTGCGCCTGATCGCGCTGACTCGGGTCGATCCACACCGCCTCCAGACCGAATGCCGGATCCTTGGCGGCGATGCCATTGAGCGGACCGAACACCTGGCCGGGGTTGATCGCCAGCTCACGATCCGGGTACACCTCGGCCTCGGCTACGCTGACCCCCATCAGCGTCAGGCGATAAGCATTGGGCTGCAGGTCCAGGTTGTCGCGGATATGCACCGAGGGCATCAGAAAGCCCATTTCCTGTGAGAGCTTCTTACGCACGCCCTTGATCCGCGCCAGCAGCTGGCCACCCTGGTTACGGTCAACCAACGGAATCAGCCGATACCCCACCTCCAGGCCGACCATATCCACCGGTGTCACGTCGTCCCAGCCCAGCTCCTTGACCTCTTGAGCCTTCTGCGCCGGCAGCATCTCCTGTTGGCGCTGCACTTCCTTGATCTCATTTTCCTTGGTTGTACGCTGTTTGTTGGCAATCCAGTACGCAGCACCCGCAGCCACCAGGCCCAGGCTTATAAAAGAGAAATGTGGCATGCCGGGCACCAGGCCCATGGCGATCATCACCGCAGCCGTCACCGCCAGCGCACGCGGCGAGGCGAACATCTGCCGATTGACCTGAGCACCCATGTCTTCCGAGCTGGAAACACGGGTCACCATGATCGCGGCGGCAGTCGACAGCAGCAGCGATGGAATCTGCGCCACCAGGCCGTCACCGATGGTCAGCAAAGTGTAGATACGGCCCGCGTCGGCGAAACTCAGGTCATGCTGGAAAATACCGATGGCGATGCCACCGATCAGGTTGATGAACAGAATCAGCAGGCCGGCAATCGCATCGCCGCGCACAAACTTGCTGGCACCGTCCATGGAGCCATAGAAGTCGGCTTCCTGGGACACTTCGCTGCGACGCTTCTTGGCCTCCGCCTGATCGATCAACCCGGCATTCAGGTCCGCGTCGATGGCCATCTGCTTGCCCGGCATGGCGTCCAAGGTGAAACGCGCACTGACCTCGGAGATACGTCCGGCACCTTTGGTGACCACCACGAAGTTGATGATCATCAGGATCGCGAACACCACGATACCGACCACGTAGTTACCGCCGATCACCACCTCACCGAAAGCCTGGATCACCTTACCCGCAGCGTCGTGACCGTCCTGACCGTTAAGTAGCACCACCCGCGTGGAGGCGACGTTAAGCGCCAGACGCAGCAAGGTTGCCGCCAGCAGAATGGTCGGGAATACCGCGAAATCCAGCGGGCGCAGGGCGTAGATCGCTACCAGCAGGACGACGATCGACAGGGCAATACTGAAGGTAAACAGCACATCAAGGAGAAACGGTGGAATCGGCAGCATGACCATGCCGAGCATGACCAGCAGCAACAGTGGGATGCCCAGGTTGCCCTGTTTCAACCCCGACAGGTTACTGCGCACATCACCGATCATTTGTGAGCGATCTATTGCCACACCACTACCCCAGCCAATTCAATCTTTTGACGCGAGTCGCGCCTTTGGGAGGGGTTTTGCAAGAAGCTGTCCAACTTTGCCAGAGCCCGTCAAACAGCCAACGCGCCAAAGCAATGTGGCTGAGCGTTACTCGTCGCGGCGTAAATCTGGCGGGATGGGCATATCCGGCAACGGGCCAGGACGTTTGCCCTTGCCCGCCTGGTACTGACGCAGCTGGTAGACGTACGCCAGGACCTGAGCGATGGCCAGGTACAGGCCGGCCGGGATTTCCTGATCCAGCTCAGTGGAATAGAACACCGCCCGCGCCAAGGCTGGTGACTCCAGCACCATGACCTTGTGCTCGTTGGCGATTTCGCGAATCTTCAATGCGGTGAAGTCACCGCCCTTGGCCAGCAGCACCGGCGCACTGCCTTTGGCCGGGTCGTACTTCAAAGCCACGGCAAAGTGCGTCGGGTTGGTAATGACCACATCAGCGTCGGGCACCGACTGCATCATGCGTCGCTCGGCCATTTCACGCTGCAACTGGCGAATACGCTGTTTGACCTCGGGCTTACCCTCGCTGTCCTTGTACTCGTCGCGCACTTCCTGCTTGGTCATCATCAGCTTCTGCTTACTGCTCCAGAGCTGAAACGGCACATCCACGGCGGCAATCAGAATCAGCCCGCAGGACATCCACAATGCACTCCAACCCACCACGGTGGCGGAGTGCAGGATGGCCGCTTCAATCGGCTCATGGACGATCGCCAGCAGGTCTTCTTGCCAGGCGGAAAGCACCGCTACGCCCACCAACAGAATCAGAGTGAACTTGGCCAACGCCTTGAGCAGCTCAACCAAGGCATCGGTCGAAAACATGCGTTTAAGCCCCGCCAGAGGGTTCATGCGGCTGAGTTTAGGCGCCATGGCTTCGGCCGAGAACAGCCAGCCACCGAGAGAGATCGGCCCCACAATCGACACAATCAACAACAACACGAACAGCGGGAACAGCGCTTCCAGCGCGATCTGCCCAGAGGCTGCCAGCCACAGCGACATGCTGCGCTCATCCATGATCACCTCGCGGGTCAGCGAGAAATTACCCCGCATGATGTCGAGCATGGCGTTAGCCATGCTGCCGCCAAACGCGAGCATGCCACCAAAACCACCGAGGGTTACCGCCAGGGTATTGAGTTCTTTAGAACGGGCAACCTGCCCCTTTTCACGGGATTCGCGTAGGCGTTTCTCCGTGGGTTCTTCGCTTTTATCGGCACCGCTCTCGGATTCGGCCATGGCTTAACTCGCCCCCGCCATTTCACGAAGAAACTGCAACGCCTCAGTGGCAAATACCTGGTACTGCGCGAGGATATCGGCCATGCCAATCCACACGATGACCATGCCCAACACCAGGGTCAGTGGGAAACCAATGGAGAAGATATTCAGCTGCGGCGCGGCGCGGGTCATTACCCCGAATGCCAGGTTGATCACCAACAACGCGGTAATCGCCGGCAATACCAGAAGCAGAGCCGCCCCCAATACCCAGCCTAATTTGTTGGCGATCTCCCAGTAGTTTTCCACTAGAAAGCCACCACCTACTGGCAGGGTGAAGAAGCTCTCAGCCAGCACTTCAAACACTACCAGGTGAGCGTTCATGGCGAGAAACAGCAAGGTCACCAAGATCATGAACACCTGACCGATCACTGGCACCGAGATCCCATTGGCCGGGTCAATCATTGAGGCAAAGCCAAGGCCCATCTGGATGGCCACAATCTGACCGGCAATGACAAACACCTGAAAGAACAGTTGCAGGACAAACCCGAACATCATGCCAATCAGGACTTCCTGGGCAATCCAGATAAAGGCTTGCAGGTTGATGGCATCAATCACCGGCATCGGTGGCAAGGTCGGCATAATCACCACACAGATAGCCAGGGCCAGGTACAGGCGTACCCGCGCCGAAACCAGCTGGGTACCAATGATCGGCATAAACATCAGCAGGGCTGAAATGCGAAACAGCGGCAGCAGAAAGCTACCCACCCACGCACCGATCTGCTCGTTGCTTAGCTCGAGCATGTCAGCCGATCAGCATCGGAATGTTCATGATCAGATTCTCGGTGTACTCCATCAGCTCACGCACCAGCCAGGGACCCGCAAAAATCAGCACGAGCAGGATCACCAGCAGCCTGGGCAAAAAACTTAGGGTCTGCTCGTTGATTTGAGTGGCCGCCTGAAACATCGCCACCAGCAAACCAACAATCAGACTAGGAACCACGAGAATCCCCACAATCATGGCCGTTAGCCACAAGGCATCGCGCACCAGATCGACAGCCACCTCAGGGGTCATGGCTAAGTGCCTCCAAAGCTGGCAGCCAGAGTGCCCATGATCAGCGCCCAGCCATCAATCAACACAAACAGCATGATTTTGAACGGCAGAGAAATGATTAACGGCGAGAGCATCATCATCCCCATCGCCATCAAGATACTGGCCACCACCATGTCGATGATCAGGAACGGAATAAAGATCATAAAGCCGATCTGGAAGGCGGTTTTCAGCTCGGACGTGACAAACGCCGGCACCAGAATGGTCAGCGGCGCCTCTTCCGGGCTGGCGATATCCGTGCGTTTGGACAAGCGCACAAACAGTTCCAGATCGCTTTCACGGGTCTGTGACAGCATAAAATTCTTGATCGGCCCTTCGGCCTTGAGAATCGCTTCCTGCGCAGGCAGTTGCTCGTTCAGGTAGGGCTGCAGTGCCTCGCGGTTAATCTGATCGAACACCGGTGCCATGATAAACATGGTCAAAAACAGCGCCATACCAACCAGGATCTGGTTAGACGGTGTCTGTTGTAAGCCCAGGGCCTGACGCAGAATCGAGAAGACAATGATGATCCGGGTAAAACTGGTCATCAGCATGACAAACGCTGGAATAAAGCTCAGCGCAGTCATGATCAGCAGGATTTGCAGGCTGACCGAGTACTCCTGCTGCCCAGCTGTGTCGGTACTCAGGGTGATGGCCGGGATCGACAGCGGGTTATTGCCCGACTGAATCAAGGTACTGGCAGTCGGAGGATCGGCAGCGAATGCCAGTGACGCACCCACGCTAAAAACCAGCATCAGCAGCAAACGCAGCATCACGACTTGTCCTTCTGGTCTTTACCCAACAGCTCCATCAGGCGCTGAGCAAACTCGGTCGAGGCAGGTTCAACATCCGGCATATGCACCGGTTCTTTCAGCACATGCAACGACGTGATGGTGCCCGGGGTCAAACCCAGCAATACCTGCTCGTTACCCACCTGCACCAGCACCAGGCGATCACGCGGCCCCAGCGCCTGGGTGGCCAGCACTTTGATGACCTGGCCACCCCGCGGCACGATTTGCTGCACGCGGCGCACCAGCCAGGCCAGCAGAAAAATCAGACCGATCACCAACAGCAGGCCCAGCAGCAGCTGCACAAGTTGCCCGCCCATACCTGTTCCAGCAAGGGGTACAGCCGCTTGCGCGGCCGGTTCGGCAGCCAGGGCCGCAACCGGTAGCAGCAAGCCCAACACAAGGGTTCTAAGCATGGTTAGCGCAGCTTCTTGATGCGTTCACTTGGACTGATCACGTCAGTCAGGCGAATGCCGAACTTCTCGTTCACCACCACCACTTCGCCGTGGGCGATCAGGGTGCCGTTGACCAGCACATCCAGCGGCTCACCGGCCAAACGATCCAACTCGATCACCGAGCCCTGGTTGAGCTGCAGCAGGTTACGGATGGTGATATCGGTATTGCCGACCTCCATGGAAATGGACACCGGAATATCCAGAATCACATCCAAATTCGGCCCATCCAGATTCACCGGCAGGTTCATCTTCGGCGCACTGTCAAACTCTTCCATTGGCGCACGCGGCGCTGATGGAGCAGGGTCGCTGGCGGCGAGCATGGCGTCGATATCATCCTGCCCGGCATCGCCGGCTTCAGACAATGCAGCCGCCCACTCATCAGCGAGTGCCTGCTCCTCGGGCGAGCTGGCTTCGTTTTCGTTTTCGTCTGCCATCGTATTTCCTCGGCTGGCGTTGAATAGGGGAATTAGCGGTTACGCTCAATGGGGCCGAGCACCTGCAAAGCCAGCTTGCCTTTGTGCGCCCCCATCTTGACCTTGAAAGAGGGCACACCGTTAGCGCACAGCACCACGCTTTCCGGCAGTTCCACCGGGATCACGTCACCGGGCTGCATATGCAGAATGTCGCGCAGTTTGAGCTGGCGGCGGGCAACAGTCGCGCCCAGGGGCACGCTGACGCCAAGAATGTCTTCGCGCAGCGCTTTGATCCAGCGCTCGTCCTGATCGTCCACATCGGACTGGAAGCCTGCATCAAGCATCTCGCGGATCGGCTCAATCATCGAATACGGCATGGTGATGTGCAGGTCACCCCCACCGCCATCCAATTCAATATGGAAGGTCGATACCACGATCACTTCACTGGGACTGACGATGTTGGCCAGCGCGGGATTCACTTCCGAGTTGACGTACTCGAAGTTGATATCCATAACCGCGTGCCAGGCTTCCTTGAGGTCAATAAAGGCCTGATCGAGCACCATGCGCACCACACGCAACTCAGTGGGGGTGAACTCACGCCCTTCGATCTTGGCGTGCCGGCCATCGCCACCAAAGAAGTTGTCGACCAGCTTGAACACCAGCTTGGCGTCGAGAATAAACAGACCGGTGCCGCGCAACGGCTTCATCTTCACCAGGTTGAGGCTGGTCGGCACGTACAGCGAGTGCACGTATTCGCCAAATTTCATGACCTGCACACCGCCCACCGCCACATCGGCGGAGCGGCGCAGCAGGTTGAACATGCTGATGCGGGTATAGCGGGCAAAACGCTCGTTGATCATCTCAAGCGTCGGCATGCGCCCACGGACAATGCGGTCCTGACTGGTCAGGTCATATTGCTTGACGCTTCCCGGTTCGGCTTCGTCCTCGGTTTCAACCAAGCCGTCGTCGACACCATGCAGCAGGGCATCGATCTCATCCTGGGAAAGCAGGTCTTGCACAGCCATAGATGGCTCCTGATTACTGCAACACGAGGTTGGTGAACAGCACTTGCTCAACCGTGACTTTGCCGGTCTCTTTCTCTGCCAGCTCCTGCACGCTGGCAGTCGCTTGCTGACGCAGCATTTCTTTACCGACCGGGGTTAGCAAGGAACCGAAATCCTGACCGGAAAACAGCATCACCAGTCGGTTACGCAACACCGGCATATGCACCTTGAGCGCATCCAGGGCCACTTGATCACGGGTCATCAACGCCACACTAACCTGCATATAGCGGGCGCGGCCTTGGTGGTTGAAATTCACGACAAAGGCCGGTGACAGCTCTTCATAGATTGCGGCCTGTTTGACGGGTACTGCTGGTTCGGCACTGACTTCTGCCTTGGCTTCTTCAGCCCCTGCGTCCTTTTTACTTAAAAAGAACCAGGTTCCCCCCACAGAAAGGCCCACAGCGAGCAACACCGCAATAACGATGATAATGATCAGCTTCATTTTGCCGGCTGGTTTCGCCTCGGCATTTGCCGGTGCCGGTGCTGCTTCTTTCTTAGCCATGCCAATAATCCGTCGTTATTCGGAGTTCTATCCGTTTTCAAAGGGTTACGAGCAAGTGTTATGCCAGTCTGTCAACAAACCTGCTCAGTACGAGTGGCGCAGCACCTGAAGGTGATGCGACCAAGGCATTCGATCAACGTACGCCCAAACAAAATCGCCCGACTCCCACACACGGGGAGTCGGGCGAAATGCAGTTTAGATCAGTGGGCCATGCAACTACAGCAGCAAGCGTTCTATGCGTAGTAATCAACCAAGCCACGGGCACTTACAGATGACGTGCGAGCCGATTCGACCGCACTCGAATGCAGTTCCTCATCCCCGCCAAGCAGTTCACTGGAGGACCCTCCGCGACTGTTGCCACCATCGCTCCCCTGCCCTTGCCAACCGCGGTTGAGCGACTGATCAGAAACATTCACGTCCGGCTGATTCATACCCTGCTGGGCAAACAGTTCACGCAGACGGTGCATCTGCGAATCCAGCGCTTCACGCACACCGGCATGTGGACTGGCGAACGTCACCTGACTTTGGTCCTGGTTGACACTGATGCGCACCTCCAGACGGCCGAGCTCTGCAGGATCCAGCTGAATCTCAGCCGACTTGAGGTTCTGGCTGGACATCACCATCACCCGATCCACCACTGCTTCGCTCCAGCCACCCTGCTGCATGGCCACCGGTTGGCCAGCCAATAAGGGCGCGCGTGCCTGGGTCACTTGCTGGTTCATCGCCTGAGTCAGGGCATTGAGCTTACTGACAAAGTTCTCCGGCGCGTTATTGGCCGTGCCTTCCTTCAACGCCTCCAGGCTTTTACCGGTAAGGGCTTCAAGCTGTAACTCTGGCAGTTCCAGGCTATCCCCCTCGACCGGGGTTTCATCCTGCACCACCTGACTGGCCAACAAGCTTTGACTGACGTTTTGCGCCTGAACCGAGGGTGCTCCAGCCTGATCGGCCTGCAGCTTCTCCTTCGCCCCCATTTCCAGGGCCATGCGCACTGCCGGCAGCTGATTGAGCGCATCCAGCTCAGCATCAAAGCTGGCCTCGGTCATGCTCGCCGGGCCGGAGCTGGTCAAGTTACCCGTGGTGACCATCAGCGGCACAGGTTCGGCTTCAAGCGCCACGTCATCTGTTTCGGCTACGGGCATCTCGCCGGTGATGCCAAGCAACAGAAGCGGATCTAGAGCGGCGCCATCGCTTGCCGGATCAGTCGGCAAAGGCTTGCCGCTATCGGCAACCTCGGTTTGCCCAACGGCAGCCTGCGCCTGTGCATCCTGCGGTTCGTCTTTATCAACATTGCTTTCACGTGCCGGCTTTGCAGGCCCGTCGTTACGTTCAGCCGCTTTAGCCTGACGCTCTTTGGCATACACCTGAGAGAAGCTGGAAGCCTCATTCTTATTAGGCTGCGCGGGTTTTTCCTGCGGTTTTGATGCAGCAGCTCTGGGCTTTACTTCAGGTGCTGACTTGAGCAGCAGATCGGGGGCAACGGACATGGATACTCTCCGCTCGGGATTGGTCGTGCGAAGGGTTTTGCAAAGGGCGGGCCAAGTTGTTTATTGGCAGACAGGGCGAGGTGAACTGCAGTAACGTCAGGAGGCAGGCGCAGCAAGGTTAATGCCGATAACGCTGGCGCTCGGACTTGAGCAGGATGCGTACAATGGCAAACTCACGCTCAATTTGTTCGACCAGCTCAGGAGCCTGCTCCAACTGTTCGCGACGGCCAGCCTCTTCCAGCTGTTTACACAGGCCCGCCAGCATAGGCGCCCCCATGTTGCTGCAACTGCCCTTAAAACTGTGAGCCGCCAACCGCAAGCTCTGCGCATCGGCCGCTTGCTCGGCTTGGCGCAGTACGATCAGGCGCTCTTCAGAATCAATCAGAAAGGTGTCCAGCAGCACCGGATATTCATCTTCCATGACATCCTGCAAGGCCGCTAATACTGCGCTATCAAGGTGAATATCGGACAACGGCTCGCTCCCCTCGCGTGGTGCCCCGGATTATGCCCCAGGCAACCAGGAAAACTCCACGCGCACCCCCGGTTCGCCGTCGCCCCAACTGCAACGTTCACTCAGTTGCCTGACCAAGGCCAGTCCGCGGCCACTCAAACTATGCGCGTCACGCGGTTCAACAGGCACTTGTTGAGGATCGAACCCCGAGCCACTGTCTTCAACACGGACGATCAAGCGCCCCCCTGCGCCTTCAGGTAACAACTGCAGGTGAAAGCGTACAAATCCGTCGGTCAGCGCAGCCAGGCGCACACTGCGCTGGCGGTAATACTCAGCAAACCCCTCGGCATTTGCCTTGAGCGCCGAGTCCAACCCCAACACGCCATGCTCAAGCGCATTGGAATACAACTCGGCCAACACACTGAACAAGGCTCCGCCTTGAGGCCTTAGCCCCTGCACCTCAAGCAATAATTGCAGGAGGAAAGGCAGCGGGTTGAAGTGACGCAGGGTTTCACCGCGAAACTCGAAGCTGGCAGACCAGTCCAGGGAATGACTCTGGCCATTATCGGCAAAGGCCAGTGGCGGACGGCTCAACTCTGCATCATCAACCAGGCTGACCTCAAGCAAGCTGACATCGTCCTGCTGCTCACCACTGAAATGGGTCAGCGCCTGCTGAATTTCAGTGAATAAAGCAGGCAGCTGCCGGTTAGCGGCGATCACCTCCAGCAAGCGCTCTTCACCAAACAACTCACCGAGCTTGTTACAGGTCTCCAGCACACCATCGGAGAGCAGAAAAACCCGATCACCCAGCGCCAGCGGGTAGACCTCATACTTGTCGTTGAATGCGGCCGGTTCCAGCACACCCAACGGCAAGTGCCGCGACACCAGCGGCAAACGCTCGCCACTGCCACGCAGCAGATAGCCATCCGGCAGGCCGCCATTCCATACCTCGACCACCTGCCGCTGGAAACTGACATTTAATACCGTCGCACAGCAAAACACCCCGACTGGGAGAATGCGTTTGAGCTTGGCATTGATCTCGCGTAGCACTTCGGCGAGGGAATAGCCCTTAGCCGTCATGCCATAGAACACCTCAGCCAGCGGCATCGCCCCAATTGCTGCGGGCAAACCGTGGCCGGTGAAATCCCCTAGCAACACATGCATGCCACCCGACGGTTTGAACGCAGCCAATAGCAGATCGCCATTGAACACTGCGTAAGGTGATTGCAGGTAGCGGATATTCGGTGCATCCAGGCAACCGGAGTGCGTCACCTTGTCAAACACGGCCTTGGCCACGCGCTGCTCAGTGAGTAGGTGTTCATTGTGCATGGCAATCAGATCACGCTGCTGCAGCAGCGTATCCTGCAGGCGGCGCAAGCGATCCATGGCCTTGATTTTCGCTTCGAGAATGACCCGGTTGTAGGGTTTAGCAAGAAAGTCATCACCGCCGGCCTCCAGGCAGCGCACCAGGGCTTCGCCTTCGGTCAGTGAGGTCAGAAAAATGATCGGCACCAACTCTTCGCCGGCCACCTGCTTGATCCGTCGGGCAGCTTCAAAACCGTCCATGATGGGCATCAAGGCATCCATCAGGACCAGCTGCGGCCGCTCTTGCTCGAACAGGGCCACCGCCTCCAAACCATTACTGGCGGTCAGTACCCGGTGCCCTTGGCGACTGACGATGGTCGACAGCAGCATGCGATCAGCCGCGTTGTCCTCGGCAATCAGGATGGACAGACGCTCAGCCATGACACGCGCCTCGATCAGGCGATTTTAAACAGCTGCTCGAAATTCGAGATTGCGAGAATCTTGCGCACATCCGGGTTGCAGTTGAGCAGGCGGATTTGCGCACTGTCGCCGCCAGCATGGTCACGCAACAGCAACAGCATGCCGAGCGCGGAGCTGTCCAGGTAAGTGGTGTCTTTGAGGTCTACAACGTAGCGTTGCGGGGTGCTGTTGACACGCTCGTAGGCATTGCGAAATTCCTGATGCGCGCCGAAATCGAAGCGTCCCTGAATCAGAATGGTCAGCTCTTGCCCGTCGGATGAGGGCAGCGAGGTGATGGCCATGAATTACTCCTATAAGCGAAAAGACGAGGCCGCACATACCAGTGGACCAGGCAGCAGGTTATGCATGATCAAGATGTAGCATTGCAATGCGCTGGCAGCAACTGTTTAGGCTGTGTCGATGTATTGCAGGTGGGTAATTCGCGCTTAAGACTGCGAATCGCGGGCGGATATGCGCTGGGACAACTCATCAAGCAGTTTCTGCTCACGCTTGTCCTCAGCCAGGCGTGCTTCATCCTGATAACGCTTGACCAATTTGCGCAAACCTTCCAACCGCGCATAGCGCTGCTGCCAGGCCTCTCGCACCTTTTCCATATTGCTGCGATGCCAGTCAACGCTGGTGCGCTGCTGGCCGATGGCGGTTTCCAGCTGGGTAAGAAAGCGCTGATAGTTCATCAGCCACTGCCCGGACACTCCCCGCTGGCCCTCGCTGATCCATTGCTGCTGGTAGTCTCCGCGGTAGCGCTCCAGATCGCCCAACTGCACTTCAGCCTGGCGCAGCAGGCCCTGGCAACGACCTAATTGCAGAGCAGCCTCGCGCTCGGCACGCTCGGCCATATCGACCACCGGGGCCAGTCGCGCGGCGCGGCTTTGTGCCATGGATTATGCGCCCGCTGCAGCGGGATTGAAGGTCGCAGCCAGCTGTGCGCTGCTGCTTTCCAGGCTTTCGTTGTCCTGCAGATTCTGCCGCAAGTACTTGACCATGGCTGGCTGACGGGCAATGGCCAGGTCAGTATCCGCGTCACCGCCTGGCACATAGGCGCCCACACTGATCAGGTCGCGGCTCTGTTGATAGCGCGACCACAGCTGTTTGAAACGCTGCGCCAGGCGCATGTGCTCAGCGCTGACCACCTGCGGCATGACCCGGCTGATCGAGGCCTCGATATCGATGGCCGGGTAATGGCCCTCTTCGGCCAGCCGCCGCGACAGCACGATATGGCCGTCGAGTACACCACGGGCGGCGTCGGCGATCGGGTCCTGCTGGTCGTCACCTTCACTGAGCACGGTGTAGAACGCGGTAATCGAACCGCCGCCCTTCTCCGCATTACCAGCCCGTTCGACCAACTTGGGCAGGCGGGCAAATACCGAGGGAGGATAGCCTTTGGTTGCCGGCGGCTCACCAATGGCCAGGGCGATTTCGCGCTGGGCCTGGGCAAAGCGGGTCAGCGAATCCATCAGCAACAGGACGTTCTTGCCCTTGTCGCGGAAGTATTCGGCGATGCGCGTGCAGTACATGGCCGCGCGCAAACGCATCAGCGGCGCATCGTCGGCCGGCGAGGCCACCACCACCGAGCGCTTGAGGCCCTCATGGCCGAGGATCTCGTCGATAAATTCTTTTACTTCGCGGCCCCGCTCACCAATCAACCCCACCACGATGATGTCGGCCTCGGTAAAGCGCGTCATCATGCCGAGCAGCACCGACTTACCCACACCGGTACCGGCAAACAACCCCAGGCGCTGTCCACGCCCTACCGTCAGCAGGCCGTTGATGGAGCGAATGCCGACATCCAGCGGTTCGCTGATCGGGTGGCGGTTGAGCGGGTTGATCGCCGGGCCGTCCATCGGCACCCAATCCTCCGCCTTCATGCCACCCTTACCGTCAAGCGCGCGACCCGTGCCATCAAGCACTCGGCCCAGCATAGACATGCCCATGGGCAAGCGTCCGGTGTCAGGCAGCGGCACTACACGAGCACCTGGGGCGATGCCCGCCAGGCTGCCGACCGGCATCAGAAAGATTTTGCCGTTGGAAAAGCCCATGACCTCGGCTTCAACCTGCACCGGATGATAGCTGTCGTCATTGATGACCAGGCAGCGACTGCCCAGGGCAGCACGCAGGCCTTCGGCTTCCAGGGTCAAACCGACCATGCGCAGCAGGCGACCCTCCACCAACGGCTGAGTCGGCAGTGTCACGGCCTCGCTGTAACCCGCCAGGCGCTTGGCGAAACTCACCCGATCAAGGCGCATCCGGGCTCGCCTGGCTGTGTATCTGCGCAGCCTCCGCCGCTGGCGCATCCAAATCGGTATGCAAGTCAGCCTCCAGCGGGTGCGCTGCCTGCTCACGCTGCTGCTCGAACAGCTGTTTGATCGCTTGGTTCAAGCGGGTTTCCACCGTGGCATCAATACGGCTGAGTTCGCTTTCCACCCGACACCCACCGGGCAGCAAAGAGGGATCTTCGAGAATTCGCCAGCTTTCTTCGTGGCGCTCGCGCAGGGCCTTGATGACTTCGAAGTCTTGCGGGTTGACGTGAATACGGATGTTACCGGTGCCCATCGGCAGCAACTTGAGCGCCTCGCTGAGCACCTGGCGAATCTGACTCGAATCACTGACCAGCTCACGTTGAATCACCTGGCGCACCATTTGCCCAAGCAGGCTGACCATGGCTTCTTCAAGCTGCTGATCCTGTGCGCTAATCGGCTCGAAGAGCTGCGTCATCAGCTGCTCCATGCTGGCCAGTTTGGCGGCCAACGCAATGTCGGCTTCCTGCTTGGCCTTCAGCTGGCCAGCATGGAAACCATCCTTCTCACCAGTGGCAAACCCTTCGTTGTAGGCGTCCTGACGGATTGCCTCCAACTCATCCAACGTCAAGGGCTTGACGTCTTCAAGGGCCACCTCTTCACTCTCAGCCGGCGCCTGATCGTCCACCTCAACCGTCGGGTTATTCGCTTGCTCTTCTTCGCCAGGCTCTGGGGTTTCCACTTCCGGGTCGAAGCTGGGCAACGCCCACACATCAACGCCTTTGAGATCCTTGGCGCGAATCAGCTCGCTGGGCGGCTCTTTACTGGACATGCGTCAAACCATTGCGAGCCATGTGTTAAACCATTTCCTCGCCGCCCTTGCCGCCCAGGACAATTTCCCCGGCTTCGGCCATGCGCCTGGCGATGGTGAGAATTTCCTTCTGCGCAGTTTCCACGTCGCTGACGCGTACCGGCCCTTTGGCTTCCAAGTCGTCGCGCAGCAGTTCGGCGGCTCGCTTGGACATGTTCTTGAAGACTTTTTCCTTGATAGCCTCGTCGGCACCTTTGAGCGCCAGCACCAGCACATCCGACGACACTTCGCGCATGAGGGCTTGAATACCCCGATCGTCGACATCGGCCAGGTTGTCGAAGACAAACATCAGGTCTTCGATCTGGCTGGAAAGGTCTTCGTCGACTTCGCGGATTGAGTCCATCAGCTGACCCTCAACCGAGCTGTCGAGGAAGTTCATGATATCCGCCGCACGTTTGACCCCGCCCAACGCGGCACGGGACGTATTGGCGCTGCCAGAAAACTGCCGTTCAAGGATATCGTTAAGTTCTTTCAACGCGGCAGGCTGCACGGTTTCCAGTGACGACACGCGCAGGACGATGTCCAGGCGTACCTTATGGTCGAAATGCCCGAGCACTTCACCGGCCTGATCGGGGTCCAGGTAAGCCACTACGATGGCCTGAATTTGCGGGTGTTCGTAGCGAATCACGTCAGCCACGGCGCGCGGCTCCATCCACTTCAGGCTGTCGAGACCACTGGTGCTGCCGCCGAGCAAAATACGGTCAATCAGGCTGCCCGCTTTGTCTTCGCCCAATGCCTGCGTGAGCATCTTGCGAATATAACCATCGGCACCAACGCCCAGGCTGGTTTGATCACCGACGATGTCGACAAACTCCCCCATCACCTGTTCGACCTGCTCGCGCTGGATATTGCGCATACCGGCCATGGCCACACCGACCCGCTGGACTTCTTTCGGGCCCAGATGACGCAGCACCTGGGCGGCGTCGGTTTCACCAAGCGACAGCAGCAGAATCGCGGCCTTGTCGACTTTGCTCAATTTAGTGGCGGTTCGATTATCACTCATCGGCGTTAATCCACTCTTTCACAACCTGGGCTACGCGGCCCGGGTCTTCGGCGACCAGGCTCTTGATGGCGTTCAGTTGTGCATCATACCCCTCACTCGGGCTTGGCAGGAGGATGCTTTGCGGACCGCCCAGGCTCACACGGTCCTCGGCCAGATCACCACCCAGCGCGCCCATTTCACCCAGCTCAACATCGCCATCACGGCCGTCACTTTGGCCTTTGCCGCCATTGGTGATGTTGTTGAGGACAGGGCGCAGCACACCAAATACCAAGATGAGAATAAACAGCACGCCGAGGACTTGCTTGACCACATCCCAGAACCACGGCTGGGTGTAGAACGGGATATCAATCATCTCTTCGCCCAGTTCGGCGGAGAACGGCGTATTGATCACGCTGACGCTGTCACCCCGACTGGCGTCAAAGCCTACTGAGTCCTGTACCAGGCGGGTAAACCGCGCCAGGTCATCGCTGCTCCACGGCACGCGCGTGGTTTCGCCCGTGGCTGCGTCGACTTTCACCTGATCGTCCACTACCACCGCTACCGACAGTCGGCGCAAGCGCCCCTGCTGCTGCTTGGTGTAGCTGATTGAACGATCCAGCTCGAAGTTGCGTGTGGACTGCTCGCGTTTGTCCTCTGGGTACGGCGCCAACATGGCCAGACCGGTGGCCGGATCGATAATCTGAGCGCCATTGGCATCCAGCAGCGGCTGCCCGGCAGCAATCGGCCCAGGCACGGCTGGCGCAGCGGCACCCGCTTGCTGCGGCGCGGCACCGGCTGCAGGCGGCTGGTTGCTCAGCGCGCCGGGGACACCTTGCGGCGGCAGGCTGCTGGTACGTTGTTCGTTGACCGACTGCTCGCTGCGCAGCGCAGGTTGATCCGGGTTAAACATTTCCGAGGTGGATTCCACCGCGCTGAAATCCACATCCGCCGAGACTTCGGCCTTGTAGCGACCCGAGCCCAGTACCGGTTGCAGGATGTTGTGCACGCGCTGGGTGAACAGGCTTTCCATGCGGCGGCTGTAATCGAACTGCTTGCCGGCCATGGTCAGCTCAGACATTTCCTGAATATCCGACAGCAGATTGCCCTTCTGGTCGACCACGGTGACCTGGGCCTTGTCCATTTCCGGCACGCTGCTGGCGACCAGATTGACAATGGCCATGACCTGACTCGGCTCCAGGCCGCGCCCAGAATACAACTCAACCAATACCGAGGCGCTGGGTTTGCGCTCATCACGCACAAACACCGAGCTCTTCGGGATGGCCAGGTGTACACGGGCCGCTTTAACGTTATTCAAGCTGGAAACGGTACGCGCCAGTTCACCTTCCAAGCCGCGGCGATAGCGGGTGGCTTCCATAAACTGGCTGGTGCCCAGGCCTTGCTCCTGGTCGAGAATCTCAAAACCGACGCTATTGTCTTTCGGTGCAACGCCAGCCGCAGCCAGGCGCATACGGGCGCGCGCCAGGTCGCCTGATTTGACCAGCAGCGCGCCAGAATTGGGTTCCACGGTGTATTTGATATCAGCCGCGGACAACGTCTCCATGACCTGGGACGCGTCCATGCCGTCGAGGCTGCCATAGAGCGGCTGATAATCCGGCTGCTGCGACCACAGCACCACAGCAAAACCGATGGCCACACTCGCAGCCAGACCGACCAGCAGACCAATCTGGCGCAACATCGACATATCGGCGAGGTTTTCTAGAAAGGTCAGGCCGAACAGCGGTTTCTTCGGCTCATCACCACCGGTGGTGGCAGGTACGTTTGCAGCGACGGCTTCAGCCATGATTCAGCCCTACCCTTAAACCGGCATCTGCATAATGTCTTGATAAGCCTGAACCAGCTTGTTGCGCACCTGGGTCATGGCTTGAAAGGAAACGCTGGCTTTCTGCGACGCGATCATCACGTCTGTCAAATCCACGCCACTGGTGCCCATTTCAAAGGCGGTTGCCAGTTTGTTGGAGGCCTGCTGGGTTTCGTTGACCTTGCCCACCGCCTGCCCGAGCATCTCGGAGAAGCTTGGCGCACCGGGTTCAGGCGTGCTGGCGACAGGCTTCTGACGCGCCATGGCGTCGGCCTGCATGGACCGCATCTCCAGCATCAAGCGATTGAATTCAACACCCTGGCTCATCTCTACCTCCACTGGCCGCGGTTTTTTGACGCTTCGCGGCGTTTGCAGAGGTATTGCAACAAGGGTGCCAAATTTCGAACTGGGGCTTAGCGTCTATTTCCGTGTTTGCGAACGGACATACAGCGCCTCGACCTTCTCACGCGCCCACGGCGTCTTGCGTAAAAAAGTCAGGCTGGACTTGATGCTGGGGTCACTCTTGAAGCAACGGATATCAATCCGTTCAGCCAAACCATCCCAGCCATACTGAGCCACTAATGCGGTGAGAATGGCTTCAAGGGTGACGCCGTGTAGCGGATTTTTAGGTGATTGAGTCATGCAGAACCTGTACGGACAGCTCGATTAAGACAAACCCCGCCACCATAGCCAAGCCGGTGAACAACCGAAAGCCTCCAGCGTGATTGGGCATCAGCATAAAAAATACCTAGAGGCCGCAATGCCCCTGCGCCGTAACGTCAACCAGGGTGAGCCTCAGGACAAGTCGCCATAAAAAAGCCGGCCCACACCAAAGGTGTGGGCCGGCGAAGCACTATCGGGTCGCACGCACATCGCCGCGAAACAGGCCCGCGGGGCAACTGAGCGACCAGCCAGTTGCCAGGTATTTCAAACTATCAGGCCGACTGGTATTCCTTCTCGGCTTCGTCGAAGCGCTTGATCATGCTGGCCGATGGGCCGCTGCCGATCTTGCTGAACACCAGAATGGCGATGGTGGCGAAGATAAAGCCTGGGATGATTTCGTACAGGCCCAGGTGACCGAGGAAGTTCTTCCACAGGATTACAGTCAGAGCACCCACCAGCATGCCGGCCAGCGCACCGTTGCGAGTCATCTGCTTCCATACCAGCGAGAGGATCACCACCGGACCGAACGCAGCACCAAAGCCTGCCCAAGCGTAGGACACCAGGCCCAGTACGCGGTTTTCCGGGTTGGCAGCCAGCATGATGGCGACGATCGCGATCAGCAGCACCATGCCACGGCCTACCCATACCAGCTCGGTCTGCGACGCATCTTTACGCAGGAAGGCCTTGTAGAAGTCTTCGGTCAGGGCACTGGAGCACACCAGCAACTGGCAGCTCAGGGTGCTCATCACTGCAGCCAGAATGGCGGACAGCAGAATGCCGGCAATCCATGGGTTGAACAGCAGCTTGGCCAGTTCGATAAACACACGCTCTGGGTTCTCGGTTACCGGGCCTGCGAGGTCCGGGTTGGCGGAGAAGTACGCAATACCGAAGAAACCCACAGCCACGGCACCGCCTAGGGTGAGAATCATCCAGGTCATGGAGATACGACGGGCTGCAGGAATCGATTTAACCGAATCAGCGGCCATGAAACGCGCCAGGATGTGCGGCTGACCGAAGTAGCCCAGGCCCCAGGCCATCAAGGAGATCACGCCAACAAAGGTCGCGCCTTTGAGCATGTCAAAGTTGGTTGCATCTTTGAGCTCGATCGCTGCGAAAGTCGCATCGGCACCGCCAGTGGCAATCAGCACCACGACTGGGGTAAGGATCAAGGCAAAGATCATCAGGGTAGCCTGCACGGTGTCAGTCCAGCTCACCGCCAGGAAACCACCGATGAAGGTGTAGGCGATGGTCGCCGCAGCACCGGCCCACAGCGCGGTCTCGTAGGACATGCCGAAGGTGCTTTCAAACAGGCGGGCACCGGCCACAACACCGGAGGCGCAGTAGATGGTGAAGAACACCAGAATCACCAGCGCGGAGAATATGCGCAGCACGCGGCTGCTGTCTTCGAAGCGGTGAGTGAAGTAATCCGGCAGGGTCAGGGCGTTACCGTTGTGCTCGGTCTGCACGCGCAGACGGCCAGCGACGAACAACCAGTTCAGGTAAGCACCGACAATCAGGCCGATGGCGATCCAGCCCTCGGACAGACCGGACAGGTATACCGCACCTGGCAAACCCATCAGCAGCCAGCCGCTCATGTCCGATGCCCCCGCCGACAAGGCGGTAACAAAACTGCCCAGGCTGCGACCGCCCAGGATGTAATCGGAAAGGTTCTTGGTGCGCATGTACGCGAACAGGCCAATCAGCACCATGAGCGCGATGTACACCACAAAGGTGACGAGCATCGGAGTATTTGCAGTCATTGGGGGGCTCCCCTCTTGATTGTTGTTATTTCAGCAACAGGGATTAGCCCCCATTGCCAACGTGGCATTGCACGCCTGCCTATGCAGGTGAAGCTACTTACCGCAACCGAGGCACAAAGAACCTGCTTACGATCGGCTGTGCTTCGTCGCCGCGGCGTAAAAACGCTTGTCAACGCGTTAGCGTGCGAGATCGTAAAAAGGCTCTGGAACCCCAATACAACAACGGGCGCATGCCGCAAGACAGTCGCCCGTAAAAATCCTTTTAATGGCCCGCCAACGCCTTACCCCTGGCGGGACTCGGCATGCACTGGCCGGTTTGAAAACAGCTGCACACCGGTAAAAATGCTGCATCGCTCACCACAAAGTGCGCAGTAACATGGCCGGACAAGAACCTAAGAATGAAGGCTGTTGCGCTCATGCACGGTCCTTATCTGCTCATTGCCTGTGTCAGGTCTAGCCCAAACTCGCTGGCTTGTTGGGGCATCCTAAGAGCAGAAACCTGCGCACCGTGTAAATCGAGCATGGAATTTAGTGGCAGATGCATGAACGCTTCTTACAAAAAACTCTGGAGTTTTTGCAAAAAACTCCAGCAGCGGGAACTTCCTACAAATAGCTGTTTAAAGTAGAAAGGCAACGCACGCGTTGTTGGCCCTGCCATCCATCGTCATGTCCAACAGACGCAGAACAGCCATCTAGACTGCATTCATCGAGTTGGAGGTGTGTGTTGCAGAGTGAAGCATCCGATTACTCCATTTACCGCCGTGTCGTTTCACAGTTGATGCAGGGCGAAGAGCAATTGCCCAGCCTACCAACCATTACCCTCGATATCCGCCGCGCCCTGGGTGACCCCAATATTTCCCGTAACACCCTGGTGCGGCTGATCAGCCGCGATCCCGCCCTCAGCGCCCTGCTGATGAAACATGCCTCCAGCGCCCTGTATCGCCACACCCTGCCGCCCAAAACCCTGCACGAAGTGATCAGCATGCTCGGCATGGCTGAAGTCGACCGAATTACCATGGTGCACAGCATCAAAAGCCTGTTCACCCTGTGCAGCCCGGGGCACAAACGGCTATTTGTCGAGGCCTGGGAGCGCTTGGTCATCAAAGCCAGCATCAGCGCCATGCTGGCACGCTTGCTGGGCCATGTGACGGCGGAGCAAGCGTTGCTCGCAAGCCTGCTCAGCGAGGTGGGCACCCTTGCCGTGCTGTCAGCGTTCAGAAGTGAACGCGTAACACCCTCTAACGAGCTCTATTCAAAGCTGTGCCAGGAGTACAGCAAATCGCTCGGCATCATCGTGTTGAAGAAATGGTCGGTGCATAACGAATACATCGAGATCATTCGCAACGCCGGCAACTGGCAATGCAGCCCGGGGCATAGCCTGCAATTGCTGGATCTGGTCAACCTGGCGCTCTATCACGCCATCAAGGAGCACACGCCAACCGCCGAACTGCCCTCACTTCAAGAACTGGCGGCCTACCAGAAACTGATGCCACCGCAGGATTTTATCGGTGAGAACGGCGAACTCAGCCTGGTGATAAGTCACCGCGCCGACATTCAGGCGATAGCCCAGACGTTGCGTTAATCCCCCACACAACCCGGCCACCGTACGCGCTACTGTCGCATTGAGCCGGCAACAGCCTCGTAGCGGCGTGACTGGCTCCCAATTGAACTGCAGCTGAGGTGTTTGCCAAGCTCAGCGTTTACACAGCAGGAAGACCGTGTAGACGGAGTGGCCGAAAGACGCTCTAGCGGTCAATCACCTGCGCACGCATCGGCGCCAGGCGCGCCAGCAGGCGGTTTTGCGCCGGCATGGGTACGTTCTGCGCACTCATTGCCTCCTGCAGGTTTTCCACCAGGGCGTTGAAGTCGCTCGGCGTAAGGTTCTGGCCCTTGTGGCTCTCTTCCATGCTGTCGCCGGTGTACGTGCAGGGGCCGCCCGCTTCGACGCAGATCTGCTCCACCAGTTTGTCGCGCAGACGCTCAATATCGATATTTTCAAAGTGCCGAACGATGCGCGGATCAGCAGCGATGTTCAGCAGCATGCCTTCAACGATACGAGTGATCCCGGCCTGCTCACCCAACTCACGGTACAGGCTGTCGTCTTTGGGCGGCTGCTGAGCGCAGGCCGCCAGGGTCAGAACCATTGCTAACAGCACACAGCGCATGCCTAGAAACTCCCCTGTACGGACAGATAAACCCCGTCCTGATGATCCAGTGTGGCAATCTCGCCCAGGCGCGCATACGCCAGCACCACGGCGAGATTCTTGTTGGGGAAGTAGCCCAGAAACAAGTCGGCCCAATCGCTTTCACCCGCAAAGCTCAGGTTATCCGGCTTTTCGCGGTACTCGACCCCAAGTGCCCACCGCGGATTGAACAGCACAGCGACCGAACCTTCCTTGAGCACTGAATGACGATCACGGCGGTCACCGCCAAAGCCCAACAGCCCCAGCTCATTGGCGCGGCTGTAACGAATACCGCCGTTGAGCAGCAGGTTGTAGCCAAAGGCGCCGCCAAGGATCAGCCGGCTGGCCGTGAGGTAACCCTCGGTGTCCTCGCTGCGCTGGGCGCCAACCAGACTGGGAATCAGAAAGTCCTTCTGGCGCTTGTGCTGAATGCCCAGAGAGACCTGCGGCAACTGGTCGTAGATCAGATCACCGAATAGGCGCACTTTGAGGCCAAAGATGTCCTGACTCAGGCTGTTCTCAGGTAAGTTGAGGCCGCGCGCCAGGTTACCCAGATCAAAACGCTGACGGGCGTAAGACAATTCAACACGGTTGTCGAAAGCGACACCGACACCGGCCACGTCCAGACGGTAATCGCCCGTCTCAACCCGCGTGGCGAATACATCCGCGCCCCACTCCCCGCGCTCACCATACCCAGACAACACGGCCCAGGGCGTAATCCCGCCACCGGCGGCGCCTTCAATACTGCTGGCACCGCCGGTGGCCAGCAAACGGCCATCGGCACAGGCCAGATTGGCCAGCAGGCCGAGCAGCAGGACAATGCAGCGTGGCAGGTAAGTCATATTCAATGCACCAACGTCGAGGGGGCGTGTACGTATTGCGCCATCCAGGTTTCAAAGGCTTGCGCCGCCAGTGGACGACTGATCAGGTAGCCCTGGGCGGTGTCGCACTGCCAACGCCCGAGCAATTGCAGGCTGCGCTCGAACTCGACCCCTTCAGCTACGACCTTGAGACCCAGGCTGTGGCTCATCTCGATGGTCGAACGCACGATGACTGAGTCCTCACTGGCATCGTCCAGGTCGCGGATAAATGATTGATCAATTTTCAACTCCTGCACCGGCATGCGCTTTAGCTGCGCCAGGGAAGAATAGCCCGTGCCAAAGTCGTCCACCGACAGGCTGATGCCACATGCCCGCAAACCATGCAGCACTTGCAGCGCGACCTCGGGATTGAGCATCACACCGCTTTCAGTGATTTCAAAAATAAGCTGCTCGGCCGGAACCTGATACTCGGCCAATAATTTACTGACCCGCGCCGGCAACTGAGGGTCAATCAGGTCGTCGGTGGAGATGTTCAACGACACCTGCACGCGCAGTCCACGCCCCGCCCACTCACGTAACTGGCGCAGGACCTCTTCGATGACCCAAGCAGTCAACAACTGGATACTGCCGGTGCGTTCGGCCAGCGGGATAAATTCACCCGGAGAGACCATGCCCAGCGTCGGGTGCTGCCAACGCAGTAGGGCTTCAGCCTGACGCACTTGGCCGGCCGCGATATCTAATTTGGGCTGATAGTGCAGCAACAACTCTGCTTTTTCAGGGGCATGCCGCAAATCGCGAATCAGGCGAATCTGTCGCTGCTGGGCATCATCGCGACCCCGTTGATACACCTGCAGATGGCTGGGCATGCCAGCCGCATCCTGCATGGCAATGCTCGCCCGGCGCAGCAACTCTTCAGGGGCGTTGCCGTCCACCGGATAACTGGCAATGCCAATGCGGCAATCCAAGGCGAAATCGTGGGTGGCGACGCGCAACGGTTTGAGCAACAGTTGCTGAACCTTGTCGGCAATACCCACAGCACTGTCGCTGTTGGTGTTTTCCAGCAGCAGCAGGAATTCATCGCCGATAATCCGCGCCACGCTATCACCAGGACGCAACACGGCCTGCAGGCGTCGGCTCAGTTGCTGCAACGCCAGGTCGCCTCCCTCAGCGCCAAGGCTTTCATTGACGGCCCGAAAATTCGCCACGCCCAAGTAGAGCAACGACGTCGGTCGTCCTGCCGTGATGGCACTGCCCAGGCGTTCCAGCGCCAGCGTGCGGTTGGGCAGGCCCGTCAACGCGTCATGCAGCGCATTGTGCGCCAGCTGCCGCTCACGCTCGGCAATGCCTTGCTGCATGGCTTTGAACGCAGTGGCCAAACGCCCTAGCTCGTCGCCGCGCTGCAGGTCCAGGCTGGCCTGGTAATCACCCTGGCGTACCCGCTCAGCCACTGCCGCCAACTGCCGAACCGGCTGTGACACTGAGCGCGCCAGCAATAAGGCCCCCACCAGGGAGGCGGATAGCGCAGCCAGAGCAATCAGTAGAATTTTCTGATCAAGCGGAGCAAACGCCTCTTGCGCCTGACTCAAGGATTTGTGCAACAACGCACGCACTTCAAAGCCATCCCCACTGGCCAGCACCAGGGTCTGATTCAAGTACGACTCTTCACCGATCAGGCTGATTGCATCATTGGCTAACTCAGCCATGCTGCCTTGCAGCTGCTTGCTTTGCGCAGGTTGCAAAGTGCTGATCCAGATATCCGCGACACCGTCCTGGGTGGCCCGCAAGGTCAAATCCAGGTGGGTCAATTCACGCAATTCGGCGGCAAATGCATCATCGACCTGAAAGCCCATCATGACCCGGGCAATTGGCAGCGGCGCGGTGACTGTGGCCTGCACCAGCAAGTAGATCTTGTCAGCAATCGGCATCAGAAAGATCTGCACACCTTCGCGCTGACGCTGCATCACCTGCGCGCTGAGGCGCTTGGCAGTCTCACCACTGATCTGCCGATCACTGCTGACCTCAAGGTTGCCATCCAGGCCCAACATCATGACGGCACTGGCGTTGATTCGTGCGCCATGGTTGATCAACGCCGAACGAATTGTCTCGGTGTCGCCACTGGCCACAGCATCCTTGAAACCAAAATCCGCCGCCAACACCTGCACCGCGTCGTGCAACTGACGGCCACGGACCTCGAGTAATTGCTGAAAGACCAGGCTGCCGACGTCTAACTGCTCACGTGCCTGGCTGCGTACGGCTGCATTGGTGGCAGTTTGCACCGCCACATACAGCGCTCCCACAACCACCAACAGCAGCAGTACCAGTACCCCGGCAATTCGCGCCTGAAAGCTATTGCGCAGCATCGCGTGCCTTCTTGAATGCATCACCAAAAGCGCTGACCGGCGCACTCGGAGCGGTTTGAACGCCAGGAACCTGCATGGACAGGGTAAAGCGCTGCTGGCTACCCGCCTCTGTCAGCTGCACCTGGCCGGCATCCTGCGGCAACATATCCGGCGCTTGTGGGTGCCACAGGCTGGCGGTGTAGGTCCCTGCTGGCAACTGCTCCAGGTTCAGCTTGCCCTGCGCATCACTCACCGCGAACCACGGGTCGTCGGTGACATAGACATAACCCACCATCCAGTCATGGATATTGCAACCAAGCACCACCACACCGGGCTTATCAAAAACCACCGGCTCGCTCGGCGTGCCCTGGTAGAGGCGTAGCTCAAAGCGCTTAGCCAACGAGAACGAATAGACGTGATGGCGAATGTTGTCGCTGTTAGGGAACGACACGGCAGTACCGCTGCGCACAGCCAGTACATTGGGCGCGAATTGCTGCGAGATTTGATCCATCACCGCTGCGGCAGGTGCAACCACGGGTGCAACCTCGCTGCGCAAGGTAAGCACAGCATTGGCCAGCGGCTGCCCTTCACTGTCCACCAGCTCGGCTTGCAGACTGGCAGCGGACAGCGTTGTACTGAACAGCAGCATGCCGAGCAGTGAAAGTGTGGACAGGTATAGGGACTTGTTCATCAAGACTACTCGCACTTTATGGGCACACTTGACTACCAGCAGCATCCTTGCCCGGGCACAGGAAAAACCTGCGTGGGCCACAGCTTAGCCGTCCATGTGCGGAAGTTCACGCTTCGTCGACTGTAACCATCACGCAAATGTATGCAGCGTGCTACCCAATAACCGTCGAGGGCTCAGTTATTCGGCGCTACGCAGGCGTTTCGGCGTCAGGCCCAAATAGCGGCGCATAGCGGTGGTCAGCGCGCTCTGGCTGGAGAAACCGCACTCTTCCGCGATACGGATCAGCGGCAGGCCGCTCTCGCGCAACAGCCGTACAGCCCGATCCAGGCGTGTTTTCAGCAGGTACTGATGCGGCGTCAAACCGACGCTGTCCTTGAACTGCGCATGGAAATGACTGGGGCTGAGACAGGCCACCTGTGCCAACTCAGCCACACTGATACGCCGCGCCAAATGCTGGGTGATGTAACTGTCGAGCCGCTCCACATTCAGCGCCCCCATGGGCCGCGTCTGGGGCTCGCCAAACAGGCGCAGATGCAAGGCACGCAGCAAGACGCCCCCCAGGGCACGGGGAAGCAATGGATCGGAGCCATAGCGTTCCAGCTCGGCGCCGGCATAGCTCAGCAGGTTCTGGAAATCGGCATCCAGTTGCGGGTAGCGTGGTGTTTCAAACAGACGGGTCAGCAGCTGCAGGTCTTCGCTGGAGGTGCCCTGCTCGTCCAGATCGATGATCAGCATGCGGTTGTCACCCATGCCAGCGAACTGGTGATCGGCATCCCCCGGCACCAGACAGGCGCGCATGCGGCAAACCTCGCCGCCCCGGCCGTTGACTTCAAATTCGGCACGCCCAGCCAGCGACAGCACCAGTTGATGATGGTCGTGAGTGTGTTCGTGGGCCTGGTCATCAAGACGCATCAAACGCGCGTTGAACATGAAAAGTGCAACCCTGAAAAACAGAGGTGCAACTTTAACCCTTTGCCCGGTAAAACTGCAGCCTGTACGACAAATGGGCGCTGATCGCCCCTAAACAGTCAATGTCCGCCAAGCCTGAAACAGCAGGTGCTGCAACGCCTGGAACATGAGCTGATCAACAGGCGAAAAGTACGCCAGGCACGGCACGAGTGCTTTGCCCTGCTCACACCGCTAATCGACGAATTCATCCAGCAGTTGCGCGCACCACTGCAGACGACGTTCGAAGCACAGACTCCCGCAGGGCGGACCTAGCGGCTATGCTGGCAGCCTCGACATTCGCCAGGAGCTCACCATGCTTGCCCCCCGCCTGACAGTGGCACTCAGCCTTGCACTGCTCGCCGCCTGCGCACAAACGCCCAGCAGCGTGACCCTGGAGCAAAACCAGCAGAGCAAATGCCCGCTGTCGTTGCACGTTGGCCAGCAATTCAACCTACGCCTGCCGAGCAATCCCACCACCGGTTTCCGTTGGCTGCTGCGTGACTCGGCACCCCAGGTGCTGAAAAGCCTCGGCCCGGAGGTCTACAGCAACCCGGAAGATGCTGGCCTGGTGGGCAGCGCCGGGGTTTCCACCTGGCGTTTCGAGGTCATCAAAGCAGGCGAAGGCCAATTGGCCCTAACCTATGAACGCCCCTGGGAAATCGGTGTAGTGCCCGCCCAGCGCTTCAACTGCACGATCAAGGCTCGCTAGCAGGCCCTTGAAAAACGTAGGCGAGGCAGCCAGCGCAAGGCTCTACGTTAGTAACAGCCTTCGGCTGGTCAAAACGGCGAAAAAGCGGAGTTTACGAGCTGTAAATGAGCATTTTGATCGGACTCGCGCACGAGCCTGTTTTTAACGCGGCGATGGCAACGTAGGTGGTTTTTCAACCGCCTGCTGCTACTGGCGCGAAATGCTGACCTAAGTGGCATCCACGGCGTGGCCAGCCAATTAGCAATTGGCCATAGTGCTGACCTTTCGAGTATCAAGGACAAGGGTCATGCGTTATCTGCTGCTGGGTTTGCTGGGTGCTGCGATATTCCTCTATACACGGCTCAGCGGCATGAATGAACTGGGCCTGCTCAGTAAAGGCATTCCAGTGATTGCCCTGCTGCTGTGGTTGAGAACGGCACCCAGCGGCCTGTATCGACGTTGGATCAGCCTCGGCCTGCTCTGCTCACTGGTGGGCGATATTCTGCTCGACTGGCCGGGCGACCTGTTCGTTTTCGGCCTAGGCGCCTTCCTTCTGGCGCACCTGGCCTACCTGCGCGCCTACCTGAGCGACTGCAAACAACCCGCCTGGCTCGCTTTGATTCTTGCGCTGGCCACTGGCGGAACGATGTTCACCATCCTCGCCAACGCTAACCTAGGCCCGCTGCTGATCCCCGTAGCCTGTTACGCCCTGGCGATCAGCGCCATGCTCTGGCGCGCTCTCGCACGCCTTGGCCAACCCGACCTGAATATCCATTCCAGGCGCCTGGCCGCCGTAGGTGCCGCGCTGTTCGTATTGTCCGACACCCTGATCGGCATCAACCGCTTTGTCGCCCCCTTCGAAGCGGCGCCCGTAGCGATCATGCTCAGCTATTGGCTGGGGCAATGGGCTATCGCTGCGTCGGCCTTCAAACAGACCCGCTGAGCCGTCTCCAAGCAGATTTGCGACCAATAACGGCAATCAAGGTTTGGCTATGCGGCGCACTTGGCTAAAATGCCCGGCTTTATTGACCAGTGCGCAGCCATCGTGAGCAAACAGCCCGACCGTCTTTTCGCCCAACCCCTGGCCCAGGTGCCGGACTTCGTGTTCAACGAGGATGTGGTGCGGGTTTTCCCCGACATGATCAAACGCTCGGTGCCGGGTTATCCGACCATTGTCGAGAACATTGGCGTGCTCGCTGGCCAGTTCGCCCAACCGCACAGCGTACTTTATGACCTCGGCAGCTCGCTGGGCGCCGTGACCCAAGCGCTGCGCCGGCATGTGCAGATCGACGATTGCCGGGTGATCGCCGTGGACAACTCCAGCGCCATGGTCGAGCGCTGTCGCGAATACCTGCACGCCCAGGACTCGATGTTTCAGGAGCTGCTGCACGTCGAGGTGATTGAGGCCGACATTCTCCGCCTCGACTTTCAGCCCACTTCGCTGGTGGCACTGAACTTCACCCTGCAATTTATCCAGCCTGAACAACGCCTCGACTTACTAACGCGGATTCGCCAAGCCCTAGTTCCCGGCGGTGCGCTGATCCTCTCGGAAAAACTGCAATTCGAAGATGCCGAGCAGCATGCTCTGCTGGGCGATCTGCATATCGCCTTCAAGCGGGCCAACGGCTACAGCGAGCTGGAAATCGCCCAGAAACGCAGCGCCATCGAGAAAGTCATGCTCCCCGACAGCCTGGAGCAGCACCGCGAACGCCTGCTCGCCGCTGGATTTAGCCAGGTAGTACCGTGGTTCCAGTGTCTTAACTTCGCCTCAATGATTGCCCTGCCATGATCAGCCGCCTCGACCTCGACGCCCTGCAAGCAACCCTTGCCGGTACTCCACTGCAAGAATGGTCAGCCGATCTGCCCGGGCAGATCGACGCCAAACTGGCCGTCGGCCATGGCGACCTGCCGCGCTGGTACGGCGCGGTGCAGAACTTGCCTGCACTGAATGTCGAACAACTGGAGCTGCTACACAGCTTCCGTTTCAACGGAACCTGTGACGACTCGACACGCGCAGCATTAACTACGGCTCTTCAGGGCCTGATTCCCTGGCGCAAGGGGCCGTTTCAACTGTTTGACGTGCATGTCGACACGGAATGGCGCTCGGACTGGAAATGGCAGCGCGTCGCGCCCTACCTCGACCTCAAGGGCAAGCGGGTGCTGGATGTCGGCTGCGGCAACGGCTACTACATGTGGCGCATGCTTGGCGCCGGTGCGGACAGCGTAATAGGCATCGACCCCAACTGGCTGTTCCTGTGCCAATTCCTGGCGATGAAGAACTACCTGCCCGACCTGCCCGCCTGGCACCTGCCGCTGGCGTTCGAAGAGCTACCGAGCAAACTACAAGGCTTCGACACAGTATTTTCCATGGGTGTGCTGTATCACCGCCGCTCGCCCATAGACCACTTGATCGACCTCAAGGACTGCCTAGTTAAAGACGGCGAACTGGTCTTGGAAACCTTGGTGGTAGAAGGCGATGCACAGCAGGTGCTCGTGCCCGAAGACCGTTACGCGCAGATGCGCAACGTCTGGTTCCTGCCTTCGGTGCCCGCCCTGGAGCTGTGGCTGCGCCGCGCCGGCTTCGTCGATGTGCGCTGCGTGGATGTCAGCACCACTTCAGTCGACGAACAACGCTCGACCGAGTGGATGCGCTTTCAGTCACTGCCCGAATTCCTTGACCCGGCCGACCATAGCCGCACCGTGGAAGGCCTGCCGGCGCCAAGCCGCGCGGTACTGATCGCCCGCAAGCCGTAAACCGGACTTATCAAAGCTCACGCAGGGTCGACAGGCGCCAGCTTGTCCAGTGCAGATGGCGGACAAGCCTGCGGCATGTCCGCCTCCACTCAACCGCGATTAGCCGCCGCGACGATCAACTGTTTCATCTCCACTACCGCCTGCTTAAAGCCAACAAACAGCGCGTGGGCTACCAAGGCGTGACCGATGTTCAGCTCATTGATCCCAGCAATGGCCGCCACCGGCTCTACGTTGTGATAGTGCAAGCCGTGGCCCGCATTAACGATCAAGCCGTGCTGCAGGCCACAGGCCACACCGTCCCGAATCCGCACCAGTTCGCGAGCGGCTTCTTCAGGGGTATGGGCATCGGCATAACGACCGGTGTGCAGCTCGATGGCCGGCGCGCCAACGCGCTTGGACGCTTCAATCTGCAGTGGATCCGGGTCGATAAACAGCGAGACCTCGCAGCCAATCTTGCTTAGGCGTTCGACTGCTGCGCGAATCCGCGCTTCCTGCCCGGCAACATCCAGGCCGCCTTCGGTGGTCAGCTCCTGACGGGTTTCCGGTACCAGGCAGACATGTTCGGGACGGATGCTTTCGGCAAAGGCGAGCATTTCTTCGGTCACGCCCATCTCGAAGTTCATGCGCGTCTGCATGACTTCCTTAAGCAAACGCACATCACGTTCTTGAATATGCCGGCGGTCTTCGCGCAGGTGCACGGTGATACCGTCGGCCCCCGCCTCTTCGGCGTCCAGCGCAGCCTTAACCGGGTCCGGGTAACGGGTGCCACGGGCCTGGCGCAAGGTGGCCACATGGTCGATGTTCACACCCAACAGAATACGATTGGCATCAGTCACGGCTTGGCTCCTTGAGCGTCATAAACAGTTCACGGCTGACCAGCGGTCGGCCACCTAAATGGGGGGCTAAGGCCTGACGCATCAAGCGTTTGGCCGCAGCAAGAGCGCCTGGCGCAGTCCAATCAGCCTCGGCCATGGCGAGCAGTTCAACGCCGTGAAAAGCACCGGGCTGCAATTGGCCAATCGGCACCAAACCGGCTTCGGTATGCAGACGATACAGACCGCTGGCGACAATGGGCTGACCCTCGCTGTCCAGATTCAAGGCGAAACCATAGCCCAGCTCGTCCAGCAGGCGCCATTCAAACGAACGCAACAGCGGTTCCAGCGGGCGACCTTCTGCCAATGCCAACACCGTCATGGCGTAATGATCGAACACAGCGGGATGAGGGTCTTCGGCGGGTAACAGGCGAATCAGCAATTCGTTGAGGTAGAGGCCACTGAACAGCGCCTCACCCGTCAACAAATTGGGAATGCCCGCAGGCTCAAGACGCCCGACATTCTTCAGCTCACCTCGCCCGCGAAACTCAGCGTCCAGCGGAATAAACGGCCGAGCCAAACTACCGGCTTTGCCCCGAGCGCCACGCAGTACTGCACGCAAGCGACCTTTGGGGGTGAGAAAGTCGACCAGCGCGCTGCTTTCGCGGTAAGCGCGGCTGTGCAGTACATAGGCAGGCTGACTGTCTGCAAGCATGGCCGGTGGTGACTCAACGTGACGGAACGCAGAAACGGGCGAATAGGTTCGCCCGCGCAACACTAGATGTTGTCGTAACCCAAAGAGCGCAGTGCGCGCTCGTCGTCCGACCAGCCACTTTTAACCTTGACCCACAGGTTAAGCATGATCTTGGAGTCGAACATCACCTCCATATCCTTGCGTGCTTCCTGGCCAATGCGCTTGATCCGCTCGCCTTTGTCGCCAATGATGATTTTTTTCTGACCATCACGCTCGACCAGAATCAACGCATGGATATGCAGGATGCGCCCGTCACGCTTGAACTCCTCGATTTCCACAGTGATCTGATACGGCAGCTCAGCGCCCAGCTGACGCATGATCTTCTCGCGCACCAACTCAGCAGCGAAGAAACGGCTAGAACGGTCGGTGACCTGGTCTTCCGGGAAGAAGTGCACGCCCTCCGGCAAATGCTCGCCTACCAGTTTTTCAAGGGTGTCGAGGTTATGCCCATGCTGCGCCGAAACCGGCACGATCTCGGCCTTCGGCAACTGGGTGGCCAGCCACTCCAGATGCGGCATCAGCTCCGCCTTGTCCTCGATACGATCGGTCTTGTTGATCGCCAGAATCACCGGGCCTTCGACGTACTGAATACGCTCCAAGACCATCTGGTCCTCATCGGTCCAGCGGGTGCGATCGACCACGAAGATCACCACGTCGACATCCTTCAGCGCCGACGAAGCATTCTTATTCATGTAGCGGTTGAGCGCTTTCTCGTTGTTCTTGTGCAGGCCGGGAGTGTCGACATAGATCGCCTGCACATCGCCCTCGGTTTTGATGCCGAGCATGTTGTGCCGCGTGGTCTGAGGCTTGCGCGAGGTGATTGCCAGCTTCTGCCCAAGGATGTGGTTGAGCAACGTCGACTTGCCCACGTTGGGCCGGCCGACGATGGCGACATAGCCACAGCGTGTAACAGGTGAATCAGTCATTGCCATTCTCCACACCCAGGGCTATCAACGCGGCAGCGGCCGCAACCTGCTCGGCGATACGCCGGCTGGCACCCTGCCCCAGGGTTTTATCATTCAGTAAGGTAATCTGACATTCGACCACGAATGTCCGACAGTGCGGCTCACCCTGGATATCCACCACTTCATAGCGTGGCAACTCACAGCCGCGCGATTGCAAAAATTCCTGCAAGCGGGTTTTCGGATCCTTATTGGTGTCGACCAAAGTCAGGCTATCCAACTCGGTGGTCAGCCAGGCCAGCACACGCTCACGAGCCGCCTCCATACCTGTATCCAAGTAGATAGCACCAATCAGTGCTTCCAGGGCATCGGCGAGAATCGACTCGCGACGAAAACCGCCGCTCTTCAATTCGCCGGAGCCTAAGCGCAGGTACTCACCCAAGTCGAAACCACGCGCCAGAATGGCGAGGGTTTCGCCTTTAACCAGGCGCGCGCGCAAGCGCGAAAGCTGCCCTTCGCGCGCTAACGGGAAACGCTGAAACAGCGCTTCACCCGCGACAAAGTTGAGGATCGCATCACCGAGAAACTCCAGACGCTCGTTATTGCGCCCGGCGAAACTGCGATGAGTAAGAGCCAGGATCATCAGCTCCTGGTCCTTGAAGGTATAGCCGAGCTGCCGCTCAAGACGGGCTAACGACGCACTCACGGCATACGCACGCGGAATTCTTTATCGAATCGCACCACAAGATCGATATTCTCGATCAAGGGCTCACGCTTCTCGTATTTCAGGTGCACGCGGAATTCGTTATTTTCTACTTTAATCTTGATTGCTTCCTGCATGTTCAGATCACGGATGCTGTTGACCTGCATACCTTTACTGATGTGGCTGTAGAAGTCGTTGACACTGCGAACATCCGCTGCATTATCAGTCTCGACCGAGGTGATCATTTTCTCCAACGACATATAGTCGAAGTAATGCGGCAATACTTTGAATAGAGCGCTTGCCAAAAAGGCAACGACCGCTAAAACCATCAACCAACTAAGAATCGACATTCCCTTTTGCGAATGCGCAGATTTCATGTTTGTCCCCAAATTCGATTTTATGAAAGCCTTAACGGCTGGAGGCAAGACTATATATAGCCTGCAACGCTGCATTTAACAGCGTCGCAAATTAGCCAGCAGGTCAGTGAATCAGGCCGACGCGAGAGAAGTTGGGCAGGTTGCGCGACTTCGGGTCTGGCCAGCTCATCCAGATGGCAAACGCTTTACCGACGATATTTTGATCCGGCACCATGCCCAGTAGCGGCTTGGATATGGCAGGGTCATTCCAGTAACGGCTGTCATTGGAGTTATCGCGGTTGTCCCCCATCATGAAGTAATGCCCTTGCGGCACCACCCACTCGCGACCCGGCTCAACGCGATAACGCTGCATTTCTTTACGAATCTGGTGCTCGGCCTCGCCCAGTTTTTCGTTGTACAACTTAGCGCTGCCCAGGCTACCCGGCTCGTCACCAATCAGCTGCTGCGCAACAAGTTCACCGTTGATGGTCAGACGTTTGTCGCTGCTGTAGACAATACGGTCACCGGCCAAACCCACTACTCGCTTGATGTAATTGATATTCGGATCACTCGGGTAACGAAATACCATCACATCGCCACGCTGCGGATCACCTACTTCAATCACCTTGGTGTCCAGCACCGGCAGGCGAATGCCATAAGCGAACTTGTTGACCAGGATGAAATCGCCCACTTCCAGAGTCGGCTTCATCGAGCCAGAAGGAATCTGGAACGGTTCAACCAGAAACGAACGCAGCACCAGCACGATGGCCAGCACCGGGAAGAACGACTTACCGTATTCCACCAGTAACGGCTCTTTGTTCAAGCGTTCCACTACCGCCTCATCAGGTTCACTGACCTGACCGTGGTAGGTGCTGATAGCGGCTCGCCGGCGCGGGGCCAGAAAGATCAGGTCAAACAACGCCAACGCGCCACAAACGGCAACGGCGATAACCAGTAACAGCGGGAAATTGATCGACATAGGCCCTTAACTATCCAACCTGAGCACTGCAAGGAAGGCTTCCTGTGGAATTTCCACGTTACCCACTTGCTTCATGCGTTTCTTACCGGCCTTCTGCTTTTCGAGCAGCTTGCGTTTACGGCTGACATCACCACCGTAGCACTTGGCCAATACGTTTTTGCGCAGCGCCTTGACCGTGGTCCGCGCAACGATTTGCCCACCGATTGCAGCCTGAATGGCCACATCGAACATTTGCCGGGGGATCAGCTCTTTCATCTTCTCGGTCAACGCGCGACCTTTATAGTGGGCGTTGTCCTTGTGCACGATCAGGGCCAGGGCATCCACCTTGTCACCGTTGATCAACACATCCAGCTTGACCAGGTTGGCCGACTGGTAGCGATCAAAATGGTAGTCGAGCGAGGCATAACCGCGACTAGTGGATTTCAGACGGTCAAAGAAGTCGAGCACCACTTCGTTCATCGGCAGGTCATAGCGAACCTGAACCTGAGAACCAAGGAACTGCATATCGCGCTGCACACCGCGTTTTTCGATACACAGGGTAATCACATTACCCAGGTGCTCCTGAGGCACAAGAATGGTGGCTTGTACGATCGGCTCACGGAAGTCCTCGACCGAGGAGATATCCGGCAATTTAGACGGGTTATCGACGTAGATCGTCTCGCCCGTTTTGAGCACCACTTCGAAAATCACACTCGGTGCAGTGGTGATCAGATCCAGGTCGTATTCGCGCTCAAGACGCTCCTGGATGATTTCCATGTGCAGCATGCCAAGGAAGCCACAACGGAAGCCAAAGCCCAGTGCATCTGAGCTTTCCGGCGAATATTGCAGTGACGAATCGTTCAGGGTCAGCTTCTGCAACGCATCCCGGAAATCTTCGAAATCGTCGGAACTGACCGGAAACAGGCCTGCATAGACCTGCGGCTGAATACGTTTGAAACCAGGCAGTACTTCGACATTCGGCGTCGCGGCCAGGGTCAGGGTATCCCCCACCGGTGCGCCGTGAATATCCTTGATACTGGCGATAATAAAGCCCACTTCACCAGCTTTCAGGTCAGCAGTGGCGGTGTGCTTAGGGTTAAACACGCCAACGCTATCGACCAGGTGGATCTTGCCGGTGGACTTCACCAGCACTTTGTCACCTTTCTTGATTCGACCGTGGCGAACGCGCACCAGGGAAACCACACCGAGGTAATTATCGAACCAGGAGTCGATGATCAGCGCTTGCAATGGCGCCTCTATGTCACCGGTCGGTGCCGGGATCGTGTGCACCAGACGCTCAAGTACTTCATCAACACCCAAACCTGTTTTGGCACTGCAGGTCACGGCGTCAGTGGCATCAATGCCAATGATTTTCTCGATTTCTTCCTTGACCCGGTCCGGGTCGGCCTGAGGCAAGTCGATTTTATTCAGTACCGGCATGACCTCAAGGCCCTGCTCGATCGCGGTGTAACAGTTGGCGACCGACTGCGCCTCCACGCCCTGACCGGCATCGACCACCAGCAGCGCGCCTTCGCAAGCAGCAAGAGAGCGGCTGACTTCATAGGTGAAGTCGACATGCCCAGGGGTATCGATGAAGTTCAGCTGGTAGGTGATGCCGTCTTTAGCCTTGTAATACAGGGTAACGCTGTGTGCCTTGATGGTGATCCCGCGCTCGCGCTCCAGATCCATGGAGTCCAGCACCTGGGCTTCCATTTCACGGTCGGCAAGGCCGCCACACATCTGGATAAACCGGTCGGCCAAGGTCGACTTGCCGTGGTCAATGTGGGCGATGATGGAGAAATTGCGGATATGACTCAAATCACTCACGGATCAACACTCAAAAAGGTCGCAGGCGACTGCCCGCCGAAAATAGCCGCCAAGTCTACCCGAATGCCACCTTGCACGTCATCAAGGCCACACGACTGTACGATGTAAAAGGGCGACCGAAGTCGCCCTTTGTAACCTGCATACCTGGTTAATCGGCCAGTTTGAAGGTGATAAAGCTGGCGCGCCCCTGACGCAGCACACGCATCGACACCGAACGGTTCTTCGGCAGCGCCTGCGCCACCTCAGTAAACGTCTTGGCCGAATTAATAGCCTGATTGTTCAAGTGAGTAATTACATCCCCCGGACGCAAGCCAATCAGCGCCGCGGGCCCATCCTGAACTTCAGAAATCGCCACGCCACCTTTGAGGTCGAGGCTCTTCTGCTGCTCAGCAGTCAGCTCAACCACTTTGACACCCAAACGATTACTGCTGCGCTCAACACCGGGCTCAGCTGTACCCGCCAAGGCCTCACCGTCTTCAGGTAACGCACCGATGCTCACTTTCAGCTTTTTGCGCGCACCATCGCGTACCACATCCAGCTCAGCACTTGCACCAGGCTTCAGCGCACCGACCAAGTGCGGCAGATCGGCGGACATAATGATCGGCTTACCGTCGAGACTGAGAATCACATCGCCGACCTGCAAGCCGCCTTTGGCAGCGGGCCCTTCCTCCAGCACCTGCGCCACCAGCGCACCAGCCGGTTTATCCAGGCCAAACGACTCAGCCAGGTCCTTGTTCACTTCCTGAATCACCACACCCAGCCAGCCGCGACTGACCTTACCCTCAGCCTTGAGCTGTTCTGCCACATCCATCGCCACACTCATAGGAATGGCAAATGACAGCCCCATAAAGCCACCGGAACGGGTGAAAATCTGCGAGTTGATACCCACCACTTCACCGGCCAAGTTGAACAGTGGGCCGCCAGAGTTACCTGGATTGATCGCCACATCCGTCTGGATAAACGGCACATAGCTCTCGTTCGGCAGACTGCGACCCTTGGCACTGACGATCCCAGCCGTCACCGAGTGATCAAAACCAAAGGGTGAACCAATTGCCAACACCCACTCACCGACCTTTAACTCCTCCGATTTACCCAGTTTGACGGTGGGCAGACCTTCGCCCTCAACCTTGAGCAGCGCAACATCGCTGCGCGGGTCGGTACCAACCAGTTTTGCTTCCAGTTCACTGCGATCAGACAGGCGCACGATGATTTCATCGGCATCGGCGATCACATGGTTATTGGTCAGCACGTAGCCATCAGCGGAAATGATAAAGCCCGAGCCCAGCGACTGGGCTTCACGCTGACGGCCACCGCCAGGCGCACGTGGCATCTGCGGAATATTACGCTCGAAGAACTCGCGAAACATCGGCGGCAAGCCCTCCAGATCGGGCACATTGAGCTGGCCACTGCCAGCCACCGCGCGATCCGGCATCTTCTGCCGGGTACTGATATTGACCACCGCCGGTGATGCCTGCTCAACCAGCTCGGTAAAATCCGGCAGGCTCGCCTGAGCAAAAAGCGCATGCCCCATCAGCAGCACGGCCAATAACGCGGTAAATGAAGATTTCAGACCAGGCTTCGACATATAACTCCCCATCAGGCCAGCAAAAGTCTTAGAACGCAGCGGCGGCACCACCAAGCAATGCACGCAACACCACAGGTTGCAACGCAGGATCACCAGCCGTAACACGGCTGCGCCAACGCACCGCACAACAAGCAAAGAGAAAACCGAACAGCGCACTGAGTATTACCCAAGGCTCGCTCCAGCCCGCCTGTTCAGCTAGCACAGCCGTGGTAAACAACCCGAGCAAAGGCAACAGATAAACCAGCAGTGAACCACGCACTAACAGGTCTTCGCGCACGCCGATAACCACCGCATCGCCAATATTCAGCTGCAGATCAGACAACGCACGCACATAACCACGACGACCGCTTGCCCCAAGCTGCTCAAGCAAGCCCTGACCACAACCGGCTTTAACGGAACAACTGGAGCAGGTGCTTTTACGCAGGGTTTCGACCCAGACAGCGCCAGGCTCAACAGCCACGACCCGCCCCTGCTCCTCAATCACTGCGCCACCTCGCCAAGCGAACGCATGGACAAGGCCACTCGCTCAGCGGTGCCCAGCGGAATTTCGCCAACCACGGTAACCATTACGTCACCATCATTGGTCTTCAATCGACGCGAAACAGCCACTGTAGGGCCCAGCTGAGTACGTACATCCTCAACAGCTTCGCCGCGCAAGGGCTCCATAAACACGGAAAAACGCGCCAAACCATCGCCATACACCTGACAGGCAACGAGCTCATCGGATGCAGGACTGCGGCGCTGAGTGACCGAACTCAAGCTGAAGCCCGGCGGCAGCCAGTCAGAGCGCCACGCTTCAGCCGACTGAGCCTGAGAAGGAGCCAAACGCACAGGGCGACACCCAGCACTGGGCTCAAGGTTCGAGGGTACGGGGGCGTCCGTTTCTAGCTGAGTAAACTGGAGGCGCTCAAGCAACTGCCCCTTGTCATTCACCAGCAAGGATTTGAGCGGCAAACCCGTCTGCTGATCCAGGTGCAGCTCAATGCCATAGCGATGTTGGTCGCGCGGCACCAGTGCCAACACATCAGTCGCTCGCCCAGCCACACGGGACTTACCGAGCACTCGCAACTCATACCACGCACTCAGCTGCTCGGCATTTAAGGCTCGAGCAGGCCATAGCTGACTGTCGATCAGCTGGTCAGCCAACGCACCACTGGCGCACTGAACCTGGCCCTCGACACGCACTACCTCTTGCGCGGAACCATCCAGCTGCAGCAGTCGCTCACGCAGAGCAACGCCCTCACCAGCCTGATGCCAGATGCTGTGCGTCGAAAAGCTGCCATTGCGTTCATAGACAAAGGTGCCCTGAAAACTCAGAGTACGCTCAGCGTCGGCCAAGCGCTGCAGCATTACAGAGCCTTCATCGGCAGCAGCCGGCAGAGCCAGCAAGCTGCCCAGCAACAAAACGCCAAAAGGAATAAAGCGCATGCGATTCCTTAACAACAGACCGTCAACGGCCTTCCAAACTGGCTGCGCGAGCATAAGGCAGCGCACCTTCACTGGTACTCATGGCAGCCTGCTGCGCATGCTGACGTAAGTAGGACGGCAAACGCTGCTCATGCCAACCCGGCTGACCTTGACCGACGGCGCTCGCTGCAGGGGCAGCTTGTTCATCAGAGGTATTAAACCCAGCCAGCATTGCCGGCCCACTGACCTGAGGAATGTTCAACACCGGCTGACTGGATTGCTGCGCCAACTGGGCACCGGTGATGTCGTCCTGGTTGTAAAAACGCACACCCGCAAGCACTGCCACGGTAACCGAAGCTGCAACAGCCAGGCGACCTACAGTGCGCCAAGAGCCGCGCTGTACTTGTTGCGCAACCGGAGCAACATCATCAGCCAGGGCCGCGGATACAGCTGCGGCAATATCCAGACGCGGCTCAAGCAGCTCTTTGTGCATGACCGCGCGAGCAAGCTGATAACGCGACCAGGTTGCGCGCAGCTCAGGGTCATCACTGGCTGCCAGCACGCGCCTTAGTTCAAGTTCATCCGCTTGGTTATCCATCACCGCGGACAGCGATTCCTGCAGGGTTTCACGACTCATGGCGGTTCCTCTCTTGGCTGACGCCGCTGTCTCAGGTTTCCTGCAGCAACGGCTGCAGGGATCGATCAATGGCTTCACGTGCTCGAAAAATTCGCGAGCGCACGGTGCCGACTGGACATTGCATGACGCTGGCAATGTCCTCATAACTCAGACCATCAAATTCACGCAAGGTTAGCGCTGTACGTAAATCTTCCGGCAACTGCTCAATACTGCGGTGTACGGTGGCTTCGATCTCATCGCGCAACAGTGCGCGCTCCGGCGATTCGATGTCCTTGAGTGCATGGTCACCATCATAGAACTCGGCATCCTCAGCACTTACATCACTGTCTGGCGGGCGTCGACCACGCGACACCAGATGGTTCTTAGCCGTGTTGATGGCAATACGGTACAACCACGTATAGAACGCACTGTCGCCCCGAAAATTACCAAGGGCCCGATATGCCTTTACGAAGGCCTCCTGCGCCACGTCCTGCGCCTCATGGGTGTCATGCACAAAACGCACGATCAACCCGAGAATCTTGTGCTGATACTTGAGCACTAATAGATCAAACGCACGCTTGTCGCCACGCTGCACGCGCTCGACCAGCTGCTGATCATCTTCCTGGGTTAGCATGAAAACTCCTCATAGGGTCTGAAGGAGTGAAACGCCAACCCTTTACTCGGTCTGCCAAAGTAGACTTGGGTATTGCGCAAAAGTTCTCTCCTTCAAACAAGCTTCCTGCAGAACACTTAAAAGCCCTGCACGGAACAGCGCAGCAAAGGGGTTCCACTGCTGCGCTCGTAGTCTGGATCACCCGGCGGCAAGGCCAAAATCTCAGGCCCGTTACAAAGCCGTCCGACACAGGCGATTTCCCATGTAAATAACCGCCTATGGAACCCGAAATACTTAAAAAGTTCCCGAGTAACGCACTTGGTCATAAGCTGGCTATTGTGACGCTCACCCCCTCTATATACTAGAGCTCGCTTTTCGCGGAATTCGGACATGAGCCAACATTACCAACACGACGTTCTGGTCATCGGCAGCGGTGCCGCCGGCCTGACGCTGGCACTCACGCTGCCTGAGCACCTGCGCATTGCCGTACTGAGCAAGGGCAACCTGTCCAACGGCTCGACCTACTGGGCGCAAGGCGGCGTAGCCGCGGTACTGGATGATACCGATACCGTCGAGTCGCATGTCGAAGACACCCTCAATGCCGGAGGCGGCCTGTGCCGCGAAGACGCAGTGCGTTTTACCGTGGAGCACAGCCGTGAAGCCATCCAGTGGCTGATCGACCAAGGCGTACCCTTTACCCGCGACGATGAACACGCCCGCGAAGACGGCGGTTTCGAATTTCACTTGACCCGTGAAGGCGGCCACAGCCACCGACGTATCATCCATGCAGCCGACGCAACCGGCGCAGCGATCTTCAACACATTGCTGGAGCAGACACGCCAGCGCAGCAACATCGAACTGCTGGAGCAGCGTGTCGCTGTTGATCTGATCACCGAGCGCAAACTCGGTCTGGAAGGCCAGCGCTGCCTGGGCGCTTACGTGCTCAACCGCGCCAGCGGCGAGGTCGACACCTTCAGCGCACGCTTTGTGATTCTCGCCACGGGCGGTGCGGCCAAGGTTTATCTCTACACCAGCAACCCGGATGGCGCCTGTGGCGATGGCATCGCCATGGCCTGGCGTGCCGGCTGTCGAGTCGGCAACCTGGAATTCAATCAGTTCCATCCGACCTGCCTGTACCACCCAAAAGCCAAGAGCTTTCTGGTCACCGAAGCGCTACGTGGCGAGGGCGCACTGCTCAAACTACCTAACGGCGAACGTTTTATGCCGCGCTTCGATGAACGGGCCGAACTGGCGCCGCGGGATATCGTCGCCCGCGCAATCGACCACGAAATGAAGCGCCTGGGTATCGACTGCGTATTCCTCGACATCAGCCACAAACCGGCTGACTTTGTGAAATCGCACTTCCCTACCGTGTATGAGCGCTGCCTGGACTTCGGCATCGACATCACCAAAGAGCCGATCCCCGTTGTACCGGCGGCGCACTACACCTGCGGCGGCGTGCTCGTAGACCAGAGCGGCTGCACCGATATCCCCGGCTTGTATGCGATTGGCGAAACCAGCTTTACCGGCCTGCATGGGGCCAACCGTATGGCCAGCAATTCGCTGCTGGAATGCTTCGTCTACGCCCGCTCAGCGGCCGAGAACATTCTCGCCCAACTGGAGCACGTCAGCATGCCAAGCGCCCTTCCCGGTTGGGATGCTAGCCAGGTAACTGACTCGGACGAAGACGTGATCATTGCGCACAACTGGGATGAGCTGCGGCGTTTTATGTGGGATTACGTCGGCATCGTGCGCACCAACAAGCGCCTGCAACGGGCCGAACACCGCGTACGGCTGCTGCTTGATGAAATTCACGAGTTCTACAGCAACTACAAAGTCAGTCGTGACCTCATCGAGCTGCGTAACTTGGCGCAGGTTGCCGAACTGATGATCCGCTCAGCCATGCTGCGCCATGAAAGCCGTGGTCTGCACTACACCCTGGACTACCCGCATCAACTGACTGAAGCCAAGGACACTATTCTGCTACCGCCCACCTATGGCGACTGAATTTAAGCCGCACCCTTAAGCGGCGGTGCTGATCCCGCGCCAGACTGTCGCGGGCGATGCAGACCGAACGCACCTGGCGCTGCCCGACCAGACGAAAGCGCAACAACATAATCAACGGTAACGCCAGGCTATCCGGATGCAGCTCAATAGCCTGCCAACCCTGCGCCATGCAGTGCACCTGCCAACCCTCAGCCGTGTAACGCAGCCCTCGAAAGGCCTGCGGCACACTCAACAGCAAATGCCGTGGCACTACCCAGGCAGCGTGGGCGAAACAGAAGCCCACGCCGAGCAAGCGCCCCCAACTTGGCATATCCACCAGTGCCAGACTGAGCAGCGCCAACCCTTGAATCAGGGCATAGCAGGCCAGTAGCTGCCGAGAAGGCTGCCACTGGCACTCGAAGGCATCACTTGGGCTGAACACGGTCCAAAATCATCCGAACCATGAGCTTGAGATCCGCATCTTCAGGCTCGCTGCGCTGCATAAACCAGCCAAACATATCCTGGTCCTCACACTCCAGCAGCTTGCGATAACGCTCGCGATCAGCCTCATCAAGGTGCGGATAGACCTCGCGAACAAACGGCACCAGCAACACATCCAGCTCCAGCATGCCGCGACGGCTGTGCCAGAAAAGACGATTGAGCTCTACTTCTTCAACCACGGATCAGCTCCTTGAAAATGGCTAAACACCATTTTTAGCGTCGCACAGCGACGACCCCGAAGGGTGGCCGCCATACATGACATGCAACAAATTACGGCACGCAGTATACGAGGAAATGCACATCTATTGACCGTACGCGGCCAGCCGGCTGTTATTCCCTGAAACGAGTCAAGCGCAAGCGCTGACAAGGCGCGAGGGGCGCTCTATGATGAGCCCCCTAACTTTTATCCAGCGATACCTAATCCACCATGGCCGATACCGCGTTTTATTGCATCCTCAGCCACGAAGGCGTCCTCGCCGTGCGCGGCCCCGACGCCAACAAGTTCCTCCAGGGTCAAGTCACCTGCAACCTCAACTACCTGAGCGACAGCTATTCCAGCCTGGGCGCGCGCTGCACCCCCAAGGGCCGCATGCAATCGAGCTTTCGCATCCTCAGCGTGAGTGACGGTTATTTGCTGGCAATGGCCAGTGATTTGCTGGATGCGCAACTGACTGACCTGAAGAAATACGCCGTTTTCAGCAAATCCAAGCTCACCGACGAAAGCCAGGACTGGCTGCGCATCGGCCTGAACGGTGCCGATGACATCCTGCGCAGCCTCGGTTTAGAGCTCGCAACGACCGTCGACAGCGTCGCTCGTCGCGATGATTTACTGGCTCTGCGCTTGAGCGACGGCCGCGCTGAACTGTGGATACCCGCTGGCCAGGCCACAGCCGTACAGGCACAAGTGGCCAGCCAACTGCCGGAAGCGCCGCTAAATGATTGGCTGCTTGCGCAAGTCCGTGCGGGCATCGGCCAGGTCGTGGGCAGCACCCGCGAGCTGTTTATCCCGCAGATGATCAACCTGCAGGCAGTGGGCGGCGTCAGCTTCAAAAAAGGCTGCTACACCGGCCAGGAAATCGTCGCGCGCATGCAGTACCTGGGCAAACTCAAGCGCCGCCTGTATCGCCTGGCGCTGCATGACAGCCAGGTGCCCGAGCCCGCTACGCTGCTGTTCTCGCCGACGCACACTTCCAGCGTGGGTGAAGTGGTACTGGCCGCACGCACCCCAGACGGCGTCGAGTTGCTTGCAGTGTTACAGGACGAAGCCGCACTGAATGGCGTTATTCACCTGGGTTCTGCTGAGGGCCGCACGCTGAGCGTGCTCGATTTGCCGTATACACTGGATTCAGACCGCGAAATACAGCGCTAAGCCCTGACTACACTTATCACTATTGCTTGAACGCCAAAGAGAATTGCCCATGAGCAAGCTTGCCGAGAAAGTCCAAAAGGAACTGACCCAGGCCATCGACAATGATGAGCTGGTCCTGCCGACTCTGCCGGAGGTCGCGCTGAAAGTCCGCGAGGCGGCTGAGGATCCGGATATCAGCATCCCGCAACTGAGCAAAGTGATTGGCAACGATGCCGCCCTGACCGCGCGCATCATCAAGGTGGTGAACAGCCCGTTGCTGCGCACCAACAAGGAAATCACCGACCTGCAGATGGCCGTCGGTCGCCTCGGCATCAATTACACCTGCAACCTGGCCACGGGCCTGGCCATGGAGCAGATGTTCCAGGCCACCAGCGACGTGGTTGACCGCAAAATGCGTGAAGTGTGGAATAAAAGCACGGAAATCGCCGGCATCTGCCACGTGCTGTGCAAGCACTACACGCGCCTACTGCCCGACCAGGCCACCCTCGCCGGCCTGGTGCATCAGATCGGCGTGCTGCCGATCCTCACGTACGCCGAAGATCACAGCGAGCTACTGGCTGACTCGATCAGCCTCAACCACGTGATTGAGCAGATCCACCCAATCATCGGCGACAAGATCCTGCGCACCTGGGACTTTCCTGAACTGATTGCCATGGTGCCCAGCCAATACCTGGACTTCACCCGTGACAGTGCCAAAGTCGACTATGTCGATATCGTCCAGGTCGCTACCTTGCAGAGTTACATTGGCAGCGAACACCCCTACACCAAACTGGACTGGAGCCAGATCCCGGCGTTCGCCAAACTGGGCCTTGATCCAAACCAGAACCTGAACGAAGACGAAGACCTTTCCGCCGCCATGGAAGCGGCCATGAGCATGCTTCAGTAACCTTCCTGCAAACGCATGCAACCGAATGCAACTAGACTGAACGCAGTCCCCGTATTTGGCATTCGGTTCATGCGCCTACTGCTGCTACCCCTTCTATTCAGCTTGTTCTGCGGCAGCCTGACTGCTGCAGAATCTGTGCGCCTGACCAACGGTGAATGGCCGCCTTATCTGGGAGAACAGCTGCCGCATAAGGGCGTCGCATCACGCATCGTCGCCGAAGCCTTTGCCCTGCAGGGAGTTGAGGTGACCTGGGAATTCCACCCCTGGGCACGCTCGCTGCAACTGGCCGAGCGCGGCAAACGCGATGGCAGCGCGGTCTGGCTGCACAGCAGTGAGCGTGAAGAAAAGTTCTTTATCAGTGACCCGGTGGTGGAAAGCGGTTACTACCTGTTCCACCGCAAGGGCTACAGCTTTGACTGGCAACAGATTGGCGACCTGCAAGGTCGACGCCTGGTCGGCACCCGCGGCTATGACTATGGCGCGGCCTTTCAGCAAGCCGAAGCCAGCGGACAATTGCGGGTCAATCGGGTGACCAGTGATGAAACCGCCTTTCGCCAACTGATTGCCGGCCGCGTCGATCTGTTTCCGATGGACAAGGTGGTCGGCTTCGACATGCTGCATCAGCACTTCAGCGCAGCCGAGCGCGCGCAACTGAGCTTTCACCCCAAGCCCCTACGCAGCGACAGCCTGCACCTGCTGCTCTCGCGGGAAGTACCCGGCAATGCCGAGCTGATCGCCCGCTTCAACCAAGGCCTGGCGCAACTGCGCGAAAGCGGCAAGGTTACCCAGTACCTGCTGGAAATCCAGCAGCCACTCAGCCTCGCGCCCTGAGTCAGACGTCTACGCCGGCAAACTCGACGCGCACCAACAGACCGTGAGGCTGCGCCTGGTGCAGGCTGATCTCAGCCTGATGCGCCCGGCAGATTTCACCGACAATCGCCAAACCCAAGCCGGCCCCAGAGCCCTTGTTACTGCGCCGATAGAAGCGCGCAAACACCCGCTCATGCTCTTCTAGCGGGATTCCCGGGCCGTCGTCTTCGACCTCCAGCACCCCAGTCGGCAATACCCGCAGGATCACATTGCCGCCGGCAGCGGTGTGCGCCAAGGCGTTATCCAACAGGTTGCACAGCAGCTCGTTGAGCAGCGTCGGCTCGCCACTGACCCATACCGCCTGCTCTGCCTCCAGTGCCAGCGCAATCCCCCGTGCATGGGCCAGTGGTGCCAGCGCCATGCCCAGTTCACGCGCCAGTTGGCTGAGATCCAGACGCTGCGCGCCGCCTTCAGCAATGGCCCGGGCACCACTTTCGATACGTGCCAGTGAAAGCAGCTGATTGGCCAGATGGGTCAGTTTGTCGGTATTCAGCGCGGCCTCTTCCAGCGTGCTGCGCCAGATCGAGGGTTCCTGCGCGCGCAGCCCTAACTCAACCCGCGCCTTGAGCGCGGCCAAGGGCGTACGCAGCTCGTGAGAGGCATCGGCAATAAATTGTGACTGACGCTCGAACAGATTGCGCAGCCGGTCATTGAACTGGTTCAGCGCATCGATCAATGGCCGCAGTTCACGTGGCATGCCGAGATTCGACAGCGGCTGCAGATCATCACTGGTGCGCGCCGCCACACTGCGGCGCAAGGCTTCCAGAGGGCGCAGCGCAGCGCTTACCGCCAGCCACACCAACAGCAACGCACTCAGCGACAGCACGCCCATGCGCAGCAAGGTGCCGAGCAACAGCTCGCGGGCCATGCGCTCACGCGCACCCTGGGTTTCCGCCACACGGATTTCCGCCACGCCGTTAAGGCCCGGCTCACTGACCGGCTGCAGCAGGCTGACCACCCGCACACCCTGCTCACGAAACTCGGCATCGTAGAAACGCGCCAACGCCGGATAATCCTCTGTGCGCTTGATATGGGCCGGCGGCGGCGGCAGGTCTTCATAACCCGACACCAGCGCGCCCTGCACATCCAACACCTGGTAGTAGATGCGCCCTGCACTGTCATAGGCAAAGGTGTCTAGTGCCACATACGGCACGTTGGCATTCAAGCGCTCGGCGGTGGTGTACAAGCCGTCGGCAACCGCCCGCGCCGAAGCCAGCAAGGTGCGGTCGTAGGCAGTATCGGCGGCATGCCGAGCGCTCCAGTAAGCGCTTAGACTGCTGACCAGCAGAATCAACGCCAGCAACACCGCCAAGCGGCGGATCAGCCGTCCGCGCAGGCTGCCCGGTTCGTGGTTTTCAAGCGGGTGATGCTCAGTCACCAACAGCCTCCAACAAATAGCCCAGCCCACGGAAGGTGACGATGCGCACCCCGCTCCCCTCGAGCTTTTTGCGCAGGCGATGGACGTAAATTTCAATGGCGTCACTGCTGGCCTCTTCATCCAGACCAAACACCTGAGCGGCCAACTGCTCCTTGCTCATCACCCGCCCAGGCCGAGCAATCATCGCCTCCAGCACCGCCTGTTCGCGGGAGGTCAGGGTCAGCAGAGCATCGGCAAGGGTAAAGCGCCGGGTATCCAGGTCATACAGCAGGTTGCCGCAGCGTTGCTGGCGCTCGCCACCGAGCACAGTGCGGCGCAGCAGTGCCTTGACCCGTGCTTCCAGTTCAGTCACTTCAAAGGGTTTGGCCAGGTAATCATCGGCACCGAGATTAAGACCATGCACGCGATCCTTAACCTCACCACGGGCGGTGAGCATCAGCACCGGCAGGGTATTGCCGCGCTCACGCAAACGCGCCAGCACCTGAAAACCGTCCAGGCGCGGCAGGCCGATATCGAGAATCGCCAGGGCGTAATCCTCACTGCTCAAGGCCAGATCAGCCGCCACGCCGTCATGCAGCATGTCCACATTAAGCCCGATGCCACGCAGGGCCTGAGCCACGCTTTCAGCCAGGGGCAGATGGTCCTCGACCAGTAGGACTCGCACGTTAGTAGCACTCCACGAACTTGTTGTTATGTGCCCAGTGTAACGGCGCAGAGGCCGCTGCGAATGCCCCAGCGACTTTCTTTCAAACTGAAAGCCTGGTGAAAGCTTGACCCCCTAGCATCGGTTTCAGGTGGCTCGATCCACCGACCTGAACGACTGACGCAGTGGTGCGCAGCCGTGACAAAAACAACAATGGAGACCACAGGATGCCGACTGCATCTCATCAGGCGCTTGCGCCTGCTCACCTGCTTAGCCTGGCAATCGCCACCGCCCTACTTGCCCCCGCTGCACACGCCGATTTTGTGGCTGACAGCAAAGCCAGCCTGACCACCACCAATATCTACCTCAATCGTGATTTCCGCGAAGGCACCAGCAGCCAGCAGAACAAGCGTGAAGAGTGGGGCCAGGGTTTCTGGCTCGACGTCCAGTCCGGCTACACCGAAGGCACCGTGGGCTTTGGCCTTGATGCCCTGGGTCTGGTTGGGGTCAAACTGGATTCCGGCGGCGGCCGCACCGGCACCGACCTGCTCCCCGTACAAGACGATGGCGGCACCCCGGACCAATTCGGTCGCCTGGGCCTGACAGCCAAGGTCAAGGTCTCCAATACCGAGCTGCGCTACGGCTCGCACGTGCCAGAGCTGCCGGTGGTCAAGGCCAGCGACAGCCGCCTGCTGCCGCAGGTGTTCGAAGGCGGCCTGCTGACCTCCAGCGAACTTGACGGTCTGACCTTTACCGGCGGGCGCCTGGATAAAGTCATCGACCGCGCCTCGACCAACTCCGAAGAGCTGATCCTCAACAGCAAGAACCGCCGCTTCGCCGCAGGTATCACGGCGGATCATCTGGACCTGATGGGCCTCGACTATGAGTTCGCCAAGGGCCTGACCGGGCGTTATTACTTCGCCGACCTCGACGACATCTACCGCCAGCATTTCTTCGGCCTGCTCGCCAGCCAACCGCTGGGCAGCGGCACCCTGAGCGCTGATGTACGGATGATGCTGAGCAAGGACAGCGGCGCCTCCAATGCCGGCAAGATCGACAACCGCGCCTTCAACGCCATGCTCACCTACGGCATCAACGGTCACAAACTGGGCCTGGGCTTTCAGGACATGAGCGGCGACACCGGTTATGCCTACATCGATGGCAGCGACCCGTTCCTGGTCAACTTCGTGCAGATCAACGACTTCGCCAACGCCGACCAGCGCTCCTGGCAGGCCCGTTATGACTACGACTTCGGCAAGCTCGGCGTTCCCGGCCTGAGCTTTATGACCCGTTACATCAAAGGCAGCGACGCGCAAATCGCTGGCACTGATGACACCGGCGGCGAGTGGGAGCGCGACATCGAGGTCAAGTACGTGGTGCAGAGCGGGCCGCTGAAAGATGTCTACGTACGCCTACGTAACGCCAGCTTCAAATCCGACTTCGCCCGCGATGCGGACGAGAACCGCGTCATCGTCGGCTACACGCTGCCGATCTGGTAATCCACAATAAGAGATCAGAGGAATACCCCATGAAAACTGCCTTTACCCGCATCGCCCTGGCCACCGCCTGTATGGCCTTTGCCGGCCAGTTGCTGGCCGCCGAACCGAAACGCCCGGAATGCATCGCCCCGGCCAAGCCCGGCGGCGGTTTCGACCTGACCTGCAAACTGGCGCAGAGCGGCCTGAAAGACAGCGGCCTGCTGAAAGCACCAATGCGCGTCACCTATATGCCCGGCGGCGTCGGCGCGGTGGCCTACAACGCGGTGATCGCCCAGCGTGCCGATGATCCGGGCACCATCACCGCGTTCTCCAGCGGATCCTTGCTCAACCTGGCGCAAGGCAAGTTCGGCCGTTACGACGAAACCGGCGTGCGCTGGCTGGCCGCAGTGGGCACCGACTACGGCGCCATCACCGTACGTGCCGACTCGCCTTACCAGAGCCTGGACGATCTGGTCCAAGCTCTGAAGAAAGACCCGACCAGCATCGTCTTCGGCGCTGGCGCCACCATCGGCGGCCAGGACTGGATGCAGACCGCGCTGATCGCCCGCCTGGCCGGGATCGACCCGAAAAACCTGCGTTACGTGGCCTTTGAAGGCGGCGGCGAAACCCTAACTGCCATGCTCGGTGGCCATGTTCAGGTCACCAGCAGCGGCCTGGGAGAAGTCACCCCGCAGTTGGCGGCGAAGAAAGTGCGCATCCTTGCCGTGCTCTCCGAAGAGCGTCTGCCAGGCAAACTGGCCGATATCCCCACAGCCAAGGAACAGGGCTACGACATCGTCTGGCCGGTAATCCGCGGCTTCTACATGGGCCCAGAGGTGACGGACGAGCAGTACAACTGGTGGAAACAGCAGTTCGACAGCCTGCTTGCCCGTGAAGACTTTGCCACCCTGCGTGAACAGCGCGACCTGCTGCCGCTGTCAGTCACTGGTGACGAGCTGAAAGCCTTGGTCTTCAAGCAAGTTGAGGAATACAAGGCGCTGGCTGGCGAGTTCGGCCTGATGCAATAACACCAGCACCACCCTCCCCCAGGCGGGAGAGGGTCGGGGTGAGGGGTGGCAGTGATAAACCGCACCACCCAAACCCCTCCCCTAACCTCCTCCCACTGGGAGCAGGCTTTAGATGCCCAAGTTCTGAGGTAATCCTCCATGTACGTTCGCCTGTTCGCCGCGAGCTGGCTGCTGTTTTGCGCCGTTCTCGCCGTCATCGCCTGGGGCTTCCAGGCACCCTTCGCCTATGACCCGGTCGGGCCGCGCGCCTACCCGTTGCTGCTGCTCAGCCTCATGTCAGCTGGCAGCCTGTGGCTGGTGATCAAGCCCGGCTTGCTGGAGCAGACGCTGAATACCCGCGCAGCCGTACGTGCGGTGCTGTGTGTACTGGCGCTGCTGGCTTACGCGCTGCTGTTCGAAGTGCTCGGCTTTGTCATCAGCACAACGCTGGCGACCTTCGCCCTTGGCCTGCTGTTCACCGGTCGCCCGCTACCCTGCGCCATCAGCGCCGTGCTGATGGGTGTGCTGCTGTATGGCCTGTTTGATTACCTGTTGGATGTGCCGCTGCCCCTCGGCCTGTTCGAAGCCTTTGTGGAGAGCTGAAAATGGAAACCCTGAATTTCTTGATGCAAGGCTTCGAAGTCGCCACGCGACCGGAAAACCTGCTGGTAGCCTTATTCGGTGCCTTTGTCGGCACCATCGTCGGCCTGTTGCCGGGCCTGGGCCCAATCAATGGCGTAGCGCTGCTGCTGCCACTGGCCTTTGCCCTCGGCCTGTCACCGGAAACCGCACTGATTCTGCTCGCTGCCGTGTACCTGGGCTGTGAGTACGGCGGGCGTATCTCGGCGATTCTGCTCAACGTACCGGGCGACGCTGCGGCGGTGATGACCACCCTCGACGGCTACCCACTCGCCCGCCAGGGCAAGGCCGGGATCGCCCTGTCGCTGTCGGCCGTCAGCTCGTTTATCGGCAGCATGATCGCCACCTGCGGCGTGGTGCTGTTCGCGCCAATCCTGGCCAACTGGGCGGTGGCCTTCGGCCCGGCCGAGTACTTTGTGCTGATGATTTTCGCCATCGCCTGCCTCGGCGGCATGGTCGGCGACAAACCGGTTAAAACCCTGATGGCTGCGTTGATCGGTCTGGCCCTGGCCACCGTTGGCGTGGACTCGACCACCGGCGTGTATCGCTTCACCTTCGGCAGCGTCAGCCTGTCGGACGGCATCCAGTTCGTCATCGTGGTAATCGGCTTCTTCAGCGTCAGTGAAGTGCTGCTGATGCTGGAAAAAACCCACAACGGCCAGAAAGCCGTGAAGGCCAGCGGCCGCCTGCTGTTCAACTTTAAAGAGTTCTGCTTCACCTTCTGGACCATGGTGCGTAGCGCCGTGGCCGGCTTTGTCATCGGCGTTCTGCCAGGTGCCGGCGCGACCATCGCCAGCGCCATGACCTATATGACGGAAAAACGCATGGCCGGCCCGAACGGCAAGTTCGGCGACGGCGACCTGCGCGGTCTGGCGGCGCCGGAAGCGGCCAACAACGCCTCGGCCTGCGGCTCGCTGATCCCCATGCTGACCCTCGGCGTACCGGGTTCCGGCACCACGGCAGTAATGATCGGCGCACTGACGCTGTACAACATCACCCCCGGCCCGCTGCTGTTCGAACAGCAGCCAGACGTGGTCTGGGGCCTGATCGCCTCGCTGTTTATCGGCAACGTGATCCTGCTGGTGATGAACATTCCACTGGTTGGCCTGTTCGCCCGCATGCTCAGCGTGCCCAACTGGGTGCTTGTGCCGGCGATCACCGTGATCAGCATGGTCGGCGTTTACGCGGTGCACAGCACCACCTTCGACCTGGTGTTGATGATCGGCCTCGGCGTATTCGGCTACATACTGCGCAAGCTGGACTTCCCGCTGTCGGCACTGATCCTCGGCTTCGTTCTAGGCGAGCTGATGGAAGACAACCTGCGCCGCGCCCTGTCGATCTCCGCCGGCGACCTGAACATCCTCTGGGGCAGTCCGATCAGCCTGTGCCTGTGGGCACTCACCGCACTGATGCTGGCCCTGCCAGGTCTGCGCTGGTGGCGTTCGCGCCGTGCGGCGCAACTGGCCAATGCCTAAGTTGCACATGCTCACCGGCTGGCAAAGCTGGTGGGCCACGCCCCTGGTCGGCTTGTCAGGCGGCTATCTGGCCAGCCTGATCGGCTGGCCTTTGCCGTGGATCATCGGCTCGCTGCTGGCAGTGATCGCCGCACGTTGTAGCGGCTGGCTGATCACCGAGCTGCCGGGCGGACGCAAGACCGGCCAGTGGCTGGTGTCCAGCGCCATCGGCCTGCATTTCACCAGTGAAGTATTCGGCCAACTGCTCAGCCACTTCGGCGTGATTCTGCTCGGCGCCCTGCTCACCCTGCTGCTCAGCCTGATCGGTATTGTCGTGCTACGCCGCGCCGGCCTGGATCGCGCCACTGCGTTCTTCGCCAGCATGCCGGGTGGTGCCAGCGAGATGGTCAACCTGGCGCAACGGCACAACGCCGAAACCGCCAAGGTGGCCGCCGCCCACAGCCTGCGATTACTGCTGGTGGTATTGCTGATTCCGGCAATCTTCACCTGGAGCCTGCCGCCCATCGCACCACCCGCACCTGCAGCGGTAAGTTGGACCTGGCTGGCGGTACTGCTGCCCGGTGGCGCGCTGCTGGCCTGGTTATGGGGACGTTTGGGTCAACCCAACCCGTGGATGCTCGGCCCGCTGACTGTCTGCGCCGTAGCCAGTGTCAGCTTCGATCTGCACCTGGGCTTGCCCGATGGCCTCGGCCAGACCGGTCAATGGCTGATCGGCTGCGCCCTGGGTTGTCACTTCGACCGACACTTCTTTCGCAGCGCACCGGGGTTTCTCGCGCGCATTCTGCTGTTCTGCCTGCTCGCTATGCTCGCGGCCGCCGCGTTGGGCCAAGGTCTGGGCTGGCTGGCCGGGGAAAACCAGAATGCACTGATGCTCGGCATGATGCCCGGCGGCATTACCGAGCTGTGCCTGACCGCAGAAGCCCTGCACCTCTCGGTGGCATTGGTCACGGCCCTGCAGGTGCTGCGGCTGTTTCTGGTGATGTTTCTCGCCGAGCCGTTATTCAGGCTCTGGCAACGCAGCTGATGCGATTACAACGACCACGTTTAGCCCGCCTAGCGCGGGCTCTTTTTTGCCTGCAAAACAGCAGTTTTTGTTTAACAGATATGTCTGTAGCCACCCAGCCGCAGGCGACGGCGGTACTCTCAGGCCCTCACCATCGAGGCATCCTTTATGAGCGTACTGCGTTGGCCCGCCGTGAAAACCCTGCTGCTGTTGATCTGCCTGAGCCTGCTGATTAGCGCCTGCAGCCGTGCCGGCCTGGCGTACCGCAACCTGGATTGGCTGGTGCCCTGGCGGCTGAACGATTACCTGAACCTCGACAGTCAGCAGCAGGCCTGGCTCAAACCCCGCTTGCAAACGCACCTGCAATGGCATTGCAGCGCCGAATTGCCGCGCTATATCGACTGGCTGCAAACCACCGAAAGCATCCTCGCCCAGCCGCAACCCGACAGCGCTCAGCTGCTTGAGCAATTTGCCCAGTTCGATGCCGCGCTCAACCGCATCGGCGTCGAGATCACCCCCACCGCCATCGAGTTGCTGCAGGGCCTGAGCGAACAGCAGGTCCGCGAGCTTTACGCCGCGATGGATGAAGACAACCTGGAAGATCGCCAGGACTTTCTCGATCCGCCGCTGGCCACCCAGATCAGCGAACGCCAAACGCGTATGCAGGAACGCCTGCGGCCTTGGCTCGGCCGCCTGAACACTGCACAAACTGAGCATATCGCCACCTGGGCCAACAGCCTCGGTGAGCAGAACCGCCTGTGGCTGGAAAATCGGCAACTGTGGCAGGTCGAACTGCGCAAGGTGGTCGCCGAACGCGATAGCGCAGACTTCGCCGAACGAGTAACCCGCCTGCTGCAGCAACGCGAGAGCTTCTACAGCGACGAGTACCGCGCCAGTTATGGCCGCTCACGCCAGGCGCTGGCCACGCTGTTCAGCCAGCTGTTGAGCAACAGCGATGAAGCACAGCGCGAGCGCTTGAGTCACCGCTTGCGCGACCTGCGCCGCGATCTGGCAGAACAGCAATGCGACGCGGCTTAACCGGCTATTAAGCGGCAGGTAAGCGCCAATCAATCGGGCTCAGTTGATGCTGCTGGAGGAACTTGTTGGTGCGGCTGAAATGGCCGTTGCCGATAAAGCCACGGTGCGCCGACAGCGGCGAAGGGTGCACGGATTTCAGCACCAGGTGCTTGCTGACATCGATCAGCTTTTCCTTGCTCTGCGCATGGGCGCCCCAGAGCAGAAACACCAGGCGTTCCTGCTGCTGGCTGACCACCTCGATCACCTTGTCGGTAAAGGTCTGCCAGCCGATCTTGGCGTGGGAACCGGCGATGCCATGCTCCACCGTCAATGAAGTGTTAAGCAGCAGCACGCCCTGCTCCGCCCAATGCTGCAGGTTGCCGTGGCCGGGAATATCGATATTCAGGTCGCGCTTGAGCTCTTTATAGATATTCACCAGCGACGGCGGCGTCTTCACCCCTGGCTGCACCGAGAAGCACAGACCATGGGCCTGCCCAGGGCCGTGGTAAGGATCCTGGCCGATAATCACCACTTTGGTCTGCGCCAACGGCGTGGAATTCAGCGCATTGAAGATCAGCGAGCCAGGCGGATAAATCTGCTTGCCTGCGGCCTTCTCACTGCGCAGAAAATCCCCCAGCTCACGCATATAGGGCTTCTCGAACTCTGCATGCAGCGCGGCCTTCCAGCCGGCTTCGAGTTTGACGTTATCGGCGGCGCTCATGCCTGATTCCTGCTTAATCCAACGAAGACGGCACGCTAAGGAAGGCGGCTAGGCAAGTCAAGGCGAGCGCGTGGAGCAACCCGTAAGCACACCATCTTCATACCGTCGCTAAAAACCGACCTACCGGAACGCAGGAGACTGGCCACGATCGACGCGTCCCAAACCGTGGCTTACCCCTACGGCTTAAAACGGCCGCACGGCATGAAGTGCTTACGACAATTGAACAGCGCTTAGGACGTTTTCTGATCGGCAAAAAGCCAAAGACATGGCGTTATAGAACATATTTAGGACGCTTTTATCAGTCGTCCGAACTGCCCGCTCAGTAGAGTCACCTGCAGCAGCGTACTGAAAAATCAGTACCGCTGGCGCTGCTTGATCAATAGCCCCCTAACGCTGACTTAAAGATGGACGCACAGCCAGGTGCAGTACATCCGTGGATAGGTGTGCCTCAATCACGTCGTGCTGCAACCCGCGCCTGAGTGCTAACAATCCCAACCACCCACAGGGTGCAGACCATGCGTTTGAATGCTGCGATTGTCGTGTTGCTAACCAGCCTGGTCGCCGCGACCTATGGTTTCGGGATTTACCTGTTTGCTCAGCTCGTACCGGACATGCAGGCCTCCCTGGGCTTCGATTTCTCCTATGTAGGCAGTATCACCGCTTCGGCGCAGCTGGGCTTTCTACTCTGTGCCTTGCTGGCTGTCTGGCTGACACCGAAGATCGGTGGCGGCTGGTTGATCGTGGCCTCCGGGGCGTTGTGTGCACTGGCGTTACTGCTGATTCCACTGTCAAACAACATCCTGGTGATCGGTGCATTACTGACCCTGTTGGCGGGTACAGCAGCGACGGTGTTTGTACCGATGGTCGATGTCATCTCTAGGGTCACGGCCTACCGCTACCGGGGGTTGGCCATGGGCCTGGTATCCAGCGGAACCAGTTATGGGGTGGCGATCAACAGCCTGCTGGTGCCGCTGTATGCCGCACCAGGTGAATGGCGCAGCGTGTGGTGGTGGATGGGGTTACTCACCGTGGCCATGGCACTGCTCGTTCTGGTGGTTTTCAAGAAAGGCGGTTTGCTCAGCACAACCTCGCAGCCGGTTGTAGCGCCCATAGCCATTGAGTTGACAATGCCCAGCAAGCGCTCAGCGCTGATACAACCCTGGGTGCTGCTGATCTGGTCGATGAATTTCTTGATCGGGTTTGCCACCTTTCCGTTCCAAACCTACCTCTCGTCCTACCTGCGCACGGAACTGGGTTTTGACGTGCAATACAGCGCACAGGTCTGGGCCGTGATCGGCTTCGTTGGCATGTTTGCAGGGCTGGCAGTCGGTTGGCTCTCCGACCGTACGGGGCTGCGCGCCGCCATGTTGCTGGTCTACGGCTGTGTGGTAACGGCGGCACTGATATTCGTTGTAAGTCCCTCAGGGTATTGGCCCTTAGTCGCAGCGGCGCTGTTCTCTACGGCCTTCTATCCCATTTTCGGCCTTATCCCCGCTTACGTTTCCAAACTGGCATCGTCCAGCGCCATGGCGGTATCCATATTTGGCGTTGCCAACGTGATGCAAGGCTCTGGCGGCATGCTCGGCAATTACGGCGCAGGGCTACTGGCCAATTACAGCGGCAGCTTTGCTGGGGTATATGCAACCATTGGCTGTGTGGGTGCAGTGCTCATCATCCTGACCCTAAAGCTGCCCACAGAAGCCCCCGCGGCTGTATCAGCCGGGTCAGGCGTAAACCAACCGACTGCACGTTAGCGACTTGCCAATAAACGGCAATCTATCGGTTCGCACTAAGCGTTGATATTTCAGACCCAGCCCTTGGCCGGAAAGCAGCCGCCTGCCCCCTAAAACGTCTGACTTATCCCTGATGCAGCGCCCGGTAATGACTGGGTGCCATGCCCACCACTTTGCGAAACAGCCGCGAGAAGTAATACACATCGTCATAACCCAGCTGCTCGGCCACCTGGCGGATGCCCTGCTCGCCTTCATCGAGCAGGCGGCAGGCGTGGGCCATTTTCAGCTGGATAAAGTCCTGAATCGGCGCATGCCCAGTCAGGGCGCGATAGGTTTTGGCGAAGTGAAAACGCGACAGTTTGAACTGCGCGGCCAGCTCATCGAGGTTGAGCGCGTCATGCAGGTGGGCGCGCATCACCGCCTGTACCGCATCCACATCGAGCACCCGCCCGGATTTCAGGGTGGTGCGTGCCGGCAACACCGCCAGAGAAGTCAGCAGCACCTGCAACTGGTGCGCGGCATGAACGAAATGCGCCAGATTCAAGCCCTGCTTGCGCAGGTTGAGCAAGGCATCGAACTCAGCCAACAAGCGCGGCTGCACGCCGATACGCCACAGCGGCCCCTTGCCCAAGGGCTTGAGAAACTCTGTCACCAGATCGCCGTCGAAATGCACCCAGTACAGCGTCCAGGGCTTGTCCACGTCCGCGCCATAGCCATGCATCACGCCTTTCGGCAACAGCAACAAATCGCCACCACTGACAGCTAATCGTCCATCCGCTGTCTCCAACCAGCCCTGCCCGGCACGGCAGTAGATCAGCAGGTGATCCTCCGGATGCGGGCGATGCATACGGTGCCCCTGCGCCTGCGGGTAAAAGCCGAGAGCCAGTGGATAACAGCCCTGCGCAAGCGGGCTGCGCGCCAACAGGCGGCGCAACCTGGGCGGTGTGATAAAGCGCACGCCGTTGGCCGGCAGTGGCCAGTTGGAGGTATCGACCTGCACGCTCATGGACATCCTGGCCATTGATTCAAACCCAAGATAGTCCATCTGTAGACCAAGATCGTCAATCCACAAAGCCGAGCAAGGCGGCTATAACATGGACAAAACAACAATCGAGCCCATCCTGAGGTTCGCCGGAGGAACGCATGGCCAAGGCAATCCCACAGTTGATCGACGGTGAATGGCGCGAAAGCCGCGCCCGCGAATTTATCGAAGTCACCGACCCGGCGACCCAGGAAGTTCTGGCGCTGGCACCCAAGGCCACCGCCGAGGAAATCGAAGCGGCGATTGCCAGTGCCAAGGCAGCCTTTCTCACCTGGCGCGAAGTGCCAGTCTCCGACCGTGCACGGGTGATGCTGCGTTACCAGCATCTGCTCAAGGAACACCATGACGAGCTGGCGGAAATTCTCGCTGGCGAAACCGGCAAGACTCTGGCCGACGCCAAGGGCGATGTCTGGCGCGGCATCGAGGTGGTCGAGCAGGCCTGCAATATCGCCAGCCTGATGATGGGCGAGACCATGGAGAACGTAGCCCGCGACATCGATACCGCCAGCTGGATTCAGCCACTCGGTGTGTGCGTGGGCGTTACCCCGTTCAACTTCCCGGCGATGATTCCGCTGTGGATGTTTCCCCTGGCCATCGCCGCCGGCAATACCTTTATTCTCAAGCCGTCCGAGCAAGACCCATTGACCCCTAACCGCCTGGCCGAGCTGTTTATCGAAGCCGGCGCGCCCAAGGGCGTATTGCAAGTGCTGCACGGCGCGCGCGAGGTGGTCGACAGCCTGCTCACTCACCCGGATATCCGTGCGATTTCCTTCGTCGGCTCGGTGCCAGTCGGCCAGCATATCTACCGCACCGGCACCGCTCACCTGAAGCGCGTGCAGGCCTTTGCCGGGGCGAAGAACCATATGGTGATCATGCCCGACGCCAACAAGCAGCAGGTGCTGAGCAACCTGGTCGGCGCCAGTTGCGGCGCGGCCGGGCAGCGTTGCATGGCGATCAGCGTGGCGGTGTTTGTCGGCGAATCGAAGCAGTGGATCGACGAGTTGCAGGCGCAGATGGCCGACCTGCAACCCGGCTACTGGACCGATGGCCACGCCGCCTTCGGCCCGCTGATCAGCCAGCAGGCCAAGCAACGCGTGCTGCGCCTGATCGCCGAAGGTAAAGCGGAAGGTGCCGAATGCCTGCTGGACGGCTCGCACTGCGCGGTCGAGGGCTACCCCAACGGCAACTGGATCGGCGCCACGCTGTTTCGCGGCGTGACAACCAAGATGAGCCTGTACCGCGAAGAGATTTTCGGCCCGGTGCTGGTGTGCATGGAAGTCGATACGCTTGAGGAAGCCATCGAACTGGTCAACGCCAGCCCCTACGGCAACGGCACCTCGATCTTCACCCGCTCCGGCGGCGCGGCGCGGCATTATCAGCACGCAGTGGAAGTCGGCCAGGTCGGCATCAACGTACCGGTACCGGTGCCGCTGCCGTTCTTCTCTTTTACCGGCTGGAAGGGTTCGTTCTACGGCGACCTGCACGCCTACGGCAAACAGGGCGTGCGCTTCTTCACCGAAACCAAAACGGTCACCAGCCGCTGGTTCGATGAGGACTCCGTAGCAGGCGCAAATATGACTATTCAACTCAAGTAACCGAACGCCAGGCTAATCACGAGTTGGCCTGGCCTTAACTGCCGGGGATTACCCATCCCGCTAAGGATCACCAATGGATTTCGAACTCAGCGATGAACAACGCCTGCTGGTAGAAAGCGCCCGCCAGTTTGCCAGCCGTGAACTGGCCCCGCATGCCGCCGACTGGGACCGCGACCACCACTTCCCGGTGGATGTGATCAAGCGTGCCGCCGAACAGGGTTACCTGGCCCTTTATATAAATGAAGAGGATGGCGGGCTCGGCCTATCCCGCCTGTCCGCTTCGCTGATTTTTGAACAGCTGTCGGCCGGCTGCATTGCCACCACGGCGTTTCTGACCATCCACAATATGGCCTCGTGGATGCTCGCCTCTTTCGCCGACCAAACGCTGAAGGATGCCTGGCTGCCGCGCCTGGTCAGCGGCGAATTGCTGGCCTCCTACTGCCTCACTGAGCCGGACGCCGGCTCCGACGCCGCGCACCTGCGCACCCGCGCCAAGCGTGATGGCGACGACTACGTACTAGACGGCAGCAAGTGCTTTATCTCCGGCGCCGGCTCCACCGATGTGCTGATCGTGATGGCGCGCACCGGCGACGAAAGCGGCGCCAAGGGTGTGTCCTGCTTCCTGGTGCCGGCCGATGCACCCGGCGTGAAGTACGGACGCAATGAATTGAAGATGGGCTGGCGCGCCCAGCCTACTCGCACGATTACCTTCGAAGGCGTGCGTATCCCCGCCGGTAATCGCATCGGCCCAGAAGGCCAGGGCTTCGTCTACGCGATGAAGGGCCTGGATGGCGGGCGCATCAATATCGCCAGCTGCTCGCTGGGCGCTGCACAAGCGGCGCTGGAGCAATCGCTGCGTTATGTGGAAGAACGTAAACAGTTCGGCAAGCCGCTAAGCGACTTCCAGTCTCTGCAATTCAAGCTGGCCGACATGCTCACCGATCTGACCGCCAGCCGGCAGATGGTGCGCCTCGCCGCGCACAAGCTGGACCACGGCCACAGCGAAGCCAGCCTGTATTGCGCCATGGCCAAGCGTTTTGCCACTGATCACTGCTTCACCCTGTGCAACGAAGCCCTGCAATTGCACGGCGGCTACGGTTACCTCAACGACTACCCGCTGGAGCGCTGGGTGCGCGACAGCCGCGTGCACCAGATACTCGAGGGCACCAACGAAATCATGCGAGTAATCATCGCCCGCCGCCTGCTGGATCAGGGCGGCATGCTTGATCGCTTGCTGTAGCTTTTAATTCCCTCTCCCCTCGGGGAGAGGGTTAGGGAGAGGGTCGGCGTCGCCCGAGGCCCTCTCCCCCGGCCCCTCTCCCAAAGGGCGAGGGGAGCAACCTGACGAGGACCGTTATGAGCAACGCCATCGAAGCCTACAACCCCGGCGTGTTTGACCTGACCCACAAGCTCACCGTGGAAAAGCACGGCCATACCGCGCTGATCACCATCAACCAGCCACCGGCCAACACCTGGGACCGCGACTCGCTGATCGGCCTCAAGCTGCTGGTTGAACACCTCAACCGCGACGATGACATCTACGCCCTAGTGATTACCGGCCAGGGTGGCAAGTTCTTCAGCGCCGGCGCCGACCTCAAGCTGTTTGCCGATGGCGATAAGGCCCGTGCCCGCGAGATGGCCCGGCGTTTCGGCGAAGCCTTCGAGGCGCTGCGTGATTTCCGCGGCGTATCGATTGCCGCGATCAACGGCTACGCCATGGGCGGCGGCCTGGAATGCGCGCTGGCCTGCGATATCCGCATCGCCGAACGCCAGGCGCAGATGGCCCTACCGGAAGCCACGGTCGGCCTGCTGCCCTGCGCCGGCGGCACCCAGCACCTGAGCTGGTTGATCGGTGAAGGCTGGGCCAAACGCATGATCCTCTGCGGCGAGCGGGTGGATGCAGACACCGCCCAGCGCATCGGCCTGGTCGAGCAAGTGGTCGATACTGGCGAAGCCCGTGGTCATGCCCTGCTGCTGGCGGCCAAAGTCGCGCGGCAAAGCCCGGTGGCCGTGCGCACCATCAAGCCGCTGATCCAGGGCGCCCGCGAGCGCAGCCCGAATACCTGGCTGAGTGAGGAGCGCGAGCGTTTTGTCGACCTGTTCGACGCCGACGACACCCGCGAAGGGGTCAACGCCTTCCTGGAAAAACGCGACCCGCAGTGGCGCAATAAATAATCCGCAGGGTGACAACCACAATGAATGTGCAATTCGAAGAACGCCCGGCCCAACACGGTTACCGCATCGGCATTGCCAGCCTCGATGCGGAAAAGAGCCTAAACGCCCTGTCGCTGCCGATGATCGAAGCCCTGGATGCCAAGCTCAAGGCCTGGGCGGACGACCCGAGCATCGCCTGCGTAATGCTGCGCGGCAATGGTCCAAAAGCCTTCTGCGCGGGCGGCGACGTGGTACAGCTGGTGCACCAGTGCCGCGAACACCCTGGCGAAATCCCGCCCCTGGCGCGACGCTTCTTTGCTGACGAATACCGCCTCGACCATCGCATCCACACCTACCCGAAACCCTTTATCTGCTGGGCCCACGGCCATGTGCTGGGCGGCGGCATGGGCCTGATGCAGGGCGCTGGTATCCGCATCGTCACCCCAGGCAGCCGCCTGGGCATGCCGGAAGTGAATATCGGCTTATACCCGGATGTCGGCGGCAGCTGGTTCCTCGCGCGCCTGCCGGGCAAGCTCGGCCTGTTTCTCGGCCTGACCGCCAGCAGCATCAACGCCAGGGATGCGCTGGATCTTGACCTTGCCGACCGCGTGCTGCTCGACAGCCAGCAGGACGACTTACTCGATGGTTTGGCCCAGCTCAATTGGCAGGAACAGAGCCCGCAGCAACTACACAGCCTGCTCAAGGCTTTGGAAAACCAGGCGCTAACCGAACTGCCAGAGGCCCAATGGCTGCCGCGCCGCGCGCGTATCGACGAGCTGCTCGATACCGCCGACCTGCCCCACGCCTGGAATGCCATCAGCGCCTTGCACAGCGACAGCGACCTGCTGCTGGCCCGCGCCGCCAAGACCCTGACCGGCGGCTGCCCGCTGACCGGGCACCTGGTATGGGAACAGATCAAGCGCGCCCAGAAGCTTTCCCTAGCCGATGTCTTCCGCATGGAATACGCCATGAGCCTGAACTGCTGCCGCCACCCGGAATTCCCCGAAGGCGTGCGCTCGCGGCTGATCGACAAGGACCACGCGCCACGCTGGCACTGGCCGGATGTGGCGAGCATTCCGCAGCAGGTAATCGACGCGCACTTCGCCCCAGCCTGGGATGGCGCCCACCCACTGGCAGACCTGTAACCCGGCAACGGCCACTTTTCAGCGCGACAGGAGCATAACAATGACAACAATCGCTTTTATCGGCCTCGGCCACATGGGCCTGCCCATGGCGCGCAACCTGCTCAAGGCCGGCTTCAACCTGAGAGTCTTCGACCTATTGCAAGCAGCCGTCGAGGACCTGACCAAGGACGGCGCGCAAGCGGCCAGCAGCGCACTGGATGCGGTGCTGAATGCCGATGTGGTGGTTAGCATGCTGCCGGCCAGCCGGCATGTCGAAGGCCTGTACCTGGGTGATAACGGCCTGCTGGCCGCGCTCAAGCCCGGCAGCCTGGTGTTGGAATGCTCGACCATCGCCCCGGAGTCCGCACGCAAGGTGCATCAGGCGGCGGCCGCGCGCGGTATCGAACTGCTCGACGCGCCCGTATCCGGCGGCACCGCCGGTGCAGCAGCAGGCACCCTGACCTTTATGATCGGCGGCGCGGCAACCACGCTGGAAAAAGCTCGGGCGATCTTCGAGGCCATGGGCAAGAACATCTTCCACGCCGGCCCCGACGGTGCAGGCCAAGTGGCCAAGGTATGCAACAACCAGGTGCTGGCGGTGCAGATGATCGCCACCGCCGAAGCTATGGCCATGGGCGTGGCCAACGGCCTGGAGCCCGGAGTTCTGGCCGAGATCATGCGGCAAAGCTCGGGCGGCAACTGGACGCTGGAGAAGTACAACCCCTGGCCCGGCGTGATGGAAAACGCCCCGGCCTCCAAAGGCTACAGCGGCGGTTTTATGGCCGAACTGATGACCAAAGACCTCGGCCTGGCACAGGAAGCTGCACAAGCCAGCGGCAGCAGCACGCCCATGGGCGCACTGGCGTTGCAGCTGTATCGCCTGCTGCTCAAGCAAGGTAAAGGCAAGCAGGACTTCTCGGTGGTGCAGCAGTTGTTCATCGACTAAATCGGCATTGACCGCATACAGCAGGAAGCAGGGCTTTGTAACTGGTCGGGGCCGACGTTCCAGCTAAGCTCAATAGCGGGACTTGCCGAGGGCGGGTCATAGGGAAGGATAATGCCGATGTTCTATGTCCAGCGGGATGCCAGCGGCCACCTGCGGCGAGTGGAGGTGATGCCGTTCGAGAGCATGACCAACACCCTGACGGCCGACTCAGACGAGATTCAAGCATGGTTTGCCAGCCAGAACCTTGAATCGAATCTTATGCAACTGAAGCAAAGCGACCTGGACATGATCCGCGTCGTGGACGATTTAGTGCATTTGCTGATCAGTAAAGGCGTCATCCGCATCACAGATCTTCCGGCAGCGGTTCAGACCAAGCTTCTGACCCGCTCTCAAGCCAGGGAATCACTCGGGGGCTTACACAGCCTGATCAATGCTGATGAGCGCGGCATCATCTAGCAGCGCTTCAGTAAACCCGTAAAGCAAAAGGCCATGCGGTGCAGCATGGCCTTTTGTTTGAGTGCTCATACTCTCAACCGGGTTGGCCGTCCAACATGATGTCGTCGCGGTAAGGTGACTGCAAATCACGCTCAGGAATTTCCCAGATCAGCACCTCAGGCGGCGTCTGTTTGAACGCAGGGCTGGTGAAATAGTCCTTAGCCGCCCCAGAAAACTCACCGCCATCCTTGGCAAAGTTGCCCACTCGCGCACCCACCGCGCGTTCAAGGAAAGGGATGAAGTTGGAGTTACGCGAGAACGAAGTGCCAATCACGGCAAGGTTCGGCAGTTGGCTGTCGCCGAACAGATCATCCTCGCCCAATGCGGCTTCATCGACGGCGCCCAGCACTTCCTTGATCTGGGTGACTGCCACCTGCTCCATGGCTGGCTGCAGGCTCTCAGGCAACCAATCGAGCCCAGCCAAACGCACCAGATCGCCGGGACGTGGCTGCGGCGCCGTAACACTGGCCACAAACTGTTTGGCCGGGGTTGGGCTAACGCCCAGTGCGGCTATCCGCTCGGCCACCGCTGCAGCCGAGCGCTCGGCACCGACTTCGCTCCAGTGCGTGTCGGTACGCAGGAAAGCATCGCTGCCGAGTGGTTGCAGCGTCGGAGCCAAATCCAACACCTCGACGCCCTTGGCCTGCAGTACCCACTGCCAATCCTGCGCACGGCTGGCCAACAGTGGTGAGCGTTCGATGGCACACAACTGCTGCGAAGCAATGCGGCTCTTGTCCGGTACCAGCACTACCAGCAAGCGAATGCCACGCCTGCTGAGCTGTTCATGCAACGCAGCGACTTTCTGCGCACGCGCATCAGCATCTGCAGCGGCATGTGGGTGAATTTTTAGCTCATCGGTCAGAAACAGCCAGTTCGCGCAGCCTTGACGCACCCGGGTGCCGGCATCACCAATCGCCAACCAACTGGCGGCACGCTCTAGGTCCGCTGCCCGCTTGGCAAACGGCACATTCGCCAGCTCTTCGGCAATACGGTGGGTCACCGCGCCATCGAAAATCTGTTCCCAACTGAGTGGCTGCGTGGGCTGCAACGCCACTTTGTCACTGATAAACATGGCCCACAGCACAGAAACCAAGCCTGCAACCAGGAACGCAAACATCACCATGCCCGCCAGGGGACTCAGCCTCGCGGTTAAACCTTCGGCCGCTGCATATTGGTTATCCGTCATGACATCAGGCCTTAAAACTGGAAGTACAGGAAGGGCACCGTTTCACGGCTGGCAATCAAGGCAAACGACAACAAAAAGCCCAATACCGGCCAGAGAGAACCCAACAGACAGAACAGGGTGTTCTGGCTGAAACGCGCTTCGAAGCGTTGCTGATAAACCGGCGCAATCACGCAGAGCACACCCAGCGCCGCCGCAATAGCATGAGTCGGGCGCACAGTGGCTGCCAAGGCATCGCCCATGGCAAATGCATGCAGCCCAAACTGGCCCGCATACATAGTCAATGCTGTGGCGAAATCAGGGGCGCGGAACAACGTCCAGGCTAGGGCGACAAACAACAGTGTCAGCACATGTGAAAGCGCTCTGGGCATACTGAACCAACCAGCGCCACTCCAGATGCGCGCCACGCAAAGGGCCACGCCGTGGGCGGCGCCCCACAGCAGGAAATTCCAGCTATCGCCGCCATGCCACAAGCCGGCAATGGCCATGGTCAGAAACAGGTTCCGGTAGATCAGCCACTGACTGCCACGGTTACCACCAAAGGGGATGTACAGGTAATCACGTATCCAGCTGGACAACGACAAATGCCAACGCCGCCAGAAATCTTGAATGCTGCGGGCAAGATAAGGGCGATTGAAGTTCTCCGGAAAATGGAACCCCAGCATCAAGCCGATACCAATGGCCATTGCGCTGTAACCGGCGAAGTCAAAGAACAACTGCAGCGAATACGCCAGGCACCCCATCCAGGCATCGACAAAGCTCGGTTCCGGCAACGCAAACGCCACATCGACCACCGGCGCCAGGCTATCGGCCACCAACACTTTCATGCTCATGCCGATCATAAAACGCCGAGCACCCAGGCTAAAGTTGCGCCAGCTGAGTCCCCGGTTGGACAGCTCTTCACTGACCCAGCTGTAACGAATGATCGGTCCGGCGATGGACTGGCCAAACATCAGCAGGTAGGTGGCATAGTCAATAAAGCTGCGCTCGACCTTGACGGTGCGTCGATGCACGTCGACCAGGTAAGAAATGGCTTGCAGCACGATAAACGACAGCCCCGCTGGCAAAGCCACCTTCTGCCACTCCAGCGGCATTGCCCCCTGGGACATCAACACCTCATTGAGGGTCGCTGCCAGGATGTTGGCGTACTTGTACCAGCACAGAACCAGGACGTTGAGCACGATCATCCCGGCCAACCAGCGCACCCGGCTCTTCGAACCGAACGGCGCTCGGTCGATCAGCAGCCCACCGATCCAGGTAATCACGGTCAGTACCGTGTGCAGCAGCATGAACATCGGGCTGAGCCAGCCGAAGAACACCCAACTACCGACCAGCAACACGCCGTTGCGCCACTGCGGGCGCGCGAGCACATAGATCAGCAAAACGAGTGGCAGAAAAAGCGTCAGGAACTCGAGCGAGGTGAAGACCATGTTTTATACGTCAGTTCGCCAGGTTATCGAGGGCCTGGAACAGGCGCGGACCATCAGCCGACGGCACCAGGAACAGGGTGTAGCGCTGACCGGCAGCCAGCTCACCGAGCGCCAGCGGCTCGCCCACCGAAGCACCGCCACAGCGCAGTTGCACCGAGAGATTCAACGGGTTGATCGAACGACGCTGCAGGGCACCATTGGCGACATCCTTGAAGATATCGACATTGCGCCCGGCCGCTTGCAGGCCGGCGTTGGCACAGGAAGCATCGAGGCTGTAGAAGGCCAGCGAGGCCTTGAGTGCGTTGAAGTCGTCCGGCACTTCGCGCACGGTGACCAGGTTCAGGCCCTGCTCCGTGGCAATGCCGACCACGCTGGCGAACTCACCCGGCGCCACGCTGATGTCCAGCGTTTGCTGCGCCTCGCCCTGCTTGAGGTTGCCCTTGATCGGCTTGCCAGCAGGCACGGTGAGGAAGTCGGAGGCGCGCACATCGCCTTCAAGGCGCAGGCTGGCACCATTTTCCGCACTCAGCTCCAGCGCGGTGTCACCGGCATTGAAGAAGCGCAGGAATGCGGAGTCCTCACTGGGGCCAGTGGGGTACAGGGGAATCTCGGCGGCCTGCAACAGGCTTACCGGCAGCAGGGCGAACAGGCTAAGCAGAGCGCGCATCACTTGCCTCCCTTAAGGCTGGCGGCTGGCAGCTTGGCCATCGCGTCGGCAATCGCATTGCCCCAGGCCTTGTAACCGGCCACGGTGAAATGCTGGCCATCCGTAGTGATCCACTGCCCTGGTTTGGACATCGCCAGCGAATCGACGTAGGTGCACGGCGCCACGTTGGCGGCGAGGAACTTCGACATCAGCTGGGTACGCTGATCGTTTTTCTTGTACATGCCGCCCACTTTGCCCCAGGCCGGCCCTACCCACACGCATTTGGTGCCGGTTTCAGCAATCGCCTTGGTCAGGTTGGTCACACTCTGCCAGGCCCAGGCCTTGGGAAACGCTGGTTTGTCATAAGAAGCCATTGTGTCACCGATGACCAGCACCACCACATCCGGCTTTTTCTGCGCAATCAGCTGCTTGATTGGGGTGGTGGTCGCACCGCTGCCCTTGAGGACCAGCTTGCCGGTGTTGTCCTGTACGGCGCCGCAGTCAACCTTCTTGGTGATCAGCCAATCCGCCGCACTGGCACCGCAGGCGCCGATGGAGTGCACCTTGGCACCTTTTGCCACCAAGGCCGCATTGAGTGGCTCGGTCAGGTGATTCTGCAGGCTCATGTGGCTCTCGCCCAGAACCATAAGGGTCAGGCCAGCAAGTACGGAAGAAGACATCGAAGGGTTCCTCGATCAGATCATGGCAAAAGGGTTAAGGCGTGAGTTATTTGGCGGCGTTCTTGCGCACATCTTCCAGCGCGGCACTGATGGCAGTACCCCATTTCTGGTAGCCCTGGGCATTCAAATGCTGACCATCCGTGGTGGCCCATTGCCCAGGCTTGGAGAACTTCAGCGAGTCGACATAGCTGCACGGCGCGACGTTGGTAGAGAGAAACGCCGACATCTGTTTGACCTTGGCGTAGGTCTTACCGTACTTGCCGCCCTCTGTACCCCAGTTAGGCCCAATCCAGGCGCACTGCGTACCGGTCGTGGCAATGGCCTTGGTCAAACCGGAGGTCTGCTGCCAGATCCAGGCTTTGGGGAACGAAGGCTTGTCATAACCGGCCATGGTGTCACCGATCACGATCAACACCAGGTCAGGCTTGTCCTTGGCGATCAATTGCTGGATCGGCGTGGTAGTGGCCTTGCCACGTAGCACCACGGCTGGCTCTTTACCACGACGCTCGGCCGCACCACATGCCCCACCAGGGGTGGCTTTAAGCCAGTCACCGGCATTGGCACCGCAAATGCCAATGGAGTGCACATTGGCGCCCTTACGGGTGAGGTCGTCGTGCAAGCCGCCGATCAGGTAGTTGGGGGTCGCCATGTGGCTGTCGCCAATGATCAGAATGGACAGGCCGGCGAGCAATGAAGATGCCATCGAAAAACCTTTAGTTAGCGTAAGGGGATTGATAGGGAGAAACCGGCAGCGCCATCGGCCCGGTCATGTCTTCAAACATGTAACGCAGGTAGAGACCGCCATTCAATTGGCGATAGTCCTGGGCATTGTCGACACCCACCTGACCACCGACGAAGAAATTACTGCCCAGACGGTATTCAGCAGCGCCGCTCAGGTTGTAGCCGATGCCGCTATCACTTGAGCCCTCGTACACCGCTTCACGTCCCAGGGCACGACTGGCCGCGGCTTGCAGCGCGGCATCGCCAGGGTGGTAGTCGGCATCATCCTGCTGGATGGTTTGTACGCCGACCGAACCTTTCAACTGGAAGGTCAGGCGGTCAAACCGCCGTGCCCAGGTAACCGGCACACCGATGGCAAAGAACGTCTGCGGGCTGAAATAACCACCATGGCCGAAGGTGAAGTGCCCCTGGTTCTCCTGGTAGCCAATGCCCAACAGGTTGAGGCCAATGGTCGACTGACTCTGTTCGTCATTCTGCAGGTACCAGTACACACCGGAGCCCAGTTCAAACCGGTCATTGTCCTCAACATTGTTACCCATCAAGCGGTGCATACCGACGTAGGCATAGGCACCAACTTCACGGTCATCAAAGCTCAGCTGAGCGCGCCCACCGTTGGCGGTTACTCCACCCCACTGTTGCCCGGTACGCTGATCTTCGGCACCGGCAAAAGACAACAGACTGTCCGTCACGGCGCGGCGCGACAGCTTGGTGCTCCAATGCAGGTTCGGGCTACCGGCAACACTGCGTTCCAGGCTCACGCCACCGACTGCCGTGCTGTAGAGGAAGCCCTGTGGCGTGGTACCCAGGTCAGCCTTGAAGCCCTCCCCTGGGTTATCGAACGCCACGGCCAGGCCAACCCCAGAATCTTTCTGCGAACCAGGAGCAACGCCAGGATTGGCCAGCGTTGCCACGGGGCCACCGCCAAAGCGATCGCGGGCACCCTCACCCACACTGCCGGCATTCAGCGCAACCGGGGTGACGCGCACAGCCAGACGGTTATCACCTAGCGGCATACTGGCTTCAAATGGAGCCTGAATATCCGTGATCTTGCTCAGCCCCGATTCACTGTCATTGGTACGTACCGTCAGACCTTGAACCAGATAGGGGCTGCGCTGCTGCATGATGTCGTCCAGCGCCCGCGCGGCCTCGCTCATGCCCGCACGCGGGTCCACCTCAGCCGTATCGTCGCTCAGGACAAAAGGGTTGCTGGCCGGTTGCACGTCCGCCCTGGCCCTTAATGGCGTTTGCTGAGTCGTCAGCGGTTCCGCAAGCAAAGCGGGGGCTGTGCGCGTGGCCTGCTGCTCAACCGGAGCGGGGATCAACTCCAGAGGACGTTGCGCGCTTGTGTGCGGCGCCACGGCCAAGCTCTCAACAGGCATTGGAATCGCATCCTGTGCAACGGTTGCGGAGCCAATGCCGGCAAACGGATTGGCGGGCGCTGCGGCCGGCCGAGTGTTGGCCGCAAAGGTCGGGGTCTGCTCCAGTTTTTCCTGGGCGACCACTTTACCGAGCAACTCGGCAGCCGTTCCGGTGCGGCCCAGGAAACGGTATACCCGGGCAGCTGTGGTGAGGATATCAACCTCATTGGGCGCCAGCTTCAATGCGCGCTCCAGGGCATCTTCGGCGTAAGCGTTTTCAGCTTCCTGAGCCGCCATATCAGCGGCACCTACCAGCAGATTGGCATCATTCGGATGACGTTTGACCAGCGGCTTGAACAACTCAAGCGCCTTGCTGGTATCACCGTTGGCGCCATACATGCGCGCCAGTGCCGACACTGCCAGACGATCCTGAGGGCGCTGCGCCAAGGCTGGCGCCAAGGTGTCATAAGCTGCCGCCAGTTCGCCACGCTGACGCAATTGCTCAGCCTGGCGAACCCGGTAATAAAACAGTAGATCGTCATACTGCTGACGCTGCTCGACGGTCATGCTGCGCCCCTGCAAATCACGCAGAATGCCGGCGACCTCAGTATCCTGCTCGGCTTCCAGCAGCACACTGGCATAACTCAACGTCAGGGACAGATCTGCGCGAGGGCTGCGGGCCAGCAAGTCACGCATGATGGCAATCGCCCGCTGCGGATCATTGGCATCGGCATAGGCCGCAGCAAAAGCGGCCAGACGCGCTGGCTTGGCATCCGCCTGCGGCTCGATACGCTGCAAGAACGCGCGCGCTTCGGCCTTGCGGCCACTGCGGCTGAGTTCATTGATACGCTGCAACTGTAGGTTGAACTCCACTTCCTCCACCAGCCGATTGATGTCGGCATTGCGTGCATCACGCGGAATACGGGCAAGGGTGGTTTGCGCTTGCTGCCATTCATTCAACTGAATAGACAACAGAGCGCTGGTGTAGAGCGCGTCGCGGTCATCCGGTTTGTTGGCCAATAGCCCATCCATCAGGCTGCGTGCTTCCGTGACGGCACCCAGGTCCACATACAAACGAGCCAGAGCAAACCGTGCCCAGGCATTGTTTGGGTCATCGCGCAGGGCGGTCTCGAGCTCCTGACGCATCGCTGAGGTGTCACCCCGTTTTTCGGCAGCACGAGCGCGCTGCAAGGCCTGCTCAGCACGCAACTGCCCAAGCCCACCGAGCTTCTCGCGCTCAGCCTTGGGCAGGCGTTCCAGCAAACGCAATGCTTCATCGGGCTTGCCCTGCTCACCCAGAACCTGAGCCAGCCCACGCAATGCACGGGCTTCCTGGCTGCGCGCTGCCAGTGCCTGCCGGTATCCGGCTTCAGCGGCAGCTAACTCACCCTGCTGGGCCTGCAACTCAGCAAGGGCCAGGAGTGCTTCACTGTCATTAGGTTTGAGCCGGCGCGCCTGCTCCAACTGCTGACGGGCATCCGCCACCTTGTCACGGGCCAAGTTGTCCCGCGCACGCTGTAACAAGGACCAGTAGCGCACGTCATCCAACGCACGCTGCCAGGAGCGGCCACCGCCTTGCTTGACTGCCTTGGTCAGCAGCACCTCGGCATCTTCGAAGCGTTCCTGACGCTGACGCAAAATACCCAAGCCACCCAGGACATCGGCATCATTTGGATGAGATTTCAGGTAGGCCGTCAGGTCACGTTCAGCCACGGCCAGGTTGTCCTGCTCCAGGGCTTTCAAACCACTGTCCAGCAGCGGATCACGGCGCCAGGCAACTGCACCACTACCCGCACTGGGCTGGGTGCGCCCTTTGATCAGCAGGGCACGGATTTCTTCATCGTCCGGGTGGGTGCGCAGAAACTGCTCGAAGAGTGGTTGCTGCGCGGGCTTGGGTGGGCCCATCCAGGTCAGTGCCAGGCGCCAGCTTTCATCCGCATCCCCGCCAATGTCCTCGCGCTCAGCCAACTTGGCCAGGGCACGAATGCCCTCCTCACGCGCGCCCTGATTACGAGCCAGGTGTTTGGCCAAAAACAAGGCGATATAGGGATCATTGGGGTATTCGCGCTGCAGCCGCTCCATGCCCCGTCGCGCCTCGGTCCAATGCTGGTCGACATAACCCAGGTTGTTGTAGAACTCCAGGCCAACCTGACCCTGCCCCGGTTTGCCGCCCAGTGCCCGGCGGTACACATCCACCGCCTTGGCACGCTCGTCGGACTCCACCAGCAAGCGCGCTTCATCCAGCAACTGCTGGTTGGCGGGGTCCAGCAGGCGGATATCCTGCGCCAGCAACAATGCTTGACGTGGCAGCGGCTGCAACGCCTGTAAACGTTGTAAATATTGCTTGGCCTCAGCCGGTTTGGCCGCTTGAACCGCAATCAAACCCAGGCCATAAAGTGCATCAGGCTGGTTTGCGTCGAGCAACAAGAGCTTGTTCCACACTTCCGTAGCACGCTTGGGTTTCTCCTGGTTTTGCCAGAATTGCCCTTGTTCAATCAGCAGGGTGTGCGTGCCCTCAGTCTCGGCCTGGAGACTGCCGTGGGCCATCGCAGCCAACAGCGCCAGAGTTAAGGGGCGGTAGCGGAACATGAACTCTCCCAACGCGGTTGCAGACGGCCATCAGCCGCAAACTGGTAATACTGATCAGCCCAGCCAAGACCGAACAGGCTAAGCATGTAGTCGTAATAGAAAGGCGCCGGGCCAGTGCCCGCAATCCAGTGATCAATCGCGGCGCGAGCACGCTGATCCTGTAATTCTTCCAGCCAGGGCTGACCCTTGGCGCGGAAATAAGGCACCAAAGCGCCGGAAAAACCACTTGGGCTCTGCCCCTCTGTGCTGCCATTGCGCACATTGACCTTTTCTGGTGGCAAACCAGTGGAGGCGGTGGCGCGTGCCATGCCATGCAGACTGGCCAGCAGCGGTTTAGCCAGCGGGTCTTTGGGGTGCGTCATTCCGGCCCAGAGATAGACGCGAATGGCGTCATAACTGCCGCTGTCGCCTTTCATTGGGTCACTGGCGAACAGTCCAGCGCTGTCCGACACGGCGCGGTAGCCAATCCAGTCGGCCGCAAAACCATGGGCACCCGCTTCGTTCTGCAGGGTGGCGGTGTGCGCGGCGATGGCATTCCACGGCCCCTTGGGATCAACTGCAGCCAGCCGCCGCATCAGCGGTAGAGGCTGATAACTGGGGTTGATGCGCCACAGGTGACCAATGTGCGAGAAACCAATCGGCCCAGGCAATAACACGGCCCCAAGACCTGGCAGCTCAGTGATTTCCTGCTTCTTGATCTGCGCCAACAGGCTCAGGGCATCGTCTCGGTACTGCGGCTTTTGCCACAAACGTGCACCTTCTAGCAGCGCGTAGACAAACCACAGGTCAGCATCAGAGGCCGAGTTGGCATCTTGAACCTTCCACACCCCATCCTTACCTTGCCCCCAAAGCCAGGCCGGCAAAGTCGTTTGTGGGGCATTGCCCATCAGGTTTTCGCGGCTCCAGCGCCAGATGGTCTCGAACCGCGCCTGATCATTGGCGACCAGCGCAAAGAACAGTGCATAGGACTGCCCTTCAGAGGTGCTGTGGTTCTTTTCCAGGCTTGATTCCAGCACACGGCCGTCCGGTTGCACCCAGTGCTCCGCAAATCGCTGCCAATACGGCCACTCAGCGGTACAGGCGGCATTGGCCGCCGTGCCGCCGGCCATAAATAGCAGACCTGCGCACAGTCCCAATACAGGCAGTTTCATGATCTGCCTCAATCTTTCAAACGTGCATTTGCACGGGCACGCAGGGTAAAGAACAGCAACAGGCTAGCCAGGCTTACCGCCACAGCGGTCAGCAGCAGCATCCAGAAGAGATTGTGTGCCAGCAGCCATTGCAGATAACGCAGCCAGCCCAGCTCACCCACGTAATACTGCTCGTCGGCGACCAGCGAACTGATGCGTTTGCCATTGATCACGGCCAAACTGCCCTGGATTGACTCTTCGTAATCCTCACCACCCCGCAGGGCTGAGCTGATGTCGACCAGCTTGTCCGGGCTGGCAGCAGCAATCACCACCACACTGCGTCCGCTGTCGAGCGGCGACTCAAAGCCAGTCAGGAAGGCACCGGCGCCCCCTGTTGCGAGTGCCAGACTGCTGCGCGCCTGACGTTGATTGGCACGGGTATCGGAACCCACCCAGGTGCGCATACGGTGCACCAGATCAGACATTTCAAAGCTCGACTGCCCCGTCAGACTGGCCGGTAAATGATCCGCCCAGCGTTGCAGCAGGGGCTGATTGCTCCCAGCTGCCAGCACCAGTAAATCCTTACCTTCCAGCGGCTCATCCTGATCACCCTGGGTGACGCTGACCGCGCTGGCCGGCAGACCAGTCGAATCACCGAAGCGACCCATGACATCCAGGTACAGGGAGATTTCTTCGACACCGGCATTCGCTGGCATCACGACAGCCGTTTCTGAAAGGTCAGCCATACGCGTGAAGGGGAAACCACTACTCTGAAACACGCCCAGGTTGGGCATGGCAATAAAATGCTCATAACCACTGAGGTCGAGGGTGGAGTCCGCCTCGATGGTGCCGCGCATGTTGTCGATGATGATGTCGCGGCATTCACCCTGCTTGATGTAGTCGTACATAAACCGCAGTTGCAGCGCAGACTGCAGTGGCAGGCTGTCCAGCGGTAGAAGCAGCTTGCTCTCTTGCAGCAGGCTCTCATCATCCTGCAGCTTGGCCAGCAACGACTCGTCATCCTTCAAGCTCTCTTGCGACGGCAATGGCAGCGATTTGATGAACTTGCCGCTGACGCTGATCAGCAGCGACGAGTTGGTTGATACCGGCTGCGGGGTGTAACGGTACTTAAGATGCAGTGGCACCCCTTTTTCCCGCCAGTTGAACAAATCAGGCGGCAGGCGCATGGGGAGATTGATGGTGCCTGGGTCGTAGCCAGAAACGCTCAAACGTTTAGCGTCGCTGAGTTCCCCCAGCTGTACCGGACGGTCGCTGGGCAACCAATTCGGCGCATCATAGGGTTTACGGGGCTGCAGACTGTCAAACCGCTCAATCTGCGCACTGGCGCCTGCCAGCACCTTGCTGCCCGTGACCAGAGTCAGGGCGGCCTGTTTGAGCTGATCGCCATCACGGGCGGCAATCACCAGCAGCTTGCCGAACGGATCATTGGGGTTGGTGATCATGCTCAGCGTTGGTGTCGCACTCTGTGGCAGTTCAATTCCGGCCACGGAAGCACTGCCCACGATGACAACAACCGCATGCCCCTTCTCAGGCAATTGCGCCAGGCTAACCGGGAACCGCGCACCACGATAACTGGCCAATGCACCAAACCAGGACGCGACCGCACCCGCCGCTTCCAGGCTGCGATTATCAGGGCTGCTGGCGAACACGAAAGGCAATTCCAGCGCACGCGAATCACGGCCATCAAAGAACGGCAAAGGCAGCCGAGCCAAATCGTCGGGCAAGGCAATCTGCGTGGTCTCCAGCTCAAGTTGGCTGGTGTTGCTGACCTTGGCCCACAAACTGGAATGCAGTGGGTCTTCACACATCATGGTGTAGTGGCCAATCAGCTGTAGCGTCAGGCGGTTGAACTCGGTCACCAGATGCGCCGGGATATCCACCACCTGCTGCTGCAATGTACCCGCGGTCTCTTTGGGAACTGGCAGACTGGCTGCCACCTGATCGTTGACCATCACGTTGATCTGCGAGAGATCGCTGAGAAGAGAAGGCGAGTAGCTGTATTCCAAGTTGACCCGGGCTTTGGTCACCACTTGATCGGCTCGCACATCGAAGCTGACGCTGTCACTGCCTTCAATACCGCGCAAGTGCATGGGGTAATTGGCCCCCAATTGCTTGAGCGTGGCGCTGTAGGTCGGAACAAACTCGGGAACAACCACTTCTTCGACTAACGCACCGTCTTCAGTGACAGGCTCCTGCGTTTCGACAACCTCTTCAGCCCAGGCAGTCGACAAGGCTGAAGTAAGCAATGGAATCGACAAGATGAACCAGAGGGATAGCATGCCTTTGCGTTTCTGACTCATGGATTCCTCGGAGTGGATTTAAAGGTAAAAGACAGGGCGCGAACATGACGCACGGATTCATCGAACGTGGCACGCGACAACAGGCATATCCCGCGCCATCCAATACCGGTCACTTCAGCAAGGGCACCGAGCGGGGTATCCACCACGCCTGTGCCCCAGCTCTTGGCCCAGGTATCAGCCCGCGAAAACGTCAGGCGTGCCAGTTCACTTTGTTGTTGCAAGGTCAGGTTGGCGAAGTTCAGGCCCAGGGTCTGCCCATGGCTGAACACCACACTGGCCGGAAAAACGCCCTCTTCACCATCGCGAAACAGGGAGACATGCACCTCTTCACCACAGGCAACCTGAACACCTTCAGGCAAATGAATACCAACCCCGCGTTGTGAAAAATCGTTGGTTTGGCAGGCAATTGTCTTGCCATTGGCCAGGCCCAGCATGGCTGGCAAGGTGGCAAACACACGTGGTTCGGCGCGGATCTGCCGCGCCTCACTGGCTACGGCAACGGCGGCTGCGCTGATGATGATGTTGTACAGCGTCCAGACCAGGTTGATCAGCAAGGTCACGGCGCTGGCATCTGGATCGAACCCGAGTTTGGCCACGCCCACCAACATGCCGATAAGATTCAGCGCCAGGACAACGATGTACGGCCGTGCCATTTTCCAGTCGAAATAACTTTCATCGATCATCCCACCCTTGGCCGTCACGTTGAACTTGCCAAGCTTGGGGTTGACCATGGCCAACAACACAGGGCGCATGATGTACCAGGCCAGTACCGACTCATAAACCTCGTTCCAGAACGAGTGACGAAAGCGCCCCTGGATGGTTGAGTTGGTGACGCTGGCCAGCAGGATATGCGGCAACGCATAGGCCACAATCAGCAGGGCCGGTGCCTGAAAAATCTGCGCCTCGAAAATCAGGTAGGCCAGCGGTGCCGTGAGAAACACTAGGCGCGGCAAGCCATAGAAGAAGTGCAACATGGCATTCAGGTAGCAGAACCGCTGCCCAAGGCTGAGGCCTTTGCCAAGCAGCGGGTTATCGGTGCGGAAGATCTGTGCCATCCCCCGCGCCCAGCGAATGCGCTGCCCGATATGACCGGACAGACTCTCCGTGGCCAAACCGGCTGCCTGAGGTATCGCCAAGTACGCAGTGTTGTAACCCAGGCGATTGAGTTTCAGGGCGGTGTGCGCATCTTCGGTCACCGTTTCAACGGCGATTCCACCCACTTCTTCCAGCGGAGCGCGTTTGATGATGGCGCACGAACCGCAGAAGAATGTGGCGTTCCACAGGTCATTACCGTCCTGTACCAGCCCATAGAACAACTCGCCTTCGTTCGGTACGGAGCGGAACGTGTCGAGGTTCTTTTCAAACGGATCGGGAGAGAAAAAGAAGTGCGGCGTTTGCAGCATCGCCAGCTTCGGATCTTTAAGGAACCACCCCATGCCCACCTGTAAAAAGGAGCGCGTCGGCACGTGATCCGCATCGAAAATGGCAATGTACTCGCCTGATGTCTGGGTCAGGGCAAAGTTGAGGTTGCCGGCTTTGGCATGGTTGTTATCCGGCCGAATGATGTAGCCGATCCCCACCGACTCACAAAACTCGCGGAACTCGTCCCGGCGACCGTCATCAAGCACATACACACGCAACTTGTCTTTGGGCCAGTCAATCGCCTGCGCTGCAAAAGCAGTCAGCTTGATGATATCCAGCGGCTCGTTATACGTCGGAATGAATACATCGACAGTTGGCCAGACACTGCTGTCTGCCGGAAGCGGATATGGCTTGCGCTGCAGCGGCCAGGCCGTCTGCAAATAGCCAAACAGCAATACCAGCAAGGCGTAGAGCTCGGCCAGTACCAAGCCATAACCAAACAGCATATTGAGCCAGTTGTCGAAGCCGAGGGATGAGGTCAGACGCCAATACATGTAGCGCAGCGAGGCCACAACGGAGAGCACCACCATGGCCAGAATGGCGACGCGATTCGCCGCACGACGCAACACCAGGGCTGCGATCATGCACCCAGCGGAGAACAGCATTTGCTGTTCTACATCCATGGGTACGATGATCATCAACGCCAGCAGAGCCACGACCACAAGCACCAGAACAGCGCAGGTCGGCCGGTCTAGCACATAGGGTGAAGTAGATCCCTGAGTAGCACGTCGGGCACGAAACATGCCGGTTAAATTCATGCCAACTGCTCACTCCGCTGAGTCGCAAAGAGCTTGGCAAGAACGTTCAGGGCGATGGCTTGCAGATCGTGGCAGCCCTGCCCACTCGGGTCGTAATCCAGCACACTCTGGTTGTAGGCAAGGGCTTCGGCAATAGACTGGTCACGGTGAATAATGCCTGCCACCCGACTGCCCAGAATACCGCGCATGATTTGCGTGATGTCCTTACTCAGCTTGCGCGATTGGTCGACCTGATTGATGACATACGTCGCACCGTAAAAATCCGCTCGATCAGCTGTATAGGTGCTAAGCAGGCGATCAATCATCGGCAGCGTGGCGTAAGAAGCTGCATCAGCCAAGCTCACCACCACGGCCACATTGGCAACCGAAAGGGCTTGCTGCAAGTACGCCGAAGGACCCGGCGGGGTATCCAGCACGACCACTGAACCGTCAGCCAGTTGCAGCTCAGAAAGCTGCTGTGCTAGCCAATCAGGTTCGTCCTCCAACTGCCGTTCAAACGTACGGCGCTGACCTTCATCAACCATGCCGTACGGCAGGACAAAAACTCCGCTGGGCGTTGGCTGACAAAAATCGCGCATCTGCGCATCGGCGACGCAGTGAGCAAGACCTTCGGCAGCAACCTGCATCGGATCGATGGCGACACCCAAATGATTGATCAGCGCACTCTGCGGATCAAGGTCAAGTGCCAGCACTGCGCGTCCCTGACGCTGCATCACAGCAGACAAGCCTGCAGCGAGTGTGCTTTTACCGACCCCGCCCTTGGCAGAAATCACAGCGATGATCTTGATGTTGGCAAGATTCGGACGTGGGCGGACCACACGAACAGGCGCGCTGACGACCTCCCGGCGATCTTCCTGAGCCAGTTTACCGAGCAGGCTGTGCAAGCTTTCTGATGCCCAATCCGGAGCGGCATAAGGTACAGCAACAGCTTTAGCCTGAGACTCAGCCTCAGGGCTTGGCGCAGGCTCAGGCTCAGGCGCCATTGCCGGACTCACCGGAGCAACAGCAGCAAACAGCGCCGGACGGACCGCCGCACCCGACGGAGCCAGCACCGCAGGCTCAGCGGCAACGCCGGACAGCTCGACCTTGGCCACACCCGGCCACCGCTCCATGGAGGATTGTTTCTCGTCTTCCTGAGAGATTTCCTGGTAGTGGGCTGAACGTCCACCGAACAGCTTGAACAAACTTGAAATATCGCTGGAAGTACTCATGAACAGATAATTTCCGAATATGTTGTAGCAGTCATTTAGTGAGGCGCCAATTTTACGCCGTCAATAAAAAGTCATCTGAGTTATAGTTATTCGAATGCCGTCAAATTTATACCAATCGCTGAATTTAATAGCAATATGCCACCAAATTCATTTCAGAATTCTCCCATACAGACCGAGACAAACTTCACAACAGAGATAGATGAAATAGCAATAAAGAATCCGCTCATATAATTACAAAACGCCTATTAAGTGGCGTTACCTACCTGTTTTAAGTTGTAACTGCAGCGCCACACCTTTTATTGACCAAGCAAGAATCGCACTAACAGGGAGCATTCTTAGGCGGTTTGCCGATGGACGGACACCCCGCGCAGTGACACAACCAGCATCAGGCAAGCAATAGACGCATAAGCGCGACAGCCGTTACACACGAAGTAAGCGGCTATGCCTATGACAGGATGACCACCAGAGCGAAAAGCAGGCGACCTGAGGACGTACCTGCATGCGCGGCCAGAACAGGCTTTGCGCGGGCATATTCAAGAAGTAAGCAATCACGGCTCCTCTGCTCAGCACGCCGTCATCAAACGCCGCGCTGAACGGAGCAGCACACACCAGAAATCTACACGCGCGCCAAACCACGCAGGTGAATAAAGCCGAACAACAGCACCTGCACCCGCTGCAACCAAGGCTGCGGCTGACCGACCAGGCGGGCCTTGAACAGCAGCAGCTCGCCAAGATGCGCCAGCAGCATGCCACCGGCAATCAGGTTGACGGCCAGGTACCAGCCCTCGCCCATGGGGTAGATCACGTTGAGCAGCGCCATCAGCCAGAACGCGGCCAGCGCGCCTTTGGCGAATATCAGAACAGGCATAAAGCACTCCTTAATCAGGTGAAAAACCTGAGTAGTCTGCCCTGATAACGCCTCAAGTGAGTCCGCACTTTGGTCGGGTCACACACCTACTCACTCAACGCAGGGTCAGGGCAATCGGCGTATCGCTAAAGTCAAAACAGTCAAGGAAGGTCTTGATCTCCAGCAGGCTGCCATCGACCTGCACATCGCCCAGCAAGGCGCCCTTGAGCAAACCATTCTCGCCGCTCATTACGGTGTCCAGATACGTCTTGTCGAGGGTCAGTTTGAGCGTGGTGCCCTCGGGAATGCCCTGGTGCAGCTGCACTACACCGCGCCGCACTTCCAGCGCCCACTGCTCGCCGATATCCGGAAAGCTGAAACCTAGGGTCAACTCGACATCATTGGCCTTTTCCGGGTCGACACGGGTAATCCAGTTCTGCAGGAAGATTCGCGCAGGAAAGGTTTTCAGCATGTCCGCCGAGAGAAAGGCACTGCGCATGCTCACGGCCATTTGCTGGATATCCTCACCGGCCAGCTTGCCTTCCAACTCCATGGCGCTCATCAGGTACCAGTTGCGCCAGTTAATGTTCATGCTGGCGTAGCCGAGCTTACGGAAGCTGCGGGCCTTGATGTCGCGGGCCAGCGTATCCTCGTTGTCCACCTGAATGGCGTAGCTGGACAGCTCGGCAGCCCATTGATAATCACCCTTGAGGTAGGCCTCGCCGGCGGCCAGCAGCAGTTTTTCCCGCCCGCCCATCAAGGCAATCAGGCGCTCGGCTTTATCTTTTGGCGGTAGCGGATCGAGGGCCACCGGGTCACCCTGGAACCAGCCCAGGTAGCCGTTGTAGATCTGACGCACGCTGTGTTTCACCGTGCCGTAATACTCGCGCAGGTAAGGCGTGTAGCCAGCCAGGTGTGGCGGCAGCTTGACCTTCTCGACCAGCTCATCCGGGGTCAGGCCCTTGTTCATCCAGCGCACAGTCTGATCATGGATATAGGCGATGCCGTCGCGTGTCATGCGCAGCACTTCCTCGACCTGCTGCTGGCCGCTGACCGGACGACCATGCAGCGGCACCATATGTTCGGCCTTATAGGCGCGCAGCTTGTCCAGGCTGTCGACCCACACCACCGGGTCGCGGAACTTGGTGCCGCGCAGGGTGTGGATATTTGGCAGGGTCGGCCCCTGCTCCACCTCGGCGCTGATCAGCACACGGTTATCCGGCAGGTAGACGATGATCTCATCCGGCGCTTCGCTGGGCACATGCAAGAACTGCAGGTCCAGGCCGGCAATGCGCGTGTCGAGTTTGTCCTTGAAGGTCAGGGTCGGGGCGATAAAGGTCGAGGCCTCAACCTTGGCCAGCGGGCCGATCCCGGCGTTCATCTGCTCGTGGTCACTGTCCGGCAGGCCGGCACCAAAGCTGTAGCCGGAACGCACCGAGAGAATCGGCCCAACCAGCGCGCCCTGCGCCACCACATTGGCCAGCAGGGTGTCGTGGGCGATGATTTGCACCTCGCCACTGCGCACCTGCTCTTCCGTGACGAAAGCCTTCACACCGTTGATGTGGTCCGGGTGGAAGTGGGTATAGACCACCGCCTTGACCGGTTTGTCGCTGATCTTGCGGAACTCGGCCATGATCTTGCGCGACTCGCTGACCGACTCACCGGTGTCGATGATAATCAATCCTTCCGGGGCCTCGATCATCGCCACGTTACCCAGCTGCCAGCCGACAGCGGAATAGACGTTGCCGGCCACCTGATAGACCTTCTGCGCGAAGTGTTTGGTGTGCTCGGCCAGCTCCGGGTTGATCGACGGACGGATTTCTTCCTCAGGCAGGGCGGCCTGGCTGACCAGGGGTAATGCCAGGCTCAGCAGCACGGCGGCAGTTCGATTCAGTAAAAACATGCGAGTCGCTCATTGTTATTGGCTGTGTGGGAAGAGTGGCCAAGCAACAGCAATAATTCCAATGCATTCCAAATCAACAAATGATGCAATCAGCGCATGAATGACCTTCGTCAGCTTCGCCATTTTGTCGCCCTCGCCGAACACGGCCATTTCGCCCGTGCCGCCGAGGCCGTGCACCTCAGCCAGCCCGCCCTGAGTCGCAGCATCCAAGCGCTGGAAAGCAGCCTAGGTTGTAACCTGGTCGACCGCCACAGCCGCGGCATCAGCCTGACCACCCACGGCCAACTGGTGCTGGAGCACGCCCAGCGTCTGCTGGCTGGCAGCCAGGCGCTGAAGAACGCCGTCAGCCAGTTGGGTAATCTGCAAACCGGAGAACTGCGCCTGGGCGCCGGCCCCTACCCGGCCGCGCGCCTGATACCGCGCGCAGTGGGCCGCATGGCGCTGCGCTATCCACGGGTGCGGGTCAACCTGCAGATCAGCAACTGGCTGGACCTGCGCAGCAGCCTGCTGGATGACGCTCTGGAGCTGTTTGTCGCCGACAGCCGCGAGCTAATCGGTGACCCACTGCTGTGCATCGAACCACTGCAGCGCCACAACGGGGTGCTGTTCTGCCGTCCCGGCCATCCGCTGCTGGCCCACACAACACTGCGCATGCACGATCTACTCGATTACCCCTTGGCAGGCACCCAACTGCCACTGGCGGTGGCGCGCAGCCTTAGTGCACTCAGCGGGCGCGAGCAGCCGCTGAGCATTCAATGCGACAACTTTATGGTGCTCAAAACACTAGTAGCTGAAAGCGACGTACTGAGCATGGCGCCGTGGGATGTGGTGGCCGAGGATATCCAGACAGGTCGCCTGGCCCGGCTGCCGCTGGAAGCAGGTGCATTGACCGAGCAATCCGCCTACGCCCTCATCAGCCGCGCAGGGCATAGCCTGTCACCAGCGGCGCAGGCCATGCGGGAAGAGATACTGGCCGAAGATCGACTCTTCGGCCGTCAACTTGAAGGCGAGCCGGATTCGTAGCGCACCTAAAGAGGGTGGTCAGTTGCGCTGCCGCTCCCAACCCTTACGCTCATCGCGCCGATCACCACCACGGCGCTCTCCACCCCATTGGGCATCATGACGCTGCTGTTGCTGGTTGCGGTAATGGTCACGGCGGCCATCCCAGCCAGCGTGCGGTTGCACAATGCGGTAATCGTGGCGCTTATGATATTGGTGCGTTTGGTAATGGCGCGGCTGCGGTGCAGGCACGTAATAACGCGGTGCGTGGCGGTGATCATCATAGCGTCGCCCATCATGGTGATAGGCCCCGTAGCGCTTTGGCTGCGGCACCACATAAACCGGGTAGCGCTGCACCTGGTAATAGGTATGCGAATGGCCGCGATCATAACCACGGTGACCATAGCCACTGCCGCCGCCATAGACCGCACAACCGCCTAAAGACAAAACCAACAACGCCAGCAGCATGGATTTGTATGACATAGCGGCCTCCTTCGACCGCGGGTGCGGCAGCGACCGTTGTCGCTGCCAGGGATTGCTCCCAATGAATAGACAACAGGCCATGCCATCCAGTGCGTCGCACCGGTTCAGCAGATTTCATGACAAATTATTTCGGTGCCCTATTGTCCGTCGTGCCAGCTGAGACACACCAACCTGGCACAGTCCTCGCTTAGCGTTCTACGCATAAAGGAAATGCGTACGGCGGCAAGCAACTTGCAGCCAGACAATCTGCAATGGTCGACTAGGGTTCCGGTTCGCTGAGTAAGCCTGCAGCGAATGGCTGGTCCGAGAGTCGACGACCTCACGCAGTGGCCACGGCCAGGGGTTACACGGCGGGATAAAAGCCCGGGAGAACGCACAGCACTGCTGTTCGCTTTCCTGTTCCCGCTGACTGACCCGAGGTTACCCATGCCCCTACGCACCCTGCTCGCCCGCCTGACTACCACCTGTCTGCTCGCCGCCCTGCCACTGCAACCGGCCACTGCTGCGAGTGAGCCGAAAACATTCAAGCTGTGCTGGTCGATCTTTGCCGGCTGGATGCCCTGGGGTTATGCCGCCAGCGAAGGCATCGTGAAGAAATGGGCGGATCAGTACGGCATCCGTATCGAAGTCAGCGAAGTGCCGGATTATGTCGGCTCGATTGAACGCTACAGCGCCGGCGAATTCGATGCCTGCTCGATGACCAATATGGATGCGCTGACCATCCCAGCTGCCGCAGGCGTCGACTCTACCGCGCTGATCATCGGCGACTTCTCCAACGGTGCGGATGCCATTCTGCTACGCGGTCCGGGCCTGACCCTGAAGGACCTCAAGGGCAAGACCGTGCTGCTGGTGGAGAACTCGGTATCGCACTACCTGCTCAGCCGCGCCCTGGAATGGGCCCTGCTCACGCCTGAGGATGTGACCATCCAGCACGTGTCCGACACACAGATTGCCGAGGCCTTCCTCAGTGGCCAGGGCGACGCCGTGATCACCTGGAACCCGATTCTGGCCAAAATCAAGCAGCAGACCCAGGTCAGCCAGGTGTTCAGCTCCAACCTGATTCCCGGCGAGATCGTCGACCTCACCGTGGTCAACAGCAAGGTCCTCGCCGCACACCCGGAGCTGGGTAAGGCGCTGACCGGCGCCTGGTTCGAAACCCAGCGCCTGATGGGCATGCCCACCGATGCTGGGCGCGCCGCACGGGCGAAGATGGCCAGCGCCGCCGGCACCACGCCGGAGGATTTCAGCCAGCAACTCGACACCCTGCGTTCGTTCTATTCGCCGCGTTATGCGCTGGCTTTTGCCCGCGCCAACAAGATGCCCGAGCTGATGCAGCGGGTCGCCCAGTTCGCCGATCAGCAGAAGCTGCTCGGCCACGACGGCAAGGGTCTGGATAAGCTCGGCATCGCCTTCAGCGGGGAGCGCAGCCTGGGCAATGCCGACAACATCCTGCTGCGTTTTGATGGCAGCTATATGCAGATGGCTGCCGAGAAAAACCTGTAACACGCAGCGCCCTGCAATGCAGCACGCCGATGCTCACACGCACCGCCAGGGCGCACAGCCCTGGAGTGGCGCGGGCAAAACCCGCGAGCCCATGGGGCCTGATTGAGCTGGCACGATGTTCGCAATAACCAAGCTGTGCAGGAACAACCCGCTGCGGCGGGATCGCGGCACCACAATTTGCAATAGCTGACTAGGGTTCCGATCCGCGATCAACAGATCTGCGGGTGACTGGTCCGAGAGTTGGCGACCTCCTTCGAGGTTACACGGCGGGATAAAAGCCCGGGAGAACGCGCCCCACTCGTGGGGAAACCGCCGCGCACTCCTGCCCGCCCATTTTCGAACTGGAGGTTCCACCATGCGTAAGTCCCGTCTGTGTTCAGTACTCGCCGCCGGCCTGGCCGCTGCCATCAGCGTCAACAGCCATGCGGCGCCGAAATCCGACTTCAGCGTCTGCTGGACCATCTACGCCGGCTGGATGCCGTGGGAATATGGCGCTGCCGAAGGCATCGTCGACAAGTGGGCGAAAAAGTACGACATCAATATTGATGTGGTGCAGATCAACGATTACGTCGAGTCGATCAACCAGTACAGCGCCGGCCAGTTTGATGGCTGCACCATGACCAATATGGATGCCCTGACCATTCCGGCCGCTGGCGGCGTGGACAGCACCGCGCTGATCATCGGCGACTTCTCCAATGGCAACGACGGCGTCGTGCTCAAGGGCGAGAAGAAAACCCTGGGTGACCTCAAGGGCCAGAACGTCAACCTGGTCGAGCTGTCTGTGTCCCACTACTTGCTGGCGCGCGGCCTGGAAAAAGCCGGCCTCAGCGAGAAAGACCTGAAAGTGGTCAACACCTCCGACGCCGACATGGTCGCGGCCTTCTCCACCAGCGACGTCACCGCCGTGACCACCTGGAACCCGCTGCTGGCCGAAATCGAAGCCACACCGAGCGTGACCAAGGTGTTCGATTCCAGCCAGATTCCTGGCGAAATCATCGACCTGATGGTGGTAAACAGCGACACCCTCAAGGACAACCCGGCCTTCGGCAAAGCGCTGACCGGTGCCTGGTACGAAATCATGGCCACCATGAGTGCCGACACCCCGGCCGGCAGGGCTGCCCGCGAGCATATGGCCAAAGCCTCCGGTACTGACCTGGCGGGCTACGAAGCGCAGCTGGCAGCGACCAAAATGTTCTATTCGGCCAAAGACGCCGTGGCCTTCGCCACCAGCCCGAAACTACCGGCCACCATGACTAAGGTCGCGGAGTTCTCCTTTGGCCACGGCCTGCTCGGCGAAGGTGCACAAAGTGCCAACGCCATTGGCATGAGCTTCGCCAAAGGCGTCGTCACCGGTGACAAGGGCAACCTCAAACTGCGCTTTGATCCGAGCTATATGCAGATGGCGGCTGACGGCACGCTGTAACGCCTTCCCTACCCTCTCCCGCTTGCGGGAGAGGGTTCGGGGGAGTGGGCCCAAGCCACACGAGAACACTCTATGCGCCTGATCAACCGCCACCCGGATCGCAGCGGTCGCTTGCTGCTGATCCTGCTGCCCTTCGCCCTGCTGCTGTTCGCCTATTTCGCAGGCTCGGCGCAGCGGCTGGCTGATAACCCCAACGACAAACTGCTGCCCAGTGCCAGTCAGATGGCCGCGGCGGTTGATCGCCTGGCCTTTAGCGAGGACAAGCGCAGCGGCAACTACCTGTTCTGGCAGGACAGCGCCGCCAGCCTGACACGCCTGGCCATGGGCATCGGCATTGCCGCCCTCGCTGGGCTGTGCCTGGGTATCGCGGCGGGCATCATTCCGCTGTTCGGCGCGCCGTTGTCGCCGCTGCTGACGGTGCTGTCGATGGTGCCGCCACTGGCGATCCTGCCCATCCTGTTTATCGTCTTCGGCCTCGGCGAGTTGTCCAAGGTGATGTTGATCGTCATCGGCATCACCCCGATCCTTGCCCGTGATTTGGAACAGCGCGCCCGCGAAATTCCTCAAGAAATCCTGATCAAGGCGCAAACCCTCGGTGCCAGCACCTGGACCCTGATCCTGCGCGTGGTGTTGCCGCAACTGCTACCGCGCCTACTAATCGCCCTGCGTCTGGTACTTGGCTCAGCCTGGCTATTTCTGATTGCCGCCGAAGCTATCGCCGCCACCGACGGCCTGGGTTACCGCATCTTCCTCGTGCGTCGCTATATGGCGATGGACGTGATTCTGCCTTACGTGGTGTGGATCACCCTGCTCGCCTGGCTGATGGACCTGGGCCTGCGCCAGACCACCCGCCTGTGCTTCCCCTGGTACGAGGGAGCGAAAGCATGAGCGCCTTTATCGAAGTGAAAAACGTCTGGCAGGAATACGGCGATCAGGTGGTGCTGGAGCGCTTGAATCTGAGCATCAGCGAAGGCGAGTTCTGCACCCTGGTCGGCGCTTCCGGCTGCGGTAAATCGACCTTTCTGCGCCTGCTGCTCGGCCAGGAGCGCGCCAGCCGGGGCGAGATTCTGCTCGGTGGTGAGCCGCTGGCTGCCGAGCCCGATAGCAGCCGTGGCGTGGTATTTCAGCGCTACTCGGTGTTCCCGCACCTGAGTGTGCTGGACAACGTCGCCATCGGTCTGGAGTTGCCGCGCTCGAAATTGCTCGGCCGACTGTTTGGCGCCGCCAAGCGCGAAGCCCGCGAACAGGCAGCGGTGATTCTGCACAAGGTCGGCCTCGGCCACGCCCTGGACAAATACCCCAGCCAGCTCTCCGGCGGCATGCAGCAACGCCTGGCCATCGCCCAGGCGCTGATCATGAAGCCGCGCGTGCTGCTGCTCGACGAGCCCTTCGGCGCCCTCGACCCCGGCATCCGCAAGGACATGCACGGCCTGCTGCTGGAGCTGTGGCACGAAACCAAGCTCACCGTATTTATGGTCACCCATGACCTGAGCGAGGGCTTCAGCCTCGGCACCCGCCTGCTGGTGTTCGACAAGGTGCGTGTCGACCCGCATGCGCCGAACGCCTTTGGCGCGCGCATCACCTACGACATCCCCCTCAACAGTGACCGCCGCGCCACCCGCGCCGCCGTCGAAGCGTTGCCCGCGCATATCGCCGGCAATCTGCAACCGGCCCTGTAGGAGCACCCAATGACTGCCTCATTAAGCCTGCGCCCCACGCTCTACGAGGAACTCGTTCCCGGCGGCGGGCATACCTCCTTTGTGCTCAAGCGCGGCCAATTGCTGCGCATTACCGACCTGCAAGGCGGCGCCAATGCAAGCCTGCTACTACTCAATGCTGCGGAGAAAAGCGAACGGCTAAACCTGCCCGACAGCCTCAAATGCCAGCACACCGCCAAGCTCACCGCCGGCCACTGCCTGTATTCGGATATGGGTCGCGTGCTCGCTGCCATCACCGCCGATACCTGCGGCTGGCATGACAGCTTCGGCGGCGTACTCAACGCCGAGGAAGTTCAGGAGAAGTACGGCAGCGGCAACTATCAGCAACTACGCAACGGCTTCTTCCGCAACGGCGTGGACAACCTGCTGGTGGAAATGGGCAAGTGGAACCTCAATCTGCAAGACCTGCTGATGTGCCTCAACCTGTTCAGCAAGGTGACGGTCGACAGCGACGGCTGCTTCCACTTCCAGCCGGGCAACTCCAAGGCCGGCGACTACATCGAGCTGTACGCGCCGATGGACACCCTGGTGGTGCTCACCGCCCTGCAACACCCCATGGACCCCAACCCTGTGTATGCGCCCAAGCCGCTGCAACTGAGCTGGCACAAGGTCGAAAGCGACGGCATCAGCGTGCTGTGCCGCACCTCGCGCCCGGAAAACCAGCGTGGTTTCCATAACACCGAACGTCTGTATATCTGAGGCCGGCCAGCATGACTCTTATCTCAAGCGACAAGCACCCGGAAGCTGCGGTGTACCGCGCCACCATCGCCGCTGGCGAACCCTTTCTCTTCGAAGTAAAAGCCGGCCAGACCCTGCGCCTGCTCGACCTGGAAGGCAACCAGGCGGTCGATACGCTGTTCTACAGCGCCGCCAACCCGCGCGAGCGCTATGACGTGCAACGCACCCTGCGTAAACAGAACCGCGTGTACCTGACCACCGGCAGCGTGCTGTATTCCAACCTGGGCCAACCGATGCTGACCATCAGCGCCGACACCTGCGGCCGTCACGACACCCTCGGCGGTGCCTGCGCCCAGGAAAGCAACACCGTTCGCTACGCCCTGGACAAGCGCTATATGCACAGCTGCCGCGACAACTTTCTGCGCGCGAGCCTGCACGACGGCCGTCTGAACAAGGCCGACATCAGCGCCAACATCAACTTCTTTATGAACGTGCCGGTCACCCCCGAAGGCGGCCTGACCTTTGAAGACGGCATCTCCGCCGCCGGCAAATACGTCGAACTCAAGGCGCATATGGACGTGATCGTACTGATCTCCAACTGCCCGCAACTGAACAACCCATGCAATGGCTACAACCCTACTCCGGCTGAGGTGCTGGTGTGGGATTGATGGCCGCCCTTCGCCCCTGAGCGAAGAGCGAGTAAACGCCTTTCAACCACGGACGACCGTGGTGCAGACCGAATACCGCGGGACGGCCCGCCCCTTCGAGGACACCTCGAATGTTCAACAAACTGCTGATCGCCAACCGTGGCGCCATCGCCTGCCGCATCCTGCGTACGCTACGCGCCCTTGATGTACAGGGCGTGGCCGTCTACTCCGAAGCAGACGCCGCCAGCCTGCATATCCAACAGGCCGACGAAGCCCACAGCCTGGGCGGAGGCCCGGCAGCCAACACCTACCTGGTGGTCGAGAAGATTCTCGCCGTGGCCAAGCAGAGCGGTGCCACCGCCATCCACCCCGGTTACGGTTTTCTCTCGGAAAACGCCGCCTTCGCCGAAGCCTGCGAAGCCGCCGGGATCGCCTTTGTCGGCCCAACGCCGGAGCAGCTGCGAGTATTCGGCCTTAAACACACCGCCCGCGCCCTGGCCAAACAGCACGGCGTACCGATGCTTGAAGGCACCGAATTACTGGAAAACCTCGACGCCGCGTTGGTCGCAGGCGAGCAGGTCGGCTACCCGGTGATGCTGAAAAGCACCGCTGGCGGCGGCGGCATCGGTATGCGCGTATGCAACAGCGCCGCCGAGCTGAGTGACGCCTTCGAGGCGGTCAAACGCCTGGGGCAGAACAACTTCAGCGACAGCGGCGTGTTTATCGAAAAATACATCCAGCGCGCCCGCCATCTGGAAGTGCAGGTGTTTGGCGACGGCAGCGGCGAAGTGCTGGCCCTCGGCGTGCGCGACTGCTCGGTGCAGCGGCGCAACCAGAAGGTGCTGGAAGAAACCCCGGCACCCAACCTGCCGGTCGGCATGACTGATGAGCTGTGCGCCGCAGCGATCAAGCTGGCCAAGGCGGTCAGCTATCGCAGCGCAGGCACAGTGGAATTTGTCTACGACAGCGAGGCAGCGCGTTTCTATTTCCTTGAGGTGAACACCCGCCTGCAAGTCGAGCATGGCGTTACCGAACAGGTATGGGGCGTCGACCTGGTGCGCTGGATGATCGAACTGGCGGCTGGCGATCTGGCGCCATTAAGCGAACTTGCGAAAGGTTTGAAGCCCAGCGGCCATGCCATTCAAGCGCGCCTGTACGCCGAAGACCCGGGCCGCGACTTCCAGCCAAGCCCCGGCCTGCTTACCGCCGTGCAATTCCCTGCGGCCGACGGTAAGAGCCTGCGCATCGACACCTGGGTCGAAGCCGGCTGCGAGATCCCGCCCTACTTCGACCCGATGATCGCCAAGGTCATCACCTGGGCCGATAGTCGCGATGCGGCCAGCGCCGCCCTCGGTCAGGCTCTGGCCGATACCCTGCTGTACGGCGTGGAAACCAATAGCCAGTACCTGCGGCAAATCCTCACTGACGCACCGTTCGCCAGCGGCAACCCCTGGACCCGCTGCCTGGAAAATTTGAATTACCAAGCCACGACCTTTGAAGTGTTAAGCGCCGGCACCCAGACCACCGTGCAGGACTTCCCCGGCCGCCTCGGCTACTGGGCCGTCGGCGTACCGCCATCCGGGCCGATGGACAGTCGTGCCCTGCGCCTGGGCAACCGTCTGCTGGGCAACACGACGGATGCCGCCGGCCTGGAAATCACCATGAGCGGCCCGACCCTGCGCTTTAACACCGACGCAGTGGTGGCGGTCACTGGCGCACTAATCCCGCTAAGCGTCGATGGTATTGAGCAGCCACTGAATACCGCGCTGCTGATCAAAGCTGGCAGCACCTTGAGCCTTGGCACCATTGCCGGCGCGGGAGCACGTAGCTATCTAAGCCTGCGCGGCGGTGTGCAGGTGCCGGATTACCTCGGCAGCAAAAGCACCTTTACCCTCGGCCAGTTCGGCGGCCACGGCGGCCGCGCCCTGAGAGCCGGTGATGTGCTGCATATCCCGGCACTGACCGACCGCCAAGCCGGTGCACAGCTGCCCGCCGATCTGTGCAGCGCCCTGCCCGCAGTGCGCGAAATCCGGGTGATCTACGGCCCGCACGGCGCGCCGGAATACTTCACCGAAGGCTACATCCAGACCTTCTTCGCCACCGACTGGGAAGTACACTTCAACTCCAGCCGCACCGGCGTGCGCCTGATCGGGCCTAAGCCTGAGTGGGTGCGCGACAGCGGCGGCGAAGCCGGCCTGCACCCCTCGAATATCCACGACAACCCCTACGCCATCGGCGCGGTAGACTTTACCGGCGATATGCCGGTGATCCTCGGCCCGGACGGCCCGAGCTTGGGCGGCTTTGTTTGCCCGGTGACGATTATTGAGGCGGACCTTTGGCAGCTGGGGCAGCTGAAAGCAGGCGACAAGGTGCGCTTTGCGCCGGTGGATATCGCCACCGCGCGAAAATTGGCCAAGGCCAGCAATGCAGAAACAAGTGACCTGGTAGCCCGGCTGCAATCCGGGGCCGATATGCCGCCGAGTTCCCCGAGTGCATCCGAGCTACAAAGCCCCATCGTGCTCGATATAGGCCAAGCCGATAAACGCCTGGTCGCGCGCCTGTCTGGCGATACCCACCTGCTGCTGGAGATCGGCGCGGCGGAGCTGGATCTGGTGCTGCGTTTCCGTGGCCATGCGCTGATGCAGGCGCTGGAGGCCAAGCAGCTGGTGGGGGTGATCGACCTCACTCCGGGCATTCGCTCATTGCAGGTGCATTACCAGCCGGAAACCCTGGCACTTGCCGATCTGCTCGGCATCGTCGCCGGCGAATGGGACGCCGTGTGCGCCGCGCAGGACCTGCGTGTGCCCTCGCGGATCGTCCATCTGCCACTGTCCTGGGATGACCCGGCCTGCCAGCTGGCCATCGACAAATACATGACTACGGTGCGCAAGGATGCGCCCTGGTGCCCGAGCAACCTGGAGTTTATTCGCCGCATTAACGACCTGCCGAATCTCGATGAGGTGTACAGAACGGTCTTTGAAGCCAGCTATCTGGTGATGGGCCTGGGCGACGTCTACCTCGGTGCGCCGGTGGCCACCCCGCTGGACCCACGCCATCGCCTGGTCACCACCAAGTACAACCCGGCGCGCACCTGGACCGCAGAAAACTCGGTAGGCATCGGCGGCGCCTATATGTGCGTGTACGGCATGGAAGGCCCCGGTGGCTACCAGTTCGTCGGCCGTACCCTGCAGATGTGGAACCGCTACCGCGAAGTGGCCGCGTTCGACGGCAAGCCCTGGCTGCTGCGCTTCTTCGACCAGATCCGCTTCTACCCGGTCTCAGCAGACGAGCTGCTGCGTATCCGTCGTGACTTCCCCCTGGGCCGCTATGACTTGCGTATCGAGCACAGTGAATTGGCCCTGGCTGATTACCAGACCTTTCTCGACCGCGAGGCTGAAGGCATCGACGCCTTCCGCACCCAGCAGCGCGCCGCCTTCGACGCCGAACGCCAGCGCTGGATCGAATCGGGCCAGGCGCACTACGAGAGCGAGGAAGTGGCCGCCGATCTCGGCGAAGACGCCCCGCTCGGCGCCGGCCTGCACAGCATCGACAGCCATATCGCCGGCAACCTATGGCAAGTTCAGGTGAGTGAAGGCGACCTGGTTAAAGCTGGCGATGTGCTGGTGATACTGGAGTCGATGAAGATGGAAATCCCCCTGCTCGCCCCGCGCGATGGCGTGGTGCGCGAAGTGCGCGTGCAACCCGGCTCACCCGTGCGTGCGGGCCAGCGCGTGGTGGTTCTAGAGGAAGTGTAAGGGCTAACGCCGGTAACTGAGGATGCGCCCTTTAAACGGCGCATCCGGGTTATCCAGCAGGTTCAGGCTATCGGCCAGCTGCAGGTATCCGTGCCCCAGCATATGCCGGGAAAACCGCGCACTGTTGCCGCGGCCAGGGTCGACAATCAGCACCGCCGCGTGGCTGTTGCAATGGCGGTCGATAAACCCGGCCAGCAGGCTGGGATGGTCGCGCTCGTAAAGCAGATCGCTGCCGATCACCAGATCAAACAGGCCCAGCTGCTGATAGTCCTCAGCCCAGTCGCAGCTCTGATAAGGCACCGGTTCCAGTTGATTAAGCGCGGCATTGCGCAGCAGAAACTCGCCCGCCAGCGGGTGATAGTCGCTGGCGGTGATATCCGCACCCAGGCGCTGCAACACCAGGCTGGTCAGCCCCAGGCCGCAGCCCAGCTCAAGAATGCGCAGCCCTTCAACTGCCATACCGCTCAGGGTTTGCGCAAGCACTTCACCGGCCGGCCAGAGTTGACCGAACAGCGACCAGGTGGCCGAGGAGATTCCAGCTTTTTCCGCCAGGCCGTCGAGGTCAGCGAACTGCTGTTTGTCGCGCAGGGAACACAAGTGAAAATCCTCCAGCCCGATGCTCAGGGTGGAATATTTGATGCGATAGCTGGCAGGCGCGCTGGGCATGGGGACTCGGTGTGCTGAAAGGACTGCGGTCAGGGGCAGATCAGCAAGGCGTACGAGCAGCGTACGGGTCACCAAGGAGACTCTTCGTGTACCAGATGTTGAAAAACTACCTACGTTGCCATCGCGGCGTTAAAAACAGGCTCAAATGCTCATTTACAGCTCGTAAACTCCGCTTCTCGCCTGTTTTTGCCTTGCGCTGGCTGCCTCGCCAACGTTTTTTCAACGGTCTGGTCGCCGCCACCTTAGTCCTCAAGGCCTGGCGCAGCAAGCACCATGGCTGCTGGCAAATCAGCCAGGAGCCAATGTTTCAGCAGCGCGGGCGGTTGCCGAACGCTACAATGCGGCGATTATTTAACCAGCAGAGCCTTGCATGCCTCATCCGTCCCCGCTGACCCGCCAATGGTCCTTGATTGCGCTGCTGCTGGTTCTGCTCGGTTGTGGCTTTCTCGCCACCTCCCTGGCCAGTTACTACACCGCTCTGGATTCGATCCGCGCCGGCATCATCAACACCGAACTGCCGCTGACCTCGGACAACGTCTACTCGGAAATCCAGAAGGACCTGGTTCGGCCCATCCTGATTTCCTCGATGATGTCCCGCGACACCTACGTGCGTGACTGGGTGTTGAGCGGCGAGAAGGATCCTGAGCAGATCACCCGCTACCTGCGTGAAGTGCAGGAGCATTACGCCACGGTCACCAGCTTCTTCGTATCCGAGAAAACCCACACCTACTACCAGGCCAAAGGCGTGCTCAAGAAGGTGCAGGAAGACGAGCCACGCGATGACTGGTATTTCCGCGTGCGTGACATGCAGACCCCATACGAGATCAATGTCGACGTCGACATGGCCAACGACGACCGCATGACCGTGTTTATCAATTACAAGGTGTTCGATTACCAGCAGCGCTTTATCGGCGCCACCGGCGTCGGCCTGACCGTGGATGCGGTGGTCAAACTGATCGACACCTACCAGCAGCGCTATGAACGCAGTGTGTTCTTCGTCGACACCAATGGTCGGCTGGTGCTCACCGGCGCCAACGGCGGGCCGATGGGCGCGCGAGTTGGCCAGTCGCTCAGTGAAATCCCCGGCCTGGAAGAACTGCAGGCCAAGCTGCCACACCCGCAAAGCGGCGACTTCGAGTATCAAGAACACGGCCGCGACCACTTCCTCAATGTGCGCTTTATCCCTGAGCTGAACTGGTACCTGTTTGTCGACAAGCATGAGGACGGCGCGGTCGCGGGCATCCGCAAATCGCTGTACCTCAACCTGCTGATCTGCCTGGTGGTCACCGTGATCGTCATCAGCCTGGTCAGCCTGGTGCTACGCCGCTATCAACGACGCATCAGCGCCCTGGCCACCACCGACCTGCTGACCGAGCTGCCCAACCGCCGTGGCTTCGACCTGCTAGCCAATCAAGCCGTACAGGAAGCCCGGCGCAGCCCAAGCGCGCTGTGCGCCCTGATGCTCGACCTGGACAACTTCAAACAACTTAACGACAGCCATGGCCATATGGCCGGTGATGAAGTGCTGCGTCGCTTTGCCAGCGACCTACGCAGCACCCTGCGTCAGTCCGACATCATCTGCCGCTGGGGTGGCGAGGAATTTATTCTGCTGCTCAAGGACACCACGCCCGAGCAGGCCCGCGAGCTGGGCGAGAAGATCCGCCAGCAAACCGAGCAAAGCAGCATCAGCTTCAACGGCGCGCAGCTGCGCATCACCACCAGCATCGGCCTGGCGCAATTGCATGCCGATGAATCCCTGGAGCAGCTGATCACCCGCGCCGACCGCGCCCTGTACCGGGCCAAACAGGGCGGCCGCAACCGCCTGTGTGAAGAAATCGCGTGAGTGATGACACCAACCGCTGCCCCTGCTGTGGGCAGCTTAACCAATGCGCCCAGGCTGGCGCCGATGCACCGGTGACCGCGTGCTGGTGTTTTAGCGTGCCGGTCGATGCCGCGCAGTTGGCCAAGCTGCCGCCCGAGCAGCGCAACCGCAGCTGCCTGTGCCCACGCTGCGCTCAGGGCTTGCCACCTGAAACCCCGCCAGCAAACAACTAGCCATGCGCCTCGATCGCTTTCTCAGCAACCTGCCCCAGCTCAATCGCCAAGCCGCCCGCCAACTGCTGGCCAGCGGCCGCGTGCAAGTGGACGGCGCTGTGGTTTGCGATGGCCTGTGCGAAGTCAGCCAGTTCAGTCGTGTCGAAGTCGATAACGAGCCGCTGCAAGCCGGCAAAGCCGCACGTTATTTCATGCTGCACAAACCCATCGGCGTGGTCAGCGCCACCGCGCATGAGCAACACCGCACCGTGCTGGATTTGCTTGATGAACCGGATAAAGTCGATCTGCACCTGGCCGGCCGCCTGGACCTGAATACCAGCGGCCTGCTGATTATCACCAACGATGGCCAATGGTCACGCCGCCTCACCGAGCCGCTCAGCCGGCTGGGCAAGGTCTACCGCGTCGAGACCGAACAGCCGATAATGCCCGAATACATCGAGGTGTTCACCCGCGGCCTGTACTTCGCCTATGAAGACCTCACCACCCTGCCCGCCGAACTGGTCATTCTCGATAGCCACAGCGCCCTGCTGACCCTGCACGAAGGCCGCTACCATCAGGTCAAGCGCATGTTTGGCCACTTCCAGAACAAGGTCATCGGCCTGCACCGTCTGAGCATGGGCGCCATCCAACTCGACCCGCACTTAGCCCCCGGTCAGTACCGCGCCCTGACGACAGCGGAAATCGCCTGTTTCTAAGCCAGCCCGCGCTCAAGTCACATACTTAGCTAGCTAACCGACAAACGGTTGTTCGATATCCCAATATTCACTTGCGCCAGCAGGAACGCGGCTGCTTAAATCAAACCATAAGGTCTTATCGTGACTGAACGGTCACGCAAGCCATCTAAGCATTCCATCGGTTACTTGCGCACTGCGCGAAATGGGTTCCTGCCTGGTCAAAGACGCCACTCCACACCTGCCAAAAGGTCGTGGACGGATGCTCTATTTCAGCCCTAACTGATTGAAAATAAATAACTTATAAAATCCTCCAGCCTGACATCTTGCTGTCACGTCCAGGCGCTTTCCTGACTGTCCTGCTTAGCCCGGCTTAACGGCACCGCCGTTTTGTCATGCCCATTTTTGCGCCAGGAGGAAACGACATGAAGCCAGCCACCGCTGTCGTCGATATACACAGGACGTTCAAGGTACACACGGAGTTCTATGCCAACCCCAGCGCGCGCAAGACCATCATCCTGATCAACGGCTCGCTGGCCACCACCGCCGCCTTTGCGCAAACCATCAAGTACCTGCAACCACAGTTCAATGTGGTGCTTTACGATCAGCCCTACGCCGGCCAGTCCAAGCCGCACAACAGCCATAGCCGGCCGATCAGCAAGGAAGATGAAGCCACCATCCTGTTGGAGCTGATCGAACAGTTTCAGGTCGACTACCTGCTGTCGTTCTCCTGGGGTGGCGTCGCCGCCATGCTCGCTCTGGCGCAACGCCCGGCGCGTATCGAAAAGGCGGTGATCACCTCCTTCTCGCCGTTGCTTAACGCACCGATGCTCGACTACCTGGAAAAAGGCATGACCTACCTGAATGCCATCGACGGCGAAAAGGTCGGCCAGCTGGTCAACAGCACCATCGGCAAATACCTACCCTCCCTGTTCAAGCGCTACAACCATCGCCATATCAGCAGCCTCGACAGCCACGAGTACCTGCAGTTGCACGCGCACATCAACCAGGTGGTGCATATGGACAACCACTGCCAGATGGAATGCCTGGCGGCCATCGACATCCCGCTCCTGTTTATCAACGGTGAGCACGATGAATACACCTCTCCGGATGACGTGCGCCTGTTTGCTGAGTACCTGAGTGACTGCCAGTTCGCCACTATCGACAACACCGGGCACTTTCTCGACATGGAGCACAAGAAAGCCTGGCTGCAGAGTCAGTCCGTCATGCTCAAGTTCCTGCAGGCCCCGGCACGCATCAGTTCCAGCAACCGTCCACAGCACGACCTGCACCACGCGATAGCCGTATGAACCACCGCTATGCCCCAAGCCTGCAACGCCCAGCCACAGATAGCCGCGCTGCAGGCTTCATTTCGGCCAAGACTTCCGGTATAAAGGCACCCGCTGCGGGCGTCGTATAGTGGTAATACCCTAGCTTCCCAAGCTAGAGCTGTGGGTTCGATTCCCATCGCCCGCTCCAAATCGCAGTTATAAAGCCCTGATTTCTAAAAAGATTTCGGGGCTTTTTGCTTTCTGGCCTAGGTCGGCGTCGAGAAAGTATCGAAGATTGGATTGCAGCGCAAAGCTTCCTGCAGGTGATCCTGTGCCAGATGTGCATAGCGCATGGTCATGGTGACGGACGCATGACCAAACACCTTCTGCAGGGCCAGGATGTTCCCGCCAGTGATGACGAAGTGATAAGCGAAGGTATGGCGAAGCACATGCTCAGCCTGGCCATCAGGAAGCTTGATCGAGGTGGAGTCCAGAACACGGCTGAAATGCCGGATACAGTTCGGGAACGGACCTTGGGCCTTGAAGTAGTCCAGAAACGTACTTTCAAGGTCTGGATAAATAGGGATGCTACGAGTCCGGCGCGACTTGCTGTTGGCGAAGGTCACAGCACCGTTTTTCACCCTTTCAGGTGCAAGCCCTTGAGCCTCCCCCCAACGTGCACCAGTAGCCAGACAGACGCGAGCGATCAGCGCCAAATTTCGCAGTTCAGGTAAGTGTCAAAGTCTGCAGCAGCTCGGTTACCTGGGCATGAGAAAGGAACGATAGCGGGCGTTCCTGCAGGCGCAGGGCACGAGCCTTAAAGGCTGGCTGATCAAGCAAGCTTACGAGATGACGACATGGAATCGTCACGGATGGATCTGAGGTCAAGTGCATCCTCGTTCAGCTGATGAATAACCCTGAGCATCTGCTGCCGAAGGACTTGATCGCCTGTACGTTCTGCAGCGCGCATGAGTGCAATGGCTGCGTCTTCGTTGTGTTCAGCAATGATAGTTAACGTTTTGCGTGCGTTGCGGTTCAAAATCTTGCCCTCGAGTGAAGACGGCAAGGTAGTAGACAATTATTACGGATTGGTTGCAGAGAACGAGCCGCAGACGAATGGACCTGAACTCGTCACACGCGTGCAACAATCTGCAGAGAATATGGAGTCATCTGATGCTCATCAGGTGCTCCTCCTAAATTAAGATTTGACCGACGTTTGTTGGTCTTTTTTGCCTAAAACTCACGGTTCGATTCAATTCGCGAGAGGAACTGGCATGGAAATCTCGATTTCAAAGATGGTGATAGAAGACGGCGAGAAATGGTTAGTAAACACCGGGGCTATAAAGCTTAACTTCAAGGATCAGGCTTCAGCTGTCGAGTTCACCGAAAAGCTAAAAGAACGTATCGAAGCGCCGCACAAGCTGCCGAGTAGTGCGCTAGAGCCAATCACTTCAGCGTTTGCTGTAGAGAACGTTTAAGCCCTAAAAATCAAAGTCCCCACAAGAACTCAAAACATAAAGCCCCGACTTCTAACCAGATTTCGGGGCTTTTTACTGGGTGGCTTAAGCACTATCCAGCGGAAATAGCAGACTGAAGCGCGTGCCCGCCTGGGCGCTGGTAACACGAACCTGACCGCCATGGGCATGCATGATCGAACGCACAATGGCCAAGCCCAGGCCACCCGAATCATCGGGCTGGTTACGCGAGGGGTCGCAGCGATAAAAGCGTTCAAACAGACGCGACAGGTGTTCGGCGGCAATGGGTTCACCGAAGTTGTGCACGCTGATCTCAACGACTCCATCGCACAAACTGCTGCTGATGGTGACAGCACTGTCAGGTATGCCGTAACGCAGCGCATTCGCCAACAGGTTAGCCAAGGCGCGACGGACTAACTGCGGGTCGGCGACTAAAGTGCCACTGCCCTTGTTAATCAACTCGATGTTGCACTCCTGTGCTGTGCCATCGAAGTACTCGCAGAGCTGTTCGACCAATTCGTGCAGGTCAACCAGTTGCCGGTTGATCGAAGCATCAGCCTGCTCGGTACGCGCGAGAAACAACATACTGTCGATCATTCGCGCCAATCGGTCGTACTCCTCAAGATTGGAAACCAGCAAGTTCTGGTATTCATCCACTGAACGTGGACGTGCAAGGGTTTGCTGCGCGTGCCCCATTAGGTTACTCAGCGGAGTGCGCATCTCATGGGCGAGGTCTTCTGAAAAGCGCGAGAGCTGGGCAAAGCCATCTTCAAGACGCGCGAGCATCAGGTTTAACGCCTTGCTGAGCGCCTGCAATTCGCTGACATCTTTAAACTCATCCAGGCGCAGGTGTAGGTGCTGCACGTCAATGGCAGCGGCGCGCATTGCCAGCTGTCGCACCGGCTGCAAACCACGCAGGCTGACCAGCCAGCCGAACCCAAACGCTAAGAATGCGCCAACCGATAAGGCCAACCAGAGTTTGAGGCGATACGCCGCTAGCATCTGCTCACGCTCGCTGAGCAACTTTCCGGCAATCAGGGTTAGGCGACGATCGCCTCGGGTGACATCCAACCAGGCCAGGCGCAAAGGTTCAGTGCTTGGGCTATCGCCTAGGGTGGCTCGCTCGGCAGCTGGCAACACGGGCAGCGGCATCAAGGTTGGGTTGATCTCGATCAGCCGCTGCCCGGCGTCATCGATAATCCACAGCAAACTATCGCGATTACCCAGCATGTTTTCATAGAGCTGCGGTCTGCTGCGCAGGGCCTCAATGCTCTGGCTGTCGTCAAGCAAGGCCTGCATGCGCTCCAGCCGGCCAAGCAATGCCTGATCATCGCGCCAGGCAATTTCACGCTGCAGCGATTGGTACAGGGAAAAACCAATTAGGCCCAATAACAACGTGCTGACCAAGGCGAACATCACGGCGAGGCGCACGCTCAACGCGCGCGGCCACAGTCTCATGACTGCGCCTCAAGCATGTACCCCATGCCGCGCACAGTGTGGATCAGCTTAAGCTGGTATGGGTCGTCGACCTTGGCGCGCAGGCGGCGGATGGCCACATCGACCACATTGGTGTCACTGTCGAAATTCATCTGCCAGACATGCGAAGCAATCAAGGTACGCGACAACACCTCCCCCTCACGGCTGAGCAGCAAGTGCAGCAGAGAGAACTCCTTGTTGGTCAGGGTCACGCGTTCACCATTGCGGGTGACTTTGCGCCGTAACAGGTCTAGATGCAGATCAGCCACTTGAAACTGCTCAACCTCACGCGGCGGCCCACGACGCAGCAAGGTACGAACCCGAGCCAGTAACTCGGCGTAAGAGAAGGGTTTGACCAAGTAATCATCAGCGCCCAGCTCCAGCCCTTTGACACGGTCCTCCACCGCATCACGCGCAGTGAGAAAAAGTACCGGTGTTTGCAGCTTGCGCCGAATGATCTGCAGCAGCTGCCAGCCATCCAAACCGGGCAACATGACATCAAGAATGATCAGGTCGAACTCATGTTCCTGCACCAGGTGCTGGCCATCCAGACCATTCAGGGCAACGTCCACGCGATACCCCGACTCACCTAAGCCTTTGCTCAAGTAATCCGCGGTTTTTACTTCGTCTTCGACCACCAGAATGCGCATCTTTTCCTCCAGCACAGGCGCATAGCCTAGGCCGTTCTGCGCGGCGCTCCCATTACAAATTAGTAATCCAAGCGCAATCCGTTTGACGGTGACGCTTGGGCAGCATGGTCACCCATCGCTCAGCTGAGCCCAACCCTGGAGACCGATATGTTACTTCGCACCGCCACCTTGTCATTACTCGCACTGGCCATGGGTTCTTCTGCCGCATGGGCCGCCAACGAGAAGGTTGCTCAGCGCCAAGACGTAACCCTGGCCCTGGCCAACGACCTGCTCAGCGCGACGCTGACCGCGTGCCATGCCGAGGGACGTACCGGCGTTGCCGCCGTAGTCGACCGCGGCGGCAACCTGGTTGCGGTGCAGCGTGATGACAATGTCGGCCCGCACAACACCGTGGCGGCGCAGCGCAAAGCCTTTACCGCCCTGTCAACTAAAACCGCGACACGCCTGCTGTCTGAGCGTGCCCGCAACAACCCGGATGCCGAGAACCTCAACACCCTCGATGAGCTGCTGCTGCTCGGTGGCGGCGTGCCATTGAAGGTGGGCGATCAGGTCATCGGGGCAATCGGCGTAGCCGGTGCTGGCGGTGCCGAAATTGATGAAGGCTGCGCCCTGAAAGCCATTGCCCAAGTTTTACCTACCACTCACTGATTAGGAGTCACACCATGAAACTGCTGAAAACCCTGTTTGCCGGCGCTGTCCTCAGCGGCCTTTCATCCCTGGCCCTGGCAGCTGGTAACCCGCTGAGCGTGCACGTGCTGAACCTGCAAGACGGTCTGCCTTCGCCTGAAGTCAACGTGACCCTGGAAAAAAAGGACGGTAAAAACTGGAACATGCTCAACAGCGGCGCAACCAACGAACAAGGCCGCATTACCGCCCTGTACCCGGAAGATAAAGCCCTGGAGAAAGGCACCTACCGCGTGACGTTCAAGACAGGAGAGTGGTTCAAGAAACACGCCACGGCGAGCTTCTTCCCTGAAGTGCCGGTGATCTTCGAAGTCGACGGCACCGTGCCGCACTATCACATACCGTTGCTGCTCAGCCCTTACGGCTTTTCGACCTACCGCGGTAACTAAAGCACAGGCTTTAAACAAAAATGCCCGCTTTATGCGGGCATTTTTCTGTAAGCCAGTTGCAGCGTGATCAAAGCGATGAGCAGAACACCTGATTAAACTGAGGTTCACACAGTGACTGTGCAAGCACAGGAAAGATGGCGTTCCCAACTGGATTCGAACCAGTATCTAGCCCTTAGGAGGGGCTTATTCTATCCATTGAACTATGGGAACTGAGGCTGGATAGACGGGCCACCAGCGGGCGGCATCTTAGCGAGACCGCAGGCGTTTGTCATGCCGCTGCCATCATCTCGGCGCCATACTGCCAACTGACTGCCAACCGGTTGTCATAAGGAGAGGAGATCGCCATGCGCCCCGCTGCTTCGCATCATCTGCCGGATTCGCCTTTTGCCGATTTTCACCTGCGTGCGGTCAGCGTTAACGATGCCGCTGCCCTGGCTGCCTTGCTGCAGCAGCTAGCGCCCGATGAGCCGCGCGCCGATGCCAAGCTGCTGGCGTTGCGCCTGAGCGAGCTGCCAGTGAGCCGTGTGGTGCTGGTGGCCGAGCGTGACGGCAAGTTGCTCGGCACCTGCACGGTCAACCTGATTGAGCACCTGGCGCACAACTTTGCCCGCTCGGCGATTCTTGAAGATGTGGTGGTGGATACTGAGGCGCGCGGCCTGGGGATTGGCCAGGCGCTGATGGGCAAAGCCATCGAGCGCGCCCGCACCTGGGGGTGTTACAAGGTCGCGCTGTCCAGCAGCCAGAGCCGTGAGGCCGCCCATGCTTTTTATGCCAACCTAGGCTTTAAGCCGCATGGGATTAGTTTGGCGCTGATGCTGGAGTAAGCAGCTGCCAAAGGCCTTTGTCGCGGCGGCGACGCCTAGTCCATGCTGGCGAATCGCTGTTGACCTGAAAGCATCGCGGGCATGGCCCGCTCCTACGGTTTTCGCCGAACCTGCCAGCAATGCTGATCAACATTTAGCTGCTTTAACGGCCGAAGCGCTCTTCGGCCAGCTGATCGGCGATTTCTACGGTGGTTTTGCTCGCCGCATCGGCGCGCTGGAAGATCTGTTCCAGGGTCGCGCCGATGCCTTCGATATGCGCCTTGAGCTGTGCGGCGCTGCCACCACTGCGACCGTAGTAAACATCAATAATGCCACCGGCATTGATCGCGTAATCCGGTGCGTACAGGCATTCGTTGCGGCGCAGGGTTTCCGCCAGGCTGGCATCGGCCAGCTGGTTGTTGGCGGCCCCGGCGATAATTGGCGCGCGCAGGGCTTCCAGGGTTTGCTGGTTGATAATGCCGCCCATGGCGCATGGCGCGAATACATCGACATCCAGGCCGAAAATCGCCTGCTGGCTGACAGCGGTTGCGCCCAGTTGCTCGACCGCGCGACGCACATTGGCTTCGACGATATCGGTAACCCACAGCTCGGCGCCGGCGGCTTTCAGCTGGCGCGCCAGGTCGAAGCCCACCTGCCCTACCCCCTGGATCGCGACTTTCAAACCGTGCAGATCATCACGGCCCAGGCGGTGTTTGACTGCGGTCTGGATGCCGATAAACACCCCGTAAGCGGTGGACGGTGACGGATCGCCATTGCGCGTGCCGCCAGCGAACGCTTCGCGCAGCTCGGCGCCGGATACGTGGCGCGTGCGCTCGGCCATGATCTGCATTTCCGCAACGCCGGTGCCGGAGTCGGCGGCCGTGATATAGCGCCCGCCGAGGCTGTCGACAAAATCACCCATGGCCTGGAACAGCGCCGCGCTCTTGCCGGTATGCGGGTCGCCGATGATCACTGCCTTGCCGCCCCCCAGCGGCAAGTTGGCAAGGGCCGATTTATAGGTCATGCCACGCGACAGGCGCAGCACATCGCGCAGCGCTTCATCGTCATTGGCGTAGGGCCACATGCGGCAACCGCCGAGGGCCGGGCCGAGGTTGCTGTTGTGAATGGCGATAATCGCCCGCAGGCCGCTGGCCTTGTCGTGGCCGTAGACCACCTGCTCGTGGTGGTCGAAATCGATATGGGAAAACACGGAAATAGGTGCCTCGTTTTTTTGTTGTAAGAGGTCGCCCTCTCCCGGTTAAGGGAGAGGGTGAAGGTTATAAGCGTCAGGGGTTTGTTATGCAGCCGGCTCGAACAACTGCACGGCCTGGATCTCGCTAACCAGCATGCGCGCTTTGAGCTGGCTGCTCTGCTCGCGCACCTTGGCCAGGCTGCGTTCCTTGACGTGGCCATAGCCGCGGATCTGCTCCGGTAGCTCGGCCAGGGCCAGCGCGGTGCGGTAGTTGTCGACGTTGAGTTCCTTGAGCAGGTAGTCCAGGTTCTGCTCGTAGTCGTCGATCAGGTCCAACTCCAGCTTGCGCTCAGCGCTGTAGCCGAACAGGTCAAGCGGCGTGCCACGCAGAAACTTGAACTTGGCCAGCACGCCGAAAGCCTTGAGCATCCAGGCGCCGAACTGACGCTTGCGCGGCTCGCCGGTGCTGGCATCGGGCTTGCTCAGCCAGGACGGTGCCAGGTGGAATTCCAGACGGTAGTCGCCGCTGAACTGCGCCTCCAGCTGACGGATAAAGCTACCGTCGCTGTACAGCCGCGCCACTTCATACTCGTCCTTGTAGGCCAGCAGTTTGAAGTAGTAACGCGCCACGGCCTTGCTCAGCGCCTGGTCAGCGCTCTTGTCGAGCTGCTGCACCCGCGCCACCTGCTCGCGGTAGCGCTCGGCGTAGGCGGCGTCCTGGTAGGCCGTCAGGCGCACCACGCGGTCAGCGATGATTTCTTCCAGGGTCTGGCAATGCGGCGCCTCGATCACTTCCGGCTTGGCCAGACGTTCCACGGCGACCGCATCATGGGCGGCGCGACGGCCCCAAAGGAATGCCTGCTGATTAAGTTGCACGGCCACGCCGTTAAGCTCGATGGCCTTGTTGATGGCCTCGGAGGAAACCGGCACCAGGCCCTTCTGGTAAGCGAAACCGAGCATAAACATGTTGGTGGCGATGCTGTCGCCGAGCAGGCGGGTGGCCAGGCGGCTGGCATCGACAAAGTGGGTTTTGCTCGCGCCGACCGCTTCGATCAGCGCCTCGCGCATGGCCGCGCCAGGTACTTGGGCATCGGGGTTGCGGGTGAATTCGGCGGTGGCCGCTTCATGGCTGTTGACCACCGCGTGGGCGATCTTGTCGTTCAGCTTGGCCAGGGCCTCTTCGCTGGCAGACACCACCAGATCGCAACCCAGCAGCAGGTCGGTTTCCCCGGCGGCGATGCGCACGGCGAAGATATCGTCCTGTTTGGCGGCAACGCGAATATGGGTGATCACCGGGCCGAATTTCTGCGCAAGGCCAGCCTGATCGAGCACGCTGCAGCCCTTGCCTTCGATATGCGCAGCCATGCCGAGCAATGCGCCGACGGTGGTGACACCGCTGCCGCCAACACCCGGCAGGAGGATATTCCAGGGACGATCCAGCGCGGGTTGGCGCGGCTCCGGCAAGGCGATAAATAGCGCGCCCAGGCCGACGGCCGTGGGTTTGCGCAGGCTGCCGCCGTGCACGGTGACAAAGCTTGGGCAGAAGCCTTCAACGCAGCTGAAATCCTTGTTGCAGGAGTTCTGGTCGATCTCGCGCTTGCGCCCCAGTTCGGTTTCCAGCGGCAGCACTGAGAGGCAATTGGACTTGACGCTGCAATCGCCACAACCCTCACACACCGCAGGGTTGATAAAGGCGCGCTTCTGCGGATCAACCAGCTTGCCGCGCTTGCGCCGACGACGTTTCTCGGTGGCGCAGGTCTGGTCATAGATGATCACTGAGCAGCCCTGGAACTCGCGCAGCTCACGCTGCACGGCATCCAGGTCACGGCGATGGTGGAAGGTGACGATGGGCGCGAAGGTGTTGCGGGTTGGGTATTTCTCCGGCTCGTCGGTAACCAGGGCGATGCGTTTCACCCCTTCGGCGTACACCTGCTGGCTCAGTTGATCGACGCGCAGCTCGCCGTCGATGGGCTGGCCGCCGGTCATGGCCACGGCGTCGTTGTAGAGAATCTTGTAGGTGATATTCACCCCGGCAGCCACGGACGCACGCAGGGCCAACTGGCCGGAGTGGAAGTAGGTGCCGTCACCGAGGTTCTGGAAGATATGCGGGGTGTCGGTAAACGGCGCCTGACCGATCCAGGTCGCGCCCTCGCCGCCCATCTGGGTAAAAGTATCGGTGTTACGGTCCATCCACTGGGTCATGTAGTGGCAACCGATGCCGCCCTGGGCGCGGCTGCCTTCCGGCAGTTTGGTCGAGGTGTTGTGCGGGCAACCGGAGCAGAAATGCGGGGTGCGCACAGTGGTGTGCTTGGGCGCTGCCAGCGATGCTTCCTTGGCCGCCAGGAAGGCCAGACGCTCGTCGATGCTGGCGCTGCTGTAGATCGGCGCGAGGCGCTTGGCGATGGCGCGGGCGATCATCGCCGGGGTCAGTTCGGAGAGATTCGGCAGCAGCGAATGGCCGGCCTCGTCGAACTCGCCCACCACGACCGGGCGCTTGCCCACGGGCCAGTTGTAGAGCTGACCGGTGAGCTGGTCTTCGATGATGCTGCGTTTTTCCTCGACCACCAGAATCTCGTCCAGACCCTCGGCGAACTCATGCACCGACACCGGCTCCAGCGGCCAGCTCATGCCGACCTTGAGCACGCGCAGGCCGACCTGGGCGCACAACGCTTCATCCAGACCGAGGTCATCCAGGGCCTGACGAACGTCCAGATAGGACTTGCCGGTGGTGATAATGCCCAGACGCGGGTTGGGTGAATCGAGCTTGATCTGGTTAAGGTTGTTGGCCAGCGCAAAGGCGCGGGCGGCGTAGATTTTGTAGGTGTTGAGGCGCGCTTCCTGGGCCAGGGGCGGGTCCGGCCAGCGGATATACACGCCGTCTTCCGGCAGCTGGAAGTCCTCCGGAATCTTCACCTGCATGCGCAGCGGATCGACATCCACCACGGCGGAAGAATCGACGTTTTCGGCGATGGTTTTCAGCGCTACCCAGCAACCGCTGTAGCGCGAAAGCTCCCAGCCGATGATGCCGTAATCGAGAATTTCCTGAACGTTGGCCGGGTTGAGCACCGGAATCGAGGCAGCGATAAACGCATGCTCGCTCTGGTTGGCGATGCTGGATGACTTACAGCCATGGTCGTCGCCGGCCAGCAGCAGCACGCCGCCATGCTCGGAAACGCCGGCCGAGTTGCCGTGCTTAAACACATCGCCGCAGCGGTCCACGCCCGGGCCCTTGCCGTACCACATGGCGAATACGCCGTCGTAGCGCGCACCGGGGAACAGGCTGGTCTGCTGGCTGCCCCACACCGAGGTGGCGGCCAACTCTTCGTTGACGCCTGGCTGGAAGTGGATGTGATTGTCTTTGAGGTACTGCTTGGCGTCCCACAGGCTCTTGTCGAGGTTGCCCAAAGGCGAGCCACGGTAGCCGGAAATAAAGCACGCGGTATTCAGGCCATGAGCTGCGTCGCGTTGCTTCTGCAGCATGGGCAGGCGGGTCAGCGCCTGGGTGCCGGTCAGGTAGAGGTGACCGGTAGCAAGGCGGTACTTGTCATCCAGGCGGATCTCGGCCAGAGACATGGTGGTGCTCCTGTTATTTTTATCGAGAGCTGGGTTGGCAACGGTGAATGCCACCCTTGTTAAGCCTAGTGCGGGATCACCCCACAAGGCGCATGGCCAAGAATATGACTGAGCAGTACGGAGATTTTCTTTCTATTTTCGGGATGAAAAGCCAATACTGCGCATGACCTTTCCAATAAATACAAGAATTCAGGAACAATCATGCAGGACTTGCTCAGCCCCATTGATCGGAAAATTCTCCGTCTGCTGCAACACAACGCCGACCTCTCCGCCGCCGAGATCGCCGAAAAGGTGGAATTGTCACAATCGCCCTGCTGGCGGCGGATTCATCGTATGCAGGAAGACGGCATTATCGAGCGCAAGGTGGCCCTGCTCAGCCACAAGCAGCTGGGCTTCAGCATCACCGTATTTGTCGATATCAAGCTGTCGGCGCACGGGCGCAGCAACCTGGAAGAATTCGAGCGCGCCGTGGTCGGTTACCCCGAGGTGCTGGAGTGCTTCACCATGGCCGGCGGCTCGGATTACCTGCTCAAGGTGGTGGCCAAGGACATCGCCAGCTACGAACGCTTTCTGCGCGACCACCTGCTGCAACGCCCCCATGTGCACGAAGCGCACTCGCATATCGCCATGAGCGAGGTCAAACGCACCACCGAGTTGCCGCTGGATTAAGGCGCGGGATCGCCTTGCCTATGCCGCCTCCGCACGCGGCTGGCGCAGGGTGCGTTCCGACTGCGCTTTGCCCGCCCACCACAATGCCAGCGGGCCGAGCAGCAATAGCAGGCCCATCAGGGCAAAGGCCGCCCACCAGCCGATCAGACTCTTGTCACCCAGCACATCCAGGCTGATGCCAAACAGCAGCGGCCCGAGAAAGGCACCACTAAAGCCGGTGCAGGAATACAGTGCCATGGCCGTGCCGCGGTGGCTGGCTGGGGCTACGGCGATCAGACCAGCCGTCAAGGATGACGAGTCGGCGGTGACAGTGATGCTGTAGAGCAACACCAGCACCAGCATCAGCCAGAACGGCAAGGCCGCACTCAGGCCGATAAACAGCGCCAGCACCGTCGAGCTGAGCATCACCGCGATCAGCCAACGCTGCCGACCGAAACGCAGCGCCAGCTCGTTGCCGAAGATGCTCGCGGGCATGCCGATCAGGGTCACCAGCATCGCCACCCAGGTGCCCGACAGCCAGGGATCGCTGCCCTGCAAGTGCCCGGAGAACACCACAAAGGCCACCACCCAGGCGCGCAGGGCAAACAGCTCAAGGTTATGCACCGCATACGCCAGGCAGTAAGCCGCCACCGCACGGTTTTTCAGCGGGGCCAGATCCAGCAGCTTGCGCGGCGCATGCTGCACCAGCGCTTTTGGCTGCAAGCCCCAATAGACCATGGCCCAGGCCAGCAAGGCGCAAACACCGCTGAGCAGCGTCGGCAGCTGCCAGCCGCCGAATTTGGCCAGCTCGCCGGCGAGGATAAACGACAGCGCCGTGCCCAAGCCGAAGCTCGCGGTATAGAACGCCACCGCGCGCGACTGCGCCGGCCCTTCGATCCGTTCGGACAGCGCCTTGAGCCCCGGCATATAGGTGCCGGCCAGGCCAACGCCCGCCAGCACACGCCAGGCCAGTGCGGACCAAAAGCCATCGGCAAAGACAAAGCCGGCATTGGCCACGGCAGTCAGCAACATCGCGGCGAGGTAGATCAGCCGCGCATCGTATTTATCGGTCAGCCCAGTCAGGATCGGCACTGCCACCATGTAACCGAGAAAGAAGCCGCCACCGATCCAGCCCGCCTGCGTGTTGTTCAGCCCCCACAACGCTTGAAAGTCGGGCAGCAAGGCGGCGAACAAGGCAAAGCCCGCCATGCCCAAGGTTTCCGCGCCGCACAGCAGCAGGGTGATGCGGCGGGCGTTATTCATAACACTCGCCCGTCAAAAGCCAGGCTTACGCCAGCTGGCAAGGCGCTGGGGTTATCCAGCAACCAGGCGTCGAAGCTATGGCCGATATGGGTCAGCACGGTTTGCCTGGGTTGCAGCTGCTCGACCACCTCCAGCGCGCGGGTCAGGTCGTTGTGGTTGCGCGGGGCGATGGGTTGCGGTGCGGTGGAGCAATCCAGCACCAGCAGATCCAGCGGCTGCTGGCGCAGCACCTCGGCGCTGGCTTCCGGCACGCCGAGGGTGTCGGTCAGATAGGCGATACGCCGCTGTTCGCCACTCGCCGTTAAGCCTTCCAGTAGATAACCAAAGGTCAGTTTGGAGTGATTAAGCGACAGCGCCGTGACGCTGAGCTCACCCAGTTGCCGCCGCTCGAAGGCGGCAAACGGCTGGCTGAAATCGAGAATGCCGGGGTGCTTGTACAAGTCGGCCAAGCCTTCTGGATCATCCGGGCCATGCACCGGAATAATCAGCCCCTGCCCCCAGCGCAGGTGCAGCAAGCCCTGTGCGTGATCAGCGTGGTAATGGGTTTGCAGAATGCCGCTCAGGCTATGGGGCGGAAAGCGCTCGCACAAATCGGTCAGCCCCGAGTCGATCAGCCAGCGCTGCGCGCCACATTCGATCAGCGCGCAACAGGGGCCACGGCGCCGCGCGGGGTAAACCCGTGCGCTGTTGCAGGCCGCGCAGCTGCAGTTGTACACCGGCACCTGACGGGCATCGCCGGTGCCGAGCAGGGTCAGGCGCATGCGCGGCTGGCTCCGATGAGTGCCAGCAGGTTGTCCCCGGCGCGCTCAATCGATGCGGAGTTATCCAGCAGATGCAGGCCATCACACTCGGCGCTGGCGGCATCGAACTGAGCATTACGCGCCAGTCGCTGCTCAATCTGCTCAATGTTCTCGCGGCCGCGCCTGAGCAAGCGTTCACGCAACACCTCAGGCTCGACCGAGAGCAACACGCCGATCAGATCGGGGTAACGCTGCAAAGCGTATGGCAAGTGCGCCCGCGAACCGTTGACCAGCACGTCCTGCCCCGCCGCCAGCCAGTCGTCGATCTGCCGGGGAATGCCATAGGCCAGGCCGTTGGCGTGCCAGCTCAGGGCAAAGGCGCCGGCGGCTTCCTGCTGGTCGAACTCGGCCGGCGACACGCCGATGGCGTCCTCACCCACCGCTTCCGCCGAGCGGGTGATGATCCGTCGGGCGATCACACAACCCCGTTCGGCCAGGCGCTCACGCGCGGCATTCAGCAGGCTGTCCTTGCCCGAGCCCGAAGGCCCCATCAGATAGATCAACCGGCCTGTCATCAGAACACCCTTTTCGCTTGTCGCCAGACTTGCTGGATCACCGCCTGACCCGCATGCACCTGCGCCTGCACCAGGTCGGCACGCAGGCCGACGCGGATTTCGCCGCGATCATGCAGCCCCGCCGCCTGTGCCGGCACGCGGCTGACGGTGGCAATCGCACGCGGCAGATCATAGCCGTTGTCCTGCCCGGCCAGCAGCAAAGCAGCCTGCAGCAGGCTGGCCGGGTAGTAGTCGCTGGAGAGGATATCCAGCACACCCTGCTGAGCCAGTTCAGCGGCGGCGATATTGCCCGAGTGTGAACCGCCGCGCACGATATTCGGCGCGCCCATCAGCACCTTCAGACCCAGCTCGTGGCTGGCCTTGGCGGCTTCCAGGGTGGTGGGAAATTCGGCGATGGACATGCCGAAACCAGCCGACTCCTGCACATGGGCAAGGGTCGCGTCATCGTGGCTGGCCACGGAAATACCACGGGCCTGGCAGTCGGTAACGATACTGCGGCGCTGACGGTCGCTGTACTGCCGCGAGTTACCCACCTGCTCGACGATAAAGGCATCCATCTCCGCTTCGCTGAGGTGGTACTTGCCCATGTAGTACTCGCGGTATTTGTCTTCCTTGGCGAACTGGCGCTGGCCCGGCGCGTGGTCCATCACCGAGACCAGTTGTACCAGCGGGTGCTCGACCAGATCGCGAAACACCGCGAGGGTCTCCGGATGGCAGACCTCGCAGCGCAGGTGCAGGCGGTGATCGGCGCGCATATGCCCGGCCGCTGCTGCTGAAGCAATCGCTTCGAGCATCGCCGGCAGCTGCTGCATGCGTTTGCCGCGTGGGTTTACGTCGCCAATTGCCAGGGCATCGAACACCGTGGTGATGCCCGCCGAGGCGATCTGCGCATCGTGGGTCAGCACTGCCGAAGCCGATGGCCAATCCACCCCCGGCCGTGGGCTCATGTATTTTTCCAGGTTGTCGGTGTGCAGCTCGACCAGTCCGGGCAGCAGATAATCACCGTTCAAGTTCTGCGCCTGGGGCAAACCGCTAACGCCCTCTTCTACTTGAGCAATCAGCCCGTCGCGCAGCACCAGGGTGCCGACAAACTCCTGCTCGGCGGTGACGATCCGCGCATTGGTAAGAATCTGTTCAACCGGCATATACGTACTCCTGCTGCGCCGCAGCGCTCATGTCCTGGCTCATATCAAGGTAACGATCGGCCACCGCCTCACGGGCGGCGCGGTCGTGGAAGATGCCGATCAGCGCGCTACCGGCGGCCTTGGCTTCATCGATCAGTTCCAGCACCACCTGGCGGTTGGCGTCGTCCAGGGAGGCGGTGGGTTCGTCCAGCAGCATCAACGGCCAGGCGACCATAAAGCCGCGGGCGATATTCACCCGCTGCTGCTCGCCGCCCGAGAAGGTGCCAGGGGCCAGCTGCCACAAGGCCTGGGGGATATTCAGGCGGCTGAGCAGGCTTTTCGCCCGCGCTTCGGCGTCAGCCTTGCTCCAGCCACGGGCCAGGGCCGGTTCCATCACCACATCCAGAGTGGCGACCCGGGGAATCACCCGCAGAAACTGGCTGACATAGCCCAGAGTCTGCCGGCGTACCGCCAGCACCTGGCGCGGCTCGGCACCGACCAGTTCGACCCATTCGCCGTTGTGCAACACGCGAATGCTGCCGCCAGCGGCCAGATAGTTGCCGTATAGGGTGCGCAGCAAGGTCGACTTGCCGGCACCGGATTGGCCATGCAGCACCAGGCACTCGCCGGCGCGCACGCTGAAATGCAGCCCGCTCAACACGTTCAGCACCACGCCGTGCTGCTGATGCAGGGTGAAGGTCTTGCTGAGGCTGGAGACCTCGATAAGCGTATTCATGATTGACCTCATATTGACCGGCAGCCCGCATGCAATCCGGGCTACGCACACGTCAGGGCTGTAGGACAGACGACACCAGCAGCTGCGAATAGGGATGCTGCGGGTCATCGAGAATCTGGTCAGTGAGACCGGCCTCGACCACATGGGAGCGGCGCATCACCATCAGCCGGTCCGCCAGCAGACGCGCCACCGCCAGGTCGTGGGTGACGATCACCACCGCCAGGTCCAGCTCGCGCACCAGGCCGCGCAACAGGTCGAGCAGACGCGCCTGCACCGATACATCGAGGCCGCCGGTGGGCTCGTCCATAAAGATCAGCCGTGGGCTGGAAACCAGGTTTCGGGCGATCTGCAAGCGCTGCTGCATGCCACCGGAGAAGGTGCGCGGCAGGTCGTCGATGCGCAGCGGGTCGATCTCCACCTGTTTCAGCCAGTCGATGCCAGCCGCGCGCAGTTCGCCGTAATGGCGCACACCCTGGGCCATCAGCCGCTCGCCGATATTGGACCCGGCCGACACGCCCATGCGCAGCCCGTCACGCGGGTTCTGCTCGACAAAGCCCCACTCGGTACGCAGCAGCGTGCGCCGCTGCGCCTCGCTGGCGCTGTATAGATCGACCCAGTTGCCGGCCGTATCGCGATAACTGACTGAACCGCGATCCGGCGGGCAGCGCCCGGAAAGCAGGCTAAGCAGGGTCGACTTGCCCGAGCCAGACTCGCCGACAATGCCCAGCACTTCGCCCGGATACAGATCGAACGACACGCCCTGGCAGCCTTTCTCCAGGCCGTACAAGCGGGTCAGATCGCGCACGCTGAACAGCGGCTGCGCCGTGTCGGTGTGCAGGTGCATTTTCTCGGCAGCACTCATTGCTCGCCCTCCTCTTCAAGGTCACGGCGTTGCATGCAGTAATCGGTGTCAGAGCAGACGAAGCGCTTGGTCCCGGCGTCGTCGACAATCAGCTCGTCGAGGTAGGAATCCTGGCTGCCACAGAAGGCGCAGCATTCGTCCCAACGCTGGATCTCGAATGGGTGATCTTCGAAGTCCAGACTCACCACCCGAGTAAACGGCGGCACGGCATACAGGCGCTTCTCGCGGCCAGCGCCGAACAGCATCAGCGCCGGACTCATGTGCAGCTTGGGGTTGTCGAATTTGGGGATCGGCGATGGGTCCATCACGTAGCGCTCATCCACCGTCACCGGGTAGGCGTAGCTGGTGGCGATATGGCCGAAGGTGGCGATGTCCTCGTACAGCTTCACGTGCATCACGCCGTAGTCTTCCAGCGCGTGCATGGTGCGGGTCTCGGTTTCCGAGGGTTCGATAAAGCGCAGCGGCTCAGGGATCGGCACCTGATAGACCATGATCTGATCGCCACTCAGCGCAGTTTCCGGAATGCGGTGGCGGGTCTGGATCACCGTCGCTTCGGGGGTACGGGTGGTGGTTTTGACCCCGGCGGTGCGGGCGAAGAACCGCCGGATCGACACCGCGTTGGTGGTGTCATCCGCGCCTTGGTCGATCACCTTGAGCACATCGTCAGCGCCAAGAATCGCCGCGGTCAGCTGCATACCGCCGGTGCCCCAGCCATAGGGCAGCGGCATCTCGCGGCCACCGAAGGGCACCTGATAACCAGGAATCGCCACGGCCTTGAGCAGGCCACGGCGGATCATGCGTTTGGTTTGCTCATCGAGGTAGGCAAAGTTGTAGCCGACCTCAGTTGCGTACTGTGTTTGGGCCTGGGCATTCATGCGCGTTGCTCCTCGGCGGCGGGCTGTTCGCTGGCCTGCTTGCGCAGTTTGCGGATCAGCTCCAGCTCGGATTGGAAGTCGACGTAGTGCGGCAATTTCAGGTGCGAGACGAAGCCGGCGGCCTCAACGTTGTCGCAGTGCATCAGCACAAACTCTTCCTGCTGCGCCGGGCCTTCGACCTCCTCGTTGTACTCCCCCGCACGCAGCGAACGGTCGACCAGGGCCATGCCCATGGCCTTGCGCTCGGCATAGCCAAAGGCCAGGCCGTAACCACGGGTGAACTGCGCCTGCTCGGCACTCTCACCAACGAACTGGTTGACCATCTCGCACTCGGTCACTTCGATATCGCCCAGCGGTACGGCAAAACCGAGTTCTTCCGGCTCCAGCCAGACCTCGACCTCGCCAATGCGGATCTCCCCGGCAAAGGGGTGATTACGGCCGTAGCCGCGCTGGGTGGAATAACCCAGCGCCAGCAAAAAGCCTTCATCACCACGGGCCAGGGCTTGCAGGCGCTGGGCCCGGCTGGCAGGAAAGTCCAGCGGCTCGCGGGTGATATCCGGCACAGCGGCGCCGTCATCCGCCTCGCGGGCCATCAAGCCTTCGTCGGCGAGAAAATCCAGCACCCGTGGGCACGGCGACAGTTCAGCCTGCGGATCAACTTGCGGCCCAGGCTGTTCGCCCTCGGCCAGCAGGGCAAAATCCAGCAGGCGGTGGCTGTAGTCGAAGGTCGGGCCGAGCAGTTGGCCGCCGGGCAGGTCCTTGAAGGTGGCCGAGATGCGCCGGCTCAGCTGCATCTGCGTGGTGTCCAGCGCGGCGCTGGCACCGAAGCGCGGCAGCGTGGTGCGGTAGGCGCGCAGCAGGAAGATCGCTTCCATCAGGTCGCCGGCCGCCTGCTTGATCGCCAGTGCTGCCAGTTGTGGGTCGTACAGCGAGCCTTCGCTCATCACTCGCGCTACGGCCAGGGGCATCTGCTCGCGCACCTGTTCGACACTGAGTTCAGGTATGGACGTATCACCACGGCGCTTTTTCGCCAGCAGTAAATGGGCATTGTCGATGGCGCGTTCACCACCTTTGACGGCGACGTACATCAGGCAGCCTCCTCGGCATTGAGCAGCACACGGGTGCTGCGCGGCAGGCCGATGACCTGCTCACCAGCGGCGAAGAAGGCATCCAGGCCACGGGGAAACGCACTGCGTGCCTGGCGCTGCTGCCAGAACACCGCCGGCAGCGGCAACTCGACGCTGCGTACGTCCTTGATGCCCGGCCCACGCCAGCGAAGGGCTGCGCCATTACTGAGGGCGTCGAGCTGGATCAGCAGGGTGCAGGACTGGTCCGGGTAGCGTTCGCTACCATTGTCGAAATCCGACAGGTCCGTCAGCTCGCTTTCATCGAGCAGGGCAAACAGCGCCAGTTCGCGCTCAGCGACAATCGGGCAGCCGCAGTGAAAGGCCAGGTTGGCGCGGATCGCCGGGGTGTCGAAACACGGCGCCAGCCACAGCGGCGTGTCTCCATCGAGAAACGCCAGGCACAGGGCGTAAGTAGCCGGTTGCAGGTTTTCCAGGGCCAGGGCGCGGTTAAGCGGTTGTATCAGGCCTGGCTCAGCCAGCGCCTTGAGGGCGCTGCGAAAGCTGGTCTGCGCATCCAGCACCGGGTCATTGAAGGCCGGTTGCAGCCATTGCGAGCTATTCGCCGCGTTCATCAGTCTTCTCCTCTGACCAAGGTAAAAAATTCCACCTGAGTGGTGGCGGTTTCGGCAGCCTTGGCCGCCTGTTGGGCGTGCTGTGCAGCTGCCAGGGGTTCGATCAGTCGGCTCAGCCAGTGCGGCTGTTCACTGCCCTGCAAATGCGCGTCGGCCAGAGCCGCCAGTTCGGCATGCTGCTTGTCGCGCCCGGCCACGTAGCTGTAACCGGTGCGGCCATCGGCCAGGCGCACCACGCAACGGGTCACGCTCATCTCGCCGAGGTTGAACGGGCTGCCGGTGCCGCCCATGCGCCCGCGTACCAGGGTCATGCCAATTTCCGGGGCGCGGATAAGGCGATAGTCAGCTTCCTTCAACGCCGACTCGTAGGTCGCCAGTTGGCCACCGGCACGGGCGAGTACGCCCATCCAGCGCTGGCGAATGGCGATCTGCGGATCGCTGTGCAGCAGGTTGCTTTGCGGTCGTGCGCGGTTCATCAACGAGCCTCCATCAAAGGGCGAGCTGGTACTGGAAGCGGTCGGCGCGGCTGGTCGATAACGACAGCTCCACCGGCCGTCCGGCCAGATTGCGGGAAAGGGTTTGCACGCTAAGCAGCGGTGCATGCTTGGGCATCAACAGCCGCGCGGCCTCATCACGGCTGGGCAGGCGCGCGCCGATCAGGCTGAAGGTGCGGGTCAATGGCAGTCCGCGCAGGCTGAGGTACTGGCGCAGCGAGCCGCCCTGGTAGTCGGCCAGCAGCTCGGCGTATTCGGTGCTGAAGGCATGTCGAATCAGGCTGACCGGCTGGCCTTCAATCAGGCGCAGGGTGCTCAGCTCCAGCAGTTGCGCACCACTGGGCAGTTGCAGGTACTCACGCTCCTCGCAACCGGCCGGGCGCAGGCGACTTTCCAGAAGCTGCGCTTCGACTTTGTGACCAAGCGCCGAAAGCGAAGCGCTGTAGGCACTGCCAGCCTGCATCGGATAAATCAGCGGCTTGGCCAACACCCGCGTACCCTTGCCCTGCTGGCGCAGCAGGCGGCCTTCGAGTACCAGCTCATCCACCGCGCGGCGCAGGGTGTGGCGGTTGACGGCAAAACGCGCGGCCAACTGCACCTCGGCCGGCAGGTAATCGCCAGGGCTCATGCGCTGCAGCTCATCACGCAGCACGGCAGCCAGTTCGCGGTACAGTGGCTCAGGTTGTCTAGACAAGTGCATGGCTAATAAAGGGCATCCGCAGATGCCCGCTCTCCGTCAGATAAATTGTTTACGCAGGCGCTGCGAAATGATGTCCAGCAGACTGACCACCAGGATGATCACGATCAGCAGGGCGCAGGTCTGGGCGAACTGGAAGCCGCGAATCGCTTCCCAGAGAATCACCCCAATGCCGCCGGCGCCGACCATGCCGACCACGGTTGCCGAGCGCACGTTGGATTCGAAGCGGTACAGCGAGTAGGAAATCCACAGCGGCAAAACCTGCGGAATCACCCCGTAGATAACTTCCTGCAGCGCGCTGGCGCCGGTGGCGCGTACGCCTTCAACCGGGCCTGGATCGATGGCCTCAACCGCCTCGGCAAAGAGTTTGGCCAGCACCCCGGTGGTGCCGATAAACAGCGCCAACACCCCGGCGAACGGCCCCAGGCCAACCGCCACCACGAAGAGCATGGCGAAGACCATTTCATTGATCGAACGGCAGGCGTCCATCACTCGACGGATCGGCTGGTAGACCCACCACGGCACGATGTTTTCCGAGCAGAGAATGCCCAGCGGAATAGCCAGAACAATCGCCAGCACCGTGCCCCACAGGGCGATCTGCACGGTGACGATCATTTCCTTGAGGTACAGCTCCCAGTCGCTGAAATCGGGCGGAAAGAAGTCCGCGGCAAAGGTCGCCATGTTGCTGGAGTCACGGATCAGCGCCAGCGGATTCATTTCCGCGCCCTGCCAGGACCAGGCCAACACAACGAAGAACAGCCCCCAGCCGATCAGCTGCAGCCAGGAACGCTTGGCAATCAGGTCGGGCGTAGGTGCGGTGGTCAAAGTGGTCATAACAACATCTCGAATCAAGCGGCAGAAGAAAACGACCCGCCGTGGGCGGCGGGTCGAGCACTGCGATTAACCAGCGCTGGCAGGGCTTTGCTTGGCGATTTCAGCCATGCGCTTTTCCAGCTTGGCCAGCTCGGCATCCAGCTCCTTGAGCTGCGCCTGCTTGTCATCAGCGTTGAGCTTGTCGCTGTTGGCCACTTCGGTGCGCTTCTTGAACAGTTCCAGCTGGCGGATCGGCAGCAGCTGATCGTCATCGGACGCCTTGAACTTGGCCCACTGCAGACCAGCCAGGACTTTCTGCTCGGCCGGCTCGTCGCCATAGGTCATAAAGAAGTCACGCAGCTTGTTCTTGGTGGCGTCGTCCAGATTCTTGCGCCATACCATCGGGTCGGACGGGATCAGCGGCGAGGTCCAGATCACTTTCAACTGAGCGGCCTTGTCAGGCGCAGTCACTTGCAGACGTTCCATGCCTTCGCTGTTGAAGGTGCCGACATCGACCTGCTTGTTGGCCACCGACAGGGCGTTGACTTCATGGCTGCCGTTGAGCGCGCGCTTGAAGATTTTGTTGGCGTCGGCATTGTTCTGCGCGAACACGTAGTAGCCCGGTACCAGATAGCCCGAGGTGGAGTTCGGGTCGCCGTTGGCGAAGGTCAGGGTCTTGGCGTTTTTCAGCATGTCTTCGATCGAATTGATCGGGCTGTCCTTGTGCGCCACCATCAGGCTGTAATAGCCCTGAGTGCCGTTGGCCGCGACGGTCTGGGCGAAGATCTGTCCGTTGGCACGGTCCACCGCTTCCATCGCGGCCTTGTTGCCGTACCAGGCCATGTCGACTTTGTCGAAACGCATGCCCTGGATGATCCCGGCGTAGTCAGGGGCGAAGAAGGCTTTGATCTTCAGGCCGGTCTGCTGGCTCATGTCTGCCAGGAAGGGGTCCCACATGCTTTTCAGGTTCTGCGAGGACTCGGTGGAGATGATGCCGAAATTGATTTCCTGCTCAGCGGCCTGGGCGGCGCCCAGAACCGAACCGGCCAGCAGCGTGGACGCGGCGAGAACGCGACTGATACGTTTGAACATGCAAAGCACTCCTAGTGCAGATGGACATACAGGGGTTGGCATAACAGGGGGCGGCTCAGGCTTTGGCCAGAGCCAGCGGGACTTTCGGTTTGCGCGCACGGCGCGGTTTCTCAGCGGTTTGCGGCTCGTCTAGCAGCTCGGCCCCGTAAAGATCGTTAAGGAAGTTGGCATGCAGCTCCGCCGCGGCGCCGTCGTAATGAATACGCCCCGCTTTCAACGCCACTGCGCGCTGGCAATAGCGCATGGCGTAATCAACCTGATGCAGGGTGACCACCACGGTGGTGCCGTCTTCACGGTTGATGTCGGCAAGAATCTGCATGACCTTGCGCGCTGACTCGGGGTCGAGCGAGGCAATCGGCTCGTCGGCCAGGATTACCTTGGCGCGCTGACACAGGGCGCGGGCAATCGCCACACGCTGCTGCTGGCCGCCGGACAGGGTCGAGGCGCGCTGCTGCGCCAGATCCGCCAGGCCAACACGGGCCAGGGCCTGCAGCGCACGTTGCTTTTCTTCGGCATTGAACAGGCCGAGGGTGCCGCGCCAGCGCGGCATGCGCCCCAGGCAACCAAGCAGCACGTTCTGCAGCACGCTGAGACGGCCGACCAAATTGAACTGCTGGAAGATGTAACCGATGTCAGCACGCAGACGGCGCACTTCGCCATTCAGCCGGCCTGCGGCCTGCACTTCACGGCCCAGCACTTGAATGCTGCCACCGCCGCTGCGATCGCAGCAGGCCAGGCCGGCAACATGACGCAGCAAGGTCGACTTGCCGGAACCCGAGGCTCCGATCAGCGCCACCATTTCACCGGGCTCTACGGACAGCGCCAGATCAAACAGCGCCTGCTTGCGGCCGAACGTTTTGTTCAGGCTCTCAACCCGGATCACTGCGCTCATGGAATGCCTCCTTCTTATTAGCGGTTACACCGCGGCGTGAAGCCGCCTTCTGGTGTAGACCAAGGTAGGCAAATCCTGTGTCAGGCCGATTAATGGGCCGTGACACTTACGTGACCATTGCTTGAAGTTTTTTCTACGCGAGGGTGAATTTCCTTGCTTTTTGCACAGCACGGCGCATTTCTGATGACTGGTGCTGGCATAACGCCTTTACTCACCGCAAAATGCGACACGCAATTGGCGTCAATTTACCGACCAAGCGACTGTAGAGTCATACTTGATCTAAGCGGCTTTCTGGCTGAACGGTTAGTGCTATAGGCGGTCAAACCGGTGACAATCCTATAGCCCATTGCCAGTATCGCTTTCCTAAACTAACCGGTTTAATGTACGCGCCCTATGAAACCAGCACTCTATTCCAGCCGTACCGCTGACAAATTCGTAGTTCGTCTGCCCGATGGCATGCGCGAACGCATTGCGGATGTCGCACGTAACCATCACCGCAGCATGAACTCGGAGATCATTGCTCGCCTTGAGCAAAGCATGCTCCAGGAAAGCGCTCTGGGTGATGACCTCAACATGCGCTTGGACAGCCCAGATCTGTCCTTGCACGAACGTGAGTTGTTGCAACGCTTCCGCCAGCTGTCACGCCGTCAGCAGAATGCCCTGGTGGCATTGATTGCTCACGACGCCGAGATGGCTGCCGAAGAAGACTGATTGCGCTGCACAAAGAAAAACCGGCCCAGGCCGGTTTTTTTGCTGCCAATAAAAAATGGCCGGGAGCCATTTTTAACGTTGCTCCGCAACGGCCTGCAAGGTGGCCGCCAGGGATGGCAGGCAATAAAAAACCGCCCTTAGGCGGTTTTTTATTGCGCGTGACAGTCAGCCTACAAAGCTGAGCAGCACACCCGCCGCCACTGCCGAGCCGATTACCCCAGCCACGTTCGGACCCATGGCGTGCATCAGCAGGAAGTTCTGCGGGTTGGCTTCCAGCCCCACCTTGTTCGACACCCGCGCCGCCATCGGCACCGCAGAGACGCCGGCCGAGCCAATCAGTGGGTTGATCTTGTTGCTGCTGAATACATTCATCAGCTTGGCCATCAACACCCCCGCCGCGGTACCGGCGCAGAACGCCAGCATGCCCAAACTGAGGATGCCGAGGGTTTTCAGCTGCAGGAAAGAATCCGCCGACAACTTCGAACCCACGGTCAGGCCGAGGAAGATGGTGACGATATTGATCAGCGCATTGCGCGAGGTGTCGGCCAGACGCTCGACCACACCGGCCTCACGCAGCAGGTTACCCAGGGCGAACATGCCGATCAGCGGCGCAGCATCGGGCAGCAGCATACCGATCAGCAAGCACAGCACGATCGGGAAGATGATCTTCTCGGCCTGCCCAACAGGGCGCAACTGCTGCATCACGATAGCCCGCTCTTCCTTGGTGGTCAGTGCACGCATGATCGGCGGCTGAATCAACGGCACCAGCGCCATATAGGCATAGGCCGCCACTGCAATCGGACCGAGCAGATGCGGAGCCAACTTGGAGGTCACGAAAATTGAGGTAGGGCCATCGGCACCACCGATGATGGCGATGGAAGCAGCCTCCTTGAGGGTGAACTCAAGCCCGGGAATACCCAACGCCGTCAGCGCCAACGCACCCATCAGGGTGCCGAATATCCCGAACTGCGCCGCGGCCCCCAAGAGTAAGGTCTTGGGGTTGGCCAGCATCGGCCCGAAGTCGGTCATGGCGCCGACGCCGAGGAAGATCAGCAGCGGGAAGATACTGGTGGGCAAGCCCACCTCGTAGATCATGTGCAGGAAACCCGCACCCTCGGCCATATTGGCTACCGGGATGTTGGCCAGTAGACCGCCAAAACCAATCGGCAACAGCAGCAGCGGCTCAAAGCCCTTCTTGATCGCCAGATAGATCAGCAGGATGCATACCGCCATCATAAACAGCTGACCCGGCTCGACGTGGTACAGGCCGGTGCTCTGCCAAAGCTTGAGGAGCTTATCCATTACCGCGCTCCCTTAACCGATGGTCAGCAGGCTGTCGCCCACCGCCACCGCATCACCCACCTTGACGTTGACCGAACCGATGGTGCCAGCCTTGAACGCACGAATTTCGGTTTCCATCTTCATGGCTTCGAGGATGATCACCAGCTGCCCTTCTTCCACGGCATGACCTGGCTGCACCAGTACCTTGAAGATGTTGCCGGCCAGCGGGGCATTCTGCGGCTCGCCGGCGCCCACTGGCGCAGCTACTGCTTCAGCGGAATTAGCACCACCGACAGCTTTGAGCCCTTCGATATCGCCGCCTTCGTTGACTTGCACCACGTAGGACTTGCCGCCCACTTCAACGGTGTAAACCTCAGGCTTGCCAGCTTCACGAGCAGGCGCTTCCTTGCCGGTCGGTGCCGGCTCGAAGGCCGCTGGGTTGCCGCGGTTTTCCAGAAACTTCAGGCCGATCTGCGGAAACAGGGCGTAGGTCAGCACGTCATCGATTTCGTCGACAGCGAGCTTGAAACCCTTCTCTTTGGCAATGCCCTTGAGCTCGGCGGTTAGCTTGTCCATCTCGGCTTCAAGCAGATCAGCCGGACGGCAGGTAACGGCTTCAGCACCATCCAGCACCCGCGCCTGCAGTTCTTTATTGAAAGGCGCCGGCGCTGCGCCGTATTCACCCTTCAGAATGCCGGCGGTTTCCTTAGTGATCGACTTGTAACGCTCACCGGTCAGCACGTTGATCACCGCCTGGGTACCAACAATCTGCGAGGTCGGAGTCACCAGCGGGATAAAGCCGAGGTCTTCACGTACACGCGGAATCTCGGCGAGCACTTCGTCGAACTTGTCCTGGGCGCCCTGCTCTTTCAGCTGGCCTTCCATATTGGTCAACATGCCGCCAGGAACCTGGGCAACCAGAATCCGCGAGTCGACACCCTTGAGGTTGCCCTCGAACTTGGCGTACTTCTTCCGTACTTCACGGAAGTAGGCGGCAATTTCTTCGAGCAGCTCCAGGTTAAGCCCGGTATCGCGCTCAGTGCCTTGGAACATCGCAACCACAGACTCAGTCGGCGAATGGCCATAGGTCATCGACAACGAGGAAATAGCGGTGTCGACATTGTCGATGCCGGCCTCCACGGCCTTGAGAATGGCCACGGATGACAGCCCTGCCGTGGCATGGCACTGCATATGCACGGGGATAGACAGGGTTGCCTTCAGGCGAGTCACCAGTTCGAACGCGGTGTAGGGCGTCAGAATACCGGCCATGTCCTTGATCGCCACCGAGTCGGCGCCCATGTCTTCGATCTGCTTGGCCAGGTCGACCCACATTTCCAGGGTATGCACCGGGCTGGTGGTGTAAGAGATGGTGCCCTGAGCGTGCTTGCCCAACTGCTTGACGGCCTTGAGCGCGGTCTGCAGGTTGCGCGGATCGTTCATCGCGTCAAACACGCGGAACACATCGACACCATTGAAGGCGGCGCGCTCGACGAATTTTTCCACCACGTCATCGGCGTAATGGCGATAACCCAGCAGATTCTGCCCGCGCAGCAGCATTTGCTGGCGGGTGTTGGGCATGGCTTTTTTCAGCTCGCGGATACGGTGCCACGGGTCTTCACCCAGGTAACGGATGCACGCATCGAAGGTCGCGCCACCCCAAGACTCCACGGACCAGAAACCGACCTGATCCAGCTTGGACGCGATCGGCAACATGTCTTCCAGGCGCACACGGGTGGCCAGGATCGACTGGTGGGCGTCACGCAGCACTACATCAGTAATTCCGAGTGCTTTCTTTACAGCTGTCATACAGATGCTCCCTGTCAAACCTGACTCACCCGCGACGGGCACGGTGCTGGTGAATAGCGGATTGGATAGCGGCTAACACATCAGCGCTCGGCTCGTCAGAGGCCGGCTTGACTGCCGATGGCACGGATACGGGAATGGGTGTCTTTTCGGCGAAACGCTCGATAACCCACGACATCACGCGGATCATCAACACCAACAGCATCAGAAAGAGGAATACGGTGCCCATGCCGAACAGCATGAGCTCGACACCCTCGAGCAGGAGTTCACTAGGGGTCATCTTGGCTCCATTAGTAGCTTCATATGAGCTGCATTAATTATTAGATAGGAGCGCCCGGGAGCAGATCCCGGGCAAAGCTGGCGAACCTTAGCGTGAAACGAGCGTTTGAAGCAAACCCAGCACAGGCCAATGAGACACTTACTGTAGAAAATGCGCCATCGACCTAGAGCAGAAACAGACTGGCCAAGCCCAGGAAGATAAAGAAACCACCGCTATCGGTGACCGCTGTGATCATCACACTGGCGCCCAAGGCTGGATCACGCCCCATACGCACCAGCGTCATGGGGATCAACACCCCCATCAGCGCGGCCAGCAGCAGGTTGAGCACCATCGCGGCCGTCATCACCACGCCCAGCGACCAGCTGTCGTAGAGCAGGTAGGCCACCACGCCAATCACCCCACCCCAGACGATACCGTTAACCAGACCCACGCCCAGCTCCTTGCGGATCAGCCGCGAGGTATTGCCGGTACTGACCTGATCCAGCGCCATGGCGCGCACGATCATGGTGATGGTCTGGTTACCCGAATTGCCACCGATGCCCGCAACAATCGGCATCAGCGCCGCCAGGGCCACCAGTTTCTCGATGGAATCCTCGAACAGACCGATCACCCGCGACGCCATAAAGGCTGTGACCAGGTTGATCGCCAGCCAGGCCCAGCGGTTGCGCAGGGATTTCCACACCGAGGCGAAGATGTCTTCTTCCTCACGCAGACCGGCCATATTGAGGACTTCGCTTTCGCTCTCCTCACGAATCAGGTCGACCATCTCATCGATGGTCAAACGGCCGATCAACTTGCCATTCTTGTCCACGACAGGCGTAGAAATCAGGTCGTAACGCTCGAACGCCTGCGCGGCGTCGTAGCCATCCTCATCCGGGTGGAAACTCACCGGGTCGGTGGCCATGACCTCGCTGACCAGCTTCTCCGGGTCATTGACCAACAGGCGTTTGACCGGCAACACGCCCTTGAGCACGCCGTCATAATCGACCACAAACAATTTGTCGGTGTGCCCTGGCAGCTCCTTGAGGCGGCGCAGGTAGCGCAACACCACTTCCAGGCTGACGTCCTCGCGGATGGTGACCATCTCGAAGTCCATCAGCGCGCCGACCTGATCTTCCTCGTAGGACAACGCCGAACGCACACGCTCACGCTGCTGCGCATCGAGGGTTTCCATCAGCTCATGCACGACATCGCGCGGCAGCTCGGAGGCCAGGTCGGCCAGCTCATCGGCGTCCATGTCCCTGGCCGCCGCGAGAATTTCGTGGTCGTCCATGTCCGCGAGCAGTGTTTCGCGCACTGCATCGGACACTTCAAGGAGGATGTCGCCGTCGCGCTCGACCTTGACCAGTTGCCATACAGTCAGGCGGTCATCAAGCGGCAAGGCTTCAAGGATGTGGGCAACGTCGGCGGAGTGCAGCTCATCGAGCTTGCGTTGCAATTCGGCGAGGTTCTGCCGATGCACCAGGTTTTCCACGCGGTCGTGGTGCTGGCCTTCCTGACGATGAGTCAGGTCTTCAACCAGCTTGTGCCGATGCAACAGCTCGACCACCTGGGCCAGGCGATTTTGCAGGCTTTCTTGCGGCTTTTTTGCTTCTACTTCAGTCATGGCGCGCTCCACCCCCAGCGGCAGCGCACGCCACAGAGGGTCAATCAGTCAACACGTGATTGCACAATCGAGATTCAGAGTAACTACTGGGTAAGTCCATGGTGGTTTTCCACAAGCCCCGGCGGGGCTGACGCGGCGAATGATACCACCGCCCAGGCGCTTTGCATGTGACAAAAACAATCCTAGAACAAGCGCTTGCACGACAAACTTAAGCGCACTTGCACATCTGTAACTGCGACGTGCCTGGCACTGGCAAAGGCACGCCTGGCGCGGACAAAGGCATCGACTACCCTTGCACATGGACCGTCACGGAGGACGCACCATGCATGAACTGCGCTGCGCAGCTTTCTGCGCCATTCTGCTTTGCCCGCTGCCCACACTCAGCTCAACCGTATTTCGCTGCGAAGACGCCAAAGGCCACGTCACCTTCACCCGCCAGGGTTGCCCCAACGAACACAGCCAAAGCCTGCAACAAGCCTATAACCCCACACCCGGCAGCGGTAAACCAGTGCCTTTGGCCAAACCGCGCAAGGCCAGCCGCGAAAGCAAGAAGAAAGATGAGTATGAGCTGACAGTGATCGGAGTGAAGCAGGACGGCTGCGGCAATCTCCTGAGCAGCAGCGAACGACGCGCCGCCATCATCAAACAGCAGATACGCCTGGGCATGAACCGCAGCGACGTCGAGAGCAGCCTTGGCAGGCCCGACAAGGTCACCGAACAGAACGGCCAGACGCGTTACGTTTACCAGGGCAAGAAAGGCAACAAGCGCAACGTCAGCTTCGATGAAGCCGGCTGCGTCAAAGGCAAGGCCAAACGAAAATCGGCGAGTAAAAAATGACCAATAGTCACTTTTGACGTCGTACAACGACACCCCGCTGGGCGGCGGGCCATAAAGCATGCGCAATAAAAAAGGGCCTGCATCGCTGCAGGCCCTTCTTGTTTGGTGCACTCAGGAGGATTCGAACCTCCGACCGCTCGGTTCGTAGCCGAGTACTCTATCCAGCTGAGCTATGAGTGCAAAAGCGCTTTTTAACCAGATCACCCCTGGCTGAAACAAAATGGCTTGCATCGCTGCAAGCCATTTCAAGTTGGTGCACTCAGGAGGATTCGAACCTCCGACCGCTCGGTTCGTAGCCGAGTACTCTATCCAGCTGAGCTATGAGTGCAAATGGCGCTTTTTAACCAGATCACCGCTGGCTGAAACAAAATGGCCTGCATTGCTGCAAGCCATTTCAAGTTGGTGCACTCAGGAGGATTCGAACCTCCGACCGCTCGGTTCGTAGCCGAGTACTCTATCCAGCTGAGCTATGAGTGCATGTAACACTTGCACTGCAGACTCCTAAATCAACGCCTACAGCACTAAATAATGGCGGAGAAGGGGGGATTCGAACCCCCGACACCCTTTTGAGATGTACTCCCTTAGCAGGGGAGCGCCTTCGGCCACTCGGCCACCTCTCCGCAACACGGGGCGCATGATAACCATGTTTTCCCCGTTTGCAAAGCCAAAATTTCGATAAAAATTAGTGGCTTGGTTCTTCGCCTTTCTCTTTCTGGATGCGCTGGTAAATTTCTTCGCGGTGCACAGCTACCTCTTTAGGCGCGTTAACGCCAATGCGCACCTGATTACCTTTAACGCCCAACACGGTGACAGTGACTTCGTCACCCACCATCAGGGTCTCTCCGACCCGGCGAGTCAGAATCAGCATTCCTTTCTCCTTACGGATTTCAGTTCAGGACAACAGCAGTCTGCAAAAATAAAATGGTGGCAGCCCCGAACATCTCAAGCAGAGCCTTCACCCAAGTATTGACCAGTGTGAGCAGAAAGAAAGTTCCTGCTCATGCCAACCAAAAAGACGAAAGGCGCGGGATAAACCGCGCCTTTCGGATAATGCCTCAGTCGCCCTGTCGGGCCGAGGCATCCAGTTCAAAAGCAGTGTGCAGGGCGCGCACTGCCAACTCCAGATATTTCTCTTCGATTACCACGGAGACTTTGATCTCCGAGGTGGAGATCATCTGGATATTGATATTTTCCTTGGCCAGCGCCTCGAACATGCGGCTTGCTACGCCAGCGTGGGAACGCATGCCAACACCGACAATGGACACTTTGGCAATCTTGGTGTCACCGATGACTTCACGCGCACCCAGTTCGCGAGCCGTGTTTTCCAGTACCTCGAACGCCGCGGTGTAGTCATTGCGGTGTACGGTGAAGGTGAAGTCAGTGGTGTTATCGTGCGAAACGTTCTGCACGATCATGTCCACTTCGATGTTCGCAGCACTGATCGGGCCGAGAATTTTGAACGCCACGCCCGGGATGTCCGGTACGCCACGGATGGTCAGCTTGGCTTCGTCGCGGTTGAAAGCGATGCCGGAGATGATCGGCTGTTCCATGGATTCCTCTTCATCAAGGGTAATGAGGGTGCCCGGCCCCTCTTGGAAGCTGTGCAGCACGCGCAGCGGGACGTTGTACTTGCCGGCGAATTCCACCGAACGAATCTGCAGCACCTTGGAACCGAGGCTGGCCATTTCCAGCATCTCTTCGAAGGTGATTTTTTCCAGACGCTGAGCCTGTGGCACCACACGTGGGTCAGTGGTGTATACGCCATCAACGTCGGTGTAGATCTGGCACTCGTCAGCCTTCAAGGCCGCCGCCAGCGCCACACCCGTGGTGTCGGAACCGCCACGACCTAGCGTGGTGATGTTGCCGTGCTCGTCGACACCCTGGAAACCTGCGACCACTACTACACGACCGGCCTTGAGGTCGGCACGCAGCTTCTGGTCATCAATCTGCAGGATGCGCGCTTTGTTGTGTGCGCTGTCAGTCAGGATGCGCACCTGGTTGCCGGTATAGGACACCGCCGGTACGCCAATTTTGATCAGCGCCATGGCCAGCAGGGCAATTGTCACCTGCTCGCCGGTAGAGACCATCACGTCGAGTTCACGCGGTACCGGCTGACCATCACTGACCTGTTTGGCCAGATCGATCAGACGATTGGTTTCACCGCTCATGGCGGAAACCACAACCACAATGTCATCGCCGTTTTCGCGGAATTTTTTCACCTTCGCGGCTACCTGCTGAATACGCTCAACAGTGCCGACGGAGGTGCCGCCAAATTTCTGTACGATCAAAGCCATTTCAAAGCCGCCTCAGCCCGTGAAGGGCGCCCATTAAACAGATAACTCAATACCCTGCCAAGGCCCGCCGGGCGTATACCGGGCCTTGCTCTGTAGACTCAAGCAATCCGGTACTTACAGACCTTGCTCAGCAAAAGTAACGGCCAACGCCAGCGCATCATCGAGAGCCGCTGCATCAACGCCGCCGCCCTGAGCCATGTCCGGACGACCGCCGCCTTTACCGCCAACAACAGCAGCTGCCTGCTTCATCAGCTCACCGGCTTTCAGCTTGGCGGTCAGATCCTGGGTCACGCCGGCCACCAGCACGACCTTGTCGTCCTGCACGCCGCCGAGCAGGATCACCGCGCTGCCGAGCTTGTTCTTCAATTGGTCGACCATCGCCAGCAGCGCCTTGCCGTCCAGACCGTCGAGACGTGCCGACAGCACCTTGATGCCTTTTACGTCGACCGCCGAGCCGGCCAAGTCGTTACCGGCAGCGCTGGCGGCCTTAGCCTTGAGCTGCTCCAGTTCTTTTTCCAGCTGACGGTTGCGCTCCAGCACACCGGCGAGCTTGTCCAGCAGGTTGTCGCGACTGCCTTTGACCAGCGCCGCGGCTTCTTTCAACTGCTCTTCCGCGCCGTTCAGGTAAGCAAAGGCTGCCGCGCCAGTAACCGCTTCAATTCGACGCACGCCTGCGGCCACACCGCTTTCGCTGGTGATCTTAAACAGGCCGATATCGCCGGTGCGTTTAACGTGAGTACCGCCGCACAGCTCAACGGAGAAATCGCCGCCCATGCTCAACACGCGAACCTGATCGCCGTACTTCTCACCGAACAGCGCCATGGCACCTTTGGCCTTGGCGGTTTCGATGTCGGTTTCCAGGGTTTCGACTTCGCTGTTACCGCGCACTTCACGGTTAACGATGGTTTCCAGCTCTTTCAGTTGCGCTGGAGTGATCGCCTCAAAGTGGCTGAAGTCAAAACGCAGACGCTGACTGTCGACCAGCGAGCCCTTCTGGGTCACGTGCTCACCCAGCACCTGACGCAGTGCGGCGTGCAGCAAGTGAGTGGCCGAGTGATTCAGCGCAGTGGCCTGACGCACACTGGCCTCGACTTCGGCCTTGACCGAAGTGCCGACGCTCAAGCCGCCTTTGACCGCAACGCCGTGGTGCAGGAACGCGCCGCCAGCCTTGGTGGTATCACGCACATCGAAACGCACGCCAGCGCCTTCAAGAAAGCCGCAGTCACCCACCTGACCACCGGATTCGGCGTAGAACGGCGTCTGGTCGAGGACGACTACGCCCTCCTCGCCTTCACCTAGGCTGTCGACTGCCTGACCGGCCTTGAACAGCGCAATGATCTTGCCGCTGCCGCTGGTGCCCTGATAGCCAAGGAACGCGGTATCACTGTCAACTTTGACCAGGCTGTTGTAGTCCATGCCGAACGCGCTGGCAGAACGTGCGCGCTCGCGCTGCGCCTGCATTTCGCGTTCGAAACCTTCTTCATCCAGAGTCAGTTCGCGCTCACGGGCGATGTCGCCGGTCAGGTCCATCGGGAAGCCGAAGGTGTCGTACAACTTGAAGATCACTTCACCCGGAATCACCGTGCCTTTGAGCTCGGCCAAGTCTTGTTCAAGAATCTTCAAGCCCTGCTCCAGGGTCTTGGCGAATTGCTCTTCTTCGGTTTTCAGCACGCGCTCGATATGCGCCTGCTGTTGTTTCAGCTCAGGGAAGGCATCGCCCATTTCGGCCACAAGCGCGGCAACGATCTGGTAGAAGAAGCTGCCCTTGGCACCCAGCTTGTTCCCGTGACGACAGGCGCGGCGGATGATGCGGCGCAGCACGTAGCCACGACCTTCGTTAGACGGTGTCACGCCGTCGGCAATCAGGAAGCCGCACGAACGGATATGGTCAGCCACCACTTTCAGCGAAGCCTGAGCTTCGTTGGTGCAGCCGATGGCCTTGGCCGCAGCGTTGAGCAGGCTCTGGAACAAGTCGATCTCGTAGTTCGAGTTGACGTGTTGCAGCACGGCGCTGATGCGCTCCAGGCCCATGCCGGTGTCCACGCTCGGTGCAGGCAGCGGGTGCAATACGCCGTCAGCGGTGCGGTTGAACTGCATGAACACGTTGTTCCAGATTTCGATGTAACGATCACCGTCTTCTTCTGGCGAGCCGGGTGGGCCGCCCCAGATGTGATCGCCGTGATCGAAGAAAATCTCGGTGCACGGGCCGCATGGGCCTGTGTCGCCCATGGTCCAGAAGTTGTCGGACGCGTACGGCGCACCTTTGTTGTCGCCGATGCGGATCATGCGCTCGACAGGAATGCCGATTTCCTTGTTCCAGATATCAAAGGCTTCATCGTCGGTGGCGTAGACGGTGACCCACAATTTTTCCTTGGGCAGGTTCAACCAGTTTTCGCCGGTGAGGAACTCCCAGGCGAAGTGAATGGCGTCGCGCTTGAAATAGTCGCCAAAGCTGAAGTTGCCGAGCATTTCGAAGAATGTGTGGTGACGCGCGGTGTAGCCGACGTTTTCCAGGTCATTGTGCTTGCCGCCAGCACGCACGCACTTCTGGCTGGTGGCGGCGCGGGTATAGGCACGCTTTTCCAGGCCGAGGAAGCAATCCTTGAACTGGTTCATCCCCGCGTTGGTGAACAACAGGGTCGGGTCATTGCCCGGAATCAGGGAGCTGGAGGCGACACGGGTGTGTCCCTTCTCTTCGAAGAAGCTGAGGAAGGCTTCACGGATTTCTGCGCTTTTCATAGGAATCTTCCAAAAACCAGCGGCCACGACAAAGCCGGCAAAGGGCCGCATTATATCGGGCCTGCGCTAGGGGGCTAGTGCCTTTATTGATAGAGAGCGACTATTCATCGCTCCAAGACAATCAACTCCGGCGAAACTCGGCGAAGGCTGCGACCACCTGATCGATATCCGCAGGAACAATATCCAGGTGAGTCACCATGCGTAGCCGCGGCGCAGCAGTGAGCTTGATCCCGCGCTCTGCACAGAAGGCCTTCAACGCACCGACCTGCTCGCCCACCTGGGCGTAGACCATATTGGTCTGCACCGGCTCCACCACATAACCCAACTCACGCAGGCCTGCGGCCAAGCGCTCGGCATTGGCGTGGTCCTCGGCCAGGCGCGCCACCTGATGTTGCAGGGCATACAAGCCGGCCGCCGCGAGCATGCCGGCCTGGCGCATACCGCCACCGACCATTTTGCGCAAACGCCGCGCCCTGTTGATCAACTCTACTGAGCCGCACAACACCGAGCCAATCGGTGCGCCGAGGCCCTTGGACAAGCACACCGACACCGAATCGAAGTACTGAGTGATCTCCCGCACCGGCACGCCCAGCTTGACTGCTGCGTTATACAGCCGCGCGCCGTCCAGATGCAGGGCCAAGCCGCGTCGCGTGGTCAGCTCGCGTGCCGATTGCAGATAGGCCTGAGGCAGTACCTTGCCCTGCATGGTGTTTTCCAGCGCAAGCAGGCGGGTGCGGGCGAAGTGGAAGTCATCCTGTTTGATTGCTGCTTCGACCTTGGCCAGGTCGAGCGAGCCATCGGCTTCGCCCTCAATGGGTTGCGGCTGGATCGAACCGAGCACCGCCGCGCCGCCGCCTTCGTATTTATAGGTGTGCGCCTGCTGACCGACGATATATTCGTCGCCGCGTGCGCAATGAGCCATCAGCCCAAGCAGATTACTCATGGTGCCAGTCGGCACAAACAGCGCGGCCTCGAAACCGAGCTCAGCGGTCAGATGCTGCTCAAGGCGGTTGACTGTAGGGTCTTCGCCATACACATCATCGCCAAGCTCGGCGGCTTGCATGGCCTCGCGCATACCGCGGGTCGGCTGGGTGACGGTGTCGCTGCGCAGGTCGATAACGGGCATGGCGGGCAGTCCTTAGACGGGGCTAAACCCCGATGCTAAAGCCCACCCACTGGGCAAACAAGGTACAGATCAGGCGAGAAAACGCAGGACAGATTGCACCAAGAAATCGCTATACGATCTCGCGAGCTAGAGCCATGCAAGGCAAAAACAGACGAGGAAGCGGAGTGTACTTTTGTACATGAGCATTCCGAGTCTGTTTTTAACGCAGCAGGGCCGACGCGCAGCAGATCGTAACTGGCTCAAGCCAGTTGGACGTCTTCGGCGGGAATAATCAAGATGCCGGCGCGCAGGCCGTTCTTGACCTTGGGATTGGGGAAGATGATGCGTGCACATGGCTCATTCACCACCCAGCGGGTGTCGGCCAGATCCTCGGCGAGCAGGTAGCCAATCGGCAATTCGCTGAAGTTCTCGATATCGGCCGGCAGGTGCAGCTTGAAGGCGTCGCTGTGTTTGATCACTTCACGCGCCACGGCAAACAGCTTGAGTTCGCCTAGATCATCAGTGGCACCTTCGGGCTCACGGCCTTCGATCAGAGCCTGCAGGTGCATTTCGAGCAGGTCCAAGTTGACCAGCTCGTTCTGCCCAAACGGCCGCGCTTTGCCCAACTCCAGGGTGAAGGCTTCCGCCCCAAGCTGGGTGTAGGTGTAGGCGCTGAAGGTGATCGAGCTTTTATTGTGCAGCAGTACCGCCTCAATCCCGGCAGCGCTCAGGCGCGCCAGTTCACGCTGACTGCGCGGGCGACCTTCCTGAAACGGGTAAAGGGCGAACTGCTCGATCTTCGACGCGCGAATCGCAGTGTGCAGGTCGTAATGCAGGCGGGTGCGCTCCGGCTTGCTGAAAAAGGCAGCGGCCAGATGCTCCAAGTCACAGGCACGCAACGCTTCGGCACCGGTGTGCTGATCGTGACGGCCATTGAACAGGCGGTTGATGTCCTGCTCGATATAACGCTCCCCGCTGCGCATGGCGGCAGGATTACCGAACAGAAAGAGAATGCGCGCTCGCGGCTTCAGCTGACTGCGGGCAATGCCCTGCAGCAAGCGGTCAAGCAATTCGATGGGTGCGGTTTCATTGCCATGGATGCCAGCTGACAGCAGCAGGTCCAGGCCATTGTCGCGGGCCACCGGCGGCGTTATTTCCAACGCGCCTTCGGCCAGCCAACGCAAACGCGCGCCCTCGGGAGTCAGCTGAATCTTCGCTGCCGGTTCGTGGCCGGCCAGGGTCAGTTCAAGCAGTTTGCCGAGGGCAAGCATGGGCGTTTCCTCAATCGTGGTTGCAGTCAGGGCCGTGCACGTGATCGTCGTCTTCGTCCAGGCCAGCGGCTTCCATTTCCAGCTCCAGGCTGACCAGGTTGGTGGCCAGCGGGCGCAGCAGCAGGTTGGCGTACTCGGCAGCGCCCTCCTCCACGTCTACACCGATCATCAGCTGGTTGTTGCCAACCTGCTGGAACCAGATTTCCTGGCCCTGCCAGATCACGGCAAAACGCGTGCAGGAGGTTTCCAGCTGGGTGCCGTCGGTGTCTTCGAGGATCAGTTGCAGGGCGTCGGACATGGTAATAAGTACTCAATCAAGCTAATTGGAATGGATAAACCGCGCCCAGTTTAAGGATCTGCGTCAGTTCGTCCAAGGCCGCACGGCATTCGTTCAACAATTGTGGGTCAGCCAGATCGTTTTCGCTCAGGCGATCACGGTAGTGCTTGTCGACCCAAACGTTGAGGCTGTCGTGCAGGGTCGGGGTCATTATCACGCCCTGATTGACCGCTGCCAGCTCGTGCTCCTTGAGCGCCACGCGCAAGCGCAGGCACGCCGGGCCACCGCCGTTCTGCATGCTCTGTTTGAGGTCGAAGACCTTAACCTCGCGAATCGGCCCATTACCGCTGGTCAGTTGCTCCAGGTAACGCCAGACATTGCCGTTGTTGCGGCACTCTTCCGGCACGATCAGCAGCATGCCGCCATCCGCGCGAGTTAACAGCTGGCTGTTAAACAGGTAGGACTTGACCGCATCTTCCACCGTCACCGCATCACGCGGCACGCACACCGCCTGGAAGTTGCCGCCACGGCGGGCGAGCTTATCGCTCAGCTCAGCCAGCACCTTGTCGGTGTCGAGGAAGGCGTCCTGGTGATAGAACAACACCTCGCCATTGCCCACCGCGATCACGTCGTTGTGAAACACACCCTGATCGATCACTGCAGGCGTTTGCTGGGCATAAACCACGCCGTCATCGCTCAGGCCGTGCAGACGGGCAACCGCCTGCGAAGCTTCCAGGGTCTGCCGCGCCGGATAACGCTGCGGGGCCGGGAAACGGCTGTCGAAGGCGCTGCGGCCAAAGACGAAGAACTCCACGCCGGCATCGCCGTAGCCTTTACAGAAGCGCGTATGGTTGGCCGCACCTTCATCGCCGAACTGACCGACGGCCGGCAACGCGGCGTGATGAGCGAAGTGCTGCTCATTGGCGAACATGGCGCCGAGCACACGGCTGGTGGTCGGGTGCTCAATCGAGCGGTGGAATTTGCAGTTGAGGTTGGCGGCAGTGAAATGCACCCGACCATCCGCAGTATCAGCACTCGGGCTGACGGTGCAGGCGTTGGCCGTCCACATACTGGAAGCCGAGCAGCTGGCAACCAGCAGCGGCATGGCGTCTTTCGCGGCCTTCTGGATCACCTGCGCGTCAGTGCCGGTAAAACCCAGGCTGCGCAGTACGGCGACATTCGGGCGCTCCTGCGGGGCCAATACGCCCTGCTTGAAGCCCATTTCCATCAAGGCCTTCATCTTGGCCAGGCCCTGCTTGGCCGCTTCCTTCGGGTTGGACGCGGCCTGGCTGTTGCTCTGCGAGGCAACGTTGCCGTAAGACAGGCCACCGTAGTTATGAGTCGGCCCGACCAGCCCATCAAAATTCACTTCAAATGAGTTGCTCACAGACTTACTCCGGGGGTCAGGGTGGCGGGCAGGCTCAGGCTGTTGGATTCCAGCGAGGCCACCGGGTAGGCGCAATAATCGGCTGCGTAATAGGCACTGGCGCGGTGGTTACCAGAGGCGCCCACACCGCCGAATGGCGCGGTGCTGGCGGCACCGGTCAGCTGTTTGTTCCAGTTGACGATACCGGCGCGGCTCTGCAGCCAGAACTGCTCGTAGCGCGCCTTGGAGTCAGACAGTAGGCCAGCGGCCAGGCCGTACTGGGTGTTGTTGGCCTCGGCGATGGCCGCATCGAAATCGGCGTAGCGAATCACCTGCAGCAGCGGGCCGAAGAACTCTTCATCCGGACGATTGGCGACCTCAGTCACATCGATGATGCCTGGGGTGAGCAAGGCGGCGCCGGCCAGCGGCTGGGTCATTTCCAACAGCGGTTTGGCGCCCTGGGTCAGCAGGTGCTGCTGCGCCTTGATCAGGTGCTGCGCGGCGGCCAGGGAAATCACCGAGCCCATAAAAGGCGCTGGCTGGGCGTCGAAACTGCCGACCTTGATGCTTGCAGCAACCTCCACCAGACGTTCCAGCAGGCTATCGCCCCACGCTCCTTGTGGCACCAACAGGCGGCGCGCACAGGTGCAGCGCTGGCCAGCGGAGATAAACGCCGACTGGATGATGGTGTACACGGCTGCGTTGAGATCAGCGACCTGATCGACCACCAGCGGGTTATTGCCGCCCATTTCCAGGGCGAGAATCTTGTCCGGGCGACCGGCGAACTGGTTGTGCAGCAGGTTGCCGGTACGGCTGGAGCCAGTGAAGAACAGGCCGTCGATACCGTCATGCGCAGCCAGAGCCACACCGGTATCGCGCGCCCCTTGCACCAGGTTGAGCACACCTGCCGGCAGACCGGCTTCGATCCAGCACTTGACCGTCAGCTCGGCGACTTTCGGGGTCAGCTCGCTGGGCTTGAACACCACGCAGTTACCCGCCAGCAGCGCCGGCACGATATGGCCGTTAGGCAGGTGACCGGGGAAGTTGTACGGGCCAAAAACCGCCACCACGCCATGCGGCTTGTGCCGCAGCACGGCGGTGGCGTCGGCCAGCGGGCCGCTCTTCTCACCGGTGCGCTCGCGGTAGCTCTGGATCGAGATGGCAACCTTGTTGACCATGCTGGTGACTTCGGTGGCGGTTTCCCACAGCGGCTTGCCGGTTTCTTCACCGATGCAGTGGCCCAAGGCGTCGGCATGGCTTTTCAGGGTGGCGGCAAACTGTTCGAGCACGGCGATGCGTTCATCCAGCGAGCGCGAGGCCCAGGCTGGGAATGCAGCACGCGCAGCCTCTACGGCAGCGTCGACCTGTGCGGCGCTGGCCGCATGACCTTGCCAGATGAATTCCTGGCTGACCGGGTTGAGCGATTCCAGGGCTTCACCCTGGCCTGCGTGCCAGGCACCGGCAATGTAATGAGTGCTCATTTTGTTTTATCACTCCCAGCAAGGTATCGACCCGGCCTGCGCCGGATCAGCAAATTGAAACAACGACGCTCGGCTTTAGCCGCGAGCGGAAACCGCGACAGCACGCACTTGGTCGCCCGCCGACAGCTGCAGGCGCTTGGCGGTTTGCGCATCGACCACCAGAGTGCCAGCGGCCAAACGCGCCGGTGCGGCAGTAATCCGGCAGGCTTCGCGCTTGCGGTTGTGGATCAGAAACTGCGGCGCGTCATCGCCCGGGGTGCCGACGGCCAGCACCAATACCTGGCTGTCTTGCACGGCACGAATTTTCGCGGTTTCGGCCTCGATGGCCGGGCCGGCGTCGAAGATGTCGACATAACCCTGATAGCTGAACCCCTCGCCCTTGAGCATGGCCAGCGCCGGCTCGGTGTCCGGGTGGACGCGGCCGATGATGTTGCGCGCATCCTCGGAGAGGAAGCAGGTATAGAGCGGAAACTTGGGCATCAGCTCGGCGATAAAGGCTTTGTTGCCCACGCCGGTGAGGTAGTCAGCCTGGCTGAACTCCATCTTGAAGAAGTGCCGGCCCAGGCTTTCCCAGAACGGTGAACGGCCCTGTTCATCGGACATGCCGCGCATCTCGGCAATCACCTTGTCGCCGAACAGCTCGCGGAATTCGGCGATAAACAGAAAGCGCGCCTTCGACAACAGCCGGCCATTCAGGCCACTGCGCTGGTCGCTGCGCAGAAACAGCGAGCACAGCTCGGAGTTGCCGGTCAGGTCGTTGGCCAGGAACAGAGTGGGGATCTGCCGGTGGATGTTCAGCTCCTGCGAGGCGCTGACGGTCAAGCCGACCCGGTAGTTGTACCAGGGCTCGCGCAGGCCAACGGCACCTGCAACAGCCGAGATACCCACCACTTCACCGTTGTCGTCTTCGAGCACGAACAGGTAATCGGCATCGGCACGCGCGGCTTCACCACGGAAGGTTTTCTCGGCCCAGCCCACGCGGTGCGCCAAACGCTCCTCGTTGGCCGGCAAGGTAGTCAGGCCTGCGCCGGTGCTGCGGGCCAGCTGAAACAGAGCCGGCAGATCGGTGCTGCGGACGGGACGAACGATCATGCGCTAACTCCTTAAACCGCAACCAGGCGTACGCTGACGCCTTCGCCGACGCCCAGGGCCTCGGCGGCCGCAACACTCAGGGTGACCGGCTTACCCGGCACCCAATCCAGCTCCGCGACAATCGCGCGGAAATCCTGCAGCTGACCGTTGCTGACCAGATACGGCCGCCCGCCTTTGCCAGGCTCACCGATACGCACCGGCACCACACGGCTCTGGGCAATCGAGCGAATGCCCGACGTGCGCGCGTGCAGAGTCGGGCCACCGTCGAAAATGTCGATGTAGTGGTCAGTTTCAAAGCCTTCGCGCATCAGAATGTCGAAGCTAATCTGCGCCCGTGGATGCACCTGGCCCATGGCTTCCTGCGCCTCATCCGGCAGCAGCGGCACGTAGATCGGGTAATGCGGCATCAACTCAGCGAGGAAGGTGCGGCTCTTCAACCCACACAGGCGCTCGGCCTCGGTGTAATTCATGTCGAAGAAGTTGCGCCCCACGGCATCCCAGAACGGCGAATCACCGCCTTCATCGCTGTAGCCGACAATCTCCACCACCACCGCATCAGCAAAGCGCTCCGGGTGATTGACGAGAAACAGCAAACGGCCACGCGAGTTAAGTTCCGACCAGGCGGTGTTCACCAACGGCCGCTCGACGTAGAAGCTGGTCAGCAGGCTGTTGCCGGTGAGGTCGTGGCACAGCGAGAGTACGTGGATCTTGTTATGTATCTTCAGCTCGCGGGAGTTGTGCACAAAGGTTTCGTTGCGGAAGCTGTAAAACGGCTCGGAGTAGCCGGCCGAAGCGACGATGCCGGAGCAGCCGACTAGGCGACCACTCTCGCTGTCTTCCAGCACAAAGAAGTAGCTTTCTTCACCGTTGAAGCTGACTTCGGCGGAGAACGAGGCCTCCGACGCGGCGATCTTTTCGCGCAGACGATCGCTGTCGTCCGGCAGTGAAGTCACACCAACCGGGCTGTCCGCGGCGAGACGCTGCACTTCAGTGAGGTCGGCCATTTGCGCGGGGCGCATCACCAGCATGGTGCCACTCCTTTTGATAAAAGCTCCAAGCTGCCCAAACCGGGCGGCCTAGAGAAAACCGCAACCAACGCTGCGGCACACACAGAGACAGGCTTCCTTGCTGTTAGCTCAACCCATCCGTGGGTCGAGCGGGCACAGCCTGATCCACCGTATAACGGCAGGCCAGGCCGGCAATCAGGCTTGGGTCAGCTTGGCCACAGCACGTTCCAAACGCGCCAGACCTTCATCGATATCGGCGTCTTCCACCACCAGGCTCGGGGCGAAACGCACCACGTCTGGGCTGGCTTGCAGCACCATCACGCCTTCCACGGCCGCAGCGTCGAGAATTGCCTTGGCCTTGCCCTTCCAGGCATCGGACAGCACCGCACCAATCAGCAGACCAAGGCCGCGTACTTCGCTGAACACGCCGTACTGCTGGCCAATCTGCTCCAGCTTGGTTTTGAAGCGCAGATGCTTGGCCTTCACGCCGTCGAGTACTTCAGGCGTATTGATGGTGTCGATCACCGCCTCGCCCACCGCACAAGCCAGCGGGTTGCCGCCGTAGGTGGTGCCGTGGGTGCCAACGGCCAAGTGTTTGGCCAGTGCTTCGGTGGTCAGCATCGCGCCAATCGGGAAACCACCGCCCAGGCTCTTGGCGCTGGAGAGGATGTCCGGAGTCACGCCGTAATGCTGGTAGGCGAACAGCGCGCCACTGCGGCCCATGCCGCTCTGCACTTCGTCAAACACCAGCAGCGCGTTGTGCTGGTCACACAGTTCACGGGCCGCTTGCAGGTAAGCCAGGTCAGCCGGCAGCACACCACCTTCGCCCTGAATCGGCTCCAGCACCACGGCGCAGGTTTTGTCCGATACAGCCGCTTTCAGCGCGTCGATATCGTTATACGGAATGTGGCTGATGCCCTGGATCTTAGGGCCGAAACCGTCGGAATACTTCGGCTGGCCGCCAACGCTGACGGTAAACAGGGTACGACCGTGGAAGCTGTTGGTCGCGGCGATGATTTCGCACTTGTCTTCGCCGAACTTATCGAACGCCACGCGACGGGCCAGCTTGAACGCGGCCTCGTTGGCTTCGGCGCCGGAGTTACAGAAGAACACGCGATCCGCGAAGGTCGCGTCGATCAGCTTCTTGGCCAGGCGCAGGGCCGGCTCGTTGGTGAACACGTTGGATACGTGCCAGAGGTTGCCGGCCTGCTCAGTGAGCGCCTTGACCAGCGCCGGATGGGCGTGGCCCAGCACGTTGACGGCAATGCCGCCGGCAAAGTCGATCAGCTCGCGACCGCTTTGATCCCATACGCGCGAACCGGCGCCACGTACTGGAATAAAGGCAGCGGGTGCGTAGTTAGGCACCATCACTTGGTCGAAATCGGCGCGTTGTACCGGGTGACGATTCACCGGGTCGTGCTGAACGGACATCTGAGCTCTCCTGACGAGGAACACCTGCATTCAATAGCAGGCGATGTGAAGGATTGTAGGGACTGATCCGGGGTCGGCATTGCCGCCATGCGACAACTTCTTATAGCGCCAACCCGAGGAAATCCGCTGCTTTCGCAAATGCGACAGAAAGCATCGGGAAGGCGCAGTTTAAATGCAGCCACCGGCCTTGGCGCGGTTTTCTCGGCCACGCGGAAAAGGAATTTGGCCGCCCAGACAGCCGGAATAAAACAAGAGTGATGGCCTGGCTAGGCGGTTACCGGAATCACTGCCGGTACCGGCGGACTGTCCAGACAGAGAAACTCGATCAAGCGGGCTTTCTGCGCCATGGCGTCCTGATAACCCAACTCGATCAGCTCATTGCAGTAACCCGGCTCAAACAACAGGTAACTCAGCACCCCGGCGCCGCTGGCCTTGGTCGCCCCTGGGCCACGCAGAAACAGGCGCAACGCCTTGGGCAACTCATGGCGATGGCGCGCGGCAATCAGGTCCAGCGGCTGGCTGGGGGAAATCACCAGCACATCCACCGGCTTGAGCCCCAGGCCACGCGGGTGATTTTCGGCGGGGATCAGCCGGCCCATCTGGTTAAGCCGCTCAAGCAGCTCGATATCGCTTTCCAGATTGTCAATAAAGGTGCTGTTGAGCATATGCCCACTGATCTGCGCCAGGCTTGGCGGCCGGTTCTGCTGTGGCCGCACCACCGGCACCGGATTCTGCGGCCCAGCCGCCGGATTGCCACTGACCCCGACCACCAGCACCCGCGTCGCCCCTAGGTGCAAGGCCGGACTGATCGGCGCGGACTGGCGCACCGCACCGTCACCGAAGTATTCGCGATTGATTTTCACCGGCGGAAATATCAGCGGAATCGAAGCGCTGGCCAGCAGGTGCTCAAGGGCCAGGCGGGTCGGCACACCGACACGCCGATGGCGGAACCAGGGGTCGATAGCGGCACGGCCTTGGTAAAAGGTCACGGCCTGGCCGGTCTCATAACCAAACGCCGTCACCGCCACCGCGCGCAGCTGCCGATGGCGAACGGCGGCGGCAATCCCACTGAAATCCAGCTCACGCCCGAGCAGATCGGCCAGCGGCGCGCTGTCGAGCAGCGCCACCGGCACCTGACCACCCAACCCGAGCATGCTGTGGCCAATAAAACGACTGGCCTGGCGCAATACGCCCGGCCAATCGCTGCGGTACACCTGATGGGTATGAAAGCCCTGCCAAACGCTGGTCAGCCGGCGCACCGCTTCAGTGAAGTGCAACGCGCCGCAGGCCAACCCCACCGCATTGATGGCACCGGCCGAAGTACCGACGATAACCGGAAAGGGATTGTGCGCGGCGTTGGGCAGCAAGTCGGCAATCGCCGACAACACGCCAACCTGATAGGCCGCCCGGGCGCCACCGCCAGAAAGGATCAGCCCGGTAACCGGCTGATTGGTTGAAGCAGTGAGCGGCATAGGCTGTTTCCTATTATTTTTCAGCCAGTATAGGAGCCACTCAGGCGCACACGGAACAACCCAACGCCAGGAAACCTCACCTCAGCGCAATAACCCGCCAATTGGATGGCGGCCCTAACGCTTCTTCTTATAGAGCTTCGGCTCGCCTTCGGGCCGCGTCTTGAAGCGTCGGTGCGCCCATAGGTACTGCTCGGGGCAGGCACTGATCGCCTGCTCGATCCACTGATTGACGCGCAGGCAGTCGGCCTCTTCGCTGTCGGTTGGGAAATCCGCCAACGGCGGATGAATCACCAGGCGATAGCCTTGGCCATCGGGCAAACGCTGCTGGGTAAAAGGAATCACCTGCGCACGGCCCATACGGGCGAACTTGCTGGTGGCGGTGACAGTGGCCGCCGGCACACCGAACAGCGGCACAAACACACTGCGCTGGGCGCCGTAATCCTGATCAGGCGCATACCAGACCACCCCGCCGGCACGCAGCAGCTTGAGCATGCCGCGCACGTCATCACGACCAATCACCCCGAGCAGGCGCTGCTCGCGGCCGCGACGCTGCACGTAGTCAAACAGCGGATTCTTGTGCGGGCGGTACATGCCGTACATGTTCTGCGCCATGCCAAGCAGGCCGCCGCCCATTTCCAGCGTGGTGAAATGCAGCGCCATCAGGATCACACCCTGCCCGCCGGCTTCGGCCTGGCGCAGATGCTCCAAGCCCTCAATAGTGCCCAAGCGACGCAGGCGCTCAGCGGGCCACCACCAAGCAATGGCCATTTCAAAAAAGGTGATGCCGGTGGAAGCAAAGTTTTCCTTTAACAGCGCCTCGCGCTCGGCGGCGGACATCTGCGGGAAGCACAGCTCCAGGTTGCGCGCGGCAATCTTGCGCCGCGAGCTGGCCAGGCGATACATCACACCGCCCAGGCAACGCCCCAGCCGCAGCAACACCGTGTAAGGCAGCTGGGCAATCAGCCACAACAGACCCAGGCCTAGCCATAGGGGCCAGAAGCGGGGATGCAGGAAATAAGCGCGAAATACAGGGCGATCCATAACACAGGTCCGAGGCACGCAATAAAGCGCGGCATTCTATCAGGAGTTTGTCCGGCGCCTGGTTTCGCGGCGCGCAACTTGCGAGCACGCGGCGTTATCGCTATAAGTCCGGCTTACTTTTCCCCCAGTTTCTTAACAAGGGCCGTATCAGGCAGACCATGAGCCAAGCTGATCTCCTCGCGCAAGACCCCGTATTCCAGCTTAAAGGCAGCATGCTGGCCATCACCGTGATGGAGCTGGCGCACAACGACCTCGCCCGCCTCGACCAGCAGCTCAGCGAAAAAGTCGCCCAAGCCCCGGCCTTCTTCAGCAACACCCCGCTGGTGCTGGCACTGGACAAGCTACCCGAAGGCGAAGGCATGCTCGACCTGGCGGAGCTGATGGCGGTCTGCCGCAAGCACGGCCTGCGCACGTTGGCCATTCGCGCCAACCGTGAGGCCGATATCGCCGCCGCCGAAGCCCTGGATTTACCCGTGCTGCCGCCCTCCGGCGCGCGTGAACGGTTGATCGATCTGGCCCCGCCAAAACCGGAAAAGCCCGCTGAACCCGAATTCAAACCAAGCAAGATCATCACCAGCCCGGTACGCGGCGGCCAACAGGTGTACGCCCAGGGCGGCGACCTGATCGTCCTCGCCCCGGTCAGCGCCGGTGCGGAACTTCTCGCCGATGGCAACATCCATGTGTACGCCCCGATGCGCGGCCGAGCACTGGCCGGGATCAAGGGCAATCTCAAGGCGCGGATTTTCTGCCAGCAGATGGGCGCCGAGCTACTGTCCATCGCCGGCCAGTACAAGGTGGCCGAAGACTTGCGCCGCGACCCGCTCTGGGGCGAAGCGGTGCATGTCAGCCTGTCGGGTGACGTGTTGAACATCACCCGCCTTTAACGGATACTGCCGCCACTTTTCAAACAGGGCAGCCGGACGCCTGAATAGGCCACGGAACCTGCGTTTTCTCTACACTTTAGGGTGAATCACCTTGGCCAAGATCCTCGTTGTTACGTCCGGCAAAGGTGGCGTCGGTAAAACCACCACCAGCGCTGCCATCGGTACCGGTCTCGCCCTGCGCGGGCACAAGACTGTCATCGTCGATTTCGACGTCGGCCTGCGTAACCTTGACCTGATCATGGGCTGCGAACGCCGCGTGGTGTACGACTTCGTCAACGTTGTGAACGGCGAAGCGACCCTCACCCAGGCCCTGATCAAAGACAAGCGCCTGGAAAATCTCTACGTGCTGGCCGCCAGCCAGACCCGTGACAAAGACGCCCTGACCCAGGAAGGCGTTGAAAAAATCATTAATGAGCTGCGCGAAAACTTTGAATATGTGGTCTGCGATTCGCCGGCCGGTATCGAAAAAGGCGCGCACCTGGCCATGTACTTCGCCGATGAAGCGATTGTCGTGACCAACCCGGAAGTCTCCTCGGTACGTGACTCCGACCGCATGCTAGGCCTGCTGGCCAGCAAATCGCGCCGCGCCGAGAAAGGCGAAGAGCCGATCAAGGAACACCTGCTGCTGACCCGCTACAACCCTGAGCGCGTGGTCAAAGGCGAAATGCTGGGCGTGGAAGACGTCGAAGAAATCCTAGCCATCCGCCTGCTCGGCGTGATCCCGGAATCGCAAGCCGTACTCAAGGCCTCGAACCAGGGCGTGCCGGTGATCCTCGATGACCAGAGCGATGCAGGCCAGGCCTACAGCGACGCGGTTGACCGCCTGCTGGGCAAGGAAGTGGCACATCGGTTCCTCGATGTGCAGAAGAAGGGATTCATGCAACGCCTGTTTGGAGGTCGTGAATGAACATTTTTGACTTCTTTCGTGAACGCAAAAAAGAAACCACCGCGTCCATTGCGAAAGAGCGTCTGCAAATCATCGTCGCCCACGAGCGCGGCCAGCGCAGCCAGCCGGACTACCTGCCGGCCCTGCAGCAAGAGCTGGTCGAGGTGATCCGCAAGTACGTGAATATCGACTCGGATCAAGTACAGGTTGCACTGGAAAACCAGGGCAGCTGTTCCATTCTGGAACTTAACATCACGCTCCCCGACCGTTGATTGGTTGAGAGCATGCAACGGCGGCCCTGGCCGCCGTTTCTATTTGTGGAAAACCCATGCCGCTGTCGAATGTCGAAATCCTCCACCATGACGCCGCCCTGCTGGTGATCAACAAGCCCACCCTGCTGCTCTCGGTGCCCGGCCGCGCCGAGGATAACCGCGATTGCCTGGTCACCCGCCTGCAGGAAAACGGTTACCCGGAAGCGCGCATCGTCCATCGCCTGGACTGGGAAACCTCGGGGATTATCGTCCTGGCGCGCGACGCCGACAGCCACCGCGAGCTGTCCCGGCAGTTCCATGACCGCGAAACCGAAAAAGCCTACACCGCCCTGTGCTGGGGCCAACCCGCACTGGACAGCGGCAGTATCGACCTTCCACTGCGCTATGACCCGCCGACCAAGCCGCGCCACGTGGTCGATCATGAACAAGGCAAACATGCCCTGACCTACTGGAAGGTGCTGGAACGCCACGCCGAACATTGCCGTGTCGAACTCACGCCCATCACCGGTCGCTCGCACCAGCTGCGCGTGCACATGCTGTCCATCGGCCACCCGCTGCTCGGTGACGGCCTGTATGCCCATGAACAAGCCCTGGCCGCTTACCCGCGCCTGTGCCTGCACGCCAGCATGCTCAGCCTGACCCACCCACAAACGGGCGAGCGCATGCGCTTCGAGTGCCCGGCACCCTTTTAAAGCTGACCCGCACTGTAGGGTGGAACGCACTCCGTCGCCTTGCTTGCACCCAGGCTGCTTTCAGCCCTGCTTGCGCGGCCAGATCAGGCTGAAACAGGCGCCACCCAGCTCTTCGCTACGACTGATCTGCGCGCGACCGCCGTGCCAGTAGGTGATCCGCCGCACGATGGACAGGCCCAGGCCATGCCCACCCGAGGCGCGGGTGCGGCTGTCGTCCAGGCGCAGGAATGGCGTAAAGATGTGTTCCCAGGCCTCTTCCGGTACGCCCGGGCCGTCATCTTCGACATCCAGGCGACAACGCTGCTGACCCACGTGGTAACTGACGCGCACCCGCGATTCGGCATGGCGCATGGCGTTGCTCACCAGGTTTTGCAGGGCGCGGTGCAGGTAGCGCAACTCGGCTTCAACCTGCGCACCGCCACCATCCAACGCATTACGCGAAGGACCGTGCTCGACCCGCACGCTGGCGCGCAGCGGCGCCAGCTCGGTGATCACCTGATCAATCAGTTCGTTCAAATCGACCGGCTGGAAGTTCAGCGCCGGCGCACCCTGCTCCAGGCGCGCATAGGTCAGCATCTCGTCGACCAGCTTGTCGAGGTCCTGGATATCGCTGTCCATGCCCTCCATATATTTACGCCGCGCCGTATCGGTTTCCGCGTCGCCGATCATCTCCAGGCCAAAGCGCAGCCGCGCCACCGGCGTGCGCAGCTCATGGGACACCGCACGGACCATTTCACGCTGAATGCTCAGGGAGCGCTGCAGGTGCTCGGCCATGGCGTTAAAAGCGGCCGCCAGACGCCCCACCGAATCACTGCCTCGGGTTGGCACACGGGCATCCAAACGGCCACTGGCAATGCGTGTAGCCGCGCCTTCCAGATCACTCAGGCGCTGCTCCAGAGGCCGCACCAGCAGGTACACCATCAGCCCGATCAGGCTCAGGCCCAGCGCGCCGATCAGCACCAGCCATTGCGCCGGATACGGGTTCATCTGATACAGCGGGCCAATTTCCAGCACCCAGGGCGTGTCGACGATGCCGGAGAACACATGAATGCTGTCACCGCCTCGGCCCAGGGCCATTACCGTGTCGCCTTCATCCACGCGGCGGCGCTGGTCAGGGTCGAGGTCGGCCTGATCGAGGCGCACCAGGCGCAGGTCAAAACCGAACTGCTTGTCCTGTTTCAACGCGGCCAGCCGTCGCGGCTGCTCATCCCAGGGGTAGCGCACCAGCTCGTCGATCAACAGAAAGCTGGTGGCACGCGCGAGCTGCTCACTGACCTGCTGCACGTCGGCAATCAACAGCAGTGGCTTCCCATCCAGCTGGCTAAATATGCGCGCCTCATGCGAGCCGGTCTGGTGTACCACCACCTGACCACGGCGCAGGCTGTTGCGCGCGCCGCTGTCCAGCCCGGCTCCCTCCAGCGCCTCGATGCGCAGTGGAATGCCGAGCAAACGACCCCACACCGTCACGGCGCGACGCCGCTCGATGTCGACCATCGGCGCGAGGTTATCGGCCATCAGGCGGAAGGTGCCCTGCGCCAGACGCTCACGGTATTGATCGACCCGCACTTCGTTAAGCAGCTGCAACGCACCGACGCCGAGCAGCGCGACGAGCACCAGCACCGCAAGCATGCCGCCATAAATGCGCAGGAAGATTGAGTTCATGCCAGCGACTTCATGTCAGTGCTTCAGCCGCTTCGGCCACAAACAGATAGCCCTTGCTGCGCACGGTCTTGATCAGCCGTGGGTGCATGGGGTCGTCGCCGATTTTCGGGCGGATGCGTGAGATGCGCACGTCGATGGAGCGGTCCTGGCCGTCGTATTCGATGCCGCGCAGGGCGTTGAAGATTTCCTCGCGCGAGAGAATCCGTCCGGCGTTGGAGGTCAATAACCACAGCAGGTCGAACTCGGCACTGGTCAATTCGATGCTCTGCTCACCCAGCCAGGCTTCACGCATGGCGCTGTCGATCACCAGCGGGCCGAACTGCAAGCGCCGGCGCTCGCTCGGCGCTTGCACCTCACTGCCTTCATGCCGACGCAGCAGCGCGCGGATACGCGCCAGCAGCACGCGCGGGCGCACCGGTTTGCAGACGTAATCATCGGCGCCCATTTCCAGGCCCAGCACCTGATCCATGTCGTCGGTACGCGCGGTCAGCATCAGGATCGGCCCGTCGTATTGCCCACGGACCTTGCGGCAGATCGACAAGCCATCTTCGCCCGGCAACATCAGGTCGAGAATCACCAGGTCAGGCTGCTCTTGCAGAATGCGCGCAGCGGCCTTCGCACCATCCATCTCGATGGCGACATTCAGGCCATTGCCCTGCAGGTACTCACGGGTCAACTCGGCCAGGCGCTGGTCGTCTTCGACAATAAGAATGTGCCACGACTGCTGCTCCACAACGGACTCCTGCCAACACGGAAACGGCCGGCATTGTATCAATGCCCCGAGCACTGCATAGCGCATGCCACATTTCTGTAAAAACACTAGATGTAGTATCACGCTGAGAGATAGACCACGTCTGGGCAACCGGCAGAAATAGGCCAATCAACACCGACGAACGGTACACCCCAGCAAGCATGCGGGCTTGCCGTCGATCGCGCGGTTTAACCCACAATTCACCCACAACTTATCCACAGGTTGTTCTTGCTCTCTCGCCTTGCAATACCCCAGATAGCGCATTATCTTGTATGCCAATCGCGCGACACCCACCACATGTTGGGTTTAGCTTGGCAACCGGATACAAGAAGAATGACTCGCACACGGCCTGATCCCAGCCCGTCACCGGTCGCCTGAAAGACCTTTGCAGTACGCCTGCTCTACCGCAGCAGGCCACCCTTCAGTGCAGCGCTTGGCGCGCCTGAAAATGAATAAAGCGGCGACCGCACACGCGGTTGCACCACTAGATGTAGTAGTTGAGGCGCCAAAAGCGCCTTGACGTGTGACTCTTGAGCCAGGAAGGCGCTTTAGTCGTACCTTCCCTGCCCAATTTGCAAGTCCCCATGTGCCCGGCCTCTGGCTGCGCCCATGGCATTGTTGAAATGGAATGAATGGCAGTAGCCACAGTGATCGACGGCAAAGCGTCTAACTAATAAATACAGAACATGGAGACTTTCATGCACACCGACACCTCCCGCGAGAACCCGCAGGCCAATGCGCCGCAGGCTAACGATGACAACCAGAGCCTGAGCGCCACCGCGCCGGGTCAACTGCGTGTGATCAAGCGTAACGGCACCGTGGTGCCCTACACCGATGACAAGATCACCGTTGCCATCACCAAGGCCTTTCTCGCTGTTGAAGGCGGCACTGCAGCCGCCTCGTCGCGTATCCATGAAACCGTGGCGCGTCTGACCGAGCAGGTCACCGCCACCTTCAAGCGCCGCATGCCGTCCGGCGGCACCATCCACATCGAAGAAATCCAGGACCAGGTCGAACTGGCCCTGATGCGTTCCGGCGAGCAGAAAGTCGCCCGCGACTACGTGATCTACCGTGAATCGCGCAGCCAGGCGCGCAAGACCGGCGCCGCCGATATTGCCGAGCCGCACCCAAGCATTCGCGTTACCCACCTCGACGGCACCGTTGCGCCGCTGGACATGGGCCGCCTCAACACCATCGTCACCGAAGCCTGCGAAGGCCTGGCGGAAGTCGACGGCGCGCTGATCCAGAAAGAAACCCTGAAGAACCTCTACGACGGCGTAGCGCAAAGCGACGTCAGCACCGCACTGGTGATGACCGCACGCACCCTGGTTGAGCGTGAGCCGAACTACAGCTACGTCACCGCGCGCCTGCTGATGGACAACATCCGCGCCGAAGGCCTGGGCTTCCTCGGTGTCGCCACCAGCGCCACCCACCACGAAATGAGCGAGCTTTACGCCAAGGCCCTGCCGGCTTACATCGCCAAGGGTATCGAGTTCGAACTGCTCAACCCGGTGCTAGCCAGCTTCGACCTGGAAAAACTCGGCAAAGCGATCAACCACGAGCGCGATCAGCAGTTCACCTACCTGGGCCTGCAGACCCTCTACGACCGCTACTTCATTCACAAGGACGGCACCCGCTTCGAACTGCCGCAAGTGTTCTTCATGCGCGTGGCCATGGGCCTGGCGATTGAAGAGAAGCAGAAAGAAGACCGCGCCATCGAGTTCTACAACCTGTTGTCGTCCTTCGACTACATGGCCTCGACGCCAACCCTGTTCAACGCCGGGACCCTGCGTCCGCAGCTGTCGTCGTGCTACCTGACCACCGTACCGGACGACCTGGGCGGCATCTACGACGCCATCCGCGACAACGCCCTGCTGTCCAAATTTGCCGGCGGTCTGGGCAACGACTGGACCCCAGTACGTGCGCTGGGTGCCTACATCAAAGGCACCAACGGCAAGTCGCAAGGCGTGGTGCCGTTCCTCAAAGTGGTCAACGACACCGCTGTTGCAGTTAACCAGGGCGGCAAGCGCAAAGGCGCGGTCTGCGCCTACCTGGAAACCTGGCACATGGACATCGAAGAGTTCATCGAGCTGCGTAAGAACACCGGTGACGACCGTCGCCGCACCCACGACATGAACACCGCCAACTGGATCCCGGACCTGTTCATGAAGCGCGTATTCGATGACGGCCAGTGGACCCTGTTTAGCCCGTCCGAAGTGCCAGACCTGCACGACCTGACCGGCAAAGCCTTCGAAGAGCGCTACGAGTACTACGAAGCCCTGACCCAGTACGGCGGCAAGATCAAACTGTTCAAGACCATCCAGGCCAAAGACCTGTGGCGCAAGATGCTCAGCATGCTGTTCGAAACCGGCCACCCATGGCTGACCTTCAAGGATCCATGCAACCTGCGCAGCCCGCAGCAGCACGTGGGCGTGGTACACAGCTCGAACCTGTGCACCGAGATCACCCTGAACACCAACGCCGACGAAATCGCCGTGTGCAACCTGGGTTCCGTGAACCTGCCGAACCACATCGTCGACGGCAAGCTGGACACCGCCAAGCTGGAAAAGACCATCAAGGTCGCCGTGCGTATGCTCGATAACGTTATCGACATCAACTACTACTCGGTACCGCAGGCGCGTAACTCCAACTTCAAGCACCGCCCAGTTGGCCTCGGCATCATGGGCTTCCAGGACGCTCTGTACCTGCAGCACATCCCGTACGGCTCCGATGCCGCCGTGGAATTTGCCGACAAGTCGATGGAAGCGGTCAGCTACTACGCCATCCAGGCCTCCTGTGACCTGGCCGACGAGCGCGGCGCCTACTCCACCTTCGAAGGTTCGCTGTGGAGCAAGGGCATCCTGCCGCTCGACTCGCAGCAGATCCTGATCGAGCAGCGCGGCCAGAAGTACATCGACGTTGACCTGACCGAGTCCCTGGACTGGGCGCCGGTACGTGCCCGTGTGCAGAAAGGCATTCGTAACTCGAACATCATGGCCATCGCACCGACCGCCACCATCGCCAACATCACCGGCGTATCGCAGTCGATCGAACCGACCTACCAGAACCTCTATGTGAAATCGAACCTCTCGGGCGAATTCACCGTGATCAACCCGTACCTGGTTCGCGACCTCAAAGCCCGCGGCCTGTGGGACTCGGTGATGATCAACGACCTCAAGTACTACGACGGTTCGGTGCAGCAGATCGAGCGCATCCCGCAAGAGCTGAAAGACCTCTACGCCACCGCGTTTGAAGTCGACACCAAGTGGATCGTCGATGCCGCCAGCCGTCGCCAGAAGTGGATCGACCAGGCGCAGTCGCTGAACCTCTACATCGCCGGTGCATCGGGCAAGAAGCTCGACGTGACCTACCGCATGGCTTGGTACCGTGGCCTGAAAACCACCTACTACCTCCGTGCCCTGGCCGCGACCAGCACTGAGAAGTCCACCATCAACACCGGTAAGCTGAACGCCGTGTCCAGTGGTGGCAGCGAAGGCCTGAGCGCAGCACCGGCCAAGGCCCCGGAAGTGGAAATGAGCGCAGGCCCAGCTCCGGTACCAAAGGCCTGTGCGATCGATGAACCAGACTGCGAAGCCTGCCAGTAAGGTGTTCGGCAACGCGCGGATCTGAGCGGCATTCGCGGCGTTACCTGCCGGAGCGGCCCCCATCACGTACATGCGTACGCTCAGGGGCTCCACTCCAGCAGGTGCCTTGCGACTACTCGCTCAGCTACACGCTTGAACGTCGAGCAAAGAGCAAAGAGCACAAGCAACACAGCTGTATCGGGAGAAGGGCCAGCAACACCGCCCTCCCCACTTATTACCAACCCTCGCCCTACCCGGCGTGGGCTTCGGGGCAACGGCCAGTCATTAGAGCCACCCCGACCAGCGGTACCCGTTTTACCCTTGCGCGCGATACGCAACGGAACATAATCAGAAATATCTGTATATCCATACAGGCCGGTTATTTCACCGGCCCGCAAGCAGGAGCCAAGCCATGCTGAGCTGGGATGAATTTGACAAGGAAGACGGCGCCGACGCCGTTGTAGCCAATAAAGCCTCTGCCCAACTGGCAGACATGAGCATCGACAAACTCGACCAGGTGGGCGGTGCTGCCGCCGTTGAAGCCCGCGCCGTAGCCGCTGACGACAGCGACGCCGTAGCTCGCGCCAAAGCCTCGCTCGACCAACTCGACATCGCCGAAGGCCTGGCCGAGCTGGAAGGCACCGCCGCACGCGTAGCCGTCGACGAAAAACGCATGATCAACTGCCGCGCCGACCTCAACCAGCTCGTACCCTTCAAGTACGACTGGGCCTGGCAGAAGTATCTGGATGGTTGCGCCAACCACTGGATGCCGCAGGAAGTGAACATGAACGCGGACATCGCGTTGTGGAAAACTCCGGACGGCCTGACCGACGACGAGCGCCGCATCGTTATGCGCAACCTCGGCTTCTTCTCCACCGCCGACAGCCTGGTTGCCAACAACCTCGCCCTGGCCGTATACCGCCTGATCACCAACCCGGAGTGCCGCCAGTACATCCTGCGCCAAACCTTCGAAGAGGCGATCCACACCCACGCCTACCAGTACTGCATCGAATCGCTGGGCATGGATGAAGGCGCGATCTTCAACATGTACCACGAGATTCCATCGGTCGCGAAGAAAGCCAGCTGGGGCCTCAAGTACACCCGCTCGATCTCCGACCCGACCTTCAACACCGGCACCGTCGAGACCGACAAAGAACTGCTGCGCAACCTGATCGCCTACTACTGCGTACTGGAAGGCATCTTCTTCTATTGCGGCTTCACCCAGATCCTCTCCATGGGTCGCCGCAACAAGATGACCGGCGTCGCCGAGCAGTTCCAGTACATCCTGCGTGACGAGTCCATGCACCTGAACTTCGGCATCGACGTGATCAACCAGATCAAGATCGAAAACCCGCACCTGTGGGATGCCCAGCTCAAAGACGAAGCCACCCAGATGATCCTCCAGGGCACCCAACTGGAAATCGAATACGCACGCGACACCATGCCGCGCGGCGTACTGGGCATGAACGCGGCGATGATGGAGGACTACCTCAAATTTATCGCCAACCGTCGTTTGACTCAGATCGGTTTGAAGGAAGAATACCCAGGTACCACTAACCCGTTCCCATGGATGTCGGAAATCATGGACCTGAAGAAGGAGAAGAACTTCTTTGAGACGCGGGTTATTGAGTATCAGACTGGTGGGGCATTGAGCTGGGATTGATTTATAGCTGCCGCTAGCCACATCACATAAAGCTGTGCCTTACATGGATGTCGGGGTGGCTAGATAGACTAAAAGCCCCGCTATATGCGGGGCTTTTTAATAGCAAGGAAAAAACATGCACGAAGCTCTAAGCGACCTCTGCGACTCCCTTGATGATCTTGCCAATGCGCTCTTGAATGCCTGGAGTGATAACAGAACGCTTAAAGATGCGCATGGTTGGCATCACCCACCATTAACCAGGCAAGACATCGCTGAAATCCCTCAATCCCTTATTAGCAAGCTTGAAAAATTTGACATCGACGAAATAAGCAAAGAAATAGAAGATAAAATCAAGCTATTCCCTAATAAAGTAGAACAACTTAAACGAGATACCATAGCTTATATATTTAATGGAAATGCTCACCAAGCGCTCCCAGCCTACATGACCACAATGAACTGGATCAACCTCGTTCTCGAACCTCTATTTTCATGGGAAAGTCTGAAAGACACAAAAGCCATGCCACATCAAATGGCAAAACGGCTCCGCACAATAAAAGCGGAAATTGATCAACTAACTCCAAACAAAGATGAAATCACCAATCAAATTCGTCTAATCCAAGACGCTACTGCCGCTGCGGAATCGCTACCAACCGACTTACAAGCATTAATAGATGCACGAGCTAAAATTGAACGACTCTCAGATGACTCTGTTAAATTCCATAGCGCAATAGAGCAGCGCAACATTGCGACGACCACCTATGAAGAAGCAATAACCAATCGAGCTAGCGCAGCTGAGAAACTTGTTACACAGTGCGAAGAAGCATACAGAATTACAACAACAAAAGGTTTAGCTGCAGGATTTGACCAAAGAGCGGGAAAGCTTGGAGCATCCATGTGGGTATGGGTAGCAGGCCTAATCATGTCCTTAGGAATAGGTGCATTTCTGGGATCAGAAAGAATATCAAGCCTCACAAAGTCATTATCTAATCCCGACCCAAGATGGGAAATAATTCTTGCGCAGGTAATTCTATCAGCGCTCAGCGTAGGGGCTCCGCTTTGGTTCGCGTGGGTTTCAACAAAACAAATCAGTCAAAGATTCCGACTAGCTGAAGATTATGCGTTCAAAGCATCGGTTGCCAAAGCATATGAAGGTTATAGAAAAGAAGCCGCTAGAATTGACGAAGCATTTGAAGCTCGACTATTTAGCTCCGCTTTGACTCGATTAGAAGAAGCACCATTAAGGCTAGTCGATACAGATCACCACAACAGCCCTTGGAGTGAGTTATTTAGTTCACCTCACTTCCAAAAAGCACTAGATACAATTCCAGAACTCCGGGATAAATTTATTTCCCTTTCAAAATCCGGATTCGAGTCACTCGCACAAGACCGCCGACATCCAAAGGTAAAAGATCAATCGACCGCATTAGACGGCGAGTAGCCTTTGATAAAACTAATCTATTCATTTCCTCCGTTGTACGCCGCTACTGGTTTCGCCCTTACGGCGAGTTACTTTCTCTTTGCACGCGCAAAGAGAAAGTAACCAAAGAGAAAGCGCGCCCGGCATCCGGGTTTCGCTTCGCTCAACTTCCCTCGCTCCGGTGCTGTTCCGAGGGTCGTCACGGTGGGCCATCCCTGGCCCATCGTTCCTCGTTTGGCATCCATGCCAAACGCCCCTCTCCACAGCACCTCCACTCGGCCTCCTGACGGGATTCAGGGACCGCGTTGTTTGGGCTATTTGTGGACGGCAGAGCGAAAGGCAAAAGCAGAAGCAGAAGCAAGAGCATCGCGGGCAGCCCGCTCCTACGGTTTGTTCTGCGTTTTCGCAAACGACGCCAAAGGCCCCATCAGAAGGCCGAGTGGAATCGTTGCGGAAGGGAGCGAGCCGCATGGATGCGGCGAGAGGCGTAAAGGGCCAGGGACGGCCCTTGTACGCCGGCCCCTGAAGCAATGATGGAACGAGGGAAGTCGAGCGCAGCGAGACCCGGATGCAAGGGGCAAGACTTTTTGCTTACTTTTGGGGCGTCTGCCAAAAGTGAGCCGCCGTAAGGGCGGAACCGTTCGACCAGACAACATATAAGCGGCGTCTGAACACAACTTGGGCCGTTTAAAAACGACAACGGCCCATCGCTAACACTCAGTTCGAAACCTGCTCCAAGAAAATCAGCTGCAATGGCTCACTGAGCAAATCATCAGCCGTGGCAGCAAACCGCTGAAAATACGGCGTCGCAAAATGCGCATCCAGCGCCGCCTGGTCCTTGAACGCTTCACGCATATAGAACGTGCCCGGCTCATCCCGTCGCTCAAACAACACGTAATCCAGGTTGCCCGGCTCGGCCCGCGTCGGTTCGATCAGGGTCAGCAAGCCGGCTTTAAGCGCCTCTTCTTTACCGGGTTTGGCTTTGAGTACTGCAAGGGATACCAGTGGTTTGTTCATGTTGTTGGCTCTTTCAGGGGGTTGGCTTGCACATCCGGCGACGGCAGTGAACATCAGCGCACACAGCCAATAACCTAAGTGCTTGATCGGAGGTTTCATTGTTATCACTCGCTGTGGACTGGGCTTATCCTTGTCGATCCAGCCACGAAGAAACACCGACAAACTGCGCTAACACTTTCTTCAGCGGATTGAAAATGACGCGCCTTGAATCACCATTACCTTGTTAGATCGTTCCCATGCTCCGCGTGGGAATGATCATCAAAACCGCGCTAACCGATTACAGCAGAATCGTCACTGAACACCGCGCAGTCACGGCCACGCGCCTTGGCTGAATAAAGCGCTTCATCCGCACGTTTCAGCCATGTATCAGCAGTCATTCCCGGCAGCCAAGGTGCCACGCCAAATGACACCGTTACTTCCTTACCATCGGGCGTTTTCAGGTTGTTTTTGATGGCCTCTCTAAGGTTGTTGATACAGGCCTGTTGCTGCTGAAGGCTGACCTCAGGAATGAGCAGGACAAACTCCTCGCCGCCGAACCGGTAAAACCGATCATATTTGCGGATATTGGCCATAGTAATGGCGGAAAAATCCCTCAACACTTGATCGCCAACAGCATGACCGTAATTATCATTCACCCCCTTAAAGTGATCGATATCCACAATAGCCAATAACTGTTGAGTGCCATTACGTTGCGCACTGGATAATGCCGCCGCCATATCTGAACGCAACGACCGTCGGTTAAAGGCACCCGTCAAAGGATCAATAGTATTCAGGGTTTCCAGCAGATTGAACTGCTTCAAACTATGACTGGCATACACGTAGGCACTCATTGACAACATCATGCTCGTGATAATAAAAGAATTCAGCGAGACAATATTAAACACATCCGCCAGGGCCACCACCACTGCACCGGCGACTGCATTTATAAACAGAGCTTCAACAGGCCTTACGAGGATAAACGTGCTGGCGCAAACGGGGTAAACCCACAAAACACCATCCACCCCATTATTAATAGCAACGGTCACTGCGCCGGCATTAATAAATACGGCAGCTATCGCACTGACAATTCGAATTTTTTTGAAATAATACGCGCAAGCCACAATGCTTATGAGACCCACAATCAGCAGCATATCAACGACCATTGCGAGGAAGTTACCTTCCTGATATCGGATAACCACAAAGGGCGAAACACCCAACACAGCAACTGCACCGAGTAACGCCAACATCGAAAGCTGATATTTTTGCTGCAGTTGATTGATCATAATCCACTCAAAAATAAAAACGGCTAATACTGAAATCTAAAAACACTCAACCACGTTGAAAAACTCGGCATCAGGTTACTAATTTCTCACCGGCCATGAGCCCTGGCTTACTTACGCCAAACAGCCCCCAGCTGCAGCCGCATTGACCGTCCCGCTTTACAGCTTTGCAAAATTTGAATATTGCACACGGCGTCAAGCAACCGCCAAAACCTGAAATATCAGAATTTTCTCGGTAACCGATTGATAGCGAAAAACACTGGAGGGAAACGCTGAAATTATCTTCTGAACGAAGCGCTTCTGCTGAGGGGGCTTTCAGACATAAGGGCAAACGCTGGATCAGCCGTGCCCGCCCCCTCTTCGGCAGGTGCAGGGCTTCATGCCCAATGTTCTGCAGTTCCATGGCAAAGCCTCTCGCTTATCTAGCGGCAAATCTTGGCACGGATGGCTAGCAGGTGCCATGGCTCGGTGCTTGCGCTTTACAAGCGGCTACCTAGCAAACACGCATCGCAAAACGCTATCGGCATCGCCCAGGCCAAGCAATGCGCCCCACGTGCGACTCAACGCGCTAAATCTTCACGCAGGCAAACAACGCATTTCCAGACGCCCCATCCCACGGGATGAGCTTCTGGTAATCATGCTCTAGCACGTGCACCTCAAAGTACGGCTGCAACAGCGCCTGTAACTGCACAAAGCTCACCGCAACCATCGGGTGTTCGTCGTGCCACACCTCGGTTTGCCCTGCCGTCGACTTCTCAATGCGCAAGCGCAGCGCCTGCTGCTCACCCTCGCCGGCATAGCTCCAGCCAGAGCTAAAGATGAACTGGCTGTCGTCATGCTGGGCGTTGTGCGCCGCAAACAGGCTGTTATCGATCTTGCCTTTATCAACTGCGTTAAAGCAGAACAAGCCATTGGCATCGAGCGCGGCATGCACGCTGGCGATGCAGGCTTGCAGCCGCGCAAGCGTGCCGCTGTAGTGGATGGAATAGAGAAAGCAGGTGATCAGGTCCTGCGGCTCAGTCACGCTGAAACTGCACATGTCCTGCAAGGCGAAGTGCGCCTGCGGGCAGCGAATGGCGGCCTTATCCAACATCGGCTGATTGATATCGAGCCCGCTGCTGCTGTAACCGGCATCGAGAAAATGGCGCACATGCGGCCCTGTCCCGCAGGCCACATCCAGATGGCGGACGCCGGCATTGCCAAACAACTGCTGCAGCCGTTGAATGCAGTGGCTTTGCCCCTGGTAGTCGATATCGGCGCACATCAGGTCGTAGTAATCGGACAGATCACTATAAAGAGCATTAACGGACATAGTGACCTGATGACTGACGCGCGGATTTTGAGGGTGGCGCATCATATAGCAAGCCTGCACCCTGGGACGTTATCGATGCAGCGCGGCAGCGGATTATTCAGGCCGTCGTCACGCCTGGCGTAGGAACCATCCACTGCTGAGGGCGTTACAATGCCGCCCACGCTAACGCCCAATCGCGCCCGCCCGGAGCCTTATAGACGATGTTCACCCTTGTACACCTGGACACCCCACCGCCCGAGTCGCTGAAAAGCCAGGTTTTGCAGATGGTGGTGGACTACCTCAGTGACATCAGCCCGGTGTCGCTAACGCCCAGCAACCCGCTGTATCAGCTGTACCAGTACGTGATCGGCTACGAAATGCACCTGTACTTGCAGGCCATGGACAGCACCCTCAACAGCCGCGCGCAGTTGCTGCTGGCGCTTGATGACGCGGACCCGTCCCAGGTACTCGGTTTTGCGCTCTACCTGCCCGCCCAGGATGATCCCGAGGCCTGCACCCTGGCCTACATGGCGGTGCAGGCTAACCAGCGTCGTCGCGGGATTGCCCGCGCCCTGCTGCAGCAGATGGTCGCCCAGTACCCGCACGCTGAACTGGCCTGCGTCGCCAGCAAGGTTTCAACCTTCGAGGCCATGGGTTTTCAGGTGCTGGCCGCGCAGGGACCACAGGTGCTGATGAACACCCGCAGCCAGCGTTCGAACGGTTTGGTGGCGGTGCAGGACCTGGCGCCGATCTTCCGCTCCACCGAAGTCCAGCAGATCCACGCCTACCTGGTGAAACAACACGGCAAGCGCGCCATGAGCGATGCCGAGAAGCAGCGCGACCGCCTGCTCGACCAGATGGCCCAGCACGCGCAAGCGCTGGTACGCGAGCGATTGACCGTACATTGATTAAGCGCAGCAGGCCTGGGCAGGCACAGACCAACCGCGTGCGGAGAGCTACCATAGCGTTAGCGAACCGCGCAAACAGGGCAGTATATTCACGGCCATGACGTCAAACCCGCACCTGCCTCACGACAAACTACTGGATCTGCTGCTGGACGTTGTCTGCGTAGTGGATGTAGAGGGCCGCTTTCTGTCCGTCAGCGCGGCCAGCGAACGGGTTTTTGGCTACCGCCCCGAAGAAATGGTTGGCCGCACCGCCTTTGAACTGATGCACCCGGACGACCGCGCGGCTACCCGCGCGCTGGTCAAGCAGATCAATTCGGGCCAGCCCTCGCACGACCACGAGAACCGCTACATCCACAAAGACGGCCATATCGTGCACATCATGTGGTCTGCCCAGTGGCTGGAGGCCGAGCAAGTGCGCGTTGGTGTGGCGCGTGATATCACCCAACGCAAGCGGGCCGAGGCGGTGCAGGCGGCGTTGTATGCGGTCTCGGAGGCGGCCCACGCGGCGGGTGATCTGCACATGCTCTACGGCCGCGTGCATGAGGTGATGGCGCAGCTGCTGCCCGCCCGGCATTTCTGCGTGGCGTTGTATGACGCAGCGAGTGATCAGCTGAGCCTGACCTATCAGGTCGAGCAATGCGCCACGCCCACGGCCACCAGCCGCTTTTGTGCTGAGGTGATCCGCACCGGCAACGCACTGCTGTTGACGCCGGAAACCGCCAACCAATGGCTTGCCCAGCATGAACCCGAGGCCGCGCCGCGCGCGCTGGACTGGCTGGGCGTGCCGCTGATCTCCGGCACCCAGACCATCGGCGCACTGGTGCTGCAGAACCACAGCGCCAAGGAGCGCTACACCGAACAGGACCAGGCGCTGCTGCAGTTTGTCTCCAGTCAGGTGGCGACGGCGATTGAGCGCAAACGCACACAGTCGCGCCTGGAGTTTCTCGCCCAGTACGACCAGCTGACTGAACTCTCCAACCGTACGCTGTTTCTCGACCGACTGCGCAGCGCCTTGCAGCGCGCCAAACGCGACACGTTGCAGCTGGCGGTGCTCTACCTCGACATGGACAACTTCAAGCAGATCAACGACAGCTTCGGCCACAGCACCGGCGATCTGTTGCTGCAGGAAGTGGCGCGGCGTTTACGCCAGTGCGTGCGCGAGTCCGACACGGTGGGCCGCCTGGGCGGCGACGAGTTTGCGGTGATTCTGGACAACATCGGCCGGCAGGAGGATGCGACCCTGGTGGCCGAGAAGATTATTACCGCCCTCAGCGCGCCCTACCTGCTGGATGGGCATCGCTTGCTCAGCGCGCCAAGCCTGGGCATCGCGGTGTACCCCGAACACTGCCAGAACGAATTGCAGCTGGTGCAGTTCGCGGATGAAGCCATGTACGTGGCCAAACGCAGTGGCGGCAAACGTTATGTCGTGGTGGAGAAGCCGCAGACATAGTGCTTGGCGGTTCTCGCACAGGAGAGTCGCCCCTTCACTAATGCCATACAGACGCGCGCCGTCAGCCTGCCGGGCTAAGCATCTCGATCTCACGAATCTCGAAATCACTGCGCAGGTATTCCATGCGCCGCTCATGAAACTCACGCATATGCGGCAAGGCGCTGTGAGTGGCCAAGTGCGCCCGTGACTGCCAGACCTCATAGAAGATAAACAGCGTCGGGTCCTGTTGGTCACGCAGCATGTGGTAAGCGATGCAGCCAGGCTCCGCGCGACTGGGTGCAACATACGCACGGAACAGCGCCTCGAACTCGGCGGCTTTTTCCGGGCGGGTATGGGCATGCAGGATAAATCCGTAGTGATCAGCCATCGTGGGCTCCTGGCAGGGTGGGTTTAGTTACCCTACAACAACCAAACTCGGCGTATTCATGCGTTTTAGTCACATGTCATTTGCCCGCCAACGGCTGTTTTCACTCGCCTGCACGCCCTAGCATGCGGCCATCATTTACCGAGGCTCATGCCATGAAGAAGATTCTGCTGCTCAACGGCGGTAAACAGTTCGCCCACTCCGACGGCCGCTACAACGCCACCCTGCACGACACCGCGCTGGCCTTTCTCGACCACGCAGGTTTCGACCTCAAGCACACCCACATCGACAGCGGTTACGACATCGCTGAGGAAGTGCAGAAGTTTCTCTGGGCCGACGTGATCATTTATCAAATGCCGGGCTGGTGGATGGGCGCGCCCTGGACGGTGAAAAAGTACATTGATGAGGTGTTTACCGAAGGCCACGGCAGCCTCTATGCCAGCGACGGCCGCACCCGCTCGGACGCCTCGCAGAAATACGGCAGCGGCGGCCTGATCCAGGGTAAGCAGTACATGCTGTCACTGACCTGGAACGCCCCGCAGCAGGCCTTCGATGACCCGAGCGACTTCTTTGAAGGCAAAGGCGTGGACGCCGTCTACTTCCCATTCCATAAGGCCAACCAGTTCCTCGGCATGAGCGCCCTGCCGACCTTCCTCTGCGTCGACGTGATGAAGCGCCCGGCCATCGAAACAGATATCGCCCGCTACGAGCAGCATCTGGCGCGGGTACTGGGCTGATTACGCAGGTGACCTGGCGCAAGGTGAACAGCGTGTTCACCTTGCTGAGTCAGAACGCATGGCGCGTTAGGCAACGCGGGTCCGCACACGACCGGCTGTCTGGGCACGCTCGGCGGCGTTACGGCGCGCCAAACAGCGCCGTCCAGTAGATCCCGGCATCGCTTTTCGGGTCGTTGGCGTAGGCCGCGCCCAATTCGCTGAACTGCGGGTTCATCAGGTTGGCGCAGTGCCCCGGGCTGGCCAGCCAGCCGGCGATCACTTTGCTGGCGGTATCAAGCCCGGCAGCGATGTTCTCGCCGACACGTTGGCCGCTGTAACCCGCCAGCTCCGCACGATCGCCGGGGGTGCGGCCATCAGGGTCTTGGTGGTCAAAGAAGTTGCCGTTGGCCATGGCGCGGCTGTGAGCTTCAGCGGTACTGCCCAGGGTGGCATTCCAGGTCAGCGGCGCAGCGGCGGCAAAGGGTTGATTACCGCACTGACGCGCGGTGCTGCGCGCACTGTTGAGCTGCTCAAGCAGCTTCTGCCCTTCCGCCTGCCAGTCGCCCAGGCGTGCGGTGAGCAGCGGTCGGGCCAGCAGAATGCGCCACTCGCGGCCCTGCTGATTGACGCCGATATCGACAAACTGCGGGTCCAGCACAATCGTGCAGAAGCTCTCCCGCAGCACGTTCAGCGCCGCCGCCGCGTCACGCGGGCCGGACAGGCTGATGGCCTGCACGTTGACCATCGGGTAGCCGGCGGCGCTCATCGCTTGCTGCAGATCCCCCGCGCGTCCTACCGGTTGCACCAAGCGTGGATCTGCCGTCAGCGGCGGCAGCTCGGCAGAAACCTGCTCGCCACACCGCTGCACTTCGCTGCGGTAGCTGTTGATCAGCCCAACCAGTTGCGCGTCCTCGGCGGCTTGTGCACCCGCAGCGCACAGCAGCGCCAACCCCGGGGCGACGATCGCCCGAATAAAACTCTTGCTAGCCATAATCCCCCTCGACCTGAACAGGCTCACTGGCATGTCCATCAATGTGTTCGGGTGATCTTGGCGCACCTCGCGCGCTGAAACCAGCCCAACGGGCTGGACGCCCGACGGCAATATCAACGGCTGAATGCTTAGACGTAAATACTGACGCCGCCCCTGGCCTGCAGCCAATCACGGTAGGTGGTCAACGACTCTGTCTGTTTGTCGCCGTTGTAACCCACAAAGCTGTCGGTCTTGTCCAGGCCGGCGTCGACCAGCTTGTTGATTTGCGCCAGCAGTTTGGCCGCATCGTCACGGTCCAGTTCAGCGACATCCGGCAAGGCAATTTTCGACGTATCGCTGGCCTGCTCGGTTACCGGGCGGAAGCGATCACTGGCAATCGCGTTACTGGCACCGCTGCTTTCAGCGTTCATCGCGCGCAACAATCCGCCGCGGCTGTTGGCCACCATGCCGCTGGCAAAGCGGCGAATTTCCGCAAGCGGGTCAGTGGCCGCAGCGGGTTTGTCCTTGCTGTTGGCACTGGCCGCAGCGCCATCCGTCGTGGGTTTGGCGGTGTTGGCAAAGTAGCTCGCCAGAGGCGAGTTGTTGGAAATACTGGTCATGGCGAATCCCTGCATAGGTCAGCTGGCAGGCATTTCTGCAGAATATGGGCCAACCACCTACACGCCAGTAAAACCGGGCTTTCTGCGCACTAAGCCTTGAACGAAGAGGAAACGCTTTGCCGCCTCAGGCAGGCTGTTGCCGCTGGCAGGCAGCGCACCACTTAGTGAGGCCCTGAAACGACAGCGCCCCCGCAGAAACCTGCGGGGGCGCGTGTGATGGGTTGATGGGCAGCCAGTCTGGCCGGTTGCCCGTGATGTTTACCTAGACAGCGCGCAGACGTTCCTCGGCAAGGAAGTCCTCTTCCAGCAATGCGTCCTGACCGGGAATATCGTTCGCCTCATCGGCGTGCAGTGGCGTGACGCGCTTGCTGCGCAGTTTGCCGAATTGATGCTCAAGGGCGTGGTGCAGTTTTTCGATGGAGCCGTCGATGGCCTGTTCCAGTGACTCGGCCTTGTGGGTGACGGAAATAGGTTGCAGGCCTTTTGGCCGTGCTTCGATCTGGCAGCGTTTGTCGTGCGCGCCGGCTTTGGCGCCGTTGTCGTCATGCAGGTGGACAACGATGCGGGTCAACTCGTCATCGAAGCGCTCCAGTTTGCTGGAAACACTGGCACTCACCCACTCAACCAGACGAGCACTGCCTTCGATGTGGTTATCGCTGTGAACTTGGATTTGCATAAAGCTTTCCTTCTTCAACTGTTCGCGAAAGCGTCGCCAAGCAAGGCGACAACTCCAGCCTACGCCACTAAGCCCCCCTGTAGGCAACCCCTAAGACGTTGGTCGCAGCCACAAATGTGCAATATTCATGCTGTAGAAGTGCTCAAACCCTTGCCCCTCGTGAGTTACAAGACTAGGGCTGCAAATCAAACAAAATTTTTCCGCTTTCCATGTCGCCCGGCATGGAGAAATGCTCGTGGGCGATCAACCATTGCCCTCCCAGCAGGCGGAAACACTGGCTGACGCGCATCCAGCTACTGTGCAATACGCCCTGGTCATCGGTTCCGCCGCAGTGGAACAGGTAGTGCACCATGGCCAGCTCGCCACTGAGCAAAAAACTCGGCTGATGAATCTCGAACAAGCCCGGGCCGGGGCACGTTTCCATGCAGGCCTGCCAGTGCGCCTGATAGGTCTCACGGCCAACAAAGCGCAGCGGGCCAATGGCATCGTAGGCCACCACATCCTCGGCGTAATGGCGCATGATCTGGCTGACATCCTTGCTGCGGCAGGCGGTGGCCCAGGAGTCCAATTGCTGTTGAATCTGTGCTTGAGTGCTGCTCATTTCTACGCTCCTTGCTCTCGTGGTGGGGTCAAACCTGCAGCTCGCGCACCGGGCGGACTTCCACACAACCGACGCGCGCCGCCGGAATATGCCCGGCCAGCTGGATGGCTTCGCTCAGGTCGCGGGCCTCGACCAGATAGAAACCGGCCAGTTGCTCTTTGGTTTCGGCAAACGGCCCGTCGGTGATCGACCGCTTGCCGCCGCGCATGCGCACCGTGGTGGCTGTCTGCACCGATTCCAGCGCTTCGGCGGCGAGCATGCGGCCGCTCTGCGCCACCGACTCGGCGTAGGCGAAACATTCCTCGTAACGCGTGCTGTCAGGCGAGTGATGCAGCGCATGCTCGTTGCTGTAGACCAAGCACGGGAATTTCATGGCGTTCTCCGGGGATGCGGCGCGGTTACTGACTAATCGATTGGCGCGACGCTGAATCGACAGCGCCGTCCAAAATATTTTCAGGCCTGGCCAACGGTAGCCAAGCTGCGCTTATCCGCCAGGCGGATATCGGCTTAGCCGGTCGGCAACTCGTCCAGGCGCATCTGCAGAAACTGCCGATCAGTGCCCTGCTGCGCCAGTTGCAATGCCCGCAGATAGGAATCACGGGCAGGCTGGACGCGGCCCAGGCGGCGATTGAGAAGCGGCGCGTCATCGACCAGGTCGAAATCGCCCAGCAGACGAATCAGGGTGGCCAGCACGCGCGCGATTCATCGCGGTAGAGAAGCGCCAGCAGAGCCGGCAAGGCGGCAGAATGGTCCATTGCATTACACTCCATAACGGCAGTGGCTGCGTGATGCACCTGCCGCGCAGCAAGAACCATTTCACCCTAGCGCATCAAGCGCGCTTCAGCTTTTCAGCCGATAACCGGTTTTGAAGATAAAGCCCACAGCCAGGATGCACAGCAGCAGAAAGCCGAGAATCATCGCCAAACTCAGGCCGACGTTGACGTCGGACACGCCGTAGAAACTCCAGCGGAACGCGCTGATCAGGTACACCACCGGGTTGAACAGGGTCACCGTCTGCCAGGCCGGTGGCAGCATGCTGATCGAGTAGAACGCGCCTCCTAGGAAGGTCAATGGCGTGACGATCAGCGCTGGCACCACCTGCAACTTCTCCCAGCCATCGGCCCACACGCCGATGATGAAGCCGAACAGGCTGAAGGTCAGTGCGGTAAGCACCAGAAACGCCAGCATCCACAGCGGGTGGAGAATCTCGAAATCGACGAACAGCCGCGCGGTAATCAGGATCACCAGGCCGAGAATGATCGACTTGGTGGCCGCCGCGCCGACATAGCCGATGAGGATTTCCAGGTAGGACACCGGCGCCGACAGTAGCTCGTAGATACTCCCCGAATACTTGGGCATGTAGATGCCGAACGAGGCGTTGGAAATGCTCTCGGTCAGCAGCGCCAGCATGATCAGCCCCGGCACGATAAACGCGCCGTAACTGACGCCCTGCACCTGGGTCATGCTCGAACCGATGGCCGAACCGAATACCACAAAATACAGCGAGGTGCTGATCACCGGGGTGGCGATGCTCTGCAGCAAGGTGCGCCAGGTGCGCGCCAGTTCGAACAGGTAGATGGCACGGATTGCGTAGAAATTCATGCGCGCGACTCCTTGACCAAAGACACAAAGATTTCTTCCAGCGAACTCTGGCTGGACTGCAAATCCTTGAAGTCGATGCCGTGCTGGGCCAGGTCCTTGAGCAGTTCGGCGATGCCGGTGTGCTCGCTCTGGGTGTCGAAGGTGAACACCAGGGCGTGGCCCTCGTCGATCAGCTCCAGCGGGTAGCGCGCAAGCTCGGCGGGGATGCTCGCCAGCGGCTGCTGCAGCTGCAGGGTCAGCTGCTTCTTGCCGAGCTTGTGCATCAGCGCCTGCTTGTCTTCCACCAGAATGATCCGCCCCTTGCTGATCACCCCGATGCGGTCGGCCATTTCCTCGGCCTCTTCGATGTAATGGGTGGTGAGAATGATGGTCACACCGCGCTCACGCAGACGGCGCACCATGTTCCACATATCGCGACGCAGCTCGACGTCAACGCCTGCCGTGGGTTCGTCGAGGAACAGAATCTGTGGCTCGTGGCTCAGCGCCTTGGCGATCATCACGCGGCGCTTCATGCCGCCGGACAGCTCGAAAATCTTCGCATCGCGCTTGTCCCACAGCGACAGGTCCTTGAGCAGTTGCTCCAGATAGGCCGGATCGGGCTTCTTGCCGAACAGGCCACGGCTGAATTTCACCGTCGCCCAGACGGTCTCGAACACATCGCTGACCAGTTCCTGCGGCACCAGCCCGATCTGCGAGCGCGAGGCGCGGTAGTCCTTGATGATGTCCTGGCCGCCCACCAGCACCCGCCCTCCGCCTGGATTGACGATGCCGCAGATGATGCTGATCAGGGTGGTCTTGCCCGCGCCATTGGGGCCGAGCAGCGCAAAGATCTCGCCGGGGCGAATATCCAGGTTGATGTCCTGCAGCGCCGGATGGCCGCTGGCGTAGGTCTTGCTCAGCTGTTGAATCGAGATCACCGCTTGCACAGAACCTCCTGCTCTGGGGAAAAGCGCAATTGTAGGGAAGTTGGCCGGGCTTGCGGAAATGCTGATGCAGTAACCTGCACGGATTGAGCAGCCCAACGTTGAGCTACAACGGATACGGCTGCTAGGCTGACCCGAGTTTTATGCAGACAAGGAAATAGAACATGGCACTTCGTCACGCCCTCACCGGCCTCAGCCTCCTCGCCCTACTGGCCGGTTGCAGCTCACAGCAGCCCGCCCAACCAAGCGCCGAAATCAGCGGCGACTGCAATGTCGAGCAGGTTCATGGCGTACTCGGTCAGACCGCCAGCAGCGAGCTGATCGAGCAGGTGCAGCAGCAGGCCAACGCCAAAACCCTCCGCGTGCTCGCCCCCGGCGACGCCGCGACCATGGATTACAACCCGCAGCGCCTGAACATCGATATCGATGAAAGCGAAGTGATCATTCGCCTGACGTGCGGTTGAGCGCCCCTCGGTTAACTAAGCCCCACAGACCGGGCATACTGGCGCACCTGTAAACCAGTCGGCCGCCCGTTTCCATGCGTATTCACGTCACCTTTATCGACCGCGTTGGCATCACCCAGGAAGTGCTGGCGCTGCTCGGTGGGCGCAATCTCAATCTGGATGCGGTGGAAATGGTGCCGCCGAATGTCTATATCGACGCGCCGACCTTGAGCCCCGATGTGCTCGACGAGCTGCGCGAGGCGCTGTTCAAGGTGCGTGGCGTACAGGCGGTGACCATCGTCGACATCCTCCCGGGCCAGCGCCGGCATCTGCAACTCGACGCCCTGCTCGCGGCCATGACCGACCCAGTGTTGGCGGTCGACAGCCAGGGCCGCGTGTTGCTGGCCAACCCGGCGCTGATCGAACTCTGTGGTCAACAGCCTGATGGCCTGGGCATTGGTGAATTGTTCGCCGACAACGATCTGCACCAGGCGCTGCTCGACCAGGGTTTCCGCCTGCCGATGCGTGAGGTCACGCTCAAGGGCCAGGCCCTGCTGCTGGATGCGCAGCCGATCACCGAAGGCGTTGACGGCGGCGCTCGGCATTTGGCCGGCGGCCTGCTCAGCCTGTATGCGCCGAGCCGTATCGGCGAACGCCTGGCGGCGCTGCACCACGACCATGCCGAGGGTTTCGACTCGCTGCTCGGCGACTCCACGCCGATTCGCAGCCTGAAAACCCGCGCCCAGCGCGTTGCCACCCTGGATGCGCCGCTGCTGATCCAGGGCGAAACCGGCACCGGCAAAGAGCTGGTGGCGCGCGCCTGCCATGCCATCAGCACGCGACGCACCGCGCCATTTCTCGCGCTTAACTGTGCGGCATTGCCGGAGAACCTCGCCGAAAGCGAGCTGTTCGGCTACGCCCCCGGCGCCTTTACCGGAGCCCAGCGCGGCGGCAAGCCGGGGCTGTTGGAGCTGGCCAACCAGGGCACGGTGTTTCTCGATGAAATCGGCGAAATGTCACCGTACCTGCAGGCCAAGCTGCTGCGCTTTCTCAGCGACGGCAGCTTCCGCCGAGTCGGCGGGCAGAGCGAGGTCAAGGTGAATGTGCGTATCCTCAGCGCCACCCACCGCGACCTGGAAAAGATGGTCAACGAGGGCGCGTTCCGTGAGGACCTGTTCTATCGCCTCAACGTGCTCAACCTGGAGGTGCCGCCACTGCGCGAACGAGGTCAGGACATCCTGCTGCTGGCGCGGCACTTTATGCAGCAGGCCTGCGCGCAGATCCAACGCCTGCCCTGCCGCCTGACGCCGGACACCTACCCGGCGCTGCTGGGCAATCGCTGGCCGGGCAATGTGCGTCAATTGCAGAACGTGATCTTCCGCGCTGCGGCGATCTGCGAAAGCAATCTGGTGCAGATCGATGATCTGGATATCGCTGGCACCGCAGTAGCAGCGCAGCAGGCCGAAGGCGAAGTCAGCAGCCTGGAAGCGGCTGTGGACGAATTCGAAAAAGCCCTGCTGGAAAAGCTGTATCCCAGCCATCCCTCGACCCGGCAACTGGCGACCCGTCTGCACACCTCGCACAGCGCGATTGCCATGCGTCTGCGCAAATACGGGATTCCGGGCAAGGGTTAAACGCGGCGGTCAAAAGCTGCCGTGGCGCCCTGTACCATCCTTGAAGCGCTGCGCGCCGGCCTGGGTTTCGCCACTGGCGATCACCGCCATGCCGCCTGCAAACTCGTTGCCCAGCGCCTGCCCAAAAGGCAGATCCCACTGCGCATAAGCGCTGGCGCGGTCGGCCAGCATGCAGCGTTGTGGGAAGCCGGCAATCTCCAGTGCCAGTTGCTGCGCTGCAGCCAACGCGCTACCGGCTGCGACCACCCGATTGACCAGGCCTATGTTCAGCGCTTCCTCGGCCACTACCGGGCGACCGGTGAGAATCAGATCCAGCGCGCGGCCCTGGCCGATAATCCGTGGCAAACGCACGGTGCCGCCGTCGATCAGCGGCACGCCAAAGCGCCGGCAGAACACCCCAAGTACGGCGTTATCGGCCATCACCCGCAGGTCGGCGAGCAGCGCCAGCTCCAGGCCACCGGCCACCGCATGGCCTTCGATGGCGGCAATCAGCGGTTTGCTCAGCTGCATGCGGCTCGGCCCCATCGGCCCATCACCCTCGGTTTCCAGGCGATTGGCGCGCTCAGCGCCTGCGGCCACCGCACCCAGATCAGCGCCCGCGCAGAAAGTCCCACCCGCGCCAGTCAACACCGCCACCCGCGCCTGTTCATCCGCTTCAAAAGCCCGCAATGCCGCGGCCAGTGCCTCAGCCGTCGGCCGGTCGACTGCATTGCGCACCTCAGCGCGGTTGATGATCAGGGTGGTGACCGGGCCGTTTTTTTCGATAATGACGCGCATAACCTGCTCCCTAAAAAGCCGAAGGCCGGCATTTAGCCGGCCTTCACCTTAAAGCCCTGCGCGGTGGAAATCAGCCTGCTGACCGATCTCCCCGCCAGAGTGGCGCAATCAGAGGGCGAACTTCTGCAGGTTGGCCATCATCTCTTTCATCGCTTCGATATTGTCCTTCGGATGGGCCGCGCCCTCGAAGTCACAGATCTGCGCGAAGTTGGCCGCCACATCTTCCGGGCTGTAGCCTTCACGCGGATCGAAGCCGGCACCCAGGCTGCGCTCCCAACGCACTTTGCCCATCCAGCCACCGCCGACTTCGAACAGGCCGGAGGTTTCTTCGCAGGCGTTGCTCGCCAGGTACACCACCAGCGGGCTGACCAGCTCAGGTTTGAGCTGCTCGAACACTTGCGGCGGAATCAGGCCTTCGGTCATGCGCGTGCCGCCAGTCGGCGCGATGGCGTTGACCAGGATGTTGTTCTTGCGCCCTTCGAGGGCCAGGGTGCGGGTCAGGCCGTACAGGCCGAGCTTGGCCATGCCGTAGTTGGACTGACCGAAGTTGCCGTAAATGCCCGACGTGGATGCGGTGAAAATCACCCGACCATAACCCTGCTCACGCATATGCGGCCAGGCGGCGCGGGTGACCTTGTAGGCACCTTCGACGTGGACTTTGTAAACCAGGTCCCAGTCGGCGTCTTCCATCTTGTGGAAGGTCTTGTCGCGCAGGATACCGGCGTTATTCACCACCACATCGATGCGGCCAAAGGTGTCCAGGGCGCACTGCACGATCTTCTCGCCGTCGGTCACTGAGTAGTGGTTGGCCACAGCGGTGCCGCCCGCTGCGCGGATTTCCTCAACCACCTTATCGGCCGCCGAGGCATTGGCGCCTTCACCGTGGGTGCTGCCGCCCAAGTCATTCACCACCACCTTGGCACCGTGCTTGGCGAACAACAGCGCATGGGCGCGGCCCAGGCCGCCGCCGGCCCCTGTGACGATTACAACCTGATCTTGAAAACGGATGGCGTCGCTCATGCAGCATTCCTCGGCAGATTAACAATGCGCCGAGTGTCCAGCAGTCGCGCTCTGGTCACAATAGCTACGCGCAGCGCTGAATGGTGCGCAATAAAGCAGCGGGATAGTCAGGCCGGGCGGATCAGGCTCAAGTGGTTGTAAAGATGCAGCACATGGGCCTGGGCGTAATCGGCATGGCTAAGAACGCCATAGGCAAAGTGCGGCTGCAGCTCGCCCTGATACGCAGCGAAATCGGCAAAGGCTTGCTGCAAACGCTGTAGCGCGTGGGCTTGCGTGGCTGGCGCATTCAGCGGGGCAGCTCCGGGAATGGCCTCATTCAGCGGATGACGCATCGCCCCACGCGCGGCAAATACGCTAAAGGCCAGCGGGCCAACGCTGCTACGGAACCAACCCGGCTTGAGTTCGGGATAACCGCTGATGGAATACTCGATGCTCTGCGCACAATGGTTGAACACTTCGGCCGGGCTCCAACCCTTGAGGCTGCGCAATGGCTGATCGACCAAACCGGCCAAAAGCTGCAGGGCCGCATCCAGGCTGACTGCGGCTGGCGCCTCGCCGCTGGGCAATGCCCAGAAGCCCGCGCCCAGCGCAGCCACACCACCGAGGGCGGCACCTTTCAGGACAGTACGTCGTTGCATTATGTGGCCTCCAGCCCTTCACGGAATTGCAGGTAATGCGCCAGCACCTGAGCTGGGGCCTCGGTCTGCGGATAATGACCAATGCCGTCCAGCAGCACAGTGTCGGGCTGGGGGATCAGCTCGCGGTAACGCGCCACCATATGCGCCCCGGAAATCGGGTCGACTGCGCCATCGATCACCCGCATCGGCACCGCCGTGGACTGCATCGCCGCCACCCAGCGGTCGCGGTTGACGCGGCGCTCGGGCATATAGCGGATCAAGCGGTGCATCACCGCCGGGCCGTTGTGGGCGGCGATCAGGCTCCAGAAGTCATCCAATTCACGCTCACTGGGCTGGGTCTGTGGGCCGAACACTTTGGCAAAACTCTGCGCCAGCTTCTGGCGGCTGAATAGCCGGCCAATCAGCGGGCCGATGGGGCTGAGTAGCAGCTTCTGCACCAATACCGGATGGTGGGTTTCCGGAAACAGCCCGCCATTGAGAAAGACACAACTGGCGAGTTGTACGCGCCCGTTCTGATGCCGTGCCAGCAGCTCCTGCGCCACGCTGTCGCCGTAGTCGTGGGCCAGCACATGCACTGGCTGACCAATCCCCAGATGCGCCAGCTGCGCCTGTTGCAGATCAGCCTGTTCCAGCAGGCTGTAGGCATGTCCACGGGGTTTGGCCGAGTCACCAAAGCCGAGCATGTCGCAGGCAATTACCTGGTAACGCTCAGCCAGTGAAGCCCACAGGTAATGCCAGTCCCAGCTGGCGGTCGGAAAGCCGTGAATCAGCAACAGCGGCTCGCCCTGACCGGCCGTCCAGTAGCGGATGCCATGGCCGTTAAAGCTAAAGGTCAGCCCCGCACTGCGCCAATCCGCCAGGGCAATCCCTGGCAGCGCCGTCATGCTGCGTAACCTGGCATCTGTTGATCCAGCTTGCGCAGCAGCGCCGGCCACGGCAAAGCGCCACCCATGCCCTGCGGACTTTTCATCACGCCGGCAATCATCGCCCGGGCACCGTCGAGGACCTGTTGCGGGATATGGATCAGCTCCGCCCCGCCACTCTGCGCCATCACCTGAATCTCGCAGGCGCGCTGCAGGGTAAACATGCCGAGGAAGGCATCGGCGATGCTGCCGAAAGCGGTAAGCAAGCCATGGTTGGGCAGGATCATAAAGTTCTTGTCGCCAAGGTCCGCCTGCAGCCGCGACTTCTCGTCATGGTTCAGCGCCACCCCTTCATAGCCGTGATAGGCCAGGCTGGCGAGAACGAACAGCGACTGCTGCGACAGTGGCAGCAAACCCTGCTTTTGCGCGGATACGGCAATCCCCTGCGGGGTGTGGATATGCAGCACGCAACCAACATCGTGGCGCACCTCGTGCACGGCGCTGTGGATGGTGTAGCCGGCGGGGTTGATGTCGAACGGGCTGTCCATCAGCTTGTTGCCGGCCAGGTCGATCTTCACCAGGCTGGAGGCGGTGATCTCATGGAACATCAAACCATAGGGGTTGATCAGGAAGTCTTCGCTGCCGGGGATCTTCGCCGAGATGTGGGTGAAGATCAGGTCATCCCAGCCATACAGGGCAATAAGCCGGTAACAAGCGGCAAGGTCTACGCGGGTCTGCCATTCGGCAGCAGACACCTGATCCTTGAGGCTGACAACAGGCAGTGCGTGGGCAACGGTCATGATGAATTCCTCGGCTTTTGTTATTGAAGTGCCAAGGAGTCTAGCGAGGGATGCCGCAAAGGTGAGTCGCTCTAGCGGCCAGCATGGTGGCCTTGCAGGTCAAACCAGTTCGGGATGCAGCTGCGCGAGCATGGGCCAGTCGCGCTGGGCCTGAGGGTCATCGCTGAGCAACTGGAAGCCAGCGAAGTCGAAACCCGGCGTCACCGTACAACCCACCAGGGTAAACGCCCCGGTGCTGCGCGCCGCCTGCCAGGCATGTGCTGGCACTAAACGCTGCGGCAGCTGACCGATGGCCACCGGGCCCAAGCGCGCACAGCGCAAGGCATCGGGCTGCTCGGCGACCAGCAGCTCCAGCGGCGCGCCTTCATAAAAGTGCCAGAGCTCGTCGGCATCCACCCGGTGCCAACGGCTGACCGCGCCGGCAGGAAGCAGAAAGATGATCGCCGTGCCGCACAGACGGCCACCGTCAAGCTGCGCAGACGATTCATACAGGCGGCGGTAATAGCCACCTTCCGGATGCGCCTGAAGTTGCAGCGCCGTGATCAGCTCTTGCGCGCGCGGGTGCATCAGCCGTGCAGCGCCGCAATAAAGTCCGCCAGCCAGGGCTCGGCGTCGGTTTCCGGAGTCACGCTTTCGCTGCTGTCCAGGCGCAGCATCGGCTGCACCTCACGGATGCCCAGTTCGGCATACAGCTCGCGCACCAGCTCGCCACCACCGCAGAAGGTGTCGCCATAGCTGGAGTCGCCCAGGGCAATTACCCCGCCCGGCAGACCACTCCAGGCCGGCAGATGATCACGAATGGCGTAGTACAAGGGCTGCAGGTTATCCGGCAATTCGCCCATGCCGGTGGTCGACGTCACCGCCAGAAAAGCTTCAGGAGCAAACGCCTGAATGTCCGCCAGACTGGCGCGCGGGTTGTGCCAGGCCTCATGGCCGGCGGCCTTGAGCAGACGCTCGGCGTGGCGGGCAACTTCCTCAGCGGTGCCGTACACCGAGCCGGAAAGGATGGCGATTTTCATGCAGAACTCCGAAACAGTCAGAACCAAATCGATAAGCACGGCATTATGCCGCAAGTAGACAGACCGCCCGGATGTTTTAGAATGCAGCCGACATAGACTGGGAAATCGCCTCATGATCAACGCCAAACTGCTGCAACTGGTGATCAACGCCTCCAACGACGGCATCGTGGTGGCCGAACAGGAAGGTGACGACAACATCCTGATCTATGCCAACCCCGCCTTTGAAAAACTCACGGGTTACGCCAGCGAAGACATCCTTTATCAGGATTGTCGCTTTCTGCAGGCTGGCGACCGTGATCAAGCAGGCCTGGATGCCATCCGCGAGGCGGTCAAAGCCCACCGTCCATGCCGGCAGATCATCCGCAATTACCGCAAGGACGGCAGCCCATTCTGGAACGAGCTATCAATCACCCCGGTGGTTAATGACGCCGACCAGCTGACCTACTACATCGGCATCCAGAAAAACGTCACCGAACAAGTGCTAGCCCAGGAACGGGTCAAAGAGCTGGAAGCCGAGATGGCCGTCCTCAAAGCCGAGCTGGCACGTTTGCAGGCGACGACCGGCACTAACTAATCCCCAGATCAGCGGTCACAACAGCTCCAGAGCTTGATATAGACCGCTCCCATGCAAGAACAAGCACTTCTGACTCAGGCCGAACTGGCCTTTATCCGCCAGCTGCATCAGCCCACGAACAGCGTGCCGCCCAGACAAACGGGCGTGCCGGTTGACCTGGGCAAACAGCTCAGCGAACTGCTGTCGCAGTGTGCGGCCAATGAACAGCTGAGCCTGCATGCGCACATCGCCAACCAGCACCTCACCTTCAACCTGCACCTTAGCCAGGATGAACGCAACGCACCCTGCCTGCAGCTGGGTGCGCCGCAGATCATCGATGAAGGCGAGATCAACCGTGCATGGCGCTCACCCCTGCCCGAGCCGTTACCGCTGTATAAGCCCAACACACAGCCGAGTGACCTGTGGATTCATCAGTTGTCTGCGAACGGTGCACTGATCGAACATCGCGCACAGCGCAAGGCACCCAAGAGCTTTCACCTGGTGTTGCCCATGGATGAACACGCACCGATTGCCGTATCGGGGGTCTTTGTCCGCGAAACCGCAGACGGTCTGCTGGCCTATCAGCTGCATACCCTTGACCCGCAAGGCGATGAGCAGCTGCGCCACTACATTTACCAGCAACACCTGCTACGCGAACAACAACCACAGGCACGCCACGGCTGAACAACACCCGCAACTAACAGACAAAAAAAGACCCGCAATCAGGCGGGCCTAAAGTGCAGGCTAAAAGCCTGCAGCAGGGATAAAAAAATCCGATAACCGAAAATGGGCGGAACTTGTGGCTATCGGATTGCGCAGTCGTTTTAGGCAGCAAATTCCTCATCGCTGAAGGCCATCAAGGTGGCTTTACCAGCTTTAACCTCGGCCAGCAGGCTGTGGGTTTCCGTCAGGATGCGCGCCATAAAGAAGTCTGCAGACTTCAGCTTGGCGCCATAAAAGGCTGTTTCTGTGCTGCCTTCGGCAAGCTTGGCTTTGGCCACCGCGGCCATGCGTGCCCACATCCAGGCCAGGCTGGTGAGGGCGAACAGACGTAAGTAAGGTGTCGCTGCAGCACCCGCTTGCTCAGGATCTTTCATGCCTTCGGTGGCAATCCACATCGTGGCTTGCTGCAGTTGCTTGAGTGCACCACCCACGGCCATTGCGTGATCAGCCTCGGCATGCGCCTTGAGCCAACCCTCGATAAGGGCGAAGTAATTGCGCACAGCACGCCCTCCACCCAGCGCTAGCTTACGACCCACGAGGTCAAGCGCCTGAATGCCGTTGGTGCCTTCATAAATTCGTGTGATGCGTGAATCACGCACCAGCTGCTCAATACCCCAGTCCTCGGTAAACCCGGAGCCGCCAAGTACCTGCAACCCTTCGTTGGCACTGTTGAAGCCTTCGTCGGTGAGGAAGGCTTTAACCACCGGCGTCAGCAGCTGCACCAGATCATCGGCTTGTTCACGCACAGCTGGGTCTTCATGGTCATGAGCCACATCCTCGTGCAGACCGGTGAAGTAGGCCAGAGCGCGGCACCCTTCGATGGTCACCTTCTGGCGCAGCAACATGCGGCGTACGTCCGGATGCACAATGATTGGATCGGCAGGTTTATCAGCGGCTTTCGGGCCCGACAGCGAACGGCTTTGCAGGCGCTCTTTGGCGAAACCAAGGCTAATTTGGTAAGCACTTTCAGCAATGCCAAGCCCCTGCATACCCACCATTAAGCGCGCCGAGTTCATCATAGTGAACATGCACTTGAGGCCCTTGTTCGGCTCACCGATCAGCCAGCCCTGAGCCCCTTCGAAGTTCATCACGCAGGTAGCTGAACCCTTGATGCCCATTTTGTGTTCCAGGCCACCACAGAATGCCGGGTTACGGCTGCCGTCTTCCAAGAACTTGGGCACCAGGAACAGTGAAATACCTTTTACGCTATCCGGTGCATCGGGCAGCTTGGCCAATACAAGGTGCAGGATGTTGTCGGCCAGATCGTGCTCACCGCCGGTGATCCAGATCTTGGTACCGCTGATGGCATAGCTGCCGTCCGCCTGCGGAACAGCACGGGTACGAATCAAGCCCAGGTCGGTGCCGCACTGTGGCTCGGTCAGGCACATGGTGCCTGTCCACTCACCGCTGATCAGTTTTGGCAGGTAGCGTTCCTGCAATTCACGGGCGCCGTGAGCGGTCAGCGCATTGATCGCGCCATGAGTCAGACCTGGGTACATGCCAAGCGACAGGTTGGCCGAGCAAACCATCTCCTCAACCATCATGTTCAGCACATGGGGCAAGCCCTGACCGCCGAACTCGGGGGTACAGGCCAGTGCGGTCCAGCCGCCTTCGGCGAACTGTTGGTAAGCAGCGCGGAAACCGTCCGGTGCTTTAACCGATTTACTTTCCGGATCGTACTGACAGCCCTGCTTATCACCAGAGCCATTGAGTGGGGCCAGTACGTTCTCCGCCAATTTGGCGGCTTCTTCCAGAATGGCGCCACCGAGATCGTTTCCGAACTCGCGCTGACTAGGCAGCGACTGCAAGGTGGCATAAGCGTCGAGCACCTCGTCAAAAACGAAACGCATGTCACGAAGGGGTGCGCGGTATTGGGTCATGTTGCTGAGTCCTCAAGCTGTACGAATGGATACAAGCTATACACAAACAAACAATGTATAGCTTTTGTATAGCCTAAAGACCCAGATAGCAAGCAATTTTCTGTACAAGCTGTACAACTAATTAAAACCGACAGTAATTTCTGGGCACGCCAAAGCGCGACCACCCGCCGGGAGGCCGCCCAAATTCAGGGGTACTTGGTGGAGAAATCAGGTATCGAGGTGGCCCGCCAGAAACTGCTGCAGGCGGCGCTGCATCAGGCGACCTTCATTGCCCAAGCAGGCAATCGGTGAGCCGCTGAGACTTTCCTCGGCGAGGTCAGCACCGTCACCGGCCATCACCAGCGGACAATCCAGCGCCAGCGCAAGGCGCGAGAGCACTTTAGGTAGATCATCAGTGGGCGGCTGGTTGGAGAACAGCACGAGCGCCTGGGGCTGCATCTTTTCACAGATCAGCGTCAGCTCTTCCAACGGCTGGCCCAGGCCCAACACGCTGACCGCCGTTTCGGCGCTGCTCAACAGCAACCCAGCCACCAGCAGCTCCAACTCGCGGCAGTGGCCCGGCAAGGCCGCCAGCAGCACACGTTCCTCAACCTGAGCGCGCAACACCTGCAGGCGCTGCAACGTACGTGCACGCAGGAAGGTGTCGAAAAACAGCCATTCGCTGGTCTGGCCGTATTCCTCCTGGCGCAGCAACAGCTCCTGCCACAGCGGCATCAGGATGTCCTGAAACACCACGGGCAGTGGATAGCTGGAGAAAATCTGGCCGTACAGTCGATCCAGGCGCACTTCATCAAAGGCACTGATGGCGCGGCGGAGCTGAGCTTGCCACTCGCCCCACTCGCTGGCACTGACTTCTTCATAAACTGGCGAGCTGGCTGATTTGATCGAACTGCTTTTGGCCAGAATCTTACCGACCTTGCTAACTGCAACGCCGCGCTCGATCCACGCCAGGATGCTGCGCACCGACTCGATATCGACCTGTGAATACAGACGATGACCGCTGTCGGTGCGCGTCGGCTGGATCAACCCATATCGCCGCTCCCAAGCCCGCAGGGTGACCGGATTGACACCAGTCAGGCGCGCCACTTCACGAATGGGAAATAACTCTTCCTGCTTGAGAGCACTCGAAACGAGGGACGCACTACCAACGTGATCGGACATAGGCGCAGGTATCACAGAAAAAATGTTGGCCGCATTGTAACCCAGCTATTTCCAGCATACTTTGTACAAGACTTATACAAAGAGTTAGACCATGAATATGCAACCGAGCTGGCCCCTGACCCTCTACTACGATGGCGACTGCCCGCTGTGCGCCCGCGAGATCAAGTTGTTGCGCCAGCGTGCTGATGTACAACGGCTGTGCCTGGTTGATATCAGCGTCAACGACTTTCACCCCGAGTCCGTCGGATACAGCCGCGAAACCCTGCAGAACCTCCTGCACGCCCGCTTCGCTGATGGCCAGTGGGTCACCGGCCTGGATGCCACGCTATGGAGCTGGCGCGCTGCGGGCCTTGGGCACTGGGCCACGCCGTTGACATGGCCGGCATTGCGGCCACTGTTTGAACTGGGTTATCGATTGTTTTGCCGGCTACGGCCACACCTTGACTGGCTTCCCCACCCGGATGCGAGTCGTCGCTGCAAGGATGCAACATGCGACGTCAGCAAAAAATCGCGTTAGCGCATCAGCGCAACGTGATCCGCAGACCAGGGTCTGGCTCAAGCAGTACAGGGCGACCAATAATTTCGTCGTGACTCTCGGGCTGCAGCAACAGCATTTGCCTGATACCGCAGCCACGCAGACGCGCCTTAAGCATTGCCAACCCAGGCCATAGCTGACGGCCCGGGGCATATTCCAGCGTGCGCACGCGACCTGCCCTACTGATCACCTGCACCTTGTAGCCGCAGCAGCGCAGCGTGAGCACTTCCACACGAAGAACGCGCCCAAACAGCACTGCAACACTCAATTGCCACGGCTTCATACGCTGCATACCTGTACAAGAAAACCAAACTTGTACACGATTAAAACAATTTTATTCAGCCCTCATCCACAAAAAATACCGATACAGCTCAATGAAATAGGCAAATTAAGCCATATAGACCCAGTACCCGCACGGGCCGCATGGTTGTACAAAGCACATTGCTGGTATAACTTTACTCCTGGTTCAGTCGAGGCCGCGTCTTACTGGTCAGGTAACCCGGCGCAGCGTCGCTGAACCCACCTTTTTCCTTCTGCCGAGTCGACCATGAGCGCCAGCGCCGCACCTATCCTGATAACCGGAGCTAGCCAGCGTATTGGCCTGTACTGTGCCGAGCGCCTGCTGGATGACGGCCACGCGCTGATCGTGACCTACCGCAGTGAACGCGACGGCATCGATCGACTCCGGCAACGCGGTGCCCTGGCCCTACAGGCAGATTTTGCCGATGAGGCGGGCATCCTGGGGTTTATCGAACAACTCAAAGGACACACTGACAGCCTGCGCGCCATTGTGCACAACGCCTCCGATTGGCTGGTGGAAACGCCTGGCGAAGAAGCTGCGGCGTTTCAGCGTTTATTCAGCGTGCACATGCTCGCCCCCTATTTGATCAACCTGCATTGCCAACCCTTGCTGGAACGCAGCTCACCGGCCGATATCGTGCACATCAGCGATGACGTGGCACGCAAGGGCAGCGCCAACCGGTCCGCCTATTGCGCCAGCAAAGCCGGGCTGGACAGCCTGACGCTGTCATTTGCTGCGCGCTTCGCCCCACAGATCAAAGTGAACGGTATCGCCCCGGCGCTGATCATGTTCAACCCGGACGACACTGCCGAGTACCGCGCCAAAACCCTCAACAAATCGGCACTGGGCATCGAACCCGGGCCACAGGTGATCTACCAAAGCTTGCGCTACCTGCTCGACAACCCCTATGTCACCGGCACAACCCTTACTGTCAACGGCGGCCGTCATCTCAAATGAACCCGGCCGCGAGGATCCTGCAATGACCCCAGAACTGCCCAATCACTACCGTGAGATTCTTCTTGGCGTCGGTGAAAACCCTGAACGCGAAGGCCTTTTGGACACGCCAAAACGTGCTGCCAAGGCGATGCAATACCTGTGCAATGGCTACCACAAAAGCCTGGAAGAGGTGGTCAACGGCGCGCTGTTCGAGTCCGATAACGACGAGATGGTGATCGTTCGCGACATCGAGCTGTACTCGCTGTGCGAGCATCACATGCTGCCGTTTATCGGCAAGGCCCATGTCGCCTACATTCCTACCGGCAAGGTGCTCGGCCTGTCGAAGGTCGCGCGCATCGTCGACATGTTCGCGCGGCGCTTACAGATCCAAGAAAACCTTACCAAGCAGATCGCCGACGCGATTCAGCAGGTCACCAATGCCGCCGGCGTGGCCGTGGTCGTCGAAGCCAAGCATATGTGCATGATGATGCGCGGCGTGGAGAAGCAGAACTCAGTAATGACCTCCTCGGTGATGCTTGGAGCCTTCCGCGAATCCTGCAACACTCGCCATGAATTCCTGCAACTGATCGGACGGAGCAAGTAATGCCGCGACTGGAACCTGGGATGGCCCGCATCCGCGTCAAAGACCTGCGCCTGCGCACTTACATTGGCATCAAGGAAGAGGAGATCAACAACAAGCAGGATGTGTTGATCAACCTGACCATTCTCTATCCCGCCGTAGAGGCGGTACGGGACAACGACATCGACCACGCGCTGAATTACCGCACTATCACCAAGGCCGTGATCCGCCATGTTGAAGAGCATCGCTTCGCCCTGCTCGAGCGCATGACCCAGGAAATTCTCGACCTGGTGATGGCCAACCCGGACGTACGCTACGCCGAGGTTGAAGTGGATAAACTGCACGCCCTGCGCTTTGCCGAGTCGGTGTCCATCACCCTCGCTGGACATCGCTAGAGAAAACGCTGAAACGGCCTTATATGATCCCCGGTGCGTCCTGTGCCGGGTCGTTGCCGCCGGGCGGGCATGCTTTTATCATCGCCGCCAACGTACTCCCGCTTGCCTTCAGAGAGCATCGCCATGACCGAGCAAGAACGCCTCGAACTTGAAGCCGCCGCCTTCCGCAGCCTGGTGCACCACCTGCGCTCACGCCCTGACGTGCAGAACATCGACATGATGAACCTGGCTGGCTTCTGCCGTAACTGCTTGTCCAAATGGTTTAAAGCCGCTGCCGATGACATCGGCGTTGCCGTCACACCGGATGAGGCACGCGAAGAGGTCTACGGCATGCCGTATGCAGAGTGGAAAGCTAAATACCAGAAGGACGCCAGCGCCGAGCAGCAGGCCGCCTTCAGCAAGGGAAAAAAGTAATGAGCCTCCTCAACGACTTTCGCGCCAAACTGCGCAGCGAGCACTTCACCTTCGCCGAGACCCTGGTGTTTATCGCGGAGCACTACCAGTATCAGCCCAGCGCCTTCGACAATGGCGCAGTGCACAACGCAGCCGGGCAAAATGAAGGTTCGTGCAAGACCCTAGGCCTGGCCTTGCTTGAAGGCCTGAGTGTAGAAGAAGCCTTGTTGTGCTTTGGTGAGCATTACCGCAGCGTACTCAACACCCCGAGCGGCAGCGACCACGGCAATATTCGCGCCTTGATGGAGACCGGCCTGGCGGGCGTACGATTCGAACAGCCATCGCTGCAACGCAACAGCTTGTAATCAATCGCGCGAATGCGCGCGCAGAAACTTGCGCAACTGTCGGCAAAGGCTGACAGACATCTGACGTTAATCCTCCTATGCTGCGCGCCATTACTTGAACGAGAACACCAGGGACGGTGCTCCGTGCTGCGTTATGGCCGTGCGTTCCCGGTTTCTTACCCCTACCTGGCTTGGAGTCGCGTAAATGCAGCAGACCTTGGTATGGAAACCATGGCACAACCCCGGCGTGGAAAACCTGCGCCTGAACATCGATGAACACGGCATCAACGCCACCAGCCATCTGATGCAAAGCCTGCAAGGCCACAGCATCGCCGCGACCTACGTGATTAACTGCGACCCGCGCTGGCGCTTTCGCCGCCTTTGGCTGAAGGTCGACAACCACGGCCAACGCAGCCTTAACCTCAAGCGTGACATCCGTGGCAACTGGTTCCACAACGGTGAGCCACGCCCGGACCTCAGCGAATGCCAGCAGGTGATGCTCTCCGAATCGCCCTTCACCCACACCCCTGCCCTGCAGCGTTGTGCTCTGGAAACCGGGCAGAGTGAACTGATGCAAGTCGCCTACGTTGACCTGCTGACCCTCAAAGTGGAAGCACGCAGCCAGCGCTACCAACGTCTGCGCGAAGAAGGTGGAAGAACCCTCTACCGCAGTGAAGCGCAGGGTAAAAAGAGCAGCGAATTGACCGTCGACGAACACGCCCTGCTGGTCAAAGCCAGCGATCAGTTTCTGCGCATGAGTTCGCGGGATTTGAAGCTGAACACCTGGGTCTAGGCAGACCGCAGACAACAAAAAGCCTCGATTTAATCGAGGCTTTTTGCATTCTCAGACTTACTGACCGTCGAGATAACGCTCCACATCCAGCGCCGCCATGCAACCGGCACCGGCCGAGGTGATGGCCTGGCGGTAAACGTGGTCAGCCACATCGCCGGCAGCAAACACGCCAGAAATGCTGGTAGCAGTGGCATTGCCTTCGCGGCCACCGTTGACCACCAGATAACCGTCCTTGAGCGCCAGCTGGCCTTCGAATAGCGAGGTGTTCGGCGTATGGCCAATGGCGACGAACAGGCCATCGACACTCAGCTCGTCAAAGCTGCCATCGTTGTTCTTCACCCGCACACCCGTCACGCCCATGTTGTCGCCGAGCACTTCATCCACCTCGGCATTCAGCTTGAGCACGATCTTGCCTTCGGCGACCCGCGCCTGCAGCTTGTCCTGCAGGATTTTCTCGGCGCGGAAGGTTTCCCGGCGGTGTACCAGGGTCACCTTACTGGCAATATTGGCCAGGTAAAGCGCCTCTTCCACCGCCGTGTTGCCGCCACCGACCACCGCGACCTCACGGTTGCGGTAGAAGAAACCATCGCACGTGGCACACGCCGAAACGCCCTTACCCATAAAGCTTTCTTCGCTGGGCAAGCCCAGATAACGGGCGCTGGCTCCGGTGGCGATGATCAACGCATCACAGCTGTAGGTGCCGCTATCACCCACCAGGGTGAACGGCTTACCGGCCAGGTCAACGGCATTGATGTGGTCGTAGACGATTTCCGTCTCGAAACGCTCTGCATGCTCCTGCATGCGCTGCATCAGCGCCGGCCCCGTCAAGCCATGTACATCACCGGGCCAGTTATCCACCTCAGTGGTGGTGGTCAACTGGCCGCCGGCCTGCAGGCCGGTGATCAGCAAGGGCTTGAGATTCGCACGCGCGGCATAAACCGCCGCACTGTAGCCGGCAGGGCCGGAGCCCAGAATGATCACGCGGGCATGACGATCAGCAGACATCAACAGCTCCTCCCGGCATTGCCGGCAGCAATAAAAAGGGACTTTCGCGAGGACCTAGGGGAAGGTAATAAGGTCGAAAGCCCCACAAAGGGATGCTGCGCAGCCTATGCCTGCCCGACGCACTGCGGAAATATGCTTTGCCAATACTGTGCATAGGCAAGCGCTATAAGCGCACACCGGCAATCGTTAGCGTCCGTTGCAGAGGCTTTCACCTGCCACACAAAGCCGGTAAGGTCGGCGCGACTTCAACTTCCTGGAGACTCCTCCCATGCACGCCCCCGTGCTGACCGGCCCGCAATACCTCAGCGAAGGCCTGAAACTGGTCCTTAGCCCCGGTCTGCGGCTGTTTGTGCTGCTGCCGCTGACGATCAACTTGATCCTGTTTACTGCGCTGATTGTGGTCTCCATGCAGCAGTTCAGTGGCTGGGTCGAGACCTTTATGCCCAGCCTGCCGAGTTGGCTGAGCTTTCTTGAATACGTGCTGTGGCCATTGTTTGTCGTGCTGGTACTGCTGATGGTGTTTTTCACCTTCACCCTGCTGGCCAATATCATTGCCGCACCGTTTAACGGTTTTCTTGCGGAGAAGGTCGAAGTGGTGGTGCGCGGGCAGGATGATTTTCCGCCCTTCAGCCTGGCCGAACTGACTGCCATGGTGCCACGCACCCTCAGCCGCGAGATGCGCAAGCTGGGCTACTTTCTGCCCCGCGCCATTGGTCTGCTGATCCTGAGCTTTATCCCGGTGGTCAACCTGATCGCCGCGCCGCTGTGGTTGCTGTTTGGCGTGTGGATGATGGCGATTCAGTACATCGACTACCCCGCAGACAACAACAAGATGAGCTGGCAAGACATGCTCGCCTGGCTGCGGGAGAAGCGCTGGCAGAGCCTGGGTTTTGGCGGCATCACCTACGCCGCACTGCTGGTACCGGGGCTGAATATCCTGATGATGCCGGCAGCGGTGGCCGGCGCCACGGTGTTCTGGGTGCGTGAACGCCAGGAGCAGGCGCTCACCTCCACTTCCTAGGTAATCACCCTGCAGGCTGGCTGCGCTCAAGTACTGCGCGCAGCGCCTGCATGGAGGCCAGGGATTCGCGCTCAATGCGCCGGCTTAGAAGCAGGCGATTAGCCAAACGCATCAGCAGGCCGTCGAAGCCGTATTCCAGGGTACGCACGAACTCGCAACCGCCTTCCACTTCTATGCACTCGTAGGTCAGCAGCAACGCCAGCCCGTGATCACCACGAGCGCTGGCTTGCCAGCGGCATCCTGGCTGGTAGTCGAGCACATCCCAGCGCAAATGCCCGGCGCGACCACCGGCATGAATGTCTTCTTCAAATACCTCACCGGCGAGCAATGCCCCCACCCGGCCATAGATGCGCAGTGAGGATGGATGCCATTCGGGCCAATGCGCCGGCGCAGCGGCATAACTCAGCACCTCGTCCGCTGGGCGGGTGAGGCTAATGCGATGCTGCTGGCGGTTCTGCTGATACGTCGGCTCCGGCTCCCAGTGCAGGGTGCCGTACAGCCAGTCCATCAGCGGATGGACGATGCCGAAGTTGCGCGCATGCATCAGCTCACGGCGATGGTGCAACGCATGCAGGCGGCGCATCTGGCGAATCCACGGCAGCCGCGCGACGGGATGCTCGGCCGGAAGATGCTCGCAGGCGTGCACCACCTCGTAGCTCATATAACCCAGCAGCATGCTGCCAGCGAACAGCGCGGCGAGGTTGCCGTCGATGTGGGACAGCAACCACCAAATGCCCAGCAGCGGCAGGCTGTAAAGCACGATCAACCAAGCGGGAAAGAGGATCACCCGCCAGTCGCGCGGCGTCTCGTAGCGCATCTGACCTTCGACAAAAAAGCTGTGGTGATCGCCCGTGTGGCGCTTGTAGAACAGCTGGCCGAAGCGCGTCTTGTTGTGCCCCAGGCGCTTGTGCACCTGGTACTCGCCCCAGCTGAAGAACACCAGGCTCAGCGGCACCAGCAGCCATTGCCAAAGCGCCACCGCGTCCAGCGTGCGCCACAGCAGGACGATGCAGGTCAGGCCATAGGCCAGCACAAAGGCGGCATGCAGCCAGGGGTTGTACAGCGGGTGGATGGCATCCCGATAACGCGTGCGGAAAGCCTGGGCATTGTCATTGTTATAGGCCACGGCATAACTCCTGTGCAGATTGACAGCAGTCTAGGCGCGGCCAGATCATTCCGATAATGGATATTCAGAAAGAGCATTATTCTTGATAACGAATTTGCGTCAGCTCGACCTCAACCTGCTGCTGGTTTTCGATGCCCTGATGCAGGAAGGCAACCTGACCCGCGCCGCCGAACGCTTGCACTTGAGCCAGTCGACGGTGAGCAACGCCCTCTCCCGCCTGCGTCAGCAACTCGGCGAAGAGCTGTTTCTGCGCACGGCCCGGGGCCTAACGCCCACCGCCCGCGCCCAGGCGTTGTATCTGCCGGTACGTCAGGCTTTGCGCCTGCTGCAGACCGGCCTGGGCCCGGCCGAGCCGTTTGACCCGCAAACCCCGCACGCCTTCAGCCTGTCGCTGAATGACTACGCGCAAGCCGCACTGCTGCCCATGTTGCAGGCACACCTGGCGCGCCACGCCGCGCAGGTCGAACTGCTGGTGCAAGCCGATGATGCCGACAGCCTGGTACAACGTCTGGAAAGTGGCGCACTGGACCTGGCCATCGACTACCTGCACTTCGATTCGCCTGACCTGCACTACGCGCCGCTGCGCGAAGAACCGCTGGTGGCCATCGGCCGCGCCGGACACACGGCCTTTATCGGCGGGCTGAGCCTGGAGGATTACCAGCAGGCACGGCATATCACGGTCACGCCGCGCGCCGGACGTGGCTCGCCGCTGGAGATCGTCCTCGGCTCGGCCAGGGTGCGGCGGCAGGCGGCGTTGCATTTGCCCAACTACCTGCCGATCCCAGCCATCGTCGCCCAGACCGATCTGCTCGGCACCGTGCCCGCGCGTCTGGCCGAGGCTTTCGCCCCGATGCATGCGCTGGAAATCGCGCCGCTGCCCTTCGATATGCCGCCGGTGCAGGTCAGCCTGATCTGGCATCAGCAGCAGCACCTCGACCCGGCGCACGCCTGGCTGCGCCAACAGCTGATCGAACTGCTCGTCTGAAATACAAACGCAACCAAAGCGTCACAGTCATTACATAGCGACAGCGGACACTGCTGCCATGAGCACAGCTTCCCTGCATATCGCACTGATCAGCGAAACCTTCCCGCCGGAAATAAATGGCGTGGCCAATACCCTCGGGCGCCTGGTCGACGGCTTGCGTGGCCGTGGCCATCGTGTGCAACTGGTGCGTCCGCGGCAGAACGTCGACCCGCGCGGTGCGGCCGACCCGGATCTGCTGCTGACCCGTGGCTGGCCGCTGCCCGGTTACCCCGGTTTGCAGTGGGGTCAGTCGTCGCTGCACAAGCTGCTGCGCAGCTGGCAGCGGCAGCGCCCGGATGTGCTGTATATCGCCACCGAAGGGCCGCTCGGGTTGTCCGCCCTGCGCGCGGCGCGGCGCCTGCAGATCCCAGTAGTCAGCGGTTTTCACACCAATTTTCAGCAATACACTGGGCATTACGGCTTCGGCCTGCTAACCCGCCTGCTGACCAATTACCTGCGCTGGTTCCACAACCGCTCGCAGATGACCCTGGTGCCCAGCGTTAGCCAGCAGATTGAGCTGCAGCGGCGCGGCTTCGACAACCTGGAACTGCTCTCGCGAGGCGTCGACAGTCAGCTGTTCCACCCAGCCAAACGCTGCGCGGCCTTGCGCGAGCGCTGGGGCCTGGCGGAACAGGACATCGCCATCCTGCATGTCGGCCGCCTGGCGGCGGAAAAGAACCTGGCCCTGCTCAGCAAGAGCTTTCAGGCGCTGCAACAGGCGCACCCGCAGCGGCGGCTGAAACTGATTCTGGTCGGGGATGGCCCGCAGCGCGCCAGCCTCCAGCAGCAACTGCCCGAAGCGGTGTTCTGCGGCCTGCAGCGCGGTGAAGAGCTGGCGGCGCATTACGCCTCGGGCGATCTATTTGTGTTTCCCAGCCTCTCAGAAACCTTCGGCAATGTGGTGCTCGAAGCCCTGGCCTCCGGACTTGGCGTGGTGGCGTTTGATCAAGCGGCGGCCGCGCAACATATCCGCCACGGCCACAACGGCGCGCTTGCGGTGGCTGAGGACGAACAAGGCTTTATCGACGCCGCCAGCTGGCTGCTGACCGACCACGAGGGCCTGCGCCGAGTGCGCCTGAATGCGCGACTGCATGCCTCACGCCAGGGCTGGCCGGCGATTGTCGAGCTGTTCGAGCAGCATCTGCGCAGCGCCATGCAACCTGTGCAAGCGTTACCGGCCGGCAGAACGCAGCATTAAAGAGGAACGGAAAGCCCCGTTCCTACAACCGCACATCCAGACGCTTGATCAGCTGCACACCCTGCGCGCTGATCGCCGCGCCGTAAGCCAGCACTTCCACACCGGCGCTCACCGCCTCACGCAAGGCAGCGGCGTAGGCCGGGTCGACTTCCTCGGCCGGGCGCACCGCATCAATGTCCGTTAGGTTCACGCAATACAGCTGCACCGCGCGAATGCCCTCACGGGCCAGTGCCGCCAATTCACGCAGGTGTTTGCTGCCACGCTCGGTGCGCGCATCGGGAAAGGCGGCGACGCGGCTGTCGGCGAACCCCAGGGTGACGCTCTTAACTTCGACGAACGCCGCACCTGTCGGGTAGTCCAGACGAAAGTCGATACGGCTGCGTTCCTGACCGTAAGGCACTTCGCGCTTGAGGCTGGTAAAGCCGTTCAGCTCGGCGATCAGCCCGGCACGCAAGGCCTCTTCCACCAGGGCATTAGCGCGCCCGGTGTTGATCACCGCCAGACGGCCGTGCGGCGTTTCACCAATCTCCCAGGTGCCCGGCAGCTTGCGTTTGGGGTCGTTGCTGCGACTGAACCAGATACGCGCGCCCTCACTCATGCAGTTGAGCATCGAGCCAGTATTGGCGCAGTGGATAGTCAGCAGCTCACCGCTGGCGGTCTCGATATCAGCGAGAAAGCGCTTGTAGCGACGCAGCAGGCGCCCTTCTTCCAGTGGCGGATCAAACTGCATGGGGCTTCCAGCTGTTCAAACCACGTTTGATGCGATCCACCGCCTGCTGCAGACGCGGCAAATCCTGGGTGTAGGCAAAACGCACATGCTGCGCGGCCTGGTAGCGGCCGAAATCCAGGCCAGGGGTAAAGGCCACATGCTCGGTTTCCAGAAAGTGCTGGCAGAAGGCAAAAGCATCACCGCCGAAGGCACTGATGTCGGCATATAAATAGAAGGCGCCTTCCGGCTCCACAGCGATCTTGAAGCCCAGTTCACGCAACGCTGGCAGGAGGAAATCGCGGCGGAGCTGAAACGCGTGACGGCGTTGCTCGAGGATCTCCAGGGTCTGCGGCTGGAAACACGCCAAGGCAGCATGCTGAGCCATGCTCGGCGCACTGATATAGAGGTTCTGCGCCAGCTTCTCCAGTTCCGGCACGGCGGCCGGTGGCGCCACCAGCCAGCCGAGGCGCCAGCCAGTCATGCCGAAATACTTGGAAAAACTGTTCAGCACAAAGGCCTCGTCGTCCACTTCCAGCACGCTGGCAGCGTCTACACCGTAGGTCAGACCGTGGTAGATCTCATCCACCACCAGATGCCCGCCGCGCGCTTTCAACGCCTGAGACAGCCCGCCCAGCTCGGCGCGACTGAGCAAAGTACCGGTCGGGTTAGCTGGGGAAGCCACCAACGCGCCGACGCTATCTTGATCCCAATAACGCTCGATCAGGTCGGGCGTTAGCTGATAACGCACATCAGGGCCAACCGGAACCAGCTGCGCCGCACCTTCGACCAGGCGCAGAAAATGGCGGTTGCAGGGGTAGCCGGGGTCAGCCAGCAGCCAGTGCTTGCCGGGGTCGACCAGCAGGCTGGTGGCCAGCAGCAAGGCGCCCGAGCCGCCCGGGGTGATCAGAATGCGCTGCGGATCGATATCCAGACCGTAACGCTGGCCATAGAAACTGGAAATTGCCTCGCGCAGGGCCGGCAGGCCGCGCGCGGCGGTGTAACGGGTGTGCCCATCGGCCAGCGCCGCCTGCCCGGCGGCAACAATCGGCGCGGCGGTGGTGAAATCCGGCTCACCGATTTCCAGGTGGATCACATCATGGCCGTCGGCCTGCAGCTGATTGGCACGGGCCAGCAGCGCCATCACGTGAAAAGGTTCTATGGCGCGGCTGCGCGCACTGTAGGACTGAGCCATGGGACTGCCTTGGTCTGGATTAAGCCGCGGATTCTAAAGCATACCCAACGCAGCTTCGACAACCGGGAGTGGCGCAGGCTGAGTTGTTCTGGTAAGTTCGCCCGCTTGCAGCCGCAGGGCCAGTTCTACGCGACGTAGGATCGGCAAGGGACACCGTCCTGCGCAGTGGATTAGAGAGAGTGAGAGGCGGTCATCCATGCCCACCAAAGCAAAAGCAAAAAGCAGCCAACTGACTCGTGGTTTTGAGCCCTATAAAGAAACAAAGGGCGAGGAATACATGGGTGAGCCGATGCGCGCCCACTTCACCGGCATCCTCAACAAGTGGAAGCTGGAATTGATGCAGGAAGTTGATCGTACTGTGCACCACATGCAGGACGAAGCAGCCAACTTCCCCGATCCAGCGGACCGCGCCAGCCAGGAAGAAGAATTCAGCCTGGAACTGCGTGCCCGTGATCGCGAGCGCAAGCTGATCAAGAAGATCGACGAAACCCTGCAACTCATCGAAGACAACGACTACGGTTGGTGCGATTCCTGCGGCGTAGAAATCGGCATCCGCCGACTGGAAGCACGCCCCACCGCCACCCTTTGCATCGATTGCAAAACCCTGGCGGAAATCAAAGAAAAACAGATCGGTTCCTGATCTGACCCAGAGGGTGCTTCGGCACCCTCTGTTGTTTCTGCCTCCCTGTGTGTGCCAGACATGAACACACCTGCTTATATCGGCCGCTTCGCCCCCACCCCGAGCGGTTACCTGCACTTCGGCTCACTGGTCGCAGCCCTTGCGTCCTATCTAGACGCGCGCGCGGTAAATGGCCGCTGGCTGCTGCGTATGGAAGACCTCGACCCGCCACGCGAAGTCGCCGGCGCCCAAGAAGGCATTCTCAGCACTCTGGAAAGCTATGGCTTCGAATGGGATGGCGAACTGGTGCGCCAGAGTAATCGTCACGGCGAGTACGCTGCACTGGTCGAACGTCTGCTCAGCCAGGGCCTGGCCTACGCCTGCACCTGCTCACGCAAGCAACTGGAAGGCACTCAGGGCATCTACCCTGGCACTTGCCGCAATGCCGGCCACGGCTTTGCCGATGCGGCGATTCGCCTGCGCGTGCCGGAGCTGAGCTACCACTTTGTCGACCGCGTACAAGGCGACTACCGCCAGCACTTGGGCCGCGAGGTCGGTGACTTTGTGATTCGCCGCCGCGATGGCCTGTATGCCTACCAACTGGCCGTGGTGCTCGACGATGCCTGGCAGGGCATCACAGATATAGTGCGCGGTGCAGACCTGCTCGACTCCACCCCGCGCCAGCTGTACCTGCAGGAGCTGCTTGGCCTATCGCAGCCGCGTTATCTGCATGTGCCGCTGATCATCCAGCCCGATGGCCACAAGCTCGGCAAATCCTACCGCTCGCCACCGCTACCGGCCGATCAGGCCACTCCACTGCTGATTCGCGCCCTGCGTGCGCTTGGCCAACCGTTGCCGGACGGCGCCCCCCATGGTCAGCCTGCCGAACTGCTGCGCTGGGCCAGCCAGCACTGGGATGCATCGCTTATTCCGCGCAGCCTGACCCTCGCCGAAGCCCAACTTCGCTAAACGTCGACACATTTGTGCCTATGTCCGCTAGCGAACAGACGCCAGCCAGCAGCGTGCTGTAGGGTGACGACAATGCTGCGACAGCATTCTTCCCGATGGTGCAGGTTTACTTCGCCATCGCGGTACCCGGGTCTTGGGTGTTGACCGGACACACCAGCGTCTGCGGCCAATATGCAAAATCAGCACGGCGAAGCAACAGGGGCACGGCAATCGTGACTTCGTAGGTCCGCTGTCGCGGTTTCTCAGATGGGTCTCGCACCTCGACGCCCATCGCGCATGCCAATGATGGCTGGAACCGCGCCCTATGACCTCAGTCTTTTCTGCTCTATTCAGCCATGCCGCTGCACCCTCGCCATGGCTTGATCACGCCCCGGTACGCGAAGAGCTGTTCGGCATCGAACGCCTCGAACAACACGCCTACACCCTGGCCGCTGCCCAACCGATCAGCAGCAAGCCGCCCGCCGTGCTGTCCTTGCATCGCCGGCTGAACGATAACGCCAAGGTATTGCTTGCGGCCTACCGCGCCAGTGCTGCGGAACTGGCCAACGGCCGTGGCGTGGTACCGGCAGCCGAGTGGCTGCTGGACAACTATCACCTGGTCGAAGAGCAGATTCGCGAGATCCGCGATGACCTGCCGCCTGGCTATTACCGCCAACTGCCGAAACTCGCCAGCGGTCCCTTTGCCGGTTATCCACGGGTACTGGGCATGGCCTGGGCGTTTATCGCCCACACCGACAGCCACTTCGACCCGGACATCCTGCAGCGCTTTATCGTCGCCTATCAGCAGGTGCAACCGCTGACCATCGGCGAGCTGTGGGCCGTGGCGATTACCCTGCGCATCGTGCTGATCGAAAACCTGCGCCGCCTCGCCGATCAGATGACCGCCGGGCGCAGCGCACGGGCCGACGCCGACGCCCTGGCCAGCCGCCTGCTGGGTAAAGACGCCCCGCACGCGGCGCTCGACAGGGAACTGCACGAGCGTGCCCGCACCGCGTTAAGCGAGCCGTTTGCCGCACAACTGGCCAAGCGCCTGCGTGACCATGACCCGCTCACCACCCCGGCACTGGGCTGGTTGGAAGAGCGCCTCGGCGCGCAGGGCAGCAGCATCGATGAAGTGGTGCAGCATGCGCAGCAGCGCCAGGGCGCGTCCAACCTTACGGTACGCAACATCATCAACAGCATGCGCCTGATTTCCTCCATCGACTGGGCGCAGCTGTTCGAGAACGTCAGCCTGGTGGATGCCCGCCTGGGCGCACGCAGCGATTTTGCCGCGATGGATTTTGCCACCCGCAACCAGTACCGCAGCGCCATTGAGCAACTGGCCCGTGGCAGTCGCTGCAGCGAACTGGAAGTTGCCGAACAAGCGCTGCTGGCTACACAGCAGGCCAGTGCAACCCAGAACGCAGATCCGCGCACAAGCGACCCCGGCTACCACCTGATCGCCGAAGGCCGCCTGGCGCTGGAGCAGCGCATCGATTTTCGTCCGCCGCTGCGCCTGCGCATCAGCCGTGGCCATATCCACCTCGGCATGCCCGGCTACGTCGGCGCCATCGTTGGCCTGGCCAGCCTGCTACTGGGTCTGGCGCTGTACAGCCTGGCTAGCCAGGGCGTGACTGCCGGCTGGCTGCTGGCGCTGGGTGTGCTGGGCTTTCTGCCGGCCACTGAAGTGGCCACCGCGCTGGTCAATCGCGCGGTCAGTTCCAGCTTTGGCGCCATGGGCCTGCCGGGCCTGGAGCTGAGCGAAGGGGTGCCCAGCAGCCTGCGCACGCTGATTGCCGTACCGACCCTGCTCGGCAGCGAGGCTGATCTGCTGGAGCAGATCGAGCGCCTGGAAGTGCATCACCTGGCCGGGCATGGCGGCGACCTGACCTTCGCCCTGCTCACCGATGGCCTGGATGCCGACCAGGAGCACCTGGCCAGCAACGACGCCCTGCTGCAACTGGCCAGCGCCGCCATCGACCAGCTCAACCAGCGCTACGGGCCTGGTATCGCCGGCAGTCGCTTTCTCCTGTTGCACCGCCGGCGGCAGTTCAACCCCAGTGAAAACGTCTGGATGGGCTGGGAACGCAAGCGCGGCAAGCTGCATGAACTCAATCGCTTGCTGCGCGGTGCCAATGACACCAGCTTTACCCCGGTGCCTGGGCTAAGCCAGCGCGTGCCGGACGCGGTGCGCTACGTCATCACCCTGGACGCCGACACCCGCCTGCCCCGCGATGCAGCGCTGCGTCTGATCGGCAAGATGGCCCACCCACTGAACCAACCGCGTTTCAACACCGAGCTACAACGGGTGGTCGGCGGCTACGCGATCCTGCAACCCCGGGTGACCCCATCACTGCCGTTGCAGCGCGAAGGCTCGCTGTACCAGAAGGTGTTTTCCAGTCCCGGCGGCATGGACCCCTACGCTGCAGCCGTGTCCGATGTATATCAGGACCTGTTCGGCGAAGGCTCCTTTACCGGCAAGGGCATCTACGACATCGACGCCTTCGAGGCCGCGCTGGCCGGCCGGGTCAGGGAAAACAGCCTGCTCAGCCATGACCTGTTTGAAGGCGTCTTCGCCCGCGCAGGCCTGGCTTCGGATGTGGAAGTGGTCGAGGAATTCCCCTCACGCTACGACGTCGCCAGCAAGCGTCAGCACCGCTGGACGCGGGGCGACTGGCAGCTGCTGCCATGGATTTTCGGGCCGCTACACGGCAAACCGGCGCTGCCGAGCATCGGCCGCTGGAAGATGCTCGACAACCTGCGCCGCTCCCTGCTGGCCCCGGTCACCCTGGCGGCGCTGGGCCTGAGCTGGTTGCTGCCGTTGCCGGCAGCGCTGAGCGCCAGCCTGTTACTGATTGCCAGCCTGCTGATCCCCGCCTTGCTGCCCCTGTGCTTCGGCCTGCTGCCGGCACGTGCCGGTATCCGCTGGCGCAGCCACCTCGGCAAGCTGCGTGATGACCTGCTGTTGGCCATGCTGCAAAGCGCGCTGAACCTGACATTCCTCGCCGACCAGAGCTGGCGCATGCTCGATGCGATCAGCCGTACCCTGACGCGCCTGCTGATCACCCGGCGTAACCTGCTGGAATGGACCACCGCCGCGCAGGCGGCGATCAGCCCACGCTTGAAACTGCTGGGTTTCTACTGCGGCATGGCCGGCGGCACCACGCTCGGCCTGCTGCTGTGCGCTCTGGCCCTGTTCTGGTCACCGACCATCTGGCCGCTGGTACTGCCCTTCGCATTGCTCTGGCTCAGCGCACCGGCAATTGCCATGCTGGTCAGTCGTTCGCCACGCATGGCCAAACGCCTGCTGATCGACCCGACGCAACGCAACGAGCTACGCCTGATTGCCCGGCGTACCTGGCGCTTCTTCGAAACCTTCGTCACCCCAGCCGACAACCAGCTGCCACCGGATAACTTTCAGGAAGATCCCAAGCCGGTTATTGCCCACCGCACCTCACCCACCAATATGGGCCTGTACCTGCTCTCCGCCATCGCCGCCCGTGATTTCGGCTGGGCCGGCACCGAGCGCACCGTCACCCGCCTGCAAGCCACGCTGGCAGTCATGGCGCAGTTGCAGCGCCATCGCGGGCACTTCTTCAACTGGTACGACACCGAGGATTTGCGCCCGTTGGCGCCGGCCTATGTGTCATCAGTGGACAGCGGCAACCTGGCCGGCCACCTGCTGGTGGTGGCCAATGCCTGCGAAGAATGGCTCAAGGCGCCGGTCAGCGCGGATGCCCGCCTGGGCCTGCACGACAATCTGCAGCTGGCATGCGCCACCCTGGCCGCCCTGCCCGCTGCCGCCAGCGAACGCGGCAGGCAGCTGGATGAATTGCTGCAACAGATCAAGGCTGGATTGCATGGCAATCAGCTGCTGCCCAGCCTGCTGCCAACCCTGCTACGCCTGAGCGACAAGGCCGCCCAGCTGGCCAACGGCATCGCCCAGCTCGACGACGCTGGCCAGGCCAATGACCTGCTGTTCTGGCTGCAGGCCCTCGCCCAGGCCATCGGCGACCAGCTGCAGGATGCGCAACTGACCGACAGTCAACACATGCAGCTGCATGCCGATCTACGCAGCACCGCCGAACAGTCACGCGGCATGGCCCTGGCCATGGATTTTGCCTTCCTGCTGGAGCCGGAGCGCAAACTGCTGTCGATCGGCTTCTGCCTGGCTGACAACAGCCTGGACAGCAGCTGCTACGACCTGCTCGCCTCGGAAGCGCGCCTGGCCAGCCTGTTCGCCATCGCCAAGGGCGATGTCAGCACCCGTCACTGGTTCCGCCTGGGCCGCACCGCCACGCCACTGGGCAGCGGCTCGGCGCTGATTTCCTGGTCCGGCTCGATGTTCGAATACCTGATGCCCTCGTTGGTGATGCGCGCTCCAGCCGGCAGCCTGCTGGAGCAGACCAACCGCCTAGTAGTCGCGCGCCAGGCCGCCTATGGCAATGATTTGGGCATCCCCTGGGGGATTTCCGAATCGGCCTACAACGCCCGCGACATGGAGCAGACCTACCAGTATTCCAACTTCGGCGTACCGGGCCTGGGCCTCAAGCGCGGCTTGTCCGCCAACCGGGTGATTGCCCCCTACGCCACCGGCCTGGCCACCATGGTCGACCCGCAAGGCGCCCTGGCTAACTACCGCCGCCTGAATGAGATGGGCGCCCTGGGCCGTTATGGTTTCTATGAAGCGCTGGATTTCACCCGCACCCGCCTGCCGGATGAGCAGCCCTTCGCCATCGTGCGCAACTTTATGGCCCACCACCAGGGCATGAGCATCGTCGCCATTGCCAACACCCTGCATGACGGCCAGATGCGTGCGCGCTTTCACCGTGAACCCATGATCCAGGCCTGCGAGCTGCTGTTGCAGGAACGCATGCCGCGCAATGTCGCCGTCGCCCACCCGCGCGCCGAAGAGGTCAGCGCCTGCGCCGCAGAAGCCGACTGCACGCTGCACAACGAACGCCGCTTGAACCACTTCAACGGCAACCCGCCGGTCACCCACCTGCTCAGCAACGGCCGTTACAGCGTGATGCTCACCACCAGTGGCGCCGGTTACAGCCGCTGGCGCGACATCGCCGTCACCCGCTGGCAGGAAGACAGCACCCGCGACCAGCACGGCTCATTCATCTTCCTCTGGGACACCCGCAACGGCACGCACTGGTCCCTGGGCGCGCAGCCGAGCAGCGGCAACCCTTATGACGAAGTGGTGTTCGCCGAGGACTACGCCAGCTACAGCCGCCACGACGGCAACCTCACCACCAGCTTAGAAGTGTTGGTCTCCGGCGAGGACGACGGTGAGGTACGCCGCGTCTCGCTGACCAACAGCGGCCGCGTGGCGCGGGAAATCGAACTGACCTCCTACGCCGAACTGGTACTGGCCAGCGCCGCCAGCGACAACGCCCACCCAGCGTTCTCCAAGCTGTTTGTGGTCACCGAGTACCTGCCAGCCTTCGGTGCGTTGATTGCCACACGCCGGCCGCGCAGTGCCAGCGAACCGTCGCTGTGGGCCGCGCACTTTGCCGTGATTGAAGGTGAAGTGAGTGCCGAGCCGCAGTACGAGTCCGACCGCGCGAAGTTTCTCGGACGCAGTTGTGCGCTGCATGCCGCCGCGGTAATCCGCCAGGGCCAGCGCCTATCGAATACCGTCGGCACGGTGCTGGACCCGATCTTCTCGCTGCGCCAGCGTCTGCTGATCGAGCCCGGCAAGATTGCCCGTGTAGCGTTCTGGACGGTGGTGGCGCCTACCCGTGAGGCGCTGCTTGATTTGATCGACAAGCACCACGACCGCAGCGCCTTCGAGCGCGCGAAAACCCTGGCCTGGACCCAGGTCCAGGTGCAATTGCGCCACCTCGACATGCTCGCCGCCGAAGCCGCCGACTTTCAACGCCTGGCGGCACCGATCCTGTATGCCGACTCACGTTTTCGCGCACCGCCGGCCAGCCTGCTGCGCGGCCTCGGCAGCCAGTCCGGGCTGTGGTCCCAAGGGATTTCCGGCGATCTGCCGATCGTTCTGCTGCGCATCAGTGACGCCGAAGACATTGCCCAGGTGCGGCAACTGCTGCGCGCCCACGAATACTGGCGGATGAAGCGCTTGGCCGTGGACCTGGTGATCGTCAACGAGCATGCCTCCTCCTACCTGCAGGACCTGCAGGTGGCCATTGAAACTGCCGTGCGCAGCAGCCAATCACGCCCACGCTTTACCGCCGAACTGGCACAGGGCGCGGTATTCGTGCTGCGAGCTGACCTGCTCAGCGGTGAATACCGCGAACGCCTGCAGGCCGTCGCCAGGGTGCTGCTGGTGGCGCATCGCGGACCCATTGCCGAACAACTGGCACGTATCCCGGCCTGCCCCAGCCCCGTCCCGGCAAGCGCCAGCAACCACAGCGCGCAACCCCTGCCGGTATTCCACGCAGCGCCGCCAAGCCCGCTGGAATGTGCCAATGGCCTGGGTGGCTTCGATCTGGATGGCCGCGAGTACGTGGTACGCCTGGACGCCTGGAGCAACACCCCGGCACCGTGGATCAACGTGATCGCCAATCCGCAGTTCGGCTTTCAGGTCTCGGCCGAAGGCAGCGGCTACACCTGGGCCGACAACAGCCGGGAAAACCAGCTCACGCCCTGGTCCAACGACCCCGTCAGCGACCCGCCAGGCGAAGCCCTGTATATCCGTGACGAGGACAGCCTGGCGCTATTCAGCCCCACCGCCCAACCGCTGCGCGACAGCGGCCACTATGAAGCGCGGCATGGCTTTGGTTACAGCCGCTTCAGCCATCAGGCCAGCGGCATTGCCATGGAGCTGCTGCAGTTCGTACCGCTGGACGACCCGATCAAAATCTCCCGATTGACCCTGCGCAACCTCTCCGGCCGGCCACGCCGCCTCAGCGTGACCGCCTATGCCGAATGGGTGCTGGGCAGCACGCGGGCAGCCAGCGCGCCGTTTATCGTCAGTCAGCAGGACAGCGCCACCGGTGCCGTTCTGGTCCGCAACCCGTGGAGCATCGCCTTTACCGGGCGCAGCGCATTCAGCGACCTGGGCGGCCGGCAAAGCAGCTGGACGGCGGATCGCAGCGAGTTTATCGGGCGTAACGGCAACCTCACGCAACCCGCCGCCCTCGCCCGCCTTGCCCCACTGAGCGGCAGCCTGGGTGCGGGGCTCGATCCCTGCACCGCGCTGCAATGTCAGCTGGAACTGCAACCCGGGGAAAGCGTGGAAGTGCTCTGGCTGCTGGGCCAATGCGCCAGCGAGCAGCAGGCCAGCGCGTTGATTGCGCAATACCGCGAGGCCGATCTGGACGCCGTGCTACTCAAGGTGCAAGCGCACTGGCAGCGCGTACTCGGCGCGGTACAGGTGCAGACGCCAAGCCGCGCCATGGACATCATGCTCAACGGCTGGCTGCTCTATCAGACCCTGGCCTGCCGCGTTTGGGCGCGCTCGGCGTTCTATCAGGCCAGCGGCGCCTACGGCTTCCGTGACCAGTTGCAAGACGGTATGGCGCTGACCTTTGCCAGCCCATCGATCACCCGCGGGCATATCCTGCGCGCCGCCAGCCGCCAGTTTATCGAAGGCGATGTGCAGCACTGGTGGCTGCCGCATTCCGGCCAGGGCGTGCGCACGCGCATCTCCGATGACCGGGTGTGGCTGGCCTACGCCACTGCGCAGTACATCCAGTGCAGCGGCGATGCGGCAATTCTCGATGAGCAGTTGGACTTTCTCGAAGGCCCACTGCTGACCGCTGGCGAACATGATGCGTTCTTCCAGCCGATGCAGGCCGATGCGCCGGCTTCGCTGTTCGAGCACTGCGCCCGCGGCCTCGACCAGTGCCTGCAACTGACCGGCGAACTGGGTCTGCCACTGATTGGCGGCGGCGACTGGAACGACGGCATGAACCGCGTCGGCGAGCACGGCAAGGGCGAAAGTGTCTGGCTCGGCTGGTTACTACTGCGCACCATTGCGCTGTTCACCCCCTACGCCGAGGCGTATGACAGCGCCCGCGTAGCACGCTGGCGCGCGCATGCTGAGCAGCTGCGCCTGGCGCTGGAAACCTATGCTTGGGATGGCCAGTGGTACCGCCGCGCGACCTTCGATGACGGCACCTGGCTCGGCTCGGTGCAAAGCAGCGAATGCCGGATCGACTCGATTGCCCAGTCCTGGGCGGTGCTGTCCGCCAGCGCTGATCCGCTGCGGGCGAACATGGCCATGGCTGCCATGCAACGCCAGCTGATCTGCGAGGACGACGGCATTGCCCTGCTGTTCACCCCGCCGTTCGACAAAACCCCGCTGGAGCCCGGCTATATCAAAGGTTATCCGCCGGGCTTGCGGGAGAACGGCGGGCAATACAGCCATGCGGCGATGTGGGCGATTCTGGCGTACTGCCAGCTCGGCTCGGCCAAGCAGGCGTTCGACCTGTTTGATCTGGTCAACCCGATCAACCACGGCAACAGCCCTGAGGCCTGCCAGCGCTACAAGGTCGAGCCTTATGTACTGGCCGCCGATGTGTACGCAGTGGCGCCGCACAATGGGCGCGGCGGTTGGACCTGGTACACAGGCGCAGCCGGCTGGATGCACCGCGCCGGCGTAGAAGGAATTCTCGGCATTCGCCGCGAGGGTGACTGGCTGTTGCTCAACCCCTGCATCCCTCCCGACTGGCCGGGCTTTAGCGCACGTATCGCCCTGGCTGGCAGCCACTACCAGATTGAGCTGAGCAACCCGGCGCAACGCAGCCAGGGCATTCGCCAAGCTTGGCTGGACGACCAGCCCATCACTTGCCCGCAAGGGCCATTAAAAGTCGCCTTGGATGGCGCGGCGCATCGCTTGCGGATTGAGTTATAGGTCGCTGTTAGTGGGCGGCTCGGCCAGCAGTTCGGCCAGCTCGTCGCAACCACTCTGCACCGCTGCCAGGGCGGCGGCGCAGAGGGCGCGGTAGCGCTGCAGGATCAGCTCACCGGTGGCGGTGAGCTGGGTGCCACCACCCTGCTTGCCGCCGGCCAGGGTGCTGACCAGCGGCTGTTTGAAACTGCGGTTCATGGTTTCCACCAACAACCAGGCGCGCCGATAGGACATGCCCATGGCGCGCGCGGCGGCGCTGATCGAACCGTGCTGGGCGATGGCAGCCAACAGCTCGGCCTTGCCGGGGCCAATGGCAATATCAGAACCGTTATGCAGGCGGATTTTCAGATCAAGACGGTACATGCGGCGACCACAGCGGGGGATACGCTGCGCAGACTAACGCCTGAATCACTCAGGCGAAAGCGGCAAACCACTTGCTGCGCAACGGCCGTGGGACATGTCAGGTAGCGGTTAAATTCGGCCCATTAACAGCAGCACCAACAGCACCACCACCACGACGCCCAAACCGCCCGTAGGCCCGTAACCCCAGCTTCTGCTGTGTGGCCAGGCCGGTATAGCACCGATCAATAACAGCACCAGCACGATCAATAGAATGGTACCCAGGCTCATGGCGTTCTCCTTGATGAGTTGCAGCACGCCGGAACAACAGGTGCCGGCACGGCACCCAAGCGCTGCTTCATCCTGTACGCCACAGCGGCAGGTGTCGGTGCGCTATCGCACCGACGGCGGCCCTGCTATTCGGCGACCAGTGCCCCATCCACGATCTGCTGCGCCTCGCTGAAGATGCGCTGCAGGTGCGCGGCATCGCGGAAGCTCTCGGCGTAGATCTTGTAGATGTCTTCGGTGCCCGACGGCCGCGCGGCGAACCAGCCGCCCTCGCTGATCACCTTGATGCCGCCAATCGCCGCGCCATTGCCCGGCGCCTTGTCGAGCACCTGGGTAATGGCATCACCGGCTAGCTCGCGGCTGCTGATCTGTGCGGGCGAGAGTTTGCCAAAGGCTTTTTTCTGCGCAGGGGTGGCCGGCGCATCAACCCGGTCGGCATAAATCGCGCCGAACTCATCGCTCAGCCCCTGGTACAGCTCGCCAGGGTCACGCCCGGTTACTGCGGTCATCTCAGCAGCCAGCAGCGCTAGGGCGATGCCGTCCTTGTCGGTGGTCCAGACCCGGCCATCACGGCGCAGGAAGGTCGCCCCGGCGCTCTCCTCACCGCCAAAGCCCAGGGAGCCGTCGAACAGACCGCCGGCAAACCATTTGAAGCCCACCGGAACTTCCTGCATCGGCCGGCCCAAGCGCGCAGCGACGCGGTCAATCATCGCGCTACTCACCAGAGTTTTGCCCACCGCTGCTGTGGCGCTCCATTGCGGGCGATGCTGGAACAGGTAATCGATGGCCACACTGAGGAAGTGGTTGGCCGGCAACAGGCCGACGCTCGGCGCAACGATGCCGTGGCGGTCGTAGTCGGTGTCGCAAGCAAAGGCGATGTCGTAGCCGTTCTTCAGGCCGATCAGGCGTTGCATGGCATGGCTGGAGGACGGATCCATGCGGATCTGCCCGTCCCAGTCCAGGCTCATAAAGGCGAACTGCGGATCGATGATCTCGCTCACCACGTCCAGATTGAGGCCGTACTGCTCGGCGATGCGGCCCCAGTAATGCACGCCGGCGCCGCCCAACGGGTCGACACCCAGGCGCAGGCCCGCCGCGCGGATCGGGGCGAAGTCGATGACGTTGCCCAGGTCATTCACATAGCTGGCGAGGTAATCGTATTCCTGCACATTGGCCGCCTGCCGCGCCTGCGCCAGGGGCATGCGCTTGACCTCGCGCAGGCCGCCTTCAAGCAACGCATTGGCGCGGTTCTGCACCCAAGTGGTGATATCGCTGTCAGCCGGGCCGCCGTTGGTGGGGTTGTACTTGAAACCGCCGCTGTCCGGCGGGTTGTGCGAGGGGGTGATGACGATGCCATCGGCCAGGCCCGAGCTGCGGCCCTGGTTGTGCACCAGGATGGCCTGGCTGATCGCCGGCGTCGGGGTGAACTCGCCGCCGGCAGAGATCATGGTCTGCACGCCATTGGCCGCCAGCACTTCAATCGCGCTGTCCAGCGCCGGCTGCGACAGCGCATGGGTATCTGCGCCGATAAACAGCGGACCGCTGATGCCCTGGGCCGCCCGGTAATCACAGATCGCCTGGCTGATCGCCAGCACATGGGCCTCGTTGAAGCTGTAAGCCAGGGAGCTGCCGCGATGCCCGGAGGTGCCGAATGCCACGCGCTGGCTGGCCACGCTCAGGTCTGGCTGCAGATCGTAATAGGCCGCCAGCAGCGCAGAGATATCGGTCAACAGGGACGCAGGTGCCGGCTGACCGGCCAAAGGGTGAATACGCGGGCTCACAACAGGCTCCAAAAATGATCGGACGGTGAAAAGTGCGCCAGTCTAGCAGCCCGACCGGGTAATCCCGAGAGGCTTTATCCCGAAGCGCGCTAGGTGCGATAGCGCACTGACAAGCCCCCTGCAAGCAGCGTATCTAATACTCAGCCCCCGTATTTGCGCCCGCATGGGATTTGCTCAGAGGTGACCATGGACAGACCAGCCCAGCGCCAACCCGCCCCCACACCCGAACGGCTTGGCCCGCTGATTGGCCATGCTGCGCATCCTGAGCGAAAGCCCGCTTAGCGGGCAGTAAACCTATTGCAGTTGTCGACGTTAGCGCGGGTCAGCTCGCGGCCGGACGTTGTGCGTTGGAGAAGGCACGTGAGACACGTCCATAAACGGGGAGGGACGACATGCATGGGCTCGGATACATCCACGCGATGGCCGGCAGCATCGCCCTGATCCTGCCGGCCTTGCTGGCTGGCAACGCCTCTGCCGAGCTATTTGCGCCAGAAGTGTTCGGCCGCGCGCCACAGCACGTGACAACCACAGAACCGGCGCAGCGCAACAACCTGCACAACGCCAGGCTGCAACCGGAACCAGAGAATACTGAACGCACCAGCAGCAAGGCGCGTCTATACGACCGCTGGATCAGCCTGCCGGTAAACGCGCCGCAGTACGACCAGCCGCCACCGCCACGGCTGCGCTTTTGAGCGCGCAACCACACAGCACCTCCCACGATGCTTAACGCCATATCGGCAACGCAGGCGCCTCACCCGCACCGCGTAATGTTGTTCACGGAGGAATAGGCATCATGGCTAATCGCGTTCTGATCATTACCGGCAACAGTGACGACGCCGCGACCTTGGAAGATGTACTGGATAGAGCCCAGGACGGCCCGTTCCTGATTGAGTGGGTGACCAGCCTGGCGCAGGCCCTGCAGCGCCTGGAAAGCCATCGCAAAGAGCCCATCGACGCGATCATGGTTGATCTCGATCTGCCGGACAGCCAGGGTTTGGCCACCTTCGACCAGCTGTTCGTCCTCGCCTCCAGTATTCCAATCCTCACGCTGAGCACCCTGGAGGATGACCAGCAAACCTGGGACGCCATTCAGCGTGGTGCCCAGGGTTGCCTGTCCAAGGGCCACTTCAACAGTTATCTGGTGCCGCAATCGCTGCGCAATATCATCCAACGCAAGGCCGTGGAAGAAACGCTGTTTGTCGAAAAAGCCCGCGCGTCACTGACCCTCAACTCGATCAGTGACGCGGTGATCAGTACCGATCTGCAGGGCAACGTCGACTACCTCAATAGCGCCGCCGAACATATGACTGGCTGGCAACTCGACGAAGCCCATGGCCTGCCGATCGACAGCGTGATGCACCTGGTCAACGATAAAAGCCGTGAGGCGGTGGCCAACCCCATCGTCAAGGTGCTGCAGCACGATGAGAGCAAACTGCTGGCGGCCGGCACGATCCTGATCCGCCGCGATGGCAGCGAGTCCGCCATCGAAGATTCCGCCGCGCCGATCCATGATTCGGCCGGGCGCCTCAAGGGCGCGGTAATGGTCTTCCACGACATGACTGCCGCCCACGCCATGACCGAAAAGATGGCCCATCTGGCGCAGCATGACGCCCTGACCAACCTGCCCAACCGCGCCTTGCTCAATGACCGCATCAACCAGGCGATCGCTCTGGCCGAGCGCCGCAGCAGCCATCTGGCGGTGCTGTTTCTCGACCTGGATAACTTCAAGCACATCAATGATTCGCTTGGCCACGGCGTCGGCGACCAGCTGCTGCAAGCGGTAGCGCTGCGCTTGAGCGACTGCGTGCGCAGCTCTGACACGGTCAGCCGTTTGGGCGGTGATGAGTTTGTGGTGCTGCTGAGCGAAAGCCACTCGGCCGACGATGCCGCGCGCACCGCCGAAAAAATCCTCAGTGTCCTGGCCATGAGCCACACCATTGGCCAGCAGCAACTGCACATTACCTCCAGCATCGGCATCAGCACTTACCCCAACGACGCCACGGATGCCGAAGGCCTGATCAAGAATGCCGACACAGCGATGTACCTGGCCAAGGAAGAAGGCCGCAACAACTACCAGTTTTTCCGCCAGGAGATGAATGTTCACGCAGTTGAACGCCAGTTGATCGAAGCGCACCTGCGCACGGCCATGGAAAACAGCGAATTTATCCTTCACTACCAGCCGAAGATCGACCTGCACAGCGGCAGAATCACCAGCGCCGAAGCGCTGATCCGCTGGCAGCACCCGGCATGGGGCATGATTCTGCCGGCGCGGTTTATTCCGGTGGCCGAAGCCTGCGGGTTGATCGTGCCACTGGGCCGCTGGGTGCTGCTGCAAGCCTGCGCCCAGGCCAAACGCTGGGAGAACTGCGGCTATGCCCTGGATTCGGTGGCAGTGAACATCTCGGCCCTGGAGTTTCGCCGCAAGGACTTTGTCGACAGCGTGGAAAGCGCCCTGAGGGTCACCGGCCTTAAACCCAACAACCTGCAGCTGGAGATCACCGAAAGCGTGCTGATGCGCGACGCCCAGGCCAGCGCCACGATCCTGCAACAGCTGAAGACCCTCGGCGTACAACTGGCGGTGGACGATTTCGGCACCGGTTACTCCAGCCTCAGCTACCTCAACCAGTTCCCCATCGATGTGCTGAAAATTGATCGTTCCTTTGTGCAGGACATCCACAACAGCAACGGCATTATCGTCAGCGCCGTGATCGCCATGGGCAACAGCCTGAAACAGCGAGTAATCGCCGAAGGGATCGAAGAAACCGCGCAGCTGGAGTTCCTGCGCAGCCATCACTGCAGCGAAGGCCAGGGCTTTCTATTCAGCCACCCGGTCAGCGCGGAGCAGTTTGCCAATCTGCTGCGCAGCGGCATCAGCTCGCCGATCAATACGCTTTACCAGACAACGGGCACCCTGGGTTAAAACTGCGCGCGGTAGTCGGCCTGCAGCGCGGCATAACACTCGCAGGCGGCCAGCTCCAACCCGGCGCGGTCAAGGATATGAATCTCACCGCGGCTATAGCTGATCAATCCGCGTGCCTGCATGGCTGCGGCGGCAATCGATACACCACTGCGGCGCACGCCGAGCATGTCAGCAAGGTACTCATGGGTCAGGTGAAAATGATCGGCATGCGCACGGTCGTGGGTCATCAGCAGCCAACGCGCCAGGCGTGGCTCGATTTCATGGAAATGCGTACAGGCTGCGCTCTGCGACAGCTGCGTCATCACCACATACAGGTAGCGCTTGAGCGCACGTAGCAGCGCCGGGCTACTCAACAGCTCCTGCTTGAATAACTGACTGCTGATACGCAAGGCACTGCCCGAACCCTGCACCACCGCGCGCATGGGCGCCTGGCCAATGCCCAGGGCAAGGGTTGCGCCCAGCATGCCTTCATTGCCGATCAGGCCCATCTCCAGCGGCTGATGCCCATCGAGGGTGGTCACCAGCGAGACAAAGCCACTCAGCGGAAAATACACATGGCGAATCGGCTGGTTGGCTTCATGCAACACGTTGCCGAAAACCAGGTCCACCGGTTCGCAGCCATTAAGCAGTTGTTTGCGTTGTTTGCTGGGCAGCCCTTCGATCAGACGGCTGAAGATTTGCAGCGGTGCTTTAACAGACATTCACTTGTCCCGAGCACGACGCTTGCCAAAACATGGCACGACAACGGTGCTTGACGCTATCGCCGCTGCAGTCTGCCTGAGCATTTGGCAAAGCTCTGTGCGCTGCGGCACTCAAGCCAAGCCATTAAATGGCTAACCGCGCGCGTAACAGATTGGGGCTTTGGATGCGCTGGCTTTAAGGCAGTAGGCGGTCGGTTTCGCGCTTGACCACGGCGTAACACTCACAGCTCAGGCTTTCCAGCTTGGCGCGATCGAGCACGGTGATCAGCCCGCGACTGTAATCAATTACGCCTTGGCGATGCAGTTTGCCGGCGGCCTCGGTGACGCCCTCGCGGCGCACGCCGAGCATATTGGCGATCAGTTCCTGGGTCATGGCCAGCTTGTTGTCCCTCAACCGATCAAGCGACAACAACAGCCAGCGGCACAGCTGCTGATCAATCGAGTGATGGCGGTTGCACACCGCCGTCTGCGCCATCTGGGTAATCAGCGCCTGGCTGTAGCGCAGCATCAGCTGCAGCATGTCGCCATGCCGGTTGAACTCTTCCTTGAAGCGTTTGCCGAGTACCCGGTAAGCGCTGCCAGCACTTTGTACAAGGGCGCGACTGGTGGTGCTTTCACCGCCCATAAACAGCGCCACACCAATCACCCCGTCATTACCCACCACGGAAATTTCCGCCGACGCACCGCTTTCCATCACATACAGCAGGGACACAATCGAATCGGTGGGAAAGTACACATGCCGCAGGGTATCGCCTGATTCGTAGAGCACCATGCCCAGCGGCATATCCACCAACTCAAGGTGCGGCAACAGACGCTCCAGCACCTCACCGGGTAAGGTGGCAAGCAGATGGTTTTGTTGGGGATATGGGGCTATGGACATCACTGTCTCCGGTCTTCTTAGGCCTGCTGGCGATTGATGTGCGCTCGCTACAGAGCCTTAACTGCACACGCCAGCATAATCCAATCTGTTTTTTTATCTGTACGGTAGCGTACAGACAGGCTCTATTCCGGGCAGTTATAAGGCAGGTGAAAATGGTCATTTTACGCGTCGACAAAAACGCGCAAATGCAGCGTTTGCAGCCATTTGCGGCTATCCTTGCCGGCCCTTTGATCCCGCAGGATGACCCCAATGAAAGCCCAGCTTGAAGAACTGATCAGCAAAATAAGCTCGGGCTGCATGCTGCCGGAAGAAGTCACGCGCATCGCCGATGAGGCCGCACAGGCCTACGCCGATCCGCAGGCGTTTCTCGCCGCCAACCCGGACATCAATTTCGACGACAGCTTCCCCATTCCGCTGGGTGAATGGGTGGTGGTCGGCAGCCTACCGGAGACTGTGCTGTTCCAGGCCGACAGCTATGACGCACTGTTCCAGCAGATCACCGAATCGTTCGGACCAGAGGTGAGCTTTGTGCTCAAAGCCAAGCAACTGGCCAAGGTCGAGCCGCTGAAAGCGCTAAATCGCATTCAGGTGCAACTCGCCAGCCTGTCACCGGAAACCAAGGGTTATGTGTTGCTGGATTTCAGCGAGCCGCTGGATGACGAGCTGCAAGCCGTACTGGTGTACAGCACGGACTTGGCGCGGGTGATGGAGCTGGCAGTGGAAGTCGGCATCTACGCCGCGCCGGCCTATGAAGCACTTAAAGCCGCGCAAGACGCCGAGTAAACGAGAAGTTAGCCAGGCCAACGGCCTGGCGATCAGGAATGGTTGCGACGCAACTCCGCCAGCTTGGCCGCCAAAGCGTCCAGCTCGGCGCTCTGCCCGGGCGGCAGTTGGCGCAGTACTGCCTGACTCAGACGCATCTGTTTGATAAACCGCCGGCAGTGCTGACACATCGCCAGGTGCAAGCGCACGGACATGCGTTTACCCAGGCCCAACTGGCCATCAATAAATTCACTGGAGTGGGCCACCAACTCCTTACAACTCAACATTGGCCAGTCTCCTCAAAATGCTCCAGGGTAGCGAATACCTTGAGACGCGCGCGGTGCAGCAGCACCCGCACATTGGAGAGCGAGACCTGCAAAAGATTACAGATTTCTTCCAATTCCAACCCTTCACGCTCACGCAGGTGCAGCACGCTGCCCTGCAGCTCGGACAAGCTGGCCAGGGTTTTCTCCAGGCATTCGCGTAATTCGTCCTCGGTCAGCAGGGCTTCCGGGGAGTCGTGATGCCAGGCATGCGGCGCCAGCAGCCAATGGCCATCCGAGCTGAATCGCTCATCACCAATGCTGCCGTGGGGCGAGGGAATGTCGTCGAGCAGCACTTCACGGCGATTGCCCTTGAGACGGGTTTTCGCGGTGTTGGCGGTGATGGTCAGCAGCCAAGTCTTCAGGCTGGAGCGCGCTTGAAAGCCATCGAGGTTGCGCACCACGGCCAGCCAAGCGTCCTGCACCACTTCATCGGCATTACGGCTGCCGACAATGGCAAAGGCCACCGCGCGCATTGCCCCCTGATAGGTGGCAACCAGTTCGCGGTAGGCCTTCTGCTCGCCTGCACGCAGACGCGTGAGCAGCGCCTGATCAGCCGGGTAATCCATCAATGCTTACGCAGGATCACGCTACCAATCGAATAGCCCGCGCCGAACGAGCTAAGCACACCGAGGGCGCCGCTCGGCAGGTCTTCCTGGTATTTGTGCAGGGCGATCACCGAACCGGCCGAACTGGTGTTGGCGTAGGTATCGAGAATCACCGGTGCTTCACCTGGCTCGGCATCACGACCCAGCAGCTTGCGTGCGATCAGCAGGTTCATGTTGAGGTTGGCCTGGTGCAGCCAGAAGCGCTTCACGTCGCCGACGTTCAGCTTGTTCTCGGCCAGGTGCGCGGCAATCAGCTCGGCAACCATCGGGCAGACATCCTTGAACACCTTGCGGCCTTCCTGAACGAACAGCTTGTCACGGGCGCCAACGCCCTCTTCCGCACAGCGGTTGAGGAAGCCGAAGTTGTTGCGGATGTTGTTGCTGAACTGGGTGATCAGCTTGGTGCCGACGATATCGAACTGGTAGTTCGAGGTGGCCTGGTCGGCGCGCTCGATGATGACCGCCGTGGCGGCGTCACCGAAGATAAAGTGGCTGTCGCGGTCACGGAAGTTCAGGTGGCCGGTGCAGATTTCCGGGTTGACCATCAGAATCGCGCGGGCCTGGCCCAGCTGCACGCTGTTGGCTGCAGCCTGGATGCCGAAGGTGGCCGAGGAACAGGCCACGTTCATGTCATAACCGAAACCCTGGATGCCCAGTGCGGCCTGCACTTCAATCGCCACCGCCGGGTAGGCGCGCTGCAGGTTGGAGCAGGCCACGATCACCCCGTCGATATCGGCGGCAGTCTTGCCGGCGCGAGCCATGGCGTCCTTGGCGGCGCCTACGGCCATTTCGCAGAGGATGCCCCAGTCTTCATTGCTGCGCTCCGGTAGGCGCGGCGCCATGCGCGCGGGATCGAGAATGCCGGCCTTGTCCATGACAAAGCGGCTCTTGATGCCCGAGGCTTTTTCGATGAAGCCGCTGCTCGACTCGCTCAGCGCTTCGACTTCACCGCTGGCAATGGCCGCGGCGTTGTCGGCATTGAATTGCTGGACGAAGGCGTTGAACGACTCGACCAACTCATCGTTGGAAATACTGTTTGCCGGGGTATAGAGGCCGGTACCACTGATCACGACGTTATGCACAGTCATTCCTCTTGTTCTTCGCCGCAGGCAGCGGCCAGTTATGCAATACACCCTGGCAGGCTAGGCCATGGGCAAAAAAACGGCTGACAGGCTCAGCAAACTCGATCCATGAAACGTCCTGTTACGAGCCTTGGAGTTTGCCACAGCCTGGGGTGCTTCGTCCGCTCAGCACGTCTGGGACCTGCAACATACTGCGGACTATTGAGGCAAAGATGCTCACAACGTCGCGCAAGACACATCCCGCCCAGTGCCTTGATCGGAGACGGTGCGACCTCACCCGTCCGGGGGATAGATGATTGTCGGACAATCTATATGCTCGCCTTTCCCTAATAACAAGAAAGGTTTCCGTCATGCGCAAGCTGCTTCTATTGCTGGTGCTGAGTTTTACCTCCCTGAGCCAGGCCGCCGTGGGTGTATTCCCCGACAGCACCTTCCAGAATCTTGACCACGGCCTGTACTGGTTTGGCTACGGCGATAGCTGGCAAAAAGCCGTGCCTGGCCAGACGAATGCCTATTACGTGGCCAGTAAACCAACACTGATCTATATCCACGGCTGGCAGAACGGCTCGACGCAAAAGAAGAACCGCGAAACCTTCAACCGTAAGGATGCCGGCGGCCCCGATCTGGATCTTGCCAACGCTTGGCTGGCAGCGGGCTACAACGTCGGCGTGCTGTATTGGAATCAGTTCGCCGATGAAAGCGAAGTCAAAGATGCCGAAGCCAAGATCTGGACCGCCAGCGGCCCGCGCGCCATGCGCTGGCGCAACAGCAGCGGGGTTTACGCCACAGGCCCAAGCCAATCGGCCAGCGACCTGCTGTTCAACAGCTACAAAGCCAATCTCGCCGGCTACAGCGGCAACAATATCCGTATCGCCGGCCACTCCTTGGGCAACCAGATGGCCATCGTGCTGACCAAGAAGATCAGCGATGCGGTCACGGCTGGAACAGTGAACAGCAAGCTGCTGCCCAAACGCGTAGCCCTGCTCGACCCATTCTACTCCAACAACGCGAAAAGCTACCTGGGCAACAAGTGGGTCGGCGAAGTCTGCCGCACCTATGTCAGCGCACTGAAAACCAAGGGCGTGATCTTCGAGACCTACCGCACCTCCGGGGCCAGCAGCACCGGCTTTATCGGCGACAGCAACACCGGGCTGATGAACATGACCGCCTTCAGCGAGCTGAAGCCCTGGTACTTCAACGCCACGCAACTGACCGAGAAGCACAATGCCGCAGTGTGGCACTACCTGTGGTCGTTCAGCAGCAACCCACCGTTGATTACCGGCACCAGCAACCAGGCCGCCTCGGCGAAAACCAGCGACAGCCGCATCAATACCTTGATGAATGGCAGCAAGAAATTGGTTCAGGATCAGGGCGCCTACAGCAAGGAACCCTCAGACGATAACTTTAAGGAGGCCAATCGCTGATCCCCGTGCGCCGCCCAGGCTGATGAATGCGACCGTGCGACTCAAGCCGGCTTGACTATCTGGGCACAGCATGAAAAAACAGAGGCTCGCAGGGCCGCGCAGGCCCTGCACTCTTGCGCTTCTGGATACCTGTCTTATGGCCCTGCATACCTGGCTAATCTTTCTTACGGCAGTGTTTGGCCTGTCGCTGACTCCAGGCCCCAATGGCCTGCTCGCGCTGAGCCATGGCGCCTTGTATGGCCACCGCAAAACCCTGTTTACCGTCAGCGGCGGCGTGTTGGGTTTTACCCTGTTGATGGCCTTGTCGATGCTCGGTATCGGCACCCTGCTGCAAGCCTCGGCGCAGGCCCTGACCATCCTCAAATGGCTCGGCGGCGCCTACCTGATCTGGCTCGGCATTCAGCTCTGGCGCGCACCGCCGCTGCACCTCGCGATGGCCGAGAAAGCAGCCGAGAGCAGCGGCTTCAAGCTGTTTCGCCAGGGCCTGCTATCGGCATTGTCCAACCCCAAGGTGATCCTGTTTTTCGGCGCCTTTCTGCCGCAGTTTCTCGACCCACGCGGTGACCTCTTGCTGCAGTTCGCCATCATGGCGCTGACCTTTGCCGTGGTCGAAGGCAGCGTCGAATACCTGTTGGCACGCATGGCCCATCGCGTGCGGCCCTGGCTGCAACGCAGTGGCAAAGGCTTCAATCGCTGCTGCGGCGGGCTGTTTGCCTTGATGGGCGCAGCCCTGCCGATGACGCGCTGAAGCGCCTACAGCGCAAAGGACCTGCCTTGGTGTCCAAGCTGTTACCTGCCCTGCTGTTGCTCACCCTGAGCGGCACATCATTCGCCGCCGAGCGCGCGCTGCGCTTCTCGATCAATGACAGCTGGGCCATGCCCATGGTGCGTATCGAAGACGGCAAGGCAGTGGAAGGCATCCTGGTCGACTTGCATCAGCGTCTGGCCGCCAAGGTTGGGCGCAAGGCCGAGATGGTGGTGATGCCGCGTATGCGTGTGCAGCACGCGCTGGATACCGGCGATATTGATGTGCGCTGCTACGTCAGCCCGAACTGGGTCAATAGTGGCCACCATCGCTATATCTGGAGCCTGCCCTTTATGACGCAGCGTGATGTGCTGGCAGGTGTTACGCCCGAGAAACTGGAGCCCGAGCAACTGCTCAATGAGCGCCTGGGCACCGTCCTCGGCTTCACCTACCCACGCCTGGAGCCGCTGTTCGCCAGCGGCCAGATCCAGCGTGAAGACGCCCGCACCCAGGATCAGGTGCTGCTCAAACTCAGCGCTCGGCGAAACCGCTATGCCATCAGCAATGAACTATCCCTGCACTGGTTCAACCGCCACCAGGCGCCCGGGGAGAAACTGCACTACCTGAGCGAAGTGGCCAGCGATCCCATCGCCTGCATCGTCCGTGATGCCCCGGATGTCCCGACCATGGCCCTACTGCGCGCCATGGTGCAGATGAAACAGGCTGGCGAATTCGACGAAATACTCGCCCGCTATCGCTGACCTCAACCCCTACGCACGCGCCGCCGATCGTCCACGGCTTGCCACGCTTTATTTAGTTAGTTAGCCTAACGAAATATAACGGAGGGCAAGCATGCCGATCACCGACAGCCTTAAACGCCTGCAATGGCACATGTGGCACCACTGGCGGCAGTACGCCCAACACAGCGGCAGCATGGAACTGAGCAACAGCGAGTTGGACTACCTGTATGCCCTGATGTCCGCCGAAAACGGCCTGCGCCTGACCGAACTGGCCGAACGGATGAACGTCAGCAAGGCCAGTGCCAGCGCCATGGCCAGCAAGCTGGAGGCACGCGGATACCTGCAGCGCCTGCCCTGCAGTGAGGACGGCCGCGCCATGCGCCTGCTGGCCACGGCCAAATCCAATGCGCTGGAACAGGAAGAGCGCGATGTCTACGTGCAAACCGCCGCCAGCCTGGAACAGAACCTCAGCCCTGAAGAAATGCAGCAGCTCAGCCAGTTACTGGCCAAAGCCTGCCAGACCCTCGAAATCGGCTGACCCAGCCGCGCAATCGTTTACCCGTGAAAACCTTATGAACAGTCAAAGCATCACCCGCACCTTCTGGCGCTACAGCATCCCGGCCATCGCTGCCTTGATGATCAGTGGCCTGTACATGGTCGTCGATGGCATCTTCATCGGTCACGCCATGGGTGCCACCGGCTTGTCGGCGATCAACATGGCCTGGCCGCTGTCCGGGCTGATGCTGGCCATCGGCATGATGATCGGCATGGGCGGCGGCGCTCAATGCTCCCTGGCCCAGGGCGCCGCACAGTGGCCGGAGGCACGCAGCTATCTGGCTCAAGCCATCTGGCTACTGGTTCTGCTGGGCATTCCCACAGGCGTGCTGGTAGTACTGATCGGCCCAGCCTTTATGGCCATGCAAGGCGCCGAGAACGACCTGGCGCAACTGGGCAATGACTACCTGCGGGTGATCGGCTGGGCCGCGCCTCTGGTATTCGGTTCCATCGCCCTGCCCCTGCTGGTACGCAACCTAGGCGCACCGCGCCTGGCGACCCTGGCCATGCTGATGGGCGCGCTCACCAACGTGGCACTCGACTACCTGTTTATCATCGTCTGGCAATGGGGCCTGCACGGCGCAGCCCTGGCCACGGTGATCGGCGAGAGCCTGTCGGTGCTGATCTGCCTGGGCTTTATCTGCAGCCGACATAACCCGCTGCAGATGCCCCTGGCCGCCTGCACGCTGAACCTGGGCAAGAGCCTGGACGTGCTCACCACCGGTTTCTCCAGCATGCTGATGTACCTCTACATGAGCCTGGTGGTGGTGCTGCACAACCTGCTGTTTATGCACTACGGCAGCCCCTTGCAGGTGGCCGCCTACGCTATCGCCGGTTACCTGATGGCGTTTTATTACATGTTTGCCGAAGGCGTCTGCGGCGGCATGCAGCCCTTGGTCAGCTACTTCTACGGTGCCCGCGAGCCAGACAAAGTGCGCCGCGTGCTACGCCTGGGCCTGCTCACCGCTGTGGGCAGCGGCGTGCTGATGACTGCAGCGCTGTTAATCCTGCCCAGGCTGTTTGCCGGGATTTTCAGCGGCAGCGACCAAGCCCTGCTGGACGCCAGCGTGTTGGGCCTGCGCCTGCATCTGTTCGCCATGTTCCTTGATGGTTTTATCATTCTGGCGGCGAGCTTCTTCCAGGCCATGGGCCAAGCGCGTAACGCTACCTTGGTGACAGTGGGCAATATGCTGATCCAGCTGCCCTTCCTCGCGGTGATGCCACTGCTGCTGGGGCTTAACGGCGTGTGGCTGGCCTTGCCGCTGTCCAACGTCTGCCTGAGCCTGGTGGTGATCTGGATGTTGCGGCGCCAGTTGCAGCAGCTAAAAACGCTCGATAGCGCTTCCTAAGCGCAAAACCTAAGCAGCCGCTGTAAGTGACGCACGAGCAAGTGCGTCACTTACAACCGTCAAACCTTGCAGATAACAACCCAACTACAGCGCACAACGCGCACGGGAGCGAATGCAGTTGTTATCAAGCACCGCTCGCTCAGCCTGGATCGCCAACCTTGAGCACCAGCCGGATGCCGCGCAGTCCCTGCTCGCGCTCACGCTGCAAGGCATAGCTGGCCAGCTCAGCCATGGCCCGGCGATGCACATAGGCCAGGCTGTCGATCAGCGTCGCGCTATTGCGCAGAAACTCGACCGGCTCGCCGGCCTGGGCATTTAGCCGTGGGCAGCGCAGGCGCAGATAACCGCCCAGCGTGCTGCCATCAAGCAGGGTCTGGGGCGTTTGATCCGCCGCTTTGAGCAAGCGCAGGGCCAAATCTTGATAGCGCGACAAGGCATCCTGGCTCAAGCGCTCAGTCAGGCTGTCGGGAGTCTGCTGATGCCAATCCAGAAAGCGTTCGGCCAGTTCGCGGGCCTCCAACAGGCGCGCATAGTCGACATACAGCTTGCTCAAATGCAGCGCCAGACGGGCTGTTTCACGCAGCGCCGTGGTTGCACTCGCCAGGCTCAGTTCCAGGCGACGCCGGTATAACGAAGCGGCCTGGAGCAACTGCAGCTGCGCCGGGGTCTTACCAGCATCAATCTGCTGATACAACGGCAGGTGCTTACTTGCATCAAACGCCTCAGCATCACTAAGCCGCGAATTCACGCCATTGCGCTGCAACTCGCCACACCAGGCCAGCGCCACACGCTGGTCTTCCTGCACTTCAGCCTGAGTCCAGGCCTGAGTAATTTCCGGAGACAGGCGGCGCAACTCATCAATCACAGCCTGCCAGCCCAGCGTGGCATGGGCGGCCTGAACCGGCTGGTGCAGCGCCAGCCAGGGCAAGTTGCGCCATTGCCGACCTGTCCACTCCCAGAGCTGATCAAGCGCCTCTTCACGCTGGGCGCTGATCTGGAAGATCTGTTGGCTGTCCTGTAACTGCTGCTCGTCATACTCCAGGCCCAGCTCCGCGTAGTAAGCCTCGGTGACACGCTGACAATGCTCGGCGAAGTGCTCGAACAGAACGGCTGCCGGGCGAGCGTCATGCAAGTAGCCAGGCGCCTGCAGGGCTTCACTGTGCTGGATACGCGCCAGATCGGCAGGGTGGGTGTGCCAATAGCGGGTACTGCCCTCTTCGAGGCTCTGCTCCATCTGCCGCCGAGTGGCCTGGCTCATGCTGGAGGTCTTCTCGGCAGTGGCGTGCGGCATATCGCGCAGCAGACGACGCTCGCGCCAGGTACGGGCATTCTGCTGATCCACTTCACGCCAGGCCCAGGACAGCGCACGCAACTGCAAGGCACTGCCACGAAACGCCGCACTACCGGCCAGCAGACTCTCGTAGCGGTCGGCGTCGAACTCCATCTGCCGCGACAACGAGCGGGACAGGCGAAAGCTCAGCCAGAAACAGCCACGCATCAGCAGCCGCGACAACTCGATTCCCTGCTGCGCCACCCAGATGGCCAGCTGCAGAATCCACCAGGGATCGTTCTCCAGCCATTCCTGCAGGCGATCATCCCAAGGGTCGCGGCTATTGCTACGCACTTCCAGCCAGGCATTGACCGAGTTGACAAGGAAGTTACAGCGCATGCCCAGCCGCTGAGCAAAGTGGCCAAACTCGTGCCCCAGTACGCCGACAAACTGCTGCACACTCATCCCGGCAACCAGTGGCATGCCGATGGTCAGCACTTTGCGGCCAGAGAAGAATCCGCTCCAGCCATTCTCGAAATGCACGCTGGCATTTACTTCATTGGACAACTGCACCGCCACCGGCGGGCGCAGGCCAATCGCCTGACACAACTGGTTGATCACCAGCTGCAAACGCGGCTCGCAGGCCAGGTCCAGCTCCAGCGGTTCATCACCACGCTGGCTGGGTAGAAAGAATGGCCGCGCCATAAACAGCAACAGAATGCCGCCGCTGATTGCGGGCACGCCATAGATGCAAAGCAGCAACCAGATATTGCGCAAACCGCCGAGGTATTCGTGGATATGCAGCAAGTACCAGGCAAGCCCCGCACCCAGTCCAATCACCAACCCCGCATAAAGCGTCGGCACCAAGAGGCAGCAGAGCGTGACCAGAAACAGCTGCAAGGCATACGTCGGGCTGGGCCGGGCACGCTTAAGCCCCTTCTGGGCTAACTCCTGTAGAACCGTCAGAGGGTCGACCGCCGCAGGCGCGGCAACTTCCTCGACCGAAACGGCCAGGCCGGCCTGTTGCAACCGACTGCACCAGCGCTCGGCACTGGGCCGATCCAAACCACTTTTGACCACCCGCCGTGCCGGCGGCAGCAAGGCCTTCACCTGGGTCTCAGAGAACTTCAGCTGCGTCTGTAAATGCTGGGCAATCTGCTCAGGCGTATACCCAGGCAAGGCCCGGCCACTCAGCACAACACGGAACGACACGGCGATCCCTCGCTACAAATTAAAATAGGTCAGCAGATTAACAAAGCGTGCAGCACTCGCTACCGGTCACATAGGGCTCAGGTCACCGACAGCTGCGCAGGATTTGGGGAAGTCGCACGTTCATCTAAACCCCATGCCTCAGGCTGGCCATTCCAGACCTGCAACGGCCGCTCGGCACCCTTCAGTAACCAACCACTGCGCCCACCCACCAGGGTGCTGACCGCATGCGCACGGCCAAATGGATTGTGCCGAGCCAGCAACAACACGCTGTCACGCAGCCAGGCCAGGCTGCGGCTGTGAGATTGGAACAGTGGCGTCAGCAAGCGGCTGGCTTGGCGGTAATAACGCAGGTGATCACGCCGGCTACTGGCATAGGCGGCGAATACCGCTGACCAGTCGCAGTCGTTTGGGGGGCGTTGTGTGGTGATTGCGGCGGACAAGGCAGCCGCATCCACCAGCGCCATATTCGCGCCCTGGCCCAGTTGCGGGCTCATGGCGTGAGCGCAGTCGCCGATGGCGATCACCCGGCCGTCGTGCCACTGCTGCATGCGCACATCGGCATACACCGCCTGGCTCAGTTGCTCGGGACGTTCGATCAGTTCAACAAAGGGTTCGGCAGCGCTGCCCGCCAGTTGCAGCACCTGGGCTTTCCAGGCAGCCAAGCCGGCTTCACGCCAGGTGCCGAACTGCGCCACCGGCAGGCTCCAGAACAAACTACTCAGCGCTTGCTCGCGGTTCAGGTGAGTACGCCCGGTGGGCATGATGCCGAACATCTGCGCGCAGTCGCGGTACCACTGGCGCAGGTCCGTGATATCCAGTGCGTTTGGCGACAAAGCCGGGGTCGGCACAATGCTCCACAACGCGCCCCAAGGGTAAGGCTGCAACCACTGCTTGACCTGCATCTGCCCACGCAAGGCCGAGCGCACGCCATCAGCCAGCACCAGCGCGGCGAACTCGCCGAAGGGCTGCTCCACGCCCTGTTCGTCCTGGCGATACAGCTGCACATGGTTGCCATGCTGACTGAAACGGCTGATATGCACGCCGGTTTCAACCTGCACACCGGCTTGTTGCGCCGCGTTGAGCAAGGCCGTGAGCAATACGCTGCGATGGATGCCCATGCCGAAACTGCCGGGCTGCCAATGCGCGTAACGGGTATCGAGAATCACCCGGCCATTGGCCGAGGTGCCATACAAGCGACTGACAGGAGCGCCCAGGCCGCTGCACTCGGCAAATAGGCCCAACTGCTGCAGCACCGCCAGCCCCGAAGGTTGCAACAACACCCCAGCACCGACCGGCTGCAGCTGCGGCACCAGCTCCAGCAGGCGCACGCTGAAACCCTGACGGACGAGGAACAGCGCCGTGGCCAACCCCGCCGTACCGGCCCCAACAATGGCAATCGGCAATCCCTTCACGACCCGTCTCCGTTAATTAACCGAGCGGATTCTACCCTTGCCGCTTGCCCGCACGGCCATACGCAGTAGCAGATTGCCGCCAGTCTGAGCGCCAGCGCACATCAGAAAAGAAGGTTATCCGGGCGATGCGCGGGCCGATGCAGACGGCAGAAGTAGCCGGCGCCTGAAAGGGCACCGGCTAACTGAGGGTTACTGAGTAACCGGCAGGATGTCGAAACCCTTGCGGTTATCGCTGACGATGCGGAAATTCTGCTGCGAGCCCGGCTCAACTTTCACGGCCAGTTCACGACGCAGGCGGCCCATGCCGCACAGGGTGTCGTCCATCTCGTCGATACCAATACTCAACACCCGTGTGCCGACAGGCACCTGAAAACGCACCTGCTCACCCACGCCAATGCGTGCGGCCACCTTACGGTCGACCAGCACCGCCACATAGCAGCCGCCGCCCATGCCGCCGAAGTCGCGATTGACCTGCAACTGTCCGCCCTGCCCCAGCGGCGCCTGATAACCCAGCAAACGGTCTGCCGGCACAGGTTTGACATCCTCTGGCGCGGGCTTCCAGGACGAACAGCTGGCCAACAGCAACAGCGGTAAAACGGCACAAATCAATCGCATGGGAGCCCTCCATGGGCGCAGAAAACAGCAAAGGGGAACAGCCAAAACGGCTTGAGTATTGCCCCTGGCACGGCCGGCCTCAAGTACAGACTTTTGCGCCGCCGCAACCAGGCTTTTATCAACCGGCGATGCGCTTGAGCAGACGCGCCTGCAGCGCCGCCAGCTCTTGCGGAGTCGCCTTGCCGCCGGCATGCACGCTGAGCGTCTCGCCGGCATAGCGCGGCACGATATGCATATGAATATGGAACACCGTCTGCCCGGCTGGCGCGCCATTGAACTGCGCCACTTGCACCCCGGCTGGCTCCAGCTCATCGACGATCACACCCGTAAGCTTCTGCACAACGGCCATCACCTTGCTCAGGCTGTCGCTGTCGATTTCCAGAATAGTGCGCGCCGCCGAGCGTTTGGGGATCACCAGGGTATGGCCGAAGGACTGCGGAAACACATCGAGAAAAGCCAGTACATCCTCATCTTCGTAGAGCTTGTAGCAAGGGGCTTCGCCGCGGATGATCTGGGCAAAGATATTCTGGTTGTCGTATTCGCCGTGCAGGCTCATCAGGGTTCTCCAGTGGGCTGGGGTTGAGATGGCCCCAACCATACCTATTTCTGCGCGCGGGGAAAAACCTGCAACCTGACCAAATGGCCAATCACCGTTATCCTGCGCCTTTCGCCACCTTAATCCGGAGCGCCCATGTCAGCCCTTTCCGCTTACCCCATTACGCAAAAATGGCCTGCCCAGCACCCAGAGCGCCTGCAGCTGTATTCGCTGCCCACGCCCAATGGCGTCAAAGCCTCGATCATGCTCGAAGAAGTCGGCCTGGCCTATGAGCCGCACCTGGTCAGCTTCGACACTCACGATCAGCTCAGCGAAGAATTCCTCTCGCTCAACCCCAACAACAAGATCCCGGCGATCCTCGACCCCAACGGCCCAGGCGGCAAACCGCTGGCGCTTTTCGAGTCCGGGGCGATTCTGATCTACCTGGCAGAGAAAACCGGCCAGCTCTTGGCCCAGGACCCCGCCACGCGCTATGAAACCCTGCAGTGGCTGATGTGGCAGATGGGCGGCATCGGCCCGATGTTCGGCCAGCTGGGTTTCTTCCATAAATTCGCCGGCAAAGACTACCCGGACAAACGCCCACGCGACCGTTATGTCGCCGAATCCCAGCGCCTGCTCGGCGTGCTCGAACAACGCCTACAAGGCCGCAGCTGGATCATGGGCGAGGACTACAGCATCGCCGATATCGCCGTGTTCCCCTGGGTGAGAAACCTGGTGGGTTTCTACGAGGCTGGCGAGTTGGTGGAGTTCGAGCGCTTCACTAATGTGCAGCGGGCGCTACAAGCCTTTGTCACCCGCCCGGCAGTAATCAAGGGCCTGGTCACTCCGGCACGCGGCTAAAATAATCGCCAGCAACCTGTTCAACGCGTACACAACAGCGCCACGAGAACCAATATGAACAACCCTCTTCAACAGCCAGCGGTGACAGCATGATCGAGGTAACCGAGGTTTCCATTGCTTCACTGCGCGCCGCGCTCGAAGCCGGCCAGACCAAGGCGGTCGAACTGGTGCAGGCCTACCTCGCCCGCATCGATGCCTACGACGCTGCCGGCACCCCGACCAGACTTAACGCAGTCGTCGTGCGCAACCCCGATGCGCTCAAGGAAGCCCAGGCATCCGATGAACGCCGCGCCCGTGGCGAGGCCCTCGGCCCGCTCGACGGCATCCCTTACACCGCCAAGGACAGCTACCTGGTCAAGGGCCTGACCGCCGCCTCCGGCAGCCCAGCCTTCAAGGACCTGGTCGCCTATCGCGATGCCTTTACCGTCGAGCGCCTGCGCGCCGCCGGCGCCATCTGCCTGGGCAAAACCAATATGCCGCCCATGGCCAACGGCGGCATGCAGCGCGGCGTCTATGGCCGCGCGGAAAGCCCGTACAACGCCGGCTATCTCACCGCGCCCTTCGCTTCCGGCTCATCCAATGGTGCCGGCACCGCTACTGCCGCGAGCTTTGCTGCCTTCGGCTTGGCCGAGGAAACCTGGTCGAGCGGTCGCGGCCCAGCCTCGAACAACGGTCTGTGTGCGTATACACCGTCGCGCGGAGTGATTTCGGTTCGCGGCAACTGGCCGCTGACGCCGACCATGGACGTGGTGGTGCCCTATGCACGAACCATGAGCGATCTGCTGGAAATACTCGATATCGTGGTCGCCGACGACCCGGACAACCGTGGCGACCTTTGGCGCCTGCAGCCCTGGGTAGCGATCCCGAAAGCCTCCGAGGTGCGCCCAGCCGCCTATGCCGACCTCGCCGCCAAGGCCGACGCCCTGGCCGGCAAACGCTTTGGCGTGCCACGTATGTTTATCAACAAGGATGACGCCGCCGGCACCAGCGAGAACCCCGGCATCGGCGGCCCAACCGGCCAGCGCATCCGCACCCGCGCCTCAGTGATCGATCTGTGGGAAGCCGCGCGCAAGGCGCTGGAAGCCGCCGGCGCCGAAGTCATCGACGTCGACTTCCCGCTGGTGTCCAACTGTGAAGGCGACCGCCCCGGCGCACCGACCGTTTACAACCGTGGCATCGTCACCCCGGAATTTCTCCACGACGAACTGTGGGAGCTGAGCGGCTGGGCCTTTGACGACTTCCTACGCGCCAACGGCGATCCCAAGCTGAACACGCTGGCCGACGTCGACGGCCCGCAGATTTTCCCCCACGACCCCGGCACCCTGCCCAACCGCGAGGGCGACCTGGCCGCTGGCATGGATGAATACGTCAACATGGCCAAGCGCGGCCTGAAGAACTGGGATCAGATCGAAACCCTGCCCGATGGTCTGCGCGGCCTGGAACACACCCGCAAGCTCGACCTGGAAGACTGGATGGATAACCTCGGCCTCGACGCCGTGCTATTCCCCACCGTCGCCGACGTCGGACCGGCGGATGCCGACGTCAATCCAGCGTCTGCCGATATCGCCTGGAGCAACGGTGTGTGGGTAGCCAACGGCAACCTGGCCATCCGTCATCTGGGCGTGCCCACCGTCACCGTGCCGATGGGCGTGATGGCCGACATCGGTATGCCCATCGGCCTGACCTTCGCCGGTCGCGCCTATGACGACTCGGCTCTGCTGCGCTTTGCCGCCGCGTTCGAGTCCACCGGCTCAAAACGCTTGGTGCCGCCACGTACCCCGCCGCTGTCGCGCGGTTAACGCCGCAGACAACAAAGCCGCTCACATGAGCGGCTTTGAGGGGAATACACCGGAGTGCCCCTCTACAGTGGTCGGCTGGTACAACTTGCAGAGTTATTCACACAGCCGAAGACACGCATGAGCAGCCCAACCCTGGCGGTAACTCAGCTGCGAGGAAAACGTTGGGGGTCGCGAAATGCCTCAGTCAAGTGATCGAACACCAAGCGTACTCGGCGTGAAACTGGGCCCTGTTGCGGGCGATAAATGAACAGGTCCCAGGGCGGTGGAGCAAGCTCATCCAACACGGTTATGAGTTTGCCGCTGCGGATTAATGGGTTGGCAAGGTAGGCGGGAATCTGACCAAAACAGGTGCCGGACACAATCGCCTCCAGCTCGGTATCAGCATCGTCGCAAATCAACACGGGTTGCCGGGGAGTGAAACTCTGGCCATCGACGAACATCCAAGGCCAGGGCCTGCCATTGCGCTGGTCGATCAACGCGGACAGTGGGCAAGCGTCAAGCGCCTGAATCGAGCGCGGTGAGCCGATCCGCTCGACCAGCCCCGGGCTGGCAACCACATGCATGGGCACGGATGCCAGTGCCTTCGCAACGTAGCGACGGTCGCGTATCAAGCCGACCCGAATGCCAATGTCGATCTGCGCCTCCACCGAGTCCGTCATCTGGTCTTCCAGCCGCAAGTGGAACTGCAAGTGTGGATGAGCCGCCATCAGCGGCTGCAGAAACGGAATCAGGTAGTGCCGGCCAATAGTTTGCGGCGCGGTAATCCCGATACGGCCTGAAAGCTCAGGTTCACTGCGATGCGAGCGAAACAGTGCATCGAAGTGCTCGAGGGCCGAGCGGGCCTCCTGTGCATAGCCTTGGCCAAAGGCGGTGATATGCACCTGACGGGTATTGCGGTGGAAGAGCGGCTCACCCAGCTCGGCTTCCAGCGCCTGAACGGCGCGCGTCACGCTCTGCGGTGAAATACCCAAGCGGCTTGCGGCTGCACGGAAGCTGCCGGACTCGGCAGCGGCGCAGAAGATCCTGACCATCTCCATGCGATTGAGCATGTGTTACCCGCCTTTATTCCAAAATAAGGAATAGCTTAATCCAAACATTTCCATTTATTGAGATTCGCAGTGGCTCTACTGTGCTCGCAAGCCAGGGACATCTCCCGGCGTCGTTCAACCTGTCACAATGAGGTTCAGAGCATGAGCAACAATATTTCCGGAAAAGTAGTCATCATCACTGGCGCCAGCAGCGGTTTGGGCGAGGCCACGGCCCGCCATCTGGCAGAAAAAGGTGCGCGTGTAGTCCTGGCGGCACGCCGCAAGGACAAACTGGATGCGCTGGTTGCAGAGCTGGTAAACGCTGGCAGCCAAGCGGTGGCCTACCAGACCGATGTCACCTCCCAGGATGACGTCAAGGCGCTGATCCAGGGCGCAATAGACACCTTCGGCCGCCTCGACGTGCTGGTCAACAACGCAGGTCTAATGGCCATCGCCCCGCTGAGCGAAGGGCGGGTGGACGAGTGGGACCGCATGATCGACATCAATATCAAGGGCTTGCTGTACGGGGTGGCAGCCGCGCTGCCAGTGTTCCAACAGCAGAATAGTGGGCATTTTATCAATATCGCCTCGGTCGCGGGCCTGAAGGTATTCAGCCCGGGTGGTACGGTTTATAGCGGTACCAAGTTTGCGGTCCGCGCCATTTCCGAGGGGCTGCGCCATGAAGTGGGTGGTCGTATTCGGACCACCACCATCGAGCCGGGCGCCGTCGACTCTGAACTCAAGTTCGGCAGCTCCCACCAGGCCAGCCGTGATTTCGTGGTCGACTTCTACCAGCAGGCCATTCCCGCCGAATCAGTGGCACGCGCCATCGCCTTCGCCATCGAGCAGCCTGCCGATGTCGACATCAACGAAATCGTACTGCGCCCAACCGTGCAGGACTTCTAAACCAAGCAAGGCGCCTGTGGGCGCCTCTGCTGGAAAACCAGCAAGCGCAGGAACACGCGCTGGTGAGCAAACGGATGTTCACCAGCATCTGCAAAGGGCACCACGTTGCGACGGCTATTCAGGTAGGTACTCGATGACGGCCCCTTCCATGCAGCGCTCAGCCCTTCTGAGTCGGTTGGACTTATAGCCCCAATTGCGAAAGCCTCGGATGGTCATCAGGGCGCCGCCCCAATGGCCAACGGAATTTGCGTTCGGACTCTTCAATGGGCAGGTCATTGATGCAGGCAAAGCGATGCGCCATCAGACCGTTTTCGGTGAACTCCCAGTTCTCGTTGCCGTAGGAGCGAAACCAGTTGCCCGAGTCGTCGTGCCATTCGTAGGCATAACGCACGGCGATGCGGTTATCGGTAAACGCCCACAGCTCCTTGATCAAACGGTACTCCAGCTCCTTGCGCCACTTACGTTCTAAAAACGCCTGCGCCTCGGCACGGCTGGTGACGAATTCGGCGCGGTTGCGCCATTGGGTGTCCAGGGTATAGGCCATGGCCACTTTGGCCGCATCGCGGCTGTTCCAGCCATCTTCGGCAAGACGGACTTTCAAGATGGCCGACTCCCGGGTAAAGGGCGGAACCGGTTGACGAATTTCAGCGGTAGACATGGCGCTGGCTCCTGCACGTGGTGAGGGATGGAGTTACAGATGGCACGACGCCGGGCGCCCGTAAGGCGGCAAACAGCCGCTTCAACACGCGCATCAGCGCAGCATTTACGCCGTAGCCCGGGTACTCCGTGCCAGACAGCAACTGCGGCAGTAAATAATTCACCTCCCAGTGCCCTGGCGTTTCACTTGATGCGTCGGGCGCGTCGTAACGGTCCACTGTTTCGCGGTTCATATTGCAGTACCTCGCTAGAGATCAAGCACCAGGGGTTGGATAGCGCCGTCCAGCGCTGCCGGTACGGCGCAGCAGATCAATACGCTGTCGCCCTCTGGCAGTTGTGCCGGTGGATTGGGGTAATGCACGTGGCCGCTGACCAGGCGCGTTTTGCAGGTGCCGCACGAACCACCCCGGCAGCTGAAGTCAGGGCTCAGACCACGGCTCTCGGCCAGCTCCAGCAGGCTGCCACTGCCTGGCGTCCAGCGCGCCTCCTTAACTGATGAAGAGAAGTAGACCGGTACTGGGGCGCTGGCGGCAGGTAACTAAACCGGTGCAGCAGGCTGTTCAACCGCTAAACGTTGCAGTGTCGAAGGGCCGAATGCCTCGGCATGGATGCGCTCATCCGGGATATTCAGCGCCCGCAGCCCGTCGTACATGCTCTGCAGAAAACCGCCGGGGCCGCACAGGTAAAAGTCGTAGTCATCCAGCGGCAGCCGCGCCTTGACCTGGGCGAAGTCGAGGCGACCGGTTATTTCAAAATCACGCCCCACAACCGCCTCAGTGCCTGGGCTACTGAGTGCACGATGGATATGCAGGTGCTCGCTATCGCACTGTTGCAGCGCCTTGAGTTCGGCCTGGAATGGCAGGCCCGCCAGGGTTCGGGCGCTCTGAAACAGATACACAGGGCGTTGCCGCGGGTGCTGACTATTTTGCGCAGCCAGCTCGCGAAACATCGAGAGCAAGGGCGTAATGCCCACCCCGGCAGCGATCAATACCACCGGACGCTCGGTTTTTTCGATCAGGGTAAAGCTACCCATGGGCGGGCGAACTTCCAGCACATCGCCCACCTGCACCTGGCTATGCAGGTGGTGCGAAGCCGGCCCCTGGGCTTTGACGCTGATGCGCACCTGACCGTCAGACGGTGCACTGGAAACGCTGTACGTGCGGATCAGTGGCACCTCAACACTTGGAATGTGCAGACGCACCGGCACGTGCTGGCCCGAAGTAAACGCTACCGCCGCGCCATCCAGCGGCTGAATATAAAACGAGCGAATGTCCTGACTTTCCTGATGCACCTGGGTCACGCGCCACTGCTGCCACTGTCGGCGTTGCTCGCTCTGACGAAGCTTCGCGTCGGCATCCGCCCAGTTTCCGGTGGCCAGGCTGGTCGGTGCATAGTCATGAAAGGTCCAGCGCAGCGAGGTTGTCGCCGGGCGCAGTACGGCCTGCTCAACCTCGAAGGTCCACAGGCGCTCGGCACTTTCGAAGGCGTGGATCATCGGGCTGTCGAGAATCAGCTCGGTGCGGCCAGTGAGTTGCAGGATGTCGCCCGTGGCGAAATCGATAAACAGCAAGCCGGCGACAGGATTGGCTTGCAGGTTACCCAAGGTATTGAAAAACAGGTTGCCGGCGTAATCGGGGATGGTCAGCCGGTTGCCTTCGACTTTGACAAAGCCAGCGCGGCCACCACGGTGCGACACGTCCACCGAGCGATTGTGCGCGTCATGGTCGAAGTAGCTGGCGATAAAAAAGGTGTCCGCCGCACGGATCATCGCGGTGGTGCGGTCATTCAGTTCGGTGAAGTTCTCGCGCTCAGCGCGCTGCTGCAACGGCCCCGATGAGTGGGTATAAGAGCGCGCCTGGATGTACTTGGGGCAGTTGCCGTAGGAATGCTCGACCGCTACGGCCAGGCCACTGGCAGACACTTGCTGAATCACCCCATTGATGCGGTTGCGCCGACGCGTGTGCAGCTCGATGCCGAGCAAGCCAATCGCCTGCCCCGCTTGCAGGCCGCTGGCAGCGGGGTCCTGCGCATCAGGCTGTACGGCCAGGAGTAACTGCCGCGGATCAGGAGATGCGACAAAACCTTCCGGCCCCTCCAGCAGGGTCGCCCAGGGCCGCTGTTGTGCATCGACTGCACCGACAACCATAAACGGCAGTTGCTGGTAGAACTCGCGGTGCTGGTCGGGCATGTAATCGCGAATGACCTTCTGCCCAATCACCTCCATGCGTTCGGCGACGCTGTAGATGTCCTGAAGCGTTTTTTCCCCGGCATGCCAGGGTGAGCGGCGGTGTTTGGGCAGATGATCCATGCAATGCGCTCCTCAAGAGAGCTGCCGGGTACCCGGCAGCCTATGACGGACTCAGTTGGCGTGCAGACCTGCGGCGGTACGCTGCATCGGCACGAACCCGGGAAGAGCCTCTACCCGCTCCAGCCAGGCGCGCACATTCGGGTAGGCCTGCAACGAGACATTGCCTTCCGGGGCATGGGCGATATAGGTGTAGTTGGCGACATCGGCGATGCTGGCGGTTGCGCCTGCCAGGAACAGGCTGTTGGCCAGCTCGCCGTCCATCACCTTGAGCAGGGCATGGGAACGGGCGATCACATCCTCGGCATTCAAGGGTGCACCGAACACGGTGATTAGCCGAGCCGAAGCCGGGCCGTAAGCCAGCTGGCCCGCTGCCACCGACAGCCAACGCTGAATGCTTGCTGCCGCGAGGGGCTCTTCCGGCAGCCAGGCACCCTTGCCATAAGTTTTCGCCAGATAAACCAGAATGGCGTTGGAGTCGCTGAGGAGGGTGCCGTTGTCATCAATCACCGGCACTTGGCCAAAGGCGTTGATGGCGAGGAATTCAGGTTTTTTGTGCGCCCCGTTGGCCAGGTCGACAAACACCAGTTCGGTGGGCAGCTTTAACAGTGAGAGCAGTAGCTCAACGCGATGCGCGTGGCCGGACAGTGGGTGGCGATAGAGTTTGATGGCTGGCTGAGACATGGTGCGGCTCCTTGTAGAGGGTCAGATGAATCAGCGCTGCGTCACCCAAGCTGGGCGTTTTTTGCGCTGGTAGGTTTATGCTGCGCCTACTCGCGGCTAAGCAGAATCGCCATGCAGAGCAATGCATAATTCCGTTTTATAAAAGAATACGATCGCACACAGCCACGGTCGCGACGCCCTGTCAGTCTAGAAATGCCGGATGAGCCCGCAGCCTTGGCGTGGCGAAGTCGATAAAGGTGCGCACACGCGCCTCGGCCCGGCGGCCGTCGCGGTAGATCAACTGTGCGGGCAAGGCCTGGCTGGCAAAGTCGTTCAATACCGGCTCAAGCAACCCGCTCTGCAATTCATGGTGCGCTTCGTAGCTCATGCAGCGAATCAACCCCAGCCCCAGGGTCGCGGCATGGATGGCGGCGCGCTGAGTGGTGCACGTCAGTACCGGCAAGGGTTTCACCAAGCGTGTGGAGCGCTCACCATGAAAACGCCATTCGCTTTGCTGGCCGCTGGCGGTGGTCAATACCGTACGGTGCGCTTTGAGGTCCTCAGGCGTTTGCGGGCGTCCCCACTTGGCCAGGTAGGCGGGAGAACCGCAAACAATCGGCCGCACCCTGCCCACCGGCATGGCAAACCCGGACGAGTTCGGCAGATGGCCCACCACCAGGGCAACATCAATGTTCTCCTCAAGCAGTTTGGGCACACCTTCGCAGGCCTGGGTGACCAACTGCACCTCAGGGAACGCCGTCAGATAATCGAGGGCAATTGGCATCAGTACCTGCTGATCCATCAGCAGCGGTAACGACAAGGTCAACCGACCAGCGGGGCACGCATGCACGCCGGAAGCAGAGCGCTCGGCAACAGCGGTGTGTTCGAGAATCTGCCGACAGCTGACGGCAAACTGCTCGCCTGCCGGGCTTAGCTCGACGCCGCGCGGCCCGCGTAGCAACAGCCTATTGTTCAGGCGTGCTTCCAGTGCGGCGATGCTGCGCATAACGGTCGCGGGCGACTGCTCAAGCTGGCGCGCGGCCGCAGCCAGGCTGCCGGCTTGCACCACGGCGGCGAATACCTGCATCTGCCGATAGCGACTCATGGCTTAAGCACCTTCGCCCCTTTGCAGCGCTGGGTCTTGTAGGAAGCGGCTGGTACAGAAATCGACAAAGGTGCGCACCTTGGCGGGTACTCGTCCGCCGCCTTGATAGAGCACATGCACCGGCAGTGCCGCTGCTTCAAAGGGCTCCAGAATGATCTCCAGCTCACCCTTTGCGACCAACTCGGCCACCTGATACGACAACACCCGCGTCAGGCCCCAACCCAGCCGTGCAGCATTGATCGCCGCCTGGTTGGAACTCACCAGCAGGCGCGGCTTGGGATGCAGGGTAAGAGCGCTGGTGCCCAGGTTGAACTGCCAGTCGGTGAGCAGGCTGCTGGCCGAGGACATCACGATGGGCGCTGCCAGTACCTCCTTGGGTTCCTGTGGCCGACCAAAGCGTTCGAGAAAAGCCGGCGCAGCGCAGATCACCGGACGAATATGGCCAACCTTGATGGCCTGCAAGCCGGTTTCCGGCAGCTGACCAATGCGGATGGCGACGTCCACGCCCTCCTCCACCATGTTCACCAGGCGATCCACCAGCAGCGCATTGATCGTCACCTGCGGGTGCGCTGACAGGTACTCGGTAATCAGCGGGATCAGGTAAAGCTCACCGAACATCACCGGCGCCGTCACGGTCAGGTTGCCCCGTGCCCGAATGCTACTGCCGGTGGCCAACTCTTCGGCCTCTTCCAGCTCCAGCAGGATGCGCTTGCAGTCCTCCACATAGCGCCGCCCCGCTTCGGTCAAGCGCAGGCTTCGCGTGCTGCGCGCCAGCAACAGCGTGCCCAAGCGTTTCTCCAAACCGGCAATCACCCGGGTCACGCTGGGTGGCGACATCCCCACCAGCCGGGCTCCGCCGGCAAAGCTTTCTGCTTCGGCAACGGCCAGCAGCACCTTCATTTCCTGAAACCTGTCCACGCTCACCGCCCAACGTTGAGACTGACCTAAAAGATGGCCTAATAGGCACTAGCGTAGCGCTTGCGCGTCGCGGCCGACCACCACGCGGTGGCAGACAGCCGGTGGATCATCCGCGTTGGTCTTTGCTCAGCAGATGACCCCGAGCCAGCACAGTGAATGCCTTGAGCGCGGCGGAGGGGTTGCGCCGGTTCGGGTAGTACAGGCATAGGTTGTCGCGGGGCGGCGTCCACGCCTCCAGCACCCGCTCGAATTGCCCGGCGTCGAGTTCGGCCTGCACATCCTGCTGCATAAAAAAACCGAGCCCCACGCCTTCCTGCACCACCGCCTTGGCGACACTCGGCTCGTCCAGGGTGAGTTGGCCAGTCACATCCAGCCGGGTCACTTCCCCCGCACGCTCGAAATGCCAGGGGTAAATCGCCCCATTGGGTAGGCGGATGCGGATGCACTGATGTTTGAGCAGATCCGCCGGATTATGCGGACGACCGTGCTGGGCGAAGTAGGCGGGCGAGCCGACCACCGCGTAGCGTTGCGGCGGGCCGATTGGAATCACGATCATGTCGCTGGGCACAAGACTCGCGGCGCGCACGCCGAGATCGAAACCATCCGCGACGATGTCCACCAGGCGGCCTTCGGTCACCAGGTCGATATGCACCTTCGGGTAACGCTGTAGAAACTCCAGCACCAGCGGCAGCAACGCGGCGCGGGCGGCACTGGCGAAGGCATTGATGCGCAACACACCCGACGGCCCGGCATTGTGCGAACGCACCGCTTCCAGCGCTGCACGTACGTCCTGCAACGCAGGGCCGACCTGCTCTAGGTACATCGCACCCGCCTCGGTTAGCGACACGCTGCGGGTGGTGCGGTTGAACAGCCGCGTTTCGAGGCTCGCCTCCAGCTTGGCAATGGTGTTGCTCAATGCCGTGGTTGATACATCCAGGTCGATAGCGGCCAGGCGAAAGGACGCCCGCCGTGCCACGGCCAACACAGCTTCCAGCTCATTGAGACCAAGGCGTGAATCTGCCATGCAATTGTCCTGAAATTCGGGATAGGCCGTTAACGTCTATCCCAGTTGAGCAAACTATCAAGCGAGCGGCAAGATCACAGTCGTAAACCCCAACCCACTGTGAGAGGAGATCAGGCCATGAACCTGCACCTGCCTGACGCCGTACAGACCTACTTTTCTGTCAGCAATGGCGCCGACATCTCGCGCCTTGCCGCCTGCTTCTGCGCGCACGCCAGCGTGACCGACGAAAACCATACACACCAGGGCATTGACGCCATCGCAGCCTGGCAACAGGAAGCCCGCCGGGCCTTCACCTACAGCGTCGAGCCGCTGACAGCGACGCAGAATGACGATTCGCTGAGCGTCACGGCGCGGCTGGTCGGCAACTTCCCCGGCAGCCCGCTGCAGCTGAATCATGTATTCCGGCTTGAGGACGGCCAGATCCGTTCACTGGAGATCGCGCCATGAACCTCGACCTAAACGGCAAACGCGTGCTGGTCACCGGTGGCACCAAAGGCGTCGGCCGCGCGCTGGTCGAGCTGTTCCTTGTCGAGGGCGCACAGGTGCTGACATGCGCTCGGCAGGCCAGCAGCGACCTGCCGGCGGAGCAATTCACACAGGCCGATCTCACGACCCCGGCAGGCTGCGAAACCCTGGTGGCCGCAGCCCAGCAACGACTGGGCGATGTGGACATCATCGTCCACGTTCTGGGTGGCTCATCGGCCCCCAGCGGCGGCTTTGCGGTATTGGACGACGCGCAGTGGCAACGCGAACTCGACCTTAACCTGCTGCCGGCCGTGCGCCTGGATCGCGCCCTGCTCCCGGCGATGCTAAAGCGCCAGAGCGGGGTGATCATCCATGTGACCTCGATTCAGAACCGCTTGCCCTTGCCCGAGGCCACCACGGCTTACGCAGCCGCCAAGGCGGCGCTGTCGACCTACAGCAAAAGCTTGTCGAAAGAAGTCTCGCCGCAAGGCGTACGGGTGATTCGGGTTTCGCCGGGTTGGATCGAGACCGCAGCGTCGGTGGCCTTGGCCGAGCGATTGGCGCAGGAAGCCGGCACCGATTACGCCGGCGGCAAACGCATCATCATGGATGCCCTCGGCGGGATTCCGCTCGGCCGCCCGGCCAAGCCTGCAGAGGTGGCGGAGCTGATTGCTTTCCTGGCCTCACCTCGTGCGGCATCGATCACCGGAAGCGAGTTTGTGATTGATGGCGGAACCGTGCCAACTGCCTAGCGGTTGTACTCAGAACGGGCGCTGCTGCGCGCGTTCTTTTGCTGCAGGATCAGCGAGGCTTCGTTGTAGGCATGCTGAAACGCGTCACTGCCGATCCAGTCCACCGCAGCGTCCTCGTCTTCATCGTGGAACATCCCGCGATAGACGATCAGCAGGCCCATCATAAAGTCGGTCGCGGCCTCCTCCGCCTCTTCTGCGACCACCAGCTCCAGTACCGGGTATTGCAGAAACACCAGGCACATCGCCAGCAGGCTGATGCCTTCAGCCATCTTCATCGCCTGGAACAGGTCATCGAAGTGCGCGGGGTCGAAGCCGTTTTCCTCGATATCTTTGAAATCGAAGGTACTCAGGTCGATGTCGACATCATCGAACGGCTCGTTGATCAGTGGGTTGGCCAACACCGGGTGAATCACATTGGCCTTGGGCTTGCCCATACGATTCTGCTTGGCCTTGGTTTTAGCCCGCTGGGCGCGTTTTTGCTGTTTGTCTGGGGAAGCCATATTGGCGAGTTCCTTGTCCGGTGCAGCCATGTTCATGGCACTGGGATGATGGTGGGCAAATTGTATTCAGTGTTGGCCGCCTGCGGCTGCAAAGGGATAATTTCTTTGTCACGGCGCGCTGCGGCGTTAATCCGGCTTACGCCAGCAACGCCATAATCCACTGCGTCTGTTGGGCGACTTTCTGCACCTTCTCTTCCGGCACCGTCTGCCGTGCCTGGGCAAAGTCAGCCAGGGTCTGCTTCTTCAGGCGCAGCAGGCGCTGCCACTTGGCCAGGAACGCCGGGCTGCGCGCCTGCATTTGCAGCGGGCCAAAGTACAGCTCCTCGGCGCTGTAAGTCACCGGGCCAGAGCGCTCGGCCACGATGATTTCGTAGGCAAAGCGGTTTTCCCGCAGCACTTCCTCACTGAGGATGCGGTAACCATTGTCCATCAGCCATTGGCGCAGCGGCTGCTCGCCGCCGTTAGGTTGCAGGATCAACCGCTCCTGGCCCGTCAGACGCGTCTTGCCGCTGTCGAGGATGTCGCGAATCCGCTCACCGCCCATCCCGCAGATGCTGATCGCCGTGATGGCATCGCCCGCCTCAATCGCCGCCAGGCCATCGGCCAGACGCACGCTGATCTGTTGGGCAAAGTCATTCTCACGCACGCTGCGTTCAGCCGCGTGAAACGGCGTCAAGGCCACCTCTCCGGCCACGGCGGCCTCGATAACCCCACGGCGCATCAAGGCCACTGGGAGATAGGCGTGATCCGAGCCAATATCCGCCAACCGCGCCCCAGCGGGCACATGCGCTGCCACGCGTTCCAGGCGCATGGATAGTGTTTGCTCGTTCAACTCCAGCCTCTTCTCAACATCGCCACCCGGCCATTGGGCCGAATCGGTGCGCGATTTTGTCGAGCCACAGCGTGCATGGCAACTTTCGGCGACCAGCGCTCAGCGAGCCACGGCTAAAGCACCTCACTGACAGGCGGTCTTAAACCCACAGGGCGGTGCACAGCAGGCGCTTCGATAGCCAGTTTCAGCTGCTGCGCAGGGCTTTAGCCATGGCCTGGTCAACATGCCGACGCCACTCCCGGTCGCGCATGTCGCTATCGTGCAGTTCACGTTCGATGGCGCTCTCCAGCGCGGCCTGGCATTGGCGAAAGCCATCTTCCCAACCTTGTGCGTAGAGGGGTTGCTGCAGGTAGCGCGGAACATCTTTGCGGAAGTCGGCCAATGCTCCAGCCGCTTGCCGACCGCTGCTGCACCCGGCTTCAAACCCATCAACAAATGGGGCGGGATACCCTTCGGCGATCATGGCCTCGCGCGTGCTCTGGCAGCCACTTAACAGGCAGATGAGCACACTGACAGTCAGCATGCTTACGCCATGCCGGTATCCGAGGCGGACAGTACTGCCAGGGTTGCCGCTCATAAGGCATCGCTCCGCCAGGGGTGGACGGGGAGTTGCGCTGGCGATGCGTCACAGACGGCACTCGGCCGATACAGCAGCCAGCGGTAAAAGAGCGTGCAGATCAGCCAATCGAAGAGCAGGGTCCACAGGTTGTGCGAAAGGAAATGCGCGCCCTGCATCACCCGCCCGATAGAAAAAATCGTACCCAGGCCCAATGCCAGCGCCAGTGCGACCCGGGCGCCTCGCGGGTAGCGATCACGCAGGGCAAAGAACAGCGCAATCAGCGAGAAACCGGCAGACGCATGGCCACCCGGCCAGCAACGCCCAGGGTGGTCTGTAACGGCCCGCTCACCCAGTAACGGGCTGAACGCCTCTTCGCCACCGAACTCAGTCAAGCTCCAGGGGCATTGCATCGCGGTCAGCTTTTTCAGCGGTGTGACAATGCTGGTCGATACCGCGAGAGACAGCACCAGATAGCCGAGCGGCAGGCTCCATGCCCGCCATTGCTTAACCACCAAGCTCAGTAACAAGCCGCCAATCGACAGAACGCCCAGAATGATCACGCCCTGTTTGGCGCGGTCATGCAGGATGTCTTCCAGCCAGAAATTATGCCGACCGACAAACCCCAGCCCCGGCTCATAAAACCGATTCGCAAGTGCGAAGTCCACGCCACTGGGGTCCAGCAGTAGGAGCAGCGCCATCAGCGCCAAGGGAATGCCCAGCGCAAGGCGAAAATCAAAGTAGCGATTGGTATGAGCCGTGCGTACGACTGCCATCACTGCACTCCAGTCAAGGCACTGCCGAAGCAGTGCGGGGATTAGCGGTTGCTGAGCTGTGCTTCAGGCAGGGCTGAGGGCTGCCACGCCATCAAGCGTTTTTGAAACGCGTGGCTGGCGCCCTGGTAGTAGGCGATATCGCGGCGCAGCAAACTGTCGCGGACCGTACTTGAAGACTCGTGGCTCAACCCAAGCGCATCGTCATGCCTGCGCATACTCCGGCGCGGGCTGAGAATGGCGAGGTCGTGACCGTCGAACAGCCCCAGGTGCTGGTAGTTACCAATCAGCGCCCGCCCAGGAGCGCGGTCTTTACGCAACACGTTGCGGCCAAAAAAGGTTGAGCTGTAATCGATGTTGAGCAATCCCAGCAGGGTGGGTGCCAGGTCTATCTGGCTCGCCACTTCAGTGAATGCCTGGGGTTGGATCAGGGCTGGGGCGTAGATAAACAACGGGATGTGGTAGTTCGCCACCGGCAGGTCCTCCTGGCCTGCACTGCCGGCCGTGTGATCGGCCACAAAGACGAAGACCGTCTGGTTGAACCAGGGTTTAGCTCTGGCCTGCTGCAAGAACTGGCCGATCGCGTAGTCGGTGTACTTCACCGCGCCTTCACGACCCTCGCCGGACGGGATGTCGATGCGCCCATCGGGATAGGTATAAGGCCGGTGGTTGGAGGTAGTCATCAGTTGCAGGAAGAAGGGTTTGCCCTGGGCATGATCCGCGTCGGCGACCTTGAGGGTTTGCTGGTAAAGATCCTCATCGGACATGCCCCAGGCGTTCTTGAAGGTCATATCGCCTTCCGCCACGCTGCTCTGGTCGACAACGCGGTAGCCATTGCCGCTGAAGAAGGCATTCATGTTGTCGAAGTAGCCGCGCCCGCCGTAGATAAATACGCTGTCATAACCGCGGGCATTGAACTGCTGACCCAGGCTGCCATAACCGGATTCACGGCCAATACGCTTGACGATTGAACGGCCAGGCGTGGGCGGTATGGACAAGGTAATCGCTTCCAATCCGCGGTCGGTACGTGTGCCCGTGGCGTAGAAGTTAGTAAAGCTCAGGCTCTGCTGACGCAGGGCATCCAGATTGGGCGTCAGGCCTCGCGCATCGCCGAAGCTGCCCAGGTATTTGGCACTGAGGCTTTCGATGGTGACCAGCACCACGTTCATCACCTGTGGCTGACCGTGGTTGTCGATCAACCGGCGAATGTCCTGAGGGTCGTGACCGATAAAGCGGGCATTGGCTTCGCTCACCTCCTCGCGCAACAGGCTGGCCACTTCCGGCGCCGGCAACGTTGCATAGAACTGCGGGTAGTCCAGTTCGTTATTACGAAAGGCTGCGAAGAACTGAAACGGCCCGTTGCTGGCCAGCTCCCGCTGATAGGTATTACCACCCAGGCCACGCGGGCTGTCCTGACCAACCGACAGACCATCCAACCCGACCAGCACGCACAGCGCTACCAGGGCTGCACAGGCACGGCCGCGGGGCATGAGTGGTGCTTGAAGCGCGGCGTCCACCGGCCGATACAATGCAACGCTGACCCCCATGGCGATCACCGCGAGCAACGCAATCAGCGGATAGATCGGGTACGACTCGAGGATGTTGTTGATCACCTCTTCCGAGTAAACCAAGTAGTCCACGGCGATAAAGTTGAACCGCACGCCGAACTCATCCCAAAACAGCCATTCGGCAACCGCCGTAAACAGCATCGCAAACACGCTGACGCCGACCAGGCCAAGCAGCAGGCGTTGATGCCAGCGCCGACACCATAGACGGGCCGGACACACCAGCAGGTAAAGCGCCAGAGGCAACGTGGCATACAGCAAAAAGCTCAGGTCGTAGACCGACCAGACCAACCCCGAAGACACCGAACCATTGCAGCAGGCTTACATCCACAGCGGCCAGGTGACTGAGCAGCAGTACACTGCGCGTCAGGACGAACACCGCCAGCCAGGCAAGCACGATGATGGACAGGTAGCGCAGTTGGGCGTAATGAAGCTGAGGCATCGTATGATCCTTGCTGGATGAACGAGCCGCAGTCTGTGGCGAGGCCTGTGAGCCAGGCGTCAACGGGATGTGAAGAAAGTGTCAAAACCAGAGAAAGAGTTCTATCTGTGCGCATCCTAGTGATCGAAGACAACCGCGACATCCTCGCCAACGTACTCGACTACCTGCAGCTCAAGGGGTTCAGCGTTGACTGTGCACAAGACGGCCTGAGCGGTCTGCACCTGGCAAGCACCGGACACTATGACCTGATCGTGCTGGACATCATGCTGCCAGGCATTGACGGCTATCAGGTGTGCAAACGGCTGCGCGAGGACGGCCGCAATGAGGTACCGATCCTGATGCTCACCGCCCGCGACGCCCTGGATGATCGGCTACAAGGTTTGCAGGCCGGGGCTGACGATTACCTGATCAAACCGTTTGCGCTGTCTGAACTGGTGGCGCGGATTGAGGCGATCCTGAGGCGCAGCCAGGGCAGCCGCAAGCGCCAGTTGAAAGTCGCCGACCTTGTCTATGACCTCGACACCCTGCATGTCAGCCGGGCGGGACAGCCGCTCAAACTCAACCCACTGGGCCTCAAGTTACTGGCCGTACTGATGCAGAAAAGCCCCGCAGTGGTTCGTCGCGAAGCCTTGGAGGATGCACTGTGGGGCGATGATTGCCCGGACAGCGACAGCCTGCGCAGCCACATTCATCAGCTGCGCCAGGTCCTCGATAAACCGTTCGCGTCCCCATTGCTACACACCTTGCATGGCGTCGGTTATCGACTGGCGGAGCAGACCGATGGTGTCTAAACAGCCTTTTTCCAGGCGCATTCTGATTGCCTTCGTGCTGATGACCACCTTGGTCAGCGGCCTGTTTTCACTGAGCATCGTGGCCGTGGTGCACTTCATTGAAGAAAACCTGGTTTCCGAGGAGTTGAACCGAGAACTGGGCAAGGTGCTTGAGGAAGATATTCAGCATGGACGCCCGCCCAGGCTCGACTCCATGACCCAGTTTTTCAGCTCCGAACAGCCGCAGTACCCGATACCCGCAAGGTTCGCCGATTTGCCGGCGGGCTTTACCGAAGTGGTTGACGGCACCGCCGCGTTCTACGTCTACAGCCGCAAAATGAATGGCCAGACCCATCTCCTGGCGCAGGAACAGCACGAATTCGAAGCCCATGAGCAAGCCCTGTTCGACGTCGTATTGGCGGGGTTTCTGCTTACCGTGGTCGGTGCTTGGGGGCTTGGGTTGATCATGGCTCGAAAGGTCATGGCCCCGGTGAGTCGGCTGGCACAGCAGGTGCGCCACCGCGACCAGCTGCATGTGCTGGCGCCACCACTGGCCCCCGAATACCCCGACGATGAAGTGGGTCAACTGGCGGCGGCCTTCGACAGCACCCTGGGCCAGGTGCGCCAATCGCTGGAGCGCGAGCGGCTGTTCACCAGTGATGTCAGCCACGAACTGCGCACTCCCTTGATGATCATTGCTACCTCCTGCGAATTGTTGGCCGAAGGCCATTTGCCGCCGCGTGAGCGCGAGCAGATTGAGCGCATCAGCCGGGCCAGTGAAGAAATGCGCGACCTGGTGCAGACCTTCCTGCAACTGGCGCGCGATAAAGCCAACGCAAGTGCCTTTGTGGCGAACAGCAGCCTGACCGATGTGGCGACGGAACAAGCCAACCGCTGGGGACCGCTGCTCACTGAAAAGGGCCTGGATTTCCAATGCCTACAGGAGGGGCCGGATTCGGGCCTCTACAACCCGGTTTTGCTCAACACAGTCATGGCTAACCTGCTACGCAATGCCCTGCATTACACCGAGCGAGGCTTTGTGCACCTGGTGCTGACCACCGGCGGTTTTCGCGTGGAAGACAGCGGCATGGGCATTGCCCCGGAGCAACATGAGCAGATCTTTCAGCCTTTTGTACGGGGTGCAGAGGCGCGCGGGGAAGGACTTGGCCTGGGCCTCTCTCTGGTGAAACGAATCTGCAGCAAACAGGGCTGGATGATCTCGGTACGCAACCTGGAGGAAGGCGGCAGCTGTTTTACGGTGGCATTCAACCCTGACGCCTAAACCCGACCATCGGGCGCACGACTGCTTCGTGCGCCTTAGGGCATCAATGCCAAAGCCACAGCCTTGGCTGCATCCTCAACCGCGCGCTCATCCTAGGGCGCAAAACCCAGCACCCGCCCCGCGGGCATCAGCCAACAGCGGGGCAGCAGAATTGGCTGACCACGTGCGGGAACGGCCTTATCAAGCGGCCATCAGGCCCAATGCGCCGATGCAGACAAATACGGCAATCACGGGGATCAGTACCGTCACCACAAAGATGTCCTTGTAAGCCTGTTTATGGTTCAGCCCCATGATCATCAACATGGCAATCACCGCGCCACAATGTGGCAGCGAGTCCAGGCCGCCAGCGGCAATGGTGGCGATACGGTGCAGCACCTCAGGCTCCACGCCCATTTCCAGATATTTGGGGGCCAGGGTTTGCATAAAGATCTGCAGGCCGCCGGAAGACGAGCCGACAATGCCTGACACCACGCTGACCGAGGCGAAAATGGACAGCAGCGGCGGCATGTCCACCGACAGTACCCAGTTGACGAATTGGCCGAAGCCAGCAGTCTGGGTGACCACGCCACCAAAACCGATCACCGCAGCGGTATTGAGCAGCGGCATGATGGAGTCATCAGCGCCCTGCCCCAGCATCGCCACGGTATTCCGCCGTAACGCCGGGAACAGCAGAATGGCCGTCAGCGTGGCAATTATCAGGGCCAGGCTCGGCCAGATAATGGGCTGACGCTGACTGAAGTTCAGCACTTGGCCGAGCATGCCCTCACCCGCCGTCACCCCGCCGCTGAGCAACAGCAAACGTGGCAACATGATGACGCCCAGCACCACGAGAATCGGCAGCAAAGCCATGCCCCAATGCGGGCCTGTACCGGGCTCCCCTGCCAACTGCTGCATGCGCAAATCCTGAGCATTGCTCTCAAACCCCTCGCCCCGGGCACGGGCCATACGCCACTCACGCTGCACATAAGCCATACCCAGGATGATCATCACCGCGCTGGCCAGCAGGCCAAGCCAGGCACCGGCGAACAGATCAGTGCCCAGAGCGCTGGAGGCGATCACGTTGTGGATCGAGGGTGAACCCGGCAATGCGGTCATGGTGAATGTGCCAGAGCCCAAAGCCGTCGCTGCGCAAAACAGCCGTTTGGGCAAGTTGGCCTCGCGCATCAAGGTAATGCCCAGTGGGTACATGGTGAAAATCACCACAAACACCACCACACCGCCATAGGTCAGCAGGGCACAGACCACCATACTCACCCACAGGGTGCGTTGAATTCCCAGGCTACGGGTAATCGCTTGAGCAATGCTGCTGGCCGCTTGGCTGGCGGCCATGACTTTGCCGAAGATCGCGCCACAAAGAAAAAGTACAAAGAACTTGCCGGCGAAAGTGAACGCCCCTAACGGCCCGAAGGGAAAATATTCGAGCAAAGCCTTGGGCGCTTCCAGATCGTTGGTTAAAGCCACCACCAACGAACACAACAGCGCGGCAATTAAAATATTGACGCCGCGTAACGCCATCCAGATGAGCAACGCAAGCCCAACAAACAGCCCTAAATCTCCCAACATAACTGCGCTCCTTGTTATTTATTATTGTCTTGCCACAGCATCACACAGGCAGCGGAGCGAGTAACAGTGCCGTTAAATCAATAGCGATACCGCTACCTATTTTTCAGCAAGTCACGTTTACGGCTGTATATAGCGCTGCACAATCCGTGCATAACGGCCATCCACCACCAGCTCATGCAGCGCATCGGCATAGGCCTGGGCAAAATCAGGCTCGATTGAGCGCTTGCTGAATGCAATCTCGGCGGCATCGCTGGATACCACTACAGCTGTGGGCTTGATCCGCTCGCTGAGGCCCAGTTGCTGGATTTCGTAGGCGCCGGTGTTTTCGTCGGCAATCACCCCATCGATGCGGCCCTTGCCGACCATGCGCCAGAGGTTGTTGCGGTTGGCCACCTGCACCACCCGCGCGGCAAACGCCGGGTCACGCATGAGTTGCTCATAGTCAGCACCGTAGGCCACGTTGATCTGTGCGCCCAGGCGGAATTCGCTGTGCTGCAGTTCCAGCAGCTGGGTGATGGGCCAGCGCTGCAGTGCTGGGGCATGCATAAACAGAATATTGCGTGAGGGCGGCAGCACCGGGCCGGAGAAATGCGCATAAACCTCGCGCTCTGGCCGGCGAAAGGCGCCAGGCAGAATATCCAGGCGGCCCAGCTCCAGCTCCTTGAGCGCCCGCGCCCAGGGCAGTTTGCGCAGTTTGATCTGGCAGCCCAAACGGGCCAGCGCCGCACGATTGATTTCAACGTCGATGCCAACCACCGCGCCATCCGCCGTTTGCATGCTGAACGGCGGGTCATCGTCCCAGCGCAGCGTCTTCTCACAGGTGGCTGCCGCCAGACCCGGCCAACAGGCCAGCAGCAACAGGGCAAGCAAAAAGCGGAGGCGCAGTAAGGACGAGCGGCGTACATCGACTGCAATCAAGATCATCACTCACGCGGGCACGACGGGATGTGGCCTGAGTCTAGCAGTACCTTCCGGTGATCAAGCAAGCCGCCGACTCAGGCCAATACTACAGGGGCGCTTAAGCTTCGACGCTGCTCCACTGCTTGCTCAAACGCTTGTCGGAGACTGGCAGCTTGGTGCCCAGCTGCTGAGCGAACAGCGAAACGCGGTATTCCTCCAGCAGCCAGCGGTACAGCACCAGCTGCGGGTCGCGCTTGCCTTCCTGGCTGTGTTTACCCAGGCGCGCCTGGTACTGCTCCCAGTAGCCCGCCAGCTCACCGCTCCATACGCGGTCGCGTTGCACCTGGCCGGCGATCTTGTCCAGGCGTTGCTCGATGGCCTTCAAATATCTGGGGATTTCCTTAAGCCACTGCGCCGGGGTTTCGCGGACGAAACCGGGATAGACCAGGTTGCTCAGCTGCAGCTTGATGTCGTTGAGTGCCATGGCCTGAGCCAGGTCGATCTTGCCTTTGAAGCGCTTCTGCAGGCCGTGCCAGAGCTTGAGAATTTCCAGGGTCAGCTTGGCCAGGCGTTCGGCCTCGCCGGTCCAGTCGCCACGCTTACGCTCGGCCAGAGCCGCCAAGCCCGCACCGTCGCGCGGCAGCGGCTCGCTGTCTTCAAGGATGCAGCTGTCGAGGCTGGCCAGCAGAATGTCCTCAACCAGCGCATCGACCCGGCCCATATCGCGGTACAGCAATGCCAGCTCGGTCAGCCCCGGCAGCTTGCCGCGCAGGAACTTGGCTTGATCGCTCAGTTGTTGCAACAGCAAGCGCTGCAGCGCACGACGATGCTGAAACTCGGCTTCGGCCAGGGTCGGGAAGCGCTCTTCCTTGACCACGCCTGCCTCTTCCACCAGCGCCGGGTAGACGGTCATGGACAGACCCGCGACCTGTTGCTGAGTCTTCGCCGCCACTTCACTAAAGGCCTTGGCCTCCACCGGTTGCTGGCTCTTGGCGGTTTTCGGCAGGGCTAGACCCGCCTGAGTCGCTTCGCTGAAACGCGCGGTCAGCTCGGCCAGGTCGCGGCCTTCACCGAGGGGCTTGCCCTGGTTGTCGACCACTTCGATATTCATCCGCAGATGACCCTCGAGCTGCGCGGCGGACTCGGCCCAAGCCTCGTCGCTGACCCGCGTGCCGGTCATGCGCGTCAGCTCACGGCCCAGGGCCTCGGGCAGGCTGCCGTCGGCAAAACTGATCTTGCCCAGGGCGGCACCGACAAAATCCGGCACCGGCACAAAGTTCTTGCGTAGCGCCTTGGGCAGGCCGCGCACCAGGGCCATGCATTTGGCCTCCAGCAGCCCCGGCACCAACCATTCCAGGCGCTCAGGCGGCAATTGCGGCAACAACGGCGCGGGCACGCGAAGGGTCACGCCGTCACGCGGGTGGTTGGGCTCGAAGTGATACGTAAGCGGCAGGGTCAGCTCGCCCAGCCGCAGGGTGTCCGGGTACTGCGCAGCGGTGACTTCCTTGGCATCGCGAGCGAGTACATCCTCTTCGCGCATGATCAGCAGCTGCGGATTTTTTGCGCTCTCCGTTTTGTACCAGCTGTCGAAGGTGGCGCTCTGGTAGATGTTCGCCGGCAGGCGCGCCTCGTAGTAGGCAAACAGGGTTTCCTCGTCGGCAAGGATGTCGCGACGGCGTGCCTTGGCTTCCAGTTCGTCGAGTTTTTCCAGCAACTGACGGTTGGCCGTCAGGCACTTGGCCCGCGAGTTGATTTCGCCACCGACCAGGCCCTCGCGGATAAACAGCTCACGCGAGGCCACGGGATCAATAGGACCGAAGTGCACCGCACGGCGGCCGACCACGATCAGGCCGTACAGGCTGATTTGTTCATAGGCCACGACCTGGCCGCGCTTCTTCTCCCAGTGCGGCTCCAGGTGGTTTTTCTTGATCAGGTGGCCGGCCAACGGCTCGATCCAGTCTGGCTCGATCTTCGCCACCGTGCGCGCAAACAGCTTGGTGGTTTCGACCAGCTCGGCGGCCATCAGCCAAGTGGGCTTTTTACGGCCGATCACCGAGGACGGATGCACCCAGAAACGCCGCTGACGGGCACCGAGGTAGTCGCCGTCTTCGGTTTTCTGGCCGATCTGGCTAAGCAGGCCGGCGAGAATCGCCTTGTGCACGGCGGCGTAGCCTTTGGCGCGCTGCGCGGCTTGGTCTTTTTCGGCCAGCTCTTTTTCTTTCTGGGCCGCTGATAGTTGTGGTCCGGCATTCCGGCGGTCCTGGGTAGTAGGCGTCTGCTCTTTAGCGCGCGGCTCGCCCCTACCCGTCTCGCTCGCCGGTTTGCCGAGCTGCAAATCACGGGTAATCAGCACCAACTGGCGATGCGCATCGCGCCACTCACGCAGGCGTAAGTAATTGAGGAAGTTCTTCCGGCACCAGCTGCGCAGCGCGCTTGCCCCCAAAGCCTGGCGCTGTTCTTCAAAGCCGCGCCACAGGTTGATCAGCGCGGCGAAATCGGAATCCACGTCCTTCCACTGCGCGTGGGCTTGGTCGGCAGCCTGCTGACGGTCGGACGGACGCTCGCGCACATCCTGCACCGACAGCGCACTGGCGATGATCAGGATTTCTTCCAGGCTGCCCTGCTTGGCGCCTTCCAGCACCATGCGACCTAGGCGCGGGTCCACCGGCAAACGCGCCAGCTGACGACCCAACGGCGTCAGTTGCCCTTCGCGATTAACCGCCGAGAGTTCCTGCAGCAGGTTGAAGCCGTCGCTGATGGCCTTGCCATCCGGCGGCTCGATAAAGGGGAAGGCGTCGATCTCACCGAGGCGCAGGTGGAGCATCTGCAGGATCACCGCCGCCAGGTTGGTACGCAGGATTTCCGGATCGGTAAAGGCCGGGCGGCCGTTGAAATCTTCCTCGCTGTACAGGCGGATGCAGATGCCTGGCTCGACCCGCCCGCAGCGGCCCTTACGCTGGTTGGCGCTGGCCTGGCTGATGGCCTCAATCGGTAAACGTTGCACCTTGGCGCGGTAGCTGTAGCGGCTGATGCGCGCCGTGCCGGAGTCGATCACATAACGGATGCCCGGCACGGTCAGCGAGGTTTCCGCAACGTTGGTGGCCAGGACGATCTTGCGCGCGCCCATGGGCGCGAAAATCTTCTGCTGCTCGGCCGGGGTCAGGCGCGCATACAGCGGCAACACTTCGGTCAGGCGCAGGTTGGCTTTGCGCAGCACCTCGGCAGCGTCGCGAATTTCGCGCTCGCCGGGCAGGAACACCAGGACGTCACCGGGGCGTTTGCCTTCGCTCTTCTCGAACGCGCTGATTTCATCCAGCGTGGCGAGGATCGCCTGATCGACCGAGAGGTCTTCCTCAACGCGGTTACCGTCTTCGTCCTGCTCAGCCGCCAGCGGCCGGTACCAGGTGTCCACCGGAAAGGTACGCCCGGACACTTCGACAATCGGCGCGCCGCCGAAGTGCTCGGAGAAGCGCTGCAGGTCGATGGTCGCCGAGGTGATAATCAGCTTCAGGTCAGGGCGACGCACCAGCAGGGTTTTCAGAAAGCCCAGCAGGAAGTCGATGTTCAGGCTGCGTTCGTGGGCTTCGTCGACGATGATCGTGTCGTACTTTTCCAGGTAGCGGTCGTGCTGGGTTTCTGCCAGCAAGATGCCGTCGGTCATCAGTTTGATCAGGCTGCGCTCGTTGCTCTGGTCCTCGAAACGCACCTGATAGCCGACCAGCTCGCCCAGCGGCGTGCCAATTTCCTCGGCAACCCGAGTAGCCACGCTGCGCGCGGCCAGGCGCCGTGGTTGGGTGTGGCCGATCAGTCCATGTACGCCACGCCCCAGTTCCAGGCAGATTTTCGGCAACTGAGTGGTCTTGCCCGATCCGGTTTCCCCGGCGATTACCACCACTTGGTGCGCGGCGATGGCGGCTTTGATTTCATCGCGTTTGGCGGCAATCGGCAGCGCATCGTCGTAACGCATGGTCGGCACACTGAGCCGGCGCGCCTCGACCTTGGCACGGGACGCCTCGAAACGCTGCAGCCACTGCGCCAGCTTGGCTTCGTCCACCGGCGTCTGCTTGCGCAGCTCATGCAACTGGCGGCGCAGGCGATGACGGTCGCCCAGCAGGGTCTGGTCGAGGTTTTTCAGCAGTTGGTCAACGGCGGGCGTGGCGTCGGTCATCGGGTAATCGCGGGATGGGGTCAAGGGGACGAGCAGGAAGGCGGCGATTGTCGCATTTTTGCCTAGGGGAAAACGACCAAAGGACAGAAAGCAAAAAGCCCATCGGTGATGGGCTTTTCTACTGCGGGAGTGGACTTAAACGGCGGACACGTCGTCAGCCTGCAAGCCTTTCTGGCCCTGGGTCACGGCGAACTCGACCTTCTGCCCTTCGAGCAGGGTGCGATGACCTTCGCCACGGATCGCACGGAAATGCACGAACACGTCCGCGCCGCTCTCGCGCTGAATAAAGCCATAACCCTTGGAATCATTGAACCACTTGACGGTGCCTGTCTCGCGCTCAGCCATTACCTGTATCTCCAGCGTGCAGTTTTTATTGTTTGGCGCGGCCTGCAGGCGAGTGCCCAGCCATCACCGAAGGCCGAGTATAAAACAGCGTTTATGCCTGAAAAGGACTTTTTGCCGGCAGGCTACAGGTCATACAGGACAAGCTATGCAGCGATATTTACGGAGAAGAAAGCAGGCCAGAGGATGGGCTCATCGTGCAACGGATAACCCATCCCCGACCCAGGGCTAGTCGCGCTCAGACCACATCACACCACCGGTGGCCCAGTCGCCTTTTTTGACCTCTTCGAAGATCACATCTACCGCGCTGGCGTCGCAGCCAAGCACTTTGGTCGAGGCGTCGGTCAGGGCTTTGGCGTACTCGCGCTTGATCTCATCGCTGCGGCCTTCGAATATTTTGACCAGGAGGGTAGGCATCTAATTAATCCTCAAAACAGTGGAGCAGGACTGGTTAGATCGGTCACGGCGATCCGCTTGGCGCATTTGCGCGCGGGCATTATCTGACCGGGATGACAGAAAAACAAAGGGCCGCATAAAGCGGCCCTTTGCAGATACAGACGGGATCAGCCTTGCTTGCGGCGACGCCACAGCCACAGCGCCAGCACGCCCAAGGTCAGCACCAGCGGCACCAGGGCGATATTGAGGAACTTGAGCTTACTGCCCAGGGCTTCGATATCGGCATTCAGTTGGTAGCGCACATCGCGCAGTTCCTTGCGGATCGCCAGTTTCTGCTGCACGAACTGCTGCACCGCGGCCTGCTGCTCAGGCGTCAGTTCCAGGGCCTTGCTCGGATCCTGGTTCTGCTGCAGGGCGGCAAGCTTCTGCTCGGTGTCGGCCAGTTGCGTTTGCAGGGCTTGCTCCTTCTCGCGGAACTGCACCTCGGCGTCACGCTGAATGGCGTCTACGACCTCGAATGGACGGGTGAAGCGACCGCGAGAGCGCACGCTGATCAGCGCTTCGGAGCCGGCCAGATTGTCCAGCGCGTTGATCGCAAAACCGGCGTTATCCGCCCACGGCTGCGGAATACGCTGACCGAAGAAGTCCTGCACCTGCACCCACATGCGGTCGGTGAGCATGTCGGTGTCGGCCACCACAATCACGTTGATCGTGTCCGCCTGCTTGAGGCCATCCTTCTGCCCCTCGATGCCCTCAGGGAAAGCCGTTTGCGCCGGGCCGCTGATACGTGCGGCCAGGGTATAGCGCTCACCGGTGGGTTCCAGCTCGCGGATCAGCTCTTCCGGATTGGCCAGCATGCCGAAGCGTTTGACATCAAACGGCATGGCGTAATGCGAGCTGCGCACCAGCGGGATGAACTGGGTTTTCGCGTCGTTCAGCGGTTCCAGCATGCCGGCAGTGGCCACCGTGATGGTTTCCAGCGAGGCGGTGCTGATGTCGTCCTTGTCCAGGGCATTCTTCGGCAGGCTCAGCCAGGCAGCGTGACGCACGGGACGCTGGCCTTCGCCCATGCTCACCGACATGGCATACGAGCCGTCGCCAAGCACCTGGTCCGGCACCATGCGCAGGCCCCAGGCCTTGAACAGTTCCGGCAAGTCGGAGGCCTTGTCGATGACCATCTCGCCGGGCATTTCGGCCTGGGTATCGGCCTCGCTGAACGGGTCAACGAAGGTCAGCAGCTTGCCGCCGCGCAGGACGAACTGGTCAATCGCATACAGGGTCTGCTCAGGCAGCTGCTTGGGATGAATCAGCAGCAGTACCGAGACCTTCTCAGGGATCAGGTCGACATTACGCTTGAGGCTTTCGATCTGGAACAGCTGACGAATTTCCTCGATCAGCATCCAGGCCGGTGTCGGCTGCCGCGCGGCCATGTCGAAACCACCGTTGACCTGCAAACCAGACAGCACGCCGACCACCGGCCGCTCGGGCTTGGCCAGGCTCTGCACCAGACGGCTGAGTTCGTATTCGAGGAACTCTTCTTGATCCAGGGCGAAAAACGGGATCACCTGTGTCAGGCCTTCGGCATTCTTGCCGGCCAGACCGAAATAGATCGAATCGCCACCCTGCTGCAGCGGAATGCCCTGCAGGCCGAACTCGGCGGCTTTGTCTTCGTCCTCGGAAAACGGCGCCGGGTCGATGATCGTCAGCTTGAGCTTGTCGCCCGCCTCACGCTGATAAGCCTTGAGCATTTCCTCGACGCGCTTGGCGTAGGTGCGCAGCGCCGGCAAGTCCTTGGTCGCGGTGTCGGAGTAGAAGAAGTTCAGCTCCACCGGCTCATCCAGCTCGGCAAGAATCTGCTCGGTGCCGCTGGAGAGGGTGTAGAGCTTCTGCTCGGTCAGATCCAGACGCACGCCGCTAAGGCTGACGCTGGAGAACAGGTTGAAGGCGAGAAACGCCAGGGCAATGAGTGCAAGCCCGGCGCTGGAAACCATCAGCTTTTTCATGGGCGGCCTCAGTCAGCTTTCTTCAGGTCGATAACCACCGCTGTTGCCGCCAACCAGGCGGCGATCAGGATGAGGAAATACAACAGGTCGCGCAGGTCGATCACGCCCTTGCTGATCGCATCGAAACGGGTCAGGAAGCTCAGCGAAGCCACGGCATCCACCAGCCACTGCGGCGCCCAGCCACTGAAACCGTCGAGCACCATGGGGAAGCCGCTGACGATAAACAGGAAGCACACGCTGACCGCCAGGATAAAGGCGATCACCTGGTTCTTCGCCAGGGCCGACATGCACGAGCCAATCGCCAGGTAGGCACCCGCCAGCAGCCAGCTGCCGATATAGCCGGTGATGATCGCGCCATTATCCGGCTCACCCAGGTAGTTGACGGTGATGATCATCGGGAAGGTCAGCAGCAACGCCAAACCGGCAAACACCCAGGCGGCGAGAAACTTGCCAGTGACCGCGTCGAAACGGGTGATCGGCAGGGTCATCAGCAGCTCGATGGTGCCGCTCTTGCGCTCTTCGGCCCACAGGCGCATGGCAATTGCCGGCACCAGAAACAGATACAGCCAAGGGTGGAAGTTGAAGAACGGCGCGAGGTTGGCCTGGCCGCTCTCGAAGAAGCCGCCGAGGTAGAAGGTGAACACCCCGGACAGCACCAGGAAAATCAGGATAAACACGTAAGCCAGCGGCGTGGCGAAGTAGCTCGCCAGCTCGCGCTTGAAGATCACCGACAACTGACTCATACCACCTCCCCACGGGTCAGGCTGCGGAACACTTCGTCCAGCCGCCCGCGTTCGACATTCAATTCCTTGACCTGCCAACCGCGCTCCGCGATCAGCGCGTTGACCTGCGGGAAGATCACTTCACCCGGTTTGGCGAGGATGCTCAGGCTGTGTTCCAGGGTATTTTCTTCCACCCCGGCCACGCCCGGCAGCGCAGCCAGCGCGGCCTGATCGAGCGGCTCGGCAGCCACCAGGGTGACGGCCTGGTGATAACGCGAGCGGCTCTCCAGCTCCAGCGGCGTGCCGTCGGCCAGCAGCTTGCCGTGGGCGATTACCACCGCGCGGGTGCACACAGCGGACACTTCTTCGAGGATGTGGGTGGAAATGATCACGATCTTGTCGTGGGCCAGGCTCTGGATCAGCTTGCGCACTTGGTGCTTCTGGTTGGGGTCGAGGCCGTCGGTGGGTTCGTCGAGGATCAGCACCTTGGGATCATGCAGAATCGCCTGGGCCAGGCCGACGCGACGCTTGAAGCCTTTCGACAGGGTTTCGATCGACTGTTCCAGCACGGCGTCCAGCTCGACTTGAGCCACCGCTTTGGCCACCCGCTGACGCTTCTCGGCGCCTTTGAAACCTCGCACCTCGGCGATAAATTCGAGGAAGCTGCGCACCGTCATATCGCCGTAGCACGGCGCGCCTTCGGGCAGATAACCGATCTGCCGCTGGGCCTTGAGGGTGTCTTTCTGGATATCGAAACCGAGGATGCTGGCACTGCCTGAAGTCGGCGCCAGAAAGCCGGTGAGCATCTTCATGGTGGTGGATTTGCCGGCACCGTTAGGGCCGAGAAAGCCCAGCACTTCACCGGGCTTAACACTGAAGGACAGGTCGTCAACAGCCGTGTGCTGCGCAAAACGCTTGGTTAGGTTTTTTATTTCGATCATGGCCTCTCACCATTGCGGTAACAGACCCTGCTTGCAGCCGGGCAGGCGCAAGCCGGGCGCGCTTAAATGCCGGGGGAATATAAGGAGTCACGCGCAGGCAGCGCAAGCGAAGAACCGGCGGGTCATGTATCTGTTCGCTACAGCGCTGCTCGCCCACGCGAGCAGCGCTGGTAAGGCCAGAGATTAGAGGGTGCCGCGCAGGGCTTTTTCGAACAACTGACTGTATTGCGCAGCGGTAAAGGCAATCGGGTTGGTGCCGGCGGATGGGTCAACCTCGGCCATCTGTCCAACCTGCTCGATGCGCACATCATCAATGCCAATCTCGCCCAGGCTGTGCGGGATACCGACCTGCTCACGCAGCGCCATCACCCATTCCAGCACGCCCGTAAAACCAGGCTTGGCCAGGTTCAAGTAGCGCGCCATTTTCTCCATCTGCGGCTCGATACGTTCGCGGTTAGCAACCAGCACGTAAGGCATCAATACTGCATTGAGCAGGCCGTGGTGGGCGTCGTACAGCGCACCGAGCGGATGGGCCAGAGCATGCATGGCGCCCAGGCCACGCTGGAATGCGGTGGCGCCCATGCTCGAGGCCACCAGCATCTGCAAGCGCGCTTCCACATCGCTGCCCTGCGCCACCGCGCGCGGCAAATACTGCTGCACCAGGCGCATGCCTTCCAGGGCAATGCCTTCGGCCATGGGGTGGAACAGCGGTGAGCAGAAGGCCTCCAGGTTATGCGACAGCGCATCCATGCCGGTGGCGGCGGTGATCTTGGCCGGCAGGCCGAGGGTCAGCTCTGGGTCGAGGATCACCAGCGCCGGCAACATGCGTGCGTGGAAGATGATGCGTTTGATATGCGCAGCATCATCGGTAATCACCGAGGCGCGGCCGACTTCCGAGCCGGTGCCGGCAGTGGTTGGCACCGCTACCACCGGGGCCATGCCGGCAACATTGACGCGATTGCAGTTGTCGCCGATGTCCTCGAAATCCCACAGCGGTCGATCCTGGCCGACCATCAGGGCGATGGCCTTGCCGGCATCCAGCGCCGAACCGCCGCCAAAGGCGATCACCCCGTCATGCTTACCGGCCTTGAATGCGGCCACCCCGTCCATCACGTTCTGCCCGGTGGGGTTGCCCTTGATGCCATGGAACAAGCCGGCCTTGAGACCATCATCTCGGCAGTGCAATAGCGCACGGTCGATCATTGGCAAGGCAGCCAGGCCAGGGTCGGTGACCAACAGCGGTGCACTCATGCCCAGTTGCCGGCAAGCCGCCGGAAGCTCGCTGACACGGCCAACGCCGACGCGCACCGAGGTCGGGTAATTCCAGTTCATGCGGTAGTGATTCAGGTCCATGGCGTGCCTCACAACTGAGTCTTGAAATGGAAGGATTTCGGCCGGGTAACATGCTCGAAGCCCACGCTAGACAGGGTGCAGCCGCGACCGGAATTCTTCACCCCGGTCCAGGCCAGCGCCGGGTCGAGGTAGTCGCAGCGGTTGAGAAACACCGTGCCCGCCTGCACCCGGTCAGCCAGGGCCATGGCGGTATCTACGTCACGGCTGAAGATCGCGGCCGTCAGGCCGAACTCGCTGTCGTTCATCAGCGCCAGGGCTTCTTCGTCATCTTTGACCTTCTGGATGCCTACTACCGGACCGAAGGATTCTTCGGTCATCACACGCATGCCGTGATTCACGTTGGTCAGCACCTGCGGCGCCAGGTACTGCGAGCCGGGATGGTCCATAGCAAAGTCGGCCGGCACCAGATGGGCAGTGGCGCCCTGCTCAACAGCGTCGTGAATCTGCCCACGGACGAAATCCGCCGCCTCGGCACGCACTAATGGGCCAAGGGTGGTGTCCGGGTCATCGGAACGCCCTAGCTTGTACTGTTTGACCAACGCCACCGCCTGCTCGACGAAGGCGTCGTAGAGCGATTCGTGCACATAAATGCGCTCGATGCCGCAGCAGGATTGTCCGGAGTTGAAGAACGCCCCATCAATCGTGGTCTCCACCGCGTGGGCCAGGTCGGCGTCGGCGCGCACATAAGCCGGGTCCTTACCGCCCAGTTCCAGGCCGATGCTGAGAAAGCGACCTACTGCCACCCGTTCGACCATGGTGCCGCCGGGTACCGAACCGGTGAAGGCCACGTGGGCGATGGTCGGCGCCTGAATCAGCGCCTCGGTCTCGCCGTGGCTCAGGTGCAGGTACTGGAATACCCCGTCCGGCAAGCCAGCTTCGCTGAAGGCCTCCACCATGCGCTCAGCGCACAATGGCGTTTGCGCTGAATGCTTGAGCAGCACCGCATTGCCGGCCAGCAGCGCCGGCATCACCGCGTTCACCGCAGTCAGGTAGGGGTAGTTCCAGGGGGCGATCACCAGCGCCACGCCCAACGGCTCGCGGCGGATAAAACGGATAAACCCAGGCTTTTCCGGTACCTGGATATCCGCCAGGGCGCTCTCGGCAATGTCCGCCATATAGCTGGCACGCTCGACAAAACCGCGCACTTCGCCTGCGGCATAGCGGATCGGCCGGCCCATCATCCAGCACAGCTCTTCAGCCAGCTGGGTTTCCTTGGCGGCGAACGCAGCAATCGCCTTACGGCCGATGGCGATGCGTTCAGCCAGCGGGGTGGTCTTCCAGGCCTGCTGCGCCAGCTCGGCCCTGGCCAGGGCAGCCTGAATTTCAGGATTGGAGGCCAGATGGCGCTCGACATACACCGAGCCGTCGATGGGAGAAATGCATTGCAGTTTGCTCATTGAAAAGACTCCATAAGCCCAATCAGCCGGGGCCGCGCGCTAGATAATTTCGAAGTAGCGATCCAGTTCCCAGTCGCTGACATGCCGGCGGTATTCGCGCTCTTCCCACTCGCGGCTGGCGGCAAAGTGCTCGACAAACTCATCGCCAAACAGCTCACGTGCCGCCGTCGAGGCCTTCAGCCGTTGCGCGGCATCCCACAGAGTGCGCGGCAGAGCCAGCTCCTCGGGGTGCTTCATCGCGTAGGCATTACCCACCACCGGCTCAGTTGGCTCCCACTGCTGCATCACGCCATACAGACCGGAGCCGAGCGCCACCGACAGGGCCAGAAACGGATTGCCGTCGGCCGCACCGAGGCGATATTCCTGACGCTGGGACTTGTCACTACCGGGAATGACCCGCAACGCAGCAGTACGGTTTTCCACACCCCAGGTGGCATCGGTGGGCGCCCAGAAACCGGGAATCAGCCGCCGGTAGCTGTTCAGCGTGGGCGCCACCATGCAGAGGAACTCCGGCATCAGGCGCTGCTGCCCAGCAAGAAAGTGGCGCTGAATCTTGCTCATGTTGTGCGCCTGGCTCGGGTCATAGAACGCCGACTTGCCGCTGGCCAGATCACGCAGGGACACATGGATATGCCCGCTCTGCCCCGGATATTTGCCCGACCACTTGGCCATAAAGGTGGCCATCAGGCCGTTGCGCTGGGCCAGCACCTTCATAAAGGTTTTGAACAGCGCGCCCTTGTCGGCGGCAGCTTCCGCGCGGTCATAGGCAATCGCCGCCTCCAGCACGCCTGGGCCGGTTTCGGTGTGCAGGCCTTCGATGGGGAAGTCCATGCGTTCGGCCATTTCGAGGATCTCGTGGTACAGCTCGGCGTGTACCGAGTTGCGAATCATCGAGTAGCCAAACCAGTCCGGGGTAAACGGTTTGAGGTTGCGAAAACCCTTCTCGCGGGCCGACTCCGGGGTTTCATCGAACATGAAGAATTCATATTCCAGCGCTGCAAAAGCATCAAAGCCCATGGCCTTGCAGCGCTCGATCACCCGGCGCAGGGTGCCGCGTGGGCAGACCTTTTCCGCTGCCTCGGCAAACTCGCAGATAAACAGCAGCATGCCGTTCTCGAAGGGTAAGTCGCGGCAGGTATGCGGCAGCACCCGCACCGGCGCATCCGGGTAGCCGGTGTGCCAGCCGGTGTACTGGGCGTTGTCATAAAGCTGGTCCTTCACGTCCCAGCCGAGCACCACATCGCAGAAGGCAAAGCCGCTGTCGAGGGCAGAGAAGAATTTGCTGCGGCTGAGGTATTTGCCGCGCATCACGCCATCGTTATCGAACACCCCAACCTTGATATGGCTGAGGCCGCGCTCTTCGACAATGCGCTTGGCATCCTGAACGGTTTTCACGTCTCGCGGATTGAGCATAAATGCACCTGTCTATTGTTTTTATGGCCGACATCCGGTGTCAGTCCTGCAGGCAACAACAGCGTCTCAAGCGCATCCCCACAACCACTACACAACGCGCCCTGACGACTACCCAACGCCTGTTAGAACACCCGGCAAAAAGCTCCATCAGTGTGGTACAGGTTTGCCAAGTTGGCTGGTCAATTAGGCAAAACAACCCGCACAAGTTGCATCACAGGTGACGGCAGACACTGCTCTGCTGTAAAAGCACAGATCACCGCCCGCCGAACACTTGGCTGCATGCGCCAAGCGGCCGCCAGAAGCCATACCGGAGATTGTTTGAACCCGATGCCCCGCACCCTGCCAGCGCCCGGCCAGACTCGGCATCGCACAGCAGTTGCCGCCGCAGTGGCGCTGGTACTGGCTGCCTGGCTTGCGCCTACGGCCTGCTTGGCCCGTGACTGGCTGATCTACACCCACAGCCTGGATAGCCAAGCCGTACTGATCGACGGCCAGTTACGCGGACGCGAACATGCCGGCAAGCGGGCGTTCTATCTGGAGCTGGTGCGCGAGTTGCTGACTGATATGGCCGAGCCGCTGCCAATCCAGGAAGTGCCCTTGGCGCGTGGTCTGGCGCAACTGCAACAGCGTGACGATGTGGTGCTCTTCAACCTTGCCAAAACCCCGGAACGCCTGCCGCTGGCGCACTGGGTCGGGCCCATCTGGGAAGAGACCGACTGGCTCTACGAAAACACCCAACGGCCCACCGGCATCCTCAGCCTGGAGGATGCCAAGAACCTGCCGGTGTGCGTACTCAACGGCAGCTCCCATGACGAACGCCTGACAGCCATGGCGTTCACCCAACTAAAGCGCAACAACACTTACAGCACCTGCTTCAGCATGCTCGCAGCCGGCCGGATCGCGCTGGTTGCCTCGGCTGACTCAGAGCTGGCGCAGAGGCTGCGCGAGGCGGGCGTCGCGGCCGACAAGGTGCGCCCAAGCGCCGTGCAACTGGGCCGCGATGAAGGCTTTATCGCCCTGTCCCGTGGCATGCCGGAGCAGGACATCGCGCGCTGGCGCGCTGCTTTGCAACGAGTGCAGCAGGATGGTCGCTTCCAGGCCCTGCACAATCGCTACGCGCACTGACTGAGCCGCCTGCCTGCCACGCAAAAAAATACGCCCGCATCTTGCGCTGCGGGCGTAGGGTGCAAGCAACACAGCACTAGCCGCGATAGGGCGCGCCGGCCTTGGCCATGAGTGCGTTGTACTTCTTGAAGATTTCCACCACACGGGCGCAGCGTGGGCTGGTCTTGGCGATTTCATCCCAGAACACCTGGGCTTCGGCCTCAACGGTGGCCCACTCCTCGGCCGGGATTGAAGTCAGCTGCAATTTGCCGCCCTCGACCCGCAGTTGCGCTTCACCACCCCAGTACCAGTGCTGGCGGTAGTAGTTGGAGCTGTCCATGCACAATTTGAACAGGGTTTTCAGGTGCTCGGGCACCTCGGCCCATTTGTCCGAGTTGGCGAAGTAGGAGCCGCACCAAGCGCCGGAGATGTTGTTGGTAAGGAAGTACTTGGTTACGTTGGCCCAACCGACGGTGTAGTCCTCGGTGATGCCGGACCAGGCAATGCCGTCCAGCTCTCCGGTCTGGATCGCCACCTCGACATCTTCCCAAGGCAGGGTCACCGGGATCACGCCAAAGCGGGTGAGGAATTTACCGGCAGTGGGAAAGGTGAAAATGCGCTTGCCCTTGAGGTGCTCAAGCTTGGTGATCGGCTCGACCGTGGCGAAGTGGCACGGGTCCCAGGCGCCGGCACCGAGCCAGGTCACGCCTTTGACCTCGCCATAGGCTTCGGCCCAGATTTCATTGAGCCCGTATTGGTTGAACAACACCGGAATATCCAGGCTGTAACGGGTGGCAAACGGGAAATAGCCGCCGAATACAGAAATATCTACGGGCGCGGCGATGGAGTCGTCATCGCTCTGCACCGCATCAATGGTGCCCTTCTGCATGGCGCGGAACAGCTCGCCGGTGGGCACCAGTTGGTCGGCGTAATAGAGCTGGATTTCCATCTCGCCATTGGCGGCCTTGTTGAAGGCATCAATGGACGGTTTGATCACATGTTCGCCCAAGGCCGCGCCGGCATAGGTTTGCAGGCGCCAGACGATTTTCTTCGGCTCGGCGGCGTAGATATGCGCCGAACCCAATGCCGTTGCCCCTGCTGCCCCGGTTGCTACCGCGGCGGTTTTCAGAAAACTGCGTCTCGTACTCATGCTGTTATCTCCAGGCTTGTCGATTCAGATGGCATACAACCGCACTGCCTGGCCCACGGGGCACTGGCAGGGTTTTCAGAGGGGCAACCTGCACCTGATTGCTCAAAAGCCCTTGAGGATTGCGTACGGCATAAGCGGCGCTGCGCCGCGGCAATCCTCACTGGCTTTGTCGGTACGACTGCGCTGGCCTACAGCTGAAATTCATGTGCTCACCCGCCGTAATGCCACTGCGGCAGCCACAGGGCGATCTGCGGGAAGACCATGACCAGCACCAGCGCCAGGACCATGATCAGCACGAATGGAGTCACCGAAACGTAGATGTCGCGCAGCGAGACTTCCGGCGGAGCCATGGCGCGCATCAGGAACAGGTTGTAGCCGAAGGGCGGCGTCATATAGGCGATCTGGCAGGTGATGGTGTAGAGCACGCCATACCAGACCAGATCAAAGCCCAGCGCACCGACCAGCGGGATATACAAGGGGGCGACGATTACCAGCATGGCGGTGTCATCAAGGAACATGCCCATCAGGATGAACGATAGCTGCATCAGGATCAGCACTTCCCATGGCCCCAGGCCGAGACTGTCGAGAAAGAACGCCTCAATCGCCTTGACCGCACCGAGGCCGTCGAACACAGCGCCGAAGCACAGGGCGGCGAGGATGATCCACATGAACATGCAGCTGATGCCAAGGGTCTTGCGCAGGGTTTCTTCCATCACGCTGCGGGTCAAACGCCCCTTGACCAATGCCATCAGGGTGGCCGCCGCCGCACCAACTGCCGAGCTTTCCACCAGGCTGGTGATGCCCATGAGAAACAGGCCGGTCATGCAGAAGAAGATAAACAGTGGCGCAAAGCCGGCTTTGAGCAGCAGCAGCTTTTCACGCCGACTGATCTGACTGCGCTCCTGCTCAGACAGCGCCGGCCCCAACTCCGGCTGTAAACGGCAGCGAATAGCGATATACAGGATAAACAGCCCGGCCATCAGCAGACCGGGAAACACTCCGGCCAGCCACAACTGGCCAACCGGCTGGCGGGCGATCATGCCGTACAGCACCAGTACCACGCTCGGTGGAATCAGAATGCCGAGGGAGCTTCCGGCCTGAATCACCCCGGTGACCATGATCTTGTCGTAACCGCGGCGCAGCAGCTCCGGCAGAGCGATACTGGCGCCGATGGCCATGCCCGCCACGCTCAGGCCATTCATCGCCGAGATCGCCACCATCAGGCCAATGGTGCCGATGGCCAGGCCGCCATTGAGCGGGCCCATCCAGACATGGAACATTTTGTAGAGGTCTTCGGCCAGCCCCGATTCGGAGAGCATATAGCCCATAAACACGAACAACGGCAGGGTCAGCAGCGGGTACCACTTCATCAGTTTCATGGCCGCACTGAAGGCCATTTCCGAACCGCCATCACCCCACAACAACAGGGCGGCGGCCACGGCAACAAAACCAATGGCACCGAATACACGCTTGCCGGTAAGCAGCAGCAACATCATCGAGGAGAACATCAGCAGGGCGATCAGCTCGTAATCCATTACAGCGTTTCCCCCCGCGCGGCGGCGATGTCCTTGAACAGGGTGGCGATGGCCTGCAGCAGCATCAGGGCGATACCGATGCACATGATGATCTTGATCGGCGCCATTTTCGGCGACCAGGCCGAGTAGCTGGTTTCGTTGTACTCAAGGGCGTACTGAGTTGAAGAAATACCGCCGTAGAGCAGGAACACCAGGTAGAAAATCAGAAAGCCGATGGTGATCGCATCGATGATCGCGCGGGCCCGTGGCGACCAGCGGCTGTAGAACAGGTCCATGCGCACATGAGCATCGAGCTGCATGGAATAGGCGCCGCCAAGCAGGAAGTAAGCGACCATCAGAAACTGCGCCGATTCCAGCGTCCAGGCGGCCGGCATAAAGAACGTCTTACTGATGGAGGAATAGAGCAGCACGCCGAGAATGGCGAAGATCAGGTACATGGCGAAGCGCCCGACAACGCGGTTGAGCGCCTCCACTGCGTGCACAAACAGCCTGATGGCCTTGGGCATACTGCACCTGCCGAATAATTGTTATTCCGAGAGCCTAGACCAAGATTGGCCAAAGCCAATCAGCGCAAGCTGAGGTAGCACAAAGCACGCCAGCTCTTTTATTCAGGCAATCTCTCTCGAAATATCAGCAGCTTAGTGCGCAGTAGAAAGCCGTCCTAAACCCCGACTAGCCCTCTAGAAAGCCCATCAGCACCGCGACGGTGCGAGATGGGTCCTCTTCTTGGGGCACATGCCCCAGGTCGTCGAACAGCACCAGGCGGCTACCCTGAATATCGCGCTTGAAGCGCTCAGCGTTGTCCGGCGGGATCAATTCATCGCGGCCGCCCCAGATAATCAAGGTCGGCACTTTGAGCTCAGCGATGCGCGTGAAGCCCTGCCCGGCTTCGGCCTGGATAAAACGCTGACGCAAGGCTTCACGGTTGCCGGCACGCAAGGTCAGTTCGTAATACCGGTCGATCAGTTCATCGCTGACCTTGCTCGGGTCGCCATAGACGTTACGAATGCTCGCCTCGATCATCTGCCGGGGCAGCAGGTTGGCCATTAGCGGCGCAAGCGCGGGGATCTGCGCCAGGCGAAAACCGATGGGAATGGAGGTGGCATTGCGCGGGTAACCGGCAGCATCCACCAATACCAACCGTTCGACCCGCTGTGGATGGTCCAGGGCAAACTGCCAGGCCAATTGCCCGCCAAAACTGTTGCCCGCTACCACCGCTCGCGGCACCTGCAACTGGTCCAGCACACGGGCAAGGAAGGCGCTGTAGTGAGACATACGGTAATCGCCATCGGGGAAAGGCCCGGTGAGACCGAAACCTGGCAGATCAAGGCTGATCACCCGACGCTTAGCCTGTAACGATGTTACCCAGCCTTCCCAGGTGTGCAAGCTGGCCGAGGTGCCGTGCAGCAACACAATCGGCGCGGGGTCATCGCGCGGCCCCTGGTCGCGCAGGTGCACCAGCATGCCGTCGATGGCCAGAAACTCGGATGGCGGCAAGGCCCAGCGTGGCTTGAGGTCGGCAAGGGAGCGATCCGGCGCCCAGTTCCAGGCCACTGCAGCGACCAGGCTGATCAGCAACAGCAGAACAAGGGATACGGATATCTGCACAACACGTTTCATAGTCGGTACCTGATGGCGGGGCACTGGCAATACTAGCCAACGACGCGGCGCTTGCCTGCTGAGTGCTCTGCATCAATGCGTGGTGCCCGCGTACAAGCCAAAGCGCAGACGAAAAAAAGCCCCGATGTGCCGGGGCTTGAGGAGTGTTGCGCCGTTTTGCGGCGCACACGATAAAACGGGGTATTAGACCAGGCTGGTCAGCGCATCACGACTAAACGGCAGAATGTCCTGTTCGCGGCCATCGCGTACTTTTACCGCCCAATCCGGGTCAACCAGCAATGCGCGGCCTACGGCCACCAGGTCGAACTCCTGCTTGTTCAGGCGCTCCAGCAGGTTTTCCAGGCTGGCGGGCTGAGCCACCTTGTCGGTGTTGACCATAAACTGCAGGAACTCGCCGTCCAGGCCAACGCTGCCAACGGTGATGGTTGGCTTGCCAGTCAGCTTGCGCGTCCAGCCCGCCAGGTTCAGCTCAGAACCGTCGAACTCCGGCTCCCAGAAGCGGCGAGTCGAGCAGTGGAAGATGTCCACGCCAGCATCGCTCAGCGGCTTGAGGAACGCCCCCAGCTCTTCCGGGGTTTGCACCAGGCGTGCGGTGTAGTCCTGCTGCTTCCACTGCGAGAAGCGGAAGATGATCGGAAATTCCGGGCCCACTGCGGCGCGTACAGCCTGGATCAGTTCGATGGCAAAGCGCGAGCGCTGAGCCAGGTCACCGCCGTATTCATCGGTGCGCTGGTTGCTGCCGGCCCAGAAGAACTGATCAACCAGATAGCCGTGAGCACCATGGATTTCCACGCCGTCCATACCAATGGCTTTGGCATCCTTGGCGGCTTGGGCGAAGGCGGCGATCACTTCCTTGATGTCGTCCTGAGTCATGCCGTGCACAACCACGTTGCCTTCTTTAATCTTCTCGCTCGGGCCGTAGCCTGGGACGCTGGCGTCCGGCTCGGTGCCCAGCTTGCGCACATTGCCCACGTGCCACAGTTGCGGAACGATCTTGCCGCCTTCGGCGTGTACGGCCTCGACTACTTTCTTCCAGCCGGCCAGGGCGTCTTCACCATAAAAACGCGGCACGTTCGGGTAACCGTTGGCAGCCTTGTGACCGACGGTGGTGCCTTCAGTAACGATCAAGCCAACACCGGCAGCGGCGCGGCGACGGTAATACTCGATAACCTTGCTGTTCGGCACGCCACCTGGGGAAAAGGAACGGGTCATCGGCGCCATGACCACACGGGTCGGCAGCTCCAGGTTGCCCAGGGTAAAGGGTTGGAACAGCGCTTTAACGGGATCGGTCATCATCATTCCTCGGGGCGGCGAGAGCGCCGCAACTGGTTAAAGGGAGCTTGGGATCAGGCCTGCAACAGCAGCTGCAGGCGTTGGATAAAGTCAGTCAGGGCACGAGTGTTGTTCGCCACCTTGAGCCGGGTCAGCGCGCCTTGCCAGGCATTGGCGATAAAGCTCGCCAGGTTGCGGCAATCCTCATCGGCCGGCAGTTCACCCGCCGCCTGCGCCTGTTCCAGGCAGGCCTGCAGGGTGTCCGCCGAAGCTTGCAAAATCGCATCGACCTGCGCGCCCAGCGTCGGCGACAACTCGGCCATCTCGAAACTCAGGCTGCCAATAAAGCAGTGGTATTCCAGACGCTCCTGACGGGCGAAGTGCTCAACCAGTTCGGTGTAATAACCGAGGATGCGCTCACGCGGGCTGAGCGCCGGATTGCTCAGGGCTTCGGCATAACGCGCCAAGCGCGGCTGATAGACCTGCTGCAAGGCCTGCAGGGCAAAGTCTTCTTTGCTGGCGAAATAGTGATAGAAGGAGCCTTTCGGCACCCCCGCCGCCTGGACGATTTCCTGCACGCCGGCGCCGTGATAACCGCGACGGGTCATCACCTCGGCGCCTTTGGCAAGGATCAGGTCACGCTTGTCGAGTCGGATGCTGGAGTTCATGCCGGCAAGAATATGACCGGTCGTCTCGCCTCGCCCAGCACTATTGATTTGCGTGATTGTTAGCAAGAAGCAGCGCGGGTTTTAGACACGAAAAAGCCGCGAACAGGTCGCGGCTTTGTGGGCAGGCGTAAGCCTTAATCAGTGCTGTACGGGCTGACTCGATGTTAGCCGCGCGCGGCTTTGATCACATCGATGTAGGGTTCGGCAAAGCGTTGATCCTGGATCAGCGCGATAAAGTCATTGCCCTGAGCATCCTTGGCATTCAGGTCGTAGCCGGCAGCGACGAAGAAGCCGACAAAGCGCTCGAAGTCATCGATACGCAGGCCGCGGTAGGCCTTGACCAGCTTGTGCAGCGACGGTGGCGTGGCATCGGCCGGTTCCACACTGAGGAACAGCTTGATCGGCTCGTCACCAATCTCTTCGCCAATCACCTGTTTCTTGTCTTTACGCATCACTCACTCCAGCTAACCAGGCCACACGGGGGCGGCAGTGTACCTCCGGGGCGGGCAAGGGCTCAACGGATGCCGGGCAACCACAGGGTTTAACACGCGTTGAGGCTGGCGCACAGCCGACTTAGGTCAACACAGCCCACCGTACTCAAACCCTATACTGCGCCTATCGAGTTGGGAGTCATTATGTCGCTGCCCTTACCGCCGCTGTTCTCCGCCTGGCGCCAGACCCTACGCGCCGGCTATGGCTGGAAAAACCTGCGCAACGACCTGAGCGCCGGCATTACGGTGGGCATCATTGCCATTCCGCTGGCCATGGCCCTGGCAATTGCCGTCGGCGTGGCACCACAACACGGCCTGTATACGGTGCTGGTGGCCGGCACGCTGATCGCCCTGTTTGGCGGCTCGCGCTTTAACGTCTCCGGGCCGACCGCCGCCTTCGTAGTGATTCTGCTGCCGGTCACCCAGCAATTCGGCCTCGGCGGTTTGCTGCTGTGCACCCTGATGGCCGGACTGATCCTGATTGCCCTCGGGCTGATGCGCGCCGGGCGGCTGATCGAATTTATCCCCTACCCGGTCACCCTGGGCTTTACCGCCGGCATCGGCATCGTCATCGCCACCTTGCAGATCAAGGATCTGTTTGGCCTGCAACTCAGCAGCCAGCCGAACAACTACATCGAACAACTCAATGGCCTGCTACACGCCCTGCCCAGCCTGCAACTGGGCGACAGCCTGGTGGCGCTGGTATGCCTGGCGACGCTGCTGATCTGGCCGCGCTGGGTGCCAAAAATACCCGGGCATCTGGTGGCCCTAACAATTGGCGCACTGCTTGGCCTGCTGCTGGAAAGCCTACAAATTCCCGTGGCAACAATTGGCGAGCGCTTTAGCTACAGCCTGGATGGCGTTGAGCATCCGGGTATTCCACCGTTTCTGCCGAGCTTTATCTGGCCCTGGCACTTACCGGGGGCCGATGGCCAACCATTGGCGGTGAGCTTTGAGCTGTTTCGCCAACTGCTCGCCCCGGCCTTTGCCATCGCCATGCTCGGCGCGATTGAGTCGCTGCTGTGCGCGGTGGTCGCCGATGGCATGACCGGCAGCAAGCACGACCCCAATGGCGAGCTGATCGGCCAGGGCATCGGTAATCTGGTTGCGCCCTTTTTCGGCGGCATCACCGCCACCGCCGCGATTGCCCGCAGCGCCGCCAACGTGCGCGCCGGGGCTTACTCGCCACTGGCCGCGATTGCCCATGCCGGCGTGGTGCTGATCGCCATCCTGTTTCTCGCGCCCCTGTTCAGTTACTTGCCGATGGCGGCGCTGGCGGCCTTGCTACTGGTGGTGGCGTGGAACATGAGCGAGCCGCGGCATGTGCGACATACCCTGCGCATCGCCCCACGCAGTGATGTGCTGGTGCTGCTGACCTGCCTGATTCTCACCGTGCTGTTCGATATGGTGCTGGCCGTGGGCGTCGGCCTGCTGCTGGCCGCTGGGCTGTTTATCAAACGCATGAGCGACCTGACCGACACCGAAGCGCTGCCCAAGCACTTTCACCAGGCGCTTAATGACCTGCCCGAACACGTGCTGGCCTACGCCATTCGCGGCCCGCTGTTCTTCGGCGCAGCAGAAAAGGCCCTGAGCGTGCTCAGGCGCTTTACCCCGGGGGTGAAGGTGGTGATCGTCGATATCAGCGCCGTTCCGCTGCTGGATATGACCGCCATCGCCGCGCTGGACAATGTGCTGCGCGACTACCGCGAACAGCACGTCGCCCTGGTGCTCAGCGGACCAACGCCACAGGTGCGCCTGCAATTGCGCCGCGCCGGCATCGTGCGCGTCGAGGGTGAGCTGGCGTATGTACGCGACCTGGCCCAAGCCAGAGAGAAAGCGTTGCGCTGGCTAACGTCCAAGGCCGATGGGGAAAGAACGGACTAAGTAAATTGTGCGCGCATCCAGGCCTGGTAGTCGGCAACGCCAGGTTCGCCTTCACGCGGTGCCCAACAGGCCTGTTCGCCCTCCCCCACTGGTTTGTAGGGCCCGGCTTTGCATTCGAAGAGAATGCTGTTGGCTTCCAGCGCCACCAGAGCATGAAACACCCCAGGCGGTAGGTCGACGCCGACACACTCGCCACCGGCCTGAAGCACGCGCTTATCCAACACCTCACCGGCGTCATCAAAGATCAGCAGGCCCAGGCGGCCCTTAAGCACCAGCAGCGCTTCGGCCTTGTCCGCCGCAAGATGGCGATGTGGCGGGATATAGGTGTCCGGCTGCAGCCCCACCGCCATGCGGTGGCAGGGCTCTTCCATCTGGTGGAAGTTATGGTGCTGGCGTTGCCGTGGGCTGGCCGCCGCTTGCTCGGCCAGTGCGCCGAACAGGGTCTGATCAAGAAAGCGCGGCCCACTCATACGTCTTACAGCCCTTTAACCGCGTAGATACCCGGCGCATTGCGCCAGTAGCCTTTGTAGTCCATGCCATAGCCAAAAACATAGCGATCAACGCAGGACATACCGACGTAATCGGCTTTGAGGTCCGGACGTGCTTTACGGTCGTGGGTTTTATCTACCAGCACGGCGATGCGCACGTTCTTGGCGCCGGCGTGACGGCAAAAATCGATGATTGCACCGAGGGTGTGCCCTTCATCGAGGATGTCGTCGATGATCAGCACGTCGCGGTCAATAAAGGAGATTTCCGGCTTGGCTTTCCAGAACAGCTCGCCGCCACTGGTTTCATTGCGGTAACGGGTGGCGTGCAGGTAAGACAGTTCCAGCGGGAAGTTAAGCTTGGGCAGCAGCTTGCCGGAGAAGATCAACCCGCCGTTCATCACGCAGAACACCACAGGGTTGCTGTCGGCCATCTCGCTGTTGATAGCGGCCGCCATGCTGTCGATGGCCACCTCAACCTCGGCATTGCTGTGCAGGCAATCGGCTTCGGCCATAACTTGGCGGATATGCGCGAGATCGACGGACATGCTGTTTCCTCTTGGGAGCGGGACACTCAGACCAGAAAGCTGATCGATGCGTCAAAATAAAAGCCGGCAAAGGTACGCATCTGCGTCATGCAGAGCAAGCCCCGACAGACCAACTGCGGCAATTACCCGCAAGCCACGACACGTTAGGCGCTATTTAGCGATATTAGGCCATCTTGGCCCAGCACTTGGCATAGCCAATGCTTTAATCTAGGCCAGTTTTTTACCCGTCCTGCCGGAGACCCCCGCCATGCCCATCCTCGAGATCCGCCATCCGCTGATCCGTCACAAACTCGGCCTGATGCGCCGCGCCGATATCAGCACGAAGAACTTTCGGGAGCTGGCTCAGGAAGTCGGTGCACTGCTGACCTATGAAGCGACCAAGGATCTGCCCCTGGAAAACTACGAGATCGAGGGCTGGTGCGGCACCGTGCAGGTTGAAAAAATCTCCGGCAAAAAAATCACGGTGGTGCCGATCCTGCGCGCCGGCATCGGCATGCTTGAAGGCGTGCTTAGCCTGATCCCGGGCGCCAAGGTCAGCGCGGTCGGTGTGGCGCGCAACGAGGAAACGCTGCAGGCGCACACTTACCTGGAAAAACTGGTGCCGGAAATTGACGAACGCCTGGCGATGATCATCGACCCGATGCTCGCCACCGGCGGCTCAATGGTCGCCACCATCGACCTGCTGAAAAAAGCCGGCTGCAAGGAAATCCGCGCCATGGTCCTGGTCGCGGCGCCAGAAGGCATCAAAGTAGTCAACGACGCGCACCCGGATGTGACCATCTATACCGCCTCCATCGACCAGTGCCTGAACGAACACGGCTACATCATTCCCGGCCTCGGCGATGCCGGCGACAAGATCTTCGGCACCAAACAGAAGGATGCGTAAGCATGCAGGATGAGTACAACGATCCACTCTGGCGTCAGGGTATTTCCGGCGCGCAGATGCTGTTTGTGGCCTTTGGCGCCCTGGTGCTGATGCCGCTGATCACCGGCATGGACCCCAACGTGGCGCTGTTCACCGCGGGTATCGGCACCCTGCTGTTCCAACTGGTAACCGGTCGCCAGGTGCCGGTATTCCTGGCCTCCAGCTTTGCTTTTATCGCACCAATTCTCGCCGCCAAGGGTGAGTTTGGCTTGCCGGCCGTGCTGGGCGGCATCGTCGCATCGGGCCTGGTGTATATCCTGCTCAGCGCGGTGGTAAGGGTCAAAGGCGCGGGCTTTATCGACCGCCTGTTGCCGCCGGTGGTGATTGCCCCGGTGATCATTTCCATCGGCCTGGCACTGTCGCCAGTAGCAGTGAACATGGCCATGGGCAAAGCCGGCGATGGCAGCGCGCAGTTGGTGCCGTATGAAACCGCCATGCTGATTTCCATGTCGGCGCTCATCACCACCGTGCTGGTGGCAGCCATGGGGCGTGGCCTGCTGCGCCTGGTGCCGATCCTCGCGGGGATCATCGTCGGCTGCATCGTCGCGGCGTTCTGCGGGGTGATAGACACCAGCAATATCGCGGCCGCACCCTGGCTGGCGATTCCGGCGTTCGTGACGCCTGAGCTGCACTGGGGCGCGATCCTCTACATCGTCCCGGTGGCTCTGGCTCCGGCGATCGAACATATCGGCGGCGTAGTGGCGATCGGCAGCGTGACCGGCAAGAACTTTATCAAGAAGCCTGGCCTGCACCGCACCCTGCTCGGCGACGGCCTGGCCACTTCGGCGGCCGGTATGTTCGGCGGCCCACCGAACACCACCTACGCGGAAGTCACCGGCGCGGTGATGCTGACCAAGAACTACAACCCGAAGATCATGACCTGGGCGGCCTGCTTCGCCATCGGTCTGGCCTTTGTCGGCAAGTTCGGCACCGCGCTGCAGAGCATTCCGGTACCGGTGATGGGCGGCATTCTCTGCCTGCTGTTCGGCTCCATCGCGGTTGTAGGCCTGAATACCCTGATCCGCCATCAGGTCGACCTGTCCGAAGCACGCAACCTGATCATCGTCTCGGTGACTCTGGTGTTCGGCATCGGCGGCATGGTAATCGGCAACAGCGACTTCGCCCTCTCCGGCATCTCGCTGTGCGCCATCTGCGCCCTGGTGCTCAACCTGGTGCTGCCAGGCGGCCAAGGCTGGCGCAGCAAGACCGTGCTGGAAGAGCCAGACCTGTAACTCGCACCCACTAAAAAGCCCCGCAACTGCGGGGCTTTTTTATTTTTGGGGTACGTCAGGCGGACTGAGCTGACCACTGCTGCAACCGCACCACGCTCTCGCGGTAAGGCTTGAGGCTCATGCTCAGCAGCACAATCGAACTGAACACGGCAATGCTGGTGACGATCAGCAGCGAGTAACGCAGCGCCATGTCATCGGAAAACACATAGTCGGTCACCAGCGCCACCGCCGTAGGGCCGATGCCCAAGCCGATCAGGGTGATGACAAACAGGTAGATTGCCGAGGCTTGGCCGCGCATCGAGTTGGGCATGATTTCCTGAATCGCAGCTGGTGCGACGCCAAATGGCATGCTCATGAAGAACACCGTCGGCGCAGTCAGAATCGCCGCCCATAGCGCCGTTTCCATCAGCGGGAAGGCCAGCACAAAAGGCACCGCGCCAACGGCCGCGTACAGGCCGACACGCATATTGGCGTCGCTGCTGCCGCGCTTAGCCATCCAGTCCGCCAGACGACCACCGAAGACAATGCCCAAACAACCGAACACCGCCACGATACTGCCGTAAACAATACCGACCTGGCCGGCATCCCAACCGTACGTACGAATAAAGAAAGTCGGAATCCAGGCTGCGCTGCCATAACCGGCAAACGCCAGGCCGGCAAAGCCGAAGTTGTGGCAGAGCACAGTACGCCGGTTGGCGCGGATATACCGGCCAACATCCGCCAGCGGTACCGCGACACCAGCCCCGACGCCCCGACGTGCAGGCTCCTTGACCGCCAGCAGGAGCAGGGTGAACAGAATCCCCGCGCCGCCAAGAATCAGAAAGATCAATTGCCAGGGCCGTACTTCACCCAATACCGGCAGCACCACATCGCCTTGAGCCGAGGCGAACTGAATCACCAGGCCACCGAGCAGAAAGGCCAGCCCGGAACCGAGGTAAACCCCCATGGAATATACGCTGATGGCGGTAGCGCGGCGTTCAGCCGGAAAACTGTCGGCAATCAGCGAGTAGGCCGCTGGCGACAACGCCGCCTCGCCGACGCCCACGCCAATGCGGCAGAGAAGAAATTGCCAGTACAGCTTGGCCATGCCGCAGGCGGCGGTGGCGGCACTCCAGAACAACACGCCAAAGGCTATCAAGCCACGACGACTCTTGGTATCGGCCAAACGACCCAGGGGAATCCCGCAAACGGTGTAGAACAACGCAAAGGACAGGCCCATCAACAGGCTCATCTGCGTGTCGCTGATCATCAGGTCACGGCGGATTGGGCCGACCAGCAGATTGAGAATCTGCCGGTCGATAAACGACAGCACGTACGCCACCATCAGGATGGCGACAGTCACCCAGGCACGGGTGGAAGAGGGATAGCCGTTATTGTTGTTGAGCACTGGCAGTCTCCTCGGCACCGTTGGTGCGGTGCACGACGGTTGAAAGAACTGCCAGCTTAGGCTGAGTTGCAGGGCGCTGAGTATCGCTCGTAGGTGTTATTAGCCAGGCGAATGCGCGGCATCCTTTCGGGCGAATAACCGTCACAGCATATTTCTCTAGAGCTGTAGCGGTGCACGCTCGCTGAGGGTTTTCAGGGCAGTGACCCAGCTGGGATGATCATTCAGACACGGCACCAGCTGCAGGCTTTCACCGCCAGCCTCAACAAACTGCTCGCGACCACGATCGCCGATCTCCTCCAGGGTTTCGATGCAGTCGGCGACAAAGGCCGGGCACATCACCAGCAACTTCTTCACGCCCTGCTTGGCCAACTCATCGAGACGTGCCTCAGTGTAGGGTTCGATCCATTTGGCGCGACCCAACCGCGACTGGAACGACACCGACCACTGTTCGGGTTTAAGCCCCATGCGCTGGGCAAATAGCTCGGCGCTGCGCAGGCACTGAGCGCGGTAACAATTGGCCAATACCTCAGGTGAGGCCGTACGGCAGCAGTCGTCGCCCTTCAGGCAATGGCCAGTGGCGTCGAGCTTGTGCAAGTGTCGCTCCGGCAGGCCATGAAAGCTTAGGAGCAAATGGTCGAAATCCTGCTCCAGATAGGGCTTGGCGCTATCCACCAAGGCATCCACATATTCCGGCTGATCATAGAACGGCGGCAGGATGGAAAAGCGAATCGGCAGCTGCTGCTCACGCACCACGCGCTTGGCTTCTTCGATCACCGTGGTGGTGGTGCTGTCAGCAAACTGCGGGTACAGCGGCGCCAACGTGACCTGCTTGATGCCCTGAGCAGCCAGGCGAGTCAGCACGGTTTGCAGCGACGGCTCGCCATAACGCATGGCCAGCTCCACCGGACCGTGGGTCCAGGACGCCTTCATCGCCTGATGCAGGCGCTTGCTCAGCACCACTAACGGCGAGCCGTCTTCCCACCAGATCGAGGCATAAGCATGCGCCGAGGCGGCTGGACGCTTGATCAGAATCAGCGAAACCAGCAGCCTCCGCAGCGGCCAAGGCAGATCAATGACATAGGGGTCCATCAGGAACTGGTTGAGGTAACGACGCACGTCGGCCACATCAGTGGAGGCCGGCGAGCCCAGGTTTACCAACAGCAAGGCGTGATCGGTCATGCAAAGTCCTAATCAGTGGTGGCCGAGCAAATCTGCCAGGGCCACATCCAAATGAGTAAAACGAAAACTGAAGCCAGCCTCCTGCGAGCGCGTCGGCATCGCACGCTGGCCACCGAGCAGCAGCACCGACAGCTCACCCAGCAGCATGCGCAGGGCAAATGCAGGGGCCGGCATAAAGGCCGGGCGATGCAGCTCGCGGCCTAGGGCCTGGCTGAAGGCGCGGTTACGCTCCGGCGTCGGCGCGCAGGCATTATAAGGACCGCGCGCAGAGTCCTGCTGCAGGAGAAAATCAATCAGGGCGATTTGGTCGCTGAGATGTATCCACGGCATCCACTGCCGGCCATTGCCGAGCGGGCCACCCAGGCCAAGCTTGAACGGCAACAGCAGGCGCTTGAGCAGCCCGCCGTCAGCAGCCAGCACCAGCCCCGTGCGCAGTAACACCACACGTATGCCTAAGTCCTCAGCGCGCAGGGCGGTTTCTTCCCAGGCACCGCACAGTTGGGCGGCGAAATCCTTGCTGACGGGCGGCGAATCTTCATGCAATTCACGCTCGCCACCGTCGCCATACCAGCCAACTGCCGAACCGGACAACAACACCTGCGGCTTGTGCGCGCGGCTTTCCAGCCAGGCCAGCAATTGCTCGGTCAGGCCAATCCGGCTGGCCCATAGCAATGCCTTGCGTTTACGCGTCCAGGGCCGGTCGGCAATCGGTGCGCCGGCCAGGTTGATCACGGCATCCAGCGGTTCTTCACCCAGCTCTTCGAGCCGACCAATACCGCGCACCGCGTTCCCGCAGAGCGCCGCGACCTGCTCGGGCCTTCGGCTCCACACCGTCAGTTGGTGGCCTTGCTGCAACCAGTGTCGGCACAGCGCCTGCCCGATCAAACCGGTCCCGCCCGTCAGAAGAATGTGCATAGAAATGCCCTCGTATGACCGTGCTCAATAGGTGACCACCGACGGATTAATCGCGTTTGTGGCTTCAATCCGGCTGCAGGTTGTCTTAACTATAGAAAGGCAGGATCGACTCCGGCATAGCTTATACACAAAAACGATATTGTATAGCTTTTGTCTAAAGCGTAGCCTAAAGCTTGAAAACACGAGGTAGACCATGACCGCTCTTCACCCCATCGCCATCATCGGCACCGGCATCGCCGGGCTGTCTGCCGCGCAGGCGCTGCATGCCGCCGGGCACCCCGTACAACTGTTCGACAAGAGCCGCGGCAGCGGTGGCCGTATGGCCAGTAAGCGTAGCGATGCCGGCGCATTGGATTTGGGCGCGCAGTACTTCACCGCCCGCGACCGCCGGTTTGTCGAGTTGGTGCAGCAGTGGCAAGCGCGTGGCTGGGTCGCCGAGTGGACCCCCAGTCTCTTCAACTTCAACAACGGTCAGCTCAGCGCCTCGCCGGATGAACAAGTGCGCTGGGTCGGCAGCCCGCGCATGAGTGCAATTACTCGCGCAATGCTTGGTGCACTACCCGTGGCCTTCTCCTGCCGCATCACCGAAGTGTTTCGCGGCGAGCAGCACTGGCACCTGCAGGACGCCGAAGGCAACAGCCATGGGCCGTTCAGCCATGTAATCGTTGCCACCCCCGCGCCTCAGGCCACAGCGCTGCTGTCGAGCGTGCCGAAATTGGCTGGCGCGGCGGCCAGCGTGGCCATGGACCCAACCTGGGCAGTGGCCCTGGCCTTCAACAGCACGCTGGAAACCCGCGTGGAAGGCTGTTTTGTACAGGACAGTCCGCTCGACTGGCTGGCACGTAATCGCAGCAAACCCGGCCGCGACACCCAGCTCGACACCTGGGTGCTGCACGCCACCAGCCAGTGGACCAAACAGCACCTGGATCTGCCCAAGGAAGCAGTGATCGAACATCTGCTAGGTGCCTTCGCCGAACTGATCGGCTGCGCTGTGCCGGCCCCGGCTTTCAGCCTGGCGCACCGCTGGCTTTACGCCCGCCCCGCCAGCGCGCACCAATGGGGTGTACTGGCCGATGCCGACCTGGGCATCTATGCCTGCGGCGACTGGTGCCTGTCCGGTCGTGTCGAAGGTGCCTGGCTCAGCGGCCAGGAAGCTGCTCGCCGCCTGCTTGAGCACCTGCAATGACCGCTCGCGCGCGCAACGCACCGGCGAAGCACCGACTCAATCCGCGCAAGCTGCTGTTGTCAAAATGGACAGCGGTGCTGCCGCAGAACCGTGAGAAGCACTTTCTTGTCACCGAGCTGTTCTGCGACGAGGAAGGCACGGTGCTGCAGATCGAACTGCAAGCGGTGCTCAATCAACGCTGTCAGCGGCTGGACTGGCGTGTGTTGGAAAACGCCGAGCACTGGCGCATGGGCTGGACGTAACAGCCTTACACACAAAACCCTACAGTAGTTGTACAAAGATATTGACTTGTACAATTACAAACCTATGATGAAGACAAGTTGTACATCCAACAGGATCTGTACAAGTCGCACATCAGAGGTTGCCCATGAGCCCATCACCACACGCCACTGGCAAACCCAAACTGGGCATTAGCGCTTGCCTGCTCGGCACCGAGGTACGCTACAACGGCGGCCACAAGGAATCGCGCCTGTGCAGCCGCACGCTCAGTGAGTACTTCGACTTTGCCCCGCTCTGCCCAGAAGTGGCGATCGGCATGGGCGTACCCCGCGAGCCCATCCGCCTGGTCGGTGATCCTCAGGCGCCACGCGCCGTGGGCACGGTCAGTCGTGAGGTGGATGTCACCGCACCGCTGGCTGCCTACGGTGAACGCATGGCCAGTGAGTTGACCGATATCTGCGGCTACATCTTTATGCAGCAGTCGCCGTCTTGCGGCTTGCACCGGGTCAAGGTTTACCAGGAAAACGGTCGCCCCAGTGAACCGGGGCGCGGCATCTTTGCTCAGGCATTTTGTGCGCGGCACCCTAACCTCCCGGTGGAAGAAGATGGTCGCCTGAATGATCCAATCCTGCGCGAGAACTTCATCACCCGCGTGTTTGCTTACTCCGAATGGCAACAGCTGTTACGCGATGGCCTGACGCGCAAAAGCCTGATCGACTTCCACTCGCGCTACAAATACCTACTTATGGCCACCAACCCGGTGCAGTACAAACACCTGGGCCGCATGCTCGGCAACCTTGGTCAGCAGGACCTCAACGAACTGGCACCGCGCTACTTCAGCGACTTGATGAGCGCTCTGAAAAGCTGCGCCACCCGTCGCACCCACAGCAACGTGCTGCAGCACCTCAGTGGCTACCTCAAGCAATCACTGAGCAGCGACGAAAAGCAGGAAATGCAGCAGCTGATCGGCCAATACCGTCATGGCGTCGTGCCGCTGGTGGTGCCCATGACTCTGCTTAAGCACCACTTCCGTCGCCATCCTGATACCTATATTGCGCAGCAGGTGTACCTGCAGCCCCACCCGGAAAACCTCAGCCTGCGTAATGCGCTATGAGCCTTGAACCCATGAATGACGGCGCTGCCGCCGACGACTACCAGGCGGCCATTGCCCAAGGCTTTATGCCGATCCGCGATGTGGCACGTATTACCGGCGTTAACGCCGTTACCTTACGTGCCTGGGAGCGGCGCTATGGCCTGATCGTGCCGCACCGCACCCCCAAAGGACATCGCCTGTATGCCGATGAGCATGTCACACGCATCCAGGCGATTCTGACCTGGCTGAATCGTGGCGTGTCGGTCAGCCAAGTCAAAGGCTTGCTACGCGCTGGCCAACCGGCGTTTGCCGAAGCCAGCTCGCAATGGGACACGCGGCGCCAGCAGCTGCAGGAAGCGATCTGCAACCTCAACGAGCGCCGCCTGGACGACTGTTTCAACAGCGAGTTGGCGCTGTATCCGCCCCATACCCTATGCCAACAGCTGCTTCTGCCTTTGTTTGAAGAACTGGAACTGCGTTGGCGCAACCAGTTCGGAGCACAGGCTGAGCGAGTGTTTTTCTATTCCTGGCTGCGCAGCAAACTTGGTGCACGCCTGTACCACAACAACCGCCAGTACAACGGCGCGTCGCTGTTGCTGATCAACGTCTCCGACCTGCCGATGGCCCCTGGTCTGTGGCTGACCGCCTGGCTGGCAAGCAGCGCCGGCTGCCCAGTGGAGGTCTTTGACTGGCCACTGCCACCCACCGAACTCGCCCTGGCGGTTGAGCACATTCAACCGCGTGCGGTGTTGCTGTATTCCAGTCAGGCGCTGAACAGCACCCACCTGCAACGCCTGCTTGGCGGTTACGACTGCCCCTGCCTGCTGGTCGGCCAGGTGGTACAGATTCACGCCGAGGAGCTGGTGGCGATCACCGCGCAGAATGCTGAGCTGAGCCTGGCAGCGGACCCTCTGGCTGCACTGCACAGCCTTACCGATCTCAACCTGCTGCACAGCTGATGGGAAATACCATGCTGCAACTGATGTGGTTTCGTACCGACCTGCGCGTGCAGGACAACAGCGCCCTGGCCGCCGCCATGAGCAGTGGGCCAACCGTGGCGCTGTTCCTGATCAGCCCCAGCCAATGGCTGGCGCACGATGACGCACCGAGCAAAGTCGACTTCTGGCTGCGCAACCTAAACGAACTGGCCACCGAGCTGAGCAAACTCAACGTGCCATTGCTGGTGCGTGAGGCTGACGACTGGAGTGCCGCGCCGCAGGTGATCGGCGAACTGTGCCAACAGCTGCAAATTGGCAGCGTGCAGGTCAATGAAGAGTACGGCGTGCATGAAAGCCGCCGCGATCAGGCCGTAGCGAAAACCCTTGATGGCTTGGGAATAAATTTCCGCAGCCACCTGGATCAACTGTTCTTTAAGCCCGGCAGTGTACTGACCAAATCCGGCGGCTACTTCCAGGTGTACAGCCAGTTCCGCAAGGTCTGCTATCAACGCCTGCACACGGCCCTGCCGGCACTGATCGCCACGCCCAAGGCGCAGGCGCCGCTGGCGATCCAACAGGATGCGATCCCTGAGCACGTTACCGGCTTCGCCCTGCCCCCGACGGACTTGCGTGACCTGTGGCCCGCCGGAGAAGCCGAGGCCGCGCGGCGCCTGGATGCGTTTGCCGCGCAGCAGATCGACTTCTACCAAAGCGCCCGCGACTTCCCCGCACAGCCCGGCACCAGCCAGCTGTCCGCCTACCTGGCTGCTGGCGTAATCTCGCCACGCCAATGCCTGCATGCAGCCTTGCAGGTTAATCAGGGCGAGTTCGACAGCGGCAACGTGGGGGTGATTACCTGGATCAACGAACTGCTCTGGCGCGAGTTCTACAAGCACATCCTGGTGGGCTACCCGCGCGTGTCCATGCACCGAGCCTTCCGCCCGGAAACCGAGGCCGTAGCCTGGCGTGATGCACCGCTGGAGCTGAAAGCCTGGCAGGAAGGTCGTACCGGCTTTCCGATCATTGATGCGGCCATGCGCCAACTATTGGCTACTGGCTGGATGCACAACCGCCTGCGTATGATCGTGGCCATGTTTCTCACCAAAAACCTGCTGATCGACTGGCGCGAGGGCGAGCGATTCTTTATGCGCCACCTGATTGACGGCGACCTGGCGGCCAATAACGGCGGCTGGCAATGGAGCTCCTCCACCGGCACCGATTCGGCGCCGTATTTCCGCATCTTCAACCCGCTGAGCCAGTCACAGAAATTCGATCCAGATGGCCGCTTTATCCGCCAATGGCTGCCTGAGCTGGTGGGGCTTAATAAAACCAATATCCACAACCCTGCTGGGATGGGCGGTTTGTTTGGTATCGCCGACTATTCGACGCCAATTGTCGACCTGAGCAAGAGCCGCGCGCGCGCGCTGGCCGCATTCAAAAGCCTGCCGCACTTTGCCGGCGAGGTGGCCCTGTGAGCGACTTTCTGCGTCAGTTCGCCCAAGACTTTGCCGGGCTGAACAAAGACAATCTCGATCGGCTGGGCCAGCTGTACAGCGACGACGCGTTGTTCTGCGACCCGCTGCATGAAGTGCGCGGACTGGCCAATATGCAGCGTTACTTCGGCGACATGTACGCTAACGTCAGCGAACTGCGCTTTGACTTCTACGGTTTTGACCAGGTGCGCGACGGTGAAGGCTACCTGCGCTGGACCATGAGTTACCGCCACCCACGCCTCGCTGGCGGCCAACTGATCCGCGTGGAAGGTTGCTCGCACCTGCTGTGGCAGGACAAGGTCTATCGTCACCGTGACTATTTCGACGCCGGCAGCCTGCTCTACGAGCATCTGCCCTTACTCGGCTCGGCAATTCGCTGGCTGAAACGGAGGTTGGCATGAACGCGAACGCACGGCGCATCTGGCTCACCGGCGCCAGCAGTGGCATTGGCGCTGCCTTGGCCGAACAACTGCTCGAACAAGGTCATCGCCTGGCCCTCAGCGCACGCAGCCTTGAGCCTTTGCAGGCACTGGCCAAGCGCTATCCGCAGCAAGTACTGGTGGTGGCCGGCGACCTCAGCGATGCCGCCCAAGTACGCGCCATCGGCGAGCACATTGCCCAGGTATGGGGGGCGCTGGACTGCGCCATCCTTAATGCCGGCACCTGCGAATATGTCGAGGTCAGCGCCTTCGAGGCGGCGATGGTCGAACGCGTGATGCGCGCCAACCTGCTCTCGGCCAGTTACTGCATCGAAGCCGCCCTGCCCTTATTGCGCCTGGGTAACCGCGCTCAGCTGGTAGGGGTGGGCAGCTCGGTGACGTTCATGCCACTGCCACGTGCAGAAGCCTACGGTGCCTCCAAGGCCGCCATGCGCTACCTGATGGAAGCGTTGCGCATCGACCTGCACGCCGAGCACATAGCCGTTACCCTGGTCAGCCCCGGGTTTGTCGACACCCCGCTGACGCAGAAAAACGACTTCCCCATGCCGATGCGCTGGCCGGTTGAAAAAGCCGCGCGCTATATCGCCGAGCGCCTGCACCAGCAGCCGTTTGAAATCAATTTCCCAGGCCCGTTTATCGCCATGCTCAAACTGCTCGGCCATTTGCCCAAGCGTGTGCAGGTGGCCATCGGCGCCAGTATGGCCCGCACTGAAGCCAAGACTAAGGACAGCCAATGAAGATCGCCATTATCGGCAGCGGTATCGCCGGTTTGACCAGCGCTTACCTGCTCAACCGTAACCACGCCATCACGGTGTTCGAAGCCAGTGACTGGATTGGCGGTCACACCCATACCGTGGATGTACAAGTCGGTGGTCAAAGCTATGCCGTGGACACCGGTTTTATCGTGTTTAACGACTGGACCTACCCCAACTTCATCCGCCTACTGAGCCAGCTCGGCGTGGGCTTCAAGGCTACCGAGATGAGCTTCTCGGTCAGCGATCCCATCAGCGGCGTGGAATACAACGGCCACAACCTCAACAGCCTGTTCGCTCAGCGTCGTAACCTGCTGTCGCCGAAATTCTGGGGCATGGTGCGCGACATCCTGCGCTTCAACCGCGAGGCGCTGAACGACCTTAATCAGCAACTCATCGCCAGTGATATGACCCTGGGCGATTACCTCAAGGACAATGGCTACAGCGAGCGCTTTATCCAGCATTACATCGTGCCCATGGGCGCCGCGATCTGGTCGATGTCGCTGAATGACATGCTCGGTTTCCCGCTGCAGTTCTTTGTGCGCTTCTTCAAAAACCACGGTTTGCTGTCTGTCAGCGACCGCCCGCAGTGGTGCGTGATCGAAGGCGGCTCCAGCAGCTATGTGGCGCCGTTGACCGAATCGTTCAAGCAACACATCCGCCTGAACTGCGCAGTGACCCGAGTTGAACGCGATGGCGACGGTGTGACCGTGCACAGCGCTGCCGGTAGCGAGCGCTTCGACAAAGTGGTGTTTGCCTGCCACAGCGACCAGGCCCTGGCGTTGCTGGCCGCGCCGACGTCAACCGAACAGGCCATCCTCGGTGCACTGCCCTATGCCGATAACGACGTGGTGCTGCACACCGACACCCGCCTGTTGCCGAAACGGCCACTGGCCTGGGCCAGCTGGAACTACCGCCTCGGCGGCCCAGTGGATCAGCCCGCCGCCGTCACCTATGACATGAACATCCTGCAAGGCATCCAGAGCGACACCACCTTCTGCGTCAGCCTGAACCAGACCGCCGCAATCGACCCAAGCAAAATCCTGGCGCGCTACACCTATGCCCACCCGCAATACAGCCTGGCCGGCATGGCCGCACAGGCGCGTTGGGAAGAGCTGCTCGGTGCCAACCACAGCTACTTTTGTGGTGCCTACTGGGCCAATGGTTTCCACGAAGATGGCGTGGTCAGCGCGCTGCGCGTGGCTCGTGAATTCGGCGAAGCACTCTAGTGAACAGCACCACGGCACTGAACAGCGCCCTGTACAGCGGCTGGGTACAGCACCGGCGCTTTGCCCCGCGGCTGCATAACTTTCGCTATCGCATGGGCCTGCTCTACCTCGATCTGAGTGAGCAGGAGGCTGTGCTTGCGCTGTCGCCCTTGGCCGGGCACGGCCGCTTTGCGCCCTTTGCTTTTCGCGAAACAGACTACTTGCCGCAGTTCACCGGTGCTGGTATCCGCCTGGTCGATGCCGTGCGCCAACGCGTCACTGAAGCGTTGGGCCGCACGCCCCTGGGCCGCATTTGCCTACTAACCCAGCCGCGCAGTTGGGGGTTGAGTTTCAACCCGGCGAGTTTTTTCTACTGCCATGAAACCGATGGCCGCCTGGCAGCGATTCTCTGCGAAGTGAGCAACACGCCCTTCCGTGAGCGTTATCACTACGTGCTGCCGGCCGAGGGTGAGGGACACCTGCATGTTGCTGTGGCCAAGGCGTTTCACGTCTCGCCTTTTCTGCCGCGCGAGCTGGAATACCGCATGAGTTTCAGCCCGGCCGGTGAGCGTCTGGGCATTCATATGGCCGACTGGCAAGGCGAGGAAAAACTCTTCGACGCCAGCCTCAGCCTGCAACGCACTGAACTCAACCGCGCCAGCCTGCACCGTTATTTGCTGCACTTTCCCTGGATGACTGGCAAGACCGTGGCCGCCATTTACTGGCAAGCCCTGCGCCTGCTGCTCAAACGTATTCCCCTGTTCACCCACCGGGCCGCTGAAGGTGATTTCCGCGTCGCCCGCCCCGCATCAAAGGACGCCCTCCATGAAAAGCTCTAGCCTGACCTCCGCCAAACATGTGGTGCGTGCCGGCAGCGGCATTGGTGCCAGCCTGCTGCGCCGTGCGGTACTGCGCCAGCTGAAACAACTGCGCCATGGCCAGCTGGTGATCGTTGAAGGTGATGAACGCATGGAATTCGGCGATGCCCACTCCAGCCTCAGTGCCGAGATTCAGGTGCAGGATGGTGCGGTCTGGGGGTTGGTGGCCGGCAATGGCTCGATCGGCTCGGGTGAAGCCTATATCCACGGTTACTGGACCACTCCGGACCTGACCGCGGTGATCCGCGTATTCGTCAGCAATCTCGACGTCCTCGACGCCATGGAAAGCGGCCTGGCTCAGCTGGGTCGTCCGCTGATCCAGGGCCTGCACTGGCTTAATCGCAATACCCGCAAGGGCTCGCGCAAGAACATCTCGGCGCATTACGACCTCGGCAATGATCTGTTTGAACAGTTCCTCGATCCGACCATGATGTATTCGGCGGCCATGTTTCGCAGCGCCGATGACAGCCTTGAGCAAGCGCAACTTAACAAGCTGGAGCGCATCTGCCAGAAGCTTGCCCTCAAGCCCAGCGACCACCTGCTGGAAATCGGCACGGGCTGGGGCAGCATGGCGATCTACGCCGCGACCCATTACGGCTGTAAGGTGACCACCACCACCTTATCGCGTGAGCAGTACGCCTACACCGAACGACGCATTCAGGAGCAAGGCCTGCAAGGGCAGATCACCCTGCTGCTGGAGGACTACCGCGACCTGAGCGGGCAGTTCGATAAGCTGGTATCGATCGAGATGATCGAGGCCGTTGGCCATCGTTTCCTGCCCACCTACTTCCAGCAATGCGCCAACCTGCTCAAGCCCGACGGCCTGATGCTGCTGCAGGCCATCACCATCCGTGACCAGCGCTATGAACAGGCGAAAAACGCGGTGGACTTCATTCAACGCTACATCTTCCCCGGTGGTGCCTTGCCGTCGGTGAATAAAATGCTGGAAATCATCAGCGCCAAAACCGACATGAACCTGCACCACATGGAAGATTTCGGCCTGCACTATGCGCGCACCCTGCGCATCTGGCACGACAACCTGCGCCAGGCACGGCACAAGCTGGAGCAGCAGGGTTATGACGACTACTTCTTCCGCCTCTGGGAGTTCTACCTGTGCTACTGCGAGGGCGGCTTTATCGAGCGCACCATCGGCACCGCGCAGCTGTTGCTGGCCAAGCCGGCGGCACGTCCAGCTCCGCTACTGGGAAACTTCAATGCCTAAATTGATCGTCAACACCCTGCTATTTCAGCTTGGCTGGTTTGCCTGCGTCTTCGGCGGCGACAGCCTGTGGCTGCTGAGTGTGGCAGCGATGCTGGCGGTGCACCTGCTTTGGACCAGCAGCTGGGCGGCAGAAGGCAAGCTGCTGATCACGGTGTTTCTCGCTGGCAGCGCGCTGGACAGCTTCCTGCTCAACCTCGGCGTGTTCGATTTCGGCGAGCCCCGCACATTGATCCCGCTGTGGCTGGCCAGCCTGTGGCTGCTGATGGCCACCACGCTCAACCACTGCCTGGCCTGGACCGCGCAACCCTGGTGGCGCGGCAGCCTGCTCGGCGCGATTGGCGCACCGCTGTCCTATTACGGCGGCGCGCAGATCGCCGGCGTCGGCCTGCCCTACGGCACCTGGCAAAGCCTGCTGCTGATCGGCGCCATCTGGGCCGTGGTGATGCCCGTGCTGCATGGCTTCGCCAAGCTTTATCGCAGCCAGTACGAGCAACGCTTGCGCACACGCCAGTCGGCGTAGCCGGCAAGCGCCACATAACGCCGATGGACAACGCCCTACGTCGGCCTTAAGCGCCGGCGTAATGCTGATGGCGTACACTGCGCGGCATGAGTCAACACATCCCCCATACCCAACTCGCGAACGACCCCGCAGTCAGCTGCAGCAACTGCGCCGCCTGCTGCTGCCAGCTGGAAGTCATGCTAATCACCGACACTGGCGTGCCGCCCCGCTATATCGACACCGATGACTGGGGCGGCGAAGTCATGCTGCGCCTGGACGACGGCTGGTGCGCCGCACTGGACCGCGACAGCATGCGCTGCACCATTTACGAAGTGCGCCCACTGATCTGCCGCGAATTCGAAACTGCCTCCCCCGAGTGCCTGGACGAGCGCAAGGGCATGAGCAGCATCTACCGCTGAGTGCGCGGTTTACTGCAGGCACAAAATATCGTCAGGAACGTCTTTTAACGTCGCACAGCGATGACTCCGTAGGGGTGGCCGCCATGGACGGCAGGCCAGAAAAAAGCCGGATAACAATCCGGCTTTTTAACAGCTCAAACCGCTAGAAACTCATGCGGTAATGCAGGCTATAACTCTCAACGCCATCGTTGGGTTGTTTAAGCCCGGCGTTGGAGTAATGCAGTGCGCGCACGCCGATTTCCTGCCCGGCGAAACGTACACCGAAACCGATGCGGTCTTCAAACTGGAAAGACGAGCCCAGGTCGTTGTCTTCCAGCTCGGTGCTGCTAAACGCGGCAATGCCGATACCGGCTTCGATATAGGGTTTGACGCGCTCGCCAGCAAACTCGTAGACGAACACCGGACTGAGCGAAAGGCTGTGATTGCTAGAGGCTTCGTCACCGTCCCAGTAGGTGTACGCCGCATCCCAGTAACCGGTCAGACGACCGACATCACTGACAAACCAGCTCTGGTTGAAATCGAACTGGGTGCCCAGGCGATAGGTCATGGTCGAGTCGCCCGTCTGGCCCACCGCCACGCTTAGATCCATCGCCTGCACTGCACTGACTTGCCCCCAAGCCAAGGCTGCCAACGCAGCCAGAGTCACGACTTTTCTCATGGTAATAGTCCTTATCCACCCAAGTAGAAGCTTGCTGACGCTGCCTGAGAGTATAGAAATTATTAGCTACAGAGAAAGCCGACTTATGGCTAAACCGTGCCAGGTAGGTCGCTGACCAGCGCCGCATCGCCCCACAGCAGCGGCAACACCCGCTGCATGGCCGCTGGATCACCACTCGACCAGAACTGCGCAGGCTGCGCCGGACAGCAGGCGAGCAGATCATGGCTGGTCAGCAGGCGCTGGACTTGCCGCGCCACTGCCGCGCCCGTGTCGATCAGGCTGATCGAATCTGGCACTAGGCTGCGCAGCAGCGGTTTGATAAAGGGGTAATGGGTGCAGCCGAGAATCAGCGTGTCACAGCCTTCAGCCAGTAGCGGTGCGACAAAGCCCTGCAGCAGCTCGCGGGTGGCAAGGCTATCCAGCTCGCCGGCCTCGATACGCTCGACCAACCCCGGACAAGGCTGAGTAATCACCCGCACATCGCTGGCAAAACGGTCGAGCAAGGCGGCGAATTTGGCGCTTTTCAGCGTGCCGGTTGTGGCCAGCACACCGACTACACCACTCTGCGTGGCGGCGGCCGCAGGCTTGACTGCCGGCTCCATGCCCACTAATGGCAGCTGCGGATAGAGCTCACGCAACTCGGCTACCCCCGCTACCGTGGCGGTATTGCAGGCCAGCACCAGCGCCTTGGCGCCCTGACTGAGGAGAAAATCGGCCAACACCCGGCAGCGTTCGCGGATAAATTCCGGGCTCTTCTCGCCGTAGGGCACATGGCCGCTGTCGGCGACATACAGCAGCGACTCATTCGGCAGCAACGCGCGAATCTCGCGCAGCACCGACAAGCCGCCGACGCCGGAGTCGAATACGCCAATCGGCGCGTTACTCACCGCTGGCCACTCCACACACGCTACAGCCCGGATCACGCTTGACCCGCAGCTCGCGGAAACGGCTACCAAGCGCTTCGATCAGCAGCAGACGCCCTACCAGCGGCTCGCCAAACTGCGCCAGCAGCTTCAAGGCTTCCAGCGCCTGCAAACTACCGACCAGGCCAACCAATGGGCCGACCACACCGGCTTCGCTACAAGTCAGCTCGGCCTCGCTGCCGTGGCCATAGATGCAGTGGTAGCACGGACTGTCGCCACGGCGCGGATCGAACACCGAGAGCTGGCCTTCCAGGCGAATCGCCGCGCCACTGACCAGCGGCACCTTGGCTGCTACACAGGCGGCGTTAACCGCCTCGCGGGTGTTGAAGTTGTCCGAGCAATCCAGCACCAGATCCACTGCCGTCACTGCGGCGGCAAGGGAGTCGCTGTCCAGGCCCTGACGATGGGCCTGCAGGCGCAGCTGCGGGTTGATCGCCAGCAGGCGCTTGCTCGCCGAGTCGACCTTGCTCTGACCGATGCTGGAAGTATCGTGAGCGATCTGCCGCTGCAGGTTGGTCAGGTCGACCGTATCGAAGTCCGCCAAATGCAATTCACCGACCCCGGCGGCTGCCAGGTACAGCGCCACCGGCGAACCCAGGCCGCCGAGGCCGATAATCAACGCGCGGCTGTGTTTCAGACGTAGCTGGCCGGCGATATCAATCTGTTGCAGGAGAATCTGCCGGCTGTAGCGCAGCAGCTCCTCGTCATTCAGCATGTCCTGCGCACTCATGGCGTCACTCATTATCGAAGCGTCCCAGACTGATGCGCTCATGGCCGCCCAGGTCACGCCGGCTCTCCACTGCGCTAAAGCCACGCGCGCTAAGTAGCTCGCGCACTGCCGCAGCCTGGTCGAAGCCATGCTCCAGCAGCAGCCAGCCGCCTGCTTCAAGATAGTCCGGAGCCTGCTGGATAATCAGGCGAATATCGTCCAGCCCGTCCGCACCGGCTACCAGCGCGCTGCTCGGTTCGAAGCGCACATCGCCTTCGGCCAGGTGGCGATCATCGGCGGCGATATACGGCGGGTTGCTGACAATCAGCTGATAACGCTGGCCAGCAAGGGCGCTAAACCAGTGGCTTTCAATAAAGCTGGCATTGTTCAGGTTGAGCCGCGCTCGGTTACGTTCGGCCAGGGACACCGCATCGGGTACGCGATCCACACCAGTTAGTCTCCAGGCAGGGCGCTCGCTGGCCAAGGCCAGAGCAATCGCACCGGTGCCAGTGCCGAGATCAAGCAGCGCAGCAGGCGTAGCTGGCAGCAGCGCGAGAACAGTTTCCACCAGCAACTCGGTATCCGGGCGCGGAATCAGGGTATGCGAGGCAACTTCCAGATCCAGGCTCCAGAAGCCCTGCTGACCGAGGATATAGGCCACCGGCTCGCCGGCCTGACGCCGCACCAGCATCACCTGATAACGCTCAAGCTGCTCGGCCTCAAGCTCACGCTCCGGCCAGGTGTGCAGATAGCTGCGCGACTTGCCCAGGGCATGGGCGAGCAATAGCTCGGCGTCCAGCCTCGGGGTAGGCGAGTCAGGCAGTTCGGCGTGGCTAAGCAGGGATTCGATAGTGGCCATGGGCTTTATTTCCGTAGCCCGGATGCACTCCGGGACATGCTCAAACCCGCATCAATCACCCAGCGCGGCCAACTGATCGGCCTGATACTCGACCAGCAGCGGCTCGATAATCGCCTCGACGCCGCCGGCAATCACTTCGTTGAGCGAATACAGGGTCAGGTTGATGCGGTGATCTGTGACCCGACCTTGCGGGAAGTTATAGGTGCGAATGCGCTCGGAGCGGTCACCGGAGCCCACCAGCAGTTTGCGCGAATCGGAAATTTCCTTGTGCGCGGCGGCTTCCTGTTGGTCTTTCAATTTCGCCGCGAGCCAGGCCATGGCCTTGGCGCGGTTCTTGTGCTGCGAGCGCTCTTCCTGACATTCCACCACGGTGCCGGTGGGAATGTGAGTGATGCGGATCGCCGAGTCGGTGGTGTTAACGTGCTGGCCGCCGGCACCGGAGCTGCGGTAGGTGTCGACACGCAGATCGGCTGGGTTGATGTCGATGGCCATCTGCTCATCCGGCTCGGGCAGCACGGCGACGGTACAGGCCGAGGTGTGGATACGGCCTTGGGATTCGGTTTCCGGCACGCGCTGCACGCGGTGGGCGCCGGACTCAAATTTGAGCTTGCCGTAAACGTTGTCGCCCTCGACCCGGGCAATGACCTCTTTGTAGCCGCCATGCTCGCCTTCGCTGGCCGACAGCACTTCCACACGCCAGCCCTGCTTCTCGGCATAACGCGAGTACATACGGAACAGGTCGCCGGAGAAGATCGCTGCCTCGTCGCCGCCGGTGCCGGCGCGCACTTCGAGAAATACGTTACGGCCGTCGTTGGGGTCTTTCGGCAGCAGCATGCGCTGCAGGCTGACTTCCAGCTCGATCAGCTGCTCCTTGGCCTCGGCAACTTCCTCTTCGGCCATCTCGCGCATGTCCGGGTCGCTGTCTTTGAGCAGCGCCTGGGCGCCTTCGAGGTCGGACTGGACTTTCCGAAACGCACTGAACGCCTGGTATACCGGCTCAATCTCGGCGTACTCCTTGGAGTAGGCGCGAAACTGCGGCTGGTTGCTGATCACCTCGGCATCGCCGAGCAACGCGGTCAGCTCTTCGAAACGATCCTGCAACAGGTCGAGTTTATTGATCAGTGACGCTTTCATTGCAGACCTTTATTTATTAGCCGAACTGCTATGGGTAGAAGCAGGCGGCGCGCCCTCGTCGAGGGCAAACAGTTCTTGGGCCACGCCCAGCGCATCGACGCGGCCGTCAGCAGAGAATTTTTTCAGCTGCACACTGGGCGCATGCAGCAGCTTGTTGGTGAGGCCGCGGGCCAGCAGCGCCAGCACATCCTCGGCCGAACTGCCATTGTTGAGCAGACGCAGGGCCTTGTTCAGCTCCTCATCACGCAAACGCTCAGCCTGCTGACGGTAGGCCTTAAGCACATCCACTGCGGCCAGCTCGCGCAGGCGCTGCATAAAGTCGCGGGCGCCGACACTGACCAGCTCTTCGGCGGCCTGGGCCGCGCCCTGGCGGCTCTTGAGGTTCTCCGCGATCACTTCGTGCAGGTCATCGACGGTGTAGAGGTAAACGTCGTCCAATTCGCCGACTTCCGGCTCGATATCGCGCGGTACGGCGATGTCGACCATAAAGATCGGCTTGTGCTTACGCTGCTTCAACGCGCGCTCGACCGCGCCCTTGCCGAGAATCGGCAGCTGGCTGGCAGTGGAGCTGATCACGATATCGCTGTTGACCAGCTCATCGGGGATTTCCGACAGCAGCACGGCATGCGCGCCAAATTGTTCGGCCAGGCTACTGGCGCGCTCCAGGGTGCGATTGGCTACCACAATGCGCTTGATGCCCTGGTCGTGCAGATGGCGGGCGACCAGGCTGATGGTTTCACCGGCGCCGATCAGCAGGGCCTGACTGCGATGCAAGTCGGCGAAAATCTGCTTGGCCAGGCTGACGGCGGCAAAAGCCACGGATACCGGGTTTTCGCCAATCGCGGTATCGGTGCGCACTGTCTTGGCGGTGCTGAAGGTGGCCTGAAACAAGCGCCCAAGCAGCGGGCCGAGGGTGCCGGCCTCACGGGCTACGGCAAATGCCGATTTCATTTGGCCGAGAATCTGCGGCTCGCCCAACACCATCGAGTCCAGCCCCGAGGCCACGCGCATCATATGGCGCACGGCTTCGTCATCGGCATGGATATAGGCGCAGGCGCGCAATTCTTCGAGGCTCAAGCGATGGTAGTTGGCCAACCAGGCCAGCACTTCGTCAGCGCTCAGCTCATCCTGCTCGAGATACAGCTCACTGCGATTGCAGGTCGAGAGAATCGCCGCCTCTCTACTGCTGGTGCGCTGACACAGCTGCTGCAATGCCTCAACCAACTGCTCAGGAGTGAAAGCCACGCGTTCGCGGACGTCCACCGAGGCGGTCTTGTGGTTGATACCGAGGGCAATAAAGGCCATGCACGTCGCTGACAGGGAGTGGAAGCCGGCAATTGTCCTACTTCGGCAAAGCGAGAACAACCACTGCGGCCGATTGTCCCAATAGCCAGGTTTATCTCTTAATCCGCATCATTGCAGCCCATGGGCTTGCCCCAGCGCTTGTGTCATGATGCCCAAACCGCAGGTTGGCCACATACTCTTCCTATGAATAGATCCTTCGCGTTGCTGACTGCCGCTGCCTTTTTAAGTGGCTGCCAGACCTTTACTCCCTCTGCCCCGGATGGCACGCCACCGGTGGAAGAGCCCGCTGTTGTTGCCGCAGAAATCCAGCCGCAGGTTTACCGCAATTTCAGCCAGGAAACCCTGCTGTCGCTGCTGGTCGCGGAACTGGCAGGCCAGCGCAACCGCTTCGACATTGCCCTGGGAAACTATGTAGAGCAGGCCAATGCCACTCAGGATGCTGGCGTCGCCGAGCGTGGCTTTCGCATTGCCGAGTACCTAGGGGCCGAACAGCCCGCGCTGGAAACCAGCCTGCTGTGGGCCAAGACCGCTCCCGAGAATATCGACGCGCAGCGCGCCGCCGCCGTGCAACTGGCACGTGCCGGCCGCTATGACGAATCCATGACCTTTATGGAGCAGGTACTGCAGCGTCAGGGCGATACGCATTTCGACTTCCTGGCGCTGTCCGCAGCTGAAACTGACCCGGACACCCGTGCCGGCCTGCTGCAAAGCTTCGACCGCCTGCAGTCAAAGTATCCGGACAACAGCCAGCTGCAATTTGGCAAAGCCCTGCTGCTGCAACAGAATGGCCAGCCGCAGGAGGCCCTGGAGCTACTGGAGCAGCAACCCAGTAAAGACCGCCCCATCGCCTCAATCCTGTTGCATGCCCGCCTGCTGCAAAGCCTTGAGCGCAACGATGAAGCCCTGCAGCTGCTGGAAAAAGGCATCGAACAATACCCAGACGACAAGCGCCTGCGCCTCACCTACGCACGCTTGCTGGTGGCCGAAGACCGCCTGGACGAAGCCAAGGGCGAGTTTGCCTCACTGCTGCAACAGAACCCTGATGATGATGACCTGCGCTTTTCGCTGGCACTGGTCTGCCTGGAAGCCAAAGCTTGGAAAGAGGCCATCGTCTACCTCGAAGAACTGGTCGAACGCGGCAGCCACAGTGAAGCCGCGCATTACAACCTGGCTCGTGCCTATGAAGAACTCGGTGATACCGCCAGCGCATTGATCGAGTACGCCCTGGTCGGCCCCGGCAACGATTACCTGCCGGCCCAAGCCCGGCAGAGCGAACTGCTGTTCAAGGCACAGCGCGCTGAAGAAGCCGCCGAGCGCCTGCGTCAAGCTCGCGAAAGCCAGCCTGACTATGCCATCCAGCTGTACCTGATCGAAGCCGAAGCCTGGTCCAAGCAGCAGGACACAGAACGCGCCTGGCAGCTGATCCAACAAGGATTGGAACAGTTCCCCGAAGACCTCAACCTGCTCTACACCCGCGCCATGCTCGCGGAAAAGCGCGATGATCTCGCCCTGCTGGAGCGTGACCTGCGCTTTATACTCGAGCGCGAACCAGACAACGCCATGGCACTCAATGCACTGGGCTACACCCTGGCCGACCGCACCACGCGCTACGCCGAAGCCAAGCAGTTGATCGAGCAGGCGCACCAACTCAACCCTGAAGACCCTGCAGTACTCGACAGCCTCGGCTGGGTGAATTACCGCCTGGGAAATCTGGATGAAGCTGAACGCCTACTGCGCAGAGCACTGCAGGAATTTCCCGACCACGAAGTCGCAGCCCACCTGGGTGAAGTGCTGTGGGCACAAGGGAAACAGAAAGAAGCGCGCAAACTCTGGCGTGAAGCCCTGAAACAACAACCCGACAGCCCAATCCTGCGCAGCACCCTGCTGCGCCTGACCGGAGCAGAGACGCTTTGATGCTTGCGCGCCACCTGATAGTTTTCAGCCTGATTACATTACTGGCAGGCTGCGCCGGCCTGACCTCCCGCGAAGCCCTTGAAGGCCAGGGCAACGCGCAAAGCTGGCAAGCGCACAAGCAACAGATCAGCGGCCTGGATGCCTGGCAGATCAATGGCAAAGTCGGTATCCGTGCACCGAAAGACTCCGGTAGCGGCACTCTTTTCTGGCTACAACGCCAGGACTATTACGACATCCGCCTTTCCGGCCCATTAGGTCGCGGCGCAGCTCGCCTGACCGGCCGCCCAGGCGCCATTCAACTGGAAGTGGCCAACCAGGGCCGCTACCAGGCTGAGTCACCCGAACAACTGCTGCGCGACCAACTGGGCCTGAACCTGCCCGTTTCACACCTGTTCTGGTGGATTCGCGGCCTGCCTTCGCCAGACAGCAAAAGCCGCCTGAACCTCGACAGCCAAAGCCACCTGGCGCAATTGAGCCAAGACGGCTGGGATGTCGAGTACCTCAGCTATGCCGAGCAGAATGGTTTCTGGCTGCCGGAGCGCATCAAGCTCAGCGGCTTTGACCTGCAAGTCACCCTGGTAATAAAGGACTGGCAACCGCGCCAGCTCGGCCAATGACCACACCGGCAATACCCGCCGCTGCCGAACTGATTCTGCCGGCACCGGCCAAGCTCAACCTGATGCTGCATATCCTCGGCCGCCGCGCCGACGGCTATCACGAGCTGCAAACCCTATTTCAGTTTCTCGACTTCGGTGACGAGCTGGGCTTTACCCTGCGCCCCGACGGTGAAATTCACCTGCATACGCCCATCGACGGCGTACCCCACGACAGCAATCTGATCGTGCGTGCCGCGCGCCTACTGCAACAGCACGCAAGCTGCACCCTGGGTGCCGACATCTGGCTGGACAAGCGCCTGCCCATGGGCGGCGGCATTGGCGGCGGCAGTTCGGATGCCGCGACTACCCTACTCGGCCTCAACCATCTGTGGCAGCTGAACTACAGCGAAGACCAACTGGCTTCCCTGGGCCTCAGCCTGGGCGCCGACGTGCCGGTATTCGTGCGCGGTCACGCGGCATTTGCTGAAGGCGTCGGTGAAAAGCTGCAACCGGTGACCCTGAGCGAACCCTGGTATCTTGTCGCCATTCCGCAAGTACTTGTCAGCACAGCGGAAATTTTCTCCGACCCTGAGTTGACACGGGATACGCCGCCCATTAAAGTTCGCAGCCTTCTTGAGGGGGGTGGTCGTAATGACTGCCAGCCGGTGGTCACGAAGCGTTATTCTGAAGTTCGTAACGCTCTGATCTTGTTGAACAAATTTGTTCCAACTAGATTAACCGGCACTGGAGCTTGTGTGTTTGGGAGCTTCCCAAACCAGGACGATGCTGATAAAGTCGCCCGCCAACTTCCAGCCACATTGCCAAGTTTTATTGCCCAAGGCCGTAACATTTCGATGTTGCACCGCAAGCTCGAAACATTGGTCAGGAAGTGAATGTTCGCTCTTAGTAATTTAAGAGCACAGAGTTGTACGGTAATAGGGGCGTCGCCAAGCGGTAAGGCACCAGGTTTTGATCCTGGCATGCGTTGGTTCGAATCCAGCCGCCCCTGCCATTTCCGCCCTGGAGCGGATACACAACTCAAAGCATTCGGTTACACAGGATACAGGGGCGTCGCCAAGCGGTAAGGCACCAGGTTTTGATCCTGGCATGCGTTGGTTCGAATCCAGCCGCCCCTGCCATTTCTGTACTCATCCAGGTATACCCCCAGCCGGCAGGTACTGCGCGTGTCCAAGATGATGGTTTTTACGGGGAACGCTAACCCCGATCTGGCGCGACGTATCGTACGTCAGCTGCACATTCCCCTCGGTGATGCTTCTGTCGGTAAGTTTTCCGACGGCGAGATCATGATTGAAATCAACGAAAACGTCCGCGGTAAAGACGTCTTCCTGATTCAACCGACGTGCGCGCCAACCAACGATAACCTGATGGAACTGGTAGTGATGGCCGATGCCTTCCGCCGCTCATCAGCGACCCGAATTACTGCAGTTATCCCCTACTTCGGCTATGCCCGCCAGGATCGCCGTCCGCGCTCCGCCCGCGTGGCAATCAGTGCCAAAGTTGTGGCTGATATGCTCACCGTTGTAGGCATCGACCGGGTTTTGACCGTCGACCTGCACGCGGACCAGATCCAGGGTTTCTTCGATATCCCAGTAGATAACATCTACGGCTCCCCAGTACTGGTGGACGACATCGAAGACCAGCGCTTTGAAAACCTGATGATTGTCTCCCCGGACATCGGCGGCGTAGTGCGTGCACGCGCTGTTGCCAAGTCCCTGGGTGTTGACCTGGCGATCATCGACAAGCGCCGCGAGAAAGCCAACCACTCCGAAGTGATGCACATCATCGGTGATGTTGAAGGCCGTACCTGCATCCTGGTCGACGACATGGTGGATACCGCTGGCACGCTGTGCCACGCCGCCAAAGCGCTGAAAGAACACGGCGCCTCGAAAGTCTTCGCTTACGCCACACACGCTGTACTGTCTGGCCGCGCAATCGAAAACATTGAAAAATCCGTACTCGACGAGCTGGTGGTGACGAACACCATCCCGCTGTCCGCCGCCGCGCAATCCTGCTCGCGTATTCGCCAGCTGGACATCGCCCCGGTAGTCGCTGAAGCGGTTCGCCGCATCAGCAATGAAGAATCGATCAGCGCGATGTTCCGTTAATTCGGTATACGCCCTGAGCGCAAACGCCCTGCCCTGACGGCAAGGCTTTTCAACCAACCGTCCCGTCGCTGGTCGCAAGCGTAACGGACGGTTTGGTTATTTTGGAGAAGTGAAATGACTGAATTTGCCCTGAATGCCGAAGTGCGTTCCGACCTGGGGAAAGGTGCGAGCCGCCGCCTGCGTCGTAACGTAGCCATGGTTCCTGCCGTAATTTACGGTGGCGAAAAAGCTCCACAATCGATCAGCCTGCTGGCCAAAGAACTGGCCAAACTGCTGGAAAACGAAGCAGCCTACAGCCACGTGCTGAGCCTGAACGTAGCCGGCAGCAACGAAAGCGTGATCATCAAAGCCCTGCAGCGCCATCCAGCCAAAGGCTACGTGCTGCACGCTGACTTCGTTCGCGTAGTCGCTGGCCAGAAACTGACCGCTATCGTTCCCCTGCACTTCATCAACCAAGAAACTTCGGTTGGCGTTAAGCAGCAAGGCGGCGAAGTCTCCCACGTCCTGGCTGAAGTAGAAGTTTCCTGCCTGCCGAAAGACCTGCCTGAATTCATCGAAGTCGACATGGCTGCCGTTGAAGTGGGTCAGATCGTTCACCTGGCCGACCTGAAACTGCCGAAAGGCGTTGAGCTGGTTGCACTGGCTCACGGTAACGACCTGGCAGTGGCTAACATCCACGCCTCCCGCGTTGCTAAAGACGAAGGCGCTGCCGAGTAATCCTCGCAGTGTCGGAAACCAGCTCGGTATGCGATTCTGCCGAGCTATTTCCACAAAAGGGCTCCTGACATGACTGCCGTACAACTGATCGTTGGCCTGGGTAACCCCGGCCCTGAATACGACCAGACTCGGCATAATGCAGGGGCCCTTTTCGTTGAGCGCCTGGCTGACAGCCAGCGCATCAACCTGAGCCTCGACAAAAAGTATTTTGGCCTGGTTGGCAAATTCAGCCATCAGGGCCGCGATGTTCGCCTGCTGATCCCCACCACCTTTATGAATCGCAGCGGCCAGGCCGTAGCGGCATTGGCGAATTTCTTCCGCATCCCGCCGGAAGCCATTCTGGTGGCCCACGACGAACTCGATATGCCCCCCGGCGTCGCCAAACTCAAACTGGGTGGCGGGCACGGCGGACATAACGGGCTGCGCGACATCATCGCCCAGCTCGGTAATCAGAATAATTTTTACCGCCTGCGGCTTGGTATCGGCCATCCCGGGCACAGCAGCATGGTTTCCAACTTCGTCCTCGGCCGCGCACCACGCAGCGAACAGGAACTGCTGGACACCAGCATCGACTTTGCCCTGGGCACCCTGCCGGAAATACTCGCAGGCGACTGGAGCAAAGCCATGCACAAGCTGCACAGCCAGAAAGCCACCTCCTAACTCTTTACCGCCATTCGCGCGAGGGACAACACCATGGGATTCAACTGCGGCATCGTCGGCCTGCCCAACGTCGGCAAGTCCACCCTGTTTAACGCCCTCACCAAATCCGGTATTGCGGCCGAGAACTTTCCGTTCTGCACCATCGAGCCTAACAGCGGCATCGTGCCGATGCCTGACCCACGCCTCGCAGAGCTGGCAGCCATCGTCAACCCCAAGCGCATCCTGCCCACCACCATGGAATTCGTCGATATCGCCGGCCTGGTAGAGGGAGCATCAAAGGGTGAAGGCCTGGGCAACAAGTTCCTCGCCAACATCCGTGAGACCGACGCCATCGCCCACGTAGTACGCTGCTTTGAAGACGACAACGTGATTCACGTTGCCAACAGCGTCGACCCCAAGCGCGACATCGAAATCATCGACCTCGAACTGATCTTCGCCGACCTCGACAGCTGCGAAAAGCAACTGCAGAAGACCACTCGCAATGCCAAGGGCGGCGACAAAGAAGCCGTGGCACAGAAAGCTCTACTGGAAAAGCTCATCCCCCACTTCAGCGAAGGTAAGCCAGCGCGCACCCTGATGAAGACCCTGGGTGACGACGAGAAGCAACTGGTACGTGGCTTCCACCTGCTCACCAGCAAGCCGGTGATGTACATCGCCAACGTCGCCGAAGACGGCTTCGAGAACAACCCACTGCTCGACATCGTCCAGGCCATTGCCGATGCCGAAGGCGCTCCCGTGGTGCCGGTATGCAACAAGATCGAAGCAGAAATCGCCGAGCTGGATGATGGCGAAGAAAAAGACATGTTCCTCGAAGCCCTGGGCCTCGAAGAACCCGGCCTGAACCGAGTAATCCGCGCGGGCTACGAACTGCTCAACCTGCAGACCTACTTCACCGCCGGCGTCGAAGAAGTCCGCGCCTGGACCGTCCGTGTCGGCGCCACCGCTCCGCAGGCTGCTGGCGTGATCCACACCGATTTCGAAAAAGGCTTTATCCGCGCCGAAGTCATCGCCTACAACGACTTCATCCAATACAAAGGCGAAGCTGGCACCAAAGAAGCCGGAAAATGGCGCTTGGAAGGCAAGGACTACATCGTGAAAGACGGCGACGTCATGCATTTCCGCTTTAACGTGTAAGCGATTGATCGCGCGCAGAAATTTTCGCAGAACAGGGTTGACACCCAACCCCAAGACGCGAATAATGCGCGCCACTCGGCTACGTAGCTCAGCTGGTTAGAGCATAGCATTCATAATGCTGGGGTCCGGGGTTCAAGTCCCTGCGTAGCCACCAAACAAAACAAGGGTTTAGCGAAAGCTAAGCCCTTTTTTGTTTTCCGGGCAGACTACATTCCAACTACTCTCCCCGTCCTTGCTTGATGTTCATCTTGTTTAGAAGCGACTTACGTCTAGCGGCACATATCCTGGTGCTCGGGCATCCCGACAATTAAAACGTCCAGTGTCTGTCTTTGCCCCGCAACCACCACACTTCTAGCAAACGCGCGCATTTGCTTGCCTAGAACCTCTACGTGATCACTCAGCGATTTTTTGCGAGCACCTGCGTGCCCATCAACAGACCTACGAAGATCAACGCAGCACCGATCCAGTGGTAGCTTTGCAGCCCCTCCCCTAGCAGCAGCCAGCCCAGTAGTGCAGTAAACACTGGCATCAAGTAGTTGGAGAGTGCGGCCTTGGCCGCACCGAGAATGCGGATAGCGTGGTTCCAGGCGAGGTAAGCAAGCAGTGAGGCGAAGATGGCGGTGTAGCCGATGGCAGCCAGGTTGTGTGGCGTCACGCTGAAGTGTGCGCCCTGTGCCAGCTCGTAGAGATAGAACGGCAGAATCAGCGGCACGCCCAGCAGTATCAGTACGCCAAGCAGGGCCAGCGGGGGGATAGGCAGCAGGTAGCTGGCCCAACGCCGCAGCAGCAATGAATAGAGCGCCCAGTCGGCTACCGCCAGCAGCATGATCAGATCGCCTTTATTGAAGGCCAGATCACTAAGGCTGGCCCAGCTGCCTTTGCTGATCAGCACCAGCAACCCGCTTGCGGCCACGGCCATGCCCCACCAGGCGCGTTGATGCGGCCACTCGCCAAGCAGCAGGCCCGCGCCGATAAAGGTCATAAGTGGCAGGCAGGTGTTGACCAGGGTGATATTGATCGCAGCAGTGGTTTGCGCGGCGGCGTAGAGCAGGCTGTTGTACCCGGCGATGCCGACACCGGCGAGCACCAGCAAGCGCCAGCTGGCCGCACGCAGTGCCGCACGGTGTTGCCACAGCGGCTTGGCCACGAAGGGCAACAGCAGCACCAGCGCCAGGCTCCAGCGCCAGAATGACAAGGCAAACGGAGGAATCTCACCGGCAAACGCTCGCGCCACCAGGGCATTGCCGGACCAACACAGCGTCGCCAGCAGCAGACCGGCCAGCGCGATACGCACGGAAGACGACATACCTCAGCGCTGACCGAGCGGGCGCAGGCGGTATTGCGGCGGCAGCTGTTCCATGCCGCTGACGGTGACGTTGAGGTTCTTCCAGCGGCCGTCCTTGATGCCGTAGATGCAGCCATGCACCGCCAGCGGCTGCCCACGATGCCAGGCGTTCTGCACGATGGTGGTGTGGCTGACGTTGGCCACTTGCTGGATCACATTGAGCTCACACAGGCGATCGACCTGCTCTTCTTCGCTGGGCAACTGCGCCAGGTGTTCGCGATGCTCGTAGTAGAGGTCGCGAATGCTGCGCAGCCAACCATCGATCAGGCCGAACTGGGTGTCCTGCATTGATGCGCGTACGCCGCCACAACCGTAGTGCCCGGTAACCAGGATATGTTTGACCTTGAGCACATCGACCGCGTACTGGATCACCGACAGGCAGTTGAGGTCGGTGTGCAGCACCACGTTGGCGACGTTGCGGTGCACGAACAGATCGCCAGGCAGCAGGCCGACAATCTCGTTAGCCGGCACCCGCGCATCGGAGCAGCCGATCCACAGGTACTCGGGCACCTGCTGCTGGGCCAGCTTGGCGAAGAACTCGGGGTCTTCTTCCTTGATCGCTTCGGCCCAACGCGCGTTGTTGTCGAAGAGGTGCTGTAAATCGCTCATGCGTCACTCCCGGATTCGTCGATGCGCACCATAGGAGCGCCACCGGCTTTTGACAAGCGCGAGTGGTTGCCGTCCCCTTGAACAGACGGCAGCGGGCATGATCAAGCGCGACGGCGACGCAACAACCAGAGAATCAGCAGCACGCCCGCCAACAGCACCAGGCTCACGCCCCATTGCAGCGGCCCGGCATAACGGTAGAGCTCGGCTGGCTGCAGACTGGGCACACGCAGCATGCGTTGCTCGGCGGCCGCACCCTGGGTCGGGATATCGGCGAGCCCGTCACCGTCCAGATCGGGCAGGCTGCGAATATGGTCGAGCAAGCCCTGCCACTCTTTATATTCCTGCACACCAGGCTGCTGCGGATCGGCATCAATGATCGCGTCCTTGATTGCCGCCAACGGCCGGCCCTCGGCATCTTTGGGCTGCACGCTGAGCAGGCCCTTGGTCAGGTCGCTGACCAGCCAGGTAAAGCTGCCGACATAGCTGGTGGCACCGATGCTGTAGAGCCGCTGATCGGCCAGGTCCAGCGGCGTGTAACCCTTGATCGGGTCGCCCAGTTCAATCCGGCTGACCCGATCAAACGGCACACGCCAAGGGTTGTAGCTGAAGCGCAGGCCGGACACGCGCGGGTAATAGCTTTTGCTTTCGCGCACCTGATAGGCCAGCAGCAGCACTTCGAGCAGGTTCTTAAGCTCCTGCCCGCTGACATACACCTTGATCAGCGGATAACCCGGCGCATCATCCAGCTCGCCAACACCCAGCGGAGCGATGCGAAACAGGTCAGACACCGCCTGCACGCCATGCCGGCCCATGATCATATTGTCGCGAATGGTGCCGTTGCCAGTAAACGACACATCACTGCCCGTCGCGTGGCGCAGCGCGTCGGTGACCAGATTGCCGAGAATCGGATCGTCATGGGCGCGGGTCAGGGTTTTATCGACCTTGGCCAGCGGCTGGTCGAAGGTGTACCCCTTAGGCGCGAGCATCTGCGCACTGACCACCTGTTTGAAGTCCTCGACCTTGGCAGTCACCGCAGCGCTGCCGGCAATCTGGTCATTGATCGGGTGCAGCTGGTAATCGACCACCTGCGGTTTGCCGTCCGCCGGCAAACGCATACGCAATTCACCCAGGTGCTGAATCTCGGAGCCGGCCTGCATCACAGGCGTGCGCCCATTGACCAGCACAGGCTGCGCCAGAGCCGTGTGCGAGTGACCGCCAACGACGATATCGATGCCCGGCACCTGCTCGACCAGCTCGACCTCTTCACCGCGCCAGCTGCCGTCTTCCTGCTGCACCACCCCCATGTGCGAAAGCAGAATCACCACCTCGGCACCCTCCTCGCGCAGCTTGGCGACCATGGCTTGGGCAGTCGCGACCGGATCGGCAAACACCGCCGGTTTGATCATCGGGCTGACTGCCACGGCGTTGTTACCGAGCAGGCCGAACAAGCCAAAACGAATACCGCCCTTGTCGATCAGCTTGTACGGCGTAATGCGCCCGGCCTCGTAATGGACCTGCAGGCTGTCGTCTTCCTTGCGCGCGGGGTCAAAGCCGAGGTTACTCGACAGCAGCGGCATCAGCGCATCGCCCTTGATCTTGTGCGCCGAGCTGATCATCGCGGCCAACCCGGCCGGACGAAAATCGAATTCGTGGTTGCCCAGGGTCGCTGCGTCATAGCCCAGCTCGGTCATCAGGCGCAGCTCGCCGCCGGTTTCGCGGGTCACGGTGTGAAACAGCGTGCCCATGCTGAAGTCGCCACCATCAAGCAGCAGCACTGGCTGCTCACCGGCAGCGGCACGGCGCTGCTCCAGTAAGGTGGCCAGGCGCGCAACGCCGCCGACGGTATCGTCATCGCCGGTGGTCGCTGGGGAATATTCGTTGTTCGGGCCAAAACCGAGCAGGCGTGATTGCCAGTCGTTGGTGTGCAGGATGGTAAAACTGCGCTCGGCACTGGTGGCCTGAGCGGTGGCGAATAAGCAGAACACTGCAAGCAACGAAGCAGACAGGCGCATGACAGATCCTTAGGGCAATGAGCGATAAACGCGGCTGCCGGGAGTATGCGACAAGCCCAACGCCAGGTCAGCGGCGAATAGCGCCGCCGGCGGTAGCCAATCGTGTCAGTGCATGGCCGAGCGGGGATCTAGTCAAACAGCGGGCAGACCATCACCAAGGCATCTTCACGGCCACCGACGGCTGGGTAGTAATCGCGACGCCGGCCAACCTCGTTAAAGCCGTAGCGCTCATACAGGCGGTAAGCCACCTGATTACTCGCGCGCACCTCCAGAAAACAGTCATTGGCCCCCTGCTTCTGGGCCTCCTGCATCAGGTGTTCGAGCAGTTTCAAACCCAGACCACGCCCCTGGCTTTCCGCCTTGACGGTGATATTGAGCAAGTGTGCCTCGTCCATGATGATCTGGATCACGCCGTGGCCGACCTGCTGCTGGCCTTCAAACATCACCCAGCAGTTATAAGCGGTCAGGCTGTCGGTAAAGATGCCGCGCGTCCAAGGGTGGCTGAAGGCGGCATATTCGATTTTCAGCACCGCATCGATGTCCGCCGCTGTCATCGGGCGGAAGCTGATTGCATCACTCATTCAGGTTGACTCGGCAAACGGTAGAACCCAGCCAAGCGGCCGGGAAAGATGTCTTCAATTGGCAGCCAACCAGCGCTGACGCACGCGGCGCATGGCTTGCCACAGCTCACGCTTGCGTTCTGGCTCATCCATCAGCAGTTCCAGGCCCGGCAGCGCCCAGGCAGCGCCCAGCCCCTCGACCTGCAGCTCGCGGTTGTAGGCGTCGGCAGTGGCTTCCCCGGCAAAACGAATCGCCGGCAGCCCCACCAGCCATAGGCAACTGCACGGTTCCTGCTCTTCCAGCCGGGCGCCGACAAAACTCTGCACATACTCCAGCGCCGCCTGCGGGCCCTGGTCGATCTGGCCGCGCACCAGCAGCGGCCAGCGTACCGGCTCGCCGATCAATTGCGGACTGTCCGGCAGGCCGGCGGCGCGCAGCAGATCCTTGAGCAGCAGATACGCCGGGTCGCGCCCTTGCAGCGGCTCGCCAGTCGGTAATTCGACCAATACCGCGCAGGCACCGGCGCGCAGCAATTGCAGGGCAAAACGGGGTGGTGCGACGGGCGTTGGCTGGGAAGTGATCTGCGTTTCGGCGTCGACTGTAGTCGGTTCCACCTTAGCCATGCGCCCCTGAGGCGCGGGGCGCGGCACTTCGAGCTTGAGCCGCGTAACGGGCGCGGCAACGGCGGTTTCGGCCTGCGGCGACTCATGGGTCGGTGCTGCGTCAGCCACCGCCTGTGACACGGCAGCGGCCACCTCCGCTTCGGGCTCAACCTCAACCAGCGGTTGCAGCAGTTCCGGGCGCGACGGCGCAGCAAAGGGCAACTCCACGCGCGGCAGCCAACTGGCCACCTGCATGGCGCTCAGGTAGGCACGGCGGCGCAGTTCTGCGATCAAACGTCAGCCGCCTGTGGGTGCGCCTTCTGCCCGGCCTGCATCAGGTTGAGTGCATTGATGTAGGCCTTGGCCGAGGCCACCAGAATGTCGGTGTCCGCGCCGTTGCCGTTGACGATGCGCCCGCCCTTTTCCAGCCGCACAGTCACTTCACCCTGCGAGTCGGTGCCCTGGGTGATGGCGTTGACCGAATACAGCTGCAAAGTGGCCTCGGAACTGGCAATCGCCTCGATGGCCCGGAAGGTTGCATCCACCGGACCGGAACCCTGGGCATTACCACCGTGCTCGGCTCCCGCAACGCTCACCACCACTTGCGCCTGCGGCACTTCGCCGGTTTTGCTCGCCACCTCCAGGGTGATCAGTTTGAAATGCTCCGGTGCTTCTTCGGCCAGGGTGTCGGACACCAGGGCTTGCAGGTCTTCATCAAAGATTTCCTGCTTCTTGTCGGCCAGGTCTTTGAAACGGGCGAACGCAGCGTTCAACTCAGCCTCGCCCGCCAGCACGATGCCCAGCTCATCCAGGCGCGAACGGAAGGCGTTACGCCCGCTCAATTTGCCCAACGACAACTTGTTGGTGTGCCAGCCAACCGACTGCGCCGACATGATTTCGTAGGTTTCGCGGTGTTTGAGGACGCCGTCCTGGTGAATGCCAGACTCATGGGCAAAGGCATTGGCACCGACGATGGCCTTGTTTGGCTGCACCGGGAAACCGGTAATGCCCGAGACCATCCGCGAGGTACTGAGGATATGCGGGGTGTCGATGCGGGTGTGCACGCCGAGCAGGTCTTCACGGGTTTTGATCGCCATGACGATCTCTTCCAGCGCGGCGTTACCGGCCCGCTCGCCCAATCCGTTGATGGTGCACTCCACTTGGCGCGCACCAGCGACCACAGCGGCCAGCGAGTTGGCCACAGCCAGGCCCAGGTCATTGTGGCAATGAACGGAAAACACCGCCTTGTCGGCATTGGGCACACGGTTGAGCAGCTGGCGGATGGTCTCGGCGTACTGATGCGGAATGGCATAGCCAACCGTATCGGGAATATTGATGGTGCGCGCACCGGCATCGATGGCCGCCTCAATAATGCGGCAGAGGAAATCGAGTTCGGACCGACCGGCGTCCTCGCAGGAGAACTCCACGTCGCTGCACAGGTTGCGCGCGCGTTTGATCGCATGCACGGCCTGCTCGACGACCTGATCCGGCTGCATGCGCAGCTTGTGTTGCATGTGGATCGGGCTGGTGGCGATAAAGGTGTGAATGCGCCCGGAGTTGGCGCCTTTGAGTGCTTCCGCCGCGCGATCGATATCAGCATCCAGAGCACGCGACAGGCTGCACACGGTGCTGTCCTTGATGCTGTCGGCAATCGCCTTGACCGCAGCAAAGTCACCGGGGCTGGCGATAGCGAAGCCGGCTTCGATCACATCAACCCGCAAACGCTCCAGGGCCTTGGCGATGCGCAGCTTTTCCTCACCGGTCATCGACGCGCCGGGGCTCTGCTCACCGTCACGCAGGGTGGTATCGAAAATAATGACGCGGTCGTTGCTGCTCATGCTGGTGTCCTCACGGAGTCGCCGTAGCACGCGCCCGACGTTGGGGCGCGTGTCGATAAGTCTTGATTGTCGCGTGAAATGCCACGGGCGGGAAGCGTGGAGTCATCGGCTCGCCCCGTAAGCCGACGGCGTCTACGCCAGAAACAAAACGCCCGCCAAATGGCGGGCGTTGGGCTGATTGAGCGAGCTAGTGTCCTGCAAGGCAAAAACAGGCGAAGAAGCGGAGTGTACTTTTGTACATGAGCATTCTGAGCCTGTTTTTAACGCAGCAGGGCCGACGCGCAGCCAATCAGAGGGCCTGATCCCAGGGACGGTCGCCGTTGGCGTCCTTGATCCGGGTCGGCAGCCCCATGACATCCAGCAGCTTGAGGAACGGCTCAGCCGGCAACTCTTCAACGTTGGCCATGCGTGCCACATCCCAATCACCACGCGCCACCAGCAGCGCTGCCGCGACCGGCGGTACGCCTGCGGTATAGGAAATACCCTGGCTGTCGGTCTCGACATAGGCGTCCTTGTGGTCGGCGACGTTGTAGATAAACAGCTCGGTTGGCTTGCCGTCTTTGGTGCCTTTAACCAGATCACCAATGCAGGTCTTGCCGCTGTAGCCCGGCGCCAGCGAGGCGGGATCCGGCAGTACGGCCTTGACCAGTTTCAGCGGCACAACTTCGAGGCCTTCGGCGGTTTTTACCGGTTGTTCGGAGAGCAGGCCGAGGTTTCTCAGCACGGTAAACACATTGATGTAGTGCTCGCCGAAGCTCATCCAGAAACGCACGTTGGGCACGTTCAGGTGTTTAGACAGGGAATGCACTTCGTCATGCCCGGTCAGGTACAGATTCTGTTCGCCGACTACCGGCAGGTCGTCGGTGCGTTTGACTTCAAACATTGTGTTGCTGGTCCACTGGCTGTTCTGCCAGCTCCAGACTTGGCCGGTGAATTCGCGGAAATTGATTTCCGGATCGAAATTGGTGGCGAAGTACTTGCCGTGGGAACCGGCGTTGACGTCGAGGATGTCGATCGACTCGATGCTGTCGAAGTACTGCTGTTGCGCCAATGCGGCATAGGCATTGACCACGCCTGGATCGAAACCGACGCCGAGGATGGCAGTCACGCCTTTTTCCTGGCATTCGGCCAGGTGCTTCCACTCGTAGTTACCGTACCAAGGCGGCGTTTCGCAAATCTTGCCCGGCTCTTCGTGGATAGCGGTGTCGAGGTAGGCGGCGCCGGTCTCGATGCAGGCGCGCAGCACCGACATATTGAGGAAGGCCGAACCCACGTTGATGACGATCTGCGATTCGGTTTCGCGGATCAGTGCTTTGGTTGCTTCAATATCCAGCGCATTGAGGGCAAAGGCCTTGATCTCGGCTGGCTGTTTCAGACTGCCCTTGGCGTTAACGCTGTCGATGATGGCCTGGCATTTGGAGATGTTGCGCGACGCGATAGCAATGCGACCCAATTCGTCGTTGTGCTGCGCGCACTTGTGGGCCACCACCTTGGCGACACCTCCTGCACCAATGATCAGAACATTCTTCTTCAATTGTTTCACCTCCTGGGTACTGCGTTATTGAGAGAGTTGGAGCGGGTTTACAACACGTCGGGTGGATGACGCTTTTGCATCCACCTTTGTGATTTCAGAGCGATGGACGAAAAATGCCGTCCACACTACGGATCAGCTCAGGCTGGACAGGTAATCGTCAAAGCCAAATTCGCGCACCACTTCGACGCTGCCGTCGAGTTGCTTGACCGCGATGGACGGCATTTTCAGGCCGTTGAACCAGTTCTTTTTGACCATGGTGTAACCGGCGGCGTCGATAAACGACAGGCGATCGCCGATGGCCAGGGGTTTGTCGAACTGGTACTCGCCGAAGATGTCACCGGCCAGGCACGACTTGCCGCACACCATGTAGGTGTATTCACCGCTGCAGGGTTCCATCTTGGCGTTCAGACGGTAGATCAGCAGGTCGAGCATGTGTGCTTCGATCGAGCTGTCGACCACGGCCAGGTGCTTGCCGTTGTAAAGGGTGTCGAGCACCGTGACTTCCAATGAGGAGCTCAGGGTGATCGCCGCTTCGCCCGGTTCCAGATACACCTGCACCCCGAAACGCTCAGAGAAGGCCTTGAGCCGCGCGCAGAACTGATCCAGCGGGTAGTCGTCACCGGTGAAGTGAATGCCGCCGCCGAGGCTGACCCACTCGACCTGCTCCAACAGATGGCCGAAGCGCTCTTCAATGGTCGTCAACATCTGGTCGAACAGCTCGAAGCTGCCGTTCTCGCAGTTGTTGTGGAACATAAAGCCGCTGATCTTATCCATCACCGCGGCGATCTTTTCCGGATCCCACTCGCCCAGACGGCTGAACGGACGCGCCGGGTCGGCCAGCAGGTAATCGGAGCTGCTCACCTGCGGGTTAACGCGCAGGCCACGTATGGTGCCCTCGGTGGCCTCGGCGAAGCGTTCAAGCTGGCCAATGGAGTTGAAGATGATCTTGTCGCAGTTGGCGACCATCTCTTCGATTTCATCATCGGCCCAGGCCACGCTGTAGGCGTGGGTTTCGCCAGCGAACTTCTGTCGGCCGAGTTTGAGTTCATACAGCGAACTGGACGTGGTGCCGTCCATGTATTGCTGCATCAGGTCGAACACCGACCAGGTGGCGAAGCATTTGAGCGCCAGCAGCGCCTTGGCCCCTGAGTGCTCGCGTACATAGGCGATCTTCTCCAGATTGCCCAGCAGCTTCTGTTTGTCGATCAGGTAGTAAGGCGTTTTGATCATGGCGCTGCCCCTGCAAGGTCGGCTGACGGGAAGCCAACAGGCTCCCCCCAAAAAAGTGGAGGCGAATTGTGCCGACAACCGGCACATATCGAAAGGGCAACGGGGATATTTCCTCGATTGAGCGACCATTGGCGGCGATTGGGCGCGCGATGGAAGCACCCAGCACCTGCCACCGTGCGCCAGCAGAATGACCAACAAGGATGACAGGGGCATGACGGCATAAAGCGCCTGCGCGGCGCTGATGCGGGGGCTCAGTTGATCGGCGTGGCCGTCAGGTTGGCGCGGATATCGGCGTTTTGCAGCTTAACCCCATACATCGAGGTCACCGCACCGCCGGTGGGGTGAACATGCTGAATCCGGTCGATATTCACTTCTTTGAAGTGCACCCGACCGTTAACCGCAAAACCCAGCGGATCAGGACTGACGGGCGTGCAACCAGAAGCGGTCTTACTGCACACCTTGGTCGGCGCCACATCGAGGTTAAGGTCGACGTTAAACCCATAGGCATTGGCGTTCGGGTTGCTCGGGTTGCCATCAGAGGTGTGGAAGTTATCAACCACCAACTGGCTGCCAGTGCCGTTCACCCCATTCACCCGCCCGGTTTCAATAATGATCTGATTGCGTTTCTCGTTGTTCGATACGCTATTGGCCGGGTTACCGGAGCCATCACGCACGAACACATTCTTCAGCTTGACCGAGATGCCTTCGTCGCCCCGGTCCTCCCAGCGCCCGCCGCTGGCCACACATGCCGCCGACGTGCCACCGCTACCGCCGACGCACAACGCACCAGCACCGCCCGAATTGATGGCCAGGGTCGAGCCCTGCTCATAGCGTTTAAGCACTAGACGGCCAATGCTGCTACCGGTTTGCCGATCCCCCCAACGCACGTCGTTCACGTCAAGCTTCGACCAGTACGTACCCTTACGCAGCTCCACACCGTTAGTGCTGATGTCCAACGAGCCTTCGCGGTAATGCATGTCATAGCTGCTGCCTGAGAGCCACAGGCCACGACCGTTTTCATCCACGGTAATCGCCGCATTCGCCTCGGTGATATAGAAGTCGGCGTTGTAGCGCAGCCCATCACCCACAGCACCGCCAGCGCGCAGAGTGAGCTGGCCGTTGAGGGTGAAATCGTAGGCCGGGAAAATTTCCATCAGCACCAGCAACTCGGTGCCGCCCTGGAGTGGCGCATCAGCCGTACCCACCCGCAGACCATCGAAGCTGTAGCTACCGACCACATTCTTGAAGCCCAGGCGCATGCCATCGAAATGACCGTTGTAGCCGCCGCTGTTTATATCGCTGTTGGTGCCGGCGTAGCAGCTCGCGCTCACACCGGCGGCGCAGCTTTTGGTCAGATCAAAGGTAAACTGACCGGTACCGTGGGTACGCAGGCCACTGAACCACATGGTGTTGCCGTTATCGGTGAGTGCCAACGAGCTGTTGACCATGTTCCAGCTGAGGTCGGCGCTGATGCCTTTCTGCCCGGAGTTGGGGTCGCCGCCCGGACGCAGTTTCAGCCAATTCTGCCGAGCACCCTGGTCAAGAAAATTCAAATCCACCGCCAGGCCACCGAGTTTCTGATTGCTCGGGTTGCCCATGATCAGGCCGCCGAGGGTGGCATTGAACTTGAGGTCCTGAAAGGCAATTTTCGCGTAGCTACCCGCGCCGTCCTGCTCCAGATCCACTGTCAGTCCAGAGTTGCTGATCAGGCTGCCAGCAAAGTTCTCAGCACGCAGTACGCCTTCATCCTGATACTGGAACAGGCTGTTGGCGATGGTGATATTCGGTTTGATCCGCAAGCCTTCGCCACTGGCGCCGCCACCCGCAATGCTGATGCTGCCGCCCAGGCGCAAATCCATGTTCAGCTTGCCGAAGCTGCGTTGTGCATCCACGTCACGCAGATCGGGGGTGCCCGGTGTCACCGCCACGCCGGCAGTGGGGTCGCCATGTGCCAGGTCGAGGCCGATGCCGGCAATTGAGCCGACAAAACGCGAAGTGCCCAGATCCAGTTTGATCTCCTGGCCGCTGCCGCCGCTGACGATGTCCAGGTAGGCGTTGTTCAGGTAAGTATCGAACGACAGGCCTTTGACGATCAGATCAAAGCCATTGTCGCGGTAATAGAAGGTCGCCGCGCTCAGCGACAGCTGGCTGTCATCCACGCTGAAACCGCTGACGCCACTGGCCCCGCCGCCACTCAACTTGAGGCTGGCCCCCAGGGTGAAAAACGCGCGAAAGGCGCCAAAGCTTTTGCTGCTGCCGGCCAGCTCGATGTTATCGACGCTGAGTACCTGAGCACTGCCGCTGTGTTGCACCTGCAATTGCTCACCCACCACATCCAGCGTAGTGGTCGAACTGCTACCCGCCGTTTGCGGCGTGCCACTGACGCCTTTGAGGCTAAGGGTCTGACCATCCTGTTTGTAGTCAATACTGCCTGCCGACCAGCCAGCGCCAGTGGTTTGCAGGCTGATGCCGTCGCGCCCGCTGACGGATGACAGCGCCTGATCATCCAGTGCCTGCATGGCCTGCGTCAGCGGACTCAGAAGTGCGAGCAACAACAGCGAATGACGGTGCATGGCCCTGCTCCTCAATTTTGCGGAAAGATCAGCACGTTGCCCTGCATACGGATGGTGCCGTCGATCTTCGCCGAGAAGATATTGGTCTGCTGGTAGGACGGATTCCCGCCGTTAGCCACGCTCAGGGACTTGTTCTGCCAGCCGCCCTGGTTGGCGACACCAAAGGCAAAACTGCCATCCTTGAACTTCACCTCGTTGGGCAAGCCGAACTCCAGCACATCCTGATTGAACGCAGCACCGTCACCATTGAAACCGCTGTTGATGGTGCGCGTACGCAGAGTCAGGCCTTCAAAGCTGAACACGCCCTTGAGGTTATCCAGCACATACCAGCCGCCCTCCGCCTCGGAGCGAATTGCCACACGCATGCCACAGTTTTCCGGCGTCGTAGCACCCGCATTGGCGCAGCTACGCTGACTGGCCGTCCAGGTGCTGGGGTTATTGCTGACCGGCTTGCTCCACAGCACGCCGCCATCCTTGTTGATACTGAACTCACCGGACAGATAAACCCCGCCCTGGCCGTTCATGCTGCTCAGGGTGTCATCGTCCAATGCCTGCATCTCGGCAAAGGCCGGCATGGCGAGCAGCGCGCTGATGGCTAACCAGACTTTAGAGATCACGGCTGGTCACCTTCAGGTAGTTGAAGCTAAGTCCTGAAATTTCATTGCGACCGAAGTTAAAGCCCCCGTTCAAGCCGCCAGCACCCACCACAGCTTGACCATTTGAGTTCACCGCCGCCCCTGGCATGTTGGCGAATCCGTTGGCGGGTGGGCGTCCGTAACCAATATTCATGTTGTCGAAGACCAGATTGGTACGCGGGGTATTGGCATAGAAGTCTGCCGCCTGAGCATTGCGCTGGGCGGCCGTACCGCTGGTATTCACAGGATTACTGAGCTCCAGAACAAATTGGCCGTTGCTGTTCACATCAAACTGCAGCGGCTGCGATTTGCCATAGCCCAGCGCAATATTGGCGTATGCATTGGTCAGATACAGCGTACCGCTCAAGGCCGCCGCAGCGCTGCAATTGGCAGCCGCCTCCGGGGCCGTACAGGCACTGATATCAAGGTTTTTGGCAAAGATATTGATCAACGCTTCGCCGACCAACTGCTTACGACTGTTATCACCCCACAAGCGCAGATAGGAGCCGTCCATGGTCAACTGGGCCAGGTCAAAATCAAGAATGTCCTTGCGTCCGCCGCCAACACTGAAGTCAAAGCGCATGCCGAGATCAGCACGACCGCTTGGATCGCTTGAGCAGTTCAACCCCGCACCAGCGTAACCGCTGATACAGCTTGAGCCGCCTGAGGTCATGCGCTCAGGAAAGGCCAGTGTTAGTACGGCCACATTGCTCGGGGTCGTCTGCACCCATTGCGATGCACCACTGGGCGCCCAGTATTGAACCGTTTTGTTGACGCCTCCCTCGCGTACCACCTTGCTGCGCAGCTCCCAGGTGTCACTGAGCGCACGCATTTCTTCGCCCTTGCCCAGGGTTACGGTAAAGGGGTGGTTCAGCCGCCCTAATGTAACAGGGGTCTTGTTGGCACCTTTGTTACTCCCGCTGCCGCTGAGGTAGAACTCCGATAACTTGACCGGCATGCTCTCCTTGGAGCCATCGGCCTTGACCCGTTCAATATCATTGATGGTGATATTGGCGGCCGACGCATCCAGCATGATGCCGTCCAACACAAAACCGAAGCCGGCGCCTTGAACACTGGAAAGCTCCTCGTCAGCCATTTCCTGCATTTCCGCAAAGCTACAAGTGGCAAACGAAAGCAATACGCAGAAGCAAATTGATCGAAGCATGATTAGCACCCGTGAGTCGCTGAACCGAGGCAGGTATCTTTGCGCGCAATGCCTTCCAGCGCCTGCTGAAAACTCAGAGTAATGGCCGCTGTGCCATCTGCATTACGTGGCAGATTCATGAAAGCACCCGCCAGAGCCGTGATGAACTTGCTGGCATCTTGCTGATCGCGCCACTGTACGTTTTCCGTCTGCATGGAGAGGAATACGCCGTTAGCAGTGCCGACAAATTGCTGAGTCTGGTTATCAAACTTGCCGATTGGGATGCTGCCATAGTCGGACAGGTTGAAGCAGGTGTTGACCCCCAACAGCCCACAGTTCTGCGAGGTAAATAATCCCAGCAAGAAGTTGGCTGCAGCACTTGAGTCTGGCATGGAAAGCTTGGTGCCATTGGTCAACCCCGCCATGGTTCCACGTACGGGGTCGGAGTTGCCGGAGCCATTCACCAGCGAAGCCTCAGCTTTGAAGTCTTCATTGGCCCACACACCACTCACCAAACCTTTAGCTGGCAAGCAAACGATGAAGTCCCAGCCGCATGTAATCTTGGGCCCCAGATAGCTGCCTTTACCGAAAATATCGATGGCCAGGTTACCGGTGTAAGTATTGATATTGCCCGACAAGTGCCCTTGCGCTTCACCAAAGCCGAGACGTACCCCCACTACCTTGTTGTCTTTGTAGGCCAGCTCCAGAAAAGGGTTAGAAATACGGAATGGGTTAATTGTGTCGTTCGCATTCACCGACCCCAGGGCAAAATTGTCGATATTGATATCTGCAGTATTAGCCGCCTCACCTGTTCGCCCATACAGACCCAGCTTGAGTTTGTTCATGTTCAACTGGGTTTCAATGTCCATACCGAAATTGATGCGGGTGTAATTCACTCCGGCATGGCTATCGGTGGTCAGATTGATAAAGGCCTGCCCAGTGACCTCCGACAATTCGTTGTCCGCTAACTCAACCATTGCCCCATGGGCAGTAGCACTCAGCAGCACACTGCACATGAGAGCACAAGCAGTCTTGGCAAAACGCAAAGTGGGATGCATGGCGGCTTCCTTTTCTTTTTATGCTGACAAGCCCTGAGGGCTCCACGCCTTGATTAGCACTATAAAAACCCCGCTGTTTAAATGTGCCGACCCATAGTCGAGAAATCCCGAGAAACTCGTCACAGACAGCCGCCAGGCTGTTACCCATCGCCACACCCTGGGTTACATCTGCCCGAGCGGCGCGCACAGACGATGACTGACACTCAAGCCTTGGCTGCGGCTTGCAGTACAATCGGCGTTTTTTGCGAAAAGCCCGCGGAGCGGATGCCCCGATGATTGATCCCAAGCGCGTACTGCGCGCCCTTGCTGAACACTGGACGTTGCTGGAGCCGCTGTGCGAGCGCTTCGACGCTGGCACCTTGAGCCTGGTGGAGCTGCGCAATCAGCTCGCCGCGCAGTTGCCCGAAGGCACGCCAACCGATGTCACCGCCCTGCTAGATCAGTGGATTCGCCTGGATATCCTGGTGCCGGTGGCCAAGAGCCCCAATCGCTTCGAGCTGAACGCGCAGATTCACGACTTCCTCGCCTACCTGCGCCGCGAACACCGCCTGGGCCTGTGCCTGGAAATCGAAGCCTACCTGCGCCACCTGGAGCGCCTGGCCGGCTATATCAAGGACGCCTTCGAGGTACGCGACGCCGCCGATCTGGCGCGCCAGCTGCGCTTGCTCGACATGCGCGTGCGCGATGTGCTGAAGAAGCTTGCCAATGACGAGCAGGCGCTGGTCGCCGTGGCCGAACGGGCCAAGACCTCAGATAGACAGATTCCCCTGCGTCAGCGCTACGCCGAGGTGTTGGCCACCTGGGACGAATACGTTGAACCGATGATCCAGCTGGTCGCCGCCGACGGCGCCTTTGAGCAAGGCGTGTACCGCGTCGAACACGTGCTGCTGCGCCTGCTCGGCGAACAACAGCGTCTCGGTCAACTGGTCGATGACGACCTGCTGCTGCGTACCCATGCGCGCATCTTGGAAATGCAGACCACCGCCCAACTGACCCTGCGCCGTGCCCGCGAGCTGCTGTTGCCGCTGCGCGAGGAAGCGCGCCGGCATAACGCCGTGACCCGTGGCGCGGCCCTGGCCCTGGCGACGATTCGCAAGAAGGGCCTGGACGCCGTGCCGCAGGCCTCCTTGCCGCTGTTCAGTCGCCCGCAAAGCACCTTTCTCGGCACCGCGTCGCAGGTCGAGGCCTATGTTTACGCCCTGGCCCGGTTCGAGCCCAAGCCGGCGCAGTTCCCCAAGGCCCATACCAGCCGCAAAGGCGAAGCGCCGCGCGCGCCACGCACCGCACGGGAAATGATCGAGCGCTGCGAGCAGGCCCTGCCGCTGCCGGATCTGATGGTCTGGCTGCTGGAGCAGGAACCCGAAGGCGCCACCGACGAATTGCTCTACTGGTTCTCGCGCCTGTCCCGCGATGGCCGTTTTCAGCGCGAGCGCCTGGAGCGCCGCGACTACCTCACCCGCGAGCATCAGGTCAGCCTGAGCTCCTTTGCCCTGATCAAGCCGGCCGGGACCACCGTATGAATATCGACCTGAAAGAACTGACCCAGCTCGCCCCGATCTTCCGAGAGCTGTTCAAGGGCTACCACATCAGCCGCAGCAGCCCAGAACTCTACAGCCAGCTGGCCAGTCAGCAGGACCAGTACCGCGGCCTGTTCAAGGCCCTGGGCTATGAACTGACCTGCGACAGCCGCGGCTTCTACTACTTCGTTCCCGAGCAGATGGGCGCTCAGGTCAATAAGACTGCCCAGCGCCTGGCGCTGTTCACCTTTATTCTGGTTGAGCACCTGGCCGATCAGGGCCGCGACCCGCTGGCCGTACTCGACGGTGGCAGCCTTGGCCGTGACGAACTGCCAGCGCTGCTGGAAAAGTACCGCGACCTGTTCCTCCAGGCCGAAGTCACCACCCAGGAAGAGTTGGAAGAAAAGGTCATGCGCCGCCTGACCCAGCTCGGTTTTGCCAGCGAAGACAACGGCATCTACCGCTTCCTCGCGCCCATGCACCGTTTCCTCGATGTGTGCCTCTCGGTGCAGCAAGATCGCGACCTGGCCGCCACCCTGCACAGCAGCCTGCCGCTGCCAACGCCTGTGCTGCTGGATGAGGAGGCCGAAGACGAAATCATCAGCCTCGCCGAGGACGATGCCGACGAATCCGAAGAAGACGCCCTGGCCCGCGCCATGGCCGAAGAACGTGACGCCCAGGAGATGGATGCATGAGCCAGGAACGCTACGGCATTCGCCGCTTTGCCCTATTGAATACCGCCGGCTACAGCCTCGGCCTGTTCCCGTTGGAAAACCCGCTGTCGGTTTACGGGGCCAACAACTTGGGTAAATCCGCCTCGATCAACGCCCTGCAGTTCCCGATTCTCGCGCGCATGTCGGACATGAGCTTTGGCAAGTACAGCCTGGAGCAGTCGCGCAAGTTCTACTTCGCCAGCGACACCAGCTATATCCTCGTCGAAGTCGTGCTGCCCCACGGCCCGCATGTGATCGGCGTGGCCGGGCGCGGCCCGGGGGGCGGCTTCGGCCACCAGTTCTTCGCCTACCAGGGCACCCTGGACCTGGAGCACTACCAGAAGAACGGCACCTGCCTGCGTCAACGCGAGCTGTTCAACGCCCTGGAACGCGAAGGCATCAAGGCCTACGAGCTGAAGCCCGAAGAGCTGCGCCGCCTGCTGGTCGGCGGGCACACCTCGATTCCGCTGGACCTCACCCTGATCCCGCTGCGCTCCACCAGCGAGCAGAGCCTGAAGACCTTCCGCGCGCTGTTTATCAACCTGCTGCATATGCGCGAGATCACCGCGGCAAAGCTTAAGCAGCTGTTCCTCGATGCCTTCGAGCACAGCCTGCGTTCGGGCAGCGTCGACTATATCGCCGCCACCGAAGAAGCCTTCCGCGATGTGCGGCGCATGGAGCAGGACTACCAGGCGCTGGTTACCGCCGGCCCCTTGATCGAAGCCCTGGCAGCCGGTGTGGCCCAGCGCGAGCTGCTGCGCGGCAAGCTGCATCGCCTCTCGCCGCTGCTCGACTCGCTGCTCGGCACCTGGCAGGACTACGCCGGCGCACGCCGCGAAGAGCTGGTGATCCAGGCCGAACACTACCGTGGCGAGCAAGACGGCCTGCAGCACGAGCAACGTGGCGGCACCCAGGAATTGATGCGCATGGAGCGCGAGATCAGCGAAATCCAGCGCTGGCTCGGCGAGCTGTCAGTACTGAAAAACCGCTTTGCCCTGGTCAACGACGCCAAGGTGCTGGAAGAGCAATTGCTGGCCGCCAAGGATGCCCACGACGAACTGGCCGGCGCCCTGGCGCAGTCGCGGCAGTTCTCCGCCGAGGATCTGGATGAGCGCCTGCGCGATCTGGAAAAACGCCTGAAATCGGTCAAGCAACAGCTCGAACACGCCGACAACAACAGCTACTCACGCCTACGTGAAGAGTTCAGCCAGGCCGATGTCGACCGTCTGATGCGCCTGTTCAATGGCCAGCTGTTCAGCCTGCCGCTGGGTGAGAAAGGCATTCAGGTCGCCGAGGGTGATGCCTGGGTCAAATCCCTGGAAGCCATCCTCGACGGTTTCAAGGGCGAACACTTCGAAGTGCCCGGCCTGACTATCGACCTCTCGCATATCGAGCCCCCAGCCCTGCAGGCCCTGGCTGACCGCGCGGCCCTGCGCGATCAGAAGGACCGCCTAGATCGCGAATACAAACAGCTGAAAACCCAACAGGCGGTAGCCTCCGACCGCGCTGCGAGCAAGGCCCAGGCCGAGCAGTTCTACCAGGCCGTACTGGATGCGCAGAAAGCCCTGGAAGACTTCCGCCGCAGCCAAACCCTGGCTGTGGAAGAGCCGCAGAAACTGGAGCAGCTGGCGCAGCTGGAGGCCGCTCAGGACGAACTCAAACGCGCATCCGATGCCTTTACCGAGCGCGTGCAACAGCTCTCCGCCAAGCTGCAATTGGTCGGCCGTCAGCTCGCCGATCTGGAGGCCAAGGAACGCACCCTGGAAGACGCCCTGCGTCGCCGCCAACTGCTGCCGGCCAACCTGCCGTTCGGCACACCCTTTACCGACCCGGTGGACGACAGCCTGGACAACCTGCTGCCGCTGCTTAACGACTACCAGGACGCCTGGCAGGGCCTGCAACGCATCGACGGGCAGATTGAGGCGCTGTACGCCCAGGTGCGCCTGAAAGGCGTGGCCAAGTTCGACAGCGAAGACGACGTAGAGCGCCGGCTGCACCTGCTGGTCAACGCTTACGCTCACCGTCAGGACGAAGCCATCACCCTGGCCAAGGCGCGCCGCGCTGCGGTTACCGATATCGCCCGGACCCTGCGCAATATCCGCAGCGACTACGACAACCTGGAACACCAGCTGGCGCTGTTCAACCGCGAGATCAACAAGCGTCAGGTGTCCAACCTGGAAAGCTTCCGCATCGTTCTCGCACCGAACAAGGATGCGCTCAAGCACATCGACCAGATCATCCACAGCGCCGGGCAGTACGAAGAAGGCGAAACCCTTTCGGTGTTCGACCTGCAGCAGAGCAGCGAACAGGACAGCAAGAACGAGGAAGCCAAGGACTACCTATCGCGCCTGGTTGCCGCCAACCATAACCAGCTGGGCTTGAAGGATCTGTTTGAACTGGCCTTCGAGATCACCAAGGTGCATGGCCAGCCGGTGATCCACACCGATATCGATGGCGCAGCCTCCAACGGCACCACCATGACCATCAAGGCGCTGACCAACATGTACCTGTTGCTGCACCTGATGGACCGCGACCAGGCCGGCAAGGTGCGCTTGCCTTACTACCTGGATGAAGCGGCGGATATCGATGAGAAGAACCAGCAAGCGCTGATCGAAACCAGCCTGCAGTTGGGCTTTGTGCCGATTCTCGCCTCGGTGAAACCGCAGGTTTCGGCCCATGTCGCGATCGACCTGGAAGGCGGCAGCGGGCCGAATGGCATCTATATCGATGAAGCGGATTGGAAATATATCCAGCGCCGTGACAGCGCCAAGAACAAGGCAGAAACCACAACCGCAGCAATCGAGCCAGCCTAACGCTGGCTCACCCGCCATAAAGCACAAGGGCCGCAATTGCGGCCCTTGTCGGTTATTTCTCCAGCGCGATCTTCGGCGCCCAGCGTAACCACTCTTCCTTGACCTCATCGTGCAGGGCAAAGGTCTGCCCAACCTGCGCCGGGCCGCCCATTTGCGGGTTATCCGGCGAGGCAAAGGCAATACCACCCTCCAGCAAAGCCTCCAGCGACTCGGTACGCACCTTCACGCCACTGAACAGCCCAGCATCCACGCCAATCCCGCTGGCGTTCCAGAAGCGGCTGCCGGTTCGCACCAAGGGCGCATAACGCGGTTCAATCAGAATATGGATTAACACGCGATCCGAGGTTGGCCCCAGCTCGAAGTCGGTGACCTTGCCCACCGGCACTTCGCGGTAACTGACCACCACACCCGGTTTGATCGACCCACGCCGCGCCGCGCTCAACACCAGGCGCAGGCCTTGCTCGCGCACGCTGGCCTTAGGTGGTGCCTCGGCGGCAGTAAAGTCCAGTTTCAGTGCAGCCTTCTGTGCAGACGGCTGCACTTCGATGTACTGGCCAGTGACCAGGGTTTCCAGATTGGCGGCCCGGGTCAAACTCACCTCGGGCTTGACCACCCAGAACTGCGTCCCCACGCGGGCAATCTGCTGGGTTGCCTGAGTAACGCGCGCATGCAGAATCACGGCCTGCAAATCATCCGTCAGCTCAATGCGCTCGACCTTACCCACATCCAGCCCCTTGTAACGAATTGCCGTGCCGGGGTTAAGCCCATCGCCACGGGGGACACGGATGGTCAGTGCAACCCCCTTCTCCAGCGCTTGCTCTTGGCTGCTGTAGAGGTTGAAGCGCTGCACGCGCTTGTCATTCTTGGCGGCTTTCGGATCCGGGGTCTCAAAGGCGATCCCACCAGCCAGCAGGGTTTGCAGCGATTCGCTTTTCACCTCAACGCCGGATAAACCACCTTTGAGGGTAATGCCACTGGCATTCCAGAAGCGCGTACTGTTGTTCACCAGATGCGTGTATTCCGGCTCAATGTGCACACCGAATGCCACCTGCTTGTTGTCGCGTGAGAGCTGATAGCTTTGCACCGAACCAACCTTGAGCTGCTTGAACAGCACCGGGCTGCCAATTTCCAAGGAGCCACGCACCTCACTGAACAACACCAGATGCAAACCGGGCGCCGCCAGATCGAGCGGTGGCGCCTTGGGCCTGGCCGCAAAGTCACGCGACGGCGCACCGCCTTTCTCGCCCGGGCGTATGGCGATGTAGTTACCCTTGACCAATGCTTCGAGCCCGGTAATCCCTGCTAGGGAAATCGATGGTTTGACCACCCAGAAATCCGTGCCTTCTACCAGGTAGTCTTCAGTGCGGGGATCCAACATCAGTTCAACGCGCGCACCACTGAGGTCATCGTCAATCTTGAAGGTCTTCATATGACCGACCTGGATGCCCTTGTACATCACCGGCGTACGCCCTGGCTCCAGCCCATCAAACTCATGCAGAGTCAGGTTGACGCGAATCCCTGCCTGCGCCGTATCGAAGTCTTCATACAGGCGGAATGGCAGTGACGGATCGGTCGGCGGGCTGTCCTTGCGATGCTCCGGCGTCGCAAAGGCAATACCACCCGCCACGATGCTGGCCAGCGATTCGGTGCGTACTTTCACACCTGATAGCCCTGCATCGATAGACACACCACTGGCGTTCCAGAAACGCGTGTGTTTGCGCACCAGGGATGCGAACTCCGGCTGAATGAATACCTTCACCTCAACCTGATTCTGATCTTCAAGCAGGGCATAGCTTTTCACCCGGCCTACCTGAATCTGCTTGTAGAACACCGGGCTGTCACGGTTCAACGAACCCAAGCGCTCGGCCTTGAGCGTCAGGTGCAGCCCAGGCGCCGTATCGGCCAAGGGCGGCGGTTCATTGAGCGCAGTGAATTTGCGCGTGGGCTCACCGTCGCCGGGGCTGGCGGCGATGTAATTACCCGATACCAACGTTTCCAGCCCGGTAATACCTGCCAGCGAGACGCTCGGCTTGACCAACCAGAAGCGGGTATTGCTGAGCAGCTGATGCTCCACACGCTTGTCCATCTCCAGCGTCGCACGTACACCGCGCCGCTCGCCGCTGTCGTCAAGCTCCATCGCAGTCAGCTTACCAATCGACATGCCCTTGTAGATCACTTCCGTTTTGCCGGCCTGCAAACCCTCTCCCGTCTCGAAGGTCACTTGGATTTCGATACCCGCCTCGTTATAGGCACGCCAGCCGAGCCAGCCACCGATCAATAATGCAATCAGCGGCAGCACCCAAATAGCCGACCAGTTCGAAGCAGGGCGTGCTTTGGCCAACGGCAAATCATTCATGGTCGTCATCCGAATCCGTGTTGTCCCATATCAAGCGAGGGTCAAAAGTTAATGCGGCCAGCATGGTCAGCACGACCACACTGGCAAAAGCTGTAGCACCGTAGCCTGGTTCGATACTTGCTAAGCTGCCGAAATTGACCACCGCGACCAGTATCGCGATGACAAAGATGTCGAGCATCGACCAGCGGCCAATCCATTCGATAAAACGGTACATCAGAATCCGCTGCCGCGCTGACATCGGCTGATGGCGTTGCACCGAGTACAGCAACAGAGCGATGCCCACCAACTTGAATGTCGGCACCAGGATGCTCGCGATAAAGACCACCGCAGCAATTGGCAACATGCCGTAGTTCACCAACTCAATAACACCCGACATGATGGTATCGGACTGTCCTTTGCCCAACGAATTAACCGTCATAATGGGCAGCAGGTTGGCGGGGATATACAGCACCGCCGCCGTCAGCAGCAGCGCCCAGGTACGCACAAGGCTATTGGGCCTCCGCTCATGCAAGCGGCCGCCACATCGCGTACAGAACTGCTTAGGGCTCTCGGGCTGACGCGGGTTGAGTTGGTGGCACTCGTGACAAATCAGCAAACCGGCATCAATCGCTCGCATGCTCATCCTCCCCCGACAGGGCTTCCCAGATTTGATGCGGCGACATCGTCACCTCCAGCCAGACCTGCACCAGTAACAATGCGACAAAACACAGCAACCCTAGACCAATACTTAACTCGGCCAGATCCACCAGCTTGACGATGGCTACCAGAATGCCCATCAAGTAGACCTCAAGCATGCCCCACTCACGCATATGGTGATAAATACGGTAAAGCAATAAGCCATAACTGCGCCCCATATCCAGTTGAATGCTCAGCAACACAGCCAGCTGACATAACAACTTCAGCAGTGGCACAGCCATGCTGCAAAGAAATACCACCACGGCGACGCTTTGCATCCCGCTGTTATACAAACCGAGTACGCCCGTCCATACCGTATCTTCAGTGGTTTGCCCCAAAAGATTGAGACGCATAATTGGCAAAAAGTTAGCCGGCACATAAAGCAATAAAGCTGCAAGTACCAATGCCAGACTCCGTCGTATGACATACGTGCGATGGGTGTACAACTCATAGCCACAGCGTGGACACTCAACCCGCTCACCTGTAGCCGCCTCAGGTTTGCGCAACAACAGATCGCACTCATGGCAGGCAATCAGTTGCTTGAGTTCACGCTCGGACAGTGGTTCAGAGAGTGCCGGATCGGCCATAGAAGAACCCTTGGATAAGTGCGCTTAGGCATCATAGCCACGCCCTGTTTAGTTGCCTATCAAAGGCTGAGCTGGGCATGGTTTGTTTTTCGCGGCATAAAGTAAAACCCCCGACCGTTTTCACGATCGGGGGTTTTGGTATAGGTGCTTGACGATGACCTACTCTCACATGGGGAAACCCCACACTACCATCGGCGATGCATCGTTTCACTACTGAGTTCGGGATGGGATCAGGTGGTTCCAATGCTCTATGGTCGTCAAGCGATTCAGCTGAGATGTCGTGCTGCTTGCGCGGCACGCTACCTCGAATTGGGTATGTGATTTGNGGATAACCCTTCAGGTGACGCATGTGCGCTTGAAAAGCAGACTTAGCTTAAAGGGAGTTTTCCAAGCATTGCCGGAGTTTCCCTGAGCGCGGCGTTAAGCACGGCATGCACTCGGCCAATACCCGACATGCCGCTGCGATAGAAGAGATTCACGGGCACTGTGTGCGATTGCCATTTTGGCAACGCACGCACGAGTCGGCCCGCAGCTATCTCTAAGTCTGCAAGGAAAACAGGAAGGCTCGCCACCCCAGACGTCCCCCCGTCCTCAGTAGCACTTGTATTTAGAGTCGATCTGTCTGTCCGCTTTTGGCCGACTCCAGCCCGATGCTACTGGCGACTCCCGGCTAGGAGCTGCCATTCTCAAGCGCCCCATCCTACCCCTTTAACAGCTCGGCGTACCGCAACCGATCAAGAGATAGCTAGCAGCTTTGCTGGACAGGCTGATCAGACCTTGGAGGTTCAGTGCCCCATCAAACTCTTTGCGAACCGACGAGGCGTGTTCCTGAGCACGCTTGAGCAGCCTTCATTGCATATGGCAATCTGCAATCACCATGCCCGCATGTCTCCTAGAACAGGGGCGAGCGCTGCTGCGGATTTGCCAAAACTAATCAAGGATGTTCCTCATGCGCCTGCTCGCCGCCTCCCGCACCACAACTAGCCTGGCGATGTTCCTGCTGTTTGCCGGATGCACCCAGATCACGCTCGCACCCATGCCAACCGGTATCCCCGATGGCGTTTACACCCATCGTTTTCAAACTAATCCGCCCACCTCGGCTTACGAATACAGCGGCGAGTGGAAGAACAGCGTTCCGCATGGTCAAGGCTCGGGTCGTGACTTCGATGCCACTGGTAGCTTGACCGCAACCTGCAAAGGGACATTCAGAACGCCCTATCCCGGCTATCTGGAGGGCGATGGGGAAATATACCGCCCCAATGGTTCGCTCCTGTTCCGCGGGAACATCGTGGGGAGCCTGTTGTCCGGCTCAGGCTGCATGCCGGGTAGCAAAGGCGTTTATACCTCGCCTGCAGGTTGGACGGTCAGCTCCGATAAATTCAGCATCGTCTCCTACGCGATGGGGGTTTATATGCTTCCCGGAGGTACCTGTATCCTGGGTGACCCGCAGGGCAATACATGGACTGGTATCTGCAATCTGCCGGCACGGTCCAAGTACGCCAACATCGCTTTCGACGGCACGACCTACAGCCTTCCCGAACTGGAAGCTTCCTCGACGCTCATCCACTTCACGGGGGGAGGCATTGTCAACTTCACCCTGGCCAACGGCCCTGGTGTCATGCGTTTCTCCAATGGAGAGCAGGTCCAAGGCAACTTCGACCTCGGCCACTTGGAAGATGGCCTGGTCCAGGTAACTTCGCCTGACGGCAAAGTGTTTCAGGCCATGGCCAGCAACGGCAAGATGGGGCCGCGCCATGTAGGCAGCGCTCAGTTGGCCAACTCACAATCCTGTGGTTTCCCCGGCTGGCGCCTCGCCAGTGGGACCTGTGAACAGAACAACTGGTCCGGCACTGTCGAAGCCTACGATGCCTCCGGCATGGAGCGCATCGCGGGCCCGTTCAAAAAAGGGGTTCCCATCGGTACTGTTACCTGGTCAAGGTTAGACTCCGGTCTGCAGATCCGCGGCACCATGGCGGCAGTCAACGGGGGCTTGGGTTTCACCAAGGGCCAGGTGAGCGTCAATGCAACACCGGTCTATGAGGGCGAGATAAGCGGCTTCGCGCCCAATGGCAATGGAATCTGTACCGTCGAGGGCAGTCCCGAGCGCTGTGAATATACGCATGGCGAGCGAATCGACGCGCTGTATAAAACCCGTCTGGAAAACAACCGCCTGCGCCGCGAGATGGCCGCCAACCAGAAGGCCCAACAGCTCGCTCAGCAACAAGCAGCAGCTCGCCAACAGGCACAAACTGAGACAGAAGCCGACTCGGGTGGTGGCGATCTGTTCGGCAAGGTGGTGGCCATTGGTATTGGTGCCGGAGCTGTCAGTTCGGTATCCGGAGTTTCCAGCGAGATTCGCAACCAGATGATCACCGGCATGGCGGCCGATATCCTCACCGATGGCAAAGCGGGGGGGATCGCCACGGCACAGCAGAATTTAGGTGTGCAAAGCACGGGGAGCCTGCAACCTGCCGTGTCGACGCTGAGTGGCGCCAGCATGGGCAGTAACAGCGTACTCAAGGGCAGCTCTGCGGTAGCCAGCCTAACGGAAACAGATGACTCGAACACAACCCTGCAAAATATCGCCGGTATCGGCAGCACTCCGGGCCATGCAGAACGCAGCAAACAGTTGGACGACGTCGTCGTCCAGGTATCCGCCGAGATGGGTCTGAAAACCTACGATGCCACTTACCAGTGCGCCCCGGGAGATCCGGTGCAGCGCGTCACCGTACCCTACAAGAGCGAAGCCTGTCGGGTGGCCAAGCAGAATTGGTTCCAAGTCTATGCCTGCAACGATGTCGAACGCATGGGCGCCGCCAACCAGCAGTGCCTGGAAAGCTGCGGTCATGCCGGGTGCGACGAGCAATAAGGTCATATTGGAGAGTGGTGCCCAGAAAAGCCCCAGCCTTGCGACCGGGGCTTTTTTCTTTCCTCTCTTTTCAGTGCCGATTGGCCAGCAAGTAGCCTGGATATCTGCAAGGTGGAAAACGCTACGCGGTTCCCACCTTAAGCAATTTCGATAACTCTGTAGGGTGGACAACGTTTATTTCTTCACCAGCTTTTTCGACAGACAGCGCTGGGTCGGAATCTGTTTTGACGAGTGACTGTTTATGGCCGACAGTTTCCGGTTATGAAGGGCAGAAATCGGCCGATTCTGTTGAAAAAGTCGGTTTTTGAGAGTGCTGCTTTTCGGCAGCACAAAAATCGCTCGATTTCGACGTTGTTACGTGAAAACCAAGACAGCTTCGGCTTCTGAGTGAACCAGATTTCAACGTCTCTAATACTCTTTCATGAGCAAAAATCGCGACGGGACTTTTTCAACGGAATCGGCCAGAAGCAGACGTTTAGATGGGAGCCGGCAAATTGATTAGACAGGCTGGGCCATAGAGAGGACCGCAAAGGCCATAGCGTTGAAGGAATTGACTTACTCAGTCATGGATTCCGTAGCGAGCTTTTGCGGCTGCTACAAGTTCAGCCGAGAAAATGCGGCCTTTCACATAGTCAGCCATTTTCGAGGACATGTAAGAGCTCATGCGAGCGCCCGCAAGGTTGTTGGTGGCCTGGACATGGACCACGTGGGAGCGACGTTGCGTTTTTTCGAGTGCAGGCATCATCTAGATCACCAAAAAGGTAAGCAGATTTTATACGGGTAGACGCTTCGTCATCTTGTAGCTCTCCGCCGCTTATCAAAATATGCTGGTCACGACAGCTGGTTCTGCTGCCTTCCGGCTTCCCGCGCCCAAGAGGATGTAAACGCTATTTTGGGTTTCAAAAAGATAATTACTTTTTAGATCGACTAGGAGCGTGCTTCTGACCCAATCGCCTGGTAAAAATCGACGAGCACTATCGGTTACTACGGTGTGGGCGTAGAGAAGGATTGGCTGAAAACCTTGCTCTGTAACCAAAGCCTTCTTGTCATCTGAAATATCCAGGTCGACGAGAATCCATTGCCTTACTGAACAGTATGGTTTTCCAGGGCACAGCTCCTGAGCCAGCGCGATGCCAGCAGCCTCGTCGTCACAGGCGCTATGTATTGCATTGCCTTCGCTTGTTAGAAAATCACTGATTTTTTCAATGCTTATTTGAGCCATTTACTGAACTCCAGCCTGCAAGCAGGCACGACGATAGGGGTTAGAAGGCAACGCACCTGCCACTCAGTCATCAATTCGCCCCCAAAAAATTATCTGCGCTTATCAGCCCGAACCCGTCGGCGGAGAAGGACTTGTCGTCATCGAACATGCCGTTGACCATGCGCTCTCTACGCAAGCTGCTTAACACTCTGAAAAAGCAAAGCTCACAGAGGTGGACCTGGTAGTGCTCTCCGTCATGTTGAGCGCCGTAACCCCATTGCGCTTCGAGCCTGCCATATTGCAAGCCATAACTGGGGATGCGGGTACTAGAGGAGCAAACGTCGCAAATCACATCCTCAATCATGGCGACCGTCGCCAGCGATTTGATTTCCATGCTCACACCTGAGTAATTTTCTAGAGAATGAAGCGGTCGACCTTGGCCGTTCACATGTGAGCACTACTCCAATGAACTAGGCGTCACATCAAAAACAAGCCAACAACTGCTGCCTGTAATGTTGAGAAAAGCTGACCTGATATGCGGATTCAGCTGCAAAACCAGCTAGCGAAATGATGTTCGCTGCCCTCGACTCAATAGCCTGCGCAGCCCTAACTAAGGCTGCACCATCCATCCCATCGACGTTGCTGGCAGTAACAATCGGCTCAGGCTTCGAATCTGGGGTAGGTCTCGGAGTCCGCACCTCATTCAGCACCGCCAAATCATCCGGCAAGTCATCTGCTATTCGCTCCGCAAAGCCTTGAAGCGTCGGTTCCGCCAGCATAAATAGCCATGCTTGGTCATCCGATATACCTGTGCGCCGCAGTACCCGCCCCAGCACTTGTCGGTAATGCAGCTCGGTGCGGATACGACTGAGATAGCAGCACACTTGCAGGCGGGGAATGTCGGTGCCTTCGCTGATCATCCCGACGGCGACAATCCAGCGGCAGGTGCTACCCCGGAATGCATTGATCACCTGCTGCACATCTAGGGTCTTGTTGGTCACAATGCGGCAAACCTCGCCCCTAGCGTCCAGGGCCCGGGCTATTTGCTGGGCGTGCTCGATGTCGGTAGCAACCACTAAACCGGCTGCATCAGGTTTCATCTTACGAAGCTCATTGAGCTTGCTGCAGCCAATGTCGAGGAGCTGATCGATCACCTCGTCATGGCGCAGCAGTTCCTCGTAGGTGACGGGGGACTCGCCCAAGAGCTTGGCAATGCTTGGAAAGAGCCTCACAGAGCGATCAGCACCCAGTTCTTCCGTGAGCTTCACCTTCTGATTATCGAGCAGGACAATACGAGGGGACCGGCACACGCCATCGGCAATGGCGTCTCTCAAGCCGTAACGGTAATCACAGATCAGATGCCCCTCGGGCATGGAGTAACGAGCCAGAGCGATAGCCTTGTCGTCCGATCGCCAGGGTGTGCCTGACAACGCTAGCGTGAAGGCAGCGCGATCTTGTACACGGTGCAGTATCTGCTGCCCCCAGGCATTGCTGAGCAGCGGATCGTGGCCTGCGCAATGGTGGATCTCATCGAAAACCACGAGCACACGGTAGTCATCAAGAAGCTGCCAGAATCCCTCATCACGGTATTCCATAGCCTGGTAGGTGTAGGCCGCACCCACAGCACCTATTTGGCCGTCGAGACGCTTGCCTAGCGTCTCAGTAAAGGTCGAACGGAAGCCTTCAACGACCTGGCAGGAGGGCGCAAAGCACATCACCAAGTCGATCCTGTCCTGCTCAAGCAGCCGGCTAGCCAGTTCCGCAGCCATGCGCGTCTTCCCGGCCCCCGGCGTTGCCTGGCAGAAAAAATGCGTCGTGACGTTAAAGTGTTCCAACGCCTTATTGATGCAGCTGTTTTGCCAGTCTCTCAGTGCTCCGCTCATTGTGATGCGGCAAGCGTGTTGAGGGTCCTTTCGATGGCGCGAAGATGTCCAAGTAGGCGCGAACTACGATCTTTGGCCTCCAGGTAATCGCCTTCAATCCTGTCCCGCAGATGAGGCATCTCGTCCAGAAGTAGCTTGTAGCGCTCCGCCTCGCCCATCGAAGCCAGGAAGTCCAAGCGGATCTCCTTGTGAAGAACTTCCAACTGCTGATCCGTATTGGTTGGAGATTTAAGCGGCAAGGTCGCAACTTCGAGCACTGCAGGTTCCTTTTCAGGCTCACTGGCAGTTTTGAGGCTGTTTTCAAACCCGTTGTCGACCAGCTCCAGTTGAAGTTGGGCCGGAATCGGCTGCAAATGGTAGACCTGCCCCCGAACACGGCGATCCTCATCCAGCACAATCCAGCCCATGCGCAGTAATCGACGGATCTGCTCATACACATAACGACGCACATCGGCGATGCGGAAATTCATGCCTTCCAGGCTTGTGGCATAAGCATCGCGCAACTCGCGGGTGGTGAACTGTGTGCGGCCTTCCTCCTGAAGCAGTCCATACAGACGCCTGTCAAAAATGAACGAGGCCGATTTCATTGGGCACCAGAAGAATAATAGCGGAAAAATGCGGATTATAGTCCGTGTCCTGTGCATCCGCAAACGCACGATAGTGCCGCCTCAAGTGAAATTGAGACGGTCATGGATAATTTGGCGAAAGCTTTAGGGGAACGCATCCGGGCACAGAGAAAGACCTGCCGAATTTCTCAGGATGCACTCGCCCTGGCCTGCAGCATTGATCGCAGCTACATGGGACGAATCGAACGAGGCGAAGTAAACATCACCGTCGAGAAGCTTTACCGAATCGCAGGTGAGCTGTCCTGCGATCCGTCCGATCTACTGCCCCAGGCCGCAGAGCGGTAGCCCAGCTGACTGAGATAAAAGCCGCAATGTAAATCAGCCCGGGTTCGGCAAACAACTTGGCAACCTCTGCAGCACGCCGTAGGTTTTCATGGCGATCATCTGCAGTAAAACCCAGATCCGCGCATAAGCCGCCTCGCAGGCTATAGCCATCTAGCACAACGCCGCGCCGTTGAAGCTTATGCAGCTGTGCCTCTAGGGCATAAGCCAGCGTGGACTGCCCAACCTACGCCCTGCAAGATTTGTGTATCTCTGGGTGTCCCCCTTGACGGGCGTTCATCATCTAAACAACTTGCAATACATGCACCATGCACACATATTTAGCTCATGAAAGATATGAAACTCGAAAACATAGTTGGGGCGCTGTCGCTGGCGATTTCTGACTCTATCCATCAAGGCACTCAAGAAGAGGCGCCGGAGGTTGGCCCGGCAGCTGCTGCTATTGCCTTACTCGGTCATGAACCAGGCCTGTCTATAGAGCGCTTGAGGCGAGCCTTGGGATTATCTCATCCTGGAGCTGTGCGTCTTGTTGATAGGCTTGTTACCCAGGGCGTAGTAGAACGTAGGCAAGCAGAAGCTGATCGCCGCAGCGTTGCGCTCCACCTTACTGCTACGGGAAATACGAACTGTGCTGCGGTGCGAGCTGTACGCCATGAACGTATAGCTCGTGCTTTGGAAGTTCTTGATCCGGGTGAGCGCGAAATTCTTGGTCGGATAACCGAAAAGCTACTCAAAGGTTTGGTACATGATCTCGATCAAGCCTATTCAGTTTGTAGACTGTGCGACCCCGCGTCTTGCAAGAACTGTCCGGTTGCGAATGCCGTAGATGAAGATCATTGAACTCCATTTACCGGAACGTTGAGCCACCTTGTAAAAGCTTTTGTTGATTGCGATTTCTCAAAAAGCGGAAGACAGCAAATCACTTGTAAGAAGCGCCCCCTGCAATCGCAACCTCTGAAAGTAAGTAATCGTGTTTAACCTATAACCTTGCTGTTGGTACATAGATACCCAGCAGTATGGCTACAGATATGGTGGCGCTACTCCACTCTCAGACTCTTCAGTAGCGAGTGAAGTGATGAAGCGGTACCGTCATATCCTTCGACAAGCCTTGCCATCACACCATTGTTCTTTGCCGCCTTGAATCGCCCCCACTGTACATGCCGATCATATCTGACTGATGGCAATGAGGCTATGTGTGACACAGCAATGGAAAGAATCAGAACCTATGAGCGAGGTATTCGTCGGTAGATAGGACTTCGGCGTAAGCGAATGCCAGCGCGGCCATAAACGCAGCATGCACCTGGGCTGCGGGCACCTTAACGCCGCCGAACTCTAGCTCATGACTGGCGCATGCGTCTGCGATCACGGTATTGGCATAGCCATAATCGGCGGCCGCTCTGGCGATGGCGTCCACACACATATGGCTCATATTGCCGACAAGGGTGAGTTGCTCGATGCCCTGTTCGCCGAGAATCGACTTGAGCGGGGTATCAACAAAGGCATTGACCTGATGCTTGAGGACCACAGGTTCGCCAGCACGGCTGGCCACCTTGCTGTGGGTCATCGCACCCTCGCTGCCCGGCTCGAAGAACGGCGCATCGCCTTCGTTGAATTCGTGGCGTATATGCACCACCAAATGACCACAGCTACGCGCATGCGCGAGAATCCGCGCGGCATTATCAGCAGCCGCATCGACGCCTTCGAGCGGCCACTTACCGGTTGCAAAATAGTCGTTCTGGATATCCACCAGCACCAGGGCCCGCTTGGTCATGACACACTCCATCAACTCATTGGAAGATAAGTGCATAGCCTAGGGGCTTAGCACCGGCTTGATGGATTGGCAAATCCGACATTCTTGCTGGAAGAACTGACAATGACTGGCGCGCATAGGGCCGAGGTCTGCATCCTATTCTTCCCGGCGCGCAGCGGGCGGGCACCCTGTCTCGACACTCTTATGAAGCCAAATAAATAATAGCTATATTGATTGAGCCTGATATTCCTTTAGCCACTATATCTTCTGCCCCGAGCGCCCTCCAGGAGACACGAAATGAGCACGCATAACGAAAAAGGCACCGCACTGATTACCGGCGCATCATCAGGCATTGGTGCCACCTATGCCGAGCGTATGGCGCGACGCGGCTACGATCTGCTGCTGGTCGCACGCGATCTGCCCCGTCTGCAAACACTCTCTGCACGGTTGAGCGCGGAATTCGGCGTGAAGGCTGAAGTCATGCAAGCCGACCTAACCGACAAGGCCGACCTGCAGGCCGTCACCCTGCGCCTGCGCAATGACAAGGCCATCAGCGTGCTGATCAATAACGCAGGGATGGCCATGAATGGTCAACTGGCCGAGACCGACCTCGACACCGTCGATCGTATGATCCTGCTCAACGTCGTGTCGCTGACTCATTTGTCCAGCGCGGCCGCTGCCAACTTCGGCGCTGCCGGACGGGGCGCGATCATCAATATCGCCTCGATCGTGGCCCTGGCCCCTGAGATGTTCAATGCCGTATACAGCGCCACCAAGGCTTATGTTCTGAGCCTCACCCAGACCCTGAACGGAGAAGTGAAGCCCTTGGGCCTGCAGGTACAGGCCGTATTACCAGGGCTTACCCGCACCGAAATATGGGAGCGCAGCGGCATGGATGGTTCTAAAGTGCCGCCAAACATAGTCATGGAGGTAGGTGAAATGGTCGATGCGGCACTGGCCGGCTTCGATCAGGGCGAACTGATCACCATCCCATCATTGCCCGATGCCGCCGATTGGCAAGGGTTTGTCGGTGCTCGAGCCAAGCTCGGGCCGAACCTCTCGCACAGCAGCGCCGCCGCCCGTTACAAACACACAGACACCTGAAGCGAGAAAAGTTCCTAGGCTGTTCGAGCATAGGTTTCTCGTCGGCCACGTCCCCGTTGCGGGCTGTATCGCTAAACACGAATTGCCTGCAGCCTGGAAGAACTGACAATGACGAACACAGCCCCCAGGATTCAGGTCGGCATCTTGCTTTACCCTGGCGCGCAGCGGGCGGCCATCTATGGCCTCGCCGATATTTTCACCGTGGCCAACCAGTTGCGCCGTGAGCACTCGACCGCAAGCGCGCCGGAGATTTATGTCAGCCAGTGGCAACTCGACACTCAGGCACAACTGACCTGCGCTGACGCATCTGCAGCAGCGCATTGTCCAGCCATCCTGATCGTGCCGCCCTGCCTGGGCGATCATCTGGACGCGCAGTCGGCACAGCCGTTTATTCCCGCGCTAAAGTCCTGGCACAGCGCCGGTACCCTCATCACTTCGGTATGTGCAGGCGTCTACATGCTGGCGGAGGCTGGTCTGCTGGACGGCCGTTCGGCGACCACGCACTGGAGTCTGGCAAGCGACCTGGCAAGCCGTTATCCAGCCATAGCGGTCAATGTCGACAAGATGATCATCGATCACGGCGATGTGATTACCGCAGGCGGGCTTATGGCCTGGACGGACCTGGGCCTGACCCTGGTGGAGCGCCTGCTCGGCCCAAGCCTCGCCGCCGCAACGGCGCGTTTTCTGGTGCTGGATCCGGCGCGCCACTCACAACAATGCTTCAAGCGGTTTGTGCCAAATCTGAGCCATGGTGACGAGGTGATTGTTAAGGCCCAGCACTGGCTGCACACCCATGCGGGGCAAATTGAACGTATCAGCCAGCTGGCTGCCTACGCCAATCTGGGTGAACGCACCCTGCTGCGGCGCTTCCGTCACGCAACCGGCCTGACACCCACCGAGTATTGCCAGGCGCTGCGCATCGGCAAAGCCTGTGAGTTGCTCGAGTTGACCAGCCGTACCATTGAGAACATTGCATGGACGGTTGGCTACCGCGATACAGGGGCCTTTCGCAGGCTCTTCAGCAAAGTCACCGGCTTAGCCCCCGCCCACTATCGCAGCCGCTTTGGCGTTGCTCACAAAGGCTGAAACCCGGCCAGGGCACAAATGCCCTGACTGGGCGGCCGATCAAACGGCGAAGCCGTAAAGATCCCATTCCACCTCGGTGACATGCAGCGCCAGACGCTGATACTCCGCACGCTTGATGGCAACAAACGCCTGATGCAGCGGCAGCCCTAACACCTCGCGCATAAAGGCCGAACCCTCCAGGCGGTCGATTGCCTCCAGCCAGGTTCTGGGCAGGTCACTGACATGGGCATCGTTGTAGCTGTTGCCCTCTGCCGCCGGCCCCGGATCGCACCCCTCTTCGATGCCCTTGAGCGCGCCTGCCAGGGTAACGGCCGCCACCAGATAGGGATTGGCATCCACCCCCGCCACCCTGTGCTCGAAGTGCCGCGCCTTTGCCGACGTATTCGGCACCCGGATAGCAACGGTGCGATTCTCGAAGCCCCAGGTATCGGAGGCTGGCGAGTACAACACCGAGGCAAAGCGCCGCCAGGAATTGAGGAAGGGGGCCAGCACCAGCAGGGTATCGCCGATGGTCTGACGCACGCCGCCGATGGACTGGAGCATCAGAGCACTCAACTGCCCCTCTGCCGTGTCGGCATAACGGTTGTTGCCCTCGGCATCCTCCAGGGACAAATGCAGGTGCATCCCGGAGCCGGCCTCCTGGCTGAAGGGCTTGGCCATAAAGCAGGCCTCCATGCCGAGGCGTCTGGCCGCCGAGCGCACCAGGCGCTTGGCGATCACCAGATCGTCGGCTGCCCGCAGCAGGTCACGGTAGCGAATGGTGAGCTCGTACTGGCCAACGGCGTATTCGGAAATCACCGATTCCAAGGGTATGCCCAGATGCTCGGCCCCGGCGTAAATCATCTCGAAGAAGGGGGCCATTTCGTCCAGCTCATCGACCGACATGGTGTTGCGGTTCAGTGAGCGTCGCCCGGTCAGGGCATAGCGAGCCGGCTGATAACGACCTTGCGCATCACGCTCGTTATCCACCAGATAGAACTCCAGCTCGAAAGCCCCCATGGGCGAAAAGCCCAAGGCCTTGGCCGCCTCGACCTGGCGCACCAGTGCCTGGCGTGGGTCGGCACTGAACGGCGAGCCATCGGCCTCGAACATACTGACCAATACCTGGCCACGCTTGGCATGAGGCAGCACGCCCAGTGTGCCGGGAATCGGCCAGCAACGTTTATCGCCACCACCGTCATGCAACACCAGGCCGGTATCGTCAACATCATCACCGGCCACATCCTGGCCGAACATCGAAGCCGGAATCGGCCGGCCGCTAAGGTACAGTGCGTCAAGCTCATGCCGGCGAATGGTTTTGCCACGGCCGATGCCATGGCAGTCGTTGAGCACCACATCGATGCCTTGCACATCCGGATACTTGGCGAGGAACTCATGCACCTCGCGCAGCTCTGCCCCTGTGGGCGATTTAACGTTCATTCGAACTAACCATTAAGAGTGGATTAAAACAGCGGCTTACTTCGCCAACCCCAGGCTACGCACATGGGCGTAAGTCAGATCGAGCACCTTGTAGACAGTAGCCATAAGCTCGTCCGCCTCGGCATACGTCAGCGAGTACGGCGGCGCAATCACCATACGGTCGCCGACTGCGCGCATGATCAAACCGTTGTTAAAGGAAAAGTCACGGGCCACAAGACCAATCTTGGCCGCCTCGGGGAAGGTGGTGCGTGCAGCCTTGTCAGCGCAGAACTGGAACGAACCGATCAGCCCCTCCATCACCGCCTCACCTACCAGCGGATGATCGCTGAGGGCCTTCCACTTGCTCTGCAGGTACGGCCCGATATCGTCGCGCACCCGCTCCACCAGCTTCTCGCTTTGCAGAATGCGCAGGTTGGCAATGGCTGCCGCGCAGGCTGCCGGGTGGCCGGAATAGGTAAAGCCGTGGGCGAATTCATCACCAAGCTCCAACAGCACAGCCGCCACACGGTCCGAGACCGCCACCGCGCCCATGGGCACGTAGCCCGAGGTAATGCCTTTGGCCAGGGTCATAAAGTCCGGCTCGGTGCCCATCAGTTCGCAACCGAACCAATGCCCCGTACGGCCGAAACCACAAATAACCTCATCGGAAATCAACAGAATGTCGCGCTGCTTGAGGCCAGCCGACAGCTCCGGCCAATAGCTGCTTGGCGGGATGATCACCCCTCCTGCGCCCTGAATCGGCTCGGCAATCATGGCCGCCACCTTGTCCGTGCCAAGCTGATCAATCATCTCCAACGTCTGCCTGGCGACATGGCGGCCGAAGGTTTGCGCGTCCATATCGCCGCCGTTCGCCCACCAGAAGGGTTGTGGCGCGTGGACCACACCAGGGAGCATGCCCTGCTGCTGCATGGCCCCGAAGCCGCCCAGTGAAGCCGCTGCAATGGTGGAACCGTGATAACCGTTGTTGCGCCCGATGATGACCTTCTTTTCAGGCTTGCCCAGCAGCTGCCAGTAATAGCGCACCAGGCGAATAATGGTGTCGTTCGACTCAGAACCGGAGCCGGTATAGAAGAAACGATTGAACTGCGGCGGCGTCAGCTCGGCGAGCATCTGCGACAGCTCGACCACTGGCGGGTGGGTGGTGTTGAAGAAGGTGTTGTAGAAAGTCAGATCCTTCAACTGCTGGGCGACCGCATCGGCGATATCGGTGCGGCCATGCCCAACCGCGACACACCACAGCCCGCTCATGCCATCGAGGATGCGGTTTCCGTCGCTGTCGCGCAGGTAAACCCCATGGGCCGACTCGATAACCCGCGCACCGCGTTCATTCAACGCCCGGGTATTGGTAAACGGATGCAGGTGATGCAGGGCATCCAGCGATTTAAGTTTCTGGCTATTCAGAGAAGCGTTCATGGAAGGACTCACTGTTCAATAGGGTGCCGTTGATTGACGGATTTTTCGTACGCCGGCAGCGCAGGTTTGCCGCCGCTAAAACGCCATCAATCGGGAGGGGCAGGCCCGGCAAAATGCTCCGCGACCATGTCCATCAGCCGGCAAACACGTAGGCGGTTTTGCTTGATGTATAAAACTCGGCAGCAGAGCGCCCCTGCTCTCGGGGACCGAAACTGCTGCCTTTAGCGCCGCCGAATGGCACGTGGTAATCAACACCGGCGGTCGGCACATTGACCATCACCATGCCGCTCTGCACGCGGCGGCGGAACTCACGCGCATAGCGCAGGCTACTGGTGCAGATCCCGGCGGAAAGCCCAAAAGGCGTGTCGTTGGCAACATGCAAGGCCTCGTCAAAATCCGCGACCTTGATCACGCTGGCACAGGGGCCGAAGATCTCTTCCTGACAAACCCGCATTTCGGAACGCGCGCCAAGAAATAACGCCGGGCGTTGGAAAAAGCCCTGGGTCGACAGCTCCAGCCGCTCTCCCCCGCGCACTTCACAGCCCTCGGCCGCAGCTAGATCGACATAGCTGAGGTTGCTGGCCAATTGCTCGGCCGAGACCACCGGGCCCATCTGGCTGTCCGGGGCCAGGGCATGGCCGACTTTGAGAGCGGCCAACTGCCGCGATAACTCATCAACAAAGGCATCGTGAATAGAGGCCTGCACGATCAGCCGCGAGGACGCCGTGCAGCGCTGACCGGTAGAGAAAAACGAGCCATTGAGCGAGGCGGCTACGGCAATCTCAAGGTCGGCATCGGCCATGATCACCATCGGGTTCTTGCCGCCCATTTCCAGCTGCACCCGCTTCATCCCAGCGGCCGCGCTCTGGGCAATGCGTTGCCCGGTCGGCACCGAGCCGGTAAAGGACAACGCCCTGACATGCGGGTCATCTACCAAAGCAGCACCGACACTGGCACCGGGGCCCATCACCAAATTGAACACACCCACAGGGCAGCCGGCGTCAGCAATAACCCGGGCCAGAAGACGCGCCGTACCAGGCGTCAGCTCGGCGGGTTTAAGCACCACTGCGTTGCCGTAGGCCAGTGCGGGGGCCACCTTCCAGGCAGGAATGGCGATGGGGAAATTCCAGGGTGTGATAAGTCCAACCACCCCGAGCGGCTCTCGTGTCACCTCAACGTCGATACCCTGACGTACTGATGCAATCGCCTCGCCCCCTACCCTTAATGCCTCACCGGCATAGAAGCGAAAGACCTGAGCAGCACGACGCGTTTCGGCGACTGCCTCGGAAAAGATCTTGCCCTCCTCGCGGGCCAGCATCGTGGCGATCTCGGTTTCGCGCTTTTCGATGCCCCGGGCAATTCGGCTAAGCACGTTGGCGCGCAGCTGTGGCCCGGCAGCGGCCCAGGCAACCTGAGCCTCCGCAGCAGCGGCACAGGCATCGGCCACATCTTCGGGGCTGGCGATCGCATAGAGCCCGATCAGATCGCTGAGATCGGAAGGGTTAAGGTTCTCCATAACCCCCACACCTTCCCACCAAGCCCCGGCTATGTAGTTACGCTGAATGCTGGACATTTCGGATCCTTTCTCGCGGATATAAGGGCGCGGAATTACTGCGCAGTGGTGCCGCCATCTACAGGCACCAGAGCCCCGGTCATAAAGCTGGCATCGCTGGAGGCCAGGAAGGCCACAGCCTTGGCCACCTCCTCGACACGCGCCACGCGGCCCATGGGGATAGTTGCAGCCAGGGCCTGCACCTTCCATTCACGGTCATCGCCCTCGTAGGCCAGATCCAGCATGGGGGTGTCGGTATCGGATGGACACACCGCGTTTACCCGCACGCCCTGGGTCGCGTAATCCAGGGCCATGCAGCGGGTCAATTGGGTCAGGGCCGCCTTGGACACGCAGTAGGCCGTGGCCCCTTTGGCCCCCATCAACGCCCAATCCGAGGCCACGTTGACGATAGAACCGGATGCCTGTTTGAGCATGCTCGGCAACACCTCGCGCGATAGCCGAAACGCGGCTGACAGGTTGAGATCGAGCACCTGATCCCACTGCTCGTCGGTGCACTCCAGAGCGCTGCCATTGATCAACATGCCGGCATTGTTGATCAGCACATCGATGCGGCCGTAGGCATCGAGCGTAGCCTGAACAATGCCCCGAGGTGCTTGACGGTCGGTGAGATCCGCGGCGAAGAAAAGCGCCCGCGCGCCCTGCCCGGCAAGCGCCGTGACGAGCGCCTCGCCCTTGCTTCGGTCACGCCCGACCAGCACCAGCACGGCCCCACGGCTCGCCAACTCCTCGGCAACCGCATGACCTATACCGGATGTAGCGCCCGTAACGATGCACACCTGACCCTGAAACGACATGGAAACTCTCCTGTTGAAATAAAGGCCTCAAGCCCCGAGCAACGCATCCAGCTCCGGCCGCGCCGTCTTCAGCGCTCGTGCATAGGCATCAACGGCACGGTCAATTTCCGCTGCTGTAATCGAGAGTGGCGGAGAGAAGGAGTTGACGTGGCCGAACGGCAGTGCGCGGGTCAGCACGCCGGCATTCTTGGCATGCCGAGCGACGATACGATGGGGGGCCTGATGCGCCGCAAAAGGCTTGCGAGTGGCCCGATCGGCGACGAACTCCACTCCCACCATCAGACCGATACCGCGGATATCGCCGACATAGGGGTTATCCCCCAAGCGGGTCTGCAGCGCGTCCAGTAGATAAGGCCCCATGCGTGAGGCGTTCTCGACCAGGCCCTCACGCTCCATCAGATCAAGATTGGCCAGCGCCACCGCACAACCCACCGGATGGCCGGAATAGGTGAAGCCATGCATAAAGGTGCCGACCGCCGGCGATGCGGCCTCGAACACGGACCACATACGCTGCGAAACAATAGAGGCCGAAAGCGGGAAATACGCGCTGGTCAGCCCCTTGGCCAGGGACACGATATCCGGGCGCAGCTGGTAGGCACCGGTGCCAAACCAGTGACCGGTTCGACCAAAGCCAGTGATCACCTCATCGACGATCAGCAGGATCTCGTGCTTATCCAGCAGCGCTTGCACCCGCTCGAAGTAGCCGGCCGGCGGCAACAACACGCCGCCGGTTCCCATCACCGGTTCGGCGATAAAGGCCGCGATGTTGTCGCCGCCCTCACGGGCGATCAGCGCCTCAAGGTCAGCGACCATGCGATTACAGAAATCCGCTTCGTTCTCCCCAACCTGCGCAAAGGCGTAATGGTGCGGGCAGGACGTATGCAGCACGCCTGCAAGGGGTAAATCAAACGCCTTGTGATAGGACTCGATACCGGTAAGGCTGCCACTGGCGCACGTCACCCCGTGGTAGCTACCGATACGCGAAATGATCTTCTTCTTGGTCGGCCGGCCCAGCAGGTTGTTGTAATAACGCACCATCTTCACCGCCGTGTCGTTGGCATCCGACCCCGACGTACCGAAGAACACCCGCGCCATTTGCGGGGCATCGGCCGTTTTCCGAAACAGCTTCAGCAGGCGGTCGGCCAGGCGGATGCTCGGCTCCGAGGCCGCCGAGCCAAACAGGTGCTGAAAGCTCAGCTGCTTCATGGCCTGGTAGGCGGCGTCGGCGAGCTCGGTGCGGCCATAGCCGACGTTGACGCACCAGAGGCCTGCCCCCATATCGAGCAATTCGCGGCCTTGGTCGTCGCTGATCAACACGCCCTCGGCGTGGGTGTAGATGGCAGGGCCATCGCGCAGGTGATCGGCGATGGCCGTCAGCGGGTGAAACAGGCTCTGGCGATCCATCTCGGCAAGGTCGTGCGTATTAGCGAAGGTCATGGCGAAGTCCTGTCTGAATCGAGTCAGCGGCTGAGGGTTCAAGAAGCGCGCGCAGGCTGCGGATGGCGCACCCGGGTGTAGTGAGAACCGGGACGCTGACGACGGCCTGAACCGCAGTCGCGGCGTGAGCCAGGGAAAACTGCCCGAGCACCAGGGCATCCACGCCAGCGAGCTCAAGGCAAGCCTGGGCGGCGAGCTGATCGTGACGCTCAGCGTCACCGGCCTTGAGTGCAGCAAGGGCTCCCTCGGCCAGAATCGGCACCACACTGATAGTGCGACCGAGGGCATGCCCCATCGCCAGCAACTCATTGCGCAGGGCGTCCAGGGAAGGGCCGTAGGTCACCAGCAGAGCGATGCGGTCACCATGCTCAAGGGCCTCGGCAAAAGCGGCTTCATTCGGGCGCAATACCGGCACCGGCAAGCTCGCCTTGAGCGCATCGATGGCCGGGCCGAAGGCCGAACAGGTGAACAAAATCGCCTGGGTCTTGCCCGCCCGGCCATCGTGAGCCAGGCAGTAGCGAGCCAGGGTTTCAAAACGCGTCATCATCGACGGTTCGAGTTGCCCAGCGTGCGCCAGGTCGATGGCCAGCGAGGTATCCAGCAGGTCAAAGCAGAAGGCCTCAGGCCAGCCTTCGGCAAACGCCTGGCGCGCCGGCAATACCGACTCTTCGAGCGCATGGATCAGGGCGATACGTACCGGCTCAGAGCATGCCATCAGCCGCTCCCCGCGCCTGCAGCGCTTTGATCAGTTGCGCGTCACGTTGGACTTCCAGCTCACTGACCGAGCGCCCCGCCGCTTCCTTATCGACACCACTGATAAGTGCCTGGCAGACCGCCTCTGTCAGTTGCGGCATGCCCAGCGATGCCCAGCGCCGCACCTGGCTCGGCCCCAGGTGACGCAGATAATGGGCCATCCCCTCCTGGCCACCGCCCAGGTGATAGGTCATATGTGCGCCCATCACCGACCAACGCAAGCCCGGGCCATGCACCAGCGCGGCATCCACCTCACTCACATCGGCGATACCTTCGGCGACGATATGCACCGCCTCGCGCCACAGCGCCGAAGCGAGACGGTTGGCAATATGGCCAACCGCATCCTTTTTCAAGCACACAGGCTTGCGCCCGATGCTGCGGTAAAGGCCATCGGCGCTGTCGAGATGGGCCGCAGAAATGCCGTACAGCTCCACCAGAGGCACCAGGTGCGGTGGGTTGAAGGGGTGAGCCGTAATCAGACGCTGTGGGTTGCGCATGCCGGGTGAAAGCTCGGACCAGGTCAAGGCCGATGTGCTGGACGCGATGATTGTGTCAGCAGACACCACTGCCTCAATCTCGGCATAAAGGCCCTGCTTAAGTGGAATATTTTCAGGCGCATTTTCCTGCACCAAGCCGACACCGATTACGGCCTCAGCCAGCGATTCGGCAACCTGCAAACGACCTCGGCGAGCAGGGTCACAACCAAGCGTCACTAGCTGCGCCAGGGGACGTTCGAGCCTGGCAGTAAAACCGAGCCGCACTTGCGGCGACGGGTCCCAGGCTTGGACGTCATAGCCATGGGCCAGAAAAAGCGCAGCCCAGCTCTCGCCGATCAGACCGCAACCCAGCACTGCAACAGGCTTATTCCATTCAACCACTGCACGCCTCCTACGCCTTTCGGCAACTCTTGATCGGGACTCGACAGCCATATTTATTGGCTTATTATTATTTTGCGATCGCAGATCACATATCGCATACTATGCCGACGGTTGAACGAAACGCAACCCCGAGATAAATCTGCGCAGCGCACGGGATAGCCCTGCCCCATAGGCAGTAACAGCTAAGTAATGGAGGGGAAACTGCATGCCAGACATAGGGCGAGGCAATCAATCAGCTTTGCCATGGGGCATTGCGCAATCGCCATCGAGATGCGCACCCGCGAGTCCCCAGGCCATTGAATCTGGGTTCGGAGGGCTTCTGTTAGACTCGTCCCCCGAGCAATCCCAACCGGAGCAAGCAGTGAAAGAGCTGAATACGCTAGGACTCGGCACCATAGAAGAAGCGACGCCCATGCATGAAGTCGTCTATCAACGACTGAGGCGAGCCTTGATGGCGGGCCAGATCGGGCCAGGGCAGAAGTTGACCTCGCGCAAGATCGCCCAGGAGCTGGGAACCAGTGACATGCCGGTGCGCGCAGCGCTGACCAAGCTGCAGTCCTTGCGTGCTCTGGCCCAGCTGCCCAACGGCTCACTGACACTGCCGCCCATGACCAGGGCGCGTTTCCAGGATCTGATGAAAACCCGGGAAGTTTGTGAAGGCGCGGCCACTGAACTGGCCTCGGCACAGCTCAGCGCAGCCGAGATCAAAGCCATCAAAAAAGGAGCCGCCGCACTCACGGCAGCCGCCCAGAACAAGGACATTGATGACTACCTGATTCGCAACTACGAGTTCAAGTTTCTTATCTACCGGGCCAGCCATTCGGAATCGCTGATCTTCCTGATCGAGACGCTATGGCTGCAGATCGGTCCATTCCTGCGCCAATTTGGCAGCCACTTCAACGGCGATCTGGGCAAAATTCTGGACATCGATTTTCACGAGGAGACGGTGGAAGCCCTTGAGCGCGGAGATGGTGTTGCTGCGGCTATGGCCATCCGCCGTGATATCGCGGAAGGCGCGAAGTTTCTCCTGGAACAAGGCACATTCGCCGCTGAGGCCTGAACGCTACCAGAAGCCAGTATCTCGATTCACAGCCCGGCAGTCGCCTGAGCCTACAAAACGTAACTCAAACCGCCCACAAAGCCTGGGGCTGATAACAGTGAGGTAAAGAATGTCGCAAAAGACTTTGCGGATTTGCATCCTGGAGAACGGTGTAACTCCGGATGATTTGATTGATCAGTTCGGCTCGTATCCCATGATGATCGAGAACTGGCTGGCCCCATTCTTTCCAGAGGCGACCTTCACCTACCTCTCCCTGGTGCAGGGCGAGGCACTGCCTGCACCCCAGGCATTCGATGGTTATATCCTGTCCGGCTCGAAGTACAGCACCTACGAGCGCAGCCCCTGGATGCTGGCGCTCATCGAATTCCTGCTGCAGTTGCGAGAGGAAAGATGCCCGGTCTTCGGTATCTGTTTCGGCCACCAGATCATGGCCGACGCCTATGGCGGTTTGAACGCCAAGTCGGCAGCAGGCTGGGGCGTCGGCGCGCAGCAGTACGAGTACGAAACCCCAGAACTCCCTGGCTGCGCTGCCGCCTTCGTATTCCATCAGGATCAAGTTCAACAACGCCCACCTGAGGCGAGACGAATCGGCGGCTCCTCACATTGCAAGAATGGCGTTTTAGCCTACTCATTCCCCGCCATATCCGTGCAGTACCACCCCGAGTTCACCCCTGAATACACCCAGGCCCTGGCCCGTAAATTCCGTGGCGGTCTTCTTCCCGAGGCAGTATCCCTGCGCGCCCTGGATTCCATCGACTCACTCCCGGTCGACCCCAGCCCTGTAGCGAAATGGGTAGCAGAATTCTTCAGAACCCATCTGGGTACCAAGCACGGGAATCGATGATTTCGCCCCCATCAGCCGGACCCATCGGAAAAAGCCAACGCCTGCGCAATCAGCACATCACCCATGGCCTGCGCCGCGCTGGACAGCTGGAAGCCGGCCAGCTGCAGCAGACCGACGCGGCGCTCCACATAAGACTCACTGAGGGGCAGGCAGCGCGCGCCGAGCTCCTCCATCTGCCGTTGGCATAATCTGGGTACCGCGCTTACGCCCAGGCCCTCGGCGACCATGCGCCCCACTGTCGCCAACTGATGGCTCTCGAAGGCCACCGGCAACTTGCCATAGCGTGCGGCAATGCTCTCCTCCAGCAGCAGGCGCACGGCAGATGGACGTTGCAAGGTGATAAAAGGCTGGGTCAACAGATCCGTCCAGCTCAGTTCACCCTTATCGGCCAACGCGCCACTAGCCGGCACCACGGCGACGAAGCGGTCGTTGTACAACGGGGTGAACTGCAGGCCATCGAGCGTCGCCGGCTCGAAGACCACCCCCAGCTCGACGCGGCGATCGCGCACCATCTCCATGACCCGTTCATTGATCACGTCATGCACCGCCACGTTGACCCGCGGGTAGGCGTCGCGGAAGGCTCTGAGCGCAGCGGGTAACCGGTTGCTGGCGAAGGACGGCATGGCCGCCACCGCCACCTTACCCACCTGCAGGTTGAAGTGCTGGAGCAGCAACTCCTCGGCGTTATCCCAGTCAGCCAACAGACACCTGGCGATAGGCAGCAGGGTTTCGCCCTCCGGGGTCAGTCTGACACTGCGGGTGGTGCGCGTCAGCAACTGACCACCGAGGGACTCTTCCAGGTTCTTGATCGCCAGGCTCAGAGCTGGCTGTGACAAATGCAGACGCTCGCAGGCCTGAGCGAAACTCAGGTTCTGGGCCACGGCAAGGAAGGCGCGCAATTGCTTGACGGTCATTTATTTACTTTAGTGATTAATATAAAAGAAAAACAAACTTAACAAATCAGTCTACCCAAGAGAAGCTCTGCTCAGCTTCCCGGCAGCGCGACCGCCGCCCCAACAATGACAAGAGGCGCAGCAGCATGAGTGGACTCGACAAGCGTGTATACAACTACGAGGAGGCCTTGGCCGGCCTCACCGACGGCATGACCGTCCTGGCCGGTGGCTTCGGCCTGTGCGGCATTCCGGAGAATCTGATTGCCGAGATCCGCCGCAGCGGCGTCACGGGGTTGACCGTGGTTTCCAACAACTGTGGTGTCGACGGCTTCGGCCTCGGCGTGCTGCTGGAAGACCGGCAGATCCGCAAGATGGTCGCCTCCTATGTCGGCGATAACGCCCTGTTCGAGCAGCAGCTGCTCAGCGGCGAACTGGAGGTCGAACTGACCCCGCAAGGCACCCTGGCCGAGAAGCTGCGCGCCGGCGGTGCCGGCATTCCGGCGTTCTTCACAGCCACCGGCTACGGCACCCTGGTCGCTGAGGGCAAAGAGACACGCGAGATCAACGGCCGCCACTACATCCTCGAACCGGCCATCACCGGCGACGTCGCCATCGTCAAAGGCTGGAAGGCCGACCACTTCGGCAACGTGGTCTACCGCCACACCGCGCAGAATTTCAACCCGGTGGTGGCCACTGCCGGACGCATCACAGTGGTCGAGGTGGAGGAAATAGTCGAGCCGGGTGAACTGGATCCGGCCCAGATCCACACCCCTGGCATCTATGTCGATCGCATCATCCAGGGCAGTTTCGAGAAGCGCATCGAGAAGCGCACCCTGCGCGCCTGATCGTCCACGACTAAACGACAAGAGAATTTCGCCATGGCACTTACCCGTGAACAGATGGCTCAGCGCGTCGCGCGTGAGCTCAAGGATGGTTACTACGTCAACCTGGGAATAGGCATTCCGACCCTGGTGGCCAACTACGTGCCTGCCGGCATCGATGTGATGCTGCAGTCGGAAAACGGCCTGCTCGGCATGGGGGCCTTCCCCACGGCAGATGAAGTGGACGCCGATATGATCAACGCCGGCAAGCAGACGGTCACCGCCCGCGCCGGCGCATCGATCTTCTCCTCGGCCGAGTCCTTCACCATGATCCGGGGCGGCCACGTCGACCTAACCGTACTCGGTGCCTTCGAGGTGGACGTACACGGCAACATCGCCTCCTGGATGATCCCGGGGAAGCTGATCAAGGGCATGGGCGGCGCGATGGATCTGGTGGCCGGTGCTGACAACATCATCGTCACCATGACCCACGCTTCCAAGGACGGCGAGTCCAAGCTGCTCAACCACTGCAGCCTGCCGCTCACCGGCTGCGGCTGTATCCGCAAGGTGCTGACCGACCTGGCCTATCTGGAGATCGAGGGCGGTGCCTTTATCCTGCGTGAACGTGCGCCGGGCGTAAGCATCGAGGAAATTGTCAGCAAGACCGCCGGCAAGTTGATCGTGCCGGACGACGTCGTCGAAATGAGCTTCTGAGCAACTCCCGCCCCTCAAACTGCCACCGCGCCTGGCTGCATACGGGGCGGCTTTAACTTATCGAATGAGGCGAATCATCCACGCTGCGTGTAGCGTTAAGGTGCTTTACCTGGTCGCTGTGCAGATATGGGGGCTGAATCAGGGCAACTACTACGGCTTCGACAACCTTGCCGGTATCTGGATGTGGGCGGCAATATTGTCGGCGATGCTCCACTTCCCGCCCCGCTGGTTTACGCAGGTTAAACAGCGCCGTCGCGATATCGCCTGGCTGAAGTATTACTAAGGCTCGCGGATGAGCAGGCAATTTGGTTACTGGATGCGAAGACCAAGGAGTACGCGACCTTTAGGCTCAGTATCCAGCTTTAGATTTCTAGTGGTGGTTTCGTTTTGGGCATTGAAGGCTTTAACAAAACCCTTATTGAGTTTTCCCGGCGGATACGCGAGCGAGACTAAATGCCCGCTTACCTGTTTGTGTTGGCGTCTATGCCTGACGTACAGCGAGCCTTGCCAAGAAAATTCAGGTGTCCCCACCGCCATCCATTTCAGCGCTCAAGGCCATTTCGACCTACTGGCCAGTAGGTAAACTGCGCACCGCCCTGGACTGTTACGTTATAACAACAATAAACTACCAGGCGGCCTGCTTAGCACTAGCCGAGATATCCGGCAAATGAACAGAGATTCACGCCGCGCCGTCGCCTTCTTACATCGCTGTCCGCACTGCGTCCTTAAGCGGGCAATCAGGAGCTTTCATGAAAAACACCACGGCCTTCCTCGCTGTTCTGACGGCGCTGGTTACGCCCGACCTTTATGCCGCCCAGTCCGTAAATTCCACTATTACGCTGGGTGACGTTCACGTTTCGCACCGGGAAAGTGCAGCCTTGCGCACCGAGAACGTACTCACATCTGTCGATGTCATGGGCAGTGACCAGATAGAAGACAAGAACGTGATGAACAGCTGGCAATTGCTGGGGCAGATGCCCGGCATCCAGTTGACCGAGACCGGCCAGGGTGCCGAGTCCGGCAAGGCGACTTTCCGTGCCTTCAACGGCGAGGGCTACATCAATGGCATCAAGATGCTGATCGACGGCATCCCGAGTAACGTCAACAGTGGCAACCAACGTTTCGTCGACATGATCTTCCCCCTCGATATCGAGTACATCGAGGTAGTACGGGGCACCAACGATCCGCGTTACGGTTTGCACAACATTGCCGGCAACATCAACTATGCCACCCGCCAGGGCGGTAACTACGTCGATAGCCGTCTGACCTATGGCAGCTTCAACACCCGCGAAGTGCAGCTGGCCATCGGCCACGAAGAAGGCAATTTCGCGCAGAACTACATGCTGGCCAAACAGGACTCGGACGGCTCCCGCGATCACAGTAACTCCAACAAATATGCGCTGGGCGGCAAGTGGTTCCTCAGTAACGATGAGCAGACGTTCCGCATCGGCGCTATCGCTCGGCTCTACCATCATCAGGCAGACGAAGGCGGCTTCCTCACCCATGATGAACTGCACGCCAGCCGTACCGATTCGCCGGCCAAGAACGACAACGATCGCAGTGACCGCGACATGAAGCACCTGAGCTTACACATGGACTGGCAGCTGAACGACGACCTGAACTTGAGCAACAAGCTTTATTACAACAGCTACAACGATGACCGTTCGATCACCTTCACCAGCTATCAGCCCGGTAACGCGCCACGCCAGCGCCGCCTCTGGGACGAACAACAACTCGGAATGCTGAGCAACTTAACTTGGCGCGCCAATGACCTGCTGACGCTTGATGGTGGCATCAGCTATGAAGAGCAGGACAACGCCTACGAGCGCAGGCGTTTTGCCTATGGTGTGCCGACCGACTTCGACGCGCCGCCGGCACGCATCCAGAATGACGACCACTACACCCTGCGTAACCTGGGTGGCTACGTTCAGGCCATTATCCAGCCGACTGACTCGCTGAAAATCATCCCAGCCATGCGCGTGGACAAGTTCAGCGGCCACACCAACGCGTTAGACGGCACCACAGTCGCTAAAGGTTCGTTGCAGGACTACGGCTGGATCGAGCAGCCCAAACTCAGCGTGGTCTACAGCGTCAACTCGAGCACTGATGTCTATGCCAATTGGGGCCGTACCTTCCAGATCCTTACCGGCAATGCCAATCCAGGCTATCTGGTCAATGGAGCCGCCGAATACGATCCGTCCATCAATACCGGCAAGGAAGTGGGTGTGAAATTCCGCCCATTCGCCGGTGCCGAGGCGCGCATCGCCGTGTGGCAGCAGGACGCCACCGACGAAGTGTCAAACATGCCCGCCACCGGCACGACGGTCGGGCTGGGAGAAACACGCCGTCGAGGCATCGATATGCAGTTCACTGCCCAGCTTGATGACCAGTGGACTGTTTGGGGTTCCCATGCGATCCAAGAAGCCAAGGTGGTCAAGGCGTTCGATGCCAACGGTGAATCTCTGGCCGGCAAGGAAGTTTTCTCCACGCCGCGCTACATCAGCAACCTTGGCCTGGACTATCGTCTGAATGATGACTGGCGCTTCGGCATGCAGGCCCGCGCCCAGGGCGACTACTATATTGATACGGCTAACGAGGCCGGCAAGTACGGCGGCTTCGCCTTGCTCGACGCCAATGTCAGCTACCGTTTGAGCACAACCACCAGCATCGACTTACAGGTCAAGAACCTCACAGACCGTGAGTACGAATACGTTTGGTACGATAACTTCTTCTGGGGCGGCGATGACCAGGCAATGTTTTCACCGGCACCAGGTCGTTCGGCTTATGTGTCGCTCAATATGAAACTGTAAACTGCTTCGCGGAAAGTTATAAGCCAGAGGTGATCTCTGGCTTTTTAGTTTTGTGCGGTACCGAGTATGGCTTTTGATTGTTGCCGCTGACCCAAAAATGCCAGTACCGTTGCGGTCGTGGAACACGGGAACCATCGCCATTGTTGGATTACACGAACGGCACATCCAGCGATTCGGCATAACCCAGCGCCTGCTGCCTGCATGCCGAAGCCAGCGGAGTGCTTATTGTCTTTCGTCTCGATTACGGCAATAGGCCGGTTTGTCTGGTGAATCGGCCCGGCGTCGGTAGATACTCGATGACTGCGTAGTTGCACCCAGCTGACCAGCGATTGCATTCGACCTGACCAGTAGCCTGTACCGATTGACTGGCAGAAAACGGCCGATTCTGTTGAAAAAGTAGGTTTCGGCGGCAGCCAGCAGATCAGGTGTGCCTGCTGCCAAAGTGGCTGCAAGCCACTTCAAGTTGCCTTTCGGCGTTTCACTGAGCGTCCTTGCTCAGCTTTGAGGGTTTCCGCTCGCCGCAGGCGAACCTATCCCGTGATCGCTGGCCTGTGAGGCAGCAGCTTGGCCATGCGTCTCAGGTTTTGCACAGTAGCGGCCAAGGTGAATTCGTCAGTTACACCCGTCAGTCCACGCAGTCGTAAACGGCCGAGCTTCATGATCCGTTTGAGGTGGGCGAACAGCATCTCCACCTTCTTCCGTTCGCAATGAGAGACGCTGTATTCCGGTGTCTTAGCGATGCGTCGCGCTACGTCACGGGCCGCTTCATGGATGCTCCGAGCGATCTTGCCGAATGCGGTATTGGGGCAGCACTTCGCTTTCAGCGGACAGTTGGCGCAGTCGGTTTGGCTGGAGCGGTAGATGATGGTATCGGCCTTGGTCACACGCTATCATTTTCTGGGTGAAGGCACGCCATTCACTGCGCAGCGGTTTGCCGACTGTGCAGCGGTATTCATTGGTCTCTGGATTCCAGTGGAAGTCGTTACTGGAGAGGCTGTCGTCCTTGCTCTCAGTCTTGTCCCACACCGGCACATGCGGCTCGATGTCCTTCTCTTCGACCTTCCAGGCCAGCATCGGGGCAGTGCCATAGGCGGTGTCGCCGATAGGGCGTTCCGGTCTTAGGTCGAACTGCGCTTCGACACGCTCGACCATCGTTCTGGTCGAATCGACTTCGGCGGTACGGTGCGCCGGGGTAGCTTCCACATCCATGATCACGCCGTGCTCAGTGTCGATCAGGTAGTTCGTGGAGTAGGCAAAGCAGGCCGGGCCGCCTGGCGCTGCTGTCCAACGGGATTGAGGATCGGTGAGCGAAATTTTCTTTTCAGCCAGCGCCTCGTCATCAAGGGCTTCGAGGTACTCGCGCACCGCGCGGCTGCTGAGTGCTGGATCGCGCCAATCGACTTCATCTCCCGCCACCCCACGTTGCCAGCTGCCATGCAGCGCCGCAGCACCTCATTGAATAACCAGCGGAATAGATCGCTGTCACGAAAACGGCCATGACGATTCTTCGAGAAGCTCGAGTGATTGGGGACTTCGTCTTGCAGACCCAGCTGACAGAACCAGGGATAGGCCAGGTTCAGGTGTACCTCTTCGCACAATCGCCGCTCGGAACGAATGCCATAGCAGTAGCCCAGGACCAGCATGCGCACCATCAACTCCGGGTCAATCGAGGGATGCCCGATGAGGCTATAGAAATCCGCCAGGTAGGCTCGCAGATCACTGAGATCCTGGCACTGGTCGATGCTGCGCAGGAGATGTTGGCCCGGGACGTGATCTTCCAGATTGAACGAATAGAACAGGCACTGCTGCACTCCCGGTAACTGCCCCATCATGCTGTTCGCCCCCCACGCTCGCTGACAAAGCAATTTTGCCAATGGCATGGGGAGGCCACTACTTTTTCAACAAAATCGGCCAATAGCTGCCACTTGGATGCAGCTGAATCGACCTGAAGCGGACACTCACGACCGTCTGCGAAACAAGGGGCTATTCAAGAAAACAGCCCACCCCTAAACCGGCAAGCCGTGCTCAAGCGCGTGAATCACTTGCACTACTGCCCTACGGCCCGGCTCAGTAACGAGCAGATCGATCGGCCGCTCGGAGGCTAGCGCCAGAACCGGTGAGGTCAGCCAACGGAGCGCGCCATCGAGATCTCCCTCATGGAGTTCCAACAGGGCATCCAAGGTCTCGACGAGACGACAAAACACCTCGCTTGCCCGGGCAGACATCACGGAGTTTCGAAACGAGGTTCCCACCCACCTTGCGACCTGTGTGCGACGCAGCCCCAGTTCATGCGCAAGATCCGCAACTAGCGTAACCGGAAGCCCGGCCAGCACTGCCTGATGCATACGGTAATGAGCTTTTGGCAAACCTAGCCGATCGTAGAGCTTGTGCATTAGTAGACCACTATAGTTGTCTCTACCAGCGGGGGCTGGTGTTGGGCGTGAAGCGCGTATTTCTATGTGACCCCGGCAGCATAGCCCTTGAAGTGCTGAGTCGGATTACAGACCAACTGCATCGCCCCTAACTTCCTAGTCACCCACTAACCGACCGCAAGTTTCTAGAAGGAGACGTTTAGGTGGGGGCGGACAAATTGATTAGATAGGCGGGCCATTGGAGAGGGTCGCGAAGGCCATGACGTAGAAGAAATTGACTTACTCAGTCATGGATTCGTAGCGAGCTTTTGCTGCTGCTACAAGTTCAGCCGAGGAAAGGCGGCCCTTCACATAGTCAGCCATTTTCGAGGACATGTAAGAGCTCATGCGAGCGCCCGCAAGGTTGTTGGTGGCCTGGACATGGGCCAAGTGGGAGCGACGTTGCGTTTCTTCGAGTGCTGGCATCATCGAGATCACCAAAAAGGTAAACGGACTCTATAGGGGTAGACGCTTCAGCAACAAGATCTATGGCTGGCCGAAGACCTGCAGCGTCGCCAAGCCTAAACGCTATAGCAAGCCCCAAGAGCAACGCGCGTAAGAGGACGATCAGCAAGCTGAGCTGCGTCGTCTTCGTGCCGAACTCAAGCGCGTGACCGAAGAGCGAGGCATCCTAAAAAGGCCGCCGCGTACTTTACCAAGGAGTGCGGTTGAAGTACGCCTTCATCAATCAGCTATCAGCTGACTATTCGGTTCGCCGCCTGTGCTTGACGCTGAAAGTACATGCCAGCGGTTATTACGCGTGACTGGCTGAACCGAAGTCGGCACGAGCCAAGGATAATCAACGTCTGCTTGGACTGATCAAGCATGCGTGGTTAGAGAGCGGCGGAGTTTACGGCTACGGCACCTCTATAGCAGCAAGAAAACTGTGCAGCGGGCTATAGACCCAGAATGGACGAATCAGTAGAGCCGAGGGTAGATTGGCATTGGGTTTAGCATGCTGAGTCTGATAGTTGCCCTATACGTTGTTGCGGGAATCAAAATCTTATGTCGAAGGGAATCAAATTAGGCTAGAAAGCGAATTTAAAAGAACTGGCTTTCTCTCCGCACCAAACAACCCTGAGAAATAACTCCAAAGCACTCTCACTATAAGTGACGGCGGCGATATTGAGCTTAAAATGACTACAATAGAAACAGATCCAATGGCCTTAGATGATTATCATATTGATCGACTTATTGGTAATCTTGAAATGATGGCGCCGTAACTCTCGACGACTGTTTCCATATAAATAGAAATTTAGCATTCGAAGCGCCCGCTACATCTCGTATACGGGTCGATCGCGCTACCATAGAAGCCGTCTATGAAGCAGATGAAGAGACAGTTTTTAAAGAGTTCAGCTTTAGCATTGAAGGCATTGACGACTGGCTTCGAACCAGCGGCATCAAGGTAGAACGCAGTGAAAACACTGCAACAATAATGCACGAGCCACAACAACCGATTATTGTATACAGTGAACCCGGTTGCGAAACATCAATTTGCTTTGTTTACACAACCCCAGGACTCCCCACATACAGCGAAGCAAAGATCACCCAATCTGCGTACATCAAGATCTCAACTTCAGAACATCAATGCTTTAGTTACTTCACAAACATCGCTTATAAAAATAAAGAACCTGCTTTGCTTCGCCACAGCCTGTTCACTACCCATGCACTCTGTGAACGCCTAGGTTCCAGGTAGCTCTACAGATACCGGCGAGTCTATCAAAGTAAAGCTTTTCTACCCCAGTCTCCTTTTTTCAGAATCCAAACCCGACGTCAAACGGCACGACCTACGCTTTGCCTGCCCTCAAATTCGCGATCGTTTCCCTGATATTCTTAAAAAGTGGCTAGATGATTATGAAACATTGCCCCCTGCCTTTAACTTTTACTTCTCAACTCAGAATGTAACCCATAAACATTTAGACTCGAAATTTTTATCACTAATGCAAGGGTTAGAGACTTTCAGTCGCGCACACATATAGCAACTCAAATGGATCCGGAGCACTTTCGCGCGCTCACCCTAAAACTATTAATATCTTACCCATCAGACAACCACGATAGGCTATTTGGTCGATTACAGCATGGTAATTAAGCCACTCAAGCCAATAGAATAAAAAACTAATCGAACCCTTCGAATCTCACTTCGGAGACAAAGCTACAATCAATAGCATTGTTCGCAAAATCGTAGACACCAGAAACTATCTAACACATTACGACTCAACTGCAGAAAAGCGGGCCGCTAAAGGCCGAAAACTTTGGATTCTAGGGCAAAAACTAGAGTCCATATTCGAACTGAACATTTACAAGCGCTTATCATTCAGCGAAGAATGATATCGTGAACATCTGCTAATCCGGAAACCTTAAATAAAAATTTAGCCTGTTACTCGAGTAACCTTATCCCAGCGCATGGAGTAACACTGACACTTCATATCCCGCTGCATGCCCCACTCCAGTTCGTCGGGCACACAGCCTGCGCGTACAGGACCGCGTAGCAGCGGTAATGCGCGGCGCATTCGACCTTGATCAGGTACATGAGAAACAGCCCGCTAAAAAGCTAAATCCATTTTCGACTTACACAATCGTTGAACTGAGTGTGCGAGAGAATGGTGTGAAACTTTTCCGCTTCGAGCATCGGTCAAACTCCATTAGCACGCTGATAGCCCAACCCGATGCCGAAAAAGCTGCGCGAGACAAAGGTTATGAGGTCTGGATCGCACTGGATATTCGGCTGGTTTAAACCTGACATATCGCTGCCTCTCTCGGCATATTGTGCTCGCGCGCCTCGACGCGACTTCCGACTCGGGTGCCCGGTAAGAACGAAGCGATAGATCGGGCATCTCGTCGATTCACCCTGACTATGACCTGCATTCAAGCAGGGAATGTCACTTTGGAAGAGGTGCTCCCCGGGATGGTTGACCTGATGCAGCGCTGAGCGAAATGGGGACGGGGCCCACTCCAAACCGACGCGATGCCTCGTAGATTCAGAATGTAAACGATGCGGCTTCAAAAACGCCCATCATTTACATTTAGCTTGAGTCAGATTCGAAAAATGCTGGCCACGATGCTCATGCGGCGGCTATTAGCAGCTATTTGGAGCTGTCTCAAGCGACCATTAGAGCAATGATCGTTTGTTTACACCGTTGCATACCAGGTGGAACGGCCCGACGCTACGCATGCTTCTTTGCCCTCACTTCATCCACACCGCGGTTGGCCAGTTGATCGGCCTTCTCGTTACCCGGATGGCCGGTATGACCGCGCACCCACTGCCAGGTAACGTTATGCCGATTGACCTGTTCGTCCAGCGCCTGCCAAAGGTCGGCGTTTTTCACTGGTTCCTTGGCGGCGGTCTTCCAGCCACGTTTCTTCCAGTTCGGCATCCACTCCTGGATGCCTTTCATCACATACTGCGAGTCAGTCACCAGGCGCACCGAACAGGGACGCGTCAGCGCGATCAAGGCGCAGATCGCGGCCATCAGTTCCATGCGGTTATTGGTGGTGTTGGGTTCACCGCCCCACAGCTCCTTCTCTACACCCTTGCAAATCAGTAACGCTCCCCAGCCACCCACGCCTGGGTTGCCCTTGCAGGCGCCGTCGGTGTAGATCTCGACCTGTTCACTCATGTATCTGCAATCTCTCGCTCAATTAGTCCGGCCGGTGCTATTTCTGAGGTGTTTCGCGGCGGCTGACTTTGGCCACGGGCATCGGCAGCAATTTACCTACCGGCTGCCGGTTGGGTTGGCGCAATGGCCGCAGCCCCACGACCAGCTTACGGGCCACCAGCACGTAAAAACCGCCACCGGGTGGCTGCCATGCCGCGCCTAAACGTTCCAGCCCCGCCAACCGCGCCTGCCAGGCCGGCGAAGAAAGCGGCGGACGATAGCACCCGAAGCGGCGTTTCTCCAGCGCGAAACCCAGCAGGTGCAACCAGTCACTGACCCGACTGGGCGCGATACAGCGCGCCTGGCGCAAGGCATCGCGTGTTATGAAATGACGCATACCCCAGGTGCTCATCGGGTTGATACCCACGATCAGCAGATGACCGCCTGGGCGTACGCTGCGCGCCGCCTCACGGAGCAAACCGTGGGGTGACAGGCTGAAATCCAGGCCGTGCTGTACCACCACCACATCGGCAGCATGCTCGGTGAGCGGCCAGGATTGCTCCTCACAAACAATTTCCACGCCCTTGAACGGCGCGCCCAGGCGCACACTGCGCTGAATCTGCTGAGCATCCGGCGGCGTTTCGGCGGCTGGGCCGTAATGCACCAGGTAACCGCCAAAGAAGCGCGCCAGCTCTTCCTCCAGCAATTGCCGCTCCTGCTCCAGCAGCAACTGCCCGAGTGGGCCACTCAGCCAAGTGCGCGCTGAGGCAATAAGGTCAAGCCATTCACTGTCTGCATGGGCAAAAGGGTGATCGGACATAAGGGGCTACTCCCGTATTATTCACGACCGAGCTGGAGCTTAGAGTCTATTCACGACCTCGCGAGCTAGAGTCCTGCAAGGCAAGAACAGGCGAGGAAACGGAGTGTACTTTTTTACATGAGCATTCCGAGCCTGTTTTAACGCAGCAGGGCCGACGCGCAGCAGATCGTACTGCATAGCCAGCATCGCTATTGCACCCTAAGATGCACTTTTGTGCCCTGCTTAGCGACCGACTGATGATAAAAATCGACGCCCTGCCCGCATTCTCCGACAACTATATATGGCTGCTGCAAGACCTGAAGCAGCGCCGCTGCGCGGTTGTTGACCCGGGTGACGCCGCGCCGGTCGAGGCCTGGCTGGCGGCCAACCCAGGCTGGCAGTTGAGCGATATTCTGATCACCCACCATCATTTCGATCACGTCGGCGGCATTGAACGACTAAAGGCGGCCACCGGTGCTCGAGTAATGGGGCCGGCCAACGAAAAAATTCCAGGTCGCGACCTGGCGCTGCGCGACGGCGACCAGGCTGAAGTGCTGGGCCAGCGATTCGACATATATGAAGTGCCGGGACACACACTTGGGCATATCGCCTATATCCAGCCTGAGCAGCACTGGCTGTTTTGTGGTGACACGCTGTTTGCTGGCGGCTGTGGTCGCTTGTTTGAAGGCAGCCCCGAGCAAATGCACAACTCGCTCAGCCGCCTGGCCGCCCTCCCCGAACAGACTCAGGTGTTCTGTACCCATGAATACACCCTGAGCAACCTGCGCTTTGCTGTGGCTGTTGAACCCGATAATCCAGACATCAATCAACGCCTGGCCCAGGTCAGCCAATGGCGCGAAGCTGGACACATCAGCCTTCCTTCATCGATTGGCCTAGAGCGCGCTACCAACCCTTTTCTGCGTAGCGCACAACCGTCGGTCGTCGCCCGCATCATTGAACGTGATGGGCCCGAAAATCGCACCCCCGCTCAGGTATTCGCGGCATTGCGTGCCTGGAAGGACCATTTCTAAACCTCGACAACCACACAAAAGACTGGTTAAAACTTGACCAAGGGCAGACGGGTTCCTAGAATCGCTCGACCTTTTCGCCGGGAAGCACACCGCCGCCAATGCCCTTATCACCACGCAAGACCTTGAATTTAAAGGCATTGGCACAAAGCGCTCAGACGCTTGTGGTGATCATGTGCGTAACCCTGGCCGGCTGCCAGACCAGTAACCAATACCGCCCTGACAGTGGTCGCGACACTGACCGTGCAGTTGGCCTTGAGCAAGAGCCGGAATGGCTCAACAGCGGCGTCGCCTCTACGCCCGACGAACCAAAAGACATCTGGGAACGGGTGCGCAACGGCTATCAACTGCAGGACACCATCACCCTCAACCCGCGTATCGAGCAACAGCGTCTGTGGTTCGTCAGCAACCCTACGTTTATCGAGAAAGCCGGCGAGCGCAGCAGCCCCTATATCCACTTCATCGTTGAGCGCCTGGAGCAGCGCAATATGCCGATGGAGCTGGCACTGCTGCCGATGATCGAAAGCTCCTACAACCCACTGGCCTATTCCCATGCACATGCCGTTGGGCTGTGGCAGTTCATCCCCTCCACCGGGCGCAACTTCAACCTGCGCCAGACCAACTGGTACGACGGCCGCCGCGACGTGATGGCCTCAACCGATGCGGCAATCAGCTACCTGACTCGTCTCAAGGAAATGTTCAACGGCGACTGGTTGTTAGCCCTGGCAGCCTATAACGCTGGCGAAGGCCGTGTAAGCCGGGCGATTGAGCGCAACCAGAAGCTCGGCCTGCCGACCGATTACTGGAACCTCTCGCTGCCAGTGGAAACCCAGAATTACGTGCCCAAGCTACTGGCCCTCTCGCAAGTGGTGATGACGCCGCAAGCCTATGGCGTCAGCCTCGCGCCGATTGCCAATGAACCCTACTTCGAAAAGGTTGCCTTCACTCAGCGCATGGACCTTGCACGTGTCGCCGCCATGGCAGATCTGGATGAAGACGAGCTGTACCTGCTTAATCCCGCGTTCAAAAAAGGCATTACCCTCGACGGCCCCAAGCACCTGCTGATACCCATTGATAAAGCCGAATTGCTGACCGCCAACCTGTCCTTGATGAAGCCTCAGGAGCAGGTGGACTGGCAGCAATACCGCGTACGCTCCGGTGACAGCCTGCACACCATCGCCAACCGGCACCAGCTCACGGTGAACACCCTAAAAGACATCAACAAGCTTTCAAGCAATAACCTGCGCATTGGCCAGGTGCTGAGTATCCCCGCGCAACCGGGTGTACCTGCGCGCGAACCGGTATTCCAACGCAGCATGGCCCATAGTGCCCCCAGCCGTACCTATCGGGTGAAAAACGGTGACAACCTCTGGCAGATCGCCAAAAACCACCAGGTCGCCGTCAAGGATGTGCAGCGCTGGAATAAGCTTTCCGGCAACAGCCTACGTGTCGGTCAAGTGCTTACCTTACAAGCCGGCAGCCAACTCAGTGGTGCAAGCGGCAGCAGTGGCAGCGCCCCACGGCGGCAGAACGCAACTTACTACAAGGTGCGCCAGGGTGACTCGCTGTACCTGATCGCCAAGCGCTTCAAGGTGCCGATGAAGAGCCTGCAGAGCTGGAATCCCAAAGCTGGCAAGGCGCTCAAGCCTGGGCAGACCTTGACCCTGTACAGCCCTAACTGATTACGCCTTCTTGCTCATCGCCTCCAGGCAACGCCCGGTCAACTGGGTAAAGCGCTGAAAGGCGACAAACTGCTCGTGCTTCAAGGCCCGCCCCGACACCCGACTGTCGGCATACAGCAAGCCAATTTCGCGGGTACCGGCCAACAGGGGGGCAATAAAGAACATCCCCTGCCCTAGGCGTTGCCGAATCGGTTGAGTGACCAACTCATTCAGGTTGTAGCTGGCCGGCACCCCCATCCAGAGTGCCTCTTTGTTGCGCAGGGCATAACTGAAAATATGCGGCTGTTCGGTTTGTTCAACCGGCAAAATAAAATCATGGGCCCAACCGGCCGTTCCCTCGCCCATCACACGCTTGCAGCGGAAACAACTCTGCCCATCTGACAGCACCACCAGCATGATGCGCTCTAGCCCCGCGCCCAGATGAAGCCCCTTGAACAAGGTATCGAGCACCATACCCAGATCACCACGGCGCGAAACCATCAAGCCAAGGTCCTGCAGCGCTTGCTGCAAAACCAGCAAATTGGGCTGTAACAGGCGTGCCTTGCGTTGCTCCTGCTGCAGACGAATCTGCTCCGGGTCGGTATTGGGGATCAGCTTGCACAGCTGACTGGCGCCAAAGGTCGCCGCCATCTTCACGGTTTCCTCAGCGCTGGCCAGCACCTGCTGCATGGCTTCCTGAGGGGTCACCCCGATGAAACTCGCCAACTGCCCTACCAGCGCCTCCATTACTGGAGTATCCCAGCCATCCAGCGCGGCCTGACTAATCTTTGCCCCTAGGGTCACGGCTTTGACGGCCGGGTCATTCTGGCTGGTGGACTGATGCGCCAGGCTGACGGTGTCGCCCAGGTTCCAGCTTTTCACCAGCGCCAAACTGAGCTGACGGAAACTGGTGCCCAGTTGTTGCATCACCAGCTCGTCCACATCGATTCCAGGTTGCGCCAGAGCACTGGCCAGATCATCCGCCGCATCACCGGCGCAGCCCCAGAACGCCAGCTCACCGACGTTATGTAGCAAGGCGGCGATAAACACTTCCTCATCATTTTTAGTCAGCACGTAGCCGGCGATATTGCGCGCTTGCACGGCGGCGTGAAACGAGCGTGCCAACAGTTCAGCAAGCTGATCGCGGGAGCTGCGTGCCAGCAGGCCGTCGATCAGGCTGACCGACAGGCCGATCTGCCGTACGTTGTCGAAGCCAATCAGCACGATTGCCCGGGAAATCGTGCGAATAGGCTCCTGCGAGGGGTTGTAGTAGACACTATTGCCGATACGCAGCACCTTGGTGGTCAAGGCCGCGTCGCGTAGCAGAACGTCTGCCAGTTGCTGCACGGACGATTTGTCACCCAGGGTCAAACGATGCAGATCCTGCACCACCGCAGCCAGGGCGGGTAATTCGGCTTGGTTGAAGCGATCGATCCATGACTGCAAACCATGGCAGGCTGTTAGCAAAATGATGCCCTCGCAGTGGATCACTTGAGTGTAGTCAAAGTGCCGCTATCAACGGCTGTCGAACCTACCCTTTTTCCAGCCGATACAAGCTGTTAATGTGCCTGACCAGCAGCCCACAAGACGCCACGGATCGGATATTTCACTTGATACGTCCCCTCCTCTCGTTACTTCTCTGCATGGCCATCAGTTCATCTGCCTGGGCCACTCTGTATAAAAGCCACGGTTACGCCCAGTTTGGCGAGCTTAAGTATCCCGCCAGCTTCACCCATTTCGCCTGGGTCAACCCGGAAGCCCCCAAAGGTGGCACGCTGCGGATGATGGCCAACGGTACGTTCGACACGCTCAACCCCTACACTTTCAAGGGCAGCAGCCCGATCAGCACGGCCAATTTCCTGCAGTACGGGGTCAACGAGCTGAACGCGCCGCTGATGGTCGGCACCGGCGCCTATGACCCGTCCGGTGATGAGCCGGCCTCCAGTTACGGCCTGATCGCCGAATCAGTGGAATACAGTGATGACCGCAGCTGGGTGGTGTTCAACCTACGCCGCGAAGCGCGCTTTCACGACGGCAAACCGATCACTGCCTATGACGTGGCCTTCTCCTACCGCCTGCTGCTCAAGGACGGTCACCCGCAGTACCGCACCAACCTGCAGGAAGTAAAACGGGTCGATATCCTCAACCGCCACAGCATTCGTTTTGTGCTTAAGCGCGCCGGCAACTCTCTTCTCATCCTGCGCCTCGGTGAATTGCCGGTGCTGCCGCAGCACTACTGGAAAGGCCGCGACTTCAAGGCCACCACTTATGAGCCGCCGCTGGGCAGCGGCCCTTACCGCATTACCCATGTTAGCCCCGGGCGCAGCCTGCGCTTTGAGCGGGTTAAGGACTGGTGGGGCGCCAAATTGCCGGTCAACCGCGGCAAGTACAATTTTGACCAGGTCGACGTGGAGTTCTACCGCGACAGCCATGTGGCGTTCGAGGCGTTCAAGGCCGGTGAATTCGACATTTATATCGAACAGCAGGCGAAGAACTGGGCCAATGGCTATCGCTTCCCGGCATTAAGCCGTGGCGAAGTGATCCGCGCCGAGATTCCGCACCAGATCCCGACCCAGACCCAGGCGCTGTTTATGAACACCCGCCGCGAGGTGTTTGCTGACCGCCAGGTACGCGAAGCCCTGGGCCTGATGTTCGACTTCGAGTGGGCCAACCGCGCACTGTTCAACAGCTCCTACACCCGCGCCAAAAGCTATTACCCCAACAGCGAGTTCTCAGCCAGCGGTAAACCAGAGGGCGCCGAGTGGCTGTTGCTCTCGCCCTACCGCAAACAGTTGCAGGCGCGCCTGTTCAGCGAACCATTCAGCATGCCGCAGACCGATGGCCGGGGTATCCCGCGGGAAACCTTGCGCCGCGCCCTCGGTCTATTGGCCGAAGCCGGCTGGAAGCCTTCCGGCCAACGCCTGCTCAACAGTGAGGGGCAGCCGCTGCGCTTTGAAATATTGCTGGTCAACCCGAACCTTGAACGCATTCTCCAGCCCTTTACCGAAAATCTCGCCAGCATTGGCATCCAGGCCAACCTGCGCACCGTCGACCGCGCCCAATACAAGCAGCGCCTAGACCAATACGACTTCGACATGATTCTGCTGACCCTGCCGCAAACCCTCAGCCCTGGCCTGGAACAGTCGCTGTATTTCCACTCGTCTCAGGCCAAGGTCAAAGGCGGCAGAAACTATGCGGGGGTTACCCATCCGGTGGTCGACGCCATGATCGAAAAACTGCTGTCGGCGCAGAGCCGCGACGAGCAGATCGCCGCCACTCGCGCCCTTGACCGGGTACTGTTGTGGCAGCACTACAGCATTCCAAACTGGTATATCGATTACCACCGCCTGGCTTACCGCAACCGATTTGCCTTCGTCACCACGCCGCCCTACACCCTGGGACTGCGTACCTGGTGGCTGAAATCCATGGAGAACGCTGAATGACCCATGCATTGCGCGCCCTGTTAATCCACATCAGCAGCATTGCCCTGCTTGGTGTCGCCAGCCTGGCCCTGGCCGGCCCCAAGCACGCACAAACCCTGTATGACGAGCCGCCGAAATACCCGGCGAATTTCAAACACTTCGAGTACGTCAACCCGGATGCCCCCAAAGGTGGCACCCTGCGCCAGGCCGGTTTTGGCGGCTTCGATAGCCTCAACCCCTTCATTTCCAAGGGCGTATCTGAAGAAAATATAGGCATCATCTACGACAGCCTGACGCGCCCCAGCCTGGATGAGCCCTTCACCGTTTACGGCCTGCTCGCGGAAAAAATCGAAAAAGCGCCGGACAACGCCTGGGTACGCTTCTATCTGCGCCCCGAGGCACGCTTCCATGACGGTCAGCCGGTGACCGCCGAAGACGTCAAGTTCAGCTTCGATACGCTGATGAGCAAAGGCGCACCGATGTACCGCGGCTACTACGCCGACGTCGAAAAGGTCGAGGTCGAAAACCCCAACAGTGTCCGTTTTGTCTTCAAGCAGGCTGGGAACCGTGAGCTGCCGCTGATCGTCGGCCAATTGCCAGTATTGCCAAAGCACTGGTGGGCCGAGCGTGACTTCAGTAAAGGCAGCCTCGATGTGCCGCTGGGCAGTGGGCCTTACAAGGTGGCGGACGTGCAGGCCGGCCGTTCAATTCGCTATGAGCGGGTCAAGGACTGGTGGGGCAAGGACTTGCCGGTCAATCGCGGGTTCTACAATTTCGACAACCTGGAAATCGACTACTACCGCGACAACACCGTCGCCCTTGAAGCACTCAAGGCTGGGCAATTCGACTATTGGCTGGAAACCAGCGCAAAGAACTGGGCCACCGCCTACAACACCCCCGCAGTTGCCAATGGCCAGCTGATCAAGGAAGAGATCGCCAATCGCAACCCAACGGGCATGCAGGGTTTTATCTTCAACACCCGCCGTCCGTTGTTCAGTGACCGACGTGTGCGCGAAGCCCTGGGCCTGCTGTTCGATTACGAGTGGACCAATCGTCAACTGTTCAACGGCGCCTACACACGCACGCGCAGTTATTTCGACAACTCCGAACTGGCCTCAGTCGGCCTACCGTCCGCAGATGAGTTGAAGCTGCTGGAGCCGCTGCGCGCGCAGATTCCACCTCAGGTATTTACCGACGAATATCAGCCCTCGGTCACCGATGGCAGCGGCATCATTCGTGAGCAGCAGCGCCGCGCCTATCAATTGCTCCAGGAAGCCGGCTGGCGTGTCGATAGCGACAGGATGCTGGATAACACCGGTAAACCGGTGACCATCGAATTCCTGCTGGCGCAAGCCGAATTCGAGCGAGTTCTACTACCGTTTAAACGCAACCTAGCCGATCTGGGCATTGAACTGGTGATCCGCCGCGTCGATGTATCCCAGTACGTCAATCGGGAGCGCTCGCGTGACTATGATCTGATTGTAAGAGGCTTTGGTCAGTCCAACTCCCCTGGCAACGAGCAGCGCGAATACTGGCACTCCAGCAGCGCCGACAACCCTGGTAGCCGTAACTTTATCGGCCTGAAAGACCCGGCCGTGGATAGCCTGGTTGAGGGTCTGATTAACGCCGACTCGCGCCAGAGCCTGATCACACACACCCGTGCCCTCGACCGTGTGCTGCTGTGGGGCCATTACGTGGTGCCCAACTGGCATATCAAAACCTGGCGCGTGGCCTACTGGAACCGCTTTGAACATCCCAAGATCAGCCCGAAATACGACATAGGCCTCTACACCTGGTGGGCCCGCGAGAAGTCACCTGAAGCCGTAGCCGACGAAGCTGCCGCTCACCCCGCCGTAGACGTGGAGCAATAACATGCTGGCGTATATCTTTCGTCGGCTGTTGCTGATCATCCCCACGCTGTTCGGCATTCTGCTGATCAACTTCATCATCATCCAGGCCGCCCCCGGTGGCCCGGTCGAGCAAATGATCGCCAAGCTGGAAGGCTTTGACGGCGCCACCAGCCGGATTGCCGGCGGCGGTGCCGAAGTCTCGGTGGCCGGTTCCAACTACCGCGGCGCCCAGGGCCTGGACCCCGAGCTGGTGGCAGAAATTGAGCGCATGTACGGCTTCGATAAATCCGCCCCGGAACGCTTCTGGCTGATGCTCAAAAGCTATGCGCAGCTGGACTTCGGCTCGAGCTTCTTCCGAGATGCTGAGGTCATCGACCTGATCATCGAGAAGATGCCAGTGTCGATATCCCTTGGGCTGTGGAGCACGCTGATCATGTACCTGGTGTCGATCCCGCTGGGCATCGCCAAGGCCACGCGCCACGGCAGCGCCTTCGACGTCTGGACCAGCTCGGCGATCATCGTCGGTTACGCCATCCCCGCCTTCCTCTTCGCCATTCTGCTGATCGTGCTGTTTGCTGGCGGCAGCTACTGGGACTGGTTCCCGCTGCGCGGGCTGACCTCGAACAATTTCGACGAACTGAGCTTTACCGGCAAGCTGCTCGACTATTTCTGGCACCTGGCGCTGCCCGTCACCGCCCTGGTGATCGGCAACTTCGCCACCCTGACGCTGCTGACCAAAAACAGCTTTCTCGATGAGATCAACAAACAGTACGTGGTCACCGCTCGCGCCAAGGGCCTGAGCAACAACCGCGTGCTCTATGGCCATGTGTTCCGTAACGCCATGCTGATCATCATCGCCGGCTTCCCGGCGGCCTTTATCGGCATTTTCTTTACCGGCTCATTGCTGATCGAGGTGATCTTCTCCCTCGACGGCCTGGGCCTGATGAGTTTCGAGGCCGCAATCAACCGCGATTACCCGGTGGTGTTCGGCACCCTGTTTATCTTCACGTTGCTGGGCCTGGTGGTGAAATTGATCGGCGACATTACCTACACACTGGTCGATCCGCGTATCGACTTCGAAAGCCGGGAGGGTTGAGATGAAACTGTCCCCAATCAATCAACGCCGCTTCCAGCTGTTCAAGGCGCACAAACGCGGCTGGTGGTCGCTGTGGGTGTTCCTCGCACTGTTCTTCGTCACCCTCGGTGCCGAACTGATCGCCAACGACAAACCGCTGGTGGTGGGCTACGACAGCGAACTGTATTTCCCGGTATTCAAGCGCTACCCGGAAACCACCTTCGGCGGTGAATTCCCGCTGCAGGCCAACTACAAAAGCCCTTACATCCAAGAGCTGATCAAGGAAAAGGACGGCTGGATGATCTGGCCGCCGATCCGCTACAGCTACTCCAGCATCAATTACGACCTGCAAGTGCCCGCCCCAGCGCCACCCTCAGCGGAAAACCTGCTGGGCACTGATGACCAAGGCCGCGATGTTCTGGCACGGGTGATTTATGGCTTCCGCATTTCCGTGCTGTTTGCCCTGATTCTGACCTTGGCCAGCTCGGTGATCGGCGTGTTTGCCGGCGCCCTGCAGGGCTTCTATGGCGGCTGGGTCGACTTGGCCGGGCAGCGCTTTCTGGAGATCTGGTCCGGCCTGCCGGTGCTCTATCTGCTGATCATCCTCGCCAGCTTCGTGCAGCCAAACTTCTGGTGGCTGCTGGGCATCATGCTGCTGTTCTCTTGGATGAGCCTGGTGGACGTGGTGCGCGCCGAGTTCCTGCGTGGGCGCAACCTGGAATACGTGCGCGCAGCCCGTGCGCTGGGCATGCAGAACGGCTCAATCATGTTCCGTCACATCCTGCCCAACGCGATGATTTCCACCATGACCTTTATGCCGTTCATCCTCACCGGCGCGATCGGCACCCTCACTGCGCTGGATTTCCTCGGCTTCGGCCTGCCGCCGGGCGCGCCGTCATTGGGTGAGCTGGTGGCCCAGGGCAAATCCAACCTGCAGGCGCCCTGGCTCGGTATAAGCGCCTTTGCCGTGCTCGCTCTGATGCTCAGCCTGCTGGTGTTTATCGGCGAAGCGGCACGCGATGCCTTCGATCCGAGGAAATGACATGACCGACTCCAACACCCTCATCGAAGTCCGCGACCTGGCGGTCGAATTCGTCACCGGCAGCCTGAAACAGCGCGTGCTTGAAGGCGTCAGCTTCGACATCAAACGCGGCGAAACCCTTGCCCTGGTGGGCGAAAGCGGCTCGGGCAAATCGGTCACCGCGCACTCCATCCTGCGCCTGCTGCCCTACCCGCTGGCTCAACACCCCAGCGGCAGCATTCACTACGCCGGGCAAGACCTGCTCAAACTGAACGAGAACAAACTGCGCGGCATCCGTGGCAACCGCATCGCCATGGTCTTCCAAGAACCCATGACCTCGCTGAACCCGCTGCACAGCATCGAGAAGCAGATCAACGAAGTGCTGGCCCTGCATAAAGGCCTGCGCGGTAAGGCCGCCACAGCACGTACCCTGGAGTTGCTCGAGCTGGTCGGTATTCCTGAACCGCACAAGCGCCTCAAGGCCTACCCACATGAGTTATCCGGTGGCCAACGCCAGCGCGTGGTGATCGCCATGGCCCTGGCCAATGAGCCAGAACTGCTAATTGCTGACGAGCCCACCACCGCGCTGGACGTCACCGTGCAGTTGAAGATCCTTGAACTGCTCAAGGACCTGCAGGCGCGCCTGGGCATGGCGATTCTGCTGATCAGCCACGACCTCAACCTGGTGCGACGGATTGCCCACCGTGTGTGCGTGATGCAGCGCGGGCATATCGTCGAACAGGCGGCCTGCGAAACGCTGTTTAAAGACCCACAACACCCCTATACCCGCGAGCTGCTGGGAGCCGAACCCACTGGCGGCCCGGTCGATCAGCCGCCTGGCAAAACTATGCTGGAAATCGACAACCTGCGTGTCTGGTTCCCGATCAAGAAGGGCCTGCTGCGCCGCACGGTCGACCATGTCAAAGCCGTGGACGGCATCAACTTCAGCCTGACGCAGGGTCATACCTTGGGCATCGTCGGTGAAAGCGGCTCGGGAAAATCCACCCTGGGTCTGGCGATCCTGCGCTTGCTCGGCAGCCAAGGCGGCATCCGCTTCCAGGGCCAGGCGATCGACCAGCTCTCGCAACATGACGTTCGCCCACTGCGCCGTCAGATGCAGGTGGTGTTTCAGGACCCCTTTGGCAGCCTCAGCCCGCGCATGTCAGTGGGCCAGATTGTTGGCGAGGGTTTGCAGATTCACCGTATGGGCAGCGAGGCCGAGCAGGAACAAGCCATCATCGCCGCACTTGTAGAGGTCGGCCTTGACCCGGAAACCCGCCACCGTTATCCCCATGAGTTCTCCGGCGGCCAGCGCCAACGTATCGCCATCGCCCGCGCACTGGTGCTGAAACCTGCACTGATCCTGCTGGATGAGCCAACTTCGGCCCTCGACCGCACCGTGCAGCGCCAGGTCGTCGAATTACTGCGTTCGCTTCAGGCCAAATACAACCTGACCTACTTGTTCATCAGCCATGACCTGGCCGTGGTCAGGGCCCTTAGCCACCAGGTGATGGTGGTGAAACAAGGCAAAGTGGTCGAACAAGGCCCGGCTGAACGTGTCTTTGCCGCGCCACAGGACATCTATACACAACAGTTGCTGGAAGCGGCCTTTATGGTCCCAGCTGGCTAATTCTTGTAGACAGGAAGAGGAATCACACCCATGGGTTTTCTAAGCGGCAAGCGCGTACTGATCGTTGGCGTCGCCAGCAAACTGTCCATTGCCTCCGGTATCGCAGCAGCCATGCACCGTGAAGGCGCCGAACTGGCCTTCACCTATCAAAACGAAAAGCTCAAAGGCCGCGTTGAAGGCTTTGCCGCTGATTGGGGCTCGAACGCTGACCTGTGCTTCCCATGCGATGTGGCAAACGATGAGGAAATCGCCTCGGTCTTCGAAGCCCTGAGCAAGAAGTGGGACGGCCTGGATTGCATCGTTCACTCCGTTGGCTTCGCCCCTGGCGACCAACTGGACGGTGACTTCACCGACGTCACCACCCGCGAAGGCTTCCGCATCGCTCACGACATCAGTGCCTACAGCTTCGTCGCCCTGGCCAAAGCCGGCCGCGAGATGATGAAAGGCCGCAATGGTAGCCTGCTGACCCTGTCCTACTTGGGCGCCGAGCGCACCATGCCTAACTACAACGTGATGGGTATGGCCAAGGCCAGCCTGGAAGCCGGTGTACGCTACCTGGCCGGCAGCCTCGGCCCAGAAGGCACCCGCGTCAACGCCATCTCTGCAGGCCCGATCCGCACCCTGGCCGCCTCTGGCATCAAGAGCTTCCGCAAGATGCTCGCCGCTAACGAGAAGCAGACCCCACTGCGTCGCAACGTGACCATCGAAGAAGTCGGCAACGCCGGCGCCTTCCTCTGCTCGGACCTGGCTTCGGGCGTCAGCGGCGAGATCATGTACGTCGACGGCGGTTTCAACACCACCGCCATGGGCGCTATGGAAGAGTAAGCAGTTAAATCGCAGCAATAAAAAAGGCCGCTTAATTAAGCGGCCTTTTTTATTATTCAGTGATATCGATCAGAAACGCTCGATATCCGCTGTCTCTTCCAGCTGCTTGCGGAACGCTTCGAAGTCCTGCTGACCGACGCGTGAAGCGAGGAAGCGGCTGTACATGGCCTTGTCCTCATCCGACAGCGTTTGCTCCGGCTGGCTCACGCCATTGAGACGGATGATCATAAAATCACCGTTGCTCAAACTGAGGCCAGTGAAGGTCGGCTTGTCAGCTGCTTCAGGCTTAGGCATACGGAACAGCGCTTGCAGCACTACCGGCTCAACGCCTTCCTGGCTACGAGTGGCCGCTTCGACCACATTCCAGCCCTGCTTGGCATCGGCCTGGGTAACCGGCGTCTGACCATCGCGCAAAGCAGCCAGCTGCTCTTCACCCTTGGCTTTCACGGCTTCGCTTGCGCGAACCTTGGTCAACTGGGCGCGGATGCTATCGGCAACCTGCTCAAGCGGCAGCTGCTCAGGTTTGTTGTGCTCTTTAACGCGCACCACCACCACTGTGTTCGGATCAAGCTCGATCACACTGCTGTTGCTGCCGTCTTCCAGCACTTCATCACTGAATGCCGCCTGAATCACCTGACGATTGGCCATCAGACCTTCAGCGCCGCCCTGGCGACCGAACGCTTCGGTAGTCTTGACTTCCAGGCCGAGTTCCTGAGCGGGCTGAGCCAAGTCAGATGACTCAAACGCGGCATCTTCGAGGTCTTTTGACACTTCGACAAAGCGCTGCTCAACCTGACGCGCCTTAAGGTCGCGCTGCAGTTTCTCTTTCAGGCTGGCGAAGCTCGGCACTTCCGGCGCCTGAACGCCCAGAAGCTTGATCAGGTGCCAGCCGAACTCGCTGCGTACGGGAGCAGACACGGCATTTTCTTCCAGCGCATACAGTGCTTCTTCAAAGGCCGGGTCATACACGCCTGGGCCGGCAAAGCCCAGATCACCGCCCTCACCTGCCGAACCCGAGTCATCGGAGACTTCTTTGGCCAGCGCGGCGAAGTCTTCGCCCTGCTCAAGACGCTTCTGCACCGCGACCAGTTTGGCCTGGGCTTGTTCGTCATTCAGCTTATCGTTGACCTCAACCAGAATATGCGCAGCACGGCGCTGTTCGGCGAGGTTGGCGATTTCACTTTGATAAGCGCTTTGCAGGGCCTCATCGGTGACTTCAACCTGATCGAAGAAAGCGTCTTTTTTCAGCTCAACGTATTCCAGCACAACCTGCTCAGGAGTCATGAACTCACTGGCCTGAGCGTCATAGTAGGCCTTGATGTCGTCATCGCTGAGCGTGACCGCGTTCAGATCAGCCTTGAGAGTCAGGGTCGCGAAATCACGTGTCTGCTTTTCCAGTGCGGCAAACGCCTGCACCTGAGCATCAGTGACAAAACCGCTGTTAGACAAACCGGCGCGCAGCTGACCGATGAGCATTTCCTGCTCAAGCATCTGACGGAACTGCAAACGGCTGTAGCCCAACTGACGGATAACCTGATCAAAGCGCTCTGCATTGAACTGGCCATCAACCAGGAACTCAGGGGTTTTCAGGATCAGTTGGTCCAACGCTTGTTGCGAGAAGGCAAACTTGGCGTCTTTGGCGCTATCGAGCAACAAAGTACGCTCAACCAAGCCATTCAGCGCGGCTTCGCGCAGCAGTTTCTCATCCAGCAAGGACGCATCGAAATCACGCCCCAACTGCTGAAGCAATTGACGACGCTGCATCTCAACCGCCTGGCTGAGTTCAGTAGTAGTGATCTTCTCGCCGTTCACTTCAGCCGCATTCTGGCTGTTGCTGGTGCTGGTAAAAATGGCATCCACACCTGTCAGCGCGAGCAGCGCGACGATAATGCCAATGATGGTTTTGGCAATCCAACCCTGTGAATTGTCCCTGATGTTTTGCAGCATGCGTCCCCCAGAACGACTGTAAAAATAAAGCAGTCGCGCAGTGTGGGTAAAATCCGGATAGAAGAAAGGCGCATCAGTGGATGCGCCTTCTCGTAACTGGCGAAGCGGATCGAACTCAAGCAGCTGATTCGTAGTGCTCAGCGAGCCATGCTCGGCTGAACATCCCGCCCCGCATCAGATCAGCCATTCAACTGATCTGCTGGGCAAAACCGAAAGAGGCTTAGTTGACAGCGTCTTTCAGGGCTTTACCGGCTTTAAAGCCTGGAATCTTGGCAGCAGCGATGCTGATTGGGTTACCAGTCTGTGGGTTGCGGCCAGTGCGAGCAGCACGCTCTTTCACAGCGAAAGTACCGAAGCCAACCAGTACTACGGAATCACCGGCCTTCAGAGCGCCAGTAACGGATTCAATTACTGCGTCCAGCGCACGGCCGGCAACAGCTTTTGGGATATCAGCAGATGCAGCGATGGCATCGATCAGTTCCGACTTGTTCACTCTTAAGTCCCCTTAATTTCTGTTGAGTTTATTTCTTGCTTTTAAATGTAAGCGAAGCTGGTGCGGAGAGCCTGCCGACACGATAAGAGCCGCTTTATAACAAGGGCTCTAAAAATGTGTCAAGAAACCCCTCCGGCTAATGCGTGCTAATTCGCTCCTTGGAATCAGTCTCGCGTTTTTCATCCTTTGCAACCATGGGAGCCGCATCAGGCAAGGGCTCCGGGGCGTATTGCAGCGCAATTTGCAGGACCTCGTCAATCCATTTAACCGGTTTAATCTGCAGGTCTTGCTTAATATTCTCCGGAATCTCTTTCAAATCGCGCACATTCTCTTCCGGAATGATCACGGTCTTGATTCCACCGCGGTGAGCAGCCAGCAGTTTTTCTTTCAAACCGCCAATGGCTAATACTTGCCCACGCAGGGTAATTTCCCCTGTCATGGCCACATCTGCACGCACAGGAATCTGTGTCAGGGCTGAAACCAGCGCCGTACACATGCCAACGCCTGCGCTAGGGCCATCTTTGGGCGTTGCTCCCTCCGGCATGTGGATGTGGATGTCCTGCTTCTCATAGAAGTCCACAGGCACGCCCAGGCTCTTGGCCCGACTGCGAACAACGGTCTGCGCAGCGGTGATGGATTCCAGCATTACATCGCCAAGCGAACCGGTCTTAATCAGCTGGCCTTTGCCAGGTACTACAACCGCTTCAATCGTAAGCAACTCACCACCAACCTGAGTCCAGGCAAGACCGGTGACCTGACCGATTTGATCCTGCTGCTCAGCCAAACCGTAGCGATGCTTGCGCACACCGAGGAAATGCTCCAGCGACTCTGCCGTAACGGTGACCTGGAAGCGTTTCTCGGTGGAATGCTCCTTGACCACCTTGCGGCACACCTTGGCAATCTGGCGCTCCAGGCCACGCACACCTGCTTCGCGGGTGTAGTAGCGAATGATGTCGCGAATAGCCGCATCCTCAAATACCAACTCGGCTTTTTTCAGGCCATTGGCCTGAACCTGTTTAGGCGCCAGGTATTTGATCGCGATGTTGATCTTCTCGGCTTCGGTGTAACCCGGCAAGCGAATCACTTCCATGCGGTCCAGCAGCGGACCCGGAATATTCATCGAGTTAGCCGTGCAGAGGAACATCACATCGGACAGGTCGTAGTCGACCTCCAGATAGTGATCGTTGAAGTTGTGATTCTGCTCCGGATCCAGCACCTCAAGCAGCGCCGACGCAGGGTCGCCGCGCATGTCCTGGCCCATTTTGTCGATTTCATCGAGCAAGAACAGCGGGTTACGCACGCCGACTTTGGTCATCTTTTGAATCAATCGACCCGGCATGGAGCCAATATAGGTACGGCGATGACCACGGATTTCAGCTTCATCACGCACACCACCGAGCGCCATACGCACGAACTTACGGTTTGTGGCACTGGCAATGGACTCGGCCAGTGAGGTTTTACCCACACCAGGTGGTCCGACCAAACACAATACCGGGCCTTTGAGTTTCTTAACGCGCTTCTGCACGGCGAGGTACTCAAGAATGCGTTCTTTGACCTCTTCCAGGCCATAGTGATCCGCGTCCAGAATGCTCTCAGCGCGTGCCAGATCGAGACGTACCTTGCTCTGCGCTTTCCATGGCACATTGACCAACCAATCAATGTAGGAGCGCACCACAGTAGCCTCAGCGGACATCGGCGACATCTGCTTGAGCTTGTTGAGCTCCGCATTGGCTTTGTTCAGCGCTTCAGCGGTGAGGCCGGCGTTGTCGATGCGCTTTCTCAGCTCATCAAGTTCATTATGGCCTTCTTCGCTGTCACCAAGCTCTTTCTGAATGGCCTTCATCTGCTCATTCAGGTAGTACTCGCGCTGGCTACGCTCCATTTGCTTTTTGACCCGACCGCGGATGCGCTTCTCAACCTGCAGCAGGTCAATTTCCGCATCCAGCAGTGCCAAAACATGCTCAACCCGAGCAGCCAGATCGGTAATTTCCAGAATTTCTTGCTTCTGCTCGATCTTCAGCACCATGTGTGCCGCCATGGTGTCGACTAGACGGCTCGGCTCATCAATGCCGTTCAGCGATGCCAACACCTCGGCAGGTACTTTCTTACCGAGTTGAACATACTGCTCAAACTGGCTCAGTAAGCTACGGGTGAAAACCTCAGACTCACGCTCTGCGGCATCAACTTCGTCGATCAGCTGCACTTCAGCACGGCAGTGACCATCGACCTCGATAAAACGCTCAATCTCACCACGTTGCTCGCCTTCGACCAGTACCTTGACGGTGCCGTCTGGAAGCTTGAGCAACTGCAAAACAGTGGCCACTGTACCAACCCGATAGAGGCCAGCCTCATCTGGATCATCGTCGGCAGGATTTCTCTGTGCGAGAAGCAGAATCTGCTTCTCGCCCGTCATTGCAGCTTCAAGCGCTTCAATGGATTTCTCACGCCCGACGAATAACGGAATGACCATGTGCGGATAGACCACAACATCGCGCAACGGCAAGAGAGGCAATTCGATGGTTGTCTTCATGATTTCGGCTCTACGGCGGCCATATGGCCGTGAACGGATGGGATAACCCTTAACCCTAAGATGGGGGCAGCCCCAACAAAAAACAAGCGTCGACACAGTAAAAGCAAAGGGGCCCGCAGGCCCCTTGCTTTCAACATGTTACAACGCTGTTACGCGTCAGGAGCAGCCTTAGCTGGCAGCTCGTTGTTCTCATAAATGAGCAACGGCTTGGAGGTGCCATCGATAACGCTTTCATCGATAACCACTTTACTGACGTCCGACTGCGAAGGAATCTCATACATGGTGTCGAGCAGCACACCTTCGAGAATCGAACGCAAACCGCGAGCACCGGTTTTACGCTCAAGCGCCTTGTGGGCAACCGACTTAAGCGCATCAGGACGGAACTCAAGATCCACCCCTTCCATTTCAAACAGCTTGGCATATTGCTTGGTCAAGGCATTCTTCGGCTCGGTCAGAATCTGTACCAGGGCCGCCTCATCAAGCTCATCCAAGGTTGCAATGACCGGCAAGCGACCAACGAACTCAGGAATCAAGCCGAACTTGACCAAGTCATCGGGCTCAACAGCGCGAAGTGACTCGCCAACTTTCTTGCCCTCTTCCTTACTGCGAACCTCGGCATTGAAACCGATTCCGCCTTTGGTAGAACGGCCTTGAATGACCTTTTCCAGGCCAGAAAAAGCACCACCACAAATAAACAGTATATTGCGAGTATCAACCTGCAAAAACTCTTGCTGTGGGTGCTTACGCCCTCCCTGCGGAGGAACAGAGGCGACAGTGCCTTCAATCAGTTTCAGCAGCGCCTGCTGCACACCCTCACCCGATACATCACGAGTAATCGAAGGGTTATCAGACTTACGCGAGATTTTGTCGATCTCGTCGATGTAGACAATACCCATCTGGGCCTTTTCTACGTCGTAGTCGCATTTCTGCAACAGCTTTTGAATGATGTTTTCGACATCCTCGCCCACATAACCAGCCTCGGTCAGTGTGGTGGCGTCTGCAATAGTGAACGGCACATTGAGAAGCCGCGCTAGGGTTTCAGCCAACAAGGTCTTACCAGAACCCGTCGGGCCGATAAGCAAGATGTTGCTCTTGCCCAACTCAATGTCATCTTTCTTATCACGCTGATTGAGGCGCTTGTAATGGTTATAAACCGCTACAGCCAAAATTTTCTTAGCGCGCTCCTGACCAATCACATACTGATCAAGGATGCCGCTGATTTCCTTGGGGGCAGGCAATTTATGCGCACTGCTCTCGGCCTGGGCTTCCTGCACCTCCTCACGGATGATGTCATTACACAGGTCTACGCACTCGTCGCAGATGAAGACCGAGGGGCCGGCAATTAATTTGCGCACTTCATGCTGGCTTTTGCCGCAGAAGGAGCAATAAAGCAGCTTGCCGTTGTCCTCGCCGTTGCGGGTGTCAGTCATTCGTTCGATCCAAATCCGATAGGCTTGCAACACAAGATGAAGGCTTATGCGGGCTTTTTCAAGCCCGCCGGAGGCCAGACAAGCCGGCCCGCCCTATTTTGAGCTGCTTATATTTAAGCAGGTCGCTTTTCAATCACAGCATCGATCAACCCGTACTCACGAGCGGCTTCGGCGCTCATGAAGTTATCACGATTGGTATCGCGCTCGATTTCCTCAAGGGTCCGCCCACTGTGCTTCGCCATCAGCGTATTCAGGCGCGCACGGATAAAGAGGATTTCTTTGGCGTGAATTTCAATGTCCGACGCCTGGCCTTGGAAGCCGCCCAGTGGCTGGTGAATCATCACTCGCGAGTTCGGCAGGCAGTAACGCTTGCCCTCGGCGCCAGCGGTCAGCAGGAATGCACCCATGCTGCACGCCTGACCAATACAGGTGGTGGACACGTTGGGCTTGATGAACTGCATGGTGTCGTAGATCGACATACCCGCCGTCACCGAACCGCCCGGGGAGTTGATATACAGATGGATGTCCTTGTCCGGGTTTTCCGCTTCAAGGAACAGCAATTGCGCGCAGATCAGATTGGCCATGTAGTCTTCTACAGGACCGACAAGAAAGATTACGCGCTCTTTGAGCAGACGCGAATAGATGTCGTACGCACGCTCACCGCGAGCAGACTGCTCAACAACCATTGGCACCAAGCCGCCAGCAGCTTGGATATCAGACATTTGATGCATAAAAGGATTGCGGGACATGCTGCACTCGCTCCCTAAATAGTCATGTCACAAATACGCATAAGCCAGCGCGGAGGCTGGCTTATGGCGTGTTCGAACGAGGTAAAGAAATCAGGCGGTTTGAGGTGCTTCTACCGGCTTGACAGCTTCTTCGTACGAGACCGCTTTATCGGTCACGTTGGCCTTCTGCAAAACAGTATCTACAACTTGCTCTTCCAGTACAACTGAACGTACTTCGTTCAGTTGCTGGTCGTTTTTGTAGTACCAGGCAACAACCTGCTCAGGCTCTTGATAAGCCGAAGCCATTTCCTGAATCATTTCGCGAACGCGTGCATCATCCGGCTTCAGCTCACACTGCTTGACCACTTCAGCCACAACCAGGCCCAGCACAACGCGACGCTTGGCTTGCTCTTCAAACAACTCAGCTGGCAGCTGCTCAGGCTTGAGGTTGCCACCGAACTGCTGAACAGCCTGCACACGCAGACGGTTCACTTCGTTGCTGATCAGCGCCTTTGGCACTTCGATCGGGTTGGCAGCCAGCAGACCATCCATAACCTGGTTTTTAACCTTGGATTTGATGGCCTGGCGCAGCTCGCGCTCCATGTTCTTGCGCACTTCAGCACGGAAGCCTTCCAGACCGCCTTCTTTAACACCGAACAGGGCAAAGAAGTCATCATTCAGCTCAGGCAGCTGAGGTGCAGCGATGCTGTTAACGGTAACGGTGAACTCAGCAGTTTTACCTGCCAGATCGAGGTTCTGATAATCAGCTGGGAAAGTCGGATTGATTACGCGCTCTTCACCAGCCTTGGCGCCAACCAGTGCATCTTCAAAGCCAGGGATCATGCGACCGGAACCGAGAACCAGCTGAGTGCCCTTGGCCGAGCCGCCTGCGAAGGCTTCGCCGTCAATCTTGCCAACGAAATCAATGTTCAGCTGGTCACCATTTTCGGCAGCGCGCTCGGCAGCTTCGAAACGGGTGTTCTGTTTGCGCAGGATTTCCAGCATGTTGTCGACGTCCGCATCAGCTACGTCAGCCTGCAGGCGCTCGATGGCAATGGATTCAAAGCCGCCAACGGTGAATTCCGGGAACACTTCGAAGGTTGCAACGTATTCCAGATCCTTGCCTTTCTCGAATGACTTCGGCTCAACGGCCGGAGCGCCAGCTGGATTGAGCTTCTGCTCAACAACGGCTTCGTAGAAAGTGGATTGGATCAGGTCGCCCAGAGCTTCCTGACGCGCAGCATCTTCATAACGCTGACGAATTACGCTCATTGGCACTTTGCCAGGACGGAAACCAGGGACCTTGGCACGACGGGCAGTCTGCTGCAGACGCTTGTTGACTTCAGTCTCGATGCGCTCAACAGAGACGCCAACGGTCATACGGCGCTCGAGAGCAGAGGTACTTTCAACAGAAACTTGCATGGATAATCCTCGTTGCACAGACATAAGCCGGCCGCTTGCCGGCCCCTAATCAAGGGCATGCATTCTAGAGGGTCGATTTGCAGAAGTCACCCTAGATGCAGGCGGCAAACGGGAGGGAGCTAAAAGATGGTGCGGACGGAGAGACTCGAACTCTCACGCCTTGCGGCGCTGGAACCTAAATCCAGTGTGTCTACCAATTCCACCACGTCCGCGTGGTAAAGCTTTATACAAAAACGCCAGGAATTAACCTGGCGCTTTGGAATATGGGGTGGACGATGGGGATCGAACCCACGACAACAGGAGTCACAATCCTGTGCTCTACCAACTGAGCTACGCCCACCATATTGCATTTTGCTTGAGCCAAGACCGCCAAATGGCGCACCCGGCAGGACTCGAACCTGCGACCATCCGCTTAGAAGGCGGATGCTCTATCCAGCTGAGCTACGGGCGCCTATCCATCTGCAGTTGCAGACTTAAAGCTTTCGGCTTCGGAAAAAACTTTGCAGCTTCGACCTTTGCCGTCTTACCCAGCGACTGGCTGTGCTCGACAAGCGGGGCGAATGTTATAGAGGCCGTTTCAGGCCGTCAACAGGAAAAGTTAAAAAAATTCAGCCATTTAAAGGAGTTACGCGAAAACCGTGGCGTGCGCCTTTGCCCCACAGCACGGTCATGCGAGAATGCGCGTCCTTTTTCCATCCTTTCTTTATGGTTAACCAAGCGCAATGACCGCACAACTGATCGATGGCAAAGCAATTGCCGCCAGCCTGCGCCAGCAGATCGCCCATCGTGTCGCCGAACGCCGCCAGCAAGGCCTGCGCGCACCCGGGCTGGCAGTGATTCTCGTCGGTAGCGACCCTGCGTCCCAGGTCTACGTTTCGCACAAGCGCAAAGACTGCGAAGAAGTCGGCTTTGTCTCACAGGCTTATGACCTTCCGGCCACCACCGGCCAGGACGAGCTGATGGCATTGATCGACCGCCTGAATGACGAACCGAGCATCGACGGCATTCTGGTGCAGCTGCCACTGCCAGAACACCTCGACGCCTCTTTATTACTGGAGCGCATTCGTCCGGATAAAGACGTTGATGGCTTCCACCCCTACAACATCGGTCGCCTGGCCCAGCGCATGCCACTGCTGCGCCCTTGCACCCCGAAAGGCATCATGACCCTGCTGCAAAGCACCGGCGTCGACCTGTACGGCATGCACGCGGTGGTGGTTGGCGCCTCGAATATCGTCGGCCGCCCAATGGCAATGGAGCTGCTGCTGGCCGGTTGCACCGTCACCGTGACCCATCGCTTCACCAAAGACCTGCCCATGCATGTAGGCCAAGCCGATATCGTCGTGGTAGCTGCCGGCAAGCCTGGCCTGGTTCACGGCGAGTGGATCAAGCCCGGCGCCATCGTCATCGACGTAGGCATCAACCGCCAGACCGACGGCAAACTGATTGGCGATGTGGTGTATGAAACCGCCCTACCCCGCGCTGGCTGGATTACTCCAGTACCGGGCGGCGTTGGCCCAATGACCCGCGCCTGCCTGCTGGAAAACACCCTGCACGCCGCCGAGCATCTGCACGACTGATTGCAGCGCTGGTATAAAAAAAACGGCACCTTAGGTGCCGTTTTTTATGCTTGAGCTCAACCCACAGCGTCAGTCGCGGGCTTGCTCCCAGGATTTCAGCAGCTCGTTGTAGTTGATGGTTTCACCTTGAGGTTTTTCATTGGCTAACTTAGGTTTAGGTGCGCCCGGCTGGTCCAACCAGTACTGCGGATCACGCGGTTCGTTGAGCTTCGGCCCGCACTCACCCAGCACGCCGGAACGCTCAAGGCGACCCAACATGGTGTCCTGCGCCGCTGCCAAGCCATCCAGCGCCTCTTGTGGCGACTTGTCGCCGCTGGCTGCTTCAGCAATGAATTGCCACCACAGCTGAGCCAGACGTGGGTAGTCCGGTACGTTGGTGCCGGTCGGGGTCCACTGCACCCGAGCCGGGCTGCGATAGAACTCCACCAGGCCGCCCAGTTTCGGCGCAACGTCGGTCATGGCTTGCGAGTTGATATCCGACTCACGAATCGGCGTCAGGCCGACCAGGGTTTTTTTCAGCGATACGGTTTTCGAGGTGACGAACTGCGCATACAGCCAGGCGGCCAGGCGCTGTTTCTCCGGGGTGGACTTGAGGAAGGTCCAGGAGCCGGTGTCCTGGTAGCCCAGCTTCATGCCCTCTTCCCAATACGGACCTTTAGGTGAAGGCGCCATGCGCCACTTCGGTGTGCCGTCTTCATTAACCACCGGCAAACCTGGTTTGGTCATATCCGCGGTAAAAGCGGTGTACCAGAAGATCTGCTGAGCGATGCTGCCCTGGGCTGGCACCGGACCGGACTCGGAGAAGGTCATGCCCTGCGCTTCTGGCGGCGCGTACTTGCGCATCCAGTCGACATACTTGGTGGTGGCATACACCGCCGCCGGGCCATTGGTATCGCCGCCACGGGCAACACTGGAGCCCACCGGACGGCAACCGTCGACGCGAATACCCCACTCGTCCACGGGCAAGCCGTTAGGCAGGCCCTTGTCGCCGCCACCCGCCATGGAGAACCAGGCATCGGTAAAGCGCCAGCCGAGGGATGGATCCTTTTTGCCGTAATCCATATGGCCATAGATGCGCTGGCCATCGATCTCCTTGACCTTCTCGGAGAAGAACTCGGCGATGTCTTCATAGGCTGACCAGTTGACCGGTACGCCCAGCTCGTAGCCGTAGATTTCCTTGAACTTGGCCTTCAGCTCTGGCCGCTCGAACCAGTCGGCGCGGAACCAATACAGGTTGGCGAACTGCTGGTCCGGCAGTTGATAGAGCTTGCCGTCGGGCCCGGTGGTGAAGGAAATGCCGATAAAGTCCTGCAGATCCAGGGTCGGCGAGGTCACAGCCTTGCCTTCGCCTTCCATCATGTCGCTAATGGCCACTGCCTTGCCATAACGGAAGTGCGTACCGATCAGGTCCGAGTCGTTGATATAACCGTCGTAGATGTTCTTGTCCGACTGCATCTGGGTTTGCAGCTTTTCGACGACATCGCCTTCCTGCATCAGGTCGTGCTTGAGCTGGATCCCGGTGATTTCGCTAAAGGCCTTGGCCAGCACCTTGGATTCGTACTCGTGGGTGGCGATGGTTTCCGAGGCCACGCTGATGCTCATGCCGCGGAACGGCTCGGCAGCTTTGATAAACCACTTCAACTCTTCGAGTTGCTGCTCAGGCGTCAGGGTCGAGGGGTTGAACTCCTCGCCGATCCACTTTTTTGCCGCTTCTTCGTAGGTATCAGCCCAGGCTGCGCCGCTCAAGCCGGACAACGTCAGCAGGGCAGCTAGCGCCATGCTATGTCGAGTTTTGTTGTTATTGTCGAACATAGAGACCTCCATCTCAGGGTTTGGAATGAGGCAAGCGGGTCATGGCCGCGCCCAACCAATAGGCGCACCCAAGGCAGCCCGGTTCAGCCCCAACGCATCACTGCAAACAACCAGAACAGGGACAGCACCGAGGCTATCCAGACACTCCAATCGGTCGCGCCCACCACCAACAGGTGCAGGTAAGCACTTCCAAGCAGACCGATAAACAACCGATCACCACGGGTGGTGCTGATCGGCAACAAGCCTTTGCGCTCGATACAGGGCGAACGCAGCTCCCAGATCGTCATGCCGACCAGCAGCATGACGATAAAGCCGAAAAACAACGCCGTAGGCAGCGTCCAGGCCATCCAATCCATCGTCGCGACTCCTATACCCGGCCCAGGGCAAAGCCCTTGGCCACATGGTTACGGACAAACCAGATCACCAGCATGCCCGGCAAAATGGTCAACACCCCCGCCGCCGCCAGCACGCCCCAATCAATCCCCGATGCCGACACCGTGCGGGTCATCACCGCGGCAATTGGCTTGGCATCCACCGAGGTCAAGGTGCGCGCCAGCAGCAGCTCGACCCAGGAAAACATGAAGCAGAAGAACGCGGTCACACCGATGCCCGAGCCAATCAGCGGGATAAAGATCTTCACGAAGAATTTCGGGAAGCTGTAGCCGTCGATATAGGCGGTTTCGTCAATTTCCTTCGGCACCCCGGACATAAAGCCTTCAAGAATCCACACCGCCAGCGGCACGTTGAACAGGCAGTGCGCCAGCGCCACGGCGATATGCGTATCGAACAGGCCGATCGACGAATACAACTGGAAGAACGGCAGCAGAAACACCGCTGGTGGCGCCATACGGTTAGTCAGCAGCCAGAAGAACAGGTGCTTGTCGCCGAGAAAACGGTAGCGCGAAAACGCATAGGCTGCCGGCAGCGCCACCGTCAGCGAAATCACCGTATTCAGGCACACGTAGTACAGCGAGTTAAGATAGCCCTCGTACCAGCTCGGGTCGGTGAAGATCACCTTGTAGTTATCCAGGGTGAAACCGTGCGGCCACAGCGTCAGGCCGCCGAGGATCTCGGTGTTGCTCTTGAACGACATGTTTAGCAGCCAGTAGATCGGCACCAGCAGGAACAGGACATACAGCCCCAGTACCACCTTCTTGCGTAGGGTCATGGTCGGCCTCAGCGAGTCTTATCGTTGTGGGTCATGGCGGTGTAGAACAGCCAGGACACCAACAGGATGATCAGGAAGTACACCAGCGAAAACGCCGCCGCCGGGCCCAGGTCGAACTGGCCGATGGCCATCTGCGTCAGGGTCTGGCTAAGGAAGGTGGTGGCGTTACCCGGCCCGCCGCCAGTGAGTACAAAGGGCTCGGTGTAAATCATGAAGCTGTCCATAAAGCGCAGCATCACCGCGATCAGCAGCACGCTCTTCAGCTTGGGCAGCTGGATATGGCGGAACACCGCCCAGTCGGATGCGCGGTCAATGCGCGCAGCCTGGTAATACACATCGGGAATCGCGCGCAGCCCCGAATAGCAGAGCAGCGCCACCAGCGAGGTCCAGTGCCAGACGTCCATGATCAGCACCGTGACCCAAGCGTCGCTGGTGTTGGAGGCATAGTTGTAGCTGATGCCCAGGCTGTTCAGGCTCCAGCCGAGCAAGCCGATGTCGGCGCGACCGAAGATCTGCCAGATGGTGCCGACCACGTTCCACGGAATCAGCAGCGGAATCGCCAGCACGATCAGCACCAGCGAAGCCATGCGCCCCTTGGTCGGCATGCACAGGGCGATGGCGATGCCCAAGGGAATTTCGATCAGCAGCACGCAAGCGGAGAAGATGAACTGACGCAGCAGCGAGTCATGCAGACGGGTGTCCTGCAGCACCTGCTTGTACCAGTCGACGCCAACGAAATAGCGTGTGGAATGGTCGAAGATGTCCTGCACCGAGTAGTTGACCACCGTCATCATCGGCACGATGGCACTGAACGCCACCAACAGAAACACCGGCAGCACCAGCCACCAGGCCTTGTTGTTTTGCACCTTCATGGCTGCACCTCCTGCGCTTGCGCATCAACCAGAAAGTCATCGGCATAAAGCATCAGCCACTGCGCCGGAAAGCTCAGGTATACCTGCTGCTGGGGTACGGGCTGGTCTTCCTGCAGGCGCACCTTGAGCGACTGGCCATCGAGCTTGAGGGTGAGAATCTTGTAGGTGCCAAGGTCTTCGACGTGCACCACCTCGCCGCACAGCGCGTCCTCGTTGGGACCATCCCAGACATGAACGAATTCCGGACGGATGCCAATTTTCAGTTTGGCCCCAGGCAGCTCAGCCAGGCGTCGATTGAGCGCCGGTGACAACGGCAGCACGGTGTTGTTGAAACGCACACCGCCGGCATAAGGCAGCACATCAATCAGGTTCATTCCCGGGCTGCCGATGAAGTAGCCAACAAAGGTGTGGCTGGGGCGCTCGAACAACTCACGCGGGGTGCCGAACTGGACGATCTGCCCGCCGTACATCACGGCAATCTTGTCGGCGAAGGTCGAGGCTTCGAGCTGGTCGTGGGTGACGTAGACCATGGTGATATTGAACTGTTCGTGAATCTGCTTGAGCTTGCGCCGCAGTTTCCATTTCAGGTGCGGGTCAATCACCGTCAACGGCTCATCGAAGAGAATCGCCGAGACGTCGTCACGCACCAGGCCGCGGCCCATGGAAACCTTCTGCTTCTCATCTGCAGTCAGGTTACGGGCGCGCTTGTGCAGCAACGGATGCAGCTCCAGCACCTCGGCAATTTCGTTGACCTTAGTGAGGATCTTCGCCTCGTTCATGCCCTGGTTACGCAACGGAAAAGCCAGGTTGTCGAACACCGTCATGGTGTCGTAGACCACCGGAAACTGGAAAACTTGAGCGATATTGCGCAGCTCCGGCGGCAGTGCGTTGACCACCTTGCCATCGAACTGCACCTCGCCATGGGAGGGGCTAAGCAACCCGGAAATGATATTCAGCAGAGTTGACTTGCCGCAGCCCGAAGGCCCCAGCAACGCATAGGCGCCGCCCTGCTCCCACACATGATTCATCTCACGGATGGCGTAGTCGGCCGCGCCAGTCGGCGCGCGACTGTAACTGTGGGCCAGGTTGTGCAAACGGATCTCGGCCATCAGACAACCCTCCCCAGACGGCGGCTGGGCGCCTGAATCAACTGCCCATCAGCGGCAAAGACAAACAGCTTGTGGGTAGGGATATAGATGAGGATCGGCGTGTCCACGTCGTACTCATGCACCCCAGGCAGATGCAGCACCAGCACGAACTGCTCGTTGCGCACATGCAGAAAGGTTTCCGAACCGCTGATCTCAGCCAGTTCAACCGTTACCGCCAGTTCCAGATCATCATCGTTGGACGGTACCAGGCCGATATGGCTGGGGCGTACACCAAAGCGGTACTCACCCTCGGCAATGCCTTGCAGGTCCGGGTTGAGCGGGAAATGCACAGTATCGGCAAAACTTACTTCGGTGCCGCTGACGCGCCCCGGCATCAGGTTGATCGCCGGTTCCGAAAACAACTCCGCCGCCAGCACCTGCTGCGGACGGTGATAAACCTCGGCGGTCTTGCCGCTCTGCACCACTCGCCCTTCATGCAGAATGGTGGTGGTACCGCCCAGGGCCAGGGCCTCGTTGGGCTCGGTGGTGGCATAGATGGCAATGGTGTGGCGGGCCTGAAACAGCTCGCGCATTTCCTGGCGCAGCTCTTCGCGCAGCTTGTAGTCGAGGTTGACCAGCGGCTCATCGAACAGAATCAGCGAGGCATCCTTGACCAGGGCGCGGGCCATGGCGGTGCGCTGCTGCTGGCCGCCGGACAGCTCCAGCGGGTAGCGCTTGAGCAAAGCCTCGATACGCAGCATCTTCGCCGTGGCATGGACCTTTTCCAGAATCTCGGCCTTGCTCACACCGGCCTGACGCAGCGGCGAGGCGATGTTCTCGAACACCGTCAGGGTCGGGTAATTGATGAACTGCTGATAGACCATCGACACATTACGCTGGCGCACCGAGACATTGGTCATGTCCGCGCCATTCATCAGGATACGTCCGCTGGTGGGCTTATCCAGACCCGCCATCAGGCGCATCAGGCTGGTCTTGCCAGACAGCGTGCGCCCCAACAGCACATTGAAGGAGCCGGGTTCGAAGCTCAGGCAGGCATCGTCGATATACAGCTGGTGATCAACGATCCGCGTGACGTGCTCCAGGGTAAGTGACATGGGCAGTCCTTTTTCTTGTTATCTGCCCAGTAACAAGGCGAGTTCCGTGCCAACCCGTTTCAGCGCCTGCAAACCATTGATTTAAAACAACTGCAGGTGAATGTAGGCAACCAGCCCCAACACCACTGAACACTTTTGAACAGTGCACAGTGAACAACTGAACAGTCACAGCGTTGACATTGAACAGCCTTCGGCGACACTGCAGGGACCCGGCGCAGACCGTGGCCCATAACAACAAGAACGCGCGAGATACCTGTCATGGCTGACGCTGTCACTGCCCTTCCCCACGAGACCATCATCCAGGACTCCTGGACACGCTGTCGTGACTACGGCCTGACCCACCAGAGCACACCGATCTTCAACCAGCCCGAGCGCGGCGAAGTCAGTGCTCTACTGGAAAGCCAGCACGCCCTGGTGCACACCACCCACAAGGAAGTGCTGCCCTACTACGGCACCATCCTGGCCAACTCCAATTGCCTGATCATGCTGGCCGACCACCAGGGCCAGGTGCTGCAGTCCTGGGGCGATCAACGCTTTATCGAGCCCAGCCGCGCCGCCGGTTTTGTCGCTGGGGCCACCTGGCTGGAGCGCTACACCGGCACCAATGCCATCGGTACCGCCCTGAGCTGCGCCCAGGCCGTCCACATTCAGCACGATGAGCATTTCCTCAAGGCCAACCGCTTTATGACCGGCTCGGCCTCGCCGATTTTTGACGAGCAGCGGCAGATGATTGCGGTGCTGGATGTGTCCAGCGACAGCTACCTGCCGCCCTCGCACACCCTGGGCATGGTCAAGATGATGAGCCAGTCGGTGGAGAACCGTCTAATCCTCAACCTGTTCCAGCAGCGCTACTTCCAGCTGAGCTTCAACACCAGCCTGGACAACCTCAGCAGCCCCTGGGCCGGGCTGCTGATTTTTGATGAGCAAGGCCAGGTGGTTTCCGCCAATCGCCGTGCCGACAGCCTGCTCGGCGTCGGCCTGGCCCAGGTGAATATCGAAAGCCTGTTCGACGTACCGCTGCAGCAACTGCTCAACCAACCGGAGGCGCTGCCGTTCAACCTGCGCGCCAGCGGGCGCTTTCGCTTTCACGCGCAAATCAAACGCCCGCAGCAACCCTCGCCGATCCAGGCTCGCGACTTTCGCCAAGCCCAGCTGCCACCCGCCAGCGCCACCAGCAACCACTTCACCCTGGCCTCGCTCAACCTCGGCGACCCGCGCGTCGATAAAGCGGTGCGCCAGGCAGAGCGATTGCTGGAAAAAGACATTCCGATACTGGTACATGGCGAAACAGGAGTCGGTAAGGAAGTCTTCGTCAAAGCCCTGCACCACGCCAGCTCACGCGCCAGCCAGGCGTTTATCGCGGTCAACTGCGCGGCTATCCCGGCCGAGCTGGTGGAGTCCGAGCTGTTCGGCTATGAAAAAGGCGCGTTTACCGGGGCCAACCAGAAAGGCAGCATCGGCCTGATTCGCAAGGCCCACAAAGGCACGCTGTTTCTCGACGAAGTCGGCGATATGCCGCTGCGGGTGCAGGCCCGTCTGTTGCGAGTACTGCAGGAGCGCTGCGTACAACCGCTGGGGAGTAGCGAGCTGTATCCGGTGGATATCCGCCTGATTTCCGCCACCAACCGAGCGCTGCGCCAGGATGTGGAAAGCGGGCTGTTTCGCCAGGACCTCTACTACCGCATCAGCGGCCTCAATCTGGAGCTGCCGCCGCTGCGCGAACGCACCGACAAGGCCGCCATGGTCCAGCGCATCTGGGATTACCACCGCGAACCGCAGCAATGGGCAGGACTGAGTCATGAGGTGCTGAGCCTGTTCGAGCGTCACCCGTGGCCCGGCAACCTGCGCCAACTGAGCAGCGTCCTGCAGATTGCCCTGGCCATGGCCGATGACCAGCAGATCCGCGCGGAACACTTGCCGGATGATTTCTTTGCCGATTTGCAGCCAGCAGCTACGCAAATAGCCGCCACCCAAACGCCACCGCCACCTTTGGCCAGCACCAGCGCGGATGATCTGGCCAGCCAGTACCAGGCCTGCGGCGGCAATATCTCGCACCTGGCGCGCAGCCTAGGGGTCAGCCGCAACACACTGTACAAACGCTTACGGGAAACAGGGCTGACGGCGCGCTAGATTACGTCGTAGCTCTTGTAACACCGGCCCTGAACCAGCCCTCTCTACCTGACATGGACTTATACGGCCCAGATAGGGTCGAAACCATTAGGTAGCCTTTACGGGTCCGCACTGCGCTCACCCGTGCCCTCTCTCTTCCAGCGCCGCCACCAGGCCCATCCTTCTCCTTCGCGAGCCCAAACCTAATGCGTTACCCCGCAACTCCAACAGACGCTTTTGCGCGAAGCGCGCCATTGGCCTGCGCCATAATCAGCATGCTGCTGTTGAGCGCCTGCGGCAGCATTGCACCGCCACAAGCAAACCCCGAGATTGAACCGATACGTTTTCTCCTGAGTTTCGATGACGGCCCAAGCGGCAATACCCGCGACAATCCAACCGAACAGATTCTCGACACCCTGGCAGATAACCCAATCCAACCTGGGATCAAGGCGCTGTTCTTTGTCCAGACCCGCGCCGCAGCAACTTGCGGCAGCGTTCACGGCCAGACGCTACTTCAGCGCCAGCAACGAGAGGGCCACCTGCTGGGTTTTCACACTGCGACTCCAGGCCATGCCAACCACCGTTACCTCAGCCCGGAAGCGTTGCAACAATCGCTGGCAAACGGTGTAGCCGACCTGACCATCATCAGTGGCACGGCGCCGCGCTTGGTGCGACCACCCTTCTGGAACTACGACGAGCGCACATTCGCCGCCTACCAGACGCACGGTCTGCGCATACTGCTCACCGATTTGAGCGCCAACGATGGCAAGACCTGGGGCATCAATGGCAGCCTGCGCCGGCGCAGTAATCTGCGTGATCAGCTCGCCCGCGCGGCACAGCAGATCAGCGTCGGCGCCTTGCCGGCTGTCGATGGGGTTATCCCGGTCGTGGTGACCTTCCACGACCTCAACCCCTACACCGCGCGGCATATGCAGGAATACCTGCAGATTCTTCTGGATGTAGCCGAAGATGTGGGCCTGGCCACCGATAAACAGCCGTTCTATGGCCAACGTGATGCCCTGCAAAGTGCTGCATTAAGACGCGCCCTCGGCGACCCACAGCAGTACGCTCGGCTGCCGGGCCTTTGGAACTGGCTGTGGAACTAGCAAACCGTACGCAATAAAAAAGGCCGCTCGAAAGCGGCCTTTTTATGCAGCAATCAATCTAGTCCGCCAGGCGCCAGGTAGTACCGCCCTTACCGTCTTCCAGTACCACGCCCATGGCGGTGATCTGGTCGCGGATACGGTCTGACTCGCCCCAATTCTTCTCGGCACGGGCCTGCAGGCGTGCAGCAATCAATGCCTCCACCTCGGCAGCATCGACCTTACCGGCAGCACCGGCCTGCAGGAATGCTTCAGGCTCCAGCTGCAACACACCCAGCACCCCAGCCAATTCCTTCAAGCGCGCGGCTAAGCCAGCAGCGGCCTGCAGATCGGTTTCACGCAGACGATTGATCTCACGGGCCATTTCGAACAGCACGGCGCAGGCTTCAGGCGAGTTGAAGTCATCGTCCATGGCCGCCGCAAAGCGCTCGACAAAGGCATCACCGCCAGCTGTTGCAGCATCTGGCAGGCCCTTGAGCGCGTTATAGAAGCGCTCCAGAGCGCCCTTGGCTTCGCGCAGGCTGTCTTCGGAGTAGTTGATCGGGCTGCGGTAATGGCTGGACACCAACAGGTAGCGCACCACTTCCGGGTGATATTTTTCCAGCACCTCACGAATGGTGAAGAAGTTGCCCAGAGACTTGGACATCTTCTCGCCGTCCACGCGCACCGCGCCGGCATGCATCCAGGCGTTGGCGTAGAGCTTGCCGGTGGCCGCCTCACTCTGTGCAATCTCGTTTTCGTGGTGCGGGAACACCAGATCAGGGCCGCCGCCATGGATGTCAAACGTCTCGCCCAAGCAGCAAGTGGACATCACCGAACACTCGATATGCCAGCCCGGACGACCGGCGCCCCACGGCGACTCCCAGCTCGGCTCGCCCGGTTTAACGCCCTTCCACAGCACGAAATCCAGCGGGTCCTGCTTGGCTTCGTCGACTTCGATGCGCGCGCCGATCTTCAAGTCTTCGATCTTCTTGCGCGACAGCTTGCCGTAACCGACAAACTTGCCGACGCGGTAATACACGTCACCATTGCCGGGCGCGTAGGCAAAACCCTTGTCGATCAAGGTCTGGATCATCTGGTGCATGCCGACGATATGGCTGGTGGCACGCGGTTCCTGATCCGGACGCAGCACATTGAGGCGTGCTTCGTCTTCGTGCATGGCCGCAATCATGCGCTCGACCAGCGCTTCAAACGGCTCACCGTTGTCATTGGCGCGCTTGATGATCTTGTCGTCGATGTCGGTGATATTGCGCACATAGGTCACGTCATAGCCGCGATGGCGCAGCCAGCGAGTCACCACATCAAACGCCACCATCACACGCGCGTGACCGATATGACAGAAGTCGTAAACCGTCATGCCGCACACATACATGCGCACCTGGTTACCCACCAGCGGTTTGAAGACGTCTTTGCTTTTGGTCAGCGTGTTGTAGATCGAGAGCATTGCAGTTCCTTGAAAACCACGGGCCGGCGTACCGGCCCGGTTTTAATCAGAGCGCCTGGGTCTTAAGCCCAGGAGTCACGCAGCGTCACAGTGCGGTTAAACACCGGCGCACCCGGCTTGCTGTCCTTGATATCGGCGCAGAAGTAGCCTTCGCGCTCGAACTGGAAGCGCTCTTCCGGCGCAGCCTCAGCCAGGGATGGCTCGGCGCGACAACCCTTGAGCACCACCAGCGAGTCAGGGTTGATGTTGTCGAGGAAGCTGCCGCCTTCTTCGTCCTTCTCCGGGTTGGCGGAACGGAACAGGCGGTCGTACAGGCGTACTTCGCACTCGACGCTTTCAGCTGCCGGCACCCAGTGAATCACGCCTTTGACCTTGCGGCCTTCGGGGTTCTTGCCCAGGGTGTTCTCGTCGTAGCTGCAGCGCAGCTCGATGATATTGCCAGCAGCATCCTTGATCGCTTCGTCAGCACGAATCACGTAGCTGCCGCGCAGACGCGCCTCGCCACCCGGAATCAGGCGCTTGAAGCCGTCCGGCGGAGTTTCTTCGAAGTCGCCAGAGTCGATATAGATCTCGCGGCTGAACGGCAGCACACGCACGCCCATGTCCTGCTTGGGATGACGCGGCAGTTCCAGATTCTCGACCTTGCCTTCCGGATAATTGGTGATAACCACTTTCAGCGGCTTGAGCACGCACATGGCGCGGCCTGCGTTGGCGTCCAGGTCATCACGGATGGCGAACTCGAGCATGCCCACATCGACCACGCCGCCGGCGCGGTTGACGCCGATCATGTCGCAGAAAGTGCGAATCGAAGCCGGGGTGTAACCACGGCGGCGGAAGCCGGACAGGGTCGACATGCGCGGGTCGTCCCAACCATTGACATGGTTCTCGTCAACCAGTTGCTTGAGCTTGCGCTTGCTGGTGATGGTGTAGTTGAGGTTCAGCCGGGCAAATTCATACTGACGCGGCTGCGCCGGCACCGGCAGTTGCGCCAGGAACCACTCGTACAGCGGGCGATGGTCTTCAAACTCCAGAGTGCAGATCGAGTGGGTGATGCCTTCAATGGCGTCCGACTGACCGTGGGTGAAGTCATAGCTCGGGTAGATGCACCACTTGTCACCCGTCTGGTGGTGATGAGCGTGGCGAATGCGGTACAGAATCGGGTCGCGCAGGTTGATGTTCGGCGAGGCCATATCGATTTTCGCCCGCAGCGAACGGGCGCCATCGGCGAATTCACCAGCTTTCATGCGGGCGAACAGATCAAGGTTTTCCTCGACGCTGCGCTCACGAAATGGGCTGTTCTTGCCCGGCTCAGTGAGGTTACCGCGGTAAGCGCGCATTTCTTCGGCATTGAGGTCGCAGACAAAGGCCTTGCCCGCCTTAATCAGTTCAATGGCCCAGGCATGCAGCTGGTCGAAATAATTGGAGGCATAACGCTCCTCGCCCGCCCACTGAAAACCCAGCCACTGCACGTCGCTTTTGATCGCGTCGATGTATTCCTGGTCTTCCTTGGCCGGGTTGGTGTCATCAAAGCGCAGGTTGCACTCACCACCAAACTCCTTGGCCAGGCCGAAGTTCAGGCAAATCGACTTGGCGTGACCGATGTGCAGGTAGCCATTGGGCTCCGGCGGAAAACGGGTAATGATCTTCGCGTGTTTGCCAGCATCCAGGTCAGCCTGGACGATAGGACGAAGAAAGTTGGCGGCGGCGACAGTTTCTGGCTTGCTCATGGGGTCCTTAGCGAGTGCGAGGCGCGGCTCAGAACCGGTTCGCGTGCACCAGGCAACGCGTCAACAGGCTCTCAGGGTAGGCCGACTTATACAAAGCGCTTATCATAGCCGAAGCTGTCAACCCCCTGACAGGCCCAAGAACCGCTGCAACGCCCTTTGCTGGAAATTCAGCGGCTCACGGATTTATCGACAGAGCGATTACCTACATGATCAAGCTGCACACCAACCACGGCGTTATCACCCTCAACTTGTTCGAAGACAAAGCCCCGGAAACCGTGGCCAACTTCAAGCAGTACGTCAAAGAAGGTCATTACGACAACACCGTTTTCCACCGAGTGATCAGCAACTTCATGATCCAGGGCGGCGGTTTTGAGCCGGGCATGAAGCAGAAAACCACCCGCGCCCCGATCAAGAACGAAGCCAACAACGGCGTCGCCAACAAGATCGGTACCGTGGCCATGGCCCGTACAATGGAGCCGCATTCGGCCTCCGCGCAGTTCTTTATCAACGTGGGCGACAACAGCTTCCTTAACCACAGCGCACCAACCGTACAAGGCTGGGGTTATGCGGTGTTTGGTGAAGTGGTCGAAGGCATGGACGTGGTCAACGCCATCAAGGCCGTTGCCACCACCAGCAAATCCGGCCATCAGGATGTACCGGTTGAGGACGTGATCATCGAGCGTGCCGAGATCGTTGAGTGATCTTACTGATCTCCGACCTGCATCTTGAACAGGAGCGCCCGGACATCAGCCGGGCGTTTCTGCATTTTCTCGAAACCCGCGCGATCCAGGCCGAGGCGCTTTATATCCTCGGCGACTTCTTTGAAGTGTGGATCGGCGACGACGCCATCAGCCCCTTTCAACGTTCGATTGCCCAAGCCCTGCGCCAACTCAGTGAGCGCGGCACGCGCATCTACCTGATGCATGGCAATCGCGACTTTCTCCTCGGCAAGGCCTTCTGCCGTGAAGCCGGCTGCACACTGCTGCCCGATCCCTGCGTGATCGAACTGAATGGCGAGCGCGTGTTGCTGATGCACGGCGACAGCCTGTGCACCCAGGACGTCGGCTATATGAAGCTGCGCCGCTGGCTGCGCAACCCGATTTCGCTGTTTATCCTGCGCAACCTGCCGCTCAGCACCCGACAAAAACTGGCGCGCAAGCTGCGCAATGAAAGCCGCACCCAGACGCGGATGAAAGCCAGCGAGATTGTCGACGTCACCCAGGACGAAGTGCCGCTTATCATGGCCGAGCACGGCGTACGCACGCTGATCCACGGCCACACCCATCGCCCCGCCACCCATCAACTGCAAGTCAACGGCCAGACGGCGCAGCGCATTGTGCTTGGCGACTGGGACAAACAGGGCTGGGCACTGCAAGCAGACCGCCAAGGCTTGCAGCAAAGTGCCTTCGATCTTGATCCTGCGTGAAACTTTGACGGCGCGCACAAAGCGCTGAGCGCCCCTACTTGACGGACGATTCGCCGATCATCAGCATCAGCGACCTCAAAACGCCATCAGGGACCGATCATGCTGCTCAGCAAGGAACATCTCTTTAAATACGCCATCGCCCCCGCCGCACTGGTGGCGGTGAGCTTTGTCACCTTCAACAGCGTGTTCTTCTATAACGAAGCCGGTTTTGCCACCCACGTGCGCACCATCTTCGGTGAAGAGAAAGTGGTCGACGACGTTGGCTACGCCACCAAATGGTTCGGCCGCGCCACCGCTTGGAAGAAGGCCCTGAGCGTGCAATCAGTACTCACCGAAGCCCTGGCCATCGACGACAGCAGCGACAACGACTCGCTCGGCGCAACCATCGAAGCCTTCCCCATCGTGTTTCTCGGCAACGTCGATGCCAAGGTCGAGTCCTCCGCGCGTTTCCGCCTTCCTGCAGGCGAGCAGTTCCTGAAAATCGCTCAGGAATACCGCAACCCGGAGAACTTCATCAAAACTGCGCTGGTTCCGGCCATCAAGGAAACCCTGCAGGCCACCGCCTCGCTGATGAGTGCGGATGACTTCTATGCCGGTGCACGCAGCGAGTTTGCCGCCGAGTTCGAAAACCAGCTGAATGACGGCCTGTACCTGATCAAGCGCAAGGAAATTCGCGGCCCACGCGGCCACCAGCCCACGCAAACCGCAATCCTGCAGGCCGGCACTGAACAAGGTGTGTTCGGCGACAACAACGTCAGCCAGTTCGTCACCGAAAAGGTCATGGACAACAAGGGCATTCCGGTACGCAAGCAGCAGCAGTTCCGCAAATACGGCGTGGAAGTGGTCGAGGCGCGCATCACCAACGTCGACCCCAACCCGCAGTACAAGCAGCGCATGGTCAAGGTGCAGCAAGCGCTGGCTGAGCTGGCCGTAGCGCGGCAGAACCGCCTGAAGGAAGAAGAAGAGAAGCTGCTGGTGACCGCCCGCGGTGAGAAAGAAGTGGAAGCGCGTCGCCAGGAAACCCTGCGCGACCAGATCGAGCGCACCACTCAGGCGGAAACCGAAAAGCAACTGGCGCGAATCAACGCCGAGCGTGAAAAAGGCCGCGCCGAGATCGAGAAGCAGACAGCCGAGCTGCTGCGCGACAAGGCTGCGATCACCGCCGACGCGACGAAAATCACCGCCGATGCCGAGGCTTATGCCCGTGAAGCGGTGATCAAAGCGGACGGTGCATTACAGCCCAAGCTTGATGCGCTGATCGCGATTAACAAGGTCTGGGCCGAAGCCGCAGCCCAGGCGCCAGTGCCTAGCGTGATGATGGGTGGCGGTAGCGATGGCGCCAGCAGCCGTCAGGATGAAATCAGCCAGCTGATGGGTGTTCTGGCCACCAAGGCCGCACGCGACTTGTCGCTGGATCTGAAAGTGCAGCAGTAAGCACCACCTACTTACCTACAAAAAAGCGCCCTACTGGGCGCGTTTTGCTTTAGAGCGGCGGCACACCGCTGTGGAAGCGAAACTCAGTGTCCGGCGACTCGATCAGCTCGCGCTCGGCCGCCCTCACCCGCTCAATAGCCTGGTCCACATCACGCGCATCGCCGTACTGATAGGCCAGCTTCAGGTAATTCTGGAAATGCCGCGCTTCACTTTTCAACAAACCGAAGTAGAACTTGCCTAGCTCTTCATCCAGATGCGGCACCAGGGCCTCGAAACGCTCACAGCTGCGCGCTTCGATAAAGGCGCCGACCACCAGGGTATCCACCAGTTTGTGCGGCTCATGGGTGCGCACAACCTTACGCAAGCCTGAAGCGTAGCGCGCCGCCGATACCGGGCGCAGGCCGATCTTGCGGCGCTTCATGATGCGCAGCACTTGCTCGTGATGCACCAGTTCCTCACGGGCCAGACGCGACATGGCGTTGAGCAGGTCAACATAGGTGCTGTACTTGGCCATCAGACTCAGCGCTGTGCTGGCGGCCTTAAATTCGCAGTTCTTGTGGTCGATCAGCAGGGTCTGCTGATCAGCCAAGGCGGCGGTGATCCAGGCATCCGGCGTACGGCAGCCGAGAAACTCATGAATTTCTGGCAGGTTCATCGGCGCATCTCCGTAACCAGACGGCGACATGCCAACAGGCAAGGGGCAAAACAACGCAGCAGATCATCGGTTGCGGCTAACAGATACATAAATTCACAAAACCAGGCAGGCGGGAGTGATAAGGCTAGAGCGCGGCCATTATACGAATGAGCACGCGAACAGCCACTCGATTGACACCGGTCAAGCATCAAGCCAGTGGCAGCGATCTATAGTGATAAGCAGTACAACTGACTGCACATGGAGATGATCATGCAAGCTATTCGCAGCATTCTGGTAGTGATGGAGCCCAATCACACGGAAGACTTGGCCCTCAAACGCGCCAAGCTGATTGCCGGCGTCACTCAATCGCACCTGCACCTGCTGGTATGCGACAAGAAAAGTGATCACACCGGCTACCTGCGCGACCTTACCGGCCTGCTTAACAGCGAAGGGTTCAGCACCTCCAGCCAGCAGGCCTGGGATGACACTCAGCACCAGACCATCATCAACGTGCAGCAAGCCGAAGGGTGCGGCCTGGTGATCAAGCAGCACTTTCCCGACAACCCGCTGAAAAAGGCCCTGCTCACCCCCGATGACTGGAAGCTGCTGCGTTACTGCCCAGCGCCAGTGCTGATGGTGAAAACCGAAAAATCCTGGGCGGGCACCGCGATTCTGGCGGCAGTCGATGTGGGTAACGCTGACAGCGAGCACCGCACCCTGCACACCAGCATCGTCAGCCATGGCTTTGATATTGCCGCCTTGGCCAAGGCAGAACTGCATGTAATCAGCGCTCATCCGGCGCCGATGCTCTCGGCGGCCGACCCAACTTTCCAGCTCAAGGAAACCATCGAGGCGCGCTACCGCGAGCAGTGCAAGGCGTTCCAGGCCGAGTACGAGATCAGCGATGAGCGTCTGCATATCGCCGAAGGCCCAGCGGATGTGTTGATCCCGCAGACCGCGCATCGACTCAACGCAGGTGTGACGGTGATTGGCACTGTGGCGCGTACCGGTATTTCCGGCGCACTGATCGGAAATACCGCCGAGGTTATTCTGGATTCGCTGGAAAGCGATATCTTGGTGCTCAAGCCGGATGACATCATCGCTCACCTGGAAGAGCTGGTCGCCCAGCGTTAAACCAACTGCGCGCAACAAAAAAGCCGCCTGAACAGGCGGCTTTTTCATGCAGCACAGGCTTCAGACCCTTAGCTCAAGACCTTCGAGCAGAAAGCGTGGCGCGATGTAACGCTCATAGTGCGCTTCAGACAGCAGAAAGAACTCTCGATCAATCGCATCACGTAACTCTGGCAGGCCCCAGCCACGAAACTCAGGGAGCAGTACCATCCCATAGGCCTCCAATTGACTGATTACCCGCGCCCCCCGGGCAATCAACTGATACGCCCAGCAATACGGTGATTGCTGCGGCACAAAGCGGATCTTGCGTTGTTCCAGCTGCATACGCAGGCGATTGGCATCGAAAACTTCAAGCTTGGCCGCCATCACCTGCACCAATAAGACTTCCAAACGCAGCCAAACGGCGTGTTTTTCCTCGTCGTTGTAGCCGTTCCAGTTGATCACCTCATGGTGGAAGCGCTTGCAGCCACGGCAGACCAAATCACCGTAAACAGTGGAGCACAGGCCGACACAAGGGGTTTTGATGCGTTGGTTGGACATAGCAAAAGGCATGGACACTGGCGGACAGGCAGGCATCTTAGCCCTTTGTCTAAGGCAGATCACCCCTATATAAGCGGGGCCTTTGGCTTAACTTATTCAAAGCTTTCCAGTAGAATCGGCCGGCCTTTTAGAGGCAGCAACGTCCGTTGGAAGCTGTTTTCAAAGCGTCACGAGCACAGTCAATCCTGCAGGTTCGATGTTGGTGCCGACCCTTGAGCCACCCTTCAAGTGTCTGCACCAGCCCTCATCCAGCCCGTCCTGCCGGCGTAAAACTTTGAAAACAGCTTCTGCAAGAAAGCAGCGTAACCTCGGCTGAGCGGCCCATAACGCCACGAAGCGCCTGGTTTGTTGTTTTCTGGATCGCGTCCCGGACAACCCTTTGGGACCACTGATGAGGGTAATAACTGTGCTTGAAGCCTATCGCAAACATGTAGCAGAGCGTGCCGCTCAGGGTATCGTGCCCCAGCCGCTGAACGCCGAACAAACCGCAGGCCTGATCGAGCTGCTGAAAAACCCGCCAGCCGGCGAAGAAGCTGTTCTTCTCGACCTGATCACCAACCGCGTGCCGCCAGGCGTCGACGAAGCCGCTTACGTCAAGGCCGGTTTTCTCTCTGCCCTTGCCAAAGGCGAGGTCACTTCCCCTCTGATCAGCAAGCAACACGCTGTTGAACTGCTCGGTACCATGCAGGGCGGTTACAACATCGCCACTCTGGTAGAGCTGCTCGACGACAGCGAACTGGCTGCCGTGACTGCCGAGCAACTGAAGCACACCCTGCTGATGTTCGACGCCTTCCACGACGTTGCAGAGAAAGCTAAGAACGGTAACGTTCACGCCAAAGCCGTACTGCAGTCTTGGGCTGACGGCGAGTGGTTCAAGAACCGCCCGACTCTGGCCGACAAGATCAGCCTGCGCGTGTTCAAGGTCACCGGCGAAACCAACACCGACGACCTGTCCCCGGCTCCAGACGCCTGGTCGCGTCCGGATATCCCGCTGCACGCCCTGGCCATGCTGAAAATGGCCCGTGACGGCATCGTGCCGGACGAGCAAGGCGTAACCGGCCCGATGAAGCAGATCGAAGCCATGCGCGGCCAAGGCTTCCCGATTGCCTACGTCGGCGACGTAGTCGGTACCGGCTCCTCGCGTAAATCCGCCACCAACTCGGTGCTGTGGTTCTTCGGCGACGACATCCCTAACGTGCCGAACAAGCGCGCGGGTGGTTTCTGCTTCGGCAGCAAGATTGCTCCGATCTTCTACAACACCATGGAAGATGCCGGCGCTCTGCCAATCGAATTCGACGTTTCCAACATGCACATGGGCGATGTAATCGACCTGTACCCGCATGCTGGCAAAGTCTGCAAACACGGTACCGACGAAGTACTGACCACCTTCGAAATGAAGACCCCAGTACTGCTCGACGAAGTCCGCGCTGGCGGCCGTATCCCGCTGATCATCGGTCGCGGCCTAACCGAGAAAGCGCGCGCCGAACTGGGCCTGGGCCCAACCGACCTGTTCAAGCTGCCTGAGCCTCCAGCTGCTAGCACCAAGGGTTTCACCCTGGCGCAGAAGATGGTCGGCAAGGCCTGCGGCCTGCCGGAAGGCAAAGGCGTGCGTCCTGGCACCTACTGTGAACCGAAGATGACCACCGTCGGCTCCCAGGACACCACTGGCCCGATGACCCGCGACGAGCTGAAAGACCTGGCTTGCCTGGGCTTCTCCGCTGACCTGGTCATGCAGTCGTTCTGCCACACCGCGGCTTATCCGAAGCCAATCGACGTCACCACCCACCACACCCTGCCGGATTTCATCCGCACCCGTGGCGGCGTGTCCCTGCGTCCTGGCGACGGCATCATCCACAGCTGGCTGAACCGCATGCTGCTGCCGGATACCGTCGGCACCGGTGGTGACTCGCACACCCGCTTCCCGATCGGCATCTCCTTCCCGGCCGGTTCCGGTCTGGTTGCCTTCGCCGCTGCCACTGGCGTAATGCCGCTGGACATGCCGGAGTCGGTATTGGTGCGCTTCAAGGGCAAACTGCAACCAGGCATCACCCTGCGTGACCTGGTGCATGCCATCCCTTACGTGGCCATCCAAAAAGGCCTGCTGACAGTAGAGAAGAAAGGCAAGAAAAACATCTTCTCCGGCCGCATCCTTGAGATCGAAGGTCTGGACGAGCTGACCGTTGAACAGGCTTTCGAGCTGTCCGACGCCTCTGCCGAGCGTTCCGCTGCTGGTTGCACCATCAAGCTGCCGGAAAAGGCGATTGCCGAGTACCTGCGTTCGAACATCACCCTGCTGCGCTGGATGATCAGCGAAGGCTACGGCGATGCCCGCACCATGGAACGTCGCGCTCAAGCGATGGAAGCCTGGTTGGCCGATCCGAAGCTGATGGAAGCCGACAAGGACGCCGAGTACGCCGAAATCATCGAAATCGACCTGGCCGAGATCAACGAGCCTGTTCTCTGCGCTCCGAACGACCCAGACGATGCTCGTCTGCTGTCCTCCGTTCAGGGTGAGAAAATCGACGAAGTGTTTATCGGTTCGTGCATGACCAACATCGGTCACTTCCGCGCTGCCGGTAAGTTGCTGGAAAAAGTCGAAGGCACCCTGCCGACTCGCCTGTGGCTGTCGCCGCCAACCAAGATGGACCAGCATCAGCTGACCGAAGAAGGCTACTACGGCATCTACGGCAAAGCAGGCGCGCGCATGGAAATGCCAGGCTGCTCGCTTTGCATGGGTAACCAGGCACGCGTTGAGGCGAACTCCACCGTGGTTTCGACCTCTACCCGTAACTTCCCCAACCGTTTAGGCGATGGTGCCAACGTCTACCTGGCTTCGGCTGAGTTGGCGGCTGTTGCTGCCATCACCGGCAAACTGCCAACTGTTGAGGAATACATGGTCTACGCGAAGAAAATCGACACCATGGCAGCGGACGTCTACCGCTACCTGAGTTTCGACCAGATCGCCGAGTTCCGTGAAGCTGCTGCAAACGCCCAGATCCCTGCTGTTCAGGTTTAAGCGTTACCCGCAACAAGAAAGCCCCGCCTAGTGCGGGGCTTTTTTATTGCAGCCTGGCTTGCCAGGCAATGCTCAGCAGCTACCTTCTGAAATGGGGGTGCAACAACGCACCACGGACCATCAGGAGAGCCTCATGAAACACTGGATTATTGCTGCACTCTGCGTATTCAGCCTGGCCGGCTGCAGCAGTGAATACATTATCAGTACCACCGACGGGCAGATGCTGACCAGCGACGGCAAACCGCAGCTGGACGAGGACACCGGCATGATCGAGTTCACCGACAGTGAAGGCCGCAAACAGCAAATCCCACAGAGTTCAGTCAAGCAGATGCTGGAACGCTAAACCAGCTCTGCCAGTCCCAAACCGAACCTCGCTACGGCGGGGTTTGTTCTGTCTGCGGCTCCGTACCGCGCACTGGCATACGCCTTGCTTTGGCTTAAGCCACTAAGCCTTTCCAACGGCGGAAACGGCTCAAATAGACAATGGTGTCGTTCTGATCGCTGACTGAAGTCAGTGCTTGGCACGGCACCTTTTTGTGTGGGCACAGGAAACGCACCATGAATGAGCACGAGATCAGCCGCAGCCACCCACCGGAAAAACCGGTGCTGAACATCGGCTTTATGGCCCTCACAGACGCCGCATCGGTCATCGTCGCCGCCACTCAGGGCTTCGCCGAGAAGCATGGGCTGACCCTCAACCTACAGCGCCAGGCTTCCTGGGCCACGCTGCGCGACAAATTGCTGAGCGGCGAACTCGATGCAGCGCATAGCCTCTACGGCCTGATCTATGGCGTGCAGCTGGGTCTTGGCGGTGCACCAACCACCGATATGGCCGTGCTGATGGGCCTGAACCAGAATGGCCAAAGCATCAACCTGTCGCCCGCCTTGCAAGCTGCCGGTGTGAGCACTGGCAGCGCATTGGCGCAACGCGCGCACCAGCCTGGCGCAAAACTGACCTTCGCCCAGACCTTCCCCACCGGCACCCACGCCATGTGGCTGAATTACTGGCTGGCCAGCCAAGGCATTCACCCATTGAGCGACGTGGATAGCGTTGTCGTACCGCCACCGCAGATGCTCGCCCACCTTAAAGCCATGCGCATCGATGGTTTCTGCGTCGGCGAACCCTGGTGCGCTCAGGCCGTGAATGAGCAGATGGGTTGCACCCTTATAACTAGCCAGGCCATCTGGCCGGACCACCCAGAGAAAGTTCTGGGCTGCACCCGTGAGTTTGCTGAACAGTACCCCAACAGCGCGCGTGCGTTGATCATGGCTGTGCTGGAAGCCAGTCGGTTTATCGATGAGAGCGAAGAAAACCAACGCAGCACCGCGCAACTACTCAGTGGTAGCGAGTATGTCGATGCGCCTCTGTCGGCGATTCAGCCGCGTTTCCTCGGCCAGTACCAGGACGGCCTCGGCCATGCCTGGCAGGATGCCCACCCGCTGCGCTTCCACGCGGGCGGCGCAGTCAACCAGCCGTACCTGTCCGACGGCATGTGGTTTATGACCCAGTTCCGCCGCTGGGGCCTGCTGCGTGACGACCCGGACTACCTGGCGATTGCTCGCCAGGTGCAGCAACTCGACCTCTACCGCCAGGCTGCCGAAGCGCTCGGCATCGACATACCAAGCGACATGCGCCGCAGCCAGTTGCTCGATGGCCAGGTCTGGGACGGCAGCGACCCGGCCGCTTACGCGCGCAGCTTTGCCCTGCACGCCCTGGCCGATGCACCCCTCAGCGCCCAACAGGAGAGCCGCTAACATGCTGCGCATCCTGCTGATCAATGACACCGCAAAGAAGGTTGGCCGCCTGAAAAACGCCCTGACCGAGGCCGGTTTCGAGGTCATCGACGAATCCGGATTGACCATCGACCTGCCGGAGCGGGTCGAGGCAATTCGACCTGACGTGATCCTGATCGACACCGAATCACCGAGCCGCGACGTGATGGAACAGGTGGTACTGGTCAGCCGTGATCAACCGCGGCCGATTGTCATGTTCACCGACGAGCACGATCCCGGCGTGATGCGCCAGGCGATTCAGAGCGGCGTCAGCGCCTATATCGTCGAAGGCATCCACGCCCAGCGTCTGCAGCCGATTCTCGACGTAGCCATGGCTCGCTTCGAGAGCGACCAGGCGCTGCGTGCGCAGCTGCAGGCACGTGATGCCCAGCTGGCCGAACGCAAGCGCATCGAGCTGGCCAAGGGCCTGCTGATGAAGATGAAAAGCTGTGACGAAGAACAGGCCTATACCCTGATGCGCCGTCAGGCGATGAGCCGCCAGCAGAAGCTGGCCCAGGTGGCCGAACAGATTATCGCCATGCACGACATGCTCGGCAGCTGAGCCGGCGCACTGTTATGCCGCAGCGCCGCTTGACTGTACTGGACAGCCGGGGGACTCGGCGCTTATCTTCGCCGCCTGGCCAGCGCACTGGCCAACGTCGCTCGGACGGTTCCGGGCGCTTACGTATCTGAGGAAAGCATGGCTGACCAAGCTTCGCGCCGCTTTGCGCGCATTGATCGACTCCCCCCCTACGTTTTCAACATCACTGCCGAACTGAAGATGGCCGCGCGTCGCCGTGGCGAAGACATCATCGACTTCAGCATGGGTAACCCGGATGGCGCCACGCCGCCGCACATAGTCGAAAAGCTGGTGCAGGTCGCCCAGCGTGAAGACACCCACGGCTACTCCACCTCACGAGGTATTCCTCGCCTGCGTCGCGCCATTTCGCGCTGGTACAAGGATCGCTACGAAGTCGAGATAGACCCTGAAAGCGAAGCCATCGTCACCATCGGCTCCAAGGAAGGCCTGGCGCACCTGATGCTGGCCACCCTGGATCATGGCGATACCGTACTGGTGCCCAACCCCAGCTACCCGATTCATATTTACGGCGCGGTAATCGCTGGCGCCCAGGTGCGTTCGGTGCCGCTGATTCCCGGCGTGGACTTCTTCGCCGAGCTGGAGCGGGCGATTCGCGAGTCGATCCCCAAGCCAAAAATGATGATCCTCGGTTTCCCCTCCAACCCCACCGCGCAGTGTGTGGAGCTGGACTTCTTCGAGCGCGTGGTGGCTCTGGCCAAACAATATGACGTACTGGTGATTCACGACCTGGCCTACGCCGATATCGTTTACGACGGCTGGAAAGCCCCGTCGATCATGCAAGTGCCGGGCGCCAAGGACATTGCCGTGGAGTTCTTCACCCTGTCCAAGAGCTACAACATGGCTGGCTGGCGCATCGGCTTTATGGTCGGCAACAAGGAGTTGGTCAGCGCACTGGCGCGAATCAAGAGCTACCACGACTACGGCACCTTCACCCCGCTGCAGGTGGCGGCGATTGCCGCACTGGAAGGTGATCAGCAATGCGTACGCGATATCGCCGAGCAATACCGCCAGCGCCGCAACCTGCTGGTCAAAGGCCTGCACGAGCTGGGCTGGATGGTCGAAAACCCGAAAGCCTCGATGTATGTCTGGGCGAAGATTCCTGAGCAGTACGCCGCGCTCGGTTCGCTGGAGTTCGCCAAGAAACTGCTGCTGGAGGCCAAGGTCTGCGTCTCGCCAGGCATCGGCTTTGGTGATTACGGCGATGACCATGTGCGCTTTGCCCTGATCGAAAACCAGGACCGCATTCGTCAGGCAATTCGCGGGATCAAAGCTATGTTCCGCGCCGATGGCCTGTTACCTGGCAAGAAGGCCAAGGCCGACGAGTAAGTAACAGATAAAAGCACTGAAAAGTGCCCTTGGAGTTTGTTCAAAGTCTCGCGAGCTAGAGTCCTGCAAGGCAAAAACAGGCGAGGAAGCGGAGTGTACTTTTGTACATGAGCATTCCGAGCCTGTTTTTAACGCCGCAGGGCCGACGCGCAGCAGACTTTGAGTTTTCAACCGGAGTAATCCAGCACCGTCCAGACCTTGCTCAGACCACTGGTAATGACGCAGCCGCTCTGCCCCAGTTGATTGTTGCTGTGCAGCGACATCAGGTTGGTCATACCATCCGCCGCATCCGAGCGCTCGCTCAGCCACTGCACGCGACCGCAATTGGCCGTTTCGATCACATAACTGGCCGCTACGGCAGAGTTCTCGCTCGGCAATCTGATCACATCCACCACCGTACCCTGCTCTTCCACGCGTTTGCCATCAGATACCAGCACCGCCCAGGCCTGCCCGTTCTCGATCACCAGGTAGGTGCCATTGGCCCTCGGTTGATCAAGCTGCGGTTGCGCACAACCGGCCAAAAGACCCAACAGCACAATTGTCATCAGCATCTGTTGCATTGTTAGTGACTCCTCTGCAGTGCCTGTGGCCATTGGCTTTGCGGGCAGATGGCGCGAGTGATCGAGTAGGTGCCGGTTAAGGCCTTGGGCTTACTATTATCGAATACTGTTTATTTGTACAGTATTTTTCGATTACCCTTGGTCATGCCATCCAGCCAACCATGCCGCCCGGAAAATCGGGCCCATACAAGGCGTTAACAGGAGTACCCAGATGCTCGATGTACTGCAGCTGAAACACAGCGTAAACCGCATGCCCCTGGAAAAAATCCGGGCCACCGTCAATGAATTGCAGCTTGAAGGCATTGTCACCGAGGGCAAAACGCCGTTTTCCCGGGTGCACTTCAACACCTGCTTTGCCGAGATCGAAGCCTTGCTGCAGCGCGCCGGCTATCACCGTCAGCTGGATGTGGTCGGTTATCAGGGCCTGGCCTATGCCATGTTCGACCCCTCGCGCTGGGAGGCGGTGGAGGTGCTGCGTTGGCTCAAGGAGTTTGTCGAGGAAGCTCAGGGCAAATCGCTGTCCCGCTAAGGCTGTGGCACGCCATAAGCACCAGCACTCGCCCAGCACCAAGGCGAAGCAAAAGTGCTTGGCAGCGGCTTGACCATGCACAGCATTGGCTCAATAAGCCGGCTGGCAGCGCTGCTGATCTGCGGCATGGGGAGCCACTACGCTAAGAAAACTCTGCTCTAGCCAACATTCAATATTGCACTTAAGTCTATGATTTATAGCGTTTAAGCCTGCCAACCTAAGGCTCGTTCGAGCCATTCTCAGCGCGCATTGGCGTTTGTTAGCCGCCGCTCCCCAGTAAAACTGGCAAGCCCCTTGCAATTGTCCTCACAAGATTCCTGCGCAGCCCACCAATGGCGGTGAGCCGCGGATCACGGACAACGGCGTCCGTCAGGTCCCCTCCTTGAGGTGGCCTGGCGTACGCCGTTTTTTGTTTCAGCCGTTTTATCGGCCAGAAAGGACAGACCTATGACTGATCGTGATTCGAAGCACCCAAGCCTGCACAGCCGCCGTAATTTCCTAAAAACCTCAATTGCCGTCGCCGGCACTGTCGGCGGTGTCGCCGCCCTTGGCCTTAGCGCGCCCGCCTCACTACGTAGCGTAGCCTGGGCCGCCGGTTCCGATGCACCGGAAAAGGCGGCGCTGAAAGTCGGCTTTATTCCGTTGACCGACTGCGCATCGGTAGTAGTCGCCGCTACTCAGGGCTTTGGCGAGAAATACGGCCTGACCATCACCCCAAGCAAGGAAGCCTCCTGGGCCGGTGTGCGCGACAAACTCAATACCGGCGAGCTGGATGCCGCCCACGTGCTGTACGGCATGATGTACGGCGCGCAGCTGGGTATCGCTGGGCCGCAGAAGGATATGGCCGTGCTGATGGGGCTGAACCAGAACGGCCAGGCCATCACTCTTTCCAAGCAACTCAAGGAAGCTGGCGTCACCAACGGTGCGCAACTGGCCGAGCATGTGAAAAAAGGCGGCAACCCGCTGACCTTCGCCCAGACCTTCCCCACCGGCACCCACGCCATGTGGCTGTATTACTGGCTGGCGAGCCTGGGCATCAACCCGATGAGCGATGTGAAAACCATCGTCGTGCCGCCACCACAAATGGTCGCCAATATGCGCGTCGGCAATATGGACGGTTTCTGCGTCGGCGAGCCCTGGGGCGCGCGGGCGATTGCTGACAAGATCGGTTTCACCGCCGTGACCAGCCAGCAGATCTGGCCGGATCACCCGGAAAAAGTCCTCGGCACCACCCGCGCTTTTATAGAGCAATACCCCAACGCGGCCCGCGCACTGATCATGGCCGTGCTGGAAGCCAGCCAGTTTATCGAAGCCAGCGAAGAAAACCGCAAGAGCACGGCCAAGCTGATTTCCGGCAAGGCCTACGTCAATGCGCCCGTCAAAGTGATCGAGCCGCGCTTCCTCAGCCAGTACGAAGATGGCCTGGGCAACAGCTGGAAGGACGACCACGCCATGACCTTCTGCAAGAACGGCACGGTGAACTTCCCCTATCACTCCGACGGCATGTGGTTTATGACCCAGTTCAAGCGCTGGGGCCTGATCAAGGAAGACCCGAACTACGCCGCCGTCGCCGCCGGGGTCAACCAGGTGGCGCTGTTCAAGGAAGCCGCCAGTGCGCTGAACATCCCTGTGCCGGCCAGCTCGCTGCGTAGCAGCACGCTGATCGACGGCAACGTGTGGAATGGCTCCGACCCGGCCGCCTACGCCAACTCCTTTGCGATTAAAGCCTGATTGGGAGGTTCGTGATGAACGCACCACTGAAAACCCCATTGCCGTTGCCTGCGCCGATCAACAAAGCGCCACGCCTGGTGCTGCCAGGCGTGGCGGCGCTGACCAACCTACTCAAGGCGGTTGTGCCGCCGCTGTTGGGTATCGTGCTGTTTATCGGCGTGTGGGCGCTGATTGCGACCAAGAGCGAGGGCCTGCCTGGCCCGGTAAGTACCTGGACGGCGGCGCTGGAGCTGTTTGCCAACCCGTTCTATGACAACGGCCCGAATGACATGGGCATCGGCTGGAATATCCTGCATTCGCTGGGTCGCGTCGGTATCGGCTTTGGTTTGGCGGCGCTGGTGGGCATTCCGCTGGGCTTTGCCATCGGCCGCTTTGCCTTCTTGGCCGGCATGCTCTCGCCGATCATCAGCCTGCTGCGCCCGGTTTCGCCGCTGGCCTGGCTGCCGATTGGTCTGCTGGTGTTCGAAGCCGCTGGCCCGGCGTCGATCTGGGTGATCTTTATCAGCTCAATCTGGCCGATCATTCTCAACACCGCCGCTGGCGTAGCCAGCGTGCCGCAGGATTATCTGAACGTGGCGCGGGTGCTCAAGCTGTCAGAGTTCAAGGTACTCACCCGCATCCTCTTCCCCGCTGTACTGCCGCACCTGATGACCGGAATCCGCCTGGCCATTGGCGTGGCCTGGCTGGTGATTGTCGCGGCCGAGATGCTTACCGGCGGCACGGGCCTGGGCTTCTGGGTGTGGGATGAGTGGAACAACCTCAACGTCGAACACATCCTGATCGCCATCATCATCGTCGGCCTGGTCGGCCTGGCTTTGGAGCAACTGTTGTTGCTGCTGGCCAAACGTTTCGACTACGCCAGTTAAACCAAGCCCGCTAAGGAGCCGCAACATGGATAAATTCGTGGAGCTGACCCAGGTCGGCAAGCATTTTGACACTAAGAAAGGCCGCTTCCAGGCCCTTACCGACGTCAACCTGAGCATTGCCAAGGGTGAATTCGTCACCCTGATCGGTCACTCGGGTTGCGGTAAATCCACCGTGCTCAACCTGATCGCCGGCCTGCTCGAGGCCAGTGAAGGCGGCCTGATCTGCAACGGCCGCGAGATCGACGGCCCCGGCCCGGAGCGCGGCGTGGTGTTCCAGAACCACAGCCTGCTGCCCTGGATGACCTGCTACGGCAACGTCTATCTGGCGGTGGAAAAGGTCTTCGCCGGCAAGGAAAGCAAGGCCCAGCTCAAGGAACGCACTGAAGCGGCGCTGGCCATGGTTGGCCTCAGCCACGCCACCTACAAGCATCCCAATGAAATATCCGGCGGCATGAAACAGCGCGTTGGCATCGCCCGCGCTCTGGCCATGCAGCCCAAGGTGCTGCTGATGGACGAACCCTTCGGCGCGCTGGATGCCCTGACCCGCGCACACCTGCAGGACGAACTGCTGCGCATCGTCGGCGAGACCCACAGCACCGTGGTGATGGTCACCCACGATGTCGACGAGGCCGTACTGCTCTCGGACCGCATCGTGATGATGACCAACGGCCCGGCGGCGACCGTGGGCGATATCGTCAAGGTCGAGCTGGCGCGCCCACGAGATCGTCTGGCACTGGCCAATGACCCGCACTATCACGCTTACCGCACCGCCGTGCTGGAGTTTCTCTACCAGCGCCAGCAACGCCCGGCAGCCTAGGGCGCAGGCGTGGCACCGATGCGCTGGAAGAAGGTTTCCACTGCATCGGTGTAGGCGCCCGACACGCCTAATTGCGCATTGATCTCGCCGTGCGACAACGCCTGTGGCAATACCGTCACCTGCATGTCCAATGCGCGGCCTCGCTCGGCATATCCCTGCGCCTGACGGCACGCCTCTCTGCGTTTACTGGAGCAGACGGCCAGCATTGGCGCGCCTGCTTGCTGCAAACGCCACACGGGCGATGCGGCACGCCAATAAACCGGGTCCTGGCCAAACGCCTTGTCATACAGGCGGTAGTGCCTGTTGCGCATAATGCGTTCAACATCAAACGCAGCACTGTCGAGTGCCACGGTGCCCAACCAGGGTTGTACAGCATAAGCCTGGCCAATCTCAGGAGCGGCACTGAGCAGGCTGACCAAATGCGCACCTGCCGAATGCCCCAGCAGTACCACGCGCTGCGGGTCACCACCCCAGTCTGTTGCATGTTGCTGGACGTAGCTCAGCGCCTGGGCAATATCCTCGGCCTGCTGCAGGGGGGTGGCATCCGGTAATAAGCGATAGTTGGTCGACACAAACAGGTATCCCTGGGGTAACCAACGGGCCATCTTGTTCTCTACGACCCGGTCCATACGCTTATCGCCTTTATCCCAGGCACCGCCATGAACCATCAGCAATATGGGCGCCGAGCGCGCATTGAGTGGACGATAAACGTCCAGGCGCTGGCGCTCATGCTGACCGTATGGCAGATCTGCCAACAGTTCAGCACCAAGCTGCGTGGCACTTCTGGCACTGCGTCGATCACTCATGGCATCGCGCAGCCCCTGCGCCTGCACATCCCCCAGTAACAGCAGCGCCAGCAGTCCACCCATGCTCAATTGCCTGAAGTTCATACGCGCTTAACTCCGCACCTGAAGATGATGGGCCGATCATCACCGTTTTACCTGCAACGCGCATCAGCGGCTGCCCGACAGATGCGAACGGGGTTAACATTCGCCACCTTTTACTGACGACCGGATGCTGGCATGGCCCGCCTGACCCTTGAGTTCCCCGAAGACCAGTTCTGCTACAGCACCCACCTAACAGTGCGGGTGACCGACATAAACGCCGCCAACCACCTGGGTAATGATTCGATGATCTCGATGATTTCCGAGGCGCGGGCGCGTTTTCTGTTCGAGTTCGGCATCGAGGAAACCCAGGAAGACGGCACAGGCATCATCGTCACGGACCTCGCTACCACCTACCGCGCCGAGGCTCACGCCCGTGATCAGTTGCTGTTCGAGGTTGGCGTAATGGATTTCAACACTTATGGTGGCGACATTACTTTCCGCATCACCCGCCCCGCCGACAACACGCTGGTAGCCATGGCCAAGTCCGGGTTTGTGTTCTTCAACTACAAACTGGGCAAAGTGGTGCAAATGCCGGCGACCTTCAGCGGCAAATTCAGCAAGGTCAACTGGCTGAGCAAGTAAACTGGGCTTATCGGCATAAATCGGGTGATTACCGTCCTGATCACGCTTGATCGCAGCAAAACTGCCGAATTCAGCATTAATTACTCAACTATCTAGCGGACGCCGTGACAGCTGGCACATCCTCTGCTACGCCTTAGGCATAACAACAAAAGCAGGGGAATTGCTATGCCGACCACGCGCAGCCATGTCCGCCACGCCGGGGTTTTGAGCAACCTACTCGCTCTGGCCCTCCTCACCCTTCCCTTACCGACCCAGGCTGCACATGCAGCCGCCGACGCCACACCTAGTGAATCACGTTGCAGCGTGCTAACGCCTACCAGCTGACGCACTCGCCACAAGGCCAATTGAGGCCTGCCTTAGAAAGCCTGGCTTGTCGGAACCGGGAAAAAATTCTGCGCCCTATTCAAGGGCATGCCTTCCGCCAGCGCCTCCTTTTGCAGCACAGTCGCAGCTATTCAACAGCTGAAAGCCTCGTAAATCGATGGATTGCCCGGTTGGCGCAGCTCTTGCTAAAGACCTGTTACCGGTAGCCAATGGCGGCTGCTCAACAAACGACAAAGACGTCGCATAAACCTCGCCCTAGAGCGCTCGGTTTATGCGGCGTTTTGCGTTTTACGCCCCAGCGTTTGGGGCTGGCACCTGCCCTGCGATCCAGGACTTGCGCTAGTAACTCTCTCAACACAGCTGTGGCGGAGGGTCTATTGATGTTTCGCCGCGAGCCGCGTCGAAACGTCAACAGACCCTGTTCCTCAGGGTGGCGTACCACAAGTACACCACCTCCCCGATGGGGTGCGGCCGCCATGTCCACGACCATGGTCTACCGCACCCCACCGGGACCCTTTTTTGCTGAATGAGGTTTTCGATGAATACAAGTTTCTGGAAATCCGGCCACACCCCAACCTTGTTCGCCGCGTTTCTGTATTTCGACCTGAGCTTTATGGTCTGGTACGTGCTCGGCCCACTGGCTGTGCAGATCGCCACCGCTCTCGACCTGACCGCGCAACAGCGCGGTCTGATGGTCGCCACGCCGATTCTCGCCGGCGCCATATTGCGCTTGCTGATGGGTTTTCTGGCCGACCGCCTATCACCCAAAACCGCCGGTCTGGTTGGTCAGATGATCGTAATCGTGGCGTTGTTCTGCGCCTGGCAGATCGGCATCAGCAGCTATGAACATGCCTTGTTATTAGGTCTGTTCCTCGGTTTTGCCGGCGCGGCTTTTGCCGTAGCCCTGCCGCTGGCCTCGCAATGGTATCCGCCGCAGCACCAGGGCAAGGCCATGGGCATTGCCGGTGCAGGCAATTCCGGCACCGTGCTGGCTGCGCTGTTTGCCCCAGGTTTGGCCGCGCTATTCGGTTGGCAGAACGTCTTCGGCTGGGCGCTGATTCCGCTGCTGGCAACCCTGCTGATCTTTGCTCTGGTTGCCAAGAATGCCCCCGAGCGGCCCAAGCCAAAAGCCCTGGCCGATTACCTGAAAGCCCTGGGTGACCGCGACAGCTGGTGGTTTATGTTTTTCTACAGCGTGACCTTCGGCGGCTTTATTGGCCTGGCCAGCGCCCTGCCCGGTTATTTCAACGACCAGTACGGCCTGAACCCGGTGACCGCCGGCTACTACACCGCCGCCTGCGTCTGTGCCGGCAGCCTGTTGCGTCCCCTCGGCGGCGCACTGGCCGACCGTATTGGTGGCATCCGCACATTGCTGATGATGTACACCCTGGCGTCCTTGAGCATTGTCGCTGTGGGTTTCAATCTGCAAAGTTCGACCGCCGCGCTGGCCCTATTCGTCACTGCCATGCTCGGCCTTGGCGCAGGTAACGGCGCAGTGTTCCAACTCGTACCGCAGCGCTTTCGCAAGGAAATCGGCGTAATGACTGGGTTGATCGGAATGGCTGGCGGTATAGGCGGCTTCCTCCTAGCCGCAGGCCTGGGCACCATCAAGCAGCAGACCGGTGATTACCAGCTCGGCTTATGGCTGTTCGCCAGCCTAGGCGTGCTCGCCTGGTTCGGCCTCTATGGAGTCAAGCTGCGCTGGCGCACCACCTGGGGCAGCGCCGCAGTGACCGCCGCTCGGGTGTAATAACAAAATGCAGGGTGGATGACGCTCGGTTCATCCACCCTGTAGCCATTCATTATTACCTCAGCGCTTCTTCAGTCGCCTCTCCAGGAACCTCTGCATGGCCTTGCAACTGACCTTCGGTGAAGCCAGCGCCACCGGCCCGCGTAGCGAAAATCAGGACGCCATTCGCGTGGTCACCCCGGCTCCGGCACTGGCGGCCAGCAAGGGCTACCTGTTTGCTCTCGCCGATGGCGTCAGCCAATGCGCCGACGGCGGCCTCGCGGCGCGCGCCACTCTGCAGGCCCTGGCCCTGGATTACTACTCCACCCCAGAAACCTGGGCGGTAACCCAATCGCTGGACCGTGTGCTGGTCGCGCACAACCGCTGGCTGCAAGCCAATGGCGGCGGTCAGCCGCTGCTGACCACCCTGAGCGCACTGATCCTGCGCGGCCGGCGTTTTACCCTGGCGCACGTCGGCGATTGCCGTGCCTACCGCTGGCTGAACGGCACGCTTGAGCGCCTCAGCGAAGACCATGTGTGGGAACAACCCGGCATGCAGCATGTACTCAAGCGCGCTATGGGCCTGGATCAGCACCTGGTGATGGATTACCTGGATGGCGAGCTGCGCGAAGGCGAATGTTTCGTACTGGTCAGCGACGGTATCTGGGCGACCCTGGGCGACGCTGGCATTCAGCGCATCCTCCATGATGAACAGGATCTGCCCGCCGCCAGCCGTGCGTTGGTCAATGCCGCGCACCTGGCCGGCAGCCAGGACAACGCGAGCGCCCTGCTGCTGCGCGTTGAGGCATTACCGCAAAGCGATCTGGCCGACACCCTGGCGCAACTTCAGCACTGGCCACTACCGACCAAACTGCGTGAAGGGCAAAATTTCGAAGGCTGGCAGATTGAGCGAGTGCTGGCCGAATCGCGCCAATCGATGGTGTATCGAGTGCGTGATGCTCAGGCGCGGCGCTGGCTGCTGAAAACCCTGCCGCCCAACCGCAGCGATGAGCCGCAAGCCGGTCATGCACTACTGCTTGAAGAATGGTTTGTGCGCCGCGTGGCCGGGCGCTTCTTCGCGGAAGTGCACCCGCTGCCGCAGCGTCAGCATCTGTATTACGTGCAGCGCGAATACGCCGGGCAAACCCTGGCCGAACACGTACGATTGAGTGGCCCGCTGGGGCTGCCAGAATGGCTGGACATTGCCCCCCGACTAATCAAAGCATTGGGCATGCTGCACCGGCGCAATATCCTGCACCGCGATATCAAGCCGGAAAACCTGCTGTGGGGCGATGACGGCGAGCTGCGCGTGCTGGATTTCGGCCTGGCCTACTGCCCCGGCCTGACCCGCGATGAGGCCTGCGAGCTGCCCGGCACGCCCAGTTATATAGCTCCGGAAGCCTTTGCCGGCGTCGCCCCCAGCCCGCAGCAGGATCTCTACAGCGCAGGCGTGGCGCTGTATTTTCTGCTTACCGGGCATTACCCCTATGGTGAAATTGAAGCCTTCCAGCATCCACGCTTCGGCCAGCCGACTCCAGCCAGTCTCTATCGTCCGGATATACCCAGCTGGGTCGATGACAGCCTCAACCGAGCCCTTAGTGCCGAACCGAAAAAGCGCTATGAAACCGCCGAAGAATGGCTGCTCAACCTGGAGCAGGCGGAACGTAAATCCCTTAGCAGCCGGCCACGGCCACTGCTGGAACACGAACCGCTGCTGGTCTGGCGAGGCGTGGCCTTGTTTTCCCTGCTGCTGAATCTGCTCCTGCTGATCGGGCTACTGCATTAAAGCCGCCACTTGCGCACCAATACTGCGCAAAGCGCCTTTAAATGGTGCGTAAAACCCTCAAAAAACAGCTGTAACTTGCTGATAAGCCTTGAAAATACGCACCATACAAGTTGGCACAGGGTCTGCATTGGTAATTGCACAATTTAATAAAGCGCGGCCTCAACGAAGAAGGTTGCACTTCCCGATAGAACGGGACTTGGACAAAGGCGTCCTCGCTAGGTGACTAGCGGGACGCCTTTTTTGTGGCCAGCGATCCATGGCAGCCACCCTACGGGCCGTCGCGGGGCGACGTCCAAAATTGCTCCCGGCAATTTTTTGTTTTGCGTAAGTTTTATTAAGCAGATTGATGGCCACCTAAATGACTGTTGCTACACGGCTGCTGAGTAGCCAAATCAAACCATTGCTGGTGATGCACACGGGCTGAGGAGATCAAAATGAGCGCAAAAGTCTGGCTGGTAGGCGCAGGCCCCGGTGACCCGGAGCTGCTGACCCTAAAGGCGGTTAAAGCCCTGAACCAGGCCGAGATCGTGATGATTGATGACCTGGTCAATCCCGCCGTACTGGAGCACTGCATCAACGCGCGGATCGTGCCGGTAGGCAAGCGCGGCGGTTGCTGCTCCACGCCACAGGCGTTTATCCATCGCCTGATGCTGCGTTATGCCCGCCAGGGTAAATGCGTCGTGCGCCTGAAAGGCGGCGACCCCTGCATCTTCGGCCGTGGCAGCGAAGAAGCCGACTGGCTGAGCGAGCACGGCATCGAGGTGGAAATGGTCAATGGCATCACTGCAGGCCTGGCCGGAGCGACCAACTGCGGCATCCCTCTGACACTGCGCGGCGTAGCACGCGGGGTCACCTTGGTTACCGCGCACACCCAGGATGACAACAGTCTCAACTGGCCTGCTCTGGCTCAGAGCGGCACAACGCTGGTGGTGTATATGGGCGTGGCCAAACTGGCAGAAATCCGCGAGAGCCTGCTGGCAGGCGGCATGCGCGCCGACATGCCAGTGGCCTTGATCGAGAACGCCTCGCTGCCACATCAGCGCGAGTGCCGCAGCAACCTCGCGGCCATGCAACAAGCCGCCCACGACTTCAAATTGAAAAGCCCGGCCATTCTGGTGATTGGCGAGGTGGTCGCTCAACCGAACATACAGCTCACAGCTATCAGCGCCTAACCGCTTGGCGAAGTTCCCCTTGCCTGCCACCAGCGAGCTTTTTTACATGGGTTTTTCTTTATGGGCCGCCATGGATTGCGGGCCATAAAGAAAAACCCGGCCGAAGCCGGGTTTTCTATACAGCCAGATCGATTACTGCTTGATCTGAGCTTCTACTTCAGCTTCTACGCGGCGGTTAACAGCGCGGCCAGCGTCGGTAGCGTTGTCAGCAACCGGACGAGCTTCACCGTAGCCAGCAGCGTTAACGCGAGCAGCGTCTACACCGTACTGGTTAACCAGCACGTCACGAACAGCGCTTGCACGACGCTCGGACAGGTTCTGGTTGTAGGCATCGCTGCCTTTGGAGTCAGTGTGACCTTCAACCACGGTGGTGGTCTGTGGGTACTGCTTCATGAAGTCAGCCAGGTTCTTGATGTCGCCGTAGCTTTCTTCTTTAACGCTGGCTTTGTCGAAGTCGAACTTAACGTCCAGCTCAACGCGAACCAGTTCCATCGGCTCTTCAACAGCAACCGGCTCTGGAGTCGGCTCAACAGCAGCAACAGCAACTGGAGCTGGCTTGCTGCCACCACCGAAGTTCATGCCGATACCGACGCTTGGTGCCCACTCGGTGTCGCCTTGGTCGATGTTGTACTGAGCTTCAACGCCAGCACGGGCGTAGAAGTTGTCAGTGAAGTAGTACTTGGCGCCGCCGCCGATGTTGGCGAAGGTGGAACCGTTACGACCATTGCGACCGGACTGACCGATGCTCTGATCCGAGAAACCTGCAGAAACGTATGGACGCAGTGCGTCGCCAGCGTTGTTGAAGTGGTACAGAGCATCCAGAGCGGTGTTCGAGCCCTTGATGTTGCGGCCATCTTCGCCACGTGCGTTGTGCACTTCGTCATAGGCCAGACGCAGTTCAACGTCGTCAGTCAGGTAGTAGCCGATGCTGCCGCCGAACAGGTTGCCGTTGTTTTTGAAGTCACGGGCGCTGTCGAAGATTTCCTTCTTGGCAAAACCCTCCACTTCGACAGCGCCTTGACCCTGAGCCAGAACGCTGAGGGAGGAAGTGGCCAACAACGAGCCAATGACAACGCCTAAAGTGTTTTTCAATTTCATTACTAATGTTCCCTATCTTGGTGGTCAGTAAGTTGTCTGACGAACACAAGACAACTCAGCCGGCAATTCTACCAGAATTAACCGTTAGCTATGACGGCTTTATTCAAGATAAGTTTCAGCGCTGTCCGAAAATTTATCGCGCAGCCGGTCAAGTGCACGCTTATAACGCATTTTCGTGGCGCTTAGGCCCATGTGCATAATGTCGGCAATCTCTTGGAACTCAAGTTCTGCGACAAAACGTAGCACCAGGATTTCCCGATCAATGGGATTAACATGCACCAGCCAACGATCAAGACCGCCTTTATCCTCAGGCTTTGGCGCTTTTTCTTCGGATGCTTCTTCAAGCGGGTCCAAACTTAAGGCGTCAATAAGGCGACGTTTACGTCGCTCCTTGCGATATTGAGTAATACATTCGTTGTAAGTAATGCTGTACAACCAGGTTTTGAACTTCGATTTGCCCTCAAAGTTCTTCAGGCCATATAAGACCTTGAGCATGACCTCCTGACAAACATCGTCAGCATCACGGTCATTGCCTAAATAACGCGCGCAGACATTGAATAACGTGCGCTGGTAACGACGCATCAGTTCTTCGTATGCACGGGTTATGTGAAACAACTCGTCGTGGGCACGCGCCACCAACTCTTCGTCCGAGAGTTCGCGGGGGTCATAACGCAGAGACGCAGAGTGGGCTTTATTCAAAACGAGTCGGGCCGACAGTCAGGACAAAAGCCAGCGCAGCCTGTAAATCAGGCTGCGGGTTGGCCGCATACAATAACAGGGATTAGCCTTAGCGGCTGCTTACCTGCTGCTCGAGCAAGGTGCGGTTAGCCACAGAAACCAGTTCGCCGGCTTCCGTCAGCAACGTGGTTTTGACCGTACCGATTTCCTCGATCTGCCCTTCGACCTCACCTACCTGCACTTGTTGCCCAACCTCATACAACTCACGCACATAAATACCGGCCAGAATCTGGCTGGCAATGTCGCGACTGCCCAGGCCCAGCGCCAGCGCGACCGCTAGGCCGACCGAGATCAGCACGATGGCGATCACGTTGTTAAGCAGGTCGGTTTTCACTTCCAGCTGACCAATCGCCACCGAAATGCTGATGATGATCACCAGCCCCTGAGCCACGCGGCCCAGGCCACTTGCATAGTCCAACCCGACGCCTTCTGCGGCACCGCGCACCAGGCCGCTGACCAGCTGCGCCAGCAACACGCCCGCGAGCAGCACCAGAGCTGCACCGAAGACTTTTGGCAGGTACAAAGCCAGTACATCAAGGGTCGCAGAAACTCGCTCTAGGCCCAGCGACTCGGCGGCGGTCACGAGGAAGATCAACAACACGAACCAGTAGACGATCTTGCCGATCAGGGTCGACACCGGCACCTGAATGCCGGCACGGCTCAACAACTTGGTCAGGCCAGTGCCAGCCATCAGGCGATCCAGGCCGATCTTGCCGAGCAATTTCGACAGCAGCGTGTCGAGGAACTTGGCGACCACAAAACCCAGCAGTACCACCACCATGGCGCCAAATAGACGCGGGATAAAGGCGGCAATCGGGGACCAAACGCTGGCCATCGCATCAACCAGAACTTGAGTAAATTCCATGCTCAGTCAGCCTTATTAACAGTTGAATCGGTGGTTTTACGACGCGAGACCGGCGCCACATGCGCCGAGCCGTTGTTCAGGGCCAGCATCAATGCGCCGGCCCAGTGTCCCATCAGGGCAAACAGATCACCCGCACCGACTTGGCGGTTGGCGGTTTTCAGCACGCGATGTAGACAGGCGTCATCGTCGTGACTCGAGGTGGGCGACTTGAGCAAATCGCGCAGTGATTCTTCAAAGGGATCGTGCATGGCGCACCTCACAGGATGTGTCGGCTAGACGAGACGAGTACAGAGCAAGTCACATCAGATCCAACGCAGGCGACGAAAAAGCAGCCACTGCACCAGCGCCACGGCGGCCATCAGCGAACACGCCAGCAGAAAGCCATGGGGGCTTTCGGAACCCGGAATACCGCCGACATTGATACCGAGAAGGCCGGTAAGAAAACTCATTGGCAGGAAAATCCCGGTGATGATGCCGAAGCGGTACATGGTGTGGTTCATCCGCTCATCCATGCGCCGATTTTCCGCCTCAAGCAGCAGGTTGACCCGCTCACGGCTCAACTCCAGCTCTTCAAGGTAGCGCGTCAGGCGGTTATTCAGCTCGTTCCAGTAGCTGCTATCGGCACCGACCAGCCAGGCCTGAGCACTGGCCGTGAGCTGCCCGTAGATATCCCGCTGTGGCGACAGAAAACGTCGCAAGCTGGCGGCGCGCCGGCGGATTTGCAGCAGCGCGGCATGATCAGGGGCCTGACTCTCCAGCGCATCGGCGCGCTCTTCCTGATCATCGACCTGCTCGGACAACTCGCCGACCAGCAGCTCGATCTTGTCGGTCAGGTAATGCGCCAGGCGCAAAATCAGCTCCGCCGAGGTTTTTGGCCCCCTACCCGCCAGCAAATCCTCGATCAAGGCTTCGGTTGCGTGCAAAGGCCGCAAGCGCAGGGAGATCGCACGCTGCGCATCGGCAAAAATACGCACCGAGACCATGTCCTCAGGCTCAGCCCCTGGATTGAGGTTTAGGCCACGCAGGAACAGCAACAGTTGCTGCTCAGGCAGCGCCAGCAGACGCGGGCGAGTATTCTCTTCCAGCAGCAGGTCGCAGGCAAAAGCGCTCAGACCACTTTCTGCACGTAACCAAGTCTGCGTCTGCGGATGACTGCGATCCCAATGCAGCCAGAGGCTTTCCTGCTCGCTTAGGACCAGGCCATGCAGCTCCTGCCGGGCAATGCTGCGGGCACCGCCGTGACCATTAAGGACAAAGGCGTGAACCAGGCCCCATTGCGCGTTGTCACCTTCGTGCATGACGGTTTCCTGCAAGCGCCCTACTCCGGCATCTGCAGTGCAGAGGGCGAGATGATCACGCCATTATTGTCGGCGTAGATAAACTCACCCGGGCGGAAGGTCACGCCGCCAAAGGTCACTGCGACATTGAGGTCACCGATGCCACGCTTGTCGGTTTTCATCGGGTGACTGGCCAGGGCCTGAATGCCCAGATCGGTCTGCGCCAACACATCAACATCACGTACGCAGCCGTACACCACAATCCCTTCCCAACCATTCTTCGCGGCTTTTTCGGCGAGCATGTCGCCCAGCAGCGCGCGGCGCATGGAAGCACCACCGTCAACCACCAGCACCTTGCCTTTACCTGGCAGATCAACCTGCTCTTTGACCAGCGAGTTGTCCTCGAAGCACTTGACGGTGACGATCTCGCCACCGAAGGAATCACGGCCACCGAAGTTGCTGAACATCGGCTCAACCACCTGGACCAGCTCCGGGTAGGCGTCACAAAGATCGGGAGTGATGTAATGCATGGCAAAGCTCCTTGGATGTTGTAGGTCAGCTGACAGAGCAATCACGCCCTGCTGTGCAGCATTGAGCCACAGACGGGTGCAAAACGGACAAACGCCTCACGCCCCATCTGTATCGATTCACGCTTTCAGTAAAAGGCCGGACACCGGCCAGCGCCTGCCTATTCAGGCGAAACCTCGTTGTTACGCGCTAACTCGGCTTGCGCCAGCTCAGCAGCGACCTGTGGACTCTTGCGCAGCCACTGTTGGACCAACGGCCAGACCTCAAGTTGCGCTTCTTTACTAACCAGCATCTCAACATGGCCGAAATCACCGCTGAAACCATGCTTTTTACCTAGACAGAGAAACTCACTCAAGGGCGATCCAAATTGCTTGAGCAGTTTTTCACACGCCCAGACCGGGTCTTGATGGTCACCCAGCGCAGCCACGGCCATTACCGGAACACGCACCTCGGCCAGCCCCGCCCACCAATCGCGGTCAGCATCACCGAAGCGGCCGAACAGGCCGTGCCAGCGCAAACTTTCGACTGCAAGACCTATCGGCTCATCCTCCGGACCACGCTTGAGCCGCGACCCGGAAATCACCGAGAACCGTTTGAGTAGCAAGCGGCTACCCCACTCCAGCGGCGGCAGTTTCAACGGCCAGTAAACCCGGCTGATCTGGCTGCCAAACAGGACGCTGGAGGCGATTTTATCTTCACTCAGATACTGCCCACCGAGTGCGCCGGCCAGAATAATCCCACCGAGGGAATGGCCTAACCAGTGAGCCTTCTGCGGATTCTGCTCATGCACAAAATCAGCAATTGCCGGCAGATCGTAACGCACGTAGTCACTGACCGTGTTGCGCGAATAGTCACGATTGCGCGGCGACAGGCCATGACCACGCATTTCGGCAATCCATACATCAAAACCGGCGCGCGCCAAGTAAGGCCCCAAACCAATGCATTTGGGGGAATACCAGAAGCGCCGGTTGGAAAAACTGCCGGGAATCAGAATCACCGGCACGCCACGTACCTGTTCATGACCAGCACGACCAAGACGAGTCAGAGCCAGCTCGACACTGCTGTCCGGACTGTTACCGGGTTTGAGACGATAGACATCCTCGCTCAAATCGCCCCGAAACTCTGCACTGATCAAGGTGACGGGGAAAAGCTCACTGCTGCTTTGCATCTATCTTCGCTCTGGTACAACCAATTGCCGGGAGCAATTCTTTCACGTCGCAAGCGACGGCCCGGAGGGGGTAAGCACAGGATGTGCTGGCACAAAAAAGGGCAGGATCAACCCGCCCTTGAACAGAGATTTAAACGCGCTATCAGGCTGGCGCTTGACCTTCAGCCAGGAAGAACCAGGTATCAAGTACCGAATCCGGGTTCAGCGATACGCTTTCGATGCCCTGCTCCATCAGCCAGCGCGCCAGATCCGGGTGATCCGAAGGACCCTGACCGCAGATACCAATGTACTTGCCCACCTTGTTACAGGCCTGGATGGCATTGCTCAGCAGCTTCTTCACCGCCGGATTACGCTCATCGAACAGGTGCGCGACGATGCCCGAGTCACGGTCCAGACCTAGGGTCAGCTGGGTCAGGTCGTTAGAACCGATGGAGAAACCGTCGAAGAACTCGAGGAACTCTTCAGCCAGAATCGCATTGGACGGCAACTCGCACATCATGATGACCTTCAGGCCATCCTGACCACGGGCCAGACCGTTGGCGGCCAGCAGGTCGACCACCTGACTGGCTTCACCCAGGGTACGCACGAACGGCACCATGATCTCGACGTTGGTCAGCCCCATCTCGTTGCGCACTTTTTTCAGTGCACGGCACTCCAGCTCAAAGCAGTCACGGAACGATTCGCTGATATAACGCGAGGCGCCACGGAAACCGAGCATCGGGTTCTCTTCTTCCGGCTCGTAAAGTTTGCCGCCGATCAGGTTTGCGTATTCGTTGGACTTGAAGTCCGACAGACGCACGATGACCTTCTTCGGCCAGAACGCAGCAGCCAGGGTACTGATGCCCTCAACCAGCTTCTCAACGTAGAAATTGACCGGATCATCGTAACCGGCGATGCGTTTCTCGACGCTGTCTTTGATCTCCGGCGGCAAGCCAGCGAAGTTCAGCAGCGCTTTCGGGTGCACGCCAATCATGCGGTTAATGATGAATTCCAGACGCGCCAAGCCAACGCCTTCATTCGGCAGCTGGGCGAAGTCAAATGCGCGGTCGGGGTTACCGACGTTCATCATGATCTTGAATGGCAGCTCGGGCATGGCGTCGACCGAATTCTTGCGAATATCGAAGCCCAGCTCGCCTTCGAAGATAAAGCCGGTATCGCCTTCGGCGCAGGAAACCGTCACACCCATGCCATCTTTCAGCACCTGGGTGGCGTTGCCGCAACCGACCACGGCTGGAATACCCAGCTCACGGGCGATGATCGCGGCGTGGCAGGTACGGCCGCCACGGTTGGTGACGATAGCGCTAGCGCGCTTCATAACCGGTTCCCAATCCGGGTCGGTCATGTCGGAGACCAGCACGTCGCCGGGCTGGACCTTGTCCATTTCGGACACGTCATGAATAACCCGCACGCGGCCCGCACCGATCTTCTGACCGATAGCACGACCTTCCACCAGCACGGTGCCGGTTTCCTTGAGCAGGTAGCGCTCCATCACATTGACGTTGGTGCGGCTTTTCACCGTTTCAGGGCGTGCCTGGACGATGTACAGCTTGCCGTCATCACCGTCTTTGGCCCACTCGATGTCCATCGGACGACCGTAGTGCTTCTCGATGATCATCGCCTGCTTGGCCAGCTCGCTGACCTCAGCATCTGTCAGGCAGAAACGCGCACGTTCGGCACGGTCCACATCGACTACCTTAACCGATTTACCGGCCTTGGCTTCGTCGCCGTAGATCATCTTGATGGCTTTGCTGCCCAGGTTGCGGCGCAGGATCGCTGGGCGGCCAGCTTCCAGCGTTTGCTTGTGCACGTAGAACTCGTCAGGGTTGACCGCACCCTGCACAACAGTTTCGCCGAGGCCGTAGGCGCCGGTGATAAACACCACGTCGCGGAAACCGGATTCGGTATCGAGGGTGAACATCACGCCGGCGGTGCCGGTTTCCGAACGCACCATGCGCTGCACGCCAGCAGACAGCGCGACCAGTTTGTGGTCAAAGCCCTGGTGCACGCGGTAGGCAATAGCGCGGTCGTTGAACAGCGAGGCGAATACTTCTTTGGCTGCGCGGATCACGTTGTCCACACCGCGAATGTTCAGGAAGGTTTCCTGCTGACCAGCAAACGAGGCATCTGGCAGGTCTTCGGCGGTGGCCGAGGAGCGCACGGCAACGGCCATGTTGTCGTTACCACCAGCCATCTCGGCGAAGGCGGTACGAATCTGGGCGTTCAACTCTTCGGGGAAAGCAGCGTCCATCACCCACTGACGGATCTGCGCACCGGTTTTGGCCAGCGCGTTGACGTCATCAACATCAAGGGCGTCGAGCGCAGCATGAATCTGATCGTTCAGACCGCTCAGTTCAAGAAAGTCCCGGTAGGCCTGGGCTGTAGTGGCGAAACCACCAGGCACCGAAACTCCGGCACCGGCAAGGTTGCTGATCATCTCGCCCAGGGAGGCGTTCTTGCCCCCTACGTGCTCAACATCGTGATTGCCGAGCTTGTCGAGGGAAACTACGTACTCTACCAAGGTGATCTCTCCACTAAGGTGTTGGAAAAGCTCAAGGGGCTGGGGAAGCTCGGCGGCATACATGCCGGCACGATTGTGGCCTGGCCCTGGAAAATAAGTAACAATGCAGGCCGGATCGGCCCTGCAAAGGCGGGCCTATGATAGCCAAGATTCGTCCTCAGCTTAAGGCCCATGGTGCAAATGAAACGAACCGCTTTTTTCATCTCCGATGGCACCGGTATCACCGCCGAAACCCTGGGCCAAAGTCTGCTGGCACAGTTTGAAACCATCGACTTCACCAAGCTCACGCGCCCCTACATCGACAGCGTGGAAAAAGCGCGCGCAATGGTACAACAAATCAATAGCGCCGCCGAGAAAGACGGCTCTCGCCCGATCATCTTCGACACCATCGTCAACCAGGACATTCGCGACATCCTGGCAGAGTCCGAAGGGTTCATGATCGATATTTTCGCAAGCTTCCTTGCGCCGCTCGAACAAGAACTGACTTCTCACTCCTCGTATTCGGTCGGCAAATCGCACTCCATTGGCCATAACTCGAATTACATGGAACGCATTGAGGCAGTCAACTTCGCCCTCGACAACGACGACGGTGCGCGCACCCACTACTACGACAAGGCCGACCTGATCCTGGTCGGCGTTTCGCGCTGTGGTAAAACGCCTACCTGCCTGTATATGGCCATGCAATATGGCATTCGTGCCGCTAATTACCCGCTGACCGAAGACGATATGGAGAGCCTGCAGCTGCCAGCCGTGCTGAAAAAGCACAAGGACAAGCTGTTCGGCCTGACCATCGACCCGGACCGCCTCACCGCCATTCGCCACGAACGCAAACCCAACAGCCGCTACGCCAGTTTCGCCCAGTGCGAGTTTGAAGTGCGCGAAGTGGAAAACCTGTTCCGCCGCGAGAACATCAACTTTATCAACTCCACCTATTTCTCCGTGGAAGAGATATCCGCGAAGATCTTGGTGGAAAAAGGTGTTGAGCGCCGCCTCAAGTAACTCGTACAACTCATTGAAGCTAATAGAAAAAGCTCGAACTCTTCGAGCCTTTTCTCATTTATAAACGCTACAAAGCATCGCCCGGCACACGCACCCAACCTTCCATCAAGATTCGCGCGCTGCGACTCATGATCGCCTTGGTTACCGTCCACTGACCGTCGACCAGCGCCGCCTGCGCACCAACGCGCAAGGTGCCGGATGGATGGCCAAAACGCACGGCTTCACGCGCACTGCCGCCCGCTGCCAGATTGACCAAGGTGCCGGGAATTGCCGCTGCGGTGCCGATGGCCACCGCGCAGGTACCCATCATGGCGTGGTGCAGCTTGCCCATAGACAGCGCACGCACCAGCAGATCGATTTCGCCCGCAGGCACCGTTTTGCCACTGGAAGACAGGTAATCCTTGGGTTCGGCGACAAAGGCGATTTTCGGCGTGTGCTGGCGGGTCAGTGCCTCATCCGCCGTTTTGATCAGCCCCATGCGCAACGCCCCCGCCACACGGATTTTCTCGAAACGCGCCAGCTGCTCAGGGTCACCGTTGATCTGCTCGCGCAACTCAGTGCCCTGATAGCCAATATCTTCGGCGTTTACGAACACGGTCGGAATGCCCGCAGTGATCATGGTTGCCTTGAAGGTGCCAACACCCGGCACGTCCAGGTCGTCTACCAGGTTGCCGGTGGGGAACATCGAGCCCCCCTCCTCGCCGTCGTCAGACGGATCGAGGAACTCCAGCACGATCTCGGCCGCTGGAAAGGTCACGCCATCCAGTTCGAAGTCGCCGGTTTCCTGTACCTGGCCATTGGTTATCGGGACATGGGCGATGATGGTTTTCTGGATATTCGCCTGCCAGATCCGCACCACGCACACGCCGTTTTCCGGGATGCGCGCAGGGTCAAGCAGACCGGCATGAATGGCAAAAGCCCCAGCACCGGTAGACAGGTTGCCGCAGTTGCCGCTCCAGTCGACAAAGGCCTTATCGATCGAAACCTGACCATAGAGATAGTCAACATCGTGATCCGGTTGACTGCTTTTCGACAGGATCACGCACTTGGAGGTCGAGGACGTCGCACCGCCCATGCCGTCGATCTGCGCGGCATAAGGGTCAGGACTGCCGATCACCCGCATAAACAGCTTGTCGCGCGCGGCGCCCGGCACCTGGCAGCTTTGCGGCAGGTCCTGCAGCCGGAAGAACACGCCCTTGCTGGTACCGCCACGCATATAGGTGGCAGGAATTCTAATCTGGGAGAGATGAGCCATGGTTTGGTCCTGGCTGAAAAGTGAAATTGCCGTAGGGTGGATCACGCTTCACCGTCGGTGCGTGAAGGCGGTGGATGGAAAAGCGCCATCCACCCTACGGAATCAGGCGACGGCGCCTTCGAGGAAGTCCTGAGCGAAACGCTGCAGAACACCACCGGCCTTGTACACATGCACTTCGGCTGCAGTGTCCAAACGACAGGTCACTGGCACCTTGACCACTTCACCATTGCGGCGATTGACCACCAGGGTCAGGTCGCAGCGTGGCGACACATCGCCCTGGATGTCGTAGGTCTCGGTGCCGTCCAAACCGAGAGTCAGGCGGGTAGTGCCCGGCTTGAACTCGACCGGCAGCACGCCCATGCCCACCAGGTTGGTGCGGTGAATACGCTCGAACCCTTCGGCCGCGATCACTTCCACGCCCGCCAAGCGCACGCCCTTGGCTGCCCAATCACGCGAGCTGCCCTGACCATAGTCAGCACCGGCGACGATGATCAGGTTCTGCTTGCGGTTCATGTAGGTTTCGATCGCTTCCCACATGCGCATCACCTTGCCTTCCGGTTCAACGCGGGCCAGCGAACCCTTCTTCACCACACCGTCAACCACAGCCATTTCGTTGACCAGTTGCGGGTTGGCAAAGGTCGCGCGCTGCGCGGTCAGGTGGTCACCGCGGTGGGTGGCATAGGAGTTGAAGTCCTCCTCTGGCAAGCCCATTTTGTGCAGGTACTCACCGGCGGCCGAATCCAGCAGGATGGCGTTGGAAGGCGACAGGTGATCGGTGGTGATGTTGTCCGGCAGGATCGCCAGCGGCAGCATGCCTTTGAGCGTGCGCTCACCGGCCAGTGCGCCTTCCCAGTATGGCGGGCGACGGATATAGGTGCTCATCGGGCGCCAGTCGTACAGCGGGCTTTCGGCTTCGGTGACAGTGCCCAGGTCGAACATCGGGATATAGATCTGCCGGAACTGCTCAGGCTTCACCGAGGAGGCGACGATGGCGTCGATCTCTTCGTCGCTCGGCCACAGGTCTTTGAGGGTGATCGGGTTGCCGTTCTGGTCATGACCGAGCACATCTTGCTCAATGTCAAAACGCACGGTGCCGGCAATGGCGTAGGCCACTACCAGCGGCGGCGAAGCCAGGAAGGCCTGCTTGGCATACGGGTGGATGCGCCCGTCAAAGTTGCGGTTACCGGAGAGTACAGCAGTAGCGTAGAGGTCCCGGTCGATGATTTCCTGCTGAATAACCGGGTCCAGCGCACCGGACATGCCGTTACAGGTGGTGCAGGCGTAGGCGACGATGCCAAAACCCAGCTGTTCCAGCTCGCTCAGCAGGCCAGCCTCTTCCAGGTACAACTTGGCGACTTTCGAACCGGGCGCGAAGGACGTCTTGACCCACGGCTTGCGTAACAATCCCAGCTGGTTGGCTTTTTTCGCCAGCAGGCCGGCCGCCACCACGTTGCGCGGGTTGGAGGTGTTGGTGCAGCTGGTGATGGCGGCGATGATCACGGCGCCATCCGGCATCAGGCCCTCACCCTCTTCCAGTTTGCCAGCAGCCAATTTGGCCTCGTCGGCAATGCCGCGCTCATGCAGCGCCGAGGTCGGCAGGCGCTTGTGCGGGTTGCTCGGGCCGGCCATGTTGCGCACCACGGTCGACAGGTCGAAGCTCAGCACGCGCTCGTATTCAGCACTGACCAGCGCATCGGCCCACAGGCCGGTGGTTTTGGCGTAGTGCTCGACCAGCGTCACCTGCTCCGGCTCACGCCCGGTGAGCTTGAGGTAGTCGATGGTCTGCTGGTCAATGTAGAACATCGCCGCCGTTGCGCCGTACTCCGGGCACATATTGGAGATGGTTGCACGGTCACCGATGGACAGGCTGTCTGCGCCCTCGCCGAAGAACTCGACCCAGGCCCCAACCACGCGTTCCTTGCGCAGAAACTCGGTCAGCGCTAGGACGATATCGGTGGCGGTGATCCCAGGCTGGCGCTTGCCAGTCAGTTTGACGCCGACGATATCGGGCAAGCGCATCATAGACGGCAGGCCGAGCATCACCGTCTCGGCTTCCAGGCCGCCGACACCGATGGCGATCACGCCCAACGCATCGACGTGCGGGGTGTGCGAGTCGGTACCGACGCAGGTGTCCGGGAACGCAATACCGCCACGCGCCTGGATCACCGGGCTCATTTTCTCCAGGTTGATCTGGTGCATGATGCCGTTGCCGGCCGGGATCACGTCGACGTTCTTGAACGCCGTCTTGGTCCACTCGATAAAGTGGAAGCGGTCCTCGTTGCGGCGTTCTTCCACGGCACGGTTCTTCTCGAACGCATCCGGATCAAAGCCGGCGAATTCCACGGCCAGGGAGTGGTCGACGATCAGTTGGGTCGGCACCACCGGGTTAACCTTGGCTGGGTCGCCACCTTGTTCGGCGATGGCATCACGCAGGCCGGCCAGGTCGACCAGCGCAGTCTGGCCAAGAATGTCGTGACACACCACCCGCGCCGGGTACCAGGGAAAATCCAGGTCCTGCTTGCGCTCGATTAGCTGCTTGAGCGCATCAGTCAGCGCTGCGGGTTCGCAGCGGCGCACCAGTTGCTCGGCCAGCACGCGGCTGGTGTAGGGCAGTTTGGCGTAGGCACCCGGGGTGATGGCATCGACCGCCTCACGGGTGTCGAAGTAATCCAGCACCGTGCCGGCCAGCGGTTTGCGGTATTGAGTGTTCACTGGGCTGCTCATTATTTGCGGTCCTTGAGCGGCACAAACTTCAGGTCTTCAGGACCTGTGTAGTTGGCGCTCGGACGAATGATCTTGCCGTCGATGCGTTGCTCGATCACATGGCTGGACCAGCCGGAGGTGCGCGCGATCACGAACAACGGGGTGAACATGGCGGTGGGCACGCCCATCATGTGGTAACTGACGGCGCTGAACCAATCGAGGTTGGGGAACATCTTCTTGATGTCCCACATGATGGTTTCCAGACGCTCGGCGATGTCATACATCTTCATATTGCCCTGCTCAGCCGACAGCTCATGGGCCACTTCCTTGATCACTTTGTTGCGCGGGTCCGCCACGGTGTAAACCGGGTGGCCAAAGCCGATCACCACTTCCTTCTTTTCGACCCGCGCACGGATATCGGCCTCGGCCTCCTCCGGGGTGTCGTAGCGTTTCTGCACCTCGAAGGCCACTTCGTTGGCACCGCCATGTTTCGGGCCACGCAGCGCGCCGATACCGCCGGCGATGCAGCTGTACATATCCGAGCCAGTACCGGCGATCACCCGCGAGGTGAAAGTCGACGCATTGAACTCGTGCTCGGCATACAGGTTGAGCGAGGTGTGCATGGCGCGCACCCAGGATTCACGCGGCTTCTCGCCATGCAGCAGATGGAGGAAATGCCCGCCAATGGAATCGTCGTCAGTTTCCACCTCGATGCGCTTGCCGTTGTGACTGAAGTGGTACCAGTACAGCAGCGCGGAACCCAGAGAAGCCATCAGCTTATCGGCGATATCACGAGCGCCAGGGTGATTGTGGTCGTCCTTTTCTGGCGACACGCAACCCAGTACCGACACAGCGGTACGCATCACATCCATCGGATGAGCGGACGGCGGCAATTGTTCAAGCGCAACCTTCAATGCCGCCGGCAACCCACGCAGGGCCTTGAGTTTGGCCTTGTAACCGGCCAATTCGGCGACGTTGGGCAGCTTACCGTGCACCAGCAGATGGGCGATTTCCTCAAATTCGCAGCGGTTGGCAAAATCGAGTACGTCATAACCACGGTAATGCAGGTCGTTACCGGTGCGACCCACGGTGCACAGGGCGGTGTTGCCGGCAGCAGTGCCAGAGAGAGCCACGGATTTCTTCGGCTTGAAGCCTGGGGTGGTTTCCGGGGTTGCGCTCATGCTTATCTCCTCAAATCCGGTTGGTGCGTTGTTATTTTTTTGCGGCAAACAGGGCGTCGAGCTTCTGCTCGAAGGCGTGATAGCCGATGCGGTCATAGAGTTCGGCGCGGGTCTGCATCAGCTCGATCACGTCTTTCTGGTGGCCGCTCTGGCGAATCGAGGTGTAGACACTTTCTGCGGCCTTGTTGGCGGCGCGGAAGGCCGACAGCGGGTAAAGCTGGATGGCCACGCCCACTGAGGCCAGTTCGTCACGGGTGAACAACGGCGTGGCGCCGAACTCGGTGATGTTGGCCAGTACCGGGACATTCAGCGCATCGACGAAGCGCTTGTAGGTCGGCAGGTCATAGGCCGCTTCGGCGAAGATGCCGTCGGCACCGGCCTCCACGTAACGCAGGCAGCGCTCGATGGCGGCATCCACACCCTCGGCCTGAATCGCGTCGGTGCGGGCAATCAGGAAGAAATCAGGATCGGTTTTAGCATCAGCGGCAGCGCGTACGCGATCGACCATTTCCTCGCAGGAGACGATCTCCTTGCCCGGACGGTGGCCACAACGCTTGGCACCCACCTGATCTTCGATATGCGCGGCAGCGGCGCCGGCCTTGATCAGGTTCTTGATGGTGCGCTCGATATTGAAGGCGCTCGGGCCAAAGCCGGTGTCGATGTCCACCAGCAGCGGCAGGTCGCAGACATCGGTGATACGACGCACATCAGTGAGCACGTCATCCAAGGTGTTGATGCCCAGATCAGGCAAACCGAGCGAGCCGGCTGCCACACCGCCACCGGACAGATAAATAGCTTTGAAACCTGCGCGCTTGGCCAGCAAGGCATGGTTGGCATTGATCGCACCGATCACCTGCAGGGGCGACTCGATGGCAAGCGCCTGACGGAAACGCTGGCCTGGGGAAAGCTGACTCATGACTCACCTCGTGGTTTGGCTGTCTTGGTGTGCGCGCCCGTGCTGCTGGAGAAATGGCGCTCGATATTGCGTTTGGAAGCCCCGATATGACGGCGCATCAACAACTCGGCCAATTCGCCGTCTCGATCGGCGATGGCATCGAGAATACGATGGTGTTCGGCAAAGGCCTGACGCGGACGATTGGGCGTCGCGGAGAACTGCAGGCGGTACATGCGCACCAGTTGATAGAGCTCACCACAGAGCATCTGGGTTAGGGTCTTGTTGCCACTGCCCTGAATGATCCGGTAATGGAAGTCGAAATCGCCTTCCTGCTGGTAGTAGCCGACGCCCGCCTTGAAGGCGGCGTCTTGCTCATGCAGATCGAGCACCGCGCGCAGCTCATCAATTTCTGCCTGACTCATACGCTCGGCAGCTAGGCGACAAGCCATACCTTCCAGGGACTCACGAATCTCATAGAGTTCGATCAGTTCGGCGTGACTGAGCGACACCACCCGCGCGCCTATGTGCGGCACGCGCACCAGTAGGCGCTGACCTTCCAGGCGATGAATCGCTTCACGCAGCGGGCCACGGCTGATGCCATAGGTGCGCGCCAATTCAGGCTCGGAAATTTTGCTGCCGGGGGCAATCTCGCCCTTGACGATAGCCGCCTGAATACGCCGGAAAACCTGCTCAGAAAGCGTTTCAGCATCTTCCTGGCTGGACTCGAGCGACTCAATTACATCAAGCATATTGTCGACACTGCACAAATTAAGTGCCTGAAAACTACGCCCAGAAGGCATTAGTGTCAAACAAACCAAGAAGATTGTTGACAGTGCGCAGCACTACTTTAGTCGCCCGCAGTCGCGACCTTACTTGCATAAACGCCTATAAGCGCCTGTCACGACTGAAAAACCCCATGTTAGAATGCCGTCCGCTTAACACGAGCAGAGGAATTTCTGACTGCCTGCTAGACTCCAAGCCCAGGTGCGTCAAGAGTCGCTTGCGCAACCTGCATGTGCTTGTCCCTTCATCAACACCATACTTCAGGACTTATGACACTAAAGCCCACCATTCTTCTGCTATGCCTGCTACTTACTCCCAGCCTGAGTTTCGCTGCGGAGAAGACAGTCTATGGGCTTAATGAATACGTCCGTTTATTCGACCTCGACCTGAAGCTTGCCGCCAAGCTCGACACCGGCGCCAAGACCGCATCACTGAGTGCTCGCGACATCAAACGCTTCAAGCGTGATGGCGAGACCTGGGTACGTTTCTACCTGGCCATCGACGAAGCACATAGCAGTCCGATCGAACGCCCCCTGGCGCGCATCAGCAAGATCAAACGCCGCGCAGGCGACTATGATCCACAGGAAGAAAAAACCTATACGGCACGCCCCGTGATCGAAATGGATGTGTGCATGGGCAGTAGCCTACGCACAATTGAAGTGAACTTGACCGACCGCAGTGCTTTCCAATACCCGTTGTTGATAGGCTCCGAAGCACTCAAACGCTTTTCGGCGCTGGTCGATCCGAGTCTTAAATACGCAGCAGGTAAACCTGCTTGTGCCCCTGACGCAAACCTTGGCGAGTAATTCCCATGCGCTCTCTTACCCTCCATCTGAAAGTCCTGGTCATACTCCTCGTGAGCCTGGGCGTTCTGATCACGGCTTATCAGATCTTCATCCTCGGCATTCCCATGACCGAAGACGAAACTGATGACCTGTGGAACATCGACGCCAAAGTCGAGTTCCAGGCCAATCCACGCGAGCCAGTAAAGCTGCAGATGTTCGTGCCGCCGTTGGCCCAGGATTACGTCAGCCTGAATGAGAGCTTTATCTCGAATAACTACGGCGTGAGCATCAACCGCGCCGACGGTAACCGCAAAGTCACCTGGTCCGCACGTCGCGCCAGTGGCAAGCAAACTCTCTACTACCGCCTGGTGCTGACCAAGCGCTACAGCGGCGAGCAAGCCAAAGCCAAGGGTCCGATCTTCCGCGACAGCATCCCGGTTGAAGGCGCCGAGAAGATTGCTGCCGAAGCGTTGCTGGCACCTATTCGCCAGCACTCAGCGGACGTTGAAACCTTTATCAGCGAGACCATCAAGCGCGTTAACAACAGTAATGATGACAACGTCAAACTGCTGCTGGGCGGCGATGCCTCTACCCCGAACAAAGCCAAAGTAATCGAACTGCTGCTGTCCATCGCCCATGTGCCAATGGAGCGCGTACACACCATTCGCCTGGCTGCGGATATCCAGCAAAACCCAGAACTGTGGCTGCGCAGCTTCAACGGCGAGAACTGGCTGTATTTCAACCCAGAAAGCGGCGAGCAAGGCCTACCGGTTGATCGTCTGGTCTGGTGGATTGGCGATGACAACCTGGTCACCCTGGAAGGTGGTAAGCAGGCGCAAGTCAGCTTCAGCCTGAACAACAGCGAAATGAACGCCATTCGCCTGGCCAAGCTGACCGACGAAAATACCGACGCTGACTTCCTCGAATACAGCTTGTACGGTCTGCCGCTGCAAACTCAGCAGACCTTCATGATCATGGTGATGATCCCGATTGGCGTGCTGGTGATTCTGATCCTGCGTAACCTCGGTGGCCTGCAAACTCTCGGTACCTTCACCCCAGTTCTGATTGCCCTGGCTTTCCGTGAAACCCAGTTGGGCTTCGGTATTATCTTGTTTACCGTGATAACCGCTCTGGGTCTGTCGCTACGCTCCTACCTTGAGCACCTGAAGCTGCAGATGCTGCCAAGGCTATCGGTGGTGCTGACCTTTGTAGTGGTGCTGATAGCGGTGATCAGCTTGTTCAGCCATAAGCTGGGCCTGGAACGCGGCCTTTCCGTGGCCCTGTTCCCAATGGTGATTCTGACCATGACCATCGAGCGCCTGTCGATCACCTGGGAAGAGCGCGGCGGCGGCCATGCCTTCAAGGTCGCCATCGGCACCCTGTTCGCCGCTACCCTGGCGCACCTGCTGATGAGCGTGCCGGAACTGAACTACTTCGTGTTCACCTTCCCGGCCGTGTTGATGATTCTGGTGGGCTTCATGCTGGCGATGGGTCGCTACCGTGGCTACCGCCTGACCGAACTGTTCCGCTTCAAAGCCTTCCTCAAGGACTAATGCCATGTTCGGTCTGATCAAGACGTGGAAAGCCCTGGAAGCCAAAGGCATCATGGGCATCAATCGGCGTAACGCGGACTACGTGCTGAAGTACAATAAACGGCACCTGTACCCGATCGTCGATGACAAGATCATCACCAAAATGCGCGCTATCGAAGCGGGTATCGATGTGCCGGAAATGTACGGCATCATCGATACCGAAAAAGGCATCGATAACCTGCGTGCAATTATCGGTGATCGCCCGGACTTCGTGGTCAAGCCAGCGCAAGGCGCTGGCGGTGACGGCATCCTAGTGATCGCGGATCGCTTTGAAGAGAAGTACAAAACGGTCTCAGGCAAGATCATCAGCCACGAGGAGATCGAGCATCAGATCTCCAGCATCCTGACCGGGCTCTACTCCTTGGGCGGTCACCGTGATCGCGCACTGATCGAATATCGGGTCACACCCGACCAGATTTTCAAGAGCATCAGCTACGAAGGCGTGCCAGACATTCGCATCATCGTGCTGATGGGCTATCCAGTGATGGCCATGCTGCGCTTGCCGACGCGCCAATCCGGCGGCAAGGCCAACCTGCACCAGGGCGCCATTGGTGTCGGTGTAGACCTGGCCACCGGCGTGACCCTGCGCGGCACCTGGCTGAACAACAAGATCAGTAAGCACCCGGACACCACCAATGCGGTAGACGGTGTGCAACTGCCCAACTGGGACGGCTTTATGAAGCTCGCCGCCGGCTGCTACGAGCTCTGCGGTTTGGGCTATATCGGCGTGGACATGGTGCTGGATCAGGACAAGGGCCCATTGATTCTCGAACTCAACGCCCGCCCTGGCCTGAACATCCAGATCGCCAACGACTGCGGCCTCACCCACCGCGCCCACGCAGTCGAGGCGCGTATCGCCGAACTGCAGAAAAAAGGTATCGTCGAAACCGCCGAAGAGCGCGTGCGCTTCTCGCAAGAGCTGTTTGGCCATGTCTCGATTGCGCAAATCTGATTGATCACACAAACAAAAAAGCCCGGACAAGTCCGGGCTTTTTTATGGCTGTTTGATTGGGTCGCTAACGCACAATCGCCAATTCGAATGCGCCTTCATCGCTGTGTGCATGGGTCTGCATACCAGCCTCATCGACTGCCAGCGCCTGCAGGGGCCGCTTGAAGGGTTTGTTATCCAGGGTTTGCAGGCTGCGATCTTCATCCGTAGTCAATAGCAGCACATAGTGCTCACCGGCTGCGGCTCTTACCGGCACAGTACCTTCGATAAAGGCATAGCGATACCAGGTTTCCGCATGCAGCTGATACACCGCATCACTCACCAGGCGCGTTGGCTGCTTGGCCTGATCAAGGAACAGCAAGGAGGGATACGCGACCTGTTTATTGGCAAAGCTGCGAATACGCAAACCGAAGTCGTACTGCGAGCGTGGCAGTTTCAGGGCCGCGTAGTAGCTCTTGCCCATGGGAAAATCCAGGCTGGGAGAAAAGCGATTGAGCTCTTCATAACGTGGTTCATCGGCACTGATAGGGGTGAAATCTTCCTCACTCAATTGCCCACAGCAACGCTCGACTAGTTCCTGATAGCGCCCCTCAACCTTCTCTTCAGTACCCGCCAGCAAGGCCTGCATCGCGGCAGTGGGCTGCCCATCCAGCCCCGGCAAAGTGTGTGGTTTAGCGTCAAAGGTCACTTCCCTACCCTGGGTCAGCGGCACATTGTGCAAGGTGGGTGTCGGCGCTTTGGCTCCCTTGGGCGGGACCTTGGAGTTACGCATGCGCCCCTGTTCATCCACCCAGGTGAAGTAGCGTCCATCCTGCTCGTCACGGACAAAATCGCGCCCCTCCAATACATCAGAGCTGATGTAAGCACTGGAGCGCTCACCCGTACCCAGAAGAATCTCATTACCGCCGGCTTGCACCTGCTGACCCGCGTAGAAGCTGTTCTGCAGATTGCCGCTGGCGTCCACCCAGGTGAAATAGCGTCGCTTGCTTTCACCAGTGCTCTTGCTACCCGGCCAGACTGCTGCCTCACCGTCATTCAAGCGCGCCTGATCGCTGCGCTGGATATTGCCGGTAGCCGTCTGTTGATGCGCCACGTAGCGATTGTTGACAAAACTGTTGTGCACCCGCCCCTGATCATCCACCCAGGTTAAATAGCGGCCGCTGGCGCTGGCCTGCGTAGCCACCATAAAACCCACTAGCATCAGCACAATACGCATGACTGAACCCTAGAAAGTGGTGCGATAGGTCAATGCCAATACATAGGCTTTGACACTGGTTTTAACATCCAAATCGGCATAAGGGTTGTATACCATGCTGTCGATGGATGAGCAGTTGATATTGCAACTGGAACGCGCCGGGATGTCCTGTTTACTGACAAGATAGTTGAAGCCCAGATCGATCACAGTGTCCTTATCCCACTGATAACCCACCCCGAGACCATAGAGTTTGGCATCCCCAAGAGGTGCCAGTACGTCAGCCTTGTTGCCGGGAATGGCTGAAGGTCTTGGCTCATACCCCATACGCAAACTCAGGCGGTCATTAACCTGGTATTCGACACCAACGGCCCAACTCCAGACGGACTCATAACCACGGTCAAGAATGATGCTGGTGGATGTGGCGTTCTCAGGTGAGAACAGACTGGCGATGGTCAGGATATCCAGCTGACGGTCGAACTCCAGTTCGAACTTGTCCCAGGCTGCATAGTCGGTCCACTTCACATCTAGGTTGATCTGCCAACGCTCATGCGGCTTGAACTTGATACCGCTGGCAAAGTGGGCCGGATAGGTCATATTCAAGGAAACGTTGCCCTGCTCCTTATCGAACAAGCCATCCGGTGTCAGGGTATTGAACACCGCACCGATAAATGAGCCGTCCAAGCCCTGCCAGAAACCCTGCCAATTCTCCGAATAATCCACCACATAGCGCCCTTTCAAGCGCATCCTGGCTTCACTTTGATACACCGCACCCAACGCAAACCAGTCGCTTGGCTCCCACAGAAAGCCGACGTTCCAGGTAGGTGAAAGGGTTTGCTGCATATCGATATCGATATTGGCGATGTCAGTGAACGGACCTAACTCACCGCCACAAATATTCAGGAAAATCTCGAACGGATTACTGTCAACCAAACACAACGCATCCTGAGCAACACCGACAAACCCAGTGAGGATGCCAGGCGCACGAAAATCCTGATTTAGCGCCATCGCCTGATGGGAAAAACCGATAGACAACCCCAGTGATAACTCGTCATTGACCTGATATGCCAGCGAGGGTGAAAAGTAGGTCAGGCGCTGGATAACCAATTCCTTGCCTTGATAACGCCCTGGGTCGTCATCGTCACGGGCAAAACCCAGTGCTTGTGGCGTGTACATATTGGTAGCAAAGGTCAATTTGGAGCCTGGGGGCGTGATCGACAACCCTGCCAACGGAGCAAACAGCATCGGCAACTCCGTTGCACCGCCCACGCCAGGCAGATACATCATGGCCGCACCGGCTCGACTAGATGAATTGGCAACCGGGTCGTTGTCGAGACCAAGAAAGTTACTTCCGTAACCTTCAGGCGCATCAAAATCGGCACGAATATCCATCATCCCAGTGATGAATTTGACCGTCGTTTGTCGACCTTTCAACTTGCTTAAGGCGGCCGGGTTGTAATGCACAGAGTCGATTCCGACAAAGTCAGCCGTAACTGCGTTGCCAAGTGCCATGGCCTTAGGGCTACCAATCGTTAGATTCTGTGCCAACTGTGCCTGGGCGAACCCACAACAGAGCGAGGCTACCCAAAAAATCGCCTGCGTGAGCAGCGAAATTCGCGTATTCATAAGAAGGTTCGCTCGCGTCTATTGGGCCTTCAGGCCTTTGATATCCAAAGGCATGGAGATGCCCAACAGCACATCTGGCGAATCTTCAGTCATCCCAAAACCGGCGCTGACGTTGACGATGCGCTCAGGTGAGGTTCGTAAACCCAGCGAAAAGTTCATTACCGCGCTGGTCTGTCCACTGCCCTCAGCTTCACCATCGGCGAAAGTGAAGGTCGGCTTCAAGGAGTGCGACATCTGGTAAGAGGTCGCCAGCGACACGTCATAGGAGAGTGCATAGGCAAAACCCATGCTCAGCGAGAATGAGGATCCGGGATCAACCTCTTCAAGTAGTCGCCCCCCACGCACTTGACCGATACCGGTGATGGGCATGTTGTAGGTGTATCCGAGAGATCCGAATAACACGACCGGGTCGATCACATAGGACATATTCGCCCCGACGCCCAGGCTGTAAGTACCGCTGCCCGTTGCCAGATCACTTTGGCTATTTATGTCATAGGGGCTGTTACCTGTAGGCAAGCCCAGGGTTGCATACAGCGTGGTCACCGGTTTACCGCGCAAGGATGTCCACGGCTGCCAACGCAGGCTGGCGGAGATATCGCCCAGACTGTAGGCATTCAAATCACGCTCAGTGTCATATTTGGCAATCATGGGCAAACGAACGCTAAAGGTCAGGTTGTCCCACACGCCGTAGTCGAAGGTGAACGAGTTGGTGAAGGTATGCTGCGCTTCGCCCTGAGAGACCACGCTGAACACGTTGTTACCTGTGCGCACAGTCTCCACTACCGTGTCGCGCAGCAGCGAATAATCGAAACCATAGGTCAACGTCCGCTCACCCTTTTTCAGCAGGGTGTAGCTTTTCTCCGCAGCCTGGAACACCTCTTCAAGCGCCTTGGCGCTGTCGGCGTCGTCATCCTGCTTGCTCAGCGCCTCACGTGCCTGATCGACCGAAGCCGGATCGGCAAGTACCCCTGAACTGGTAGCCCCAGCCAGCATGGCCAGCCATACATAATGCAAAACTCTCATGGCGCAGCCCCCAAATACTTATTCTTATGCCGGGCGTTTTACTTGCGTCGGATATAGCGAATATCGCCCTCGGAACCCAGCTCTGTGGCTTGGTTCTCGGTGAACTTGGTCATCTGTGGAAACTCGCGAAATGCCAGCAAGCTGATGGTGCGGTCATCGATGATGCGCAAATCCTGCTCGCTCAAGGCAAGGGCATTTGGCGGCTCATTGCCATTGGGGAAAATCACAAACAGCACGTTCTGATCCCAGATTTCCTCAAAACGCGTACGGGTAAAACTGATATTGCCAAGTGCCGGATCCGCCACAAAAACATGGTCGTTGTACACATCGCGCACCACCACAAAGTGTTTGAAGCCGGCATATTCGATCGGCACGATGGCTGGATGCTCAAGCGCGTCGAGATCGGCAAAGCCCGCCCGAAATCCACCGCTTTTGTAACCCAACGCGGTGACAAAGCGCTTCATGTCGAGCAGGGAAAACCCACGCCGCTCAACGATTTTGTCAGCCTCACCAAACTGCAACAGGCCTTCCATCACCTGGCGCTCCTGCAGGTTACGGCCAAGGAAATAATCCAGCAGCGAGGTCAGCGCAGCCGATCCACAGCTGTAGTCATAGGCCTGACGAATCACATTGCGAAACTGCAACTGGCTCATCGGCTCAAGCGTCACCGTCTCACGCAAAGGCCCATTCGGCAGCAAGTGCTGATTGATATGCACAGTACCCGGCGCAGGCGGTTTGGTATCCACCGCCTCGCTAAAGCCCCACACACCGATCAGGCTGCCCAGCAGAATCTCGATCATCAGCCAACCGCACTCCTATCCAACAAGAGAAAAGTCCTACCGGCCGAAGCCGGTAAGACTTTTCATCACGCGGAACAACTAAGCGAACTTAGTGGCCCCAGACTTTTACGGTGGTACCAGCCATGTTCATGTCGTTAACAGCCAGGGAGCCGATGCTTGCAGCGTTTGTGTCACCAATTTTGATAGCACCCACGCTCAGCTGACCAGTGATGGTCGGCAGGCTGATTTGCAGCTGCTGAGTGCCACTGGCGTTTTCCACCACGTCAACTTTGACGGGAGCAGTGTCGGAGATGTTGAAGCCGGTGAAGGCAACGGTTTCCATACGCAGCGAACCGCCGCCAGCGTCGCCGTCGGTGTAAACCAGGCTGCCAATGGTGCCGTTGAAGCTACCGGAGATGCTGATACCGTCCTGACCGGTTACGGTTGCCAGAGCAGTGTCATCCATGGCCTTGAGCTCAGCCTGAGCCATGAAAGGAACAGCCAGAACAGCGGTGGCCAGGGCCAGTTGCTTGAGGGTTTTCATTGTTATTGTCTCCACAGTTCACTAATGGGTTGTCCCCGGCAGGCTGCTCTGGACTCCTGTCCGTCTCAGCTAGCGGCGTGCGCCGCTCACCAGGTCTGACACTGCTTCCCTATTCGCGTCAGGCTTGGAATCGTGAAGCACCATGCTTCTCGTCCTGACGTTAAAACTACTGGTGCAGGCCCTGGCTGCCAGCCCATCCAAGGGATGGAGCGCCCATCTGGCGCCAATCAGCCAGCCAAACCTCATGCTTCACTCAACAACCCCAGGCTCTTGCCCTTCAAAACCGCTTGCGTGCGGCTGCGCACACCCAGCTTGGCGAACAGGTTGTGTAAGTGCCATTTGATGGTGGCCTCAGACAAATGCACCGCCTGGGCGATATCACGGTTCGACAAACCGGCCGCGACAAAGCGCAAAATCTCCCGCTCTCGATGGCTAACATCTTGATTTTCATCGAAAGTTTCTAGGTCTATAGACAATCGACGGCATTGCTCGCGCAGCTGTTCAGCCAGTCCTTGCCAGGCGCTGGCTCGCTTGGATTCCGCACTGTACCAAGCGTCCCAGAGCGGTAGCAGCCAGAGTGCGTCATCCAGAAACATGCGCCGGTAACCGCTGGCCCAGGCATCCTCTAGCGTGGTTTTGAGCAAGGCAAAGGCCTTGTCGCTGTTACCTTTGCGCCAGTACGCCACAGAAAGTAACAAGGAAAGACGCAAGCGCCGATCACGCTGATGCTCGGCCGTCTGTTTGGCTAGGCAGGCTTCGAGTATGGCTTGCGCCTTGTCTGCACGTCGCTCGCAGAGGGCCAGCCGCGCCTCCGACAACACCTGCACGGTTTCCGCATCGGCATACCGCCCAGGCGGTAGGACCGCTAGGTGGCGTTGCAGCTGCAGGCAGGTGCGCTCGGCCTCATTGGGCTTACGCAGCCACAGCAGAAACTGCACCTTGCAGCTCATGCCCAGGGCATAGACGCGCTCATACCCAGGACCATGCAAACCGGCCAACCATTCGTCCAACTCAGCCAGGGCCGACTCACCCTCGCCAGCAAAGAACCGCGCCTTGGCCATCACCAGTTTGCCGCGACTGATCAGCTCAACCGGCGTGGCTACGTCGCGCCAGGTGGTTGCCAGCGGCAGCTCAGCGAGAATCGCCGCATGCCGATCCTGCTCATAAAGCAAATCCGCATAAGCCAGAGCCAACGGCCCGCCGACCCGACTGCGCCGACCAAATACCTGCTCGACCCGCGCGCGCGCACTTTCAGCCAAGACGCGACCGCGCTCGGGCTGGCCCATTTCCTTGCAAATCAGTGCCTCAATCAGGCTGACCACCGCATGCAGGTATTCGCTATCGGCCTGCTCCAGGTTGTCACGCGCCACCGCAATCGATTTGGCCGCCTCACCGAACTCACCCAGCAACGCGTAGGCCGCAGCCTGAATACAGGACATGCTGGCGCGGAAAATCGGCTGGTTATCCGGCACCAGAGCCAGCCAGTGCCGCGCCACCTTCAGCGCGCCCTCAAGCTTGTCCTGATACAGCAGCACCAGCGCCTTGAGCACCTGGGCCACCGCCAGCAGTACCGCCAGGCCAAAGTGCATCGGTTTGCCACGCCCTTGCATCAGGCGCGTGCTGACCTCCTCGATCAGCGCTTCGGCTTCGGCGTACTTCTGCTCGAAGGCCAGCTGCCAGGCGTAGAAAATCTGAAACACCGGATGTTCACGGATAACCTCCGAGGGTACATCCTTAAGGATCGCCAGGATGCCGTACACCTGATTACCCGCAATCAGCGTCGCGCCCTGGCGTTCCAGCAACTCAGCGGCAAATGCGTAATCCCGCGCGCGCAGGGCGTATTTGACCGATTTATCGGTCAGTTCATGGCTTTCACACCAACGAGCGGCGGCATGCAGCAGATGGGTTGGATCACCCGCACGACTGAGGCGGCCCTGAAGAAATTCGGCAAACAAGTGGTGATAGCGAAACCACTCGCCCTGCTCGTCCAGCGCGATGATAAACAGCTGGGCCGTTTGCAGGCGCTTGAGCATTTGCGCGCCATCCGTGCGACCGGTCAGGGCGTTGCACAACTCGGCATTGAACTCATCCAGCACCGACGTCTGATCGAGAAACAGCTGCTGATCCTGCGGCAGATGATCAAGCACGTCCTCAGCCAAGTAATCAGCGATATTGCGCTCAGTGCCTGACAGCCCTGAGAGAAATGCAGCGCGCTCGGGCTGCCGCGCCAGTGCCAGCGCCACCAAGTGCAAGGCCGTAATCCACCCTTCGGTACGCCGGTGTAGCAAGTCCAGCTCGGCACTGCTCAGCTGCAGCTGCTTAAGCTCATGAAAATAGGCTTCCGTCTCGCCTCGAGTCAGCCGCAGCTCGTCTGCCTTGATCCACAGCGCCCAGGGCGAAATAACCGGCTGCTCATCGAGAAAACGCGGTTTGTAGCGCGTGCTACCGATCATCCGCACATTGGCTGGCACCTGCTTGACGAAGTAATTGACCAGCGGCCCCAGATCGACATGCCGCACGCGATGAAAGTCATCAAAGATCAAGTACAGATCGCCTTGAACCCTTTTCAGGTCGCCGATAAACGAATCCATCAGCAGCTCATTCGGCACACTCAGGTCGTCACGCAGCAGACGTGCGGTGCTTGCTCCAAAGCCCGGCAGTTGCGCCTCAATGGACGCGATCAGGTAATGCAGCAAACGTTGTGGCTCGCTGTCGGCCTCATCGCAGGACAACCAGGCGACCCGCGCACCAGTCTCCAGCAAGCGCAGACGAAACTGACTCAGCACCGTACTCTTGCCAAAGCCCGCCGGCGCGCTGAGTAGAATCAGACGCTGCTCGCGCGCCTTGAATAACCGGTCGAGCAAGGCATCACGGGCCAACAACGGCCGGCCGGCGGACTCAGCAGGAAACAACTTGGTGCGCAGTAACGGTAACTTGCCCGGACGGGGTTTCGATTGGCTATTCATTGATCAAGAAGACTCAGTTCACGCGCGCGGCGGATGGCTTGTGTGCGGTTACGCACCTTGAGCTTTTCGTAAATGTTGTGCAGGTGCCATTTGACAGTACCGAGGGCCAATGACAGTTGCTGGCCGATCTCGTCATTCGACATGCCCTGAGCAGCGAGGCAGACCACCTCACGCTCGCGCTCGGTCAGCCCCTCTTCGAGTACTTCCTGCGATTGCCGCGCACTGTTGCCCGGCCAAATAGCCAGCAAGCCACGGATAAACCCTTGCAGCGCGGGCTGGCGTTCGGCGGCCTCTAGCTGCTGCAGCAGCAGACGAATAGCTTCGCCCTCCTCTACAAACAAGCTGCGCACCCCTTCGCGCTCTGCACCAATCAAACATTGCACCAGCAAACTTTGCGCACGCTCCTGGTAACCCAAACGCTGATAACTCAGCGCCGCCAGCAAATCGAGTCGCAAGCGATGCAAGCCGTGCCAGTTATCCAACAACATGCCGCGCAGCTGAGTGATTTCATGCAGCGCTTCGCTGTAATGGCCGCGCGCCTGCTGCAGGCGAATGCGGGTCAGGCCGCGCACCCACAGCACGGGGTTAAAACGCATGTGCTGGTAATGATCTGCAAGCTTGCTCCAGTCCACCGTTTTGAGGCGTTGTTCGGCGCGCTTGAGGCGGTCCGCTGCAGGCTCCTGAAGAATCTGCACCACCTCATCGGCCACCGCTTGGGCATAGAAACGCCAGGACTGGTTGCGCGCGGCCAAGTTCTGCATCAGCACCAGGCTGGCGTAGGCATCCTTGGGGTTATCCTGCATGCGCTGCACATGGGCCATGCACAGCATGCCCTGGGCATATAGATCGATCGGATTGATCACATCAACCGTGGCCAGCGCCCAGCGCAGCCGCTCCTCAATACCTTCCAGGCGTCCTTGGTTATAGGCAATCAGGGCTTCGGTGATGGTCGGCAATGCCAATGCCCGCGACCGATCGGAAAACCAGGGTATGACCCGCGCGCGCAACTGGGCGAACAGCAGCTCGGCCTGACGGATCTGCCCCTGCTCCAGACTCAGCAGCACCTCGACGTTGGCCAACTGCATATCCAGATAGCGCCCTTCGAGGAAGTGATTGCGCTGCTGCGCCAGAGCCAGCAAACGTTTGGCCTGGTCCGGCTGGCCGATCATCACATTAGCCAGCGCGCCGACGATCAGCATCGCCACTTCAAGAAAGGCGGTGTGCTGGCCCAGCTGCACTTCAACCCGCCGCGCCAGGGCTATACAGGTCTGCAAATCATCCTTCTGCAAGGCGATAACCGACTTGATCGCCAGGGTTGCCAACAACTTGTCGCTCAGCGGCGCGCCCTGCTTGGCTTCCGTCCAGCGCTCCAGCAGCTCATCGAGCATGCGGTTGGCTTCAACCAAGCCAAGCTCGGCGGCACGGGTCCAGACATCGGCGAGTACCAGTACGGGAAAGCGCTCGGCAATCTCATCCGGTACGTGCTGACGCCATTTGTAGATCAGGTTGAGCTGACCACGGTTGATCAACTCCAGGCCGCAACCATCGACCAATGCCGCGAGCATTTCCGGGTCTTCGGCGAGGCACGCATGCTCAATGGCCAGGTTCTGCATATGGTGGTTGGTGAACCACAGGCTGGCGTTGAAATGCAGCTGCTTGAAACGCTCCGGGTCGCGCTCTTTCAGGCGGCTGCGCAAGAATTCGGCAAACAGGTTATGAAAGCGATACCACTGCCTTTCGCGGTCCAGCGGTAGGAGGAAGAGCTGCATCGCTTCCAGCTCTTCCAGCAACTGCTGGCCGTCATGCCGCCCGGTCAGGGCATTAGCCAGGTCACCACTGAGCTGCTGCGCCACGCCCAGAGCCAGCAGGAGTTCTTGTTTGTCGGCGGGCAACTGCTCGAACACGCTACGCAGCAGGTACGCACCCACAGCGACCTGATCCGTGCCCATGTCGGCAATCTGTGCAGCGGCCTGGGGTTGATGACGCAGCCAGAGGCTGGCCAAGTGCACGCCCACCATCCAACCTTCGGTCTGGCTGTACAGCGCCGAAAACGCCACGGCATCCAGCTGCAAACCGCAGCGCTGCAAGTAATCGCGGGTTTCCGCCTTGCTCAAGCGCAGTTCCTGCTCACCGATCTCCACCAGCAAATCCTTGGCGCGCAGGGTGGCCAGGTTAAGTGCCGGCTGCGAGCGGCTACCGATGGCCAGAGTAAAACTTTCAGGGGCAAATTTGATCAGGCGATTGAGTGCGTTCAGCAACTCGGCGTCCTGAATCAGGTGCAGATCATCGAGCACCAGCAGCAGCGGGGTTTCCAGCTGCGGCAGGTCCACCAGCAGACTTTCCATCACCGCAGATACCGGAACACGCATGGTGTTCTGCAGGTAAGCCAAAGCTTCTGCGCCAAAGCCTGGTAACAGACACGAAAGCGCTTCAATCAGCTGCAGCAGAAAACGAGAAGGCTCATCGTCACCAGGGCCAAGCGACAACCAGGCAACAGCCTGACCGCTGTGTGCCCGCGCCTGGGCTAACGCAACCAATGCGCTGGTTTTACCGAAGCCAGCCGGGGCAGCCAATAGCAGCACCCGCGCATGGGGATTGCCAGACAGCGCCGATTCCAGCTGCGGCCTGACCAGATAATCAGCAGACGCTTGAGGTGGCATCAGCTTGGCACGCAAGAGGCTCCCAGCGGCAGGATCCATTACTTCATCCATGGCCTTGATCCCGTAGTAATTATTGTTTTATGAGTCACATCGAACATCCGGGGACAGTTCCATACTAATGAGCACAAGCATCCCGAGTAAACCCACGCGCAAGCTCTAGGATGAATGTTGGCGACGTTCTACAATCGGCGTCCGCGCACCTTGAAAGTGTCATATGCCTACTTGCCTTGTACAGGCTCTGCCCTACCTCGCAGACCCTTCGCGTTACTTCAGCAGCGTCATGCATGCCCCCGGTGCCGTCTTACTGGATGCCGGACGCCCAACCGCGCAGCGTGGACGCTATGACCTTATCAGCGCCTGGCCATTGGCAGAGCTGGCACCAGCACCCGACGAAACGGCCAACGCTTTCCTGCAACGCCTACGCCAGAGCCTTGCCAGTCTCGGCGAATGCCAAACACCGGCAGATAATCCGCTTCCGTTCGTCGGCGGATTGATTGGCTACCTGAGTTACGACTTCGGCCGCAGACTTGAACAGCTGCCGGCCCAAGCTCTCGACGACCTCAACCTGGCCGATGCCCGTTTTGGCCTCTACGCCTGGGCCCTGATCACCGATCACCAGCAACAACGCAGCCAGCTGATGTTTCACCCAAGCCTGGACGCGGCAGAACGCCAGCGCCTTAGCACGCTGTTTGCCATGCAGGCAGCGCCTGTGCTGCACCCCTTCAAGCTGCTTGAGCATTTTCAGTCGGATACCAGCGAAGCCGAGTACCTGCAATGTTTTGCGCGGATTCAGGCCTACATTCAGGCCGGTGACTGTTATCAAGTGAATTATGCGCAACGCTTTCGCGCGGGCTATCAAGGCTCGCCGTGGACCGCCTACCAAGCCCTGCGCGCCGCCTGCCCAACACCCTTCTCGGGTTATCAGACGTTGCCAGACGGCGGCGCCATCATCAGCCTGTCGCCTGAGCGCTTTATGCGCATCAGCGAAGGCCAGGTGGAAACGCGACCGATCAAAGGCACCCGTCCTCGCCATACCGATGCAGAGCGGGATAAGGCGCAAGCCGACGCCCTGCTGGGCAGCAGCAAGGACCGGGCAGAAAACCTAATGATTGTCGACTTGCTGCGTAATGACTTGGGCCGCAGCTGCACCGTCGGCTCGGTGCGGGTACCAGAGCTCTTCGCCCTGGAAAGCTACCCCAATGTGCATCACTTGGTCAGCGCCGTGACCGGCGAGCTGGCAGCGGATAAAGATGCCCTGGACTTAATTGCCGGCAGTTTCCCCGGCGGCTCGATTACTGGCGCGCCAAAGATCCGTGCTATGCAGATCATCGATGAACTGGAGCCCACTCGCCGCGCCCTGTATTGCGGCTCGCTGCTGTATCTGGATGTCCGCGGCGAAATGGACAGCTCAATCGCCATTCGCAGCCTGCTGGCCAAGGACGGACAGATCAGCTGCTGGGGTGGCGGTGGCATCGTCGCCGACTCAAACGGCCAGGCCGAATACCAGGAATCGATTACCAAGGTCAAAGTGCTGCTGAAGACACTAGAGCAGTTCTGCGATTGAACTGGACGGCAGACACAAAAAACTTCCGGGAGAAGTTTTTGACGTCGCCCAGCGACGGCCCGAAGGGTGGCCGCCATGGATGGCAGGCCACAAAAAAGCCCGCAAATGCGGGCTTTTCAATAGAGCGCTGATTACAGGCTCAGCTCGCGATTGGATGCCTTGAGGAACTCGCGCTTGAGGTCTTCATAGGTGTGTACTGCAGGGAACTGCGGGAATTCGCGAATCACGTTGTCCGGGGCATGGAACAGGATACCGGCGTGGGCTTCGCTAAGCATGGTGGTGTCGTTATACGAGTCACCCGCCGCGATCACGCGATAGTAGAGGCTCTTGAAGGCGATGACCGACTGACGCTTGGGGTCCTTTTGGCGCAGTTGGTAATCCACTACGCGATCCGTTTCATCGGTGATCAGCTTGTGGCATAGCAGAGTCGGGAAACCCAGCTGACGCATCAGGGGCTGGGAAAACTCGTAGAAGGTGTCCGAGAGAATCACCACCTGAAAACGCTCGCGCAGCCAATCAACAAACTCCACCGCACCGTCCAGTGGCTTGAGCGTGGCAATGACTTCCTGAATATCGGACAGCTTCAGGCCGTGCTCATCCAGGATGCGCAGGCGCTGCTTCATCAGCACGTCATAGTCCGGAATATCCCGGGTGGTCGCTTTCAGCGATTCGATGCCAGTTTTTTCCGCGAAGGCGATCCAGATTTCCGGGACCAACACGCCTTCCAGGTCGAGACACGCGATTTCCACAGGACACTCCTAGCTTGGATTTATTTGAGAAGGCGGCACTCTAGCCGCTCCCCTAAAGCTCTGCAACGCAGAGCTTTATACCCAAATCAAAGGTCTACTACGGCACTTGGTTATTTAGTCGTATAACCCGCTTTTGCTACCATCGCCACACAAAGACGCGCGACGTCACCATAACTAGGAATTCAGCCGATGAGCCAACCCTTCGATGCAGCCGAGCTGGCGGCAAGCTACGCCAATAAGTCGCCTCAAGACATTCTCAAACTCGCCTTTGAACACTTTGGCGATGAACTATGGCTGTCTTTCAGCGGCGCAGAAGATGTGGTGCTGGTCGACATGGCATGGAAACTCAACAAGAACGTAAAAGTCTTCAGCCTCGACACCGGTCGCCTGCATCCGGAGACTTACCGTTTTATCGATCAGGTGCGCGAGCACTACAACATCAGCATCGACATACTCTCGCCGGAGGCAGCCGCGCTGGAGCCCTTCGTAAAGGAAAAGGGCCTGTTCAGCTTCTACAAGGACGGCCATGGTGAATGCTGCGGCATCCGCAAAACTGCCCCGCTACGCCGCAAGCTTGCCACGGTAAAAGCCTGGGCCACAGGCCAGCGCCGTGACCAGAGCCCCGGCACGCGCAGCCAGGTTGCTGTAGTGGAAATTGACGGCGCCTTTTCTACAGCAGACAACGCCCTATACAAGTTCAACCCGTTGGCGCAGATGAGCAGCGAAGACATCTGGGCCTATATCCGCATGCTCGAACTGCCCTACAACAGCCTGCACGAACGCGGCTTTATCAGCATCGGTTGCGAGCCGTGCACGCGCCCGGTGCTGCCTAACCAGCATGAGCGCGAAGGCCGCTGGTGGTGGGAAGAAGCAACACAGAAAGAATGTGGCCTGCACGCTGGCAATCTAATCGCCAAAATCTGATTGCAAAGACGAAAGGCAGATATAAAAAAGGCCAGTCAATGACTGGCCTTTTCGTATACGTGTCAATCAGCTTTTATCCGCATGACGCTGGCGGCGAACCATGTAACGTTCGACGTAGGAACATGAAGGAATCACCGTATACCCCAGCAGCTCGGCATACTGCAGCGCATGCTCGGTCAACGCAGCCGCGATCCCGCGCCCACGCAACGAATTGGGCACAAAGGTGCGATAGATATCCAGGGTTTGCTTCCCAAGGTCCATATAAGCCAGGTATGCCCGATCACCATCCACTGTGGTCTCGAATTGATGGCCTGCCAGGTCATGGTGAATGGACAACGCCTCGCTCATTGCAACTCCTCTGTTAAAACGCGCAACCCGCTTTCGCCCCTACAGTCATGTGGTGCAGCATCTGCACCAATTAAGTTGTAGGCAATATTCACGAGCTTATCAGGCAAAAACCGGCGAGGTCACGTGAATCAATAACTTAGATCGCACCTCGCGTCATTTCGGCACACAAGCAATCCGAACGATGTCTATGTCGGCGTCGGCAACGTTTGTAGACACGGCATCCTTCGGATGATTCACCATCAGATAACTTACGGCATCATTTCCAAGCCCCTAGAGTGATCAACGCGACTGTAGCCTGACCTCAGTGCTTCCCGTATGACTGCAAGAAGCCTCGGAACTGATTGTTTTTTAACCAAAACATCTCAAATAAGTGGCCGGCTATGCATAAAGCAGAAAAAAACTCTGGCGGCTTGCCTTGCCTCCGTTTACTTACTACAAGTTACAGGTAGTATGTACGCCGGCTAATTTCCTACCATTAGGAAATTGCTTTTATGGAAAAACTCCACCTCAAGGGGAACACGATGAACAACGTTCTGAAATTCTCTGCTCTGGCATTGGCCGCAGTTCTGGCTACCGGTTGCAGCAGCATGTCCAAAGAAACTGAAGCTCGTCTGACTGCAACTGAAGATGCAGCCGCTCGCGCTCAAGCCCGTGCCGACGAAGCCTACCGTAAGGCTGATGACGCTATGGCTGCTGCTCAGAAGGCTCAGCAAACTGCTGACGAAGCCAATGAGCGCGCTCTGCGTATGCTGGAAAAAGCCAGCCGCAAGTAATAGCTCATAAGGCTATGACAAGCCGACCCAGTTTCTGGGTCGGCTTTTTTATTGCCCAGCAAAAATGACTACCGTTTTATAGGCAATAAAAAACCCGTCAGCGATTACGCATAACGGGCCTTTTGAACAAGCTGAAGTCAGATAGCCGGCTCAGTCGCCACCATGGCCTGATCAGGCTGAGCAATTTCAACCGGCAAGCCATCTTCAGCAGCTACCACTTCGCGCAGCATTTCCCAGTCCAGACGCAGGTCGGCGAACTGATCATTTTTCAGCAGCGCATTGATGACGGCCGTGTGCTTATCAACAACCGAAGCATCGCCCGAATCATCTAGCGGAGCATGGGCTTCCAGGTAGACCTTGCCGCCACTGCGACCAAACTTGTAAGGCTCGTTGATAATGCGCACCGAAGTACCCACGGAAACCATCGATGCCAGCTTCAGTACGTTGTGGTTGAGCATGCGGAAACAGCCATGACTTACCCGCATACCAATACCAAACTTCTTATTGGAGCCATGGATCAGGTAACCCGGCACCGACAAACCTAACTTGTATGGGCCAAGCGGATTATTAGGGCCTGGCGGCACGTAAGCTGGCAACGGATCGCCATCGGCAGCATGCTCTTCACGGATCGATTTAGGCGGTGTCCAGCCCGGGTTTGGCGTCTTGGCCGTGATGCGCGCATTGGCAACCGGCGAACTCCAGCCCTCGCGACCAATACCCAGTGGATAGGTGTAAACCACGTTGCGACCTTTCGGGTAGTAGTACAGACGGTACTCGGCGAGGTTGATCACAATACCTTCACGCGGGCCAGGCGGCAGAATGTAACGCGTCGGCAAAATAATCTCGTTGCCAGCGCCCGGCAGCCAGGGGTCAACACCCGGATTGGCAACAACCATTTCCAAATAACCCAAATCATTTGCCACACCCAAGTCGGCAAAGGTGTCCTCATATTTGGCTTGGATTACCTGCACTTCGCCAACGATATCCTCACCAGGCGGGGGCAGAGGAAACTCAAGAGCATTAGCAGACGCAACCGCAAATACAGCGGCAAGCGGCAGGCAACGAGTGACGGCAAAGGCACGCGACAACATCCGGAAATTCCTGACGAAAAAGGTTGGTAAAAGTTGGGGCCGATTGTACACCGATTGATCAGCTGCTTGGATAGCTCAGCTAGCTGGCAATGCTGGACGATCACCGCGTTTCTGCGCATCAAGTGTGGCCCGGCATGCCGGGCACAAGCGTTTGTCGCGCAGCATCGCTTTATCCAGATCACGCCATACGGGTTGCGCGGGAAGCAAACCGCCGCATAACGTGCGGTCGGCAAACTCACCTAACTCAAGCTGACGCGCCAGCAGGTGCACACGCACTTCTCGGCAGGCGAACAGGTCAAGCTGCTCGTCGGGCTCGATCAGTTGGTAGGCATGCAAGGACCAGGCAGGACGCGGCATTGAGGGCTCCAGTGCGGGGCCGCCACATTAGCCGAAAGGCACGGTACAGAAAAGCCCGTCAGAGCAAAGGTTTCAGGGTCGGCCAGACGTTTTCCAGCAGCTTGGGTTGCGCCTCAGCAGTGGGGTGAATGCCGTCGTTTTGCATCAGCGAAGGCACACCACCTACGCCCTCCAGCACGAAAGGCACCAGGGCAGCGTCATGCGCCTTCGCCACCTTGGGGAACACCTCAGCGAACGCCGTGGTGTAGCGCACACCGTAATTGGGCGGTAGCTGCATACCAAGAATCAGCACCTTGGCGCCCTTCTGCTGCGATGCCTGCACCATGGCCGCAAGGTTTTGTTGCAATTGCGCAGGGGGCTGGCCACGCAGGCCATCATTGCCTCCCAACTCGATAATCACCAGCTCCGGCTGATGCTCTGTAAGCAGCGCTGGCAGCCGTGCGGCGCCGCCTGCGCTGGTGTCGCCGCTGATCGACGCATTGACTACTTGGTGGGCAAAACCCTCTTCGGCCAAGCGTTTTTCCAACAAGGCGACCCATCCCTCGCGGGTATCCAGGCCAAAAGCCGCGCTGATACTATCGCCGACGACCAGCACGGTACCCGCGAACGCCGCCGGCCCCCACAGCAGCAGGCTCAGGGCAGTACCGATCAACCACTTACGCATTGGATTCTCCATGAGCTCAAGTATTCTCACCGCGCGAAACCTTAGCAAAGTGGTCCCTAGCACGGAAGGCGAGCTAACCATACTCCATGATCTGTCGCTGGAGCTGGTTTCCGGTGGCAGCTTGGCGATTGTCGGCAGCTCCGGTTCGGGTAAATCCACCCTGCTCGGCCTGCTCGCCGGTCTCGATCTACCCAGTAGTGGCAGCGTGGTGCTGGCCGGTAACGACCTAGCCAGCCTCGATGAAGATCAGCGTGCGCGCGTTCGCGCAGAGCACGTCGGTTTCGTCTTTCAGTCCTTCCAGTTGCTCGACAGTTTGAATGCCCTGGAAAACGTCATGCTACCGCTGGAGCTTGAGGGCCATGCCGATGCCCGCCAGCGCGCCCGCACCCTGCTGGACCGTGTCGGCCTGGGCCAACGCCTCACGCACTACCCACGTCAGCTCTCCGGCGGTGAGCAGCAACGTGTAGCCATCGCCCGCGCCTTTGCTGCCGAGCCCGCGGTACTGTTTGCCGACGAGCCCACCGGTAACCTCGACAGCCACACCGGCGAGCGCATCAGCGATCTGCTGTTCGAACTGAACCAGGAGCGAGGCGCGACCCTGGTATTGGTCACCCATGACGAACGCCTGGCGCACCGCTGCCAACGCCTGATCCGCCTAGAAGGCGGTCACCTGGTCGACCACGTGGAACCTTGATGAAACAGCTGCCATTTACCCGCCTGCTTTCTCTCGCTAGCCGTCAGTTGCTGCGCGATGCCCGCGCAGGCGAGCTGCGTGTGTTGTTTTTCGCCTTGCTGATCGCCGTCGCCGCCAGCACGGCCATTGGTTATTTCAGCGCACGCCTGAACGACGGCATGCTGCTGCGCGCGACTGAATTTCTCGCTGCCGACCTGCGCCTGACGGGCAGCTCGCCCAGCGCACCCGAGCAAATAAGCACGGGTAAACAATTGGGGCTGGAGCATGCCCAGCTGGTGGAATTCTCCAGCGTGGTGGCCAGCGATGCGGGTATCCAGCTGGCAAGCATCAAAGCAGCTGACAGCGCTTACCCGCTGCGGGGCGAACTGAAGAGTGCCGCCGCGCTGTATGACACTGAACAAATCGGCACCGGCCCGCAGCCTGGTGAAGCCTGGGCCGAAGCACGGCTGTTTGTTGCCCTCAATCTGAAACCCGGCGACAGCGTTGAAGTCGGCGCCAAAACCCTGCGTCTGACCCGCGTACTGACCTTTCTCCCGGATGAAGCCGGTGACTTCTATAGCCTGACGCCGCACCTGCTGATGCACTTGGATGACCTCGCCGCCACGGGCGTGGTGCAACCGGGCAGCCGCGTACGCTATCAGGAGCTGTGGCGCGGCGAGGCTGATGCCTTGGCGCAGTATCGTCAGGGCATCACCCTCGCCCCCAACCAGCGCCTGGAAGATGCCAAAGATGGCAATCGCCAGGTCGGCAGCGCCCTAGGCCGCGCCGAACGCTATCTGAACCTCGCCAGCCTGGCCGCCGTGCTACTGGCCGGGGTGGCCGTGGCCCTTTCGGCAGCGCGGTTTGCCGCCAGGCGTTTCGATGCCAGCGCACTGCTGCGCTGCCTGGGGCTGTCCCGTAACCAGGCACTCGGTCTGTTCAGCCTGCAATTGGCACTGCTGGGGATTACCGCCAGCCTGATCGGCGCATTGCTGGGCTGGCTGGCTCAACTGGCTCTGTTCAATATGCTGCAGGGCCTGCTCCCAGCGCAGATTCCGCCTGGCGGCCTGTGGCCTGCGCTGGCCGGCATGGCCACCGGACTGGTCGCCCTCGCCGGCTTCGCCTTGCCGCCACTGGCCGCACTCGGCCGTGTGCCGCCGTTGCGAGTCCTGCGCCGCGATCTGCTGCCGGTGCCGGCCAGCTCCTGGCTGGTATATGGCGCCGCCTTGCTGGCTCTGGGCCTGATCATGTGGCGCTTGAGCCTCGACCTGCAGCTGACTTTCGCGCTGCTCGGTGGAGGCCTGGTAACCGCATTGCTGCTGGGTGGATTGCTGCTGCTCGGTCTACAGAGCCTGCGCCGCATGCTGGCCGGCGCTTCACTGCCCTGGCGGCTGGGCCTGGGCCAATTGTTGCGTCACCCACTGGCTGCAGCCGGACAGTCGCTGGCTTTCGGCCTGATCATTCTGGCCATGGCGCTGATCGCCTTGTTGCGTGGCGAGCTGCTCGACACCTGGCAGGATCAGCTGCCCGAAAATGCGCCTAACCACTTCGCCCTGAATATCCTGCCGGCAGACAAGGACGCTTTTGCCGCTCGCCTTAATGAACTATCACCGCACCCCGCACCATTGTTCCCCGTGGTGCCCGGTCGACTGGTGATGATCAATGGCGAGCCGGTACGACAGATCGTCAGCAAGGAATCCCAGGGCGAGCGCGCGATTCGCCGCGACCTAAGCCTGACATGGGCCGAGGATTTGCCAGCGGATAACAACTTGATCGCCGGTAACTGGTGGACGGATGCCAACACCAGCGAATTGCCGGGCGTATCGGTGGAGTCCGAACTTGCCGAAAGCCTGCAACTGAAACTCGGCGACCGCTTGAGCTTCAGCGTCGGCGGCCTTAACCGAGATGCGGTGGTCAGCAGCCTGCGTGAAGTGGACTGGAATAACTTCCAGCCCAACTTCTATATGATCTTCCAGCCCGGCACCCTGCAGGATCTACCGGTCACCTACTTGACCAGTTTCTATCTGCCGCCGCAGTACGAAAAGCAGCTGGTTGAGCTGTCGCGTGCCTTCCCGGCCGTGACCTTGCTGCAGGTCGAGGCGCTGCTGGAACAACTGCGCAGCATTCTCGCCCAAGTCACCCTGGCCATCGAGTTTGTCCTGCTGTTCGTGCTGGCGGCCGGCCTTGCAGTGCTGTTCGCCGGGCTGCAAGCAACCCTGGATGAACGCATTCGCCAGGGCGCTCTGCTACGCGCCCTGGGTGCCGAGCGCAAGCTGCTGATCAAGGCTCGTCGTGCGGAGTTCGGCCTGCTTGGTGCCTCAAGCGGGCTGCTGGCGGCTTTTGGCTGTGAGCTAATCAGCTTTCTGCTCTATCGCTTTGCCTTCGACCTCACCTGGCAACCGCACCCCTGGTTGCTCTTGCTGCCGTTGATTGGTGCGCTGCTGGTCGGTACGGCAGGCGTTCTCGGCACGCGCAGGGCGCTAAACATCAGCCCGCTGACGGTGCTGCGCGAGGGCTGATAGACTCGCGCACCACTTTTCTCAGCCGTCTGAGAGACTGCGAGCTAGAGTCCTGCAAGGCGCTACGTTAGTAACAGCCTCAGGCTGGTCAAAGCGGCAAGGAAGCGGAGTGTACTTTTGTACATGAGCATTTCGAGACGCCGCGTCCCGGCCTGTTTTTAACGCAGCAGGGCCGACGCGCAGCAGACGTTAAATAGGTTCTTATGAGTCGCTACCGCCCACCCCGCTCCGCCGGCACTGCCCTGATCACCCCCGAGGGAGAGGCCCGCATGCGCGCCGAGTTACATGAGCTTTGGCATGTGCGCCGCCCCCAGGTTACCCAGTCGGTCAGTGAAGCTGCCGCCCAGGGCGACCGTTCGGAGAATGCCGAGTACACCTACGGCAAGAAGATGCTGCGCGAAATAGACAGCCGCGTACGTTTTCTGACCAAGCGCCTGGAAAACCTCAAGGTGGTCAGCGCCCGGCCCAGTGACCCGGATAAGGTCTACTTCGGCGCCTGGGTCACCTTGGAAGATGAGGACGGTGCTGAATCGCGCTACCGCATCATCGGCCCAGATGAGTTGGACCTGAAAAACAACCTGATCAGCATCGACTCGCCCCTGGCACGCGCCCTGATCGGCAAAAGCCTGGACGCCGAAGTGCGGGTACAGACGCCAACTGGCGAGAAAACCTGGTACATCGTCGCGATCGACTACCTGTGACCAAGCCAAGCATGCCCTCCGCCCCAGAGACCTCATCCCAGCAAGCCCACCTTGAGTGGGATGAGCAGGGCCAGCCGCTGTCCAGCCAATTCGCCGACGTGTACTTCTCCAACGAGAACGCGCTGGCCGAAACCCGCTACGTGTTTCTCGCCAACAACCAGCTGCCGGAACGCTTCGCCGCGCTGACGGCCAATCAGCAGTTGGTCATTGGCGAAACCGGCTTCGGCACCGGATTGAACTTCCTTTGTGCCTGGCAGCTGTTTGAACAGCACGCCGTAACGGGCGCCCGCCTGCACTTTGTCAGCGTGGAAAAATACCCGCTGCACAAGACCGATCTGAAACGTGCGCTGGCGCTGTGGCCAGAGCTTGCGCCCTACACCGAACAGCTGCTGGCGCAATACGTGGCGCTGCACCCAGGTTTTCAGCGCCTGGTATTTGCCGGCGGGCGTATCGTCCTGACCCTGTTGATTGGCGATGCCCTAGAGCTGTTCGGTCAACTGGACGCCCAGGTCGACGCCTGGTTTCTCGACGGCTTCGCCCCGGCGAAAAACCCGGATATGTGGACGCCGGAGTTGTTCGCCGAACTGGCCCGGCTGTCCCATGCCAGCACCACCCTCGGCACTTTTACCAGTACCGGTTATGTACGCCGCCGCCTGAACGAGGCTGGTTTCAAGATGAAGCGCGTACCGGGGCTGGGAAAAAAATGGGAAGTGCTTAAAGGCGGCTTCATCGGTACAGCTGAAACAGCCGAAAAGCCCTGGTTTGCCCGCCCACAGCTGCCGGTTGGCGAGCGCAGCGCACTGGTGATCGGCGCAGGCCTTGCCGGCTGCGCCACAGCCGCCAGCCTGGCCCAGCGCGGCTGGCAGGTCACCCTATTGGAGCGGCACGCAGCTATCGCCCAGGAAGCCTCGGGCAACCCGCAGGGCGTGCTCTACCTCAAGCTATCAGCCCATCACACCACACTGTCACGCCTGATCGTCAGCGGCTACGGCCATACCCGCCGGCTACTGGAGTGCCTGCATAAAGGTCAGGACTGGGACAACTGCGGCGTGCTGCAACTGGCCTTCGATGCCAAGGAAGCAAAACGCCAGACGCAGCTTGCTGCTGCCTTCCCCGCCGACCTACTGACAAACCTGGACAGAAGCACCGCCGAAGCCAAAGCCGGCATAACCCTGCCCGCTGGTGGCCTTTTCTACCCCGAGGCGGGCTGGGTGCATCCACCGGCGCTGTGCGCACTGCTGAGCCAGCAGCCGAACATCCAACTGCGACTGCATCAGGAGGCGCTGGAGCTGCGCCGTGACGGTGATAGCTGGCAAGCCTGGAATGACAAGCAGCTGCTGGCCAGCGCCAGCGTGGTTGTGTTGGCCAGTGCCGCCGAGATCAAAGGGTTTACCCAAAGCGCAGGCTTACCGCTTAAACGCATTCGCGGGCAGATCACTCGCTTACCAGCCACTGCAGCCAGTCGCGCACTGAACACCGTAGTATGCGCCGAGGGCTACGTAGCGCCGGCACGCCAGGATGAACACACCCTGGGGGCGAGCTTTGATTTCAATAGTGATGATCTGACGCTGAACAGCGCCGATCACGCAAGCAACCTGCAGTTATTGGACGAGATATCGCCCGAGCTTTGCGGCGCACTAAATGCTGCGGCACTCGATCCCGAACACCTGCAAGGCCGCGCCGCCTTTCGCTGCACCAGCCCGGATTATCTGCCAATTGTCGGCCCTTTGGCCGATACCACCGCCTTTGCCGAGGCCTATGCGGTGCTGGGTAAGGATGCCCGCCAGGTACCGGATACGCCCTGCCCCTGGCTCGACGGCCTGTACATCAACAGCGGGCATGGCTCACGGGGGCTGATCACCGCGCCACTGTCCGGCGAGTTGATTGCGGCCTGGCTGAATAACGAACCGCTGCCCGTGCCTGCCGATGTGGCGCAGGCCTGCCACCCCAACCGCTTCGCCTTGCGGGCGCTGATCCGCAACAAGGTTTAACCCGGCGCGCCTGTCAGCAGGCGCGCGCACGGGTCAACCGCGCAGACTGAAACGCCAGGCGCGGTGGATTTTCGGGTTACGGGCGAAATCTGGATCAAGGGTCGATGCACTGATTTCTTCCACTTGATACCGCGCGGCCAAGCTCTCATCGAGCTCAAACTTGCGGAAGTTATTGGAGAAATACAGCACCCCATCTTTGGTCAGGCGGGCCATGGCCAGGTCGAGCATCTGCACATGGTCGCGCTGCACGTCGAAGATGCCTTCCATGCGTTTGGAGTTGGAGAAGGTCGGCGGGTCAATAAAGATCAGCTCGTATTCGCCACGGTCTTCGGCCAACCAGGCCATCACGTCGCCCTGCTCCAGACGGTTCTTGTCGGAGAAGCCATTGAGCGACAGGTTGCGCCGCGCCCAGTCCAAGTATGTCTTCGACAGGTCAACGCTGGTGGTGGTGCGCGCGCCGCCCTTTGCCGCATGCACGGTCGCGGTGGCGGTGTAGCAGAACAGGTTGAGGAAGCGCTTACCGGCGGCCTCTTTCTGAATGCGCAAACGTAACGGGCGGTGATCGAGGAACAGGCCGGTGTCCAGGTAATCGGTCAGATTGACCAGCAACTTCACGCCGCCTTCGCTGACTTCCAGAAACTGCCCCTGCGTGGCTTGGCGCTGGTATTGCTTGGTGCCACTCTGGCGTTCGCGGCGCTTGATCACCACCTTGCTTTTGTCGACACCCAGCGCCTGCGGAATCGCGGCAATAGCGTCAAACATACGCGCCTTGGCTTTCTCCGGATCAATGGACTTGGGCGCGGCATATTCCTGCACGTGCACCCAATCACCATACAAATCCACCGCCATGGAATATTCCGGCATGTCGGCGTCGTACAGGCGGTAGCATTCAACGCCTTCCTTACGCGCCCATTTGCCCAGCTGCTTGAGATTCTTCTGCAGGCGGTTGGCAAACATCTGGCCGCCTTCGCTCAGGCGCGCCTGTTCGACCACCGGAGCAGGTGCAGCCGCCGGTTTGATAGGGTTGCCGTTCTTGTTGTACTGGCGCTCCACCGGTTCAAGCGGCGCCTTATCGGCCTCAGCCTGTTCACGCTCGCGTTCACGCTGCTCAGGCGTACGGCGCTCACCGGTGACGAACTGCTCGGGCTGCACCTTGATCAGCAGCAATTTGCACGGCAACGCGCCGTTCCAGAAGGCGTATTGCTTGTGGCTGCGAATACCCATGCGCTTGCCCAGGTCCGGCGCGCCGGTAAACACCGCTGCTTCCCAGCCCATGCAGGCCTGACGCAGGCGCTCGCCGAGGTTCTGGTAGAGATACAGCAAGCTGGCTTCATCACCCAGGCGCTCGCCGTAGGGTGGGTTACAGATAACCAAGCCTTTCTGGCTCTGATCCGGGCGCGGCTCGAAGGTCGCCACTTCGCCCTGATAGACCTTGATCCAATGGCTCATGCCTGCACGTTCAATGTTATTGCGCGCCGGCTGAATCAGCCGTGGGTCGGCTTCATAACCGCGAATCCACAGCGGTGGTTTGGCCATGCCCGCTGCTGCGCGCTCTTCGGCCTCGGCATGCACTTTCTTCCACAAGGCTGGCACGTGGCCCAACCACTTGCTGAAGCCCCATTGCTCACGGGTCATATTCGGCGCGATATCGGCGGCGATCATCGCGGCCTCGACCAAGAAGGTGCCAACACCGCACATCGGGTCAGCCAGTGCGCCGCCTTCTGCCGCGATACGCGGCCAACCGGCGCGGATCAATACGGCAGCGGCGAGGTTTTCCTTCAGCGGTGCAGCGCCCTGCTGCAGGCGGTATCCGCGCTGGTGCAGGCTATGGCCAGAGAGATCGAGAGACAGAATCGCCTCACCGCGATCCAGACGCAGGTGCACCCGTAGGTCGGGGTTGATCTTGTCCACCGAAGGCCGCGTACCGTCTTTCAGGCGCAGCTTGTCGACGATGGCATCCTTAACCTTCAACGCACCGAAATGGGTGTTATCGATGCCTGAGCCGTTACCGCTGAATTCCACAGCCAAGCTGCCGGTGGACTCCAGGTGCTCAAACCAATCTACCTCCAGCACGCCTTCGTAAAGGCTCTGGGCGTCCTGCACGCTGTAGCGCTTGAGCACCAGCAGCACACGGTTGGCCAAACGCGACCAGAGGCACAGACGGTAGGCGGTTTCCATGTCAGCCATGCCACGAATGGCCGAGGTGTGCTCACGTGCCTCTTCAAGGCCGAGGCTGCTGGCTTCTTCAAGCAGCAAGCCTTCGAGGCCTTTGGGGCAAGTGAGGAAGAGTTCGTAACGATCCGACATGGGAGTTTCCAGTGCCTAAGGCAATCAACGGCGCACCGACAAATCGGCACGGCCAAAATAAGTGACGAAGCGTCTAAGCGCGACCCTTCGTCGGAATAAACAACAGTCTCAATCGCAATTCATTCGCGATAGCACAACACCAGCACACCTTACGCATACGCCCACAGCATAGGCGTTACAGCGAAAAAACAGGGCATCCAACGCAATGCCTTATGGCACGACCCTCAAAAACGTTACGGCCTTATGACGAAACGGTCATTCACAGGCACCCGCGCATTGGTTAGAAATCTACCCAGGCCAGCACTGCAACGGTGCTGGCAAGGAGGCTCGCGACGCCGGCAGCGGACTCCGTAGGCAGAACGTTTCTGCCTGACCTTGCTTCAAGGTCTAAGGGACATAACAGTCAACATTGAGGGCTACACCCTATGAGAAGACTTAAGCGTGATCCGTTAGAAAGAGCTTTTTTGCGCGGCTATCAATACGGCATCAGTGGTAAATCCCGCGAACTCTGTCCATTCACCCTCCCCTCTGTCCGCCAAGCCTGGTTAAACGGCTGGCGCGAAGGCCGCGGTGACAATTGGGACGGCATGACCGGCACCGCCGGCATCCATCGACTCAACGAACTTCACGCTGTCGGCTGATTCAGGAACCTACCGACTCACCATGCGCGCTCCATCCGAGCGGCGGGCGCGAGCCCAGGGGCTCCTTTAGGGAGCCCTTTTTATTGCCTGCCCTCCATGAGCGGCAAACCTTCTGGCCATCGCTACGCGACGTTTAAAATGGCTCCCGGCCATTTTTATTGTTTACGACTTGCTCGGTAGCGCAGCAATCGCATCGACCGCTTCGCGAATCAATGCTGGGCCTTTGTAGATAAAGCCGGAGTAAATCTGCACCAGGCTAGCACCGGCGGCGATCTTCTCAGCCGCATGCTTGCCTTCGGTAATCCCGCCCACGGCGATGATCGGTAAACGCCCTTTCAACTCGCTGGCCAGCACTTGCACGATATGCGTGCTCTTCTCACGTACCGGCGAGCCAGACAATCCACCTGCCTCGTCAGCACACTCCAGACCATGCACACCTTCACGGCCCAGCGTGGTGTTGGTGGCGATCACCGCATCCATGCCGGCTTCAACCAGCGCATTGGCAACTTCGATGGTTTCTTCATCACTCATGTCCGGCGCGATCTTGATCGCCAGCGGCACACGCTTACCGTACTGTGCAGCCAGATCTTCCTGACGCTTACGCAGGGCTTCGAGCAATTGCTTGAGCGAGTCGCCAAACTGCAGGCTGCGCAAGCCTGGGGTGTTTGGCGAACTGACGTTAACGGTGACGTAGCTGGCGTGCTGATAGACCTTGTCCAGGCACAGCAGGTAGTCATCCACGGCGTTCTCGACCGGCGTATCGAAATTCTTGCCGATATTGATGCCCAGCACGCCCTTGTATTTCGCTGCCTGCACACGGGCCAGCAGATGATCGACACCGTGATTGTTGAAGCCCATGCGATTGATGATCGCCTCGGCCTCAGGCAGACGGAACAACCGTGGCTTGGGGTTACCCGGCTGCGGCCGTGGCGTCACGGTCCCGATCTCAACAAAACCGAAGCCCAGCTGAGCGAAACCATCGATGGCGTCGCCGTTCTTGTCCAAGCCGGCAGCCAAACCGACCGGGTTGGGGAATTCCAGCCCCATTACCTTGACCGGTAGCGCGGCCGGGCTCTTGGTCAGTAAACCGTTAAGCCCCAGACGACCGCCGGCACCGATCAAGTCGATGGACAGTTCATGGGAGGCTTCAGGGGAAAGTTTGAACAGCAGCTCGCGGGCCAGGGTATACATGGGCAGGCTTAGCTCGATAAAGTTACAAAGGTCGCGATTATAGCCGGCTGCGCCCCTGATAGGCGAGGCACACGGTGCTGTCAGCCCAAGCGGCGTAGGCTGAGTAACTCACCGGCCGCGCTGAACTCGAGCTCGAAGGAACCATAGACACCGTCATGGGTCAGAAATGGCCGAAAATGGTGAGCCGGCACACTGACACTCCGTCCATCGCGGCTTTGCACTAATATCCGGTTGGCACGCCCTTGATAGACCACACGTAAGCGCTCGGCCGATAACGCAATATCAAACACCAGACTGGGCATGGAGGCACCTTTGCAACTTACTGCAGCAATCTTGCCATACGCCGCGTGCCGGCCCAGTAAAAAATGGCTGGGAGCTATTTTTTACCTCGCGCAGCGACGGTCCGAAGCGTGGCCTCCCGGAATGGCAGGCCATAAAAAACCTGTCGGCATGGCCGATAATGCCTGTGCAGGGCTGCGTGGGCTCTGCCAAACTGGCAATGGTGATTTCGGAGTTCGTACCTGGCTATGAGTCTGTCTGAGCAGCCTTCCACCCTCAGCTCACGCCTCGGTGCCTTAGCGCAACGACTAGGTCTTATCGGCCGTGGACAACGCCAGATACTGGAGCGCGCCAGCCAGCTGCGCCTGCCTTTTAGCCCTCTACCGCAAGTGCGTGACAGCATATGCTGGCAAGACGGCCCACAGCTACACCGTCTGATAGACCTGCCCCGCAGCGCACTCTCAGGCCCAGTCCAGGAAGACAAAGCGCAAGCTCACGCCATGCTGGTGCGGGTGATTGAAGCGCAAGAACAGCAACTGACCTCGTTCGACCTGCGCATGATCGATGGCCTATCGACCTGCAATCCTCAGCAAGCCTGCCATACCAGCTTTGAAGTCTTCGCTGCCAGTGAACCGTGCCGCCAAGTGCGCATCATCAGTTACAAAGACTTCGTCAAAACCATTAGCTTGGCGCTACCGCGCTTTCTCGCAGGCGAACCCATCAACCTGCGCCAAGCCAGTTGGCGGGGGGAGCGAGTCTTCTGGACGGGTGAACACCACAGTGAATCCTTCGCCTGCGCCATCGCTTACGCACGCCGGCGTGAGCTGGAGGTTAACCTGCCGGCAGAACTCAGCCATTACCGACTGAGCGAGAAAGGGCTCGGTAACCTGCAACAGCGCTACCACGTACTGGGCATGCCCAATGCGGCCTGGAGCGACCCAGCGTTTATGGCGCTGTTATTGGACAACGGCCTGCCCTACGCACGCCTATCCCTGCTGGGCGGCCCTGGCTCGCCCGAGTTTCTCCTGTTGCCCAAGCACTCAACTGAGGCCACAGCCCTGGGTGAAGGTCTACGCCTTGCGGGTGCTCCGGATGTCGTGGGGTATCTGCAGCTGCTGCAGGCGCAGAGCTAAATCCGTTTAGGCAGCCTCCGATGACATAAAAAAACCGCTACCCATAGGGCAGCGGTTTTTTATCGGAGCACAGATCAGACAGTTACTTTGAGGCTGTCATCTCCCAACATCGCAGTTATCACGCCAGCAGCATCCATTGCTCCATAGGCAGCCTGCAGGTTGATCCCCTCCAGCACAATGGTCTGACCTGTTCCGCCACCAGCTCCAGCATTAGCATCCACCGTTATCGTGGTGTTGGTGCTGAAGGCAAAGGTCAGGTACTGGCTCAAACTGCCGGCAGTATCATCCTCACCGATCAGCAACTGAGACAGATCCAGCGAGTCAACGCCTTTAGCAAAGTCGGTCACCGTAGTGGTACCAGTATTACCTAGCAGCCATTTAAAGGTGTCAGCACCCTGACCGCCGGTCAGCGTATCGCTACCACCACTGCCAATCAGGATGTCGTCACCGTCAAGACCTACTAACGAGTTGTTGCCACTGGTGCCGGTCAGAACATCGTCGAAACGCGAGCCGACAAGGCTCTCTATGGAGTTCAACGTATCCGAACCAGCCCCACCGGTGTTCTGGGCGATTGCAACACTCAAGTCCACCGTCACGCCGCTAATGGCATCGAAATACCCCGCAGTATCAGTGCCCGACCCACCATTGAGGGCATCATCACCGCTACCACCGACAAGCAAGTCGTTGTTGTTGCCACCATTGAGCTCATCGTTGCCGTCGTTGCCGATCAGAATGTCATTACCGTTACCGCCATTAAGGGTATGAGCACCGCTCAAACCATCCACCAGAATGTCGGCACTGCTTGTACCATCTAGATCACCATTGGTGTCTCGAGCTACCGATACGGATGCAGAGTCTCCTGAGGAGCCATTATTAGCCGTGTAATTGAAGGAACCACCACTTGACCCAGTGTCAGTAAAACTCACCGAGCCATAAGAGCCACTACCTGCCGCATGTGAGGCTGAGCCACCACTGACGGAGCTGATAGAGCTCACATCCAGGGGACCATCCGCATCACTGTCGTTCCACAGCAGCGACCATTCCGGAATGTTGAAGGCCACATTACTGCCGACATTGCTCCGCACTGAATCATCATTAGCGGTGGTTGAGTCAGCAGTAGCGTTAATGTTGATAGTCGCCGTATCGAGCGCACTCAGTGCACCGCTACCCACTTGGCCTTCATCATTGATCATGAGTAATAGTGTGGCAGCAAGTACAGGTGCGTTGACCGCGCTGTAACTGATACTGCCGGCCGAGCCACCGCCCGTATCGATACCACCTAACAGGTTGTTCAGTTGCGTTAGCGTTCCTCTGAAGGTTACTTGCGAGGTCCCACTACCACTCAGGTTAGTAACACCACTATTGCCCGCAAAGACACTCAAAGTTCCCTGAGAAACGGCCAAAGTGACGGTCCTCAGCCCTGCTCCGCCATCGATATCCCCCACCGACATGCCAGTACCACTCAGCACCAAACTGCTGCCTTCTGTAGCGCTGTAGCTGACGTTAGTGATGGTTGCAGCCGGCGCATCATTGACAGGGGTCACATTGATGGTGAGTTGATTCGATGTCGGATCAAGGTCCGTCCCGCCATTCGCAACCCCGCCGTTGTCACGCACCTGGAAGGTGATATTGGCGTAGCCATTGCCGTTGGCATTTGCGGCCGGCGTGAACACCAGCAAACCAAGATTGCCAACGGCGATCTCTGCAGGCACCGCGCCACCGTTATAGCTGAGCGAACCAGCGCCACTAAACGCGGTAATTTTCACCGACATCAAGCTGTCGCCATCCGAGTCGCTAAAGCCGAAGTCAGCACCGGAGAACACCTTACTGCCGTCTTCAAGCACGCTGAGAGTTGCATCGCTGCCACTCGGTGCCTGATTAACGTCGAGTATGGTCACCGTCAGGTTTGCACTGGAAGGGTCACCATCTTTGTCCAAGATGGTGTAGGTGAATACCTCATTGGTGTTGGCAGTGACCGATACAGGGGCTACATAGCTCCAGGCACCGGTGGCGAAGCTGAAACTCAGCTTGCCGCCCATAGCGGTTGTGATGTTGCTCAGTGAGTTGCCCGCAATGTTTGGTCCACTGCTGGGGTCGATAATGGCGCCGCCGTCCCACACATAGGTAATGCCGTTGATTGAGATGGACTGAATCCGGCCAGCGCCATCGGCACCGAACCCATCATCATCACCACCGCCCACCGCATTGTTGTCACCCAGCAGCACATTGCCACTGACATCGCCACCGGCAATCTGATCCAGCAGGGTGTCGATCAGGTCATCAAAATCAGCCACCAGGATCGGAGCGCCGCTGCCATCAAGATCAACATCCTGCAAACGGGCATTGTTGATGCCATCGCCGACGCCAATAGTGGTGACGTTGATGCCATTGCTATCAACAAAGTTATTCCAGGCAGTCGCCGTGACATCGCTCAATGAGTTACCACCAGTGCCGGTCTGCTGGTTCGGGTTGCCATCACTGATAAAGAATACTTGGTTGCTCCAGCCCGAGATGGGGCTGTAAACCGCCATAGTTTCTTGAATACCATCCGTGAAGTCCGTGTTACCACTGAACGGACGACTGGCGATGATGCTGTCGATCTGCGCATTAAAGGCCGACAGCGTGGTTACCGGGGCGTAGGCCAGCGAATCCGAGGAGAACGCCACGACAGTGACTTTCACATCGCCACTGGTGCCGTTAAAGAGCGCCTGACCAGCCGCCTTAACCGCATTCATCATGGTATTGAATTCGCTGTTGTTAATACTGCCGCTGGAGTCCAGCACAAAGGCGACGTTGAAATCCTCACCGCTACCTTCGACCACCGAGGCGGAATCGTTCTGCGCCAACGGCGTATCGTCGTCGACGTTGATCGCCAAGGTGCCAGTAGCGGTATCACCATCCTTGTCAGTGACTTGATAGGTCAAGTTAAAGGACTGGTTGTTCTCCGCGTTGCCCGTGGCATGCTGGATCGCTGCGTTCTGCGTCACGGTGTAGGCACCGGTGGCGCTGTTCATGGTTACAGTCAGCACCAAGGACGCACCCTGACTGATCAGCAACGAGCCCCCAGGACCTGCTGCATAAGTGAAGCCGCTGGGAGCACCGCTGGTCTGCCATTGCACGGTTCCTGCGCCATCTGCACCGAAGTTGAGGCTGAGCGTGCCGCTGGCATTGACCGAGTTTGGACTGTCATCACCCGTGCCGCTCGGGATGCCATTGGCCAGGGCATCATCGTCCAGCTGAACCGTGGGATTGCTGCTGGTGGTAGGACCATCATCTCTAAAGCTGATAGCACCGCCCAGGTTTACAGTGGTTACGGCGACATCCCCGTCGCCATCCGTAACGGTAGCGCTCAGCTTCACCAAGCCATCCAAAGCCAGGCTGGATTCCTGATCGGCAGTGGTGTTCGGCGTATGCATAATCGACCGCTGCTGATCCAGTGTGACCTGACCGCTCGCATTTACCGACACGGTGAAGGAAACACTACCGGCAACACCGCCTACACGGCCCACGATCACACCGGCCTCGTTGTACAACAGGATATTGCTGCCGCTGGCAGAGTCATCCAAACCACTGTCGACACCAGATGCACTGACACTCAGGCTATAGACCGTAGTACCTGCACCATCCGCACCGAAGTTAGCGCTGAACAAGCCACCAAAATTGGCAGTGGCATCACTCAGCAGGTCACTTTCATCTACTTGCAGGCTGTTATTAGCAGGGGCTGCGGCACTGACACTAGGACCGTCGTCATCGAAGGCAACTTTGCCGCCTAGATCCAGTATCTGACTGGCGGTTGCAGTATCGCCGTCACCGTCAGTGATGGTGGCGGTGGCTTTCAAACCAACCAGGTTGCTCGCAAGTACGGCTTCTTGTGCGCTGTAGTTGCTGGTTGCGCCACCTGGGTTATGGTCGATCTCCTTGAGCTGGGTCAGGGTCACTTGCCCGGTGCCATTCACCGACAAGGTGAAGACACTGTTGCTGGCATTCACGCCTGCCTCGCTCGCGGAGGTAGATCCGGTAATCACCCCAGCGTTCTCATAGAGGTAGATCGTTGCCCCATCGCTGCTCAAGCCAGACGAAGCTCCTTCTGACGCAATCAGGGTCATGCTGTAAGCGGTTACAACCGTACCCGCGCCATCTGCGCCATAACTTGATGCAGTGATAGAAAACGCCGAGCTGAAGCTTGCGCTGTCTGTATCTGACGCCGTGCCGAGGGTCTGAGAATCCTGGGTGTTGAGCACCGGTACAGGGCTGGTACCAAAGCCCAAGCTGATACTAGGACCGTCATCATCGAAGGCCACCTTGCCGCCCAGATCCAGTACCGCGCTATCAACGTGCGTATCACCATCATAGTCAGTGATGCTCGCCGTACCGGTAAGCCCAACCAGATTGGAAGCCAGAATAGCTTCCTGTACATCGTAATTACTGGTGGCACCACCTGGATTGTGATCAATTTCAGCGAACTGACTGAGAGTCACCAGCCCAGCGCCATTAACCACCAGGGTGAACACGGTGTTGCTGGCATTTACCCCTGCTTCGCTACCCGCAGTCGAACCAGTAATGACGCCACCGCTTTCATACAATTTGACGGTGAGGTTGTTACTGCTCATGCCAGATAGAGCACCTTCAGCAACCAGCAGGCCGAGCGAGTAGCTCCACGACACGACGCCAGGACCGTCAGCACCATGATTTGAAGCCGCCGAGAAGGCGCCGCTGAAATTAGTGCTCGCAGTGTCGGTATTCGTTCCGATGGTTTGTGCATCTTGAGTATTGAGCCCTGCCGGCAGCTGGCCACTCAAGCTTGCATCAACCAACGGGATATCATCTTCGACATGGATCAGGAAGCCACCAGACAACACCAGTGGGTTAACCCCATTGCTGGCCAACAGAATGCTGCTGAAGTCCAGCGTCAACAATTGCGCGTCATTGCTGCCATCAAGTGGATGATCTAGGGACTTGTCCAGATTGAACGTGTAGTCGCCATTACTGGCCACCTGCAAGGTGAACACCACAGGGCCCGTTGCACCCGCTTTAGCTGTCAGGGTATCGCCGAGCACACTGTAGACCAACGCCACACCGCCTGAACTGGCAGGCGTAATACCACCAAGAGCCGCTGGCGTAGTCGACAGGGTGAACTGCGCACCGGCATCCGGCCCCACCACCAGCGACGCCACCGAACCAGTGGCAACATCGGTCACTGAATCTGGGTCAATGATGCCAGTAGGCAGGTTATCTTCATCGACGTAGCCTTCAACGGGGCTGCTGTCTTCGACATAAACCGTCAAGGTAGCAATCGATGGATCGCCGTCCTTGTCCACGATGCTGTAGGTGAAGGTCTCAGTTTTATCACCCAGCACATTCGAGGGGGCCTGGTAGGTCCAAGCGCCAGTGCTGAAGTTGAAATCGAGCGTGCCACCTTCAGGAGTCGCTATATCAGTCAGCTGGCTACCGACAATATTCGGCCCGCTGCTCGGGTCGATAACGCCAGCCCCATCCCAGACATACGTAATGCCATTGATCACGATGGATTGGATGTAGCCTGGGCCATCGGCACCGAAACTATCATCGTCACCGCCACCTACAGCGTTGTCGCTGCCAAGCAGAACATTGCCGCTGACTAATGCGCCAATTTGACCCAGCAAGGTATCGATAAGGTCATCGAAGTTACCCACAAGAATCGGTGCGCCAGCACCATCCAGATCGACATCCTGCAACCGCGGCAGATTAATCCCATCGCCCACCCCAATGGTGGTGACGTTAATACTGTTGCTGTCGACGAAGTTATTCCAGGCAGCGGCAGTCCCATCATCCAGGGAATTGCCACCAGTACCCGTTTGTTCATTCGGGTTGCCGTCACTGATAAAGAACACTTGGTTGCTTGCGCCCGAAACAGGCACGTAAGTCGCCATGGTTTCATGAATGCCGTCAGTGAAATCAGTACCGCCGCTGAACGGACGATTGGCAATGATGCTGTCGACCTGTGCATTAAAGGCGGCCAGGGTGGTCACTGGCGGGTAAGACACGGAGTTAGAGGAGAACGCTACGATGGTGACTTTCACATCACCATTGGTGCCATTAAAAAGCTCCTGCCCCGCCGCTTTCACCGCATTCATCATCGTGTTGAATGCACTGTTGTCGATGCTGCCACTTGAGTCGAGCACAAAGGCAACGTTGAAGTCTTGGTCTTGGCTGGCCGCCACACTGGCGACGTCATTGCGAGCTAACGGGGTGTCATCGTCGACATTGATCGACAACGTACCCTCAACCTTGTCACCGTCCTTGTCGGTTACCTGATAGTTCAGAGTAAAGGCCTGGTTGTTCTCCAAATCAGCATTGGCATGCTGGATAGGTGCGTTCTGAGTGACGGTGTAAGCACCGCTAGCGGTATTCAGCGTCAGCGTCAGCACTGTGGTAGCGCCTTGCTTCACCAGCAGTTGTGAGCCATCCGGGCTTGCCTGATAGGTGAAGCCGCCCGGTGCTCCGGAATCCAGCCATTTCACGGTACCGGCACCGTCAGCACCGAAGTTCAGCCCCAGCGTACCGCTGAAGTTTAGTGCGTCAACGTCATCATTCGTGCCGCCCGGGATACCGTTGGCAAGGGCGTCGTCGTCGAGTTGCACCAAGCTATTCGGTAGCACACTTGGGCCGTCATCTTTAAAGCTGATGACCGTACCAATATCAAGGCTGGCGCTGGCCTGGTCACCATCACCATCGGTTACGACGGCATTCAAGCTGACATGCCCCGCGCCAAGGAACTTGGCCTCGTCAGGATCACCCGTTAGGTGAACAATGGCTCGCAGTTGATCCAACTTGACCGTGCCAGCTGCATCAACACTCAAGGTGAACACCAACTGATTGCTACCCGAGGTACGCCCTTCGATAACCGTACCATTCAAGCTGAGCACTACCGACTGGTTGGTCTCGGTATCCACCAACCCCGAATTGGCATTCTGCACGGCCAGCTTATAGGTCAGGCTTTGCAGGCCATCAGCCCCAGGCTGCACGTTGAAAACACCACTGAAATTAGCAGTGGCGTCTATATGGAAGGCCGACTCATCAACCTGCAGTGCAGAACCCCAGGTGACATTGGTGCCGACATCGTTGTAGTCGTAATCCGAGGTGAGTGTTTTGTCCTCCCAGTTCTGATTACCTGCGTTGCCGGTATCCTGCAAATGCGATCCGCCAGGATTCAGGCTGGCATCACTGAACAGCACATTGGCACCGTCTGCCCCCACTAGCGGCACACCACCCAGCTGAGCCTGCCACTGACCGGCAACAAACTCGAAGGTCACAATTGAGCCGTTAGCCAGGCCTGCATTGGCTCCGCCATTAGGGATGATAAAGAAGCCGGTATTGGCTGGATCCAGGCCACTGAGATCAGCCACATCGCCAACCGACTGATCATGTACGTTGGCCCAGATCACTTTACCGTCTAGCGGTGAACCATCTGGTGCCTTGTTGTAGTAGCCATAGGAATTGCTGAAACCCGCATCGGTGCCCTGGAAGGTGACAAAGGAAGTCACACCAATATTCCCGGCCTGAATGGTTGGGGTATCGTCATCGATCGTCACAACCAATGAACCAGTAGCCGAGTCGTTATCACCGTCAGTCACCGTGTAACCGATGTTTAGGGTGATATCGTCTTCGGTGCCGCTCACGGGGTGCATCAGCGGCTTCAACAAGTTGATGGTGTAGGCGCCGCTGGCTGGGTCAGTGAGCACCACTGTCAGCAATGCCCCGCGGAAAGAGCTGATCGTCAGGGTATTGGAGGGGGCATCCCAGCTGGATGTCACGGCCTCCGAACCCAAGTTCAGCGGACCGCTGAGCGCGATGGATTTGAGGCCATCGGCACCGGCATTGAATGCCAAATTCCCACTGGTGCTGGTAGCAGCGCCGGCAACATCGCCTGGCCCGCCATTGATGCCACCGGCAAGGCCTTCGTCATCAAGAACAACCGCTGCGGTTACCTGGCCGGCAGTTGGAGCATCATCTTCGAAACGAATCACATGGCCGATATCGACCTTGTCGACCGCCACATCGCCGTCGCCATCAGTAACGGTCAGCACTGCTTTGATTTTGCCACTGAGGCTAAGCGATTCGTCTGCGTTGCTGCCATCCGGATGCTTAAGCGAGATGTAATGCGCAACACTCAGCGTGCCGTCACTGCCAATGGCTACGGCAAATGCGGCCTTGCCAATATCGGCGCCGCCATCAACACGGCCGACGACCAGATCACCTTCGACATGCAGACGGATAGTGAAGCCGTCTGTAGTTTTCAGCCCTGAGTCCATGCCATTGCTGCCTTGCAGGGCCAGGCTAAGAACTGTTGCTGCACCCTCTTCATCTTGGCCAACACTGCTACCCGCAACACTGACGACCGCACCACTGCTTTGCGCGTAACCGACCGGATCCAGATCAGTACCCGGTGTACCGACCGCAGCGAAGAGTGCTGACAGATCAGCCACATCGTTGTCGTTGGCATCTCCCGGAATGAGCGGAGTGGCGACTGCATTTTGCAGCCCGGCAGACTCATCGTGAGTAACCCCGGCATTTCTCACCAGGCTGATGTTCGCGGTGGGGCCGTCATCCTCGAAGCGAATCACGCTACCAATATCGACCTTATCAACCGCTACATCGCCGTCGCCATCGGTGACAGTCACAACCGCCTGAATCTTGCCTGCCAGGCTGACGGCCTCATCAAAGCTACTGCCGCCAATCGGATGCTCAAGCGACACGTACTGGGCCAGGCTCAGCGAACCGTCGGCACCGATGGCGATAGCAAATGCGGCCTTGCCGGTATCAGCACCACCCACGATACGACCTACGATCAGTGCGCCTTCAAGATGCAGAGTGATGCTGTGACCATCGGTGGTACGTAGCCCGGAATCATCGCCATTACCGTTTTTCACAATCAGGCTGAGCTGGACAGTTGCGCCCTCTTCGTCCTCACCGTAGCTGCTACCCAGGGTAGTCACCACGGGGGTAGCACTCTTGGCAAAGCCAGTCGGGTTGATGTCTGTACCTTTGTTGGCAACACCATCAAATACCGACAGGTAAGGCACATCATTGTCACTAATGTCACCCAGGGTCCAGGTATGCCAGAAGTTCTGCAAACCTGCCGTTTCATCGTGGGTGACATCGGCCCATGAACCTTTGAGATTGATGTGCGCAGTGGGGCCATCATCCTCAAAGCGAATCGAGCTGCCGATATTGACCTTGTCGACAGCTACGTCGCCGTCGCCATCCGTCACAGTCAGTACCGCCTGCACCTTGCCAGCCAGGCTTACGGCTTCGTCATAGCTACTGCCGCCAACTGGATGTTCAAGCGATACGTATTGCGCCACGCTGACCGTGCCGTCAGCGCCTATGGCGATGGCAAATGCTGCCTTACCGGCATCCGGCCCACCGACAATGCGCCCAACCACCAGGCTGTTTTCAACATAGAGCTTGATGGCAAAACCAGCCGTAGTTGCAAGCCCAGAATCAGCCCCATTGCCGCCGACAACTGCCAGGCTGAGCTGTGAGGTCGCCCCTTCCTGGTCCTGCCCATAGCTGCTTCCAGCAGTCGTGACCAACGGACCATTGCTTTGCGCATAGCCTTTTGGAGAAAGGTCACCGCCTCTGTTCACAACACTGGTAAACAGACTGGAGATGCCATTGATGTCGTTGTCGTTGGCATCTTCAACAGGTGCTGGGGTTGCCGTGGCATTCTGCAAACCATGCGATTCGTCATGCACTACACGCACGCCATGCACAGATTTGATGTTGGCAACGGGGCCATCGTCCTCGAAGCCAATCACATGGCCAACGCTGACTTTATCCACCGCCACATCACCATCACCGTCTGTCACGGTGACCACCGCCTTGATCTTGCCAGCCAGGCTTACCGCTTCGTCATAGCTGCTGCCACCAACAGGGTGTTCCAGTGACATGTACTGGGCAATACTGATCGAGCCATCGGCACCGATGGCTACAGCAAAGGCTGCCTGCCCTGCGAAATCGCCACTGGCAACACGCCCCACAACCAAGCCGTCTTCGAGGTAAAGATTGATAGGGGTGCCATCGGTGGTTTTCAGCCCAGAATCACTACCCGACGCACCTGTCAGTTCAAGGCTGAGGACCGTAGTAGCACCGGCAAAATCTGAACCATAGCTGCTGCCAAATGTACTCACGATAGGCGTCAGGCTACGGGCAAAGCCGGTAGGATCGATATCACTACCCTTGTCAGCCACGCCATTGAATGCTGATACAAAGCTGACATCGTTGTCCCAATCACCCGGTTTCCACCAAGAGGTCAGCAAGTTCTGCAGCCCTGCGCTTTCATCATGGGTTACTTGTGCCCATGGACCTTTAAGGAAGATGCAGGCTTGTGGGCCGTCATCTTCAAAGCCAATACGCGAACCCAGCTCGACGATGGGAGAAGTTGCCGAATCGCCATCGTTGTCGAATATCTTCACGGTCACGCCGATCAGACCTTCGCCAATAGCAGCCATGGTGTCGTGGTTATTACCGTCATTGCCATGATCAACAGCCGCATATTGGGTGACAGAGACCGCACCCGTGCTTGAGTTGATGCTGATGCGGAATACCACCAGACCGTCGTCGGCGATGCCAAGAATATCGCCTGCGTCTGCACCATCACCGCCGACAAACGACAGCAAGATCGGGCCACCGGCCGTAGCGATAAGGCCCGAGTCAGCGCCATCTTCTGACAAGGTCAGGGAAAATGTCCTGGCCTCAAGATTTTCGCCATCGGCACCTGGGTCAACAGCCAGAGAAAAGATACTTTCCAAGTTAAAACTGGCGTAGCCAATAACGCCGGTTTCGCTGCCTGAATAACTGGTTTCATCGTTATTTGATGCATAACCGGACTCATCTTTGGTCGAGCCACCGGTACCAACGGACTCATCGACGACCAGCAGCCCTCCCTGCTCAGAGATGTCAAAGCGTAGGATGCTGGGGCCATCGTCATATACGGCGATTGTGAGTGGCGCAGTAGGTGATACGTCACCATCGTTGTCAAACACACGAACAAAGAACGGGTCGAGCAGTTGGTCATCAGCCCCAACAGCATCGGGAATGGAATGATTGAGCGTGTTGTCGGCCAGGGTGTAGGTCCAGTTGCCGGCAGCATCGAATACCAACTGCCCATAAACGCCCTGAACCACCCCACCGCCTTGCACGTTGATCCACACACCATCCTTGTCCAACACCTGGATTGCCGAGATGCCGTCGGGTGAATTGATGATCAATGAGCCGGAGACATTTTCCGCGTTACTGCCAGGGTTCGAACCTGCCTGGCCATCCAAATTGCTTACTGCGTCGGGGTTGAGCGCTGCTTCCTCAACGACGCCTGGGCCTGTGATAACAGAGCCTTCTTGATCGAAGTAGATAATTTCAATTGTGGGTGAAGAGTCCGGTGCTTCATCAGCAACCTCAGGTTCAGGATCGGGAAACTCCGGCCCAGTGTTCAGCCCTTCGGTCGGGAAGCCAATGATCGGATCAAGCGCACCGCCAGTTTCACCCAGCAGTACAAACGAATGACCGCCGCCCACACCACCAGCACCGCCGGCGCCACCCGCACCTGGGCCCGCAGCGGTTGCTTCACCTTCAAGAGTCGGGTCGACGCCGGCCTCGATGGCGGCCTGCAATTGCTCAACGTCGGTCAAGTCGCCATCACTCGGCGCTGCTGGAGGCGTTTCAGCGGTGGGTACTTGTGAATTGGAATTGTCGGCGAGCATTTGCTCGTTGAGGTTCAGGCTGCTGTCGCGGCCCAGAGTCAGTTGCTGCCCATTGCTCATGGCAACCGCAATAGATCCAGCGGCCCCAGTAACGATTTGTTCCCCCGCAAAAACTCGATCGCCTTCACTGAGCGGCCGACGCGTTCCGTCGCCAGCTACTGCATAGACTTCGCCGATAACTTGGCTGACGACACCAATCAAAGTAGCCATGATTCCATCCTCACTACAACTGCCGACCACCGCCGACACGTATGCCAAAAAAGGTCAAAATACCTTTCAAGGAGAGAACAAAACCACTGGCTGTTGAAACGACGTCACACTCAAAAACAATAACGACAAAAAACTGTCACCCTGACTCACGTCGCCCATTACACCAGCAAGATCCCGCCCCTATTTGCATCTGACCATCTGTTTTAGCCGCGCACGCCACTTAAAAGCACGAAATGCACGGCTTCTGGATGAAAACAATGTGCTGCTTTTATCAGTCTGCATAAGATTTTTTTCTTATATGGCTTGTAACAATTTTTTCTTAGCTACGCTGAAAAGTGTTCTTAGCTGTGATGTTACAGGCGGAGAGTAATCAACAAGACAAAAAAGCCATTTTTTTGGCGACGGAATTAAGCAAGTCTTATAAGGAGAGTTTTCAGATGCGCGCACTCAACCCTCTATGGAGCAGTATCGTGCTGGCAGCGGTCTGTACCCAGGCACAAGGCATCACCTTATCGGAGGCGATCCAGAGCACTCTGGACAACCATCCGGAAGTGCATGCCGGGGCCAATAGCCGCCTTTCATCGGATGAAGAAGTCAAAATTGCCAAAGGTGGTTATCTGCCAACCGTCGACCTGCTGATGGGTTATGGTCGAGAAAACACCGACAGCCCCAGCACCCGAGCACTGGGCAATCACAACACCGAAACACTGACCTACGGCACCTCCGAGCTGCGCCTGCGGCAGATGATCTTTGATGGTTTCAATACGCCCAATGAAGTCGAGCGCACCAAAGCAGTGGTCAACTCGCGGGCTTATCGGCTCCTGGGCACATCGGAAAGCCTGGCTCTACGTACCGTTGAGGTCTATTTGGATCTACTGATGCGCCGTGAAATGGTCGAGTTGGCACGTAACAACTTACAAGCCCACCAACGTATAAATGATCAAATCAGCTTGCGCAGCCAGCAAGGCGTTGGCAGCACGGCGGACCTGGACCAATCTGAAGCACGTCTGGCCCTGGCAGAGAACAACCTTTACACCGAGCAGGTAAACCTTGCCGATGCCGAGGCGAATTTTTTCAGTGCCGTTGGCCGTATGCCGGACGAGCTGGACTCGCCCGCCTCACTCAAGGGCTCATTGCCAGAGACCTTGGATGGCGCCCGCCAAGCCGTGATTGATAACAACCCGTTCCTGAAGTCCGCACAGGCCGACGTCCAGGCAGCCGAAAAACAATACGAAGTTGCCAAATCAACCTTCTACCCACGTGTTGACCTTGAGTTGGCCACCAATGCCGACAACAACACCCAGGGCGATGAGGGCCATAACAATGGTTGGCGTGCGGCTGTGGTGATGAACTACAACCTGTTCAACGGCATGCGCGACAAAGCACGCCTACAGTCGACTGCACACCAGATTAATGAGTCGATGGACATACGTAACAACGCCCTACGCGTACTCAACGAAAACCTCTCCCTGGCCTGGAACGCCATGGAAAACGCCCGCCTGCAAACCCCCAAAGCGCGTGATTACGCAGACTACACCGCACGAGTTCGCGAAGCCTATCAACAGCAATTCAGCCTTGGCCAACGCACCCTGCTCGACCTATTGGACAGTGAAAACGAGCTCTTTACCGCTAATCGGCGTTACAGCGAAGTGCGCTTTAGCGAAGAGTTCTCGATGTACCGGGTAACCGCAGCGATGGGTGACTTGTTGCGTCAGCAGCAAGTGGTAGTACCGGCAGAAGCTGTAGCCCTCACTGAAGTGAAGAGCGAGGCCCGTCTGCCGGCAATGAAATAGAACCGGCATAAGGAGTAGTAACCTTGACCACCATGGAACGGCCGGGGTCATCCAGCGATCCGCGTCTTAATCACGACGACCCGCTGCTTGATGGCTTGTTGATTCTTTGCAAACTCCACGGCTGCTCAGCCAGCCGTGGCAGCTTGAGTGCAGGCCTGCCTTTGCCAGAGCAGCGCCTGACCCCTGAGTTACTACCCCGTGCTGCGGCGCGGGCAGGTTTGCAAGGGCGATTGCTGCAACGCGATCTGGCCAGCATCTCAACCCTCAACCTGCCCGTTCTGCTGCTGTTGAAAAACGGCCGTAGCGCGGTGTTGCGTCAATGGGGCCCGAAGAACCAAGCGCAAATACTGCCCTGCGAAGCCGACGGCGGCGAACAGTGGGTCAGCCGTGAACAACTGGCCAACGAGTACAGCGGCCAAGCATTCTTTGCCCGACCACGGCATGAATTGGAAGAAGCACGTTCTCCGCTCGTACCGCGTATCGAAGCCTGGTTTCGCGACACACTGAAGCTGTCGCGTTGGCTGTATACCGATGCCATTCTCGCCAGCCTACTGATCAACTTGCTCGGCCTGATGGTGCCGCTGTTCGTCATGCAGACCTATGACCGCGTCGTGCCCAACCAGGCCACCTCAACGCTCTGGGTTCTGGCCATCGGCTTGTTTATTGGCATGGGCTTCGAGTTGCTGCTGAAAATCCTGCGCTCGCACTTGCTCGATACCGCAGGCAAGAAAACCGATGTGGTGCTATCGGCCACGTTGTTCGAGCGCATCACTGGCATGTCGATGACAGCCCGGCCGGCCACCATAGGCGGCTTTGCCCAGAGCATTCATGATTTTCAGGGTTTGCGTGAATTTCTCACGGCCGTCACCCTTACCAGCCTGATCGACCTGCCCTTCTCATTTCTGATGATTACGGTGATCTGGCTGATCGGCGGCTGGCTGGTGGTCATCCCCTTGCTGGCGTTTCCGATCACCGCGCTGTTCGCCTTTATCATCCAGGCGCGCCTGCGCGATACGGTGGAAAAAAGTCTGCAACTAGCCTCACAACGCCAAGCACTGCTAATCGAAACCCTCGGTGGCCTGGAAACCCTGAAGGCTTGCAGCGCAGAAAGTGAACGCCAGCACCAGTGGGAAAAAACCCATGGTGCCCTCACCCGTCTCGATATTCATGCTCGCTCACTGGCCTCGATCGCCACCAACGGCACACTGTTTCTGCAGCAATTCGCGGGCATGGCCACCATCATCGCGGGGGTATACATCATCATCGCCGGCCAGCTCAGTGTGGGTGCACTGGTGGCCTGTTACATGCTGGGCAGCCGTATTTTGGCGCCGCTGGGGCAGATCGCTGGACTGATCACCCGCTACCAGCAAGCGCGCCTGACCATGACCAGCACCGATGCGCTGATGGCCCTGCCGCAGGAGCGTCAGGCCAAACAACGACCACTAGACCGCACCCAACTGCATGGAGCACTGGATGTACGCGACGTTACATTCAGCTACCCGGGACAAAGTACCCCAGCGCTTGCAGGCGTTAGCCTGCGTCTGACAGCTGGTGAACGTATCGGCATCATCGGCCGCAGCGGCTCTGGCAAGAGCACCTTGGCGCGCCTGGTCATGGCTTTCTACAGCCCTAGCAAAGGGCAAATCCTGCTGGACAATCTCGACCTGCGTCAGCTCGACGTGGCTGACTTACGCCACCAGATTGGTTACGTCGCCCATGACCTACCACTGCTTGCCGGCAGTCTGCGCGATAACCTGACGTTAGGCGCACGCTATGTCAGCGATGCACGCATGCTAGAAGTGGCTGAGCTGACCGGTGTGGTCGATCTGGCCCGACAACATCCGCAAGGCTTCGACCGCCCTGTGGGTGAGCGAGGCCAGCTGCTATCTGGTGGTCAGCGTCAAGCCGTGCTGCTAGCGCGCGCGTTACTACTTGATCCACCCATCCTGCTGCTGGATGAACCCACCAGCGCCATGGATAACACCAGCGAGGAAATCCTGCGCAACCGCCTACAAACTTGGGCCCAGGGTAAAACCATGTTGCTGATCACTCACCGCGCTTCAATGCTCAGCCTAGTCGACCGCCTGGTGGTGCTGGATAACGGCCATATTGTTGCAGACGGCCCGAAAGAAGCAGTGATTGAAGCGCTACGCAAAGGTCGAGTTGGCCCTGCTGCGGTATAGGAACGGTCATGCAAATAAGCACCTCGATTCGCGACTACTTCGCCAGCATGCGCCAGCGCAAGCAGGACACCGAGTTTATGCCGGAAGTCGACGGCGCCATTCTCGAAGACTCGCCCTGGTTCACCCGTATCACCGTCTGGGTGGTGAGCACGTGCCTGATCGTGGCGTTGATCTGGGCCAACTTTGCCGTGCTGGAAGAAGTCACTACTGGTGAAGGCAAAGCCATCCCATCCAGCAAGATCCAGGTTATTCAGAACCTGGAAGGCGGCATCGTCAGCGAGATTTTTGTACGCGAAGGACAGATTGTCGAAAAAGGCGCTGTGCTACTGCGCCTGGATGACACGCGCTTTCTCTCCAATCGAGGCGAAGCCGAAGCCGATCGCCTGGCTCTGGTAGCAAGGGTCGAGCGGTTAACCGCAGAAGCTGAAGGACGCCCCATCAGCATGCCGGCGGATATTCTGCGCGAAGCCCCACAACTGGCTGAGGATGAGCTGGCGCTCTATCAATCTCGACAGAATCGCCTGCAAAGCGAACAACGCACTCTCGGCGAACAGCTGCGGCAAAAAACCCAGGAACTGGCCGAATTTCGCGCCAAGGCTCAGCAATACCGCTCCAGTATGGGCCTGCTGCAGCAGGAGCTGAATATGTCGCAACCCCTGGTCGCAACAGGCGCCATTTCCCAGGTGGAAATCCTCCGCCTGCGTCGCAGCTTGGTGGAAATACGCGGCTCATTGGATGCCACCAACTTGGCGATCCCAAGAGCCGAGTCGGCGATGGATGAGATCAAAAGCAAGATTGAAGAATCGGAACTGAGCTTTCGCTCAGACGCTTTCAAGGAGCTCAACGAAATCCGCACCGAACTGCAGAAGCTCACCGCTACCAGCGTTGCGATTGATGACCGCGTCAGCCGCACCACCGTGGTATCACCCGTACGCGGAGTGATCAAACAACTCAAGGTCAACACCATCGGCGGCGTCGTTCAACCCGGCAGTGACATGCTGGAAATCGTACCGCTGGATGACAGCCTGCTGATTGAAGCCAAGGTACGCCCGCAGGATGTCGCCTTCCTGCACCCTGGGCAGAAAGCCATGGTCAAATTTACCGCATACGACTACACCATCTACGGTGGACTCAAGGCCAACCTCGAACTGATCAGCGCCGACACCATTACCGATGAGGAGGGCAATAGTTTCTACCTGATCCAGGTACGTACCGATAAGAGCCACCTAGGCAGCGATGAACATCCATTGCTGATCATCCCTGGCATGGTTGCCACGGTCGACATCATCACCGGTGAAAAAAGTGTGCTCGACTACCTGCTCAAACCAGTATTGAAGGCACGTTCGGAAGCCATGCGTGAGCGCTGAAATGCCTTATCTGACGCCTGATGCATCCGGCTTGCCGTGGTTACGCAGGAAAGTCTGTTCACCCATCGCCTCAATCTGCCCCTCAATCAATGCCTCAAAGGGTGTGAGCAGCCCATCGAAACAGACCGGAGCCTCAACGATATTCAGGGCAGTCACAATCGCTTCGATGGTTGATAAAGCACCGGGTATCGGCGCTTTGCGCAAGCGATAACGTGACTGCAATCCCTCCGGTAATACAACTCTGGGCAAAGTTGCCAACAATGGATTGAGGTGCAACAGCTTACGGGCTTTGCGCCATGTGCCGTCAGGCACCACCAGCAGCAGCGGCTGCTCACTGTGCTGTTGAGCAAACGCCCGCAACGCTTGCGCATGCTCGCCGGGGAACAACAAACACGCACGATAGCCAGGCGGCTGAAGCAGTGCAGCAAGCGACTCGAAGACCTCACCTACCAGCAACTCAGCATTACTCAGGCCAAGAGCCGCAAGACGTGCGGTATTCAGCGCATGCTTGACCTCACTCGGATGCTGCAGGATCAGCACCCGAGTACGGCTATTTAGGCAGGGAATCAGCGCACATAAACAGCGCTCAATCGGACGGGCACAACGTAGGCATTGCGGGCGTGGCATCGGTTTCTCCTCAGCCGCGCAGTTTGCCATAACACATCGAAAATCGGCCCACCTCAGAGGTGAGCCGACAGGCATCCGGCCAAATCATCACTCAGCGATTGAAGCGCTCCGCGAGGCTGTGCAGATAATCGGCCATATCTTCCAGCTCCTGACCAATGACTGCGCCCTGGTGCGCCTGCTCGGCACTGCGGTCAGAGAGTTGCGCAATCTGCGTAATCTGTCGGCTAATGTCTTCCGCCACATGGCTTTGCTCTTCGGATGCAGATGCCATTTGCTGGCTCATGCCGGTGATACGGCTGACGGCTTCACTGATACCGCTTAACGCGGTGCGGACCGACTCGACACTTTCAACGCTCTGATTGGAAATCGCCTCGCCCTTGCCTGCGGTTACCACCGCACGTTCAGCCCCTGCGCGCAGCGACGAAATAATCTGATGAATCTGCTCGGTCGACTCACGCGTACGTGATGCCAATGAACGCACCTCATCGGCCACCACCGCAAAGCCACGTCCCTGCTCACCCGCTCGCGCCGCCTCGATGGCAGCGTTGAGCGCCAGCAAGTTGGTTTGCTCAGCAATCGAGGTAATCACATCGGCAACGCTGCCAATAGATTGTGTCGAGTTGGCCAGGTCATTGACGGCCTGACCAATGTCGACCACAGCCTTAGCCATATGCTGCATAGAGTCGAGGCTGCCACTGGCAAGTTGCAGGCCCTGTTTAGCCAGCCGGTCTGCTTCCTCAGCGGCATGCGAGGTGCTCTGCACGTTGTGCGTCACCTCCTGAATGGTTGCTGCCATCTGGTTGATTGCAGTAGCGGACTGATCGGTTTCGCTACGCTGTTGATCAAGCATCAGCGCCCCGGAACGTGACAGGTCGGCCGAGCGCGCGGCATGCTTTTTGACATTGTTGCCGGCGTCTTCAATGCGTGTCAGCGCGGTCTGAAGTCGTGCGTCCTCACTGATCATCGCCATATCCAATAATGCCTGTGCACCCCGACTGTCGGTATAGGTCAGGGCGACTAGAGCACTGGTAAATGCCTTGGGGTGCTCGGCAAGTGTGTCCCTGATCAACCTGCTTTTAGCGTGCAGTTGATAGGACCCGAGCCCGAACAGCACCGCAAAAATGAAGCCCAAAAGCCAAGTACCACTGAGCACAGCGTGTGCAGCAAGAATCAGCACGCACGCCAGAATCAGTGGCCATGACTGAATGATATCGTAGGTCCAGTACTCCAGTTTTGGCACAGGAGGCTTGCCCTCACGCAGGCGGGCATAGAGTTTTTCAGCTCGGCGTTTCTGCGCTTCATCAGGTAGAGAACGTACCGATTCGTAGCCAGCCACCCGGCCATTTTCATAGATCGGCGTGACGTAGGCACTGACCCAATAGTAATCACCATTTTTTGCACGATTTTTGACGACGCCCATCCAGGGCTTGCCCTGTTTAATGGTTTCCCACATGTGAGCAAACACACCGGGGGGCATATCGGGATGGCGCACCAGATTGTGCGGCTGACCGAGCAGCTCTTCGCGAGTAAAACCGCTGATCTCGACAAAGGCATCGTTGCAATAGGTGATATTGCTGTTCAGGTCGGTGGTGGAAATCAGCCGTTCATTGGCGGGAAACGTTCTTTCCCGTTGAGTCACTGGGAGGTTCTGGCGCATTGGAGCTATCCCTGTCTGAGCTATTTGCACAACTTCAGGTGTAGGTCTAGCACAGCGCTGACAACGCGCTAGCAAATGCTTGTTTTAAAGCAGGCAATTATGATCTGGGACAATTTGCGCAATAAACGTCAGCCGCCCAGACAAAAACTGACCGTCGCTGACGCATGCAAACAGGCACAAAGACCTAACGCCGTGGAGGTACCGACTTGGAGTCGGGGGAATTACTGCGTACAGGGATTGGCTGCAGTTTTGGCCGTTCACACAGGCCAAGGGCAACCAACAAATCAAGCAAGGCATTCTGCAACTTGGTGTTCATACAATAGCCTCCAACCCAAGACATCGACATAGGTGATTGGACACCTCATTCCAGCCTAGTTCAGGCTGATTGAAACTGCTTCAACTCCGTCGTAACAGGTTAAAACAGGACTCGCAGGCCAGCATAAAAGGTACGCTCGGGACCGGGCTCGAAGTAACGTTCATTGGCGTCGTTGATGCGCAGGTTATCGAAATACTCACGCCCTAGCAGGTTATCGATTCCCACGTACGGTTCCACGCTTTGCTCGCTCATCTGATAACGCTTACCTAGGCGCACATTGAACACGGCATTACCGGGAGCAGACCGGCTATTCGCATCGTCAACATATACCCGCGACTGAGCGCTCACGCCGAGCCGCACATAGGCACCTTGCTGTTCATAAGCCAGTTCGCTGAAGAGGGTTTGCTGTGGAATACCGGGGATACGCTTGCCGGAAAAATCGCCCGCCGTGGTTTGATACGTCTCAAAACGGTAACGATTAAACGCATAGGCCGCAGACCAACGCCAATGATCGGCCAGTTGCCAATCCAGGCTCAACTCAAGGCCATCACGGCGTGACTCACCGGCATTGCGATAAAAGTTACGTCCAGGCTGGGCGGGCAGACTAAAGCCCACCAACTCATCTTCAAGCTCAATGCGGTACAGCGATACGGCATAACGCAGCGCAGGCCATTCGCCTTTGATGCCCAACTCACGACTAAACGCCTGAGCCGGCTGCAAGGCGCTGTTGAAGCCACCGCCTTGTGGATTACCCAACTCACTGATGGTGGGTGTTTCAAAAGAGCTGGCCAGGCGCGCATAGAGCGATTGTTGCGGGGTGATGCGATAACTCAGACCGGCGATGTAATTCCAATCTTCCAGGCTGCGCGAGCCTGAGTCATTGCGATTATCGACCAGATAAAAATCATCCACTGCTAGACTTACCTGGTCATAACGCAGCCCAAGCGTGGCCTGCCACTGCTCGTTCAGGTCGATCTGATCTTCGATAAACAGCCCCTGGCTCAGCGCTGATTCATCTTGTTGTTGACGCAATTGTCCACGCTCACCAAGCAGGTTGTCATACCGCCGACGATCATCACGCTGCGCCTCTAGCTCGAAGCCTGTGGTGATTTTATGAGGCAGGCCGATCAGCTCACGGTAATGGCTGTACTGCCCACCAACGCCGCTGAAATAGCGTTTGAAGGTCGTCTGCCCGCTGGTGGCAAACCCCAACTGATTGCCAAACTCGCGGTGCCCTAGGTAACTGCGCAGCTGGTACTCATCAGCCCCCGCAGCGTAGCCATCCCAGACCAGCCCCAAGCGCTGTTGACGAATGTATTCATCGGCATCAAATCGCAGGTTATTTGGCGCTGCCTGACGACGATCCCTTTTTACTTCAGCGGCAGTCAGGCCGCCCGGATCTTCAGCACGGTTGTCGATGGCATTGAAATTCAGGCGCAGACGCCCCGTGGGCGCATACCAGCGCAGCTTGCCGGTGAGGCTGTTGGTGTGCGCCTGGCTGTGTTCGCGATAGCCCTCTAAAACCGTGCTATTGAAGGCGAGCAAACCACTCAGGTTGCCGGCGCTGCCACCAATTTCGCCACGTGTACGCTGATAACCCAGCCCAGCCGCACTGAGGTCCAACTGCATCGTGGGCACTATTGGTGGCTCGCGCGTTTCAATTGCCAGCACGCCGCCTGCGGCATTGCCGTACAGCACCGAAGCCGGGCCACGTAGGACCTCCATTCGTTCAACCAAGCCCAGATCAAGGCCGTCGAGCTCAGTTTGGCCATCGGGCATGGTCAGGGGCACGCCATCGACCAGCACGCGAATGCCGCGCACGCCGAAGTTGCCCCGTGCGCCAAACCCGCGAATCGCAGGGCGCAGGCCTTGAGCCAGGTTGTAACGATTGAGACTGAACACGCCGGGCACGCGCGCCAGCACAGCATCCAGCGCGAGGTTCTGCTCACCGGGCGCAACGCCCGCATCAATAACTGTGACGGCGGCCGGCGTGTTCAACCAGCGCGCAGTGCTACGTGGCGAAGTGATCAGCAATGGCGCTAGTTCGACGGCAGCCTCGCCTGATTCAGCCGCCCTCACAACAGCGCTATCCGCCAGTAGCCAGGCACCGGCGGCAATCGCACAACACGACAGGCGCACGCTGCTCAATACTCCCTGTCGGCTTGATCCTTGCGCCGATACGGGAATACATCGATGACCTTGCCGGCACGAATGGCATCTTGCAGGCTCTTCCAATAATCGGCGTCATACAGCTCGCCATGCAGTTCGTTGAACAGCTTGCGCTGCTGCATATCGGCAAACAGGAACGGCGGAAACTCCTCGGGGAACACATCCAGCGGCGCCACGGAGTACCAGGGCTCGGACGACATTTCATCCTCGGGGTAACGCGGTGGCGGAATGCGCCGGAAGTTGGCCTCGGTGAGGAAGCAGATCTCGTCGTAGTCATAGAACACCACGCGGCCATGACGGGTAACGCCGAAGTTTTTCAGCAGCATGTCGCCAGGGAAGATATTGGCTGCTGCCAGCTGCTTGATGGCTAAGCCATAGTCGTCCAGCGCTTCGCGCACCTGAGCTGCACTGGCGCTTTCCACATACAGGTTGAGTGGAGTCATGCGCCGCTCAGTCCAGCAGTGGCGTACCAGCACCGTATCGCCCTTCACCTCGACGGTGGACGGCGCGACTTCCAGCAGCTCGGCCAGGCACTCGGGGTCGAACTTACTCAGCGGAAAGCGGAAATCGGCGAACTCCTGGGTATCGGCCATACGCCCTACCCGGTCGACGGTTTTTACCAGCCGGTACTTCTCGATCACCGTATTGCGGTCGACGTTTTTTGACGGCGAAAAACGGTCCTTGATGATTTTGAATACGGTATTGAAACCCGGCAGGGTAAACACGCTCATCACCATGCCGCGAACCCCGGGGGCCATGACGAACTTGTCATCGGTGGTGGCCAGGTGATTGATCAGCGCACGGTAGAACTCCGACTTGCCGTGCTTGTAGAAGCCGATTGAGGTGTACAGCTCGGCAATATGCTTGCCGGGCAGAATGCGTTTAAGGAAGCCGACAAACTCCGCCGGATAGCCCACCCTCACCATGAAATAGGAACGGGTGAAGGAGAAGATGATCGACACCTCCGCTTCATCGGTGATCAGCGCATCAATCTGAATGCCCTGCCCTTCGCGGTGCAGCAGTGGAATCACCAACGGCCATTGCTCATCGCGGGTGTAGATACGCCCAACCAGGTACGCGCCTTTGTTGCGATAGAGGCGCGAGGCGAACAGCTCAATGCGCAGGTCCGGGTCCTTGCACACCCAATCCGGCAAATTGGCATGCAGTTGCTTGAGCAGCCGCGCCAGATCGCGCTCCAGGTTTTCATAGCCGACTTCGAAACTGAAATCCTCGAAAATCTGCCGCAGTGCCTGTTCAACATTGCCCTTGGGTTCGTACAGCCGTGTTTGCGGCGCCCGCTCATTCACCCGCAACGCTGGGCGCGTAGTGTGGATAAACATGCAGCCATCGTTGATCTGGTCATGGCTGAATAGCCCGCAAAAGATCGAGTTGAACCAGGTTTCCGCCAGCTCATCGTCGTAGCGCAGGTCGATCTGGGCGATGTAAGCCGACTTCACCAGCGGCCACTGCGCCACATCCAGCAGCACCTGCGCTTCGTACTCCTGACTCAGGCGCGTGCTGACCGCACCGACGCACTCTTCATAGAGGGCAATACGTGCGGCTGAAGCCTGTTGAATTTCCTGCCATTGCGCCTGTTCGAATCGCACCCGCGCGCCATTGGTGATCTGCCTGAACTGCTCACGGTAATCATCGAAGCCGTCGAGGATAAGTGCGGCAATCGCGCTGGCCGGCCATTGCTGTGGCATATACGAACCCCTGCAGATCAAATGCGGATAATCCACCGAGCTTATCCAGTGGCCGCACCAAGTAAAAGCCGGCAATGCCTGAATACAGATTTATCTGCCACGAAATATTGCCATTCGACCGCTTTGAAAGCGCATTTCGAATTGCCTTGGCGTACGCGCCCAGCAACACTGCTCGCCTTTCTTAATGTGTGGAGTTCGTTGTGCGTCTTGCCGACCTGATCCGTCTGCTGTTGCTGGCTGCCATCTGGGGCGCCAGCTTTCTGTTTATGCGCATCGTCGCGCCCGTACTGGGCAGCATGCCAACCGCATTTTTCCGCGCCAGCTTGGGCATGCTTGGCTTATTCGCCATTCTGTTACTGATGCGGGTGCGGTGGGACTTCAGCGGCAAACTCAAACACTGCCTGATCCTCGGAGTAATCAACGCTGGCTTGCCCTCAGCCATGTATTGCATGGCTGCACTGGTACTGCCCGCGGGCTACTCCGCGATTCTGAATGCCACCACACCCATGATGGGGGTGCTAATCGGCATGCTGTTCTTTGCTGAAGCAATGACCTGGAGCAAAGCCGCCGGGGTGGCCATCGGCCTGTTCGGGGTAGCGGTGCTGACCCGCACCGGTCCGGTGGAGTTTGATTTACCGCTGCTCTGGGGCGCCGCAGCCTGCATGGTGGCTACCGCCTGTTACGGTTTTGCCGGCTTTCTAACGCGACGCTGGATCGGCCAGCAAGGCGGCCTGGATAACCGTCTGACCGCCTTTGCCAGCCTCTGTGGTGCCAGCCTGTTTCTACTGCCCTGGTTCGCCGGCTCTCTGGTTGTGCAGCCGCCGGCCAACTGGGGCGGACTAGAGGTCTGGCTGTCCCTGGCTGGGCTTGGCTTTATCTGCACCGCCTTCGCCTATGTGCTGTATTTCCGCCTGCTCAGCGATATCGGCCCGATCAAGGCCAGCACCACCACCTTCCTGATCCCACCATTCGGCGTACTCTGGGGCGCCTTGCTGCTGGACGAGCCACTGTCCTGGGCCTACCTGTATGGCGGCGTGCTGATTGCCATTGCGCTTTGGCTGGTGGTACGGCCTAGCGCAACGGTCAAACCCACCTGACTCCCCCAACACAAAAAAAGCCCGCTGTTTAAGCGGGCTTTTTTGCGGCTCAGGTTCAAACCAGGGATCAGCTCAGCCGCGAGGTCGACTTGCGCACGATTTTGATTGAATGCTTGAGCGTCGGCTTGCGTGTGACGCTGATTGCTTTGCGCGAGACCGTATCGATGGTGATGTTCCAGAAACCACTGCTCGGTACAGTGATCTTGGCCGGGAAGGTATCGAATGCACCACCATGGTAGGTGTGTCGGCCGCCATTCTTGAAGCTGCGGAAGTTGGCATCGCTCATCAGGCGAATATTGCAGGTCTGCGAGCACTCGATCACGACGACGTCGTCTTCGTTGAGGTGTTCGCGCTGGTGTATAAATTTCATCTACCGCTCCGCACAGCTGGGTCAGGCCAATCAGGTCGCTAGTATGAGTGCCTGAGGCGGCTTGAGCAAAGACTAAGCGGTTTTGCCTCACTCCGACGCCTGCCCACCGCCACACATACCACCGCAAGCTGGCCGGTGATAGCATGCGCGCCCCATGCATATTCACGACTTTCACCAACGCCTCACCGACCTCGGTGCCAAGCCCATGCACATCGGGCGAATTACCCGTGCCTGGCTGCGCGGTATGCCGCTGGATACCGGTACGCGCAACCAGAAGACCGAGAACTTCCTGCCGCTGGCGGTACGCAATGCCCTGCCCGAGATAAGCAGCGAACTTGATGGACTGGCGCGCCTCAGCTCCGAACACCCGGCGACGGACGGCTCGGCGCGTTTGCTGGTGGAGTTGGCCGACAAGCAGATGGTGGAAAGCGTACTGCTGCCACGCGATGGTCTGTGCGTCTCCAGCCAGGTAGGTTGCGCGGTGGGCTGCGTGTTCTGCATGACCGGCAAAAGCGGCCTGCTACGCCAGTTGAGCACCGCGGAGATAGTCGCCCAAGTGGCCCTGGCGCGGCGCTTTCGCGCGGTGAAAAAAGTGGTGTTTATGGGCATGGGCGAGCCGGCGCATAACCTGGATAACGTGCTCGAAGCGATCAACCTGCTCGGCACCGAGGGCGGTATCGGCCAGCGCAACTTGGTGTTCTCTACCGTCGGCGACCCACGGGTGTTCGAGCGTTTGCCGCAGCAGCAGGTCAAGCCGGCGCTGGCACTGTCGCTGCATACAACCGATGCCGAGCTGCGCCAGACGCTACTGCCGCGCGCGCCGCGTATTGATCCTGAAGAGCTGGTGGAACTGGGCGAAACCTACGCGCGGCAGATCGATTACCCAATCCAGTACCAGTGGACGCTGCTCAAGGGCATCAACGACAGCCAGGAGGAGATGGACGGCATCCTGCGCCTGCTCAAGGGCAAGTACGCGATCATGAACCTGATCCCCTACAACAGCCTGGAAGCAGACGAGTTTCAGCGCCCCGATGGCGACCGCATCGTGCAGATCGTGCGTTACCTGCACAGCCGTGGTGTGCTGACCAAGGTGCGCAACTCGGCGGGTCAGGACATTGATGGCGGCTGCGGGCAACTGCGCGCACGGGCGACCGAGGTGATTGATCGGCGCAAAAGCCGTGCATAAGTGATGATCGCACTGTTGCGTCGCGGCTAAAGCCCTCCCACACCAATGCACTAAGCAGCATAAAAAATGCCCGCAGAGCGCGGGCATTTTTATTTGGGCAGTTACTCAGTAGTAGGCATTTTCCTTGATGCTGTGGTCGGTCACGTCACGCACGCCTTTGAGTTCAGGGATGCGCTCAAGCAGGGTTTTCTCGATGCCTTCCTTGAGGGTCAGGTCAACCTGGCCGCAGCCCTGGCAGCCGCCGCCGAATTTCAATACGGCGATGCCGTCGTCAACCACGTCGATCAGGCTGACTTCGCCGCCATGGCTGGCCAGGCCGGGGTTGATCTCGGTCTGCAGGTAGTAGCTGATGCGCTCGTTGATCGGGCTGTCTTCGTTGACCATCGGCACTTTGGCGTTTGGCGCCTTGATGGTCAGCTGGCCGCCCATACGGTCGGTGGCGTAGTCAACCACGGCGTCTTCCAGAAACGGCTCGCTTACAGCGTCGATCCAGGCGGTGAAGCTGGCCAGACCCAAAGCGGTGTCTTCGGCCTTCTGCTCGCCCGGCTTGCAGTATGCAATGCAGGTTTCAGCGTACTGGGTGCCTGGCTGGGTAATAAATACGCGGATGCCGATGCCCGGGGTGTTCTGCTTGCTCAGCAGATCAGCCAGATAATCGTGGGCAGCGTCGGTAATGGTAATGGTGCTCATGGCAACTCCTCGCAAACATGGGCGCAGTGTACGCCACTCACCCGCGCCGGCAAAGTCCTAGTGTTTTAGTAGGAATAACAGTCATTCATTAAACGCCAGCCCTGCCGCCTATGCGCAGAGGAACTGCGCAATCGCATCGGCCGCCGTCTGCATGTGTTGCTGATGGGTGAAGCCCGAGCTTTTTAGCGGCTTGAGGTCATGATCCCCAGCGGTTAACCAGCACAATTTGATCGTTTCAGAGAGTGTGTAGTCCGCCACTGTCTGACGATCCCCCAGGGCATCGCGCTCGCCCTGAATGATCAACGTCGGCGTGCGCAGGTCACTCAGGTGCGCGACCCGCGGCTTTTCTGGTTTGCCTGCGGCATAAAAGGGATAGCCCAGGCACACCAGCGCGTCGGCGCCTAACTCATCGGCCATCAGGCTGGCCATGCGTCCACCCATAGACTTGCCGCCAATGGCCAACGGCCCTGCGACCTGTTGGCGCACCTGCCGAACCTGGGTATAGACCTCGCGCCATTGCTCAAGCAGTTTGACCTGGGGGTTGGGCGGGCGTTTTTTGCCGTCCAGACGCCGCGCCGCCATGTAGGCGAACTCGAAGCGCAGTACGGCAACCCCACGCGCAGCAAGGCTTTGCGCCATGGTTTGCATAAACGCGCTGTCCATCGGCGCACCAGCGCCATGGGCCAGAATCAAGGTAGCGCGCGTCTCACCAAGCGGGCGATCCCACAGCCACGCGCCCTCACCCTGCCCCTGCACGTATTGATCCCCGTCAATACCCGCAACCTGCCCTTTGCTCATGCTTGCCTCGCTTAAAGAATCCGTTGGACTGCGACGCAGATCGTACAAGCCCGCAGCCGCTGATTTTCGATGATCTGCCTATAAACCGTGGATGGAAGCCCAGACATGAACACAGCAACCAGTTCCGCCTACAACTACAGGGTGGTTCGCCAATTCGCCATCATGACGGTGGTGTGGGGCATTGTCGGGATGGGGCTCGGCGTATTTATCGCCGCGCAACTGGCCTGGCCCGAACTCAACTTCAACCTGCCGTGGACCAGCTTCGGCCGCCTGCGCCCGCTGCATACCAACGCGGTGATCTTCGCCTTTGGCGGTTGCGCGCTATTCGCCACCAGCTATTACGCCGTACAACGCACCTCGCAGGCCACCTTGTTCGCACCCAAGCTTGCCGCCTTCACCTTCTGGGGGTGGCAACTGGTGATCGTTCTGGCGGCCATCAGTTTGCCCATGGGCTGGACCAGCTCCAAGGAATACGCCGAACTGGAATGGCCGATCGACATTCTGATCACCATTGTCTGGGTCAGCTACGCCATCGTGTTCTTCGGCACGGTCATGAAGCGCAACGTCAGCCACATTTATGTGGGTAACTGGTTCTTCGGTGGTTTTATCCTCACCGTGGCGCTGCTGCACCTGGTCAATAACCTGGAAGTGCCGGTCACCCTGACCAAGTCCTACTCGGCCTATGCCGGGGCCACCGATGCAATGATCCAGTGGTGGTACGGCCACAACGCCGTGGGCTTCTTCCTCACGGCAGGCTTTCTGGGGATGATGTACTACTTCGTGCCCAAGCAGGCCGGTCGCCCGGTGTATTCCTACCGGTTGTCCATCGTGCACTTCTGGGCGCTGATTGCCGTGTATATCTGGGCCGGCCCGCACCACCTGCACTACACCGCGCTGCCGGACTGGGCGCAGAGCCTGGGCATGGTGATGTCGCTGATTCTGCTGGCACCCAGCTGGGGCGGCATGATCAACGGCATGATGACCCTCTCAGGTGCCTGGCATAAGCTGCGCACCGACCCGATCCTGCGCTTCCTGGTGGTCTCCCTGGCGTTCTACGGCATGTCGACCTTCGAAGGTCCGATGATGGCGATCAAGACCGTCAACGCCCTGTCCCACTACACCGACTGGACCATCGGCCACGTTCACGCTGGTGCCCTTGGCTGGGTGGCCATGGTGTCCATCGGTTCGCTCTATCACATGCTGCCCAAAGTCTTCGGCCGCGACGAAATGCACAGCATCGCCCTAATCAACGTGCACTTCTGGTTCGCCACCATCGGCACCGTGCTCTACATCGCCTCGATGTGGGTCAACGGCATCGCCCAAGGCCTGATGTGGCGTGCAGTCAACGAAGACGGCACCCTCACTTACTCCTTCGTCGAAGCGCTGGAAGCCAGCCACCCCGGCTTTGTGGTGCGGGTGATCGGCGGTGCGATCTTCTTCGCCGGCATGCTGGTGATGGCCTGGAACGTCTGGCAGACCGTGCGCCATACCAAGGCAGCCGAGATGGACGCCGCCGCGCAGTTTTCGCTTGAGGGAGCCCACTGATGAGACACGAAATACTCGAGAAGAACATCGGCCTGATGGCGCTGATGATGGTGCTGGCGGTGAGCATCGGCGGTCTGACGCAGATCGTCCCGCTGTTCTTCCAGGACGTGACCAATGAGCCGGTGGCGGGCCTAAAGCCCTACACCGCGCTGCAGCTGGAAGGCCGTGACATCTACATCCGCGAGGGCTGCGTCGGCTGCCATTCGCAGATGATTCGCCCGTTCCGCGCAGAAACCGAGCGCTACGGCCACTACTCGGTCGCTGGCGAAAGCGTCTACGACCACCCCTTCCTTTGGGGCTCCAAGCGTACCGGGCCAGATCTGGCACGCGTTGGCGGCCGCTACTCGGATGAATGGCACCGTGCGCACCTCTACAACCCGCGCAATGTGGTGCCGGAATCGAAGATGCCGGCCTACCCTTGGCTGGTAGAAGGCACCCTGAGCGGCCAGGACACCCCGGCCAAAATGAAAGCACTGCGCCTGGTTGGTGTGCCCTACAGCGACGACGACATCGAAGGCGCGAGCGAGGCTGTCAAAGGCAAGAGTGAAATGGACGCCCTGGTCGCCTACCTGCAAGTGCTCGGCACAGCCGTGAAGAACAAGAGGTAGGTCATGTCATTCGACTTTATTGATATAGGCACCCTGCGCGGCATCGGCACTGCACTGGTTCTGCTGTCGTTTGTTTGCGTGACCCTGTGGGCTTACAGCGCTAAACGCCGCACGGCTTTTGATCAAGCCGCCCTGCTGCCCTTTGCCGATGAACCCACACTGGCTGCCCCAAGGAGCAAGACCCCATGAGCACTTTCTGGAGCTGGTACATCACCCTGCTGACCGTGGGCACCCTGCTCGCGTTGTTCTGGTTGATTTTTGCCACCCGTAAAAGCGAAGTTCACAAAAGCCCCACCGATCAAACCATGGGCCATGCCTTCGATGGTATTGAGGAATATGACAATCCACTACCCAAGTGGTGGTTCATGCTTTTTCTCGGCACGCTGATCTTCTCAATTGGCTATCTGGTGCTGTATCCAGGCCTGGGCAGCTGGAAAGGCGTACTGCCCGGATACGAAGGCGGCTGGACGCAGGTCAAGCAATGGCAGCGTGAAGTCGATAAGGCCGATGAGTTGTATGGGCCGATATTCGCCAAATATGCAGCGATGCCCCTGGAAGAAGTGGCTAAAGACGAACAAGCTCTAAAAATGGGTGGACGTATGTTTGCCACCTATTGCTCGGTTTGCCACGGCTCTGACGCCAAGGGTGCAGTGGGCTTCCCTAACCTGACCGACAACCACTGGCGCTGGGGCGGCGAGCCCAGCGTAATCAAAACCACCATCCTCAATGGCCGTATTGGGGCGATGCCGGCCTGGACGGCGGTGATTGGTGAAGACGGTGTGCAACAGGTCGCAGCTTATGTCCGTAAGGACCTGGCAGGTCTGCCACTGCCCGCCGACAAGCGCTTTGATCTGGAAAAAGGTGCCGCCATTTTTGCCGCCAACTGCCAGGCTTGCCACGGCGCCCAAGGCACCGGCATGGCCATGCTGGGCGCTCCCGACCTGACCAAGCCGGCTGGCTGGATCTACGGCAGCAGCCTAGTGCAACTGCAGCAGACCATCCGCCATGGCCGTAACGGCCAGATGCCGGCGCAGGAGCAATACCTGGGCAACGACAAAGTGCATCTACTGGCGGCTTATGTACTGAGCCTGAGCCGGCAACAGCAGACCGTCACTGAGCAGTAATCGCTAAAACCGCACCACCTGGCTGGCGACTGACAGTCGCCAGCCCCTCCCTCCCGAGTTCGGACAACCGTACGGATCATGCGACCCAAGGTCGCACCCTTCCGACCAAGTGCACCCGTGACGTTTGACTTGAGCTAATCTTGTCGACAGTCGCCACCTGTCATAACTCCAAGGCGATTCCCATCTTTGCGCTACGCCTGTTTAGGCGTTTACTGCTCGCGGTTATGCTCTGCATTAGCGACCATGCAGGCTTACCAACAGCCCTGTAAGCCCTATCGCGCCGGCATGTGTCGTTGCAATGAGCACCTGCTTTCTCCATACTTGCCGCCGATTTTTGCCCCTAAAAAATCCATTAACCGTGGAACCCATAATGAGCACAGCAATCAGTCCGACTGCTTATAACTACAAGGTGGTTCGCCAGTTCGCCGTAATGACGGTGATTTGGGGAGTCATTGGCATGAGCCTGGGTGTTTTCATCGCCGCACAGCTGGTGTGGCCTGAACTTAACCTGGGTATGGAATGGACGAGCTTTGGCCGTCTGCGTCCGCTGCACACCAACGCGGTGATTTTCGCCTTCGGTGGTTGCGCGCTGATGGCCACCTCGTTCTACGTGGTGCAACGCACTAGCCAGGCACGCCTGATCTCTGATGGCCTTGCTGCCTTCGTATTCTGGGGCTGGCAAGCCGTGATCGTCGCTGCAGTGATCACTCTGCCGATGGGTTTCACCGGTTCCAAGGAATACGCCGAGCTAGAGTGGCCAATCGATATCCTCCTGGGCATCGTCTGGATCGCTTATGCCGTGGTGTTCTTCGGCACTATCGTCAAACGTCAGACCAAGCATATCTATGTGGGCAACTGGTTCTTCGGGGCCTTTATCCTGGTTACCGCGATGCTGCACATCGTCAACAGCGCGGCCGTTCCGGTTAGCCTGTTCAAGTCTTACTCGGCCTATGCCGGTGCGACTGACGCGATGATCCAGTGGTGGTACGGCCACAACGCAGTAGGCTTCTTCCTGACCACCGGCTTCCTGGGGATGATGTACTACTTCGTGCCGAAGCAGGCCGAGCGTCCGATCTACTCGTACCGCCTGTCCATCGTGCACTTCTGGGCGCTGATCACCCTGTACATCTGGGCCGGTCCGCACCACCTGCACTACACCGCATTGCCTGATTGGGCACAGTCCCTGGGCATGGCCATGTCGATCATCCTGCTGGCACCAAGCTGGGGCGGTATGATCAACGGCATGATGAGCCTCTCGGGTGCTTGGCATAAGCTGCGTACCGACCCAATCCTGCGCTTCCTGGTCGTTTCCCTGGCGTTCTACGGCATGTCGACCTTCGAAGGTCCGATGATGGCGATCAAGACCGTCAACGCCCTGTCGCACTACACCGACTGGACAATCGGCCACGTACATGCCGGTGCGCTCGGTTGGGTTGCGATGATCTCTATCGGTGCCCTGTACCACCTGCTGCCTAAAGTTTTTGGTCGCCCGCAGATGCACAGCGTTGGCCTGATCAACGCACACTTCTGGCTGGCCACTATCGGCACCGTGCTGTACATCGCCTCGATGTGGGTCAACGGCATCACCCAGGGCCTGATGTGGCGCGCAGTCAACGAAGACGGCACCCTCACCTACTCCTTCGTTGAAGCGCTGGAAGCCAGCCACCCAGGTTATGTGGTGCGCATGATTGGTGGTGCGTTCTTCGTCGCCGGCATGCTGCTGATGGCGTACAACACCTACCGCACCGTGCGTGCCGCCAAGGCTTCTGAATACGAAGCGGCTGCACAGATTCCTGCCGGAGTAGCGCACTGATGAAACACGAAATCATTGAGAAGAATATTGGCCTGATGGCGCTGCTGATGGTTCTGGCCGTCAGCATCGGTGGCCTGACTCAAATCGTTCCGCTGTTTTTCCAGGACGTTACCAACGAGCCGGTGGAAGGCCTCAAGCCTTACACCGCGCTGCAACTGGAAGGCCGCGATGTGTACATCGCCAACGGCTGTGTCGGCTGCCACTCGCAGATGATTCGTCCGTTCCGTGCCGAAACCGAACGTTATGGCCACTACTCCGTAGCCGGTGAAAGCGTCTGGGATCACCCCTTCCTGTGGGGTTCCAAGCGTACCGGCCCGGACCTGGCTCGCGTCGGCGGTCGTTACTCGGATGAATGGCAGCGTGCGCACTTGTACAACCCGCGCAACGTAGTGCCTGAGTCGAAGATGCCGGCCTACCCTTGGCTGGTCGAGCACAAACTCGACGGCAAGGACACCGCCAAGAAGATGGAAGTCATGCGTGGCTTTGGTATCCCTTACACCGATGAAGACATCGCTGGGGCCAAGGACGCGGTAAAAGGCAAGACCGAAATGGACGCACTGGTGGCGTACCTGCAGGTTCTCGGCACTTCCATCAAGAACAAACGGTAACGCGCGATGGACATCGGGACTATTCGTGGCATAGGCACAGCAGTGGTGTTCATCGCCTTTATTGGCGTGGTGCTCTGGGCCTACAGCAGCAAGCGTAAATCCAGCTTCGACGAGGCCGCCAACCTGCCCTTCGCCGACGATCCCAAACCCAACGAGCGTGACGAGCAATCTTCCAGGAGCAATAACCAATGACCACGTTCTGGAGTTGGTACGTAACCATTCTGTCTCTGGGCACCATCTTTGCCCTGACTTGGCTGATCTTCGGCACCCGCAAGGGCCAGCGCGAAGAAACCACCGAAGAAACTGTCGGCCACTCCTTCGACGGTATCGAAGAGTTCGACAACCCGCTGCCCAAATGGTGGTTCATGCTGTTTGTTGGCACCATCATCTTCGCCCTCGGCTACCTGGCGCTCTACCCGGGCCTGGGTAACTGGAAAGGTCTGCTGCCAGGCTATGACTACCTCGATACCGAAGCGAAGAAGCCTTTCGCAACGAACATCGAAATTGCTGGTGGTGCCGAGCGCAATGCAGGCTGGACCGGTGTGCATCAGTGGGAAAAGGAAATGGCCAAGGCTGAAAGCCAGTACGGCCCGATCTTTGCCAAATATGCTGCCATGCCGATCGAGCAAGTGGCCCAGGACGAGCAAGCGTTGAAAATGGGCGGCCGCCTGTTTGCCTCCAACTGCTCGGTCTGCCACGGCTCTGATGCCAAGGGCGCATATGGCTTCCCGAACCTGACCGACAATGATTGGTTGTATGGCGGCGAGCCGGAAACCATCAAAACCACCATCATGGCCGGCCGTCAGGCGGCGATGCCAGCGTGGAAGGACAGCATCGGCGAAGAAGGCATCCGTAACGTTGCCGGCTACATTCGCACCCTCTCGGGTTTGAAAAACCCGGAAGGTATCGAAGTTGACCTTGCCGCAGGTCAAAACATCTTCGCGACCAATTGTGCAGTCTGTCATGGCGCTGAAGGTAAGGGCCAACAGGCCATGGGCGCACCTAACCTGACCGACAAAATCTGGCTCTACGGTTCCAGTTTTGCTCAGGTGCAACAAACTCTGCGCTACGGCCGTAACGGCAAGATGCCCGCCCAAGCTGATTTCTTGGGCAACGATAAAGTGCATCTGCTAGCGGCTTACGTGTACAGCCTGTCGCAAGCAAAAATCGAGAAGTAATTCTCCTGCCTGGCAGGCGCGACCGCAGGTCGCACCTGCTGGGCAATCGTCAGGCGTACCATAGCGCAAGAGCCCGTATGACCCCGGCCGGCACGTATCGACCAGGGCAGCCAATCAACCGCCGTGGTACAAACTGATGAGCGCACAGATTCCAGTTAAAGACGTCACCCCTGCCCCGGCCAAGGTCGAAGTTGTTGACCTGTACGCCAACCGCGAAAAAATCTACACCCGCTCCTTCACCGGCATTTTCCGCAACTTGCGTATGCTCGGTGGCGCAGCCCTCTTCCTGTTGTACTTCGGCACTGTATGGTTGACCTGGAACGGCCGTCAGGCCGTCTGGTGGAACCTGCCGGAGCGCAAGTTTTATATCTTTGGCTCGACGTATTGGCCGCAGGATTTCGTCCTGCTCTCCGCGCTGCTGATCATCGCCGCCTTCGGCCTGTTTTTTATTACCGTATTCGCCGGTCGCGTGTGGTGCGGCTACACCTGCCCACAGAGCGTCTTCACCTGGGTATTCATGTGGGCGGAGAAAGTCACTGAAGGTGATCGCAACCAACGCATGAAGCTCGACAAAGCGCCGATGACCACGCAAAAATTTCTGCGCAAGCTGGCTAAACACAGCATCTGGGTTGGCGTGTCACTGGTCACTGCCATCACCTTCGTCGGCTACTTCACGCCAATTCGCGAGCTGATCCCCGAACTGTTCACTTTGCAAGCCGGTGGCTGGGCACTGTTTTGGGTAGGCTTCTTTACCCTTGCGACCTACGGCAACGCCGGCTACCTGCGCGAGCAAGTGTGCATCTACATGTGCCCCTACGCGCGCTTCCAAAGCGTGATGTTCGACCAGGACACCCTGATTGTGTCCTATGACCCACGCCGCGGCGAACACCGTGGCCCACGCAAGCGTGATGCGGACTACAAGGCCGAGGGCCTGGGTGACTGCATCGACTGCAAAATGTGCGTACACGTCTGCCCCACTGGCATCGACATCCGTGACGGCCTGCAGATCGAATGCATCGGCTGCGCCGCGTGCGTCGATGCCTGCGACAGCATCATGGAGAAAATGAACTACCCGAAAGGGCTGATCAGTTACACCACCGAGCACAACCTGTCTGGCCAGAAGACCAACCTGGTGCGGCCACGCCTGATCGGTTATGCCATCGCCCTGCTGGCGATGCTCTGCGTGTTCGCCTGGGCTATCGCCGATCGTTCGCTGGTGGAGCTGGATGTACTCAAGGACCGCGTGCTCTACCGCGAGAACGAAGAAGGCCGGATCGAGAACGTCTACACCCTGAAGATCATGAACAAAGCCCAGCACGAGGTCACGTACCTGATCGAAGCCGACGGCCTCGACGGCCTGGTGTATGAAGGCAAGCGCGAAATCAAAGCGATCGCAGGCGAGGTACTGTCGCTACCGGTCGAATTGTCGATCGACCCTGAAAAACTGCCTTCTAGCACAAATGAAATCACCTTCCACCTGCACTCGGTGGATGATCCAAGCATCAAAACCGACGCCGCCAGCCGCTTTATCGGCCCCAGCGTGCGCTGATTAGAGAAGACCATGACTGAGCCCATAGCTGAAAAGAACGCTGAGATCATCAAGCCTTGGTACAAGCAATTCTGGCCCTGGTTCCTGATTGGCCTGTTGGCCTATTCAGTGGTGCAGGGGCTGACCCTGCTGACCATCGCCACGAAGAACCCGCCGGGGCTGATTTCCGATGACTATTACGACGTCGGCAAAGGCATCAACCAGTCACTGGAGCGGGAAAATCACGCTATTCGCCTGAAGCTGCATGCCACCTTGCTGCTCAACGATGACAACGGCACTGCGACCTTGCAACTGAGCGGCAACAGCCGTCCACAGCAGCTGGTGCTTAACCTGATCTCGCCGACGCAACCCGAGCGTGACCGCCGGGTGGTTCTGCAACCGCAGGCCGATGGCAGTTACAGCGGCCAGATGATCGATGCCGTGCAAGGCCGTCGTTTTGTGGAGCTGGTCGGCCAGGAAGGCGGCAAAGACTGGCGCCTGTTTGAAGAAGAAAACGTGAAAAGCGGGCAGAACATCCTCCTCGGGGATGCTCAATAAGCGCACTGATGAGCACCCCAACCCCCTGCTATCACTGTGGCCTACCGGTTCCCGCCGGCAGCCGTTACCAGGCTCAGGTACTGGGCGCAACCCGTGAAATGTGTTGTCCGGGCTGTCAGGCAGTGGCTGACGCCATCGTCAGTGGCGGCCTGGAGCACTATTACAAACACCGCAGCGAAAGCGCCGCCAATCCGCAAAGCCTGCCTCAGGCGTTACCGGATGAATTGGCGCTGTACGACCGCCGCGACGTGCAACAACCCTTTGTCGAGCACGACGGCGAACTCAGCGAAACCTGCCTGCTGATCGAAGGGATCAGTTGCGCCGCTTGTGGCTGGCTGATCGAGAAGCACCTGCGCAGCCTGCCGGGTGTCAGCGAGGCGCGCCTCAACTTATCCAACCACCGATTGCAGGTGCGCTGGGCCGACAGTCAACTGCCGCTCAGCAGCCTGCTCAAGACGCTGCGCAAGATCGGCTACGCCGCTCACCCCTGGCAGGCCGATGCCGCCGCTGAACAGCTGCAGCGCGAGAACCGCCGCGCCATGCGCGAACTGGGCGTGGCCGGCATGCTGTGGATGCAGGTGATGATGGCAACCATGGCCACCTGGCCGGAGTTCAACATCGACCTCAGCCCCGAACTGGACAAGATCCTGCGCTGGGTCAGCCTGTTTCTCACCACGCCGATAGTCTTCTACTGCTGCGGGCAATTCTTCAGGGGGGCGCTGCGTGACTTACGCACCCGCCACCTGACCATGGATGTGTCGGTATCCCTGGCGATTGGGGGTGCATATATCGCCGGTATCTGGTCAACGGTGACGGGCCAGGGTGAACTGTATTTCGACGCAGTGGGCATGTTTGCCCTATTCCTCCTGGCAGGCCGCTACCTGGAACGCCGCGCCCGTGAGCGCACAGCAGCCGCCACCGCTCAGCTGGTCAACCTGCTGCCAGCCTCTTGCTTGCGCCTGACGGCTGACGGCCAAAGTCAGCGCATTCTGCTGAGTGAACTGCACATTGGCGATCAGGTGCTGGTCCCCCCCGGCGCTCTGCTGCCCGCTGATGGGCGCATTGTTCAGGGCCAGTCGAGCGTGGATGAATCGTTGCTGACCGGTGAATACCTGCCGCAACCGCGTAACACGGGCGACAGCGTCACTGCGGGCACCCTTAACGTCGAAGGTCCGCTGCAGATTGAAGTGCAGGCGCTTGGTGATGCCACACGCCTATCGGCCATCGTCCGCCTGCTGGAGCGCGCGCAGAGCGACAAACCACGCCTGGCGGTATTGGCCGACAATGTTGCGCAGTGGTTCCTGCTGATCGTTCTGGTGGTAGCCGCCATCGTCGGTCTGGTTTGGTGGCAACTCGACCCGTCACGCGCGTTCTGGATCGTGCTTTCCTTGCTGGTCGCCACCTGCCCTTGCGCGCTCGCCCTGGCCACACCAACAGCACTAACCGCCGCCACGGGTTCTTTGCACAAACTGGGCATGCTGCTGACCCGCGGCCATGTACTCGAAGGGCTCAATCAGATTGACACCCTGGTGCTGGACAAGACCGGCACCCTCACCGAAGGTCGCCTGACCCTTGGTGCCATTCATCCTCTACGCGAGCTGGATGCCGACAGCTGCCTCGCATTGGCCGCCGCGCTGGAAAACCGCTCTGAACATCCAATCGCCCGCGCCTTCGGCCAGGCACCAGAAGCCGCCGAAGCGGTCGACAGCCATCCGGGCTTGGGCCTGCAAGGACGGGTTGGCAACCGAGTACTACGTATTGGCGAAGCCAGTTTCGTCTGTGCGTTGAGTGCTCAGCCCGTGCCAGCGATTGCCAGTGAACATGGCCAATGGCTGCTGCTGGGGGATGAGCAAGGGCCGCTGGCCTGGTTTGTATTGAATGACCGCCTACGTGAAGATGCCCCGCAACTGATCGACATGGCCAAGAGCAAAGGTTGGCAGATCATGCTGCTGTCTGGCGACAGCTCACCCATGGTCGGCGAAGTGGCACGCCAGCTGGGTATCACAGACGCCCGTGGTGGCCTCACGCCAGATGCCAAGCTGGAGGTATTGAAGCAGCTGCACAGCCAAGGCCGTCGGGTACTGATGCTGGGTGACGGGGTTAACGATGTGCCCGTGTTAGCCGCCGCCGACATCAGCGTGGCCATGGGCAGCGCCACCGACCTGGCCAAAACCAGCGCTGATGCCGTGCTCCTATCCAACCGTCTGAGCAGCCTGGTGCAAGCTCTACACATGGCGCAACGAACCCGCCACATCATCATCGAGAACCTCGCCTGGGCCAGCCTGTACAATGGCCTGGTACTGCCCTTCGCCGCCATTGGCTGGATCACTCCGATCTGGGCCGCGCTGGGTATGTCAGTCAGCTCACTGGTGGTGGTGGTCAACGCACTGCGCCTGACTCGCCTGCCCCGGCAGTAAGCTGTCAAACAGCCCACTAAAACGCTCGGCGAGGTCTTATGCGAAACAACGTGACTGGCAAGATTGCCTGGTGGGTGCGCTTATTAGCCGTAATGCTGTTAAGCCTGCAGCTGTTTATGGCCTACCACTTTGCCACCGCGCTGATCCGTCAGCAGACCACACTCAGCAGCCTGTTTACTGACAGTCTGCCGGACACCCTGATCATGCTTTTCCTTAATGCTCTGTTTGCCTTCGTCGCGCTGACCGGCCGCAGCCCTGACAGACTCTTCCCAGTTGCCAGTTTCGATCTGCGGCAACTCTTGCGCCGGAGCCACTAAGCCATGCCCGCCCTCTATATCCTGATCCCGGTCGCCATTGCCCTGGTGGGCTTTGCCATCTGGCTGTTCTTCTGGGCGGTGGACAGCGGTCAGTACGACGACCTCGACGGTCCGGCCCACAGCATCCTGTTCGACGATGAAGACCCCAAGCACACCGCAGCCGTAAGCCAACAGCAACAAGACCAGCTCAAAGACTCGCCGCAGGACAAGCCCGGTGCTTGAGCTACTGCCGCTGCTGGTTTCAGCACTGATCCTCGGCCTGCTCGGCGGCGGACACTGCCTAGGCATGTGCGGCGGCCTGATGGGCGCGCTGACCCTGGCCATTCCGCCCGAGCGGCGCGCACAGCGCTTTCGGCTGCTGCTGGCCTACAACCTGGGGCGCATCTTCAGTTACAGCCTGGCCGGTCTGCTGCTGGGGCTGGCGGGCTGGGCGCTGACCAATAGTCCGCTAGTGATGGGCCTGCGGGTGGTTGCAGCACTGCTGCTGATTGCCATGGGCCTGTACCTGGCCGGCTGGTGGAGCGGCCTGACCCGTATCGAAGCCCTCGGTCGAGGCCTCTGGCGCTATATCCAACCGCTAACTCGGCGTTTTATGCCGGTCACCAGCCTACCGCGCGCTTTGATACTCGGCAGCCTGTGGGGCTGGCTGCCCTGCGGCCTGGTTTACAGCACCCTGCTGTGGGCCGCCAGCCAAGGTAATGCAGTCGACAGCGCTGCTCTGATGTTTGCTTTTGGTCTCGGCACCCTGCCGGTGCTGCTGGCCACCGGCATGGCCGCCGAACGCCTGACCGCCCTGCTGCGCAAGCAGGGCGTGCGTATGGCCGGCGGCATTCTGGTAATCCTTTTTGGTCTGTGGACCCTGCCTGGACCGCACCAGCACTGGTTGATGGGCCACTAAGCGATCAGCGGGCGCTTGATACAAGTCAAAACACCTCAGGCGCACCGCTCATAGACTGCCCGGTATTGAAAGCCAAACCGGGAATACCCGCATGCTCAACGCCATCCAGTGGGACAGCTCGCTAATCCGCCGCTACGACCAAGCAGGCCCGCGCTATACATCCTATCCGACGGCTGTGCAGTTCCATGAGCGCATCAGCCAGTTCGACCTGCTGCACGCCCTGCGTGACAGCCGCAAAGCGCTGCGACCGCTGTCGCTGTATGTGCACATCCCGTTCTGCGCGCACATTTGCTACTACTGCGCCTGCAACAAGGTAATCACTAAGGATCGCGGCCGCGCCCAGCCCTATCTGGAAAAACTCGAACGCGAAATCGAGATCATCAGCCGTCACCTCGACCCACAGCAGAAAGTCGAGCAGCTGCACTTCGGCGGCGGCACGCCGACCTTTCTCAGTCACGATGAACTGCGCCACCTGATGAGCCACCTGCGCCAGCACTTCAACCTGCTGGATGACGATAGCGGCGACTACAGCATCGAGATCGACCCGCGCGAAGCCGATTGGTCGACCATGGGCCTGCTTCGTGAGCTGGGCTTCAACCGCGTCAGCCTGGGCGTGCAAGACCTCGATCCGGCTGTACAGCGCGCGGTCAATCGTTTGCAGACCCTGGAGGAAACCCGCGCCATCGTCGAAGCCGCGCGCACCCTGCAGTTTCGCTCGGTAAACATCGACCTGATCTACGGCCTGCCGCTGCAAACGCCCGAACGCTTCGCCCGCACCGTGGCCGAGGTGATTGCCCTGCAACCTGATCGCCTGTCGCTGTTCAACTATGCGCACCTGCCGGAGCGCTTTATGCCGCAGCGGCGGATCAACACCAGCGACCTGCCGAGTCCTGGCGACAAGCTGGCCATGCTGCAGGCCAGCATTGAGCAACTGAGCGCCGCCGGTTACCGCTATATCGGCATGGATCACTTCGCCCTGCCCGACGACGAACTGGCCAGCGCCCAGGAAGATGGCAGCCTGCAACGCAACTTCCAGGGCTACACCACCCACGGTCATTGCGACCTGATTGGCCTGGGTGTTTCATCGATCAGCCAGATTGGCGAACTTTACTGCCAGAACAACAGCGACCTGAGCAAATACCAGGACAGCCTTGGCCACAGCGAACTGGCCACCCTGCGCGGCCTGCACTGCGATGCCGACGACCGCGTGCGCCGGGCGGTGATTCAACAGCTGATCTGTCATTTTCAGCTGCGCTTTGCCGATATCGAGCAGGCCTACGCCATCGATTTTCGCAATTACTTCGCCGAGGTCTGGCCGCAGCTGCAGCAGATGGCCAGTGATGGGTTGATCGAGCTGAATGCCCAAGGCATCGAGGTACGGCCAGCGGGCCGCCTGCTGGTGCGCTCGCTGTGCATGCTGTTTGATCGCTACCTTAGCGAGCTAAACCAGCAGCGTTTTTCCCGGGTGATATAGCAGCCTGCGGACCGAAAAAGTCGGGGGGTTATTTCATGATCAGGCTGGCCACTTCCTGCATCTGCTGATCACTGAGGTCCTGCTCACGCAGGGTCTTGATCAGCGTCGCATTGGCGCTGCTCAACGCGCCCTGCAGCGAGGCCAGCTCGCCCTGCAGCGTCTCGATCTTTATGCGTTTGGCCTCGGGATCGAGGCTCTGGTCCTGCATGACCTCTTTCAGCTCGTTTCTCTTCGCTTCGATCTGCGCCTTGAGCTCGCGGATTCTCTTGAGCAGATCCTTGACCACATCCGGCAGGCTGCTCTCATCAATATCGCGGTTCTTCTGTGCCGCAGCAGAGCGCGCCTTTCCCTGCTCTGACAGGCTTACCCGTAGACTGTCGCGAAACGCCTGCTTATCCGCCTCGCCACTCTCTGTAACGCCCTCAGCCACAGCGCTCTTACGCTCCAGCGTAAGGTTCATGCGGGTACTCAACTGAGTCGATTCCAGACGCATACGAATGCTCCTTGCAGATATTGAAACCAATCCGGTTTATCGGCCGCACCGGATAAAACTTGAACATTCGATCAGACTGCGCCCTAGTGGCCCTAGCCTGCACCCTGCTGTAACCTTACGGCTATTGTGTGTTTACCCTCAGGATCACCAGCGATGTCCGAAAGCATCAAGTTGCATACCCCACACCAAGCCCATTGCAAGGATTGCAGCCTGGCGAGTCTGTGCCTGCCGCTGTCCCTGAACCTGGAAGACATGGACGCGCTCGACGAAATCGTCAAACGCGGCCGCCCGCTGAAAAAGGGCGAATTCCTGTTCCGCCAGGGTGATGCCTTCAACTCGGTGTTCGCGGTACGTTCCGGCGCACTGAAAACCTTCAGCCTGAGCGACAGCGGCGACGAACAGATCACCGGCTTCCACCTGCCCAGCGAGTTAGTCGGTCTGTCCGGCATGGACAGTGACGCGTACCCGGTTTCGGCCATGGCTCTGGAAACCACCTCAGTGTGCGAAATCCCCTTCGAGCGCCTCGACGAGCTGTCGGTGCAGCTGCCGCAACTGCGCCGCCAGCTGATGCGCATCATGAGCCGGGAGATCCGCGACGATCAGCAGATGATGCTGTTGCTCTCGAAGAAAACCGCCGATGAACGCATCGCCACGTTCCTGGTCAACCTCTCGGCCCGCTTCCGCGCACGCGGCTTCTCGGCCAATCAGTTCCGCCTGGCCATGTCGCGCAACGAAATTGGTAACTATTTGGGCCTTGCGGTGGAGACCGTATCGCGGGTATTTACCCGCTTCCAACAGAACAAGCTGCTCGAAGCCGAAGGCAAGGAAGTGCATATCCTCGACCCCATCGAGCTATGCGCCCTGGCCGGCGGTAACCTCGAGGGCTGATCGACCCGCCCTGAGGACCTAGCCGATGATCTTCGACGAATTCACTATCAAAACCCTGATCCGCCCGGTGCTGGACTTCCCCAAGCCAGGCGTGATTTTTCGCGATATCACCCCGCTGTTTCAGTCGCCACGTGCCCTGCGCATGGTGGCCGACAGCTTTATCCAGCGTTACGTCGAAGCGGATTTCAGCCATATCGGCGCCATGGATGCGCGCGGCTTTCTGATCGGTTCGATCATCGCCTATGAGCTGAACAAACCACTGATCCTGTTCCGCAAGCAAGGCAAGCTGCCCGCAGACGTACTAAGCGAGAGCTACCAGACCGAGTACGGCGAAGCCAAACTGGAAGTCCATGCCGACAGCCTCTGCGAAGGCGACAAGGTGCTGATTTTCGATGACCTGATCGCCACTGGCGGCACCCTGCTGGCCGCCGCACAACTGGTGCGGCGCATGGGCGCAAGCATCATCGAAGCCGCCGCAATCATCGACCTGCCCGAACTGGGCGGTTCGCAAAAACTGCAGGACAGCGGTATCCCCACCTTTGCCCTGACCTGCTTCGCCCTCACCGATCAATAACTCTGCTCCACGGCCCTGACGGCAGCGCTGCATGTCCAGGCCAGGCTGCCCCTCGCGAACTGATTCGCTCACCGCTTACACAAGAACCCCACAGACCATGAACGAAACACCCATGAACCCGCCATCCACTTATTGGCGTCTGCGCCTCGGCGCGCTGATGGAAAGCACAGCCATCACCCGCCTGGTCACCGCCCTGATCATTCTCAACGCCGCAATTCTCGGCATCCAGACCTACCCAGGCCTGATGGCCGAGTGGGGCGAATTGCTGCTGACGCTGGATCAGCTGATTCTCGCGGTATTTATCCTGGAGCTGGCGCTGCGCTTTGTCGCCCGCGGCCTGGGCTTGCTTCGCGATCCGTGGGCGGTATTTGACTGCCTGGTGGTGGGCGTAGCCCTGGTGCCGTCCAGCGGTCCATTCGCCGTGCTGCGTGCGCTGCGCGTGTTGCGGGTGCTGCGGCTGATTTCGATCAACCCGAACATGCGCCGGGTGGTCGAAGCCCTGCTGTCCTCACTGCCGGGCATGAGCAGCATCGCCATGCTGCTCGGCCTGGTGTTTTACGTGGCGGCGGTGATGGCCACTCAGCTGTTCGGCGCGGCCTTCCCCGAGTGGTTCGGCAGCCTCGGTGCCAGCCTCTATACCTTGTTCCAGGTGATGACCCTGGAAAGCTGGTCGATGGGTATCGTGCGCCCGGTGATGGAGCAGTTCCCGCTGGCGTGGATGTATTTCCTGCCGTTTATCCTGATTGCCACCTTTATGATGCTCAACCTGTTTATCGCCGTGGTGGTCAATGCCATGCAAACCACCCATGAGCAGGAAGCCAAACTCGCTCCGCCCTCGCCCACCGAGCAATTGCTACTCGATGAACTGCGCGCCCTGCGCACGGAAGTTGCCGAGCTGCGCCAACAACGCTGAGGCCCACGGCTGCAAAACCGCAAGTATCAGTACTGCATCGCGCCGGCCTGGCGCGATGCAGTACTGGCATAAATCGTATTCCCGTCACGCCCCTCTCCCTGCGCGCTCTCGCCCTTAAAGCGCCTGAGCCTGACGAACTGTCCGACAACTATCCATAAGTTGGCGCAATTCCAGCCGCCCTGGCCAGGAATGACCTCGCGCCTAAAACGCCCTCGGCTAAAGATTAATCACGGCCCAAGACAGCCCAGCCTGTCGTCCCAAGCCCTAAAACAAGAGCGGTCGCGAACGCGATCAATATGCCGAGGAGTCGCCCTTATGACAGCCAAAACCAGCACCCCAACCGCCAGCTTTCCCGTACGCCGCATGGACTTCACCTTCGATGAAAGCCAGAAGTTCTGGTTTGCCGGCGACCCATTCATGAGTCACTTCATGAACAATCTGTCGTCACTGTTTCCCTATGGTGAGAAATTCTTTGTCGACAGCGTGCGCGCCGTGCGCGAGAAGGTCACCGAGCCGCAGCTGAAGAAGGACATCAGCGCGTTTATCGGCCAGGAAGCCATGCATTCGAAAGAGCACGCGGCCTATAACGACTACGCCGCCGAGCACAATATCGACCTGGAACTGCTGGAACTGCGCATCAAGGTGCTGCTGGAGTGGGTGACCAAGATCACCACCAAGAAGCAGCGCCTGGCTGCCACCTGTGCCTTGGAGCACTTCACCGCAACCATGGCCGAGCAACTGCTGCAACGCGAAGACCTGACCACCCAGATGAATGACCCCAAGCTCTATCAACTGTGGATGTGGCACGCGATTGAAGAGAACGAACACAAGGCGGTCTGCTACGACGTGTACCAGAAGGTCTACGGCGGCTACTTCACGCGCGTTGGCATGATGGCGATTTCCACCGTGATCTTCTTCGGCGTGATCGGTTGGTTCCAGCTGCACCTGCTGCGCAAGGACGGCCAACTATTCAACTGGCGCAGCTGGGGCAAAGGCCTGAAAACCCTGTTCGGCCCACGCAACGGCTTTTTGACCAAACTGATCCTGCCGTACCTGGACTACTACCGCCCGGGCTTCCATCCGCTGGACCACGACAGCAAAGCGCTGGAAAAACGCTGGCGCCAGCGTCTGGGCTTCAGCTAAGCCCAGCGTGCCGAGGTTGACCGCTAATCCGCGTCAGCCTCGGCACGGCTTTTCAGCGTGCGCAATACATGTTCGGCCAGACCGGCACCCGCCTCGCTCATGGTCAGGTAGGTACGGTCGGCACCGGCCTGCTGAATGCGCATGGCAATATCCTCATACAGCGCGTGGGACACCACCAACCCGTTAAAGCCGCGCTCGCGCAGCTTCTGCGTGGCAATCACCTTGGCCTCTTCATCATTCAACGCGAGGATCACCGCGTCGATGTTGGGCATCTGCAGGTGCTGCCAAAACATCGGGTCCTCACCGTCGGCAAACAGCACGCTACGCCCCACCTTGTTACTCTGCTCGATCACCACCGGGTCGGAGTCCAGGCCCACCACCTGATAACCCTTCTCCTGCAAGTAGTCATAGGCTGCACGTCCGGTACGCCCCATGCCCATTACCAGCACCTGGGAAAGGCCGAGAGAAACCGGCTGTTCATCCGGGTGACGGATGTTGCGCTCCAGGGCAGTCAGACGTTTAGCCAGGCGTTCGTATAGCGGGTGAACAACTCGGTTGAGCGGCGCGGAAATCACAAAAGACAGCGCAACGGTAATCGCCAGGGGAATCATCCACTCCGGCAGTACCACGCTGGCCATGATCAGGCCGAACTCGCTGTAGTTGGTCAGGCTGACGCTGCTGAGAAAGGCACTGCGCGCGCGCAGGCGGAACAGCAGAAAGAGAAAGAAGAACAGCACGCCCTTGAGCGGCAACAGCACGGCCATGACCAGGGCAAACTTCAAGGCAGCGGCATCCGGCAGGCCGCCAATGCCAATCTGCAGAAAGAAGCCGACCAGAAAGATTTCCTTGATGCCCCACAGCGAGTTGGCCAGCTCGGTGGCGCGCTTGTGTTTGGCCAGCATGGCACCAAAGGCCAATGCACCCAGTTCGGAGCTCAGGCCCAGTTGCTCGAAGCCGTAACCGCCCAGCACCAGCGCCAGCAACAGGCCGAGCAGCACCATCAGCTCCTCGTGACCACTGACATCGAGCAGCTTAAACAGCAACGGCCGCAGCAGTGGCAAACCGAACAGCAGCAGCGCCCAGGCCGACGGCACCTTGCCACTGGCCAGGCTCATCACCACCAGGGCGATCAGGTCCTGGATGATCAATACACCAATCGCCACACGCCCGTGGAAGGCGCGCAGCTCGCGCTTGCCCTCTAGCACCTTGGCCGCCAGCACCGTGCTGGAAAACGACAAGGCAATGGCCAGCAGCAACCCCTGCTGCCAGGGTAGTTCCAGCAGCAACAGAATCGCCGGGAGGAAGATCAGACTGGAAATAGCGAAATGCAGCAGACCGCCGCCGATCACCTCACGCCGCACCAGGTTGCCGATTTTCAGCTTGAGGCCCACGGTAAACAGCAACAGCAGCACGCCCAGGTGGGCGATGTGATCCAACGCTGCGCTGTCACGCGGGCCAACCCCGATATGCTCGCCAAAGCCGGCCAGGGCAAAGCCAGCCCCCAGGTAGCCCACCAGCGGCGGCAGACCAATCCCCCGCGCCACCAGCCCCATAAAAAAGGCAAAGGCAATCCAGGTGGCTTCAATCATAGAGGGTCCTTAATGGGGCAAACGACGAAACAGCGCGTTAGCACTATGCCGGCCTAGCATAGCGCCCATAGATGGCGCCGCATTGACTCGCCTCAGTTGCGGCCGTGTTTACTCAACCGGCAACTTCAACTGCCCCAGACTTTGCAACACGCTAGCGCCGGTAAACAGCATAACGATCTGCTCTTCAGCCAACGTGCAGATCGCCGCTTGCCGCTCGGGTTGGCCGATGTAGTCCAGCGACAGCTGGAACAGGTTGCGGCTGATCAGGTTCGACACCTGCCTTACCACTGCCGGGTTGACCATGTCCGGCAGCAGCTTGAAGGCGATGATGTCCTCGGCCATGTCCGCACCGCATTCATCCATCACTTCCTGCAGGGCCGCGCGCAGCACGGCCGAGGCGCCATGCAGTTCGCGTACCCCGATGATGAACGCCTCAGGGTTCTGCGCAACGAAATCGAAGAACAACTGCACGGTTTCATGGCACACCCGCCGGCCGCGCTGCAGGTCAATGCCAAACAGCATCGGCGCGCTGGCCTGGGACGACTGCACCGCTCGCTCGGCCGCTTCGCGACGCAGGGCGCGCAGCGGTTGGCGCAGCTGGGTGGAGATTTGTCGGATCACCGTCAGGCCCAGGTCATCAACATCCTTGAAGTGCCTATAGAAGGTATTGGGATTCAGCCCCGCCTCACGCGCCAACTCGCGCAAGCCCAGGTTGCTGAGGCTGCGACTGGTTGAGGTGAGACGTAACGCGGCCTCCAGTAACAGGGTCTTGCCGGGGGCCTCAGTGGCTTTTTCTGCGGCTGGCTGCTGCTCGCTGGCGTCTGCCTGCATGACGAACCCTACCTAAAAGTTGGCTTGTGAGAATGCTGCTTGCTGGCGAGTATACATTTGTCTACCTTGGTATACAGCTGTATACGCCAGCAATAAACATAACAGGAGCTTGGCCATGAATGCACCCGTCTCACCCCCTTCTGCCACCCGCCACTGCAAGGTCGCCATTATCGGTACGGGCTTCTCCGGCCTGGGCATGGCTATCCGCCTGAAGCAGGCCGGCGAACATGACTTCCTGCTGTTCGAAAAAGAAGCCGGCGTCGGCGGCACATGGCGGGTGAACAACTACCCGGGCTGCGGCTGTGACGTGCAATCGCACCTGTATTCGTTCTCCTTCGAGCAGAACCCCAACTGGACGCGCATGTTCGCCAAGCAGCCAGAAATCCAGGGTTACCTGGAAGGCTGCTGGAGCAAGTACCGCCTGCAGAACCACACCCAGCTGAACACCGAAATCACCCGCCTGGCCTGGGATGAGCAGCAGGAGCTGTGGCAGATCAGCGACAGCGCCGGCAACAGCTATACCGCGCAGTTCGTGGTCTCGGGCATGGGTGCGTTGTCCACCCCATCGATTCCGGCGCTCAAGGGCCTGGGCGACTTCACCGGCAAGGTCTTCCACTCGCAGCAGTGGGACCACAGCTATGACCTTACCGGCAAACGCATTGCGGTAATCGGCACCGGCGCCTCGTCGATTCAGTTCGTACCGCAGATCCAGAAGCAGGTCAGCCAGCTCGATCTGTACCAGCGCACCGCACCGTGGATCATGCCCAAGCCGGACCGCGCCATCAGCGAGCGGGAACGCAATCGCTTCAAACGCTTCCCGCTGCTGCAGAAACTCTGGCGCGGCGCTATCTATGCCCTGCTGGAAAGCCGGGTGATCGGCTTTGCCATGCTGCCCAAGGTGATGACCCTCGCGCAGAAAGTCGGCAAGTGGTACATCAACAAGCAGATCAAGGACCCGATACTGCGCGCCAAGGTCACCCCGGATTACCTGATGGGCTGTAAGCGCGTGCTGATCTCCAACGATTACTTCCCGGCGCTGACCCAGCCCAACGTTGACCTGATCACCGATGGCATCGAGGAAATCCGCAGCGGCAGCATCCGCACCGTGGATGGCAAGGAGCGCGAGATCGACGCGATCATCTTCGGCACCGGCTTCACCCCGAGCGATCCGCTACCGCGCGGCGTGGTGTTTGGCCGTGGCGGCGTTGATCTGCTCGATACCTGGCCGGAAGGCCCGCAGGCCTACAAAGGCACCCTGACCGCCGGCTTCCCCAACCTGTTCTTCCTGATGGGGCCGAACACCGGCCTGGGCCACAACTCGATGGTCTATATGATCGAGTCGCAGATCCATTACGTGCTCGGTGCGCTCAAGCTGGTGGGTGAGCAAGAGTTGCAGAGCCTTGAGGTCAAGCAGGCCGTGCAGGACCAATTCAACGGCAAGCTACAAGGCAGCCTGGGTAACACAGTATGGAATGCCGGCGGCTGCACCAGCTGGTACCTGCACCCGGTCAGCGGCCGCAACTGCACGGTATGGCCGGGCTTTACCTGGCGTTTCCGCTTGCTGACGCGCAACTTTGACCCAGCGGCCTATCATTTCAGCCGTAGACACGCGGCACACCCGGCGCAGAACAGCGCTATCCAGTTGACTGCCCAGGAGGCCAGCGCATGAAATCGTTTGAAAACAAGGTAGCCGCCATCACCGGCGCCGGTTCCGGCATCGGTCGCGCCCTGGCCTTCGGCCTGGCCCGCCAGGGTTGCCAACTCGCGCTCTCCGATGTGAATGCCGAGGGCCTGGCGGAAACCGCCGCCCAGGCGCGCAAGCTAGGGGTCAAGGTCAGCGAAACCCTGGTCAACGTTGCCGACCGTGAAGCCGTGCATGCCTGGGCAGACCAGGTGGTGGCCGAGTTCGGCCGGGTCAACGCGATCTTCAACAACGCCGGAGTAGCCCAGGGCGGCACCGTGGAAGGCAACGACTACGCCGACTACGAGTGGATCATGAACATCAACTTCTGGGGCGTGGTCAACGGTACTAAGGCCTTCCTGCCGCATATCAAGGCCTCAGGCAGCGGCCATATCGTCAACGTGTCCAGCGTGTTCGGCCTGTTCGCTCAACCGGGCATGAGCGCCTACAACGCCAGCAAGTTCGCTGTGCGCGGCTTTACTGAGTCGCTGCGCCAGGAGCTGGACATGGCCGATTGCGGCGTATCGGCCAGCTGCGTGCACCCCGGCGGGATCAAGACCAACATCGCCAAGACCGCGCGGATGAACGCCAGCCTGAGCAGCGTTACCGGCCAGGATGCCGACAAGGCCCGTCAGCAGTTCAACGACCAGTTGCTACGCACCACGCCGGAGAAAGCCGCCCAGGTGATTATCAACGGCGCACTGGCGAACAAGCGGCGCATCCTGATAGGCCCGGACGCCTTCGCCCTGGATGGCATGCAGCGCCTATGGCCAGCACTCTATCAACGCATGGTAACAGCCTCCATGCGTCTGGCCGCGCGCTTTGCGCCGAAAGGCTCAAGCAAGAAAGTCCAGGCTGCCGTGGAGTAACCGGCTAGCCCACAAGCCCCAGCGCCGCAGGTGTCTGGGGCTTTTTTACGTATAACGTTTGCCTTGCTGGATGAACACCGTGCGCATTCAATTGGCATAACAGTAGTTGGCGCGATAAATTGTCGGCACCTGTCCTGTGCCGCTGGAGAACGCCATGACTACGCAAGACCCTTGCGCCGAACTGCTGCTCGATAACCAGCTGTGCTTCGCCCTGTATTCGACCTCGTTACTGCTGACCAAGGTCTACAAGCCCCTGCTGCAGGAGCTGGGCCTGACTTATCCGCAATACCTGGCGATGATGGTGCTCTGGGAAGGCGATGGCATCACCGTGGGCGATATCAGCAGCCGTCTGCTCACCGACCCAGGTTCCGTCACCCCGCTGCTCAAACGCCTGGAAGCCGAAGGTCTGCTCAAGCGCACCCGCAGCAGTGTTGACGAGCGTGTGGTCGAGCTGTTCCTCACCGATAAAGGCCGCGCCCTGCGCGAACAGGCCAAAAGCATCCCCAGCTGCATCCTCACCGCCACCCAGCAATCCGCCGCTGAACTTGGCGCCCTCAAGGCTGAGCTGGTCGCCTTACGTAGCAGTCTGCAACAAGCCGTGTAAGCACCTGGGCGACAGGCTTGCCGCCAGTCTCGTCGTCCACATCGCGGACTCTTACCCGTCACTCCCTTGCTCCACTCAACAATTTCGTCCTGCCGCAGCTCTCGAAAAATCGCGCAACCGCCCGCCACTCCTAGCTTATGCCTGAACAAAGCAGTGCTTATCGCAAAATGCTCAAAAATATATATTGCGCGCCAAATTAATGTTCACTAAAGTTCACTTCATCGGACTACTTAGCGCGCAAAACTTTAGTGCTAATAAACGAATTACTGACCAACCAAACAACCCAGCAGCTTGAGGAGAACTGTTATGCAAACCCTGATCACATTCACCATCGCCATCACGCTCTCCGCTGCCGTACTGGCGGACCACAGCCACAAGCAGCAACAGGATGGCAAAGGCCTGTACCCAGAATGGCTGATCAACCACGACGGCTGATCAACCACAGATACCGCAACACCTGTAACGCGTACCAACCCAAACTGACTTTAGAGGATTACCACCATGTCGATTCAAACCATTGCTTACCGTGCCTACGCAGAAGCCACCGGCGGCCGTGACGGCCGTGCCATCTCCTCCGACGGCGTACTCGACGTCGCCCTGACCACCCCGAAAGAACTTGGCGGTGCCGGCGGTGCGGGCACTAACCCTGAGCAGCTGTTCGCTGCCGGCTACTCGGCCTGCTTTATTGGCGCGATGAAGTTCGTCGCGGGCCGCGACAAGCTGGCAATGCCAGCAGACGCCTCGATTGAAGGTGTCGTAGGTATAGGCGCGATTCCCAACGGTTTCGGCATCGAAGTCGAACTGCGCATCAGCCTGCCGGGCATGGACCGTGAGCAAGCGCAGACCCTGATCGAGCGTGCGCACATCGTCTGCCCTTACTCCAATGCTACCCGCGGCAATATCGACGTCACCCTGACGCTGCTCGACTAAGCCCAAACTACCCACTACCCGGCCGCTGCCAGTCAGCGGCCCGCCCCAGGAGGCCGCACATGAACATCAAACAAGGTTTGTCGATCGCCGTACTCGCCCTTGCCGTCAACAGCGCGTTTGCCGCTGGTAGCCCCGGGGTGGAGCGCAATACTCAAGGTTTCCTCAATGCCCTCGCCGCTGGCGGTGGCAAGCCCCTCGAACAACTGAGCCCGAAAGAGGCCCGCGCCGTATTGGTCGGCGCGCAGGCCGGGGTCAAGGTCGATGTATCGGGCATCAAGGTGGTCGACAAGACCATTGAGGTTGATGGCCAATTGATCCAGCTCAAAGTTGTGCGTCCGGCCGATGCCAACGGCACGCTGCCGGTGTTTATGTTCTTCCACGGTGGCGGCTGGGTGCTTGGCGACTACCCGACCCACGAACGCCTGATCCATGACCTGGTGGTGGGCTCTGGCGCGGCGGCGGTGTATGTCGATTACACCCCATCACCGGAAGCCAAGTACCCGACCGCGATCAACCAGGCATACGCCGCAACCCAATGGGTGGCGCAGAACGGCGCGCAGATTGGTGTCGACGGCAAGCGTCTGGCAGTGGCCGGCAACAGTGTGGGTGGCAATATGGCTGCAGTCGTCAGCCTGATGGCCAAAGACAAAGGCACCCCAGCGATCAAATTCCAGCTGCTGATGTGGCCGGTCACCGACGCCAACTTCAACAACGCCTCCTATAACCAGTTCGCCGGCGGTCACTTCCTCAGCAAGAGCCTGATGCAGTGGTTCTGGGATAGCTACACCACCGATCCGAAACAGCGCGCCGAGATCTACGCCGCGCCGTTGCAGGCATCGGTGGAGCAATTGAAAGGCTTGCCGTCAGCCCTGGTGCAAACCGCCGAGTTCGACGTACTGCGTGATGAAGGTGAAGCCTATGCGCGCAAGCTGGATGCGGCGGGGGTCAACGTCACCTCCGTACGTTACAACGGCATGATCCATGACTTCGGCTTACTCAATGTGATCAGTCAGATCCCCGGCACGCAAAGCGCCATGCAGCAAGCCGCAGCAGCGCTGAAAGCCAACCTCAAGTAACCTGCGTTACAACAAAACGCCCCGACACGCTTAGCGTGCCGGGGCGTTCTGCTGTTCAAGCGGCCTGACATTGCAGGCTTTGCAGCAGGCCTTGCTGCAAAGCCTGGTCGAGCACCTGCTGCAACAGCGGCGCGGCGAAAAATGCCTGCAACGCCGCTGTCGATTGCCAGCGACTCTGCAGCAGCCACTGCGCCGCATCATCCGGCAGCTGCTGCACCTCAACACCCAGGCAACAGGGAAGGATTTGCATGGATTCACCCAAGCCATGCAGGCACACCCCCAACTGCTCGGTTCGTCCCGCCCTGGCATGCAGCACGGCGCTATGACTTAACATCGGCTTGCTCTCCAGAGATACTGGCTCAATAAGGACTGGCAGTCGGCCGCACGATCAGCTCGCTGACATCGACATCCGCTGGCTGTTCAACCGCATAAGCAATAGCGCGGGCAATCGCGTCCGGGGTGATGGCGACCTTGCGGAACGCCTTCATTGCCTCACGGCTCGACTCATCGGAAATGCTCTCGGCCAGCTCCGACTCGACCACGCCCGGCGATACCAGGGTCACGCGAATATCGCCGCCCACTTCCTGACGCAAGCCTTCGGAGATGGCGCGCACCGCATACTTGGTTGCGCAATACAACGCACCGGTCGGCACCACGCTGTAGGCGCCGATGGAGGCGATATTGACGAACTGACCGCTGCGCTGACGCTGCATCACCGGCAACGCAGCGGCGATGCCGTGCAGCACGCCACGGATATTCACGTCGATCATGCGGTTCCACTCATCGACCTTCAGCACATCAAGGCGCGACAGCGGCATGACTCCGGCGTTGTTGATCAGCACATCAACACGGCCGTACTGCGCCAGGGCCGCGTCGACAAATGCCTGGGTGTCGGCCTGGCTGGTTACGTCCAGGCGGCGGTAATCCGCATTACCGCCCGCCTCACGGATTTCGCTGACCAACTGCTCCAGGCGCTCGGTACGCCGTGCGCCGAGCAACAGCCGCGCGCCCTTCTCGGCCAGCAAGCGCGCACAGGCCTCGCCGATACCGCTGCTGGCGCCGGTGATCAGAATGACTTTGTCTTGGATATTAAACATGGCCGAATCCTCTGCTGGTAAGCGGCAAGGATTGCCGCGACAGCAACAGATTCCGTCAGATGGCGTGCTCAGGGTTAGACGATTTCTGGCGAATTATTGCCTAAACCTGCAACGCTCAAAATTCAGCAAAAATTACCCTGCGGCACATATGATCAGTTCAGATTTGCATTGCTCGCCTGTATAAAAGGGCTTATTGCCTATTTCTGGTGAATTATTGCCTGATCCTGCAACGCATTCCGTACAACGCAGACTTGCCTGAAAAACCGGGATAACCTGCAAGCCAGCAGCAGGAGCCACGCCCATGACATCGTCCTTCAGCCCCTTAGTCCTCGACGACAACCTGGCGCTACGCCAAGCCGAACTGGCCGAGCTGATCCAGCGCCAGTGCCCGGCTGATGGCTTGCATAGCAGCGCCATTGCCGGCCTCGATCTGGCCTGCGCGACGCAGCCCAGCCTGCCCATACCGACGCTGTACCGGCCATGCCTATGCATCATTGCCCAGGGCCGCAAGGATGTGCGCCTCGGCGTTGAGCAGTACACCTACGACCCGCTGAACTACCTGGTGGCCTCCGTCACCCTGCCGGTTACCGGCCAGGTGATAGGCGCAACCCCCGAGCAGCCTTACCTGAGCTTGCGCCTGGATATTGATCCGGCGTTGATCACCAGCCTGATCGCCGACATCGGCCCCATCGGCGTACCTAATCCTGGGCCACGTCGGGCGCTGTATCTGGATCGCCTGGATACTCAATTGCTCGACGCGGTATTGCGCCTACTACGGCTGCTGGAAACCCCGCGCGATATCGCCATGCTTGCACCGCTGGCTCTGCGCGAGATTTTCTACCGCCTGTTGCACAGCCCCCAGGGCCATCGCCTGCACGAAATCGCCATCGCCGACAGCCAGGGCCAGCGCATCAACCGTGCGATCGAATGGCTGAACCTGCATTTCGACCAGCCCCTGCGCATCGAGGACCTGGCCCGTGAGGTCAACCTCAGCACCTCGACCCTGCACCACCGTTTCAAAGCCGTCACCGCCCTCAGCCCCCTGCAGTACCAAAAACAATTACGCCTGCAGGAAGCGCGGCGTCTGATGCTCTGCGAAGGGCTGGAAGCGGCTTCAGCCAGTTACCGCGTCGGCTATGAAAGCCCGTCGCAGTTCAGCCGCGAATACAGCCGCCTGTTCGGCGCGCCACCATTGCGCGACCTGGCTCGCTTGCGCAGCTCGGCATAGCAGAGCTAAAAAATCTCTGACAGCAGCCCGAAAAAAACGCCCCGACGCTTTTCAAGAGCACCGGGGCGTTTTACTCGGGGCCAAGTTAGCGCTTAAGCAGGCAGAACTGGCCAAAACTCATTATCGGCAACAACATCAGGCAGACGCCAAAACGCCCTGCAGCCCAAGCTAAAGGCGACTTTTCAGCGTATGAGCTGAGAAAAATATGAATAATTAACGTTAAACCCAACACTTCCTGTGAAAACGGCCTATTATGGCTGAGCTGACTTGTAGTTATCAGCAAAACCGCATAGGTGCTATGAGCACTCTGGCACCGCACTTCGTATCGAATTAAGAGACACACCATGGCAAATCGCGAAACTGGCACCGTCAAATGGTTCAACGATGAGAAAGGCTTCGGCTTCATTACCCCAACTAATGGCGGCGATGACCTCTTCGTTCACTTTAAAGCCATCCAAAGCGACGGTTTCAAAAGCCTGAAAGAAGGCCAGACTGTTACCTACGTGGCCGCTCGCGGTCAGAAAGGTATGCAAGCTGAAGAGGTACAGGTGGCCTAAGCCCCTGTCCTGCTTTAAAACAAACCCCGCGCTCGCGGGGTTTGTTTTATCTGGCGGTTGTAAAACCTGCCTTATCTATAAGCCCATCTGCTTGCTGATGATCTCGTTCATGATTTCACGCGAGCCACCACCAATCGACAGAATGCGGTTATCACGGTAAAGCCGCTCCACCAGGCTTTCGCGCATATACCCCATACCCCCCATGATCTGCACCGCATCGTAGGTCAGTCGATCGGCAATATCAGTGGCAAAATTCTTGGCCATGGATATCTCCTTGATCACGCTTTTACTTGCCGCCATCTTCGCCGCTTGCCGATAGGTAAAGTCGCGCGACACTTCAAGCTGGGTCGCCATCTCCGCAAGACGATGCTTGAGCACCTGGAACTTGCCAATAGGTTTACCGAACGCCTCGCGCTCCTTGGCCCACTTCATCGACTCTTCAAGTGCCAGCTGCGCCGTCATATTGGCCATGATCGCCAGCGATAGCCGCTCGCTCTGGAAATTGGCCATGATGCAGGCAAAGCCCATGTTCTCGGCGCCGATCAGATTGCCTACCGGCACCCTGCAATCATCGAAGAACAACTCCGCCGTATCCGATGCCCACCAGCCCATCTTCTTCAGCTTGCGCCCTACGGTGAAGCCAGGCGTGCCCTTCTCCACCAGCAACAGGCTGACACCACCAAAACCATCACCTCCGGTGCGCACGGCAACCGTGTAGTAATCCGCGCGCACGCCGCTGGTGATAAAGGTTTTACTGCCGCTAACGCGGTAGAAATCGCCATCCCGTACCGCACGGGTTTTCAGATTAGCCACATCCGAGCCACCGGACGGCTCAGTCACCGCCAGCGCCATGATTTTTTCACCGGCCAGGACCTGCGGCACGATGCGCTCGCGCAGCTCCGGCTTGGCCCACTTCACCACAGGCGGCAAACCAATATCCAGGGACCCGAGCCCCGCCACCAAGCCGCCAGAGCCTGAGCGCATCAACTCCTCGCTGGCCGCGACCTTGGCAAAGACATCACCCTCATGGCTGCCACCAAACGTTTCCGGGTAGCCAATACCGAGAATCCCCGCAGCCCCCGCCTTGAGGTAGAGCTCGCGAGGAAACTCCTCGGCTTCTTCCCAATCATTGATGTGCGGCAGAATTTCGCGCTCGACAAAGCGCCTGACAGAATCACGCACCAACTGGTGGGATTCATCGAAATATTCCTGGAAGACAGACATGAGGTATTCCCACTGAGGTTTCAGGGAAATTACCAAGCGCTTGCTTGGTTTACAAGAAGAGGATTACGCCATGCGCAAGGGCAATCAAGCCGCCTGCCACCAGGAACCTACAGCTGGATAGGCCTACGCCCAGCAATCGAATGCGCCAGGGTGCCACCGTCCACTAACTCCAGTTCGCCGCCCAGCGGCATGCCATGGGCAATGCGCGAGGCAATCAGGCCTTTGCCTGCCAACAGCTGGGCGATGTAATGCGCCGTGGCCTCGCCTTCCACTGTCGGATTAGTTGCCAGAATCACCTCGGTGAAACTGCCTGCAGTGATCCGCGCTAGCAACTCTGGGATACCAATCGCCTCCGGACCAAGACCGTCGAGCGGCGACAGGTGACCCTTGAGCACAAAGTAGCGCCCGCGAAACCCGGTGTGCTCAACCGCATAAACATCCATCGGCCCCTCAACCACGCACAGCAGACTGTCATCGCGCCGCGGATCCAGGCACAGCTGGCATACGTCATCTTCACTTAGGCTCCGGCATTGCTTGCAATGCCCAACCCCTTCCATCGCTTGCGTAAGCGCCTGAGCCAAGCGCAGTGCACCCGAACGATCCCGCTCAAGCATCTGCAAAGCCATACGCTGAGCAGTTTTCTGCCCAACGCCGGGAAGAATGCGCAGGGAATCGATTAGGTGGCGGATCAGCGGACTGAAACTCATGGAAGATACTCGATGACGACTAATGCTTACCTACAACCCTACAGAGTTACTGAGTCCTTGCAGGTCAAGGCCCATGCAGGCGTGGGCTGAGGATACCCACGCCTGTTTGCAGCGCAGACAAGTACGCAGACCGGATGCGTTTAGAACGGCATTTTGAAGCCCGGTGGCAGCTGCATACCCGCAGTCATACCTGACATCTTGTCCTGGCTGTTCTGCTCTACTTTGCGCACGGCATCGTTGACCGCAGCGGCGATCAGGTCTTCAAGGATTTCCTTATCTTCCTGCATCAAGCTGTCATCCAAGCTGACACGTTTAACATCGTGACGCCCAGTCATGACCACGCTGACCAGCCCTGCACCGGATTGACCGGTTACTTCGGCGTTTGCCAGCTCTTCCTGCATCTTCTGCATTTTTTCCTGCATTTGCTGAGCCTGCTTCATCAGGCCGGCCATGCCACCTTTCATCATGGTGTAAGTCCTCGGTAATTAGGGGTTAACGGGAGTATCTAGGGGTTCAATGCTGTCCGCGCGGATAACCGCGGCAAACTGTTGAATCATTTGTTGAATAACCGGGTCCTGATGGATCGAGGCCTCGGCCTCGCGCTGGCGATTGGCGCGCTTACTTGCCGCTGCCTGCGCCGGCGTTTCCTGCTCAGGCTTGCATAACTCGATCAACACCTTGAGCTCACGCCCGTGAAACTGATTGAGGGCTTCATTAAGGCGCCGCTGCTGGGTCGGGTTGAACAACGCCGAATGCGCAGGATCCAGGTGCAGCAACCAGTTATCACCTTCAACACTGATCAGTGTGCAGTTAGCCCCTATGCTGCCGGTCATGCCGGACAAGCCAAGCTTCGGGAACAACTCTAACCAGTCTGCCGCCAGCCCGGTTGCGGGTTGGGCAGCCGGCAACACTTCCGGCTCGATCGGCGCAGCGTGCTCGACAGCGTCAAAATCATAATCAAACGATTCGGCGTCCATTTCGACATAGTCGTAGTCGCCCAACGGGGGCTCATCGTCATCCGTATCAACCTGCGGCACGGACTCTGCCAGTTGCGACTCCTGTTCTGCAGGCGGCATCACTTCAGCAATCACTTCGGGGGCATTAATGGCGACAGGCTCAACCACCTCAGCAACCGGCGCCTGAACCGGCTCTTCCCAGGGTAGATCAACAACTACTACAGGTGCAGGTGCAGGTGCAGGTGCAGGTGCAGGTGCAGGTGCACTCTCGACCGGCGAAGGCTGCGATGCAACCACATCGTTAATCTGAGGCTCGACTTGCATATTCAGTACATCAGCAGCCGATACCTCAGGCACTGCCATAGGCGTTACATCAGCAACAAGAAGAACAGGTAGCGGTGCATTAGACGCGGCAACAGGAATACTGGCCGGTGCTGCAATTGCAGCACCGGCCACTGGGTTGGTCGCGGGATCAGCAGTGGCCTGGCTAATCCCCAGCGGCTTTAGCGCCACCCTCGGCGCATCATGGGTATCCGCCGGGCGGAAGGCCAACATGCGCAACAAAACCATCTCGAAGCCACTGCGCGGTTCAGGAGACAACGGCAGATCGCGGCGCCCGATCAAGCCCATCTGATAATAGAACTGCACGTCTTCGCTGGGCAGAACCCGAGCCAACTCAAGCACGCGCTCGCGATCACCTTGACCGTTATCCACCGCCTCGGGCAGGGCCTGGGCTATGGCTACTCGGTGCAGCACATTGAGCATCTCGGACAGCACGCCATTCCAGTCAGGCCCCTGCTCAGCCAGATGACGCACAGCCTCAATCAAAGCGCGCGCATCGCCCTCCAGCAGGGCGTGCAGTACACCGTAGACCTGGCCATGGTCGAGGGTGCCAAGCATGGCGCGCACATCGGCGGCCAGCACCTTACCCTCACCAAAGGCAATAGCCTGATCGGTCAGACTCATGGCATCGCGCATCGAACCGTCGGCCGCGCGCCCGAGCAACCAGAGCGCGTCATTTTCGAACGGGATATTTTCCGCAGCCAGGACATGGGTGAGGTGATCGACCACCCGCTCCGGTGGCATGTTCTTCAGTGAAAACTGCAGGCAGCGCGACAACACCGTGACTGGCAGCTTCTGCGGATCCGTGGTCGCCAGGAGGAATTTGACGTGGGGGGGCGGCTCTTCCAGGGTCTTCAGCAATGCGTTGAAAGAGCTCGTGGAAAGCATGTGCACTTCGTCGATCAGGTAGACCTTGAAGCGTCCACGGCTCGGCGAATACTGCACGTTGTCGAGCAACTCGCGGGTGTCTTCGACCTTGGTACGGCTGGCGGCATCGACTTCGATCAGGTCGATAAAACGCCCCTCATCGATCTCTTTGCAAATCGAACAGACTCCGCAAGGCGTCGAACTGATGCCGGTCTCGCAATTCAGGCACTTGGCAATAATCCGCGCAATCGTCGTCTTGCCCACACCACGGGTGCCCGTGAACAAATAGGCATGGTGCAGTCGTTGGCTATCGAGCGCATTGATCAGCGCCTTGAGCACATGCGTCTGGCCAACCATTTCGTTGAACGAGCGCGGACGCCACTTGCGTGCAAGAACCTGATAACTCATCGAAACCCGTCACGAGAGGAAAGCAAAAGTGGGGCTAATCCTAACGGAGCATGGGGCAAATTGCATCCGATGCGCAGCCCACAAATGGCCAGTCTGCAGCATTGCCTGCAAATAAACTGGCGAAAAATTAACCAGACGGGTATCATCGCCCAGTTAGTACCACGCTGTAAGTCAATCAGGCCTTTTGGCCCCCTCGATGGTTTCCAGGTAAGAGCGCATCACCCACGGGTAATGCCGCACAGCTCTAACCCATATCCCAACCTGCTGACTGATCTGGCCGTCCCGCGCAAGCGCTGACTCAAGCCCGCCTCCGACGTACCGACCCGCACTCCGTAACCATTATGGGAACTTGTGCGCGCAGTCCAGCTCCTATCTGCACATGCGATCGACACATTAAGTCGACAGCCTGGAGCTTTATTTAGCGCAATGACGCGCCCGCTGTTTTAGGAAACACCCAAAAAATGAACACTCAACACCAAATTCAGGATGCCATTCGCACCCTCTCCAGTGCATTTGCACCGTTTGATTGCCGCATCCTGGCTGCTCGCAAAGGCAGTTTCAGCTTCACTATCGTCAACGATGCCGGCATCGCCAAGCACAGCCAGCGCCTCTACCCCGGCCAGTACAGTGGCGCGCACCTGGAACAAGTCATCGAGCGCGCTCGGCAGTCACTGACTGCTTGATTAGCAAGATTCACGAACCATCGAGCATCTCAGGGGTCAGAAGTGATCACCCTCTGGATGGAGCATGGTCATGGACAAGATTAACCGCGAACTCGTTGAACAACTGTTTACCCCGCTGCGCGCCATATTCAGCCCTCCCCGCCCAGACGGTGGGGTTGTGCTCTCTTTGCTGGATGCAAACGAAGCCACTGCATACAGCCGTGTGCTGAGCGCAGCCCAACTGACCGACACGCAAGCGTTCGCTCAAAGCCTTGAAGATATTCGCCTAGAGCTTGCAATGCGCTCGGGCAGCATTCCTGCAGACATGCGTAAAGCATTAAAGGAACAGGACAGCGTGCTTAGCTACCACACACACTAAAAGCTCTTTGTGCCTTACTTTCAGTAGGGCCTCCAACGCCTGCATTACCGGGGCCCTCTGAGTGGTTTCAGGAAGCGGTGCAAATGGAGCCGCAGCCAAAGACTCCAATTGCTGCTGACGCAACCATGAAGCCCAGATAGCGAGCCTTTTCCCTCCAGACTCCCACTCGCCACGCAGGCGCCCAACCGACGGCTTAATGCCTTGGAATGCTTCGGTGAAAAGCCGCTGAACTTGCAGCAAAAGCTCGCGCCCACGGATCAACGCTTCGCGCCTACAGCGGGCCTGGGGAAAACGCCGAATTTCCCTGCGATGAAACAACGGACAAAAGACGTCAAGCACCACAGATCGGATGTAATAGACCGATTGGAGTGAAAATAGAAGATAAGAAGGGATGCTGGACATTGGTTGTATCACCCCTTGTACCACCGCGTGGTTTGGAGTGAGAAACCTTTACGAATCAACCAGTTTAGTAACTGGAGGCAACCCCACCAGCCACACCTCGGCACACAATGTCACCGCTGCGGCTGCTCCCTTCCAGGCCTGACCGGGTTCACGGCTGATCGTTGCGAGGGGACCGGCAGGGCCACCATAACGCAGCTCGACTGAAGCGAGCCGCGCCATTGTACTGGCTTGAGTTGAAGTTACAACCGTTTCAAGCACTTAGACCATTAAAATGCACGTGACTTAGACACGAAACCGACCAACCAGCTTACTCAAACCATGCGACAACTCAGATAGTCGCTGACTGGCTTCTGCACTCTGCTCAGAGGTTTGAGCCGCCTCATTCGACAGGTCTCGAATGTCACTGATGTTGCGCGCAATCTCTTCAGTAACACTGCTCTGCTCTTCACAGGCAGTAGCGATTTGTGCAGTCATATCATTGATGCGCTGAACAGAATTACTGGTATCAGTCAGCGCCTGATCCACCCCAGCTGCCTGCTCAACACTTTGCCTTGCCTTACTGCTCCCGGAGTGGGTGGCCTTAACCGCATTCTGCACGCCGATTTGAAGGCGCTCGATCATTACCTGGATGTCCTTAGTAGACTCCTGCGTACGCGCCGCTAATGCACGCACCTCATCAGCAACAACCGCAAAACCGCGCCCCTGCTCTCCAGCGCGCGCAGCTTCTATGGCCGCATTGAGGGCTAACAAGTTGGTTTGCTCTGCAATACCTCGAATAACAGCCAATACAGCACCGATATTTGATGCCTCTTGCTCAAGCGCCTGAATGGTCAACGACGCACTTTCCACCTCTTGCGCGAGCTGGCGAATTGAGTTGATCGTGGCGCCGACCACTTGTGCACCCTCGCGTGACTGAACCTCCGCACCACGCGCAGCATCAGCTGCATTTTGCGCATTACGCGCTACTTCATTCACGGCTGAGCTCATCTCGGTTGCAGCTGTGCTGACCTGATCGACTGCAGCATGCTCACTACTAATCAACCGATCATTGGCTGCAGCTAATCCAGCAAGATTCTGCGCAGAGCTTTCAACCTCTCCGGTAACCCTTCCAACCTCTTTGATTAGCGGTTGTAATTTATCAAGGAATCGATTGAACGCGTGACTCAGCTTACCGAGTTCATCACTCGACAAGACATCCAGGCGCACTCGGAGATCACCATCGCCATCAGCAATCTGCTCGATACGATTCAAAAGTTTGTGCAGCGGCCCAGTGACCAGAATTGGAAAGCCCACCACCAGCACCAGACAGACACCTAAACCGATAGCAATAATGACACCCTGCTGCCAGCTTAATGTCTCGCCCAATCTGATAGCAGCAAGCCCTTCAGCATTAGCCGCTGCATCATCCATTTCACCCAGCTTATCAATAGCTGTACGCATCGATTCAAACTGTTCTTCACTGCCGCCAAAACTTAACTCGCTGGCAGCTTGGGGGTCACTGGTTGCTAACTGCAGTACCTTTTGAGATGTGGCCTTCCATTGCTCGAAACCCTTATCAAACTCTGCAACCAATTGCATCGCCTCTCGACCCGGCTGCATATCTGCGAATTTATGTACGCGCTCGTAAGCCTGCTGGATATTTTCTGAGTGCGATGCAGTCAAAGCCTCAGCATGCGCTCCCGCCCCCTCATCAAGTAAGCTGCGCTCAGCAACAAAGGCTTGATAAAGATCGCGATCGGCATTTAGAAGCAGGCTGATACCTGGCAAAAAACGATTAGTCAGTTTCGTGCTTGAATCTGCAACCTGGGTAATGCCCCGCATTCCCAAGGCGCCCATCGAAACCAACAAAATCGCCAGCAACATAATCGGTAGCGCAATCTTCCAACGAAACCCTAAATTCGCGAAGGCACGAAGCATGCTGGTTCTCCAAGAGAATTGCCAAGTAGCATCAGCATAGACTACTGGCGCTAGATCGGATAAAAGCGCCAGTTTCACTTCAACGGCCTATGCCGCACCGCGATACGATCTAAACCGCTATCTATACAACCAAGGAGTAGAACCATGGCTATAACCAAAGAACAGCTAATCAGCGACATTGCCGAGGCCATAGACACACCGAAAAGCACCGTGCGCGCAGCACTGGAACAGTTAAGTGAAATTGTTAGCGACGCACTGGAGAACAGTGACGAAATCACGCTACCGGGTATCGGTAAGCTAAAAGTGAGTGAGCGCCCCGCTCGCACCGGCCGCAACCCTCAAACGGGACAAACCTTACAAATCGCAGCAAAGAAAGTCGTTAAGTTTGTACCGGCAAAAGCGTTGAGTGCCGCCATCAATTGAAGGGCCAGGTGCGCTCAAAGAGCGCACCTTGAGTTTCGTAAATATTGCTCATGACCGTACGCCCTGTTTAGTTGCCTATCAAAGGCTGAGCTGGGCATGTTTTGTTTTCGCGGCATAAAGTAAAACCCCCGACCGTTTTCACGATCGGGGGTTTTGGTATAGGTGCTTGACGATGACCTACTCTCACATGGGGAAACCCCACACTACCATCGGCGATGCATCGTTTCACTATCCAACACCTGCGAACTGGTGTTCGAGGATTGTGAAGTACCAGAAGAGAACATCCTCGGCGTCGAAGGCGGCGGTGTGCGCGTACTGATGAGTGGCCTGGACTACGAGCGCACCGTGCTCTCCGGCGGCCCGACCGGGATCATGACTGCCTGCATGGATGTGGTGCTGCCCTACGTGCACGAACGCCAGCAGTTCAAGCAATCGATCGGCGAATTCCAGCTGGTGCAGGGCAAGCTGGCCGACATGTATGCCGGCATGAACGCATCCAAGTCCTACCTGTACAACGTGGCCAAGGCCTGCGACCGCGGCGAGGAATCGCGCAAGGACGCCGCCGCAGTGATCCTCTACACAGCAGAAATGGCCACCAAGATGGCCCTGGATACCATCCAGCTGTTGGGCGGCAACGGCTACACCAACGAATACCCGGCCGGCCGCCTGCTGCGCGACGCCAAGCTCTACGAGATCGGTGCCGGCACCAGCGAAATCCGCCGGATGCTGATAGGCCGCGAGCTGTTCAACGAAACCAAATAGCCTGACGGAGCGCGCCAGATGGCCATTCTGCACACCCAGATCAACACCCGTTCACCGGAGTTCGCCGCCAATCACGCGGCGATGCTCACCCAGGTCAACGACCTGCGCGCCCTGCTCGCCCGCGTTCACGAAGGCGGCGGCGCCAAGGCCCAGGAACGCCACACCTCGCGCGGTAAGTTGCTGCCGCGTGAACGGATCAACCGCCTGCTGGATATCGGCTCGCCGTTCCTCGAAATCGGTCAGCTGGCCGCCCACGAGGTGTACGGCGAAGAAGTGCCGGCGGCGGGCGTGGTGGCCGGTATCGGCCGGGTCGAGGGTGTGGAATGCATGATCGTGGCCAACGACGCCACGGTAAAAGGCGGCAGCTACTACCCGCTGACGGTGAAAAAGCACCTGCGTGCGCAGACCATCGCCCAGCAGAACCGCCTGCCGTGTATCTATCTGGTGGATTCCGGCGGCGCTAACCTGCCGCGCCAGGATGAAGTATTCCCGGACCGCGAGCACTTCGGGCGGATCTTCTTTAACCAGGCCAATATGTCGGCCATGGGCATCCCGCAGATCGCCGTGGTCATGGGCTCCTGCACCGCTGGTGGCGCCTATGTGCCGGCTATGGCGGATGAGGCGATCATGGTGCGCAATCAAGCCACCATCTTCCTCGCCGGCCCGCCGCTGGTAAAAGCCGCCACCGGTGAGGTGGTCAGCGCCGAAGACCTTGGCGGTGCCGATGTGCACTGCAAAACTTCAGGCGTGGCTGACCACTACGCCGATAACGACGAACACGCCCTGGCCCTTGCCCGGCGCAGCATCAGCAATCTGAACTGGCGCAAGCTCGGCGTGCTCAATAACCGTACGCCGATCAATCCGCTGTACAACTGCGAAGAGCTGTACGGGGTGATTCCGGCAGACGCCAAGCAGCCCTTCGATGTGCGTGAAGTAATCGCCCGCACCGTCGATGGCAGCGTATTCGATGAGTTCAAAGCGCTGTTTGGCGCAACCCTGGTGTGCGGTTTTGCGCATATCCACGGCTATCCGGTGGCGATCCTCGCCAATAACGGCATCCTGTTCGCCGAATCCGCACAAAAAGGCGCGCACTTTATCGAGCTGGCCTGCCAGCGCGGCATTCCTTTGCTGTTCCTGCAGAACATCACCGGCTTTATGGTCGGTCAGAAGTACGAAGCCGGCGGCATCGCCAAACACGGCGCCAAGCTGGTAAACGCCGTGGCCTGCGCCAAGGTGCCGAAATTCACCGTGATCATCGGCGGCAGCTTCGGCGCCGGTAACTACGGCATGTGTGGCCGCGCCTACGATCCACGTTTTCTGTGGATGTGGCCGAATGCGCGCATCGGCGTGATGGGCGCCGAACAGGCCGCTGGCGTGCTGGTGCAGGTCAAACACGAGCAGGCCGCCCGCGCCGGGCAGAGCTTTTCCGCCGAGGATGAAGCCAAGCTCAAGCAGCCGATCCTCGAACAGTATGAGCGCCAGGGCCACCCTTACTATTCCAGCGCCCGCCTGTGGGATGACGGCGTTATCGACCCGGCGCAAACCCGCGACATCTTGGGCCTGGCGCTGTCCGCCAGCCTTAACGCGCCAATCGAGCCGACCACCTTCGGCGTGTTCCGCATGTAAGGCAACGCCCTGCCCCGGATTCTAGAGCGACAGACCATGACCAATTTCAGCACCCTCGAACTGCAAACAGACCCACGCGGCTTTGCCACTCTCTGGCTCAACCGTGCGGAGAAGAACAACGCATTTAACGCCGAAATGATCCGCGAGCTGATTCTCGCCCTCGACGCGGTAATGGCCGACAAAAGCCTGCGCTTCCTACTGCTGCGCGGCCGTGGCAAGCACTTTTCCGCCGGCGCGGATCTGGCCTGGATGCAGCACGCGGCGACCCTGGACTATAACGCCAACCTGGCTGATTCGCGTGAGCTGGCCGAGCTGATGCACAACCTGTATCAGCTGAAGATCCCGACCTTGGCCGTGGTGCAAGGCGCGGCCTTTGGCGGGGCGCTGGGTTTGATCAGCTGCTGCGANTGCTTTGCAAGCCCTTTTTAAATCTAACTTCTTGTTTTATAAGAAGTTTAAGGAGCTACTTACGCCTGAAGAGGTGCGCATTATAGGGACTGGCAAACGAAGGTCAATGATTATTGCGCTTTTGTTTCTATACCCATGAAATCAAAGGCTGCAGCCACGCAAACCAACTGCGCGCCGCCTGCAGAAACGACAAAGCCGCTGAAGCTTACGCTTCAACGGCTTTGTCGAAACCACTGCGCTGTAACTACGCGCTATTGCCGCGACGTAGGCGCAGCAAGTACTGAATAGGCCCCGAGGCCGCGTAAGCCAGGAATATGATCAGCAGGATCCGAGGCGGATCACTGAACACCACCGCAAATACCAGCACCACCGCCAGAATAGCCACAAACGGCACACGCCCTTTCAGGTCGAGATCCTTAAAGCTGTTGTACTTGATATTGCTGACCATCAGCATGCCGGCAGCAGCCACTAGGATTGCAACCACAAAAGCCATATTGGAGCCTTTGATACCGAAATCACTGAAGGCCCACACTGTACCCGCCACCACACCCGCAGCAGCCGGACTGGCCAAGCCGATAAAATAACGTTTGTCGACGCTGCCAATCTGCGTATTGAAGCGCGCCAACCGCAGCGCAGCACCGGCTACATAGATGAAGGCAACCATCCAGCCGACCTTACCCATACTGCCGAGCGCCCACTCAAACGCGAGCAAGGCAGGCGCCACACCAAAGGCGACCATATCGGACAGCGAATCGTACTCGGCACCAAAAGCGCTCTGGGTATTGGTCAGGCGCGCAACACGCCCATCCAGACCATCCAGCACCATGGCAACAAACACTGCGGCGGCAGCCACATAGAAGTTGCCGTTCATAGCATTAATGATGGCGTAGAAGCCGGCAAACAGATTGGCCGTGGTAAACAGGTTGGGTAGCAGATAAATACCGCGATGACGGACTTTGCGCCCTTCGGCGTCATGGCCTTCTTCTATATGCTCATCGATTGGCAGCAAACTTTCGGCGTCGGCGGGAGACTGCGGCTCATCTGGACGTTCATTCATGAACAATACCTTGCAACGGATTTGGAGAATTTCGACAGACGCTGACGATCAGGGTTCACGCCAGCACCCATGCAACACTCAGGCTTTATACCAGAAGCCTTGCCGCACCATGAAAAAACGCGGCCTTGGCCGCGTTTTTTCTTACGTCACAAAACCTTAGTTCTTGGCTTTATCGACGATTTTGTTGGCACCAATCCACGGCATCATGGAGCGCAGTTGCTCACCGATGATTTCGATACCGTGTGCAGCGTTGTTACGACGCTTGGCGGTCATCGAAGGGTAGCCAGTTGCGCCTTCGCTGATGAACATCTTGGCGTATTCGCCGTCCTGGATGCGCTTCAGAGCATTGCGCATGGCCTGACGCGATTCAGCGTTGATCACTTCCGGACCGGTCACGTACTCGCCGTACTCGGCGTTGTTGGAGATCGAGTAGTTCATGTTGGCGATACCGCCTTCGTACATGAGGTCAACGATCAGCTTCAGTTCGTGCAGGCACTCGAAGTAAGCCATTTCCGGCGCGTAGCCCGCTTCAACCAGGGTTTCAAAACCGGCCTTAACCAGTTCAACGGTACCGCCACAAAGAACGGCTTGTTCGCCGAACAGATCGGTTTCAGTTTCGTCTTTGAAGGTGGTTTCGATGATGCCGGTACGGCCGCCACCCACGCCAGCAGCGTAGGACAGAGCAACATTCTTGGCATTGCCGGAAGCGTCCTGATAGATAGCGATCAGATCAGGGATACCGCCGCCCTTGACGAACTCGGAACGTACGGTGTGGCCCGGAGCCTTCGGCGCGATCATGATCACGTCGAGGTCAGCACGCGGCACAACCTGGTTGTAGTGAATCGCGAAACCGTGGGAGAAGGCCAGTGTGGCGCCTTTCTTGATGTTCGGCTCGATTTCATTCTTGTACAGCGAGGATTGGAACTCATCCGGGGTCAGGATCATGACCAGATCGGCAGCAGCTACAGCAGAAGCAACGTCAGTCACTTTCAGGCCATGGGCTTCAGCCTTGGCAACAGTGGCCGAGCCTTTGCGCAGGCCAACAGTCACGTCAACGCCGGAATCTTTCAGGTTGCATGCTTGAGCGTGGCCCTGGGAACCGTAACCAATGATGGCAACTTTCTTACCCTGGATGATCGAGAGGTCACAATCTTTGTCGTAATAAACTTTCATGTTCTTGGCTCTTTTAATCGAAAAGGGATGGGGTGCATGCACCGCGACGAAGACACCTTAAGTGATCCGCCCCATTGCGTAAAATGATATATTTGCAACACAACATGCCGATATTTGAAACGATCATGGATAGTCACGCACTCAGACTCTTTCTCTCCCTGGCCGACAACCTGCACTTCGGCAAAACCAGCCGCGAGCAACACGTCAGCCCTTCTGCACTCAGCCGCAGCATCAAGCAACTCGAGGACGAACTGGGCGCGCCACTTTTTCTGCGAGACAACCGCTCAGTCCGCCTGACCCGCGAGGGGCAACAGTTCCGCGAGTATGCGAGTGAGGTCATGAACGGCTGGCAAGCTATCCGCCAGACCTTTAAGCAGGACCAGTTGATCCTGCACGGTGAGCTCTCCCTATATTGCTCGGTAACCGCTAGCTACAGCTTTCTCTATGACATCTTGAGCAGCTTTCGCCAGGACTACCCACGCATTGAAATGAAGCTGCACACTGGCGACCCGGCCAAGGCCGTAGAACGTGTGCAAGAAGGACTGGAAGACCTGGCCATCGGCGCCCGCCCAGACAGTTTGCCCACTGGCGTCGCGTTTCAATCCATTGCTCGTTCCGCACTGTGCTTTATCGGCCCGCTGTCACCCCAGCTGTTAACCGAGGAACAACTGAAGCGCCCCGGCACGGACACTTGGAAAGACGTGCCGATGATTCTCTCAGAAGAAGGCCTTGCCAGGACCCGCACTGATCGATGGTTAAAAAACCACAATATCAAACCGCGCATTTACGCCCAGGTGAGCGGCAACGAAGCCATCGTCAGCATGGTCAGCCTGGGTTTTGGCATTGGTGTGGTTCCGCAAATCGTCCTCGACAACAGCCCGCTGACCGCACGCATCCGCATCTACGATATTCAACCACCGCTAACCGCCTACGACATCGGCCTGTTCGCGCTGGAGAAGCGCCTTAAAGATCCGCTCATTAACGCTTTCTGGAATCGCCAACGCTAAGTTCCGACTACGTGCCACCCCAGAAACGCAAAAAGCCCTCAGGGATCTCGCTGAGGGCTTTTCGTTTTATCAGTGCAACGCAATCAGATGCTCAACACCTTGTCGCCACGGGCAATGCCGGTAACGCCACTGCGCACGGTTTCCAGAATCGACGCAGTTCCGATGGCCTGGATAAAGCTGTCCAGCTTGTCGCTCGTGCCGGCCAGCTGAATGGTGTACACACTGCTGGTCACATCGACGATCTGCCCGCGGAAAATGTCAGTGGTACGCTTCACTTCAGCGCGCTGAGCACCAGTGGCCTTGACCTTTACCAGCATCAGCTCGCGCTCGACGTGAGCGCTTTCCGACAGGTCGACCAACTTGACCACTTCAACCAGTTTGTTGAGGTTCTTGGTGATCTGCTCAATCACTTCATCATGACCCACAGTGGTCAACGTCAGACGCGACAGGGTCGGGTCTTCAGTTGGCGCCACAGTCAGGCTTTCGATGTTGTAGTTGCGTTGCGAGAACAGACCGACCACGCGGGACAATGCGCCGGGCTCGTTTTCCAGCAGCAGGGAAATAATGTGTCGCATGATTAGGTACGCTCCGTCTTGCTCAGCCACATATCGCGCATTGCACCGTCTTTGATCTGCATCGGATAGACGTGCTCACTGGTATCAACCTGAATGTCGAGGAACACCAGGCGATCTTTCATCGCGAAGGCTTCCTCCATCATCGGTTTTAGATCCTTGAGATCAGTGATGCGCATGCCGACATGGCCATAAGCCTCGGCCAGCTTGACGAAGTCTGGCAACGATTCCATGTAGGAATGCGAGTGGCGGCTACCGTAGTTCATGTCCTGCCACTGGCGCACCATACCCAGCGCGCCGTTGTTCAGGTTGACGATCTTCACCGGCAAACCGTACTGCAGGCAGGTCGACAGCTCCTGGATGTTCATCTGGATGCTGCCTTCACCGGTTACGCAGGCGACTTCGTCATCCGGGAAGCTCAACTTGACACCCATAGCTGCAGGGAAACCAAAGCCCATGGTGCCCAGGCCGCCGGAGTTGATCCAACGGTTCGGTTTGTTGAAGCGGTAGTACTGGGCAGCAAACATCTGGTGCTGACCAACGTCGGAGGTCACAAACGCGTCGCCACCGGTGACTTCGGACAGCGTCTCGATCACGGTCTGCGGCTTGATGATGCTGCCGTCGCCCTTGTCGTAAGGGAACATGATGCGACCGCCACGCCACTCTTCGATCTGCTTCCACCAGCTTGCCAGGGCGTCCTTGTTCAGCTGCTCGCCGATCTCTTTAAGGATCGCGACCATCTCGGTCATCACGCTATCAACCGGACCGACGATTGGGATATCGGCCTTGATGGTCTTGGAGATGGAGGCCGGATCGATATCAACGTGGATAATCTTGGCATTCGGGCAGAACTTGCTCGCGCCGTTGATCACGCGGTCATCGAAGCGTGCGCCAACCGCCAGAATCACATCGGCGTGGTGCATTGCCAGGTTGGCGGTGTAGCTGCCGTGCATACCGAGCATGCCGAGGAACTGGCGATCAGTCCCTGGATAACCGCCCAAGCCCATCAGGGTGTTGGTGACTGGCAGGTTGAGCATCTGCGCCAGCTCGGTCAGCGGCGCTGCAGCACCGCCCATGATCACACCACCACCGGAGTAGATGACTGGACGCTTAGCAGTCAGCAGCAGTTCAGCGGCCTTACGGATCTGCCCGGAATGACCGCGCAGAGCCGGACTGTAGGAGCGCAGCTTGACCTTCTTCGGATAGACGTACTCAAACTTCTCAGCCGGGTTGGTCATGTCCTTCGGGATATCCACGACCACCGGACCAGGACGACCGGATTGCGCCAGATAGAAGGCCTTCTTCAAGACTTCTGGGATCTCCGAAGCGTGCTTGATCATAAAGCTGTGCTTCACGATCGGCCGGGAGATACCGATCATGTCGGTTTCCTGGAAGGCATCAGTACCGACCATGGTGCTTGGCACCTGACCGGACAAAACCACCATCGGAATGGAGTCCATATAGGCAGTGGCAATACCAGTAATGGCATTGGTTGCACCAGGACCCGAGGTTACCAGCACCACACCGGCTTTACCGGTGGCGCGGGCATAGCCGTCAGCCATATGAGTAGCCGCTTGCTCGTGACGAACCAGGATGTGTTGCACTTCCGGTTCTTTGAACAGGGCATCGTAGATGTGTAGAAGAGCACCGCCTGGGTACCCATAGATGTTCTTAACGCCTTCGTCACGCAAAAAGCGGACGACCATTTCAGCGCCGGATAAAAGCTCCACGTTGTTCACCTCTAAAACGCCAGAAAACCGCCCAACAAGGAGGACGGCCTAAGATAGGTTTACTGCCAGCAGAGCATGAGCGACGGTGGTCGCCGACTACGTCAGCTACAACTGAGCAAGTATTGGGAACTCCCCAAAGTGTTGCGGGGTTTTCCCACCCAGCGCGAGGTAACGCGTTGCGGGTGTAACAGGTCGGCGCGGGTGTGCGCCTCATGTCTACTGAGCTAAAGCCTGCTTGCGGCGGACTCCACTACAGCGAGCGTGGAATTGTTGGGATTCGGCGCGACCAAGTCAAGTAATCCGTGATTGAATCTGCAATCTTCTGCTGTGACGCAGCGCAGGATGACGATTCAGACAATTTGGTTATAGTAGTCAGCAGGCACCGCAGCTCAACATAAGGAAACCGCATGCGCCGCATGATGATCACCAGCAGCTTGCTGCTCGCCATGAGCGCCACCGCCATGGCCAGCCAGGTTTATAAGTGGGTCGATGCCCAAGGCGTGACGCACTTCAGCGCACAGCCGCCACAAGGCCAAGACGCCACCAGCGTCAACACTGCAGCACCACCGCCAAAGCCTGCTGTTGCGGAAGAAAAGAAAGCAGCACCTACCTTCGAGAGTATCGCCGACCCCGAGCAGGCAGCAATCGATGAAAAGGTCAAACAGGATATTGCGGCCAAAGAAGTAGAGCGCAAGAAGTACTGCGCAGATGTGCGCACCAACCTTTCGCAGCTGGAAAACAATCCACGCATACGTATGGAGGTAGAGGGTGAGGTGCGTCGCCTAAGCGAAGAAGAGCGCCAAAGCCGTATCAGCGAAGCACAGAAGGCGATCGCCGAAAACTGCAAGTAAGTCGCTGGCGCGACTCAGGTCGCGCCAGCAATCAACTGATCGAACTCACCCAGCAGCTTGATCAGTTCTCTGGCCTTTTTGGCCTGGCCACCAAACACCTGCTCGGCCATCGGCTGAATTCCGGAAACACGGGGCAATGCGGCCCCCGCCTCCACCATTTGCTTCATTCTCGGTAAGAATATCCACTGCAGCCACTGCTCGAACGCAAGCGTGTCGACACAAAATGGCTCCTGACTGGACAACGCCTGCGCGCTGGGCGCCTGCGCGTCCCACCAACCCTGCACGCGCAACTCTCGCTCAATGAGCAACAGCTGCTCCGCTACCGCAAGCACACGCGCATCCATTAGAGATTAACTCGCGCCTGCTCACGGGCCTGCGCAGCACCGGCAGCATCGCCTTGACGCTCGCGCGCTTGAGCAATTAGGTTCCACAGGCTGGCCTGCAACGCCGGACGGCCGCTGGCATAGCTAAGGCCGCGCCGAGCGAATTGCTCGGCCTGCGCCGCATCACCTTGAGCCAAGCGCACCTCGGCGAGCTTGTAGAGCACCTGCGGCTCACGTGGCGCAATGCGCTGAGCGCGCTCCAGGCTGGAAGCGGCACCGTTCAGATCGCCACCGCCCTGCTGTTGCTGGGCAGTCGTCAACAAGGCCAGAACCGGCCCGTCAAGCTGCTCATCCATGGCCAAACCACCACTTGGAATGCCACTGGGCGCAGGAGCGACATAGCCACCTTGAGTCGTAGCAGGCGCCGAAGCACTCCAAGGCTGCGATGTTGTGCCGGTGTCCAACGGTGCATTGGTCGCCGGGAACGACTGAATCGGCGCAGAACTCCCACCACCACCTGGCACCATCACGACCACGCCGGAGTCTTCCGGCAGGGCCTGAGGCTGTGTAACTGGGGCGCCATAGCTGCCAGGCGTACCTGACTGCGCGCCGGCGACCGCAGTTCCACCTTCAACTACCGGAATCGAGCCACGCGGCACACTGCTGCAACCCGCCAGTACCAGCGAAACCGTTACAGCTGGAATCAACCACTTATTCACGTCACACCCTCTTCGCTTAATCCAACCAGCCGCGTACCCAATCCATCACTTCATTGACCGGTGCCTGAATACCACAGGCCGGCCCGGCGACAGGCTGGCTGCCGCGAATATACGGCATCTGTACTGCATTCGGACAACTCGGGTCCGTACCTTGGCCGCTGCTCGCATCCACCCAGGCCAGCACCACGTTGTCCGGCACAGGCATATCCAGCGGCAACGGATCGGCCTGACGCATAAAGTCCGTCCACACCTGCAGCGCACCGGTAGCACCGGTCAGCGGTGTCGGGCCATTGTCATCACGCCCCAACCAAACCACGGCCAGGACATCCTGGCTGAAGCCGGCGAACCAACTGTCACGGGAGTCGTTACTGGTGCCGGTCTTACCGGCGAGTGCCAACGAACGCGGCAGTTGGCTGTAGACCGAGCGCCCAGTACCTTCTGACATCGTGCGTTGCATGGCGTTCTGCAGCAGATAAATGGCACCGCTGTCGAAGCGCTGCTGAATCTGATACGGGTAGCGCTTGAGGGGTTCCCCCTCCGCCGTCAACACCGCACGAATACCGCGCAACGGCGTATTGAAGCCGCCATTAGCCAAGGTCTGGTACATGCTCGCCACGCTCATCGGGCTCAACCCACCAGCGCCCAGCAGCATCGACGGATAGGCCGGCCATTCCTGCTCGACACCTAAACGGCTCAGCGTCTTCAGCACTTCCGGCACGCCGATTTCCAGCCCCAGCTTTGCGGTTGACAGGTTGTAGGAGTTAACCAAGCCCTGGTACAGGTAAATGGTGCCATGGGCCTTACGGTCATAGTTTTGTGGGCGCCACACCTGACCGTCCTGGCCCTTGATCGAGAACGGCTGATCTTCAAGCAAACTGGTCAGAGTGTATTGGCTCGGCCGCTCCAGCGCGGTCAGGTAGATGGCTGGCTTGATCAGCGAGCCAATTGGCCGCACCGCATCCAGAGCACGGTTGAAACCGGCAAAGCGTGGCTGACGGCTACCAATAATGGCCTGCACCTCACCGCTTTCTGGGCTGGTCACCACCATGCCCGCTTCCACCTGATCAACCCCTTTGCGCCCAGACAAGCGCTTCAGCGTGCCGGCCAACGCACTTTCGGCTTTCAGCTGCATGATCGGATCGAAGCTGGTGAAAATGCGCAGACCTTCTTCAGTGAGATCCTGCTCCTGGTAATCCTCGCGCAACTGGCGTTTGACCAGGTCAAGGAAGGCTGGGAACGAGCTGTCTGCCAAGCTACCGCGCCGCGTGATACCCAACGGTTTCTGCTTCGCGGCATCCACTTCTTCAACACTGGCGACACCCTGTGCGGCCAGTACATCAAGCACCAGATTGCGCCGTTCCAGCGCCCGCTCCGGGTTGCGCCGCGGGTTGTAGTAGGTTGGCCCTTTGACCATACCGACCAGCAGTGCGACTTGATCAAGTTTCAACTCGGAGAGAGGCTGACTAAAGAAGTATTGGCTGGCCAAGCCAAAACCGTGCACTGCACGCTGGCCATCTTGACCAAGGAAAACCTCGTTGAGGTAAGCCTCAAGGATATCCTTCTTGTCGTAATGCAACTCCAGCAACACCGCCATCATGGCTTCGGTAGCCTTGCGGACCAGAGTGCGCTCGTTGGTCAGGTAGAAGTTCTTTACCAACTGCTGAGTCAGGGTACTGCCCCCCTGACGCAGCTGACCGGCAGTGGCGTTGATCCATACGGCGCGGGCAATGCCTTTGGGCGACACGCCGAAATGATTGAAGAACTCACGGTCTTCAATCGCCACAAGGGTTTCCACCAAATAAGGTGGCACCTGCTCCAGCTTGATCAGCACGCGGTCTTCCTGGTGCGCCGGATACAGCCCGCCAATCAGCAACGGTTCAAGCCGGGCTACTGCCAGGTTACCGCCGCCGGCCTGAGTCAGGCCCGCGACATAGTCGCCGGAGAAGCGCACGCGCACGCGCTGCGAAGGCTCAGTGCTCTCATAAAATTGAAAGCCGCGTGAATGCAGCTCGATATTGTTGCCCGCCACCGACACACCGCCGGGGCCAGCCACCGCGCTTTCACGGCGATAGCCCAAGGCATCCAGCTCCTTGAGGAAGTCATCCTTGGCCAGTTTCTGCCCAACGAACAACTCCAGCGGCCTGGCATAGACCTTGGCGGGCACAGTCCAGCGCTTGCCGGAGAACTTCTCCTGCACCACAGCATCGAGATAAACCGCAAACACGGCAAGCACCACCAAACCAACCAGACCGAGCTTGATAGCCCAGCCCAACCAGGGGCGCATACCGCCGGAACGGCGTTTAGAACGGGGACGAGAAGATCGGGTACGAGTCATGGCGCGGCATTATACGCACTTTGCCCACTTGCCAGCAGGCCAGCTCAGCGGTTTGCAGACTGGCGTTGAGCGGCCATAATGGCCGCCTCTTATATCAGCACAACGCCAAGGATCGCCCGTGAGCCAAGCTCTGATCACCGCACTGCAGAACCCGGCCCTCTACCCTCATCCTGTAGAGCAGTTCCAGGTCATCGAAACCCATATTTCCTGGGTGGTGCTCACCGGCCCCTTTGCCTACAAGCTCAAGAAACCGGTGAATTTCGGCTTTCTCGACTTCACCGAGCTGAGCGCACGCGAACACTTCTGCAAGGAAGAGCTGCGCCTCAACCAACGCCTAACCCAGGGTCTTTACCTGGAAGTACTGCCGATCAGCGGCAGCGTCGATGCACCGCAATTTGGCAGCGACGGTCCTGTTATCGAATACGCGCTGAAAATGCGTCAATTCCCACAAAGCCAGCTACTCAGTGAGGTGCAGGCGCGTGGTGAACTGAGCGAAGCGCATATCGATGCCCTGGCCAAACAGATTGCCGACTTCCACGGTTCGACCCCAGCCGTCGCAGCCAGCCATACGCTATGTACCCCTGAAGCAATCGTCGCTCCCATGCGGCAGAACTTCGAACAGATCCGTCCAATGCTCAGCGACGCAGCCGACCTGCAGCAATTGGAAGCTCTTGAAGCCTGGACCGAAGCTAACTGCGCGCGCCTTGAACCGCTGCTGGCCGCACGCGCGGCCAATGGCTCGATTCGCGAATGCCACGGCGACATCCATCTGGGTAATGCCACGCTGCTGGACGATCAGGTGGTGCTGTTCGACTGCATTGAATTCAACGAACCGTTCCGTCTGATCGACATCGCCTCGGACGCCGCTTTCCTCGCGATGGACTTGGAAGACCGGGGCCTCAAGGCCCATGCCTGGCGCTTCGTCAATGCCTGGCTGGAGCACACCGGTGATTACGCCGCTCTGGAGCTGCTGAATTTCTACAAAGCCTATCGCGCCCTGGTACGCGCCAAGGTTGCGTTGTTTAGCCTGGCCCATCAGACCGATGCTGTGCAAAAGGCCGTGACCCTGCGCCAGTACCGCAACTACGCCAACCTGGCAGAAAGCTACAGCGCCATCCCGTCAAGCTTCCTGGCCATTACCCACGGTGTTTCCGCTGTCGGCAAAAGCCATGTGGCCATGCGTCTGGTTGAGGCGCTCGGCGCTGTTCGCCTGCGTTCGGATGTGGAACGCAAACGCCTGTTCGGTGAACAGAAAGATACCGACCTCGGCAAGCTCAGCGCCGGCATCTATACCCAAGACGCCAGTGCCGCTACCTACCAACGCCTGCACCAGCTCGCCGAAGCCACATTGCGCGCTGGTTTTCCGGTCGTGATCGACGCCACTTACCTGAAGCACGCACAGCGCGATGCGGCGGGCCAGGTCGCAGAGAACTGCGGCGCGCCTTTTCTTATTTTGGAATGCCACGCCCCAGATGAAGTAATTGCCAGTTGGCTGGAGCAACGCAACGCCGCCGGCAACGACCCGTCCGACGCCACCATGGACGTTGTCAAGGCCCAACACGCCAGCCGCGAAGCACTGAGTGAGCAGGAGCTGCTGCACAGCAAGCGCGTCGACACCCACGAAAGCGCCAGCCTGGATACCCTGATCGCACGTATTCGCCAGCGCTTGCCGGGCGTTTAATCAGTTCAGGGAAACGCATCCGCGGCGCGAGCAGAGCGCGCCGCGACTTCTATACTGAGGATAACCCTCATATGGAGATGCCCCATGAGTCAGCCCAGACAACTGGATAACCCGTTGTATGCCCTGATCCACAATGAAAAAATCTCAGCCTTCAATGCTCAGAAGCCCAAGGATGTCATAGTCGACCTGAGCGACGGTGACTTTCGCGGGCTTGACCTGCGCGCCCTTGACGCACAGGGCATCAACTTCACCAACGCTTACTTCCGCGGCGCCGATTTACGCGGCCTGGACCTGCGCGACGCTCAACTGCAAGGTGCCAGCCTGGCCCACGCGCAGATTTCTGGCGCTTACTTCCCAGTCGAACTGACAGCTGACGAGATTCTGATGTCGGTTAATTTCGGCACCCGCCTGCGCTATAACACCCGGTGAGCGGCAACGACGTGAGCCAACTGTTCGGTGCCCGAGCAGATGCTTACGCCAGTTTTCGCCCGCACTATCCAGCCAGTCTGTTTTCCTGGCTGGCCGCGCAATGCGCCTCACACCAACGGGCACTGGACATTGCGTGCGGCAGCGGGCAGGCCAGTCGCCCACTGCGGCAGCATTTCAAGCAGGTGCTGGCCAGTGATGCCAGCCTTAAACAAGTGGTAGCCGGCAAGAATTACGCGGGGGTGCAACGGTTCGTCGCCGAAGCGCATGCGCAACCGCTGCCTAATCACAGCCTGGACCTGATCGTGGTAGCGCAGGCACTGCACTGGTTCGCCACTCCAGCGTTCTTCAGCGAAGTGCGTCGCCTGCTCAAGCCTGGCGGCGTGTTCTGTGCCTGGTGTTACAGCCTGATGCGCATTGACGATGAGTTGGACGCACTGATCGACGATCTTTACTGGAATACCCTCGGCGGCTATTGGCCTGCAGGCCGCGCCAGTGTCGATGTCGGCTACAGCGATATCGACAATCCCTTTACCCCATGCACTCCGCCGGCCTCGGCGATCGAAAGCAGCTGGACGTTGGAACACCTGCTGGACTACCTGCGTACCTGGTCGGCGGTTCAGCGCTATGAGCAGGAAAATGCTACGGATCCGGTGTCCCAATTACTGCCCGAACTGCAGCAAATCTGGGGTGATGCCAAACAGCCACGCTTTGTCCGCTGGCCGCTACACTTTCTGGCAGGTACGCCAAACTGACTCCACCGCACAACGGCTCAACAGCGCAAGGAGGCTTGATGAACGATGAACTGCAACATTTGAAGAACCTCGGCAAAACCTCAGCTCAGTGGTTACACGCAGTCGGTATCCACAGCGCGAATGACCTGCGGCGGCTAGGGGCCGTCAGCGCCTACCGGGCCGTTCGCGCAAGGGGTTTCAGGGCATCTAAAGTGCTGTTGTATGCGATTGAAGGCGCACTGCTGGATGTGCACTGGAACGAACTGCCACCTGGGCATAAAGCCGAACTCAATGGCCAGCTCAATGAAAGTTCACCCCACAACAAGAGCTAGCTCACAACCTCTCAGGCTTTTGATTTACCTGAAGCGCGCTGGCAACTATTGTTTTAGGGACGTTCGTGCGGTTTAGTATGCCCAGCCAGTTCAAGGATATTCGCTCATGTATTTACTCGGGGAGCAACCGGCCTACGCCGATCAGCTGATCAACCGACTACAAAGCATCCCCACTCAATTGCTCGATGGGCTTGCACCTGCTGGATCGCCACTACAGCTTGAACGCGCAGAAGACTTGGCCAAGATGCTGCCGGGCAATCAGTTATTCATCATTGAAAATGGCCTGTTGCATGCCGTTGTCGATGAGCGTCCGCTGTTTTATCTGCAGGAAGGCGACCTGGTAGGCTTGCGCCAAGGCTTGGACATGCCCAGCTGCCGCTACAGCAGTGAAGAACAGCTGAGTCTGATTCCCTATTCACGCAGCGACGTGTTCAAACACATCTATGCCAGCGAACAACGCCAGGAACTGTTTATCCAGTACCTGATCGGCCACACTGCCCTGTTGTCCGATGCCCTCGCACGTTTGAAACAGCCTGAAATTCGCCCGTCCACCGGCTTCCAGCACTTTGCGGCAGGTGAAGAGCTGATCCATCAGGGCGACGTCGCCGACAACGTCTTTATCATCATCGAAGGCCATGCCGAGGCGTACGTCGACGGGCACAAGGTCGGTGACGTGCAGAAGGATGAAATCTTCGGCGCCATGGCGGTGTTCACCCGCGAGAAGCGCAGCGCCACGGTGCTGGCCAGCGAGCCCTGCACCGTGATGGTCATTCCCAAAGAGCAGTTCCTCAGCCTGATGCAAAGCAACCCGCGGATTGCCCACAGCCTGATCGAAAGCATGGCCAAGCGTATCGACCTGCTGAACAAGGAAGTCACGCAGCTGCGCCTACCGGCCGAAGTGTCCTGAAACCCGCTTGCAGCCTAAACAACCCGACCTCGTGTCGGGTTGTTTGTTTATGGGCGGAGTAGGTAGTAGGCATGCAGATAAAAAAGTTTGTTTGAAGGCATTGACTTGAAAATGAGAATTGTTATTATTATCGCAACTGGTCGCGAGATCAGCCGATAAGCTTAAGAGACCTTCAGTCGGCCTCTTCAGATTATCTCCTCATCAGGCTAATCACGGTTATTGACCCGGCTCTTGCCGGGTCTTTTTTTGCCTATCGAAAAGTACGCTTACCAGCCTTTAGAAATCGACCTGCGCCAACCACTCAGGCAGATTGAAATGCTGGCTTACGCGGCAGATCTTGCCGTCGCGAATCTCGAAGAAACTCGCCGCCGTCAGCTGATAGCTCTGCCCACAGGCGTCTGGCAGGCCATCATCGGTGCTCAGGTATTCGCCGCTCAGGGTGAATTCGCAGGCGGCGCGCTGCCCGCTCGGCTCGGTGAGTATCTGCAGGTTATCGATGCTTTCGCGGTAGCAGCGTTGGGTGCGCTCCAGGTAATCGGCAAAGGCTTGTACGCCCTGCTCGCGCGGGCCCTGGTTGATGTCCAGCAACACATCGTCGCTGAGCAGGGCCAGGCAGGCGCGGCTGTCGCGCTCGTTGAGGGCGTTGAAGTAGCGGGTAAGCAGGGCGTGGGCAGCGGCTGGCATCAGCAGTCTCCGGTGAAAACCGCAGACTACCTGCTCAGCCGCAGGCAAATCGGGCTAGGGTCGCAGTTTTGCGCAGTGGTCCTGCTCAGGTTGCGCTGGCGTGTACCAGACGTAATCGGCCGACTCAGCGTCAACCTGGCTGCCGACCTCTGCCAAAATCAGCACCTGCACACCTTCGGCTGCACCTAAATCCTGCAGATGCAGCGGCACACCCAACTCACGGCGCACATGGAAGGCGCCAGCAAACAGCAGACTTGGCGCCGGCGCAGCCAGCAGGGCTTCGGCCATACGCCGGTCACGCTGTTGCTGCACGGCGAGCATGGCGGGCAACTGACTTTCCGGCAGCAGGTTGCAGTGCGACTGGCGAATCTGTTCAAACAGCGCCTCATGCACTGGCTGCGCTGTAGAAGCCTGGCCTTGCAGCTGCGGCACCTGAGCGTAAATTTGCATGACTTCGCGGCGCTCAAGGTTGGCTGCCAGCAACGGATAAGGCTGACGCAGCGCATGCTGCACCAGCGGCCCATACAGCGACCAAGCCCAGCCTGGCTGCCAGTTCAAAGCACCCAAGATGTCCTGCGGCGCCTGCCCTGCCGCGATAGCAGCGCGCACATGACCAACCTTGACCTGCTGATCCGGCGTCAGCATTTCCAGCAGCAGACTGCCTTGCGGCCGCTGCGCTGCCAGTGCCCGCAACAGCCAGAGCTGCAGCGCATGGTGATCGGGATTGTCATGCCGCTCGCCGACCAGCACTTTGGGTGCCGCGGCCAAGCGCGTCAGCAGTTGCTCAGGCGTCAGCCGCGCGCCAGTACGCAGCTCAACAATCTGCCCAAGCTCAGGATGTTGTAATCCTTCCGGGCTTTGCCAGGCGGGTAAAGCCGGTAACGAGGCCTGACAGGCACTCAACAGCGCGGCAGCCAGCAATAACGCAATACGCATAAACAAGACCTTAACGAGCAACAATTAAAGGATGACCCCGTTCTGGATGCCGCTGCACCAGCACTTCAAGACCGAATACGGCTTGAAGCGGTTCGGCACGCAGCACGTCCTCAGGGCTACCGAGCGCATGAGGGCGGCCACGTTCCAACAGCAACAAGCGATCGCAGTAACGCGCGGCCAGATTGAGATCGTGAAGAATCACCAGCACCGCTGCGCCCTGTTCAACAAAGGCGCGGGTGGCCTGCAGCGTGGTGTGCTGATGCAGTGGATCGAGCATCGAGGTAGGTTCATCGAGCAGCAGCATCTGCCCTTCCCCACCGGGCCAGAGCTGCGCCAGCACACGCGCCAGGTGCACACGTTGGCGCTCGCCGCCGGATAACGCCAGGTAGCTACGCCCGGCCAGGTGCAAGGCATCAGCAGCTTCTAGCGCCTGCTTGATGATCTGCGCATCACGCACACGTCCACTGGCGTGGGGTAAACGGCCCATGCCGACCACTTCTTCCACGCGAAAGGCAAAATTCAGCGTGGAGGTCTGCGGCAACACCGCCAAGCGTTGCGCTCGCTCGCTACCGGGCCAGTCCTGCAGCCGCCGCTGGTCGAGCCATACATCGCCGTGGCTCGGCTGCAGCTCGCCACACAACGCACCGAGCAAGGTGCTCTTGCCGGCGCCATTGGGCCCCAGCACGCCGAGCACTTCACCCGGACGCAGTTCCAGGTTGATATCCGCCAACACCGTGCACGGGCCGCGCTGTACCGCCAGATTTTCCGCGCGCAGCATCAGGTACGCCCTCGCAGCAACAAGTAAAGGAAGAACGGCGCGCCAATCAACGCCGTGACAATGCCGATCGGCAGTTCAGCCGGCGCCAGCACCAGTCGTGCAGCCAAATCTGCCAGCAGCAGCAGGCTGGCCCCCGCCAACGCTGACGCAGGCAACAGCACGCGATGATCCGGCCCCACCAGCAGACGCACCAGATGCGGCACCACCAGGCCGATAAAGCCAATCATCCCCGCCGCCGCCACCGCTGCACCGACGCCCAGGGCGGTGCAGAACACCAGTTCGGCCTTAATCCGCTCAACAGCAAAGCCCAGATGGCGCGCTTCGGACTCGCCCAACAGCAAAGCATTCAGCGCCTTGGCCCGTCGTGGCAGCCACAGCGCCACGGCGGCCGTGACCAACAGCAACGGCCACAGACGCTCGTAGCTGGCGCCATTCAGGCTGCCCAGGTTCCAGAACGTCAGGGTGCGCAAGGTGGCGTCATCGGCCAGGTAGGTGAACAGGCCGATGGCCGCGCCGGCCAATGCGGTTAGCGCAATGCCGGCCAGCAGCATGGTCGCCACATTGGTTTCGCCGTCACGCCGGCCCAGACGATAGACCAGCGCCGTCACTCCAAGGCCGCCGATAAAGGCGAACAACGACAACAGATAAGGTGCAAAGGCTTCCGGCAAACCGCCAAGGGCAGCGCCGCCGACAATCGCAATCGACGCGCCGAGCGCCGCGCCGCTGGATACGCCGATCAACCCAGGATCGGCCAGCGGGTTACGAAACAGCCCTTGCATCGCCACCCCGCACAGCGCCAGCACCGCGCCGACCAGCAGCCCGAGCAGGGTGCGCGGCAGACGAATCTGCCCGAGGATCAATTCGGCCTGAGCCAGATCATTACCCGGTTGCGCCAAACCCAGCAGGCGCAACGCCGCCTTGAGGGTGTCGAGCAGCGGCAGACTGACTGGCCCCAGCGCCAGGGATAACCAAAGCGCGAACGCCAGCAACAGGCTCAGTGCGATAAACAGTGAGCGCGGACGAATAACAGGATTCATGGCGTGGGCTTAGCTTCGGCGACCAGAGGTTGACTGGCAGGATAAAAGGCTGCGGACAAGGCCGCCAGCCCATCTGGCAAACGCGGTCCAAGACCACCGACCAGCAGCGTCGGGTCGAGCATCAACAAGCGCTGATTACGTGCCGCCCGGGTCGCCGCCAGCGCCGGGTTCTGCTGCAGCACTGCCTCACGCGCGGCGTCACCGGACAGGCTGCGGTCGGCGATGATCACCACCTCGGGATCAAGCGCCAGCAGGGCTTCGGTGGACAGCGCCTTGAAACCGCTGTGGCTGGCCAGGTTGCGCCCACCGGCACGCTCGATCAGCCAATCGGCCGAAGTGTCCTTGCCGCCCGCCATCGGGCTACCGCCGGCATGGCCGAGCAACAGCAGCACACCCGGCGCTGCTTGCCTACGCTGCGCTGTTACCAGCCAGTCGGCCTGCTGCTGCAAGCGCAGCTGATAGGCCGCAAAGGCCTGATCAGCACGCTGCGGCTCACCTAACAGAGTGCCGATGCGCTGCAGGCTGGTCTGCAAACTGCTCAGATCCGCCTTGGACGAGAGCATTTCCACCAACACCCCGGCGCCGCGCAACTGCGCCAGCACCGGCGGCGGGCCCATCTCTTCACTGCCAATGAGCATATCCGGGCGCAGCGTCAGCATGCCCTCGGCCGCCAGCTGGCGCTGATAACCGATGCTCGGCAGTGCGCGCAGCGATTCTGGATGCTGACTGGTGCTGTCCACCCCGACCAAACGGCTTTCGCCACCCAACGCCACCACCCACTCGCTGAGCGAGCCGCCGGAACTGATCCAGCGTTGCGGCAACGGCTCGGCGGCCATCGCCGAGGCACAGGACAACAGGCTCGCGCCCAGGGCGAACAAAGTATTAAGGCGTTTCATGGTTGGCCTCTAGAAGAATGCGACTGTCCTGAATGCCCTGCTGCTGCAACAAGGCCATCAGATCGAGAAATGCCGACAGCGGCGCCTGACGATCCAGCGCCAGGTCCAGACCTACCGTGTTGTCGGCGACAAAGGCTGCAGTCAGTTCAGTGCGCAGCCTGTTGAAATCCGCCTGCTGCACGCCGTTAAAGCGCCAAGCACCTTCGGCTGAGAGCTGTATTTGCATGCGTTCGCCGTTGCCGGCACTCGCCGTGGGCAGCGCCTCGCGGCTCTGCGGTAACTGCAAAGGCAGCTCCAGCAGTGGCGTTTGCGCGGTCAGCAGAAAGAACACCAGCACGATAAAAATCACATCGAGCAGCGGTGTCAGATCGGGCAACAGATTGCCCTGAGAATTGCTGGCAGCCGGCAGACGGATCACGACAACACCCACTGCGCAGCTGGCTGGTTACGCGGCAGTTCTAGCTCCAGACCATCCAATGCCAGCTGACAGCGATTGAGCAACGCCTGCACGCCCTCCAGATAACGCTCGGCCCACAAGGCAAAGCCTTGTCCTGCCGCCAGCGCCGGTATGGCGATCAGCAAGCCCCACACCGTGGTGTACAGCGCCTGCCACAATCCATCGGCGAGCAGCGCAGGGGTGACCGGGCTGTTCTGCCCGGCGATATTGGCAAACATCTCAAGCATGCCCAGCACTGTGCCGAGCAGCCCGAGCATGGGCGCCAGCATGCCGATCAGCTGCAGCAAGCGCAGTTGTCGATTGAGGCGCTGACGCTCTTCCAGCAACCAGCAACCGAGCAGCTCCTCGCGCTGCACCGCCGGCAAGGCGCTGTGTTTGAGCAACAACGCCAGGCCATAGCGCCAACCACGCGCGCGACCTTTGCAGTGCTCACGTTCACAGGTGCGGCAGGCGCTGACAGCCGCACGCCCGGCGGCAGTGCTCAGCGGCTGCAAACGCAGAAATACGCTAAGGCGCTCCAGAATCAGTGCGAGCGCCAGTAGCGAACATAGCGCCAGCGGCCAGCCCAGCGGCCCCATCGCACTCCACCACTGGCTCATCTCAGCACTCCAGCGCTGGCGCGCTTTCGGCCAGGGCGCGCCAATCTTCGCGCTCCGGGACGCCCGGCTTGCGCGCGCCAAACAGCTGCACCACCAACTCGCCATTGGCGTCGAAGGCTTCCCAGCTGGTAATCACGCCATCGGTGCTGGGCTTGCGTACCCGCCACAGCTCGGTCACGCCAGTGGTCTGCAAGTGCAGATTGAACTCGGGATCGAGCACGTTGAACCAGGTGTCCATCCAACGCAGGTTGCGCACCGGACCGGAGTGAATCTGGATGCAGTGGCGATTACCGACAAACACCATGATCGGCACTTCACGCGCACCGGCTTGCTCCAACAGTTTGGGCAGCTCGCGCACATCCAGCGGCTCGGCCCACTCACTTCCGGCCAGACGTAGGGCCTGGGTGCGTGTAGTGCCGTGCTTTTTCAGCAGGGCGAAGAAGTGGTGAGTGTCCTTGAGGGTCGACCAACCCACGCGCAGAGCATTCGCGTCTACCTGGGCATCAGCTTGCGCGGGCTGCACCTGGGGCAGAGGCATCAGTTCCAGCTCGGCACTCTGCTCAGCCATGCGGAAACGCTCCACCAGTGGCGTCCAGGCACTTAGCTGGCTGTCTTCGGTGAGAAACACCTTGTGCACCGCAATGCCCTGGCGGTCGAACACCTGAATGCTGCGCTGGGTGCCTTTGCCGGTTTGCTCCTCGATAGCAAATACGCTGGCCCAGCCGCCGAGGAACAGGCGCAGGTCGATATCAGCCGACACCACTAAGCCCATCTGACCATTACCGGTGACCGTCACTTCACGGTAATGACCCTTGCGTTCATGCACGCAATGCTCGTTGCGGGTCAGCGCCATCACATAGCCCAGCTCGCCCAGTGCCGGCAGTAATTGCGCCCAGTCCGGCTGCAAGCGCACAGCATCGACATCGAGGCGGCTGGCCGCCAGTTCGGCCTCGCTGACGGCCAGACGCTCGGCGGCATCGCGAGCGCGCAGGCGTGGCTGCTCGCTGCGCAGCACCTGCCAGGCCAGATACAGATCATTACTGGGCGCGACGGATTGGGCGTGTGTACTCATGGAAAACTCCTCACTGATTAATCAACGGCTCGCCGTCAAGGCGAACTGAATAGGGATCTGTACACGGCTAGGCACAGCCTGACCGCCGGTGGTTTCGGGGCGAAAACGCCACTTAGCAACCGCCTCCAGGGCGGCGCGATCGAGGCTGTCCACACCCGAAGATCGCAGCACATTCAGGCTGCGTTGCTGGCCGCGCTCATCCAGACGCACCTCGACCAGCACCACACCCTGCTGATTACGCCGCCGCGCCTGGGACGGGTAATTCGGCTGACGGGGCGGCTCGCGGAAACTCGGTTTGCGGCTAAGCACTTCAGCAACCGGCTTTGTGGCAACCGGCTTGGCTGGCGCGGCTTGAGCCGCTGCACGCACCGCAGCCGACTGACGGGTTGACTCGGTTGGCTGCGCTTGCACCGGCTGGTTTTGAGTTGGCTGTGCCGCTACCGCTGGCGTTGCCTTGGCCACTGGCGCCTGCACGACAGGCTTAGGTGCCGGAGACTTTCTAGGCACGACTGCCTGGCGTTGCGGTTGCGGTTGCGGTTGCGGTTGCTCAGGCAGCTTGGCCGGCGCCGGCTCGGCCTGTTGCAGCACGGCAGCCAGGCGTAATACCTGGGGCGCTTCGCGGGTTTGCGCCGCACTCAACGCAGGCGGTTGCGCCTCGCCATGCAGCAGCCAACCGGCGACATGCAGCGCCAGCGACAGCAGCAGAAACAGCGACAAACGCAGCATGCAAAAGCCCAATCAAATCGAATTAGATCTATTTGATAATTATTTGCATTCGCATGTCAATGTCGTTTAGGTTTGCCGCCGATGCCAACCCGGTGGTCACAGAAACCACCCGTACGATCCTGGAGTCTCCATGCACAGAAACCCTCCATTTGCCCGCCGCCCCTGGCTTGCCCTGCTGCTACTCAGCCCATCGCTGGCCCTTGGCGCCGAGAAAGCGCCGAACCAGTTCGATACCGTGACCGTCACGGCCACCCGTACCGAGCAGACCCTCGACCAGGTACCGAGCACAGTGTCGGTACAAACCGAACGGCAGATCGACCAGCAGAACATCAAGAACATCAAGGACCTGGTGCGCTACGAGCCCGGCGTGTCCGTCGGTGGCAGCGGTGATCGTTTCGGCCTGTCGGGATTTACCATCCGAGGCATTGGCGGCAACCGCGTACTGACCCAGGTCGATGGCATCGGTATGCCGGACGCATTCTCCTTTGGCGGTTTCCTCAGCGCCAAGCGCGATTACGTCGACCTCGACACCGTCAAGCAGGTGGAAATCATCCGCGGCCCTGCCAGTTCGCTGTATGGCAGCGATGCGATTGGCGGCGCCGTGAGCTTCCTGACCAAGGATGCCGGCGACTACCTGGACGAAGGCGATGACGCTTACGCCCGCCTGAAAACCGGTTATGACGGCAGCGATGACAGCTGGCAGCGCAGCGCCACCTTTGCCGCACGCCTGGGCCAGGTCGACGGCCTGCTGCACCTGGGTCGACGCAGCGGCCAGGCCACGGACACCCACAGCGGCCAGGGTGGTATCGGCGCAACCCGCGAGCAGGCCAATCCGCTGGATTACCGTACCGACAATCTGCTGAGCAAATTCGGCTGGGATTACAGCGACAGCGGCCGCCTGCAGCTGACCTATGAGCGGCACCAGGACGACACCGACACCCAGGTACTGAGCAACTACAGCAACACGGCCACCATCCGTACTCAGGATGCTGAAGACCGCGTCGACCGTGAGCGCTATTCCCTCGCCCATACCCAGCAACTCGACACCCTGCTGGTGGATCAGATCCACAGCCAGCTCAGCTACCAGGACAGCCAGACGCGTCAGCAAACGTTCGAGGACCGCGTGGTCGGCGGGCAGCCACGCTACCGCACACGAGATTCGTACTACGAAGAAAAACTCTGGGCGTTCAATACCAAGCTGGACAAGGCCTTCAGCATCGGCAGCACAGAACATGCGCTGGTCTATGGTCTGGATATCAAACACCTGAAGAACGCGGACCTGCGCGAAGGCGGCGAGACCGTACTGGCCACCGGCGTCACCACGCCTGTTCTACCCACCAGCGACTTCCCCGATCCGACCACCAAGGAATACGCCCTGTTTGCTCAGGACAGCATCAGCATCGGCCGTTGGACCCTGCTACCGGGCCTGCGCTACGACCACTATGAGATGAGCCCACACGTCACCAATAAGTACCTCAACAGCCAGGCCACCGAGCGCAACCCAAGCGACTTCAAGGATTCGGCGCTGTCGCCCAAGTTTGGCGTGACCTACCAGCTCGACGACGTCCACAGCGTCTACGGTCAGTACGCTGCAGGCTTCCGCGCGCCACAGGCAATCGAGATCTTCGGCGAGTTCGCCAACCCCGGCATGTACCGCACCCTGGCCAATACCAACCTGAAGGCGGAAACCAGCGACAGCTTCGAACTGGGCCTGCGCGGTCAGTACGCCATCGGCAGCTTTGGCGCGGCGCTCTTCTACAACCAGTACGACGACTTTATTGAGCAGGTCAGCCGGCCCTCCAGCGTGCCGGGTTTCCCCTTCGGCGAGTTCCAGTACGTCAATCGTGATCGCGTAACCATTCGCGGTGCAGAAGCCAAAGGTGAGCTGTTCCTCGATCAACTGGGTCTGCCGGCTGGCTGGAAAGCCCGTGGCAGCGTGGCGTATGCCCGTGGCAAGGATGAAGGCACAGGCCAACCGATCAACAGCGTCGACCCGCTCAAGGGGGTGTTCGGCCTGGGCTACAGCGAGCCAAGCGGCACGTTTGGTGGCGAACTGAGCTGGACCCTGGTGGCGGCGAAAACCCGCGTCGACATGACCCAAACCGCTAACCATGCGCAGACCTCGGGTTATGGCGTACTCGACCTCAATGGCTGGTGGCAAATGACTGATGCCTTCGCCGTGAATGCCGGCCTGTTCAACCTGACCGACAAAGAGTACTGGCAGTGGGGTGATGTGCGCGGCCTGACTGAAAACAGCCCAAGCCTTGGCCGCTTCAGCCAGCCGGGCCGCCACGCGGCCGTCAATCTGGTCTGGGAAATCTGACCCAGCAACACGTCTACCTCGCGAGCAACTAGTCGCGAAACAGAGTTCCACTTGGCGCAAGGATGCGCCCTCCACTTTCACTTCCACGCCAGGGCGGCATAATGCCGGCCTGTCGGGGAGGTTCCTATGTTGCGTTTATGTGCACCGGATGAAGTGGCCGAAGGCCAGAGCCGGGGCTTTGAGATAGCGGGAGAGAAGCTGTTTGCTGTGCGCAAGGACGGCCAGCTGTATGCCTATCGCAATCGCTGTCCGCACCGTGGCATCCCACTGGAATGGCTGCCCGACCAGTTTCTCGATCACAGCGCCAGCCTGATCCAATGCGCCACCCACGGCGCACTGTTTCTCATCGAATCCGGCGAATGCGTCGCCGGCCCCTGCGCCGGGCAATCGCTGCAAGAGCTTGCCATCCGCGAAGACGATCAGGGCATCTGGGTCGAGCTAAACGAACTCTAGAGTCCGGCAGCCGCCAAACGCTGTGCGTGCTCGACAAACAGCTTTACCGGCTCGGCGCCTTTGCCGACCAGGCCGAAGGTCTGATTGATGATGTCGAAGTGATCCATCGGGTACTGATCACCAATCACCGTGCCCAGGTGTGAGCTGTAGCGCCCAACCATGCCATCGCATTGCCCCGGCTCGCGCTGAAAGGTTTTGGCAAACATCCGGCAGGCGACATTCGGTCCGTCGAAGCGGTTGCCGCCTTTATCGGTAATACCCGGCTGAATGGTGCCGGACCAGGAGTAGTAGCGCACGCCGTTAACCTCGGCAGCGCCCTCACCGCCCCAGACTTCGGGCAAGCCCTGCGGATACTGCACATTAAAGGCTGCCACGCCGTCGCTGGTCAGCGACTGCTGCGCCGCTGCCACATCCATCGGCAGTGGCTCGCCTTTATAACCGCGCTCCAGCCAGGCCATGCAACGGGCCACGCCACGTAGCAGACGCGCCAACAAACGCTCGCGCCAGCTGCCGTGCGGGGCTTTGCGTTTGAGAAAGTCCGCCAGCTCCGAGCCATGGTTGGGCCCGGCCACCGAAGTGACGGACGCTACCCACTCGGGCTTTAGCGCGGCCGCATAGCGCGCCGTCAGGGCGCCCTGGCTGTGACCGATCAGATGGACCTTTTCTGCGCCGGTCTGCTGCAACACATCGGCGATGCGCAGCAGCAGTTGCTCGCCGCGCACCTCGGTGGAATGCACCGACGACACCAGCACCGGGAAGACTGTTGCACCGATGCGGCGCAGCGCCGTGACGATGCCGTACCAATAGGGATAACCGAGCAGGCTGATAAAGCCGAGTAAACCTGGCACCAGGACCAGGGGATAACGGGGTGCAGAAGATGTCGACATTGCAAACCATCCTTGTGTCATACCGCCGAGAAAGAAAGTACTGAACCACGAAGCATGCCAATACAGCGCGTGGGAATAGTGGGCCACCTGGCCTATAGTCCTGGCTTCTCTTTGCGCTGCCATGACCATGCATACCATCGAACGGATTTACCCGAAGGATCTCAATCCGCTGAACCCGGACGACCAGGCCAGCCTGCAGATTCATATGCAGCGCTATGAGTTCGCAGCCCTGCACCTCAGCGGCCAGCGCGTGCTGGATATGGCCTGTGGCTGCGGCTATGGCACGGCCCTGCTGGCCGAGCGCAACCCGGACAAACAGGTTACCGGCGTGGACATCGACCCGGCGGCCATTGCCTACGCCCGCGAGCATTACCACCTGCCCAACCTGCGTTATGAATGTGCCGATGCCGAACAGTTCAGCAGCGAGCAGGGCTTTGATTGCATCGTCAGCCTGGAAACCATCGAGCACCTGCCGCGTCCGCAGGTGCTGCTGGCCAACTATGCGCGCTTATTGGCCGGAGGCGGCAAGGTCATCGCCTCGGTGCCGATCACCCCGACCCTCGACGGTAACCCGCACCACCTGCATGACTTCAGCAAACGCAGCTTTTATGTGCTGTTCCGCCAGCAAGGGCTGCATGCCCGGCAGCACTTGGAACAGATTCAGTGGTGGCAGTTCAAAGGTTTATTCTCGAAACAGGCCGATCAACAGAAACAGCACCGCAGCGAAGGGGTCGGCAATGCGGTGCTGCTGTATTACCGCAAACGCCCGTTGTACCTGATCAGCCGGCTGTATTCGATGCTGCGCTACGGCTTTAGCAACCGTTATCTGACGTGCGTGTTTACGCGCTGACTGTCACCCAAGGTGAATGGTGGATGAAAACAGCTTCATCCACCCTACGCAGCTTGGATCGCGCAGTTAAGCGTCAGCCGGCATAGCCTCGACCGGGCGACTGCGGTAGATCCAGATCCGCTTGAGCACTGTCGAAAACTGGCTCCACAAGCTGCCATTGTTATAGACCTGACCATAACGCTCGGCGATCTCACGGACCTCCACCGCCATCGCCGCATAGCGCCGCGCCGGCAGATCGGGGAACAGGTGGTGTTCGATCTGGTGGCTGAGGTTGCCCGTCAGAATATGGAACAGCGGTCCGCCATTCAGGTTGCTGGACCCGCGCAGCTGGCGCAGGTACCAGTGACCCCGGCTCTCGCCGACCACCGACTCCTTGCTGAACACCGCCGCCTGCTCGGTAAAGTGACCGCAGAAAATCACCGTGAAAGTCCACAGGTTGCGGATCAGGTTGGCCACGGCATTACCGGCGAGCACTGCCATGGCATTGGCGCCGATCAGCAGCGCCAGCAGTGGGAAGAACAGGTAATCCTTGCCCCACTGACGCAGTATCTTGGCGTTGAACTGTTTGATCAGTGGGCGCACTTCGGCCTTACTCAGCTTGCCCTTGTAGACCTTGTCCAGACGCAGGTGCTGGATCGCCACCGAGTACTGGAACAACAGCGCTTGGAGCGTCACCCACAGCGGCTGCCAACGGTAGAACGGCTTCCAGCGCTGCTCGGGAAACAGCCTCACCACGCCATAGCCCACGTCATCGTCCATGCCCAGCACATTGGTCCAGGTGTGGTGCACGTGGTTATGGGTGTGCCGCCAGAAGTCACTCGGGCCGGCGATATCCCATTCGTAGCTGCGCCCGGCAAACTCCGGGTCATTCATCCAGTCGTATTGGCCGTGCATGACGTTATGCCCCAGCTCCATATTCTCCAGAATCTTGCCCAGCCCCAGCAGCAGGGTGCCGAGTAGCCAGGTCGGCGGAAACCAACCAAGCATCAGCAGGCCACGTCCGCTCCAGCAACAGAACCGCACTGCTGCGCGAATCCTGCGGATATAGCGTGCATCCACCTCGCCCAGATCGGCCAGGGTGCGCTGACGCAGGGCGTCCAGCTCGCTGCCGAAGGCGTTCATTTCATCCAGGGAGAGTTCGCGATCACGACGCATGGGGATTCCCTCGCAGGTTAAAGATCAATGTCGACGTCGCTATGGGGGGCGCTGACGCACAATCGAATGGGTTGCCCGGGCTCACTAAACAACACACCGCTGCGTAAATCGCGCACCGTGCCATTCAGCAACGTGCAGGTGCAGCTGGCACAGATACCCTGGCGACAACCATAGGCCGGCTTAAGGCCATGGGCTTCGGCCTGTTCCAGCAAGCTGAGCTGATTATTGGCGGTCGCCTGCTGATGGCTGCGGGCAAACCCCAAGCGTACTTCGCGTAGGCTGACATCAGCGCGCAGCACGGGCGCGGTGAAGGCCTCTACCTGCAGCAAGCCAGGCAATTTGGCGGCCTGCCACCACTGCTGCACCTGGCCGACAAAACCCGCCGGGCCGCAGGCCAGAACGCGGCGCTGATCCAACTGTGCAATATCGGCCAAATGCTTATCCGTAAAACGCCCAACTGATCCTTCCGCTCCAACACCGGCAGCGGTCAGTGACCAACGCACCTGCAGGTTGCTGTGCTGCGCCTGCAGGGCCTGCAATTCGGCAACAAAACCGCGCTGGCCCTGCTCCCGCACGTAATGCAGCAAGGTAATCGGCGCACTGAAACCCTGCGCCAGAGCACTGCGCAAAAGACCCAGCAACGGCGTGATGCCACTGCCTGCCGCCAACAACAACACCCCCTCCTGCGCCTCTGGCCAACTCAATTCGCCATACACCGGCCCCAGCTCCAGCACATCACCCACCGCCAGGTGTTCCAGTAAATAGGGTGACACCCGGCCGCCGGCATGATGCTTGATGGCGACCTGCACGCAGCCATTCGACCGCACCGCCGTCAGGCTGTAGCTGCGACTCAGGCGCACGCCATTGCGTTCAAGGAACAGCTGCAGGTGCTGACCCGGCTGCGCGCCACGCCAGTTGCCGTTGGCCTGCAGGGTCAGTTCGAGCATGTCATCCGCCACCCACTGGCGCTGAACGACCTGGGCGAATACCCGGTTCAAGCGCAGCGCCGGGTGCAGCAGTTTCAGCCCAGCATCGACATCGCTTTCGCGCAACCAGCCCTGCGCCGCCAGCACCCGTAAGGGCGCAAGCAAGCGCGTACAGCCGCGCATCCACGCAAAAGGGATCAGGGTCATGACAGACTCCAGTGAACATTTGTTCACTAGACTGGCAGAATCACAAGCACTCAGTCAACACTCGTACACTCAAAGTCATACACGCTGCGGTTCGACGCCTGCAACACCGCTTTGTTAGAGTGCAGCGCTGAACGCCATGCCGAGCCTCGAAGTTTGAAACCACTACAACCGCGCGCCGAACAAAAACTGCAAACCCGCCACGCCCTGATGGACGCCGCCCGCAGCCTGATGGACAGCGGCCGTGGCTTTGGCAGCTTGAGTCTGCGTGAAGTCGCGCGCTGCGCCGGTATTGTGCCTACCGGGTTCTACCGGCACTTTGACGACATGGATGCCCTCGGCCTGGCCTTGGTGGCCGAAGTGGGGGAAACCTTCCGCGAAACCATTCGCCAGGTACGCCACCACGAATTCGAGCTGGGCGGCGTGATTGATGCCTCGGTGCGGATTTTCCTCGATGCCGTGGCGGCCAACCGCTCACAGTTTCTGTTTCTCGCCCGTGAGCAGTACGGTGGCTCGCTGCCCGTGCGCTTGGCCGTGGGCGCACTGCGCGAACGCATCACCGCTGACCTGGTGGCGGACCTAGCGCAGATGCCGAAATTGCAGCATTTCGACACCCCGGCGCAGAACGTGCTGGCCGACCTGGTGGTTAAGACCGTGTTTGCCACACTGCCCGAGCTGATCGACCCACCGGCACGCGCCCTGCCGCGGCATGCCACCCCCGAAGCGAAGATGATCGAGCAGCTACGCTTTATCTTTATCGGCGCCAAGCACTGGCAAGGCCTGGGGCAGCACAACCACTGAGCGCACCACTATCGCGCACGCAAATAGCGCACGCACCAAAGCGCAGCCTGGAATGCCCATTCGTTACGCACACCACTCGCCACACAGCCCGCGTTGTGCGGCCAGGCAGCAGCTTGGCAAGGCACTTGCTCTATAACCGGCATTGACCTGCCGGAAACTGCCCCATGTTGGTGATTCACCGCCGTATTGCCGCCCAGCCGCACTGGGATGCTGAACTCGAGCTGAGCTTCGAAGCCCGCAGCAAAAGCCGTCTGCGTTGCTACAGCCGCACAGGCGAAGATGTCGGCCTGTTCCTCGAGCGCGGCCAACCAGCCTTGCACGATGGTGAATGCCTGCAGGCCGAAGACGGCCGCATCGTACGCGTCATCGCCCGCACCGAACCGCTGCTGCACGTCACCTGCGCCAACGCCTTCGAGTTGATGCGCGCCGCCTACCACCTGGGCAACCGTCACGTGGCTCTGCAACTCGGCGATGGCTGGCTGCGCCTGCCGGATGACTACGTGCTCAAGGCCATGCTCGAACAACTCGGCGCCACGGTGGAACTGATCGAAGCCCCCTACCAGCCCGAGCAAGGCGCTTACGGCGGCGGCCATCACCATTCCCATGCTGGCGATGCCGAATTCAGCTATGCGCCGCGCCTGCATCAATTCGGTGCGCGCAAGTGAATAAAGCCTGGCAGCTCCTCCGGCTGGCCAGCCCGCAGCTGCCGATTGGCGGATACAGCTATTCCCAGGGCCTGGAAATGGCAGTGGAACAGGGCTTGGTGGATAACGCGGAAAGCGCCCAGCGCTGGATTGCCGATCAGCTGCTGCTCAATCTCGCGCGCTTCGAGGCACCGCTGCTGCTTGCCCATTGCCAGGCTGCTGCCAACGAGGACTGGGCTCAGCTGCGTCACCTGGCCGAACAGCAACGCGCCAGCCGGGAAACCCGCGAGCTGCGCCTGGAAAGCCGGCAGATGGGCTACTCCCTGCAGCAGCTGCTCACTGGCTTACCAGAGTTGGATCAGCCGGCGCAGCAGCTGTTCGGCGAACTCGACGAACCCGGCCTGGCCGTCGGCTGGGCACTGGCAGCTCGCGCCTGGCAGATCGAGCCACAAGATGCCCTCGCCGCCTGGCTCTGGGGCTGGCTGGAAAACCAGCTGGCGGTGCTGATGAAAACCCTGCCGCTGGGCCAGCAAGCCGCCCAGCGTCTGACCTCGCAACTGCTGCCGCTGCTCGATCAGGCGCAGCGCCAGGCTAGCGAGTTAGAACCGCAACACTGGGGCAGCGCCGCCTTTGGCCTGGCCTTGGCGAGCATGGCGCATGAGCGTCAGTACAGCCGTTTATTCCGTTCTTGATGATAAGGAAGACTTGAAGATGAACAGCCAACCCCTGCGTGTCGGCATCGGTGGCCCGGTCGGTTCTGGCAAAACCGCCCTGACCCTGGCCCTGTGCCTGGCCCTGCGCGAACGCTACAACCTGGCGGTGGTGACCAACGACATCTACACCCAGGAAGACGCGCAGTTTCTGGTGCGCAACGAGGCTCTGGCGCCTGAGCGGATCATCGGCGTAGAAACCGGCGGTTGCCCGCACACGGCGATTCGCGAAGACGCCTCGATCAACCTGGAAGCGGTCGACCAGCTCAACCGGCGTTTTCCAGGCCTGGACCTGATCATCGTCGAATCCGGCGGCGACAACCTCTCGGCCACCTTCAGCCCGGAGCTGTCGGACCTGACCATCTACGTGATCGACGTGTCCGCCGGCGACAAGCTACCGCGCAAAGGCGGCCCTGGCATCTGCAAGTCCGACCTGCTGGTGATCAACAAGGTCGACCTGGCCCCGCTGGTCGGCGCCTCGCTGGACGTGATGGAACGCGACACCCTGAAGATGCGCGGCGACAAGCCATTCGTCTTCAGCAACCAGAAAATCGGCCAGGGGCTTGAGCAGATCATCGCCTTTATCGAACAACACGGCATGCTCAACGCAGCCTGATTGCGCCTCACATTCAGTCAAGGAGACACCCCATGAACCTGCGTAAATCCCTGTTCGCCCTCGCCCTGTTTCTCAGCCCCGCAGTGGCTTTCGCCCACGCTGGCCACGATCACTCAGGGCTAATGGCCGGCCTGGCGCACCCGGTATTCGGTCTCGATCACCTGCTGGCGATGCTCGCCGTCGGCCTATGGGCTGCGCAGCAATCCGGCGCGGCGCGCTGGGCGCTGCCGCTGACCTTTGTTGGCACGATGTTGATCGGCGGCCTGCTGGGCTTTAACGGCTTGCAGATTCCGCTGATGGAAACCGGTATCGCCGCGTCAGTGTTGGCGTTTGGTCTTCTAGTCGCTGTAGCCATCCGCCTGCCAATGGTTATTTCCATCGCCCTGACTGCACTGTTCGCCCTGACCCACGGCGTGGCCCACGGCCTGGAACTGCCGGCGCTGGCCAGCCCATGGGGCTATGCCGCCGGCTTCGTGGTCGCAACCGCTGCTCTGCACGCCAGCGGCTACGCCCTGGTGCGTCTGCTGCCCCAGGCCGCTGCACCGGTGGTGCGCGTGCTTGGCGCGGCTTCGGCAGTCACCGGCGCCTGGTTGCTGGCAGGCTAAGTGACTGGCTCGGGTGGACGGCCAACGTCCACCCACATCCGCCACACCAACCGCCCATGACCGCAAAGGTCGCTAGGCTGGCGCATTTCGCCTCTCGCCCAGCCGCCATGGGTTTGTCATAGTCGAGGCGTATTAAACCTCCTCTCCCTTGACTGCCCTGGACCCTGACCATGCTGCGCGCTGCCCGCTTTCTCTCTGTTCCACTGCTGTTACTGGCCATCGCCCTCGGCGTACTGGCCCTGACCAGTAAACCGGCCCAAACAGCCGCAGTGCTTAGCAGCTTTGCCGAACGACCGCTGGTGATTGCCCACCGCGGCGGTAAAGGCCTGTGGCCGGAAAACAGCCTGTTTGCCTTTGAGCGTGCCAGCGCCCTGGGCGTGGACATGCTGGAGATGGACCTGCACCTGTCCAGTGACGGCAAACTGGTGGTGATCCACGACCGTACGCTGAATCGCACCACCAATGGCGAAGGCCCGGTGGCCGCGCACAGCCTGGCGCAGTTGCAAGCGCTGGACGCTGGTTACCGCTGGAGCGCCGATGGCGGCCAAAGCTACCCCTACCGTGGCCAGGGCGTGCGGATCCCGACCTTTACCGAAGTGCTCGAACGTTTCCCCAGCATCCCCAAGGTGATTGAAATCAAGGTGCCGGATGTCGGCATGGAAGCGCAGCTGTGTGATGCCCTTGAAGCGCACCAGCAACGCGACAAGGTGATTGTCGGCAGCTTCTATGACCGCAGCCTGCAGCTGTTCCGCGAACAGTGCCCGGGCGTTGCCACCTCTGCAGGCCCCGGCTCGGTGCGCCTGCTGGTGGCGCTCAACTGGGTCGGCCTGGGCAGCCTGCTGTCGCCGTCCTACCAGGCGCTGCAGATTCCTGAAGCACACGATGGTCTCCCCATTGCCAGCCCGAGCTTGCTCAAGACCGCCACACAACGTGGGCTGAATGTGCAGCTGTGGACCATCAACGAACAGCCCGATATGCGCCGCCTGATTGATCTGGGGGCAAACGCACTGATCACCGATTACCCGGATCGTGCCTTGCAGGTGCTCGGCCGTTCGACGCAGATCAGCGCCCTGGAAGACTAAACGCGCCACTCTGTATAAAAAACAACCTACCGCGTTCAGACCACGCCTGCTGTGGCCTGAACGCATGCGTGCTCAGCTTATCCACAGATCGCTCCACAGCAACCTGGGATAAGTTATCCACCGCGCACCGCAGCCCTGCGGCAAACCCTTGAAATAACGCGATTATTGCTTGACTCGGCAGAGCGTAAATGACGTATTTCGAGACCTCTACAAGCTGCTTAAAAATCGATCAAAGGGCGATAAACCAGGCTTTATAAGCCTTGCAGGCAGTCATACCAGAGTTATCCACAGCTCTACCCACAGTAGTCGTGGACAACTTCAGCGCTACCCCATAACACCCTGAACAACCAGGCTAACCTGTTGTTTTAACGGTAAATAATTGACTGATCAAAAAGCGTACAAAGACCGCAAGCAGCCACACGACTAGGCCTGCAAGCACCTACGCCCACCTTATCCACAGCTCGCTCCACAGTCTTTGTGCACAACTAACTGTGCACCGCCGCAATGGCTGTGCATAACGCCAAAGCGGCTTCCGGCTATGACCCCAATCGAGACAATCAACAGCCCAGCCGCCGGGCACAGGCGTAACGTCACTCCACCAATCAAGGAGATACGACCATGCCTCTCAATGACCTGTTACGCAGCCTGCTCGCTGCCTATGCCAGTGGCGCCAGTGGATCGTGCGGCAATAGCAGCGACTAACCCGTACCACCGTTTTTTCGTGCACTGCGGCAAAACTGGGTTTTCCGCCTATGGCTGATACGTGCTGACTCACGTATAAATCTGCGCACCGTCGCCTGCCCTTCTGCCAGGCGATTCGCCTCAGAAACCCAAGAAAGGAATCCCTCGCATGGCCGGCGCTAGCCTATTAACCCTGCTTGATGACATCGCCGCCGTTCTCGACGATGTGGCGGTAATGACCAAAGTGGCGGCCAAGAAAACTGCCGGGGTACTCGGCGACGACCTTGCGCTGAACGCCCAGCAGGTCAGCGGCGTGCAGGCCGAACGGGAGCTGCCGGTGGTCTGGGCGGTGGCCAAGGGCTCGTTCAAGAACAAGCTGATTCTGGTGCCTGCTGCCCTGCTGATCAGTGCCTTTGCACCCTGGGCGGTAACGCCGTTGCTGATGTTTGGCGGCGCCTTCCTCTGCTACGAAGGCTTCGAGAAACTCGCGCACAAGTTCCTCCACAGCAAGCCCGATAATCAGGCGCAGCGTCAAGAACTGCTGCAGGCTGTGGCCGACCCCGAAGTGGACATGCTGGCGTTCGAGAAGGACAAGATCAAAGGCGCGATCCGCACCGACTTTATCCTCTCGGCAGAAATCATTGCCATCACCCTTGGCACCGTGGCCCTGGCCAGTTTCGGCAAGCAGGTCGCGGTACTTTCGGGTATCGCCCTGCTGATGACGGTCGGGGTTTATGGCCTGGTGGCGGGTATCGTCAAGCTGGATGACGCCGGCCTCTATCTCAATCAGCGGGGCGGCCGCCTGCAACGCAGCATCGGTCGCGGCATTCTGTTTACCGCGCCCTATATGATGAAAACCCTGTCGATTCTCGGCACCGCAGCGATGTTTATGGTCGGTGGCGGCATCCTCACCCACGGCGTTCATGCTGCGCAGGCGTGGATCGACCAAATGGCGCAGAGCGTGGCGGCCAGCAGCGGCCTGCTCGCGGCCTTGCTGCCAACCCTGCTGAATGCCGTCGCCGGAATTATCGCCGGGGCCATCGCCCTGCTGCTGGTCAGCCTGGCGACTCGCCTCTGGAAAGCCGTGAAACCGAACAAGGCGCACGCCTGATCCCGCGCCGGCCGCATCCCCCAGCGGCCGGCACCCTCTGTTACCCCGCCTGCTGCATGATCACCGTCTGCGCCGGCATCGGCGCCGGGAAGCCGCCTTCACCGAGGGCATCCTTGATCATCTTGTTGCTATCGAAATACACCTGCCAGTAATGGTCGGTGTGGCAATACGGACGCACCGCCAGCACCGGGCCGACCAGATTGAATTCGATAATTTCCACATCCACCGCCGGCTCTTTCAGCACGTTGGCAATGCCAGCGATACGCTCCTTGAGCAGCGCCGCAGCGGCTTTGTAGTCCGCCGCGCCGGACAGCTGCGCCTGCAGATCAACCCGGCGAAACGCGTTATGGCTGAAGTTCTGGATGTTGTCGGAGAAGATCTTGTTATTACCCACCAGGGTCATCACGTTATCCGGGGTATTGATCGCGGTGACGAACAGGCCAATCTCGGTGACGGTGCCGGTCACCCCACCCGCGCTGATAAAGTCGCCGACTTTGAACGGCCGCAGCACGATAATAAAACCACCCGCCGCGAGGTTGGCCAACAGCCCCGACCAGGCCATGCCGATGGCCAGGCCGACCGCCGCAATCAGCGCCGCCAGGCTGGTGGTTTGCACGCCGAAGTAGCCGAGAATGCCGATGACCAGAATGATGTTGAGGGTCACCGAGATAAAGTTACCGACATAACGCAGCACGGTCGGATCGACCCGCTGCTGACCCAGGGCACGCTGCACCATGCCGACGGCAAAACCGATCAGCCAGCGGCCAATCACCCAGAAGGCAATTGCCGAGATGATCTTGATGGCAAACGCCGCGCCGTACTGCGCGACCAGGTTGTAGAGATCGGCAACTTTTTCGGTGCCGAGATTAATCAGGTTGGTTTCTTCCATGGCGCAGCTCCAGTGAGTGTTCACTGGAAAACGCTAGCACGCCGTTACATAAGCGCTAGATCGCGGGGATCGGCAGCACGGTCACCTGTACCTCGGGGTCATGGCTGCCGCCGCCAAGAATCACCCCACGCAGCGGTGAGACATCGGCAAAATCGCGGCCCCAGGCCAGGGTGATATGTTCCAGCGCCGGTCGGACATTGTTGGTCGGGTCGAAATCCACCCAGCCCTGCTGCGGGCAGAACACCGAGACCCAGGCATGCGAGGCATCGGCGCCGATCAGTCGGGGCTGGCCGGGCGGTGGCTGGGTCAGCAGGTAGCCACTGACATAGCGCGCCGAAAGGCCCATAGAGCGCAGACAGGCAAGCATCAGGTGGGCAAAGTCCTGGCACACACCGCGGCGCTCCTCCAGCACCTGCAGCAGCGGCGTGGCCACCTGGGTCGCCGCCGCATCAAAGCTGAATTCGGCAAAGATCTTCTGCATCAGCCCGTCCACCGCAGCCAGTAACGGCCGCCCGGAGCTAAAGCAATCCGCCGCGTAATCGGCAAACACCTGCTTGAGGTGTACATAGGGCGACTCGAAACGAAAACGCGTCGCCTCGAGCACCCCAGGCAGCAGCGCCTGACCGCTGTAGCGCAGCGCGGTACAGGCGTCTTCCCAGGGCGGTGACGCTTGCAGATCAAACGCTGGGCGCGCCAGCACTTCAACCTGCAGCCGCGCACTGACTTTGAGTTCGTCATGCGGGCGCTCGAACACCAGGCGGGTCAGCGGGTTGCCGAACACATCCAGGGCATCCTGGCGCTGGCACGGCTGCGGGCTGACCAGCAGTTGCTGTTCATGGTTGCGCTGCCAGGGGCAAGCACGCGGCCACAGGTGCGCCAGCTGCTGGGCCAGCGACACCGGGCTGGCGTAGCGGTAATGGGTGTCGTGAAGTATCTGGTAAAAGGCGCTGCTCATGAGGATTGCGTCCGCTGGCTGGCGTCGACATGCACAAAGAAGCGCAAGCCTAAACGGTCGGAGATGTCCGCACTGGCCTGGCTGATGCTTTCCAGCAGCCCAGACAAACCATCCAGCACCTCCTGTACGCTCGCCGCGCCAAACAGCGGATTCTCCAAGCTGGCCAGACTAAAGCGCGCCAACTGCCCTTCCAGGTGTTTCAGCCGGCGCTCGCTGGGCAGCTCAAAACGCTCGCCCAGGCGCGCCAGCGAGCGCAGCAGGGTGCGCACCTGAAACAGCACGGCATGCGGGTTCTGCTCATCCAGCAGCAACAGGTCGAGCACCGGGATCAGCTGCGCGGAAGCCAGGTAACGGGTGCGGTAAGTGATGCTGCTGTTGCCCAGCTCTAGCAGCCACTCCAGCGCCGACTGATCCTGCGCCGCGCTGCTGGTGAGGAAGTTGGCCAGGCTGTCGCAGAGAAACTGCAGACGCTCGATGCAGCGGCCGATCATCAGAAAACGCCAGCCGTCGTCACGGGTCATGTCATCCAAAGCAAAGCCTGAGAGCGCCGCCAGCGACAGCAGCAGGCGGTCAAGAAAATCCAGTAACTCGCCGAAGTCGGCCTGCTCGCTGCTCAACCCCTGGGCCTCGCGCTGTAATTCGAGCAGGGCCTGCCAGTTGGCCTGGGACAGCTTGCCGCGCACGCTGCCGGCCACCCACTGCAAACGCTGCAGATTGCCACGCAGGCTGCCCGGCCAGTCCTCACCCAGCAGCGCTTCAAGCAGACGCTGCTGCAGTTCGCCGCTGTCGGCATCCGGCAGCAGACCCAAGCTTTCAGCCAGGCTCAGGGCGGTTTGCAGCGCCTGGGGGTCATCGTCGTCATCCACATAACGCGCCAGCATAATGCGCAGCAGCCGCGCACCGTCCTCGCAGCGTTCGCTGTAGCGGCCAAACCAGTAGAGGTTTTCCACCACCCGCGAAGGCAAATAAGGGTCACTGCGCACCAGATCGGCCACGCCCAGCGGGCGCAACCATTGCCAGGGTTCGCCGCCGGCATGCCGCTCGCCGAGCACCCAGGTGTCCTTGCTGGCACCGCCGCGCTGCATCGACACCACTTCGGCATCAGCTTCGGCGGCTACCCGGGTCAGGCCGCCAGGCATTACCCGGTAACCCTCGGCACTCGCCACAGCGAATACCCGCATGCCGATGGCGCGCGGTGCCAGTTGGCCTTCTTCAGGCTGCCAGACCGGTGCCTGCGACAGCTGCGCCAGCGCCTGGGCAACATAGGCATAAGGCCGCGCCTTGAGGCGTTCGGCCAACTCGTCGCGTTGGGCTTCATCCAGATCACGGCCAAACACCGGGGCAAAACTCTGCGAGGGAAAGCTGGCGCGCACCAGCAGCTCGTCGAGCTGTTCCAGGGCCTTGTCCAGCACCGGCGGCTCGCCGCACCACCAACTGGCGACACTCGGCAGCAGCAGTTCTTCGCCCAATAGCTTTTCCGCAATGGCCGGCAGAAATCCCGGCAAACCTGGGGATTCCAGCACACCGCTGCCGAGGGCATTGGCCACCAGCACATGGCCCTGGCGCACCGCTTCCAGCAGGCCTGGCACGCCGAGGGCCGAGTCGGTGCGCAATTCCAGCGGGTCGCAGAAGTCATCATCCAGACGGCGCAGTACCGCATGCACGCGGCGCAGGCCAGCCAGGGTCTTCAGGTAGACCTTGGCATCGCGCACGGTCAGGTCGCTGCCTTCCACCAGCGGGTAACCGAGCTGACGCGCCAGGTACAGGTGCTCGAAATAACTCTCGTTGAAACGCCCAGGGGTGAGCAGCACCACCAGCGGCGTTTCACTGCCGGCCGGAGCCTGGCGCGCCAGAGTGTCCTGCAGGGTGCGGAAGAAACCGGCCAGGTATTGCACGCGCAGATCGCGGTACAGCTCTGGGAACGCACGGGAGACGATCTGCCGGTTTTCCAGGGCATAACCGGCGCCAGACGGTGCCTGGGTGCGGTCGGCGGTGACCCACCAGCGGCCATCCGGCGCACGGGCCAGGTCCACCGCATAAAGATGCAGGTAAGTGCCGCCAGGCGGCTGCACACCCTGGCAGGGCCACAGGTAGTTGTTGTGGCCAAACACCAGCTCAGCCGGCAACAGCCCGTCGGCCAGCAGCTGCTGTGGGCCATACAGGTCGGCCAGCACGGCATTCAGTAAACCAGCCCGCTGCGCCACGCCGGCGGCGATCTGCTGCCATTCTTCGGCCGGAATCAGATTGGGCAGCAAGTCCAGCTCCCACGGCCGGTCGGCGCCATCAGGGTCGGCGTAAACGTTGTAGGTCACCCCATTTTCCTGAATCTGCCGCGCCAGCAGAGCCTGGCGCTGGGCCAGCTGCGCTGGGCTGCTGCGCTGCAAACGCTCCAGCAACAGGCGCCAGTGCGGGCGCACCTGACCGTCGGCGTCGAACAGTTCATGGTAAGCCCCTGGTGTCAGGGGGTAGTCGGCAAGCAGGTCGGGCATGGCAGGCTCAATAAGACGATCACAGGCAGCGCGCCCCTCGCCCCGTTATGGGTGAAGGGGGTTAAACAAGGCGCAGATCCAGGGTCATGGGCAATTCATTATTGTTGATTGGCGCCAGTGTTGGGCGCTTGCCTGGGCTATGACCTAGGCGGAAGAAGCGCGCCAGACGCCGACTCTCCGCCTCATAGGCGTTTACCGGCAGGCTGTCGTAGTTGCGTCCACCGGGATGAGCGACATGATACTGACAACCGCCGAGGGAGCGACTCATCCAACTGTCCACCAGGTCGAAGACCAGCGGCGCGTGTACTTCGATGGTCGGGTGCAGGCAGTTGGCCGGCTGCCAAGCGCGGAAACGTACGCCGCCGACAAACTCGCCGACCTTGCCGGTAGGCCGCAACGGCACCGGTACGCCGTTGCAGGTCAGCACATAACGATCACTCGGCAGGCCGCTGAGCTTGACCTGCATACGCTCCAGCGAGGAATCCACATAACGCACCGTGCCGCCACCACCGCCCTCCTCGCCCAGCACATGCCAGGGTTCCAGGGCCTGACGCAGTTCCAGCTCGATGCCCTTGACGTTGAAATCGCCGGATTTGGGGAAGCGGAACTCGAAGTGCGGGGCAAACCATTCGCTGTGCAGGCGATAGCCGCAGCCATCGAGCTCCTGCAGCACGTCGGCAAAATCCTGCTCGATAAAGTGCGGCAGCAGGTAGCGGTCATGCAGCTCGGTGCCCCAGCGCACCAGCCGCGCGGGCTTGTAGGGTTCACGCCAGAAACGCGCGATCAGCGCGCGAATCAACAGCTGCTGGGCCAGGCTCATCTGCGCATGGGGCGGCATCTCAAAGGCGCGCAGCTCCAGCAGACCAAGGCGCCCAGAGGCCGAGTCCGGCGAGTACAGCTTGTCGATACAGAACTCGGAGCGGTGGGTGTTACCGGTCACGTCCACCAGCAGGTTGCGCAGCAGGCGGTCGACCAGCCAGGGCTGGCAGTCGCGACCCACGTCGGGCATCTGCGCGAAGGCGATTTCCAGCTCGTACAGCGCATCGTTACGCGCCTCATCGATACGCGGCGCCTGGGACGTCGGGCCGATAAACAGACCGCTAAACAGGTAGGACAGCGACGGGTGGTTGTGCCAGTAGCTGATCAGGCTGCGCAGCAAATCCGGCCGGCGCAGAAACGGCGAATCCGCCGGCGTCGCGCCGCCGAGCACAAAATGGTTACCGCCACCCGTGCCAGTGTGGCGGCCATCGATCATAAATTTCTCGCTGGAGAGGCGGCACTCGCGGGCCTGCGCGTAGAGAAATTCGGTGCGCTCGACCAGCTCATCCCAACTGGCGGCCGGGTGGATATTCACCTCAATCACGCCGGGGTCCGGAGTTACGCGGAAGAACTGCAAGCGCGGGTCCAGCGGCGGCTCGTACCCCTCCAGCAGCACCGGGCACTTCATCTCGGCAGCAGTGGCTTCGATGGCCGCCACCAGTTCCAGATAGTCTTCCAGGCGCACCAGCGGCGGCATAAACAGATAGAGCTTGCCATCACGCGGCTCAGCGCACAGCGCGGTACGCACCACAGCGGCAGCCGACTGGCCCAGCAGCGGACGTTTGCTCGTACTGGTCTGACTGCCCGACCAGACACCGCGCGACTGCGGCTTGATCTGCGCCGCAGCCGGCAACGGAGCGAAACGCTGGCTCGGGTCTTCCGGGGTAATGTAGGGGTAGTCGGCCTCACTGACCCAGGGTTGCGAATCCAGCGGCAGGCGGTAGCCCATCGCCGAATCGCCGGGGATCAGCCGGCAGTGCTCATCACGCAAAAACCAGCTGCCACTCTGCCAGCCCAGCTGCTTGGCCTGCCGGGCCAACGGCAGGATATGCCCGACTACTTTATCCAGCCCCTGCTCGAACACTTTACGCAGCCGTTCGCGCTCCAGCGGGTCAGCCAGGCGTGGGTCTTCGGCGCTGACGTTGATTGGCAGCTTGCGCTCGCGCCACAGGTAGTAGAAGCGGTCCTCATAGGCCGGCACGCAATATTTAGCGTCCACGCCCAGGCGTTCTGCGAGCAGGGTGAGAAAGTCTGCGGCCTTGGCCGCATCGACGCCGTAGTCTTTTTGTTCATCGGCATACAGCGCCGGGTTGTGCCAGATCGGCTCGCCGTCACGCCGCCAGTAGGCGTTCAACGACCAGCGCGGCAGCTGCTCGCCGGGGTACCACTTGCCCTGGCCGAAGTGCACCAGCGCTTGCGCTGCGTAGTGCTCGCGCAGGCGATGGAACAGGTCGGTGGCGAGGCGGCGTTTGTTCGGCCCCAGGGCGGCGGTGTTCCACTCCGCATCGTCGGGGTAGTCCAGGGCAACAAAGGTCGGCTCGCCGCCCATGGTCAGGCGCACATCCTGCGCTTGCAGGTCCTCATCGATCTTCTGCCCAAGGTCGACAATCGCCTGCCACTGCGCCTCGCTGTAAGGTTTGCTGACCCGCGGCGCTTCCCAGATACGCTCGACCCACATCTCGTGGCTGAACTCGCACTCGCTCTCATCCACGCCGCCGCTGATAGGCGCCGCCGAGGACGGTTCGGGGCTGCAGGCCAGCGGAATATGGCCTTCTCCGGCGAACAGGCCGCTGGTCGGGTCCAAACCAATCCAGCCGGCACCGGGCAGGTAGACCTCACACCAGGCATGCAGATCGGTGAAGTCCACCTCGGCGCCGGATGGGCCGTCGAGGGATTTCACATCGGCTTTAAGCTGGATCAGGTAGCCAGAAACAAAGCGCGCCGCCAGGCCCAGGTGGCGGAACAGCTGCACCAGCAGCCAGGCCGAATCGCGGCAGGAGCCGGAGCCTTTCTCCAGGCTTTCTTCCGGAGTCTGCACGCCCGGCTCAAGTCGAATCAGGTAGCTGATATCGGTGGAAAGGCGCTGGTTCAGCGCCACCAAAAAATCCACGCTCGGCAGCGGTGTGCGCTCGATGCTGGCCAGGTATTTGGCGAAAAGTTTGCCGGCCGGCAGCTTGACCAAATAAGGCGCCAGCTCCAGCTGCTCGCCCTCGGTATAGGCGAAAGGGATTTTCTCAGCGTAAGGCTCAAGGAAAAAATCGAAGGGGTTGAACACCGCCATCTCGGCGACTAGATCGACCTCAATCTTCAGCTCGCGGGTCTTTTCCGGAAACACCAGTCGCGCCAGGTAGTTGCCCTGGGGGTCCTGCTGCCAGTTGATAAAGTGCGCGCCCGGTTCGACCTTCAACGCGTAGGACAGAACCCGGGTACGGCTGTGCGGCGCAGGACGCAGGCGCACGACCTGCGGGCCAAGATTGACCGCGCGGTCGTAGCGATAGTGGCTGACATGGTGCAAGGCGATATGAATCGACACAGCGGGCCTCCTGCGAGCCTGGGCGATAACCAGGCAGCGCAAGACTTATGCCAGTGATCCAAGCCAGCACTGGCGCGGCCTCGCGCATTCACCCACTACTGACGCGCACCACAACAGGGCCAGGCATGCCCCACACCTGCAGCCGCGCACGAAAACAGGTCGCGCCGCTCAACAGTCCCCTTGCAAGCTGGCAATCCAGCGTTGCAGTACGTCCACGCCTTCGGCATGCACAGCAGAGCGACCCAGCTCCGGCATCATGATGCTCGGGTCGACGCTTTCCACGCGAAACAGCAGCACTGATTTATCCGGCTGCCCCGGGTGAATATCCACCAGACGATCACCCGAGCCTTTACCCGCAGCCACCGGCTGTTTGCACAGGCCATAGCTGATGCCGATGGCCGTGGCCGGATCGAGCAGCAGGCCCGAGGTACGCCCTGGGCCCTTGGGGTTGTGACAGTGACTGCAGTTGGCATCCAGATAACTGCGTGCCTGCTTCTCCAGGCTTTCGCCAGCGCGCGGCGTCGGCCATAACGCGTTCTGCGGCACGCCCTGCAACTCGGCCGCCCCCCCCTGCAAACGACCCTGCTGCTGCCAGTGCTGCAACTGATTGTGCGTGCCATCAGCGTAGGCAAAATCCTTGTTCAGATGGCGCGCCTTCGGCCCCAGCGGATTGACGCCCTGCCCTGCAGTTTCCTCATGGCAACCGGCGCACTGGTTGGCGTCCGGCACCTGATAGGCCACTGCCTGGGTTTTGCCCTCGGCATTCAGCAGGCTCAACTCGCGGCTGTCACCCGCCCATTCCAGATGGGCCTCTTGTTGCTGTTCATCCCACACATAGGGCAACGCCACCCAGCCGTCCTGCTGTTTCAGCAGGATGCGTGTCTCGATCAACTGCACCCGCGCCAGCTCCAGGCCACGCTGCGGGTCGCGGTCATCCCGCTCGTTAAGCAGCAGGCGGCCCTGGGCGTCCTTGGGGTAGTAGAAGGTTTTGCTCAGTACTGTGCCAACCGGGTAATCGAAGTGCGCGTCGCCGTAGGTCGCCGCTGTACCTGCCGGCATCCAGACGGTACGCAGTTTGTGTGCGTAGTCGGTAAACAGCGGGGTATTCAGGTCATAGGGCAAGGCCTCGGCAACCGGCGCGATAAAGCCGTCTGCGCGTTGCAGCATGCCCCACTCGCTGAGTGTTTCTGGGTAGTTGTCACCTTGCGGCAAGTACAGCGGCGCCGGCTGCTCGCAGCCGGCGAGGAGCAACAGCGCTCCCAGTAACAGACGATGCATCAGGCCCCCTGGTCGGCATCAGCCGAGGCCAGTTTGACGGCAGGCAATGGCGGCAGGCTGCAACGGTAGTCGGTCATATCGGTGCTGATGTTTTTGTAGTTGTTCGGCCCGTCGACGTTGATCATCCCCGCCTCGCCGTTATTGATGCAGATCGCCCGGTCCGCCGGCAGCTTTCCGTCCACCAGAATGTCGAGGTTGACGTAACCGTCCCAGAGAATATCCGGCAGGCGGCCATTCAAGCCAAACTGGCTGACTTTGAGCGCTTTCAGTTCAAGGTGATCCGGGCTGTCGCCGGCGGGGCCGAATCGGTTGCCGTGGATATGGATGCCTTCTGGATAGGGGTCGAAACTCTCGGCTGTGGACAGGTCGGTATAACCGGTACTGAAGTAGCTGCTGATGATCACGTTGGCGGTCTTGTGGTCGCCAATGTCGTTGTCGAACACCTCAACATCATCGTTGGAGTTGATCACCACGCCGGAACCTGCCGGCACGCTGGCCACCGGCGTACCCTTGTGGCCGAAGTTCTTGTGGTTATTGCCCTCGATCTTGTTGCGGAACACCCGCGTCACCCGCCCGGCCTGCGGCAGGTTGGGCATGTTGAACACCAGAATGCCGCCGGTGTTACCGGTGGCGACGTTGTCATACACGTCGGCGTCGATGGTGTTTTCGATCTCGATCCCGGCGACGTTGCGCTCGGCACGGCTGTTGCGCACCACCACGTTGCGCGACTGGCCGACATAGATACCGGCATCCGATGCGCCGATGGCCACCGCGCCATCAATCAGGGTGTTCTCGGTCTGCACCGGGTAAATACCGTAGGCGCCGTTCTCGGTGGCCGGACCGTTGGTCCACTCGGTGCGCACGCGGCGGATGATGATGTTCTTACCGCCCACCACTTTCAGCGAATCGCCCTTGGTGTCCTCAAAAGCGATGTCTTCGATGGTGAAATCCGAGGCATCCACCAGCAGGCCTTCGGCGCCGGACTTCTGCCCCTTGAAGCTCAAGATGGTTTTGTCCATGCCTGCGCCCTTGATGGTCACGCCGCTGACCTTCAAGCTCAGGCTGCGGTCGAGCTGATAGGTGCCGGCCGGGATTTCGATCACGCTGCCGGGCTTGGCCTTGATCAGTTGGGTCTGCAGGTCTTTCTGGAAATCCAGATTGGCCACCGGGGCCGGTTCTTCGCCGCACGCGGCAAGCAGCACGGACAGGGCGAGCAAGGAAAGCGAGGCAAGGCGCATGGCAATCTCCAGCGTTATTCTTATCAAGTGGAACGATAGTACCAACTAATAAGGAAAAGCCAAGCTCTGCACACGCCGGCCGACCAATAGCCCAGAGCATTATGCATCCGTTACCATCGCCGGCAATTAAGCGAAGAGATGCGGCATGTATATCTACCGATTGGTGCTGATCCTGGTGGTGGGGATCTACCTGTTCTCCCCGGCCATCATGGACTGGTGGATCGACCCCAATGGGGCCTGGTACCGCCCCTACCTGCTGTGGCTGATCCTCATCGTAGTGACCTTCATCCTGCAGAGTCAGCGTGATGCCGATGAACTCTGACCTGCTGCGGCGCAACCTGCGTGACCGCGTCTTAACCTTCTTCGCTTCAGAGCCAACGTGATGCTAACGAGCTTTAGCCTGAGCCAGCTGATTCTGATCAGCGCCGCCTACCTTCTTATCCTGTTCGGCGTGGCCTGGATCAGTGAGCACGGCCTGATTCCGCGCTGGATAATTCGCCATCCACTGACCTACACCCTGTCGCTCGGCGTCTATGCCAGCGCCTGGGCCTTCTACGGCACAGTGGGGCTGGCCTATCAGTATGGGTATGGCTTCCTCGCCAGTTACCTGGGGGTGTCCGGGGCATTTCTACTGGCGCCGGTATTGCTCTACCCGATTCTGCGCATCACCCGAACTTACCAGCTGTCATCGCTGGCCGACCTGTTTGCCTTCCGTTTTCGCAGCACCTGGGCCGGTGCCCTGACGACAGTCTTTATGCTGGTCGGCGTGTTGCCGTTACTGGCGCTACAAATCCAGGCGGTGGCCGATTCCATCGGCATCCTCACCCGCGAGCCGGTGCAGGAGCGCGTGGCGTTGGCCTATTGCGGGCTGATCATTCTGTTCACCATTTTGTTCGGCGCTCGGCATATCGCCACGCGCGAAAAGCATGAAGGGCTGGTATTTGCCATCGCCTTTGAGTCGGTGGTCAAACTGGTGGCGATCAGCGCCATCGGCCTTTATGCCCTGTACGGCGTGTTCGACGGTCCGCAGGACCTGCAATCGTGGCTGGTGCAGAACCAGTCCTCGCTGACCAGCCTGCACACGCCGCTGCAAGAAGGCCCCTGGCGCACCCTGCTGCTGGTGTTCTTCGCCTCGGCGATCGTCATGCCGCACATGTACCACATGACCTTTACCGAGAACCTCAACCCGCGCGCCATGGTCAGCGCCAGCTGGGGCCTACCGCTGTTTCTGCTGCTGATGAGCTTGGCGGTGCCGCTGATTCTCTGGGCCGGTCTCAAGCTGGGTGCAACCACCAACCCGGAATACTTCACCCTCGGCGTCGGCATCGCGGTGAATAGCCAGACCCTGGCACTGATTGCCTATGTCGGCGGCCTGTCGGCTTCCAGCGGGTTAATCATCGTCACCACCCTGGCGCTGTCCGGCATGGTGCTCAACCATGTGGTGTTGCCGCTGTACCAACCGCCATCGGAAGGCAATATCTACCGCTGGTTGAAGTGGACACGGCGCGCCCTGATCCTGCTGGTGATCATGGCCGGCTACGGCTTCTATTTACTGCTCGGTGCTGAACAGGACCTGGCCAACCTCGGCATCGTCGCCTTCGTCGCCACCCTGCAATTCCTCCCCGGCGTTTTGTCGGTGCTGTACTGGCCTGCCGCCAACCGTAAAGGGTTTATCGCCGGGCTGCTGGCGGGGATCGCCGTCTGGGTGGTGAGCATGCTGTTGCCGATGCTCGGCAACCTGCAGGGCCTGTACCTGCCCTGGTTCAACGTCATTTATGTGCTGGATGACAGCAGTTGGCACCTGGCGGCCATCGGCTCATTGGCCGCTAACGTGCTGGTGTTCACTCTGGTGTCACTGTTCACCGAAGCTAGCCCGGAAGAAAAGAGTGCCGCAGAAGCCTGCGCTGTAGATAACGTGCGCCGCCCGCAACGCCGCGAACTGCTGGCGGCCTCACCGCAAGAATTCGCTGCGCAACTGGCCAAACCCCTGGGCGCAAAGACCGCCCAGCACGAGGTGGAGCAAGCCCTGCGCGACCTGCATTTGCCGTTCGATGAAGGTCGCCCTTATGCCCTGCGCCGCCTGCGCGACCGCATCGAGGCCAATCTGTCCGGGCTGATGGGCCCCAGCGTGGCCCAGGACATCGTCGAAACCTTCCTGCCCTATAAAGCCGGCAGCGAAACCTACGTCACCGAGGACATCCACTTTATCGAGAACCGCCTCGAGGACTACCACTCGCGCCTCACCGGTCTCGCCGCCGAACTCGACACCCTGCGCCGCTATCACCGCCAGACCCTGCAGGAACTGCCGATGGGCGTTTGCTCGCTGGCCAAGGATCAGGAGATCCTGATGTGGAACAAGGCCATGGAAGAACTCACCGAAATCCCCGCGCAGCGTGTGGTCGGCTCACGCCTGAACACTTTGGCCGAGCCCTGGCGTGGGCTGCTGGAGCGGTTTATCGAACTGCCCGACGAACACTTGCACAAACAGCGCCTGGCCTTGGACGGCCAAACGCGCTGGCTCAACCTGCACAAAGCAGCCATCGACGAGCCACTGGCGCCGGGTAACAGCGGCCTGGTACTGCTGGTTGAAGACCTTACGGAAACGCAGATGCTGGAAGACAAGCTGGTGCACTCCGAGCGACTCGCCTCCATTGGTCGTCTGGCTGCCGGCGTGGCGCATGAGATCGGCAACCCGATCACCGGCATCGCCTGCCTGGCGCAGAACCTGCGAGAAGAACGCGAAGGTGACCCCGAGCTGACCGAGATCAGCGAGCAGATCATCGAGCAGACCAAGCGCGTGTCGCGCATCGTTCAATCGCTGATGAGTTTTGCCCATTCCGGCAGCCACCAGCACAGCGAGGAGCCGGTGTGTCTGGCCCAGGTTGCCCAGGATGCGATTGCCCTGCTGGCGCTCAACCGGCGCAGCGTTGAAGTGCAGTTTTTCAACCTCTGCGACTCCGATCATTGGGTAGTGGGTGACCCGCAACGCCTGGCCCAGGTGCTGATCAACCTGCTGTCAAACGCCCGCGATGCCTCACCGCCGGGCAGTGCGATCCGGGTCAAGAGCGAACGTTTCGAGCACACCGTAGACCTGATCGTCGAGGACGAAGGCAGCGGTATTCCCAAGGCAATCATCGACCGTTTGTTCGAACCCTTCTTCACCACCAAGGACCCGGGCAAAGGTACGGGACTGGGCCTTGCACTGGTCTATTCGATCGTGGAAGAGCATTATGGACAGATAACAATCGACAGCCCGGCCGACCCCGAGCTTCAACGCGGCACCCGCATTAGGGTCAGCCTGCCGAGGCATGTCGAGGCGACGTCCATAGCGACTTAAACCAGCTACCAGCGAGCATGCCTGCCAGGCCCTTTAGCCCAGCGGCATGCCCCGAGACCGTCGAGAGACCGAATTGATGCCTCATATTTTGATCGTCGAAGACGAAACCATTATCCGCTCTGCCTTGCGTCGTCTGCTGGAACGTAACCAATACGAAGTCAGCGAGGCCGGCTCGGTGCAAGAAGCGCAAGAGCGCTTCAGCATCCCCAGCTTCGACCTGATCGTCAGCGACCTGCGCCTACCGGGCGCACCCGGCACCGAGCTAATCAAGCTCGGCCAGGGCACGCCGGTGCTGATCATGACCAGCTACGCCAGCCTGCGTTCGGCGGTCGACTCGATGAAAATGGGCGCGGTGGATTACATCGCCAAACCCTTCGACCACGACGAAATGCTCCAGGCCGTGGCGCGCATCCTGCGCGATCACCAGCAGGCCAAGAGCACACCAGCACCCGCAACCGGCCCAGCAAAAGCCGGTGCCGACAAGGTGGTGGACAACAGCAACGGCGAAATCGGCATCATCGGCTCCTGCGCATCCATGCAGGAGATGTACAGCAAGATCCGCAAGGTCGCGCCCACCGACTCCAACGTGCTGATTCAGGGCGAGTCCGGTACCGGTAAAGAGCTGGTCGCCCGCGCTCTGCACAACCTTTCGCGCCGCGCCAAAGCGCCGCTGATTTCAGTGAACTGCGCCGCCATCCCCGAATCGCTGATCGAGTCCGAGCTATTCGGCCATGAGAAAGGCGCCTTTACCGGCGCCAGCGCCGGCCGAGCGGGTTTGGTCGAAGCCGCTGACGGCGGCACCCTGTTCCTTGATGAAATCGGTGAGCTACCTCTGGAGGCCCAGGCACGCCTGCTGCGCGTACTGCAGGAAGGCGAAATTCGCCGGGTCGGCTCGGTGCAATCACAGAAGGTCGATGTGCGCTTGATCGCCGCGACTCACCGTGACTTGAAAAGCCTGTCGAAGATTGGCCAATTTCGCGAAGACCTGTATTACCGCCTGCATGTGATTGCCCTCAAACTGCCCGCACTGCGTGAGCGCGGCGCTGACGTAAGTGAAATCGCCCGCGCCTTCCTGGTGCGCCAAAGCACCCGCCAGGGCCGCCCGGAATTGAGCTTTGCTGCCGATGCTGAACAGGCGATTCGCCATTACCCCTGGCCGGGTAACGTGCGTGAACTGGAAAACGCCATCGAACGCGCAGTGATTCTCTGTGAAGGCAACAGCATCTCAGCCGAACTACTGGGCATCGATATTGAACTGGATGACCTGGAAGACGACTTCACCGGCCTGCCCGCACAAAGTGGCGGCCTGGGGCATGAGCCGAGCGAACCCACTGAAGACCTGTCGTTGGAGGATTACTTCCAGCACTTCGTTCTCGAGCACCAGGACCATATGACCGAGACCGAACTGGCACGCAAACTCGGCATCAGCCGCAAATGTTTGTGGGAGCGCCGCCAGCGCCTCGGTATCCCACGGCGCAAATCTTCAGGGGCAACCGCGGGCTAGAGCGGCGCGCCAAGGTGACAGATGCGCCCGCAAGAGGTTCCCTCACCTGTTACCCCTTCAACACTTAGTAACAAAAGCCGGGTCTTACGGTAACGAGAACCCGGCTTTTTTGTGCCACACCGCGCCTCACACAAACAATCAAGCCGTTGATTTTAAAGGGATTTAAAAAACTGGCACGGGTTCTGCTTTACAGCCAGTACAACAACAATAACAAAACGCTCCAACCCTAATAAAAATAAGACGTACCGACTCCAGCACAATAAAAACAACAACGCGGAGGCGCAGCTAACTGATTCTTTTGGAAAGGAATTGCCGTTGGGGTACGCCCCATAACCAGGCTGAGAATAATAAAACTGCCCCAAGGCAGCGCCAATACTGGTTAGGTCACACCGTGATCATTGCAGCGTCAGCATCCAAAGCAATCCGTTTGCTCTTGATTCCCAGCTTGGGAAGTTTTTCAAAAGTCCTTGACTGGATGGAACGGGTAAATCAACAAAAACAACAAGCCCGCCATAATAATAAAAACAGAGCACGCACCAATTTGGGGGGGAGCTTCGGCTCCCCCAGTAGCTTCAAATCCCCCGCCTGCCGCCCTTTCCTGTCGTTTCCTCCATCAATCGTCGACTCAATGCTAGAATCCGCGCCATTCCTGCGGCCGGCATATACTCTGGCCAGTCATTTAGTCAAACAGTGCCTCCCATGCTGAAAAAGCTGTTCAAGTCCTTTCGTACCCCAGCCCGCCGTGGCAACCACTCACACAGCACGCCTGAAGTGCTGAGCAGCAGCCAGCACCCGATCGAACGTGGTGAAATCAGCCGCTACGCCATCAGTGTGGTCGAACGCCTGCAGCAGGCTGGCTACCAAGCGTATCTGGTCGGCGGTTGCGTACGCGATCTGCTGCTAGACATTGACCCCAAGGATTTCGACGTGGCCACCAGCGCCACGCCCGAGCAAGTGCGCGCCGAATTTCGTAACGCCCGGGTCATTGGCCGCCGCTTCAAGCTGGTTCACGTGCACTTCGGCCGTGAAATCATTGAGGTCGCCACCTTCCGCGCCAATCATCCGGAAGGCGAGGAAGAAGAAAACAGCAACCTGTCCTCGCGTAACGAGAGCGGACGCATTCTGCGTGACAACGTGTATGGCAGCCTTGAAGACGACGCCCAGCGTCGCGACTTCACTATCAATGCGCTGTATTACGACCCGAGCACCGAGCGCATCCTCGATTACGCCAATGGCGTGCACGACATTCGCAACCACCTGATCCGCCTGATCGGTGATCCGACTCAGCGCTACCAGGAAGACCCGGTGCGCATGCTGCGTGCAGTACGTTTTGCCGCCAAGCTGGATTTCGACATCGAGAAACACAGCGCCGCGCCGATCTACAAACTGGCCCCGCTGCTAGGCGGCATCCCCGCTGCGCGCCTATTCGATGAAGTACTCAAGCTGTTTCTCGCCGGCTACGCGGTGTACACCTACGAGCTGCTGGTGGATTACGGCCTGTTCGGCCAGCTGTTCCCGGCCAGCGCCGAGGCGCTGAAACTCAACCCGGATTACACCGACCAGTTGATCCGTAATGCGTTGGACAACACTGACCTACGCATTCATCAGGGCAAGACAGTCACCCCTGCGTTCCTCCTAGCAGCACTGCTGTGGCCAGCCCTGCCAGCCCGCGTGATCAAGCTGCAGGATCGCGGTATGCCGCCGATCCCGGCCATGCAGGAAGCCGCTCACGAGCTGATCAGTGAGCAATGCCAACGCATCGCGGTGCCCAAGCGCTTCACCATGCCGATCCGCGAAATCTGGGATATGCAGGAACGCCTGCCACGCCGCAGCGGCAAACGCGCCGATATGCTGCTGGAAAACCCACGCTTCCGCGCTGGCTACGACTTCCTGCTGCTGCGCGAAAGCGCAGGCGAGGAAACCGGTGGCCTGGGCGACTGGTGGACCCGCTATCAGGATGTCAGCGACAGCGAGCGTCGCAATATGATCCGCGACCTCAGCAACAAGGACGATGGCCCAGGCGCTCCCCGTAAGCGCAAACGCAATAACAGTAAGCGTAAACGCGGCCCGGCTGCTGAGAACTCGAGCAGTACAGCCGGCGAATAATGGAACGCGTCTATATCGGCCTGGGCAGTAACCTGGCCACACCGATCGAGCAACTGCGCAGCGCGCTGGCCGCCCTGGCTGCGCTGCCGCAAACAGATCTGATTGCCCAGTCATCTTTCTATAGCAGCGACCCATTGGGTCCTGCGGATCAACCGCGCTATGTAAATGCCGTGGCGGCACTGGATACCGAACTCAGTCCATTGGCCCTGCTGGATGCCTTGCAGACGATCGAACTTGAGCAAGGCCGTACGCGCAAGGCCGAGCGTTGGGGGCCACGCACCCTCGACCTGGATATTTTGCTGTTCGGCGAACGCTTACTGGATGAGCCGCGCCTGAGCGTGCCGCACTACCACATGCATGCCCGCGCCTTTGTCCTCTACCCGCTGGCTGAGATCGCCCCCGACCTACAACTGCCGGATGGCCGCGCCCTGACAGAACTGCTTGGGGCTTGTCCTTATGCAGGGCTGGAACGCCTCAGCGAAACAGAGTTGACCTGAATTCCGGACAACTTCGACTGCTGGGTCATGCAGCCGCAGCAGTAATAACCCTACTTGCGAGCTGGCACATTGGCGGTAACGGCAGTAACAAGCCGGTAACACCTGCAATTGACTTCGAGCCCCCCCATCAGGACTATAGGCGTCCCGTTGCCCCGCACCGGTGCAATTCGAGGCCAATGCAGGCCAACTTGAAGCAGCACAACTGCTGACTGAACGCCTGAGTGAGGACAGTTTTCATGCCTGATGTAACCCTGACCACCCTGCAAAGCCTCAAGCAGAGCGGCGAGAAAATCGCCATGCTGACCTGCTATGACGCCACGTTCGCCCAGACAGCCTGCCAGGCCGGTGTCGATGTGCTGCTGGTGGGCGATTCCCTCGGCATGGTCTTGCAAGGCCATGACAGCACGCTGCCCGTCACTGTCGCCGAAATGGCGTATCACACCGCCAGCGTCAAACGTGGCAACCAGGGCGCGCTGATTCTCGCCGATCTGCCCTTTATGGCCTACGCCACCCTTGAGCAAGCCCTGAACAACAGCGCGGCACTGATGCAAGCCGGCGCCCACATGGTCAAGCTGGAAGGTGCAGCCTGGCTCGCCGAGCCAATTCGCCAACTGGCTGAGCGCGGCGTACCCGTATGCGCCCACCTCGGCCTCACCCCGCAGGCGGTGAATATCCTCGGTGGTTATAAGGTGCAAGGCCGCCAGGAAGCCCAAGCGCGGCAGATGCGCGCTGATGCCATGGCGCTGGAACAAGCCGGCGCGGCGATGCTGCTGCTGGAATGCGTGCCCAGCGAACTGGCCGCTGAAATCAGCCAAGCCGTGAAGATCCCAGTTATCGGCATTGGCGCCGGCGTTGCCACCGACGGTCAGGTGTTGGTCCTGCATGACATGCTTGGGCTTTCACTGAGCGGCCGCACGCCAAAGTTCGTGAAAAACTTTATGGCTGGCCAGAGCAGCATCCAGAACGCCATCAGTGCGTACGTCAAAGCGGTCAAAGACCAGAGTTTCCCAGCAGCCGAACACGGATTTTCTGCATGAACACAGTTAAAAGCGTGCGCGAGTTGCGCGCCGCTGTTGCCCAGGCCCGTGCCGAAGGCAAACAGATCGCCTTCGTCCCGACCATGGGCAACCTGCATGCCGGTCACGCCGCACTGGTGGAGAAAGCCGCCCAGCGTGCCGATTTCGTGGTCGCCAGCATCTTCGTCAATCCCTTGCAGTTCGGCCCCAGCGAAGACCTCGACAAATACCCGCGCACCCTGCTCGCCGATCAGGAAAAGCTGGTCGAAGCCGGCTGCCATCTGCTGTTCACCCCGGATGTCGAGGAAATGTACCCGCACGGTATGGACGGCCAGACCCGTGTCAGCGTACCGGGCGTGTCTGAAGGCCTCTGCGGCGCTAGCCGCCCAGGCCACTTTGAGGGCGTTGCGACCGTCGTCAGCAAGTTGTTCAACATGGTGCAGCCGGATCTGGCGATTTTTGGCCAGAAGGATTTCCAGCAGCTGGCAGTGATCCGCACCCTGGTGCGTGACCTCAACATGCCGATCCAGATTATCGGCGAGCCGACGGTGCGGGCCGACGATGGCCTGGCGTTGTCCTCGCGCAACGGTTACCTGAATACGGCACAGCGTGAAGTTGCGCCGGTGCTGTACCGTACCCTGCAAGAGATGGCCACAGCGATTCGCGCCGGTGAGCGTGATTACGCCAAACTGGTCGCCGTTGCACAGCAGCAACACAGCGCCGCAGGCTTTAGCCCGGATTATCTGGAAGTACGCGAAGCCAACAGCCTGCGTCCGGCCACCGCTGATGATCGCCGCCTGGTCATACTGCTGGCCGCGTTTATTGGCAGCACCCGGTTGATCGACAACCTGGCGTTCGACCTCGATACTCCAGGCTGATCCACGGCGTAGATGCTGGCCCAACACCCGCCAGTTACACTCAAGGCCCGGATAACTCCGGGCTTTTTTGCATGATTCGCCGCACCCAAAACAAGGAACACGCACCAATGGCCTACTTCCAGCAAACGCATGACGTCACCAGCCTGCCCGCCTGGCAGGCGCTGCGCGAGCAGCGCGAGCAGATGAACGACTTCAGCATGCGCGAGGCCTTTGCCCGTGACCCGCAACGTTTTACCCGTTTTTCCCTGAGCAGCAGCGGTCTGCTGCTGGACTACTCAAAGAACCTGATCGACGAAAAAACCCTGGGACTGTTGGTGCAGCTGGCTGAACAAGCCCAGCTGCCGGAGTCCATTCACGCCCTGTTCAGCGGCGATAAGGTCAATGCCTCTGAGGGGCGTGCAGCTCTGCACACAGCCCTGCGCAGCCCGATTGGCCGCACCCTGAAACTCGACGGCGTTGACCTGATTCCACAAGTGCACCGCGTACTGCATCAGATGACCGAATTGGTCAGCCGCGTGCACAGCGGCCTGTGGCGTGGCTACAGCGACAAACCGATCACCGAAGTGGTGAACATTGGTATTGGCGGTTCATTCCTCGGCCCTCAGTTGGTGTCCGAAGCACTACGGCCCTTTACCCAGCGCGGCGTGCGCTGTCATTACCTGGCGAATATCGACGGTAGCGAGTTCCGTGAACTGACGGCACGCCTGAACCCACAGACCACGCTGTTTATTGTCTCGTCCAAATCCTTCGGTACGTTGGAAACCCTGAAGAACGCCCTGGCCGCACGCGACTGGTACCTAGCCCTGGGCGGCCCGGAAGCCGAGCTGCACAAGCACTTTATTGCGGTGACTAGTAACCAGAAGGCTGCGATCGAATTCGGTATCAAGGCGGAAAACATCTTCCCGATGTGGGACTGGGTCGGCGGGCGTTACTCACTGTGGTCGGCCATCGGCCTGCCGATTGCCCTGGCCATCGGTATCTCCAACTTCAAAGAACTGCTGGCCGGCGCCTACGCCATGGACCAGCATTTCACCCAGGCACCGCTGGCGGAAAACATGCCCGTCCTGATGGCCCTGCTGGGGATCTGGTACGGCAACTTCTGGGGCGCGAAAAGCCAGGCGATCCTGCCCTACGACCACTACCTGCGTAACTTCACCAAACACCTGCAGCAGTTGGACATGGAATCCAACGGCAAAAGCGTGCGCCAGGACGGCAGCCCTGTGAACTTCAGCACCGGCCCCGTGATCTGGGGCGGCGTGGGCTGTAACGGTCAACACGCGTATCACCAGTTGCTGCACCAGGGTACCGAGCTGATCCCAGCGGACTTTATCGTCCCGGTTAATAGCTTCAGCCCGCTGGCTGACCATCACCAGTGGCTGTTTGCCAACTGCCTGTCACAAAGCCAAGCCTTGATGCATGGCAAGACCCGCGAGGAAGCCGAAGCCGAGCTGCGCGCCAAGGGTCTGGACGAGGCCGAAGTGCAACGTCTGGCACCGCACAAGGTGATCCCCGGTAACCGCCCGAGCAATATCCTCGCGCTCAACCGCGTCGACCCGTTCAACCTCGGCGCACTGGTAGCGCTTTACGAGCACAAGGTCTTCGTACAGAGCGCCATCTGGGGCATCAACGCCTTTGATCAGTGGGGCGTCGAACTGGGCAAGGACCTTGGCCAGGGCGTTTATCAGCGTCTCACCGGCCAACTCGACGAGCCCGCCAGTGACGCCTCGACACAAGGCTTGATCCAGCACTTCCGCGAACGGCATCGCGGCTGATCCACAGCGACCGAGCACAAGGCCAGCACTTGAACCAAGCACCCGCTTGGTTCACCCTACGAACATCGCGGAACACAACAATAAGGACCCGCCATGTTCGAAATCACCCGCCACCCCGTGCCCGATGCAGTGCGCCAACGCGCCCACCTGAACAACGACGACTACCTGCGTCTGTACCAGCAATCGGTGGAGCAACCGGAAATCTTCTGGGCCGAGCAGGCCAAGACCTTCCTCGACTGGAGCAAACCCTGGACCAGCGTGCAACAAGGCGACCTGCTAAGCGGTTCGGGCTCGTGGTTCAAGGGTGGGCAACTGAACGTCAGCTACAACTGCATCGACCGTCACCTAGAAAAACGCAGCGAGCAAATTGCACTGATCTGGGAAGGCGACAACCCCAGCGAATCGGCTCACATCACCTACAAGAAGCTGCACCACAACGTCAGCCGCCTGGCCAACGCGCTGAAAAGCCGTGGGGTGAAAAAGGGCGACCGGGTGTGCATCTATATGCCGATGATCCCCGAGGCCACCTACGCCATGCTCGCCTGCACACGCATCGGCGCAGTGCATTCGGTGGTGTTTGGTGGTTTCTCCCCGGACGCCTTGCGTGATCGCATTCTCGACGCCGATTGCCGCACCGTGATTACTGCCGATGAAGGTGTGCGCGGTGGCAAGTACGTGGCGCTCAAGGCAAACGTCGACAAGGCGCTGCAGAGCTGTCCAGCAGTGTCCACGGTAGTGGTGGTCGAACGCACCCAGGGCGAGATCGACTGGGTGGAAGGCCGCGACATCTGGTACCACGAAGCCCTACGCGACGCCGACGGCAACTGCCCACCAGAGCCGATGGACGCCGAAGACCCGCTGTTTATCCTCTACACCTCCGGCTCCACCGGCAAACCCAAGGGTGTATTGCACAGCACTGGCGGCTATCTGCTAATGGCGGCGATGACCCACAAATACGTGTTCGACTACCACGAAGGCGACATCTACTGGTGCACCGCCGACGTCGGCTGGGTCACTGGGCACAGCTACATCGTCTACGGTCCGTTGGCCAACGGCGCAACCAGCCTGATCTTCGAAGGCGTGCCCAACTACCCGACGGCTTCGCGCTTCTGGCAGGTGATCGACAAGCACCAGGTAAACATTTTCTACACCGCGCCCACCGCCCTGCGTGCGCTGATGCGTGAGGGCACTGGCCCGGTCGAATGCACCGAGCGCACCAGCCTGCGCCTGCTCGGCAGCGTCGGCGAGCCGATTAACCCGGAAGCCTGGGAGTGGTATTACAACGTGGTCGGCGAACGCCGCTGCCCGATCGTCGACACCTGGTGGCAGACCGAAACCGGCGCCATCCTGATCACTCCGCTACCCGGCGCCACCGACCTCAAACCCGGCTCGGCGACCCGGCCGTTCTTTGGCGTGCAGCCGGTGCTGCTGGATGAACAGGGCAAGGAGATCGACGGCCCTGGCAGCGGCGTGCTGGCGATCAAGGACAGCTGGCCAAGCCAGATTCGCAGCGTTTACGGCGACCATCAGCGGATGATCGACACCTACCTCAAGCCCTACCCCGGTTACTACTTCAGCGGCGACGGCGCGCGCCGCGACGAGGACGGTTACTACTGGATCACCGGCCGGGTGGATGACGTGATCAACGTCTCCGGCCACCGCATCGGCACCGCCGAAGTGGAAAGCGCCCTGGTGCTTCATGACGCCGTCGCCGAAGCCGCAGTGGTCGGTTACCCGCATGACCTCAAAGGCCAGGGCATCTATGCCTTCGTCACACCGATGAACGGCGTGGAAATCAACGATGCGCTGAAGCAGGAACTGCTGGCCTTGGTCGGCAAGGAAATTGGCAGCTTCGCCAAACCCGAGCTGATCCAGTGGGCACCGGGCTTGCCGAAAACCCGTTCGGGCAAGATCATGCGGCGCATCCTGCGCAAGATCGCCTGCAACGAGCTGGAAAACATGGGCGACACCTCGACTCTGGCCGACCCGACGGTGGTCGACGGTTTGATCGAGCAGCGCCTGAACCGATAACCGCACGCTAGGATGTAGGGTGTAACGAGGCACGTAGCTGATGCTCTGTTCATCCGCCAAGGGCCCCGCGCGGCGGAGCCCCATCGAGTGGATCGCCAACCGATGGATCGATGAAGCGCGATCCACCCTACACCAGCAAACGAACCCACCATTCCATGGAATTTCTTCGACGCCGTATCGAAAGCCAAGTCCTTAGTCTCAGCGGTATCGCTTTGGGGCAAATCGACTTCGAAAAGCCCCAGGACGACCCCGGTCTGTTCGGCCCCGACTCGGTGAGTTGGCAGGTGCATGGCGACTTCACCAGCATGCTGATCGGCGGTATCAGCGCCCTCCTCTTGCAAGCTCTGCATCCACTGGCATTAGCCGGGGTATGGGATCACTCAAATTTTCGTCAGGACCTACTCGGCCGCCTGCGTCGCACCGGCCAGTTTATATCTGGCACCACCTACGGCTCGCGTGCCGATGCCGACTGGCTGATCGACAAGGTCAAGACCATTCACCTCAAAGTCACAGGCACCGCCCCGGATGGCCGCACCTATGCCGCCAGTGATCCGGCGCTGCTCACCTGGGTGCATGTGGCCGAGGTGTACAGTTTTCTCCAAGCACACCTGCGTTACCGCAACCCACAACTGAGCGAAGCCGATCAGGACCGCTACTACGCGGAAATCGCCCTGATCGCAGAGCGTCTGGGCGCCACCCAGGTGCCGCGCTCGCGCGCCGAGGTCGCCGCCTACCTGGCAGCTGTGCGCCCCGAGCTGCTCTGTGATGAACGCTCGCTGGAAATCTTGCGCATCCTGCTCAACGCCCCGGCACCCAGCGCCCTCGCTGCCCCGGCGGCCAAGCTGCTGATGCAGGCTGGCATCGACCTGCTGCCAGATTGGGCGCAACAGATGCTCGGCCAGCAGATCAGCCCGCCACGTAGCCGGATGATCCACACTGGCGTACACAGCCTGGCCCCCGTGCTGCGCTGGGCGGTACGCGGCGGCGCCATCCACCGTGCGCGCAAACGCCTAAACCTGCCGCCACGCTGACCGGCCGGTTCGCGCGCTGGCCGTAAACAAAGCCGCTGTGCCACCATAGCGACCTTTCGCGGCCTGCCGCGCCCGTTACTTGTGAGGATCGCGCTATGCAAGACGTCGTCATCGTTGCCGCCACCCGCACTGCCATCGGCAGCTTCCAGGGTTCACTGGCGAATATCCCAGCCCCTGAACTCGGCGCAGCGGTAATCCGCCGCCTGCTGGAACAAACCGGCCTGGACGGCGCGCAGGTCGACGAAGTGATCCTCGGTCAGGTGCTCACTGCAGGCAGCGGGCAGAACCCGGCACGCCAGGCGGTGATCCTCGCCGGCCTGCCGCACGCCGTGCCAGCGCTGACCCTGAACAAGGTCTGCGGCTCGGGCCTGAAAGCTCTGCACCTCGGTGCCCAAGCGATCCGTTGCGGCGACGCCGAAGTGATCATCGCCGGCGGTATGGAGAACATGAGCCTGGCTCCCTATGTAATGCCCGGAGCACGCACCGGCCTGCGCATGGGCCACGCCAAGCTGGTCGACACGATGATCACCGACGGCCTGTGGGATGCCTTCAACGACTATCACATGGGCATCACCGCCGAGAATCTGGTGGAGAAATACGGGATCAGCCGCGAAGCGCAGGACACCTTCGCCGCCGCCTCGCAGCAAAAAGCCGTGGCTGCTATCGAGGCCGGGCGTTTTGTCGATGAAATCACCCCGATCATGATTCCCCAGCGCAAAGGCGACCCGATTGCCTTTGCCATTGACGAACAGCCGCGCGCCGGCACCACAGCCGAATCCCTGGGCAAGCTCAAGCCCGCATTCAAGAAGGACGGCAGCGTCACCGCCGGCAACGCCTCCAGCCTGAATGATGGCGCCTCTGCCGTGCTGCTGATGAGCGCCGCCAAAGCCCAGGCCCTCGGCCTGCCGGTACTGGCGAAGATCGCCAGCTACGCCAACGCAGGTGTCGACCCGGCGATCATGGGCATCGGCCCGGTCAGTGCCACCCTGCGTTGCCTGGCCAAGGCCGGCTGGCAGCTGGCCGACCTGGACCTGATCGAAGCCAACGAAGCCTTCGCCGCGCAGGCCTTGGCAGTCGGCAAGGAACTCAACTGGGATGCCAGTAAGGTCAACGTCAACGGCGGCGCCATCGCTCTCGGTCACCCGATCGGTGGTTCCGGCTGCCGCGTGCTAGTGACCCTGCTGCACGAGATGATCAAGCGCGACGCCAAGAAAGGTCTCGCCACCCTGTGCATCGGCGGCGGTCAGGGCGTGGCACTGGCGATCGAACGGGCCTGATTACACCGTTCAGCTATGGCGACAAAAAAGCCGGCTCCCATCAATCAGGGGGCCGGCTTTTTTATTTGCCATCGACAGCAATGATGATTGCTATTGACCACCTGCGTTTCTCAAGAGTCGGGCTGCGGCGCAACATTAGCCCCGTAGCCACTTACCCCACTCTTCCGAGGACACCCAGATGAACAAGTACCTGATCGCTTCCCTGCTTGCCGCCAGCCTGACCAGCAATGTTTTTGCCGCAGACGGCGCAGAGCGCAGCCTGAGCAACCGTATCGCCGCTGATGGTTTTGACCGTACCAGCATCAACCGCATCGCCGAAGATGGTGCCGATCGTACCGGCGGCAACCGCGTAGCTGCTGACGGCGCTGACCGCACTGGCGCTAACAGTATCGCAGCCGACGGCTTTGACCGTACCAGCATCAACCGTATCGCCGAAGATGGTGCTGATCGTACTGGTGGTAACCGCATCGCTGCTGATGGGGCAGACCGCACTGGCGGCAACCGTATTGCTGCTGACGGCGCTGACCGCACAGGCATCAACCGCATCGTCTGATCAAATAACAATCGCAAATTAAAGGGCACCTTAGGGTGCCCTTGCTGTTTTTACCGAGCCTGCGTCCCGGCAGGTGAATCTTGATAAACTGCGCGCCCTCCTTTTTCGAGTCGCCGCGCATGCCCTCTCTCGATCAGGCGCTGCGCGCCGCACTGCATAACCGTCAAGACCTGCTGGCCGAACTGCATCAGCAAGGTACCGACTGCTATCGCCTGTTTCATGGCAGCCAGGAAGGCGCCGGCGGCCTGACCGTCGACCGTTACGGCCGGCAATTACTGGTACAGAGCTTCCACCAGGGCCTGAGTCGCGACGAACTGCTACAACTGGCCGAGCAGTGCCAGGCCAGCCTCGGCACACAACTGCTACTGGTCTACAACGACCGCTCCCAGGGCAACTCGCGGATCGACCGCACTGATGCGGTCTACCGGGCCGAACCGGCTGCACTGGAAGACCTGATCGGCCATGAATGGGGCCTCAACTACCGCGTGCGCGGACGCCATGCCGGGCAAGACCCGCTGCTGTTTCTCGACCTGCGCAACGCCCGCGGCTGGGTCAAAGCGCACAGTGCAGGCAAGTCGGTGCTTAACCTGTTCGCCTACACCTGCGGCGTCGGTTTGAGTGCGGCCGCTGGCGGAGCCAGCGAAGTCGTCAATCTGGACTTTGCCGAAGGCAATCTGGCGGTCGGTCGTGAGAATGGCACACTCAATCCGCAGCTGCAGCCCATGCAGTTTGTCCAGTCAGACTACTTCCCTGCGATTCGCCAACTGGCTGGCCTGCCGATCAATGCGCGGCGCGGGCAGAAGTTGCCGCACTATCCGCGCCTTGAGCAACGTCAGTTCGATCTGGTGCTGCTCGATCCACCCGCCTGGGCCAAGAGCGCTTTCGGCACCGTCGACCTGCTGCGTGATTACCAGAGCCTTCTCAAGCCGGCGATTCTCGCCACCGCCGATGATGGTGTGCTGATCTGCTGCAACAACCTGGCAAAAGTCGCCATGGCCGATTGGCGCGAACAGGTGCTGCGCTGCGCGGAAAAGCTCGGCCGCCCGGTGCGCGATTGGCAGGTGCTGGCGCCGGCCAGCGACTTCCCCTCGCAGGATGGCCAACCGCCGCTGAAGACCCTGATCCTGCAGTTCTGAAGCTCCGCCAGCGTGAAGAAAATCCCCGCGTAGAGCCTCTGCGGAACTGCGCACGCGTGCCATACTCCAAGGCACTTCTCGTCGGGATAGATGACGTTTTTATGCTTAAAGGAATAAAGCGCGCTGCCAGCGCCATTGTTATCGCCGTTGCCCTCTACAGCCTGCTGGGTTTTCTGATTCTGCCCGGTATCGGCCTGCGCATCGCCAACCAGCAGCTGGCGCAATACGCCGAAGTACCCGCCACGCTGCAGCGCCTGCAACTCAACCCGTTCAGCCTGGAGCTCAGCCTCTGGGGCCTGCAGATTGGCGAGGCCGACCAGCAGCAAATCGCCTTCGAACGCCTGTATGCCAATCTGCAACTCGACAGCCTGTGGAGCGGCGTGCTGCACCTGGCCGATATCGAGCTGGACAAGCCGCACAGTGAAGTGCTGTTCGGCAAGGATGGCAGACTAAATCTAACGCAACTGTTTAACGTCCCGCCTAGCACCGAGCCTGCGGTTGAAGAGCCGGCCGGTGAGCCGTTCCCGCTGCGTATTTCGCGGATCAAACTGAGTGGCGGCAACGTGCATTTTCAGGATCTGCGTCCCAGCGAGCCAATCGAGTTTATTTACGACGACCTCAACTTCGAGTTGTTCAACCTCAGCACCCTGCCTGACGACAATGCCGACATGAGCCTGGTCGCCACGGGCCCCACCGGCGGGCGGATCGACTGGACCGGGCGCATCAGTCTGGTGCCAATCAGCTCCAGCGGCAGTCTGAAAGTCACTGACGGCAAACTTAAAGCCATCTGGCCCTATGTGCGCGATGCGGTTCCGCTGGTCCTAGAGGACGGCACCGTCAATCTGAGCAGCGACTACAGCCTGAACCTGGCCAAAGGCACCGAACTACTGCTGAGCAATACCCTGCTCAGCGTCAGCAGCTTTGCCATCAAGAGCCCGGCGGATAAAGCGTTGCTGCGCCTGGAAAGTCTGGATATCAGCGAAACCAGCGTGGACCTGGCCAAGCAGCAGGTCATCGTCGGCAAGATTCGTAGCCAGAAGCTGGAAACCTGGGCTGCACGCGAGGCCGATGGCCAGCTCGACTGGCAGAAGCTGCTGGCCAGCCAACCCGCCAAACCAGCTCCAGCTCCAGCTCCAGCTCCAGCTCCAGCTCCAAATGAGGTTGGCGCAGGCTCCGCAGCTACGGAAGCCGAACCGGCAAATGAGCCAAGCGAACCGACCACCGCAGAGCAATCCGCTGACCTGGAAACCGCCACTGCCGGCCAGCCGGAAGAGCCCAGCAAACCCTGGCAGGTAATCCTGCGTGACGTGCAACTGCGCGACTATCAGGTGCATCTGGCCGACCGCGCCGGCGGCGCGGAAGTCAAAATCGACCTGGCACCACTCAACCTTGATCTGAACGACTTCGACAGCCTGGGCACGTCGCCCTTCGGCCTCAAGCTCGACACCGGGGTGAACAAGACCGGGCAGATCAAGGCCGACGGCCAGGTGCAACTGACCCCGACAACAGCCAAGCTGCAGGTGGCCACCCGCGATATCGACCTGCGCCTGGCGCAGACCTACCTGAGCCCCTTCGTGCGTCTTGAACTGCGTAGCGGCAAGCTCGGCAGCGACCTGGCGGTTGATCTGCAGAGCGTGGAACCGCTGGCATTCAGTATTGGCGGGCAAGCCGAGATCAACCAACTGCATACTCTCGACACGCTAAAGGACCGCGACTTCCTTAAATGGCAGCAAGTGCTGGTGGAAGGAATCGACTATCAACACGGCAAGGGCTTGGTGATCGGCCAAGTCAAACTGCAGCAGCCTTATGTGCGCTTTATCATCAATGAAGACCTGACCACCAATATCAGCGATCTGATGATTCCACAGCCGGCAGAGGCCAACGCCAAGCCCGCAGCGGCAAGTAAACCGCTGCCGATGCGCATAGGCGGTATCAGCATCAAGGACGGTTCGGCGAACTTTGCCGACTTCAGTCTGACGCCTAACTTCGCCACGGCTATTCAGCAACTCAACGGCCAGATCGGCACACTCGACAACCAGAGCCCGAAAACCGCCAGCGTCGATATTAAAGGCAAGGTCGATAAGTACGCACCCGTCAGCATCAAAGGCAAGCTGACGCCGTTCGACCCAATGAACAGCCTGGATATCGCCACCAGCTTCAAGAATGTCGAACTGACCACCCTCACGCCCTACTCCGGCAAGTTCGCCGGTTTCCGCATACGCAAGGGCCGCCTCAACCTCGACCTGCATTACCAGATCGAGAAAGGCCAGCTCAACGCCGAGAACAAACTGCTGCTGGAAGACCTGCAGCTGGGTGAGAAAGTCGACAGCAAAGACGCCATGGACCTGCCAATCCGCCTAGCCATTGCCCTGCTCAAAGACACCGACGGAAATATCAGCATCCAGCTGCCCGTGCAGGGCGACCTCAACAGCCCGCAGTTCAGCGTTATGCCCATCGTCTGGCAAACCCTGCGCAATCTGGTGCTGCGCGCCGCGCAGGCACCGTTCAAATTTATCGGCGGCCTGGTCAGTGGCGGCAGTGACGTAGACCTCAGCACCGTGCGCTTCAATGCCGGTGACAGCGAGCTCGACGGCGACGCGCAGAAAGCGCTGGATACTCTGGCCAGCGCCCTGAAGGAGCGTCCGACCCTGCGCCTGGAAGTCGAAGGCATGAGCGCGCAGAGCAGCGACGGCCCACCACTGGCTGCTGCGCGCCTGGAGCGCGAATACCAGAACACCTGGTACAAGATGCTGCAACGCCGTGGGGAGGATGTACCTGCCGAAGCCAGTGAGCTGGTGGTGGATGAGGACGACAAAGCCGTACTGCTCGAAGGCATCTACCGCACCCGCCTCAAACAGCAGCCGCCAGCCGAGTGGGCCGAACTGCCCGACGAGGAGCGCAGCGTGAAGATGCGCGAAGGTGTGCTGCAATCCTGGGCACAAAGTGAACTGCTACAGCGTCAGCTGGCCCAGGCGCGAGCGGCAGAAATAAAGAGCTATCTGGTCGAGCGCGGCGGCCTGGCCGACGAACGTATTTACCTGCTGGATGTCAATATGGCACAGGCTGACGCCAATGGCCGCGTCGCCACTACCCTGCATCTCGGCAGCGAGTAAGGTCTTCGTCATATGCGTGCATTGGCTACAACGCTGCTCCTTGCCCTGATGGGCGCATCGTCTCTGGCTCAGGCTGAGACCATGCGCTGCGGCAGCCAACTGGTCAGCCTGGATGACCGACGCTTCGAGGTGCTGCAGAAATGCGGCGAACCAGCCTTTCGCGATCTGGTCGGCTACTCCCTCGGCCCAAACGAGCGGCGCGAATACCAGATCGAGGAATGGGTCTACGGCCCTGATAACGGCATGCTCAGTATTCTTACCTTCGAAGGCACGCGCCTGCGCGCCATCGAACGCCGTCGTAGCCGCTAATAGATGAAAGCTTTTATCAGCGCCCTGCTATTACTTGTGCCCTTCTGTGCACAGGCTTCATCGACTCTGCGTTGCGACAGCGGGCTGGTCAGCCTTGATGACACCACCAGCGAAGTCAGCAGCAAATGCGGCGAACCTCTGAGTCGTGACTTTCTCGGCTACCGCGAAGTGCTGGATGAATACGGTTTCTACAATGAAGTCGCGGTCGAAGAATGGTCATACGGACCGCGCAACGGCATGTACCAATTTCTGCGCTTTCAAGGCAATCGACTGATCAAGATCGATAGTAAACGCGGCAACTAGCAACACCTAACACTCACCCAAACCAACGATAAGGACATTGCACCATGCAACGGATAGCACTCAGCCTGACCCTGCTCGCGCTGGCAACCAGTGCCCAGGCCAGCACCCTGCGCTGCGAGAAAGGCATCGCCAGCACCGGCGACCGCACCACAGAGGTCGCCAGCAAATGTGGCGAACCGATTGCCCGCGACATGCTGGGCTACACCCTGGATGCCCACGGCAATAACGAGTTCCTCGTCGAGGAGTGGGTCTATGGTCCGCGTAACGGCATGAACTACTATCTGCGATTCGAAGGTGGCCGCCTGAAGAGCGTGGAAAGTAAACGCGGCAGCTAAGCCTTTCCATAAGAGCCACAAAAAAGCCCCGCTGGGTTATGCCTGCGGGGCTTTTTTACGCCTGATTACAGCTTGCTGCTGAAATCACGCAGCTCGTCCTGAGCCTTTTCCTTGGTCCAACCGTAACGCTCTTGCAGCTTGCCGGCCAGGTACTCGCTATGGCCTTCAGCAACATTCAGGTCATCATCGGTCAGGTTGCCCCAACGCTCCTTGATGCGACCATTGATTTGCTTCCACTTGCCTTTGATTACGTCAGCATTCATCTGCTTGTCCTCGTCGTTGAGTGGCTGCCAGGCCCATCGCAGCGCCTGGCACGCTTCCATGGATTACTGAGCGGTTTTCAGCGCTTCGGCGGATACAGCGCTCACACCTTTGATCTCGCCTGCCTTGGCAATGGCCAGGTCACGTTCGGCGGAGCTGGCAACAACACCGGAAAGCGTAACAACGCCCTTATTGGTTTCGACCTTGATGTCGATACCGCTCAAGCTGCTGTCGGCCAGGAAGGTCGACTTCACCTTACTGGTGATCCAAGTGTCGGAAACCGCATCTTCTGCTTTATCCATCGTCTCACTGGCGGCCAGTAGGGTTGGCTGCACGGTCGGTGTGTCCGCAGCCATAACCGGCCCAGCGAGCAACAAACCCAGCGCGGTAGCGGTCATAGCGGTTACTGCGAAATGCTTGATTGGCTTTTTCATAAATAATGCCTCCTGCGTGTACTGAACAATCTGCAAGCCACTACGAGCTGCAGTCTCCCCAGTACTATCGCAAGCGCTATGCCAACCCTCTTAAAATAAAATAATCTATAAATATCAATAACTTAAAATCAAATTAGATCAGCCTGCCTCGTGCAATCTGCATGTTAGGGCCAAACGAGCAAGGCATATTGCACGACAGCTGCGGCCTCTATAGGCGACGAGGCTAAACGCTTTATCTACAGGCAAAAAAAGAGGGCCCCGAAGGGCCCTCTTTTCTGCTGTTAGCGACGCGGCGATTAAACGCCCGAAGCCTTGGCAGCAGCTACATCCTTGATCGACAGCTTGATACGGCCGCGGTTGTCCACGTCCAGTACCAGTACTTCAACTTCCTGACCTTCTTTCAGAATGTCAGTCACTTTCTCAACGCGAGCGTCGCTCAGCATGGAGATGTGCACCAGGCCGTCTTTGCCCGGCAGGATGTTGACGAATGCGCCGAAGTCGACGATGCGCTCAACCTTGCCGACGTAGATCTTACCGATCTCGGCTTCCGCGGTGATGCCCAGTACGCGCTGACGCGCAGCCTCGGCCGCTTCCTTGGTTTCGCCGAAGATCTTGATCGAACCGTCGTCTTCGATATCGATCGACGCCTTGGTTTCTTCGCAGATCGCGCGGATGGTTGCACCACCTTTGCCGATCACGTCGCGAATCTTGTCCTGGTCGATCTTCATCGCGATCATGGTTGGGGCGTTAGCCGACAACTCGGTGCGCGAGGTTGCGATGATCTTGTTCATCTGACCGAGAATGTTCAGGCGTGCTTCCAGGGCCTGATTCAGGGCGATTTCCATGATCTCTTCGGTGATGCCCTGGATCTTGATGTCCATCTGCAGCGCGGTGACGCCATTGGCGGTACCGGCTACTTTGAAGTCCATGTCGCCCAGATGATCTTCGTCGCCGAGGATGTCGGTCAGAACGGCGAATTTCTCGCCTTCTTTAACCAGACCCATGGCGATACCAGCAACCGGCGCCTTCATCGGCACACCGGCGTCCATCAGAGCCAGGGATGCACCGCAAACCGAAGCCATGGAGCTGGAACCGTTGGACTCGGTGATTTCCGAAACCACACGAATGGTGTACGGGAACACGTCAGCAGCAGGCAACATGGCCTGAACCGAACGACGCGCCAAACGGCCGTGACCGATTTCGCGGCGGCCAGTAGCGCCCATGCGACCACACTCGCCCACCGAGTAAGGCGGGAAGTTGTAGTGCAGCATGAAGGGGTCTTTCTTCTCGCCTTCCAGGGTGTCGAGCAGCTGTGCGTCGCGCGCGGTACCGAGGGTGGCAACCACCAGAGCCTGAGTCTCACCACGGGTGAACAGCGCCGAACCGTGGGTCTTGTCCAGAACACCTACTTCGATGTTCAGGCCGCGTACAGTGCGGGTGTCACGGCCATCGATACGCGGCTTGCCGTTAACGATGTTCTCACGAACGGTGCGGTATTCGATTTCGCCGAAAGCGTCTTTGACTTCAGCAGCAGAAGGCTGGCCTTCTTCACCGGAGAACTTGGCAACGATTTCATTGCGCAGCTCGCCCAGACGGGCATAACGCTCGTGCTTGATGGTGATGGTGTAAGCCTGGGAGATCGCCTCGCCGAACTCGCTACGGATAGCGTTCAGCAGTGCAGTGTTCTCAGCTTTTGGCTGCCAGTCCCACGTCGGCTTGGCGGCTTCAGCAGCCAGCTCGGCAACAGCATTGATGACCACCTGGAATTCGTCATGGGCGAACAGTACAGCGCCCAGCATCTGGTCTTCGGTCAGCTCTTTGGCTTCCGATTCAACCATCAGTACGGCGTCTTTAGTGCCGGCTACGACCATGTCCAGGCTGGAGGCCTTGAGTTGCTCGTAAGTCGGGTTCAGCAGGTAGCCGGTTTCCGGGTGGAAGGCTACGCGCGCAGCACCGATCGGACCGTTGAACGGGATGCCGGAGATGGCCAGCGCAGCCGAGGTACCGATCATCGCAGCGATGTCCGGATCGGTCTTCTTGCTGGTGGAGATCACGGTGCAGATAACCTGCACTTCGTTCTGGAAACCTTCTGGGAACAGTGGACGGATCGGACGGTCGATCAGGCGCGAAGTCAGGGTTTCCTTCTCGGAAGGACGGGCTTCACGCTTGAAGAAACCGCCGGGGATCTTGCCGGCTGCATAGGTTTTTTCTTGGTAGTGCACGGACAGCGGGAAAAAGCCTTTGCTTGGGTCAGCAGTCTTGGCGCCGGTTACGGCGACCAGTACGGCGACGTCGTCGTCAACGGTGACCAGCACTGCGCCGGAGGCTTGACGGGCGATACGGCCTGTCTCGAGGGTAACGGTCGATTGACCGAACTGAAACTTCTTGATTACCGGGTTCACGGTGTTTTCCTTCTCTTTGTTGCCCTTAGGGAAAGCGTTTCTTGCAGCCGTTGTTCAGCATGTGAACAGACGGGTCTTACAGAATGAGTGGGCGGTTACGGGAATCGGACCCGCTATCGTCCAAAACAGCTAAAGCAGAAAAGCAAAAGCTGGAAGCAGGGTAAACCCCACTTCCAGCTTCGGCAGTCAGCTACGCGTAAGCATTGCTTAGCGACGCAGACCCAGGCGACCGATCAGGGCGCTGTAACGACTGGTGTCCTTACCCTTCAGGTAGTCCAGCAGCTTACGACGCTGGTTAACCATACGGATCAGACCACGACGGCTGTGGTGATCTTTACCGTTGGCCTTGAAGTGGCCTTGCAGCTTGTTGATGTTGGCGGACAGCAGTGCAACTTGCACTTCCGGGCTACCGGTGTCGCCAGCAGCTTGCTGGTAGTCAGTTACGATCTGGGCTTTTTCTTCAACGCTGAGTGCCATGGGGCAATCCTCTCAGTTAAGAAACGGCTGCAAAGCAACCATTTCAATAGGCCGGGAATCGCTTCCCGTGTTTTTAAGTGAGGTATGACCGTGCCTATTAACAGCCACCCTCGATACACGCACACCAGAGCCGAAACCCCATGTATGCGCTACGGTCATGCTGACCGAATCAAACGACGCGGCGCAATGCGCCCGTCTTCGCTCACTTCACCGATACCGATAAAGCGACCGTTGTGATCTTGCACCCGAACCATGCCGAACTTCGGCGCTTCCGGGGCGCGTACCGGCTGCCCTTGCAGCCAGTAGAACGAACTGTGCTCGGAGAACTGCAGCAGCGGCCAGTGTTGCAGACCGCTGTCGACCGGTTGCAGGAACTGGTCAACGGCCTCATTGCCACCTTCGCCATGCACCCGTTCCAGCTCTTCGAGCGTTACGGTGCGGCTCAGGTCGAACGGGCCGGCTTTGGTTCTGCGCAGCTCTGCAACGTGTGCACCGCAACCCAGCAGGTGGCCAATGTCTTCGACCAGCGTGCGGATATACGTGCCTTTGCTGCAATCGACCGCCAGGCGCGCTTGCTCCGCTTCGCAGTCCAGTAATTCCAGGCGCGCAATAGTAACAGAACGCGGCTCACGCTCCACTACTTCACCGGCACGGGCCAACTTATAAAGGGGCTGCCCGTCACGCTTGAGCGCCGAGTACATCGGCGGTATCTGGCTGATTTCACCACGAAAGCCGGGTAGCGCCGCTTCAATATCGGCGCGACCAACGGTCACTGGGCGACGTTCCAGCACCTCACCTTCGGCATCAGCCGTGGTGGTGGTGACGCCCAGCTGCATCAGGGTTTCGTAGCCTTTGTCGGCATCCAACAGGTACTGGGAGAACTTGGTCGCCTCGCCGAAGCACAACGGCAGTACGCCAGTGGCCAGGGGATCGAGGCTACCGGTGTGCCCAGCCTTTTCGGCATTCAGCAACCAGCGCACCTTCTGCAAGGCGGCGTTGGAGCTAAAGCCTTTGGGCTTATCCAGCAGGATGATGCCATCGACGGCACGACGAATACGTTTGACCTGGGCCACGCGCTTACTCCTTGGCCTCGGGTTCATCTTCGTGCTGGCGGTCTTCACTGACTGCGCGCTCGATCAATGCCGACAACTGCGCACCGCGAATCACGCTTTCGTCGTAATGGAAACGCAGGTTCGGCACGCTGCGCAGCTTCATTGCCTTGCCCAGCTGCATGCGAAGGAAGCCGCTGGCATCGTTGAGCACCTTGATGCTCTGCACGACGGGATCGACACCCTCTTCAGGCTCACCCCCCATGATGGTGACAAACACCTTGGCGTGGCTGGAGTCGCGGCTAACTTCCACCGCAGTGATGGTCACCAGGCCGCCAAGACGCGGGTCTTTGACTTCCAGGCGGATCAACTGCGCCAATTCGCGCTGTATCTGGTCGCCGATGCGCTGAGCCCGGCTAAATTCTTTGGCCATTTCTTACTACCTTCACTCGTCGCGCTGCGTGAAAGCAGCGGACCTAAAAGCGGCAAACGCCCGGCCGCGCAAATGCGGGGCCGGGCGCTGCGTGTTGCGACTCGTGCTTAAAGGCTACGAGCCACTTGGACTTTCTCGAACACTTCGATCTTGTCGCCGACCTTAACGTCGTTGTAGCTCTTCACGCCGATACCGCACTCCATGCCATTACGCACTTCGGAGGCATCGTCTTTAAAGCGACGCAGGGATTCCAGTTCGCCTTCGAAGATCACTACATCGTCGCGCAGTACGCGGATCGGACGGTTACGGTAAACCGTACCTTCAACCACCATACAACCGGCAATCGCACCGAACTTAGGCGAACGGAACACGTCACGCACTTCAGCGATACCCAGGATGTTCTCGCGAACATCACTGCCGAGCATGCCGGTCAGCGCTTTCTTCACGTCTTCGATGATGTCGTAGATCACGTTGTAGTAACGCATATCCAGACCTTCCTGCTCGACGATCTTGCGCGCGCCGGCATCAGCACGCACGTTGAAACCGAACAGTACAGCGTTGGAGGCCAGCGCCAGGTTGGCATCGGATTCAGTGATACCACCGACACCGCCACCGACCACACGCACCTGGACTTCATCGTTGCCCAGGCCGCTGAGCGAGCCTTGCAGCGCTTCCAACGAACCACGGACGTCAGATTTGAGGACGATGTTAAGCGTCTTCTTCTCTTCCTGGCCCATGTTCTCGAAGATGTTTTCCAGCTTGCCGGCGTGAGCACGGGCCAGTTTCACTTCGCGGAACTTGCCTTGACGGAACAGGGCGACTTCGCGTGCCTTCTTCTCGTCAGCCAGCACGCTCATGTCGTCGCCAGCATCCGGGGTGCCGTCCAAACCGAGAATCTCGACTGGAATCGACGGGCCCGCTTCTTTGATCGGCTTGCCGTTCTCGTCGAGCATGGCGCGGATACGGCCGTAGTTGGAACCGATCAGCACCATGTCGCCTTGGCGCAGAGTACCGTCCTGAACCAATACGGTCGCAACCGGACCGCGGCCCTTATCCAGACGCGATTCAACCACAACACCACGACCTGGGGCCGAAGGAGTGGCTTTCAGCTCGAGGATCTCGGCTTGCAGCAGTACGGCTTCGAGCAGTTCGTCGACACCGGTACCGACTTTCGCCGACACAGGAACGAACGGCGTATCACCGCCCCACTCTTCCGAGGTCACACCGTGCACCGACAGCTCGCTACGAATGCGATCAAGGTCAGCGCCCGGCTTGTCGATCTTGTTCACTGCAACCACCAGCGGAACGCCAGCTGCCTGAGCATGCTGAACGGCTTCAATGGTTTGCGGCATCACGCCGTCGTCCGCAGCCACCACGAGGATGACGATGTCGGTCGCCTTGGCACCACGGGCACGCATTGCGGTAAACGCGGCGTGGCCCGGGGTGTCGAGGAAGGTGACCATGCCGCGCTCGGTTTCTACGTGGTAGGCACCGATGTGCTGGGTGATACCGCCAGCTTCGCCAGCCGCCACCTTGGCGCGACGAATGTAGTCGAGCAGCGAGGTTTTACCGTGGTCAACGTGACCCATTACGGTCACAACCGGCGCACGAGCAAAGGTCTCGCCTTCAAACTTCAGCGACTCAGCCAGGGAGTCTTCCAGGGCGGTGTCGCTGACCAGGGTAACTTTGTGACCCAGCTCTTCAGCAACCAACTGGGCAGTTTCCTGATCCAGCACCTGGTTGATGGTCGCAGGGGTACCCAGCTTGAACATGAACTTGATGATTTCAGCGGCTTTGACCGACATCTGCTGAGCCAGATCGCCCACCGTGATGGTCTCGCCAATCTTCACTTCACGCACGATCGGGCCTGTCGGGCTCTGGAAGCCGTGAGCATTACGCTTCTTCAGTTTGGCCTTGCCACGACCGCCACGACGGAAGCTGTCGCTTTCTTCGTCGATGGTGCGCGGCGCAACACGTGGTGCCGGGGCCTTTTCCTTGACGGTCGGGCGATGCTGAGTGGTCTTGCGCTCGCCACCACGACGGTCGGCGTCATCATTGCGTGCCTTATCGGGACGACGAGGCTCGTCTTTCTTACGCTCGTCAGCCACAGGGGCAGCCACTACCGGTAGCTCAACTGCTACAACCGGAGCGGCTTCAACCACGGCCTCACCCGCTACAGGTGCAGGACGCTGTGCTTCTTCTGCGGCGCGGCGCTTAGCTTCTTCGTCAGTTTTTGCTTTGGCAGCTTCAGCGACAGCACGCTGTTCAGCCAGCTCACGCTGCTTTTCAGCCTCGATCTCTTCAGCGCTGCGCTTAACGAAGGTCTTCTTCTTGCGCACTTCAACACTGATGGTCTTACTGCCAGCAACCCGCAGGGTGCTGGTAGTTTTGCGCTGCAAAGTAATTTTGCGCGGCTCTTCTGTTTTGCTGTCGCCGTGACTGCTCTTGAGATGGGCCAACAGGGCCTGCTTCTCACTGTCAGTGACTGCTTGATCAGCACTTTTGTGTGGCAAACCTGCCTCACTCATCTGCTGCAGCAGGCGTTCAACCGGTGTATTGACCACTTGGGCCAGTTCTTTAACCGTGACTTGCGTCATGCATTTCTCTCCTCAGGCCGCAACTGCTTACTCGAACCAATGGGCTCGGGCGGCCATGATCAACTTGCCGGCTCGCTCAGCGTCGATACCGTCGATGTCGAGCAGGTCATCAATAGACTGCTCGGCCAGGTCTTCGCGGTTAACAACGCCGCGCACTGCCAGTTCATGCGCAAGCGCCTTATCCATCCCCTCAAGCGAGAGCAAGTCTTCGGCTGGGTGGGCATCTGCCAGCTTTTCCTCGTTGGCGATGGCTTTGGTCAGCAGGCGATCTTTGGCGCGAGCACGAAGCTCATTGACGATATCCTCGTCAAAACCATCGATGCTGAGCATCTCCTCCATCGGCACATAGGCAATTTCTTCAAGGCTGGTGAAGCCCTCTTCGACCAACACCTGGGCCAGTTCTTCGTCGACTTCCAGCTCATCGATAAAGCGCTGCAGGATGTCGCCTGTTTCTGCTTGCTGCTTGGCCTGGATGTCCGCCTCGGTCATCACGTTCAGGGTCCAGCCAGTCAACTGACTGGCCAAACGCACGTTTTGACCGCCACGGCCAATGGCCTGAGCAAGGTTGTCTGCACCAACGGCGATGTCCATGGCATGGGCATCTTCGTCGACGATGATGGCTGCAACCTCGGCCGGCGACATGGCGTTGATCACGAACTGCGCGGGATTGTCATCCCACAGCACGATGTCTACACGCTCGCCAGCCAACTCGCCGGAAACCGCCTGCACGCGCGAACCGCGCATGCCGATACAGGCACCCTGCGGGTCGATACGCTTGTCTTTGGAACGCACAGCCAACTTGGCGCGCGAACCCGGATCACGGGACGCGCCCATGACTTCGATCAGCTCTTCGGCAATTTCCGGCACTTCAATGCGGAACAGCTCGATGAGCATTTCCGGGGCGGTACGCGAGAGGATCAACTGCGGACCGCGGTTCTCGGTGCGAATTTCCTTGAGCAGAGCACGCAGGCGAACACCAACACGGAAAGTTTCGCGGGAGATGATGTCTTCGCGAGCCAACATGGCTTCAGCGTTGTTACCCAGATCAACGATCACGCTGTCACGGGTGACTTTCTTCACGGTGCCGGAGATGATTTCACCCAGGCGCTCGCGGTAAGCCTCGACCACCTGAGCGCGCTCAGCTTCGCGGACTTTCTGCACAATCACTTGCTTGGCGGTTTGCGCGGCAATACGACCGAACTCGATGGACTCGATCTTCTCTTCCAGCACGTCACCAACTTTGGCGTTGGCTTCGACTGCACGCGGCATGTCAGTGGTGACCTGGTGTGCAGGATCATCAAAGTCACTTTCTTCAACCACTGTCCAGCAGCGGAATGTTTCGTAGTTGCCAGTCTGACGATTGATCGCCACACGCAACTCCACTTCGTCTTCAAAGCGCTTTTTGGTAGCAGTGGCTAAAGCCAGCTCCAGCGCCTCAAAAATTACGCTCGCCGGTACACCCTTTTCGTTGGATACCGACTCAACAACCAGCAGTACTTCTTTGCTCATCGTACGCCTCGCCTTTCGCAATCCATTGGATCCGCGCTATCCGCGCCACTTGCGCGGGATCCGCGTCTCAATCAAACCTGGGGATAATGTTGGCCTTGTCGATCATGTCGATCGGCAACAGGAATTCATGGTCATCCACCTGCACTACCACGTCCTGCTCTTCCACACCGCGTAGAAGGCCCTGAAAATTGCGTCGACCTTCAAAAGGCGAGCGCAGCTTGATCTTTACTTGCTCACCGGCATGGCTGGCGAACTGTTCAAGGGTGAACAGCGGCCGATCCATACCTGGCGAGGACACCTCAAGGGTGTACTCAGCGCTGATCGGGTCCTCGACATCGAGCACACCACTGATCTGCCGACTGACAATTTCACAGTCCTCGATCAACACGCCGTCAGGCTGTTTATCAATATAAATTCGCAGCAGAGAATGCCGCCCTTGTGACAGGAACTCGACACCCCAACATTGGTAGCCAAGGGCCTCGACTACCGGGGCCACCAAGGCCTGCAACTGTTCTAGCTTGCTCGACACCTGAACCCCTCGCGCATGCTGTAGAAATAAAAAATGGGCGAATCGCCCATCATCGAACCGCCCTCTAAAGGCCGGTAAAGCTGTCATCCAGCTAGCAAAAAGCCCCTTGAAAGGGGCTCCTCTGCAACTCAATGCGGGGACTGGTTTAACCCAGCCAGCTTCGGACTTAACATCCGAGGAGCGACTTTGCTGCTCATTCCCACATCAAAGCTGGGGCCGGATTATACGACCTAACCCCACACAGGGTCAATCGACACTCCAGCAACAAAAAGGCCCGCATCAAGCGGGCCTTCCTGAAAAATGGTACCGAGAAGGGGACTCGAACCCCTACAGCCTATGGCCACTACCACCTCAAGGTAGCGTGTCTACCAATTCCACCACCTCGGCAAAATCGTTTACTGCATACAACCTATTACTGCTGCTCTGGAGCCTGAGGTACGTCCGCCGCTTCAACTGGCGGCTTAGCTGCATCAAGAACAGGTACATCTTCAACAGCCGGCTTAGCCTGCTGCACTTCCAGGACCGCTGGATCAGGCAAACCAACCTGAGCCATACCATCAGCTTTGTCTTTAGCAAAGAACGCTAAACCCAAGCTAGTCATGAAAAAACCGGCGGCAAGTATAGCAGTAACTCGACTCAGAAAGGTAGTACTTCCTTGGCTACCGAATACGGTAGAAGAAGCACCCGCACCGAACGAGGCACCTGCATCTGCGCCTTTACCCTGCTGCAACAAAACCAGCGCAACAACACCGATGGCACCCAGCAGATGAAGAACAACGATAACTGTTTCCAGCATTTCTTTAGCTTCCTGCGGCGCGACAAATCGCACCGAACTCATCCGCATTCAGAGAGGCTCCACCTACAAGCCCCCCATCGATATCCGGCATACCGAACAACTCGGCAGCACTGGCGGCCTTGACGCTGCCACCATAAAGAATTCTTACCTTGCCAGCCAACTCAGGACTTTTCGCCGCCAACTGCGCACGAATCGCCGCATGCACTTCCTGCGCTTGCGCAGGCGATGCAGTCAAACCAGTGCCAATAGCCCAAACCGGCTCATAAGCGATGACCGCAGCGGAAAACACTTCCACACCCAAAGCATCAGTCACGGCAGACAACTGCGCCGCAACCACTTCAAGTGTCTGCCCAGCCTCACGCTGAGCAAGGGTCTCACCGACACACAGCACTGGGAGCAAACCCGAAGACTGCGCCGCAGCAAATTTGCGCGTCACAACTTCATCACTCTCACCCAGCAGCAACCTACGCTCGGAGTGACCGACCAGCACAAGCGAACAGCGCGCGTCATGCAACTGACTTGCCGCCACTTCACCAGTCAAAGCACCTTGCTGCGCTTCGGTTGCGCAATCTTGCGCGCCTACCGCAACAGCCTTGCCTGCCAAACCATCAACCACCTGGCCAAGATGCAAACAAGACGGAAAGACCGCTACATCTACACCAGCTGGCAACGCCTGCTGATTGAGACCGCTGATCAGCTCTACGACGCTGGCGCGGGTACCGTGCATTTTCCAGTTACCAGCAACCATTGGGCGACGCATGCTTTACCTCGTCGGTCAAAGAGGGCGCAGATGTTACCCAACAGCTACCAGACTGGCAAGCCGAATCAAGCACATACATCAGCAACAACTTTAGCCAATTCATCGGCATAGCCGCGCACCTGGCCTTCGTCATCACCTTCAACCATAACTCGCACCAACGGCTCGGTGCCGGATTTACGCAGCAACACCCGCCCACGACCGGCCATCTGCTCGGTTACCCGCGCACTAGCCTGCTGCACAGCCGGATGCTCCAACGGATCAACACCACCGGCAAAGCGTACGTTCACCAGCACCTGCGGGCACTTCTGCATACCCAGACGCGCCTCGCCCAAGGTTTGCTCACGGCGCTTAAGAGCCATCAACACCTGCAGCGCAGCGATAATTGCATCACCGGTAGTGGTGTGCTGGAAACACACCAGATGCCCAGAGTTCTCACCACCCAACTGCCAATTGCGCGACAGCAACTCGGCAATCACGTAACGGTCGCCAACCTTGGCCCGCACAAACGGTATGCCCAGATCAGCCAGAGCCAGCTCCAACCCAAGGTTACTCATCAGCGTACCGACGACCCCGCCCTGCAGCTTGCCGCGTTCCAGCAGATCGCGAGCGATGATAAACAGCAGCTCATCCCCATCAACTACAGCGCCGGAGTGATCGACCATCAACACCCGATCCGCATCGCCATCAAAGGCGATACCCAGATCAGCCTGCTGTGCCAGCACTTCGGCCTGCAAGGCCTCGACGTGGGTCGAGCCGCAGTTATCATTGATATTCAAGCCATTAGGCTGGGCTGAAAGCACAGTGACCTGCGCCCCCAACTCACGGAATACGCTAGGTGCAACCTTATACGCCGCGCCATGGGCGCAATCGACGACGATCTTCAGCCCAGCGAAGTCGGTACTACTCGGCACACTGCTCTTACAGAATTCGATATAGCGCCCGGCGGCATCGTTGATTCGCGAGACCTTGCCCAACTGCTCGGACTCGACCACCGTCATCGGCTGATCAAGCAACTCTTCGATCATCAGCTCAATTTCGTCCGGCAGCTTGGTGCCCTGCCCGGAGAAGAACTTGATGCCGTTGTCATGATGGGGATTGTGCGAGGCACTGATAACGATGCCAGCCTCGGCATGGAAGGTACGGGTCAGGTAGGCGATTGCCGGCGTCGGCATTGGGCCGAGCAGCATCACATCCGCGCCGGCCGCAGACAAACCAGCCTCCAAGGCAGACTCGAACATATAACCGGAGATGCGCGTGTCCTTGCCGATCAGAATGCGGCACTTGCCCTGCTTGCGAAAAGCCATCCCGGCTGCCCAGCCGAGCTTGAGCATGAATTCCGGGGTTATAGGGAAGTCACCCACACGCCCACGAATGCCGTCAGTACCAAAATATTTTCTACCCATCCCACAATTCCTTCTAACTTATTCGGCCGCTTCAACCGCGGCGATCATCCTTACCACATCAACTGTTTGCGACACATCGTGCACTCGCAGGATGTGTGCGCCCTTGCTCAGCGCCAACGCAGCCAAGGCCAGACTGCCATATAGGCGCTCGCCCACTTCATGCCCTAGCACCTTGCCGATCATACTCTTGCGCGACACCCCGACCAGCAGCGGCCGCCCTAGCGTATGCAGCGCGTGCAGATGCTTGAACAGCGAAAGATTGTGCTCCAGGGTTTTCGCAAAGCCAAAACCCGGATCAAGGATGACTCGCTCAGCACCAATCCCAGCCGCCGAACAGGCAGCCAGCCGCTCAAGCAGAAACTCGCGCACTTCTGCGACGACGTCTGGGTATTGAGGATTATGCTGCATGGTGGTGGGCTCACCGCGCATATGCATCAGGCATACCGGCAGACCACTGTCAGCCGCAGCGCCCAGCGCACCATCACGCTGCAGCGAACGCACGTCATTGATCAACCCAGCACCCAGCCGCGCAGTTTCGCGAATGACTGCTGGCGTTGAAGTGTCCACCGAAATAATCACATCCAGCTCTGCGGCAATGGCCTCGACTATGGGCGCAACCCGCTCCAGCTCTTCAACCGGAAAAACCGCACGAGCGCCAGGGCGCGTCGACTCACCACCCACATCAATCAGTGTTGCCCCCGCCTTAAGCATCGCCTCGGCATGACGCAAAGCAGCATCACGCTGGCCGTAGCGCCCACCATCGGAGAAGGAGTCAGGGGTGACGTTGAGGATGCCCATCACTTGCGGACGGCTTAAATCAAGAAACCGGCTGCCACAGGGCAGCCGGTCGAAGGTTGGCGCAACAGACATGGAAAACCTTAGAGCTCGGCGGCTGGGCCACCAATTGGCTTCTCTGTGGACTCAGCGACTTCAACTGGCGCAGTCGGCGTGCCGTTGTTGTCGTCACCGCCCTGCCAGCCTTTCGGCTCACGCGGCGCGAGACCATTCATAATGTCTTCGATCTGCTCGGCATCAATGGTTTCGTACTTCATCAACGCTTCGGCCATTGCATCGAGCTTGTCGCGGTTTTCCTGCAACAGGCGCTTGGCGGTGCCGTAGCACTCATCAATGATGCTGCGTACTTCCTGATCGATCAATTTGGCGGTGTCGGCAGAGACGTTGCTCTGATTACTGCCCATGCTACGACCAAGGAAAACCTCACCCTCTTCTTCCGCATACATCAGCGGGCCGAGCTTTTCCGACAAGCCCCATTTGGTGACCATGTTCTTGGCCAGCTGGGTGGCACGCATGATGTCGTTGGACGCACCAGTGGTGACGCCATCAAAGCCCAGGGTCATTTCTTCGGCGATACGACCGCCGAACAACGAGCAGATCTGACTGGTCAGCGCGCGCTTGCTCAGGCTGTAACGGTCTTCCTCGGGCAGGAACATGGTCACACCCAGAGCGCGGCCGCGCGGAATGATCGACACCTTGTAGACCGGATCATGCTCAGGCACCAACCGCCCGACAATCGCGTGACCAGCTTCGTGGAATGCGGTGTTGAGCTTTTCCTTGTCCGACATGACCATGGTTTTGCGCTCGGCGCCCATCATGATCTTGTCTTTGGCCAGCTCGAACTCTTTCATCTCGACCACACGCTTACCGGCACGGGCAGCGAACAGCGATGCCTCGTTGACCAGGTTGGCCAGGTCGGCACCGGAGAAGCCCGGCGTACCACGCGCAATCACTGCTGGAGCAACGTCTTCGCCCATTGGCACTTTGCGCATATGCACTTTAAGAATCTGCTCGCGGCCACGGATGTCCGGCAGACCCACCACAACCTGACGGTCGAAACGGCCCGGGCGCAGCAATGCAGGGTCGAGCACGTCAGGGCGGTTGGTGGCGGCGATCACAATGATGCCGTCATTCATTTCAAAGCCGTCCATCTCGACCAGCAACTGGTTGAGGGTCTGCTCACGCTCGTCGTGGCCACCGCCCATACCGGCACCACGGTGGCGACCTACGGCGTCGATTTCGTCGATGAAGATGATGCAGGGCGCGTGCTTCTTGGCTTGCTCGAACATGTCACGCACACGGGATGCACCGACACCAACAAACATTTCCACGAAGTCCGAACCTGAAATGGTGAAGAACGGCACTTTGGCTTCGCCAGCAACCGCCTTGGCCAGCAGTGTCTTACCGGTACCTGGCGAGCCCACCATCAGCACGCCGCGCGGAATACGCCCACCGAGACGCTGGAATTTGCCTGGATCACGCAGGAATTCAACCAGCTCGCTGACTTCTTCCTTGGCCTCGTCGCAACCGGCGACATCAGCGAAGGTGGTTTTGACCTGATCTTCCGAGAGCAGGCGCGCCTTGCTCTTACCGAAACTCATCGGCCCGCCTTTACCGCCCGCACCACCTTGCATCTGGCGCATAAAGAACATGAACACAGCGATGATCACCAGAATCGGGAAGCTGGCGACCAGCAGCTGAGTCCAGATGCTCTGCTGCTCAGGCTGCTTGCCGACGATCTCGACGTTGTTGTCCATCAGATCCTTGATCAGGCCATTGTCCTGAATCGCCGGACGCACGGTCTCGAACGAGGAGCCATCGGTACGGGTACCGCTGATGATGAAGCCATCAACTGTCACTCGCTTAACGCCGCCATCCTGAACCTGCTGGATAAACTGCGAATAATTGAGTTTGTTCGACTCAGTTGGGCTGGAAAAATTGTTCATCACCGTCACCAAGACGGCGGCGATGATCAGCCACAGGACCAGATTCTTTGCCATGTCGTTCAATTAGCTACCCTCTGAAGCAGGCCCCGTGTCGAAGCGCGCTTCGCATGACGACCAGTTATGTACCGATCTAACTTACTACACAACGCCCACCCCTGGCAGGCGCCGTCTGTAACCCTTTATTTGTTGTGAGACCACAACAGCTCAGCACAATTCGCCGAACACCTTGCTGCCTCAGAGACCGCGAAAGCCTCGCGCCAGCAGATATTGCTCGCGAGAGCGGTCACGTGAGGACAGCGGCTTACGCATCTGCACCTTGTCGAACAGCTGACGCACCTGTTTGTGATAAAGATCAAAACCTTCACCCTGGAAGATCTTGATCAGGAAATCACCACCCGGGCGTAACACCCGAGTCGACAAATCCAGCGCCAGCTCGCACAAGTACATCGCCCGCGGCTGATCCGACTCCCTTACTCCACTCATATTGGGGGCCATATCGGAAATCACAAGGTCTACCGGATGATCACCGATGGCTTCGAGAATCTGCGCGAACACCGCATCATCGGTAAAGTCGCCCTTGATAAAGGTGACATCCGGGATGCTGTCCATCTCCAAGATATCTGACGCGATCAAACGCCCCTTGTCACCGATCACCCGACTGGTGACTTGCGACCAGCCGCCCGGGGCTGCGCCCAGATCGACTACAGTGATGCCAGGCCGCAGGATGCGATCCTTCTCCTGAATCTCCAGCAACTTGTAGCTGGCGCGCGAGCGATAGCCATCCTTCTGCGCCATTTTGACGTAGGGGTCGTTGAAATGCTCTTTCAGCCAACCTTGACTGGTCTTGGAACGGGCCACGCAATACCTCGAATGTGCAACGCATGAATATCTGGGCGGCCCCGAAGGCGCTCGGGTAAACTAACCGCCGTTTTTTACCAGATTAAATGCAGGAATCAGATTATGCCGCTCACTCAAGAGCAGAAGAAACAATTCAAATCTATCGGTCACCATTTGAAGCCTGTATTGATCGTGGCTGACAACGGTCTGACCGAAGGTGTGCTGACTGAACTGGAACGCGCACTGAGCGATCATGAACTGATTAAAGTGCAATTACGCATCACTGAGCGCGAAGATCGCCTTACGGCCATCAATGAACTGTGCAAAGCCGGCAAAGCCGAGCTGGTGCAGGTGATTGGCAAAATGGCGCTGATCTACCGCAAGAACCCGAAAGTGAACAAAAACCTGTCCAACGTTCACCGTCATCACGGCTGATCTATCAGCCGTTGCAAGGCGCGCTCAGCGCCTTTGCAATCCACCTATCCTGCCCAATCTTACTGCTTAGAGCTTGTGCCTGAGCTTTGCGGCAGCGGCTGCAATACCAGCAACAGGCCGCAAAAGGCCATGACCAAATAACTGAACATCAACCACAGTTCAGCCTCTGGCAGCAGTTGGCGCACAGCAAAGTAACTGCCCGCCATCGCCACTACAACCAATAGCAATTGCCCGCGGGGATCACGCCACAGGCTTGCCAAGCGCTCGGCACGAATCAGTACCAGCACCTGGAGTCCGGCGCAAACCGCCGCCAGACCAACCAGCAATGGCCGCAAGGTATTGCCGATTTCTTCTACCAGCAATGAGGCCAGGCCGATCTTGGCAATTGCAGGCAGCAGCAAAAAATGTAGCAACCAGAGGCCACCAACCCAGAGCGTCTGAGCCAGCAGCCAGCTGATTGCGCCAGCGTCACGCACCAGCGGCTTAGAGATGGCGAACCTCGACAATCTCATACTCCAGCGCACCGCTCGGCGTCTGTACCACGACCACATCCCCCTCACTCTTGCCGATCAAGGCGCGGGCGATAGGTGAGCCTACAGAAATCTTGCGCTGCTTGATGTCAGCTTCGTCCTCACCCACGATCTGGTAAGTGACGCTTTCATCGGTTTCGCAATTGGCGATTTCCACGGTGGTGCCGAAAATCACCTTACCCGTGTGCTCAATCGTGGTGACGTCGATGATCACCGCATTCTGCAGGCGGCCCTCGATATCACGGATACGCGCCTCGACCATACCCTGCTGCTCGCGAGCGGCATGGTATTCAGCGTTCTCTTTGAGGTCACCGAGCTCGCGCGCAGTGCCGATATCCTGGCTCAGTTTGGGACGCACCACCTTGGTCAGGTGAGCGTGCTCCTCTTCCAGGGCGCGCGCGCCCTGGACGGTCATTGGGTATTTGATCATGCGTTGATTCCTGCATGCAGATCCTGCAGACGGCGCACAGTCTTCTCGGGACCGAACTTCAGCGCCTCACAGATTGCCTGCCCCGCCGCAATGGTGGTGGTGCAGTAGATCTTGTGCTGCAGAGCGTTACGACGAATGGAGTAGGAGTCAGCAATCGACTGACGACCTTCGGTGGTGTTGATAATCAGAGTGACTTCATCATTCTTGATCATGTCGACCACGTGCGGGCGACCCTCGGTTACCTTGTTGACGCGACGCACGGGCAAACCCGCTGCTTCGATCAGCTTGGCGGTACCGGCAGTGGCCACCACTTCAAAGCCCAGTTCAATCAGGTCACGCGCCACGCCAGCCACCAGCGGCTTATCATCGTCACGCACGCTGATAAAGGCCACGCCAGCGTTTGGCAGAATCTCACTGGCCCCCGACTGAGCCTTGGCGAAGGCTTCACCGAAGGTATCGCCCACGCCCATCACTTCACCGGTGGACTTCATTTCTGGGCCGAGGATCGGGTCGACGCCTGGGAACTTGGCGAACGGGAACACCGCTTCCTTGACGCTGAAGTACGGCGGAATGATCTCGGCGGTGTAGCCGGCTTCAGCCAGAGTCTTGCCGGCCATCACGCGCGCAGCCACCTTGGCCAGCGAAACGCCGACGCACTTGGAGACAAACGGTACGGTACGCGAGGCGCGCGGGTTCACTTCAATGACGAAGATGTCCTCACCCTGCACGGCCATCTGCACGTTCATCAGGCCAACCACGTCGAGTTCCAAGGCCATTTTCTTGACCTGCTCGCGGATCTCGTCCTGGATGTGCATCGGCAGTGAGTACGGCGGCAGCGAACAGGCGGAGTCGCCCGAGTGCACACCAGCCTGCTCAATGTGCTGCATGATCGCGCCGATCACCACCGTTTCGCCGTCGCACACCGCATCCACGTCCACTTCGATGGCGCAGTTGAGGAAGTGATCGAGCAGCACCGGGCTGTCGTTGGAGACTTTTACCGCTTCGCGCATATAACGCTTGAGCTCGTCTTCCTGATAGACGATTTCCATCGCACGGCCGCCCAGAACATAGGACGGACGCACCACCAGCGGATAACCGATGGTCTTAGAGTGGGCCAGGGCTTCATCTTCGCTGCGCGCAGTGGCGTTAGCCGGCTGACGCAGACCAAGGCGCTGAACCATCTGCTGGAAGCGCTCGCGGTCTTCGGCGCGGTCGATGGCATCAGGCGAGGTACCGATAATCGGTACGCCGGCTTCTTCAAGGGCGCGACAGATTTTCAGCGGAGTTTGGCCGCCGTACTGCACGATCACACCTTTCGGCTGCTCGACGCGGACGATTTCCAGCACGTCTTCCAGGGTTACCGGCTCGAAGTACAGACGGTCGGAAGTGTCGTAGTCGGTTGAGACGGTCTCCGGGTTGCAGTTGACCATGATGGTCTCGTAACCGTCTTCGCGCAGCGCTAGTGCCGCGTGTACGCAGCAGTAGTCGAACTCGATACCCTGACCAATACGGTTCGGCCCACCACCGAGGATCATGATCTTGTCGCGGCTCGACGGATTGGCTTCGCACTCTTCCTCGTAGGTCGAATACATGTAAGCGGTGTCGGTGGCGAACTCGGCGGCGCAAGTGTCGACGCGCTTGTACACCGGCAGCACTTTCAACTTGTGGCGCTGGCTACGCAGGGTTTTCTCGGTCACGCCCAGCAGCTTGGCCAAGCGAATATCGGAGAAGCCTTTACGCTTGAGCTTGTACATCGAGTCACGATCAATGCTCGACAACGCCAGGGTCTTGATGCGCTCTTCGTCCTTGATCAGATCTTCAATCTGCACCAGGAACCATTCATCGATATTGGTCAGCTCAAAGACTTCGGCCACGGTCTTGCCGGCACGGAAGGCATCGCCGATGTACCAGATACGGTCAGCGCTTGGCACGGTCAGTTCGCGACGCAGGGTGCTTTCAGCTTCAGGATCGGCCAGATCGAGCATCGGGTCGAGGCCCGAAACGCCCACTTCCAGACCGCGCAAGGCTTTCTGCAGGGATTCCTGGAAGGTACGGCCGATGGCCATGACTTCACCGACCGACTTCATCTGCGTAGTCAGGCGGGCATCAGCTTTCGGGAACTTCTCGAAGGCAAATCGCGGAATCTTGGTCACAACGTAGTCGATGGCCGGCTCGAACGAGGCTGGAGTGCGGCCACCGGTGATGTCGTTGCTCAGCTCATCAAGGGTGTAACCCACGGCCAGCTTGGCGGCGATCTTGGCGATCGGGAAGCCGGTGGCCTTGGAGGCCAGCGCCGAGGAACGCGACACGCGCGGGTTCATCTCAATCACCACCATACGGCCAGTATTCGGGCAGATGCCGAACTGCACGTTGGAGCCGCCAGTTTCCACGCCGATCTCACGCAGTACCGCGAGCGATGCGTTACGCAGGATCTGGTATTCCTTGTCGGTCAGGGTTTGCGCCGGAGCCACGGTGATCGAGTCGCCGGTGTGTACGCCCATCGGGTCGAAGTTTTCGATGGCGCAAACGATGATGCAGTTGTCCTTTTTATCGCGGACCACTTCCATCTCGTACTCTTTCCAGCCGATCAGCGATTCGTCGATCAGCAGTTCGCTGGTTGGCGACAGGTCGATACCGCGGGCGCAGATTTCTTCGAACTCTTCACGGTTGTAAGCAATACCGCCGCCCGTGCCGCCCATGGTGAAGGACGGACGGATGATGCACGGGAAGCCCACCTTCTCCAGCACGCCGTAAGCTTCTTCCATGTTGTGCGCGATGCCGGAAACCGGGCAGGCCAGGCCGATGTCTTTCATCGCCTTGTCGAAGCGCGAGCGGTCTTCGGCCTTGTCGATGGTGTCGGCGTTGGCACCGATCATCTCGACGCCGAATTTTTCCAGAACGCCGTGCTTCTCCAGGTCTAGCGCGCAGTTCAGCGCGGTCTGGCCACCCATGGTTGGCAGCAGCGCGTCTGGGCGCTCCTTCTCGATGATCTTGGCCACGGTGGACCACTTGATCGGCTCGATATAGGTGGCGTCCGCCATGGCCGGGTCGGTCATGATGGTGGCCGGGTTGGAGTTCACCAGAATGACGCGGTAACCCTCTTCTTTCAGCGCTTTACACGCCTGGGCACCGGAATAGTCGAACTCGCAGGCCTGGCCGATAACGATCGGGCCAGCGCCGAGGATCAGGATGCTTTTAATGTCTGTACGTTTTGGCATAGCGGTTACTCGAATCCTTGGGTCAGTCGGCGAGGTTTAGCGGCGCTTGGCCATGGTTTCGATAAAGCGATCGAACAGCGGAGCCACATCGGCTGGACCGGGGCTCGCTTCAGGGTGCCCCTGGAAGCTAAAGGCATCCTTATCAGTACGCTCAATACCCTGCAGAGAACCGTCAAACAGCGACTTGTGGATAGCGCGCAGATTGCTCGGCAGGGTGGCCTCATCCACAGCAAAACCGTGGTTCTGGCTGGTGATCATCACCACACCGGTGTCGAGGTCTTGCACAGGGTGGTTAGCGCCATGGTGACCGTGACCCATCTTCAGGGTTTTGGCGCCTGAGGCCAGAGCCAGCAGCTGATGACCGAGGCAGATACCGAACACCGGAATATCGGTTTCCAGTACATCCTTGATTGCCTGGATCGCGTAGTCACAAGGCTCGGGATCGCCAGGGCCGTTAGACAAGAACACGCCATCAGGATTCAGCGCCAGCACGTCAGCGGCCGGTGTTTGCGCCGGCACTACCGTCAGGCGGCAGCCACGCTCAACCAGCATGCGCAGGATGTTCCACTTAACCCCGTAGTCGTAAGCCACCACGTGGTATTTCAGCTCACTGGCTGGAATTTCGGGGTGACTGTCGTCTTTCAGGTTCCACACGCTTGAGCGCCACTCATAGCGCTCAGTGCAGCTCACCACTTTGGCCAGGTCCATGCCTTTCAGGCCGGGGAAGCTACGCGCCAATTCCAGGGCTTTTTCTTCAGTGGCGTCATCGCCAACCAAAATGCAGCCGTTCTGCGAACCTTTCTCACGCAGGATGCGGGTCAGGCGACGGGTGTCGATGCCAGCGATGGCGACGGTGCCGTTTTCCTTGAGGTATTCATCCAGCGGCTGCTTGTTGCGCCAGTTACTGGAGGTCAGCGGCAGGTCACGGATAATCAGGCCAGCTGCCCATACGCGATTGGACTCGGCGTCTTCCGGCGTGGTGCCGGTGTTGCCGATGTGCGGATAGGTCAGGGTGACAATCTGCTGGGCATAGGAAGGATCGGTAAGGATTTCCTGATAGCCGGTCATGGCGGTGTTAAAAACCACCTCTCCAATAGTTTGGCCATCGGCACCGATGGCCTCGCCGCGAAAAATACTGCCATCAGCAAGAGCCAAAATGGCAGGTTTAAGGGCTGGCTTACTCAAGAAAACCTCCGAAAATCAAAACGTGAAGCAAACGCAGATTGTAAAAAAGCGGGATGACGTATCAACCGTCACCCCGCTTTTTTATCTGATTCATTCTGCGCAACTTTAGTGGACACACTAAAGCAGAAAGCTTACAGGAAACTGCCTTTTGGGTCCACCGCCAGTTGCGACTCAGACCCAGGTAAAACACATTCCTGCGACAGAATGCCTCAGTTAAGCCCCAGAACGTCCTGCATGTCATACAGACCAGACTGACGTTTTTGCAGCCACAACGCCGCACGCACTGCGCCTTTGGCGAAGGTCATGCGACTGGACGCCTTGTGGGTGATTTCCACGCGCTCGCCATCAGCGGCAAACAACACGGTGTGATCACCGACCACATCACCGGCGCGCACCGTGGCAAAACCGATGGTTTCGCGCTCGCGCGCCCCAGTCTGACCTTCGCGCCCATACACGGCGACCTTCTGCAGATCACGCCCCAGGGCATTGGCCACTACCTCCCCCATACGCAAGGCGGTGCCGGACGGCGCATCGACCTTGTGGCGGTGATGGGCTTCGATGATTTCGATATCCACGTCATCACCCAGAACCCGCGCCGCAGTGTCGAGCAACTTAAGACACAGATTGACGCCGACACTGAAGTTGGCGGCAAACACGATGGAAATCTGCTTGCCGGCCTCAGCCAGCTGCTGCTTTTCTTCAGGAGAAAAACCGGTGGTGCCGATCACCATGGATTTACCGGCCTTACGGCAGATTTCCAGGTTCTTCAGGGTGACCGATGGATGAGTGAAGTCGATCAGCACATCGAACTGATCAAGCACCGCATTCAGATCGCCGGACAAATTGACGCCAATCTTGCCCTGCGCCACCAGCTCACCGACATCCGCGCCAACCAGGCTGCTGCCTGCACGATCAATCGCCGCACTCAGGCTTGCGCCATCGACCATCTGTACGGCCTCGATCAGGGTCTTGCCCATGCGCCCGGCGGCGCCCATCACAGCAATACGTTGCATAGCTATCAGCTCCAAGCTGTCGCCACAGACTGCAGCAGCCGCTCAGCGACCGCGCAGCCTGTCAGCGGGATTTACAGGTCGCCAAAGAAGCGCTTAACGCCTTCGAACCAGCCATTGGCCTTCGGCGAATGCGAGCTGTCGCCTTCCAGGGTTTTGCGGAACTCATCAAGCAGTTCGCGCTGACGTTTGTCCAGGTTGACCGGGGTTTCCACCGCCACCTTGCACATCAAGTCGCCGGCACCACCGCCACGCACGGGCGCGACGCCCTTGCCACGCAAGCGGAACATCTTGCCGGTCTGCGTGCCTTCCGGGATCTTCAGCTTGACTCGACCATCCAGGGTCGGCACTTCCAGCTCGCCACCCAGGGCCGCATCGGCAAAGCTGATCGGCACTTCGCAGTACAGGTGCTTGCCGTCGCGCTGGAAGATCGCGTGCTCGCGCACATTCACCACCACATACAGATCGCCCGCTGGGCCGCCCATGGCACCCGCCTCGCCTTCGCCAGACAGACGAATGCGGTCGCCGGTATCGACGCCAGCCGGCACTTTAACCGACAAGGTCTTGTGCTCTTCGACCCGGCCGTGACCGTGGCAGGAGCCGCAAGGATCGGTGATCATCTTGCCGCTGCCGTGACAACGCGGACAGGTCTGCTGCACCGAGAAGAAGCCTTGCTGCATACGCACCTGGCCGATACCACCACAGGTGGTACAGGTCACCGGCGTGGTGCCCTTCTTCGCGCCCGAGCCATCGCAAGGTTTGCAATTGACCAGCGTCGGCACGCGAATGGTCACCGCAGTGCCGCGCACCGCTTCTTCCAGATCCAGCTCCAGGGTGTAGCGCAGGTCACTGCCGCGCTGTGCGCCGCCACGTTGACCGCCACGACCACCGCCACCGAAGAAATCGCTGAATACATCACCGAAGATATCGGAGAAGTTCGCCCCGCCTGGGCCGCCACCGCCGCCACCCATTTGCGGGTCGACACCGGCGTGGCCGTACTGATCGTAAGCCGAACGTTTGGCCGCATCGGAAAGCACTTCGTAAGCCTCGTTGGCTTCCTTGAACTTCTCTTCGGCGGCTTTATCGTCCGGGTTACGGTCGGGGTGATACTTCATGGCCAGACGGCGGTAGGCTTTTTTCAGCTCCGCTTCGCTGGCGCCGCGCTCGACACCGAGCACCTCATAAAAATCGCGTTTAGCCATAAGTCTTCAACACCTTTAAATCGTCTACTCCAGACACGCCAACGCGGGAGCAAGCTCCCGCGCGGCGGATCATGCCGAACGCGACTCGCGTCACGCCCGACCAGAGCGGCATAAGCTTGCGCCTATTTATTTGTTGTCTTTGACCTCTTCGAACTCAGCGTCGACCACGTCGTCGCCTGCGTCCTTGGCTTGCTCAGCACCCGGGGCTTGCGCACCTGGCTGCGGCTGCTCGGCGTACATCTTCTGCGCAAGCGGTGCGGTCACTTCGGACAGCGCGGTCATCTTGGCGTCGATTTCAGCTTTGTCGTCACCCTTGATCGCCACTTCCAGTGCGCTCAATGCGGTTTCGATAGCAGTCTTCTCGTCGGCAGTAGCTTTGTCGCCGGCCTCGGTGATCATCTTGCGGGTGGCGTGCACCAGCTGATCGCCTTGGTTACGTGCGGTCGCCAGCTCTTCGAACTTGCGATCTTCCTCGGCGTTGACTTCGGCATCACGAACCATCTGCTGAATTTCTTCTTCAGACAGACCGGAGTTGGCCTTGATCACGATCGACTGAGTCTTGCCGGTGGCCTTGTCTTTCGCGCCGACGTGCAGGATGCCGTTGGCATCGATATCGAAGGTTACTTCGATCTGCGGTACGCCACGCGGAGCTGGCGGAATCTCGGCCAGGTCGAATTTGCCCAGCGACTTGTTACCGCTGGCTTGCTTGCGCTCGCCCTGCAGCACGTGAATGGTCACAGCGCCTTGGTTGTCGTCAGCAGTCGAGAACACTTGCGATTTCTTGGTCGGAATCGTGGTGTTTTTCTCGATCAGCGCAGTCATCACGCCGCCCATGGTTTCGATACCCAGAGTCAGCGGGCTGACGTCGAGCAGCAGCACGTCTTTCACGTCGCCAGACAGAACCGCACCCTGGATAGCAGCACCCATGGCTACAGCTTCGTCCGGGTTAACGTCTTTACGCGCTTCTTTACCGAAGAAATCGGTTACCAGCTTCTGTACCAGCGGCATGCGGGTCTGACCGCCGACCAGGATCACGTCGTTGATCGCACCGATGTCGATACCAGCGTCTTTCAGCGCGATACGGCATGGCTCGATGGTGCGCTGCACCAGGTCTTCAACCAGCGATTCCAGCTTGGCGCGGGAGATCTTCACGTTCAGGTGCTTAGGACCGGTGGCGTCTGCAGTGATGTACGGCAGGTTCACGTCGGTCGACTGGCTCGAGGACAGTTCGATCTTGGCTTTCTCAGCGGCTTCTTTCAGGCGCTGCATGGCCAGCGGGTCACCCTTGAGGTTCATGCCGCTTTCTTTCTTGAATTCGTCAACGAGGTAGTCGATCAGACGAATGTCGAAGTCTTCACCACCGAGGAAGGTGTCGCCGTTGGTGGCCAACACTTCGAACTGGTGCTCGCCGTCAACTTCAGCGATCTCGATCACGGAAACGTCGAAGGTACCGCCACCCAGGTCATAGACGATCACGGTGTGATCGCCCTTGGCCTTGTCCATACCGTACGCCAGAGCAGCCGCGGTAGGCTCGTTGATGATGCGTTTTACATCCAGACCAGCAATACGGCCGGCGTCTTTGGTGGCCTGACGCTGGCTGTCGTTGAAGTAGGCCGGCACGGTGATCACCGCTTCGGTCACTGGCTCGCCGAGGTAGTCTTCGGCGGTTTTCTTCATTTTCTTCAGGATTTCAGCCGAGATTTGCGGCGGAGCCATCTTCTGGCCGTTCACTTCAACCCAAGCGTCACCGTTGTCCGCCTTGGCGATCTTGTACGGCACCATTTGGATGTCTTTCTGCACGACGTCTTCTTCAAAACGACGACCGATCAGACGCTTTACCGCATACAGGGTGTTATGCGGATTGGTCACGGCCTGACGCTTGGCCGACTGGCCGACGAGGATTTCACCGTCGTTGGCATACGCGATGATTGACGGCGTAGTACGCGCGCCTTCAGCGTTTTCGATAACTTTAGCGACACCGTTTTCCAGAACCGAGACGCACGAGTTGGTGGTCCCCAGGTCGATACCAATAATTTTGCCCATCTTCACTCTCCCGAAACTTTGATAATCCCGCCACTGATCGTTGTCAGCGGCGGTAGCACTAAAACGCTTGACTGTTTAATGGGGGCAGCTCGGCGAATTTCAAGCCTGCTCATCGATCGATGGCGGCGCTTCTACCGGCGCCTTGCTGACCACCACCATGGCGGGGCGCAGCAGACGACCATTGAGCATGTAGCCCTTCTGGAACACCTTGAGCACGCTGTTTGGCTCGACGCTGGTGCTTTCCTGCATCGCCATCGCCTGATGGTGTTCGGCGTTGAACGGTGCACCATGCGGATCAATGGCTTCCAACTGGTGACGCTTGAGGGTGTCGCCGAACAGCTTGAGTGTCAGCTCCATGCCCTCACGTACAGCCTTGATCGCCTCATCATCCGGATTCGACAGCTCAAGACCGCGCTCCAGGCTATCCACCACCGGCAACAGATCGTTGGCGAATTTCTCCAGAGCGAATTTATGCGCCTTCTCTACATCCTGCTCGGCGCGGCGGCGCACATTCTGCAGATCGGCAGCCATGCGCAGCGACTGATCCTGCGCAGTAGCCAGTTGCTCTTCCAGCGCTTGCACGCGGGCAACCAGGTCATCGCCCGCAGCCGCTTCGGCAGCTGTTTGTACATCGGGATTCTGCGTATCCAGGGTCTGTTCGTCAGCCATGCGTCTCTCCTCTTATAAATCCGACGCGAGCCTTAACTCACGTACCTGGCTGCTATATGGGGTCAAAAAATGTGGTTTCAAGGACAACAGACGGATTGTCAGCCCACAAAAAAACACTGTATAAATAACCAGACATGAACTTGGGAGGCCCTCGCCATGCTGGTGCACCTGTCCGTACACAACTACGCCATCGTTGAACACCTTGATCTAGAGCTGGACGCCGGCATGAGCGTGATCAGCGGCGAAACCGGTGCCGGCAAGTCGATCATGCTCGACGCCCTAGGCCTGACACTGGGTGATCGTGCCGACAGCGGCGTGGTACGTCCCGGTGCGGACAAGGCGGACATCCTCGCCAGCTTCGACCTGCACGACATCCCGGAAGCCCGCGCCTGGTTGGCCGAGCGTGACCTGGACAACGACGGCCCGTGCATCCTGCGCCGAGTGATCACCGCCGAAGGCCGCTCGCGCGGCTATATCAACGGATCACCCTGCCCGCAAGGTGACCTCAAGGCTCTGGGCGAACTGCTGATCGACATTCACAGCCAACACGAACATCAGTCACTGCTCAAACCTGACACCCACCGCCGCCTGCTTGATGAATATGCTGGCAGCCAGGAACTGGCGCGCCAGGTGCAGCTCGCTGCACAGCGCTGGAAACAGACGCGCAATGAGCTGGAACGCATCGCCAACATCGGCGACGAGCAACGCGCACGCCACCAATTGCTCAGTTATCAGCTCGAAGAACTGGATAACCTAGCCTTGGGTGAGGACGAGCTAGAACAACTGGAGCAGGAACATAAAAACCTGACCAACGCCGAAAGCCTGCTCAGCGCATGCCGCCTGGTGATCGAGCAATGCAGCGAGAATGACGCTGGCAACGTGCTGTCCGCCCTGACCAGCAGCCTCAATCGCCTCAGCGCCTTCCAGGGTCAGCCCGGCGCATTGAGCGAAGCCACCAACCTGCTGGCCAGCGCGCAAATCCAGGTAGAAGAAGCCGTCGGCGAGCTGAACCGCTTTCTCGACCACTTCGACGGCGACCCCGAGCGCCTGCAGCAAATGGAAGAACGCCTGGACGCGATCTACACCCTGGCGCGCAAGCACCGCATCCAACCAACCGAGTTGGGCGCCATGCAGCAACAGCTGTTTGAAGAGCTGGAAAGCCTGAATGCCGACGACCAGGCTGCCGAGCGCCTGAGCGACGAACTGGCCGCCTTCGAGCGGCATTATCAGGAAAAGGCTGCCGAGCTGAGCACTTTGCGTAATAGCGCCGCCGACCAGTTGGCCAGAGCAGTTGAACAGGAAATGCAGAACCTCGGCATGCCGGGCGGGCGTTTCAACATCAAGCTAAGCGCCAACAGCAGTAGCGAGCCACACCCGAATGGCCTAGAGCAGCTGGAGTTTCTCGTCAGCGCCAACCCTGGCCAACCGCTGAAAGCCCTGGCCAAAGTTGCCTCGGGCGGCGAGCTGTCGCGTATCAGCCTGGCGATTCAGGTGATCACCGCGCAAACCTCGCGGGTACCGACGTTGGTATTCGATGAAGTTGACGTCGGCATCGGCGGCCCCACCGCAGAAGTGGTCGGGCAACTGTTGCGCCGGCTCGGCGAGCGCGGCCAGGTGCTGACTGTTACCCACTTGCCGCAAGTAGCCGCACAAGGTCACCAGCACTTATTTGTGCACAAAGTGCGCGACAGTGACGCCACCCGTACCGCTGTCAGCAAGCTAGACAGCGCGCAACGTGTCGAGGAAATCGCACGCATGCTCGGCGGCGTCGACCTGACAGAGGAGTCATTGGCCCACGCCAGAAAGATGGTCAGCAGCGCTCAAGCCTGACCCCAAAACAAAGCAAGAAAAAAGGCGACCCCAAGGTCGCCTTTTTCATATGCCGATCAATCAGCTCTTTTTGCGCACATACAGCACAAGGTTGTGATCAACCAGCTCAAAGCCGTGTTCTTTGACGATTTCTTTCTGACGCTTTTCAATCTCGGCATCGAAGAACTCGATCACTTCACCGGAATCGACACAGACCATATGGTCGTGATGGCCACTGTCCGCCAATTCGAAGACCGCATGACCGCCATCGAAGTTATGACGAACCACCAGACCTGCTGCTTCAAACTGGGTCAGTACGCGGTACACAGTTGCCAAACCTACGTCGTCCCCCGCCTCCATCAGTGCCTTGTAGACATCTTCAGCACTCATGTGACGCTGACCGGCAGAGTCGAGCATTTGCAGTATCTTGACCCGTGGCAGGGTCACTTTCAGGCCAGCCTTGCGTAGTTCGCTATTTTCAACCATGGTCTGCTTTCTCACGGAAGCGGCTTCGCAGCTTCCTTTATTGCGGGTATGATCCGGGGTTATATTGCCCAGCCAAGATAGTGGAAGTCGCCCACCGATGCAAAAAACCAAACTCCTGCTGACCAGCCTCACCCTTACGGGGCTACTCGCACTCGCCGGTTGTTCATTCCCCGGGGTTTATAAAATCGACATTCAACAGGGCAATGTCGTCACGCAGGACATGATAGACCAGTTGCGGCCGGGAATGACCCGCAAGCAAGTGCGGTTTATCATGGGCAACCCTCTGCTCACTGACACCTTCCACGCCAACCGCTGGGATTACCTGTACAGCATCCAGCCGGGTGGCGGTAAGCGCCTGCAGGAGCGTGTAAGCGTTAACTTCAATGCCGACGACCAACTGGTTGGCTTGTCTGGCGACTTTATGCCGGGCGTCAGCCGCGACCAGGCCATCCTGGGTGAAGACAGCGGCGTTACCACTCCGCAAGCCACTCAGCAGCCGCAGGTTGAAGATAAGCCCGCTCCGGGCTCGCTACTGGAGCAGATTCAGCGCGAAGTGGACGACGTGAAAGTCGTGCCGGTACCGACTCCAGAGCCACTGGAAAGCACACCGCAGTAACATTTGCTGATAAAAAAGCCCGGACATGTCCGGGCTTTTTTATGTCTGCATCTCTGCAAATCATGCGTTCAGCACTTACTGTCCGGCATCCTCGGCCTTGGCTTGCGCCGCCTTGGCCGCACGCTGCTTGCGCACTTCTTTCGGATCGGCGATCAGCGGCCGGTAGATCTCCACCCGCTCACCCTCTTCCAACACGCGCTCATCGGGCTTGCTCACCGCCTTGCCGAAGATCCCCAGCGGGCTGTTGTGCAGGTCCAGATCGGCAAAGTGCGCCTGCATGCCGGACTGTACCGCTGCCTGGCGCACCGTAGTGCCATAAGGCAAACTCAGGCGCAGCAGCTTCTGTTTGTCGGCCAGGGCGTAGACCACTTCGACCACGATGTTTGGCTTATCCATAGAGTTGCTTGGCCCTTTGGCAGAAAGCATCGACCAGAGTATTGGTGGCCTGATTGAACAGCGGCCCGAGGGTCGCGCGTACCAGAGGCCCGGCATAGTCGAAGGTCAGATCCAGGCTGATCTTGCAGGCCTTTTCGCCCAGCGCCTTGAATTCCCAATGCCCATACAGCTGGGTGAACGGCCCCTCGACCAGAGTCAGCTTGATCAGCTCGCCCGGCACCAGGGTGTTGGCCGTGACAAAGCGCTGGCTCAAGCCGCCTTTAGCCACCGCAAGGCTGGCGCGCATATGCGTGTCGCTGACCTCAAGCACTTCACTGGCCGAACACCAGGGCAAAAACTGCGGGTAACTGGCCACATCATTGACCAGATCAAACAGCGCCCGCGCGGGATAAGGCAACAGCGCCGAACGCTGAATATGAGTGCTCATAACCCAACCACTTGGTTAAACAGGATGCAGGCGATCATTTGCTCAGCTCTGCGATAAACACGATCAGCACACCAATTGGCGCGACCACACGAATCAACCAGTACACCACGTTGAACAGTAGCGGGCTTTTCATCGCCAGCTCTTCGCGCACGGCTTCACGCTTTAGCACCCAGCCGGCGAATAGGGCAAACGCCAGGCCACCGAGCGGCAACAGAATACGGCTGGTCAGGTAGTCGATGGTGTCGAAGAAATTCCGCCCACCTTCGGCGCCCCATTGGAATAGGTGGAAACCATCCTCGGCGAAGACAAAGAACTTAGCTTCAGCCCCCAAGTTAAAGGACAGCACCGTACCCATACCGACTACCCAGCAGAGGAACGCCAGCACGCTGGTGACCAGCACCCGGCTGCGCTTGGTGCGCTCGACCAAATAGGCCACCGCCGGCTCCAGCATGGAGATCGACGAGGTCCAGGCAGCGATCAGCACCAGGATAAAGAACAGCGTGCCCATCACCTGGCCAAAAGCGATATTGCCGAACGCCACCGGCAAGGTTACAAACATCAGCCCTGGCCCTGCGCCAGGCTCCAGACCACCGGCGAAGACGATGGGGAACAGCGCCATACCAGCAGTGAGAGCTACCAGGGTGTCGAGAATACCGACGGTGAGAATGGTGCCGCCAATCGAGGCGTTCTTAGGCATATACGAGCCGTAAACCATGATCGCGCCCACGCCGACGCTCAGGGTAAAGAAGGCATGGCCCATGGCGGCCAGCACACCATCGAGCACGCGGTCCGGCTGGAAATCGAAGAGAAAGTGAAAGCCCTGCATAAAGTGCCCGGTGGTCATGCTGTAACCCAGCAGCACTAGTAGCAGCACGAACAGCAGCGGCATCATGATGCGCAGGCTGCGCTCAAGACCAGCCACCACGCCACGGGCGATGACAAAGCCGGTCAGCAGCATAAACAGCGTATGCCACAAGGTCAGCCGCCAAGGGTCGGCCGTCAGCGCACCAAACGCGGCGCCAGCACCCTCGGCACTCACGCCGGTAAACTGCCCGCCACCCATGCTGAGGATGTAATCCAGCGACCAACCGGCGACCACACTATAAAACGACAGAATCAGCAACGCCGCGATCATGCCCATCAGCGCTGCCCAGGACCATTTAGGCGAAGCACCCGACTCAATGGCCAGGGTCTTGAGGGTATTCACCGGGCTCTGCCGGCCGCGCCGACCAATCAGGGTTTCAGCGAGCATGATCGGTAAGCCGACCATAAAGATGCACACCAGGTACATCATCACGAAAGCCCCGCCGCCGTACATGCCGGTCATATAGGGGAACTTCCAGATATTGCCCAAGCCAACAGCCGAACCAGTCGCAGCCAGAATAAACACCCAACGGCTGGCCCAGGCGCCGTGTATCGAAACCTTATCGTTCGCCATGCTCGGCTAGCCTGCTCTATTGAAAAAAGATCGCGCATTGTCGGGGATTCGCCAGGGCGGCTCAAGCACAGCCGACACCGCGCAGTGCCCAGCCGCCAAGCAGAGCCGATTTTGCCCTGCCGTACACATAGCGCCCGCGCCAGTGACTCCCTATAATGCGCGCCCTATGGCTAAACAAAAGAAACACCCGCAAGGCACCATCGCGCAAAACAAGAAGGCGATGCATGACTACTTCGTCGAATCCAGGTTCGAGGCAGGCTTGGTCCTGGCCGGCTGGGAAGTGAAAAGTCTGCGCGCCGGCAAAGCTCAGTTAGTCGACAGCTATGTGCTGCTGAAAAACGATGAAGCCTGGCTGATGGGCTGCCACATCACCCCACTGACGGCAGCGAGCACCCATGTGATCGCCGACCCAACACGCACCCGCAAGCTGCTGCTGAACAAGCGCGAGCTGGACAAGCTGTTCGGCGCCGTTCAGCAGAAAGGCTACGCCTGTGTGGCCATGTCGATTTACTGGAAGGCGCATCTGATCAAGTGCGAAATTGCCCTGGCCAAGGGTAAGAAAGACTTTGACAAGCGCCACACCGAGAAAGAACGCGACGCCGACCGCGAAGTGCAGCGCGCGATGCGCAGTAAAGGTAAAGACGAGTAAATCGACTCTGCACTAATGAAAACGCCCCGCAATGCGGGGCGTTTTTTGTTACTGCGCTCGACTCAGAACCTGTTTAACGTCTTGCGAGCTAGAGCCATGCAAGGCAAAAACAGGCAAGGAAGCGGAGTTTACTGATGTAAATGAGCATTCCGAGCCTGTTTATAACGCAGCAGGGCCGACGCGCAGCAGGCGTTAGACAGGTTCTTAGCGCAACTCGCTAAACGCCAGCTTGACGCCCAATCCCACCAGCACCGCCCCCATCAACCGATCAAACCAGTGACCCATCCGCGCAAAACCGGCACGCACCCGCTGATGACTGAACAACTGAGCGACCATGCAGAACCACAGCGCCGTGGCCACCGCCAGATAAACGCCGTAGCCCGCCTGTACCGGCAGCGGCGTATGCGGGTTGATCACAACGGTAAACAGCGAGAGGAAGAACAGCGTGGCCTTGGGGTTCAGGCCATTGGTTACAAAGCCCGCCACAAAGGCTGCACGCGGCGAGCGCTCACCTTCATCCAGGCTCAACTCGGCATCGCTCGGGCTGGCCGGTTTGGCACGCAATGCCCTGATGCCGATGTACAGCAGGTAAGCCGCGGCCAGCCACTTGAGGGCGTTGAACAACACAATCGACTGCGACACGATCAAGCCGATACCCAGTAGCGAATAGGCCACATGGATAAAAATCCCGCAGCCCACACCAATCGCACTGAAGATGCCGGCACGCCGACCATGGGCCACACTTTCGCGCACCACAATCGCGAAATCCGGGCCAGGGCTGGCCACAGCCAGCAAGTGGATCAGGGCCACAGCTAAAAACTCGGTCCAGTACATGGGGCGGCTCCGCGACGTCGAAATGATTCTGTTAGGCTCGCCACCTTACTCCCCGCTCAAACCCGCAGGATAGATACAGCTGATGAGTAACAGTCACCGCGCCGCCTTTCTCGACCACAACTCACTCGACCTGGGCGACCTCGACCTGTCCAGTCTGAGCGCCTGCTTTGCCGACCTACAGCTGTATCCGCACAGCACCCAGGCGCAAACCATCGAACGCCTGCAGGGCGTGCAGGTGGCGATCAGCAACAAGGTGCCGCTGAATGCCGAGGTGTTCGCCGCCTGCCCGGAGCTGAAGCTGGTACTGGTGGCCGCTACCGGGACCAACCCGATTGATCTCAGCGCAGCCCGCGCCCACGGCGTGATCGTCAGCAACTGCCAGGGTTACGGCACGCCATCGGTGGCACAACACACCCTGATGTTGCTTCTTGCCCTGGCCACGCGCCTGCCCGATTACCAGCAGGACGTTCGCGCAGGCCACTGGCAGCAGGCGCAGCAGTTCTGCCTGCTTGATCACCCGATCGTCGAGCTGCACGGCAAAACCCTTGGTCTGCTTGGCCATGGTGAGCTGGGCGGTGCAGTCGCCAAACTGGCCGAAGCCTTTGGGATGCGCGTGCTGCTCGGCCAGCTGCCTGGCCGTCCTGCGCGTGAAGACCGCCTGTCACTGGATGAGTTGCTGCCCCAGGTCGATGCGCTGACCCTGCACTGCCCACTGAACAGCGACACCCTGAACCTGATCGACGCCCGCGAACTCAGCCTGATGAAGCCCACCGCTTTTCTGATCAATACCGCCCGCGGCGGCCTGATCAATGAGCAAGCCCTGGCTGACGCACTGCGCGCCGGGCACCTGGGCGGGGCGGCAACCGATGTACTGACCCAGGAGCCGCCGAAAGATGGCAATCCCTTGCTCGCCGCCGATATTCCAAGGCTGATCATCACCCCGCACAGCGCCTGGGGCAGCCGCGAAGCGCGGCAACGCATTGTCGGCCAACTGAGTGAAAATGCTCTGGCCTTCTTCAACGGCACGCCTATGCGCGTTGTCAGCTAAGCTACGCGACTTTTTTCGAGGAGCGCTTATGGACCCGCGAAGCGAAGTACTGCTACGCCAGGCTGATCTATTCAACGGCCCGCTGCTGCTTGCCGGTTTACCAGCAGATGATCTGCTTGGCCAACTTCCTGAAGCCCACGGCTGGAGCTGGCATGCCGGCGAGCACGCACTGCTGGATGCCCGCTTCAGCACTCGCTGTCACTTTGGCACTCAACCTGGAGAACGCGACTTCCAGGCAGCCGTGCTGTTTCTGCCGAAGTCCCGCGAGCTGACCGAATACCTACTCAATGCCCTGGCGGCGCGCCTGAATGGCCGCGAACTGTTTCTGGTCGGTGAAAAACGTGCCGGCATTGAGCGCGCCGCCAAGCAGCTGGCGAACTTCGGTCAAGCACGCAAGCTCGACAGCGCGCGGCACTGCCAGCTCTGGCAAGTACGGGTTGAGTACGCACCCGCCGCGCCGGATCTGCACAGCCTGGCACAACGCTACGAACTGGCCCTGACCGACGGACCGCTGCAGGTGCTTAGCCTGCCGGGCGTATTCAGCCATGGCCGCCTAGACGTAGGCAGTGCCCTGCTACTTGAACACCTCGATGGCTTGCCCAGCGGACATATTCTGGATTTCGGCTGTGGAGCCGGCGTACTCGGCGCGGCGCTGAAACGCCGCTACCCAGACAGCCAGATCACCCTGCTGGACGTGGACGCTTTTGCCGTCGAAAGCAGCCGTCTGACCCTTGCAGCCAATGGCCTGCAGGCTGACGTGATCAATGGCGACGGCATTGATGCGGCACCCACGGGTCTGAGTGCCATCCTCAGTAACCCGCCCTTTCACCAAGGCGTGCACACTCACTACCAGGCCACCGAACACCTGCTGCGCCAAGCCCGCCAACACCTGACCAGCAAAGGCGAATTGCGCCTGGTGGCCAACAGTTTTCTCAAGTATCCACCGCTGATCGAACAGCACCTCGGCCCCTGCCAGACCCTGGCCGACGCCAAAGGCTTTCGCATCTACCGCGCCAGCAACAGCTAAACGGGGCTTGCCCTATCACGGATGCGCGGGCAGAATGCGCGCGTCCTAGGGGAGTAGTCTCCCGTGAGCGCCAGCTCGCCCGGCACGCGTCAACATACTTGCTCAGCAGAGCATGGCGCGTGCGACCCAAGGCCCACCCAGTGGGGCCTGCGGTTTGACAAGACCTATGACACGCACACCTTACCCGGGGCGGGAAGGCTGTACGTGTCATAGCCATGTCGACCCGCCCCTTTAGGAAAGCCTGATGCTCGAATCCCTGTTTGTCCCCACCTTTATCGTGGCCTTGGCCGAAATAGGCGACAAAACGCAGTTGCTCGCCTTACTGCTGGCTGCGCGTTTTCGCAAACCGTGGCCCATCATTTGGGGCATCGTGGTCGCCACACTGGCTAATCATTTTGCGGCCGGCGCCATCGGCAACTGGGTTGCCAGCTTCTTCTCCCCCGCCACCCTGAGCTGGATTCTTGCTGCCAGCTTTGTAGCTGTGGCTCTGTGGACACTGATCCCAGACAAACTGGATGACGACGAAAGCTCAAAGTTCAAGCGCTACGGGCCATTCCTGACCACCCTGATTGCCTTCTTCCTCGCGGAAATGGGCGACAAAACCCAGGTCGCCACGGTGATGCTGGCCGCGCAGTACCCGTACTTTGTTCTGGTGGTCATTGGCACAACCCTCGGCATGCTGATTGCCAACGTGCCAGTGGTACTGGCCGGCAACTTCGCGGCGGAACGCCTGCCACTGACACTGATCCGCCGTGTGGCCGCCTGTGCATTTGCAGCACTGGCGGTGTATGCGGTGTACCAGGCACTGAAATTCAGCGGATTTGTCTGACAGCTAGTTGACGCCAGGAGACTGGCGTTTCGGCCAATACCTCGGCTTCCAGGCGGCTGCTACAGTGCGCAACATTCTGCCCACACAGCCGTCAGGGAGACGCCCATGTCACTGGATGATCGGAAAAAACTGGTCCGCCACCATATAGACCTGTCTTGGAATAAAGGCCGCACGGCGCTGGCAGAACAACTGCACAGCAAAGACTTTCTCTATAAGAGTTCGTTTATTGGCAGACCGCTGACCAGCTCTGCCTTTGCCCAGATGGTGCAGGACATCCGCCATGCCATGCCGGACCTGCAGGTGGTGGTCGAGGAGTGCATCGCCGAAGACAACAAAGTGGTCACCTGGAGCACCTTGATCGGCACCATCCAGAAACCCGCACTCGGCTACCCGCCCAGTGACAAGGTGCTGAGCATCTCAGCCATGGCCTTCTGGACCATTACCTCCACTAATGAAATTCAGGAAATCTGCACCATGTTTGACATGGAGAGCTTCCGCTCACAATTGGGCCTGGCCACCCAACCCTTTGCGGCCAAAGCCTTGCCCTGATCAACAAACACCCAATAAAAAGCCCCCATTTGGGGGCTTTTTGCTTAACGCGGATTAGCGTGCCTGCTCATACAGCGGCATCACCTTGGGAATAGCTGCCTGCAGAGACGCGATACGGCTATTGGATGACGGGTGCGTGCTCATGAACTCAGGTGGCGCGCCTTCACTGGCGGCGGCCATCTTCTGCCACAGGCTGACCGCAGCATTGGGGTTGTAGCCACCCCGGGCTGCGAGCTCCAGGCCAATCAGATCCGCCTCGTTCTCATTGCCACGGCTGTTTGGCAGCATCATGCCGTACTGCACGGCGGCATCGGCCAGCGCCAAACTGTCGGAACCCAGCCCCAGCAAGGCACCAGCGCCCTGCTTGGCCAGCTCAACACCATAGGCTTTGGACATGGACTCACGGCTGTGCTCACGCAGTGCGTGGGCCATTTCGTGCCCCATGATCGCGGCGATTTCATCGTCAGTGAGCTTGAGCTTTTCGATGATCCCGCTGTAGAAAATGATCTTCCCACCCGGGCCGCAGTTGGCGTTCAGCTCAGGGCTTTTGATCAGATTGACCTCCCACTGCCACTGCGCCGCATCCGGACGAAACAACGGGGCATGCTTGATCAAACGGTCGGCAATGGTGCGCAAGCGCTTGGCATTGTTACTGGTTTTATCCAACACACCCTTACTGGAGGCCTCGCCGAGGGTCTGCTGATAGGACTGCGCATACATCTGATTGACTTCTTGGGTCGAGAGCATGCTGAACATGTACTGCTTGCGCTCGACACCGACAGCGCCGCCGCTGGTGGTGTTTACGGCCTGGCAGGCCGTCAGCAGGCTGCAGAGCGCCAAAGCGGCCAGACGAAATGGGGTATTCATGTCAGTTCTCCTTCACGACAGGGACCGTATGCTAGGCCGTGCACCTGGGCAACACAACCCGCAGGCGCTGCAGAATAGGCCGCCGCACACGTTGCTAAATCACAGAATCGAGCTAATGCTTTGAAGCTACACAGCCGATATACCAGGGACAGGTGTAACCCGTAGTTGAGGAGTCCCTATGCGATTCAAATCGATCCAGTCTTCCGTTGCGCTTATGGCGGGGGCCAGCATCCTGGCTGTTATCGTCGCATTGGTACTCTACGCCCTGTTCGCCGGGGGGCGTACCCAGACCCAGGTGCAAGAGCGCACCCAGGCGCTGCTCGAAACAGTGATTGATCAGCGCCTGAACGCTCTGGCTCAAGCCCAGGTTGGCCAACTGCAGCGCCAATTCGAACGTCCCATGACCGTTGCCAAATCCCTGGCCACCCTCAACAGCCAGATGGCCAGTGCCGATGGCAGCCCCGGTATCAGCCTGACTCGCGAGGAACTGAGCAAGCTGGTCAGTGAGTACCTCAAGGTCAACCCAGAACTCATCGACCTCTATATCGGCTGGGAACCGAACGCGTTCGACCAGGACGACGACCTGTATGTTGACCAAAAAGAGAATGGGTACGACAACACCGGCCGTTTCATGCCCTGGTGGTACCGAGAAGGCGACCAAATCAAGCTCGACGCACTGACCGTTGAGCAAATGGAAAGTGAAGAAATTCAACCCACCGGGGTGCGCACAGGCGAGTATTACCTGTGCCCCAAGGAAACTGGCAAACCCTGCGTAATTGACCCCGCCTCCTATGACTTTGGCGGTAAGCAGGTGCTGGTTGCCGCCTTCAACGCGCCGATCATGGTCAATGGTCAATTCCGCGGCGTAGCTGGCAACGACCTGGCCCTGGACTTTATTCAGGAGCTGCTCACAACCGCCAAGGCCGGGTTGTATGACGGCGCCGGGGAACTGGCCTTGATTGCGTCCAACGGCACCCTGATCGCCGCAACCCAGGACGCCGCATTAATTGGCCAGCCGGCAAGCAAGGCGATTGATGCCGAGCTTCTGAGCCAGCTCAAGCAGAGCAGCAATGAGCAGCCGATCAACAAACTCGACGAAGAGCGCCAACTACTCCAACTGCTGCTGCCGTTCCAAGTGGCTGGCACCTCGACACGCTGGACCCTGGCCATCGTTCTGCCAACCAGTGCCGTGTTTGCGGACCTGAATGAACTGCAGGCCGGCCTCACTCAGCAGGCCGAAGCAGATACATTGGGCATGGCACTGGTGGGTTTACTGGTTGCAGGCCTTGGCATGCTGGTGATCTGGTTCGTCGGCTATGGCATCGCCCGCCCACTGCGACAGATGGTGGTCATGCTCGACGACATTGCCCAGGGCGATGGCGATTTGACCCGCCGCCTGGACGTGAACCGCAGCGATGAACTGGGCGATATCGCCAGGGGCTTCAACACCTTCCTCGGTAAGCTACAAAGCATGATTACCCAGGTGGTCAGTTCGGTGCAGAAAGTCAGCGACTCTTCCGAACACACCGCCGACATCGCCATCCGCACCAACACGGGCGTGCAGAAGCAGCTGGCGGAGATCGAACTGGTCGCTACCGCCGTACATGAAATGACCGCGACCGCCCAGGACGTGGCACGCAACGCCACCCATGCCGCCGAAGCCGCCAACCATGCAGACCGCGCCGCCAATCAAGGCAAACAGACAGTGCAACACACCGCCGAGGCAATTGCCGCCCTGGCACAAGAAATTGGTCGCGCGGTCACCGTGGTACAAACACTGGCCAAGGACAGCGAGAACATCACCGCCATCCTGGTCGCCATTCGCGGGATTGCCGAGCAAACCAACCTGCTGGCACTCAATGCTGCCATCGAGGCCGCCCGTGCCGGCGAACAGGGTCGCGGCTTTGCCGTGGTAGCCGATGAGGTGCGCAATCTGGCGCAGAAAACCCAAAAGGCCACCGAAGAAATCCAGACCATGATCCAGCAACTGCAACAAGGCACTCGCGATGTCGTCACGGTCATGGAAGACAGCCAGAGCAAGACTGAGGTCAGCGTGCAGCAGGCCAGCCAGGCCGCTGAAGCACTGGAGTCCATCACTCAGGCGGTCTCGGTGATCAATGACATGAACACGCAGATCGCCAGCGCCGCCGAGGAGCAAAGTGCGGTGGCCGAAGACATCAACCGTAACGTCACCAACATTGGCCAAGTGGCCAATGAAGTGGCCGGTGGCGCTGATGAAGCCAGCCAGGCCAGCGCCGAATTGACCCAACTGGCCGAACAGCAACGTCGCTTGATCAATCAGTTCAAGGTTTGACTACGCGTAAGCAAAAGGGCGGACGGCTATGCAGTCCGCCCTTTTTTTGCACCTTGTTAATAACCTAGGCCGGCGTCAGGCACTCAGGCGCATCCAGCTTGGGATCATTGATCAGATTGGCCAGCACTCGCTCACGCAGCGCCGGTTGCGGGCTCGCCAATAAAGCCTGCAACTCAACCGCCGGTGTGTCGGCAGCTAACCAGGCCGCCTGACCCGCGTCATCGAGAATCAGCGGGCGCCGCTGGCTAGCAGCCGCCTGAGTCACCACTGCGGCGCTCAAGTAGACACACCCCTCCACCGGATAAGCCTCCCATAAGGCGGCGAAATACAGCGGCGTGGCATCACCCGTAAGCCAGTACGGGCGCTTGCGCGCAGTACCGCGCCACTCATAAAAACCGTTGGCAGGAAGTAGGCCGCGGCGCAGACGAAACGCCTCACGAAACATCGGCTGCTCCGCCAGGGTTTCCGCTCGCGCCTGGGCGGGAGTCTTGGTCAGATCCGTCAGCCAGGGCGGAGTCAGCCCCCAGCGTGCACGCGTCAACTGGCGCTCGCCCTCGACATTGCGCAACAGCAACACCTGACTATGCGGCGAAATACTCCAGTGCGGTAACTGATCAGCAGGAAAACCGGGAATCGCCGCAAACGCAGGCGTCCAACGGAACAGGGCATAACGTCCACACATGGGAAACTCGATAACACTTGAAGGAAAGGCCGCAGGGCAGAAGCGCTACAGACCGCAATCAGCAGAGCAACGTACCTTGTAGGATATCCGGCTCATCGCCGGGCAGTGGCAAGGCGGCATTGTACGCGGCGATCAGCTGATGCGCGCGGTGCGCTTGGTCATCATCCACCATCACACCAAGCAGACCACAGGCCGGCAGCTCGCCCACAGCGCCGGCCAAGTGCCGCCCCGTGAGGTAGGCCTCGATCCCTTCACTGGCCAGCATACCCAGCAGCAGCTCGCCCTCCATCAGGTCTTGCGGCTCGTAGATTCGCTGCATCAATCATTCTCCCCGCGCACGTCCAGGCTCCAGTCCTCGCCATCCGTCTGCAGCGAAAACACAATCGGCCGGCAGCACACCGGACAGTCTTCGATGTACTCCTGATCGCCTGCCGACAGGTCGAGCAACGCCTCAGCCTGCTCACCACAATAAGGACATTGGTAGTCCTGACTTTCCAGCATCGCTGCCTCCTTGTGACTTGGCGTTATAATCGCTGGTCTATAGCTGGCCCTGCAGTCGCGTGTTGTTCAATCTCACGCCCGACGTTCAGCGCAGTGAGCATCTCCATAGCCACCCACAACAAGAGAACATGATGGGCGAATTCGATGCCATCCGACCTTACGCCGACGCCGAAGTCCCTGCCGTGTTGGCGCGCCTGCTGGCCGACGATGCGTTTCTCGGCATCCTCACTCAGTTCCGCTTCCCGCGCCTGGCGTCTTCGCTAGGCTGGCTGCTTAAACCACTTATAGCCTATCGCCTGCGTCTTGAGTTTCGCGACGTGAGTTCAGTGGCGCAATTACAGACGCGCATCGAGAGCTATGTCGATCGCACTATCGAGCAGGCGACCGATGGCGTGAGCTATTCCGGTATCGAGCACCTGCAGGCCGGCAACGCCTATCTGTTCCTCGCCAACCACCGCGATATCGTCATGGACCCGGCGTTCGTCAATTACGCGGTGTACCACGCTGGCCTGCCGACGCCGCGCATCGCCATCGGCGACAACCTGCTGCAGAAGCCGTTTGTCAGCGACCTGATGCGCCTGAACAAGAGCTTTATCGTGCACCGTTCGATCAGCGGACGGCGCGAGAAGTTGGCGGCCTATCAGCTGCTGTCGGCCTATATCAATCACTCAATCCGCAACGATAGCGAGTCGATCTGGATCGCCCAGGCCGAAGGCCGCGCCAAGGATGGTGATGACCGCACCGATTCGGCGATCCTCAAGATGTTCCATATGAGCCGCAAGGGCGAGCCGTTCGCCGAAGTGATCAACGCCCTGCGCCTGACGCCAGTATCGATCAGCTACGAGTACGACCCCTGCGACCAGGCCAAGGCCCGCGAGCTGTTTATCCGCGCCAGCACTGGCAGCTACGCCAAAGCGGCGGGCGAGGATGACCAGAGCATTGCCCTCGGCATTACGGGCTACAAAGGTCGCGTGCATGTGCACTTCGGTGCGCCGGTCAGCCAAGGGATTGAAGACAGCAAACTGCTGGCTGCGGAAATGGACAGGCAGATTCTCACCGGCTACCGGCTATTTCCTGTGCATTACCTGGCCTACGCCATGTGGGTGGATCGCGACCCGGAACTGGCCGTACCCAGCGCCGCAGACGTATTTCCTGCCGAGGAGCTAAGCGCGGCCGAGAGTGAATGGCAGCGGCGCCTGGCCAACTGCCCGAGCGAGCAGCAGCCCTATCTGATTCTGCAATACGCCAACCCGGTGCGTAACCAGTACCGGATCAAAGCTGGTCTGCCGCTTTAGGCAAACCGCGGCAATAAAAAACGGCAGCCCATGGCTGCCGTTTTTTATTGCCGCAGAGGGCGTATTACAGCCGCGTACTAAGCCAGGACAGCAGCAGTGCGCCCCCCAGGCAGACAGAGCCAAACCGGACGAAAAACTGGTTCAGCCGCCATGTAGGTTCATCACAGGCGTAGGCCTGCTCCGCCAGCTCATTCAACTCATTACCCGCCAACACGCGGGCCTGTGCACGCTGCTCACGCAGACGGGTAGCCAACAGCAACCAGGCGCCGGCCAAGGCAAAAAACAGCGCCAGCCCATTAAGCCACTGCCCAGGCTGACCTTCGATCAGCAACCAAAGCGCTTGCAACGACATCCTCGACCTCTACTACGTCTGTAAGGCATGCGACCAACATCGCGCCTAATTAGCAGCACACCCGATGCACGACCGGGCAGCCCAAATACGGTCGCGGAGTCTACCGAAGGTTGCAGCACTCGCGGCTCGATTCCGACGAATCGCAGCCACTATGACTAAGCGGTCTAAACACTGTCATCTTCGTGAACTATGGTCTAACACTCGTCGCAACGCCCTGGCCAAAAAGGCTTCAAGCATGGCGACAGGTCTTAAACATCCATGGAGGAACACACCATGCTGCATGCCCAACCGCAAGACCGCGACTACCTGATCGACTCGCTGGATGAGGTGGACGATGTCGTAAACGGGCTGTCTTTCAATGTGCAGGACGACCACTGGCTGGTCTATTGCGCCATGGGCGGCCACGAGCATTACGCCCTGCCTGATGTCGATACGCTGACCGGCATGAGCATGCCGGATTTTTACAGCGAAGCGGCCTGAGGCAGGGGTTATCGTTTTAGGCGTACAAAGCGCAGATGTAAAAAAGCCCGGATCAATCCGGGCTTTTTGATTACAGCGATAAGGCTTACTGCCCGAGCATCTGGCCGATGGTCGGGTCCTTGAAGGCGCGGGTCAGGGCGTCGCTCAACACATCACCAACCAGCTTGGTATTGGTCGCCTGATTCGGCGCCATGCCAAAACGCTGGTTCAACGAGGCACCGTAACGGCCGCTGTAGCGCCGGCTGCTGTTCTGCACGTCAACCCGGAAGGTAGCGGTCATGTCAGCTTCGGTTACGTACATGCCTTCTTTCGGCGACTGGTATTTCAGTTCGGCCAGGGTCAGGGTCAGCTGCGGCGCGTTGTAGGCATTCGCGCTTGGGGTAAAGCCGAGCAAACGTACAGCCGCTTCAGCCTGGGCCTGCAGCTTGGGCAGGATGTCCTGGCCGCTCACGCTGATGGCGCTGGTTTCCGGGTAGAGACCACCGCGAGTTCCCAATACAGGCGAAGGACGGCCATCGGCTACGCGCACCACCACCGGCTGGCCTTGGCCAACAGCGGTCAGCGGGCTATTAAGCTTGGGTTGTGGGCTGAGTTGTTGCGGGCTGTGGGCACAACCCACCAGAGTAAGGCTGGCAACAGCCACCAGACCAAACAGCAGACGATGCAGCATGCTCAACTCTCCATACATAAGGGGTAGAAGTGGCGCGCAGTATAACCAGCGCGGCAAATGCCTGACAGCGCTGCTTGCCAGGGTCTGCTGCCATTTCTCACAGCAATGCGGCTCACGATGAAACGGCGACAGAACCTAGGACGCTTATCGCGCTTACTGGTTCCCGTAACACCCCTGTAACCCACTTCAGGCATAAGACTTTAGTCTTCCTTGTTCGTGAGTGATTCGCCATGTTCTCACTGCGCAACCTGCTCGCCCCACGCCCTTCGATGCGCTCATTTGCCCTGGTCGATGCGCAAGGCATCTGCCGCGCATTGCGCCAGTCAGCCCAGGCGCCACAAGGCTCCGGCTGGATTGAGGTGCAACACAGCTGCCTGAGCTGGCTCAACCGACCGCTGCCCGCTAGCGCCAGAACTGCCCAGGTCACGCCATGCCTGCGCGTGCGGCAAACGCTGGCAGCCTGACCGGCGGAAGAAGAAAAGTCACACCAGGCGATCAATTTTCCTGCTTTGCCCTTATAATCTCGCCCCGATTATAAGGACGCCTCCTGTTCGGGCCTTGCCGTATCGCTGATGCTCCATTGCACCAGCTCCGCCCCAGAGAGTCGCCCACTTCGCGCTGCCTTCCGGCTGCCGCTTACTCCCACGTATAACGCCTGCAATCGCTGCATGGCCGTTCTATGTCGTTGAAAAGCGTGCCCAGCAGACGTGTTTTGAGGTTCACGACTCCAAAAGAGCGTGGAAAGAACGGTTTGGAAAACTTCACAAGAGTGTGGCGAAAATGAACGATCTCGCGGTTGGCATCTGCTTCCAGAAGCCTGCTTCCCTCAACCCTGAGCGTCTCGCCGACTGCTGATTGGCTGTGTGCATACATAAGCTGACGAACGTCTATTGAGTGCTGGTTTGCGGAGAAGTGGTAATGGCGCAAAACGATTACGAAACAATGGATGTGGTGCTGGTAGGTGCCGGCATCATGAGTGCGACCTTGGCCGTACTGCTCAAAGAGCTCGACCCGGCGATCAAGCTGGAAGTGCTCGAAATGATGGAATCGGGGGCAATCGAAAGCTCCAACCCCTGGAACAACGCAGGCACCGGCCACGCCGGCTTGTGTGAGTTGAACTACACGCCGGAGTCGGCAGACGGTTCGATCGACATCAAGAAGTCGGTAACCATCAATACTCAGTTCGAAGAGTCCAAGCAGTTCTGGGCCTACTTGGTCGAGAAAGGCCGCTTTGGTTCGCCCAAATCGTTCATCAATCCAGTGCCACACCTGAGCTTCGTTCGCGGCCAGAAAGGTATCGATTACCTGAAGAAGCGCTTCCAGGCGTTGACCGTGCACCATGCCTTTGCGGACATGGAATACACCGAAGACAAAGCCACCCTGGCGGAGTGGATGCCGCTGATGATGCCGGGCCGCGACCCGAACGAGCCAATTGCAGCCACTCGCGTCATGGCGGGCACCGACGTCAACTTCGGCAACCTGACCACGCACCTGCTCGCGCACCTTGGCCAGCAAGCTGATGCCAAGGTTTCCTGCAACCAAAAAGTGGTTGGCCTGAAGCGCAGCGGCCAAGGCTGGCGGGTCAGCGTCAAGGACCTGCAAAGCGGCAACAACCGCGAGATCCAGGCTAAATTCGTCTTCCTCGGCGCTGGTGGCGCGGCGCTGCCGCTGCTGCAGATGTCTGGCATCCCGGAAGGCAAAGGCTTCGGCGGCTTCCCGGTCAGCGGCCAGTGGCTGCGTTGCGACAACCCGGACGTGGTCAAACAGCATCAGGCCAAGGTCTATAGCCAGGCAGCCGTGGGCTCGCCACCGATGTCAGTGCCTCACCTGGACACCCGCGTTGTAGACGGTAAAACCTCGCTGCTGTTCGGACCCTATGCCGGCTTCACCACCAAGTTCCTCAAGCGCGGTTCGTTCCTTGATCTGCCGCTGTCGATTCGCTTTAACAACATCGGCCCAATGTTGGCCGTGGCGCGCGACAACTTCGACCTGACCCGCTACCTGGTCAAGGAAGTGCTGCAATCCGAAGCCCTGCGCCTGGAAACCCTGCGCGGCTTCTATCCACTGGCCAAGGCCGAGGACTGGAGCCTGGAAATCGCCGGTCAACGCGTGCAGATCATCAAAAAGGATGCGAAGAACGGTGGCATCCTGCAGTTCGGGACCGAACTGGTCGCGGCCGAAGACGGCTCCATTGCCGCCCTGCTCGGTGCATCGCCGGGTGCCTCGGTCACCGTGTCGATCATGCTTGATCTGATCCAGCGCTGCTTCGGCACGCAGGTCAAATCAGAGCAGTGGCGCAGCAAGCTGAACGAGATCTTCCCAGCCATGGGCGCAGTGCTCGCCAGCGATGCCGAGCGCTACCGCGAAGTGCAATCGCGCTCCGACGCGTTGCTGCAGTTGGAACAAACCGTCAGCGCCTAAACCGTACTGCAATAAAAAACCGCCTCTCGGGGCGGTTTTTTATTGCCTTTCATTCGCTGAAGGCCGTTTCAGGCTAATCGCCTATTTAAGCGGATGCGGGCATCGGCCGGAAACTGAAGTAATGCCGCAAGGCATCAACCATCTCGACGTAATCACCTGGGGGCGCGACCAGGGCGAAACCCGAGTCATAACTGCCGGGGGTTACATCCTCTCGGGACCATTGGCAGGTGGCCGAAAAGTCGATGTAGTGCGGGGCATCGTGCCCAGGAATTTTCAGACGCATATCAAAACGCGCGCCCACTAACAGGGGTAGCTGACTGATTAACATCAACCCGTCCAATGAGACATTACCGATATAGCCCATGGGCTTGTCGGTGATGCGATTGAATACCTTCAAGTAGTAGGGCAGTTGATGGCGTTCGATGCTGCGCTGAATATGCTTTTGCATAGTGGCAAATCGCTATTGATGGCCATTGAGTATGGCCCCACTACTGCGCTTAAACCAGTTTCAGGAACAGCGTTCAGACACCCGACTCTGGAGTTGCTGACGGGCGGTATCAACCTGCTCATCGCTGTAATAGCTGCGCTGACCATCCGCCTCGGTGCGGTAATAGCTTCGCCCCTCAGGGATCGAGGCCAGTTTTTTGCGCAGCTCGTGACATTCCTCGGCGCGTTTGGCCTGTTTTTCCGCAGCCACAGCCGAAACCTGCGCCTGCTCGTCGCGGCGTGCATCGTAAAAACGATTGGTACGCTCTTCGCGCTCACGGGTCAGCTGATCGCGTTCGACCACCTGCGGTTTGACTTCGACCTTTTCGGCTCCAGCCGCCGCTGGACGCTGACCGAAGTGCACCTGGCCATTGGCGTCGGTCCAGCGATAGATTTCCGCAGCCGCCAACCCCGGCAATAGCAACAGGCACAACAAGACGCGCATGGATTCCCTCCCTAAGAACCTGTTCACGATCTAGCGAGCTAGAGCCATACAAGACAAAAACAGGCGAGGAAGCGGAGTTTACTCGCTGTAAATGAGCATTCCGAGCCTGTTTTTAACGCAGTAGGGCCGACGCGCAGCAGACCGTGAGCAGGTTATAAAACCTCAGCTTACTGCCGAGTAGAGCCTTCTATGGCCTGTGACGACCAGCGGTCAGGGCTTGACCGGGGTGACCTTGACCGCCGCACCAGCGCCTTCATGCCCCAGCTCGCGCAGAGTATCCATGCGTGCACGGGCGCGATAGGCGTACTCGCTGGCCGGGTAGTTGGTGACGATGAACTGATAGGTCTGCATCGCATCAACGAACAGCGCCTGACGTTCCAGGCACTGGCCGCGCAGCAGGGAGATTTCCGGCTGCATGTAACGCCGCGAACGGCTGTTGCGCTCGGCCTTGGACAGCGACAGGATCGCTGCTTCGCACTCGCCACGGTCATAGGCCTCATAGGCACTATTGAGGTGGTGATCAAACGAGTAACGGTTGCACCCCGCTACACCCAGCACCAGCAGAACAATAAACACTAAGCGCATAAGCCTCTCCTCCGATGAGCAGTGTATCGACTGCCCAGGAAAATTCTGCAGCAACATATCCTCTGATGGGTAATGCCGCCAGCCACTTGGCCACCGCCCGCTCGCCTGACTAGACTGGCGCGCAACGGCCATTGCGCCCAGGAGCTGTCATGTCGTCGTCACCTCGCCTGTTAGTGCTGCTGTGTACCGCTCTGTTGAGCGCCTGCTCGCCCACCACACCGCTGTTTATTGCGCAGATCACCACCAACGAAGTGGTCGAATACAAAACCCTGAAGAACAACCGCATGCTCGCAGCCATTGAGGATGAAGGCGACCTGCTGACCTACAGTGCCCAGGCCATCCGCGACGCCAAAAGCGAACAAGCCGAGCAGCTGTACCTCACCGGTTACCGTGACGAGAAGCTCAGCGATGAGGTGCGTGCCATCTCGCTGTACCAGATCGGCCTGCTCTATATGAACCGTTTCAACGACCAGCGCGACGACAATAAAGCGCTCAACTACTTCTATCAGGTGCTTAACCAGTTCCCATCCAGCCGCGCCGCCGAACGGGCCGAGGCGCGGATTGTGATGATCCGCGAGCGCGCAGACGAGCCCGTACACAAGACCTCGCGCGAACTGCTGGCGCACTGGAAGCCCAATCAGCAACTGGACCTGTACAAGCCCAGCCTCGATACCGACATGACCCTGCTGTCGCGCCGCGCCGTACTGAAAAACCGCGTCAGTGAAGCTGAAGAGCTGTACCTGCTGGCATTGAGCGACCCCGGCATCCCTGCAGACATCAAGGAAAAAGCCCTGTACCAACTCGGCTTGATGTACCTGGCACCAGACAACCCGCAGGCCAGCCGCGACAAGGCCATCACCTACCTGCGTCGTCTACTGGTGCAATTCCCCAATAGCGACCTAAACACCAAGGCCGCCCGTCATCTGGATCAGGCACTTAATCGCTAGTAGGTGAGCCAAGGTAGTACAGAGGAACAATGACTACAGGGTTGCGGCATAGTAGCCTCATGCGCAGCTGCCACTCAGGAGTCTGTGCATGACCTTTCGCCGCACCAAAATCGTCGCCACCCTCGGCCCCGCTAGCAACAGTCCAGAGGTGCTTGAACAACTGATCATCGCGGGCCTGGATGTCGCCCGCCTGAACTTCTCCCACGGTTCGCCCGATGAGCACAAAGCCCGCGCCAAGCTGGTGCGCGAATTGGCTGCCAAACACGGCCGTCACGTAGCGCTACTGGGTGATCTGCAAGGCCCAAAAATTCGTATCGCCAAATTCGCCAACAAGCGCATTGAGCTCAAGCTGGGCGACCGCTTCACCTTCTCCACCAGCCATCCGCTGACTGCTGGTACGCAAGACATCGTCGGCATCGACTACCCGGACCTGGTCAAGGATTGCGGCGTCGGCGACGAGCTGCTGCTCGACGACGGCCGCGTAGTCATGCGCGTGATGGAAGCCACCGCAGATGCCCTGCACTGTGAAGTGATCATTGGCGGCCCGCTGTCCGACCACAAAGGCATCAACCGCCGTGGCGGCGGCCTGACTGCGCCGGCGCTGACCGAAAAAGACAAGACAGACATCAAACTGGCTGCTGAGATGGAGCTGGATTACCTGGCCGTGTCCTTCCCGCGCGATGCAGACGACATGCATTACGCGCGCAAGCTGCGCGACGAAGCCGGCGGCACCGCCTGGCTGGTGGCGAAGATCGAGCGCGCCGAAGCGGTAGCCGACGACGAAACCCTCGACGGCCTGATCCGCGCCAGTGACGCGGTGATGGTTGCCCGTGGCGACCTGGGTGTGGAAATCGGCGATGCCGAGCTGTGCGGCATCCAGAAGAAAATCATCCTGCACGCACGTCGCCACAACAAGGCAGTGATCACCGCGACGCAGATGATGGAGTCGATGATCCAGAATCCGATGCCGACCCGCGCGGAAGTCTCCGACGTGGCCAACGCCGTGCTCGACTACACCGACGCTGTGATGCTCTCGGCGGAAAGCGCCGCCGGGGCCTACCCGCTGGAAGCGGTGCAGGCCATGGCACGTATCTGTCTGGGCGCGGAAAAGCATCCGACCAGCAAAAAATCCAGCCACCGCATGGGCACCGAGTTCGAGCGCTGCGACGAAAGCATTGCCCTGGCGGCCATGTACACGGCCAACCACTTCCCTGGTGTGAAGGCGATCATCGCGCTGACCGAGAGTGGCTACACCCCGCTGATCATGTCGCGCATCCGCTCCTCGGTGCCGATCTTCGCCTTCTCCCCGCACCGCGAAACCCAGGCCCGCGCGGCCATGTTCCGCGGCGTCTACACCGTGCCGTTCGATCCAGCCGCCTTGCAACCTGCGGAAGTCAGCCAGGCCGCAGTAGATGAGCTGCTCAAGCGCGGCGTGGTCCAGACTGGTGATTGGGTAATCCTGACCAAGGGCGACAGTTACCACACCATCGGCGGCACCAACACCATGAAGCTGCTGCATGTGGGTGAAGCACTCGTTTAACTGCTTCGCAGCAACGCAAAAGGCCGCTCAATCGAGCGGCCTTTTTGTTTGCCTCAGGGCATCAGGCGAACTTGCTGAAGTCGGGCGTGCGCCGCTGCATAAAGGCCGTCAGCGCCTCGATGGCTTCCGGCGAGCGCAGACGCTGGCCGAACAATGCGCCCTCCTCCTCGATAACCCGGCGCAGTTGCTCGCGATTCGGTGCACGCATCAGGCGTTTGCTGTCCGCCACTGCAGCCGGTGCCAATTGCTGGAAGCGCAGGGCCATTTCGCGGGCCTTGGCCAGAGTTGCCGCGCCGCTATCCAGCGCCTGATTGGCGATGCCCCAGGTTGCGGCCTGCTCACCGGTAAAACTCTGCCCAAGCAGCAACAGTTCTGCAGCGCGGGCGTGGCCGAGCAAGCGCGGCAGGATCAGGCTGGAACCGTATTCGGGACACAGGCCCAGGTTGACGAAAGGCATCTTCAGCGTGGCATCACGGCTGACATACACCAGGTCGCAGTGCAGCAGCATGGTGGTGCCGATGCCCACTGCCGGGCCGTTGACGGCGGCCACCACTGGCTTGCTGAACTCGAACAGCGCCTGCATAAACTGGAACACTTCGCTGTTCAACCCGGTGGGCGGCGCCTTGATAAAGTCGGCGACATCATTGCCGCTGGTAAAGCAGCTGTCGCCACCGGTGATCAGCACGGCGCGCACGCTTTTATCCTGATCGGCCTGCACCAGTACTTCGGCCATGCCGCTGTACATGGCACGGGTCAGGGCATTCTTCTTGTCGGGGCGGAGCATGCGCAGGGTCAGCAACCCTTGCTCACGCTCAACCAGCAGGTGCTCGCTCATCATCAATCCTCACGGCAGGCCACCCGCGAGCTGAGAACCTGAACGGCTAGCGCGCGTGGGGCAAAAAGACGTCAGCGAACACCTGGTTACGCGGTAAACCCGCCAGATACAGGCGGCGCGCAAAGGTTTCGACGCTGTCGGGGTGGCCGCAGAGTAAGGCGATGGTTTGCCGTGAAACAAGGCGCAGTTCGGCCAAAGCAGCCGTCAACTCGGCCGTGGTGAGCAACTCGACCTGCACCTGCGAATGGCTGGTAGCCAACGCCAGCAAGGGCTCAGCCAGATAATGTGCGGCTGCATCATGGGCCAGGTGAATAACCCGAATGGCGCCCTGATGCTCCTGACGTATTGCCTCACGCAGCACCCCATAGAGCGGCGCCAAGCCGGTGCCAGAGGCCATCAGCCACAGCGGGCGGGCTTGCCAGTCCGGGTCATAATGCAGCGCCGCACCGCGCAATTCGCCCAGACGCAGGTTGCCACCCGGCTGAAACGCCCGCGCTGCCGTGGCAAAGGCACCGCCGTGTCGACAGTCAATATGAAACTCCAGCCAAGGATCATCGCCCGGCACGCTGGCCAGCGAATAAGGTCGGGCTATGCCGTCCTCAGTCCAGAGTTGCAGGTGCTGGCCGGCGCTGTAGCGCAGCGGCCGCTGTGGGGTCAGGCGCAGACGCAGCACATCACTGCTGAGCCAATCGCAACTGTGAATAACGGCTGGAGCAGCATCACGCAGCGGGTCGAACACCTCGACCTGCACATCCTCGACTACCCGGCACTGACAAGCCAGGCGCCAGCCCTGCTCACGCCGCGCATCGTCCAGAGCTTCCGGTTTGCCATCCAGCAGCTCACCGCCCACGCAACGTACCAAGCAGGCATGACAACTGCCGGCGCGGCAGCTGTAGGGCACGGCAATGCCGGCAGCCAGCAGGCTGTCCAGCAGGTTACTGGCGGGAGCGACATCAAGGCAGCGATCAGCGGCCCGTAACTCAGGCATCCACATCCTCCCAGGTCGCCGCGCAACGGTTACGGCCGTCACGCTTGGCCTGGTACAGCGCCTGATCGGCACGTTGCAGGGCTTCGTCGAGATCATCGTGCACGGTCAGCAGGGTCATGCCGATGGACACGCTCAGGCTGGCCACTTTCACGCCCAGCGGCTCGGCGCGGCTGAAAGCCTCACGCAGGCGCTCGCAGCAGGCGGTGAACTGATCGGCTTCGGTATTGGGTAACAACAACACAAACTCCTCACCGCCGTAGCGGGCGACCACATCACCATCGCGCAGGCAGGCGCGGGCGACAGCGGCGAACGTCTGCAAAACCCGGTCCCCGGCAGCGTGACCATGGATATCGTTGATCCGCTTGAAATGATCCAGATCGAGCAGCGCCAGACCATGCTGACGCCCATGATGTAGCCCTTCCAGTTCACGACTGGCAAGACGCAGGAAGTGCCGGCGATTACACAGGCCGGTCAACTCGTCCGTGGCGGCCAGGTCTTCCAGTTGACGCATCATGCCACGCAGCGTGTCCTGATGCGCCTGCAGGGCAAAACGCCGTTGGCGCATGCGCTGACGCATAGCTTGGGCGTAACTGGCAAACAGACACAGCCACACCAGCACCACGGCCAGCACACACGCCTGCATAAAGGCCGCACGCGGCTCATTCAACTGCAGGGTATAGGCTTCATACAGGTTGAGGCCGGCAAAGCCGAAGAAGGCAAACAGCGCGCAACGAGCGAAGACCCGCGGCGGCAACTGAAATACGCCGAATAGCATGATCAGCAGGTAAATCACCAGCATGCTGCCGCGCCCTTCGCTGAACAGTGACAGCAGCACCGTCAGCCAGGCCAACGCCACCAGCACCTGCGGTTCAGTCAGGCTGGGGTCGGACAATCGCAGGTTGAAATGGGACAGAAACAGCACGAGGAACACCAGCTGGCTAGCGGCGGCCAAGGCAGTGATGGTCAGCGCGGTAAGAGGCGAGGCATGAAACAGCCCAGCGAATACAGCAGCCCAGCACAGCAGCCCAGTCATTGCATAGGTCGCCACTGCCATGCCGAAACGCTTCAGCAGCAGGCTTTGCAGTGATCGCTGGGTTACCCGCTGGCTACTTAGGCTCATGGGTTTATGGGCTCCGTCCCATGCTGGCATCTAGCCGCCACTCTACCCCTGTGATCACAGAATGCCTAGGCCGCTGCCGCGTCATTAGTCGGCTCAAATAGCCGACCAGCGACCATGGTCTGGGCCGGCACAGGTGTCCGCCTGGCGGTGTGCGCGGTATACTGCCGCGCCTTTTTATCTTGTGCTTTGGCTATGCCCTTTGACCTTGATAGCACTGCGCAGGGCCGTGACCCTGCGCTGTTCGAAGTTCCTGCCCTACTCCTCCCCTACAAAAAGGAGCGCCAAGCATGACCGTGATCAAGCAAGACGACCTGATCCAGAGCGTCGCCGACGCCCTGCAATTCATCTCCTATTACCATCCCGTGGATTTTATCCAGGCCATGCATGAGGCCTACCTGCGCGAAGAGTCCCCCGCCGCGCGCGACTCCATGGCGCAGATCCTGATCAACTCGCGCATGTGCGCCACCGGTCATCGGCCGATCTGCCAGGACACCGGCATCGTCACCGTATTTATCCGCGTCGGCATGGACGTGCGCTGGACCGGCGCCACCATGAGCGTCGACGACATGATCAACGAAGGCGTGCGCCGCGCTTACAACCTGCCGGAAAACGTCCTGCGTGCCTCGATCCTCGCCGACCCAGCCGGCGCACGTAAGAACACCAAAGACAACACCCCGGCCGTCATCCACTACTCCATCGTCCCTGGCGACAAGGTGGAAGTGGATGTCGCTGCCAAAGGCGGCGGCTCCGAGAACAAATCGAAGATGGCCATGCTCAACCCGTCCGACTCGATCGTCGACTGGGTACTCAAGACCGTCCCGGAAATGGGCGCCGGCTGGTGCCCGCCGGGCATGCTCGGCATTGGCATCGGCGGCACCGCCGAGAAGGCTGCGGTAATGGCCAAGGAAGTGCTGATGGAGCACATCGACATCCATGAGCTGAAAGCCCGCGGCCCGCAGAACAAGATCGAGGAAATGCGCCTCGAACTGTTCGAAAAAGTTAACCAGCTGGGCATCGGTGCCCAGGGCCTCGGCGGCCTGACCACCGTGCTCGACGTGAAGATCATGGATTATCCAACCCACGCCGCCAGCCTGCCGGTGTGCATGATCCCCAACTGCGCCGCCACCCGCCACGCCCACTTCGTGCTCGACGGCAATGGCCCGGCTGAACTGGAAGCGCCGGATCTCTCCGCCTACCCGGAAATCGTCTGGGAAGCCGGCCCGAGCGCGCGCCGCGTTGATCTGGATACCCTGACCCCAGAAGACGTGCAGAGCTGGAAACCGGGCGAAACCGTACTGCTCAACGGCAAGATGCTCACCGGCCGCGACGCGGCGCACAAGCGCATGGTCGACATGCTGAACAAGGGCGAAGAGCTGCCGGTCGATCTGAAAGGCCGCTTTATCTATTACGTCGGCCCGGTTGATCCGGTACGCGAAGAAGTCGTCGGCCCAGCTGGCCCGACCACCGCCACGCGGATGGACAAGTTCACCCGGCAGATCCTCGAAAGCACTGGCCTGCTGGGCATGATAGGCAAGTCCGAGCGCGGCCCGATTGCCATCGAAGCGATCAAGGACAACAAGGCCGTGTACCTAATGGCCGTTGGCGGCGCTGCTTATCTGGTCGCCCAGGCGATCAAGAAGTCGCGCGTGGTGGCCTTCGCCGAACTGGGTATGGAAGCCATCTACGAGTTCGACGTGAAAGACATGCCAGTCACCGTGGCGGTCGACACCAAGGGCGAGTCGGTGCATATCACAGGACCTGCGATCTGGAACAAAAAGATCCACGACAACCTGGCCGTCGAGATCAAGTAAGCCCTGCGGCAAAAACAACAAACCCGGCCATGTGCCGGGTTTGTTGTTTTTAGCACTCGCGAACGCAGCGTCAGATTGAGCGGCCAGCCAGGCTGTGAACTACCCGGCAAGCTAGGCAGAAATACCAACCATCCATCCCGTAACCCGTCGCTGGGTGAACTCCCCGCGCTCGCTAAGTGTCTGTCTGCTGTCGGCCCGCCGAGCGGATTGCATGGCAATTTGCCCAGCGAGCAGCTGCATAGCGCCACTCCATCCCGATCGTCTAACTGCTCATGGCAATGCGCCTGGCCGGCCTTTATCGCACCCGCCTGAGGGTTTCGTTCAATCGCCATGTGAAGATTGCCCCATGTCCCTATCTCGCCATCTCCCATCCATTTTTAGCCCTTTGCACAACCTCGCCTTCGCTACCTGCCTGTTGGCAGGCGTGAGCGCTCAAGCCGAAGAAAATGCCAGCAGCAACCGCTGGGTCAGCGACAGCCTGAACACTTATGTACGCAGCGGCCCAACCGATGGCTACCGGATCGTCGGCACCCTGGTTTCCGGGCAAAAGGTCACCCTGCTGCAAACCTCCGGCGATTACAGCCAGGTGCGTGGCGAAAACGGCAACGCCGTATGGATCGCCAACCGCGACCTGCAGGACCTCCCTGGCCAGGCCGAGCGCCTGCCGCAGCTGGAACAGCAAGTGGCGCAACTGAGCAGCGAACTTGAAGGCATCAACGACACCTGGAAAACCCGCGTGCAGGGCATGCAGGAAACCCTGGATTCACGCAAAACCCTGATCGACGAACTGCAAACCGCGCGCTCAGCGCTGGACAGTGAGCTAAGCCAGACCAACTCCGAACTGCGCGCGCTGCAAGCGCAACTGGGTGAGGAAAACCAGCAAGTGCTGATGCGCTATATGGCCTACGGCGGCGGCATCGCCGGCGCTGGGCTACTCGCAGGACTGGTTCTGCCGACCATGCTGCGCGTAAGGCGTAAGCGCAATGATCAGTGGGTTTGAGGTGTTGAAATACAGCGAACCTAATAGATAATCTCATACAATAGAAAAATACAGGCATCTGGCGTTCGAAGTAATGCCAGCACTACTGCAACCATAATAATCCCGGCTTGCGCCGGGATTATTAATTTTAGAAACCCGAAAATTTAAATGACAGAACCCACTTAACCCAGAGCAATCACTGATTAGCAAAAACTAAAACCTGGAAACTAACTGACCGCAAAATTTTAGCAAGAGCAACATCAACCAGACTTACCTTTTGAAAGCTCCAGAACCTTCTTGAGATCTTCAAGATTTATCTTTTCGAGCAATTGATGCATTGGCAACTTTTCAACATGCTTACCATCAAGAGTTATGGAAGCATTGAAGGAGATAGCCTCAATAGCTTTTGCTATCAATTCTCTCTGCAACTCATCTGCATCAACCTGAAGCTCCTGAAGCTGCTTTTTATAACTTTCATAAGAAGAAGCAAAAGCTTCCTTGTGAGCGTACTCTTGCTGAAGTCTTTCATACTGACTACGGCGAGTCGCCGAAAATATTGCGATCCAAACCACAGGTATTACAATTGGAGACCGCGCAAGAAGTGTGCGAAGCATTTCCTCCCAACTCATCACCTCCACAAATTTAATATGAAACGGCGAGATAGTTACGCTATCTAAGACCAATGCCAACCCACCGAGAAACAAGGCCAGCATTGAGGCATAAAAAGCTTGCGTGTACTGAGCAATAGGTCTTTTAAAATGTTCTTTTAGTGACTTGTAGGCTGATGCAAGACCTGCGCTCGTGGCTCCAGGCAACAAAGACTCTATGCTCGTAAACAAGGCTTCTTGACGTATTTTCTGCTCGGTCTCATGCCTATCAAGCTGCTCAAGACGAACGTCGAGTTCTTGCTTCAACCCCCCATCTTGTATTTCATCGTCATCCGCCATCGGACGACCGAAAATTCGCTCGTAAAAACTTTCTAGCTCTTTGTGCTTTGATGTGGATGAAGCAAGCAATTCATTAAGCGAGTCTCGCAGCTGATAAATATCGCTTGCATAGCCCGTAACTTTCTCGGATGTAGATTCAGGGCCTTGGAGAAGCTTCTGATGTAAAGTTTCCACTTCTTTATGGTCACTCTCGACACTAGAAACCATCTGTTTTATGTAAGCATCGGCTGAGTCGTTCCCGTCAACACCTACAAATAAATACTCATCGAACTGCTTTACGCGCTGCTCGATAACTTCAATTTCTTGCTGCTTCCCGATTATTTTATCTACGGCACCCGCAAGTTCCTTCTGAATTTTTGAAGTTCGTTTTTGGAAGGAATCCACATACGCTGATATTTGATTCGAGAAAGCCTGAACAGCAGCGCCGTATGCTTCCAAAGCCTGCTCAGGTGAAACCATGTATGGGCGCACGTACGTCAAAATATTGTCAGCATGCTCGTTAGCTTGAACAAGATGCGCCGCATTTCGGTTTGATTCGTACGCTCTAACTTGTTGTAAACATGCGTCGGCTTGATTATGACAATTAGCCCAAACTTTCTTAGGTGTAAGTTCAATATCGGCATTCGTAATTATGCTATCGACAAATGTAAGAACCTTTTTCAGCCTTGCCAACTCTTCTACAGTTGTCGATACCGTTTGATCATCGACGTCTAACGGCGCAACTACCTCAAGTAACTCTGGCCATATGGTCTTAAAGGGGTGCTGATCAAACTCGTGAATCCATCTCGTCATTTGACTCTCCTTCAAATTAAGGCCACATCTTACACAGCTCGTAGGGTGGGTTAAGCACAGCGATCACCATCATTCGATCCGTACCGACTCAGGCAACGCATCAATCATCCCGCGTCAGCACTTCCAGCAGTTCAATCTCAAAGATCAAATTGGAATGCGGTTTGATATGCGCGCCGAACTGGCGCTCGCCGTAGCCCAGGTGCGACGGTACGAAGAGTTTGCGTTTACCACCGACTTTCATGCCCATCAGGCCCTGGTCCCAGCCCTTGATCACCCGGCCGGTGCCAATCACACACTGGAAGGCTTTGCCGCGATCATAGGAAGAGTCGAACGTACTGCCATCTTCGAGAAACCCGTGGTACTGGGTGGTGATCAGCGCACCTTTGACCACTTCCCTGCCGTCACCCAGTTGAATATCTTCGATCACCAATTCGTTGCTCATCATGCACCTCGTCTAACAGGCCTGCTCACGGCCAAGTTTGCAGAAAATCACTCGCCAGCCGGTTCCAGCACCGCCAGCAACTCGGATAGCCGCGCCTCCAGTTGCGCCAGCTCGGTGGCGGCGATCGGCGCCAGCAGTCGCGCTTCATTCGCCACATGCGCGGTTACCGCGCGGTCGATCAGCTCCAGTCCGGCCGGGGTCAGCTGCACCAGCATGCTGCGCGCGTCGCTGGGGTTGGCTATACGACTGACCCAGCCTGCGGCTTCCAGTTGCTGCAGCTGCCGGGTCATGGTGCCGGAGGTGACCATCAGGGTCGAGAACAGCGTCGTCGGGGCCAGGCGGTAGGGTTCGCCGGAACGGCGCAAGGTGGCCAGCACGTCGAATTCCCAGGCGGTCAGGCCAAAGCTGCTGAACAGTTTGTCCAGTTCACGCCGCAACAGCGCCGCGCAGCGCCCCAGCCGACCGATAACGCCCATCGGGCTGACATCCAGGTCCGGCCGCTCGCGGTGCCACTGCTGAAGAATTGCATCGACCGCATCCATCTGTCGCTGGACTGCCATTGGCTTACCTCTGGAAATTTATCTTGAACTCAAGACAAGTTGCTAATAGCCTCGCATTTTATCTTGAATGCGAGACAAATGCATGGGCCGCTCAGCATCGCGTAGCACCTGGATGGATGTGTTGATCACCGCTCTGGCACCTGCCATCTGGGGTTCGACCTATATCGTCACCACCGAGATTCTGCCGCCGGACCGGCCGTTTACCGCCGCGCTGCTGCGCGCCCTGCCCGCCGGTCTGTTGTTGGTGCTGTACAGCCGCTACCTACCCCGGCGCAGCGAGTGGCCACGCCTGCTGGTGCTGGCAGCGCTGAATATCGGCTTCTTTCAGGCGCTGCTGTTTGTCGCCGCGTACCGCTTGCCGGGCGGCTTGGCGGCGGTGGTTGGGGCGATTCAACCGCTACTGGTGATGGGTCTGGTGTGGTCGATGGATCAGCAGAGGCCGGCCTCTGTGGCGGTTGCTGCCAGTGTGGTGGGTATCGCCGGGATGGCTGCATTGCTGCTGGCACCGGGGGCGAGTTGGGACCCGATCGGGATTGTCGCCGCCTTTGTCGGCACCGCCTGTATGGCCAGCGGCACTTACCTGACACGACGCTGGCGGCCGACTGTGCCGCTGCTGGCGTTTACCGGCTGGCAGTTGCTGATTGGCGGTTTGCTCCTGCTGCCGGTGGCTTGGCTGATCGACCCACCGCTGCCGCAGCTAAGCCCGTTGCAGTGGCTGGGCTACGCCTATCTGTCGTTGTTCGGCGCGCTGCTGGCCTATGTGCTGTGGTTTCGCGGTATCGCCCGGCTAGCGCCTGTGGCGGTGTCGTCCCTGGGCCTGCTTAGCCCGCTGGTGGCGGTGCTGCTGGGCTGGGCATTGCTCGGGCAGAGCATCACCGGTGTGGCGCTGCTGGGGCTGATCGCGGTACTGGGCAGCATCCTGGCGGTGCAATGGGCCGCAGCGGCCAAGCCAGAAGTTACCGTGCCCCATGTTAAAGTCGCGCGCTGCACAACCCCGACGGCCCAAGGCGACAACTAGCGATTATGCAAACCCCGGCATTTACTGGCGAACTGGAAGACTGGAACACCCTGAACAGCAGCATCGGCTTCCCCGAGCTGCTGATCGGCAATGGCGCGAGCCTGGCGGTATGGCGCAAGTTCGCCTACTTCTCGCTGTTCGATGAAGCGCAGACCACCCGCAATCGCCCGCTTAGCGCGACCGAGCTCAGCGTGTTCCGCGCCCTGGACACCAGCAATTTCGAGCAGGTGCTCAGCGCGCTGAAGAACAGCATCCGGGTGAATGCCGCGCTGACCATCAACTCCTCGTCGCCGCGCCATCGCTACTTCGCCATCAAGGAAGCGCTGATCCACGCCGTGCGCGCGGTGCATATTCCCTGGAGCCAGATGCAGGCTGCCAGCCTGGCGCGGATCAACAGCGCGCTTAGCCAATATCAGACGGTCTATTCCGGAAATTACGACCTGCTCAACTACTGGGCCGTGATGCAGGCCCCTGAAGCGTTTGAAGATATGTTCAGGGGCGCAGATTCAACCTTCGCCCCCGGCGACTGCCAGCGCCAGGGCAACGCCACGCGCATGCTCTACCTGCACGGCGGCATGCACCTGGTGAAGAACATCGATGGCAGCACGCGCATTCTCAATTCATCGGAAAGCACCTTGCTGGCCAGTTTCGCCATCAACCAGCTCGGCGATATCCCGCTGTTCGTCAACGAAGGCAGCAGCGCGGACAAGCTCAAGGCCATCCGCAGTTCTGACTACCTGTCGTTCTGCTACAGCCAGCTGGCGCAGCCCAAGGACAAGCTGTGCATCTTTGGCCACAGCCTGGCCGCGCAGGACCAGCACCTGATCCAGGCTTTGCAGCAGGCCGGGCTGAAAACCTTGGCGATCTCGATCTACCCGCACAACCCGCTGTTTATCACGCAGCAGAAGCAGCACTACGCGAGCCTGTTCGCCGAGCAGCAGGTGGAGCTGCGCTTCTTCGATGCGCTCAGCCACCCGCTGGGTGACCCTGCGCTGCGCATCCCCACTGGCGTTTAACCCTGGATCGAACGCACCAGACTTAGCTCAGCCGGCACACGGCGCTGGCTGAGGTAGCGGGTGCAACTGACGCGCAGGAACGAGGCGAAATTCACCACCTCACCGCGGTAGTCCATCACCTCGTCATACAGCTTGGTAATCAGCTGATTGGTGGTCATGCCGTCGACTTCGGCGATTTCGCGCAGGATGTCCCAGAACTGGTTTTCCAGGCGCAGGGTGGTGACCACGCCACGGATGCGCAGCGAACGGGCGCGGGACTCGTAGAGAATCGGATCGGCTTTGACATACAGCTCGCACATGGCGGCTCACCTCCCTGAATATTGGGGCCTGACTGGCCCCAACAGTTTATAGCGTGATCTGCGTGCCGAGCAGGCCGAGGAATGCCGCCAGCCAGTTGGGATGCGCCGGCCAGGCCGGAGCGGTGACCAGATTACCCTGCACATGGGCCTGGTCCACGGCGATATCGATATAGCGCCCGCCCGCCAGGGTTACTTCCGGTCCGCATGCCGGGTAGGCGCTGCATTCACGACCCTTTAGCACGCCAGCAGCGGCGAGTAATTGCGCGCCATGACAGACCGCCGCAATCGGCTTGCCGGCCTTGTCGAAGGCCTGCACCAGCGCCAGCACCTGAGCGTTCAGGCGCAGGTACTCCGGGGCGCGGCCACCGGGAATCAACAGGGCATCGTAGTTTTCGGCTTTGACCTGGGCGAAGTCGAAGTTAAGGGCGAAGTTATGCCCAGGCTTCTCGCTGTAGGTCTGTTCACCTTCAAAATCGTGGATGGCAGTGCGCACGCTCTGCCCGGCGGTCTTGTCCGGGCACACCGCGTGCACCTGGTGACCGACCATCAGCAGTGCCTGAAACGGCACCATCACTTCGTAGTCTTCGACGTAGTCGCCGACCAGCATCAGAATCTTCTTCGCTGCCATGTGCCTGCTCCCTTTCTGGGTTGAGAAGCACAGAGTGTTATCCCGATCAGCCAGACGCGGGTAATAACCCGGTACTACAGGGCAGATGGCGGATAGACGGTCAGCGGAAAATGAAGAAAGGCGCGTATGGCTGGGCTTCAGCAAGAAGCCCAGCGCGGTGGCTGGATTATTCCAGCACCTCTTCATCACGCAGCAGCACATAGGTGCAGCCGGTGTCGTCTTCCAGATAATCGTGCACATAGAACATCACGACTTCCCCCAGCCCCGGCTGGGCGGCTACATAGTCACCGATGTCCACGGTGAAATGGCTGTTTGAGCCCGGTTTGGCTTCACACTCGATGCGTGCATTGACGAACAGCTCAGGCGCGCTTTCGCCGAAATAGTCCTCACGCTCCGCTGCATCCCAATCGGCAGGCGCCTCAAACGGGCCGCAGAACAGCACCTTGGCATCACCCAGATCCACTTCCTCGGCTTCCTGGTCCTGATCATCGGCGCGGTAGACGGTGCAGTCCTGCGCGTCAGGGTTTTCCAGGATGGCCAGACGGGCCGCCAGTTGTTGCTCAGTATCCATAGGGGGCATAACTATCTCCGAGCGTTTGGCGATTAAGGTCAGGGCTGATCAACTTACCGTCATTCGGCAAGTCAGGCTTTGCAGGCTATGAGCTGTGGTGGCTGCAACGCAAGCAATGAAATGCCTGCGACCGTCTCACGGCTGAATATTGTGTGACTTAATTTAGCGTTAAGACTGGCGGCAGACACTCACACCCAAGTTCTCAGATGAGGTTCCGGTTATGGAGCTGCCTTGGGTGTATCACAACACTGCACTTGCACAGATCGGCCGCGAACAGCCGCTCAGCCTTTTCCTGGCCAACGCCGACAGCCCGCGCCGAGCAGGAATTGAGGCGTTTATTGGCGAGCGCTTTGCCGCTCAACATCAGGCGCGCATCCGTCACTTCATGCCCTGTCTGCTCAGCCTGGAAGACAGCAGCGGTCAGTTGCTCGGTGCGGTGGGCCTGCGCAGCGCCGCCAGTGGGCCGCTGTTTCTGGAACGCTACCTTGAGCACCCAGCGGAGCAGGTTATTGCCGCACGCCAGGTGGCCCATGCACCGCAGCGGGCGCAACTGGTCGAGGTCGGCAACCTGGCGGCGGGCAGCCCAGGCGCCGCGCGCTTACTGATCGTGGCACTGACCGACCTGCTGGTGGCGCTGGGTTATCGCTGGGTGACCTTTACCGGCACCCTGGCCCTGCTCAACAGTTTTCAGCGCCTGGGCCTAACGCCCGTACCGCTGGGCCCGGCCAATCCGGATTGCGTGGGCGATGAGCTGGCGGACTGGGGCAGCTACTACGACAACCAACCGCACGTGATGGCTGGCGACATCTACGCCGGCCATCAGCGTTTGCTGCAGTTGGGCGCTTACCCACGCCTGGCCCATCAAGCCTTTTATGCCCTGGAGGACATGCCTGATGTGGCCTGCCGCTGAATCCCTGTTTAACCGCCTGGCCGCCTTTGGCGAGGCGATTGCCTTGCGCGAAGGTGAGCAACAGTTGAGCTACGCCCAGCTGCTGAGCGAGGTCGGACAGCGCAGCGTATACCTGCAGCACCTCGGCGCCCGACGTGTCGCCCTGGCGCTGGATAACGGAATCGACTGGGTGCTCTGGGACCTGGCCACTCTGCATGCAGGGCTGGTCTGCGTGCCACTGCCGGGTTTCTTTTCCAGCGGCCAGCAGGTGCATGTCCTCGATAGCGCAGGCATTGACTGCTTGATCGGTCCGGCCAGCCCGCTTTTCAGCGCACTGGGTTTCAACGCAAGCGCAGCTGCGAGTGCAAAAACCGCTACCACCACTGTGCTGCAACGCCCACGGTCGCAGGTCAGCGCGTTGCCGGTCGGCACCTGCAAAATCACCTACACCTCCGGCACCACCGGACAACCCAAAGGTGTATGCCTGGATATCGCCACGCAACTGGCGGTGGCGCAGAGCCTGGTGCAGGCCAGCGCCAGCTGCGCGGTCGAACGCCACCTGTGCGTCCTGCCGCTGGCCACCCTGCTGGAGAACATTGCCGGGGTCTATGCCCCTCTGCTGGCCGGCGCACGGATTGAATTGATGCCGATGGCGCAGATCGGTCTCCTCGGTGCCAGCCAGTTCGATCTGCCGCGCTTTCTCGGCGCCCTGGCTCAGGCGCAGCCCAATAGCCTGATCCTGCTGCCGCAACTGCTGCTGGCGCTGGTCAGCGCCGGCGAAAATCGCCTACCCCTGCCGAGCAGCCTGCGTTTTATCGCCGTCGGCGGTGGCCGCGTCGCCAGCCAATTGCTGCAACGTGCCGACGCCCTGGGGCTGCCGGTGTTCGAAGGCTACGGCCTGTCCGAGTGCGCCTCAGTGGTGTGCCTGAACACCCCGGAAAACCGCCGTATCGGCACCGTCGGCCAACCGTTGCCACACCTGCAGGTACGCCTGGCTACAGACGGCGAGGTGATGGTCCAAGGTCCACGCCTACTTGGTTACCTGGGCGAACCATGCCCTGACGAGGAGTGGCTGGGCACCGGTGATCTGGGCCATTTCGACGGGCCATTCCTGGTGCTGCACGGGCGCAAGAAACACCAGTTCATCACCGCCTTTGGCCGCAACGTCAACCCGGAGTGGGTCGAGGCCGAGTTAGTCCAGCAACTGCCAATCGCCCAGGCCTGGCTGCATGGCGAAGCACTGCCCGGCAACGTTGCCGTGCTGGTGCCGCGCTTCCCGAATACCCCTGACAGCCAATTGGCCGAAGCCGTGGCGACGGCCAACCAAGCCCTGCCCGACTACGCCCGCGTGCACCACTGGCTGCGCGCCGAACAACCTTTCAGCAGTGCCAATGCGCTGGCCACCAGCAATGGCCGCCTGCGGCGTACAGCCCTGCTTAACCACTACCAGCACGCCATCGAGCAATTGATGGCCACCGAATCCTGCTATGGAGATGCCTGATGAGCTTCTACGAATCCCTGCTTGAACACACCAGCGCTGAACGCAATTACCTGCTCAGTGCGCCGATCATTGCCCAGGCCATGGCTGGCACCGTCAGCCTGAACAGCTACGTGGCCTTCCTCACCGAGGCCTATCACCACGTTAAACACACCGTGCCCTTGCTGATGGCCTGCGGCGCGCGTTTGCCAGAACGGCTGGAGTGGTTGCGCGAAGCTATCGGCGAATACATCGAGGAAGAAACGGGCCACCAGGAATGGGTGCTCAACGACATCGCCGTGTGTGGTGCAGACAAAGAAGCGGTGCGCCACGGCACGCCCAAGCTGCCGACCGAACTGATGGTCAGCTACGTCTACGACCGCATCGCGCGGCACAACCCGGTGAGTTTCTTCGGCATGGTCAATGTGCTGGAAGGTACCAGCATTGCCTTGGCTACCCAGGTGGCCGGAGTCATTCAGGACAAGCTGCAACTGCCGAACAAGGCCTTCAGCTACCTGAGTTCCCACGGCAGCCTGGACCTGGAACACATCGAATTCTTCAAAAAACTGATGAATCAGCTCGACAACGACGACGACAAAGCTGCCGTGGTGCACACCGCCAAAGTGGTCTATCGCCTCTACGGCGATATGTTCCGTAGCTTGCCGCTGAGCGCCTGAGGACTAGCGATGAATATTCCTGAATGCCGCGCCGTGATCACCGGGGCCAGTGGTGGGATTGGCCAGGCACTGGTCGCCGAACTGCTGCGCGAAGGTGCCCATCTGCTGCTGGTTGGCCGCCAGCCCGAACCCCTGCAAGCGCTAGCCGAGGCCCACGCCGGCAAGGTCACGCTGGTGACTGCGGACATCCGCGAACGCAGCGGCCGTGAAGCCGTGGTCGCCGCCGCGCAACGCTTTGGCGGCATCAACACGCTGATCAATGCTGCGGGGGTCAATCACTTCGGCCTGCTGGAGCAGCATGATGAAACCGCCATCGCCGAGCTGATCGAACTCAACGTAACCGCTACCTTGCAGCTGACTCACCGCCTGCTGCCGCTGCTGCGGCAACAGGGCCGAGCTCTGGTGGTCAACCTGGGCTCGACGTTCGGCTCCATCGGTTACCCCGGCTTCACAGCCTACTGCGCCAGCAAGTTTGCCCTGCGCGGGTTTTCAGAAGCGCTGCGCCGCGAGTTGGCCGACACCCTGGTCAAGGTTCTCTACTTCGCCCCACGCGCCACTCAAACCCGCATGAACGGCGCCCAGGTGGTGGCCATGAATGACGAACTGAACGTCGCCATGGACGACCCACACAACGTTGCTCTGCAATTGCTGGCAGCCATACGCCGTGAGGAAGAGGAGCGCTACCTGGGCTGGCCGGAGAAACTCTTCGTGCGCCTCAACAGCCTGCTGCCGCGCCTGGTCGATCAAGCCCTGCGTAAACAACTGCCCATCATCCAGCGCTTTGCGCGCAGCAAACCTTAAGAGGACATACTCATGACGCTTTTCCGCACCGCCGCCTGCACGCTGCTCTGCCTCATCAGCCTGCCCAGTTTCGCCTTGAGCGAACAAGGCCAGGCACAGCTGCAAAGCCTTCAAGACCGCTGGGCCGAGATCAATTATCAGCTGCCCAAGGAACAGCGCGAAAAAGCCTTCGCCAGCCTCAGCGAACAGGCGCAAAAAGCCGTCGCCGCGGAGCCGAACGCCGCCGAGCTGCAGATCTGGAACGGCATCATTCTCAGCACCTACGCCGGTGCCAAAGGCGGCCTGGGGGCGCTGGGTCTGGTCAAGGCAGCCAAGGCCAGCCTGGAGCAGGGCCTGGCGCTCGACCCCAAGGCGCTGTCCGGCTCGGCCTACACCAGCCTCGGCAGCCTGTACTACCAAGTGCCCGGTTGGCCGGTAGGCTTTGGCGATGACGAAAAGGCCGAAGCCATGCTCAAGCAGGCCTTGGCGATCAACCCGGATGGCATTGATCCCAACTATTTTTACGCGGACTATCTGACCCGCGCCAAACGCTACGCTGAGGCAAAAGTGGCACTGGAAAAAGCCTTGCAAGCGCCTGCCCGACCTAATCGCCTGTCTGCCGACGCCGGGCGCAAAGCGGAAATTCAAGCGCTGCTGGCCAAGGTCAACGCCGAATTGGAGTAATCTCGCCCACGCGAGTTTGGATAGAACACACCGGGAATCACTGCATGCGCATTCTGCTGGTCGAAGACGACAACGCCCTGGGCGAAGGTATTCGCACCGCCCTCAAACCCGAGGGGTACACCGTCGACTGGGTACAGGATGGCAGCAGTGCGCTGCATGCCCTGACCAGCGAGAGTTTTGAACTGGCGATCCTCGACCTGGGCCTGCCACGCATGGACGGCCTGCAGGTGCTCAAGCACCTGCGCGCGGCCGCCAACCCGGTGCCCGTGCTGGTACTGACCGCCCGTGACTCCACCAGTGATCGCATCGCCGGGCTGGATGCCGGCGCCGATGATTACCTGGTCAAACCCTTTGATGTAGCTGAACTCAAAGCCCGCCTGCGCGCCCTGCTGCGACGCAGCTTCAACCGTCCGCAACCGGCGCTGGAATACCGTGGCATCAGCCTTGACCCGGTCAGCCAGGCCGTCAGCTATCAGGGCCAGGCGGTCAATCTGCCGCGCAAGGAGTTTCTCCTGCTGCACGAACTGCTCGCCCAGCCCGGCCGGGTGATGACCCGCGACAAGCTGCAGCAGGCTCTCTATGGCTGGGACGAAGAGTTGGAGAGCAACGCCCTGGAAGTACACGTGCACCACCTGCGCAAAAAATTCTTTCCCGAGCTGATCCGCACCGTGCGCGGCGTCGGCTACCTGGTGGATAAATAACATGCCGAAGGTGTTGCGCTCGATCCGTGCGCGTTTGCTGGTGCTGCTGCTGTCCTTGCTCAGCGTGACCCTGGGGCTGATCAGCCACAAGATCTACAGCGATGCCAGCCATGAAGTGGAAGAGCTGTTCGACGCCCAGCTGGCGCAGACCTCCCGGGTGCTTATGGGCCTGGTCCGTCACGAGCTGTCGGCCGACTCGCGCCGCGACCTGCAGACTGCGCTGGATGAAGCCCTGCTGCTGAAAAACAGCCCGCGTAACCTCGACGGCCTGCTCGGGCACAGCTACGAAAGCAAACTGGCTTTCCAGATGCTTAACGACAACGGCGAGCTGGTGTTCCAATCCGCCAGCGCCCCGAAAGGCCTGCTGATGGAGATGATCGCCCAGCTCGGCCTCAACCTGCCGGCCGACTCACAGCCGATCAGTGAACGTCTCAATCGACTGGCCAAGTACCTCAGCGGCTATCACACCCTGACCTTGGGCGAGCACCGCTGGCGGGTGTTTGTGCTGCACGACAACGTCGATCACCACTGGGTACTGGTGGGTGAGCGTGAGGACGTGCGTGGCGAACTGTCTGGCAAGATTGCCCGGCGCACCCTGCAACCACTGCTGATCGGTTTGCCGCTGCTGGCTCTACTGCTCTGGCTGGCCGTGGGCTTTGGCTTGCGCCCACTGCAGCGCATGGCCGAATCGATCAAGGCCCGCGCCCCTGACAACCTCGCGCCACTGACTTTTGGCCCGTTGCCACACGAGCTGGAGCCCATGGGTGCCTCGCTCAACCGCTTGCTGATGCAGGTCAACCACCTGCTGGACCAGGAAAAACGCTTTATCGCTGATGCGGCCCACGAGTTGCGCACCCCCTTGGCAGTGCTGCGTATTCACGCCCAGAACGCCCTCGACGCGCCTGACCCGCAAGACCGTAACGATGCCCTGCGCCAGCTCGGCAGCGGTGTCGAGCGAGCCACTCGGGTGGTGGCTCAACTGCTGACCCTGGCGCGCCTGGAACCCAATGTGGCGCAACTGGCCATGCGCGAGCTGGACCTGCTCGGGTTTGTGCGCAACGAGCTGGCAGAGCTGATTCCACTGGCGCTGGAGCGTCATCAGGAACTTGACCTGGATGCCCTGGAGCCAGCGGATTATCAGTTGCTGGCGGATGGCCCAAGCCTCGGCACCCTGCTGCAAAACCTGATCAGCAATGCCGTGCAATACACCCCTGACGGGGGCCGTATTCGGGTTCAGCTAGAGGCTCAGGCGGATGCCATCGTGCTGCGCGTGCAGGACAGCGGACCCGGCGTCGCACAGGCGCAGCGGGAAAAACTCTTCGAACGGTTCTATCGCCTTGGCGCCGGCCAGGGCGCTGGCCTTGGGCTGTCCATCGTGTTGCGCGTGGTAGAACTGCACCGCGCCAGCATCAGCCTCGGCGACGCCCCCCTCGGCGGCCTGGAAGTCGCGGTGCGCCTACCCAGACGACGCTAGCGCGTAATGCCTCGGCGCTGCGCCCGCTCTTCACGGCGGGCCTGTTGCTGCACGTCGGCGAGCACTTCCTGCACGTAGTCGATATGCCGGTTGGACAGCGCACGTGCGTCTTCGGCACGGCCTTCGATAATTGCCTGGAACAAGGCGCGGTGCTGCTCAATCAGCATGTCGCGGGTTTCATCACGCTGGGCATACATGCCGCCGATGTTGGTCACCACGTTGCGCTTGAGCAGGTCGAACAGCCCGCGAATGGTGTGCAGCAGCACGGCATTATGGCTGGCCTCGGCAATCGCCAAATGGAAGTTGGCATCGGCGGCACCCTCTTCGGCGCGGGTCACCTTGCCACTGCGGCTATAGCAATCCTGCAGCGCAGCGAAGGCGTCAGTCAGGCGCTGGCGATCCAGTTCGGTGGCGCGCTGGGCAGCGTAAAACGCGCAGGAGCCTTCAAGGGTGTGGCGAAACTCGAGCAGGTCGCGCTGGGCTTCGGGGTTGCTTTCCAGCAGGTGCAACAGTGGGTCACTGAAAGTCGAGCCGAGGGTTTCCGCCACATAGTTGCCGCCGCCATGCCGGCTAACCAACAAGCCCTTGGCCGCCAGCTTTTGGATCGCCTCACGCAACGATGGCCGCGACACACCGAACTGCTCGGCCAATACGCGCTCGGCGGGCAAGCGTTCGCCAGCCTTGAGCGTGCCTTCGAGGATCAGGGTTTCCAGTTGGCTAACGATATCGTCCGACAAACGGCGTTGCCGTACCGATCCCACTTCCATAGCCCGCACTCCACTGGTTTGACCACCTGCTATGGGCCTTTGCGGCCCGCTGCCGGCAAGCCTATCGCCGCCATCACAGCCAAGCAAGACGCACCCTTACGACCAAAGTCGTAAGGCAGCTAATTGACAGGCTGGAGGCCGCACTTTTACCCTGACCGCGCAGTCTTGTAAATTGGTATTACCAATTAACCAAACTAAAACAATTCCAAGAATCCAACGAGGTCTCCCCATGCCGGCTCTATTGCTTATACCCGCCGCAACGCTGCATCACGATGTGCACCCGCATTCACCCATGCGCAACGCGCAGCGTTAAGGGGAGACCACCATGTCGACAGGTCTTCTTGCTCTACTGGCGTTCTCGCCCATCCTGCTCGCCGCTGTGCTGCTGATCGGCCTGCGCTGGCCGGCCAAACACGCCATGCCTCTGGTCTACCTGCTTACCGCTGGTGTGGCGTTGTTTGCCTGGGACATGAGCTTTAACCGCGTACTGGCCTCTACGGTGCAGGGGCTACTGATCACCCTCGGTTTGCTGTGGATCATCTTCGGCGCGATTTTGCTGCTTAACACCCTCAAGCACTCCGGCGGTATCACCGCGATCCGCGCCGGTTTTGCCACCATCAGCCCGGATCGGCGTATCCAGGCGATCATCATTGCCTGGCTGTTCGGCTGCTTTATCGAAGGCGCGTCTGGCTTCGGCACACCTGCGGCCATCGCCGCACCACTGCTGGTGGCCATCGGCTTCCCGGCCATGGCTGCGGTCATGCTCGGCATGCTGGTGCAGAGCACGCCGGTGTCCTTCGGCGCAGTGGGTACACCGATCATCGTCGGCATCAACACCGGATTGGATAGCGCCACCATCGGCGCGCAGCTGGTTGAACAAGGTTCATCCTGGGCGCAGTTTCTGCAGCTGATCACCAGTGAAGTGGCGATCATCCATGCCATTGTCGGCACCGTGATGCCGCTGGTGATGGTGCTGATGCTGACGCGTTTCTTCGGCGCAGAGAAAAGCTGGAAGGCTGGCTTTGAAGTGCTGCCATTCGCGATTTTCGCCGGCCTGGCCTTTACCGTGCCTTATGTGCTGACCGGGGTGTTCCTCGGGCCTGAGTTCCCGTCGCTGGCCGGTGGTCTGATTGGTTTGGCGATTGTCACCAGCGCTGCGCGCATGGGTTTTCTGCTGCCAAAAACCACCTGGGATTTCGCCCCGGCGGACAAATGGCCAGCCGAGTGGTTGGGCACCGTGGAAATGAAGCTCGACCAACTCACCGCCAAACCGATGAGCGCCCTGCGCGCCTGGTTGCCGTATGTGCTGGTCGGCGTGCTGCTGGTGATCAGCCGGGTATTCCCCGAGGTCAGCGCCGCGTTGAAAGCGGTGATGCTGAACTTCCCCGACCTGCTCGGCGAAACCGGGATCAGCGCCAACTTCCAGCCGCTGTACCTGCCGGGCGGGATTCTGGTCACCGTGGTCATCGCCACCTTCTTCTTCCATGGCATGAAACTGCGCGAGCTGGGTACAGCGGTGAAAGAATCGTCCAGCGTGCTGCTCAGTGCCGGCTTTGTGCTGCTGTTTACCGTGCCGATGGTGCGCATCCTGATCAACTCCGGGGTCAACGCCGCCGAGCTGTCGAGCATGCCGATCCTGATGGCGCGCTGGGTGGCTGACAGCGTAGGCGGTATCTATCCGCTGCTGGCGCCGAGCGTGGGTGCCCTGGGCGCCTTTATTGCCGGTTCCAACACTGTCAGCAACATGATGTTCAGCCAGTTCCAGTTCGGCGTGGCCAGCAGCCTGGGTATTTCCAGCGCGCTGGTGGTCGCGGTGCAAGCGATCGGCGCTGCAGCCGGCAATATGGTGGCGATCCACAACGTCGTCGCCGCTTCGGCCACCGTGGGCCTGCTGGGCCGTGAAGGCAGCATCCTGCGCAAGACCGTCTGGCCTACCCTGTACTACGTACTGTTTACCGGCCTGATCGCATTGTTTGCCGTGTATGTGTTGGGCGTTAGCGACCCGCTGATGGCGAGCTGATACACGCCTGAATGTGCGCCGCTTGGGCGGCGCGCATTGACGTTTCGCTGCAACCCTTTTTCCTGCTTGGGTGATTCCATGATCATTTCTGCCTCCACCGACTACCGCGCCGCCGCGCAACGCCGGCTGCCGCCGTTTCTGTTTCACTACATCGACGGCGGCGCCTATGCCGAGCACACGCTCAAGCGCAACGTTGCTGATTTAGCGGACATTGCCCTGCGCCAGCGCGTGCTGCGCAACATGTCGGAACTGAGCCTGGAAACTCGTCTGTTCAACGAAACCCTGAGCATGCCGGTGGCACTGGCCCCGGTCGGCCTGACCGGCATGTACGCCCGTCGCGGTGAGGTGCAGGCTGCCAAGGCCGCCGCCGCCAAGGGCATTCCCTTTACCCTGTCGACCGTGTCGGTGTGCCCGATTGAAGAAGTCGCGCCGGCCATCGACCGGCCGATGTGGTTTCAGCTGTATGTGCTGAAAGACCGTGGCTTTATGAAAAACGCCCTGGAGCGCGCCAAGGCCGCCGGCGTCACCACCCTGGTATTTACCGTCGACATGCCCGTACCTGGCGCCCGCTACCGCGACGCCCACTCAGGCATGAGCGGCCCGAATGCACCGCTGCGGCGCATGCTGCAAGCCATGACCCACCCGCGCTGGGCCTGGGATGTCGGCCTGCTCGGTAAGCCCCATGACCTGGGCAACATCTCCGCCTACCGTGGCAACCCCACGGGCCTGGCCGACTACATTGGCTGGCTGGGCAACAACTTCGACCCCTCGATCAGCTGGAAAGACCTGGAATGGATTCGTGAATTCTGGGACGGGCCGATGGTGATCAAGGGCATCCTCGACCCGCAGGACGCCAAGGACGCAGTGAGCTTCGGTGCCGATGGCATCGTCGTCTCCAACCACGGTGGCCGTCAGCTTGATGGCGTGATGTCCAGCGCACGCGCCCTGCCGGCGATTGCCGATGCAGTAAAAGGCGATCTGGCGATTCTGTCCGACTCCGGCATTCGCACCGGTCTGGACGTGGTGCGCATGATCGCTCTCGGTGCGGATACGGTGATGCTCGGTCGCGCCTTTATCTACGCCCTGGCAGCTGCCGGTGGCGCAGGGGTGAGCAACCTGCTGGATTTGATCGAAAAGGAAATGCGCGTGGCCATGGTGCTGACCGGAGCCAAATCGATCAGCGAGATCACGGCCGATTCGCTGGTGCGCGAACTGCACCACGCCGCATCCTGACTTTCGGAGCCTGCATGAGCCTGCCTGCCGCCTTTCTCACCGCCGTCGAACGCCTGATCCCTGCCGAGCGGCGCTTCGACGACCCGCTGTCGACCCTGGCCTTCGGCACCGATGCCAGCTTCTACCGGTTAATCCCCAAACTGGTGGTTCGCGTCGAAGCGGAGCTGGAAGTGGTCGACCTGCTCAAGCTGGCCAGCACCCATCAGGTGCCAGTGACCTTCCGCGCCGCCGGCACCAGCCTGTCTGGGCAAGCCATCAGCGACTCGGTACTGATCGTCCTCGGCGACAACTGGAACGGTCGGGAAGTCCGTGGTCAGGGCAGCCAGATCCGCCTGCAACCGGGCGTAATTGGCGCTCAAGCGAATGCCGTTCTGGCGCCCTTCCAGCGCAAGATTGGCCCTGACCCGGCGTCGATCAACGCCTGCAAGATCGGCGGCATCGTCGCCAACAACGCCAGTGGCATGTGCTGCGGCACGGCGCACAACACCTACCACACCCTGGCTGGCATCCGTCTGGTGCTGGCCGATGGCACGGTGCTGGATACCGAAGACCCACTCAGCGTCACACGCTTTTTCGCCACCCACGCCGACCTGCTGGCGCAACTGAACGAGCTGGGCAAACAGACCCGCGCGAATAGCGCGCTGGCGGCCAAGATCCGCCATAAATACCGCCTGAAAAACACCACCGGCTTGTCGCTTAACGCCCTGGTGGATTTCGATCAGCCGCTGGATATCCTCAGTCACCTATTGGTCGGCTCCGAAGGCACATTGGGTTTTATCAGCGCGGTGACCTACAACACCGTGCCGGATCATCCGCACAAGGCCAGCGCCCTGCTGGTGTTCCCCGATGTAGAGAGCTGCTGCCGCGCAGTGACGGTGCTCAAGCAGCAGCCGGTGTCCGCCGTGGAACTGCTGGACCGCCGCAGCCTGCGCTCGGTGCAGAACAAACCGGGCATGCCGGAGTGGGTCAAGGGGCTGTCGAATAGCGCATGCGCGCTGCTGATCGAATCCCGCGCCGCCAGCCAGAGCCTGCTGCATGAACAACTGCAACTGATCATGGCGTCCATCGCCGACTTCCCCCTGGAAAAGCAGGTGGATTTCAGCGAAGACCCAACCGTCTACAACCTGCTGTGGAAGATCCGTAAGGACACCTTCCCCGCCGTCGGCGCGGTGCGCCAGACCGGCACCACGGTGATTATCGAGGACGTGACCTTCCCCATCGAACAGCTCGCCGAAGGCGTCAACCGACTGCTCGCGCTGTTCGATAAACACGGCTACGACGAGGCGATCATTTTCGGCCACGCCCTGGAAGGCAACCTGCACTTCGTGTTTACCCAGGCCTTCGAAACGCCTGAGCAGATCGCTCGCTACTCGGCCTTTATGGACGACGTGGCGCAGCTGGTGGCGGTGGAGTTCGGCGGATCGTTGAAAGCCGAGCACGGCACTGGACGCAATATGGCACCCTTCGTCGAGCTGGAATGGGGCAATGACGCTTACCAGCTGATGTGGCAGATCAAGCGCCTGCTCGACCCCAAGGGCATCCTTAATCCGGATGTGATCCTCTCCGAAGATCGTGACATCCACCTGAAAAACCTCAAGCCGCTGCCGGCCGCCAACGAGATCATCGACAAGTGCATCGAGTGCGGTTTCTGTGAGCCGGTGTGTCCATCGAAAGGGCTGACCCTGAGCCCACGCCAGCGCATCGTGATCTGGCGCGATATCCAGGCAAAAAAGCGCGTCGGCATCGACACCCGCGAGTTGGAAGCCGCCTACCAGTACCAGGGCATCGACACCTGTGCTGCCACCGGCCTGTGCGCCCAGCGCTGCCCGGTGGGCATCAACACCGGCGATCTGGTGCGCCAGCTGCGCGGCAGCGTCGCCAACAGCCCGCGCAGTGCCGACTGGCTGGCCAACAACTTCCACCGCGCCATGCAGGGCGCGCGGGTGATGCTGCATGTGGCCAACGGCGCACGCATGATCATGGGCGCGCCATTGCTGAGCCGCACCTCGGCGGCGCTTAGCAAGGCCAGCCAGGGTCGCGTGCCGCAGTGGACGCCAGCGATGCCGCAACCGGTGCAGCGCCTGCAACTGCCCAAGACGAATGATGATGCGCGGCCACGGGTGGTCTACCTGGCCGCCTGCGTATCCCGTGCCATGGGCCCGGCGGCCAGCGATAGCGAGCAAATGCCATTGTTCGACAAGACCCGCGCACTGCTGGAGAAAGGCGGCTTTCAGGTGGTGTTCCCGGATGATCTGGACAACCTCTGCTGTGGCCAGCCGTTCGCATCCAAAGGCTATACCGAGCAAGCCGAGCGCAAGAAGCAGGAGCTGATCGACGCCCTGCTCAAGGCCAGCCGCGGCGGCCTCGACCCGATCTACTGCGACACCAGCCCCTGCACCCTAAGGCTGATTCAGGACGGCCTAAACGCCAGATTGAAACTGCATGACCCGGTGAAATTTATCCGTGAGCACTTGCTCGACCGCCTGCACATTACCCCGCAGGACAAAGCGGTGGCGGTGCATGTCACCTGCAGCACCCAGCATCTTGGGGAGGCACAGGGCCTGATCGATATCGTTAGGCGCTGCACCTCAGAAGTGGTTATCCCGGAAGGCATTCACTGTTGCGGCTTTGCCGGTGACAAGGGCTTCACTACGCCCGAGCTGAACGATCACGCCTTGCGCAGCCTGAAGTCCGCCGTCCAGTACTGCGAGGAAGGCATCAGCACCAGTCGTACCTGCGAAATTGGCTTGAGCCAGCACGGCGGCATTGATTACCACGGGCTGGTATACCTGCTGGATAGGGTGAGCAGCGCCAGGGTTTGAGTGACCAGCGGCCCAGTCAATGAGTGAGGGTTTTCTATACTGAATACCCTACCCACTCGCTGGAGCCACGCCATGCGCCGTCTTGCCACTTTCCTTGCTACCGCACTCTTCAGCACCTCGCTCTGGGCCATGCACTGCCCAGCGGATATGGCCAAGATTGATGGCCTGCTGAAAACTGATCCGCCGAGCGATGCCGCAGTACTCGCGCAAGTACAAAAGCTACGCGCCGAAGGCGAAACCCTGCACAAGGCCGGCAATCACGGTGAGTCGGTCAAGGCGCTGGGTGAGGCTTTGCAATTGCTTGAAGCCAGCGAATAGTCCGGGTAGCTCAACGCCTTCGGCAGAATTGCCGAAGGCACTTTTTAGAGCGCCTGCCCTAGAAGACTGAGCGCCACGCGGCGCACCTGAGCCAAGTCAATCGGTTTAGCTAAACAGGCTTGCGCACCGCGCCGACGGGCCTCGGCAAACACCGCCTCATCTGCCGCCGCGCTGATCACCAACACTGGCACCGCCTGCAACCGCGGATTAAGGCGCATGGCATCCAGCACCTGCATGCCGTTGCCATCGGGTAGATCCAGGTCCAGCAGCAACAGGGTCGGCGTGCATTGCTCCAGCTCCGCCAGTGCCCGCTGTACCGAGCCAGCGCCACGTACCTCGGCAAATTCACGCAGGGCTTCCTGAACCACCTTGAGGCAGGCAGGGTGATCTTCCACGCACAGTACCTCGGCCAGCTGCCTGGGCTGCTCTGACACAGACTCCTCATCAGCAGCCGGTTGTGCCGCCGGAGCCGCAGCGCCGGGCAGGTCAATCCAGAAGCGACTGCCCACACCGGCACTGCTACTAAAGCCCATTTCACCGGCCATCAAAGCGGCCAGCTCGCGGCACAGTACCAAGCCAATTCCGGTACCAGGAATGCTGGAGTTCTCACGCCCCAGGCGCTGGAACGGCTGAAACAGATTGGCTTGCTGCTCGGCTGTCAGCCCTGTGCCGTTGTCCTCAACCCATAAGCGCACGCAACTGGAGCGCACCTCATAACCCATGTGGATCAAGCCCTGCGGGCTGTTGTACTTGATCGCGTTGGACAGCAGGTTAAGCACTACCTGGCGCACCCGGCGCATATCCGCCTGCACATACAGGCCGGCGTCGGCGTCAGCCAGCACCTGCAGCTGCAACTGACGTTGCTGCACTTCAGGCTGCACCAGCTCAGCGCAACCGTGCAGCAGCGCGCCCACCTCCACAGACTCCAGCTTGAGTTGCTGACGGCGGCTTTCGATGCTCGAAAGATCGAGAATGTCGTCCACCAATGAGGTCAGATGGCGACTGGCATTGACGATCTCGCGGGCGTAATCGCTCTCCAGCTTGGCTTCGGGTTTGTCCTGCGCCTCCATCTCGATCAACTGACCAAAGCCATAAATCGCATTAAGCGGCGTACGCAACTCATGACTCATGCTCGACAGAAAGCGACTCTTGGCCTGGCTGGCGGCCTGAGCGTCCAGACTCGCGCGGCGCAGGTCTTCCTGCACCTGTTTAAGGCGGGTGATATCCACATGGGTGCCGGCCACGCGCAGGGCTCGGCCCTCGCTGTCACGCTCCAGCACCTTGCCGCGACTCAGCAGCCAGACGTAATGACCGTGGGCATCTGCGTAGCGGTATTCCGCCTCAAAACGGTCCTCGCCACTGCTGGCGAACAGTTGACGCAGGTGGCGAATACGCTCCAGATCATTGGGGTGTACACGCTGATTGAACTCACTGAAGGTGATGCTCGGCTGCGTGAGACCGAAGCGCTTGAGGAAGCGCTCACTCAGCGTGATGCTCATGCTGTGCGCTTCAACCTCCCAGAGGCTTTCCGTGGTGCTTTCCAGTACCAACTGAAGAATCCGCTGCGCTTCTAATCGCTGCACTTCACTGGCCTGCAGTTGCTCACCCGTCTGCTGCACCGCTGTAGCCATACTCATCAGTTCATCAATCTGACTGGACGGCGCACTGGGCTGGTAATGGCCCTGCCCCAGCTCGCGCATCATCCCGACGACCCCATCCATCGGCTGCACCAGCTGATCACTGAGCCGCCGTGAACGCACCCACATCAGCGCGAAGAACAGCAGATAGAACAGCCCTAAACCGACAATCAGCAGATAACCGATGTGCAGGTAACGCTCTGCCAGGCGATTGGTCTCACTGAAAATATTGGCCTCATCGACCACCAACAGCAGCTGCCAACCCGTTTGCGGAATCTCGCTCCAGGCAATCAACTGTTTGCGACCACCAAGTTCAACTTCCTGCACATTGCCCTGGCCGGCTGCCATGGCCTTCAGCAACGGCTGCATCTCGGTGCGTTTGGCCAAGTTGAAGTCTTCAGGCTTAAGCACTTCACGCCGCACCGCCTCGGCATAGGAGTACTCGGTCAGCTCGCGCAGGCCAAAATCCTCTTCGCCTGCGCGCGGCAAGGCCATGATGTTGTGATCGCGGCTGACCAGCATGGCGTAACCGTTCCAAGGCACATCCAGCTCACCGATTTCCGCGAGCATCTGCCCAACCGTGATATCCAGGCCCACAACCCCTTCGAGAAAATCACCGCGGTACACCGGCGCCACGGCCGACATCATCCAGCCCATGCCTGCCGGGTCGAGGTAAACGTCGGTCCAGGCCACCTTGCGCTCAGGGTTGTGCTTGGCGTCAGCCAGGTAATAGAAGTTGTAATCGGGTATCACCATGTCATGGGGATACTGCTCGGGCGTCATAAAGAAGGGGTAAATGCGGTTGTAGCTGTCCCAGGTATTGAAATAGGCCGCTGCCACCCGTGGGTTGGCAGCCTGAATTGAGCGCATCAACGGGTCGAGCTGCGACAGGCGTAACGCCTTGGCGTGGTCCTGCTTGGCCAGCGGCGTGCTGTTGGCATAAAACGAGGCCGCGCGGCCATCATCGCTGCGGCTGTAGAACACCCCGCTGTCCGTCAGCGCATGCCGCTGACGCTCCAGCGCATCAGGCTCAAACGTGCGGTTATCCAGAGCATTGAGTGCCGCATCACGGAAAATCTGTACCTGCGCTTCAACTGAACGCAGACGGCCATCGATCACCTGACCTTCACGCACCACCGCAGCAGACAGGTCATCCAGTGCGCTCTGCTGCAAATGCTCAATTTGCGCATCGCGAATTGCGGCATTACTCAACAGGTAAACCGTGATCAACACCGACTCGACCAGAATCAGCGGTATCAGGGCACTCTGCACAAAAGCGCGCCAGATCCACTGACGCAAAGGGTAACGCGACGCGCGCGGCATACGAGGGTCTCATCCTGAAGGCAAGGCGAATGTGCAGGATGCAATCATAGCCGGCAAGCACCCTAAACGTCCGCCAGGCAATTGCTGGGTCGACGCTTTGGAACCTTTGGCGTAGACTCGCGTCCCAGTACCAGCGACACAAGTTTCGGGGCCGATTAGGATTCGACGCCGGTAGCGAAGCTCTAGGTGCATGCCGACTTGGTAACAGAAGTCGTAAATCCACTGTTGCAACTTTCTATAGTTGCCAATGACGAAAACTACGAGGGCTACGCTCTCGCTGCGTAAGCGGCGCGACTAGTCCTTCTGGTAGCTTCGGCTCCAGCGATCACTAGGGGATGCCTGTAAACCTGAAGTGATTGTCATGCAGAACAGGATCGCCGCGTAGTACGTTGTGGACAAAGCGGCTAAAACTTACACAACTCGTCCAAAGCACCCTGCCCGTCGGGCGGCTGCGGATTAACTCAATAGACACGGCTAAGCATGTAGTACCGAAAGTGGAGAACTGGCGGACGGGGGTTCAAATCCCCCCGGCTCCACCAAATAAGCCCTGAAACCCGTCTAAAACGCGGGTTTCAGGCACGATTTGATGGCTTTGGATTTCACACAGTCCTTCTGTGAATCCAAAAAGGTATGCCATCATGTCCAAGCGCCAAAGCAAAACCGGTGTTCAACACCTCGTCTATCAAGCCAAAACAGGCTTCCAGTTCTACTTCACCTTCCCGAGCAATATCGGCTCCCACCCCAAGCTGCCCGCACAAATTCGCTGGTCGCTAGGCCACGATGAAGCCCTCGCCCGCGACCTTGCCAAGCACCTGAACGCAGGCATTCAGGATTTACTCCAGCCCTTCAAAAACCCGCTCAAAGAACTCATCCCGGAGCTCTTCCTGTCCAAGCTTGATCTCTTACAAGCTGAAATCAGGCGTTTTGTCGACAGCCAGCAGAAAATCTGGGCACTCCGCCCCACCCCAACCGCTCTTGCCAATACCGACCTGAGCGCCGGGCATGAACGCCTGCTGAAAGAATGCAAAGAACACACCGTGCTGTATTGCAATGAGCCAGGCAGTGAAATCCACTTCGCCCTATTTCCTAGCGAAGCGCTGCGTCACACTCTCAAGTTCGGCTTCACTCGCTTCGACTGGCCCCTTGGCACCAACGATCCAGTCGTCGCTAACGCCGCTGCCGCTTACATCTACAGCGCTATCACGGTGATGGAAACCACCCCGTTGGCCAAGAACATCCACAAAGCCGGGCATCCGCTTATCACGATGTTATCTCTCTACGAGTACCTGTGCTTTGCCAGGCCAGACCAGGGCCGCAATCTGCTGCATATTCCGCCGGGGCTACCGCAGTCGGCACATAGCGTGATGTTTCACCTGAACCGGATTTCCGAGCAGGCCGATCACTTTGTGTTCTGCCACCACTTTCAGACCCTGCAAGAAGAAAGCGGGCTCTATACCATTTTGATTCCCCTAGGCGATCCAAGCCTGAAACGTGACCCCAATCGCCCCGAGAAGATGCGCATCGAGCTGCTCACCAGCTCACCCATCCTTGCATCAATCCTGCTGCACTTCAGCCTGGGGCAGATCGACAAGATCCTAGTGAAAAGCTTTATTGAAGCCCCATCAGCGGATGCCTATGAACGCGCCCTGCAAGAAATCCAGGATCTGATCCGGCGGATGCTCGGCCCGATCCCACCCGCCGAACCGATGTACACACTGCCGGATATGAGCGCGGCCAACGACGCAATCACAGCACCGCAAGACGCCGGAACGCTAGCACTGCTGGGGGCACTGAGCAGCGTGCTGTCACCCGCTCAGAACGCAAAGCTACAAGCACTGTTTGAAGCACCGACAGCAAATGACGGCCTGATCCAGCCTCCAACAACGGGGGCACCAACCCTTCACTTCAGTACCCTCGCCAAGGAGTTCGAAGAGCGCCAGGTACGCGAGGGCGCCTGGCAGAACCCGCGCACTCGCATCACCATGCACTCAAGACTCGAAGGCTTAACCGAACTTATCGGCGGACATCGCCCACTCACTACCCTGACCCGAGCGGACTTCAATGCGCTACGCGATCAGTTGCGCAGCTACCCGAAAAACCGTCACCGCTTGCGCGCCACCCGCTATCAGCCCCTGAGCCAGATTATTCAGGGCGGCAAGTACGAGCCCATCAATGCACGCACAGCGAAAAAATTCTTTGAACTGGCTCGGGCGCTCATTAGCTACGCGCACGACCAAGGCTATTTGAAGGAGAACCTGGCCACAGGATTGGCATTCAGCACGAAGGGCGCCCCCTCGCCGCGCAAGCGCACCTATAACCCCAAGCAGATTGATCAACTGCTCAATGGGCCGACCTATACGCTCAAAGCACCACCCCGCTGGCGCCTGGATGACTACCGCTTCTGGCTCCCACTGCTCGGCCTGTATACCGGCGCCCGCTTGAGCGAGCTTTGCCAGCTCCAGCTCGGCGATATTCGCGAAGAGCTGGGCGTGTGGGTGATCAGCATCAGCAGCTCCGGGGCACGACAGTTGAAAACCGTCGACTCGGAGCGCCTCGTGCCTCTGCACAAAGTCATCCTGGAGGCTGGATTTCTGGAGTTTCATCGACAGCGCCTGGATGCAACGGACGGAAATTTTTCAGCTCCGCTTTTTGAAAAAATCCGCGTGTATGGCGACCTTTCACCAGGGCACACTGCCAGCCGCTGGTTCCGAGGCTCGGACAAAGATGACAAAGGTTATCTGGGACTATGCGGACTCGGGGATGACGAGCTGACCTTTCACGGCCTAAGGCATACGCTCATTAATCAGTTTCGCCGACAGAAGCTAGACATGCTGATCGGCAAGGCCTTGGTCGGCCATGCCGACCGCAGCACCACCGGCGGCTATGGCGACTGCTATCCGAGCTATGTGCTGAAAGAGGAGCTCGACAAGATCGACTTTGAAACATCGACTACCCATATCCTCTACAGCGACTACAAGGCGCTACAAGTCAAACAGGGAGTCTTCCGCATCGGACGTCCAGCTGGAGGCACCAAAGCACCAACCGCTAATAGAGCAGAGAAACGTCACTGGCAATCCCGCATCACCCGATAGCTGAGCCGGCGCTAGGGGAAAACACCCCTAGCGCCAAAAATTCATTGACAAACTGTCAATGAATCATAATAATTAAATGTTTTATAAAAAAGCAATTGACTGGCTAACCATACAGTATTATTTTGAGATCTCATTAACTAGTGAGGTCTACATGAATGCTGTAATTAACCCCAACCTATCTGCTCCTATCCTTCAAGGCTTGACCCTCGTGGCCGCTCCCGGCCATGAAAAAAGCCTAGAACTGGCATTGCCGTATCTCGCCAGCATTGCCAGCGCAATTCATCGATTTCATCACTCCCCCCTCATCAGCGAGTTTCTGGATACCGTGCGGCTTCGTTTCCTTCGCGAAAACGATTACGTACCCAAGACGGCCTACATGCTCCAAGCGAGGATGGCAAAGCTGAAGACAGCACTCACCGAGCAAAACCCACAACGCCGGGTGGCTGAACTGGGTAGTGCTGACATTCAAGCGATTCGGGATTCACTCCCGACATTGCTACAAAAGGGCAGCACCGCTTGCGGTCAGGGCGCAAACCTTCAAGCCTACTACCAGCTGTTCAATCGCATGATTGATGAAGCGATTAAGGATCAGTGGGTTGACTACAAGGCTCCAAAGGCCAAAGGCTGCAAAACCACTAGATCGAAGGTCACTAAATCCTTTCTGGACTCCAACCTGGTCAGCCTCTTCGCCAGTTGGCCCTATCGAACCTACGTGCCAAACATACCCAAAGACCAGGTGCTTCAGGACGCTCACAGCTACTGTTTTTGGCTGATGCCGCTTGGGCTCTTCACCGGAGCCCGGCTCAACGAGCTTTGTCAGCTACGCGTCCACGATGTGATCCATGACACGTATGGCGTCCCCCTGATCAGCATCAACGCCAATGGCTTCAACAAGTCGCTAAAAAATGTGCAATCGGAGCGCGAGATTCCAATTTGCTCGATGCTGATCGAAATGGGTTTTCTAGATTTTGTAGCGGAGCGCCGCCAGGCCCAAGGCCCAGACGCATTGCTGTTTTCAGAGCTGCGTTTTGACGAAAAGCACCTTTATTCACGTGCTGCGAGCCGTTTCTTCTGTGGGCCCGTAACGGGTGCCGGATTTATCGGCCAGCATTGCCCAGTCGCACTCGCCGGCGGTTTCAATTTCAAAAGTTTTCGCCGGACATTCTCAGTGCAACTTCAGAAGTCTGGCGTGCCAGCGACAACCATTGCACACCTTCTGGGCCATGATGGCGGCAAGCTCGAAGTCACCAACGAGCACTATCTCGAAAAGTCGCCGTCCGTGATCTTGCTGGATACTCTGGAGCGCAACTTGAGCTACAACCTACCCTTGGACGCAATCAGCTGGCAGCACTTCAAGCATCTGATGAGCAGTCAGGCAGGACGCAGCAAGCGAGGCCGGAAAGCCAAGAAAACGCTGCACTAGCCCCTTCACAACAGAGGGGCAACATCATCAGCTGGAGATGATGCGATGAAGGATCAATAAAGGCTGCCGTCAGTGCGGCCTTTTTGCATTTAGGACTGTCGCAAGCCAGTGCTGCGATACCCCCGTCATGTCGCATACGCTAGCTGCGACACAACCTGATTATCTCAACCGGGAAATGCGATACCCAGCGCCTGTCGCATGCGTTAGCTGCGATACCTCCATCATGTCGCACCAGCAGCTGCGACACTCAGGGAGTATCGCAAGTCACCGGTGCGACACACCAAGGCTGTCGCAAACTCACACCGCGATACACTTGCTGTGCCGTAAGCGGCATCAAGACTGCCTGTTTGGGCACCAAAAACGGCCAATACAGACACGAAAACTGCCACTTTAGGCAAGAAGAGCGCCCGAACTGGCACTACTTTTATCGGTTATATTTCGATATTAAAACTATATAAATCAATGACTTATATAAATTTTCCATAACCGACTGGCTACCATTAGTCCAGCATTTGGCAGTCGCGAATATCAATCATCGTCAGCATAGTCGCCTTTTCAGCCCGGCCTGCCGGGCTGGCTAAGCTTTGACAACAAATACACGGGAGAGGGCGTACTTGAAGCAGCCGTACAGGCGATTCTTCAAGTACGCCCTCTCCCCCCATACTTGAAGCCTTCAAGTATGGGGCAGTTGGGCGTTTTGATCGTTTGTGAGGTCAGCGTAACGAATGTGAAGCGAAACCAAGCAAAGGAGCAAAATGATCAACTGCCTTCGCGTAGCGGCTGCCATTTGTTGTCAAAAAACAGCTTTTTCATTCGCCGCTGGTGAATGGCTGGCTGATCATTCGATGCGGAGCATGGCTGTTCTGGGTAATCGCAGAAGTCATATAACAGAACCCGCTATGCCTGCAGCAGAGCCGCCCGCACCTTTGCCCGAGTCATTGCTACGTACACCAACCGAGGATCAATCCCCATATTTTCGTCCAGAAGGGCATCGGCTACGACAATCACATGATCGAATTCCAAGCCTTTAGCTCGATGCATTGTGGCAAAGCGAATGTTCTCCACAGGTGCGGTATCTGCTGCTGTGGCGTCCAACACACTGATAGCAAAACCTTTGCTGGCAAAGTGCTGGGCTAACGCATCTCGCAATTTTTGGGAGCCTGCCATTACACAGGTCGTGGCTAAATTATTACTATCCGCTTGCTGCCCACTACCCCATACATTCACGACTTCCACTGCCTTAGACAAAGCTTGCTCAAGACCAGAGAAGCTCTCAAGTATCGGTGCTGGGCCATGTGACAGCGACTTATAGCGACTGTTGTCGTCTTTGCCGTCATCGAGGTCATCGATCTCGCAGCCCTCAAGCAAAGCCACTGCCTGCTTACGAATCTCATCGGTCGTGCGGTAGTTAAGGTATAGCTTGCGCGAACGGCCACGGATATTGATGCCGCAGCGACTCATCGAGGCAGTGTTACGTTTGTAGATGCGCTGATGGCCATCGCCAACAAAGAACAAATCGTTTTCTCCCGGAGCTACCATTGCACGAATCAATCGCAAGGCTTGTGGGCCAAAATCCTGGGTTTCATCAACGATTACCGATGAGTACAAACTTTCTGGTTTTTCCTCTAGCAAGCGAGCTGCATCGCGGTATGCATCGTCCACCTCCTTCAATTGTCGACTGGACAACTGAGATCGGTACTCCTCAAATACCGGCCAGATAGCATCTCGTTTGCTACGGCTCAAAATAACCTTACGGCCAGCCCGTCGAGCGGCTCGGTAGTCATCCAAGTTATCGATGCCTTGTGCCAGCACGACATCTTCCAGCTCGCGCTCGTAAAAGCCTTCATCCAGCCCCAGCTCATCTGGCTTGATTGCCATTGCGCACGCCCATGCATCGGCGCCCTCTTTCTTGCGGTTATAGAGAATTTTGTGTTCGTAGCGATGATGACGCAGGAAGCCATGTACCCAAGCATCCAAGTTTTTCACCTCGATACGCTCAAGCACTGACAGCGGGCAGAACGATTTAAGGTTGCTCTCGATGTCGAAGGCCAGATTTCGGGTAAACGTGGTAAACAATACCTTTCTGTTGGCCGCCGCCGGCTGCTCCGCCAACCACTTGGCCCGGTGCATGGCCAGCACCGTTTTGCCGGTACCTGCACCGCCCAACACCCGCATTGGGCCGGAGCGCGGCCCCATACTCAACTTACGCTGAGTGGGATGCAGAAACACCCGCCATTGCGCCAACGGCGCATTAAGAATGGCCGTCATGCTGTCATCACTGTCGACAAGTACAAAGCGTGAAAGCGACTCTGCGCGCTTGATTGCTTCGATGAAGTCGCTGGTATCAATTACCTGATCGACACGAGTTTCACGCGACATCAGAATCTGATTAAGCGTGTCCCCTGCTGCCAGCAAGAAAAGTCCCTCGTAGGCCTCAACTGGAAGCTCCGCCTGAACAGCATCAAGCTCATCGGCATTAACCAGCTTGCGTACGGTTAACAGCAGCTCCTCAGGAACCCCCAAACTCATCAGCTCATGATCAGAGTATTGGACGTATAACCCAACAACTTGGAGGGCCTGGGCCGGCGCAGGAACACTAACGTGCTCAACCACACTTTCAAGGCAAACAATCTGCATCGCACCTGTTACTGGGTTAATCGCCATCTTGCGGTGACTAGCCCAGTGGTAAGCATCATCGTGATGATCAACGTAGAGCAGAACATACAAATCACCCACCGGCGGTTTGAAGACGATGCCTCGCCAATCTTGGTCGATTCGCACTGAACGTAAATTAGGGTCCGCTGCGGCATTAATGGTTTCGTAATTGATACCGTTGCCTTTAGGGTCTGCCTGAAATTTAATGGCCCACTTAAGAATTTTTGCCTGCACCTGACTCGGCAGGCGGCTGAGGTTGCGTAGGAAGTCCTGCGACAATGCCACTCTAGGTTGAATACTCACCAACAACTCCTTTTTAAGCATTAATCAGGGCAGCTAACTGCTCAGGCCATTCTTCACCAGCGGCAATTACGCACTGCCAGCCGTGTGTCTGCCACTCTGGCGCGTAGTCATCCTGATTCTCCAGCAGCAGTACTAAGCGTTTCTCGACCCAGGCTAGCTCGGCCTCTGCCAGAACATCACCATCTAGGCTAGGCAACTCATAGCCGACAGCATCCGGCGGTACCACGCCCAGCGTAACTAACTGCTCAAGCCCCGGTTTAACTGATTTGACCACTTGATTAAATATTGCCTGCCAAGCTGAGTCCTCACCCTGCCCAGGTGTTGCAGGCTTACCCCCTAGCGTTTTGCTAAGGGCAGAGAAATCACCACTGGCCAAGCTTTTACTAGTTGCCAGCAGCATTCCTGGTAAGACTTGGAGGTGGTTGTACCAACTTAGCCAATGACGCCATTGCGTATGTAACTGTTTGTCATCTGTGTTGCTGTCATTCAAAACAAATAGCCCAGTAGACTGCTCTGCTGGCGACCCTGCTGATGCCCAACTGTGCGGCCAATACAACCGAATACGGGGTTCAGCCTCAAATGGTGAGCCAGCAACACTTGCCCGCTGTGGTTTTTCCTGCAGGGCCGAAGGTAAAAACTGCCAAAGCTTGCCCAGTTCTGCGGTCATTGCCGACAGCTTTTCCGCATCTGTCGGCAGGCATACCAACTGGGTTGCTAGGCCCTGCATATTAATGAGCTGACGCCCCATAAAAGCATCCACCCCATTAGGTGTAGGGCTAGCTAACCAATGGAGTAACAGAGCAATGGAGTGCTGCAGCAGCAGGGTTTTATCCACGGTCATGTTCGGTGGCAAATTGTTTTGCACATGACTACCGAAAGGTGATCCGAGGGACGTTGCAGATTTACCATCGAGGGCAGCCTCGACATCGTCCCAGGTCACAGACCAAACCCAAAAACGCCCGCTACCTACCAGTGCCGAACGTTTTAGAGCATCGCTGGCCAGAACGGGCTGGTGATAAGCCCAGCCATCGCAGAATACGGCAATCGGGCGACGAGGTGACTGGCTGAGCTTTGGCCAAATTACGCAGTCAGGCTTACAGGCCACGGCAATACCATCTGCCTCAGCCAATTCAACCTGCATCTCTACCCAATATTGTTCGCTGCCTACGGTTAGCTGATAACCGCTTTTGCCTTTGACAACATCCTTGACCAAGCGAACCTTCGGCTGCCCAAGTTCACTACCAAGTCGAGGCAAACTGGCAATAAAGCGTGACTCCAGCAGCGAGTCAAACTGCGGATTGATCTCGATATCACTGATGCAATCAACCCTCTCCAGCATATCTAGCGAGCCCAATAGCTCATCCAAAATATCCCGCGCACAATCACGTGAGACCTGATTCATCGCCCGACCGAGTCGATACTGATAAAGGCAGCTGTAGCAGCCATCTTTGTCTGGCTCTGCATTACAGCGGCAGCTGTTTAATTGCTCGGAGGCCATGCGCAGAACGTCACTCAACGTCTGTGCGTCCTGACTCAGCAACTGGTGTAGATACCCCGTACCGCCAGGGACCGAGTCATACAGCATGATGTAATGCCGGGCGGGGCCATTATCTTTACCCGGTTCTTCATGGGTGGTCATACGCAGGTGGTCGACCTTGCCACCGAAACGTCTTTTCAGGCCCAGCTGGACCGCCGCCATAAACGACTGCACCACCCTCTCATCCATGCCTACCTTGGTGAACGGCACCAAAATGCGCAATGCCTCAGACTCGAACTCTCGGTACAAATAGAGACACTCGATCAAGTTGAGTGGATCTTCACTTTTACGCTTTTCACAGTCGATGGCGTGTGTCTGCACAGGCTCATCCACAGCATCACGTTTGCGCCGCGGGGGCTTCTGCACCATGCCGCAGTATTTGCACAATTTAAAACCAGACCGTATGGCTGTTTGGTTGGCGACCTTTAGAGTTTCACTGCCCTTACCACGCTCGCCGAAGTTGATGTCACGAAACTGTGCGTGGCGAATAAACTCAAAACCAAAGGGCAGGCTCTCGCTCTTTAAGCTCCAAGCCACCTCAATGTCCTCTGGCTTGAAGTCCACCAGTAGCTGACGCTGGTAGAACTTTGGCTCACGATCCTCGCTGCTATCGTCAATACGTACCTTACTGTCATCGCTATTGGCCACTGCCTGCTTAAAGCGCAGCAGGGTCATGACCTGAACAGCATCCGTCCACATCACATCGTGACAACGCGGGCACTCAGAGTCGCTATCTGGTTGGCTTTCGAGATTCTGCATGTGATGGCAGGACGGACACATCCGCCAACGCTCAGGGCTGGCCAACTGCATGTCGATCTGATTGATCTCAACCTTGCGCTGATTTGCGAAGAAACGATTCTGCGGAGCAAACTCCGACAGCGCCGAAGATGCAGGTCGCTCGAAGTTCATGGCAGGCAGCGTGATGTAATTACCTGAGCCCTCCTCCCCTTGTTGTTTTTTGCGCCACAACATCGACTTCAGCTGAATGCCTGCTTCTGGGAAGGCATAGTTGGGGATCAAACCAGCGTCGGTCAGGGTATTGAGCAAATCCTTCTCATTAATCGCTTTAGCTTGCTGCTGGGCCATGCCACGCAAACGGTCAAGACTATCAATTTCCTCGATGGTTACATCGTCCTGAGGTTTGGCTTTCAAATTACTGATGTCGGCCTTGAGTTTGCTCTGGCGCTTTTTATACAGCGCACGCTCCTTACCCAGCTCTTCCAGTGTACGGAACAGTTTCATGCGCAGAGAGTCTTCGCCGTCACCACCTTGCATAAAAAACTGCAAACGCTGGCGCACCCGATCATCGATATCGTCGCCGAGCATAGCGATAAAACTTGCCAGTAAACGCGGCTCGTTAACCTGCATATGGCTCATAAACGAAAACGGAAAGCTTCGTTCGTTTACCGCATGAATAGCATCGAGAGCAGTGCTGGTTTTTTCCGGTAGCGCCGAATCATCTATTCCGGTGCCGACCCAATCATCCAGGCAATATGCCAACAGCTGACGACGCAGAACTTCAGCGGCCTGCAGAAAAATCCCTGGCGGCAAAACCTCGCCGCTGAGCATCTCGCTTGGCTCATTGAAAAAGTACAAATCGTGCGGGCTGCTGCCATCGGCCAGTGTGGTGGCTAGAGCGTTGCCATCACGTCGACCTGCTCGGCCAACTCGCTGCAGATAACTCGCCTGACTTGGCGGTACCGAGCACAACAGCACGGACGACAGGCTGCCAATATCGACACCCATTTCTAAGGTTGGCGTTGCCGAGAGCAGATTCTCGTACCATGGCTGAGTTTGTTCTGGCCTGGCCTTGAACCGCTGCTCTAGTCGTTCCCGCGGCTGACGCTCAAGCAACCCCGTATGCTCGGCCGAAATGACCCGGCGCACATCAGCCTGAAGATAACCCTGCACTCGACTCTGCGTTTGCTCGCAGCTCTGCGTATAACGCTCGGTAAACGCCTCAAGACAAGGCAGGTCCATCAGCTGCTCGGCTGCAGCTAAAGGGACACATAAGGGTCTAAGTTTATTGTTTGTGAGCAAATGGCAAACGTTATGAGTCAACTGCAAGCGTTCGGCATTCAGCGCCACGCTGTCGCCCAACGCATCACTCTGCGCCCGCACCAGCAGCCCTTCTGAGCACAACTCAGAAATTAACAGCTGATATATCGGCTCAACAATGTTGCGGGCCAACAGCACTTCATCGCGCTCAAACAACGTGGTCATCCAGCCGAAATACCAATTGCCCGACTGACTACTGATACGGTCAAAAGCACGGTGCTGCCCCAAACTCAACCATATCGGCCGCGGAGTATGCGTACCCATCGAAGGCATCCAGTTACGACGTTCACCGACTTCGACCAAGCCAAATATATTGCCATCCTGCGCATAGTTACTCAGCTCAGGATGTGACACCGCTCCACGTTGCCGCAAATGGGTCATGAAGCCCCATATCCATTGCCACAGCGTCGCCTGAGACAATTGGCGCAACCCAAGTTGCTCTGCAAGTTTTGGCCTTAAGCGCTCAGCAACTGCAGTGATAGCCTCCAAGTCGAGCGCCACAGTAGCCAGACCAACACGCTCCAGCGAACGACCGCGACGGTTCAGATAAGTGAATTCGACAAACGCCTGCCAAGCCAGACGCCTGGCCACCCGTTCCGGTAAGCGACTGTTTTGGCCGAGCGACTCATCCTCATGAGCCAACTTATCCCAGTCCTGTAACCAGAGCATATTGGGGCCGATAAACTCGCTAACGAAACGCTCACGCCCAAAGCGCTTGAGCCACAGCTCCGGCAGCTGCTGCAAGAATACCGTCCAAGGCACAGTACCCTGCGCAGCAGTTAATTCATGCAAGGCTTGGGCAATCGCTATACGCGTGTTGTGGCCATATGTACGCCCAGCAAAAAAACCGGCCCGGTGCGCAGCGTCCTGCACAGAGTCAGAGAAGGCGATCAGCTTTTTGTCATCGTTAAATGGGCTCGCCCAACTGTGCTCAATAACCTGCGCACCCAGCGTGGCATTTCGGGCACCGAGCAGAATCAGTCGATCACGACTAGCGCAAGTGGGGCAGGTTAAATCGTGCCAATTGAATACGGCATTGTTGCGCTCGCTAGTGGTGGTTGCCGTGACCTGCATAACCTCCACCAAGCTATCGCAACCACAGGCTGTGCACTGTTCGCCTTTACCTTGCACATGACCACATTCGCCACAGAGAAACCGCTGCGCGCACTCCACTTGCGGGGCCGCAGGAAAGCCACTCTTTGGGTAGAGCCGCATAATTTCCGGACGTCGATCAAACCAAGCGTTGTAAATAGACTCCAGATCGCTACTTACCTTGGCACCACCATCAGCCTTTACCCCAAGCCAGCCGGTGGTACGACACTCTGTGCACTGCACCAAGGGTAAAAATAGCCCGCCTGGTTTAGCCTTCAGGTCGACCGACGAAACCAAACTGACGTTTTGCGCCACACTTTGTACTTGCGCCACCATCCGCCGCAGCTCACGCAACCAGAGCTGTTGACGTAGAGTTAGCAGCGGTAGAGCAGGGACAACCGGGTCGCGAGCCCAGCCAAGCAAAGCTACCAACGCCGCCAGTATTGGTTCAGCCAAGACTCTGGAGCGTGTCGGTAGGCTGCCACGCAGCTCCTCAACCAGCTCCCCCATTATCCGTACACGACCATCAAGCAGCTTGAGCAGTTTCTCAACCAGTAAATGGCTTTTGAGATGCGCCCCTAGTTCGGCCCTGAATTCACGATGACTAACATCAGTAGGCAGCGGCAACGCTGGGAAAAACACGCCAAACCAAGCCTTGATCGCCTCTTGCTGATTGGCGTAACGCGATGGATCGAGCAACTGCGGATGATCTTCAGCAAACTCGAATACATGTTCAGTGCTGGCACCATCTAAAAACTCTGCCAAGGTGCGACGATCTTCGGTAATCACCGACTCGGGCGGGAATTCGCCGCCCATCACCTGCCGGGCATACTCACGCAGCGGCGAGGTGTCGGCATTCCCGCCCAAGGTGGCGGAGGTACCCGCACAAATCAGCTGACCTTCCGGCGTCTGCAGGCGAGCCCGCAACCGGCGTAGCAGCAGCGCCAAGTCCGTACCCTGAGCACCATCGAAAGTGTGCAGTTCATCGACCACTACATAACGCAGCGTGGTCGGCGTGTTGTGCGCCCACAACTGACGGTCCTTGGGGCGAATCAACAGATAATCGAGCATCTTGTAATTGGTTAGCAGAATGTCTGGTGGCTGCAGACGCATAACCTCACGATCAGTAATCACCTCCGTAGCGGTCATCACAGGGTTGCCACTCTGCCCCTTACTCTGCCCGCCGACAAACAAACCAACGCGCAAACCGGCAAATGCCGGGAACTCAGCCACCGCCTCAGCAAAGCGCCGAGCCTGATCGGTAGCCAATGCGTTCATGGGGTAAATCACCAGTGCCTTGATGCCCTTGGCCTGATCACCACCAGCAGCACGCATACGCGCGGCATGCACCAACAACGGATACAAAAAGCACTCCGTTTTACCGCTGCCGGTCCCTGTAGCCACCAGTGTATTGGCCGCCATTTTGTCACTGGCCAGCCGCTCCCAAGATTTTTCCTGATGCACGTAACCGGCATGTTGCATGGTCAAACCGGGGAAAAACCCAGCACCCTGGCTACCGGTACGAAACGGTAATCCAAGCTGTAAAAAAGGCCCCTTCAACCAAGCTTGTTCGTCAGCTACATAGCGCTGCATCAAGCCCTGGAAAAATGGGTTAGACGGTTCAAATCCGGTGATCAGAAACTGTTTAAGGCCCTGAATAATGTCGTGTGTTAGCAGCGGTGGCAGCATTTCAAGTCATGTCCTTCTAATTACTGCATCCAAATATTAATGGCGCGCTGGCGGAAAAATTAACGTTTTAAAATCCAAGCATGAACGCTATTTGCCACTCTTAGATTTGTGGATGTTGTATGCACACAAATCAATACAGGCTTCTCGAATCGCGGCTTGATCAAGACCTTTTCCTTCTGCGTCGAGAATGCTCATTAGATCAACCTGATCAGGCATGCCCAAAACCAGCCGGTATAGCGCTCGTTCTCTAACGAGCGCGTCGTAGCGTTCAGTTTGCTCACTGCCAGGTACCGCCAAAAAATACTTATGGCAGCGCGCGCCCTCAACAACCCACCAGGGCGAAAGTCCGGAATCATTACTTAGCGTTTTTTCAGCAATGCCAGCCAACGTGGACCACGGGCTAGCGTCGTCAGGAATTGAGTCGAGATCGACAGCTAATTTTTGTGCAATAGCCCTGCGTACAGACAGGCTAGCAAAACGAGTGATCCTACCTTCACGCTGCTCCAGCGCGACGGGACTGGAGGCCAGATCCCAATGCGCCAGCGCGTTGCACCACGGGTGCAGATCTATACCCTCTTGGCCAATTGATGTGGTCACTAAGACATTAGGCCAAAACGGGCTATTAAAGGCTTTCCTGATTTCATCGGAGCGAATGGGGACATCCTGTTCTACCCCATCGGGAGCAGCCTGGGAGGTTTTACTTCGGCCCTCGGTTAAAGGCACCGCAACATGACAACGAAGCGTAAATGCAGGTACGTCCTGCTCATCACTATGATTAGCAGATGCTGCGTCGTGAAACGTTACGTTGGCATCACGCAGTCCTAAGCTAACTTCAAAGTCTTTCAGTAGCTCAGACCAGTCGCCTGAACCGCCCGTGGATAGATACCAAAAGTGCTCATCAAGCACAGACTCAAGATTGCCATTGAGCACTGCACTTCTTAGAGCATCTGGGTAGCCTCCGCTCTCCCTCGCGGCAAGCGCCGAGTAAAACCAAGCTTTGTCCAAGTAGGTACGCAACCGCACCCAAGTAACGGACACTATCTGAGGCAGATGCTTACTGGCATCAGGCCAGTGACGACTCAGCGCACGCAGCAGCACTACACCAGGAGAGTCGAGCGCAAACGCAGCAAGTGTCGAAAACTCCTTGTCCGTTATGACGTTACAGTCCTTAGCAGCAGCACTACTCCAGTGCTGCAAAATAGCGTCTAGGGCACCTGAAGGCTCCTCATTCAAAGCATGAGGAGCCACCGACTGCCAAGCGGCTAACGAACCGTCCCAAAGACCTGCCTTGCTCTCAATGGCCGCTAACAATTCCCAGGGTTTACGAGATGCTTGCTTGCCATCGGCTATTACTCGTACGCCTAAATGCTTGAGCTTGCTACGCAGCTGTTGCTCAACAGCTTGCTTAACCTTCCGTAAATTTCCTAACGGGGCCTTTAACGGATCAAGATCGGCTAGAAACGGTGAAGGGTGAAATAGCTCTAGCAGCCCCGATCTTTTTTCCGAAGCCTGCAGCCAGCGTCTTTTATTTGCCTGCTCATAATTACCCGCCCTGCCACCGCTCACTGATGTACTGAGCTGAGCCTCCGTCGCATAACTAATTAGCCCTGCAAGCGCTGTTGGTACAGCTCGGTAGCGACTGAAAACAAGCAGTTTGCCGTTTACTGACTTATCACCGGCGGTAGGTTTCCAGCCGCCGCTCAATGGCCACCAGGGCAATGACGGAGCTGTCCATGGCAGCGTTAGTTGCGGGCCAGAAATCGCATTCATTAGGGCTCTCAAGCCCGGATGAGGTAACTGCCCAGGCAATTTATATTTGTTCCTTTTGCCCTTGGTCAGCACTGCCTGCTTCGGAGCCTCACTGCGCCTCCAAGCCAAATAACGACTTCCCAGTGTCTGCATTGGCAATGGAACTGACTGCCATAACGGCAAAATCCACTGATAATCTTCAGGTTTGAAGCTGTCTTGCATCAGGCAGAACTGCGCAATATCGCAAGGCAATAACTCCGCATCGATAACCGACGCATCATCCGCGGCGGCACCATCAGTGCTCGGCAATTGCGGCCGTTCGGTCCGTGACATTAGCGGCGACAACTTCTTAATCAGTGCACGTCGAAGCTCTTGGCCACGGGCTGAATCAATCAACCCCTTACGCAGCTCCTCGCTAAGCTCGCTGAATAATTTTTTAGCTTCTTTCGCATGAGTGGCGCTGCCTGCCAGAAAGCCGACTAAATCAAAAAAATCTGAGCTTTGGTTTGAATTGCCATCACCGACACCCACAGGCTCACTTCGCCCTCGATAAGGCGTATACGGCGTTGCGGATAGAAGCAATAGCGCCGGGCCCGTCGCGTCAGCGCTACCGCGAATTTGTTTTAGCACCAGCGCCGCAGCACGATCACGCAGGCGCGCAGTGTCTTCACTGCCGTCATCCACAGCGCTGACATCTTCATCAGTCAAATCCCGGAAGCGTTGGAACTCATCAAAAATCACCAAGCCCGGATTGATACTTCGTAACCCAGCGATTGCAAGTGCGGTACGCGCCGCGCCGAGCAAATCCGAATGCTGAACGTCTTCAGCCAGCATCGAGTTAATTCGTGCGGGCAAATGCTGCCCAGCCTTTAGGCCTAAAGTCTCGCGTAATGCCGAACGGAATAATTGCCTAAACTCATTCCCACCCAGCTGCCCAGTGAGCGCCTGCTGGCGGTAATAACGAACCCAGCCATCGAAGGATGGCTCACCAGCTGCCCCCCTAAATATTTGCTCGATTGACTCATTCTCGGACGGAATAATCAGCTGCAATAGAACCAGCGCCAACGCACGCTCCTCCATGCGGCCATCTTGTCGTTGACCTTTACGCGTAGGGATTGCCGTTGCAGGCGTCAGCGAATACACGTGATAGCGCTTATGTTCCGGCTTGGCTCTGGTAGCTAGTAGGCTTGGCCGGTCAACGTTAGCAATCGCAGTCTTGCGCTCATCCTCTGACAAAAAAGTTAATAAACGATCAATATTTTGCTTAGCAATACCAAGGTTCGAGCACACATAAAGCACGGAGAACGGCTGACCACTAGCGGCCTGAGCTTTTGCTAAGCCCTGTATGACCCCACTGCCAACGATGGTTTTACCCAGGCCCACTTCGTCGGCGACCAGAAAACGGCGAGACCCCGAGGTTTTTTTTAAAGTTTTAACCGCTGCGGCAATGGTGGCCTGCTGGAACGGTTTAGCCTCGATACTCATGATTTCCCCAGACGCTTATGCATCGCCAATCCCTTGCGTAACGCGCCCCAGGTTTTAGTGAACTGCAGCAAGTGTTTTTCCATTTCAGGATCTACAACCGCCGCAGCACGTCGCTTCTGCCAAATAGCCAGAATTCGGTCCACCTCGTCTAGCTTCGTTCGATCCTTCAACCACAGACGCAGGGCCTGCTCCATGCTTGGCAAGCCAATGGCAAGGGCTTTGCGCGCAGTCGACTTGGCAGTATGCATAGGCTCATCCCAAGCCCCACCCTCATCACCATTGGCATATCCGGTTAGAACATCGTGGATCCATGCAAGCATCTGCCTAGGCCCGAGATAGTCACTCAGCACGGCCTCATCACGTGACATATCCAAAGATGGACTCCATGCCACCACCTGCACCCACTCAACCCGCTCCGCGCCCAAAACCAGACTTATCCGCACGCAGTCAGAATCGGTAACTTGGTGCTCTGCGTGAGGCAGGGCCAACACTGAGAGGTTACGAGGCCATAGCGTTGGTGCCTCCATTAACCGACCGCAGAACAGTTCTATCTCCTCATCAACTGGGTGGGGCAAGCCGTCGGCCTGGACAGTAGCAACGCCCTCTACAGTTTTTTGCACCGCGCCCGCCATGCGAGCAGCCACGTGCACACGTGCGCTAGACAAGCGCATCGCCGGAGTCTCTTCTGCAGCTTGATCTTGCAGCTCAGCCAACATTAAAGGCTGAGCCATTTCGATAAACGCATTCAATCCGGCCAGCAGCGTTTTGCTGGCGTCGTTGAGTGCGTCATTGATGACCACGCAGGCGTAGCACTCAGAATTTCGGCTCCAGGCGCGGCCGGTGAGGTTCGCGCTGCCGAGCCACAACGTGCTGCCGGATAAATGCTCGGCATAAATAAATTTTGCGTGCAGACCCGTTTGGTCAGCAGCAATTATTTCATCGTCGGCAGCTATAGCCGTGTCAGAGCGGTTATCGATTACTGCCTCAGGCAGCACAAGTAACGTGCCATAAGCCTCAAGTGCTTTTCCCGACTGCCCAGCCAGCTTGGCCAGCTCAGGGCGTATCGATAACAACTCACGTTGCGTTTCGTCGCTGCCCCAGCGCGCCAGCGTGGCCACTGCTTTGCTGTCCAAAAAGGGCGAAACAGCAAGCACCCGGCTTATATCCTTGGGGGCTTCAGGCATCCTGCGCCCACCGTCATCAGGCAGCATTAGGCTGATTTGCGTCACTGTCATACCCAGTGGCACCTGCCAGTGAGCTTTGTCTAATGCACCGGCAAAGACAGACCAATGTTTGAGCGCAGGAAACAATTTGGCCAGCGAGGCAGCCAACGGCCCAACCCCGGCAATTAATTGCGCAGCTGTTTTACCGTCAACTCTAGTGTCGCTTCCGGCCTTCAGTACCAAGCCAAGATCCCAGGACATATCCAGGGTTAGATTGCGACTCCCCAGCATAAACACCCAACGTTCGCCGGCCTCTGGATCGGCTACAGATACATGACGCACCAAAGCAAACTTGGCGTGCCATGACTTACCGTTGTGCATTCCGTCAGAGCCTTCATCGAAAGGCGCTTGGACGATAAAACGGTCGAGCAAAGCTACTACCGGCGCGGGGTTGGCAGGCAGAGTTAAACGCCCACTTTGCACAACAAAATGTACCTTGCCGCGCAACTCACTCAACGCACGTACCAGGCCAATACGGGTTCCGGAGGCGGACTCATCATCTTGCCCAGCCAGCGCCAGGAGTGCCGCTGCCAATACCGAGGTGTGCGCTGAGTAGGTCGATAGCACGGCCATATCGGTACGCCAACCGGGTGGCGGACGCAAATGATCGAGCACGGCCAAGTGGGACAGGTGATTGCTCATGCGCTTAGATCCGTCAGTAACGTACGCACATTGCGCCAGCGATAATGCAATGGCTCAGCCAAAGGATGCTCATCGCTCTCCCACTCAGCACGACGTTTTTGCCCCGCTAGGCTGTTCGACAGGCGCGCTCGCGCGCCCTTACGCAACAACTCGGCAGTGGCATAGACGGGCTGCAGCTCAGTGAGGGCTGAGGTTTTCGAGTTCAGCCACTGCTGGGTTGCGTTAAGCACTGCCAGCAGCTGAGTCGACAAACCAGGGATCAGCGTATTGAGTTGGACAATGTCTAAGGCCCGAGCCTCTTTGCCATGCAGAGCCACCATCTCATCCAAGTGATCACGGTGGCGGGCTGAGTAATCGCCACTGCCATTGGCCTTTAGTTGCTCAACCAGAGCGCTATATACGGCACGCCCAATGCCCGCCAGCGCAGACATATTTTTTGCCAATAACAGCGCCCGCTGATCAACCTCAGAGGCCACCGCTAGAATGCTGTCTGCCCAAGGCGCTTCAATGTCAGCTACCGGCAAACGCGCCTCGACCAAACGCGCCAGCAGGCTCTGCTCAGAGCACTCCGGGGAGCGCCGTAATCCGAGTAGCTGCCGCCGAAGAAAATCACGTTCGCCTTTAGTTAAACGGAAATCCAGCGTTTCTCCGGCCTTGAGTAACTCAGGTGGGGCGGCAGGTAATTGCGCAAAAGGTGATGGCTCATGTTCAAACAACTGCTCCCCATCGACCTCATGTCGACGACCAGCGGACTGCTGATGCATGGCTTCAATACGCTTGAGTGTTTGTCGGCGCGAAGCCGATGCGCCATCAGCCCGGGGACGCAAAACGCCCCAACGACTCAACGCCGACCAATACGCCATCGAGGGTGTTTGACTAGGCTCATCCGGCCAAACGGTAGCGCCGATCACACCCTGATTACCTTTGGGGTAATCCTTCAATTGCTTGGTCAACTCCAGCTCGTATTTACGCAACAACGCTGGATCGCCACCAGCACGCTCCATCAACCACGGGATAAACAACACATAACGCAGGCGCGTATGTAACACCGATGTACCGGGAAAAAATCGATCTGAAAAGGCTTGATGCAAGGCTAAAAAGCCCACTTCATCGCGCACGCCCTGCGAGTCGGCTTTTAGTGCTTGCTCAGCACTAGCCACGGCACTGCGCGACAGCTGAATCCATCCAATCATGCCCATGTTCCCTATTTTTTAGCGGCGCCTACCTAGGTGGCAGCAACTTTCGGAGCAAGCTACCCTGCGTTTCAACAGCCCATCCAAGCGAGCCAACACATTGCTTATTTGCGCAGATATTCGTCAGCAAAGCGCTGCTGCAATGACGGGATCTCAAGGAAGATGTTCTCTTCGACGTGATAAGAAACCTGGATATTTTTCTTGTCCGGCTTATCTCCATCCTTGCGCACTTGACTAACCAACTCTTTAAGCTGCTTTGTGCAATACCCTTTAATCCAGAGCTTGCGTGCCCCGGCAGTCAGCACATATCCCGTGGGGCTTTCACCACCCGGCAAACGCTCCGGCCCTGCTGTGCCTTTGCGGCCAAGCCCGGTGATAGTAACGACTACGTGGGCCAGCATATCCATGTCGCTGCATACGCTCTTATGAACATCGGGCCAGTGGGCAAAATCCCCGTTGCCTTCGTCATCAATTGGCGAACCACGCCAGCCTTTCTCCCCATTAACCTCCGCCAGGCTTCCATAAGGATGCGAGTGAAAAGTGCCAATTAACTCCAGCTGCGGCCAGTACTCACGAAAGAAATCGCGTTTCATCAGCAAGGATTCATTGTCTGGAAGAACCCAATGCTCATGACGCAATGCCGAGGTTTCCACCGTCGCTAAAACGGCCACCAAGCGAACGGGCACATCGTCACCACGGGCAGGTAGCGCATAGCCCCAGAGCAAACCATAGGTTTCCAAACGATGTTTGGATTTGCCGTTCAAGTGCGACTTATGCTGAATCTCATACGCCTCGATGGCGGAGGTCAGCAGTTGAGGGACTACATGGTCTTCGATGATGATTTGAGTACGCGGCATAAAACTGCACCTACTTGCTAATGTGACCAGCACCGAGTTGGCTGATTAACAACCTGTTAACCGCTGCAACCCCACGAATACACCTACTAAGACTGCGCTATTGGCCGGCATCTGCATCCGGTTTATTACGCTTAGGCACAGTTGTTTTTGGACTTGGCGGCATATGGCACCAACCGAGTTTGGTTTCCAGCTGCTGCCAGGCCAGGTGAATGACTGAGGTTTCTGCACGTTTGAACATACCGTCGCGTAACACCGAGAGCGGCAGCCATTGACCATCGGCTTCCTGATAGAAGAACTGGGTGTAGGCGTTGCCGGTGTGCGAAAGGCGATGCTGCTCGTATTGCTCCGAAAGCATGGTAAAGGCGTGGTTGGGGCTTTGCGCCACGGCTTTGGCAGAGCCTTCAGGCATCAGGATTGGGCTGCACTCCAACTCACAACGATCTAGGCCAGTCTGGCGCAGCCAAAGGCCGCCTTCGTCCGCGGAGAACAAATCGCTCTGGCGTTTGCTCTTTGGCCCGATGTGCACCGTGATAAACCGTGTGCTGCCGGGTGGCAAAAATTGCAACGGAATAGTCGGTCTGGGCTGCGCTTCTGCTTGTTGCCAGCCATGGCTCTGATCACTGAGCGCCACCAGCAAAGGTGTGCCCAACGGCAAGACCTGCACTGCGAGTTCCTGACTGATCAGGTTGAGAAAATCACGATCCCGAATCGCGCTGCTGTCGACCACCAGTTCCGCGATGGTGCCATCGGGCAAGGGCACATCACCGCCGTAGAGAAACTCCCACTGCCCATTAACCCGTTGCACCGGCAGGCCGATACGTCGACTTCCTTGTCCATAGCGCATGGGTCAGTTGCCCTCGGCCTGACTGGCGAAAAACGCCCAGGCGATGCGATAGTCGGCTTCGCGGTTGGCCAGGGCAAAGGGCGCGGTGTATTGGCGCTCTTGCATAAAGGGGCCTGAAGGCAGCGTGTCGTTTAGAACGCGGTGACTTATGATGCTACCGTCGGGCAGCAGGCCAGCCTCTTGTAGCTGACGGATGTCATCCCAGCCGATAGCGCCACTGCGGGTTGAACCGTCGGGGAGAGTCAGGGTGACGGGATCATCCTTTTTACCCAGCTTGCGCGGCAGGCCGACGCCGACCAGTCCCTTGGAGTTGGTGAAGACGATACGGCCATTGATGTCGTACCAAGTATCACGCTCGTAGCCTTGCATCACCGGGAACTGCACGCGGTAGATCAGGATCAGTTCTTCGAGAGTGAGCTTGAGTGCTTGGGCCACTAGCACGTCGATTTCGACCAGCGCCATGCGCCGGGCATAGTCGCTACGTAGGGCACATTCAGGAGTCCACTTACTACCGAGCTTAGTGAAAAAGTCCTGAGGAAGTCTTAAATTATCTACCTGAGTCCAAACAACTTCAGTGAACCGAAAATCAAAAGACTCACCCCACAAATCTGAATAGTGAACAGAAAGACAATTTAGAGCCAGACACCGAATAAATAAATTATCAGCCAATAGCAATGGAACCCCTGCATGAATAGTCGGCAACTGAGACATTAAGTTCATATTTGCATGCCCCATCCCGCTAGACTTCACCCTAAAGTCAGAAACAATCGAAAAAGTAAATGCCGCAAAGTAAATCAACTCTCTCAAATCTTTAAAAGAGTGCCCAAGCACAGTATTTAAATTTGCTGCCCCTGGCGGAATTACAGCTGTTATCAAAGTCCTCTCAGCACTCGGACCAATCATTTCACGGTTTACTAAACGATAATTCTGAGTGTACTTTCTCAGCTTTGACCTCAGAACCTCGTAAAGCCCATCTTCAAAAACCCCTACAAATATTTCTTTTTCAGCAGTTGTAAGATCACACCAAGGTAGCTTTACAGACTCAACCTCAACCCATCCAACATGAGGAATTCTTTTATTATATTCAACACGATCAACCATCGGATAATAATTTGTTCTAGGAAGATAATTTCTTGAGAGCAACTCAAGATCTATACAATCATAATGACCATTGGCGACGCATACAGCACGCGGCGTTTTATTGAATGGATTTGCGACATAAAAGTGCGGTCCAGAAACAATCCAATCAGAAACATCCAAAACAAACGAAACATCATCTACACGCCGAACAATCGTCCCATCTGATTGCTGGCGGGTTTCATTCCACATTTCCGGAGTAAATACATCATTACCGACATCAATTAGACGCCTTGGGTAAGATGCAAACTTATCTAGAACACTTGCCATTGTACCGGCGTGCAAAGATGGCAGGCGAGCATGTAGCGGAGGGGTACCTGCCTCATCATATATTTTTGAAAAAATAGTTAATCTTTTAATATCGACCGGCACTATTCGATCACGGTGCCCTACCAAACTCCACCGCCCTTCCTTATTTTTATATCCCTCAACCTCACCAACGCCATCATGTTCATAACAAGCATCAATAGTCACAGGATGAAAAATATTCGCCACATGATCGAAATTTGGATTATCCGAAACAGGACCATAGATATTGATACTAAATCTAGTGAGGTGATGCACTTCTGCAAATAAGGAAAGCTCATTTACAAACTGAAAATGAGTCTTAAGTCTTGGATATAAAGCACCTCTTAACAAACCACCCTTGGGATCCTCATACGGCCCTTCAGGATGAAGATAGCCGACAACCCCGCTCACTCCACTTAATAGCCACCCCAATGGTAAGAAACACTTATATAGATTAGGCTGAGATCCTTTAAGTACTTGATAGTTTTGAGTCGAACCTAGGTAGCTTTGAGTCGCCTCTGCCTCTTCGAGTTCAGAGACCCAGTCAGATTTAAGAGTCTTGAATTCCTTGAAGGCCTGAAATCTCTCCTGTGTAAGCTCAGATGCTGAGAGCTTACGAATTGCCAGATATGGATTCGCCTCCCCCAAAACGCCTGATTCATTCCAGGTGACCTTAAGCCAAGGTGGATTCCCCAGCACCAAGTCAAAGCCACCCTCGGCAAATACATCGGCAAAGGCCAGTTCCCAGTGCATAAAACGCCGCTGATTGGCGATAGCCTCCACGGCCACCACTCGCGGAAAGTGCTCGCGCAAACGGCTAATGCGCAGCTGGCCGTATTTGTCTTGCAGTTGCGGTGCGGCTGCTGAGCTGCTGAGTGGCAATTGCAGATCAAAGCCTTCGAGCGAGCCTTGCATGGCGGGAATAATCACCTGCGCCACGGGCTCGGCCGCTTGCGGGGCAAGATCGAACTGCGCTTGCGGGGCCAGATCTACCACGCTGCCTTCGAGAATCGCGCCCAGCTCCATCCACCACTGCTCACGTTCGGGCAATTGCTGGGCGTGGGTGATGGGCCAAAACCATAGGGCGCACCAGTAATCCATCACCAATTTGAGGCGGCGGTACGGCGTGGCATGGTCGTCATCGGGGTTGAACAGGCCGCGAGTGCGCCGCGCCTCCTTCTCCTGGCGGCTGCTGCGGCTGGCGCTGGCCTCGCTATGGGGCCAGATGGCGAGCGGGTCTTCGGTGGCATTGCGCTCGGCTGCCAGCCATTCACGATGTTGCTGCCACAGGCCATCGATCTGTAGCGACAACTGCTGCAGGCGGGCAATTTCGTGGTCTTCCAGCGGGACGTTAAAGCGTTTACGCCAGGCCTTAAGGTGCTCGAAGTCTGCTGGGTAGAGTTCCTTGGCGACCTTGTTGCTGTAGGCCGCCATGCCGGGATCAGGCAGCAGAAAGTGGTACACCTCATCAGGCTTGCGCTTAGGCGCGCTGACATCCAAGCGACGTGGTGCCTGCTGATACCATAGTTGCGGGCATTTCTTGATCAGGCAGCTTGAGCTGTAGACCTCGGCGCGAGCGCCAATCAGGCTGTTACCGGGGAACAGCTGGTAGCCAAACCAGGGCACACGCGCCGGTTGCGGTGGCAGTTTATTGCCGGCTTTATCGTGAGTCGGCTCGCCATAAATGGCGTTCAGCCACAGAGAGACTTCAGCCAGTTCGACGGCAATCGGGTTGAGGTCAACGCCAAACACATTGCGGTCGGCCAGGTACATGCGCACCTTTTGCAGCTCGCGGGTGTAATCCTCATGGGGAATGCGCTGCTTAAGCTCCGCCTGCTTGCGCTCCAGATAGGCCTCGGAGAGCTGGTTGACGGCTTCGTTCAAGAACGCCGCGCTACCCATGGCCGGCTCCACCACACGCAGAGTAAGAATGTCGTCGGCAGTTTTGTCGACCAGTAACTCTTTAAGGGCGTACTTCACCAGGCAGCGGGTCAGTACTTGCGGGGTGTAATAGCTGGCGCTCTTCTCGCGGTCACGCCCGGCCAGGCGGTAAATAAACTGGCCTTTGGGGTATTTGCGCAGGGTGTGTTTGCCGTTGACAGTATCGAAGACCTTCTCACTGTCGAGGTAGTCGCCGATGCGACTGGCGGGCACAAACCAGGCGCTGTCCATCACATCTGTGCTACCGCCTTGCTCACCCTGCTCGCCGTCATCTGCATCACTGTCATCGTCATCATCGGTGGCGGCCTTGGCCTTTTTCTTCGGCGCTGGTTGGACCTCGTAGAGGTCTTCCTTGGCAAAGAAACCACGGTAGGACAGCAGCGCCTCATATACAGCACCAAGCTGGTTGATTGAGAGCAATTGGTAGCTCACCCGGCCCGGCCGACGCTTGCCCTTGGCCGGCGACCAGGACATTTTTCGGATCACCTCCTGCCACACCCAGTTGGGCAGACAGACTTTGTTCAGGAGCTGGGTGGAGTCAGGGTCAAACAAGCGACTGTCGAGCGGTGCAAGCACAAAAGCGTCTTGCACGGTGCCAGCAGTCAGACTGTGCTGAGACTCAAAGTGGGTGCCTTCGGCGATCAGCTTAAACAGCTGCCGCAGGCTGGTATCGAAGTACTGACCATCGCGCGCTTGCGGGCTGTGCAGCGGGGTCATTTCTAGATCACGCAGTGACTCCAGGCTGTAGCCTTTGAGGTAGTCCTCACTGTTGATCGGCACATAGCCCAGGTCGGGGCGGGCCTCGATGTAAAACAGAAACAGCAGGCGATAGACCATACGCAGGCATTCGAGGCTGAGCTGGTCTGGGTCTACTTGGTGCGCACCTGAGTGAATGCTTTTGCTGGCATCCTGGGCGCGCTGGTTGAGCTGCGCCAGGGCTTCGTTACCGATCAGTTCGATGGCTTCACGCAGGGCGTACTTGAGGTCATCGCTAACAGCAAAGGCGTGCTTGTGAGCGTTTTCTTCCAGGCTATCGAGCAGGCTATTGCCGCTCTCAGGCGCCAGACTTTGGCAATACAGCAAGGCGGCACTGGCTTGCAGGGTGGGCAGCTCTTTGCGGTCGAGGATCTCGGCCCAGTCAAAGCGCAGCACACGGTTGTTAGGCCACTTGAAGCGGTCAAGCAGCAGCCATTGGTCCAGGCCTATCAACAGGACAAAACGTGGTGGCTGTTCGGCGGCAAACACCGCTTCGCTGATCATCTCAGCCATGCTTAGCCCAGCCAGTGCTTTGGGTACGGGAATGCCTTGGTAATGCAGAGGCTTGAGGCTGTGCTCCAGCGGATCTTCGTCGCGCTGATCTGGATTGAAGGCCGGAATGACCAACAGCTTTGCTGCATGCTGGCTGTCGCGAATTACCTGCCAAACCGGCACCGGCAAGCCAGTAACGCCCTCCCACTGCGCGGGGCTCGGCTGATAACCGAGCGCACTGAACAACTCGCGGTGCAGTTTGCTGTAGGCCTGCCAAGTGGCTTGCGGTTCGCGCAAGCTGCGCAACTGCGCGCGAGCCACAAACCAGCTGCGGGCGGCGCTGCGTAACAGGTGTGGTGGGGCCTTGCGTTCGGCGTCAGCGTCTTCTGCGGCCTGCCATTGTTTGAGCTGCTCGCCGATGTCGTCTTTGAATACTTCGGCGAGGTAATGGTGGCTGTAAAATTCGTTTTCGTTGGCAATGCCAACGAAGCTTTGTACGGTTTCGGCAACGGACATGGTGACAAGTATCCTTGCGAGGCGGCTCAGCGGATAACCGCGGCCAGCACCTGAATGTAGGGTTCGGGCTCGGTGGTGAGGGTGTCTTTGACCCACTGGGTGTATTCATCAAACACCCGATGAATGTCTTGCACCCGCTTCTCGCGGCGATTCTGTTTAAGGCGCTCTTCCTGCTGGCTTTGCTGCAGGGCCAACTCCAGCTGCTCGACCTGACGCCCTTGCAAGCGAGCAAGCTCGGCTAAGGTGGTGGCCAGGCGCGCTTGCATGTCGGTCTGGAACTGCTGCTGGCGCTGGCACATATGCTGACGCATCAGCTGCACGGCTTGCGGCAGCCCCGCTTGCAGGCTTTGGCTGTCGCGCGGCTGGCCGCTGTTGGGCAAACCCTCAGCACTGATTTGCGCACGCGCAATAAAGGCCTCAAAGGGCTCCAGCCGCCAGCTCTCGCCAGGCTTTTGCACGGCCACTTGCCACTCGACCAGTACTGGCTGGCTTTTGCGGTTGGGAATCAGGCTGAGCATGATCAGGGCTTGCTCACCTACGGCGAGATGCGGCGAGCTGATCACTGGCGCTTTATGGCGGCCAAAGGTGGTGAGTACCCGATCACCCAACCACTCAATGATGGGATGCTGCGGCCAGAGGTAATCCATGGTCGGCCAGGTGTCATCTTCGGCACGGGCCTGACGCGCTTGCTCAATACTTTCCACCATGCGCTGCGGATCGGCGCAGAGGGTGTAACGCTCGCGCTGAGCTTCACGCGGTAACTGTTGCAGGCGTACCTGTAAATCTCTTGGCGCAGTCAGTGTGAGGGTTTGCGAGGCTGCATCAGCATGCCACTGGATCTGTTCGGCACTGGCATCCAACTGGCTCATGGCAGATTTGGCGAAGTGCCAATCACTGGAAAATAGGGACAGCGGCTGTTTGATTTGGTCGAGGCTGCTGATTGCCGGCTTATCATCGACGCCGCCAAACAAGGCTAGGAGGAAGTCAGCTTCGTTTTGTTCGGCAGGTTCGAGGTTGTGCTCCAGCTCCTGGCTGACAGCCTCGGCACTGCAACCTTTGACCATGAAATCGACGACCTTATCGGCCTCTTTCTCTGCATCGTGTACGCCAAAATAGGTGGCGGGATCACCGAGGTTTTTGTTGACCTGCTCATCCTTGGTTTGCAGCACTTCGAGAATGCGCAGATCTCCCTGAATTTTCTCGACATCAGTTGCGGTAAACAGGTAAACGATTTCCGGCTGATGCTTCTGACCATAGCGGTCGACCCGGCCATTGCGCTGCTGAAAGACCATCAACGACCAAGGCAGATCGAAGTGCACCAAACGGTGACAGAAATAGTGCAGGTTAAGGCCTTCGGAAGCGACATCCGAGCACAACAAAATGCGCATCTTGTCGTCGAAACGACCAAAGCGTTCAACGATGCTCTGCTGCTCTGTATCCGACATACCACCATGCAGAATCTGGATTTGCTCTGGTTTGAGCTTGAGATCACCGGCCAGTGCAGTATTGAGCCAGTTGAGGGTTTCAATCCGCTCAGAAAAAATCACCAAACGGTCTTCGGCGCTGTGTTTGTTCCAGCCGAACTCGGCACCATTTAGGTGGCTAAGCAGATTCTGGTATTTGCTGAAGCTGCTGGCATCAATACGTTCTAGGGAGCCTGCGAAAATCTGTAAGGCTTCAATTTCGCAGCGCTCATCGGCGCTGATATCTGCTTTGGCTTGCAGCAAGGCAATCCGTCGGCGAGTGGAGTCCAGCGCCGCCATGGGGCTGGAGAACATGCCTTTTTGCATGCCAATACGCTGCAGTGCTTGCGGTTTGCCGGGGTGGTGCTCGCCACTCTGGGTAAACGGGATGGCGAGCAGGTCACGGAAGGCTGCATCTTCACGGGCACTGGCGGACTGCCGCAGGCAAGTGGTACGCCGCTCTTGGAAATCGGCACTGACCTGAGCCTGGATGTCTTTCTTGAAACGACGGATTACCAGGCCCTTGTTACGGAAATCTTCAGCGGTGTAATCGTCTGGGTCACTGATGGCGGTTGGATCAAGCAGGCTCATCAGTGAGGCAAAACTGCGCGCGGAACCATCGTGTGGGGTAGCAGAAAGCAGAATCAGCGAATCCGAACGAGTCGCCAGCAAACGCGCCAAGCGTGCGCGCCGCGACATGCCACCCTCGCCCGCCCGCGCGGCAACGTTGTGGCACTCGTCGATAATGATGACATCCCACCACGCCTTTTCCAGGTAGTTGCGGTACTCAAGATTGGTCTTGAGGGTGTCCATCGAAATAATGCTGCGGTCGTAATAATTGAACGGATTGTGGTTGGCCGGGATACGATTGCGCACGCGCTGCAAACCAAGTGAGTCGAGGCGAACCAGTGGGATGGAGAAACGGCTCCAGAACTCTTTTTGAAACTGGGTGAGCATGCTCTTCTGCGTAACCACAAGGATGCGTTTGCCACGCCCACGCTGAATCAGCTCACTGGTAAGAATGCCGGCCTCAAGCGTCTTACCCAGGCCTACAGAGTCGGCAATCAGAATGCGCGTGCGCGGTTGCTTGAGCGCCTGTAAGGCTGGGTCGAGCTGGAACGGCAGCACATTCATGACTGCGCGATGGCCGAGGTGAATATTGTCGTCATCCGGCGTGGTGCGCCGACGCAATGCTTCTAGATAAAGCAGAGTGGCATTGAATTTGGGGCTGAGATCGCTGACCAGTTCAGTTTTAGCTGGGTCGAGTACCTCTATGGAGCCTTCCAGGCAACTGAGGAATAGGGAGGTACGCCCACGCACCAGCTCGGACACCCCGTCGCAGGTGAGCTGATAACCGCCAGCGCTGGACGGATCTACCCGGCGGACCAACCATTCCTCGTCGCGAATAAGAACGCGTGAGCCCGGTGCAAATGCTGATGACATGCAGACAATCCTTGAGATTTGCAGCGGTGACGTGATGCCCGGCTGACAAAATAAGCTTTCCCTGCGACAACTTGGGTCGCAGGGTCACGGCAGTATTAACTGATGATTAGACGGGAACTGTCTGCTGTAGCGGCAGCAACTCGGCCTCTACGGCAAAGGCATCCTCAACGGTCATTCCGTTCATGATGTTCTCGATGATGGCGTCGCGCAGCTTACGAATTGCCTGCGGATACATTGCACGATGGGCTTTGTAATGGTCGGCCATAAGCTGCGTGGCTAGAGCTTGTTTCACATACTTGATAGGCGTAACTGCTTTCTCACTGTCAGCTATGTACAGATCAAAATTGCGGTCTACGGTTGACCAGTCGTAGGCGTAGCAACGCTTTTGCTCGGCCTCGATGTCGTGATGTTCCATCGCGCTGCCAGGCACAAGGTATTTCTTACTGACAATCACCAGCGTCAGACGCGGCAGATCACGCTCTTGCGCAAAGTTATAAATCACCCAGAGAATTCGCCCCATGCGCACCGGAATCAAGTTAGCTACCCGACGATCATCCGGGTAGCGCAACTTGGCCCGCTCAATCAGCTGCGTATAGGTCAAGATGCCTTGGCTTTCTGCTACTTCAATTAGCAGTGGATAAAGTAAATGCGCCAGCTGCACATCAAGCAAAGTTCGGGACATCGTCACTTCCTTATGGGTCTCTTAGCGGTTTTACGCTTCTGCTAGTTTATTCGCGGACTAAACCAGGGAAACGATGGCTGAGCCGGCTAGGCATAGCTTGAATACGTTAATGCTCAGCAGGCCTAGCCCTGCATAGGGTCGGCTCACCATTATCCGGCCACCATAGCCATTCAAAAGCCAGCGGTAAAGGCTCTACAACGAGCTGACCAGATCATTCAACAGCCTCATGCCACCCACCCTCATCGTCAGGCAGCCACAACTTGCCCTGCTCAAAATGCAGGTAGGCTCGCCATCCCTCAATCTCGTCAAATGGAAGCTCGAAATCCACATCAAGTACTTCGACATGAGCGCCGCAATGCTTTTCCATGAGCCCGGCAAGATGATCAAAAAACACTCCGGGCAGCTTGCTGCTTGAGGTTATATAGCAGGACTTACCGCTCTCAAAAATATCGCAGTCCCTGACTACCGACCATAACGTTGCGGGCTCCTGAGATGGATTTTGCGAGACCCACTCGCAGGCAAACTTTTGAATCAGCTCGTGCCAGTTACCATCCCCATAGGGCCCTTCGATACCCCACATATCAACCACGAAATACACTTTAATTTGTTTCGGCCTGCGGATCGCCGGATTGAAATCTGTGCTGCTTTTCATCTGGAATCCCTGCTTGGAAAGGTGTACCTGTTTGCTGATCACAAGTCGCTTTGTAACTGCGCCCTCAGCCCATGAGCAAATTTCACTTGGCGTTGCAGCTGTTCAACGTGTGCCTTTTCTGCCCGCAGCCCTGCAGTTAGCTCGCGCATCTCAGCCTCCTGCTGATAAGCCTTGTCCTGCAGCTGTTTTAGTTGAGCCTGGCAACTCTGCAAGGCACTTAGCGCCTCACGACGGCGCAACACCTGCAAGCACAGAGCAACCGCGGCCAATAGCACCAGGAATATGCTCGCGAACATCACTACCCAAGAAAGCACCATCAGACTCACGCTCGATTCTCCCTGAGTCAGCCCGCCTAATTGAAGAAGGCTTGAGCGACAGCACCAAGATATGTAGCTTGAATAGACGTATCTAGAGTGTTTACCCGTACAGGTAAAGTTTTCGAGCAGATGGAGGAGCCATGAAACGTAAGCAAGAAATCGAATCCGTGCGCTGGGATTTGGCATTGCGCTACCGCTTGATCGAAACGGTAGCCTGGTGGGAGGGCCGCCTGACAACCAACCACCTGATGCAGAGCTTCGGCATCAGCCGCCAGCAAGCGTCAAAAGACATCAACACCTACATCAACGAACACGCGCCCCAAAACCTGGAATATGACAAGCATTTGAAGGGGTACGTGCCGAGCAAGCAGTTCGCTCCACTGTTTATCGACGACAGCGCCAGCGCGTATCTGCACCTAGTTAACCAAAGCCATGATCGCGCCCCACATATTGAGGGACTGGCCTTGGCCTATGCGCATACCGAGGTGCTGCAAGTGCCTGATCGCACGGTACGCCCGGAACTGCTACGCCCCCTCCTTCGGGCCTGCCGCGAAGGCCTGCGCTTGGAGTGCGACTATGTGTCCTTCACCACACCGGACGCGGAAACCCGCCTGATAGCCCCGCACACGTTGATCTACACCGGCATGCGCTGGCATGTGCGCGCCTATTGCGAGAAGAACAAGGATTACCGTGACTTCGTGCTTAGCCGCTTTCGCGGTGTGCCGGAGTTGATGGACGATGAGACGGAAAATACTCGCGAGCAAGATCCGGGTTGGAGTACGCAGGTGCAGGTCATCATCGAACCGGACTCACGTCTGAAACCCGAGCAGCAGGCCATTATCGAAATCGACTACGGCATGCAGGATGGTCAGCTAGCAATCGAGACACGCGGCGCGCTGGTGCAATACGTGCTGCAACGCTATCAGATCGACACGACCAAGGTGCACACCAAGGCGACAGCGCAGCAGATTGTGGTGGTCAATCTGGATGAGCTGAAGGGGTGGCTGTACTAGCAAATAGCATCGTTTCAGCCAGACTGAAACCGACTTAGCTGGTCTCGGCATCCAAAAACATTAAGTGAGGTTCGAATGCTCTACGAACATTCCTACATGGAAACTTATACAGCTGGTCACGTCACCCTGGATCAGCCATGCAAGGTGCGAATTGAGGCAGGAATCCTCACCATCGAGTATTTGGCTGATGGCGAGCACACGTCCTATCGCGGCCAGGAAAAAGGGCCTGGCCACTTCGAGCTACATGGCAATGGCTTTGATGGCAGGGCCACACTCCATATGTTCGAGGGTTCCAACATTCTGGAAGGCGGCTGGGTAGAGGACGGGGCAAAGGGCATGTGGCGAATTCGGCTCAGCTGAGGATCAATCATCCGAGATAGCTGCATCACGCTCGCGACGTATTCCGTCGCACGCATAATTCACGATTGGTGCTCACTGTACCCAGGGGACGCACCATGGACCGCCTCATCAAGGAAAACCTCGAATCTCTTCTGCAGGAAACTTCGAATACCAAGCGTCTTGGTCGTCGAATTATCAGCCTGGCGGGCTTTCTCAGCCCTTCTGAACCACCGGAGCATTTGCAGGAGCAACTGAACAATTTGTCGCGCCTGCTGATTCAGCAAGATGCATTCGACGCCTTGCTTGAGCCAGTCACGCTGATGTCCAGGGCGGGGCTAACTCACACCCTGGATGCCCACGCCATGCGCGCAATGCTCGCCAGCCTGGAGGAAGCCCGCAAGCAAATCGCGGCGGTAGAGGATATCAACTATGCCCAACTCATCAGCTGGCTGGTCAGCCTGGCCGTAGGCAGAAAAATCATTCGCCTGAAAGCCGCCGAGTGAGGGCACAACATGTCGCAATCAGAAACCAATCGGCCGATGCACGGGCCACGCTTAACTGTCATGGATTTCTTGACGTTTACAGAGTCCATGCAAACGAGCTTCTCTCCGGACTATCCGGTGTCCAGCCTAGGATTGAGTGATTTGAATTTTGTCATCAATGCACCGCTGGACTACTGCCCACCAGAAAATGGCGCTCTTGCTACGCTGTATTTCGACCAGAACGACTGCTCGCGCGTACTGCAGGAGCATGCTTATCAGGTCAAATGCCCCCGTCGCTTGAATACGCATGAATTTATGAAATGGGCTGAGCAAGGCATCCATATGCTTAGCCATTCCTTCATGCACGTCGGCCTTATCTGCATCGACATTATGGATCTGATACGTATTCTGCGAGCCAGCGAAAGCCAGAAGCTGCTTTTAGAAATCATCCCATATGACGACCCTCTCGAAGTCCCCTGGGAACAACTACAACGCTTCCGCTTTAGAAATCTCTTTGCTTCGTTTTTTGCTGGCCACGATTTAACAATGCAAATGTACTCAGACCTCGGGAATGCTCTTGAAGAAATCAGCCCAAACGTCGGCTGCATGATGCTCGCTGCCAACTACCACGCAAGCAATCCACCCGTGGTGATGCTCTTGGGAGAGTTGGAACCCTAAAGCCCTTGTAATCGAACAAAGGGCTTCTGCGCACAGCCTGCGACACATTGCGTCGCAGGCATTCTTCACAATACCTCCACACTCTCTGGAGGACTCAATATGCCCACAGTCACTCGCAAATCTGGCCCACACAACCAGGACACATGCCCGCTCGCCCTGAGCTGGATGTTTAAGCTGGTGATCGACTGCGGCGGCCATCGGGACTTCATCAACCACGGTTGTTTCAGTGATGACGATGTAGCTCGCGAGCTCGGCATTTACTGGCTGGTAGACGCTGCCGAGAGTGATGAGGACGACTCCCCTTTCCCAGGTGTTCTGCCTGATAGAGCTAGACGCTCGAACGTCGCTAGAAAATCCAGCTTTCAAGAGCGATCTCTGGCTGCATTGCGTAATGAGCGCAAGCTCTTCGACAAAGCGTTTCCAACGCCAGAGTTACCAGACAACCTTCAGGCGAATCTGGCAAATCTAGGCCGGCTAATAGGCCTGGATGAGATCGAGCAAAAGCTGATCGGGTTCTGCTCGTTGATGAATACAGACACCCTACTGGATGATTGCTGCAATCAGCTGGGCTACATCGGGTTCAATCGCCTCATCAGGGTGCTGAGCACACTGCTGGATATCCCACAGAGTGACCTGCGTGTGCGTCTTTCGGCAGAGGGACGCCTGGTGCAGTCAGGCTTAATTGAAGCAAACCTGCGCAGCGGCGTGCGCAACCACATGTCCGATCTGTTGAGCTTTAACAACAAGGATCTGCTGTTTTCCGTGCGTCACCACCAAGGTAGCGCTATCGGTTTGTTCCAGAGTGCCTTTCGCCCTGCACCCGAAAGCATGCTTGAAGCCAAAGACTTTATTCACCTCGACACCCCGCTCAACATTACCCGCCCCTACCTGCAGCAAGCACTCGACGCGAAAAAAGCCGGGGTTAACATCCTCATCTACGGCCCACCCGGCACCGGCAAGAGCCAGCTCACACGCCTGCTTGCAAACGAGCTACACGCTGAGCTTTACGAGATCGCATGTACCGATCACAGCGGTGATCCGATTGATCGTCGTGGCCGCTTATGCGCACTGCGCTCAGCCATGTGCGTACTCAACCAGCAGAAAACGTTACTGGTGCTCGATGAGATCGAGGACCTGTTCAGTGGCAGCAATGACTTGGCCATGTTTATGGGAGGCCAAGAACGGCAAAAAGGCTGGATTAATCGCATGCTTGAGGAGAATCCAATCCCCTGCTTCTGGCTGACCAACAACATCAGGGCTTTGGATAATGCCTACATCCGGCGTTTCGACCTTGTGCTCAAGTTGGAAAATCCACCTCGGCTTCAACGTGAAGGCATTATCCGCAACGCCAGTGACAACCGTCTGAGCAAGTCGTTAATCGAGAAGCTCGCTGATCACGAACAGCTGATGCCTGCCATCATCACGCGGGCCATAGATGTGGCAAATAGCCCGGTTCAGGACGCATCTGCGACCTTGGACACGACAGTCGAATTTTTGGTAAACGCCACACTGCAAGCCCAAGGGTTTGCGCGCCTAGGGCAAAATCGTTTGCAGGCATTACCTGAGTTCTACAGCCCAGACCTGGCGAATACCAACATGCCTCTCGACGAACTTCTTACCGGGTTGCGCAATCATGGCGAGGCGCGCCTGTGCTTTTACGGCCCACCGGGCACAGGCAAAACAGCCTTTGGTCATTGGTTAGCGATTCAACTCGGTAAGCCGCTTCTGACTCGCCGGGCATCCGATCTCATCTCGCCTTACGTCGGCATGACTGAACAGAACTTCGCCCGAGCATTTGAGCAGGCCGCAGATAGCGATGCTGTCTTGCTCTTGGACGAAGTTGACAGCTTCCTGCAGGACCGTCGAAAGGCCCGCCACAGCTGGGAAGTAAGCGCAGTGAACGAAATGCTGACGCAGATGGAGAGCTACCGCGGACTGTTCATAGCTTCCACGAACCTGATGGAAAACCTCGACGAAGCCTCCCTGCGACGCTTTGATTTGAAAATCAATTTCGACTACCTCGGCGCTGAACAGATCACAAACCTGCTTCGACAGTACCTAAGGCAAATGGGCCTCAAAAAGCCAGACAGCCTCAAGCTTGCCCGACTACTTCGGCAAAGCTGCCTGACCCCAGGTGACTTTGCACTGGTCGCACGACGTGCACGCTTTCAACCATTCACCAATGCCGACCAGGTGGTTGATGCGTTACTGGCCGAAAGCAGCTTGAAAACCGCCACGACCATGAGAGCCATTGGTTTTGCTGAGTGGTAGAACGTTGCCCAAAATCAGATTCAGACGCACAGAAAAATAGATCACCTAGGCGGCACGACAGGAGTTCAAAATGGTTGATGCAACAGCTGGAAAGTCCCAAAGCTATAGCTCAGTTGATTTCGAAAGCGCAGCACAGCGGTTGCTTGGTAAGAGGTATCAAACTTTAAAAGATTTGAACGCCACACCTGCGCAAATCTGCACCGCATTTAGTGAAGAATTTTTCAGTGGGGAGTTGCGCGAGAACGATGAGAATCAAAACGACATTAGCTTGATGCTGGAAGTCTCAACCGACATTTACTTGGGGCCAGGCTACCCGCTCTTCTCGGACTTACAGCCGGAGAATATGCCGCAACCTAAATTGGAACTGGCTGAGTTGCTACGCAGTGATACCCCTCCAGATCGCGATGCTTTCGTGTGGTGCAACCGCCCCAATGTTGATTGAAGCGATTGGGCACATCATGATGCTGGCACGCAGCCGATTTTAGGGATGAACGCCGTGCCATCAGCAACCAGTCGCAGCACACTGACCCGCCAATGGGAACTGCTCAAGCTGCTGCCACCCAAGGGTCCGGGTTTCACAACGCTTGAGTTGAAAAGCCTACTCAGTGACGCAGGGCACCCGACCACCAAGCGCACCATCGAACGTGACCTCGTCGAGCTTTCCAGGCTTTTCCCACTGCAATGCAACAGCAAAGGCATGCCCTACGGGTGGCACTGGATGCCCGGCAAAAGTGCCGAGCTTCCTGGAATCTCACTTAGCGAAGCTCTTACCTTGCGACTGGTGGAAGACAGCATCAGGCCATTGATTCCGGCCTTTATGCTTAAAACACTAGAGCCGCGCTTCAACCTGGCCCGGCAAAAGTTGGAAGCCATGAGCGAAGAAAATCCTTCAGCTCGTTGGCTGGACAAGGTGGCAAGCGTACAGCCAGAACTCTCCCAAACTCCTCCCGAGATCAAAGCCGATCTCTTGGAAATTATTCAGCAAGCATTGATGAACGACACCCAGCTGAGCTGCCGCTACTACTCAGCCCACAAGAATCAGTTCCACAACTTCACACTTAACCCCCTTGGTCTTGTACAGCGAGCACACACCACCTATCTCATTGCCACCGCCGAACCCTTCGACGACATCCGTCAATTCGTTGTTCATCGCTTCGAAGAGGCGCGCCTACTCGCAAGTGCCTGCTGCAAACCCGATGGATTTAATCTGCAGGACTATGTCGATAGCGGCGCTATGCAGTTTGGTACACACGAGAAGATTCAGCTTGAAGCCTGGGTGAGCGAGGGCCTTGCCCGCCTTCTGCAAGAAGCCCCCATTTCACATGACATGTTGCTGGTTGCAGAGGATGACGGCTCAAAACTGACCGCTACGGTGAATGACAGTTGGGAGCTGAAGTGGTGGGTGCTATCTCACGCAGGGTCCATTCAGGTTCATAAGCCACAAGAGCTGCGAGATGAGATAACTCAGCGGTCGCGGGCGGCTCTGGAGCTACACGAGTGCTAGCCTTTTGGCTGACATACCGATGGGGCTGGCTCACGCCCACCCTACCCAACCATGACTAGCTAATAAGTAGGCAGTCAGCGCATTCAACCGCTTAGTGATGATTTCATGTTTGCCGCCCGCCATAGGCCAGTCTGGCCAGACCGATCATCAGCAGCAAAACACTCAGCAGCACCACATGCTCAGTAATTGAAGTCAGCAGGATCATGGCGAACCCCCTCAGGTTGAGTGAATCAACCATAGGCACCTGAAGAGCTGGAGGCGATACGTAAACTTTTCACCCGTAAACATTTAGAGCACATGCCTATCTACGCCGACAGACGCGCCTTGCTGGATCTCAAAATTGCCGGATACTGTACATAAATACAGTTAATGGCAATTTCTCATGAGCAACGCCCTGATCCTTGGCGCACTCCACGCCAGCCGCACACGCCTCCCTTTCTTCGACGCACATATTCCGGCCGGTTTCCCCAGCCCGGCACTGGATCACATGGAGCGCAAGCTGTCCCTGGATGAGCTGCTGGATATCAATGCACCGCACACCTACGTCGTGCTGGTCAGCGGTGACAGCATGACCGGAGCGGGCATCTTCGATGGTGACCACCTGATCGTGAGTCGCGCGCTGGAAGCGAAGCCTGGTGATGTCGTGGTGGCCTGCTTAAACGGTGATGTGTTTGTTAAACGGTTGGGTAAAAGTCACAGGACGTATGTGCTGCAATCCGAGCACCCTGATTACGCGCCGCGCTACGTACTGGATGATGACGAGCTGATGATCTGGGGCGTAGTAAGTCACAGCCTACGGAATCACCGTGCCCATGCCTGAGCAGGTGTTTGCCCTTATCGACTGCAACAGCTTTTACGCAAGCTGCGAGCGGGTATTTCGGCCTGACCTCCAGCGCACCCCCATCGTCGTGCTGAGCAACAACGACGGCTGTGTGATTGCACGCTCCGCCGATGCCAAACCCTTCGTGAAGATGGGTGCTCTGTTCCATAAAATCCGTGGCGAACTCAAGCGTCATGGCATCGTGGCGTTCAGCAGTAACTATGCGCTGTACGGTGACATGAGCGAGCGCGTGATGAGCATCATTGAGGCACGTCTGCCTGCCGTTGAGGTGTACAGCATCGATGAGGCATTTGCCGACCTGGTCGGCATGCCGGAATCACTGGAACATTTTTCCAGAACACTGCAAAGCGAGATCAAACAGAAAACCGGTATACCCGTCGGCATCGGCATTGCCGGCACAAAGACGCTGGCCAAGCTCGCCAACCATGCGGCCAAGCGCTGGCAACGACAAACCGGCGGTGTGGTCGACCTACGTGACCCTATACGCCGCGGCAAACTGCTGAAGGTTATGCCTGTAGAGGAAGTCTGGGGCATTGGCAGACGCATGCAGGTTCACCTCAACGCACTCGGCATCAAAACAGCCTGGGATCTAGCCAGCCACGATGCCTGGGAACTGCGTAAGCACTTCAGCGTGATCATCGAAAAAACCGCACGCGAGCTTCGCGGCACTGCCTGCCTAGAGCTTGAAGAGGCCGCACCAGCAAAGCAAGAAATCTGCTGCAGCCGCTCATTCGGTAAACGCCTGAAAACCATCGAGCCAATCCAGGAAGCTGTCACCGCTTACGCCACCCGTGCGGCTGAAAAACTGCGCCAGCAAGGCTCGCTGTGCCGGCAGATTCGCGTCAGCCTACGCACCGGTATGTTCAACCCGGCTGAGACGAAATATGCCAATGGCCTGCTTTGCCAACTGCCCTACCCGACTGATGACACGCGCCTGATCATTGCCGCTGCCCGAGAAGGTATCAGCCGGCTGTACCGTGATGGCTTTAGCTACGCCAAAGCCCAGGTATTGCTGCTGGATTTGTGCAACCGAAATGAGTACACGCAGGATCTATTTGCACCCGAGCAGCCTGTGAAATCGGAGCGCCTGATGGGTACGCTAGATGCAATCAACAGCCGCTGGGGACGAGGAACTCTAAAACCAGGACGCCTGGCCAAAACAGCGGAGTGGAGCATGCGCAGAGAATTGCTTTCTCCTTCCTATACCACCCGCTGGGCTGAACTGCTCAAAGTAAGTGCCCGGTGAATTCGATATTTAGCAACTGATGCGCAACGCCTTTGTACGAGATCGAACGTAGGTAGCATGTGTTGTTCGAACTTTCGATAAGTCTGCCCCTCGTGCGGGCTTCACTTGGACAGCCTCAGCGCGGCCAAACCGTTTATCACCGTATCGTGCGATAGAGTCCGTCGCTTGATGGCCCATCACATAAGCAATTTCGATCCGCGACAGTCCCGATGCTTTGAGATTTGATCCAAACTGGTGACGCAACGTGTACATGCTCGGCACCTTTCTACCCGGAAAGGTCTCAAGAGCAACGCAATGGAGCGCCATGCGGATCGAGTCCAAACTCTTGGCCTTAGAATGAAAGGACTCCAGAGCATCGCTCACCAGCCTGCAGAAATCCTCACTGGCTTCAAGCACTCGGTCAGCACCACGCAAACCGCCATGGCTGTGTTTCGCGCCAGGAATCACTATGCGATTGCCACTGACGCTGATGCCACTGAGCTCACAAGGGCGCGAGCCAGTCATACTGATCAACAACAGAGCACACGCCTCAACCACCAGCTCCTTCGCTAACAGCCCGTTAACCCAGCGCCCAAGCTCTTCATCAGAAATTCTTTGCCGCCGCGCCTGCTTGCGCTTGCGAGGCAAGCCCAAGACGGTAACCGGATTACGTGTGCAATTGATCTCCTGCGCAATCCAGAAATGCCCCCTGAGTTTCTGATCCAGCGCGAGCGCATTACGCAGTCTTCTGAAGTAGTCAGGCCGATACTCGGGGGCAGCACGCAGCAGCGCACCGATAATGCTGAACTCATCCAGTTCATCCTGCGCAGATACAGGGATTTCTGGAAAGCGTGTCGCGTAGAAATGTGTAGCTAGTGAGCGGTAAGCACTTTGAGTGTCTGTGTTCATGCTGATTCTTCTTTTTATACGTACGAACGAGCTCGCACATAACCAGCATGCTCAATGAGCAAAAGCTATCGCAATACGTCGACCAATTATTTTTATATACGGCAGAAAAAACAAACGTCAAACCGAGCTGCCATGCCAAGGCGGACATAGGTTCGTTGATTGAAGATGAAACAGGTCGAGAATGGTTTGCCAAGTTTAGACGATGACAGTCCTAGTAAGCGGGGTCAGGGCCACAACCCCGACACATCGGCGCGGGGCCGGCAGGACTTGAGTCAGTCGTAGAAAAGCGTGCGAGGTGAGCCCGATTTGAGATAGAAACTTGGTGAGTTGGTCGAGAAAAACCCCTATGGTCTAGTCGAAGAATTATTCCTACAAGCTGCTGAAGCAACCTGTAGGAACAGTTCTTGTTGGGGGCACCGCTCAGAGAGTCAGTCGTCCTCACAGCTGTCCAAAAGTTCTTCTACGGTCTGACGAGTATCGCCGTCCAGCGTCTCCAGCAATCGCTCCTTAACTGCATCACTCATTCGCGTATCGCCGTATCTCAGGCAAGCGAGGACTGCCAGCCTAACGTCTGAGTCCGAGTCGCTGACAAGGGCCAACTGCACATCCTCCTCACTGGGTTGAGCGAGCAAACTAAACAGGTGGATCGCCAGTGCTTGGCGGACTTCGCTGTCATGATCCTTGACCAGAATTCTCTGGGTCTCAGGTGTAAGTTTACGCTGGAAACTGGATACCTCCACCAGCTTCAGCCTCACGCTCACTAGGGCATCCTGAGCCAACAGCGCCTGGGCCGCGTGGGACAAGCTGCAATTTTCGGCCAAGGCCAAGCGCACACTGCTGTAATAGTCGCGGGCCAAACACAACTGAGCCTCTTCGCAAAGAGCTTCCCCGCGCCACGCATCATGCCCCCTAGCTAAAGCCTCACGAACGCTGACCTCCTCATCCTCGGCTAGGAGTAACTGCACCGGAGGTGTCAGATTTGGGTATGCAGCCAAGAGTTCCCGGATGAACTGTTCACTGTCATGCGCAAGAATCTCCTGAGCTTGCCTATGCAAGATAAAAAATTCACGGTTATCACGCTGCAAAAGACAACTGCGTACTGTTTCGTCCGGGTCTTGAGAGAGCTCCACTTGCACACTTTTACCAAGGCGCGCCTTGGCGGCGACGGCGCAACGAACAAACACATCCTTATCCCGGGATAACTCCAGTTCCATAGAGCTATCCATCCACCAATCACGTAGCAACGCAACACGCACATCAGCCTCAGGGGCGCGGAGCAACTGACGCAGAATATCGATATTAGCTGCCTCGTTGGCGGCGAGCCTGGCCCTGACTTTAGGACTTTTGGCTCCGACAAGAGCCTGCTGCACAGAGCACGTCAGTGTGGCGTTTCCGGCCAGCGCCTCTAGCAGGGCCTCAGACTGCTCGCCATCTTTCAACAGCATGGATTGCAGATGACCAGGCAAGTTACCTCGTGCGGCAAGTACCTGTTTTTCCCCGCTCGCGCCCTGTTCCTGCTCAATTGTATTGGTACCAAATACGGCGCTGCCAAAAATGCCCTTATTGCCTTTAACGGCTGTCGTTTTTATTTGGCAAATCAAGCTCATTAAGTCTTCACCGATCCCCCTGTTCCCTGCCAGCGTTTCGCGTACTTCCGCGTTGCCACACTCATACAGGTGCATGTACTGCGCTGAACTCAAGTTACGGTTTACGGCTAAGGCTTTTTGCACTGACTCCACGTTGTGGATCAATTTTTCGGCGACCGCCCCTGCCAGCGCCGGGTTCTGTGCCAACCGAATGAGTACCGCGACATTGATGTCATCGGCGAGCTGGGCTTGCACCGGATCCGTCAGGGCCTGATTGCCAGCTAGCGCCGCGAGTGTTTCCAAACTGCCTCTTTCAAACAGGCGCTGCTGGATTTCAGCACTTAGGGAGGTGTTACCCGCCAGCTGGTACTGAACCTCGGGCAGGTCGCCTGCCAGTTGTTGCTGCACGTCGACCTGAAGACCCGAGGCACGTGCAAGGTATGTGCGGATATCGATATTTGGATCTTTTACTAGGTGTCGTTGTACGCACGGAGGGATCGATTCGCGCCTGACCACTAAGCTTTTGCGGACATCGTCGTGCTCATCGAGCATCAATACCTCAAGGAGGCTTTCGGCTAGATTGGCGTTACGGGCCAACGCCTCTCGTACAGCTGGGTTCGTATCCTTTAGCAGCCGTGCCTGTATCTCGATATTGAGCGCGGGATTACCCGCCAAAGAGCTACGAACGGACTCCGACTCATGCTGACTCAAGCCCGCTTGCAACACAGCGGACCCCAGATGAGGATTACCGGCCAAACTGACCTGTACTGCTTCGACGTCCGTAGTAAGGCACTGAATAGCAGCGTTGGTGAGATTGGGATGTTCGGAAAGAACGCGCCGCACCTTAATGCAAGGATCCCTGGCCAACAGTAATTGCGCGGGAGCCCCTAGGTTGTCGTTGCGCGCCAAGGCCTCACGCACCTCTGGATCGCGCTTGACTAGCGCCAGCTGCACCACGTCAGGAAGGGCTTCGGCCCCCGTCCGCCTGGCTAGGGCCTCAAGCACGTCCAAGTCTTCATCACGAGCGAGCAGAAGTTGCGCAGCTTCGCTCAACCCATTGAAGCGGGCGAGGCGCTCGCGTATTTCGTAGGATGGATCTCGGGCCAGTTGCTCCTGTACCTCGGGATGGAGATTGTCATTACCGATCAATTGTTCTCGCACGGTAACGGTCGTATCCATGGCAAGCTGTTGTTGCTCGACCTTACCCACTGCCTTGTTGGCAGCCAGCGCGCGGCGTACCAACAAATCCTGATCAGCGAGCAAGAGTTGTTGCAAAGACTCGTCTTCAGTTTTTCTCGCCAATTGGCAACGTTGTTCGGCATCAAGCTTGAGGCGCTCGAACTGCGCTGCTATCAGATCATGGGGAGCGTGAGGATGCAGGCAGGCTAAATGAAGCAGCGCAGGGTCGAAGCTAGGCTGGCCCTCTTCGATGTTGATCCGCAATGTCAGCAATTTCTCCGGACAATTGGGGTTGCCGTATGCCGCGATTCGAACCTTGGGGTCTGTATCACCAACCAGCTTCTCCAGAAGGTCATCCGGACAGTCTTCATCTCGCGCGACTGCTTCGCGACGCAACGCATTATGGTTGTCGGCCATCTGAATCATCTGCGCCACACTCAGGCCATCACTGGTCGAAGCCGGTTTGAGCTTGAGTTTCTCGAACAGCTCCTCGTACTTAGCAACTTGGTCGCGAAGGGTTTCCCTTAGTGGCACAGTCAGTTCGATAGCGACTTCGAGATCTTCGAATGTCAGTGGGCGACTTTCCAGAAATGCGGTTTCCCGCGCTTCGTTTATTGCGTTCTGGATATCCGCCCCAGCGTAGTCGCGACACTGGGTAACCAGCTTGCTACGCTGCGAAGGCTCCAGTTCTAGAGCCTCGCCCTTGAGGTGTATGTCGAGAATGGCCCCCCGCTCGGCGGCATTGGGAAAGCCGACATAGAACACCTCGTCGAAACGTCCCTTGCGCAACAGTTCTGGTGGCAGGGCAGTGATGTTGTTGGCAGTGGCAATGACGAAGACGGCGCCTGTCTTCTCCTGCATCCAAGTCAGAAAGTAGCCGAACAGCCGCGACGAGACCTCAGAGCCGCTGCCGCTGTTCATGCCGACAAAGGCTTTTTCCAGCTCGTCGATCCACAGGATGCACGGGCTCACCGACTCGGCCATGCTCAGGGCGCGACGCATGTTATGCTCACTTTCGCCGACGTATTTACCCAGCAGCGAGCCTATGTCCAGACGCAGCAGCGGCAACTGGAACAGACCGGCGGCGGCCTTGGCGGTGAGCGACTTACCGCAGCCGGGCATGCCTGCGATGAGTACACCCTTGGGCGCCTGTACACGTGCTTCACGGGCTTCACTGAGGCGGCGGAAAATATGTGCGCGTCGACTCAGCCAGGTCTTGAGATTTTCCAGGCCGCCAATGTCGGTGGAGTTTTCGCTTACTCGAAGCATTTCCAGCACGCCGCTCTTGGAAATGATCTGCTCTTTCTCATGCTGGATCAGAACCAGGGCGGCATCGCTAATTTGCTCGTGGCGCTGGCGTACCATCGCCAGTGCGGAGCGGATTTCTTCCTGGTTCAGGCCGCTGCACGCTGCGTGCAGTCGCTGGCGCAGGGCCTCAGGCACCAACAGATCGAGTTCCTTGCATACCGCGTCGAGTTGGCTAGTGATTTCCTCTTCCCGGGGCAGTGGCAGAGGCAGCAGAGTAATTTGCGCCTCGATCTGCGATGGAATGTGCAAGGTCTCCGAGACCAGCACCACCGCCGCCTTTCCACGGTGATGGCGCTGGATGCGGTTGAGCAACTGCTTAAGCCGTGCCACTGCAAGCGGCTGATTTTCTAGGGCGCTGCGGGCGTCCTTGATGATGAACAGCTTGTGGTCGAGATCGTCGTCAAGCAGCGACGGCAGGCTTTCGGCCAGATCGATTTTCGGCCCCTGGCTGCCCCGTGGCTGCTTGTTGAAAAAGTCCACCCAACCATAGCCTAGGTTCCACTCCTTGGGATGCAGACACAACTGACTCGCGACATCTTGGAGCATGGTATCGACCCGGGCTTCTTCGCCGGAGTGGATGTATAGCCCGGGGTAGCCGGCGATCAGGTGGGACTTGATCTTGTCCTTAAGGCCGAGCAAGCTCATGGCGGTCACCATACAGAGAAGAGGCTGGAGGCGAGGCTGCGCAGGCCTTTACCCGCCGATTCGATTGCCCGCCCCGCACCCTCGAGCACAACGGCGGCCACCCTGGTGGCCGTCCTGGCGACCGACTTGCCGGCTTCATACACCACTTCCCCGATATGCCCGCCAGCAATGCCACCGGCCACGCCACCGACGAAACCACCAATGGCCATGCCCACCGGGCCGAACACCGTACCGATTGCCGCTCCCAGCGCAGCGCCCTTGGTTGCACCAGCGATGGCCATAATGGTGGTTACCGTGGTGTTGCCGATGGCGTCGATGGCCTCTTCACCGGTCAGCTCGCCCTTGCCGAATTTGTAGAGAACCTTGGCGTTCTGCAGACCGACACAGGCGATATTGGTGATCAGCCCCGCCGGTGTATTACGCAGCGCCGAGCCGAGCCAACCATTTTTCACCGCCACAACCACGGCACCGGAAACCGCCACTTGCGCAGCAGTATTGGTGCCGGCGCGCAGCGAGCTTTCGAAGAAGTCCTTGAGGTCGTCATTTGCGCTGGGGTTTTCCCTACCGTTCAGCCGGTTCCAGAAGCGCCGCGCAAGAATTCGCGTGCCCTGCATGCCCACAGCGATGCACGCGCCGACTACTGCCTGCTTGCCGATCTGGCGGGCGATAGTGGCACGGTTGGTGTCGTTCCAGTCGTATTGGCGCGATTCAGCTTCCTTCTGGGCTTTCTCTTGCAGTTGCCTGGCTTCTTCCTTGGATAGCGGGCGAGATTTCACGCCATCGACTTCGATCACTTCCGCACTGTCGGGCACATCCGCGCCTTGCCCTTCGGGCACCAGCGGTTTCTGCCCTTCGTAGTCACCTCGGTTGAGCAGCTCTTTGGTAGCGTCGGCATCGGTACCGTATTTGGACTGGTACTTACCGACCACATTGCCGTTGCCGTCGAGGATCTCGATATCCACCGAGTTCACTTCCTGGGAGCCCACGACCCTTGCACGGTAAGGGCTTCCCTTGCTGACGGCGTCGATATTGAACGTGTCAACGTGGTGTTGTTCGGCAATCAGGCCGTTGAGGTGCGGGTTGCGATTTATGTCGCCCTTGAGCGTAGTGACAATGTCCCGTGCGTTGTTTGTGGCAGCTGCCAGGGCCTGGTCGATGCCCCCGGCGTACTGCCCTACATGCACCGAACCAGAGAGGGCGGCATTCTTCTCGATCTCGCCGGCCAGCCACGAAGCCTTACTGCCACCCTTGTCCATGTGCGCGTGCAGCAATTCGCGCGACTGGTTGAAGGCCAGGGTCGAAGCTATTACCTGCTGGCTGGTACCCAGCAGCTCTTCTTCGCTGCTCCACAAATGCGGGTACTTGCGAAATTCGTCACTCAGCCACTGGTCCAGCGGTTTTTCACCACGCGCGTTGCAAGAGTCGACAAAGGAGGTGACCACCTCAGTGGTCTTTTCGGCGCTGCTAGGGTCGCCATCAAACAGCTCGGCTTCGAGGTACTCGGCCTGATTCTGAGTGACTTGATCGAAGTCGATACTGTTGTCACTGTCGTAGTCGTCGCCCAAGGTCTTTTCCATTTCAGTCATTGCCAGTCGTCCTGCTGTTAGTGCAAATAGTCGGTTAGCTCGTCGCGCAGTTGCTGCTGCAACCAGGCGGGTTCGAGAATGCGTACATGGGGAATCCAGTAGCGGATGATCGGCAACAGCTGGTTCGGGTGATTAACCCGGCAGCGGAGAAGCAGGCGGCCGTCAGCCTCTCGCTCCATAAGTTGCTGGTGCGGTAGGACATTACGCCGCAGAAAGTAGTAGGCGGTGCTGGCGCTGACCTGGACGGTGACCTCGAGACGGTCTTTGCTGAACCAGATGTCATCGTCGCTCTCGATCTGCGTCTGCGTGGCAGGGTCTGGAAAGAAGGATTCGTCCAGCAGCTGCAAGGCATCAATACGGGCGAAAGCGAAGCTTTTGAGGCGGCCTTCTTCGGTGGCGGCCAGATACCAGATGCCCTTGTTGTGGATCAGCCGGTAGGGCTCGATACGGCGTTGCTTGCCGGTGTAGTTCAGCTGGCACCGGCGCTTTTGCTCGATCGCCCGACTCAATTCTCGAAAGTCGCGGCTGTCCGGACGCTCGGCGGCAAAATGGCCGTCACGCACTAGGAAGCTGGCGGGGCCCGGTTTAAGTAAATCCAGCCAGGAGCGCCGGTCACTGGCCGGGAAAAGCTGCTCGACGCCACTGATACGAGCGAAGGTCTGCAGGTCGGCGGGGGACAGACGGCTGCAATACTGTCGAGCCAACTGGTAGACCCCGTCGGTACCGAGCTCGATCACATCGCCTAGACGGTTGAGGTCTCGGTAGATGGTGCGCTCGCTGACTCCGAAACGCTCGGCCAGTTGCAGCCGCGTAGGACGCTCGCCGCTTTGCAGCAGCCGCAGGGTATCGGCCAGGCGCAAGGCCAAAGTTTCGTGATCGGTGGCCGCCATAGCGGATCCTTTTAGGTGAACTTGGCGGCGACTCTAGCGAGGACGACTGACAGGCTGTGTCAGTGGCACAGACAATAATTCGAGCGCACTGCCAAAATAATGCAGACAGTAACCCGAGCGATGGCTTTGGGCCATATATTGCCGGATTTGCTTTCAGTTAAGATGCCTGGGGACGGCTTGCTCCACCGAGGTCGCAGGGAAGAAAGATGTTGCCGTGATTCGCTGGTTTTCAACGAAACGAGATCTGTTTGGGGTCGCGAACTCATCCGGTCGATAGAACAGGATCGGAGTTCATCTGATTGAGATGAACCTCATACCCTGTACGAGTAGTCCATTCAAATCAGCTTCCAAGGCAGATTCCAAACGGGAGTCTTCTATGGTTCAGATAGGCACTGTTCCGGGGCATTAAATTTCTGCACAAAACGCAAAATAGCTTCAGTGTCTGCTTTGGCCAGAATGGCCCCCAAGATGACATCAAATCACACCTCGGCATCCTCCCGGCCACTCTTACGTTCTCACCGTCAATTATGGGCTAGCCACGAACCACCATTACAGGTGAATGCTCGAAGGCCAAAGAGTGAGCTCTAACGACTCATCGACGCTGGATGCCAGACATAGACTAGCCCATATTCATCTCGCTCAATCAAACTTGCCACAGGAATCCGAGGAACTAACATGTCTGCAAGACCTCGGTCTGCCGTGGCTGCGCGACGCCTCCGATGAATGCCGCCAGCTGGCGCAGCTGATCAAAAAAACTTCGCTAGCACACGTGTGCTAGCGACGCTGCTGACCACCAATTATATCGACGGCCTGCCGCTGTACGATTTCGAGAAGGTGCCCGACCGCAAGGCATCGACACGCTCCAGCAACCCTCGGCGTGCAGGGTGAGACACTGCGATGAAGCTCTTAGCAAGCGCTCAAGGAGCCAGGGGAGTGAAAATTCTGACGGAATAAATTTCACTTTTCAGATTCTGTCCGTCATTTAAATTGTAGCTATTAAATATTCGAGTCTATTTACATGGCCCACCCCCGCGAGTACCACGCGTTTATTTCTTACCGTCACGCCGACAACAAAGCTCAAGGACGACAGTGGGCCAGTTGGCTGCACCATGCCCTGGAAACCTACGAGGTGCCTGCCGAGCTAGTGGGTAAGTTGAATTTGCGTAATGAGCCCATTCCAGAACGCATCTACCCGGTTTTTCGCGACGAGGAAGAGCTACCCGCCTACGCAGATCTTGGCAACTCAATCTCGCAGGCATTGAGTGCATCGCGTTTACTTGTGGTTATTTGTTCACCCAATGCGGTCTCCTCCAGTTATGTGGCCGATGAAATACTGTTTTTTAAAAAGCTGGGCAAGTCGGATCGTATTATCGCCGCCATGATCGCAGGCGAGCCCAATGCCAGTTGGGATACTGCCAAGACCGCAGCCGGGTTTCAGCTAAGTGATGAATGTTTTCCACTGCCCTTGCAGTTTGAAACTGATGCGCAGGGGGATCTGACAGCCTGCCGCGCAGAACCTATTGCCGCTGATTTTCGGATCAATCATAACGGGCTGATGGAAGAGGGTTGGACCACCCCCGCGGCTTATCGACAACACTTACAAACCACCACCAATTGGAGTGCTGCCAAAATTGCGGCTGCCGTTGAGGCATATAATCAGCAATTGCAGCTCATGTTACTGAAAATTATTGCCGCAGTTTTGGCAATTCCACTGGGCGAGTTGACCCAGAGAGACAAATCCCACCAGCTAGCTAAGGAAAAGCAAAAGGCACGTCGCTTGCGGCAGTGGCTGAGCGGCATGGCGGCATTGACCCTGCTGGCAATTACTGCCGGTGGTATCGCTTACCAACAGCGGCAAATCGCACAAGCCAATGAACATTTGGCACTGCAGCAACGTAATCAGGCACTGACAAACGAAAGTCGTTTTCTTACCTTTCAGGCGGATCAGCAACTGGCGCAGGGCCAGGCCGATAAAGCGATGCTGCTGGCGTTAAATGCGCTGCCTGGCACCTATGGTGGAGATCGCCCTCTACATCAACCGGCGCTAGACCTGCTCTATCGCGCCAGCGTAAGTAATCATAAACAGGCGGAGTTTGCCCATCGGGATGAGGTGTTATTTTGGACGGTATCGCAAGATAAGAGTCTACTCTTATCCTTACTAAAAAATGGCAACGCTTTGGTGTGGGATACAAAGCTGCGCAAAGTAGTGCATGAACTTGAACATCCGCAATCGCCCTACCGAGCCTTTATCAGCCCAAACGGTCGCTGGCTGTTAACAGCGGATCACGAACAGCAAGTGTACATTTGGGATCTAGCTAGCGGGACGTTGAAACGTACTCTAACGCTGGGTGAGCATCTATACTCCGCGCAATTCTCACCTGACTCTCGGCAAATTATTTTATTGGGCGATAAAGGAAAACCTTTATTACTTAATACAGAGGCTGACGATCAATTATTTCAATTCCCCCAACCCTACTTAGCAAATATTGGTATTTTTGGCACAGATGGTCGCCAATTGATTACGGTGAGTAATGATGGTCACGCCATCGTTTGGGATGTCATTGATAATAAGAAGTTAAAAGAATATCTACTTACAGAACGTATAGTGGCACTGGAGTTAGACTCGACGAACGAGCTGTTATTAACTCGCTCTCTGGACAATAAAGTGCGTCTTTGGTCCCTAAGCACAGGGCAGCAACAATGGGAATATGAGTTCGACGATATCCCCACTCAGGCGCGCTTTAATGCCAACTCGACTTTGATTTTAGCCAGTTCGGCCGATGGGACAGCCATCATTCTTGACGCAAACACAGGCGAACCAATTGAGCTTCCTCGCACTGAAGCACTACAGTCCCGACACATGTATGACTTGGACGAAATTTGGGATGCACGTTTTGTTGATAACGGCTTTGGCAAACAGCAAGCAGTAGTAACCTACTCTGCAAAAGGCATACAGCTATGGTCAACAGTTAGTGGCCAGTGGTTGGGAGATATTACTACTGGCTTGGAAGAGAATGTGGGTATCGCGTTTGGTAATGACAGTGTTTTTGCTCTGACCGATACACACACGCTTGCGCATTGGGACACCTTTGCGGGCAGCCCGCAATTAGCACATCGGGTACAAGAAACAAACATTGATTGGAGTGAAAGCGTTGTCAGTCCCGACAATCAATGGTTTTTAACTGAAGCAAATAATGACACTAACCTGGCCACACTTTGGCAGCGTGGACAGGCGCAGCCGATAACCAACCTTGGCCATAAAGGTAGCTTTGACTTGGTCACCATTTCCGACAAAGCTGGACTGGTCGCAATAACAAGTGGTGCAGAGGTGCCTGAGGTAGAAATGTTGGATATGCATTCGGGTAAATCCCTGCGCAAATTTGCTATCCCCAAAATCCCTGGCATTGCGTCACTGGCATTTAATCATCAAGGAAACCATCTGCTTATTACTACTTACAAAAATTTCGTCCTGTTGCTTGATGTGCCAACCGGCCAAATTATTCATCGCTTTGAGCACCCCGGCTTGCACCCCGGCTATCCCGCCGCAGCGGTTAGAGCGGCAAGTTTTAGTCGCGATGGGCAGTGGATTGCAACAGCATCGACCGATGGCGTCGTGAACATCTGGTCAAGCGTGACGGGTAAAAAATATCAAACCCTTACGCTGGATCAACGTCGAATCCACTATGTAGCTCTAAAAGGTGAGGGCAAACTGCAACTTGAGGTGGTATACCGTGACGACCATCGGGCTGTGTATTCTTTGGATGGTTCTTTGATATCAGAAACAAATGCGCCTGTTATAGCAAAGGGTGCCCTTACCGCAGACGCCGGACTGCATCAATTGATGGCACAAGTCATCGGCCAGACCCTTCACTACAGTATCAACGGTGCCCAGGGTACAGTGCCCCTGCCGCCATCAGCCGCCTCGGCAAAACTGAAAAAGCTAGTGCTAAGTGAAGATGGCAGCCAGGCAGCATTGCTGATGGATTCTGAAACTGTATTACAACTGAATATAAGCTCAGGAAAATTAACCCCGCTGCAAATGCGCGCGCGGAATATAAAATCTGTAGCGGCAGGAGAACTAGGTCATTCGGTGGCGATCATGACCGGAGATAGCGATCAGCTTGTAGTAAAACCAGTAGATAGCTTCACACAAAACTTTGCTCTTTCTGCTGATGGCTCTTATAACCAGGCAGGATTTAGTGCTGATGCCAAATATGCATTTACGGCCAATATCAATGCTGTGTCTATTTGGCAGCTACCAACCGCAGAACGCTTGGCTCGCTTAACTTTTCCGTCTGACATTACGCAAGTGATGTTTAACCATAAAACTGCTGCTGATGGAGCGGCTCTGGTGGTTGGGACAAATAGCAGCGGAGCCTATGTCTACGCGGCAGGGGGTATAGTTGATAAGCATCCAGTTCAATTGATGGAGGAATCCATTATCAGTGCCATCAGTTTCAGCCCTGACGGTAGTTATTTTGCGCTGGCGGGTCTGGATGGCGAATTAAACATCTATGCAACCCGCACCCTTAAGCACTTGGGACGCATTAAAGAGCAACACTTAATTGAGCAAGTGCAGCTCGAAAATGATGGCAAGCAAGTGTTAGTTGTATCGCACCAATGCCAGGGTCAAAACGAGCAGCGAGAGTGCTCTGCGTCCTACTTATCGCAGTGGAAATTGGGTGCCAATACCCCCAAACAGCGGTTCAAACTTCCTGGGCTAACCAAGCAAGTCGTTTTTTCACCGGATCAAAAGTGGGCTGCAGTGACATATCACCAGCAATCCAATGCGGATGAACCAATAAAAGCCAGTGACTTGATGAATATGCACAAAAGTGCGCGACAGATAGAAATAGATGAGTTGAAATTAATTGATATGACCACCGGGCAAATTCGCCAACGTATTCCGTTTGAAGGAATTGCTCGCTTTCGATTTGACCCAAGCTCAACGCAGCTTCTAGCACCCAGCAATGAAAAGCAGCTGGCACTCTGGTCCCTTGCCACAGGAACGCGGCTGCAAGAATTCGCGCTTAATCATAATTGGTCGGGCACAGCGCAATTTGATCAGACCACCCAACAAATATTTATTGTGGATATGCAGGGTGAAAAAACCTTGTGGCCTATACTCGACCCCTTTAATTTTATTGGACAGTCAATTAGCCGCTTGCCTGCAGGACGGAATTGTTTAACCGAGCTAGAGCGAAATAAATATTTTATGGCTCCGCTAAGTGCTAAGCAACTAGCGGAGAGAGAGTGTAATCAATAAACGCCCCGTTAATAACATTACGGTCGCCTAAAAATTCCATCGTCGGCATGATCTAGGTTTTTAGGGAAAGGTCCACAGCTTCCGGAATGGAGTAGTGAAAATGATTGTAGGTCAAGTACTTTGCACTGAATGCACATTTTTGGTCAATACCATAAATCCAAACAATCGTGATCGTCTTTGTTTAAACTGCGGCAACCGTCTTTGTTATCAAACTACTAGCCACTGCAACTGCGATCACTGTGGCAGTGAAAATACCAAAGAGATGTTTCATTTGACTGGCAAGGAAGATGAAAAATGCCCCAAATGCAATAGCGGTTTCTTGTATTTTAGTATCTAGCCTTTGGTGGAATGTTCAGCAATGCGCATATTATTTTATCACCTCAATAAAAACCCATTCATCTCTAGGCGTTCGTTGCTGATTATTTTTATCTTTTCTTTATTTTCCTGCACCAGTTCCCCACCAAAACAAAAGCCACCACAGCTTTATGACTTAAAGCAAGTTCAAGATAGACAAGCATTAGGCGAATTTCTTGGCGTTGTGTGTGCAGCTGGATGGCCGGATATGAGTTTAGTGAAGCTAGTAACCCCGCCGAGGCAAATGCTGAGTGAAGAAATGACACCTTGCAGCGATAAACAAAAAGCTATGATAGTAAATAACTGGGATAAGTTAATCACTCCTTACGGCTACTTAAGCGCAAAAGATGAAGTTTGGCTATACGAAGCACACAGAATAGTCCAGAAGGATTACTTCGACCATATGAGTAACTGGAAGCGTTTGGATGACCCGCGTGATATCAGTTTTTTACACAGCGCATTTGTCACACACCCCTACCTGACTGCGCGGATGATGGCGTCTGCACGTGGCCCCCATATTGGTGATGCTTGGCATCTGTTATCCACTCATATGGATCGAATTCTATTGGCCTCGAATAACGATGAAGATCGCCGACTGCTGGCCTATGCGATGGCACGTGACGGCCGCGAACACCAGGCACTCGATGTTATTGCCGAACAACTGCAAAAAGGTGACGCGTTAGCCCTTCACGTATTGCCCTATGTAGCACTGGATATGCCAGAGCCAATTGATGACGAGATGGCAGATACCACTGAACCCGAATTGGGCTACCGCGTGGTGCCTATGCTAGAGAGTTATCTTATTCAACAAAACTATCCGCAATCTTTTTGCTTTTGGGCCAAGAAATTAACGTTGGGGCCGCTCAAATACTACACTGAAATGATATTAAATAATTTTGAAGACAGCATTGCCTGCCATCAAAGCCAATATTTACAAGGTACGGACTAGCAAGCTTGTGAAGAACACCATCCTTGTACAGCCAAAATTAACTTGATTCTTAAGAGCGGCTATGCTGAACAAATCGGGTTTCTTCAACGACTCCCTAACGAATTCGGTGCATTTCTCTAAACTGAACTGCGCTAGCGTAGAAAACAAGAGCACTGTAAATAGTTTTACATATAGCCACACTCATTTATTTAAACGATTAAAAATCATGTTACGAGCGAGTCATGATATGGATAAAAATTATTTTACGGCTCCAACAAGTCTTCCGCCCCAACATATCCGAGCAATCTTGTCCGACTTAAGTAATGCTGCATTAGCTTATAAGGCTACGCCTTTAGATTCCTGCGATATTTTTGCGCTATTAAATAAATTACTGTTAGACCATTACTATCAAAACCAATTAAACTCCGACACCAAAATAAACTCTGCGAAACTTATCAATTTGATTAAAAATGATCTCGCTAATACCTGCCATTGGTGGGAGGAAAGCTGGAGATTTCAAGCTAGCTGGCAAACTATTGAAGAGATTTATTTGAAATTTACTAGCTAGGGACTGCATTATGGATCGGTTGAAACTTATCTGGGAGTCACGACTTTCAAGTCATAATAAGCACAAGAATGAAAGTTTTTTAGCTGTTTATGTAAATAGCATTTCGATTGAACAAGAACTGATAACTGCTGCAGAAAGAAACAACGCCACTACTTTGGGCGACATTTTCCTAAGCATGGAATCAGTGAAAGAGTTTGTTATCGAAGACTGGAAAAAAAGCTGCCATCAGAATAGTTTAGTTACGCTTATGGCTTGTGCATGCGGACAGTGGGAGTGCTCGACAATTAAAATAAAAACAAGCCAGCAAGACAATTGGGTGCATTGGCAATTTGCAGTAAACGATGTTTATCAAAAAAACTATGGGCAGTTGCCTGAATTTTGGTTTGATGCAGAGGACTACGCCAAAGCATTGCAAGTACTTGATGAGCTTAATGAAGATTAACTTCAACCACTTCGATATAAATGCTGCCACTTTCAATCCATTTTTCTCCAGTCAATAAAGTCAGGCTCACGACTTTAGGCTCTTCCTCGAAGTCGGCAATAAACGGCATACCATGAGGAAATATCAGGCATAAATTATTTGTTACTGGACCACGCCCAGCAATACTCTCTGCTGTCAAACAAAGTGTGGTAGCAGATAACGCAAACCAGTCTAACGGGCCGGTATCGCCTTCACAGGAGCGCAGGGATTCATCCGCATCATTCAAGCAAGCACGCTGGATCAGGGACGCCACCAGAAACTGCACATTTAACGGCTGCTCATCGGCCTGCTCAATACGCCCAATCGCAGATTCAGAAATATCATAAACCTGATAAACCAAAACACCCGCCCGCACATTGTCTAGTAACTGAATGTTGATAACATCGCGTTCTGGCAGCGTGCAATGAGAAAACAAGGAAAAGGACAAAAAAATCAAAAATAAACGTGAATACATCGGAGGGTCCATTAATAATTAATGCCACTATTAAGCGCTAACTCTGTACATATTTTTGCGCCCATATTTTTAGCCGGGTGATATAGCCATGAAACCGAGCAGGATTCTAATCCATGGCCTTATGTCGACAATACTCATAAAGGAAAAATCTAGCGCAGTGCCCAATTTTTTTTAAAACTGCAAAGGCCAGTTTAGATTCATCACTTATGATACTAACCCCCGAAACATCAGCCTGTCTGAAAGTTAAACACCACTTCAAACGGTTGAAACTAATAATAAATCTCGGCGACCGCGGAATCTGAGTGCAACACCTGACTTTCCAGTAAGGTGTTACCGCTATGACCTACCACGAACTCAGCATTGAAGAGCGCGTTACGATTCAGATCGGCCAGTTGCATGGCTTTGGACCAAGAGCCCTTGGTCGGATGATGAATCGTAGTCCATCCACTGTCAGCCGAGAGCTTCGCCGCAATACGGCTTCTTCTGGAAGGTATGTGGCGCATGAAGCCTAAGTCAAAACCGCTCAGCGCCGTAAGGTTTGTCGGCCGGCGAAGCGATTGCTGCCTGGGAGCGAGCTGTTTGAACTGCTCATTGCCCTGTTGCGACAACGCTTTTCTCCCGAACAAATTGCCGGCAAGCTGCGCAGTCAACAGAAGACTCGCCAGTTCCCCAGTGGAATTGAATTGGGAATGAAAGGCATGCTCAAGTAATAGCTTACTCTCGCACTATCTTTCCACTGCAAGCTAAGTGCAGATCGGTCCTCACCTCGCTGATGGCGGCGTACTTGCCCGAAGTGTCCGTGTTCTTATTAAAGCTACTTGGCATACTGCCAATGCTGCCCCTCAGGAGATCAATACCCTTGATATAAGTATTCATTCTGAAGAAGATTTTATCATCATGGTAGTTGGGCTTACAGTTGGTCCGTATTCCATCCTTTGGATAGAAAACGACGGGCTCGCCGTCCTTGACCATCACAAATATAGTCTCCTCTGGTCTGCGCCCCGAATAGCCGTAATATCCATCTTCTAGCGCTGTCAGTAGGTGGTAAGTGGGTTGGAAACTGGACGTCTCTTCGGCGTGAGCAGATATGTATGGAAATAGGTTAAACAAAAGCAGACTAACTAGGCTCGAAATCTTCAGATGCGCAATCATAAATCAGGTGCTCCTGCAAAACATTTATAGAAACGCCTCATAAGGATAATTGTTCTGTCAACGTTGATTGACATTGATCTCATTAGTTATATTATGCCATAGTTTTTGATCTAGGAAATGCACAATGACAGAATTGCTTTTAAGCAATTGCTTGCTTACGGTTTTAATTTAAATAGGCCTGGCATTAATCAATGCTGTATTTAAGCTCTAAACCTTACAGATAGGTGCGTGACTTCAGTCATTCGCTAACACATTCAACCAGAGCCCGCGCGCATCATCGTCGGTTGCTAGCAGTTGCAGGACAGCCATGCGGTCTTGTTGCGTTAGGGTGCCGTCAATGAAAGCTGCCAGCATATTGTCGTCCACAAGTGTCAACACATAGGATAGTTGATCATCTACATAAAATTGCCCCCGAACGTCGTCGTCGACCTTAGCACCCAGCGCCAAAATGGCTGAGATACGATCCTTAAACTCGTTGATGTTATCAGTCATCTGTGTCTCCTTATGTATTCAGACGTACTGGCCTGTGAAATCAAACCGTCTGAATATCATCGCTAAAAATAGCCTTGAGCTCGTCAAGCGACATCCCCAGCTGTGCAAGGCCTGATTCAATACGCTGATGAATTTTCTTGAGGACACGAGTAGGTTGATGTTCTGCGAGCCCCAGCACTTTGGCGGCATTTGTCAGTTTATAATTTTCCTGGTAGACCAGTGTCAGTAAAAGGCGCTCTTCATGGCTTAGTGCTAGGTGCTGATTAAATATTTGTAATTTTTTTTTAAACAAAGGTAACTGTGAATACCTTGTTATCGATTCCGTGGAATCGGTAACGTCACAATGATTTAACAGAGCCGCCAAAAATAACAGCCAGCTCTGTTGTTGTTGGTTGTCGTTCATTTGTTCCAGCGAACAGGTACTGCCAAACTCATCGACGCTAAATTCATTGTCATCGGTAGCCGGAGCTTGGATTTCGAGAGTAACCTCGCCGCACCAAGGTAATCGTGCCTTAATCGTACGAATGATGTCGCTGATATCTTCCAAGCTGCTGTTGATGGTGCTCATGGCCTGCTTGACGGACTCCGGCATTTGCCGTTCTAGACAGACCATTTTCCAAACAGTGACCCACATTTGCCCCTGATTTTTAAGCCAGACGGGGGGGCGCGGTTTGCCAAATTTTTTATGGGAAAAGTCTTCCAATGCCCTAGAGATGACTACCTTTAAAAATGTTTCCGGTTTAGCACTACCGTTGAACTGGCGGCAGCGGTTCCAGTCGTCATGGGCCAAGTGCTCAATCACATAGGTTCCGGCCTCTTCGGCTAATGCTTGGGTGGGAAAACGACGTGAAGCCATGCGGTCGATATGAGCCATCATAACCGGATCAAATACCAGCTCTGGCCAGTTGATAGGGGAAGTTGTCATAGCTTGAGCAGAACTCCGTTTTAGGCGCAGCGGTTCTAGGAAATAGCTACCAACTGATGCATGAGATCAATATTTCGTTGTTTTCCATCAATTCGACGTTGTTTTTCAGCTTCACAGAAATATTGGTGCCCTTGCAGAAATTTTATTTGAGAAAGCCACCATTGTTTATTATCGCAGTATTGGTTGTGATAGCTCAGCTCTAGACAAAGATCCTTACTTCGCTGTAAAAAATCTTGCCGCCATAGCGAATCGAGGTCAGCATCACAAATAATCTGCTCTAACAGACTAATTGGTCTCTGCGGCAAAGCGGTTACCAGAATCAGCTGGGCGATGGCTTTGATCTGCTCAGAGTTGTAGCCCATCTCCGGTAATACCTGGCTTGCCCACTGGGCTCCTATAATTTCGTTGTTATCGTACTGCTGCAGATAACCCAGATCATGGAAGAGCGCAGCAGTAGCCAGCAAGGTATTCTGCTCTTGTGTCAGTGAGTAATGTTGAGCCAGCCGCAGGCAAGCCGGGAGTACGTCTTTGAGGGTGTGGGCTGCGCTGTGATAGATCATATTGGCCGGTAGTTTTTGCGTTAACTGCCGGGTGACGAAATCAGTTGCGAGAGCCAAATTCATCGGAGCTCTTCTAACAAATGATAAGCTGGAATAATACCGTGGCCCTTGGGCAGAGCAATCTGCCCTGCATAGACAAAACGCACCGAACTTATGCTGTTAGCATAGCAAAGGGCGACAAAGGTCTCAGTGGCAAAAATATGGCCGGGCGGTGTGACGGGTTCAAGGCGTGCAGCACGAATCACGTAGTGTCCGCAAAACTCTGTGGCCCCCACAATATGATCAGGGTAGGCGTAGCAGGGGCCTGCATCCAGAGAAATACGAATTTGTAAGTCAGCTGGTAAACCGACTTTCCCCCACGCCGTTCCAGCCAGTACCGCATTGATACGCAGTGCCACAGCAACAGCTGTCGATAATTGGCTAAATACTAAAAATAAGCCATCACCCTGGGTTCGGCGGCTGAGCACCCCTTCAGGGAACTCATCAAAGACACGTTTGAGTGTATCTAGGTAGACGGTAGAAAAAGTCACCAATTGCTGTTCGTTGAGCTTACTGTAACCCTTGATATCGGCGAACAGCATTGGCAGGTATTGGTAATAATCAACGCCCTGTTGTGGACAGCGAGTTTTCTGCGGTGGCGCACTATTGGCGCAGATCGACGTTGTAAGCAGCGATTGGCAGACACCAGAGCCAGGGTGAATTTGGTCTATATCAAGCCCCATTGCACGCCAGTGGCAAATTGCTGAGTAGGTCCCCCCTAGCCCCCCTTCTGTTAGACCATCCCAAACCGTTAGTGCCCGCAAAGGGTACCGAGTATTGCTCTGCCGCGCCTGGGCCATGCCAGCAATGCAGAGATTGGTAAACGCATATGCAGGGTCACTCACCGCAGGGTTGTATTCAGTGAGTTCGACAACTCGGGTGGCCTGATGCAAGGCATCCACAAAACGCTTGCCCCAACTTTGATCACTCGGATGCCGTACCGAGGTATGGGCAAATGCCGCACGTTCAAAGGGCAATATAATATTCACTTCGCCCCCCCGGGCGAGTACCTGCTCGATAAACAGCAGATCGCTACCATTGGCCGCAGAGCAGTAAGCTATAACATGATGAAACTGTGCCAGCCATTGATCAATTTTTTGGCGAATGATGATTTCGTTTTCTGCAGGAAAACGCGGGTTATCAATATCTAAATCGATATCGATACGGTGGCCGCTGAACACGCACAGCGTTGGTGAAGGCAGTGCTGTTAGGAGATCGGTGATGGCGATATTGGCATGTTGGTTAAGCAGCAAAATTTGCTTGCGCATGCTCATCAGTGCGCGGTGATCATTCTTACATCGCTGAACGGCTTTTGCGTATGCCGCCTGAGCCGCCACGGGCCTGCCACTCAATAATTCTGCTTCACCGATAGTGGCATATAACCAGTACGGCGCGGTATTTGCGCCAATACTGGCCAAGAGTTTATTACACAGGGACAGAACGGCGGATGCTAACTCTTGGGCGCGGTTGACGTCACCGCTGATGCGCGCCACGGTGGCGGCATTAATGCCCGTGTAGTAGGCAAAATCCCAATCCGAACTGGCGAGGGCCTGCTCATAGGCCTGAAAATAGGCTGCGTAAGCTTTCGCTATATAAATTTGGGAATCTTCGCGGCTTACGCTTAGCGCCAGGGCCATTTCCTTATAGGTGCGACCAAGTATGCCGAGCGTCTCTGGAGACAGGTGCTGGCTGCATTGCAGAAGCTGCTGCAGCGCCATGGAAGCTTCTTGAATCGCCCCCGTTTCCGCTAAAGCCAGTGCCTGTTGCTGGCAAAGACGGGTATATATCAATCGCTGATCGTCAGATAAATGCTCCGGGGCGGGCAGGCTTGTGCGCCCGTCACTGAAGACATCGTAAGCTAGTAAAGGCTCGCCACGCTTAAGAAAAAAACTGCCTAACTGGACATAGAGCTGGGGCTCCAACTGCCACAGGCCCGGTTCGCGGTGCTGCCATATTTTTACAAGATCGGCAGTAGTTTGCGTCGGTTGTTGAAGGGTGCTGGCGAGTTGGTTCAGCTGTTGTTGATGTAAATCAGTCAGCGTATGTCGAGATGGCGGCAGCAGGGTATAGCCCAGCTTGATAATAAGTCGCAGGGTTTCCTGGGAGGTGGCCCTGTCGTAGTTTTTTTCAGATTCTGGCAAATCGCTATAGGGCACCAGACAACTGTGCTGGCACAAGCGGTCATTGCGTTCAGGGCCGTAGTGCCAGCCTTCGTCCATACGCTGCTTGGCCCAGATTTCATGGGTGTTTTCGGCGAGCTTTTCCAGCAGTGGCTGCAGTGTTGAGTCCAGTGAAATAGCGCTGGTATCAATGGGAGTAGGCTTATACTGAGGCGGTATATTGCTCATCAGCCGACGGCTCCATCGCGTAACAAGGCAATTTGCCGAGCTGTAACTTTCAGGAGCTCCATTGCCAATGACGGGCGAATCTCCAACAGTTTCAGTAGTGAATCACGGTTGATAACACATAGCGTAGCATCGGTTTTGCAACGGGCTGTCAGCGTCCTCGGCACGTCGCCTAGCAGAGCCAGTTCACCAAAGGCGCCGCCAGGACCGTAGCTATCGACGACCTGTGACTGGCCGCTACGCTGGAGTAAAAACTCAACTTCACCGGCAACGATAATAAAGAACTCATCGCCCGCATCTCCCTGTTCAAAGATGAGGCTGTCGCAGGCGGCTGAGACGGTCGTTGACATCTTCTGCAGCAGGGCAATATCCGTTGGCTGCATACAGGCGAATAAAGGGTTGCGGGCTAGCACGTGCTGAATTTGCTGATGAGTAACGAGTATAGATGTGTCTGTAACCTCGAGGTCGGGCGCAGACATACCTGTAACCTGTAACTCGGTTTTTTCGCCTTTTTCAATTTGCACCAAAGCTTGGAACAGGCCGGGGCTAGCAACCAGTTCTGCATAGGTGCCCTGCTGGACAATGTGCCCACGCTCCAGAACCAGAATTCGGGTGAACTCGGTAATGGTAGCCAGTCGGTGGGATACCATAATCACGGTCTTATCGGCGTAATCAGTGGCAACAATAGCCATAATATCGCCTTGGGATTTTTCATCCAGCGCTGATGTGGCCTCATCCAACAGCAATATAGAGGGTTGCTTGAGCAAAGTGCGGGCAATAGCGATCTTTTGTGCCTGCCCACCAGATAAATTGCGCCCCTCGCTGCCAACCGGTGCCTCCAGCCCTAACAGAATAAGGTCGTCTAGACAGCCTGCAGTAGTCAGTTCGGCAATGATCAGTCGATCAACCTCTGCGTGGGCATTGCGAATGCAGGCATTGACACTGCCGCCCAGCAATACCTGGCGCAGTGATAGATGATGGAAAGCTTCTGGGTGATCAAACTGAACAACCCCTAGCTCTGACAGGCCCGTTGATTGGGTTAGCAGTTCACGTGTGTTGATAAGTGCATCGATAAAAGTCTGTGACTCGGGGTAATTTCTAATATCCTCGTCGGAGGCACACATCAGAGCCATTTCCAGCAGAACTTTCTGTAGAGCAGGTTTCAGCCGGGTGAGATCAGGGCAGCCACTACCGGCTACGGACGCAGACAATTCTTCGGCATTACTGTTAGCCAGTTTGCTGGATTGCAATACATCAAACAGTGCCGGTGACTGGTGTTGAATACGTGCAGCTATGCCTTGATCGTGGGTGAATATCTGCCGGCCAAGCTGCAGCAAATGGATGTAAGCGGGCGTGCCCCGCAATAATAGTAATAGTTGTTCCAGCGGTGTTTTACCCGTCAGGCTGGCAGCGGTGTCGGCCTCTGGCAGACGGCCAAACACAATATTCTCCACCAGGCTACAAGAAGGCAGATAGGCGTTGGCATCAAAGGTTTGCAAAAGCTCGGGGTGTTGCTGGTGGATCGCAGTGGTCAGCTGTGCCTGGATTGAAATACGGTTGTTAATGACATGTAAATGGCTAAGGCTTGCCGGCACGGGAATATCTAACCCTTTGCGGATTAGATCCACCTCAAGCCCGACCTTGCGGACCATTATGAGAATCTCTCGATTGAGGTCCGCAAGGTTATGTACAGCAGGCATACGTGAAATATCCAGCGGTGCAATATCGTCTTCCAGCATCCGTGCTGAAGAACGCCTGAGACCCAACAGCAAATTGTTGCGAATACTAGTGTTAAGCAATACCGGCTTCTGTTGCACATAGCCAATATCGGCGGTGAGTTGGGCAAAATCTATAGCATCGAGTCGCTTCTGATTCAGAGTCAATTGCCCGGCAGTGCGGTTGATTTCTCTCAGTATCAAATTTAGAACCGTAGATTTACCGCAGCCAGAAGGTCCCACCAATGCTACATGTTCGCCGGGCTGTATTGAATGAGTAATACCATTCAAAATCTTTATGCCATCATCGGTTTCAAAGTCTATCTGTTGAAAGTCAACAGTGGGTGCAGATAAATATGCAGGCGTCGATGTTTCTGCACCAGTCAACAACGGCTGTGCCTGTCGAAACTCATTAATGCGACGAAACGCATCCTGCGCCATACGCCAGCTAAATAAATAACCACGTAATTGGCTAACGTAACTGTCGACCATAATGGTTATACCGGCAAAGCCCATGTAATCCTTCCATTCAATACCTGGCACAGTAGTACCGGTTAAAGGAAGCGTCATATCGCCAAGGCACAACCTCGCTCCCACGGCAAGGAGAGTGACCTTAACCAATCCATTGATAATCGGCCCAATTCCTGAAAATAAGGCATCAATCTTGGTGATCTCAATTTCAACTTTGCGCAAATTTTCGAATACTTCAGCCATGCGGCCAATGGCATAGCCAAATGCAAAGTTGTTCCGAAACTCACGCACTGAGCTTACGGTTTCAAGGGAGATGTCAGCTACCGCATCGTCCGCCTCTGACGTTGCTCGGCGAACTTTCTGAATTTTTTTATCAAACAGTAAAAATACCGCTTGTAACGGCGACATTAAAATGACTAGCGCGCCTAAAAACCAATTTCCCTGCTGGCTAAAACCTTCTGGAAGGTAACTGCCAATCAAAGGTGTAGTGCTGTCGAGTCCAGCAAACATGACATAACCGAACAACAGCAACCCCAAAAGAGTAATGGGCAGACCAATTTTCATATCCAGCTTGAGCGCTTCAGTAGAGCGGATGTCATTAACAATACGATTGCTGATTTTAGCTGTCTGATTTTTACGGAAGAACTCAGGTGCAGCCTTTAATACATGCTCAAACAACAAGAGAGATTGATTGCGAACAATGCTCTCCATAGTGACACTCTTAATTATTGAGCGAATCACATCCATCATCGCCATACCAACAAGCGCCAAAAAAAATAACAAAATAACGGGTAAAATACTGGTGTTTTCGCTGCTGGCGCCTGATTGCAGTAATCCCGTCAGGTAGTTCATAACCTGAGACGGAATAAGCCCCAATGGAATTGCCAATAAACCGAGTAGCCAGAGAATAATAATGGGATAGCGAATCATCACGGCGCCTTAATTTTAAATTGAATTGCAGATCTGGTACCGATGTCTACAAGCACATTGTTCCATTGACCCAGCGAGCAGTCGGGCTAGAAACAAAAGCAACGCATTTCGCAATGTCGGCGGAATAACCATAGTGCTTTGGGTCAGGCTGGCCGGTGGTGGTTGATACTGGCGGAGAGATACTGCCTATTCCAACAATCTAGAACTTACTAATCTGGTGAGCCAACACAAGCGCAACCGCACGAGCAGGGTTAGGTTACGCGTGTATTGATGTTCCGACTACGCCCTTGGTTAACCCCTAACAGAGCCAGAGCCTCTCGTTGGGAAGTGTAATTTTTTATGACTGTTGTCGTAGATTGTTTGCGGAGGAAAAATCGACCCACTGGAAGTATCTCGCTGTCCTGTTACATCGTCTTCTTCCTTCAGTACACTTATCGCCGCGGCCAGTTCATCACCCTTAAGGGCATATCCTTGGGTGACATCAACGGGTATTGCATAAACCGCATCGCCATCAGGAATTAAAAACACTTGATTATTCATGCTCACTCCAGTTTAACCTTGATAAAATTAATTTTTGATCGTGATGCTAGATATCTCCATAAACGAACCAGAAATTTACTACTTGTTAAATACTAAAATAACAACCATCAGCTTATTACAACACAGCTACCCTCAGGCTCTCTACCTCAGCGGCGAGACAAGAACAATTAGATAGACTCCTCAGCACGGAATAGCGGGAGCTAATTATTTCAATCGTATGCCCGCTCTCTAACCCACCCGCCATCGGATCGTACATACGCCTCCCCACGACTATTCCAGCGAAGGCTTGACGTGGATGGATCGTTTGCTCTTCGTTGAGCCTCAGCGTCTCTAGAAGCCTTACCGCTAAAAATATCGGATAATATTTGTGCCTGATCACCAAAATTATTTTGCCCTGTGACATCACTACTATCAGCAATCACTCTAACAATATCTTGCAGGAAAAGATTATTTTCATTAATTAACTCAGTCTTGGCTGCAACTAAAGCCTCCCCGTTAAGTTTATATTTTTTTGCCTCTTCCACTGGCACGGCATAAATCGCATCACCATTAGGAATTAAAAAAAACTGATCACTCATAATAAACATCTCGCTAAGTTTGGCTTGAGCGCATTAAAACCCAAGCGATTGCAACGACTTAAGTTTATCAATTTAATAAATTTAATTTTTCAAGACCACCAAGTCTGCCAAGTAAAATCCTAGCAATACCTTAGCTTATTAATATTCAATGAGGCCGTTGCCGAATTGACGCACGCCACTGCTTGGCAACTCATCTCTCCAAGGTGCGCGTTTATATTCGCCACCTTCCAGCTTCCATGCTTCACCATAAGCATTGGTTGTATATCCATTGGAATAACCTTGACCTGTTACGTCACTCTCTTCTTCGAAAATAGCCTGAGCCGCTTTGAGTTGAACGCTATCGATTGGGTGCTGTTCAATAACTTCGACAGGCACTGCGTAGATCTTGTCGCCATTAGCGATAATCACTCTTAATTTAGTCATGGACTTACCTCTTTAGGGAGCTTAAATAATAATTTCATCTATTTTTTATTGACGTCAACCTGACAAAATCTACAAGCAATTTGATGGCTTATTCAGTCTCCTCGAATTTATTGGACGTTCACTCCAAGGCATATCATCCCAAGGCATTTCGCCGCAGCCAGGAGCCCCCGTCATCATGCCCTGACCGGTAACATCATCATCGCTGGCCGTATAGAATGTTGCAGCGGCATCAAAATCGCTGTCAGGCACGCTATAGCCTTTCAAACTTTCGGCAGGAATGGCATAGAGGATGCCCTGCCGGTCACGGACGATAACGGATTTTTTGCTGCTGTTCATGCTTGTTGCCCCGTAATTGCTTGCTGTTAAGTTTATAGACGGACAGAGCTGTAATTTCCAAACTAATTTTTGGCTTGTGCCATGGCCTTCAATATGGCCTTGGCTTCAGGCCCAGTCATCGTTGGGAATTTTTCCAGCAGCAGCGCTACCATGCCCGTGACGTGCGGGGTGGCAAAGCTTGTGCCGGTTTGTATCGCATAGCCCCCGCCGGGAGCGAGGACTTCAATCTCGGTACCGCGAGCATCGTACTCAATCATATTGTTGGCGCGATAACCGAGCTGAAAGCGATCGGTATAGCTTTCACGGTCTACGCTGATCACCGACGAAAACATCGCCGGGCAGCCCAGGTCGCCGACATTGCGCCGAGATGCCACGATAATCGCGCTCTGCAGGTAGGCCTGTTCGGCCAGCTGGAACAGGCCTTGAATCCATTGCTGCTTGGAGGTTGCGAGGCTCATGTTAATAAGGCGGATACCCTGTTGCAGGGCCCATTCTAGGCCGGCAATAAGGATGTCCCCCGTACAGGCGTTATATTGATTTAAAACCTTAATGTTAATGATCTCAACCGCTGGCGCGACTCCGGTCACGCAGCCTGCTACAGCGGTGCCATGACCAAAATTGTCGATTGACTCCTCCACAGGAGTTTCTTCGCACGTTATGGCCCCTTCTGCATTTTTGCCGACCACACAGGTGCGAACCACCCGTTCCTGCAGTGCCGGATGCAAGGCATCAATGCCACTGTCAATAATGGCAACCTGAACGCCTTTCCCAGTGGCGTTGACCTTGAGCCAGTCGAGCGTCAATGCTGGATTAATCATTGGGAATACATTGGTATTGGTCATCTGCCGCCCCTCAAAGCTGACGTTTGGCGACAAGACTGATCAATTGCTGGCACAAAGGCAGCAGATCTGGCTGCTGACTGGATAGCGTGACAACAGAGCGCATTATCTGGGCGATCTGCCGATCCTGCTCAGTGAAACTCAAGATCGGCAGTTCGGTGGAGGTTTGCTGTGGGGCTTGTAGCAATTGATAGAGGCCCGCTTCGCGCTGACGCTGACGCACTACGAGGGCGGCAAGATCAGCAAAGTGGCGGTAAGCATCAATGTCGGCGACGGTAAAGTGCTCACCGTTTTGCTTGTTGACGGCACTGATCGTACCGATAGGGCCATCGTCAACTAATAGCGGAGCAACCAGGACATTGCGGAAGTGGGTGTTGACTTGGTCTTCAATATCCTTGTTTAGCGGCGTCGAGGCTTGAACTTCTCCGGTGGCAAATGCCAGTCCATGTTGGGAGCCTTGCAGCGGCACTTCATAACCGATGATCCCATCGGCACCATCACCAATCGCGGCACGAAACACGAGTTTGTGGCTGCTTGGGTCCAGCAGAGTTAAGCCTGCCCCGCCGCCGCTAACCACATACATGGCGCTTTTCAAAATCATGGAAAGCAAACGGTCTTCGCTGATTGAAGCCCCTAAGCCCAAGTAGGCGCTTAGGGGGCCTAAATCTGGGGCGTTGCTATGCTGCTCAGGTGTAAGCCGTTGAGCAATAGCCTCAAGAGCTCGCCCAGCGGATGATATTTGATCGCTCAAGGTTTTGAGTTGCTCTTGAAGATTCATGGTCTCGTCCTCTGATTAACAATTTTGATCAGCTGATGGTAAGCGACTAAACCGGGGGTCGGCATTCTAATGTTGATCAGATTGGAGAGTAGCTAAAGGCCGTTGTCGTTTCGCGCGAAGCAATTGATATTTAAGCGCAGGTTCGTATTTTTTAAGCCTTGGTAACCCCCTCTGGCCAAACGTCTATACGCAGGCAATCCGCAGCCTCTAGAGCCTGCTTAGGCGCCGGCAGGCACGCTGATGCTATGTAACGCTTAGAGCAGCACCAGCACTTCACCCACTGAGTGAGTGACTGGATCTGAGTTCATCTTGAATAGCTGAGCCTAAGTCCAACCATGACTGACTACCGGCAGCCGGAAGCATGGTCTAGGGCCAGTAAATAGCTTTTCGCTCATACACTACGCCCTCACCATCCGACCATGAGTAGGTGTGTGTAAACCGTGACTTTCGCCCCACATCACACCGGCGGGTGTGGCGCTGAACAACTATGCCTCCCACCTGCAGTTGAGAATCCCCTTGCGGCATTGCGTTCTCTGCAAAGATATCTTCAAGCATTTGCCAGGAAATACGCTGGAGACGAACCCTCCCGGGTTCTCTTATCAAGGCTCGATAATCGGCCTCGTAAACCTCATCAATCCGGCTTATCAACTCTAGGTGCTGCGCCCATGTGCAATTAAGATTCGCGTATGCCAACAAGAACGGGCTGGGGCCCTTCGCATCTGGCGAGTCCCCGAAAAATCCTCGCCAATAGAGTTCCAAGAACAACTTCGCACCCAGCGGGCTGCACCAGCGCTCTAGAACAGCCTCATCTAGCCACTGGCGTGCGATCCACAAACCGTCGAGGTGAACACCAGCTGCATTGCTCTCGGACAGCGCGACGCTCATGGCGTCGGACCAATCACGCATAGCTTGTCGCACTGATCGAGGGAAACAGCCGATGACCTCCCGGCGGTAGAGCCCCCCAGAGATCAGCGCAGGAGAGTAGCTACGAACCTGTTCACGCTCCGTTGGCGCTGGCAATGCTGGTGGCCGCATGAGCGTCATTGACTCCAACTCCGACACCAGCCACAACTAGCGACTGCCCATTGTTCAGCAAGCACACTCATTTAGGGCTCCAGTTCGCAGTTGGATCTATCGTATTTCAGCCGAGGCTGCGGTCCAGCCCAGTCGGGAAAATGCATCACGGTAGGCCGACTGAAATGAGCCTCGCAGCCTTCCGTCCAGGCAATCACAGACTTTTCGACATCAATGAATCGAAGTCGCGCGGCAACTTCCCTATGCTGCCGTGCGAAGTCGACCATGACCTCTAGGTCGGTTAGCTTCTGTGTATCCGGAGCCAGAGCAGCAATCGCCACCATCACCGAAGAGCAGCAAAGCAGCACCATCGGCACAACCCTCACGGCATCTTCCACTCGTGTCCGAACGAATGTATGGCCGGGCCATGATCACGCCAGTTGCCTTGATTATCCGGGGCAAACTCCAAAGCAATACGGGGAGCACAGCAGGTCGGGCCCTCACCCAGTTCGTAGCGTACCAAGCTACGCCAGCCACTACGCCACTTACCGCTTAGGCGAGGCTGGCCAAATGTTTGAATCTGCCCCAATAGCTGATAACCCGCCGAACCGTTCCTTAAGACAAGCAACTCGCAGGCGACGTTACTGCAGCTGTGATTGGGGATCGCAAGCAATTCTGCTGGTCCGTCACCGTCTAAATTCACACTGGCTATCCATGCTCCAGCGGCAGGTGCGCGCACCTGAGCTAGCGCGCTAATGTCCATGGCCAAGGCCTGGGCGAGAAACTCTACCAAGGCAGGTTCTTCACTGAAATACCAGTCCAGGCCCGCAATCTCTGCCTGACCTTCGCGCACCAATGACTCCTCGCGCACATACCCGAGCAAACCGGCATCGCTTTTCACCAACAGCCAGCCGTCTGGCAATGTGGCCGCCGGCGCTGCAAGCAGCTGCACCGGATTATTGAGCAAGGCCAACAGAGGCGAGTCGATGTTCGGACCAAATCTCAGTGCCGTATCCGACCTCACCCACATGTGCTGCAAAGGCGACACTGGCGAGGACTCACCTGCCGGCCAGCGTATTGCTGCCTCAAGCGCCTCGATACTTATCGCGCCTGGCTCGACCCGATAGTTGATCGGTGCAGTAGCGCTGTATTGGGCAATCGGTTCGGCCTGCCCAGTGGAATAGAGCGACAGCGTCTGGTGGATGCGTCCACGACAATCGACTAAAACCAGTGGCCCATTAGCCGCAGGTACAAGAATCAGCTCGCGCTGCATCGGTTTCGTTGCGGCACATTCTTGCAGGTCGTATTCAAGCAAAGGCGTATCGGCCTGGCTGATTAGCTGCAGGCGCACCGGTTCCGTTTCGATATGCAGTTGCCACCGAACCGTTCCGTTCGGAAGTGCGGCCTGCAGATAGTTCTGCTCATCGGCCAGTATTGACTCACAGCATACGAGTAGCACGATCAACATCCATGCGGAGTTGTATTTACTCAACTAAGCCCCCTTGCAAGAGGGATCGATGGTGAAGATATCCAGTCGAACCATGTACGCCAAGCGACTCAAAGAGATCATCGACGGCAGTCCTCCCACAGGCTCGGCAATTCGGCGAACCAGGCGCTGCCCGGCTCCTCCACAATGCGCTGCAATACGACCTTGGCAGTTGGCAAATGTTGAGCCAACACCCTGAAGTAGAGTTTGTCGCCACGCGAGGAACTGTAACCGTGGTCCCCATCGACCCCGGAATAAGGCATGAACTGAACCTCTTCGACGCTATCCGGCCGAGCCTGAATGGACAAAGAGGCAAACTGGCCTTCTCCCTCCTTCGCCAGTACCTCAAGCACATCGCTGCGCCGTACCCGCCACTCGAAGCCCAGAGGCCGCCCGAACGTAAATCGGGCAGCACTCAAGACATCGCGATCGCTGAGGTTAAGTACGTGAATCTGCGGAGACTCATTGACCTGAACTCGCTCAACCTGATTCAAACAGCGGTTGAATATATCCAGCAGCTCACGCAGGGTAGGTCCGACAATAAATGGGATAGCCATTTTCCTCTCCCCTTCACTCATCCAGATACAAGCCGGTCAATAACCAGCCCTCTCGATCACGTTCAGCCACCACTACACGCTCAAAGAGCGGCGGAGCCTGATCGCTGCTGACATATCCACGCACACCCTCCGGCGACTCGACCAAGTACCAGCCATCCAGGCGACTGACAGTGTTTGCCACGTCATCCAACTGACGCAGTGCGAGGTGCTCGACTTGTTCAAGCCGCGGGGCTGCCTGGCTTGGGCCGGCGCGCAGCACAGTTGGGCCAGCCGCAAAGTGCCAGCCAATTGCCAACGCAGGGCGCTCAAGGGCCAGGGCGCTATACCAGGGCCATACCGCGCGCCTTTCAGACACGCCAGTTACCGCCACAGGCTGATTGAGCAATGCATAAACGGCTGGCCAGAACTCCGACTTCATTGACTCAGGCGGTTGCGTCAGTCCCCAGCGCGCAATCAACTGATCACGAGTCAACCAGCCCTGATACGTAGCAATACGCGGTGCGAGAAAGCGATATAGGCCTTTACTGTCATGCCCAAGAAGGGAATGCCGGAGAGCTCCCAGCACCGGCCCCTTTACAGTAGGCTCACTGGAAATACGCTCGACAGCCGGCGCACTGAAGGCAGAGGCCGACTCAGGCCAACGCTGCTCGATCTTGCTCACCTGACCAGGTCCCTCGACCCGATCGGTGACGACCGTCAGGCCATAAGGATCGACACGCAGATCAAGCACAAAATCGGCAAAAAAGGTCGCCACCGGTTGCTCGGCGTCGTCCAGCGGCGAGTAGATATAGAGCACCTGGGAGTGCGCCCCGGTAAAACAGAGGGTACCGAGCAGTGGTTTTTCGGGACTCTGATTGAGCTGAATACTGAAGCTGCCGACCCGCCCGCATTCGGGATCATCAGCATCGTCACAACTCTGGCAGCGCGGCTGCTCATAACGGGCCACTTCCCTCCCCTGAGCATTCTCGACACGAATGGCCGAAGTGGCGTCCTGGTTGGCGACATGGAAGCTATATGCCGTTCCATACAATGGCGTGACACCCTCCGCCACATCCCACTGACAGCAGAAAGCCGCCACCCACAGCAGGCTTACCCATATCCGCACGGCACGCATCAGTGCGGCACCTGCACTGGGAAGTTAGCGACAATGCGATCCAGGCTTACGCGGGAGTTATTACGAAAACGCAGTTGGAAATGCTCGAAATCTGCCCGTAGATAACGCCCCAATGCATGGGGTTCACCAGTGTAGTCTGGCCGTAACAATTGGCCGCGCAATGTAGGAAAACTGGCTTGAGCAAGCCTGACCGGACGAGGGTTGTAGATAACCGTGCGAACACTACCATGCTGCATCCGCACACTCAGGTCGTAGCGCATTCCCGAGATAGAGAAGTAGCGCCAATCACCATCCTGACGGGCAGGCTTGCCAAATAGTCGTTCAAGTTCAGACCCTGAAATCGGCGAACAAAGCACTGTTCGCTCTGGCGCATGAATTTCCTCAGGAAGGCCGCAGGCAAAACCACTGCCCACCCAGCCAGCCAGCAATACCGCGGCACTGGCTCTTGCTAAACGCCCTAGCGGTAAGGCAGAGCATCGTCCTTTAATTTCAAGATAGGGATATTGCATAGCCCACCTCTGCCTCGCACCAACGGGTCGCCTCTGCTCAGGGAGGCTGGAGGAATAATAGGTGCTCTAAGGCAAATAGTAACTAGCCGACAAAGCACCACCGATAGTTCAAATTGGTTATAAGATCTTCCTAAAAACGCAGGTCACTGTACTTACATTTATCCGAGCACTTAATCAGCGCAGTCATGTGCAGGCGCACTTACGAATGCCGGCGAAGAACGCTACAAAGTTGACAGCGCCGCCCGCCCTCTCGAACCAGTAGATAATACGCAAATATTTGCTGGCAACTAGAAGATTAGGTGCGCCTGCAATTCATAGAGTAGTTGCTGCTGGGTTGCAGCAGCAAAATATAAGCCCGATAGAAATTGCAGTCAGTCGGATACGCAGACTACCTCATAGCCCCGATGATATCGACTTTATTTCACCCATCGACAGCCACCAGGTCCCTGATACTTACCTCCATGATAGGCACTATTGTGCTCATGCAGGGCAGCAAGACAGCTTTTTGCTGAATAGTAAGTATCTTGCATAGTGTGATTCTTGTTACAGTGAAATATATAATATCCACCCGCATAAGCACTAGCCGCTCCAAATACAATTAAGGTAGCTGCAGCGAAAAAAATTTGGCACTTTCTCATGCTTCATTCCTCGTGAATTACTGGCAAACCTGTTAGACACTCACGACAATATCTACTGAAACACATAAAACAGAAAAAACAACCAAATTTAAAAGTTTAAGCTTGAAATGACTCATAGCTGCTGTTCTCCTACATGGCGGAATATCAAGTTGACATGCAGGCAGACTAGCGCCAAAGAACACACGATCCTATAGCTCAATTGGACTAACCCCAGCAGGGAAAATGGCCAGTCATAATGGCCACTACCGGCTAACAAATCAGTTGAGCACCCGACAGATGGCCTCATGTAGCCGACCCGCATCCACCGGCTTGTGTAGCAACAGCGCGCCCGTATCCTGCGCATCGCGCAGGCGATCCGGGGCGGTATCGCCGGTGATGATAAAGGTGGGCGGCAGTGTGTCGAAACGCTCGCAAATGGCTGCCATCACATCGGCGCCGGTTTGCGCTTCACGCAGTCGGTAATCGACTATCAGCAGCTGCGGCGGTTCTTCACAGACCTGCAGCGCACGGGCTGCCGAATCGGCGACATGGCAATGGCAACCCCAGGAAGTCAAAAGCTCGCCCATTGCTGCGCGCACTGCCTCGTCATCATCGACCACCAGCACCGAGAGACCCGCGAAGTTCTGCTGGCTCTCCGCTGGTGCAGGCATGTCGTAAACCACACCGCCGGTGGCCGCAGGAAGGATTAGGCGAAAAACCGAGCCTCGGCCAGGGACCGACATCAACTCAAGGGTGATTCCCAGCGTGCTACACAGCCCTTGCACGATGGCCAGGCCCAGACCAAGGCCCTTACGGCGGTCACGTTCAGGATTGCCCAGCTGGAAGAACTCCTGAAACACCGCCTGCTGATTGTCCGGGGCAATACCGATACCGGTATCCCAGACCTCTATGTGGGCGAAGTTTCCACGCCTACGGCAGCCAACCAGGACGCCCCCACGCTCGGTATAGCGCAGGGCGTTGCTGATCAGATTGCGCAGGATCAGCTCGACCAATGCCGGGTCGGAAAATGCGGCCAGAGACGTATCCCGGCTGCGATACACCAGGCCCCGGGCATCCGCCTGCGGACCAAACTCCTTCTCTAGTTTGCCGAGCAGTGTCTGAAGCCGAAACCCACAGGGCTGTGGTTCGATAACTCCCGCCTCCAGACGTGAATAATCCAGCAGGGTGTTGAGCATATGGCGGGCCGAGCCCGAGACCGTAACAGCGCTGTCCAACATCTCCCGCTGTCGCGCGTTGATGTCGCTGCGCCCCAGCGCTTCCAGAAACAGCCCCAAAGCATGCAACGGCTGGCGTAGATCATGGCTGGCCGCAGCCAGAAAGCTGGATTTTGCTCGATTGGCGGCCACCGCTTCGGCACGCGCCTGCTCACGCTGCTCGGACTCATCACGTAGCTGCTCGACCAGCTCCAGGTTGATGAACTGCAGTTGCAGACTGTGCTGCGCAGCCTGTTGCGCGCCGGAAGCAAACATCGTCATACACAACAGATAGATGGCGCACGGCGCAGCCAACCCCAACAACAGAGGGTCGGCACTGGCTAAGCAGGCCAGCATCAACGGGGCCACAGCCGGATAGATATAGGCACAGAACAACGGCATGCTCGACGCATTGATGGCGAAGGTTCCGGCCGCGTGGGTAATGATCATCACCATGATCAGCAACAGGGGGATTGGGGACGCAGCATCCATGATCAGCAGAGGGAGTCCCCCCCACACAGTCCCGGCACTCGCAAAAACCGCCAGCAACAGGCGAAAGCGCTGAGCCGCGCTCATCGTTCGATACATCAGCCGACGTAGCAGTCCATAGGTGACGATATTGAGCAACCAGCTACAGGCCAACCAGTAGAACCCCACGGCATCATCGAACAGCCAGTACAGGGTCAGCGCGCAAAATAGGCCCAGCATACTGGCTCCCATAATGCCGATACCGAGCAGATGCTGGGTAATGAGCTTGGCCTGCTCATTGAAAAGACGCTCTTCTGGAAGACGCCAAGGTGCCAATACGCGCCCCACTATTCCGCCAAATTCGGCCATAAGATCCCCCGAGTACTGCTTAAATGGCACGCTTCCCAAGCAGAAGGAAGCCGCATATTTACGGCGGACTATATAGTGCCACCTGGCCATCACCCAAGGGCTAAGGGGAGACTTCGTTCTGGATGGCCTGACGCATCACCTCATGCAGTCTGTGCACATCGACGGGCTTGTGTACCAGGATGGCGCCAGTGGCTTGGGCCTCACGCAACCTGTCTGGGGCCGTATCACCGGTAATAATCAGGGTGGGTGGTAGGCTGCCAAAGCGGTTGCGCAGCGCCGCCATGACATCCCCCCCTGTCTGCTGGTCGCGCAGCCGGTAGTCAAGCAACAGCAACTGGGGTAGTTGTCCGCATACCGCAAGGGCCTGCTCAACAGACTCCGCTACCAGGCACACACAGCCCCAGGAGCCGAGCAACTCGGCCATGGCCTGGCGCACTGCCTCATCATCATCCACCACCAGCACGTGCAAGTTCTTGAAGCTATGCAGCGGCACTGGCCTGGCCATGGGCTCGACCACTATGCCCCCGGTTGCGGCCGGTACAATCAGGCGAAACATGGTTCCTCGCCCCGGTCGTGAAAACAACTCAAGCTGCATACCCATGGCCGCGCACAGACCCTTGACGATTGCCAGGCCCAGCCCCAGGCCCTTGCGCCGATCACGCTCCGGGTTGCCAACCTGATAGAACTCATGAAATACCGCGGCTTGCTCGCCAGGCTCGATACCGACACCACTGTCCCAGACCTCCAGGAACAGCGCATTGGCGCGTCGCCTGCAACCGATCAACAGACCGCCCTGATCGGTATAGCGAATCGCATTACTGATCAGATTGCGCAGGATCAGCTCGACCAGGGCGGGGTCGGCATGAGCCGCCAGGGAGGTGTCACGACAGCGGTAAACCAATTGCTTTCTGTCTGCCTGCGGCCCCATCTCCTTCTCCAGCTTGCTGAATAGCGTCTGCACTCTGAAGTTACAGGCCCTGGGCTCAATAACACCGGCCTCCAGCCGGGAATAGTCCAGTAAGGTATTGAGCATATGCCGCGCCGAAGACGATACCGCCACGGCATTTTCCAGTATTTCCCGCTGCCGTCCTTCCAGAGCGGTTCGCGATAAGGCTTCTAGGAATAAGCCCAAGGCATGCAGGGGCTGGCGCAAATCATGGCTGGCTGCCGCCAGAAAGCGCGATTTGTCCCTATTGGCCTGTTCGGCCTCTTGGCGGGCGAGGCGCAGCGCTTCCGACTCGGCGCGCAACTGGCTGACCAGCTCAAGATTCTCGAAACCCAACTCAATGCTGCGCACCGAATTGCGCTGGGATTGCAGCGCAAAAAGCAGCATGCAGAGGATAAAGATACTCATGACCAAGCCGGTGACCAGCAGGACTCCCTCGCCCGACATCAGCGCAGCCAGCGTAAGGGGTAGGGTTGCAGGCAGCAGAAAGCCAGTGAACAGCGGGACGATGGCCGATGCGGCGGCGTAGGATGCCGCGCAGTGCACGGCAATAACAGTGGTCACGAATAGCACGGCCATGACCTGGCCATCCTGCAAAGCGAGCAGCGGCAATATTCCCCAGCCGACGCCGGCACTGGTAAAGATCGCCAGTTGCAGCCAGAAGCGCCCCCAAGTCCCTAATCCGAAACGTGGTGTATAGACGATGGCCAGAAAGGCCAGGCCGTTCAAACAGACAATACCGGCCAACCACCAGAGTGCCGCCTTCAGGTCGAATAGCAGGTACAGCGACAAGCCGGCCAGAACGGCCGCCAGGTTCGAGCCGAACTCACCGCCGTTGCGCTGATCAACAAAAATAGGGGTCAACTGCTGTTCCAGCACCGACTCCTGCGGCAGTAGCCGGCCCCGCAGCATCAGCGCACTATGCCTTGCTGACGCGCAGCAACAGCCGCCTCAGTTCGACTGCTCACCCCAAGACTGGCGAGAATTGCAGACACATGGACTCGCACGGTGTTCTCCGCCATATCGAGTTCCCGAGCTATCGCCTTGTTGGACTTGCCCTCGCAGAGCAGACCGAGCACTTCGGTTTGCCGGCTGGTCAGCGACAGCGCCGGCTGCCCGAGCACCGAAGCCGAAGACTCGTCCCAACTCTGTTCCCCGCTCAGCAGCCTATCAATCGCAGCGGCGATCTGCTCGGCATCGGCCGCCTTGCTGAGAAAGCCATCGGCGCCCTTGTCCCGCGCCTGAGTACGCCAGTTGAAATCATCGTTACCGGACAGCACCAGCACGCGAGCCTTAGGAAATTGCTTGCGCAACAAGCAGATGCCTTCCAGTCCGTTCAAGCCAGGCAAGCAGACGTCCAGCATAATCAGCGCCACATCGTCCCTCTCGATACGGCGCGCCTCGGCGATGGAGCCGGCCTCCAACAACTCGTCCAGTAGCGGATGCGAAGCCAGCAGCATGGCCAACCCTGCCCTGAACAGGGTGTGATCATCAATCAACAACACAGAGTTGCTGGTCATCGTTTCTCCACGCCACATCTTATTCATCGGGCAACAGCAAGCCCTTATGTTGCTCGAACTCGCCCTGCAGATACGCCTGGCACCCGTAGCCGCCCTTAATCGACTTGGCCGGGACAAAGCGCGTGTTGCCGCCCACCAGTTCAAGCTTTCCGCCATTAAGGCGCATCGTGGCAGGCTTTTTCCAATATTGTCCGTCACGATGGTAACCGGTGACCACTACTTGATCGCCCTGCGTCTGCCACTTACCGAAGCTGACCACGTTATCGCCGACCTTGTTACAACCGGACAGATTGGGCAGATAGGAACGATAAAACTGGGTCCAGTAGCCATCGGCATGAAACTTCATATCGACATAGATAAAGCCTGTTTCACCATTCTCCGAGATGTCGCGGGCAGCATGCCAATAACCGGCACCCAAACGCTCCTCCATTGCACCGGCCAGCGCCTGACTGGCGTGCGCCCCCCAGATCAGAGCCAGGATAGCCATGGCGGTATTGGCTTTTCTTCCCATGCTCACAACTCCTCCTCTGTATTGAAGGTAGGCAAACGTAGGCCTTGGTTACGGCTAAGCAGATTGCCCAGCGTTGACAACAGAACACCGCCGCCAGCCGAACCATCCGATAGAGCGGCCTGAGCCGGTACTCGATCATCACCAGCCCATCGCTCACTGCCTTGTGCAAGCATCTCGGCCAGATCATTCACTTGTTGTTCATCACCCCGAGAGGTCAACAACTGACTGGAGATAACGGAGGCCACCTGTTGCTGGGCCGCTTCGACGCCAGACACATTTCCGGTACCAGGATCAGGTTGCTCAACTGGCTCCTGCGCCAGTACGCGCAAGGTACCGTCGTTAAATTCGAGTACATAGTTGTCGGCACTCAGCCCAGAGGGAGACACCCCGTAATCCCCCACTGCAGATGCCGTCGTGGCTGGCGTTGTGAATGCCAACTCCCCCTGTAGATCCTGCTGATCATCGTCGAACGCCCAACCGGAGAAGGTTGCGCTGAATGCAGGATTGGCTTCGCCCTGATAGCGCTCGGCATCGTTCGCCGTCACCACCAACTGCCTGGGCGTAATACTGATGGCGTTATTGTCAGCATCGAAGCTGATCGTATAGTTACCGGCCTTAAGCCCCGAGCCCAGGGCCAGGTCGTAGACGCCGACATTTTCGCCAAGCTCGCGGCTTAGGCTGCCGCTGACCTCCGCCAGGCTATCGCCCGCTGCCAAGCTGCCCGCGCTGACCGATACGCCCAGGTCTGGATCGACCTCGCCATAGACCTTGCTGGCAGCATCGGCGCTAAGGCTGATAGCCCGCTGGGTAATGCTGAGTTCGTTGGTGCTGGCTGCTGCATCGGCAAAGCTGTAACCAAGGCTGCTGGCCAGGCCGCTGGCATAGGCCAGGTCGTAGCGGCCCACATCGCTGCCGGCAGTGGCCGTGCTGGTAAATAGTGCGCCGCCGGTAAGTCCGCTGCTGGCCGCATCATCGCCGTCGATTAAGCCACTCAAGCCATAACCCAGACCGGCCAGATTGAGCTCGCCATAGACCTGGGAGCTGGCGTCCGGAGTGATGCTTAGCACCGGGGCGATGCTGTAGAAAAACCAGTTACCACTACTGGCATAGGCCGGCACGCTGCCGAGGGCAAAGCCCTGGTTGTAATGCTTGCCGTAGCCGCTTAGGCCCTCCAGGCTGGCGGCCGGGTCGCTAGAATAGATCAGGTAGCGGCCCGCGCCGCTGATCTGGATTGCGCCGCTCCCTGCGTTATTAACAAAGTTGCCATCGATGGCCGCCAGGGTGGCGGTGCCCGTACCTATATCCAGGGTCACGCCATTAGCGATGGTTAGCGTCGGAGTACCGGCCTCGGCATGCACAGCCAGGGCATTGGGATCACCGGCGATGGCGGTCAGGTCGCCGTTATCGGTGGTGAGATTGGCATTGAAATTGATATGGCGGCCAGCCTGCAGGGTCAGATGGCCGCCGTTGCCAGAGGCGTTATCCACCAGCAGCGCCGAGGCCAGGGTGATATCGTTGCTGGCTTGCAGGGTCAGCGAGGTGCCGCCGTTAAGGATCTCGGCGATACGATCCGGGTTGATGGAGAAGTCGGCGGAAGGGCTGTCGGCAAAGGTCAGATCGCCCAGCGCCGGGTCAAAATCCACTAGGCTGATGCGACCGGTTTTGATGCCATTGACAGCTTGATTGGGCGAGCGCACCAGCACGCGGCCATCGCTTAACTGAACAAGCCCTCTATCGCCCAGAAGATCGCCGGCGACACTACCCAGCAAACTGTTGCTGGAATCAATAGTGCCGGCCAGGGCTATGCCTGCCGCGCCATAGGTCACCGCGCCGACGTTGGCGACTCCACTGTTGTCCCAAAGATGACTGCGCACTACATAGCTGCCATCGCCCAGAGCGAGAATGGACGGTGCTCCGTCATAAAGCCCCAGTTGATCACCTGCTGTGCTGCCCACCAGGCTGTTACTTGAGTCGATGGTGCCGGTTAGGGCAGTGCCCGCTGCGCCATAAGTTACTGCGCCGGCATCAACCAGGCTTCCACTATCCCAGCTAGGACTGACGACCACATAAGCACCGCCGCTCAGAGCAGTAATGCCGCCACTACCTACCCGATCATTAGCCTGACTACCTACCAAGCTGTTGGAAATACCGACCACGCCAGTTACCCCGAAGCTCGCGGAGCCATAGGTAACCGCACCTACATCGGCGAGCCCGGCGTAGTCGCAGTTAGCGCAGAGCACCATATAGGCGCCATCACTCAATGCAAAAACACCCCCAAGCTGATCACCAGAGCTCGCACCCACCAAACTGTTGTCAACGGTCACGGCTCCCGTCAACGCAGCACCCGCAGCACCGTAGGTTGCCGCACCGGCATTGACAATGTAGCCATTGTCCCAGAAGTAGCTGCTGACTACATAAGCACCATCACTCAACGAAAATACTAAGGAGCCCACCTGGTCGCTGGCTTGAGTGCCCACCAAGCTGTTACTAGCACTGATGGTACCAACCAGAGCTGTGCCCGCCGCCCCATAGGTCGCGGCCCCGCCATCAAACACTCCCGCGTTATCCCAATTAGGACTGCGCACCACGTATGAACCATCAACCAAGGCCGTCACTCCGCCACTGCCCGCTTGGTCAAAGGCCGCACCGCCCACCAGGCTATTGCTAGCGCTGATAGTGCCAATCAGGGCCGTACCCGCCGCGCCATAGGTCACGGCCCCCGCATCGGCCAAGCCCGCGTTATTCCATAAGGGACTGCTCACTGTATAGGCACCACCGACCAAGGCAGTAACGCCTCCACTGCCGACCTGATCGCCGAAGCTGCTGCCCACGAGACTATTGAGGGAACTGACATCCCCATTGATGCCAATGCCCGCAGTACCATAGGTCACTGCTCCGAGGCTGTTGTTCCAATAACGACTGGGCACCACATAAGCGCCATCACTTAAAACTGTGATGCCTTGACTACCAACCCTGTCGTTGGGTCGACTCCCTACCAGGCTGTTACTAGCGTTAATCGTGCCTGTCAGAGCAATCCCTGCCGCGCCATAGGTCACCGCCCCGGCATCGGCAAAACTTGCGCCGTCCCATGAACTGCTGACCACCACATAAGCGCCATCGCCAAGTGCGAAATTCGCACCCACTCGATCACCAGCCGAACTACCCACGAGGCTATTGGCTGCAGAGATCACTCCGCTGATGCCCGCTCCTGCCACGCCATAGGTGGCGGCACCAACATCAGCGATACCGCCGTTATCCCAGAAGCTGCTATTGACCACGTAGGCACCATCGCTCAGTGCCGTAACCCCCATACCAACTTGGTCAAAAGCACTGCTACCCACCAAACTGTTAGCAGCACTGACCACCCCACCAACGCCCGTATCCGCCGCCCCATAGGTCGCCGCTCCTGCACCAGCAATGCTGGCATTGTTCCAAACCTGACTGCGCACAACATAGGCACCATCGCTCAAGACGGTGATACCCCCACTACCTACCTGATCATTCTCGACGCTGCCGTATAGAGCGGACAGCAAAGCACCGCTCTCGCCATCGAACAGATAGGCAGCCCCCACATTGGCCATCCCGCCGATATCTGTCCTGCTTGCCGTAATCGCGATATTTCCGCCCGCCACTTCCTCGGCAAAGTAACCAAACCAGTTCATAGAACCAGCATTGGGATCATCCAGATTCAACACATCAAACAGCGCCGCCGCATCGCTGATAACGATGTTTTTCGGATCCAGCAGCAGGCTGCCGCCTAGGCCAAAGGGCGAGGCGGTATTCACCGTGCCGGCGAAGGTTAGGTTCTCCTTGCCGGAGACTTCCAGCTGACCACCATTGCCCGACAGGCTGCCGCCGGTGGCGCTGATATGACCGGCGAAGGTGGTTTGCTCGTCCGACCAGACCACCACGGTGCCGCCATCGCCAGTCTGACCGGCATCGGCGCTTAGGCGGGTGCTGTCATTAACGCCGGTTTCCCGGGCATTGGCCACGCTGGCATCCTGGCCCTGCCAGCCGCCACCGACCTGAATGCTGCCGCCGCCGGCCTGGCCCGAGGCGTCCAGTTGGGCTGCGCGCAATTGCGTAGAGCTAGCCGTCACGCTGATCTCACCGCCCTTGGCACTATCGCCCAATCCCTGGGCAGTCAGGGTGGAGGAGCTATAAAGTTTGCCCTCGTCACCACGGCCTCCCTGCAGGTGAATCCGCCCGCCGCCGGCCTGACCATCCACGCTTATATGCGCGCGGCTGGTCTGGGTGATCTGCTGGGCCTCGACGCGCACGCTGCCACCCTGGCCGCCGCTACCCTCGGCCAAGGTCTGGCCGGCGTCCTGCAGGGTGTAGGCGCGGATATCGACCTGGCCACCCGCTACGCCGCTGGCATCCAGGGTGCCGGTCTGCGCGATCAGGCCGCCGCTCAGGCTGATCTTGCCGCCTGCCACGCTGAGCCCGCTGGCTTTGACGATGCCGCTGTTATTGACCACGCTGCCGATCAGGTCCTCCGCCGCCGCCGCGGTGAGCAGCACCCGGTTGCCGGCCTGGATGGCCGCGCCATTCTCCACCTGGCCACGCAAGGCGCTGGCCTCCACATTCAGGCTGAGCAGGCCGTCGCCATGCAGATCCAGGCTGACCCGCTGCCCGGCCGCCAGTGCCACGTCACCGCCCGCCTGGATGCTGCCGCTGTTACGTACGGTGGCGGCGACCAAGGCCACCGATCCGCCTGAGGTTAGCTGCCCGGCATTGCTGACCTCGGCCTGCGAGTCGCCCGCCAGCTGGTAGCGCCCCTGCATAAAGTCCTGGTCGCCCAGGCCCAAGGTGGTGGCCACCAGGCCGCCGACATTGACCTGGCTGCCCGGGGCAAATACCACGCCGTTAGGGTTGCTGATAAATACCTGGCCGTTGGCCTGGAGCTGGCCATAAATCTGGCTGGCCTGGTTACCCACCACCCGATTGAGCACAACCGAGTTGCTGCTGGGTTGCTGGAACTCGACCTTGGCCTGGCTGCCGATATTGAAGCTCTGCCAGTTGAGTACCGCCTTGTCGCTGCCCTGGCGGATGGTCATATGGGCACCGCTTTGACTGATAGTGGCCTGCCCGGCCGCGACCTGGCCGCCCTGGGGCAACGCCGCGCCGTCTAGGGCATGGGCCGGCCAGCCGAGGGCGCTGCCGAGCAGCACCAGCAGCGCGCGACTGATACGCGGACGCGGGCGCAGGGTCAGGCGCAGACGACGCCCACCGGAGAGGCGGATAGTCAACGAGGCCAGCGGCTTGCGAGCGTGGGGACGGGCCATGACGACTCTCCAGTATTAGAAGTGGTAACTAAGGGCGACAAAGCCGCGGGGTTGCGACTGACCGGGGTCGACTTGCGAGTCGTCACCGCCCGGCCAGGCCAGACTGGCTGACAGGCGTGGGCCACTGCCCTGGCCAAGCCGTGCGGTGAGCCCGGTAGATCGCAGGTGACGGTCGTAGGGGCCGGGATCGAGGGGCGAGTGCTGCTGGTCGAACTGCACCCAGCCGAAGTCGCCGAACAGCCCCAGCATCAGCCAGGGCCTGACCTGCCATTGCAACTCGGCCACCGCCAGCCAGCCGTGATCGCCCGTTGCCTCGCCAGAGGGATAGGCGCGCAGGCCGTAGGGACCACCAAGACTGAATTTTTCCACGCTGTCGAGGTTGTCCAGCGCTCGCTGGCCACTAAGCCCGATGTACAAACTCCACTGCGGCGCGAGCGGCTGTAGGCGCATCAGGTTGGCATTCAGTTTGGCGAACTTGCCGGCCCGGCCCAGCCCGCCAGGCGCGCTGTCGAACAGTTGTCCGGCATCGTCCAACAGGCCCAGATGCCCCTGGCCATAGACCAGGCTCAGGCTGTTGTAGCCACCCCAACTGTCCAGACGCTCATAGGTGGCCCCGAGGGTGAATAGATCGATGCGCTTGCGGCTATTGCTGTCCACGGCATCCAGCACATCGGTCAGGCGCTTATGGGCATAGCCACCCTGCAGATAGAGGCTGTGCCGACGCTGGCGCAGCAGGGGATGGCTGATCCCCAGTTCGAGCACCGTTGCCCGGCCGAAGCCGTCCAGTGCCCGAAACTCTTCGCCCAGTTCGTACTCCAGGTAGCTGAGCGAGCTATTCAGGCGCGTCCCTTGGGTATTGAGCGGCAGGTCGTAAGACAGTGCGGCATTGGCAAGCCCATCATCCTCGGCCGTAAGCGCGCGCAGGCCGAGGCGGTCGCCAATGCCCAGGGGGTCGGCCAGCACCAGCTCACCGCCCAGGCGATGTTCGCCAGTCGATTGCAAACCGTAGTTATCCAGCTGCAGGCTGCCAGCCAGCAGTGGTTGGCCGAGCAGTTGCACATCCAGATTGGAGGTGCCGACCCGACCACCGGGAGCCAGCGCCGCCTGCGCCCGCACGCCGGGCAAATCGTTGAGCAGTAGCAGGCTGCGCTCCAGCGCATCGGCCTGCAGCGGTTGCCCGGGCTCGACCGCCTGCAACAACCTGGCCCTGGCTCGATCCACACCTAGCCGCGCGCCATCCCCTGGCACCACCTCGATGTTATCCAGCTCCCCGGGCAGCACGACAATGCGCACCACTCCGCCCTCGACATCCTGCGGCGGCAGGTATGCCTGAGCCAGCAGCCAGCCCTGCTGCCGATAGTGCTGCGTCACGCTGATGGCAACTCGCTGGAGATCCGCGAAACTCAACTCGCGGCCTTCGAACCCTGCCAACAATTGCGCAGGCGGCCGCTGAGAGGCTTCCACTCCCTCGATGGCAAATCGAGCCACATAGATTCTCAGGCTGGACTCTTGGGCCGCTGACGGCTCCACGGGCAATGAGGGCAGCACCTCACGGGGCAACTGCAGCGCCTCGCGGGACGGTGGCTCCACACTGCGGAGCGCATCCGCAGCACTGGGCGCGGCGTACGCCTGACCCACCCAAAGCAATGCGGGGGCTATGCAGAGAGACCTCAGCCCGAGTAGCGCCCCTTTCCTTCCCGCGACCATCGACTCCCCCTACCCTGTCAAAACCATGGGCGATACCTGGTAATGGCATTTCGCCTTGAATAGGGCGAAGGTTAAGGGCCGCTGCGAATGACGCCTATAACTCAGATGGACTAGCTGAAGACGGCAGTCACCCACCGTCGCAGATCATCGAAACTTTTTGCCCACCGGCAAAAATGATTGATATCGTTAAGCAATACCAAGTGCTATTCAACTGCAGGCTTACTTGCCAAATGGCAGTATTTTCATCTCACGCTTCGACTACGGAAGCCAACCAATGATTAAAATGTTTACATATATAGCACGAATCAAAATACAGACTCTCTACATCGGCATAATACTTGGTTATTTCTCGCTACTGCCTCACCTTGCAATGGCAGTACCAGCGAAAGAGAAATCCCCGGTTATCCTCGAGGGGCGCAACCAGTTCAGCGCGACGGTGGCGAATGGCAGCGCAGATATATCTGTCACTGTCGCCTTTAGGGTCTGGATATTGATGGGCGAACCTGTCGTAGCCTGTGCTGCCAAGTGGGAGCTCAAAAGCATCAGAATCAACTCAACTACCTATTGGCAAGCGCCTGAACCCAATTGGGCCCCGAATGACCTATCTCAAACTTATCATATCCCCCAAGACGTTTGGAAGAAAGTTAGCATCAACAAAGCTCATGCCCTAGTGACACCAAAGCTTTATCCAAACAGTACTAGTTTTATGTGCGACCTAGGCGTATTTGGCCCACCTGATAATCGCAGCATCAGCTACAACACCCCCGGCAGCCCCAACTGGGATAGATTCCTACTTGATAACCGAGTGGGACTAATAAGCATGAAACTTAACGACCGCAGTACACTGAAAGAAATTGAGCATACTCACAAGCATTATTCATTTGACGAGACAACGGCCAAAAAACTCGCACGCACAATCAAACATTATTGGAAATACGGCCATGAGTCCGGCACTCCGCTTAGCTTCACCACCAAACTGGTAGATGTCGATCTTAATCTCTATGCCGTCCAGCAACATTTGCAATCCCGCTCTAGAGAGTTAAAAAGCGGAAAATCCATGATATCCAATACGAACCAGTCACAAGCCCAATCTAGCGTACCGACACTTCCGTCCACAGGCATATCAAAACGTCAAACGCACAACACTAGCACATCAGAACTACCACTGGAGGCGGCGTTGGATGAACTGCAACGCCTTACAGGGAGCGATTCCGACACCCACGCACTCAAGCCCACACTGAATCCTCCGGTAAGTCAGGTCACAGTACCAATTGAATCCTCAATTGAGCTAGCCTCTCTCTCATTACTACTGCTAATTGACACCTCCGCCAGCATGCAGGGTAATCGCATTACCGAGGCAAAGAGCGCCGCCAAAATGGTCATAGACCGTACTTTGCAGCAGGGCGGTGAAGTTGCCGTACTAGGTTTCTCTGGCAATTGCTCAAACCCAATCCCGCAACGACACCCATTCTCCAGAAACGCCCACTCTATAGGCAATTTCATCGAGAGTCTAACCACCAATGGCGGCACACCAATGAGTGCGGCAGTTGAATATGCGAACCGCTATATGGCCCTAAATCGCAGCGACGCAAGCAATAGCGAGATGATTTTGCTACTGGCAGACGGAGACGATAGTTGCGGCATTATGTCTCCGGTAGTTAAGGCTCTGAAGTCCGACGGCATCCTGTTTCGCCATCAGACAGTTGGCCTCGAAATTGGCACAGACTCAGCCGCTGTCCAGCAATTAGAGCAACTGGCAAATGACTCGGGAGGTGACTACCAACATGCCGCTAACGCTGAAGAGCTTGGTGCGAGCCTGCGCCGTGCGGCTCAAGCTGAAGATATACTGGAGATGCTCGGACGCTTCGGCAGCTCCCCCGAAATTACACCGCAATTTGATGACAAACCCAACCAAAGCAGCGCGAGCCAGATGCAAGGCATACTTGATGGCTTCAAAACGAAGGGCAGATAACCAGCGCACTTCAGCAATAATGGAGAGAGCATGAACAAAGCAGAAGCAGTTCAGATCATGCAATTGCCGGAAGACTTTAGTGCTACCGACATTGCGCTGGCATTTGCCAAGATAAGCCTCGGAGTACTCGCAGAGCGCCCGGACGATACGTACTATCTCAGCCACGCCACCCTACTCCAAGCAAGGGCCATACTAATTACGCAACCACGCACAAAAGTTACCCCTTCTCATGCCATTCGCTGGTTTGGTGACGACGCCGCTTCACAAGATACACTACATCGCCGCATGCAGGCTTTGATCCAGCAGGCACGTGAAGGAAGCGACGACGAAGGAATGAAGATTATCTGTCGCGAACTATATGCCGCCTACAACCTTGCCCAAGCTGCAATTGCCGAGGGTACGCCTTTAGGCCAGCCGTCAGAAATGCAGGGTTTCGCGACAGAGCCCTTAATAGCAAGCGAACCTAAATGGCAGATGCATCTGCCCAATGTATGCCTAATATTAGCCTTTTTCGGCTCCATGTACTGGGTGGCCAGTGATAGCCATCCTGCAGATATTATCGGGCGCAACTGGTTCAAACAAACATCTGAACCTGAACAAATTGTGTCGCCCCCGCCCCCTCCGGCAAGTCCACTGCTTCAGGTTACACACCCAACCCCAAATAAGGTGAATACCTCAACAGCAATACCGACAGCCTCATCAGAAATAGCCAATACCAAATTACCGCTAGGAGTTCCCCCCTCAGAAATAACTCCTATTCGAAACAGCCAGACTCGCACATATACCGGCCTTAGCGCAGAACAACGCGCCGATCAACTACTGCTTAAAGCACAGCAACATTTCAACGATGGCCATTTCGTTGAGGCTAATGTTTTTTTCGAGCAAATTATTAATTTGAGTGTAGCCGTCCCAACCGATTTCCACTACCACTACGCCAATAGCCTACTTGAAGCAGGTGATTTCGTCACTGCAAAACAACAGGTGGAACATTATCTAGCAAGCAATGAGCGATCAGGCCGATTCTATCATGACGCCCTGATGATACATATCAAGGCCGAAGAAAGGGAGGAGCAACGCCGTAAAGCCGAGTTAACTGAGATAGCGCATCGTGATCAGAAAAAACAATCCTGCCTCGCCGCCCAAAATGAACTGCAAACCCTGCTACCAGAAATAAATCGACAACAGAAAAAAATTGACGAACTACATAGGAAACTGGAAAAACTCATATACCTAGAAAACAATGACGACAGTATATGCGTCCACGACATGTCCACAGGCCACATCGAGTGCCCGAGGAGCATGATTCAGCGCCAAGAAAAGATCGAGAACTTAGATGACAAACTCGACGACTTAACATCATCCTCAATACTTAATCGCCAAAACGAGCTAATTGATGCTATCAGTAAAAACTGTAACTAGGCGACATCAACCTCCCAAATAGTTAATTATCCATAGTTCTCCAGAAGTTATGAAACTGTCATTTTAGCGGGCCCTTTTAGGTCTGTCGTCGTTACCTAGCTGCGGCGAGCAGGAAATCTGAATCCTCCTCAAACCTGACCAAGGACGCTCAGTGCCGAGCGAAAGGGAGAGTGTTCGATCTTTTTGTAACCAGCTCATGAGCAACGCAACACTCCTAACCTGAGACACCATGATCAAGACGAAAAGTCCCATTACCGAAGAGTTTTTGGATCAACTTCTGACCAACTACCAGAAGTCTGAAAATCTGATCGGCGCTGATGGCGCCCTCAAGCAGCTGACCAATAAACTGGTCGAGCGTGCGCTGGATGCCGAGCTCACGCATCACCTGGGTCACGACAAGCATGAGTCGGTCAGCAACCCGGCTAGCAATACTCGTAACGGTTTCAGTCGCAAGAGGCTCAAGGGCGAACTCGATAGGCAGCCTATTTAGGTGCCCCGTGGCCGCCAAGGCACGTTCAACCCACAGATCGTCGAGAAGCACCAGATCCGCTGGACGGGCGGCTTCGATGACAAAATTCTCTCACTCTATGCCAGCGGCATGACCGTGCGAGATCCAGGTGCACTGCAGGAAATTTACGGCGCTGAGGTGTCACCCAGCCTGATCTAGCTAGGGCTCATTCCTGAGACAAAGGTGCATTGGTCATGGACGCACCAATATCCAGAGCCCCCAGCACATCTGAACTGCTGTCCTCGCTAAGCATCCCTCAGCCCTCGCTATGGCGCAAATCACCTGGAGCCGCGCCAAATTCGATGCTCTAAATGGCGCAGTTCTGAAAACTGCGCCAGAGTTGCGCCAACTGCATCCAAGCGGCGCCATCTCAGCCATGCTCTGGAGCAGCCTCGGAGGCTGATCGAGCGATGTTCGACCGCCCTGCCCGAAGCTCACCACCACATACAGGCTGCCACTGCGCATGTGCCACCCTGCTGGCTCGCACCCCTCACATCAGACGTTCTGATCCGGTGACCGTCTTGGTCTTGAAAACGCCGGCCAACTTCTCCCGCTCCTCGAATGACAACGTCTTCCCCCTCATAACATCAACAGCTTTTTCATTGGAAGCGATGCCTCCCTGTCTTAATGAAGATCTCTGCAAAAGCTATCCAGTCACGCAGGTAGACATAAACCACACCACCGTCCACAGGGCAGGTTGACCCCGTGGCGCTTTCTTCCCAAAAATCGAAGAAAGGGAGTTTTTTGATATCGTCCCGACTCACACATTTACTGCCGTTACAGACATAGACCGGCAGTCCAAAATACGCTTTTTCTACGGATCGTTTTTCTGCTCGCCGCAGTCGCTTAAGCTCCGCCAAGTAGTCTTCATCAACTCTCCTTGGTTCCCCGAGCCGAATGGCCAGCATTTTCCAGAAGGCAGCCTCTCGATGCCTGTTGCCCATCATGTAACCTGCTGCCTTCTCTACGAGATAGCTCAGGTAAACATCACTACGCATGGCCTTGGCGAGCATCAGGCGCTGAACAAGGTCAGCGTTTTCGAGTATGGCAAGCACAGCAATAGCCCCGTGTTTTTTGGCATTTTCGATCTGCTCATTGCTCATCTCAGACTCCCAAATCCCCTTCAAGCAGCCTGCGCTTCACGCTAGGCTCCAGCCTGCCAATCTGCTCACCAGTGAGCCTTCTGATCTTCGCCAGTCGCGCTACAGCCGCATATCCGCTGCACTGATCGAAGGCCCAGTCGTACAGCTCAGGCTTGGCCTGTAAGATGGCCTGCGTCAGTCGCTCTGTAACGGCACTACCGTGATCCAAGTACTGCCGCACCAGCCCCTTCTGGCCATCCTCTTGAATCCGGGTGGCCACTTGCTTGATCCGCTTCAGGGCTGGATGTGTCACACCGAAGTGGCAAAGCCTGGAGAGCACATCAAGCCCATCTTCCAAGTTGGGGCAGCGATCAATCCATGCCTGACTTCTTGAGCCATCTAGCAGCAGGTGCCTGGCATCGACCACAGAGGGGTCAACGGCCTGAAGGTAGTCCAGGACGAAACCTGACAACTCCTGCTTATAGCGCTCGCCCCCCTTCCCGATCAGGGGGGGGCCTGCTTTGCCGTTCACGACTGACTTGTCTGCGGAAAACCCTTCGCCAGCAAACTGTTTGAGCAGCGGAGAACCGAGAAAGCGGCTCGCATCGGCACCGACAATGGGCCATAGCTCCGGGTAGCCAATCAGGAAATTATCGAAGTAGCGATCAAAAAGAGATTGCTCACGCGACGGATGCACGTCGAGAGCAAACACAGCCTTCCAGAGCTCCTGTTGCAACTGCTCAAGCACCACTTCTGGCGAGTGCCCAAGGGCAATTGCGAAAGGGCCATCTCGCAACACCAGATCATAGATCGGATAGCGCGGATCGCCCTTGCGAGCACGCCTCCAGCTCGGCAGGCGCCCATATCTGTTGATCTTGTCGTACAAGCGGCTGGAGCGTGTGTTATAGCGACTGTCGCGCAGCAATGCTGTAAAAACGCCCTCGATATCGGACTGAGGGTGAACGGCTTTGAGGTACGGTAGCTGGAGATTATCGAGCAGAATGCACACGAAGCGATCCAGCTGCTCTTCATTCAACAGGCCATCCAGATGGCGCTCATAGTTGAGTATAAAGAAGGCCCCGTAGTAGCCGGGGAAGCACATGGTGTTGATCAAGCCATCGTGCAGAAACAACAGTTGCTGGCGTGGATTTTTCATCCACCAGAATTTTTGCTTGATCTGCGGCTCTGTGGCCTCAATCAACGGGGCTTGGTCGAGTTTGGTGCGGATTTTGGGATTGATCTGTAGCAGGGCCATGTCAAAGCTCCAGGTCTTCTTCGAGCACGAGTCGGCAGATCTGGCGTGCCAGTCCTTCGGAGCATTGCAGGTTTTTTCCGGCACTGAATTTTTCGGGCTGCGCCATCGCTAGGTCGCGAAGGCAGTCCTTCGCAGAGACCTTCTCTGTCAACGCAAGAAAATCCGAAAAATCCAAGTCATTGGGGCTTTTAGCCCAACGCCTCCTTGGGTATAGCGGAACCGAGAGGAGACCACTTGTCAGGTCGGCAGTACGGTTTTCCTCAAGCTTGCGCCAGAAGTTAGGGGCCTCTTCCTGGCTCATGTCAGATCCCCAAATCGCCTTCCAAAAGCAGTCTTTTGGTCTTCGGCGATAGCTTCAGCAGCTGCTCATCGCTCGGCCATTTAAGGTTTGTCAGGCGCTGAAGATACGGAAACTTCTTCACCTGAACGAAAACCTGGTCATAACTCTCCGGCGATACCTCAACAATGGCCTGAGCCAACTCACTGGAGATGGCATCACTGCCCTTCGCGTAGCACAGCAGCGCAGCGCGCTTGCCCGCTTCAGACAGCTTTGCTGCGATGCCTTCGATACGCTCAATGGCAGGGTGTACCACGCCACAAGCCAGTAGACGCTCGATGATCGGCAGCCCCTCTTCGAGGTTAGGGCAACGATCCAGCCACACTTCGCTGCGGGTGCCTTCGCGCAACAGGTGCTTGGCATCGAGCACATCAGAATCGATCCCAACCAGGTAATCCAAGGTGAAAAAGATCAGTTCAAGCGGAATCCAGCCAGGGCAACGAATGAGTGACTTGCCTGCCGGGCCCTCGATAACGGCCCTATCGGGACGCATTCCACCACCGGGCATAATGCGGATCATCGGCTCGCCCAGGAAATGGTAGGGCTCAGTGTTTGTCTGACGCCAAAGTTCCGGGTACGCGATCAGGAAGTGATGCAGAAAACCGGTGCGAATGTGCGGATACCGATCAGCCGTGAACTCAAGCGCATTCAGGCCTTCGTCAATCGTCTTGACGAGGTGCTTGAGAGCGACATCTTTCGGCTGACCCAGAGCGATGGCCAATGGCACAGTCTTTGTAGCGTGTATCACCAGTGTACCTTTGAGCGGATCAAAGGCTTGAGTATCAACGAGGCGCAATGGTTGAAATTCACGGTGCCAGGTACAGAACGCTTTGAGTGCCTGATTGCTTTTTCTCTCGCAGCGATCACGCGCCAGGTGCATAACCATCGCCTCGATATCGAGCTGCGGATGTACCACCCTCATGTGCGCAATATGTTGACGGCGCAGTGTGTCTCGCAGGAGTTGATCGGCCTGGTCGCCTGTTAGCTTACCCTCGCTGAATAGCTGGTAATCCTGAAGGAAATCAGATCCGTCAAGGGCATGAAAAAGGGAATAGTTGTAGAGCCCATTTTCATCTTTCTGGCGAATGAACTGTTCCATTGCTTCGCGCGTACGCGAGTTGGTCGGCTGCTTAATGTCCATGCTCTCTCCTACAGCCCCATGTCATCTTCGAGGGCTACTCTGACGATGCGATTGATCTCTTCTTCCAGCCCTGGCGAGCACCGGCTTTACGCACCACCCGGGACTTTCTCACCTGAGCAACCATGAAGTCGTTACGGCACTCTTCCGCCGACTTCTGCTGCCACATCGCCAGTCGCTTGCGGCTAATGCGCATGCAGTCTTTAAGGTGCTTCTGGGTAAAAGGACGATTCACTGAGCCATCAGGCAAATGCATATACCTTCTCAACCAACCTCAAATGCAAAGCATCTGTTTCAGGTTGAAATACCTCCCCCTCTCTCGCAACCCAATCACGAACAACCTTAAACATACTCATTACTATTGCCCCAATAGCTAAATAACTAAACCTCACTCAAAATATTAACTACTGATATCACCCCAATAATCCCCACGAACGATCAGACCGAACGCCTCATCACCCGGTGGATCATCATCGAAAATATGTTGTATGCGTCGCTCTTGCTTGATGTACGCCAGCACTTGGAAGAAACAGACTTCGCACAGGCACACCCGATACCGCTCACCATCATGGCGTGCGCCGTAGCCCCAACTGGCGTGCAGCATCCCAAACTGCTGGCCATAGCCGGGGACACTCGTCTCGCCCCCACAGAGGTCACAGCGCACCGCCGCCTGTCGCTGATCGGAAGCCTTCATCATCAGAACAAGCTCATGACGGTTGAGAGCTCGGCTTGCTTGCGTTGGCCATCTCCGACTAGGACATACAGCGTGTTAAGCGTCTGAAAAAAGCAGCCCTCGCTGAAGCTCACCAGTGGCGTGGTGCGCACCCAAGCGCCGACATCGAAGCGCCGCTCACTGTCAAACAGAACACTATGCGCATATAACATCACCGCCTCACGGCCAGAGGAGCGCAGAATGCCCTGCTCTTCTTCGCTCAGAATGAGATCAATCCAGATCCAGTCGCGGACGATGCAATACGGCATCCACAACGAACAGTCTCGGGCCACCACGCGTTCGCGCGCCTGCTCCCAGCTCATTTGAATGCCAGGCATCAATTCTTCAGAGCCGTATAAAAGTTCTGCAACTTTTCCCACTGCATCCATGAGTAACTCCCATTATTCCGGTCATATGTCGCAAGATCCTGAATTCGGGGTGCAACTTGCCTGCCCTGGATAATCTGCCCCAAGGCGTAGAGATCAATGCCCCAAACGGAAACGTGCTGACAGAATTGCCAGTATTAATCAGCGATCTGAAAACGCGGTTTAGAGTTAGTAACTTAACACCACTTGAACTACCACCACTTCGCCTCGACCCATTCCTTCATCTCACCGCAGAATACCTCAAGGCTTAAATAGAATAAACAACAAGACTCCTTACTCGTCAAGCAAGAACAGAAAAAATACACAACCTTAATTATGATACATATATATTGACAAGTTTTAGATAAGTTTATGGAGCATATAAAAATACAACTTCCTGATATAAAATGGAGTTAGCGCACATCCCGGTCAGCCCTCGCGCGATCCAGGAGATTGCCTGGAGCCTCGCCAGCCCCCCCCCCGCCCCCAACCTCGCTGCATGCACGCATCCTTCTCCAAGTGCTACATCTGACTGATGGATTTGAGTCAGCAGTGGTGAGTACGCCGGATCTTTTTGCGCCAAACCATGACGTGGTGCAGAGCAACTGATGGCCGTTGTAGGTCAGATCAATGAGCAGCAGAGACGAGGCACGTTACGCATTGTTCGAGTATCCGGCGAAGCCTGCTTGGTCGATGCGTCCGGAGATGCTGAGACCGAGATACACCACGTGCCGGGATGAAGTGACAGGCGCACGTGGATAGGTTTAGAAAGCCCTATTCATCCGACCTGTAGCTACCGTTGACCAAAGGTAGCTACTCCAGTTCGACCACCAAGAGGCCTGTGTAAATGCCTGGCGACTCATAGCTTTACTTCGAGTACGAGTTTGAATTTGGCTCCGAACGGGCTCAAAGCCTGCTGTTTGTTTCTGAGGAGCTCAGCCTCTCAGAAGTCATCCGTGACGAACTGGCCGCCGAATACCTTCGAAACCCAGACAAGGCACATCTGCGAAAGTACCTGCGCGATCAGCTAGAAGAGGATCTCGGGGTATAAATGAGCTGTGGCTCCCAAACCTTGCCGCGCAGGATTAAGAGCTCATTTCAGCGCGGCGCCTTCGGCACGATGCCAACCTGCATACCAAAGGGGTTGAAGACGCTGTTCAGCAGTCTGAACAGCCGGATTGCCCTCATCAAGCTCTAGCTGCCGCAAAGCGCGCAGTGGCAGCTTGCACATCTGTGCGAATCTGGCCTGTTGCAGGCCAGTCACTTCCTTCCGCAGACGCCGAACGGCCGCCCCAATAGTGGTCTCACCAGAAGCCAATTGCTGCTGCAGCTCATTCAAAACTCGATTGCGCTCAAGAATATCCATTTAGATCAGCCCCCACTGGACCAGGCGCTGCCGGAGGTTTCTCAGCGCGATACGAGGGTGGTTCGTCTCGATCAGATGAACTGACATCACGCCAAGTAGCGGAGACAATGCAATCGCATTGACCACGAAATGCACATGCATTACCCTGAAATCACTCACACGAGCAGGAGCAGGTCATGGCCAGAGCACTTGAAGTCGAATCCACCCTTACCGACCGCTACCAGACGACAGTACCAGAGACAGTTCGCCGCGCACTTCAGCTAAACAAGCGCGACAAAATCCATTACTCGATTCGCCCCAGCGGTGAGGTCGTGCTGAGTCGTGCTGAGCACTCTGAGGATGACCCGGCAATCCGCCAGTTTCTTAGCTTTCTTGCCCATGACATCGCAGCGAACCCTCAGCATCTGCAGGCCATAGATTCAAACCTCGTGGCACGCATCCATTCGCTGATCGATAGCAATGAGATAGATCTGGATGCCCCGCTGTCGGCAGACGATGAATGAGCCAAGACCAAGGCAAGCCACTGGTTGCACATGGCTGGACAGTATTTGCGCACTCCCTGTTTCTGGATCAGCTCGAAACTCTCATTCAGCAAGTTGAGTTCTCAAAACAAAAAGACCCCGAGGGTTATCGCAAGAAGAATGCAGCCAAACGGCTAGCAGCCATTACCAAGCTGGCTTTTGACGTTATCCCACAAGACCCGAGCAAGCCCGAATACCGCCAAGGCGACACATTGGGCGAGGAATATAAGCACTGGTTCCGTGCCAAGTTCTTTCAGCAGTATCGGCTGTTCTTCCGGTACCACGGCCCAAGCAAGATAATCATCTTGGCGTGGGTTAATGACGACAACACCAAGCGCGCCTATGAGAGCAGCGATGACGCCTACAAGGTGTTTCGAAAAATGCTCGCGAGCGGACATCCACCTGACTCGTGGGAGAAGCTGCTGAAGGAAGCCACGCAGGAAAGCACGCGATTAAATTCGGCCGCCACCTCGGTCAACTGAGCCCCCAATAAGCTACTGGTTCAAATCCCTATCGAGGATTTGAACCTCACTTCAAACCAGACATTGATCAATGTGGCTGCTTGGGCACATCACGATTGACGATCTGCTTGCTGCGGCTGCCGAACAGCGCACTCAACTCCGAGACAAAGAAGGAGGTGGCTGCCGCTGAAGCTACTTTTTCGACAGAATCGGCCGGAAGTGGTCAATCCAAGACTGGACCTGGGTTCATCTTGACCGGATGCACCAATGTCTGTAATTCATTCATTTGAGGTTTGGGGTCCATTCTTCGCCTAGCCGTGGCGCAGTTCGACAAGAACTGCGCCACATACGAAGCCAGAACTGGCGCAGTTCATGAAACTGCGCCAAGTCATCAACGCCCGCGAACGCTGCAATGCTGCTGGCTCGAAATCAAAAAACAACAGCTACTTGAACAGTCGAATCCACTCACGATTCACCAGGGATCGACAGATAGCAGGTGAACCTCCGAAGCACCGATGCGAGACCGTCTTCATTTGCGCCTCTGCCATGTATGAAATCTCTTCTCCGTCCTGATTGAGAAGTACGCCCCCAGCACCTTTTAGCAATGCATGCCCTGCTACCACGTCATGCGCGGAAACCTGGACAAGTGACACGCCCGCAACCCCATCACCTGCAGCTACACGAGCTAACCGGTAGGCAATGCTTGGCATCGCGACAAATCTACCCGGCGCACACAATTCAGAATTTAGCTCTGGCTTCATCCTGGCAGCAGTACTGACCATTACTCGACTGCCAGAACTCCACTCCTGTTTTGACAGATTCGCGTCAACCGGCTCGCCATTACGCAACACTGATGGCATACCCTTAGCCCAAGCGATGCAGTCAGCAGGGCGCCCCTCCAGTACAGGCGCATACACAACACCGAGAACAGGCTGAGCATTTTCAAGAAGTCCTACCGAAATGGCAGAGCCCTTGAATCCCTTCAGAAAGTCAGCAGTCCCGTCGTTAGGATCCACCACCCAGCAGAGCGGGGCACCGGTCAACGAATGCCCTGTTTCCTCGCCCCAGAAATCTCCATCCAACAGATCCAGCAGGCAAGGCCGCAATAGAGCCTCGATTTCTACATCAACATCCGCTTTATCACCCGCTCCGCGAGGCCCCTCAGGACGCTGCCACTCTGCGACTAGAAGCTCGCCTGCCCTAGTGACCACCTGTGTGACCCTAGAGAGCAGCGATGAATAATCCATGTGTTTTCTCCAGCGCTCATCCAGCCTTAAGAACCAGCATGCAGCCGCAGCTCAACGCGGAGTCTTCGGCACAATGCCGACCTGCATGCCAAAGGGATTAAACACGCTGTTCAGAGTCTGAACCGTCGGGTTGCTCTCATCCAGTTCCAGCTGTCGCAAGGCGCGCAATGACAACTTGCACATCTGTGCAAATCTGGCCTGCTGCAAGCCAGTCACCTCCTTACGCAGACGCCGCACTGCTCCTCCAATCGTGATCTCGCCGCTAGCCAACTGCTGCTGCAGCTCATTCAAAATGCGATTGCGCTCAAGAATGTCCATTTAGACCAACCCCCACTGAAGCATCCGCTGCTGGAGATTTCTCAGGGCTATACGAGGGTGACTCATGGTTGAGTCGGGAAGCCCTTGTGCACTCAGCAAGTCAGGTAGCGCGAGGAAGTCCTGAGCTGCCAACCGCAATCGCTGGTACAGCTCATCGGCATTAACCCACCCCGCGACCTCATCACAGGCCCTTCTCCAGTTAACCTCTCCAGCAAGCTCGATGTGCTTTGGCCACTTCGTCGTACGCGTAACCCCCTCTTCGTCCATGACCATCGGCGCTAGGTCGTAGATTGGCGCCAACCGAACCCCCTGCTCGCAGCGGAGAATCGCGGTGTTGCGTCCGTGGTTATCTGAATTGCCGAGAACCTGGTTCAGCAGATCGCGCCGCATGTATTCAAACACCAGATCTCCGATCTGCTGTTCCTGTCCAACAGCTCGCCATAGTTCAACCAGATTCCCCAGCACGTGCGTGTGCAGCATGTAGCTACCCGCCTCGGTTACACCGCATAGCGAGTACATGGACTCAACGGCAGTTCGGCTAACCCCTGCGGGGCTAATCTCGCGATCAAAGCGATGCATCCAGAGACTGGGCTTATTGCCCTCCTCCAATGCCAACCCTTCAGCTGCAACCGTATCCATTCCGAGCTGCTGGACGGCACGATAGAAGCAGTATTCGCTGCGCAGGATGTCCTGATCGGTCTGACTGGCTTTGTTACGCGCGAACTTTACAAACCAGTGCTGGGCTGCGTCTGCATCTGGCAACACGGCATCTGGATGCAGGGCGCCCTGACGATCTTCAGTCAGCAACAGCTTGGGGGCCTCACCGCCAGCACCTGTCGCCCCACCAATCGCTGCGCCCTGTTCATACGCGTACTCCAGGAATCGTGAGTCCCGACTAATAACCTCATCGCGCGTAAAACCGAGCACAGGGCTGCCCGCAATCGCCTCGACGGACTCCTTGATACGCAGATTGCCAATTGGCGCTGGTGTGCATCGCCCAAGAAGGTAGAGATCAAGATTGAGACCCTCGGACCGCTCGCCGCCCAAACGCTTCAGTAGAAAGCGTCTTGCTGCACCTGATGGCAGGATGTCGAAGAGAAACGCAGGCGCCTTCTTATCTCGCCAAGAATCCCATCCGAGAGGGTAAGCTGCACTGACAGCCACATTCAGCCGAGTGCCTACAGACTCCAAGGAGTCAACCAGATAGCCCTGCTGGTAGCCACAAGCACAAGCACCCTCCAGCCCTTCCTCGGGCTGCTCGAAACGGAGCTCCATGGCATTGCGCCACTGGCCATCCCTATAAACCTGCAGAGTAAGATTGTGCATATCAGTCACCGGCACTTTAATGCCCAAACAGTAGACGCACACACACAAAAAGGCAATTTAATGCCTAAAAAATCGTCTTAGCCACAGAAAAAGGCATTAAAGTGCCTCAATCTCAAGAACTAGTTCCCGCTTCGGAGGGCGCTGCCCGTGTTCAACTCCCCAGTAAGGATTTGAACCCGCGCCCAGCAAAACTGCCCAACTGGCAACACTTACACTGGGCATATTTGGATGCGCTATTGACGGAAGGCTCAAGGTTCCTATACTGCAGATCGGCTGAGTGAAATCCTACAAATCAGTTTTTTGGGGCCAAGCGCCCGAAACACTGATTTGAGCTGGGCATTTGTGTCTTTGGATTCAAATCCCCCCGGCTCCACCAAATAAACATCTAAAGACGTCCAAGGACGTCTTTTTTTGTGCCTGAAATCCAGTAAAAACGGGGCTTTAAGCACCTTACCTTCGCGCCTGTTGTTTGTTTGACTCAGGTATCAGCAATGCCAATCGCAACCGGCACGCCCATGCAGTCGCAGCTCGATCCGCGCTTCTACTACCTAGCCAATTTTCGCCAAGCCCTTACCTGGCTGCAGGAGCGCTACGCCGATCTGCTGAGCGAGGCCGAGCATGAATTTGTCCGGCAGTTCTTCGCCCTGGATATGCCCGCTCAGGCTCTGCTGGTGCGGATGATCATGCGCAAGGGCAGCCACTTTCGCCTGAGCAAGTTGAGTTACGAGGAAATCGGTTGCGCGCGCCTGGCGGCAACTCCGCTGCTTGAGGCGGGCTGGGTGCGGCATGACGCAGAACTCTCCCTGGAGGAGCTGTTCAAGCTGCTGCGCAAGGATGAAGTGCTCCAGCATCTGGCTGGCCACGGCTCACGGAAGTCGCAGAACAAATCCGAGCTGTTGGCGCAACTGACCGAGACTTGTGCCGAGCCACGCACCTTTGCCGCCTGGTGCCCGGGCAGTGAGGAGCAGATTGTCTCCCTAACTATTGATGCGCTGTGCGAGCGTCTGCGCCTGATGTTCTTCGGCAATCTGCGCCAGGACTGGTCCGAATTCGTTCTCGCCGAGCTCGGTATCTTTCGCTATGAGCGCGTGGAGTTGACGCCCGACTCGCGGGCCTTTCGTCACCGGGCAGATGTGGACTGCTACCTGCACCTGCAGCGCAGCCGCGAGCAGTTCGAGGCCGGCGAGCCGCTTGCAGATGTGCTGCAGCAGATCAGCGCCTTGGTCTGCGATACACCCTTCCTGGCCGCGCGACGTAATAAGCTGTTGTTCCGTATGGGCCAGCAGCTGGAGCGTGAGGCGGATCTGGAAGGTGCGCTGGCGTTTTACACCGACTGCCGCTATGTCGGCGCTCGCTTGCGGCAGATCCGCGTGCTGGAGCGCCTGGGCCGCCCTGAGCAAGCCTACAAGCTGACGCTGCAGGCCATCCAGGCACCGGAAAATGATGCTGAAGCCCAGGCGGTGGAACGCGCATTAACGCGGCTGGCCCGTCAGCTTGGGCAACCGCTGCCCGGTAAGGCCAAGCCAATACCACCCGCACGGATTGATCTGAGCCTGCCGAGACCTGAGGCGCAAAGTGTCGAGTTTGCCGTCAAAGCTCATCTGCACGAGCCCGACGCGCCGGTTCATTACGTCGAGAACAGCCTGATCTGCAGCCTGTTCGGCCTGCTCTGCTGGCAGGTCATCTTCGCGCCGGTGCCAGGGGCATTCTTCCACCCGTTCCACACCGCCCCGGTTGATCTGTTCAGTGCCGACTTCTATACCCAGCGCGAAGAGCTGTTTGCCAGCTGCATGGCTCATCTCGACTCGGATGCCTACAAACAGGTAATCCGCGAAAACTACGCGACTAAATTCGGCATCCAGTCGCCGTTTGTATTCTGGGCCGCGCTGGACGAAACCTTGCTGGAGCAGGCGCTCGACTGCCTGCCCGCCGCGCACCTGCGGGCCTGGTTCACGCGTCTGCTGCTGGACATCAAAGCCAACCGCGCGGGCATGCCTGACCTGATCCAGTTCTGGCCGGCCGAGCAGCGCTACCGGATGATTGAGGTGAAAGGCCCAGGCGACCGCCTGCAGGACAACCAACGGCGCTGGCTGGCCTTCTGCGCAGAGCATGGCATGCCGGTGGATGTGTGTTACGTGCAGTGGGCAGACGCGTGAACTATCAGGTCGCGGTGCGCGCATTGTGCGAATTTACCGCCAAGGTCGGCGACCTCGACTTGCGCTTTACCCCTTCGCCCACCGCTCAGGAAGGCATGACCGGCCACGCCATCGTGGTCGCCAGGCGCGGTCCGACTTACTACGCTGAATTGCCATTGAGTGGCGAATATCAGGGTTTGCAGGTACGCGGTCGAGCGGACGGTTACGACCCGGATGAAAACCTGCTGGAGGAGATCAAGACCCACAGGGGCGATATCAGCCGCATTCCGGAAAACCATCGCCTGCTGCACTGGGCCCAGGCCAAGGTCTACGGCTGGCTACTCTGCCAGGAACGCGACATGCCTGAGATCAACCTGGCAGTGGTCTATTTCAACGTCATCACCCAGCATGAAACCGCCTTCCACCTGACCGCCACAGCGGATGAACTGCGTAAATTCTTCGAGCTGCAGTGCAGCCGCTATATCCGCTGGGCTGAGTACGAACGCGAGCACCGCCGCCAGCGCGATGAGGCGCTGGTGCGCTTGCGCTTTCCGCATGCAGAGTTTCGCAGCGGTCAACGCCAGCTGGCCAACCAGGTTTACCGTGCCGCGCGTGACGGTCACTGCCTGATGGCCCAGGCCACCACGGGCATTGGTAAAACCCTCGGCACCCTGTTTCCGCAGCTCAAGGCCTTCCCCGAGCAGCAGCTGGATCGGTTGTTTTTTCTTACCGCAAAAACACCGGGCCGACGCCTGGCGCTGGATGCACTGGCCACCCTACGCAGCCAGGAAGACGCCATGCCGCTGCGGGTACTGGAGCATGTGGCGCGCGACAAGGCCTGCGAGCACCCCGACAAAGCCTGCCATGGCGACTCGTGCCCGCTGGCCAAAGGTTTTTACGACCGCTTGCCCGCCGCCCGCCAAGCCGCACTCGAAGGCCAATGGCTGAGTCATGAAAGCGTGCGGGCAACTGCCCTGGCGCATCAGATATGCCCTTATTACCTGAGCCAGGAACTGTGCCGCTGGGCGGATGTGGTGGTCTGCGATTACAACTATTACTTCGACATGGGCGGTCTGCTGTATGGCCTCACCCTGCTCAATGAATGGCGCATCACCCTGCTGGTGGACGAAGCCCACAACCTGATCGAGCGCGCGCGCGGCATGTACACCGCAGAACTCAATCAGCAACGCTTTGAAGCGGTACGGCGCATCGCGCCGAGCGTGATGAAGGCGCCGCTGGAGCGTATCAGCCGGCACTGGCGACAGCTTGAGCGCGACCAGGAAGTGGCGTATCAGGTCTACCCCACCGCGCCGGACCTGTTCGTCATGGCGCTGCAAAAGGCCGTCAGCACCCTCACCGACCACCTGAGTGAGCAGCCGGCTGGTAATGCCAGCGAGCTGCTGCACTTCTACCTCGATGCCATGCTGTTCTGCCGGCTGGCCGAGGCCTTTGGCGCGCACTCGTTGTTCGATATCAGCCGCGACGAGGGCAGTGGCCAATCAGTGTCCACCCTATGCATCCGTAATATCGTGCCCGCGCCGTTTCTCGCCCCGCGCTTCGATGAGGCCCACAGCTGCACGCTGTTTTCCGCCACCCTGAGTCCGGCGAACTATTACGCCGACCTGCTCGGCCTGCCGGAAGAAACGCCCTGGATAGATGTGGAATCGCCCTTCAGCGCCGAGCAGCTGCAGGTTCAGGCGGTCAGCAACCTGTCCACCCGCTACGCCCATCGCGACTACTCGCTGGCGCCCATTGCTGCCCTGATTGCCCGCCAATACGCAGAAAAACCGGGCAATTACCTGGCCTTCTTCAGCAGTTACACCTATCTGCAGGCGGTGCTGCAGGAGCTGCAGATGGCGCACCCGCAGATTCCGGTCTGGCAGCAATCGCGACAAATGGATGAAGTCGAGCGCCAGGCCTTTCTTGATCGGTTCTCCAGCACGGGCCGCGGCATCGGTTTTGCCGTGTTAGGCGGCGCCTTTGGCGAAGGCATCGACCTGCCTGGCGACCGCCTGATTGGTGCGTTTATCGCCACCCTTGGCCTGCCGCAGATCAACCCGGTCAATGAAGAGATCAAGCAGCGCATGGAGGTGATGTTCGGCAGTAACAACGGCTACGGCTACACCTACCTCTACCCGGGTTTGCAGAAGGTCGTGCAGGCCGCCGGCCGGGTTATTCGCACCGTCAAAGACCAGGGCGTGGTCTATCTGATCGATGACCGCTTCAACCAGCCGGCGATCCGCAAACTGCTGCCCACCTGGTGGAAGGTCGAACGCTGCCGTTTGCCGTTAAACAAGGACCCGGTTCTCTAGCCGCGCATGCCGTTCATTGTCGGCCTGCTTTGCGCTCAGTCAGGTAAGCAATGACCGCCGCCTGGTCACCGGCAAACTCGATGCGCGCCGCTTTGCTTTCGCGCTGGTAGGCGTACATCGGGTCGTAGTATTCGCGCAGCAACCCGGCAATCCAGTCACGGTGCAGCGCAACCGCCCCACTGCGCTGTTCATCCAGCGCCATCTGCATGATGGTCAGCAAACGCTGGTAGCGTTCGCCGCCCAGGCGCTTCTGGATATTGCTCAGGCTTTGCAGCAGGCGCTCGGCATAGAGCCGAAAGCCTTCCTCCTCACCGTGCAGGTCGATAAATTCGGAGCACAGGTTGACCACGTAATCGCGCAGGATGCGTTCCACGCGGTCCTCGAAGGCATCTTCCAGCCACACCAGCGGGTACTGCTGCATACCCTGGTATAGCGCCAGCGGCACGGTGCAGCTGCCAACCATGCGCCCTTCGTCTTCCAGTACAAACTGCTCGGTGCCACGAGCACGCTGCTTGAGCAGATCGATGGCCAAACGGTTTTCGAAGTCGATCTGCGCCGGCTGGCCGCTGGCGCGTTTGCCGAAGCTGGAGCCACGGTGGTTGGCGTGGCCTTCCAGGTCCAAGCTGTTGCTCAGCTGCACCAGCACGTCGGTTTTGCCGGTGCCGGTCAGCCCGCCGAGGATCACGAAATCACACTCGGCCACGGCTTGCTGGGTGGTTTCCAGCAAAAAGGTACGCATCGCCTTGTAGCCGCCGATCACCCGTGGGTAGTCAATACCGGCTTCCGCCAGCCACTGCTGGGTGATCTGCGAGCGCAGGCCACCGCGAAAACAGTACAAGTAGCCGTGCGGATTGGCCTTGGCAAACGCCGCCCAGGCCGCGACCCGCTCGGCCTTGACCTGGCCGCTGACCAGCTGGTGGCCGAGCGCGATAGCTGCATCCTGGCCATGCTGCTTGTAGCAGGTGCCGACACGCTGACGCTCGCTGTCATCCATCAGCGGCAGGTTGAGCACGCCGGGGAAGGCGCCCTTGCTGAACTCGACCGGGGCGCGGGCGTCCATCATCGGCAGATCATTGAGGAAGATGTCGCGGTAGTTGCTGCTGTTGTCGCGCATCACAGCACCTCTACCGCGTAGCGCTGTCGTTCAACCAGACGGCCGATGGGCGAAAGAATCAGGCCCAGCTCGGCGGCCACGGCGAGAAACTCCGCTTCGCCTTCAGGCATCACCGCGATCAACAGACCGCCACTGGTCTGCGGGTCACACAGCAGATCACGCTGTTCGTCGGTGATGGGCGCAATCTTCTCGCCATAGCTGTCGAAGTTACGCAGGGTGCCGCCCGGCACACAGCCCTCGGCCAGGTAGTAGTCGACCCCCGGCAAACGCGGCACGGCGGCGTAGTCGAGCTGGGCGGTGAGCTTGGCTCCATCGGCCATCTCCACCAGGTGGCCAAGCAGGCCGAAGCCGGTCACATCCGTCATCGCAGCAACCCCGGCCAGCTTGCCAAAGCGCGAACCGGGCTTGTTCAGGGTGCACATCCAGTCGCGCGCCAGGCCAACATCCTCGGCGCGCAGCTTGGCCTTTTTCTCGGCGGTAGTCAGGATGCCGATGCCCAGCGGCTTGGAGAGGTACAGCTGGCAACCGGCCGTGGCGGTGTCGTTGCGCTTCATATGGCGCTTGAGCACAACGCCGGTAACGGCCAGGCCGAAGATCGGCTCCGGCGCGTCGATCGAGTGGCCGCCGGCCAACGGAATGCCCGCCTCATCACACACCGCGCGACCGCCGCGAATCACTTCGCGGGCCACTTCCGGCGGCAGCAGATTGACTGGCCAGCCGAGGATGGCGATGGCCATCAGCGGGTCGCCACCCATCGCGTAGATGTCGCTGATCGCATTGGTGGCGGCGATGCGGCCGAAGTCATAGGGATCATCGACAATCGGCATAAAGAAGTCGGTGGTCGACACCACCCCGCGCTCGTCGTCCAGGGCATACACCGCCGCATCGTCACGCGAGGCATTGCCGACCCACAGCTTGGGGTCGAGGTTCTGCGCGCCGCTGCCGGCGAGGATCACCTCCAGCACTTTCGGCGAAATCTTGCAGCCGCAGCCGGCCCCGTGGCTGTACTGGGTCAAACGGATCGGCTCGCTCATCGGTCAGGCTCTCGGCAAATCGGAAACAGGCGCGGATTCTAGCAGGCAGTTGAAAAATGCAGGCAAGACAAGCCGCTAGGCCAGTAACCAGCGGTACTGACATGCGGCTGGCAAATCTGGTCTTTAGCGCAGCGGCCCCTATAATCGCGCCACGTCGACTACCCTGACTACGCGCAGGCCCGCACATCTGCTGTGCCTGCCATTTCGAATTTTTCCGCTATTGAACCGGAGAATCTTCATGCTCAAACGTACCTTGGCGCTCGCCGCCGGCTTTGCCTTTTCCCTGTCTGCCAGCCTGACCCAAGCCGCCGAAGTGCTCCGCGTCAGTGCCATTCCGGACGAAGCGCCGACCGAACTGCTGCGCAAATTCAAACCGCTGGGCGCCTACCTGGAACAGCAACTGGGCATGAAGGTCGAGTTCACCCCGGTCGCCGACTACCCGGCCGTGGTCGAGGCTCTGGCCACCGATCGCCTGGATCTAGCCTGGCTCGGCGGTTTCACCTTCGTTCAAGTGCGCCTGAAAACCGGCAACGCCATTCCGCTGGTACAGCGCGAGCAGGATGCGCAGTTCACCAGCAAGTTCATCACCGCTAACCCGGACGTAACCTCCCTGGCCGACCTCAAGGGCAAGACCTTTGCCTTCGGTTCGGTGTCGTCCACCTCCGGCAGCCTGATGCCGCGTTACTTTATGCTGCAGGACGGCATCAAGCCGGAAAGCCATTTCAGCCGTGTTGGCTACTCCGGTGCGCATGACGCCACCGCAGCCTGGGTGCAGGCCGGCAAGGTCGACGGCGGCGTGCTCAACGCCAGCGTGTGGGACAAGCTGGTTGCCAGCGGCAAGGTCGATAGCAACAAGGTCAAAGTGTTCGCCACCACCCCGACTTACTACGACTACAACTGGACCGTGCGTGGCACCCTCGACCCGGCGCTGGCCGAGAAGATCAAAGCTGCCTTCCTCGCCCTCGACCCGGCCAACCCGGAGCACAAGGCGATCCTCGACCTGCAGGCCGCCAGCCGCTTTATCGAAACCTCGCCTGAGAACTACAAGGGCATCGAGGACGCTGCGCGCGCCGCTGACCTGCTGAAATGACCCTGCGCCTCGCCGGCGCCAGCCTCAGCCACGGCAACGGAGTCCACGCCCTGCGCTGCGTGGACTTGCATATCGCCGCTGGCGAGCAGGTCGCCATCATCGGTCCCTCAGGGGCCGGCAAGTCGAGCATGCTCAACCTGCTGGCCACTGCCCTGCAACCGAGTGGCGGCGAAATTCAGGTGCTCGGTGAGCAGCCGTGGCAACTGTCCAGCCGCCAACGCCAACGCCTGCGCGCACGCATCGGCCTGGTGCATCAGGCACCACCCTTGCCGGCGCGCCAGCGGGTGGTTACCGCCGTGCTGGCCGGCAAGCTTGGCCAGTGGGGTTTGGGTAAAAGCCTGCTGAATCTGCTGCATCCGCTGGATATCCCCGGCGCTCGCCGTGAGCTGGCCAAGCTGGACCTGGCCGACAAGCTGTTCGCCCAGTGTCAGCAGCTTTCCGGTGGTCAGTTGCAGCGCGTCGGCATCGCCCGCGTGCTGTACCAGGCGCCGGAACTGCTGCTGGCCGACGAGCCGGTGTCAGCCATGGACCCGGTGCTGGCCGAGCACACGCTGAACGTGTTGTGTCGGCATGCCGAACAGCATGGCGTCACCCTGGTCGCCAGCCTGCATGCGGTGGAACTGGCCCTGGCGCACTTCCCGCGGATTATCGGCCTGCGCGACGGGCAGATCCTCTTCGACCGCCCTGCTGGCGAAGTCGACCAGGCGCAGCTCGACGCGCTGTATGCCAATGAGCAACTGCTCTCACCGCCCGCGCCTAGCGTGACCTTGAGCCTGCAGATCCCGCGATGCTAAACCGCGACACCCGCGACCCTGCCGCCCTGCCCCGCCTGCTGCTCACCCTGCTGGCGCTGGCACTGCTGTGGCCGGGTATACAGCTCAGCGAGCTGGACCTGGGTGTGCTGCTGCAAGCCGACAGCCAGAACGAGATGAGCCGCTTTGTCGCCGCCTTCTGGCCGCCGACCCATGACGCGGACTTTTTGCAGTTACTGCTCGACGCCACCCTGCAAACCCTGGCCATCGCCACCGCAGGCATGGCCCTGGCGCTACTATTGGCGATTCCAGCCAGTCTGCTGGCCAGCCGCGCACTATCGCTGTCGGCGGCCTCCCGTGGTGGTCGGCCGAAGCCGTTGGCGCAGTTGCTGCGCTGGCCGGTACGCGGCCTGCTGATCTTCCTGCGCAGCGTGCCGGAAATTGTCTGGGCCCTGCTGTTCGTCCGCGCGGTCGGCCTCGGCCCCACCGCCGGGGTGCTGGCCATCGCCATCACTTACAGCGGCATGCTCGGCAAGGTCTATGCGGAAATCTTCGAGTCGGTCGACCAGCGCCCGGCCCACGCCCTGCTGCAGGCCGGCAGCGGCCGACTAGCGGCCTTTGTCTACGGCACCCTGCCGAATGCCGCGGCAGAGCTGACCTCCTACACGGTGTACCGCTGGGAATGCGCGATTCGCGCTTCGGTGGTGATGGGCTTCGTCGGCGCCGGCGGCCTGGGCCAGCAGATCGATCTGTCGATGCGCATGTTCGCCGGCGGTGAAGTGGCCAGCATGCTGCTGACCTTCCTCCTGCTGGTGTTGCTGGCCGACCAGCTCAGCCGTGTGCTGCGCAGGAGGCTGACATGAGCCGGCTGATCAACCTGTTACTGCTGCTCAGCATCGGCGCAGCGGTAATCGCTTCATTCATTTATCTGGGCATCGACCTGGGCGCACTGATCAGCGGCGACAGCCTGGGCCAGATGGCCGGCTATGTGCAGCGTTTTCTCAGCCCCGACCTCAGCGCTGAACACCTGTCGGCCATCAGTCGTGGCGCCCTGGAAACCCTTGCCATGTCGGCCCTCGGCACCTTGCTCGCCGCAGTATTTGGCCTGTTGCTGGCCTTGCCGGCGGCCGGACGCTTCGGCTGGCCACTGCAGAGCGCCGCGCGTTTGCTACTGAATGCCCTGCGCGCGATTCCCGAACTGGTCTGGGCCGCGCTGATGGTGCTGGCCGCAGGCCTTGGCCCAAATGCCGGCACCCTGGCCCTGGCACTGCACACTGCTGGCGTGCTCGGCCGGCTGTTTGCCGAAGCGCTGGAAAACACCCCGACCGCACCGGCCGAAGCAATTCGTTTGCAGGGCGGTAGCCAGGTCGCGGCGTTCTGCTACGGCACCCTGCCCAACCTGTGGCCACAGCTGTTGGCCTACTGCCTATACCGCTGGGAAAACAATATCCGCATGGCCAGTGTGCTCGGTTTCGTCGGGGCCGGCGGCCTGGGGCAGATGCTCTACGTCAGCCTCAGCCTGTTTCAGGAGGCGCAGGCCAGCACGGTGATCATTGCCATGCTGGTGCTGGTATTCGGCGTCGACGCGCTGAGCGGCTGGACGCGGCAGCGCTGGGTCAGGGCGTAGGGCGGGTGAAACCGGCGGTGCGCGCCACGCGGGTTTCACCCACCCTACCCGGCACCAACGCTGGTCACCGCTGTCCAACCCGGCGCGGCACCGCTCAGGCGGCACGGGCCGGTCATCATTGTTTCGGGAGCTGTCCTTGCCTTCTGTTTTCTCACGTCGCACCTTTCGCCTGACGGCTCTGCTCGGCGGACTCAGCCTGGCCGCCTCAGTGCTGGCCTGCCCGAGTGGGCAGCAGCAGGTCTGCACAGTGGTGTGCTTCTGTGCGCCGTTCAGCCAGGCGGATATCGGGGTGCTGTACGAGGACGTCAGCCAGATGGCCGCCTCGGGCTTGGAGCAATGGCTGCTGCAATCACGCGAGACGGTGGCTGCCAGCGGCACCCATCCGATTCCTCTGCATATCCGCGCCCAGTTGGAGCCCTACTACGGCATCGGTGTACTTGATGCGGCGCGCTACAAGGTGGGTGACAGCGAAACCCTTAGCGCCGCCAATACCCTGCTGCAGAACCCTGATGTGCAGGCGGTGACGCTGATCGACATCATCGTCTTCCGCAATGCCGCGGACGCGCAGGACAATGTCGCGCTCTGGGCCCATGAACTGCTGCATGTGCAGCAATACCAGCAATGGGGCGTTCGCGAATTCGCCCGGCGCTACACCCGCGACCACAACGCCATCGAAGCGCCTGCTTACAAGCTGCAGATTGAGGTCGAACGCGCCCTGCGCAATCAGCTGATTAGCAACACCAAACAGCGCTAGCAGTGCTCTAAGAACGATTCAGCATCGGACAGCCACGCGCACAATAAAGCCGCACACTGGCCATGGCCAAGCAATCAGCCAATGGCTGCCTAAGGGATACGCGCAGGTGGCCGATGTGGAACGGAGCGGGTAGCTCCGTTCCTGCGCCGCCGGGTAGGCGAGCGCAGCGCATCGAAATGCCAGAGGGGAAGAAACGCATCGTACCGGGTGGGTAACCCTCCGTTGCCGGATGTACGACGGGCGCTGCAGTGCAGCATCAGACACCTGGGCAAGGTGCCTGGAGGTGGCGGTAAGCCGGTGTTGCCAACCACCCCGGCCGGCGAACCGGTCAGGGTGGGATGCTCGTAAAACCGTTTAACCGATGGTCATCAAACTGGCGTTGCCGCCCGCTGCTGCGGTGTTGATGCTCAACGCATGTTCAATCAGCAGACGCTCCAGCGGGATATCGGTCTCGCCTTTGTGCAGACCATGCACACCGATAATCGCGCCAGGACGCTGGGCCGCCAGTTGGCAGACTTCGCGCAGCTGATCGGAGTCACCGTGATGAATGATGGCGTCGAACGTAGTGTCACTTTCGCTCCACTGGCTAAGCACGCTGATGCGTTGCTGCACGGCCTTAGGCAGTGCAGCAAAAAGCTCGCGGGTCAGCTCGCTTTCCTGCCACAGCACCTGGCAACCCACGGCCAGAGCAGCCGCCAGTTGCACCAGCAGGTCACTGCGCTCATCCGCCAGACACAGCACATGCTCACGTGGCAACAGGCTGTAGCTGTTGCGCTCACCGGTTGGGCCGTTGAGCATCTGCACGGTGCCGCTCTGCGCCAGCTCGACATACTGCGCGCTTAGTGCGCTCAGGCTCGGCTCATGCTTGGCCGCCCAGTCTTGCAGCGCCTGAATCACTTTGGCCTGCTCCGCCGGACGCTGGATTTCGCCATTTTCCTGCTGAAGCTGCTTGGCCACTGCGTCCTGCGGACGAGTCGCCAGCAGGCGGTACATATACAGCGGGCCACCGGCTTTCGGGCCAGTACCGGACAGGCCTTCGCCGCCGAACGGCTGCACGCCGACTACAGCGCCAACCATGTTGCGGTTCACATACAGGTTGCCGACCTTGGCGGTGTTGACCACCTGGGCGATGGTTTCGTCGATGCGCGTGTGCACGCCGAGGGTCAGGCCGTAGCCGCTGTCGTTGATCTGCTGCAACAGCTTGCCCAGTTCAGCACGCTGGTAGCGCACCACGTGCAGCACCGGGCCGAAGATCTCGCGCTGCATCTCGTCGAAGCTGTCCAGCTCGATCAGCGTCGGCAGCACAAAGGTGCCGCGCTTGATGTCTTCACCCACGGCGCGGGCGCTCTGGAACACCTTGCGGCCCTTCTCGCGCATCTTCTCGATGTGCTGGTCGATATTATCCTTGGCTTCCGCGTCGATGACCGGGCCGATATCGGTGCTCAGACGCTCTGGGTTACCCAGGCTGTATTCAGCCATGGCACCCTTGAGCATGTTGATCACCCGATCCGCCACGTCTTCCTGCACACACAGCACGCGCAGAGCCGAGCAACGCTGGCCGGCGCTGTCGAAGGCCGAGGCCACCACGTCGACCACCACCTGCTCGGTCAACGCCGATGAGTCGACGATCATGCTGTTGAGGCCGCCGGTTTCGGCGATCAGCGGAATGGTGCGGCCCTGGGCATCCAGGCGACCGGCGAGGTTGCGCTGAATGATCCCGGCCACTTCGGTGGAACCGGTAAACATCACGCCACGCACTCGCTCGTTGCCGATCAGGCCAGCGCCGACGGTTTCGCCACGGCCCGGCAGCAGTTGCACGGCGCCGCTCGGTACACCGGCATCCAGCAGAATGCGCACAGCCTGCGCAGCGATCAGCGGCGTTTGTTCGGCCGGCTTGGCCAGCACGGTGTTACCGGCAGCCAGAGCGGCGGCGACCTGACCGCTGAAAATCGCCAGTGGGAAGTTCCACGGGCTGATGCACACCACCGGGCCCAGCGGGCGGTGGCTGTCATTGCTGAAGTGATTGCGTGCCTGCGCCGCGTAGTAGCGCAGGAAGTCCACCGCCTCGCGCACTTCGGCGATGGCGTTGGCGAAGGTCTTGCCGGATTCACGCACCAGCAAGCCCATCAGCTGCTGCATTTCCGCTTCCATCTGGTCGGCGGCGCGATCAAGCACGGCGGCACGTTCGGCCGGCAGAGTCGATTGCCAGATCTGCCCGCTGGACACGGCGCAGAGCACGGCGTTGCGAACATCCTGCTCGCTGGCTTCATGCACATGGCCAACGATGTCGCGGTGGTCCGCCGGGTTGCGTACCGGCTGCGCTTCGCTCAGCTCAGGCGCTTCGCAACCAAGCAGCGGCATGGCCTTGTAAGCGTTATTGGTGCTGCTCAGCAGCGCCGAGGACAGCGAACCGAGGCGGTGTTCGTTAGCCAGGTCGATGCCTTCGGAGTTCAAGCGGGCGTCGCCATAAAGCGCACGCGGCAGGGCAATGCGTGGGTGTGGCAGGCCAAGGCCGCCTTCCTGCGTAGCCATCTGCTCGACCTGCTGCACGGGGTCGAGCACCAGTTCCTTGATCGAAATGCTGTGGTCGGCGATGCGGTTGACGAATGAGGTGTTCGCGCCGTTTTCCAGCAGGCGGCGCACCAGGTAAGCCAACAGGGTTTCATGGCTGCCCACTGGGGCGTAGATACGGCACGGACGGTTCAGCTTGCCATCGGCAACCTTGCCCACCACCTGCTCGTACAGCGGTTCACCCATGCCGTGCAGGCACTGGAACTCGTACTGGCCAGGGTAGTAGTTCTGCCCGGCCAGTTGATAAATGGCCGACAGCGAGTGGGCGTTGTGGGTGGCGAACTGCGGGTAGATGGCTTCCGGCACAGCCAGCAGCTTGCGCGCACAGGCGATGTAGGAAATATCGGTGTAAGGCTTGCGGGTGTACACCGGGTAGCCTTCCAGGCCTTCGACCTGGGCGCGCTTGATCTCGCTGTCCCAGTAGGCGCCTTTGACCAGGCGGATCATCAGGCGGTGACGGCTGCGCTTGGCCAGGTCGATGACGTAGTCGATCACATACGGGCAGCGCTTCTGGTAAGCCTGGATAACGAAGCCGATACCGTTCCAGCCGGTCAGGGCCGGATCGAAGCACAGGCGCTCGAGCAGATCGAGGGAGATCTCCAGGCGGTCGGCTTCTTCGGCATCGATGTTCAGGCCGATGTCGTACTGCTTGGCCAGCCTGGTCAAGCCCAGCAGGATTGGGTACAGCTCATCCATCACGCGGTCGTACTGGGCGCGGCTGTAACGTGGGTGCAGGGCGGAGAGCTTGATTGAAATGCCAGGGCCTTCGTAGATGCCACGGCCGTGAGAGGCCTTGCCGATGGCATGGATGGCCTGCTCGTAGGACGCCAGGTAGCGTTTGGCGTCTTCATCGGTCAGCGCGGCTTCACCGAGCATGTCGTAGGAATAACGGAAGCCCTTGCTTTCCATATTGGTGGCGTTGGCCAGGGCTTCGGCGATGGTTTCGCCGGTCACAAACTGCTCGCCCATCAGGCGCATGGACATATCCACGCCCTTGCGGATCAGCGGCTCGCCGCCCTTGCCGATAATGCGGTTGAGCGAAGTCACCAGGCCGGCTTCATTATGCGTGGCCACCAGTTTGCCGGTGATCAACAGGCCCCAGCTGGCGGCGTTGACGAACATCGATGGGCTGTTGCCCAGGTGCTGGCTCCAGTTGCCGTTGCTGATCTTGTCGCGGATCAGCGCGTCACGGGTGGCCTTGTCCGGAATACGCAGCAGCGCTTCGGCCAGGCACATCAGCGCCACACCTTCCTGCGAGGACAGCGAGAATTCCTGCAGCAAGCCCTGCACCAGGCCCTGGCGGCCGCCGGCGTTCTTCTGGTTGCGCAGCTTCTCGGCAATGCCCATGGCCAGCTTGTTGCTCGCCTCGGCCATGTCCTTGGACAAACGCGCCTGCTCCAGCAGCATTGGTACCGCTTCGGTTTCCGGACGGCGATAAGCGCCGGTAATGGCGGCACGCAGCACCGACTGCGGCAGGATGCTTTCGGCGAAATCGAGGAACACCTGCAAACCTTGCTCAGTCAGGTTTTCCACCACTTCGTCGCCCGCCACAGCGGCCAGACCAGAATGCTCGGCCGGGGTCAGACCACCCTCAATCTGCTCCAGGTAATTGAAGATCGCCTGCTTGATCAACCAATGCGGCGTGCGGTCAATCGACTGCGCAGCCTGCTTGAGGCGATCACGGGTTGCATCATCGAGCTTTACGCCAAGGGTGGTAGTGGCCATTGGTTTGTCCTGTATGGGCTGAAGCACGGCAAAAAATCGCCGAAAGCAATTTGCGCTACCTCCGCAACCAACCAGGGTGGCTGCCATAGAAGGTGAGGCGCAAAAAATCTGGCGAGAGATTAAACCTCACAAGGCTCAGGGTGCAACTAGGTGCAACCAAACAAAATCGCAACTTTTTGCCGCTCAACACAGGGCACAGGCACACTCATTTCAGGCTAAAACCCAGCGCCCGTAAGGCTTTTGCAAAAATTGCCAACACCTTGAGGAAAACGCTCGCTTAAAAAAAGCATCGAGCTTCCGACGACAGGTACAACCCAAACACCAACAAGGTTGCACTACGACATTTACCCCCGCTCACTAGAGCAAAGCACAACGGGTCAAAATTCGTGCAATGGCCGACGGAGTGCACCGGCACTCAGCGCAACCGCCCACCTGCGCACGAAGCCAACAGCACAGAAGCAGGACGAGTGAATCAACGCGATGGCGCGGATAGCCGGGCAACACAATGTCGCGTTAAGCTCAGAAGGGGATTCATAAGGAGATGACCATGACTGCCAAGGAAGCGCAATTGACTGAGCTACTCAGCCTGTCCACACGCACCCTCACCCACCTGACAGCCGCCATCACCGCGATGTCATTTGAACTGCTCAATACCCAGGACAACGCCGTGAACGCCACGGCACACAAGATGATCGAGCGCATGCTGGCGATCAACAGCGAGCTGGATCAGCAATGGCAACTGCTCGGCCAACTGGCCGGCACCCAGCCAGAGCCCAGCAACGCACTGGAACAGGTGGTGTTACAGAGCCTGGAAACAACCGAAGACGAGCGCTGACTCACGCGCCATGCAACCAGCGGACACCCCCTTCTTAAACAAGACCACCCTCCAGTACAGCTGGCCACCTTGCCCATAAGACTGAAATAGCAAAGCCACCTCCGTACAGAAAGTGGCTTCGCTCTGCTGCCGTCGCCGATAAATGCGGATAGCCTCAGCTCGCTTAGTTAGGACGGAAATCCATCAGCAAACGCAGGTAGGACAGCATGTTCTTGCCGCCAACGGTGCCTTGATAACCGTGGCTGTCGAACTGCGTGCTTTTGAACAGATCGACGCGAAAGCGCGGGTTGGTCTCGTAGGTACGCCCCAGGGTGCTGGTCACGCGGCTGTCGAACAGATCGGCGCTGACTTTGACGAACTCGCGCGGTTTGCGCCGGCCATTCGCGCCACTGTTGTTCGGGCTGCTGAAGATATCGGTGGTCACGGTCATCGCCGAGCTGTAGCGCTCGCGGCCGCGCAGGCTGGTCTTGCCACTGGCGATGACAAACTGGCCTGTTACCGGGCGATAGCGATCACCCGCCGTCAGGTAGCTGCCCAGCACGTCATACAAGGCGTAACTGCTGCCCGTGCCACGCTCCTTGTTGCGCAGATCGAAGATAAACACGCCGTTTTCACCAATGACTTCCATTTCAACCTGGCCCAGGGTGGCGTTGTTCTGCACCAGCAACGCGGTGTTTTCATCGACGCCGAAGGCAAACGGCACCTGGGTGTGATCCGCCAGGCGCACGATACGGCCCTGACGGCCACGCTCGCTGAAGTGGGTATCGAGCAAGCCGTAGTTGAAGAAGCCGAAACCGCCCTGCATGTCGTACGCCAGGTCATCGCCGCTCGGGGTGGTGTAAACGCCATAGCGCAGGCCATCGTAGCTTTCACCACCGGTGACCATCGGCCCCTGCACCATGATTGCAGTGCCGGCGCTGGTACCCGCTAATACCGCACCAGCGTTGTGCCGCGCACGAATCGCCGCCAAGGCCGGGCTGTCGGCACGGGTGGCGGTTTGCAGGGTCTGGGTCAGGCGCGACTGGTCACCGCCGCCGAAAAAGAAGCCGGTCATGCTGTTGATCTGCGCGACCACCTGCGGATTGCTGTTATTGCTGATCTGATCCAGGTCGATGGGGATCCACTGCGCATCAGCCGCACCATAAGTCTCCAGCAGCTGGGCATAGAACTCGCCATTGGCTTTGGAGTTGGCGGCGTCGGCCGTACCGGCATCGGGGTCGTCACTTTCCGGGATCGACGCAGCGGTAATAACGCCGATCCGCGCCTGGCCATTGCCGCCAGCCAGTTGAATCAGGCGCTGATAGATCGCCGTGTTGTCATCTTTAAGGCCGCCGCCAACCAATATCAGCGGGCCGGCGCTGTAGCCGGTAACGGGTAAAAGAGCGAGCAGCAACGCGCTGCTCCGTATAAATGATCTGATCATGGTTCGAGTTCTCCGATGTGCGCTCGGCGCACGCTTGTTGTGGGTGTTGTAAAACGGGAACTGCTGCAGATAACGCCGCGTGGCTTTCTGGGTGGCTGACTCCTTCGGCTAATACACCGTGAATTGTTTGAAGTACTGCTTCTCGATGCGCTTGTAGACGCCGTTACTGAGAATCACGCTGAGGGCTCGGTCCAGCCGCTCACGCAATACGTGATCACCCTTGCGCACGGCGATGCCCTGGCCTTTGCCAAAGTGTTTGGGGGCGACCACCTTGTTGCCGACCTGCTCGAAGCCCTGCCCCTGATCCGTGTCGAGGAAACCGAAATAGCCGGACACGGCGTCATCCAGCACCAAGTCGACGCGTCCTGCGCCGAGCGCCTGGTACATGCCCTCGGCGGAATCAAAGCGCAGCACCTCGGTGTGCTGCTGGTATTTGTCAGTGAGGAAGCGGTCATAGGTGGTGTCGCGCTGCACACCCAGGCGTTTGCCGGCTATACGCCTTGGGGTGATGATCACCTGATTGACCAGCCCCTTGCGGGCGAAGAAGAACGCCGGTGTTTGCGCATATTTGGCGGTGAAATCGACCCGCTCGGCGCGCTGCGCAGTGATCGACATGGACGCCAGAATCAGGTCCGCACGCTGCTCATTGAGTGCCGGAATCAAATCGTCCCAGGCAAACCTGACCAGCTGACAATCCGCCGCCATGACCTGGCACAGGGCGTGGGCGATATCGACGTTGAAGCCGCGTAATTGTCCGTTCGCATCGACTTCCTCAAAGGGCGGAAACTGCCCTTCCATGGCGATACGCAGGGGCTGCGCCTGAACGCTGTTTAGCAGCATCAAGCCCAACATAAATAAGGTTGCTCGTAGCATTTCGGTACCCCTTGCAAGCGCTGTCAGAGCGACAGCCTGGGGTCAGAGGCCAGGCTCCAAGCCAAGAAAAGAGGCGCCGCACAGGGCGCCTTAAGGCCAAAGGAGCAATGGGAGCTGACCTTGAATAACCAACCGGCCGCTTCACCAGCATGAGCGGCCGGCGACTGCCTTACAGAATGCTCAACGGGTACTCGACGATCAGGCGTACTTCGTCGAGGTCGCTGTCAAAAGCGGTGGAGCGATGGGTGGCCTGACGCACGCGCAGGGACAGGTCCTTGGCGGCACCGGACTGCACCACGTACTTGGCTTCCAGGTCGCGCTCCCAATGCTTCTCGTCATCGCCCGCCCAACCGGCGAAGGCACCATTCGGATCAGCCTTGGTGCCGTTGATGTCATCACCCTTGATGTAACGCGCCATAAAGCTCAGGCCCGGTACGCCGAAGGTCGCCATGTTCAGGTCGTAACGCACCTGCACGGAACGCTCGTTGGGGGCGTTGAAGTCGGAGTACTGCACGGAGTTGGCCAGCCAGATCGAGTCGCCACCGATGTAGTCGAAGAACTCGTCGCCATTGACCTTCTGGTACGCCAGGCTGAGCTTGTGCGCGCCGAAACTGTAGGCGGCTTTCAGCGAGTACGTCAGGGTATCCAGCTCACCGGCCAGGGCATCACCCTGGTCATCGGTCTTGTAGGCCACCAGGTCGAAGTTCAGCGACTGATCGTCAGCCAGCGGGATGGTGTAATAGACGTTGGCGAAATACTGACGCCAGACGTCTTCGGCTTCGCTGCCGTAGAGCGCCACACTGAGGTTGTCAGTGAAGTTGTAGGTACCACCGACGAAATCGACGCTGCGCGCTTCGACTTCCGCGTATTCGCTGGTCAGCTCGCCATCGGAGTTGCTCGAGTTGCGGCGATTGATTGCAGTGAAATGGCCCGCTTCGAGGGAGAGTGCATCGAACTCACTGCTCGACAGCTGGAAACCGGTTGCGGTTTCCGGCAGCAGGCGCGAGTCGCCGGTGGCGAAAACCGGTGCAGTGGGACGCTGCTCGCCGAACTTCAACACGGTGGAGGAAACCCGCAGCTTGACCGCGCCGCCCAGCTCGCCGGTGTTGTCTTCGATACGGCCTTCGCCGTCCACCGGCAGGATGCCGTTGCCCACGCTGCCACGCCCGCCATCGAGTTTGATGCCGCCATAACTATGGGCATCGACACCGAAGCCGACGGTGCCCTGGGTAAAGCCGGACACGTAATGCGCCTGGATGCCGTGAGCCCACTCATCGCGTGTATTACGGGTGGAGTTGCGGTAATCCCGCTGCATCCAGAAGTTACGATTGAGCAGGTTCAGCGTGCTATCGGCAATAAAGCCCTTGGATTCTTGCTGCTCACCGGCGACTGCCAGTTGCGAGCTGGCCGCGGCAACTGCCAGGGCGATCAGGCTCAGTTTTACAACGTTCATGGCTTACTCCATTGGTTTTTTTATTGAACATCTCGAACATCCGTCGCCGGGCAGCGACGCATTCCTTCCAGCACTGCCGCTAGGCAAACTGCTCCAGCGACAATTCGGGCGGACACACGCCCTTGCTGATCACCGCCTCCAGGCACAGGGTCGTCTCCGACTCGGCCCAGCAGACGAAGTAGCCTTTGGCTTTCAATCGTTTGAGCTTGAATGGCCACTCCAGCTCGGTGCTGTTCTGGAGCGCCTGCAAGCTCGCCGGCAGCTGGATAATCGAGTAGAAGCCGGCCGTGGTTTGCACCCGCTCCAGCACCCGCAACGCTGGCTGTGCGGTGACTAAGGCGTGATTGCTCTGCGGCTGCAGCAGCTTTTCCAGGGCGAACGATTCCAACCTGCTGATTTGCATACAGGGACTCGCACTCTTCATCGGTGATTGGGGCGCCGCGACTAAGCGCGGCGCTTGGCGGTTTAGCTCAGAGCTTGAGCAAGCCACTGACCTTGGCCAGGGCCTGCGCCACTTCGGCTCGGGTCACCGGGGCATCCGGGTTGAAGCGACCCTTCTCGGCCTGCAACCAGCCCTCGCCCACCGTCAGGCTGGCAGAGTCGGCATAGGCTTTATCGACGCCAGCGAGGTCGGTCAGCGCAGCGGTTTTCGCCAGGCTGATGCCCTGATAGCGCTCCACCAGTGCCTTGCAGGCCAGCGCCCACTCCTTGCGGGTGACCGGCTGGTTACCGGCAAAAGTATCAGCGCTGGTCATCCAACCGTTGGAAAGCACGGTGTTGAGCTGATCGCGCATCGGATCATCCGCACCGATATCTGTGAGCGTGGGCAGCGCATCCAGCTTGGGCTCAGCAGCCAGGGTCATCTGCAGGGCGTTGGCCAACTCCAGACGACTGATCGGCCGTTGCGGCTCGAAGGCGTTCTGCCCATTGAGGGTCATCAGGCCGCGGAAGCTCACGGCGCGAATCGCATCGCCCACAGCGCCGTTGCCGGCATCTTTAGGTGCGCTGGTAGCCGGGTCGCCGAGGTTGGCATTGACTGGACGAATATCCAGGCGCACACCGCCCACGCTGTAGTTGGTCAGCGAATCGTAGAACTGGCTGTGGGCGCTGAAGTCAGCGGTTTTGCTGAACTCGAAACGGTAACCGTAGTGGTAGCCGTTGAGCGGGTTGTAGCGGGTCATCAGACCGACCTGACGCGTCGCGGTGTTGTCCGCCAGGCCGTAGAGCACCGCCCGGCCAATTGCCGAAACAGCCGACAGGTCGGTGATCAGCTGGTTGCCCATCAGGTATTCGTTGCCGGCCTCGATGGCGGCTTTGCCTTCGGCGGGCTGCACCTTGCCGCTGGCCAGGTCATAACGGTCGCCGTTGCCGAGCATGGCCAGGCGTACGTTGCTCAACTGGGTGCCGTACACGCCGAATGTTTTCTCGGCCTGGCTGGCATCCATCACGGTCAGGTAGCCCTCGCCCAGCACCTGCACCTGGCCCTCGGGATTTACCCACATCGCAGTGTTGGTATCCAGGCCGAAGCCGCGTGTGGACTTTTGCTCGGCGAGATAAGCCGCCATGCGCGCAGCACGGCCGGTGCTGGTTTCCTCGATCTGGTCGAGGTGCTGATCGATGATGCCGGCGCTGAACAGGCCCGAACCTTTCAGCACCGCCGCGCCGCGCTGATCGGCCTTGCTGGCCACGCCGAAGTCCAGGGTATCCATGACCACGCCATAAGCGGTGGGCATCTGCGCGCCGAGGATGCTGGCACCCGCGCTGGTACCGGCGACCACGCCGCCTTTGTCATACACCTTACGCACTTCCTGCATCAGCAGTGACGGGCTGCCATCTGCATTGAACAGCGCGCGGGCGATACGCGCCTGATCGCCACCGACAAACCACACTGCGCTGGCCTCGCCCAGTGGCTTGACCACGGCAGCATCGTTCATGGTTGTTTGGTAGTTGCTCTTGTCGATGCCGACGATGCTGATGCGTTCGGCCGGGATGCCGAGGGCCACCAACTCGCTCATAAAGCGCTTGCTCGAACCCTGGCTACCGCTGGCGGTTGGCATGATCACGATGCGCGCCTCTTTCTGGCCACCGGCCAGTTCGATGAACTTGGCGTACACCGGCGAGTTGCTCGCGCGCAGCATGCCGCCGACGGCCAATAAATGACCTTCCGCCAAGGCTGCAGAGCTTGCACAGGAAAGGATCAGGGCGGCCGCCGCCACGCGTTGGTTCAGCTGCTTTTTCATTCTTATTGCTCTTGTTATGAGAACTCGTGCGAGCCGGTGTTCCGGTCCCGTCAGCGCCTCCCTGCAGCAGGTAAAACACCGCGCCAGTCCTGGCTTTTCGGCTGTGAATTTAAATTTTCACAATCTCGCTTTGTGAAATTTTATATACCAGCAAGAAATCATCTTCAAGCACCTTGCAGCGACCTTCGCACACCTTTCGTCGCCTGAAAAAATCTGCTTTCGGCTTATAACAAGCGCAATAGAGCGGTTTAGCCGCGAAATTCAGGAGCATCAAAATGATATAAATATTTCTAATTTGTAGATTTATGAAAATAAACATGTCATCAATATGCCGACACCGTCCCAGGATCGGGCACACCTTACCCGGCCCAACAGCATGCAAGCCCACAAGGCCATTGCTGAAAATCTCGCCAATTGGCGAGGCAATACCCACTGAGCACAGGGCCATTGGACCTGCGCTCAGACACCCAACTCGCCCCTTCAAGGAGTCAATAAGATGAACAAGATCGTACTTCTCGGCGCTCTGGCGCTCAGCGCCGTCAGCACATTCAGCGTCGCCAGCCAGGACAGCCTGCGCATCGGTATCGAGGCGGCCTATCCACCCTTCGCCTTCAAAACCCCTGACGGCAAGATCAGCGGTTTCGACTACGACATCGGCAACGCCCTGTGCGCGGAAATGAAGGTGAAATGTGAGTGGGTCGAGCAGGAATTCGACGGCCTGATTCCGTCGCTGAAAGTACGCAAGGTCGACGCCGTGTTGTCGTCCATGTCGATCACCGAAGACCGCCTGAAGTCGGTGGATTTCAGCAAAAAGTACTACCACACCCCCGGCAAGCTGGCGATGAAGGCCGGTAGCGAAATCAAGGACCCGCTGGTCGACCTCAAAGGCAAGAAAGTCGGTGTGCAGCGCGCCTCCACCTACGATCGCTTTGCCTCGGACCAGTTCGAAGCCGCCGGCATTGAAGTGGTGCGCTACGCCTCGCAGAACGAAGCCTTCCTCGACCTGGCTTCCGGTCGCCTGGACGCCACCCTGGCGGACATCATCAACATCGATGAAGGCTTTATCAAAACCCCAGCCGGCAAGGGTTTCGCCCTGGTCGGCCCGGACTTCAATGACCCGAAATACTTCGGTAACGGTGCCGGCATCGCGGTACGCAAAGGCGACAGCGAAAACGCCGCACGCATCAGCGCTGCCATCGACGCGATCCGCGCCAACGGCACGTACCAAGACGTGCAGGCCAAGTACTTCGAGTTCGATATCTACGGCAAATAAGTACTGCTAATGCCTCATGGGTGCCTCCACTGCGAGGCACCTTTTTCTCGTTGTAGCGCAGGCCACTCGGCCTCTGCGTGAGGAACCCCATCATGCTCCACGGCTACGGCTCGACCATTCTCGAGGGCGCTTGGCTGACCCTCAGTCTGGCCCTGACTTCCATGACCTTGGCAATTGCCCTGGGCCTGGTTGGTGCAGCGTTTCGCCTGTCACCGCTGAAATGGCTGGCACTGCTAGGCGAAGGCTACACCACGGTTATTCGCGGCATCCCTGATCTGGTGCTGATTCTGCTGATTTTCTACGGCGGGCAGGATCTGGTAAACCGCGTGGCTCCGCTGCTCGGCCACGATCAGTACATCGACATCAACCCGTTTATCGCCGGGGTCTGCACCATGGGCTTTATCTTCGGTGCTTACCTCTCGGAAACCTTTCGCGGTGCCTTTATGGCCATCGCCAAAGGTCAGGCCGAAGCCGGTGCGGCCTACGGCATGAGTAGCATGCAGGTGTTCTGGCGGATTCTGGTGCCGCAGATGATTCGCTTCGCCATTCCCGGCTTTACCAACAACTGGCTGGTGCTGACCAAGGCCACCGCGCTGATTTCCGTGGTGGGCCTGCAGGACATGATGTTCAAAGCCAAGAACGCCGCCGACGCCACCCGCGAACCCTTCACCTTTTTCCTCGCGGTTGCCGCGCTGTACCTGTTGCTCACCACCGTGTCCCTAGTGGCCCTGCGCTTACTGGAAAAACGCTATTCCGTGGGCGCCCGCCTGGCTGAACTCTAAGCGAGACCTTCTACCGTGCTCGATTTCCAACTGATTGCAGACAGCCTGCCGCTCTACGGCAGCGGCGTACTGGTGACCTTCAAACTGCTGTTTATCGCCCTCGCGCTGGGTCTGGCGCTGGCCATCCCATTAGCGCTGCTGCGCGTTTCACGCGCGCCCTGGCTTAACGGCCCGGCCTGGCTCTACACCTATGTCATCCGCGGCACGCCAATGCTGGTGCAGCTGTTCCTCATTTATTACGGCCTGGCGCAGTTCGAGGCGGTACGGGAGAGCATGCTGTGGCCGTATTTCTCCAGCGCCACCTTCTGCGCCTGCCTGGCGTTTGCCATCAACACCAGCGCCTACTCGGCGGAGATCCTGGCGGGCAGCCTTAAGGCCACGCCCCATGGCGAGATCGAAGCCGCCAGAGCCGTGGGTATGTCGCGCTTCACCCTGTACCGCCGCATCCTGCTGCCGTCGGCTTTGCGCCGGGCGCTGCCGCAGTACAGCAATGAAGTGATCATGATGCTGCACACCACGTCGCTGGCCTCGATCGTCACCCTGATCGATATCACCGGCGCGGCGCGCACCGTCAGTTCGCGCTACTACATGCCATTCGAGGCCTTTATCACCGCCGGACTGTTCTACCTGGTGCTGACTTTCATCTTGGTGCGCCTGTTCAAGCTGGCCGAAGGCCGCTGGCTGGCCCACCTGGCCCCGCGCAAGCATTAAGGAAAACCATGGAACATATTCAGCACCTGCTGCCCTGGAGCACCGCGGGCACCGAACGCCGGCTCTCGGTATTTCGTTTTGGCAGCGGCCCGCGTAAGGCCTATATACAGGCCGCCCTGCATGCCGATGAACTACCCGGCATGCGCGTGGCGGTGGAGCTCAAACAGCGGCTACTCGAACTGGAACAGCAGGGCCGCCTCAACGGCGTAATCGAACTGGTGCCGGTAGCCAACCCGATTGGCCTGGGGCAGATGTTTCAGGCCACCCATCAAGGCCGCTTCGACCTGGCCAGCGGGCAGAACTTCAACCGCGACTTTCCCGCCCTGACCGAGCTGATCGCGCCGCAGCTGGAAGGCCAACTGGGCAACGACGGGCAAGCCAACGTAAGGTTGATTCGCCGCCTGATGCGCGACGCCATTTGCGCACTGCCGCCGGCCAAGTCGGAGCTGGACGGACTGCGCCGCTTGCTGCTGCAACAGGCCTGCGACGCCGATGTAGTGCTCGATCTGCACTGTGATTTCGAGTCGATTATGTTGCTCTACGCCTTGCCGCAGCACTGGCCAAACCTGCAGCCCCTGGCCGCGCGCCTCCGTGCCGGCGCAGTGTTGCTGGCTGAAGACAGCGGCGGCAACTCCTTCGATGAAGCCTGCGCCGTACCCTGGCTGCGCCTGGCCGAACGCTATCCGCACGCCAATATTCCGCTGGCCTGTGTGGCCACCACCATTGAACTGCGTGGTATGGCTGATACCGACCGGATTCAGGCGCAACACAGTGCCGATGACATTCTCGGCTTTCTCGCCGACCAAGGCCTGATCAGCGGCGACTGGACCGCCGCACCTTTCACCTGTTGCGAAGCCACGCCCTTTGCCGGCGCGCAGTACGCCTATGCGCCGCACCCCGGCGTGGTGAGTTTTCTGCAACCGCTGGGCGCGCGGGTAAAGGTCGGCGACCCGTTATTCGAAGTGATCGACCCGCTCAGCGATCAGCACTCCGTGGTGCATGCCACCACCTCAGGAATCCTCTACGCCCGCGAACGCCTGCGCTTTGCCCAGCCCGGCCTATGGTTGGCCAAGGTCGCAGGCATGCAGCCGATTCGCCACGGCCGCCTGCTTACCGACTAACAACAAGAGAATCCGCTGCCATGTACACCTTGCAAATCGACAACCTGCACAAACGCTATGGCACCCATGAGGTGCTCAAGGGCGTATCCCTGACCGCCAAAGCCGGCGATGTCACCAGCATCATCGGTTCCAGCGGCTCGGGAAAAAGCACCTTCCTGCGCTGCATCAACCTGCTGGAACAACCGCACAGCGGGCGCATCCTGCTCAATAACGAAGAACTGAAGCTGCAACCAAACCGCGTCACAGGAGCGCTTAAAGCCAGCGATAGCAAGCAGCTGCAACGCATGCGCTCACGCCTGGCCATGGTCTTTCAGCACTTCAACCTGTGGTCGCACATGAGTGCCCTGGACAACGTGATGGAAGCACCGGTGCACGTGCTGGGCATGAACAAGAAAGAAGCGCGCGAGAAAGCCGAACACTACCTGGCGAAAGTCGGCGTCGCCCACCGCAAAGATGCCTACCCGGCGCACATGAGCGGCGGCGAGCAGCAGCGCGTGGCCATCGCCCGCGCCCTGGCGATGGAGCCCGAGGTAATGCTATTTGATGAGCCAACCTCGGCACTGGACCCGGAGCTGGTCGGCGAAGTACTCAAGGTCATGCGCGACCTGGCCGAGGAAGGCCGCACCATGGTGGTGGTCACCCACGAAATGGGGTTTGCCCGCGAGGTGTCCAACCAATTGCTGTTCCTTCATCAGGGCCGCGTCGAAGAAAGCGGCTGTCCGCGCGAAGTGCTGGCCCAGCCCAAGTCTGAGCGTTTGCAGCAGTTTCTCGCGGGTAGCCTTAAATAGATGGCGCCTACAGGCCGACCGTGCGCAATGCCACAGCCGCGGTCGGCTTCGGATACACTTCAGCCGCAACGACCCAGGCCCGCCCCGACCCGGCGTGCACGCCCAACCCTTCAACGTGCTGAAAGCCCATCCATGCCGACTTCTGCCAAGAACGTAACCGTCTACGCCGCCCCGGTGATGCGCAAACTGGCGGAAATCGCCCCGCACCTGCAGCCCTCGCTGCGCAAGGTGGCCGACTTTATCCTGCGCCACCCGTTGAAAGCCGCGACCCTGACCATCGAGGAAATGGCGGTGGAAACAGCCACCTCGGCGGCCGCCGTCAACCGCCTGGCCAAAGCCATTGATTTGGGCGGCTATACCGGGCTGAAAGCCGAACTGGTCAGCACCCTGCAGCAGATGGTGTCGCCGGTAGACAAGCTGCGCAACGAACTGGCGCATCGTCCGGACGGCGCCTTCGGCCTGCACGAGCAGGTGCAGATCGCCAGCAGCAACCTGGCCACCGCTGGGGCCAATAACAGCGCGGACACCTTCGAAGCCTTTGTCAGCTGCCTGATCCAGGCACGCAAGATCTACATCCTCGGCTTCGGCAACAGTGCCTATATGGCCGGTCTGGCAGCCGCCAACCTGGTGCCGTTCTGCGCCGATGCCACAGCCGTGAGCATGGAGGGCGGTAACGAAAACGCCGCGTATCGCCTGGCGGCCATCACCGAACATGACGTGCTGCTGTCGATCTCCCTGCCGCGCTATTCCCTCGATACGCTGCAGCTGTCGCGCTTTGCCAGCGAACGCGGCGCGACCGTTCTCGCGATCACCGACTCGCCCGCCTCGCCGCTGACCACCATCGCCAAACACGCGCTGTTTGCCCCTGCCGATCATCCGGTGCTGATCAGCTCCAACACCTCGGTGCTGGCGCTGATTGAAGGCCTGGTCGCCGGCGTCATGGCGCGCAACAAGGAAGCCGTGCAGCTGGCCGCGGAGCTGACCGAAAGCGTGATGTCCTATCTGCATGTGCCGAGCAGCGATAAGCCTGTACGCAAGCCCATCAAACGACGCGCCAGCACCACGCCGCGACAGAGTTAGCGCGCACCAAGTTAAGGCTAAAACTGTCCGGCAGGTCAGTTATCAGTGCACGCAACGTATTTACATCCCCCCAAAAACCACTAGAGTGCGCGCCCGACGCGCGCCATCTGGCGGCGCCGTGAACGATTTCAGGACTTGGCCTTGTTCTTGCTCAAGCTCCGACAGCCTGACCACTCAGACAGGTTTAAAACGATAATTCAGCACTTTGGGGAGCACCACTTGATGAACCGCACACTTTCCTCTCTGGTCATGGCAGGCGGGCTTCTGGCGGGCGGCCAGGCCGTCGCGGGTGACCTGCTGCATTGGCAGAACAACAGCCTGACCTACCTGTATGGCCAGGATTACAAGATTGACCCGGAAATCCAGCAGACCGTGACCTTTGAACACGCCAGTGGCTGGGCTATCGGCGACCTGTTCTTCTTCGTCGACACCATCAAGTACAACACCGACGCCACCAATGGCGCAGGCGACGGCCACACCTTCTACGGCGAGTTCTCACCGCGCCTGTCGTTCGGCAAGCTGTTCAACAGCAAGCTGGAATTCGGCCCGATCAAGGATGTGCTGCTGGCCACTACCTATGAATTCGGTGAAGACGATGTCGAGTCCTACCTGATCGGCCCAGGCTTTGACCTGGCTATCCCCGGCTTTGACTACTTCTCGCTGAACTTCTACAACCGCACGACCGATGGCAAGCGCGACGGCGATAACGTCTGGCAGATCACTCCGGTGTGGAGCTACACCATCCCGGTGGGTAAATCCGACATCGTGATCGACGGCTTTATGGATTGGGTGGTCGACAACGACAAGAGCTACCACGCAAACCTGCACTTCAACCCACAGATCAAGTACGACCTGGGTAAGGCCATGAACTGGGGCGAGAAGCAGCTGTATGTCGGTATCGAATACGACTACTGGAAAGACAAGTACGGTATCGAAGACAGCGGTTTTGTCAGCGACAACTTTGTCGGCGCGACCGATCAGAACACCGCCAGCCTGTTGGTAAAAGCGCACTTCTGATACTCAGTAGCAAACCCGCCAGTACCTGTGATTAAGGCTGGCGGGCATCTCCTGCAACAACCCTTCTCGCGCTAATTTGCCCTGCTGCGGCGTAATCGCCGCGCTCTCGGGGTCTTCTACTCTGTGATTACTCAGCAGTGGAAACCTAGCATGCCCAACGCCCTTCACCGCACATTCGTCCGCGCCCTGTTTGTCAGCCTGCTGCTCACCCTGGCTGCGTGCAGCACCCTGGCCACGCGCGACCCTTTGCGCATCGAACTGGTCGGTATCGAGCCGCTGCCCGGTGAAGGCCTGGAAGCACGCTTCGCAATCAAACTGCGGGTACAGAACCCCAATGGCCAGGCCATCGATTTCGACGGCGTGGACCTTGAGCTGCAGGTCAACCAGCAACCGCTGCTCAGTGGCGTCAGTGACCAACGCGGGCAAGTACCCCGTTACGGTGAAAGCATCCTGCGTATTCCGGTCAGCCTTTCCGCCTACGCCGCACTGCGCCAGGCCTGGGGCATGGCCGGCTATCAGGACGGCCAGGGGCTGCCCTATGAATTGCGTGGCAAGTTGGCCAACGGCCTGTTTGGCACCTGGCGTTTTAATGACCGTGGCACGCTTAACTGGCCACAACCGCCAGCACCCGGCGCGAAACCATAAAACCCTATACAATATGCGGCCTTTTCCTATCGACCTATCAAGGACCCGCCGTGAGCACGTTGCCGCCCTGCCCTAAATGCAACTCCGAATACACCTACGAAGACGGCGCCCAGCTGGTATGCCCGGAGTGCGCCCACGAATGGTCGGCCACTGGCGCGAGCGACGCGGCAGATGACGCCAAGGTGATCAAGGACTCAGTGGGTAATGTGCTGCAGGACGGCGACACGATCACCGTGATCAAAGACCTGAAAGTCAAAGGCTCATCCCTGGTGGTCAAGGTCGGTACCAAGGTCAAAGGTATCCGCCTGTGCGACGGTGACCACGACATCGACTGCAAGATCGACGGCATCGGCGCGATGAAGCTGAAATCCGAGTTCGTGCGCAAAGTCTGAGTCAACTTGCAGCAAAAAAAGCCCCGGTCAGCTGCCGGGGCTTTTTTCATTAGCTAGCATCAATGCAGAGCTATTCGCTCGTTCGAGGCGCCCGCCTGGAGGACCTCATGCGTATTGTTGCGCTGTGCTTGACGCTATTACTGCCCTGGGCTGTGCAAGCCGAACCCTGGAAGGTGGTGGGCGATGAGCAGTTTGCACCCTATAGCTTTGTCACCATTGAGGATGACCAGCCGCGCGGACTGGATGTGGAGTTGGTGGAGGCGGTGATGCAAGAGGCCAAAATCCCCTACAGCTTGCGCCTGTACCCCTGGGAGCGGGTCAAGCGCATGATCGATCGCAGTGAAGTGGCCATGGCCTTTCAGTTCGCTGGGACCCCCGAACGGATGCAGCAATACGAGCTGGCCGGGCCGATCCGTACCGGTTCAACGGTGTTTATGACCTCGCGTAAAACCACCCTTAACGACTGGGACAAACTGGACGATCTGTCACTCTTCACCATTGGCCAGGTACGGGGGTATGCCTACCAATCGGATTTCGACAAAGCCGAACTGTCACGCGATACCAGTGCGCAGAACCCACGGCAGCTGGTGTCGATGCTGCTAGCAGGGCGCATTGATTTGATCGTCGGTGATCGTGTGCAACTGATGTATTTCGTTCGCGAGCAGCGCGCAGAACAGAGCGTACGCATTCTGCCCAAACCCCTGGTGGAAATGCCGCGTTATGTGGCCTTCGCCAAAGGCGATAGCGCCCGTGCCAAACAGTTCTCGGCAGCGCTAGAGCGCTTAAGACAGGCTGGCACCTTGGAAACCATTTACTCGCGCTGGCATTAAGCCGCGCGCCACTTGCCAGGAGCCGCCATGCGCGCCACCCGTGTGTTTTTAATGCTCGCAGCCACCCTGGTTCTGAGCGCCTGCGGTCTCGGTGAAACCGCCGCAACTGCCAGCCTGCAAGCCGAGCAGGCCACCCAACTGCAACAACAGACCGAACAGCTGAAACAACAGATCGAAGCCGCCAACGCGCAAAGTAATAAACGCTTGGAAGAAGGCTACTGAGGGTTTATTGCACGGGCAGGAAGTTCATAAACAGCAGGCCCTGGGCATAACTCACGCCCATGCGCCGATAGCGCTCATCCAGCACATCGGTGAGCAGATCCAGACGCGCGACGATCTTGCCGAACTCCACGGCATAGCTGAGGTTATGCCCCTCGGCGGAAATCTCATTGGACAGCAGCCAAGGCTTGCCGCCGGCATCGGTACGCTGGGCGAGCATCCAGCTGGCCTTCTCGACATTGCGCGCAGCGTTGTGGACAAACTGCGGGTCCAACGTATCGCTCAGGTAGTACTCCGTGCGTCCGCCGTGGGCGGTAATCAGCATGCTTGCCAGCGAATAGATAAACGCTCCCACGCGATCGCCCCGGTACTCGGCGCTCAGGGCATAACTCAGCGCCGCAACATCAGTGCGCCCGCCTAGCTGGGGAAGCGGCTGATCAAGTTCAATGGCGCGGTGCACCGCGCGTTTGGCGGACTCCACATCAGGTAAACCGGTTTTACGCCACTCGCGCGGGTTGCGCAGATACAGCTTGTCCATCAAACGGTAGAGGCTGTTGAGGTTGTTGCGCATGCCCAGGGTGGCCATACGGTCGGCATGGCTCTGGAAGAATTCGGTGGGTTTGATCGGACTGCGGTTGCTGACGATGGTCTGGTGATCTTGCCGGGTTGCGCAACCACTGACCGCCAGTAACAGCACAACGAGCACCGACAGGCGCATTGCCACAGCGTTGCCGCCCGACCAGACGGGCCCATTTCTTAGCCATTGCCAACGCTGCACAGTACTCATCAGAGGAGGTCGTCCGCTGCGGTGTGATGGGGTAACGCTAGCAACAAAATCCAGATTGGCCAGTTTTCCTCCTGAATACATGACTTTCAGCACAATCAAACACCTAGCTGCATAAGCTCAGGTGGACTGCCAACAGACCGCCTCAGGCGCAAAAGATTGCTAACCGCTGATCAGCAGCGCGGCAAAAGGCCCGTCGCAGAGCGCTTTAATCGGTATGATCCGCAGCTTTTTGGCTGCCGAGTGCCCCATGCTGCGTCTGCTTGTCCTGTTTTGCCTGCTGGTTGCCCTACCCGCTTATGCCGATGCCCCGAAAACCTTCAGTGCCGCGAAGAAAATCGCCTGGCGGTTGTATGCCGAACGTCCCAGCACCTTTTATTGCCATTGCGCGTACAGCGGTAACCGCGTCGACCTCGGCAGCTGTGGCTACAGCCCCCGCAAACAGCTGCGCCGTGCCCAGCGCCTGGAATGGGAGCATGTGGTGCCCGCTTGGGTAATCGGCCATCAGCGCCAGTGCTGGCAGGACGGCGGACGCAAGAACTGCGCGCGCAACGACGCCCGTTTCAAAGCCGCCGAAGCCGACCTGCACAACCTGGTGCCAAGCATCGGTGAGGTGAATGGTGACCGCTCCAACTACGCCCTCGGCATGCTCAGCGACAAACCCACGCAGTACGGCGCCTGCCCGATGGTGGTCAACTTCAAGGCGAAAACCGCCATGCCGCCAGCCCATACGCGTGGTGCGGCAGCGCGTATCTATCTGTATATGGCCGAACGCTACCAGCTGAAACTGTCCAAGCTCGACCGACGCACCTACGAGGCCTGGAACCGCCAATACCCGATCAGCGAGTGGGAGCGCTGGCGCAACCAGCAAGTCGGCTGCGTGATGGGCCACGGCAACCCTTATGTCGGCGCCATCGATCCGGGCAGCTGCAGCCCATTGCGCCGCGCTGGCAACCCACAGCGCACCAGCGGCTGAACGCTGACAAGCGCCCGGCGAACCCTTCACGCCACTATTGGCGCTAAACTTCACCCCACGCCAGCCCGAGTATTGCCCTATGTCCAGCACCACCCTCCCGAGCGCCGCCCACGCCATTGCCGAAACCCGCGCCTGGGTTGATCGTGCCGTGATCGGCCTGAACCTCTGCCCGTTCGCCAAGGCCGTGCAGGTCAAAGGGCAAGTACGCTACGTGGTGTGTACCGACAGCGAGCCGGAAGTACTGCTCAGCATGCTGATCGACGAGTTGCATGCGCTCGCCCACTGCGAGCCCAGCGAAACGGACACCACCTTACTGATCCACCCCGCCGCCCTGACTGACTTCCTCGATTTCAACGACTTCCTCGGGGTGGTCGATGATGCACTCGACGAACTCGGCTACAGCGGTACCCTGCAAGTGGCCAGCTTCCACCCGCAGTTCCAGTTTGCCGACACGGCGGCCAACGACCTCAGCAACGCCACCAACCGCTCGCCCTACCCGATGCTGCATATCCTCCGTGAAGCCAGCATCGACCGGGCCGTGGCGGCGTTCCCTGAGCCTGAGGCAATCTTCGAAGCCAATATCCAGACCCTTGAAGACCTTGGCGCCGACGGCTGGGCTGCCCTGCAGGCGCAGTGCCGCAAAGACGCACAAACCAGCTAAGCCCCCTCCCCCTGGGTGCCGTCAGACCACCTGACGGTACCGCAGCGACACCGCGTCAACCCGCCCCCTTGCTTACCAGCCCACGTCGGCAACTGCTGCGCGCGCGACCGATGACGCATTTACGGCAATTCATGCCAAGAATCTTGAGCGTTTTGCTAGCTGATCAACACAATTAATCAGCATGAATCCATAAGATCCCAGCGCTTTCGACGCGGCCCATGCTGGCCGAACCGCGTGTTGAGCAGGCCGCCTGCAACTAAAACTGCACTCGATTCAAGACCCTTTTGCGGGTCCATCAACAGATCAACCAAGGGATAACGCTATGGCTCGGGTTCGTAAACTGGTGCTGGCAATTGCAGCGACTTCGGCGCTGTCATCCGGCATGGCGCACGCGCTAGGGCTGGGTGAAGTAACACTGCAGTCAGCACTCAACCAGCCTTTGGTGGCGGAGATCGAACTGCTGGAAAGCCGCGACCTGGCCGCCAACGAAGTGATGCCGGCCCTGGCCTCTGCGGAAGCCTTCAACAAGGCAGGGATTGATCGTCAGTTCTTCCTGACGGACCTGACATTTACCCCGGTCCTCAAGCCCAATGGCAAAAGCGTTATCCGGGTGACCTCGAATAAGCCGATGCGTGAGCCTTACCTGAACTTCTTGGTGCAAGTGCTCTGGCCCAATGGCCAGTTGCAGCGTGAATACACCCTGCTGCTGGACCCACCGCTCTATACCGCGCAAAGCGTAATTCCTGCCGCAGTAAATCAGCCTGTAACCGCAGCGCCTGCTTTGCCACGCACACAGCCGCAGGTAGCACGCCCAGCAGTTAGCGCAACTCAACCAGCATCCGCCAGCACGGCTGCCGCCACACCATTGGCAGGCAATGAGTACACGACCACCGCCAACGACAACCTCTGGGACATTGCCAACCGTGTACGGGCTGACGGTAGCGTGCATCAAGCCATGCTGGCCATCCAGGAGCTGAATCCGCAGGCCTTTATCGATAACAACATCAACCGCATGAAAAGCGGTCAGGTGCTGCGCCTACCCGATGCCCAACACATCAACAGCCGCACGCAAAGCGCCGCCATTGCGCAGGTTAACCAGCAAACCGCCGCCTGGCGTGAGAGCCGCAGTGTTGCTGCCAGCACCCGTCAGTTGGATGCCAGCAAGCGCAATACTGCGGCCGCTACGCCAGCCACAATTGAACGCCGCGATAACCTGAAACTGGTTGCCGAAGGCAGCGACAAGGCGGGCGCCGGCAGTGACAAAGGCAACGCAGGCAACAAGGCCCTGCTTGATCAACTGGCAATGACCCAAGAAAGCCTCGATTCGACCAATCGTGAAAACGCTGAGCTGAAAAGCCGTATTGCCGACCTGCAAAGCCAACTCGACAAACTGCAGCGCCTGATCCAATTGAAGAATGACCAGATGGCCAAGTTACAGGCCTACCTGGCCGCACAGAACCAGGCACCAGTCGCAACACCAGGCGTCGCCGCAGCTACAACCGGCAATCAGACACCAGTGATTCCTTAAGCCTAAGCCGCCACCAGGTACTACCGAGTAATACCCTTAGGTTGATCCCGCGAGGCTTCCTCTTATCAAGGCTGACCAGCAACGCTATTGCCCTCATGGGTCGCCGTCAGCCCGCAACCCCTGGCGGCCTTATCACCAGGCATTACGCGCCGTACTGTTTTACACAGGCTTTACATTGCGCCCTGCAATGCCGCGCAACACCCAGTGTCGAAACTACAAGCCGGGAAAGACCGGTTTGCACAGGAGTTTCGATCATGCTGTCGCGTATCCCTCTTATCACCGGCCTGGTGGCCAGTCTGGCGCTGTTTGCCCAGGCCCCAGCGCAGGCCTCCAACCGTGACGCAGCGATTGCCGGAGCCATGGTGGGCGCGGTGATTGGCGGCGTACTTGTCAGCCAGAGCCGTCCCGCGCGGGTTTACGCTCCGCCACCGCGCGAGTACTACCCACCGCCACCAGCGTATTACCCTCCGCAACGGGTGTACTACGAGCGCCAGCCGGTCTACTACCAGCCAGCCCCGGTGTATTACATACAGGAGCGGCCGCGTCATAAACGCTGGCATGGCCACAAACACCGTCGGTACGACGGCCATGGCCACGGCTATCGCTGGTAAACAAAAAAGCCCCGCAATTGCGGGGCTTTTTCTCGGTATAAAGCAGCGCGGCCGGCCTACTCCGTACGGAAACGCACCACCAGCTGTTTCAGCTCACTGCTCAGGCCGCTTTGTTCCTGGGCGTAGCTCTCCACCTCGGCGGCCTGCACCGATATTTGCGTCACCGCGTCGTTGATGGCGACGATGTTCTGGTTGATTTCCTCGGTCACCAGGTGCTGTTCCTCGGTCGCGGTGGCGATCTGCATGGTCATGTCGCGGATCATCTGCACCTTGCCTTCAATGCTTTCGAAAGCAGCCATGACCTCCTCGGACAGCACGATGGCCTTGCCCGACTCGACCAGGCTCTGGTCCATGCTCACCGTCACTTCCTTGATGCGGTTGACCAGCAGGTTGAGGATATTGTTGATCTGCTCGGTGGAGTCCTGGGTGCGTTTGGCCAGGTTGCGTACTTCATCGGCCACCACCGCAAACCCGCGCCCCTGCTCGCCCGCACGGGCAGCTTCGATGGCGGCGTTCAAGGCGAGCAGGTTGGTCTGCTCGGCGATCTGCTGAATGGTCGAGAGGATGTTATTGATGTTGACCGTTTCCTTCTCCAGCTCCTGCAGCACCTTGTTGGAGTTCTGGATGCTGGCGCCGAGCTTGTTGACCCCGGACGTACTGCGGGCGATCACCTCTTTGCCATTGCGCGTGGCCACCAGCCCCTGCTCCGACACATCGGCGGTTTGTACACAGGTCTTGGCCACCTCGTTGGCCGCCGAGGACATCTCGGTCACCGCCGTGACGATCTGCTCCACCGAACTCAACTGGCGTTGCAGTGTGGCGGACATCGCCGTGGTGCGCTTGTTGGTATCGCTGGAAACCCCATCCATGCTGATGGCGTTCTCCTTGATCACACGAATCATGCCCTGGATCGACGCAATAAACTGATTGAACCACTTGGCCAGCTCGCCGGTTTCATCCTTGCTGAGCAGATCCAGGCGGCGGGTCAGGTCACCTTCACCCTGAGCGATGGTGCGCAGCCCGTCCTTCACCAGGTTGATCGGGTTGACGATACGGTTGGAGATCACCACCCCAGCCGCGCCGAATACCAGCACCAGCACCACGCAGACAATCAAGGTGATCCAGGTCAGCTCGCGGGCGCTCGCGTAAATCTCGTCGGCTTGCTTGAAGCCGACAAACTTCCAGCCCAGCTCAGGCGAGGTGTAAACGTTGGCCATATACGCCACCCCGTCGATCTCCACCTCCACCAGGCCGTTCTCGGTTTTGCCGATAACCGCAAAGTGCTCGCCGGGCAGCTCGCTGACCTTCTTGAAGTTGTTATCCGGCTTCAGGCCATCCACCAGCAAGGTGCCGCTGCCCTCCGCCAGCATCAGAAAACCGGTTTCACCAAAGCGCACCTTCTGCGCCATATCGGTGAGCGCTTTGAGCGACACATCCACCGCCACCACCCCGGCGAACTGTCCGGCGGTGTCCTTGAAGCCCTTGAGCACCGAGACATACACCGCGTCATCCGGCTCCCAGTAATAACCGTCGCGGCGGGCCAGGGTGAAATTGGCGTCGCGGCCGATGGGGTACCACTCGCGTTGGCGCGGGTCCCAGTCACCGTAATCCCCGGTGCCCGGCCACTCCACATAGCCGCCCTTGGTATCGCTCATGTACACGTAGCCGAAGGTGGGGTTGTTCTTACCGATGCTGGAGAAGTAATCGAATATCTGCTTCTCGCGTCCACCATTGGCGGTCGCCACCTCGCCCGGTTTGCGCGCCTCACCGAAGTAGGTGGTCAGCTCGCCGTTCTGGGCATCCTGCACTGCGGGGTATTCCGCCAGGGCGGAAACAGTGTGGCCCACCGAATCAAAGAAAGTGGCAAAGCTGTTGTTCACCAGCTTCATATCCAGGCTGCTGGACACCAGAAAGTTCTCTTTAGCCTGCTGCGTGACGTTGCGAATCGTCAGCAGCGCCACCACCAGAACCGGAATCAGGGTTGCCACCAGAAAGCTCAGCAACAGTTTGGATTTGATATTCATGGGACATCGCCTTCTAGCTGGCCAGTAATACGCTCTATCGGCGCTTGTAGAGGATAGTTAAGGCTTATGACAGCGCCAGCGCTGGCCTCACCACGACACAGCTGCCGCGCGAAAGCGACTGTCGCGGTAAATCGGTGATTGGTTGATCGCAGGTATTCCGCCGCCGCAGCGGTGAGGCGGATTAAGGGTTTCGCCCTTACGGCGAGTTACTTGATTCGCTGCGCTCCCCTTCGGGCCAGCCTGCGGCTGTTACTGCGCTTCGCTCCGTATCTCTTTGCACGCGCAGAAAGTAACCAAAGAGAAAGCACATCCGCCCTGCGGGCTTTTTTCTTTTCACCCGCGATTTAACAGACGACGCCAACCGCCCCATCAGGAGGCCGAGTGGAATCTTTGCGGAAGGGGTTGAGCGGCATGGATGCCGCGAGAGCCGCGATGGGCCATGGATGGCCCTTCGCGGCGTGCCCCTGGAGCAATGATGGAACGAGGGAAGTCGAGCGCAGCGAGACCCGTATGCAAGGGGCAAGACCTCTTGGTTACTTCTGGGGCGTTTGCCAGAAGTGACCCGCCGTAAGGGCGGAACCAATAGACCGGTCAGCACACAAGCGGCGGATACACACCGACCCAAGACCAAAAGCCTATGCGCAAACTATGGCGCATGGCCATCAATTCGCAGTAAGGTCGAGCCAACCTCATTCAAGGAAGAAGCATGGCCGCCAAACCCAGCCCCGCTCGGCAGCAAAAGCACCTCGCCGTGCTAATCGACGCCGACAACGCCTCCGCTGCAATTGTTGAAGGCCTGTTCGAGGAAATCGCCAAATACGGCGTCGCCAGCGTCAAACGCATCTACGGTGACTGGACTGGCCCGCAACTGGGCGGCTGGAAGAAGGTACTGCTGGAACACTCGATTCAACCCATGCAGCAGTTCGCCTACACCACCGGCAAAAACGCCACCGACAGCTCACTGATCATCGACGCCATGGACCTGCTCTATACCCGGCGCTTTGATGGCTTCTGCCTGGTCTCCAGCGACAGCGACTTCACCCGCCTGGCCGCACGCCTGCGTGAAGAAGGGCTGGAAGTGATCGGCTTTGGCGAACAGAAAACACCCAAACCCTTCGTTTCCGCCTGCGACAAATTTATCTACACCGAACTGCTGCGCAACGACGCCGACCTTGCCGAGCCAGAAAGCCTCAACAATGGGGGTACAACCGCTGCACCAGCACCTGCCACCACAGCAGAAAGCAAACCTGCCACGCCGCCCGCACCTCCCAAGGTCAGACCGCAGAAAGTTCCGGTGGACTTTATTGCCAAGGTGATTGATGACAACTCGGACGAGGATGGTTGGTGCTACCTGGGACTGCTCGGTTCCAATATCAGCAAGCTACGCTCCGACTTTGACTCGCGGATGTATGGCTTTAAAAAACTGAGCGATCTGGTCAAAGCGCAGAACAGCCGTTTTGAACTGCAAATGCTCGGCACCACCGCCACAGGGGGCCAAGCACTTGCCGTGCGGAATCGAAAGTGCTCAACAAAAGGAACAACACACCAATGAGTATTTCCCGACCGATCAAGCTTGCCGGTCTAACCATGTTCCTGATCGTCATGATCTGGGTGATGGCCTATCCGATCGCGCGCTACCTGATTCCAAGCGACACCTTCAACGAGCCCTTCGAGCCTGTGTACAACGGTCTGAATGTGTTATTCACCGCACTGGCGTTTGGTGGCGTGATCATCACCCTGGCGTTCCAAGCAGAAGAATCGCGCATCGCACGGCGCGAAGAGATTGAGCGGTCCATCTTCGAGCTGTTCCAGACATTCACAAGCCTAGAGTTTCAGCAGGTGAAGGACGGTGCGTTCCGGGCGCTGCTCACGGGCATCCAGCACCGTGAGTACGCCGAGTATCTGGCCAGCCGCCTGTTCGTGGTTGAGCAGCTACCCTTTCCGCCGGCCTGCGCGAAAACCCTTCGCACGCTGGATGCGGAAAAGCAGAACCTAGACGACCAGCAGATCATCCACGCTGATCGCGCCGATCGACTGATGCTCGACAACATTCTCAACTTCTTCGCCATGTTAGCGCAGCGCGAATCCTCGGCCACCGTGATCAAGCACTGTGACTTCGCCTACGACTGGTGGCGGCCGGCGCTTTGGATCATCGCTGAGTTGCAGCAGAGGCGGCATGCGAATTCGGAGAAGATTCGCATGTACTGCAAGAACCAGTTAGTTACGACCACACTCAAGGCGCTAGACAAGGTCTACGGACATGCACCGCTGAACAGCAGCAGGGAAGTATGGGAATACATAACCCAGCATCCAAAATTGCTCGACTTCGGGCTTGACCCTGAATTCAACGACTATCTATCAACCCCCGAAACCTCGGCATGAACCTGTGAAGTCCTCATCGACTTGATGATCACCAACACTTCACATTGAAAGCATCAACTCCTCAATAACCTCTGCAAGCCCTGCGAAAAAACCAGACGTCCTCGCTGTAACAGGGTGCCATCAAGAGATGGAAACGCAGCACGTGGATGGTTTGATACCCATCAACTATGCAAACAAAAGGCCAGTCAATCGACGGGCCTTTTGTTTGGATCACCGCTCAGCACATCACGCGGATCAGACCAACGCCGCCTCACTGCAACGCTCAAGCTTCCTCACCTGATATTCCCTCGCCGCCTGATGAAACGCCCCCAGCAGCGCGTTGTAATCCGCCTTCTCCCAATAGCGATACTCAGGATGCCACTGCACCCCAACGGCAAACGCCTTGGCGCCAATCACACTGACCGCCTCGATCTGCCCATCCTCGGCCACGGCTTCAACCTGCAAGCCCTCACCCAGCCGATCAATCCCCTGACCATGCAACGAGTTGACCTTGATCTGCCGCTCACCGAACAGCGAATGCAACACGCCGCCCTCGGTCAAGGTGACGTTGTGCATCGGGCCGTAGGCCACATCGTCCGGTACGTCCTTCACCTCACGGTGATCAAGACGCCCTTCAACCTCGTGCACTTCACGGTGCAGGGTGCCGCCAAACAACACGTTCATTTCCTGCATGCCCCGGCAGATGCCGAGGAAGGGAATGCCGCGATCAATACAGGCGCGCAGCAGGCGCAGCACGGTTTCATCACGGGGTTTGTCGGCCAGGCCGAGCCCGGGATGGTCGTCGCCGTAGAAGCTGGGGTGCACGTTGGAGAGTGAGCCGCCGAACATGATGCCGCTGACGCTATCCAGTACGGTGTCCATGTCCAGGTCATCGCCGAAAGCCGGGATCATCAGCGGGAAGGCACCGAAGCCGGTGACGGCGTGGATGTACTTCTCACCGACCAGGTGAAACCAGCCGATATCACGGCTGGTCAGCTGCCAACGGCACAGGGGAAGGCCAATCATGGGTTTGCTCATTGCAAGGAGTCCTCTTCATAAATAATTGAAGTGGGCTGCCCTTGGGAGAGCGGGCTTACGGGCCAGGAAACCCTGAACCCGCTCACCCAAGGGGTGCCGTAACCTGCGGTCACTGCACCAACGCCGCGCCCGCGCGGCTGGTTTGTTGCGTAAAGCGGTTGTTGCTTGATGGGTATCGCTGCGCTCAACCCATCTACCGGAAACTCAAAAAAGGGGGCTGATCCTGCGATCAGCCCCCTGGGGTGTTACTTAGCCATTACTCGGGAACGCAAACTGCGCCGCTTCGTGAGAAGCGCGCTGCGGCCAGCGCTGGGTGATGGCTTTTTTGCGGGTGTAGAAGCGCACACCGTCCGGGCCGTAGGCATGCAGGTCGCCGAACAGCGAGCGCTTCCAGCCGCCGAAGCTGTGGTAGCTAACCGGTACGGGCAGCGGCACGTTGACGCCGACCATGCCGACTTCAATCTCGTCGCAGAACAACCGCGCGGCTTCACCGTCGCGGGTGAAGATACAGGTGCCATTGCCGTATTCGTGGTCGTTGATCAGCTGCATGGCCGCCTCCAGGCTGCCGACGCGGACGATGCACAGCACTGGGCCGAAGATTTCGTCGGTGTAGATGGCCATCTCCGGGGTCACCTTGTCGAACAGGGTGCCGCCGACGAAGAAGCCGTTTTCATTGCCTGCCACCACCAGGTCACGACCGTCAACCACCAGGCTTGCGCCCTGGGCCACACCAGCATCGATGTAGCCTTTTACCTTGTCACGCGCCGCGCCGGTAACCAGCGGACCCATGTCCAGGCCGCAGGAGGTGCCGGCACCGATTTTCAGCGCCTTGATTTGCGGCACGATCTTCTCGACCAGGGCATCGGCGATCTGGTCGCCTACGCACACGGCCACGGAGATGGCCATGCAACGCTCGCCGCAAGAACCGTAGGCGGCGCCCATCAGTGCGCTGACGGCGTTGTCCAGATCGGCATCGGGCATCAACACGGCGTGGTTCTTCGCGCCGCCCAGGGCCTGAACGCGCTTACCGCGCTTGGTGCCTTCGCTGTAAATGTATTCGGCAATCGGCGTGGAGCCAACAAAGCTCAGGGCTTTGACTTCCGGCGCTTCGATCAGCGCATCCACCGCTTCCTTGTCGCCGTGCACCACGTTGAGCACGCCTTTTGGCAGACCGGCCTCGATCAGCAGTTGGGCGATATACAGGGTGGAGCTTGGGTCACGCTCGGACGGCTTGAGGATGAAGCAGTTGCCGCAGACGATGGCCAGCGGGTACATCCACAACGGCACCATGGCCGGGAAGTTGAACGGGGTGATGCCGGCCACGACGCCGATTGGCTGCATGTCGCTCCAGGCGTCGATATTCGGGCCGACGTTGCGGCTGTACTCGCCCTTGAGAATTTCCGGGGCGGCGCAGGCGAATTCGACGTTTTCGATACCGCGCTTGAGTTCACCGGCGGCGTCTTCGAGGGTTTTGCCGTGCTCTTCGCTGATCAGCTTGGAGATGGTCGCTTCGTGCTGCTCCAGCAGTTGCTTGAAGCGGAACATCACCTGGGCACGCTTGGCTGGCGGGGTGTTGCGCCAGGCCGGGAAGGCGCTCTTGGCCGAGTCGATGGCCAGTTGCATGGTGGCGCGGTCGGCCAGGGCGACTTTCTTGGTCGCCGCGCCGGTGGACGGGTTGAACACGTCAGCGCTACGGCCGGTGCCGGCAGTCAGTTCGCCGTGGATCAGGTGATTAACGAGGGTCATGGCAATTCCTTAATAACGGATCTTGTTTTTGCAGGAGCCTGGCTGCTGGCTCCTGCAGGGAATGAGGGGTCGCTTAGTCGAGGCTATTCAGCACATCACCGACGGCGTTGAACACGGAGTCCAGCTGCTCGGGCTTGGTGTTGAAGGTTGGCCCGAACTGCAGGGTGTCGCCGCCGAAGCGCACGTAGAAACCGGCGTTCCACAGTTTGATACCGGCCTCGAACGGACGGATCACCGGGTCGCCGTCACGCGGGGCGATCTGGATCGCGCCGGCCAGGCCGCAGTTGCGGATGTCGACGACATTCTTGCTGCCTTTGAGGCTGTGCAGCTTCTCTTCAAAGATCGGCGCCAGGGCGGCGGACTGCTCGATCAGGTTGTCGCGCTTGAGCAGCTCCAGGGTCGCCAGGCCAGCGGCGCAGGCCACCGGGTGGCCCGAGTAGGTGTAGCCGTGGCCGAACTCGACCATGTGCTCGGGGATCGCCTGGTTCATAAAGGTGTTGTAGATCTCGCTGGAGGCGATCACTGCGCCCAGCGGAATCGCGCCGTTGGTGACCTGCTTGGCGGTGTTCATGATGTCCGGCACCACGCCGAAGAACTCGGCACCGGTCCACTTGCCCATACGGCCGTAGGCGGTGATCACTTCGTCGAAGATCAGCAGGATGTTGTACTGCGTGCAGATCTCACGCAGGCGCTGCAGGTAGCCGACTGGCGGCACGATCACCCCGGCGGAGCCGGACATTGGCTCGACAATCACCGCGGCAATGTTCGAGGCGTCGTGCAGTTCGATCAGTTTCAACAGCTCGTTGGCCAGCTCAACACCGCCAGTAGCCGCCATGCCCTTGGTGAAGGCCAGGTGCGACTGCAAGGTGTGCGGCAGGTGGTCGGCGTCCATCATCTGGCCGAACATCTTGCGATTACCGCCGATGCCGCCCAGCGAGGTGCCGGCGATGTTCACGCCGTGGTAGCCACGGGCACGGCCAATAAATTTGGTTTTGCTCGGTTGGCCTTTCAGGCGCCAATAAGCCTTGGCCATCTTCACCGAGGTGTCGGCGCACTCGGAGCCGGAGTCGGTGTAGAACACGTGGTCGAGGCCGGCGGGTGTCAGCTCGGTGATTTTCTCGGCCAGCTGATAGGACAGCGGGTGGCCGTACTGGAAGCCCGGTGCGTAATCCAGGGTGCCCAGCTGCTTGGCCACGGCCTCCTGAATTTCTTTGCGGTTGTGCCCAGCGCCACAGGTCCACAGGCCTGACAGGCTGTCGAATACGCGACGGCCCTTGTCATCGATGAAGTGATTGCCATCGGCGCCGACGATCAAACGCGGGTCGCGCTTGAAGTTGCGGTTGGCGGAAAACGGCATCCAGTGCGCATCCAGCTTGAGCTGGCTGGCCAGGGACGGGACTTCGATCTGCGGCATGTTCATGGTGGCCTCGGTGTGGGCGATTGAAGCGGTAAAGTCGAATCTGTTGCCAGTAAAGGTGCCACGGGCTTAGAGTCAGGAAAACACGACTCTTCTTATCTTTAGTTAAGCGCTCGCTAAACAAAGACCTCACCATGAGCACCTCACCATGAGCACTCGCCGCCCCGACCCATTGGCCCAAGTCAGCGACTTTGATATCCGCTTGCTGAAGCTGTTTCGCAGCGTGGTGGAGTGCGGCGGCTTTTCCGCCGCTGAAAGCGCCCTGGGCATCGGCCGCTCGGCGATCAGCCAGCAGATGAGCGATTTGGAGCAGCGCCTCGGCCTGCGCCTGTGCCAACGCGGCCGCGCTGGTTTTGCTCTGACCGAAGAAGGCCGCGAGGTGTACCAGAGCACCCTGCAACTGCTGACGGCATTGGAGAGCTTTCGCACCGAGGTCAACGGCCTGCACCAGCACTTGCGCGGCGAGCTGAACATCGGCCTGACCGACAACCTGGTGACAGTGCCGCACATGCGCATCACCCATGCGCTGGCACGCCTGAAAGAACGCGGCCCGGACGTGCACATCCACATCCGCATGACCCCGCCGAGCGAAGTGGAGCAAGGCGTGCTCGACGGCCGCCTGCACATCGGCGTGGTGCCGCAGGTCACGGCGCTGTCCGGGCTTGAATACCAGGCGCTGTACGACGAGCGTTCGCTGCTCTACTGCGCGGTCGGCCACCCGCTGTTCTACGTCGATGACCAGCAGCTGGACGATGAACGCCTGAACGCGCAGGAGGCCATCGCCCCGACCTTCCGCGTGCCGCCCGAGGTGCAGAGCCACTATCAAGCGCTCAACTGCACCGCCAGCGCCTCCGACCGTGAAGGCATGGCCTTTCTGATTCTCACCGGGCGCTATATCGGTTATCTGCCCGACCATTACGCCCAGGCCTGGGTGCAACAGGGCCGCCTGCGCGTACTCAAGTCGGCCAGCCGTTTCTATGACATCAGCCTGGCCTCAGTGACACGCAAAGGCCGCCGCCCGCACCTGGTGCTGGAGAGCTTTCTGGAGGCCCTGGCCGAAGGTTAACAGGCCGCTGCAAAACTACCTGCGTTGGCAATACGGCGTTAAAAACAGGCTCGGAATGCTCATTTACAGCTCGTAAACTCCGCTTCCTCGCCTGTTTTGACCAGCCGGAGGCTGTTACTGGCGTAGCGCCTTGTCTTGCCTGCCTCGCCTACGTTTCTCAACGGCCTGTTGATACGCCGCGCTTTGGATCACGGCGCAACCCGCTGTTAGGCGCCGCTTTTCGCACAAAGACGGTGCACAAGGCCCGGCAAATGGCGCTTAACCAGCTTTTTCTGCCCCTCGCGCTTGTCACCTCGGCGGCTCTGGGTTATCAGTGCAGTCGTCCGAAAACCTGACCACTGCGGAACCGCCCATGACTGTTGAAGTACTTGCGCACCGAGCCGATCCGAACAACAAACCTGCCGGCCGGATTCGGCAGAAAAACGAAGAGGCGATCATCAAGGCCGCCGAGGAAGAGTTCGCCCGCCACGGCTTCAAAGGCACCAGCATGAACACCATCGCGCAGAACGTTGGTCTGCCCAAGGCCAACCTGCATTACTACTTCAGCAACAAGCTGGGGCTGTATCAGGCGGTGCTGGTGAACATCCTTGAACTGTGGGACAACACCTTCAACAACCTGAGCGTGGACGATGATCCCGCCATCGCGCTGGCCGGTTATATCCGCGCCAAGATGGAATTTTCCCGCCGCCACCCGAAAGCCTCGCGTATCTACGCCATGGAAGTGATCAGCGGTGGCGAGCACCTCTCGCAGATGCTCAATCAGGATTACCAGACCTGGTTCCGTGGCCGCGCGGCGGTGTTTGAAGCCTGGAGCGCCGCCGGCAAGATGGACCCGGTCGACCCGGTGCACCTGATCTTCCTGCTGTGGGGCAGCACCCAGCATTACGCCGACTTTGCCTCGCAGATCTGCCGCGTCACCGGTCGCTCGCGCCTGGTGAAAGCCGACTACGAAGAAGCCGCCGACCAGCTGATCGCCATCATCCTCAAGGGCTGCGGCCTGACCCCGCCATCCAAAGACGCCTGATGCCCTTCACACTGCTCGGCCCTTGCGAGTACCGCGAGGAGATTCGCAAAAGCCGCTTTATTGCCCTCACCGCGCCGGTCACCAGTGCGGCCGAGGCGCAGGCGTTTATCACGGCGCACAGCGACGCCAGCGCCAGCCATAACTGCTGGGCCTGGAAAGTTGGCCAGCAGTACCGTTTCAGCGACGACGGCGAACCCGGTGGCACAGCAGGTCGGCCGATCCTTGCAGCCATCGAGAGCCAGGAGATGGATCAGGTGGCGGTACTGGTAATCCGCTTCTACGGCGGCATCCAGCTCGGCACCGGCGGCCTCGCTCGCGCCTACGGCGGCAGCGCCAATAAATGCCTGCAAAGCGCACCGCGCATCGAGTTGGTGGCCCGCGAGCAGTATCGCTGCCATTGCCTGTTTGCCGAACTGCCGCTGCTCAAGGCGCGCCTGACGGAACTCGACTGCCTGCTGGAGCGCGAAGACTATAACGCCACGGGGGCTGAACTGCACTTAGCCCTCCCCGCGCCACGGGTCGCCGAGTTGCAGCGACTGCTGGCGGATATCAGTCGCGGGCGGAGTGAGCTGCGGCCGCTCTAAATCCTGGCGCAACGCTCTGCACTGCGCCAAAACGCACCAGCATCTCGTCGCCTTGCACCAAGCTAGGGCCACTTAATGGCGTGGTATTACGGCAGGGCTTGCATCGACGCCGCCAGCAGGCTTTTCTGACTCACTGGCCAGTTTTTTGCTTTAGCCAGGGCAGTTGTCATTCCCGAGCCTCTGTCCATGTCCAGTTCCCCTTCTGTTCCACGCTTGCAGCTGAGCGGTATCAGCAAGCGCTACCCCGGCTGCCTGGCCAATGACCGTATCGATCTGAGCATCGCGCCTGGGGAAATCCATGCGCTACTCGGCGAGAACGGTGCCGGCAAAAGCACCCTGATGAAGATCATCTACGGCGTCACCCAACCCGACAGCGGCGAGATTCGCTGGCAGGGTGAGGCCTTGAAAATGCGTGACCCGGCCATGGCGCGCAGCCTTGGCGTAGGCATGGTGTTTCAGCACTTCTCGCTGTTCGAGACTTTGAGCGTGGCGGAGAACATCGCCCTGGCTATGGGCGCGGCGGCCGATACACCGAAACAACTGGAGCCGAAGATTCGCGAAGTCTCGCAGCGTTATGGCATGGCCCTGGAACCGGGCCGGCTGGTGCACAGCCTGTCCATCGGCGAGCGGCAGCGGGTGGAGATCGTCCGTTGCCTGATGCAGGACATCAAACTCTTGATCCTCGACGAGCCGACCTCGGTGCTAACCCCGCAAGAGGCCGACGAACTGTTCGTTACGCTGCGCCGTCTGGCGGCCGAGGGCTGCAGCATTCTGTTCATCAGCCACAAGCTCGGCGAAGTGCGTGCCCTGTGCCAGAGCGCCACGGTGCTGCGCGGCGGCAAGGTATCGGGGCATTGCATACCGGCCGAATGCAGCGATCTGCAGCTGGCGCGGCTGATGGTCGGCGACGCCGAGGGACTGGAAAGCAGTTACCCGAAAGCTGACGGCGGTCTGCCGCGTTTGCGCGTGGATGACCTCAGCTGGCACAACGCCGACCCGTTCGGCTGCACCCTCAGCCAGATCCGCCTGGAGGTGCGCAGCGGCGAGATCGTCGGCATCGCCGGAGTCGCCGGCAATGGTCAGGACGAGCTGCTGGCCCTGCTCAGTGGCGAAACCCGTCTGCCGCGCAGCGAGCGTGAACGCATCAGCCTGGACACTCAACCCATCGCCGACCTGTACCCGGATGCGCGGCGCAAGCTGGGCCTGGCCTTTGTTCCGGCCGAACGCCTGGGCCACGGTGCAGTGCCAGATATGAGCCTGGCCGACAACGCCCTGCTCACCGCCTTCCAGCAAGGCCTGCTGAGCAAGGGTCTGATTCAGCGCAGCAAGGTGCGCGCCCTGGCCGACGAAATCATCACGCGTTTTGCGGTAAAGACGCCGGATGCCGATGCGCCCGCGCGCAGCCTGTCCGGCGGCAACCTGCAAAAATTTATCTTGGGTCGCGAGATTTTGCAGAACCCCAAACTGCTGGTCGCCGCGCACCCGACCTGGGGCGTGGATGTGGGCGCGGCGGCGGCGATTCATCGCGCGCTGATTGCCCTGCGCGATGCCGGCACGGCGATTCTGGTGATCTCCGAAGACCTCGACGAGCTGTTCCAGATCAGCGACCGCGTCGGCGCGCTGTGCAGCGGCAAGCTCTCGCCCCTGGCCGCCACCGCAGAAACCGAAGCCGTAGAAGTCGGCCGCTGGATGGCTGGTGAATTCGCCCCGCTTCCCCCTATCACAAGCACGCCGGCAGCCGCTGCTGCCAGCCTGAGCTGACGGAGTTTTCCATGCTGTTATCCCTCGAACCGCGTGGCCAGCAATCGCGCGCCATGCTCTGGCTATCGCCGCTACTCGCCGCAGTGCTGACTCTGTGCAGCGGCGCGCTGTTATTCGCCCTGCTCGGCCACGACCCGCTGGACACCCTGCACACTCTGCTGATTGCGCCGCTGGCAGACTGGTATGGCGTATCCGAACTGCTGGTCAAGGCGCTGCCGATTCTGCTCTGTGCACTTGGCCTGGCCGTGGCCTATCAGGCGCGCATCTGGAATATCGGCGCAGAAGGTCAACTGCTGCTCGGCGCGCTGGCCGGCAGCGCCATGGCTATCCAGATCATCGACTGGGACAGCCGCTGGGCGCTGGTTTGGGTGGTGCTCGCCGGCGTGGCAGCGGGTGCAGCCTGGGGCGGCCTCACCGCCTGGTTGCGCACGCAGTTCAATGCCAACGAAATCCTCACCAGCATCATGCTCAACTACATCGCGCTGAACCTGCTGCTGTTCTTCGTACACGGCCCGTTGAAAGACCCGGCAGGTTTCAACTTCCCTGAGTCGGCAATGTTCGGTGATGCCAGCCGCCTGCCGCTGGTGAGTGAAGACGGTCGCCTGCATGCCGGCCTGTACTTCGCCCTGCTGGCCCTGGTGGCGGTGTGGGTGTTGCTGCACAAGAGCTTTCTCGGATTTCAGATCAAGGTGCTCGGCCTCGACCGCCGCGCCGCCGGCTTTGTTGGTTTTCGCGAAAAGCGCCTGGTGTGGTTTGCCCTGCTGGTCAGCGGCGGCCTGGCCGGGCTGGCGGGTGTCGGTGAAGTGGCCGGACCGATTGGCCAACTGGTGCCGCAGGTATCACCGGGCTATGGCTACGCGGCGATCACCGTGGCCTTTCTCGGCCGCCTGAATCCGCTCGGCATTCTGTTCGCCAGCCTGTTGATGGCCCTGCTCTACCTGGGCGGCGAGAACGCGCAGATGACCATGAACCTGCCCCAGGCGATCACCCAACTGTTCCAGGGAATGATGCTGTTCTTCCTGCTCGCCTGCGACGTGCTGATCCTCTATCGGCCACGACTGAAGTGGAAATGGGCGCAGCGCACAACCAACGCCGAAGCAATGGCCTAACGACGTATCTGTAGGAACTCCCGATGGACCTCGACCTGTTAAGCAATATTTTCTACGCCATGGTGCGCACCGGTACGCCGCTGCTGCTGGTGGCGTTGGGTGAACTGATCTGCGAGAAGAGCGGCGTGCTCAACCTCGGCCAGGAAGGCATGATGCTGTTCGGCGCGGTGATCGGTTTTATCGTCGCCCTGAGCACGGGCAACCTGTGGCTCGGCGTGCTGCTGGCGATGAGCGCCGGCATGCTGCTGTCGATGCTGTTCGCCGCCGTGGCCCTGGGCTTTAACGCCAACCAGGTGGCCACCGGGCTGGCGTTGACCATCTTCGGCGTTGGCCTTTCCACCTTTGTCGGCGCGGCCTGGGTCGGCAAACCGCTGGCTGGGTTTGAGCCCATCGCCATTCCGCTGCTTAGCGAGATTCCACTGATCGGGCGCATGCTGTTTGCCCAGGACATTCTGGTCTATCTGTCCTTCGCCCTATTCGCCCTGGTGGCCTGGGTGCTGCTGAAAAGCCGTATCGGCCTGATTATCCAGGCGGTCGGTGAAAACCCCGACGCGGCCAGCGCGATGGGCCTGCCGGTGCTGCGCGTACGCACCCTGGCAGTGCTGTTTGGTGGCGCCATGGCCGGCTTGGCGGGCGGTTACCTGTCGCTGGCCTATACGCCGATGTGGGCGGAAAACATGACCGCTGGGCGCGGCTGGATCGCCCTGGCGCTGGTGGTATTTGCAAGCTGGCGGGTATTCCGCGTATTGCTCGGCGCCTACCTGTTCGGCCTGGCCAGCATCATCCATCTGGTGGCCCAGGGTATCGGCCTATCGATCCCTTCCAACCTGCTGGTGATGCTGCCCTATGTGGCGACCATCCTGGTGCTGGTCCTGCTGTCGCGCGACGCGATCAAGACACGCCTGTTTGCCCCGGTATCACTGGGCAAGCCCTGGCAGCCAGGGCACTGACCCCCACGCACCAGTAGGCAGCACAAGCCGCACCTGACGCACCAGCACAGCACCTCCACAGAACCCCGCTTCGGCGGGGTTCTGCGTTTTTACGCGGCGCGCAGCGCTAATTGTCCAGTTGGTCAGCTTTTTGCAATCCAACTGGCAGCTGTTTAACAACAACGTACCCACACACATCGGAGTTCCGCCAACCATGTTCGAGAAGAGCAAAAAACCGCTGCTGCGCACCCTCGTTGCCGCCCTTGGCTTTAGCGCCACATTGGGCGCATCTGCCGCCGATCCGTTGAAGGTCGGCTTTGTCTACATTGGCCCGATTGGCGACCACGGCTGGACTTACCAGCATGAGCAGGGCCGTCAGGCGGTGATCAAAGAGCTCGGCGACAAGGTTGAAACCAGCTACGTGGAAAACGTCCCTGAAGGTGCGGACGCCGAGCGGGTGATTCGCAACATGGCCAAGGGTGGTTATGACCTGATCTTCACCACCTCCTTCGGCTACATGAACCCGACGCTGAAAGTCGCCAAGCAGTTCCCCAAGCTGACCTTCGAGCACGCCACCGGCTACAAGCAGGACAAAAACCTCGGCACCTACCTGTCGCGTTCCTATGAGGGCCGTTATGTCGGCGGCTTCCTCGCGGCGAAGATGACCAAGACCAAGAAAGTCGGCTACGTCGCCTCCTTCCCGATTCCGGAAGTCATCCGCGATATCAACGCCATCCAGCTGGCTTTGGACAAGTACAACCCCGGCACTGAGATCAAGGTGGTGTGGGTCAACTCCTGGTTCGATCCGGGCAAGGAATCCGATGCGGCCAACGCGCTGATCGACCAGGGTGTCGACGTGGTGTTCCAGCACACTGACAGCCCTGCGCCGATCCAGACCGCCGAACGTCGCGGCGTCTATTCCGTGGGCTACGCCTCGGACATGGCGCACTTCGGGCCGAAAGCCGTACTGACCTCAATCGTCAACGACTGGGGCCCGCACTACGTCAAATCCACTCAGGCGGTGATCGACGGCAAGTGGGCACCACAGGATTTCTGGGGCGGCCTGGCTGAAGACACCATTCGCCTGCCGATCAGCGACCTGGTGCCGGCGGATGTGAAAACCGAAGCCGAGCAGATCATCGCCGACATCAAGAGCGGCGCCTTCCACCCGTTCACCGGCCCGATCAAGGATCAGAGCGGCGTAGAAAAAATCCCGGCCGGCGTCGCCGCGACCAACGCCGAACTGGCCTCGATGAACTACTACGTGGAAAACGTAAAGGCTGAACTGCCGAAGTAAGTCATAACCCAGATGCCGTCCCTGCCTCACTGGCAGAACCGCATCAAAAGGACGATGCCTTAACGGGCATCGTCCTTTTTCGCTGCCCTGGGTACGAGAAGACTCGCAGCATGCCCCCACCCGGAGCCTCTATGAGCACCCTACCGATTATCGACATAGCCCCGCTCTACAGCGACGATCAGAACGCCTGGCCCGCCGTGGCTGAGCAAATTGACCGCGCCTGCCGCGAGTGGGGCTTTTTCTACATCACCGGCCACCCGATCAGCCCGGCGCGGATCGCCGAATTGCTGAGCGCCGCCAAAACTTTCTTCGCCCTGCCGGCTGCAGAAAAGCTCAAGATCGACATCACCCAGACAGCCCATCACCGTGGCTACGGCGCGATTGCCACCGAGCAGCTCGACCCGAGCAAACCGAGCGATCTCAAGGAAACCTTCGATATGGGTTTCAACATGGACCTCAACCACCCCGAGGTGCTGGCCGGCAAGCCGCTACGCGGGGCCAATCGCCATCCCGATCTGCCGGGTTGGGAAACCCTGATGGAGCAGCACTACGCCGATATGCAGGCGCTGGCGCAAACCCTGCTGCGCGCCATGACCCTTGCCCTGGATATCGACCATGATTTTTTCGACACGCGTTTCCATGAGCCGATCAGCGTGCTGCGCATGATCCACTACCCGCCGCGCCACACCGCCAGCAGTGCCGAACAGCAAGGCGCGGGTGAACACACCGATTACGGTTGCATCACTCTGCTCTATCAGGACGACGCCGGCGGCCTGCAGGTGCGCCACCGCGATGGCCTGTGGATCGACGCGCCGCCGATGGCCGGCAGCTTTGTGGTGAACATCGGCGACATGCTCGCGCGCTGGAGCAACGACCGTTACACCTCCACCCCGCATCGGGTGATCAGCCCGCTGGGAGTGGATCGCTACTCCATGCCGTTCTTCGCCGAGCCGCACCCGGATACCGAAATCAGCTGCCTACCGAACTGCTCGGACGCCAGCAACCCACCCAAGTATCCGTCAGTAACCAGCGCCGAATACCTACTCTCGCGCTTTGCTGACACCTACGCTTACAGGCGTGAAGAACAGACGGGCGCATAACACCGCCCGCACCCCGGAGGAACGGCCTTGGCCGCGAGAGCGTTGCGCGGTCAAGGCGATTTAGCGCCCGGCTGATTCGGCGAAATCCTGTCCTTACGGTTAAACTTTGTCGCGACCACGCCTGATAACGAGATCTGACCATGTACGACTGGCTCAACGCCCTGCCCAAGGCCGAACTGCACCTGCACATTGAGGGCTCGCTGGAGCCCGAGTTGCTGTTTGCCCTGGCCGAGCGCAACAAGATTGCCCTGCCCTGGAACGATGTTGAAGCGCTGCGCAGCGCCTACGCGTTCAACAACCTGCAGGAGTTTCTCGACCTGTATTACGCCGGGGCCGACGTGCTGCGCACCGAGCAGGATTTCTACGACCTGACCTGGGCCTACCTGCAAAAGTGCAAGGCGCAGAACGTCATCCACACCGAGCCGTTCTTCGACCCGCAGACCCACACCGACCGCGGCATTCCCTTTGAAGTGGTGCTGCGCGGCATCAAACAGGCGCTGGTCGATGGCGAAAAGCAGCTGGGCATCAGCCACGGTTTGATTCTGAGCTTTCTGCGGCATCTGCCCGAAGAAGAAGCGTTCAAAACCCTGGAACAGGCCAGGCCGTTCCACGATGCGTTTATCGCCGTCGGCTTGGACAGTTCGGAGATGGGCCATCCGCCGAGCAAGTTCCAGCGCGTGTTCGACAAGGCGCGCAGCGAGGGCTATCTGACCGTCGCCCACGCGGGCGAGGAAGGCCCACCCGAATACATCTGGGAAGCCCTGGACCTGCTGAAAATCAAGCGTATCGACCATGGCGTGCGCGCTATCGAAGACGAGCGTTTGATGCAGCGCATCATCGACGAGCAGATCCCGCTGACCGTCTGCCCGCTGTCCAACACCAAGCTCTGCGTGTTCGACGACATGCGCCAGCACAACATCCTGCAGATGCTCGAACGCGGCGTAAAGGTGACGGTGAACTCGGATGACCCGGCCTACTTCGGCGGCTACGTCACCGAAAACTTCGTCGCTCTGTACGACAGCCTGGGCATGACTCAGGAGCAGGCCAAGCGCTTGGCGCAGAACAGCCTGGATGCGCGCCTGGTTTAAGCAAAATCATCGCGACTGAAGCCCCGTCCACAGTCCGTATACGCTGTGGGCGGGACTTTAGCCGCGACAGATAAAAACTCAGTGATCCAGCTTGCGCCGCTTGCCGGTGACCATCGACAGCGGCAGGTTTTCCTTCAGGCGGTAGCTTTCAAAAAGCGCCGCCGCGATGTGCAGGCCCACCAGGGCCATCAGCCCATCGGCGCAGAATTCATGGATATCCAGCGGTAAATCAGCGCCCCAGAAGTAATCGACCTCCTCCATCAGAAAGCCGGTCACGCCCAGGCCGAGCATCAACAGCATCATGCCGATCATCACCAGGCCGCCCAGCGGGGAATGCCCCATGCGGTGGTAATCACGCCCGCTGAGCAATGCCCGCAGGTGTTCGGCCAGGCGCGCACGGGTCGGCCAGAAGTCCGCCCAGCGCGCTGCCGGTGTGCCGATAAAACCCCACACCAGGCGAATCGCCAACCAGGCCACGGCGTAGTAACCGAACCAGCGGTGCCAGTTCTCGCCCTCTTCGGTGAAGAAGTAATTGGCCAGGAAAGCGCTCGCCAGAGACCAATGGAACAACCTGACCAGCGGGTCCCAGAGGCGTGTGGTGGCGTTGTTCATCAGTCTTCAACGCCGCCTTTGATGACCTTGCCGCTGACCGGATCGAAGTAGATTTCGACCTTCTGGCCTTCTTTGTTGAAGCCGTAGATTTCGTAGCAGTTGCCACCGGTCACTTTGAACTTCTTGATCTCGTAGCCCTGGGCTTTGAGGTCGGCCTGGAATTTGTCCTGGTCCTGCCACTGCGCCTTGTCGGCGGTGGTGCATTGGGTGGCGGCGAGGGTCAGCGGGCTGGCCAGAACCAGAGACAGCAGAAGCAATTTGCGCATGGTGAAGTCCTCGTGATGCAGGGGAAGTTGTGTGTCTGCGGGGACTACTGTCGCGCGGCAAGCTTAAGGCTGTATTAGGAAACGCAAAGGGCCCATCAAATGATGAGCCCTTTGCCAACACGCCAGATCTATCAGGATCAGAAGTCGTAATCGACCTTGGCCCACAACGTCCGGCCTGGCTCGTCGATCCGGGTATCGGCAGGGAAGCCGAAACCGGCATCACCACCCAGGTTGAGGTGCTCGGCGTATTGCTTGTCGAGCAGGTTATCCACCCCGGCGCTGAGCTTGACCTGCTTGGTTACACGGTAAGCACCGTTGAGCGAGAGCACGCCGAATCCGGCGCTGTTGCTGAAATCCTGCCCCACCACGTTGCCGCGCCCGTCCGCAATGCGGCCCTGGCCATCAACCACCCGCCACAGGCCGCCGACGCTCCAATCGTCACGCTGATAGGTCAGGCCCAGGCGTGCTTCCAGCGGCGGCATCTGCGGCAGCGCTTCGCCGTCAGAGCTGTTTTTGCCCCAGGCATAAGCCAGGGTGGCATCGGTCTTCCAGTTGGTCGTCAGGTCATACGCCACGCCCAGCTCGCCGCCCATGATGCGCGCATCGATGTTGTCGGCCTGAGTGCTCATACCGCGGTAGTCGAACAGGATGTAGTCACGCACCTGGCCGACATAGGCCGAGGCCCAGGCCTGCAGGGCGTCGCCCTGGTATTGAATACCAACATCCAGCTGGGTGGTCTTCTCCGGCTGGATGCCGTCGAAGGCGTTGTCCGCACCAGCCGGCCCGTTGAGCCCGGCGGAAAACAGCTCCCAATAATCGGGAAAGCGCTGCACGTGACCGATACCGGCGTAGACGGTAGTCGGCGAGCCGGACAGGTCGTGCTCGTAGCGCACAAAGCCACTCGGTAGGGTATCGGCGCGGGTCTCGCCAGCCGTCGGGTTGGGCGTCGACATGCCCATCATGTCGCTGAAGCTCGGCCGGTAATCCTTGGCCGAAGCACGGTCCAGGCGCGCGCCGGAGACCAGTCGATCACGCTCGTCCAGGCGCCAGGTAGACTCGGCGAACACACCGTAATTGTGCATCAGCGCGTCCTTGTCCCAGGGGAAACGATCGGCGTCGGTGTAGTTACCCATCATGCTCAGGGTGGAGCTGCGCTGGCGGTGTTCGCTGCGCTGAGCATCGACGCCGGTGATCAGCTCGACATCCTCCCACGCCCAGGTGGCAGCCAGGCGTGCACCCAGGGTGCGGCGGTCAACCTGGGCGGCCATCGGCCCGGCCATCATGCTGGTCGGGTCGGGCATGCGCAGGCGGAAGTTGTCCATGATGTGGTCGGCGTAGTTGTAGTAGACCTTGGCCTCGACCTTATCCAGCACGCCACCGAGGTTACTGCGTTCCACGCGTAGGCCCAGGCTTTCACGCTGGAACTGGGTGCCATCCATGCTGCGGCCGCCGTAACGCGCCTCGCCATCACCTTTGCCGGCGGTGAGTTCGATCAGCGTATCGTCATCCGGCGTCCAGCCCAGGGCCACGTCGCCGTTCCATTTGTCCCAGCGCGAGGGGATGGTGTCGCCGTTTCCGTTCTCGTAATCGTCCGAATGCGAGCGGTTGCCGGTCACCCGCAGGTAGCCCTGCTCGCCGCCCACAGCGCCATCCAGGGTCTGGTCGAAACGGCCGTTGGAGCCCGCCAGCACGCTGGCATGCAGCCGCGCACCCAGCTCACCGAACCGCTCCGGCTCACGGTCGAAACGCACCACACCGGCCGAGGCACCTGGGCCCCAAATCACCGTTTGCGGGCCCTTAGTCACGGTCAGCAAGTCAAAGGTTTCCGGCGAGATGTACGAGCTGGGTGCATCCATCCGCCCTGGGCAGGCACCGAGCATCTGCCCGCCGTCGGTGAGCAGCAACAGCCGTGAACCGAACATGCCGCGCAGCACGGGATCACTGTTGCTGCCGCCGCTGCGAATCGCGGAGAAACCGGGAATGGTCTTCAGGTAATCGGCGGCATCACTGGCCGGCACCGGCTGGCGCGGGTCCTTGGGATCGGCCACCACAGTCAGTGGCGAGCTCTGCTGCACGGCGGTGACCACCGTTGGCGGCAATTGCAGCGCGTGGTGTTCCGGGTCGTGTTCGGTGGTTTGCGCGGCATGCGCCTGAGTGGCCAACAACAGGCCGATACACAGCGGCGCCAGACGAAAAGGTGCAGCGCTGATCAAAAGCGAACGAGTAGACATGACTATTCCAGAATCGAGACAAAACCAGGGAATGGCCAGCACCGCATACGCGGCACCAGCAACAGGGCAATGGCGATCAGGAATAGGCAGGCGGTGCGCGGCTGCGCGAACCGGGGAAAATAGCTGAGCGGGCAACGCCGCTGCGTACCGGCGCACTATGCCGATCCGCAGGCGCAACGGCCGTCAGGGCTAGCGTTGGACTGGCACAACCGGTGGCTGGGCTGTTGAGCAACAGGGTGCAATAGCCGCACTTGGCCCACAGCGCGTCGTGATCCAGCGGGTCGTTATGACTACCCGCATGCTCACCGCAGGCCAGCGCCGTTAGCCAGGCCGGTGCAGCCGGCGCAGTGAGCTGCGACAGCAACGGCCCGACACTGAGCAACAGCATGGCCAACAAGGCCAACAAGGCCAACAAGGCCAGCCAGCTTGCGCGGTAATCGGCAGTAAAGGAGCGATTGCGGGGCATTACGGCAACTCAAGAATCCTGCGCCGAGTATGACCGAAAGTCGGCGTAGAACAGCTGATGCAAATCAATGGTGCATGGATCCTGAGCAGGTCCCCGCATAAGCGGCGCAGACGAGCGAGATAGGCTTGCCCACACCAGCAAGCCGCATGGCGTCCTGTGACAAACAGCGGCTGCCACAGGACCAGCAGCGGGTTACCTGAAGTTACTTGGACATCCAGTCGATCACGGCCTTGTAGTCCTCTGCGGTGCAATCCATGCACAGCCCACGCGCCGGCATGGCATTGAAGCCCTCGGTCACATGCTTGACCAAGGTATCCGTGCCCTGAGCCAGGCGCGGCTGCCAAGCAGCGGCATCGCCCTTTTTCGGCGCGGTTGGCAACTGGCCGTTATGGCACATGCCGCAGGAGCGGTTAAACACCGCCTCAGGATCTTGCGCGGCTTGTACCGAGCCCATCGACAGCAGAGCAAACGTCAGCACGACAACTTTCTTCATATCAGGACCTCATCGGTTTACGTGTTGTTATAGGTATCCAGCAGATACACAGGCAGCCGATCACCCTCGACCAGACTGTGGGTGCCCTGCAGATCAAGAGAAAAGAGGGCTCTCCCCTGAGGGAGAGCCGCTTACCGAGCCTTGGCCGATAAAGAGACCTTCGGGCTTAACCGTGGATGCCCAGACAAGGCAAATTCCTACCCGAAGTCCGTCCATCCTATGGGCAGCCTGGCAGCGCCTCAACTGCGACAACCTGCCACAACCGCTCGCCATCAGTCCGGATGCTGGCACCTTGGCCAACCTGCGTCAGGCTGTCGCAGCGCTCATTCAGGAATCCGCAACCAACGGCGAAAACCCGCAACACCACTGCGACTCAACGGAGACCAGGCAAAGTCGAACCGTGCTGGCGGCAACACCTGAACATCGCCCCCAAGCCACACTCCATCGTGCTTCCAATCCACCAGTGTCATCGGCTGAGCAGAGCAGGCCAACAGGATGCCCTGCGCCGAACTGGCATCACTGTTGACCCAGCGCGCTGCCGCTGCTGAAAGCAGGCTCTCCACCTGTTCAGCACTGACCTTGGGGGCATATTCAGACAGCAACAGCCAACGGCACACACTGATGTGGAAGGTCCAATCCTGGGCGGGTTGGCGGCGGTAGGCCCAGACCATAAAACGCCGGAACAGGTTTAGCCCCTCCGGCGGATCGAGCTTGAGCAGCGACGGGCACAGGTCATAAAGCAGGTGCCAGTACGGCAGCAACTTGGCATCCAGCGCGATGAACGAGCGCGCGTTGCTCGGGTAATCCGGGAAGATCCGTTCGTTGGCGATGCGCCTGTACACAGGCAACGCCCGAGTTTTGGATGAATGCATGATTCACGCTCCTTGCCATACAGGGTTACTGGCCGCACTGGGCCAGCAACACGCAGTGATGGAACCTACTGGGGCTCCACTCGATCATCTCAATCGAGTGCAACAGGCGGGGCGCGTGATTGTGCTGCGGGGAAACGCATCGCCAACGCAGGCCACAGCCAACGCAACGACTGTGGACCCAGGCGCAGCACAGCGATATTGAAATAGCCCCAATCCAGGCTACCCAGGGCTGGGCTGTTGATCAGTAACGAGCAATAACCGCATGCATCCAGCTTGAACTTCTGCGGCAAATCATCCGGCATGGCTGGCGATGCTGCTTGCGCCAGGCCCTCATGGCAGGCCAGTTCGGTTAACCACGACCAATCTTGCGACTCCGCGCGAGACTGGGAAAAGAGCGGTGCGAGGACAACCAGGGCGAGCGCCAGCACGCCGAGCGCGGCCCCCAGCCGATGCCCTCGCAGCGCGCTTATCATCAGTGCTGGTGCTGACCTTCACCGTGTGCACTGCCCTCAGGCGCATCCTTGTGCACGGCAATTTCCACGTCGACTTTGCCGGCCTTCTCGAAGGTCAGGGTCAGCGGAAAGCGCTCGCCGTCCTTGGCCTGCTGCTTCAGGTTGAACAGCATGACGTGGTAGCCCATGGGTTCGAACTTCACTTCACCACCGGCAGGAATCGCCACGTTCTGTACCTGCTGCATCTTCATCAGACCATCGGCGTGGATGTGTTCGTGCAGTTCGGCCTTGCCGGCCACCGGGGTGCTGGCACTGAGTAGGCGGTCAGCCTCGGCGCCCTTGTTGTGCACCACGAAATAGGCTGCAGCGGTGGGCGCTACGGCCGGCATTTCCCGCGACCAGGGGTGTTCGATATGCAGCTCACCGGCGGTGTATTCATGGGCCTGCACCAGCAGTGCCGGCAGCAACAGGGAAAGACCAAGCAGGGTTTTCTTCAGCATCATGGGTATTGCCTCCTTGTAGGAAAACGAAAGTCAGAAATCCAGGGTCAAACCAGCATACAACGCACGGCCATCGCCTGGGGCATGCAGGGAATCCAGCGCACCATCGGGGTCATACCAGACGTACTCGTAGTAGCGGTTGGTGACGTTTTTCAGTTGCATGTCCACGCTAACACTCTCGCTCAGGCGGTACTCCGCACCGAGGTTGAGCAGGGTGTAGCCGCCATATTGACCGGTGCTGTTGGTGCGCTCCAGGTAGTAGTCGCTCTGGCCGTTGACCCAGGCGCTGAACTTGAGCTTTTCACTGGCCTGATAATCCCCGCCCAAGGCATACAGGTGATGCGGTACGTGGTCCATTTCCTTGCCCTTGCTGGCCGGCAAGCGTGGGCCCGGCGTGAGGATTTCCGAGAACTGCCGTGAATAGGAGAACCACACGCGCGCCAGGTCGTTGGGGTACAGGTTGAGCTGCACGTCATAACCCCGTCGTAGGGTTTCACCGACGTTCTCGGTATCCCCGGACGGTGCATTGAGCCGGCGCTGTACTTCATCGGTGGCGTGCTGTTCCCAATACGCCACGCGACCATCGAACCAGGCCACTGGGTTGAACTTGATGCCGGTTTCCCACCCTTCGTTGATCGACGGTTTCAGGTCATCCTGCAAGCTGGCCAGTTTGTAGGCACCCGAACCGACACCGATCTGGAAGGTACGTCCCCAGTTGGCGTAAAAGCTGGCCGTCTGCCAGGGGGAATAGACCAGGCTGAATTTTGGCTGATTGATGGTGCCAAAATCATTGACGCTGGCACGTTCGCCAGTCAGCTGATCCTGATAGTCGCCCTCGACGCGATCCACCCGGTAGGCCGGAATGAGCTTGAGGCTTTCCCAGGGTTCGATCACCGCCTGCACGTAAACACCCGTTGTGGTCAGATCGAACACCTGGTCGCGTGTCTGTGCGGTACGCACACGACTGACCGTCCGATAACGCTCACTGATCACCTCCTGGCGCTGGATATCGGCGCCACCTTCCAGGGCAAAGTCATGCAGCCCCGGTACATCAGGACGCCAAGTCAGGCTGCTGATTGCGCCGTACTGGTCTTCGTCGTTGAAGCGTTCCTGCTGCGCTGAGGTAATCCAGTACTTGGTCCAACGCCGGTCTTCAAACCGGTTGTAGTACGCCTTGCTCGACCAGGCGAGGTCGTCGGCCAGGTCGGTATCCAGATGCAGGCTGAGCGAATCCATGCTGCGCTCGCCCTTGTCCGTCGCGTTGTTCAGGTACGACTGGCGCGGATCATCATGGGCATCGGCTTGGGTCAGGTAACCGGCCTCCAGGGCATCGGCTTCGTAATGCCGTGCGATCAGGCCGGCGCGCCAACCGGCGTCAGCGGTATAGAACCATTTGCCGGCGAAGCTCTGCCGCTCGGCATCGGCATGGTCACGGTAACCGCCGCTCTTCTGGTAAGCGACGAAGTAGTTCTGCGACCAATTACCACTTTCGATGCCCTTCACCAGTTGCAGTTCTTGCGTGTCGAAACTGCCGCTGCGCAGGCGCAGCTTGCCCTCGTTGCCGCCTTGCAAGGTGTTGATGCTGGCATTGCCGGCAATGTTGTGCAGGCCGTAGCGCGGGTCGTTGGTGCCGCGCACCACTTCGATATCTTCGATATCCAGCGGGTAAACCATGTCGATAAACGGCATGTTGCCGTCGTTGGTGTTGCTGGGGATGCCATCGATCAGCAGCTTGACCGCGTTGACTTCACCCTCGCCATTGAAGCCACGAAACGACAGCTTGCCGGAGGTGGTGCCCTGATTGAACTGAGTCAGCATGACCCCTGGCACACGGTTGAACAGCTCCCAGCTGTATTGCACGGGCTGCTTTTCCAGCACGTCACGGCCGACATAGTCCACCGAGCTGAGAATGTTGTAGCTGGACAGCGGGCCCTTCTCCTCACCCGTCACGGTGACACTGCCCAGCGCCAGGGTGCTGTCGGCAAGCACGGGTAAGCTTTGAATACTCAGCGCGATCGCGCTCGTGGCCAACAACTGGCTGAGTGGTTTTAGCTGAAACTGCATGTGTGTTTATTCCTGAATCAAAGGCACGGCACAGGCCAATGCCCTGTATCGATAAGGTCGTTATGCCTCAGCCCGGTTTTGCCAGGGCAAGGTTGTTGTGGCAGCCAAGACGGTGGCCTTGGTTGCCAATGGAGCAGGTGAATCAGGTCGAAGGGGTCAGAGCGACCCGTGGCCGTATGCGTGACAGCAGCCAGTCCAACGCCCAGATCAGCAACAGGGAAGCGCCCACCAGCGGGAAAGCCGCGCCCAGCAGGCCCATGATGACTATCGCGGTTTTCCAGCGTGGCAGGTCGTGGCGCAGCGGCGGTACGCCGAGCTTGCCGCTCGGCCGGCGTTGCCACCACATGATCAGGCCGCTGATCGCACTGAGCAGCACCAGCAGGCAGACCGCGAGCATCAGCAACTGGTTGGCCAAGCCGAACAGCTTGCCCTCATGCAGCATGACCCCGGTTTCCACGGTTTTCGCCACCACGCCGTAATCCTTCCAACGCACATCGGCGAGCACCGCACCGCTGTATTGATCGATATGCAGGGTGGCGTCGTTACGCGGGTCGTCGGCAAACAGCGCGATGCTGTACACCCCGGTTTCACCTTTCGGCAGGGTGATGCTGTAACCCGGCTGTACGGCGCGCTCAGCGGCGGTGTCGACCACGTACTGCAGCAGGTTGGCCGGGGCCGCAGGCGTCTCCGCAGTGGCATGGCCGTTATGCGCGGCGTGTGGATCGGAGGCCGGCAGTGGCGTGGTTTCCACCGCCCAGGCCACGGTCTGCTGACTGCTGGTGTTGAGGCTGCCGGTGAGCTTGCCGGACTGTGGTACGTCGTCCCACATCGCTGCCGGGAAGTGGTTCCAGGCGCCGGCAAACTGGGCGCCCCAGAAGCCGGTCCAGGTCATGCCGGTGAGCAGCATAAACAGCAACAGCAGCGAGCCCCAAAAGCCTGTCACCGCGTGCAAGTCACGCCACAGCAAACGCCCACGAGCACTCAGCCTTGGCCACAGCACGCCCGCACCGGAACGCCCGCGCGGCCACCACAGGTACAAACCGGAGATCACCAACACGATGCCCCAACCGGCGGCCAGTTCGATCAGTCGATCGCCCAGGGTGCCGACCATCAGGTCGCCATGCAGCTGGCGGGCGATGGCCTGCAGATTGAGCAGCGCATCCTGGCTACCGAGAATCCTGGCGCTGTAGGGGTCAACAAACACATTCAGGCTCTGACCCTCAGCCTCCAGCACAAACTGCGCACTGCGCTCGGCGTTAACCGGCGGCAGGTACTGGCTAATGCTCGCCCCGGGATACGCCTGGCGCACCAACGCCAGCTGCTGATCCGCCGAGATCGCCTGCTCGGCAGGCGTGACCTGTAGCAGCTCGGCATACATCAGCTGGTCAAGTTGCGGCTTGAACAGGTAGATGATGCCGGTGAGCGACAGCAGGATCAGAAACGGAATCACAAACAGCCCGGCATAGAAATGCCAGCGCCAGGCCAGGTTATAGAACGAGATGTTCGGCGTCGTCGGCTTCCGCATAGTCAACTCCAGGCATGGCCACAATCAGTGATGGATCGGCAGCGGTTCATCGGTGCTGCCCTCGGCGCAGCAGGCTCAGGCCCACCAGCGCCAACAGCACATGCGCCAGCGCGACGATGCCCAGCAGCAGGTGTTTGTAGCCATTGCCGAGGCCTGCGAGAAACTCCCACTTGTGCAGGTAGGCGAAGGTCCATCCTTCCGTGCGGTCGGCATCCTGCACACGACTGGCCAAAGCACCGTCTAACGGGTCGATAAACAGCGCGGTGTTGTGCGCATCGGCATAGCTGGCCTTGAACACCGGCAGGCGTTTGAAGACGAAGCCGTACTCATGGTCGAAGCTGTGCTGCAACGTGAGCGCCTGCGCCTCTCCCAACCCCAGGGCCTGGGCGTAATGATCAAGGCGCTGCTGGGCATAACGGCGCGGCGTGTCATTGCCCAGTTCACGGCCCTGAGCATCCAGGTAATGCAGGCTGGACATGCTGGCGAACTGCTGCCCCTGGGCGCGCCAGATCGGCTTGCCGTCGAGCTCAAGCAGGCTGAGCATGTACAACTCTTCACCGGCCAGCAGCCAGTCGGCTGCCGGTGCCTTGTCCAGCAAGGCCACGTTAAAGCTCGGCGCAAAGGGCGCAGGCCAGGGCTGCGCGCTCTGCTTGTGCAATAGGTGCCAGGCACCGCTGCTGGCAAAGCTCAACGTCGCTAAGGCCAGCCCCAGCCCCCACCAGCCATGCAGCCGCCGGTTGAAGGTACGTGCACGCCGACGGGCGATAAACAGTGCTACACCGAACAGCGTCGCCGAGACAATCGAGGCCAGCAACACCAGCATCAGTACCGGCCGCAACGGGCCCGCCGCATCCAGCCAGCGGAAGCTGTGCATCGTCTGGAAGAACGCACTGAACCAGGCCTTGCGCTCGTCCACCAGGGTGCCGAGGCGGTCATGGAACAGGTCGACATACAGGCGCAACGAATCATCGCGCTGGGTGTCGACCCGCGCCACCGGCAGCAGGCGGTTGATAAAGGCATATTCACCGGTGAACCGCTCGATGCTGCCGGCATAGGCCAGCGGCTCGTCGCGGCCCAGGTAGTGCCGCGCCAGGCTTTCGGCATGGGCAGCGGCCAGATCGACCGCCTGACCACTGCGGGCATGCCAATAACGCGGCTGCAGCTCGCCGGCCAGGCGCGCCTGGTAATACGGCTCAGCGTCCAGCACGAGCAGGCGCAAGCCCTGCACCTGGGCAACACCCGCCGCGCCGAGCACCTGCGCAGGGCTGCGCAGGTTATCCAGCGGCAACACCTGTTGCGGTGTGGCCATGGTTTGCGGACGCGGCTGCAGGTAGCCCATCAGCGGGTGCAGCATGCCGCTGCCCGCCCAGCTGAAGATGCCCAGGCAGGCCAGCAGCGCCAGGCGCTTGTGCCACGGCATCAGCCGCAGCAGGCGCTGGCGCCAGGTCAGGCGCGGTAGCTCTTGTGCTTGCAGGGCCGCCGTCAAAGCTTCCACTCCAGGCCGACATACAGGCTGCGACCGTCACCGGGCATAAACAGCGCGGCATCCTGGCCATTGGCGTTGGCCACAACGCCGGTGGTGGAGATATAGGTCTTGTCGGAGAGGTTGCGCCCTTCGACAAAGAAGCCCAGGCCTTCACGTGGACGATAACCGCCCTTCAGCCCCCAGATCGCATAGGCTTCGGCATACAGCGACTCGGCGTGGTCGGCGGCGTAGTGCACCGGCACCCACTCGACGGTTGGGCCGGCATACCAGCCATTGCGCTGCCACAGCGCCTCACCCTTGAGGAACTGGCTCGGCACGCCGGCAATGCGGTTGTTACCGTAGGCCGGGTCGTTGTCGAAGCGGAAGTCATTGAGCAGGTACTGACCGCGCAACACCACCTCACCCAGCTGCCAGGCACCACCGAACTCGATGCCCTGGTGCACGGTGCGGTCGGCGTTGGTGGTGATCACCTGGGTCGGGGCCAGCGGGTTGACGTAACCCAGAAGCTCGTCGCGAATTTCGCTGCGATAAACCGCCAGGTCCAGGTCCAGGTTGCCCTGGGTGAAGCGCATACCGGCTTCCAGGGTGGTGGCCTTCTGCGCCTCGTTCTCGGTGACGATGGCGCCCCCGGTCAGCTCGCTAAAGGTCGGCGGCTCGTAACTTTGGCTGAGGTTGGTGAACAGCTGCACACCGTCGGCCAGGTCATGACGCAGGCCGATCCGGCCAATCCGGGCACTATAGCTGCGGTTGAATGACGCATCCTGGAAACCCGTCGGCACCCCGACGAAGTTGAAGCTGCTCTTCAGCTTGTCATCGATATCGCGCTCGCTGTGCAGCCAGGTCAAGCCGCCGATCAGCGCCCAGTCTTCGGCCAGCGGCACTTCCAGCTCAGTAAAGGCATTCAGGCCGCGCGCTGTCTGCACCTGACGGTCCACCAGGTTTCCGCGTTTACCGCGCACGTTAACGTAGTTTTCTGCCTGGTTACGGCCTTGCAGCGCTTCCACGCCACCGCTCCAGCGCCAGCCATCCGTGTTCTGCCACTTGTGGGTCAGGCGTACACCAACATCTTCGCTGTCGACTTCCAGCACCTGGAAGATCGGGTGCCACAGTGATTTCTCGCTGTAGAAGCTCGACAGCTCCAGGCTGTGCCCGCCGTCCAGTTGCAGAGTGGTGATATTGCCGATGCGGTTGAGGGTGAAGTCGCGCTTGTTATCGCCGGTGACCGTGCTCAGCGCGGCCTGCTCGGGGTTACGCCGCAGCTGCGCCTTGGTCAGGCTGCCGGGGATTTCCGAATCGGTTTCCACATGGCTGATATAAAAGCGGGTCGACAGGCGCTCATTGATACGCCCGCCGATATTGGCGAAATAGCGCTGGTTTTCCTGACGCGCGTGATCGCGAAAACCGTCCTGGGAGTAATCGGAGAAACTCAGGTAGGCATCCCAGTCGCCAAAGTCTTCGGCCACCGCACCGAAGATACGCTGGTAGTCGAAACTGCCGGCCTCGGTGCGCAGCTGCACCTTGGGCGCAGTCTTGCCGGTGGGCGTGACGAAGTTGATCGCACCGCCCAGGTTGGCGGCGCCGTAGCGCCAGGCGTTGGCGCCACGCATGACCTCGATATGGTCCAGGGCAATCGGCTCGATGGCCTGAAAGTCACCACTGCCATCCGCCAGGTTGAGTGGCGCGCCGTCCTGCATCAGCAGGATGCCGCGCTGGTGGAAGGTGCGCTGCAAGCCCGAGCCACGGATCGACAGACGCGATTCCTCGGCGCCGGAGCGCGACTGAATGTACACACCGGTGGCCTGGCCCAAAGCATCCTGCGGCGAGCTGGCGCGGCCGGTCTTGTAAGTTTCGGCATCCACGACACTGGCACCACCGGGAATCCGCGCAAACTCGGCGCGCTTCTCGGCAATCGTCGGCGCAGTGGCATCGCCCTGCTGTTTACCGACGATGGTGCTGTCTTCCAGTTTTAGCTGCTCGGCATAGGCGGAACTGGCCAAGCTGATGCTGACAGCCAACAGGCTGAATACGGATATCTGACGCATGGACTTCCCCAACTTCGGTCCGTCGGGCGCTCTTCAAGCACCGACAGACGCGGTTTTTTGTCTGGTTTCAAGTGATCAGCGCGGCCGCAAATGCGGCCGCAGCAACAGCAACTCAAGCCAGAACGGGGGATGCGCGGGGGTTGGCCGAGGGCCAGAGATAGCGGACAGGTCGCGGGGTGAAGAAGAACGTCAGCAGGGGCGCGCGACTGGGCGCCAGCAGGCCCAGCAGACCGAAGAACGCCGCCAGGATGATCGCACTGAAGGTGGAACTCAGGGAGCAACCGGAACCGGTGGCAGGATTGGGCGCCACCACACCGGAACCTTCCAGATCAGCACCGGCGCCGAAGTTGCCCTCAAAGGAGCAGTACTGGCTGCCCAGCCCGCTGAGCTGCAGGCCAGCCATCTGCCCGTGACCGATACTGCAGGCGAACGCACTGAACAGAACGCTGAAATACAGCATCCAGGCCAGCAGGCGACGGTCAGTACGGGTCATTTTCATGGGGCGCGACTCTAGCATTGCTCCGGGGCGCATGTGACACAGCCGCACTGCGATGGATTGCCGCAGCGCGCTGGCGGCAATCTTAGTTCGGCCAAGGCGCATCCGCCAACAACTCTGCGCAGCGGAGTTGAACGAACTCACGCAGCAAGAGCACCGGTTTGCTCAGCTGCGCCCGGTGCGCGCAAATCAGGTTGAGCGGTGTCGGCTCGCCACGCAGTTCAGGTAGCAGCACCTGGAGCCGTCCGGCACGCACATCGCCGGCTACATCCAGCCAGGATTTGTAGACCAGCCCGGCACCGCTGACCGCCCAGCGCCGGACTACGTCGGCATCGTCACTGACCCGGTCACCTTTGACGCTTATGCCCTGCTCGCGCTTGCCGTCGCTGAAGCGCCAGCGGTCATGCAGCCGCCCGCCGAGCATATAGAGCAGGCAGTTGTGTTCGCTCAGCTCATCGACCGTTTGCGGCGTTCCGTGCTTGTGCAGGTACTGCGGTGCGGCGCACAACACGCGGCGGTTGGCGGCAGCCACGGGCAAGGCAACCAGGCTGGAGTCCTCCGGTGCGCCGTAGCGCAGGGCAATGTCAACCGGCTCGCGAAACAGGTCGGCCACGCGATCGCCCAGCAACAGACGCAACTGCACCTGCGGATGCGCCAGCTGAAATTCATCCAACCAAGGCAGCAAGGTATTGCGACCGAAATCCGACGGTGCAGACAGCTGCAACGGTCCACTGATACCAATCTTGCTGCCGGCTAACTGCTGCCGGCCGTCATCCAGACTCTGCAAGGCCAAGCGCGCATGACCAAGAAACAGCTCGCCCTCCGGGGTTAGGCGCAGGCTGCGAGTAGAGCGGCTGAACAGGCGAACGTCCAGTTGCTGCTCCAAGCGCTTAAGCGCAGCGCTGGCCACCGCTGGGGAAATGTCCAGGCGCCGGGCGGCGGCCGACAGGTTGCCCAGGTCAGCGGTGGTGACAAACAACTGCAGATCATCAAAACGCAGCATGGCGGCTCATTTTCAAAAAAGTATTGAAAGAGACTCTAGTAGCCGCCTGTTTTTCTCGTCAATCAAATAACCGAGCATGTGCAGCACTTGAACCGGAGTCCGCCATGACCACGCCACTGACTTTGATTGCCACCATCACCGCACGCCCCGGCCATGCCGAGGCAGTTGAAGCCGGTCTGCGCCAGCTGGTGCCGCCTAGCCAGGCCGAAGCCGGTTGCCTGCAATACAACCTGCACCTGCATCAGGAGCAGCCCAACCGCTTCATCATGGTTGAACAATGGCAGGACGCCGCCGCTCTCAGCGCGCACCAGCAGACCGCCCACTTTCTGCACTTCGGCGAAACCTGCGGCAACCTGCTGGAACAGGTCGATCATCAACTGATGCAACGCATTGTCTAAGGAGCCCTTTATGAAAGCTGTCGCTTATTACCACTCCCTGCCCGCCGACCACACCGACGCCCTGCAGGATGTTGACCTGCCGACTCCAACCCCCGGTCCGCGCGATCTGCTGGTCGAGGTCAAGGCCATTTCAGTCAACCCGGTGGACACCAAGATCCGCCGTAACGTCGCCCCAACCGACGGCGACGCCAAGGTGCTCGGCTGGGATGCCAGCGGTATCGTCAAGGCGGTGGGCAGCGAAGTCAGCCTGTTCCAGCCCGGCGACCGGGTGTATTACGCCGGGGCTATCAACCGCGCCGGGGCAAACAGCGAGCTGCATGTGGTGGACGAGCGCATCGTCGGGCACATGCCCAACAGCCTGCCGTTCGCCGAAGCCGCCGCGCTGCCGCTGACCGCGATCACTGCCTGGGAGTTGCTGTTCGAGCGCCTGCAGATCACCCAGGGCAACACTGACCTGGGCCAGAGCCTGCTGATCGTCGGCGCAGCCGGTGGGGTCGGTTCGATTCTGGTGCAGCTGGCCCGTCAACTCACCGGCCTAACGGTGATCGGCACAGCCTCGCGCCCGGAGACCCAGGCCTGGGTTCGCGAACTGGGCGCACACCATGTGATCGATCATCGCCAGCCGCTGAGCGAGGAGCTGAAACGCATCGGCATCAATCAGGTCACGCACGTCGCCAGCCTGACCCAGACCGACCAGCACTTCGCGCAACTGGTCGAAGCCCTGGCACCGCAAGGCCGTCTGGCGTTGATCGATGACCCGGAGCAGCCACTGGACATCATGCAGCTCAAGCGCAAAAGCCTGTCGCTGCACTGGGAACTGATGTTTACCCGCTCGCTGTTCGAGACCGCTGACATGATAGAGCAGCATCGCCTGCTGGATCGGGTGGCCGAACTGGTGGATGCCGGCACACTGCGCACCACCCTGGGCGAGCATTTCGGCAGCATCAACGCCACCAACCTGCGCCGCGCGCATACGTTGCTGGAGAGCGGGACAGCCAAAGGCAAGATCGTTCTCGAAGGGTTTTAACGGCGCTGCACACCCCGGCTCACGTTCCGCGTGAGCCGGGCAGCTTTTTTATCACGCACCCTGCATTCGATAAGCGGCCAGCTAGACTCATTGCATTGCCGTTGCAGGGGCAATTTCCCACTCAACTCTTTCAACCTGGCTTGCCATTGGCGGTAAGGGATGCAACCCGATCTTCAAGGCCCACTGCGCCTGGCTGGCGTATATATCCTGTTCAGCACCCTGTGGATTTTCGGCAGCGACTACCTGCTGCATGCTCTGGTCAGGGACAGTGAACTGATGGCCGAGCTGCAAACAGGCAAAGGCCTGCTGTTCATCTTGCTCAGCACCGGGCTGATCTTCTTTGTCAGCCAGCGTGATCGCCTGGCGCAGCGTCAATTACTGGAAAAACTCACCGATAAAAGCCGCCTGCTGCACCACACCCAACGTAACGCTGGCCTGGGCAGTTGGGAGTACCGCGACGGCTTTCATTGGAGCGAGGAAGCCCTCTGCCTGCTAGGCCGCAACGCTGACAGCTCACCGAGCGCTCCTGAACAGCTGCTCAGTTGGCTGCACCCCGCCGAACGCGCTGCCGTGCAACGTGCTCTGCATGCCCTGCTCAATGACCACCACCGCATGATGGTCAGCGCACGCCTGCTGCAACCCAACCCCCAGCAGACCACCTGGTTGATGCTGCGCGGCGAAGCCGACGCTGATGGCCGCATCTTTGGCACCGTGCAAAACATCAGCGCGCAGAAGCGTGATGAAAGTGCCCTGCGCGAGAGCGAGCAGCGCTTTCGCCTGCTGTTCGAACAGACGCCACGGATTGCCGTACAGGGCTATGACCGCGAACGCCGGGTGATTTACTGGAACCAGGCCAGCACCCTGCTCTACGGCTACGCCGTGCATGAGGTGATGGGGCGCCGCCTGGAAGAGCTGATCGTGCCGCTCCCCGCACGCAGTAAAGTGGCCAGCGCGATCAACCAGTGGCAACTCGGCGGCTCACCAATCCCGGCGGCTGAGGTGCAGTTGCAGCGCAAGGACGGCAGCCTGGTGTGGGTCTATTCCAGCCACCTGATGCTGCGCAACAGCCTGGATCAGCTGGAGCTGTACTGCGTCGATATCGACCTCACCGAACAGAAGAAAATCGACAGCGAATTGCAGGTCAGCGAGAGCCGCTACCGCTCGCTGGTCGAGCACCTCGGCGATGCGATTTTTATCACCGATGCCGACGACAAGCTGAGTTTCCTCAACCCCGCCTGGGAAGAAATCAGCGGCTACCCCATCCATGAAAGCCTGGGCAGCCCACTGCACCGTTTTATGCCCGAACTGAGTCAGACCACAGTGCGCCAACGCCTGGAAGAACTGCGCAGCGGTAAGCTCAACAGTCTGCGCCTGGAGTGCCAATTGCTCACCCACAAGGGTGAAGCTCGGCAGGTTGAATTGCAGCTGAATCTGAGCAAGCTCGAACACACGCTACACGGCAGCCTGCACGACGTGCATGAGCGCTATCAGACGCAACACCTGCAGCAGGCCCGGAATGCGGTACTCGACGAACTGCTGGGGCTGCACCCACTGTGCAACATTCTCAGCGGCATCACCCGGCGCCTGGAAAGCCTGCAGCCGCAGATGCGCGTGTCGATCATGCTGCTCGACGAGCATCAACGCCTGCGTATAGGTGCCGCACCGAGTTTGCCGGACGCCTATTGCCAGGCCATCGAGGGCGTTGAAGCCGCGCTGGAAGTGGGTTCATGCGGGCATGCGGCCGCGAGTGGCGAGTTGGTGATCGCCGAAGACCTCAGCCAGCACCCCTATTGGCGCGATTACCAACACGTTGCCCTGGCTGCTGGTCTACACGCCTGCTGGTCGCTGCCATTCAAAGATGACAATGGTCAGGTGCTGGGCACCTTTGGTATCTACTACCCGCAACCAACCCGACCCAGCGCAGCCGATATCGCCCTGGTTACTGAGTTCACTCGCCTGGCGGGGCTCGCTGTGCAGTTCAGTGCCACACGGGTGAGTTGATCTGCCCGACGGCAGGTCAGCGGTGATTGAATTGTTACAGGTCAATGAAAGTTCATACCGAGCAACTAGACTGGCTTCTCCGAAAACCTTATTACCACCGCTCGCGCTGTAGCCAGGCAATCCCTGGGCGTTAACAGCCACCGAGGGTTCATAACGGGTTCTTACAGGGGAGGCTCGGCGATGAATGTCATGATCCAACCGGTCAAAACGGCCGCAGGTCCCGGCTGGCAAGTCTGCTTAGGTAAGCAAAGTGTGACCTTTCGCAGTGAAAGTGAAGCACGCCAGTTTGTCAGCACCCTGCAAGCGCGCCTCAGTGCGCCACATGAATTGCCTGTGGCACATCGGCGGGCGGCCAGCTGAGCCTAAGCGCGGCCCACACCACGCTCGACCCAACGGGTAAAGAGGGAAAAGCTCACGGCCAATACCCCGCAACCGAATATCACCACGGCAACCGGCCAGGCACTGCCGTCATGCAGCACGCCAACCATGGCGGCGGCACTGGCGGCGATCACGAATTGCAGGCTACCCAGCAGCGCTGACGCACTGCCGGCATGGCTACCCTGCCCCGCCATGGCGCAGGCCGAGGCGTTGGGCAGAAGAATGCCCAAGCTGGCAATGCAGCCGAACAAGGGAATAAGCAGCGGCCACAAGGCCTGTGGCTTGGCCAGTGCCACCAGCAGCAGCGCCAGGCCACAAGCCAGGTAGAACCACACAGTCTTACCTAGCCAGTACGCCGGGCCGTGCCGCGCCACCAGCCAGGCATTCAGCTGCGCAACCAGAATAAAGCCCAGGGCGTTGCTGCCGAACAGCCAACCGTAATGCTCGGCGGGGATGCCATACAGCTCGATAAATACGAATGGCGAGCCGGCGATATAAGCAAACATCCCGGCGATCGCACAGCCGCCGGTCAACGCGTACCCCAGAAACGGCAAGTCAGCGAACAGCCGCCTGTATTCCCCCAACGCGCCACGCAAAGGCGCAGGCGGTGCGTCTTTGGCCAGGGTTTCCGGCAACCACCTTGCCACTGCCAATAGGCAGATAAAGCTGAACAGCGTCAGGCAAATAAAAATCGACGGCCAGCCCAGCGTACTGAGCAGCAACCCACCGCCCAGCGGCGCGAGAATCGGCGCCAGGCCCATCACCAGCATCAGCTGGGAAAACACCTTGGCCGAGCTGATCGGATCACACAGGTCGCGCACCACCGCCCGCGATACCACCATCCCGGCGCAACCGCCCAAGGCCTGTACAAAGCGTGCAGTAATGAGCCATTCCAGGCTGGGCGCCAGGGCACAGGCCAGTGATGCCAGACTGAACAGCATGACGCCGACCAGCAGAGGTTTACGCCGACCAAAGCGGTCTGCCAGTGGGCCGTAGGCCAGTTGACCGATGGCCAGGCCAGCAAAGTAGGCTGCCAACGACAGCTGCACGTGCTCCACATCCGTGGCAAATGCACGTGCCAAGGTTGGGAAGCTCGGCAGGTAAAAATCGATAGCCAACGGGCCAAAAGCGCTTAATGCACCGAGAACCAACAAAAGACGTAACGGCATGGGTGTCCAGACAAGAAGTGGTAACAGAGGCAGGCTCAGCGCATATGGCCTGCTCGGAGTGAACCCAGGAAAGCAAAAAAGGCGCCGGCTGACTTGCGCTGTGCGCTGCAAGCCAACCTACGCCCCACGTTAAAGCCAGAACATCAAATGGAGGTGTCGGCTTTTTTCCGGCCCTTGCCGACCTTCTCTGCCAACGATTCCACCAACAGGTAGAACATCGGAATCAGGAAGATCGCCAGGAAGGTTGCCGCCATCATCCCGCCGATTACCCCGGTGCCGATCGAGTGACGACTCGCTGAGCCTGCGCCCGAGCTGATCGCCAACGGCACAACACCGAGGATGAAGGCCAGCGAAGTCATGATGATCGGACGGAACCGCAGGCGCGAGGCTTCCAGTGCCGACTCAAAGATGCCCATGCCCTGATGCCGGCAGAGCACGGCGAACTCGACGATCAGAATGGCGTTCTTCGCCGCCAAGCCGATTAGGGTCACCAGACCAACCTGGAAGTACAGGTCGTTCTCGATGCCGCGCAGCCACACCGCGAGAATCGCCCCGAATACCGCAAACGGCACCGCCGTAACCACGGCCAGCGGCAGGGTCCAGCGTTCATACTGGGCAGCGAGGATCAGGAACACCATAATCAGGCCGAAGATAAAGGCACTGCTGCCCGAACCTTGCGATGCCACTTCCTGGAAAGCCGAGCCGGTCCAACCGATGCTGTAATCGCTACCGAGCACCTCATCCGCCACTTGCTGAATCGCGCTGAGCGCCTGACCGGAGCTGTAGCCAGGTGCAGGCCCGCCAAGGATCTTCGCCGCCGGGTAGACGTTGAAGCGTGCATAGGTATCCGGGCCGAGAATCCGCTCAACCTTGACCAGGCTGGCCAGCGATACCAGCTCGCCACTGCCCGCGCGCACATAGACCTGGGACAAATCTTCCGGCTTGCTGCGGAACTCCGCTTCGGCCTGCAGGCTGACCTGGAAGGTACGGCCATACAGGCTGAAATCGTTGACGTAGTAGCTGCCAAAGGTCGCTTGCATGGCGGTGAATACATCATTCACTGCCACACCTAGGGCGCGCGCCTTGGTCCGGTCCAGATCGATAAAGTATTGCGGCACGTTGGCGCTGAAGGTGCTCTGCACCCCTGCCAGCTCAGGGCGCTTCGCGGCGGCGGCGAGGAAGGCCTGAACCTTGGCCGCCAGCTCGGCGGTGGTGCCGCCACTGCGGTCCTGAATAAAGCCTTCAAAACCGCCGGTGGTGCTCATACCGGTGATCGGTGGCGGATTGAAACTGAGTACCACGCCATCCTTCTGCGCAGCGCCCATACCCATGAATTCACCGGTCAGGTTTCGCGCATCCAATTCAGGCGTGGTGCGCTCACTCCAGTCTTTCAGCGGCACGAAGGACACCCCTGCGTTGCTGCGGGTGCCGAAGGTCAGCACGTCGAAGCCGGCAAAGGTCACCACATCCTGCACCGCTGGGTGCGCCATCAACTGCTGGGTCACGTCACCGGTGAGTTTCTCGGTGCGGGTCAGCGACGCGGCAGGCGGCAGGAAGTAGGCGTTGATCACATAGCCCTGGTCTTCATTGGGCACCAGGGAGCTGGGCACCCGGTTGAACAGCAGCACCATCACCGCGATCATCGCGCCGAATAGCAGCAGGCCGACTGCCGAACGCTTGAGGAAGAAGCGCACACCAGCGGTGTAACCATTGGTCAGTTTGTCGAAGACCCGGTTGAAGGCCCGGAATGGCGCCGCCGGTTCGTGGTGCCCGGGCTTGAGCAGCAAGGCGCATAGTGCCGGGCTCAGAGTCAGGGCGACGATGCCGGAGATCACCACCGATACGGCAATGGTGATGGCGAACTGTTTATACATCTCCCCGGCCAGGCCGCCTAGGAAGCCCACTGGCACGAATACCGCGCAGAGCACCAGCACGATGGCGATGATCGGCCCGGTCACTTCTTCCATGGCCTTGATGGTCGCTTCACGCGGGCCGATCTTGTCGGTAGCCATTACCCGCTCGACGTTTTCGATCACCACAATGGCGTCGTCCACCACGATACCGATGGCCAGCACCATGCCGAACAGGGTCAGCAGATTGATCGAGAACCCGAGCATGTACATGCCGGCGAAAGTACCGACCAGCGAAACGGGAATTGCCAGCACCGGGATCAGCGTGGCGCGCCAGTTCTGCAGGAAGATAAATACGACCAGCACAACCAGGATCAAGGCTTCGAAGAAGGTCTTGATCACTTCATCAATCGACACCTGAACGAACTTGGTGGTGTCGTACGGCACCTTGTAGGTCATACCGCTGGGGAAGTTCTTCGACAAACGATCGAGCGTCTTGCTCACCGCCTCGGCAGTGTCCAGAGCATTCGCGCCGGGCTGCAGGTACACACCGAAAGCAGCGTTCTGCTGACCGTTGAGCGAGGTCATCAGCGAGTAGTCCTGGGCACCCAGTTCGATCCGTGCAACGTCCTTGAGCAGCAGGCTGGCACCGGTATCATCGGTGCGCAGGATGACGTTCTCAAACTCTTTCGGGTCGGTGAACCGGCCCTGGGTTGTCACCGTATAGGTGAAATCCTGCTTCTGCTTGAGCGGCTGCTGGCCGAAGCTGCCGGCGGCGAACTGCGAGTTTTGCTCACGGATCGAATTGACCACATCGGTCGGCGTCAGGTTGTACTGCGCCAGCTTGTCCGGACGCAGCCAGATGCGCATGGAATAGTCTTTCGAGCCGAACTGGCTGACATCACCCACGCCTGGTAGACGCTTGAGTTCGTCGATCACGTTGATCAGCGCATAGTTGCTGATATACACCGGGTCGCGCGAACCATCCGGCGAGTACAGGGTGACCACCTGAAGAATGTCCGAAGACTTCTTCTGCACCTTGACGCCCTGCCGGCGCACTTCTTCCGGCAGTTTGGCCAGTGCAGCCTGCACCCGGTTGTTGACGTCGATAGTGGCCTGGTCGGGGTCGCGGCCTACCTCGAAGTACACCGACAGACTCATGGCGTTGCCGCCGGAGTTGGACTGCTGGTAGATCATCCCCTCCACGCCGTTGATCGACTGCTCCAGCGGCGCTGCCACTGTTTCAGCAATCACCTGGGCGCTGGCACCGGCGTAGCTGGCGCTGACCGACACCTGCGGCGGCAGGATCTGTGGGTACTGGGCGATCGGCAGCGAGCGCATGGCCATCAGGCCCGCCAGCACGATGATGATCGAGATGACCGCGGAAAATACCGGGCGGTCGATAAAGAAGCGTGAGATCACCGGGTACGCTCCTTAGGATTGGCTGGTGGCAGGGGCAACAACTTTGACGGGGCTGTCTGGACGCACTTTCGGCAGGCCTTCGACAATCACCCGATCGCCAGCGCTGATACCGGACACAATCACCCAGCGGCCTTTAGCCGTATGCCCGGTGGTGACCTGACGCTTACGCGCAACACCGCCATCGTCCACCACATAGACAAATGTTCCGCCTGGGCCCTGGGCAATCGCGCGCTCTGGCAGGGTCATGGCATTGGGAATACTCAGGCCTTTGACCTGCACGCGGACGAACTGACCCGGCAACAGCGTTTGATCCGGGTTAGGCACCACAGCACGCGCGCTGACGGTGCCAGTGCCGCGATCCACCAGGCTGTCGGTAAAGTCCACCTTGCCTTCCAGCGGGTAGACACTGCCGTCACCGAGCTTGATCTGCACACTCATCTTGCCGTCTTCGGGCAGCACCAGGCTGCCGTTTTGCAGCCCACTGCGCACGCTTTCCACATCGGAATCGGGGGCGGCAAAGTTGACGTAAATCGGGTCCAGTTGGGTGATGTTGCTCAGCAGGCTGGCACTCGGATCGCCGGCCACCATCAGGCTGCCTTCGGACACGGTTTCCTTACTGGTGATACCGGAGATCGGCGCTTTTACCGTGGTGTAGTCGAGGTCGATCTGCTTGGACTGCACCTCAGCCTCGGCGGCCTGGATATTCGCCTTGCTCTGCTCGAAATTGGAGATGGCATTGTCCAGTTCACTTTCGCTGGCAAAGCCCTTTTTCTGCAGTTCGCGGATGCGTTTGAGGTCACGCTCGGTCTGCCGATAGCGCGCCTGCTCTTGCGCCAACGCACCCTTGGCACGGCTCAGGGCGGCCTGGTAGGTGCGCGGGTCGATGCGGAACATCACCTGGCCTTTCTTGACCTGGCTACCTTCCAGGTAAGTCCGCTCCTGCAGAATGCCGCTGACCTGAGCCCGCACCTGCACTTCGCGGAAGCCGGCAGTGCGCGCGGAATATTCAAGCTCCAGCGGCAACGCCTCGGCCTTCACGGTTTCGACCACCACCTCGGGCGCTGGCGCAGCGTCGGCAGCAAACAACGGGGCGGCCCAAAAAGCCAACAGCAAGGAACCGGCAGTGACCGGCAGGCGACGGGGAAAAAGCATGGATGTCTCCGAATAAACGCAAGGTGCAACGTTTGAGACCGGCAATGCTAGTTACATACACGAGTGTTTGTAAATAGAACATTACCCATAAGTTCATTACACTTTGTCCTGAGCCTAGCCAGAAATACGCCTACTGCCATGCGTCGAACCAAAGAAGAAGCCGAGAAAACCCGTTGCGCCATCCTTGAGGCCGCCGAAACGCTGTTTCTGGAAAAAGGTGTAGCGCACACCAGCCTGGAGCACATCGCCCGGCATGCAGGGGTAACGCGCGGCGCGGTGTATTGGCACTTTGCCAACAAGGCGGATCTGTTCAACGCCATGCTCGGCCAAGTCCGTCTGCCACCCGAGCAATTGGCCGAGCGATTGCGCGGCTGCCCGGCCCATGACCCGCTCATGACCCTGCGAGAGCTGTGTATCGAGGCCATCGAAAACCTGGCGCGCGATCAACAAAAACGCCGCATCTTCACGATTTTGCTGCGCCGATGTGAGTTCACCGAAGAGCTGCGCGAGGCCGAAGAACGCCACGAAGCCTTTATCAATCTGTTTATCGCGCTCTGCGAACAGCAGTTCAGTGCACCGTCCGTCGCATCACGGCTGCACCCTGGGTTGAGTCCGCGCCTTGCAGCGAGGGCTGTGCACGCGCTGATTGTCGGTTTATTCCACGATTGGTTGCGCGATCCCAATTTATTCGACCCGCTCAGCGATGCTGCGCCGATGATCGATGCCTGCTTTCGTGGGCTGATCCGCGATTGGCCAGACGCAACTTTGCTTACGCCAGGCTAACCCCGTAGCCCTGCTCAACGATGGCCACCATCAACTGATCCACCGGCATGCTGCTGCTCACCCGCACCTCACCGCCGGGAAATTTCACTTTCACATCCGCCGCCGGATCACAGGCCAACAGCGCCTCGGTGATGGTTTTGACGCAATGTTGGCAAGTCATGCCATCAACCCGGAATGCGTGAACCTGAGAAACTTGCATAAACAACCTCCTGAATTAATAAACCGCATGATAAACGGTTAGCTGAGTGTTGCCCTTGCCATAAGCGTAAGGTCAAGGGATATAACGGCTTGACCTTACCCACATGGCAAGGTTGATCCTGTGCTGGAACTCAATAGAGGACCACCCATGTCCAGCCTCACTACCTTCAACCTGCCTATCAGCGGCATGACCTGCACCAGCTGCGCCGGGCGGGTCGAGCGCGCCCTGGCCAAGGTGGCGGATGTCGCCAGTGTCAGCATCAACCTCGCCAGTGAACAGGCGCGGGTCGAAGCGCCTGCCGACAGCCTGAAGCAACTGGTCAATGCCGTTAGCGCGGCTGGTTATGAGGTGCCCAGCGAGCGTCTGGAGCTGGCTCTTTCTGGCATGACCTGCGCCAGCTGCGCGGGGCGTATCGAACGCGCCCTGGCGCAGCAACCGGGCGTGCTCTCGGTCAGCGTCAACCTGGCCAGCGAGCGGGCGCAGCTGCAGGTACTGCGTGGCACCGATCACAACGCTCTGCTGCAGGCCGTCAGCCAGGCCGGCTACCGCGCCAGCGTGCTGGACGATGCAACCCAGGCCCAACCAACAGCTGAGCGGCATCTGCAGCGCGAGCGCTGGGCCCTGCTGCTTGCCATTGTGCTGACCGTACCGCTGGTCATTCCCATGCTCGTCGAACCCTTCGGCCTGCACTGGATGCTACCGGCCTGGCTGCAATTCGCCCTGGCCACACCGGTACAATTCATCTTCGGTGCGCGCTTCTACCGCGCGGCCTGGAGCGCCCTGCGCGCCCGCGCCGGTAATATGGACCAGCTGGTGGCCATCGGTACCAGCGCCGCCTACGGCCTGAGCCTGTATCAGTGGGCGGCAAACCCGGCTGGCAGCATGCCGCACCTATACTTCGAAGCCTCGGCAGTGATCATCACGCTGATCCTGCTCGGCAAATTCCTGGAAAGCCGCGCTAAACGTCAGACCAGCAGCGCCATACGCGCTCTGCAGGCGCTGCGTCCGGAACGCGCCCTGCGCCTGCAGGACGGCGTCGAGCAATGGGTGGCGCTGGGCGAACTGCAGCTGGGCGACCTGATTGTGGTCAAGCCCGGCGAGCGCTTCCCGGTCGATGGCCTGGTTCGCGAAGGCCAAAGTCATGCCGACGAAGCCCTGATCAGCGGCGAAAGCCTGCCACAACCCAAACAGCCGGATGATAGCGTCACGGCAGGGGCAATCAACGGCGAAGGCCGCCTGCTGGTGGAAACCAACGCCCTCGGCGCGGAAACCGTGCTGTCACGGATTATTCGCCTGGTCGAAGATGCCCAGGCAGCGAAATCGCCGATCCAGAAGCTGGTGGATAAAGTCAGCCAGGTCTTCGTGCCCAGCGTGCTGCTGATCGCCCTGGCTACGCTGCTCGGCTGGCTGCTGATTGGCGCGGATTTCGAAACCGCGCTGCTCAATGCCGTGGCCGTGCTGGTCATCGCCTGCCCCTGCGCCCTCGGTCTGGCCACACCCACCGCGATCATGGCCGGCACCGGCGTGGCGGCGCGCCACGGTATTCTGATCAAGGATGCCGAAGCCCTGGAAATCGCCCATTCGGTGACCCTGGTGGCCTTCGATAAAACCGGCACCCTGACCTCTGGCGCGCCGCGTATCGCCCACCTGCGTGCAGTAGACAGCGACACGACCCAGCTGCTGCAACTGGCCGGCGCCCTGCAGCGCGGCAGCGAACATCCGCTGGCCAAGGCGGTGTTGGATCAGTGCACAGAACAACAACTGAGCCTCGCCGACGTCAGCCACAGCAAGGCGCTGGCCGGGCGCGGTATCGCCGGGCAGATCGGCGAGCGGCAACTGGCGCTGGGCAACAAACGCCTGCTGGAAGAACACTTCCTGCACCACGACGAACTGGCCGCTGACGCCCTGGCCTGGGAGGCCGAAGGCCGCACCCTGTCCTGGCTACTGGAATTGGCACCGCAACCGCAGGTGCTCGGCCTGTTCGCCTTTGGTGACATGCTCAAACCCGGCGCCGTTGATGCCATCGCCGCGCTGACCGCCCAAGGTATTGCCAGCCATCTGATCAGCGGCGACAACCCCGGCAGCGTCAAGGCGGTGGCCGACGCCCTGGGCATCAGCGCCGCGCATGCCGAAGTGCTGCCGGCGGACAAAGCGGCGATCATCAGTGAGCTGAAAAAAAACGCGGTGGTAGCCATGGTCGGCGACGGCATCAACGACGCGCCAGCGCTGGCCGCCGCCGATGTCGGCATCGCCATGGGCAGTGGTACCGATGTGGCCATGCACGCCGCCGGCATCACCCTGATGCGCGGCGACCCGCGCCTGGTGGCCGACGCCCTGGATATCAGCCGACGCACCTACAACAAAATCCGCCAGAACCTGTTCTGGGCCTTCGCCTATAACCTGATCGGTATTCCCCTGGCGGCCGCCGGCCTGCTCAATCCGATGCTCGCCGGCGCAGCCATGGCGTTGTCCAGCGTCAGTGTGGTGAGCAATGCCTTGCTGCTGAAAACCTGGAAACCCAAGGAACACGAATAAGCCGCAGGGCAGGAGAAAACGATGAATATCGGCCAAGCCGCCAAGAAAACCGGCCTTAGCGCCAAGATGATTCGCTACTACGAAAGTATCGACCTACTGCCCGAGGCCGACCGCAGCGAAAGCGGTTACCGTCAGTACAGCCAGCAGGACCTGCATCGCCTGGCGTTTATCAAACGCTCGCGCGATCTGGGCTTTTCCCTGGCCGAAGTCAGCCAGCTACTGGCCCTGTGGCAGGACCGCCAACGCGCCAGCGCCGATGTCAAAGCACTGGCCGCTGCACATATCACCGAGTTGGAACGCAAGATCAGCGAACTCAGCGGCCTGCGCGACACCCTCAAGGAGTTGATGGACAACTGCCAGGGCAACGACCGACCGGACTGCCCGATCCTCAAGGATCTGGAGTCAGGCTGTTGCCATTGAAGGCTTAGAGCCTGTTTACGATCTCGCGAGCTAGAGCCAGACAAGGCAAAAACAGCCGAGGAAGCGGAGTTTACGAGCTGTAAATGAGCATTCCGAGGCTGTTTTTAACGCCGGATGGCCGACGCGCAGCAGATCGTAAGCAGGCTCTTAGATCGCCTGCTGCAACGCCCGGCAATCTACTGCGAAATGATCGGCCAACTCCGGCCAAGGGTTTTCCGCCAGGTTGACCAGCACGCTGCGCGCGCCGGCAGCGCGGGCACACTCCAGGTCAAAGCGGTAGTCACCCACCATCACCAGCTCGCTCGGTGCAACCTGCCAGGTGCGAGCGAAATGCAACAGGCCACCCGGATCAGGCTTGGGCGGCGCCTCGTCACGGCCAATTACGTCCGGCACGGCAAAGCAGTCGTCCAGACCGATGGCGCGCAGGGTCAGCAGCGCCAGTTCATGGGCGTTGCGGGTGAGAATGCCAAGCCGGCAACCACGCCCGCGCAGCTCGCGCACCAGCTCAATCGCCCCGGGGGCTGGCTGCGAAGCCAAAGCCAGTTCACGCTCATGCTCCAGCAGCCAGGCATGTTTGGCCGCAGCCACCGCCTCAGGCAACGACGCCAGATAGCCAAGAATGTCTTCAGCTAGCGGAATATCCAACGCCCGCTTGATCGCCTCGAAGTCGTGCACCGCCAGGGTCAGGGTGCCGTCCATATCGAACACCCAATGGCGGGCAGCGCTCAGGCTCACTTCCAGTCCTCACGAACCCGAGTCAGCCCTTCTTGGGCGACCGAGGCGACCAACTGTCCCTGGCGGTTGAAGATGCTGCCACGGGAGAAGCCACGTGCATTGCCGGCCCAAGGGCTGTCCATGCTGTAGAGCAGCCAGTCGTCCATGCGCAGGTTGCCGTGGAACCACAGCGAGTGGTCGAGGCTGGCGACCTGCATGAATTTCTGCCACACCGACACGCCATGCGGCAGCATCGAGGTGGTCAGCAGGTTGAAGTCGCTGGCGTAACCCAACAGGTACTTGTGCAGCTGAGGATCATCCGGCAGTTCCCCAGCCGCACGGAACCACACATGCTTGACCGGTTCGCTGGGTTTGGGCGCAAACGGGTTGCTCAGGGTGACGGGACGGATCTCGATCGGTTTGTCGCTTACCGCGCGCTCACGCATGCGCTCTGGCAAGGCATCCACCACCAGGCGCGCCAGTTCGGTTTCCGATTTGAGGCCGTCAGGCCCCGGCACGTCCGGCATGCTGTTCTGGTGATGAAAGCCCTCTTCATCGAACTGGAACGACGCGCTGCAGGTAAAGATCGGCTTACCCTTCTGGATCGCCGTCACCCGCCGCGTGCTAAAACTGCCGCCGTCGCGTACGCGCTCAACCTGATACACCACCGGCAACGTGGCATCGCCGGGGCGCAGGAAATAGCCGTGCATGGAATGCACATGGCGCGCGGCCTCGACCGTCTGACTGGCCGCCGATACACATTGGCCGAGCACTTGGCCGCCATACAGCTGGCGAAAGCCGAGGTCCTGGCTGACGCCGCGAAACAAATTCTCTTCGATGGTTTCCAGGGTCAGCAGGGCGACCAACTCATTCAACACCTGACTCATGCATGCTCTCCTGTGAACGCATCTGGCTGGGGGCGAGATGGTAAAGACTTTGCCAACGCTTGTCGGCCCGACTGAAAGATGGATGTGGACAATAATGGCAGCATTCTAGCCAATCGAGCGCGGAGCTTGAGCGCAAGCAGAGCCTGCCGCCATACTTTGGCCACTTCCGCCCGAGCCCGCCACCATGCGCCTGCCGCTGGTCTACCACGACGATTACAGCCCGCCCTTCCCGGCCAACCACCGCTTCCCCATGGAGAAGTTTCGCCTGCTGCGCGATCACCTGGTGGAAAGCGGTCTGAACACCGATGCCGAACTGCTGCGCCCCGAACTGTGCCCCGCCGATATACTCGCCCTGGCCCACTGCCCGGCTTATATCCAGCGTTTCGCCAGCGGCGAACTGGCGTATGAAGAACAACGCCGCCTCGGCCTGCCCTGGAGTGCAGCCCTGGCGCAGCGCACCATTCGGGCCGTGGGTGGCTCGCTGCTGGCGGCGGAGCAAGCGCTGCAACACGGTCTAGCCTGCCACCTGGCCGGCGGCACCCACCATGCGCATTACGACCATCCGGCCGGCTTCTGCATCTTCAATGACCTGGCAGTGATCAGCCAGTACCTGCTGGCCAGCGGCAAGGCCCAGCGCGTGCTGATCTTCGACTGCGACGTGCATCAAGGCGATGGCACCGCGCGCCTGCTTGAGAACACCCCGGAAGCGATCACCGTGTCGCTGCACTGCGAAAAGAACTACCCGGCGCGCAAAGCAGCCAGCGACTGGGACATTCCCTTGCCCAACGGTATGGGCGACGCCGAGTATCTGAAGGTGGTGGATGACACCCTCAACTACCTGCTACCGCTGTATCAGCCAGATATCGTGTTGTATGACGCTGGCGTTGACGTGCACCAGCACGATGCCCTCGGCTACCTCAACCTCACGGATGCGGGCATTGCCGCCCGTGACGAAGCTGTGCTTAACCACTGCCTGAGCCGCGATATTCCGGTGGTCGGCCTGATCGGCGGCGGCTACGACAAGGACCGCATGGCCCTGGCCAGGCGCCACGGGATTCTGCATCACTGCGCAGCCAAGGTCTGGCAAATGCGTGGGCTGGGATAAAAGCGCCATAGGCGCTGTCACATCGCGCATCTTCACGACCAAGGAATTCGCCCAGCATGTACGCAAAACTCAACACCTTGCCGGCCCTGCTGGCCATACTCGCACTCGGCAGCGCCGCCCATGCCGACGACACACTGCAATCGCGGGTGGACGCCACCATTCGCCCAGTAATGGCGGAACACGATATTGCCGGCATGGCCGTGGCGATTACGTATAACGGCCAGGCGCACTACTTCAACTACGGCGTGGCGCGCCTGGACGACCAGCAAGCGGTAACCAGCGACACACTGTTTGAAATCGGCTCGCTGAGCAAACCGCTTACCGCCACCCTCGCCGCCCTGGCCCAGGCTACCGGCAAGCTGACCCTCGCCGACAGCGCCGGCCAGCACTGGCCCGAGCTGCAAGGCAGCCAGCTGGAACACGCCAGCTTGCTCAACCTCGGCACCTACACCGCCGGCGGGCTGCCGCTGCAGTTCCCTGACAACGTGACCGACCCGGCCAGCATGCTCGCCTATTACCGCCAGTGGCAGCCTGAATACGCGGCGGGCACACACCGGCGCTATTCCAACCCCAGCATCGGCCTGCTCGGCATGCTCGCCGCCAAGAGCATGGGCCAGCCATTCCCCACCTTGATGGAGGGCACGCTGTTCCCCGCGCTCGGCATGTCGCACAGCTATATCCAAGTGCCGACAGCGCAGCTGCAGCGCTATGCCTTCGGCTACAGCAAGGACAACCAGCCGCTGCGCGTCACCCCGGGCATGCTCGACGCCGAAGCCTACGGGGTGAAAACCACGGCCCGGGACATGCTGCGTTTTGTCCAGGCCAACCTGAATCCTGCCGGCCTGAATAAAGACCTGCAGCGCGCCATCGCCATGACCCACACCGGTTATTACCGCGTCGGCGAGATGACCCAGGGCCTCGGCTGGGAGCGTTACCCCTACCCGATCAGCCTGGAGCGCCTGCAGGCCGGCAACTCCCCGGCCATGGCCCTGGAATCGCAACCCGCTACACGTCTCGCACCACCGGAAAGTGAGCCAAGCGACACCATGTTCAATAAAACCGGCTCAACCGGCGGCTTCGGCGCCTACGCGGTGTTTGTCCCCAGTCAGAACCTCGGCCTGGTCATGCTGGCCAACAAGAACTACCCCAGCGCAGCCAGAATCAAAGCGGCCCACGCCATACTGAACGCCTTGGATAAAAACGCCGCCCAATACTGAAAAGGAATAGCCTCATGGATGATTCATTTGCCCTGAACCAAGCCAACTGGAACGAGCGCGCCGCCTTGCATGCGGCGTCGCCCGATTACCAAGTTCAGCTGTTTATCGCCTCGCCCGCGCATTTATCCGAAGTCGTGCGCTTTGATCTGCCGCGCCTCGGCGATATCAGCGGCCTGCGCGCGGTGCACCTGCAGTGCCATATAGGCACCGACACCCTGTCGCTGGCCCGTCTGGGCGCGCAGATGAGCGGTCTGGATTTCTCTGCAGCCTCGTTGGAGCAAGCCCGCCTACTGGCGAGCAGCTGCGGTGAGCAGATCGAATTTGTCGAAGCCTCTGTGTACGACGCGGCCAAGGCGCTCGGCGCGCACTCGTTTGACCTGGTTTATACGGGCATCGGCGCGCTGAACTGGCTACCGCATATTGATGACTGGGCACGCAATGTCGCCGCCCTACTCAAGCCCGGCGGACGGCTGTTTCTGCGCGAGATGCATCCCGTACTGATGACGCTCGACCAGGACTGCCAAGATGCTCTGCAGATGGTCCATTCCTACTTTGAACACAGCGAGCCGCAGGTCTGGAATGACGAATACAGCTATGTGGCAAGCGACAGCAAGCTGACCGCCACCACCACCCACGAATGGAACCACGGCCTGGGCGAAATCATCACCGCGCTGCTGCGCCACGGCATGCGCCTGACGGCCTTGGAAGAGCACACCAGCCTGCCCTGGGAAGCCCTGCCGGGTCAGATGAGCCTGGGCGAGGATGGTGAATGGCGGCTGGATAACCAGCCGGAAAGGCTGCCGTTGAGCTACACACTACAGGCGGTCAAGGTCGGCTAACCTGCAGGTGGGCAACAGCGACTGTCCACCTGCAACGCCCAATTACCCCGCCAGCACCTTATCCAGCGCCTGCTCAAGGGTCGCCACGGTGCGCTCGATATTACCCAGCTTATCCAGCCCAAACAGGCCCAGGCGGAAGGTCTGGAAGTCTGCTGGCTCATCGCACTGCAGCGGCACGCCGGCAGCAATCTGCAAGCCCTGGGCAGCGAATTTGCTGCCGTTCTTGATGCTAGCATCGGTGGTGTAGCACACCACTACTCCAGGGGCCTCAAAGCCTTCGGCGGCGACGCTTTTAAAGCCTTTGCTGGCCAGTAATGCGCGCACGCGATCACCGAGCTCCTGCTGCTGGCTGCGCACGGTGGCAAAGCCGATGGCTTCGGCCTCGCGCATGGCATCGCGAAAGCGCGCCAGTGCATCGCTGGGCATGGTGGCGTGATAAGCGTGGCCGCCCTGCTCGTAGGCCTGCATGATCTGCAGCCATTTTTTCAGGTCACAGGCAAAGCTGGTGCTTTGCGTGGCCTCGACGCGGGCTTGGGCGGCTTCACTGAGCATCACCAGGGCGCAGCAGGGCGAGGCGCTCCAGCCTTTTTGCGGGGCGCTGATCAGCACATCGATACCGCAGGCCTGCATATCCACCCAGAGGGTGCCGGAGGCGATGCAATCGAGCACAAACAGGCCGCCGACCGCATGCACAGCATCCGCCACGGCGCGCAGATAGCCGTCCGGCAGGATCATCCCGGACGAGGTTTCCACGTGCGGGGCAAATACCACCTGGGGCTTTTCAGCGGCGATCACCGCCAGCACATCGACCAGCCGTGGCGGCATAAATGCGGCCTGACTGCCCTCGGCAACCGGACGCGCCTTGAGCACAATCGCTTCCGAGGGGATCTGGCCCATCTCGAAAATCTGCGTCCAGCGGTAGCTGAACCAGCCATTGCGCAGCACCAGGCACTTCTGCCCGGTGGCCAGCTGACGCGCTACAGCCTCCATGCCATAGGTGCCGCTACCGGGCACGATGGCCACGGCATGGGCGTTGTAGACCTGCTTCAGGGTGCTGGAAATATCCGTCATCACGCCCTGAAACGACTGCGACATATGGTTGAGGGAGCGGTCGGTGTAAACCACCGAGTATTCGATCAGGCCGTCGGGGTCGATGCTGGGGTAGAGGTCAGACATAAGGGGCTCCAGTCAGAAAAGTCTCCCGCGACCCTGCCCGAAGCCGGGGCAAATGACAAGGTCGCGGCAGGCTCGGTTAGAATGCACGCCCGTAATTCCCACCTGATATCGCCATGACCGACAGCCACCCAGCATTTGCCCCTCGCGTTGCCATTATCGGCGGCGGCCCTGCCGGGCTGATGGCGGCCGAAGTGCTGGCCCAGGGTGGTGTGCAGGTCGATCTTTACGACGGCATGCCTTCGGTGGGACGCAAGTTCCTGCTGGCCGGGGTCGGCGGGATGAATATCACCCATTCCGAAGCCAAGCCGGCTTTTGTCGCTCGTTATGGCCCGCGCCAGGCAGAAGTGGCCGAGCTGCTAGATGCGCTCGATGCCGACGCCTTGCGCGCCTGGATTCACGACCTGGGTATCGACACCTTTGTCGGCACTTCGGGGCGGGTATTCCCCACCGATATGAAAGCCGCACCGCTGCTGCGCGCCTGGCTCAAGCGTCTGCGTGAGCTGGGTGTGCAGATCCACACCCGCCACCGCTGGCTGGGCTGGAATAACGAGGGAGCGCTGCGGATTGCCTCGCCCGCTGGCGAACAAGCCGTGACTACCGACGCCACGCTGCTGGCCCTGGGTGGCGCCAGTTGGGCACGACTGGGCTCAGACGGCGCCTGGGTCAGCCTGCTGCAAGACCGTGGTGTGAGTATCGCGCCGTTGCAGGCGAGCAACTGCGGCTTCGATGTCAGCGCCTGGAGCCCGTTTCTGCGGGACAAGTTCGCCGGCGCACCGCTTAAGAACGTCAGCCTTAACCTGGCCAGCGAAACGCCGCGTCTGGGTGAATTTGTGCTGACCGCCAGCGGTATCGAAGGCAGCCTGGTCTACGCCCTGTCGGCGGATATTCGCGAGACGATCAACCAGCACGGCAGCGCTACCCTGCACCTCGATCTGCTGCCGCAAACGCCGCTGGCTAAATTGCAGACAGCCCTGAGCAAACCGCGCGGTTCGCAGTCCATGGCTAAACACCTGCATCGCCAGGCGGGGATCGACGGGGTCAAAGCTGCTCTGCTGCGGGAACTGGCCAGTGCTGCAGCCTTCAATGATCCCGTGCTGCTGGCCAATGCAATCAAGGCCCTGCCGATCACCCTGGTGCGTCCGCGGCCATTGGATGAAGCCATCAGCACAGCCGGCGGCGTACCGTTTGAGCAATTGAATGACCAACTGATGCTCAAGGCGCTGCCTGGCACTTTCTGCGCCGGGGAAATGCTTGACTGGGAAGCGCCCACTGGCGGCTACCTGCTGACCGCCTGCTTTGCCAGCGGCCGCCACGCCGCCCAAGGCATGCTCAACTGGCTGCCGCACACCAGATAAGCCCACACGCCGGGCCTCAAGCGGCTATGCTTGGGAAAACCGTCACAGAGCGGTGTTCTTCCACGCGCACAGGTACTCTCCAGCCGTGATTCCACTAGTGGTCTGCGATGACTCGAACATGGCGCGCAAGCAGTTGATCCGCGCCCTGCCGCCTGAATGGCCAGTGACCATCAGCCAGGCCACCAATGGCCAAGAAGCCTTGACCGCGCTGCGTCAGGGGCTGGGCCAGGTGATGCTGCTGGATCTCACCATGCCCGTGCTGGACGGTTATGAAACCCTCGCGGCCATGCGCGCTGAGGGCCTCGCCTGCAAGGTCGTGGTGGTGTCCGGCGACGTGCAGGATGAAGCCGTCCGCCGGGTGAAAGAACTCGGTGCACTGGCCTTTATCAAGAAGCCGGCTGACCCCGACACCCTGCGTAACACCCTGCTCGAACTGGGCCTGTTCGACCCCAAAGCCACCCCGACTGCGCTTGCTCAGGCTGCCGTACTGGATGAGTTGAAGGTCAACTTCCGCGATGCTCTGCGCGAAGTGACCAACGTCGCCATGGGCCGCGCCGCCGCGTTACTGGCCAAGGTGCTGCACGTTTTTGTGCAATTGCCGGTGCCCCAGGTGAATATCTTCGAGGTCAGTGAGCTGCACATGACCCTCACCGACGCCATGCGTGGCGAGCGCCTGAGCGCGGTGTGCCAGGGCTTTATTGGGGATGGCATCGCCGGTGAAGCACTGCTGCTGTTCCATGACTCAGAAGTCGCCGACATGGCGAAGCTGCTGGGCTGGCAGCCGAAAGACGACACCCAGACCTCGGAAATGCTGCTGGACCTGGCCAGCATCCTCACCGGCGCCTGCCTAGCCGGGATCGCCGAACAGATCGACGTGCGCTTCTCCCAGGGCCATCCACAGCTGTTGGGCCAGCATTCCTCCATCGAGCGGCTGATTCACCTCAACCAGCGACGCTGGCGCAAAACCCTGGCCATTGAGGTGAGCTATAGCCTGGAAGCCCACAACATTCACTTTGATCTATTGCTGCTGTTTACCGAAGACTCGATCAAGCGCCTGACCAACAAACTCAACTACCTGATGAGTTAAGCCATGCCAGCACAGATAGACATCAAAGAGGTTCACTGGCTGCTCGATATCGTGCAGTGCATTGACGTTGGCGTGATCGTGCTCGACCGCCAATACCGGGTTGAGGTGTGGAACAGCTTTATGGAAAACCACTCTGGCATGGGCCCGGACGAGGTGCACGGCAAAACCCTGTTCAGCCTGTTCAGTGAAATCGACGAAGCCTGGCTACGGCGCAAGGTGGATACCGTCGTAGCGCTGGGCACCCGTGCTTTCAGCCTATGGGAACAGCATCCCTACCTGATGCACTTCAAGAACTACCAGCCGATTACCGGCCAGGAAGACTTTATGTACCAGAACGTCACCCTGCTGCCACTGGGCGGTTCGGGCAACGCGGTGGAACATATCTGCGTGGTGATCTACGACATGACTGCCGCGGCCACCCATAAGAAACAACTGGAAGCAGCGCAGGCCAATCGCTAAGCGATTTGCCCGCGAGCGGCGCATACGGGCAAAAGACGCCCCCGGATTGCATCCGGGATGCGGCTGAGATTACTTAACAAACTTACCGGGCTTACCCGGTTTACCGCCAAAGCTCGGCACCTTGCGTACAGCCTTGACCGCCGGCGCAGCCGGTTCATCGGTCTCCATCCAGCGGCCCAGGCTGCCGCCTTTACCGCCGCCGACCACTTTCGGCTTCTTGGCTTTTTTCGGCTTTTTCACCACCTGGCCGCCGGGCAGGGTCTGCGGCACGCGGTGGTCGGGGATAAAGTCTGGTTCGTCGATGCGCTGCAGCACTTGCTGGGTCAGGGTTTCGATGGCCGAGAGCAGCTGCACTTCATCAGCGCAGACCAGCGACACCGCCTGACCGGTGGTGCCGGCACGCCCGGTACGGCCGATACGGTGCACATAGTCTTCGGCGACGATGGGCAGGTCAAAGTTGACCACCAGCGGCATGTCATCGATATCCAGGCCACGGGCTGCCACATCGGTGGCCACCAGCACCTTGACCTCGCCGTCCTTGAAGCGCTGCAAGGCCCGCTGGCGGGTGGCCTGGGGTTTGTCGCCGTGGATCGAGTCGGCGCTGATGCCATGGCGCTGCAGCTCAGCTTCCAGCTCATCCACGCCCTTGCGGGTTTTCACAAACACCAGGGCCTGGCTCCAGCGCTTGCTCTGGTAAAGGTGCAAAAACAGCTCGCCCTTGCGCTTCTTGTCCACCGGAATCAGCCACTGTTTGACCGACTTGGCGGCGGCGTTGCGCGGGCTGACTTCGATACTCAGTGGGTCTTTGAGCATCTGCCCGGCCATGGCGCGAATGGCGTCGGAGAAGGTCGCGGAGAACAGCAGGGTCTGGCGCTTTTTCGGCAGCGCCGCGAACACACTTTCCAGCTCGTTGGCAAAGCCCAGGTCGAGCATGCGGTCGGCTTCATCCAGCACCAGGGTCTGCACCTGGTTGAATTTCACCGCATTCTGCCGGTACAGGTCGAGCAAACGACCCGGTGTGGCTACCAGCACGTCCACGCCTTTGCGCAGCTTCATCATCTGCGGGTTGATGCTGACCCCGCCATACACCGCATAACTGCGCAGCGGCAGGTGCTGGCCATAGGTGATAAAGCTCTGCAGCACCTGCTCGGCCAGCTCGCGAGTCGGCACCAGCACCAGCGCACGCACCGAATTACTGGCCACCTGCGGCCCTTCCATCATCAACCGCTGCAACACCGGCAAGGCAAAGCCAGCGGTCTTGCCGGTGCCGGTTTGCGCGGCGGCCATCAGGTCACGCCCCTTGAGCACCGGCACGATGGCCTGGGCCTGCACGGCGGTGGGGGTTTTGTAGTCGAGGCTGTCGAGGGTGCGCAACAGAGGTTCGATCAGGCCGAGGGAAGCAAAGGTCATAGGGCTAACCGCAGAAATAAGTCGATGGCGCAGAGTTTATCCTGCTTGTACCTAAAACACGCCGGATCAAAACTTGCTGGCGATCTTGCGAGCTAGAGACATGCAAGGCGAAAACAGGCGAGGAAGCGGAGTGTACTGGTGTACATGAGCATTCCGAGCCTGTTTTTAACGCAGCAGGGCCGACGCGCAGCTGATCGCTGTTCTCAGGGCTTGTGCGGCCGTGCGAGAAACTCGTGCGACTGCATTTCCAGCAAACGGCTGAGCGTGCGCTGGAACTCGAAGGTCAGGCGACCGCCGGTGTAGAGGTCTTTCAGCTCCACTTCGGCGGAGATGATCAGCTTGACGTTGCGGTCGTAGAACTCGTCCACCAGGTTGATAAAGCGCCGGGCCATGTCGTCCTTGGCGGTGCTCATCTGCTCGACGTTGGCCAACAGCACGGCATGGAAGATCTTGCCCAGTTCGATGTAGTCGTTTTGGCTGCGCGGGCCATCACACAGCTCGCGGAAGTCGAACCAGGCCACGTCATCACCGACCTTGCGCGCCACAATGGCGCGGTTCTCGATCATCAGCGCCTCGTTTTCCTGCACCACGCAGTGCTCGGGCAGCAGGCTGACAAAGCTCTTCTGCAGGCTCTCCTCGGCGGCAGCGCCCAGTGGCCAGTGGAACAGCTCGGCCTGCTCGAGCGCGCGCAGGCGGTAATCGATACCGCTGTCGACGTTGACGATCTCGGTGTGCTGCTTGAGCAGGGCGATGGCTGGCAGGAAGCGCGCGCGCTGCAGGCCGTCCTTGTACAGGCCGTCTGGCACGATATTGGAGGTGGCAACCAGGCTCACACCGTTCTTGAACAGCTCGTCCATGAGGGTGGCGAGGATCATGGCGTCGGTAATGTCACTGACGAAGAACTCGTCGAAGCAGATGACCTTGGCTTCGTCGGCGAAGCGCTTGGCGATAATGGTCAGCGGGTTCTTCTCGCCCTTGAGGGTGCGCATTTCTTCATGCACGCGCTTCATAAAGCGGTGGAAGTGCGTACGCATCTTCTTCTCGAACGGCAGCGCGTCGAAGAAGGTGTCGACCAGGTAGGTCTTGCCGCGACCAACGCCGCCCCAGAAATACAGGCCCTTGACCGGCCCCTGGGGCTTTTTGCCGAACAGCTTGCCGAATACGCCGGCGCTGCCCTTGTCGGCGGCGATCAGCTCGTCATACAGACGCTGCAAATGACGCACCGCCGTTTCCTGGGCAGCATCGTGGAAGAAATCAGGGCGTTTAAGGTCAGCCTGGTAGCGTTCTAGGGGCGTCATAAATTCGTTAGCCGGGCAAGTAAAACGGGGGCGTCACTTTAGCGACGCCCCCGTTGATTGGCAATCGGGTAGGTTGGCGTTGAGCGCAGCGAAGCCCAACAAAACGCAATGTTGGGCTTCGTCGCGTTGCTCCTCGACCCAACCTACACCTCAATCCTGCGGCGCCAAGGCCTCACGCAGGCGCTGAATCGCCGCCTGACAGGCCTCGCTGTCGGCGAATGACGGGCTTTGTGCCACGCACTCATCGTCCAACCAGACGGCAAAACCGCCGTCCTGCTCGCGCACATCCAGTGTTTCACCGGACTGCAGACGCTTGTTGACCATACCCGCGGCCTTGCCATCAGCAAAGGATTTGGACAGCAACAACTGCTCGCCAGCGGCATCCAGTAGGCGGAAACGGAAGCTGCCGTCGTCATCGCGGAAGCTGACAAAGCGTGCGCTCTTGCCGGCTTTCTTCTTCTCACCCGCCGTGTTGACGGCCTGGCTGCGGAACGAGCGCAGCCCCACGGCCTCACGCAGCTCACCGAGAAACGGCGTGGCGATCTTGCGCGCCTTGGCGGCACCGGCCAGCAGAATGTCTTCCAGATCAGCCGGTTTGCTGATCAGCGCGTGATAGCGCTCGCGGGCTTCGCCCAGCTCGGCTTCCAGCAGGGTGCACAACGCCTGCTTGGCTTCGCCCCAGGCCAGGCCACCTTCCAGCGCAGCACGGAAGTCCGCCTGCTGGGTCGGTGCAGCAAAGGCCTGGTAGAGGGTGAACAGGTGCGAGCTGTCCGGGTCTTTCGGCTCGCCCGGCAGTTTGGAATCGGTTACCACACGTGCAACGGCATCCTTGAGCTGCTTGGCACTGCCGAACAACGGAATGGTGTTGTCGTAGCTCTTGCTCATCTTGCGGCCATCAAGGCCTGGCAAGGTCGCTACGTCTTCCTCGATCACCGCTTCGGGCAGGGTGAACAGTTCCTTGCCATTACCAAACAGGTGATTGAAGCGCTGACCAATATCGCGGGCCATTTCCACATGCTGAATCTGGTCGCGGCCGACCGGCACCTTGTGCGCGTTGAACATCAGGATGTCCGCCGCCATCAGCACCGGGTAGCTGAACAGGCCCATGGTGATGCCAGCATCCGGGTCTTCACCTTGCTCGACGTTCTTGTCCACCGACGCCTTGTAAGCGTGGGCGCGGTTAAGCAGCCCCTTGCCGGCGACACAGGTGAGCAACCAACACAGCTCGGGAATCTCGGGGATATCCGACTGGCGGTAGAAGGTTGCCTTTTCGGTATCCAGGCCCAGCGCCAGCCAGGTCGCGGCGATTTCCAGGCGGGAACGCTGGATACGCGCCGGCTCATCGCACTTGATCAGCGCGTGGTAGTCGGCGAGGAAGTAGAACGAATCCGCATCGGCGGCGCGGCTGGCGACGATGGCCGGGCGAATCGCGCCCGCGTAGTTGCCCAGGTGCGGCGTGCCGGTGGTGGTGATGCCGGTAAGGATACGAGTGGTCATATTCAAATTCGCTTTGCTTGAACCATCTTACTGATCTTGCGAGCTAGAAGCTGGCTAGGCAAAAGCAGGCGAGGAAGCGGAGTGTACGGCTGTACATGAGCATTCCGAGCCTGATTTTAACGACGCCAGGTCGACGCGCAGCTGATCAGAGGCGAGGCAGCAGCAGATCTTTTAGGTCTGTAAGCTTGCCGTGAAAAAAGTGGCCGCATTCTGCCACTTTCAGCAGCTCATGGGCACGCCCGAGTGCCGCCGACCATTGGTACACCACCTGCGGGTCGATCACTTCGTCGTCTTCGGGCTGAATCAGGATCAACGGACAGTCGCTGGCCGGTGGTGTTTCTGCGGTCAAGCGATGCACGGCCGGGGCCACCATAAACAGCTTATCGAGTTTCACACACTGGGCTTCCAGGCGGGCGCCGAGCGCAGCGGCGACAAAGCCACCGAAGGAAAAACCCAGCAAGGTCAGCGGTAACTCGGGGTGTTGCGCACGCAGCCAGTTGGCCACGGCCTCGGCGTCATCCACCTCACCGCTGGCCATATCGTGACTGCCTGCGCTAGCGCCGACACCGCGGTAATTGAAACGCAACGTGGCCAGGCCACAGTCGCGGGCCGTGCGTTGCAGGGTGGAAACCACCTTATTGAGCATGGTGCCACCCTGCACCGGGTTGGGGTGGCAGATCAGCGCCACGCCACGGGCATCAGGGGTATCCAGCCAGAGGGCTTCGAGTTGGCCGCTGGGGCCGGCAATCATCAGAGGGGTTTCGCGGGTGAGCAACAGGGAACTCCGTGACCTCGCAGTGGGTCGACTCGTCTAGCTGACAGCCTGCGCCATAGGCAACACCGCAAACATTTCGGCATTGCATTGCGGTATACAGCGCAGGTTCGAGCCGTTAACGTAAAGCAAAGCCGTTTAGAGAGGAAGGACTCGTGGAACAGACGCTTACCGCCTGGTTGCTACCCGCCATTACCCTGGTAGCAGGCATTGCCATTGGCTTCCTGATTGCTCGCCTGGCACCCAACGCAGCGCCCAGCCGAACCCAGCGCCAGCTGGATGAAATGCAGGAGCGTTTCGACGCTTACCAGAGTGAAGTGGTCAGCCACTTCAACACCACCGCCAGCATGGTGAAGAAACTCACCCAGAGCTATCAGGACGTGCAGGAGCACCTGTCCGACGGCGCCAACCGCCTGGCCCTCGACGAGCTGACTCGCCAACGTCTGCTGGCCACCCTGCACGCCGAAGATGCCAGCGAAAAACGCGAACGCCTAACGCCACCGAAGAACAACGAAATGCCCAAGGATTACGCGCCGAAAAGCGCCGATGTGCCGGGCATGCTCGATGAAAACTACGGTTTGAAGAACAAGTAATAATCGCCCGCCAAAAAAGCCCTGGTCTAAACAACCGGGGCTTTTTTGTTGGAGTCGGGACTGCAGGAGTGGCGGGGCCGCCTCGTTCATGCCCGCGAAACAGTCATCACGGGCAAAAACCCGCGTCCAATAAAAAGCCCCGCACTGGGCGGGGCTTTTTATTGGACGGTAGCGTTAGATCGCACCACGTTCGCGCAGCAAAGCCAACACCTGCTTGACGCCCTCTTCCACCGACACCGACTGCGTATCGATCACCAGATCGGCATTCAGCGGAATATCGTACGGGAAGGACTCGCCCGGGATATTGTCACCACCGGCTGCGTACAGACCCTGCGGATCACGCTCGGCGCAGACCTGCGGAGACGCCTGCACGTACACGGTGATCAGGCGCTCGGCACCGATCAGCGCCTTGGCCTGTTCGCGGCCTTCAGCATCCGGGGCGACGAAGGCGGCCAAGGTCAGCAGACCGGCTTCGTTGAACTGACGTGCAACATGAGCAGCACGGCGCCAGTTCTCGGTGCGCCCGGCGCGGTCCTGTGGCAGGCCCTTGTTCAGGTCATGGCGCAGGTTCTGGCCATCGAGTACATAGACCGCACGACCAGAGTCGAACAGCTTGCGCTCCACGGCGTAGGCCAGGGTGCTCTTGCCCGCGCCAGAAAGACCGCTGAACAGCACAGTAGCCGGCTGCTGGCCGAAGCGCACGGCACGCTCTTCGGTGGAGACATGCGCCAGCTCGCCGTGGTGGCTGCCACCACCTGCGCCAACCGGATCGGCGATGATCATGCCGGCACCCACGGTGCCGTTGGTCAGACGGTCGATGACGATAAACGAACCGGTGGTGCGGTTGTGCGCATAGCCGTCGAGCGCAATCGGCGCATCCAGAGCAATACGCACCTGGCCGATTTCATTGAGCTGCAGGCTGCTCGCCGCACCATGTTCCAGAGTGTTCACATCGACCCGGTGGGTGATGCTGGCGATGGAGCCCGGCACATAGCTGGTGGCGCGTTTGATATCGTATTTCTTGCCCGGCAGCATTGGCTCTTCAGCCATCCACACCAGCATGGCGTCGAAGCTGTCGACCACCTGCGGACGGTTGTCGGCATGCACCAGCATGTCGCCACGGGAGACGTCGATTTCGTCTTCCAGGGTGATGGTGATCGCCTGACCCGGACCGGCCTGCTCCAGCTCACCTTCGAAGGTGACAATGGACTTGACCTTGCTGCCCTTGCCCGACGGCAGCGCAATGATTTCGTCGCCCTTGCGCACGATGCCGCTGGCCAGGGTGCCGGCGAAACCACGGAAGTTCAGGTTCGGGCGGTTAACGTACTGCACCGGGAAACGCAGGTCGGTGAAGTTGCGATCGCCGGCGACTTCAACGGTTTCGAGAATTTCCATCAGCGACTGGCCGGTGTACCAGGGCGACTGCTCGCTCTTGTTCACCACGTTGTCACCTTTCAGCGCCGACATCGGCACGAAATGCAAGGAAGTCGGCTTCAGCGCGATGCCTTCGGCGAACTTCAGGTAGTCGGCCTTGATCTGCTCGAACACGCCTTGATCGAAGCCCTTGAGGTCCATCTTGTTGATGGCCACCACGATGTGCTTGATGCCCAGCAGGCTGGCGATAAAGCTGTGGCGCTTGGTCTGGGTCTGCACACCGTAGCGCGCGTCGATCAGGATGATCGCCAGGTCGCAGGTGGAGGCGCCAGTGGCCATGTTACGGGTGTACTGCTCATGGCCGGGGGTGTCGGCGATGATGAACTTGCGCTTGGAGGTCGAGAAATAGCGGTAGGCCACGTCGATGGTGATGCCCTGCTCGCGCTCGGCCTGCAGGCCGTCGACCAGCAGTGCCAGGTCGATGTCATCGCCGGTGGTGCCAACTTTCTTCGAGTCCTTGCTGATGGCTTCCAGATGGTCTTCGTAGATCATCTTGGAGTCGTGCAGCAGGCGGCCAATCAGAGTGCTTTTGCCGTCGTCGACGTTGCCGCAGGTAAGGAAGCGCAGCAGTTCTTTACGCTCGTGCTGGGCCAGGTAAGCGAGGATGTCTTCGCTGATCAGATCGGATTGGTGCGACATATTAAAAGTACCCCTGACGTTTTTTCTCTTCCATGGAACCGGCAGCATCGTGGTCGATGACGCGGCCCTGACGCTCGGAAGTACGGGTCAGGAGCATTTCCTGAATGATGTCAGTGAGGCTGGTGGCCGTGGACTCCACCGCGCCGGTCAGCGGGTAGCAGCCGAGGGTACGGAAACGCACCATCTTCTTGGTGATACGGGCTTTCTCTTCATCGGAAAGGTGCTCGAGGATGCGATCGTCGTCGATCATGATCAACGTGCCGTTCTTCTCGATCACTTCACGTTCGGCGGCGAAGTACAGCGGCACGATCGGGATCTGTTCCAGATAGATGTACTGCCAGATGTCCAGCTCGGTCCAGTTGGACAGCGGGAACACACGGATCGACTCGCCCTTCTTGACGTTGCCGTTGTACACATTCCACAGCTCGGGACGCTGGTTCTTCGGGTCCCAGCGATGCTTGCTGTCGCGGAACGAGTACACGCGCTCCTTGGCGCGGGATTTCTCTTCGTCGCGGCGCGCGCCACCGAAGGCGGCATCGAAGCCGTACTTGTCCAGCGCCTGCTTGAGGCCCTCGGTCTTCATCACGTCGGTGTGCTTGGCACTGCCGTAGGTGAAGGGGTTCATGTCCTGCGCCACGCCATCGGGGTTGATGTGGGTGATCAGGTCCAGACCATACTCGTTGACCATCTTTTCGCGGAAAGCGTACATCTCCTGAAACTTCCAGCGCGTATCGACGTGCATCACCGGGAACGGCAGCTTGCCCGGAAAGAACGCCTTGCGTGCCAGATGCAGCATCACGGCGGAGTCTTTACCGATGGAATAGAGCATCACCGGGTTGTCGAATTCGGCGGCCACTTCACGAATGATGTGGATACTTTCCGCCTCCAGCTGTTTCAGGTGGGTCAGTTTATCGAGCATGGCTACTCACGAAATGCGATGTGTTTGGGCCGGCGGGCCGTGGACGAGGGCGCACTCTAGCACAGCACCCACTTCTAATCAGGAGCCTAGTTAGATCGAAACGATCTAGCTTTATACCTGCCGGGAAGACCATTCAGAACCTGCTCACGAGATAGCGAGCTAGAGCCAGACAAGGAAAAAATGGCCGAGGAAGCGGAGTTTACTGGCTGTAAATGAGCATTCCGAGGCCATTTTTAACGCAGTCTGGCCGACGCGCAGCAGATCGTGTGCAGGTTCTTAGATAGGATTGGGGCAATCGATAAAAAGATGTTCAATGGCAAAACGCCGCGCCAGGTAATCGCCTAAAGCCTGCACACCATAACGCTCGGTGGCGTGATGGCCAGCGGCGATAAAGCTGATGCCATTTTCGCGTGCGCTGTGGAAGGTCTGCTCGGACGCTTCGCCGGTCAGGTACAGATCGACCCCAGCGGCAATCGCCTGATCGATATAACCCTGGCCGCCGCCTGTGCACCAACCGACTCGACGAATCATTTCATCGCCTTCGACCAGCAAGGGTTCACGGCCCAGCACCTGATGCACATGGCGGGCGAAATCACGCGGGCTCATGGCCTCGGCCAGCGAGCCGATCAGGCCAACGGTGCGTGGGTTTTCCGGCTCCAGCGGACCTTCCACGGTAATGCCCAGCTGCGCGGCCAGTTGCACGTTGTTGCCCACATCGGCGTGCACATCCAGTGGCAGGTGATAGGCCAGCAGGCTGATGTCGTTGGCCAGCAGGGTTTGCAGACGACGACGCTTCATCCCGGTGATGCAGGGGTTTTCGCCCTTCCAGAAGTAACCATGGTGCACCAGCAGTACATCGGCGTCGGCTTCTACAGCGGCCTCGATCAGCGCCTGGCTGGCGGTCACCCCACTGACAATACGCCGCACCTGCGGCCGCCCCTCGACCTGCAGGCCATTGGGGCAGTAATCACTGATTCGCGCCGCGTTGAGGTAGCGGTCGGCTTCTTCCACCAGGGTCGCCAGAGCTATGGCCATCGTGTTTCCTTATCAACAGGTGTGCGGGCGCTGCTTTATTCGCAGCCACCTCTCTATAATGGCGCACCTTAAGGGGCGCACCTGCCCCCGGCAACCCTCAGGATTGGATCGATGTTCAAGGCCCTGCGTTTCCTCGGCTGGCCCCTGCTGGTCGGCGTGCTGTCGGCACTGCTGATCATGCAGTATTTCCCCCAGTGGGTCGGTTTGCCGGGACAGGACGTGCACGTGCGCCAGGCACCGTTCTACAGCCGCATGCAGGAAGGCCCGGTGTCCTACGCCGATGCGGTGAATCTGGCCTCGCCGGCTGTCGCCAACCTGTACACCACCAAATTCGTCAACAAACCTGCGCATCCTCTGTTCGAGGATCCGCAGTTTCGCAAGTTCTTCGGCGACAACCTGCCCAAGCAGCGGCGCATGGAGTCCAGCCTCGGCTCGGCGGTGATCATGAGCCCGGAAGGCTATCTGCTGACCAATAACCATGTAGTCGCCGGTGCTGATCAGATCGTCGTGGCCTTGAAGGATGGCCGCGAAACCCTGGCCCGCATCATTGGCAGCGACCCGGAAACCGACCTCGCGGTGCTGAAGATCGACCTGCCGGACCTGCCGTTTATCACCCTCGGGCGCTCCGACAATATCCGCATCGGTGACGTCAGCCTGGCCATCGGCAACCCCTTCGGTGTCGGCCAGACCGTGACCATGGGCATCATCAGCGCCACTGGGCGCAACCAGCTGGGCCTCAACACCTACGAAGACTTCATCCAGACCGACGCGGCGATCAACCCCGGTAACTCCGGCGGCGCCCTGGTGGATGCCTACGGCAACCTGGTGGGTATCAACACCGCGATCTTCTCCAAATCGGGCGGCTCGCAAGGCATCGGCTTTGCCATCCCGGTGAAACTGGCAATGGATGTAATGCAGGCGATTATCGAGCACGGCCAGGTGATTCGCGGCTGGCTGGGGATCGAGGTGCAGCCGCTGACCCCGGAACTGGCGGAATCCTTCGGCCTGGACGGACGCCCCGGCATCGTCGTTGCTGGTATCTACCGTAATGGCCCCGCGCAGAAAGCCGGCCTGCAGCCCGGCGATCTGATCCTCAGCATCGACGGTGAAGCCGCCGGTGATGGCCGCCGTTCGATGAATCAGGTGGCACGCGCCAAGCCAGGCGAGAAGATCCGCATCGACATACTGCGCAACGGCAAACCGCTGCAACTGACTGCAGAAATCGGCGTCAGACCGCCCGCCAACGGCAGCTAATCCACAAAATTTTCAATTTGCGCAACGCAATCGATAAACCTTCTCAACTTTAATGTTATGTTATTACATTAAATACAGTAGAAGGATGTTTTACCTTGCGCGCCGCCCACGCCTTACTTGCCAGCCTGCTGGTTCCCAGCGCTGTTGCCGCTGCAGCAGATAACCCCGTTGAGCTCTCTGCCACTACCGTCACCGCCCGCCAGGAGCGAGCAGATAGTCCGGTTCAGGGTTATCGCGCCACCCGCTCGGCCAGCGCGACGCGTACCGATATACCGATTGAGCAGATCGCCCAGAGCATCAACGTGGTGCCCGCACAGGTGCTCGATGACCTGGGTACCACGCGTATCGACCGCGCCCTGGACTTTGCCGGTGGCGTATCCCGGCAGAACAACTTCGGCGGCCTGACTTTCCTCAATTACAGCGTGCGCGGCTTCACCACTGGCGAGTTGTACAAGAACGGCTTCGCCATCAACCGCGGCAGCTACAGCTCGCCGGACGCCTCCGGCATCGAACGCATCGAGGTACTCAAAGGCCCGGCCGCCAGCCTGTATGGCCGTGGCGATCCCGGCGGCATGATCAATATCGTCAGCAAGAAGCCGCAGGCCGAGGCCTTCAGCCAGCTCAAGGCCAGCGCCGGCAGCTGGGATCGCTACCGCAGCAGCCTGGACGTCAACACCCCGCTGAATGACGAGGGCACCCTGCTGTCACGGGTCAACCTGGCAGTGGAGGACAACCAGAGCTTTCGCGACCATGTCGGCAGTGAACGGCAGATCGTCAGCCCGTCGCTGAGCTGGCAGCTGGATGCCGACACCCTGCTGCTGATCGAAAGCGAATTCAGTCGCACCGAATCGGTGTTCGACCGTGGTATCCCGGCGGTGAACAACCGCATGGGCGCGGTGAAAGACTCCACGTTTATGGGCGAACCGAACGACGGCAGCATCCGCAACGACAACCAGATGCTGCAGGTCAGCCTTGAGCATTACCTCAATGACAGCTGGAAGCTGCGCCTGGCCAACCACTACGCCCAGGGCCGCCTGCAAGGCAATAGCTCCGAGCCGTCGCGCTTGGTCGGCGACACCCTGACGCGCTTCTATCGCCAGCGCAGCTTCGAATGGAACGACAGCATCACCCAGGCCGAGCTGCACGGCAGCTTCAACCTCGGCAGCTGGCAGCACCAGACCCTCGCCGGCCTGGAGTACGAAAACTACCGCAACAGCCAGAAGTACCCGCAAAGCGCGACCACCCTGGGCTACGGCCAAAACATCTACCAACCGCAGTACGGCCAGGCCAAGCCGACCATCGTCAACCCCAACGATTTCTTCGAGCATACCGAGAGCTATGCCCTCAACCTGCAGGACCAGATCCGCTTCAGCGAACGCCTGAGCGGCCTGATCGGCGCGCGCTTCGAACGCTATGAGCAAACCGCGCTGAACCGCAGCACGCGGGTCAGCAATGAGCAGAACAAGGATGTTGCCACCGCCCGCACGGGCCTGCTGTATCAGCTGACGCCACAGGTCGGGGTGTTCGCCAACGCCTCCACCTCGTTCAAGCCCAACAGCATCAGCAGCCGAGGTACGGTGTTCAAGCCGGAGAAGGGCCTGGGCTATGAAACCGGGCTCAAGCTCGACCTGCTTGATAGCCGCCTGGGTGCAACCATTGCGCTGTTTCATATCGACAAGGAAAACGTGCTGACCGCCGACCCGGCCAACCCCGGCGACAGCATCGCCGCTGGCAAAGCGCGTAGCCAGGGCCTGGATATGCAGTTCAGCGGCCAGCTCAGCGATGCCGTGCGCATCATCGGCGCCTACGCCTTTATCGATGCCGAAGTCACCGAAGACAACAGCCTGCCGGTGGGCAGCAAGCTACTCGGCGTCGCCCGCCACAGCGGCAGTCTGATGACGGTCTATCAGTTTCAGGAAGGCCGCCTGCGCGGCTCGGATATCGGCGCCGCACTCAACTATGTCGGTGATCGCTCGGGGCAGGCCGGCAGCGACTTCGAATTACCGGCCTACAGCACCGTCGACCTGCTCGCGCGCTACCAGGCCAATGAAGACCTGAGCATCGGCCTGAACCTCAACAACCTGTTCGACCGCGAGTACTACGAGCGCGCCTACAACAACGTCTGGGTCATGCCGGGTGATCCGCGCAACCTCAGCCTCAGCCTGACCCTCAATCTCTGACCCATCACTCAAGGAACCCCAGTATGCGTACCGTCAAACCCGCCATGCTTACCGCGCTGTTCGCCACCCTACTCGCCGGGCAGGTACAGGCCCACGGCCTGTGGACCGAACAGCGCCGCGGCCATATCGAAACCATCTACGGCCACGGTGCCGAGGACAACGCATTCAAGGCCGAGAAAATAAGCGGCGCCTGGGCCTATGACGCCGCCGGTAAGATGATTCCGGTGACCGTCCAGCGCCTGGAGGATCACGCCCGCCTGCAACCGCTGAAAACCCCAGCGGTACTTGGCGTGGCGCTGGATAACGGCGCCTGGTCACTGACCCCGGACAAGCAGTGGATCAACCAGGGCCGCAGCAAAGTGCCGAACTCGACCGAGTCGCTGCACACCTTCAAGTACAGCCTGGCGATTTACCAGGAAGGCGCCACGTTGCCGAAGCTGGATCAATTGAAGATGGTTATCCTGCCGGAAGTCGACCCACTCAAGGTCGGCCCCGGCAAGCCGCTGGCCGTACGGGTACTGGTAGATGGCAAACCGGCTGCAGGAGTTGAGCTGATCGGTGACTACCGTGGCGCGCCGCACCAGGTCAGCGCCACCACCGATGCCGACGGCCGCGCCCAGGTGCTGGTACGTAACGAAGGGCTGAACATCATCAGCGCGTCCATCGACCTGCCAGTCAAAGGTGACAAGGACATCGAGACGCGCGGCCTGTTTACCTCGCTGACCTTCCTCGGTGCAGCGCACCACGAGTAAGGCTTCGCAGATAACAAAAAGCCGGAGCAGTGCTCCGGCTTTTTTACGACTGCCAGTTAAAGACCTTGCAGCGCGTCCAGCAGTGCCTGGTTCTGCTCCGGCGTGCCGATGGTGATACGTAGGAACTGGGCAATCCGCTGCTGCTTGAAGTGACGCACGATCACCCCCTGCTCACGCAAACCGGCCGCCAGAGTCGCCGCGTCCTTGTCCGGATGGCGGGCAAACACGAAGTTCGCCTGTGATGGCAGCACCTCAAAGCCCAAGGCTTGCAGCCCGCTAACCACAGCGTCGCGACTGTCGATCACCCGCTGGCAGGTCTGCTCGAAGTACGCCTTGTCCTCGAACGCCGCCGCCGCGCCGGCAATCGCCATACGGTCCAGCGGGTAGGAGTTGAAGCTGTTCTTGATCCGCTCGAGCGCTTCGATCAGGTCCGGATGCCCCACCGCAATGCCGACCCGCAATCCGGCCAGCGAGCGCGACTTGGACAGGGTCTGGCTGACCAGCAGGTTGGGGTATTTATTCACCAGGCTGATCGCCGTTTCACCGCCGAAGTCGATATAGGCTTCATCCACCAGCACCACGGTATCCGGGTTGGCCTTGAGCAAACGCTCGATCGCCTCCAGCGCTAGCCCACAGCCAGTCGGCGCATTGGGGTTGGGGAAGATAATGCCGCCGTTGGGCCGCACGTAATCCTCAACGCGAATCTGGAACTGCTCATCCAGCGGCACCTGTACAAAATCGATGCCATAAAGGCCGCAGTACACCGGGTAGAAGCTGTAGCTGATATCCGGGAACAGCAGCGGCTGGCCGTGCTGGAATAGACCGTGGAAGGCGTGCGCCAGCACCTCGTCGGAACCGTTACCGACAAATACCTGAGCGGTCTGCACGCCGTAATAGTCAGCCACAGCCTGTTTCAGGCGGTCGCTGTTCGGGTCCGGGTACAGGCGCAGGTTGTCATTGACCTCGGCCTGCATGGCGGCGATGGCCTTGGGCGACGGACCATAGGGGTTTTCGTTAGTGTTGAGCTTGACCAGCTTAGCCAGTTTCGGCTGTTCACCTGGCACATAAGGCACCAGGTCTTTGACGAAGGGGCTCCAGAATTTGCTCATCTGCCCTTCTCTCCTCGAATTCGATTCTGGGGTGAGGCGCGCCTCGCGCGCCCTGAAAATTCAGTTCTTGATGCGGTATTCGGCGCTACGGGCGTGGGCGGTCAGCGACTCGCCACGGGCCAGCACACTGGCCACCTTGCCCAGTTCCGACGCACCCTCAGCCGAACAGTGAATGATCGACGAGCGCTTCTGGAAGTCGTACACCCCCAGCGGCGAGGAATAGCGCGCGGTGCCGGAGGTCGGCAGCACGTGGTTAGGGCCGGCGCAGTAGTCACCCAGGGCCTCGGCGGTGTAGCGGCCCATGAAGATCGCACCAGCATGACGAATCAGCGGCAGATATTCTTCCGGGTTTTCCACCGACAGCTCCAAATGCTCCGGCGCGATACGGTTGGCCACTTCAATGGCCTGAGCCATGTCGGCCACCTGAATCAGCGCGCCACGGCCTTCCAGTGAGGTGCGCGCAATCGTCTCGCGCTCCAGGGTCGGCAGCAGCTTGGCAATGCTTTCGGCGACGCGATCAAGGAAGGCGGCATCCGGGCTGACCAGGATCGACTGGGCGTCTTCGTCGTGCTCGGCCTGGGAGAACAGGTCCATGGCGATCCAGTCCGGATCGGTCTGGCCATCACAGACCACGAGAATTTCCGACGGCCCTGCGATCATGTCGATACCGACCTTGCCGAACACATGGCGCTTAGCCGTGGCCACGTAGATATTGCCGGGGCCGACGATCTTGTCCACCGGTGGCACGCTTTCGGTGCCATAGGCCAGTGCGGCGACGGCCTGAGCGCCGCCGATGGTGAAAACGCGATCAACACCGGCAATACAGGCGGCGGCGAGAACGATCTCATTGATCTCACCACGCGGGGTTGGCACCACCATCACCACTTCTGGTACGCCGGCGACCTTGGCCGGGATGGCGTTCATCAACACCGAAGACGGATAGGACGCCTTGCCACCCGGCACATACAGACCGGCGCGGTCCAGCGGGGTGACCTTCTGCCCCAACACCGTGCCGTCGGCTTCGGTGTAGGTCCAGGAATCCTGTTTCTGCCGCTCGTGGTAGCTGCGCACGCGCTCGGCGGCTTTTTCCAGGGCGCTGCGCTGCTCCGGTGTGATGCGGGTCAGGGCCAGTTCCAGACGCTCGCGCGGCAGAATCAGATCCGCCATGGACGCAACATCCAGGCCATCGAACTGCTTGGTGAACTCGACCACCGCCGCATCGCCGCGCTCACGCACCGCCTTGATGATATCCAGCACGCGCTGGTTGACCGCGTCGTCCGAGACACTTTCCCAGCTCAGCAGATGATCCAGATGCTGGGCAAAGTCCTGGTCAGCGGCATTGAGTCGGCGAATAGCGATAGGAGCGGTCATAGCGGGCCTCTTAAATTGGCAAATGCTCGGGCGTCGCTAGGCTACCAAGCCCACCGTATGGACGCCCGAGATAATTGGCTATGACACGGATAGGCAGACGCGGCGTAATGCCGCGTTGAGGGTATTAGCGGGGGTGTCGCGCTTCAACTGCATCGCGCAGGGTGTCGATCAATGCCTGAATGCGCGCGTGCTGCATCTTCATCGACGCCTTATTGACGATCAGCCGCGAGCTGATCATGGCGATCAGCTCCTGAGCTTCCAAGCCGTTGGCGCGTAGGGTGTTGCCGGTATCAACCACGTCAATGATCTTGTCGGCCAACCCCACCAGCGGTGCCAACTCCATCGAGCCATACAGCTTGATGATGTCGACCTGACGGCCCTGTTCGGCGTAATACCGTTTGGCCACATTGACGAACTTGGTGGCTACCCGCAGACGGCCTTTCGGCTCAGGTGCGCCAACAGCACCGGCGGTCATCAGCTTGCATTGGGCAATCCGCAGGTCAAGTGGCTCATACAAGCCCTGGCCGCCGTATTCCATCAGCACATCTTTACCAGCCACACCGAGATCGGCCGCGCCGTGTTCGACATAAGTCGGCACGTCGGTGGCACGCACGATCAGCAGGCGCACATCATCCAGAGTGGTCGGGATGATCAGCTTGCGACTTTTATCCGGGTTCTCGGTCGGCTCAATGCCCGCCGCAGCCAGCAGCGGCAGGGTGTCATCGAGAATCCGGCCTTTGGAAAGAGCAATGGTCAGCATGGTCTTAGCCCGGCACGCGGCGAATCTTCGCCCCCAGCAACTGCAATTTCTCTTCGATGCACTCGTAACCACGGTCGATGTGGTAAATGCGGTCGATCAGGGTGTCACCTTCGGCGACCAGTGCCGAGATCACCAGGCTGGCCGACGCTCGCAGGTCGGTGGCCATGACGGGCGCGCCCTTGAGCTTCTCGACCCCAGTGACGATGGCGGTGTTGCCCTCGACCTGGATCTGCGCGCCCATGCGGATCATTTCATGCACATGCATAAAGCGGTTTTCGAACACAGTTTCGATCACCGTGCCGGTGCCCTCGGCAATTGCATTGAGGGCAATAAACTGCGCCTGCATATCAGTGGGGAACGCCGGGTACGGGGCGGTACGCAGGTTGACGGCTTTCGGCCGCTTGCCATGCATGTTCAGCTCGATCCAGTCATTACCACAGGTCACTTCTGCACCGGCTTCCTGCAACTTGGAAAGCACGGCTTCCAAGGTGGTCGGATCGGTGTCTTTCACTTTGACGCGGCCGCCCGTGACAGCCGCAGCCACCAGGTAGGTACCGGTTTCGATACGGTCAGGCATCACGCTGAAACGCGCACCGTGCAGACGCTCGACGCCATCGATGGTGATGGTGTCAGTACCAGCACCGCTAATTTTTGCGCCCATGGCAATCAGGCAGTTGGCCAGGTCGACCACTTCCGGCTCGCGCGCGGCGTTTTCCAGCACGCTGCGGCCACGGGCCAGGGTCGCGGCCATCATGATGTTTTCAGTACCGGTCACACTCACGGTATCGAAGAAGAAGTGCGCGCCACGCAGACCGCCTTCCGGGGCCTTGGCCTTGATGTAGCCGGCCTCAACATCGATGATCGCGCCCATGGCTTCAAGGCCACGGATGTGCAGGTCAACCGGACGCGAGCCGATGGCGCAACCGCCTGGCAGGGCCACTTCGGCATAACCGAAGCGCGCGACCATCGGGCCGAGCACCAGGATCGAAGCGCGCATGGTTTTCACCAGCTCATAGGGCGCAACCAGAGTCTTGATCGCCCGCGCGTCGACTTCGACGCTGAGTTTCTCGTCGATGATCGGCTCGATACCCATACGACCGAACAACTCGATCATGGTGGTGATGTCGTGCAGGTGCGGCAGGTTGCAGATGGTGACTGGCGCGTCACCGAGCAGGGTGGCGGCGAGAATCGGCAGGGCAGAGTTCTTCGCCCCGGAAATGCGGATTTCGCCATCAAGGCGCACACCGCCGGTAATAATCAGTTTGTCCATGATTCTCTCGGTTTAGGAGCGCGCGGCCCAATCGGCACGGCTGAAGAATTTCATACTCACGGCGTGAATGCTGCCATCGGCGATCCAGGCATTGAGGTGAGCGTAGATCTGCTGCTGGCGTTTGACCGGACTAAGGGCGGCCAATTCGTCACTGATCAGGTTCAGCTGAAAGTTGCAGCCTTCGCCTTCAACTTCCACCTGGGTATCCGGCAATTTAGCCTCAAGGAGACTCTTTACTTCTAAGGCCTGCATGCTCAACCTCGATCAACGCATAAATTAACGACAGCCGAGCAGACGCTCGCGGGTCGAGCATCATACAAAAAAGCCCCCCGCCTGCGAACCCCGCATTACTGCCAGCCGACCGAAGCCTTGATCAGGCTTGCAGCGGAAGAATCTCCAGCAAACCGCAAACGCCAGCGATCTCGCGCATGTCCTTGGGCAGATTACTCACGCTCAGGGTCTTGCCGGCCGCACTGGCATCACGCATAAACGCCAATAACAGCGACAGCCCGACGCTGCTGGATTTCTCCACACCCGCGCAATCAATCACGCATGCCGCCGCCGGACTGACCTTGAGCAGGCGCGCACCGTGCTCACGCAGCGCCGGCGCGCTCAGGTAATCGAGCACACCGGTGAGGCTAAAAACGCCAGGTGACGCCTCACGGATACCGGCTTGACTCACGATGCATTGGCCCCTTGGCGGGCTTTGGCAACGGTCTCGGTCCAGTTGTCGATGACCTTGTCCAGGTCATTGCGATTGTCTTGCATGGCCTGGGCGAACTGATCACGGAATAACTTACCAACGTTAATGCCGTTGATCACCACGTTGCGCATCTTCCAGGTGCCATCGAGGCTGACCATGGTGTAAGACAGCGGGTAAACCACGCCCTTGCCGTCCTTGATTTCCATGTTTACCGAGGTGCGCTCAGGGTCCTGCTGGCCGCTGACTGGCAGCACGCGGATATCCTGGTTGTTGTATTCGAGCAAGGCGTTGCCATAGAACTGCATCAAGCTACGTTTGAAGTTCTCCTGAAAGCGCTGCATCTGCTCAGGCGAAGCCTGACGCGAGTAACGCACGGTCATCACACCACGAGAAATCCCGTCAACATCCACCACCGGGCCAAGAATGCTGTTCAGGGCGTTGTAAAACGCACCCGGATCGGTACGGTACTGCTCTTTGTTGGCCTTGAGGTCGGCTAGCAGCGTGGTGGTGGTCTGCTGCACCACTTCATGAGCGGCTGGAGCTGCCAACGCCTGGAATGAGATGGCGGCCAAGCAGATAAACAAACCGTTACGCAGCGTTTTGAACATAGTCAGCACCCCTCTTAATTTGCCTGGTCTTTGTTGACCGAATTCAGCAAAAACTTACCAATCAGGTCTTCCAGCACCAACGACGACTGCGTGTCGTGAATGGTGCTGCCATCACGCAGCACCTCTTCTTCACCGCCCACGCTAATCCCAATGTATTTCTCGCCCAACAAGCCCGCGGTCAGAATCGAGGCGGTAGAGTCTGCCGGCAAGTTATCCACAGCATCATCCAACACCATGGTGACGCGCCCCATATAGCTGTTGCGGTCCAGATCAATGGCGGTGACCTTACCAATCGTCACGCCAGCCATGGTCACTTTCGACCTGACCGTTAACCCCGCGATATTCTCAAAGTGCGCATACACCTTGTAGGTATTTTCACTGCTGCCAACAGTCAGGCCGCTCACGCGCAAGGCCAGCAGCAACAAGGCCAACAACCCAGCCAACAGGAACAAGCCGACACCCACTTCCAGCGTGCGGTTCTGCATCAGAAATCTCCAAACATCAAAGCAGTCAGAATAAAGTCCAGCCCCAGCACGGCAAGCGAGGCGTACACCACAGTTTTCGTGGTGGCACGACTAATCCCTTCCGAAGTCGGCTCACAGTCATAGCCCTGAAACACGGCAATCCAGGTCACAACAAACGCAAAGACCACACTCTTGATCACACCATTGAGCACATCCTCACGGAATGAAACACTGCTTTGCATGTTGGCCCAGAACGAACCTTCATAAACCCCCAGCCAGTCGACGGCGACCATCGCACCGCCCCAGATACCGACCACACTAAAGATCATCGCCAGCAGCGGCATCGAGATAAAACCAGCCCACAGCCGCGGCGCGACAATATATTTGAGCGGATCAACGCCGATCATCGCCAGGCTTGACAGCTGCTCGGTGGATTTCATATTGCCGATTTCAGCGGTCAACGCCGAGCCCGCGCGACCGGCAAACAGCAAAGCAGTGACCACTGGCCCCAATTCGCGCAGCAGTGTGAGGGCGACCATTTGCCCCACCGCCTGCTCGGAACCGTATTTGGCCAGAATGCTGAAGCCCTGCAGCGACAGCACCATGCCGATAAAGATGCCGGACACCACAATGATGGCCAGGGACATCACTCCAACCGAATACAGCTGCTTGATTAGTAGCTGAAAACTGTTACCGGTTGAGCCACGCCCCAACAGCGCACGCAGCAAAAACAGCACCGAGCGCCCCAGCGTGGCCACCACATCAATACCGGCGCGCCCGAACAGGCGCACCCGCTCGAGCACAGATGTCTTGCGCATCAGCGCCCCCCCAGAAGATCGTCGCGGTAATTGGCCGCCGGAAAGTGAAACGGTACCGGGCCATCGGGGATGCCCTGCATAAACTGACGCACGCGCGGATTATCCGACGCCATCAACTCAGCCGGAGTGCCCTGCCCCAGCACCTGGGTGTCGCCCACGATATAGATGTAGTCGGCAATACTGGCGGTTTCCGCCAGGTCATGAGACACCACAATGCTGGTTATCGCTAACGCATCACTTAGCAGGCGAATCAGTCGCACCAGAACCCCCATGGCAATCGGGTCCTGACCGACGAAAGGTTCGTCATACATGAGTATTTGCGGGTCCAGGGCAATCGCTCGGGCCAATGCCACACGACGCTTCATGCCGCCCGAGAGCTCATCCGGCATCAACTCCAGCGCACCACGAAGACCCACCGCCTGCAACTTCATCAGGACAATGTCGCGAATCATCTCTTCAGGGAGTTTGGTGTGCACGCGCAGGGGAAAGGCAACGTTCTCGAACACGTCCAGGTCGGTAAACAGCGCACCACTCTGGAACAGCACGCCCATTTGTTTGCGCATGTCGAACAGCTCACTGCGCGACAGCGTCGGCAAGTTCAGCCCATTGACCCAAACTTCACCCTGACTCGGCTTGAGCTCAGCCGCGATCAAGCGCAACAGCGTGGTTTTGCCACAGCCAGACGGGCCCATGATCCCCGTGACTTTGCCACGAGGAATCTGGATATCGATGTTTTTGAAAATATCCCGCTCGCCACGTTTGAAGCTGACGTTCTTCAGCTCAACCGCATACGGGTTCTCGGCGCTCATCTGGACTCCTTGCTCAACGCTTGCCTGACTGACGTATCGCCCCGAACAAAGGGCACTACAGATCGTCGAACGTACCGAAAATGGCCGCGAACTATACCACTGCGGCACTGACCGCCCAAGACTGAAGGTGTTGCCGAAGATAAGCACCGCACAACTGCAACCTGTCACGAACCACTCGAAATACTGGGCAGGCACACCTTTCTCGTTATAATCCCCAGCTTTTAGCCTGTTCACCGCAGAGACGTCATGAGCCAATCTACCGATCTGATTCAGTCAGCGCAGCGCACCATTCGCTTGGAGCTCGAAGCTATTCAGGATCTGCTGGCACGCATCAATGATGATTTTGTGCGCGCCTGCGAGCTGATTCTCGCCAGCAAGGGTCGTGTAGTGGTACTTGGCATGGGCAAATCCGGTCACGTTGGCAACAAGATTGCCGCCACCTTGGCCAGCACCGGCACCACCGCATTTTTCGTGCACCCGGCCGAAGCGAGCCACGGTGACATGGGTATGATCACCCGCGATGACGTGGTACTGGCACTATCCAACTCAGGCTCTACCGCAGAAATCGTCACCCTGCTGCCGCTGATCAAACGCCTCGGCATCCGCCTGATCAGCATGACCGGCAATCCAGACTCTCCTCTGGCCACTGCCGCTGAAGTCAACCTGGACGCCCGTGTGTCTCAGGAAGCCTGCCCACTGAACCTGGCGCCAACGTCGTCGACTACCGTGTCACTGGTTCTGGGCGATGCTCTTGCCGTAGCCTTGCTCGAAGCTCGCGGCTTTACCGCCGAAGATTTTGCTTTTTCCCATCCAGGCGGCGCACTGGGCCGACGCCTGCTGCTCAAGGTGGACAACGTGATGCACGCCGGCGACAGCCTGCCACGCATCAAGCGCGGCACATCGCTGCGTGATGCACTACTGGAAATGACCCAGAAAGGCCTGGGCATGACCGTGGTAACAGAGGATGACGGTCGCCTAGCCGGGATATTCACTGACGGCGACCTGCGCCGTACCCTGGACCGCAATATCGACGTGCGCCAGACCATTATTGATGACGTAATGACCGTCCACGGCAAGACTGCCCGCGCAGACATGCTGGCGGCAGAGGCCTTGAAAATCATGGAAGACCACAAGATCAGCTCACTGGTCGTTGTCGACGAAAACGATCTGCCCATCGGCGCACTGAACATGCACGACCTGCTCCGTGCCGGAGTGATGTGATGATCAATGCCGACCTGCTGCAACGCGCTCAAGCCATAAAACTGGCCATTTTCGATGTCGACGGCGTCCTCACAGACGGCAAGCTTTATTTTCTGGTCGACGGCAGCGAATTCAAGACGTTCAACACCCTCGACGGTCATGGCATCAAGATGCTGATCAACTCCGGAGTGCGCACCGCGATTATCAGCGGCCGCAAAACACCGGTGGTTGAACGCCGCGCGCAAAATCTGGGGATTCAACACCTCTATCAAGGCCGCGAAGACAAGCTGGTAGTTCTTGATGAACTGCTTGGTGAACTGGGCCTAGACTATGCACAGGTTGCATACCTTGGTGACGACTTGCCCGACCTGCCGGTGATTCGCCGCGTCGGCCTGGGCATGGCTGTCGCCAGCGCCGACAACTTTGTCCGCCAGCACGCCCATGGGATTACCCGCGCCCGCGGAGGCGAAGGCGCCGCCCGTGAGTTCTGCGAACTGATCATGCACGCCCAAGGCACGCTCGAAGCCGCCCAAGCTGCTTACCTATAGGCCAAACATGCCCCGCAAATTATTCAACGTTGTTCTGTTTGCCTTTGTCGCATTACTGGTAGCGGCGCTCGGCTATTGGAACCTCAGCCCTGACAGTTTCAACGAACAGCCTCAGTCAGCTGAGACCGACACCACCATCGACTTTTACGCCACCAACACCTACACCGTTCAATACCAGGCCGATGGCAAACTGCACTATGAGCTGAAGGCTGACAAGGTCGAGCACGTCAAGGCCAGCGACATCACCTTGATGACCAGCCCGAACATGAATCTGTTCCGCGGCGCCGAGTTGCCCTGGAAAATCCGTAGCGAGCGCGGTGAAGTATCGCCAGGCGGCGTTGAGGTCGAGCTGATCGACAAGGTACGCGTTGAGCGTACCGACGCCAAAGGCCGTCCGACTATTCTTACCACCAGCCGTCTGACCGTATTCCCCGAGAAGGAATATGCGCAGACCCAGCAAGCCGTTAGAATCGACGCGGCCAATGGGGTGACCACGGCACAAGGAATGAAAGCGTACATGAATGACGGCAGGATGCTCCTGCTGTCCAACGTAAGAGGTCAGCATGAGGCTCGTTAACACCCTCCCCCTACTACTCAGCCTCAGCGCCGCACTCGGAAGTGTCAGCGCCTGGGCCCTACCCTCTGATCGCGAACAGCCTATTCGCATCCAGGCTGACAGCGCGGAACTTGATGACAAGCAAGGCGTAGCGGTCTACCGCGGTGATGTCGTCATCACCCAGGGCACCATGAAGGTTACTGGCGACACCGTGACCATCACCCAGAATGCCCAAGGCGATGTCGAGGTATTTACCTCTGTCGGCAAGCCGGCCTACTACGAGCAACTGCCGTCAGCCGACAAGCAGATCGTCAAGGCCTACGGCCTGACCATTCAGTACTTCATGGCCAACGAGCGCGTCGTCCTGATCGATCAGGCCAAGGTGATTCAGGAAGGCAACACCTTCGAAGGCGAAAAAATCGTCTATGACACCCAGCGCCAGATCGTCAACGCCGGCCGTGCCACAGGCACCAACGTCACCGCGCCACGTCCGCGCATCGACATGGTGATCCAGCCGAAGAACAAACCAGCCGACCAGCAGGCGCAGTAATAATGGCCACATTGAAAGCCCAACACCTGGCCAAGAGTTACAAAGGCCGCCAGGTCGTGCGCGACGTCAGCCTGAGTATCGACAGCGGGCAGATTGTCGGCTTGCTTGGCCCCAACGGCGCCGGCAAGACCACGTGTTTCTACATGATCGTCGGCCTGGTACAGGCCGATCAGGGTCGCGTAATGATCGATGATCTCGACGTCAGTCATCAGCCAATGCATGGCCGCGCTCGCGCCGGCATTGGCTACCTACCGCAGGAAGCCTCGATTTTCCGCAAGCTCAGCGTCGCCGACAACATCATGGCCATCCTGGAAACCCGCAAGGATCTGGATGGCGCTGCTCGTCGCAAGGAACTTGAAGGCCTGCTGCAGGAATTCCATATCAGCCATATTCGCGACAACCTCGGCATGAGCCTGTCCGGTGGTGAGCGCCGCCGCGTGGAAATTGCCCGCGCCTTGGCGACTAACCCCAAGTTCATCCTGCTCGACGAACCCTTCGCCGGTGTCGATCCGATTTCCGTCGGCGATATCAAGCAGATCATCCACCACCTCAAGGCCAAGGGTATCGGTGTATTGATCACCGACCACAACGTGCGCGAGACCCTGGATATCTGCGAAACCGCCTATATCGTCAGCGATGGCCAGCTGATCGCAGAGGGTGACGCCGAGGCCATTCTGGCCAACCAGACAGTCAAAGAAGTGTACCTGGGGCATGAGTTCCGGCTGTAACCACCGCTTTTCTCAAGCCGACTGCAGCCAAGGCTAGGCAAAACCCTTAAAGTCAGGCATATAATTTGCTTCCTAGTGGCGCTTTTTGAAAACGCCCTGTTGTGGATTGCGCACAGACGCCGGTAAATAAGGTCTGCAATGAAACCATCGCTAGTCCTGAGAATGGGCCAGCAGCTGACGATGACACCGCAGCTGCAACAGGCCATCCGCCTGCTCCAACTGTCTACCCTGGATCTTCAGCAAGAGATCCAGGAGGCTTTGGAGTCCAACCCGATGCTCGAACGCCAGGAAGATGGCGATGATTTCGACAATTCGGACCCTATGGCTGATGGCGCAGAAAGCGCCAGCCCCAGCGAACAGCCCGAAGCGCCCTATCAGGAAACCAACTACCAGGAAGCCACGCAGACCGTGGACAACCTGGAAGAAGGCGATTGGGGCGAACGCATTCCCAATGAGCTGCCCGTCGATACCGCCTGGGAAGATATCTACCAGACCAGCGCCAGCAGTCTGCCCAGCAGCACCAACGATGACGACGAGTGGGATTTCACTACCCGCACCTCCAGCGGTGAGAGCCTGCAAAGCCACCTGCTCTGGCAGCTCAACCTGGCCCCGATGTCCGACAAGGATCGCCTGATCGGCGTCACCCTGATCGACTGCATCAACGAACAGGGCTACCTAGAAGAAACCCTGGAAGAGGTGGTCGAAGCTTTCGACCCGGAACTGGATATCGAGCTCGACGAAGTTGAAGCCGTTTTACACCGCATCCAGCAATTCGAGCCCACCGGTATCGCCGCGCGCAACTTGGGTGAGTGCCTGCTTCTGCAACTGCGTCAGCTGCCAGCGAAAACCCCTTGGCTGAGCGAAGCCCAGCGCCTGGCCAGCGACTACCTCGACCTGCTCGGCAGCCGCGACTACAGCCAGTTGATGCGCCGCATGAAGCTCAAAGAAGACGAGCTGCGCCAGGTTATCGACCTAATTCAAAGCCTCAACCCGCGCCCTGGCTCGCAGATCGAATCCAGCGAGCCAGAATACGTGGTACCCGATGTAATCGTGCGCAAACACAACGAGCGCTGGCTGGTTGAACTCAACCAGGAAGCCATGCCGCGCCTGCGGGTCAACGCGCAATACGCCGGCTTTGTGAAACGCGCCGATTCCAGCGCCGACAACACCTTTATGCGTAACCAGCTGCAGGAAGCGCGCTGGTTTATCAAAAGCCTGCAAAGCCGCAACGAAACCTTGATGAAAGTGGCCACGCAGATCGTTGAACACCAGCGCGGCTTCCTCGACTACGGCGATGAGGCGATGAAACCTTTGGTGCTGCACGACATTGCCGAAGCGGTGGGCATGCATGAGTCGACCATCTCGCGGGTGACCACGCAGAAATTCATGCACACCCCGCGTGGCATTTACGAGCTGAAATACTTCTTTTCCAGCCACGTCAGCACCTCCGAGGGCGGCGAATGCTCGTCCACGGCAATCCGCGCCATCATCAAAAAACTGGTCGCCGCTGAAAATGCGAAAAAGCCGTTGAGTGACAGCAAGATCGCTGGTTTACTGGAAGCACAGGGCATTCAAGTCGCTCGCCGCACGGTCGCCAAGTACCGTGAATCCCTCGGAATAGCGCCTTCCAGTGAGCGCAAACGATTGATCTAAGGCGGCACGAAGAAGGAAGACATCAACCCACACAGAACATGCCCAGGCCTCGCCTTTTCGCAAAAGCAGCCATACTGCCAACATGCAATCAGCGACCGTGCCAGGCTCGTTCTGCCCGAGTCTTCCACGCCACAGTGTTCCGGCGGCAGGCCTCATGCCTGCCTCTTACACACGGCAACAAGGAGAAAGCGGTATGCAAGTCAACATCAGTGGACACCAGCTGGATGTGACCGACGCCCTACGCGACTACATCGCCGAAAAACTCGGCCGATTGGAGCGCCACTTCGACAAGATCACCAATGTACAAGTCACCATGGAGGTCGAGAAACTCAAACAGAAAATCGAAGCGACCCTGCACATTGCTGGCGGCGAAGTTGTCGCCAATGCTGAACATGAAGACATGTACGCAGCTATCGATCTACTGACTGATAAACTCGACCGACAACTCATCAAACACAAGGAAAAACAGCTCGAACGTCAACAGGGCGCTATGGCCCGCTGACATCGTCTATCTCCTATGATCCGACTTGAAACTATCCTGACCCCCGGCCGTTCTTTAGTGAACGTGCCGGGCGGCAGCAAAAAACGTGTCCTCGAACAGATTGCCAACCTGGTGGCCCGTGAGCTACCTGACCTGGACGGCCAAGACATCTTCGAAAGCCTGATAGCCCGGGAAAAACTTGGCTCGACCGGTTTCGGCAATGGCATTGCCATTCCGCACTGTCGCCTGCCGGGTTGTACCGCGCCGATCAGCGCCTTGCTGCGCCTGGACGCTGCTGTAGACTTCGACGCCATCGACGGTGCGCCTGTGGACCTGCTGTTTGTCCTGCTGGTGCCCGAAGCTGCCACCGACGCTCACCTGGAACTGCTCCGGCAGATAGCCAGCATGCTCGATCGCAGCGATGTGCGTGCCAGCCTGCGCCAAGCGGAAAGCAGCGAAGCCCTGTATCAGGTGGTAGTGGACGTACAAAGCCAACTCAACCGAGCCTGAGCATGCGCCTGATCATCGTTAGCGGTCGCTCCGGCTCTGGGAAGAGCACCGCCCTCGATGTGCTTGAGGACAACGGTTTCTACTGTATCGACAACCTGCCAGCCGGGCTGCTGCCTGAACTGGCTGAGCGCGCCCTGCTGCACACCGAACTGCTGCATCCGCAGGTCGCGGTGTCGATTGATGCGCGCAACCTGCCGAGCCACCTAAAGCGCTTTCCCGAGCTGCTTGAAGAAGTTCGCGCACGGCACATCAAGTGCGATGTGATCTACCTGGATGCCGACGAAGAAACCCTGCTCAAGCGCTTCTCGGAAACCCGTCGGCGCCACCCGCTGACCAACGAGAGTCGCTCGCTGGCTGAAGCCATCGCCGATGAAGCGCTGCTACTAGGGCCGATCATCGACCTGGCCGACCTTAAGATCGACACCACCCACCTCAATCTGTACCAGCTGCGCGACAGCCTCAAGCTGCGCCTGCTTAATCAGCCTGAGCCGGGTACTGCATTTCTGCTGGAGTCCTTTGGTTTCAAGCGCGGCATGCCGGTGGACGCCGACCTGGTCTTCGATGTGCGCTGCCTGCCCAACCCCTATTGGAAGCCGGACTTGCGCGACTTCTCCGGCCTCGACCAGCCGGTAGTCGACTACCTCTCGGCCCAGGCCGATGTCGAAGACATGTACCAGGACATCCTCGCCTACCTGACCAAATGGCTGCCGCGCTTTGCCGCCAGCAACCGCGCCTATGTCACGGTGGCGATTGGCTGCACCGGCGGCCACCACCGCTCGGTGTACCTGGCCAACCGCCTGGGGGAAACCCTCAAACCCATCCTGAAAAACGTTCAGACTCGCCACCGCGACCTCAGCTAAGGAATTGCCGCGATGCCCGCCTGCGAAATCACAATTATCAACAAGCTTGGCCTGCACGCCCGTGCGGCGGCCAAGTTTGTCGGCGTCGCTGGGCGTTTTCCCTGCCAGGTTAAGGTAGGCCGCACGCCGGAGAGTCTGGTCGACGGCAAGAGCATCATGGCAGTAATGATGCTCGCAGCCGGCAAAGGCACACCGGTGCACCTGCACACCGAAGGCGAGCAGGATAGCGAGGCGCTGCAGGCCCTGAGCGAGCTGATCAACAACTACTTCGACGAAGGCGAATAGCTGATTGTGAGGCAGTAAAAAGGGGCTGAACGCTTACGCGACAGCCCCTTTTTTCATGCAAGCGGAATCAACTACCCGCCACGGTCATCCGCTCGATCAGCACCGAACCTGTGCGAATATTGCTGCGCAGTTCCAGATCATTACCGACTGCAACAATCTGCTTGAACATGTCGCGCAGGTTGCCGGCAATCGTGACTTCCTGCACCGGGAACTGGATTTCGCCATTCTCAACCCAGTAGCCACCGGCACCGCGCGAATAATCACCGGTGACCATATTCAGGCCCTGGCCCATTAGCTCGGTAACCAGCAAACCACGCCCCATGCGCTTGAGCAGCGCCTTCTGGTCTTCATCGCCATGGCTGACAAACAGATTATGCACCCCACCGGAGTTGGCAGTGCTGGGCATACCCAGCTTGCGTCCGGAGTAGGTGCCGAGCACATAGGACAGCAGCTCGCCGCGCTCGACAAAAGATTTTGCATAGGTCGCCAGACCGTCGCCATCGAAGGCAGCGCTGCCCAGCGCACGAGGAATATGTGGGCGCTCATCCAGCGTCAACCATGTAGGGAATAACTGCTGGCCGAGTGTCCCTTCAAGAAACGACGACTTGCGGTACAAATTGCCGCCGGAAATAGCCGCGAGAAAACTGCCAAACAGGCCACCCGCTAATTCTGCAGCGAACAGCACTGGCACTTCGCAGGTCGGCACCGGCCGCGCACCCAACCGACTTACTGCACGCTCGGCGGCACGACGGCCAATGCTGCTGGCATCGGCCAGCAACTCACCCTGGCGATTAACGTCGTACCAATAGTCGCGCTGCATCTGCCCGCCGTCTTCGGCGATCATCACGCAGCTCAAGCTGTGCCGCGTGCTGGCGTAACCGCTGATAAAGCCATGGCTGTTGCCATAAACCCGGCAGCCTTGATGGGTATTCAGCGTGGTGCCGTCGGCGTTCTTGATCCGCTGATCGGCAGCAAAAGCCGCAGCCTCACAGCTCAAGGCCTGCTCGATGGCCTGCTCAGGCGTGATCGACCAGGCGTGGTACAAATCCAGCTGGGGCAGCTCGCGGGCCATCAGTGCAGCATCGGCCAAGCCGGCGCATTCGTCTTCAGAGGCATGTTTGGCAATCGCCAGGGCGGCCGCGACCGTTTCACGGATCGCCGCCTCACCACTTGCAGAGGTGCTGGCAGAGCCCTTGCGCTGCCCCACATACAACGTGATGCCAAAACCTTGGTCGCGGTTGAACTCGACTGTTTCCACATCACCCTGACGCACCGTGGTGGACAAGCCCTGCTCCACCGAGACGGCAACCTCGCAGGCACTCGCGCCCTGCTTTTTAGCCTCGGCAATAATCTGCTCCACCTGCGCCTGTAAATGCGGCACAGCCTGCGGGCCGACGATGTCTACTGCACTCATAAGAACTCCTGAACGATAAGCGGCAAGCGCGGCCACACAGGCCAGACGCTTACAGCTGGAAACTTGCTGCTATCATGTCGGCGTTTTCCACTGGACCGCCACCATGTCTGAATACCTTGACGACGACTTCTCCGGCGAGAAGAGCAAAACCCAGATCAAGCGCGAGTTTCATGCGTTGCAGGATCTGGGGCAACGCCTGACTACCCTGAAACTTGATCTGCTAAACAAGCTGCCGCTGACCGACGAGCTGCGCCGCGCGCTGGCCGAAGCGCCCAAACACACCGCCAATGCCGCGAAGAAGCGCCATGTGCAGTTTATTGGCCGCTTGATGCGCGACCAGGACATCCCAGCCATCCTGACCCTGCTCGACCAGCTGGATGCCTCAACCCGCCAGTACAACGAACGTTTTCATAACCTGGAACGCTGGCGTGACCGCCTGCTCAACGGCGACGACGACACCCTGGAAAAATTTGTCGTCGAATACCCCGACGCCGACCGCCAGCACCTGCGCCAGCTGATCCGTCAGGGCCAGCACGAACTGGCGCAGAACAAAGCGCCTGCCGCGTCCCGCAAAATCTTCAAATACATCCGCGAGCTGGACGAAACCCAGCGCGGCTTGCGCTAAACCAGCACATCGATTGGGCTGCGCAACGCTCAACCCAATCGACGATTTTTAGCTGCCCGTACCGCCCACCGTAATCGCATCAATCTTCAGCGTCGGCTGGCCCACGCCAACCGGCACCGATTGGCCGTCCTTGCCGCAGGTGCCAACGCCGCTGTCCAGCGCTAGGTCGTTACCAACCATCGACACCTTGCTCATGGCTTCCGGGCCATTGCCGATCAGGGTGGCGCCTTTAACCGGGGCGGTGATCTTACCGTCTTCGATCAGGTAAGCCTCGCTGGTGGAGAACACGAACTTGCCGCTGGTGATATCCACCTGGCCGCCGCCGAGGTTGGCGCAGTAGATGCCCTTCTTCACCGAACGGATGATTTCTTCCGGGTCGCTTTCGCCGGCCAGCATGTACGTGTTGGTCATGCGTGGCATAGGCAGGTGCGCGTAGGACTCACGACGACCGTTACCGGTGCAGGCCACGCCCATCAGGCGGGCATTCAGCTTGTCCTGCATGTAGCCCTTGAGCACGCCGTTCTCGATCAGCGTGGTGCACTGGGTCTGGGTGCCTTCATCGTCCATGCTCAGGGAACCACGGCGCTCGGCCAGGGTGCCATCGTCGACGATGGTGCACAGGCTGGACGCCACCTGCTCGCCCATGCGGCCGCTGTAGGCCGAACTGCCTTTACGGTTGAAGTCGCCCTCCAGGCCATGACCGACGGCCTCGTGCAGCAGCACGCCAGACCAACCGGCGCCCATCACTACGGGCATCGTGCCTGCTGGGGCTGGAATCGCTTCCAGATTGACCAGCGCTTGACGCAGCGCCTCACGGGCATAGCCCATGGCGCGCTCTTCGTTATTGCTGGTCTGTTCGAGGAAGTAGCGGTAATCGGTACGCCCGCCGCCGCCTTGGCTGCCGCGCTCGCGACGACCGTTCTGCTCGACGATCACGCTGACATTGAAGCGCACCAGCGGGCGGATGTCCGCGCCCAGGCTGCCGTCATTCGCCGCCACCAGAACGCGATCCCACACCCCGGCCAAGCTGACCGAGACCTGCTTGATGCGGGGGTCAAGGGCGCGGGTGGCAACGTCGATGCGCTTGAGCAGCTCGACCTTTTCCGCCCGTCCCAGCACATCCAGCGGGTTGTCCTGGGCATACAGCGGTTTGACCAGCGGGCTGCTGAACGCTTGCACGCGACCGTTCTGCCCGGCACGAGCAATCGAACGGGCAGCTCGCGCAGCCTGACTCAGGGCATCGGCTGTGATCGCATTGCTGTAGGCAAAACCAGTTTTCTCACCTGACTGAGCGCGTACACCGACACCCTGATCGAGGTTGAAACTGCCTTCCTTGACGATGCCGTCTTCCAGCGCCCAGGTTTCTGAGACCTGGCTCTGGAAGTACAGGTCGGCCGCATCGATTCCCGGCCCGGCCAAGTCAGCCAGGACCGCAGGCAGGTGCTCAATGGTCAAGCCGCCCGGCCCCAGCAGATGTTCACTGACGGATACCAACATACTGTTCATTGCTCAATCTCGTTGATGACTGTTGCACCTGGCAGCCGTGGTTCGGCTGCCGCAAAAAATCGTTTATGCCGCGCCACCGGCATGCGCTGGCGGATCGCCGCCTGCTCGGCTGCATCTCGTTCGGCCAGCAGTACACCCGGCCCCTGCGGCAGCTCGGCGAGCACGCGCCCCCAGGGATCGACCAGTGCTGAATGACCAAAGGTTTCGCGCCCGCCAGGATGGATGCCGCCCTGTCCAGCCGCCAGCACATAACACTGGGTTTCGATGGCCCGCGCGCGGGTGAGTATCTGCCAATGTGCTGCTCCGGTAACCGCAGTAAAGGCCGCAGGCGCGCAGATCAGCTCTGCACCGGCTGCGCGCAGGGCACTGTACAACTCGGGAAAGCGCAGGTCATAGCAAACGGTCATACCCAAGCGCCCGACCGGAGTATCGGCAACGACGACCTGAGCGCCGAAGGCGTAATCATCCGACTCGCGGTAACGGCCATGGCTGTCGCTGACATCCACATCAAACAGGTGCAGCTTGTCATAACGGGCCACGCGTTGGCCGGCATTATCGATCAGCAGGGAGCAGGCATGCGCCTTGGCGTCGGGCTGGCCATCCGGCGGTAAGGGCAAGGTACCGGCGACTATCCACAAGCCCAGGTCGCGGGCGGCCTGTTGCAGCCAGGGCAGAATCGGCCCCTCACCCAGCGCTTCGGCACGCCCCAGCACGGCTTGGTCACGCCGGCCCATGGCGGCAAAATTTTCCGGTAACACCGCAAGCCGTGCACCTTGCGCAGCGGCCTGTTCGAGCAACTGCCGAGCCTGCGCCAGATTGGCCAGGACATCGGCCTGGCTGACCATTTGAATGACTGCGAAGGTCATGACTGCCTTTATCTCAATGTCGGTATGGCTTCAGCTTACAAGCCATACCTGCAGACTGCACGGCTGCATATCAGCCATGCACGGTTTACTGAGGTTTTTCGAAGGGTTTGTCGAAGCTGATGTCCGGATTCTGCCAAGCACCCTTGACGTCGTACTGCACACTGGCAAAGCGCGCCACGCGGTCACCCAGCAGCTTATCGGCGATAAACAGCGCACCACCGATGGCAGGCGCACCGACTATCAGCGCAGCCAGTGGCAGGTTGTTGGTCACCGGCAAGGTCACCAACAACTTGGCATCGATACGGTCATTGGCCATATCCAGGGTGCCATTTAGCTCCAGATTACTCGATGGGCCTTCAAGGGTGATCGGCTCACGGGTTACGAATACACCGTTATCGGCCACCAGCAATCCCTTAACTCGGTCATAGCTCAGGCCCTTGCCAAGCAGGTCGGAGAAATCCAGGCGCAGGCGTCGACCGATCGAGTTGAAATTCAACAGGCCGAAAACCCGCAACGCCGAAGCCGGCCCCTCCACCTCGGAGAACTGGCCTTTGCGCAGCGAAGCATCCAGCGTACCGCTGAAACGCTTCAAGCCGAACCAGGCCGGCGAGCCGGGCCAATCACCCTCGACATCCATATGAAAGTCGCGGCTGCTGGCGGTCGGTGCAAAGCCCCAGGCGATCAGCACATCGGCCAGATCGGCACCTTCCATGCGCCCCTTGTAGCTCGTGCGCACACCATTTGCGGCGTTTAGCCAGGTGGCGCGGCCGCCAATCTTCAGGCCTTTGAGGTTGAGGTCCAACTCGTTGAAATGCACACCGGCACTGACCGGGCGCGCTTTGAGCGACCAGCTGCCCAGCGGTTCGATGCCTTGATAGACCTCGGCGATGCGCACGTCCAGCGCTGGGAAACGGCTCGGATCGAAACTGGCCAGCGGATCGGGCGCATCGACTACCGGCTCGCCGGCGATTTTCTTCTCTGCCGCTGGTAAGCGCAGATAGTCGAGTGTCAAAGCAATCGGCAGCTCATGGGCATCCGGCAAGCCGACCTGGCCTTTGAGCTGCGGGCTGTCGAGGCTGACTGCCCAGGTGGCTGCCTCACGCTGAACCGCGACCTCCAGCGTATCGAGGCTGATACCAAAGCCGCTGAAACGCCCAATACGCAGCTGCGCATCCTTGAACAGTCGCTGTGCATCACCGATCGGCACGCTGGCATAGGGCTGCAACACCGCCTGCCAGGCCGACCAATCCAGCTCTGTCACGCGCCCACGCACGCGCAAGCCTTGGCTGGTAGGCAGGCTGGCTGGACCGTCGGCCAAGCGAATCTCACCACGCCCCTGATTGAACTGACCTGGGCCAGCAGCGAAGGTCAGGCTCAGTAAATCGGCGTAATCCAACCAGTAGCGCTGCTCACGACCGCCCAGGCTCATACGCCACTGCGTCGCCCGCGCCTCGGCAGCGGCCTTGCCGAACGGTGCAGGCAAGGCCACCGTCGCGCCTTTGAGGGATGAACTCACGCGCAGTTGACTGTCGGCCCCCTCGAGAATCAGGTTGAGGCGATACGGCAGCGTACCGCTGATGGGCAGCGGCTGGGTCACCCCCAGCCAAGTGCTCAGTTCTTTGACGGCAATCTCCCCGCTGGCCTCTATACGGCTGCGTGCTTTACCTCGTGCGCCTTCGGCCAATGCTTTGCCGCGCACTGCATGACCCAGCACTTGGGCACGAATATCCGGGGCGCTCAGGCCACTGGCGGTGTTGTAACGGAACGCGCCTTGCAACTGACTGAATTGCAGCGGCGGATTGGGCAAGCTGAGTTGTGCGCTTTCAGTAGCGAAATCCACCACCACTGCCGGAGCTAAGCCCTTGCGCAGCGGCAGATCAAGCTTGAGCTTGCCGGCCAGCGCACCTGCACCCGCCCATCCCGCAAACGTTTCAGCAGTGCCTATCGGCGCCTGTTGCAGGATATGCAGGGCATCCTCAACGTTGCTGCTCAGCTCACTGGTCAGCAACAGACGCGGCGGCTGGCCCGGCAATGCCGTCGCAATCAATGCCTGAGCATCGCTCACCTGGCTATCGAGAATGCGCCCTTCGGCCAACTCAACGCGTACGCCGGTGTCCTCGATCAAGACACGACCACGGCCTTCACGCAGGGCTGGCCAGCCGGGCTGAAAGGCCAACTCGGCATCATGCACAGCAAAGAACAGGCTGATGCTGCGCGCAGCATTTTCTGCACCTTTGTTCAGCGAACCCTGGTATTGGAAATAGCCTTCATCCACCGCGCCACCCCGGATGGCACTTTTCAACCAAGCATCCAAGTCAGCACTCATGCCCGGCGCACGGCTTGGCAGGTATTTCTCGGTAAAGCGCGCATCGCCGTTGCGCAGCCCGACACGCAGGTCCATGTAATCTTCCTGCGTCGGGTCAACACGCAGGCGGATGAGGAAGTCACCGGCGACCGGCCCCTCCTCACCCTGCACACGCAGGTACGGACTGCGTAAGGTGAAGGCGTGCTCGTCAATCTGCCAGGTCAGCAAGGCGTTGGCTTTCTGGTAGACCCAAGGTTTAGGGAACAGGGTGTCGAGGTGCAGGGAAAAATTTTCGCTGTCCAGGCGTAACTCACCTTGTCCGAGATCACCGCTGATGCTGCCGCTGACATTTTCTGCGGCCGGCGAGCCAAGGTATGCGGCAAAACCGATGCGTTCTAGATTGGCCGAGAACTGCAGGCGTTTGCCATCGATCAACCGCGGCCGGTAGTCGAGTTGAAGATTGCGCAGCGCGCCATGCGGTTTGAGTTGTTCAAGCAGCGCCAGCCCCTTATCCGGCAGTGGTGCAAGCCCTGCCACCAAGGGCTGAAGCGGCGCCAGATCAAGGCGATCAGCACTCAGCAACCATTGTTCCTGTACTTCTGCGCTCTCTGCCTGCTGGGTCAATGCAAGACGGACATCGCCCCAACGCTGTTCACCCCGACTGAACGCCAGATCATCCAGGAGCAACTTGAAGCCTTGCTCGGTGCGGGTGAAATAAGCATTCAGCGCCAGATTATTCAGCGCCACCGACTCGCGTTCGGCGTAGCCGGCCTTGAGTTGTGGCACATGCAGGCGACTGACAGCCCGCTGCACGCCGCCATTGGCCCAGCTCAGCCAGACCTCACCGCCCAGCTGCAACTGCTCAAGCCGCCATTGCGCCAACAGGCTCGTCGGCACCCAGGCCGCCCAATCGCTCTGCGGCAGGCTCAGATACAGCTCGGCTTGGGCGTCTTGCCGGTGCTTGGCGTTTATACGTGTGCGCAACTGCAGGGCAAGCGGCTGGCCATCGGGCAACAGCAGGCGGCCGTCCAGGCGCTGACGCGCGCTGCCGTTACGCAGGGTGAGGTTTACATAGGTCAGGGTTCGTGCCGGCTGATCGAAGGCCTGTATGGTGACTTGGCTGTTGAACAGCGACAGGCGCTTGAGCATCTGCGACTGTGTCAGCACCTGAGCCAGATCGAGCGGCGCGGGTTCATTGCGCTGCGGTAAGCCCTTGAGCGACCAGCTGCCGTCTTCAGCTTGCTGCACGACCAGCTGCACGCCATCCAGCTCAAGCCGGGCAATGCGCAACTGACGCGTCAGCAGGCTAGCCAGCACATCAGGCACTACGCGCACCTGATCCAGCTGCAAGGCGCCTGCACCCTCACCGAGCGCAACATCGTGAGCGGTAAGTACGGGTGAAAAACCCTGCCAGAGGCCTTCCAATTCACCGATCTGCACCGGCATGGCCAAAGCTTGACGGGCCTTGTCTTCGGCTTCCAGACGGTATTCGGCGACCAGCGGCACCAGCTCGCGCCCGAGGCTGACATACAGCGCCGCCAATACCAGCGTCAAAGCGCACAGCCCCAATGCCGTACGCAGCAGCAAGGTAACCCAGCGCGCCAACGCGGCCATTCAGTTCACGCCCAGGCGGTAAACGCGCATATCAGAGCAGCACCACATCGTACTGTTCCTGGGAATACATGGTTTCAACCTGGAACTTGATGGTGCGGCCGATAAAAGCTTCGAGATCGGCGACGTTGCCCGACTCTTCATCGAGCAGGCGGTCGACCACTTTCTGATTGGCCAACACGCGATAACCTTCCGGTTGATAGGCCCGCGCCTCACGCAGAATTTCGCGGAAGATTTCGTAGCAGGTGGTCTCCGCCGTTTTCAGCTTGCCGCGACCCTGACAGGCGCTGCACGGCTCGCAGAGCACCTGTTCAAGGCTCTCTCGGGTGCGCTTGCGGGTCATCTGCACCAGGCCCAGCTCGGTGATGCCGATGATATTGGTCTTGGCATGGTCGCGCTCCAGCTGCTTCTCCAAGGTACGCAGTACCTGGCGCTGGTGCTCTTCATCTTCCATGTCGATGAAGTCGATGATGATGATCCCGCCGATATTGCGCAGGCGCAGCTGGCGAGCAATCGCGGTGGCGGCTTCCAGGTTGGTCTTGAAGATGGTCTCTTCCAGCGTGCGGTGGCCGACGAACGCGCCGGTATTCACATCAATGGTGCTCATTGCCTCGGCTGGATCGATGATCAGGTAACCTCCGGACTTGAGCGGCACCTTGCGCTCCAGGGCCTTCTGGATTTCATCCTCAACGCCATACAGATCGAAGATCGGCCGTTCACCGGGGTAATGCTCAAGGCGGTCAGCGATTTCCGGCATCAACTCATCAACGAACTGAGTGATCTTGCCGAAAGTCTCGCGCGAATCGACGCGAATCTTCTCGATTTTCGGGTTGACCAGATCACGCAGGGTACGCAGTGCAAGGGACAGATCTTCATAGATCACCAGCGGCGTCGGGCCGACCTTCATCTGCGTGGCGATCTGTTCCCACAGGCGGCGTAGGTAACGGATGTCTGCAAGGATCTCATCGGCACCGGCACCATCAGCCGCCGTGCGCAGAATAAAACCACCGGCTTCCTCGATGCCTTCTGCCGCCACGCAATCGGCCACCACCTGTTTTAGGCGCTCGCGCTCGGCTTCGTCTTCAATTTTCAGCGAGATGCCAACGTGGGCGGTGCGCGGCATATAGACCAGGTAGCGCGAGGGAATCGACAGCTGGGTGGTCAGACGCGCGCCCTTACTGCCAATCGGATCCTTGGTCACTTGCACGACCAGGCTCTGGCCTTCATGCACCAGAGCGCTGATGCTTTCCACCGCCGAGCCTTCACGGGTGGAAATTTCCGCCGCGTGAATAAATGCTGCACGTTCGAGGCCGATATCGATAAAAGCCGCTTGCATGCCCGGCAGTACGCGCACCACTTTGCCTTTGTAGATATTGCCGACGATGCCACGTTTCTGCGTGCGCTCTACGTGCACTTCCTGCAGTACGCCGTTTTCCACCACCGCCACGCGCGATTCCATCGGCGTGATATTGATCAGGATCTCTTCACTCATGCGCTCATCTCTTCTGAGATAAAGCTGAAAGCCCAGGGACTGCGCCGATAATGGCGGTCACTCACCCGCGACCCGCAACCTCTTGACTGTGAACTGGCAGCGACTGCCAGCACGGAATAGCAAATTCTGCGAGCAACGCGGCAGTTTCACACAGCGGCAAACCCACCACCGCCGAATAACTGCCCTGCAACTGGCTGACAAACACCGCAGCAAGGCCCTGAATACCGTAACACCCGGCCTTGTCCTGCGGCTCGCCGCTGGCCCAGTAAGCCTCGATTTCGGCTTGGCTCAACGCGCGGAAGGTCACCTGGCTTGTGACCACCCGCGACACCTGGCGTTCGCGGCTGACCAGCGCCACAGCCGTCAGCACCTCATGGGTTCGCCCAGACAGATCATTGAGCGTCGCCAGCGCATCGGCGCGGTCGGTCGGCTTGCCAAGAATTCGTCCATCAAGCACCACTGCCGTATCTGCACCGAGCACCACGGCATCCGCGGTATCCGCGGTATCGGTCAATGCAGCCAGTCCAGCTTGCGCTTTGCTAAGCGCCAGACGCTCTACATAGGCGATTGGTGACTCGTCTGGCAATGCATTTTCATCAATCGGTGCGATTTGCGTGAGGAAGGGCACAGCAATCTGCGTCAACAGCTCGCGGCGACGCGGCGATCCGGAGGCGAGGTAGAGGGTGGCCATGCTGACTTCTCCCTGTCGGATAAACGCAAGGCCCAGCGGCCTTGCTTAATTGACGCCCAAACGCTGATGCAGCCCGCGCAGCAAAGTGCAGACCCAAGGCCAGAGCAGCGCACTGACCAGCGCTGGCAAGACAAAGGTCAAGGTTGGCGGGCGACTGCCGGTTAGCGCGTTCAGCCACAGCTGCACCAGCTGCGCCAAACCGAACACCACCAGCAGTACGGTGCTTTGCTGCCACATGGGGAACATGCGCAGACGCTGATGCAGGGTCAGCACCAGAAAAGTAATCAGAGTCAGGATCAGCGCATTTTGGCCGAGCAAGGTGCCATTCAGCACATCAGCTAACAGGCCAATAACCCAGGCCGTAGTCATGCCCACACGATGCGGCACGGCCAAGACCCAGTAGGTCAGAAACAATGCCAACCAGAGCGGCCGCCCCAGCTCCATGAACTTGGGCATGCTCGACACGCTAAGCAGCAGCGCCACAGCAAGTGTCAGCCAGACCACCCAGATATTGCTTGATCGTGCGGCCATTATTGCGTGGCCTCCGTCGGATTGGCGGGCGCTGCGGGTGCGGGGACCGCAGGTTGTTCGGGTTGCGCCTGCTGCAGAATTTCACGGTCCAGGGCTTCCTGCGCCTGCGCTGACTCAGTGGCGCGCTGCTCCGGCGTACGCGGATCGGTGAAGACCAGCAGCATATAGCGGCTGCGGTTCAGCGTGGCCGTGGGCACTGCACGGACAATCGCAAAAGGCTGACCGGAGTCGTGGATCACTTCGGACACCATGGCCACCGGATAACCGGCTGGGAAGCGCTGGCCAAGGCCAGAGCTGACCAGCAGATCGCCTTCTTTGATATCCGCCGTGTCAGCAACATGGCGCAACTCCAGGCGCTCCGGGTTACCGGTGCCACTGGCGATGGCGCGCAGGCCGTTGCGATTGACCTGCACGGGAATGCTGTGGGTGGTATCGGTCAGCAGCAGTACACGCGAGGTGTAGGGCATGACCTCGACTACCTGACCCATCAGACCGCGGGCATCCAGCACGGGCTGACCCAGTACCACACCATCTTTTTCACCTTTGTCGATCAGGATCCGGTGGGTAAAGGGATTGGGGTCGATACCAATCAGTTCGGTGGCCAGTACATCGTCGTCAACCAGCGCGGCCGAATTGAGCAGCTCGCGCAGGCGCACGTTCTGCTCGGTGAGCGCAGCGAGTTTCTGCAGGCGGCGCTGCATCATCAACTGCTCGGCCTTGAGCTTTTCATTTTCGGCGGCAAGCTCGTTACGCGTGCTCAGCTCCTGCGTCGCGCTTTCCCATACCCGAACGGGCAGCCGACCAACCCAATACACAGGTTCAACAATGAGCCCCAGCTGGGCGCGCAGCGGATGCAGCAGAGTAAAGCGCGCATCGACCACCATCAGCGCAGCCGACAGCACGGTGAACACCAGCAGGCGCACACCCAGCGAAGGACCTTTGGCAAATAGCGGTTTGATGAGCAGCTCCTCACAGCGTCAGGCAGCAAAACAAAAGCTGCAAGCGGGTGATACCCGACTTGCAGCTCAAGACGTGGAGCGGTCGCGCTTATTCCGAGGACAGCAAGTCCATGGTGTGGCGATCCATCATCTCCAGTGCCTTGCCGCCACCGCGTGCAACGCAAGTCAGCGGGTCTTCAGCGACGATAACCGGCAGGCCGGTTTCCTGCGACAGCAGCTTGTCCAGATCACGTAACAGCGCGCCACCACCGGTCAACACCAGGCCACGCTCGGCAATGTCGGACGCCAGCTCTGGCGGCGATTGCTCCAGCGCGCTTTTCACCGCCTGGACGATAGTCGCCAGGGACTCCTGCAGCGCTTCGAGCACTTCGTTGGAGTTCAGAGTGAAGCTGCGCGGTACGCCTTCAGCCAGGTTACGGCCGCGCACGTCAACTTCACGCAGCTCACCACCGGCATATGCGGTGCCGATTTCCTGCTTGATGCGTTCAGCGGTGGATTCACCGATCAGCGAACCGTAATTACGGCGCACGTAAGTGATGATCGCTTCGTCGAAGCGGTCGCCGCCGACACGTACGGATTCAGCGTAAACCACGCCATTGAGCGAGATCAGGGCGATTTCAGTGGTACCACCGCCGATGTCGACGACCATCGAACCGCGGGCTTCTTCTACCGGCAAGCCGGCGCCGATAGCAGCAGCCATTGGCTCTTCGATCAGGAACACTTCACGAGCACCGGCACCGAGGGCCGATTCGCGAATGGCGCGGCGTTCCACTTGGGTGGATTTGCACGGCACGCAGATCAACACGCGCGGCGACGGCTGCAGGAAGCTGTTTTCGTGAACTTTGTTGATGAAGTACTGCAGCATCTTCTCGCAGACGCTGAAGTCAGCGATCACGCCGTCTTTCATCGGACGAATGGCGGCAATATTGCCGGGGGTACGGCCAAGCATGCGCTTGGCTTCGGTTCCGACCGCCACAACGCTCTTCTGGTTACCGTGGGTACGGATGGCGACCACGGACGGCTCGTTCAGCACAATGCCGCGTTCGCGAACATAAATCAGGGTATTGGCAGTGCCCAGGTCAATCGACAGATCGCTGGAAAACATGCCACGCAGTTTTTTGAACATGGGATAGGGACCCTAGGCAACGCGTGGGTAAAGGCGAAGCGCGGTAAAGGCGCTGCTAAAAAGTGCGGCAAACTCTAACAACGGCAGGGATTTTGAGCAAGGCACCAATATGTTAGATTGCCGGTTTTTCAGGGTTTTAAGGCCCATCATCGCGACCTTTGACCACCACCTATCACTACCTGTTCCCTGCGCACCTGTGCATGGCGACCCGTTCACATTTCCAAAGGCGGCCAGCAAATGCGCTGCTTCATATAGGGAGAAACCTGATGGCGCTTGAACGCTCCGACGTGGAGAAAATCGCTCATCTGGCCCGACTGGGCCTGAATGAAGCCGATATCCCGGGTACCACCGAGACCCTTAATAACATTCTTGGCCTGATTGATCAGATGCAAGCGGTCAATACTGACGGCATCGAACCACTGGCTCACCCACTGGAAGCCACTCAGCGCCTACGCGCCGACCAGGTCACCGAACGCAACCAGCGCGAGGCCTATCAGGCCATCGCACCCGCCGTGGAAAACGGCCTGTACCTGGTTCCGAAAGTCATCGAGTAAGGGATAAGCCAAGTCATGCATCAATTTACCCTGGCCGAGATCGCCCGCGGACTCGCCGACAAACAGTTTTCGTCTGAAGAGCTGACCCGCAGCCTGTTGGCGCGCATCGCCCAACTCGACCCGCAGCTCAACAGCTTTATCACCGTCACCGAGGAGCTGGCCCTGAGCCAAGCCACCGCAGCTGACGCCCGCCGCGCCAACGGCGAGAACGGCGCCCTGCTCGGCGCACCGATCGGTCACAAGGACCTGTTCTGCACGCAAGACGTGCTGACCAGCTGCGCATCGAAAATCCTCACCGGTTTCAAGGCCCCCTATAACGCAACCGTGGTCGAGAAGCTCGCCAGCGCCGGTACCGTGACCCTGGGCAAGCTGAACATGGACGAATTCGCCATGGGCTCGGCCAACGAATCCAGCCATTACGGCGCGGTGAAAAACCCTTGGGACCTGACCCGCGTACCGGGCGGCTCTTCCGGCGGCTCGGCTGCCGCTGTCGCCGCGCGCCTGCTGCCTGCAGCGACCGGCACCGACACCGGCGGCTCAATCCGTCAGCCGGCGGCGCTGACCAACCTCACCGGGATCAAGCCGACCTACGGCCGTGTGTCGCGCTGGGGCATGATTGCCTATGCGTCCAGCCTCGACCAGGGCGGCCCACTGGCCCGCACGGCTGAAGACTGCGCACTGATGCTGCAAGCCATGGCCGGTTTTGATGCCAAGGACTCGACCTGCGTCGATCAGCCGGTTGATGACTACCTGGCCGCACTCAGCCAGCCACTGAATGGCCTGCGCATCGGTCTACCGAAGGAATACTTCGGCACAGGCCTGGATGCGCGCATCGGCGAAAAGGTGATGGCGGTGGTCGAAGAGCTAAAGAAGCTCGGCGCAACCATTAAAGAAATCAGCTTGCCGAACATGCAGCACGCGATACCCGCCTACTACGTAATCGCCCCGGCCGAGGCCAGCAGCAACCTCTCGCGCTTTGACGGCGTGCGCTTCGGCTACCGCTGCGAAAACCCGGTGAATCTGGAAGACCTGTACAAGCGCTCGCGCGGCGAAGGCTTCGGTGCGGAAGTAAAACGCCGCATTATGGTCGGCACCTACGCGCTGTCCGCCGGTTACTACGACGCTTACTACCTGAAGGCGCAGAAGATCCGCCGCCTGATCAAGAATGATTTTGTCGCCGCCTTCAATGACGTCGACGTGATCCTCGGCCCTACCACGCCAAACCTGGCCTGGAAGCTCGGCGAGAAGAACAACGATCCGGTCGCCGCCTACCTGGAAGACATCTACACCATCACCGCCAACCTCGCCGGCATCCCCGGCCTGTCGATGCCTGCCGGCTTCGTCGATGGTTTGCCGGTCGGTGTGCAACTGCTCGCCCCTTACTTCCAGGAAGGCCGCCTGCTCAACGTCGCCCATCAGTACCAACAGGTCACTGACTGGCACACACAAGCTCCGGCTGGATTCTGAGGACGACTGACATGCAATGGGAAACCGTAATCGGGCTGGAAATTCACGCTCAGCTCAGCACCCAATCGAAGATTTTTTCCGCCAGCGCCATCGCCTTCGGCGCCGAGCCCAACACCCAGGCCAGCCTGATTGACCTCGGCATGCCTGGCACCCTGCCGGCACTGAACGCCGAAGCCGTGCGCATGGCCTGCAAATTCGGCCTGGCGATTGATGCCGAAATCGCCCCGCACAACATCTTTGCGCGCAAGAACTACTTCTACCCAGACCTACCCAAGGGCTACCAGACCAGCCAGATGGACCACCCCATCGTTGGCAAGGGCTTCCTCGACATCACCCTGGAAGACGGCACCCAGAAGCGCATCGGCATCACCCGCGCGCACCTGGAAGAAGACGCCGGCAAGAGCCTGCACGAAGACTTCCACGGCATGAGCGGCATCGACCTCAACCGTGCCGGCACGCCGTTGCTGGAAATCGTCTCCGAGCCGGACATCCGCTCAGCCAAGGAAGCCGTGGCCTACGTCAAGGCAATCCATGCGCTGGTGCGCTACCTCGGCATCTGCGACGGCAACATGGCCGAAGGCTCGCTGCGCTGTGACTGCAACGTCTCGGTGCGCCCGGTTGGCCAGGCCGAGTTCGGCACCCGCGCCGAGATCAAGAACGTCAACTCGTTCCGCTTTATCGAAAAAGCCATCAACCATGAAGTGCAGCGCCAAATCGAACTGATCGAAGACGGCGGCAAAGTGGTGCAGGAAACTCGCCTGTACGACCCAAACAAGGACCAAACGCGCTCCATGCGCAGCAAGGAAGAAGCCAACGACTACCGTTACTTCCCCTGCCCCGACCTGCTGCCGGTGGTGATTGAGCAGAGCTTCCTCGACGAAGTGCGCGCCACTCTGCCTGAGCTGCCGGTCGAGAAGCGCGCACGTTTCGAGCGCGAGTTCGGACTGTCCGTCTACGATGCCGACGTATTGGCCGCCAGCCGCGAACTGGCCAACTACTTCGAAGCCGTCAACACCGTGTGCAGCGACGCCAAACTAGCCGCCAACTGGGTGATGGGCGAGCTGTCCAGCCTGCTCAACAAGGACAACCTGGAAATCGACCAGTCGCCGGTTTCCGCCGAGCAGCTGGGCGGGATGATCCTGCGCATCAAGGACAACACCATCAGCGGCAAGATCGCTAAGATGGTCTTCGAGGCCCTGGCCGCCGGTGAAGGTGCAAGCGCTGACGAAGTGATCGAGAAGAAAGGCCTCAAGCAGGTCACCGACTCTGGCGCCATCGAAGCCATGCTGGACGAAGTACTGGCCGCCAACGCTGAACAGGTTGAACAGTACAGGGCTGCGGATGAAGCCAAGCGCGGCAAGATGTTCGGCTTCTTCGTCGGCCAGGCCATGAAAGCCTCGAAGGGCAAGGCCAACCCCGGCCAGGTGAACGAGCTGTTGAAGAAAAAGCTCGAAGCTTGAGCCTTGCAGCACGACACAACGCCGGGTCTACCCGGCGTTGTTTTGTCCGCCCTCCACATTCAGGGGACGCTATGCGCCTGTTATTGATTGCCATCACCAGCTTGCTGCTCAGCGCCTGCGCCAGCCAGGGCCAGGTCGACCCGCAGGGTTACCGCGCCGAGGGCCAGGCGTCCTTTTACGGCGCACGGCACCACGATAACAAGACCGCCAGCGGCGAACGCTTTGACCAGAATGCACTGACCGCAGCACACCGCACCCTGCCGTTTGGTAGCCGCGTGCAGGTGACCAATCTGCGCAATGACAAGACAGTGGTGGTACGCATCAACGACCGCGGCCCCTACGCCAAGAAGCGTATCATCGACCTCTCGCAAAAAGCCGCCGAACAGCTGGATATGCTGCGCGACGGCGTAGTGCCGGTGCGCGTGGAACAACTGGCCGACTGAACACAGCTGTTTACAAAGAAGCCATGGACAGCCCGGCCTAGCCTCTGGCGTAACGCAAGCCGATGATTAAACTAGCGCCACTTTTATGGAGCCCCTTGCAATGACCCTGATGACCTTTGTTTATCTGATTGCCGGCCTGGTGCTGCTGGTGGCCGGTGCAGAAGTGCTGGTCCGCGGCGCAGCCAAATTGGCGGCGCAATTCGGCATTCCGCCGCTGATCATCGGCCTCACTGTGGTCGCATTTGGCACCAGCGCACCGGAAACCGCCGTCAGCGTGCAAGCCGCCCTGAATGGCAGTGGCGACCTGGCGATTGGCAACGTGATTGGCAGCAATATCGCCAACGTCCTGCTGATTCTTGGCCTGACCGCGGTGGTTGCACCGCTGATCGTCTCGCGCCAGCTGATCCGCCTGGACGTACCGATCATGATCGGTGCCAGCCTGGTGGTTTACGCCCTGGCCTGGGACGGCAGCCTCAGCCGCCTCGACGGCGCCCTGCTGTTTGCCGGCGTTCTGGCCTATACCGGCTTCCTGATTATCAGCTCGCGCCGCGACAAGAGCAGCAATGAGGATGACGAGTTTGCCAAGGAGTTCGGCCTCAATGAGCCGGCCAAACCCTACGCCTGGGTAATTAATCTGGGCCTGATCATTGCTGGCCTGGTGCTGCTGGTCACAGGCTCCAACTTTCTGGTCGAGAGCGCCGTCACCATGGCCCGCGCCCTGGGCATCTCGGAACTGGTGATCGGCCTGACCGTAGTCGCCATCGGCACCTCGTTGCCGGAACTGGCCACCTCGATCATGGCGGCCATCAAGGGCGAGCGCGATATCGCCGTGGGCAACATCGTCGGCAGCAACATCTTCAACCTGCTCTGCGTGCTCGGCCTGGCCTCGATGGTATCGCCGCAGGCGATCAACGTCGCAGCCAACGCCCTGGCCTTCGACTTCCCAGTAATGATCGCCGTGGCCGTGGCCTGCCTGCCGATTTTCTTCGCCGGCTACCGCATCAACCGTTGGGAAGGCCTGCTGTTCCTCGCCTACTACGTGGCCTATACGGTCTACCTGGTGCTGTCGTCGACTGGCAAGCCGTTCGCCGAGGTCTTCGGCGACGCCATGCTCGGTTACGCCCTGCCGCTGACCGCCGTGACCCTGGTGATCATTGCCGGCCGCGCCTGGCACAAGCAGCAGGGCCAGGAGGTTTAACCGATGAGCGATACCCATGAGCAGGGCCTAAAAGTCCGCCGCGAAGTGATGGGCGATGCGTTTGTCGACCGCGCCCTGGGTAACGCCACAGACTTTACCCAGCCGCTGCAGGACTTCGTTAACGAACACGCCTGGGGCGGTGTATGGACCCGCGAAGGGCTGGATCGCAAGACCCGCAGCCTGATCACGCTGTCGGCGCTAACTGCACTGAAATGCCCGCAGGAGCTTAAGGGCCACGTGCGCGGTGCGCTTAACAATGGCTGCACGGTCGAGGAAATCCGCGAAACCCTGCTGCACTGTGCGGTGTATGCCGGCGTACCGGCCGCCATCGATGCCTTTCGTGCGGCCCAGGAAGTGATCGACGACTTCCAGCAAGCCTGATCGCAGCACAACAAAAAGCCGGGCATTGCCCGGCTTTTTTATGCCTGCGGGATGGCTAAATCCAGCCGCCCCACTGCAGCACAAACAGCCCGAGGTTGGTGGTCACCACCGTGGCCAGGGTTGTCAGCACGATGATCGCCGCCGCCAGCTGATGATTGCCGCCCACTGCCTTGGCCATAACGAAACTAGCTGCGGCGGTTGGGCTGGCAAAGTACAGAAAGAGAATCGCCAGATCGGCATCACGAAAACCCCACAGCCAGGCGCCCAGGGTTGCAACCAGTGGCAGCCAGAGCACCTTCATCAAGCTTGAACTGATCGCCATGCCACTGCTCTCGCGCAGTGATTCCAGGGTCAGGGTGCCACCAATGCAGATCAGCGCCAGCGGCAGGCTCATCTGCGCAAAATATTCCCCGGAAGTCAGCAACCAGGCCGGTAGCGAAATTTGCCAGGCGGCAAAGGGAATGGCTGCCAGCACGCCGATGATAAGCGGATTGCTGAGGATATTCTTGGTCAGACTCCAGACATCGGTCTTGGCCTCTGGGCTGTAGATCGCCAGCACAATCGCCGACAGGGTGTTGTAGCTGAGGATGACTACTCCGCCGAGCACCGCACCGACCGACAGGCCGTAATCACCGTACATGCTGGTGGCCAGCGCCAGACCGATAATGCCGTTGTTGCCGCGAAACGCACCCTGGGTGTAGATGCCACGATCAGCCTCCGGGCAACGCAGGATCGCCCAGCCCCAGGCGAGCAGAAAGCAGCCCAGGGTCGCCAGCACAAAATACACCAGCAAGGCCGGCTGCAAGGCGGTGCGCAGATCCGCCTGGACGATGCCGAGAAACAGCAGGGTGGGCAGCGTGCCGCGAAACACCAGCGCCGACGCGGTGTTGATAAAGGCCGCATCAATCAGCCCCAGACGTTTGAGTGCCACGCCGAGAAACAGCATGGAGAACACCGGAGCAGTGACACTGATGGTTTGCTGAACGACGGCGAGCATGACAGCCCCTGACCACTTAGATAGGGGGCTAATGATAGCAAGGCTGCCTGACAGAAAGCTTTCAGCAGCCTTTCATGCGGGAAAAAACGCTGGGTGCGTTTTTTAACGTCGCACAGCGACAGCCCGCAGGGTGGCCGCCACGGATGGCAGGCCATTGAAATAACCCTTAGCGGCGTACCGGGCGTTTCTGCAGCTTACGCTGCAAGGTCCGTCGATGCATGCCCAAGGCGCGGGCCGTGGCGGAGATATTGCCTTCATGCTCGCTGAGCACGCGCTGGATGTGCTCCCACTGCAGGCGATCCACTGACATCGGATTTTCCGGCACCAGGCTATCCAGGTCGGCATGCTGGGTCAGCAGCGCGGCCAGCACATCGTCGGCATCGGCCGGTTTGCACAGGTAGTTGCAGGCGCCACGCTTGATCGCCTCCACCGCTGTGGCAATGCTCGAATAGCCAGTGAGGATCACCACGCGCATTTCGGCGTCCAGCTCCAGCAGCTTGGGCAGCAGCACCAGACCGGAATCACCTTCCATCTTCAGGTCAACCACGGCGTAGTCCGGCAGGTCCTGCTCGGCCAGGGCAAGGCCCTCCTCAGCAGAGCTCGCAGTGGACACACGCAAGCCACGTCGGCTCATGGCCCGCGCCATGACGCGGGTAAAAGTCGGGTCATCGTCAACCAGCAACAGGTGCGGTTGCTCGTCGCCTTCGAACAGAATTTCGTCACTCATACTCAATGCTTCCTCAGGCTCGGCCATAGGCGCGCGGCAGTTTCAGCTCAGTGAGCGTGCCGCCTTCTTCATGGTTATACAGTTTAACCGTGCCGCCGGCACGGGTGACGCTGGCCTGACTGAGGAACAGGCCCAGACCAAACCCCTTGCCCTTGGTGGTGAAAAATGGCCGCCCCAGCTGCTCGGCAATCGCCAGCGGCACACCGGCACCAAAGTCACGAATGCTCAAGCGCAGCCACTGGTGATCCCAATCCAGGCGAATATCCAGCTTGTCCGGACAGGCGTCGGCGGCGTTGTTCAGCAGGTTGAGCAACGCCTGGGTCAGATCGGCCGGCGGCATCATTTTTGGAGGGGTACCACGGCCCAGGCATTGATAGCGATAACTGGCTTCAGGGCGCATCAGGTGCCAGCGATTGAGCGTGGTTTCCAGCCATTCGACTGACGACAGCTCGATCACTGCCTGACGGCGATCCGCTTCGGCGGCACGCACCAGGTGCTGAAGGGTTTCTTTGCACAGTTTGACCTGCTCCTGCAGCACGGCCAGGTCTTCCTGCAGGGTCGGTTCCTGATGCTCGCGGCGCAGTTCCTTGATCAGCACGCTCATGGTCGCCAGCGGCGTGCCCAATTCGTGCGCCGCACCCGCCGCCTGGGTTGCCACGGCGAGCAGTTGCTGGTCACGCAAGCCTTCTTCCCGGCGCTCGGCGCGCAGCTCTTCCTGACGGCGCAGCTCTTCGGCCATCTTCGCCACGAAGAAGGTGATCAGCCCCGCGGCAAGGGCAAAGCTCAACCACATGCCATAGATCAGCAGGCTTTCACGCGGGCCGGACGGCAGGTCCAGCGGGTGCGACCAGACCAGCAGAAAGGTGTAACCGCCCAGCGCCAGCCCCGAGAGAGTAATGGTGTAGAGCCAGGGCAAGGTCGCTGCGGCAATCGTCAGCGGCACCAAGTAATAGGAAACAAACGGGTTGGTCGAACCACCCGAGTAATACAGCAACAGGCTGTGGATGATCAGGTCGCAGCCCAGTTGCACCGCGTACTCCTGCTCAGTCACCGGCCAGGGGCCGCGCAAACGCAACGCGGTCAGCAGACACAGCACCAGGGAGATGCCGAGGGTGACGCTGAGCTCCAGCCAGGGCAGCGGCAGCGCCCCCGACTTGTACGCCAGCCCCACAGAACCGGCTTGCGCGGCCAGCACCAGAATGCGGATCAGGGTCAGGCGCCAGAGGTTTTGCCGGCTCGCCGACAGTAGCTGCACAGGTGCGAGCATAGAATCTCCAAGATGCTCATTTAGCGAGCCGCAGGAGTATAACCAAGCCTCTCTACGCCTCACTGCGGCAACACGCCGCAGCACGCACCCTGTAGAGCAAAAGAGCACGCAGCCACGCTTATTCGCAACCAGTAGAAGCGCAAGGAATAACTGGCCGTAAAAATGTGGAACCGGATTTAACCCGTTCAGTCTGATAGCTACGTCTACCCTCTGGAAAGCCGCGCATACCCCATGCGCCCATCACACAAAGGAATCGTCATGCTGCCATTGTCCCGCCTCGCCACCGCCCTGCTGCTGAGCGCCACCACACTGATGAGCGCCACAGCCATGGCCGAAGAAGCGCGCTACAACCAGGTCGCTCTGCGCGCCGAGGTCAATAAGGAAATCGCCCACGACCTGATGCACGTCACCCTCTACAGCGAAGCCCAGGACAGCGACCCAGCCGCCCTCGCCGCGCAGATCAGCAAAACCCTGAATGCCAGCATCGCCCAGGCGCGCAAGGTCAAAGGCGTCAGCGTTACCTCCGGCAGCCGTAACAGCTACCCGGTTTACGATGACAAGGGCCAGAAAATCACCGCCTGGCGCGAGCGCGCCGAGCTGCGCCTGGAGAGCGCCGATTTCAGCGCGCTGTCCAAGCTCACCGGGGAAATGCTGCAAACCCTGAAGATGGGCGGGATGAACTTCAGCATCGCCTCGGACACCCGTAAAACCCACGAAGATGCGCTGCTCAAGGACGCCGTGGCAGCCTTCAAGGCCCGCGCGCAACTGGCCACCGAAGCCCTCGGCGGCAGCGGTTACAAGCTGGTCAGCTTGAGCCTGAATACCGGTGGCTTCCAGCCACCCATGCCGATGCGCATGGAGGCCATGAAAGGCGCGGCGATGATGGATGCGGCGGTGACGCCGGAGATCGAAGCCGGCACCAGCCAGGTCAACATCAACGCCGACGGTGTGATCGAAGTGCAGATGCCATAAAAACTGCTACAAACAGAAGCAGCGCCGTTATCCGACGATAGCGGCGCTTTGCCATGTTTTTCTCGCACTTTTATAGATATGCGACACCAACATACTGTTGCATCGTCATTCCTGTTCTCTCTGCGACATGTCACTTGCCTACGGCATACGCCCTGCATAGTTTCTCCCAAGGTCTCCACAAGAGGCCCCTCAGGATCACAACCACAATAACCATGAGGTCACTATGCGTAAGAACGCCGTCATCCAGGCTTTACTCGCCGCTGGGCTGATCGCCAGCACGCCACTTGCCAGCGCCGCCGGCAACCTGGTGTTCTGCTCCGAAGGCAGCCCCGCCGGGTTCGACCCTGGCCTGTACACCACCGGCACCGATTTCGATGCTGCAGCGGAAACCGTGTTCAACCGCCTGAGCCAGTTCGAGCGTGGCGGCACTGCAGTCATCCCCGGCCTGGCCGAGAAGTGGGATATCAGCGAAGACGGTCTGAGCTACACCTTTCACCTGCGTCCAAACGTGAAATTCCACACCACCGAATACTTCAAGCCGAGCCGCGACTTCAACGCAGACGACGTGCTGTTCACCTTCCAGCGCATGCTCGACAAGGACCACCCGTTCCGCAAAGCCTACCCGTCGGAGTTCCCCTACTTCACCGACATGGGCATGGACGCGAACATCGCCAAGATCGAAAAACTCGACGACATGACCGTCAAGTTCAGCCTCAACGAAGTCGACGCCGCCTTTATCCAGAACCTGGCGATGAGTTTTGCCTCGATCCAGTCCGCCGAATACGCCGACAGCCTGCTCAAGGCCGGCAAGGCTGCCGACATCAATCAGAAGCCCATTGGCACTGGCCCATTCGTGTTCAGCCGCTACCAGAAGGATGCGGTGATCCGCTTCAAGGGCAACAAGGAATACTGGCAGCCGGATGAGGTGAAGATCGACAACCTGATTTTCGCCATCAACACCGACGCTTCGGTGCGTATGCAGAAGCTCAAGGCCGGCGAATGCCAGGTCACCCTGTTCCCGCGCCCGGCGGATCTGGACGCGCTGAAAAAAGACCCGAACCTGGACATGCCCGAGCAGGCCGGCTTCAACGTCGGCTATATCGCCTACAACGTGACCCACCCGCCGTTCGACAAACTCGAAGTGCGCCAGGCGCTGGACATGGCGGTGAACAAGCAGGGCATCATCGACGCGGTGTACCAAAGCGCCGGCCAGCTGGCGGTCAACGGCATGCCGCCAACCCAATGGTCGTATGACGACAGCATCAAGGACCCCGCCTACGACCCGGAAAAAGCCAAGGAGCTGCTCAAGGCCGCCGGCGTCAAGGAAGGCACCGAGATCACCCTGTGGGCAATGCCCGTGCAGCGCCCTTACAACCCCAACGCCAAACTGATGGCTGAAATGCTGCAAAGCGACTGGGCCAAGGTGGGCATCAAGGCCAAGATCGTCAGCTACGAATGGGGTGAATACCTCAAGCGTGCCAAGGCCGGCGAACACGACGCCATGCTGATCGGCTGGAGCGGCGACAACGGTGACCCGGACAACTGGCTGGGCACCCTGTACGGCTGCGACGCAGTGGACGGCAACAACTTCTCCAAGTGGTGCCATGCCGACTACGACAAGCTGGTGAAAGCGGCCAAGCGCGTGACCGATACTGCAGAACGCACCGAGCTGTACAAGCAGGCTCAGGTGATTCTCAAGCGTGAAGTGCCGATCACCCCGATCGCCCACTCCACGGTCTACCAGCCGATGAGCAAGAAGGTCGTGGACTTCAAGATCAGCCCGTTCGCGCTGAACTCGTTCTACGGCGTCGGCGTCAAGTAACAGCGGTTCTCGACCAAGCTGGCGAGCGGCTTACCCCGCCATTCGCCAGCCGGACAACGGCGGCCTACCCGGCTGCCGTTTGCTGGTTCCGTATAACCCGAGGATTACGCTGATGACTGGACCGAGCTGGCCCGACCTAACTACCAGGCACTCTGCTGCCTGCTGCACCCCGCCTGCCACATGCGCGCTCGACCGGCACCTGGCTGCCGAGCCACTCGCCGCACTACAACAGCGTCTGGCCATGCAGCCCGATGCACGCTCACCTTTTTTGGAGCACTGACCCGCATGCTGTCCTTTATTGCCCGACGCCTGCTATTGCTGATCCCCACTTTTTTCGGCGTCACCCTGTTGACCTTCGCGCTGATCCGTATGATCCCCGGCGACCCGGTGGAAGTGATGATGGGCGAACGCCGCGTCGACCCGGTGATGCATGCCGAGGCCATGGAGCGCCTGGGCCTGAACAAGCCGCTCTATGCCCAGTATTTCGACTATATCGGCCAGCTGGCCCAAGGCGACCTGGGGCAATCGCTGCGTACCCGGGAAAGCGTGTGGAGCGAATTTCTCACCTTGTTTCCCGCCACCGTCGAACTGGCGCTGGCCGCCCTGCTGTTCGCCGGCGCCCTTGGGCTGATCGCAGGTGTGATTGCCGCCCTCAAGCGCGGCTCGCTGTTCGACCATGGGGTAATGGGCATCTCGCTGGCCGGCTACTCGATGCCGATTTTCTGGTGGGGCCTGCTGCTGATCATGTTCTTCTCGGTATGGCTGGGCTGGACGCCAGTGTCCGGGCGCATCGACCTGCTCTACGACATCCCGCCGGTCACCGGTTTTATGCTGATCGACACCTTGCTCAGCAGCGAAGAGGGCGCCTTTGTCGATGCCCTGCGCCATCTGATCCTGCCGGCCATCGTGCTGGGCACCATTCCACTCGCGGTGATAGCCCGCATGACTCGCTCGGCAATGCTCGAAGTGCTGCGCGAGGACTATGTACGCACCGCCCGCGCCAAGGGCCTGTCGCCGGCCCGCGTGGTGTTTGTGCATGGCCTGCGCAATGCACTGATTCCGGTGCTCACGGTATTCGGCCTGCAGGTCGGCGCGCTGCTGGCGGGCGCGGTACTGACCGAAACCATCTTCTCCTGGCCGGGCATCGGCAAATGGCTGATCGAGTCGATCGGCGCGCGTGACTACCCGGTGGTGCAGAACGGCATTTTGCTGATCGCCTGCCTGGTGATCCTGGTCAACTTCGTGGTGGACATCCTCTACGGATTGGCTAACCCACGCATTCGCCATCAGCGCTAAGAACCTACCCATGGCCTGCTGCGCGTCGGCGATACGGCGTCAAAACCAGCTTCGGAATGCTCATGTGCAGCAGCACACTCCGCTTCCTCAGCCGCTTTTTCCTTGTCTCGCGCTAGCTCGCGAGGCCATGCACAGGTTCTACGGAGCCCACTATGACAACTGAAACCCTAAGCACCACACTCGATCAATCGCTGCTCTACCCTTCGCCGCTCAAGGAATTCTGGCAGGCCTTTGCCCACAACAAGGGCGCAGTCGCCGGGCTGGCGTTTATGATCCTGCTGGTGATCTGCGCGCTGTTTGCGCCGTGGATCGCCCCGCATGACCCCAGCGAGCAATACCGCGAATTTCTACTCACCCCGCCGGCCTGGCTGGAAGGTGGCCAGCTGCAATTTCTGCTCGGCACCGATGAAGTGGGCCGCGACCTGCTGTCGCGGTTGATTCATGGCGCGCGGCTGTCGCTGCTGATCGGTCTGGCCTCGGTGCTGATGTCGTTGATTCCCGGCATCCTCCTGGGCCTGGTCGCAGGCTTCTTTCCGCGCCTGCTCGGCCCGTCGATCATGCGCCTGATGGACATCATGCTGGCCCTGCCCTCGCTGCTGCTGGCGGTAGCCATCGTCGCCATCCTCGGCCCAGGCCTGATCAACACCATCTTCGCCATCGCCATCGTCTCGTTGCCGTCCTATGTGCGCCTGACCCGCGCAGCGGTGATGGGCGAGCTGAACCGCGATTACGTCACCGCCGCACGCCTGGCCGGTGCCAGCCTGCCGCGACTGATGTTTATCACCGTGCTGCCCAACTGCATGGCACCGCTGATCGTACAGGCCACCCTGAGTTTTTCCTCGGCGATTCTCGATGCCGCTGCCCTGGGTTTTCTCGGCCTCGGCGTACAACCGCCGACGCCTGAGTGGGGCACCATGCTGGCCTCAGCGCGCGACTATATCGAGCGCGCCTGGTGGGTGGTCAGCCTGCCGGGCCTGACCATTCTGCTCAGCGTGCTGGCGATCAATCTGATGGGCGACGGGCTGCGCGATGCACTCGACCCGAAACTCAAGAATGCGCAGTGAGGAACCCTGCATGAGCCTGTTGGATATCAAAAACCTCAGCGTGCGCTTCGGCGACGCTACGGCCATCCCGGTGGTCGACGGCCTGGACCTGTGTGTAGAAAAGGGCGAAGTGCTGGCGATTGTTGGCGAATCCGGCTCAGGCAAATCGGTGACCATGATGGCGCTGATGGGCCTGATCGACGCCCCCGGCGTCGTCACCGCCGACAGCCTGCAGTTCGACGGCACCGACATGCTGCGCCTCAAGGGCCGCCAGCGTCGGCATATCGTCGGCAAAGACCTGTCGATGGTCTTTCAGGACCCGATGACCGCACTCAACCCCAGCTTTACCGTGGGTTTCCAGATTGAGGAAGTGCTGCGCCAGCACATGAATCTCAAAGGCCAGACCGCCCGCCAACGCGCGCTGCAACTGCTCGACCGGGTGGAAATCCCCGCAGCCGCCAGCCGCCTGAATGCCTACCCGCACCAGCTGTCCGGCGGCATGAGCCAGCGGGTGGCGATTGCCATGGCAATTGCCGCCGAGCCAAAACTGCTGATCGCCGACGAACCGACCACGGCGCTGGATGTGACCATTCAGGCGCAGATCATGGACCTGCTGGTCGGCCTGCAACGCGAACAGAACATGGGCCTGGTGCTGATCACCCATGACCTGGCCGTGGTCGCCGAAACCGCGCAACGGGTCTGCGTGATGTATGCCGGGCAAGCAGTGGAGATCGGCAGCGTGCCGCAGCTGTTCACCGCGCCCAGCCACCCCTACACCGAGGCGCTGCTCAAGGCGATTCCCGAACACAGCCAGGGCCAGCGCCGCCTGACCACCCTGCCCGGCATCGTCCCGGGCCGCTACGACCGGCCGGTGGGCTGCCTGCTATCGCCGCGCTGCCCGTACGCCCAGGCCCATTGCCGTGAACAACGGCCGACTCTGGATGCCCATGAACGTGGCGCGGCGCGCTGCTTCTACCCGCTCAACCTGACTGCGGAGGTGGCCTGATGAGCGCCGTCCTGACTGCTCGCGACCTCACCCGTCACTACGAAATCTCCCGCGGCCTATTTCAGCCCAATGCCCAGGTGCAGGCGCTGAATGGCGTGTCCTTTGAATTACAGGCGGGCAAGACCCTGGCGGTGGTCGGCGAGTCCGGCTGCGGCAAATCCACCCTGGCCCGCGCCCTGACCCTGATCGAGGAACCCAGCTCCGGCTCACTGCAGATCGCCGGGCAGGAAGTGACAGGGGCCAACAAGGCGCAGCGCAAACAGCTGCGCCGTGACGTGCAGATGGTCTTTCAGAACCCCTACGCCTCGCTCAATCCAAGGCAAAAGGTCGGCGACCAGCTCGGCGAACCACTATTGATCAACACTCAGCTGTCGCGGCTGGAACGGCGCGAGCGGGTGCAGGCGATGATGCAGCAGGTAGGCCTGCGCCCCGAGCATTACCAGCGCTACCCGCATATGTTCTCCGGCGGCCAGCGCCAGCGCATCGCCCTGGCCCGGGCGATGATGCTGCAACCCAAGGTGCTGGTAGCGGATGAGCCGACCTCGGCGCTGGACGTATCCATCCAGGCTCAGGTGCTCAACCTGTTTATGGACCTGCAGGAGCAGTTCAACACCGGCCACGTATTTATCTCGCACAACCTCTCGGTGGTGCGCCACGTGGCCGACGATGTGCTGGTGATGTACCTCGGCCGCCCGGTGGAAATGGGCCCCAGCGAGCTGATCTACAACCGTCCGCTGCACCCTTACACCCAGGCGCTGCTGTCGGCGACGCCGACTATTCATCCTGACCCGAGCAAACCGAAGATCAAGATCAGCGGCGAGCTGCCCAACCCGCTGTCGCCCCCCAGCGGCTGCGCCTTCCATCAACGCTGCCCGCATGCCAGCGAACGCTGCCAGGTTGAACAGCCGGCACTGCGCCTGCTGGATGCACGGCAGGTGGCTTGCCACCATGCCGAACAGATCAATAGCTAAAGGATGTGAGCCCCGGCCAGCAGGGGCTTATTCCTGCGCCGAGCCCCGGTAGAACAACCGATAACCCAGCAGTCCGACTACTTCATTTAGCAGCAAACCGTTCTGCCAAACCGCCTTGCTTTCCGGCAACCAGCCACTAGCAGGCCGGCCATTGGGCGTACCGAGAAAGCCCATCGGCGCGCTGATCACCTGCAAACCCGCCTGCTCAAAACTCCAGCGTGACCTGGGCATATGCCAGGCCTGAGTCACCAGCACCACGCGGGTAATCCCCGCCTGCTTCAGCAGTTCAGCGCTGTGGGTCGCATTCTCCCAGGTCGTGCGGCTCACGCCTTCCTGCCACCGCACCGGCACGTCGTAATCACGGGCCAATACGTCAGCCATCAAGGCCGCTTCACTAGGCGGTGCGCCAAAGTGCAACCCGCCACTGGTCAGCAACGGCAAACCCGAGGCATTGGCCAGACGAGCCGCGAAACGCACCCGTTCCAATGCCAACAGACTGGGCTGATCCGAACCCCAGCCGGGATCAGCCAGCTCACGCCCGCCACCCAGAACCACAATCACATCGGCCTGCCGAGCTAAATCAGCCCATTGCCGCTCATTTAATGCCGGCTCGGTTTCCAGTACCCGCGCCGAATACTCGACCACCACCGGCAGGCTAAACAGCCACATACCGCCCAGCCCGACAACCAAGCAGCCCGCCGCCAAGCGCGGAAAACGCCGACGCAGCCACCAGGCGGCCAGCAGCAAAAGCAGGAACAGGCCTGGAGGAAGGAAGAACTGTTTGAGGATGTAGCGAATCGGCATTGGGCACCTCCATGGGTGCGCGCAGCCTACCGATGATTGCTCGCCCGAAACAACTGCGAGCCGCAGGCCTTGCAGGCCTGTACGCCATTGCCGGACTGCCAGCCCGCCAGGGTGCCGCACAGGGCGCAGCACAGCTGTAGACGGCGTTTAAGCAGAGGCTTGATCTTGCCGGGCAGCGCGGCGGTGGGTTTGTGGCCGGACCGGCCAATCTTGCGTGAGCTTGGTAGTTGCTCAATCTGCGCCATTTCCTGCGCTGCGGCATGCCAGCCGCGCAGCCAGTCCAGGTCGCGATTCAGATAAGCGCGAATCAGCTCCATTTCCGCCGCCGTAAGCCCGCGCAGTTCAAGCTCCAGCGGCGGTTGTGCAGACAGCGCACTCAGGCTATCCGCCTCATCCAATGCCATGGCAAGGCGTTGCAGCAGCCGCTCATAGAGCCCGCCACCCGCTGCACCACGCCGAAACTCCGCCATCTTTCACCTCGCCCAGAGCAGGCTGCTGCTCCCTATAGCAAGCTTAGCGTTCGCGCTTTAACCGGCAGTACCTCGCGACAAACGGCGCGGCCGGTCAGGCGCAACAGACGAGCATGGCCAGGCCGCCATAGCTGGAGCGCAGCGCAATCAGGGTTTCCCTGAATAAGCGGGGCTCATGTATGCTACCGCGTTTCCCGCAAGCCCTTATTCCCAGCGCCGGTAGCCATGCAAGAACAGTACTCGCCCCGTGAAATCGAAGCCGCCGCGCAGTCCCATTGGGACGCGCAGAAATCCTTTGTAGTGAGCGAACAGCCGGGCAAGGAGACCTTCTACTGCCTGTCGATGTTCCCCTACCCGAGCGGCAAGCTGCACATGGGCCATGTGCGTAACTACACCATCGGTGACGTAATCAGCCGCTACCAGCGTATGCAGGGTAAAAACGTGCTGCAGCCTATGGGCTGGGATGCGTTCGGCATGCCGGCGGAAAACGCTGCGATGAAAAACAAGGTCGCGCCGGCCAAGTGGACCTACGAAAACATCGAGTACATGAAGAGCCAGCTAAAGTCGCTGGGTTTGGCTGTGGACTGGACACGCGAAGTCACCACCTGCAAGCCGGATTACTACCGCTGGGAACAGTGGCTGTTCACCCGCCTGTTCGAAAAAGGCGTGATCTACCGCAAGAACGGCAGCGTCAACTGGGACCCGGTGGACCAGACCGTACTGGCTAACGAGCAGGTCATCGACGGCCGCGGCTGGCGCTCGGGCGCGGTGATCGAAAAGCGCGAAATCCCGATGTACTACTTCAAGATCACCGCTTACGCGGAAGAGCTGCTGAGTAGCCTGGACGAACTGGATGGCTGGCCGGAACAGGTCAAGACCATGCAGCGTAACTGGATCGGCAAGAGCTTCGGCGCTGATGTGGTATTCGACTATGACCAGGCCAGCGTCGGTATCGACGGCCAGCTCAAGGTCTACACCACCCGCCCCGACACCTTGATGGGCGCGACCTACGTCGCCGTGGCCGCCGAGCACCCTCTGGCGCAACGCGCCGCCGAGAGCAATCCGGCTATCGCAGCGTTTATCGCCGAATGTAAAGCCGGCTCCGTAGCCGAAGCCGACATGGCCACCATGGAGAAGAAGGGCGTTGCCACCGGCCAATTCGTTATTCATCCGCTCTCCGGCGACAAGCTGCCGGTGTTCGTCGCCAACTACGTACTGTGGGGCTACGGCGAAGGCGCGGTTATGGCCGTGCCCGCACATGATGAGCGCGACTTCGAATTCGCCAACAAGTACGACCTGCCGATCAAGCAGGTCTACGCCGGCGAAGGCAAAGAATACGACGCCACTCAATGGCAGGACTGGTACGGCGACAAAGCTGGCCTGACCAGCATCAACTCCGGCAAATACGACAGCTTGGACTTCAGCGCTGCCTTCGACGCCATCGTCGCGGACCTGGAAGCCAACGTCCACGGCGCACGCAAAACCCAGTTCCGCCTGCGCGACTGGGGCATAAGCCGCCAGCGATACTGGGGCTGCCCGATCCCAATCATCCACTGCGACAGCTGTGGCGATGTGCCTGTGCCGGAAGACCAGCTGCCCGTCGTACTGCCCGAAGACGTAGTGCCGGACGGTGTAGGCAGCCCGCTGGCGCGCATGCCTGAATTCTATGAATGCAGCTGCCCGAAATGCGGCAAGCCGGCCAAGCGTGAAACCGACACCATGGACACCTTCGTTGAGTCGTCCTGGTATTACGCGCGTTACGCCTCGCCGCACTACACCGGCGGCATGGTCGACCCTGAAGCGGCCAACCACTGGCTGCCGGTGGATCAGTACATCGGCGGTATCGAACACGCGATCCTGCACCTGTTGTACGCGCGCTTCTTCCACAAGCTGATGCGCGACGAAGGCCTGGTGTCATCGAACGAGCCGTTCAAGAACCTGCTGACCCAGGGTATGGTGGTCGCCGAGACCTATTACCGCACCCTGGAAAACGGCGGCAAGGACTGGTTCAACCCAGCCGATGTCGAGCTGGAGCGTGACAGCAAAGCCAAGGTCATCAGCGCCAAACTGAAAAGCGACGGCCTGCCGGTGGAAATTGGCGGTACCGAGAAGATGTCCAAGTCGAAGAACAACGGCGTCGACCCACAATCGATGATCGATCAGTTCGGTGCCGACACCTGTCGCCTGTTCATGATGTTCGCTTCGCCGCCGGACATGAGCTGCGAATGGTCTGACGCTGGTGTTGAAGGCGCCAACCGCTTCCTGCGCCGCGTCTGGCGCCTGGCGCAAAACCACGTCAATCAGGGCATCGCCGGCGCACTCGACCTGGCTAGTCTGGATGACGAGCAGAAGGCCGTGCGCCGCGCGATTCATCTGGCAATCAAGCAGTCGAGCTTCGATATTGGCCAGCACCACAAATTCAACACCGCCATCGCCCAGGTGATGACGCTGATGAACGTGCTGGAGAAAGCCGCACAAACCACAGCTCAGGACCGCGCCCTGTTGCAGGAAGGTCTGGAAGCGGTGGCGCTGCTGCTGGCGCCAATCACGCCGCATATCAGCCATCAGCTGTGGCAGGAACTGGGCCACGACGAGGCCATCATTGATGCCGCCTGGCCACAGGTGGATGAGTCTGCCCTGGTACAGGACAGCCTGACGTTGGTGATCCAGGTCAACGGCAAGCTGCGCGGACAGATTGAAGTGCCAGCCAGCGCCAGCCGCGAAGAGGTTGAGGCCAGCGCCCGCAGCAACGAGAACGTACTGCGCTTTACCGAAGGCCTGAGCATTCGTAAGGTCATCGTGGTGCCAGGCAAACTGGTCAACATTGTTGCTAACTGACTAGCCGCCAACTGATTAAGCTCGGCGCGACCGCACAACGGCGCGCCGCAAGACACGCCAAGGGGATAAAAGATGATCAAACGGAATCTGTTGGTAATTGGCCTGGCCACCCTGCTCAGCGCTTGCGGCTTCCAGCTGCGTGGCACCGGTGACGTGCAATTCGCCCTCAAGGAACTGGATGTCAGCGCGCGCAACGCCTATGGCAAAACCGTCAACCAAGTGCGCGACGTGCTGCAGAACAACGGCGTCAAGGTCTATCCAGGCGCACAGTACCGCTTGGTATTGAGCAACGAGCAGGAAAATCGCCGCGCCGCCAGCTTCACCAGTTCGGCCCGAACTGCTGAGTACGAGCTGAGCAAAACGCTGGAATACGAGATCCGTGGCAGCAAAGACCTGCTGCTGATGAGCGACAAGCTGGAAGCCCAAAGCTTCTATACCCAGGACGGCAACAACCTGATTGGTGGCGACCAAGAGGCCGCTCAGCTGCAACAGGAAATGAACCGTGAGCTGGTCCAGCAACTGGTCCAGCGCCTGCAGCAGATCAGCCCAGCGCAACTGGACCAACTGCAGCAAACCGCAGAAGCCAAGGCTCAAGCCGAAGCCGATGCGCTGGAAGCCGCTCGCCAGCAACAGGCCGCGCAACCGCAGCAGTCGCCAATCCAGCTGCCGATTCCCGCCCAGTAAGCTCGCCGGGCCGCGCAAGCGGCCCTGCTCTGCGCCCGCATGAAGCTTAACTCTGCACAACTCGGCAAACACCTGCAGGGCAACCTGAGCCCGGTGTATGTGGTAAGTGGCGATGAGCCGCTGCTCTGCCAGGAAGCCACCGACGCCATTCGCGCCGCGACCCGCCAGCAGGGTTTCAGCGAGCGCCAGGTGTTCAACGCCGACAACAACTTCGACTGGGGCAACCTGCTGCAAGCCGGTGCCAGCCTGTCGCTGTTTGCCGACAAGCGCCTGTTGGAGTTGCGCCTGCCCAACGGCAAGCCCGGCGACAAGGGCGCCGCCGCGCTGCTCGAATACCTCGCCCGCCCCGCCGAAGACACCGTGCTGCTGATCAGCCTGCCGAAACTCGATGGCAGCGCGCAGAAGACCAAGTGGGGCAAAGCGCTGATTGACGGCGCGCAGGCGCAGTTCGTGCAGATCTGGCCGGTCGATGCCAACCAATTGCCGCAATGGATTCGCCAGCGCCTGGCGCAATCGGGCCTCAGCGCCAGCGCCGAAGCCGTAGACATGATTGCCGTGCGAGTCGAAGGCAACCTGCTCGCCGCTGCCCAGGAAATCGAAAAGCTCAAGCTGCTCGCCGAAGGTACGCAGATCGACGTCGACACCGTGCACGCTTCGGTTGCCGATAGCGCGCGCTTCGATGTATTCGGCCTGATCGATGCGGCCCTCAATGGCGAGGCCGCCCACGCCCTGCGCATGCTCGAAGGCCTGCGCGGTGAAGGCGTCGAGCCACCGGTGATTCTCTGGGCTCTGGCCCGGGAAATCCGTCTACTGGCCACCATCGCCCAGCAGTACAGCCAGGGCATGCCGCTGGAGAAGGCCTTCAGCTCCGCGCGCCCGCCAGTCTGGGAAAAGCGCCGCCCGCTGGTCAGCAAAGCCCTGCAACGCCTGTCGGCCGCACGTTGGGCTGCGCTGCTGCAGGATGCCCAGCAGATCGATGCGCAGATCAAAGGCCAGGCGGCCGGCGATCCCTGGAGCGGCCTGAGCCTGTTGACGCTAAACATCTGCGGTCAACGCCTGGGCCTATCTCGCTAGCGGCCAAACCCTGGACTTTTAGCGGGGTGCGGATCATGCTTCGCCCACCTGCGACGTGCAGGTCATTTGCCGAGGAAACGTCATGGCGAAGAAAGCCAAACGCGCCCCAAATAAGGCCAAATCCCTAATCGCCCAGCCACTGTTTCGCTCCCGCCAGGAAACACCCAGCAAAGGCAAAGGCAGCTACCGCCGCGAAGCCTCCCAGCAAAACTGGGAGGCTTCATACGTTCTGGCTGCCTGAAAAGCCCGCCACAGCCCGCATACCGCCTCAATCATGCTAAGGTTACGGCCTGCAAAATGTGCCGAGATCACCATGCCTTACCTGCTTCTTCGGGGCCTGTCCCATAGCGCCATCGCCTGCCTCCTGCTGCTTCTGACTGCCTGCGCCGAAGCGCCGGCGCAGCCACTTGCCGCTGCGCCCGTCACAGCCAGCACTACCCCTGCCAGCCCAGCCGCCAGTGAGGCCAGCAGTCCAACCCCGTTACTCAGCTTCGATGAATGGCGCATGTTGCTGCGCAGCGATGCCATTGCTGCCGGTATCGACGCAGCCTTATTCGACCGTACATTCGCCGACATCACCCTGGACCCCAGAGTGGTCAGCTCCGACAACAGCCAGCCGGAGTTCACACGCCCGGTGTGGGAGTACATCGACGGTGCCGTTTCCGTCTCGCGCATCGCCCAGGGCCGCCTGCTCAAGGCGCAGCACCGGCCGACCCTGAAAGCCATTCGCAGCACCTACGCCGTCGACCATGAAGTGCTGATTGCGATCTGGGGCATGGAAAGCAATTACGGCAGCAATATCGGCAGCCATAACGTCATCCGCTCCCTCGCCACCCTGGCCTACGATGGCCGCCGCCAAGTGTTCTGGCGCAGCCAGTTGCTGGCCGCGCTGCAGATTCTGCAAGCGGGTGATGCACCTACGCAGGGCCTGATCGGTTCTTGGGCGGGCGCCATGGGACAGACCCAATTTATGCCGACCACCTTCAATCAGCATGCCGTGGACTTCGATGGTGATGGGCGTCGCGACCTGTGGACGTCAGCCCCCGACGCACTGGCCTCGGCCGCACATTATTTGCAGGCGTCTGGCTGGGAAAATGGTCAACCCTGGGGCTTTGAGGTAAACCTGCCACAGGGCTTCGATTACGCCTTGGCAGATCCCGAAATACGCCGCACCGTGGCGCAGTGGCGCATCCTGGGGATCAACCCGGCCCGAGCCATTGATGCCAACGAGCAGAGCCAGGCCACGCTGTTTTTGCCTGCCGGTCATCGTGGCCCGGCTTTTCTGCTGTTGAATAACTTCCGCAGCATCCTCAAGTACAACAACTCCACCGCCTACGCCCTGGCCATTGGCCTGCTGAGTGATGCATTGGATGGCAATCCGGGCGTACAAGCCGCATGGCCGCGTAACGATCGCCAACTGGGGCGCAGCGAGCGGATCGAGCTGCAAGAGTTGCTGACCAGTAAAGGCTACGAGCCCGGCCCTGCGGACGGCATCATCGGGGCGAACACACGCAAGGCCGTGCGTGCTTTTCAGCAATCCCAGGGACAACCTGCCGATGGCTACCCCAGCTATGAGTTGTTGCAGCAACTCCGGTAGACGGCTGAGCGGCACTCAGCACCACCTGGCAGAGCGCTAGCACCACACGGCGCCCGCCGGACTGAACGGTCAGCTTCTGTGATAAGCTGCGCGGCGGCCACAAGCCGCCTCGTTCACGGAGCCTCTAGCGGAGCCCAGATTGCCGATGTCCGATACCTCCCCGCCTAAAACCGTCGCCAGTGGCGAAAAATTCCGTACCACCCAAGGCATCACCGCGATCAAGGACGGGCAAAAGCGCCGCGCCTCCAGCGAGCCTCAGGTGTTCGAGCCCAAACCCAAGTGGCTGCGAGTCAAGGCGCCTGGCGGCAGCCGCTTCGAGGCGGTCAAGCGCAATGTCAGCGAACACCGCCTGAGCACCGTTTGCCAGGAATCCCACTGCCCGAATATGGGCGAATGCTGGTCCAACGGTACCGCCACCATCATGCTGATGGGCTCGGTGTGCACCCGAGCCTGCCGCTTCTGCGCCGTCGACACCGGTAACCCCAACGGCTGGCTGGATCTGGAAGAGCCGCAGAACACCGCCAAGTCGGTGGAGCTGATGGCCCTGCGTTATATCGTACTGACCTCGGTGGATCGCGACGACCTGGATGACGGCGGCGCCAGCCACTACGCGGCCTGCGTAAGGGCGATCAAGGAAAACACCCCGCAGGTGGTGGTAGAAGCCCTGACCCCGGACTTCGACGGCGACCTGCTGGCGATTGAGCGTGTGGTGGATTCTGGTCTTGAGGTGTTTGCGCAGAACGTTGAGACGGTCAAACGCCTCACTCACGTGGTACGCGATCCACGCGCGGGCTATGAAAAGACCCTGAATGTACTGGCACACGCCAAGCGTCACCGCCCGGACGTGCTGACCAAGACCAGCCTGATGTTGGGCCTTGGCGAGACGGATGAAGAGATTATCCAAACCATGGATGATCTGCGTGCCATCAACGTTGACATCCTCACCCTCGGCCAGTACCTGCAACCAACGCGCAATCACCTGAAGGTGCAGCGCTGGGTCAGCCCGGAAGAGTTCAACCGTTTCCGCGAAATCGGTCTGCAGAAAGGCTTTATGGAAGTCGCCGCCGGCCCGCTGGTACGTTCCAGCTACCGCGCCGACAAGGTGTTCGAGAAGAACAACCTAGGGCTGGCCGCTCCGGTGCCAGTGCCGGGCCAACAGCTCGATAACAGCCTGATTCCTGCCCTCAATCTGAACTGATTGAGTGACCCAACGCCTGACCTTGGGCTTTGCCTGGGGTGAGGCGTTTGCGTATCTGCTCTGCCTATCTGCCCTGCCCGCTCTAGCAGTCTATTGAGCCCGCCAGGCTCTGCTGCTGGGCATAGTCGAGATGTTTGACCAGTTGCTCACGCAGCCGCGCACTGACCTCGGACATAGTGATAGGCCCCGCCACCTGATCAGCCAACTGGGTCATGGCCATACCGGCATAGCCGCAAGGATTGATGCGCTGGAACGGCTGCAGGTCCATATCCACATTCAGCGCCAGACCATGAAAGGAACGACCGTTACGAATCCGTAGGCCGAGCGAAGCGATCTTTGCACCATCAACATACACACCCGGCGCATCCAGCTTGGCATTGGCGTTGACGCCATAGCTGGCCAACAGATCAATCAGGCTGCGCTCGATACGGCTGACCAGTTCACGCACACCAATGCCGCTGCGGCGCACATCCAGCAGCAGGTAAGCCACCAGCTGGCCCGGACCGTGGTAAGTCACCTGACCACCGCGATCGACCTGCACCACCGGAATATCCCCCGGAAACAACACATGCTCGGCCTTGCCGGCCTGGCCCTGGGTAAATACCGGGGAGTGTTCGAGCAGCCAGATTTCGTCAGGCGTATCTGCGCCACGGCTGTCGGTAAAGCGCTGCATCGCATGCCAGGTAGGCTGATAGTCGACCTGGCCCAGCTCACGAAAGCCGAGCGGCAGGTCCATCACAGCACCATGTGCACGATACCGGTCGCGCGCAGGGCACTGTTGATATCGCGTAGCTGATCTTCGCTTGTGGCTTCGATATGCAGCTGTACGGTGGTGTACTTGCCGTTGCTGCTCTGGCGTTCGGCCAGGGTGCTGAGATCGACCTTGGCATGCTGGCTAAGGATCTCTATCACCGTACTCTTGTAGTTTTCGCCACTGTCACCGACCACCTTGATCGGGTAGTCCGCGCAGGGGAATTCGATTTTGTGCGATTTGACGTCTGGTTGATTCATGGCAGTAACGGCCTCGTAAGCCGTGGCAACAACAACGCCCCTGCGGGTCGGCAAGGGCGCGCTGGTCACGCTATCAGTTGAACAATCCGAAGAAGAACAGGCTGATGCTATCCCACAGGCGACGGAAGAAACTGCCTTCCTCAACGGCCTCAAGAGCAATCAGATCGGCACTGTGCACCACTTCTTCACCCAGTTTCACTTCAACCTTGCCGATCACATCACCCTGGGCAATCGGGGCGGTGAGCTGCGGATTGAGGATCATGCCGGCCTGCAATTTTTCCAGCTGACCTTTCGGCAGCGTCAGGCTCAGATCAGCACCAAGACCGGCTTTGACCTGACGCACAGCGCCTTTCCACACTTGGGCCTGAGCCAGTTCCTGGCCTTGCTTGTAGAAGGTGCGGGTTTCGAAGAAGCGGAAACCATAGGTCAGCAGTTTCTGAGTTTCTGCGGCACGGGCCGACTCGCTGACAGTGCCGAATACCGAAGTGATCATGCGCGCGCCATCACGTACAGCCGACGCCACCAAGCAGTAGCCGGCTTCTTCGGTATGGCCGGTTTTCAGCCCATCAACGGTCTTGTCACGCCACAGCAGCAGGTTACGGTTGCCCTGCTTGATGTTGTTCCAGAGGAACTCCTTCTGCGCATAGATCGCATAGTGTTCCTGGTCTTCGTTAATGATGGCGCGAGCCAGAATAGCCATGTCATGGGCGCTGGAGTAATGCTCCGGATGCGGCAGACCGGTGGCGTTCATAAAGTGGCTGTTGGTCATCCCCAGGCGCGCAGCGGTCTCGTTCATCATGTCGGCGAAGGCATCTTCGCTGCCGGCGATGTACTCGGCCAGGGCGATACTGGCGTCGTTGCCGGACTGAATGATGACGCCGTGCAGCAGGTCATCAACCTTCGCCTGGCTGTTCAGTGGCAGGAACATGGTTGAACCACCGGATGCAGCGCCACCGGTACGCCAGGCATGCTCGCTGATAGGCACCAGGTCCTGCTCACCGATCTTGCCCTTGCGGATTTCCAGCGTGGCAATGTAGGCGGTCATCAATTTAGTCAGGCTGGCCGGCGGCAGGCGCTGATCACCGTTGTTTTCGACCAGCACCTTGCCGCTGGCGGCGTCCAGCAGCACATAGGATTTGGCAGCCAACTGCGGCGCAGAAGGAATCACTTGCTGATTGGCCCATACGGCCGGAGCGCTGAGCAGGAAAAGTGATAGGAAAACGCGTTGCGCAAAGCTGGTGATATTCATCCGTCTCTCTAGATTGCTGATGGTTGAACAGGCCTAGTGGGCCTAATTTGCTAATTCTCCGACCACCCGTGAATGGCCGGAGTTGAGTGTTTAGTCCCGCAGATGCTGCAGAAGTGCCGTATTAGTCAGGCTTGACCAGGGTTGGCTCGCCAAGATTGGCCAGGCGTACGCTGCTCTGCAGCTGCTCAGCCTCGCTTTGGCTGCTCACCGGCCCCAGACGCACGCGGTGCAATATCTGCTGGTTGCGCACCACTGAGCTGACGAACACTGGTGCAGCTACCGTCTCGCTCAGCTTGGCTTTGAGGAGCTCCGCAGCGTCCGGATTGGCGAAAGCGGCCACTTGGAGATACAGGCCAGAGGCTCCGACTGAAGCGTTTTTTTTTGCGTCAATCTGCACGGGGAGCACCGCGGCGGCATGCTGCTGCGGGGGCGGTGAATACTGCTCAACCGGCTGCGCGATCGGTTGCGCGATTGGCTGAGCCTGCGCCACTTGCTGTGGGGCGGCCAAGACCATGGGTACCGGACGGCCTTGCTGAGCCCACCACTCGTGCGGGTCAATACCTTCAACCTTGACCCGCGCGGTGCCACTTTCGGCATAACCGAGCTTCTTCGCTGCGGCGAAGGACAAATCGATAATCCGATCTGAATAGAACGGCCCGCGGTCGTTAACCCGCAGAATCGCGCTCTTGCCGTTTTCCAGGTTGGTGACGCGCACATAGCTCGGCAACGGCAGGGTTTTGTGTGCAGCGGTCATGCCGTACAGGTCGTAGGTTTCACCGTTAGCGGTGGCCTGACCGTGAAACTTGGTGCCATACCAGGACGCCGGACCGACCGCCTGATAGCGACGGGCATCGGGAATCGGGTAGTACTGTTTGCCGAATACAGTGTAAGGACTGGCCTTGACAGGGCCGTAGTGCGGCATCGGTATCGCATCAGGAATCCGCGATACGTCGACATCCCACCAGGGTGCGCCATCCTTATGCGGACGGTTGAAATCACCCGGCCCGGAAATCGCACCACCCGGCTGCTGCACCGGTGCAACCGGCTGCGGCGCACGGGTGGACGAGCAACTGGCCAGCAGCAGCGCCAGGCTGCCGAATGCAGCCCATTTAAAAGGCAAACGCGACATCAATTCTTACCCCGTGCATCAACCAGCAACTCGGCCAGCTGATTGACCGCCATGGCATACATCACACTGCGATTGTAGCGGGTGATCACAAAGAAGTTCGGCAGGCCTAGCCAGTGCTCAGCGCCATCAGCACCTTCCAGACGGAAGGCCGTTACCGGCAAATCGTCAGCCAGCGGGTCGGCGCTGGTCCAGCCCAACGCACGCAGCTCACCAACAGTTTTCACCGGATCGAGCCCAACCGTCAGCCCCTCTTCGGCCCGCACGCCTTTGACAGTCGCGGCACTCACCACCGGCTGTCCCGGCTGCCAATGGTGACGTTTGAAGTAGCTGGCGACGCTGCCGATGGCATCCGCCGGGTTGTTCCAGATATTGATATGGCCATCGCCATCGAAATCCACAGCGTAGGCGCGGAAGCTGCTCGGCATAAACTGCGGCAGCCCCATGGCGCCGGCGTAAGAGCCGGTCATGCTCAGTGGCTCGACCTGCTCTTCACGGGTCAGCAGAAGAAACTCGCGCAGCTCCTTGCGGAAGAACGGCGCACGCGGCGGATAATCGAAGGCCAGGGTCGACAGAGCATCCATCACCCGCCAGCTACCGGTGTTACCGCCATAGAAGGTTTCCACCCCGATAATGGCCACAATCACTTGCGCCGGCACACCATACTCAGCCTCAGCACGAGCCAGGGTTTCTTCGTGCTGCTTCCAGAACTCAACACCCTTGCTGATACGTTTGTCGGTGATAAAGATCGGCCGATAATCCTTCCACGGCTTGGCCTTTTCTGCCGGACGCGAGATGGCATCAAGGATCGCCTGTTTGCGCTCGACCTGGGCGAACAGCTCGACCAGCTGCTCACCGGCAAAGCCGTAGTCACGGGTCATTTCGCCGACAAACTCAGCCACCTGCGGTGACTGCTGATAATCCCCAGCCAGCGCGGGCTGAGCCACTGCGCACACCCCGGCCAACGCCAGCCAAGGTGCAGTACGAACCATCCAACCACGCGCGTTTTGCATTGAATTCATAATCCCAATCAAGCCTGTGTCATCCACTTACGATGAGTGTGGATCGACATCAAAATCCCAAACCCTGCCAACAAGGTGATCAGCGAGGTGCCGCCATAGCTGATAAAGGGCAGCGGAACCCCCACCACCGGAAGCAGGCCGCTGACCATACCGATATTGACGAAGACATAAACGAAGAAAGTCATGGTGAGCGCGCCGGCGAGAAGCTTACCGAACAGCGTCTGCGCTTGCACGGTAATCACCAGACCGCGCGCGATCAACAGCATGTACACCAGCAGTAACAAACACACACCGACCAGGCCGAATTCCTCGGCCAGTACCGCGATGATGAAGTCGGTGTGGCTCTCCGGCAGGAAGTCCAAGTGCGACTGGGTGCCTTGCAGCCAGCCCTTACCGAGCACACCGCCCGAACCAATCGCCGCCTTGGACTGGATGATGTTCCATCCACTGCCCAGCGGATCGCTTTCCGGGTTGAGGAAGGTAAGCACGCGCTGCTTCTGGTACTGGTGCATGACGAAGAACCACATGCCAATGGCAATCGGCACCACCGCGGCCACAGCGCCAATCACCCAGCGCCACTGCAAGCCGGCGATAAACAGCACGAAGCCACCCGAAGCGATGATCAGCAAAGACGTGCCCAGATCAGGCTGCAGCAGAATCAGCACAAAGGGCACGATGATCATCGCCAGGCTGATACAGATATGTTTGAGGCGCGGCGGCAGACTGCGGTTGGACAGGTACCAGGCAATGGTTGCCGGCATGATGATCTTCATAAACTCCGAGGGCTGAAAGCGAATCACCCCGGGAATGTTGATCCAGCGTGTGGCCCCCATGGCGTTGTGCCCCATGACGTCTACCACCACCAGCAGCCCCACACCACCGACATAGGCCAACGGCACCCAGCGCGCCATAAAACGCGGCTCAAACTGGGCAATGATAAACATGCCGACCAAGCCGATGCCGAAGGAACTGGCCTGCTTCATCAGCAGATCAACGTTCTTACCACTGGCCGAATACAGAATAAACAAGCTGCCGGTGGCGAGAATCAGCAGCAGCAACAGCAGAATGCCGTCGATATGCAGGCGCTGCAGGATGGTCGCCCGGCGACGCAGCAGGTCTTCGGAGGACAGGTTGCGGTCAAAATTACTGTTCATGGCGCAGCGACCTCAGCCGCCACTGGCGGAGCGTATTCGGCTTTCAACTGACCGTTTTCATCCAGCAACCACGCATCGATGACCTGCTTGACCACCGGTGCGGCCACCCCGGAGCCAGACTCGCCGTTTTCCACCATCACCGACACGGCAATCTGCGGGTTATCTGCCGGAGCAAATGCCACAAACAGCGCATGGTCACGGTGACGCTCGGCAACCTTGCTGCGGTCGTATTTCTCCCCTTGCTTGATCGCCACCACCTGAGCGGTACCGCTCTTGCCGGCAATCCGGTACAGCGCGGCATCGCCGACCTTGCGCGCGGTGCCACGCGGGCCGTGCATGACCGACACCATGCCCTTGATACCGGCGTCCCAGAACTTCGGATCACGGAGCACGATATCCGGTAGTGGATTGGGGTCTGTGGGGATGCGCCCCTGGATAGTCTTGGCCAGGTGCGGGCGAATCCACTTGCCGCGCGTGGCCATCAGTGCCGTGGCCTGTGCCAGTTGCAGCGGCGTGGTCTGCATATAGCCCTGACCGATACCGAGAATCAGCGTCTCGCCCGGGTACCAGGCCTGCCGGTAACGCGCGCGCTTCCAGTCCCGCGAAGGCATCAGCCCGGCGGTTTCTTCGAACATGTCCAGCGACACGCGCTGACCCAGCCCGAAACGGGTCATGTAGTCATGCATGCGGTCGATGCCCATCTTGTGCGCAAGTGAGTAAAAGTAGGTGTCATTGGAGCGCATGATCGCGTAATCCATATCCACCGAGCCGTCGCCCGTGCGGTTCCAGTTGCGATATTTGTGGCTGTGGCCGGGCAACTGATAGAAGCCGGGGTCGAACACCCGGGTCTGCGGCGTGACTACGCCAGCATCCAGACCGGCCACCGCGACCATCGGCTTAATAGTCGAGCCGGGCGGATAGAGGCCGCGCAATACGCGGTTGTAAAGCGGACGGTCGATGGAATCGCGCAGGTCGGCGTAAGCCTTGAAGCCAATCCCGGTAACGAAGGGGTTGGGATCGAAACTTGGCTGACTGACCATCGCCAGCACCTCACCGGTCTGTGGCTGGATGGCCACAATCGCACCACGGCGACCAGCCAGGGCCTTTTCAGCGGCCTCCTGCAAGCGGATATCGAGGCTCAGCACGATGTCCTTGCCGGGAAGCGGGTCAGTACGTTTGAGCACGCGCAGCACGCGGCCACGGGCGTTGGTTTCGACTTCCTCGTAACCCACTTCACCGTGCAGCTCGTCTTCATAGAAACGCTCGATACCGGTTTTGCCGATATGGTGCGTACCGCTGTAGGCCACCGGATCGAGTTCTTTCAGCTCTTTCTCGTTGATCCGCCCGACATACCCCACCGAATGGGCAAAATGCTCGCCTAGCGGGTAATGCCGCACCAGCTGCGCGGAGACCTCAACGCCAGGCAGACGGAACTGATTGATCGCGATACGGGCAATCTGCTCCTCGCTCAGCTCGAACAGCACCGGCACCGGCTCAAACGGTCGCCGCCCCTGACGCACACGTCGCTCAAACAGCGCGCGCTCATCCGGGCCCAGTTCCAGCACCTCGACAATCACATCGAGCACCTGCGGCCAGTCACCGGCGCGCTCGCGGGTCAGGGTCAGGCTGAAGCTGGGCCGGTTATCGGCGATGATCACCCCGTTGCGGTCGTAGATCAGCCCACGGTTCGGCGGGATCGGCTGCACGTGGATGCGGTTGTTTTCCGCCAGGGTGGTGTGGTGCTCAAACTGCACCACCTGCAGGTAATACATGCGCGCCACGAGTACCGAGGTCAGCAACAAAACCACCACAGCACCAACCACCGCGCGTTTGCGGATTAGGCGGCCGTCTTTCTCGTGGTCTTTGAGGCGGATTGGTTGCGGCATCGATGGCTGCTAGTTATTTGTGGTAAGGGTGGCCGGACAACACGGTCCAGGCACGATACATCTGTTCGCCGATCAGAATCCGCACCAAGGGGTGCGGCAGGGTCAGCGGCGACAACGACCAGCGCTGCTCACTGCGCGCCTGCACCTCAGGTGCCAGCCCTTCCGGGCCGCCGACCATCAGGTTGACGGTGCGCGCATCAAGGCGCCACTTGTCGAGTTCGACCGCCAGCTGCTCGGTGCTCCAGGGTCGCCCTTCGACTTCCAGGGTGACAATGCGTTCCCCAGGCTGCACCTTGGCCAGCATGGCCTCGCCTTCCTGGCGGATCATCCGCGCCACATCGGCATTCTTGCCGCGCGTGGTCAGCGGAATTTCCACCAGCTCCAGGGACAGCTCGCTGGGCATGCGCTTGGCATATTCCTGCCAGCCCTCTTCCACCCAGCGTGGCATCCGCGAGCCGACGGCGATCAGTTTGATCCGCACCGCTGCGCGTCCTTATTCCTGCTCTGGGCCCGGCTCGGCGCTGAACTGCGCACGGCTCTGCTCAGCACCTTGCCACAGACGCTCAAGGTCATAGAACTGGCGAGCTGTCGGCAGCATCACGTGAACCACGATGTCGCCGAGGTCGAGCAGTGCCCACTCACCGGTATCCATGCCTTCAGTGCCGATTGGGCGTACGCCCTGCTCCTTGACTTTCTCCAGCACGTTGTCGACCAGCGACTTAACGTGACGGCTAGAGGTGCCGCTGGCAATCAGCATGAAATCGGTGATGCTGGTCTTGCCGCGCACGTCGATGGTGGTGATGTCCTGCGCCTTGATTTCTTCCAGAGCGCTGATGGCCAATTTGACCAGCTCTTCGCTCTGCATTTTTGCGTTTGTCATAACTAACTCGTTTGCCTCGTGTTCAATTCGCGCCACGGTACAGTCCGTGGGCATGGATATAGGCCAGTACCGCGTCAGGCACCAGAAAACGTGCCGACTTTCCGCTCGCCAGTAGCGAACGGATCTGGGTAGCCGACACCGCCAGAGGTGTCTGCCAGATAAAAGCAATCTGCCCACTCGGCCCACTCAGGGCCGAAGGGTCACTCACACTGCGCGCCGCCAACAGATTGCGCAGCGCCTCGGGCGCTTCACTGTCGGCATCCGGCCGTTGCAGCACCAGAATATGGCAGTGCTGCAGCAACTCATCCCAACGCTGCCAACTGGGTAAACCGCAGAAGGCATCCCAGCCCAGCAGCAGAAACAGCTGATCATCAGCCGCCAACTCACTGCGCAACGACTCCAGGGTGTCAATGCTGTAGGACGGTTTGTCGCGTTGCAGCTCGCGATCATCCACCTGCAGCACCCCGGCATCGGCTACCGCCAACCTGACCATGGCCAGGCGATCCTCGGCACTGACCTCCGGTGCGCTGCGGTGCGGCGGCCGCGCGCTCGGGATCAGACGCAACTCATCGAGCTGCAGCGCATCGGCCACTTCCACAGCGCTGCGCAGATGGCCGATATGCACCGGATTAAAGGTGCCGCCTAGCAGACCGATGCGTCGGGCGTCGGTACGTCGGGCGCCGCTGCGCTTGGCCATCAGGTACGAATGTGTCCGTCGCCAAACACCACGTACTTCTCGCTGGTCAGCCCATCCAGGCCGACCGGGCCACGGGCGTGCAGTTTGTCGGTGGAAATACCGATCTCCGCGCCCAGGCCGTATTCAAAACCATCGGCGAAACGGGTCGACGCGTTGACCATCACCGAGGCGGAATCCACTTCGGTGAGGAAGCGCCGCGCATCACTGAAGTTCTCGGTGATGATCGCGTCGGTGTGCTGCGAGCCGTAATGGTTGATGTGTTCGATGGCCGCATCCAGCGAGTCGACGATGCGAATCGCCAGAATCGGCGCGTTGTATTCGGCAAACCAGTCGTCTTCGCTCGCTTCCAGCACGTCACTGCCTAGCAGCGCGCGGGTCGCGGCGTCGCCACGCAGCTCAACACCTTTGTCGCGGTAGATCGCCGCCAGCGGCGGCAGCACCTTGTCAGCCACGGCGGCATGCACCAGCAGGGTTTCCATGGCGTTGCACGGCGAGTAGCGATGGGTCTTGGCGTTGTCGGCAACGCGAATCGCCTTGTCGAGGTCGGCGGCGACGTCGATATAGACGTGGCATACGCCATCCAGATGTTTGATCACCGGCACCTTGGCGTCACGGCTGATGCGCTCGATCAGGCCCTTGCCGCCACGCGGCACAATCACGTCAACAAATTCCGGCATGGTGATCAGCGCACCAACGGCAGCACGATCCGTGGTTTCCACCACCTGCACGGCGCTGGCGGGCAAACCGGCTTCAGCCAGACCGAGCTGAATGCAACGAGCAATCGCCTGGTTGGAATGAATGGCCTCGGAACCACCGCGCAGGATGGTCGCGTTACCGGACTTCAGGCACAGGCTGGCGGCGTCGATGGTCACGTTCGGCCGCGACTCATAGATGATGCCGATTACGCCGAGCGGCACGCGCATCTTGCCGACCTGAATACCCGACGGCAGGTAGCGCATATCGCGGATCTCGCCAATCGGATCGGGCAGCGTGGCGACCTGACGCAGGCCTTCGATCATCGAGTCGATCACCGCCGGCGTCAGCGCCAGACGGTCAACCATGGCCGGCTCCAGGCCATTGGCGCGCGCGGCGGCCAGGTCCAGCTCGTTGGCGGCAGTCAAATCGCTGCGCGCGGCATCCAGCGCGGCGGCGGCGGCCTGCAGGGCACGATTCTTTTGCGCGGTACTGGCGCGCGCCAGCACACGCGAGGCGCTGCGGGCGGCCTGTCCCAGGCGGGTCATATAGTCGAGCACGGACTCAGTCATTGTCTTGGCAGGTCTGGCGGTTGAAAAAAGTCGCTGAGTATAACGGTCGCGCCGCTCCACGCCCAGCGCTGCGCGGCGGACGGTAGACACTGCGTTCGCCACAACCCGCGGTAACGCCGCCAAGCCCCACACAGCAAGCCACCGGAAGAAACAGTGACATCACGGACCATCAGCCGCCCGAAGGTTAGGTAAACAAAAACCGTCCGAATGTTTACCTTGCCATCACAAGCAAGACAGGCGGCCGACCGCCGGGGTGGGATCAGCATGCATTACCGTACCGACTACTGCGCCGCACAACTTAACGAAGCCCCACAGGTGCTGCATATCGGCGACCTGCGCCTGCACTACCAGGCCTATGCCTGCCGCAGCCACGACACTCGCCCGCCCGTATTGCTGTTGGGCGGTGCATTCCAGAGCTTTCGCTCGTTTGCAGCCGAAGTCAGCGAGCTGCTCGGCGAGCACCCGGTGATCCTGCTCGACCTGCCCAGCCAGGGCGGCAACCTGCAACTGGTGCCCGACCTGAGCCTGGAACAGCTGGCTGACCTGATCGCCGCCTTCGCCGAAGAACTCGACCTGCCGCTGCTGATGCCCATCGGTCTGTCCTACGGCTCAGCCCTGGCCGCGCTGTTCGCCGCCCGCCACCCCGAGCGCTGCGCCCGCGTGCTTCTGGCCGGGATCACCGCGTTCGGCCGCCCCGGTGCGCGCCTGTTGCTACAAGAAGGCTTGGCGCTGCTGGCCGAAGGGCGCTGCGAGGCCTTTGCCCATGGTGCGCTGACCGGCCTGCTCAACCCTTTGCGCCTGGAACAGACCGGCGTTGCCCCGGTATTTCGTAAGGCACTGCTGCGGCAGATCCAGCGCTTGCCAGCCGCCGATATCGAGCGCTACCGGCAGAACAGCCAGCGCCTGCTGGATTTCCAGGGCTTTCACGCGCACCCCAGCTGCCCGACCCTGGTGCTGGCCGGCGAATATGACCACTTCACCCAACCCTGGGAGCACGCGCACTTTGCCGCCGCCTGCGCCCAGGCGAGTTGCGCACTGATCCACAATGCCGACCACCTGGCCCAGTTTGAACAGCGCGACGCCTGCGCCAGCCTGTACAACCCGTTCCTGCGCGGCGACGCCCTACCGAGCCGCAGCCCGGGCAGCAGCCTACTGAGCAACCCGCAGCTGCTGCAGCTGGAAAAACGCCACGAGCCGCGCCTGCCGCCCAGCCAGCGCCAAGCGCGCCTGCAACATACCGAGATTGGTGAATGGCGGGTGGACATCAGTGAATTGGGCTTCTTCGGCGGTTTACTGCAGGGCAACCTGCCGACTGTTGTAAGCGGCCGCGGTTGGCTGCTCCTCTGCAAAGACCTGCCCGCACAGCCCATACTCGCACTGCGCCATGATCAAAACGGCCTGGCCTTTGTCTTCCCGCACAGCGATCAGCACGCCAGCCAGGCGCTGGCCACGCACTTTCAACGGCAGCCCCTGCCGGCAGCAGCCTGTGCCTAGCGCCTGCTCCGGAGCTGTTTAGCACCGGCAATACCGTTCTCAAAACAGACTCTTAGACCCGCGCCTCAATCACCCGCACCAGCCCGGCATTACGCGATGGCGCCAGACCAAGCGCCTGGGCCGTGCGGCTCGGGTCGAAGACTTCGACCGTGCCGAAACCGCAGCGCTGAAAGCCCTGCACAATCGCCTGATCATTGCGGTAATGCAGCGGGTAATTGCCACGGGTCAGCCGCCCGATCAGGTCGACGCCCCAGCGTAACTGGCGGTAACGCGGGTGTTCGCGTAGGTCAGGGTACAGCTCGGTCAGGTAGGTGGCCTGCGGGAACTGCCGCAGCTGGTCGGCCAGGCGCGTCCAGAATGACTCGATCAGCGCCAGCTCGAAGTAGTTCACCAAGCCTTCGGTGATGACCACCACCGGCTTGCTGTGATCCAGCTCGGCGAACAGCGCCGCCAGACTTTTACCCCCCTCCTCGGCGAGGATATCTACCGCACGCACCTGATGCTGACTGCCCAGCCAGCCTTCCGCATTCAGCAGCAGGCGCTTGCGCGCAGCCATTACCGGTAGGTCCGCCTCAACATAGCGCAGCTGCGGGTAACGCGCGGTAAAGCGCCGGCCGCGCGGCGACAGGCCGCAGGCAATCTCCACTACCTGGCACACGCCGCCCTGCTCAATCGCCGCCGTCAGCTGCGCGTCGATCTGCAAGTGCCGCTGCAGCAGAAACTGCTCAATATCCAGCCCAAACCCCACCCGCGCGCCCCAGGTAATCGGGCTGAGTAAGCCATGCACAAACCGCCCGAAACCCGTCACGAAGGCGGCATCGGCCAACTGATGGCGATACCAGATATAGCCGGTGTAGTGGGCGCTGGGGCTGATATGGGCACTGCTGACGCGAGCACGTTCAGACATGGTTAAGACTCTTATTGTTATGATCGCAGGCCTTTAAACGGTGCGCTGTTGAGCACCTGATACGGCAACAATCCCAGCCTATGCCCTGCCGATTAAGCACAACACCGCATGTCAGCCGATCCCAACCTTAGTTTGCCCTGGCCCCGGGGCCGGGCATTGCCCGCGAGCTTCTTCGACCGCGATGCGCGCCTACTGGCCCGCGAGCTGCTCGGTAAAGTGATTCGCCATCGCCACGGCGAGCAATGGCTAAGCGCGCGCATCATCGAAACCGAGGCCTATTACCTGAGCGAAAAAGGCAGCCATGCCTCGCTCGGCTATACCCACAAGCGCCGCGCACTGTTTATGGAAGGCGGACATATCTATATGTATTACGCCCGTGGCGGCGACTCGCTGAACTTCAGCGCCCAAGGCCCAGGTAATGCGGTACTGATCAAATCTGCCTACCCCTGGCAGGATGCCCACAGCGGCGCAGACGCACTGATGCAAATGCAGGAAAACAATCCCAACGCCCAAGGCCAGCCACGCAGCACTGCAACCCTTTGCGCAGGGCAGACACTGCTGTGCAAGGCCCTGGGCCTGAAAGTGCCGGACTGGGATGCTCAGCCCTTCGATGAGCAGCGCCTGTTTGTCGAAGACCTCGGCGAGCGCCCGCAACACGTTGTGCAATGCGCGCGCCTGGGCATTCCCCACGGCCGGGATGAACTGCTGCCGTACCGGTTTGTCGATGCTGCCTTTGCCCGTTACTGCACGCGCAACCCAATACGGCGCGGCCAACAGGCAGGCCAAGACTACTACTTGCTAACCCCCACGGATGACCACCGATGAGCCAATGGTTCGACACCCTAACCCTGTGGCTGAGCGCCAACCCCGAATGGCTGGGCCTGGCGATCTTTGTCATTGCCTGCGTCGAATGCCTGGCCATTGCCGGCATCATCGTGCCGGGCACTATTCTGCTGTTTACCGTGGCAGTCCTGGCCGGTAACGGCGCGCTGTCACTGTGGGAAACCCTGCTATTGGCCTACTTCGGCGGCTTGCTCGGTGACGCGCTGTCCTATGGTATCGGCCGCTATTTTCATCAGGATATTCGCCGCCTGCCGTTGTTGCGCAGCCACCCCCAATGGCTGAGCGCGGCCGAGGTTTATTTTCAGCGCTACGGCGTCGCCAGCCTGTTGGTCGGCCGTTATATCGGCCCGCTGCGGCCGATGCTACCGATGGTCGCCGGCATGCTGAACATGCCGCTCCCGCGTTTTATCGCCGTCAGCCTACTGGCCGCCGCCGGCTGGGCCATAGCCTACATGCTGCCGGGCTGGGCCACGGGTGCCGCCTTGCGCCTGCCGCTGCCAGAAGGGTTCTGGCCACAGGCCGGCGCCGTAGCGGCAGGCGTGGCCATCGTGGTCGGCCTGAGCATTCAAGGCAGCATGCGCGGGCAACGCCACGCTAGCCTGCTGGCGGCCGGCGCCTGCCTGGTGCTGCTGGTCAGCATGATGTTCAGCTGGCCGCTGCTCAGCCACTTTGATCAAGGCCTGCTGGCCCTGGTGCAGGAACAACGCAGCAGCAACCTCGATACACTTATGGTGCTGATTACCCACCTCGGCGACCTGCACACTCAAGTGGCGGCGGCAGTGCTGCTGTGCCTGATTCTGCTGGCTACCCGACAGTGGCGCAGCCTGTGCCTGGCCATCGGCGCCACGCTTGGCACCGCCCTGGCGAATGGCGCGCTAAAAGCACTGTTTGCGCGAAGCCGTCCAGATGTACTGCTGGAACCACTGGGCAGTTTCAGCTTCCCCAGCGGCCACAGCTCAGCGGCCTTTGCCTTCTTTCTGCTGCTCGGCATACTCGCGGGTCGCGGCCAACCGCCACGCATGCGTCTGACGTGGCTGCTGCTGGCCAGCCTGCCGGCGGCGGCAATCGCCCTCTCTCGGGTCTACCTCGGGGTGCATTGGCCCAGCGACATCATCGCCGGGGCCATGTTGGCGGGCTGTTTCTGCGCCCTGAGCCTGGCGCTGGTGCAATGGCGCGCACCACTGCCTGCTCTGACGGCAAGAATCTGGTGGCTATTGCTGCCGGCGATTCTGGCGCTGCTCGGCGGCATCGCCACCTGGCAGCTGTCCACCGGCCTGCTGCTGTATCGCTACTGATGACCGCCCTGCAGCAGCTCCAGCAACGCCTGCAACCGCTCTAGCCGCAGCTGCACGTCCGGCATTTCGAGCAGTTGCAGCTTCTGTTCGGCGTCCAGCGGCAACAGGTAGGCCAGCTGATTGGCCAGGGCCTCCTGGCCCGCTGGCGCACTCGCCATGCCCAGTGAGGCCACCAACGGGTGAGCGCTCAGCGCACCGAGCAATGCTGCCAAATCCGCATGCTCAGCCTCCAGCGGCTGCTCCGGCTGCTCGTCCAGCCACTCGACGTCGCCCAGGGTCAACTGATCCGGCAGCACCTGCGCGCGCTGCACGCGAAAACGCCGACCACCCTCGACGCGAATCCCCAATAGGCCATTGGGCCGCTGCTCGAAATCGCGAATCAACGCCTCGCAACCGATCGCCGAGAATTGCCCTGCGGCCTCGCCCACTTCGGCGCCATCAATGATGCACACCACACCAAAGCCCTGCCCTTGCTTCATGCAGCGGCTGACCATGTCCAGGTAGCGTGCTTCGAATATCTGCAAGTCGAGCATGCAACCGGGAAATAACACAGTGTTCAGTGGAAACAGCGGCAGGGTCACACACACCTCCTTATAGCCACAACAGAATCGCCAGCGGCAGCAACACGGCCGTGAATACGCCCATCAGGCTCATCGCCAGGGCTGAAAACGCGCCGCACTCCTCACCTTCCTGCAGCGCACGGGCGGTGCCAACCGCATGCGCGGTCAGGCCCAGGGCCATGCCCAGTGCAGCCGGGTGATGCACGCCACAGCGCTTAAGTAGCGCCGGGCCGATGATGGCGCCGATGATCCCGGTGATCATCACAAACACCGCGGCCAGGGCAGCAATCCCGCCAATCTGATTGGCCACCAGCATGGCAATCGGTGAGGTCACCGACTTGGGCGCCATGCTCATCAGCATGATCTGCTCGGCGCCGAAGACCCAGGCCAGGGTAATCCCCAATACAGTCGCGACCACGCCGGCCACCAGCAAGGTGATCAGGGTCGGCCAGAACAGCTGGCGAATACGCCGCAGATTAAGGAACAGCGGCACCGCCAGCGCCACCGTGGTTGGCCCGAGGAACAGCGTTAGCGCGGCGGCGCTGTCTTTGTATTCGGCAAAGGTCAGGCCGCAGGCCAAAAGAATGCCGATTACCGCAAGCATCGACAGCAGCACCGGCTGCAGAAACACCCAGCGGGTTTTCTCATAGGCAGCAATCGCCAGTTGATAGGCCCCAAGGGTGATGCCTACACCAAATAGCGGGTGATGGATCAACGCCTGCCAGGCGGCGTGCCAGTCCAGACTCATGCGTCCTCCCGGCGTTGTTGGCGGTCAATCAGTTTCTGCATCAGCCAGCCGGCAAACACGATCGAGATCAGCAATGACAGCAACAGCGCACCGGCAATCGCCCAGAAGTCGGCAAAGATATCCTCGGCATAGGCCATTACGCCCACCGCTGGTGGTACCAACAGCAGCGGCAGGTATTTCAGCAGGCTGGTGGAGGCCAGGTGCAGCGGCTCGCCGACTTCTCCGCGCAGCAGCAGGAAGACGAACAACAGCAACATACCGATGATTGGCCCCGGCAAAATCGGGATCAACAGGACATTCAGCGCAGTGCCGAGCAACTGGCACAGCACCAGCCAGGAAAGGCCGCGTAGCAGCATGATGGGTAATCTCCGAATCGTATGATCCCAGACGCAGTGCCGCGCATTATAAGCAGAAGCACCCGGCAAGGGCCGGTTTACAGCGGTTGCGCACGAGCCAACGGCATACCTTGTCCCATCGCAATAGGCACTTGACCCTGCGTCGAACCCATGATGATCTTAGGGCAGAAGGATTTTACGCCCCAAAAAAAACAACACTTGCGTCTTCAAGGAGAAACCATGACATCAGTACCCGCCGCTGAATTGCCCAGCTATATCGGTAAAGAGCTCGGCCGTTCCGAATGGCTGACCATCGACCAGGAACGCATCAACCAGTTTGCCGAATGCACGGGTGATCACCAGTTCATCCACGTCGACCCGGAAAAGGCCAAACTCACCCCCTTTGGCACCACCATCGCCCACGGTTTTCTCTCGCTGTCACTGGTGCCCAAGTTGATGGAAGGCATCATGATTATGCCTAAAGGGCTGAAGATGGCCGTCAACTATGGCCTGGACAGCGTGCGCTTTATCCAGCCGGTGAAGGTCAACTCCAAAGTCCGCCTGGTGGTGACGCTGACGGATGCCACCGAGAAGAACCCAGGCCAATGGCTGCTCAAGGCCAAAGTGGTACTGGAGATTGAAGGCTCGGAAAAACCCGCCTACATCGCCGAGCCACTGACCCTCTGCTTCGTCTGATTACCACCGCCGGATCAAGGCGCACCTGCATCTGCGGTGCGCCTTTTGTATTTTTAAATGCCCGACGGTGCGCTCAATCACGGCACTCCGGGCGTGTTAAGGCATACTCGGCATCGACCTTCTAGCCTGGATTTTCTGCATGCGCACGCTCGCCCGCCTGGCCCCTCTGAGTCTCGCCCTGTTGTTGGCCGCTTGCGGTGATGGCGAACCCTTACTGCCCCCCAATGCCGTGCTGCCTGATGGTGGCCGCTACCGTGGCGAAGTTGTCGACGGTCTGTTGCAAGGTCCTGGCCGCCTGGATTACAGCGATGGCAGTTACTACGACGGGCTGTTCAAGGACGGTCAGTTCAACGGCCCGGGCGAATGGCGCAGCAAGCACGGCGAGTTCTACAGTGGCGAGTTTCAGAACGGAGACTTCCACGGACAAGGCAGCCTCACCTACAGCGATGGCAGCCGTTACGAGGGCGGTTTTATCAACGGCAGGCCCAGTGGCGAAGGTCACCTAAAAAGCAGCCAATTGGAATACCGCGGTGAGTTCAGCAAGGGCCAATACAGCGGGCTGGGCAAACTGCAATGGAGTAACGGTGCCAGCTTCCAAGGCCAGTTCCAACAAGGCGAACCCGACGGCCAGGGTGTGCTCACCGACGCCGAAGGCAATGTGTACACCGGCACCTTCGATAACAGCCAACTTAACGGCCAGGGCAGCTTCAAGAATTCGGATGGCGACCTGTACAGCGGCCAGTTCCGTCATAACCAGTTCCACGGCAAGGGGCGCTACCAAAGCGCCGCTGGCGACGTCTGGAGTGGCCGCTTTGTGAACGGCAGCCTCACCGGCAAAGGCGAATTCAAGGGCAGCGACGGCAGCCATTACGCAGGCCAGTTCGACGATTGGAGCTACCACGGTGAAGGTCACCTAAACCTGGCCGACGGCAGTGCCTATCAAGGCAACTTCGCCTACGGCAGCTACCAGGGCAATGGCAGCCTGACCCTGGCCGATGGTACCCAGCAAAGCGGCACCTGGCAGAACGGCCGACTGATTCGTGATGCCCAGGGCAAAGCCATACCGGACGCCCTGGCCACCGGCGTGCTGGAGCAAGGCCGCCTGCTTGATGCCGCCATCGCCAAGCTGCCTGCCTCAACACCGGCTATCGAGCTGTATGCCCTGACCCTGGCGGGTGACGGCAAGCAAAGTGTATTCATGCGCGAAGCCGATTATGTCGGCAACCTGCTGCAGGAACGCTTCGCCGCCCACGGTCTGATCACCTTGGTCAACCACCGTGACCACCTGACCGATCGCCCCCTGGCCACTAGCGCCAGCTTGAGCCGCAGCATTCAAGCCCTGGCAGAGCGCAGCGGCAAAGAAGACCTGATCTTTATTTACCTGACCAGTCACGGTTCAGCGCAACACGAGCTGAACCTCGACCAGCCACGCATGCAGCTCGATGACCTGCCGGCCAGTGAGCTGGCAGCCCTGCTCGAACCGCTTAAGGATCGGCACAAGGTGCTGGTGATCTCGGCCTGCTACTCCGGTGGTTTTATCCCAAAGTTGCAGGATGACAAGACCCTGGTGATCACCGCAGCCCGGGCCGACCGGGTGTCCTTCGGCTGCTCGGAAGAAAACGACTTCACCTACTTCGGCCGCGCGTTGTTCGCCGAAGCCCTGCAGCAAACCGACGACCTGCAGCGTGCCTTCAAGCTGGCCCAGGCCAGCGTTGCCGAACGCGAAAAAGCCGACGGTTTCGAACCCTCCGAACCACAGATCTGGCCTGCCAAAGCGGTGCTCGCACAATGGCGTACGCTGCGCGAACAACAGGCCGAGCGCTCCCTGAACAATGCACTTGAGGCGCAATCTGCGGTCAACCGCTAACAGCCATGCGCGCCACCAACGGCCTGATAAGCTGATTGATATCAGCGGAGAACCTCACACTATGTATTTAACACCCCAGCACATCCTCCTCGCAGGTGCCACCGGACTGACCGGCGAACACCTGCTGGATCGCCTGCTGAACGAGCCCACCGTCGCCCGCGTACTGGCCCCCAGCCGCCGCCCGTTGGCAGCCCATGCACACCTGGAAAACCCGCAAGGCGAACTGCTGACCTTGCTGCCGGAACTGAGCGGCAAGGTCGATACCGCCTTCTGCTGCCTGGGCACCACGATTAAACAGGCTGGCTCGCAAGAGGCTTTTCGTGCGGTCGACCATGACCTGGTGCTCGCCTTCGCCGAACGCGCACGCGCCCTCGGCGCACGTCACCTGCTGGTGATCAGCGCCCTCGGTGCAGATGCCAACTCCACCGTGTTCTACAACAAGGTCAAAGGCCAAATGGAGCAAGCCCTGCGCGCGCAAGGCTGGCCGCAGTTGACCATCGTCCGCCCTTCGTTACTGCTGGGCGCCCGCCAAGAGTTTCGCCTTGGCGAGCGACTGGCCGCGCCCTTTATGCGCTGGTTACCGGGCAAGTACCGTGGCATTGAAGCCACCGTACTGGCCCGCGCGCTGTGGCGCTTGGCGCTGGAAGAGGATGCCGGCACCCGCGTGATCGAATCAGACCAACTGCGCCGTCTCGGCCGCTAACGACAAGAAGCCATCGACCTATGAGCACCACCCCGCACGACCTGATCAGCGCCCTGAGCGGCGCCGATATGCTGGAAATCGACGAGCTGCATGCCTGGCAGTTCAGCCTCAACGACGATCAACTGGCTCAACATCATGCCGGCACCACGCCCACTGACGATGCGCCGCTGCTGAGCATCGAATGCATGGACGGTCGAGCCCTGCGCAAATGGCATTTCAACCTGGCCCAGGTAATCGCCGCACGTTTTGATGGTGAGGCCGACGCCTGGCGCATCAGCGGCACGGCCGGCGTGCACCTGATCAAGTGTTTTGCCGCTGTCAGCGGCGACAACAGTGATCTGCCAGACGACGCCGAATAACCCTGCCGAGGGCAACCCGTGGGCCTGTATGACCGCTACCTGCTGCCACACCTGATCGACTTCGCCTGCGGCATGGGCGCGGTGATGAAAGCCCGCTCGCAACTGGTGCCACTGGCCCACGGCCGGGTACTGGAAATCGGCATCGGCAGCGGCCTTAACCTGGCCTTCTACGATGCCGCAAAGGTCAGTGTGATCATTGGCGTCGACCCCAGCGCCGATATGCAGAAACTGGCCAGGCAACGGGCCGCCGCGATCAGCATTCCAGTGGAGATGATTGCCCTCGAACTGGGGCAGATTCAGGCCGACGACGCCAGCTTCGACAGCATTGTCTGCACCTTCACCCTGTGCACCATTCCTGATGCTGTAGCCGCACTGAAAGAAATGCGCCGCGTGCTCAAACCTGGCGGTCGCCTGTTGTTCTGCGAACACGGCATGGCTCCCGAGCTGCCCGTGCTGAGCTGGCAGAACCGCCTGACCCCGATTTGGAAGCCGTTAGCCGGTGGTTGCCACCTCAATCGCGATATCCCGGCGTTGATCACAGCCGGCGGGTTTCAGATTGGCGAGCTGAGCAATCGCTACCTCAAAGGGCCAAAACCCATGACCTATATCTACCAAGGCTGGGCCTACTGAGCCACGCCTGACGATCCATCACGCGGCAAATCGCTCGTCGCCATCATCCCGCCACACCCCAGGCCATATTCTGGCTATCGTTAGGCTACGGACTTTGCATAGAAGTAGCCCCACGCATGATGCGCCTGCTCACTCGCCATCTCATCGCCCTGCTGCTCTTCACCGTGGGTTTCACGGTCACGCCTTATAGCGGCGCGCAGTCTCGTGCGGTCAGCGTGGGGGTCTACGCCAACGAGCCGAAAATCATCCTGGATCAAGAGGGCAAACTTTCCGGCATTCTCGGCGAGCTGCTGAACGAGATCGCCCGCCAGGAAAAGTGGCAACTGCAACCAAGGCCCTGCGAGTGGCAACAATGCCTGGAGATGGCACAAAGCGGCGAGATCGACCTGATGCCGGACGTGGCCTATAACGACAGCCGCGCAGAGGTACTCGACTTTCACACAGTGCCTTCGCTGGTCAGCTGGTCGCAGGTGTACAGCAACGAGAACCTGCAGCTGAAATCAGTACTCGACCTCAAAGACCTGCGCATTGCCGTCCTGCAAGGCTCGGTGCAGGAGGACTACCTGCGTGGGCTGCTGGACAGCTTCGACTTGAAAGCGCAATTGATCGGCGTACCCAGCTTGCAGCAAGGGTTTGCCCTGGTAGCGGACGAGCATGCCGACGCCGTAGTCGCCAACCAGCGCTTTGGTGATTTCCATGCGCCGAGCTACCGGCTGCAAAGCTCCTCAATCATGTTTCAGCCTGCGCAGCTGTTCTACGCAACCCGCAAAGGGCAAAACGCCGATTTACTGGCCGCCATCGATCAGCACCTGGCGAACTGGCAGAACTCGCCGTCCTCTGTGTACTACCAAACCCTGCTGCGCTGGGGCGGTGAGCGGCCACGCCTGCTGATCCCCACGGGTGTCTGGTGGGGACTGACGACCCTGGCACTGCTGCTGATTGCTGCCTTGGGCGGCGCATGGCTGTTACGCCGCCAGGTGCACGAGAAAACCCGCCACCTGCAGGCCGGCGAAGCACGCCTGAACACCATCCTCGACAGCGTCGAGGCGTACATCTACATCAAGGATGTGCAGCTGCGTTATCAATATGCCAACCGCAAGGTCTGCGAGCTGTTCGGCCAGAACCTTGAGCAGGTGATTGGCAAGACCGATGAACAGTTCTTCGACATCGACACTGCAACCAACCTGTATGACAACGACAGTCGCGTACTCACACTCGGCGAACGGGTGCAGACCGAGGAAATCAATCGCAGCCTGGACGGGAACACGCAGCACGCCTTTCTCTCGGTCAAGCTGCCGCTGCGCGACGATCACGGCAAGATTTACGCGCTATGCGGCATCTCCACTGACATCACCGAACACAAGAAGAACCTCGAAAAAATCAACCAGCTGGCCTTCTACGACCCACTCACCGGCCTGCCCAACCGCCGTCTACTGCTCGACCGCCTGCAACAGGCCCTGGCCAAGCATGCCCGCGGCCTGCAACAGGGCGCACTGCTGTTTATCGACTTGGACAATTTCAAAGACCTCAACGACACCCTTGGCCACGACATGGGCGACCAGTTGCTGCAGCAGGTCGCCGAACGCCTGAGTAGCCATGTGCGCGCCCAGGACACCCTGGCTCGTCTCGGCGGCGATGAGTTTGTGTTGATGCTCGAAGGCCTGAGCCTGAAGCCTGAACAGGCCGGCCAACAGGTTGAACACGTCGGCAACAAGATCATTAAGGCGCTCGCCGTGCCCTACACCCTGCAAGGCCGCAGCTATATCAGCACGGCCAGCATCGGCGTCGCCCTGTTCCCCAAGGAGGACAGTACGGTCGACGAGGTACTCAAGCGTGCCGACATGGCCATGTACCAGGCCAAAGCTGCCGGCCGCAACGCGTTGCGCTTTTTCGACCCGGCGATGCAGACCGAAGTCAGCGCCCGCGCCAGCCTGGAAAGCGACCTGCGCCAGAGCCTCGACCAGCACGACTTTATCCTGCACTACCAACCCCAGGTGGATGCTCACGGACAACTGGTCGGCGCCGAGGCCCTGGTCCGCTGGCTGCACCCTATACGCGGGCTGGTGCCGCCGGGCGACTTCATTCCCCTGGCAGAAAGCACGGGGCTTATTCTGCCGCTGGGTCGCTTGATCTTGCGTGCGGCGTGCCAACAACTGGTGGTATGGGCCCATGATCCACAGCTGGCGCACCTGACACTGGCGGTCAACGTCAGCGCCCGGCAGTTCCACCACCCCGACTTTATTGAAGACGTGTTTGCTGCACTCGCGGAAAGCGGCGCCAAACCTGAACGCCTGGAGCTGGAACTGACCGAAAGCCAACTGGTGGAGGATGTGGAAACGCTGATCGACAAGATGAGTCAGCTAAAAGCACGTGGCGTGCACCTGGCGCTGGATGATTTTGGCACCGGCTACTCCTCACTCAACTACCTCAAACGCCTGCCACTGGATAAGCTGAAGATCGACCAATCCTTCGTCCGCGACCTGCTCGAACACCCCAGCGATGCCGCCATCGTGCGCACCATCCTGGCGCTGGGAGCCAACCTCAATCTCAGCGTAACCGCCGAAGGCGTAGAAACTCAGGCGCAGTACGAGGCCCTGCAAGGCATGGGCTGCAGGCGCTTTCAAGGCTACCTGTTCGCCAAACCGGGGCCGGCTAGTGCGTTTTCACGTGCCTAAGACTATTTCAGTCACGATTGACCACTATTTAAAGCTAGCTTGCACCCAAAGACGGACTAGGTAAGTTCATTGACCGCACGCCAGGCCTGATCCACGGCCGCATGCAGGTAAGCGTCCCAACCAGCATCGGAATTGGCGATGGTCACCGCGCCCAAAGGCTGACGCGCCCGCTGCATCACCGCCGCGCCACCGTCCGGGCCATCGAACAGGGGATTGCTGTAGTAGGAATAGCCATGCGGCCAGCGGTTGACCGTGATGGCCAGCACGTCGCGCTGATGATCAAAACCACCACCACCGAGCACGCGCTGCAACTGATCACGGATTTGCGCTTCGTAGTCTGCAAAGGTGCGGGTGTATATCTGCATGCGCGCGGCCCGCGCCTGCGTGCGCAGGTCCGGGCCAACGCCAGCCGCATGCGGCACATGCACCAGATGCAGGCACATGGGCTGTTCAGGATCATTCGGCGCCTGATACCCGCCCAGATCCACCGGGTAATCCAGCTTCATCAGGCTGAAGGGCATGCCCGGCGCGTACACCTCCTGCATGCCCAACTCAACCCAACTCTGCCAATTACGAATCACCACGTTGGCGTAGACCATGGGCAGTTTGACGTTTTGCGCCAACGCCTGCGCCTGAGGGGCCGGCAGGTCGCGCAAAATGTAAGGAATGAGCATGTTGTAGCAGGCCAGCACCGAATGCCGGGCGCGCACCCGGTAAAGCTGCCCCGCCTGGCTGTAGCCGATGTCCACACCGCCCTCACGGTTGCGCACACTGACGACGGTGCTCGACAGGCGCAGGCGCACGGCCTGCTCGGGGTGATCCAAACGGCTGTAATCGAAGGCGGCCAGCACCACATCGTCCATGCCCTGCCCGGCGGCCACCGCCGGGATCAGGTCACGCACCAACAGCCGGGCGACACCGGCATTGCCGTCGGGAAAGTGGTAGATGTACGGCTCTTCTTCGCTGTCATCCTCCTCTAGGCCCAGGCCGGCAAAGCCCGGATAGCCGGCATAACGCGCGTAACTGGCCGGTAGAAAGTCGATGCGGTAGCCGTATTCGTCGCCGGAACGCTGCTGAAAGTAAGCGATAGCCTTGTCCGAAAGGCCGACATGGCGCTTGAGATAGGCGTGGTAACTCAAGCTGTCGAGGTAGGCCTCACGCTCATCGAGCGGCAGCGCCTGCAGGTAATTCTGTTCACCCGCATACAGCGCCAGCAGGGCGGCGCGGTCGCTTTCAGGTAGCGGGAACTGGCCAATGAAACCGGCCCAGTCGGGTTCTTCATCACTGTCTGCATCCGGCTCGCCGACGACCAACCGGTCTTCGCCAAAGGTCTGCTGATCGAAGAACACCGCACTGTCCAACTCGTCATACAGGCGATGCTGAAAGGCCTGATGAAAGCGCTCCAGCTTGATCCCCAGCGCCGTCAGCAAGCGCTGCACCTCGGCGCTGAAATTGGCCTTAGGCGAGTCCAGTGATTCGCTGCCGCCATAGCCCAGCAGTAAACGACCGCCCACACGAAACTCGTTGCGTTTGGCATGGCCACCGAAGTCGTCGTGATTATCCAGCAGCAGAATGCGCGCCTGCGGGTGGCGTTCACGGTAAAACCAGGCAGCCGCCAAGCCGCTGATGCCGGCACCCACCACGACCAGGTCATAGTCTTCATGCTGGGGCAGCTGATCGGTGGCGAACAACTTGCGCTCCCAGCCCAGTTGATGCGCCACCTCAAAGCTGCCCACATGGCTGCCGCGCAAGCCCGTCAACGCCGGCGGATACACGCGCGATTCGGCGCGCAGAAAGCGCCACGGCACCAGACCGGCGGCAATCGTCAGCGCCGCTCCGTTGAGAAAGTCGCGTCGTTTAATGCTCATAGCCGCCTCACAAAAAAGCCCCGTGCACGACGGGGCAAACTGCCTTTCATCACGCTTGGAACATCAGCTTAGTCGCTGTAGAGGCGACGCCAGTATTGGGTCATGACCCGTACCGTTTTCGGCTCAATGGTGCCGGATATGTAAAAGCTCGCGATTTCCTCATCTTCAGGCGCATAGCGACCATCTTTTATCGCGCGCCCAACGGCCTGTGCCTCGCTCACCGCACTGGGGTAGCTGTTGTATTCGGACACCTGCGTTGCCACCGTGGGCTCAAGCAGGTAGTTGATCCACTGGTAGGCGGCTTCGGTATTTTGGGCATCTGCCGGAATGCCCATCATGGTGAACCAGATCGGTGTCTGCCCCCGCGGTGTGATGTAGCGGATCTGCATGTCCAACTGGTTTTCCCGGACGATGCGATTGATCACGCCGGCGTCACCACTCCAGGCCATGGCCACGCAGATATCGCCACGGGTAATCTGATCACGGTAGGTCGAGTTGATCTGTTTGATATGCGGCCAGACCTGTTGCAGCTGAGCAAAAGCGGCCTGGTAATCCTCAACCTTGTTGCTGTTCGGATCACGCCCCAGGTAGGCCAGCACCATGGTGAAGACGTCTTGCGGCGAATCGAGAAACGACACCCCGCACTTGGCGAGCTTGCTCACCACCTGCGGGTCGAACAACAAGGCGTGGCTGCTGAGGTCGGCGTCTTTACCCAGTATGGCCTGCACCTTTTCCACATTGATCAAGATGCCGTTGGTGCCCCAGATAAACGGCACGCCATGACGGTTATCGGGATCGTGCATCTTCAGTTTTTCCAGCAACTGCGGGTCAAGGTGCACGCGGTTGGGAATCTTCGACCAGTCCAGCGGCAGGTAAGCGCCAGCCTTGATCTGCTTGGTCATGTACGACGATGACGGGTAGACCACGTCATAACCCGAATTGCCGGTGAGTAATTTGCCCTCCAGGGCGTCATCACTGTCGAGAATGTCGTACGTCAGGCGAGTGTTGAACTGCTGGGTAAAGTTGCGCTGCAGCTCGCTGGGGATCAACTCAGACCAGTTGAGCACATTCAGCGCCTGCTCGGTGGCCTGGGCTGACACAGCATGCAGGCCACAGATCGCGATGAGGGCAAGGCCTTTTAAACGGCGAATTGTTGTTTTCATGGGAGCTCTCGCAAACAGTCGTTAGGCGCCACGTCAGTGGCACCCCGACCATAGAGCGCGAGCCCGCACGCAACAACATGCGATTAGGGTACCTGGCTATTAATAAAACTTATACCGGCGCCGGGTTGAGTTTACTCAGCAGCCAGAGCCGGAATGCTTTGGCCTCGGGTTTAAGGCCACCAGCAGGGCTGAGCAGCAGATACCCTTCCAGTGGCACCTCATGGGGCAACGGCCGAATCAGGCGACCACTGGCCAGTTCCTCGCTGACCAGCAAAGGGTTGGTCAGCGCCACACCGGCGCCGGCCAATGCCAGGTCAATCACCTGATCAGCACTGACATAGGACATCTCACTGGTCAGGCGCACCTTGACGCCCTGCCGCTGCAACCACAGCCCCCACCAGTAACCATCGTCCTCGTGCAACAAGGGCATGCGCAGGAGGTCGCCGGGCATGTTCAGCGGCCCGTGTGCGGCCAGAAAAGCCGGCGAACACACCGGAAAGATCGGCGGTTGCAGCAACACCTCGCGTGGGCCGCTGAACTCCTCACCCTCGCCAAAGGCGATGCCTAGATCCGCGCGCTCGCTGCTGACCTCGCGAAAAGACGGATTAGGCTCCAGCGCGATACAAATGCCGGGATGCAATGCACGAAACTCACCCAGATGATGACGTAACCAGCGCCCGGCAAACCCCGGCACCACCAGCAGCCTCAGCCAACGCTGCTGTGCACGGCTGGTGAGCTCATAGGTGGCATCGGCAATTTGCGTCAGGGCGGCGCTGATTTGTTCAAAGTAACGCCAGCCGTCTTCGGTCAACAACACACCACGCGGCGTGCGCTGAAACAACGCTGTTTGCAGGCGATCCTCCAAGGTCTTCACATGCCGCCCGATGGCCGGCTGGGTGACGTGCAACTCTTTGGCCGCGGCCACATAACTGCCCAACCGAGCGGCTGCTTCAAAGGCCCGAACCGCGTTGAGTGGCGGCAATCGATTGGCGTTCATCAAACCCCCAACCTGCTATTAGTTTTTTTAACAACCTAGCACAGAAAACGCAGGTTGTTCGCCCCGCCGCGCTTACGCATGCTGGCCCCATGCAACCGCGCAGCAGCGAAGAACGCCATGAGCCAAGCCATCTTTCATCCCAGCTTGTACGACCGCAACACCTATCACCCCAGCTACTGGGCGGCACACACCGATTTGCCATCAGTTGGCCCACTGCCCGGGGACACCGAGGTGGAAGTGGCCATCATCGGCGGCGGCTATACCGGGCTGTCCTGCGCCCTGCACCTGCAGCGTGATCACGGCATCGCCAGCCTGGTGCTGGAGGCCGGCGCCATTGGTTGGGGGGCCAGCGGCCGCAATGCCGGCTTCAATACCCTGCCGGCCTGCAAGCTGAGTGCTCTTGAGGTTTTTCAGCGCTGGCCTGAGTCCGAAGCCCGGGCTTTTTTTGCCTCGCAACGCGAGGGCCAGGCGCTGGTCTATGAATTGGCGGAACAAGAGGGATTTGACCTACACGCCTGCGGCGCTGGCATCTACCAGGTGGCGCATTCGCGCGGCGCACTGGCTGACCTGGAGGAGGAAGGCCATTGGCTGCGCAAAGCGGGCATCCCCTGCGAACGGTTGAGCCGCGAAGCCTTTGCAGAGGTCGGGCACGCAGGCCCGGATCAGTTCGGCGCGCTGTACATGCATGAGGGGGGTGGGATCAATCCGCTGGCGCTGACGGCGGGACTCGCCCAAGCAGCCCGCCGCCATGGTGCCCAGTTGTACAGCCACAGCCCCATGCAACACTGGCACAAGCAGGCCGGTTGGCATGTGCTGCACACCCCGCATGGCCGCGTGCGGGCGCGACAGGTGGTACTCGCCACCAATGGTTACCGCGACAGCCAGGAGCCGCCCTCACTGGCACAACGCGTACTGCCGGCCATCTCCAACATCCTTGTCAGCGCACCGCTGAGTGAGGCGCAGTGGCAGGCCATAGGCCTAAGCACCCTAAGCCCCATGTCCGACACCCGCATGTTGGTGACCTATTACCGCCGCCTGCCGGACAACCGCTTACTGCTGGGCGCACGCAGCGACACCTGGGGTGATCCACGGCTCGACGCGCGCCTGCAGCAACTGCTGCTGCATCTGCTGGCGAAGAAGTTCCCCGAGGCCGGCGCCATACCGATTGACTACTTCTGGCGCGGCTTGGTGTCACTGACCCGCAAGCGGGTGCCGAGTTGGGGCCGGGTGCCGGATGACCCCAGCGTGCTGTTCAACCTGGGCTGCTTCGGCTCGGGGGTCAACAGCATGCCCTGGCTGGGGCGCACGCTGGCCCGCGCACTGGCCGGCTATCCGCTGAATGCACGCGAAGACTGTGCGGTCTACCGTGAATTACCCGGGCGACTGCCGCGCAGCCCCTGGCTGCAACGCAGCGGCCTGCAACTGGCTTATCTGCACTATGGCTTGCAAGACCGCCTGGCCTGAACCATCACATCGAGAGAGTCCCATGACCGCAACCGCCACCCTCATGCTTGAACGCTCCGCCCAGCACTTTGTCGATGGTCAGTACCTGCCCGGCCACGGCGCCCGCGTGGCCATCATCGACCCGGCCACCGAGGCGGAAATCGGCTGCTATGCCGAAGCCACCGAGGCTGAAATGGAACAAGCCATCGCCCTGGCCAATCAGGCCCAAAAAGGTTGGTGGGCGCTCAGCGCATTGGAACGTGCCGACGCCCTGCACCGGGTCGCCGACCGCCTCGGCGAACTCAGTGCCCAGGTGGGCGAATGCCTGACCCGCGAGATGGGCAAACCCTACCGCGAAGCGGAGTGGGAAGCCGGCGCCTCGGCTTCAGCCTTCCGCTACTACGCCGAACTGGCCCGCCAGGAACACGGCCGCGTGGCCGGCCCGGCCATCGCCGGTCAGCTGCACATGACCCTCAAGGAGCCGCTGGGCACCGTGGTTTCCATCGTGCCCTACAACTTCCCGGTGCTGCTGTTCGGCTGGCAGGCCGCAGCCTCGCTGGCTGCCGGCAATGCCATCATCGTCAAACCGTCGGAGCTGACCTCGCTGACCCTGCTACTGGTCATGCAGGCTTTCGATCATCTGCCGGCCGGACTGGTGCAATGCCTGACCGGCGGCGCCAACGTTGGTCGCCATCTGGTGGCGCACCCGCATACCCATGCGGTGGCCTTCACCGGCAGTGTGCCGGCCGGTCAGGCGGTGGCGCAAAGTGCTGCGCTGCGCTTCAAACCAGTGCTGATCGAAGCCTCGGGCAATGACCCGTTTATCGTCATGCCCTCGTCGCCGGTGGAGATCGTCGCCCGTGGCGCCGCCTTCGCCGCCTTTCTCAATTGCGGTCAGGTGTGCACCTCAGCGGAACGCTTCTACGTGCATGAAGATGTTTACGACCGTTTCGTCAGCGCCCTGGCGGCCGAGGCTCGCGCGCTGCGCATCGGCAACGGCCTGGAGTGTGTCGACATCGGCCCGATGGCATCGGCTCGTGAGCGGGCGCGGGTAGAGAACATCATCGCCCGCGCCGTGGAACAGGGCGCGCGCATCGTCTGCGGCGGCAAGCGCCCGGCAGACCGCGAGCAGGGCTGGTTCTTCGAACCCACGGTGCTGGAGGTCAGCCACGCAATGGACATCATGCACGGCGAGTTCTTCGGCCCGCTGGCGCCAGTGTGCAAGGTGCGCAGCCTGGACGAAGCCATCGCCCTGGCCAACGACTCCGAATTCGGTCTGGGCGCCAACATCTACACCGAGAACCTCGCCGAAGCCATGCGCGCGGTGAACGAGATCGAATCCGGCATCGTCTGGGTCAACACCCCGCTCAACGACAACGATTGCGTGCCCTTCGGCGGCCGCAAGATGACCGGCCAGGGCCGTGAACTGGGCATCGAGGGGCTGGAGCAATTCCGTCGTTCGAAGATGGTGATGATCGCCCCGCAGGCCATCGACGACCCGGAATGGTTCCCCTACCCCGATGACGAGGCCTTCCCGGCCACCCAGCAATAACCGCCCTTGCAGGTTCACACAGGAGCTCAAGCCGATGAATCGTCGCACCCTGTTAAAAAGCGCCACCCTGGCGGCCGCCATGGCCGCTGTCAGCACCAGCCAAACGAGTCTGGGCGCGACGCGCAGCCCAAAGAGAATCATCGTCATCGGCGCGGGCATCGCCGGCCTGGCAGCGGCCAGTCAATTGGCGGGACGCGGGCATCAGGTCACGGTGCTGGAAGCCCGTACGCGCCTGGGTGGCCGCTTGTGGACCAGCCAGGCCTGGGCTGATGCGCCCGTGGATCTGGGCGCCTCGTGGATTCACGAAATGGACGGCAACCCTCTGACTGCGCTCGCCGAGGAAGCCGGCGCGCGGTTGATCACCACTTCCTATGACAGTGTCATCGACTACGACGTTAACGGTCGTCCGCTGAGCGCCGCACGGGCCGCGCGCCTGGCCACCCTCAAGGATGAATACCAATGGGCCATCGACCAGGGTCAACGTCACAGCATCGACCGCTCGCTGCGCAACACGATTGAGAGCGAACTGGACTGGGCCTCCCTCAGCAACGCCGACCAGGAGTTGCTGGCGTTTATCACCAACAGCACGGCCGAGCAGGAATACGCCGGCAGTCGCAACGACTTGTCGACCTACTGGTTTGACAGCCTGGGCGGCTACGATGGCGACGATGCCGTGTTCGCCGAGGGCTACCAGACGCTGATCAACTTCCTGGCACGCGGGCTGAATATCCAACTCGGGCAGACAGTCAGCGCCATTGACTCCAGCACCTCGACAGTTAAGGTTACAACCAACAGCGGCACCTTCAGCGCCGACCGGGTCATCGTCAGCGTTCCATTGGGCGTGTTGAAGAAAGGCACGATCCGCTTCACGCCCGCCCTGCCCAGCAAAAAGACCACCGCCATTAACAAACTGGGCATGGGCCATTTCAACAAGTGCTACCTGCGCTTCCCCACCCAGTTCTGGCCGCAGCAAGACTGGCTGGAATACATCCCGCCGCAGTCTCAGCACGGCCAGTGGAGCCAATGGCTGAACCTCGGCCGCCTGACCGGCCAACCGGTGCTGCTCGGCTTTAACGCGGGCGACTTTGGCCGGCAGATCGAAGCCTGGAGCGATGCCCAGATCGTTGCCAGCGCCATGGCACGCCTCAGGCTGATCTTTGGTCAGCAGATTCCAGATCCGGTCAGCGTCCAGATCACCCGCTGGAGTCAGGACCCATTCAGCTATGGTGCCTACTCGTTCAACAAGCTGGGGGCTAAGCCGGCGATGCGTGATGACCTGGCAGCCCCCATCGGGAACCGGCTGTTCTTTGCCGGCGAAGCCACACACAAAAACATGTTTGCCACCGTACACGGTGCCTTGCTCTCCGGCCGCCGGGCCGCCACGCAGGCGCAAGCCTGAACAAAGACCGGCCGGCCATCTCAACGTGATTACAGGCCGTTAACGACGTAAAGACTCGCCTAAACTTGCAGCACACCTTATTGGGAGAGGCTCATGCCAAGGCCGTCACTGCGTCACATTGCCAATCTCAGCACTGTCCTCACGGCCGCCCTTGCGGCTTTTGGTCTGGTGATTGCGGTCTGGCAAATTCGTGCAGCTGAATCAAGCCAGCGCGAAGCCTCAGCCCGCGATGCCTACAAGGAATACCTCAAGCTGGCCATCGAAAAACCTGAACTCACCGACCTGCAACTGTCCAGCGCCATGGACCCAGCGGCGCGGAAAGTGGCCCAAGAAAACTTCTTCAGCTTTTACTTATTTAGCGCCGAACAAATCTACGAAACATACAGCGCTGACCCAGGCTGGCAGCGCAGCCTGCAAACAGACCTGTGCGGGTTTCATCACGATCTCAATGATCGCCTTGCCGACTGGCAATGGCGTCAACATGAGCCAGCGTTTGCGCAGTTTGCCCAGGAAACCCTGGCGAACTGCTCTGAGGTAGCAATCGATAAAAACTAATGGGACTCACCACTGTCCCCGCAACAAAACTTCAATAGCCTGAGCCCGCTTAACACGGCAATCTGCATGGATATCCACATGACAAGAGCCTCCATGCGAACCCTCACCACCCTCACCGGCAACAGCCAAAAACTTGATGGCGGCGCGATGTTTGGCAACGCGCCCAAAGCCCTGTGGCAACGCTGGATGAAGCCGGACGAACTGAACCGCATCGACCTCGGTTGCCGCGCCCTGCTGGTACAAGAGGATGAGCGCAATATCCTGATTGAAACCGGAATCGGCGCATTCTTCAGCCCTGACCTGAAAGAACGCTTCGGGGTTCAAGAAGACCGACACGTGCTGCTCGACAGCCTGGCCGCTGTCGGCCTGAGTGATGCCGACATCGACATTGTGGTGCTCACCCACCTGCACTTTGATCACGCCGGCGGCCTGCTCGCCGCCTGGGAAGAAGGCCAACCGGCACGCCTGTTGTTCCCCAATGCGCAATTCATCACAGGCCGCCGTCAGTGGCAGCGCGCCTGCCAGCCGCACGCCCGCGACCGCGCTTCCTATATCCCTGAGCTGATGGCGTTACTGGAAGGCAGCGGCCGCCTGCAGCTGATCGAGGAAACCGAACACTGCGAGCTGCTTGGCGCGGACTGGCGTTTGCATTGGAGCGATGGTCACACGCCCGGCCAACTGCTGCCGGAAGTGGCCATGCCGGACGGCCCGGTGGTATTCCCGGGCGACCTGATCCCTGGCGCGCCGTGGGTGCATCTGCCCATCACCATGGGCTACGACCGTTTCCCTGAAGGCCTGATCGAAGAAAAAGAAGCCCTGCTGGCCGACCTGTTCACCCGCAACGGCCGACTGGTATTCACCCACGACCCCGCTACCGCCATGGGCCGCATTAGCCGTGATGAAAAAGGACGCTATTCGGTGCAGCAGGCCACTGAGCAGGTTTGCCAACTGACAGATTGACGCCTAAAGGCCGCCGCTGATTCCCAGATTCAAGCCAATGGCCATCGCCAGGGACAGCGGCAGCAGCAAGGTGTCGAGCAATGCGCTGACCGGCAGATCAGCCGCCGGATACGCAGGGGCTTCGGCGCCGAAGCGGTCCGTGGCGCAGCAGCCGCCTTGCAGCGCATACAGGTTAAGCCGTGTGCCGGCGTACACCACCGGCGCATCGGGCTTGGCGGCATCCAGGGTGCGTACGGTGGCACAACCGCTGAGCGACAGGGCCAGGCTCAGGCCCAGGCCCAGAGCGAGGCAACTCAGCCGCTTATTCATCAGGGCTGATCTGATGATGTTCTCCCCAACGCGGCAGCAAGTCCTGGGGAATATTCAGGCAGTTGAGGATCCGCGCCACGACGAAATCCACCAGGTCATCAATGGTCTGCGGCTGGTGATAAAAGCCCGGAGCAGCCGGCAGAATAATCGCGCCCATGTTAGACAGTTTGAGCATGTTCTCCAGATGAATACTGGAGAACGGTGCCTCACGCGGCACCAGAATCAATTGACGACGCTCCTTGAGGGCCACGTCGGCGGCGCGCTCAATAAGATTGTTGCAGGCGCCATTGGCAATCGCCGAGAGTGAGCCGGTGCTGCATGGCACCACCACCATAGCAGTGGGCGCACCCGAGCCAGAGGCCGCCGGCGCCATCCAGTCTTCTTTGCCAAAGACGCGAATCTGCCCCGGCGCGGCGCCGGTGTACTCGCTCAAGAATGCCTGCATGGCCTGCGGTTTGCTCGGCAGGCTGACATCCGTTTCGGTGGCCATGACCAACTGCGCGGCCTTGGAAATCAGAAAGTGCACCTCGCGCTCTTCCTGCACCAGGCAGTCGAGCAGGCGTAGGCCGTATTGAGCGCCGGACGCGCCCGTCATAGCCAAGGTAATACGTTCAGGACCGGACATTTATGCCTCCAAGGCCGCAGCCAACTTGCCATGCAAGCCGCCAAAGCCGCCGTTGCTCATCACCACTACTTGGGTGCCCGGTGCCGCTTCTGCCTTGACCCCTGCAATGATCGCTTCCAAGGAATCGCAGACCTGAGTCGGCACGGTCGACGTAGCTACTGTGCCGGCCAGATCCCAACCGAGATTCGGCGGCGCGTACCAGTACACCGAGTCTGCCTGCACCACGGATTCCGGCAGACCATCACGGTGCGCGCCGAGCTTCATCGAGTTGGAACGCGGCTCGACGATGGCGATCAATTTGGCGTCGCCGATGCGTTTGCGCAGACCATCCAGGGTGGTGGCAATCGCCGTCGGGTGATGGGCGAAGTCGTCGAAGATGGTCACGCCCTTCACTTCGGCGACCTTCTCCATTCGCCGCTTGGCGTTGATAAAGCTGCACAGCGCGGCGATGCCCAGCTCCGGCACCACGCCGACATGCCGCGCCGCCGCGAGCACCGCCAGGGCGTTGGCCACGTTGTGCTGGCCGGTCAGCTGCCAGTCCACGGTGCCTGCGGTTTTACCTTCGAAACTCACCTCGAAACGCGAGCCGTCGGCGCTAAGCAGGCGCGCTTGCCACTGACCGCCTTCACCTGTGGTCTGCACCGGCGTCCAGCAACCCATCTCGATTACCCGCTTAAGCGCAGGCTCGGTGGTCGGATGAATGATCAGACCGTCGCCCGGAATGGTACGCACCAGATGGTGGAATTGCCGCTCGATGGCCGCCAGATCCGGGAAGATGTCCGCGTGATCGAATTCCAGGTTATTCAGAATCGCGGTGCGCGGGCGGTAGTGGACGAACTTGCTGCGCTTGTCGAAGAAGGCGCTGTCGTACTCGTCGGCTTCCACCACAAAGAACGGCGTGCCACCCAGGCGCGCGGAAATACCAAAGTTCTGCGGCACGCCGCCAATCAAAAAGCCCGGGCTCATACCGGCATGTTCCAGCACCCAGGCCAGCATACTCGAACTGCTGGTTTTACCATGGGTGCCAGCCACCGCCATGACCCACCGGCCCTGCAGCACATGGTCGGCCAACCACTGCGGGCCGCTGACATAAGGCAGGCCCTTGTTCAGCACATACTCCACCGCCGGGTTGCCGCGCGACAGCGCGTTACCGACCACCACCAAGTCCGGCGCGGGGTCGAGTTGGGCGGCGTCATAGCCCTGGGTCAGTTCGATGCCCTGAGCCTCCAACTGGGTGCTCATAGGCGGGTAGACATTGGCGTCGGAGCCGGTCACGCGGTGACCGAGTTCCTTGGCCAGCACGGCCAGCGAGCCCATAAAAGTGCCGCAGATGCCGAGAATATGGATATGCATGATTTACCTTGAAGGCGTCGTCAGAGCCGGTGAATAAGGCGGGATAAAAACTGGCCGCAGATTAGCACAGCGCCTTTGAGCTTTTCCGTAGGTTGGGTCGGGCGGTGATCCGTTGCAGTACAAAGCGGCAGCGCCCAACGACCCACACAAACTCGTTGGGCTTCGCTGCGCTCAACCACAACCTACAGATGCTAGAAAATACCACCGCATGCTGGCATAAAAACCGTAGGTTGGCGTTGAGGCGCGCAGCGCCGAAGCCCAACAATGCACTCCGCCTGTTGGGCTTCGCTACGCTCAACGCCAACCTACATGCCCTATCAAAAACGCCGACCTACCGCGTCAACAACCCTGCTTGGCTATCCCGTGTTTGCGCAGTTTGCGGTACAGGGTGTTGCGGCTGATACCCAACTGTTCGGCGGCATGACTAATGTGCCAGTGCTGGGCATCGAGCACCGCCAGCAGCGCCTGGCGTTCAGCATCGCCCAACTGGTCGGGTTTGCTGACGGGCAATGCGGGCAGTGCAGGCCGGGCATGGCGCATTTCAGCCGGTAAATCGGCGTGACTTATCACGCCGTTTTCACATAACGCACACAGGGTGCGCAGCACATTGCGCAGCTGGCGCACATTACCCGGCCAGGAATAGGCGAGCAACGCCTCGCGAGCCGCATCATCAAGCCGTGCAGATTGTCCACGCGCCTCTTCGGCAAGCAGGAAATCCAGCAGCGCCAGCTTGTCGCTGCGGTCACGCAGCGGCGGCAACTCGATCACCAGGCCATTGAGGCGATAGAACAGGTCCTGACGAAACTCGCCGCTGGCTACTCGCTGGGTGAGGTCGCGGTGGCTGGCGCTGATCACTCGCACATCAATGGCCTGTGCTTCACCGCCAATTGGTTCAACCCGGCGCTCTTCCAGCACCCGCAGCAGGCGGGTCTGCAGCGCCAGCGGCATATCGCCGATTTCATCGAGGAACAGGGTGCCGCCATCGGCCTGCTGCAGCTTGCCGCGCATGCCTTCCTTGCGCGCGCCGGTAAAGCTGCCGCCGCGATAACCGAACAGTTCGCTCTCGATCAGGCTCTCGGGAATTGCCGCGCAGTTCAGCGCGACAAAGGGCTTACCGCCACGCGAGCTGACCTGATGCAGGGCCTTGGCAAAGGCTTCTTTACCGGTGCCGGTTTCGCCGCCGATCAGCAGCGGCACATCACGCTCATACACCCGCAGCGCACGGCGGAAATCACTCTGCAAACCAGGGTCAGCCAGACACAGCCCGGGCGTTGCCAAGCTCGCAGCAGACAGTGCCTGAGCACTGCGCCGCGGCTGGCCGCGCAGCATGGCGAACAGCAGCTGGCCACGCTGGGTATACAGCGGCCAACTGGCGCTGGGCTGCGCCGAAGCACGGCCGAGCAGGTCATCCAGGCGGCAATCAAATACCTCGATCAATGTGCGCCCGAGCAACTGTCGACGCGAAAGGCCGAGCAGATTGATCGCACTCTGATTCACCGCACTGACCCGGCCATCACCATCAAAAGCCAGCAGCCCTTCGCTGAACTGGCCGATATATTCGGCCTGGGCGTGGAAGCGCAGCAGCCACTCACCTTCATAGCTGCGCAGGAAATGACAGCCTTCGATGGCCTTGGCCGACAGGTTGACCAAGGCCATGGTGTGGAACTGGCTCTGCCGCGATACGTCATGCCGCGCCGAGGACACATCCAGCACCGCCAGCAGCTCCCCATGCGGATCGAAAACCGGGCTGGCCGAGCAAGTCAGACCGGTATGCCGGCTGCGGAAATGTTCATTCTGGTGGATGGTCAGCGGCTGGCGCTCTACCAGGCAGGTGCCAATGCCATTGGTGCCTTCGCAGGCTTCGCTCCAATCGGCACCCAGCCACAAGCCGGCCTGCTCGAAAGTGCGTTTTTCCGCCTGTTCGGTGACGCAGTTGAGGATCACCCCACGGGCATCAGTCAGCAGCACCGCGTGGCCGCTGCCGGCCAACTGGCGGTGCAGGCTGTTCATCTCATTGCTGGAAATCTCTAGCACCTGTTGCAGCTGCTCGCGCCGTTCCAGCATGTGCGCGTGCTCGATCACTGCCGGTGGCATGCTTTGCGCAGGGTCGAGGTGATGCTGCTGCAGACAACGCAGCCAGGAGCGCGCCACCGAAGAATCGGCAGCCGGGCCGGCGAGTTGCCCGCGCCCTTGGGCCACGGTCAGCACCTGCTGGGCGTGGCGGCTTGCAGGGTTGTGCATTGTTATTGTTCTCCGCGTTGGAGGTGCACGTGATGGCCGAGCATCCACCAGCTTTCCGGCTATTGCAAGACACGCTGACCGATGAGTCACCACGCTGTATCGCCTCTGGTACAGAGTGTCACGCGGGCTGTATCAGGGCCGATACAGCCCGCGCGCCACAACCTTCAACCGCAACCCACGCAACCGCTCTAGATTGGGAATCACGCGCACCTGGCCCAGCCCTTGCTCTGTCTCTGCACAAGCGCCACAGCGCGCCGTTCGCTGCATCACCAGAACAAGCATAAGAACCAGGAGATATTCAGCATGCGTTACGCCCATCCCGGTACCGAAGGTGCCCTCGTTTCCTTTAAATCCCGTTATGGCAACTACATCGGCGGCGAGTTTGTCGCGCCGGTCAAAGGCCAGTACTTCACCAATACCTCGCCGGTGAACGGCCTGCCGATTGCCGAGTTCCCGCGCTCCACTGCCGAGGATATCGACAAGGCCCTCGACGCCGCCCACGCCGCCGCCGATGCCTGGGGCAGCACTTCGGTGCAAGAGCGCTCGCTGACCCTGCTGAAGATCGCCGACCGCATCGAAGCCAACCTGGAAGTGCTGGCCATCACCGAAACCTGGGACAACGGCAAGGCCGTACGGGAAACCCTGAATGCCGATATTCCGCTGGCCGCCGACCACTTCCGCTACTTCGCTGGCTGCCTGCGCGCCCAGGAAGGTTCTGCCGCCGAGATAGACGGCAACACCGTGGCCTATCACATCCATGAACCGCTGGGCGTGGTCGGGCAGATCATCCCGTGGAACTTCCCCCTGCTGATGGCCGCCTGGAAACTCGCCCCGGCCCTGGCCGCCGGTAACTGCGTGGTATTGAAACCGGCCGAGCAAACCCCGCTGGGCATCAGTGTGCTGATGGAGCTGATCGGCGACCTGCTGCCGCCGGGCGTGCTCAACGTGGTGCAGGGTTACGGTAAAGAAGCGGGCGAGGCCCTGGCCACTAGCAAACGCATCGCCAAGATCGCCTTTACCGGCTCGACACCGGTGGGCGCGCATATCATGAAATGCGCCGCCGAAAACATCATTCCGAGCACCGTGGAGCTGGGCGGCAAATCGCCAAATATCTTCTTCGAAGACATCATGCAGGCCGAGCCAAGCTTTATCGAAAAGGCCGCCGAAGGCCTGGTGCTGGCCTTCTTCAACCAGGGTGAGGTGTGCACCTGCCCATCCCGCGCGCTGGTGCAGGAATCGATCTACCCGGCCTTTATGAAAGAAGTGATGAAGAAGGTCGAGCAGATCAAACGTGGCGACCCGCTGGACACCGACACCATGGTCGGCGCGCAAGCCTCCGAGCAGCAGTTCGACAAGATCTTGAGCTACTTGGAAATCGCCAAGCAGGAAGGTGCCGAGCTGCTCACCGGCGGTGCGGTGGAAAAACTCAGCGGCACCCTGGACGGCGGTTATTACATCCAGCCGACCCTGCTCAAGGGCCACAATAAGATGCGCGTGTTCCAGGAAGAAATCTTCGGCCCGGTGGTCAGCGTCACCACCTTCAAGGACGAAGCCGAAGCCCTGGCGATTGCCAACGACACCGAGTTCGGCCTTGGTGCCGGCCTGTGGACCCGCGACATCAACCGCGCCTACCGCATGGGCCGAGCGATCAAAGCCGGTCGCGTATGGACCAACTGCTACCACCTATACCCCGCCCATGCTGCCTTCGGCGGCTACAAGAAGTCCGGTGTCGGCCGTGAAACCCACAAGATGATGCTCGATCACTACCAGCAGACCAAGAACCTGCTGGTCAGTTACGACATCAACCCACTCGGCTTTTTCTGACCCCCTGCGCAACCGCAGCCGATGCTCGGAAACGACATCGGCCTGCCAGCCCGCGCCCAGGTCTAGACCAGAGGCGTAGTTGGCACAGCGGTTGCTGATCCACTGGGTAACACTTTTCCCTCAAATACCTACAAGCCTGACCGGGCGTGCGCTGCGGCCAGCTTGTTGATAAGGAATTCCCATGGCAGCAGAACAAATCAGTGCGGTAGGTCTACCGCAAGGCACCGATTTAGAGCAGGTCGATGCCGATTACTTTCAAAGCAGGCAGTTGAAGAAGGGCGCAGCAGGCTGGGTATTGCTGGTCGGCCTGGGCGTTGCCTACGTGATTTCCGGCGATTACGCCGGCTGGAACTTCGGTCTAGCCCAGGGCGGCTGGGGCGGCATGTTTCTCGCCACCCTGCTGATGGCGCTGATGTACCTGTGCATGTGCTTCTCCCTGGCTGAACTGTCCTCGATGATCCCCACCGCCGGTGGCGGCTACGGCTTTGCCCGCAGCGCCTTCGGACCCTTGGGCGGTTTTCTCACCGGTACAGCGATCCTGATCGAATACGCCATTGCTCCAGCGGCGATTGCGGTGTTTATCGGCGCCTACTGCGAGTCGCTGTTCGGCATTGGCGGCTGGGCGATCTACCTGGCCTTCTATGTGCTGTTTATCGGCATCCATATCTTCGGCGTCGGTGAGGCGCTAAAGCTGATGTTTATCATCACCGCCGTGGCGGCGATTGCCCTCGGCGTGTTTATCGTCGCGATGGTGCCGCACTTCTCGGTGGCCAACCTGCTCGATATTCCGGTGACTGAAGCCACCGGCGCCAGCAGCTTCCTGCCGTTCGGCTATGTCGGCGTGTGGGCGGCGATCCCCTATGCGATCTGGTTCTTCCTCGCGGTCGAAGGCGTGCCACTGGCCGCTGAAGAAACCCGCAACCCGCAGCGCGACATGCCGCGCGGGCTGATCGGCGCCATGCTTGTGCTGCTGGCCTTTGCCCTGCTGATTCTGGTGGTGGGCCCAGGCGGCGCCGGCGCCAACGCGTTGATGGCCTCCGGCAACCCGCTGGTGGAAGCCCTGACCATTGCTTACGGCGAGTCCACCTGGATGAGCAGCTTCGTCAACCTAATTGGCCTGGCCGGTTTGATTGCCAGCTTCTTCTCGATCATCTACGCCTACTCCCGGCAGATCTTCGCCCTGTCGCGCGCCGGCTACCTGCCGCGTTCGCTGTCGCTGACCAACAAGAACAAGGCCCCGGTACTGGCGCTGATCGTGCCTGGCCTGATCGGCTTTGCTCTGTCGCTGACTGGCCAGGGTGACCTGCTGATTCTGGTGGCGGTGTTCGGCGCCACCATCTCCTACGTGCTGATGATGGCCGCACACATCACCCTGCGTGTGCGTCGTCCGGAGATGCATCGCCCGTATCGCACCCCAGGCGGCATCGTAACCTCAGGCATCGCCCTGGTGCTGGCCTGCGTGGCCGTGGTTGCCGGCTTCCTGGTCGACCCACGGGTGGTGATTGGTGCCGCGATTATCTACGCCGTGCTGATCGCCTACTTCGCCCTGTACAGTCGCCATCATCTGGTGGCCGGTACGCCGGAAGAAGAATTCGTCGCCATCGGTAAAGCCGAGGCCGCGCTCAAGTAATACCCGTCACGTTGGCGCAGCATGATCGTGCTGCGCCAACGTGGCGTTTGGGAGACACGCGATGTCCAGTTTTCAGCATACGGTAGGCGGTGAAACCTACCGTTTTGACAGCCTCGCCGAGGTCATGGCCAAGGCCAGCCCGGCGCGCTCCGGCGACTTTCTCGCCGGTGTAGCGGCGAGCAATGCCGGCGAACGGGTCGCGGCGCAGATGGCCCTGGCCGATATTCCGCTCAAGCATTTCCTTAGCGAAGCGCTGATTCCCTACGAAGCGGATGAGGTCACCCGGCTGATCATCGACAGCCATGACCTGGCGGCCTTCGCCCCGGTCAGCCACCTGACGGTCGGCGGCTTTCGCGACTGGCTGCTCGGCGACAGCGCCGATGAAGCCAGCCTGCGCGCGCTCGCCCCCGGCCTGACGCCAGAAATGGCCGCTGCGGTATCGAAGATCATGCGCGTGCAGGATCTGGTACTGGTAGCGCAGAAAATCCGTGTGGTCAGCCGATTTCGCAACACCGTCGGCCTGCGCGGGCGCATGTCCACCCGTCTGCAACCGAATCACCCGACCGATGAACCGGCCGGCATCGCCGCGAGCATTCTCGACGGCCTGCTGTACGGCAACGGCGACGCCATGATCGGCATCAACCCGGCCACCGACAGCATCAGTTCGATCTGCGAGATGCTGAAGATGCTCGACGGCATCATCCAGCGTTATGAAATCCCCACCCAGGCCTGCGTGCTGACCCACGTCACCACCTCGATCGAGGCGATCAACCGTGGCGTGCCGCTGGACCTGGTGTTCCAGTCGATTGCCGGCACCGAAGCGGCCAACGCCAGCTTTGGCGTCAGCCTGAAAATTCTCCAGGAAGGCTATGACGCCGGCCTGAGCCTCAAACGCGGCACCCTCGGCGACAACCTGATGTATTTCGAAACCGGCCAGGGCAGCGCGCTGTCTGCCGGCGCCCACCATGGCCTCGACCAGCAAACCTGCGAGACCCGCGCCTATGCGGTGGCGCGGCACTTCAAGCCGTTTTTGGTGAATACCGTGGTCGGCTTTATCGGTCCGGAGTACCTGTACAATGGCAAGCAGATCATCCGCGCCGGCCTGGAAGACCACTTCTGCGGCAAGCTCTTGGGCCTGCCAATGGGCTGCGACATCTGCTACACCAACCACGCCGAAGCCGATCAGGACGACATGGACGTGCTGTTGACCCTGCTTGGCGTGGCCGGGATCAACTTCATCATGGGCATCCCCGGCTCCGACGACGTGATGCTCAATTACCAGACCACCTCCTTTCATGACGCGCTGTATGCCCGGCAGAGCCTGGGGCTGAAACCGGCCCCCGAGTTCGAAGCCTGGCTGCAACGCATGGGCATCTTCACCCAGGCCGATGGCCGCCCGCGCATGGGCAACAGCCTGCCGCCGGCGTTTCGTCAGGCGTTGGCGCAGCTTGGTTAACTAAGGAGCCGCTTATGTACGATGACAGCCCACTCAGCGGCGCCAGCGAGAATCCCTGGCAGCAACTGCGTAACCTCACCCCGGCACGTATCGCCCTCGGCCGCGCCGGCACCAGCATGCCGACCCGTGCGCAGCTGGACTTCCAGTTCGCCCACGCCCAGGCCCGCGATGCCGTGCACTTGCCGTTTGATCACGGCGCATTGGCCGCCGGCCTGGCTCACCAGCATCGGCAAAGCCTGCTGCTGCACAGCGCCGCCAAGGACCGCGACACCTACCTGCAACGCCCGGATCTCGGTCGGCGCTTAAGTCACGAATCCGCCGAGCTGCTGGGTCAGCACCGCGAAAACAATCCGGACGGCTACGACCTGGCCATTGTCATCGCCGACGGCCTGTCCGCCCTGGCCGTGCACCGCAACGCCCTGCCCATGGTGGCGCATATCGAGGAGCAGGCCGCTGCCGAAGGCTGGAGCGTGGCGCCCGTCTCCTTGGTCAGCCAGGGCCGCGTGGCGGTAGCCGATGAAGTGGCCGAACTGCTCGGCGCACGCATGGTGGTGATCCTGATCGGCGAACGCCCCGGCCTGAGTTCACCGGACAGCCTGGGGCTGTACTTCACCTACGCACCCAAGGTCGGCCTGACCGACGCCTACCGCAACTGCATCTCCAACGTGCGCCAGGAAGGACTGAGCTACGCCATGGCCAGCCACCGCCTGCTGTACCTGATGCGCGAGGCCTGCCGCCGCCAACTGTCGGGGGTCAACCTCAAGGATGAGGCCGAAGTGCCGCTGCTGGCCGGCGGGGTGCCGCGCGAGAACTTTCTGCTTGGATGATGGGGAATTTCCGCAAACTACAACCAAACGCTTGTTTGGATTGCACTTTCCAAAAGCTTTAGGCAGCATCGGGGTCGTTCGCAGGCAGCGCTGCCGTGTTGCCGAAGCCATCCACATGACTTTAAGTAGAGGCTCACCATGCGCATCGTCCAAGCGACCCTGGAGCATCTGGATCAACTCACGCCATTGTTCGTCAATTACCGCGAACACTTTGGCCAGCTGCCCTACCCCGACTCCTCGCGCAAATTTCTGGAAAAGCGCATCAGCCGCAAGGAATCGGTGATCTACCTGGCCATGGCCGATGATGAAGAGAAGATTCTTGGCTTCTGCCAGCTCTATTCGAGCTTCTCCTCGCTGTCGCTCAAGCGCGTGTGGATTCTCAACGACATCTACGTTTGCCAGGATGCACGCCGCCAGCTGGTGGCCGACCGTCTGATCCAGACCGCCAAGCAGATGGCCAAGGAAACCAACGCTGTGCGTCTGCGCGTGGCCTCCAGCGTCGACAACGAGGTCGCCCACAAGCTCTACGAATCCATCGGCTTCAAGGAAGACACCGAGTTCAAGAGTTTTGTCCTGCCGATTACCGAAGACTTCACCGCGCCGTAACCTGCCCAGCCAGCGACGCACAGTGCGCCGCTGGCTCAGCCCCTCAGCCTTCCAGGCTAAGCCACAAACCCACGCCCAGTTGCAGCACCAACAGAACCAACGCCGCCAGGTGCCAGCCCTGCCGATAGCGCCGTGTGCGACGCAAAGGTGCCGGTTGATGCAGTAACGGCTGACGCAACGCCTGCTCAAACTCCGACAGCGCCTCGAAGCGCGCTTCAGGCCTGGGCGCCAGCGCCCGCGCCAGCACACCATCCCAGCCGATTGGCACCCGCATGCTGAACTGCGCCAATGGCATATAACGGCTATGACAGCCCGCATCCGCCTGCGCTGCCTCGGGCCAACGCCCACTGAACAGCCAATAGGCCAGCGCTGCCAGGGCGAACTGATCGGCGCGGCCATCCACGGTCTGCCCGGCGCGCACCTCGGGCGCCAGCGGCACCGCCTGCGCGGGTATTGCCTGCGGCGCCACCCCAGGCAATAGCGCGGCATGTTCGGGCAGCAACAGCAGGCGGCCGCCGTCATCCAGCAGAATATTGCGCGGGGCCAGCCACAGCCCCTGCATGCCGCGTCGTTGCAAACCGCGTACGGCGGCGATCAACTGTTCGAGCACAGCCAGTATCGTCAAACCATCGACCGGACCGTGGGCCGCCACCCAGTCGTTCAGGTTACGCATACCCTTGCCCGCAGGCTCGAACAGCCAGAAGGCATGCTCACGCGGCTGATGCGAGGACATCACCTGCGCCAGGCTGGCCATCGGACTGCGCCGTAGCGCCCACTCGCGCTGCCAAAATGCTTCATCCGCATCCCGCTCGGCCAGCCACAGCATGGCCTCACGCCCATGCGGATCGGTGGCGCGAAACACCCGCCCCGGCGGACCGTAGGGGCAGGCCGAGAGCAGCACCCAGCCATCCAGCTGCAAACCAGGTTGCGCATCGACCACCGCGCGCCAGGGCTTGCGCGGGACCTGCTCAGGCGCGCTATCGGCTTCGCCCGGCAGCAATAAAACAGCTGCGCCGGGGGCTTGCAGCAATGGTGCAAGCAGCTCCGGCAATGGATCGCCTTGCAGGGTATCGCCCGCGCCGCAAAAGCCTTGCAAGTCCGCCAGATCCAGCAGCGGCTGCGGTGCCAGCAGTAACAGCTCGCCAGGATTAAGGGTCAGGCTGTGCTGCACCAGCGCCAGTTCGGCCTGAGCGCCCAGCTGCAGGCCATCGCGGCCGATCAAGCTCTGCGTGGTGCCGCCTTGATAGCGCCGTAAACCGATGGCCCCGGCCTGGAGAAACTGCGCCTCGCCGTTCTGCAGCAACAGCAACCCGGCATTCAGTTGCGCGATGCTGCGTCCAGCCTGGCGTTGACGAAACAGCTGCTGATTGAATGCTGCCAGCACCTGCCGCGCCGCCTGAGCTTCGCTCCAGCCACCCGGCGTGCAACAGCAGTCGGCCAGCAGGCCATCCAGGTAGGACTCCAGGCTACGCACCACATCAGTGCATTCGCGCGCCCAGAGCAGCGCCACCAGGAGCACCGCCGGCTGTCCTTCGCGCCGCGGCAGCCAGGTCGCGCGGGCCCGTGCGGCCTGGTTGGGCAGGTCAAGACCGTTGCCGCAGAGCAGCTTGATGGTGGGATGATGCAGACGCTCGATCGACATTGGCAGCCCTCCCAGGTCGCAGATAAGCATGCCGTTGCAGCCTTTGTGCCGACTTGCCCAGCACTGACACCCGGCTTATGGTGGGCGCTTTCCACCGTCCGAGCAGAGTCCATGTGGTCGCTCCGCGCCTGGCGTCGCCAGCGCATCCTTGCCCGTCATCCTGTCAGCAGTGCGCAGTGGCAGGCCGTATTGCAGCACTTGCCGATCCTCGATGGCCTGGATGACGCCGAACAGCAGCGCCTGCGCGAACGCGCTGTGCTGTTTCTGCATCACAAACACCTCAGCGCCCTGCCCGGCGTAGACCTCGACGCCCAGGCGCGCCTGCTGCTGGCGGTGCAGGCCGAACTGCCGCTGCTGCACCTGGCCGATCTCAACTGGTATCAGGGCTTCCATGAGATCGTCCTCTACCCAGATGACTTCGTCAGCCCGCAGCGCCACCGCGACGCCAGCGGCGTGGTCCACGAATGGGACGCCGAGCACAGCGGCGAAGCCTGGCAGCAAGGCCCGGTGATCCTCGCCTGGCCAGGCGTGCAGGCCAGCGGCCAATGGGATGGCTACAACCTGGTGATCCACGAACTGGCGCACAAGCTGGACATGCTTAACGGCGACGCCAACGGCCTGCCGCCGTTGCACAGCACTATGGCCGTGCAGGCGTGGGCCCAAGCCATGCAAAGCGCCTTTGATCAGATGAATGCAGAGCTGGATGCCAATCCCGAGGCCGACACCGCCATCGACCCTTATGCAGCGGAAAACCCGGCAGAATTCTTCGCCGTCACCAGCGAATACTTCTTCAGCGCCCCAGACCTGCTCGCCGGCGCCTTCCCGGCGGTGTACGCGCAGCTGGCGCTGTTCTACCGGCAGGATCCACTGGCACGCCTGCAGCAGTTGCAAGCCAGCAACCCCGACTACCAGGTCAGAACTGAAGACAGTGGGTTCGCGACCAATGGCTAGGCATCCCGGCGTAGCAACCCCTGGTGAATATGCCTATAATCGCGCCACTTTTTTGGCCCACCCTTCGGGAGTCGCCCCATGAGCTACAGCAAGATCCCAGCTGGTAAAGACCTGCCAAACGACATCTACGTCGCCATCGAGATCCCGGCCAACCACGCGCCGATCAAATACGAAATCGACCACGACACCGATTGCCTGATGGTCGACCGCTTCATGGCCACCCCGATGTTCTACCCGGCCAACTACGGTTTTATCCCGCACACCCTGGCTGACGACGGTGATCCCCTCGACGTACTGGTTGTCACTCCATATCCAGTGGCACCAGGTTCGGTTATCCGCGCCCGTCCAGTTGGCGTGCTGCTGATGAGCGACGAAGCCGGCGGCGACGCCAAGTTGGTTGCCGTACCGCACGACAAACTGACCGTGCTGTACAAAGACGTACAGGAATACACCGACCTGCCCCCACTGCTGATCGAGCAGATCAAGCACTTCTTCGAGAACTACAAAGATCTGGAGAAGGGCAAGTGGGTCAAGGTTGAAGGCTGGGCTGGCGCCGACGAGGCCCGCAACCTGATTAACAAGGCGGTCGCTGCTTACCAAAAATAAGTAGCTACCACCCCCTAAAAGCCGGCCACAAGCCGGCTTTTTTATTGCCTAACACAGACGCAACTTGACTTCGTCAAACATCAAAAGCGCTCAATAATGAATTCGCCCGTATGAGGCGGCCCCAAATGAAGCGTGACTAACACGCCTCACCTGAGATCAGCCAGCGGGACTCAAAAAGGCACTTACACAGTTAATGTGTCACCCGTTGCGCCTGTTGTTTTTTCGATAAAAAGTTATCGAACAGCTGATTGGCGTTGCCCAGCGACATCAGGTGGGCATAGATCCAACCCAGGAAACCGGCACGGTTCAGCTCCAGCACCTGTTCATCGGAGAGTGCCAGAAACTTCTCTTCATCAATGGCCAGGAAGTCGCTGAGCACAAAGCTTTCGCCGCTGCTGTGGGTCAGTTTGATCGTACGCGGAGCGAGCAACTCAAAGGCATTGAGCTTTTCCACAAACGCACGGGTACGCTCCATCTCGGCAGTGAAGTTCTGCAGGAACTGAATCATTTCATCCAGGTATACACTGTTCTGCCCTTCAGCGTCGAACAGGTCACGACCATCCTGCTGATTCCAGCCACTGAACGCCGCATCGAAGCAAACGGTAAAGTTGCTCGCCTCATCCTGCGCCAGCACGAAGGGATAGCGGCGGATAAAGGCCGGGATGTAGGTATTGGCCTGCCAGCGCAACTCATCATCCAGGTAGCCATTGTGCCCCTGCGCCAGACCAAGCAAGGCGATCGGCGTGGCCTGTGCGCCTTCACCGATAAAGACCAGCGGGTAATGACGTGCGGCCTGGAAGAACTCCAGCCCGGCCACAGGCACCAGATGAGTATCCGCCGCAAACCCGCAGTTTTCCGAAGGCTGCAACTTGAGAGTTTGATGTTCCTCGCGGTTGAGGGCCTTGATGTCTTTGTAGAGTAGAAGCGTGGTCATGTTGAGTCTCCATCAAAAGTAATAAAGCATCAGCGCAGAATGATCTGGGCCAGCACTTGGCCGCCGTCCTGATCAGGCACCACATCCTTGAGGGTGTTGGCGGCTGTCAGGCTCAGGCTCAGGTGCCGGCCCCAGTTGAAATTGAGTCCGACGCCGACGCTCTGCAGGTCGATGTCGGTGATGCCCAGCTCCATGGCACGGCCATAGTCGAAGAACACAAAAGGCTGCCAACGCGGACTGTGACGCCACCAGGCTTCCAGGTTGAGCGTTGCCCCTTGAGGCGATGAAATGACGCCAGGGTCATACCCGCGTACGCTGCTGATACCGCCAAACTGGTAGAAGAGTGACGCTGGCAGCTCTTCGGTGTTATTGGCGAATTGCCAGCCGAACCGTCCGACCAACTCATACTGCTCGCCCAGAGCTCGCGATAGGTAACCCTGCCCATTGAGCAGGGCGTAGCTGCCGCTATCACCACTCACCGCGTTGTCCACACTGGCCTGACGCACGCGTTGCTCATAACGCAGGTACCAAGGTGCTGCCCGGTACTCGAGCTGGCCGCGTAGAAAGGCTTCCCGGGTATCTACTTCACTGAGGGTGAAGCTTTCGACGGTATTCTCTGAGTGCTGCTGGTTGTACCCCAGGCCACCTTGCAGCAGCCAGTTGTCATCCAGCCACCAGGGCTGGTCAAACCCCAGGGTGTAGGTGCGCGACTCCCCTTCGATATTCAGTGCAGCCAGCGGCCCCTCCTCCACGGTCATGCTGTTCCCGCCCACCTCGGCATAGGCCACCCCGTTCCAGCGGTTCAGCGGCCGGCTGTAGCGCAGACTGGCATATTGCGAACCTGCGGTTGTTACCAGCAGCAGGTTGAGGGCATCGGCCACGGCGGTCGGCGAAAACCAGGTGAGGCTGCCGCCATACTGCTCACGGCCAGTGCTTTCATTGCCATAGTTGTTGGCAAACAGGCTCCATTGCAGCGTTTCAGGCTCGAACGCCTCCAGCTCAACCGATGTAGTACCAAAGCGAGCGCCGGGGGCCAGGCTGGCCGTTACTTGAGGGCCAGGCGTGGTGGCATTGAAACGCTGAATCGCACTCATCAGCGCAGGACTGTCCAGGGTGCTGCCCGGCTGCACATTCAGGCGTTGAGCATAGAAACGCTCACCGACCTTACGCGTCTCTCCCTTCCAGGTGACCTGATCGACCTTCGCCTCGACCAGTACAATGCGCAACTGACCGTCCTCCAGGCTTTGCGCCGGGATCAATGCTCGCGCCGTCAGCTGGCCACGCGCTTCGTAGAGCGCATTGATTTCGCGCAGCAGCTGATTCAATTCGGCAAAGCCGATTTCACGGCCGACATACCCCTGGGCCAAGGACTCCAACTGCTCGCGAGGCAGATAGACCGAGGCATTGAAGGCGATACCCGTCAGTACGAATCGCTCGCCCTGATCCGGCAAAACCTGATCAGCAGGCGCATCACCGCGTAACGCCGGCACCTGCGTACGCCGGGCCCGCTCTTCGATACGCTGCTGTTGCTGAATCTGCTCCACCTGCTCACGTTGCAGGTTCGGGTTAACCAACCCGGGGACCTGCGGACCGATAGGCTGCGCAGCCTGTACGCTGATGCTGACCAACATGACCAACATCAGCCAGGCAGCACGCGGGGTGATCATCATAGGGACCAAGAAGCCACCTCATCTCCTTCCAGCCGCTCATCGGCTACATCAATATTGATACGGGTTTCCACAGGTGCCTGACTCCAGGCGGGCACCCAGACACTGCTCGGCACAACCGCTGCAGCCAGGCTATTGAGCAATGACGACAGACGTACCAGCGTTAGGCCGCTCGACAGGTGCTGTTCGGCAAAGCGGGCCGCAGAAATCCCCTGATACGGGACACCTGTGCTGGCTTCGCGGTTGATGCTGAAGTTCGGCACCACCACCTGATGGGTCAGTTTGCGGTGCAGGACATAGGCACTGGTGTCAGACAACAGGCTGCTCTGCTTGAGACTGAATGCTTTGTCCAGTTCGTACAGCTGCACATCGGCATCGGCCATGTAAACCGGGCTGGCATTGTCCATGCGCACCCGCGCTTGCGGGGTGCGCAATTCAAGCCGATTGACTCCGCGTGCATCACGCAAATCAACCTGTGCCGCCGTGGTGTCAATCAGCGCGTCGGCCACATAAAGACGCGGAGCGGCGATGCTGGCGGCATCCAGGCGCAACAACAGGGTGTCCGCAATCTGCTGCTCGGCGCTCCCTTGCACCCAGAGATCCAGTTGACCGCTACCGGTGTGTCGTCCGTAGAGCTGTATGTCACGACCATGCAGATCCAGGCGCTGACCAATGGCCGCATCGGCAACCCGCACCAGATTCCCCGCCCACAGGCTCAGAGTCGGCGCCTCGGCCTGCTGCAGATGAATACTGGCAGCGTCTGAGCCACCCTGGCGAATGCCCGCACGCACCTGCACACCCTGTTCGGCGCGCAGCTGTGTACCCCGCACATCAAGCAGGCCATCAAGCAATGCCTGACCACTGGCCAGCAAACGTTCGAAGAAGATGCCTTCATCGGCGGTCCAACGCTGATCACCTGCACTGCGGCTGGTGGCCACCCGAATCAACCCACGCGAGAGCAGATCGATACGTTGGCTGGCAGCCAGATCGCCCAGTTGCAGGCGCGCGCCGGTCATTTCGATACGCCCATTGCGGCTGTCCACCAGCGGTGCCTCGATGCTGCCGGCGGCGCTCAGCAGAATGTCACCGGCAATCGTGCGGCCTTCATACTGACCGCTGGAGCGGATGCGCTGACCGACGCGGATATCGCCCTTGCGTGCATTGAAGGTGATGTGGCCGCCCGCATCTACGGCTTGTCCAACCTGAATGGCATCTGCCAACCAACGCTGCTCTTCGCCGCTGCGGCTGTTAGCAACAGTGATCTGCTCACCGGCCTGCAGATCGATACGCTGACTGGATGCCAAATCACCCAGTTGCAGGCGTGCACCTTCGACCTCAATACGCCCATTGAGGCTTTCCACCAGCGGCGTCTCGATACGGCCGGAGGCGCTCAGCAGAATATTGCCTGCGACCGCCTGCCCCTCATACTGACCGCTGGAGCGGATGCGCTGACCGATGCGGATATCGCCTTGGTTGGCCTTGAGCGTGATGTGGCCACCGGCATCGATAAACTGCTCAATGTTGATCGCGGCACCGGAAACGATGCTCAGGTTACGCCCGGCCCTCACTCCCTCCAGGTCAACCTTGCCGGCAATTTCAAAACGCAGATCACGGCCGGCTTCGGCAATACCGGTGATATTCAGGTCGCCGCCCAGGCCCACCACCAGATCACGTCCGGCTTTGAGCGAGTAGGTGCCCCCGAACAGCACCTTGGGCATGCTCAGATCACCGTTGGCAATGATGCCAACGTCCCGCTTGGCCTCCACCACCTGCCCGGTGATATTTCCATGGACTTGCAGGAAGTTACCGTTGGCCTGCAAGAAGATATCCTCCTTGAGACTCTGCGCCCGACCAAAGCGCAGGTTGCGGCCAATCATGCGCAGTTCCAAATCTGCTTCGGCATTGCCACCCAGCACATCCCCGTCAGCATGCACCAACAGGTTACCAGTGGTTTGCAAATGAGCCGCCAGCAAGCCGGCTGGATCATTCGGGTCCATCGCGGTGCCGAAGCGGATGTGGCCCAGATGACCTGCGGCCGTGGTGAGGCTCATGTCGCCGCCGCTGCGCCCCTCCAGCACACTCAGATCGTCCTGGGTATGCGCCTTGAATTCACCCGCCGCGCTCACCCGGCCGAGCTGGGCACTGCCCGCCGACAGGTCAATCCGTTGCAGACGGCTGTGCAACTCATCGACCGCCAAATGCCCGCCAGCATTCAGACGCAAGGCACCGCTGGTACTTTCCAACCGGCCAAAGGTCCCGCTGCCGATGTCGGCACTGACATCACCCTGCACCAGCGCACTGTCACCCAGCCAGTGACCCGCGCCCTGGATGTTCAGCGTTCGCCCAACATCCAGTGAGCCAACGCGCAGCGTGCCTTGAGCTCCAGTGTGCTGCAGGTCGGCATGACCGCTCACCGCCGCACGCTGCAGCCACATGTCCTGAGCCACGCGCACCAGCAGGTCACCGTCAATGGCCAGATCGGCCAGTTGCGATGCGCTGCCTGCCCGCAGCTGCGAGGTCTTCGCCTGCAAGCGCTGCAGCGTCAGATCACCCGCCAGCTCAAGGTCAGCCTCTGCACCCACGACCAGGTGATCAATCTGCGCGGCAGTGCCTTGCAAGGTAAAACGGCCTGAGGTGGTCAGACGGCCCAGTTGTAGCGCGTCATGCAGTTGCATGCTCACCGCGCCACCCAGGTTGGCCTCGGTGATCTCGCTGCGACCTGCTTTCAAGTTCCAGCCGCCGGTGGCGTCCAGTTGCCCCAGATTCAGCGCGCCATTGAGGGTGTGCTGCACCTGACCGTTGACCGTGGCGTTATCGATGCGCGCCGAATCGGCCTGCAGGGTCCAGTTCCCGCCAGCCTTCAGGCTGTCTTGCGCCAGTGCATCACTCAGGTGCTGGTCAATGACGCCTTGGATATCAGCGCTGGTGACCGTGGCCGAGGTGCCGCGCAGAGTCCAGCCCTGGCCGGCAGTCAATGCGCCCAATTGCAGCGTGTCATGCAACTGCATGCTCACCGCGCCACCCAGGTTGGCCTCGGTGATCTCGCTGCGACCGGCAGTCAGATTCCAGCCGCCGGTGGCGTCCAGTTGGCCCAGATTCAGCGCGCCATTTAGGGTGTGCCGGACTTGGCCGTTGACCGTGGCGTTGCCAATGCGTGCCGAGTCGGCCTGCAGGGTCCAGTTACCGGCACGGGTCAGCCGGTCGATTTGCACTGCACCGCTGTGCACCTGCTCCAGCGCGCCGGCAAAACTCGCCTCCCCCAGTACCGCGGATGCACTGCTCAGCTTGCCGAAGCCCGCCACGCTGAGCGTGTCGACACGCAGGGCATCACTCAGATTGACCGTCAGATTGCCGTTACGACTGTGCAAGGTGCCGACGGTCAGGGCTTCACCGCTCAGATCCAGATCACGCTCGGCATTCAGTGCAGTCAGTTCGAGCAGACCGCTGCCCTGCAGTTGAATGTCCCCGCCACTGCTGACCCGATCCAGGCGCAGATTACCCAGGCTGCGCAGCCACTGATGACCGGCACTGTCCAATGTCCCGCTCTGAATGCCAGCAGCCAGGCTGAGGAATAACCCACCGGTGACACTGTTGACCTGCAGCTGCCGGGCCGACAGCTCCAGCGGTTGCACCAGACTGCCAATATCACCCAGGCTGGAAAGACGCAGCAGACCACTGGCGTGCCAGCGCGTCGACGGTGCCCCTGCACTGAGGCGTGCGGCCTGAATATCCAGATCACCGTTGGCGACGCTGACATTGCCCAGGCGCACGTCGCCACCGCTGTTGAGCAGGACGCCCTTGTCGGCATTCAGGCTGCTGCCGGCACTGGCCAGCCAGTCGCCGCTGACGTCCGCCACTAAGCCGCCAAGCTGCCACGCACCGCGCTGCTGCACCTCGCTGACTTGACCCAGATCCAACGTACCGTTCACGGCAACCGTGCCCAGATGCAGCACGCCCGGCTGACTGGACGCGCCTTGCAGGCCGCCGAGCCAGGCATCAGCACCCAGGTCGAGATTGATCTGTTGAGACACCAGCCCTGTGCCCAGTTGCAAGCGCTGCCCGCCGGCCCCGGTCAGGCCGCTGACCTTGAGGTTGATCTGCCCGCCCAGCAGGTTTTCACCCAGCTGACTGGCGGCGCGCAGGTTACCCAGCACCTGCAGCGACAGACTGTCCACGCCCGTCAGACGCTCCACGGCCAGATCGCCGTGTTGCACCAGGTTGAGCAGCCGTGCCCGTGCGGTGAGGTCGCCAGTGACCTCCATATTCAACGCCTGTGCGTTGCCGATACTGCCGCCGGCCGCCTCCAGGGTGACGTCATGACCACGAATGACCACCTTGTCGCCATTGCTGCTGACGATGCTGCCATCGGTTTTCAGGCTGATGCTACGCCCGTTGAGCGCATGCACGTTGAAGTCCTGCTCGCCACCGAGGAACAGGTCCGTTTGCGCCGTAGCGGTCAGGGTTCCGCCGGCCTTGACGTTGACGTCATCGCGCTGAATCACCCGGATCAGCAGCGGGTTATTGGCATCAAAGACGATGTCATCACGCTCAGCAGACGCCAGCGCCGCGCGCTGTTCGTTGCTCAGCGTAGCGGCCTGGCTCAGGTCGATGACAATCGAATCGGCTTTCAGGCGGCCAATGCGCGAGGCCTCCAGGGTGACGTTGCGACCCTCGATGTTGTTGGCCTCCTTGACCACCGAACCGCCATCGTCGCGGCGCAACAGGTTGGCGGAAATCGAGTAGCGCAGTTGCTCATCCGTCCATTTAGCCGTCTGCTCCAGACTGGCCAGCTCGCTGCCTTGCAGTTGGTAGGTGAAGTTCGCATCAAAACTGCCCGCGCCATACAGCGTATGCAGGGCTTGGTAGTCAGCGATTCGCCGCGCCTCCTCGGTGACGATCTGCTGCACGCTCCAGCCCAGGCTGGTGAGCTGGTTGCGCTGCCCGTCCGTGAAGGCGGCCTGCTGGGCATCGAAACTCAGCGCCCCGCCCTGACGCATGCGCCAGTACTGCGCATACCGCTGCTGCCCGGCCTTGACCAAGGCATCACGCTGTTGTGCCAGCGCTTCATCGGCAGCACTGCCGGTCAGGCCCATGCTGGCCCAGAGGCGCTGCAGCTCACTCAGGGCGCGATTGTCGTAGTTCAGTTCGCTGTTGCCGTCATACAGGTCACCGGCACTGACCTTGAGCCAGACATCGCCACCCGCTTTGACCTGATCCAGCCAGAGGTTGCCACCCACTTCCTCCAGGTGGATATCACTCACGGCGTTCGCCCGCAGCAAGCTCTGGGCGCTGTTGCCCGAATCAATGCGCAGTGCATTGCCAGCGGCACCAATGCTGCCGTGGCTGGAGGTCAGGTTAAGGGTCTTGCCCGTCACCACCATCCCGGCCTGGCCGAGAATGTCCCCCTGGGCACTGAGCGAAAGGTGATTACCGCCGGCACTCAGGCGTGTCAGGTTGACGCCGCCATTGAGGGCCTTGAGGTCGATCGAGCCGAACTGGCTGGAAGCGCCCAGGCTGCGGGTGGCCTCGACCCGCAAGGCCTGTTCGGCGCTGCCGATTGACTGCCCGGCCTGCAGGTCGAGGTCACGCGCGGCAATCACCAGGCTGTCATTGTTCTGCCGCAGCGCCCCGTCGACCTTCAGCGATGTGCTGCCGCTGAGGTTGTACAACGAACCACGCAGCGTCACATCCCCCTTGGCCATCAGGTCGATCAGCCCACTCTCGCTGCCGATAAAGCTGATGTTGATGGGGCGATCAGCCTGCACCGCATAGCGGTTGATTTCTTTTTCGCCCGAGCTGAACACCTTGGTCAGGGTGGTGCGGTAAACCTGGCACCAAATGAAATGGGTCTTGCAGTAACCACCGGCGAATTGGTTGATCTTGACCGGATCAGCGGTGGTGTAAGTCTCGTTGACCCGGGAAATTTCACCGGCCCCAAGGCCGACACGGAACAGTTGCAACAGCGCGTTATCCGGATCCTCGTCCGCCAGTTGCAAGGCGGCATTCTGATAGATCGCGTTGAGCGCTGCGTCCTCGGCAAAGCGGTGGTTACGGATACGGTCTTTGTCGATCCGGTACAGGCCCTGAGTGCTGCCCATGTACTCGGCCCCGGGAATGGCCGTGCTCTGGCCCTTGACCACTTTTTCCCAGGCCAGGGTGCCATCACCGGTCGGGATAAAGCCCCAGAAGGCGTCCCAGTACTCTTGCCGGGTGGTGGTGATGCTGTCGTCGCGCCCGGTCAGCCAGACGTAGGAACGCCCGGCCGTGGTGGTGTAGCTGGTATCGCGGCCATTGCTGCTGCCTTTGAGGGTCAGCGGGCCATTGCTCCAACCTTCATAACGCTGCACCTGATCGCCCACACGGGTGTACACCGTCGACCAGAGCCGATCACCGCCGGTCTGCTGCCCCTGTTCGCCACGCCCCAGATCGTTGATGCGCAGGGTGCCTTCCACGCCGCGGCCCAGGTCCAGCCCGGCCAGTTCCAGATGGCGCGTGGTGTTGTTGGTGACGTGCACCTGGCTGAAACCGTCGAGCACCTTGAGTTGGCCATTGCCAGTGCTGAGGATGTGCCCGGTCAGCTCCATGTAACCGCCACCCACCTGCACCTGATCGAGCACGATGCTGTTGCTGTCGTAATCCCAGGCATACCCCAGAGTGCCGGTACGGGCATCGGTCTGCACCAGTTGCAAGCGGTTGCCAACGGCCTGTGCACGGCGCCCGTCTAGATTGGCAAAGCGCGATTCATCAATGGTCGCCCGCCAATCCGCGACACCGCTCTGGACCAGGCCATTGATGTTCAGGTACAGCGCATTGATCACCACGTTCTGCCCGGCCACCGTGGCCGAACCATTGCCGTGAAGCGTGCTGCCGTTGTTGTTGAATGCCGGGTCGCCGCCGATGTGTACAAAGGACTTGGGGTTGTTCAGGACAAAGTCCTGACCGGCGCTGAGGCTCAGTTTCTGCGCGCGGATATCGGCATTGGCGTAGATGCTGCCGTATTTGGCAGTCAGTTCGATCTCGCCGCGTTTGTTAAGCAGGCTGCCCGCGACGTAGATATCGGCCGCGGGCATGCTCAAGCCAGAAGCATCCTTGATGTTGTCAGCCGGGTTGCGCAGGTTCTGCACCACTATGCGTGGTGCTGCCGAGTTTTCCGCCACGGTCACGCTGCTGAAGGCCGCGTTGCCACTGCCCGGTTTGTTAGCGGCCTGAATGCTGGCATTGCCAGACATCTTGGCGCCATTGAAGAGCAACTGGCCGCCCAGGTGATCCGGGATTTCCAGCCCTTTGAGGCTAAGGAATGCCTCGCTGTGGTTGATGATTTCGATCTTCGCATCGCCCGGTGCATTGAGCTTGCCGCTGCCGATCAGGGCATCGCCTTGCACAAGAATATTGCCGGGCTTGGCCAATATCGGATCAATCTCCAACAGCCAGATTTTCAAGCCTTCCGGCAGGGTCCCCTCGCCGGAAACAGCACCGGGGTTATTGGCGACCGTACCGCCCATCTGCTCATACAGCTTGCTCAGGGTTTTGTTCAGCAGGGTACGCTCAGCTTCAAAAGCCGCCCGTTCAACCGCCGAAATACCGTAGCTGGCTAAGCGGTTATTGAGTTCCTGCAGGCGCTGCGTCAGCAACTGTGAGTATTCGCTTTGCTTGAGGCTCCAAGTGATGCCATCACTGACTTCCTGCATCACCGGAACGACGGTGAGCGTGCCTTGGGTCGAGGCATTGAGGCTGGCCGGGTTGACCTCCTGGCCATTGAGCAGGTACTTCAAGCCACTGATCACCAACTTGCGCTGGCTGTAAACGCCTGCATCCAACTGACCATCGATACGCACCAGGCCTTGACCACTGTTCAGGGTGCTACCGCCGTTGATGTCCAGCGACACCTGCCCAACGATGGCACCCAGCAGGTCGGCGGCGGCCTGACGGTAGAGGTCACGGCCAATGCCCTTGCCAGTCAGTACGCCATGCCCTTGCCCGGCATAGGCATGAATGTCACCCACGCTGCGCAGCCGGCTACCGGCGTTCACGTGCAGGTTGCTGGTACGCAGGTACTCTGCGGCGGCATCCGGGTCTGTCACCACCGGGAAGGCGGTGTTGTTCCACAGGTCAGTACGCGCCGTGAGCTCTGCACGGTTCATCGCGCCATCAAGGCCATAACCGGCCTGCAAACGTAGATCGCCATAGGCGAACAGCGCCGCATTGGCGTTTACGCGCGCCACATAGTCGGCCTTGACCCGCGCCAGACTGCTGGCGCTGGCCGCACCGGCTGCGCCGAACGTCTTGGCGTTAGCCTGACTGTCGATGACATAAGCACCGCTGGCAGCCAGCACCAGATCGCCGATGCTGTAGAGGTCGGCGCGCTCACCCACGCGCACCTCGGCGTTGCTCTTGAGCACATCGATGCGGGATTCGGCACGGGCAATGCTGATCACACCGCCACTGTCGAGTTTGACCCGGTCATAGCCATCAATACGGTTGAAGGCCTGAATTTCCAGTTTTTTCGGGTTGCGCCAATCGCCGTCGACACGCAGCAATACGTCGTTGCCGACCAGGCTGCTGGTATCCAGGGAGATCGCACTGAGGCTGCGCGCAGCCGCCGCATCGACCACACCACCGGAGCCGGATTGCACGTTATAGGCGCTTGCCTGGGGTTTGCTGACGTTGGCACGGGCGCTCTGGCTGTAGCCGCGGCTGTTGATGCGCGCGCCGTCCAACAACCGGGCACTGGTGGTCAGGTTGATGTCGTTCTGCGCATGGGCACCGCTCATGCCAAGGAGTGCCGCACTGCTGCTGTCGACAAAGCTGTTGAAGCGCGACTGCTGCAACGCACTGAGGGCCAGGCTGCCCACCTGCATGGCATTACCGAGCACACCACGTGCCCAGAAGCTGGCCAGGGTCGAACTACTGTCGGCGGTTTTGCCAACGGCTGCCGCACCACTGACCAAGCCTCCCTGACCCGCGCTGGCAACGGCCTGGTTGTCCTGACTGCCAAGTGCGTTGATCTTCACCGTGCTCAGGTTGCTCTCAAACAGACCAGCCACTTCGGCCAGTGTCTGCGACTGCGACAGTGCCTGCGCCACGGTGGCACCCAGCGCCAGCATGCCGACCAGCCGGCCATCGGCGGTGGCGCGCTGACGCACATCGGTTTCCGCCAGGAAGGTCCAGCTGCCCCCGTCAGCACCGGCAAAACGGCTGCTGGTACTGGTGCGCAACAGCGCCTTGCTGTTCGAGCGCGCGGTGGCCACGGCGGCGTTGGCAGAGATGCCCACACCACCGGCCAGGCTCTGCGCATGCACGGTCGCACTGTCCTGCTCGCCCTCACGCAGCACGCGGCTGCGCAGCTGACCGGTGGTGGCTGACAGCAGCACGTTGCTGCCAACCGTCAACTCGGCCTGGGCACTGTTCAAGGTGTCGACCACACTGCCGCCCACCGCGAGCAGACCGCCCAACGCATAGCCTTCGCTGCGGGCCTGCAAGCGCGTGCGTACCTGCGCATCCAGATCCAACGCCTGTGTGGCCTGCAGGCGGGCACCATCACCGATGCTCAACCGGGCATGCGCCGTATCACGGGCCAACAACAGCAGAGCATTAACCCCGCCTAACACACCACCACTGCTGCCCCAGCCATTCAGCTGGGCTGACCCTGCAGATAATGCAGACAACAGGATGTCACTCGCCTGCAATGCGGCACCCGGTGCCACATCCAGACTAACCTGGCTGTCATGGGCGGCAACGCCCAACACCAGCCCGGCCCCGGCCAACCCACCGACCGCCAGCCCCGAGGCTTTCACCTGCAGGTTCTGGTTGTCGCTGGCCTGCCCATTGAGGCTGCCTGTCAGCTGCACCGGCCCGCCGAGGACAGTGCTCACGCCATTGTTCAACACAGCCGCCGCGACGGCACCGCCCACGGCACCGACAACCGCCGCCTGCCCACTGATCGCATTAACCAGCATGGCCTGAGTGTGATCACCGCTCAGTTCGGGGGTGCTCTTGTCCACGGCCGAGGCCTTGATGAGCAAGCTGGCGGCATTCAGCGTGCCGCGCAAAATCTCGGCGCTGACCCGCGCATTGGACAGGCTGAATGCCATGGCCGCGCCATAGGCACCGCCGCCCGCATTCAGACTGCCGGCTTGGTTACGGCTGGCCAGACGATCCTGAGCCTGTACCGAAGCCGCCCCACTGAGGCTGATCTGGCTGTCGCTGACCCGGGCGACGGTTTCATGCTTACGGCTGCTGTTGCTCTGCAGGCGGTCACTGACGGTGACCTTGGAGCTGGTGTTGATCCGCTCGGCATCCGCCTTGTCGCTGACCGTGACACGCGTGTAGCGCTGGCTAGCGTCATCCCAGACCACCTCATCGTGATTCAACTCGGTCACCGGGCCGGTGCTGCTCAGCTTATCGAGTGTGGCCAGCGTGCCCTGCCCGTCTTTGTTCAGGTAACTCAGTGGATCAACCGTGCTGTCACCGGCGCTGACCTGAGTCGCGCCGCTGCCCAGCAATAACAAACCCAGACTGCCGCTGAGGCTGGCAAAGCCCAGACCACCCGAAGTGGTGAGCAGTTCGGCATAGCCTTCGCGCAAGGCATTCACGCTCAGACTGCCCGCGTGCACGGTGCTGCGGTCCAGCAGCGCGCGGGTTGCACTGTTGGCCACCACCACGTTGGCCGACGCGCCCAGCGCTGCAGCGCCCACCACTCCGGAGCCGACATTGCCGGTCACGCGCAGGTTGTCGTGGGCATTGATGTCGAGGCTGCTCAATGGAGCGGCCGGAGTGCCGAACAGGGCTTGGCTGGCACCGGCTTCAGTGGTGGTTTCCACAACCTGCACCAGCGCCGAACCGGCTACTGCACCACCACCGGCCGCGGCGCCCACCAGATTGCTGTGCAGTTCCGTGTTGCCACGCGCGTGAATCGCGACGGAGCCGGCCTGCACACGGCTGTCAGCCAGTGAATTGGAGGCATTCAACGCCTCACCGACCCACGCGCGGGTCACCGCCTGATTCAGCACAAGACCGAAGTTGGCCCCCACACCCACCAAACCACCGGCCAGGGCCAGCGCATTGGCACTGAACTGTTGCAGCGCATCCGCGCTGACCAACAGACTGCCGACCTGCAACTCACTGCCTTTATCCACCCGGGCTTCGGTGGTGCCTTTGGCAATCACCAGGGTGGCGTTGCCAGCCGTCCCGACAATGCCACCGCCGGCACTGGCCAACAGGCTGCTGGCGAACTGAGTGGACGCCGCCAGCACCTCGGTGGAGGCTCGGCTGGCCAGCAAGGCACCGCTGATAAAGGCGCGGGTGTCACGCTGAATCACCGTGGTGTCCAAGGCTGCCGCTACCGCCGCCACACCGAGGCTGAACGACGCACTGGCCAGATAACTGGCGCTCAGCGCATGGCTGGCAGCGCCTACCAGTACCTGTTGCGCGGCTGCAGCCCCCTGCGCCTGATTGATTTGCGCCGACTCGATGCTGGCATGCGTGAGGCCACCGATGACGTTGCTATTGCCCAGGCCCGAAACCGATGCGCTGTAGAGGGGAACAAACGAAATCGAACCGGCCGCGGCCAGTTGACCAATCTGCTGCACCGAACTGGCCTGAACCGCCAGCCCACGGAACTGCCGTGTACCCAAGCCCAGATTGGGAATCGGATTGAACTGCTCTGCATCACTCCACAGGCGTTCTGTGGCGTTCGGGCCATTGAGCAACACGCCGTTATCAATGCCCGCCGCTTCACCCAGCGCCAGTGCGCTGACCTGCGTCTGAGCGCCCGTGATCCCCGCAGTGGTGCTGTTTTCAATCACGTTGACCGTGGCCGAACCACCGACCGACGCCGTGCCGCTGGCCATAAAGGCACCCGCAGCCCCGCTGATCTGGTCCTGCGTCCGCGCCGACACCGTGACGTTGTTCTGCGCGACGACCCAGGCCCCTTGTTCGATAAATGCCCGAGCAGAACTCTGGATCACGTTGGTGGCGGCCGACCCGCCCACCGAAGCCGTACCCGAAGCCGCGCCACTGATCGACGCCGAACGGATGGTCGAATTCGAATGTGCGGCGACAATGAGGTCGCTGAGCAGCCAGCTCTGTGCCGCCTTGCGCCCTTGCACACGGGCTTCCAGTTGGCTGGCCACGCGATTGACCGATGTCGCCGCACCGACAGCCGCCGAGCCACCAGCGGCCGCACCGCCGGACAGCGCCGCGATGCTTGAGGTGTCCAACGCCTTGACGGTGACCACGCCGGCCGTTCCCGCACTGCCGTCGATCTGCGCGCGGGTCACTGCGCCGATGTTGTTGCTGGCATTGGATAGGGCCACGCCGCCACTGCCGCCAATGCTGCCGCTGACCGCCAGGGTGCGAATGCTGCCGGCGCTGGTGGCCAGGACATCGATAGCCGAAGTGCCGGCCGCGACGGTGCTGTCGAGAATCCGCGCAATCCGCTGCTGCTCGATGGTGCTGATGGCGACCGCGCCGGTGCCGGAACCGCTGCCGCCCACCTGTACGTTACCGGCGGCGGTGTAGATGTCCGCCGCCCCATCGGTCACCTTGACCTCGACGCCCTGAGCACCGCTGACGCTGCTGCTGTCCAGGCTGGCGCGCTCTTCGCCCTTGATCACATTGATCGCCAGCGACGCACCGACGGCCGCCGAGCCCGCACCGCCGGCCCCAACCGCCAGCGAACGGATACCCGAAGCGCCACCACTGCGCAGACTCAGCGCGCCATTGAGCAGCAACTGACTGCCGCTGACTTCCGCAATGCGCTTAGCCAGAATGATGTTATTGGCGTTGGCCACGCCCACCGAGACGTTGCCGGCCCCGCCCACGGTACCGGCCAGGCTCCAGATTTCCCGGCTGCCACGGCTGGAATTGAGCTCAAGACGGCCCAGTTCAATGCGGCTACCCGTGATGCTGGCCGTTTCGCTGCCTTCAATCACGTTGCTGGTGGTCGAACCGGAAATAGCCGCCGTGCTAGCACCGGCACCGGAGACAGCGGCGGCGTAGATAGACTGATCCAGGCTGGCAGACAGCGCACCGCTGGCAAAACCACGGATATCACTCTGCGCAATCGAGGCACTGCGCTGGGCGCCAATGCGGTTGACTGAGAACGCGCCACCGACACCGGTATTACCCGAACCGGTCACTTGCCCGGACAGCGAGGCAATCAGCATGCCCTGCCCTTGCGCCGCGTCCAGCGTGAGGCTCTTGCCACTGCCGCTGGTGCGCAGGTAACCGCCACTGACGCCGGCGCTGTCGCTGCCGTCGATGTTGTTGACCACCACCGAGCCGCCAACCCCAGCCGTACTGCCACCGACCGCATTGACCCCAACGCCCCAGATTTCGCCATCCAGCCCCGACAACACGCTGGCCGAACCGCGCAGGTCCACTTCACTGTCATTGACCTCGGCCTTGCGCGTGGCTTCGACCAGGTTGATCGCCACCGCCGAACCCACGCCGGTGTTGCTGCCACTGGCGGCCAGGTTGAAGGCCAGCGACCAGATGCTCGCGCCCAGACCGGCCTGCGTGGTGCGAATGCTTAGGTCATCCGCCAGCACCTTGGCATTGCGCAGGTTTGCCAGGGTGGTGTCGGCAATCCGGTTGAAGGTCATGGCCCCGCCCACGGCGACATTGCCGGAGGTCACGGCCGCTGAAAGGGCCGCACTGATGATGCGGCTCTGCTGGGCTGCATCCAGGGTCAGGTCGCCGCCCAGTTCATAGCGGCCTTTCTCCAGCACGGCTTCGACGCGCTGCTGCATGTCGCTGATGCCCACTGCGCCGCCCACCGCCGTGGAGCCGCTGCTGCCGGTGATATTTCCCGCCAGCGAATAGTGCCCACCGCTGCGCTCGGCGCTGATGCGCAGGTTATTGGCTTTGAGCGTGCGATCGCCCATGTCCAGACCCGCCAGCACATTGCCGCGACCAATCAGCGCCGTGGCCGAACCGGAAACCCCCACCTCGGTGCTGCCCGCACCGGAAACCGCAGCCGCCAGCACGTCGGCACTGTGCCGCGCGGCAATCGTCAAATCGCCGCTCAGGTCGACGTGACTGTTGGCCAGTTGGGCGGAGTATTCGCTGCCTGAATACACCAGCGCCATTGAACCGCCCACCCCGGCCTTGCCGCCGGAGGCCCCCAGGCTGCCGGCCACCGCCAACACCGCTTCACCGGCAATCTGGCCCTCGAACAGGTTACCGGGGCCGTTCTTGCCGTTGAGCAAATCCTTGTCCACTTCACCACTGACCTTGATCGCCGATACGGTGTTACCACCGCCCAGATCAAGACCGCTCTCAAGCAAGGTGCCATCAGCAGCCGTGGCGAACAGGCTGTCCAACGGCGAAGCGCCGGATAGGCTTTGCGCCGACAGGTTCAGCGCCCCGCCTTGCAGCGAAGACAACAGCGTCGGGGACGTGGTGTTCGGCTTATACGCGTCGACACGCGACTGGATCTTGTTGGCCAAGACCAGTGTCAGCAGCGAACCGGCACCCGCGCCACTGTCGCTGCCCGTGCTGACGGCACCGCCCAGCGCACCGGCCAGCACCCGTGAGGCGCTCGCTGCGGTGACATCCATGCGGGCGAAGTTGCTCGCCTCACTCCCGAGCCATTCCGCCGCCAGGGTATTGGCCAGCACCCCCACCACCAGTGAACCGCCGGCACTGCCGCCGTTACCCTTGCTGCCGGCAAAGGCGCCGCCGCCGAGCATCACCCGTGCGCGGTCGTAGGCATTGACTGCGATCTGGCCGGGTGCCGCCTGGCGCTGTTGCACCTGGCTGTTCTCCACCAATGCGCGGGTGCGGTTGCCCATGTACGCGGCCGAGCCGGACAGCGAAACCGCGACATTTTTATCGGTACCGGCGGTGGCCACGGACAGACCAAGACCAAGCGCGATCTGATCACCTGCGCTGAGGGCCTGCACCTGCAGCAGGTCATTGCCACGCAACAGCACGTTGCCCACCCGCGCATCGGTCTCATTCATCAGGTGGTTGTAGGCCAGCGCTCCCGATAGAGCGGCACTGGACTCACTCTTCTGCTTGCCCGCCAGGGTCAGCGCGCCGGCACCGGAACCACTGAACTGGTGCGTCTGATTGAGGGCCAGCACGTTGACCTTGCTGCCGCCCTCGGCAGGGTCACGCGGATCGAGCACGATATTGCCCAGATCCGCTTTGCTGCGCTGACGCGACACATTGATGGTGGCCGAGCCAGCAGCAGCCAAGGCGAAGCCCTTGCCTGAGCCGCCCGAGTCGTCACCACCGCCATCCGGACCACCACCGGCGTCGCTTTTGCTGAACAGCTTTTTCATGCTGTTCCAGCCACTCGAAATCTTCTGCGGCGCTTCGGTCACCGCATCCTTGATCTTGCCGGGCGCACTGGCCAACGAACTCAGCGCCGGGGTGACGTTGATCACGCCGACGGTAATCGACTGCAGCAACGCCTGACCAAAGCTGTCGGCTAGCTCTACCGTGGGCTTGCCGATATCACCGGCCTTTTTCGTGCCTTCGTCCTGTTCTTTCTGCTCATCCTTACCCTTGGCAATGGCCCCAGCGATGGCAAAAGCCCCGCTCTGCCCTGAACTGAGCGCCTGAACATCCAGAACGTTGGCCTTCCATACACCTTTACCGCTGGCCTCCAGACCTTGGCCCAGTGCCTCCGGTCGCCAGTTCAGGTTGTTGCCCACCAGCGCATTGACATCCGTGGTCAGCACATTCAGCGCCAGCCCACCGCCCACCCCGGCGGTGCCACCCAACGCCACGGCACCGGCCGCCGTCCACAAGCCCAGGCGGTGTTCTGCATGCACACCAATACGCTTGGCGTCCATGCTCGCGGTGTTGTGGATGGAAGCATTGACCGTCGAGGTGAGGGTATTGGCCACGGCGGCGCCATTGGCCGCCGCACTTACCCCTTTACCCGCAGACGGACTCAGGGCCAGGATCAAATCATCCTGCAAAGCCTGGACCTGCACCCCGCCCGCCTTGACCACCGCCTGCGCGCCGATGCCGGCAACGGCCTTGCTGGAAACAGTCTGAATATTGAGCGCACCGCCAAGAGCCGAGGGCTTGGCATTTTCACCCGGGGCCGACTCGCCCCCCACAGCAGTGCCGAACAGGAACATGCCGATATTGCCGGCAATGGCCAATTGGCCGAGCTGGTTACCCGCTGTCACCGTGATGGGTTGCGCCCAATCCCAGCGGCGGTTGGCCACCATGGCGCTGGGCGGAATCAGCAAACCCTGAGCATCACGCAAACCGACCAGAGCATCCAGCGGCCTGCTCTGCCAGGCGAGTTCATCATTGACCAAGGCTTCCAGGCGAACCCGATCACCGACCCAAGCACGGGTATCAATCAAATTGGTCAGCACCGAGATGGAACCGGTGATTGCCAGTTCGTCGGAGGTGCCCTGGGAGTTGGCGTATTGGGTGGAAAACTTACCGGCCAGATCACTCGGCCAGCCCCCCAGGCTCATCATGTTCTTGCCGATATCACTCAGCGAACTCCAGCGGTCAAAGCCGCCGAGGCTCAACGGTTGGATGTATTGAGCGCCCAGACCGATGCGCTGGGCAGTGATCTGCGCACCATCGCCAACCAGCGTGCGGGTGCCCTGATTCAGGGTGGCAATCGCCACGGCCATGCTCAGGGAATAGTCATTCTGGTCCTCGCCCCTCTTGGAGCCGTTTACGGTGCTGTTGACCAGATTGTGCAGCTCACGAATCTCCTGCAGCGCCGTGAGCCCAAGATTACCGCTCAAATTGAGCTGCGTGCTCTGGCCAATGCTGGCCTCGGCTTGCTGATCACTGACCACCAATCCCAGCGAGGCGGCCAAACGGAATTTGCTGTCCGTCGGCTGAGTCGGATTCACGTCCTTGAACTTGCTCAGCACATAATTCTTGATCGGATCAACCGTGCCAATCGCACGAAACTTAAGGAAGTCCGCCAGGCCTTTACCGGCCTGCGAGGTCGCTTCATTTTGCTGACGGGAAATCAGGTTGGTGGCGCTGACGTCCAGATGACGCGCGCCGCTCAGATTGGCATTAAAAGCCGCCTGGGTATTGCTGTTGAGCACACTCAGGGCCAGCACGGCACCGCCGGCAGCACCGTTACCCAACGACTTGAACACCGCCTTGTTCCGGATCGCTTGCTCGGTCAGCGCCAGCAGGCTGACATCGCCCCGTGTGTTCAGTAGCGCACCGCTGTTGACCTTGGCCGAGGTGGTCAGGCCCGTGTTGGCCATGGCAAAAGCAAAGCCGGTGGTGGTGGCCTGCTTGCCTTCGGCGTCGTGCCCATTGGTGGCTTCCGACTCAACCGTCAAGGTGTTCTGACTGTGCGCTTGCAGTGCGATGCCTTGCTCGCCCTTGAGCGTGGCTCCCGACTTGACCTCCACGCTGGTAGTGCCGCTGATGCGGCCAAAGGCCATACCAGCGTTGAAAGGAATCAACGATTGCACCAGCGGAATGGAGAAGCTTTCCGTCGTCACCGTGCGCGTGCTGTCGGCCTTGACCAGCAGTTTCTGGCTGGCATGCAGGTCCGCGCCGTCAAGCACCTCAATCTTGGAGTCGGCATGACCGATCGACACCGCCAGGAAGGGAATCAGCGCCGACAGCTCACTCAGGTCGGCGGGGTCTGCACCCAACGCCTTGAGCTGATCAGGATTGCTCAGCGAACCAATCCCGGTGATCGGCCCCATGATGTCGCCGATGATCTTTTTCCAGGCTTCTTCATCGCTCCAGCCGTTTTCATTCTTCATCTTCAGAATGTCGGCTTTGATCGCGGCACTGTCGAACAGCGAGCTCAGCAAGCCTGGGTCAACAACCGCCACGGCATTGCTGTTCAGGGCGATATTGCCGCCCTTGAGCGTACCAGCTACCTTGATGCTGGCATCGGCTGCCGAATAGCCGCCCAGTTGCTTGCTGATGGCGGTGGCGCTGACCTTGATGTCACCCTCGCGGAAGTCATCGGCGTGGCTGGCATCCAGTACGGCATTTTTCTCGATGTTGACGCTGGCAACGCCGCGGTCAGGTGCCAGCAGCGAGTTCGGCTTGGTTTTTAGCGTCTGGGTAATTTCATCGACGGTCTTGGCATCGTCGCCTTTGCAGAAGGTGCAGGCACCATCACTGATGGCGCTGACCTGAATATCCCCGGAGCGCCCACTGCCGTTGGCCCGCGTATCGACCAGCGCTCCGCTGCGCACATTGATTGTGCTGCCTTCAAGCGTCACTTTGCCGCTGTTTTTGCCGGCCTCGCCCTGGCTGCGCAAGCGAGCGGATGCCGTCAGCTCCAGGCTTTGCCCACCCGACACCGAAACACTGGCCCCACTGCCATCGGCCATCAGCGCAGCCAGTTCCCCAGAGATTACCGCCGAGTCACGGCCGACGATGCGCACCGCACCATCGGCTCGCTGCGCGGCCTGCCCCACGGACAAACCAGCGGTGTTGACCGTGCCTTTGAACACGGCATCAGCAATGTCCTTGCCGCCCTCAACACGCGCCCCTTGGGCCACCACCGCTGCGGCGCCAAAGATATTCACCGAGCCAACGGCATTGATCTTGCCCTTGATCTCAACCTTGCCGCGCTCTGAACCCGGCAGGTCGGTCAGCACACCCGCGTCGTTGTACTGGCCGTTCTTTAAGTCGTCGACCAATTGGCTTGCGCCTTCGGGCGTGACCACCCCCACCGCCGAAGACAGCTGCTGCATCTGCTGCGCCGAGGGCGTGGTGATGGTCAAACTGCCGACGTTGATGACACCGCTGCTACCCACCACCATGCCATGGGGGTCGGCAAATATGATGTTGCCACCAATCCGGTTGCCATCGGTCAGCACGCCATTGAGCGTGCCATTGATCACCACCCGTGAGTCATGCACCAGGTTGACCAGATTGCTGGCCCCGCTCGGCACATAGAGGTTTACGGTATTGCCGTTGCCGACCTGGAAATGACTGAAGGAGTTAAAGCCGGTCTGCCCACGCACCGTGCCGGTGGTGATATCCGTGACATTGCTATTGACCGCAATAGTGGTCGCCGTGCCTGGAAGCTGCACCAGAGTATCGCCCACCAGGTACGTGCCGCCGGAGGCAACAATAGTGTTCGTATCCGCCCAGACCGAGGGCACGCCCATGCCGACCAGAATGGCCGCCGCCAGTCGGGTAGGCTGAAACACCTGCTTGGGCTGTTCACGAAAGGTCGAACGAGGGGCGGGGCGTTTGACCAACATGGCGGACCTCACTGTCACGATTAGAGATATCACGAGTAGTGAATTCTCTGGTTTCGCTATATGTGAGTGCTAGGAAAGGCCATTCACGCTTGTGAACCCTTGTTCACAATTAACCAGCAAACGACTTACTGACTGATTTCGGCCTCATTGGCCAGGCGGTAACCCTTGCCGTAGACGGTCATGATCAACTGGGGGCGGTTGGGCGAGACTTCCAGCTTGCGCCGCAAGCGCACGATCAGGGCATCCACCGTGCGCACGTCAATGTCCTCGGCATCTTCCTGGCCCCGGCGCAGAAATGTCAGCAACTCATGACGATTGACCGCATGCCCCCGGCGCTCAATCAGCCCGATCAAAACAGCAAACTCACCCGGTGTCAGGCTGACATCCACGCCGTCCTGATTGACGATATGACGCCGCAACAAGTCGATACGAAAACGCCCCAGGCTCAGGCTGTAGTCAGACTCCCGGTCACCGCCACCGCATCGGCGCAGAAGGCTGCGCACCTGGGCCAGCAGAATGCCCAGGTTAAGTGGCTTTGTCAGGTAACAATCGGCTCCGGCCTCCAGCCCCACGACACGGTCGTAATCCTCGTCGCGCACCGTCACCAGAATCACACCCAGGTTGGGCTGGTTGCGCCGTAACTGTGCCGTCACGGTCAGTCCGTCCAAATCCGGCAGGCCAATGTCGAGCAGCACCAGAGCGGGCTTGAGGCGTTCCACCATGAGCAGGCATTGCCGGCCGGAGTCGGTGGAATAGACTTCAAACCCTGCGTTCTGCAGATACAGCACCATCATCTCGCGAATCTCTGGTGCATCTTCGACCACAACAAGCCTGTCAATCATTGACCGTGCACTCCCCAAAATCTGGCGCGGATTCTGACGCAAAGATCAAACAGTGCGCCAGCTATTCGCGATGACCACCTGGCGGCTGTTGTTCTTGCAGGACACGCGCACGCAACAGCTGCAGGTGCCGTTCAATCGCATCCAGCAGGCCTTCGATCTGATCGGTTTCATGCGTGGCATCAGCAATCCGGGCGAGATTATCCAGGCCGAAGTTCAGGGTACTGCCGCGCAAACGATGGCACAGCACGCGCAGTTGATCGCGCGCCTGAGGGCCTTGTGGCAACTGGGCCAGGGCGTCGTAGGTTTGCTGCAGGGAGTCCACCAGCGTGGGCAGCAAACGATCGAACAGCGCCGGCCCCAACCAACCGCGCAACACCTCCAGTCGCGCTTCGGAGATATCGTCGTGCTCGCCGCTGGGCGATGCCGGCAGAGCGTCCCAATCCTCAAGCACGCGGAGCAGGTCATCGCGGCGCAGGGGTTTGGCCAGCACGGCACTCAGCCCGGCCTGACGCCACTGTGCGGGATCAAGATCGTTGGCATTGGCGGTCAATGCCACCAATTTGGCGGCGCTTTGGGGATGCTGTTGGCGAATCAGCCGACTGGCAGTCAAACCGTCAATATCGGGCAGGCGCATATCCATCAAAACCAAGTCGAAGGTGTTCACGGCACAGGCCTGCACGGCGTCCTGACCGGTGCTGGCGGTGCACACCAGGCAACCCCAGCGCTCCAGCAATTCGGCGGTGACTAACCGGTTGATTTCGACATCTTCGACCAATAACACGCGCAAACCCTGCAGCAGCGCAGAGTCTTCCAGGACCAGCCCAGGCGCTTGCGCATCCGGGAACGGTAAGGCGATGTCGATACAGGTTCCACGCCCAGGTGCGCTGTCCAGCGCAATCACAGCGTCCATCAGATCGACCAGCCGGGCGGTGATGTACAGCCCCAGACCAATACCGGGCTCAGCCCGCTGCGCATCCCTGACAAAGGCATCAAAGATATGCGGCTGCAATTCGGTGCGAATACCGGCGCCAGTGTCCTTGACCCTTAGCGCCAGTCCTGCACCCCGTCGCGTGAGAGTAATTTCAACATAGCCTTCTTCGGTGAATTTAAGGGCGTTGCCCAGCAGGTTGTACAAGACCTGCCGTAGCGGTTGCGGATTACCCAGCACATACGCCGGCAGCTGAGGATCACAGCGCGTGAGCAGACTCAAGCCGCGCGCTTCGGCTTGTGGCCGGAAGATCGCAGCGCAGTCCTCGATCAATTGCACAGGGGAAAACACTTCGCGCGGCGGCGGCTCCAGCTTTTCCGCGCGCGACAGCAGCATCAATCCGTCCAGCACATCGGTCAGGCTCTGCGCGGCCACCTGCACCGTATCCAGCCGGCGCTGTTGCTCGGCCTGCAGGCCATCGCGGGCCAGCAGTTGCAAGTGGCCTTGAATGGCCACCAAGGGGGTCCGCAGCTCATGGCTGAGCATGGCCTGCCGTTCCAGTGACTGACGAGCCTCGTGCAGGGCCTGATCGCGCGCCACGGCCAGCGCCTGGGTGCGTTCATCCACACGCGCTTCAAGTGAGGCGTTCAAGCGCTGCAGGTCTTCGCGCAGTTCATCACTGCGACGCAGCGCAGCCGTCACCCGGCTGCCGACCACTAGCCCATGGGAGAGCAAGAAGAGCAAAACGCCCACAGGAATCAGGTTCAGCGTTGGCACGTTCAACGAGTACATCATCAGGTCGTTAACAATGGTCACATCCAGCGCCACCATGCCCAACAAAACCACCGCCGCTCCGGCACGTTTGCGATAAGTAGCCAGGCACAGGCACCCGAGAAAATACAGCTCGCAAAGCAGCAACCAGAGGGCGCACGGATCACGCAGCAGGGTGAAAAAAGACGCCGGCATAAACAACGTGAGCGCGGCCCCCAGTACTCCGACGCCGATCATCACGCGCAGCACGCGTAAGGACAGCTCGCTCGGGAACAGCCGCAACAGCAATACCCCGTAAGCAGGCGCGAACAAATGCCCCGAGAGGTATTCAATGCGATAGATCCACAGGGCAGGCAGTTCGAGGTAGTAGTCCAGCAACTCGCCACTGGAAGCTGCACGCATACCAGCCAGCACCAAAATGGCAGCAAACGGCACACCACCCAGAGAACGGGCCGCGCTGCGATCCAGCAACACCATGAACAACGCCATCATCAACGTGGCGCCGACACTCACCAGGTACAAGGCTTGTTGACGGCTGACATCCAAGCGCACGTTATCCAGCGTGCCTGCACGCACGACCATGTCGATACCGCCTTCATGGTGAAAGTGGTTGGACAACTCCACGCGCAGCGCCACGCGGACGTGCCCCATGGGCAAAGGCACGATGGCAGATTGCAAGCGGGCCACCTCATGTTCGGCATTACCGGGGCGACCGCGCTCCAACACCAGCACATCATCGACCCAGACCCGCGCCGCTGATTTGAGATCGTCGAAATACAGCGCTAAGGGTCGCGAATGCTCAGGCAGCAGCACGACCGTACGCAGTTCGATATGACCAAAACCCACCTGTCCCCAGGGCTTGGCTGTGCCCTCCGACCAGGTGAACGGCAGTTGGATCAGGCCTGCTTCACGCTGTGGTTCAAGCCATTGCAATTGCCACTGTCCCGCTAGCACCTGATAGGGCTGCTGATCGGGCTCCCAATGGCGCAGGTCATTAACGGCCGCGGCCTGGCTATGGGCGGTAAAAAACAACAGGACCAAGGCTAAAAGTACATAGAATCGCAGCCTGTACAACGCTCGTCCGTTTGCCATCATCGCCAGCCCTGTGCCAAAAAGCCGATTATAGGAACGCCAATGCAGTGCCAGGCAATAACGGCGGGCAGTAAACAAGACAACCACAGCAGGCATTGACCCCGTCACCTGCCGTTAACCCGATGAAGCCCTATGCCTCTCAACGAAATGCTGTTGTTACTGCTCGCCGGTTTTGCCGCCGGAGGGATGAATGCCCTGGCCGGTGGCGGCACGTTTTTCTCCTTTCCGGCGTTGCTCGCGGCGGGTCTGCCGCCGGTGACGGCCAACGCCACCAATGCCGTGGCGCTGTGGCCGGCCAGCCTGGCTGGGGCCTGGGCGGCGCGGGATTCGCTGCGGCCGTTGGGGCGTTATCTGCTGCCGTTGTTGGCGGCCGGGCTGGCGGGCGGCTTGCTGGGTGGGCTGTTGCTGCTTGTTGGCGGCGATGCGGTGTTTGCCAAGCTGATTCCCTGGCTGCTGCTGGCCGCCACCGCGCTGTTTGCAGCCAGTCCCTGGCTGAGCCGCTGGTTGGCTGCTCGCCGTGCCGAGGCTGCACAACCGCCGCACGGCCCACTGTCACTGGCCGCGCATATCGGCGTATCGATCTATGGCGGTTACTTCGGTGCCGGCATGGGCATTCTGCAACTGGCGGCGTTTTCTATCGAAGGCCACCCGCTGGCCCGCGCCAATGCCCTGAAGAACCTGATTTCCGCGGTGATCTACAGCGTCGCCACCGCGACTTTTATCATCGCCGGCCGAGTCAGTTGGTATGAGCTGGTGATTCTGCTGGTGGGCGCCACCGTCGGCGGTTATGTCGGCGGCGCACTGGGCCAGCGTTTGCCGGCCAAGTTCCTGCGCCTGCTGGTGATCAGCGTGGGCAGCGGGATGACGCTCTATTACTTCTGGGCGACCTATTTCGCCCAGTAGCACTCAATTTTTGCCGCGCTTGCGAAACTCCACTGGCGTTTCGCCGACCCAGCGCTTGAAGGCACGATAGAAGGTGCTCGGCTCAGAGAAGCCGGTGCGCTCGACGATCACTTCGATACGCTCGTCGGTGTTGAGCAGCAGGTCCTTGGCCAAACGGCAACGGTAGTCGGTGACCAGGTCGTTAAAGCGCACCCCGGCCATCGCCAGGCGCTCACGCAGCCGCCGCGCCGGCATGTTCAATCGCGCGGCGACCTGCTCCAGGGTCGCGCCGCTGTCGACCAGCAATTCGCCGATCAACTCACGCACCTTGCGCACCAGGTCCAGACGCTCGACTTCAGCCAGCTGCCGGCGCGCCAGCGACTCGTGCATGCGCAGTAATTCTGGCGCAGCGTGCCGTGAGGTCTTGTCCAGCACCGAGGCATTGAACACCAGCGCGTAACGCTCGCCGCCCAGTTGCGCCGGGCAGCCGTAGACCTGCTGATAGCGCTCGGCCGGCGCACCTTCGGTATGCATGAACTGCACTTCATAAGGGGTGAAATCACCTTCGGTCAGCGCATCAAACAGGCGGATCACCGCGCCGGCGAGCATTTCCGGGAAGTGTCGCGGCGTGCCGGGAACCAGCCCAAGTAGCAGCACCGCACGGTCGTCCTGCACCTCCAACTTGGCATTCAGGGTGTCAGAGAGCAGACGCACATAGCGCAGGGCATGGCGCAGGCCTTCACCGAAGGTTTCACTGGAAAGAAACAGGTACTCCAGCAGCAGGCCGTGGAAGGCCGGCAGGTGCTGAGCCAGGTAGAGGCCGACATGCTCTTCGCCGCACTCGTCGATGGCCGCCTTCCAGAACAACGCTTGGGCGGCATGGGGGAAGCGCCCGGCAGGTAAACCACCCGGCGGCAGGCCAACGCGCGCCAGCACCCGATCAGGGTCGGTACCGCTGGCACGCAGGGCGTCGATCACGGGGCGCATCAGCGCCACGTCGTCAGTCAGGTCACGCATATTGAAGAGTTCTTATTGTGTGCGAGGCGCGGCCATCTTAGGCAGCTTTAGGCCATGCGCTCAAGGCGTGAATGCAGGCAATTGACTGCCCCGCCACATAACCAGGCAGCACGGCCAATGCAGATACAGGCGCGCCATCTAAGCTGCTGCCACCGTTCTGAGGAGTGACCCCATGGCCATCGACTGGCTCGACCTGCCCGCCCCGCCCGCGCTACCCGGTCTTTTTCTGCGCGCCGCCCTGCGCCGCCGTGTGACTGGCCGCAGCCTGCCCGAGCTGGGCGTGCGCTGCCAGGTCACGGTTGATCCCAAACACCTGGCGCGCTACCGGCAGATCTGCGGCTTTAGCGATGAGCATCGGCTGCCCGCACCCTACCCGCATATTCTGGCGTTTGCCCTGCAAATGCAGTTGCTCACCGATACGCGCTTTCCCTTTCCGCTGCTCGGCCTGGTGCATCTGGAAAACCATATTCGCGTGCTGCGCCCCCTCGGCGGTCTCGGGCCCTTTACCGTCAGCGTGCAGGTGCAAGACCTGCAGCCCCATGACAAGGGCGTGACCTTCAGCCTGATCACCCAGCTGCACGACCAGCTCGGCCTGCTTTGGGAAGGCGATAGCCGCATCCTCTGCCGTGCCCTGCGCCTGGACGGCAAACCGGCCGAACGCGAAACCGAACCTGTACTTGCGCAAACCACCCTGGCCCACTGGCGCGCGCCCGCAGATATCGGCCGGCGTTATGCGCGCATCGCCGGCGACTACAACCCGATCCATATGTTTGCCGCCACCGCCAAGTTGTTCGGTTTTCCCCGCGCCATTGCCCATGGCCTGTGGAACAAAGGCCGCGCCCTGGCCGAACTGGGCGCACGCCTACCGGATGCCGGTTACAGCGTGAGCGTACGCTTCCAGAAACCGGTGCTGTTGCCGGCCGAGGTGCGTCTGCTGGCCAGCGAGCCCGGCAGCCATGGCCAGTTCAGCCTCCTCGGCCAGAATGATCTGAGCCATATGAGCGGCAGTTGGCAGCCGCTGGACTAGGCGCACCGCAAGGCTTGGCGTTTTTGCGGGGGCCGATTATCGTGTCGACTCCTGCGCCCACGCGGTCATGGTTGACCCGCACGGCAACTCCAATGGATCAGAGAGCCTCAGCATGAAAAACACCGCAGTACTTGCCACGTCCTTCGTCCTCGCCTGCAGCGCACTGCAGGCCCATGCCCTGGACGCGTCCGGGCAGCGCTATGTCAATCAGCTGGTGCAGGGCGGCCCGGTGTCGATTCGCGAGGCCGCGCAGAGCATCTACCACAGCGGCTACCGTGACCAGGAAACCCTCGACGTGGCAGCCGAAGTGCTGCTGCAGAAGTACCGTAGCGCCTCCGATAACACCACCTCAGACGCCCTCGCCTGGGTCTGCAAGGCCTTGGCCAGCTCGGGTAACGGCCGCTACAAGCCGGTACTGAGCGAAGTGGTGGCCAACTCCGACAACCGCAAGCTCGACCGTCATTGCGAGAAAGCCGCTGACAGCCTCAGCGCCGGTGGCGCGCCTTACACCGCAGGCAGCGTCAACCTGGACGCCTACCGCGCCGGCCAAGGCCAAGCGGCTACTAGCACGCAAACGCTGACGCCCGCTGCTGCACCAGCGACCGCCGCCCAGGGCAGCGGTTCGTTCAGCGATATACGCACCGGTATGAGCATGGATGAAGTCAATGCGCTGCTCGGCGCGCCGACCGCCACCTTCTCGCACCAGACAGGCAAGGCCTGGATCCCGTTCAACTTCAAAGGCAAGGACGTCGCCCGCGTGGTGTCGCTGTACAAAGGCAAGGGGCGCATTACGTTTTCCCAGGAAAGTGTCTATGCCAACGTCTGGCGCGTGCTGGAAGTGACTAACAACCCGAACGAAAGCGGCTACCCATAACCTGCGGTATCGGTTTGCCGGCTTGAAGACCGGCCGGCAAACCCCGAAGCTATGCTCCTCTTTGCTGGAGCGCCTGATGAACCTCGCCGAACTGACCACCCGCATGCACGCCATTCGTGACCACAACGACTGGCGGCCATTCCACAGCCCGAAGAACCTGGCCATGGCGGCCAGCGTGGAAATGGCCGAGCTGGTGGAAATCTTCCAGTGGCTGAGCGAAGCGCAGTCCCGCGAACTACCAGCTGAACACCTGGCCCATGCCGGCCAGGAAATCGGCGACGTGATTCTCTACTTGGTGCTGCTGTGCGGCGAGCTGGGCCTGGATATGGAACAGGTGGTGCGCGCCAAGCTGGCCGACAACGAACGGCGCTTCCTCGGGAGCGCATCCAATGAGTGATCGTCACTTCGACGAACTGGCCACACGCTTTGCCGAGAAGATCTATGGCGGCGCCAAGGGCGCGATTCGCCTGGCCGTACTCCAGGCTGACCTGGCCGAAGCGCTACCCGAACGCCCACTGCGGGTGCTGGATATCGGCGCGGGCCTCGGCCATATGTCGCTGTGGCTGGCCGAGCGCGGCCATCAGGTGACGCTGACGGAACCCGCCGAACCGATGCTCAATGGCGCACGCGAGCGCTTTGCCGCCGCAGGACAAGACGCCACCTTTATCCAAGCGCCCTGGCAGGACCTGCTCGGCCAGCTTGAGCAAGCTTATGACCTGGTGATCTGCCATGCGGTGCTGGAATGGTTAGCCGAGCCGCACAGCATCCTGCCGGTATTGCACCAGTTGTGCGCGCCCGGCGGCTGGCTGTCGTTGGCGTTCTACAACAAGGACGCGCTGATCTACCGTAACCTGCTCAAGGGCCACTTCCGCAAACTGCGCAAGGCCGAGTTCGCAGGGGAAAAACAGAGCCTGACCCCGCAGATGCCGCTTGATCCGCGCGAGCTGGCGGCGCAACTTGAGGCTAATTGGCAGGTCGAAAGCCAGAGTGGCGTGCGGGTGTTTCACGACTATATGCCGCAACCCTTCCAGGCCAAGGCCGAGCTGCTCGACCTGCTGGAAATGGAGCTGGCCTACCGCCGCCACCCGAGCTTTTCCGGGCTGGGGCGCTACCTGCACTGGATCTGCCGGCCACGCTGATTGCCCTCTCACTGGAGGCTGAACACTCAATGAAAAGACTGGGCGCATTACTGCTACTGGCGAGCCTCGCAGCCTGCCAGAGCGACAACCCGTATACCGCCGAAAGTAACCCCCTGCCGCCTGCACCCGCACAGGCGGCCCAGCAACTGGATCTCAGCGCCTATCCGGCAAAACCACGCGACTTCGGCCGCTACCGCACCTGGAGCTGGCAACGCCTGCCTGCCGGTACGGCCTGGGCCAGCTCCGAGCAGGTGCAGGAAGCCCTCAGCAATGCCCTCGACCAGCGCGGCCTGCGCCCACATCGCGCCGGTAAAACCAGCGACCTCAAGGTCAGCGCCGAGCTGCGTTTGGAGCAACGCCTACGCCAGGTCACCGAACACTACGGCAGCCAGTACGGTCATAGTCGGTATGGCAACGACTACGGCATGTGGGGCAGTGCGCCGCTGGTGCGCAGCTATACCGAAGAAGTCATGGTGGTGCGCATCGAACTGTTCGACGGCCAGGATGGCCAACCCGTCTGGAGTGCCAGCGCCGAAACCCTTAGCAGCGGCAGCCAGAGTGAACGCGCCGCCGCGCTGCGCAATGCGGTACAACAGGCCCTGGCGGCATACCCGCCAAACTGATCGCTGTATTAAAGGAGAGCACCCGTGCGTGCATCACTGCTGTTACTGCCCCTGCTGTTGATCCTCAGCGCCTGCCAAACCGCGCAGCTGCAGCGCGACTTCGACCCTAACCGGGATTTTGCCGCCTACCGCAGCTGGAGCTGGCAGGAACCGGCGGTGCAATACAAACCTGATGACCCGCGCCTGAAAAGCGACCTGACAGACCAGCGCATCCGCACGGCGGTCAGCCAACAGCTCGACCAACGCGGCCTGCGCCCGGCAGCGGCAAACACGCCAGGCGATCTCAAGGTGCAGGCGTGGATGATCGTCGACAATCGCCAGCAGCAGGTCAGTACCCAGCTCGGCGGCGCCTGGGGTGATCCCTGGAGCGGCGGCTTCTGGGGCGGCCCGAGTTACGTGGAAACCCGCACCCTGGACTATCAGGTCGGCACCCTGCAGATCGACCTGCTCGACGGCAAGGATGGCAAACTGGTCTGGCGCGGCAGCACTGAACAGGTGCTACGCAATCCACATCCCAGCCCGAGCGAGCGCGAGGCCGCGATTCGCCGCAGCGTGGAGGACGTATTGAGTCAGTACCCGCCTCAATGAGCAGCCGCGTGCCCACCCCGCTGACCTACAAGGATGTTGCATGAACCCAACCCCACACCTCAGCCATCGCCCCGCGGCGGCGGCTGATCTGGCCGAGATTGTCGGTTTCCCGCAGAACGCTGATGAACTGTTTTTCTGTTATCCCAAGGCCGACTGGCCGCTGAGCATCGGTCAGCTGGCCGCCGCCATGGCTGAGCGCCGCGACAGCACGGTGGTGCTGCTGGATGGCCGGGTAGCCGGCTTTGCCAACTTCTACCAATGGCACTACGACGACCACTGCGCCCTCGGCAACCTGATGGTCGCACCCTGGGCCCGTAGCCATGGCGTGGCGCACTATCTGGTGGCGGTGATGGAGCAGCTGGCGCGCGAGCATTACCACGCCAAACGCATGCAGGTTTCGTGCTTCAATGCCAACAGCGCCGGGCTGCTGCTCTACCCCAAGCTCGGTTATGCCCTCAGCGGCGTGGTCGAACGTCGCGACCCCAAGGGCCAGCGCGTCGCGCTGATCCAGTTCAGCAAACCCCTGTAGACCGTTTACAAGTCCCAATCCGGCCGATCCGCCAAGCGCTGGATCAGAAAATCCAGCAGCGCGCGCAGCGCCGGCGGCATCTGCCGGCGCGTGCCATACAGGGCGTGAATACCTAATTGCTGTGGCTCGTAGTCAGGCAGCAACTGCACCAGCGCCCCGGAACGCAAATGCGCGCCGACCGAATAGCGCGGCTGCAAACTGATGCCGATATCGGCCAGCACGGCCTCCAGCAGCACCATGGATTCATTGGCGCTGAGGTTGCCGCTGACCGCCACAGCATGCGGCTCACCAGCACGACTGAACTCCCAGATGCTGCGGCCAAAATAGGCATAACTCAGGCAATTGTGTTGCGCCAGGTCCTCGGGCCGCTGCGGCGTGCCATGCCTGGCCAGGTACGTGGGTGTTGCGCACACCACCGAACGGCACACCGCCAACTGGCGGGCGATCAGGTTGGGGTCGAGCTGATTGGTGATGCGCAGGGCCAGGTCGATACGCGCTTCCACCAGATTGACCGCCTGGCTGCCCACCAGCAGATCGACGCTGACCTGCGGATACAGGCGGGTGAAGTCATCCAGTGCGTGCACCAGCCAGGCCTGAGCCAGCGACTGGCTACAAGCGATGCGCAAGGTGCCGCGCGGCGCAGCCTCGTCCGTACGGCTGACGCTCTGCATGGCGTCGGCCATGGCCAGCATCTCGCGGCATTGCCCCAGCAGTTGCTCACCGGCACCGGTCAGGCTCAGCTTGCGCGTGGTGCGGTGCAGCAGGCGCGCGCCGACCCAGGTTTCCAGCTCGCCGAGGTAACGCGACACCATCGCCCGCGACATCTCCAGCGCATCGGCAGCGGCGGTCTGGCTGCCACGCTCCACCACTTCGACAAAAACCCGCGTAGCCGTCAGGCGATCCATAATTAGCCCATTTAACGCAACAAACATGCGCAGATTACGGGGCTTTTTGATCGATTTAAAGCAACTAAGATGAGCTCATTCACTCAACAGGAGTTCCCCATGTCGCTCATCACTCACCTGCGCGGTCTGCTCGCCAGCGCCAGCCTGCTGACCCTGGCCACAACCGCTCTCGCCCAACCGCTGACCCTGGACGTCTACAACCCAGGCGACAAGGCCATCTTCCCGGTAACCTCGACGCTGATCAGCGGCGAACGCGAGGCCATCCTCGTCGATGCGCAGTTCTCCAACCGTGAAGCGCAGGAACTGGTCGAGCGCATCCAGGCCAGCGGCAAAACCCTCACCACCATTTTTATCAGCCACGGTGACCCGGATTTCTACTTCGGCCTGGACACCCTGACCCGTGCCTTCCCCAAGGCCAAGGTCCTGGCCACGCCGCAGACCATCGCCTATATCGAGAAAAGCCGTAAACCGAAGCTGGCCTACTGGGGCCCGATCCTCAAAGACAGCGCACCGGCCCGCACAGTGGTGCCGCACGCCCTGCAAGGCGACCACCTGAGCCTGGAAGGCCAGCGCATCGAACTGATCGGCCATGACCCCAAGCACACCAGCCTGTGGATTCCGAGCATCAAGGCGGTGGTCGGCGGCGTGCTGACCTACGCCAACATTCACCCCTGGATTGCCGATGCACAAACCGCAGAGGCGCGTAAATCCTGGCTGAAATCCCTGGATGAACTGCAAGCGCTGCAGCCAAAGACCCTGGTGCCTGGGCACTTTATGGGCCAACCGACGCTGAGCCTGGATGACCTGCGCTTTACCCGCAATTACCTGAATGACCTGGAAGTAGCACTGCCCAAGGCCCAGAACAGCCAGGCGCTGATCGAGACCATGAAAGCCAAGTACCCGCAGCTGCTCGACGCCAGCAGCCTCGAACTGAGCGCCAAGGTGCTCAAAGGTGAAATGCAGTGGCCGTAAGCCGCCATATCCTGATCACCGGCGCCTCACGCGGCATTGGCCTGGGTTTGACCCAGGCCTTTGTGCAGGCGGGCTGGCAGGTGCACGCCGTGATCCGCAATCTGGCGGGTAGCCATGAATTGCAGGAACTGGCCACGCAACATGGTCAGTGCCTGCGGCTGATCGAGTGCGACCTGGAGCAACGCGAAGCGGGCCAGTTGATTGACCGCGCCCTGGGCGACCAACCACTAACCTGTGCGCTGTTCAATGCCGGCGTCTATGGCCCAGCGCATCAGGACCCGCGCCAGGCCAACAGCGCGGAGATCGGCCAGCTGTTTCTCGCCAATGCGGTCGCGCCGATCAGCCTGGCGCAACAGCTTGCCGGTCGAATCGAAACCGGCGGGGTGATGGCCTTTATCAGCTCGCAGATGGCCAGCCTGCAGCTCAACCGTGCCCTCGACATGCCGCTCTACGGTGCCAGCAAAGCGGCGCTGAACAGCTTGCTGCTGAGCTGGAGCAGCCACTATGCCGAGCTGCCCTGGAGCTTGCTGGCCCTGCATCCAGGCTGGGTGCGCACCGCCATGGGCGGCGCCGATGCCCCCTTGAGTGTGGCGGACAGCGCAAGTGGCCTGTGTCAGGTGATCACCGCAGAATTGGGTCGCCGACGCTGCACATTTCTCGATTACCAAGGCCAGGCGCTGCCCTGGTGAGGCTGACGGCGCGGGGCGCATTTGCGGCATAATCGCTCCTTGCCCACCTGGAGATATGCCCATGCCTGCCCCGATCTGGTGGTTGATGGCCTTGCCCTTCGTAGCCGGCGCCTGCCTGCCGTTGCAAGCGGGCATCAACGGTCAATTGGCCAAACAGGTGTCGAGCGTGATGGCCGCCGCGCTGGTGTCCTTTGCCGTGGGTACCCTTGCGCTGCTGATTCTGGTGCTGGCCCAGCGCGAGTTCCCCAGCCTCGGCGCGCTGAAAGGCCTGACCTGGTGGCACTGGAGTGGCGGCCTGCTGGGGGTGATGTTTATCGCCACCGCCGCCTTTGCCGGCCCCAAGGTTGGCGCCGTGCTGTTTATGGCCCTGGTGATCGCCGGACAACTGAGCATGGCCCTGACCTTGGACCACTTCGGCTGGGCCGGCTTTCGTGAAGCTCCGATCACCGCAGGCAAAGTCGGCGGCCTGCTGCTGATCGTCGCCGGCATCTGGCTGATCAGGCGCGGTTAAGCGCCAGGCCGACTCTCGCGTTCAAAGCGGTAGAACAGGTTAGGTTCGCTGACCAGATAGAGATTGCCCTGATCATCCAGGGTCAGACCCTCGCCCTGCGGCACGCTGTCTTGCAGCCCGGCGAAGCCACTGAGCAGCGAGCGGAAGCTGATCAGCTTGCCGTCCTCGGCATCCAGTTCGATCAGCACCTTGGACTCATCGCTGAGCAGGGCCAGATGCCCGGTCTGCTCGTCGTAATGCACCGACGACAAGTCCGTGGCAAACACCTTGTGATCGATCCAGGCCTGGCGATCGATTACCTGCAGGTTGAAGTCACCCTGGAAGCTGGATTTCAGGCCACGCACTTCATACAGTTTGCGCGGTGAATGCTCCTTGACCACATACAGCCGGTCACCCGCACGGTCGTAGCCGACCCCTTCAAAGCCTTGGTTGCCGCCCAGATCAATGCCCAGGGTCAGCGCCCGGTAATCCTCGCGAAACAGAGCACCGGGTTTTTCCGGCAGTTCGACCACCACCAGCGCCTGATCGCGCTCTTCAGCCAGTAACAAGAGGTTATCGCCCAGGTACGTGATGCCTTCGACATCGCTGAAGCCGCTGAGCGGATAACGCGCCAACAGCTCACCCTCCTTGCTCAGCGCCAGCAGTTCCTCAGGGTTATTGACCACCGCCCAGAGCTGGTCGCGGCCTTCGTCGTAGGTCAGGCCGGACAGGTTGTTGCTCACTCCGGCAACCGGCAGCGCATCGATGCGCACCTGGTACTCGGGCAGCCACAGGCTGCGGCTTTCCCATTCGGTTTCATGCCAGGAGGTCTTGATCCAGAAATACAGACGGTTATCCAGGTGCTGCACGCCTATCTGGTAAACCAGTGTCAACGCCAGCAGTAACAGCGCCCATTTCCATGGGCTTACATCAGGTAGCCGTCCTAGCACGCCTTTCGCAGCGGACATCATGAATAGTCATACTCGCGTGCTTACGGGAAACAGCAGTGTGCTGCGTGAACATGACAGCACGGCTGTGCGGGTGCCGAATGGTCGGGCCAGACGCTGGGCTGCGGGTGTAGGAGTGCACGCCTACTAATGAGTTCAACTCGCAGGGCCTACAGCCCGCGGGCTGCGACGGCCGGGAGGCATGTGTTAAGGTGAGCGCCCTTTTCGCCCGAATGGATAGAGACAGGTCGATATGACACTGGCCCAACCATCCCGCTGGCTGCCTACGCCGCCATAGCGCTTCGCCCCCTCCCTGCATAGCCCGGCCGGCTTACCCGCTGCTGTAGCTCTGCCCCTGCGCGCTGGCCGCAAGGCTGCGTTGCTATCGTTGTACCGCGCTTTTTATTAGCCCATCCGCCCTGCCCTTGCGTGCATCTGCGGACCCCAGTTTTTGGAATTGACCATGCTGCAAAGCCTGAAAAACACCTGGTTCTTTAACATCCGCGGCGATGTGCTCGCCGGTCTGGTGGTGGCACTGGCGCTGATCCCGGAAGCCATCGCCTTCTCGATCATCGCCGGCGTCGACCCCAAGGTCGGCCTGTATGCCTCCTTCTGTATCGCCGTAGTGATCGCCTTTGTCGGTGGCCGCCCAGGCATGATCAGCGCCGCCACCGGGGCCATGGCTCTGGTCATGGTCACTCTGGTGAAAAACCACGGCCTGGAATACCTGCTGGCGGCCACCCTACTGACTGGCGTGCTGCAGATCGGCGCCGGGTACCTCAAGCTCGGCTCGCTGATGCGCTTTGTCTCGCGCTCGGTGGTAACCGGTTTCGTCAACGCCCTGGCCATCCTGATTTTCATGGCGCAGCTGCCGGAGCTGACCAACGTCACCTGGCAGGTCTACGCCATGTGCGCGGCGGGCCTGGCCATCATTTACCTGTTCCCTTATGTGCCTAAGCTAGGCAAGGTGATCCCCTCACCGCTGGTGTGCATCCTGTCGATGACTGCCGTGGCCATGTATTTCGGCCTGGATATCCGCACCGTCGGCGACATGGGCGAGCTACCGGACACCTTGCCGATTTTCCTCTGGCCAGATGTACCGCTGACGTTTGAAACCCTGGCCATCATCTTTCCCTACGCCGCTGCGCTGGCTGTGGTGGGCCTGCTGGAGTCGATGATGACCGCGACCATCATTGATGACCTGACCGACACCAACAGCGACAAGAACCGCGAATGCAAAGGCCAGGGCGTGGCCAATATCGCCTCCGGCTTGCTGGGCGGTATGGCGGGCTGCGCGATGATCGGCCAATCAGTCATCAACGTGAAATCCGGCGGCCGTGGTCGGCTGTCGTGCCTGGTGGCCGGCGTGGTGTTGTTGCTGATGGTGGTATTCCTCAGCGACTGGGTCAGCCAGATCCCCATGGCCGCGCTGGTGGCGGTGATGATCATGGTGTCGATCGGCACCTTCAGCTGGGACTCGTTGCGCAACCTGAAGCACTACCCGCTCTCCACCAATATCGTGATGCTCGCCACCGTGGCCGTGACCGTATACACCCACAACCTGGCCTACGGCGTGTTTGTCGGGGTACTGCTGGCGGCCATGTTCTTCGCCAACAAGATTGGCCACTTCCTCTATATCAACGCTGAACTCGACAGCGAGGGCCGCCAGCGTATCTACAAGGTGGTTGGGCAGGTGTTCTTCAGCTCTGCCGACAAATTCATCGCCGCCTTTGATTTCAAAGACACCGTCCGCCAGGTCACCATCGACCTGTCCCGCGCACACTTCTGGGACATCACCGCCGTCGCCGCCTTGGACAAAGTGGTGATCAAACTGCGCCGCGAAGGTATTGAGGTCCACGTTCTGGGCCTGAACGAGGCCAGCGCCACCATCGTTGATCGTTTCGGCACCCACGAAAATCCTGAAGCGATTGAGCGGGTACTCGGCCACTGAGTTCGACGCGGCGATCATGCTGTAAGCCCGTGCTGGCGCATGCCAGCTCGGCATTGGGTGTCGCCCAAGGCGCGATAGCAATGTGACAGCTTTTTCAAAAGCAAAGAGTTATGCTGCTATAACGCTGCTATTTGTGATCACAAGCCATGGCTGAAGCCCAAGTACCTCGCCAACCACATGCCTTCGCCCTCTGGCGCGAAGCGCAAGACACACGCATTCGCTCGCCACTGGGTGGCATCTATTACCTGCTGGCCTGGCTGCTCACGTGGGCGTTCAGCAATGACCCGGGCGCTCTGGTGCTGCCGGGTGTCGTCGGCATCGCCCTATTTGCCCTGCTGCTGGCTCTACGCCTGCTACACCGCCTGCCTCAGGAGCAGAGCAACGATTCACTCAGCCGCTGGCTCAACCTGCATTGGAGCCTGATTCTGATCACCGCGCTGAGCTGGGGCGCTGCCCATGCCCTGGCGCAGCACCATCCGCTGTTCAGCAGCTCAGCGATTATCGCCACCCTCAGCACCATCGCCTTTAGCACCGCCCTGGCCTTCAACTTTGCCATGCGCAAAAAGCGCGCGCTCCTGGCATTGCTGCTGATTTACCTGCCGGGGCTGCTCACGCTGGCACTGGCATGGCGCGAGCAGTACGCGCTCCTGATTACCCTGAGCTTTTACCTCAGCTACCTACTATTGGCGTTGAACCGCAGCCACCGCGAATACCACAACACGCTCAAGCTGGAGTTGCAGCTGCTCGATCAGCAGGAGCGCCTCGAACACCTCAGCCGCACCGATAGCCTGACCCAGCTGGGCAACCGCTATCAGTTCAACAGCCTGTTCCCGGTGATGGTGGCCAACGCCCAGCGGCAAAGTCAGCCGCTGTCACTGGTGCTGCTGGACATCGATTTTTTCAAGCGGATCAATGACGAATACGGGCATACCTGCGGCGATAACTGCCTAAACGACTTTGCCGAACGGATGCGGCAGAACTTTCGCCGCGACAGTGACGCGTTGTTGCGCCTGGGTGGTGAAGAGTTCGGCATCCTGATGCCCAATACCCCGCTAGAGGAAGCCTGCCAACTGGCTGAGCAGTTTCGTCAGGAACTGGAGCGGGAAGGCTTCAACGCGCCTGGAGCCATCCTGCCCCTGACTGCAAGCCTGGGGGTGGGCTGTTTCGATGCGCGCCGCGACAGCAGCGCCGAGGGGTTCTTCAAGCGCGTCGACGATGCGCTCTATCAGGCCAAGGCTGCCGGGCGTAACCGCCTGGAGCAGGCCTGAGTGCGGCGGCACCGGCGTGCCGCCTGTTTAGGCTTACAAGCGAAAACTGCTCATCTGCTTGGCCAGGTCATCCGCCAGACCGCGCAGGGTCTTGCAGTCCTCTTTACACACCTGCACCTCGCCGGCGGTGGCATGCGCCAGGTCGGCAATGCCCTGCACGTTGCGGTTGATCTCCTCGGTCACCGATGACTGTTCCTCGGTCGCGGTGGCCACCTGGGTGTTCATATCGCTGATGCGTTCAATCTGTTCGGTAATCGCGCTAAGCGACTGACCCGTCCGCTGACTGGCTTGCACACCAGTACCGGTCGCACGTTGACCGGCATGCATGGAACTCACGGCGGTTTCCGCGCCCTGCTTGAGGCGCTGGATCATCTGCTGAATTTCATCAGTCGAACTCTGCGTGCGGCTGGCAAGGGTGCGTACCTCGTCGGCCACCACAGCAAAACCACGCCCCATCTCGCCCGCGCGCGCCGCTTCGATGGCGGCGTTCAGCGCCAGCAGGTTGGTCTGCTCGGAAATCCCGCGAATCACCGCCAGCACCTGATCAATTGAGGCCACCTGCTCGGCCAGCTCACTGACTGCGGCGGCGGCATTACCAATATCAGTGGACATGCTCTCGATATGCCCGATGGATTGGCGCACCTCATTACGCGCGCCTTGCGCCTCGTCCCGTGCGCGTTGCGATGACTGCGCCGCACTGCTGGCGTTACGGGCAATCTCCTGCACGGTCAGGCCCATCTCGTGCACCGCTGTGGCGACCATATCGGTCATTTCTTGCTGCTGGCCGGAACGCCCAGCAGTGTTGTCGACCACCTGCGCGACCTGGCTGACCGAGGCACGCAAACGCTCGCTGGTCGCCAACACATCGCTGATCAGGCTGCGCTGACCACCGATAAAGCGGTTGAAGCCACGGGCCAGATCGCCCAGCTCATCCTCGCGGGACTCATCCAGACGACGGGTCAGGTCACCACCGCCGCCGCCAATTTCCACCAGTGCAGCGGTCACCTGACGGATCGGCCGCACCAGGCCACGCGCCAACAGCACCACTAGGCCGAGGAACAGCAAGGCTACACCCACCCCAATGGCACTGGTCATCAGCAGCGCCTGACGCGCTTCGGCATAGACTTCCGCTTCCGGCACCTCACTGACCAGCAGCCAATCCAGGCTGGACAGCTTCTGTGCCACCGCCAGGTAAGTTTCACCATCACGCTCGAAACGTACTGCCTTACCACCGCCGCTCAACAGTTCAGCCGCCGGCGCCTTGCCAAACAACTCGGCGAGGCGGCCACTGCCACTCAGGTCGGCCTGTGGGTGCACCTTGACCTCGCCCTGGGCATCAATCAGAAACACCTGACCGCGCTCACCAAAACGAAAGTCGCGAATCATTTCCGACATGGCCTTGAGGCTGAACCCCAAGCCAGAAACACCGAGGGTTTTGCCGCCCTGCTTGATCCGCTGGTTGATAAACAGGGTCGGCAGTCGTGTGCCCTTGTCGATATCGATTTCCAGCACCTGATCACGGCTGCTGTCGACCAGCTTGTAGAACCACTGGTTTTCCGGCTGATCACGGCTGATAACCCGGGCCAGGCCCTCGCCGGTGAAGTAGTTGCCGCTTTCCAACACAGCAATCGAGGTGGTCATGGCGTTCTGCTGCGTACGCACGCCCTCCAGGTAACGCGCCACGGCGTCGCGCTGGCCTTCATCTTCGCCAGCGGCCAGCCAGTCCTGAATAAAGGTATTGGCGGCAATCCCGGCGTTGGCGGTGATCGGTGCCGTCAGTACCCGCTCCAGGTCGTTGCGGATCGCCAGCACCCTCGCCGGCAAGGCCTCTTCCACCAGAAAGCGTTCAGTCAGGCGGTTAACCACTGCCGAGTAAACGCCCACGACGATCAAAATACTGGTGAGCAGGGCGGCGCCCATGCTGAGAATCAGCTGCCACTGAATGCTGCGCTTCCACAAGCCCATGGGGATACCCTCTCGTTATTATTCGAAGAGCCAATTGAATACAATTTTGTATACAAACTCAAACGCTCGCCGATGTATAACCCTATCGACCCGCAACCCCGCGTCTTGAGCACCTTGGCACAACAGGGTGTTTATTTTTCAACGTAGGCCTTCTGGGCAACACTCACGGCAATACGCTGAAACTCAGCTTGGCGGTCTGACCACTCTCGTCGAGCACACTGAGCTGGTAGCGACCGGCGCGCGAAAAACTCTGGTTCAGCGCCGTTTCGGCCGTGGTTTCTGCGACCGGCTGGCCGTCGACAAACCACCAGCGTCGGCCACTGCCACCCAGGGCCGAAAGACGCAAACGCAACGGTTCGACGCTGCCGGCCGGGCGACGCAAGCGGTCGCCTTCGCGCACCCCGACAATCGACAACGGCGCACTGGCGGCGACCTGTTGCGGCGGGCATTGCCGGTCCACAGCTGGCAGGCGCGCACTGCGCCGCTCACGGCGCGGCAGCCAGGGCTCCAGCGGCGCCGGCCACAACGCCAGGCTCTGTGCCGTGGCCCCCGGGCAACTGGCATCAACGCGCAGCCCGGCAGCATTGACCCAGAGGCTTTCCTGCAACCCCAAGCCCAGCGGTTGATCCTGCGCCAGCAAGGTCGGAGGTGTGGTGCCATCCAGCGTCCAGGCAAAGCGCTGGCGCCGGCAGTTGGGGTCGTCACTGTCGAGCGGCTGGCCCAGCGGCCAACAGATGGCGGCTACACCGACAGAGCTCGGTTGCGGGTCAATCGGCAGGGCAATACCGCGCTGGCTGTCGCGGTTGACCAATAGATCATGCACCTGGAGCAGCAGCGGTGCAGCCGAAGCCAGGCCGAACTGCCCGGACACCGGAGTGCCGTCCGGTCGACCGATCCAAATGCCGATCAGGTAGCGCGGCGCCACGCCAATCGCCCAGGCATCGCGAAAACCGTAACTGGTGCCGGTCTTCCAGGCGAGGCTCGGGCGCTGCACCAGCTGCGCGCGCGGGTCACGGTCCGGTCGGGCCTGGCCGCTGAGAATGCGCCGCACGATCCAGGCCGAGCCAGGCGACAGCAGACGCCGCTCATGCAGCCCATTCTGTGGCTGCAAACGCAGACGTGCGGCCATGCCGCCACGGGCAAAGGCGCTGTAACCGCTGACCAATTCCTCCAGGCGGCTGCCGGCACCGCCGAGAATCAGCGCCAGATTGGGTTCGGCCAGCGGCGGCAACAGCAAGGGCACCCCGGCGCTGCGCAATTCACCGGCAAAGCGCTTCGGCCCGTAGGCTTCCAACAGTTGCACGGCGGGTAGATTGAGCGAGGTAGCCAGCGCCTCACTGGCGGACACCGCGCCGCTGAAGCCGGCGGCGAAGTTGCCCGGTCGATAGTCGCCATAACGGCGTGGTACATCCTGCAGCAGTGATTCGGAATGGATCAGCCCCTCGTCCAGCGCCATGCCGTAAAGAAAGGGTTTCAGGGTCGAACCTGGCGAGCGTACGGCGTTGATCATGTCGACATGGCCAAAGCGTTTGGCATCGCCGATATCCACTGAGCCCAGGTAAGCGCGCACCGCCATGCTCGGCTGCTCGACCACCAGAATCGCCGCCGAGGTGCGCTCTGGCAGCCGCGCCCGCCAGCCCAGCAGCAGGTCTTCCAGACGGCGCTGCAAGGCGGCATCGATCGTCGTACGAATCAGCGGTGGACTGCCCGCCGTATTCAGCCGCCGCGCCAGCAACGGGGCCAGGCGCGGTTCCTGACGCGGCGCCAGCAGCACCGGTTCTTCCAGCGCATCGTTGATTGCCAACTGCGGCCAAATCTGAAAACTGGCCAGGCGCTTGAGCACTTTGTCGCGCGCCGCCTGCGCTCGCTCGGGGTGGCGATCGGGGCGCAAACGACTGGGCGCTTGCGGCAGCACAGCGAGCAGAGCGGCTTCGGCGCGGGTCAGCTGGCTCGGCGACTTACCCAGATAAGCCCAACTGGCCGCCGCCACCCCCTGCAGCGTGCCGCCAAACGGCGCGCGATTGAGGTAAAGGGTGAGGATTTCATCCTTGGACAGGTGCCACTCCAGCTGTAGCGTGCGCCACAGCTGCTTGAGCTTGCCGCTGTAGCTGCGCGCATGCGGATCGAGCAGCCGCGCCACCTGCATCGACAGCGTGCTGCCACCCGACAGCACGCGCCCGCCACTGAGGTTCTGCCAGGCCGCGCGGCCCAGCGCCAGCGGGTTGACCCCGGGGTGCTGATAGAACCAGCGATCCTCGTAGGTCAGCAGCGCTTCCAGGTAATAGGGCGACACTTCAACGGGGCTGATCGGATAACGCCAAACGCCATCACGGTCGGCAAAACGCCACAGCGGCGCACCGTCCTCGGCCAGCACCACGCGGGCCAGGTCATCGCCTGGCAAGGGCAGCGGAAACAGCCGGTCAGCGGCTGCCAGAACCAGCAGCAGGCACAGCGGAAGCCCCAACCAAGGACGCCGTAGCAGCGACCACAGACGGTTACGCCACACGCACAGAGCCAACCAATACAACTGTTTAACGCGGGTCATGCGCTGATCCATTCCTTGCATCGCGGGTCTGTAACCACAATTAACGGCCCAACCGGCCAACAGCGCTGCCATTCTGCCAAATGGCTGGCACACTGGCGCGCAGTAGCAATCAACGCAGGGTCGAGTGGAACAAGAACTATGGGTGTAGAAGGTTTTTTTGAATCCCTTGGCGAGGCAGTCGGCTCGGTGATCCGCTTTATCGTCGAAGGCTTGAGCGGCTTTTTCGGCATGCTCGGCGGCGCGGTCAGCAGCTTTATCACGGGCATGTCCAAGGCCTTGGGGGTAACGCCATCATTGCTCAGCATCGTGGTTCTGCTGGCCGGTCTCTGGTTGCTGTACCTGGCGGTACGCGCCTTTATCCGCCGCTCGATTATTGCTGGGGTGATCTGGCTGGTGCTGGGGTTGTGGTTGCTGAGCGGTCTGATCAGCTAAATCACACCGGCTAAACAACAAGGCCCGCCAATTTGGCGGGCCTTGTGCGTTCTAGCGCTCCTTGACCACTAAACGCCCCGGCGTGGTGCCCAGGGCCTGCCAGTTCGGCCGGTACATCGACTCCACTTGCGGTGGCGGCACGCGGTAGCTGCCGGGGGTGACGGCGCGGGCCAGGTACAGCAGGTGGGTGGTGTCGTAGCCGTTTACATCCAGCGCTGCGACATAGCGATCACCACGGAACTCCTGGTGTTTGATCGCCGCGTTCTGCATCGACTCACGCCACTCTTTCACCGCACTACTGGCGTCATCCAGGCTGGCCGAGCTTTGCGCCAGGTTCTGGTTTTCCAACTCCAGGCCCGCCGGCAGCAGGTCGACCACCAGAGCATCCGGTACGCGCTGCTGGGCGGATACAGCCAGATGCACCAGCACCAGCTCGCCGCTTTCCAGGTTGCTCAGGTCCAGTTTCTCACCGTCCATACCTAGGTATTCACGGTAGATACTGAGGTTTTCACCACCGGCAGCTGGGGCCTGACTGGGATAACCGGACAGGGTCAGCTGCTGATACAGCGGGGTATCACCCGGCTTGCTTGCCGAATTACGGATGCTCAACGGCGCAGTAAGGTCGCTGCCATCGAGTTTGAGCCCCGGCTGCGCATTGCTCAGCTCGAAAGCCAGGCTGCCGCTTTGCAGCGCGGCGCTCCAGCTCGGCTCCGGTTTGCTCAGCAGGTTGCGCCCGGCCAGGTACAGCGAGTTGCGTTCCTGGGTCGACAGCCACTGCTGCCCGGCCACTTCATCGGCTAGGTTGAACAGTCGCTCTTCGCGGCGATTGCCGGCCAGGTCGTGCTCTTCCAGCAGCGCCAGAATCAGCGCCTGATCGCGCAGCGGGCTGCCGTAGTCGGCCAGCCAGTTATTGCTGTCACGACCACGGGCCAGGCCGGCGGTCAGCAGCTCATCGGCACGCGGCTGGTCGCCCATTTTCTGCAGGGCCACGGCCAGGTGCACCAACGGCAAACCGGACAGCGCATCACTGCGCCGCTCATATAGGCTGCGCAGCGCACCCAATGGTGCCTGTTGACTGCGCGCCAGCACATAACCGGCGTAGGCCTGCACGGCAAAACGGCTGTGTTCGGCGTTGTCGCTGTAGTTGACCTCGATCAGGTGACGCTCCTGCAAGTAGCGCAGCAGGCGTTCATTGGCCTTTTTCAGCGCCTCTTCCGGTACGCCGAAGCCCTGCTCTCGGGCACGCAGGAGGAAGTCGCTGACATAGGCGGTCAGCCAGTATTCCTCGTCGCTGTCCGCACCCCACAGGCCGAAGCTGCCGTTGTAGCGCTGCATGCTCAGCAGGCGCTCGATGCCCAGCTCGATGGAGCGCTTGCGCTGCTCATCCGGCTCGGCTTCCACGCCCAGACGTTTCAGCGTGGCGGCATCGGCATACAGCGACGGGTACAGGCCGCTGGTGGTCTGCTCCAGGCAGCCATACGGATACGCCTTGAGCGCACGAATCTGCTCACCCAGGTTGAGCGGCGGCCGGCTGGAAATCGCCAACCGCGCTTCCAGACCCGCCGTTTCAAAGGCACTCAAGGCATCGGCAGGCAGCAGCCAGGCTTCGTCTTTGAGCACCGCGCGGAAGTGCTGCAGTTGCGCCGGGTAGGCCGGGCGAATGCCCAGGGTCCACTCACGGCTAAACGGCGGCAGCTCTTCACCCGGCAGGGCCAGGCCATTGACGCTGACCTTGAAGCGCCCTTGCCCGTAGCCGCCCAGCGCGGTCACCGGAATGCGCAAAATGGTGCGCTGACCATCTGCCAGGGTGATCGGTGCCACCGCAGCCCCCGGATTCTGCGCCAGACGCAGCTGGCCTGCAGCGCTCAGTTGCACATCGAGTTTCTGCTCGCGCCCGGACAGGTTGCTCAGGTCCAGGGCCAGGGTGGTTTCATCACCGCCAGCGAGGAAGCGCGGCGCGGACAGCTCGGCAATCAGCGGCGCAGCGACCACCGTCTTGCCTTCGCCCATGCCGTAATGCTCGTCGGTCCAGGCTTGTGCCATCAGCCGCAGCTCGCCGTTGAAGTCGGGGATATTCAGGCTGACTTCGCCTTCACCCTGCTCGTTCAATTTCAGCGGCTCACTCTGCAACGCGACGATCAACACGCTGGTGTCCGGACGCTTGCCGCCACCGGCCAGCGCCGCGTCACCGCCGAAGGCCAGTTTGGCCACCCGGCCCTGGCCGGCTTCGATCAGTTGCCCGTAGATATCCAGATGGTCCGCGCCATAGGCCTTGCGGCCGAAGAAGTTGGCGAATGGATCGGGCGTGGCGTACTCGGTGATATTGAGGATGCCGACATCCACCGCGGCCACCAGCACCTGAGCCTGTTTCGGGATACTGCCGTCGGCGTTGCGCGCCTGCACCTTGACCTTCAGTGGCTGATTGGGGCGCATCTTCTCCGCAGCGGTGAGGGTCAGCGCCAGTTTGCGCGGCGCACGTTCCAGCGGCAGATGCAGCAGGCCAACCGCACGTTTAGGCGTGGCATTGCTCTTGCGCTCGCCCGGACGAATCACCAGGGCGCTGACATACAGATCATGCCGCGCCCAGTCCTTGGCAATCGGGATGTCGAAGGTCTTGCCCTCGGCCGGCACGTCGATCTCTTCCCACCACAGCGGCCCTTCGCTGGACTCCACCATCAGGTAACCCTTGCCCGCAGAAGGCGGGGTTACGGTGACCTGAGCGGTGTCGCCATCGACGTACGCCGGTTTATCCAGCGCCAGCTTGACCTGATCCGGGCGCACCGCGCCGCCGTCGGCGTTGTCCTGCCAGCGGTAGCCGGCCCAGAAGCGCATGCTGCTAAGCATGCCGGTCTGCGCATCAATCACTTCGACGCGGTACGGGCCCCACTCCACCGGGAAGCTGATCTTGGCGGTGCCGCCAGCGCTGACCTTGAGGGTTTCTTCGTTAAGGGTAAGGAATTTCTCGGTGTAGTTATGGCTCCAGCCATCGCTTTCGGAGAAGTTCCAGAAGTAGTCACGGCGCTCACGGATCAGGCGCACGCTGAGCTGATCGGCCGCCAGCTTGTTGCCCTCGGCATCGGCCACCAAAACTTCGAACTCGGCCAGGCTGTCGGCGTCGACTTCCTCGCCATCGAACAGCCCGCGCACACCCGGCAGACGCTCGGCTGGCCAGACCGGCTGGATAATCCGCCGGGTAATCGCCCGGCCGCCGGACTCCTGCAGACTGGCTTGCAGGATCAAACGCAGCGGCGATTTGGCATCGCTCCAACGGCTTTCGATATCCAGACTGGCCTTGCCCTGCTCGTCGAGGCTGGCTTCATCCAGCTCGATGTCCTCGCTCAACTCTTCTTCGGTAACCGAACCGAACTGGTAACCGGGCAAACTCGCCACCGCCTCACGCAGCGGGCGGACATAGAGCTGGCCGCTGAGGCGATTGCCCGCTGCCGGCGCGCCATACAGGTAGCGCCCTGTCACGTCGAACTGGGCGTTCTCAGATGGGGTGTAGGGTACGTCGCTGCCCTTGAGTTCCAGCGCCATGCGTTCCGGCAGGAAGTCCTCTACAGAGAACTCATACAGCTGCTGACGGCCATCGCCGAGGTCGAACAGCAGCTGCCAACGCCCAGTCGGGGCTTCGTCGGCCAGTTGCAGTTGGTATTGGTACAGGCCGCTGTCATCGGCCTGCCAAACGAACTTGCGGCTGACCTGCTCATCCGGGCGTCGCACTTCCACGTTCACCGGCTGGGCCTTTACCGCGCGGCCATCGGCATCGCGCAGCAGGCCATTGAGCAGCACGGTTTCGCCGGGGCGATACAGATCACGCGGGCCGAACACAAAGAACTGCAGCGGATGAGCCACGGGACCGGCGATATCGAACTCGGCCAGATCCAGCGCCGCGCTGTTCAGGCGCAGTAGGCTGGTTTGCTCCGCCTGATGGGCCAGCAACACCTCAGCTTTGGCGGGTAGTGGCAGATCGGCATGCCCACGGCTGTCGGTCTTGCCTTCGGCCAGCACCTGGCCTTCGCCATTGAGGATTTCCAGGCGTACATCGCCCAGAGCATCGCCGCCGGCCAGCGCCTGGGTAAAGACATCCAGACGGTTCTGGTAGCGGCGAACAGACAAGCCGATATCGCTGAGGGTGAACAGCGTGGCCGGTTGCGAGTAGTTGTAACTGCCCGCCTCACGCATCACGGCTAGGTACACGCCAGGCTGTTTGAACGGTTCCAGACCGGCAATCGGCAGCAGCAGGGTTTCGCGGGTGTTGCGCGCCGGGTTCAGGTCAAAACGGCCGCCGTAAACCAGCTCAGCCATCGGCAACAGGCTGCGCGCCTCCCAGTTATCCAGATTGCTTGAACGGCCCCAGCGGTTGAGGAAAGTCGGTAGCGATTCGGGTTTGATGCGGAAGAATTCGACATTCACTTTGTCGACGTTCAATGCAATCACCGGCAGGCCTTCGGCAAGCCGTGTGGGCAGCAAGGAGCCTCGGCTGGCGAAACCAACGCTGGCTTGCAGGTCGCGGGTTTCCAGGCGGGTGACCTGCTCGGCGGCAAGGCTTTTGCCATTCAGCCCGGGCAGCCCGGCATCCACGGTCAGCACCAGCTTGCGCTGTGGTTCCAGGTGGCGCAGGCGTACCTCCATCAGGTTGTCGCTCAGCTCCCAGGCGCCATCGACCTTGCCGTCTTTGCTGTCGACCAAGTGCAGGCGCTCGGCGAGTTTTTGCTCCGGGTCGAGCGGCACGGAGAAGCTGATCGACAGCGTGCTCACGCCATCCAGCTGCACCTCCGACACATCGACCACAGTCAGCTCGCGGCCCGCGTAGCGCTCGGCCAGCGCCTGACGGTCAACGGCGGGTTTGGCCGCCTGCGTGCTGGCAGGCGTGGCCTGAGTCGCCGTCACTTCGGCTGGCCCAGGGGTGGATGAATCACAGGCGCTGAGCAGGCTCAGGACAAGTGCCAGAAGCAGTCCATTCTTCGGCATTGCGGGGCTCCAACAAGGGTAGGTGCAGAGGCCTGACACTATAGTCGAGGCGCTCACCGACAACTAAGAACCTGTTAACGATCTGCTGCGCGTCGGCCCTGCGGCGTTAAAGTCAGGCTCGGATGCTCATGTACAACTCGTACACTCCGCGTGATTCGCTTCGCTCACCCTACGGGCCAGCCGTTGGCTGTTACTCCGCTACGCTGCGTTTCTCGCCTGCCTTTGCCTTGCAGGGCTCTAGCTCGCAAGACCATAAACAGGTTCTACGCGTACACATGCAAAATTGCTTGGCAGCGCACGCCTGTCGATCAGTGTTTAATGACCCGCCTGTGACACGCGCCCGCGCATTTCGTTGCAGCTACCGCCAATCAAGTTTGAGAGCACATTTGATAAACGCCTTACGCGATGCCTGGCAGCACTCGCCTACCCATAAACGGGTCTGGGCACTCGCTGCGCCGATGATCCTCTGCAACCTCTCGGTGCCGCTGGTGGCGCTGGTCGACAGTGCGGTGATCGGCCATTTACCGCACGCCCATCAATTGGCTGCAGTGGCGGTGGGAGCAAGCTTGTACGGCTTATTGGTCGGCAGCGTGGGCTTTCTGCGAATGGGCACCACGGGATTTACCGCCCAAGCAGCTGGCCGCATGGACGGCAGCGCGCTGCGCCAGGTGTTGCTACAAGCCTTGTTGTTGGGCGGCGTACTTGCCTTGGCGCTCAGCCTGCTGATGCGCCTGCTCAGCGCACCGATATTGGAACTGATGCAGCCTTCAGCGCAGCTCGACGCCCTAGCGCGCAGTTATCTGCATATTCGGCTATTCGGCCTGCCGGGCGCGCTGGCCAGTTATGCCCTGGTCGGCTGGCTACTGGGCACACAAAACGCCCGTGGGCCGTTATTGATCATGCTCGGCACCAACCTGCTCAATGTTGCCCTGACCCTGCTGTTCGTCATCGGGCTGGACTGGGAAGTGGCGGGTGCGGCCTGGGGCTCCGTACTGGCTGAATGGAGTGGCGCACTGCTCGGCCTTTATCTGGCACGCCAGACAATCAAGCGCCAGGCAGGGCGCATCAATTGGCCTGCGCTGCGTCTATGGAGGAACTGGCGACCTTTGCTGGCGGTCAATCGCGATATTTTTATCCGCACCATGGCGCTGCAAGCGGCTTTTTTTCTCATCACCGTACAAGGCACCCGCCTAGGTGATGCCACAGTGGCGGCCAACGCTCTGCTGATCAATGGACTGATGCTAAGCGCCTTCGCCCTAGATGGCCTCGCGCATGCGGTCGAGGCGCTCGGCGGACATGCGCTGGGAGCGGGGGATCGCCAGGCACTGCGGCGCAGCCTACTGGTGGCGGGAGCCTGGTCCTTGCTGGCAAGCGTAGGATTTGCCTTACTTTTCTGGCTGGGTGGACACTGGTTTATCGGCCTGCAGACCGATATTGCCGCCGTGCGCAGCATGGCCCTGACCTATTTACCCTACCTAGCCCTGTTGCCACTCATTGGCGTCTGGAGCTACTTGCTCGACGGCCTGTTTATCGGCGCGACCCGCGCCCGCGAAATGCGCAACGCCATGCTCCTTGCCCTGCTGCTAAGCCTGCCATTGGCATGGTGGCTGCAAACGCTGGGTAACCACGGGTTGTGGCTGGCCCTGCTGGCTTTTATGGCCCTTCGCGGTCTGTGCCTAGGTGGCTATGCTTATCGTCTGACACGTGCCAATCAATGGTTCGCCCCCAGTCAATCAGGAACACCCCATGCTCAGTCCTGAAATGCCCTGCGATGAAGTGCTGCGCCAGCAGATTCTCGATGATAACGAGCTGGTCGACACCCCGGCCGACGCGTACCTGGACACGCTGGTGCGGGTAGTACGTGAAATTTTCGGGGTGAAGACCGTGCTGATCAGCCTGATCGACCATGACCGCCAGTGGTTCAAGTCGCGCATCGGCCTGGAGATCACCGAAACCCCACGAACCATCTCCTTTTGTGCTCACGCCATTCTTGGCACTCAACCTTTTATCGTCGAAGACACGCACAACGATCTGCGATTTCACGATAACCCGGTAGTGATCAACAACCCGCAGATTCGCTTCTATGCCGGACAGCCGTTGCTCTCCGAAGAAGGCCAGCCACTGGGTACGCTGTGCATGATCGACCCGGAGCCCCGGCAGCTCACCGCCAAACAATTGCGCTTGTTTGTCGACATGGCTGTGCTGGTGGAGGGTTACCTGAAGCTGCGCCATGTCAGTGCCCAGACGGCAAAACTGCGCGAGGCCCTGAGCCGCGAGCAACGCAAAACCATGCTCGATCCGCTGACACAACTTTGGAACCGTGCCGGCCTGAACCACTTCCTGCTCAAGCAGGAACAGCAGGCAGACGAACTCGGCCTACACCTGGGTGTACTGTTCTGCGACCTTGATCATTTCAAACGGATTAACGACCAGTACGGACATGCCGCAGGTGATCAGGTGCTGTGGGAAACTGCCCGGCGCATCAATGCGGCCGTGCGTCCGCAAGATATCGTCACCCGCAGCGGCGGTGAGGAGTTCGTGGTGCTGCTGCAGGTACACGATGAACAGGAACTGCTGCACATTGCCGAGCGGATTCGCAACACCCTGAGCAAAGAGCCCATTGAGCTGGATGAGCAGCAGCTCAGCCTGACCATCAGCATCGGCGCAGCCCTGCGCACGCTTAGTGAGACGCCAAACGAAGCCATGAACCGCGCTGACCAGGCGCTGTATCAGGCCAAAGGCAATGGCCGTAACCGGGTCGAGCTGGCCAGCTGATCACACACCCCAAAGAAAGGACGCAACCATGGGCCAAGCCATTGCCGCCTACCTGCACTACCTATCGATATTTCTGCTGTTCACCCTGCTCAGCATCGAGCATGTGCAATTCAAACTACCGCTGGACGTGCGCCGCGCGCGCAGCCTGATCATCACCGACATCGCCTACGGCATCTGCGCCGGCGTGGTGCTGTTTACCGGTCTGGCGCGGGTGCTCTGGTACGGTAAGGGCCTGGACTACTACCTGGGCAACAGCCTGTTTCACGCCAAAGTCGGCCTGTTTATCCTGGTCGGGCTGATTTCCGTGGTGCCGACCTTTGTCTTCCTCAACTGGCGCAACAGCCTCAAGGCCGGCGAAGTGCCGCAGGTCAGTCCAGCCAAGGCGCGCCTGGTGATCATGGTGATTCGCTTGGAACTGTTGCTGCTACTGATCATCCCATTACTAGCAGTGCTGATGGCACGCGGCCACGGCGTAATCGGCTGACAGCTAGCCGCCAGCCACCTGCCGCGCTGATTTGCCCGCGCGGCATGGCTCTGCTAGTGTCGCGCCGGTTCCGACTCCCCGATCTACCCCGAGATATCCGCCATGGCCGCCCGCAAAAAAGCCGCGCTCGACTTCGAGCAATCCCTGACCGATCTGCAGAACCTGGTCGAGCGTCTGGAAAACGGCGAGCTGTCGCTGGAAGACTCGTTGACCGCCTTCGAGCAAGGCGTGCGCCTGACCCGTGATTGCCAGGCGGCCCTGGCCCAGGCCGAACAGAAAGTGCAAATCCTCATGGAGCGCGACGGCGAGCTGGAGGAAGCCCCCTTCGACGCGGACCAACAGGCATGATTGCGGCCTACCAGAGCAGCTGCCAAAGCCGCGTCGATGCGGCCCTGGAAAATCTCCTGAGCAGCCCACGCCCGGAACTGCAACGCCTCTACGCCGCCATGCGCTACAGCCTGTTCAATGGCGGTAAGCGCGTACGCCCGCTGCTGGCCTACGCCGCCTGTGAAGCCCTCGGCGGCGCGCCGGAGCGCGCCAATGCGGCCGCCTGCGCAGTGGAGCTGATTCACGCCTATTCCCTGGTGCACGATGACCTGCCGGCAATGGACGATGACGACCTGCGCCGCGGCCAGCCGACTACCCACATCGCCTTCGATGAAGCCTGCGCGATTCTCGCCGGTGATGGCCTGCAGAGCCTGGCGTTTGAAGTGCTCAGCGATGCCGCACACAACCCGCATGACGCCGACCTGCGTCTGGCCATGCTCAGCGCCCTGGCGCGCGCCGCTGGCCCGGCCGGCATGGTAGGTGGGCAAGCCATCGACCTCGGCTCAGTGGGCCAGACCCTCGACCAGAACGCCCTGGAAATCATGCACCGGCACAAAACCGGCGCGCTGATCGAAGCCAGCGTACAGCTCGGCGCACTGGCCAGTGGCCGGGCTGATGAACACGCATTAAAAGCCCTGCACATCTACGCCCGCGCCATCGGCCTGGCCTTCCAGGTGCAGGACGACATCCTCGACGTGGAAAGCGACACCGCCACCCTGGGCAAGACGCAGGGCAAAGATCAAGCCCACGACAAGCCGACCTACCCGGCCCTGCTAGGCCTTGACGCGGCCAAGGCCTATGCCCTGGAACTGCGTGACCAAGCCCTGCATGCACTGCGCCCGTTCGATCAGGCTGCAGAGCCGCTGCGCGATCTGGCGCGCTATATCGTCGAGCGGCGCAGCTAACCCAGCGGCACCTTATCACCCGCATCAATAGCCCAACCCTCACCCGCTAAGGCTTGGTTTACCTCGCGCACAGAGTGCCTAAGATGGCTGCAGAATAAAAATCTGGAGCCTCCATGCCCTCTACAACTGCGCCCTTCGCCGCCCTGCTGATCGCCAACCGCGGCGAAATTGCCATCCGTATCGCCCGCGCCGCCAGTGAACTGGGCATCCGCTCGGTCGCCATCTACGCCGAAGACGATGTTGCCTCCCTACATGTGCGCCAGGCCGACAGTGCCGTGGCGCTCAAGGGCCGTGGCGTACCGGCTTACCTGGATATGGACCAGCTGATCGCGATTGCCCAGGCGCAGGGCTGCGATGCCGTTCACCCCGGCTATGGTTTTCTCGCAGAGAATGCCGAATTCGCCCGTCGCTGCCTGGTTGCTGGGCTGTGTTTTGTCGGCCCCAGCAGCGAAGTGCTGCAATTGTTTGGCGACAAGGCAGCGGCGCGGGCGTTAGCCGAACGCTGCGCCGTGCCGCTGGTGGCGGGGATCAATCGGCCGATCAGCCTGGAGGAAGCCCATGGCTTTCTCGCTGAACATGGCGCCGTCATGCTCAAGGCGCTGGCCGGTGGCGGTGGTCGCGGCATGCGCCCGGTATTCGCAGCCAGTGAGCTGGACGAGGCCTTTGCACGCTGCCAGTCCGAAGCCCGCGCCGCCTTCGGCAGTGATGCGCTGTATATCGAACAGCTGGTCAGCCAGGCCCGGCATATCGAAATTCAGGTACTGGGCGACAGCACGGGCGCGGTGAGCCATCTGTGGGAGCGCGACTGCAGCCTGCAACGTCGCCAGCAGAAGCTGGTGGAAATCGCCCCCAGCCCGGACCTGCCCGCAGCCACCCGCGAACGGATGATCGCGGCCGCGCTGAAACTAGCCGGCGCGGCGCAGTACCAGGGCCTGGGTACGTTCGAATTCCTGCTGGATGCCGAGCAGCCTGAGCGCTTTTACTTTATGGAAGCCAACCCGCGCATTCAGGTCGAACACACCGTCACCGAGCAGGTCACCGGCATAGACCTGCTGCACACCCAGCTCAAGCTGGCGGCCGGCCAGTCGCTGGAACAACTCGGCCTGCTGCAGTCACCGCCGCTTAATGGCTGCGCCGTACAGCTGCGCATTAACCTGGAAAGCATGAGCAACGATGGCAGCACCCGCCCAGCCGCCGGCACCCTGACGGCCTACCAGCCGCCCAGCGGCCCCGGCCTGCGCGTGGATGGCTACGGTTACGCCGGCTACCCGGTCAGCCCCAGTTACGACTCACTGCTGGCCAAGCTGATCGCCCATGCACCGGACTACTCCAGCGCCCTGCGCCGCGCCTACCGCGGCCTGTGCGAATTCCGCCTGGAGGGCGTGGCGAACAATCTGCACCTGCTGCAGAACCTGCTGCGCCTGCCGCAAGTGGCGAGCTATCAGCTGACCACGCGCTTTGTCGAAAACCACCTGAGCGAGCTGCTGGCGGCGGAAACTGATGCCCATCCGCATCGCTTCTTTGCGGCTGCACAGGCAACCAGCCATAGCCCTGAAGAGGTTGCTGATGCGCCAGCAGGTTGCCTGCCGCTGCTGACTCATAGCACCGGCGTGGTAGTCAGCCTGGAGGTGGCCGAAGGCGATGCGGTGGCTGTCGGCCAGAGCATTGCCGTGCTGGAAGCAATGAAAATGGAGTTTGTCGTCACCGCCAGCCACAGCGGCATCGTCCGCCAGTTGGCCGTGCAGATCGGCAGCGCGCTCAATGAAGGCCAGCCGCTGCTGTTTATCGAACCCGCCGAGGTCGACGCCGCCGCCAGCCAGAGCGAACAGAGCCTGGACCTGGATCATATCCGTGCGGACCTGGCCGAAGTGCTCGAGCGCCATGCCGTGACCCGCGACGAGCGCCGACCGCAAGCCGTGGCCAAACGACGCAAGACCGGCCAGCGCACCGTGCGCGAGAACCTGACGGACCTGCTGGACGATGGCAGTTTCAGCGAATACGGCGCCCTGGCGATTGCCGCCCAACGGCGGCGCCGCTCGCTGGCCGAGCTGATTGAGCAGAGCCCGGCCGATGGCCTGGTGGCCGGCACCGGCACGGTCAACGCCGAAGCATTCGGCAACCAGGCAGCGCGCTGCATGGCCATCGCCTACGACTACACGGTCTTCGCCGGCACCCAGGGTGTGATGAACCACAAGAAGACCGACCGCATGCTCGGCCTCGCAGCGCAGTGGCGCTTGCCGGTGGTGCTGTTTGCCGAGGGTGGCGGCGGCCGGCCGGGCGATACCGATTTCGTCGGCGTGGCCGGGCTGGACTGCCACACCTTTGTTGGCATGGCCAAGCTCTCGGGTCTGGTGCCGCTGGTAGGCGTGGTTTCCGGGCGCTGCTTTGCCGGTAACGCCGCATTACTCGGCTGCTGCGATGTGATTATCGCCACCGACAACGCCACCATCGGCATGGCCGGCCCGGCGATGATCGAAGGCGGCGGCCTTGGCAGCTTCAAGCCTGAGCAGGTCGGCCCGGTCAGCGTGCAGGGCCCCAATGGCGTCATCGACGTACGGGTGGCCGATGAAGCCGCAGCGGTGCAGGTGGCCAAGCAGTACCTGAGCTACTTCCAGGGTGCGCTCAGCTCATGGGACTGCGCCGATCAGCGCGAGCTACGCCAGCTGATCCCGGAAAACCGTTTGCGCGTGTATGACATCCGCCAGGTCATTCGCACACTCGCGGACACGGATTCCGTGCTGGAACTGCGCCGCGAGTTTGCGCCTGGGCTGATCACCGCATTTATCCGCATCGAAGGCCAGCCATTCGGCCTGCTGGCCAACAACCCCGCGCACCTCGGCGGCGCCATCGACGCAGTTGCCGGCGACAAGGCTGCGCGCTTTATGCAGCTGTGCGACGCCTTCGATATTCCGTTGCTGTCGCTGTGCGACACCCCCGGCTTTATGGTCGGCCCAGAGGCGGAGAAACAGGCCACGGTGCGCCATGTTTCGCGCATGTTTGTTGCCGCCGCCAGTCTGACCGTGCCGTTTTTCACCGTAGTGCTGCGCAAAGGCTACGGCCTCGGAGCTCAGGCCATGGCGGCCGGCAGTTTCCATTCGCCGCTGTTCACTATCGCCTGGCCCAGCGCCGAATTTGGCGCCATGGGCCTGGAAGGCGCGGTGCGCCTGGGGTTTGCCAAGGAACTGGCCGCCGTCGAAGAGCCGGCGGCACGCCAACAGCTGTTCGACAAGCTGGTGGCCAAGGCCTACGACAATGGCAAGGGCATCAATATGGCCAGTTTTTTGGAGATCGATGCGGTGATCGACCCCGTGGAAACCCGCGCCTGGCTGCTGCGCGGCCTCAACGCCACGCCTAAACCCGCTCCGCGCGAAGGCAAGAAACGCTCAGTCGACACCTGGTAACAACCGTCTGCCCGAACCTTGTTTGGGCAGTTTCCGGCGCTTCGGGTAAACTGCCGCATCTTTTGCACCGATAACGATCTGCCTGATGCCGACGACCTTCCACGAGATTCCCCGTGAGCGCCCGCTGACGCCCCTTCTAGACCGCGCCAACACGCCGGACGAGCTGCGCCGTCTGGGTGAAGCCGAGCTGGAAATTCTGGCCGACGAGCTGCGCCAGTACCTGCTGTATACCGTTGGGCAGACGGGCGGACATTTCGGTGCCGGCCTGGGCGTGATCGAGCTGACCGTGGCCCTGCATTACGTCTTCGACACCCCGGATGATCGCCTGGTGTGGGACGTGGGCCATCAGGCCTACCCACACAAGATTCTCACCGGCCGCCGCGAACAGATGGGCAGCCTGCGTCAGAAGGACGGCATCGCCGCGTTCCCGCGCCGCTCGGAAAGTGAGTACGACACCTTTGGCGTCGGCCACTCCAGCACCAGCATCAGCGCCGCACTGGGCATGGCCATCGCCGCGCGCCTGCAGAACAGCAAACGCAAGGCCGTCGCCGTAATCGGTGACGGTGCCATGACCGCCGGCATGGCCTTCGAGGCCCTGAACCACGCCAGCGACGTGGGTGCCAACATGCTGGTGATCCTCAACGACAACGACATGTCGATTTCCAAGAACGTCGGCGGCCTGTCCAACTACCTGGCCAAGATCATCTCCAGCCGCACCTACTCGAACATGCGCGAAGGCAGCAAAAAGATCCTCTCGCACCTGCCGGGTGCCTGGGAAATCGCGCGCAAGGTCGAAGAACACGCCAAAGGCATGCTGGTGCCCGGCACCCTGTTCGAAGAGCTGGGCTGGAACTATGTCGGCCCCATCGACGGCCACGACCTACCCACCCTGCTCGCCACCCTGCGTAATATGCGCGACCTCGACGGCCCGCAGTTCCTGCATGTGGTGACCAAGAAAGGCAAAGGTTTTGCCCCGGCCGAAGCCGACCCGATTGGCTACCACGCCATTACCAAGCTGGAGCCGATCAACGCGCCGGCCGCTCCCAAACAAACCAGCGGCCCGAAATACTCCAGCGTTTTCGGCCAATGGCTGTGCGACATGGCCGCGACAGATCCGCGCCTGGTCGGTATCACGCCTGCGATGAAGGAAGGCTCGGACCTGGTGGCGTTCAGCGAACGTTATCCCGAGCGCTATTTCGACGTGGCCATCGCCGAACAGCATGCCGTGACCCTGGCGGCCGGCATGGCCTGCGACGGCGCCAAGCCGGTGGTGGCGATCTACTCGACCTTCCTGCAGCGCGCCTATGACCAGCTGATCCACGATGTGGCCGTGCAACACCTCGATGTGCTGTTCGCCATCGACCGCGCCGGCCTGGTCGGCGAAGACGGCCCGACCCACGCCGGCAGCTTCGATATCTCCTACCTGCGCTGCATCCCCGGCATGCTGGTGATGACGCCCAGCGATGAAAACGAACTGCGCCGTATGCTCACCACCGGTCACCTGTTCAATGGCCCCGCCGCCGTGCGCTATCCGCGTGGCAGCGGTCCGAATGCCGCCATTGAACCGGGCCTGGAACCGCTGGAAATCGGCAAGGGCATCGTTCGCCGCCAGGGCAAACAAACCGCCCTGCTGGTCTTTGGCGTACAACTGGCCGAAGCCCTCAAGGTCGGCGAAGTGCTGGATGCAACGGTGGTCGACATGCGCTTTGTCAAACCGCTGGACGAAGCTTTAGTACGCCAGCTGGCCGCCAGCCACGAGCTGATGGTCACTATCGAAGAAAACAGCGTGATGGGCGGTGCCGGCAGTGCAGTCAGCGAGTTCCTCGCCCACGCTGGCCTCCTCAAACCTGTGCTTCACCTGGGCCTGCCGGACTACTACGTCGAGCACGCCAAGCCGGCGCAGATGCTCGCCGAATGCGGCCTGGATGCCGCCGGCATCGAGGCCGCCATCCGCGCACGCCTTGCCATGCTTTCTGCATGAGCACCGCTCATCCAGAGCTGAGCCAGGCTTGCTTGTAATTCATTCACCCGCGCATTAAGGTGCGCGGCGTTTTACTTCCGCCAAGGTGCGCCCCTTCCACAGTGAAGCGGCGTTAAACGGGAAGCCGGTGCGTTCTTTTACGAACTATCCCGGCGCTGCCCCCGCAACGGTAATCGACCGCAGAGTCGTTCTGCACGGCACCTCAACGCCACTGGGTTATCCCGGGAAGGCGAGGCGGCGTACGTCGAGAGCCCGGAGACCGGCCTTGCTGGATGTGACTGGTGTTGCGGAGGGCATCACCGTCAAGCTCAGGCTGCGCCAGCGCGCCCGTTCTTGCCCCTGCCCTCCTCAAAAGTCGTTTGATCTTTTGAGGATTCTCTACGTGAAAATGTCCCGTCTTGCCCTGGTTGTGGCGCTGATGCCGCTGGCTGCTCATGCAGATCCACTTGAGTTGCAGCCATTGGTTGTGACCTCCGGGCGTCATGCCGAACCGGTACAGCAAACTACAGCTGCAACCACGGTATTCACCCGCAAGGACATCGAACGCCTGCAAGTGCGCAGCGTGGCAGAGTTACTTGAGCGCGTACCCGGCGTCAGCATCAGCCGCACCGGCGGCGCAGGCAGCCAGACCGGCCTGTTTGTGCGCGGCACCTCAACCGCGCAAACCCTGGTTCTGGTAGACGGGCAACGTATTTCTGCCGCGTCCAGCGGCACCAGCAGCCTGGAGTTCCTCAGTCCTGAGCAGATCGAACGCGTTGAAGTCGTGCGCGGCGCGCGTTCGGCGCTTTATGGCTCCGATGCCATCGCCGGGGTTGTGCAGATTTTCACCCGTCAAGGCAGCGGCGACGGACTCAAGCCCTACGTTCGCCTTGGCGTCGGCAGCAACCAGACCTTCGAGCGTAGCCTTGGCGTGTCCGGCGGCGACGCGCAGACTCGCTTCAACCTGGGTGCTGCACTCGATGAAACCCAAGGGATCGACGCCACGCGTGATAACTTCGGCGCCAACGGCGATGACGATGCCTACCGCAATAAATCACTGAGCCTGAATCTTTCACACCGTTTCAATGACGATCTGAAGATCGGTTTCAGTGCCCTCGACCAACGCGGCCAGAGCGAGTTTGAGGACATCTTCGGCACATCACTGCCCACTACGGACTTCCAGCTCAGCAGCCTGTCCAGCTTCATCGATGCCAATGTCAGCGATGCCTGGAACAGTCGCCTGGAAATCGGCCACAGCGAAGACAAACGCGACACCGGTAACGACCAGCCAGACGCCAGTGCCGACGCGTTCTACAGTTTCAGTACCTACCGTGACTCGGTCAATTGGGTGAATACCCTTGCCCTTAACGATCACCACCAAGTGCTGCTGGGTGCCGATTGGTACGAGGATCGCCTGCGCAGTGACACGGACTTCGTCGAAGACTCGCGCTGGAATCAGGCCGCATTCATTCAGCACCGCTACAACGCTGAATATTTCTCAACCGAGCTGGGTCTGCGCCATGACAAGAACCAGCAGTTCGGCAGTAAAAACACCTGGAACACCGCACTGACCGTGCCGCTCAATGACGACAATAATGTGATCCTGTCCTACAGCGAAGGCTTCCGCGCGCCTACCTTCAACGACCTATACTACCCAGACCTGTGCTATCCAGGCTTCGGATGTTTTACCAGCGCCAACCCGGAACTTAGCCCGGAAACATCTAAAAGCTATGAGGCTCAATGGCGCAGTCGCTTCAGTGAAACTAGCGCGCTGGAACTTTCGCTGTACCGTATCGACCTGCAAGACGCGATTGTTCTAGATCAGAATGACATTCCTCAAAACGTCCAAACCGCTCGCATCAACGGTTTCGAAGCGGCGCTTCAGCAGGAGCTGTTCGGCTGGCAGGGCAATCTGGCTCTCGCGCTGATCGACCCACGGGATCGCGACACTGGCCACACCCTCGCCCGCCGCGCCAAACGGACCCTAAGCCTGGACCTGGACCGCCCGTTTGGCGAGTTTGCACTGGGCGTCAGCTGGCGCGCGCTCAGCGGTCGCTATGACGACGCCGCCAACACACGTGAACTGAGTGGTTACGGCCTGATTAGCCTGCGCGGCAAATGGCAAGCGACCGAGGAAGTGGCCTTTGACCTGAAACTGAACAATCTTTTCGACAAGGACTATGCCGAGGCGACTTACAAGACATCTAACGGGCGCTTCGGTTACAACAGCGAGGGCCGCACTGCGCTGTTTGCTGTGACCTGGACACCTGAGCTTTGAGTTAGCCACTATCCGCTCAATAGCGCCCTAGAGACCCCGCCTGAGTGCGGGGTTTTTCTTAGCGAGCCTCGCTCAACACCTCACACAACCGCCCCACCGCCCCCAGCATCTGAAAGCTTGGCCGCTCCAGTCCCGCATCCGGCACCAGCCACAGCTGCTTACGCTCAACCGCCGCCACGCCTGGCCAGATGCGCCAGGCGTCCAGCTGCTCTTGCACACTGGCCAGAATCACCTCGGGGTTTGCTTGCAGCACCGCTTCCACACTGACCTGCGGCGCCGGCAAGGTGAGTTCGGCAAAGACATTCTCGGCGCCACAGATACGCAGAGCATCACTGATAATCTGCTCGCCGCCGATGGTGTACAGCGGCGTATCCCAGATCTGATAGAACAGCCGCAAAGGCTGTTCACGCTGATAGCGCTGACGCAGTGAGGATAGGCCGTTATTGAATTGCTGTTGCAGCGCCCGGCCCTTGTCGAGGCGACCGATACGCGCGCCGACTTCGACGAAGTTCTCCGCCAGATCAGCCAGTTTGCGCGGTTCCACAATCAGCAGGGGAATCCCGATGCGCTCTAGCTGCTGACGTTGCGCACGGCTAATGCTGTCAGGCCAGAGCAGCACCAGGTCAGGCTGCAATTTGAGCACGCTTTCCAGCTCAAGCTGGCCATAGCGGCCCACCGAAGGCAGTTGCGCCACCGCTGCCGGGCGCTCACCGCCATCCAGCAGGCCAACCAAGAGTTCGCCCGCATCCAGCTCCAGCATGATTTCAGTTAGGGAAGGTGCCAGGGTGACCACCCGCTCGACGGCTGCTGCGGGTAACGCCAGCAACAGCAGCACACAGAGAGTGGCAGCGCGCATCAGCCTAGTTGGCGTGGAATACGATAGAGGTACAGCAGAACGATGCTGGAAATCGCGAGAAGGATCAGCGGGATCGCTTCCAGACCGGCGAAGACTGCGATAGCGGCAACCCAGGCTGGCAACGCTGCGCCGAGAAAGGCCAGGCGGCGAACACGCGCCAGTTCCAGCCAGGCATCGTGTTCAGCGGCAGTGTCGAGCGCTTGTTCCGTGGCCACCAGCGCGCGCTTGTAGCCACTGAACAGCGGCAGGCTGACAAACATTGAGGCCAGGCCGGCGATAAACAGTGGCATGGTCAATAGACCGGTTTTCTGTTCGGCGCCAAACAGCAGATTGAGCACGAACAATGGCGCCAGGGTCACGGCCAGTTGCCGCCACCACTCCAGCGCCAGTCGACGGCGCACCTGGCCGCGCGTCACAGGCTTTCCTCAACCTCGCCCTGGTGCAGGCTGCCGAGCATATGCCCGAGTTTGCCGGCCTTGGTCGCGAGATACTTTTGGTTGTGCGGGTTGTGGTCGATCTGCAACGGCACACGGGTCGCCACATTGATGCCCATATCGCCCAGCGCCTTGACCTTGCGCGGGTTGTTAGTCATCAGCTTGAGCTGGCTGATACCCAAGTGATCGAGCATCGGCAAGCAGATGGCGTAGTCACGCTGATCCGCGCCAAAGCCCAAGCGCTCATTGGCTTCTACGGTATCCGCGCCGCCATCCTGCAGCTCATAGGCGCGGATCTTGTTCAGCAGGCCGATGCCACGGCCTTCCTGACGAAGGTAGAGCAGGACACCGCGGCCTTCATGGGCAATCGCACGCAGCGCCGCTTCGAGCTGGAAACCGCAGTCGCAACGCAAACTGAACAGCGCATCGCCCGTCAGGCATTCGGAGTGCAAACGGCCCAGTACGGGCGCGCCATCGGCCACATCACCAAAGGTCAGGGCTACATGTTCCTTGCCTGTGGCCTCTTCGAGGAAGCCATGCATGGTGAACACGCCAAAAGGCGTAGGCAACTGGGAGGCGGCGACAAACACGACGGACACCGGATGCTCCTAAAGAAAATGGGCAGGAATAATCAGGCCGGCATTGTAACAGCAGGCCCTGGCAGCCGCTTAGCTTGAATTACTGATGATAAGAATCGAACCTACGCAAGAGCTAGTATTTGGACTCCAGCACCAGCACATCCTGTTCAACCTTCCAGCCAACGCGACCGAGAAAGCTCATGCCAAGCAGCGCCTCGGTCGGCGAGCCGCCTTCCAACACCACCGCATCAACGCCCAGCACTTCCAGCTCACCAACCTTCACCCGATCCAGCGTCACGCGCCAACCGCGCGCAGTACCGCTGGCAGTGTTGACTTGCAAAGGCGAACCCATCACCCGGTAATCGATCCCCAGACGGCGCGCATGCTCATCATTCAGGGCCACCGAAGTGGCGCCGGTGTCCACCAGGAACTGGATAGACTGACCATTGACCGAACCTGCAATCCAGTAATGCCCACCGATGCCCTTGGCCACACTGAGCTGTTTCTTCTGGGCTTCGGCAAAGCCATCGCTGTACTCACGACTCAAGCTGTAGCTGCGCTCCACGCCATCAACACGCAACACCGCGCCACGGCTATCAGCACTGACCACCATGACTCCACCTGGGCCAACCTGACCGACCTTGACCAGCTTGCGCTGGCCATCGACATTCAACACCGCAGCGCCAGGGAACAGGCCGACAACCCGTACCTGGGTGGCCGCCATGACACCACTGCTCAGCAGCAACGGCAGGCTCAACAACAGTACTTTCAAGGCGTACATGGAGCGTCTCGCACAAGTTAGTCAAATGGATATGGTTGCTGCCAGCGCTGAAAAATAGGCCGTAGGCTGCCGTCCGCCACCAGGCTGTCCATGCGTTTATCGAACAGCTCAGCCAGCGCCCGGCCACGCGGCGTATCGGCAAAACCCAGGTAAGTCGGCAGGTCGGTCAGCTGAGTAACACGGTAGCGCTCAGGCTGGCTGGTCGTGCGCAATACATCGTCAACTTCGGCCAGGGCATCGATATAGAAATCCACATGGCCCATGTCCAACATACGTAGGATACCGCCGCGACGCAGCACTTCGCGGTACTGGTGCAAATTTGGCAGATAGCGCTGGTATTCATAACCGCGCATCCAGGCCAGGCGGAATTCGCCTAGGGACTGCTGGGTCGGGATGGGTTTGTCCAGCAAGCCCAGTGCAGAAATCTGATCGAAGTCGTAGTTCCAGCGCGGATAGAACACGCCTTGCTCGACTTCGTTAAGGTAAGAACCCACCCAGGCATCGGCAGCGCCGCGCTGCACGAGACCAATGGAGCGGGTGTAAGGGACCGTCTGGATATCCAGCCTCACGCCAGCAGGCTCGAACACCGTGCGGAAAATCTCCCACACCATACCGCTGCCATCAGGATGAGTGCGGCCTTCCCAGGTGTCACTGGCTATACGGATCTGCGTAAGCTCAACGGCGCACAGCGGCCCGCTGACAGCGCTTATCACCAGCCACAGCAACCACCGACAGCAGCGGCCCATTTTCAATCCCTTCTGATTACCAGCCCAGCGCAGCGGCCAGCCCATTGCCCCAACCCCAGACAATCAGTTGCAGAGCCACCCAGGCAAACACACCGGCAAGTACGTCATCAAGCATGATGCCGACACCGCCATGCACATGCCGATCAATCCAACGAATCGGCCACGGTTTGAGGATGTCGAACACACGGAACAATAAAAAGCCTAGCAGCAGCCAGCCCCAGCCGTCGGGGACTAACCAAAGCGTAATCCACATGCCGACCATTTCGTCCCAGACGATACCTTCATGGTCATGCACCCGCAGGTCATCTGCCACTTTGCCGCATAGCCAGAAGCCAAACAACATGGTGATGCCAAGCATCAGCCAGTAACCCCAGTCGGGCAGCATCTGAAACAACGGCATGAAGGGCAGCGCCACCAGCGACCCCCAGGTGCCCGGAGCTTTCGGCAAAGTACCAGAGCCAAAGCCAAAGGCCAGGAAATGCCAGGGGTTGCGCCATACCGAAGGTGGTACGAACTCGGCGGGAACTTGCTTGGGATGATCAGTCACTGACACGTCCAAAATGTTGATAGCCGCTAAACGGCAGCTTTACGGGCTGACCTTGCGCGTCCAGCAGGGTAACGCCCTCACCGGCCACAACACGACCAATAACACGTACCGGCCAACCGGCTTGCTGTAAATCAGCCAGATGGGCCGTCGGCAGGGTAAATGCCAGGAGGTAATCATCGCCACCGCTCAATGCGCACTGGCGCGACGCTGACTCACCCGCAAAGGCCAACAGGGCGGCAGACATCGGCACCCGCGCCTGCTCGATGATTAACGCTACGCCAGAGGCGGCGGCGATATGACCACAATCGGCCAGCAAGCCATCGGAGATATCCAATGCAGCCGTCGCTTTGCCGCGCAGTGCCTGGCCCAAGTCGAGCTGCGGCATAGGTGACCAGTAGCGCGCCAGCAACGGCTCGGCCACTGCGGGCTCGGCTTCCCGTTGCCCCAGCACCAGTGGCAAGGCCCCCGCAGCATCACCCAACTCACCACCAACGCAGAGCAGATCACCGACCTGCGCACCTTTGCGGGTCAGCGCCATGCCAGCCGGCACGCGGCCAAACACGGTCAGCGTGAGGCTCAAAGGCCCCCGGGTGGTATCACCACCGATCAGGCGGATGGCGCACTGCTGGGCCATCCGGTCCAGACCGGAGGCGAACGCCTGCAGCCAGTCGGCATCAGCACTGGGCAGGGTCAAGGCCAGGGTAAAGCCAACAGGCGTCGCGCCCATCGCGGCCAGATCGCTGATCGATACGCCCAGCGCACGTTGCGCCAGCAGAAACGGGTCAGCCGATTCAGGGAAATGCACCCCAGCAACCAGGGTGTCAGTAGAAATGGCCAGCTGCTCGCCGACCGGCACCTGCAACAAGGCACAATCGTCGCCGATCCCCAATGCCACGCCTTCGCCGGCCTGCGCACAAGACGCAGCGGCGAAGTAATGACGGATCAGCTCGAACTCACCCAAAACAGGCTTAACGCTTGTTAGCGCGAACTTCATCCGCGCGCAGGCGCGGTGCCAGCTTGTCCAGCACACCATTGACGAACTTGTGTCCGTCGGTTGCACCAAACACCTTGGCCAGCTCGATGCCTTCGTTGATCACCACGCGATAAGGAATATCGATGCGGTTTTTCAGCTCGAAGGTCGACAAGCGCAGGATCGACAGTTCAACCGGATCGATCTCATCCAGCGGACGATCAAGCAGCGACTCGAACGCGCCATCAATCTCGGTTTTCTGCCGCGGCACGCCGTGCAGGATTTCATGGAAGTAGGCACCGTCCACCGCCGTGAAATCATTGTCGACACGGAACTGTGCTTCGATCTCGTTCAGCGACTGGCCTGCCATATGCCAGGAATACAGCGCCTGCATGGCCAACGTACGTGCCTGACGGCGCGCCAGCGTCTTGGTGCTGGGGCCTTTTTTGGGTGCTTGAGGCTGCTGCCCGTTACCGTCGTGCTGGCTCACTTGGCCTCCAACTGCGCCAGCAGGCTGACCATTTCCAGGGCGGACAGTGCTGCTTCCGCACCCTTGTTGCCGGCCTTGGTGCCGGAGCGCTCAATGGCTTGCTCGATGGAGTCGACAGTCAGAACACCGAATGCAACCGGCACGCCGAATTCCATGGACACCTGAGCCAGACCCTTGGTGCACTCGCCTGCCACGTACTCGAAGTGCGGAGTGCCGCCACGGATGACCGCACCGAGGGCGATGATGGCGTCGAAGTCACCGCGCTGGGCGACCTTCTGCGCGACCAGCGGAATCTCGAAGGCACCCGGCGCGCGAATGAGGGTGATGTCGCTTTCGCTCACACCATGGCGCACCAGTGCATCCACCGCACCGCTGACCAGGCTTTCAACAACGAAGCTGTTGAAACGGCCGACAACCAGAGCAAAACGGCCCTTGGGGGCGATAAAAGTACCTTCGATGGTCTTCAGGGTCATAAAACAATTCTCATATAGCGTTAAAGAGCCAGGGGGCAAAAAAGTTATAGCCCAACGGAACAGCGCGTAGCGAGCGCAGGACAGGTGAGGCGGAACAGGTAAGGCCGCGACATTTACCGAGGTAAAGGACAAACCAAACCTGTTTGCAACGCCGTGTATCCATGCGCAGTAGCGCGGCGGTCGTTATTCAGCGGGCAGGTATTCTACAACTTCCAGGTCGAAACCGGATATCGCGTTGAACTTCATCGGCGAGCTGAGCAAGCGCATCTTACGCACGCCAAGGTCACGCAGAATCTGTGAGCCGGCACCCACCGTACTGTAGGTCGCCGGGCTGGCTGACTTGCTTTCCGCCCCCTGGCTGCGCTCCAGTTGAGCCAGCAGCTCCGGACCATTGATCGGATTACCCAGCAACAGCACCACACCGCTGCCGGACTTGGCCACTTCGGCCATGGCCGCACGCAAGCTCCACCGTCCAGCCTGCTTGACCATCAGCAAGTCACGCAGCGGATCGGCGTTGTGCACGCGCACCAGGGTCGGGGTCTCGGCGCAGATGGCGCCCAGGGTCAGGGCCATGTGCACGCTGTCATCCAGGTCATCGCGGTAGCTGACCAGGTTGAACTGGCCCAGCTCGCTGTCGATCGTCTGTTCGCTGACACGCTGCACAGTGCGCTCGTGGATCAGCCGGTAGTGGATCAGGTCAGCGATGGTGCCAATCTTCAGGCCGTGCTGCTCAGCAAACACTTCCAGCTCCGGGCGACGAGCCATGGTGCCGTCGTCGTTCATGATCTCGCAGATCACTCCGCTCGGCTCGAACCCGGCCATGCGCGCCAGGTCACAGGCCGCTTCAGTGTGCCCGGCACGAGCCAGCACGCCACCAGGCTGAGCCATCAAGGGAAAGATGTGGCCAGGGCTGACGATATCGTCGGCGGTCACATTCCGCGCCACCGCAGCCTGCACAGTTCGCGCACGGTCAGCGGCGGAAATACCGGTCGTCACGCCTTCGGCGGCCTCAATCGACACCGTGAATTTGGTGCCGAAACCAGAGCCGTTGCGCGGCGCCATCAGCGGCAGCTTAAGCAGCTCACAGCGCTCACGGGTCATGGGCATGCAGATCAGGCCGCGAGCGAAGCGGGCCATGAAGTTGATGTGCTCGGCGGTGACGCATTCCGAGGCAATGATGATGTCGCCTTCGTTCTCACGATCCTCGTCATCCATCAGGATGACCATCTTGCCGGCGCGGATGTCTTCGATCAGTTCTGCTGCAGTATTCAAGGCCATGCGGGCGATCTCACTTATTCAGGTAGCCGTGTTCGGCAAGAAAACTGGCGGTCAGGCCCGAGGCGGCAGGTTCAGCGGCTTTGTCACCGAGCAACAGGCGCTCCAGGTAACGCGCGAGCAGATCCACTTCGAGGTTGACCTGACGGCCAGGGCGGTAGTCGAGCATGATGGTTTCGGCCAGGGTGTGCGGCACGATGGTCAGCTCAAATTCGGCGCCGTTGACCGCATTGACGGTCAGGCTCGTGCCGTCGACGGTGATCGAGCCTTTGTGGGCAATGTACTTGGCCAGTTCGCGTGGTGCACGAATGGTGAATTGCCACGCCCGGGCATTCTCCGCCATCGAGACGATCTCACCAACACCGTCAATATGCCCACTGACCAAGTGACCACCCAAGCGGCTGGTGGGTGTCAGGGCCTTTTCCAGGTTGACCTTACTACCGGCCTTGAAGTCGATAAACGCGGTACGAGCCAAGGTTTCGCGGCTGACATCAGCCCAAAAACCATCGCCGGGCAACTCAACTGCAGTCAGGCACACGCCGTTGACCGCAATGCTGTCGCCCAGCTTGACGTCTGCAAGGTCAAGCTTGCCGGTTTCCACATACACCCGCACATCGCCACCCTTAGGTGTCAGGGCACGGATACTGCCAATAGCTTCGATTATGCCGGTAAACATGCCACCCCCTGTATCGCAGCCACAGCAAAGCACTGGCGCACAACGCCAGTAGCCTGAGGCTTGGAATAAAAATCAGACATCTAGACCAACTCCTGTTTTATAAAAAACAGGGCGTGATTGATCGATAGGGATTTCGAGGCACGCCTGAACGCGCCTTCTTGAGGCAATCCCGCTCTCTCTTTATCCGGACTTTAACCGTCGGCCCCGGAATCACACCGGGTCTGCTGACCTTGCCAAGCGGTTTACGCCACCGGGCAAGCGCTCGCGGGCTAGGCTGTGCAGCCATTACCGCCGGTGGGGAATTACACCCCGCCCTGAGAACGTTACGGCCGCTTGCGCAGCCGAGACGCGTTTTACCACATATTGCACGCGCCCTGCACCGGCAAACGACCGCCTGAATGGCGGGCCATTGCGGATAACGGCTGGTTAAACAACCGGCTGTGGCACCGCGATAATCCGCCAATCATCACCGACTGCGCGCATCTCAACAATTTTCAACGCTGGCGCATCGGCCATTCGCGCCAACGGCAGGTCAAGCAGCGGCCGCGCGCTGGACCCCAGCAGCTTGGGCGCGACAAACAGCTGGTACTCATCCACCAGGCCCAGACGGGCAAACGCCCCGGCCAACCGCGGCCCGGCTTCCACCAGTACTTCGTTGGCACCACGATTGGCCAGCTCGACCAGCAGACGACGCAGGTCAACATGCCCGTTACTGCCGGGCACAGCCAATAGTTCGTGTCCATCGTCCAGATAGCGATCACGCGCCGAAGCCGCTGCGCACGTCGCCACGAGCGCAGCGCCAGCCTGAAAGAACGGCACGCTGAGCGGTACCCGCAGGCGTCCATCAACCAGCACCCGCAGGGGTGGTCGCGCCTGCGCCAGCGCACTCAGTTCTGCCCCAAGGCCCAGCTCGTCAGGGCGTACCGTCAGCCGGGCATCATCGGCCAGCACCGTGTCGGCGCCGGTCAACACCACGCTGGCGCGCGCGCGCAGCCGCTGAACCGCCGCTCGGGCGGCGGGCCCGGTGATCCACTGGCTTTCGCCACTGGCCATGGCGGTGCGCCCGTCCAGACTCATGGCCAGCTTGACCCGCACAAACGGCAAGCCCTTCTCCATCCGTTTGATAAAGCCGGCATTCAGCGCCCGCGCCTCGGCTTCCAGCACGCCGCTCTGCACCGCGATACCGGCATGCATCAAGCGCAGCAGGCCATCACCACCGACTTGTGGATTGGGATCCTGCATAGCCGCCACCACACGGGCAACGCCGGCATTGATCAAGGCATCGGCACACGGCGGTGTGCGCCCATGGTGGCTGCAGGGTTCCAGCGTGACGTAGGCCGTTGCGCCACGAGCCTTGTCGCCTGCCTGACGCAGCGCGTGCACTTCCGCATGCGGTTCACCGGCTCGGGCATGCCAGCCTTCGCCGACGATACGCCCGCCACGCACGATCACGCAGCCCACGCGCGGATTAGGGTGAGTGGAGTACAAGCCTTTACGGGCCAGTTCCAGCGCGCGCGCCATACAGGCGTGATCTGAAGTCATCATCAACCTTTGATGGGTTCGCGGGACAGTCGGTCGATTTCCTCGCGGAATTCGTTGAGGTCCTGAAAGCGCTTGTACACCGAGGCAAAGCGGATATAGGCCACTTCGTCGAGCTTCTGCAGCTCGCCCATCACCAGCTCACCGAGCACCAGCGACTTGATCTCGCGTTCGCCAGTGGCGCGCAGCTTGTGCTTGATGTGGGCAATTGCGGCTTCGAGGCGCTCGATACTCACCGGGCGCTTCTCCAGCGCACGCTGCATGCCGGCACGCAGCTTGTCTTCATCGAAAGGCTGGCGGCTGCCGTCCTGCTTGATCAGGCGCGGCATCACCAGCTCAGCGGTTTCAAAGGTGGTGAAACGCTCTTCACAGGCCAGGCATTCACGCCGACGACGCACCTGCTCGCCCTCGGCAACCAGGCGCGAGTCGATCACTTTGGTGTCATTGGCACCGCAGAAGGGACAGTGCATAAATAAGGCCAGCCTTAGAACGAAGGTAGCCATGGTAGCGCATCCCGCAGGCAAGACAAGCCGAGGGGTTTGCGGTATACAGGCGCCCATGTAAACCAGCGCAGTTGAGACCTTCCATGAAAGCCCCCACGCCGTTACAACCGCTGATTCTCGTAAGCCTGATCGCTTTGCTGACGGCCTGTGCCAGCGACAGCCCGCCACCCGCAAAACCCACCGTGCAGACGCCGACGCCTACACCGGCCGAAGCCAAGCCTCTGCCTGCTTATCAACGCGAGCTGAGCGGCAGTCTGTTGAATGTGCCCAATGAAGCGGATGTCGAGCTGGCCCTGCTGGCAGTCGATCAACGCGGCCGGCCGCAAACGCTGCTGGGCAATATCCAACTGCGCGGTACCGGCAACCCGCTGGCGTTTCGCTTGCCGTTCAACCCGGAAACCTTCAATAAACACAGCCGTATCGAGCTGCATGGCCGCGCCAATCAGGCTGGCCAGCTGATTCTGCGCCTGCCCGAGCAACCGATTGCCCGCGGCGAAACCCAGAACCTCGGGGCGTTGCGCCTGGTACCTGCGCCATGACAGCACCGGCCGCCCTGCAGGCTGCGCTCAGCGAACTGCTGGGTGACGCCCAGCTCAGCGCGCAAACCCTGCCCGGCACGGAGATCAAGCTGTGGCTGATCGACCCGGCGAACATGGACCGCTGCTTCAGCCCGGAAGAAACCCGCCTGATCCTTGAAGAACCGCCCTACTGGTGCTTCTGCTGGGCCAGCGGACTGGTCCTGGCGCGCTGGCTGGCCGAGCACCCTGAGTGGGTGCGCGGCAAGCGCGTGCTGGATTTCGGTGCGGGCTCAGGTGTGGCGGCGGTTGCTGCAGCCAAAGCCGGCGCGCTGGAAGTAGTGGCCTGTGACCTTGACCCATTAGCGCTTGCATCCTGTCAGGCGAATGCCGCACTCAACAATGTGCAGCTGAGCTACTCCGCAGACTTCTTTGCCGAGGCTGACCGCTTCGACCTGATTATCGTCGCCGACGTGCTCTACGACCGTGCCAACCTGCCGCTGCTCGACCAGTTCCTCAGTCGCGGGCGTGAGGCGCTGGTGGCAGATTCACGCGTGCGCGACTTTCAGCACCCGCTATACCAGCGCCTCGGCATACTCGAAGCCTGCACCTGGCCGGACCTGGCGGAGCCGGCTGAGTTTCGTCATGTCAGCCTGTACCACACCGAACGCAGCTAGCAGCCCTTGTATCCGCCAGCCCTAGCCCGCATTTATAGTCCATCCCATTTTTCGCATCGCCGAGACCGATCATGAGCACGTCCCCTTACATCGTTGATATCGCAGGCAGCGCCAGCTTCGAACAGCTGGTGATCGAGAACTCCTTCCAGAAGCCGGTGCTGGTGGATTTCTGGGCGGAATGGTGCGCGCCCTGCAAGGCACTGATGCCGCTGCTGGCGAAGATCACCGAGGAATATAACGGCGAGTTGCTGCTGGCCAAGGTCAACTGCGATATCGAGCAGGACATCGTTGCCCGCTTCGGCATCCGCAGCCTACCGACCGTGGTGCTGTTCAAGAATGGCCAGCCGGTGGATGGCTTTGCGGGCGCGCAACCAGAGTCGGCGATTCGCGAAATGCTCAAGCCTCATGTGGCCGAGCCGGCACCAGCCGCCGCTGACCCAATGGAAGCCGCGCAGGCACTATTCAGCGAAGGCCGCTTTGCCGATGCCGAAGCGCTGCTCAAAGTGCTGCTGACGGAAAACAATGAACACGCGGCCGCGCTGATTCTCTATGCACGCTGCCTGGCTGAGCGCGGCGAGCTGGGTGAGGCTGAAGCCGTGCTGGGCGCGGTAAAAGGCGATGAACACAAACAGGCGCTGGCCGGTGCCCGCGCGCAGCTGACTTTCCTGCGCCAGGCCAGTGAGCTGCCAGATGTGGCCAGCCTGAAAACCCGTTTAGCGCAACATGCCGACGACGATGAAGCCAGCTACCAGTTGGCGATTCAACAACTGGCGCGCCAGCACTACGAATCAGCGCTGGACGCCCTGCTGACGCTGTTTATTCGCAACCGCAGCTACGCCGACGGCCTGCCGCACAAGACCCTATTGCAGGTCTTCGACCTGCTGGGCAATGACCATCCTCTGGTCACCGCTTACCGGCGCAAGCTGTACCAAGCAATTTACTAATTTCTACCCGCGTCGATGGGTAACCCCATCGACGTGAACTAGCCCACCCAGTGGTAAATCGGCGCATCGACGCCGGTTTCAACGCGCGCCTGTGCGCAATGGCGCAGCCGCACCAGCAGGCGTTTGCCCGCTGCCTCACCACCCGCCAGCCCAGCCAATTGCCCGAGCAGCTGCGGCCCGTCGATCTGCCCCGCCTGGCGCAGCAACTCCAGCGTGGTTTGCCACAGCGCATCATTGGCCACAGGCGCGACAGCGGCTGCGGGGGCTGCAGGCGTTTCAAGGCTTACGTGCTGAGCCAGCTGCGCCCAGTCCTGCGCATCCAGCTCAACCGTTAGGTCCACCGGCCAGGCACCGATCTGCCCACGAATTCGCACCATCACTCTGCCCTCAGCTAATCAGCCGCCATGCTCCCACGTCCACTGCAGGCCGCCAAGCAAGGCTGGTCATAGACGCTAAAAAATTGTTATAACGTAACAAGCATTAACTTCTGATCGGAGATCACCATGCGCCGCCTGCTACTTGCCCTGCCGTTTGCCTTACTGCCCCTGGCCGCCCTCGCGGCCGAACACAGCCATGAACATGACCACGCGCATGATCACGCCGAGCACGGCAGCCTGGACGCTCACGAGCACGGCGCCGCGCAACTCAACGTGGTACTCGACGGCAAGGTGCTGGAGCTGCAACTGGAAAGCCCGGCGATGAACCTGGTGGGCTTCGAGCATGCTGCCAAGAGCGACGCTGACAAAGCCAAGGTTGCCGCCGCACGCAGCCAGCTGGAACAACCGCAGCCGCTGTTCGGCCTGAACGCGGGCGATTGCCAGATCAGCAAGCAGGAGCTGGAAAGCCCGCTGTTTGCTGAGCATAAGCACGAAGAACACCACGACCATGACAGCGAGCACAGTGATATCCACGCGCACTACACACTCGACTGCCAGAAGCCTGAAGAATTGAAACAACTTAACCTCGGCGAACTGTTCAAGCGCTTCCCCGCCACCGAGAAAATTCAGGTACAACTGATCGGCCCGAATGGCCAGCAGGGCCTGGAGCTGACGCCCGCGCAGCCGACCCTGAGTTTCTAACCACCTTTTTGCAGCAGAACGGCCGGGGTAACCCGGCCGCTTACTTTATGAGTTCAGCCCTGATCCACCTGTCCAACCTCGGCTTTGCCTGGCCCGGCCAGCCCGAGTTGCTGGACATCGACGCGTTCACCCTGCAACGCGGCGAAAGCCTGTTTCTCAAAGGCCCCAGCGGCAGCGGCAAGACCACCCTGCTCGGCCTGCTCGGCGGTGTACAGAAGCCCAACCGTGGCAGCATCCAGCTACTCGACCAGGACCTGAGCACGCTGTCCGCCAGCGCCCGCGACCGCTTCCGGGTCGATCACACCGGCTACATCTTCCAGCAGTTCAACCTGCTGCCGTTTCTCTCGGTGCGCGAGAACGTCGAGTTGCCGTGTCATTTTTCCAAACTGCGCGCCAGCCGTGCTGTGCAGCGCCATGGCAGCGTGGCCAAGGCCACCAACGCCCTGCTCGCCCACCTGGGTTTGCACCAGCCGGAATTGCTGCAACGCCGCGCCGGTGACCTATCGATTGGCCAGCAGCAGCGTGTGGCGGCTGCGCGTGCGCTGATCGGTCAGCCAGAGCTGGTGATCGCCGACGAACCCACCTCGGCGCTGGATGCCGATGCCCGCGAAGCCTTTCTCGAACTGCTGTTCGCCGAATGCCGCGAGGCCGGCTCCAGCCTGCTGTTTGTCAGCCACGACCAGAGCCTGGCGCGCTTATTCGACCGCAGCCTGTCGTTGGCCGAGCTGAACAAAGCCACCCGTCTGGCGGAGATTTAACGATGTATCTACTGCGTCTCGCCCTGGCCAGCCTGGGCAACCGCCGCTTTACTGCGTGGCTGACGGTGTTCGCCATCGCGCTGTCTGTGTGCTTGTTGCTCGCGGTCGAGCGGGTGCGCACCGAAGCCCGCGCCAGCTTTGCCAATACCATCAGCGGCACCGACCTGATCGTCGGCGCGCGCTCGGGCAGCGTGAACCTGCTGCTGTATTCGGTATTCCGCATCGGCAACGCCACCAACAATATTCGCTGGGACAGCTTCGAGCAGTTAGCCCAGCACCGTCAGGTCAAATGGGCCATCCCGATCTCACTCGGCGATTCGCACCGTGGCTACCGGGTGATGGGCACCAGCCCGGCGTATTTCGAACACTACCGTTATGCCCGCAGCCAACCGCTGCAGCTGAGCAGTGGTCGTACCTTTGCCGATGACCCGTTCGAAGTGGTGCTCGGCGCGGAAGTCGCGCAAGCGCTCAACTACCAGCTCGATCAGGAGCTGGTACTGGCCCATGGCGTGGCCACCATCAGCTTGGTCAAGCATGACGACAAACCGTTCAAGGTGGTCGGCATCCTCAAACGCACCGGCACACCGGTGGACCGCACCCTGCATATTTCCCTGGCCGGTATGGAGGCCCTGCATGTCGACTGGCAAAACGGCATGCCCGCACGCGGCGCGGCCAAGGTCAGTGCTGAGCAGGCGCGGGCGATGGACCTGCAACCCAAGCAGATCACCGCCGCCATGCTCGGCCTGAACAGCAAGATCGCCACCTTCAGCTTGCAACGCGAGATCAACGAATTTCGCGGCGAGCCGCTGCTGGCAATCCTCCCCGGAGTCGCGCTGCAGGAGCTGTGGAGCCTGATGGGCACCGCCGAGAAGGCGCTGTTCGTGGTTTCACTGTTCGTGGTGCTGACCGGGCTGATCGGCATGCTTACGGCGATTCTAACCAGCCTTAACGAGCGCCGCCGCGAGATGGCGATTCTGCGCTCGGTCGGCGCGCGGCCCTGGCATATCGCCAGCCTGCTGATCGTCGAAGCCTTTGCCCTGGCCCTGGCCGGCGTGCTGCTCGGTTTGCTGTTGCTGTACCTGGGCATCGCCGGAGCGCAGGGTTATGTGCAGGCGAATTACGGCCTGTACCTGCCACTGAATCTGCCAACCCGCTATGAGTGGACGCTGCTCGGCGCTATTCTGAGCGCCGCCCTGTTGATGGGATGTGTACCGGCCTGGCGCGCGTACCGCCAATCCCTGGCCGATGGCTTATCGATCCGTTTATGAGGCTCTTGCATGCACCGCTCCCTGCTCGCCACCCTGCTGCTCACCCTGGCCATGCCCCTGGCGGCTGCCGAGGTGCGCGAGCTGACCTGGTCGGAAATGGTCCCAGCCGATGCGCCGCCGCAAGTCGTTGAGCCGGCACCGATTCATGACCTCTCGCAGCTGGCCGACGCACTCGCCGGCTCACAGAATGAAGCAGGCCCGGCGTCCATGCAGCAATCGCCCGCAGCGCCGGTGGTGCAGGCGCTGGATGGCCAATCGGTAAAACTGCCGGGATATATCGTACCGCTGGATGTCACCGATGAAGGCCGGGTGACCGAGTTCCTCTTGGTGCCGTACTTCGGTGCGTGCATCCACGTGCCGCCACCGCCGTCGAACCAAATCGTACATGTCACCAGCGAGCTGGGTGTGCTGCTCGATGCGTTGTATCAGCCGTTCTGGATCGAGGGCCCACTTAAGGTCGAGCAGACCAGCAGCGAGCTGGCCGAAGCCGGTTATCAGATGGAGGCGGAAAAGATCTACGCCTATGAGCTGCCGGACAGCTGAGACACTACGCGGCGACCAGCCAGAAAAAAGCCAGACTTCGAGTCTGGCTTTTTTATTGGACGTAACCAGCCGGCAGTCGATCAGCCGGCGCTGGCGATCCGCTTGTCACGCTGATAACTCAGCTCGCTTTCCGCCCACTGGCGCCAGGCGCGCACTTTGCTGCGTTCGGCGCCGGCTCGTTCGGCCTTTGCCAGGGCGTCGAGCCCGGCCTGCCAGCGCGCCTGCTCCAGCTCCAGCTGGGCCAGGTGCAGCCAGTGCTTGGCACTGCCCGAGCGCTGCGCCAGCTCGCGGAATACCTGCGCCGATTTGCTGCGCTCACGCGCCTGCCACCAGAGCAGCCCCAGCCGCTCCTCGCGGGCACTGGTGCGCGGCAACAGGCCTTGGTCGAGCATCCCGGCAAGCAGCTTGGCGCCCTGCCAGGGTTGATCGGCAGCGCCCGCCAGCAGCACCAGGTTGTCCAGTTCACTTTCATTGAAGCGCAGGCCCTTCTGATACGCCGCGCGCAAGGTAGCCAGCGATTTGTCGTGACTGCCGCTCAGCTGCTGCAAGGCTGCCAGCTGACGCCAGCCCTGGGCGTTATTCGGCTGGCGCGCGAGCAACTGGCGCTGCCAGCGCTCAGCGGCAGCGTACTTCTTCAGATCAGCGTTCATTGCGACGAGAAACTGCAACCAGCTGTCGGCAGCCTGCGGATTAGCCTGCACATAACGCTCGGCCAACGGCAGCGCCTTGGCCGGCTGACCGAGGCCCTGGTAGGCCTGCACCAGCATCTGCAGCACCTCTTCATTGGCGTTAGTCTGCCCCGGGGCCAGCAGGGTCACCACCTGGGCGTAGCGGCGCTCGACCAGGTTTAGACGGGCCAGGTTCAGCTCTTCAGCGGCCTGCAGCTCGGCGTCCAGCTTGCCGCTCTTCAGTACCTTTTCCAGCAGCTCGATGGCCTGAGCATTCTGCCCTTCGGCCCAGGCCAGATAACCGCGGCTGCGCCACAGCAACGCTTCTTCCAGGCTACCCGGCGTGCCCTTGGCAGCATCCAGAGCGCGGCGCGCGGCCGCGTAGTCCCCCTTCTTCTGTGCGGTCTGCGCCGTATCCAGCGCGCGAAACACGCCCGGATCAACACTCTGCCCAGCCGCCTGCGCAGCACCAGCGCCGTACAGCGCGATCAGCAGCAGTAGACGATACATATCAGCGAGCTCCTTCCAGGCGGAAGTACAGGGTTTTCACCGCTTCACGGGCCACCGCCAGACCGCCTTCGGTGCGCGGCGCAAACCTCCAGCGCACGGCGGCGCGGCGGGCTTCGCGCTCAAACACGTTCTGCGGGCTGGCTTCGATGACGCGCACGTTTTCTACCGCACCTGCGCGGTTGATGGTGAACGCCAGCTTCACATGCCCTTCAATGCCTCGCTGCAGAGCGTAGCGCGGGTATTCCGGGCTGACATCGTTGAGCGGCATCACTTCACTTTCCGGGCCGCCCGGCTGACCACCGGCATCGCTCGGGGCCGGCGCGCTTGGCGCCGAGGCACCCGCTGCCAGACCAGTCAAACTCGGCGTCGGCGCGCTGTTGACGGCGATGCCGCTGCTCAGGCTCGGCACCGGCAAGTCCAGGGCCGGTAGGTTGGCGCTTGGGGTAGCAGCCATCGGCGTTGGCGGTGTCGGGGTTTGCGGCGTTTGTGCTTGCGGCGGCTGCGGTGCCTGCTGGCGGGTACGCGTCGCGGTGTCGCTGGAGTCGCCGTCAAGACGGACGAAATTGGCCACCGTCAGCGGTTCCTCACTCGGCTTGCTGCTGGGCGGCGCGACCATGTAAAGCATCAGGCCGAACAGCGCCAGCGCCATCACACAGGCCGCGACAAAGGACAGTGGCAAACGCATCAAAGCGCTCCCGCCGTAGCGGCCAGAGCCACGTCATGTACTCCGGCCAGGCGCGCCTGATCCATCACCTGCACCACCAGGCCGGTACGCGCGTCCTGATCGGCTTGCACCACCACGGCGCCGTCCGGCTGGTCGACGCGCATGCGCTCTACGTGCGCACGCACGCTGCGTACATCGACGACTTTCTTGTCCATCCACACCTGCCCATCGGCGGTGATGGCGATAAGGATATTGCCTTTGTCCTGCGGGCTGGCGGTTTCTGCCTGGGGCCGCTGCACTTCGACGCCGGCTTCCTTGATAAAGGAGCTGGTGACGATAAAGAAGATCAGCATGATGAAAACCACGTCGAGCATCGGCGTCAGGTCGATGCCAGTGTCTTCGTCTTGCTGGTGGTGACGGCGCATTCTCATGTGTCGAATCTCAGTCGTGACGCAGCTGGTCAGCCAGCCGCTCTAGAGCCCGGCGTGCATCGCGTTCGAGGCGCGCCAGGCTGAACAATCCACTAATCGCCAAGACCATGCCGGCCATGGTCGGCAGAGTCGCCTGCCAGACCCCGGCCGCCATGCCGCGCGGGTTACCGGTGCCGTTGATGGCCAGCACGTCGAACACCGCGACCATGCCACTGACCGTGCCAAGCAAGCCCAGCAGCGGGTACATCGCCACCAGGGTCTTGCTCAGGCGCAGCGGGCCGAGCAGGTGCTGTTGCGCCTGGGCCAACCAGGCACTGCGCACTGCGCGCTGCCAGTTACCGGTGTCGTCACTCAGTACCTGCTGCCAGGCCTGACGGCGCTCGCTGACCCACTCCGGAAATACCCGGCGCATGTACCAGAAGCGCTCGAACACCAGGGTCCAGAACACCACGCACAGGCCCGCCAACGCCCACATCACCACGCCACCGGCGCTCATGAAGTCGAGCAGGGCATGGCCGCTGTCCACTAGGCGCAACCATAGCGCCAGCCAATCAGTCACGGCGCGGCGCCCCGGACAGGTGCAGGGCAATCAGCCCAGCGCTTTGCTGCTCCAGCAGCTGAATCAGGCCCTTGCTGCGACTGGCCAGCAGGGTGTGCAGGAACAGCAGCGGAATCGCCACCACCAGGCCCAACACCGTGGTCACCAGCGCTTGCGAGATGCCATCGGCCATCAGTCGCGAATCGCCACCACCGCCCTGGGTAATCGCCTGGAAGGTGACGATCATGCCGGTCACGGTGCCAAGCAGACCGAGCAGCGGCGCCACGGCGCTGAGCAGTTTGAGCAGGCCCTGGCCTTTTTCCAGCGGTGGGGTTTCCTGCAGGATTGCCTCGTCGAGCTTCAGCTCCAGGGTTTCCAGATCAGCCAGCTGCGGTTTGGGACCCAGCACACCGATGATCCGCCCCAGCGGGTTGTCGGCACGCGGTGCGCTCAAGTCATGCATCTGCGCGCTGACGCCACGGCCTACGCGGGTCAGGTAGACCATGCGCCAGATCGCCAGCAGCAGACCGAACGCACCGAGGACCAGAATCACCCAGCCGACCAGGCCGCCCTGCTGCACGCGATCCCACAGACCGGGCTCACGCTGCAACTGCGCCAGCAAGGTGCCGCGGCTTGGATCAACCGGCAGACTGGCGACTGCGGCGCTGCTGTCCAGATAATCCACAACCTGACCCAAACCAGACGGCTGACGCGGCGGCGCCAGCAGCTCGCCGGCATCGGCGTCATAACGCAGGAAGGCATCGGCAGCGTAGGCGGAGAACGCGCCGACCCGCAGCACATCCTGCGGATTACGCGTGCCGTCGGCAGCCACTACCGGCAGTTGCAGCTGTTCAACCCGACCACTGGCGGTGAGGTCTTCGAGCAGCAGCATCCAGTAGCCATCGAGGTCGGCTGCCGAGGGCAGCGTACGGCTTTCGGCTAGCGCCTTGAGACGCGCTAGGCGCTCGGGGTACTGAGCATTGAGCAGGCTGTCCTGCCACTGGCCGGCAACATCACCGGCACTCTGGCGGACCACGCCAAACAACTCGCCGAGGTGGCCGGCACGCTGGCTAAGGAGTTTTTCCTGCTCGGCCAATTCGGCTTCCTGGCGGTCAAACTCAGCCTTCAGTCGTTCGGCTTCGGCCTTCTGTGTGGCCAGGGCGCTGCGCGCAGTGGCCAACAGTTGGGCACGCTCGCCACGCTCGGCAATAAAGGCCTGCTCGCGGCTTTGCATGGCGCTGACTTCAGCCGCGCGCTCGCTACGAATACGTTGCAGCAGTTGATCCGGGCTCAGCGGTTCGGCAGCGCCAGCCAGGGCGGGCAGCAGGGCCAGGGTAAACGCGAGAACACGACGATTCATGGCTTGGCCTCCAGCGCCAGGGTCTTCACGGGCAGGTCAAGCACGGCTGGGGCCTGCTCCTGGCGAGCAATCGCAATGGCTTGGCGCAATGGACGTCGAGCGCTGCCGTCGAGGATCTGCCAGCTGCGGGTTTGCGGGTTCCACCAGCCACTTTCATGGCCATCAAGGGTCTGGAAATACAGCATCACGCGCCCCAGACGGAGGAATTCGACGCTGCGCGACGTGCCTTCACTCGGCAGCTCTCCGCGCCAGGCTTCCAGGGTGCGGCCGTAATCGCTCTCCACCTGATACGCCTCGAGGATGCGTCGGTATTTTTCGGCCAGGCTGACATCCGCACGCGGCAGCAAGTCCTGCAACTGAGCCAGACGATCACTGCGCTCATCCGGCAGGAACGGCAAGTCAGCGGCAATAAACTCACCCAGCACCTCAACCATGCGGCGCATCTGTGGCGTCACCGCCTCCTGAGTGCGCTCGATGCCATCGAGCTGCTGCTGATAGCCAGCAAGCTCTTTGCGTTGCGCCGCTACCAGCTCGCGTAATTGAGCGTTATAACCCTGCAACGCTTCAGCCTGCTGCAATGCGTTACGGTACTCGGTGAGCATCTCCCGGCTGGCGTCGTCGAGCTGCTCGATACGCGCCTGCGAGGCCTTGGCATCGGCAGCCAATTGCTGACTTTCATCCAGCGCGACATCCAGAGGGGTCGCCGCTAAAGGCGCACTGGCCAGAACCAGAGCGACTGCCAACAGGCGCTTCGGCAGAGGGATCATGAAATATTCCTTGAACTGAGTGGCGCAATAAAGAGAACTATTATCAACTGCATCCCGCCTTTTGAGCAACCAGCAGCAATACTTATTCGCTTGGACACGCAAGAAAAGAAATAATATAACATATTATTTGCGACACACTCGCAAACGAAACCCTACATAATTAGATAGCCAGCTACTTTTATTGAGCTGGATCAACAGTCGTTTTTTTCGCGCCCCTAACATCGTACTCAGCCAATACGAACCGATGCTTTATGGGAGCACACCATGCGTACCTCACTGTTTACCGCTTCACTGCTGGCCCTTGCTATCGCCGCCCCACTGGCGCACGCGCACCAAGCTGGCGACATCATCGTGCGGGCCGGCGCCATCACGGTTGACCCACAGGAAAGCAGCAGTGACATCTGGGTCGGCGCACTCGGCACTGACGTAGCCGGCACCAAAGCGACCCTGGACAGCGACACCCAGCTGGGCCTGAACTTCGCTTATATGCTGACCAACAACATCGGCATCGAGCTGCTGGCGGCCACCCCGTTCAGCCATAACGTCGGCGTAAAAGGCATGCCCGGCGGCTTCGCCGGCTTGAACGGCAATCTCGGTGAACTGAAGCACCTGCCGCCGACCCTGAGCGTGGTGTATTACCCACTGGATTCCAGTTCGGCATTCCAGCCCTATGTAGGCGCAGGCATCAACTACACGTGGTTCTTCGACACCAAACTGAGCAGCGAAGCAGAAGGTAAGGGCTTCAGCGGCCTGGACATGAAAGATTCCTGGGGCCTGGCCGCGCAGGTGGGCATGGACTACATGCTGACTGACAACATCATGCTCAACGCCCAAGTGCGTTATATCGACATCGAAACCACTGGCACCACCAACTTTGGCGGCAGCAAGGTTAAAGTCGATGTAGACGTAGACCCGTTCGTTTACATGGTCGGCCTGGGCTATAAGTTCTAAGCCATCAGCCATAAAAAACCGGCCATCAAGGCCGGTTTTTTATGGAAAAGTGCATTCATCCTTGAGCCAGCAAACGCCGCAGGCCTTCACCGATAGGCGTGGCTGCGGGCAGCTGGTACTGCGCCTGCAAGCGCCGGTTATCCGCACGCGAGTGGCGAATATCACCCGCGCGCGGCGCCTGATACTGCACATCAGGCAAACCACCACACAGCCCACCGATCTGCGCCAGCAGCTGATTCAGACTGACCGCCTGATTCCAGCCAACGTTCACCGCCCCCTCCACCGCCTGCGACGCAGTCAGCGCTTGAGTCAGCAGCACAACCAGGTCCTCGACATAGAAAAAGTCGCGGGTCTGCTCACCATCGCCGAATACGCTGATCGGCAAGCCCTGCTGGACGCGCTGGGTGAAGATGCTGATCACCCCGGAGTACGGCGAAGACGGATCCTGACGCGGCCCGAAGATATTAAAGAAACGAAAAATCGCTGGTTCGAGGCCATGCTGGCGACGATAGAAATCCAAGTAATGCTCACTGGCCAGCTTGTCAGCGGCATAAGGCGTCAGCGGAGCCTTCGCCGTGGCTTCATCAATAGCCTGGCCTTCACCATTGTTGCCATACACCGCTGCACTGGAAGCAAACAGCACACGCTTGACGCCATGCAGGCGCATCGCCTCACAGACATTCAGCGTGCCGACAAAATTGCTCTGGTGCGTCGCCACCGGATCATCCACTGAGGCCTGCACCGAGGCCACTGCAGCCAGGTGCGCCACTGCCTCACATCCGGCCACCGCCTGCGCGACCACTGCAGCATCGGCCACATCGCCCTCGATAAACTGCAACTGCGGATTATCCAACGGCAGATTGGTCAGCTTGCCCATCGACAGGTTGTCCAGCACCCGGACGCTGTAGCCCCGAGCCAGCAACGCATCGACCAGGTGCGAACCGATAAAGCCAGCACCACCAGTAACCAAAACAGAACGTGAGTCAGACATGGCGATAATAACGATCCAGTAGGCTCGGCAGCCCCGAGCGCCAGGCTCGCGGTTTGATGCCGAAGGTGTGAAGGATTTTCTTGCAGGACAGCACCGCATGTTGCGGCTCTTCGGCGGCATCCGGCCGCGCGCTGTGCGCCTGCGGCCCCACGTCCTCAACCAGATTGCTGCGGAAGTGGCGCGCCTCACTGAGCACCGCCTGGCCCAGCGCCAGCGAGGTGGTCGCCTCATGCCCACCGTAGTGGTATGTGCCCCACAGCGGTGTCTGGCAATCCAGCTGCTTGAGCACCGCGAGAATCACCCGGGCTGCGTCATCGATTGGCGTCGGATTACCGCGTCGATCATCGGCCAGTAGCAAAGGTTCATCATGCGCAGCACGGGTCAGAAAGCGCCCGAGCAGGCCATTGGCACTGTCATCCAGCAGCCAGCCAAAGCGCAATAGCACATGCCGCGGACAGGTGGCACGCACGCGCTGCTCGAAGCGCCACAGCGCCTGGCCACGGATACCCAGCGGTGCCGGCTCTTCCCGCTCGCTGTAGGCAGTCGCCCGCGAGCCATCGAAGACGCGATAACTGGAAGGTTGCAGCAGACGGATCTGATGATGCTGACAGAGCTCGGCCAGACGCTCAACGGAACGCTCCTGGGCAGCAAACTGCGCCTCGCTGACCACTTCCGCCTGGAACCAGTCGAAGTAGTAAGCAAGGTTGATCAGGGCATCGGGGCGGGTGTCATCCAGCAACTGAGTGAGGCTGGCGGGGTCCCAGCCTGACTCCGGCGGTTTGGGGGCGAGAAAGCCAATGTCTTCCTCGGCGCCAAGGCGAATCAACGCCTGCCCCAGCGCATTACCGCCACCTAGCAGCATCAGCCGCATACGCATGATCGGCGTTAACTCAGCAGATCAGAACGGGATGTCGTCATCGAAACTGTCAAAATCCGCTGCGGGCTGAGGTGCCTGCTGTGGCGCTGGGCGCGGGGCCGACTGCTGCTCGCGCTGCGGTGCAGGGCGCTGCTGACGTGGAGCCGAGTCACCACCACCGGCGTTATCCGGACGGCCGCCCAGCAGCTGCATGGTGCCCTGCATGTCGACAATGATTTCAGTGGTGTAGCGCTTAACGCCGTCTTTTTCCCACTCGCGGGTCTGCAACTTGCCTTCGATGTACACCTGCGAACCTTTGCGCAGGTATTCACCGGCGATCTCGGCAACTTTGCCGAACAGCGACACACGGTGCCATTCGGTTTTTTCGACTTTCTGACCGGTCTGCTTATCGGTCCACTGCTCGCTGGTTGCCAGGCTCAGGTTGGTGACCGCGTTGCCGCTCGGCAGGTAGCGGGTTTCCGGGTCCTGTCCGCAGGTACCGACCAGAATGACTTTGTTAACCCCACGGGCCATAACGTTCTCCTAGGCTTTCAGCACGCCACCGGCGCCGGCTCTATGAGGCGCTCAAGGGACGTGCGGTCCAATTGTTGGGTATCCACTTTGATATAGATGGCCGCTTCGTCGCGCACCACTACGGCATCCGCCACTCCGGGCACAGCCTGTAAACGCTCGACCAACCCCGCCTCTTGCAAAGCCGCAGCTGAAAGCGGCAGACGCAGGCTGGTGACATACGGCGGTTCGCGCATAGTAACAGCAAAGGCCAGCCAAAAAAGAGCCAGCAGGGCACAGCCCGCAAACACACCCGACAGGCTGTAGTGCTGATACAACCAGCCACCCAAGATGCCGCCGAGGGCCGCGCCGAGGAACTGACTGGTGGAATACACCCCCATTGCAGTGCCTTTGCCGCCCGCAGGGGCCACTTTGCTAATCAGCGACGGCAACGAAGCTTCCAGCAGGTTGAACGCGGTGAAGAACACCACCGTGCCGAGCACAAGGGCGCGTAGATTGGTACCAAACCACCAGAAGAACAGTTCACATAGCAGCAGCACCGTCACAGCACCAAGCAGCACATGCTTCATCCGGCGTTTCTTCTCACCGTAAATAATGAATGGCACCATGCCGAAGAAACCCACCAGCAGCGCGGTCAGGTAGACCCACCAGTGCTCTTCCTTGGCCAGGCCGCCCTGCTCTACCAGCGCCAACGGCAAGGCGATAAAGCTGGCCATTAGAATCGCGTGCAGCACCAGAATGCCGAAATCCAAACGCAACAAGTCGGCGTGCTTGAGCGTAGGCAGCAACGCCTGCGTGCTTACACCCGACTCACGGTGCTGCAACGGCCCTGCGGAACGCGGCACCAGCCCGGCGACAATCAGAATACCGAGCAGCGCCATGGCGGCGGTGGCGAGAAACAGTCCGGACAGCCCGAACGCACGCGTCAGCAGCGGGCCGACCACCATGGCCACGGCAAATGACAAGCCGATGCTCATACCGATCATCGCCATGGCTTTGGTGCGGTGCTGTTCACGGGTCAGGTCGGAGAGCAGCGCCATCACCGCAGCAGAAATCGCCCCAGCACCCTGCAGAATTCGCCCGGCAATCACCCCGTAAATCGAGTCGGCATTGGCCGCTAACAGGCTGCCGGCGGCGAAAATCAGCAGGCCAACATAGATCACCGGCCGCCGACCGATGCGGTCACTGAGCATGCCAAAGGGGATTTGCAGAAAAGCCTGGGTAAGGCCGTAGGCGCCTATCGCCAGGCCGATCAGTGCCGGTGTGCTGCCCTGCAACTCCATGCCATAGGTCGCCAGCACTGGGAGCACCATAAACATGCCGAGCATACGGAACGCGAACACCAACGCCAGGCCACCGGCCGCGCGGGTTTCACTGCCGCTCATGCGCTCGCTGTGCGGATCATGCATGGAAAACGCCCTATCCAAATAGGCGGCGATTCTAGCAGCACTGAATGAGTGCGGCACAGCAGTGACGCTTTGCCGCGCCCGCCTTCAGGCCCGTATACTCGGTGGTTTTCCGCCCGCCATGCGAGGCCGTTGTTTGTGGACAAGATTCTGATTCGGGGTGCGCGCACCCACAACCTGAAAAACATCGACCTGACCCTGCCGCGCGACAAGCTGATCGTGATCACCGGCCTGTCCGGCTCTGGTAAGTCGTCCCTGGCCTTCGACACCCTCTACGCCGAGGGTCAGCGTCGCTATGTCGAGTCCCTGTCGGCCTATGCCCGGCAGTTTCTGTCGATGATGGAAAAGCCCGATGTCGACACCATCGAAGGGCTGTCGCCTGCCATCTCCATCGAGCAGAAATCCACCTCGCACAACCCGCGCTCGACCGTCGGCACCATCACCGAAATCTACGACTACCTGCGCCTGCTCTACGCCCGCGCCGGTATTCCACGCTGCCCGGACCATGATCTGCCACTGGAAGCGCAAACCGTCAGCCAGATGGTCGACCAGGTGCTGGCCCTGCCCGAAGGCAGCAAGCTGATGCTGCTGGCCCCGGTGATCCGCGAACGCAAAGGCGAGCACCTGGCGGTGTTCGACGAATTGCGCGCCCAGGGCTTCGTGCGTGTACGCGTTAACGGCAAGATTTACGAGCTGGACGAACTTCCCAAACTCGACAAACAGAAGAAGCACAGCATTGATGCCGTGGTCGACCGCTTCAAGGCGCGCAGCGATCTGCAGCAACGCCTGGCCGAATCCTTTGAGACGGCGCTCAAGCTGGCCGACGGCCTGGCCCTGATCACCCCCATGGAAGGTGAAAGCGGCGAGGAGATCATCTTCTCCGCGCGCTTCGCCTGCCCGGTTTGCGGCCACTCGATCAGTGAGTTGGAACCCAAGCTGTTCTCTTTCAACAACCCCGCTGGCGCCTGCCCTACCTGCGATGGTTTGGGTGTTAAACAGTTCTTCGACACCAAACGCCTGGTCAATGGCGAACTGACCCTGGCCGAGGGCGCGATCCGCGGATGGGACAGACGCAACGTCTATTACTTCCAGATGCTCGGCTCCCTCGCCGCACATTACGGCTTCAGCCTGGAAGTGCCCTTCGACGAGCTCAATGCCGAACACCAGAAGTGCATAATGTTCGGCAGTGGCACACAAAACGTTGACTTCAAGTACCTCAACGACCGCGGCGATATCGTCAAACGCTCACATCCGTTTGAGGGCATCGTGCCGAATCTTGAGCGGCGCTACCGGGAAACCGAATCCACCAGCGTACGCGAGGAACTGGCCAAGTTCCTTAGCACCCAGGCCTGCCAGGATTGCCGCGGCACGCGCCTGCGCCGTGAAGCGCGGCACGTGTGGGTAGGGGAAAAGACCTTGCCGGCAGTTACCGCCATGCCGATCGGCGATGCCACCGACTACTTCGCCACCCTGGCACTGACCGGGCGACGCGGCGAGATTGCCGAAAAGATCCTCAAGGAAATCCGTGAGCGCCTGCAGTTCCTGGTCAACGTCGGCCTCGATTACCTGACCCTCGACCGCAGCGCCGATACCCTATCGGGCGGCGAGGCGCAGCGTATTCGCCTGGCCAGCCAGATCGGTGCCGGCCTGGTTGGGGTGATGTACATCCTCGACGAGCCAAGCATCGGCCTGCATCAACGCGACAACGAGCGCCTGCTCGGCACCCTGCGCCACCTGCGCGACATCGGTAATACGGTGATCGTGGTCGAGCACGACGAAGACGCCATCCGCATGGCCGACTACGTGGTCGACATCGGCCCCGGTGCAGGCGTGCACGGCGGGCAAATCGTTGCCCAGGGCACCGCGGCCGAAGTCATGGCGCACCCGGACTCGCTGACCGGCAAATACCTGTCTGGCCGGGTCAAGATCGCCGTGCCCGCCAAGCGCCACCCGCGCGACAAGAAACTCGCCCTAAAAATCAAAGGCGCCCGCGGCAACAACCTGCGCAATGTAGACCTGGAGATCCCGCTCGGCCTGCTGACCTGCGTCACCGGCGTGTCCGGCTCGGGCAAATCGACGCTGATCAACAATACCCTGTTCCCCCTCAGTGCCACCGCCCTGAATGGCGCCACGACTCTGGAAGCGGCGGCCCACGACAGCATCGACGGCCTGCAGCACCTGGACAAGGTGGTCGACATCGACCAGAGCCCGATTGGCCGCACACCGCGCTCGAATCCTGCGACCTACACCGGCCTGTTCACCCCGATTCGCGAGCTGTTCGCCGGCGTGCCGGAATCACGCTCGCGCGGCTACGGCCCGGGGCGCTTCAGCTTCAACGTCAAGGGCGGGCGCTGCGAAGCCTGCCAGGGCGATGGTCTGATCAAGGTCGAAATGCACTTCCTCCCGGACATCTACGTGCCGTGCGACGTGTGCAAGAGCAAACGCTACAACCGCGAAACTCTGGAAGTGAAGTACAAGGGCAAGAGCATTCATGAGGTGCTGGAGATGACCATCGAGGAAGCGCGGGCGTTCTTCGATGCCGTACCGGCCCTGGCGCGCAAGCTACAGACACTGATGGATGTTGGCCTGTCGTACATCAAGCTTGGGCAGAGCGCGACGACGCTGTCCGGCGGCGAGGCGCAGCGGGTCAAGCTAAGCCGTGAGCTGAGCAAGCGCGACACCGGCAAGACCCTGTACATCCTTGATGAGCCGACCACTGGCCTGCACTTTGCCGATATCCAACAACTGCTTGACGTGCTGCACCGCCTGCGCGACCACGGCAATACCGTGGTGGTGATTGAGCACAACCTGGACGTGATCAAGACCGCCGACTGGCTGGTAGATCTCGGCCCGGAGGGTGGCTCAAAAGGCGGCCAGATCATCGCCGTCGGCACGCCCGAAGAAGTCGCTGAGATGCCGCAGTCGCACACTGGCTACTTCCTCAAACCGCTGCTGGAGCGTGATCGCGACTAAGCCCGCGCACACAAAAAGCCCCGCACATGCGGGGCTTTTTATTGGCTGCAGAAATTTTACATCTGCGCCTGCAGGTAATTCTCCAGGCCAACTCGGTCGATCAACCCTAGCTGAACCTCCAGCCAATAGGCGTGATCCTCTTCGGTATCTTTGAGCTGAACCAAAAGAATATCGCGGGTTTGGTAATCCTGATGCTGCTCGCACAGGGCGATGCCTTTGCTCAGCGCCGCACGCACATGGTACTCAAGGGCGAGGTCCAGCTTGAGCATCTCCGGAACGCTCTGCCCGAAGCGGAAGCTGTCCGGAACCATGTCCGGCGTGCCCTCGAGAAACAGAATGCGTTTGAGGATGGCATCGGCGTGCTGAGTCTCCTCTTCCATTTCATGGTTGATCCGCTCATACAACTTGCTGAACCCCCAATCCTCATAGAGGCGCGAATGCACGAAGTACTGATCCCGGGCCGCCAGCTCACCCTTGAGCAGCATCTTCAGGTAATCGATAACTTCAATATGGCCTTTCATGGATATTTTCCTTAGGACGCCACAAACATAGGCTAATGCTGGCCGCCGAACGCTAACGGGTCAAGCACAGCGCATGCGACCCAGATGAACATGCTACTGCGGGGCATTTTCCAGCCATAAAAAAACCGGGCCAAGGCCCGGTTTTTCGAACAACCTACGACTTACTCAGCGTCTACAGCTGCACCAGCGACCGGACGGTCAACCAGTTCAACATAAGCCATTGGAGCATTGTCGCCAGTGCGGAAACCGCACTTGAGGATACGCAGGTAACCGCCCTGACGGGTGGCGTAGCGCTTGCCCAGGTCGTTGAACAGCTTGCCGACGATGGCTTTCGAACGAGTACGATCGAAAGCCAGACGACGATTGGCAACGCTGTCTTCTTTAGCCAGAGTAATCAGCGGCTCGGCAACGCGACGCAGCTCTTTGGCTTTCGGCAGAGTAGTTTTGATCAGCTCATGCTCGAACAGCGATACCGCCATGTTCTGGAACATGGCCTTGCGGTGTGCGCTGGTGCGGCTGAGGTGACGGCCACTTTTACGATGACGCATGGTTCAATTCCTTACCAAACTCACGTTCGGTGATGATGACGATCAGGCAGTCGCCTTATCGTCTTTCTTCAGACTTGCCGGCGGCCAATTGTCGAGGCGCATACCGAGGGACAGACCGCGAGAAGCCAGAACATCCTTGATTTCAGTCAAGGATTTCTTGCCCAGGTTCGGCGTTTTCAACAGTTCTACTTCGGTGCGCTGAATCAGATCGCCGATGTAGTAAATGTTCTCTGCTTTGAGGCAGTTAGCCGAACGTACAGTCAGTTCCAGGTCATCAACCGGACGGAGGAGGATCGGATCGATCTCATCTTCCTGCTCGATAACAACAGGCTCACTGTCACCTTTGAGGTCGACGAACGCAGCCAACTGCTGTTGCAGAATGGTTGCAGCGCGGCGGATAGCCTCTTCAGGGTCCAGAGTACCGTTGGTCTCCAGGTCAATAACCAGTTTGTCCAGGTTAGTACGCTGCTCAACACGAGCGTTTTCCACCACGTACGACACACGGCGTACCGGGCTGAACGAAGCATCCAGCTGCAAGCGACCAATGCTGCGGCTTTCATCTTCATCGCTCTGACGAGCATCAGCCGGCTCATAGCCGCGACCACGAGCTATGGTGAGCTTCATGTTCAGCGCGCCAGTGGAAGCCAGGTTGGCGATTACGTGGTCGCCATTGACGATTTCGACATCGTGATCCAGCTGAATATCGGCAGCGGTAACTACGCCCGAGCCCTTCTTCGCCAGAGTCAACGTCACTTCGTCACGACCGTGCAGTTTGACAGCCAGACCTTTCAGGTTGAGCAGGATTTCAATGACGTCTTCCTGAACACCTTCGATGGCGCTGTACTCATGGAGTACACCGTCAATCTCGGCCTCGACTACTGCACAGCCAGGCATGGAGGACAACAGGATGCGACGCAGCGCGTTGCCCAGCGTATGGCCAAAACCACGCTCGAGAGGCTCGAGAGTGATCTTGGCGCGGGTCGAACTGACCACCTGCACATCAATGTGACGGGGGGTCAGGAACTCATTTACCGAAATCTGCATGGATGCACCTATTTTCTAGCCCTTACTTGGAGTAGAGCTCGACAATCAGGCTTTCGTTGATGTCAGCGGAGAGATCACTGCGCGCCGGGACGTTTTTGAACACGCCAGACTTCTTCTCAGTGTCTACTTCTACCCATTCAACGCGGCCACGCTGGGCACACAGCTCAAGAGCTTGAACAATGCGCAGCTGATTCTTCGATTTCTCGCGAACTGCAACAACGTCACCAGCTTTAACCTGGTAGGACGGTACGTTGACAGTTTTACCGTTTACGCTGATCGCCTTGTGCGATACCAGCTGACGGGATTCAGCGCGAGTTGCGCCGTAGCCCATGCGGTAAACCACGTTATCCAGGCGGCACTCGAGCAGTTGCAGCAGGTTCTCACCAGTAGCGCCTTTCTTGCCGGCAGCTTCTTTGTAATAACCGCTGAATTGACGCTCAAGCACACCGTAGATACGACGAACTTTTTGCTTCTCACGCAGCTGGGTGCCGTAGTCGGACTGACGGCCACGGCGCTGACCGTGAATACCTGGGGCTGCTTCGATGTTGCACTTCGATTCCAGAGCGCGTACACCGCTTTTCAGGAAAAGATCTGTGCCTTCACGACGAGACAGTTTGCATTTGGGACCAATGTAACGAGCCATTTCTCACTGTCTCCTGATTACACGCGACGCTTCTTCGAAGGACGGCACCCGTTATGCGGGATTGGCGTCACATCGGTGATGCTGGCGATCTTATAGCCGCAGCCGTTCAAAGCACGGACAGCGGACTCACGACCCGGACCTGGGCCCTTGACGTTAACGTCGAGGTTCTTCAGACCGTATTCCAGCGCAGCTTGACCAGCACGCTCAGCAGCCACCTGGGCAGCGAACGGGGTGCTTTTACGCGAACCGCGGAAACCCGAACCACCAGAGGTAGCCCAAGACAGAGCGTTGCCCTGACGGTCAGTAATGGTCACGATTGTGTTGTTGAAAGAAGCGTGGATGTGGGCGATGCCATCAACCACCGTCTTTTTGACTTTCTTACGAGTACGAGCAGCAGGTTTTGCCATGACTAGATTCCTGTCGATGCGCGAATGCGATTACTTGCGGATCGGCTTACGCGGGCCCTTACGGGTACGCGCGTTGGTCTTGGTACGCTGACCGCGAGCCGGCAGACCACGACGATGACGCAGGCCGCGGTAGCAACCCAGGTCCATCAAGCGCTTGATTTTCATGTTCACTTCACGACGCAGGTCGCCTTCGGTATTCACCTTGGCTACTTCGCCACGCAGCTGCTCGATCTGCTCGTCAGAGAGATCTTTGATCTTTGCAGCCGGATTAACGCCGGCGGCAGCACAGACTTTCTGTGCAGTAGTACGACCAACACCATAGATGTAGGTCAACGAGATAACAGTGTGCTTGTTATCCGGAATGTTAACGCCTGCAATACGGGCCATTCAGTGGAACTCCAATTGACAGCTACCTACGCCCCGGAAGCCAAGAAATAGGGCGCGAGATATTAGCGCTGTAGAAACAAATAATCAACCCGGCAGCGCACTAGCTGCCGGGCTTGTAACTTCACTCACACTCAGCCTTGGCGCTGTTTGTGACGCGGCTCCGCGCTGCAAATGACGCGAACAACACCTTCGCGACGGATAATCTTGCAGTTACGGCACAGCTTTTTCACCGATGCACGAACTTTCATCACCAACTCCTCGAACCTTATGGACTTCAGCGCAGCATGCCGCTGCCGTAGCCCTTCAGGTTGGCTTTCTTCATCAGGGATTCGTACTGGTGCGAAACGAGGTGCGATTGTACTTGCGACATAAAGTCCATAACAACCACGACCACGATCAGCAACGAGGTCCCGCCAAGATAGAACGGTACGTTGGCAGCCACCACCAGGAACTGGGGCAACAAGCATACGGCCGTCATGTACAGAGCACCGAACATGGTCAAGCGAGTCAACACGCCATCGATATAGCGTGCCGATTGCTCACCGGGACGGATACCCGGAATAAAGGCACCGGACTTCTTCAGGTTCTCCGCTACGTCTTTCGGGTTGAACATCAACGCTGTATAGAAGAAGCAGAAGAAAACGATCCCTGCACTAAACAGCAAAATGTTCAACGGCTGACCAGGAGCGATAGCCTGTGAAATATCCTGCAGCCAGCCCATACCTTCAGACTGACCAAACCAGGCACCCAGCGAAGCCGGGAATAACAGAAGGCTGCTGGCGAAAATAGCTGGGATAACCCCCGCCATGTTCACCTTCAACGGCAAGTGGCTAGTCTGCGCAGCGAAGACCTTGCGGCCCTGCTGACGCTTGGCGTAGTGCACCGCAATGCGACGCTGACCACGCTCAATGAACACCACGAAACCGATAATCGCTACTGCCAGCAAACCGATGGCAATCAGAGCAAAGATATTGATATCACCCTGACGAGCAGACTCGAAAGACTGCCCAATCGCCGACGGCAGACCGGCCACGATGCCTGCAAAAATCAGCATCGAAATACCGTTGCCAACACCACGCTCAGTGATTTGCTCGCCCAGCCACATCATGAACATTGCACCCGCCACAAAAGTGGTGACCGCAACGAAGTGGAAGCCGAAATCGACTGTAAACGCTACGCCCTGACTGGCCAGGCCGACGGACATGCCGACTGCTTGGACAATAGCCAGGACGAGGGTGCCGTAGCGGGTGTACTGGCTAATCTTGCGACGGCCAGCTTCACCTTCCTTCTTCAACTGCTCCAGCTGCGGGCTGACAGCGGTCATGAGCTGCATGATGATCGACGCCGAAATGTACGGCATGATCCCCAGTGCAAAAATGCTCATGCGCTCCAGCGCGCCGCCGGAAAACATGTTGAACAAGCTAAGAATGGTCCCCTCATTCTGTCGAAACAGGTCCGCCAGCCGGTCCGGGTTGATACCTGGAACTGGGATGTGTGCACCTATCCGATAGACGATGATCGCCATGAACAGAAAGCGCAAACGAGCCCAGAGTTCGGACAACCCGCCATTGCTGAGCGCTGAGAGAGCACCTTGCTTAGCCATTTATTCCTCGAACTTACCGCCAGCTGCTTCGATAGCCGCGCGCGCACCTTTGGTGACGGCGATACCTTTAAGGGTGACTGCCTGAGTAACTTCACCGGACAGCATGACTTTCACACGCTGTACGTTTTGGTTGATCAGGTTGGCATCCTTCAGCGACTGCAGAGTAACAATGCCGCCTTCGATTTTATTCAGCTCGGAAGTACGCACTTGTGCGCGATCCATAGCCTTCAAAGAAACGAAACCGAACTTAGGCAGACGGCGGTGCAGAGGCTGCTGGCCGCCTTCGAAACCCGGAGCAATGGTGCCACCGGAGCGGGAGGTTTGACCTTTGTGGCCGCGGCCACCAGTCTTACCCAAACCGCTACCGATACCACGGCCCGGACGGTGCTTCTCGCGACGGGAACCCGGCGCAGGACTCAAATCGTTCAGGTACATGTATTAACCCTCGACTCGCAGCATGTAGTAAGCCTTGTTGATCATCCCGCGATTCTCGGGAGTATCCAGCACTTCTACGGTGTGACCGATGCGACGCAGACCCAGACCCTTAACGCAGAGCTTATGGTTAGGGATGCGGCCGGTCATGCTTTTGATCAGCGTGACTTTTACGGTATTAGCCATGATTAGAGAATCTCCTCGACGCTCTTGCCACGCTTAGCCGCAACAGAACCTGGCGACTGCATAGCTTTCAAACCTTTGAAAGTGGCGTACACCACGTTCACTGGGTTAGTCGAGCCGTAGCACTTAGCCAGAACGTTCTGCACGCCAGCCACTTCCAGAACGGCACGCATAGCGCCGCCGGCGATGATGCCGGTACCTTCAGAAGCAGGCTGCATGTACACCTTGGAGGCGCCATGAGCAGACTTCATTGCGTACTGCAGAGTAGTGCCGTTCAGATCAACCTGGATCATGTTGCGACGAGCAGCTTCCATCGCTTTCTGGATGGCAGCAGGCACTTCACGGGATTTGCCACGGCCGAAACCGACGCGACCCTTACCATCACCAACCACGGTCAACGCGGTGAAAGTGAAGATACGGCCACCCTTAACGGTCTTGGCAACGCGGTTAACCTGTACCAGCTTCTCGATATAGCCTTCGTCGCGCTTTTGGTCGTTATTTGCCATAACTTAGAACTCCAGCCCGCCTTCACGAGCAGCATCAGCCAGCGCCTTGACGCGGCCGTGGTACTTGAAGCCAGAACGGTCGAATGCAACCTGAGTTACACCAGCGGCTTTCGCACGCTCGGCAACCAGTTCGCCAACTTTCTTGGCCGCGTCGACGTTGCCAGTGGCGCCGTCACGCAGTGCTTTGTCCAAGGTAGAGGCGCTGGCCAGAACCTTGCTGCCGTCGGCCGAAATGACCTGGGCATAGATGTGCTGCGAAGAGCGATACACGCAGAGACGCACGGCTTCGAGCTCGTGCATTTTCAGGCGTGCTTTGCGAGCGCGACGCAGTCGAGTAACTTTTTTGTCGGTCATTTGCTATGCCCTACTTCTTCTTGGCTTCTTTACGGCGGACGACTTCGTCAGCGTAACGAACACCTTTGCCCTTATAAGGTTCAGGACGACGGAAGTCACGAATCTCCGCAGCGACCTGACCAACCAGTTGTTTGTCGACACCCTTGATCAGGATCTCGGTCTGGTTCGGGGTTTCAGCAACTACACCGTCCGGCAACTCATAGTCGATCGGATGGGAGAAGCCGAGAGCGAGGTTCAGCACCTGACCTTTGGCTTGCGCTTTGTAACCAACACCAACCAGCTGCAGCTTACGCTCGAAGCCAGTGCTAACACCGATCACCATATTGTTGACCAGGGCGCGAGTGGTACCGGCCATTGCACGAGTCTGCTGATCGCCATTGCGAGCAGCGAAACGCAGCTCACCGGCTTCTTGCAGAACTTCAACGGACGAGTGAACGTTCAGTTCGAGAGTGCCCTTGGCACCCTTTACCGAAAGCTGTTGGCCGGCGAGTTTGATCTCAACACCAGCGGGCAGCTTTACGGGGTTCTTAGCAACGCGAGACATGCTTATCCCCCCTTAGAACACTGTGCAAAGCACTTCGCCGCCGACACCGGCAGCGCGCGCAGCGCGGTCCGTCATCACACCCTTGTTGGTGGAGACGATGGATACACCGAGACCGCCACGAACTTTCGGCAGATCATCGACGGATTTGTATTGGCGAAGGCCTGGACGGCTAACGCGCTTAACTTCTTCGATAACCGGACGGCCTTCGAAGTATTTCAGCTCGATGGACAGCTGCGGCTTAACTTCACCGCTGATCTGATAACCCGCAATATAACCTTCGTCTTTCAAAACTTTGGCTACAGCCACCTTCAACGTGGAAGACGGCATGCTTACGACGGACTTTTCAGCCATCTGGGCATTACGGATACGAGTTAGCATGTCCGCTAACGGGTCCTGCATACTCATGGGCTAGACGCTCCTGATACAAAAAGAATTAGCCTTGCGGCTACAGTCGCTGAGAATTCTGAGAAAAATTGAACCCAGGCTCAGGCGAGCCGAGCATTCTAGAGACTGATCAAAAATGAATCAAGCCCCAAAGGGGCCTGATTCACAGATAAGACAAAGCCGGCACTAGGCCGGCTTTGTTTTTTACCAGCTGGCTTTAACCAGACCTGGTACATCACCACGCATTGCAGCTTCACGCAGCTTGATACGCGACAGACCGAACTTGCGATAAACGCCGTGCGGACGACCGGTAATGCGGCAGCGATTACGCAGGCGCGAAGCGCTGGCGTCACGCGGCTGCTTCTGCAGTGCAACTTGAGCTTCCCAACGCGCTTCTGGACTGGCGTTCAGATCGGCGATGGTAGCTTTCAGCTCGGCACGCTTCTTAGCGTACTTGGCTACCGTTTGCTGACGCTTCAGCTCGCGGTTTTTCATGCTGGTTTTGGCCATGATCCAACTCCAATCAGTTGCGGAACGGGAATTTGAAAGCACGCAGCAAGGCGCGACCTTCATCATCCGTACGGGCAGTGGTGGTCAGGGTAATGTCCAGACCACGCAGAGCATCGATCTTGTCGTAGTCGATTTCCGGGAAGATGATCTGCTCTTTCACGCCCATGCTGTAGTTGCCACGACCATCGAAGGACTTGGCATTCAGGCCGCGGAAGTCACGCACGCGCGGCAGGGAGATGGACAGCAGACGATCCAGGAACTCGTACATACGCTCACGGCGCAGAGTTACTTTAACGCCGATCGGCCAGCCCTCACGAACCTTGAAGCCTGCAATCGACTTACGGGCATGAGTCACAACGACTTTCTGACCGGTAATCTTTTCCAGGTCGGCAACAGCGTGCTCGATGATTTTCTTGTCACCGATTGCTTCGCCCAGGCCCATGTTAAGGGTGATCTTGGTGATACGCGGAACTTCCATCACGTTGGCAAGCTTAAGTTCTTCCTTAAGCTTGGGAGCGATTTCTTTCCGATAAATCTCTTTTAGTCGTGCCATGGTCTTCTACCTAGCAGTGTTCAAGCATCAACCGCTTTTTGGGTCGACTTGAAGACACGAATTTTTTTACCTTCTTCTACTTTGAAACCAACGCGGTCAGCCTTGTTGGTTTCGCCATTGAAGATGGCCACGTTAGAAGCGTGCAATGGCGCTTCTTTCTCGACGATACCGCCCTGAACGCCCGACATCGGGTTCGGCTTGGTATGGCGCTTCACCAGGTTGATCCCACCGACGACCAAACGGTCGTCAGCGAGAACCTTGAGCACCTTGCCACGCTTACCTTTGTCTTTACCGGCGATCACGATGATCTCGTCGTCACGACGAATCTTTTGCATGTCGGATCTCCTTAGAGCACTTCAGGGGCGAGCGAGACGATCTTCATGAACTTCTCAGTACGAAGCTCACGAGTCACTGGCCCAAAAATACGAGTGCCAATTGGCTCTTGCTTGTTGTTCAGCAGAACAGCAGCGTTGCCATCAAAGCGAATGATCGAGCCATCAGGGCGACGAACGCCGTGGCGAGTGCGGACTACAACAGCAGTCATCACTTGGCCTTTTTTCACTTTACCGCGCGGAATTGCTTCCTTAACGGTGACTTTGATGATGTCGCCGATGCCAGCATAACGGCGGTGCGAACCGCCCAGCACCTTGATACACATAACGCGACGAGCACCGCTGTTGTCAGCGACGTCGAGCATGGATTGAGTCTGAATCATATAATTTCTCCGACCCTTAGCCCTTAGACGTCCACTGCGCGTTCGAGGATCTCAACCAGCGCCCAAGACTTAGTCTTGGCAACGGGACGAGTTTCGCGAATGGAAACTTTGTCGCCGATCTTGCTCTGGTTGGTTTCGTCGTGTGCGTGCAGCTTGGTCGAACGCTTGACATATTTGCCGTAGATCGGGTGCTTAACGCGACGCTCGATCAATACGGTGATGGTCTTGTCCATCTTGTCGCTGACGACACGGCCGGTCAGCGTACGGACTGTTTTTTCGGCTTCAGCCATGATCACTTACCTGCCTGCTGGTTGAGCACAGTTTTCACACGAGCGATGTCGCGTTTAACTTGCGAGAGCAGGTGAGACTGCCCCAACTGGCCAGTTGCTTTCTGCATACGCAGATTGAACTGGTCGCGCAGCAGGCCGAGCAGTTGCTCGTTCAGCTGCTGTGCTGATTTTTCACGAAGTTCATTCGCCTTCATCACATCACCGTCCGCTTAACAAAAGTGGTGGCGAGTGGCAGCTTTGCAGCAGCCAGGGCGAAAGCCTCACGCGCCAACTCTTCGGAAACGCCTTCGATCTCATACAGGACCTTGCCTGGCTGGATCTGGGCTACCCAATATTCAACGCTACCCTTCCCTTTACCCATCCGCACTTCAAGAGGCTTCTTGGAGATCGGCTTGTCCGGGAAGACGCGAATCCAGATTTTCCCGCCACGCTTAACGTGACGAGTCAGAGCACGACGAGCGGACTCAATCTGACGGGCGGTGAGACGACCACGGGCAACAGACTTCAGAGCAAATTCGCCGAAGCTGACTTTGCTACCGCGCTGAGCCAGACCACGGTTGTGGCCGGTCATCTGCTTACGGAACTTCGTACGCTTTGGTTGCAACATTTTGCGTACTCCTTACTTAGCAGCTTTTTTACGAGGCGCAGGCGCTTGGGGTTTCAGTTCTTCTTTAAGGCCACCAATCACTTCGCCTTTGAAGATCCAAACCTTGACACCGATCACACCGTAAGTGGTGTGCGCTTCGTACGTGGCATAGTCGATATCGGCACGCAGGGTGTGCAACGGCACACGACCTTCGCGATACCATTCGGTACGTGCAATTTCAGCACCGCCGAGACGACCGCTCACTTGGATTTTGATGCCCTTGGCACCAATGCGCATGGCGTTCTGTACAGCGCGTTTCATAGCGCGACGGAACATCACACGACGCTCCAGCTGCTGAGCTACGCTCTGCGCAACCAGCATACCGTCGAGCTCCGGCTTGCGGATCTCTTCGATATTGATGTGCACAGGCACACCCATTTGCTTGGTCAGGTCCTGACGCAGCTTCTCAACATCTTCACCTTTCTTACCGATAACGATACCGGGACGAGCAGTGTGGATGGTGATACGTGCGGTTTGAGCCGGGCGAGCAATGTCGATACGGCTTACGGACGCGCTTTTTAGTTTGTCTTGGAGATACTCACGCACCTTCAGATCAGCGAACAAATAGTCCGCATAAGTCCGACCGCTGGCGTACCAGACGGAGGTGTGCTCCTTGACGATTCCCAGGCGAATGCCAATGGGATGTACTTTCTGACCCATCTGATCGACTCCGTTACTTGTCCGCAACCTTGACAGTGATATGGCAAGACCGCTTGACGATGCGATCAGCGCGGCCTTTGGCACGCGGCATGATGCGCTTCAGCGAACGCCCTTCGTTGACGAAAACGGTGCTGACCTTCAAGTCATCAACGTCTGCGCCTTCGTTGTGCTCGGCGTTGGCTACAGCCGACTCCAGCACTTTCTTGATGATCTCGGCGGCTTTCTTACTGCTGAAAGCCAGGAGGTTGAGCGCTTCGCCCACCTTCTTCCCACGAATCTGGTCAGCGACCAAGCGGGCTTTTTGGGCGGAGATGCGAGCGCCCGACAACTTAGCGGCTACTTCCATTTCCTAACCCCTTAACGCTTGGCTTTCTTGTCAGCCACGTGCCCACGATAGGTACGAGTGCCGGCAAATTCGCCCAGTTTGTGACCGACCATGTCTTCGTTCACGAGAACTGGGACATGTTGACGACCGTTATGTACAGCGATGGTCAGACCGACCATTTGTGGCAGGATCATCGAACGGCGCGACCAGGTTTTCACCGGCTTGCGATCATTCTTTTCCACCGCCACTTCGATCTTCTTCAGTAGGTGAAGATCAATAAAAGGACCTTTTTTCAGAGAACGTGGCACTGTCGTATCCCTCTATTTACTTGCGACGACGGACGATCATGTTGTCGGTGCGTTTGTTACCACGAGTCTTCGCGCCCTTCGTCGGGAAGCCCCATGGAGACACCGGATGACGACCACCAGAGGTACGACCTTCACCACCACCATGTGGGTGGTCAACCGGGTTCATGGCAACACCACGAACGGTTGGGCGAACGCCACGCCAGCGTTTGGCACCAGCTTTACCCAGCGAACGCAGGCTGTGCTCGGAGTTCGAGACTTCGCCCAGGGTCGCACGGCACTCAGCCAGTACTTTACGCATCTCACCGGAACGCAGACGCAGGGTCACGTAGACACCTTCACGCGCAATCAGCTGAGCCGAAGCACCAGCGGAACGAGCGATCTGAGCACCTTTACCCGGTTTCAGTTCGATACCGTGAACAGTGCTACCAACTGGAATGTTGCGCAGTTGCAGACTGTTGCCCGGCTTGATCGGAGCCATGATGCCAGCTACCAGCTGATCGCCAGCACTCACGCCTTTAGGGGCGATGATGTAGCGACGCTCGCCGTCTGCATACATCAGCAGAGCGATGTGTGCGGTACGGTTCGGATCGTATTCAATACGCTCGACAGTGGCTGGAATGCCATCTTTGTCGTTGCGACGGAAATCGACCAGACGGTAATGCTGCTTGTGGCCACCACCGATATGACGGGTGGTGATACGACCATTGTTGTTACGACCGCCAGTCTTCGACTTCTTCTCAAGCAGCGGAGCGTAAGGAGCGCCTTTATGCAGCTCCTGATTGACCACCTTGACCACAAAACGGCGGCCAGGGGAAGTCGGTTTGCATTTAACGATTGCCATGATGCACCCCTTCCTTACTCAGCACTGCTGGCGAAATCGAGATCTTGGCCTGGCTGAAGCGAAATGATCGCTTTCTTCCAGTCGTTACGCTTGCCCAAACCGCGAGCATTGCGCTTGGTCTTACCGAGAACATTCACGGTATTAACAGCAGCAACATTCACGCTGAACAGGCTTTCGACGGCCTTCTTGATTTCCAGCTTGGTTGCATCGGTTGCAACCTTGAAAACGAACTGACTTTTCTTGTCAGCGAGAACCGTGGCCTTCTCGGAGATGTGCGGGCCAAGCAGCACTTTAAATACGCGTTCCTGGTTCATCCCAGCAGCTCCTCGAATTTCTTCACGGCAGAAACGGTGACCAGCACCTTTTCATACGCGATCAGACTAACTGGATCGGAACCTTGCACGTCACGAACATCAACGTGTGGCAGGTTGCGAGCAGCCAGGTACAGATTCTCATCAATAGCATCGGACACGATCAGCACATCGGTCAGACCCATGCCATTCAACTTGCCCAATAGTTCTTTGGTCTTCGGAGCTTCAACGCTGAAGTCTTCGACGACGATCAAACGATCAGTACGAACCAGCTCGGCAAGAATCGAACGCAATGCAGCGCGATACATCTTCTTGTTCAGCTTTTGATCGTGATTCTGCGGACGAGCCGCGAAGGTCACACCACCGCCACGCCAGATCGGACCACGAGTGGTACCTGCACGAGCACGACCGGTACCCTTCTGACGCCATGGGCGCTTACCGCCACCGGATACGTCGGAACGAGTCTTCTGTTGCTTGCTGCCCTGACGGCCGCCAGCCATGTAGGCCACAACTGCTTGGTGAACCAGGGTCTCGTTGTATGCGCCGCCAAAAGTGGCTTCGGATACTTCGATTGCTTGAGCGCCATTTACATTTAATTGCATGTCAGCTTCCCCTTAACCGCGAGCCTTGGCCGCTGGACGTACAACCAGGTTGCCGCCAGTAGCGCCAGGAACAGCACCCTTGACCAGCAACAGATTGCGTTCAGCGTCAACCCGCACTACTTCCAGGGACTGCACGGTCACGCGCTCAGCGCCCATATGACCGGACATTTTTTTGCCCTTGAATACGCGACCCGGAGTCTGGCACTGGCCAATGGAACCCGGAACACGGTGGGACACGGAGTTACCGTGAGTGTTGTCTTGGCCGCGGAAGTTCCAACGCTTGATGGTACCGGCAAAGCCTTTACCTTTGGACTGACCGGTGACATCCACCAGTTGACCAGCTTGGAATATTTCAGCGTTGATCAGATCACCTGCCTGGTACTCGCCTTCTTCAAGACGGAATTCCATAACAGTACGACCTGCCGCGACATTCGCCTTAGCGAAGTGACCGGCTTGCGCCTTGCTGACACGTGAAGCACGACGCTCGCCGACAGTGACTTGCACTGCACGATAGCCATCGGACTCTTCAGTTTTGAACTGAGTGACGCGATTCGGCTCGATCTCAATGACCGTAACCGGAATGGAGACACCTTCTTCGGTGAAAATACGGGTCATACCCGCCTTTCGACCGACTACACCAATAGTCATGTTGTAACCTCATGAGTGTACGGGGCTTTCACCCGCTATGGCCGCCCATTTCAGAGCGTTACACGACTAAAACCTAAAGCGGTCTTAGCCGAGGCTGATCTGCACTTCCACACCAGCCGCAAGATCAAGCTTCATCAGCGCATCAACGGTTTTATCCGTTGGCTGGACGATGTCCAGAACACGCTTATGAGTACGGATCTCGAACTGATCACGCGCGTCTTTGTTGACGTGTGGCGAGGTCAGAACGGTGAACCGCTCTTTGCGGGTAGGCAGAGGAATAGGACCACGCACCTGAGCACCAGTACGTTTCGCGGTTTCCACGATTTCCTGGGTTGATTGATCGATCAGGCGATGGTCAAAAGCCTTCAACCGAATACGGATTTGTTGGTTTTGCATTTTGACCTCAGATTCCAAGCTGCTATTCCCAACGGACGCAATACGCCCGTTAAAAGGAGGCGTGATTCTATAGACGCCCCTAGCAGGTGTCAACCCAATAAAAAAGCCCCCGCAAGCGGGGGCTTTTTCTCAAACCATCACTTACGCGATGATCTTGGCTACGACGCCAGCGCCGACGGTACGACCGCCTTCACGAATAGCGAAACGCAGACCTTCTTCCATTGCGATGGTCTTGATCAGAGTGACAGTCATCTGGATGTTGTCACCTGGCATTACCATCTCAACGCCTTCCGGCAGTTCGCAGTTACCAGTTACGTCAGTAGTACGGAAGTAGAACTGAGGACGGTAGCCTTTGAAGAACGGAGTGTGACGACCGCCTTCTTCTTTGCTCAACACATACACTTCTGCAGTGAAGGTGGTGTGCGGCTTAACCGAACCTGGCTTGACCAGAACCTGGCCACGCTCTACGTCGTCACGCTTGGTGCCGCGCAGCAGAACGCCGCAGTTCTCGCCAGCACGACCTTCGTCGAGCAGCTTGCGGAACATTTCAACACCGGTACAGGTGGTCTTGGTGGTGTCACGCAGACCAACGATCTCGATTTCTTCCTGGATCTTGACGATACCGCGCTCGATACGACCAGTTACCACGGTGCCACGGCCGGAGATCGAGAATACGTCTTCGATTGGCATCAGGAACGGCTTGTCGATTGCACGAACTGGCTCTGGGATGTAGCTATCCAGAGTTTCAACCAGCTTCTTAACAGCGCTGGTGCCCATTTCGTTGTCGTCTTGGCCGTTCAGAGCCATCAGAGCAGAACCGATGATGATTGGAGTGTCGTCGCCTGGGAAATCGTAAGTGCTGAGCAGGTCGCGCACTTCCATTTCAACCAGTTCCAGCAGCTCAGCGTCGTCAACCATGTCAGCCTTGTTCAGGAAGACAACGATGTACGGAACGCCTACCTGACGGGACAGCAGGATGTGCTCACGAGTTTGCGGCATCGGACCATCAGCGGCCGAGCAAACCAGGATAGCGCCGTCCATCTGCGCAGCACCGGTGATCATGTTTTTTACGTAGTCGGCGTGACCTGGGCAGTCAACGTGTGCGTAGTGACGCACGGACGAATCGTATTCAACGTGAGCGGTGTTGATGGTGATACCGCGAGCTTTTTCTTCTGGGGCGCTGTCGATCTTGTCGAAGTCAACCTTGGCCGAACCGAATACTTCGGAGCAGACGCGGGTCAGAGCAGCGGTCAGAGTGGTTTTACCGTGGTCAACGTGACCGATAGTGCCAACGTTGACGTGCGGTTTGTTACGTTCAAATTTTTCTTTAGCCACGACAATTAACTCCTAGCTTAAAGGGGCTGAATCAGCCTTGTTTTTTGGTTACCGACTCGACGATGTGCGACGGAGCCGTATTGTATTTTTTGAATTCCATGGAGTAGCTTGCGCGACCCTGAGACATGGAACGGACGTCGGTCGCATAACCGAACATCTCACCCAGCGGAACTTCAGCACGAATCACCTTGCCGGAGATCGTGTCTTCCATACCCAGGATCATGCCACGACGACGGTTAAGGTCGCCCATCACATCACCCATGTAGTCTTCTGGGGTAACAACTTCTACCGCCATGATCGGCTCGAGCAACTCACCACCACCCTTCTGGGCCAGTTGCTTGGTCGCCATGGAAGCAGCCACCTTGAACGCCATCTCGTTGGAGTCGACGTCGTGGTAGGAACCATCGAACACGGTAGCCTTCAGGCCGATCAGCGGATAACCGGCAACAACGCCGTTCTTCATCTGCTCTTCGATACCCTTCTGGATCGCCGGGATGTATTCCTTCGGAATCACACCACCTACGACTTCGTTCAGGAACTGCAGACCTTCCTGACCTTCGTCAGCAGGTGCAAAGCGGACCCAGCAGTGACCGAACTGACCACGACCACCGGACTGACGAACGAACTTGCCTTCGATTTCACAGCTCTTCGTGATGCGCTCACGATAAGAAACCTGAGGCTTACCGATGTTGGCTTCGACGTTGAACTCGCGGCGCATGCGGTCGACCAGGATGTCCAGGTGCAACTCACCCATACCGGAGATGATCGTCTGACCAGTCTCTTCATCAGTTTTGACGCGGAAAGACGGGTCTTCCTGAGCAAGCTTGCCCAGTGCGATACCCATTTTCTCCTGGTCGTCCTTAGTCTTAGGCTCTACGGCAACCGAGATAACCGGCTCCGGGAAGTCCATGCGAACCAGGATGATTGGCTTGTCAGCGTTGCACAGAGTCTCACCAGTGGTGACGTCCTTCATGCCGATCAAGGCCGCGATGTCACCAGCGCGCACTTCCTTGATCTCTTCGCGAGCGTTTGCGTGCATTTGCACCATACGACCCACGCGCTCTTTCTTACCTTTAACCGAGTTGATCACGCCGTCGCCGGATGCCAACACGCCCGAGTAAACGCGGACGAAGGTCAAGGTACCCACGAATGGGTCGGTAGCGATCTTGAACGCCAGCGCCGCGAACGGCTCGTCATCACTTGCATGACGCTCCATTTCCTCTTCCTCGTTATCTGGGTTGGAACCCTTGATAGCAGGAATGTCGGTAGGAGCAGGCAGGAAGTCGATAACGGCGTCGAGAACCAGGGGAACACCCTTGTTCTTGAAGGAAGAACCGCAAACAGCCAGAACGATTTCGCCAGCGATAGTACGCTGACGCAGAGCGCCCTTAATTTCTTCGATGGTGAGTTCTTCACCTTCGAGGTATTTGTTCATCAGCTCTTCGTTGGCTTCGGCCGCAGCCTCAACCATGTTGCCGCGCCACTTCTCGGCTTCTTCCAGCAATTCAGCTGGAATGTCCTTGCGAACAGGGACCATACCTTTGTCGGCATCGTTCCAGTAGACAGCTTGCATGTTGATCAGATCGATCTGACCCTGGAAGTTGTCTTCTGCACCGATGGCCAGCTGGATCGGCACCGGGGTGTGACCCAGACGCTGCTTGATCTGGCCGATAACGCGCAGGAAGTCAGCACCAGCACGGTCCATCTTGTTGACGTAAACAAGACGTGGAACACCGTACTTGTTGGCCTGACGCCATACGGTTTCCGACTGAGGCTCAACGCCCGAAGTACCGCAGAACACAACGACCGCGCCATCGAGTACACGCAGCGAACGCTCAACTTCAATGGTGAAGTCAACGTGGCCGGGGGTATCAATTACGTTGAAGCGATGCTCATCTTTGTACTGCTTCTCGGAACCTTTCCAGAAGGCGGTAATAGCAGCCGAAGTGATGGTAATACCACGCTCCTGCTCCTGCACCATCCAGTCTGTGGTCGCGGCGCCGTCATGCACCTCGCCCATCTTGTGGCTTTTGCCTGTATAGAAAAGCACACGCTCAGTGGTCGTGGTTTTACCCGCGTCCACGTGAGCCACGATACCGATGTTACGGTAACGGTTAATCGGTGTAGTACGAGCCATAAAGCCCTCGCAAATTTAGAAGCGCGATAATTAGAAGCGGTAGTGCGAGAAAGCCTTGTTGGCTTCAGCCATACGGTGCACGTCTTCACGCTTCTTAACTGCAGCACCTTTGCCTTCAGCGGCATCCAGCAACTCACCAGCCAAACGCAGAGCCATAGACTTCTCGCCACGCTTACGGGCGAAATCTACCAGCCAGCGCATGGCAAGAGCATTACGACGGGACGGACGAACTTCGACCGGAACCTGGTAAGTAGCACCACCTACACGGCGCGACTTCACTTCGACCAGCGGAGCGATGGCGTCGAGAGCTTTCTCGAAGATTTCCAGGGGATCGCTGTTCTTACGCTCTTTAACCTTGTCCAGGGCGCCATAAACAATACGCTCGGCAACGGCTTTCTTGCCGCTTTCCATCACGTGGTTCATGAACTTGGCCAGGATTTGGCTTCCGTATTTTGGATCATCAAGCACTTCGCGCTTGGCTGCTACACGACGTCTTGGCATGTGATAAGCCCTCAAACGGTCTTCAGGTTAGCTCGGGACCGCATTGCGCCCGACCTTACTCTTATCGACTCAGAAAATTAGAAATTCGCAATTCAGTACAACCGCCGATTACTTCGGACGCTTGGTACCGTACTTCGAACGACCCTGCTTACGGTCTTTAACGCCGGAGGTATCCAGCGAACCGCGCACGGTGTGATAACGCACACCTGGCAAGTCTTTTACACGGCCGCCGCGAATCAGTACGACGCTGTGTTCTTGCAGGTTGTGGCCTTCACCGCCGATGTACGAGGAAACCTCGAAACCGTTGGTCAGGCGTACACGGCATACTTTACGCAGTGCCGAGTTAGGTTTTTTCGGCGTAGTGGTATACACGCGAGTGCACACACCACGACGCTGCGGGCAGTTCTGCAGCGCAGGCACGTCGGATTTCTCGACGATACGCTTACGCGGCTGACGTACCAGCTGGTTGATAGTTGCCATCTTAAGCTCCACTGTTGTCTTGCGACGCTATTGCCCTACAAACAAAATGGCAGAGCACGTGCCCTGCCAAATTTAGGGGTGCATGAGTCTAAAGAGACTCACCGCCCCAGTCAAGACAAAGCCCCGCTAGCGAACTAGCGGGGCTTTGAACTTAATTGCTGCTGGAGTTCAGCGCTTCGGTCAGTGCGGCTTCCACTTCACTGGCGCTGACACGTACCGGCTGAGCCGCATCACGCTTACGCTTACGCTCGCTGTGATACGCCAGACCGGTACCGGCTGGGATCAGACGACCCACAACCACGTTTTCTTTCAGACCACGTAGGTAGTCGCGCTTGCCAGTAACCGCCGCCTCGGTAAGAACGCGAGTGGTTTCCTGGAAAGATGCCGCCGAGATAAACGACTCGGTGGACAACGACGCCTTGGTGATACCCAGCAGAACGCGGGTGTACTTGGCAACGAACTTGTCTTCTGCAGCCAGACGCTCGTTTTCACCCAGTACCGCGGTCAACTCCATCTGGTCGCCCTTGATGAAGGAGGAATCGCCCGACTCAGCCACTTCAACCTTGCGCAACATCTGACGCAGGATGGTTTCGATGTGCTTGTCGTTGATCTTCACGCCCTGCAGGCGGTAAACGTCCTGAATCTCGTTAACGATGTACTTGGCCAACGCACTGACACCCAGCAAACGCAGGATATCGTGCGGGTCGCTAGGACCGTCGGAGATGACTTCACCCTTGTTGACCTGCTCACCCTCGAACACGTTCAGGTGACGCCACTTCGGAATCAGCTCCTCATACGGATCGCTACCGTCGTTCGGGGTAATAACCAGACGGCGTTTGCCTTTGGTCTCTTTACCGAACGCGATGGTGCCGCTGATTTCCGCCAGAATCGAAGCTTCTTTCGGACGACGCGCTTCGAACAAGTCGGCAACGCGCGGCAGACCACCGGTGATGTCACGGGTCTTCGAAGTTTCTTGCGGAATACGAGCGATAACATCACCGATCGCGATCTGCGCACCGTTCGCCACACCCACCAGGGCGTTGGCCGGCAGGAAATACTGAGCCAGTACGTCGGTACCTGGCAGCAGCAGATCCTTACCATCTTCGCCAACCATCTTCACCGCAGGACGAATGTCCTTGCCGGCAGCCGGACGATCTTTCGGATCGAGGACTTCGATGTTGGTCAAACCAGTCAATTCGTCCGTCTGACGCTTGATGGTGATGCCTTCTTCCATGCCCACGTAGGTCACGGTACCTTTCATTTCGGTAACGATCGGGTGGGTGTGCGGGTCCCACTTGGCGACGATGGCGCCAGCATCAACCTTGTCGCCTTCCTTCACGGAAATCACAGCACCGTATGGCAGCTTGTAACGCTCGCGCTCACGACCGAACTCGTCAGCAATCGCCAGCTCACCGGAACGGGAAACCGCTACCAGGTTACCGTCAAGACGCTCAACGTGCTTCAGGTTGTGCAGACGAATCGCACCGCCATTCTTCACTTGTACGCTGTCAGCAGCCGAGGTCCGGCTAGCCGCACCACCAATGTGGAACGTACGCATGGTCAGCTGGGTACCCGGCTCACCGATCGACTGAGCAGCGATAACGCCGACTGCTTCACCGATATTGATCTGGTGACCACGGGCCAGGTCGCGACCGTAGCACTTGGCGCAGATCCCGTAGCGGGTTTCACAGCTAATCGGCGAACGTACGATCACTTCGTCGATGCTGTTCAGCTCGATGAATTCAACCCACTGCTCATCAACCAAGGTACCAGCCGGAACCAGAAGCTCCTCGGTGCCAGGCTTGAACACGTCACGGGCGATGACACGACCCAGTACACGCTCACCCAGCGGCTCAACTACGTCACCGCCTTCAATGTGCGGCGTCATCAGCAGGCCATGCTCGGTGCCGCAATCGATTGCGGTAACCACCAGATCCTGTGCCACGTCTACCAGACGACGAGTCAGGTAACCGGAGTTAGCAGTTTTCAACGCGGTATCCGCAAGACCCTTACGAGCACCGTGCGTCGAGATGAAGTACTGCAGAACCGACAGACCTTCGCGGAAGTTCGCGGTGATCGGCGTTTCGATGATCGAACCGTCTGGCTTGGCCATCAGACCACGCATACCAGCGAGCTGACGGATCTGCGCAGCAGAACCCCGCGCGCCGGAGTCGGCCATCATGTACATCGAGTTGAACGACTCTTGCTCAACGGTTTTGCCTTCGCGATCAACCACTTTCTCTTTCGAGAGGTTGGCCATCATCGCTTTGGACACTTCGTCGTTAGCCTTGGACCAGAGGTCGATCACCTTGTTGTACTTCTCGCCCTGGGTTACCAGGCCGGAGGCGTACTGCGATTCGATCTCTTTAACTTCTTCGGTGGCGGCGTCAATGATGCGCGCCTTCTCATCCGGGATAACGAAGTCGTTCACGCCGATCGACACACCAGAGATGGTCGAGTAAGCGAAACCGGTGTACATCAGCTGGTCAGCGAAGATAACGGTGTCTTTCAAGCCAACGGTGCGGTAGCACTGGTTGATCAGCTTGGAGATCGCCTTCTTCTTCATCGACTGGTTGACCACGTCATACGACAGGCCATCCGGCACGATCTGGAACAGCAACGCACGGCCGACAGTGGTGTCGACGATACGGGTGTTCTTGGTGATGGTGCCGTCGCGGTCTTTGATCACTTCGTTGATGCGCACTTTTACGCGAGCATGCAGCGAGGCTTCGCCACCACGGAAAACCCGGTCAACTTCCTGCAGGTCAGCGAATACGCGGCCTTCGCCCTTGGCGTTGATCGCTTCGCGGGTCATGTAATACAGACCCAGTACCACGTCCTGCGAAGGAACGATGATTGGCTCACCGTTGGCAGGCGACAGGATGTTGTTGGTCGACATCATCAGTGCGCGCGCTTCCAGCTGGGCTTCCAGCGTCAGCGGTACGTGCACGGCCATCTGGTCACCGTCGAAGTCGGCGTTGTACGCGGCGCAGACCAGCGGGTGCAGCTGAATCGCTTTACCTTCGATCAGAACCGGTTCAAACGCCTGGATGCCCAGACGGTGAAGGGTTGGTGCACGGTTGAGCAGCACTGGGTGTTCGCGAATCACTTCGGCGAGAACGTCCCAAACCTCTGGCAGCTCGCGCTCGACCATCTTCTTGGCAGCCTTGATGGTGGTCGCCAGACCACGCATTTCCAGCTTGCCGAAAATGAACGGCTTGAACAGCTCGAGCGCCATCTTCTTCGGCAGACCGCACTGGTGCAGACGCAGAGTCGGGCCCACGGTAATAACGGAACGACCGGAGTAGTCCACGCGCTTACCGAGCAAGTTCTGACGGAAACGACCTTGCTTACCCTTGATCATGTCAGCCAAGGACTTCAGCGGACGCTTGTTCGAGCCAGTGATGGCGCGACCGCGACGGCCGTTGTCAAGCAGGGCGTCGACCGCTTCCTGCAGCATGCGCTTTTCGTTGCGCACGATGATGTCCGGTGCGGACAGATCGAGCAGGCGCTTGAGGCGGTTGTTACGGTTGATCACGCGGCGATACAGATCGTTGAGATCCGAAGTCGCGAAACGGCCACCGTCGAGCGGAACCAGCGGACGCAGATCTGGCGGCAGAACCGGCAGAACGGTCAACACCATCCACTCAGGCAGGTTGCCCGAACCGAGGAAAGCTTCCATCAGCTTCAGACGCTTGGACAGCTTCTTGATCTTGGTTTCCGAGTTGGTTTGCGGAATTTCTTCGCGCAGACGGCCAATCTCGTGCTCCAAGTCGATCGCGTGCAGCAGTTCGCGAACGGCTTCAGCACCCATGCGGGCGTCGAAGTCATCACCGAACTCTTCGAGGGCTTCGAAGTACTGCTCGTCGTTCAGCAGCTGGCCTTTTTCAAGGGTGGTCATGCCTGGGTCGATAACGACATAGCTCTCGAAGTAGAGAACGCGTTCGATATCACGCAGGGTCATGTCCATCAGCAAACCGATACGGCTTGGCAGCGATTTCAAGAACCAGATGTGGGCAACCGGCGAAGCCAGTTCGATGTGCGCCATGCGCTCACGACGAACCTTGGCCAGTGCAACTTCAACGCCGCACTTCTCGCAGATCACGCCGCGATGCTTCAAGCGCTTGTACTTACCGCACAGGCACTCGTAATCCTTTACCGGGCCAAAGATCTTGGCGCAGAACAGGCCGTCACGCTCAGGCTTGAACGTACGGTAGTTGATGGTTTCCGGCTTTTTAACTTCACCGAACGACCACGAACGGATCATCTCAGGCGAAGCAAGGCCGATGCGAATAGCATCGAACTCTTCGACTTGACCCTGGTTTTTCAGCAAATTCAGTAGGTCTTTCAAGGCCTTTCCTCCTGGCGGAGCAGAGAGCGGGCTGTGGTGCCCCGCTCTCGATTCGCGTCACGTGTTATTCGGTTTCCAGATCGATGTCGATACCCAGCGAACGGATCTCTTTGATCAGTACGTTGAAGGACTCGGGCATGCCCGGCTCCATACGGTGATCACCGTCCACGATGTTTTTGTACATCTTGGTACGGCCGTTCACGTCGTCCGACTTCACGGTCAGCATTTCCTGCAGGGTGTAGGCGGCGCCGTAGGCTTCCAGTGCCCAGACCTCCATCTCACCGAAGCGCTGACCACCGAACTGCGCCTTACCACCCAGCGGCTGCTGAGTAACCAGGCTGTAGGAACCCGTGGAACGCGCGTGCATCTTGTCGTCCACCAGGTGGTTCAGTTTCAGCATGTACATGTAGCCAACGGTGGTCGGACGCTCGAACTGGTTACCCGTACGACCGTCGATCAGGCGCATCTGGCCGCTTTCTGGCAGATCAGCCAGTTTCAGCATGGCCTTGATTTCGCTTTCCTTGGCACCGTCGAACACCGGGGTGGCCATTGGCACACCGCCTTTGAGGTTGTGCGCCAAACGAAGGATTTCCTGATCGCTCAACTCATCCAGGCTTTCCTGACGACCGCCGATCTCGTTGTAGATCTGCTGCATGAACTTACGCAGTTCAGCGACCTTGCGCTGCTCTTCGAGCATGCGGTTGATCTTCTCGCCCAGACCTTTGGCCGCGAGGCCCAGGTGGGTTTCAAGGATCTGACCGACGTTCATACGCGACGGTACGCCCAGCGGGTTCAGTACGATGTCCACCGGCGTACCGTGGATGTCGTGCGGCATGTCTTCAACCGGCATGATCACAGAGACCACACCCTTGTTACCGTGACGACCGGCCATCTTGTCGCCCGGCTGGATGCGGCGACGGATTGCCAGGTAGACCTTGACGATCTTCAGCACGCCTGGAGCCAGGTCATCACCTTGCTGCAGCTTGCGCTTCTTGTCTTCGAACTTGTCGTCGAGCAGCTGACGGCGATCGGAGATGTAGGCCTGAGCCTTTTCCAACTGCTCGTTCAGGGCATCGTCAGCCATGCGCAGCTTGAACCACTGGCCGCGCTCGAGGCCGTCGAGGAACTCGTCGGTGACCTCTGCGCCTTTCTTCAGGCCAGCGCCGCCTTCAACTTTCTTGCCAACCAGAGCGGAACGCAGACGCTCGAAGGTTGCACCTTCAACGATGCGGAACTCTTCGTTCAGATCCTTACGGATCTCGTCGAGCTGGCTCTTCTCGATCGACAGAGCACGAGCATCACGCTCAACGCCGTCGCGTGTGAAGACCTGCACGTCGATAACGGTACCTTTGGTGCCAGTTGGCACACGCAGGGAGGTGTCTTTAACGTCAGACGCCTTCTCACCGAAGATCGCACGCAGCAGTTTCTCTTCCGGAGTCAGTTGGGTTTCGCCTTTTGGCGTGACCTTGCCGACCAGAATGTCACCTGGACCCACTTCAGCGCCGACATACACGATGCCTGCTTCGTCCAGCTTGTTCAGCGCCGATTCACCGACGTTCGGGATGTCGGAAGTGATTTCTTCCGAGCCGAGCTTGGTGTCACGCGCCACACAGGTCAGTTCCTGAATGTGGATGGTGGTGAAACGATCTTCTTGCACCACGCGCTCGGAGAGGCAGATGGAGTCTTCGAAGTTGTAACCATTCCACGGCATGAACGCGACGCGCATGTTCTGACCCAGAGCCAGCTCACCCATATCGGTGGACGGACCGTCGGCCAGGATGTCGCTGCGCTCAACCTTGTCACCTTTGCTCACCAGCGGACGCTGGTTGATGCAGGTGTTCTGGTTGGATCGGGTGTATTTGGTCAGGTTGTAGATGTCGACACCGGCTTCGCCAGTTTCAACTTCGTCGTCATTGACGCGAACTACAACACGGCTGGCATCGACGGAGTCGATCACACCGCCACGGCGAGCCACGACGCAAACGCCGGAGTCGCGCGCTACGTTGCGCTCCATGCCAGTACCTACCAGCGGCTTGTCAGCGCGCAGGGTTGGTACAGCCTGACGCTGCATGTTCGAACCCATCAACGCACGGTTGGCGTCGTCGTGCTCGAGGAACGGGATCAGCGAAGCGGCAACCGAAACTACCTGCTTAGGGGATACGTCCATCAATGTGACGTCTTCAGGCGCTTTAACGGTGAATTCGTTGAGGTGACGTACAGCCACCAACTCGTCAACCAGCTGACCTTTGTTGTTCATGGTCGCCGAAGCCTGGGCGATCACGTGATCGGCCTCTTCGATGGCGGACAGGAACACGATTTCGTCGGTAACCAGGGTGTCTTTCACCACACGGTACGGACTCTCGAGGAAACCGTACTGGTTGGTGCGCGCATAGGCTGCCAGGGAGTTGATCAGACCAATGTTCGGACCTTCAGGGGTCTCGATCGGGCACACACGGCCGTAGTGGGTCGGGTGTACGTCACGGACTTCGAAGCCAGCACGCTCACGGGTCAGACCGCCAGGGCCAAGAGCCGAAACACGGCGCTTGTGGGTGATCTCGGAGAGCGGGTTGTTCTGGTCCATAAACTGCGAGAGCTGGCTGGAACCGAAGAACTCTTTCACCGCTGCCGCAACCGGCTTGGCGTTAATCAGGTCTTGCGGCATCAGGCCTTCGCTTTCGGCCATCGACAGACGCTCTTTGACCGCACGCTCAACACGTACCAGGCCAACGCGGAACTGGTTCTCGGCCATTTCGCCTACGCAGCGAACACGACGGTTACCCAGGTGGTCGATGTCGTCGACGATGCCTTTGCCGTTACGGATATCGACCAGGGTCTTGAGGACCGCAACGATATCTTCCTTGCTCAGCACGCCCGAACCTTCGATTTCGGTGCGACCGATACGACGGTTGAACTTCATCCGGCCCACGGCCGACAGGTCGTAACGCTCGGCGCTGAAGAAAAGGTTGTTGAACAGGGTCTCGGCAGCATCCTTGGTTGGCGGCTCGCCAGGACGCATCATGCGGTAGATCTCGACCAGCGCTTCCAACTGATTGGTGGTGCTGTCGATCTTCAGGGTATCGGAGATGAACGGACCGCAATCGATGTCGTTGGTGTACAGCGTTTCGATGCGTACGACCTGAGCCTTGACCACTTTGGCCAGGATCTCAACGTTCAGTTCGGTGTTGCACTCAGCGATGATTTCGCCGGTAGCCGGGTGCACGATGGCCTTGGCCGAGGTGCGACCGATCAGGTAGTCGATCGGCACTTCAAGCTCTTTGATACCGGCTTTGTCCAGCTGGTTGATATGGCGCGCGGTAATCCGACGGCCTTGCTCAACGATGACCTTGCCCTTGTCATCGAGGATATCGAGGACGGCAATTTCACCACGCAGACGCTGCGGTACCAGCTCCAGGTTGAGGGATTCGCCCTTAACGTGGAAAACGTTGGTCGCATAGAAAGCGTCCAGCACTTCTTCAGTGCTATAGCCCAGCGCGCGCAGGAGCACGGAAGCCGGCAACTTGCGACGACGGTCGATACGCACGAACACGGCGTCCTTCGGATCGAACTCGAAGTCCAGCCAGGAGCCGCGGTAAGGAATGATGCGCGCCGAGTACAGCAGCTTGCCCGAGCTGTGCGTCTTGCCACGGTCGTGGTCAAAGAACACGCCTGGGGAGCGGTGCAGCTGGGAAACGATAACACGCTCGGTACCATTGATAACGAAGGTACCGTTCTCGGTCATGAGCGGAATTTCGCCCATGTACACTTCTTGCTCTTTGATGTCCTTGATCGCTTTGTTCGACGATTCTTTGTCGAAAATGATCAGACGGACTTTTACCCGCAGCGGTACGGCATAGGTTACGCCACGCAGCGTACATTCCTTGACATCAAAAGCCGGCTCGCCCAAGCGATAACCGACGTACTCCAGAGCAGCATTGCCGGAGTAGCTGATAATCGGGAAAACAGACTTGAAGGCCGCATGCAGGCCAATGTCGCGGAACTGGTCCTTGGTCGCCCCTGCCTGCAGGAATTCGCGATACGAATCCAGCTGGATGGCCAGGAGATAAGGCACATCCATGACATCCGGCAACTTGCTAAAGTCCTTGCGGATACGTTTTTTCTCAGTATATGAGTAAGCCATCAGCGTTCCCCAGCTTGGTCACCTGCTTATTTGGCCCCTCCGACGGGAGTTGCCAGAAACTCTTGCAAACCCGAGGTTTGCGCCACCTCATCGGGTGGGTATTTCACGCTCTAGAGCAGCGAACGATTCGCCGACCTAGAACGGAAAAAGGCCGGTGGCAAAAGCCACCAGCCATCAGCCTTTCGCTTAACGCTTGGGCTGTAGACGCAAGGTCGTCGCTTACTTGAGCTCGACTTTGGCGCCAGCTTCTTCCAAAGCAGCTTTGGCTTTGTCGGCTGCGTCTTTCGCAACAGCTTCCAGAACCATGGCAGGAGCGCCGTCAACTACAGCCTTGGCTTCTTTCAGGCCCAGACCGGTCAGTTCACGAACTGCCTTGATCACGTTTACTTTCTTCTCGCCGGCTTCAACCAACATCACGTTGAATTCGGTTTGCTCTTCAACAACAGCGGCAGCAGCAGCTGGACCAGCAGCAGCAACAGCAGCGGTAACGCCGAAGGTTTCTTCCATTGCTTTGATCAGTTCAACAACTTCCAGAACAGTTTTCTGGCCAATTGCTTCGATGATTTGTTCGTTAGTCAGAGACATGACTTAAATCCTGTATTGGGGTGACAGCCTACGCAGCCATCAAATTAAACATATGATTTTGAAAGAGCTTGCGATGCCTTAGGCAGCGGTGGCTTCTTTCTGGTCGCGAATGGCCGCCAGAGTACGAGCCAGCTTGCTGGTAGCGCCTTGGATCACGCTCATCAGCTTCGCAATAGCTTCGTCGCGAGTTGGCAGCGAAGCCAACACGTCGATCTCGTTTGCTGCGAGGAACTTGCCCTCGAACGCAGCTGCCTTGATCTCGAACTTATCCTGACCCTTGGCGAACTCTTTGAAAATACGAGCGGCAGCGCCCGGATGTTCCTTGGAGAATGCAATCAGGGTCGGGCCTTTGAACACGTCGTTGAGGACCGAATACTCGGTGCCTTCAACAGCGCGCTTGAGCAGGGTATTACGTACAACACGTACGTATACGCCAGCTTCGCGGGCCTCTTTACGGAGTCCGGTCATAGCGCCTACAGTCACACCACGGGCATCAGCCACGACAGCGGACAGGGCTACTTTGGCAGCCTCGTTGACTTCAGCGACGATGGCCTTCTTGTCTTCGAGTTTAATTGCCACGGGTAAAACTCCTGCTTGTTACCGTTTCATCTGGCCGAAGCCGGATGTCGTTTTGGTGTCTGATTCGGTAAAGAACCGGGAGCACCATCTGCGTAGGCTGTTAATTTAAGGCTTACGCCACCTACGGTCTTGGATAGCCCCCGCAAAGCAGGGACCCCAAAGATTCGAGACAGCGCAATTACTCGCACTGCCTCTATGTATTACGCGTCGAGCGAGCCTTGGTCGATGACCAAACCAGGACCCATGGTAGTGCTCAGGGTTACGCGCTTGACGTAAACACCTTTCGAAGTCGATGGCTTCAGACGCTTGAGGTCGGAAATCAGCGCTTCAACGTTCTGCTTCAGCTTCTCGGCGTCAAAACCAACCTTGCCGACGGAACCGTGGATGATGCCGTTCTTGTCAGTACGGAAACGCACTTGACCAGCTTTGGCATTCTTCACAGCGGTAGCCACGTCAGGGGTAACGGTGCCGACTTTCGGGTTAGGCATCAGACCACGTGGGCCGAGCACTTGGCCCAGCTGACCCACAACGCGCATTGCATCCGGGGAAGCAATTACTACGTCATAGTTCAGGTCGCCGCCTTTCATTTCAGCAGCCAGATCGTCCATACCTACGCGATCAGCGCCGGCAGCCAGAGCAGCTTCAGCAGCTGGACCCTGGGTGAACACAGCAACGCGAACGCTTTTGCCCGAGCCGTTCGGCAGAACGGTGGCGCCACGTACAACCTGGTCGGATTTACGCGGATCAACACCGAGATTGACGGCGATATCTACCGACTCAGAGAACTTAACTGCAGACAGCTCAGCCAGCAGAGCGGCGGCTTCAACAAAGTTGTAAGCCTTACCAGCTTCAACTTTCTCAGCGATTGCCTTTTGACGCTTGGTCAACTTAGCCATTACACACCCTCCACGTTGAGGCCCATGCTACGAGCGGAGCCGGCGATAGTACGCACAGCTGCATCCATATCAGCGGCAGTCAGATCGGCCTGTTTGGTTTTGGCGATCTCTTCCAGCTGAGCACGAGTAACGGTGCCAACCTTAACGGTGTTCGGACGAGCCGAACCGCTGGTCAGGCCAGCAGCCTTCTTCAGCAGAACCGAAGCAGGGGTGCTTTTGGTTTCAAAGGTGAAGCTACGGTCGCTATAAACAGTGATGATCACTGGAGTCGGCAGACCAGGTTCCATGCCCTGGGTACGGGCGTTGAACGCCTTGCAGAATTCCATGATGTTCACGCCGTGCTGACCCAGAGCTGGGCCGACAGGTGGCGACGGGTTGGCTTGTGCAGCCTTTACTTGCAGCTTGATATAAGCCGTAATTTTCTTAGCCATGAGCTACTCCAGTTTTGGGTTCTAGCGCCTTTCGGCTCCCCAGTTATTGCCTATTTATCCCAGTGACGACAAAACCCCGCAGCCTATGGCTGCGGGGTAAGGGATGCTTATGTCAGTTATGCCTTTTCGACCTGACTGAACTCCAGCTCGACCGGTGTTGAGCGACCAAAAATAGTCACTGCCACCTGGATGCGGCTCTTCTCGTAATTAACTTCTTCAACAACACCGCTGAAATCGGCAAACGGACCATCGGTCACGCGCACCATTTCACCCGGCTCGAACAATGTTTTCGGCTTCGGCTTGTCGCCACTGTCGGCTACACGACGCAGAATGGCATCAGCTTCTTTTTCTGTGATCGGCGCAGGCTTATCTGCAGTACCACCGATGAAGCCCATGACGCGCGGGGTGTTCTTGATCAAATGCCAAGTAGCCTCGCTCATCTCCATCTGCACCAGGACATAACCTGGGAAGAACTTACGCTCACTCTTGCGCTTCTGACCGTTCCGCATCTCCACTACTTCTTCAGTGGGGACCAGAATCTCGCCAAAAACGTCTTCCATACCAGCGAGCTTCACACGCTCGACTAACGAGCGCATAACATGCTTCTCGTAACCCGAGTAAGCATGCACAACGTACCAACGCTTAGCCACGGGACACCCTTAGCCGACAATCAACGAAACAAGCCAACCAAGCAGGGAATCTAAACCCCACAACAACAGCGCCATAACCAAAACAACAGCCACAACGATCAAAGTTGTCTGCGTGGTTTCCTGGCGAGTTGGCCAAACGACCTTGCGAATTTCAACGCGAGCTTCTTTTGCCAACACCCAAAAGGCCTGACCTTTTGATGTTTGCAGGGCAATCACACCAGCCAATGCAGCAACGACCAGCAAGGCCAGAACGCGATACAGAATAGGCTCAGCAGAGAAATACTGATTACCGACCACGCCTGCGATTACCAGAGCAGCAACTACGAGCCACTTAAGCAGATCGAAGCGAGAGTCTTTGGCTTCAGCCTTAACATTCATCTACTAATATCCTGTAAAAAGACGCGCCAAATTCTAGGGAAAATGGCAGGTCAGGAGGGAATCGAACCCCCAACCTACGGTTTTGGAGACCGTCGCTCTGCCAATTGAGCTACTGACCTAAAAACTGAATCAGGCCGGCCATTATGCCGGCCCGATCAAAACAGATCAATCGATTACGCGATGATCTTGGCTACGACGCCAGCGCCGACGGTACGACCGCCTTCACGAATAGCGAAACGCAGACCTTCTTCCATTGCGATGGTCTTGATCAGAGTGACAGTCATCTGGATGTTGTCACCTGGCATTACCATCTCAACGCCTTCCGGCAGTTCGCAGTTACCAGTTACGTCAGTAGTACGGAAGTAGAACTGAGGACGGTAGCCTTTGAAGAACGGAGTGTGACGACCGCCTTCTTCTTTGCTCAACACATACACTTCTGCAGTGAAGGTGGTGTGCGGCTTAACCGAACCTGGCTTGACCAGAACCTGGCCACGCTCTACGTCGTCACGCTTGGTGCCACGTAGCAGAACGCCGCAGTTCTCACCAGCACGACCTTCGTCGAGCAGCTTGCGGAACATCTCAACACCGGTACAGGTGGTCTTGGTGGTATCACGCAGACCAACGATCTCGATTTCTTCCTGAATCTTGACGATACCGCGCTCAATACGGCCAGTTACCACGGTGCCACGACCGGAGATCGAGAACACGTCTTCGATTGGCATCAGGAACGGCTTGTCGATAGCACGAACTGGCTCTGGGATGTAGCTATCCAGAGTCTCAACCAACTTCTTGACGGCAGTGGTGCCCATCTCGTTGTCGTCTTGACCGTTCAGAGCCATCAGAGCGGAACCGATGATGATCGGGGTGTCGTCGCCCGGGAAATCGTAAGTGCTGAGCAGGTCACGCACTTCCATTTCAACCAGCTCCAGCAGCTCAGCGTCGTCAACCATGTCAGCCTTGTTCAGGAAGACAACGATGTACGGAACGCCTACCTGACGGGACAGCAGGATGTGCTCACGAGTTTGCGGCATCGGACCATCAGCGGCCGAGCAAACCAGGATAGCGCCGTCCATCTGCGCAGCACCGGTGATCATGTTTTTTACGTAGTCGGCGTGACCTGGGCAGTCAACGTGTGCGTAGTGACGCACGGACGAATCGTATTCAACGTGAGCGGTGTTGATGGTGATACCGCGAGCTTTTTCTTCTGGGGCGCTGTCGATCTTGTCGAAGTCAACCTTGGCCGAACCGAATACTTCGGAGCAGACGCGGGTCAGAGCAGCGGTCAGAGTGGTTTTACCGTGGTCAACGTGACCGATAGTGCCAACGTTGACGTGCGGCTTGTTACGCTCAAACTTTTCTTTAGCCATTTTGACTGCCTCCCAGAGAAGAATTGACTCAGCATCACCGCCATAAAACAAAGGCAGATACTTGCATATCTGCCTTTATTAGATGGAGCTCATGAGCGGACTCGAACCGCTGACCTCACCCTTACCAAGGGTGTGCTCTACCAACTGAGCTACATGAGCAAAACACATTGCGAAAACAACAATGCTGGAGCGGGTAGCGGGAATCGAACCCGCATCATCAGCTTGGAAGGCTGAGGTTCTACCACTGAACTATACCCGCGGAGCCTGCAGCTCTCGCTAAATCTGGTGGAGGGAGAAGGATTCGAACCTTCGAAGTCGATGACGTCAGATTTACAGTCTGATCCCTTTGGCCACTCGGGAATCCCTCCAAACGGGGCGGCATTCTCATTCGATGCCGACCTACTGTCAAGCAATTTCTCATTAAAAAACCTGAGGTTAGCTACATTGACAGCAACTTCGCAGAACACTTGTTAGCGCCACCCTGCGAAGCGGGCGCCATTCTATGCATTCTATTGAGGGCTTGCAACCCCTTCGCAAGGCATTAATTGCTGCTCTAAGCCTTTGAAGTCAAAAGCCAAACGCTGCAGCAAAGAATCATCCGCCAGACGCCTACTTTGTGGAGAGATACGCACCCAGAAACTACGATGCGCACGCGTCAGCTCACGCAGGGACGGCTCGTACCCGGCATCACGCAACCGCTGCATGACACTCTGCGCCGAATCGCTACGCGGAAAGATGCCCAGGGAGATACCGTTGGCCAAGTCGCCCTGAGTAATGATGTAGCTATCGATCTTGCGTGCCTGCAGCTCACGCAATTGGCGCAATGAAGCCTGCCGCGAAGCCAACGGTGGTAGATACACCCAGTAATCGACGCCAGCCGCTGCATCCATGCTTTGCACGCGCGACTGAATATCCAGGCTCAGCAAACGCTGCTCGACGGCAGAAGCATCCACCATCTCCTCAAAACTACCGAGAAACAAACAAACCGCCTCAGCAGGTTGCGCCACAGCAACCTCTCGCCGCGGCGGCGCACTCGACTCACTGAGCAGGCGAATATCGCGCTTACTGTCTTGCGCCATATTCAGCGGTGCAATCTCAGTAACCCGCAAAGGGGCCTGCTGCTGATGCCACACGTAATAGAACAGATTCAGTACAACCAACCACAAGAACATCCAGCGCATGCATGACCTCAATCTATGGGGCAAGCGATCGCCAAGCCGATAAACACCAGATCCGGCACAACCCTCGCACCCGGAATAACATCCATCACCAGCGGGGCATCCCCACCGGTGAGGAAAACATCAAAATCACTGCCCAGAAGCTCTGCCGCCATCGCTACCTGACCACTGACAAAACCGCGCAGCATCAACAAGCATCCACGTTCAACAGCTTCAGCAGTCGCCCGACCCGGGGCCAAATCGTCAAGCGCCTTGGCCGCCTCATCGCCGTCATAGCGCGTTCTGCGGGTATGGGTTCGCAACTGCGTGCGCATCAGCGGCATACCCGGGCAAATAAAGCCGCCCTGGTGCCCACCATCTGCACCCACAAAATCCGAAGTAACCGCAGTGCCCAGGTCAATAACCAGCGCAGCCTTGCCCGATAACTGATAAGCCCCTACCACCGCAAGCCAGCGATCAAGCCCAAGGCGCTCGTACTGCTCATAGCCATTGCGCACACCCGACAAGGAAACAGCAGAGCGAGCCGCACGACACTCGACAGTAAAAGCCTGCTCAAGCAGCGAGATCAACTGCACAGTCTCTTCGTCGCTGCGCACACTCACCAGACGACAGGCGCGCAGCTGCACAGCTTGCTCGCGGACAACCTCTATAAGTGCCTGATCCGAGTCAACGACACCGCCTACGTCTGCCGTAGGCTTGCCACCACCCAGCAAGCGCCACTTAATAAAGGTATTACCGCAGTCGAGCTCAAGAATCATCACGCAACCTCAGGCTAAGCTCACCGCCGCTAAAGCTTCGCTCAGCCCCATCAACACGAAGACGAATGGCCCCAGAACGATCCACCCCTAAAACCTCACCTTCTATAGGCTCACCGCCAGCCGTTAACGCAACCGGCCGCCCCTGCCAAAGGTGACAAGCCTGCCACTCATCCTGCAAAGCTGCGAAACCACCACGCAACTGAATATCCAGATACCGCGATAGCTGTCGATTCAACTCACTAACTAGTTCATTGCGATTTAACAGACGCCCCAACTCAGCACGCATCGAAGTCCAGGGCTGACCAATAGCCCCCTGATCGGCGGCAAGCATATTCACATTCAAGCCAATCCCGATGACCACATGACACACATCCGCCGGATCGCCAGACAGCTCTAATAAGATGCCAGCCAGCTTGCGCTCACCCACCAACACATCATTGGGCCACTTCAACCCGGCCTCTGCCACGCCAAATCCGCGAATAACCTGCAGGAGCGCCAAGCCAACTGCGAGGCTCATGCCTTCAAGCTGGCGCATGCCACCTTCAACACGAACAACCAAGCTGTAATACAGATTCTCGCCGAAGGGACTTACCCAACTACGCCCCCGCCGCCCTCGCCCACTGGTTTGACGCTCAGCGATCACATAGAACGGCAGAGTCTGCGCCGCAGGCAACAGCCGCAATGCCTCCGCATTGGTCGAATCCACGCTTGGCATAACGCACGCATGCCACTGCGGCGCACCCACTTGAGCATTTAGCAAATCCGCATCCAACAACTGCAGCGGCGTCGCGAGCTGATAGCCGCGCCCGCGCACCTTGTGCAAGGGTAACGACAACTCAGCCTGCAAAGCCTGCAGCTGCTTCCATACAGCAGAGCGACTTACGCCCAAAGCTGCGCCAAGCGCCTCACCAGAGTGGAAGCGCCCGTCTTGAAGAAGCCTTAACAATGCAAGCATGTGAGTCCCGCCAAGCAATAAGGCACGCATAATAACGATGCCCTGTTTAGTTGCCTATCAAAGGCTGTGCTGGGCATGGTTTGTTTTCGCGCCACAAAGTAAAACCCCCGACCGTTTTCACGATCGGGGGTTTTGGTATAGGTGCTTGACGATGACCTACTCTCACATGGGGAAACCCCACACTACCATCGGCGATGCATCGTTTCACTACTGAGTTCGGGAGCTTTGCAAGCCCTTTTTAAATCTAACTTCTTGTTTTATAAGAAGTTTAAGGAGCTACTTACGCCTGAAGAGGTGCGCATTATAGGGACTGGCAAACGAAGGTCAATGATTATTGCGCTTTTGTTTCTATACCCATGAAATCAAAGGCTGCAGCCACGCAAACCAACTGCGCGCCGCCTGCAGAAACGACAAAGCCGCTGAAGCTTACGCTTCAACGGCTTTGTCGTAACCATCACGCAAGCGTGCAACCAGTTATCCAGTCTTAAGCGTAATACGCGCGAACGCTTTCTTGCCGGCCTGGCAGACGTGCACAGCACCCACCTTATATATGAAGGCGCGATCCACCACCTCACCATCAACGCGCACACTGCCGGAGCCCAACAGATCACGCGCCATCGCGGCGTTCTTCACTAAGCCTGCTTTATTAAGCAGCGCGGCAATCGGCATATCCTCAGCCGACAGAACCTCGATCTCTGGCAGATCTTCAGGCAGCTCGCCTTCCTTCATACGATTGCCCGCCGAGCGATGGGCATTGAGCGCCGCCTCTTCGCCATGGAAGCGGGCAACAATCTCTTCGGCCAGCTTGATCTTGATGTCACGCGGGTTAGCGCCCTGCTCAACATCACGCTTGAACTGCTCGATCTCATCCATCGAACGGAAGCTGAGCAGCTCGAAGTAGCGCCACATCAGCGCATCCGGCATGGATACCAACTTGTTGTACATGACACCCGGCGCCTCCTGGATACCAATGTAGTTGCCCAGTGACTTAGACATCTTCTTCACGCCATCCAGGCCTTCAAGCAACGGCATGGTGACGATGCACTGTGACGACTGGCCATAGGAGCGCTGCAACTCGCGCCCCATCAGCAGGTTGAACTTCTGATCAGTGCCGCCAAGCTCGACATCCGCCTGCAACGCTACCGAGTCATAACCCTGAACCAGAGGGTAGAGAAACTCGTGAATGGCGATAGGCTGATTGGTCGAATACCGCTTACTGAAGTCATCGCGCTCCAACATCCGCGCCACGGTGTACTGCGAGGTCAGCCGAATGAAATCAGCGGGCCCCATCTTGTCCATCCAGGTGGAGTTGAAGGCGACCTCGGTTTTCGCCGGATCGAGAATCTTGAACACCTGGGTTTTATAGGTCTCCGCGTTCTCCAGCACCTGCTCGCGGGTCAGCGGTGGGCGTGTGGCGCTCTTACCACTGGGGTCACCAATCATTCCTGTGAAATCGCCAATCAGGAAAATCACCTGATGCCCCAGTTCCTGGAACTGACGGAGCTTATTAATAAGCACGGTGTGCCCGAGGTGCAAATCAGGCGCCGTCGGATCAAAACCGGCCTTAATACGCAGCGGCTGACCACGCTTGAGCTTTTCAATCAGCTCAGCTTCAACCAGAACCTCTTCCGCGCCACGCTTGATCAGCGCCAACTGCTCTTCAACCGACTTCATGACAGGACTCACGACCACTCAAAACAAAAGGGAACCAACCATACAAGATCGCAGACAAATCACAAGTTCTGCCGGCCACCCCACCTACGCTAAGACCGCCTAGCGACAACCGGGGTTGCCTAGCTAGCGATTTGGTTATATTTTATACAATTACTGCATATTCATCATTTCGTTTATCTATTTCTTTTCATTTTTAAAGTCAAAAAGCCGCCTATGACCTCTCCAACTAAAGCGCCGCCCCTGTACCCGAAAAGCCATATCTTGGCGGCCAGTGGCGTCGCCGCCCTACTGAGCCTAGCCCTACTGGTATTCCCCTCTCGCGAAGTTGAAGCAAAGAAAACCTACCTGAATCTTGAGCTGGACAGCGGCGCTGAATATGCGGAGCTGCAAGAAGATGCAGAATCCGCCAACACCCAGGCCCGTCAGTCACCATTCGCCAATACAGCAGCCACCGAGACACCGGACGAACAGCCATCCGCACAGGCTGCAGAACCCGAACAAACTGACCCGCTACACCATATTGTTCGCGTGGAGAACGGTGACACGCTGTCTACCGTGTTCGCCAAAGTAGGCCTGAGTGCGACCACGCTGCACGCCGTGCTCAACAGCAGTAAAGAAGCCAAGCAGCTGACACGCCTCAAAGTAGGTCAGGCACTTGAGTTCAAACTGAGTGAGGACGGCCAACTCGAAAGCCTGCACAGCAAACTCAGCGACCTCGAAAGTATCGCCCTGGCCAAAAATGACAACGGCTTCAGCTTCAAGCGTGAGCTGGTCAAACCCGAAGTCCAGACTACCTACAGCCACGGCGTGATCAACAGCTCGCTGTTTCTCTCAGCCAAGCGGGCCGGTCTGTCGCACAGCCTGACCATGGATCTGGCCAATGTATTTGGCTACGACATCGACTTCGCCATGGATATTCGCGAAGGTGACGAGTTCGAGCTGATCTACGAGAAGAAAGTAGTCAACGGCAAGCAGGTTGGGACTGGCAACATCCTCTCCGCACGCTTCACCAACCGCGGCAAGACCTACACAGCCGTGCGTTACACCAACAAACAGGGCAATAGCAGCTATTACAACGCCAATGGCGAGAGCATGCGCAAAGCCTTTATCCGCACCCCGGTGGATTTCGCCCGTATTAGCTCACGCTTTTCCACAGGTCGTCGCCACCCAGTGCTGAACAAGATTCGCGCGCACAAGGGTGTGGATTACGCAGCCCCTCGCGGAACCCCTATCAAAGCTGCCGGCGATGGTCGCATCACCCTGGCAGGCCGTCATGGTGGCTACGGTAATGCGGTCATTATCCAGCACGGTCAACGCTACCGTACCTTGTATGCGCACATGAACGGCTTTGCCAAAGGCATCCGCAGCGGTACCAACGTCAAGCAAGGCCAGATCATCGGCTATATCGGTACCACCGGCCTATCGACCGGACCGCATCTGCACTATGAGTTCCAGGTCAATGGCGTTCACGTTGACCCATTGAGCCAGAAGCTGCCAATGGCCGACCCGATTGCCAGCAGTGAGAAAGCCCGCTTCATGCAGCTGAGCAAACCGTTGATGGCGCAAATGGACAAAGAGAAGTCCACGATGCTTGCCCTCAACAATCAGCGCTAAATCATGCCCCTCTATCTCGGAGTGATGTCCGGTACCAGCCTGGACGGCTTGGACATTGCACTGATTGAACAGACACATAGCACTCGCTTACTCGGCACCCGCTACCTGCCGATGCCTGAAGAGCTGCGCAGCAGCTTACTTAACTTGTGTGCGCCCGGACCAGATGAGTTAGCCCGCGCCGCGATTGCCGAACAGCACTGGGCCACTCTAGCCGCACAGGGCATCAATGACTTACTTGCACAGCACGACACGCCCACACACAGCGTTCGCGCCATCGGTAGCCACGGCCAGACCGTGCGCCATGAACCTGCCCGCGGCTTCACAGTACAGATCGGCAACCCTGCCTTACTCGCGGAGCTAACTGGCATCAGCGTGGTCAGCGACTTTCGCCGCCGCGATGTCGCTGCGGGAGGCCAGGGGGCGCCGCTGGTTCCGGCGTTTCACCAGGCATTGTTCGCCAGCGAGAACAGCACTCGCGCCATCCTGAACATTGGCGGTTTCAGCAACCTCAGCCTGCTTGAACCCGAACGTCCGGTGCATGGTTTCGATTGTGGCCCGGGCAATGTACTGCTGGACGCCTGGATTCAACGTCACCAGGGCCTGACGTACGACCAAGACGGTCAGTGGGCGGCCAACGGTCAGGTGCAGATGGCACTTCTGCACGCCCTACTCAGGGATCCCTACTTCCAGACTCAAGGCCCTAAAAGCACGGGGCGCGAGCTGTTCAACCTGGCCTGGCTGGATCAGCACCTGCAGAACCTGCCGACGTTTGCTAAGGCTGACGTGCAGGCAACCCTTCTGGAACTGACCGCTATCAGCATTACCGAGGCGCTCAAGGCTGCTCAGCAGCACACCGAGATGCTGCTGGTGTGTGGTGGTGGTGCGCATAACCACACACTGATGCGCCGCCTGGCGCAGCTGCTGCCTAATAGCCAGGTGGGCAGTACCGACGCATATGGCGTGCCCGCAGACTGGGTCGAAGCCATGGCCTTTGCCTGGCTGGCGCACTGCTGCCTGGAAGGCATTCCCGCCAACCGGCCTAGCGTCACCGGCGCTCGCGGCCTGCGGGTGCTTGGCGCGATCTACCCCGCCTAATCACTTTTTCCAATCTGCTGCGCGCAGAAACGACAACGCCGTGCATAAGGCACGGCGTTAGCTTGAACAGCCTGCTACTCAGATCGAGAACGAAGAGCCGCAACCGCAGGTAGTGGTGGCGTTCGGGTTGTTGATGACAAATCGCGAACCTTCCAGACCTTCCTGATAATCCACCTCGGCACCTGCCAGGTACTGAAAGCTCATCGGATCGACCACCAGACTCACGCCTTCGCGCTCGATGATGGTGTCATCCTCGGCCACTTCTTCATCGAAGGTGAAGCCGTACTGGAAGCCGGAACAACCGCCTCCCGTTACAAACACGCGCAATTTCAGACGCGGGTTGCCTTCCTCATCGACCAGGCTCTTCACCTTGTTCGCTGCGCCCTGCGTAAATTGCATAGCGCTGGGGGTGAAGGTTTCGACGCTCATGCTGATTAACTCCCGGCGCTACGCGCCATACTGCATTCTGATCGGCATTATCCGCTTACCCGAGAAAAGCGGTCAACTATTGTGCAGCATCCAGCGTTTCTGGTAATTCCAACGGCCGCGGTTCGTCCTGCAAGCGGCAGAGGCGGCCTTCGATCTGCGCACCCATGGCCATTTCCATCAACGCGTAATACAGATTGCCGCGCACTCGCGCTCGCGCGCCCAACTCAAGGTGACCACTGGCGTGCACATCGCCAATCACCTCACCGTCAATCACGATATGGGGGGCGCGAAGCTCACCTTCAACCCGTCCCTGCACACTGACGCGCACCATGCCTTCGCTGGCCACCAGGTTACCGATGACTTTGCCATCGACCTGCACCGCGCCTTGAAAGCGCAAATCGCCATGCAGCTCGGCACCTACCGCAATCAGGCTGGTCTTGCCCGCGAAACGCTGCACGTCGGTACGTGCCTTGTCTTTATTCCACATAAGGAACAGTTACTCCTCTTTGTTCCACTTGAACGTGCGCAGCAAAGGCTTCTCGCCCTGCACCTCGGCACGCACCTTGATCTCGCGCGGGACAAACCCTTCTGGCAACTTTAGCTCGGCAAACCGCCCAGCTTCAGGAATAGCCTGAAAGTGCTTGAACACGAAGGTAATCGGCTGCTCAGGCAACGCATCGGGCAGGTCCGCAGACAGCGCAGCCAGTTCGAGCGTAACGTCCTGCTCGCCTTGCTTGCCGACGATCGACACATGCAACTGCCCTTCCAGCGGCGCCTCACCTTTGCCCACGCGACTGAGGAGTATCTTGTAGCGGAAAAGCTCGGGGCTGTCCGTGGCCTGCAGCTCAAAGGCCCGGATGCGCAAACCTTCACGACGACTAGCAGGGGCCAATACACCTTTGTAGAAGGCCAGATCCTGCTGCTGTTTATAGATCTGCTCTTCCAGCAGCTTGATACTCAGCCGGCTCTGCTCGTTGGCCTGCTGGCTGAGTTTTTCTGCACTGCTCAATACCGCCACACGCTGCCGGAGCTCTTCGAGATCACGCAGCAGTTGCTCATCGCGCGCTGATTCGACTGGCGGCCCCACTGTCACGGCAGGTTGCGTGTAATGCTGCCACCAGATGCCCGCATAAAACGCCAGCGGAATACACAGCACCAGCAGTAGGCCGAATACTCGCCGGCGCCTGGCGCGCCCGGGGTCGCTGAGGCGGACCTCCCAGCCCGCCATCAGGGCAACATGGCCGCGTGAGATAAGCCCAGGCGCTCATCGAGGCCGAAGAGGATGTTCATGTTCTGCACTGCCTGGCCCGACGCACCTTTGACCAAGTTGTCGATCACCGAGAGCACCACCACCAGGTCGCCATCCTGTGGACGGTGCACGGCGATCCGACAGACGTTGGCACCGCGCACACTGCGCGTTTCCGGGTGGCTACCAGCGGGCATAACATCAACGAAAGGCTCGTTGGCATAACGCTGCTCGAACAACGCCTGCAGATCCACCGAGCGGTCGACAACGGTGGCGTAAAGCGTGGCGTGAATACCGCGGATCATCGGCGTCAGGTGCGGCACAAAGGTCAGGCCGACATCCTTACCCGCAGCCCGGCGCAGGCCCTGGCGGATTTCCGGCAGATGCCGATGACCTTTCACCCCATAAGCCTTCATGCTCTCACCGGCCTCGCTGAACAGCGAACCCACGCTGGCACCGCGCCCGGCACCGCTAACCCCGGATTTGCAGTCAGCAATCACCTGCGTGGTATCAGCCAGACCGGCCTCAAGCAGCGGAATCAGCGCCAGCTGCGCGGCAGTGGGGTAGCAGCCCGGCACGGCGATTAGACGCGCCTGCTTGATCGCGTCACGGTTAACTTCCGGCAAGCCATACACCGCTTCCGGAAGCAGGTCCGGCGCGCCGTGCGGCTGACCGTACCACTTGGCCCATTCATCGGCGTCCTGCAGGCGGAAGTCGGCGGACAGGTCGATCACCTTGGTTCCAGCGGCCAGCAGCTCACCGGCCAGGGCATGCGCAACACCATGCGGGGTGGCGAAGAACACCACATCGCAGGCGCCCAGGGTAGCGACGTCCGGCACGCTGAACGCCAGGTTGTCGTAATGACCGCGCAGGTTCGGGTACATCTCATCGACACGCATGCCGGCCTCGGAGCGCGAGGTAATCACCTCGACCTGCGCTTGCGGGTGTTGCGCCAACAAACGCAACAGCTCGACACCGGTATACCCCGTGCCGCCGACGATTCCGACCTTGATCATCACTTGCCCCTTTGCAATACCAGCAGTGGAAAGCTGCCGATGATACGGCCGCTTCGGCCAGGGGCCAACACTTGAGCGCCGCATGTGATGACGGAGGCGGTCATGCCCACTACTATCTGGGCACTTTCCTGTAACGAGTGCGCACGATGCTCTATCTATGGCTCAAGGCTTTTCACATCATCGCCATGGTCTGCTGGTTCGCCGGCCTGTTTTACCTGCCGCGCCTGTTCGTCTACCACGCCATGAGCACCGACGAAGTCAGCCGCGAACGCTTCTGCATCATGGAGCGCAAGCTCTACCGCGGGATCATGTGGCCATCACTGATTTTTACCGTCGGCCTAGGTCTGTGGCTGCTCAGCCTTAACCCGAGCTACTACTTCAGCCAAGGCTGGATGCACGCCAAGCTGAGCCTGGTGGCGCTGCTGGTGGTCTACCAGTTCATGTGCGGCGCCCAGCTCAAGGCCTTTGCCCGTGGCGAGAACCAACGCGGCCATGTGTTCTACCGCTGGTTCAATGAAGCGCCCGTGCTGGCCTTGCTCGGCATTGTCATTCTGGTCGTGGTTCGCCCTTTCTAAATACTCCAAGAGGATTACCGCATGTCGCTTCCGGCCCTGCTCGAACAACGCCTGCGCCTGCCCGTCGTCGCGGCGCCGATGTTTCTGGTGTCCAACCCACAACTGGTTCTGGCCTGCTGCAACAGCGGCATAGTCGGCAGCTTTCCGGCGCTCAACCAGCGTGACAGCAGCGGCTTCAAGGACTGGCTGCAGGAGATCGAAGCAGGCCTGGACAGCGCCGCTGCACCCTATGCGGTTAACCTGATCGTGCACGGCAGCAACCCGCGCCTGCAGGCGGACCTCGCCATCTGCGTTGAACAGTGCGTGCCCATCGTGATTACCAGCCTCGGCGCGGTGAAGGACGTGGTCGATGCGGTGCACAGCTATGGCGGTCTGGTGTTTCACGACGTAACCACCCGACGGCATGCTGAGAAAGCCGCCGAAGCCGGCGTCGACGGCCTGATCGCGGTAGCCGCTGGCGCAGGCGGACATGCTGGCACCTGGAGCCCGTTTGCGCTGATCGCCGAGATCCGCCAGTTCTTCGACAAGACCCTGCTGCTGGCTGGTTGCCTCAATCAGGGCCATGAAGTGCTGGCCGCCCAGCTGCTCGGCGCCGACCTCGCTTACCTTGGCACCCGCCTGATTGCCACCCAGGAAAACGCCGCTTCCGCTGCTTACAAGCAGATGATCCTCGACGCCAAAGCCGCCGACATCATCCACACCCCGGCGGTCTCCGGGGTGCCCGCAAGCTTTATGCGCCAGAGCCTGGAACTGGCCGGCTACGACCTCAAGCAGCTGCAGAACAAAGGCGAGGTCAACTACGGCGAGAAGCTCAAGCCAATGGACGAAGAGGCCAAGGCCTGGAAAACCGTGTGGTCGGCCGGCCAGGGTGTTGGCAATATCAACGACCTGCCCAGCGTCGAGCAGCTGATCGCCCGCCTCGACAGCGAATACCGGGCCGCCCTCAAGCAAAGCCTGCAGTTGCAACAACGCTGGGCGCGATGAAGCGACGCAGCCTGATCGGCATTGGGGCGTTCGGGCTGCTGGCCGGCTGGGCACTGCGCCCGGATGACCTCGGTCAGCCACACACACCTTACTTTGCGGCACTCAACCAACTGCTGCGACGTGCAGGGGCCGGGCTGCCTTTGCTGGTCGTTGACCTGGAACGCCTTGATCAGAACGCCGAGCTGCTGGCTAGCCAGCTCGGTAAACAACTCCCGCTGCGCTTGGTGACCAAATCGCTGGCCTCCACCGGCTTGCTCGACTACCTGGCGAAGAAACTCGGTACGCAGCGTTTTATGGTGTTTCACCAGCCACAGATCAATCAGCTGGCAGTCAACTTCCCCCAGTCCGACCTGTTGCTCGGCAAACCCTTGCCCAGTGCTGCGGCCCTGAGTTTCTACCAGCAACTGCCACAAGGCAGCGGCTTTGTCCCCGCCGAGCAGCTGACCTGGCTGATCGATAGCCAAACCCGCCTGCAGGAATACGCCGCCCTGGCCAATGCTCTCAACCAGCCGCTGCAGATTGCCTTTGAAATCGATATCGGCCTGGCCCGCGGCGGCTTTGCCACTCCAGCAGAGCTCGGCGCCGCCCTCACCTGGCTGCGTAATACGCCCAACCGGCTACGCGTACGCGGCCTGATGGGTTATGACGCCCACCTCGCCCATACGCCGTTCTGGACAGACCCAACCAGCGCCTTTACCCAGAGCGCCGCACGCTACCGCGCATTTATCACCAGCGTCGCCGCATTCAGCGAACTGTGGCCGCAACAACCGCTGCTCAATGGCGCTGGCAGCCTGACCTATGCCCTGCACACCCAGCTCGATACGCTGCTGAATGAAGTCGCGGTCGGCTCCGCACTGCTCAAACCCAGTGATTTCGACAGCGACCTGCTAGCCGCCCAACAAGCTGCCCTGTGGATTGCTAGCCCGGTGCTCAAAGCGTTACCCGGGCAGCTACCGTTTCTCGACGGCTCACAGCAACTGCTGCAGCGCTGGAATCCCAATCGCCAGCAGGCTTACTACCTGTATGGCGGGCAATGGCCAGCAACTCCGGCATCCCCGGCGGGGCTCAGTTATGACTCACTGTATGGACGCAGCGCCAACCAGGAACGCCTGATCGGCTCAACCGGCACAGGTTTACAGGTCGACGACTGGGTGTTTCTCCGCCCGCAACGTTCGGAAGGTCTGTTCGAACTGTTCAACCAGCTCTACTTATTACGCAACGGCCGCCTGGTCGGTAGCTGGTCCGCCAACAGCGCGTGAAGCACCTCAAGAACCCTGCAGATTTGCGCGCAGGCGGCTTGTTTACTGGCCTGCAGGCCGGCTAGTCTGTAGCGCAACTCTACCCTGGCACCGACAAGGACGCCGACATGACCCAAGCCCGCTTCAAGATTGTGTTTAACGGCGAGTTGATGCCTGACGTCAGCCTGGAAACAGCCAAAGAAAACCTCGCGCGCCTGTTCAAGAGCGACCTGACCCGGATCAACTCGCTGTTTAGCGGCGGCAATGTCGATATCAAGCGCGACCTCAGCGAAAACGAGGCCGACCAGTACCTCAAGGCACTGCAGAGCGCCGGGGCCAAAGTGCGCAAGGAACAGGACCTGGCCGCCAGCCTGAGCCTGGTGGAAACCGACGATCACGCTCCGCAGACTCAGAATTCAGCGCCAAGTGCCGCTAGCACCAGCGAAATGATCTGCCCCAAGTGCGGCCACCAGCAAGCCAAAGCCATCGAGTGTTCAGCCTGCGGCATCGTTATCGAGAAATTTATCGCCCGCCAGGCCATGCTCGCAGAAAACTCGCCTGAAGTGGTCAGTGCGGCAGCCACCCCCTACGCCACACCGAAAGCAGCAGTAGCAGAAGCCCTGCCGGAGTTCGGCGAGCTGAAAGCTTTTACCACCGACGGGCGCATCGGTCGTTTGCGCTACCTGGCCTGGTCGATGGTGCTGATGCTGGCCTGCTTGCCGTTGTTCGGCATCGCCGCTGGGTTCTTCGTCGCATCGGAGATTCTCGGAGGTCTGCTGATGGTGGTCGTGGGTATCGCCGTGGCGGTAGTCGGCATCATGATCGGTGTGCAACGGCTGCATGACATCGGCTGGTCGGGCTGGCTGCTGCTGGTCACCCTGGTGCCGATTGTCGGCGGGGTATTCTCCCTGCTGATGTTTATCATCCCCGGCAGCACCGCCGCTAACCGCTTTGGTCCGCCACCACCACCGAATAGCCGCGCGGTGAAAATCCTCGCCCTGCTCTGGGTGGCCATCATCGTCATCGGTATTGTTGCGGCCATCGCCCTGCCTGCTTATATGGGCTACGCCGACGCTGGCCTGTAACCCACTCGCAACCTTGCGCGGTACATGGGGTCGAAAGGCCCCATCACGGAGAACCCTATGACCCGTTACGCGCTTATTACCGGAGCCTCCAGCGGTATTGGCTTGGCCCTGGCTGAAGCACTGGCTCGACGTGGCCGCAATCTGATTCTGGTGGCGCGCCAGCGCGACGCGCTGGAAAGCATTGCCTGCGAACTGACTCAGCGCTTTTCCGTGGAGGTGCTGTTTCGCGTCTGCGACCTTAGCCAGCCACTGCAGGTCAGCGGTCTGCTGCATGAGCTGGAGCAAGGCGAACGCACCATCGACCTGCTGGTAAACAACGCTGGCATCGGCACCTCGGGTCCCTATGTAGCCCAGGACTGGGCTCGCGAACAGCAACTGATCGAACTGAATATCCTGGCACTCGCCCGCCTGTGCCACGCCATCGGCACTATCATGGCCGGCCAGGGCAGCGGACAGATTCTCAACGTCGCATCGGTCGCCGGCTTTCAGCCAGGACCAGGCATGAGCAACTACTACGCGAGCAAGGCCTATGTGCTGCACTTCTCCGAAGGCCTGCGCGAAGAGCTTAAAGCGTATGGCGTCAAAGTCTCCGTACTCTGCCCAGGACCGACCCGCAGTGCGTTTTTCCGCACCGCACAGATGGATGTGCAGGCCCTGCAAGGCAGCAAGCTGATGATGAGTGCCGAGGAAGTGGCCCTGATCACCGTCAAGGCGCTGGAGAAGAACCGCGCGATCATCATCCCGGGCTGGCGCAATCGTCTGATTGCGCTCAGCCCTAGATTAGGACCGCGGTGGCTGGTACGGCGAATCAGCGCACAACTCAATCGCCAGTTCGGCAAGCCGGTTAGGTAGCTAGCCAGCGTTGACCGTGCGTCCGTCCGCCCAGGCACGCAGGGCCGCCAGGTCTTCAGCCATCACCACCGACAGCGGCGCGGTGCTTTGAATGCTCTGCAGCAGCAACGCCTGATTGACCGTGTGTTGCTGGGCTTGCGCGGCATACAGGGCACTGACCACCGCCTGCTCGATCTCCGCACCGGAAAAGCCATCACAAGCGGCGGCCAGCTGGCCCAGATCAAACCCCGCCACATCCAGCTCACGCCGCGCCAGGTGAATACGGAAGATGTCGGCCCGCACCTCCGCGTCCGGTAAATCGACAAAGAACAGCTCATCGAAACGGCCCTTGCGCACCAGCTCCGGTGGTAGCCGCGAGATGACGTTAGCGGTCGCCACCATAAACACCGGCGCCTTGCGCTCGGCCATCCAGGTCAACAGGGTGCCGAGTACGCGCTGGCTGACGCCACCATCGTGATCACCACTGGCCAGGCCTTTCTCGATCTCGTCTATCCACAGCACACAGGGCGCCATCTGCTCGGCGAGCTTCAAGGCTTCACGCAGGTTGCGCTCGGTCTCGCCGAAGAATTTGTTGTACAGGCAGGCAAAGTCCAGACGCAGTAGGGGCAGGCCCCACAGACCGGCAATGGCCTTGGCGGCCAGGCTCTTACCGCCGCCCTGTACACCCACCAGCAGCACGCCTTTGGGCAGATCAACGCCTTTGCCTTCAAGAAAGATGCTTTGCCGATCGCCCAACCAGCGCTTGAGATTGTTCAACCCGCCGACCTCGGCGAAACGCGCGGTGTCGTACTCGAAACTCAACACACCATCGAGATCGAGCAGCTTGAATTTGGTCTTGTTCAGCTCCGGCAGGTCTTCCTGAGTAATCGCACCGTCATCACAGATCACATTGCGCGCCAGCGCACGGGCTTCGGCATGGCTGAGACCACGGAGGTTTTTCACCACTTGCTGCAAGGTGCGGTTATCGGTGCGCACCCGGGCATTGCGGTTACGTGCACTCCAGCCGGTGGCTTCCTCGCGCACGATGGCCAGCAACTCCTCCTCGGAAGGCAGCGACAGACTGAAGCGCGAGGCATAACGCTGCACCTCCGGCGGCAACTTGCAGGCGTGGGAAACCAGCACCAGCGTCGGCTTGCTGGGCTGCTCGTTCATGGCGATTTCCTTGAGCAGGCGCACCAGCTTGGGGTTGTCCTCAAGAAACGGATGCAGATCGCACATCACATACAACGTCGGCTGGGTGTCAGCCTTGATCAGACGCAGTGCGGTTTCCGGCTCCAGGGTGGCGCTGTCGACCGGTTCCTGAATGGAATAGCCCACACGCTGCAAACCCTCGGTCACCGACCACACCTGCAAACCAAGGCTGCGGCGCACGGCCAAGCTGGTCAGGGTTTCCAGCACCCGCGGCTCATCCCAGGATTCGATCAGCACCAGTTTGGTCTTGGAGTCCAGTACCAAGCCCAAATCATGAATATCGTTTTTCACCCACGCTCCTTGTCCACTAAACTCGGGCCTCTTTAAATACCGGCCGGGAGACTGTCCATGGACTGTCTGTTTTGCAAGATCGTCGCTGGTGAAATACCGGCGCGCAAGCTTTATGAAGATGATCAGGTGATTGCCTTTCACGATATCGGCCCACAGGCACCCGTGCACTTTCTGGTTATCCCGAAAAAACACATCAGCACCCTCAATGACCTGAGCGAGGCAGACAAGCCGCTGGCTGGGCATATCCTCTTTACCGCGCAGCGCCTGGCCAAGGAGCAAGGCTGCGAGGAAGGCTTTCGCGTGGTGATGAACTGCAATGACCTGGGTGGCCAGACGGTGCACCACATCCATATGCACGTGTTGGGTAAGCGGCAGATGACATGGCCACCGGGTTGAGTCGTTCCTTACTCGGCGCACTGACCGTGCTCGCCCTGCTGGTCATCAACACTGCGCAGGCACATATGGTTGGCAGCGTATTCAGCGACGCCTTACCCAAGGGCAAGCAAGGGCCACAGTTGGTGGTGGTGCCTGCCGGGCGCTATCTGCTCGGTGATCACAGTGGCCGCGGCAACCATAACGAACGCCCGCTGACTCCGATCGAAATTTCTCAGCCATTTGCCATCGGTCGTTATGAGGTGACGTTCAGCGACTGGCAGCAGTATGCCGAGGCCACCGCGACGCCAATGCCAGATAACGAAGGCTGGGGCCTGTCAGCGCAGCGGCCGGTAATCCATGTGTCCTGGCATCAGGCCGCGGCCTACAGCCAATGGCTCTCAAAGGTCACCGGCCAGCGCTACCGTTTGCCCACCGAAGCCGAATGGGAATATGCCGCCCGCGCCGGCAGCACCAGCTATTACTGGTGGGGCGAGCAGCTCGACAGCCCAGAAACTCGGCCGCGTGCGCATTGCCGTGGCTGCGCCACCTCGCGCCTAATCCAAAGCAAAACCGAACGTGTCGGCCAGTTCGCCGCCAATGCCTTCGGCCTGCATGACACCGCTGGCAATGTCTGGGAGTGGACCGCTTCACGCTTCGCCAGCCCGTTCGATGGCAGTGAGCAACGCAGCGCCGGTTTAATGGATCAGAGCCCGCGAGCAGTTCGTGGCGGCGCCTGGAACAGTGGCCCAACCTACCTGCGCAGCAGCCAACGCGACATGAAGCAGCCGCAACACAAGGACTACGCTCTGGGTTTCCGCGTGTTGCGCGAACTCTAATGGCGCCGACGTGCGGCAAGGCTGCGACGAAACGTCAACAGACCTTCTCCCGCGCGTGGAGTAAACTGAACGCCGTCATCATCGCCGGAGGTCCTTATGGCCAGCGAACGTCACTTCTCACCCGTTGATCGCCTGCTGCTGCAAGCCGATGCCGCCCTGCGCACGTTGCTGCCCTTTAGCGGTCAACCGACGCGGCCATCGCCGGCCATCGTGCAACCGGAAAGCGAGCTGGATGAGCAGCAAGCACAACACATCGCGGGTTTGATGCGCATCAACCACACGGGCGAAGTCTGCGCTCAGGCGCTCTATCAGGGCCAGGCGCTGACTGCCAAACTGCCGCAGGTGCGCCAGGCCATGGAGCATGCGGCCGATGAAGAAATCGACCACCTGGCCTGGTGCGAACAGCGCATCCGTCAGCTGGGCAGCCAACCGAGCATCCTAAATCCGCTGTTCTACGGTCTGTCCTTCGGCGTCGGCGCTGCGGCTGGCCTGATCAGCGACCGGGTCAGCCTGGGTTTTGTCGCCGCCACCGAAGATCAGGTGGTCAAGCACCTCGACGACCACCTGCAGCAGCTGCCTCAGGAAGACCAGAAATCCCGCGCGATACTCGAACAGATGCGCGCGGATGAAGAACAACATGCCTGCAACGCTCTGGATGCCGGCGGCCTGCGCTTCCCGGCGCCGGTGAAGTTCGGCATGAGTCTGTTGGCCAAGGTGATGACCAGCACCACCTACCGCGTATAAGGCTGAATCGGCGGCACAAAAAAGGGCACTGACGTGCCCTTTTGCATTAACGGCGTTATCGCAGCAGGCTACTCGCCCAACTCGATAATTTCGTAGTCATGGGTGATTTCAACCCCGCCGCGGCCCAGCATGATTGAAGCGGAGCAGTACTTCTCGGCGGACAGCTCCACCGCACGTTTCACCTGAGCCTCCTTCAAACCGCGGCCCTTGACCACGAAATGCAGGTGAATCTTGGTAAAAACCTTGGGTTCTTCCGTGGCGCGTTCGGCTTCTAGAAAGGCTTCGCAGCTCTCGACCGCCTGGCGGGATTTTTTCAGGATGCTGACCACATCGAAGTTGCTGCAGCCGCCCAGGCCGATCAACACCATTTCCATAGGGCGCACGCCCAGGTTGCGTCCACCGCTCTCCGGCGGGCCATCCATCACCACCGCATGGCCGCTGCCTGACTCTCCGATGAACAGGGCTTCACCGGCCCACTGAATACGCGCTTTCATTACCCAGGCTCCGCTGTTAAAAAGGGAGGCAGCTTAGCACAGCGCTTTTACTCGCCACCCAGCAGTCAGCGTGTAAAAAAGTTCCGGGCTGAATGTTAGCCAGGTCGCAAAACAGGACCTCGCTACAGAGGGTTTGTTAAGCTGGCGCCTGATTACTGGCACACTTGTACGGATAACTATTATTAGAACTAGCCGCACAACGGCTCACCTTTATACATTCGGGATTCGGGCATGGTAGCTATTACCCTTACACCTAAAATAAAAAATCTCGACAAGCTTCTCGCACATTGCCACCGCCGTCGTTATACCGCCAAAAGCACCATTATCTACGCGGGCGATCGCTGCGAAACGCTGTTCTTCATCGTCAAAGGGTCGGTCACTATCCTGATCGAAGACGATGATGGTCGTGAAATGATCATTGCTTACCTCAACTCCGGCGACTTTTTCGGAGAAATGGGCCTGTTCGAGAAGGACGGAGCCGAGAAAGAACGCAGCGCTTGGGTGCGCGCCAAGACTGAGTGCGAGGTGGCGGAGCTGAGCTACGCCAAATTCCGCGAGCTCACCCAACAAGACCCGGACATTCTCTACGCCCTGGGCAGCCAGATGGCTGAACGCCTGCGCAACACCACGCGCAAAGTGGGCGACCTGGCCTTTCTGGACGTCACCGGTCGCGTTGCGCGCACCCTGCTCGACCTGTGCAAGCAACCCGATGCAATGACTCACCCGGACGGCATGCAGATCAAAATTACCCGTCAGGAAATCGGCCGAATCGTCGGCTGCTCGCGCGAGATGGTCGGCCGCGTGCTCAAGGCTCTGGAAGAACAGGGCCTGGTCAACGTCAAAGGCAAGACCATGGTGGTGTTCGGCACGCGCTGAGTACCAAAGCTGCAGCCATAAAAAAGCCGACGCATGCGTCGGCTTTTTTATGGCTTGATGGTTTCAGTCCACGTCAGGAGCCGCGATCACTCGCTTGCGCTCCGGAAAAAACAGACGTTCTAGCTCAGCCCCCGGATTGTCGGCACGCATAAACGCCTCGCCGACCAGGAAGGCAAACACCTCACTGATTTCCATCAACTCGACATCGGCACGGTTGAGGATGCCGCTCTCGGTGACCACCAGGCGGTCACGCGGAATGCGGGGCAGCAGGTCGAGGGTGGTTTCCAGACTCAACTCGAAGGTATGCAGGTTGCGGTTGTTGATCCCCACCAGCGGCGTATCCAGGGTTTTCAGCGCCCGCTCCAGCTCATCGCCGTCGTGCACTTCCACCAGCACATCAAGATCGAAGGCTTTAGCCGTCGCGGCCAGCTCGGCCATCTGCGCGTCTTCCAGGGCCGAGACGATCAACAGCACACAGTCGGCACCCAAGGCACGGGCTTCAACGATCTGATACGGATCGATCATGAAATCCTTGCGAATCACCGGCAGTGAACACGCTCCACGGGCTTCCTGCAGGTAGCGATCCGCGCCCTCAAAGAAATCGATATCGGTCAGCACTGATAGGCAGGTGGCGCCACCGGCCTGATAACTCTCGGCAATCTCGGCTGGCACGAATTGCTCGCGCAGCACGCCCTTGCTCGGTGAGGCCTTTTTGATTTCAGCGATTACCGCCGGCTGCTTACGCTTGGCCTGGCTGATCAGCGCCTCGGCAAAACCGCGTACCGGATCGGCAGCACGGGCTTGCTGCTCAAGCTCGGCCAGCGAAACAACGGCGCGGCGTGCGGCGACTTCTTCAGCCTTACGCGCGAGAATCTTCTCCAGAACGGTTGGAATACTCACCCGGCATTCTCCTCTTTGAATACAGCGGTAAAGGACACCAACTCCTGCAATTTTTCCCAGGCCAGGCCAGTGTGCAAGGCGTCATGGGCCAGCTGCACACCTTGCTTGAGGCTGCTCGCCAGGTCCGCCGCATACAGCGCCGCACCGGCATTCAGGGCAATCATGTCGGCCGCTTTCTGCCCGGCTTCGCTCTTACGCTTCGTCAGGGCATCACGAATCAGCGCCAGCGAGGCCTCCGGGCTTTCCACCGCCAGGCCGACCAAACTCTGGCTCTTTAGCCCGAGGTCTTCTGGCAGCACTTCGTATTCGGTGATGAGCCCATCCTTCAATTCGGCGACATGAGTCGCCGACGCCAGGCTGAATTCATCCAAGCCATCGCGCGAATGCACCACCAGGATGTGTTGGCTGCCGAGGCGCTTGAGTACTTCGGCCAGCGGCCGGCACAGCGCCTGACTGAACACGCCCACCACCTGGTGTTTGACCCCGGCCGGATTGGTCAGTGGGCCAAGCATATTGAAGAGGGTACGCAGGCCCAGCTCACGACGTGGCACGGCGGCATATTTCATCGCCGAGTGATGCACCTGGGCAAACATAAAGCCGACCCCGACGCTCTCGATACAGCGGGCCACCTGCACGGGCGTCAGACTCAGGTAGATCCCTGCAGTCTCCAGCAGATCAGCACTGCCGCTCTTGCCAGAAACGGCACGATTGCCGTGTTTGGCCACCTTACCGCCTGCAGCCGCAACCACAAAGCTTGCCGCCGTGGAGACGTTGAAGATGTTCGCGCCATCGCCACCGGTGCCGACCACATCCACCACATGATCGAGGGTCTGCAAGTGCACATGGCTGGCCAGCTCACGCATGACCGAAACGGCACCGACGATCTCGTCGATGGTCTCGCTTTTCATGCGCATGCCCATCAGAAAGGCGCCGATCTGCGCATCCGTACACTGGCCCGTCATGATCTCGCGCATGACGTCCTGCATTTCTTCGGTGCTCAGGTCGAGCTGGTTGACCACTCGATTGAGGGCTTCCTTGATGTTCATCAGCGCTGGCCTCCTTGTTGTTTGAGGAAGTTGGCAAACAGCTCGTGGCCCTGTTCGGTGAGAATCGACTCCGGGTGGAACTGCACGCCCTCAATATGCAAGGTCTTGTGGCGCAGGCCCATGATCTCATCCACCGAACCATCTTCATGCTGTGTCCAGGCGGTGATTTCCAGGCAGTCCGGCAAGGTTTCGCGCTTGACCACCAGGGAATGATAGCGGGTCACCGTCAACGGGTTGTTCAGGCCGGCAAAGACGCCCAGATCGCGGTGGAACACCGGGCTGGTCTTGCCATGCATCACCTGGCGCGCACGCACGACATCGCCGCCGAACGCCTGGCCGATGCTCTGGTGGCCCAGGCACACACCGAGAATCGGCAGCTTGCCGGCGAAATGCATAATTGCCTCAATGGACACCCCGGCTTCGGTCGGCGTGCACGGCCCCGGCGAGACCACGATGCGCTCAGGTTTAAGCGCCTCGATCTCGGCAATCGACAGTTCATCATTGCGGATCACATGCACGTCTGCGCCCAGTTCACCCAGGTACTGCACCACGTTGTAGGTGAAGGAGTCGTAGTTATCGATCATCAAAAGCATGGCGGGACTCCTCAGCGCGTGGACGGGTCAGTGACGGTTTGCTCGGCGAGCGCCACAGCCCGGAACATGGCGCGGCGCTTGTTCAGCGTCTCCTCCCACTCCAGCGCGGGCACCGAGTCGGCGACAATGCCGGCACCGGCCTGCACGTGCAGCTCGCCGTCTTTGATCACCGCGGTACGGATGGCGATGGCGGTGTCCATATTGCCGTTCCACGCCAGGTAGCCCACGGCGCCGCCGTAGACACCGCGCTTGACCGGCTCCAGCTCATCGATGATTTCCATCGCACGAATCTTCGGCGCGCCGGACAAGGTACCCGCCGGCAGAATGGCGCGCAGCGCATCCATCGCCGTCAGGCCTTCTTTAAGGTGGCCGGTGACGTTAGAGACGATGTGCATAACGTTGGAATAACGCTCGATCACCATCTTCTCGGTCAGTTTGACGCTACCGGTGCTGGCTACCCGGCCGACATCGTTACGGCCCAAGTCGATCAGCATCAGGTGCTCGGCCACTTCCTTGGCATCAGACAGCAGGTCTTCTTCCAGAGCCAGGTCAGCCTCCTCGTTGGCTCCACGCGGGCGGGTGCCGGCAATCGGGCGCACAGTGACCAAGCCATCTTCCAGGCGCACCAGCACTTCCGGCGAGCTGCCGACCACATGGAAGTCGCCAAAGTTGAAGAAGTACATGTAGGGCGTCGGGTTGATGCAACGCAGCGCCCGGTACAGATCAATCGGCGCAGCCTTGAACGGAATCGACATGCGCTGCGAGATCACCACCTGCATGCAGTCGCCCGCGAGGATGTACTCCTTGATCGCCTTGACTGCATTTTCGTAGTCATCGCGCTTGAAGCTGGAGATAAAATCCGGCTCGGCACCGGCCGGCGCCGCCAGGTCCACACCCAGGCGCGGGGTAATCGGCTGACGCAACTTGTGCAGAATTTCCTGCAGCCGCGCTTGGCCCTGCTCCAACGCATCGGCATCGCTCGGATCAACCAGCACGATGGCGTGCATCTTGCCGGCCAGGTTGTCGAACACCACCACCGCATCGGACACCATCAGCAGGATATCCGGTGTACCCAAGGCATCGGGGTTAACACCCTTGGCCAGTTTGGGCTCGACGTAGCGCACGCTGTCATAGCCAAAATAACCGACCAGCCCGCCGTTGAAGCGCGGCAAGCCTGCCAGCGTCGGCACCTTGTAGCGATCTTTGAACTGCTCGACAAAGGCCAGTGGGTCTTCGCAGTGATGATGCTCCACTTCGACACCGTCGACGCTGACGGTCACGTCATGCTCGTACGCACGTAACACGGTGCGTGCCGGCAGGCCAATGATGGAGTAACGCCCCCACTTCTCACCGCCCTGCACGGACTCCAGCAGGTAGGTGTTGGCCTCATCGGCCAGCTTCAGATAAATGGACAGCGGGGTGTCGAAATCCACCAGGGTTTCGCAGGCAACAGGAATGCGGTTATAGCCGGCAGCGGCTAAACGCAGGAATTCTTCGCGGGTCATGATCAGCCTCGTGGCTTGAGGTAATTCGGTCGAGTGCAAACGCGCCGCTTAGGCGGCCAAGATCAGATCAGGGGCGCCAGCGCCAACGGGCCAGGGCCTTGATGATTTTCATGTCGGTGCTTGCCGACCAGCGCGTGCAGGTAACCACCACGAAGCTCTCTTATTTCAGGCGGGATGTAAGTTCGGCCACACTAGCGCAGGGCAGGACCCGAATCAACCCGCAAAACCCAGCAAAATCAGGGCTCAACCGGGCGCAGCAAGCCACTCAGACAATCCAGCACATGCGCAGGATTCTCCTCGGCAATCGGTCGGCCGTGGTTATAGCCGTAACTCAGCGCCACACAGCGCACGCCGGCTGCTCTGGCCGCCAACACGTCATTGCGCGAGTCACCGACAAACAGCGCGTGCGCAGCGTCCACTCGGGCCAGTTGCAGCACATGCAGCAGCGCGGCCGGATCGGGTTTCTGCTGAGGGAGGGTGTCGCCGCCAACAATCCAGCGAAAATAGCCGCCCAAGCCCTTTTCATCCAACAAGGGCGCAACAAAACGCTCGGGCTTGTTGGTGACAATCGCCAGCTCCACCTGCTGCTCACGCAGCCAGTCCAGGGTCGGCTGTACACCGGTATAAACCTGAGTCAACGCGTGGTTTTCGGCGTAATGCTGCATAAACAGCTCCAGCGCCTGCTCGGAGAGGGCCTCATCTACATGCTCATGTTGCAGCCCGCCCGCCAGGGCGCGGCGTACCAGCACCCGCGCGCCATTGCCGACCCAATTACGCACCTGTGCCACACCCGCTGCCGGCCGCCCCAAATCGCGCAAAGTCTTGTCGATGGCTGCGGCCAGATCCGGCACCGAATCCACCAGGGTGCCGTCCAGATCAAACATCACCAGGCGCGGCAACTCGCCCAGGAACAGTTCGCGCAGCAGACTCATCCGCGAGCCTGAGCCAATTCAGCGCGCATGGCGTCGATCACTGCTTTGTAGTCCGGCTGATTGAAGATCGCCGAGCCGGCGACAAAGGTGTCGGCACCGGCAGCGGCGATTTCGCGGATGTTCTGCACATTCACACCGCCGTCGATCTCCAGGCGGATTTCACGGCCAGAGGCATCGATCAGCGCGCGGGCTTGCTTAAGCTTTTCCAGGGTATGGGGAATAAATTTCTGCCCACCGAAGCCTGGGTTGACGCTCATCAGCAGGATCATGTCGACCTTGTCCATCACGTGCTTGAGCACATCCAGCGGAGTGGCCGGGTTGAACACCAGACCGGCCTTGCAGCCGCCGTCGCGAATCAGCTGCAGCGAGCGGTCGATATGCTCAGACGCTTCCGGGTGGAAGGTGATGTACGTGGCACCGGCCTCGATAAAGTCGCCGATGATGCGATCCACCGGCTTGACCATCAGGTGCGCGTCGATCGGCGCGGTGATGCCGTATTTACGCAGCGCAGCACAGACCATCGGGCCGATGGTGAGGTTGGGCACGTAGTGGTTGTCCATCACATCGAAGTGCACGATGTCGGCACCGGCGGCGAGCACCTTGTCGACTTCTTCCCCCAGGCGGGCGAAATCAGCGGAGAGAATCGACGGGGCAATGGCGAAGGGTTGCATAACGCACCTCGGTGGCATTCACGAAAGGCGCGCATTGTACCCGAGCGGATTCTCAGGCGTCGCTGGGACGATGGTCGGCAGGTGGCGCGGAGGGTGGATGGCGCCTTTTGATCCACCCTATAACGCAGATAAGGAAAAACCCGCCGAAGCGGGTCTTTTGTCTGAGCGCTGCGGGCTTACGCCAGTTCGTCGAAGCACTCGGCGATGATCGCCAGACCACGGTCGAGCAGGACATCTTCCGCGGTCAACGGCACCAGCACGCGCAAGACGTTGCCGTAAGTACCGCACGACAGCAGGATCAAACCCTTCTCGCGCGCCTTGGCAACAATCTGCCCGGTCAGCGCGGCATTGGGTTTGTGCACGTCGCCACCTTCGCACAGCTCCATGGCAATCATGGCGCCGAGGGCGCGCACTTCGCCGATGCTGTTGTGCTTGGCCTGAATGGCTTTGAGGCCAGTGACGAGACGCTCGCCCACTGCTTTACAGCGATCCAGCAGTTGCTCTTCCTCAAACACTTCCATCACTGCGAGGGCTGCGGCGCAGGCAATCGGGCTGCCGGCGTAGGTGCCGCCCAAACCGCCTGGGGCGATGGCGTCCATGTATTCAGCCTTGCCGCACACACCGGCCACCGGGAAACCGCCGGCGATGGATTTGGCAAAGGTGGTCAGGTCGGCGGCAACGCCCATCTGTTCCATGGCGAAGAAGGTGCCGGTACGGCCGGCACCGGTCTGCACTTCGTCAGCGATCAGCAGAATGCCGTGCTGATCACACAGCGCGCGCAGGCGCAGCATGAAATCTTTCGGCGCGACGTAGAAACCGCCCTCGCCCTGCACTGGCTCGATGATGATCGCGGCGATGTCGCGCGGCTCAGCATCGTTCTTGAAGATGCGCTCGATGCTGGCAATCGCGTCATCGCTGCTGACGCCATGCAGTTCACACGGGTACTGAGCGCGGAAGATACCGCCCGGCATCAGGCCCATACCGGCCGAGTACGGTACGACTTTACCGGTCAGACCCAGGGTCATCATGGTGCGGCCGTGGTAACCGCCAGTGAAGGCGATCACGCCAGCACGACCGGTGGCAGCGCGGGCGATTTTGATCGAGTTTTCCACGGCTTCGGAGCCGGTGGTGACCAGCAGGGTCTTCTTGGCGAAGTCGCCTGGCACGCGTGCGTTAACTTTCTCGCACAGTTCAACGTACGGCTCGTAGGCCAGCACCTGGAAGCAGGTGTGGGTCAGTTTGGTCAGCTGCTCTTGCACCGCCGCCACCACTTTTGGGTGCAGGTGGCCGGTGTTGAGCACGGCGATGCCGCCGGCGAAATCGATAAACTCGCGGCCTTCAACGTCGGTTACGGTGGCGTTCTTTGCCGACTCGGCAAAGATCGGGTGGATCTGGCCCACGCCGCGTGGAACGGCAGCGGTGCGGCGTTGCATCAAAGATTCGTTGGTCTTGCTCATGCGGTCCTCGTTAGGAGTGCAGGTTGTTCAGGAGGTGGAAAACGCGTGCGGTCTTCCACCTTATGGATTCAGGCCACGCTTAGATTCCGAGGCACAGGTATTTGATCTCCAGGTACTCATCCAGGCCGTACTTGGAGCCTTCACGGCCCAGGCCGGAGGACTTCATCCCGCCAAACGGCGCGACCTCGGTAGAGATCACCCCGGTGTTGATGCCGACCATGCCGTACTCCAGCGCCTCGGCCACACGGAATACACGGCCCAGATCACGGGCATAGAAGTAGGCGGCCAGACCAAACTCGGTGTCGTTGGCTTGGCGAATCACCTCAGCCTCATTGCTAAAGCGAAACAGCGGGGCCAGCGGACCGAAGGTTTCTTCACGGGCCACGGCCATCTCGGCCGTCACGCCGGTAACGATGGTTGGTTCAAAGAAATTGCCGCCTAAGCTATTGCCGCCCGCCAGCAGGGTCGCGCCTTTTTCCAGGGCGTCGTGCAGGTGGCGCTGCACCTTGATCACGGCGTCGGCGTTGATCAGCGGGCCGGTGGTTATGCCCTCGTCCATGCCGTTGCCGACCTTGAGCTTGGCCACTGCGGCTTGCAGCTTGGCGGCGAAGGCGTCATACACACCGTCCTGAATGTACAGGCGGTTGGCGCATACGCAGGTCTGCCCGGCGTTACGGTACTTGGAGATGATCGCCCCTTCCACGGCGGCATCCAGGTCGGCGTCGTCGAAGACGATAAACGGCGCGTTGCCGCCCAGCTCCAGTGAGAGTTTTTTCAACGTCGGCGCGCACTGCTGCATCAGTTTGATGCCCACGCCGGTGGAGCCGGTGAAGCTCAGCTTGCGCACGATGGGGTTGTCGCACAGCTCAGCGCCGACGTCGCGGCTGGCGTCCACGTCCGCCGGAATCACGCTGAGCAAGCCGGCCGGAATGCCTGCTTGCTCGGCCAGCGCTGCCAGCGCCAGCGCGGAGAACGGCGTTTGCGGCGCAGGTTTGAGTACCATCGCGCAGCCCACGGCCAGCGCCGGTGCGGCTTTGCGGGTGATCATCGCGCTGGGAAAATTCCACGGGGTGATGGCTGCCGTCACGCCCACGGGTTCTTTTTGCACCAGGATGCGCTTATCGCCGGCATGGGCGGGAATCACATCGCCGTAGGCGCGCTTGGCTTCTTCGGCAAACCATTCGATAAACGAAGCCGCGTAGGCAATCTCGCCACGGGCCTCGGCCAAGGGTTTGCCTTGCTCGGCAGTCATGATCCGCGCCAGGTCTTCTTGGTTGGCCAGGATCAGGTTGAACCACTGGCGCAGACGATTGGCCCGCTCCTTGGCCGTCAGAGCCCGCCAAGCCGGTTGCGCGATTTGTGCTGCTTCAATGGCGCGACGGGTTTCGGCGCGACCCATATTCGGCACGCTGCCGATCACTTCATCGGTCGCCGGGTTACGGATCTCGGTTCGTGCACCGTTGTCGGCCTCACACCACTGGCCGTTCACGCAAGCCTGCTGGCGCAGCAGGCTGGGGTTATTTAATTGCAGGCTCATGGGACTCTCGTGTTCCGGAGGATTCAGGATGGCTGCTGCGTGCGCAGTTTCTCGCTACGGCCACGCAGCCACTCCAGGGTCAGCAACAGCAGGATGGAGAAACCGATCAGCAGGGTCGCCGCAGCGGCAATGGTGGGCGAGAGGTTTTCGCGAATGCCGCTGAACATCTGCCGTGGCAGGGTGGTTTGCTCGGGGCCGGCGAGGAACAGGGTCACCACCACTTCATCAAAGGAGGTGGCAAAGGCAAACAGCGCCCCGCTGATCACCCCCGGCGCGATCAATGGCAAGGTGACTCGGCGAAACGCAGTCAGCGGCGAAGCACCGAGGCTGGCAGCCGCACGCACCAGGTTGTAGTTGAACCCTTGCAGGGTGGCCGATACGGTGATGATGACAAATGGCACACCGAGCACCGCGTGCACCACGATCAGTGACAGGTAGCTGTTGCCCAGGCCCAGCGGTGCGAAAAACAGGTAGCTGGCCACCCCGACGATCACCACCGGCACCACCATGGGCGAAATCAGCAGACTCATCACCAGGGCCTTGCCACGAAACTCGCCACGGGTCAGGCCAATCGCGGCCAACGTGCCGAACACCATCGCCAGCAGCGTGGCGGCCGGGGCAATGATCAAGCTGTTTTTCAGCGAGCGCATCCACTCAGCCGAGGTGAAGAAGTCCTCATACCAGCGCAGAGAAAATCCCTGCAGCGGGTACACCAGAAAGCTGCCGGAGTTGAACGACAGCGGGATGATCACCAACACGGGCAGAATCAGAAACAGCAACACCAACGCACAGAGGGTGCGCAGGCTGTAGTGCCAGATGCGCTCGATGGGGGACATATACGGGCTGAGCATGACGGTTTACTCCAGGTGAGCATTCAGCTCCCCTCGCCCACTCAGAGTGGCGAGGGATATTCATAGACCTGCGGCGCAGGCTGTTCTTAGGCCAGGCGCAACTTGCTGGCACCGACCAACCAGCTGTACACCACGTACAGCACCAGCGTGGCAGTCAGCAGCAGACCGCCGAGGGCAGTGGCCATGCCCCAGTTGATCGAACTGTTGGTGTAGAAGGCGACGAAGTAGCTGATCATCTGATCGTTCGGGCTGCCCAGCAGTGCCGGGGTGATGTAGTAGCCAATCGACAGGATGAACACCAACAGGCACCCAGCGCCGACGCCAGCCAGGGTCTGCGGAAAGTACACCCGCCAGAAGCTGGCGAACGGGTGACAGCCCAGCGAAACCGCCGCACGCATGTAGGTGGGCGAAATACCCTTCATCACGCTGTAGATCGGCAAAATCATGAAGGGCAGCATGATGTGCACCATGGCGATGTAGACACCGCTGCGGTTGAACACCAACTGCATGGGTTCATCAATGATGCCGACCGACATCAATGCGCTGTTGATCAGCCCACCTGACTGCAGCAGCACGATCCACGCGGCGACCCGCACCAGAATCGAGGTCCAGAACGGCAGCAGCACCAGGATCATCAACAGGTTGCTTTGCCGGGTCGGCAGAATCGCCAGCAAGTAGGCCAGCGGATACGCCAGCACCAGGCAGATGGCGGTAATCACCAGGCTCATCCAGAAGGTACGAGTGAAGATATCCAGGTAAATAGCTTGATCCGGCGTGGCGCTGGCCAATTCGCCCAGGTCATCAACCCGGTGGTCCAGCGCGGCCAGCAGGTAGTAAGGCGTCAGGCTGCTGGTGTTGCGGCGCACCACCTGCCAGTACGCGGGGTCACCCCAACGCTCATCCAGGGCTTCGAGTGCCGCTTTGTAAGATTCGGGCTCATCCGCAAACGGCAGCTTGCGCGCGGTGCTGTTGATCAGGCTGCGGTAGCCCGCCAGCTCCATGTTCAGGCGTTTGGACACGTCGCCCAATACCCGCTGCTGACGCGCCTCAGCAATATCGAGGGCCATGGCGCGGTAGACCGCCTCATCGGGCAACCCGCGACCGTCCCACGCCTCAATCGCGGCCACGGTTTGCGGCAGGCTGCTGACCACCTCGGGGTTATCCACACTGCGCCACAACAGCGCCACGATAGGCACGATAAAGGTCAGCAGCAGGAAGATCACCAGCGGCAGAATCAATGCCTTGGACTTCAGGCGGTTGAACCGTTCGGCGCGCGCCAGCTTCTGTTTGAGGCTGGGGCCGGCCCCTTGCAAATCGGTATCAGTGGCGGACAGGACACTGGCCATGAACAACTCCGCAAACAGGTGTCGCCCACAGGCGACGAAGAATTCAGGTCGCCCGGCCGGTTACAGGCCGGCCAGGCGCGAGGTCACACACTCAGTTACGCGCGGCCCAAGCATTGAAGCGCTGCTCCAGCTGCTCGCCGTAGTCGGCCCAGAACACCACATCGATGGCCACTTGGTCCTTGATGTTCTCCGGGGTAGTCGGCATCACGTTCAGGCGCTCAGGGGCCAGCAGATCAATGGCTTGTTTGTTGGCCGGACCGTAGGCGATGTTCTCGGAAAAGACTTTCTGCGCCTCGGGCTGTACCGAGAACGCGATAAATTCCTTAGCCACTTCCTGGTTATTCGCCCCACGCGGGATGGCCCAGGAGTCGAAGTCATAAATGCCGCCGGTCCACACCACTTGCAGGTTGCTCTCGGCTTGCACGGCAGCGATACGGCCGTTGTAGGCCGAGCTCATCACTACGTCACCCGAGGCCAGGTACTGCGGCGGCTGTGCGCCGGCTTCCCACCATTGGATATGCGGTTTGAGCTCATCGAGCTTGCGGAAGGCCCGATCAACCCCATCACGGGTGGCCAGCACCTTGTACACCTCGTCCGGGGCAACGCCGTCCGCCATCAGGGCAAATTCCAGGGTGTATTTCGCGCCCTTACGCAGGCCACGCTTGCCGGGGAACTGCTTAACGTCCCAGAAGTCCGCCCAACCGGTTGGTGCCTTGGCCAGTTTGTCGGCGTTGTACGCCAGCACGGTGGACCAGACAAAGAAGCCTACGCCGCACGGCTGAATGGCGCCTTTGACGAAGTTGCTCTGGTCGCCGAACTGGGCTGGATCGAGGGTCTCGAACAGACCTTCGTCGCAGCCTCGGGCCAGCTCCGGCGACTCCACTTCCACCAGGTTCCAGCTCACGCTGTTGGTGTCGACCATGGCTTTGACACGGGCCATTTCTCCGTTGTACTCACCGGCGAGGATCTTGTTGCCGGTGGCTTTTTCAAAGGGCTCGTAAAAGGCTTTGACTTGCGCATCCTTGCTCGCGCCACCGAACGAAATGGCGGTCAGGTCCACCGCCAGGGCGGGCATTGCGCAGGCCACGCCAGCGGCCAGGGCCGCGAGTTTCAGGGATTTCATCATTGTTGTTAGCTCCTCTGTGTCACTTGGGACGGGTTAGTGTTCGGTCAGTCGGCCTGCAGCGGGTCGAGGGCGCGGGCGTGCTCGACATGCCAGCCCAACGGCACCAGATCACCTACCGCGAGGTTGGCATCCAGCTCGGCCACGGGCTGCTTGACGTAGAAATCCTGTTTGCCACATACCTCCATGCGGATGCGCACGTGGTCGCCCAGGTAGATGAACTCGGCCACACGCCCGGAGAAACGGTTGCGGCAGGCATCGCTGTGGCCATTGAGGCGCACGCGCTCAGGACGAATTGACAGGGTCACGGACTCCCCCAGCGCACCGACGTTGACCGCCAGCGCCTCAACCTGCTCACCACGGGCCAAGCCAACCACGCAGCGCTCACCGTCGCGGCTGATCAGCTGGCCGCTGATGCGGTTGTTCTCACCGATAAAGTTGGCGACAAAGGTGTTGCTCGGCTGCTCATAGAGGGTGCGCGGATCAGCGATCTGCTGGATCTCGCCCTGGTGGAACACCGCCACGCGGTCCGACATGGTCAGCGCTTCGCCCTGGTCGTGGGTGACATACACCACGGTCACGCCCAAGCGTTGGTGCAGGTGCTTGATCTCCATCTGCATGTGCTCGCGCAGTTGCTTGTCCAGCGCGCCGAGGGGTTCGTCCATCAGCACCAGTTGCGGCTCGAAGACCAAGGCGCGGGCCAACGCCACACGCTGCTGCTGACCACCGGACAGCTGGCCGGGGTAGCGGTTACGGAAGCTGTCGAGCTGCACCATGGACAGCGCTTTCTTCACCCGTTCGGCGCTGTCGGTGCGCGACAAACCGCGCACGCTAAGCGGAAAGGCCAGGTTTTCGGAAACGGTCATATGGGGGAACAAGGCGTAGTTCTGAAACACCATGCCGATGTCACGCTTGTGCGGCGGTAGGCGATTGAGCGAGCGACCGTCGAGCAGAATCTCGCCAGCCGTGGGGGTTTCGAAACCAGCCAGCATCATCAGGCTGGTGGTTTTACCCGAACCGGACGGCCCCAGCAGGGTGAGAAACTCGCCCTTGCGGATATCCAGATTGAGATCTTTGACGATCAGGTTTTCGCCGTCGTAGCTTTTTTGCACACCACGAAAGCTCACCAATACATCGTTTGCCTGAGACCCGCTCATCGCCACACCCTTGTTGTTGTCTGCACGCTGATGACACAAGACTAGGGGGGTTAAAGCGGGGGCATAATCGGGCTGGATGACAACCTGCTGTCAGGCAGCAGGAGAACCTTCTGTAGGGATTATCCTACAAAAACCAGCCCTCACTCAGCGCGCACAGAAGTCGTGCGCACGCCACGCCGGCCGGGCCTTGCAAGCCGGGCAAGGACACATCAAAGCATCCTTAAAGCACCGTTTTAGAGCAGTTTATGCTCCATGGCATAGCGCACCAGGTCTGCCACCGAGTGCAGCCCGAGCTTCTGCATTAGCCGCGCTTTGTGGGTGCTGACGGTCTTATTGCTGACGGCCAGGTGCAGGGCAATGTCATTGACCCCTTCACCGCGCACCAGCCGCTCGAACACGGAAAACTCACGCTCGGACAGCTGCACATGGGGTGGGCGTGAATCCGTCAGGCCCACCTCAAAGACCATGCGGTCGGCCAGTTCCGGATCAATGTAACGGCCGCCACTGGCCACCTTGCGGATGGCGGCGATCAGCAGCGCCGGATCGCTGTCCTTGGTCGCGTAACCGGCCGCGCCGATCTTCAGCGCACGCGCCGCCATCTGCGCTTCATCGTGCATGGACAGGACCAGAATTGCCGGCGGACGCAGCAGCGCCCGGATCCGCGGAATGGCCTCAAGGCCGTTGACGCCGGGCATGGAAATATCCAGCAGCACCACATCACACTCAACCTTGCGTAAGGTCTCCAGCAACTGCTCGCCATTGCTCGCCTCCCCCACTACCTCAAGGTCGCGCGCCATACCAATCAGCTGCTTGATGCCTTCACGCACGATGGCGTGGTCTTCTGCCACCAATACCCGAATCACGTCAGTGCCTCCTCATCCAGCGCCACATGCGCCAGCAGCGTAGTGCCCTCGCCTGGCTGGCTGTCAATCTGTAAACGCCCGCCCAGCATTAATACCCGTTCCTGCATGCCGACCAGGCCGAACGATTGCCCGGCTTTGCGGGGCGCCTGCGCAAAGCCCTTACCGTCGTCAATCACACACAGGCACAGCTCACTCTGCTCCACGCGCAAGTACACCTGCACGCTGTGCGCACCGGCGTGGCGCATCACGTTGGTCAGTGCCTCCTGCAAGATGCGGAACAGGCCAATGGCCTTGGCATCGCTGAGTGGCGGCAGGTGGTCGGGCACCTCCACCAGGCAGGGAATCTGGGTGCGCGCTTCAAAGCGGCGCACCTGCCATTCGATGGCCGAGGCAATGCCTGCATCCAGGATCGGCGGGCGCAACGCCGTGGCCACATCGCGGACCAACTGGAACAGATTAGCGATCAGCTTTTTCATGCTGGTCAGACGCTCATCCAGGCCCGCGACCTGACCGGCAAAGGCCAGCTCACACATGGCGGTTTCCAGCTTGAGCACGGTCAGCACCTGGCCGAGCTCGTCGTGCACCTCACGGGCAATCCGGGCTTTTTCTTCCTCGCGCACGCTTTCCAGGTGGGCCGCCAGTTCGCGCAGGTGGGCACGGGACTCAGCCAGCGCCAGCTCCACCTGCTTGTTCTCGGTGATGTCCCAGACGATGCCGTCCCACACCACCCGCCCTTCGCCCAAGCTACGCGCTGTGGCCTTGATGTCCGCCCAGCGCAGCTCGCCGTCGCGAGTCAAAATGCGGCCCTGCCATTGCCAATCGCAGTCGCCCAGCAGCGCGGCATCCTGGGTCTGGTGATAGCGCGCTTGATCCTCAGGATGGACCAGGCTACGGATACCACGGTCTTCGCGCTGCAACTCGGCCGCTGGATAGCCCACCAACTCCAGGCTGGCTTCGCTGATGTAGGCAAACTCCACCGGTTGCTCGGCGCTGGCCCGCTCCAGCCGGAACACCAGCCCCGGCACGTTGCCGGCAATGCCTTTGAGGCGCGCTTCGCTCTCCTGCAAGGCGGCCTGTGCGCGGCGCCGTTCGGTGACATCAGTGATAAAAACCACGAGGTATTCCGATTGGTCAAAGCGCAAAAAGCTCAATGACACATCCACCGGCAAGCGGCTGCCATCGGCGCGCTGACAGTCGATCTCAAAGCCAGGCAAAGGCTCCTGGCTGCCACGGGCCTGACGCCAGAGAGTCAACCAACGGTCCATGCTCAGCGCAGGTTCCAGTTGCACCAGCGGCATGTCGACCAACGCGTCGCGGCCATAGCCCAGCATGCGTTCAGCCGCCAGGTTGGCATAACGCACATGGCTGTCCCAATTGACCCAGAGGATGCCCACGGTGCTGTTATCAATCGAGAACTGGCTCAGCCGCAGCGCCTGCTCGGCAGCCTCGCGCTGGCTCAGCACTGCGCGGGCGTCCAGCAACTGACGCTCCAGGCTGCGGCGCTGCAGTAACAGGTAGCGGACAATCGCGGCCAGCGTCAGCAGGATGAGACCGAGAAACACACTGACGCCTTTCCAGAACGCCAGTGGGTTGCCCAGCTGACGCGTTGACAGGGGAAACCAGCGCGCTTGCAGCTGCTCAAGCTCACCACCGGGCAACGCTTGCAAGGTGCGCTGGAGAATATCGGCGAGCAGCTGTGCATCGCGGCGACTGCCAATGCGCAGCAACTGCGGCAAGCCAATGTCACCGATGATGCTCAACCCAGCAAACTGGGTTTCACGCAGCAACAAGCTCAGCCGCGCCTCGTCTACCACCGCGTAACTGACCTCTTGGCGCAACAACAGATCCAGCGCCTCACGTTCATTGCCCACCGGCTGCAACTGCACATTGCTGTGCGTTACGCGCAGGTATTCCTGTACGGCACTGGGCGCACGCACAGCAACTTTTTCATCGCGGCCGATTCGGTCAAGGTCCACCGCACTGCTGCCGCGCCGCTCGCCCACGACCAGATGCGGCACGCGCAAGTACGGATCAGAAAAGCGCCAACGCCTTAGGCCTTGCGGGGTTTGTTGCAGACCGGGGGCCAGGTCAACTTCGCCGCGCTGCAGGGCGGCTTCCAGCGCGTCCTGATCAGCAAAACTTAGCCACTGCCCTTGCACACCCATGCCTTGCAGCAGGCGATTCATCAGGTCCACGTTGGCCCCCGATAAGCGCTGCTGGCGACGATCAAATTGCGCCCAGGGCGCCTGCATCACCAGGCCAACCCGCAGGGTTTGGTGATCGCTCAGCCACGCACGCTGCTCCGCGCTAAAGGCCGGCCTCAGGGGCAACACATTACTCTCGGCTGCGCACAGCAGTGCCGGCCACAGTAAAAGAACAATCAACAGGCGCTTCAACGCAACCACACTCCACAGGGGAAACGACCGAGCAGGATCCAGCAACCCTTACCTTACTCCAGTCCTGAAGGGCTTAGAGCTATTCAGCCCTGACAAAGGCACGCCCAGGTATTAGGCTTCAGTGGCCAGCCTCGATAAGGAATGCCTGATGCGCCGCTTTAGCCCCACATGGCTCACCCTGTTCAGCCTGCTCTTAGCACTGCTGCTGGTTCAACCCCTGCAGGCTGAGGAGAGCGACAGCGCCACCCCTGAAGCCAGCCCAGAGACTCCCGCCGAGACACCTCGCGCGCCCCTGCCCGAACGCAGCGAAGTGGACGCAACGGCGCTGGAGCAACGGGTGGAGCAGAAGGAGCAGCAACAGCTGAAAGCGGGCGAGGAACCCTTTCTGGCACTCTGGCTGCCAGCCAACGTGGCCGAGCCCAGCGGCGCGGTGATTATTGTCCCGGGCGATGATGAGAGTGCCGACTGGCCACAAGGCGTCGGCCCCCTGCGCAGCAAATTACCCAATGGCGGCTGGCACAGCTTAAGCCTGACCCTGCCCGACCCCAACAGTGATGCACCGCCAGTGCGCATCGCCGAACCAGCGCCCACCGAAGAGCCCGCCGCCGATGCCGCGCCAACGCCAGCAGAGAACGCGGCCGAGAACAGCCCTGCGGCAGATGAAGCCGCTGCGCAAACCACCGACAGCCCTCTCGACAGCGCCGAAACAGCGGGAAATAAACTGAAAGCCATTGAGGAACAGCGCAAGGCGCATGCCGAGCGGGTTTTGGCACGTATCGAGGCGGCCATCGGCTTTGCCGAACAACAACAAGCCAAGCGCGTTGTGTTGCTCGGTCATGGCAGTGGCGCTTACTGGGCCGCACGCTACCTGGCAGAGCGCAAGCCTGACCAAATCAAAAACTTGCTGCTGGTCGCCGCACAGCTGCCTGCTGGCTACACTCCGCCGCTTGATGAGTTGATCCCACAACTGCAACTGGCCACTGGCGACTTCTACTACAAGGACCTCGCCACCGACCGACAAGCCGCACTCAAACGCTCGCAAGCCAGCAAACGCCAGAAACACCCCAGCTACATACAGATCGCCATGAAAGCGTTGCCGGGCAACCGCGAATCTGAACAAGAGCAACTCTACCGTCGTATTCGGGGCTGGCTGACGCTGAAACTGGAGGCAAAGTAGCCTCAGCGAAAACCGTGGCGCTGGCGAATCAAATCATAGGCCTGGTGCAATTCACGGGTGCGCTCAGTGGCTTCGCGCACACGCTCAGGGGTGGCGCCGCTGCCCGCCAGCTTGTCCGGGTGGTGGCGGCTCAATAAACGCCGGTACGCCTGCTTGATCTGCGCAGGCTCGGCATCGGCAGTTACATTCAATAACGCGAGGGCACGCTGATAGGCGTTGCTGGCCGTCGACACCAGCGGGCCTTGTTGCGGCGCATAAGCGTCACTCAGCTGCGCTTGGGTTGCCGAGGAAACCTGCAACCATTTGCCCCAGAGCATGATGAGTTCACGCTCGGCCTGGCTGACCTGGCCATCCACCCAGGCCATCCGCCAGCAGGCACGCAGTAATGTTTCACGACGTGCACGCTGGCGCCGCAGCGGCGCTCGCAGGCTGTCACGGCCCACCTTGCCCTGCGCGAAGGCCGCTATCGCCTGACGCTGCCCTTCGGTGTCCAGCCCAAGACGCGTCATTTCTGCCCGCGCTTGCTGGATATGCACGGGTAGAACACGGCCGCCACTCTTGGCCAAACGCCCCAGCAAGACGAAAAGTAGCCACTCATCACGCGTCTCGGCGCGTCCACCTAAGCGTTCACGCAAGGCTGCCCACGACTCTAGGCGCAGACGCCGATCCAGCACCTGCCCGAGCAAACCGCCGAGCATGGCGCCCGGAATACTGGCCACTGCCAGCCCCGCAACCGCCCCCAGCAGGGTCGCAGGCCACAGCATCTCAGCGCCGCGCCTCTAGCAACTGCTCGACCTGGGCCAAACGTTCATGGGTTCCCACATCCACCCAGCAACCATCAAACCGCTCACCGGTTACCTGTCCGGTTGCCATCGCGGCACGTAACAGCGGTGCCAGCGAAAAGACGCCCGGCTGACAATCACTGAACAGCGCGGGGGATAACACCGCCATGCCGCTATAGGTCAGACTGTCCTGGCCTGCTTGCGCATCCGTAACCTGCCCTTTCTGCAAACAGAAGTCGCCCTTGACGTGATGGCCAGGGTTCTCGATCAGCACCAGGTGCGCCAGGCCGGATAACGGACGGCGCAACTCGGCAAAGGGGTAGTCGGTGAAGATATCGCCATTGATCAGCACAAACGGCTGATCGCCCAACAACGGCAGCGCCTGAAAGATCCCGCCGCCGGTTTCCAACGGCTCACCCTCAGCGGAATAGGTAATGCTGACGCCGAAGCGCGATCCATCACCCAGGTAATCCTCGATCTGCTGTCCCAGCCAGGCATGGTTAATCACCAGCTCGGTGAACCCGGCCGCCGCCAACGCACGCACGTGGTATTCGATCAAGGGCACGCCGGCCGCACGCACCAATGGTTTGGGTGTATGCAGGGTCAGCGGGCGCAGCCGCTCACCTTTGCCGGCCGCCAGAATCATCGCCTTCATACGGGCTCCCGCCGCAGGCTGCCGAGCAACTCAGCCAATTCGGCCAGCTCCGGCCGACGCGCCAATACCGCCTCTATATAAGAGAAGAAACGCGGCACATCACCCAAGTACTTGGGTTTACCATCACGATGGCAAATACGCGCAAAGATGCCTATTACCTTGAGGTGGCGTTGCACCCCCATCAGGTCGCTGGCTCGCAGAAAATCATCCAGCACCGGCTGAACCGGCACACCTGCCTCAAGCGCCTGCTGCCAGTACTGCTCCAACCAGCTGCTTACGCGCGCCTCGGGCCAACTGAGGAAGGCATCCTTGAAGAGACAAGTGACGTCATACGTCACCGGGCCATAGACGGCATCCTGAAAATCCAGCACACCCGGATTCGGTTCGCTGAACATCAAGTTGCGCGGCATGTAGTCGCGGTGTACCAGCACCTTGGGCTGGGCCAGCGCGCTGTCGATCAACAACTGACTGGCACGTTGCCAGAGAGCCTGCTGCTGCTCGCTGAATTCTACGCCCAGGTGGCGTTGTACATACCACTCGGGGAAGAGCTGCAGTTCACGGCGCAGCAGAGCGTCATCATAATGGGGGAGTGGCGTGGTCATCGGCAGTCGCTGAAACGCCAATAGCGCTTGCAGCGCATCAGCAAACAACTCATCAGCATTGTCTTCGTTGATCACATCTAGGTAGGTCTGCCGACCAAGATCGTTGAGCAATAAAAAACCTCGCTCAAGATCAGCGGCAAGAATCTGCGGCACATTGAGGTGTGCCTCAGCGAGCAAATTCGCCACTTTTACAAACGACGCGCAGTCTTCCTGCGGCGGCGGCGCATCCATCACGATCAAGCTACGCCCAGCACCTTGCCAGCGAAAATAGCGACGAAAACTGGCGTCACTACTGGCAGAGGTAAGCGTGGCGGCGGGTACAGCGCCCCAACCCTGTTTAACAAACAGCCCAGGCAGCTGCTGATCCAGCCAGTTTTCGAGAAGTTTTAAGCGTACATCTTCATCAGGCATTACAAGGTCTCCGACGGCGCTAGCCGTTGCGCGGGTCATGCTTTATTATCCAGCATCTTTTCAAGCCCATCGAGAGGCGTGCGGCCTCAGGGCCAATGGCGCGCAGGAAGCCCGGAAAAAATAAGATGGCAGTAAAATACCCCGCGTTTCGTAAAAAATTCCCTCTACTGGTCACTGGCAGCCTTCTGGCGCTACAACCTTTAGCCGTTCCTTTTGCTATCGCTGCTGAGCAGTATGATTGCCAGGTTTCCGCCACCGGCGGCTGGGCATGTGCCCCGAAAGCCAGCAATGCTGCACTGCCTGCACGGCCAGTACAACGTGATTCGGTCGCCAGCAGCAAAGCTGGTGAAAGCAGCACCGAAGCACCTGAAGGGAAAGCCGCGCAAGCGACCCTGGTGACTGAAAGCCGTGGCAAAGGCCTTGCTTCGCGCAGCGCTGACTACAGCCACCTGGACTGGGTGCCGCGCGAAAACCTCAGCGCTGCTCAGTTAGCTGAAGCCGGTCCTTACTGCGCAGGCGCGTATGTAGAGCCGACGCGCCCAGGCATGGACGACAAAACGCCGATGGACGAGGCACCGATGTTCGTATCGGCCAAAGCCTCGCGTTATGAGCAAGAAGAGCAAGTCGCCACCCTCGCCGGTGACGTGGTTCTGCGCCAAGCAGGCATGCAGGTCGAAGCGGATGAAGCCAACCTGCGCCAAGCGGAAAACCGCGGCGAGCTGATCGGCAATGTGCGCCTGCGTGATCAGGGCATGCTGGTGGTGGGTGACCGCGCCGAGCTGCAGCTGGACAACGGTGAAGCCAAAGTCGAGAACGCCGAATACGTCCTGCACAAGAGCCATATCCGCGGCAACGCGCTCTACGCCAAGCGCGAAGAAAGCGCGATTATCCGTCTGAAAGACGGCACCTATACCAGCTGTGAGCCCGGCAGTAACGCCTGGCATCTGAAGGGCAACAACATCACCCTGAACCCGGCCACCGGTTTCGGCACGGCGACCAACGTCACTCTGCGGGTGAAGAATATTCCGGTGTTCTACACACCTTATATCTACTTCCCGATTGATGACCGTCGCCAGTCCGGCTTCCTGCCGCCGAGCATCGGCAGCTCAAGCGATAATGGCCTGACCCTGCAAACGCCGTACTACTTCAACCTTGCGCCAAACTATGACGCAACGCTGTACCCGACCTATATGAGCGATCGCGGCTTGATGATGGAAGGCGAATTCCGCTACCTCACCAAGAACAGCGAAGGTCAGGTTGGCGGCGCGTATCTCGACGACAGTAACGATAATCGTAAGCTGCAGTCGGATTACGAAGATCAGCGCTGGATGTACAACTGGCAACACACAACCGGCCTGACCTCACGCCTGCTGGCAGAGGTCGACTACACCGATATCAGCGATCCGTACTACTTTCAAGATCTAGGTACTGACCTGGGCGTCAGCTCAACCAGCTATGTCAATCAACGCGGCACCCTGACCTATCGCGGTGACAGCTATACGGCGCGCCTAAATGCTCATGCCTATGAGCTGGCAAACATTACTGACGTCACCCCATACAACCGCCTGCCACAACTGACTCTGGATGGCGTGCTGCCATTTAAACCCGCAGGCGTTAACTTCAGTTATGGCACGGAATATGTGCGCTTCGACCGCAGCCTGCGTAAGGGCAATTTCATTAATGAAGATGGCGTAGTTGAGCAACAGTGGTACGACACCTTCGTTCAAGGCCTGGCGCGCGCCAATGGTGAGCGACTGCATGTTGAACCCGCTGCAAGCCTGCCACTGAATTGGAGCTGGGGTTTTGTCACGCCGCAAGTTAAGTACCTGCAGACCAACTATGATCTGAGCCTTGACGCTCAAGGCAAGGCCGATATTGCCAAGGCCCCTGTAGGCAGCTTCTTGGCAGAGCAGGAATACAAGAGCAGCCAAAGCCGCGGCATAGGCATGTTTAGCCTGGATAGCGGCCTGTACTTCGACCGCGACACCCAGTGGTTCGGCAAAAACTACCGCCAGACGCTAGAACCGCGTCTGTTCTACCTTTATGTACCCGAAGAAGACCAGACTGATATCCCGGTCTTTGACTCTGGCGAAAGTACATTCAGCTACTCCTCGCTGTGGCGTGAAAACCGTTTTTCCGGCAAGGATCGTATCGGCGACGAGAACAAGCTGTCTCTGGGTGTAACCAACCGCTGGATCGAACCGAATGGCTTTGAGCGCCAGCGCTTTAGCATCGGCCAGTCCCTCTACTTCGAAGATCGCCAAGTACAGCTACCAGGCATTGATTACCGCACCCGCGCCGACGCAACGGCAGCTGTATCGCCCTATGCGCTTGAATACCTCTATCGCTTTAACCGCGACTGGCGCTTCTCGTCGGACTTCAACTGGGATCCAGACAGTGGCAGCACCCGCTCGGGCAGCGCCATGTTCCACTACCAGCCAGAAGACAATCCGAACAAGGTGATCAACGCCGGGTACCGTTACCGCAATGACACTGTGCGCTATGACGAAGCCAGTGGTAACTGGGTAGTAGGCGGTGGCGACTACGGCACCCCAGGGTCACCTGAATATATCAAGGACTACTACAAGATCAGCCAGCACGACTTCTCGGTCATCTGGCCAATCGTGCCGCAGTGGAGCGTGATCTCTCGCTGGCAGTATGACTACGGCCGCGACCGTACGCTGGAGGCCTTCGCAGGCTTCGAGTACGACAGCTGCTGCTGGAAACTGCGTCTGATCAACCGTTACTGGATTGACTACGACGAAGTCAGCCTGAACCCGTCACTGAACGACCAGGCTGATCGCGGCATCTTCTTGCAGATCGTACTCAAAGGTCTGGGTGGTGTAGTCGGCAATAAAGTTGAGACTTTCCTCGACCAAGGCATTCAAGGTTATCGTGAACGTGAAGATCAAGCTTTCTGATTGCGTGCGCCCCCTGCTGTTGGGCGCGCTGTTTCTGGGTACCGCAGCAAATGCTGCGGTTCAACCACTCAACCGCGTTGTAGCGATTGTCGACAATGACGTGGTGATGCAAAGCCAGCTCGACTCACGCTTGCGTGAAGTGCAGCAAACCATCACCCAGCGCGGCGCAGCCCTGCCGCCGGAGCACGTGCTCAGCCAGCAAGTGCTTGAGCGCCTGATCATCGAGAACATCCAGCTACAGATTGGCGAACGTTCTGGCATTCGCATCACGGATGAAGAGCTGAACCAGGCCATTGGCACCATCGCCCAGCGTAACGGCATGAGCATCGAGCAGTTCCGCGCCGCCTTGGCGGCAGATGGCCTCTCGTACACCGATGCCCGTGACCAAGTTCGCCGCGAGATGATCATCAGCCGGGTGCGCCAACGCCGCGTGGCTGAGCGCATCCAGGTAACCGATCAGGAAGTGCAAAACTTCCTCGCCTCAGACATGGGCAAGATGCAGCTGTCGGAAGAATTCCGCCTGGCTAACATCCTGATCCCGGTCACCGAAGCCGCATCTCCGGACGATATTCAGGCAGCCGAGCGTCAAGCTCGTGAGCTGTACCAGCAGCTGCAACAGGGTGCCGACTTCGCCCAGCTGGCTATTGCACGCTCGGCCAGCGAAACCGCGCTGGAAGGTGGCGAAATGGGCTGGCGTAAAGCCGGGCAGTTGCCACCGCCTTTCGACAGCATGCTTAGCGCACTGTCGGTGGGCCAGGTGACGGAGCCGATGCGGACTCCCGGCGGCTTTATCATGATCAAGCTGCTGGAAAAGCGCGGCGGTGACAGCCAGGTACGCGATGAAGTGAACGTTCGCCACATCCTGATCAAACCTAGCGAAATCCGTAGCGAAGCTGAAACCAAACGCCTGGTTGAACGCCTGTACCAGCGGATCCTGGCCGGTGAAGATTTCGCCGAACTGGCGAAGAACTTCTCCGAAGACCCAGGCTCGGCGCTGAACGGCGGCACCCTGAGCTGGATCGACCCAAATGTACTGGTGCCTGAATTCCGCGAAGTGATGAACAACACGCCAGCTGGCGAGCTGTCCAAACCCTTCAAGAGTCCTTACGGCTGGCATGTTCTCGAAGTCATGGGCCGCCGCGCCACGGACAGCAGCGCACAGTACCGCGAGCAGCAGGCCATGACCGTACTGCGTAACCGCAAGTACGATGAAGAGCTGCAAGCGTGGCTACGCCAGATCCGCGACGAGGCCTACGTCGAAACCAAACTCTGACAGGCGCATCGCGCTCGCGCAGACAACCGAAAAGCCTGGCTGATGCATCTGCAGAGCCAGGCTTTTTTGTGGCCGCTCAAACCTGGCAGCTACTCGCCAGGGCGACGCATAATGCCTCACCGCCCTCGCCACCTGATGGGCTAACCCTTATGGCACAGACGTGAGAGCCCCTCCATGAACACCGCCCGTCTTTTTGCGCTAACACCTGGCGAACCAGCCGGCATAGGCCCCGACCTCTGCCTGCTGCTGGCGCGTCACGCACAGCCGCACGCGCTGATTGCCATCGCCAGTCGCGACTTGTTAGCTGAGCGCGCCAAGCTGCTTGGGTTAAGCATTGAGCTGATCAACGTCAGCCCCGGTGCCTGGCCAAGCCAGGCTGCGGCGGCAGGTAGTCTGTACGTCTGGGATACACCACTCGCCGCGGCCGTGGTTGCTGGCCAGCTGAACGGACGTAACGCGCCCTACGTACTGGAAACACTGACCCGCGCCGGCCAGGGCTGCCTCGACGGCCACTTCGCAGGCATGATTACCGCCCCCGTGCACAAGGGCGTGATCAACGAAGGCGGGATTGCCTTCTCCGGGCACACCGAGTTTCTCGCCGAACTGACCCACACCGAGCAGGTGGTGATGATGCTCGCTACCCACGGCCTGCGTGTGGCGTTGGTGACCACACACTTGCCACTCAAGGATGTAGCCGCAGCCATCACCCCAGAGCGTCTCAGACGCGTCACACGTATTCTCGACCATGACCTGCGCACGAAATTCGGCATCACAGTCCCGCGCATTCTGGTTTGCGGTCTCAACCCGCACGCCGGTGAAGGCGGCCATTTGGGCATGGAAGAAATCGAGGTGATAGAGCCCACCCTGCAGCAGCTACGCAGCGAAGGTATCAACCTGATCGGCCCACTACCCGCCGACACGCTGTTCACTCCCAAACACCTTGAGCACTGCGATGCGGTGCTGGCGATGTACCACGACCAGGGCTTGCCGGTGCTCAAATACAAAGGCTTTGGCGCTGCGGTGAACATCACCTTGGGGCTACCGATTATCCGCACCTCGGTCGATCACGGCACGGCGCTGGACCTCGCCGGCAGCGGCAAAATTGACAGCGGCAGCCTGCAGGTCGCCCTGCAAACGGCCTATGAAATGGCCGCCAGCCAGGTGAAAAGCGCCTGACTGCAACGCCCAGCACGGGGCGTACGCCGCCAATGCTGTTAAACTGCCGGGCTTTCTACCCGCGTTAAATTCGCTTCAAGCCGATGCTTTGAAGCCTGGAGCTGCTGCATGTCCGAATACCAACACCGCGCGCGCAAGCGTTTCGGCCAGAACTTCCTGCATGACGCCGGGGTGATTCACCGCATTCTGCGCGCCATCTTCGCCCGCGAAGGTGAACACATGCTGGAAATCGGCCCAGGCCAGGGCGCATTGACCGAAGGGTTGCTGAGCAGCGGCGCGCAGCTCGACGTGATTGAACTCGACCGTGACTTGGTGCCGATCCTGCAACACCAGTTCGGCAGCAACCCACGCTTTCGCCTGAACCAGGGCGACGCCCTCAAATTCGATTTCAACCAGCTGCAGGCTGCACCACGCAGCCTGCGTGTGGTCGGCAACCTGCCCTACAACATCTCCACGCCACTGATCTTCCACCTGCTGAGCAATGCCGCATTGATTCGCGACATGCACTTTATGCTGCAGAAGGAAGTGGTTGAGCGCATGGCCGCAGTGCCCGGCGGCGGCGACTGGGGCCGGTTGTCGATCATGGTGCAGTACCACTGCCGTGTGGAGCACCTGTTTAATGTCGGTCCTGGCGCGTTCAATCCGCCGCCAAAGGTTGATTCGGCGATCGTCCGCCTGGTGCCACACGAGGTGCTGCCGCACCCGGCCAAGGACCACCACCTGCTTGAGCGTGTGGTGCGCGAAGCCTTTAACCAACGGCGTAAGACCCTGCGCAACACCTTGAAGAACTTACTGCCGGCCGATGCCATCGAAGCGGCGGGCGTCGATGGCAGCCTGCGCCCTGAACAACTGGACCTGGCTGCGTTTGTACGCCTGGCGGACAAACTGGCCGAACACCCCATCGCCGACTGACAGCGGCTAGACTGGGTTTCTGCCCACCGAGTTAATTACGCATGAGCGATTCGCGTTACAACATCGACGTCAGCGTCGTAACCCGCTACCTGCCGGAGCAATCCCAGCCGGAGCAGAACCGTTTTGCGTTCGCCTACACCGTCACGGTGAGCAACAAGGGTGAACTGCCGGCCAAACTGCTCTCGCGCCACTGGGTGATCACCGACGGTGACGGCCGTGTGCAGGAAGTGCGCGGCGCCGGCGTCATCGGTCAACAGCCGCTGATCGAGGCAGGCGCCAGCCACACCTACAGCAGCGGCACGGTGATGGCCACCCGCGTCGGAATCATGCAGGGCAGCTATCAGATGCTCGCCGAAGACGGTAAACGCTTTGACGCACTGATCGCGCCCTTCCGTCTTGCGGTGCCGGGCTCGCTGCACTGATGGCCACCTACGCTGTCGGCGACCTGCAAGGCTGCCTAAAACCGTTGCAATGCCTGCTTGAACGCGTGTGTTTTGATCCAGAACGCGACAAGCTATGGCTGGTCGGTGATCTGGTTAACCGCGGCCCTGAATCCCTGGCAACGCTGCGTTTCCTCTACAGCATCCGCGATGCATTGACCTGCGTATTGGGTAACCACGACCTGCACTTGCTGGCCGTAGCGCACAATATCGAGCGACTGAAGAGAGGCGATACCCTGCGCGAAATCATCGGCGCGCCGGATGCGACTGACCTGCTCGACTGGCTCCGCCAGCAGAAACTCCTGCATTACGATGAAGCCCGCGATACCGCCCTGGTTCATGCTGGCATCCCGCCGCAGTGGAACATGGACAAAGCTCTGCGCCGCGCTGCCGAAGTGGAAGAAGCCCTGCGTGATGACGCGCGCCTGCCGCTGTTTCTCGACGGCATGTACGGCAACGAACCGGCCAAGTGGGACGGCGACCTGCATGGCGTTACGCGCCTGCGGGTCATCACCAACTACTTCACCCGCATGCGCTTCTGTAAAGCCGACGGCACCCTCGACCTGAAAAGCAAGGAAGGCGTCGGCTCAGCACCACCGGGCTACGCCCCCTGGTTCAGCTACAAACAGCGCAAGACCCGTGGCCAACGGATCATCTTCGGCCACTGGGCAGCGCTCGAAGGGCAATCCACCGAACCCGACGTGATCGCGCTGGATACCGGCTGCGTATGGGGCGCGAGCATGACCCTGATGAATATCGATAGCGGCGAAAAATACAGCTGCGACTGTAAGGAGCAAGCATGAGCGAATTCAAACGCATCCCCCCAGAGCAGGCTCAGGCCCTGCGCCAGCAAGGCGCCGTAGTGGTCGACATCCGTGACCCGCAGAGCTTCGCCGCCGGCCACATCAGCGGCTCGCAACACCTCGACAACCACTCACTGCATGCCTTTATCACTCAGGCTGATCTCGATGCGCCGCTGATCGTCACCTGCTACCACGGCAACTCCAGCCAAAGCGCCGCGGCCTATCTGGTCGGCCAAGGCTTTAGTGATGTCTACAGCCTCGATGGTGGTTTCGAGCTGTGGCGTGCAACTTTCCCCAGCGACACCGCACAAGCCGCCGAAGAATAATTTTTTCACCGCACAGGCCGCACCAGCAGCGGCCTGCCGGCCTCCACTGACCAACGGTAATATCCTGTTATCGTTCCCCGCCACTTGACCCCGCTGATTCCGAACTATCCTTTAGCTCAGGCCATCCAAAACAAGGTAGAGCCGGCCAAACGGCATCGGGCCATCGGTATGACTATTTGGTGTTCTGGGGGTTTTACCCGGCTGCATCCGCACCGGAGCTGCCAAGCACCTGACCGACCCCGCACCGGCTCTGCGCATCGAGCGAGGTGAAGTCATGAGCATTTTCAGCCACTTCCAACAACGTTTCGAAGCGACTCGCCAGGAGGAGTTCACCCTCCAGGAGTACCTCGAGCTATGTAAACAGGATCGCAGTGCTTATGCCTCGGCAGCCGAACGCCTGTTGCTAGCCATTGGCGAGCCTGAACTGCTCGACACCTCAACCGACCCACGGTTGTCGCGCATTTTCTCCAACAAGGTGATCCGCCGATATCCTGCCTTTGCCGACTTCCATGGCATGGAAGAGTGCATCGACCAGATCGTGTCCTACTTCCGCCACGCAGCCCAAGGCCTCGAAGAGAAGAAACAGATCCTCTACTTACTTGGCCCAGTGGGCGGCGGTAAATCTTCGCTGGCGGAGAAGCTAAAGCACCTCATCGAGAAAGTGCCGTTCTATGCGATCAAGGGCTCCCCGGTGTTCGAGTCACCGCTCGGCCTGTTCAGCGACGCCGAAGACGGCGCCATCCTCGAAGAGGACTACGGCATTCCCCGGCGCTACCTGAATAGCATCATGTCGCCCTGGGCCACCAAGCGCCTGCAGGAATTCGGCGGCGACATCAGCCAGTTCCGCGTGGTCAAACTCTACCCCTCGATCCTTAACCAGATCGCCGTCGCCAAAACCGAACCAGGCGATGAGAACAATCAGGACATTTCCGCCCTAGTCGGCAAGGTGGACATCCGCAAGCTTGAGGAATACCCACAGAACGACGCCGACGCCTACAGCTATTCAGGCGCACTGTGCCGGGCCAACCAGGGCCTGATGGAATTCGTCGAGATGTTCAAGGCACCGATCAAGGTGCTGCACCCACTGCTCACCGCCACTCAGGAAGGCAACTACAACAGCACCGAAGGCCTCGGCGCGATTCCCTACAGCGGCATCCTGCTGGCCCACTCCAACGAGTCCGAGTGGCACAGTTTCCGCAACAACAAGAACAACGAAGCCTTCATAGACCGTATCTACATCGTCAAGGTGCCGTACTGCCTGCGCGTGAGTGACGAGATCAAAATCTACGACAAGCTCCTGTTCAACAGCTCGTTGGCCAAAGCGCATTGCGCACCGGACACGCTGAAGATGCTCGCGCAGTTCTCCACCCTCAGCCGCCTGAAGGAGCCGGAAAACTCCAACGTCTATTCGAAGATGCGCGTCTACGACGGCGAAAACCTCAAGGACACCGACCCTAAGGCCAAGTCGATTCAGGAGTACCGCGATACGGCGGGCGTGGATGAGGGGATGAACGGCCTGTCTACCCGCTTCGCCTTCAAGATCCTGTCCAAGGTGTTCAACTTCGACCCCCATGAGGTGGCCGCCAACCCGGTGCACCTGCTCTATGTGCTGGAGCAGCAGATCGAGCAGGAACAGTTCCCGGCAGAAACGCGTGAACGCTACCTGCGCTTTATCAAGGAGTACCTGGCGCCGCGCTACATCGAGTTTATCGGTAAGGAAATCCAAACGGCCTATCTGGAGTCCTACAGCGAGTACGGGCAAAACATCTTCGACCGCTACGTGCTGTACGCCGATTTCTGGATTCAGGATCAGGAATACCGCGATCCGGAAACCGGCGAGATTCTCAACCGTGTAGCCCTCAATGAAGAGCTGGAAAAGATCGAAAAACCAGCCGGCATCAGCAACCCAAAGGACTTCCGCAACGAGATCGTCAACTTTGTGCTGCGCGCCCGCGCCAACAACAATGGCAAAAACCCGACATGGCTCAGTTACGAGAAGCTGCGCGTGGTGATCGAGAAAAAGATGTTCTCCAACACCGAGGACCTGCTGCCGGTCATCAGCTTCAACGCCAAAGCAAGCAAGGAGGATCAACAGAAGCACAACGACTTCGTCACCCGCATGGTCGAGCGCGGTTACACCGACAAGCAGGTACGCCTGCTCTCCGAGTGGTATCTGCGGGTTCGTAAATCGCAATAGAGCGGCCTGACGCAACAGACCACGCAGCAGCGCAGCGCGCGGCACAGTGCCCTGCCCGCGTTTGCGCCTGATGCCTGCAGTGCACGGAGGGCAGTTATGAGCCATGTGATCGACCGACGCCTGAACGGTAAGAACAAGAGCACGGTGAACCGCCAGCGCTTCCTGCGGCGTTACCGTGACCACATCAAGAAGGCCGTGGAAGAGGCGGTCAGCCGCCGCTCCATCACTGATATGGAGCACGGTGAGCAAATCAGCATTCCCGGCCGCGATATCGACGAGCCGGTGCTGCACCATGGTCGCGGCGGCCGCCAGACCACCGTGCACCCGGGCAACCGTGAATTCACCACCGGCGAGAAGATTGCCCGCCCGCAAGGTGGAGGCAGCGGTCAGGGCGCCGGCAAAGCAAGCAACTCGGGCGAAGGCATGGATGAGTTCGTCTTCCAGATCACCCAGGAAGAATTCCTCGATTTCATGTTCGAGGACCTGGAACTGCCCAATCTGATCAAGCGTCATCTGACCGGCACCGACACCTTCAAGAGCGTACGCGCCGGCATCAGCAATGAAGGCAACCCCTCACGCATCAATATCGTCCGCACCCTGCGCTCGGCCCACGCGCGGCGCATTGCCCTGTCCGGCAGCAGCCGCAACAAACTCAAGAGCGCTCAGGCCGAACTAGAACGCCTGAAGCTGGAGCAGCCGGATAACCTTGGCGATATCCACGCACTGGAAGAAGAAGTCAGCAAGCTGCGTGCGCGGATCAAGCGCATTCCCTTCCTCGACACCTTCGACCTCAAGTACAACCTACTGGTCAAACAGCCCAACCCCAGCTCCAAGGCGGTGATGTTCTGCCTGATGGACGTGTCCGGTTCCATGACCCAGTCGACCAAGGACATTGCCAAGCGCTTCTTTATCCTGCTGTACCTGTTCCTCAAGCGGAACTACGACAAGATCGAGGTGGTGTTTATCCGCCACCACACCAGTGCCAAAGAGGTCGACGAGGAGGAGTTTTTCTATTCACGGGAAACCGGCGGCACCATCGTCTCCAGCGCGCTGAAACTGATGCAGGAGATCATGGTCGAGCGCTACCCGATCAACGAATGGAATATCTACGCCGCCCAGGCGTCGGATGGTGACAACTGGAATGATGACTCGCCGATCTGCAGGGACATATTGATCAACCAGATCATGCCGTTCGTGCAGTACTTCACTTACGTCGAGATCACCCCGCGCGAGCATCAGGCGCTGTGGTTTGAGTATGAGCACGTGAGTGAGGCATTCGCAGACACCTTTGCCCAGCAGCAGCTGGTGGCGGCCGGTGACATTTACCCGGTATTCCGCGACCTGTTTCAGCGGAGGCTAGCCACATGAGCACGAACAAAGACAAGCGTCGCCAGCCGATCTCCACGGGTTCGGAGTGGACCTTCGAGCTGATCCGCCAGTACGACCGCGAAATCGGCCGCATCGCCGAACGCTATGCGCTGGACACCTACCCCAACCAGATCGAGGTGATCACCGCCGAGCAGATGATGGACGCCTACGCCTCGGTCGGCATGCCGCTGGGTTATCACCACTGGTCCTACGGCAAGCACTTCCTCAGCACCGAAAAGGGCTACAAGCGCGGACAGATGGGCCTGGCATACGAGATCGTGATCAACTCCGACCCGTGCATCGCCTACCTGATGGAAGAAAACACCATCTGCATGCAGGCCCTGGTGATCGCCCATGCCTGCTACGGCCACAACAGCTTCTTCAAGGGCAACTACCTGTTCCGCACCTGGACCGATGCTAGCTCGATCATCGACTACCTGGTGTTCGCCAAGCAGTACATCATGCAGTGCGAGGAGCGCCACGGCATCGACGCAGTGGAAGACCTGCTCGACTCCTGCCACGCGCTGATGAACTACGGCGTCGACCGCTACAAACGCCCCTACCCGATTTCAGCCGAGGAAGAACGGCGGCGCATGAAGGACCGTGAAGAACACCTGCAGAAGCAGATCAACGACCTCTGGCGCACCATCCCGAAAAGCGCCAGCAAAGGCGACGGCAAAGACAACAAACGCTTCCCTGCAGAGCCACAGGAAAACATCCTCTACTTCTTGGAAAAACATGCCCCGCTGCTCGAGCCCTGGCAGCGCGAGATCATTCGCATCGTGCGCAAGATTGCCCAGTACTTCTACCCACAACGCCAAACGCAGGTGATGAACGAAGGCTGGGCCACCTTCTGGCACTACACCCTGATGAACGATCTGTACGACGAAGGCTTGGTGACCGAAGGCTTTATGATGGAGTTCCTGCAGTCGCACACCAGCGTGGTCTATCAGCCGCCATTCGACAGCCCCTATTACAGCGGCATCAACCCCTATGCGCTGGGCTTTGCCATGTACCGCGATATTCGCCGCATCTGCGAAGCGCCTACTGAGGAAGATCGCCGCTGGTTCCCCGACATTGCCGGCAGCGACTGGCTCACAACCCTGAAATTCGCCATGAACAGCTTCAAGGACGAGAGCTTTATCCTGCAGTATCTGTCACCCAAAGTGATCCGCGACCTCAAGCTGTTCAGCATTCTCGATGACGACCAGAAAGACGAGCTGGTTGTACCCGCGATCCATGACGAGCCTGGCTACCAACAGATTCGGGAAACCCTGGCCGCGCAATACAACCTGGGCAACCGCGAACCCAATGTGCAGATCTGGAGTATCGACCGCCGCGGCGACCGCTCGCTGACCCTGCGCCACCAGCAGCATGATCGCAAACCGCTGGGCAACTCCACCGAGGAAGTGCTGAAACACCTACACCGCCTGTGGGGTTTCAATATCCACTTGGAGATGTACCAAGGAGAACAACTGATCGGCACCCAGCATGTACCGCCCAAGCATGAAACCGAACATGACAGCGACTACCCGCGCCTCGACCTTATGATCCCGCCCATTTGATCGGTTGCGCGCCCACGATGCCAAGCACCAGCATGCGCAGCAGACCAACCGGGAATCTGCTGATGCGCCTGTTTATCGTATTACTGCTGTGCCTGGCACTGGCCACCTGCAGCAGCCAGCTGCCGCGCGCCCAGGTACTGACACCCGCCAGCGCCGAACTGACCGGCAGACACAGCTTCAGCCTGATCGCCGCCGAACAGGCCGTAGACGGCGATGTGCCCTTTTCCGAGCGCTATACACAGCTTGAACAGTTATTGCGCGAGGGCTTGAGTGCCCGTGGTTACCGGGCTAACCCGCAAGCAGAGATTCAGGTGTATTACTGGCTGGCAGTGCAGGACAGCCCACTGGACTTCAAGGTCGAGGCCGCCCCACCTACCCCGCTTGGCCCCTACCAGGCGATCCACCGCCTGCGCGATGAAACCGGCACCTTGCGCGTCCGCCTGACCACTCCGACGCAGCACATCCTCTGGGAAGGCTTGGTCAATACCGGCCTGAGCCCCGCCAAAGACAGCGCTGAACTGCTCGAACGCGCCACCCAAGCACTCTTGCAGCAAATCCCCCTAGCCAGCCCGTAGTCCGGATGCAATCCGGGAATACGCTGAACCACTCAGAACTGCATCCAGGCTACCCCTCGTCAGTGGCCAGCCGCTATCCTCCGCACTTAGCGGAGGAACCATGATGCAGATTTACAAAGTCGGCGGCGCGGTACGTGATCGCCTGTTGGGTCGTGAAGTCAGCGAGATTGACTGGGTCGTCGTCGGCGCCAGCGCCGAACAGATGCTTGAGTTGGGCTACCGCCCGGTGGGCGCGGACTTTCCGGTATTTCTGCACCCGCAGACCGGCGAGGAATACGCCCTGGCCCGCACCGAGCGCAAAAGTGGGCGCGGCTACGGCGGTTTCACCTTCTTCGCCAGCCCAGAAGTGACCCTTGAAGAAGACCTGATCCGCCGCGACCTGACCGTCAACGCCATGGCCGAGGACGATCACGGCACGTTGATTGACCCCTACGGCGGTCAGCGCGATCTCGACGCCCGACTGCTGCGCCATGTATCCCCGGCCTTCGCCGAAGACCCGCTGCGCGTGCTGCGCGTCGCCCGCTTTGCCGCCCGTTACGCACCACTGGGTTTCAGCGTAGCGCCTGAAACCCTGGTGCTAATGCGCGAACTGAGCGAGTCCGGCGAGCTAAACGCACTGACGCCGGAACGCAGCTGGAAAGAAATCTCCCGCGCCCTGATGGAGCCGCGCCCGGATGTATTTATCCAGGTGCTGCGCGACTGCGGCGCCCTGCGCGAACTGCTGCCCGAGGTCGACGCGCTGTTCGGTGTGCCACAACCCGCCGCCCATCATCCGGAGATCGACACCGGCGAGCATGTACTCAGCGTGCTGCGCCAGTGTGCCGAGCACCAACAACCGCTAACCGTGCGCTGGGCCTGCTTGCTGCACGATGTCGGCAAAGGTCTGACGCCGGAGGCCGAATGGCCCCGGCATATCGCCCATGAACACACCGGACTGAAGCTGATCCGCGCGATCAACCAGCGCTGCAAGGCGCCCAAGGATTGTCAGGAACTGGCTTTGCAGGTCGGCGAATTCCACACCCACGGCCACCGCGCTCTGGAGCTGAAGGCTTCGACCCTGCTCAAACTGCTGCAAGGCTTCGACGTATTCCGCCGCCCGCAACGCTTCGAAGAATTTATCGCGGCCTGTGAAATGGATGCCCGCGGCCGCCTCGGCCTTGAACAACGCGCCTACCCGCAGGCTGACTACCTGCGGGCCGCCATGCATGCCGCACACGCCGTGGCTGTGCAACCACTGCTCGAGCGCGGCCTGCAAGGGGCAGAACTGGGCAGCGCACTACAAAAAGAACGCCTGCAGGCGCTTGAACAATTTCGCCAGAACCACCCTCAACCGTAGCGTTACGCGCAGCACACTGATAGGCTGAAGGCCTTGCAGCACTAGGCCTCCAGCCATATCACGCATAAATTTTGACGCCAAAATATAAGCATGTGAGCTTTACTTAAAAGAGCCTGCCTCGCCACGCGTCAACGCGCGTCGCGTCAGCGCCGAACAGGCCACGCCGGAGACCTATACCTTGTTCCTGAATCGTCCAGTGTTTATGCGCGCCAACCGAAAAGTTCTCTGCTGCACCCTACTGGCACTCTTGCCGATACTGGCCCACGCCGAATCGAGCGACGCGGACAGCGCCACGCTGCGCGCGACTCAGGCTGCCCATGTGGTTCACGGCATCCTCAGTTATGCGCGCTGGCCGCAGCAGCCAGAAGTATTGCGTCTATGTGTGATTGCACCAACCGAATACGCCGACTTGCTGTGGCAAGACCACGAGCTGGAGTCCCGGCAGCCAGTACAGGCCAAACGTTTGCTGGTTGACAGCCCATTGCTGGAAACCGACTGCGAAGCCGTCTACCTCGGGGTGATCGAGGACAGCCAACGAATAGCCCTGTTTAGCCGCCTGGTTGGCAAGCCGATCCTGACCATCAGCGAAACCAGCCAGGCCTGCAGCGAAGGCAGCCTGTTCTGCCTGAGCATCAGCGATGAACATGTGGGGTTCAAGGTCAACCTCGATGCCGTCGCGCGTAGCGGCATCCGCGTTCACCCGAATGTGCTTCAGCTGGGCAAGCGCGCAGGACCGCAACCATGAACCGTAGAAAGCCCGAAGTCAGCCAGCAGCGCCCAAGCCTGCGCCGCCTGCTGCATAACGCCCACCTGCGTGTCGCCCTGCTGGCCATGGGCCTGACCAGTCTGTCGCTGACCCTGGTCAGCCTGCTCGCGCTCAGCACCTACGCCGGCCATAACCTGCAACTGATCGCCCGCTCCCTGGCCTACACCCTGGAAGCCGCTGTGGTATTCAACGATCGAGCGGCGGTGCGCGACGCCCTGGAACAGATCTGCAAGACCGAAGAAATCGCCCAGGTGGCTGTCTTCGATAAAGATGGCGAGCTGCTCGCCAGCCTGGACACCCCCAATAACACCGTACTCAACAGCGCCGAACAAGCGATCGCCCGTCTATTACTGCCCGATATGGTGATTCAGCCCATCACCTACCAGGGCAAACAGATCGGCGCACTACACATAAGCGGTCAAGGCACCACCCTGCTGCGCTTCCTGATCGGCGGCCTGCTAGGCCTGCTGGCTAGCCTGGCGCTCAGTGCACTGGGCGCCACCTATGGCTCCAAGCGCATACAGCGGGCGATTACCCAACCACTGCGCAACCTGTCGCAGGTGGCGCATAACATTTCCGTGGAGCGCACCTTCAACCAGCGCGTACCGGCCACCCATATCGCCGACCTCAACGAGCTGGCCGAAGACTTCAACGCCCTACTCGATCAACTGGAGTCCTGGCAGCATCAACTGGAACGCGAAAACGCCTCGCTGGCGCACCAGGCCAGTCACGACGCCCTGACTGGCCTGCCCAACCGTGCCTTCTTCGAATCGCGTCTGCTCGGCAGCATGCGCGAAGCCCGCGACAGCCAGACGCAGATGGCTGTGCTGTTTCTCGACAGCAACCGTTTCAAGGAAATCAACGATCAGCTCGGCCACGCCGCAGGCGATGCTGTGCTGATCGCCATTGCCCAGCGCCTGCGCGCCCAATTGCGTGAGGGCGACACCGTTGCGCGCCTGGGCGGCGACGAATTTGCCGTGCTGCTCAAACCTATTCACCATGAAGATGATGCGGTGCTGATCGCCGACAAGATCATCGACAGCATGCATAAGCCCATCGCCCTGCCCGAAGGCGGCAGCATCACAACCTCCCTGAGCATCGGCATCGCCCTCTACCCGGAGCACGCCGACAACCCCGAAGCCCTGGTGCATGAGGCTGACGTCGCCATGTACCACGCAAAGCGCAGCCAGCGCGGGCGAATAATGGCCAAAAGCCAGGACTCACTTACCAACTGAAAAGGAGCTTCACCTTGCGCAGCTTAATGCGATTGATCTTTATCGGCGTGCTCGGCGCAGCACTGCTCATCAGCGGCTGCCAGAGCACACCCAAAGGCCTCACTGCCGAGCAGGTGGCCTTGCTCAAAAGCCATGGTTTCCAGTGGACCGAAGACGGCTGGGAACTCGGCCTCTCCGGCAAAGTACTGTTCGACACCGACTCGGAAGTTGTCTCCAGCGCCAGCACCGCGCAACTGACACAAATCACCCAGGCCTTGCTCGGCGTCGGCATTCAGCAGGTGCGTTTGGAAGGCCACACTGACAATGTTGGCCAGGCGGCTTACAACCAACAGCTGTCCCTGCGCCGCGCACAGACGGTGGCGACCGTCATGCAGGGTGCAGGAATGGATGCGCAGCTAATTGCCACGCATGGCATGGGGCAGAGTAAGCCGATTGCCGACAACAATACCGCCGAAGGACGCAGTGAGAACCGCCGCGTGGCGATTATCGTCAGCACTCCTTGATCAGGGTTTGGCCGGATACTCGGCGCACATCGCAGCCGGCGTCAGCTGCAGCTCACGCCAGCTGAATGCCACCGGCCACAGCTGCTGGTCAATCTGCGCCGCATGCCAGAGCTCGGCAAAGCTGCGCTGCTGCGCCGGATGCAGAACATCCGGCACCAACAGGGCCAGGGGCCAAAGGACGAAAGCGTTCTTGAGGATTTCTGCACGCGGCAGGATCAAACCGTCGAAGTTGCCGACCCGGTCGCCATACAGCAGAACATCGATATCCAGCGGCAGTCCCTTGCGCTCAGGCGCATAGCGACCGTTATCGGCTTCGATAAATTTCAGCCGACGGTCCAGCTCACCTAACGGCAGGTCGCTATAGCCGGCCACCACCAGATTGAAAAACGGCCCGCTCTTGATGCCCACCGCCTGGCTTTCGAATACCGGCGAGCAGCGCATCTCACTGAGCAGACCATCAAGCGCATCAAGGCCGGCACACAGGTGTGCTTCGCGGCCGATATTGCTGCCCAGACCGAGTAGTACGGGAGTTAGCGACATCCGCGCTCGATCTCCACGCCTACCCCACCACTGGCCGCCGGCACGGCACCGGGCTTGGTCAGCTTGAGCCGCACCCAAGGGATTTGAAACTCAGCCATCAGCAACTCGACCAACCGCTCGGCAAAGGTTTCCACCAGGATAAACTGCGACTCGCTGGCAAATGCCTGAATTCGCTGCGAAACTTTGGCGTAATCCAACGCCTTGTCCAGCTCGTCACCGGCAGCAGCGGGACGATTATCCCAGCCCAGGTACAGGTCCAGGCGCAAACACTGGCGAATGGTACGCTCCCAGTCGTAGGCACCAATCACCGTATCGACTTCCAGGCCCTCGATAAAAACTGTGTCCAAGCACGCTCTCCGTGGCACGACAAGGCTGCCGCACCTAGTTAGAATCAGGGCTCCCTTGCCCCGGAATGGATACCATGTTTTGGCTGTTGGCGACCCTCGCCTACCTGCTCGGCTCGTTGTCCTTCGCCATTCTGCTCAGCCGCTTAAGCGGCGGACCAGACCCGCGCGCCAGTGGCTCGGGCAATCCCGGTGCTACCAACATGTTCCGGGTTGCCGGCAAACGCCTGGCCATCCTCACACTGATCGGCGACCTGCTCAAAGGCCTGCTTCCCGTGCTGATCGCCGGCCTGCTCGGCTTCAATCTGCAACAACAAGCCTGGATCGGCCTGGCTGCCGTTATCGGCCACCTGTATCCGCTGTACTTCAACTTCCGTGGCGGCAAAGGTGTCGCCACGGCCGCCGGCATGCTCTTGGGGCTTTACCCGCCAGCCGCTTTACTGGCCGTTGGCGCCTGGTTACTGACCTTTGTTCTGACTCGTACCAGCTCGCTGGCTGCACTGATCGCCACACCGCTGACCCTGCCGCTGCTGGCGTGGCAACAACCCGACGCCCTATTGCCGGTCTGCGCGCTGACCGGACTGATCGTCTGGCGCCACCGCAGCAATTTACGCGATCTGTTCGCCGGCCGTGAGCGGCATTTCTAAATCGAATGAACGAACCCAGCCGGCTTACAGCGCCGGCAATTGCTCCATCGGCCAGCGTGCCTGCACCTTGATGCTCAAATCCTCATGCTGCCCCGCCAGTAAACGCTGGCAGCCGGCATAAGCGATCATCGCGCCGTTATCGGTGCAGAACGCTGGACGAGCGTAGAACACGCCGCCCTTCAGCTCAGCGAGCATCTTCTCCAGCGACTGCCGCAGCGCCTGGTTGGCACTCACGCCGCCGGCGATCACCAGGTTGTTCAACCCGGTTTGCTTGAGGGCCCGCTTGCATTTGATAGTGAGGGTGTCGACCACCGCCTGCTGGAACGCCAGGGCGATGTCACAGCGAGTCTGCTCGGAGTTGTCGCCCGCCGCCTGACACTGCTGCCAGGTATTCAGGGTAAAGGTCTTCAGGCCGCTGAAGCTGAACTCCAGCCCCGGGCGATCAGTCATTGGCCGAGGAAACTTGAAGCGCCCAGGCGTACCGCTCAGCGCCAGACGGGCAATCTCCGGACCACCGGGATACTGCAGCCCCATCAATTTGGCGGTCTTGTCGAATGCCTCGCCCGCCGCATCATCCAGAGACTCGCCGAGCAACTGGTACTGACCGATGCCATCGACCCGAACCAACTGGGTATGCCCGCCCGACACCAACAAAGCGACGAACGGAAAAGCCGGCGGCTGTTCTTCCAGCATCGGCGCCAGCAAATGGCCTTCCATATGGTGCACACCGAGCGCTGGGATATCCCAGGCAAACGCCAGTGCTTGGGCACAGGACGCCCCCACGAGGAGTGCACCTACCAGGCCGGGGCCGGCGGTATAGGCGATAGCGTCGATATCAGTAGCAACGCAGCCGGCCTCGCTCAACACCTGACGGATCAACGGCAGCATGCGCTTGACGTGATCGCGCGAAGCCAGCTCCGGCACTACGCCACCATACGCACGGTGCAGATCAATCTGGCTGAAGAGCGCATCGGCCAGCAGGCCACGTTCGCTGTCGTAGAGCGCGACACCGGTTTCGTCGCAGGAGGTTTCCAATCCCAGAACCAGCATGGGCAGTGCCTTGTAGTAGTGTGTGCAACTTCGAAGGCGCGCATGATAATGGCCGCTGGCGCGAGCCGGCCAGCGCTTTTCGATCAGAGGCTTTGCATTCCTCGCGATGAGGCGGTAACATCCGCAACCCTTAAAAACCTACGTTCTCCAGCGCCATCTGCCAGGAGTAACGTTACCCCCGGTAATAAAGAAGGTAAGCCCTGGATGCCAGCCGTCAAAGTTAAAGAGAACGAACCCTTCGACGTAGCTCTGCGTCGTTTCAAGCGCTCCTGCGAAAAAGCCGGTGTTCTGGCTGAAGTTCGCAGCCGTGAATTCTACGAAAAGCCAACTTCCGAGCGTAAGCGTAAAGCAGCAGCCGCTGTTAAGCGTCACGCCAAGAAAGTGCAGCGCGAGCAGCGCCGCAGCGTTCGCCTGTACTAATCAGTACCAGCAACGCCTGACACCCGGCCTGGCCGGGTTTCGCTTTTAGACTCCGCGCCACCCTCGGGTGACGATCGGAGTCTTTTAGTTTTTGCCCCACCCTGTTCTGCCCCAGCGCATGACAGTATTCTGAGCGCCTATGGCCGGCCTGATCCCACAGTCTTTTATCGATGACCTGCTCAACCGCACCGACATCGTCGACGTGGTCGCCTCGCGCATCCAGCTGAAAAAGGCCGGCAAGAACTACACCGCCTGCTGCCCCTTCCATAAAGAAAAAACCCCCTCGTTCAGCGTCAGCCCGGACAAACAGTTCTATTACTGCTTTGGCTGCGGCGCCGGCGGCAACGCGCTGGGTTTTATCATGGACCACGACCAACTGGACTTCCCCCAGGCAATCGAGGACCTGGCCAAGCGCGCAGGCATGGAAGTGCCCCGCGAGGAAGGCGGACGCAACAACAAACCGCGCCAACCTACGGACTCGCCGCTTTACCCGCTACTGACCGCTGCCGCCGAGTTCTACAAACAGGCACTGAAAAGTCATCCGCAGCGCAAAGCCGCGATTGACTACCTGAAAGGCCGCGGCCTATCCGGCGAGATCGCCCGCGACTTCGGCATGGGCTTCGCCCCGCCAGGCTGGGACAACCTGCTGAAGCACCTGGCCAGCGACAGCCTGCAGCAGAAGGCGATGATTGACGCCGGCCTGCTGGTGGAGAATGCCGAAAGCGGCAAGCGCTACGACCGCTTCCGCGACCGCATCATGTTCCCGATCCGCGACAGCCGCGGCCGAGTGATTGCCTTCGGCGGCCGGGTGCTGGGTGACGAAAAACCGAAATACCTGAACTCCCCGGAAACCCCGGTATTCCACAAAGGCCAGGAGCTTTACGGCCTGTTCGAGGCACGCAAGCACAATCGCGATCTCGACGAGATCATGGTGGTCGAAGGCTATATGGACGTCATCGCCCTAGCCCAACAAGGCCTGCGCAACGCCGTCGCCACCCTCGGCACCGCCACCAGCGAAGAACACCTCAAGCGCCTGTTTCGCGTCGTGCCGAGCGTATTGTTCTGCTTCGATGGCGACGCAGCCGGCCGCAACGCCGCCTGGCGCGCCCTGGAGGCGACCCTGTCGAGCCTGCAGGACGGGCGCCGCGCGCGCTTTCTGTTTCTGCCTGACGGCGAAGACCCGGACACCCTGGTACGCAGCGAAGGCACTGACGCCTTCCGCGCACGGATCAACCAACACGCGCAGCCACTGGCCGACTACTTCTTCCAGCAGCTGAGCGAAGAGGCCGACCCGCGCTCACTGGAAGGCAAGGCGCACCTGATGACCCTGGCCGCGCCACTGATCGACAAGATCCCCGGCAACAACCTGCGCGCCCTGATGCGCCAGCGCCTGAGCGAAATTACCGGTTTATCCAGCGAAGCCCTGCAGCAAATGGCGCCAACCGCCCGCAGCAGCCAGTCGAGCCAGAACAGCGCCCCACTCAGCGACTACCCGGATTACCCCGATATTCCCGACAGCGCCTATTACGATGTCGAGCCAAGCCGCAACGAATACGAAAACCCCAGCCCCGCCCCGGAATTTGAACGCAATAAAGGCAAGGGCAACTGGAAGAAAGACGGCGGCAAGTGGAGCAAGAAGGGCCAGGGTGAGTTCGCACCACGCGCACCACGCACTGCCGTCAGCGTCGAATCGCCGCACCTGAGCGCCCTGCGCACCCTGCTGCATCACCCGCAACTGGCGCAGAAAGTCGAAGATGTCAGCCACTTCGCCGCCGAAGACGATACTTACGCCCAACTGCTGGTCGCCTTGCTAGGCGCCCTGCAAAAGAGCCCCAACTTGCGCTCACTGCAACTGATCGCACGCTGGCACGGCACCGAACAGGGCCGCCTATTGCGCGCCTTGGCAGAAAAGGAATGGCTGATTTCAGCCGACAACCTTGAACAACAGTTTTTCGACACTATAACTAGTCTAGTAGCCCGCCAACGCGAGCGCAGCCTGGAACATTTGCTGCGCAAAGCCCGTCAAAGTGAGTTGAGCGCAGAAGAGAAAGACCAGCTGCGCAGCTTGCTGAGCCGTAATGCATCACCGGTAATCCCGAGCTCAACTGGCGCTTAGGGGTGTTACTCGGGTATAATCCGCGGCTTGTTTTTTGCCCGCCAAGACCTTCAGTGGATAGGGTGTTATGTCCGGAAAAGCGCAACAGCAGTCTCGTATCAAAGAGTTGATCACCCTGGGTCGTGAGCAGAAGTATCTGACTTACGCAGAGGTCAACGACCACCTACCGGAAGATATTTCTGATCCGGAGCAGGTGGAAGACATCATCCGCATGATTAACGACATGGGGATCCCCGTACACGAGAGTGCTCCGGATGCGGACGCCCTTATGTTGGCCGACGCCGATACCGACGAGGCAGCCGCTGAAGAAGCCGCTGCAGCGCTGGCAGCGGTGGAGACCGATATCGGCCGCACGACGGACCCAGTGCGCATGTACATGCGTGAAATGGGCACCGTGGAACTGCTGACCCGCGAAGGCGAGATCGAAATCGCCAAACGCATCGAGGAAGGCATCCGTGAAGTGATGGGCGCTATCGCCCATTTCCCCGGCACTGTCGACAGCATTCTGGCCGAGTACACCCGTGTCACCACCGATGGTGGTCGCCTGGTTGAAGTCCTCAGCGGCTATATCGATCCGGATGACGGCATTGTTCCCGCTGAAGCGGCTGCGCCTGTTCCAGTTAAAGACGGCGATGCCGCCGAAGAGACTGACGACGACGACGCCGAAGCCAGCGATGACGAGGAAGAAGAAGGCGATGGCGGCCCGGACCCTGAAGAGGCTCTGCGCCGTTTCACCGCGATCGGTGACGCCCTGGAACTCGCCAAGAAAGCCCTGAAAAAGCATGGCCGTAACAGCAAGCAAGGCACTGCCGCGCTGAAAGAAATGGCCGAGCTGTTCATGCCGATCAAGCTGGTACCTAAACAGTACGACGCTCTGGTTGTCCGCGTACGCAGCTCCCTAGAGCGCCTGCGCGCCCAGGAACGCGCCATCATGCAACTCTGCGTGCGTGATGCACGTATGCCACGCGCCGATTTCCTCAAGCTGTTCCCTGGCAATGAAATCGATGCCGAGTGGTCCGTTGGCCTGGCCAAAGGCAAGGCTAAATACGCCGAAGCCATTGGCAATGTGCAAGCTGACATCCAGCGCTGCCAGCAGAAGCTGACTGCACTGGAAGCCGAGTGCGAACTGACCCTGGCTGAAATCAAGGACATCAACCGTCGCATGTCGATCGGCGAGGCCAAGGCCCGTCGCGCGAAGAAAGAGATGGTTGAAGCGAACTTGCGCCTGGTGATCTCGATTGCCAAGAAGTACACCAACCGCGGCCTGCAGTTCCTCGACCTGATTCAGGAAGGCAACATCGGCCTGATGAAAGCGGTGGACAAGTTCGAATACCGTCGCGGTTACAAGTTCTCGACTTACGCCACCTGGTGGATTCGCCAGGCGATCACCCGCTCGATTGCTGATCAGGCGCGGACCATCCGCATCCCGGTGCACATGATCGAGACGATCAACAAGCTCAACCGTATTTCCCGGCAGATGTTGCAGGAAATGGGTCGCGAACCGACGCCGGAAGAGCTGGGTGAACGCATGGAAATGCCCGAGGACAAGATCCGCAAGGTACTGAAGATCGCTAAAGAGCCGATCTCCATGGAAACCCCAATCGGTGATGACGAAGACTCTCATCTGGGTGACTTCATCGAAGACTCGACCATGCAGTCGCCAATCGATGTCGCCACCGTTGAGAGCCTTAAAGAAGCGACCCGCGAAGTACTCTCCGGCCTCACCGCGCGTGAAGCCAAAGTACTGCGCATGCGCTTTGGCATCGACATGAATACCGATCACACCCTTGAGGAAGTCGGTAAGCAGTTCGATGTAACCCGCGAGCGGATTCGTCAGATCGAAGCCAAGGCACTACGCAAGCTGCGCCACCCGACGAGAAGCGAGCATCTGCGCTCCTTCCTCGACGAGTAACACCAAAACCCCCGGCCCTGCCGGGGGTTTTGCATTCTGGGCAACTACCAAGGCTTGCCAGGCAGGTCTACACTTTTGCTTATTGCCCAGCGAACGAGCCCATCCATGCCGCGTGTTGCAGCCACCCTCCTGTTGTGTTTGGCATGCTGGGCTGTGCCCGTCCTCAGCCTTGAACTGACGCCCACAGAACAGACCTGGCTAGCCGAAAACCCGCAACTGAGCTTGGGCGTGGACCGTGACTGGCCACCGTACGAGCTCATCGACGGTGACGAACAGTACCAGGGACTCGCCGCCGACTATGTTCGGCTGATCGAACAGCGCCTGCCGGTCACCCTGCGCCCGGCTCCCGCGCAGAACTGGAGCGAAGTGCTGGCCGATGCCCGAACCGGCAAGCTACACCTGCTGCCCAGCCTGATGGCCACCCCCGAGCGCGAGCAGTATCTGACGTTCACACGCCCCTACCTCGACTTCCCGATTGTCATCCTGAGCCAGGAACAAGGTCCGCAACCCAGCAAAATCCGTGACTTACGAGGGCTGCGTGTGGCCGTGGTCGACAGTTACGCCACCCACGAACTGCTGCGCGACAAACACCCCGAGCTGCGCCTCTGGCCGCGCCCCAGCGTAGCCGCTGCCTTACAAGCACTGGCCTCAGGACAGGCCGATGCCATGGTCGGTGACCTTGCCTCCAGCATCTGGCACCTGCGCCAACTTAAGCTCGACGGCATAGTCATCAGCGGCCAAACCCCACTCCGCTACCAACTGGCCATGGCCGTGCCCAAGGATCAAGCCATCCTGGCCGGGATACTCGACAAACTGCTGGCCGAACTCACGCCCAGTGAAATCGCCGAAATTCAGCAGCGCTGGGTGAGTGACCCACTCGACTCACGACCATTCTGGCGCAGCCTACTGCTATTTGGCCTTCCCGGCCTGCTGGCAGCCCTGCTGATCATCTTCAGCATCCTGCGCATCAACCATCGGTTGCGCAGTGAAATGCACAACCGCGAACAGCTGGAAAACGAACTACGCAACAGCGAGCAGCATTACCGTGGCCTGGTGGAAAGCCTCAACGCAGTCGCCTGGCAGATGGACCCTAGCAACCTTCGCTACACCTACGTTGCCCCCCAGGCGGAAAAACTCCTCGGCTACCCCGCGCACGATTGGCTAACGCCTGGTTTTGTCGAGCGCGTCTTGCACCCGGATGATGCACGCTGCGCCATCGACTATTGCCGCAGCGAAACCCAAGCTGGCCGCGATCACAGCATGGATTACCGCATGCTCGCTGCGGACGGCCGTGAAGTTTGGGTACGCGACATTGTCACGCTGTCACCCCTAGATGGCAGCCAGACGCTGCGTGGCCTACTGATCGACATCACGGAAACCAAACGCACCGAGCAGGCCCTGGCACTCTCGGAGCAGAAGTTTGCCTCAGTCTTCCACAACTGCCCGGACATCATCGCCCTGCTCAATCAGCACGACGGCCGCCTGCTCGCCGTCAACAAAACCTTCGAACAACAATTCGGCATCAGCGCCGTCGAGGCCGTCGGCCACACAAGTTCGGAGCTCGGTCTGTGGAGCGAGCAAGGCATCGGCCCGCGCATTCTGGACATGCTGCGCCAAGGCAACGTGCACAACATCGAGAGCGCCTTTCGCCGACGCAACGGCAGCCAGTTCACTGCACTCATCTCCGCGCAACCGGTCACCGTGGATGACACCACTACGCTGGTCGTGGCCGTGCGCGACATCAGCGAACTGAAAGACACCCAACAGCGCCTGAAACTCTCCGAAGACAAATTCGCCAAAGCCTTTCATGCCTCTCCAGATGGCCTGCTGATCACCCGCTTAAGCGATGGCCAGTTGCTCGATGTCAACGAAGGCTTCAGCCGCATCACCGGCTACAGCGTACACGAGGCAACTGACAGCTCGACCCTGCAACTGGGCATTTGGGACAACCCGGATGACCGCACACGGATGTTCGAGCACGTGCAACAGCACGGCTCGGTCCGCGACTTCCGCGCGCTTATTCGCACCCGCAACGGCTCGCTGCGCACTTGCGAGATGTCAGTGCAGCCGATTCCCATTGAAGGCGATACCTGCATGCTGACCATCGCGCGCGACATCACCGAGCGCGAGCAAATGCAGGAAAACCTCAAGCAGGCCGCTACGGTTTTCGAAAGCACGGCCGAAGGCGTGATGATCACCGACCTGCAGCAACGCATTACTGCGGTCAATCGCGCTTTCACCACCATTACCGGCTACAGCGAGGCCGAAGCCCTCGGCCAGTCGCCGCGCCTGCTCGCCTCCGGCAACCACGACAGCGCCTTCTACGCCGCCATGTGGCACAACCTCAGCGCCTCTGGGCATTGGCAGGGTGAAATCTGGAATAAACGCAAGAATGGTGAGCTCTTCCCCGAGTGGCTGACCATCAGCGCGGTACGCGACAGCAATGAGCACATCACCCACTTTGTCGGCGTCTTCGCCGACATCAGCTCACTCAAACATGCCCAGGCCAGCCTCGACCACCAGGCCCACCATGACCCGCTGACCGACCTGCCCAACCGAATGCTGTTCGAAGCGCGCCTGCGCACCGCCCTTGAAGATGCCCGCGTCGACAAACGCATGGGCGCAGTGCTGTTTATTGACCTCGACCGCTTCAAAAACATCAACGACAGCCTTGGCCACCCGGTCGGCGACCAACTGCTCAGGAGCATTGCCGAACGCTTGAAAACCCACCTGCGTGATATCGATACGGTGGCTCGCCTGGGCGGTGATGAATTCATCATCCTGCTGCCGGGCCTGCAGCACGCAGAGGACGCCGAGCGGGTCGCGCACAAGCTACTCGAGTGCTTCAGCCTGCCCTTCCGGTTCGACGAACAGGAGCTGTTTATCAGCGCCAGTATTGGCATCAGCCGCTACCCCGACGACGGAGAAGATGTCGCCACCCTGGTGAAAAATGCCGACGCCGCCATGTACCGCTCCAAGGCGCGCGGCCGCAACCGCGTGGAGCGTTACACCCGCGACCTGACCTTCCAGGCCACCGAACGCATGGCCCTTGAGCGCGAATTACGCCGCGCCATCGAACTGGAACAACTGCAGCTTTACTACCAGCCTAAACGTAGCCTGAGTACCAACCGCCTGATCGGCGCCGAAGCCCTGCTGCGCTGGCACCACCCGATCTTTGGTGAGATACCGCCGGACCGCTTTATACCCCTGGCCGAAGAAACCGGCCTGATCATCGCCCTCGGTGACTGGGTACTGCGCCGGGCCTGCTGGCAAATGCAGCAATGGCAACAACATCACGCACCGTTCGGTCCGCTGTCGGTCAACCTGACTGGCGTTCAACTGCGCCAACCACACCTGCTGGCACGCATCTCCAGCCTGCTGGAAGACCACAAACTGGCCCCCGAACTGCTGCAACTGGAAATCACCGAAAGCTTCATCATGAACCAAGCCGAAGAAGCGCTGAACCTGCTGCATCAGCTGAAAAGCTTGGGCATCCAGCTGGCCATCGACGACTTCGGCACCGGCTACTCCTCGCTCAGCTACCTAAAGCGCCTGCCGGTCGACACCCTGAAAATCGACCAATCCTTCGTGCGCGGCCTGCCCAACGACAGCAATGACGTTGCCATTGTGCGCGCCATCATGGCCCTGGGCCGTAGCATGCAACTGACCGTGATCGCCGAAGGGGTGGAAACCAAAGCCCAGGAACTGTTCCTCGCTGCCGAAGGGTGCGAGCAAATCCAAGGTTTCGTTGTAAGCCGCGCGATCCATGCGGACGCCTTCGCACAAAACTTCCTCACCCCGCGCCATTCGGTTGGCGCTGCAGAGAAGGCACCGGTATAATCCGCCCGCCTCTGAGGGCCCATAGCTCAGTTGGTTAGAGCAGAGGACTCATAATCCTTTGGTCCACGGTTCGAGTCCGTGTGGGCCCACCATATGAAACAACGACTTAGGCCAGCCTTCGAGCTGGCCTTTTTCTTTACTAGCCTTAAAAAATAAATTTGAGTACCGTTTTGGGTACCGTTTCACTCAACCTAGTTATAGGCCGCCCCGCCCACCCATAGCGCTGGGGCTGCGCAAGTGAAAGACCTAGCTACCGAAAACAGCCCGCCATCCGAGCCCAGTGACGCCGATCAAAGCAGCATGAAGGACCGGCTGATCCGACAATCCAAAACCAGCTTTACCCCACTACACTGCAACGAGCCCAACTGTTTGCTTGGCTTTCGCAGTGACGCTAAAGCCATCGAGCTCTACGACGCCGCCACACTCTGGGTAATTGCAAAGACTTGCCCATCCACTTGCATTCGACCTGAGCAGTCATTTGCATTGGATTTGACCGGCATGCTGGCAGAGAACAGCCACTGGTGCCGGTCGCGACAGGCAACAACCGGCCAGTAGCAGCCATTGAGCGTTTACAAAATCAGGGGCGACTCACCCCGAAATAGCAGTTTGCTAATTGGACTGCAGTGATTTAGATCATTTCTAAAACCTTATGTGCAGTACCGAACAGAGCTTCATTTTTATCGCTATTACAGTGTTCTCAACTTCCGTCAGAGATGTTGAGCATGCTTCGTCAAAACCACCTTTTGATAGCCCTTTCAGAGGCTGCTAAAAAGCGCCTGTTCGGTCACATGGAATGGGTTGCATTACAGCAGGGCGAGATTCTCTACGAGTCCACCGAGACAATAAGCCATATCTATTTCCCCGTTGACTCCATCATTTCGCTCCACCATGTAATGGGGAGCGGTGATTCAGCTGAGGTATCGGTGGTTGGTAACGAGGGACTGGCCGATATTTCTCTGTTTTTGGGCGTCGGTAGCACATTCTGCCGTGCAGTCGTACAAAGCGCTGGTCGTGCCTACCGCATTCCTAGAAAGCTACTTCAGGACGAGTTCAACCACCACAGTGAGCTGAAAATACTGATACTGCGCTACATCCAGGCACTGATTATCCAGATGTCACAAACATCAGTGTGCAATCGATATCACTCCATCCTCCAACAGCTGTGCCGATGCTTACTATTATCGTTGGATCGTTTACCGGGCGATCAATTAACGATGACCCAAAAGCTCATTTCCGACATGCTCGGGGTACGTCGCGAGGGCATTACTGAAGCTGCCGGCATACTGCGGAGGTTGGGCGTGATCGAATACAACCGTGGTCACATCACGGTGCTTGATCGAAACAAACTCGAACACCTGAGCTGTGAGTGCTATGCCATATTCAATCAAGAGACTGAGCGACTACGGCCCCGGTAAGCGCCGTCTTTTAGCTGATCGCTTTCACGCTCGCGCTCAAGGCCCGCTCGTAGAGACCACACAATTTCTTCCCTGCTCCTTAGCTCTATAAAGCGCCGCATCGGATGCTATGAGCACGATTTCGATGCTATCGCCTCCCACAGGCATGTATGCCACTCCGATAGAAATAGTTACAACCTCTCCAGACGGGCTTGGCTGACTGGCCATGCTGAGTCGAAGGCGTTCAGCGATCTTGTGAGCGGAGTCAATCCCAAGCTCAGGAAGTAACACGATGAACTCTTCCCCGCCTACGCGACACAGTATGTCGTCTGCCCTAAAACATTCACGCATCTGCCCTGCAAGGAATTTAAGGACTTGGTCTCCGACATCGTGTCCATGCCGATCATTCACATCCTTGAAGTGATCGATGTCCAGAGCGATCACGGATAACCCTTGATCTTTGAGAAGCAATCTATCCAGCGCGAAGCGCAGGCCACGGCGATTATTCAACCCGGTGAGTGGGTCAGTGATGCTGTCTCGGTTCAGCTTGCCAAGGCGCGCTTGAAGCAGGCTCACCCCCTTGATGATGGTGAACTTGAGTTGATCGGCTTCGAAGTACCAGGTTTTGATATTACGAAATCGCTCCAACGCTTCAGGCTCTTCCCATGCTTTTACGTTATCGGCGAGCCTTTTGAGCGGGTATGCAATCCACTGTGATAACCACCAGATCCCTAGCAGGGTAAGTATGGACAATGGTGCCGTTTGAAGCAGTGTATCGAGCATCAATTCGTTCAGGACAGCCAGTGTTGATGTCGTCGGAGTTTGGGCTACGACTCCCCAGCCAGTTGATTTGATCGGAGCAAAACCGGCGAGCATATCAACGCCCTTCAGGTTGGTAAGACGTAGGGCGCCGTCCTTGCCATCGGTTACCTGCTTGACGGCAGCGTTGGCTGAAGACGGTTCACCGATACCGGAAGATTCGGGGTGATAGATCAGTTGTCCGTTTCGGTCTACAACGTACGCATAGGAACCGTCATGGCGGTAGTGCTCATCCAGGATTGCATTGAAAATGTTTTTTTCCTGCAGGTAGATTGATGCGCTCACATAGCCCAGATACCGGTTATCGGAGTCAACGATCGGGTGTGACATCACTACCAGTAGGCGCTTCGTGCTACCGACGTATGGATCGGTAATGATGGGGGTGCGTTTGCCGATAATGGCGAGGGCACCTTGAGTTTGAGGGCGGGTGCCTACTAGCCCCAACCCACTCGGTGAGGTAGACAAGACCCGACCGTCAGCTCCCACAATAAAGACGGAGTTGAAATCATTTGATTGCAATCGGAGGCGATCAGTCTCTTGCTGCATGTACTCAGGCTTTTGCAGGCGGCCAATAAGCTGGCGGGCACTAAATGCCAGGTGGGCCTGAGACGAACGAATGAGGTGGTCTGTATTTAGAGCCTGTTTAGCCGCATACACATGGTTGGCCTCAAGGGCCTGACTCATAAGCAAATCGCGCTGCGTGAGATAGCTGGCGAAAAGCACATTGATTAAAGTCACTACACCTGTAGCGACTGCTAGCAGCATGATCAGTCGGCGTAGATCAATTTTTTGCATGCTGGTGTCTTAAACCAAGGCTCTTCGAGTTAAGCCTATATGCCAAGACCTAAGAGCAGCCGGACTGACACCATGATGGCGTAACGCCATTTATCACTTCAATTGTAGCCTAGATATCAGACGCTATTTTGCAGTGAATCGACCCTGCTTTTGTAAGACGCATTGAATGACTGCTTTTGGCCGGTTTCTGCCTGATGCAGCTGGCAGCAACCGCCTAGTAGCGGCCTTCGGCGAGATGCCATTTGGAACTGCGAGTCAGTGACTTGCTATCTCCGGGCGTCGGCAAAGCGAACTGTCGGCGTGGTGCGAATCAGTGTCGGTTAGGCATGCGAATTGATGTCGGAACCAATGCGAATACTCATTCAACGCACTCTGGGCACTAATGCACGCCATCGGCGTGTTGCCGGTAGCGGCGAAATCCGTCCACATGGTTGCCCCTAGAAACCGCACCCTGGCCAGAATCACATCATACCGATCCAACACCCTAACGCGGCTATCCTGCGCCATCCTTAGTTTCTGCCCCCTAAGCGGTCACGGCCTAAGAGTTACACGCAGCCCTCCTCAACGCCTGTTCCTCGTCCAGGGGAGAAGCCGCAGGACGAGGAACAGGCCAACAAGCAGAGCGCGTTAGCTTCAATCGAAGCCCAGCGGTTAAAAAGTGAGCTGTAGTCTCATGGGACTACAACCGCCCCAGCATTTATGGGGCCTACAGGGCATGTTGTAGTCGCATGAGACTACAGCCGGCTTTTCACGAATAGACTAAATATCAATTTAATCAATAACTTATCAGCACCTTATAGGTGCGTATGGTGTATGGCCTGGATACAGCGATTTAAGGACTGCTTTCCATCGCCAAAACACAACAAATTTAAGGGGATAACTGTCAGAGGGTCTCGTTTCCCTAATCGGCTTGCCCGATTCAATGCAGTGAGAAACACCTTGGGACAGACTGGGCACTAACTACAGACAGAATGCAGACGGAATACAGACATAGTGCAGACAGACTAAAGACAAAGTACATACAGATTGAGGACAAGCCAAAGCACAGATGGCTGGAGGCAAACCATGGCACGCTATGGGAAAATATTGCGCGAAACGACTGACTGGTGTGTGGCTGGTTTCGCCAAGAATGCACTAGCCAAACGTCCTCATAAAAGGGCCGGCACATTGTCTGATTGCGGCAACCACATGCGGTGCCTGTTCGCCCAGTTCAGTTGAGCGAGCCAGCACTCGTTCCAGCGCGCTCAACTGCTCGCGGATCACGTCCTCTGGGCGCGCCACATCGCAGACCTTAGCGAAGTCCAGCAGGCCTTGACGCGACGCGAAGAGCGACTTGTTGCCAACTAGATCCAGCGCCAAAACGTCTTCTGGAATGTAGGCCGTGGTGTTAACAATATCGTAGGCCGGTGCCAGCCGCGCATCGCGTTGGGTAGGGTCGGAATACAGCAGCCCGAAGTTCTTCAGGTGCGCGTCGCCGTTACCGACGATGCAGCTCAAGGTAACCATCGCAAATAGCTGCGCCAGTGAACCCTGCACCTGCTCGGATGGGCAGTACAGACGAATGGCCTTGGCGATAGCCGAATAGCTCTTGCTGTATTTTTGCTCCGCAGCCAGCCCCATCAACGCCGCCATGTCCTCAAAGCCGATGGGGTTCAGCTGTTCATCGCGGTCAAAGCGGCGCATCACGAACAGCTTGGCGTTATCGGACAGATAGAATTCCGGCACCGCAATGCCCGCCTCCCTGGCCACAGACATGCAAAGGAACTCATTAATGGCCAGCCCTGGAAATTCATCCCGACCACTCTTGATGATCAAGTCAGAGGTTTTCGAGGTGAAGCGCTGTGGCGCGGAGTCCTGATGCTCTGGCACGAGAACCTTGGGCTGCACGCCCGATATACCGGCACGCAGGATGTAGCGATCCACAAGGCCAGCGAAAATATCCTCTGCACCGTCCCAGGCTAGGATTTCTTCCAACTTTTCTCCGGGGAACTGCTGCCGGCGTAACAGCGCATCAACCTCAGGCGAGCTGACCGCCACCCGCCCTATAGGCGAACTGCTACCAGACAGCGCCAACAGTAGCATCGGGTCAACGTTTGCCACCTTGGCCAGACGGTTTCGCAACTGCTCCAGAACATAGCCTTCAGGCAGGTTCATCTGGAAAATTGGATGCAGTTCCCGATGGCGGTATTCGTCCAGGCGCACCGGCATTAGCAAACTGATTGCGGCCTTCGCCTCGGCATCCTCGTGGTAGCGGAACAGATAGTCTCCGGCGCTGGTAAGAATCTTCCCGCTCTCGCCCTCTGGCGTTGCAACCTGCAGCAAGGCCGTCATCAGTCGAATACTCCCTGGATTTCGTCCAGCGTGGGCATAGCTGCCGACACCACATTGAGCTCAGCGTCGAGGGCAGCCAGTACGCGCGCATAGGCCATCATCCCCACCGATAGGTCGCCCTTCTCAATAGCGATAACCTTTTGCCGGGTGATACCAGCCAGGGCAGCGAGCGCAGCCTGAGTCAGCCCACGATTGCAGCGGCGTTGCCGAAGCTGCTCGCCAAGACGCTGCGTGATGAGGGAATAGTCCATGTTATGAATGCGTTACTAACCATGAGAAATGTAACGTATACCTGACCTCGCAAAAAATCAACGCAGCAGCTGATATTCAGCCTGGGAAGAGCCACGGGATTTGTGAGCCGAATAGCCTGAATAATCGGCTCACGCAATGAGCTGAATGTCGCCAGTGAATACCTTCGTCCATTTACGCCTACTTTCGGTACTATCCGGTTAACTCAGGATTGCCAAGGACAGGAAATGGACTTCACCCCCATCATTGCTCAGGTCTGGAGCACACTCGGTTGGGTTATCCCGCTGATGCTGCTGATCGGCCTGCTCAAGTCGCCCTGGGCCAAAGGGCATATTGGCGAACTCCTGGTGCGGCTATTCGCCCATTGGCAGCTGGATAAGCAGACCTACCGACGCCTGCACAATGTCACCCTGAACACGCCAGACGGCACCACGCAGATCGATCACGTGTTTCTCTCGCCCTACGGCATCTTCGTGCTGGAAACGAAGAACATGAGCGGCTGGATCTTCGGCAGCGAGAAGCAGGCGCAGTGGACGCAGAAGCTCTACAAACGCACCTTCAAATTCCAGAATCCGCTGCGGCAGAACTACAAGCACCTCAAAGCCCTGGAAGCCACCCTTGGCGTTACCCCCGAGCACCTACACTCGGTCATCACCTTTGTCGGCGGCAGCACCTTCAAAACCGAGGTGCCGGCGAACGTGACCCAGGGCATCGGCTTTATCCGCTATATCAAGTCATTCCAGCAGCCGCTATTCAGCGAGGCTGAAGTCGACGCCATGCTGCATGCCCTGCAAACCGGCCGCCGCGCGCCGACCCTCGCCACCCACCGCGAGCACGTGCAAAACCTTAAGCGCCGTAGCGATCCGACAACCGAGCGACAATGCCCGAAATGCGGCAGCGCCCTGGTTATTCGCACCCGTAAAACCGGGGCAAATGTCGGTCAGCAATTCTGGGGCTGCTCAACCTTCCCCAAATGCAAAACCATGCAGAGCCTTTAGCACGAGGCCCTAACATCAATCTTGCGCATGGAGTCGCAATGTCCGTCCCTACCTACGATCAGTTTATTGAGCCGATCCTGCGCTACCTGGCCGCCACGCCCGAAGGCGCGACAGCCCGTGATGCCCATGAAGCCGCTGCTGATGCGCTGAACCTGTCAGAAGCTCAGCGCCAAGAGCTAATTGCTAGCGGCCAGGCCACGTACAAGAACCGCGCAGGCTGGGCCCACGACCGCCTCAAGCGTGCCGGCCTATCCAGCAGCGCAAAGCGTGGCTATTGGAAGCTGACTGACGCAGGCATTACCTATGCCGCCCAGCACCCTGCCCCTCTGACTGCGGATAAGGTCGAACAGCTCGCCATCGGCTTTATGGACGTGAAACTAAAGAGCCCGACCGACGCCATCCCCCTCGATGGGCAAGAGCAGCCTGCACCGGCGCTTAGCTCAGCCACTGTTAGCCCTGACGATCGCCTGGAGCAGGCTCTACGTGAGCTACGCGAGGCAACGGCTGAAGACCTGCTGGATAACCTTCTGCAAGTCAGCCCTAACCGCTTTGAAGTCATTGTGTTAGATGTACTGCACAGCCTTGGTTACGGCGCTAGCCGAAACGATCTACAGCGTGTTGGCGGCAGCGGCGATGGCGGTATTGACGGAGTAATTTCACTCGACAAGCTCGGACTGGAAAAGGTCTATGTCCAGGCTAAACGCTGGCAGGGAACAGTTGGCAGACCAGAGTTGCAGGCCTTCTATGGCGCACTCGCCGGACAGAAAGCCAAGCGGGGCGTGTTTATTACCACCTCAGGCTTTACGGCACAGGCAATCGACTTCTCCCGCTCCGTAGACGGCATGGTGCTGGTAGATGGCAGCCGACTGGTCAACCTGATGATGGATCACGAAGTAGGCGTTGCCTCACGCCTACTCAAGCTTCCGAAGCTAGATAGCGACTACTTCAGTGAAGAGGACTAGCTAAGTCAAGATGAAAAACTATCCAACTAAACATACAATCATATACCATGAATGATTTTTAAAATAAAAAATTGAAACTTCTCGCGCGCAAAATATTTTGCACACATACCAGCACAGATAGAAAAACCTCTCATTTCCGCTAAAGAATGAAAAGACTAAGAACATGGATCATTTTGAAGTTATAAAAAACGAAAATGGAAAAATTGTAGACTTTCTAGACAACATTGAGTTGGAAGCAACACCCGAAGAATTTGTACGCCAATACTACTTACGAGTCCTGCATTACGAATACCAATACCCTATCAACACACTAGCAAGAGAAGTAGCAATACACTACGGAAGTAAAGAGCTAAAAGATCAGCTTGGACAGCCTGTCAGGGCCGACATAGTTGTTTATCGCACAGCAAAAGCAAAAGCAAACAAAGACCAAGGCTCAATACTACTTGTAGTAGAATGTAAAGCACCAAACATAAACACCGGCTACAACCAATTAGTTTCCTACATATACAATACAAGCGCCGAGGGTGGTGTCTGGTATAACGGCGACGCACCCCAGTACTATAGACGTCTCAGCGCCCCAACAAACGAACTGATTGACTGGACAGGCATTCCGAGAAAATCCGAAGCCTGGGACGCATTAGGCCAGAGAAAAAAAGAGGACTTAAAACGCCCAATAGATATAAAAGGAATGCTACGTCAATGCCACAACAAACTTCATGGCAGGGGCGTTGACGGCGATGAAGATGACTTAACCATGGACATGGTTAGGCTAATTCTTGCAAAAGCCATGGACGAGGAAAAATCCGGTGAATATTGCGAGTTCTATTGCACGCCCGAGGAATACAGATCGGAAGTCGGACGAGAAGCAGTAGCAAACCGAGTTCACCGCTTATTCAAAGAAGTTGTATCAAACAATCAAGATGTATTCTCTGAGCACGAGAACATCTCTGTTGGAGCACGCGCAATTTGCGATGTTGTTATCGAATTACAGAGGTATCGACTGCTAAGCGACCTAAATGATTCCACAGACTGGGACATAATGGGACACGCTTACGAACAATACACAGCAACTTACTTAAAGAGAAAACGCGGACAGTTTTTTACCAATCGACTAGTTGTTGATTTTTTGTGCGAGTGCGTAGGCCCACATTATCAAGACATAATATTAGACCCCGCGGGAGGCTCTGGTGGGTTCCTTACCGGGGCCATGCGCTACGTGCGAAAAAAAATATTATCGTCAACAGATACTGCAATCGCCAAACAGCGCCAGCTGGACAAACATCGCACCAATTTGTTTATGGTTGAAATTAGCAAACGGCTAGTAAAAATTGCTAAGACGGCCATGATTTTGAATGGCGATGGCCACGCGGGCATGACTCAAGGAGACTCACTTGGTGATCTGTCAAATCTAAACGAGCATGTACTCGCACGTTGCGGTATGGAAAAGCCGACCGTAATTTTGACAAACCCACCATTTGCAGGTGCTTCAGAAGGACGAATATCCGACCCACATGTTCTTGATAACTTTTCAACCGGTATCAAATGGACAAGCCGGGGAGGTGAGTACGCACCGACGGGCGAAAGAAACGCAGAAGGTGTACCACCGGAAATGCTTTTCTTCGAACGCTGTCTCAACTGGATTGCACCCGGAGGCATCATCGGAATCGTGATGCCTAAAAGTTTTCTCGACACACAAACTTACTTCCCAGCAAGGAAGCTAATGTTTGACGGCTACAAGCTTCTGGCTGTAATCAATTGCCATAAAGACACTTTTCAGCCACATACAGGCGTTCGGACATGCCTATTAATAATCGAGCGCTTTGAAAAGGACATGACGGCGCCAATCGACTATGAAATATTTCTCGCAATCTCAAAGAAAATTGGTCAAGACAGTGAGGGCTTCCCAATATTCAAACGAGACCATAATAACGCTCCGACAGAGGAGATTGATCACGACTTTGATGAGATCTTAAAAGACTACAACGCATTCAAACAGAACAACCTCATCGCATCAGAGTATCGCTTTGCAATCAATCGCTCCGACATCGATAATCAACTAAGAATAAACCCTCAGTTTTATTTACCAAACCTTAATGAAACCATTAAACAGATAGAATCCATTGACGGCATAGATGGCTGGTCAGTAACTACACTCGGCCAAATAACCACCAATGTAAAAATATTCAAAGGCCCAAGACTGAAAAGTGAAAATCTCCTTGTTGAGCACACAGGAGACGGCATAGAGCCTTACTATACACCCTCGGCTGTCTTACAAGAAAAATCAGAAAGCGCAAAATTACTCAACATAAACTTTGCATCGGCAAAGCAAATTTCAACAATTAATGCTGTTAGAGTTCACCGGGGAGACATAGTAATCACCCGTTCAGGTACTATTGGCCGAGTTTCTTATATAACCAAAAGACTTGATGGCGCAATCGTATCTGACGACCTAATTCGAGTCAGAATCCCGGACGAAGATATTAGATTCTACGTCTATCAGTTCCTTCAATCCAAGCAAGCGCTAAATCAAATGCTCAAAAATGAATACGGCGCAGTCCAACAACATCTTGAGCCAATTCATATATCTAACATCCTAATCCCTATACCAGACGACTGGAATGAAGTATCAGAAATAATAAATAAGTCACGCACTCAAACTACCATGCGAGAGTTCCTTGAGGATGGAAACATTAACCTTGAGCGCATGACGGACAGTCTTTTGGAGGGACTGATAACCCGAGGCAATAAAAAACAGAACCCTGATACAAACATATAGAGACTCATATTAAACATGTCAGTATCATGAAGCATAAACCAGCACTTCATGATACTGATAAATCGTACTCGATCGATTTTTAAATCAGGGTACAACTATAAAACCCCAAACACTTAGTAATATAGTAATAGCATGCAATGCACACGCTCGGCATAAATCATTACCTGCATATTTCCGAGGTAACTCCCGACTTATGCAATACCATCTTATGCGAAAGCAGTACAGTGACGGTACAGTGCCCAGCTTTTACAGATTTCACTCAATTACGCTTAAGCCTCTCTACGACGCTACTTTCAGCTCACCGTACCTGCGCTAAGCTACGCACGATTTCACTGGGTTTGCAGCGTTTCTAGGCAACTCATAATCCTTTGGTCCACGGTTCGAGTCCGTGTGGGCCCACCATATAAAAAGCCGCGCATTGCGCGGCTTTTGCGTTTCTACCAGTATCGATTTCATATCTACTCTTCAACCATTTTGCCTCTCCACAAACGCAGTAAACGCTTTTAAGGGCAGCGGCTTGCTGAACAGATAGCCCTGAAACTGCATGCAGCCGTTACTTAGCAAAACCTGCTGCTGCGCGTCGGTTTCTACACCTTCGGCAATCACGTTCATGCCCATGCTTTGTGCCAGGGCGATAACGGTGCGCACGATGGTTTGGCTGCTGGTGTCGGTGAGCAGGTCGCAGACGAATGAGCGGTCGATTTTCAGGGTGTTGAGGGGCAAGCGTTTGAGGTGGCTGAGGGAGGAGAAGCCGGTGCCGAAGTCGTCCAGGGAGAAGCGCACGCCGCGCTCGACCAGGGCGTTCATCTTCCGCAGCAGGTCGTCGATGTCTTGCACGATCAGGGTTTCGGTCAGTTCCAAGTCGAGGCGGCGGGCGTCGATGGCGTGCTCGTCGATCAGCCGCAGCATGTCCGCCACAAAGTTGCTTTGTCGAAACTGCTTCTGGCTGATATTCACCGCCAAACCGATGTCGGCGTAGCGTGGGTCGTCCTTCCAACAGCGCAGCTGGCGAACGGCCTGCTCCAGCACCCATTGGCCGATGGGGATGATCATCCCGGTCTTTTCTGCATGATCAATGAACTCGCCGGGACCGAGCAAGCCACGCACGGGGTGTTGCCAGCGGATCAACACTTCGGCGCCAATGACCTTGCCAGTGCTGTCGAGCTGAGGTTGGTAGTGCAGCACAAACTGCTGCTCGCGCAGTGCTACGTCGAGGTCGCTGTCGAGCATCGAGCGTTCTACGGTATCGCTTTGCAGAATGTGCAACAGCACAAACAGCATCAGCATGGCGGCAATGCCCTGCACCCAGGAGCCGCTTATCCGTACCTCATCCGGGAGGTGATAAGTCGTTGTCGGGCTCCAGGATGAAGAGGCCAGGGCGGTAAACAAACTCAGGCAGAGCAAGGCAACGCCATAGCGCAACCAGATCGGCTCATCGCGAAAAGCCATCAGCGCAGCGACGGCAATCGGCAGCAGGTACAGATGCGTGGCGCGTGGCGCGGCGGCGGTGTGCGGGTCCATCAACAGGGTGGTGCCAACGATCACCAAGATGATCACGCCGAACAGCAACATATTGGCCTGGCGCACCTGGTTGCGCAGCGTCAGGGTAAACACACCCATGCCGCAAAGGATCATCGCCAGGTCCATCAAGGCAACCCCCCACTGCCCACGCAGGCTGAAGAAGATGCCCCAGAAGCTGCCCACCAGCAGCAAAACCAGGCTGGCAAGCATGCGCATACGGCGCTCACGGCGCTGCCCAATCAGGGTTAGATCGGGGGAGTACCAGAGTTTGATCACCTGCTTGAGAAAGGCAGACAAAACGGTCATTAAAAGTCCCTGTTTGACCCGTTACTTCGCCAAGGAAGCCGCTGGCGGGCATGCCGACGCAGCGATTAATCGATGGGCCGATCTGAGTGTAGACGGCGTAACAGAGGCGCTATGACCGATTACCATGCAACGACGTTACTCGCCGGCATGCTCGGCACTGTGCCGACCAACCACGCAGTTACGGCCCTGCTCTTTACCGCGATACAGGCGCTGGTCGGCGCAGCGGTAAAGCTGCTCGGCGCTACTGCCATCGGCGGGCCACTCGGCAAGGCCGAAAGTGGCGGACAAGGGAATGTCCTGGCTGCCATAACGCATCGGTTGGCTACACAGTTGCGCACGCAGGTTTTCCACCAAGGGTTCGGCGCCGCGGCCATCGGTATTGCGCAGCAGCAGGCCAAACTCTTCACCCCCCAGGCGACCCAGCGTATCGGTGGACCGCAGCCGATGGCTGAGGCTGTTGCAGATGTGCCGCAGCGCTTGATCACCAGCATCGTGGCCGTACTGGTCATTCACCGCCTTGAAATAGTCGATATCCAATACCACCAGCACCAGCTTGGCCTGGCTGCGTTTCGCCTCGCGGATGCTCTGCTCCAGGCTTTGCTGGAAGCTGCCACGGCTGGCCACACCGGTCAGCGCATCGGTGCGCGCCATATGCTGCAACTTTTGGTAGGCAGTGGCGCGCCGGGCTTCGTAGAGGTAGACGAAGACCAGAATCATCACACCGCAAAACACGGCGTTACCCAGATCGATGAGGCTTTCGGCATCGCGCTGAACCGGGTAGGTGTACAGGTACAGCAGGCAAGCGCCGATCACAAAAGGCAGTGACAGCAAGCTGCCGCGCTTGAGCCCGAGCAGCAGGTAGGACAGCACAGGAATGCTGTAGACCCAGACAAAGGCGGTTTTCGAGGCGTTGGGGATAACGATGATGTACAGCAGAAAGCTGAAGGTCGGCACCAGGTAAAGGTAGATCCAAGGCAATAGGTTGCGCACCCGGACAATCCGCCAGGCGCCCCACAGTAACGTTGCGGTGGCGACCAACTCGAAACTGGCGAACAGGTAGTTACCGGCCATAAATTGCAGTGCGCAGAACACTCCGAGGGTCAACCCGGTACTGGCAAAGATCATACGGATCAACGAACGCTGACCGACGTCCTGCAAGTCGTCGACGGCGGCGTTGCTGTCACTGCCCGGTTTGGTTCGCGGTCGAAAAAACATGGCCCGGCGCTGCATGGGTGGCGGTTTGATGGCTCACTGTGCCTCAACTGCCAGGGACTTGACCAGATAGGCAACGTGCGAACCGCCGATCACGGGCGGTTGACTTGCCCGCCAAAGCCCTTAAAGTGCCGCCCTATGCACACGCACATTTGCCCTATTTCCGCGTTTTATTACGCCCTGCCCCCTCTCACCAGGCGGTAGATGCGTTGTTGCATGTCCGATCCGCCTGAGGCGGCCCGGATAGCAAACCCTCACTCCAGTCTCCTCAGGCCTTTGCCTTAACCAGGAGACACTTATGCCCAGTAACACCTTTGATCTGCTCGACCAGCTCGCTGCCCGTGGTTTTATCCACCAGAGCACCGACTTCGATGGCCTGCGCCTGGCGCTCAGCCAGGGCCCGATCACCTTTTACCTAGGTTTCGATGCCACGGCGGACAGCCTGCACGTCGGCCATTTGCAAGCCTTGATGCTGATGCGCCACCTGCAACACGCCGGGCACAAACCGATCCTGCTGATCGGCGGTGCCACCACACGCATCGGCGACCCGAGCTTTCGCGACAGCAGCCGGCCAGTGCTGACGGAAGCGCAGATCCAGCACAACATCAACGGGATTACCGGCTGCTTTGCCCGCTACATCCAGTTGGGCGATGGCCCCAGCGACGGCCTGGTGGTGGACAACGCCGACTGGCTGGACGGTATCGGCTACCTGCAGTTTCTCGACCAGGTCGGCCGGCACTTTTCCATCAACCGCCTGCTGACCTTCGACGCCGTGCGCAACCGCCTGGAGCGTGAACATTCGCTGAGCTTTCAGGAGTTCGGCTACACCCTGCTGCAGGCCCACGACTTCACCGAGCTGGCGCGCCGGTACAATTGCACCCTGCAACTGGGTGGTGCCGACCAGTGGGCCAATATCATCAATGGCGTGGAACTGGGCCGGCGCCAGGGCTGCCAGCCGCTGTTCGGCCTGACCATGCCGCTGCTCACCACCCGTGACGGGCGCAAGATGGGCAAATCCGCCAGCGGCGCGGTGTGGCTGAATGGCGACAAGCTCTCGCCGTACGACTTCTGGCAGTTCTGGCGCAATTGCGACGATGCTGATGTGGGGCGCTTTCTCGCCCTGTTCAGCGAACTACCGCTGGATGAGGTAGCGCGCTTGAGCGCTCTCGAAGGCGCCGAGCTGAACCAGGCGAAAATCATCCTGGCCAACGCCGCCACCGCCCTGGCCCATGGCGAGCAGGCCGCACGCGACGCCGAAGCCACTGCCCGGGCGCTGTTCACGGCGCAGGAAACGGACGCCGAGCTGCCGCAGCTAAGCGTTAGCGCGGAGGATCTGGCCGGCGGTCTCAGCCTCACCGACCTGCTGCTGCGCCATAACTTGCAGCCTTCACGCAGTGCAATACGCCGCCTGGCGAGCGGCGGCGGTCTGCTGCTGAATGGCGAACGCCAGAGCAACCCGGACCAGCCGTTGCAAGCCTGGCAGCTGGGCCGCCGGCTAAGCCTGGGCAAGAAGCGTCATTACCTGCTGCAGGCGCGGTGACGCAGATCTGCGGCTGATCGCAAACATGGCGCTCGACACTTACCGGCGACGCACATAGCGCCTCCGGTTGCCCCCTGCGCGCAGCGCCACCCATAATCGGCCGCACCTGATTATGGATGTACTGCGCCCATGGCCATTGCCCGCGACGACCTCGACCAACACGGCCTGATCATTGGTGTTTCGCCCGAGCGCTTCCGCGCCGTGGCCATGCCGCTGTTGTTCGACCACCTGAACGCGCAATGCGAGGGCACCATCGCGGTCAACCGGCAGGCGCGGATTGTCTGGATCAACGATAAGTACGCCGAAAAGGTTGGCATCAGCGACCCGCGCAGCGTGCTCGGCAAAGAGATCGAAGACGTGCTGCCAGCCAGCCGCTTGCGCGAAGTGGTGGAAAGCGGCCAGCCGAGTATGCTCGACCTGATGGCCTTCGGCAGCGAACACTTTGTGGTCACCCGTATTCCGTTGCGCGATGAGGACGGCACCCTGGTCGGCGCGCTGGGCTTTGTGCTGTTCGACCGCGCCCGTCACCTCAAGCCGCTTATGGCCAAATTCAATACCCTGCAGAGCCAGCTGGTCGCCACCCAGCACGAATTGGCCAAGGCGCGCCGCGCGCGTTACACCATTGCTGGGTTTATCGGCGCCAGCACGGCGGCCAGCGAAGTCAAACGCCAAGCCCGCCGCGCCGCACAACTGGACGCCACGGTGCTGCTGCGCGGCGAAACCGGCACCGGCAAGGAGCTGCTGGCCCAGGGCATCCACAACCTGTCGCCACGGGCCAACGGGCCATTTGTCGCGGTCAACGTCGCGGCCATTCCGGAAACCCTGGTCGAGGCCGAACTGTTCGGCACCGCGCCCGGCGCCTTTACCGGCGCGGATCGCAAGGCGCGTATCGGCAAGTTCGAGGTGGCCAACGGCGGCACACTGTTTCTCGATGAAATCGGCGACCTACCGCTGCCGTTGCAGGCCAAGCTGCTGCGCGTCTTGCAGGAGCAGGAGGTCGAGCCGCTCGGCTCCAATCAGGTCAAACCGCTGAATGTGCGGGTTATAGCAGCGACACATATCGATCTGGAAGCCAAGGTCGCCGCCGGGCAGTTCCGCGACGACCTCTACTACCGCCTTAACGTGCTGGCCCTGCGCGTGCCGCCGCTGCGTGAGCGCCGCGAGGATATTCCGGCGTTGCTGGAGCATCTGCTCGACGATATTGCCAACCGCTCGACGCAGGCCCCGCTGGAAGTCAGCGATGACGCCCTTGCCCTGCTGAGCGCGCAACCCTGGCGCGGCAATGTGCGCGAGCTGCGCAACCTGCTGGAGCGCGCGCAACTGGATGTCGACGGGCACCTGAATGCGCAAGTCGTGCGGGCGTTGTTGGTCGACCCGGTGACGCCCGCAGTGCACAACCTTGCACCGCCGCCCGCCACCACAGCAGCGCAAACCCTGGCAGAGCAACTGGCGCAGGCCGAACGCCAGGCGCTGATCGACGCCCTTCAGGCCACAGCCGGCAACCGCCAACAGGCTGCGCAAAGCCTGGGTATTTCCCGCGCTGGGCTGTATGCCAAGCTGGCGCTGCATGGTTTGGGTAAACACGACTAAGCCAGTCGCGCGCCCGCCTAACGCGAACGCAACTCCCTATAGGAGCGGGCCATGCCCGCGATGCTTTTGAACCCGCCAGAGATCGCGGGCATGGCCCGCTCCTACACGTGTGCAAGTCCAAAATTCTGGACTTAAAGCCAATTAAATCATCCAGCTATCTGGACTAATTCCAAAAAAACAGACACGCCCTCCTCCCTCGACGCACCCGCCAAACCGCCTAAACCACCACGCACCCCATCAAGCACAAGCCTTTCCCCACCTAGACCAAAGTCGTAGCCCCGCCTGGCACAGCTTTCGCTCTAGTCTGCTCAACGCTTTGCCTCGCTGCATGACTTAACGAGCAAGCTCATCAGCGTCGCCATAGAGCGGTGCTTAAAACAACAACAAAAGGAACCAGCCATGGGTACCCTCGGTATTCTGATTTCCCTCGCATTGTTGATGTACCTCGCCTACCGCGGCATCAACGTGTTGATCCTCGCCCCACTGCTCGCGTTGCTGGCACTGCTGTTTGCGGGCGATATCGGCCTGCTGCTGCCCACCTACACCCAGGTGTTTATGAAGGCCATGGGTGGCTACGTGATTCAGTTCTTCCCACTGTTTCTGCTGGGCGCGCTGTTCGGCAAGTTGATGGATGACTCGGGATCGGCCCGCGCCATCGCCCAGGGCATCGTCTCCAAAGTCGGCAGCGAGCGGGCGATCCTGGCCATCGTGCTGGCGTGCGGCATCCTCACTTACGGCGGCGTGTCGCTGTTCGTAGTGGCGTTTGCGGTGTACCCGATTGGCGCAGCGCTGTTCCGTGAAGCGGGCATTCCCAAGCGCCTGATCCCCGGTGCCATCGCCCTCGGCTCGTTCACCTTCACCATGACCGCGCTGCCCGGTACCCCGGCGATTCAGAACGCCATCCCCAACCCGTTCTTCGGCACCGACGCCTTCGCCGCGCCGGGCCTCGGCGTTATCGCCGGGCTGATCATGTTCGGCCTCGGCACCTGGTGGCTTACCGCACAGTCGCGCAAGCTGATGGCGGCGGGCGAAGGCTACGGTGAGCACCGCGATGAGCCGGTGGCCGACAAATCGGTCGTCGAGGACCAGCGCACGATTCCCGGTTTCTGGCTGGCACTGCTGCCGATCTTTGTAGTGATCGGCCTGAACTTCCTGATGGCCAAGCAGATTCTGCCGAGCATCAACACCAGCTACCTGGCCAAGCCGGAGTTCGGCGGCCTGCAAGACGCCAAGTCGCTGATCGGTATCTGGTCGATCATCGTCGCCCTGAGCGCGGCCATCCTGCTATTGATCGCCATGCACTGGCAGCGCTGGATGGACCTGAAAAAGAGCGTCAACGACGGCGCCTTCGGCTCCATGCTGCCCATACTCAACACCGCTGCTGAAGTGGGTTATGGCACGGTGATCGCCTCGTTGGCCGGCTTTGTGATCATTCGCGACCTGGTGCTGGGCGTCTCCGATAACCCGCTGATCTCCGAAGCCGTGGCGGTAAACATCCTCGCCGGCATCACCGGTTCAGCGTCCGGCGGCATGTCGATTGCGCTGAAAACCCTCGGCGAGCAGTACCTGACCATGGCCAATGCCGCCGGCATCAGCCCCGAGCTGCTGCACCGCGTCGCAGCCATGGCCTCTGGCTGCATGGACACCCTGCCGCACAACGGCGCGGTGATATCGCTGCTGGCGATCTGCAAGCTGACGCACCGTGAGTCGTACAAATTTATCTTCGTTAACACCGTGGCGTTCCCGATGGTGGCGCTGGTGGTCGTCATCACCCTGGGCACGCTGTTCGGTAGTTTCTGACGGGCCTGGCATGGCGCCCCTGTGCGCCATGCCGCCTCTACTCAATGTTGTTCAATCGCTTTCGAGTACCCGCTATGAGCAAGATCATGACCGCCGCCGCTGCGGTGGCACGCATCCCGGATAACGCCAACCTGGCCACCGGCGGCTTCGTCGGCATCGGTTTCGCCGAGCAGATCGCCATCGCGCTGGAGCAGCGCTTTCTCGCTGAACAGGCACCGCGCGACCTGACCCTGGTGTATGCCGCCGGCCAAGGCGATGGCAAGGGCCGCGGCCTTAACCACTTGGCCCACGAAGGCCTGGTGCGGCGGGTGATCGGCGGTCACTGGGGCCTGGTGCCGGGGCTGCAGAAGCTGGCGGTGGAGAACCGCATCGAAGCTTACAACCTGCCACAGGGGGTGATCTCCCAGCTGTTTCGCGATATCGCCGCCGGCAAGCCGGGGCAGCTGTCGCGCGTTGGTTTGGGCACCTATGTCGACCCACGGCACGGCGGCGGCAAGCTCAATGCGTGCACCACCACCGAGCTGGTGCGGCTGATGCCGATAGACGGAGAGGACTACCTGTTCTACCCGACCTTTCCCATTCACGTGGCGGTGGTACGCGCCACCAGTGCTGACCCGGATGGCAACCTGAGCTTCGAGCGCGAGGCGCTGACCATCGAGAGCCTGGCCATTGCCATGGCCGCACGCAACTCGGGCGGGCTGGTAATCGCCCAGGTCGAGCGCATTGTCGAACGCGGTTCGTTGAATGCCCGCGAGGTGAAGATCCCCGGGATTCTGGTCGACTGCGTGGTGCTGGCCGAGCCGGCCAATCATCAGCAAACCTTCGCCACTGCCTACAACCCGGCCTTCGCTGGCGAAACCCGGGTGCCGATGGACAGCCTGAAGGCCATGCCGCTGGATGTGCGCAAGCTGATCGCCCGCCGCGCGGCGCTGGAGCTGAAAGCCGGTGCGGTAGTCAACCTCGGCATCGGCATGCCGGAAGGTGTGGCCGGTGTTGCGGCCGAGGAAGGGGTGATCGAGCGCCTGACCCTGACCGCCGAGCCCGGCGTGATCGGCGGCATCCCCGCATCGGGGTTGGATTTTGGCGCGGCGAGCAATCACAGCGCGTTGCTCGACCAGCCTTATCAGTTCGATTTCTACGACGGCGGCGGCCTGGATATCGCTTTTCTTGGCCTGGCCCAGGCCGATGCGGCGGGCAACCTCAACGTGTCCAAATTCGGCTCACGCCTGGCCGGGGCCGGTGGATTTATCAATATCAGCCAGAACGCCAAGCAGGTGGTGTTTCTCGGCACCTTCAGCGCAGGGCCGCAGGATATCCGCATCGAGGATGGCCAACTGCGCATCATCAAGGATGGCGAGCTGTGCAAGTTCGTCGCCGAAGTCGAGCACCGCACCTTCGCCGGCCACCAGGCTGCCGAGCGCGGCCAGCCGGTGCTGTATGTCACCGAACGCTGCGTGTTCCGCCTGACCCTGGACGGCCTGGAGCTGATCGAAGTGGCGCCGGGGGTGGATATCCAGCGCGACATCCTCGACCGCATGGACTTCACCCCCATCGTGCGCACGCCGCAACTGATGGATGCGCGGCTGTTTCTGCCGCCGCCGATCGGCCTGAGCGAGCAACTGAACGCTGATTAACATTTGAGTGTGAGTTTACGGGCCCGCTGGGCCCGTTTTTTTGCCCGGATTTTGCTGTACACCCTAGGTGTGGATCACGCCTCACCGTTCCACCGTGGGTGACAGAGACGAATACCAAGGGTGGAAATAAACCGCGCTATCCACCCTACACTCGCTCACCCAACTTCTGCCGAGCAGCATACAAACACACCAATTCCATCGCCACGGTGGCCCCGGCCAGAGCGGTGACCTCCGCGTGATCGTAAGGCGGCGAAACTTCCACCACATCCATGCCAACCAGATTGATCCCACGCAGGGCACGGAGAATTTCCAGCGCCTGATGGGTACTCAGCCCGCCGCACACCGGCGTGCCGGTGCCGGGGGCAAAGGCCGGGTCGAGGCAGTCGATATCAAAGGTCAGGTACACCGGGTTATCACCGACCCGCGCGCGGATCTGCGCGGCAATCTGCTCCGGCGTGCTGCGGTGCACCTGGCGTGCATCCAGCACCTGAAAGCCCATCACATCGTCATTGGTGGTACGCAGGCCGATCTGCACCGAACGCGATGGATCGACCAGCCCTTCGCGAGCGGCGTGATAGAACATGGTGCCGTGGCTGACGCCTTGCTCGCTGCCGTCGAGATCCGGCCAGGTGTCGCTGTGCGCATCGAAGTGCACCAATGACAGCGCGCCGTGTTTACGCGCATGGGCCTTGAGCAGCGGGTAGCTGATGAAGTGATCGCCGCCCAGGGTGAGCATGGCGCAACCGGCCTGCACAATATGCTCAGCGTGCGCCTCGATGGCGGCCGGAATTTTGTGCGGCAGGGCGTGATCGAAATTGCAGTCGCCGTAGTCGATCACCGCCAGGTGGTCGAAGGGGTCGAACTCCCAGGGGTAATGCCGTTCCCAGGCGCTGGTGATCGATGCCGCGCGAATCGCCCGCGGACCGAAGCGGGTGCCGGGGCGGTTGGTGGTGGCGGTGTCGAAGGGCACGCCGCTGACCACCAGATCCACACCGGCTAGGTCGCGGCTGTAACGCCGGCGCATAAAACTGGTGACGCCGGCGTAGGTCGGCTCGGAGAAAGTGCCGTAGAGGCTGTCGCGGGTGAAGGCCAGGTCATTACCGTTGAATGCTTCCATTGCCTTGTCCTCAATACTGACTGCGGAAAGTGGTCCAGATACGCGTGCGCTCACGCTGTTGGCGCAGCGGCATCAATTGCTCGGCAAACAGCCGCGCACGCACCGCTTCACCGGGGTAGATATCGGCATCGCCGCTGATCGCCGGGTCGACCAGCGCCGTGGCGGCCTGGTTGGCATTGGCGAAAAACACGTTGTTGGTCAGCTCGGCGATGGCCTCAGGGCGCAGCATGTAATCGATAAAGGCGTGGGCGGCCTTGGGGTGCGGCGCATCGGCCGGAATGGCCATGGTGTCGAACCACAGCAGCGTACCTTCACGCGGGATGCGGTACTGCACCTCGAACGGCTGCTTGGCCTCAGCGGCGTTGGCTGCGGCCATGTAGGCGTCGCCGTTGTAGGTCAGCGCCAGGCAAATTTCGCCCTTGGCCAGGTCATTGATATGCCGGCCGGCGCCGACGTAACGCAGGTTCGGTTGCAGTTGGGTGAGCAGCTGCACCACTGCATCGAGATCGGCGCGCTCGCTGCTGTAAGGGTCTTTGCCGAGGTAATTGAGGGCAATGCTGATCACTTCCTGCGGCGAGTCGATCACCGCGATGCCGCAATCCTTGAGCTTACTGGCGTACTCGGGCTTGAACAGCAGATCCAGGCTGTTCAGCGGCACGCCGGGCAAGCGCTGCTCCAACGCCTGGCGGTTAAAGCCCACACCAACCGTGCCCCAGGTGTACGGCAGGCCGAACTGGTTGCCGGGGTCGGCACTGGCGAGCTTGCTCAGCAGCGCCGGATCGAGGTTCTCCAGATGCGGCAGTTGCGTGCGGTCCAGCGGTTGCACAGCTTTGGCCTGAATCGCCCGCGCCAGGCCGCTGGAGGCCGGGAAAACCACGTCATAACCGCTGCCGCCAGTCAGCAGTTTGCTGTCCAGGGCTTCGGCACTGTCGAAGATGTCGTATTTAACCGTGATCCCGGTTTCGTCCTTGAAGCGTTGCAGGGCTTGCTCCGGTAGGTAGGCGGACCAGCTGTACAGGTTCAGGGCTTTCTCTTCGGCCTGAGCGGCGAAGGCGCAACACAGCAGCAGCGGAACAAGGGCCTGACGCATGGGAATGACCTCGGTGAAGGGATGAGCTGGGCACAGCTTGCCTGCCGGTTTGCTTAGCTTAAATATGAAGTGTTCTACTCTGGCATCGACATTCATCAATGTTAGGTGCCGTCATGCTCAGCCAGTTACGCGACCTCGACCTGCAGCTGCTGCGTCTGTTCGTCACCGTAGTGGAGTGCGGCGGTTTCAGTGCCGCCCAAGGCGAACTGGGGATTGGTCAATCGACTATCAGCACGCAGATGGCCAAGCTGGAAACCCGCTTAGGTTTTCGCCTGTGCGAGCGCGGCAAGGGCGGCTTTCGCCTGACGCCCAAGGGCGAACAGGTGCTCAGCGCCACGCGCAAACTGTTCAGCGCCATCGACACTTTCAAGGGTGAAGCCCAAGGCATGGCCGACAAGCTCTTGGGCGAGCTGCGCATCGGCCTGTCGGAAGGGCTGGCAGCCAGTGTGCTGGAGCAAGTGGCCGAGGCCATTGGCCACTTTCGCGGGCGCAACCAGGCGGTGCAGATCGAGCTGCTCACCGCCATGCCGGCCGAGCTGGAACGCCGCCTGCTGCAGGGCCAGCTACACGTGGCGATTGGCTATTTCTCTGGTAACCAGACCGCGCTCGATTATCAGCCGCTGTTTCGTGAGCGCCAGGTGCTGTTCTGCGCCGCCGGCCACACACTGTTCAATCGCCCGCAGATTCGCCTGGAAGACCTGCAGCAGGCTGATCGGGTCCAGCACCCTTATCGCTTTGTGCAGGTGCACGAGCCGTTACAGAGCAGCACCAGCTCGGCGCAAACCGAGCAGGTTGATGGTGCCCTGGCGTTTATCCTCTCCGGGCGGCATATCGGCTACCTGCCCGAACATATTGCCGAGCCTTGGCAGGTCCGTGGGCGCCTGAGGGCAATCGAAGCTGACAGCCTCGGTTTTGATGTGCAGTTTCACCTGACCAGCCACCGCGGCCAGTACCCCGGCGATGCGCAGCGGGCGTTTGTCGAGGACCTGCTGCGGGCATTCGGCGTCAGCCCACCCGCCTGCCCTTAATGCCTAGGCGCGTGCTCACGTGCAGACGCCTGTTGCAACTGCGTACTCAGGCGGTCAATCGCAGCAATCGTCTGACTGATGTCGTGGTGGATGCTCGGTACGCCGAGGCACGGCCAGAGCGATGCATCAGCCGATTGCGGCTCGGCCTCCAGTTGCAGCTGTGGGTCAAAGAGATCGTGGGTCAGGGGAAGCAGGTGCATGACAGACTCCTTGCCGGACAACCCGGCGTGACGGTTGAGGTCAGGAGGCAGTAAACAAGTGGCCAATCGGCCAAGGGGCAGGTCTTGTTGCTATGGCTCAAGCATCGGCGCACGAGGTGACAGGTTGATGACCGCGCGGAGCCTGCCGGTTCAGACTCCACCGTGAAGCCGTCGGCGTCAACCCGCCAGCGGCCCGGTGGTCGTGTGCAACAGCGGCGGCATCGGGCAATCCAGCAGGTCAGCCACGGCACGCAGCAACTCGGCCTCGGCCACCTCGATGCGCCCGTCATGCTCGATGCAGCGCGCCATGGCCTTGAGCAGACGCGGCTTCTGCAAGGGCTGCAGCTGGTTGAGCCGTTTGAGCGCAGCCTCCAGGGCTTTCAGATCGCACTGCGTTGCCGGCAACAGGTTGAGCACGGTGTATGGCAATTCGCTCGCCGCCTTTGCCAACGCTGCTTGCGCCTGATCCGTCGGAACAGTGCCGGCATGGGCCAGAAACGACAGCAACACCTGCGCGTCATCCAACACTTCCAGCAGGTGGAAATGCCCACTGAGCCGCCGACTGGGAGCCAAGTTGCGCTCGACGATGCGCAGCAAGGTCCATTCCAGCAGCTCAACCTGGCCATCGGCACGAATCAGCCGCGCCATCACCGCACACAACCCAGCAGCCTGCTCGGCGCCCAGCTGCTTGAGCGCCGGCATGGCCAGGTCCAGCAGGGTCAGCCGCTGGTTGCCTGGCAGCTGCCGCAGCGGTTGTTCCAGCGCCTGCACATGCTCCATCAGCTCGGCGCTGAGCAGTGGCTGGAGCATCTGCAGTTGCTGGTCACGTAAGGGCGCCGCAGACGCCAGCAGCAACCCATAAAGTAAGGCCTGTGCGCCGCTGCCATGGTGCGCCGCCTGACGCAGCGCTGGGGGCAGCTCATCCAGCACTTTATGCGCCTGCTGCAGGTGGGCCGCACGTGGCTCGCCAATGCTGGCGATGGCCGCCGTGGCCGAGGCGGCGCTAAAGCCGGTCAGGGCCTGATCCCAGCCCTGGGCCACAGCACGTTGGTCTGCCGTGGCATTGGTAGGCAGCAGACTGAGGATCGAGACATCCGGGTAGCGCCCATCCCACTCCGGCGTGACGCGACGAATCCGCTCTTCCAGTGGCGGATGGGTCGCCAGCATGCCCTCCAGCGCCCTGCTGATACCGGCGGCGAAGTACATATGACTGAACTCGGCCGCATGCCCGGCGCGCAATTGCGAGCCATACTGGTTGCCGCCGATCTTCTGCAGCGCTCCGGCAATGCTCTGCGGATTGCGGGTGAACTGCACGGCCGAAGCATCGGCGAGAAACTCGCGCTGCCGACTTACGGCAGCCTTGATCAAGCTGCCGAAGAACGTCCCGGCATAGCCCAACAGCCACAAGGTAGCGCCGACCGCAATGATCGCTGCCGCCGAATTGTTGCGGCTGGAACGCGAACTGCCACGGGAGCTGCTGCGCAGCAGAAACCCACCGATCAGCCCCAGCAGCAGAATGCCGTGCAGCACTGCGACCAAGCGTGTGTTGAGGCGCATATCGCCGTGGAAAATATGGCTGAACTCGTGGGCAATCACCCCCTGCAGCTCTTCACGCGAGAGCAGGCTGATTGCCCCGCGGGTAATCCCGATCACCGCATCCTGCGGCGTCAAGCCGGCGGCAAAGGCATTGATCCCCACATCATCCAGCACATACACCGGCGGCACCGGGGTGCCCGAGGCCAGAGCCATCTCCTCTACCACATTCAGCAGGCGCTGTTCTTCCAGGCTCTGCGGCGCGAGGTTGATCAAACGCCCACCCAGCCGTTCGGCCACCGCCTGACCGCTACGGCTGAGCTGCAAGCTCTTGTAGAGGCTGCCCAGCAGCACCACACCGATTACGGCCAGGGCGACCATCGCCACCTGCGGCCCGCTGGGCAGTAACGTGCGCGGACCATCCAGCATGCCCAGAGACTGTGGGTCAGGACCGAATACCTGCCAGACCACACCCAACGCCAAGCTGGTCAGGCCGATCAGACTGAGTACTGCCAGTATCATCAGGACCAGCAAACGCCCGCTGTTACGTCGGGCGCGATCCTGTTGCTCGAAGAAGTTCATCCCTGGGGATCCTTAGAACGACACCTTCGGCGCTTCCTGAATCGCCGCACTGTCGGCGAACTCCAACAGGCTGGCGTCCTGGGCGTGGCCAAAGCTGGCGGCCAGCAGCACCGGTGGGAATGCCTGCTTGTAGGTGTTGTAGGCCATCACCGCATCGTTGAACGCCTGGCGGGCAAAGGCCACCTTGTTCTCAGTGCTGCTCAACTCTTCACTGAGCTGCTGCATATTCGCCGACGCCTTGAGGTCCGGGTAGGCCTCCAGCGTTACGTTCAAGCGCCCCAGCGCACTGTTCAGCAGCCCCTCCGCGCCGCCCAGCTGCGCCATGCTCTGCGCATTGCCCGGCTGCGCGGACGCTGCCTTGAGCCCGGTTACGGCATTATTGCGCGCAGCAATCACCGCCTCCAGCGTCTCGCGCTCATGCGCCATATAACCCTTGGCGGTTTCCACCAGATTGGGGATCAGGTCATAACGGCGTTTGAGCTGCACCTCGATCTGCGCAAAGGCGTTCTGGAAGCGATTACGCAGGGTCACCAACTGGTTGTAGATACCAATCACGTAAAAAATCAGTGCCGCGAGAACCGCCAGGAAAATCAGCGTGGAAATGGACATGGGGAAATCCTTATCAGCATGCGAAAGAACGCCGATGGTAGCGGAAAAGCGGTGAAGCGACTGCTCACCGCTGCACGCGGGTCGCACACCCAGGGCAGGCACGCGACCAATCCAAGTGATGCCTCGTCATATCGCCCGGTTATGAGGCAGAAAACCCTTGGCAAAGTAGACCGACCGGTCTATATATTTAGCCCATGAAAAAGATCTCAACCCGCGACAAGCTCATTCACGCCATGGCCGACGCCTTGCAACGCAAGGGGCTTCATGGCGTTGGTCTGAATGAGCTTTTGGACATTGCCGGCGCGCCCAAGGGCAGCCTCTATCACCACTTCCCCGGCGGTAAAAGCGAGCTGGCAGTGGCCGCGATTGACCACATCAGCCGCACTATCGACGGCCTGTTTGCCCAGCTTTTCAGCCAACGAAGCGACCCGCTCAAGGCCATGCACCACTGGTTACAAGGTGCACTGCAGCAGCTGGAAAACAGCCAGTTTGAGCGTGGCTGCCCGCTGGCCACCATCGCGCTGGAAAGCGGCCCGGAGGATGTAGAAATCCGCGCCGCTCTGCAACGCAGCTTCACCGCCGTGCGCCAGGCACTGAGCCAGCAACTGCACGCCTACGGTTACCCCAGCGAACAGGCCGATAACCTCGCCGCGCTGTTTGTCGCGCTGTATGAAGGCGGGCTGCTGCAAGCCCGCGTGGCCGGCAGCAGCGAGCCGCTCAAACGCGCCGCCACTGCCCTGTTCAACCTGACCCGCGAACAGCTTCCGGGAGGAGTCCGTCCATGAATACCCCAGCCATTCTTAGCGAGACCGTGCAGTTGCCAGCACTCGACGGTTACCCGCTGACCGCCACGCTGTATCACGCCCCGGAACCGGTCGCGCAGCTGGTGATTGCCGGCGCCACCGGCGTGCCCCAGGGTTTCTACCGACGCTTTGCCGAATATGCCGCGCAGCGCGGTTACAGCACCCTGACCCTCGATTATCGCGGCATCGGTCAATCGAAACCGGCCAGCCTGCGCGGCTTTGCCATGGATTATCTGGACTGGGCACACCTTGATCTGGCGGCCGCTGTCGACCAACACCGCCACCCACAACGACCGCTGTATATGGTCGGCCACTCCTTTGGCGGACATGCCTTTGGCCTGCTGCCGAACCATGATCAGGTTCAGGGGTTCTACACCTTCGGTACCGGTGCTGGCTGGCACGGCTGGATGCCCAAGACCGAGCAGCTGCGCGTGCTGACTATGTGGCGCCTGATTGGCCCATTGATGACCCGTTACAAAGGCTACCTGGCCTGGAGCACCCTGGGCATGGGCGAGGATTTGCCGCTGGGGGTCTACACCCAGTGGAAGCGCTGGTGCCGCTACCCGCGCTACTTCTTCGAGGACCCGCAGATGCCGGGCCTGGCCGAGCGCTTTGCCACGGTCAGCACGCCGATCATTGCAGCCAATGCCCTGGATGACCTGTGGGCCCCGCCCGCCTCGCGCGATGCCTTTATGGCGGCTTACAGCGCCGCGCCCTATAAAGCCCGCACCATCGATTCAGCCGCCAGCATCGGCTCCATTGGCCATATGGGCTACTTCCGTCCTGCGGCGCAGGTGCTGTGGGATGAAACACTGGACTGGTTCGCTGCGTTGCAGGCACAGCGCCAAGCCGCCTGACGAACCCACAACACAGAAGGTATCGCTGATGAGCATGGTTCCCGAGGGCTTTACCCGATTGTTTCGCAGCAGCCCCTTTCTCGATTTGCTGGGGCCCATATACAACCAGCGTACCGATAAGGGCCTGGTGATTGGCTTATGGGCCGAAGAGAAACACTGCAACGCTCGCGGTCTGGTGCATGGCGGCGTGCTCAGCAGTCTGGCCGACGTAGCACTGGGCTATAACAGCGCCTTCGCCCAGGAACCGCCCACACCGATCGTCACCAGCAGCCTGACCATCGACTACGCCGGCACCGCCAAACGCGGCGACTGGATAACCCTGGAAACCGATGTGCAAAAGGTCGGCAAAAGCCTGGCGTTTGCCAATTGCTACGTTGTGGTTGAGTCAGTGCGGATTGCCCGTGCCAGCGCGGTATTCAGCGTGGTCACGCAATAGTTTCGGTAGGTCGAGAAAGGTTCTGCGGTTTGGCGAACGCCATAAAAAAGAAAACCCCGCATTGCGGGGTCTTTGCAGACTGTTTGCTGACATCCTTGATCTGCTTGCCGTCCTGGCAGCTGTCCCACGTATCCTTGTTGCTAAAGTGCGCTTCCTGCGCGACGTCCACGGGGAGCAGATTAGCCAGCGCGAGGAACTCGGCATAGTGGCGATCTGCAGCACGCCGTGTAAGCCATAGCCTACACAACCGCTTCTTGGGTAAAACCGAGCAAACGCTCGGCTTTATTTTGTGACGCAGGTCTTGTTAGACTCGATCTTGTCTTACAAAAACAACAGACCCCGTCCACGGCGGTCACTGGGGCCACACATGCGCTCATTGCTTTTCGCCATCGGCTGCCTGACAGCCACCCTCAGCTCACTGGCATCCGCCAACGGGCAAAACCAGCTTTCTGATCCCAAGGCCGCGACGCAGTTATTCTGGAGTCAGCTGTATGGCCAGGGTGGCAGCACACTGTATTGCGGCAAAGCCTTCACGGAAGAAAGCGGCCAACTCAAAGCTAGCCCGATATACAGCAGCAAACAGCTTAAAAGCTCGCTGCGCTGCATCACCGACCGTCAGTGCGGGATCATGAATCCGCGTTACGTCTTCATGGCTTCAGACCTGCACAACCTCTACCCAGCACTCACCCGCGTGGAACTGGTTCGGCGCAATGCGCAGTTCGGTGAGCTGGATGACAGCGTGCCGAGCAAGTTCGACGACATCGGCTGCGACATGAAAACCAGCTTCCAGCTAGTGGAGCCGCGCGATGAAGCCAAGGGCAATGTGGCCCGGGCGATTTTCTATATGCACGTGGAATATGCCCTGCCGATTGTTGGTCAGGTGCAGGTGTACAAGAAGTGGCACCAGATGGATCCACCCGATGCCGAGGAAGAAGCGCGCAACGACAAGATTGCCAGCCTGCAAGGCACGCGTAATCGCTTTATCGACAATCCGGAACTGGTCGAGCAGTTGATCAATAACTGAGAGCCCCGCACACAGCCGCTGAGCGCTGATCCCAGACACAAAAAAACCGGCACTTAGGCCGGTTTTTTTGTCATACCGAACGCCTTAGAACTGCGCAGCATCCAGCAGGTACAGCGACTCGCTACCGGCTTTGACCGACGCGGTCAGGGAGTGGATACGCGGCAGCAGGCGGGCGAAGAAGAAACGCGCGGTACCCAGCTTGCTCACGTAGAACTCGTCCTGATCCTGCTTGGCCAGTGCGGTACGGGCCATCAGCGCCCACATGTAGGCGTAGGCGGTGTAACCGAACACTTGCAGGTACTCGACCGAGGCGGCACCGACTTCATTCGGGTTGGCCTTGGCGCGCTCCAGCAGGTCGCTGGTCATCAGTTCCAGGTTGGCGATGGCGTCTTTCAGCGGGTTGACGAACTCGGCCAGCGAGGCATCGGCGCTGTCAGTGAAGGCTTTGATCTCTTCAGCGAAGTGCTTGTAGAACGCACCGCCGCTGCCGACCACTTTACGGCCGACCAGGTCGAGCGCCTGAATGCCGTTGGTGCCTTCGTAGATCTGAGTGATGCGGCAGTCGCGGATCAGCTGCTCTTGGCCCCACTCGCGGATAAAGCCGTGGCCGCCGAAGATCTGCTGGCCGTGTACGGTGGTTTCCAGCGCCATATCGGTGAGGAAGGCTTTGGCCACGGGCGTCAGTAGGGCGACCAGTTCTTCCGCGCGCTTGCGGGTGGTGGCGTCTTCGCTGTACTTGGCGGTGTCCAACTGCATAGCCACATAGCTGGAGAAGGCACGGCCGCCTTCGTTCAGGGCTTTCATGGTCAGCAGCATGCGGCGCACGTCGGGATGCACGATGATCGGATCAGCGGCTTTGTCTTTAGCCACCGGGCCGGTCGGCGCACGGCTCTGGATACGGTCGCGGGCGTATTCCACAGCGTTCTGGTAGCTGCGCTCACCCAGGGACAGGCCCTGAATACCAACGCCCAGACGCTCGTAGTTCATCATGGTGAACATCGCGGCGAGGCCTTTGTTCGGCGCATCGACGATCCAGCCGGTGGCGCCGTCGAAGTTCATCACGCAGGTGGCGGAAGCCTTGATGCCCATCTTGTGTTCGATCGAGCCGCAGGACAGGGCGTTTTTCTCACCCAGCGAACCGTCGTCATTGACCATGACTTTCGGCACCAGGAACAGCGAGATGCCTTTCGGGCCAGCCGGTGCGTCCGGCAGCTTGGCCAACACCAGGTGGATGATGTTTTCGGTCAGGTCGTGCTCACCGCCGGTGATGAAAATTTTGGTGCCGCTGATCTTGAAGCTGCCGTCAGCTTGCGGCTCAGCCTTGGTGCGGATGATGCCCAGGTCGGTGCCGGCATGCGGCTCGGTCAGGCACATGGAGCCCGCCCAAACACCGGAGTACATGTTTGGCAGGTATTTTTCTTTCAGCTCTTCGCTAGCGTGCGCGTTGATCGACAGGCAAGCACCGGCGGTCAGCATCGGGTACAGGCCGAAGGACAGGTTGGCCGAGTTGACCATTTCTTCGACCTGGGCCGAAATCACCTTGGGCATGCCCATGCCGCCGAATACCGGATCACCACCAACACCAACCCAGCCGCCATCGGCGTAGGTCTGGTAAGCCTCAGGGAAGCCGGCAGGGGTTTTCACCGCACCATCGGCCCAGGAGCAACCTTCTTCGTCACCGCTGCGGTTCAACGGAGCAATGACGCCGCCGGTGACCTTGCCCGCTTCTTCGAGAATGGCCGCAGCCGTGTCTTCATCAACAACTTCAGCCAGGGCCGGCAACTGGGCCCACAGCTTGGAAACTTCAAACACTTCATTGAGCACGAAGCGCATATCGCGCAGGGGAGCTTTGTAGTCGGCCATGGGGTAAGTCCTCGAGCGAAGCAACAGGTATACAGATGTACAGAAAGTCTAACCGAACAACTTTTTAGACACATAGCGTCGCGTACAGACTGAACAGTCACAACTCATTCATTCGGCCACACACATTAAAAACCCGCCAATTGGCGGGCCTTTACATGCACGTACCGTCCGTCAGAGCGCGAAATGCTCGGCGGGCAAACGCATCAAGCATTCACTGCCGGCTTCGGCACCGGCCAGGTGAGTCGCGGTACGCGGCAACAAGCGCTTGAAGTAGAACTCGCAAGTGGCTAACTTGGCCTGATAGAACGCAGCATCACTCGCGCCCGCCGCCAACTGCTGCTCGGCGACCAGCGCCATGCGCAACCAGAAGTAGGCCAGGATGACGTAGCCGGAGTACATCAGGTAGTCCATCGACGCTGCCCCGACTTCGTCCGGGTTCTTCATGGCCGCCATGCCAATTTTCTGGGTCAGTGTGCCCCACTGCTGATTCAGCGTGGCCAGTTGAGCGACATAGCCCTTGAGCTGCGGATGCTCGGCCTGCGCTTCGCAGAATTTATGCACGATTTTGGTAAACCCGCGCAGCAACTTACCCTGGCTACTCAGCACCTTGCGCCCCAGCAGGTCGAGGGCCTGGATACCGTTAGTGCCTTCGTAGATCAGGGCAATGCGGCAGTCGCGCACCAGCTGCTCCATGCCCCACTCGCGGATAAACCCGTGGCCACCGAATACCTGCATGCCATGGTTGGTCACCTCCAGGCCAGTTTCGGTCATAAAGGCTTTGCAGATCGGAGTCAAAAAGGCCAGCAGGTTCTCGGCTTCCTCACGCTGTTCGGCACTGGTACCGCTGTGGGCCTGGTCGATCAGCTGTGCGGTGAAATAGGCCAGCGCACGGTTGCCTTCGTTGAACGCCTTCATGGTCAGCAGCATGCGTCGCACATCAGGGTGCACGATGATCGGGTCGGCGGCCTTATCCGGGGCTTTCGGCCCGGTCAGCGCACGCATCTGCAGGCGATCAGTCGCGTACTTGATCGCGCCCTGGAAGCTGGTTTCACCCAGACACAGCCCCTGCATACCGGTGCCAAGGCGCGCATGGTTCATCATGGTGAACATGCAGTTAAGGCCTTTGTTGGCCTCGCCGATCAGGTAACCGGTGGCGCTGTCGAAGTTCATCACGCAGGTGGCCGAGGCCTTGATGCCCATCTTGTGTTCGATCGAGCCGCAGCTGACGCCATTGCGTGCCCCGGCCTGACCTTCAGCGGTTGGCAGGAACTTGGGCACGATAAACAGCGAGATGCCTTTGGTGCCCGCAGGCGCGTCAGGCAGCTTGGCCAAGACCAGGTGCACGATGTTTTCGCTCATGTCGTGCTCGCCAGCCGAGATAAAGATCTTGCTGCCGGTTACCGCATAGCTGCCATCGGCTTGAGGCACGGCGCGGGTTTTAATCAGCCCCAGGTCGGTGCCGCAGTGGGCTTCAGTCAGGCACATGGTGCCAGTCCAACGGCCTTCGGTCAGTTTGCTCAGGTAAATTTGTTTCTGTGCTTCGGTGCCATGGGCATGAATGGCCGACATGGCGCCGTGAGTCAGGCCCGGGTACATGCCCCAGGACAGGTTACTGGACCCCACCATCTCGCTGATGATTAACCCCAATGAAGACGGTAACCCTTGGCCACCATAGGCCGTATCAGCGGAGAGTCCATTCCAGCCGCCCTCCACATACTGGGCAAAGGCTTCCTTGAAGCCCGCAGGCGTGGTCACCACGCCATTGTTAATCTGGCACTCTTCTTCATCGCCTGAGCGATTCAATGGCGCCAGCACCTGCTCACAGAATTTGGCGCCCTCGGCCAGAATGGCGCTGACCATGTCCGGGGTGGCATCGCTGGCACCCATCGCGGCATAGCTCGCGTGAAAATCGAAAACTTCGTCGATCAGAAACTGCATATCGCGCTGGGGGGCTTTGTACTCGGGCATGCTGGGTTCTCCGTCAGCTAGAGCGTGGGTTAGCGCACTACGCTACGGCTCATGCGGCGCGCCAACAATCACCGTGCAAATGCTGAATACACTGCCATTAGCCGGCGCGTTTAACCCCGCACGTTATCCAGCTTGACCGCACCGCGACGCTGGCCGTAACTGCGTACACAGTTACGGCCAGCGCCCTTGGCGTTATACAACGCCTGGTCAGCGGCCTTGAGCACCTCATCCGGATTACGCTGTTCCACACCGCGTTCGGCAACGCCCATGCTGACCGTCACCGACACCTGATTGGCCGCACTGCCAGCCCGCCGCGCCCGACCTTGCTTGTCATCCTGCGGGCGCTGCTGTTTGTCGCGCAACTGAATGCGGTAGGTCTCGATGGCCTGGCGCACCACTTCAAGGTGGGGCAGGCACTCTTCAAGCGTCTTGCCGGGGAACACCAGGGTGAATTCCTCGCCGCCATAGCGGTAGGCCTTGCCCCCGCCCCCGATCTTGCGCAGCTGAGCGGCAACCAGGCGAAGCACCTGATCACCGACATCGTGACCATGGGTGTCGTTGAATTTCTTGAAGTGATCGACGTCGGCCATGGCGATCACATAACTGCGGCCCAAGCGCTGCAAGCGCTCATTCAAGGCGCGGCGTCCCGGCAGGCCCGTAAGCTCGTCACGGAAGGCCATCTGATAGGCCTCGTGAGCCAAGGCTGCCACCAGTATCAGCATGACCTGACTGCTCATCACATTCAGCGCATTGGGCTGGATAAAGGTGTTCGGCAACATCCACAGCACGCCGCACAAGCCAAGCAGCTGGGCCGCATGCAACGGCCGTGGCGCCCGCAGGTACTGCACTGCCAGGAGGATCAGGCCGAGGATAAACACCGGATAAGCCAGCTGCACCAGCGCCAACCACTCCACCTGCAACGCCGGCCAGCGCACCCGCGATAACCAATGCAGCAGCGCATCGGGAAAGCGCTGCGCCAGGCCCACCGCCACCGCACCGACAGCCAGCAGAACCGCTGCACGGGCAATCAGGTCCTGCAGCAGATGGGTACGTTCCTGCCAGGCCGCGTAGAGGCTGTAGAGCAGCGGCAACAACAGGCTGCACAGATGAAAGATCAGCGCCGCATCACTGCGCACCTGCCCAGTGGCACGAAAATGATCAACCTGGGTATCCAGCAGGAAGTAAGCGAGGTACAGCGTCAGCAGCAGAAACACTTCGCGTTGGCGGCCATACACCAGGCAAAACGCGCCACCGAGTAACAGCAGGAGGGTGGGCAGCACGTTGAACAGCGAGGTGAAGAACTCGCTCAGCACAGCCAACCGCGCCAACAGCACACCGCCAAGCAGCAGCAGCAGCGACGGCAGAAAATGACTGAAGCGCACAGCAGCAAGACGCGACAAGACAGGCTCCACACCGCGATAAAAGTGGATAACGTCGCGCAGTTTGCCTGTAACGCGCGCGTTGCGCACGGAACCTAACGACAAATCGACAAGCGAGCTGGCGCGTTTTATTTGCCCCATAAAAAAACCGCCACCCAAGGGCAGCGGTTTTTTCGACCTAAAGGACGAAGGCTTAGTAGCCCAGGGCGAAGTTCTCTTCGGCCATGTCCATCAGGTTGTTGGCGCCAGACAGCATCGCCTCTACGTGCATACGGGTACGCGGCAGAATACGGGCGAAGTAGAAGTTGGCGGTCTGCAGCTTGGCTTTGTAGAACGCCTCGTCTTCAGCACCGGCAGCAATCTTCTCAGCAGCCAGGCGAGCCATGTCGGCCCAGAAGTAAGCCAGGCAGGCATAACCGGAGTACATCAGGTAGTCCACCGAAGCGGCACCGACTTCTTCACGGTCTTTCATAGCGGCCATGCCCACTTTCATGGTGATGTCGCCCCACTCTTTGTTCAGCTTGGCCAACGGCTCAACCAGGCCTTTGATGGCGTCGTTAGCTTCGTTGGTCTGGCAGAACTTGTGCACGATCTTGGTGAAGTTCTTCAGCGCGCCGCCTTGGGTCATCAGAATCTTACGACCCAGCAGGTCGAGTGCCTGAATACCAGTGGTGCCTTCGTACATCATCGAGATACGGCAGTCGCGAACGTTTTGCTCCATGCCCCACTCGGCGATAAAGCCGTGGCCACCGTAGATCTGCATGCCGTGGTTGGCGGCTTCGAAGCCGACTTCGGTCATGAAGGCTTTGGCGATTGGCGTCAGGAAGGCCAGCAGTTCGTCTGCGGCTTTCTTCTCGGCTTCGTCTTTGCTGTATTTGACGATGTCCACTTGCTTGGCAGTGAAGTACACCATCGCACGGTTACCTTCAGCGAAGGCTTTCATGGTCAGCAGCATGCGACGTACGTCCGGGTGGACGATGATCGGGTCAGCGGCTTTGTCCGGCGCTTTCGGGCCAGTCAACGAACGCATCTGCAGACGCTCGCGAGCGTACTTCAGACCACCCTGGAAACCGATTTCAGCGTGAGCCAGACCTTGCAGAGCAGTACCCAGGCGAGCCGTGTTCATAAAGGTGAACATGCAGTTCAGGCCTTTGTTGGCTGGGCCGATCAGGAAACCGGTGGCGCCGTCAAAGTTCATCACGCAGGTGGCGTTACCGTGGATACCCATCTTGTGCTCGATCGAGCCACAGGAAACGGCATTGCGTGCGCCAACAGAGCCGTCAGCGTTGACCGAGAATTTCGGCACGATGAACAGCGAAATACCTTTGGTGCCTTGCGGCGCGTCGGGCAGGCGGGCCAAAACGATGTGGACGATGTTATCGGCCATGTCGTGTTCGCCAGCGGAGATGAAGATCTTGGTGCCGGACACTTTGTAGGTGCCGTCAGCTTGCGGCTCAGCCTTGGTGCGCAGCATGCCCAGATCGGTACCGCAATGTGGCTCGGTCAGGCACATGGTGCCAGTCCACTCGCCGGAAACCAGCTTGGTCAGGTAGGTGTGCTTCTGATCATCGGTGCCGTGTTCGGCAATGGTGTTCATCGCACCGTGCGACAGGCCTGGGTACATGCCCCACGACCAGTTGGACGAACCCACCATTTCGCTCAGCACCAGACCCAGCGACTCAGGCAGGCCTTGGCCGCCATGGTCAGCGTCGTGCGCCAGGCTCGGCCAGCCGCCTTCAACATACTGCTGATAGGCTTCTTTAAAGCCGGTAGGGGTTTTCACGCCTTCCGGGGACCAGGTGCAACCTTCGGTGTCACCTACACGATTCAGTGGCGACAGCACTTGCTCACAGAACTTGGCGCCTTCTTCAAGGATGGCGTCAACCATGTCCGGAGTAGCGTCCTGGCAGCCAGGCAGGCTCTGATAATGCGCTTCGTAGCCGAGCAGTTCGTCGCGTACGAAACGGATATCACGCAAGGGGGCCTTGTAATCAGGCATAGCGGTTAACCTCTGCGGTGGATTCTTAGTGTGTAGGTGACCGGGTATTCGGTCGGTTTCGGGAGCAATCCCGGCGCTCGCCTGCCCCTTGGCAATCGAGCTAATCAAACAAGCGTTTGAAACATACGTTTATGCCTATTTAATGTCAAGCACCCCACGTGCCGTTCAGGCCACCAGATCGACAATCGGGGCCGGCGCCTGCAACCCGCTGAGCTGCTTGTACAGATCAAGACTAGGGGATGGTGGCAAATCCTGCTGGGCGGGCGCGGTTGATTTCTCTTCCTCGTCCGACGGCGGCTCTTCCTCTTTGCTGCGTTGCTCGGCACGCGCCTCACGGGCGGCCTCAACCTCACTGCGCTGCTGTTGTGCCAGCTCGACACGGGCCTCGGCCATCTGCAACTGAGCTTGCGCGGCCACCTGACGATCCTGCGCAGAGGGCTCTGCGGGCGCCAGTGCAGCACGGATGACAACCTCCATCTTGCGCAAGGTGGCTTCCGGGTCGTTCGGAATGGGGCTGGTGTCGATGCCGACCTCACCACCCACCGCGTAGCGTTTGCCATCCGGGCCGCGTTCATAGGTGTAGCTCGGCGCGCCAGCATAGCGGCCACCGACGGCGGCATGCGCCTGCTCGTGGGTGCGCACCTCCTGATCACGGCTGACCAGCTTGGCGATTTCCAGTTGCTCAAGACGCTGCTGCTGAGGGCTGGGCTCGCTTTCGCGGCTTTTCGCGCTTTCGGGATTGGTCGAGGCGTCGGCAGGTTTATCTGCTTCTTCACGCGCCGAAGCCGACTGCTCATCTGCCAGTGGCTGGGCAGCGGTTACCGGCGACTGAGCGGCGCGGGTGATGTCCGGGGATACATCAGGGGAAATATTGGACGCAAGAAGGCGAGCCGGCAGTAACGTGGCTGCAGGCGCAGGATAAGACGATGCGCCGCCAATCTGCATGCAATGACTCCTCGCCCCGCAGTTGCTGCCTCATTACCAGGCATGAGAACGCTCGGGGCGGGCGACTCAGGCCGTTGTATCGATCAGGGTACCGAGCACTTCGTCAGCGGTTTTAACCACCTTGGCACCGGCTTCCGCCTCATTCTGACCTTGGCGCAAAGCGACCAGGCTTTCCGCCAGATCTGGGCGCGTCTGCTCGGCCGAACTCGGCGAAGGGTTAACCTGATTAGCTGGCGGCGCAGAAGTTGGCTGCGGTTGCGGACCCAGCGCATTGCTGGCGATATCCGCCGCAGCCTGATCGACCCGGCGCTGGCCAGACTGAATGGTGCTGATGCCCGAGTTGAAGGCGCTTCCTGAAATTTCCATGTCCAAGCTCCCGCTATGGCAAACCACTAACAGCTTCAATTGAAGCAGAAGTTGCTCGAAAAACGTACAAGCAAAAAGCTATGGCACTTGGCCTGCTTATAGCGCGCGGTGCAATAGATCGAGGTTGAGGTAGCCAGAAACCGCAGCCGGCGTGGCTTCGGCCAGGCGCGGAACATAGCCCAGACAGGGGGCTGGTAGCCGTTCGGCTAGGGTGGCTAGATTGTCCTCAAGCCGGGAGGTCTGAGGATCGACCAGATTGGCCACCCAGCCCGCCAGCAGAAGGCCGTCACGCAGGATGGCCTCGGCAGTGAGCAGCGCCTGATTGATGCAGCCCAGGCGTACGCCGACCACCAGAATCACCGGCAACTGCAAAGCAATCGCCAGGTCCGACAGGGCTTCCTGACCGGCCAACGGTACCCGCCAACCGCCCGCCCCTTCGACCAAAGTAAAGTCCGCCTGCTTGTCCAGAATTGCCTGTACCGGCCCCTGCAACGCGGCAACATCCAGCAACACACTCACCTCGCGCGCCGCCAGATGCGGGGCAATCGCCGGCTCGAAGGCCAGCGGATTGACCTCTTCATAGCGCAGCGCCAGAGTGCATTCGCCGAGCAATGCCAGGGCGTCATCGTTGCGCAGGCCATCCACTGTGCGCACGCAGCCGGATGCCACCGGTTTGGCCGCAGCAGTCGACAGCCCCGCCATTCGTGCCGCGTGCAGCAGCCCGGCGGCGATGGTGGTTTTGCCGATTTCGGTGTCGGTGCCTGTAACGAAAAATGCTTGGCTCATAGCGATCTCTGACGAGGGGTATTGGCTACGTTCTGAAGTAACTCTGGGCAAGCGGGGCTTATCTCAACCCTTGCGCAATACGCCGTAGACCACCTGATAGGTCGCTGGCAGGCCTTGTGGCTGACGGAACTGCTCATAGGCGTTAAGCAGCGCTAGCATGCGCGCCCGCCCCGTCAAACCGCCGGGCCGACCGGGGTTGAGGTTGTGCGCGCCCAGGGCTTTCAGTTCATGGGTCAGGCTGCGTACATCCGGGTAGTACAGGGTTTCCGGGGAGGTTTGCAGGCTTACACAGGTCAATCCGCTAGCAGCGCACAGGCGCTGGTAATCCTCGAAACAGCGGAAGCGGTTGACGTGGACAAAGCCATCCACCGATTGCCAGCTGTCGCGCAGCTCCTGCAGGGTGCCGACACACAAGCTGCTAAACGCCAGCACACCACTAGGGCGCAGGACCCGTGCGGCCTCACTGAGCACCGCGGAAAAATCCGCACACCACTGCAAGGCCAGGCTGGAAAACAGCAGCTCGCAAGACGCATCACGCAACGGCAGGCGCTCGGCATCGCCGGCAATAAACTGCTGCGCGCCGCCCAGCGGCCGCGCGTGCTGCAGCATGCCTTCGGCGATATCCACAGCTACGCCCTGGCTGGCCGGAAAACGCTCGCCCAGCGCACGACTGAAATAACCGGTACCGCTACCCAAATCGAGCCAACGTGCCGGTCTGATCGCCTTCGGCAACTGCGCCAGTAACTGCTGCCCCACAGTGCGCTGCAAAGCCGCAACGCTGTCATAGCTCTGCGCCGCACGGGAGAACGACGCTGCCACCTGGCGTTTATTCGGCAGGCCGCCAAGTGGGTCATGGGCCAGATCAGTCATCACCGGCCTCGTGCAGAAAGGCCTGAATCGCCGCCGCAATTTCATGCGGGCGCTCCAGGGCAAAGGCGTGGCTGGCGTTATCAATCAGGCCGACTTCGACATCTGGCAACAACTCCAGCAAGGCTTGCGCAGCGCTTGCAGGAACCAGTGCATCGGCGCCGGCGAAAAGATGCAGTTGTGGGCCGGCAAAGGTCTGTAACGAGGTCCGCGCATCCAAATTGGCAAGCATATCGAGCCCGGCCAACAGAGTGGCGGACTGCGGTTGTGGAGCCGCGCCGAGCAACTGCCGCGACAGGCCACGGTCATCCGCAGCGCCTTGGGCGCAAAGCAGGGAGAAACGCTTCAGTGTAGCGGACGCATCAGCAGCGCAGCCCTGACGAAAAGCCTTAAACGTCTCGGCGGGCATAGCCGCAGACCAGCTTGGCTCGGCGACAAAACGCAGGTTACTGGCCAGGGTCAGCAGACCGCTGCAACGTTCACCTCGACGCGCTGCCAGCTCAGCGGCAAGCATGCCGCCGAGGGACCAGCCGCCAAGCCAGGCGTTCTCTGGCAGGTTGGCGTCGAGTTCGTCCAGCCAGTCGACCGGGTCGCTGGACTCCAGCATCGGCAATGGCTCGATGTCGACATGCAGACGCGGATCAAGACCACGCAAGGCCTCGACCAGCGGCTGCAAGGGCGCCGTGCCCAGACCCCAGCCGGGTAGCAGAATCAGTCGATCACGCATGCACGGCAGCCTCGCTCGTCAGCAGCGGCCAGCATTCAGCCAAAGCCTCCAGCAGCAGCTCCAGCTGTTCCAGGCTGTGCGCTGCGGACAAGGTGACGCGCAGCCGCGCGCTACCCGCTGGTACGGTGGGCGGACGAATCGCGGTGACCAGCAAACCACGCTCGCGCAGCATCTGCGACAGCTGCAGAGCGCGACCACTGTCGCCGATCAGGATCGGCTGAATCGGCGTGGCGCTGTCCATCAGCTCCAGACCAATGGCCTGCGCACCTTCGCGGAAACGCTTAATCAGGGCGTTCAGGTGCTCACGCCGCCAGTGCTCGCTGCGCAGCAATTCCAGGCTTTGCAGGGTGGCGCAGGCCAGCGCCGGCGGCTGACTGGTGGTGTAGATATAGGGGCGGGCGAACTGCACCAAGGCTTCGATCAGGTCGTCACTGCCGGCGACAAAGGCACCAGCCGTACCGAAAGCTTTGCCCAGGGTGCCGACCAGCACCTGCACATCATCCAGGCCCAGGCCGAAGTGCTCGACAATGCCGCCGCCGGTGGCGCCCAGCGGACCAAAACCGTGGGCATCATCGACCATCACCCAGGCATTGGCACGGCGCGCTTCAGCGCACAGTGAAGGCAGATCAGCCAGATCGCCGTCCATGCTGAACACGCCGTCGGTGACGATCAGGGTATTACCGATGACCTTACGCAGGCGATTGGCCAGGCTGACGCCATCGTTATGCAGGTAACGGGAAAACCGCGCACCGCTGAGCAAGCCGGCATCCAGCAGGGATGCGTGGTTAAGGCGATCCTCCAGCACGCTATCGCCCTGCCCCACCAGCGCGGTGACCGCACCGAGGTTGGCCATATAGCCGGTGGAAAACAGCAGCGCGCGAGGGCGTCCGGTGAACTCGGCCAGCGCTTCTTCAAGCTGGTGATGTGGGGTGCTATGGCCGATCACCAGATGCGAGGCACCGCCGCCCACACCCCATTTTTCCGCGCCAGCGCGCCAGGCTTCGATGACCTGCGGATGATTGGCCAGGCCGAGGTAGTCATTGGAACAGAAGGCCAGCAGCTGCCGACCATCGACCTGCACCAGCGGCCCCTGCGGTGACTCCAGCAGCGGGCGTTGGCGATAGAGGTTGGCAGCGCGGCGCTCAGCGAGGCGAGCGGATAGATCGAAAGGCATAGGCAGACCTGGCAGAAACTCGTTTGCTAAGACCCGATCCATTAGCGATCTGCGGCGTTCACCGAGAGGCCGAGCCGCCGCAAACGGGCTTCTGCATAAACAGCGGTTTAGGCCGAAGCGGCGTTATAGAACAGCTTGGAATCACGCTGTTCGACCAGCGCCTGCTCAATGGCCGCCTGATGCACTTCATCGGCATGCTCTTCACGCTCTTCCGGCTTGATGCCGAGGCGGGCGAACAATTGCATGTCCTGGTTGGCTTGCGGGTTGGCAGTGGTCAGCAGTTTTTCGCCGTAGAAGATCGAGTTGGCGCCGGCGAAGAATGCCAAGGCCTGCATCTGCTCATTCATCGCCTCGCGGCCGGCGGACAGGCGCACATGCGACTGCGGCATCATGATCCGCGCGACGGCGAGCATACGGATAAAGTCGAACGGATCGACATCCTGTTCATCAGCCAGCGGCGTGCCTTTGACTTTCACCAGCATGTTGATCGGCACCGACTCCGGGTGCTCCGGCAGGTTGGCCAGCTGAATCAACAGGCCAGCGCGGTCGTCCAGCGACTCGCCCATGCCGAGGATGCCACCGGAGCAGATCTTCATTCCCGAATCACGAACATAGGCCAGGGTTTCCAGGCGATCGGCATAAGTGCGGGTGGTGATGATGTTGCCGTAGAACTCCGGCGAGGTGTCTAGGTTATGGTTGTAGTAGTCCAGGCCGGCAGCGGCCAGGGCCTGGGTCTGCTCTTTATCCAGCTTGCCCAAGGTCATGCAGGTTTCCAGGCCCAGCGCCTTTACGCCCTCGACCATTTTCAGCACGTAAGGCATGTCCTTGGCCGACGGGTGCTTCCACGCCGCGCCCATGCAGAAACGGGTGGAACCGATGGCCTTGGCCTCGGCGGCCGCCTCCAGCACTTTCTGCACTTCCAGCAGCTTTTCCTTTTCCAGGCCGGTGTTGTAGTGGCCAGATTGCGGGCAGTACTTGCAGTCTTCCGGGCAGGCGCCGGTCTTGATCGACAGCAGGGTCGAAACCTGCACGCGGTTCTGGTCGAAATGCGCGCGATGCACGGTCTGCGCCTGGAACAGCAGGTCGTTGAACGGTTGCTCGAAGAGCGCCTTGACCTCATTCAGAGTCCAGTCGTGACGCAGGTTAGCGGCGGTAGTGGCGCTCATCGGTAATTCCTTATTGTTGGCGGCGTCCTGCTAGATTCAGCGGACGCGACACGGATGTTCGGCATAGTTATGGAAGGCGTATGCGCTGTCAACCCGACTCACAACACCCGGTTTACAACTGGTTAAAAAACAAGCAAACCTGTCTGCTCTGCGATGAAGCCGCAGACGCTGCGCTGGCCATCTGCACCAGCTGCGAAGCCGAGCTGCCCTGGCTTGGCGGGCATTGCCAGGTCTGCGCTCTGCCGCTGCCCAGCCAAGGCCTGGTATGCGGGGCCTGCCTGAACAAGCCGCCGCGTTTTAGCAAAGTCGAAGTGCCCTGGCGCTACGCCTTCCCCATCGACAGCCTGATCACCCGGTTCAAGCATCAGGCCAAGTGGCCATTGGGACGTCTGCTCGGTGAGCTTTTGTCACATCACCTGCAACATGCCTTCGATGAAGGACTGCCTAAGCCTGACCTGCTGCTGCCTGTGCCCCTGGCCAATAAACGCCAACGCCAACGGGGCTTCAACCAGGCCGGCCTGCTCGCTGAATGGCTGAGCGCCAGCCTACAACTGCCGCAACAGGCACACTGGCTGCAGAGGGTGATCGACACACCGGCGCAACAGCAGCTGGATGCGGCCACCCGTAAACGCAACCTGCGTAAAGCCTTCGCCTTGGCGCCGAACAGTGCAGTCAGCGGCCTGCATGTGGCGCTGGTCGATGATGTACTGACCACCGGCGCCACCGCCGAAAGCCTGGCGCGCCTATTAAAGAAGGCCGGCGCGGCTCGGGTTGATGTGTACTGCTTGGCGCGCACACCGAAGCCAGGCGACTGAGTAATGAGTTGCAGGAAAGAGCCTGTTCAAAGGCTCGCGAGCTAGAGCCATGCAAGGCGCTACGTAGTAACAGCCTCCGGCTGGTCAAAACGGCGAGGAAGCGGAGTTTACTGGTGTAAATGAGCATTCCGAGCCTGTTTTTAACGCAGCAGGGCCGACGCGCAGCAGACTTTGGACAGGCTCAAAGCGGTACACTTTGCGGCCCACCTGCTGGAGTTACCCATGTCCCATCCATTTGCCGCACTCACACCCGACCTGGTGCTGGATGCCGTGGAGAGCATCGGCTACCTCAGCGACGCCCGCGTACTGGCGCTGAACAGCTATGAAAATCGCGTCTACCAAGTGGGCATCGAGGACGAGACACCGCTGATCGCCAAGTTCTACCGTCCGGATCGCTGGACCGATGAAGCCATTCGCGAAGAGCACAGCTTTACCTTCGAGCTGGCCGAATGCGAAGTACCGGTTGTAGCTCCCCTGGTGCGCGACGGCGAAACCCTGTTCAGTTACCAGGGCTTTCGCTTCGCCCTGTTTCCGCGCCGTGGCGGCCGGGCGCCGGAACCTGGCAACCTCGACCAACTGTATCGTCTCGGCCAACTGCTTGGACGCCTGCATGCGGTCGGCTCACTCAAGCCGTTTGCCCACCGTGAGGCCTTGCAGGTGAGCAACTTCGGCCATGCATCGCTGGCCACCCTGCTCGATGGCAACTTTATTCCACGCAGCCTGCTGCCGGCCTACGAGTCGGTGGCCCGCGACTTGCTCAAGCGTCTGGATACGCTGTTCGCCGCCCACCCGGTGCAGGCGATTCGTCTGCATGGCGACTGCCACCCGGGCAATCTGCTGTGCCGCGACGAGACCTTCCATATGGTCGACCTCGACGACTGCCGTATGGGCCCCGCAGTGCAGGATTTGTGGATGATGTTGGCTGGCGACCGCCACGAACGCCTCGGCCAACTGTCGGAGTTGATGGACGGCTATCAGGAGTTTCACGATTTCAACCCGCGTGAACTGCCGCTGATCGAAGGCCTGCGCACCCTGCGCCTGATGCATTACAGCGCCTGGCTGGCACGGCGCTGGGACGACCCGGCCTTCCCCATGAGCTTCCCCTGGTTTGGCAGCGAGCGTTACTGGGGCGATCAGATCCTGATCCTGCGTGAGCAGCTGTCGGCGTTGGATGAAGAGCCGCTAAAGCTGTTTTGATGCCACGCGCATAGCCTGGATGCAGTCCGGGCTACGGTGCTGACCACTACAGTTAGCCCTGTCGCCGTAACGTCTTTGTTACAGCCAAGTGGCCTAGAGCGCCGAAGAAAATCCTGGCCATCCAGACAAGCCCGCGCCGCGCCGACTAGAATCGCAAGCCTCTCGTTAGCAGCCTAAGCAAGGACCCAGCATGGCCACCGCCAACCCGCGCCGCGGGTATATTCTCGGCCTGACCGCCTACATCATCTGGGGCCTGTTCCCGCTCTATTTCAAAGCCATCCAGAGCGTGCCAGCACTGGAAATCATCGTTCATCGCGCACTCTGGTCCGCGCTGTTCGGCGCGCTGTTGCTGCTGGTGTGGAAGCACCCTGGCTGGCTGCGCGAGCTGCTCAATAATCCCAAACGCTTTGCCGTACTGGCCTTGAGCGGTGTGCTGATCGCCAGTAACTGGCTGGTGTATGTGTGGGCGGTAAATAACGAGCGCATGCTCGAAGCCAGCCTGGGCTATTACATCAACCCGCTGGTAAACGTGCTGCTGGGCATGCTGATTCTCGGTGAGCGCTTGCGCCGCCTACAGTGGCTAGCCGTGGTCCTGGCCGCGCTGGGTGTGCTGCAGCAGCTATGGCAGGTGGGCAGCATTCCCTGGGTGTCCCTGGTACTGGCGCTGACCTTTGGCTTTTATGGACTGATCCGCAAACAGGCGCCGGTGGCTGCACTGCCCGGCCTGGTGGTGGAAACCTGGCTGCTGCTGCCACTGGCGCTCGGCTGGCTGCTTATGCACCCAGTAGCGATGAGCACCCAAGCTGACTTCTGGAGCACCCCGGAAGCCCTGTGGCTGATTGCCGCCGGCCCAATCACCCTGGTGCCGCTGGTGTGTTTCAACGCCGCCGCTCGCCATCTGCCCTACACCACCCTGGGCTTTCTGCAGTACTTGGCGCCAACTCTGGTGCTGTTGCAGGCGATCTTTCTGTTTGATGAGCATTTCGACCCGAGCAAACTGCTGGCGTTTATCTGCATCTGGACGGGGCTGGCGATCTACAGCGTGGATGCATGGCTAAGCCTGCGCAAACGCCAGACTGACTAAAAAACAACCAGCACCCTGTAACGCCCGAGGCCACTGGTCTGCAGCCAGTTGCCCCCGGCTTATCCACAGAAGCATCCCCGGCCTTTGTGCACAACCAGTTGCTAAGTGCTTAAAAAATAAGCACTTAGCAAAAAGCCCCGGGGCACTAGGTAGTGCTCCGGGGCTCCTCATGCTACGCACAGAGTTATCCACATGGATCGTGGATAAACAGCGGCTCTAGCTGGCTGTTGAAACGTAGGCGAGGCAGGCAAGACAAGGCGCTACGCCAGTAACAGCCTCCGGCTGGTCAAAGCGGCGAGGAAGCGGACTGAGCTCGCACGCGAGTTTGCTGGTGCAAATGAGCATTCCGAGCCTGTTTTTAACGCCGGATTGCCAACGCAGGTAGTTTCAACGGCCTGCTAGTCTTCAACCTGCAGCTTCAGTTCCACCATCAGATCATCCGCCAGGGTTTCCAGATGCGTCTGCAACTGCTCCAGGCTCAAGCTCTGCGGCACGCCCAGCACAGCCTGGGCCTGAAACAGCAGTTCGCCACTCATGGGCGCCGGCACCACTTCGGTGTTCAGGCTTTCCAGGTTGACCCCATGACTGCTGAGCAGGCGGGTGATATCGCGCACGATACCCGGGCGATCATTGCCCACCAGCTCCAGGCGAATAGCCTGCCAAACCGTTACCGGCTCGGTGCCGCCTGCGGCGATCTGCACACGAATGCCATGGGCCTGCAATTCCTCCAGCGCCGTGACCAGGCCGGAATGCGCGTCCAGCGGCACATCCACCCGCAGGATCCCGGCGAACTGTCCGGCCATGCGTGACATGCGGCTTTCCAGCCAGTTACCACCGTGCTCGCTGATGCACTGGGCGATGCGCTCGACCAGCCCCGGCTGATCCTGGGCAATAACCGTCAATACCAGATGATCCATAAACAACTCCTTATACGAGGCTTATTTGAGCGCCAGCCAATAGGTAAAAAACACCTCATCACGCACATAACCCAAGCGTTCGTAGAGGGCTTGTCCTGGCAGATTGCTCTTTGCCGTCTCCAACTGCAAACCGCAGGCTCCGGTGGACTCGGCATGAGCGCGAGCGGCGTTCATCAGCGCCTCGCCAACACCCTGGCGGCGCACCTGCTCGCTGACGTACAGGTCACTCAGCAGCCAGGCTGGCTGCAGTGCCAGCGAAGAGAAAAAGGCATAGAGCTGGACGAAGCCTTGCGCCACACCTTGATTATCTCGCGCCAGCAGGATGGTCGAATCCTTGTTGCGCAGGCGCGCGGCGAGAAAGTCCCGCACCTGCGACTGAGGTTTGGCCACCTCATAAAAGCGCAGATACGCGCCAAACAGCTCGGCCAGTTCATCCAGATCCACAGCAGTGGCTGCCTGTATATGCATGGTGATCACATTCCATAAACGGTGGAGCAGCAGTATGGGCAGGCGCGCCTATAGCAGTAGATCGAGAAACATGCGCAATAAACTGTGTACTGTTTTTTAGCTTTTATGAAACAATATTAAAAGTTAACCGCGACAACACGCCACACAAAGTGACTGCAAAGCACTTCTTGGTCGCAGAGCGACGCGCACCCACTGATTTTCCCCGGATCTTGATGTAGTATGCCGCGCCTCGGACTACATGACGTATTTCCCATGTCCGACGCGGCTATTGAGTAGAGCTGAGCAGAGTGAGGCAAGTGATGACTGAACGCGTTCAAGTAGGCAGCCTGCAGGTTGCCAAAGTGCTGTTCGACTTCGTGAATAACGAAGCCATCCCCGGTACCGGCATCGCTGCCGACAAGTTCTGGGCGGGTGCCGAAGCGGTCATCAATGACCTGGCCCCGAAAAACCGTGCGCTGCTCGCCAAACGCGATGCGATTCAGGCGCAGATCGACGGCTGGCACCAGGCCCGCGCAGGCCAGGCCCATGACGCCGCTGCCTACAAAGCCTTCCTTGAGGAAATCGGTTACCTGCTGCCAGAGCCGGCTGACTTCCAGGCCACCACGCAGAACGTCGACGAAGAAATCGCCCGTCTGGCCGGCCCGCAGCTGGTCGTGCCGGTGATGAATGCGCGCTTCGCCCTGAACGCCTCCAACGCCCGCTGGGGTTCGCTGTACGACGCGCTTTATGGCACCGATGTGATCAGCGAAGAAGGCGGCGCCGAGAAAGGCCGTGGCTACAACAAGGTTCGCGGCGACAAGGTGATTGCCTTCGCCCGCGCCTTCCTCGACGAAGCCGCGCCACTGACTGCTGGCTCCCATGTCGATTCCACCGGTTACCGCATCGAAGCCGGCAAGCTGGTTGTCAGCCTCAAAGGCGGCAGCAACAGCGGCCTGCGTGACGACGCACAACTGGTTGGTTTCCAGGGCGCTGCCGATGCGCCTGTCGCCGTCCTGCTCAAGCACAACGGCCTGCATTTCGAAATTCAGATCGACGCCAGCACCCCTGTCGGCCAGACCGACGCCGCTGGCGTTAAAGACGTGCTGATGGAAGCTGCGCTGACCACCATCATGGACTGCGAAGACTCCGTAGCGGCCGTCGATGCCGATGACAAAGTGGTGATCTACAAGAACTGGCTCGGCCTGATGAAGGGCGATCTGGCGGAAGAAGTGGTCAAGGGCGGCCAGACCTTCACCCGCACCATGAACCCGGATCGCGTCTACACCAAGACCGACGGTAGCGAGCTGACCCTGCACGGTCGTAGCCTGCTATTCGTGCGTAACGTTGGCCACCTGATGACCAACCCGGCGATTCTCGATGCCCAGGGCAACGAGATTCCGGAAGGCATCCAGGATGCGCTGTTCACCAGCCTGATCGCCATCCACAACCTGAATGGCAATACCAGCCGCAAGAACACCCGCACCGGGTCGGTATACATCGTTAAGCCGAAGATGCACGGTCCGGAAGAAGTGGCCTTCACCACCGAGATCTTCGGTCGCGTTGAAGACGTATTGGGCCTGACGCGCAACACACTGAAAGTCGGCATCATGGATGAAGAGCGCCGCACCACCGTCAACCTGAAAGCCTGTATCAAGGCTGCCAGCGAGCGCGTGGTATTCATCAACACCGGCTTCCTCGACCGTACCGGTGACGAAATCCACACTTCCATGGAAGCTGGCGCCGTTGTGCGTAAAGCGGCCATGAAAGCCGAGAAGTGGATCAGCGCTTACGAGAACTGGAACGTCGACATCGGCCTGGCCACCGGCCTGCAAGGTCGCGCGCAGATCGGCAAAGGCATGTGGGCCATGCCCGACCTGATGGCCGGCATGCTTGAGCAGAAGATCGCTCACCCACTGGCTGGTGCCAACACCGCCTGGGTTCCATCGCCGACCGCCGCCGCGCTGCACGCGCTGCACTACCACAAGGTCGACGTGTTCGCCCGTCAGGCCGAACTGGCCAAGCGTGAGCGCGCGTCCATCGACGATATCCTCAGCATCCCGCTGGCCAAGGACACCAACTGGTCGGCTGACGAGATCCAGAACGAACTGGACAACAACTCCCAGGGCATCCTCGGTTATGTGGTGCGCTGGATCGACCAGGGCGTTGGCTGCTCCAAGGTGCCGGATATCAATGACGTCGGCCTGATGGAAGACCGCGCTACCCTGCGTATCTCCAGCCAGCTGCTGGCCAACTGGCTGCGTCATGGCATCGCTACTGAAGAGCAGATCGTTGCCAGCCTCAAGCGCATGGCACCGGTAGTTGACCGCCAGAACGCAGCTGACCCGCTGTACCGTCCGCTGGCACCGAACTTCGACAGCAACATCGCCTTCCAGGCTGCCCTGGAACTGGTGGTCGAAGGCGCCAAGCAGCCGAACGGCTACACCGAGCCAGTCCTGCACCGCCGCCGCCGCGAGTTCAAAGCCGCCAACGGCCTGTAACCCGCAGCTGAAGCCACATAAAAAACCGCCCTTCGGGGCGGTTTTTTATTATTGGCTGCCAGCAAAGCACAGGCACAGTGACTTGCATCAGGCTGGCGGCCTCGCTTTTGTTCGACAATTTCAAGCAGATACTCACTTTATTGGCTATAGGAATAGGCATGCCAGCCGAAACCATAATATAGCCATAACGGAATATGACTAAAAAATGACCGAAAAGCGGCATTACGCCACTATATGAACTCGGTATACTCCGCGCCCCTCTTTGGGTACATCTGCCATGTTGAAAAATCTCTCGCTGACACTGAAGTTCTTACTGCTGCCCGCCATTGCCTTGCTGGGTCTGCTGCTGTTCGTGGGCTACACCTCGCTACAACTGGCAAACAACGATGTGCGCCTGGTCACCCTGGAAACCAATAGTTTCCCGACCCTGGAGAAGGCCGATGCGGTGATCTTCCAGTACTCACGTTTACCGGGCCTGCTTAATAGCGCAGTCGCCGCCGGAGAGCTGGAAACCCTCGATGAAGCGCGCAAAGTCCTGACTGACATTGCGCACATGCAGCAGGAACTGCAGACCCTGGTCACCCAAGCGGACCGCCGCCAGGAACTGGACGCCTGGCGGAGCGCCATACAGCGTTACGCGGACAACGCCCTGCCCGCTTCGGAGCAGCTGATTAAAGGCAGCGCCAGCTTTGAAGACCTGGCGCCCAACCTGGGCCGCATGGCCAGTGACTTGGGTGAAGCGCAAAAACTCGGCAATGCGTTCCGTACCCATGCATATGAAGACTTTCAGGAAACCCTGGCGCAAACCCGCACAGACAACGCCACCACCACCCGCGTAGGCTTTGCTCTGTCAGCCATTCTGGTACTGCTAATCAGCATTGCGTCAGTGCTGGTAATTCGCGGCACCATGGCCAACGTGCGTGGCGTGATTACCTCACTGCAGGCAATCGCCCGGGGTGATGGCGACCTGACTCGCCGAGTGAATGTCGACTCCAATGATGAAATCGGTGAAATGATTCAGCTGTTCAACAGCTTTATCGACAAGCTGCAAGGCACCATCCGCCAGATCATCGAAGCCGCCAGCCCGCTGGCCGGCATGTCCCAGGAACTGTACCGGCTGACTCAGGACTCCAAGGAAAACTCACGTTCGCAGCAAGGCCACACCGACTCGATCAGCCGTGACATTCTGACGATGACTAACAGCATTCAGGAGGTTGCCCACCGCTCACAACAGGCCTCCGAAGAAGCCGGTGCGGCCTCGCAGCAGGCCGACCAGGCGCGCAAAAACATCGGCAGCCTGTCGAGCAGCATCAGCGACCTCGGCAGCAGCGTAATGGGTGCCGTCAGTGCCATGCAGCAGCTGGAAGAGGAAACCCAGCAGGTGGGCTCAGTGCTGACCGTGATTCGCAGCATTGCTGAGCAAACCAACCTGCTGGCACTCAACGCCGCCATCGAGGCCGCGCGGGCGGGCGAGCAAGGCCGGGGTTTTGCCGTAGTGGCCGATGAAGTGCGCAACCTGGCCTCGAAAACCGCCGCCTCCACCGCAGAAATCCAGAACATCATCCTGCGTCTGCAGAACAGCGCCAATGGTGTACTCAGCGTGATGACCGCCAATGGCGAAAAAGCTCAGGCGAGCATCGAGCGCTCCGTGCAAGCCACCCAGATACTCGAAGCGATTGCCGGCGCCGTCGGCCATATCAATCAGCTTAATGCTGGTATCGCGCAGTTCACCCAGGAACAAATCGGCCTTTCCAGTTCCATCCAGCAAGATACACAAGTGTTGCAGCAGGACGCACAAGCAACCGCTCAAGGTGCAGAAGCAACGGCTCGTCTCGGCGAACAGTTGGTCAGCACAGGGGATCATCTGCGCGCGGCGACTGCCCAATTCCGCGTTTAACCTGAACACAGGAGCATCACTGCATGTTTAAAGCTCGTCTGCTTCCCTTGGCCATCTGCCTGGCCGCTGCTCCAGCTTTCGCGCTGGAGCAAGGCGAACACCGCTTCAATACCTTTGGTACGGTCGGCATCACCCACCTCGGTGGCGAAGATGATGGCCGTAGCTATGGCATCACCGGCCAAACCACTGACTCCTGGCGCGGCGACCAGCTGTCGAAATTCGGGGCCCAGATCCAGTACGGCCTGACCGATACCGTGGGCATCACTGCGCAAGTGACTGCCAAGCCGGCGCAGGACGACTGGCAGGCCAATATCGAGTGGCTGTACCTGTCCTGGCAGACAACTGACAACCTGATGCTGCGCGTCGGCCGCCTGCGCACCCCGGTGTACATGTACTCGGAAAGCATCGACGTAGGCTTCAGCTACCCGTGGCTGCGCTTGCCTGACGAGGTGTACAGCCAGGTGCAGCTGTCCAACTACGAAGGTGTAGATGCGGTCTACAACATGCCGCTGTCCTTCGGTTCACTGGCCTTCCAAGTCGCCGGTGGCCAAGCTAAAAACCGTGACATATTCGCCTTCGATGAGATGCATGACATCGACTACGAGAAAGTCTTTGGCGCCAATATCAGCCTGGCCACCAATGACTTCGGTACCCTGCGCGTAGGGTATGTAGAAGCGGATATCAGCACCGAGATCGAAGACATCGTAAGGCTCCCGGCTGCATTGGGTGGCACCCTGATCAACCAACGCTTCCAGACCATTGATAAGCAGAAGGGTAAGTTCACCTCCGTTGGCTATCAGTACGACAACGGCACCTGGCTGACCAGCAACGAGTGGACCTCGCGTAGCATCGAAGCTGACAACAGCGGCACCATTGATGCGTTCTACCTGATGGGCGGCCGTCGCTTTGGCGAGTTCCTCACTCACGTGACTTACGCCCAACTGGACGACGATGCTGGTCGGCAGAACTCCTGGACTCTGGGCCTGAACTACAACCTGATGCCCAACATGGTGCTGAAAAGCGAATACAAACGCGTCGACACCTCCGGCGGCTATGACGGCGTGTTTGTCCGTACTCCGCAGGAAGCTTTTGACAACGCAATCAATGCTGCCGGTGTTGGCCCTGTGCCTGCAGGTGTTGCTGGCAGCCCAGCCCGCAACTTTGACGGTGACATCATCAGCGTCGGCGTCGACTTCGTATTCTGAGGAGAGCATTGATGAAGCATTCCATTCAAACGCTCTGCGTCGCCGTGTGCCTCAGCGTTAGCACGCTGGCTCAGGCCGAAGTCGCAGTAATCGTTAATCCGGGCGCGGCCAAGGCTCCAAGCCAGGCAGACGTCAGCAACATCTTTCTGGGCAAAGACAAATCCATGAAAGGCGTTGACCACAAGGATTGGTCTGCAACCAAGGACAAGTTCTACAGTGCAGTGACCAACAAGAGTGAATCACAGCTCAAATCTTACTGGTCTGGACTCGTTTTCACCGGCAAGGGCCAACCGCTACCAAGCGTTGGCGGCGACGCTGATGTCATCGCCAAGGTGGCCGCTGAGGCGGATGCGATTGGCTATGTAGATGCCGCCGCAGTGAATGACAGTGTGAAGGTTCTCTTTACCCTGCCTTAATCATTGCAGCATCGTCATCAGAGCCCTTGGATTGAAAAATCCAAGGGCTTTTTTATGCCTCTTGCACAGGCCGCCCAACGCCTAGACTTACGTCCAATGGCCTACCCCACAGCACCAGTCGATCATGCTCATAGAGAAAACCGTGAGGCCGCCCATGAGCAGCGCAGATGCAATCGCCCAAGCGGGCAAAACGGCGGTATTGCAGAACATCCATGGCACCATGGCCTTTCTGCAGAAATTTCCGCCGTTCAATCAGATGGATGCCGCCCACTTGGCGTATCTGGTGGAGAACTGTCAGCTGCGCTTCTATGGCGAAGGCGAAACCATCATCAAGCCGACCGACGGCCCGGTTGAGCACTTCTACATTGTCAAACAGGGCCGCGTGCATGGCGAACGCCCGCATTCGGCACGGCGCGGCACGGAAACCACCTTCGAGATTACCAGCGGTGAATGCTTCCCTCTGGCTGCGCTGATCGGCGAGCGCGCCACCCGCACCGAACACCTGGCCGCCGAAGACACCTTCTGCCTGCTGCTAAACAAACCGGCGTTTATCAAGCTGTTCTCATTGTCCAACCCGTTGCGCGACTTTGCCTTGCGCGGGGTCAGCAGCCTGCTCGATCAGGTCAACCAGCAGGTGCAGATGCGCGCGGTGGAAACCCTTGGCGCGCAGTATTCGCTGGACACCCGCCTCGGCCAGCTGGCCATGCGCACCCCGATCAGCTGCAGCCCGGACATGCCGCTGCGTGATGCGGTCAAGCTGATGCACGAGCAGCAGGTCGGCAGCATTGTGATCGTTGATCCCAAACTGAAACCACTGGGCATTTTTACCCTGCGCGACCTGCGTCGCGTGGTGGCTGACGGTGTCGATCTGGCGCAGCCCATCGACTGCCTGATGACGCAATCACCCTTTGATCTGCCACCTGATGCCAGCGCCTTCGATGCGGCGATGGCCATGACGGAGCGGCATATCGCCCACGTCTGCCTGGTTGAGCATGGCCAGCTGTGCGGGGTGATTTCCGAGCGGGATCTGTTCAGCCTGCAGCGGGTCGATCTGGTGCACCTGGCGCGCACCATTCGCCACGCCGGGCGGGTGGAAACCCTGGCAGCGCTGCGCAGCGATGTGCGGCAACTGGTCGACAGTATGCTCGCCCACGGCGCCAGCTCGACGCAGATCACCCAGCTGATCACCCTGCTCAACGACCATACTGTCTGCCGGGTAATCGAGCTGACGTTGGAAGACCTGGGCGACCCTGGCATACCGTTCACCTGGCTGGTATTCGGCAGCGAAGGCCGCAGCGAACAGACGCTGCACACCGATCAGGACAACGGCATCCTCTTCGAAGCCGCCGATGCAGCCGAAGCCGCGGCCATACGCGGCCGCCTGCTGCCGCTGGCCCAGGAGATCAACCAACGCCTGGCGCAGTGCGGCTTTACCCTGTGCAAGGGCAACATCATGGCCAGCAACCCAGAGCTGTGCCTGTCACGCCACGAGTGGTCACGGCGCTTCAGCAGTTTTGTGCAGGAAGCCACGCCGGAGAACCTGCTGGCTTCGAGTATCTATTTCGACCTGCGTGCCGTGTGGGGCGCAACCGAGGGTTGCGATCACCTGCGCGAAGGACTGCTGCAGCAGGTGGCCGGCAATAGCCTGTTTCAGCGCATGCTGGCGGAAAACGCCCTGCGCCAGCGACCGCCGGTGGGCATGTTCCGTGACTTTGTGGTCGCTCGCAGCGGTGCTGAGAAGGACACCCTGGACCTTAAAGTGCAGGGCCTGACGCCCTTTGTTGATGGCGCACGCCTGTTGGCCCTGGCCCATGGCGTGAACGCCTGTAACACTCTGGAGCGCCTGCGCGCGCTGATTCAGCAGGGGGTGATCGAAGCCCAGGATGGCGCAGCCTATGAAGAGGCCTACCACTACATTCAGCAGGCGCGGATGCAGCAGCATCAGCTGCAGGCACGCGATGGCCTGCCCTACTCCAACCGCGTCGACCCCGATCACCTAAACCACCTCGACCGGCGCATCCTGCGTGAATCGTTCCGCCAGGCACAGCGCCTGCAAAGCAGCCTGGCGCAGAGGTATCAGTTATGAGCAAGTTCACCTGGTTTACCGGGCAACGACCGGCCCTGACGCAAGCACAACTCACGCGCCGACAGGCGCTGGCCGAGACCTGCTACCTCAACGATGGTCCGCTGAACGAGCAGCGCCTAGTGGTGCTGGACCTGGAAACCAGCGGACTGAATATGCGCCGTGATCAAGTCCTGTCCATTGGTGCGGTGGTAATCGACCAGGGCGCCATCGACCTTGGTCAGCAATTCGAATGCACCTTGCTCCGCGAAGGCCATCAGGCCAGCGCCAGCACGCTGATCCATGGCATCGCACCCAGCGAAATCGCCAATGGCGAGGAGCCCGCCGAAGCCCTGCTGAGCTTTATGGAGTTTGTCGGCGACAGTCCGTTGCTGGCCTTTCATGCAGAGTTCGACCAGCGCATGCTGGCCCGTGCGCTCAAGCAGAGCCTGGGCTACCGCTTGCAGCATGCCTTCTTCGATGTAGCGGAAATCGCTCCACTGGTCTGCCCCAAGGCAAAACTGCCGCACGCAGGCCTGGACGACTGGACGCAGCATTTCGGCCTGCAGGTACAACAACGTCACCACGCCAGCGCCGACGCACTGGTGACTGCAGAGCTGGCGCTGATTCTGTTCAGCAAGGCGCGCCAGCAACACCTCGACAACCTGCCGGCACTGCTGCAGCAACTCAACAGCCGTCGTCGCCAGCGCGCACATTCGATGTAAGAGCAGCGCCTACAGATCGCGCATCAGCAGGCCATATTCCAGCTGCACCTCAGGCGGCACCGGCAGGTAGAGCACATGGCCGTCGCCCGGCGCGACTGCCACAGCATGGCCCTTGCTGTTTTCCAGCTGCTCAAGGGTAAAGCGCAGATTACCCTGGGGCGTCATCAACTCCAGGCCATCGCCAACGGCAAAGCGGTTTTTTATCCGCACCTCGGCCAGTTCGCCACGCCGCTCGCCGGTCAGTTCACCGACAAACTGCTGCTGTTCGGACACCGAGCTGCCGCGCTCATAGTTCTGATATTCATCGTGCACATGACGGCGCAGAAAACCCTCGGTGTAGCCGCGATGGGCCAGGGACTCCAGGGTCGTCATCAGGGATTTATCGAAGGGCCTGCCGGCCACCGCATCATCGATGGCCTTGCGGTACACCTGAGCGGTGCGCGCCACGTAATAGTGGGATTTGGTACGGCCCTCGATCTTCAGCGAATGCACGCCCATCTGCACCAGGCGCTCGACATGCTGCACCGCGCGTAGGTCCTTGGAGTTCATTATGTAGGTGCCGTGCTCATCCTCAAAGGCGGCCATCTGCTCGCCGGGGCGGCTGGCATCTTCCAGCAGAAAAAGCTGCTCTGTGGGCGCTCCCACGCCTAAGGTCGGTTCGACAATCTGCACCACCTCGCCCAGTTCGTTCTCGCCGGCCAGAGTGGACTGGTACTGCCAGCGACAGGCATTGGTGCAGCTACCCTGGTTGGGATCGCGCTTGTTGATATAACCCGACAGCAGGCAGCGTCCGGAATAAGCCATGCACAGCGCACCGTGGACAAACACCTCCAGTTCCATGCCCGGCACCTCACTGCGGATCTCGGCGACCTCCTCCAGCGACAGCTCGCGCGACAGAATCACCCGGCTCAAGCCCTGCTGCTGCCAGAACCTCACGCTGGCCCAGTTCACCGCATTGGCCTGCACCGACAGGTGAATCGGCATTTGTGGGAAGTGTTCGCGCACCAGCATGATCAAACCGGGATCGGACATGATCAGCGCATCCGGGCCCATCAGCACCACCGGCAGCAAATCGCGCAGGAAGGTCTTTAGCTTGGCGTTATGCGGCGCGATGTTGACCACCACATAGAACTGCTTGCCCTGGGCATGCGCCTCGCGGATACCCGCCTCCAGATTGGCGTGGTCGAACTCGTTATTGCGCACCCGCAGGCTGTAACGCGGCTGCCCGGCGTATACCGCATCCGCGCCATAGGCAAAGGCGTAACGCATATTTTTCAGGGTGCCGGCTGGTGAGAGCAGCTCGGGGTAACGCGGAGTCGGTGCCATGGATAAAGCGCTCAGCCAACAGGGCCGGTCACTCTAGCGCGGCAGCGGCCAGCGGCTATTGATCTGCATCTATGTCACTGCGGTGTCATGGCATAGCGCAACCACCCATCGCGGCAGCCCAACGGCTGATTGCAGCGCAGGGGGCGGCGCTGTCATCATATGCGAATAATTCTTGATTTGTTTCCTATCTCCTATTGCGAGGTCCGCGTGTCGGCCGGCGATTCCACCCACCAGCAAGTTGTCGGCCTGTTCTATCGCGATCACCGTGACTGGCTGCTCGGCTGGCTGCGCAAAAGCCTGTACAGCCCGGAACGCGCCGAAGACCTCAGCCAGGACACCTTTGTCCGCCTGCTCGGCCGCAGTGATCTGGACCAGGCCCGCGAGCCGCGCGCGCTGCTGACCACCATCGCTAAAGGGCTGCTGATCGATCACTTCCGCCGCAGCGCGTTGGAACGTGCCTACCTCGAAGAACTCGGGCAACAGCCGCAGGACGTGCAACCCAGCGCCGAAGAACAGGCGCTGGCCCTGGACGCGCTGCGCGAAATAGATCGCTTGCTCGGTGAGCTGTCAAGCAATGCCCGCGCGGCCTTTCTGCATAACCGCCTGGATGGCATGGGCCACGCGGAAATCGCCGAGCGCCTCGGCGTTTCCGTATCCCGCGTGCGCCAGTACCTGGCTCAGGGCCTGCGTCAGTGCTACATCGCCCTGTACGGAGCACCGCAATGAGCGCGGTATCGGCGCAGGTGCTGGATGCCGCCATCGAATGGCAACTGTGCCTAGACTCCGGCATGGTGAACGCCGAACAGCAGCACGCGTTCACCGCATGGTTGGCGGCGCATCCCGACCATGCGCGGGTCTGGCAGCAACTCAATGGCCTGGATATCCGCCTAGCCTCGGCCGCCGCCGCGCCGGCGCGTCAGGCCTTGTTGCACAGTGCGCGCAGCAGAGTTCTACGGCGTATGGGCGGCACCGCGCTCGGCCTGCTGCTAAGCAGCGCCCTGGCGCTCGGCCTGTTGGCGCAGCAACGCCCGCTCGGCGATTACCTGGCCGATGAACACACCGGCCGTGGCGAACAGCGCGAGCTGCTGCTCAGCGACCACAGCCTGGTGCGCCTGAACAGCGCCAGTGCCGTGGACATCGAATTCAGCGACAGCCAGCGCGCAGTGCGCCTGCACAGCGGTGAGATCCTGGTGCAAACCGCTCACGGTGATTCGCGACCCTTTGTGGTGCTCACTGAACACGGCAGCCTGCGCGCCCTCGGCACGCGCTTTCTGGTCCGCCGTGAAGGCACCAGCACGCGCTTGACCGTGCTGCAGTCGGCGGTTGCGGCGCACCCAGCCGAAGGCAGCAGCGAACGGATTATCCACAGCGGCGAACAGGTGCTGATGCAACGCCAGCGCCTGGGCAGCGTGCTGCCTGCACCACTCAGCGCTGCGGCTTGGAGCCACGGCATGCTGGTGGCCGACAACCTGCGCCTGGCCGACTTGCTCGACGCCCTGGGCGAATACCGCAGCGGCTACCTGGGCCTCGACCCAAGCCTGGCCGATCTACGTATCAGCGGCAGCTTCCAGTTGCACGACAGCGACAAGGCCTTGGCTGCCCTGCCGCCGAGTTTGCCCGTGCGTATTGAGCGCCTTGGCAACTGGTGGACACGGGTCGTACCCGCTGCGCAGTAGGTGTCGCGCTGCGCAGCCGGTTGATACACCAGGGCGTTGGTAAATTATTTTTAACGAGCCCTGTCACTTTTTCATTCTGCTTCGGCAACAGGTCATTGAGATACATTCCCGCTTAGGAGAGTTTCGTAATGACCCGCGCCATGCCCCTGTTTCGCCCCGGCCTGCTGGCCGCTGCCATCAGCCTTGCCAGCGTCTGCGCTCCCGCCCTGGCGGATAGCTACCAACTGCCGGCCGCACCGTTGGCCAGCACCCTGACGCAGATAGCCAGCCAGGCCGGCATCGTCCTGAGCATCGACCCCGCGCTGACCGCAGGCAAACAATCGACCCCGGTGGCAGGTGACTACGACGCCCTCGAAGCCCTGCACCAGGCGCTGCAAGGCAGTGGTTTGCAATTGCAGCAGAACAGCGCCGGCAGCTACAACTTGGCACCCGTGCCGCAAGCGGCCGTGGCGTTGCCGGATGTCACCGTGACCAGCCAAGTCGTCAACGAAGGCAGCGCAGCGTCTGGCTACCGCAGCGACACCGCACAGAATGTCGGCGCTCTCGGCGGTATGCGTTTGCAGGACGCACCCTACTCGGTCAGCGTGGTGTCCAAGGAGCTGTTGCAGAACATCCAGGCCACGTCCAGCGATGACGTGTTCAAGCTCAGTCCGGCCACCCAGTTCACTTCACCCGTCAGCGCCGGATATGCCAGCGCGGTGAGCATGCGCGGTTTTAGCGGGTCCGGTAATTTGAGCATCGCCAACGATGGCCTGCGTTTCAGCAACAGTTATGACGGCGGCAATTTCATCGAAGAGATGGAGCGGCTGGAAATCCTTACTGGCCTCAGCGGTTTTCTCTACGGCCCGGCCAGCCCTGGTGGCCTGGTCAACTACGTGCTCAAGCGCCCGACCTATGAGCGCTATAACAGCGTGACCCTGGGCAATGCCGGCGGCGAGAACTACTACCTGCACGGCGACTTCGGCGGCCCGATCGACGATGCCGGCGTCTTTGCCTACCGCGTCAACATGCTGACCCAAGATGGCGAAACCGCCCTCGACCTGCAGAAGCGCCGCCGCGAAATGATCAGCGTCGCACTGGACTGGAATGTCAGCGACGATTTGCAGATCCAGTTCGATGCCTCGCACAAGAAGACCGAGACACGCGGACTGAGCAGCTACTGGTACTTCGGTGATCAGAGCCTGCGCCCGGACGCCAAGGACCTCGACAACGACAAGCTGTACAGCCAGAAGTGGGCCTTCTCCGACAGCGAGCACGACCGTGTCGGCAGCCGCTTCAACTGGCGTCTGGACGATGTCTTCACCCTGCGCGGCGCCTTGTCCTACAGCAAGTACACCGAGGAATACACCTACACCGGCCCTACGGTGTACAGCGCCGGTAACTACACCCAGCCGCTGTACGCGTTTGCCCCGGTAGAGAACGAAGAAACCTCCGGCTACCTGTTCCTCGACGCCGCCTTTGCAACGGGCGCTATCGAGCACAAGACCACCCTCGGTTATCAGGGCAACGTCGCGCGCGTGCGCAACTACGAAGACCACATTCCCTACCCCGGCCCGCAATACATCGACGTCGTCGGCACCCCGACACCCTTCAACCAGACCCCACAGGTCGACAAGCCCGGCTATTCGATCGGCAACGGCGACCAGCGCCTGTCTTCGCGCACCCAGTCGGACAATTTCCTGATCGGCGACGTGATCACCCTCAACGAGCAGTGGTCGAGCATCCTTGGCCTGACTCACACCACGATCAAGACCTACAGCAACGACTTCATCTGGGCCGAAGCCTTCGGCTATGGCGAAACCACCAGCGACTATAAAGAGTCGGAAACCTCGCCCAATGTCTCGCTGATTTACAAGCCAGTGCCGTGGCTGACTACTTATGCCAGCTATATCGAAGGCCTGCAGGCCGGCGGCATCGCCCCGAGCACCGCACTCAACGCCGGCCAGGCCATGGCCCCACTGGTCAGCGAGCAGTATGAAGTGGGCGTAAAAGCCACCGTCGGCGAAACCCTGCTGACCCTGGCCCTGTTCAATATCGACAAGCCCAACACCTACACCAATGGTGCCGGCGTGTTCGTCCAGGACGGTCGCCAGGAGAACAACGGTCTGGAGTTTGGTATCACCGGCAAAGTGCTGCCAGAACTGACCCTGGTCGGTGGTGTGACCCTGCTTGATCCGCAGGTGAAAGACTCCGGTGCCGCCGCCAGCGAAGGGCAGAAACCCACCGACGTTGCCTCCCAGCTGGCAAAGCTGTATGCCGAGTACGACATCAACGCTGTACCGGGCTTGGCGCTGACCGGTGGTACTTACTACACCGGCAAGCAGTACAGCGACGAAGCCAACCAGCACAGCCTGCCCTCCTTCACCACCTTCGATGCCGGCGCGCGTTACCGCGCACAGCTGAGCAGCGACAACACCCTGACCCTACGCACCAACATCAGCAACCTAGCGAACAAGGAATACTGGCTTAGCAGCCATTACCTGGGCGCGCCGCGCACCCTGACCTTCTCCGCTCAATTGGAATTCTGATCGCCCCACAGCAACCCTGCGCCGCCACATAGGGCGGCGTAGGCATTTCTGGATATGCCGATGAAAGCCACCACCATCCGCCGCTGGTCGCAGGTGCACACCTGGACCAGCCTGATCTGCACCTTGTTTCTGCTGATGCTGGCCCTGACCGGCCTGCCGCTGATCTTTCACCACGAGCTGGAGCACCTGCTCGGCGAAGCGCCGCAGCTACGCGAGATGCCGGCGGACGCGCTGCACCTGAGCTTGCAACAGCTGGTCGAAGCGGCCGAACGTCATCGGCCGGGGGAAGTGGTGCAGTATTTCGGTTTCGAGGACGACGAACCCAACGGCGTAGTGGCGATTACCGCCGCCACAGCCGGCACCGAGCCGAATTCCTCGCACACTTTTATGCTCGATGCGCGCAGCGGCGAGGCGGTTGAGATGCCAGCAGCCAACGGCGGCATCCTGATGGTCATTCTGCGCCTGCACGTGGACATGTTCGCTGGCCTGCCGGGCAAGCTGTTGCTGGCGTTTATGGGCGTGCTGTTCGTGGTAGCGATCATCTCCGGCGTGGTGCTTTACGCACCCTTTATGCGCCGGCTGAAATTCGCCGAAGTGCGCCATGAGAAATCCACCCGCACGCGCTGGCTCGACCTGCACAACCTGATCGGCATCGTCACCCTGACCTGGGCGCTGGTGGTGGGCGTGACCGGGGTGATCAGCGCCTGCGCCGATCTGCTAATCAGCGCCTGGCGTACCGAAGCCCTTGCCGCGATGGTCGCGCCTTACCGCGACGCGCCGCCGTTAACCGAGCGTGCACCAGTCAATCAGGTGCTGACTATCGCTGCGCAGGCCACGCCGGGTATGCAGCCGGACTTTATCGCCTTCCCCGGCACGCGCTTCTCCAGCGAGCACCACTACAGCGTATTTATGAAGGGCAATACGCACCTCACCGCCCACCTGTGGACGCCGGTGTTGATTGATGCGCGCAGCCTGGACGTCACCGCCATCGGCCAACGGCCCTGGTACATGGATGCGCTGTCGATGTCGCAACCGCTGCACTTTGGCGACTACGGCGGCATGCCGATGAAAGTGCTCTGGGCAGTGCTGGATGTACTGACCATCATCGTGCTCGGCAGCGGCCTGTACCTCTGGTGGGTACGCCGGCGAACCCCGGCGACACAACGTGAGCGTGCGGAGACCCCAGCATGAACTGGCGCCAATCGACCTTCACGCTGCCGCTGCTGCTCGGCCTGCTTAGCGCCATCGGCCTGACCAGTGCCCTGCTCGGCGATGGCGGCTGGGATGCCGTGGCCTGGCTGGGCCTGGGTCTGCCGGCCGTGATTGGTTGCTGGCCATTGCTGCAACGCAGCGGAATCCGGCGCCCGTAGCCCTGAACGGGGCCAGGGCTAGCCGGTGATTAGCGAGGAGAATTGACGATGCTGCGACCTGCTACTGACAGACCTGCCGGTAGAGCGCATCCTCTTTAGCGACGACCTTCAACTGATCCAGCAGCGGCTTTTTCTCTGCGTCCAAGGGCAGCAGTTCTGCCGTGCTGCAATTGAGCAGATGCGCCTGATGGCTGACATGGTCGATGTGCTGTTTTTCAAAACGGTACAGGTTAAAGGCGCTGATCACGCCACCCTCGGTTTCCTGGTGCTGCACGCTTTTGCTGTCGAGCACGGTGAACGCCGTGGTCATCGGCCAGTAAAACGTCCAGGGCCGCCAGAACACCTCGCCGTTTTCGCTGGCTACCAGCACCGACTCTGCTGGCTGACGCTGCAGCTGGTGCTCGAACCAGGAGTACTCGTAATAAATCTGGTAGCTCAGCATGCCCAAACCGCCAAACGCCGGAATGATCCACTTCGGCAAGCGGTTGCGCGTCAGTTTGCGCAGCAGCATGGCAATACCAGCCGCCCCCAACCCCGACACCACGATGGCAAGTATTGTCCACAGCATTGACTGACTCCCGAAAATAAAACGGGCCTCCTAAGGAGGCCCGCTAGTAAGACCCTGATCAGACATGATCCGGGGTGATTATGCTCAGTGGCTCAACGCGCCACCAGCACCTTTGGGAGTACGTACGCTTTCCACCAGCTCCTGAATCTCCTTCGGTGGCGCAACGGTCGCAAGCGACACGCCGTAGGCGACAGCGAAGTTGATCAGAGCACCCACAGTACCGATGGACAGCGGCGAGATGCCGAACATCCAGTTATCCGGGGTGTTGGCGAAGGTCGCAGTGCCAGGGATGAAGAACCAACCCAGGTACAGGAAGATATAAACGACGGTGAACACCAGGCCTACCAGCATGCCGGCAATCGCGCCCTTGTCGTTTACCCGCTTGGAGAAGATGCCCATCATCAGCGCCGGGAACAGCGTAGCCGCGGCTATACCGAAGGCCAGCGCCACCACCTGCGCCGCAAAGCCTGGCGGATTGAGCCCCAGCCAGGTGGCCAACAGGATGGCGATAGCCATGGAAATCCGCGCAGCGCGCATTTCGTTCTTCTCGCTGATCTTCGGATTTATCAGCGTCTTGATCAGGTCATGACTCACGGCTGAGGAAATGGCCAGCAACAGACCGGCAGCCGTCGACAACGCTGCGGCAATGGCACCCGCTGCAATCAGACCAATAACCCAACCCGGCAGGTTGGCGATTTCCGGGTTAGCCAATACCAGAATGTCGTTGTTCACGGTCAGCTCGTTGCCTTTCCAGCCGCGGGTTTCAGCGGTCGGGGTGAAGGCTGGAGCTGCATCGTTATACAGCTGAACACGACCATCGCTGTTCTTGTCTTCCCAGGTGATCAGACCGGTTTTTTCCCAGTTCTTCACCCACTCAGGACGCTCTTCGTACGCCAGTGCTGGAGCCTCGACACCCTGCGGATAGATGGTGGTCATCAGGTTCAAACGTGCCATGGACGCCACAGCCGGAGCAGTGAGGTACAGCAGAGCGATAAAGATCAGGGTCCAGCCAGCCGACCAACGTGCGTCGGCAACTTTCGGCACGGTGAAGAAGCGAATGATTACGTGCGGCAGACCGGCCGTACCAATCATCAGCGACATGGTGAACAGCACCATGTTCAGCTTGTTGGTGACATCGGCGGTGTAGTCGGTAAAGCCCAGACCCGCGACGACTTCATTGAGCTTCTGCAGCAGCGGCACGCCTGACTCAGTGTGCTCGCTGAACATGCCGAACATCGGAATCGGATTGCCCGTCAGTTGCAGGGAGATGAATACCGCCGGAATGGTGTAAGCGATGATCAGTACCACGTACTGAGCAACCTGGGTGTAGGTAATGCCCTTCATCCCGCCGAACACCGCGTAGCAGAACACCACGCCAGCAGCGATCCAGATACCGGTGGAGTTGCTCACTTCGAGGAAGCGCGAGAACGCCACGCCCGCACCGGCCATCTGACCGATCACGTAGGTGACGCAGATGATGATCAGGCAGACCACTGCAGCCAGGCGTGCACCGTTGCTGTAGAAGCGATCACCGATAAAGTCCGGCACAGTGAACTTGCCGAATTTGCGCAGGTACGGCGCCAGCAGCATGGCCAACAGCACATAGCCACCGGTCCAGCCCATCAGGAAGGTTGAGTTGGCATAACCACCGGCAGCGATCAGACCGGCCATGGAAATAAACGAAGCCGCAGACATCCAGTCAGCTGCAGTTGCCATACCGTTGGTAACGGGGTGAACACCACCGCCGGCGACGTAGAATTCCTTGGTCGAGCCGGCACGTGCCCAGACAGCGATGCCGAAGTAGAGCGCGAATGACGCGCCCACAAACAGCATATTGATTACAAACTGGCTCATGGATTATTCCTCGACACCGAATTGTTTATCGAGTTTGTTCATTTTCCAGGCGTAGAAGAAAATGATCCCGATAAAGGTGATGATCGAACCTTGCTGGGCGAACCAGAAGCCAAGGTCGGTACCGCCGACAGAAATACCTGCCAGCATAGGTCGAAGAAGTATGGCGAAGCCGTAAGACACCAGGGCCCAGACAATCAGGCTCCAGGTAATCAGCCGAACATTCGCCTTCCAGTACGCTGCAGCGTTAGCTTGATCAGAAGTCATAAACTCCTCCGGTTATTGTTATTCTCATGCACCTTCAAGCTAGCAGCAGGCCACTAGGGCCGACAGATAGACATTGGTATTAGCTGCTTAACAACGCCTTGAGTGCTGTTTTTTATCCAGTAATAACAAGCCGTTAAGCACGCATAAAAAAGCACCGAAGTCGGCGCTAACCCGTGAACCGAGCATCATCACGATTGCGTCCTTGTAACAGCCTCCGTTTAAGCCCTGCCCGGCCAACTTCCACTCGCCGTTACTCAGGCCGCGCCGGCTTAGCGCCAAACGTAGCCGGCGCATTCGGCATACGCTTAGGCGACTGACACACCGCGTAGGTAAACAACCGGGCAATACGCTGTGCCAGCAAATGCCCGGCGCGCGACTCTTCGCGCAGCCCGATATGCCCGCTCATCGCACATACCACAGACGAAAGAAGCCAAACGCCAGCAGCAGCCCCACTTGGCCCAGCGCCGTGCACAGGCTGAGAAAGGACTGCACTTCAAGGTTCTGTGGGGCGTTGGCCAAGCCAGTCAGGCTCTTCCAAAAGGCTTCTGGCAATAGCGCCAGGCTCAATTGCGCCAGGGGTTGTCCGGTCAACTGCAGGCCTTTGATCAGGTCAAACTGACCGCAGAACATCAGGCCCAGCAGCACTATAAAGGCCACCGCCAACCCCAGGGCGAAACAAGCAGAGAACTGCATCAATAAACGCATCATGTTCAACTCCCACGCAGGTAAAAAGCGGCGCAAGCGGAACCTGCGCCGAAGGGTTTAGCGATCGCTGACAGGGCTGGCCAATGGCAGGCGGCCGACGCCATACCAGTCGAGTTTGCGGGTTAGCACCATCACCCCGGCGAGCACACCGAACACCAGCACGGAGCCCATCAGCAAGGCGTAGTCCTCAGCCCCAAGCAGGCCAAACAACATGCCGTAGAGCAGCGCCAGCAACGCACCAAAGCCCACCCCGCGCAGGGCGCTGTGCAGTACGTAACTGACGTAAAAACCAATCAGCAACACGCAGGCGGTCGCGGCAATGCCGTAGGCCAGGGCAAAACTCAGGTGCTCGGACAGCGACAGCAGCAGCAGATAAAACAGCGCCAGTGACATGCCCACCAAGGCGTATTGCACCGGGTGTACGGCCATGCGTTTGAGCACTTCGAAGAGGAAGAACACGGCAAAGGTCAGGCCGATAAACAGCAGCGCATATTTGATCGCCCGCTCGGTCTTCAGGTACTGGTCCACCGGGTCGACAAAGCTCACACCGAAGTTGCGCGCAGTCAGCGCATTGCAGCTGTCGCCTTGCACACAATCAGCCAATGCTTCTTCCAGGTTGGTGGCGAAGAAACTGGTCTGCCAGTGCGCTTTGAATCCGGCGGCCGAAACCTCACGGCTGCTCGGCAGGTATTCCCCGACAAAGCTCGGGTGCGGCCAGCCGGAGGTCAGCTCAACCCGGCTGTCACGCCCCACAGGGGTGATGCTCAGTTGCTCGGTACCCTGCAGTTTGAGGTTGAAGGCGAACTCCAGCACTTGCCCGCCCTGGGTATCCAGCAGCGGCAGCGGCGCATGCACACCTGCACCGAAGCGCTCTTCAGCGCTGCCAGGGGCAAAGCTCAGGCTCATGCCATTGAAGCGCAGCTGCAAGTCATTGCTGATGCCCCGGACATCGCTGATGCCGACGGAGAGGAACGGCCGGTCGAACTGGTACAGACCCAGCTCATCACCCAGCCCCAGGCGTGCCGGCAGCTTGAAGGCGCCACTGATCTGGTTATCGCTGCGGTACAGCAGCGCTTTATAGATGCCGCGTGCACGCTCCTCGGTGCTTACCTGGCCATTGAGCACAAAGCGCTCTGGCAGGAAGTACAACCGGCCACGGCTCTTCTGCTCTTCCAGGTAACGCTCGCCGGTCTTGGCGTGGGTTTTCCACTGGTTCCACACCTTGGTGTAAGGCATTACCAGAATCGGCCCAGTCAGCTGCTGGCGGTAGCTGGAACTGCGCGCGATGTCCTGCAGCACCTCGGCACGTTGATACTGCCGCTCGCTCACCAGCCCGCCAATCATCGACAGCGGGATCAGCAATAACAAAATCAGTAGGGCAATGGCGCCCAGCTTGAAACCCAGAATGCGGCTCATGGTGCAACTCTCCGATACGGTTTAGGTAGGCAGAGTCTGGGTGGCGCAAATGGTGGCTTTATGGAGGGCAGATGGAGAGTGTGTGGAGATGCGGAGCAGACACCCAGCAGGCCAATAGACAGTCATCCGGGAAATGCGTAGCGTGCCGCTGAACGCCACTTAAGGATGACAGGCCATGACCCAGCACAACCCCTACGCTACCCCGCAAACCAGCGTCGCCGACGCAGAATCCCTGGTGTCCGACGAGCAGATTGCAGCCCTACCCATCTCGGATAAATGGAAGCAGCGCTTTAGCGCGATCCACCATGCCGGCGGCATCAAGATGCCCAGGTTCAAGCAGCTGCCCGCCGAGGAGCGGCGCAAGGCTTTCAGCTTCAACTTTCTGGCGTTCTTCTTCGGGCCGATCTACTACGCCATCAAGGGCATGTGGAAAAAGGGTTTGGCGCTGTTCGTCGTCTGCGCAGCGGTAGTGATCATCCTCGGCATCGGCCTGGACTATCTCGGCTACAGCAAAGTCGCCAACGCGCTGGGCTACGGTATCAGCGCGGTATTCGCCACGCGTGCCAATATCGATTACTACAAGAAGATGCTGCTGCACGATAACGGTTGGTGGTAAGTGCCCAGCGCCTGCTGAAAACCACCTGCATTGCTACCGACTGCGCCTTCAACGGTCTGCTACCTAACTGCATAAGGAGAATAAACGTGGCGGAGTATGTCGCTGAGGTGATCTGGCAACGCGGTGAGCAGGACTTTCTTGGTAACCGCTACAGCCGCAAGCATCTGCTGCGTTTTGATGGCGGTTTGGAGGTCGCCGGTTCGTCCTCACCGCATGTAGTTCCGCTGCCGATGTCGGATGCAAGCGCCGTCGATCCCGAGGAAGCCTTCGTCGCTTCGCTGGCCAGCTGCCATATGCTCTGGTTCCTCTCCATCGCCGCCAAGCGCCGCTTCTGCGTCGATGACTACCGTGATAATGCCAGTGGGCTGATGCAGGCGAATGCTGCAGGCAAGCTGTTTATCGCCCAGGTGACTCTGCGTCCTGCGGTCAGCTTCTCTGGTGAGCGCCTACCCAGCCGCGAACAGATTGAGCAGATGCACCACCAAGCCCATGAAGAGTGCTTTATTGCCAACTCGGTGAAATCTGAGGTGCGCTGCGAGCCATGTTTTATTGAGTGACAACCAACAGCCCGTATCGATGACTGAACACGATGCGGATTAACGTAACAGCGGCTAGCGGGAGATAGGGCGTGAACCAAACTGCATACGGCTGCCCCGATGGACAGCCACTGTTCTACTTCCATGGCGTGCCGGGCGCAGCGGTTGAGGCGGCGATGCTGCATCAGGCTGCCTTGGCGCACGGCATCAAGCTGCTGGTGGTGGAGCGCAATCTGCCCGGCGAACTCGGCAGCGCGGCTTATCTGCAACAACTGGCGCAACAGATCAGTGATCGCGCCGCTGGCCAGCCGATTCGCCTGCTCGGTTTTTCCATCGGTGCCTGCCTGGCGTTGCGTGTCGCCGCACTGCTGGGTGAGCAAGTAACTGAGGTCTATCTGCTATCGGCCGCCGCACCTCTGGAAATTCCCAGCAATAGCGTCGGCATGGGCGCAGGCCGTTATACCTTCCTGTGGGCGCAGCACTATCCAAGGCTTTTTCGGGCCTTTGCCTGGTATCAGGCGCTGCTGGCGAAAGTCAGCCCGCGCCTGCTGCTGAAGTTGCTGTTCAACGGCGCTGGCGGCAAAGACGCCGAATTACTGCATCAAGCCGACACCCAGGCCTGGCTGGCAGATATTCAGCGCGCGTGTTTCAAACATGGCACTAGCAGCTATCAGCGTGACGTAAACCTCTACGTCGAGCCCTGGGCTGCAGAGCTGGATAACGTCACGGCGACGGTCAACCTGTGGCATGGCGACGCCGATAACTGGGCGCCCATTGCCATGTCCATTTACCTGCAGGAGCATCTGCGCAATGCCAATGCGGTGATCCGCTGCGCCGAACAAGCGCACTACGGCTGCTTGCTGGAGAACGCTCAAGCCTCAATGGCGACGGTGCAGCGGAACAGTTCAGCAACGCACGCGCCAGGCTGATAGCGCAAACTCCCTCGATTTATAACAACCCAAGGATGGCACCATGAAAAAGCTCGCACTGCCGCTGCTCACCCTGCTGGCCTTCAGCGCCTACACCTTCTACGTGATGCTGCACGCGGAACAATCGCTGCTGCAATTTGGCATTCAGTTGATGTCCAGCCCTGACACCGCCCAAGTGGTGATTGACTTGTATATCCTCGCGGCGCTGGCCTGCATCTGGATGTACCGCGACGGCCACCAACGGGGCAAGTCGCTGGCCTACCTACTGCCATTCTTTGCCCTGACTGCGCTGTTTGTCTCAGTCGGACCGTTGCTGTATCTGGTGCTCAAAGCGCTCGATACAGCGAGCAAAGCGCCACAGGATAGCGCCTCGACTACAGCTTGACTGGACGGAGCAGCCCGAAGAACCGGGCTGCCAAACGCTTAGAAGTTCAGATTGAAATTGCCAGTACCGAAGATGCCAACCAGGCCAATCACGATCAGATAAATCGCCACGATGTAGTTCAGCAGGCGCGGCATTACCAGAATCAGAACGCCGGCAATCAGCGAAATCAGTGGAGTAAGGGCAAGGGTCATAATCGTCACCTGAGGGTTATTGAAGGGCCAGTATGCGCGCCACAACCAAAGCGCACAGCACTATCCACCCACAGGGCCGTGACCCGCCCAGCACTCAGTTAAACAACCGCGTATTGAAGGCCCTTTATGAGCAACGCCAGCTTGTTAACCTCACTGCTGCAGTACAAGGCCTGGGCCAACCAGGAACTCTTTGCTGAGCTGCAGCGACTTGACCCGCTCACCAAGCAAAGCGAGCTGCACGCCGCCCTGCGCATCCTCAATCACATCTATGTGGTCGAGCGAATATTTGTCGCCAACCTGCAAGGCATCCACCATAGCTACAGCGCCACCAACACAGCCGAGACGCCCACGCTGGCAGCATTGCAGCAGGCAGTGCAGGAGACAGATGGCTGGTATTTAGACTATGTCGCGGGACTGAGCGCCGAACAGTTGGCCGAACGCCTGAGTTTCACGTTTGTTGATGGCGATACCGGCTGCATGAGCCGCGAGGAGATGCTCGCGCATATCGTCACCCACGGCGGCTACCACCGTGGCGCGGTCGGCCGAATCATGGCGCAGCTGCAACTGGCGCCGCCGCGGGATATCTACACGCGCTTTCTGCATGAGGATCAGCCGCAGCGTCGCGCAGTGAGCTAACGCGGCAAGTGCTATTCGCCGCGAATGTACTGTTCCAGCTGCTGGATAAGGCTCGCCTGTTCGGCAATGGTGTGTTTGACCAGGTCGCCGATCGACAACAGGCCGATCAATTCACCTTCCGCCAGCACAGGTAAGTGGCGCAAATGGCGGTCGGTCATCAGCTGCATACAATGCTGTGAGGTGTCGCGCAGACCGACGGTTATGACATCTGCTGTCATAATTTCGCTGATCATCGCACCGAATGCGGAGCGTTCCAGCAGCGCTACTTTGCGCGCATAGTCACGTTCACTGACGATGCCAGCCAGGCGGCCTTTGTCATCCAGCACCACCAATGCGCCAATGCCTTTCTCGGCCATCAGCTTGATTGCATCCAGCACTGAAGTACTGGGCGTAACGCTGTACACGGCGGCCTGGGGCTTGGCGCGAAGAATCTCGGCAACTGTTTTCATGCAGCGGCTCCTGCTCTGTTTCTTATTAGCATTGAGGATAGTTCGCTGGCCGGTGATTGCTGGCCAACGCGATGACCTGATCAGAGCACCTGTGTGGGCTCAGCGCAACCATTGCAAACCAGCAAGGTCGGTGCCAAGCCGCGCCTCAGTTGCCAGGAAACAACGGCAGACGCACCCGCACCTCAACACCGCCCTCGACATTACCGATGTGCAACGCACCGCCATGCAGCTGCATCACTTCCTCGACAAAGTTGAGCCCCAAACCGGTGCTCTTGCGCCCGCTGGCGGGGCGCGGCAGGGAATAGAACCGCTCACTGAGGCGCGCCAAAGCATAGTCGGGAATTGCCTCGCCCTGGTTGAACAGGTGCAGCTCGATCTGCCCGGCACGGGCCTCTGCGCTAAAGCGGATCACCCCGCCTGCCGGGGTGAAGTCCAGCGCGTTATCCAGCAAATTAGCCAGCGCCTGACGCAGTAGAAAGGCTTCACCACGCGCGTTTAAATCAGCGCCGATATGGTTTTCAATCTGCAGGCAGGCCGCTTCAATGCGCGCCATCTGCGCCTGTAGCAGGGAGTCGACCAGCGCTTGCAGCGGCACCGCCACCTGCTCTTCCAGACCCTGGCGCTGTTCGACCTGAGCCAGATGCAGCAGGCGCTCGATCAGCTGCTGCATGCGTGCGCTTTCCTGCTCGATATTGGCGACAAAGCGCTGTCGCTGTGGCGCAGGCATCTCACCATCGAGCAACTCCGCCGCGCCACGAATCGCTGCCAGGGGGCTTTTCAGCTCGTGGGTCAGGGTGTGCACGTAGCGTTCGACATAGGCCTTGCCTTCCAGCTCGGTACGCATGCGCTCGATGGCTTCGGCCAGTTGCGCCAGCTCACCGCCGCGCACGCTGGGCAGTTCGGCACGTTGCCCGGCGCTTACCGCCTGGGCGTAGCGGGTCAGCTTGCGCAAAGCGCCACTGAGCCACCAGGACAGCAGCGCGCCGATCAGCAGACCGAGCACGATCAGCCCGCCGCCGAGCCAGGCCAGACGCTGCTCGGAGCGTTCGATATAGGGCTGCAGCGTGCGATTGGGCTTGGCCACCGAGACCACGCCGATAATCTGCGCGCCGTCCATGATCGGCGCAGCAACGTACATCACCGAAGAGTCGGGATCGTTCGGATCTTCCTTGGTCGAGCGCGCGCCGTACTCGCCGCGCAGGGTGCGCAGTACATCGTTCCAGCGCGAATAATCCTGGCCCACCGCCGCGCCCGTGGAGTCGAGCAACACAATGCCCTTGGCGTCGGTGACATAGATGCGGTGGTTGACCTGAGTTTTCTCCACGCCCCAGATTTGCGCCTGTGGCTGGCGCTGACCATAGGCTTGCAACAAGGCGGGCAGGCGGCTTTGTTGCAGTCGACCGGCCTTGACCTCATCACGCAAAATCTCGGCCAGCAGGTTGGCGGTATCGACCAGGGTTTCTTCAGTGCTCTGGCGCACGCCGGGGCGGATTTCGTCCATCACCGTGCTCAGCACAAACCAGCCCGCCAGCCCGACAAACAGGAAGTACACCAGAAAGATGCGTATCCCCAACGGCATCAGGCGTGCCTCGGCGAGTAGCTGTAGCCCAGGCCGCGATGGGTCTGGATCGGCTCAGCTTCAGCGACCACCTGGCGCAGCTTGGCGCGCAGGCTTTTGATATGGCTGTCGATGGTGCGCTCGTAGCCGACATCGGCGGCCACGCCCAGGCCATCAAGCAACTGCTCGCGGGAGAACACCCGCTCGGGTTGCGCCAGCAGGCTTTGCAACAAACGGAATTCGTGGCGGGTCAGGCTCAGCAACTGGCCGTGATAGTGGATCTGCACCCGCTCGATATCCAGCTGGAACGGAGCGCTGGCCGGGCTAGTGGCAGGTGCTTCACGCGGCGCTATGCGTTTGAGGATAGCCTTGACCCGCGCGGTGACTTCCCGGGGGCTAAAGGGTTTGACCACGTAATCGTCGGCACCGATTTCCAGACCGACCACACGATCGATTTCCTCGCTGCGCGCGGTGAGAAAAATCACCGGCACCTCGGAAAACCGCCGCAGGCGTTTGCAGGCCTCAAATCCGCTGATATCCGGCAGGCCGACATCGAGAATCAGCAAGTCCGCCGGACTGCGCTGCTGTTCAGCCAGGGCCTGCTCGGCCAGGCTCAGCCAGGTGGTGGTGAAGCCTTCGCTTTGCAGGGCGAAGATCAAGGTGTCGGCGATCGCAGCTTCGTCTTCGACAATCAGAATATGCGGCATGGGCGTCCTGCTCGTGGCAACTCGGCGAGGAGCCTGGGGCAGCCAGCCGATAGCGTCAAGATCGGACGCAGCCGGCGGACAAGCTGCGCGTTGTCCGCCCTCCGCCGACTGGCCTTAATCCAGCTTGAAGCGCGCAGTGTTCTGCGCCAGTGCCTGACTGCCCTGACGCAGCTGTTCAGCGGCGTTGCTCACCGCCTGCGCACCTTCGAGCAGAGCAGTGGCGGCATGATCGACCTGCTGGATATTGCCGCTGACTTCATCGGCAGTCGCCGCCTGCTGCTCGGCGGCAGTGGCGATCTGCGCCAGGCGGTCAGTGACAAGTTGCACCGATTCGACGATGGCATTCAGGTCTTCGCCCATGGCCAGCACACTACCGACATCGCCTTCGGCCTGGCGCACGGCGTCTTCCATCTGGGTGACCGACTGGCCGACCACGCGGTGCAGATTGGCCACCGTGTCGGCGATTTCCGCGGTGGAGTTCTGCGTGCGCTGCGACAGGCTACGCACCTCATCGGCGACTACGGCAAAGCCGCGGCCCTGATCGCCAGCGCGCGCCGCTTCGATGGCCGCATTGAGCGCGAGCAGGTTGGTCTGCTCAGCGATACCCTTGATCACATCCACAACCCGGGTGATTTGCGCCGTCTGCTCTCGCAGCTGTTGCAACGTGGTGGCACTGTCGCCGAGGCGGCTGCTTAGCTGGCGCATGCTCTGGCTGGTGCGCGTGCTGCGCTGGTTGCTCTGGTTAGCGATCTCGCGGGTTTGATTGGCCTCTACCGCCGCCTGCTCGCAGCTTTGCGCAACGCTTTGCGCGGTGGCAGCCATTTCAGTGGCGGCCGCCGCAATCTGGCTCATCTGTGCCTGCTGTTGCTCCACTGACACCAGGGCATTACGCGCCTCGCCGTTGAGCAGTTGCACGGTGCCGCCCAATTGCTGACTCTGTTGATTGACCCCCAGCATGGAATCGCGCAACTGGCCAACGGCGGTATTCAGGGCCTGGGCGATATTCGCCAGGTCATCCTCGCCATGCACTTGCATGCGCACACGCAGATCACCATCGCGCAAGCCTTCAGCGGCCTGAATGATCCCAGCAGTGCTGCGCCGGATCGACGCGTTAAGGCAGAACAACACATACAGCGCCAGCAATGTCAGAACGCTGAACACACCAATGGCTTGAGCCATGGCGCTCAGCGCCTTGCTCCGATAATCACCCAAACTGGCAACAAACTGCTGATACAACGCCGTTTGCAGCTTCAACAGTTGGCCCTGAAGCGCATCCGCGCGCTGTACAAATTGATCCGGGGTCAAGGCCATCGGGCTGGCTTCAAACATGTCGCGATCGATGCCCGCGAGGAAGGCTTCATAGCCCTTCAGTGCCTCATCATAAGGCCCCTGCAGCTGGCGCATGGCATGCGGCGCCTCAAGGGTGAGCGTGGCCTGTGCCTTCAGCAGCTGACTGCGTGATTCATCCAGGCTGCGGCGTAGGTCGCGGATCAGCACGCGGCTCTGTAACGTGAAGTGCTGCGACACCACCGCGCCATAACCTTGACTGGTGAAGCTGCCAAGCTGCTCGAGCAGGCGCGGCAAGGTGTAGGTCAGCTGCTCCATCATCAAGTACGTGTCGAGCTGCGGGTCAAGGATCAACCCACTGTCGGTGGCCACCTGCTCGCGCAAGGCCAGCAGGCTCAGCAGGTTCTTTTGGTAACGTTCAAGCGCATCGGGCAGGGCCAGTTTACCCAGCACATCGATACTCAGCTCGGCCTGGCCGGCTCTGAGGCTCTGTAAATGTTGACGGGACTGATCACTCAGCAGCTCTGACTGAAGCGGCTGCTCCAACGCCTGCAAGGCGGGCTCAAGCTCGCTGGCATGCTCACGCAGCAGCGCTTCGGCGGCTTTCTCAGTACCCTTCCAGCGCGACAGCAACGTGCGCTGCTCAATCAACGCCTGCTGCACGCCAGCCATGCCCTGCAGTGCATTGATGCCCTCTACCTCATTGGCAATGGCGGTGAGCCGCTCCTGGTAGTTACTGCTGATTACCCACAAGGCAAAAACCAGTGGCATCGCGAACAAGACAAACACCAGCTGAAACTTGCGCGCGAAGCTGAAACGCTCCAGCAGCCGCACACCTGGTTTGAGTACTCCAGTCATACACACCTCAACCTGTTGAGCACGCCAACTGCAGGGGCGAGCCAAAGCACAACTTCAAGCAAGAAGTACGCCCAAGCCATGCACCTGCGGGCAGTCATGGGTAATGAGCATAGTTGAGTGACCGGGCCACGACCCGCTATCCGCTCGACACGCGAGCCGTGGCACCAAGGAACTACCTGGAAATGCCGCTCCAGAGCTCCTCAACATTGCGAAAGCCCCACTCCTCAGCAGACTCACGGCCAACAATCTTGTCGCGACCGACCAGCTTGCTGAGGTCGAGGGTTTCCTGCGGGATTGGGGTTTTCGAGCGGGCCGAAAAGAACACCTTCACCCGCGGTGCAAGCAAGGACTTGGCTTGCTGCTCCAACACCACGCCAATACGCCCGCTTTCCAGCCGCACCAACGAGCCCACGGGGTAAATACCCACGGTTTTGACAAAGGCCTGGAACACCACCGGGTCAAAATGGCCTTTCCATTCGGCCATCTTGCGGATGGATTCGGCTGGATCCCAGCCACGCTTGTAAGGGCGATCAGAGGTGATGGCGTCATACACATCACATACCGCGCCCATGCGCGCATACAGGCTGATCTGCTCACCGGCCAGGCGGTGTGGGTAGCCTGTACCGTCCATTTTTTCATGGTGGTGCAGACACACATCAAGTACCAAGGCACTGACCTGCTTGCTTTCAAGCAACATGCGCGAGCCGGCTTCAGGATGGTCGCGTACGGTGGCGAATTCGTTGTCAGTGAGCTTGCCGGGCTTGTTCAGTACCTCATTGGGGATCGCCATCTTACCGATGTCATGCAGCAGCCCGGCCAGCCCAGCTTCGCGCACCTGACTTTCGTTGAGGCTCAGGTTGCGCGCCAAAGCAATCATCAGCGCGCAGACCGCCACCGAATGCATGTAGGTGTATTCATCGGCGTTTTTCAGCCGCGCCAGGCTGATCAGCGCATTGGGGTGACGCATGATCGAGTCGGAAATTTCCTCAACCAGCTCTCCGGCCTGCTCGAACTGCAAGGCCTGGCCCATGCGCGCGTCACTAAACATGCTGACCACTGCGGCTTTGGAGCGCTCGCAGAGCTTGGCCGCCCGCTGCAACTCATCTTCCATCGACACCGCCAAGCTCACCGGTGGGCTCTGCACAGCGGCCAACAAGCTAGCCTCGGCTTCGGCGGCGACCTCTTCGGGGCTGACACTGACGGTGCCAACCTCGACATCCAGCCCCTTGCTGACGTCAATCCACAGCTCGCCGATACTGCTGGCCTTGATCCGCTGCAGGTCTTTTTCAGAGTTGAGAAGAAACTTGGATTTCCAGAAGGGGTGGTCCATCCATGCGCCGCAGAACTCGTGAATATACATACCGACTCGTACGTCGGTCACAGCAATACACTTCAACATGGGTGGCACTCGAACAGAAAAATAATTCGGTTATTGTCAGACAAGAATAGATGAACAATAGCCAGCATTATGCGGACTTGGAACAACTAATGGCCATAGGACATCGGGCGCAGATCAGTGGCTTGGAAGCCTTGACACGACTGCTTATCATTGCCGCTCAAGCGCACCCTAAGGAGCTGCCATGCGCCATTTGTTGACCGGTCTGAGCGTCATTTTTCTGCTGCTGTTAAACACGCTGATTCTGATCGGCCCGCTGCTGCTGATCGCCCTCGGCAAGTTCGTCCTGCCGGGCAAAGCACTTAAGACTGCAAGCTCACGCGGGGTGATGTGGGTGGCGGAAACCTGGGCGGAAATCAATAAGCTGATCTTTGCCGCCCTACTGCCCGTGCGCTGGGATATTCGGGGCAGCGCTGACCTGCGCCCAAGCACCTCCTACCTGGTTATCAGCAACCATCAGTCGTGGGTGGATATTCCAGCGCTGGTGCAGGCCTTCAACCGCAAGACCCCGTACTTCAAGTTCTTCCTCAAGCAGGAACTGATTTGGGTACCCTTCCTCGGCCTGGCGTTCTGGGCATTGGACTACCCCTTTATGAAGCGCTATTCCAAAGCGTTTCTCGCCAAGCACCCGCATATGCAGGGCAAGGACCTGGAAATCACCAAGCAGGCCTGCGAAAAGTTCAAGGACCTGCCGGTGACCGTGGTCAACTACCTCGAAGGCACCCGCTTCACCCCGGCCAAGCAGGCGCAACAGGGTTCGCCCTTCCAGTACTTGCTCAAGCCCAAAGCCGGCGGTGTGGCTTTTGTGCTGGCGGCGCTGGGTGAGCAGCTTGATACGGTGCTGGACGTGACCCTGGTCTACCCCGGTGCGCGCATTCCCGGTTTCTGGGCGCTGATCAGCGGGCAGGTGGACAAGGTGATTGTCGACATCCAGACCCGCGAGCTGGACCCGGCGCTGTGGCAGGGCGACTACGAAAATGATCCGAACTTCCGCCAGTTTGTGCAGAACTGGGTGAACACACTCTGGGAAGACAAGGATGCGCGAATAGCGCAGATTCGCGCTGAGCTGAGCACGCCAACACACGGCTAGCGTCGGCCTACTGCGGCAGGTCGCGGCGAATCATCCAATGTTCCGGCGGTGGCATCAGGCGGCTGATGTCGAACTGCGGCAGGCTGGCCTGATCGAGCATCTGGATCATCGGGCTGACCTGCCGGGCATGCGGCTGATCTTCCAGCACCCGGACCGCCAGATCGACAGCAATCCGCGCCTGTATCACCGGTGAATCCGTGGGCGCAGCAACAATAAAGCCGTCGCGAATCTGCTCGATAATCCGTTCGGTGGTGTAGGTCGCCAGTACCTGCGCCCGGTAGTTTTGCCCGGAGGTCTGCACCAGCTGGGCGGCAAACCCGGCAGCTTCGGCGTTGCCCAGCAGGTAATCGAGGTGCGGATGCGTCTTCAGCAGCCCGCGCACCAGCTGCGCCTGGCTGGCGCGATCGACCGGGGCATAGCCACCATGCTCCACGCGCATACGACCTGCCTGCTCGGCCTCGCGCAGCGACCGCTCAAGATCCTCGACCCAACCCGCGCCCTGCGGCCCGGGTAACCAGCCAAGGCTGAACGACCCAGCAGGACGATGCTGCTCGATGTAACCCAGCGCAGCCTTGAGCATGTCGGCAAAGTCCACGCTCGAATTGGCACTCAACCCCGGGCAATCACTGCCGTTCACCAGATCAATCACCGGTTTACCCTGCTCGACCAGCGTGGCGATAGCCCCGCAGAGGGCCTGGGCGTTGATCGCGGCGATGATGTAGGCATCGGCATTTTGTTGCCGGCATTGTTCCAGCTGCTGGGCCTGCACCTGCGGATTTTCATAGCCACCGGCTTCATAGATGCCAAGGCGAACGCCCTGTCGGGTGGCTTCTTCATCCAGCCCCCAGGCCACGCCCCACCAATAGCGATCCTTGCCATGGGGCAACAGCGCACAGATGCGCCAAGGCTTGGCCGCTTGCGCCAAGGGTTGGTAGGGCTGCACCTGGCCATCCGCCTGCACGGGTACAGGGAACCAGTCAGCAGCCGAGACCAGGCCTGTCGTGCACAACAAACAGAGGGTTAAAACGATTACCCGCATGAACTCCGGCCCTGGAAAGTGCGCACTGAGCAGCCGTGCCGTGCACTTACTGTAGCCAATTTTACGGGTCTAACGAGGGCGCAATTCTGCGCAGAAGGCGGGCACTTGAGTACCCGCCGAGGTGCAGCTATTGATCAAGCGGCGCTGAACAATTTGTGCGGATCGATGACAAATTTCTTCGGCACACCGGCATCGAACTCGCCGTAACCGCGCGGCGCGTCGTCCAGGCTGATGACCTGTACACCGACCACTTCGGCGATATTGATGCGATCCCACATGATCGCCTGCATCAGCTGGCGGTTGTATTTCATCACCGGGGTCTGGCCGGTGTGGAAGCTGTGGGATTTGGCCCAGCCGAGGCCGAAGCGAATGCTCAGGCTGCCGATCTTCGCCGCTGCGTCCACCGCACCCGGATCTTCGGTGACGTAGAGGCCGGGAATACCGATCTTACCGGCCACCCGCACCACCCCCATCAGCGAGTTGAGCACCGTAGCCGGCGCTTCATGCTGCACGCCTGCATGGCCGTGGCCACGGGCCTCGAAGCCCACCGCATCGACCGCGCAATCCACTTCCGGCTCGCCCAGCAGCGCGGCGATCTGCTCGTGCAGCGGAGTGTCTTGCGACAGATCGGCAATCTCGAAGCCCACTGCCTTGGCGTGGGCCAGGCGCACCGGATTGACATCGCCGACAATTACCACCGCTGCACCGAGCAAACGCGCAGAGGCGGCTGCCGCCAAGCCGACCGGACCAGCACCGGCGATATACACCGTGCTGCCAGGGCCAACACCGGCCGTCACCGCGCCGTGGTAGCCGGTGGGGAGGATGTCGGACAGGCAGGTCAGGTCGCGAATCTTCTCCATGGCCCTGTCACGATCCGGCAGTTTCAGCAGGTTGAAGTCGGCGTACGGCACCATGGCGTACTCAGCTTGACCGCCGGTCCAGTCGCCCATGTCGACATAACCGTAGGCACCGCCGGCACGCGCCGGATTGACCGACAGGCACACGCCAGTGTGCTGCTCTTTGCAGGAACGGCAGCGGCCGCAGGCGACGTTGAATGGCACCGAGACCAGATCACCAATTTTCAGGTTCTCCACGTCGCGGCCCTTTTCAATCACCTCACCGGTGATTTCGTGGCCCAGTACCAGGCCGGTTTGCGCCGTGGTACGGCCGCGGACCATGTGCTGGTCGGAGCCACAGATATTGGTGGAGACCACGCGCAGGATGACCCCGTGCTCAATCTTGCGACCGCGCGGGTCCTGCATTTTCGGATAGTCGATTTTCTGCACTTCGACCTTGCCAGCGCCGAGATAGACGACGCCACGATTACCAGACATACGTATTTCTCCTTTCTTGTTGTGAATACAAAGGCGCGGCCAACGGTCGCGCGGCCTTGTACTGGAGCTTGTGTCTGTTGCCGGGCGGGACCGAGGGTTTGGCAGTCGGTGATCCACCCGTAGCGGGGATTCAGCAGTTGCGGTTTAGGCGTGCAGCACCACCGTGCGGCCATCATTGAGGAAGACGCGGCGCTCAAGGTGATAGCCGATGGCTTTGGCCAGGGTCTGGCACTCGATATCGCGGCCCTTGGCGATCAGGTCTTCGGGGTAGTGGGCATGGTCCACCGACTCTACACCTTGAGCGATGATCGGCCCTTCGTCGAGGTCGTTGTTGATGTAGTGGGCAGTGGCGCCGACCAGCTTGACGCCCTTCTCATAGGCCTGGTGATAGGGCTTGGCGCCCTTGAAACCGGGCAGCAGCGAGTGGTGGATATTGATCGCCCAGCCATCCAGCTGGCGGCACAGCTCAGGTGAGAGCACCTGCATATAGCGGGCAAGCACCACCAATTCGGCGCCGCTGTCCTCGATCACCTGCAGCACCTTGCGCTCCTGCGCCGGTTTGTCTTTCGGGTCGAGCGGGAAGTGGCAGTAGGGGATGTCGTGCCAACGTGCCAGCGGTTCCAGATCCGGGTGGTTGGATACCACCGCCACCACGTCCATGGCCAAATGGCCTATACGCTGGCGGTAGAGCAGGTCGTTCAGGCAATGGTCGGCCTTGCTGACCATCAGCACCACCTTGGCCCGGTAACCCGGCGGGGTGAGTTCGACCTGCATGCCGAAGACGCTCAAGCGATCATTCAGCCCGGCGCGAAAGGCCTGCTCGTCGAAGTCATCCGGCTGGCGGAATTCCACGCGGATAAAGAAGCGCGACGACAGGCGATCATCGAAGGAATGGTGCTCGGTGACGTAGCAGCGCTGCTCGAACAGAAAGCGCGTCACCGCATCCACCGTGCCGAGCACGCTCGGGCAGTGGGCGGTGAGAATCCAGGTATCGGGGGTGCGGCTCATAACAAACTCCAGAACAAACTCCGCTGCTTTGCACCCCTCTCCCATTTATGGGAGAGGGGCCGGGGGAGAGGGCCGCCGGTACAACGCTATCAGCCCTTCCCCTCTCCCCAACCCTCTCCCCATAGGGGAGAGGGAGCCGTTCGTATCAGCCTCAGGCTTTGATCGCCAAGCCGTACTCGGCGCTGGCGTCTTGCAGCCACAGCCAGAAGTAATCGGAGAAGCTGCGGCGGATCAGCAGCTCCCAGGTGTCTTCGGCAGTGTGGCGGATCACCAACTGCGACTTGGCGAAGTGGGTGCCCACGGCCTTGCCCACCGGGAAGTTGCTTGGGTGCACGTCGTAGCTGGTGGACTTCATCAGCACTTCGCGCACCTTCGGCCCAGTCAACTCCAGCAGGGTCTGCCCGCCGCTGACATTGACGATCGAGATGTGCTGGCCATCCAGCGCTTCGCGCAGTTTTTGCTCGACCGCGAACTCGCTGCCGCCCGGCACAATCAGCAGCCATTCATCCGGTGCCAGCCATTGCAGCGAGGTGTCGCCAGCACTGACCACTGTCAGCGCCGACGGTAGCTCCAGCCCCAGCGCTTTGTGCACACCCCCGGCAAAGGCGGAGTCCCTGGCGTCACCGCGCAGGGTCAGGTGACCGAGCAGCTTCTTCTCGCGCACCGTCACCCCGGCGCTGGCCGAGCCTTGACCCGCCAGCTGTTCAAGGCCGGCATGGAACAGTGGCGATTCGGCATGTGCCGCAGCCGGGCGTTGCTGATAAACGTTGATCAAATTAGACATTCTGGCGATCCCCTTTCGGGTCATAGAACACGGAGCTGACGATTTCGGCTTCGATCAGGCTGCCATCGGCCAGCGGTGCAAACACCCGCTCACCCATGCGTTTGAGGCCGCCCTTGACCACGCCCATGGCGAAGGAATAGCCCAGCGCCGCGCTCATGTAGCTGGAGGTGACGTGGCCGACCATCTGCATCGGAATGCTCTGTTTCGGGTCGAACACCAGTTGCGCGCCTTCCGGCAGCACCTTGTTCGGGTCGACCGGTTTGAGCCCGACCAGCTGCTTGCGGTCTTCGCGCAGGCTGTCTTCACGGTTCATGCCGCGCCAGCCGATCCACGAGAACGGCTTGGTGCGACCGACGCACCAGCCCATATTGAGATCGTCCGGGGTGACCGAGCCGTCGGTGTCCTGGCCGACGATGATGAAACCCTTCTCGGCGCGCAGCACGTGCATGGTCTCGGTGCCGTAAGGCGTCAGGCCATGCTTCTTGCCGGCTTCGATGATCTGTTCCCACACGCCCAGTGCGTAGTCGGCCTGCACGTTGACTTCATAGCTCAGCTCACCGGTAAAGGAGATGCGGAACACCCGCGCCGGCACACCGCCGACCAGGCCTTCCTTCCAGCTCATAAAGGGGAAGGCATCCTTGTCCAGGTCGATGTCGGTGACCTCGGCCAGCAGCTTGCGGCTGTTGGGGCCGGACAGGGTCATGGTCGCCCAGTGGTCGGTAACCGAGGTGAAGTACACCTTGAGTTCCGGCCACTCGGTCTGGTGATAGATTTCCAGCCATTCCATCACCCGTGCAGCACCGCCGGTGGTGGTGGTCATCAGGAAGTGATTGTCGGCCAGGCAGGCGGTCACACCGTCGTCGAAGACCATGCCGTCTTCTTTGCACATCAGACCGTAGCGCGCCTTGCCCACATCCAGTTTGGTCCAGGCGTTGGTGTACACGCGGTTGAGAAACTCGCGTGCATCCGGGCCTTGAATATCGATCTTGCCCAGCGTCGAGGCATCCAAAATGCCGACTGCGTTACGCACGGCCAGGCACTCGCGGGCTACGGCGGCGTGCAGGTCTTCACCGGCTTTGGGGAAGTACCACGGGCGCTTCCACTGACCCACGTCCTCGAACTCGGCACCGTTTTGCAGGTGCCAGCTTTGCATCGCGGTGTAACGTTTGGGCTCGAACAACGCGCCACAGTGACGGCCGGCCACCGCACCGAAGGTCACCGGCGTGTAGTTCGGGCGGAACATAGTGGTGCCCATCTGCGGGATGCTGATGCCCAGCGAACGGGCGGCAATCGCCAGGCCGTTGATATTGCCCAGCTTGCCCTGATCGGTGCCGAAGCCCAGCGCGGTGTAGCGCTTGACGTGCTCGACCGACTCGAAGCCCTCGCGGGTGGCCAGCTCGATACCTGCTGCGGTGACGTCGTTCTGCAGGTCGACAAACTGCTTGGGCGCGCGCGCCGTCGGCTTGTCATGCGGCACCTGGAACAGTGCCAGGGAAGGTTCTTCCAGACGGACAGCGACCTGCGGCAGGCTGGCGGAAACCGCCTTGAAGCCGGCTTCGGCAGCCGCCGATACACCCGCCTCGAAACCATCGGCCAGGGCATCACCCAGGCCGAACACACCATTTACCGCGCCGGCACACAGGCGCTTCTGGAAGCCGCCCTCGCCTGGCACAAAGGCCAGAATATCTTCACGCCAGGTCGGCCGGCCGCCCAGATGCGAAGCCAAGTGCACCACCGGGCTGTAGCCGCCGGAGCTGACGATCAAATCGCAGTCGAGCACTTCACCCGGGCTGCTGACTTTATGGCTCTGCACATCGATGGCGCAGATGCGCGCAGCGGTAACCCGCTTGCTGCCAGCGGCTTCCACCACGGCGCTGCCGGTGAGAATACGCACACCACGGCTACGAGCCTCTTCCACCCAGCTGCCGCGTGGGTTGCTGCGGGCATCGGCCACCGCCACCACCTGCAGACCGGCGTCGAGCCAGTCGAGCACCACGCGGTAGGCGTAATCGTTGTTGGTCGACAGCACCAGCTGCTTGCCCGGCGCCACGCCATAACGGCGCACGTAGGTGGACACCGCGTCGGCGAGCATATTGCCCGGCACGTCGTTGTTGGCGTAAACCAGCGGCCGCTCGTGGGCGCCTGTGGCCAACACCACACGCGTGGCACGCACGCGGTGCATACGCTGGCGCACCATCCCCATTGGCGCGACTTCACCCAGGTGATCGGTCAGGCGCTGGTGAATGGTGAGGAAGTTGTGGTCGTGGTAACCGTTGACCGTGGAACGCGGCAGCAGAGTCACTTCAGGCATGCCGGACAATTCGGCAATCACCTGCGCGGCCCAGTCGGCGGCCGGTTTGCCGTCGAGGGTTTCGCGGGTGCTGAGCAGGCTGCCGCCGAACTCTTCTTGCTCGTCAGCCAGAATTACCCGTGCACCGCTGCGCGCGGCCGCCAAGGCTGCGGCCAGGCCCGCCGGGCCGGCACCGACTACCAGCACGTCGCAGTGCTGGTTCATGTAGTCGTAGCTGTCCGGGTCCACGGCGGTCGGTGCGCGGCCAAGACCGGCGGCCTTACGGATGTATTTTTCGTAGGTCAGCCAGAGGTTCTGCGGGTACATAAAGGTCTTGTAGTAGAACCCCGGCGGCATCATCTTGCCGCCGACCTTGCCGAGAATGCCCATCAGGTCGGTGTTGACGCTCGGCCAGCCGTTGGTGCTGCTGGCGACCAAGCCGGCATACAACGCCTGCTGGGTGGCGCGCACGTTGGGGATCTGCGCCGCTTCAGTGCTGCCGATCTGCAGTACAGCGTTCGGCTCTTCGGCGCCCGCCGCAACGATGCCGCGCGGCCGCGAGTACTTGAAGCTGCGCCCGACGATATCCACGCCATTGGCTAGCAAGGCGGCTGCCAGGGTGTCACCGGCAAAGCCTTGATAGCTCTGCCCGTTGAAGCTGAATGTCAGAGGCTGGCTGCGATCAACGCGGCCGCCAGTAGCAAGACGATTGACCTGGCTCATGCCGTTACTCCTTGGTCGACGGCCTTTTTCTCGGCAGTGCCGGCAGCGGTGACGCTGGGCTTCTCGCCGATCTTGTAGGTTTCGAGAATTTCGTAGGTCACCGTGTGACGGGTGGCGTTGAAGTACTTGCGGCAACCGGCGGAATGCACCCACAGCTCGTGGTGAATGCCGCGCGGGTTATCACGGAAGAACAGGTACTCGCCCCACTCGGCATCGGTGCAGGCGGATGGGTCCAGCGGGCGAGGAATATGCGCCTGGCCCTTGGCGTGGAATTCCTCTTCGGAGCGCAGTTCGCCGCAGTGAGGGCAGAAGATATGCAACATGGGTAAGCCCTCTTAGTGAGCCACGGCAGCAGCGCCGTGCTCGTCGATCAATGCGCCGGTGTGGAAACGGTCCATGGCGAACGGTTTGGCCAGCGGGTGCATTTCGCCCTTGGCCAGGCTGGCCGCGAACACGTGGCCCGAACCCGGCGTGGCCTTGAAGCCACCGGTACCCCAACCGCAGTTGAAGAACAGGTTGGGCACCGGGGTTTTGGAAATGATCGGGCAGGCGTCCGGCGAGGTGTCGACGATGCCGCCCCACTGCCGGTTCATGCGTACCCGCGAGAGCACCGGGAACATCTCAACGATGGCCTGCAGGGTGTGTTCGATGGTGCCGTAGGAGCCGCGTTGGCCGTAGCCGTTGTAGCCGTCGATACCGGCACCGATGACCAGATCGCCCTTGTCCGACTGACTGATGTAACCGTGCACGGCGTTGGACATGATCACGCTGTCGATAATCGGCTTGATCGGCTCGGATACCAGCGCCTGCAGCGGATGGGATTCCAGCGGCAGGCGGAAGCCAGCGAGGCCGGCCATGTGCCCGGAGTTACCGGCGGTGACCACGCCAACGCGCTTGCCACCGATAAAGCCCTTGTTGGTTTCCACGCCGATGCACACGCCGTTTTCCTTGCGAAAGCCGGTGACTTCGGTCTGCTGGATCAGGTCCACGCCCAAGGCATCGGCAGCGCGGGCATAGCCCCAGGCCACGGCGTCGTGACGGGCTACGCCACCACGGCGCTGCACGGTGGAGCCCATCACCGGATAGCGGGTGTTCTTGCTGCAATCCAGGTACGGAATCTCTGCAGCCACCTGCTTGGCATCCAGCAGTTCGCCGTCCACGCCGTTGAGGCGGTTGGCGCTGACGCGGCGCTCGGAGTCGCGCATATCCTGCAGGGTGTGACAGAGGTTGTAGACGCCGCGCTGGCTGAACATGACGTTGTAGTTAAGGTCCTGGGACAGGCCTTCCCACAGCTTCATCGCGTGCTCATACAGGTGCGCCGACTCATCCCACAGGTAGTTGGAACGCACGATGGTGGTATTGCGCGCGGTGTTGCCGCCGCCCAACCAGCCCTTCTCGATCACCGCGACGTTCTTGATGCCGAACTCTTTGGCCAGGTAATAGGCCGTGGCCAGACCGTGGCCGCCACCGCCGACGATGATCACGTCGTACACCGGCTTGGGCGTTGGGTTGCGCCACATGCGCTGCCAGTTTTCGTGGTGGCTGAACGCGTGCTTGAAAAGGCCGAAGCCGGAATAACGTTGCATCAGTGGGTACTCCTGATACGAAAACTTAACCGTAGGAGCGGGCCATGCCCGCGAACCCCGTGGAATCGCGGGCATGGCCCGCTCCTACAGGGTCATTGCGTTCAGCGATAAACCGGGTAATCGGCGCACAAACCTGCCGCCAGAGTCGCCACCTGTGCCTCAACATCGGCATCGCCGAGGTGGTCGAGGATGTTGCAGATCCAACCGGCCAGCTCGATGCTCTGTGCTTCCTTGAAACCGCGCGTGGTAATCGCCGGGGTGCCGATACGCAGGCCCGAGGTGACGAACGGCGACTGCGGGTCATTCGGCACGGCGTTCTTGTTGACCGTAATGCCGGCGCGCCCCAGGGCGGCATCGGCGTCTTTGCCGGTCAGGCCCTGACGGATCAGGCTGACCAGGAACAGGTGGTTGTCGGTACCGCCGGAAACCACGTCGTAGCCGCGCTGGATAAACACCTTGGCCATGGCCTGGGCATTTTTGATCACCTGCGCTTGGTATTCCTTGAAGCCTGGTTCCATGGCTTCCTTGAAGCACACCGCCTTGGCAGCAATCACGTGCATCAGCGGGCCGCCCTGAGCGCCGGGGAAGACCGCCGCGTTAAGCTTCTTCTCGATATCCGCATTGGCCTTGGCCAGGATCAGCCCGCCACGCGGACCGCGCAGGGTCTTGTGGGTGGTGGTGGTGACCACATCGGCAAAGGGAATCGGGTTGGGGTACAGGCCGGCGGCAACCAGGCCGGCGACGTGGGCCATGTCGACAAACAGCAGCGCTCCAACCTTGTCGGCGATGGCGCGGAAACGCGGGAAATCCAGGGTCTTGGAATAGGCGGAGAAGCCGGCGACGATCATCTTCGGCTGGCACTCAACGGCCAGGCGCTCGACTTCGTCGTAATCGATCAGACCAGTGGCGGTGTCGATGCCGTACTGCACGGCGTTATACAGCTTGCCCGAGGACGACACCTTGGCGCCGTGGGTCAGGTGGCCGCCGTGGGCCAGGCTCATGCCGAGGATGGTGTCGCCGGCATTGATCAGCGCCAGGTACACCGCGCTGTTGGCGGACGAACCGGAATGCGGCTGCACGTTGGCGTAATCGGCGCCGAACAGTTTCTTGGCACGGTCGATGGCCAGCTGCTCGACCACATCGACATGCTCGCAGCCGCCGTAATAACGCTTGCCCGGATAGCCTTCGGCGTACTTGTTGGTCAGGCCGCTGCCCTGCGCTTCCATAACCCGCTGGCTGGTGTAGTTTTCCGAGGCGATCAGCTCGATATGGTGCTCCTGACGGCGCTCCTCGGCGTTTATGGCGCTGAGCAATTCATCGTCGTAGCCTTGAATCTGGTCGTTCTTGCTGAACATCACTGATCTCCTGCGGCACCGGGGTGTGGCGCATCTGTGTCGGAAGCGGGCTGAGCCCTTGTGAGCCGATGGTATGACTGGCCCTGATCGGTCAGATGCCTAGGCACGCCACGGGGGATTGCGTTTGCGACATGCACGCGTCGCAATTGCGCAGGCCTTATAGGCGACAGCGCGCTGCGGCTTCGCCTGTATGGCAGAGGATGTCGCCACCGTATCTGCACGCAGGCGTGACCACGGATACAGTAGAAGCATCCCAAACGGCTTAGCGTTAGCGCCCACAAGGAAGCTCCCATGCCCGATCTCTCGCAACAATTCGCCAGCGACAACTACTCCGGCATTTGCCCGGAAGCCTGGGCGGCCATGGCCGAAGCCAATCAGGGCCACCAGCGCGCCTATGGCGACGACGAATGGACCGCACGCGCCGCCGACCACTTCCGCCGCCTGTTTGAAACCGACTGCGAAGTGTTTTTCGCCTTCAACGGCACGGCGGCCAACTCACTGGCCCTGGCGTCGCTGTGCCAGAGCTACCACAGCGTGATCTGCTCGGAGACCGCCCACGTCGAAACCGACGAATGCGGCGCGCCGGAGTTCTTCTCCAACGGCTCCAAATTGCTGCTGGCCAAGACCGAGAACGGCAAGCTCACCCCCGGAGCGATCCGCGAGATCGCCCTCAAACGCCAGGACATCCACTACCCCAAGCCCCGCGTAGTGACCCTGACCCAGGCCACGGAAGTCGGTACCGTTTACAGCCCCGACGAAGTGCGCGCGATCAGCACGGTGTGCCGCGAACTGGGCCTGCATCTGCACATGGACGGCGCGCGCTTCTCCAATGCCTGCGCCTTTCTCGGCTGCAGCCCGGCCGACCTGACCTGGAAGGCCGGTGTAGACGTGCTGTGTTTTGGCGGCACCAAGAACGGCATGGCAGTGGGTGAGGCCATCCTGTTCTTCAATAAAGATTTGGCCGAAGACTTCGACTACCGCTGCAAGCAGGCCGGTCAGCTGGCCTCGAAGATGCGCTACCTGTCCGCACCCTGGGTCGGCATCCTGCAGAACGATGCCTGGCTGAAATACGCCCAGCACGCCAACCGCTGCGCGCAGCTGCTCGCCGAGTTGGTCAGCGATATTCCGGGGGTCAGCCTGATGTTCCCGGTGCAGGCCAACGGCGTGTTTTTGCAGATGTCGGAACCGGCGCTGGAAATCCTGCGGGGCCAGGGCTGGCGCTTCTACACCTTTATCGGGGCTGGCGGTGCACGCTTTATGTGCTCCTGGGACACCGACGAAGCGCGAGTGCGCCAGCTGGCAGGGGATATTCGCCAGGCGATGACGGCAACGAACTAGAACCTTTTCGACTCAGACGGTTACAGCGTCTCTTGCGAGACACTTGCCCCCGTTATCGGTTGCAACCAGTAGGAGCGGCCCATGGCCGCGATTGCGAGGTTCGCGGGCATGGCCCGCTCCTACATGGATAATCTGCGGCGCGTCTAGCGCGGCACCAAGGCTGGCAGCAAGGTGCGTGAAATGGCCTCGCGCACATTCGGCAACAGCGTCGCGCTGCCACCGAGCAACTCCTCCACCAGACGCCGCAGGGCCAGCGCGCGCTCCGGGCTCAGGCCGCTGACGGCATGTTCGCACGCCTGCTCGGCAGTGACCCCGGGTGGAATCGACAACCCTAGCGCCACCAGGCGTTCGCGTAGGTCCTCCTGATCGATCAGGTCGGCGTGCATCATGCTCAATTCCTCCAATGGTGGCGTGCTAGCGCAGCACGCCTTCTTCCAACAACAATTTGAAGATAGCCTCCGCGCCCGCTTGCGGCGAGACATCCTTGAGCACCTGTCCCCCGCCGCCGGATGCCTTGGCCGTCGCCGCCTTCATACGTTCGGCGCCGGTCTTGGCCTTGATCACCTTGAGCCGCTTGGGCCGGGGCTTGGCCGGCTGCAGCTGGGCGCTGGCAAACAACGGATCGGTAACCAACTCCACCTCTTCGGCCGTCAACAGGCCACGCCGCGCCGGGCCGAAGGCGCTCTGTCGGGCGACGGGCGCAGCGTTATCGACGCTGGCGACAAACGGCAGACGCACCTGCAAGCGCCGGCGCTGTCCGCGCGGCAGGGCTTGCAGCACCTGGGCCACACCATTGCTGACCTGCTCCACCGCTGCCAGCCCAACCACCAGCGGCCAGCCGAGCTGTTCCGCCAGCAGGTAAGGCAGCATGCCCGAGCCTTCGCCGGTTTCCGCCTGGCTGCCGGTCAACACCAGCTGCGCACTGGAGTCGGCCAGGTACTCGGCCAGCACCGGCAGCGCATCGCTGTGCGCCGGCTGTTCGAGAATTTTGATCTGCTCAAGGCCCATTCCCAGATAAGCGCGCAGCGCTTCCTGCTGAGGATCGCCGGCATGCAGCACCTGCAACCGCTCACCGGCCAGACGCAGCCCCAGCTCGACCGCGCGGGCGTCCTGCTCGGCGCGGCGTGGCCGACCGGAGGTGGGGTGAGCGCCTACGGAAACCAGCGTAACTACCTGCAAATCAGTCATGGCGCAGCTCCGTAGGGTGGAAGACGCTGTGCTCTTCCACCATGGCGGTGTGGGCGTTGGTGGATGGATGAAGCGTCCCCCACCCTACAGTTTGCTTAGGCTGCATCACGTTCTGCTCCCTGCCGATGGGCGGCGACGCGCTCAATCAGCGCCTGCAAGATCGCAGCAGACTCGCCGATCACCGACAGATCGGCGCGTTTGATCATGTCGCAGGTCGGGTCGAGGTTGATCGCCACCACTTTGTCGCAGGCACCGATGCCTTGCAGATGCTGGATCGCCCCGGAAATCCCCACGGCCACGTAAACCCGCGCCGTGACCCAGATGCCGGACGCGCCGACCTGGCGTTCGCGGCCCATAAAGCCATCGTCCACTGCTACTCGTGAGGCGCCTTCAGTGGCGCCCAGCGCCGCAGCGGCCTGATGGAACAGCGCCCAATCCTTCACACCGTTGCCGCCAGAGAGAATAAATTCGGCCTCGGCCATGGGGATCTGCGCCGGGTCCACCGCCACCGCGCCGAGATCTTGAATACGCGGCAAGTGGCTGACCAGCGCTTCACTGAGCGCCAGCGGGCGCACCTCATGGCGGGTTTCACTGACCGGTTCGGCGCACTCCACGGCGGCCAGAATCAGGCGTGGCGCTTGTTGCACCAAATCTTCCCGTCCGGCACCGGCACGCCCACTGGCCATGCCATCGGCCACCTGCCAAACCCGCGTGGCCGGGCGCTCACCCAGTTTGGCGGCCAGACGCCGGCCCAGCTCACCGCCACCGCTACGACTGTCGGGCAGTAACCAGTGGCGCGGCGACAATTGCCGCTCTACTGCGCCGAGTACCAACACCCGCGCTTCCGGGGCGTAGCCGTCAAAATCGTCACCGGCGTACTGCAGCAGACGGTCGACGCCATTGCTGTCGAAGGCGCTTTCCTTGTGCTCGCCAAAGATCACCGCGACCACAGCACCGTCGCTGCCGGCCAGCTTGTGCGCCAGGCCGAGCAGGTCCTTGTCGTGGGCGCTCAGGCGGCCGCCGACCATGTCCGGCACCACGGCGATATAGAACGCCGGTTGCTCGACCACATGCAGCGGCAGCTGTACCACGGTACTGGCCGTGCTGCGTTTCTGGCTGCCGGCTTGCTGCGCGCCGGAGCGGTCGATACGTTTGAGGCCATTGGGGCCGATAAAGCCCACTGCATGCGGGTTCTTGCGCAGCACCCCGGCGGCGCTGAGCCAGCTAGCGACGGCCGGTTGCGCGGCGGCATGCAGCGGATGCAGGCGGTTACGGGCGATCCATTCAGCCCGTGGATCACGGCGGATCAGGTCGCTCATGGGCTTACCTCGGCTGCTTCACGCGGGGCCCGCACCGGCTGCTTCGGCTCGACCACGCCCTCGATCAATACATCGGCCACCAGCTCGGCAATATCCTTGACCTCCGGACGCGGGCCGACCACGCCTTCGAGCATCGCAGTGCACTGCGGGCAACCCACGGCGACCAGCTCGGCGGCGGTTTCTTGGATATCGACCATGCGCATATCGGGAATCCGCTGCTTGCCGGGGATATCGGTGATCGGTGCACCACCGCCACCTCCGCAGCAGCGGGAGCGGAAGCCCGAGCGCTGCATTTCCTTCACCTCGATGCCGATGGCATTCAGCACATTACGCGGCGCTTCGTACTCACCGTTGTAGCGGCCCAGGTAGCAAGGGTCGTGGTAGGTGACCGAGCCGCCTTTGTGCTGGCCGAGGTTGAGTTTCTGGCCGCTGATCAGTTCATCCATATAGGTGCTGTGGTGCAGCACCGAATAGCGACCGCCCAGCTCGCCGTATTCGTTTTTCAGTACATGGAAACTGTGCGGGTCGCAGGTGACGATGCGTTTGAATTGGTACTTGGCCAGGGTGGCGATATTGCGTTTGGCCAGCAGCTGAAAGGTCGCTTCATCACCCAGACGCCGGGCCACGTCGCCGCTGTCGCGTTCTTCCAGGCCGAGCACAGCGAAGTCGACCTTGGCGGCTTTCAGCACTTTGACAAAGGCGCGCAGGGTGCGCTGGTTGCGCATATCGAAGGCGCCGTCGCCGACCCAGAACAACACATCGACGTTCTGCTTATCGCCCATCAACGGCAGGTTCAAATCCGCCGCCCAGTTCAACCGGCCACCCGGTGCGAAACCGCCGGGGTTGTCGGTGGCGATCAGGTTATCCAGCACCTCAGCGCCCTTGTTCGGCGTGGCGCCTTTTTCCAGCGTGAGATGGCGGCGCATATCGACGATGGCGTCGACGTGCTCGATCATCATCGGGCACTCCTCAACGCAGGCGCGGCAGGTGGTGCACGACCACAGCGTTTCGGCATCGACCAGCGCCTTGCCATTTAGATTGACGATAGGCAGGTGTGGGCCACCGCCGTGTTCGCCCACTGGTTTTCCTGGGTAAGGCGAACCGGCAAAGTTGGCATCGGTGCCACCAGCCAGGCCGACCACCATGTCCTGAATCAGCTTCTTCGGGTTGAGCGGCTGGCCGGCGGCGAAGGCTGGGCAGGCCGCCTCGCACTTGCCGCACTGCACGCAGGCATCAAAGCCAAGCAGCTGGTTCCAAGTGAAGTCCGTGGGTTTTTCCACGCCCAGCGGGGCTTTCGGATCATTCAGATTCAGGGCTTTGAGGCCGGTCGAGCGACCACCGCCAAAGCGTTCAGAGCGGCGATGCCAGGCCAGGTGCAGGGCACCGGCGAAGGCGTGCTTCATCGGCCCGCCCCATGTCATGCCAAAGAACAGCTCGGAGACACCCCAGGCCACGCCAACGGTGAGCAGCAGCGCGAGAATCCAGCCACCAAAGCCTTCCGGCAGGATGCCGGCAACAGGAAGCGTGGCGATAAAAAAGCTGCCGGCAAACATCAGCAGGCTTTTCGGCAGACGCATCCACGGGCCTTTCGACAAGCGCGATGGCGGGTCGAGGCGGCGTTTGGCGACAAACAGCGCGCCGACAAACATCAACGCGGTGGCACCTAACAGGGCGAAGCCGAGGATGCGACTCTGCAGGCCGAAGCCATGCACCAGAATCGCCAGCAGAGCCGCCAGGACAAAGCCGCCCGCTGTGGCCACGTGGGTGTTGGCGATGTATTTATCGCGGGCCACGACATGGTGCAGGTCGACCATATAACGGCGCGGCATGGCCAGCAGCCCGCCCAGCCAATCGACCTGGGCCGGACGGCCACGGCGCCACATCAGAAAGCGCTTCGCCGCGCCAATAACCGCAAGGGCCAGGGCGGCGAAAAGCAGGATGGGGAGTAGGGTGTTCAACATGTGAGGCTCCCACCGCCAATGTCAGGGGATGATGCATTTCAGTCCCCTCTCCCCAAGAGGGAGAGGGGGCTAGACCGGGTCAAACCATCGATGTTGTGCTGGGCTCAGAAATCCTTGCACAACCGCAGCGCGTCGTAGATCGCTGCATGGGTGTTGCGCTGGGCTACGCAGTCGCCGATGCGGAACAGCAGATAGCCGTCACCCTTCTCAGCTAAACAAGGCTGCGGTTTGATCGCGAACAGCGCTTCCACATCGATCTGGCCCTTGTTGCGCGAGCCTTCCTTGAGCGCGTAGTACAGGCGCTCGTCAGGGCGCACGCCGTTTTCCACCACCACCTGATCGACCACCCGCTCTTCTTTCGCGCCGGTGTATTCGTTCTCCAGCACCGCCACCAGCTTGTCGCCTTCGCGGTAGACCTTCTCCAGCATCATGTCGCCGGTCATGATCACTTCTTTCGGGTACATGCTGCGGTAGTAAGTCGGGAACGTGGTGCCGCCCATGGCAACACCCGGCTTGATGTCGTCGGTGACGATCTCGACCTTGGCGCCCTTCTCGGCGATAAAGTCGGCCACCGACATACCGCCGAATTCGCAAATGGTGTCGTACACCAGCACGTTATTGCCGGGTGCGACGGTGCCATCGAGAACGTCCCAGCTGCTGACCACCAGGCCTTCAGCGGCGCCCCAATGTTCGTTTTGCTCGATAAACGGATGACCGCCGTTGGCCAGCACCACGATATCTGGGCGCAGGTCGAGGATGCTCGCTTCATCAGCACCAGTACCCAGGCGCAGGTCGATATTCAGGCGGGCCAACTCCAGCTGGAACCAGCGGGTGATGCCGGCCATCTGGTCGCGCTGCGGTGCCTTGGCGGCTAAAGTGATTTGCCCGCCGAGGCTGTCTTTCTTCTCGAACAGGGTCACATCGTGGCCACGCTCGGCGGCGACGCGCGCTGCTTCCATACCGGCCGGGCCACCGCCAACAATCACCACCTTGCGCTTAGGTCCGCTGGTTTTTTCGATGATATGCGGCAGGCCCATGTATTCGCGGCTGGTCGCGGCGTTCTGGATGCACAGCACATCCAGACCTTGATACTGGCGGTCGATGCAATAGTTGGCACCGACGCACTGCTTGATTTGGTCGACCTGGCCCATCTTGATCTTGGCGATCAGGTGCGGGTCGGCGATGTGCGCGCGGGTCATGCCGACCATGTCGACATAGCCGCCTTCGAGAATGCGCGTGGCCTGGTTCGGGTCTTTGATGTTCTGCGCGTGCAGCACCGGCACCTTGACCACTTCCTTGATCCCGGCGGCCAGGTGCAGGAACGGCTCCGGCGGGTAACTCATGTTCGGGATGACGTTCGCCAGGGTGTTGTGGGTGTCGGCACCAGAGCCGACCACGCCGATAAAGTCGATCAGGCCGGTGGCATCGTAATAGGCGGCGATCTGCTTCATGTCTTCGTGAGAGAGGCCGTCCGGGTGGAACTCATCACCGGAGATACGCAGGCCCACACAGAAGTCGGGACCCACCTCGGCGCGCACCGCTTTGATCACTTCCAGGCCGAACTTCATCCGGCCTTCAAAGGTGCCGCCCCATTCGTCGGTGCGCTTGTTGACCCGTGGCGACCAGAACTGATCGATCATGTGCTGGTGCACGGCCGACAGCTCGACGCCATCCAGGCCGCCGGCTTTGGCCCGAGCCGCCGCCTTGGCGAAGTCACCGATGACGCGCCACATTTCCTCCGGCTCGATGGTCTTGCAGGTGGCGCGGTGCACCGGCTCACGGATGCCGGACGGCGACATCAGGGTCGGCCAGTCGAAACCATCCCAGCGTGAGCGGCGGCCCATGTGGGTAATCTGGATCATGATCTTGGCACCATGCTTATGCATGGCATCCGCCAGGTTCTGGAAGTGCGGAATGATCCGGTCAGTCGACAGGTTCACCGAGCTCCACCAGCCGTGCGGGCTGTCGATGGAGACCACCGACGAGCCGCCGCAGATGGCCAGACCGACGCCACCCTTGGCCTTCTCTTCGTAGTACTTGACGTAACGCTCGGTGGTCATGCCGCCGTCGGTGGCCATGACCTCGGCGTGCGCGGTGGACACGATGCGATTACGAATAGTCAGCTTGCCGATCTGGATCGGCTGGAACATTGCTTCGAAAGCCATGACTCGATCCTCGACTTAGCGCGGCTTGACGATAAACAGGCCATCATCGTGGCCCTCTTCGGAACCGCCATAGACCTGCTCGGCCACGGTGCGCAGCGCGCTGCCCTGGGCTTGGAGAATCTGATCCATGGCGCCGGCAAACCAGCCGGTGAACATGTAGTCGACCTTGCGCCCGCATTTGCCGTAGACGTAGACGAAGGCCGAGTGCTTGAGCTTCACCGAGGCAGTGCCGGCGGCCAGGTCGATGGCTTCAATCTCGAACAGCCCCCAGCCGCGTTGCGACAGGCGCTTCATGTAGTGCTCGAACACCGCCACGCCGGACAGGCCGTGGCATTCGGCCTCTTTCTCGCACCAGTGCCAGGCGGACTTGTAGCCGGCCTTGTAGAGAATCTCGGCATAGGCCTCAGCGCCCAGTACCTCTTCGATACCGATGTGGTTGTTAACGAAGAAATGCCGCGGCACATAGAGCATCGGCAGCGCGTCAGTGGTCCAGACGCCGGTTTCGTCGTCGACCTGGATGGGCATTTCGGGTGCGTGGGTGGCCATGTGTTCAGTGCTCCAGAATTCGTTGTCTTGCGTATTTGAAAGGTGCCGATGAATGCCTGTGAAGCCGTAGCGAGCACGCCGAGAGCAAGGAGACCCGCAGCGACAAGCGAGAGCAGTACGCATGTACGGCGAGCTTGTCGCGAGGACGCGACGCAGCTATCGGTGGGCGCAGTAGGCTCCGCAGGTATTCATCACTCGCCCCAGACATCCGCCAGAACCCTTACCCAGTTCTCACCCATGATCTTGCGCACCACGCGCTCGGAATGGCCGCGTTTGAGCAGGGTTTCGGTGAGGTTGGGGAATTCGCCGACGGTGCGGATGCCCAGCGGGTTGATGATCTTGCCGAAGCTGGTCAGACGGCGGGCGTAGCCCTTGTCGTGGGTCAGGTACTCGAAGAAGTCCTGGCCGTGGCCCTGGGTGAAATCGGTGCCGATGCCGATGGCGTCTTCGCCAACGATGTTCATCACGTATTCGATGGCTTCGGCGTAGTCGTCGATGGTCGAGTCGATGCCCTTGGCCAGGAACGGCGCAAACATGGTCACGCCGACAAAGCCGCCGTGATCGGCGATAAATTTCAGCTCGGCATCGGACTTGTTGCGTGGGTGCTCTTTCAGCCCCGACGGCAGGCAGTGGGAATAGGTGACCGGCTTTTTCGATTCGAGGATGACTTCCTCGCTGGTCTTCGAGCCCACATGGGAGAGGTCGCACATGATGCCGACGCGGTTCATCTCGGCAACGATCTCGCGGCCGAAGCCGGACAGCCCGCCGTCACGCTCGTAGCAGCCGGTACCGACCAGGTTTTGGGTGTTGTAGCACAGCTGCACAATGCCCACGCCGAGCTGCTTGAACACCTCGACATAGCCGATCTGATCTTCAAACGCATGGGCGTTCTGGAAGCCGAAAAGGATGCCGGTCTTGCCCTGCGCCTTGGCGGTGCGAATATCGGCGGTGGTGCGCACCGGCATCACCAGGTCGCTGTTCTCGCGGATCAGTTTCTGGCTGGCGGCGATGTTGTTCACCGTCGCCTGGAAGCCTTCCCACACCGACACGGTGCAGTTGGCCGCCGTCAGCCCGCCTTTGCGCATGTCTTCGAACAGTTCGCGGTTCCACTTGGCGATGATCAGCCCGTCAATGACGATGCTGTCGGCGTGTAATTCGGCTGGGCTCATCAGGCAGTCCCCTTTTAGCGGTGTCGCCAAACCCGTTGTTGGCGCTTTGGACTGAGCATATCCCTGGGGGCTCGGGCGACCCGGTGCAAAAACGACTGGGGTATTGCCGAAAGCGTCAAAGCCGGGTCGCCTATGGATAAGCCACCGAGTGAGCGGCCACCCGGCTGCATTGCCGGGCGTGCGGAAAGGTCGCGAGGGGAAGAAAAACGAAACCGCAGAAAGCACAAAGGGGAGCCTAGGCTCCCCTCTAATTGGGTGTGTGCTTTATTTTTATTATTTGGCGACTGTTATTGTTGTTTTATCGCTGTCTGTTGCGTCATCGCTTTCGGTGATTCCAAGTGGAACCAAGGGCAAACGTATTTTTTTGGTTACTGATACAGCAATCGCCATTGCCAAAACCCCTGCAATGATCCAACCGGCACACCGAGCTACCTCAAGGTAGTTTTATTCTTTTCGGCCTGGTTGCGGGAAAACCCGAATCACATACCCTTTCCAAAAAAATCTGTTTGCGACTCGTGGGTACTCTTGTTTTTGTTGTGCCTTGAGTCGATACGATTGTTCTGCTGATGCTTGTTATTGTTTTTGTGCAGGAAATAAAGCATTCAACGTGCCAACTTTAGAAATCACTTACAAATCAATGGTATATGAAAATACAAGGCAGCCAAGCTGACACAAGCAGTCACCATTCTGGGGTGCTGCTACTCGTTTGTGTTCCCGTTGCTGGCTGAGCGGTAACACTTGCGCGCAGGTAATGGCGCACATTGGCGGGGCTAAAAAAATGCCCGCAGCAGACTGCGGGCAGCAAAGCGGCCATGAAGGCCTGAGTGTGGAGCCGTTCCGGCGGGCGACCAACCCGCCAGCTCCGTTACTCGGCGGCAACCCCTTTCAGGTAGGGCGCAGGTGCGGCGCCGAGGTTGTTGAGCAGACGCTCGCTGTACCAGTCGATAAAGTTGACCACGCCAAACTCGTAGGTTTTCGAGTACGGGCCGGGCTGATAAGCGGTCGAGTTGATGCCGCGCTGGTTTTCTTCGGCCAGACGGCGGTCCTGATCATTGGTGGCGTCCCACACCTGACGCAGGCGCGCCACGTCATAGTCGATGCCTTCCACGGCATCCTTGTGCACCAGCCATTTGGTGGTGACCATGGTTTCCTGGGCACTGATCGGCCACACGGTGAAGACAATCATGTGATCGCCCATGCAGTGGTTCCACGAGTGCGGCAGGTGCAGGATGCGCATCGAGCCCAAGTCGGGATCGGTGATGCGGCCCATGAGTTTCTTGCAGCCCTGCTTGCCGTCCATAGTCATGGACACAGTGCCCTTGAGCAGCGGCATGCGCACGATGCGGTTGCGCAGACCAAAACTGGCATGGGCGTAGGGAATATTGTCTTTGTCCCAGCGACCCGTGCACTCCGCCACCTGATCCTTGAACGCCTGGGTGGCGCGCGGGTCGGTAACGTCATCCCACTCCAGCAGAGTATTGAGCAGCTCGGGGTGCGAACCGTTGCAGTGGTAGCACTCGCGGTTGTTCTCCAGCACCAGCTTCCAGTTGGCCTTTTCCATCAAGGTGGTTTGCACAGCCACCTTGGTGTTTTCCATGTCGTACGGCTCCATGTAATGAGCCAGCGTACTGAGGAACTCATCAATGGCCGGTGGGTTTTCCGCCAGGGAAATAAAGATGTAACCACCGGCCACTTTGCAGTTGACCGGCTTAAGGCTGTAGTCCTTGAGGTCGAAATCCGCGCCCATTTCGGTGCCAGCAAACAGCAGGCGACCGTCGAGTTCGTAGGTCCACTGGTGATAAGGGCACACCAGCTTGGCCACCTTGCCTTTGTCACTGGTGCACAGGCGCGAACCCCGGTGACGGCAGACGTTATGGAAGGCATGCACCACACCATCGGCCCCGCGAATCACCATGATCGGGTTATCGCCGATCTGTAGGGTGAGGTAGTTACCCTTGGCCGGGATCTCACAGGTCATGCCGGCAATCAGCCATTCCTTGTGGAAGATCTCCTGCATGTCGATCTTGAACAGGCGCTCGTCGTTGTAGAACGGCTGCGGCAACGAAAAGGTGCGCTCGCGGCTTTGCAGCATCTCGGCGGTGGCCTTGCGTGCAGGCTCCAGCGGATCGCCCAGGCTCAGGGTGGAAGTGACGTCCATCGGTAACTCCTCAATGGCGACTCGCTCGGCGAGTTGCCGCAATAAAGTGGCTAGTCGGTATCACGCAAGGTGGCGTCATTGCCCCGTTCTACGCCCGCCGATGGCGACTGGATGAAAGAGGAATTCGCTCGTGACCTTTTTGCTTCGGCTGGCTGCGAGTGTGGCGCTGAGCGTGGGCCAAACCTTGTCTATGGACGACATGGTCACATCCGTTTCCGACGCGGCAAACCAAGGCCTGCGCGGCAGGTCGCGATAAGCATGTAAATGTCGCTGGCAGATAAATGAGCCCATCCGCCAGTGCGCACAATCCGCCCCATACAAGGCCGATGCCCGGCCGCGCGGAGAGACGTCCATGACGACGAACGACTTCCTCAACCCCATTACCACCCAGACCTGGAGCAACGGCCGCCACCTGGTGCGCTGCGTCAAAGTCATCCAGGAAACCTGGGACGTGCGCACGTTCTGCTTTATGGCCGATCAGCCGGTACTGTACTTCTTCAAACCAGGACAATTCGTCACCCTGGAACTGGAAATCGACGGCCAGCCGGTGATGCGCTCCTACACCATCTCCAGCTCGCCTTCCGTGCCCTATAGCTTTTCCATCACCATCAAGCGGGTGCCTGGCGGCAAGGTCTCCAACTGGTTGCATGACAACCTGCAGGAAGGCCAGGAGCTGCCGGTTCACGGCCCGGTCGGGCTGTTCAATGCCATCGACTTTCCCGCCGACAAGGTGCTCTACCTCAGTGGCGGGGTCGGCATTACGCCGGTGATGTCGATGGCGCGCTGGTTTTACGACACCAACGCCAATGTCGACATGGTGTTTGTGCACAGCGCGCGCTCACCGAAGGACATCATCTACCACCGCGAGCTGGAGCACATGGCCGCGCGGATCAACAACTTCAGCCTGCATGTGATTTGCGAGAAGCATGGGCTGGGTGAGGCTTGGGCCGGTTATCGCGGCTACCTCAACCAGAAGATGCTGGAGCTGATTGCCCCGGATTATCTGGATCGGGAAATCTTCTGCTGCGGCCCGACGCCGTACATGAATGCGGTCAAACGCCTGCTGGAAAGCAATGGCTTCGACATGCAGCACTACCACGAGGAGTCCTTTGGCGCGACACCGGCGGATGTCCGTGAAGAAGCCAAGGAGCTCGCCGCCGAAGCCGCCGAAGCCCCCGCCGTGCCGGCTGCCGAACAGAATCAGGTGGCATTCACCAGCACCGGCAAGAGCATCCGCGTCGACCCAGGCGAAACCGTACACGCTGCCGCAGCCAAGCTTGGTCTGCATATCCCCAAAGCCTGTGGCATGGGCATTTGCGGCACCTGCAAGGTCATGAAAACTTCGGGTGAAGTGGCCATGGAACACAACGGCGGCATCACCGACGAAGACGTGGCCGAGGGCTATATTCTGTCCTGCTGCAGCGTGCCGCAGGGTGATGTGGCAATCGAGTACTAAGCACTGCGTATCGACCGTCGCGCACACAGCAAAACGCCGCACTCGCCTTCAAGGCCAGTGCGGCGTTTTGGTTTTGTAGGAGGGCTGGGCGGCACGCCGCTTCAGCCGCGACAAGCGATTAACAGCTCGCCGCTAAAGCGCCTCCCACAAAGCGTGTAGGAGCCAGATCCCTGCCAAGCAAAAGCATCGCAAGCAAGCTGGCTCCTACAGGTTATTCAGCGAGGCTTAGAGCCTGACACTGGCGAAGGTCGACTCCCCCTGCGCCCGCGTCAGCGCGGCCATAGCCGAGGATGGCGATGGGCGCATCAGGTCTTCCGGCATTGGCAGCAGCGCCACCACATTGCCGCCCTGTTGGCCCGCGCGTTCGTCGCGCGGCGGGATGCCAAAGTATTCGCGGTAGCACTTGGAGAAGTGCGGCGTGGAGACAAAACCGCATACCGAAGCCACTTCGATAATCGACATGCTGGTCTGCTTGAGCAGTTGGCGCGCACGAATCAGGCGCAGCTTGAGGTAGTAGCGCGACGGCGAGCAGTGCAGGTACTTCTGGAACAGGCGCTCCAGCTGGCGGCGCGAGACATCGACATACAGCGCCAGCTGATCGAGGTCGATTGGCTCTTCCAAGTTGGCTTCCATCAGCGCGACGATTTCCTGCAGCTTCGGCTGGTTGGTGCCAAGCATGTGCTTGAGCGGCACGCGCTGGTGATCCTGCTCGTTACGGATGCGCTCGTAGATAAACATTTCAGAAATTGCCGCTGCCAGTTCGCGGCCATGCTCGCGGCCGATCACATGCAGCATCATGTCCATCGGCGCGGTGCCGCCGGAGCTGGTGTGGCGATTGCGATCTATCGAGAACAGGCGAGTGCTGACTGCTGCGCGAGGGAAGGCTTCCTGCATCGAGGCCAAGCACTCCCAGTGCACGCTGCAATCGAAACCATCGAGCAGCCCGGCCTTGGCCAGCGCCCAGCTGCCAGTACATACCGCGCCCAGTTGCGCGCCGTGGCGGGCCTGGCTTTGCAGCCACTGCACGTGCTCACGGGTGACGCTGTGCTGAATGTCCACACCGCCGCAAACGATCACCGCATCCAAACGCGGCGCCGTAGCCAAGCTGGCATCCGGGGTGATCTGCAGGCCATCACTGGCGCAGACCGGCAGGCCGCTTTGGCTGAGGGTGTGCCAGCGGTACAACTCCTTACCGGACAGCTGGTTGGCCATCCGCAGCGGCTCGACGGCAGACGCCAGGGAAATCAAGGTGAAGTTGTCGAGCAGGAGAAAGCCGATGGACTGCGGAGCACGGCTCTGGGGTTGTGCCCCTTGAGTGAACTGTGACATCAGGTAAACCCTCACGCGAAGCAAAGCACGGTAGTGAGCCCCTCTATGCGGTGGCTCTTTTTATGGTTCTGGGACTGCACAACGCCAGATCGACCACCAGCACAACGCAAAGGCCGTGCCTAAATTGATTGGGCGTTCAATTAAAAACAGAGGGATCGGCCCAACGCTAGTGACACTAGGCGTTGGCAGGAGCGACAGAAGCATTCTGATTACGACCGCAAACGCCCGTTCGGCGGGCGCTTGAGCATTTCGGTAGCACTGCCAGGCAGGTGCTTTGTCACCCCGCTACGCAGGGTAAAAACGGCGCGGTAACGGACCAACGGTCAGGCTGTATTCAGCAGCGTTGCGCTGCCCTTTTCCGCTGCACCAAACAGCCACGCACCACAAATGTGCGCAGCGACCTAAACGTGCGCCTCAGCATTCAACAGCGCTAACGGCCAACCCGCCGCGCGAGGTTTCCTTGTACTTGTCATGCATATCGGCGCCGGTGTCGCGCATGGTGCGGATCACCCGGTCCAGTGAGATAAAGTGCTCGCCGTCGCCACGCAGGGCCATCTGCGCCGCGTTGATCGCCTTCACCGCCGCAATCGCGTTGCGCTCGATGCACGGCACCTGCACCAGGCCACCGACCGGGTCACAGGTCAGGCCGAGGTTGTGTTCCAGGCCGATTTCGGCGGCGTTTTCCACCTGCCCAGGGGTAGCCCCTAGGATCTCTGCCAGGCCTGCCGCGGCCATGGCACAGGCCGAACCGACCTCGCCCTGACAACCGACCTCGGCGCCGGAGATCGACGCGTTCTTCTTGCACAGGATGCCGATGGCGGCAGCAGCCAGCAGGTAATCCACTACATTGGCCTCGGTCACCGACGGACTGAAGCGCACGTAGTAATGCAGCACGGCCGGGATGATCCCCGCCGCACCATTGGTCGGCGCGGTGACCATGCGCCCGCCGGCGGCGTTTTCCTCATTCACCGCCAGGGCGAACAGGTTGACCCACTCCATGCCACTGAGGGTCGAGCCGATCACGTTGGGCTTGCTCATTTCCTGCAGGCTGCGGTGCAGCTTGGCGGCGCGGCGCTTCACATTCAGTCCGCCAGGTAAGGTGCCCTCGTGCTGCAAGCCTTGCTCAACACAATCGCGCATGGCCTGCCACAGGCGCATCAGGCCGCTGCGGATTTCAGCCTCACTGCGCCAGGCTTTCTCGTTGGCCATCATCAGCTCGGAAACCCGCAGGCCATGGGCCTTGCACAGGCGCAGCAGCTCCTCCGCGCTATTGAAGTCATACGGCAGCTGCGTGTGATCCTGATCCAGCTGACCGCTGGCGGCCTGCTCGGCATCCACCACAAAACCGCCGCCCACCGAGTAATAGGTGTTTTCGTGCAGCAAGTTGCCATCAGCGGCAAACGCACTGAGGGTCATGGCGTTGGGGTGATACGGCAGGTTTTCTTCCAGCAGCAGCATGTCGCGCGACCAGTCGAAGCCGATGCTGACCCGCCCACCGAGCGGCAACTGCCCGCTGGCCAGCAGCTGCGCGATACGCGGTTCGATGCTGCTCGGGTCAACCTGATCCGGCCATTCGCCCATCAGCCCCATGATCACCGCACGGTCGCTGCCGTGACCAACACCGGTGGCCGATAACGAACCGTACAGACGCACCTGCAGCCGAGCTGTACGTTCAAGCAAACGCCGCTCGGCCAATGCGCCGCTGAACAGCGCCGCCGCACGCATCGGTCCGACGGTATGCGAACTGGACGGCCCAATGCCGATCTTGAACAGGTCAAACACGCTGATAGCCACACCACTCTCCTGCACGATTGCTACATGCAGGCATGATCAGGATTTCCCCACGCTACCGCCGCTCCACACCGACCCGCCCATATCTAAATCCGTCAGCGCCGCAAACGAACGCGACATGTGCGACAGCGCGCAGTTTCAAGCGCCGCTGCAGCAATTCACGACAGCAGCGTTCTACTTGCGACTTCACGCATAGGCAGCGAAGGAAATCTGTCGGCATGATCGCCGCGCCCATGGACCGGCCAGCTGCAGTCGCCTGCCACCCGTGGCCCGACTGCGCGCTTGCACGCGCACCCTGTCACTGCAACCGGGAGAGGCTTGATGACACGCAATACACGCTGGCTGCTGGCCGCCACCTTATGCACCACCCCGCTGTTGGCCCAGGCCGCAGAGCCGGCGCAATGCGGGCTGATTCGCTTTGCCGATGTCGGTTGGACTGACATCACCGTGACCACCGCCGTCACGCGGCAGGTATTCAGCGAGCTGGGCTACCGCACCCAGGTCAAACGCCTGTCCGTGCCCGACACCTACAAAGCCATGCAGGACGGCAAGATCGACGTGTTCCTCGGCAACTGGATGCCGAGCATGGAAAACGACATCAAACCCTACGCCGCTAACGGCTCGGTAAAGACCCTCGGCGCCAACCTCATCGGTGCCAAATACACCCTGGCGGTGAACCAGGCGGCGTATGACGGCGGCGTGAAAAACTTCGCCGATCTCGCGCGCTTCAGTAAAGAACTGGGCGGCAAACTCTACGGAATCGAACCGGGCAACGACGGCAACAAGCTGATCCAGTCAATGATCGACAAGAACGCCTTCGGCCTGGCCGGTTTCAGCCTGGTGGAGTCCAGCGAGAACGGCATGCTGGCCCAGGTCAAACGCGCCGAGCACCTCAAACAGTGGGTGGTATTTCTCGGCTGGGCGCCGCACCCGATGAACAACCAGCTGCAGATGCATTACCTGGACGGCGGTGATGAGTTCTTCGGCCCCAACTACGGCGGCGCCACGGTGTACACCAACGTGCGCGCCGGTCTGGCCGAACAGTGCCCGAATGTCACCCAACTGCTGAAAAATCTGCGCTTTAGCCTGGAGATGGAAAGCTACCTGATGGGCGCCATCCTCAACAAAAACACCAACCCGCGACGCGAGGCCAAAGCCTGGTTGAAGGCTAATCCGCAGACGCGGGCGAGCTGGCTGGAAGGCGTCACACGATTGAACGGTCAATCAATAAAAACCGCCGAAAACCTCGCCAGTGGAAATTAATTTGTCATTTTTTCCGAACAGCGCGCAGCCCCCAGCGCATAGTGCCTGTGGCCATTTGAAACGCTGCAAACCACGGCCGCTGTGGCTTGCAGCCTTGGCAACGGAACAAAAAAGTCTGTTATGGTTTTTAAAGCGTCTGTCGCCGCGCAACACGTCAGAGTCGCAAACCGACAATTGCGACAGGCCGAAGACTATATCGTTGAGTCAGCCGATTTCGTCGCTGTCGCCTTAGCAGGGTCGACAGACCGGGCGCCCACAGCCCCGGACCGAAGAATATATAAGTGCTGGCTCACCACGTGATGGGTGCCAGCCCAACAAGAAATTTCGGATGTACGCGCGCCTCGGGTCGAGGTGTGTAAAACCCAAGGATGGGACTTCGTAACACTGCCAGAGGGTTTGGAACGCGGTTTGCAGCACGGCACAGCAAGGTTGACTCAACAGTACGCCCCCATAGCGTCCATTGCCCACAAGGCAACCGGAGCGTTGCAGCGGTTGTGCCTGAGCACCCTGAATGTGTTGCGCGGCAAGGCACGGCCCCGACCCCGGAACCCAGTAAACCCACACAGGCAAGAACAGTCGGCATCACCGTACGTACGCCAGCTGGCGTAGGCGCGGTTCCGCAGCACTGATCTGGATGTCTACTGAAGGGGAATCATCCCATGCAGTCTGGAAAAATCGTCGTCGAAAACCTCTACAAGGTGTTCGGCGCAGAGCCACAAGAAGCCATTGACCTGCTCAAACAGGGCTGGAGCAAGGAACGAATTCTTGCGGAGAAAGGCGCGGTAATCGGCGTCAGCGACGTGTCCTTCAGCGTCGAGGAAGGTGAAATTTTCGTGCTGATGGGCCTCTCCGGCTCCGGCAAATCCACCCTGATCCGCCTGATCAACCGCCTGGTTGAACCCAGCGGCGGCAACGTCTACATCGACGGTCAGAACGTCGCCAAGATGCCCAAGGCGGAGCTGATCGATCTGCGCCGCCGCGACATGAGCATGGTCTTCCAGTCCTTCGCCCTGATGCCCTCGCGCAGCGTGCTGGACAACGCCGCCTTCGGCCTGGAAGTGGCCGGCAAGAGCAAGAAGGTGCGCGAAGAGCGCGCCATGCAAGTACTCAAGCAGGTTGGCCTGGATACCTTTGCGCACAAGATGCCGCATGAGCTGTCCGGCGGCATGCAACAGCGCGTCGGCCTGGCCCGCGCCCTGGCGGTTGACCCGTCAATGATCATCATGGACGAGGCGTTTTCCGCCCTCGACCCGCTCAAGCGCCGTGAGATGCAAGACGTGCTGCTGGAGCTGCAAAAGACCGACCGCCGCACCATCATCTTCGTGTCCCACGACATCGAAGAAGCCATGCGCATCGGCACCCGCATCGGCATCATGGAAGGCGGCAAACTGGTTCAGGTCGGCACCCCGCAGGAGCTGATCGACAACCCGGCCAACGATTACGTGCGTAACTTCTTCAACACTGTCGACACCAACCGCTACCTCACCGCCGGCCAGCTGATGGCCAACAGCGTGCCGATCTACGTGCACAACGGCAAAGCGCCGGATGCGCAGAAGGTCTGCCAGGAGCTGCAGGCGCTGGACAAGCACTACGCCTTTGTCGTCGACGAGCAGAACAACTTCCAGGGTTCTATCAGCCTGGAAAAAATCGCCCTACTCGTCGAAGGCGGCGCGACCTGCAGCCTTGACGCGAACGTGCTCAAGCATATCAACCCCGTTTCCGAAGGCACCCCGCTGGATCAGGTGATTGAACGCCTGGTGGACAACGAAGGGCCTATCCCGGTGATTGATGCGCACGGCCACTACAGCGGCGCCATCAGTAAAGGTCGCCTGTTGACCCGCCTGCAGGGAGAGTCCCATGAGTGAGAAACAGCTCGACCTGGGCAGCTGGGTCAACGACGTGGTGCAGCACCTGCTGGACAACTACAGCGATGGCTTCGACAGCATCGGCGCCGTGGTCAATGGCTTCTCCGAAGGCATCGAATGGCTGCTGATGCTGCCACCGGCCTGGCTGCTGATCGCCATCTTTATCGGCCTCGGCCTGTGGCGCATCGGCTACAAGTTCGCCATCTTCACCGCCATCTCCTTCGTGCTGATCGTGCTTACCGGCTTCTGGGAACAGACCGTGGTGACCCTCGGCCTGACCTTCTCCGCCACGCTGATCAGCCTGCTACTCGGCATTCCCCTCGGCATCTGGGCCGCGCGCAGCGAGCGGGTGGCGACCATCATCCGGCCGATTCTCGACTTTATGCAGACCATGCCGGCGTTCGTTTACCTGATTCCCGCCGCCATGCTATTCGGCCTCGGTCGTGTGCCGGGGATCATCGCCACGGTGATCTTCGCCATGCCCCCGGCGGTACGCCTGACCAACCTCGGCATCCGCCAGGTGAATAAAGAGATCATCGAAGCCGGCCAATCCTTCGGCTGCACGCCGCGTCAGCTACTGTTCAAGGTCCAGCTGCCGAACGCCATGCCGTCGATCATGGCCGGGGTCAACCAGACCATCATGATGGCCCTGTCGATGGTGATCATTGCCTCGATGGTCGGCGCCGGCGGCCTGGGTAACGACGTACTGGCGAGTATTCAGCGCCTGGACATCGGCCTTGGTTTCGAAAGCGGCATGGCCGTGGTGTTGCTGGCGATCATTCTCGACCGCATCACCGAAAGCTTCGGCACCCCACAAACCGCCAAGCGCAGCAGTCTGTTCAGTTGGTTCAGCGGCAAGCTTCAACGCCAGTAATCTAAATTTAACCATCACAGGGAATCGCAGATGAAGACGATTAAACAGCTCGCAGGTGTCGGCCTGCTCTCCGTGGCCATGCTGCAAAGTGCCTGGGCGCAAGAGCCGGAGAGTTGCAAAATGGTGCGCTTCGCCGAAATCGGCTGGGCCGACATCGCCGCCACCACTGGCGTGGCCATGACCCTCAGCGAAGGCCTGGGCTACCAGACGCGCAAAATCATGGCCTCCGTACCCATCGCCTTTACCGGCGTGCAGAAAGGCCAGATCGACGTATTCCTTGGTTACTGGGCGCCCTCGATGGACGCCGTGATCGAACCCTTCACCAAGGATGGCGGCGTCAAAGTACTGCCCAAAGCCAACCTTGAAGGTGCCAAGTACACCCTCGCCGTCCCGACCTACGCCGCTGAAGCCGGGCTGAAAAGCTTTGCCGACATCGCCAAGTTCAAGGACCAGCTGGGCGGCAAGATCTTCGGCATCGAGCCCGGCAATGACGGCAACCTGCTGATTGACGGCATGATCAAGAGCAACCAGTTCGGCCTCGGCGAATTCAAGATGGTCGAGTCCAGCGAAGCCGGCATGCTGGTTCAGCTGCAACGCGCAGTGAAAAAGAATGAACCCGCCGTGTTCCTCGGCTGGGCACCGCACCCGATGAACACCCAGTTCGACATCACCTACCTGGAAGGTGGCGATGACGTATTCGGCCCCGACTTCGGCGCCGCCAAGGTCTACACCGTCGTGCCGCCAGATTACGAAGCACGCTGCGCCAACGTCGGCAAACTGCTGAACAACCTGCAGTTCACCGTGGAAATCGAAAGCCAGCTGATGGAAAAGGTCCTGGATAAACAGAACCCGACCGAAGTCGCCAAAGAGTGGATCAAAGCCAACCCGGCGATCCTCGACCAGTGGCTGGCCGGCGTCACCACCTACGACGGCCAGGACGGCCTTGCAGCGGTGAAGAAACACCTCGGCCTGTAAGCCACAACGCGCCGCCTCCTATACCTGCGGGCGGCGCGGTTAGTTCAAGCACCTGAATCAGCACCACACCCGCGAGGCCACACGGCCATCGCCGGGTTTGCTGCACCCCGGATTTAACACGCAATACCGTACGACCCAGCTAGGCCCGCAAGAAGAACGCGCCAGTAACTCACTGAACTGCCACTCTCACTGACGGAGCAAACCCTATGCGAAACCTGAAGAACCTCTGCCTGCAAAGCCTCGGCGTCGCCGCCCTGGCCATCGGCATGAGCAGCGCCATGGCGGCGGACAAAGCCACCCTGAAAATCGGCTACGTAAACGGTTGGGACGACAGCGTCGCCGCCACCCATGTAGCGGGTGAAATCCTCCAGAGCAAACTCGGTTACACCGTCGAGCTGAAGCCTGTAGAACCCGCCATCATGTGGCAAGGCGTAGCCCGTGGCGACCTCGACGCCACCCTCTCCGCCTGGCTGCCCGCCACCCACGGCGAATACTTTGCAAAACTCAAAGACAAGGTCGAAGTGCTCGGCACCAACTACGCCGGCGCAAAAATCGGCCTGATCGTGCCTGACTATGTACAAGCCAAAACCATCGCCGACCTGCAAACCTACGCAAAAGACTTCGACGGCAAAATCACCGGCATCGACGCCGGCGCCGGCGTCATGCGCCGCGCCGAAGACGCGATCAAGGAATACGCCCTCACCGACATCAAACTGATGCCTAGCTCAGGCCCAGGCATGGCCACCGCCCTGACCCGCGCCGAGAAGGACAAGAAAGCCATTGTCGTCACCGGCTGGATCCCACACTGGATGTTCGCCAAATGGAACCTGCGCTTCCTCGAAGACCCGAAAAAAGTCTTCGGCGATGACGAACACGTCGACACCGTCGCCAACCCCAGCATCAACAGCAAAGCCCCAGAAGCCGCTGCCTTCCTGAAGAAATTCTCCTGGAGCGGTGAAGAAGTCGGCGCCGTTATGCTCGCCATCCGCGACGGCGCCAAACCGGAAGACGCCGCCAAAGACTGGATCAGCAAAAACCCAGAGCGCGTCGCCGAGTGGCTTAAATAAGCCCAGGCTGCACCTCTATATATAAAGCGGGCTACGGCCCGCTTTTTTGTGGGCGCGAAATGGTGGCGGGAGAATGTTCTAGACAGGGGGAGATGGGGGTGGATAGGGTTGGGGAATTGTGGCTGCACAGCTGTCGCCTAACCTCGCCAAAGACTGCTGACATGCAAGATACGGTGCAGGATATAAACAGGCCGCAGCAGAGAAAGAAACATTGGTGTGTCGCACAATCGATAGTTAGCCAACACGAGAATATAATTTGATCGACGAAAAAACTTATCAAATCAAAATAATATTTGAATTCCTTACGCACACATTCACAAACAACCCGACAGAAAGCATTGCTTTACTGGCACTGATACTAACAATTTGGCAAGGCTGGCTATCTCGCAAGCACAACATATTGAGCGTGCGCCCATCGATCATACTTACAACAAACACAGAGAAAATTGACAAAGAAAAAAGGCGCATAACCGTAACAATTAGGAACTCAGGGTTAGGTCCAGCTGAAATCTTAGACTATGCATTTGGAAAATATAACGGCGAAATTATTTCAGGCCAAATGACACCAGATGCCTGGGGACACCTTCTTGCAAAGCTGTGCAACTTAAAGAATGTAAAACTTGAATCAACGCAACTGGCAAAGTCAAGATTCATATCTCCCGGAGAGGAAATAAACTTACTCAGCGCCACTCACGAAAAACCCCAAGACAGAGAGTTTGATATCCACCAAGAAACGTGTTTGGCAATAAAATATAAATCTCTGTACGGCGAGAAATTCTACGGCGGATACGGGGCTATTAAACCCAGGCTCATAATTATTTTCTTAAAGTTACTACGTTTTAAAATTAAGGTGCTCGGCTAACAAGTGGTTCAAATCGTTCGCTGCGCTCACTGGGAGGGCCTAAAGCCCACCACTTAACCAAATGTTAAGCGCAGTCACTAGATCAGGGAAATTAAATGGAAGAATTAGGTCTTTGGATACCTGCAATATCAACCACATCCTTATTGGGTGGACTACTATGGCTCGGAAGGTCACTCATCATTACCCGCCTTAAAAATAGCGTAAAACATGAGTTTGACGGCAAGCTGGAATTTATTAGATCAGAGTTAAAGTTTAAAGAAGCTCAAATTGAGTCACTTCGCACAGGAGCGATGTCGGGCCTGATCACAAGGCAAGGGGCTCTTTATCAAAGAAAGATACAAGCAATAGATCAGATCTGGAGCTCTGTAAAAGAGCTAGAAAAGGGAAAGTATATTTCCATAACACTTGGCACTCTAAATATTGAAGAGTGCATTAAGCAATCAGGCAGAGATCCAAGCTTTACAGATTTTATAAATAAAATTTCTGGCAACTTTAACCTTATCGACTTAGATGTATCAGGCTCAAAACTCGCCCGACCATTTCTTACTCCATTAGCATGGGCTTATTACTCCGCTTACTCTACCGTAATCACGCAAGCCTCCGTAATCACAAATATTTTAAAAATTGGCATAAAAAACCCAGAGAAGTTTTTGAAACTTGAAAATTCTAGCAGCTTACTAAAAGCAGTACTTCCTTCATGGTCTGATTATATCGATGCGCATGGAATTTCGGGGCACCACCATTTATTAGATGAAATTGAAAAACTTTTGCTTGCCGAGCTAAAAAACATACAAGACGGCCATGAAGACGATAAGGAAAACACCATACGAGCCGCAAAAATTAATCAGGAAATCGAGAAGGTTTCTAATGATATTGCAGAATTTCAAGCAAGCGCTCAAGACTAAAACGTAAGGCTAAATGGGTCGGAGTGATTTATTTTTGATCAACTCAAAACCATCACACCTCTAGATTTCTCGTCCAAACCACTTTCTTTGTATACGTCAATTAACCAACCTGGCCTAAACCCATGAACCGCCGCAAGAAAATCAAACAGCTACTCGAAGCACACGCCAAGAAGGCCAACGCTAAATTGGCACCCAAGAAGAAATCCACCTATATCAGCAAAGCCGACCGCTTAAAGCTGGCTGCCGAAGTCAACCCGGAAGCCACAATTACCCCTGAGAGCTGAGTGCGCTTTCATACCCCAGCCGCTACTCCATGTGAGGGACCACCATGATCACCTGCCATATCCGCTATGTGCTCGACCCGCGCAAACTCAAGGAATTCGAGCATTACGGCAAGCTGTGGATTGCCCTGGTGGCAAAGTTTGGCGGTACGCATCACGGTTACTTTCTGCCCTCGGAAGGTGCCAACAATATCGGCCTGGCAATGTTCAGCTTCCCCAGCCTGGCGGAGTACGAACAGTATCGGCTGAAATCCTTTGCCGACGCCGAGTGCCTGGCAGCCTTTAACTATGCGGAAGAGACTCAGTGCATCATCAGCTACGAGCGCACCTTCTTCCGCCCGGTATTCGATGCCTGACTGAACCTTAATTGCCGAGTTAAGCGTATGTCCCAGCTCGCCCACTTCAAGTTGATGGCCCGCTATAACGCGTGGATGAATGACAAGCTCTACGCGGCTGCCGGCCAGCTGTCGCCGCAGGCGCTGAGCGAGGATCGCGGGGCGGTTTTCCCGTCCATCCTCGCCACGCTCAACCATATTGCGGTGGCCGATATCATCTGGCTCAAGCGCTTTGCAGTGCACCCGGCGTGCGCTGAGCTGCGTGAAGTGATCAGCGATCTGCAGCGGCCAGTGGCGCTGGATCAGCTGCTATTCGACACCTTCGCGCCGTTGCATGCCTTGCGTAGCCGGCTGGATGGGCATATCAGCGACTGGGTGGCAGCGCTGACCGAGGCGGACCTGGAGCATGTGCTGGCCTACGGCAATATGAAGGGCGTGCCGGCGCAGAGACCCTATGCCAGCCTGATGCTGCATTTCTTCAATCATCAAACCCACCATCGCGGCCAGGCCAGTACCCTGCTGCACCAGGCCGGTCAGAATATCGGCGTGACCGATTTACTGGCGCTGATTGCCGACATTGAGCCGCGCTAATGTGCTCCGCAATCCGCCAGAACCAAGACAACCGATGAAGCCACTCGCCCTGCTGCTGGTTTATCTCCCGCGCACCGCCTTTCGCCGGGCAGCGCAGGCGCAGCTGGGTGCTTGTTTGCCTGCGGCCACGGCGGCAGCGGTATGGGCCAGAACCCTGGAAGTACAACGTGAATTGCAACGCACGCGGGTGCGCCATTCGCCTGGGGTGAATCTGCTGCTGCGTTATATGCAGTGGGATTACGCGCTGTACCGCGCCTTGCAGGAGCACGGCATTGGCCAGCAGCAGGCCGGCGAGTGGATCGAGCAGATCAACTGGCAGATCTTCGCCCCGGCCAGCGCCCTGGCCTTCAAGCTGTCGCGCCTGCGCAGCAGCCGCTTGCAGGCGCGCATTCAGTGGCTGCTCGATGCGCTGTTCAACCTGGTGTTTACCCGCCCTTTCCAACGCAGCAATCTACCCGAGGTCGCTGGAGTGGCCTTTGATGTGCAGGTATGCCCGCTGGCCAGTTACCTGCGCAAGCAGGGTGCGCCGGAGCTGACCCACTTTGCCGCATGCAGCCTGGATTACCGCATGGCCAGCGACTGGGGCGTGACGCTGCAACGCAGGCAAACCCTCGCCGGCGGCGCGGCGTATTGTGATTTTCGCTTTAGCGTACCGCCCACCGAGCTGATTGCCCGTGAAGGCGCGAGCAACAGCGCTGCCGATAGCGCGCCTGACGAGTCGCGAACGGCTTTGCGCCGGGGCATATCCCTGACCGACAGGTCATCCCTGGAACGTCATGTTTGATTGATCGCTCAACAATAACCGGCCTAGACTGCGCGCATTCCGGGGACGCCCCCATCGACGGAGAAGCAGATGCCCAAGGTCGGAATGCAACCGATCCGCCGCTCGCAATTGATTGCGGCCACCCTCGAAGCGGTTGATCAGGTCGGCATGAGCGATGCCAGCATCGCCTATATTGCGCGGATCGCCGGGGTCTCCAACGGCATCATCAGCCACTATTTCCGCGACAAGAACGGCCTGCTCGACGCCACCATGCGCCACTTGATGCAGGCGCTCAGCGATGCCGTGCGCGCACGCCGCGCCAGCCTGCCGCCAGACCAGCCGCGCGAACACCTGCGGGCGATGATTGAAGGCAACTTCGACGACAGCCAGGTCAACGGCCCGGCGATGAAAACCTGGCTGGCGTTCTGGGCCACCAGCATGCACCAACCAGCGCTGCGGCGTTTGCAGCGGGTCAACGATCACCGTCTGTATTCCAACCTGTGCGGGCAATTCCGCCGGGTGTTGCCGCAGGAGCAGGCACGCAGCGCTGCCCGTGGCCTGGCGGCCTTGATCGATGGTTTGTGGCTGCGCGGGGCGCTGTCCGGCGAAGGCTTCGACACCCGCCAGGCGATTGCAATCGCCTACGAATACCTCGACCTGCAATTGGCCAAGGCGCAGTAAACCTCGCACACCTTCCGCCGAGCCGCTAGCTGAGTGGACTGCCGTAGGAATGCTCAGCTTTGTAGGAGCGGGCTTGCCCGCGATTCGCGGTAACTCGAATAACATCGCAGCCAATGACTAGGTGCCCCCACCGCTCCTACATACCCCGCTGACCCCGCCAGCACGGCTGGCGAGCACTTGATTGGCGCAAAACCTCAAACACCCCGAATACCAACGCCTACAGGCCCTGCGTGTCGTGTTTGACTGCGCCCTGTCGTTTTTATTGATTGATCGTTCAATTAAGATAATTTAGCCTTGCGTCTATATTGCCTAGACCAACGACCTGCGCCAGGCGGCTCGCGTCGCCCACCGCCCACGAGGAACGCACCATGCCACGCTTCGACGAACAGCAGCTTTATATCGGTGGCCGTTATGTAGCGGCCAGCAGTGGCCAGACGTTTGAGAGCATCAACCCGGCCAACGGTGAAGTGCTGGCCAGCGTGCAGCGCGCCAGCAAGGCGGACGTGGAACTGGCCGTGGCCAGCGCCACCGAAGGCCAGAAGGTGTGGGCGGCGATGACCGCCATGCAGCGTTCGCGCATCCTGCGCAAGGCCGTGGACATTCTGCGCGAGCGCAACGATGAGCTGGCCGAGCTGGAAACTCTCGACACCGGCAAGCCGCTCTCCGAAACCCGCTACGTCGATATCGTCACCGGCGCCGACGTATTGGAGTACTACGCCGGGCTGATTCCGGCCATCGAAGGCGAGCAGATCCCGCTGCGCGAAACCAGTTTCGTCTACACCCGCCGCGAGCCGCTCGGCGTGGTCGCCGGTATTGGCGCATGGAACTACCCGATCCAGATCGCCCTGTGGAAATCCGCCCCGGCCCTGGCCGCCGGCAACGCGATGATCTTCAAACCCAGCGAAGTGACTTCGCTCAGCGCATTGAAACTGGCCGAAATCTACAGCGCCGCTGGCCTGCCGGATGGCGTGTTCAACGTGCTGACCGGCAGCGGCCGTGAAGTCGGCCAGTGGCTGACCGAACACCCGGGCATCGAGAAGATTTCCTTTACCGGCGGCACCGTGACCGGCAAGAAAGTCATGGCCAGCGCCTCCAGCTCGTCGCTCAAGGAAGTGACCATGGAGCTGGGCGGCAAGTCGCCGTTGATCATCTTCGAGGACGCCGACCTCGACCGCGCCGCCGATATCGCGGTCATGGCCAACTTCTATAGTTCCGGCCAGGTCTGCACCAACGGCACCCGCGTGTTTGTGCCGCGCATGCTGCAGGCCCGCTTCGAGGCCAAGGTGGTTGAGCGGGTCAAACGCATCCGCCTCGGCGATCCGCTGAATGACGCCACCAACTTCGGCCCGCTGGTCAGCGCGGCGCATATGGACAGCGTGCTCGGCTATATCGAAAAGGGCCGTAGCGAAGGCGCGCGCCTGCTGATCGGCGGCAACCGCGTGACCGAGGGCGACTACGCCAAAGGCGCCTATGTCGCACCGACGGTATTCACCGACTGCAACGACGGCATGACCATCGTCCGTGAGGAAATCTTCGGCCCGGTGATGAGCATTCTGATTTACGACAGCGAAGAAGAAGTGATCCGCCGCGCCAACGCCACCGAGTACGGCCTGGCCGCCGGCGTGGTAACCCGCGACCTGAACCGCGCGCACCGGGTGATCCACAAGCTGGAAGCTGGCATCTGCTGGATCAACACCTGGGGCGAATCGCCGGCAGAAATGCCAGTGGGCGGTTACAAGCAATCCGGCGTCGGCCGCGAAAACGGCCTGACCACCCTGGCGCACTACACGCGGATCAAATCGGTACAGGTTGAGCTGGGCGGTTACACCTCGGTGTTTTGAATATCACGCCCGTGGGAGGGGCTTTAGCCGCGAAAAGTATCGCGGCTAAAGCCCCCTCCCACAAAAATCACCGCCCCGTAGCCCGGATGCAATCCGGGAACAGTCACCGCGTTTTCCCCGGAGTGCATCCGGGCTACAGGAGCTTTTATGCCCCAGGAATTCGACTACATCATCATCGGCGCCGGCTCGGCCGGTAACGTGCTGGCCACCCGCCTGACCGAGGACGCCGACGTCAGCGTGCTGCTGCTGGAAGCCGGCGGCCCGGATTATCGCCTGGATTTTCGCACCCAGATGCCCGCCGCTCTGGCCTTCCCATTACAAGGCCGGCGCTATAACTGGGCCTACCTGACCGAACCCGAACCGCATATGAACAACCGCCGTATGGAGTGCGGGCGCGGCAAGGGCCTGGGCGGCTCGTCCCTGATCAACGGCATGTGCTACATCCGCGGCAACGCCATGGATTATGACGGCTGGGCCGAGGAAAAAGGCCTGGAAGACTGGAGCTATCTGGATTGCCTGCCGTATTTCCGCAAGGCGGAAACCCGTGACATCGGCGCCAATGCATACCACGGCGGCGATGGCCCGGTGTCGGTAACCACGCCGAAAAACGGCAATAACCCGCTGTTCCACGCCATGATCGAAGCCGGCGTGCAGGCCGGTTATCCGCGCACCGACGACCTCAATGGTTACCAGCAGGAAGGCTTCGGCCCAATGGACCGTACCGTCACGCCCAAGGGCCGCCGTTCCAGCACCGCGCGTGGTTATCTCGACCAAGCGCGCGAGCGGCCAAATCTGACCATCGTTACCCACGCACAGACTGACCGCATTCTGTTCAGCGGCAAACGCGCCAGCGGCGTGGCGTATCTGCAGGGCGATAACGACACACCGATCACCGTCAACGCGCGCCGCGAAGTGCTGCTGTGTGGCGGCGCGATTGCCTCACCGCAGGTGCTGCAACGCTCCGGCGTCGGCCCGGCGGCGCTGCTGCGCGAGCTGGACATCCCCTTGGTGCACGACCTGCCTGGCGTCGGCCAGAACCTGCAGGATCACCTGGAGGTGTACCTGCAATACGCCTGCAAGCAACCGGTGTCGCTGTACCCGGCGCTGCAATGGTGGAACCAGCCGATGATCGGCGCCAACTGGCTATTCCTCGGCAAGGGCATCGGCGCCAGCAACCAGTTCGAGGCCGGCGGCTTTATCCGCTCAAGCAGCGAGTTCGAATGGCCGAATATCCAATACCACTTCCTGCCGGTGGCGATTAACTACAACGGCAGCAACGCGGTGAAGGAACACGGCTTCCAGGCGCACATGGGCTCCATGCGCTCGCCAAGCCGTGGGCGCATTCAGGTCAAATCCAAAGACCCGCGCCAGCACCCGAGCATCCTCTTCAACTACATGGCGCACGAGCAGGACTGGCGCGAGTTCCGCGACGGCATCCGCATCACCCGCGAAATCATGGCGCAATCCGCCCTGGACCCGTATCGCGGCCGTGAGATCAGCCCCGGCGCCGAGCTGCAAACCGACGCCGAACTGGACGCCTTTATCCGCGAACATGCGGAAACGGCCTACCATCCGTCGTGTTCCTGCAAGATGGGTGAAGACGACATGGCAGTGGTCGACGGCCAGGGCCGGGTGCACGGCGTGCAAGGCCTGCGGGTGGTGGATGCGTCGATCATGCCGCTGATTGTCACCGGCAATCTGAATGCGCCAACCATCATGATGGCCGAGAAGATCGCCGACAAAATCCGTGGCCGCGCCCCGCTGCCACGCAGCAGCGCGCCCTATTTCGTCGCGGGTAACGCGGCGGTGCGCGGCACGGCGCAGCGCTCCGCGTAACGCTTCACGCTACATCCAGACGCCGCAGTGGTTTCGCCTCTGCGGCGTTTGTCTATATATGCCCAGCGCGGCGTGATCTGCAGCCCATCGCGGCGGCCTTTAGCCCGGCGAAACCACGCGCTGCTTGAAGCTGCGGGCGAAGGGCGTCGATAATGCGCAGTTTTCAACCAGCGCCTTTGTGCGCCGCCGCCCCCACGGCCGACCGAGCAGACCATGAAAGACAGCATTCGCCACTTGATCCAGCAAGCCCTGACCCGCCTCACTGCCGACGGCGTGCTGCCGGAAGGCCTGAGCCCGGCCATTCAGGTGGAGAACACCAAGGACAAGACCCACGGCGACTTTGCCAGCAACATCGCCATGATGCTGGCAAAGCCGGCCGGCATGAAGCCGCGTGACCTGGCCGAGAAGCTGATCGCCGCGCTGCCGAGCGATGCTGCGATCAGCAAGGTCGAGATCGCCGGCCCGGGTTTCCTCAATTTCTATCAGAACACCCAAGCCCTGGCCGCGCGCCTGGATGCCCTGCTGGCTGACGCCAAGCTCGGCGTGCGCAAAGCCGGCCCGGCGCAGCGCGTGGTGGTCGACCTGTCGGCGCCCAACCTGGCCAAAGAGATGCACGTCGGCCATTTGCGCTCGACCATCATCGGTGACGGCGTGGCGCGGGTGCTGGAGTTCCTCGGCGACGAGGTGATCCGGCAGAACCACGTGGGCGACTGGGGTACCCAGTTCGGCATGCTGCTGGCCTTTATGCAGGAAAACCCGGCCGCCGCCGAAAGCGAGCTGGCGGACCTGGAAGGTTTCTACCGCGCGGCGAAGAAGCGCTTCGACGAATCCCCTGAGTTCGCCGAGCGGGCCCGCGAGCTGGTGGTGCAGCTGCAAGCCGGCGACGCCGAATGCCTGCGCCTGTGGCACCGCTTCAACGATATTTCCCTGAGCCACTGCCAGGCGTTGTATGACCGCCTCGGCGTGAAGCTGAGCATGGCCGACGTGAAAGGTGAAAGCGCCTACAACGACGACCTGGCCAACGTGGTCGCCGATCTCAAGGCCAAGGGCCTGCTCAGCGAAAGCGACGGCGCCCAGTGCGTGTTTATGGACGAGTTCAAGAACGCCGAAGGCAACCCGCTGCCGCTGATCGTGCAGAAAGCCGGCGGCGGCTACCTGTACGCCACCACCGACCTGGCAGCTACCCGCTACCGCGCCAATGTATTGAAAGCTGATCGCGCGCTGTACTTCGTCGATCAGCGCCAGGCCCTGCACTTCCAGATGGTCTTCACTGCCGCGCGTCTGGCTGGCTTCGTCCCGGCCAGCATGCAGCTGGAACATATGGGCTTCGGCACCATGAACGGCGCCGATGGCCGCCCGTTCAAGACCCGCGACGGCGGCACGGTGAAGCTGGTCGACCTGCTCGATGAAGCCGAAGAACGCGCCTACACCCTGGTCAAAGGCAAGAACCCTGAACTGGACGAAACCGAACTGCGCCAGATCGCTCGCGCGGTGGGCATCGGTGCAGTGAAATACGCCGACCTGTCCAAGCATCGCACCAGCGACTACCGCTTCAACTTCGAGCTGATGCTGAGCTTTGAGGGCAACACCGCGCCGTATCTGCTGTACGCCTACACCCGCGTGGCCAGCGTATTCCGCAAGCTGGGCAAGGGTTTCGACGAGATCGGCGGCAACCTCAACCTGCAGGCCGCTCACGAAATCGAACTGGCCGGGAAACTCGCGCAGTTCGCCGAAGTGCTCGCCAGCGTCGCCGACAAGGGCGAGCCGCACCTGCTCTGCGCCTACCTGTACGACCTGGCCGGGTTGTTCTCCAGCTTCTACGAAAACTGCCCGATCCTCTCCACCGAGGACGAAGCGCTGCGCAACAGCCGCCTGCGCCTGGCCGCACTGACCGCGCGCACGCTCAAGCAAGGCCTGGAACTGCTCGGCCTGGAAACCCTGGAGCGCATGTAAGTGGCGGCGAAAAAGAAACCTGCCGCCAAACGCGGCGCCAGCCGTTACCAGGCACCCTCGAAAAAACCGGTGCCGGGCTGGTTCTGGCTGGTCTGCGGTCTGGTGATCGGCGGCTTTATGGTGTTTCTGTTCAGCCTCGAACCGGGCCGCGACGAGATCAAGCGCACCAAGGTCGAACAGGAGCGCGCCACTCAGGCCAGCAAAGCTGCAGCCGCCAAGCCCGCTACCAGCGAGCCTGCCAAGCCCAAGTACGACTTCTACACCCTGCTGCCAGAATCAGAAGTGATCCTGCCGCCGCAGGCCATCGAGCAACCGGTGGCCGTGCCTGAGCAGAAACCAGTCACCCCGGAAGAAGCCGCGAAGATCGATGCCGCACGCGCCGAAGCGGCACTCAACGGCCAGGTGCCGCCACCGCCGCCGGTGGTCGCCAAAGGTCCGGTCAGCTCGCAGTTCTTCCTTCAGGCTGGCTCGTTCCGCCGCAAGGACGACGCCGACAGCCTGCGCGCGCAGATCATCCTGCTCGGGCAAAGCGTGCAGGTGGAATCCGGAACGGTGCGCGAGGAAACCTGGCACCGCGTGCTGGTCGGCCCCTTCGCCACCCGCGAACAGCTCGGCCAGGCGCAGAAAACCCTCTCCGCCAGCGGCTTCAGCAATCTGTTGTTACAGCAGCGTCAGGCGCAATAAACCGCACGATTTCAGGCCCTGCGGCGCGCTCTGCCGACTATTTGTCGGACAGCATGCGCTACAGGGCTTGAAGCGGGCTGCCGCTGCCCCCACTTCATTCGGCATTGGGCACTTTCGCCCCGCTGCGTGGAGACTCTCCCCTTGACCACCATCGTTTCAGTGCGCCGCAACGGCAAAGTCGTCATGGGCGGCGACGGCCAGGTGTCCCTCGGCAATACCGTGATGAAAGGCAACGCGAAGAAAGTTCGCCGCCTGTACCACGGCCAGGTGCTGGCCGGTTTTGCCGGCGCCACCGCCGACGCCTTTACCCTGTTTGAACGCTTTGAAGGCCAGCTGGAAAAGCACCAGGGCCATCTGGTGCGCGCAGCCGTCGAGCTGGCCAAAGACTGGCGCACCGACCGCTCGCTGAGCCGCCTGGAAGCCATGCTGGCAGTGGCTAACAAGGACGCCTCGCTGATCATCACCGGCAACGGCGACGTGGTTGAGCCCGAGCATGGCCTGATCGCCATGGGCTCCGGCGGCGGTTTCGCCCAAGCCGCAGCCATGGCCCTGCTGCAGAAAACCGATTTGAGTGCCCGTGAAATCACCGAAACCGCGCTGAACATTGCCGGCTCCATTTGTGTCTTCACTAACCAAACCTTGACTATCGAAGAAGAAGACTGCGCTGAGTAAGCGCGCCTTCTTCTGGAGTAAACCCGCATGTCCATGACGCCCCGCGAGATCGTTCACGAACTCAACCGCCATATCATCGGTCAGGATGACGCCAAGCGCGCCGTGGCCATTGCCCTGCGCAACCGCTGGCGGCGCATGCAGCTGCCGGTTGAGCTGCGCGCTGAAGTCACGCCAAAGAACATCCTGATGATCGGCCCGACCGGCGTCGGCAAGACCGAAATCGCCCGCCGCCTGGCCAAGCTGGCCAATGCGCCGTTTATCAAGGTGGAAGCGACCAAGTTCACCGAGGTCGGCTATGTCGGCCGTGATGTCGAGTCGATCATCCGCGACCTCGCCGATGCGGCGATCAAGATGCTGCGCGAGCAGGAGATGATCAAAGTGCGCCACCGCGCTGAAGATGCTGCCGAAGAGCGCATCCTCGACGCCCTGCTGCCGCCGCCACGCACCGGCTTCAACGAAGACCCGGCGCCGAGCAACGACTCCAACACCCGCCAGCTGTTCCGCAAGCGCCTGCGCGAGGGTCAGCTGGATGACAAGGACATCGAGATCGAAGTGGCCGATGCGCCGGCCGGCATCGAAATCATGACTCCGCCGGGCATGGAAGAGATGACCAACCAGCTGCAAAGCCTGTTTTCCAACATGGGCAAGGGCAAGAAGAAGAGCCGCAAGCTCAAGGTCAAGGAAGCCCTGAAGATGGTGCGCGATGAAGAAGCCGCGCGCCTGGTCAACGAGGAAGAACTCAAGGCCCAGGCCCTGGAAGCCGTGGAACAGAACGGCATCGTGTTTATCGACGAGATCGACAAAGTGGCCAAACGCGGCAACACCGGCGGTGCCGACGTGTCCCGCGAAGGCGTGCAGCGCGACCTGCTGCCGCTGATCGAAGGCTGCACGGTGAACACTAAGCTGGGCATGGTGAAAACCGACCACATCCTGTTTATCGCCTCCGGCGCGTTCCACCTGAGCAAGCCGAGCGACCTGGTGCCCGAGCTGCAAGGCCGCCTGCCGATTCGCGTGGAGCTGAAAGCCCTGACCCCGCAGGATTTCGAGCGCATCCTCACCGAGCCGCATGCCTCGCTCACCGAGCAATACGCTGCACTGCTCAACACCGAAGGCCTGGGCATCCAGTTCGTTGCCGAAGGCATCAAGCGCATCGCCGAGATTGCCTATCAGGTCAACGAAAAGACCGAGAACATCGGCGCGCGCCGCCTGCACACCCTGCTCGAGCGCCTGTTGGAGGAAGTCTCTTTCAGCGCTGGCGACCTGGCTGGCCAGCAGAACGGCACGCCGATCGTGATCGACGCCGCTTACGTCAACAGCCACCTCGGCGAGTTGGCGCAGGACGAAGACCTGTCGCGCTATATTCTGTAACGCGCCCCGCCCTGGCCCGGATGCTCTCCGGGCCAGGGCGCCATTCAGGAAGCGAGCATGCGCATCCCAACCGCAATAAAACTGCACAAAGCCTCGAAAACCCTGGAGCTGCATTACGGGACGGACGAGCGCTATACCCTGCCCGCCGAGTTCCTACGCGTGCATTCGCCGTCGGCGGAAGTGCAGGGCCACGGCAAACCGATCCTGCAGACCGGCAAGCTCGGCGTCGGCCTGAACAAGATCGAGCCAGCGGGCAATTACGCCCTCAAACTGACCTTCGATGACGGCCACGACAGCGGCCTGTTCACCTGGGATTATCTGGAGCAGCTATCCCTGCGCCAGACTGAACTGTGGAACGATTACCTCGCCACCCTCGCCGCCGCCGGCAAGTCCCGCGATCCCAGCGAGAGCGTGGTCAAGCTGATGCTCTGAAGTGCCCAGGCGATATACCGTCAGGAATTGACCCAGGTGCTTCAGCTATTTCCTCACTCCCGCACCACCAAACGGCAATCTGCCACAGCGCAGCAGCCCGTCTAGCTCGTTGATCCTGGCGGGTTAGAGCGCATTTTCTAATCCTTCCCTGCATACTCATCACGCATTCGGCCAGGATCGCGGCCGGCTTGCACAAATTCTCAAACTCGGGTAACCAAGTAGTTGGAAGTTTCTCGCGCCAGGCAGCCCCTGCGACGAGGACGATTGCGGAGCAATCCGCCCTTGGTAATCCGGGCAATACCTGGCCCTTAGCCCTGTGTCGCCGAGCACAGCAGTACGCCGGTATTTCGTCTCAGGACAATGGAGCGTTGTAGATGACAGATAAGAATAATGATGACCTGAAACACCAGGCCTCCGAGAACACGCTGGGCCTTAACCCGGTGATCGGCATCCGCGGTAAAGACCTACTTAGCTCCGCCCGAGTCGTACTCAAGCAAGCCCTCAAGCAACCCCTGCACAGCGCCAAACACCTCGCCCACTTCAGCATGGAGCTGAAGAACGTGATGCTCGGCCAATCCGACCTCACCCCCGCCGATGGCGACCGGCGCTTTGCCGATCCCGCCTGGAGCCAGAATCCGCTATACCGCCGCTACCTGCAGACCTACCTGGCCTGGCGCAAGGAGCTGCATGACTGGGTCGAGCACAGCAACCTGTCCGAACAGGATGCCAGCCGTGGTCACTTCGTGATCAACCTGATGACCGAAGCCATGGCCCCCAGCAACAGCATGGCCAACCCGGCCGCTGTTAAGCGCTTCTTCGAAACCGGCGGCAAGAGCCTGCTCGACGGCCTGTCGCACCTGGCCCAGGACATCGTCAACAACGGCGGCATGCCCAGCCAGGTCAACATGAACGCCTTCGAGGTCGGTAAAAGCCTGGCCACCACCGATGGCGCAGTGATTTTCCGCAACGACCTGCTGGAGCTGATCCAGTACAAGCCGATCACCGAGCAGGTACACGAACGTCCTCTGCTGGTAGTACCACCACAGATCAACAAGTTCTACGTGTTCGATCTGTCGCCGGAAAAGAGCGTGGCGCGCTTCCTGCTGCGCAATGGCGTGCAAACCTTCGTGGTGAGCTGGCGCAACCCGACCAAGGCACATCGCGAGTGGGGCCTGTCGACCTATATCGAAGCACTGAAAGAAGCCATCGACGTGGTCACCGCCGTCACCGGCAGCAAAGACATCAACATGCTCGGCGCCTGCTCCGGCGGCCTGACCACCACCTCGCTGTTGGGCCATTACGCCGCGCTGGGTGAGAAGAAGGTGCATGCGCTGACCCTGCTGGTCAGCGTGCTGGATAACCGTCTGGAAACCGATGTGGCGCTGTTCGCCGACGAAAAGAGCCTGGAGCTGGCCAAGCGCCGCTCCTATCAGGCCGGTGTGCTGGAAGGCAGCGACATGGCCAAGGTGTTCGCCTGGATGCGCCCCAACGACCTGATCTGGAACTACTGGGTCAACAACTACCTGCTCGGTAACGAGCCACCGGTGTTCGATATCCTCTACTGGAACAACGACACCACGCGCCTGCCCGCGGCCCTGCATGGCGAGTTTATCGACATGTTTACCTCCAACCCGCTGATCCGCGCGGGCGCACTGGAAGTCTGCGGCACGCCAATCGACCTCAAGCAGGTTACCAGCGACCTCTACTGCGTGGCCGGCACCACCGATCACATTACGCCGTGGGAGTCGTGCTACAAATCGGCCAATCTGTTCGGCGGTAATGTCGAGTTCGTCCTGTCCAACAGCGGGCATATTCAGAGCATTCTCAACCCGCCGGGTAACCCGAAAGCACGCTACATGACCAACACCCAGATGCATGCGGACCCGAAAACCTGGCAAGCCAGTTCGACCAAACATGCCGACTCCTGGTGGCTGCACTGGCAAGTCTGGCTGGGCGAGCGCTCCGGCGCGCACAAGAAGGCACCGACGCAGCTGGGCAACAAAAAATACCCGGCCGGCGAAGCGGCTCCCGGCACCTACGTGCACGAACGTTGATCACCTGCGCACTGCGCACACTGCCCGCGGCACTGGAGGTGTCGCTCGCCCACCCGCGCATTGGCGCGGGTGAGGCGAACCAGGCTTAGCCCTGGTGTTTCTGGAAAAGACCCGGAGGGTCTGATCCAGCGTTTTAATTGATAGGGCTTTTGCGCATGTCGCTACCTTTCGTATTCCGCACCATTGAACTGGACGGCCAGACCATCCGCACCGCGGTTCGCCCCGGTAACGGCGAGATGACTCCGTTGCTGATCTTTAACGGCATCGGCGCCAACCTGGAGCTGGTCATGCCGTTCGTGCGCGCCCTGGACCCCGGCCTGGAGGTCATCGCCTTCGACGTACCCGGTGTCGGCGGCTCCTCCACGCCCAGCACGCCCTACCGCTTTCCTGGCCTGGCCAAACTGGCCGCACGGATGCTCGATTACCTCGACTACGGTCAGGTCAATGCGATTGGCGTGTCATGGGGCGGAGCCCTGGCGCAGCAGTTTGCCCATGATTACCCCGAGCGCTGCAAGAAGCTGATCCTCGCGGCCACCTCGGCCGGCGCGGTGATGGTGCCTGGCAAACCCAAGGTGCTCTGGTGCATGGCCAGCCCGCGGCGTTATGTGCAACCGTCTTACGGCGTGCAGATTGCCCCGGAAATCTACGGTGGCGCATTCCGCCGCGACCCGAAACTGGCCCTGGCGCATGCCAGTAAAGTCCGTTCGGGCGGCAAGATGGGCTACTACTGGCAGCTGTTTGCCGGCCTCGGCTGGACCAGCATCCACTGGCTGCACAAGATTCGCCAACCGACGCTGGTGATGGCCGGCGATGATGACCCGCTCATCCCGCTGGTGAACATGCGTCTGCTGGCCTGGCGCATCCCCAACTCGGAATTGCACGTGATCGACGACGGCCACCTGTTCCTGGTAACCCGCGCCGAAGCTGTAGCGCCGATCATCATGAAGTTTCTTGAGGAAGAAAGGCAGCGCGCGATCATGCACCCACAACCCGCGCCAGCCCGCACGCTCGGCTAAGCGCACTCAAGCTGGGCGAGCACGTCAACAACACGCACCGGGGCTGTGCCCAAGCACAGTGCTTGACCCACTTTCGGGCACGTTGTATTACCTGAGAATTAGCGCGCGGCAGTCTGGAACGCCCATGCGCGCGCATTGGTATAAGCCTTGCTGCTTATCAAGTCTCATGGTTTGACGACGGAGTGTTGCCCAATGCGAGACCAACCTGCCAAACGTGCCCTGCCCGTACGCAGCAGCGCGATGAATGCCCAAAACGCAGTGGTCGGTCTGCGCGGCCGCGACCTGCTGTCCACCCTGCGCGGCCTGGCGCTGCAAGGGATCAAACAACCCATTCACAGCGCCCGCCATGTCGCCGCACTGGGCGGTCAACTGGGCCGCGTACTCTTGGGTGACAAACCGTTCAAGGTCAACCCGCAGGACCCGCGCTTCGCCGACCCGACCTGGCGTGACAACCCGATCTACAGCCGCAGCCTGCAAGCCTACCTGGCCTGCCAGAAGCAGTTGAACAGCTGGATCGACGAAAGCAACCTGGACGCTGACGACCGTGCCCGTGCGCGCTTTGTCGCCACCCTGCTCGGCGATGCCCTGGCGCCCAGCAACACCCTGCTCAACCCGCAAGTCATCAAAGAGCTATTCAACAGTGGCGGCAGCAGTCTGTTCAAGGGCGTGAGTCACCTGTTCGATGACTTGGTCAATAACGACGGCATGCCCAGCCAGGTCAGCAAACATGCCTTCGAAGTCGGCCGCAACCTGGCCACCACCAGCGGTGCCGTGGTGTTTCGCAGTGAACTGCTGGAGCTGATCCAGTACAAGCCGATGAGCGAAAAACAGTACGCCAAGCCGTTGCTGATCGTGCCGCCGCAAATCAACAAGTTCTATATTTTCGACCTCTCCAGCGAGAAGAGCTTCGTCCAGTACGCACTGAAGAATGGCCTGCAGACCTTCGTGGTCAGCTGGCGCAACCCTGACCCGCGACACCGCGAGTGGGGGCTTTCTAGCTACGTGGAAGCGCTGGAAGTCGCCATCGACGCCTGCCGCGAAATCACCGGCAGCAAGGACGTTAACCTGCTCGGCGCCTGCGCCGGTGGCCTGACCATTGCGGCACTGCAAGGTCATCTGCAGGCCAAGCGCCAGCTGCGCAAAGTGGCCAGCGCCACCTACATGGTCAGCCTGCTGGACAGCCAGATCGACAGCCCGGCCATGCTGTTTGCCGATGAGCTAACCCTCGAAGCCGCCAAACGCCGCTCCTACCAGCAGGGCGTGCTAGACGGTCGCGACATGGCACGGGTGTTCGCCTGGATGCGCCCCAACGACCTGATCTGGAATTACTGGATCAATAACTACCTGCTCGGCAAGCAGCCGCCGGCTTTCGACATTCTCTACTGGAACAACGACAACACCCGCCTACCCGCTGCTTTACACGGCGACCTGATCGATTTCTTCAAGCACAACCCGCTGACCCACCCACGCGGCCTGGAAGTCTGCGGTACACCCGTCGATCTGCAGAAGGTTACGGTCGACAGTTTCAGCGTCGCTGGGATCAACGATCACATCACCCCCTGGGATGCGGTGTACCGCTCTACCCTGCTGCTGGGCGGTGATCGGCGCTTTATTCTCTCCAACAGCGGACATATCCAGAGCATTCTCAACCCGCCGGGTAATCCGAAGTCCAATTACCTGGAGAACCCCAAGCTCACTGGTGACCCGCGCGCCTGGTACCACGATGCCGAGCACGTGCAAGGCAGCTGGTGGCCGGTGTGGCTGAGCTGGATGCAGGAGCGTTCGGGTGAACAAAAGGACACCCTGATGGCGCTTGGTAACCAGCACTACCCAGCCATGGAAGCTGCGCCCGGCACCTATGTGCACGTGCGCTAAAACACCCAAACATGCCTGATCAAACTGGCCGCAAACCCATGCGGCCAGGTATCGTCAGCCTTCCCGCGGCCAGAATAAGAAGACCGGATGAAAACCCGCGACAGAATCCTTGAATGTGCCCTGCTGCTGTTCAACCAGAAGGGCGAGCCGAATGTCTCCACCCTGGAAATCGCCAACGAGCTGGGCATCAGCCCAGGCAACCTCTACTACCACTTCCATGGCAAAGAGCCGCTGATCCTCGGTCTGTTCGAGCGCTTTCAAGCGGAACTCGCGCCGTTGCTTTCACCGCCCGAAGACGTGCAGCTGGATGTGGAAGATTACTGGCTGTTTCTGCACCTGATCGTCGAGCGCCTGGCGCACTACCGTTTCCTGTTCCAGGACCTGTCCAACCTGACCAGCCGTCTGCCAAAACTGGAACGCGGCATGCGTCATTGGCTCAACACCCTGAAACGCGCGCTGGCCGAATTGCTCGCCCAGCTGCAACTTGATGGCCAGTTGCAAAGCGACACACGTTCGCTCGGCCAACTGGTCGAGCAAATAACCCTGACCCTGCTGTTTTCCCTGGACTACCAACGCATCATCGGTCGCGAAGGCGAGAGTCGCCTGGTGGTGTATCAGGTGATGATGCTGGTGGCTCCACATCTGGCCGAAGAGTCACGCTACGCCGCCGAACACCTGGCGCAGCGCTACCTCGAAGATTAACGCGAATGCATAAACGCAAACGCCCGGCTCTAGGCCGGGCGTTTGCGTTGACTGCTGCGCGTCTTACGACTGGGCGGCAGGTGTTACAGGTGCAGCAGGTGCAGCGGCCGGTGCAGGTGCAGCAGCGGCGGCCGGAGCAGCAGCGGGCTTCGCGGCGGTCGGCTTGGCTGGTGCCTTGGCAGCGGGTTTAGCTGCTGGCTTGGCGGCTGGCTTAGCAGCAGCTTTGGCAGCAGGTTTAGCCGCTGGTTTGGCTGCAGCCTTGACGGCCGGTTTAGCCGCTGGCTTGGCAGCAGGTTTCGCTGCAGGCTTGGCGGCTGCTTTAGCAGCCGGCTTGGCTGCTGGCTTAGCAGCTGGTTTGGCCGCTACTTTCTTCACAGCAGGCTTGACCGACTTGACCGAAACACCGGTCAGTTGCTCGATCTGCTTGGTCAGGCTTTCAACTTTGGCGTTGAGCGCTTTCACTTCATTGCGGCTCGGAACACCGAGACGCGAAATGGCATTGTTCAGACGCTTGTCGAAGGCTTCTTCCAGCTCGCCCCACTTGCCAATAGCCTTGTCTTTGACTTCATCAACTTTCGATTTGGCAGTGTCCACTTTCGAACCCACAGTGGTCTTCACTGCGCCAACTTGCTTGTCAACTTCGGTCTTGGCTTGCTTCTCAGCTTTTTCGCCATCCTTGACCAGCGTATCGAACAGCTTGTTGCCGTCCTTGCTGACCTTGGAGTAGGCACCCAAACCAGCCAGCCAGATTTGACGCGAGTATTTTTCTACTTCGCCGATCCAGGAAGTGGTTTGCTTTTCGGTTTTCTTTTTGACAGCCATCCTGCTCTCCTTACTTGGTACGCGCGACGTGCTCGAGCAACGCGCTCAGCTCATCCAGCTTAGCAGACAGTACTTCAACATCCTGCTTGGACGGGATACCCATGCGATTCAGGGCGCTGGCAACACGGTTATCGAAGGCCTTCTCGATTTTGTCGAGCTGAACTTCGAACTTGCCTTTCACGCTGCTGACATTGCTGGTGACAGTGGTCTTAACGCTGTCGATCTGGCTGTTGGCGGCTTCAACTTGTTCGTTGACCAGTTTTTTGCCTTGTTTTTCAACGCCTTCGCCGCTCTTCACGAGTTCTTTGAAGTACTCGGAACCTTCCTGACCGGCTTTGGCGTATGCGCCCAGACCTGCCAGCCAGATTTTGCGGGCGTAAACTTTCGCGTCGCTCAGCACAGTGCTGGTTTCTTCAACGACGGCTTTCTTTTTAACGGCAACTTTCGACATGGTGCACCTCACTCTAAGTGTTTCGAGGAAACGCCCACGGAATGCAGGCTTAGGTGCACGGTATCGATGAAAATTAGAAACCGCATACTAAGCATGCGGAAAATTGCAGGAGCCATGCTCAAAAAGAGAGCAGCAACGGCCGTAAACCTCAGGCCTGCAGATTCTTGTCCAGCACCTCTTCGATCTCGCGTTTGATGCTGCCACTCATCGCCGACAGCAACAGCCCTAGGCTGAGCTGTACGCGCACACTGTGGTCATGCACCTCAATACGCCCATCCGCGCCGCTGCGCTTGAATTCCAGCGTGTCGCCATTCCAGCGGTAACGCACGTCATATTCACGAGCGAGGCGCTCGGCCAGTTGCTCGGCTTTTTCCCGGGCGACTTCGCGCCCCAGGGTGTGGGGACGTTCTACGGTGATTTTGGCCATGGCATTTCTCCTCGCCCGTTAACTGCGACCTTACGTCGCTGCGACTATAGCAAGGCTGCAGACCGCAAGCTGCACACGACGTCAGCGCTCAGTCCGTTGCAGAACTTTGTGGTTCGCCGCCGCACGGCCCAAACCCAGCGGGGCTTTTTGGGTTTAGAATGGCCGCCACTTTAGATGCAGCCTCTGTGTTTTAGGAAAGGCCACGATGAACGATCCGCGCAAGAGCAGCGACAGCGAACCCACCACGCACTTTGGCTTCCAGAGCGTGCCGGAAAGCCAGAAGGCGGAAAAAGTCGCCGAAGTCTTTCACTCGGTCGCGGCCAAGTACGACCTGATGAACGACGTGCTGTCTGGCGGTATGCACCGCTTGTGGAAGCGTTTCACCATCGAACTGTCTGGCGTGCGCAGCGGCAACCGGGTGCTGGATATCGCCGGCGGCACCGGCGACCTGACCCGCAAGTTTTCCAGCCTGGTCGGCCCGACTGGCGAAGTGGTGCTGGCCGATATCAACGAATCGATGCTGCGCGTCGGCCGTGATCGCCTGCTCGACAAAGGCGTGGCCGGTAACGTCAGCTTCGTTCAGGCCGATGCGGAAAAACTGCCGTTCCCGGACAACCATTTCGACGTGGTGACCATCGCCTTCGGCCTGCGCAACGTGACGCACAAAGAAGACGCCATCCGCTCGATGCTGCGCGTGCTCAAGCCGGGCGGCCGCCTGCTGATCCTGGAATTCTCCAAACCGTCCAGTCCGCTGCTGTCGAAGTTCTACGACGCCTACTCGTTCAAGTTCATGCCGCTGGCCGGCAAGCTGATCACCAACGACGCCGAAAGCTACCGCTACCTGGCCGAGTCGATCCGCATGCACCCGGATCAGGACACCCTCAAGGCGATGATGGTTGAAGCTGGTTTCGAGCGCGTGACCTTCCACAACATGACCGGCGGCATCGTCGCCCTGCACCGCGGCATCAAGCCCTGATGCTGCTGACCGGGCTGCTGGCCGGCGTCGAGCTCGGCCTCAATCGCGTGCTGGCCATGGACAGCACCGCGCTGCCGCGCCTGGCGCGCTTGAGCGGCCGGGTGATTGCCGTGGAGTGCGCCGCGCCAAATCTGCAGCTGTTTATTCTGCCTAGCGCCAGCGGCCTGCAACTGGCCGCGCAATGGGCCGGCGATGCTGATTGTCACTTGCGCGCCCCCGCCGCCAGCCTGTTGCGCCTGGCCGTGAGCCGCGACAAGACCAGCATCCTGCACAGCCCGGACGTCACGCTGGATGGCGACAGCGCCGCCCTGCTGGAGCTGGCCGGAATCCTTCAGGACCTTGAGCTGGACTGGGAATACGAGCTGTCGCGCTGGCTCGGCCCAGTCGGCAGCCAGCTGCTCGGTGGCCATCTGCGCAGCCGGGTGAACTGGAGCAGCCAGGCGCTCGACAGCCTGCGCCTGAACCTGGCCGATTACCTCAGTGAAGAATCCCGCAGCCTGGTCGGCCAGCGCGAAGCCGATGCGCGCTTCGCCGAACTGGACCACCTCAAGCTATCCCTCGACCGACTCGACGCGCGCATCGAGCGCCTCGCCCAACGCCATAAGCCCATCGCATGAAGCTGCTTGCCGTTCGTCGTCTGTTGCGTATCCAGCGCGTAGTCATTCGCTACCAGCTGGACGACCTGTTATTCGCCCTGCCGCTGCCCTTCTGGGCACGCGCGCTGCGTTATGCGTTGCCCTGGCGCTGGCTGCCACGCCGCAACCTGCTGCTGTCGCGCGGCGCACGTCTGCGTCTGGCGCTGGAAGAACTGGGGCCGATCTTTATCAAGTTCGGCCAACTGCTTTCCACCCGCCGCGACCTGTTGCCCACTGATATCGCTGACGAGCTGGCCAAGCTGCAGGATCAGGTACCGCCCTTCGACCCGGCCAAGGCGCTGGCACTGATCGAATCCCAATTGGGCGCAAAGGTCGGTGAAGTGTTTGCCCGTTTTGATACGCAACCGCTGGCATCGGCCTCGGTCGCCCAGGTGCATGCCGCGCAGCTGAAAAGCGGCGAAGAGGTGGTGGTCAAAGTCATCCGCCCAGGCTTAAAACCGGTCATTGAGCAGGACATCGCCTGGCTATTCCTACTGGCCAAAGTGGCCGAGCGCGCCTCCGCGGATGCGCGTCGCCTGCGCCCGGTGGAAGTGGTCAGCGATTACGAAAAGACCATTTACGACGAACTCGACCTGCTGCGCGAAGCGGCCAACGCCAGCCAGCTGCGGCGCAACTTCGAAGGCTCGCCGCTGCTCTATGTGCCGCAGGTGTACTGGGATTATTGCCGGCCGAAGGTGCTGGTCATGGAGCGCATCTACGGCATTCAGGTTACCGACCTGGAAACCCTGGCCGATCAGCGCACCGATATGAAACTGCTGGCCGAACGCGGCGTGGAGATTTTCTTCACCCAGGTGTTCCGCGACAGTTTCTTCCATGCCGACATGCACCCCGGCAATATCTTCGTCAGCACGCGCACGCCATGGAACCCGCAATACATCGCGATCGACTGCGGCATCATCGGCAGCCTCACCGCTGAAGATCAGGACTACTTGGCGCGCAACCTGATTGCCTTCTTCAAGCGCGATTACCGTCGCGTGGCACAGCTGCATATCGACTCGGGCTGGGTGCCGGCGGAAACCAAGATCAATGATTTCGAGGCGGCGATCCGCACCGTCTGCGAGCCGATCTTCGAAAAACCGCTGAAGGACATCTCCTTCGGCCAGGTGCTGCTGCGCCTGTTCCAGACCGCGCGGCGCTTCAATATGGAAGTGCAACCGCAGCTGGTGCTGCTGCAAAAAACCCTGCTGAATATCGAAGGCCTGGGCCGCCAGCTCTACCCCGACCTGGATCTGTGGAGCACCGCCCAGCCCTTCCTTGAGCGCTGGATGCGTGAGCGCATCAGCCCGCTGCAGCTGCTGCGCAACCTGCAACTGCAGGCCGAGCAGGTGCCGCATCTGTCGCAAATTGCCCGTGAAACCCTTGAGCGCCTCAATCAGCAACCGGCCAGCCACCAGGAGCAGCCCGTGGCACGCCGCCAATGGCCTGCACGCTTGCTCGGCGCAGCGCTGATCGGTGGCGCTGCTACACAGGGCCTGGCGCTGAGCCTGATCGCCTGGCCGAGCTGGCTAATGCTGGCGGGCGGCCTCTATCTGGTGCTGCGCCGATAGCCACACCGGGTAGGCACTGGCACACTAGCTTTCTGAATCAGACAGCCCGAGATGGGCGGAACTTGCAATGACTGACTGGCTCGACGACATCAATTGGAACAGCGACGGCCTGGTACCGGCCATCGCCCAGGACCACAAGACCGGCCGTGTACTGATGATGGCCTGGATGAACCGTGAGGCGCTGTCCCTGACGGCCACCGAACAACGTGCCATCTACTGGTCACGCTCGCGCGGCAAACTCTGGCGTAAAGGTGAAGAATCCGGGCATGTGCAGAAACTGCATGAAATGCGCCTGGACTGCGACGCCGACGTGATCATCCTGATGATTGAACAGCTGGGCGGTATCGCCTGCCACACCGGCCGCGAGAGCTGCTTTTACCGGGTGTTTGAGAACGGCACCTGGAAAATCGTCGAAGCGGTACTGAAAGACCCGCACGCCATCTACAGCGCAGGACATACCCATGAGTAACTCGGCCATGACTGATACCCTGAGCCGCCTGGCCGAGGTGCTGGAGTCGCGCAAAGGCGCTGCCGCCGACAGCTCGTATGTCGCCAGCCTGTACCACAAGGGCCTGAACAAGATTCTGGAAAAGGTCGGTGAGGAGTCGGTGGAAACCATCCTCGCCGCCAAAGATGCAGCCGTCAGCGGCGACTGCAGCGATGTGATTTATGAAACCGCCGACCTGTGGTTCCACAGCCTGGTTATGCTTGCCGCCCTCGGCCAGCACCCCCAGGCGGTATTGGACGAGTTGGACCGGCGCTTTGGCCTCTCCGGGCACGCGGAAAAAGCCGCACGCTCGCAAGACTGATTAAACCTTCACTTTCGGAGTACGCATTATGGGATTCGGTGGCATTAGCATCTGGCAACTCCTGATCATCCTGCTGATCGTGGTCATGCTGTTCGGCACCAAGCGCCTCAAGGGCCTGGGTTCTGACCTGGGCGACGCGATCAAGGGCTTCCGTAAGTCGATGGACAACGGCGACGCAGAGAAGCCGGCCCCTGCCGTGGATGAGCCGAAAGGTCAGACCATCGACGCTCAGGCGCGCAAGGTCGAAGAACCGGCGAAAAAAGACTAAGCCATGTTTGATATCGGCTTTACCGAACTGCTGCTGGTCGGCATCGTCGCCCTGGTGGTGCTGGGGCCTGATCGCCTGCCCGGCGCAGTGCGCACGGCAGGTTTGTGGATCGGTCGGATCAAACGCAGCTTCAGCGCGATCAAGGCTGAGGTCGAGCGTGAGATCGGCGCGGATGAAATCCGCCGCCAGCTGCATAACGAGCAGATCCTTGAGCTGGAGCGGGAAATGAACGCGATGAAACAAAGCCTCAGCGCGCCGCTTAGCAGTACCAGCGAACCGAGCACAACCAACGCCGCACCCGCCGCAGAGCCGGCAGCCGCTACCGACAGCACCCGTCAGGACAAAAGCCCACAACCATGAGCCAACGACCGGACAGCGATCAGGAAATGCCCCTGGTCTCCCACCTGACCGAACTGCGCACGCGCCTGCTGCGCATTGTCGCAGCGGTGTTCGCCCTGTTTGCCGGGCTGTTCTATTTCTCTCAGGACATCTACGCACTGGTCGCCGCGCCACTGCGCGCTTACTTGCCGGAAGGCGCAACGATGATCGCCACCGGTGTGGCCTCGCCGTTCCTTACGCCGTTCAAGTTGACCCTGATGGTCGCTCTATTTCTGGCCATCCCGATCATCCTGCATCAGATCTGGGGCTTTATCGCGCCGGGGCTGTACAAGCATGAGAAGCGCATTGCCGTCCCGCTGCTGATCTCCAGCATCCTGCTGTTCTATGCGGGAATGGCCTTCGCCTACTTCGTGGTGTTCCCGATCATGTTCGGCTTCTTCGCCAGCGTGACCCCGGAAGGCGTGGCGATGATGACCGATATCGGTCAGTACCTGGATTTCGTTCTGACCCTGTTCTTCGCCTTTGGCGTGGCCTTCGAAATCCCCATCGCGACCTTTTTGCTGATCTGGGTTGGCGTGGTCGATGTCGCCACCCTGCGTAAAAGCCGGCCCTATGTGATCGTTGGCTGCTTCGTCGTTGGCATGGTGCTGACACCGCCAGACGTGTTCTCGCAAACCCTGCTGGCCGTACCCATGTGGTTGCTGTTTGAAGCAGGCCTGCTCTGCGGCAGCCTGGTCAAGCGCCGTGACGACGAGGAAACCGCGGCGACAGAGGAAAGCGACAGTTCGACCAACGACCAACCACCCGCTGCACAACCGTGAACCTGCTGCTGCTGGAAGACGGCGACTTTATCGCTGCCGACCGCGTGCTGCTCAGCGGCCGTCGCCTCAAGCACCTGCATGACGTGCACCGCGCCGAAGCGGGCGACAGCCTGCGCGTAGGCCGCCTGAATGGCCTGATGGGCAGCGGCCAATTGCTGCGCCTGGATGCTGAGCAGGCCGAGTTGTCTGTGGAGCTCGATCAGCCGCCGCCTGAGAAACTACCCCTGACCCTGCTGCTCGCCCTGCCCCGGCCGAAGATGCTGCGGCGCGTGTTACAAACCGTCAGCAGTATGGGCGTGCCTCGGCTGATTCTGCTGAACAGCTACCGGGTGGAAAAAAGCTTCTGGCAGACGCCTTTCCTCGAACCCGCAGCGATTCGCGAACAGCTGATTCTCGGCCTGGAACAGGCCCGCGATACCGTGCTGCCGGAAGTCATTATCGAGAAGCGCTTCAAGCCCTTTGTCGAAGATCAGCTGCCTGGCATCGCTGCTGGAACAGTGGGCTTGGTCGGCCATCCCGGCGACTTCCCAGCCTGCCCGCGCGCAGTCGAACAGCCTGTGACGCTGGCCATCGGCCCAGAAGGCGGCTGGATTCCCTACGAAGTGGAAAAGCTCACCGAAGCCGGCCTGCAGCCGGTGCAGCTGGGCGCGCGAATTCTGCGGGTGGAAACAGCGGTTACTGCATTACTGGCGCGACTGTTCTAACCCTGCTCCTGCAGTTGATGCCAATGCGCCGGCAGTAGCTGACCCTTGAGCGCTGGCGCTTCAACCAACTGAACGTCACGCGGCTGCAGCGGCTCACCACAGTCCGAACACACCAGTACGCCATGCATCGGCTGGCCGCAGCTGCGGTGGATGTGCCGGATCGGTGCACCCTCGGCGCCGCTCATATGGCGGTCGCCCCAATGCACCAGCGCCATGATGGCCGGATACAGATCACGGCCCTTGGCGCTCAGGCAGTACTCCTCACGCAACGGCCGCTGCTGATACGCCACCTTGTCCAGTACGCCCGCTTCAGCCAGTTTTTTCAGGCGATCGGCCAGCACATGCCGGGTAATCCCCAGACGTTTCTCGAACGCATCGAAACGACGAATACCGAGAAAACTCTCGCGCAGCACCAACAGCGTCCAGCGATCACCCACCACCGACAGGGTGCGGGCCAGCGAGCAGGGTTGCTGCTCCAGTTCTTCCCAACGCATAAGCCAACCTCCAACAGCAATGGCTCACGATAGCTTGACAGGTTCCAAAATGGAACCGACTATCGAACCAGGTTCCAAAATAGAACTGATGGAGACAGCAATGAGCGAACGCAAAACAATTTTGGTCGTCGGCGCCGGTGACGCCACCGGCGGCGCCATCGCCAAACGCTTCGCCCGCGAGGGTTACGTCGCCTGCGTGGCACGACGCAACGCCGAGAAACTCGTGCCATTGGTGGCGGAGATCGAAGCGGCTGGCGGAACTGCCCGCGCCTTTGGTTGCGATGCACGCGTTGAGGAGCAGGTGATCGAGCTGTTCGCCACCATTGAGCGCGAGGTCGGCCCTCTGCATGCGGTGGTGTTCAACATCGGCGCCAACGTGCAGTTTTCCATCACCGAAACCACCGAGCGGGTCTACCGCAAGGTCTGGGAAATGGCCGCGCTGGCCGGTTTTCTTACCGGTCGTGAGGCGGCCAACGTGATGCTACCGCGTGGCCAGGGCACGATCATCTTTACCGGCGCCACCGCTTCCTTGCGTGGCCGGGCCAATTTCTCTGCCTTCGCCAGCGCCAAGTTCGCCTTGCGTGCGCTGGCCCAAAGCATGGCCCGCGAACTCGGCCCCAAGGGCATTCATGTCGCCCACCCGATTATTGACGGGGCCATCGACACCGCGTTTATCCGCGACACCTTTCCGCAGCTGTACCAGCTCAAGGATCAGGACGGTATTCTCAATCCCGACCACATCGCTGACACCTACTGGCAGATCCATTGCCAGCCTCGTGATTGCTGGGTGCATGAGCTGGATCTGCGACCATGGTCTGAGACGTTCTAACGACTGCGCGCTCGCCCAATAACAAGATCTCCCGAAGGAGCATGCAATGAGCAAAACCCTGGAATTCTTTTTCGATTTCGGCAGCCCAGCCAGCTACCTGGCCTGGACCCAGGTGCCGCGAATCGCCCACGAAGCCGGCGCGCAGCTTATCTGGCGACCGATGTTGCTCGGTGGCGTATTCAAAGCCACCGGCAACCAGTCGCCGGTCATGATCCCGAGCAAGGGCGCCTGGATGCTCAGGGACCTCGCACGCTTTGCCAGCCGCTATGGCGTGCCGATGGCCTTCAATCCGCACTTCCCGATCAACACCCTCACCCTGATGCGCGGCGCAGCCGGTTATCAGGGCAGCGAGCGCTTCGAGCACTACGTGAAAACCCTCTTCGAGGCGCTGTGGGTGCAACAAAAAAACCTCAGCAAGCCCGAGGTCGTGGCCGAGGTATTGAGCAACGCGGGTTTCGACCTAACTGAGTTTGAGCAACTGGTCAGCGATGAAGCGGTAAAGGAACGCCTCAAGGCCACCACTGAAGAAGCGATCAAGCGCGGCGTGTTTGGCGCACCGACGTTCTTCATCGGCCAGGAGATGCACTTCGGCCAGGACCGCCTGGACTTTGTCGCCGAAGCCCTCGCGCGCTAGCCGAGCTGCTAGCTCTCCAGCAAAAAGGTCACCGGCCCGTCATTGACCAGATGCACCTGCATATCGGCCCCGAACCGGCCAGTGGCAACCTGCGAGTGTTTGCCGCGGGCCTGGGTAACCAGCAGGTCGAATAGCTCCGCGCCCAGCGCCGGTGGTGCAGCACTGGAAAAGCTTGGGCGCAGGCCGCTCTTGGTGTCGGCGGCCAGGGTGAATTGCGACACCAACAGCAAGCCACCGCCACTATCGCTGAGCGACAGGTTCATCTTGCCAGCCGCATCGCTGAACACGCGGTAGTTGAGCAGCTTGTGCAGAATTTTCTCGACACTGGCCGGGGTGTCCTGCGGCTCGACGCCCACCAGCGCCAGCAAGCCATGATCAATTGCGCCAACCACCTCACCCGCCACTTCTACTCGGGCGCCACGCACCCGCTGAATCAGTGCCTTCATGCTTCGTCCGGAGACAGGTTGAGTAGGCGCCGCGCCAGGTCGTCCGCCGCACGCACCAGGGCATCGGTAATGCCGACTTCTGCGGCCGAATGGCCGGCATCACGGATGATCTGCAGTTCGCTGTTCGGCCAGGCCTGGTGCAGCGCCCAGGCGTTGTCCAGTGGGCAGATCACGTCATAGCGGCCGTGCACTATCACCCCAGGTAGATGGGCGATCTTCGGCATGTCGCGCAGCAACTGATCGGTTTCGAGGAAAGCGTTATTGACGAAGTAATGGCATTCGATGCGGGCAATCGACAGCGCGCGGAGGGCGTCACTGAAACGGTCAACCACCTGAGGATTGGGGCGCAGGGTGGCGGTACGGCCTTCCCAGGTCGACCAGGCTTTGGCGGCATGCATCTGGGCTATCTGATCCGGGCCGGTCAGGCGTTTGTAGAAGGCCTGTACCAGATCACCGCGCTCATCCGCGGGGATCGGCGCGAGGTAATCTTCCCAGTAATCGGGGAACAGGCGGCTCGCCCCTTCCTGATAGAACCACTGAATTTCCTGCGGGCGACACAGAAAGATGCCGCGCAGAATCAGCCCATGCACGCGCTGCGGATGAGCCTGAGCATAAGCCAGCGCCAGGGTCGAACCCCATGAGCCGCCGAACAGCACCCATTTGTCGATGCCGAGGTGCTCGCGGATCTGCTCCATGTCAGCGATCAGTGCCTGAGTGGTGTTGTTCTCCAGGCTGGCGTGCGGTGTGGAACGGCCGCAGCCACGCTGATCAAACGTGACAATACGGTACAGGTTGGGGTCGAAATAGCGCCGGCTCGCCGCGTCGCAGCCGGCGCCCGGGCCGCCATGAATGAACACCACAGGTAGACCATCCGGCGAACCACTCTCGTCGACATACAGCACGTGCGGCGCCTGCACCGCCAGCTCATGACGGGCGTAGGGTTTAATCTCCGGATACAAGGTCTGCATGGCATGCTCCTGACTTGACCTGAATAATGCGCGGCGTAACGTCGACGGCCTTGCGCCGAACACCCACGGGCGCAACCGCTTTAAGCTCTGCCGGGCATCATAACCATGAAAAAGGAGTTCAGCATGCCAACACGGATATTTGCCTTAGCTTTCCTACTGTTTTGCACCCTGCTCGCCGGTTGCGGCGCCAAAGATGATCCACAGGCCGCGCTGGAAGCAGCCGTGCAACAACTGCAGGACAACCTGGAAGCGAAGAAGAACAACGCGGTACTCGACCAGTTGCACCCGCAGTTCTCGGCCCAAGACGAATTTGACCGTGAGTGGGCGCAGCGCACCATGTTGCTGCTGTTTATGCGCCACAAAAACATCAAGGTGCTGGCCCTGAGCAAGAACAGCTACCTCGACACGACCTACCGCGAAAAAGGCCACACCGAAGCCCAGATCGGCCTGGCCGGTGCAGAGGGTCTGATCCCCGATAGCGCACGCCACTACAGCGTGAAGATGGAGTGGTGGCTTGAAGGCGATGAGTGGAAGCTGGCACGGCTGAGCTGGCAATAAGCCGCCTACAGAAAGGCTGCGGGCGGCTAACAGAGTTACCAGTCCAAGCTGAGCCCAAGGTTAATGCCGTGCTGGCGGTCTGTAGTGCCACGGAAGTTGTAGCCTGCACTCAGCTTTAACTCATTCCCCAAAACATGCTGCACACCGAAGCTGGCCAACGTCTGTCCATTGGCTGGCGTATGCCCCTGCAGTTCGAATTGATTGCCCGACACGGAGTTAAGCCCCATTTTCAAGTCACGCCGGTCGTCCTCGAACTCGCGTTCACGGGCGACCTCGGCATACAGCTGGGTGCTGTTGCTCAATTGATAATTAAGCTGCAGGCCTACACCCAAGCGGCGACTGTCACGCTGCTGATCGCCAAAGTTGAGTGCCGTGGAACTGTTGCCCTGCTCGGCATAACCATCCACATCCACCCGTGCCAGATCGGCACTGATAAAGGGGCTGACACGCCAGTCAGTGCCGGCATTGGCCAGGTCATAACCAATTCGCGCAGACAGCGCATAGAGCTTGCCATCGGTATCGCCTTTCTCGCGGCGCTCGGCAATCCCCAGAGCAAACTGACGATTGAGGTCGCTGTAGTCCAGCTGCCCCAGACTCAGGCTGGCATCAGCCCACAGACGCTCCTTTTGGTACTGGGAAAAGGCGCTGAGCAAATAGCTGCGCAGGTCGTACTCGGAATCGTTGTCGCTCTCCAATTGCTGATGCTGTAAGCCCAGCGAGAGGCCGAAGCGCCAGTTTTCATCGAAGCGGTAACTACCGCCCAGGTGGACGCCCAAGCCATCACTGTCACCACCACTCGTGGCAGCATCACGCTGAAACTGCTGACGCATGCCGCTGGCCGTGACAAAACTACGCCACTGACCCTGAGCCTGCCAAAGGCCGCGATCTGTTTGCCACTCACTGCGCAATTGCTGCTGATGGGCATTCAGGCTGGCCATCGCCATTTCCGGCAGCAGGGACACTTCCCAGGGCGCGCCCAGTATCGAAAAAATATAATCCGCACTGATCTGTTGCACGGCTGCAGTCGGATGCACCCCGTCATTGAACATCAAGCGGTCAGGGTTGGGCGTGAGCCCTGTGATGCCCCAGGTCGGATCGGCCAGGCAACTACTGCCGCTGAAGCAGACATCAGTCTGCGCCACCAAGGGGTCGAAGCCGAAAGAGGCCAGATCAGCCTTCACCTCGGTAAGCAAACCGCGGAAATTGAGGCGAATGACATTGCCGCCCAATGCAGCCAACTGAGTACCCAACTCATCGTTGAGCAGCCCTGATGCATTCGACCAGGCCGCGCGGAAGCCGGTGGCGAAACCCGCTGGCGTCAAGCCGACGTCAGGTAGATCGGCGACGATAATGGTCCGCGCGCCTGCAGCCTGAAGAGCCGCTACCCCCGCGACCAAATCAGCCGCTGCAGCCGCAGCGCTTGCCTGGTCAGTCACAACAAACTGCAGCACATCGTTGCCACCACCATTGATGTAGAACAACGCATCGGGATCAACGCGTGGCACATCTACCAGATACCCATTACGAGTACGACTGGTGCCGCCGCCAGCATCCACCACAGAACCATTGGCGGCGGTGATCGAACTCAGGATCTGATCAGTGCGATAGCCGCCCACGGCATAGTTGGTGCCATCGGCGTTACCAGTCAGTATCTGCGGCAGAATGGGTGTCGAGGGCAGCGCCTGTAGGCCTAGCAGGGAAGCCAAACGCTGGGTGGCAACCGTATCGAAGTACTCGCTGTTATTGCCTAAGTAGTTCGGTCCAGTGCGGTTGGTAAAGCGCACCCCTCCAGTCGGGTTCCCCCCCAGTAAAGGGCTACCCAGATCCGGAAACTGCCCACTGTCGCTCAAGGAATCGCCAAAAATGATCAACTGCGAATAAGGCATGGCTTGTGACGCTGCAGACAGACTCGCCAGCAGCGCAGCAGCGCTCAAGGCTTTCAATGGATGACTCATGGGGTTCCCCTTCTTATTGTGATGCCCTACACAGGCAAGCGAAGGAGACTAATGAGAACCCACGCACGCGGCCCTCACCCAAACGGGTAAATAGAAAGCCTATTCAGCGGTTGAATAGCGCTATATCACCCAGGGAATAAACATTCTGCTGCGCTGCATATAGTCGCGGTATGCCTCGCCAAACTGCTGCAGACACTCAGCTTCGTCGCGCTTGGCAGTCAGCCAGAGTGTCAGGCTGGCCAGCAGTGCCAGAACCAGGCTCAGGCCATTAGGTTGCTTACAGGCCACGCCCCAGGCCAGCAATAGCAGCGAGGCGTACAACGGGTGGCGGATGTGGCTGTAGATGCCGCTGGTCACCAGCTGCGAGGTGCGTTCGAAGGCAAACAGCTCGGCATCCGTGCGTTGCTCGTTCGGGCGGCCCATGCGGCGCAATTGATAAAGACCGGGAAACAGCACCAGCAGCGAAGCGAATAACAGGCCCCAGGACACCAGCTGATGAGCGGAAAAACGGTCGACAAACCACTGCGGCCCGTTGAGCACCAGTAACGCCAGGATCGCCTCCCAGGCAAAAAAACGGTAGAAGCCGTGGGACTTGGGCCGCTGCAATGCCCGCCAGGACAGCGCCATCAACACCAGCGTCCCCAGCGCAAAAGCGCCCCCTTGCAACCACGCCATAGAACCTCTCCAATTTTGCGCGCTGGCCTGCCAAACCCAGGCACTGCGTGACTTGCAGCCCCTCTGTTACACTGCCGACCTCTTTGCCTCGGCCGCCTGCAATGGATCGCACTCAACTGCACAGCCTGCTGCCCCACCAAGGCCCAGCTCTCTGGCTGGACGGCCTGTTGGCGTATGACAGCCTGAGCATTCAGGGCCTGAGTGCCTGGCGCTACCTAGATGCCTTCGGCCCAGCGGCCTCGCCCTGCCTGCTGTTCGAGGCGGCGGCCCAGTTATGTGCCGCGCATGGTGCCTTATACGGCGACAGCAATGCCATTGAAATGGCCCTGGTCGGCAAGCTCTCGCAGCTGCAGCTACACCACGAGCCAGCTCAGCGCAGTGGCGCATTGCAGGTCAGTGCCCAGCAGGAGGCGCTAAGCCCGGCAGGTGCGCTCTATGCCTTCAGCATCCACAGCGACGAACATCTGCTGCTCGACGGCAAACTGCTGCTGGTGTTGATTCATGCTTGAGCTGCGTAATGTCGTCCACAACTACCCAGGCACCAGCCGCGCGGCGCTGCAGGGTATCGACCTGCAGCTGCAGGTCGGCGAATGCCTCGGCTTGCTGGGCAGCAATGGCGCCGGCAAAACCACCTTACTGTCGCTGCTGAGCGGCGTGCTGGCGTTGCAGCAGGGTGAGCTGCGCTGGGAGGGTCAACCCAGGCTCGGCCTGGTGCCGCAGCAACTGGCCTTCTATGCCGGGCTCAAGGTAGGCGAGAACCTCGAACTGTTTGCCGACCTGTATCGCCTGCGCGGTGCTGAACGCCGTCAGCGTCTACAACAATGCATCGATATTTGTGCACTGGAAGACAAGCTGACGCGGCGCAGCGAGCAGCTGTCCGGCGGCGAACAGCGGCGGCTGAATTTTGCCATCGGCTTGCTGCAACCGGCTGACCTCTATCTGTTCGATGAAGCCACCGTGGGCGTCGACGCCGCGAGTCGCCAACAGTTGCTGGCAGCCGTCGAGCAGCTGACGGCCGACGGCAAGGCGGTGATCTACACCAGCCATTATCTGGAAGAAGTCGAACGGGTCGCCCAGCGCATTCTGCTGCTGCACGAAGGCCAGGTGCGCCTGGATCTGGACAAACGCCAGCTGCTCGGCGACGACCACGGCCTGCTGCTGGAATGGCCGGACGCTGCGCCCACAGGTCTGAGCGAACTGCTCGCACACCTGCAACTGAGCGCCGAAGTGCTGCCCAAGGGTCTGCGTATCGCAGCACTGAATGGCCAGCAGCTGCTGGCCATTACAGAATTTGTCGCCGCCCAGGATGGCCTGCCCAACCTGCTGCGCTTCGGCCGGCCTTCGCTCGAGCAGCTCTACCTGCGCCTTAACGGAGGCCGGCTATGAGGCTCTGGGCGCTGGTGCGCAAGGAAGTGTTGTTGCTGCTGCGCGACCCCCATGCGCTGGCCGTGCTGTTCATCATGCCGACGCTGTTTCTGCTGCTGATGGCCGGGGCCATGTCCAGCTATATGCAGGATAAACCGCCGGCGCTGCGCGTGATCATCGAAGCGCCGCAGGACGATGCCAGCCAGTTCTTCCGCGACGCTCTGCAGGCGCAACTGGCGGACAGCACGCTGCTCACAAACAGCGACGAACGTCTGGCCCGCGTGCGCCTGCCCGCAGACTTCACCGACACGCTGTTGGACAGCCCGCATCAAGGGCCGAGCCTGAGCTACCCGGCACAGTTCGACAAACTCTCGCGCCAGCGCCTGCACAGCGCGGTGAGCATCGCCTTGGCGCAGACCCGGCTGCTGGCCTATCTGGAAGACAGCGGCGTAGTTGATGCCGAACTCAGCCGTGCTGAGCGTTTGAAACTGGTGCAGCAGCGCACTCAGAGCCAGATCAATGAACAGGAACAACTGGCCAGCGGCGACCTCAGCGGCCGCGCCAATGCCACTCAACTGAGCGTGCCGGCCTGGCTGATCTTCGGCATGTTCTTCGTGGTGCTCCCCATGGCCGGCGGCTTTCAGCGCGAACAGCAGAGCGGCACCCTGCTGCGCCTGCGCTGCCTGGGGCTGAACCTTGGCACCCTGGTGTTGAGCAAACTGCTGCCGTACTTCGCCATCAACCTGCTGCAGTTCGCTCTGCTGCTGAGTATTGGCGCCTACGGCCTGCCACTGCTTGGTCTGCCGGCGCTTAGCCTGCCCGGTAGCGCCGTGGCCTATCCGCTGCTGGCCATCAGTGTGGCGCTTGCCACCTGCAGCTTGGGCCTGTTGCTCGCCTCGTTGGCGCGCAGCAGCGAACAGGCACTGCTGCTCGGGGGCGGCATCAATATCCTGCTGGCCGCAATTGGCGGGATCATGGTGCCGAAAAGTGTGATGCCGGCCGCCATGGCCCAACTGGCGGAAATCTCCCCCATGAGCTGGGCGCTGGACGCCTTCCTCACCCTGCTGGTGGGCCACGGCTCACTGGCCGACATCGCCCCCTACTGCGCACGCCTGCTGCTGTTTGCAGCCGTATGCGGCATGGCTGGGCTGCTTCTGTTCACCCGACGAGTACAGCGCACGCAATGGACCACTCACTACTAGAACAACAACTCAAACAACTGCTGATTCGCGAGTGCGACAAGGAAGACGATATCGACTGGCAAAGCATCAGCGATGACGAGCCACTGTTCGGCGGCAAAAGCCGTATTGCCATGGACAGCCTGGATGCTCTGCAGGTGTCCCTGGCGCTGCAGCAGCACTACGGTGTGCGCATTGAGGGCGCCAAGGATGGACGGCGCATTCTCGGCAGCATTGCCAGCATTGCCGCCTATATCAGGCAGCAGCCGTGACCCCCATCTACCTGCAACGCGCGGCCCTGCACTGCGCCCTAGGTGATGATCTGCACCATGCCGCCCAGGCCCTGCAACGCGGCCAGGCGCCTCAGGGCGAGTCCTTCGTACTGCATGAAGTGCAGGAACCGCGCACGTACCTGTACGCGGCTAATACTGGCGAAAGTCTGAGTGAGCGCCTGGATCGCCTGCTGGCTGAGACCCTCGGCGTCCCACCGCAAACGCTCGACGACTGCCTGCTGATTGTCGCCAGCACCAGCCTGGATATCAGTGAGCTGGAAGCCCTGACCACCGAACGCCAGGGCTTTTGCCCAGATGACTCAACATCCCTCGACATGCTGGCCCACCAACTACGCCAGCGTTGGGGCTTTGCCGCTGCCTTTACCCTGAACACCGCCTGCACCAGCGCGGCTAATGGCCTGTTGTACGGCGCCCGCCTGATCAACGCAGGCCAGTATGCCCGCACCCTGGTGCTGAGTTTCGAGACACCCAGCGCCATCGCTATGCAGGGATTCGGCGCGCTGATGCTGACCAGCGCCAGCGGTCAATACCGCCCCTTCCACCCTGAACGCGACGGCCTTTTGCTGGGCGAAGCCTATGCCGCGGCGCTGCTCAGCCGCGAACCCGGTGACGCACCGCTGGCGCGCCTGCTCGGCGGTTTCAGTGCGTGCGACACCAGCAGCCTGACCACCACCCGCGAAGATGGCAGCCATATCCACTGGGTCATGCAACAGGCGCTCAACAGTGCCGGTTGCTCGGCGGCGCAGATCAATCTGGTGAAACTGCACGGCACCGCCACCAGCGCCAACGATGAAGCCGAAAGCAACGGCATGCGCCGGCTGTATAGCGAACAGATGCCGGCCCTGAGCCTGCTTAAACCCTGGCTCGGCCACACCCTGGGGGCCTGCGGCCTGAGTGAAAGCCTGCTGTTACTCAAAACCCTGCAGCTGGGCGCACTTCCAGCCGTGGACTACGCCAGCGAAGCCCTGTTGCCCTTTAGCGCAGAACCGCAAGCCTTGGCGGCCGACAGCCTGCTGCTGACCAACTTCTTCGGTTTTGGCGGCAATAATGCCAGCCTGGTTTTACAAGGCTGCGCCCAGGGAGATTCAGCATGTCGGTAATCGCTACCTGTGAGATCCACGGCCTGGCCAGCATGGATGACAAACAGCTGAAGACCGCCCTCGGGCAGTGGCTCGACAGCCCGCCACGGCGTATCGACCGACTGATTCTGCAATGCCTGCTGGCCGCCGCCCCGCTGAAAAGCCAGGTGCGCCGCAACTGCGGCCTGTACCTGGCCTCCGCGCACCCAGCGCGCGCCACCATGGGCGCGTTGCTGGAGGCCGTGTGCGTACAACACAAGCAGCCCAAGCCTTTCGAGTTTGTGAACAGCGTGAGCAATGCCGCCGGCTTTCATATCGCCCAACAGCTGGGCCTAGAGGGGCCAAACCTGTTTATCGGTGCTGGCGCACAGGTCTGGATGCAACTACAGGCCCTGGCCAATCTGGATTTGCAGGACGGCCTCATCGAGCAGGCGTTGCTGCTGGTCTGTGATGAGCACGGGGATTTCTGTGTGCAGGCGGTGCTGCTAGAAGGTGCAACTGCTGGCGCTTACGCCAACAGTTTTGCCGAGTTAAGTGCAGATACCGAAGTGCTGCGTATCAAGCTGTAAGGCGGATGACGCCGCGTTCATCCACCAGCGGCGTTGAACAGTGGATCGATACAGCGCGATCCACCCTAGCGCTTGCTCCAGGCCGCCAGCTCTTTCATCAACCCGCGTTCCTGCAGGGCAATGCCACGCAGACTCTCGGCGATGGGCGCGAAGTTGGGCGTCTCGCCCTTGTTGCGGCTGGCGCGCACGCAAGCCGAGGCAAACTGACGCCACTGGTCGCCGATGGCGGTCAGCTGCGCTGAAGCTTCCTGCAGGTTGTTGTCGCCTAGCTTCTCGCCAGCCTCCTGCAAAAAGCTCGCATACATAAAGCGAAAACCCGCACCACCAGTGCCGATTTCTTCCTGCATGCGCACGATATGGGTCAGGTACAGGCGGTTGTACTTGCTCTGCATGGGATCGAGCTTGTCGATCTGCTTGGCCAGGTGCTGAATACCGCGAATACCGATCCACGGCAGCGGCATGCCATCGAGAATCCGTGTGGTGGACAGCACGCTCTGGCGGATCAGTTTGTTCCAGTCCTGCTCCAGCGGCACATCATTGAGCCAGTACATCAGCCCCTTGGCGGCCAGCGCCCCTTTGGCAAAACGCGCCTTCTGCAGGTCTTCGGCGGCGCAGCGCACGGGCGCTTCGAACACCGGATCGCTGATCAGGTAGTCATTACCCTCGCGGCCATAGGCCAGCAGGTTGTGCGCATTGAAGTGAAAACGCATCTCCGGCGGGAAATACGGCAGCCAGAACACCGAACTCTGCAGCCCGGCCAGACGGCCACTGTCCAACGCTGCATCCAGCTCACGACGGCCCTGCTCGGGATCGCCGAAGGTGCGCGTGTGCAGCTTCGCCCCCAGGCGTTTGCTCAGGGTCTTGATCAGGTGCTTGGGCGGCATGCGGTAGGCAATCAGCGGCATGCCGCTGAGTTTGACGATCGGCAGGTAGGCAAACGCCAGGCCCGAGGCCAGGCCGAACGCCATCGGCTCGCTCATCGGCAAACCGGCATGGGTCAACAGACTGGCCATCACCCCGCTTTCGCAGTGGGCGCTCTGTTGATGCTGAAAACTGCTCATGCCAAATCCTTTTGATAGATGATCAGCTGCTCAACAGGCAGGCCGAAGGCGTCCGCATAACGCGCCAGGATGGCTGCCGACAGTGTCTTGTAAATCGCAGGACGAAAGTGCCGCCGAATACGCCACTGCCACAGCCCAGTAATCTGCGCCAACGCTGGCTCATCCAGGCGGTAGCGGTACATCAGGCACTTCAGCGGCGACAGCTCGCCGCGCTGCCAGCCCGCCTCGGCCTCGGCTTCCTGCTCCTGCAGTTCGGCTACGGCCAGCTGAGTGGCGAAAGCTTCCGGCTCCCAGCCATCGCTCTGCGCGCCCTGGTAATGGCCGCTGGCATCCACGGCATAAACCAGCTTGCAATGGCCGCCGTAAGTGGAGCTGTGGTCCTGAGGAACCTCATCGAGCTTCATGTGTTGTCACCGTCCTGGCCAACCACTGTCAACTGCATAAAGGCGCTGGAGAAGCGCCCACTTTCCGGCACATAGCAGAGCAAACGCTGGCCGCTGCGCAGGCTACCTGAATTGAACAACTCATCAAGCATGATAAAGATCGACGCGGCGCCGGTATTGCCCTTGCGGGTCAGGTTGGTAAACCAGCGTTCCTGCGGGATTGGCAAGCCGGCATTGGCCAGGCCTACGGAGAGGCGCTCGCGAAAGAATTCGGAGGAGTAGTGCGGGAGGAAATAATCCACCGCCTCGGCCTGCAGCTCGCGGCGCGCCATGATGCGCTTCAGCGTCTCTTCCACGGTGTATTTGACGATGTTGTCGTTCAGCAGTTTGACATCCTGCTTGATCGCCATCAGCGAGCGGCGGTTGCGCTCGGCACCTTCGTAGCGACTCCAGCCCTGTAGCTGGCCGTCGACCATCTCTGCGCCGGCGTACATGCACGGTGGCATCTGGTCGGCAAAGGAGAAGATGTCGATCCAGTCGATGCGCAAGCTCAGGCCTGTGCGGTTCGGCTGGCCTTGCAGCAGCACGGCACCTGCGCCATCGGAGAGCATCCAGCGTAGAAAGTCCTTCTCGAAGGCAATTTCCGGGTGGGTTTCCAGCTCGTCGAGGCGGCTCTCATACTCGGCGCTGAAATTGCTCGCCTGCATCAGAGTCGACGCCACTTCCGAGCCGCAGGCTACGGCGTTGCGGCTTTCACCACTGGCCACGCTCATCCAGGCGTATTTCAGCGCGGTCATGCCGCACAGGCAAATACCGGCGGTGGACACCACTTCGCACGGTGGATTGCCCAGCTCGCCTTGCACCATCACCGCATGACCAGGCATGACCTGATCCGGCGAAGCGCTGCTGGCCACTAGACAATCGAGGTCATTCAACTGGAAATCGCCACCGAGCAGTCCCCGAATCGCCGCCGCACTGACCTGTGCATTGTTCATGCTCGGTGCGCCGGTCTGCGGGTCGATCACATAGTGACGCTGAACAATGCCATTGCTGCGCAAAATCAGCTTGCGCGCCCGCGAGGGTTTGCCGCCGACCAGGCCCAGGCGTGCTTCCATCTGCTCGTTGTCGACCGGCTCATGAGGCAGGAAGGCGCTGATGCGGTTGATATATACAGGTTGTACCACGGGACTTCCTCGGGTCACTTCACTCGCCAGACGGGCCGGCAAAGTAAGCCTTCTCACGCTGGGTGCGCTCTTTTAACAGCGGCGCCAACAGTTTTTTAAGCAAGGCACTGAGCGGCACGACTGTGACAATCAGGCACAACAGAAAGACGATATACACCACCAGCCCGGCGCCACGCCGACGGCTCTGCTGCGGGCCTAACGCCGCCAGCAAGCGGCTCCATAACTGGAAGCTGCGATTGCCGACCCTCTCGCTGGCGATCAGCTTTTCATCAATTCGCACGGCACCGAGGCCGCGGAGCATCGGTTGCGCAATCGGCAGGCTGTCAGCCGTTAAGCGTTGCCTCATGGCCACGCCAAAGCGGCTGGCGGCGCTAATTTCCGCCTCATCGATACCGGCGCGCGGCACCCAGCTATAGGGCTTCTGCCGTCCGGTAAACAGCCACAAGGGCGTTGCTAGAAAGCTCGCTGCTGTTCCGCAAGCGTCCGTCAGGGCGATATTGTCCACCAGCCGCGCGCCCAGCTCAGTGAGCTGCTTCTTGACCTTCTCTTGGGCCATCAGCCACATGTTGCGGCAGCCGATCAGCGTCACCACCGGGGTGTCCTTGAGCAGCTTCGCCGCCTCAGGGGAGGCCAGGAAAGCCGTCATCGGTTGCGAGGGCGACAAGAACCACACCTGATAGGCGAGGATTACTAGGTCATAACGCTTGTTCGCATCGACCGCCAACGGCAGCAATGGCTGCGGGCGCATCAACACGGTTTCCGGAAAAATCCGGAAAAAGCCGAGAAACGGCCAAGGAAACGGGTAAGGTTGCGCGGGTTGCAGCGTGAGAAAATCCAGCTGAATATCGCGGCATTGCTGTAAAGGTCCGCATACCGATTGTGCCAACCTGTCTAGCTGGCCGGTTTGCGAAAAATGAACGATCAAGACCTGACGCATCGCCAGCCACTTCCTGCGAAATGCCCGGATTATGCCACAGAGAATTCTTCAAACCGTAAAGAAGGCCGGCTATCAGACTGGCCTTTTGCTGCTACTGGTCAGCTCAGCGGCCCAGGCTGGCGACATCTTGGTCACAGTCGGCGGCATACAGGCCACAGGCCCCGTGTACGCAGCACTGGTGAGCGGCGAGCAAAACCGCTGGCCCGAACAACCACTGCGCCAGCAACGGAGTGACGACGGCGAGCTGCGTTTGGATAGCGTGCCGCCCGGCCGCTACGCCATCCAGGTGTTCCAGGACAGCAATGGCAACGGCCTGCTCGACCAAGGCCGGCGGGGCATTCCACTTGAGCCGGTGGGTTTATCCAGTAACCCACCGCTGCTCAATGGCAAACCGACCCCGGCTGATAGCGTGTTTGAGCACGGCACGGCGGACACTCAGTTGCATATCCGCCTGCAGAGCCCGAAAGCCAAACAATAAGCGGCGCTTAACGCTGCAAGGCCATCTCGGCATCCGTCCGCCGCCAGATGAGTGCGCGAGTGTCGTAGCCACGGCTGCGCGCCTCCTCAAGCAGAGTGGCGCGACGTTGCGCACTGATGTCCTGGTCGCGCGTCAGCAGCCAGAGGTACTCGCGATTGGGGTGCCCAACCAGCGCAGTCTGGTAATCGTCATCCAGGTACAGCACCCAATACTCGCCCTTGGTCAGCCCTGGCAGCAGGGTGCTAGCCCAGTTGTCGAAACGTACCCAGAGCTTATTGGTTTCGCCCGGCACCTGCGCCACGGCCTGACCTTGCACCTGCTGCACATCGCCGTCATACGTGCGGCAACGATTGGTCACGCCAATCGCGCCGTCATCCTGCAACGTATAGATCGCTTCAGACTGCGCGCAGTTGCGCTGAAAGAACATTGGCAAACGCGCCTGCTCGTACCAAGTGCCTTGGTAACGCTGCAGGTCGACCTGCTCTACCGTCTTTGGCGGCACCACGCCCGTGCCGGAGTTGGCGCAACCCACCAGCAACGCCGCTGCGGCCAACGCCGCCAACAGGCGCATCACTTCAGCCCCTTGCCGGAGAACATCATGACCTTATCGCCGGCGTACTGGACGCTGATAAAGCGCTGTTCATCACCCCAGGTGCAGCTGGACATACCCAGCGCGCCGGCGCATTCACCTGGACTGCCCAGCAGGCTCTCAACCTCATCCTTGCTCATGCCCGCCTTGAGCTGGGTGTAATTGTCCTGATTGATCTTGTTGCAGGCGGCCAGCAGCAGGCAACCGGCGAGTAGAGCGACGACACGCAGAGACATGGGGAAACTCCTGAGGAAAGAACCAAGACCAGCTTGGCATAGCAATACCGAGCATGCCTGTTTGGATGCTAGAAGCGCGAGCCAGGTTCCAACAGGAAGGCAGATTCCTCGGCGCTGGAGGAACGCCCGAGAATCGGGTTGCGGTGGGGAAAGCGGCCAAAACGCGCGATTACTCGCTGATGGCGCTCGGCAAAATCCAGATAACCGGCAAACAGCTCGCGTTCGGCCGTAACGGCTTGTTCAAGTAAAGCCTCAAACAGCTGCACGGCCTGATCCTGCAACGCCAGCTCTTCGGCGTGTTCCAACACCAGGTAGGTAAATACCCGCTGGATTGGTGGCAGTTGCTGATCCCAGCCCTGAGCTAACCCGAGCAGGGCCAACGGTCGAGCCAGCAGATCCCCAGCAAAAGCGCGCGGGGTATCGCGAAAGATCATCCGTGGCAGCTGATCGAGCAACAGCAAGTTTGCCAGCCAGCCTTCAGGCTCGCGCTGCCAGTCTTGCAGCTGGTTACCCAGAGCCTGCTCAACCAGCCCACCAAACTGCTCGCGCGCCTGGTTATCCTGGCTGTCCTGCTTGCCGAACCACAGCGCAGTACGACTGGCAGCCACCTCGGCAGCCGTCACGCCAGCGCCGCAGCCGGCCGCACCGAACCACCAGTCGAGTAACGGCTGCCAGGGCGCGCTCATCGCTTACTCGCGGTGATAGGCGCTGATGCGCAGCACTTCTTCCTTGGAACCCAGGAAAACGGCGACGCGCTGGTGCAGGGAAGTCGGCTGAATATCGAGAATGCGCTGGGTGCCGTTGGTGGCCACACCGCCAGCCTGCTCGATGATCATCGACATCGGGTTGGCTTCGTACATCAGGCGCAACTTGCCCGGCTTCTCAGGCTCACGGCTGTCGCGCGGGTACATGAACACGCCGCCACGAGTAAGGATGCGATGCACGTCCGCCACCATCGAGGCAATCCAACGCATGTTGTAATTCTTGCCCAGCGGGCCTTCTTCGCCCGCCAGCAACTCGCTCACATAGCGCTGTACCGGCGCCTCCCAGTGGCGCTGGTTGGACATGTTGATGGCGAATTCCTTGGTCGACTCCGGCACCTTGATGTTGTCGTGGGTCAGCACAAAGCTGCCCAGCTCACGGTCCAGGGTAAAGCCTTTAACGCCATCACCAAGGGTCAGCAGCAGCATGGTTTGCGGGCCATAGATCGCGTAACCAGCCGCCACTTGCTCGGTACCCGGCTGCAGGAAGGCTTCCTCACCGAGGTCGCCTTCATCACCATTACGATCCGGGCAACGCAACACCGAGAAGATGGTGCCGACCGAAACGTTGACATCAATGTTGCTGGAGCCGTCCAGCGGATCGAAAACCAGCAGGTAAGCGCCTTTCGGGTACTTACCGGGAATCTGGTAGGCATTGTCCATTTCTTCGGACGCCATGCCAGCCAGGTGACCGCCCCACTCGTTGGCTTCCAACAGGATTTCGTTGGAAATCACGTCGAGTTTCTTCTGCACTTCGCCCTGCACGTTCTCGGTGCCCATGCTGCCCAACACGCCGCCCAGTGCACCCTTGGATACCTGATGGCTGATTTCCTTACAGGCCCGTGCGACCACTTCAATAAGGAAACGCAGATCGGCCGGGGTGTTGTTGCAACGGGTCTGCTCGATCAGGTAGCGGCTGAGGGTAACGCGGGACATGGATGGCTCCGGGAAGGAAGAAAAATCGCGCGCAGTTTACCCTTTTAGCGGGGAAAGCGCTTTAGCACTGGATGGAAGGAGTTGCCGGACCATCAGGCCAGACTGCAGACCCTGTTACGCCCCGCATGCTTGGCTTGATACAGCGCGTCATCGGCTACGTGCAGCAATTCATCGAGCACCAAGCCTTGCTCCGGCCACAGCGCCAGGCCGGCCGAGAGGGTCACATAACGTGCGCCCCCGCGCGTTGGCAAGGGGTGTGCGGCCAAATCACGGCAGATAGTTTCTAGACGCGCGCGGGCTTCGTGGGCATCGGCACGCGGCAGGATCAGCAGGAACTCTTCGCCACCGATACGGAATACCGCGTCCGAGCTGCGCAGATTTTCCAGCAGGTGCTGGGCCACGCCTTTGAGCACGTCGTCGCCTTCTAGGTGGCCATGCTCGTCGTTAAGCTGTTTGAAATGATCCAGGTCGATCAGGGCCAGAGAAATCGGCGTGCGCTCGCGCTGTGCAACGGCCAACTCGCGGGTAAAAAACTCATCCAGATAACGCCGGTTGTAAAGCCCGGTCAGCGGGTCACACAGCGCCTGCTCCTGCAGTTGCTCATGCAGGTTGGTGATGGTGCGCAGGCGCTCCTCACTGAGGGCTAGAGCTTCGGCCAGTTTTAACTCACTGAGGTGGCGCTGAGTAACATCACGCAGGTAGAGCATCTGCCCGAGCACCACGGTGCCGCGATGGGTCACCCGCTCGATGGCGCGAATACGCACTTCGAAATACCGCGCCGAGTTGGCCAGGGTCAACAGGCGATCATGCTCACCTTGTTCCTGCTGACTGAGCAGCTGCTGCAAATCTGCCCCGAGAATCGGCCAATCCTCCAATTGCCGGCCCTGCCAGCCGCTGCGCAGGTTGGCGAGCTTCAAGGCGGCTGGATTGGCCTCGATCACGCGCAATTGCGCATCAACCACCAGCACCGGATCGAGCAAGGCATCCAACAGGAGGTGGCGGGCCACCGGCAGCAGGTCAAACAACCTTACGCCAACGATCAGCCAGGCAAACGCCACCAGGGTAAAGGCGAAACTGAAGGGCGTCGGGTCGAAGCCAAAGAGCATCCAGCCAAACACCACATAACTGATATTGGCAACCCAGGGCACCGCCGTGACGAAGACAAACGCCAGGTAATGACGGCGATGCACACCATAACTGACGATGGCCGCGCGCAACACCACACCCATGCAGAAGGTCATAAACAGGTAAACGTAAGCAGCGGCAGCGTAGAACAGCGGCCCGTGCTGATAGCGAATCGGCGCGCCTGGTTCATCGCTCAGTGGCGCCGTACCCGCGCCGTAGAACAGGCCGTGCCAGGGGTTGCTCAGGGCCATCAGCCAGATCAGCACCGGCACCACGGCCAACCCCAGGGTGCTACGCAGCGGCAGCGGTTGACGCACGCTGTTGACGTATTGCCAGAGGAAAATGGCCCAGAAGGTGGGCACCACCAGAATGCCCGGCCAGGCCATGGTGGCCCAGAACACCTTGCACTGTGGGCCTTGCGCGGCCATTTCCAAGCTGGCGGCAATCATCCACCAGAGGCTCGCCAAGTGCAGCACGATAAAGCTCTCGCGCCCTGGGAAATAGCGCTGCCGCGTGACCCAGCGGGCCAGCAAGAGCACCCCGATGCACACCAGACCGGTGAGAATGACCGGGGCGCTGAGCGCCCAGCCAGAATTACCGCAGGCATTCATCGGGTAGGTTCTGCCGAAAGAAGCAGCTGAGCGAATCGGTCAGATCGACCGCGAAAACGCGCAGGCGCGCCCACAAGACGGGGCAAAGTCGAGATACGCAAGGGCCTTCCTGACCTCAAACGCTAATCAATTTAAGGTGCCAACCATACTGCAAAAATCGTTAGCCAGCTGGCCTTTATTTCACCAACAGTCGCTATTCAGCGCTCGGCCGGCGCAACAGGCTGACCGCCATCAGCGCCAATAAGCCCACCCCAATTAGCAGCACCAGCCACAAACCCCAGCGTTTCCAGTCACTCTCACCCGCTGCGGCCTGCTCTTGCTGCGCCAGACTCTCAGCCTGCAACTGCGCCTCAGCTATACCCAGCTGCTGCAGGCGCTGTGGCTCATAACCCGGAATCAGAGTGGTCAGCGGCAAAGCCGCCGACTGCGCTCCCGCTCGCCCCAACGCCAGCCGATAAGGCGGGCTGCCACGTTGGAGGAACACCAGCTGGGTGGCGCGCACAGCCACCTTGATCTGCGGTGGCTCGACGCCCAAACCGCCGCCACGCTCATCCACCTGTAAACGCAGCTGCTGTACCGGCCAGCCCGGCAAGAGCAATTCGTCCTGACGGATTTCCGCACCATTTTCCGGCAACCGGTAAAGCAGGCCCTGTGCCAGTGATTGCCAAGCGCCCTTGGCTTCATGGCGACCGCTGACGCGAATCGGCGCCAGGCTATTGGCCTGACTGAGTTCGACATGCAGACGCTCCAGGGGCAAGGCCAAGGGCAACTGCCACTGGTATTCGCCATCCGGGCTGCGCGTTGCTGCCAGCGGCTGTGACCACACCAGCGGCGCGGGCACGCTGTCACTGCGCTGACTGAGCAGACTCGCGGCCGTCAGCTGCGGCGCCTGTTGCGGGCTTTGCCAGAGCAGACGCACATAGCGCGCCTTAAGCCCTGGCAGCTCGACCTGGCGCTGCTCGACACGCTCACCATCAAAAGACAGGCGCGCCAACTGGCCACTGCCCCAGGACTGCCAGTCTTGCAGGTCATCACTGGCCTCGATGCTGAAGCGCTGAAAACCGTCCTGGGCGCCGCTCCAATCCAGCTGCAAGCGCACCAGCGGCTCGTCCATTACGCTGGCATCCAACAGCCAGCCGCGCAGCAGAGCCGGCTTGGCGGCTGCATCTGGCTCATCAAGCAGTTCGATCAAGGTACCGCTGGTACTGCGCTGTACCCGCAAGCTTGGCGAGGCCGCGCTGTCGCCCTGTTCGGCGTACAGCGGAAACCACTTCACCGCCTGCTCCTGCTGGCTGTCGCGCGACTCGCCCTGCCCTGCCACCAGGGCGTACGCCAGCGCCTGACCTTCGGCGTTAAACACCCGCAGGTCACGCAAATCGCCATAGCGCGCAGCAAAATGCAGTGCCATCGGCACATCCAGGCGATACCAGGGGCCTTCACCACTGAGGCTCAGCGGTAATTGCACCGCATAGTCAGCGGGCTGCTCCTGCGCCAAGGCTGACGCGCTGCACAACAGGCTGAGCAACATAGTGCTGATTAAACGACTGATCATGCTGGCTCCTGCGGCTGATCCGCATCCGCTTTGCGTGCTGGCAAGGGCGCGAAATAGCCCACCACCAACAGCAATACACCCACCCCGATAAACGACACGATGCGCTCCAGGCCACCGCGATTACCCAGCTCGACAAAGAACAGCTTGGCCACCACCAGCGCGATCAGCGCCGCACCGATCAGCCACAGCTCGCGACGCCCAAGACGATTGCCGAGGACCATCAACGGCAGCGCGATCAGCGTCCAGACAATCGACAGCCCCGCCTGCACCAGCATCGAATCAAGCAGCGCATCCAGTTGATAAGGCACGCCACCCCAATGATGGGCGGTACGCATCACCGTGGCAGTCAGCAACGCGAACAGCGAGGCGCCTGCCACGCCCTGAGTCAGCCACTGACTGCGCAGACTCTCGACACCCAGCTCGGCCAGGCCCAGGCGCGCCCAGGCGAATACCGCACCAAGGGCAAACAGCAAACCCAGTTCCAGCGGGTTAAGCAGCGGCAGATAGGCGAGCGGTTCAGCATCCCCAGCGCTGACGACGTTGGCCAGCCAGAACCAGCCAAGCATCATTAGCGCGAGCGGCGCCGCCGCCAACACGCGGTATTCGCGCGGATAAGCGGCAACCGGCCAAGGCCAGCGACGCGGCAGCGCCATCAGCCAGAGGTAGGCACTCGGCAGCAGCGCCCAGCCCAGCCAACGCCAGGCGTTGTAATGCTCCGACAGCGCCAACAGCAGGTAGCGCAACTCCAGCGCCAGCACGCCCAGCAGCAACCAGCAGCCGAGTACATGGGCCGCGCTCAGCGCCCCAGCCGGCAACTGCGCAGCCAAGCGACGCAGCGCCCAGAAGTGCACGGCAAACAGCAGCGCCCAGGCCAGCCAGCCAAACTGCGCAGCCGGGTGATAGTGCAGGTGCCAGGCGTGCAGCAGCACCACACCGGCCAGCGGCGTCAGCAGGCAGCACAGCAGCGCCAGTTCGGCCCAGCGTGTACGCGGGGCGAGGAATGCCGCCAATGCAACACTGGCCGCAAGCATCGCGAGCAAGGCACTTGCCTGCCATTCAGGTGCAACAAAGCGCAGCACTTCGCTGCTCAGCGCCACTGCCCACCAGGCCGCGCCCCACACCAGCAGCAACTGCGCCAGGCCAAGCAAACTGACATTACCCAGCGCACTGGGCGCTTCGCACCGCGCCAGATGCTGCAAACGCCAAGCACCGACCAAAGCGGCCACACCAAGCACCAGCGGCGTCCAGAAATCCATATGCGCCAGCGGGCGAATGCCCTCGGCCGACAGCTGCCCAAACAGCAGCGGGCTGACTGCAAGGAACACCAGTCCCGCCAGCACCTGTAATAGCAGACCGAAGATAAAGCTGGCGCGCTGCTGCAGATGCAAACTGAGCCAGATGATCAGCAGCCCGCTACCGCCCCACACCGCGCTCGCCGTGGCCCAGGGTAGGACAAACAGCACCGCCAGATTGAGGAACACCAGACCAACCAGCAGCACCACGGACAGCCCGCGCAGCAGACGACGGTCGTTACCCACCTGCGGATCACGCGCGGCCAGCAGCATGCCGGCAATCAGCCCGAAACCGATCAAGGACGAGGTCAACAAGCCCTGCCAACCAGCAGAGAAGCCGCCCATACCGGTGGCCGCATTGCCGGCCATGTCCAGCATAAACACCACACCACCTAGCAATTGCACGGCAAAGGCGCTGAACAGAAAGCTCCGCGCCTGAATACGCAAGCCCAGCCACAGCGTCAGCAGACCGGCCAGCGCCCAGCTGATCGCCGTGCCCTGGGCGGCAAACAGCAGCGGCGCAAGCAGATAGAGGAAGGCCAGCCCGGCGCAGGCCAGCACCGGCAGCCCGCGCACTTCCCAGTTGCTGGCGTATTGCGTGTTCTGGCGCAATTGCCAGTAGCTGAACAGCAAGGCTACGCCGAGCATCAGTGCGCCCAACGGCGCGCCATCCAGCAGGGTCAACTCACCCGAACGCAGGCCAATGACGAACGCCAGCGCCGCGCCCACCTGCAGCAGCAGGGCGAATGCCCGTGCCAGGCTGCGTTGCTGGCGCAGGCCGAGCCAGAAGATGCCCGCGCCTTCCACCGCCCAGGCGGCCGAAGTCCAGCGCGCATCCAGGCCCAAGGGAATCGCCAAACTGCCGAATACCACGCCCAACGCGAGGCAGGTTTCCACCAGCAACACGGCACGATCACCGGTGCGACCGACCAGCAGCCGCGCCAGCACTAAATAGAAAAGCCCCAGCGCCAGGGCACTGAAGGCCGCGGCAAACTCGATGTGCTGCACCAATGCGAACTGCAGGCCAAAACCCACCAGCGGCGGACCGAACAGCACGGTGGCGTCGATGTAGTCGCCTTTGCGTGCGGCCCAGCGCAACAGTTCATCGCGATCCTCGGGCGCATCCAGAGCTTCACGCAGCTTGCGCCGTGCAAACAGCAGACCGATGGCCACATACATCAGGAAGAACAAAATCAGGAACGGCTCGGTGCTCCACAGCAGCTCTGGCTTATAGGAGCGAATGCCCCAGGCGAAGCCGATGCCGAAGGTGCCGACAAAACCGATCAGGTTGAGCAGCCGCCAGGCCTTGAACCAGGCAATGGCAAAGATCCCGGCATTGAGCAGAGCGAAGTAACTGAACAGCGCTACATGATTGCCGCTGCCGGTGCTGGTCAGGATCGGCGCGGCGAAACCACCCAACGCCGCTGCAGCCGCCAGGCCCAGGGCATTCTGCTTGACCGCAAGAATCGCCGAAAAAACCGTGACCAGCACCAGCAGACCCAGCGCCACGCCAGGATCCAACAGCGGGTGCAAGCGCATCGCGGCAAACACCGTCAGATACAGCACGGCGATGCCAGTGCCTTGCAGCATCAAGGCATAGTTTGGGTTACGCAGACGCAACCACCAACCGAGGCCGAGCAAGGCCACCGCACTGGCGGCAACACTGGCGTAGCGAAATTCCACCGGCACCACCACACCTTCTGTGGCGTAGCGCAGCAGGAAGGCAAGACCGAGAAACAACAGCACCACACCGACGCGCAGCACTGTATTACCGCCCAGCAACCAGTCCTTGGCCGCAGTGAAGCCCCGCTCAAGCAGCGTTGGCTGACGCGGTTCGGCAGGTTTCCAGGGCTTAGCGGGAGGCGGCTTGATCGGCGCGGCGGAGGGTTCGGCCGCAGCCTGCATAGGCGCGACAGGCTCAGGAGCAGGCTCGGGCAGGACAAAATCCAGGGTCCAGTCCAGTTCAGGCTGGGCCGCCTGGGCAGCGACAATAGGCTCAGGTGCAGGCCCAACAACAGAGTTGACCGACTGCGGCGCTGGCGGCGCCTCAGGGGCTGGTGTGGCGCCCTGCTCCAACTTGAGCAAACGCTCATATAGCGCCGCAGTGCCCTGCTCGAAGCGCAGGGAAAAGGCCTTGAGCTGCGCCGTCAGCGCAGCATTCTCGCGCTCCAGCCCATGCAGCTTAAGCGCCTGACCAAGGCCCAGGCCAATCAGGGCACCCAGCAGCGAGGCTGTCAGCGTCTCATCCGCCAAGGCCCCGAGCACCAAGCCCACCAGCATGAAAATCCATTGCATGCAGCGCCTTCCTATTCAGCTAAACCCGAACATCCTGTTGCCCGGCACCCGGCGCACACTGCGCAGCAGTATAGGAGCCCGACCGGTGCATACCCAGAGAGACGAATGCCGCACGCATCACAGCACAACAAGAAACTCGGAGCGACGCTGCCGCACAAACGATGACCAGCCGGCAGATAGTCATTCACAAACGCCGCCAGGCCGCTATCATCGCGCGCCGAACCACTGATGCATGCCTGCCCCGATGAAAAACAACCTGATTGCCGCCGCCGAACTCGACCGCCTGGAAACCTGGGCCAAATACACCGCTGATATGTGCCACAGCTGCATGTCCAGTTGCTGCACGCTGCCGGTTGAAGCGCGCCTGAATGACCTGATTCGCATTGGCGTGGTCGATGAGTTCGAACGCAGCGAGCCGCTGAAGAACATCGCCAAGCGCCTGCAGAAAGACGGCATCGTCGAACGCTTCCATCAGAAGTCGGGCATCTTCACCCTGACCCGCATGAGCAACAACGACTGCTACTACCTCGATCGTAAAACCCGCCTGTGCACCATCTACGAAAAGCGTCCGGACACCTGCCGCAACCACCCAAAGATCGGCCCACGTCCCGGCTACTGCGCCTACAAGCCGAAGAGCTAAGCAACAGCATTGAGCTGCCGCGACGCCTCGGGCAAGCTGGCAGGCATGCATAACGCCGACTTCCCCGATGACGCCCAACAGACCGAGCGCACCCGCGCCACGGTGATGCGCTATCACTACAGCTGGAAAGACCGCGACCTCGACGCGGTGATGGCGCTGTATCACCCGGATATCCAGTACCACGACTTCTTCCAGCAGCGCTGCATGGGCTTTGCCGAGCTGCGCGAGTATGTGCGCAACAACCTGCCGCGCCAGCCCGGTGAAGCACTGGAGCACACCGACCGCATCCGCATCGACGGCCATACCGCGTTTATCCAGTACCGCATCAGCCTGCACGGCAGTGGTGGCTTGCTGGCGTTCCGCACCGGCGAGGCGATTACCGTGCGTGACGGGCTGATCTGGCGCATCCATGAATACGCCACGCTGATGCGCGAAGAGCGCGAGCTATCCGCCGCCAGTGATTCCCGCCCGGCCCTCAGCCGTCTCGGCCTCAGCGCCCGCCAGCTGAGCCTGCTCGCGCAGGATCTGGAAGACTACATGCAGCGCGCCCAGGCCTACCTCGACCCGCAACTGAGCCTGCCGCAGGTGGCAACCGCCACCGGCTACAGCCGCAACCAGATCTCCCACCTGCTCAACCAGGTGCTCGGCCAGAGCTTCTACCGCTATATCAACCAGAAGCGCCTGCAGCACCTGCTGGCGGGGCTGGAAGCCGGCAACGACCTGCAACGTATCGATGAGCTGGCCTTCGCCGCCGGCTTCAACTCACTGTCGGCGTTCTACAGCTGCTTCCGCCGGCACACCGGCTTGTCGCCCAAGGCCTACCTCAAACAAATTTCCTTGCGGGCACGCACACAAGACAAGCCCTGATCGACCTCCTAGTCTCTGCGCAGAGTTATCAACTGCCGGAGATCGACGATGAGCCCATGGCGCTCCCTCAGCCTGTGGATGGATCAGCTGACCGAACCGCTGACCGCCCGCCCCGCGCTGACCGAAGACCTGCACGCCGATGTGGCCATCATCGGCGCCGGCTACACCGGCCTGTGGACCGCCTATTACCTCAAGCGCCAGGCGCCACACCTGCGCATCGTCATCCTCGAAGGCGAGATTGCCGGCTTCGGCGCTTCCGGGCGCAACGGCGGCTGGCTGATGGGCAACCTGCTCGGCCAGGACAACCTGCTCGCCGACCAACCCAGCGCCGCGCGCCAAAGTGCCTATGCCCTGCTGCATGGCATTCCTGATGAAGTCGCCAGTGTGCTGCAGGACGAGCAGATCGCCTGCGATTACCGTAAGGCCGGCGTACTGTATTGTGCCGCGCGCTACCCCGAGCAGCTGACCAGCCTGCGTCAACACCTGGCCGAATTGCGTGCCCTGGGCCTGGACGAAACCGACTACCGCTGGCTGACGCCCTTCGACCTGGGCAAACAGCTACAGCTGGCCAACGCCTTTGGCGCCATCTACACCCCGCACTGCGCCACCATTCAACCCGCCAAGCTGGTGCGCGGCCTGGCGCGCTGCGTTACCGCCATGGGCGTCGAGCTGTATGAACAGAGCCGAGTGACCGACTGGCAAACCGGCCTGGTGCGCACCGCCACTGGCAGCGTACGCGCTGACTGGATCGTCCCGGCCGTGGAAGGTTACGCCGCCAGTCTGCCGCCACTAGGCAACCATCAGCTGCCGGTACAGAGCCTGCTGGTGGCCACCGAGCCACTGCCCAAGGAAGTTTGGGCCGATATCGGCCTGGAGCGCGGTCAGGCCTTCAGCGAGAACAGCCGCCAGGTGACCTATGGCCAGCGCAGCGCCGACGACCGTTTGGTATTCGGCGCCCGCGGCGGTTACCGCTTTGGCGGCCGCCTGCGCACCGATTTCAACCTCAGCGAGGACGAGCGCGACCTACGCCGCTACCTGTTCGGCGAACTCTTCCCGCAACTCAAGCAGGTGCGCATCACCCATGCCTGGGGCGGCAACCTGGGCATGGCGCGGCGCTTTCGCCCGCACATGCTGGTGGACCGCAGCAACGGCATCGCCTTATCCGGCGGTTATGGCGGCGAAGGCGTGGGCGCCAGCAACCTCGGCGGGCGCACCCTGGCCGACTTGATTCTCGACCAGCAGAGCGAGCTGACTCACCAGCCCTGGGTGCTCGGCGACCAGCCGATCAACCGCCTGCCGCGCTGGGAGCCGGAACCGCTGCGCTGGCTCGGCTACAACGCGATCATCCAGAGCTTTGTGCATGAGGACCGCGTACTGGCCAATCCAGACAGCGCGCCCTGGCGGCGCCAGCTGGCCAGCAGCCTGGCCGACACCATGGAAAAATTCATGCGTTAACGGAGAGTTTCATGAGCATCGAACACTTCAAGAACACCGCCCACCTGCCCCTGAGCGATGCCACGCCGGTGGCCGTGCCGCTCGGCGAGCCCGTGGCGATCACCAGCAGCCAGGGAATCGAGCATGCGGACGGCGTCGCCGCCGGTATTTGGGAATGCACACCCGGGCGCTGGCGCCGGCAGATCGCCCAGCAGGAGTTTTGCCACTTTATCGCTGGGCGCTGCACCTTCACCCCGGATGGCGGCGAGCCCATGCAGATCCAAGCTGGCGACGCCCTGTTGCTGCCCGCCAACACCTTCGGCGTGTGGGACATCACGGAAACCGTGCGCAAGAGCTTCGTTCTGCTCAAGTAACCCGGCCCAGCGCAGGCCCTGCTCCACCCTATTCAACTGCCGCTTCGACAACACCGATAAAAACGATGAGGTATTCCCATGCTGAAAAAACTGCTTCCCCTGCTGCTGCTAAGCAGCATCAGCCAGGCCGCGGAAACCGTGCGCATCTACAACTGGACGGACTACATCGCCCCCGACACCCTCAAGCAATTCGAGCAAAGCAGCGGCATCAGCAGCCACTACGATGTGTACGACAGCAATGAAACCCTCGACGCCAAACTGATGGCAGGGCGCTCGGGCTATGACGTGGTGTTCCCGTCCAACCACTACATGGCCCGGCAGATTCAGGGCGGCGCGCTGAAGAAACTCGACAAGAGCCGCCTGCCCGGCTGGAACAACCTCAACCCGATCCTGATGAAGGCCCTGGAAACCAACGACCCTGGTAACCAGTACGGCTTTCCCTACCTGTGGGGCAGCACCGGCATCGGCTACAACGTGGCCAAGGTGCGTGAAGTGCTCGGCGAGGACGTGCCGCTCGACTCCTGGGACCTGATCTTCAAGCCCGAATACCTGGCCAAGCTCAGCCAGTGCGGTGTGGCGATTCTCGACAACGGCCCGGAGCTGTTGCCCATCGCCCTGCATTATCTGGGGCTGCCACACCACAGCCAGAACCTTGAGGACTACAAAAAGGCCGAGGCACTGCTGCTGGAGATGCGCAAGAACGTGCGCTACTTCCACTCATCCAAGTACGTCGGCGACCTGGCCAATGGCGACATCTGCATGGCCGTGGGCTTCTCTGGCGACATCATGCAGGCCGGCAACCGCGCGGCAGAAGCGAACAACGGCATCCGTATCAACTACGTGATCCCCAAGGAAGGCACGCCGATCTGGTTCGACATGGTCACCATGCCCGCCGACAGTAATAACGAGCAGGCCGCCTACGCCTTTATGAACTACCTGCTGCAGCCCCAGGTCATCGCACAGATCACCAATCACGTGCAGTACGCCAACGGTAACAGCGCTGCCGACAGCCTGGTTGACCCCAAGCTGAAAGCCGATGCCACGGTTTACCCGCCGCAAGAGGCGATGAACAACCTCTACGCCCTGGAAGCCATGCCACTGAAGATTGACCGGGTGCGCACGCGCATCTGGAGCAAGGTGAAAAGCGGGATTTAACCGAGCGGCAGTGTAACAAGCCCATAAAAAGCCCCCGCCAGCCAGGCTGACGGGGGCTTTTTCATGCGTCTTACAGCTCGGCTGCAGGCTGCTCCCGCTCACGTTGAGCCAGTTCAGTCACATCGACCTTGGGCTTGATCAGGCTGAAATCGATCAGGCTCTTCGGCTGCTCGGGATTGCCAATCAGCAGCGGTAACGGCCTGAACGCATCACTCACCAGGCTTTTGTGCGGCTCGTACATATCAAACCGCAGGCCCGACAGGTCCGCCCATGTGTGGATAAAGTGCGCCGAACTGTAGGGCCGTGACAGCGCCGTGGTGAAATCCCGGGGTTGCTGGGCGCGCCACTGGGGCGAGTTCCAGAGAATAAACGGCACGGTGTACATCGGGCTGGTAGGCGCGGCCTCATTACGCCCCAGCACATCGGCCTTGGGCGCATCGAACACCGCCTCGCCATGGTCCGCCAGGTACAGCAGAAAGCCATTCGGTTCCTGCCCAGCCAGGCGCTTGATCAGGCTGGCCACTACATGGTCGTTGTACAACACCGCGTTGTCGTAACTGTTATAGGTTGGCAGTTGATCATCCGTGACATTCGCCGGCACACCCGTACGGTCGTTGAAACGCGCGAACTCCGGCGGATAGCGGTACTGGTAGCTCATGTGTGTGCCCAGCAGGTGCACCACCACAAACTTGCGCGGGGCCGGGTCGGCCAGCACCTTGGCAAAGGGTTCCAGCACATCCCCGTCGTACTGGCGGGCGTTCTGCTCACGGTTGTTGTTCAGGTAAACCTGCTCATCCGCCTGCTTGGAAAAAGTCGTGAGCATGGTGTTGCGCTTGGTCATGGTCTGCTGGTTGGTGATCCAGTAAGTTTTGTAACCCGCCTGCTTCATCAGGTTGAGCACCGAGGGCGTGGTCAGGTAGCGCTCCGGGTGCTCCTGATCGGCAAAGGTCAGCACCTGCTGCAAGGCCTCGATGGTGTAAGGGCGTGGCGTGACCACGTTATCGAATACCTGCAACTGGTCACGCAGCGCATCAAGCTCCGGGGTGGTCTCACGCGGGTAGCCATATAGGCTCATGCGCTGGCGATTGGTTGACTCGCCAATCACCAATACCAAGGTGGCCGGCTGCCCAGCATGGGCGTCCTGTAAGTTGCTTAAGGGCGCAATACTGGCGTTCTCCGCTAGCAAGACCTGCATATTGGCCAGCTGCTCACGGTAATTTTTGTAGCCCACCGCCAACTGCCACGGCGTCGCCGCTTCAATGCGTTGGGCAAAATTGTCGAAGCCCGCCTGCCAGCTGTCGTGCTTACTGAACTGACGCAACGCCGGGTAACCCAGCGACACAAACAACGCCAGAGCCGCTGCGAACACTGCGCCCGGGCGCGATAAATACACCGGCCGCACCTGGCGCGAGAGCCACCACCCGCCCAGACCGTAAGCGGCAAATGCCAATAGCATCCACCAAGAGAAGTACTGAATCAGGTATTCGCGGCTCTCATTCAAGTTCGACTCGAACATGATGAAAATTACGCTCTGGGAGAACTCCTGCCCGTAAATCAGAAAGTAACCAAAGCTGCCCAGCGAACACAGCCATAGCACCGCCCCAATCACCGCAGCCAGCTGACGCGAGCGCGCCGGCCACAGCAACAACGGCACCAGCCACAAGGCACTGGCCAGTAACGCCTGACGAAAGCCAGAAAACCCCGCCGTACCGGTCAGCTGGATCAACAACTGGGTCACGCCGGAGAAATACCAGAAAAACACAAACGCCCAACCCAGCCCGGCCCAATCGACCCGCTGACGCGCCGCTCCTGTCAACACTGCAGACATAGCAACCTCATGGCAGCCCAATAGTGGTGCCTGTTATGCCAGACAGACTGTGAAAAACTCGTCAAACCTTGCGCGAAAATACAGCCCTGATCCAGTAGACCATCCGCCAACAAAAAGCCCCCGCAGGCTCGCGCCGGCGGGGGCTTTTCAGTTAGCTAGAACTGTTATCAGTTCTTGGCTTTCTTGGCAGCGCGGGTGCGCTCGCCTTCGTCGAGGATCTTCTTACGCAGACGGATCGACTTCGGCGTGACTTCGCACAGTTCGTCGTCCTGGATGAATTCCAGCGCCTGCTCCAGAGTGAAGCGGACCGGTGGAACCAGGGCGATGGTTTCGTCTTTGCCGGAAGCACGCATGTTGTCGAGCTTCTTGCCTTTGGTTGGGTTTACGCCCATGTCGTTGTCGCGGCTGTTCAGACCAACGATCTGACCGTTGTAGATCTCTTGACCGTGCTCAACGAACAGCTTGCCACGCGCCTGCAGGGTTTCCAGGGAGTAGGTCAGCGCCTTACCGGTTTCTACCGATACCAGAACACCGTTCTGACGGCCGGACATGTCGCCCGACTTCATGGTGTCGTAGCGATCGAAGATCGAGGTAAGGATACCAGCACCGTTGGTCAGGGTCAGGAACTGGTTACGGAAACCGATCAGACCGCGAGCAGGGATGTTGTATTCCAGACGTACACGGCCTTTGCCATCCGGCACCATGTTGGTCAGATCGCCCTTACGCAGGCCCATCTCTTCCATGACCTTACCCTGAGACTCTTCCGGGGTGTCGATGGTGACGTTTTCGAACGGTTCTTGCTTCACGCCGTCGACCGTACGGATGATTACTTCTGGACGACCTACACCCATTTCGAAACCTTCGCGACGCATGGTTTCGATCAGTACCGAGAGGTGCAGCTCACCACGGCCGGATACTTTGAACTTGTCAGCGCTGTCGCCTTCTTCAACACGCAGGGCCACGTTGTACAGCAGCTCCTTGTCCAGACGCTCTTTGATGTTGCGGCTGGTAACGAACTTGCCTTCTTTACCGCAGAACGGCGAATCGTTGACCTGGAAGGTCATGGAGACGGTCGGCTCGTCGACGGTCAGCGGGGTCATCGCTTCAACATGGTTGATGTCGCACAGGGTGTCGGAGATGAACAGCGAGTCCATGCCGCTGACGCAGACGATGTCACCAGCGGTGGCTTCTTCAACGTCGATACGGTGCAGGCCGTGGTGACCCATCAGCTTGAGGATACGACCGTTACGCTTCTTGCCGTCGGCGTCGATGGCGATCACCGGGGTGTTCGGCTTGACGCGACCACGGGCGATACGGCCAACGCCGATGATGCCGAGGAAGCTGTTGTAGTCCAGAGCGGAGATTTGCATCTGGAACGGACCGTCAACGTCAACAGCCGGGGACGGCACGTTGTCGACGATGGACTGGTACAGCGGGGTCATGTCTTCAGCCATGTCGGTGTGATCCAGACCGGCAATGCCGTTCAGGGCCGAGGCGTAGACGACTTTGAAGTCCAGCTGCTCTTCGGTAGCACCGAGGTTGTCGAACAGATCGAAGATCTGGTCCAGAACCCAATCCGGACGCGCGCCTGGACGGTCAACCTTGTTGATGACCACAATTGGACGCAGGCCGGCTTCGAAGGCCTTCTTGGTCACGAAGCGGGTTTGCGGCATCGGGCCGTCTTGGGCATCAACCAGCAGCAGCACGGAGTCAACCATCGACATTACGCGCTCAACTTCACCGCCGAAGTCGGCGTGGCCGGGGGTATCCACGATGTTGATGTGGTAGCCGTTCCAGTTGATCGCGGTGTTCTTGGCGAGAATGGTAATGCCGCGCTCTTTTTCCTGGTCGTTGCTGTCCATCACGCGCTCGTCGTTGAGCTCGTTACGCTCAAGGGTGCCGGACTGGCGCAGGAGTTTGTCTACCAGGGTGGTCTTACCATGGTCAACGTGGGCAATGATGGCGATGTTGCGTAGATTTTCGATCACGTGTGTATCTCGATCAGAGGATTCGGTGTGCCGCTTAGTCTAGGCGGCGAGTATTAACTAATTGCGATTTCTGCCAGGCGGCGCGAGCGTGTTAATCACGCCGCCTGTAGGTCGGGAGGGCGATGGCGGATGCTGCCGCCATTCAACCCGGGCGTTTTATGCCGGACGATAAACGCGCACATTGGCATGCCCCTCACTCAGCAGATGGTGGGCGTGCAAACGACTCATCACACCTTTATCGCAATACAACAGGTACTGACGCGCTTCATCCAGCGCCTTGAACGAACTGTTCAGGGCGTAGAACGGCAGCGCCATGACCTCGACGCCAGGCAGGGCGAGTGGCTCGTCCTCGGCAGCATCGGGGTGACGAATATCAATGATCACGTGGCTGGCCAGCGCTTCGCTGACCTCCTCGATCTGCACGTCCTTGCCCAACTCGTCGATCACTTTGTCGATCGGCAGCAAGGTCGCGCGCTCCAGGGCGCGCTCGAGGATGGCCATGTCGAACTGGCTCTCTTCATGCTCGATGCGCAGCTTCTTTGCCCGGGTGGTCGGGTTGACCGAGATAACCCCGCAATATTCCGGCATGTGCTTGGCGAACTCAGCTGTGCCAATGCGCGTGGCGGTGTCGATGATGTCTTGCTTATGGCTGGCCAGCAGCGGGCGCAGCACGAGCATGTCGGTGGCCGAGTCGATCACTGCAAGGTTCGGCAGGGTCTGGCTCGATACCTGGGAGATCGCCTCGCCGGTGACCAGCGCATCAATCTGCAGGCGCTCGGCCATGCGCGTGGAGGCGCGCAGCATCATGCGCTTGAGGATGACACCCATCTGGCTGTTATCAACCTTGCCGAGAATCTCGCCCAGCACTTCCTCAAACGGCACGCTGATAAACAGGACGCGCTGCGAGCTGCCGAACTTCTGCCACAGGTAATGCGCCACTTCCATCACGCCCAGCTCGTGAGCGCGGCCGCCTAGATTAAAGAAGCAGAAATGGGTGACCAGGCCGCGGCGCATCATCTGGTAGGCGGCAACGGTGGAGTCGAAGCCACCGCTCATCAGCACCAGGGTCTGCTCCAGCGAGCCCAGCGGGTAACCGCCCAGACCTTCGTGCTGGTGATGGATAACGAAGAGGCGCTGATCGCGAATCTCCATGCGCACCACCACGTCCGGGTCTTTGAGCGAGATGCCGGCAGCGCCGCACTGTTGGCGCAACTGGCTGCCAACATAGCGCTCGACATCCATGGAGCTGAAACTGTGCTTACCCGCACGCTTGCAGCGCACGGAGAAAATTTTACCTGGCAGCTGATCGGCGAAGTGCCGCTTGCACTTTTCCAGCACGTCATCGAAGTCACCCAACGGGTATTCGTCGACCTGCAGAAAATGGGTAATGCCCGGCGTGCAGCTTAAACGCTCAATCATCGCCTGCAGGGTTTTCGGTTCACTGATCTGGGTTTCGACTTCCAGGTTGTCCCACACACCGCTGACCTGCAGCTGGGGATCGAACTCACGCAAAACCGAACGAATGTTCTTCGCCAGCTGCCGGATAAAGTGCTTACGCACCGGCCGACTTTTGATGGTGATTTCTGGGAAGACTTTAACAATCAGTTTCATGAAAACAGGGGGTGCCGAGGCCGCGAAAAAACAGGGGCGCGGATTATAGCGGAAATTGCTCACGCTTTGATCAAAAATCCTCACTCGCGCAAAACGCGCACCATTAATGTGCGCACAACAAATATAGCGACCCATAACGGTGCAAATATTTATCAGGCAGCGCCGCGCAACCCCCGCCAGCCCTGAGTTTCAGGGCTTACACCCATTCCTGTGCACTGGCATGCAATTTGCTCCCTTGTGAGGCAGGATGCCCTGGCGGAGTATGCCGCGGCCGTACCGTACTATTGAGGGCTCACGATTCGAGCCTTATCCACCTGGAGGACAGCATGTCGAAGTCGATTCAACTTATTAAAGAACACGACGTGAAGTGGGTTGACCTGCGCTTCACCGACACCAAGGGCAAACAGCACCACGTGACCATGCCGGCACGCGATGCGCTGGACGACGAATTCTTCGAAGTCGGCAAAATGTTCGACGGCTCCTCCATCCACGGCTGGAAAGGCATCGAAGCCTCCGACATGATCCTGCTGCCGGTTGACGAAACCGCCGTACTGGATCCGTTCACCGAAGAACCAACCCTGATCATCGTGTGCGACATCATCGAGCCAAGCACCATGCAGGGCTACGACCGTGACCCACGCTCGATCGCCAAGCGCGCTGAAGAGTTCCTGAAAACTACCGGCATCGGCGACACCGTATTCGTCGGCCCAGAGCCTGAGTTCTTCATCTTCGACGAAGTGAAGTTCAAGTCCGACATCTCCGGCTCCATGTTCAAGATCTACTCCGAACAAGGCTCCTGGAACACCGACGCTGACATCGAAGGTGGCAACAAGGGCCATCGCCCAGCCGTTAAAGGTGGCTACTTCCCAGTTCCGCCGTGCGACCACGACCACGAAATCCGTACTGCCATGTGTAATGCCATGGAAGAAATGGGCCTGGTCATCGAAGTTCACCACCACGAAGTGGCAACTGCCGGCCAGAACGAAATCGGTGTGAAGTTCAACACCTTGGTGGCCAAGGCTGACGAAGTTCAGACCCTGAAATATTGCGTACACAACGTGGCCGATGCCTATGGCAAAACCGCGACCTTCATGCCGAAGCCACTGTACGGTGATAACGGTTCGGGCATGCACGTACACATGTCCATCTCCAAAGATGGCAAGAACACCTTCTCCGGCGAAGGCTATGCCGGCCTGTCCGATACCGCTCTGTACTTCATCGGCGGCATCATCAAGCACGGTAAGGCCCTGAACGGCTTCACCAACCCGTCGACCAACTCCTACAAGCGTCTGGTCCCAGGTTTCGAAGCTCCGGTAATGCTGGCTTACTCGGCGCGTAACCGTTCGGCTTCGATCCGTATTCCATACGTTTCCAGCCCGAAAGCTCGCCGTATCGAAGCACGCTTCCCGGATCCGGCTGCCAACCCATACCTGGCCTTCGCTGCACTGCTGATGGCCGGTATCGACGGTATCCAGAACAAGATCCACCCTGGCGATGCTGCTGACAAGAACCTGTACGACCTGCCGCCAGAAGAAGGCAAGCTGATCCCACAAGTGTGCGGCAGCCTGAAAGAAGCCCTGGAAGAGCTGGACAAGGGCCGTGCGTTCCTGACCAAAGGCGGCGTGTTCTCCGACGACTTCATCGATGCCTACATCGAGCTGAAGTCCGAAGAAGAAATCAAAGTACGCACCTTCGTACACCCGCTGGAATACGACCTGTACTACAGCGTCTAAGCGCGCACGCAATACAAAAGGCCACCTTAGGGTGGCCTTTTTGCATCTAACGGTACGTCCACACCACCGTTTAATCTAATGATTGCTGCACTGGTACACGCCCAGCCATCAACATGCTTGCCAGCGCGCGCTACCAGTGCAAGGCTTAGGGCACCTTACTAGGGAGAGTCCGGTATGCGCCCTCTACTTATCTGCCTGCTACTGGGCCTGGCATTGCCGGCCAGTGCGCAGATCTACAAATACACCGATGCCAGTGGCAATACGGTATTCACCGACCAGCCGCCCGAAGGCCAGGCGACGCAGAATGTCGAGCTGCCAAAAACCAACAGCGTGTCGATGCCCGTCCCAAGCCAGCCCACCACAACCACCACAGACCCTGTCGACAAAGCCGCGCCTTACAGCACGCTGCAGCTGACCGGCATCCCGGATGACGAGGCCATGCGTGCGAACAATGGCACCTTCAGCGTGGGCGTAGACATCCAGCCACGCCTGGCCAGTAACCATCGCCTGCGCCTGCTGCTCGACGGCAAGCCACACGGTCAACCGAGTAACGTACCGCGCCTGCAAATCAGCAATGCCGACCGTGGCGAGCATAGCCTGGCTGTGGAAGTGCTCAGTGGCGAACAATCAATCCAGCAGAGTGCCACCGCCACCTTTACCGTGCAACGGGTCAATACCAGCAGCCCTGCCCTGCGTCCACCACCTCCACCACCGAAACCAAAACCTAAGCCAGCCACCTGACTATGCGCAATCTGCTGTTTTGCAGCCTGATGCTGCTCGCATTGCCTGCCCTTGCGCAGGTCTACACCTATATAGATAGCGAAGGGAATCGCGTCTTCACCGACAAACCGCGGTCGGGCGATGCCGAGCGCGTCGAGCTGGCACCCAGCAACTCGATGCCGACCACCCAGACGCAAACCGCGCCAGTTATTGAAGCGCCACCAGAACCCAGTCAGCGCTATAGCCTGCTGCGCATTCTGGTGCCGCAACCTGACGCGACCATCCGCGACAGCGCGGGCAACCTGATTGTCAGCGTCAACAGCGAACCGAAACTCTTCCCGCAGCACAGCTATCGACTGCTGCTGAATGGCACTCAGGTCGGCGAAGCAGGCAGCAGCCCGGTCTTCCCGCTGGAGAATATCGACCGCGGCACGCACCAGTTGGCGGTGGAAATCATCGACCAGCAGGGCCGCATCATCGAACGCACCCCCACTCAGCCGTTCCACATGCTGCGCATCTCCCTGGCGCAGAAACGCATGGTGACACCCTGCAAGAAGGCCGATTACGGCGTGCGCCCGGAGTGCCCGCTCAAGGACAAACCGCCGGAAAAGAAAGACATTCCCCTCGTCCCGTTTATCTAATCTCGCAGCGCGCACCAAAGCAGTGCGAATATTGCCCAGCGTTTCTATACTCTCCCTGTTTTGGGTCGCCGCGCGCGACCCGGCTGCGCTGAAAAGCAGCTAATTCCCGGCATCCCACGGCCAAACACGCTTCTTTTCGGGGCTTTGGTTTGCTTCTTGCATTTTCCAGCTGCATTGCTGGAACCCAAGGGTCTGCTGACATCCCATATGATCATCAACGACGCACTGCACCGCCTGCTGCTGGACAACCTGACCACTGCCACGCTGTTGCTCAACGACGACCTACGCCTTGAGTACATGAATCCGGCGGCGGAGATGCTCCTGGCCGTCAGTGGTCAGCGCAGTCACGGGCAATTCATCAGCGAGCTGTTTACCGAATCCAGCGAAGCGCTGAGCGCCCTGCGCCAGGCCGTTCAGCACGCACACCCCTTCAACAAGCGTGAAGCGGTGGTGACTTCGGTCAGCGGCCAAACCCTGACCGTCGACTACGCCGTGACACCGGTGCTCAGCAAAGGCGAAACCCTGCTGCTGCTGGAAGTGCACCCACGCGACCGCCTGCTGCGCATCACCAAAGAAGAAGCGCAGCTGTCCAAGCAGGAAACCACCAAAATGCTGGTGCGCGGCCTGGCCCATGAAATTAAGAATCCACTCGGCGGCATCCGTGGCGCCGCGCAGCTGCTGGCACGCGAACTGCCCGAAGAGAGCCTAAAGGATTACACCAATGTGATCATCGAGGAGGCCGACCGCCTGCGTAACCTGGTCGACCGTATGCTCGGTTCGAACAAGCTGCCGTCCTTGGCGATGACCAACGTGCATGAAGTGCTGGAGCGCGTCGGCAGCTTGGTGGAAGCGGAAAGCCAGGGCAGCATCATTTTGGTGCGCGATTACGACCCGAGCATTCCTGATGTGCTGATCGACCGCGAGCAGATGATCCAAGCGGTGCTGAATATCGTGCGCAACGCCATGCAGGCGCTGTCCGGGCAAAGCGATCTACGCCTGGGCCGCATCACCCTGCGCACCCGTGCGCTGCGCCAGTTCACCATCGGTCATTGTCGCCACCGCCTGGTGACCAAGATCGAAATCATCGACAACGGCCCCGGCATTCCGCCAGAGCTGCAAGAAACCATCTTCTACCCCATGGTCAGTGGTCGGGCCGACGGCACCGGCCTGGGCCTGGCCATTACCCAGAACATAATCAGTCAGCACCAAGGCCTGATCGAGTGCGAGAGCCATCCGGGTCATACCGTGTTCTCGATCTTCCTGCCGCTGGAACAAGGAGTATCACCGTCATGAGTCGCAGTGAAACCGTCTGGATTGTCGATGACGACCGCTCCATCCGCTGGGTCCTGGAAAAGGCCCTGCAACAGGAAGGCATGACCACCCAGAGCTTCGACAGCGCCGATGGCGTGCTCAGCCGCCTAAGCCGTCAGCAACCCGATGTGATCATTTCCGATATTCGTATGCCAGGGGCCAGCGGCCTTGATCTGCTGGCGCGCATCCGCGAGCTGTACCCGCGCCTGCCGGTAATCATCATGACCGCGCATTCCGACCTGGACAGCGCGGTGGCGTCCTACCAGGGCGGCGCGTTCGAATACCTGCCCAAGCCGTTTGACGTCGATGAGGCCGTGTCGCTGGTCAAGCGCGCCAATATGCATGCGCAGGAGCAGCAGAGCCTGGCCGTGCCGGTCGAGCAGCCACGTACGCCGGAGATCATCGGTGAAGCGCCGGCCATGCAGGAGGTGTTCCGCGCAATCGGCCGTCTTTCGCATTCCAATATCACCGTGCTGATCAACGGCGAATCCGGCACCGGCAAGGAGCTGGTCGCCCACGCCCTGCATCGCCACAGCCCGCGCGCGGCCTCGCCATTTATAGCGTTGAACATGGCAGCGATTCCGAAAGACCTGATGGAGTCCGAGCTGTTCGGCCATGAGAAAGGCGCCTTTACCGGCGCGGCCAATCAGCGCCGTGGGCGTTTCGAACAGGCTGACGGTGGCACACTGTTTCTCGATGAAATTGGCGACATGCCGGCCGACACCCAGACCCGTCTGCTGCGCGTGCTGGCCGACGGCGAGTTTTACCGGGTTGGTGGCCACACCCCGGTAAAAGTGGACGTGCGCATCATCGCCGCCACCCACCAGAATCTGGAAAGCCTGGTGCAGGCCGGCAAGTTCCGCGAAGACCTGTTCCACCGCCTTAATGTGATTCGCATCCATATTCCACGGCTGTCGGATCGCCGCGAAGACATCCCCACGTTGGCCCGGCACTTCCTGAGCCGCGCCGCGCTGGAGCTGGCAGTCGAACCCAAGCTGCTGAAAAGCGAAACAGAGGACTACCTGCAGCAGCTGCCGTGGCCGGGCAACGTGCGCCAGCTGGAGAACACCTGCCGCTGGATCACCGTGATGGCCTCGGGCCGTGAGGTGCATGTCGACGACCTACCGCCGGAGCTGCTCAGCCAGCCGCAGGAAAGTGCGCCGGTCAGCAACTGGGAACAGGCACTGCGCCAGTGGGCCGATCAGGCCCTGGGCCGTGGTCAGTCCAGCCTGCTGGATACCGCCGTACCAGCGTTTGAGAGGATCATGATCGAAACCGCGCTCAAGCACACCGCCGGACGCCGCCGCGACGCCGCCGTGCTGCTGGGCTGGGGCCGCAACACCCTGACGCGCAAGATCAAGGAACTGGGCATGAACGTTGAAAGCGCGGATGACGAGGACAGCGACGACTGAGGCCTCGCGGCTAACTCGATCCAAGCAAGGCCGCCGCACAGGCGGCCTTGTTGTTTCAGCGATACAGCTCGCGGCGGTAGATCACCGGGGCTGAGCCCTTGTATATCCCAAAACTGGCCAGGCCGCGTGCTGCCGAACGGGTTGCCCCGTCCCAGGGGTACTGCAACCAGCTGGGCGCGGACGGATAACTGACCTGCACCGAACCATCGTTGCCGCTACCTGGCGCACTCATTAGCACCTGACGTTGAGTTGGATTCAGCGGCCAAGCCAGGCTGGCTGTGGTTTCCCCCGCGGCCAGACTGCCACTGAATTGATCCAGCTGCGCCGCCCCTAGGCTGACAGCCGTGGTGCAGGTGTCCAACCCTTCAAGCTGAAAGCTGCCGGTTACGCCAGCCTGCCAACTCTCCAGCACCACCGGCAGACTCAGCCCCTGCAGTTCCGAGCCATGCGCGTTGCCCAGGCGCAAGCGGCCGAGACGCACTTCGCTGCCGGGGCTATTGGTAAAGTCATAGCTAAAGTCTTGGCAGCCGCCCCCAGCACCGATACAAACCCCGTCACTGTCAGTTAAGGCTGCCGCAACAAAACGCTGCTGCACACTGGCCGTAAACGGATAGTCATCGCTGCTCGGCAACTCCGCCGGGTTATAGAGCAGCTGTTGATTGCTCCAGCGAAAACTCTGTTTACCATCCCCATCCCCCGCACCCTCTTGTGTGAGGTTGGCCGTCCCTTGGCTGGCAAGGCGCGCATCAAGTCCAACTACTCCGGTAGTCGAAATAAACGTACCGGCATTCGGTACTGCCAGACGCCAAAAGTCACCACGATCATAGTTACTCGTGACGTTGCCGCTTCTGTTGTAACCAGTAACCATCAAGGTCGGCTCATTACCTGAAGCAAAACCCATGGGCTGCCCTTGATAACTGAAGGTACTGCCACAACTCGGCGTCAGGCTGGCGCTGCCGGCCGCGCCAAGATACGCCGGAATAAAACGCCCAACCAGGTCACTGCTGCCGCCACTGACCGTCTCACCAAAATAACCGTTAGCCGGTGGCGTGGCTGTCAGCCTAAACACACCAACTTCAGAAATAGATTGGCTTTCCACGGTGGTTTCATTGCCCACGAGATGGGCATAACTACTGATCCCAAGCACACCGTTGCTACCACCAGCAGGCGCTTGAACTTGGCTATTCAAGGCAATGTTGTTCTGACGATAGTTAGGTGTAACGAGATTGTTACTCAGGTCTGCTGCCGTAAGTGGCTCAGTATCACTTTGCCAGGCTACTGCCTTGATGCGCATGCTGAACGAATCGCCAGCACGTACACCACCTGGGAACACAGGACACGATATGTTTGCAGCACAACTGCCCGCAGCATCAGTCTCCAGTAACAATCCATAGGGCTTACTTACAAACTGATCAACACCCGTCATCAGCAATCCGTCATCGTCAGAGTCGTCATTGCCAATATAGCGAGCACTGAGCGTCACCAGCCCAGCATCGTCGTAACGCACAGTAAGTGGTGCGCTGGCGTTCGCATCAAAACTCAAGTTGAGCGCAGCGGTACCTCCCGCCAAACTCACTCCATTGACAACAACTGGCTTGGTTCCACTGTCGGGGTCGGTGTACGTAGAGCTAAATTGGACATTGCGCTCACCACTTGCAAAGCCTGGAACACAGGCCTGACTGGCATTGTCTTTGCGCACAGCTCGAATGGTTGCGTCAGCTTGCCGCGCTGCTAGCAAATTGGGGACATCCAACAAAAAACCGCTGTCTGCAAAGGTAATTGAACAACTGTTCGAAGCACCCCCCAACTGGCATCGGGAAATGTTGCTCGCAACCGGCGTTACACCTACAACATCCAGCAAAAACGTGCCTGCAGTTCTCTTATTGAACTGCACAGTACCTGTACCACCTGAGAAACTGGCGAATCCAACAGCCTGTTCGTCTAAACGGAGAGTCGCACTAACGCCTCCGGTATATAACGAAGTGCAAAGGCTGTCGACGCAGGCCTGCAGCGTTAGGGTCTCTGGGTTACAGGTTAACCCTGCGCCATCATGGTTAATTCGAATATGATCAATCACCACACAGGGATGTGTCGCAACCACGTCAGCCAAAACAGCAGCATTACTAATTTCAAAATTGTAAACCCGCACACTATCGAAAGTACCATCGGCCGAGTTTAGCGTTCCATTTTGACCGATCACGGAACTGCGATTATCACCAACAAATAACGTACCTAAATTACTGGGCAGAATGCCATTAGTAGTTGTCTGCGCGACCCTCGCGAGCACGCCATCCACGTAAATCCGAAGAACGGTCTGGTTTGTACCTGGTGCAAATCGCCAAGTAACAGCAATATGTTTCCAAGCATTGGCATTCACCGTTTGGGGGAGTGTGTCTACAGTTGCAAGACCTCCCGCACTATCACTCATCACAAAACGCAACGTACGATTAGCGCGCTTAGTCAGAAAAAACCAACGATTGTTTTGAGTAGTTGCATCCAACAGCTGATGATCACGAACACTCCAAGCATTATTACCTCGATACCAGAAGGTAATTGAACCGCTGTTACCAATGGCTGCATCGATATCAAGATTGGTATTTACCGCATTGCTGGTGCCATTGGTATTTGCCGCAATGCGAACCCCCCGGCATATGTAGCCATCGGCCTCAGAAGAAGCACTTCCAACGGCCTGCCCATGGAACGCATTACCGGACCAATCAATAACTTCGTTGACTGTGCCATTGAGCACACCTTCCTCAAAACGGTATTCAGCCAAACGAGCGGGTTCCCCCGAAGGGATAAACCAGCGAATAGCTGTGCCGGAATAGCTATATTCACTATTAAGGGAGTAAAGCGTGAAGTCGGAGTTATCGACTTCAACACCAATAGTGGCACTCACACCACTGGCATTACCTGTACCATATTGAAAAACAAACTCACCTGATTCATAAAGAATGGCTTGAAAGCTATAGGCCCCACCAAAGTTGAAGTGTGGAACGCTTTCCCAAGACACCACCAACCTGCGATTAGGTGCAGTGCCTTTTGTCTGATATCGCACGGTGCCACCCAACCGCGGGTTGATATCATCCCAATACAACAACATAAGGCGATCGGCCTGCGAACCTGCTGAACAGCCTGAGCAGGCGGGGGGCGTAGTAGTTACTGGCAGATCTGTATTATTAAATTGCCGATGGAACTGAGTATCGGCACCAAACTGCAAAGCCCCATTGGCATGTACACGAACCTGAGTGTAATTAACGCCAGCAAAGCGGAAGGTAAAACCAATATTGATAACTTGTTTGTCATCATCACGAGGAAAACCAGTCTGCGTTTGGTCCCAGACAATATTGGTATTAGCAGACTCCCACGCATAGTTCGTGGACTGAAATGCATAAGTCGCGGCCATTGCCTGAAAAGGAAGAAGAGCAAAAAGTACGAGCAGCAGTCCAACGTGAGACAGCGCATACGCCATCCGTCTAAAGCCGCGAAGCCCGTCCTCAAGGCCCATCTTCATACCCCATTCTCCAACCCAAATAGTGTGCTCACCTTGTTGGCGCACGACTCACCAACAACCGACACCTGCACCTTCACGGCTCAACGTTCCACGACGGCTGCCATCTGACGATACGCATAATCAGCGCACTGCTGCTGGTCAGGGTATCGCCGCTGGCAAAGCTGATCTGGCCACTACAGGTGTTACTGCCAGCCGTCCAGGTCCCCTGGCAAGGCGCAAATGTCGCGCTTGGCAGGGTGTAACTGACTGCCAGCGCATTGCCACTCAACAGCAGCAGCCCGACAACTAAGCAACGCAGGTACATGTTCATGGTCGCTCCACCACCGAGGTTATCTCCCGATAGGCATAGTCCGGGTTACCCGGCTGGCCATGTTCAGCCCGGGCCGTAATGCTGAAGAACTGCACAGCCAGGCGGTCTTCTTCGGGAATATCCACCGCAGCCGATGGTGTGCAGGTCACCGCAACCTGAAAACCATCGAGTGCGAAACTCGCGCAGCCCTGGCCAGCCAGCACCCGGACAATGCCGTACTCAATCCCCGCGCGCGCGGCCTGGTAGGCACGCGCCTGCTGGATGGCCAGGCTGGTGGTGGCACTCTGGGTCACCGCCAGGCGCGCCATCGCGGCGATCACCAACGCAACGATGATGATCAGAAACATTGCCGCTACCAGGCCAAAGCCGGCCTCATTTCGTTCAGGGCGCATTGTCGACATGAACCTGCTGCAAAAGGCTGATGGATTCGCCGTTGGCACTCAGCGTCAGCCGAATCGTCACCAGACCACTGCGAATATTGGTGCCTGGCGTGTAGGTGAAACTGCTGTTGGCGCAATCCACCTTATCGACCACGGGAGCAGCAGTGCTGTAGTCATAGCTGGCGGCCAGCGAGTCGAACTCGCCACGCCATAACCGACCATTGCTGCAGCGATAGCCCACCACCTGATCGGCGAGGAAGAAACGATGCTGCGGTGAGGCATAACGAAAGCGAAAGCCGCTGATGGCCGCATCCGTCAGGTACAGATCAGTGCCCTGCACACTGATGCTGACTCGTGGGCTGATCACCGAGGGAGCGCCTGCCGCCGGCGTCCAGACGTTATTGCCAGCCCCGGCGCTGCCAACGTTGTAGATCACCATCCACAGATTGGCCGGCAAGGCCAGTTCATTAAGTTGCAGCGGCCCGGCAAAGGGAATGGCGCACGGCGAAGCAACGCACACAGGCGGATCCTGGAGCACACCGCCCGCCAGATTGGCGCGATAACGCCCACCCGACGGAGCCCGCAACAATTCCAGCGCCCCGCCATTGATACGCACCGAGTTAGGCACTGCCAGGCGCACGTCGCGGGCCATGCGATTGACCGCCGTGGCGGCCAGATCGACCAGTTCGGCGCGGCGACTCTGGTCAACAAAGCCCTGCATCGGCCGCGACATCACTGTACTAATCATTACTGCCACCAACCCCGAGAGGGCGATCACCATCACCAGCTCGACCAGGGTAAAGCCATGGCCGGTATAAGCCACCGGCACAGGCGCACGGGCCGCTGACCGAATGTAGGCGGGCCGGCGCATCAGTAGTTGGTCCTGAAGCCGTCGAGGCTTAGGGTTTGCCCACTCGGATCACTGACCGTGACACGTATGCGGGTTGCCGGTGTTCCATCCAACGTAACCGTGGTATCGACGCCGACAGCCACCTGATAACCCGGCAAAATCGCATTGCCATTGATGTCCTGTGCCGCTTGCGCGGCCTGCGCAGCAGCCGGTAAGTCGGCATAAGCACGAGCACTGATGGCTTCCAGATAGGCATCGGCCAGGGCAAGGCTCTGCTGACGTAGCATCGGATCGGCCGAGCGCCCGGTAATACTGGCCATGGCTGAAAACATCGCCGCGGCAGCAATACCGATCACCACAATGGTGATCACCAGCTCGACCAGCGTCATCCCACGCTGCCGAGACCAGCGGCCAACCCGCACAGACTCTCGCCCACTCACGGTGTGGTCCCGATAAAGCCGGTAACCGGGTTGACGTTCAGAACAAAGGCACCGTTGCCCAGATTGGCGCTATTCGCCGCGCCGGCAGCGCCACCCAAGGAATTGAAGGTGATATCCAGAGCAGTCGTCATGCTCACGTTCTCTGGCTTGCTGGCGGCATAGTCACCACCAGATGGGTTGGCGACCGCGCTACCGCCGGCCAACGGGCCACAGGTCTGTGCATAGGTCAGCGCATAGCCCGCGTTATTGATCTGGGTACGAATCGGGCAGCCGCTGGCCACTGCCAGCTTCTGTCCATAGCGCACTGCCGCCAGACTTTCTTCAAAAAACAGGCGTTCATCGAACACCTGCCGATCAAAGAAACGCGGACCTACCACGGCTGCGAGAATGCCGATCAGCACAATGACCATCAGCAGCTCGACCAGGGTAAAGCCGCGACGGCAGCTAAACACGAAGCAATTAACAGCCGTCGTTGTTGGCATCGACCGATGCGGGTATAGCAGCGACAGCAGGTGGCCCAGCAACTGCAGGAGTGGCAGCGGTATAGATCACACGGCAATTCACTGCATTACCACCATTAGGGGTAAAAGTAATAGTCGCACCAGCACCAGCGCCCCCAGCAGTCTTTTCAATACCATCAACCTGAGCAGCAGCAACAATCCCAGCATCATTCGCCGTTGGGTAGCCGCCAATCATCGTGATTTCAACACCTTCTAGAGTCACAGGTTCAGCCCCCCCGTCACCAGCTGCAATCTGGGAAGCGTGCGCAATCGCCATAGCTGAACGCAGCCCACCGCCGATACCGTCAACTGTCGACTCACGCGCCTGCCCACTGAAATCCGCAAACCGCGGCAATGCAAACGCCGCCAGAATGCCCAGAATCACAATCACCATAATCAGCTCGATCAGGGTAAAACCGCTTTGTTGCTTCTTCATCGGTACTTCCTCATTGCAGTAAAGGGGAATTAAGGGGTGGTGCGATCAAAGTTGGTGATCACGGTGCCGTTGCTGGAGTCATAGACGATGCTGTCGTTGAGGTCATCCAGCTGGTAGGTGTAGGTGCAGACCGCGCCGGCGGCTGAGGCGATGTAGTCCACCGGGTTGGCCGGGGTCGAGGCGGTGCCGACGCGCGGTGCCGAGCCCTGCAGGATGGCATTCCACACCTGCACGCAGTTGAGGACGTCGGCGGTGCCGACCGGCCAGCCCTGGGCATTCACATCCACAGTGCCGTCACCAAAACCGACCACATCGGTATTGGGCGTGGTGTCGTTGCCATTGCCGCGGTTGACTTCCCACTGCGCGCGCACCAGCAGCACGGCCGAGGCCAACGCTCCGCCGGCACCGCGCACGGCGGCTTCGTGGGCATCCTTGGTGACGTTGATAAAGCGTGGCAACGCCACGGCGGCAAGAACGCCAAGGATGACGATGACCACCACCAGCTCGATCAGGGTGAACCCCCGGTTGTGCTTCATGCCGCTCTCCTACTCAATCAAACCCTGCGCAGCCAATTGCGCCTGGGGTACTGCCTGAAATTCAAGGGCCAGTCCTCTGCCCTGCCAGTGTGCACCTGCCGCCGAGGCTTGAGGAACCGCCTGGACCCGGTAGGCCTGCAACTCAGTCGATTCTTCTGCCCATCCGTCACTGAAGCGCCAGCGGTACAGCACCCAGCCCGCCTCAGCCAACCAGTACCAGCAGCCGCTGGCGGGCGTTTCACCGCGCGCCAGCTCGCCGCAGTAGTTGTCCTGTTGCCAGCGCAGCAACTGGAACGGATTGGCCGTCAGCATGCCGCGTGTCAGCAGTCGATCCTGTGCCAGCTGCTCAGCCGTGAGGCTGATCAGACTGCTAGCTAGGTACTCACGGGTGGCCTGCTGCGCACGCCGCTCACTGACCTGGGCGATCTGCCAGGCCAGCGCCAGCAGCACGACCACCAGCAGTACACCGCCAATAGTCCAAACGAGCCGCCGCGCCAGACGCACGTGCTCTTCCAATTGATACTCACCCTTCAACGGCCACCCTTGGCCGCCGAAGCCAGTTCCCACATCGGCAAAAACACGCCCAACGCCAACACCAGCACCATGATGCCCATGGCCACAATCAGAATAGGCTCGATGGCATCGGCCAGTTGTTTAAGGTCGTAGTCCACTTCCTGCTCGTAGAAATCCGCTACCTCGACAAACAAGTCGTCCAGTGCGCCGGTTTCTTCGCCCACGGCCATCATCTGCAGCACCAGGGGGGTGAAAAGGCCGCTGGCAGACGCGGTTCGGGTAAGGGCTTCGCCACGCTCAATACCTTCACGCATGGCCAGAATCGCCTGACCGATATAGCGATTGCCAACGCTGGCGCTGTTGATCGACAGGGTTTGCAGCAAGGGCACGCCAGCGCGGTACATCATCGCGAAGGTCCGGGTGAAGCGCGCCAGGGCGATCCGCTCGAAAATCCCACCGACAATCGGCAGACGCAGTTTGATCTGGTCCCACTTCAGGGCGCCGGCATCGGTCTCGATCCATTTGAAAAAGCCAAACAGGCTGCCACCGAACAGCAGCGCCAGCAGCCACCAGAAATCCTGGAAGAACTGCGAGGTGCCGATAAGGATCTGCGTGGCCCAGGGCAGGTCCGCCTTAAACTGAGCAAACACCTTGGAGAAGGCCGGAATCACAAACAGGTTGATCACTACCAGCGCCACCGCCATGGCGGACAGCACGAACAGCGGGTAGCGCGTGGCCTGCTTGATGCGCTTGCGGGTTTCGCGCTCCAGCTCCAGATACACCGACAGCTGGCGGAAAGCCTGATCAAGCTGACCGGTGTTTTCCCCAACGCTGATCATGCTGACAAACAGGGTGTTAAACACCTTGGGATGGGCGTTAAGCGCCACGGCCATGCCCTGCCCGCCTTCCAGATCACTGCGCACCGCCTGCAGCACTTCACGCAGGTAGAGGTTGCGACTGGATTCGGCCAGACCACCAATCGCGCGAATGATCGGCACGCCAGCCTTGCTCAGGCTGTACATCTGCCGACAGAAGATAATCAGCTCTTCCAGGTCGACATGTTTGCGCCGCAGGCTTTCCTTGAGCTGGGCGAACACGTCGCTGTCACTCGCCTGTGCCTGCTCCTCGATGGTCAGCGGGGTGATGCGTTCGGCCAGTAGTTCACTGGCCAGGCTGTCCGCCGAACCGGCCTCACGGCTGCCGATGATCTTGCCGCCTTGGGCATCACGGCCGGTAAAGCGATAGAGGCTCACCGCCCGGCCTCCTGGCGCCATGCGCTCGCCATCAGGCCACCCCTTCATCGGTCAAGGTGGCACAGACTTTTAGCACTTCGTCCACGCTGGTGACCCCGGCCAGGGCGTAGTCCAGCGCACAGGCGGCGAGCGGCCGGTAGTGGACACTGGTCTGGGCCGCTTCGGCAAAGCCTTGCGGGTCATTGCGGCGCAGGGCGGCGATCATGCCGTCATCCATTTCCAACAATTCATACACCCCCACGCGACCGGCATAACCGGTGTTGTGGCACTGGTGACACCCTGCGCCACGCTTGAAGCTGCGCCCGAGCAGCGGCGCTTTGTAGAGGTTTTCCAGCCAGACCAGCTGACGGGCATCCGGGGTGTGATCCTGCATGCAGTTCTCGCACACCCGGCGTACCAGGCGCTGGGCCAATACGGCATTCAGCGAGGTGGCGACGAGAAACGGCTCAGCGCCCATGTCGATCAGGCGCATGGCCGAGGTCAGGGCGTCGTTGGTGTGCAGGGTCGAGAGCACCAAGTGACCGGTGAGTGCCGCTCGCAGACCGATTTCGGCAGTTTCCTGGTCACGCATCTCACCGATCAGCACGATGTCGGGGTCCTGACGCAGCGCGGCGCGCAGCACGCGGGCAAAGCTCAGGTCGATCTTGGCGTTGACCTGCACCTGGTTGATGCGTGGCAGGCGGTATTCCACCGGGTCTTCCACGGTGATGATCTTTTTCTCCGGACTGTTCAGCTCCGACAGCCCGGCATACAGCGTGGTGGTCTTACCCGAGCCCGTCGGCCCGGTCACCAGCACCAGGCCAAACGGGCGTTGCAGCAGGCGACGGAAGCGCACCAGCATATCGGGCGGCATGCCGCTGGCTTCCAGGGTGGACACCCCGCCGGTTTGATCGAGCAAACGCATGACCACTGACTCGCCGTACTGCACGGGCATGGTCGAGACCCGCACATCGATGTTGTGGCCTTTAACGCGGATATTGAAACGGCCGTCTTGGGGCAGGCGCTTTTCGGAAATATCCAGCCCGGACATGATCTTCAGGCGCATCACCAGGGCCGAAGCGACCCGCGCCTCCTTCATCACCTGCTCATTGAGCACGCCGTCGATGCGCTGACGAATACGCACAACGCCTTCGTCGGGCTCGATGTGGATGTCCGACGCTTTCATCTGCACGGCGTCTTCAAACAGCGTTTGCAGCAGGCGCACCACCGGCGCTTCGGTGTTGCTGTCAGCACCGAGTTTGGACAGGTCGAAGTCGCTGTCCTTAAGTTCACCTTCCAGCTCACCGGCAATCGAGGCAATTTCACTGGTGCGCCGGTACACCGTATCCAGCGTCGCCAGCAGCTCGGCCTCACGGACCACCGCCGGGCGCACGCGAACCTTGAGGATGCGGTCCATTTCATCCAGGGCAAACAGGTCGAGCGGGTCGGACATGCCCACCAGCAGGCCATCGCCTTCGCGCGACAGCACCAGCGCGCGGAACCGTCGGGCCATGGCCTCTGGCAGTTTTTGCACCAACTCCTGATCGAACTTGAAGTGTTTGAGATCGATAAAGGGGATCTTCATCTGCTCGGACAAGGCGGTGAGCAGGCGCACCTCATCGACAAAGCCCATATCCACTACTGTACGGCCCAGTTTGGAGCCCGTACGCTTCTGATCCTGCAGGGCCAGTTGCAGCTGCGCATCGCTGAGCAAACCGGCCTGGATCAGCAGGTCACCGAGGCGCACCTTGCGCTGGCGAACATCATCCTGACTCATCAAAGGCCTCCAAGCGCCTTGGCGCGTTCACTGACGAAGCGTCGAGTGCTGTCGTCCAGGTCTGTGCCCAGGAGGGCCAGACGATAATGGCGGCCTGCTTCGGCCGGTTGATCGAGCTGCTCAAGGGCAATCGCCAGCCCGAGTTGCCAGGTTGACTGGCTGGGCCGTAGGGCGAGCAGACGCCGGTACAAGTCGGCACTGTTTTGCCATTGGTCGGTCTGTTGATAGCTGGCGGCCAGCAACGCAAAGTAAGTCGGTTCCTGTTCGAGGCGCGGCGGGTTCTGCTCCAGCGTCGCCACGGCACGACGGGTATCACCGGCCTGCAATTGCGCGCGTGCCAGTATCAGGCGTAGCTCACTGTCATCGGGCAGTTGCGCCAGTTGCGCGGGCAGCCAGTCGAGGAGACGCTGCTGATCGTCGGCCGCCAGATAGGCGCGGGCCAACCAGCGCAGCACCTGTGGGTCATGGCCACGGGTGTTTTGCAGGGTTTCCAGCAGGCTGATTGCGCGCGCGTGGTCACCTGCCTGCAAGGCCTGCCGCGCCAAGGTCAGGTTGTCGGGCTGGTACGCGGCAATCTTCACCTGCGGCGCAGCAACGGGTGCTATGGGTTGTACTGCGGGTGGAGGTGGCGAGGCGGAAACAGGCGTCGGTAATGGCGCACTGACCCACGCCGGCAGTGGCGCTTCACTGTGCGCGGTTTCGGCTTCGGCCGGGGGCAGGTTATCCAGTGCCAAAGGGGCATCAATCGCCTCAACAGGCGTATTCAGCGGCACGTCTATCCAGAGCATCCAGCGGTCACCTGCGGCGTCTAGGCGGTCAGACACTGCCAAGCTATTGCCCAGGCCGACCAGCAGGACTTGCACATCCGTACCCGAGTTCTCCACCCGCCAGGAAATGCTCCGGCCATCGCGCTGCAACCGCCCCTGCTGCAGTTCACCGGCCAGCTGGGTATCTTTCAGGCGCAGGCTGACAGCGCCACTTTCTTCGTTACGCTGATAGGCCACGCTGCGATCCAGCAGCAGCTGCAGCACCAAGCCACGTCCATCATGTTGCGGCAGCACGTCGAGTATCTGCACCGGCGACGGTACCGCCGAAGGGGTCGCCACGGGCGGCGTAACGGTGGCCACCTCAGGCGCTGCGCTGAGCAACCGATCAACCAGCAGGCCAAGTAGCACAGCGAGCACGGCCACCACCGCCAGCACCACAATGCTACGGCGCAGACGCTCATATCGGTCGCGGCGGGTCACAGCGGTTTCATCCACCGCGTACAGCCCATCCAACTGCAGCCGCTCACTGGGTGCGGCGCGCCGGGTTTCCAGGTCACGCAGCATGTCGTTCACCAGGCTCATGGCAGCCACTCCCGCCAGTGCGCCAGCCAGGGCCACGCGCCCACAACCAACACAATCGACAACACACCGGCCAACATGCCCCACCCCAACCAGGGGGAGCGCCGATGCAGGAAAGGTTGCGCACCTTCAGTATCGCGCTGGGCGCGTTTGACATGGCTGACACGCACCTGCCGCACCCCCTCACCGAAGGCCACCATCAAGGCTTTGTGCGCCAGGATATTGAGCAATCGTGGAATACCGCCGCTGCCCTGTACCAAGCACCGCACTGCGGGCATTTCAAACAGCGACTCGCCACGATAGCCGGCCACCGCCAGACGTTCGTTCAAGTAACGGCTGGTGTCTTTGACATCCAACGCACGCAGTTGATAGGAAAAGGTGATGCGCTGGCGCAGCTGACGAAACTCCGGACGCGCCAGGGTCGCATCCAGCTCGGGCTGGCCGAACAACACCACCTGCAGCAGTTTGGCCCGCTCGGTTTCCAGGTTGGTCAGCAGACGCAGTGCTTCCAGAGTCGCGGTAGGCAGTGCCTGGGCCTCGTCAATCAGTAGCACCGTGCTTTTGCCTGCGGCAGCCAGCTCAATCAGCCGTCGGTGCAAGGCCTCCAGTACCGCCTGGGTATCCAGCTCTTCAACACCTTCAATGCCCAGCTCACGCGCCAATGCCTGGCGCAAGCCCGTCGGGCTCATGCCCGGATTGGGCAAATAGGCCAGCTGAAAGCGCTCAGCGTCGAGCTCATTGAGCAACGTGCGGCAGAGTAACGTCTTGCCGGTGCCCACTTCCCCTGTGACTTTGATAAAGCCTTCACCTTCACCGAGTGCCACGCGCAGCAGGTTGAGGCACGCCTGATAGGGCGCCAACTGCACCAGAAAACCGGTGTTCGGGGTCAGCGCGAAAGGCTTTTCGTGCAGACCAAAGAAGGCTTCATACATCGGCCTATCTCAGCTCTTTGAAGGTTTGCGCACTCTTGCGCAGCTCATTCAGCCAGACCTCATCACTGACCACCTGCGGCCGCATGAGAATCACCAGCTCACTCTGCTGCAGTGCTTTGCGCTGCTGCTTGAACAGGTTGCCGACGATCGGCAGGGTGCTGGCCCAGGGAATGCTGGCGTCGGTATTTTCGTTGTTGTTCTGCAGCAGGCCGCCAATCACCACCACCTGGCCACTGCGGGCACGCACGATGGAGTCCGATTGGCGCGTGGTGGACAACGCCAGCGGCAGGTTGAATACATTGTCTTCGCCCAGGGTGATGGTCTTGTTCTGATCACGCACACGGCTGACGGTCGGCCGCACATGCAGGGTAACGGTGTCGTTCTGATCGATCTGCGGCGTGACGTCGAGGGAGATGCCGGAGAAAAATGGTGTCAGGGTGATGTCCTGGGTCGGCTCAGTAACGCCGCCCACCGTGGCCGTGGAGCCGGTGGAGGAGACATTGGTGACAAAGAATTCGTCAGTCCCCACCTTGATCACCGCTTTCTGGTTATTCAACGTGGAGATACGCGGGCTAGAGAGCACACGTACCTCACCTTGCGTCTCCAGCAACTCGATCAGCCCGGTGAAATCCCCCAGGGTCAGGGCAATGCCAAATACGCCATTGACCCCGGTTGGGCCACTCAGCGCCGCAGCCCCCAGGTTACTGCTGACATCACCACCGATCTGGTCCCAGCTGATGCCTGCCTGGAAGCCGTCGGAGAGCTGCACCTCGAGGATTTTGGTCTCCAGAATCACCTGACGCTGCAGGTTGATCTGCGCCTGCTCAAGAAAGCGCACGACGTTTTCCTGAGCAGCACTGTGCGCCCGCACCACCAGCAGACTGGCCTGCGGATTGACCATCACACTGCTGTTGCTGTCACCCGCCACGATCATTTCCACCACCTGGCGCACTTCATTCCAGAAGTCGACATTGCTGGAAGTGCTGACCTGGCTAGCGTTGAGGGTGGTCACAGTATTGCTGTTGCCGCTGGTGTTGGTGCTGTTGCTGAGGCCGCTACCCGCGTTGTTGTTACTGGTGCTTTCCACCTGCCCGGAGCTGACCCGTGTATCGGTCTGGCCGATACGCTGCAGGTTGAGGTAGTTGATGTCGTAACTGCGGGTAATCACCTGATTGGGCAGGATCTGGTAGCCATAGCTGGTACGGCGGAAGTCATAACCGTAACTGTCGCGCACCGCTGCGAGCACTTCATCGAGGGTGACACGACGCAAGCTGAAGGTAATGGTGCCGCTCACGTCCGGATGCACCACCAGGTTCTGCCCAGCACCCTCCATCAGGCTGAGAAAGAACTCACGCGCCGGCATGTCCTTGGCCGCCACATCAAAGCGCGGGCCACTGCTGAAACCGCTGCCCAGCGGCGGGATCAATGCGGCCTGCACGGCCAGCGGCGGCATCACCTTGGGTGCGGCCTGAGCCTGCTTGAGGCTGTCATCCAGCAACTTGCCGCTCTGCTCATAGAGTTGCGCGTCACCATCCTTGAAGGTCTGGCAGGCCACAAGCAGACAGCTCAGGCTCAACAGACAGACACTGGGCAAAAATCTGATCATGGGCATCATCGGCTCGGTTGCATAACGGGTTCAGCCAGGCGCAGCAGCTGTTGCTGGCCCTGGCGCTCAATCAATACGGACTGCGCATGGATGGCCAGCACCCGGGCATCGGCATAGCGCTCGCCAACCCTCAGGTTCTGTCCACCAATCACTGCGCGGCTGCCCTGGGCGCCACGCACGATGGCTTGCAATATCAGCGGGCTGTCGCCACTGGCCGTGGCGGCAGGCAACAGCTCGCGTGGTGGCTGGGTTGGGTCGATACCCACATTGTCGGCCAGCGCCGCACTGCTCAATAGCAGACTCAGTAACAGGACTTTAGACACCGACCCACCCCGCATGCCGACTCAATGTGTAGAGTTTCAGACGGATGCTGGCCTTGCTCGGGCCCGCCTCGCCAACCTGATAATCCAGGCTGTCCCAGTTGAGTTGCCAACCGCTGGCGTGCACTGCTTGCAGGTAGTTCAACAGGTCGAAATAACCACCTTCCAGCTGCAGCTCCAAGCCATGTTTATAGAGTGTCACCGCTGGGGTCGGCGGCGCTTTGTCAGCGCTTACCGGCGCCGCAGCCGGCTCGGCAGGAGCCAACTGTACCGGCTCACTGAAACTACTCATGCCCAGCACACGCAGCTGCGGTTGTTTGCGCAGCAGCTCTTGCAGCACCGTTTGCATTTTCTGCGGGGTGATCAGCTCTGCGGTGTGCTGATCAATCTGCTGGATGAGCCCATCACGATTCGCCGCTGCAGCGCTCAGGGCACGGAGGTATTGCTGATTGGGATCAGCCTCTGTGCGACGCTGCAATTCCAACCGAGCACTCTCGGCCTCAGCACGACGACCTTCGGCCACTTGCCAGTCACTCTGCTGCTTGGCCAGGCGCATGCTCAAGGGGTCGCCAACCAGCAGAACATAGAGCACCCCGAGCAGGCCCAGCGCCACGCCATACGTCAACCAGCGCTCACGCGTGGCCATACCCTGCCAGCGCTGTAGCCACTTATTCATCGCCGGCCTCCTTATCCTTCAGCTGGGACGAGAGGTCAAAATGCAGCAGTTGATCGTCACCACGCTGCACATCGAAACGCGCGAACTCACGCCCGCTGAATACGGCACTCTGCCCCAGACGCTGCAAGTACGCCGGCAGCAACTCCTGGTCCTGGCTGCGCCCCTGCAGACGAATATGCCGCCCCCCCTCGCGCAGGCTGATGCCGTTCAGCCACAAACCACTCTGGGGATGTTGCTCGGTCAGCGCCGCCAACGGTGCAACAAATCCGGCACTGCGTTGGCTGCCAAGCAGCTGCAAGTAAGCGACCAGTCGCTGCAACTCACGGTTGCCCTGCTCGCGTGCGGCCAGCTCCTCGGGTAATCGCTCATCCAGCGTGGGCTCGATAAAACTGCCAAGGGCCGATGCCAATTGGGCCTCTTCCTGCTGTGCTTGCAGCTGCTTCTCGGCCAGACGCTGTGCGCCGTGATGTAGCTGCCAGGCCTGCCAACTGGCATGGCCCAGGCACAGCAACAACACGACGCCTAATCCCAACAACATCTGCGCAGGACGCGGTCCACTCTGTTGTGTACGTTCAAGCTGATACAGATTGAGGTTTTGCATCAGCCAGCCTCCTGCCGCAGCGCCGCACCTACGGCGCCCATGCAATAGGCTTGCTCCTGCTCGGATAATTCGGCGCTGGCTTGGCCCGGAAACAGCTCACGCAAGTCCAGTGCCTGCAGCTTAACCGCCAAGCCGTTGGACAAGGCTTGCAGGGCTGCGGCGCCATTGCGCTTCATGGGCAACAGCAGCAGCCGGTTGATGTACCCCTTACCGAGCTGACTTTCGTAGTAATCGAGCGAACGCTGAATCTCCAGGGTCATCGCCGAGAACTCCGGGTCCGCCTGGTCGAGGCCCTGCTCGATTCGCCGCGCCATATACAAATCGGCGCCATGCTGAACAGCGATCAGCCCTTCACTGGAACGTAAACGTAGCAGCGCCAGGCTCATGCCCTCGCTGCCAGCCAGCACGCCCAGATTGCGGAACGCCATTTCGGTGACATCAATGCTGCCCAGGCGCAAATCCGCCTCGTTGCACATGGCCCCCAAGGCGTGCATCCGCGCCTTATTCAGGACAGCGCAATAGGCCATACGTGAGCGCCCACGGTAGGCATCTTCTGGCAGATTGAACGCATCGACGACGACGTTCTCGAGCGGCTCGCTGATCAGCTCCTTGACTCGCCAGCGCATCGCATCACGCAATTCAGTGGCCGGTACATCAGGGCTGTCGAGCAGCAACATCTGGTAAGTCGCAGGGTGCAACAGCAGGTTGACCGGCATGCCGGCAAAGCCCAGCTCATTGACCAGGCGTTTGAGCAAGGCAGGCTGTTCAACACTTGTGGCCTCATGGAATTGGCATTCCAGCAGGCGCGGCGGCTGGCCGGGCTCACGTAGCACGCGTGCCAGCGCAATACCTTCAGGACTGGTTTCGATGCCCAGCAAACCATTGGCGACTTTTATCTTTCTTTTAGCAAACCACGCCAACTGTAAACCCCACCACCCATAGCGACCCAGGCAATCCTGCCGGCCGCACAGTTTAGAATAGCTGTCAGGCGCGCCCCTGATGCTGATCAATGCCCCCTGCTGCAACGCCTGGAACCGTGCCTCGACTGCCCCTCACCCAACCGCCTGACCTCAACACCTTCGCCAGCCATATAGCAACGCCAGTTGCTAAACAGCACTGCACAGCCACGCGACATCAAAAGGCCATACATTGGTTGAAGACTGTATAACACAAAGCATAGGCCTCGACCCCTTGCAGCGCCCATCCCCGCCAAGGCCTTCGCCACGAACGAGGCGGGAAATGCGCCAAAGCAATGCACATCCACAACCCCGATGCACAGCTATGATTCATCCCCGCCAACCCTAGCTGTCATCGGCAACAACGGCCGCCAGGCTCTAAGCCCCTATTTACTAGCCCTGCAGCCAACGTAATAAAACTGGCACACAGCCTGCATAGACTCAAGCAATCCCAGTTTTGGGGACCTTGGTACAGGCAGGCCGGGGATTCCCCTCTTTTATTGCTCCATCAGGCTGACCACCAGCCGCCAGCGCCCGTCCACCTCTTCAGCGCGCCATTCACTGCGCAAAGGACGGGCCGCCACCACCTTCAAGACCAAATCCCTTCGCTCACGCTGCAAACGCCAGTTGGCCAAGCGCCCCTGTACTTCTAACTGGCCTTGCTGCTCGCGCCCAAAACTCTGCAAGCGCAGGATCACCACACCGCCTACATGCTCTTCATGCGGCATCGGCTCAACGTTGAACCAGAACTCCAACCGCTGCTCAAGCACGTCAACACGCTCAAGCCACAATGGGTCAGGCTGGAACATCCGGCCAATCATCAAACCAATCAAAAATCCAAACACACCCAATGAAGCAATCACCCGCACCCACGGACGGGGGCGCGGGTCTGTAGAATGCTGCTCGTCTTCAAGCTCGGAGCCGCGCATGTTTCACGTCATCCTTTTTCAACCGGAAATACCGCCCAATACCGGCAACATTATCAGGCTCTGCGCTAACAGCGGCTGCCACCTGCACCTGATCGAGCCGCTGGGCTTCGAATTGGATGACAAACGCCTGCGCCGCGCCGGGCTGGATTATCACGAATACGCCACCCTGCAGCGCCACGTCGACCTGGCCAGCTGTCTGGCGAGCATCGGCCGACCGCGCGTGTTTGCCTTTACCACCAAGGGCTCGCAGGCGTTCCACGACGTTAGCTATCAGCCTGGCGATGCCTTCCTGTTTGGCCCGGAAAGCCGCGGCCTGCCTCAGGAAATTCGCGACAGCCTGCCGCCCGAACAGCGTCTGCGCCTGCCGATGCGCGAAGGCTGCCGCAGCCTGAACCTGTCCAATACCGTCGCTGTGGCGGTCTATGAGGCCTGGCGCCAACAGGGGTTTGCCGACGCCCAGTAGCGCAGATCGTGCTGTACAGCGCCCATAAAAAACGCCCCGTAGGGCGTTTTTTGTTGCAACCGCAAACCTTAGTGCGCGGTGGCCGCTTCGCCAGCCTGCTGCATACGCTGCAGTTCCTGAGCGTAGAGGGCGTCGAAATTCACCGGCGCCAGCATCAGCGCCGGGAACGAGCCACGCACAACCAGGCTGTCCAGAGTTTCGCGAGCATAGGGGAAGAGGATGTTCGGGCAGAACGCACCCAGGGTATGGCTCATGGACGCCGCATCCAGCCCCTTGATCAGGAAGATGCCGGCCTGCTGAACTTCAGCGATAAAGGCGGTTTCTTCGCCAGTTTTCACGGTTACCGAGAGGGTCAGCACCACTTCATGGAAGTCGCCATCCAGCGCCTTCTGACGGGTGTTGAGGTCCATGGCAACGCTAGGCGCCCACTCCTGACGGAAGATTTCCGGGCTCTTCGGCGCTTCGAAGGACAGGTCACGTACATAGATACGCTGCAGGGAAAACTGTGGGTTTTGTTCGCCCTGAGCGGCGCCGTTGCTAGCTTGTTCTGTCATGGCAAAGCCTTCTTGTCGTTAGGTACGGGTAAACAGGGAATTAAGCCTTGAGCAGCGCGTCGAGCTTGCCCGCGCGCTCCAAGGCGTAAAGATCATCGCAACCACCCACATGGGTGTCGCCGATCCAGATCTGCGGCACAGAGGTCTGGCGCGCCTTGCGGGTCATTTCAGCACGCACATCTGGCTTGCCATCAACCTTGATCTCGTTAAAGGCCACGCCTTTGTGCGTCAGCAGTTGTTTGGCGCGGATGCAGTACGGGCACCAATCGCTGGAATAGATGACGACAGGCTGCATCTCACTTCACCAATGGCAGGTTGTCGCCACGCCAGCTGGCAATCCCACCGGACAGCTTGGCCGCGGTGAAGCCGGCCTTTTTCAGGTCACGGCAAACACCGCCGCTGTGCTGGCCCATGGCATCAACCACGATGATGGTTTTGGCCTTGTGTTTGTCCAGCTCAACCATACGAGCGGCGAATTTCTCGAACGGAATATTCAGTGCACCGACGATATGCCCAGCGGAAAAGTCCTTCTGCCCGCGGATATCCAACACCACGCCCTGCTCGCTGTTAACCAGGGCAGTCAGCTCGCGGCTGCTCAGGCTCTGTCCGCCCTTGCGCGCTTCGGTAAAGATCAGCAGCGCGAGCAGAGTTGCGAACAAACCGCTCAGGACATAGTGGGTGGTGGCAAATTCAATCAAGTTGGCAAGCATTGTGCAGTTCCGGGGCGGTAAAATGTCGGCCAGTATACACAGCCGCACAGGTCGGCCAAACCCCGCCCGGCGGTGACGTTTTCCACACTTGGCCGTAAAATGCCCAGCCTTGTTTCCCGCCCATCGACCCAGAGCGAACCAGCTTTATGAGCGCCACGCCCAAACCCCTGGTACTGATCATCCTCGATGGCTTCGGCCACAGTGACAGCCCCGAATCCAACGCCATCATGGCCGCCAACACGCCGGTCTATGACCACCTGCGCGCCACCCAGCCCCACGGCCTGATCTCAGGTTCAGGCATGGACGTCGGCCTGCCAGACGGGCAAATGGGCAATTCCGAGGTCGGCCATATGAACCTCGGCGCCGGCCGCGTGGTGTATCAAGACTTCACCCGAGTGACCAAAGCCATTCGTGATGGCGAGTTCTTCACCAACCCAACCATCACCACTGCCGTCGATAAAGCCGTCAGCGCTGGCAAAGCCGTGCATATCCTCGGGCTGCTCTCCGATGGTGGCGTGCACAGCCACCAGGATCATCTGGTGGCCATGGCCGAACTCGCTGCTCAGCGCGGTGCCGAAAAAATCTACCTGCACGCCTTCCTCGACGGCCGTGACACCCCACCGAAAAGCGCACAGCCGTCCATTGAACTGCTTGACGCCACCTTCGCAAAACTCGGCAAGGGCCGCATCGCCAGCCTCAGCGGCCGCTACTTCGCCATGGACCGCGACAACCGCTGGGACCGCGTCGAGCAGGCCTACGGGTTGCTGGTCGACGGTCACGGCCAGTTCAACGCTGCCACTGCCGTGGAAGGCCTGAATGCTGCCTACGAGCGTGGCGAAAGCGATGAATTCGTCAAAGCCACCACCATTGGCGAGCCCGTGCGCATGGAAGACGGCGACGCCGTAGTCTTTATGAACTTCCGCGCCGACCGCGCACGCGAACTGACCCGCGCCTTTGTCGAGCCGGGCTTCAAGGAATTCGAGCGCACGCGCGTGCCGCAACTGGCCGGCTTCGTCATGCTCACCCAGTACGCCGCGAGCATCCCGACGCCCAGCGCCTACAAGCCGGAAGCCCTGACCAACGTGCTCGGCGAATACCTGGCGAATAACGGCAAGACCCAACTGCGCATCGCCGAAACCGAAAAATATGCCCACGTCACCTTCTTCTTCTCCGGCGGCCGTGAAGAGCCCTTTGCCGGTGAAGAGCGCATTCTGATCCCGTCACCGAACGTCGCCACCTATGACATGCAGCCGCAGATGAGCGCGCCGGAAGTTACCGACAAGATCGTCGATGCCATCGAAAACCAGCGTTATGACGTGATCGTCGTCAACTACGCCAACGGCGACATGGTCGGCCACACCGGCGTGTTTTCCGCTGCCGTGGCTGCCGTGGAATGCCTGGACAGCTGCGTCGGCCGTATCGTCGCCGCGCTGGATAAAGTCGGCGGCGAAGCGCTGATCACCGCCGACCACGGCAACGTCGAGCAGATGGCGGATGAAAGCACCGGCCAGGCGCACACCGCACACACCTGCGAGCCCGTGCCCTTCATCTACGTTGGCAAACGCCCGGCGACAATCCGTTCAGGCGGTGTACTGGCCGACGTAGCCCCGACCCTGCTGACGCTGATGGGTTTGCCAGTACCAGCGGAAATGACCGGCACCAGCATCGTCGAGCTGAACTAAGCAACTGCCCGCAGCCAGGTGCAATGCCTGGCCTGCGGGCCGTCGCAACGTGACGTTAACCATGGCTCCCGGCCATTTTTTAGGCATACTAGGCGCGTTCTTAATTCAGGTGCCGCCCGCCCCATGTTTCGTGCCCTTGCCCTTATTTTCCTGACCCTCCTGCTGACGCCTGCGATCGCCGACGAGAAGAGCGATGCGCAGAAGCAACTGGATGCCGCGCGCGCCGATGTCGCCGAGCTGAAGCAACTGCTGGAAAAGCTGCAGCAGGAAAAATCCGGCGTGCAGAAAGACCTGAAGAAAACCGAAAGCGAGATGGGCCAACTGGAGAAGCAGGTCAAAGGCCTGCAGCAGGACCTGAAAAAAAGCGAAGAGGAAATCCAGCGGCTCGGTACCGAGAAAAAAAAACTTGAGGGCGCGCGCCTTGAACAGCAACGCCTGATCGGCATCCAAGCCCGCGCCGCTTACCAGAGCGGGCGCCAGGAGTACGTCAAGCTGCTCCTCAACCAGCAGAACCCAGAAAAGTTCTCACGCACCCTGACCTACTACGACTACCTCAGCGAAGCGCGCATGGAACAACTTGCGACCTTCAATGAAACCCTGCGCCAGCTGGCTAACGTCGAGCAGGATATCGCCAACCAGCAGAACCAGTTACTGGAGCAGAAAAGTGCTCTGGATGGCCGCCGCGAACAGCTCGCCAGCGTACGAAAGGAGCGTCAGCTGGCCCTAGCCAAGCTAAACAAGGAGTTTTCCGCCCGCGACCAGAAGCTCAAGGCCCGCCAGCAGGAACAAGCCAACCTTGCCCGCGTGCTGAAAACCATTGAAGAAACCCTTGCCCGCCAGGCCCGTGAAGCTGAAGCCGCGCGTCAACAAGCCCTGCTCGCCGAACGTGAACAATCGCGCAACAGCACTAATTCCGCGCCGACAGGTCCACTGGTAAGTTCTGGCGCCAGCTTCGGCGGCCCATTTGCCAAAGCCCGCGGCAAACTGCCCTGGCCAGTTGATGGTCGTCTGGTGGCTCGCTACGGCACACCGCGTGGCGGCGATGCCCGTACAAAATGGGACGGTGTGCTGATCGGCGCTTCCGCTGGCAGCCAGGTGCATGCCGTACATGGCGGGCGCGTGGTGTTTGCCGACTGGTTGCGTGGCGCCGGGCTTCTGGTCATTCTCGACCATGGCAACGGCTACCTGAGCCTCTACGGGCATAACCAGAGCCTGCTCAAAGACGCCGGGGATGTGGTCAAAGCCGGCGAAGCCATCGCCACCGTTGGCAACAGCGGTGGCCAGGAAACCTCAGCACTGTATTTCGCAATTCGCCAGCAGGGCCGCCCGATCGACCCCGCTCAATGGTGCCGCGCACAAGGATAAGTGCTGCGATTACCGATTCAGGACAGGAGTAAGTTCGACATGCCGCATCTGTTCCGCCTCACCGCCCTCGCGCTGGCAGTTACCCTGCTAGGTAACACTGCCGCCTTTGCCGCGCCAGCCGAAGCACCGGCCACCGCCAACGACAGCGCGCCACTGCCGCTGGACGACCTGCGCACCTTTGCCGAGGTGATGGATCGCATCAAGTCCGCCTATGTCGAGCCGGTCACGGACAAAACCCTGCTGGAAAACGCGATCAAGGGCATGCTCAGCAACCTGGATCCGCACTCGGCCTACCTGGAACCGGAAGCCTTCCGCGACCTGCAGGAAAGCACCAGCGGCGAATTCGGCGGCCTGGGCATTGAGCTCGGCACCGAAGACGGCTTTCTCAAGGTGGTCTCGCCGATCGACGACACCCCGGCATCCGCCGCAGGCATCCAGCCGGGCGACCTGATCGTGAAGATCGACGGCCAGCCAACCAAGGGCCTGTCGTTGATGGAAGCCGTGGAGAAGATGCGCGGCAAAGCTGGCAGTGACATCGAGCTGACCCTGGTCCGTGAAGGCGGAAAACCCTTCGATGTCGAGCTGACCCGCGCAGTGATCAAGGTCAAGAGCGTGAAGAGCCAGCTGCTCGACGATGGCTACGGCTACGTGCGCATCACCCAGTTCCAGGTCAACAGCGGCGAAGAAGTCGGCAAGGCCCTGGCCAAACTGCGCAAGGAAAATGGCAAGAAGCTGCGCGGCCTGGTACTCGATCTACGCAACAACCCCGGCGGCGTGCTGCAGGCGGCCGTTGAGGTCACCGACCACTTCCTCAAGAAAGGCCTGATCGTCTACACCGAGGGCCGTATCGCCAACTCCGAGCTGCGCTTCAATGCCGATCCGGCTGATGCCAGCGAAGGCGTGCCGCTGGTGGTGCTGATCAATGGTGGCAGCGCATCGGCCTCCGAGATCGTCGCTGGCGCCCTGCAGGATCACAAGCGTGGCGTGCTGATGGGTACCGACAGCTTTGGCAAAGGCTCGGTACAGACCGTGCTGCCACTGAACAATGACCGCGCCCTGAAGCTCACCACCGCGCTGTACTTCACCCCCAACGGTCGCTCGATTCAGGCTCAAGGCATCGTCCCGGACATCGAAGTGGCGCGCGCCAAACTGACCCGCGAGCAGGGCGACGAAACCATCAAGGAAGCCGACCTGCAAGGTCACCTGGGCAATGGCAACGGCGGCGCCGATAAGCCGAGCAAAGGCAAGACCAGCGCACCAGCACGCCCACAGGATGACGACTATCAGTTGAGCCAGGCACTCAATCTGCTCAAGGGGCTGAGCGTCACCCGCGGCGACTAGCCTTCAGCTGTAGAGGTACAACGCTAAAAAAGCCCGACCTTGAGTAATCAAGGTCGGGCTTTTTAATAACGCCTGAGACTACAGGTAGTTATTGGTCATCTCGTCAATAAAGCCTTCGGCGCGTAGTTCGTCCAACGCCTTCTGCAGACGCTGCACCACCTCATCAGGGGTGTCCTTGTTCAGCGCCAGATACAGCTCAGCCTCGTTGAAGCGCAGCGCGGTATTCAGACCACTGACGCCTTCCTGCTTAGCCAGATAGCGTCCCACGGGATCAGTGGTAGCCCACAGGTCGATCTTGCCGCTGAGCAGCTTCTTGATGTTCTCCTGATCACGCAGCGCATTGACCGGACTCAGCCCCTGGCTTTCCAGATGCTGGCTAACCGCGTCATTTTTGTAGGCACCAATTTGATACTGCGCTGCATCTTTGAGGCTAGCGACACTGACGTTATTACCTGGCGCTGCCAGCAGCACCCAACCGGTTTTAGCCAATGGTCCCACCCACTTGAACAGAGGCTGACGTTCAGCAGTGAACGTGGTGGAGAACAAGCCGTAGTTGGGTTTGTCCAGGGTCAGGCGGTATAAGCGGTCCCAAGGGAAGCGCAGGGTCAGCGTGTAGTTGATGCCGGCACGCTTGAACATCGCACGGACAATCTCGGCACTGATGCCGTCGATACCGTCATCACGGGCAAAGTTCTTGTCATCTACCGCCATGTTGAACGGCGGGAAGTTCTCGGTCAGCAACACCACTTTGTAATCGGCTGGAAGCTCTGCACGGGCAGCACAGGCACTCAGGACAAGCCCGAACAACAGGCTGGCTTTCAGGGTTTTCAACATAGGTCATTCCGCTCGCATGAATTGTGATTATGGCTAGCGGCATCCTTGCTCGGGCGGGTGCCCGGCGACGTATGGTACGTGGCGTCAACCATCCATGGCCGCGGGCCGGTTTGTGACCGGCCCACTGGTTTTGCGTATTACAGGTAGTTGTTCAGAATATCGTCGACAAAACCTTCGCTGCGCATCTTGTCCAGCTCGGCTTGCAGCTTCTGTACAACTTCATCCGGCACTTCTTTATTCAGCGCCAGATACAACTCTGCACTATCGAAACGCAGAATGGTTTTCAGCCCGGAGATGCCCTCCTGCTTGGCGAGATAACGGCCGGCGGGGTCGCCGGTAGCCCACAGATCAATCTGACCGGCCATCAGCTTCTTGGCGTTTTCCGTGTCGCGCAGAGCGGTAATCGGCTCCAGACCTTTTTCCACCAAGTGCTCGGCAATCGCGTCGCCCTTGTAAGCGCCAACTTTGTACTGCTTGGCGTCGTCCAGGCTGTTCAGGGTAATGCTGCTATCGGCTTTGCCGAGCAGCACCCAGTCATCCGGACCAATCGGGCCAACCCACTTGAACAGCGCCTCACGCTCCGGCAAACGCGCCGCAACAAACACGCCATAGCCAGGCTTTTCCAGCGCCAGCTTGTAGATGCGATCCCAAGGGAAACGCAGAGTCATGTTGTATTGGATGCCGGCACGTTTGAACATCTCACGGATGATGTCTACGGCAATGCCGTCAATATTGTCTTCCTGAGCGAAGTTCTTGCCGTTGATCGCCATGTTGTAAGGCGGGAAATTCTCGGTCAGTAGAACCATGCGGTAGTTCGGGTCGATTTCGGCCCGAGCACTGCCCGCAAGCACCATAACTGTGCCGGCAAGGGCGGCTAGTAAGTGTTTAAACATGATGTCTCACATCGATAGTTGGGCTAAGCATGCAAGCATACCCAGCACGTCCGGCTAAGCCCAGCCCAGGTTTGCCGAGGGGATCGACAGCAGCGGGTTAAAGATAACCGTCTTTGATAGCGGTCAATCCACCTTGAGCGCGCATATCGTCCAAGGCTTTTTGCAACTTCTGCACCACATCATCGGGGGTCTCTTTATTCAGCGCCAAGTAGAGGTCAGCACTGTTAAAGCGATGTACCACCTTGAGCGCACCCAGTGGCGACTGCTTAGCCATGTAGCGCCCGCCGACTTCATCGGTGGCCCACAGGTCGATCACGCCCTTCTCCAGCTTGTTGAGGTTTTCCTTGTCCTGCAGACTGGTTTGTACCGTCACGCCACGGTCGATCAGAAACTGTGAAATCGCATCATTGCGATAACCGCCGATCTTGTAGGCACCGGCCTGATCCAGGCTGTTCAACGTAATGCTGCTATCGGCCTTGGCCAGCAACACCCAGTCGCTCACGGCAATTGGCCCAACCCATTTGAACAGCGATTCACGATCCGGCGTACGAATCGTGGAAAACACCCCATACCCTTTGTTCTCTAATGCCTGCTTGTACTGACGATCCCACGGGAAGCGCAGGATCATCTGGCACTCAAGCTGTGCCTTGCTACACAGCGCACGCACTGTATCGCCGCTAATGCCCTGAACATCAGCATCCTTGGCGAAGTTGCCGCCGTTAGCCGCCATGCTGAACGGCGGCAGGTTTTCAGTCAGCAGAACCAAAGGCTCTGCGCGAGCAAAGCTGACGGCACACAACAGCCACACTGCGGTGAATAGCCGGATAGCGGACATAAGAACTCCGTGTATAGAAATGCCATTTATAGAAAGAGGGGCGCAGCGGGATGCTGAATGTATCAACCCGAACGCAGACAATCTGATTTTAGCGGGCGAGTCGACATTTTGCTGTCGACTCGCCCGCAGCAGTGGCCAGCAGGGCTGCCTGTTGATAGGCCCAAACCAGCGGCCACATGTAGACATCGCCGAGCTAGCCGTTAAATTGCTTCGTTTTTAAATGAGTGGGGGCACGCGGGCGTATTTGTAGCTCCGCCTAGCGGCGGCACATGATGAGGTTTGGGGGTGTCTACGCAACTAGGGACCATAAAGGCGCGATTACATCTGAGGGTGCGCGAGCTTATGAGCTAACAGATGCGGAGCCGCGTGATGACTCAAAGTAACTCGGGCGCGGGAACAGCTCTGTGCGTATTCGATCCAGCTTATCGCGCATTTTTGCGATGTCTGAGCGGTCGTCAGTCGTGTCGTTGATGCAGATGCATAGATGACGCCCGAGCGAGTCAAGCAGCGACGCCACCCGGTCATTCTCCACATCATCGGTGAACAGGTAGCGGCACTGCTCCCAGTCAATATCTGCTCGTCCATGGGTCGCACACCAATCAAGGTATAAATTAGCCAGGATGCTTTGACCTGTCCTGCGCCTGAATTTTTCCTGACGGACTTCGTCGAAAATATCAGGATGCGCCGCTTCAAGCTCCATCATCCAGCTCTTACGAATGCCTTTGGGGGCGTGCTCAGGGATGAACGCGATGCTCGATGCGCCATAGTTTTTTTGCATCCAGTGCCGCGCGTTACTGGCATCGTTATGACCCGACAGCTGCAGATCGGCATCACTGGTTGGAATAGCTTCTCGGGTTAAGAACACCATAGCGCCAACCGCGCTGAAAAAGTCTTTGGGCTGAACATGCCGGGTTAGCATTTGATCATCGTTGAATGAAACGAAGTGTTCCGCTAGGTCGGGGATATGGTGCAGCGCCGATTCGATCGCCCGGGATGAGAATGTCGGAAGATAGCGCGCATCCAGAATTTGCGAATGATCAACGATGCGCAGCCGAGGGTGCTCCGCGATAAAGCCCGGTACTTGCTGATCGGTGACAATAAAGATGTTGCCGTCTATGCCCCAGAACTGCTCCATCGAGCGAAGCAAAAACAACAAATCGTCGTTATCTCGATAGCGGCCCTCGCCGTTGGCAAAGGGCAGAAAGTCTTGGTGCGGTTCACCTGAGTGATATTCACGCTTGGCCCGCCAATTAGCGTCGCCTCCATCAACCCAAGTAATAACAGCATCAACTTGCATGTCTAATCCAGCTTTGATTCAGGGCAGTCACAACAATCGTCATACGCGCACGGCAAACGTAAGGCATTGAGTGCGATGCGCAGCGGTTTGAACAGCCCTTACGGGAAACGGCTTAAGGGGTGACGCTGGCGCACAACTCGTTGCCCCTTCGCACAAGGTAGCAACGCTCACTGACCTGCCAACTCGCTGACAGGGCTGCCGGCCAGCGAGGTTTAGCGCACGACAATCCCGCGAGCGGCCATGTAGGCCTTGGCTTCCGGCACGGTGTATTCACCGAAGTGGAAGATGCTCGCCGCCAGCACGGCCGCCGCTTTGCCTTCGATGATGCCGTCAGCCAGGTGCTGCAGGTTGCCGACGCCACCGGAGGCAATCACCGGGATGCCGACCATTTCACTGATGGCGCGGGTCACACCCAGGTCGTAGCCGCTTTTAACGCCATCCTGATCCATGCTGGTCAGGAGGATTTCACCGGCGCCGAGGTCTTCCATCTTCTTGGCCCAGAGCACCGCATCCAGGCCGGTGGGCTTGCGCCCGCCATGAGTGAAGATTTCCCAGCGCGGCGCTTCGCCCGGCTTGGAAACTCTCTTCGCGTCGATGGCCACGACGATGCACTGCGAGCCGAAGCGCGAAGCGGCTTCGCCGACAAACTCCGGGGTAAACACTGCAGCGGTGTTGATCGAGACCTTGTCCGCGCCGGCATTCAGCAGGTTGCGAATGTCCTGCACGGTGCGCACGCCGCCACCGACGGTTAGCGGGATAAACACCTGGCTGGCCATGCGCTCGACGGTGTGCAGCGTGGTGTCGCGGCCGTCGACGCTGGCGGTGATGTCGAGAAAGGTAATCTCGTCAGCACCCTGCTCGTCGTAACGCCGGGCAATTTCCACCGGGTCACCGGCGTCGCGGATGTTCTCGAACTGGACGCCCTTGACCACGCGGCCGTTGTCCACGTCGAGGCAGGGGATGATACGTTTAGCCAGTGCCATATCGGTATTTCCGTAGGGTATCGCGGGGCCGCCCAGGCGGCGCGCACCGCCAGAGCAGACGAATCAGCCCTTGAAGTTGTCGCAGAAGGTCTGCGCTTCAGCCACATCCAGAGTGCCTTCGTAGATGGCACGGCCGGTGATAGCGCCGATGATGCCGGGCGAACGCGCCAGCAGCAGCTTCTCGATATCGCCCAGGTTATGGATGCCGCCGGAGGCGATCACCGGGATACGGCTGGCCGCCGCCAGGGCCGCCGTAGCTTCGATGTTGCAGCCCTGCATCATGCCGTCTTTAGCGATGTCGGTATAAACGATGGCCGAGACACCATCAGCCTCGAAACGCTTGGCCAAATCAGTGGCCTGCACAGTCGATACTTCCGCCCAACCGTCGGTGGCGACGAAGCCATCTTTGGCGTCCAGGCCGACGATCACCTTGCCCGGGAAGGCTTTGCAGGCATCGGTGACAAACTGCGGGTCTTTCACCGCCTTGGTGCCGATGATCACGTAGCTGACGCCAGCGCGCACGTAATGCTCGATGGTTTCCAGGGTGCGGATACCACCGCCAATCTGAATCGGCAGGTTCGGATAGCGCTTGGCGATTGCCGTGACCACTTCACCGTTGACCGGCTGACCTTCGAAGGCACCGTTGAGGTCGACCAGGTGCAGACGGCGGCAGCCGCCCTCGACCCACTTGGCGGCCATGCTCACCGGGTCATCAGAAAACACCGTGGAGTCTTCCATGCGGCCTTGGCGCAGACGCACGCAGGCGCCGTCCTTCAGATCGATAGCGGGGATAATCAGCATCGGTTGAACCTGCTCAAGTCGTGTGAATTCGGTGGGTCAGCTCTTTTCGAGTGCCCAGAGGTCGCTTTCGATGCTCTCGAACCGTTCTTTCAGGTGAGCCTGCACATCAAAAATCGCCCGATTGTAGTAGTGCGGTGCAATCTCGCGGGCAAACAGTTCGAGCACCTCAGCGGCCTCGAAACTGCCCAGTTCCAGCTCAAAGCGCTCGGCCATGAACCGTTTGAGCACCAGGCAGGCTTCACGCTCCTGCTCGGCACTCAAGGTCATGATCGGCGGTTTCGCCTTGCCTCGGCTCATTTACCAGCGGCCATCCCAGGCGGCGAAGTTCTGCAGCAGCTGCAGGCCATGGGTATGGCTCTTTTCCGGGTGGAACTGCACGGCAAAACGCGAGCCTTCAGCCAGCGCCGCGGCGAAGTCCTTGCCGTAATGGCCACGACCGACCACCTGCTTGGGGTTGCCAGCCTCGATGTAATAGCTGTGCACGAAGTAGAAACGCGCCAGGTCCGGAATGTTGTGCCACAGCGGGTGTTTGACCGACTGCGCCACCTCGTTCCAGCCCATATGCGGCACCTTCAGCGGCTCGCCGTCTTCGACCATGTCCTTGCCGAAGAAGCGCACTTTGCCGGGGAACAGACCAATGCAATCAACGCCATCGTTCTCTTCGCTGTGCTCCAGCAGCGCCTGCATGCCCACGCAGATGCCGAGAAACGGCCGATCCGCGCTGACTTCACGCACCAGGCTGTCGAAGCCCAAGCGCTTGATCTCGGCCATGCAATCGCGGATCGCACCCACGCCGGGGAATACCACCCGGTCGGCTTCGCGAATCACCTGGGCATCACTGGTCACTAGCACCTTGCCGGCGCCTACGTGCTCAAGGGCCTTGGCCACCGAGTGCAGGTTGCCCATGCCGTAATCGATTACTGCAACTGTCTGCATTTACAGGCAGCCCTTGGTCGAGGGCATCTGCCCAGCCATACGCTCATCCAGCGTCACGGCCATGCGCAGGGCGCGACCAAACGCTTTGAACACCGTTTCAATCTGGTGGTGGGTATTGGTGCCACGCAGATTGTCGATGTGCAGCGAAACCAGCGCGTGGTTGACGAAGCCCTGGAAGAACTCCTGAAACAGGTCGACATCAAAGCCGCCGACCACGGCGCGGGTATATGGCACGTGCATCTGCAGGCCTGGACGGCCGGAGAAGTCGATCACCACGCGCGACAACGCTTCATCCAGCGGCACGTAGGAATGGCCGTAACGAGTCATGCCCTTCTTGTCACCGATGGCCTGGGTAAAGGCCTGCCCAAGAGTGATGCCGACGTCTTCCACGGTGTGGTGATCATCGATATGCAGGTCGCCCTTGCACTGGATATCCAGATCGATCAGACCGTGACGGGCGATCTGATCGAGCATGTGCTCAAGGAACGGCACGCCAATATCGAACTTGGCCTTACCAGTCCCATCCAGGTTGATCGAGACCTTGATCTGGGTCTCCAGGGTATTGCGCTCGACGGATGCCGTACGTTCGGCCATCACCAGCTCCAGAAATTGCCCACGGAAAAAGGCTGGCATTATAGGCGGGCATCCGCCTGGGCGGCTACCGGCGGCGATCAGAGGCACAGACTAATGGCCCAACCGAAGCCTCGCAGCCTGCGCGAGCCCGTGGGGAAACTCACCCCGAGCAGGGAACCGGCCACCGACTTACCTATCCAACTGCCAGAGCAGACGGTTCGAAAGCCCAGGCGCGACGGGCCCGGCCAGAGTCAGCCACACTGCGCACCTGCAAAAGCCGCTTGCAAAATCACGGCGTAAACGGGACTGTCGGCGGTCAAGGTAAAAACGCTGGCGCTATACTCGCCGGCTCGAATTGCAGCTCTTCACCATCCCGTTTCGAAACAAGGATTCGCACATGAAAGCGCTCGGCAAAATTCTCGGCCTGTTTTTTCTCGGGCTCTTGCTGATCATCGTGGCGCTGGGCTTTGCCCTTACCCACCTGTTCGATCCCAACGATTACAAAGATGAAATTCGCCAGCTTGCACGCGACAAGGCCAACCTGGAGCTGACCCTCAAGGGCGATATCGGCTGGAGCCTGTTCCCTTGGCTCGGCCTGGAGCTGACCGACGCCACCCTCGCGAGCGTCAGCACTCCAGACAAACCGTTCGCCGACCTGCGCCTGCTCGGCCTGTCGGTACGCGTGCTGCCACTGCTGCACAAAGAAGTGCAGATGAGCGACATCCGCATTGATGGCCTCAACCTCAACCTGCAGCGCGACGAGAAAGGCCGCAGCAACTGGGAAGATGTCGGCAAACCGGCCAGCGCCACGACTCGAACAGCCGACGCCCAAGCACCGAGCACCGATAGCGCACAGACCGACAGACCAGCCACCGAGCCAGGCGAAAGCAGCCAGCCGTTGAAACTGGATATCGACAGCCTGATCGTCAACAGCGCGCGCATCGACTACCACGACGCACAGAAAGGCCAGCAATTCAGTGCCGAAAGTATCCAACTGACCACCGGCGCGATACGCGAAGGCGCGGGCATCCCGGTCAAACTCAGCGCCTTCTTCGGCCTCAACAAACCGGTACTGCGCGCACGCAGCGAGCTGCAAGGCGAACTGCGCTTCGACCGCGCACTCAAGCGCTATCAGCTGGAAGATGCCAAGTTCTCCGGGGAGGTCTCCGGCGAGCCTTTCGACGGCCAGACCCTGACCTACTCGGCACAGGGCCAGCTTTTGGTTGATCTGGCCGCTCAAGTTGCCGAATGGAACGGCCTGAAACTCTCCGGCAACCAGTTGCGCGTCCTCGGCGAGTTGAAAGTCCGCGACCTCGACAAGCAGCCAAAACTCAGCGGCGGCCTGTCCATCGCACCGCTTAACCTGCGCGAGTTCCTCGCCACCATCGGCCAGAAACTGCCGCCGATGAATGACGACAAGACCCTCAGCCAATTTGAACTGGTCACACGCCTCAGCGGCACCGATAACAGCCTGACCTTCGAAGACCTCAAGCTGACCCTGGATGACAGCCACTTCAGCGGGCAAGTGGCGGTAGCCGACTTCGCCAAACAGGCTCTGCGCGTGCAACTCAAGGGCGACCAGCTGAACATCGACCGTTACCTGCCCGCACCGTCCAAGGACACCAAGGGTGCCGGCGCCGCACGCAAGGCTGAGGTCAAGGCCAGCGTCGCCAGCGCCGGGCAGAGCGGCAGCACGCCGTTGCCCGACGCACCGACCCAGCACGCCTGGAGCAGCAGCGAAGTACTGCCGATCGAGACACTGCGCAAGCTCGACATGCAGCTCGATATTGGCCTGGACCAGCTCACAGCTCAGCAACAAGCGATCAACAACTTCAGCGTCAAGGCACAGAGCAAAGGCGGCCTGCTGACGCTGCAGGATGTGCGCGGCAACATCGGTAACGGCAGCTTCGACGCCAAGGCCAGCATCGACGTGCGCCCGGCCGTGCCGCTGCTTAGAGTGCAGAAAAACCTCAGCAGCATCCCGGTTGAGCCGTTCCTGAAAAAGCCCGACCAACCGTCACCGGTCAAAGGCCTGCTGGACCTCAACGCCAACCTGACCACCAGCGGCAACAGCCAGCGCGCCTGGATAGACGGACTGACGGGCGAGGCCAGCTTCCTACTCAACGACGGCGTGCTGGTCGACGCCAATCTGGAACAGCAACTGTGCCGCGGCATCGCCACGCTCAACCGCAAATCCCTGAGCAGCGACCCACGCGGCAAGGACACACCCTTCGAAACCCTGCAAGGCAGCCTGATCCTGCGCAACGGCGTGGCCCACAACCCCGATCTCAAGGCCGTTATTCCGGGCCTGGCGGTCAGCGGCAATGGCGATTTGGACCTGCGCATCCTCGGTCTCGACTACCGCGCCGGCATCACCATCACTGGCGATCAACGCGAAATGCCTGACCCGGCCTGCCAGGTCAACGAGCGCTATGTCGGCATCGAATGGCCGGTGCGCTGCCGCGGCCCGCTGGAGATGGGCGGCAAGGCCTGCCGCCTGGACCAGGACGGCCTGGGTAAAGTCGCTGCCAAACTCGCAGGCAACAAGCTCAATGAGAAGATTGAAGAAAAGCTCGGCGATAAAGTCAGCCCCGAGCTGAAAGATGCACTCAAAGGCCTATTCAACCGATGAGCCCCGAGCAATTTTCTGACGCAGTACTGAATTGGTACGACAGCCACGGGCGCAAGGATCTGCCCTGGCAACAGGGCATAACGCCTTACCGTGTCTGGGTCTCAGAGATCATGCTGCAGCAAACCCAGGTCAGCACCGTGCTCGGTTATTTCGACCGATTTATGGCCGCATTGCCGACGGTAAATGACCTGGCCGCAGCGCCAGAAGACGAAGTGCTGCACCTGTGGACAGGCCTCGGTTACTACACTCGCGCGCGCAACCTGCAAAAAACCGCGCAAATCGTTATGCGCGAACATGCCGGCGACTTCCCCCGCGATGTCGACCAGCTCACCGAACTTCCCGGCATCGGCCGCTCTACCGCCGGCGCCATCGCCAGCCTGAGCATGGGCCTGCGTGCACCGATCCTCGACGGTAACGTCAAACGCGTCCTGGCGCGCTACGTGGCGCAGGAAGGCTATCCCGGCGAGCCGAAGGTGGCGAAACAGCTGTGGGATGTAGCCGAGCGCTATACCCCGCATGCCAGAGTCAACCACTACACCCAGGCGATGATGGATCTGGGCGCCACCCTGTGTACCCGCAGCAAACCCAGCTGCCTGCTCTGCCCGCTAAAAAGCGGCTGCCAGGCGCACCTGCTCGGCCTGGAGATCCGCTACCCAATCCCGAAACCGCGCAAGGCACTGCCACAGAAGCGCACGCTGATGCCAATCTTCGCCAACCGCCACGGCGAGGTGCTGCTTTACCGCCGCCCTTCCAGCGGCCTCTGGGGCGGCTTGTGGAGCCTGCCAGAGCTGGAGCACGCGAATGCTATCAACAGCTTGGCCAGCCAACACGGTTTGCAGCTCGGCGCACAACGCGAGCTGAGCGGCCTGACCCACACCTTCAGCCACTTTCAGCTGGCCATCGAGCCCTGGCTGGTGCAGGTCGACGCCGCGCCTGCTGCCGTGGCCGAGGTTGACTGGCTCTGGTATAACCTCGCCACCCCGCCGCGCCTGGGCCTCGCCGCCCCAGTGAAGAAACTGCTGAAGCGCGCGGCCGATGCACTCGCAGCAAATACTGGAGAAACGCCATGACCCGCACCGTACAGTGCCGCAAACACAAGCAGGAACTCCCCGGCCTGGACCGCCCGCCCTACCCAGGTGCCAAAGGTGAGGACATCTTCAACAACGTATCCAAGCAAGCCTGGGACGAATGGCAGAAGCACCAGACCCTGCTGATCAACGAACGTCGCCTGAACATGATGAACGCCGAAGACCGCAAATTCCTCCAGGTCGAGATGGACAAATTCCTCTCCGGCGAGGAATACGCCCAAGCCGACGGCTACGTACCGCCCAGCGCGTAACAGCTGCACATTGGCCAGCAGCAACAAACACTCCTGCTGGCCATCACACCCCCGCAAAACCTCCGTTCGCAGCTAACCGCCCGTAATAATTAAATATTTTTCAAACTCACGCTTGACACCCACCCTTCAAATCCGTCTAATAGCGCCCCGTTGGCCCAGGTAGCTCAGTCGGTAGAGCAGGGGATTGAAAATCCCCGTGTCGGCGGTTCGATTCCGTCCCTGGGCACCATGAATACCGAGAAACCCCAAGTGAAGTTAAATTCCTTGGGGTTTTTTATTGCCTGAAATTTACCGGGCAAGCGCTGATTACCCCCACTGAAATTGTGCACGCGCGACAGCCAACTGCAGCCAAGCGACAGCGTGACCGAGCAAGCACGCCCTGGCCGGTAAACGGCTTGGCGGTCAGCGAAACGCTATGCTAGCTTGACGCCTCGCCAGGAAGGCCACGCAACGCCTGAGCGCACCCGAAGAATAAGAGGACACTCCATGGCCGAGGCCACGCCCGCGCTGGAAATACGCGACCTGCATAAACGCTACGGCGACCTTGAGGTGCTCAAGGGCATCTCCCTCACCGCTCGCGACGGCGATGTGATTTCCATCCTCGGTTCTTCCGGCTCCGGCAAGTCGACCTTCCTGCGCTGCATCAATTTGCTGGAAAACCCGCACAAGGGACAGATCATCGTCGCCGGCGAGGAACTCAAGCTCAAAGCCGCGAAGAATGGTGATTTGATCGCCGCCGACAACCGCCAGATCAATCGCCTGCGCAGCGAGATCGGCTTTGTCTTCCAGAATTTCAATCTGTGGCCACACATGAGTGTGCTCGACAACATCATCGAAGCGCCCCGCCGTGTGCTCGGCAAGAGCAAGGCCGAAGCCATCGAGATGGCCGAAGCACTGCTGGCCAAGGTCGGCATTGCCGACAAGCGTCACGTTTACCCGAATCAGCTTTCCGGCGGCCAGCAGCAACGTGCAGCGATTGCCCGTACCCTGGCCATGCAGCCGAAAGTCATCCTGTTCGATGAGCCAACCTCGGCCCTCGACCCGGAGATGGTACAAGAAGTGCTTAATGTGATCCGCGCACTCGCTGAAGAAGGCCGCACCATGCTACTGGTCACCCATGAGATGGGCTTTGCCCGTCAGGTATCCAGCGAAGTGGTGTTTCTGCATCAGGGCCTGGTTGAAGAACAGGGCTCCCCGGCGCAGGTGTTCGACAACCCCAACTCGGCGCGCTGCAAACAATTCATGTCCAGCAATCACTGAAAACACGGAGCAACTACGCATGCAGAACTATAAGAAGATCCTGCTGGCCGCGGCCGCTACACTGGCCTTCGGCACCAGCGCCGTCGCCGCAGACAAGCTGAAAATCGGTACCGAAGGTGCTTACCCACCGTTCAACCTGATCGATGCCAGTGGCCAGGTCGGCGGTTTTGACGTGGAAATCGGCCAGGCCCTGTGCGCCAAAATGAAGGTCGAGTGCGAAGTGGTCACCTCCGACTGGGACGGCATCATCCCGGCTCTGAACGCGAAGAAATTCGACTTCCTGATCGCCTCCATGTCGATCACCGAAGAGCGCAAAGTGGCGGTGGACTTCACCGATCCCTACTACACCAACAAGCTGCAGTTCATCGCCCCGAAAGGCGGCGACTTCAAGACTGATAAAGCCAGCCTGAAAGGCAAAGTGATCGGCGCTCAGCGCGCAACCATCGCTGGCACCTGGCTGGAAGACAACCTCAATGGCGTGGTCGACATCAAGCTGTACGACACCCAGGAAAACGCCTACCTCGACCTGTCCTCGGGCCGTCTCGATGGCGTGCTGGCTGACACCTTCGTTAACTGGGAATGGCTGAAGAGCGACGCTGGCAAGAGCTTCGAGTTCAAAGGCGACCCGGTATTCGACAACGACAAGATCGGCATTGCCGTTCGCAAGGGTGATGCCCTGCGCGACAAGCTGAACGCCGCACTGGCCGAGATCGTGGCTGACGGCACCTACAAGAAGATCAACGACAAGTACTTCCCGTTCAGCATCTACTAAGCTGCCGGCACTGCGCCGCCCGCCCAGGCGGCGCAGGCTTCTGAGCCCCTATGAATTTCGACCTCTACGGATTCGGCCCGGCCCTGGCTGCTGGCACCCTGATGACCATCAAGCTGGCGCTCAGCGCGCTGTGCCTGGGTCTGGTGCTCGGCTTGCTTGGCGCCCTCGCCAAGACTTCCCCGTACAAGCCGCTGCAATGGCTTGGCGGTACTTACTCGACCATCGTGCGCGGGATTCCCGAGCTGCTTTGGGTGTTGCTGATCTACTTCGGCACCGTGCAACTGATGCGCAACCTGGCAGACCTGCTCGGCATCGAAAGCCTTGAGCTGAACGCCTTCGCCGCCGGCACCATTGCCCTCGGCATCTGCTTCGGCGCGTACGCCACCGAAGTGTTTCGCGGCGCGATCCTGGCCATCCCCAAAGGCCACCGTGAAGCCGGCCAAGCGCTGGGCATGTCCAAACCACGAATCTTCTGGCGGCTGATCCTCCCGCAGATGTGGCGCATCGCTCTGCCCGGCCTGGGCAACCTGTTTATGATTTTAATGAAGGACACCGCACTGGTATCGGTGATCGGCCTAGAAGAAATCATGCGCCGCTCGCAAATCGCCGTGACCGCCAGCAAGGAGCCCTTCACCTTTTATATGGTGGCGGCCTTTATCTATCTCGGCCTGACCGTACTCGCGATGATCGGCATGCACTTCCTTGAAAAACGCTCCAGCCGTGGCTTTGTCAGGAGCGCGTCATGAGAAAGATCTCTGAAATCGCGGCCTGGTCGGTTGCCATTGCGCTGATTGCTTATGCGCTGTGGGGCGGCCTAACCGCCCTTAACTGGGACGTGATCATCAAGTGGCTGCCGCGGCTGTCTGAAGGCGCCCTGTTGACCCTGGAGCTGGTGGGTATCGCGGTTCTCGCCGGGTTGATTCTCGCCCTGCCGATGGGCATCGCCCGCGCGTCGCGGCACTGGTATGTGCGCGCCCTGCCCTATGGCTACATTTTCTTCTTCCGTGGCACACCGCTGTTGGTGCAACTGTTCCTGGTCTACTACGGCCTGGCGCAGTTCGATGCAGTGCGCGAAGGCCCGCTCTGGCCCTATCTGCGCTCCCCGTACTGGTGCGCGGTACTGACCATGACCCTGCACACCGCGGCCTATATTGCCGAAATTCTGCGTGGCGCAATTCAAGCCGTGCCGCCGGGCGAGATCGAAGCCGCTCGTGCGCTAGGCATGTCGCGCGTCAAGACGATGTTCTATATCGTCCTGCCACGCGCCGCACGTATCGGCCTGCCGGCCTACAGCAACGAAGTAATCCTGATGCTCAAGGCCAGCGCCCTGGCCAGCACCGTGACCCTGCTGGAACTCACCGGCATGGCCCGCACCATCATCGCTCGCACCTACCTACCGGTGGAGATCTTCTTTGCTGCGGGGATGTTCTACCTGCTGATCGCCTTCCTGCTGGTGCACGGCTTCAAGCTGCTGGAACGCTGGCTGCGCGTCGACGCCTGCCAGGGCCGCTGATTGCCTGAGGGCTCGCACCCTCAGGCACCGCCATCATGCCAACCACAACTCCCGCCCAGATCCTGCAAGACGTTGCCCTGTTGCAGCGCTTTCAGGCAGTAGATAGCTTTCTTATCGAACACCAAACACTATGGCGGCCACGGCCATTTGTGCATTACCCCGCACTCCCCTGGGAAGCCGAGCACCCACAACTGGCCGCCTGGCTTAGGGCACAAAGCCTGGAGCATGCCGAAGCCGCACATAACCAGCCCCACCTGCTGCAAGCACCTGCGCCCTTCCTGCAACTGGCCGCCCAAGCTCATGACCTAAGCCAAATTGGTGAACTGCCACAGTCACCCGCGACGGTATTGCCTGCGCGCTTTAGCAGCGATGTACCGGGGCGCAAATGGCAACAGATTGATGCCTTCGCCCGCAGCCTGAGTTTTACCCATACACCGCAACACTGGCTGGACTGGTGCGCCGGCAAAGGCCACCTCGGCCGCATGCTGGCACACACGGGCGGCAGCCTGACCTGCCTGGAATACAACCCACAGCTGGTCAGCAGTGGCCAACAGCTCAGCCATAAACTCGGCATCGCCGCGCAGCATATCGAGCAGGATGTGCTGGCCGCCGACGCCGCGAAGCAACTGCAGGCGCAGCACACCCCCGTGGCGCTGCATGCCTGCGGCGAACTGCATACGCGCCTACTGCAACTGGCCAGCCAGGCCGGCTGCCAGCACGTGGCCGTGGCGCCCTGCTGCTACAACCGCATCAGCACTGCGAGCTATCAGCCACTTTCGGCAAGCGCCCAGGCCTCATCACTGCAACTGTCTATCGACGATCTCGGCCTCCCACTGAGCGAAACCGTCACTGCAGGCGCCCGCGTTCGCCGGCAGCGCGATCAGTCCATGGCCTGGCGCCTGGCCTTCGATCTGTTGCAGCGCCAACTTCGTGGTATCGACGAGTACTTGCCAACGCCATCCCTGCCGCCAGCCTGGCTCGACAAATCGTTTACCAATTACTGCCAAGACCTCGCCGCACTTAAACAGCTGCCCACCCCCGCGAAACAAAACTGGCAACAGCTCGAACAACAAGGCTGGCAACGTCTGGCCGAGGTGCGCAATCTGGAACTGCTGCGCGGATTATTCCGCCGCCCACTGGAGCTCTGGCTACTGCTCGACCGCGCCCTCTACTTGCAGGAACACGGCTACACCGTGCGCCTTGGCACCTTTTGCAGTCGCCAACAGAGCCCGAGAAACCTGCTACTGCTGGCAGAACGCCAGCAAAACTTGCCCACAGCATCTGTGGATAACTCTGTTGACAGAATCTGAGCAAACCGCGCAAAAGCCCGCCCCAGCTGAATTTTGCCAAGCTGCGCATTTTTTAATCTGAAAATATAGCTTGTAAAAACATAGACTTAGCCAATACCGCGAACCAGCGCACAAAGTCTGCGCACGTCCGTGCCAAACGCCCTGCTTATGTGCATAACGATTTAGCTACTGATAACAATGCCTGCACAGAACTACGCTCAGACGGCTTTACTCAGCCAAATGAATGGATATAATGGCGACCCTCAAAGGCCGGTATAGCTCAGCTGGTAGAGCAACTGACTTGTAATCAGTAGGTCCCGGGTTCGATTCCTGGTGCCGGCACCATACAAATCAAAGGGTTACGTGCAGACGTAGCCCTTTTTTGTGCTCAAAATTCGGCTTGGGGTAGGTTTGGGGTAGGGATTTGCCACCTGATGACTGCTCGGCTAGGAAAGGCGCGCGCCAGTAGGCGTACCGTTCGTCTGGAATTATTCGCTGCCCAAGCAGCCTCGCGACAAATTCTCTTTCTGTCCGAAAATTTCCAGAAGCGTTTTAGTCATCTTGAAGATCATTCACCACGAAGAGCTTTTTCTCCTGAATGCCGTAAAGTGGGGACTTGCAGAGCCCCAGAGAGCTGAATAGTGTGATTCGGCGGGTCGACAGACCTGAGTCCAGGATCACCAGCACCATAAGGCGATGTTTATGGTGGCTGTGCACGGGGCGCTTCGACGCACTGAGAACCTGGAGTCTCAGTCTTCCACACCCGTGTACAGCCGCCACCCATCATGTGGAAGTGATGGGTGGCGGTACCAGAAACTCCAGGAGGCAACTCATGCACCCTCCCCGCGCCACCCTAGAGCCCAATGGCTTTACCCCGCTACATGCAGACGAATTCAACTGCCTGATTGGCTTTCGCAGCGACGCTCAAGCAAGTGAACTCTATGACGAGGCCATGCAGCGCCAGCACGCTGTGCTCAGCCTGCTCTGCGCTCTCGCTGGCACGCCCAATTTGAATGAACTGGCCGGGGAGCCACTGAGCGGGTGCATCCAAGCGATCCGATTGCTGTGCAGCGATGCTGCAGGGCTGTATTCAGCGGCATGGGAAAGCGTGCAGCAAAACACTGCCTAGCCTTAGAAAGTGGAGAGTCAGGATTTATTCTCCTGCCTCTTTTGAAGACAGTTCGGACTCGAAGCGCTGCACAAAGTCGACAAGATTGAGGCCCAGCACGTGGCAGATATCTCGCAACTGGACCATGTCAAGCCTTCTCAGGCCTCGCTCGATGTCGCTCGTAAACGATTGTGGGCGACCCAGCCCCTCGGCGAACTGGGCCTGAGTCAGACCTGATTCTACGCGGCACTGCTTGATCAAACGCAGTAGCACCAGGTTCTCGTCTCGATAAATCGATTTTTCCACAGAGCAGCATTCCCGCAGTTGACAACGCGTGAATGTATATCTAACTTACAGATTATCTGAATTACAGTTATTCAGTTATTTCTATTCGCCACGCTGGACGCTAGTCGATCCGCGTCAAAGGGCACTTTTCGCTTACTACCCTTACGCGCACCCTCAGGTGCCTCCAAGCAGCAGCACGCTCCAATCTCATAGGTGCAAATACCGTGTTCGAAACCTACCCTGATGCCCAGCTAGCCGCACCTCTTGGCTTCCAATTGGAAACCACACGCTGGGCATACATTGCTCAGTCGAATAACTCCGAGTGGTTCTACGTAACCCATGAATACCTCCAAGAAGGCGATCCGGAGTACCCGTGCCGCCAGCAATTACTGATACCCGCCGTGCCATACCTGATGGGGCTTATTCAGTCGGATACCCCTGAAGCAAAGGTCGTATCCATCAAGCTGGTGTCTCCACCCTGGTTAAATAACCAAGGTGATTGGCGAATGGAGAAGCTGGAACAGCTTTGTGCGGTATCTGGCCCCCAGGGGAATCGATACATCTATGTGGTTGAAGGACACGCCACTTACCTCAATGGCTGCACGCCCGAAGAACTCAGCTTGTCCCAAACACTCTGGCCCTCAGGAGCCTGCGAAAATGACGCCTGAACTCGACATTGCCTTGGCCTCTCGCCATCCCAAGATTTACCCGCCATACGCCAATGATGGCCGCTTCGGCTTCGAATGTTTGGATGGCTGGGTTGATCTACTGGATGCAGCCGCCGGATTAATCCAAAAGCATGTGGATGAAACAGGTGCAGACCAAGTATTCGCTCGCCAGGTGAAAGAAAAATTCGGTGGCCTACGAATATATACATGGAATGCTGACGACCGTGCCCTTGCCATCTTCGACTTGGTTGAAGGGCTTTCTTCGTTCATATGCGAAGAGTGCGGCCGTCTGGGCTCCATCACAAAGCGCAATGGTTGGTTGCGGTGCCGCTGCCCAGAGCACCTCCCATCAGAAGGGCTAATGGTTAGCTGCTCAGTCCCTACCGAGCACTCAGCGCTGATCCTAATGGAGTTAATGGATACCGCACTCCGCTTCTTTGAATACAACGCCCAGTCTTGCCTGAAATGGCTTACTCAGCCAGCGCTCGCCTTGGGTGCTGTTTCGCCTGTCAGCATAATCAGTTCTGATATCGGGCGTAACCAGATTCTGCGTCTACTTCGACAGATCGAATTTGGCGTACTTCCATAAGAATGCGCCATCGGTGAGTAATCGCATTGCTGCTGACCAGTCAATTGCATCCGACATGACCAGCACACACGGAAGAAGCGACCGACAGAGAACGGCCCAGGCTTTGTAAAAACGCATGCATCGTTTTGAAGTCCACGTTGCTACGTAAAATCTGTAAGCGTTCGATTGTCAGCAGACCAAAAATTTGCATACGTATTGGCCGACTTCGACAATCACGCGATCACTTTTCGCGAAGGTAATGACGATGATGAATAGCCGTCATTTCGGCAGCTCCTGTCGAAGTATCGGCCGGACCTTTGCCCTCTGAAATACATCGATTAACACACGCGCAATTTGAGGAGTTTCACTCATGAGTAGCGATAAAGCGTGCATCGTCTTCACCGCAGGGCTCGATCGGGAAGCCCGAACAGTTTCTGAGCGATTGAACGAGAAAGGCTTCGATGTGTGCATGGCCGTAGCCGAGCAAGAAGAAGTCGAAGCGGCCCAGGCAGGGCAACCGGCGTCCGAGGAAGTACAAAGCTGCATCGAGAATGCCTCGATCAGCATCTTCCTAGTCCCGGTGCAAGATTACGAGTATCTGGAAGGGGCTGCTGGCCATGCCGTTGCCTGTGGAAAAACCATCGTGGTCATCGCTGAAAACGTCGAATCACTACCTCAGATCTTCGACGACCACGCCAACTCCGTTCTCAAAATAGACAGCCCCCGGCTTGGCGACGCCATTCAGGGCGACCACATTTGGGAGCGGGCTGATGGTACCCCGGCCTCAAAACGCGACATCGACCGGATCGAATGCCAATGAGCGACGCACCAAATGTGTTCTCTTACAAGCTTGTGAGGGATTACGGCTTTGCACCGAACCCGTTCCATGGCATCTGCACACTGGGCACATGCAAACCGCAGATCCGGAGAGCTGCTCAGGTAGGGGACATTATCGTCGGCTGTGGCAGCACTGCCCTGCACCTAGAGGGAAGAATCATCTTTGCGATGAGGGTTTCCCAGAAGATTTCGTTCCAGGACTACTGGGACCACAATACCTTTCGTATCAAACGGCCCAACCTGCATTCCAGCAAGAGCATGGCCTATGGTGACAATATCTATCATCGCGCAGTTGGTGCGTGGATTCAGGAAGATTCGCACCACAGCCTCGCAGGCGGAGCGACCAACCACGATAACCTGATCCGGGACACAGGTTCGGACAACGTGTTGATCGGAGAAGACTTCGTATACTGGGGAGTGAGTGCGATCGAGATTCCTCACCGCCTGCGACACTTCGCAGGAGAGGACCTTTATCCCCCCTCACGCAACTACCGCAGCAGCTTCTCGGAAGGCTTCAAAGTTGAAGTAGATGCTTGGTTTAAGGCGCTGCCTGTCCGGGGTTACCGAGGTCGGCCAACGTCTTGGAGATAGCGCAAAGGCCGCCAGCGGGTGTTCAAGGGGGCTTACTGACGTTGTCTCTCAGAAAGATCCGAGACAGGCGCTGACCGCTGCCTTCAGCCAGTCGCCAGAAACCTCACGCTGATTATCACACCCGGAAATCATGCCAAAGGATGAATGCGGTCTGGCGCTCGACGTCGATTTCCCGAACCACTTCCTACTGACAATGCCGGCGTTTTGTATGCGGGTTCAGCCGATTGCGGCATAGGCGCAATCTATCTATTTTGCCTGCCCGCTCTCCAGTGCTGTTTCAACACCTTCCAGGAAGTGGCGAATCAGCCCTTCGCTTTGTGGCCATAAACGCATCAACGCTTGAACCCTGTCGACCACCTTTTGAGGTGGCGCAGGCTCATCGCGAGGCAGTTGAGAAATATGCAAAAAATCACAAACTTTTAGCAAATTTTTGCTCAGCAGCTTGCAGCCACCCCGCTCCATCTTGGAAATGTGCGTGTAGTGAACGCCAGTCATCTGTTGCAGGCATTTCAGGGTTAATCCCTTTTGACAGCGCACTGCTTTTATTCTTTTCCCGAGCTCTGAAGCATTCATTTCAGTTGATTCTTTTTGCTAGATATGTGCAAAATACTTGCACATTTTTCGTCCCAAGGCGAGCTTCATGGCTGTCTATGTTGATGCAGAAGGAATCAAGTGGCGCGGCCGTGAGTGGAACCATCTGGTTGCCGATTCGCTGGATGAACTCCATGCCTTCGCGGACAAGCTCGGACTCAGACGCAGTTGGTTCCAGTCCAAAACGCTCTACCCTCACTACGACGTAACAAAGTCCGTCAGGACGCGAGCACTGGCGATGGGTGCACATGGCGCAGACAGGGAGAAAATTGTTAGTTGCGCAAGGCAGATACGATCCGAGATGATCCAGGCTCATCGAGATGCCCTCTCCGGCATCTAACCAATGGAGAGGGACCTTCCATGCCGATACCAACGCCGCAGCTACCCTCGCTATCAATCCCTCAATATCACCTGAAGGCTGGCGGGACTAACCGCTTTCAGATCGACGAAAGCGGCTACCAGAAGCTGAAGTTTGGTTATTTTGGTGAAGTCGGCGGCCTGCTTTCAGCAGTCAAAAAAGTCGGCCGTGACAGTCTGGCAACATCCGTCAGTGAGCTAGCTGCCGAAGAGCTGGGTGACGCACTCTGGTACCTGATTAACATTGCTGCGGCCGTGGATGTTGGCCCGGATGAAATCGGTGCCAGCTGTATTGCCTATTTGCGCTCCCAGTTTGGCGAGTGCGAACTGCCCCCTATATTGCCAGTGACCTTTCGGCATATCGACAGCCTTATGGAGATGCGCAGGAGCCCGGACGACATCGATCGCTCCTCCCAGCTCGCCAAGCTGGCGAACCGCGCTGGTGTTCTGGTCGAGGTCTCCTATGCCTCCATGCAGGCCATGTCTCCCCTGTCGTGCGGTCAGAACCTGGGCGTCCACCTGGCCGAACTCGCTATCGCCTGCGCCAGTTTCGACCTGAGAGTCGAGGATGTGGCACGCAGTAATATCAACAAGATCCTCAGCCGGTGGCCAGACGACGAAGCCGTTTATCCCCCACCGTTTGATCTTGAGTGCCCTGATCATGAACAATTCCCCGCCGAATTAGCCATAGAGTTCAATGAACGGGGTACTCCTGAGAACGGCTACGTTGTGCAGAGCATGAGGGGGGTGTTCATCGGCGATCGGCTCACCGACAACAGCAACGAGCCGGATGACTACCGCTTTCACGACGTTTTCCATCTGGCCTATGTTGCCTTTCTGGGCTGGTCGCCAGTACTGCGCGCGCTGCTAAAACGCAAGCGCAAGTCTGATTCGAAGAAAGATGAGAACGAAGACGGTGCGCGCGCGATGATCATCGAGGAAGGCATCGCGACGTGGATCTTCAACCACGCCAAAAGCCGAAAGTTTTACATCGACGCCGAGCCAGGCGCGCTGGATTACAGCGTGCTAAAACAGATCAAAAGCATGGTCGAAGGCTACGAAGTCGAGGCATGCAGACTATGGCAGTGGGAAAAAGCGATCCTCACCGGGTTCCAAGTCTTTCGCGAATTACAAAAGCATCGACGCGGCACCGTACATGTCAACATGCTCGAGCACACCATGCACTTTGAACCTTTAGAAAAGAAAGAGCACCCATGAACCCTACCGCCTTTGTGAATGCCCTGTCTGAGCTAAAACTAGACAACGTGTTCAATCCCTACGCTGACAAGTGCCCCGTTCACGATCGCAGCGATGCTGTCGCCGCGCGCCGGCGCAACCTGCGTGGCTACCTCAAGGCTGCGACCGACATCGGTGTCGACACCATCTGGATGGGACGCGATCTGGGTTATCGCGGCGGACGGCGGACGGGGCTTGCACTGACCGACGAATTCCACCTGCCGGAAATGATGGCGCGCTATCCGGGCTCCAACCTCAAGCAGGCAACGGTCGGTCCTGCAGTGGTCGAGCGAACCGCTTCCGAAATATGGTCAGTGCTCAGAGCGCTCGCACTTCCGCCGCTGCTGTGGAACGTGTTTCCGTTTCATCCGCACGAGCCAGGCAATCCGTTTACCAACCGCAAGTTCACTGCACGCGAGCTGCAGAAGGTCGACCTGCTCAACGAGACACTGATCAAGTGGCTGGGGGTGCGCCGGGTTGTGGCCATTGGCGGGGATGCCTATAACTACGCAAGCCGCTTCGATGTCGAAGTCGTTGCCATTCGCCATCCCAGCTACGGCGGTATCAAAGACTTCCGCAACGGGATGAGCGCGCTGTACAACATCCCGGTGGAGACGTTCAGTTCAAAACGCCAGGGCTCGCTGTTCTGATCAGGGAAAAGCCGCGAGCATCTGCTTAGCGGCTTTCGCACCGCCCAACGATTCCACATCTAGATAGGCATGCGTGGCGATGCAGGTCAAAACTCCTCGCTCGAATTCGGACTCATCACTGACAAATTTATGCAGGTTGCTCAGCCCAATCAAGTTGCCCAGAGCCCTCTGGCCGTACCAATGAGATCGATACACCGCCGTCAGGTCCAGCTTGTCACCGGTTACCTTGAAACTTAGATGGCTTAGGCACGGCATATTCATCGGCTTGTTTCGATCAGCGGCAGGATCGTACAACGGCAACTCAAACCCGAATCCGTCATCCTCAATGTCGTATTCGACATCCACCACACCCAGTTCGTAGACCGCCTGGAAGCTGCGTCCGGTTTTGGAGGCCTGAAGCTTGCGGACGATCACCTCAAGCGGATTGAAGACTGTCTTGCCGTCCCGACTGACTCTGCGCATCATCCGATAGGCATAGGTGCCCCATGTCCCGCCCTTCATCCCGCGAGCCATCGCGCTCAGGTAGGACTCGTAGAATGCGGGACGCCCTTCTCTGCGGTACATCTCGTTCGGAAAAATGGTGCCCGCTACCGTTTGCACGCTGAGGCCCGGCCAGCGCCGGCGAATTGCGGTATCGACTGTACCAATGACATCCCTGTCCTGCGCCTCCAGAATCCCAGGCGAAGTGATCTCCAACACTAGGTTTCGAGCAACGTAGTCTGGGCACGTCACCAGATGGCGGGCCGCGGCCAGCCAGGCGGATACCGCTCGGTCATGCTGAATGAGGACTGCCATGTTCCACTCCAAATGCGCACGTCGCATGCATAGCGATATATGCAGCGGGGATCCAGGCGTGACCATTCTGGCCCCAATCCTTTCCCCAACTGTTACGGATCAAAAACCAGGTCTCGCCGTGAGCATCATGCCCCAGACCAACCGCCACCACCGCGTGCTGCATAGCTCCGGGCAGGACCAAATGGCTGATAGGGATGATTCCATCGGCAGGCAAATAGAAGTCATAGGTGAGCCGAAGAGCCAGACCGATCGGCACACCCATGCGTATGCTATCGATCAGTTGGCCAACGTAGGCATTGAAGAAACAGATGGGATGACCAAACAGATCCAGAGTGTCCGGCAGGGCTTCAAGGGGTACGACGGGCTCAACTGTCTGATAAGGGAAGTGGGCTTCTAGGGCATGTCCAGCCTGCGAAGCTTCGGCCGCCGCATCTGCCTGAACACCGTCGCCGGGTTTCCAGCCAGGAATTCTCTGAACCGTGGCGCGGTAAAAATACTCAGGTCCGAGATCATCTTCCGCGAAGCGACGATTCAGGTCGGTCACGGCGAATGCCAAGCACGTCGGACGGTTCCCCTGATTTCTCGCCATGACCGGAGAGCTGTCAGTCAGGCATTCGACTGTTATCACGAACCGGCAACCTCCTGAATCAGCGCGCGCTTCGACTCGCGGGTAAGGCCTTCAGTGATCGGCTCGAAATGAGTCCAGGAATGGAAAGAGGCGTCGCCGACCTGTTTGCCCACCCATGGCCGAACTTCGGTAAGCGTTACGGGATGGGGGGTTTCAACATCCGTCTGTTTCGGCGAAAGCACATAGTCCAGCGTGGAATCGGCGCCAAACGCCACAGAACGGGGAGCAACAGGGCTCGCGGTTGCCAACGGAACTAGCGTGAAACCTTGCTCGGCCAACTGCTCCACCGAGTCCGCTTCCCAAAGGTAGCCAGCGGACGCGTGGCTCTTGAGGCGCACCACCAAGTGATCGTCCGGGCGAGGCTCCAGAACAGAGGATTGATCGGATTCGTCGAACAGCCAGACGTCCTTCGTGGCATCCGGCAATTGCCCTTGCAGCAAGGACTGCTTAATCAACGCAGGCTGGACTTTCAACAGCCCCTGAACAACGTCGTACGTAAGGATGTTGTGCCTAACCAGCGACCAGGCAGCAGCGGAGTAGCTGACGCCCAGCCGAAGAGACATCTGATAGAGCACCTGAGGATTGGTCAACGATGTCTTGTTCCAGCCCTTGCGCTTGCAGATGATGCCCAACAAAGACCGCGGAACCAGCAGATGATAGCCGAAGGTTTCAGCTTCCTGCTCCATCACTTCGGCCTTGCCGCCGTAGTCGATGGTTTCGTCCAGCGCACTCTGATGCCCCATGAAGTAATGACCTAATTCATGGGCGCAGGTCATGTGAATAAGGCCGGCAGGGCGAGCCGAGTTCACCAGAATGCCAGGGCTGTCCTCACGCATGAAGGCGCCGAGAAGCTTTTCCATAGGGCGCAACAAAACCGAGACCCCCTCGCATGCAGCGATGCGAAAGGGATCGATGCGTGTGTAGCCGTCCTGCTCGATGCGCTCCATGGCGCGAGAGGACGCGAAGACCTCGGCAGCCACCTTGGCTGTCACCATCGCGATGTCGCGTGCAGCCATGACTTACTCCCCGCGGTTACGCACCGATTGCTTGAGAAATTCAGCAAAGCGTGCGACTTCTTCTAGGTCATTAGCGGACAAACCGTTTACCGCTCGTGCGAGGAACGCCAGTTGTTCCGGCCCGCTTGGAGCAGGTTCAACGCCCGTCAGCAGGTACTCCAAGGTTCGACGGTACAGCTTCGCCAGTTTCCCGAGCTCGGCCGCCTCGACCTTCCTGGCCCCAAGCTCGATGTTGGTGATAGATGGGCGAGGCAGCCCCAGGGCTGTGGCGACTTCCTCTTGCGACAGCCCTACGTACTCACGGGCTTGCCGCAGACGATCGCCAAATTCATTACGCTCTGAATGCGTCACGTCAGTCATTTCGGTTCGTCCTTCAGATGCCGAAGAACCTTGGCGGTGATGTCACTGACGAACTGATCCTTCGAGTCGTACCCCCCGTGCCGAATGATCAGCTCAACAGGCAGTTTGCGCTGGACCAGCTTGTCGATACCGACAAACGCTTCGACAGCGGAAATGGAATCAAGAGGAGCCCCCAGCTCATCAGTCGACAAAGGATCATCGACGATGTCCTGCGCTCGCTTGTCCCAGAACGCACCCAGTAGCTGTTCGATTTGCGTTTTGATATCCATCGCACATTTCTCGTAAGAAAAACAAACAATAGACGTACGAAAATAATACGTCAAAGGGAGTGCGCTTTGGGGAAATTCAACACCACTGACAAGCCGATAGGACAACTGGGTTTAAAGAGAAATCAATCTGATACCACGCTGAAAGGTGATTTGTGTCTTGCCGTGGCTGGGGCGATTCGGTGCTGCATTTGACCCGGAACTGCCGGTGACCTCCAGCGCTAAGGCAGAAGGACGATTCAACAAAGATGCCTTCGTTTATGACGCGACGCAAAACGAATACACCTGCCCGGCGGGAGAGGCACTGATCTGGCGATTCTCCAGCGTTGAGAAAGGCATGAATATGCACTGTTACTGGAGTTCTAAGTGCCAGAGTTGCGCGCTGAAAACCCAGTGCACGCCAAGCACAAATCGTCGAGTAAGGCGCTGGGAGCATGAAGCGGTGCTGGAGGAAATGCAGCGTCGGTTGAACCAAGCGCCCGGGATAATGCGGGTTCGATAACGGACTGTTGAGCATCCCTTCGGGACGCTGAAACAATGGATGGGCGCAACGCACTTCCTGACCCGAAAGCTGAACGGGGTGAGTGCAGAGATGAGCTTGAATGTGCTCGCCTATAACTTGAAGCGGGTGATGAAAATCATCGGTACCGAGGGCTTGTTGAGGGCGATGACGGCGTAAAAGCCACTGCTTTTACTGCTCCAAGAGGTGCCAAAGCGCTTCATAAACGCTCTGATGCGTTCTCGGAGCTGATCGTGGCAAATGCTCGGGAAAACACCTCGCTCAGGAGCGCTAGGCTGAGGACCCCAGGGTGCGTAGATGTTTTTACACACTCTGGGCCGATTGTTGCCAGTCGCAGCCGACTAACCCGGGCAGGTTTCGGCCAGTCGACGGGGCAAATCAGGTACAAACGACTGGCCAGGCTGGCTCATGCACCAGGGGGCGAAGAATCATCCGAGGGCCGAGGCCGGCCGGGGTCAGTCTCAGCAAGAGCCTCTGAACGCAGCATTGGTATAGCGCCTAGTATTTTGGGCGGCCCTACTTCTCCCTTCAGCAACTTCAACTGACTCGAAAGCTGCGTTCCCATCGTCCTACCGTCGAAGCTGATACCACTGCAGGATTGCAGTTGCCCATCGGTCCAGCCGTCAAATCCCGGCAGGGGAAATGACACGCTACCGATATGCGCACGAACTCTCGCCTCGAGCCCTATCTGAATCTGCTCAGCCAAACTCTCCATGACCTGACGGCTCTCACAGCCATAATTCACATGGACATATAGTTCGGTAAAACCACCTGCCGTGAACTCAATTGTCGGCACAACCCCCTGACTTTTCAGTGCGTCGAGGTCATCTCTGGTCACGCCGACGAGATGCAGCCAACTATTTTGCGAGGTGAGAGATAAATGCACGTTAAAGCCCAGGCTGTTGAGCACCTGCAGATTCGCCCATTCGGGGAGAACCTGGTCACGATTAGTCAGCGCCCCTAGCTGAGATGCTCCCGGCACGCTGTAGGTGATGCTCCAGCGAGCGAATCCACGATCCAGCGCCCACAACATGTCCATGACCGCCTGCCAGCTTTCGCTCTCATGTACCGAGTGCACTCCATGGCGCAACAAAGCAGCCTCACCTAGGCGCGATACTCGACCCATGCTCGGCGTGAGATGCACTCCCTGGTTCAGCTCTACAGGTTCGAGTTCGACGCTAGAAACAGACTTTTGAGTTCCATCATCATTGCCCGCAGTTCGTCCTTCTCCACCCTTACCTGCAGAATTTCGTCGCGCATCAGCGAGCGCATCTCCTTCATCAGCACCTGATTTTCCAGTGCCAAGGAGGTCATTGCCTCGAGCAACGGATACATCGTCTTTGCGAGTTCTTCGCTCGTCGATACTTTCGCTTGTCGCATCAGGTCCAGCTTCACTGACAGTGCGAGTGACAGTTCTTCCGTTCTGCTCTGTGCTTCCTGCTGGGTTATTTCCTTGGCCGTTTGTAGCTTGCTCATTTATCCACCATTCCAATCGATTCCTATCTGCCTCTGTTGGCTGGTAACCCACTACTGTGATCCCGCGCAGAGATAACTCGAACCACATCCTCCGTCTAAACTCTTCTGATCCAGTGACGCCCACACGTTTCAAACCACGCTGCAGCGAACGCTCTGCCATCCCTTCATAAGCAGCCTGATGGTTCGACCTCGCCACATATACTTTTGGGGTCTCGATAAATGCGATTCGCGTTGGTTTGTTTCTCCAGGCCCAATCAATGTGTTGGTCACCTCTAGGCTTCGCTATAAATCGGCGAAGCTTGGGTAGCGGTTGCAGTGGCGGTAGCGTCGGCTCATCAACATCCGCTTCAAACTGAATCGTTCCACCCGGCTGAGGTTGCTCGATTGCAAACGGACGAAGCAAATGAAGATGTTGCGATGCTGCAAAGTTCAGTTTCTTGGCGAGTGCTGGCCATGAAAATCCCTTGCCCAAATCACTGCCTTTCATCGGCAGACCATCTCCCAGCCGGAAAGAAATGCCGGTTACTCGAGTCGTGCTGGCAATATTAGGGATAGGGGTAACACCCGCATTGAGCAGGCGCTGCAGAAACACAGGGAAAGATGGCTTTCCTGCGAGTGCAGCGGTGACTAGCTCTTGCAGCAGCATTCGGTCAGATGTTTTTCCAGTGCGAAGAGCCATGTTCAGTTCATTGCTGGTTGGCGATTTTTTCCAAGCAGGCTCCCCGCACGGTCGGCCAACCATCACCCGGTACAAACCGTACTTCATTTCTAATCGCGATGCGGCAGCTTCCCAGAGCCGAAAATCCATGCGTGGATTCCAGACACGGCCACCGCGTTCGACGACAGAAAATACGATATGAACATGCAAGTGCGCTTTATCGCCATGCACGACATACAGTACCTGCCGTTCCCCAGGCGCGACTTCAGACATAGCTTCTTTAGCTAACTCAATCGCTTGTTCAGCGGTGAGCTGATCCGCAGCATGCTCATCATTCCCAGGAAAAAAGCTCATCACTGAATGGGCGAAATAGTCCTCCGGTGGTTTCTTCCCACGGCGCTCCTGATGCGTGAATCTCCACAGGGCTTCAGACCACTGTTTTGCATAGTTGAGCGGGCTTTCGCCCGGCAGCATGGGCAGGGCATTTAGCGACTCGTGTCGCAGCACGCGTTCGCTCGACGTTTCATGTCGAAGCAGGTATCTGACCAGATTGCACAAATGTCGCTTCGAGCGGTGCTTGCGGACTTTAAAAATCATCTGTCAGCCGCCGCAGAGCGTGCAACTCAACTGCAATTTCACGCAATGAGGAGTCGTCAACAAGCATGCCTGTATTCGCCCAATACGCCAGTTGGTTGAGATTGTTACCTATACGAGATAACTGACTGATCGATTCGTCATCCCATACGGAGCGTGGCGGAATGATTTCGCGATCTAGTGCGGACAAGACCAGCCAATCAGCGACGCTGAGACGCAAATCGGCAGCCCTAGTGGTAATGGTTCGTTTGTCTTGCGGGGTAATTCGGAGGCTCAGCCTCGCTGTTTTTCTATCCATGATGAGCACCTTTTTTATTATTTTTATGTCAATGCTATTGACGCTTTAAAGACGTCTTTTCTTTTTCAAACGCAGTGAAGAAAAAGCGGGCCGCGTGGGGAGAAACGGAGTGACGTACAACGCCTTTGCTCGCAAATATCGCGACCTTTGAAAAGTATCCCACAGAAAATTCGCTGAAAAACATCGCTCAGGAAACTTGGTCGTTATCGACGGAAATTCGGTAATTTGTGCTGAATATTCCGGCGTACGGTGCAGTTACTCACCAGTAGAGTCATTCCCAATTGGGCCTTCTCTTTCCAAATTTGGATCATTAGATTCCCAATTCGGCCGTGCAATTCCGATTTCGGATCAATGGAACCGACCTGGGTCTCGCTGAGCCCAAATGGACTCCTGCACTCCGCAGTCGGAAAGAGAGCTCCTAAATGGGAGACGCATCATGGACCAGCAGCTAGAAGAGCACTTCTGCTCACACGCATGACCGCCGTCGTGCACTTCATTTAGGGATGGAATCCAGTGATGGTTAGTTTGGTTGCCAACTTATTCAGAAGCACAAGCAAGATGAGCCATCGCCCTCACCTCAGTGATAGCAACACAGGTCAAGGAAAAACTCGGCACACGCGTTTCGACTACACGCTGTGATCACTCTGGTCTGACAGGTAGAGCACGGTGTGGGCCTGTAGCCCCATCCCAATAGCCGGTTGCCGATGCCAAAGACGCGGGTGCGTTGCTACTGGGAAAACCAAGCCACGGGAGTCAGATTGCCACTAAACTTCTCAACGACGCTTTTAGCGAGAAGGCTGCCATGACAAACCGTACCGAAATGATACGATCGGAAATAAAGATTTTGGTTGCGATGGGGAACGGCGTGGGCGGCACGAAAGTCAGTACGGCAGACCACTCGGCAATCAGAGAGAAAATCCTGAAAGCACTGACTATTTCGAAGATCCGTTCTCTTCATCTTGCCAACGTAGACGCCGCACTCTGACTCAAACATCCACGCGAGCCACAACAGTAGGTGATAACAACGACTGGGGAATGTGTAGCTAACGCGAGGCTTTCTGGATACTAAGCAAGCCTGGACAGCATGCGGCGATGCTGATTCAAATCGAGCGCCCGCGTGGGGGGGGCGCTCGCCACCAAGCAACATAAGAACCATCAACGACCACGCTAGCAGAAACTGGCAGGCCATCTTCAATCGGTGATACCGGCCGCGGCACTCTTCACGCAGCACTATTGGCGGGGTCCGCCACAAATACCCCCCAGACGGAAACCGGGGGTCGGCGTGGCGATCAGCGCCAATCATTCTGGTGCATCCCTGGCTAGACATGCCGGACTGTCTTCGTCAGATCGCATCAGCTTCACGCGCCCAGCGCGGCAGCGGCAGGCCTATGTCGTGCTGCCAAAGCAGACGTACCGCATCGCGGCGCGCAGGATCGAGCATCGTCCGCGCTAGGTCAGCCAAATCGGTGCCTGAACGACGACCACGATTGGCCCAGCTGCGTAGACGGCGACTATAAAGCTGTACGTCGTACTCCATGGCGAAGCCATTACCGCCGAAAATCTGATGTACTGCGGTTGCTACCAAGCGCGCCGCATCGGCAGCCTTCGTACGTGCCATGATGGCGAACTCCGTAGAAGGCGTACCGTCACCACCAACATCCGGGCTCGCGGTAAACGCCGCCTTGCGCACCATCAACTCGGCCGAGTCGAGTAACACCGCGGCATTGGCCAAGCGGTTAGCCACACCTTGGTAGCTGCCAATGATCTTGCCAAACTGCTCACGCTCGCGTGCATATGCCAGACCATACTGCAACAGTGCCTGACCGGCGCCGGTCATGCGTGCAGCGTCGATAAAGGTCGCATATCGAGAGATTCGATCAGCCAATTGGCAGTCGCCCAATCGCTCGCCCGCAACCACACCGGACTGGTGCTCAACCAAGATATCGCCCGCAGCCGTGCGCCGAGGCTCCCCGAGTAGTGCCTCGATATAGACACCATCCTCGCCCTTGACAGCGACCCGCTGGTTCGCAGCCGGCACTGGGCCGTCAAACCCTACGGACACTCCTGCAGCACCCGTTAGCGCCAGTACTGGGATAGTCTCAACATAGGCCGTCGGTGCCAGTGCGCGACCCAGCTCATAAGCGATACGCGCAAACAGCTCTGGCTCTGCTTGCAGGTCGTCCAGCCCAAAGGCCGTCAGTTCCTGCGCCAGCGTTTGCGAAAGGCCGGTCTCTGTGGCTTCGGCAGCACGAATCTGCTCGGAGCTGCACTGCTTGGCGAGGACCTTACGCAGGGTATCGCCAATTTCTTCGACTTCGTCGCTCCAACGTTCGTCCAGCATGCTCAGTTACTCCTCGGCAGGTTGAGGTGGCGATTGGCGATGATGTTGCGCTGTACTTCACTGGTACCGCCAATAACCGTGAGTACGGTAGCCACGCGCAGTTGTTGTTCGAGGTCTGCGGCAAGCACATCCTCGCTATCGGGATAGAGCGCCTGGTGGCCGAGCAACTCGGCTGCCCATTCTATGAACCGTTGGGCCAATTCAGAGCCGTGCACTTTGCTCATCGGGCCTGTGCCTGAGGTGTCTTCACCGCGGGCAGCCGAAAGGCCCACTCGCAGATAAAGCAGGCGGTCGGCTTCCAGATCCATGATGAAGCGGCCTAGCGTCTGCAGGTCGCTCTCTGAAAGTTCATCGGCTTTTTCCGAGAGGCGATGAATCAGACGCGCGCACAGTAAGCGCGTTTCTGTGCCACCAAAGCTCATTGCGCGTTCTTCGTCCAGATTGCCGGTGATAACGCTCCAGCCTTGATGTTCTTCCCCGACCAAATTGGCAGCAGGCACGCGGACGTCGTCATAGAACACCGCATTCACCCGCCAACCGCCCATCACCCATACCGGCTGGATGGTCACGCCTGGGGACTGCAAGTCGACCAGCAATAGCGACAAACCACGGTGGCGAATCTGCTCAGGATCGGTTCGCACCAGCAGGCTGCACCAGGTCGAAACGTGCGCGGAGGAAGTCCACAGCTTGGCGCCATTCACCACGTAATGATCACCATCACGCACGGCCCGAGTTTTCAATGCCAGCAGGTCACTGCCAGCGCCTGGCTCGGAAAGGCCCTGGCAATAGGTCCAGCTCGCATCGACCACATGGGGCAAGTGTTCAGCGATCTGCTCAGCAGAGCCACTGCGCAGCAGCATGCCGCCACCGCGTTGGTTGGTCGTCAGGCCATAGCCGGGAAAACCTTGGCACTCCAGCTCTTCCGCCATTAGGAACTGCTGATCGATACGCGCTGCCTGCCCATAAGGCTTCGGCCATGTAAGGCCGATCAAACCATGCTCGGCCAGTTGGCGCTGGAAGGTCATCGAGTAGCGCTCAATATGTAAGCCCTCGACCTCCTCCCGTAACGCTTTCATTTCCGGCCAGCCATAGGTGTCAGCCAGTTCCCGCATACGATCGCGGTAGCGGTTCTCTTCATCGCCAGGATAGAAATTCACAGCCCCTCCCACATATAGATAACGTCGCTAACCTAGTTATTATAAATGCGTGTGCGCGCACCTGGCTAGCCCGCACAGCACCAAAACAGAAGTCGCGATCGCTTATGCACAACCACGGATTAGGCGCTCAAAAGGTCAAAAAGCCAGACTTGACAAACTTAGGTATATAAGTTGACCATTATCGACATAGACCTCGCTGACAGCACTGCCACGAAGTCAATTTCGTAGAGAACCTCGATGCCACCTAGAAGCGTCGAGTCCCAGCAAGCTAGTGAGGAGATACACCATGGCCCGAATCACCTTCATTGAACACACTGGCAAACGCATCGAAGTCGATGCCGAGAATGGCGACTCCCTTATGAAGGCGGCTCTGGCTAGCGGCATCGACGGACTTACCGCCGAGTGCGGCGGCTGTCTGAGCTGCGCCACCTGCCACGCGTATGTGGACGAAGAGTGGGTTGACCGAATCCCCGCTCCGTCCGATGAGGAACTGGTGATGGTCGACTGCGCAGTCGACGCGCGTCCCAACAGCCGTCTGACTTGCCAAGTCATCGTTTCCGACGCCATGGACGGTCTGGTGATCCATCTGCCCGCCTCCCAATACTAATACCGGCCAAGAGGCTTACCCATGACAGTCAAGAGCATTCCAGCGCTTACCGAGCGCCCCGCGCACGTACCTCCGGAACTGGTATACGACGTGGACATCTTCAATTTGGAAGGTGCCAATGAAGACGTTCACCTCGCGTGGAAGCGCGTCCAGCGTGAGGCACCGCCAATCTTCTGGACCCCGCGCAACGGTGGCTACTGGATGATCACCCGCGGCAAGGACATTGAAGAAGTACAGAAGGACCATGAGCACTTCTCCATGAAGGCCATGCTGATTCCAAACGTACCTCGCCCCTTCCCAGCGCCGCCGCTAGACTTCGAGCCGCCGGAGCATGGCCCATGGCGCTTGCTGGTCTCCCCGGCATTCTCGCCCAAGGTGATAGCTGAGGTGGAAGAAACGGTTAAGCAAACCACCATCTCTCTGATCGAGGGTTTCGCTGCCAACGGTGAATGTGAGTTCGTCACTGAATTCACCAAGGTACTGCCCATCGTAGTGTTCCTACGCATGATGAATCTGCCGTTGGAAGATCGCCATCAGCTGATGGCACCCGCTGACGCCATCGCCCGCAGCCCTCACCCAGAACAAATTCACAGTGCGCGCTTGGCCCTGAAAGCTTATATCCAGAGTGCTGTCGATGCTCGCAAAGCTGAACCGCACGATGACCTGATCAGCAAGATCATGAACAGCAAGATCAAGGGCGAGCCTATCGCCGAAGAATATGTCGTGGGCATGTGCACCTTGCTACTCAGTGGTGGACTGGACACGGTCAAGAACATGCTCGGCTTCTGTGCCAAGTTTCTCGCCACCCATCCAGACCATGTTCGCCAGCTGCGCGAAAACCCAGCACTTATTCCTCACGCTATCGAGGAGCTAATCCGTCGTCACGGCGTTTCAAACACCGCACGCCTGATCGTCAAGGACTACGAATTCCTCGGCGTCCAGCTCAAAGCTGGCGAACAGTTGCAAGGCGTTACCGCACTGGTGGGCCTGGATGATGACACTGTGCCGGACCCGATGACTGTGGACTTCAATCGCCCAGCGCCGATTCCCCACGCCGCATTCGGCAACGGCCCACACCGCTGCCCGGGCTCGATTCTTGCCCGCCGCGAGCTGAAAGTCTGGCTAGAAGAGTGGCTTCCGCGCATTCCGGAGTTCCAAATCAAGCCTGGCACTGTGCCGCGACATGGTGCGGGCATGGTCAATAACGTCTCCGAGCTCTGGCTAAGCTGGACCCCGAAGTCAGCTTGATCACGAAGGAGTTGATCCAATGTCGAAATCACTCGCAGGTCTTCGCGTACTCGAAATGGGGCGGATTGTTTCCGCCCCCTGGTGCGGACAAACCCTTGGCGACTTGGGCGCCGATGTCATCAAAGTCGAGCGCCCCGGTGTTGGCGATGACATGCGCAGCTACGGCCCGTCCTTCGCCGTGGATGCCAATGGTCAGCAGACGCCGGAGTCAGGGCATTACCTCTGCTCCAACCGCAACAAACGCTCCATAACCTTAGATATCACCAAGCCTGAAGGGCAGGAGATTATCCGCAAACTCGCGGCTGATTCAGATGTTCTCATCGAAAACTATAAGGTCGGCGATCTGACGCGCTACGGCCTGGACTATGAGAGCCTGTCCAAAATCAATCCAAACCTTATCTACTGCTCGATCACCGGTTTCGGTCAGACGGGCCCGTACGCAAAGCGTCCGGGTTATGACGCCGCATTCCAAGGTATGAGCGGCATGATGGCGGTCACTGGAGAGCCCGACGGTGGCCCCCAGCGGGTTGGCGTATTCGTCATTGACGAGATGACCGGCCTGTATGCCAGCGTGGCGATCCTCGCAGCCTTACGCTACCGCGACTCGGGCGGTGGCGGGCAGTACATCGATCTGGCATTGCTCGACGTAGGCGTTGCGGCAATGGCACCCCGCACCATCGAATGGACGCTGGAAGGAAAAATTCCCGAACGTCTTGGCACCAAGTCTCCTGGCTCAGCGCCAGCGCAGGTATTCGCCTGCGCCGATGGCTACTTGAACATCCAAGCAGGCGCGGAAGTGCACTACCGCAAACTGTGCGATGCCTTGGGCCTGGAAGAGCTGAAGGAAGATCCGCGCTTCGCCGTTCGCAAGGACCGGGTCATCAACCAGGATCTGCTGGTATCGATGCTCGAAGCGAAGATCAAACTGCGCCATACCAAGGAACTGTTTGACGACCTCGTCGGCAGAGGCGTGGTTGTGGCTCCGATCTACAACGCCAGCGAAGTGGTAAACGACCCACAAGTCCTGCACCGCGAATTGTTCTTCGAGGTCCCTCACCCAACCGCAGGCAAGGTTCCGCTAGTGAAAAGCCCGATACGGCTGTCGAAGACCCCGGTCGACATGTTCACTGCGCCTCCGACCATCGGCCAGCACACTGACGAGGTGCTGGCTCAAGTACTTGGTTACAGCAACGAGGAGATCAGCACTCTCTCGAGCATTGGTGCAATCTGACTTGATAACGCTTCATCAGCCCGCGTAAGCCCTAGGGTCTTACGCGGGCTTTTTTACCTTCATTCCGAAGCCGTGCGCGGGCTTGCTGTCAGGTTCATTAAACGTACCGCGCCAGGGGGAATTTCTACTGACGCAAAAGCCTCACTCAAAACGGCCAGTCTCGCCTCGACGTCGGCAGGAAAGGGCGCGGATCGACGGGTCGCCAAATCCACATTGGTAGTAACGTATTCAATAGTTGCAACCAGCGGCCCATCCGGACCTTTACGCATCTCATGGTAGTGATGAAAGCGCTTGTGGTCGTATCCCACTAACCAGCTGCGAATAGAAATCGGATCACCCAAGTTCAACTCACGCTCGTAGCGTATGTGTGCTTCGCGCTGAAAAACAGTCAATCCGCGCTCTCGGTAAGGTACGCCAAACCCTAACGGTCGGAACAATGGGTACAAGGCACGCTGGAAAACCAGGTAGTAGTTAGCGGCCCCCATATGGCCATTGAGATCAATAACATCCTGCCCGACGACGCCCTCCATCGCCGCAATAGGTACAACTGTAGGCAATGGCGGCAACAGCAATTGCTCTTCATTCATAGTTTCACGTCCATAGCAAAAAAATAGCACACGGCAAACGTAGGGATCTAGGTTATCTATGTTAGGCATTTATTGGTAGCCTGTTACCGACCGCAGGGCTGATCGCCCCCGCCTTGCCTCGCCGTTCTCACTACAAGAAGAGCTCAGCATGAACGACAACGCCGCAGACAACCGACTGTTAATCCGGGATGCCCTGAGAGAGATCCTGCGCCGCATCTGGCCAATGGCGAATGCAGTGACCAGCGCTTCGGACGCCATGAAGCTCTGCGCACTCTGGGTGGAACTCTGTCAGAACGGTGTGGCCGCTATGGAAGATGTGTGTGACCTGGCTATGGTCATGCACGAAAGCGGTCGTGCAGCGGCGCCCATTCCGTTGCTGGGTAGCTGCATCGCCACGCGCCTACTCGCTCGCATTGGTAACCAAGAAAGACAATTGGAGGCGATTCAGACTGGCGACATGCGCATCGCGCTTGCTTTCTCCCAATTTGACGGCGACAACCAAGCAGGGACGCTGCATGTCGACTCAGGAATCGCGAATGGTGCCCTCGCGAATATTGAGGACTGGGCTGTTGCCACACACCTCCTCGCCTTCAACCATGACGGTACTTGCGCGGCCTTAATCAACCGGCAAGCAACCGGCCTCACATGTGAGACAACCCCAGGCTTCGCGGTACCTTCGCTGGCCAGACTTTCACTGCACGACGTTCGCTGCGAATTGCTTTCGCTGACCCCGGAACAGGCAACCGAGCTGGTCAGCCTTGCCAGGCTACTGCTGGCGGCACGCGCCAGCGGAGCCGCGCGCAGAGGGTTCGAACTTGCGATTGACTACGCCAAACTCCGCGAACAGTTCGGCCAAGTTATCGGGCATTACCAAGCCATTCAGCACAAGTTAGCCGACTGCGCAGTGACACTGGACGTCTGTGACCTGATGATTGAAAACTGCGCCAATGCCCTTCAGCGTGGCAGTGGCACATTTGAGACGGCTGCCCTCTTCGCTCTGGCCAGCCCTGGATTGCGCAAGGTCGCGCTAGAGTTGCATCACACATTCGGCGCTATTGGCTATGCCGAAGAGCACGAGCTACCACGGCACTTTCGCCGCATCCATGCAGACATGACCCGCCTGGGTGGCGCCCCGCTAGCCCGCCTTCAAGTGGGCAGATACCTGCTTGAAAATGCGGGTTCGCTGCCTGAACTTCAAAGCGATACTGAGGCTGAACGCCTGCGTGGCCAGGTGCGTAATTGGCTGGGTAAGAACTGGGATGAAGCCGCTCGGCAAACTGCACGTCTACGCCCCTTCGCCGAACGCGATTCGGACCCTGTGTTTATTCGCGCGCTTGGGAAGCAAGGTTGGCTGGCCGTCAACTGGCCAAAGAGCCACGGCGGCATGGAGTTTTCTCCGCTGGAACAATTGGCATTTGTCGAGGAAATGCACGGGGCTGGCGTGCCGATTGCGCCCGCTCAAGCGGGCAGTTGGCTTATCGCGCCCGCACTTATCAAGTTCGGGACCCAGCCACAACGCGATCAATTCCTGCCCCTGATCGCCAGTGGCGAAGCCCGGCTCTGCCTCGGCTATAGCGAGCCGCAAGCGGGCTCGGACCTAGCATCTCTGCGTACCAAGGCCATCCGTGATGGCGACGACTACCTAATCACGGGTCAAAAGCTTTGGACCACGCTCGCCGAAACGGCAACTCACATCTTTCTCGCCGCACGTACCGATCTAGATGCGAAACCCAAGCACGCAGGCATCAGTCTCTTCATCGTGCCTAGCAACGCTCCGGGAGTCGACATCAAGCCAGGTATGGCGCTCTACGGCCGAACATTCTCGACAGTTTTCTATGATGAGGTTCGTGTGCCGGCGGCGAACCTCATCGGGCCACTCAATGGCGGCTGGGGAGTACTCACCTCTGCTCTGGCGTCGGAGCGGGTTCTTATGGGCGGCAACGTTGCACGGTTGAAAGGGCTGTTGGAAAGCATGGCCAATGCGCTTCAAGATCGTAGTGATGACCCGATCGTCATCGACCGCTTAGGAGGACTGACGGCTGAACTCCAGGCCGCACGGCTACTTGTAATACGCTCCGTCCAGATGCTGCAGAAAGGTAAACCGGCGCTACTGGAGGGTGCCATCAGTAAACTATTTACCGGGGATTTTTCTGAACGATTTGGAGAGACTGCACTGGAGCTGTTCGGAACCAGCGCAACACTTTCCGAAGAGTCTCTTGCGGCGCCAATGGGTGGCGTGATTGAGCAACATGTCCGTGCATCAATCATGGCGGTAATCGGCGGTGGCACGGCAGAAATCCAGCGCAATCTGATTGCGCAGCGCGGCTTTGGGCTGCCCCGCTAGAGCGTATCTGGCGCAGGTATAACCCTGCGCCAGAACCTATTTTAACGACCGCCCCACACCGGTTTGCGGCGCGCGAGGAAAGCCTTGGTGCCTTCCTTCGCGTCGGCACTTTCTCGCACCAAGCAGCCAGCCTCACGCATCGCAGCGAACAGCTCCGTCTCATCCAAATCATCTGCGCGTTTGGCTACCTTCAGGCTCTGCTGCACCGCTATCGGGGCACACTCGGCAATCTGCTGCGCCATCCGCAATGCTTCGGCATCGGCTTCGCCAGGCGCAACCAGCCGATTTACCAGCCCTAACTCGTAGGCACGTGAGGATGATATCGACTCCCCCGTCACCAGCATTTCGTATGCAATCGCCGGTGGAATCCGCCGGGGCAAACGAAACACGCCTCCGGCTCCGGCATAGATGCCGCGTTTGACTTCAGGCAGGCCAAAGCTGGCCCGACTGGAAGCCACCAGCAAGTCACACGCGAGGCAAATTTCCAGGCCACCGCCATAGGCCGGAGCATCAACAGCAACGATCCAGGGCTTGGTGCGCTGCGCCTCGATGATCCCGGCGAACCCGCCTTCCTTGGTCAGCAAAGCAGCATGATTTCCCGATGCGACTTCCGCGAGGTCAGCACCCGCGCAAAAACTCTGATCGCCAGTCGAAGACAGCACCACCGCTCGAATCTGCGGGTCCTCTTCAGACAGTTTGACTGCCTCGCCAATCCCTTGAGCGATCGCGGCATTGATAGCATTGCGCTTTTCCGGTCGATTGATTTTCACCAACAGCACGTGGTCACCCACACGCGTTACCTGCAGCATTTCGTCCACTGATCACCTCCCATTATTACCGCACGATATGGCTTGCCAGTCCGACGCCAGATCTTTATGGTTATATAAGTACATATAGTTAACTATGTTAGGGCGGGGTTGCAATGTCGAATTACACACAAATCGATAAAAGTCGTCTGCATTACATTGGTGGGGAGTTCGTCGCTTCCACCGGCACCGAGGCCATCGAAGTGGTCGACCCGGCTAACGGTGAGGTCATCGGAGAAGTCGCGGCCGGCACGGCCGAAGACATCAATACGGCGGCTCAAGCCGCTCGCGAGTGCTTTGATTCACGCGCTTGGCGCAAGCTGACCGCCCATGACCGGGCTAATACCATCTGGACGCTCGCCGACCGAATCGCCGCTCATACCGACGAGTTTGCCGAGCTGGAAGTCCGCGATAACGGCATGCCATTGATGTTTGCCAAAGCCACGGTAGGCAGCCTAGTCAACGGCCTTCGCTATTACGCAGGCATGGTCACCAAACTACATGGCCAGACTGCAGAAATCTCCGGCAACGGCCGCGAAATGCACGCCTACACCCAGTCTGAACCGGTCGGTGTAGTGGGCTCTATCACGCCCTGGAACGCGCCATTGGGTGTACTCGTCAACAAGATCGCGCCGGCTATTGCCGCAGGCTGCAGCATCATCTGCAAACCGGCCGAGCAAACCCCCTTGTCTGCTGTGCGCCTCGGTGAGTTACTGGACGAGTGGCAGCTATTCCCTAAAGGCCTGATCAACATCGTCAATGGCTATGGCCATGTGGCCGGTCAAGCCATGTCTGACCATCCGGACATAGACAAACTGACCTTCACAGGCTCCACTGCGGTTGGCAAGAAACTGGTCCACGCCTCGGCGAACAGCAATCTCAAGCGTGTCACGCTAGAGCTGGGCGGCAAGTCTCCGCTGTTTATTTTCGATGATGCAGACCTAGACAAAGCCATCGCCGGCGCAGCCATGGCGATCTTCGCCAACAGCGGCCAGGTGTGTTTCGCCGGTTCGCGCCTGTACATCCAGCGCGGCATCTTCGACAAAGTCATCGAGGGCGTAGCCAAAGCCGGTGCAGCCATGCGCTTGGGCAGCGGTCTCGACCCACAAAGCCAAATGGGCCCACTGGTCTCGGCCCTGCAGATGCAGCGCGTGTTGTCTTATGTGGAAAGCGGTATCAGTGAAGGCGCTGAGCTCGTGTGTGGTGGCCAACGTCATGGCGATAAAGGCTTCTTCGTCACGCCCACCGTGTTCGCCAACCGTGAGCGCAAGGTCATTCGCATTGCCGAAGAAGAAATTTTCGGCCCGGTGGTTACCGCCATGCCATTCGACGGCCTCGAAGAAGTGGAAGCACTGGCTAACGCAACGCCTTATGGTCTGGGTGCCGGTATCTACACCAGCAATGTGTCTACCGCACACCGTGCAGCCAAGCTGATTCGTGCCGGCAACGTCTGGATCAACTGCTACGGCATCCTCGACAAAGCCATGCCGTTCGGTGGCTACAAGCAGTCCGGCTGGGGTCGTGAATCCGGATTCGAAGGCATCGCGCCCTTCCTCGAAACCAAGTCCGTGTACACCATGCTCTAGCGCCGAACGGCTGTCAGCTCCCTTGCTGGCAGCCGTTTTCGCGCGACCCTCAGACAAATTTCCTCCCACTACAAGAAGGAATGCCGGGATGATCGATCCTCAGCGCATACCCGTGATTGTCGGCATCGGTGAATGCATCGATCGCGACAACCTCCAAGAACCCCGCGCACTTCTGGCCGAGGCAGCGAGAATCGCTGGAGCTGAAGCGGCAGGCCTACTGCAACAGGTTGACTCCATCGACGTCGTGGCGATCATGAGTTGCCAATATGACAAGATCGGGCAATTACTGGCGAGCGACTTGGGAATTTCTCCTGCCCACGCCGAGGAAAGCGTCGCCGGCGGAGAGAAGCCTGTACGGTTGCTTGGCGAAGTGGCGGAACGCATTGCCGCTGGAACCTCGAAGGTTGCCCTCATCTGCGGCGCAGAAGCCATGCGCACGCGCGCGCGCGCAGCGCAGAACGGCCCCCCACTCGACTGGGGCCCGGTGGATCCGACCGCCAAGCCGCTGACCGCTCTGGACTTTGTGACGCCCCATGCCGCTCGCTATGGCTTGGTTCAACCCACTCACGTCTACCCACTGTACGAGAACGCCACCCGCCACACCTGGGGGCAAAGCTTCAGTCAGGCACAGCAAGAGTCGGCGCGCATCTGGAGCCAAAATGCAGATGCCGCGTCTGGCAACGCGTCAGCGTGGCTCGGCAAACCGCATAGTGCCGAACAAATCATCGAAGACAGCGACAGCAATCGGATGATCGCCTATCCGTATCGCAAACTGATGGTCGCTAACCCGATGGTGAACCAAGCGGGCGCAATCCTCGTTACCAGCTTGGCACGAGCGCAAGCCGCTGGTATTCCACCCAGCAAAATCATCTATATCTGGAGCGGTGCCCGCGCCAACGAAGCCAGTGACTTCCTGATCCGAGATCGTTTCGATCACAGCACAGCGCAGGATGCGGTCCTGCAAAGCACCTTGGCGCAAGCCGAGCTGCAGCCGTCCGACATCGACTTGGTGGAGTTTTACAGCTGCTTTCCCACAGTTCCGAAGATGGCCCGCCGCACGCTTGGCTTTCCGCTGGAGAAGCGACTCAGCCTAGCGGGTGGTTTGACCTTCTTCGGTGGCCCAGCAAATAACTACATGACTCATGCGCTGGCTGCTGCCGTCCGCGAACTGCGGGAGCACAAGGGACATAACGCCCTGATCTACGGCCAAGGCGAGTTCGTGACTAAACATGCCGCCATCGTGCTCGCCAACACTCCACCGCTTAAGTCTCCGCAAATGCTCGATGTTCAAGCCGATGCGAACGCAGCTGCAGGACCGCAGTCACGCTTGCTGGAAAGCTATCAGGGCGCCGCTACAATCGAGAGCTTCACCATTATCTACGACCGCAACGGAACCCCTTCCCAGGCACCAGTGGTAGCCCGAACACCGAATGGGGAACGGGTTATTTGCTTGGTACCGGGCGATGATCAAGCAGTGATCAACCTGCTGCTGAGCCAAGACCCCATCGGTCGCGACGGCTATATCACGCATGAAGAACAAGGGCTGCTGCGGTTCCACATCAACGCACCAACGTAAAAAGCATCCAAGTCATCTTGGCGTCGCCGAACACACTCGACCATTCGGCGACACTCAGGCTGGTTGTGATCGCTACGCTGGTGTGTGCGTACAGCTTAAGCAGATGGTATAACAGCCCAAACCCGGCCTGACTGAATGGCAGATAACCCAGTTCATCGACGGCCGAGTATGTGACGGAAGTCAACGCCATTCTAGGTGCCTTGGTTGCAGCAACAGCGTCACGTCAGGGGCTGACGGTTGAAGTCCCCTGACCACGACTAAAAGTCAGTATGCCTTCTTAATTAGTCTATCGAGAAGCTTTTGCTGTTTGTCGCTATAGGGCGGATTAAAGAACATCTTGGCGAGACTGATCCGCCCCTGCGTCATCACCGCTTTCGCATGACTGAACTGCCGGAATCCATCACGTCCGTGATACGCCCCCATCCCGCTGTTGCCGACGCCGCCCAGTGGCAGGTTTTCGTTGGCCGCATGCAAGGCGATATCGTTGACCGACATGCCACCGGACACTGTTCGCTCCTTAAGGTCACGCATTTCGGCCTTGTCACTGCCGAAGTAATACAGGGCGAGTGGTCTCGGCCGAGCGTTGATGTAATCGATGACATCAGGCAGCGATTCATAGGTTTTTAGCGATAGCAGCGGGCCGAAGATTTCGTCCTGCATTATGTCCAGGTCATCGTGCGGCTCGACCAGAATGGTCGGTGCGATACGCCGACTGTTCTGCCCTGTGAAGTTACCCTTGGCCGGATCAATGGTTTCGATACGCACGCCGCGCTCGCGCGCCTGCTCGACATAACCGTTCAATCGCGCGAAATGACGTTCGCTAATGATCGAGCAAAATTGATCGTTGTCCTTGATATGCGTGTACCACCCCCGAATTTTTGCGTGCGCGCGCTCGATGAACGACTCCGCCATCTCCCGTGGTACGAAGACATAATCGGGAGCAAGGCAGATCTGCCCAGCGTTTTGAATCTTCCCCCACATCACGCGATCGACGGCGAGATCGATATCGGCACTGCGACCTATTATTACCGGGCATTTACCGCCAAGTTCGAGCGTAACCGGCACCAAGTTCTCGGCGGCAGCCGCCATTACATGTTTCGCCACCACCGGTGCGCCGGTGAACAACAAGTGGTCGAACGGCATGCGTGAAAACGCTTGGCCAACCGCCGCCTCGCCGAGCACTACAGTCAACTCGCTGGGATCGAAATGGCGTTCGATGAGCTCCTTCATCACGCGCGAGCTTTCGGGCGCCAGCTCGGATGGCTTCAACATCGCGCGGTTGCCTGCGGCGAATACGCTGGCGAGTGCGCCCAGCGACAACACGATCGGGAAGTTCCAGGGCGAGATAACGCCGACCACGCCGAGTGGCTGATAGAAAACATGGGCACGCGTGCCCAGCAGGCCCATCGGAAACGGCACGGGACGTTTCTCGGACCTCGCCCAGCGACGGACATGTTTGATCGCGTCGCGAATGGAACTCAGGGCACCGACCATTTCCATACGCGTCTGGATGATGGGACGCCCCGCGAAATCGGCCATCGCTGCCTCAGCCAGCACGCGCTGGTTGTCTACGATGATGGTCTCAAGCCGGCGTAGTCGGTCGATGCGCACGACTACCGGAGTGAATCCCTCTGCCGTTGCAGCCTGCTTGATGACTGAGAAGCGTTGCTGCAGTTGGGTCAGTACGTTAGCTGGATCTGTATCGATGATTTTGTTCATGACTGGGTATCCATAGCTGTGGAATTCAAGCTGCGAAATAGTTCATCAGTGACCAGGCAAGCGCCGGAGAGAAACGGCGCAGCCACTGTATGAAGCACGCGTCGACGGTCGGATAAATCCACAGGTTGCCGCGTCCCAGCCCAGCTTCGATGGCATCGATGATGGCTTCCGGCGCCGCCATCTGGCCTTTTTCCGCTGCATCACGCAACGATTTTACGGCGTCCGAAGCCTGTCCAATCAGCGGCGTGTTGACCGCACCTGGGCGCACGGTAGTGATGCGTAGGCCGGTGCCACGCAATTCATGGGCGAGCACTTCACCGAAGGCGTTCACGGCTGCCTTACTGGCATTGTAGGCGGCCATTCCCTTGGTGAAGACCACGCCGGCCAGTGAGCCGAACAAGATGATGTCACCGCTATTGCGTGCGCGCATGCCGGGCAGGACTGCCTTGACGGCATACACTGTGCCCTCGTAGTTGACGCGCATGATCTGATTTATGCGCTCGGCGGACATGTCTTCAATCGTGGCACCCGGCATGATGCCGGCGGCGGCCGCGAGTCGGTCGATTGGCCCCAGCGTATGCTCGACCTGCTCGACCAGCCTTTCGACCTCATCGGCAACGCTGACATTGCATTTGAACGCCACGATTGACGGATGCTGGGCCACCACTTCGGCCATACCCGCCTCGTTGAGATCGGCGATGGCCACCTTCGCGCCCGCTGCGGCCAAGCGCAGAGCCATAGCGCGCCCCATACCGGACCCGCCTCCAGTGATGAGCACCACCTTTCCTCGAAATGCCATGGATTGCCTCCAGTTTGCGCAGTGATTTTTATAGGTTTATTTGTCAGTCGACAAAGTCTACTTAAGCCAACATGAATATTGCAATATCCGCGTAGACCCGCAAAATTACGGCTTCAGTAATTTTGGATTTTTCGTATGGCAGTCAGAAGCAAAACCACACAGCGCGGCGAAGAAATGCGTGCGCTTATTTTTGATGCCGCCGAAGAAATGTTTCTCGCCAAAGGTTTTGACACAGCTACACAGCGTGAAATTGCCGAAGCAGCCGGTATCGAGCAGGGGTTGCTGACCTATTACTTCAAAACCAAGAAAGAGTTGTTCGAAAAAGCGCTGGAACGACGGCTGCAGGCGACCTTCAATCTGCAGCATGCTGCCCTGCAGACGCTGCTGAAAAAAACCGGCGGAAAGCCCGTTGTGGAAGATGTTTTGCAGGCCTATAGCAATCCCGTTCTTAACGCCGTGCTGAAAGGTGATCGAGGCATTCTGTTTGCCGTGCAATTAACCCAAATACGCCTACCGTCCAACACCGACAGCGAACTACTCACCGCCGCCGAGGCGCTCTATGCTCCGCTGCGAAAGGCCTTCGTCGATGCACTGGTAGCGGCACTTCCGCACGCCAGCAGGAAGCGTCTCGATATGGGCTTTGATGCATTTGAGGCGATCTATTTCGCGCTGTTCACCGACCGCCGCGGCGGCATCGACATGCCGCTTTGGCAGAGCACCCCCGCTTCACGGAAATTCATTGTAAATTTTGGCGCTGCCGGTATTCGGGGGATGGCGACTCCAAGGTAAGCGCGGGATAAATCGGCGTTGTCCAACGTCGCGCTACTCGTCAAGAATGGCAACGCTTCCTTAAGTATAGGCTTTCTTTCCAGGGAAATTGGACACAGCCTCAGCCGAGCAATCAACAAACCTTTAGGTCTTAAGGGCCGGACCGGCAGTCAGTCCACCATCACAAACAAACTCGGAACCCGTGCTGTAGCGCCCGGAATCGCTAACTAAAAACAGCGCCATTTCAGCCACTTCCTCAGGCAATGCAACTCGTCCCAATGGCGTGCTTTTGCCTGCATTATCCGCCATGCCGGGAACAGCCCCAATCATGGGCGTTGCCACCGCTGAGGGGTGAATCGAGTTGACCCTGATGTTGAAGGGGGCAAATTCAAGAGCTGCCACCTTGGTCATACCGCGCACAGCCCACTTCGTAGCGGAGTAGCCAATTGTCCGGGCAGTGCCTGTTAGCCCCGCAGCAGAGGACATATTGACTATCGCCCCGCCCCCGACCTCACGCATTGGCGCTAGCACCGCCTGCATACCGAGAAAGGCACCCAACTGGTTGACCTCCACCATGCGCATAAATCCCTCAACGGTCTCGCGCTCGATAGGTGCGATGGCAAAAATCCCGGCTGAATTAACCAAAATATCCAAACGACCAAATCGTGCCAATGTTATTTCGACAGCTTTAGCCCATGCGGCAGGGTCGCGCACATCTAGACTCACCCGCAGGCACGATTCGCTCCAAGACTCTTCGGCGACGACGAAATCTGCCACCACGACCTTTGCACCCTGCGCCTGAAACAGTGCCGCGATAGCTGCACCGATACCACTTGCACCGCCGGTGATAAATGCCACGTTACCGCGCAGTTTCTGCCCATTCGGAACATCGTGCATAACCAACTCCCTGCTTAAAGGACTAAATTTCTCCAGTACCGGAAGCACTGGAATTACTCATCTAGAGGCCGGGTAAACCACCACATAGCGCACCACGTCACCGCTGCGCATCACGCCAAAGACATGGTTGATCTGGTCCAGATCCAACTCATGAGAAACCATGTCATCCAGGCCGTACCTGCCTTCGGTGTACGTGTCGAAAAACTCTGCCTCACCTCAACCACATCGCCAATACATTCATGGCTTAGAGTCGCCAGAAAGCTTTGCTGAATTTTTCTCTCGGAACACTGAGATCCGAATGGGCATAGCTGTGCCTCTCAAAGCACTAGCTCTCAGCGAAACGCCCGTTGGCTAGTGAAAAAAGCGGCGCTACCAAGAGAGCCATACAAACCCCTCAGTCCAAATAATCGAGCAGCCCGCCCAGCACTTGGTTAACACCGCCAGAAACCGTCCGGCACACCAAGTAATTACCCTGATAGCCCCGACGAACATTTTTGGCGAAGCTGATCAACGTGCCCTTCCCGCCCGCAGCAGCCGGCAACATACGCACCCGCTCCAAGGCGTCACGTAGCCCTTCAGGAGTAGACGGGGCCATCATCGACAGGGCCTTGGCCAGCGTGCGGCCAATGTCGTAGCCGATGGCCTGATAAGGGTGACCGGCACAGCGGCCGAAGCGTTTCTCGAACGCATCAACCATGGAGTTGAAAACCAGATTGGCCTCATCGAACTGATCAATTCCGACCCAACCTTCAAAGGCTTCTGGTCCATCGAACCCCGGTATTGCCGCGACGAAATTACAGACCATGAACTTGCCTGGAGTCCACCCCGAAGCGTCTAACGCTTGGACGAACTTACGGTGCATGGCCACCGAAATCACCAGCAAGGCATCCGCCTGACTGAGCTGGGCCGCCTTCACGGCGTCATTCACTGCGTTCTGGCTCGGGGCAGGGCTGATGGCAAACGTGCCGCTCACGTGCAGACCACACTCACGCATGGCCTGGTTGAACGTCACGGCATACTCATCCCCCATCATGCTGGCATCGCGAATCAGGGCAACGCGCTGGAAGCCTTGTTGACGCGCGTGGCGGACGATCATTCGAATTTCGTCGGCGTAGGTGCCATTAGGCAACTGAAACAGGAAGGGGCTGGACAGATTAAGGGTGCCACCAAAAGACAACACCGGCACCATGGCGCGGTCGATCTCGTGGCGACAGGCCATCAGATCGTCGGGGAGAGTCGGGCCAATAATGGCGTGAACGCGTTGTTCGTACGCCAGGTCGCAGAATGCCGCACGCACATCCAGGGCGGATGCGCTAGGACCGCCATGAACCTTGCGCGTCACCAACTCCACACGCCGGTCTATCAACCCGTCCTGCCAAGCCTGCTCCAAAGCCAGCTCGATAGCATTGGCATAGTCCAGCATTGGCTGCGTCTGGTGAGCCCAGTCGACAAGCAGCCCAACCCGCCAAGGTACGGTACTGGGGCGGCGGGGGTTGTCAGCAACGGCTTCTTCATCCATGGCGAACCTCAGCGAAAGCGCGCCCGCCAGGGGGCGAAGATGGTTGGTTTGAGTATCCCCGCAGGCGCTGCAGCAACTTCCGGCATGGCGTTGATGCAAAGCGCCGCGATGGCTTTCCCGTTGGGGTCATAGCCGCCTTTGGTGAGGGCATCCGCACCGACCGCCTCAAGCGGCATTTCTGCTCGAAAGTTAGGCTCGCCGTCCACATCAACAATCCAGACGTTACGCTTGTCCCACCCGGGTATTTCGTCGACATACCAATGAGATTTCTGACTGACTGCGAGGCCGTTGGCCATCTGAATATCCCAGATCCAGATGGTGGCTCGTGAGGTTCCGGCTGGTATCAGACCAGCCTTGATCTGGATGTCCTGCTCCGCTGGAATCCAATCCAGACTGAGCGTGATGGAAAGCACCTCGGTTTCCCATTGCGCCGCCATCAGGTGATACATCTCGCTATACAGCGCGGTCAACGTCCGCGGGCTCTGATGATCCAGCGTGATGGTCCCGGGAGGGTGTCCGAGCCCAATGACATCGTAGATGGTGTGGGCCGGCCGCATGCGGAGGTCAAAGTACTCAATGAAATTGACTGATTTAACCTGGGTACAGAAACTCGTGACTGCAGGCCCAATCCGATCAAAGACAAAGCCGGGACAGATACCGTTGCCGTGCAGCGTGCTGTTGCCCTGGGCACAGGCATCGAGAAACTGCCGCTCATACTCGACGCCACGCCAACGAGGCCAGTAATAGCCGCGCACAGAAATGACGTTCTTACCTGACGCCAGCAAAGCGATCACATCTTGGTCGGAAGCCTCCGATGTCGGCTCCAGCATCGGCATGTGCAGGACAAAATCAGCCTCAAGATCGAGAATATCTTGAATGCTGTTAGTGGCACCCACGCCCGTCGCATCCCGCCCACAAAGAGCACCAGCATCCAGCCCCGCCTTGCTGGATGAATAAACATAGACACCTACCAACTCCAGATCAGGATGATCAATGATCTGCCGCAGGGACTCTTGCCCCAATGTACCCGTCGCCCATTGCACGACACGGTACGGAAATTTTGCCGATTGTTTAGCCATCTCTCCACCCTGTACTGACTACAGATCGGTGCCATAACGTCACCTGGCGGCTGAATTGGCCATCGTTACCAATATGATTTGAAATCCTTGCCGACAGACATCGGAGAGCCACTGTCGGCTCCAACGTTTCAGCGGACATCCCGCTGCGGGAGGCATCTCATCGGGCGGAAGCATGAATGATCTCCAGGCTGCATTTCTGATGGCCCCGAGGTGGAGACACACTCCAGCTCGACGCTTACCTCAATCGTACCGCTCATTAATTTCGATTCATCTGAAGCAAGCCTAACGTAGGCAACCTAGATATCTACGTCAACCATAATTTTCGTAGCAGCGTCCTTCCAAGACTTGGGCAGATTTTCCTTGCCATATAGCTATCTTAGTTATATAAGTTTTGCATTCCGACAGGCGCAGAGAAACCGCATAAATGCCCGCCAAAACCACCGCCGACTTCGACCAGTCATTAGTTCCGCGAGTTAAATAGCTGCAGTTATCGGCGAGTAATACTTTGAGCATCTGCGTACACACAGTTACCTGTGTGATTACTGCGAATGCCCACACACAGATAAAACCGAACAACGTGATCACAGAGAAAGCAGCGAACGCTATGGATAACTCAATCGAAAATGCAGCCCCGGAAAGCGTGCCACACAGCATGACGCGCCTGACTATTGCCCGCCGGCTCACCGAGTCCAAACAGCAGGTTCCGCACTTTTATGTAAAGGGTGCATGCAGAATCGACGCCCTGCTCGCCTTGCGCAAACAGATCAACGAAGGTGCCGAGGTCAAAGCCTCCGTCAATGATCTGATCGTCCGGGCAGTCGCGCTCGCCCTGCGTGAAGTACCAGATGCCAATGTGTCCTGGGGCGAAAAGGCCATGCTGCGCCATCAGCAGGTAGATGTGGCTGTCGCGGTAGCCACTCCTCGCGGCTTGATCACACCTATCGTGCGCAATGTCGAGCAGAAGCAACCGGCAGAAATCGCCAGCGAGATACGCGCCCTCGCCGAACGTGCCCGGTCTGGCAAGCTGAAACCCAACGAATACCAAGGCGGCACTGTGACCGTGTCCAATCTGGGGATGTTCGGTGTAGAGGAATTCAGCGCCATCATCAATCCACCACAATCGATGATTTTTGCCATCGGTGCCGGTGTAGAACACGCAATCGCGTGCAATGGCCAACTCGAAGTCGGCACGCTGATGAATGTCACGGTCTCAGTGGATCACCGCGCAGTTGACGGGGTAGTGGCCGCTCAGGTCTTCGCCGCCTTCAAGCGACTGATTGAACAACCTGAAAGTTTGAGCGCTGCGTAATACGCAGAACGCCCTGTACCGCAGCGTCGGTGTAGGGCATTTTTATTCTGGACGGCAACTGAAAGCACAAGCTTCAGTTGCCTCCATTTTTTTGCTTCCGAATTGATAAGCCATTTGCATCGCATTTGATGCCAATTCCGTTCGTGCCTACACGCAGGTTCTCTCTTGTGCTGCCTTGCTCGACCTAAAACGGCGGCAATCACGCCCCATCATCTAAGCGTTGGGCTAAGGCATTCGATTAAGGCGGCACTCAGTTTCCAGGGCCCGAGACCTTCACGCTGCCGAGGGTGCCAGCTCGTTGGAGCGTGGCGATCGGCAGCGTGATGGGTCAAGCCCGCATGGCTCACTTCAGGCTGCGGTGAAGTCGAAGCTGGTGTAGCCGCTCTCCGCTTCCGCATCGCACTTCTGCCGGAAAGGCCCGACGCCGCCTACATACGGCATAAATACCCGCGGCTTGCCTGGGATGTTGGCGCCTACGTACCAAGAGTTGGCTTGCGGGATCAACGTCGAGTTCGCCACCTGATTGACGTGCTCGACCCAATCCACCTCCGCCTGCTCCTTTACCTCTATGCGCGACAAGCCCTGGTCTTGCATGTGGCGTATACAGTCGGTTACCCAGTCAACATGTTGCTCGATCGAGAGCACAACGTTGGAGAACACCGATGGGCTGCCTGGTCCGGTGATCATGAAGAAGTTAGGGAACCCCGAGATCGCAACACCCAAATAGTTCAGCGGGCCGGCTGCCCATTTTTCGGATAAACGTAGCCCTTGCCGACCACGGATGTCCACGTCAAGCAAGGCGCCGGTCATGGCATCGAAGCCTGTAGCGAAGACGATCGCATCGAGTTCGTATTCACCGTCTTGTGTACGAATGCCTGTCGGTACGATGCCTTCGATAGGCGACTTGCGTACGTTGACCAGGGTGACGTTGTCGCGGTTGTAGGTTTCGTAGTAATCGGTACCGACACAGATACGCTTGGCACCCACCGGATAACCATGGGCGCAAAGTTCATCCGCGACATCAGGACGAGTGACAATGCTGCGGATCTTGCGATGCAAGAAGTCCACTGCGTATTGGTTGGACTCCTTGCTCGTCATCATGTCCTTGTAGGTAAACATGAACTGCGGACCGCCGACGGTCCACTGTTGCTCGAACGTCTGCTCCCGCACCTCAGGACTGACCTCCAGTGCCGACTGGGTTGGTCGTGGGTGAAGGCCCAGGCCCTGCACTCGCGCCTTCGCCCGAATACCAATGTAGTCGGCCTTAATTTTGTCGACGTAATCATCCTTGAGCGGCGCATTGCGTGCCGGCACCACATAGGCGGGTGTGCGCTGGAAAACATACAGGTGCCCCGCCTGCTGCGCGGCAACCGGGATGAGCTGAACGCCGGTCGAGCCGGTGCCAATAATGCCCACCCGCTTGCCCGTGAAATCAACCCCAGCCGTTGGCCAGTCGACAGTGTGGTACCTGTCGCCCTTGAAGGTTTCGAGCCCATCCATCTCAGGTAGGCGAGCCGAGGACAGGCAACCGCTGGCCATGATGAAGTAACGGGCGCTGACTGCGTTACCTTGGTCGGTGAGCACGTTCCAGCGGTCCGTGGCGTCGTCGAAACTAGCCGAGGTTACGCGCGTGCTGAATTGGATGTGCCGGCGCAGGTCAAAACGCTCGGCGACGTGCTGGATATAGCTCAGTATTTCCGGCTGGGTCGCGAAGCGCTCGCTCCAGCACCACTCCTGCTGCAGCTCCTCAGACCAGGAATAGGAGTACTCCACGCTTTCGGCATCGCAGCGCAAGCCTGGGTAGCGGTTTGCATACCAAGTGCCGCCAACATCGGCATTCGCGTCGAATATCTGTACTCGCAGGCCGAGACCACGCAACTTGTGGAGCAAGTAAAGACCGGCGAAACCGGCGCCGACGACAACAGCATCGATCTGGTCAGAATTATTCGACATCGAGGTCGGACTGGAAGAGAAGTGTTCGGACATGCTCAAAGAATCCTTATAAGGCGGAATGGAGCAAGGGACTTGAATATCCCCTGACTGGACAGCCAGCTCAGCGAGCCAACCTATGGTCGATAAATTGGCCGATATGCTCGATGGCAGCAGCACTGCCAGGCAGCATGTTCACGAAGGAGGCAAAACCGTGGAACTGCCCCAAGTAGCGCTCAAACTCTGTCGGCACACCAGCGGCGACCAGCCGGGCCGCATACGCCTCGCCTTCATCGCGTAGCGGATCGTATTCCGCAGTGATCAGCAGGGTTGGCGGCAGCCCACGCAGGTCCTGCGCCAGAAGCGGCGAAGCGTCCGGGTGCTGGCGTTGCACGGCGTCGGGCAGGTAATGATCCCAGTACCAGCGCATCATCTCGCCCGTCAACAGCGGCTGCAGTTGCGGATCAACATAAGAAGGCCTTGCAAAGTCAGCATCGGTAACCGGGTAGAGCAACACTTGGGCGGCGATCTCAGGCTGACCTTTATCCCGCGCCCAACGCGCCACTACAGCGGCGATATTGCCCCCCGCGCTGTCGCCGGCGACAATGAGTGGCAGTGGCGAAGCAGCCCCGAGCAAAAGCTGCCCTTGGGTCGCGGCCCATTGCAGCGCATTCGTCGCGTCATCGATCGCAGCCGGAAAACGATATTCTGGGGCCAGGCGATAATTCACCAGCAGCACAGCGCAACTGCTGCGCTGTGCCAGCTTGCGCGCCAGAACGTCAAAATCGTCAATGTGACCGGTCACCCAACCACCACCGTGGAAATAGACAATCAGCGCCCGCGGTGGTGACTGAGGGACAAGTAAACGGGCTTCGATGGTCTGCTCACCGCTTTCCACGGCAACTTCATGGACGCTGCCCATCTCCGGCCCCTGGCCATACATTGCCCGCAACTTGGAGGCTCCTGCACGGACCTCCTGCGCGGTCATCTCGTTTAATGGTTTGGTTCTAGCCTTCGCAAAGAGTTCCGCCAGAGCGGCGCTGGGTGAGTCTAGAGGCATGCTTAGCAATCCTTTTCGAAGTGACAACAGGACGAGACTTACGGACCACTGAGACCTCCACCACAAGAAGAGGGTGCGCTCGAACAGCGCATCGCCCTCAATAAGCGACCTCAGCACTTTAAATGAACAAAAAATCCATTTCGTATAAATTACTCTGAACTTAAAGTAGACTTGATAGATACACACTAGTCAACAAATACTGTTTGCACAATACAAATAAGGCTTTATGTATATGGTAGCGACCAATAGCCCCTACGAGCCACGGCGAGCCACCAGCAGTCGCGAATTGATTCTTTCAGCCGCGATGCAGTGTTTCGAGCAACACGGCTTGCGCAGCACCCGAGTGGAGGACGTGCTGCAGGAAGCCGGCGTTTCGCGCGGAACCTTCTATCGCCACTTTTCTGGCATAGACGGCGTAACCGTTGAGCTAGCCGTTCGCGCCGCGCGTGATCTGTTTGCGGCAGCCATCAACGAAAGCGCTGGCGCAGAGATGCCAGTGACTGCACGGGTGGCCCTGGTGGTAGCGCGTATTTCCGGGCGCAACTTCGATCCACCGATCCTCAAAATGATCGAAGAAAGCAGTGACCTGATGCGCCTGTCCAACATGGTCGTCAGTACAGATAACGCCAGACAACTTGTGGCCAGCCCGTTGCTTCCGCTCTTACAAGTCGGCCAGCGCGACGGCAGCTTTCGCGCTGATCTAAGCGCGGAGCAGATGGCGGAATGGCTGGTTCGAAATGCGAGTTCCGTCCGCCAGCTGCCGCCGCCATGGTCAAACAACCCCGCCGACGTACTGGCTTACGTAACCGACTTCGTCATGCCCGCCTTGCTGGCCTACCGCGACAAAGGCATGGAAGACGTTAGCGCCCGACTCTCCCGGATTGAGCAGCAACTCGCTATCAACGCAATCGAACCACGCTAACGAGACTGCGCGCATATCACCGGCCTGATGGCCTTAGCTATACGCGAAGGTGAACGCTGTCATCTTTTCGGATATTTCCCATAACCGTTTGCAGGCTGCGAGGTTGCTGGCATGTTCCGCGCAGCCGACTTTGGTCGGAGGGCCTTTTTACTAGCCTTTTCCCGAAGGGCCGGTGTAATTGCCGCCCGCAGCGTATAGGGTAGTTACAGCGCCATCAGCTCCGATCGCGAGACAGAGGGCCGATCAGATCAGCCAGCAGCTTCAGGGAAAATGGGAGGTTGCGGCCAAGGTTCGTGGCTGAAAAGCCGGAGTGGGCGGCACCGAAAGTGTAGCTTCCAATAATTATTCACGTGATGCATCTTCAAAAGCTCAATGTCCTCACGAGAGGTTCTTATAGCGAGGTAGCCTGGATAAGAATGGGTAGGCCTCTACTAAGAGTTGCTACGAAGCAGCGGGCAACTTCGATGTAGTCGATGGTTAGATGCAGTCCACATTGGCACAGGAAAAAACGGCCGGACGCGACTTCTTACGCCCGGGTGCTACCTCATTACTCGAAACGTATCGACAACAGCCAGGCACTCACTCGCGCCGCTATATCGTGGTTATTGTCTTCCATCATCAGCATGTGCCCGTTGCCAAGGATGCCCTGCTCAGGCAAGTAGTCGAGGCTGATGTTTGGGTGCCTGCGAGATAACTCCCTCGCCTGCTCGACATCCTTGAGCGACAACGCAGGGGCCTGCTCCGGCAGGTTATCCCCCCAGACAAGACGTACAGGAATTTCCGGGAATGCTGGGTCATCTAGGCCGGGGCAGGTCTGCGCCGGCTCGACCGATACAATCGCCACGACTTGGCAGGGCCTGTTGAGCGCCGCCCTCCACCCTAGATCACCACCTTGGGAATGGGTGATCAATACGACCTTACCGAGCATATCGATCAGCTCCAGCAGCGGCGCGAGAGCCCGAGGGTCACTGCGCCCTGGCGTCCCCGCAGCAATAGCACCCGGGACACCGAAGTCCGGCCAGAGCTGTGCCCCATAGCACTGGGACTGTGCCAGCGGAAAGCGTCCACCACCACGCGCGAAGCGTTCGCCCATCTCCAGGCCACAGGTAAAGACCGGCCCTACGGGTTCCGCGTCCCCAACAAAGGGGTTTAATCCGGTCAAATCCGGAGCGGAGCGACCGCGCCACGCCTGGTCGATCACCAACGTCTCGAAGCCAGCACGAACGAAAAGCGTTTGCCACCCTTCACGACCGTCAGGCGTGGTCTCCCAAGTAACGCCGGAGTGCATGCCACCATGAACGAATACTATGGGGAACGGGAAGCACTGCTTCTGAGGAGCCAGGCGCTGTACATACATGGCACCTGCTACCTGGGTTTCCGCTCCGAATATCCGATGCTGCACCTGACGCGGCGTGCCGCCTACATAGAAACTTTCCAGAGCGGCGATATTAATCGAACTCATGTACAGCCTTACTCTTCCAACGCCGTGCACAATCCACCAAATGCATCGGCGAACTCGAGTTTGAAGGTCTCCACCACCTCACGCGAAGAGCGAATGCTGTCAACCAGGCCAACCCCCTGCCCCACAAAGTAGGTGACCAGTTCACGTGCCAGCGGGTTACCCGAGTCAGCTGCGCGATCTACTGCGGCAAGTGGCTGGCTGCTGAGCATGGGCATCAATGGCATCGGTAACGCCCCTGGGCTATCCGAACCCTCCCATGCATCGTGCCAAGCTGAACGCAACTGGCGACTCGGCTTGCCTGTCCTGGCGGTGGAGCGGATGGTGTCGCGGGAAGTCGCCTGCAGCATTTTCTGGCGGAAGGTTTCACTGGTTTCTGCCTCGTTCGTGGCCAACCAGATCGAACCGGTCCAGGCACCTTGCGCGCCCATCGCCATGCAGCCGGCCATTTGTTGCCCAGTCATGATGCCGCCAGCGGCCAATACGGGGACTTCACGAATGGGCTTGATCGCACGAATAACCTCAGGTACGAGCACCAGGGTCGACACTTCACCGCAATGTCCGCCAGCCTCGCCACCTTGGGCCACGATGATGTCGACACCCGCATTTACTTGGCGAATGGCGTGCTCTTTGGCACCGACCAGTGCAGCCACCGGCACCCCGTACTGGCGACCGCGTTCTATCATTGCTGTCGGCGCGATGCCGAGCGCATTAGCAATCAGCCGAATCGGATGCTGGAATGCGACGTCCATCAGCGCTTCGCCAACATCCGACAGGGTCGGTGGACGCCGCTGACTGATGAGGTTTTCTGGCGCAATTTTCACATTGTGCTTGGCGAGCAACGCCACAACAAAGTCGCGATGTTTGGCCGGAATTTTCTCGACCAGTTGTTCGAAGCTGATAGTAGACGCAACGGCTTGGTGTTCTGGAATCAGGATGTCGATGCCATAGGGCTTGCCATCGACGTGAGCGTCGATCCAGTCCAGTTCCATCTTCAGACTTTCTGGGGTAAAGCTGCTGCCACCCAGGACGCCGAAACCTCCGGCGCGACTTACTGCGGCCACAACATCGCGACAGTGGCTGAAGGCAAATAGCGGAAACTCAGCACCCGTCATGCGGCAAAGTTCGTTGTTCATAATAGCTTCCTTTCTATTATTTATTCGCGCGCCAAACCGCAAGCGCATCAAGTGCTTCGACAGTTGAACCCGACACCCGCAGGGGATTGATCTCCAGGGCATCCAGGTCATCACCCAGCGCCAACGCAGCATAGCCAATCGCGGCGATAACGCGGGCAAGCTCGTTCAGATCAGCCGGTTCAGCACCGCGGTAACCCATGAGCAGCTTGGCGGCTCGCAAACTGCCCAGCATGTCTTTTACCTCTGCGGCAGACACTGGCAGCCGCCGCAATTGGGTGTCGTTCAGCAGCTCGACCCAGACCCCGCCCAACCCAATCGCCAGCACCAGTCCCCAGAGTGGATCACGCGCGATACCCACGAGCAGCTCAGTGCCTTCACGGCGCATAGGCGAGACGATGACACCGTCAATGTGCGCCTCTGATTTGGCGGCCCGAACGTTATTCAAAATGCGCTCAAAACCATCACCGACGGCCTGTACACCTTGCAGATTGAGGAGGACGCCGCCGACCTCGGTCTTGTGCTGGATGTCCGGCGACAGAATTTTGAGAACCAGCGCGCCGCCGAGCTTGCGCGCAGCTGCTTCGGCCTCGGCACGAGTACGAACAATCTCCTGGGGAATAACTGGAACGCCGGCGGACGCAAGAAAAGCCAGAGTCTCACTTTCCGTTACCGGCTTGACCCCACTGGCAACGCAGAGCTGCCGTTCGCTCGGTATGACGCGCCCTTGATTACGCGACCAAGCATAGAGATGACTGATGGCACGTACCGCATGATCCAAACCACCGGTCACTGCTGGCAGCCCATTGGCGTTGATTACGCTGCGACCATAGTCAGTAATCGGCTTGAGCACTTGCTGAATGACACAACCGTGCACTCCCGAGCTGCTGAACCCAACGGACATTTCTTCCAAGGCCCGCGCAGACATGAGAGACGCTGCTTGCTCTGAGGCCGGAATCTCGGCGATTACCCCGATGAAACCAATACCCGGATCCTGACTGATGGCCTTAATGGCACCCGAGTAAATTTCAGGGCTGCGCATGGCAGCACCGGTGACATCCAGCGGGTTATGCGCAGCACCGAAATCCGCCAGCACACCGGACAAAGACTCCAAGGTTGAATCGGCGAATTGCGGAAACGGAATGCCCAGCTCTTCACCGCGGTCGGCGAATATCTCGCAGGCCCCGCCCGAGATGGAGACCAGCGCAAAGCCTTTGTCAGCATCAATTGGGCCTGTGGCTGCCAGCAGGTCGGCGGTGATGACCAAATCCTCTAGGGAAGAAACCCGCACGATGTTGTAGGCATCACACACTGCCTGAAACACTCGGTTATCCCCCACCAGAGCGCCCGTGTGCGCTTGTGCAACCGTGGCGGTGAGCTCCCCGGTGCCGATCTTAAGGATAACAATCGGTTTCTTGGCGATCGCGGCAGCGCGTGCTGCTGCCTCAAATCGCTGCGGGTCCCGAATCGATTCGGCGAATACCGCAATGGCTCGCGTAGCCTCGTCGTCAATCATAAATTGCATGACATCGGCCAGATCCACCATTGCCTCGTTACCCATGGCGACTGAGTAAGTAAGGCTGACACCCTGCTGATGGGCGAAGGAGCAAATCATGGCTGCCGTCGCACCGCTCTGGCTCACCAGCGCCACACGAGGCTGCGCCAGCGTCGGCAGTCTGATGGGAATGGCAGAGAGTGAAACGTTGTCGACGAAGTTGGAGAAGCCCAGGCTGTTGGGCCCCAATAACGTGACACCGAGCTCCAAAGCTCTGGCAAAAACGCGGGATTGATCCGCCGCTCCAGCGGCACCGGTTTCGGCAAAGCCGGAACTCACTACAGCACCATATTTAATGCCGCCGGCCGCCATATCCTCGATTGCATCCAGCAGAGCCACAGCCGGTACAGCAATGAAGGCTGCATCCACGCCTGTGAGCTCAGAGCATGACTGTACGGTTGATTGACCAAGAGCATCACTACCGCGGCGGTTCACTAGGTGCACAGGGCCGCTGAAGCCCAAGGATTTCAGGCTATGGGAAACCAAGGCCGACCAAGGGTTTTTATCGGAAGCACCGATAATCGCGACAGAACGCGGCCGAAACAACCGTTGCAGCTCCATACTCAATATCACCCATAAATATAAATTAGTTACCTATGTTATAGAGATATGAGCTTGAGAATCAAGAGCAAGCAAAACCGCTTAGAGCGCCGCATTGAGCAGCACGAACTATCGCCTCCAAGCTTGAAAGTACCCAGATGATCGGCGCGCTGAAAAGGAGGGATTGCGGAGTGCAGCACTCAGAGGGCGCAGGCCGACGTTGAATCGGTCTAGCAGATAACAGGAAGGGCATGGGCGGGTGGCGGGTGGCTGCTGCCGTCCGCCCTTGGAGTGATTCAGGCGGATCCAGCAGTCACAGAGCTAGAAATCAGCTTACGCTCACCCAGCTTCGTCCGAGCAAGGAACTCAAGCGCTCGCTCCATGTAGCGCTGCCAGAAGGCTGCCGCTTCATCTACCTTGCCCTTTTCGAGAAGATTGCACAATGCATCATAACCCGAGACGGTCTTGGTCATATTCTTGTGCAAAGCTTCAGTCGATTCACCCTTCTCGACGAGATTGACCGAGTAGACACCCTGGGAGATGACCTGCAGCACACTCAGAAGCATTGCAATAGTTTTATTACCCGAGGCGCGCGCAAGCAAATCGTGAAAATCGTTGGTGCCGGCTACAACTTCAACATACTGCTCGTTAATAAGCCCCTGCTGGAGCCTGCTGACGCATGCCCGGAGCTCCTCACAAACTCCTTCCAGTTCAGCACTTCGCCGCGTCAATGAGCGGATAATGCCGGGCTCAAAAAACATCCGCGCCTCATGCAGATCACGCATGGTGACACCGTCAGCAGCCAGCATAAAATTCGCATACTGGGCTACTTTCTGGATACTCGGCCCCATAACCAGCGCACCAGAACGCATACCCCGGCCAATACTGATTAGCCCTTCGGCTTCCAATATCCGTAGCGCCTCACGAAGAGTCGGACGCGACACACTGAACAGCTCCAGCAATTTGCTTTCCGGCTGCAGCATCGAGCCAGCCTTCAAATTGCCGGAAGCAATCTGATCACGCAGTCGCCCTGCCACCATATGCGAAAGCTTGGGTAGGCGAAGATCGTCTCCGATAGAAGACATCAGAACGCCCCTACCTACGTTTTCGCTAGCCTTTTTAGCCATTGTAACCTCCAGAAATATATTGCTTCCAATATGTCATTTAGTAGCTAACTTAGCCAGTTGTTTATCTAACTCACCACGACGCAGCCCGCGAATTTACTGGCCTTTGGCGTCCAGCTCAATTGAGGGCCCGCCTAGACTCCCAACTCGCATATCAGGCCAGCCCACTATTGCATCCCCATTCTTTTAGCACTACATTGCACACATAGATAACTAGGTTATCCAAATAGGCGAGGATGCAACGTGAGTGAATCTGAACTGAGCAACCAGGTAGCCCTGGTGACCGGGGCGAGCTACGGCCTGGGACGCGCAATCACTGAAGAGCTCCTCAAGCGCGGTGCCAAGGTGATGCTTACCGACATCAGCGATCGCGTGGAAGGCACCGCCGCAGAGTTGGATGCACTGGGGTTTCCGGTTGCACACGCCCACCTAGATGTAACAGATCGCGCATCAGTGGATGCGGCAGTTCAAAAGACCGTGGAACACTTCGGCAAACTCGACATTTTCGTCAACAATGCCGGCTGGTCGAAGGTGATGAAACCCATTCTTGAGCTCACCGCTGATGATTGGGACGCCTACATGGACATCAACATCCGTGGCAACCTGTTTTGCATCCAAGCAGCGGCCGAAGCGATGATCGCCGGAGGCCGGGGCGGCAGAATCATATCCATTGCTTCCACAGCCGCAAGCAAACCGTATAAACGCGCGTCCGCCTACTGCACCAGCAAGGCGGCCATCCCAATGCTGGTCAAAGCGGCGGCCTTGGAATTGGGCGAGCACGGCATCACGGTCAATTGCGTGGCACCCGGCCCGACCACCACTGAAACTAACTTGGCCCACAGCTCCGGCGCGATCGACCCCAAGGTGGGCGAAGACAAGCGTCGGCGCGAAGCCCTGATCCCACTGGGCAAGAATGACCCGGTCGATATCGCCACCGCAGTTGCCTATTTCGCATCGCCGGTTGCGCGACGCGTCACAGGCCAGATGCTGGTGGTGGAAGGTGGCGGGTTGCTCCTGTCATGAGCCAGACGAATGTGTTTGCCAACCTCTTCGACCTGACCGGCAAGGTCGCTGTCGTCACGGGCGCTGCGGCGGGTATTGGCAAGGCAACAGCCCTCGTGCTGGCCGCTGCTGGAGCCAGGGTCATCGTCGCCGACAAGGACATTCAGGGCGCACGGGGCGTTGCCGAAGAGTTGGGCAACGACAGCTTTGCCGTTGAGTTCGACCTGGAGTCGGATACCTCAATCAGCTCTCTGTTCCATGAGATTGACAATGCCTGTGGCCGTCTGGATATCCTCATCAACAATGCCGGTATCTATCCCCGCTACGCACTGGACAGCGTGACCGAAGCCCAGTGGCACTCGATGCAGAAGGTCAACGTGTGGGGCTGCTTTGTGGTGCTGCGTGAAGCCGTGCGCCTGATGCGCACAGCAGGCAATGGCGGGAACATCGTTAACCTGTCGTCTATCGGTGGCGCACGCACCGCAGTCAACGATCAGATTGCCTACAACGCCTCGAAGGCCGCACTCGACTCGATTACCCAATCAGCCGCACTCGAGTATGCCAGCGACAACATTTTGATCAATTCCATCCTGCCGGGGACTGTTGCGCCGCTGGATCCAAAACCGAAGACGGCCGGGCACTCATCGCCGACCGGCCCACTTGTATCGCCGGGCCGCATTCCGCTTGGACGCGCCGCCCATGCAAACGAAATTGCCGGTCCCGTCCTAATGCTGGTCAGCGCTGCAGGTGCCTACATCACTGGACAGACACTAATTATCGACGGTGGCTTTTCTATTTCATGAGGAGTACCCATGCCGGTTCAAACCCAACGTCACGGCGACGTAGTCGAGATCACCCTTGACTGGCCCGAAGTACGCAATGCTCTGGGCCCCACAGAAGGTCGCGAACTGCGCTTGGCACTTGAAGCAGCCAATGCTGACGAAAGCATCGCGGCCATAGTGCTCTCGGCAAACGGAAAAGCGTTCTGCGCCGGCGGGAATCTCCCGGAAATCGTGCGCTTAGCGCAGCAAGGGGCGGACGCTGTGAAGACCGCCATCTATGGCGAGTTCCAAGGCGTTTTTCGTGCAATTCGAGAGTGCCCAGTACCGCTCATCACCGCTGTCGATGGGGCGGCTGTAGGCTTTGGTTGCGATCTGGCACTTGCCGGCAGCGCAACCTTCATCGGTAACTCTGGTTGGATAGCCCAAGGCTGGATCAAGGCGGGCCTGATCCCTGCTACCGGCGGCACTCACTACGTCATTCGCCGAGGCGGCCAACAAGCGCTTTGGCGTCTACTGCAAGCAGACAAAGTGGACGGTCTTACGGCCGAAGGCTGGGGTTTAGCGATTGCTTGTACCAATGCTCGCGAATCTGCTTTGGAAATGGCAGCCAAATATGCCTCCTTCTCTCGGCTGCCGCTAAAGGCGCTGACCCAGTTGGCAAAAGTAACAGAGCCAGAACAGCATTTGATTGCAGCGTTGGATTACCAGATTGGATTCTTGACCAATCCACTCTTTGCAGAGGAAGCCCAAAAGCTCTTGGGTCACTAGTTATTTTAATCAGCGACCAGCGAATTTTAACTGGTCCATACAACCCAACGATTAGAGATGAGGATCAACAATGGAAAAGCACAAAATCGGCTGCCCAATATCCATGACCGACCCAAAAATCATGGCTTGCCCGTTTAACGCCTATGACACGATTCGGGAAGAAAAAGAGATCTATATCGACCCAGTCACCCGCATGTACGTCATCACTCGTTACGACGACTTGAAGGCTATTGCCGATGATCCTCATACCTTCGCCAACAACACCGGCCAACTGGGATCCCGCGCGCAGTCGGTAAACCAGAAAATCGCAGATTTGTATCGCGATGAAGGCTTTTTGCACGTCGACACCCTGGTAACCAACGATCCGCCGTCTCATACAGGCTATCGCTCCCTCGTGGACAAGGCCTTCAATGCGCTACGTATCCGCTCCGCTGAGGGCACTATCCTGGCGGTGACCAATGCACTGATCGAGAAATTTCCGAACGGGCCGTTCGATGTGACCCAGGCGTTTTCTATTCCACTGCCGGTGCGCATGATCGCCGAACAACTGGGTATCCCGCCAGAACTGGGACCAGATTTCAAGCGCTGGTCCGATGCACTGCTGCAACAGGCCAGCCCGGGCCTGAGCGAAGAGGAAATGCTGGATATCACTAAGGTGGTCATCCAGATGCAGAAGTTCTTCGCCAAGATGATTCGCGAAACACGTGAACAGCCTAGCGGCACACTGCTCAGCGACCTGGCCAATCTGGAGATGGACGGCAAGCGCCTGAGCGAGGGAGAGCTGGTCTCGATCCTGATGCAATTACTGGTCGCCGGTAACGAAACCACCACCAACACCATTTCAGCTGCAGTGCTGCGTTTGGCACAAGATCCCGAATTGCAGGATCGACTACGCAAAAACCCCGATCAAATCCGCAACTTCTACGAAGAAGTGCTACGTCTGGATGCTGCTCTCCAAGGTCTTTTCAGAAGGGCCACGAAGGACACCCAAGTGGGCGAGACGCCGATCCCTGAAGGAGCAATTCTCAATATGCGTTGGGGCGCCGGCAACCGGGATCCAAAGCGTTACGAGAACCGCGACGAGGTCAACCTCGAGCGTAAGGCCATCACCCAGCACCTAGCGTTTGGTCATGGCATTCATTTTTGCATAGGCAATCAACTGGCCCGTGCCGAACTGCGCATTGGTTTGAGCCGGTTACTTGAAGAAACAACCTCGATTCGCCTTGTCGATGGCGAAGACAACGTCGTTCGACCGCCGCACTTTATTGCCTACGGCATCAGCAAGTTGATGATCGAAATTACCCGGGCATAGTTCGCTACGCCCTAGTTTCCAACCATAAAAATCAACTTTTGAGCGCAGGTAAGTGTCATGCAAACGAATTACACAGACTTCTTTACGCTGGCCCATCCAGAAGAGTTCTACATTGACGGCCAGTGGGTTAAACCATTGGGCGACAAGCGCTTGGAGGTCGTCTACCCCGGCAATGAACAGGTAATCGCGCGGCCACCAGAAGCGTCGATCGCCGACGTCCACAAAGCCGTCGCAGCCGCGCGTCGGGCCTTCGAGCTCGGCCCGTGGGCACGTATGTCTTACGCCGAGCGCGGCGCTAAATTACTTGCGGTCGCAGAAATCATGCAACGCCGCGCCGGTGAGTTCACCAAGAGCTGGATTGCAGAGATGGGCTGCTCCGTTAACCTCGCTGGCCCTGGAGGTTTCGCGCCGTTCGCCCTATTCGCCTACTACGGCAATCTGATCCTCAACACCAGCGAGTCAGAGGTACGCCCACAAAGCCGTGGCAATGGCGTAGGGATTATCGTCAAGGAGCCAGTTGGCGTAGTCGCGGCCATTACTCCGTGGAACGCTCCGTCATCGCTGTCTTCCAAAATCATTGCATCGGCTATGGCGGCCGGCTGTTCGGTCATCCTCAAACCTGCGCCGGAAACCCCACTGTTCGCTTGGCAAATTGCAGAGTGCCTAGAGGAAGCAGGCATTCCACCGGGCGTGTTCAACTTTGTACCGGCTGGGCGTGAAGTGGGTGACCACTTGGTACGCCACCCAGACGTCAACAAAGTCAGCCTGATCGGCTCAACCGCCGCAGGCCGACACATTGCCTCCGTCTGCGGCGATCGCCTGGCGCGTGTCAGCCTGGAGCTGGGCGGCAAGTCCCCGGCGATTATTCTGGACGACATCGACCCAGAACAAGTCGTGCCCAACCTGATTCCGCACTTCACCATGAACGCCGGCCAGATGTGTGCAGGCCTAACTCGAATCATCGTGCCAGAGCATCGTCACGACGAATTTGCCGAAGCCATCAGTGCTGGCCTGCAGGCACTCAAGGTCGGTGATCCCTTCGACCAACAGACCTCATTTGGTCCAGTAGCCATGAAGCGCCAGTACGAAAAAATCATGGGCTATATGGACCAGGGTCGCCAAGAAGGCGCCAAACTGATCACCGGTGGCGGCCGGCCGGCTGACCTGGATCGCGGTTACTACATCGCCCCTACCCTGTTCTCCGGCGACAACAACATGGTGATCGCTCGCGAAGAAATCTTTGGCCCCGTGGCCGTGCTGATCAAGCACAAGGGTGAGGAAGATGCCATACGCATCGCTAACGATACCGATTATGGCCTTAACGGCGCGGTCTACACCAACGACCCGGAACGAGCGTACCAGGCTTGCCGTCAGGTTCATGCCGGCAACATGACCCACAACAGTTGGGTCTACGATCCGACCTTCCCGTTCGGTGGGTTCAAGAGTTCCGGCATTGGTCGTGATGGCGGACCTGATGGTCTGGCGTCATACCAAGAAACCAAAGTGGTGTACATGGCCGCGGTACCGAAATCACTCGAAGCCTGATCACAAGGAATTCCGACGTGGACAAATACGATTACGTTATCGTCGGCGGGGGATCGGCCGGCTGCGTGCTGGCCAATCGCTTGAGCGAGGACCCGCAATGCCGGGTCCTGCTGCTTGAAGCCGGAGGCGATTGCGCCACCCTGAAAGTCAGCCTAGCGTTTGGCTTTGCACTAATGCTCAACAAGCCACGCTACGACTGGTGTTATGAGACCGAACAAGAGCCACACCTCGGCAAGCGGCAGATGCCATACCCGAGGGGTAAACTGCTGGGCGGTTCAAGCTCGATCAACGCCATGCTCTATGTACGCGGCTTGAAAGATGACTACGAAGCTTGGGCCAATGAGGGCTTACCAAGTTGGGGCTGGAATGGGGTAGAACCTTACCTGCGCCAGTTGGAGCACTATGCTGCCGAATCTCCTTGGCAGCGCGGTAAGGGCGGGCCAGTCAAGGTCAACCCGGTCCCAAACTTCCATCCGTTAAGCCACAAAATTATCGAGGCCGCTGGCCAGTCCCGGGTGGGTTCTACCTTGGACTACAACGGCCCTCAGGCTTCCGGTATCGGCCGGGCCCAACTCTTCTACCACAAAGGTCGCCGCTGCGGCTCCGCTGCAGCCTACTTGGAGCCGGCGTTGAATCGGCCGAACCTTCAAGTGGAAACGCTTGCAAAAGTCGAAAAGGTACTGCTGGAGGGCCTCCGTGCCACGGGCGTTCGCTACCAGCAGAATGGAGCAACACAGATTGCCCATGGTCAGGAAATCATCCTCAGTGCGGGTGCCATAGGTTCTCCGCAGTTGCTGGAACTCTCCGGGATTGGCCAAAGTGCTCGACTGCGCGATCTGAGCATCGAGGTGGTTCACGATCTGCCGGCAGTGGGCGAGAACCTTCAGGACCACTTCCTGATCTTTGTCGTGCAGGCGTTGAAAAACATCCGCGGTATGGGAGCAGAATTGAGTGGCTGGCGCGCAGCGCTCAACGCTGCCAACTACCTGCTGTTCAAGCGCGGGCACATGAACGGCACGCCAACCCAAATTTGCGGCCACGGCAGTGTCCAGGTCGACGGGCAAGAAGTCGGGCTGCAGTTCATGGGGATGCCACTCAGCTTCGGTCGCGACGAAGTCCGCAAAACCGTGGTGATGAACTCCGACTCAGCGATGATGTTAGGCGTGAATCTGTGCCACCCGCACAGCCGGGGACACGTACACGTGCGCAGCGCCAGCGTCGACGATGCGCCGGAGATTCTCACCAACTTCCTCGCTGATGAGCGCGACCTGAAAGCAACCATAGCGGGACTACGTATGTGCCGCGAGATCATTGCCCAACCGGCCCTAGATGATATCCGCGCGAGCGAAACCGCACCCGGTGCAGCGCTCGTAAGTGACGAGGAGTTGGCGGCCTACATCCGCGCTGCAGGCGCTTCGGCTTACCACCCCGTCGGCACCTGCCGTATGGGCATCGACTCAGCGTCCAGCGTGGTCGACGCCTCCCTTCGCGTACATGGAATCGAAGGCTTGCGAGTGGTCGACGCGTCGGTGATGCCACGCTTGGTCTCTGCCAATACCCATGCACCAACCGTGATGATCGCCGAGAAAGCTGCGGACATCATCAAGGGCGAGCGTATCGGCGCGCAGGCTTAACAACCCTCAAGGGTAATCTGTCGTCTACGTGTCACCGGTACTTCGACCGGAGCGCCATACCCTTGGCGCTCCGGTCGCACTCACGCCACCCGAAGAGGTGCTGCAATGCGCGACAACGACGCAATCGCTGATCAACACGCGCCAGAAACGGGCGACTCCCGCTCACGCTGGTATGTACTGTTTCTGCTGGTATGCGGATACGCCATCTATACCCTGGACAAACTGATAATCTCGGTCATGATCGAGCCGATCAAAGCCGAGTTTGGTATTAGTGACACAACCGTCAGCCTGCTGGCCGGGCTGGCAACCACGGTACCGTTCGCACTGGCCTGCATTCCAATCGGCATGCTCGCAGACCGCTTCAATCGCAGAAACCTGTTGGTGGGACTGATCATTGCCTGGAGCCTAATGACCGGCATGGCCGGCATGGCAACGAGCATAATGCTGCTGTTCCTCTCGCGCATCGGAATCGGCGCATTCGAAGCCGGCTTCTCGCCCCTAAGCCTGTCCATAATCAGCGACACTTTCCCGCGTAAATTACGTGCAACCGCTATGGGCCTGTATGGCCTTGGCCCACCCATTGGTGCCTTTCTCGCACTGACCGGGGGCAGCTATGTGGTTGTCACCTATGGCTGGCGAGCAGCATTTTTCATCGCCGTTGTCCCTGGCCTGCTGATTGCCGCGCTTATCGGCTTAACCCTGCTCGAACCTCAGCGGGGTCGATTTGATCCACCCAGTCCGTACCAGGCATCGATTCCATTATCAGCGGTATTCCGCCATATCTGGCAGGATCGAGCCTTGTTTAACATCCTGATGGCCATGGTCTGCTGCACGGTAGTGCCTGCTGTCATCACAGTATGGACACCCAGCTTCCTCATTCGCGTGCATGGCATGAGCATTCAGCAAGCCGGGCTGGCTGCCTCGATCGCCCTCGGCCTGTGTGGAGGCATCGGGGCTGCCGGGTCCGGATTCATCGCTGACTACCTGGGCCGCAATGAAGAGTGGCGAAAACTGCTTTGCCCAGTGTTCGGCACCATTCTATCGATTGTATTAGCGACACTGACCTTCCTGATCATGCCCGGCACCACAACTACAGTGGTGTTGATCTCGCTACTCGCCTGCTTTGCTCAGTTCTATATGGGTACCTGCTATAGCGTAGTCGCCTCGCTATGCCCACCAGCCATGCGTGGCACCACTCTGTCGATTTTACTGGTTGCATTTAACTTCGGTTCCTACGGCCTCGGGGTGCTGTTGCTTGGCATCATCAACGACCATCTAACGCCATGGGCCGGTAACCTCGCTATTGCCTATGGCATGTTCGCCTCAACGCTGTTCAGCGTAATCGGACTCGGCTTCATTCTTCGCGCTATGTGGCACATCCGGGCCAGCCAAGCCAGCCCGGACGCCTTACAGGTCACCGCATGAGTATTGACAACTTGTGCAGCGCAAACTGGAGCCAGATTTCATGACACCTGCTGCAAGTCGCGCGCACAATTTGACGCCATGGATTCTAGGTATTGCTGTCCTTCTACAGACACTGGATGCGACCTCTATAGCCGTAGCGCTTCCGGCCATAGCCAAGGATTTAAACAGTGACATGCTCGCGGTTTCGGCAACCATCTCTGCCTACCTGCTCGGCTCTGCCGTAGCCGTGCCGCCTTGCGGCTGGTTAGCCGACCGTTTTGGTGGGCGGAATGTATTCCTGGCCGGGATTTTGGTTTTTGTGATTGCATCAGCTGCCTGTGCAATCGCTCCCTCGTTACCGCTGTTGACTGCTGCGCGGTTTGTTGAAGGAGCCGCAGGGGCCGTACTGCTTCCGGTCGGGCGCTTAGTGATCATGCGTACATTCCTGCCGGAAGATCGCGTGCGGGCCTACACCACCTTCGTACTTCCCGCCCTACTCGGCCCTATGCTCGGCCCCTTGATTGGCGGGATTGTGGTCGAATATGCCAGCTGGCGCTGGATCTTCTTGATCAACTTGCCACTTGGACTGGCGAGCATGCTGGCGTTACACCTATTGGTAGGCAACTTCCGTGAGACCTCACCCCGCCCAATCGACCTGATCGGCATGCTGGTGGCCTGCCTAGCCTTGCTGGTCTTTTTCTTCGGCATGATTGCCCTGTCCAAAGCAGAGTGGCTAATTGGCCTAGTGACAGTCGCTATCGGACTGCTGCTCTGCCTAGGTGCGGTACTTCATGCCCGCGGACGTCCGCATGCGCTGCTGAAGTTGTCGCTGTTGCGCTTGACAGTTTTCCGTAGAGCACTCGGTGCGGATCTGGTGTGGCGTCTGCTGATGAACGCCACACCCTTTCTACTTTCATTGCTGTTGCAGTCAGGGCTGGATAAATCACCGTCGGTAACCGGCTCGCTTATCCTGATGACGGCCATTGGTTCCTTATTTAGCAGGCCTTTCACTTATCGCCTGGTGAGCGCCTGGGGCACCAGGCCGGTGATGGTCCTCGGAACGCTAGGTGCCGTTGTGCCATTTATTGCCTGCGCCTATCTCACTACCGACACTCCACTACTAGGCATAGCCGCATTGCTACTCGCCTTCGGCTTCTTCCGTTCGCTGGTTATCAGCATCGCCTCAGTGAAAACCTTTGACCCCGTGCGCCCTGAAGACACTGGGGCTGCAACCACCCTCGCCGCCATCGGCCAGCAAAGCTTTCAGGTCATCGGCCTAACTGCAGTGACAGCCTTGATGCAACTGACCGGCGGCGATCAATTGAACACTGCTGCAATCTCCACAGCGATTATCACCTGCGGGCTCGTCGCACTTTCGTCCTTGTACTTCATTCTCAGGATGGGGGGGCCTATGTCGCCCCAATCATGACTCTTCCCGCCCTGAGTAAACCTCATCACCAAATGGAAGCAGCAATTATGAATACCCAACCCCGATTTCCTGTATGGCTGATCATGGTGGCCCTAGCCATCGCTGAAATAACTAGCACCTTCGAAGTCAGCATGGCATTCGTGGCGCTGCCGACCCTAAATCGCGCTTTTGGGGATCCGGCAGGTGTAAGTTGGATACTGTCGAGCTTCTTCGTGGTCGCGGCCTGCAGCGTTGCTCTCTTCGCACGTCTGGGCGATGTCTACGGGAGGCGGCGAATCCTGATGATCGTGCTGGCCATCGCGACACTCGGCTCGCTCATTAGCGCGATCTCAACCAATCTCGGAGGCGTGATCTTAGGACGCTCCTTACAGGGAGTGACAGGCGCGGTGCTACCACTGTGTCTCGGGCTAATGCGGGAAAACATGAAACCCAAGACCTTATCGTTCAATATCGGTGTTATGGGCGGCGTCATGAGTGTCAGCTCGGGGCTTGCCTTTCTGGTGGCTGGCAGCATCATCGACCAATTCGACTGGCACGCCATGTTCTATTTCAGTGCGCTGCTCGCGGCACTCGGCTTCGTCACGGTCTGGATCTTCGTACCGGCCTCTACACCGCAGCCCAACAAGGAAACGCTGGATGTGATGGGTGGGATACTCTTCGTGTCGGCCATCTCCGGATTGATGCTCTCGCTGACCCTGGCCAAATCGGGATGGCTGCAAGCGAAAAGCGGTGGACTGCTGCTGACCAGCCTCGTGCTGCTGGCACTGTGGATTCGACATGAGCTTCGCCACCCCTACCCACTCATCAACGTACGCCTGTTCACCGAGCGCCGGTTTTTGCTGGCCAACCTCGTGTTCGCCGCTATTGGTCTCGGCCCCATGATCGGTGCATCGGTGATCCTAAGCCTAGCTCAGCAACCCGACTGGACTGGCGCCGGACTTGGTCTAAGTGCCACCGCAGCCTCGTTACTCAAGCAACCAGCAACCTTCATGGGATTCCTCGCCGGCCCGGTGGCCGGTCTACTCGCCGCCAAGTACGGCGCTCGAACTGCGATGCTCGTCGGTGGCACACTGGTTTTGACGGCCTGGCTGCCACCGCTGTTCACCTTAAGCTCGATGTCGGTGCTTCTCGCAACCGTAATCATCTTTAGTTTCGGAATTACCGTGCTGTTCAGTGCCACGAGCAACCAGGTGGTCATTGCGGCACCGGCGAGCCGAACAAGCGAAGCCATGGGCCTTGCGCAGGTTTGCAGGAGTACAACCGCAGCGCTAGGAAGCCAGATATTAGCACTGCTTTTGGCCAGTTCTGTCGTGGCAACACCTGACGGCGGAATGGCCCTGCCAAGCGCCGACGCCTACCGATTTGCCTTCTTGTTCCTAATTCTGTGCAGCCTGATCGCATTAGCAGCGGCCTGGTTACTGCCAAAATCATCAAAAATATATGGCGGGGCTCTCAGCTATGGCGCAGAGCAACACTGACTCAAAGATCGGCCAATACACAAATGTCGTTCTCGCCGCGACATGGGCAATCGAGGCAACATTCTGATCCCGGTTAGCTGATGACCTCGAGTAGAGAGAGCAGCCGAGCAAACTACCACAAAGGAATAGTCCCTTATGCCTTGGAAAGTCCTGCGTTACGAGGGCAGTTATCCGTCTCCTCGTATCAGCTGAGTTTGCACTCAAAACTACCACAGCGCTCAAACCCCGTCGCAAGTTTCGTCAGAGCGACCTCGCCAACAAAAGTAAAAGGAGATTTGAATGGAGACGTTGGTCAACCCAGCCATTCGCCTGATGAACCAATTGAGTTTCGGTTTGAAGTTCAGCCTGATCAGTGCGTTGTTCACTGCCGCCCTCGTTGCGACAAGCGGATCCCTAGTTCTGACTGCATACGAGCAGTTCACCGCTACCCGGGTGGAACGCAATAGCCTCAAGCTGCTGGAAACCAGTCTGCAGGCTCGTCGCCAACTGATGGATCTAGACAGCCTGCTGGCTATCCGCGACAAGGCCCCACTAACGCGCCAGAACAGCGACATCGACAAGCGTATCGCTCAGCTTAAAGAGAAAGTCATCGAAACCATGAAGACGCTGACCGACCTTGATCAACTGGGTGCTGATGGGGATCAGTTGGCTAAGTTGCGTGATGAAATTATTGCCGGATTGCAGTCAGAGCTAAATACGGCTCAGAAACAACTCACTAATAACCAACGCCTGATTGAGTCGATCGCAACAAGCAGCAATCTGAGTATTGACCACCAACCGCTGGTTCGTGAGTTCACAAGTGTAGTGACCGGGCTCGAGGGTGACGTAGCGGCATCGCTGGGCCTGCTCCGTACATCGGCTTCATCAATCCTTGCAGTGGGCATGTTGAGCTCGGCGGACGGTGATTTACTACAGGGGCAATTGAGCCGTCTAGATCAGATTGAAGACAACGTTGCGGCCAAACTGGAGCAACTGTTTCAAGCGCACCCAGATACTCAAACCAATTTAGGGGCGACCGCCACTGATGTTCGCTCCTCGATCCGTGAAGTGGCCACGCACGTAGAACAGCAAATCCTGTTGACCGCGAATTTCGAAACCAACTGGCAGAACCTATTCCAACTGATCGGTGCGCAAATGGATAAAGGCCAAGCACTGAATCAGACCACCCTTTCCTATCTGGAAGGCAAACTTGACGAGCGTCTGGCCAAAGATCGCCGTGAGATGCTCGTGCTACTAGCCGCATTGGCAACCACGCTGCTGGTCATCGCTTACTTATACAGCGGCTTTTACGCCTCCATTCGCCGAACATTGCGGGGCTTGAGCACAGTGATGGATAACGTAGCGGCTGGCGACATGACCGTCAGCGTACAAACAGCCAGCCGCGATGAACTGGGTGATCTGAGCAAGGTATTCAACATCTCCATCGCCAAGGTACACGACCTGATCAAGCGCGTTGGCCAGACCATTGTGGAGGTGGAGCATCAGGCCGGCCTGGTGGCCAGTGTCTCCAGTATCGGTAATCAAGAAGCATCGGCGCAACGCGACCAAATCGATCAGGTCGCCACCGCTATGAACCAAATGGCGGCCACGGTGCAGGAAGTCGCACGCAGCGCGGCGGAAGCAGTCAGCAACGCTCAGGATGTGAATCGGGAAACCGTGAGCGGACGCGAACTGCTGAATGCCCAAGTCGACAGCATCAAATCCCTCGCTGAGGAAATCGTCCGCTCAGTACGCGTGATAAATCAATTAGCGAGCGACAGCCAAGCAATTAGCCAGGTGCTGGAAGTGATTCGGGGCATCGCCGAACAAACCAACTTGCTGGCGCTTAATGCCGCTATCGAGGCGGCACGCGCGGGTGAACAGGGACGTGGATTCGCAGTGGTCGCGGATGAAGTGCGTAGCCTAGCCAAGCGCACGCGGCAGTCCACTGAGGAAATCGAGCAGATGATTGCCAAACTCCAAGGCGGCGTGGGTGAAGCCGTGAGTGCCATGAGTAGCAGCAACAAAATGGCAGAGACCACCGTCACTCATTCGGATCAGATGCAGCACGCCCTCGCGCACATCCTCGACCTAGTGAACAACATCGTCGATCAGAACCAGCAGATAGCCGCGGCAGCGGAGCAACAGACCGCTGTCGCCAATGAGATCGATCGCAACATTGTGCAGATCAATGCGTCCGGTGAGCTCACAGCAGACGCTGCAAACCGCACGGAGCAGGCGAGTCAGCATCTGACAATGCAAGTATCAGAACTGAAGAAGCTGATCGGTGCATTCCGGGTGTGACACCTCACTCTCCGGGGCTACTCAAGATGCTCCAGCAAGCTTGCGGGTTGCGGTATTGGGCGGGGCCGCGCCTTCGGGTAAACAATCACTCCGGCCAACGGAGAGGCGACATGCAGGCAATAACGAATTAGGACGCAAAAATGTCGAATCACACCTCTTCGTCTCTACTGGCTGTCATGCCCACGGAGACATCCCAGATGAGCCAAGCTTGCGAAGCTACTACCAACTGCTCTTCTCCACCGTTCCACAACATTCACAACCTGCGCGATCTGGGCGGCCTGCACAACAGCGACAACAGACGCGTGCGTACGGGGCGACTGTTCCGCAGTGGTAATCCTGGGAAGGCGAGCGCCTCCGATATCGCACGGCTGCAGACACTGGGCATTCACGAGGTGATCGACTTTCGTACCCGCGAAGAAAAGTCCGCCGCAGAAAGTACATTTGCCAACGCCTTCAACTGGACTGCACTACCGGTGCTGGCCGGCAACATGAATATGAACGAAATGGTGCCGCGCCTGAGCAGCGCCACTCGCCAAGATATAGACGAATTCATGCTACAGATGTATCGCGATTTTCCAATCAAGCAGCGGTCTGCATTTGGCACGTTCATGAAAACCGCAGAAACGGGCAGCGCATTGCTCTATCACTGCAGCGCAGGTAAGGACAGGACTGGCTTTGCCACTTTTCTGTTGTTATCTGCGCTTGACGTGGCACCGGATGCAATCCTCGCCAATTACCTGGAGTCGAACCACTGCAACCGGCAATTTATCCAAGAGTTGCTGGCGCGCTTGGAGCCACTGGGCATTGCGCCCGAGGTAGCTATGCCCCTGCTGGAGGTGCGCGCGGGCTATCTGCAGGCATCGCTGCAGGTCATCGAGCAGGAGTGGGGCAGCACCGAAAGATTTCTCCGCGAAGCGCTAGCCGTCGATGTGCAGTGCCTGCGCGAGTATTATCTAGAACGAGTCGATTGAAGCCTATAAACGACGAATTCATCCGTTTCGGCGAGCAGGCTTTACACGAGATCAGCGTATTTGAATGTTTCGCTGCGCAAAGAGCCAGCCAGCGTCGGTGTGCACCAAGCGGTCTTCGTAACGCGAGGTCATCCTGAGCTTCCACTCGCCATCCATTTTCTTGAGCAAGAGCATGTCAAGGCTGCAGCGCGCAGTGTCTCGCGTGTCTACAGCTAAATAGATGTTCATCATAAAGTGGCGCAGTGCACCTTGCTGCAGGGTCGTGGGTAACCATGCTTGGATGGCCGGGCGGCCCACAAATGCCTGCCCACCGACCGACAACGTACCCTCTGCCGTGAAGCGTGATGCAAAGGCGACGGCATCACCGTCGTCCGCATTTTGCGCATACAGGGCAATCAGGTTACGTATTTCGCTTTCCGCATTCAGCTTAAAAAGCGTGTCCATTGACGGTCCTCCTCGGTGAGTTAGAACGTGCTCTTGCCGCGGGACGCAGGCGCAACAATCACGCGCTGCACTCCTCCGGCATTCAGCGTGGCAAAGGGTTCAGTAGCTGCTGCGGCTCGTGATAGTCAGGATCGGCCGGGGTCTGCATCGCGGACAACATAGCGTCGTAGTCTGCCGAGATGAATGGCCGGTAATCCGTATGCGGAAAAATGTAGAACTGGTTGTCGCGAATGCCGGCGATCGCCGCACGGCCGACATGCTCAGGCGCCATACCCATCTGCGTCGACAGACTAGACGAAACGCCACCCGACTCGCGCAATGCGTCCGGCCTCGCCTGAATTGCATTGGCGCGAATCTGTGTGGCGACAATCCCTGGGCACATAATCGAGACACCGATGGTGCTGCTCTCAAGCTCCAACTTCAGTACCTTGGCAAAGTTCAGCAAGGCGGCTTTGCTCGAGCTATAGACACCCTGGGTAGCGAATGGGTGCAACGCAGTAATCGACGATACGAACAGCACATGCCCTTCGCTACCGCGAGCTTTCATTCCTGGCAGGAAGGTCTGCACGGCATGCAACGAAGCAAACAGGTTGACTTCGTATACCCAGCGCCATGCTTCAGGTTTGATCTCATCAAGCGTTCCCGTGAAAGAAACGCCTGCATTGCTGCAGAGAATGTCGCAGGGGCCGAGAGCCGCTTGCGCAGCATCCCGGGCCTGAGCCCAACTGGAGGGGTCGGTAACATCCAGTTTGACGGCAACTATCCGATCAACGCTACCGAGCTCTGCGGCAACCGCACGAGCACGATCCAGATCGAGATCCGCTAGGGCTACTCGCGCGCCAGCGTCCAGCAACTGCTTGGCCATGGCGCTACCGATACCGCCGGCGCCGCCGCTGATGAATGCAACCTTCCCGTTAATATCTTGCATTACTTAATCCCTAACAATTCAATAGCTCGTGAGAAGGCTGCGCGATGCTCAAGTGAGCTGCGCCAATAGTTCCTTGACCGCTGGCCGACTGATTTTGTCCGAGACAGTGCGCGGAAGACTCGACACAACGTGTATGCGCACGGGCACTTCGTAAGGCGCGAGGCTGTCCTTGGCAAACAGTTTGATCGCCGCTGTATCCAGGACAACACCTGGGTAGGCCTCAAGCACTGCCACTGGAGCCTCCCCCAGGCGCTCATCAGGGATGCCGAGGACGATGGCGTCAAAGACTCCTGGAAACAGCTTGAGCACGTCCGCCACCTTGCCCGCCATAACTTTGAATCCGCCGCGAATGATCGCATCATCGGCGCGGCCGACGATGTAGAGAAACCCATCGGCGTCCAATCTGGCGAGGTCAGTGGTAGGGATCCAGTCCTTGCCGCCGTCGATGCGATCCAGCTTGGCTTCGAGTATGCCTTGCTCGCCCTCAGCCACCTCTTCACCAGTAGCCGGATCGACGATACGCACCTGCACGCCCTTGGAAATCCGACCCACGCTGCCACGCTTGCTCTGCGAATAGGCGCGGTGATCATCCAGCGTCCAGCTGGTTACTACGCCCATGAACTCGGTAGCGCCATAGGTCGTCAGTACGGGTACGCCAAATTTCTCTTCGAATGCCTGCTGCAATTCCACCGATAGCGGTGCAGTCCCGGCACGCACAGCACGAACACTGGCAAAGTCTTCGCGAGTCGCATCACTGTCCACCATCATCTTGATAGCGGTAGGAGGCAGCGGGGCAAACTTCGGACGGTACTTCACCAACGCCTGACGATAGAGGTCAGCATCGAACTTCTCGAACAGCACAATGGGGCGAACTTCGAACACCGCCATCAGGGTGTTGAAGGTGCCACTGGTGTGAACCAGCGGGCTGAACATCAGCGTCGGCGAAGTTTGCGGCTTCAACTCGAAGTTCTCCACCGTACCCTTGGCACTTCGCACGCCATCGCGCAGAGACGAGCTAATGGTTCGCTCGGAAACTGGAATCCGCTTCGGTGCGCCAGTGGTTCCACTGGTCTGTATCTCGATCAACGTACCCGCTTCACGCAGACGGAAAGCGCTCGCAGCCAGCGCTGTCAGCTGTTGGTAAACCAGGCGGCCATTTTGCACTTCCACTGCCAGCACTAGAGTACCGGCAGTCTGAGCAGCCGCTAGCACGTCTGCGGTTAAGTCCTCTCGGCTACCCAGCAGGCATCCCAACCCAAGGCCGGCAACTTCTTCTGCCACCATATGGGTTGGTCGAATAGCGTTAATCAGCAGCAGGCCGCGGTCAGCGCCCAGAGTCGAGATAAAGCCACCCAGCTGTTCCATACGGTTACGGCCGAGCAAACCGATCACTGCGTCGCGACCAATACCTGTTGCGCCAAGTAGCCCATCCAGTTCAGCCACGGCTTCAGCCAGTGCCTGCCAGCTCAGCGACTGCCCTTCAAAATCGATAGCGGTCAGCAAACCGCCAGCTTCGGTGGCGCGAATGATGTGTTCGGCAATTCCAGACATTCAACGAACCTCGAAGGTTTTACGCTTGCCGCTCTGCAGCATGTTCTCCACTTGGGGGATGCCCAAAGGATTACCTAGCTGCGTATAACTCATGCCACGGGCCATCGCCTGAGTACGACCGGCGTCCAAGGACTCCCAGATCGCCCGAACGGTGCCCTGAGTGGCAACCGAAGGTTTGGAGGCGATGACCGCCGCCACCTTGTGGGCACGCGCCCAGAGCTCTTCATGGGGTACCAGCTCGCTGACCAAGCCGATCTGGTGGGCGCGCTGTGCACTCATGCGCTCCTCTACCCCCATCAGGGAAACCCGCAAAATTTCGCCCAAGGGCATGCGTCGAGCCATGCTGATGGGTTCCAGAGCGGCTACTAGGCCGAAGTCGACGTGGGGATCGAAGAAGGTCGCGTCCTCCGACGCGATCACCACATCCGAGCCGCCGACGATGTAAAAAGCGCCACCGGCACACATGCCGCTAACCGCACAAATAACCGGCTTCCACACGTTGTGGTGCTTTGGGTCAAGGCTCTCGCCTGGGTCAGGTTTGTTCCAGATATTATCCGGGTACTTGAAGCCCTGAACGCGGTCCAGACCGGTAGAAAACGCGCGGTTACCGTCAGCACGGAAGACTACCGCGTGGATTTGATCCTCGTCGCGCACCACGCTCCATAGCCGTTTGATCTCCACCATCATCTCGGCGTTGATCGCATTCATCTTATCGGCACGATTGAGGGTAATGGTGGCGACGTGATCGTCGCCCACTTCAAATTGAACGAGTTCGCTCATGAGTCAGATCCTTAGCGTTTGGGCAGCGTGAGGTAGTCACCGCTGGCATCACCCAGCTTCATGCCACCGTCGCAATCCAGAATGGTGCCGGTGATATAAGTACCCTGCGCGGATGACAGGAAAATCGCTGCTTGGGCAATATCACTGGCTGTACCGAAACGACGCAAAGCGGTATGGGCGCTCCACTTGAGTTTGTCTTCCTCGGTCGGGGCCATGCGCTCGACGCCTTCAGTACCGAGAATTGGGCCCGGAGAGATGGCATTGACCCGAATACCGGCCTGCCCCCACTCCATAGCCAGTACCTTAACCACCATGTTGACGCCGGCCTTGGCGGCGCAGACATGCACCTGCTGCGGCAACGGCTGCACGGCCTGCGGTGCGGTGATGGCAATCAACGAGGCTCCGGGCTTGACGATAAAATCATAGGCCGCACGGAACACGTTGTAAGTGCCCAACAGGTCGATATCGATCACGGTCTTGAAGCCGTTCGCAGAGATACCGACGGCAGGCGACATAAAGTTGCCTGCAGCCCCTGCAATTACCACAGTCGGGGCCCCCAGCGTTTCGCTGGCCTGCGCGAACAGCGTGCGAATGGCTTCCATATCGCGCACATCGGCACTGCCGGCCATGGCAACGCCACCGGTCTCGTCACGAATTTCCTGCGCGGCTGCTTCTGCCTTGACCGCGTCACGGCCGAACACCAGAACCTTGTCGCCTTGAGCGGCAAAGCCCTTGGCGATCCCAAGGTTGATGCCGCTGGTGCCACCCGAAATGAATACGGTCTTGCCTGTCATGTAAAACCTCTCTTACCAGCCAGACATCGTGGCGATATGCGCGCGATGCGCCTGGGGCATACCTAGGTAGGCCTGATCGAACAATGCGCGTTTGAGCCAAACATGCGCGCCATATTCCCAGGTGTAACCAATGCCGCCATGAGCTTCGATCATGCGTCTGGCGATCTTCGGGTAAACCTCGGTGATATGCGCCTTTGCCAGTGCCGCCGCTTCGTGGGCAGCCATTGGAGCCGTGTCGAACATGTAAGCGGCGTACCAGTAAAGGCCAACGCAGGGTTCAACCATCAACGCCATGTCTGCCAGTTGATGCTTGACTGCCTGGAATGCACCAATGGCCTGCCCGAACTGCTCGCGCTCCTTGGAGTACTCGACGGCGAGCTGCACAGAACGGGAAGCGCCACCGAATGCATCGGCTGCTAGCAAAATCAGCCCAGCATCCACAACACTTTCACCGACTGGCAGTGCCAGGCGTTCGAAAGCGACATGGTTGAACTGTAGATGTGCCAAACGGCGGCCAGCGTCAGTGGAGGGCACCGTAGTCAGCTCAATGCCGGCGGCATTGCCCTCGACAACACCCAGCGCGCCACCTTTCAAGCCCACGACAATTAAGTCGGCCCCTTCAGCATGCAGCACATATTGCTTGCGGCCAGACAGCTGCTGATCGCCATCCAGAGTCCAGGTATCCGCAGCCCATTGCCCCTTGCCCTCAGCCAGCGCCACAGTAGCGCGCAGCTCACCGGTCACGAGCATCGGCAGCCATTTGGCCTTCTGCTCCTCAGTACCTGAGACGGTAATTGCCAGAGTAGCAAGGGCATGTTCGAAGAATGGGCCGGGCATCGCATAACGGCCAACCGGTTCGGCCACCACAGCGAGATCCAGCAGCCCCAGACCGAGGCCGCCGTATTCTTCCGGCACCGCCATGCCGCCGATACCTAGCTCCATCAGGCCACGCCAGAGTGCGAAATCTACTTCAGCGCTTTCATGCGGCGCCAAAGCACGGTTCATTGGGCACTCGGCACGCAGGTAGTCAACTACCGCGTCCTGGAATGCGCGCTGCTGTTCATCTAGATCGAACCTCATTCTTGACTACTCTCCCGAGGCAGACCGAGACCACGCTCGGCGATGATATTGCGCTGGATGTTGGATGTACCACCGGCAATCGCAGCCGCCATGGAGTTCATGTATTGGTTGATCCAACGCTCGTTACCCGGGCGACGATTGCCGATAGGGGAAATCAACCCCTCATCCTCGAGAATGGCATTCGCCACCTCCGCCACCGCTGCGGCGTAGTTCGACTGTCCAAGCTTGTTCATCATTTGCAGCAGGCCACCACCGTCCCCCGCTAGTTCACGCGTCATCTGGATGTAACTGGAGCAACGCTGCACTTCCAGCTCCGCCTTCAGCGCCGCTAGACGATCACGAACCCAAGGATCTTGGATCGCTGGCACACTACCCTTCTCCGCCCGCTTCGCCAAACCCAGCAGGCTATCAAACAGCGCCTCGGAACGATCGATGCCACCCAGCATGTTGCGCTCGTGCTTGAGCAAAGACTTGGACACGCTCCAGCCTTCACCGCGCTCACCGACAATCCAGTTGGCTGGGGTAGTTGCATCGGTGAAGAAGACTTCGTTGAAGTCGTTGCCACCATTAATCTGTTTCATCGGGCGGATATCAATGCCCGGCTGATCGAGGTCCAGCAACAGGTAGGAGATCCCCGTGTGCTTCGAGGCAGCAGGCTCAGTACGAATCAGAGCGAACATGTATTGGCAATCTTTGGCGTATGAAGTCCACACCTTCTGTCCATTGATCACCCACTGCCCATCGCGCAACTCGCCACGAGTGCGCAGGCTGGCAAGATCACTACCGGAACCCGGCTCGCTAAAACCCTGCGCCCAGCGATACTCGCCGGTCAGCGTTTTAGCGATAAAGCGTTCCTTTTGCCACTCAGCGCCACGCTCTAGCAACGTAGGCACCAGCATCTGTACGCCATTGCCCTTGATCTCGGCAGGTGCCTTTGCCGCTGCGAACTCCTCAGCGATGAGGCGCGCACGAATCACATCCGAGGGCTGTTCGGAGCCGCCAAAACGCTTGGGGATACCCCTATAGAGATAGCCCGCGGCAATCGCCTTCTGACGAAACTCAGCGACATCGCCACCCACTTTCCACTCATTGCAAAGAAAGTCGCGTATCTGCTCGCGGTAGTCGTCGTGCTCTGTCCCGTAGTTCAGTTCCATGGTCGTCAATCCGCCTTAGTCGAAACCTAGGTCATCCCAGACCTTATTGAGGTTCTGCATGGCCTGACGACCACCCACCTTGTCGCGCTCCTTGAGGAAGTTCATTTCGTCCTCGCGCCACACCACGTTGGAAAACAGGGCATGGCCGACAGTACCGAAATTGAGGAATGCGCTGACACCCAGGCCGTGGAAGTACTGCTGCAGGGCGCGCTTGCCCAGCATCAGGTTGTCAGTGCTGTGCGCGGCGACAGCGCGGGCATAACGCAACGCTTCATCCTCGAGCTTGTCACGAGGAACGACTGAGTTAGCAACGCCCCAGTCCTTGAGTTCCTGGGCACTCATCTTGCGCCCGGTTAGCAGAACTTCCATGCCACGGTTCAAGCCCAGACGCAGCATGGTCATTGGCAATTGAGTCTCGAATCCGGCAAAACCAATGCGACTCTGACGGCGGGCGACATAGGCGTCTTCAGTGAGAATCAGGATGTCCGCAGTCATCGCAAAGGAAAAGCCCTGGCCCAGTACTGCGCCCTGCGCTGCAAGGATCACCACTTTGTCACCCCAGATGGTGCCGTTCAGGGTGCTGTCGAGCAGCTTTCGAATCCCGCGCATGCGCTTGGACTGCCCGAGACGACCACCCTTCTTCAGACCGAAGGCTTCGACAGGCATCTTCTTGGTGTCTTCACCGGAGCAAAAATCAGTGCCTGCTCCCGCAAGGATAACGACCTTAATTTCGTCATCGTCTTGAGCGCGGGTGAGCGCCGCCGAGAGCATGTCATTCATGTCTGGGGTGAGGATGGCGTTCTTGCGATGCGGGCGATTCAGCGTGATGCGAGCGATGTGGCCATCGATAACTTCATACAAAATGCTCTGAGAAAGATCTTCCTCGGTGCTATCAGGAGTATTGGTCATAGTTTTACTTCTCTTGAGCATTGATGAAGTCGTCGATGCGACGGTGGTAGTGGCGAATCCGCGATTCTTGGTACTGCCCCAGGATCAAGCCCTTCTCGACCGTCGAGTGCAGTCCTTTCCAGACGCCGACAATGTTCTCGTAGTCCTGATCGAAGATGGTGCCAAGGCGTCCCAGCCCTGGATGTTCAGCAAATGGACGGTCGTCAGGCAGCCATTCGATCTTTGCCGCTGGCGGCGGCGGCTTAGACAGATCCCGTGGTGCGAGCAGGTAGATCTCCATGATCGAACTGTCATGACGATCACCGTTGGGACGGAAGCGATATACGATCGGCAGCCCGAAGCCGTACCACGGTAGAAAGTTGGGGAACAGGAAGTACTCGATGGCATCGAGCATCTCGACATCGGTGAGGTGATCAACCGAAGTGCCCTGCACTGCCGCAACGTCCTTACGGCGCTGCTCAGCCAGGGCACTGCGGTAGGTCTCACCTTCACCCAACTGAATGGGTTCGCGACCGGTACCCTTTGCCGCGTAGTCAGCAAACTCCTGCGGCGTCATCTGACGCATGGCCGGTGTGGCAGGGGCCACGGCCACGGTCGCTAAGCGACTAAGGTTTTCACCGTAAACGTCGTACTGGGTCTCGGCGTACTCGGATACGGTCACCGACTGCGGGTGAGTCGGCGATACGTGGTACGACTCGAGGAAGGCCTCCATGGCCACCTTCCAGTTCGCAGGCATAAAGCGCGCCACATGCACGGCAATCCGGCGATCTTCCAGAGGCGCAGCCTTGAAATGCTCGGGCAGTTCACCGATGAACTCCTCGAACGGTTGCGCATCAGCATCTGGATTGATAAAGACGAAACCACCCCAGGTCGCTACACGAACAGCCTTGAGGCACATCTTGCGCTGTTCAGCCTGCGGAAAGTCCCAGCTTTCCGGCATCCGCCGCATGGTGCCATCGAGGTTCCACGACCAACCGTGAAAGCGACAGGTAAATGCAGGTGCCTGCCCTTGGTCGTCTACCAGCTGCATGCCACGGTGCAGGCACGCATTGGGAAAAGCTTTGATGACACCCTCAGCCGCGTGAGTGATGACGAATGAGCGACTGCCTATTTCATAGGTAATGTAGTCGCCGACTTCAGGGATATCAGTCTCGTGGCACGCCATCTGCCAGACCTTACTCCACAGCTTGCCGACTTCTCGCTCATGAAAATCTCGACTGATATAGCGCTCGACCGGCAAGTCATCCGTACCGAAGTCGCCATCAGAACGCCGCGCGAATAGTTCCGACGCGGTTCTGCGATCGCTTGCCAGCCACTTACCGATTGTGGGCTCTTTGGCCTTTTCTCTGCTGGACATTTCCCCTCCTAGAAGCCGCCTCACTTACCGAGGCAGATTGCTGCCTGAGTATCTAACCGACCAACATCGCCAATATAGTTAACTAAGTTATCCAGCACAAGATATTTGATCCTGCCAAGTGATGAATTAGCACGAAACGGACGCCCGCCTTACTGCCGCACACGTGACTAAAAATCATCATAGATAAATTAGGTATACAAGTTAAAATAGTGAGGGTATTTTACTCCTCATAGGATTCAGGACGACCTCAACTAGGCACCTTCGAATCGGATCAATCTGAGCAATTATCGATAGGAGATAAACGCGTGTCGACGCCAACTACCCAAGCAAAGCCCCTACTTGCCGCAGCTGAAATGCAGGCTATTTATCGACGGGTCGCACTCATTCGCGGGGCCGAACAAGCCATCGCGAAGCAACTGCGTTCAGGCAAAATCTCCTTCAGCTTCTACCCCGTCACCGGCCAGGAGCTGGCTCCGTCGGTACTCGCGCAGTGCCTAGGCACTGATGATCAGATGGTCACCATCTACCGCGGCCTGGCAGACACCCTCGCCCGCGGGTTGCCATTGCGCGATCTTCTGGCCGAGTGCATTGGTCACTCTACAGGCGTATGCGGCGGCAAGGGCGGCGGTATGGGCGTTGCCCGCGCCGACCTCGGCCTGATGATGACGACCGGCATCGTGGGCTCCAGCGCCCCCGTCGGTGTTGGCCTGGCTCTGGCTTCGCAACTGCAGAAAACCGGTAAAGTAGTCACTGTCAGCTTCGGCGACGGCGCTACCAGCATTGGTGCCGTTCACGAGGCCATGCTCTTCGCCTCACTGTGGAAGTTGCCGATCATTTTTGTCTGCCACAACAATGGCTGGTCCGAATCCACTCCGCTGTCCGAATACTCGGTATTGGAGAAGCTTGCAGAGCGGGCCGACGGCTACCGTATGCCAGGCGTAACCGTCAGCGGACGCGACCCACAGGCCTTGGCCAGCGTGTTCAATGAAGCCATCGACCGCGCGCGTAGCGGCAATGGCCCGACCTTTGTTGAGTCCACTACCTATCGTTTGTGCGGCCACTACTTTGCGGACGCCGGCGCATATATGAATGCGGACGAACTTGCCGCAGAGAAAGCACGAGACCCAGTTCCGGCCCTGCGCGCCCAACTGATCGCCGATGGCCACGCCAGTGAAGCCGAGCTCGAAGCACTTGACGCGGACATTGCCGCAGAAGTAGCGCGCGACATTGCCACCGTCCTTGAGACTCCGGTTGCGCCATTCAGTGAAGCTGATCTGCTCAGCGACGTTTACCAAGACCCGAAGTTCGAACCCATCAGCCGCATCCGTCCTGACGCGCAGCCTGTGCCGACCGGCCCAATGCGCAAAGCCACCATGCGCGATGCGTTCAACGAAGCGCTAATGATCGCCATGGAACAGGACGATCAGGTCATCATGCTCGGCGAAGACATTGCCGACCCGGCCAGCGGCGTTGTCGGTATCAGCCGCGGCCTGTCGACCCGCTTCGGCGATCGCGTTCGCTCAACGCCCATTGCCGAGCAAGGCATCTTCGGCGCTTGCGTCGGTGCAGGCCTCGTTGGCATGAAGCCGGTAGGCGAACTGTTGATGATGGACTTCCTCCCAGTCGCCATGGACCAGATGGTCAACCACGCCGCCAAGGCACGCTATATGACGGGCGGCCAAATGTCCGTGCCAATGACCATGATGACCTTGGTCGGTGCCGGTAACGGCGCTCAGCATTCGCAGTCGACCGAAGCGTGGCTGATGCACACACCAGGGCTCAAGGTCTGCTATCCAAACAACCCGACCGACGCCAAGGGCATGCTACTTTCGGCGATCTTCGATCCGGATCCTGTCGTGCTGATCCACTCGATGCTGAACCTGTTCGGCACCTCCGAGATGCCCGAAGGCGAATACCGCATTCCGCTTGGCCTGGCAGCCATCCGCCGGATCGGCACTGATGTCACAATCATTTCCTACGGCCCGGCCGTAGGTGACGCACTCAAGGCTGCTGACGCTCTAATGGCAAAAGGCATTAATGCCGAAGTGATCGACCTGCGCAGCCTGGTCCCTCTGGATGGCCAAACCGTTCTCGAGTCGGTCGCCAAGACCGGCCGTGCAGTGATTGCGCATCGCGCCGTCGACTTCATGGGCCCCGCCGCAGAGATATCCGCCCTCATTTATGAGGAGCTGTTCGGCAAACTCAAAGCACCCGTGCAGCGCGTGGCCGGTGCCTATGCGCCAGTGCCTAAGCACGCTGGCCTGCTCGGACTCCACTACAAAGGCGCTGACGCCATCGTAAAAGCCACTCAGGAAATCATGAAATGACAGAGCTCAAAATCCCCGCCGCTGGCGATGCCGTATCCGAAGTGCAACTGGTCGAATGGATTGCTGAAGACGGCGCATCAGTCGTCGAAGGCCAAGTGATCTACTCGATCGAAAGTGACAAATCGGTACTCGATGTGGAGTCCCCGGCCACCGGCAAACTGACCATCTTGGAAAAGGCCGGAGAGATTTTCTCCATCGGCCACCTGATTGGCAAAATCGATTGAGCAACGCACTGTGCATTCGCTACTAAACCTTGATAAAGGCTTGGCAGCGGATGCACCGCAAGCTATCCGCAAGTAGTTAAGACTGGGTGGACGCAACATGAGTGAAGAAGCAGGTATCGTTATCCTCGGCGCAGGTCAGGCCGGTGGAGAAGTGGCGAGTGAACTGCGCAAGCTTGGGTATACCGGCCGCGTAACAATGATCGGCGACGAACCTCATCTACCCTATCGTCGCCCGCCACTGTCCAAAGCCTATTTCGCCGGTACGGTCAGCGCCGAGGAACTCTACGTGATTCCAGCGACCAGCCTGGTGAAGGCTGGTATCGAATTCATCGGAGGGGTTCGCGTCACCCATATCGACCGCGAACACAAGCAGGTCAGCCTCGACGATGGTCGGTCAATTGCCTACCACAAACTGGTGATTGCCACAGGCGGCCGAGCGCGACCACTGACACTTGAGGGCGCGAACCGGCCGAACGTTTTCCTGCTGCGCACCATCGACGACATCGAGCGTATTCGAGCACTCGCCAAACCCGGCGCGCGCATGGTCATCATTGGCGGTGGCTTCATTGGCTTGGAAACAGCTGCAGTTGCGCTGAAACTTGGCCTACAGGTCACCGTACTAGAAGGTCTTCCACGTGTTTTGGCCCGCGTAACGATACCCGAAGTTTCCACATTTTTTGAGCGCGCACACCGTGATGCCGGCGTCGATCTACGCACCGGCGCACAAGTTGCAGCACTCGAAGGCGATGAACTGGTCACCCATGTACACCTCACAGACGGTAGCCGTATCGAGGCGGACATTGTGGTTGCCGGCATCGGCTTGATCGCCAACACCGAACTGGCAGAGTCTGCCGGGCTGGTGGTGGACAACGGCGTTCTGGTAGACGAGTACGCCTGCACCTCCGATCCGGACATCGTTGCCGCCGGCGACTGCACCAACCACCCAAGCGAATACTTGGGACGACGTATTCGCCTTGAATCCGTCCCAAATGCTATAGAGCAAGGCAAGGTCGCGGCCAACAGCCTTATGGGCAACAAGATCCCATACCGCTCAGTCCCCTGGTTCTGGTCCGATCAATATGACCTGAAGCTGCAGGTGGTGGGTATTTGCTCCGGGTTCGACGAGTTCGTCGTACGCGGAAACTTGAATGAGCCGTCCTGTCGCTCATTCGCGGTGTTCTACTTCAAAGACGGTCACCTGCTCTCCGTAGACGCGGTCAACCGCCCGCAGGAGTTTATGCTTTCCAAGAAACTGGTAGCAGAGCGCGCCAGGCTGAATCCTGCAGCCCTTGCTGACGACTCAGTCCCCTTCAAGACCCTTGTGACCACGGCGAAAGCCTGACCCGCCTCTGCGAGGCGATCCACACCGTTGCAATTGGGAGACGAGCATGCCTCACGCACTGGCCTTATCAAGTACGGAGGCCACCTCGCAATTGCCGCACTGCCGCAGCGACTCGCGCTATGACCGAGCCCGTAGCTGCTCGCTAGAGCTTTTCGCCAGCAAGGGCTTCAGTAACGTCACCATGCGTGACCTGGCAACCCGAATTGGAATTAGTCCGGGCTCGATCTACCACCACGTAGAAAGCAAGGAGCAGTTGCTATTCGAGCTTATTGAGTCGATTTACTTGGATCTCCTAGACCTTGTAAACCCATACGGCGTGCCGCAGGACTGCGCCAAAACTGGCGTAGCCCGGTTGATCGAGTTGCACCTCCAGCTACATGAGCACAAGAGCCTGTATTTCCACCTTGCAGAGCACGAATTTCACTGCCTTAGCGAATCGCATAAGGCAGAAGTTCTTCTTCTCCGCAAGCAATACGAGGAGCACTTAACCACGCTGCTTGGTCGCTGGTACTGCATGAGAGATACGGCAATGAACTCTGTTATTTCACCGCTATTGGTCGCCATGTTGAACAACCTGCCCGCCTGGCTTAATCCGAGTGCATTGCCATCCGCCAAGCGCAATGCACTGCTGGTCGACATCACACTGGGGGCGCTCACCGGAGCTCTTCACTCCAAGGCCTTATCGACTGAGCCTCAAGAGTAGCATCGCTGATCTTGCCGACGAGCTAAATCGTCGAAACCCGCGTGATATGCCTTCGATCTAAACACCTAAATAGGACAAAAATCATGGGTGCCGAAACCCCAAGCGTTATTCTCGAAATCGACGGCAACATCGCTCGCGTGTCGCTGAACCAACCTGAGTCACTCAACGCATTGACCGTTGAACTGGCACAAGGTTTTCTTCAGGCCATGCTGAAAATCAAAGACAATGACAACGTGCGTGTTGTCGTTATCAAAGGTCAAGGCCGAGCATTCTGCGCTGGCGGCGACCTGAGTTTTCTGGCTGGCGCCACGCAAGAAAAAGCCAGGCGACTGATTGACCCACTGCATGAGGCGATTGAAATCATGACTCAGCTACCTGTGCCCGTGGTTGCCTGCCTGCATGGCGTGGTAGCCGGCGCTGGGGTGAGCCTCGCATTGGCCTGTGACATCGTACTCGCGGCTGAAGGGACCCGCTTCAATCTGGCTTACACCGGAATCGGCACCAGCCCGGATGCCTCAGCGTCCTGGCACCTGCCACGCCTGGTTGGCCTAAGTAAAAGTCTAGAGCTACTGCTGCTCAGCGAACCATTCGACGCCAACGAAGCCCTACAACTGCGCCTGATCAATCGCGTACTCCCCGTCGATCAGCTTGGCAAAGCCAGCGAAGAACTGCTAATGAAACTGGCCAAGGCACCTACCTTTGCCTTAGGTCAGACCAAGCGCTTAGTGCGCGGATCCATGCAGTCCACACTAAAAGAGCAATTGGATGCTGAACGCGACAGTTTCTGTGCCTGTGTGCAAACCCAGGATTTCACCATTGGCGTCGAGGCGTTTCTGAACAAGCAGAAGCCTTCGTACACCGGCCGCTGATAGTGCCCTGCCATAGCGCCAGGGCAGCAACGAAATCATATAGGCCGATATATGATTACATCAGAACCTGCCGGCAAGCCAATCAAGGTGGAAACCGGTTTAAAGCTGCGCGGTACCGAGAAGATGGCACGCATTCCGGTGAAGATCATTCCCACCGATGAGCTGCCGATGAAGCCGGACTGGATTCGTGTACGTGTACCGGCGTCTCCCGAGATTGACCGGGTCAAGCAGCTGTTGCGTAAACACAAGCTGCACAGCGTCTGCGAAGAAGCTTCCTGCCCCAACCTCGGCGAGTGCTTCAGCGGTGGCACTGCAACCTTCATGATCATGGGCGACATCTGCACCCGTCGCTACCCGTTCTGCGATGTCGGCCACGGCCGACCGAAATCGCTCGACATGGACGAGCCGAAGAGTCTCGCTGTGGCCATCGCAGATCTGCGCCTGAAGTACGTGGTGATCACCTCGGTAGACCGCGACGACCTTCGCGACGGTGGTGCTCAGCACTTTGCCAACTGCCTGCGCGAAATCCGCAAGCTGTCGCCCAACGTACAACTGGAAACCCTAGTACCGGACTACCGCGGGCGCATGGATGTAGCCTTGGCTATCACCGAGCAGGAGCCGCCGGACGTGTTCAACCACAACCTGGAAACCGTGCCGCGCCTGTACAAGGCGGCGCGTCCAGGTTCGGACTTCGAGTGGTCGCTGGATCTACTGGAAAACTTCAAAAAGCGCGTGTCGAATGTGCCGACGAAATCCGGTCTGATGCTCGGCCTGGGTGAGACTGATGAGGAAGTGATCGAAGTCATGCATAGAATGCGTGAACACAATATCGACATGCTGACTCTCGGCCAGTACCTGCAGCCGTCGCGCAGCCACCTGCCGGTGCAGCGTTTTGTGCATCTGGATGTGTTTGCCTGGTTCGCTGAAGAAGGCAGAAAAATGGGTTTCAAGAACGTTGCCTCCGGCCCATTAGTGCGCTCGTCCTACCATGCTGAGCAGCAGGCACACGGGCATTTAGCGCTTTGACTGCTAAGCCTTGAACCGGAATAACTCAAGGACAGAGCGCCCCGCCCTGCCCTACCCGCAGCAAGGAATACTGGAGCAGTTCGTGAACCATTCCACCAGCAGCATTTACATTCCTGCACTTTTGGTAAATTATATAACCTAGTTATCCATGTTAGAAAACAAGAAGAATCACTATGATTTCAGCCCTGATAACTCGACCCGCTCTCTTAGCCGCTATTCTGATTGCAGCGCCCGTAAGTTCGGTATTGGCCGAATATAGCGACCCGCTCGACAGCCCCGCAGCAATCTCCACAATGGCTGCCAGCACTCAACTCCTGGGTATTACCAAGGCTGGTGAACGGCTAGTAGCCGTCGGCTGGCGTGGTCATATCCTCTACTCGGATAACAAGGGTAAGTCCTGGAAGCAAGCCAGTACTCCTGTCGATATCGACCTCACTGCAGTCAGCTTTCCAAGCCCGAAAAAAGGCTGGGCCGTAGGGCACGCTGGCGTGATACTGAATACCGTAGATGGCGGTGAAACTTGGAGCAAGCAGTCAGACGGCCGCACGGCTGGGCCCCTGATGCTCGACCACTACGAAACCGCGTTGAAGAACGGCGACGAGTCAGCACAAAAGTACATCGAGGATGTCAGGCTCAACACCGAGGACGGTCCTGAACAACCCTGGCTGGACGTGCTATTCGAAGACGAGCTGCACGGTTACGTTGTAGGCACCTTCAATCAGATCATGCACACCAGTGACGGTGGTAAGACATGGACCCCGCAGCTAGAGCTAATCGACAACCCTGAGTCCTTGCACCTTAACTCCATCACGCAATCTGGTGATGATGTTTACATTGCATCAGAGCGCGGCATGGTCTTTGTCAAGACGAAAGAAAGCACTCATTTCAGCGCTGTTTCCAGCGGATATGCCGGTAGCTTCTTTGGTGTCTTGGCTCACAATGATGTGGTGCTCGCCTATGGCCTAAGAGGCACTATCTACCGTAGTGACGACCGCGGTGCCAACTGGTCCAGTGTCGAGTCAGGTATCGACACCGCCATCACCGGTGGTGCAGTTCTCGACAACGGGCAAGTTCTCGTGGTCAGCCAAGGGGGCCAGTTACTAGGTGCACAAAATTCTGACAGCCCCTTCCAACAACTGAAGGTCGACCACATTGCTATGTTCACCGGCATTACTCCGGTTAATACAGATCAGGTCGTGATTATTGGAACGGCAGGGGCGAACCTGGAGTCAGTCAGCCGTATCCCCTGATCTGCTCAGACCTTACTGATACAAATCCAATTACACGATTGAGGTATTCCTGTGGCTACCGACGCTCATAGTAGTGCGTTACCGGTAATTCGCGACCCGATGGATTTCGACAAAAACTCGGGTAGTCGTTTAGAGCGCGTGGTTTTCAATCACCGCATCTGGGTCGTGATTGTCTGCGCCATTGCTACAATTTTGTTCGGCTACCGCGCAAGCCTTTTAACGGTCAACGCCAACTTTGACGAGATGATTCCGCAGAACCATCCCTTCATCAAAAATTACCTGGATAACAGGGACTCACTCAAAGGTCTGGGTAACTCGATCCGGGTGGTTGTGGAAACTCAAGATGGCGATATTTTCGACCCTGAGTACCTGGAGGTCGTCAAACGCGTCAATGACAAGATATTTCTAACGCCTGGCGTTGACCGAGCACTGATGCGATCAGTTTGGACACCTATAGTGCGCTGGACGGAGATCACCGAGGAGGGCTTCACAGGAGGCCCGGTGATGCCTTTCGATTACGATGGCAGCGCCGAGTCTATCAAGCAGTTCAAGCTCAACGCTATTCGCGCCAATCTGCGCGGTAACCTGATCGGCTCTGACTCCAAGTCCAGCATGATCATGGTTCCGCTTCTCGACCAGATTGCAGAGACCGGGGAAAACCTCGACTACAAGACGCTGTCGGACATCCTTGAACGTGAAATTCGGGAGCCCATCGAACACCCTCAACCAGGCTCGGATATTGCTCAGTTCAAAGGCAGCTACAAAATTCACATCATAGGTTTCGCCAAACTCACTGGCGACCTGATCGATGGGTTGTCGCAAGTTTTGATGTTCTTCGGCCTTTCGGCGCTTATCTCCGCTGTCTTTATTTACCTGTATACCCGTGATGTACGCAGTACGACCTTGCTGGTGGCGACGGCACTGAGCGGAGTGATCTGGCTGCTGGGACTTATGCAGTTGCTCGGCTACAACCTGAATCCTTACACCATCCTCGTGCCTTTCTTGGTCTTCGCCATTGGTATTTCCCATGGCGCACAAAAGATGAATGGCGTCATGCAGGACATTGGCCGTGGTACGCATAAGTATGTCGCGGCCCGCTACACATTCCGTAGACTGTTCATGGCAGGACTGACCGCGCTTATCACCAATGTTGTCGGGTTCGCCGTACTTATGATCATCGACATTCCGGTGATCCAAACCCTGGCGTTAACCACCAGCCTGGGCGTCCTGATCCTCATTTTCACCAAGCTGTTTTTTATTCCTGTCGCGCTTTCCTATATTGGGGTAAGCGAGAAGGCCGCCAAACGCAGTGTCATAGCCGCGGAGAAGGCCCACAAAAAACACTTGAATCTCTGGTCGCTGCTGGTGCGTTGCACAAAGCGGCGGTATGCCCTGCCTCTGGTAGTCGGATCTCTGGTTGTCGGTCTGGCGGCTGTCACAGTAAGCCTGAAACATCTCAAGATTGGCGATCTGGACAAAGGGGCACCCGAACTCCGCGCAGACTCGCGTTATAATCAAGATAGCGCTTATATCAACGATCACTTTGGTCTTTCCAGTGACCAGTTTGCCGTGATCGTGACATCCAACACCCTGAATGGTGTCTCCAGCTATTCCTCGTTGGTCGAACAAGACCGCTTATCGTGGCTCCTGAAGCAGCAACCTGAAGTGCTGGAAACCAGCTCCCTCCCGGATAACATTCGGCAAACTGCCTTTGGCCTGTTTGAAGGAAACCCTAAATGGCTCACCATCCCACGGAGTTCCAACTCTGTTGGCCAGGCTATCGCGCAGACCATCGTCAACACCCCTGGTGCTATTAATGCAAACGGCACTGTGACCCCAATGATCGCGTATCTCAAGGATCACAAAGCCGACACACTGAGCGCCGTGACTAAAACCGTAGAAACCTTTGCCGCTACCCATAACAGCAGCGACACCAAGTTTCTTCTAGCCGCTGGTTCAGCGGGTATCGAAGCGGCCACCAACATAGTCGTCAAGGAAGCCAACTATCGAATACTCGGGTTGCTATACGCTACAGTCATATTGCTGTGTTTTATCACGTTCAAAAGTTGGCGTGCGGTGGTAGTGGCCATGGTGCCGCTGCTAATCACCTCGTTCCTATGCGAAGCGCTGATGGTCTCTCTAGGAATTGGCATCAAGGTAGCAACCTTACCGGTCATCGCTCTGGGTGTCGGCGTGGGCGTGGACTACGCTCTTTACCTACTAAGCGTACAGCTTCGCGCACAGCGGCTCGGTGCGACGCTTGCGGAATCTTATGAGCTTGCTCTCGGGTTCACCGGCAAGGTAGTCGCCTTGATCGGCGTGACTATGGCTGCTGGTGTTGTGACCTGGGCTTGGTCACCTATCAAGTTCCAGGCTGATATGGGTATCTTGCTGACTTTCATGTTCCTCTGGAACATGATCGGCGCACTGGTTCTGATTCCGGCACTGTCACACTTCCTTCTTAAGGACCGCAAAAAAGCCGCCCAAGACGTGGATTTCGACCAAGTTTCACCTCACCCCGCTTTAGAGCACCACGACTCACAGCAACGCATTCATCAAAGTGCGAGCAAGGTAGTGGTCTAGGCCCTGAGCCTACCTAAGCAGCCAGAAAACAACTAAGGCGAGTGCAGCATGGCTGACTCGCCTTTTTCTAACTTACATACCAGTAATTGCCAAAACAGCAACAACTCGTTGATTACGCGCAAGGCGATTGCCTGCGTAGAGATCAGCTTTCGTTGCGCAGCCTGCACGCTGAGTGAGGGTAATCCATCTACCAGGACCCAAAACTTTCCAGGCAACAGTGCCCATATCAGCAGAAAAGAACTCCGCCGTACCACCGGTATCACTAATATTTTCGGCGACCAGACAACCGCGTTCCAAGTCGCAGCCGACGAGGGGCCGACGAGGGGCCGACGAGGGGCCGCAGGCATAAGTACTATGCGCGCGCCCAACGACCAATTTTTTCACTTCAGGCGCCAGTTTTGCGATTCACCATGACACCTCATGGCCCGTTACCATACCAAGCGGAAATTGCTTGCGCCAATGGATGTCGAAACCGCTTCCGCCTGCAGGATAGGCGTGTTCACATCGGCAAGGCAGAGTCACCCCTGTGCGGTCGTTACTGCTGCTTTCACGTATTGCTCCCGCACCGCGTGTTGGTATTCGTTGTCGTCGGTTTAAATCGCTGGGCACCCCAGCGATCATCAGTCACATTAGGCATTCAATTTTGGCGATGTTGCGGCGAGCAAGCGACATAAGCCTTCTTGCAGATTGCGCTCACTGTCGTTATCAATCCAAGAGCCGGGCACGATACCGAAGCCATGAATCGCACCGGGATAGACATGCAATTCAACGGAGACACCCGCACGCGTCAAACGCCGCGCGTACTCCATATCCTCTTCGAGGTAGAGATCCAACGCGCCAACGGCAATGAAGGTCGGTGGCAAACCGGCAAGGTTGTCCGCGCGGGCCGGTGCAGCGTGCGCGGAGGTGTCGCCTCCTGGCTCACGACCGAGTAGCGATGTCCATGCTGCGCGATTGAGCTGCCCCGTCCACAAAAACTCGCCGCAGTAAGGATGCGCATCGAGCTCGCTGCCGGTGCGATCATCAAGCGCCGGAAAAGTCAGCAGTTGAAACGCGACAGCTGGGCCGCCGTGGTCACGTGCTCGCAGGGCGAGTGCCGCCGCGAGCCCACCGCCGGCACTTTCGCCTTTCACGCCAATGCGGGCCCGATCCAGCCCCAGCAATTGCGCGTTGGCATGCAGCCATTCGAGCACGATGTAACCGTCGTCGAGTGCGCCGGGAAAGATTGTTTCTGGAGCCAGCCGATAATCGACAGAGTAAATGGCGATGCCGCAACTCGCCGCCAAACGGCGATGCTGCGCATCGTTCATTTCCGGTAGGCCGAGTACGAATCCACCACCGTGCATGTGCACAATCGCGGCGAGCGGAGAATGTGTTTCGCGCGGTCGGTAGCAGACGACGCGAATGCCGCCACCGCCATCCGGCCGTGGCACTTCTATCACCTCAACAGCGACCGTATCGTCTTGCGTCGCAGCAGGTGTGCCGAAACGTGCGGCAAGCATCGCGCGCATGGTCGGCAGTGCCTGCGCATCAAGCGTCACCGATGGAACGTCAGCGACGACGGAACGCAGTGCCGGATCGATCAAATGAGCGGAACGAGAAAGCATGTCGTCTTCCCTCCTGTTGCCAACCAATGGCCGCTGCGAATCACTCATGGAAAACCGCGAATTGGTCGACGGATGTGCGCTCCTGCACGAGGCGGGCGCCGCGCGCGTCCACATCTTCACGGCCGAAAGAAATGGTGAATAGAAGCTTGTGATTCGGGGAGGGATTCAAAACACGGCGTATCGGCGCGGCGTACATGCCGACCGATGTCTGCGGCACTCCCGCCAAGCCATGCGCTTCGAGCGCCAACATGAAGGTCTGGGCGAACATGCCGATATCTGCCGCCTCGCGTTCATTGCCGAAGTCGGGCATGTAAACAAACACAACGTGCGGCGCGCCGAAAAAGCGCAAATTATTGTCCCGCAGTTTGTTGCGGGCATCCTTATCTTCGCGCGCAATGCCGAAAGCATGTTGCTGATTGCCCAGATGCTCAACCATGCGGGTCTGGAGCGCCGCTGGATAAGCTTGCGCGTTGTACGGCACTTCCGGGGTAATACCCGAAGCCGCACTATCACGCGTCAGCTCCTCAGTAAGGCGGACGATGGTGTCACCGCTCGCCACATGCACCATCCACGGCTGCGTATTGCAATTGGACGGCGCCCAGCTTGCCAGCGCCAACAGTTCGCGGATCAGCTTCTGCGGCAGCGGATCAGGCAGAAAAGCGCGCACGGATTTGCGACCGTGAACGATAGCGCTGAAATACGGCCCTTTGTCACTAACGTGGTCTGCTGCACTCATCTTGCACCTCAGGTTATTCAACAGTTAAAGATTCGGCTTCGAGCATGAAACCTTCGTATTCGTGCAAGGCCACCGACTGGCAGCGAGCGTCGTAACCAAGCCAATCGAGATAGCCGAGATACCCGCGCGGCTTGCCTGGAATATTTGTCCCCGTCCACCACGACTCGCCTTTCGACATCAGACTGCGCTCGGCAATCTCGGTGGTCTGACGCACCCAGTCCGACTGAGCTTCGGGACTGGCCTCAATGGCGCGTGCGCCCTGCTTATCAATCCACGCGACGCAGTCAGCGATCCATTCGGCATTTACTTCACTGCCGGTTGCCATATTGATAAGCGTGCCAGGGCTCTGCGCACCACTGATCATGAACAGGTTAGGAAAACCGGAGATGGCCATGCCGAGGTACGTCCGTGGTCCATCGCGCCAGGCATCCTGCAAGGTCAGCCCCTGGCGTCCGCGAATATCGATGCGTAATAGCGTGCCCGTTACCGCGTCGAATCCAGTCGCCATGATCAGCATGTCGAGTGGATATTCGCGGCCCCCAACGACGACACCACTCGCGGTGAAATGCTCAAGCGGATCACGACGTAAATCGAGCAGGGTGACATTCGCACGGTTATACGTTTCGTAGTAATTCGTGCCCACGCACAGGCGGCGGCTGCCCCATTGATATTTTGGCGTTAGCGCTTGCGCGGTTTGCGGATCGTCGACGACCTGCGCAATTTTCCAGCGGAAATAATCACTCGCCTTGGCATTGGATTCCATGTTGCGCGTGAGGTCGTTGAAGCACACGCCGAAGTCGCCTCCGCCCGCCTCCCAGGCCGCTTCAAAGACGGCGTGGCGGGTTGTCTCGTCTACAGCCATCGCCGACTGTGCGCTAAATTTCATGCCAACGGCGTTGGGCTGCGCCCGCCAGTGTCGGCGCAGCTCCGGGTAGGTCGACTTGGCCTGCTGGTTTTCCGCCTCCGTCAACAGTCGATTTTGCGCAGGGACGACATAAGTCCCCGTGCGTTGCAGAACGGTGACGTGTGCAGCCTGCTCGGCGGCGCGGGGAATCAGCTGGACACCCGATGAGCCTGTGCCGATCACGCCTACCTGTTTGCCGGTCATATCTACACCAGAATGCGGCCACAATCCGGTGTGATAAATCTCGCCGCGAAACTTCTCAATACCTGAGAAGTCGGGTTTATTTGCAGTCGACAACGTCCCGGTCGCCATCACGCAGAAACGCGCCGTGATCGTTTCGCCACTTTCCGTGCGCAGATGCCAGCGCGCTGCGGGCTCATCGTAATACGCCGAGATGATGCGCGTGTTGAACCGGAAGGCCGGCCGCATGTTTTCCTGATCGACTACATATTCCAGGTAACTAAGAATTTCCGGCTGGGCAGAATATTTCTCGCTCCAGGTCCAGTTCGTTGCGACGGCAGGTGAAAAGCTGAACGAGTACTGCAGGCTATCGATATCGCAGCGCGCACCCGGATAACGATTCCAGAACCATGTGCCGCCTGGCCCGGAGCCTGCTTCAACCACTAGCACCCGATAACCACGAGCCCGAAAAGCCTGCAGAGCGGCTATACCACCAAAGCCTGCGCCGACGACAACAGCGTCGATCAAGTCGTCCATATTCGAAACCCTGTACCTAAGAATGACAAAAATCAGCTCGACTGACCGGAACTCGCTGCCGTGCCAGTCTTACGCCTGAGCGCTATTTGCAATGCACCTACAACAGCCCGCGCATCCGCTCGATTACACCCTCAATCGTCAGCCCATAATGTGAATACAGCTGAGCAGGTTTGCCCACCGCAAGGCGCGTGTCTGGTAAGCCATGTAATTGCAAACGGGTGGCGATGCCATTGCGCGCGATGACTTCTGCTACGGCCGATCCCAGCCCGCCGATAACGCCATGCTCTTCCACCGTCAAAATCGCGCGCGTAGTACGCGCGGCATCGACAATCGCAACTTCATCCAGCGGTTTCAAATAAAGCGCATCGAGCACGCGGATATTTATTCCCTCACGCGCCAGTGCATCGGCTGCGCCGGTCGCCAGTTGCACACCGAGGCCGGTGGCGATAATGGTCGCGTCGTCGCCTTCGCGCACGGTGATGAAATGACCATGCTTGACCACCGGTGGCTCCGCGTACACCGGATAGTGATTGCCTTCGGTCAGGCGAATAAACACCGGCCCCAGCAAATCAGCGGTCGTGCGCAGCAGGGCACGCGCGGCGTTGTCATCGCAGGGCGACACCACTGTTAAACCGGGAATCGCGCGGGTAATAGCAATGTCCTCAAGCGCATGGTGGCTGGTGCCGAAGAATCCCATTGCGAGGCCGGTCCACGCTGACAGAATGCGCACCGGCATTTCGGTGTACGCCATGTCGGTACGAATCTGCTCCGCACATTTCAACGCGCCGAATGCAGCCATTTGCAACACATAAGGTTTCATGCCGCCGGCAGCCAAGCCGGCAGCGATCGACATAGCATTGTTTTCGGCGATACCCGCTTCGATGAAACGGTGCGGATATTTTGTTACGAAGGCGCCAGTGATCGGACTGACACCGAGATCGGCGGCGACCACGACAATCGCCGGATCACTTTCGCCCATCGCGAGCAGTTCGAGCCCCACCGCACCGCCGTATTTACTTTCGACGGCGCCGGTGTTGAAGCTGAAGGGATCGGCCATATCACTCATAACAGTCGTACCTCAATTTCGTTGCGGGCAATCTGCAGATCCTTCGGCCCGAGATTTCCCAGATGCCAGTCGCGTGGCGCGGCTTCCATAAATGAAACGCCCTTACCCTTGAGGGTGCGCGCGACAATGCAGGTTGGGACGTGTGAATCCGGTGCAGGCAGGTCGGCGAATGCGCGCATCAATGCCGCCGTGTCATGTCCATCTACATCGACACAGTTCCAACCGAAACTGCGCAGGCGCTGATCCAGCGGTTCGATACTCATGACCTCTTCGGTGTGACCATCGCCGCACGAACCGTTGGCATCTACGATCGCGATCAGATTGCCGGCGCGATGCTGAGCCGCTGCCATGACCGCTTCCCACACCTGGCCTTCGTGCAGTTCGCCGTCGCCGGTCAATACAATTACGCGATGGTCTTCACCGCGCTGGCGCGCTGCCAGTGCCATGCCGAGCCCTACTGACAAATTGTGGCCGAGCGAACCCGAGCTGAAGTCGATGCCCGGCGCACGGTGCATGTCGGGATGATCGGTAAGGTGGCTGTCGAATGCACCGAAGGTATCGAGCCAGCTCGCGGGGAAAAACTCGAGCTCGGCGAGCAACGGCCACAATGCCACGCCAATGTGACCTTTACCGAGCAGGAATCGATCACGTTTTTCCCAATGCGGTTCGCCGGCTTTTAAACGCAGAACATGCTGGTACAACGTGACGAGTACCTCTGCTGCGGAAAAACTGCTGGAGTAATGCCCCAGCCCCGATGTTTGAATCAGGCGCAGTATTTCCAGACGCAACCATTCGGCTTTGCGCCGCAATGTTTCAGCATCGGTCTTGCGGTAGCGTTCGAGAATATTTTCAGGGTTCACAAGCGGCTCCATAGACACTCAAAAAATATACGCATGTCATTGCGCGCTATCGGGTTGCAGCAGCACTTTCATATGCGGGGTGTTTTTTTGCAGCAGCTCGGCGAAGGCGATGCCGGCTTGCTCCAGCGGAAAGATCGACAGTGGAATGGCATCAGCCGGCACCTTGCCGCTGGCGAGCCAGTCGATCGCCTGCTCGAATTCTTCGCGCAGATAAAAAATTGCTGAAATAATTTGTGCCTCTTTCAACATCAATTCACTTTGTGGCAGCGGCACCGCTTCCGCTGGATTGCTCATCAGCACAATGCGTCCGCCGGGGCCGAGCAATCCAATCGCGAGCGTCAGCGCCGTCGGATGACCGGCACACTCGAAAATGGCTTGCGGCGGCGCACCCAGTTTTTCCACCGCAGCGGTGGTTAATTGTTCGGTACCGATGGCGGGGATGCCGAGACGCTCCACCAGCGCACGCCGCTGCGGATTCACTTCGATCGCCAGCAAACGCTGGAAACCCTTTGCCCGCAGGGCAAGCAGCGTCATCAGCCCGATGGTGCCAGTGCCGATAACCGCGACCGGCTGCGTGCTATCCAGTGCAGCGACAGCGACACCATGGATGCCGACGGTGAGCGGCTCGACGATCGCCGCCGCGCGATCTGACAATTCGCCTGGGATCCGCACCAGCATCGATGCCAGCACGATGACGCTATCCGCATAACCGCCGCGATTGCGCGGCCCGCCGACACCGTAAACTCGCTTCGAGCAAATATTGGAGCGCCCTGCGTTGCACGCCACGCAGTCGCCGCAGGCCTGTGCGGGGAAAATACATACGCGCTGACCGACGCTCCAGCCGCTCACCGCGGCCCCCGTTTCACTGACGACACCGACCACTTCGTGGCCCATCACCGTGCCATCGGGAAAATGTCGATGCCAGTGCAGATCAGAGCCACAGATGCCGCAGTAGCTGACCCGCACGCGCACTTCATCCGCCCGTAACGCTACGACATCAAGATCAACGAGTTGCAAAGGCCCTGCGGCCGTCGTCACAGCTGCGCGCATTTTGTATTTCTCCCGTGCTGTTTCAGTGTGTGGCGATGTATGCGCGTGTTCACCGCGCGGTCATACCGCCGTCAATAAAAAATCCCCCCCCGGTGACAAAACTCGATTCGTCGCTGGCGAGATATAAAGCGGCGTAGGCAATGTCGTACGGCTGACCAAGGCGGCCAAGTGGGGTCTGACTCAACATCATCGCGTGAGTCTTTTCGTCGGCAACATATCCGGCGGTCATCGCCGTTTGCGTATAACCGGGATGAATGGCGTTGACGCGCACGCCGGCGGCGGCAAACTCAATCGCGGCACCTTTGGTCAACGCGCGCAAACCGCCTTTGGACGCGGTGTATCCGGAGGTGCCCGCGTTGCCGATAACCCCCGAAATTGACGCGACATTGACGATGGAACCGCGACCGTTGTCGCGCATGAGTGGAACCACGCGCTGCATGCCCAGGAATGGCCCGGAAAGATTTACGTCGAGCACATGCTGGAAACTCGTCAGTTCGACTTTTTCGAATGCAACGCCGCCACCGGTAATGCCTGCACAGTTGACTAGCACATCGATACGACCGAACTTAACCAACGCCTGCCGAATGACGATATCCCAGCTTTCCGCCTGCGTGACATCGTGCATCAGCGCCAACACTGACGGCTCTCCTGCCGCCCATAACTGCAATTGATCGGTGTTGATATCGGTTGCGATCACGCACGCGCTTTCACGGCAAAACAAGCGTGCGGTTGCAGCGCCAATGCCGCTATCGGCACCGGTCACAAGGACGACTTTGCCGGCGAGCCGATGAGCTGAATTCGTGGATGCGTTTGCCATAATTTTTACTCCCGCCAACAATGCGCAAGTGACCGAGCGTGCGGCACAACACGGAATGCCTTCGAAAAATCACGCGGCATTGTCACTAGCCATATTTCAGTCATTGGCTTAAACCCAATCCGGCCCAAATCCAGTAGGCCCTGGTGTGCCGGTGTAAGCGAGACGACCGCCGTCGACGACCAGCGTTGTCCCCGTCATGTAGGACGATTCATCCGAGGCAAGAAACAACGCAACATTGGCCACTTCCTGCGAGTTGCCGAAGCGCCCCATCGGAACTGAGTCGGCCATTGCTGCGATTCGCTCCGGCGCGTTTTTGCGCATCGATTCAAAAGGTGGCGTGAAAATAATGCCGGGGCAGATGGCATTGCAGCGGATGCCTTTGCGGGCGTAATCAATCGCGATGGAGCGTGTCATCGCAATCACGCCCGATTTCATAATGTTGTAAGCCCCGAGCCCGTAATCGGCAGCAAGTCCGGAAATCGAAGCGGTGTTGACGATCGTGCCGCCGCCGCGCGGCACCATGTGTTTCAGCGCATGTTTCGAGGCGTACCAGAACGAGCGCAAGCCGATATCGAACGATGCTTGAAATTGATCAGTCTCGACCTCGCCCAGCGGCCCCAATGCGGCATTGGTTGTGTTGTTGTGCAATACGTCGAGTTGGCTGAACTCGTCGATGGCAAACGCGATCATGTTTTCAATGTCCGTCAGCTCACCGACATTGGCCGTCAAGGCACACGCATTGCCGCCGCTGATGTTGATCTGCTCGGCAACACGTGCGGCGGCCTCGGCGTTGATATCGACAATTACGACCGAGGCGCCCTCACGCGCATACGTTGCGGCGGATGCGGCGCCGATACCCGAACCGCCACCAGTAACCAGTGCTACCTTGCCTGCCATTCGCATTACTTGATCTCCGAGAAAAACATGCGCTGATTTAGATACGGCACAACGACAATGCGCGCTTCACGATTTCGCCCGACGTCATGTTTAGTTGCCCAGCGACATACTCACGCGAGCCGAACATCGGAAACACATCCTGCACACCGACGGCTTCAACGCGCACCGCCAAGCCTTCGCGCGCGAGCGTTTCCGCCACGGTCGAAAACAGCCCACCGATAACCGAATGATTTTCAGCCGTAATCAAACGCGGTACCCGCGCTGCCAGCTCAAGCACACTTCGCGTATCGAAAGGCTTCAAGCTCGATACTTTCAAAACGCTCGCTTGTATGCCCTGCTGCGCGAGCTGTTGCGCGGCCTGCAAGGCCTCCCCAACCATGAAACTGCTGGCAATAATGCCTACATCGCCACCGGCGCAAAGCAGTGTGTTTTTGCCGATTTGGAAGGCTTCGCGCTCACTGGTCACGGCCGCGCTTTGCGCATTAAAAAAGGGCTGACGCAGATAGACCGGGCCATCGTATGCAAGCGCCGCGGCTGTCGCCTCTTTCAGATCACGCATGTCGCAGGGATCGATCACCACCATGTTGGGCACAGCGCGCATCATTGCCAGATCGTCAATACTGGTATGCGACGGACCGAAAGTCGGCATCACGCCCGGTACAGCACCAATGAGTTTTACGTTGGCGCGCGGTAGGGCCACTTGCATGATGGTGAAATCCTGCGCGCGCCGTGTCATGAACGCGGCAAATGTGGTTGCCACTGGCACCAGACCTGATCGCGCCATGCCGGCCGCCACCATCACCAAATTCTGCTCGGCCATTCCTACGTTGAGAAAACGCGTCGGATAGGTTTCGGCAAACGCCTGCAGGTCAGTGTATTTGGCCAGGTCGGCCGTGAGTGCGACGACTTCAGGACGCTGTTGAGCGGCCTGCAGCAAGACCCTGCCGAATGTTCCTGGCTCTGCGCGCATGCCCATCTGAGCCGCTGCGCCAGTAATCGATTCTCTGCTCATATAAACGCCTCAACTTCGGCTGCCACACGCTGCCACTGCTCATCATTGATACGCACGAAATGGGCTTTCTCAGACTCCATAATCGACGGCGCGCCATAGCCAAGTCGTGTATGCGCGATGATTACCTTTGGTCGCGACGGTTCGTTCGTTGCATCTTCACGGACTCGTGCAAATACATCGACGAGCTCCGCCATGTCGTTACCGTTCACTTCAGCGACCCACCAACCAAAGGCACGGAATTTTTCAGCTAGCGGTTCGATTTCCAACACCAGCGGGCCGTCGGCCTGCGTACGGTTCACATCGACAATATTGATCAAGTTGCCAAGGTTCTGCGCACCGGCAAGCATCGCGGCTTCCCAGGTCGAACCTTCCTGCACCTCGCCATCGGACATGTAGTTGAAGACGCGAGCTGGATTTCGATTGAACCGCAGCCCCCAGGCAAGGCCTGCAGCCACTCCCAACCCCTGTCCCAACGAACCACCGGCGAATTCAACGCCGGGAACATGGCCGGGCTCAGCACCGAGCGTCAGCGCGCTGCCGTCCTGTCCGTAGCTGGCAAAATCGGCATGTGCGACCAAACCGGCCTCGGCGAAAGCGGCATACAGCGCAATTGCATAGTGGCCCGTAGAAAGCAGAAAGCGATCGCGGCGCGGATCATCTTTCAACGTCTTGCTCCAATGCATTTCGTGAAAGAACAACGCAGTAAACAAATCCGCACTCTGCAGCCCTTGGCCCACATAACCCTGCCCGGCACCAATGGCCTGAGCAAGCACATGACGCCGCAGTTGCTTTGCAATCACGTTGAGACGTTCTATGTCTTGGCTCATTTAGAATTCTTCAATGATTAGTCGGATCTAAAGCTGATCGATCGGGATGATCTGGTCGCGCCATCCCTTACGTACATGTTCGAGCCACCACGCGGGTGCGTTATTGAAGATATTTGCGCAGTGCGAGTAGTCGTGCCAGCGAGCAATTTTGCCGTCACGAATTTCCATTACCGACACGAAGGCGTGCTCAAAACGTTCACCGGTTTTGAAACCCCAGACCTCGACATGCTCGGTCATCACGATGTTGCCCTGAGCAATAATGTGCCGACACTGATGTTCGTAACTCGATGTTGGATCGATGCCCATACGTAGCCGTGCAATGATTTCCGCAGGTCCATTCGCCCCGACTGGATCAACACCGACATCGGTGTAATTGGCGTCGTCGGTGTAAAACAACGCAACTTTTTTCCAGTCCTTGCGAAAGTAGTGATCCCAATATTTTTCGACTATCTGGCGATTGATATCTGTTGTGCTCATTACGTATGGGCTCTTCATGTAGTGGATATGAGGTGAAGTTTTTCCACCGATGGGTGAGTTGCGCTTTCAGTTGCGTAAAAGGCATTGCAGGGGCGTGCGAGCACGCACCATGGGGCCTCCAGAACACCCGCGATCCTTGTGGCCAAGCGAAATGACAAACAGGAGCTTCAAATAACACCTCTTGAATTAATCTTCATGGATGCTGCTCCTGAGCGCACAGATGGGCAAATCAATTACGGGCGCTCTGGACGATGTGCAAAAACTTAAGGATGATCTGCAAAGTCATACTCTGGAGTACGCCATGACCGCCACGCTCACTGATCTGCTTCTATCTGTCCGCATGGAGCGCGCCGGGATGGCGCTGGTGGAAATTGCAGATAGCGCTCATATCCGCATCGAGTCGGTCGATCGTGTGATCGCCTATTTCGTGCTCGAAGGTAATCTTCACGTTGTGGATCCAAATGGAAACAAACACCAAGCCGGGGCGCACGACTTCATCCTGTTTCCGCACGGAGCACGCCACAAACTGCTCGGATCACGTGCAGTCATTAGGAGCTCGCTATTTGGCGGCTTTCGAAAATTGACAAGCTCGGATCAACCGGCGCGAATCCGCCTCGGCCGCAGCGAGCCGACATCCGCATTAGTGCTGTGCTCGGTATTTGGACTGGAGCGCCCCGAACGCACGAGGCTCAGCGCACGCTTGCCACCGTTCATGTTGATGCACGATAAAACCCTGCAACTCACATCAGATAGACGCTTGCTACAGGGCCTTTGCGAAGGTGCCGGTAGCGGCGCATTCACCGCGACGATGATCTACTTACTGTTCCTCAATGCCACGCGGAGCGTATTTAACGCCGCAGGCAATGCTCGAGCCATCGCGCACGCGAGTGATATCGCCACGCTGAGTGTGCCAACAATCGCCGCGTCACTTGGACTGTTGGACCGACAGCTCGAAAAAAACTGGACTGTTGCCGAGCTCGCCGTGGACGTCGGCATGTCGCGCTCAACCTTCGCGGCCGCATTCACCCAAGCAATTGGACAACCACCGCTGACCTATCTGGCTAATTTGCGCATGTTGGAGGCTGATAAACTGCTACAGCGCGAAGACGATCTAGCGATCGGCACCATTGCGGCGCAGGTCGGATACCAATCTCAGGCGGCATTTACGCGCGCTTATCGGCGCCACTTTGGCATCGCTCCCAGCGAGCGGCGCAAAGGCAGCTCCAGCGGTGAGCCAGACACCGCTAACAATCAATAAATTCGATGCGGGTGAGCCGCACTTTCGTTATTTTTGTCCGTTCGCTCGTATGCGTCCTGCCAAGTCATCTACCCAGCCCTTCAAGGCCAAGACATGGTGTGCACTTAAATTTAAGTGGACACCAGCTCTAGCTTTTTAAGCGGGTATTTCATGCAGCCAACACGCCATTCCTATTCCAAGTCCTTCAAAGCCCAAGCCATTCAAGAGTGTGGCCAGCCGGGCGCTTCGATTGCCAGCATCGCACTCGGCCATAACCTCAACGCGAACCTCGCCCACAAATTGATTCGGCTGCAAGCGCAGAAAAGCACAGCGCTACAATCTGCATTTATTCCGTTACACGTGCCGTTGGCCTGGGCAAAGTCCCACTCATCATCATCGAATATCTGCGTCGAAATACAGCACCCGCGCGGCACCGTCTAAGTGAACTGGCCCACTGAAAATGCTGCTGCCTGCGTGACCTTTCTTCGAGACCTTTTGCGATGATTCGCATCGACTCCATCTGGCTCGCCACCGAGCCGATGGACATGCGCGCAGGCACCGAAACTGCGTTAGCCAGGGTCATAGCGGTGTTCGGTGCGGCGCAGCCGCACTGTGCTTACCTGTTCGCCAACCGCCGCGCCAATCGCATGAAAGTGCTGGTGCATGACGGCTTCGGAGTATGGCTGGCGGCGCGCCGGTTGAACAAGGGCAAATTTCACTGGCCTGGCATTCGCCATGGTACTGAGGTGGAACTGGATACCGAGCAATGTTGCGACCGATATCTCGCCCAACCAGGCAACGTGGTACTCCTTTTTCACCCAAGCCCGATATCGGTCTGTGAGCGGCCATCAGTCGTAAGCGTCCGGGGCGATTCACTGGCTACCTTCATGGAAAAGGAAACTAGCTTCGGCGAAATGAGCGTGACGCTACTTCTGTGTCTGTACGGCATCGCTGACATCGCGAGCAATCTCATTTTATCCAAACGTGTGAAGGAGGATCTTGATGACGATGGCAGCCGGCATGTGCGCTATGTCACTGTTTGGCAGCCTCACCTGGGCGGTTCCAATCCCCATCATCATTGTCGCCAGCAGCCACGCGGGCGTCAGTCTTCTCATTGGCATCGACGTGCTACGAAGGGCTGGAGACGCAGGTCAGTTGATCAACGCCATAAACGTGTCGATGATAAATCTTGATATCGGCATAGGTGATCACAGGATTGCTTACAGATAGAGTCGGCGTTGGTGCCGCAGGATGCGGTCGGTGCATGCTTCATTCTTCTGGCACTTTATGTGCGCTGGGGGATTGAGCGCTCACAACAAACGCACCATGGCTGACCCGCAAAATGCATTCAGCCGCGTTTATGCCCTTTCACTGAAGCCAGCTGATCTTCGCATCCGACCACGTGTATGGCATTCGCCGAGTAGCTGCTGGTAATGTGAGGTATCTAAATCGTCAGGCTTGGCTACGGCAGGTAAGAAATGGCTATCGTTTATCCGACATGCTCCCTGCTGCCCAAAGAACGCTTCGATTACTGGCAGGATGTTGTGTGTTCAACGTATGCCCCGACAATTAACCGCAAGCTTACGGATGAGCCGTTCGATGGGTCTCTAGAGGTCAAAGTCAAAGGTGGGGTGACGTTCAGCAGAATCCAGTCACACCCCATCGAGTATGAGCGAGGCCAGAAAGATGACAATAGTGATCACTATTTCATCGCGCTTTCACTATGCCCCGTCGCTTATGTAAGTCAATCCGGCAGGGTCTCGCAGCAGCGGCCCGGGGATATCGTACTGTTTGATAGCGCCCGCCCCTACACTTGCACTCTGCCCACTGGCGACGATCAGATTGTGCTTGCGGTGCCTCGCACGCTTCTCCAGAACCGTATCCCATACGTTGAGCGATTCTTGAGCCGCACATTAGACAACCAGTCCCCACTGGGTAGACTCGCTAAATCCATGTTGATGGAGATCTGGGGCGCGCAAGTGCAGTCAGACTCCCAAAACGAGCGCGTGAACACTGCTCTGCTTGATGTGCTATCAACAGCGTTTGAGGCGGCTTATGGCTCTGCAGTAGAGGAGCAATCTTGCCATAGCAATCGACAGCTAATGAGGGTCAAGGAATTCCTCCTTGCCAACCTCAGCCAACCCAACCTTACAGCTGAAACCATTTCTCAAGCTGTTCATATATCTCCACGAACGCTAAACCGCTTGTTTGCACCTAAGGGCACAACGATCAACCGCTGGTTATGGCTCCAGCGATTGTCCGCATGTCATGACGCGTTACTGAACGGTCAATTCAGCCAGGTAAGTGAGGTAGCGTTGAGCTTCGGCTTCACCAACCTTTCTCATTTCAGCCGAGCTTTCAAACAAGCCTACGGCATAACCCCCCAGCAACTGATGCGTCAGAGCTAATTCACTTGGCAATCTGAGCACAGCATGTGTCACTCACAGCAAAGCCCCCCCTCCTCTCAAGCCTTAAAGTGAGGCTGCACCGCATAGCCCTGCTCATCCATAAAAGCGTCGGCTGAACGCCGAACAATTGCTATCGGGATCACTTTGTAGCTGCCATAACTGAAAATCGAGGTCTGTTATGAGCCGAGGCTACTTTTACGTTTTGCTGTACTACACCCTGGTCGGGATCAGCTATCCCATAGCCAAGGATGCTATGGAGCACCGTATTCCTGCTATGCCTCACCGGAACCGTATTCACAACGCCTATGGCCATCGTGCAGGGATTCTCCTTCGACTGGTTACAGCTGACAGCAGCCAATGGCTGGGTCATGGCTTATTACGGAGCTTTAGTCTGGGCCGTGCCCTACGTTCTCATTTTCAAAGGCGTAACGCGTATACCCGCCAGTGCGACAGGAATGGCAGTTGCCATTATTCCCTTGGCGGCATCGTTCTTCTCAATTCTGTTTTTTGGAGAGCATCTTCAGGTAACTGATGGCTTTGCGTTGGTACTCGTCATCCTCTCAATCGTCGCTGCCGAGGCTTCCGAATCGACCAAACCAAAATTAGTTTCTCCCGCCTGATGGGCGCTGAAAAATCCTTACTCCAACTTCTGCCCACAAGGTGGTAACTCAATGGCTAGCAATTCCAATAAAACCCTTCGTTTGCTTTTTCCTCAATGGCAAGGCGGCAACAATGCCCCGTATTTCTTCGGCGCCCAACTACTGTCTTGGCTCGCTCCAGAGACAAATGGCCCGGTTGAGGAAGTACATGTAGCGAAACCTGATGGGCAACCGCTGCAGGTTGAAAACGGCATCGTGGCTCGCAGTGCATTACTAGAGCAGCTAGCACATGCGCAGCACCTTATCCAAAAGCATCAGCCTGACCGGATGGTGATCCTAGGGGGAGACTGTTTGGTCGACTTGGCACCTTTCGCTTACCTCAACG